>NZ_CP096201.1:0-5058248 GCF_023195735.1 Kluyvera ascorbata
ATGTGGATCCGCCCATTGCAGGCGGAACTAAGCGATAACACGCTGGCACTGTATGCGCCAAATCGTTTTGTACTTGATTGGGTAAGAGATAAATACCTCAATAACATCAACGGTCTGCTGAATGATTTCTGCGGCGCTGATGCCCCGCAGCTGCGCTTTGAGGTTGGCACCAAGCCCGTTACCCAAACGTTACGAGAGACGGCAAACGTCAGCGCCCCGGCGCAGATGGCCCAGGTTCATGCCCCGCGCGTTGCCCCGGCACCGCGTGCAGGATGGGATAACGTTCCAGCACCCGCTGAGCCTTCCTACCGTTCTAACGTCAACGTTAAACACACCTTTGATAACTTCGTAGAAGGTAAGTCGAACCAGCTGGCCCGCGCGGCGGCGCGTCAGGTGGCAGACAACCCAGGCGGCGCGTATAACCCGCTGTTCCTCTATGGCGGCACCGGTCTGGGTAAAACGCACCTGCTGCACGCGGTAGGTAACGGTATTATCGCCCGCAAACCGAACGCGAAAGTGGTGTATATGCACTCCGAGCGCTTTGTCCAGGACATGGTAAAAGCCCTGCAAAACAACGCGATCGAAGAGTTTAAACGCTACTATCGTTCAGTAGACGCCCTGCTGATCGATGATATTCAATTCTTCGCTAACAAAGAACGCTCTCAGGAAGAGTTCTTCCACACTTTTAACGCCCTGCTGGAAGGTAATCAGCAAATCATCCTCACGTCGGATCGCTATCCGAAAGAGATTAACGGCGTAGAAGATCGTCTCAAGTCCCGCTTCGGCTGGGGCCTGACGGTGGCCATTGAGCCGCCTGAGCTTGAGACCCGCGTCGCTATCCTGATGAAAAAAGCCGACGAAAACGATATTCGTCTGCCTGGCGAGGTGGCGTTCTTCATTGCCAAGCGTCTACGCTCTAACGTGCGTGAGCTTGAAGGGGCACTGAACCGCGTTATCGCCAACGCCAACTTTACCGGCCGGGCGATCACCATCGATTTCGTGCGTGAAGCGCTGCGCGACCTGTTAGCGCTGCAGGAAAAGCTGGTCACCATCGACAATATTCAGAAGACGGTGGCGGAGTACTACAAAATTAAAGTCGCGGATCTGCTCTCCAAACGACGTTCTCGTTCGGTAGCGCGTCCGCGCCAGATGGCGATGGCGTTGGCGAAAGAGCTCACCAACCACAGTCTGCCGGAGATTGGCGATGCGTTTGGTGGCCGTGACCATACCACCGTGCTGCACGCCTGCCGTAAGATTGAACAGCTGCGTGAAGAAAGCCACGATATCAAAGAAGACTTTTCCAATTTAATCAGAACATTGTCGTCGTGATCCTATGAAATTTACCGTAGAACGTGAACATTTATTAAAACCGTTACAACAGGTGAGTGGCCCGTTAGGCGGGCGTCCGACATTGCCGATTCTGGGTAACCTGTTGCTGCAGGTCGCGGACGGCACGCTGTCGCTGACCGGTACCGATTTGGAAATGGAAATGGTAGCGCGCGTGGCGCTGCTGCAGGCACATGAACCGGGCGCGACTACCGTCCCGGCGCGTAAATTCTTTGATATTTGCCGTGGCCTGCCGGAAGGTGCCGAGATTGCTGTACAGCTGGAGGGCGACCGTATGCTGGTGCGTTCTGGCCGCAGCCGCTTCTCGCTGTCTACGTTGCCTGCTGCCGACTTCCCGAACCTGGACGACTGGCAGAGCGAGGTTGAATTCACCCTGCCGCAAGCGACCATGAAGCGCCTGATTGAAGCCACTCAGTTCTCGATGGCGCATCAGGACGTTCGTTATTACTTAAACGGCATGCTGTTCGAAACCGAAGGCGAAGAGCTGCGTACCGTGGCAACCGACGGCCACCGTCTGGCGGTCTGTTCTATGCCTATCGGGCAATCGCTGCCTAACCATTCGGTGATCGTGCCGCGTAAAGGGGTGATTGAGCTGATGCGTATGCTCGACGGTGGCGATACGCCGTTGCGCGTGCAGATTGGCAGCAACAACATCCGCGCGCACGTCGGTGACTTTATCTTCACTTCCAAGCTGGTTGATGGCCGTTTCCCGGATTATCGCCGCGTATTGCCGAAGAACCCGGATAAACACCTGGAAGCCGGCTGCGATATCCTCAAGCAGGCCTTTGCCCGTGCGGCGATTCTCTCCAATGAGAAATTCCGCGGCGTGCGTCTGTTTGTTAGCGAAAACCAGCTGAAAATTACCGCCAACAACCCAGAGCAGGAAGAAGCAGAAGAAATTCTGGATGTCTCCTATCCGGGCACCGAGCTGGAAATTGGCTTTAACGTCAGCTACGTGCTGGACGTCCTGAACGCGCTGAAGTGCGAGAACGTGCGCATTCTGCTGACCGATTCCGTATCGAGCGTACAGATTGAAGATGCCGCATCACAGTCGGCTGCCTATGTTGTTATGCCAATGAGACTGTAATGTCGCTCACCCGCCTGTTGATCCGCGATTTTCGCAATATTGAAAACGCGGATCTTGCATTATCCCCTGGCTTTAACTTCCTGGTTGGTGCCAACGGCAGCGGCAAAACCAGCGTGCTGGAAGCCATCTATACGCTCGGTCATGGCCGGGCGTTTCGCAGTTTGCAGATTGGTCGCGTTATCCGCCACGAGCAGGAGTCGTTTGTCCTGCATGGGCGCTTACAGGGCGCGGAGCGTGAAACATCCATCGGCCTGACCAAAGACAAACTTGGCGACAGCAAGGTGCGTATCGACGGCACCGACGGTCATAAAGTGGCCGAGCTGGCGCTGCTGATGCCGATGCAGCTGATTACGCCTGAGGGGTTTACTTTACTCAACGGCGGCCCCAAATATAGAAGAGCGTTCCTTGATTGGGGATGCTTCCACAACGAAGCCGGATTCTTCAACGCCTGGAGTAACCTGAAGCGGTTGCTCAAGCAGCGCAACGCCGCGCTGCGCCAGGTGAGCCGCTACGCGCAGCTTCGCCCGTGGGATATGGAACTTATCCCACTGGCCGAGCAAATCAGCCGCTGGCGCGCGGAATACAGCGCCGGTATTGCCGAAGACATGGCCGATACCTGCAAACAATTTCTCCCGGAGTTCTCTCTGACCTTCTCCTTCCAGCGCGGCTGGGAAAAAGAAACTGATTATGCCGAAGTGCTGGAGAGAAACTTCGAACGCGACCGTATGCTGACCTATACGGCACACGGCCCGCACAAGGCGGACTTCCGCATTCGCGCCGACGGCGCGCCGGTGGAAGACACCTTATCGCGCGGGCAGCTCAAGCTGCTGATGTGCGCGTTACGCCTGGCACAGGGCGAGTTTTTAACTCGCGAAAGCGGAAGACGCTGCCTGTACCTGATAGATGATTTTGCCTCGGAACTTGATGACGCACGGCGCGGCCTGCTGGCCAGCCGTTTAAAAGCCACACAGTCTCAGGTTTTCGTCAGTGCGATCAGCGCTGAACACGTTCTGGACATGTCGGACGAAAATTCGAAGATGTTTAACGTGGAAAAGGGTAAAATAACGGATTAACCCAAGTTTAAATGAGCGAGAAACGTTGATGTCGAATTCTTATGACTCCTCCAGTATCAAAGTCCTGAAAGGGCTGGATGCGGTGCGTAAGCGCCCGGGTATGTATATCGGCGACACGGATGACGGCACCGGTCTGCACCACATGGTATTTGAGGTTGTGGATAACGCTATCGACGAAGCGCTCGCTGGTTACTGCAAAGATATCGTTGTCACCATCCACAGCGATAACTCCGTATCCGTACAGGATGACGGCCGTGGTATCCCAACCGGTATTCACCCGGAAGAGGGCGTTTCTGCTGCGGAAGTCATCATGACCGTTCTGCACGCAGGCGGTAAGTTCGACGATAACTCCTATAAAGTCTCCGGCGGTCTGCACGGTGTGGGCGTTTCCGTGGTTAACGCCCTGTCCCAGAAGCTGGAACTGGTTATCCAGCGCGATAACAAAATTCACCGTCAGATTTACGCGCACGGCGTGCCGCAGGCACCGCTGGCCGTCACCGGCGATACTGAAAAAACCGGTACCATGGTACGTTTCTGGCCGAGCTACGAAACCTTCACCAATGTCGTCGAGTTCGAATACGATATCCTGGCAAAACGTCTGCGCGAGCTGTCGTTCCTGAACTCCGGCGTTTCTATTCGTCTGCGCGATAAGCGTGACGGTAAAGAAGACCATTTCCACTACGAAGGCGGTATCAAGGCGTTCGTTGAGTACCTCAACAAGAACAAAACGCCAATTCACCCGAATATCTTCTATTTCTCCACCGAAAAAGACGGTATCGGTGTGGAAGTTGCGCTGCAGTGGAACGATGGCTTCCAGGAAAACATCTACTGCTTCACCAACAACATTCCACAGCGTGATGGCGGTACTCACCTTGCAGGCTTCCGTGCGGCGATGACCCGTACCCTGAACGCCTACATGGACAAAGAAGGCTACAGCAAAAAAGCCAAAGTCAGCGCCACCGGTGACGATGCTCGTGAAGGTCTGATTGCCGTCGTTTCCGTGAAGGTGCCGGATCCGAAATTCTCCTCACAGACCAAAGATAAACTGGTCTCCTCCGAGGTGAAAACGGCGGTAGAACAGCAGATGAACGAACTGCTGAGCGAATACCTGCTGGAAAATCCGTCCGACGCGAAAATCGTCGTAGGCAAAATTATCGACGCGGCGCGTGCGCGTGAAGCGGCGCGTAAAGCCCGTGAAATGACCCGCCGTAAAGGCGCGCTGGACCTCGCTGGCCTGCCGGGCAAACTGGCAGACTGTCAGGAACGCGACCCGGCGCTGTCTGAACTGTACCTCGTGGAAGGGGACTCTGCGGGCGGCTCTGCGAAGCAGGGGCGTAACCGTAAGAACCAGGCGATTCTGCCGCTGAAAGGTAAAATCCTCAACGTTGAGAAGGCGCGCTTCGACAAGATGCTCTCCTCTCAGGAAGTGGCCACGCTGATTACCGCGCTGGGCTGCGGCATCGGTCGCGATGAGTACAACCCGGACAAACTGCGTTATCACAGCATCATCATCATGACCGATGCGGACGTCGACGGCTCGCACATTCGTACGCTGCTGTTGACCTTCTTCTATCGTCAGATGCCGGAAATCGTTGAACGCGGCCATGTCTACATTGCACAGCCACCGCTGTACAAAGTGAAGAAAGGCAAGCAAGAACAGTACATCAAAGACGATGAGGCTATGGACCAGTACCAGATCTCCATCGCGCTTGATGGCGCAACCCTGCACACTAACGCCAGCGCACCAGCGTTAGCGGGTGAGCCGCTGGAAAAACTGGTTGCCGAGTTCAACGCGACTCAGAAAATGATCAACCGTATGGAACGTCGCTTCCCTAAAGCGCTGCTGAAAGAGCTTATCTATCAGCCGACGCTGGTGGAAGCTGACCTGTCCGACGAACAGAAAGTCACCCGTTGGGTGAACGCGCTGGTGACCGAGCTGAACGAAAAAGAACAGCATGGCAGCCAGTGGAAGTTTGATATTCAGCACAATGCTGAACAGCAGCATTTCGAGCCTATTATTCGCGTCCGTACCCACGGCGTGGATACCGACTACGTGCTGGACAGCGAGTTCGTTAACGGTGGCGAATACCGTCGTATCTTCACGCTGGGCGAGAAGCTGCGTGGCCTGGTGGAAGAAGACGCGTTCATCGAACGTGGCGAACGCCGTCAGCCGGTTTCCAGCTTCGAGCAGGCGCTGGATTGGCTGGTGAAAGAGTCCCGTCGTGGTCTGGCTATCCAGCGTTATAAAGGTCTGGGCGAGATGAACCCGGATCAGCTGTGGGAAACCACCATGGACCCAGATAGCCGCCGTATGCTGCGCGTGACCGTGAAAGATGCCATTGCCGCTGACCAGCTGTTCACCACCCTGATGGGTGATGCCGTTGAGCCGCGTCGTGCCTTTATCGAAGAGAACGCCCTGAAAGCCGCGAACATCGATATCTAATCCGTATCGTAGCCCGGCCGAGCAGCGCGACGCCGGGGTATCAACGCGAAAAACGCCTGAATTTTTTCAGGCGTTTTTTTATGCCCGCCGTCCACGAACTATACTTCTCTACGTCTTCTCTTAACCGTCATTCCGAGGTGGAAAAATGGGTCTTTTTGATGATGTGGTGGGCTCGCTGCTCAGCGGCGATGCGGGTAAATATCAGGCTATCCTGAGCTGGGTCAACGAGCAGGGCGGCATTCAGGCGCTGCTGGAGAAACTGCAAAGCGGCGGACTCGGTGACATCGTTTCATCCTGGATAAGCAATCAACAAAGCAATCAATCCATTAGCAGTGACCAGGTAGTCTCGGCGCTCGGCGCCCCCGCGGTGTCAGATCTCGGTGAAAAGCTGGGGACCGATGCCAGCTCCGCTTCAACGATGCTGGCGGAATATCTGCCGAAAATCGTCGATGCGCTGTCGCCAAAAGGCGAGGTGGATCCACAGGCGCATAACGATTTGCTGTCCGCGGGCATGGATCTGCTGAAAGGCGGCAAGCTCTTCGGTTAACGATGCGGCAAAAGGGGAGCACGCTTTGCGCGTTGTATCCCCGTTTTAAGCGCTGCTGGCTACTGTTTTTTGAGCTAAACCGAGTTAGCATGAGAACAGACTCATCTAACCTGGGGATCTCATGGCTATCAAACTTATTGCAATCGACATGGACGGAACGTTGCTGTTGCCGGACCACACTATTTCTCCTGCGGTAAAAAACGCGCTGGAAGCGGCACGTGCTAAAGGGGTGAACGTGGTTCTGACCACCGGTCGTCCGTACGCCGGTGTACACAGCTACCTGAAAGAACTGGGGATGAACGAGCCGGGAGATTACTGCATTACCTATAACGGCGCGCTGGTGCAGAAAGCCGGCGACGGCAGCACGGTGGCACAGACCGCGCTGAACTACGATGACTATCGCTTCCTGGAAGAACTTTCTCGCAAAGTGGGCTCCCACTTCCACGCGCTGGACCGCAACACGCTGTACACCGCAAACCGCGACATCAGCTACTACACGGTGCACGAATCCTTTGTCGCCACTATTCCACTGGTGTTCTGCGAAGCCGAAAAAATGGACCCGGCAACCGAATTCCTCAAGGTGATGATGATTGATGAACCGGCCATTCTGGATAAAGCAATTGCCCGCATTCCACCGGAAGTGAAAGAGAAATACACCGTACTGAAAAGCTCACCATACTTCCTCGAAATTCTTGATAAGCGCGTGAACAAAGGCACCGGCGTGAAGTCGCTGGCCGACGTGCTGGGCATCAAGGCCGAAGAGGTGATGGCTATCGGTGACCAGGAAAATGATATTGCGATGATTGAATACGCTGGCGTTGGCGTGGCGATGGATAACGCGATTCCAGCAGTCAAAGAAGTGGCGAACTTCGTTACTAAATCAAACCTGGAAGACGGCGTTGCCTGGGCGATTGAAAAGTACGTCCTGTCCTGATGTTGTTGTTGCCCGGCATTGTCCGGGCACTAACCTTAAGATTGTTTGGAAAATTGTTATTGTATTATCAGGTGTGAAACCGCACGGAAGTCCCCCCAATTAGCCCGTAATTTCTTTACTCTCCCACCCTCTTTTATCTCCGGGCAGATCTGCCTGCAAATGCACTTTTTTATGATTAACAAACGCATCCGTCTGGTGCTGATGATGTCATCCTGTTCGGTTTTTCAGACCTGGGCTGCGACGGATTCTGACTCGACGCTGACACCGCTTTATGGCTATCAGGATGATAGTCAGGCCACCCCTTTGCCTGCGAAACCTGCGGCCGCTGCACCTGAAGAAAGCCACTCCGTTTTACCGTTCTTAGGTGACGAAGCGCGTAAGCGCGGCTATGAGCTGCCATTACCGTTTGGCTTGAATATTAACTACATGAATATCAGGCAGAATATTGATGTGGATAGTATCAATTTCAACGGGCTGTCTCTGAAAGGCCATTCGCTGGATAACGCCTTTAAAATCAACGTGGGTAATACCCGTGAAAGAAGCAAAACCGAAACGGTAAAGCTGGATGCCTGGCTACTGCCGTTTATGAACGTGTATGGTCTGGTGGGATATACCGACGGACACTCCGTTTCACAGATTGGCGTGGGGATAAAAGGGCCGCATAAATATCGCTACCCTGGTAATTTGCAGAACCTGGCCTTCCAGCTCGACTTTAAAGGCACAACCTACGGCGTCGGTACCACGTTGGTTGGCGGTGTCGGCAACTGGTTTACCGCCTTTGACGCCAACTACACCCAGACGCGGTTCGATATTCTTGATGGCAGCATCGACGCGTTCACTATTTCTCCGCGTATTGGCTACCGTTTTAACACGCCGGGCAACGATACCCTGCATCTGCCTTCCGGCAAGTTGAACCTGTGGGTGGGCACCATGTATCAGGACGTGCAGCAGGAGTTTAAAGGCAGCCTGAGCGACCTTACGATGCCGTCCGCCGCGCTGCAGGATATGGTGAATCTGGCGAACAAAGATAACAAAGGTCGTTTCGATGTAAAACAGCACCTGTCATCGCCGTGGAACGTGCTGGTGGGCGCGCAGTATGAGCTCACCCGCAACTTCAACGTTACCACTGAGATTGGCTTTGCCGACCGCAACAGCTTCTTTGTCGCGGGGGAATATCGCTTTTGACACGCTTCGGCCTGCTCTTGCTGTGCTGCCTGTTTGCCGGACAAGTTCAGTCGGCGCTGCCGACTCGTGACCAGGTTGACGGCTGGCTGAAAAAGCTCGGCGCGAGCGATAACTTTGACGCCAGCAAAGGCGTCGACTGGGGCGTCATGCCGGGGCCGTTTTATACCCCTGAACTGGGGCTCGGCGTGGGTACGGCGGTGGTGGGCATGTATCGCCCGGACCCAAACGATACGGTCAGCCAGAACTCAACCCTGACGCTGAGCGGCTACTTCAGCTCAACCAGCGCCTTTGGCCTGACAATGCAAAATTATGCCTTTTTCGCCGACGATCGCTGGCGTTTCTTTCTTGATGGCTCACTGACCGATACCCCAACATACTACTGGGGACAGGGTTTTAGCGCGGGTGATAAAGACAATAAAAAAGAGCAGTACACCGCTCAGGACCTCGATTTACGCCCCACGGTATATCGCCGGCTGGCACCGAATATCTATCTGGGGGTGGGCTGGTCATTGCACGCCCAGCACGCGGCGCAAATAAATAATGATGACCCGCAAAAAATTAACAGTACCGCGCAGGGAGAGTCGGTGCTGAGCTCCGGTAGCAGCGTCGAGTTGAGCTGGGACGATCGAGATTTTGTCCCTAATCCGCGCAAAGGGCAGTACGCCGATCTCCGCTACACCCGCTTTACGCCGGATGTCGGCAGCGATACCCGCTTCGATGAATACCAGCTGCATTACAGCCGCTACCACTCCCTCGACGACAAAAACGTACTGGCCTGGGAAATGGACGGCGCGTTCGCCCAGGGTGAGGTCCCCTGGACGATGATGCCGCTGCTCGGCAGCAATCAGCGGATGCGCGGCTACTACGAAGGTCGCTACCGGGATAAAAATGCCGTTAGTGGTCAACTGGAGTACCGCCGCAAGCTTGACTGGCGGCACGGCGTGGTGGGGTGGCTGGGCGCAGGCACCATGGGGCCGTCTTTTCACTCGCTGGATGATGGTCGCTGGTTGCCTTCGGCGGGGGTGGGCTATCGCTTTGAGTTTAAGCCGCGTGTTAACGTGCGGCTGGATTACGGCATTGGCAAAGGCAGTAGCGGGTTTTATTTTCAGGTGGGAGAGGCATTTTGAAGGCGTTGATTAAAATGGTATCGCTACTGGCGCTATTTGCTATCACGCGAGCCGCAGCCGCGCTGCCGGTGGCGTTGGATTTAGGTGAAAAAGCAGCGGCGCAGACGGTGAGTGCCTGGCCCACGATGCCCCCGCAGTCGCTGCCCAAAGGGCTGCGTCCATGCTGCGCTTTTGGCTATAACCTGCATGCGGAACTGTTGGGCATGCCGGTGCCGTTTTATCGATTGGACAACGTGGTCAATGCCAGCCACCTGGGCCAGCATCAGTACAACGATAAGCTGCTGGCCGGGCTGGAAAATTTGACGGGCTTAAGTAGCGAAAATAACGGCATTCTCTACACCACCCGCGGCGGTTTTATTGATACCGCCCACGTGCGCGATACCGCGGATATGACGGTCTATATCTTTAGCCAGCTGCTGCCGAAACTTGGCCAGACGTTTACCCTCGATCTGGAGAGCGAACTGGCGCAGCGTCGCCTGGTTTTTAAAGCGTTTACCCCGCCTACCGATCCCGTTGAGCGTTACACGCTGGCCGCCTGGCTTGCGGCCCATCTGGCCTTTCAGGTCGCGGAATGGCACGAAATTGCCCAATGGTATGGTTTTGAGTCCGTTCCCGGTTTTTCGGAGGGCGTTTCCGCCTTTTCGCCGGAAGATCTCTACTCAAACCTGCTCGGCGCGCGCTTGGCCGTCTCGCTGATTCTCGACGGACAAACTGTTTCCCAAGGAGTCTACAATGCGGCGATGGGCACGGCGCTTACTCAGGCGCTAATGCATCTGGGCGCGCAGCCTCCAGCGATGACCCGCTTCCATTTCGATATGCTGGACGGCCGCTGGTGGAACAGCCAACGCCGCGTGCCGGAGAAATATCTGGTGCTGCATCGTAATTTTGAGATGGGCGATAACCGGCTGCCAACCCGTGTGCCGGGGGAGAAAACCACGCCGCAGCGCCTGACGCTACCGCACCGCTGGCAGGGTATTCGTCTTCAGGAATTAGGTCAGCTTCAGCTATGGCCCGGAACGTCGATGGAACAGTTGCCACCGCCTGAACGGTATTACACCGCGGTAGATTTCTCCACGCTTGCCGCCAGCGCGCAACGGGCCGATGTTCCCTCTCACCGCTAAAGGCTTATGGGATAAGACGCGCGCGTGGTAAAAAGAGGCGGTATCTTTTGACCGGGACTCCGCCATGAAACAAATCACCTTTGCACCGCGTAATCATCAGCTTACCAATACCCGAACCTGGACGCCGGATAGCCAGTGGCTGGTCTTTGATGTGCGCCCATCAGGCGCGTCGTTTACCGGTGAAACCATCGAGCGCGTGAATGTGCATAGCGGCGATGTTGAGGTGATTTATCGCGCCAGTGAAGGCGCGCACGTTGGCGTCGTCACGGTGCATCCCTCTGCCGAACAGTACGTGTTTATCCACGGCCCGGAAAATCCGGATGCCCAGTGGCAGTACGATTTCCACCATCGCCGCGGTGTAGTCTCGGCTCACGGTCAAATCCAAAACCTGGATGCGATGGATATCACCTCGCCCTTCACGCCTGGCGCGCTACGCGGCGGCAGCCACGTCCACGTCTACAGCCCTTGCGGAGAGTACGTCAGCTTTACCTACAACGACCACGTGATGCACGAATACGACCCTGCGCTGGATCAGCGTAACGTTGGCGTGGCGGCACCGTTCGGACCGGTTACGCCGCGCGGCCAGCATCCGCGTGAATATGCCGGTAGCCACTGGTGCGTGTTGGTGAGTCAGACAACGGCGCAACCGCTGCCCGGCAGCGATGAGATTAACCGCGCCTATGAAGAGGGCTGGGTTGGTTCCTCTGCGTTGGCTTTTATCGGTGATACCGTTTCGCTAACCGGCGAAAAAGTGCCTGAGCTGTTTCTGGTGACGCTGCCGCGCGACGAGGCGGGCTGGAAGCAGGCGGGTGATGCGCCACTATCAGGAACGGCGACAACGCTGCCTGCGCCGCCGGCAGGCGTTCGTCAGCAGCGACTGACCTTTACCCATCAGCGTGCTTATCCTGGGCTGGTGAATATTCCGCGCCACTGGGTGCGCAGCAACCCGCAGGGGACGCAGATTGCGTTTCTGATGCGTGATGACAATGGCGTCGTGCAGCTGTGGCTGATCTCACCCGCAGGCGGCGAGCCGCACCAGCTTACGCACAATGCGTCAGATATTCAGTCGGCGTTTAACTGGCATCCATCCGGAAAGGGACTGGGCTTTGTGCTGGAGGGACGTATTGCGATGTGTGATGCGCAGACCGGTGCAGTGACGTTTTTAACGGCCGATCACGCAAATCCACCGTCGGCGGATGCGGTGGTCTTCTCACCTGATGGTCAGTTTATTACCTGGATGGAAGATGTGGCTGGCTTTCGCCAGCTATGGATAACCGAAACCGCCCGCTGAATCAGGGGGCGGGCATTGGCGCTGGCGGAATAACCGAATTGGTTGCCAGCGTCTCTTGTTCGCTCTTTTCTACGCGGGAGCGAACGGAGCTATCTTTACGGAAGAAGTCCCACGGCAGCAGTACGGTGTCCATCACCGCCGTAAACGGCATATCAATGGCGACCAGCGATTTGGCGACCCAGCCGCTGTCATCGTCGCCCAGCATCGCGGCGCTTGCACGCGTGCCAGGATACGTTCCCTCTTTGCCGCCAGTATGCGACATGACGCTGGAACACCCTCCTGACAAGAAGATCCCCCCAACCAGCGCCGCTTTAATCAGAACATTTTTCATAGTGAGTTCTTCTCGTCACGGGCATAAAACGCCCTTCTTTGGGTTATATCTACCCATTGCCAAAATAGGAAGTACCGGCTTGCCGCTCTGTGGCGGCTGTCGCACTTTGGCCTTTTGTGCCATACCCAGTCTAAGCGCTCTGGGGGAAAGTGCAAAAAAAGTAAGACATGAGGACTTGAAAATGGTTATTTTCACCACATTTTATTGGTGTAGCCAAGAGGAACACGCCTTCGGGGTGTTTGGGCTTCAACAACCTGTCCATGATGGAAGGTGATTAATTTCTCGCTGATTTTCAGGAGCTATTTAACTATGCGTAACTTTGACTTATCCCCGTTATACCGTTCTGCCATCGGTTTTGATCGTCTGTTCAACCTGTTAGAAAACAATCAAACGCAAAGCAACGGCGGCTACCCTCCGTACAACGTTGAACTGGTTGATGAAAACCACTATCGCATCGCGATTGCCGTGGCCGGTTTTGCGGAAAGCGAGCTGGAAATCACCGCGCAGGACAACATGCTGGTGGTAAAAGGCGCGCATGCCGCAGAGCAAAAAGAACGAACCTATCTCTATCAAGGCATCGCCGAGCGTAACTTTGAGCGCAAATTCCAGCTTGCGGAACACATCCACGTACGTGGCGCAAACCTGGTGAACGGCCTGCTGTATATCGAACTGGAACGCGTGATTCCAGATGCGGATAAACCGCGTCGTATCGAAATTAATTAATGATACAGGGCCGCCTGTGCGGCCCTGTTAGCTAAATCATCAATCGGCTTGCCGTCAGGGAGCCGGAAGGTACTTACTCGCTTCTTAGAAGGAGAAACACAATGCGTAACTACGATTTATCCCCACTGCTGCGTCAATGGATCGGTTTTGACAAACTGGCGAACGCGCTGCAAAGCACCAGTGAAGGCCAGACCTTCCCACCGTACAACATCGAAAAAAGCGACGATAACCACTACCGCATTACCTTAGCGTTAGCCGGATTCCGTCAGGAAGATCTGGATATTCAGCTCGAAGGCACACGCCTGACCGTAAAAGGCACGCCTGAGCCGCAGGAAAAAGAGACCAAATGGCTGCATCAGGGGCTGGTTACCCAGGCCTTTAGCCTGAGCTTCACCCTGGCAGAAAATATGGAAGTCGCCGGCGCGACCTTTACTAACGGCCTGCTGCATATCGACCTCACTCGCAACGAGCCGGAAGCTATCGCGCCACAGCGCATCGCTATTAGCGAGCGCCCAGCGCTGGATAGTTAACCGCGATTAGACGATGAAGCCCTGGGATATCCCGGGGCTTTTTTGTACACCCTTCTTGATTTAGTCCCATTTTGGGACCATGATGAGGGCGTGAAGATTATCGCTATAGCAACATTAAGGGATTTTTGGACGGCAAATCCGGACGCAGAACAGCCGTTAAAAGCTTGGGTAGACGAGGCAAAGAAGGCCAACTGGACTACCCCTGCAGAGATTAAGGAACAGTACCGCACGGCTAGCATCCTGAAAAACAGGCGTGTGGTATTCAACATAGCGGGGAATAAATATCGTCTCATTGTCGCCATCGCTTATCAACGCGGTGTGATATTTGTGAAGTTTCTTGGCACGCATAAGCAGTACGACGCCATCGATGCTGAGACAGTGAGTATGGAGTAACAGCATGACTATTAAGCCTATTAAAACTGAGCAAGACTATAAAGCGGCGCTTAAGGCCGTTGAGCCTTATTTTGATAACGAACCAGCCGTTGATACACCGGAAGGCGACTATTTCGAAGTGATGTGCCTGCTGATTGAAGAGTATGAAGCGAAAAATCACCCCATTGACCCACCCGAAGCGATTGAAGCCATTCTGTTTCGCATGGAGCAGCAAGGGTTAACGGTCAAAGATTTGGAGCCTGCTATTGGCAAATCGAATCGTGTTTATGAAGTTCTGAAAGGGACTCGAACTCTTACACTGCCGATGATTCGCCGCCTGCATAAGCAATTTGGTATACCGCTTGAAAGTCTTGTGGGCATTTAATTGTTCTCAAATGGCGGGGCGATAAGAGGCTATATCGCCCCGTTTTACCAACTCATTATTGTGCGCCGTACTACATACAATCACCCAACCCTTCGTCCATAATCCCTGATGTTAATAATGTTATTCACAGGGAAAAGACGATGAGTGATATAGCATTGACGGTAAGCGTCCTGGCGCTGGTGGCGGTGGTCGGTCTGTGGATTGGCAACGTCAAAATCCGGGAGATAGGCTTTGGCATCGGCGGCGTGTTGTTCGGTGGGATTATTGTCGGCCACTTTGTCGATCAGGCTGGCATCACGCTAAGCAACCCGATGCTGCACTTTATCCAGGAATTCGGCCTGATTCTGTTCGTCTATACCATCGGGATTCAGGTGGGGCCGGGTTTTTTTGCCTCGCTGCGCGTCTCGGGCCTGCGGCTGAATCTGTTTGCCATCCTGATTGTGGTTCTTGGCGGCCTGGTCACCACGCTGCTGCATAAAATCTTCGCGATTCCGCTTCCCGTCGTGCTGGGCATTTTTTCTGGTGCGGTGACCAATACCCCCGCGTTGGGTGCCGGGCAGCAAATTCTGCGCGATCTTGGCGAGCCGTTTAGCGTCGTAGACCAGATGGGTATGAGCTACGCGATGGCCTACCCGTTTGGTATCTGCGGCATTCTGCTCACTATGTGGCTGGTGCGTCTGTTCTTTCGCATTAACGTCGACAAAGAGGCGCAGCGCTTCGACGAGCAGGCGGGTTCCAGCCATTCCCATCTTCAGACCATCAACATCCGCGTTGAGAACCCTAACCTGAACCACATGGCGATTCAGGATGTCCCCGTTATCAACAGCGACAAAATTATCTGCTCGCGCCTCAAACGGGGTGAAACGCTGATGGTGCCGTCGCCAACGACCATTATTGAGCTTGGTGACCTGCTACACCTGGTGGGTGAAGCGGCGGATCTGCATAGCGCGCAGTTGGTGATTGGCAAAGAAGTTGAAACGTCGCTTTCCACCCGAGGAACGGATCTGAAAGTGGAAAGGGTGGTGGTGACCAACGAGAAGGTATTGGGCAAGAAAATCCGCGATCTACACTATAAACAGCGTTATGACGTGGTGATCTCCCGCTTAAACCGCGCCGGGGTTGAACTGGTCGCCAGCAGCAATGCCAGCCTGCAGTTTGGCGATATCCTCAACCTCGTGGGGCGTCCGGCGGCCATTGATGCCGTAGCCTCCGATCTTGGCAACGCCCAACAAAAATTGCAGCAGGTCCAAATGCTGCCGGTGTTTATTGGTATTGGCCTTGGCGTACTGCTTGGTTCCATCCCGCTGTTTATCCCCGGCTTCCCGGTCGCGTTAAAGCTCGGGCTGGCGGGCGGGCCGCTGATAATGGCGCTGATCCTGGGCCGCATCGGCAGCATAGGTAAGCTCTACTGGTTTATGCCACCAAGCGCCAACCTGGCGCTGCGCGAGCTGGGGATAGTACTGTTTCTCTCGGTGGTGGGGCTCAAGTCCGGTGGCGGTTTTGTTGAAACGCTGGTGCATGGCGAAGGGTTGAGCTGGATTGGCTACGGCATCTTGATTACCGGTATTCCGCTGCTCACCGTAGGCATACTGGCGCGGGTGCTGGCGAAGATGAACTACCTGACCCTGTGCGGCATGCTGGCCGGTTCGATGACCGACCCTCCAGCGCTGGCGTTTGCCAATAACCTGCACGCGACCAGTGGCGCGGCGGCGCTCTCCTACGCCACCGTCTACCCGCTGGTGATGTTCCTGCGTATCATCACGCCTCAGCTTCTGGCGGTGCTGTTCTGGGGGATGAGCTAGGGCTTTGGATGCGCCTGAGGTGATAATCCACCTGGTATTCGCTGGCGTTACGAAACATCACGGAATAATTAAGAAACTCACCGCTGTCGCTGTAGGAAAGGGAGGTAATACGCAGCAGCGGTGTTTGTTCGGGTATGTTCATCGATTGGGCCAACTGCTTATCAGCCAACACCGGTGCCAGGCTTTCATAGTTACCGCTTATCGTTATGCCACACTCTTTCTCGATGTAATCAAACTTTGATCCCTCCAGATGCACCAGCGACAGGTTTCGAAAAAGCTTAATCGGCATATAGCTGTCTTCAAGCATCAGGGGCTTCCCATCAACGTAGCGTACCCGTCGGGAAAAATAGATCCGCTCATTGATTTGAATACGGAGCTGGCTGGCAATGGCGGGAGGAGCGGGCATCACTTCGAAAACCAGGACGTGGCTTATCACCTCTTTGCCCTGCTTGCGTAATACCTCGGCCAACCCCGTCAGGTTTGAGGTTTCATGGTGAATGTCTTTATGAGCAACATAGGTGCCGCTGCCCTGTCGACGAACCACCAGGCCCCATTCAACCAGCAGGTCGACAGCTTTTCGGATGGTCATCCGCGCCACGCCAAATTCCTGAGCTAACGCTTTCTCGCCTGGAATCGGGCTGCCAATGTTGAAATCGGATGAATTCAGCCGCAATCGCAGCCTTTCAGCAATAGATTTATAGATCACTTGTAGACCTCTATTCCCTATCCCAGCAGGGTTATTGAACCGCTGTTTCTTATTAAAAAGTAATCAATTACAGGCGAATAATGAGAATGCGCATAACGGCACGGAATTAGGTCATATGACATGTCTATTTTCATACTAAAAATTAGACAACATCGCCTGAAATAAAACCATGAAAGCGATCACGAATCGCACGCTCACCGCATGTTGTCTGACGGGCGAATTCCTATTCTCGTAGCAGGCCGGAAATCAACATTAATAAGGCCACTTACCCTACGAGTTGTTAAATGAGGATTGCTAAATGCTCAGTCAAATACAACGCTTTGGCGGCGCCATGTTTACCCCGGTTTTATTATTTCCCTTCGCGGGGATTGTGGTGGGTATCGCCATCATGTTGCGTAATCCAATGTTTGTGGGTGAAGCACTCACCGCACCTGATAGCTTATTTGCTCAGATTGTTCACATTATTGAAGAAGGCGGCTGGACGGTATTCAGAAACATGCCGCTTATTTTTGCCGTTGGTTTGCCGATTGGCCTGGCTAAACAGGCACAAGGGCGAGCCTGTCTGGCGGTACTGGTTAGCTTCCTGACCTGGAACTATTTCATCAATGCGATGGGAATGACCTGGGGACACTTTTTTGGCGTCGACTTCTCCGCTGATCCGGTGACGGGAAGCGGGCTGACGATGATTGCCGGGATCAAGACGCTGGATACCAGCATCATCGGCGCGATTGTCATCTCGGGCGTTGTGACCGCGTTGCATAACCGCTATTTCGATAAACCACTGCCGGTTTTCCTCGGTATTTTCCAGGGTTCTTCGTTTGTGGTTATTGTGGCTTTTCTCGCCATGATCCCCTGCGCGTGGTTAACGCTTTTAGGCTGGCCAAAAGTCCAAATGGGCATTGAATCGTTGCAGGCATTTTTACGCAGTGCCGGAGCCTTGGGCGTCTGGGTATATACCTTCCTTGAGCGCATTCTTATTCCGACGGGTCTGCATCACTTTGTCTACGGTCCCTTTATTTTTGGCCCGGCGGCGGTTGAAGGCGGAATTCAGGTTTATTGGGCTCAGCATCTCCAGGAGTTCAGCCAAAGCACAGAATCACTCAAAACGCTGTTCCCGGAAGGCGGTTTTGCGCTGCACGGTAACTCAAAAGTGTTTGGTTCCGTCGGGATTGCGCTGGCGCTTTACTTCACCGCAGCGCCTGAAAACCGCATCAAGGTCGCGGGGCTGCTCATTCCTGCCACGCTGACAGCCATGCTGGTAGGGATCACGGAACCGCTGGAGTTCACCTTCCTGTTTATCTCTCCACTGCTGTTCGCCATTCACGCCGTACTGGCGGCCACCATGTCGACCGTGATGTACATGTGTGGCGTGGTAGGGAACTTTGGCGGTGGCCTTCTTGACCAGTTTATCCCGCAAAACTGGATCCCGATGTTCCATAACCATGCGTCTGTGATGTTTACCCAGATAGGTATCGGCGTGTGCTTCACCGCCATCTACTTCGTCGTCTTCCGGGCCTTGATCCTGCGCTTCAACCTGAAAACGCCGGGCCGTGAAGACAGTGAAATCAAGCTTTACAGCAAAGCAGACTACCAGGCCGCGCGTGGCAAAACCTCTGCGGCTGGCGCGAGTGACACGAAATTAGGCCAGGCGGCGGGCATCCTCCAGGCGCTGGGTGGGGCCGCCAATATTGAAAGCATCAACAACTGTGCGACCCGATTACGTATTGCGCTAACCGATATGGCTAAAACGCAAAGTGATGACGTATTCAAAGCGCTGGGCGCGCACGGTGTGGTGCGCCGCGGAAACGGTATTCAGGTCATCGTTGGCCTGCATGTACCACAGGTCCGCGACCAGCTTGAAACCCTGATGAAAGATTCTCTACAGACCGAACAAACCACCATGACGGAGGCAGTATCATGAAAAAATTCTCAGTTGTTATCGCAGGCGGCGGCAGTACTTTTACCCCAGGTATCGTCTTGATGCTGCTGGCAAATCAGGATCGTTTTCCACTGCGAGCGCTGAAATTTTACGACAACGACGGTGCGCGTCAGGAGACGATTGCAGAAGCCTGCAAGGTGATTCTTAAAGAGCAGGCGCCGGATATTGAATTTAGCTACACCACCGATCCGCAGGCCGCGTTTACCGACGTCGATTTCGTGATGGCCCATATTCGCGTAGGGAAATACCCGATGCGTGAAAAGGATGAGAAGATCCCACTGCGCCACGGTGTACTGGGTCAGGAAACCTGTGGCCCTGGCGGCATTGCGTACGGCATGCGTTCCATTGGCGGTGTGCTGGAGCTGGTGGATTACATGCAAAAATACTCGCCGAATGCCTGGATGCTCAACTACTCCAACCCGGCGGCGATTGTGGCGGAAGCGACCCGTCGCCTGCGCCCGGATGCCAAAATCCTCAATATTTGCGACATGCCTATCGGCATTGAAGGACGGATGGCGCAGATTGTTGGTCTGAAAGATCGTAAGCAGATGCGCGTTCGCTACTACGGGCTGAATCACTTTGGCTGGTGGACATCTATCGAAGATCTTCAAGGGAACGATTTGATGCCTAAATTACGCGAATATGTCGCGAAGTACGGCTATGTTCCGCCATCAAACGACCCGCATACGGAAGCCAGTTGGAACGATACCTTCGCCAAAGCGAAAGATGTCCAGGCGCTGGATCCGGACACCATGCCGAACACCTATCTGAAATATTACCTGTTCCCTGACTATGTTGTGGCGCACTCAAATCCGGAACGTACCCGTGCCAACGAAGTGATGGATCATCGTGAAAAGAATGTGTTCAGCGCATGCCGGGCGATTATTGCGGCGGGTAAATCCTCGGCGGGAGATCTGGAAATTGACGAACATGCTTCTTACATCGTCGATCTTGCTACCGCGATCGCCTTTAACACCCAGGAAAGAATGCTGCTCATTGTGCCGAACAACGGTGCCATCCATAACTTTGATGCCGACGCGATGGTCGAAATTCCATGCCTCGTTGGCCATAACGGCCCGGAACCGCTGACGGTGGGTGATATTCCAAACTTCCAGAAAGGGATGATGGGTCAGCAGGTTGCGGTTGAAAAACTGGTCGTCGATGCCTGGGAACATCGTTCATACCACAAGCTGTGGCAGGCGATTACGCTGTCGAAAACGGTGCCGAGCGCTTCCGTGGCAAAAGCGATTCTTGATGATTTGATTGAAGCCAATAAGGACTATTGGCCGGAGCTGCACTAAGCGGTAGAGCCCGCAGTTTTTTGCTGCGGGCTCGGTTTTATCAGTACAGATTCAGGCGCGTAAATTGCCCAATAGGGCCCCCGGCGCGGTGCAAGAAGTTATCGCGCCCGGTGTGTGGATATCGGTGGCGCCATAAGACGACAACATGCGTCGACATAATGAATCAAACATTACCATATGGCTTTCAAGGCCGCTTATCCATGGGTTGGTTTTTCTAGCCCCAGACGTTGATACTGTTCTTCCGGCGCGTCGTTCTCAGCCATCATACGGACTATCTCTTTTTTCAACCGCTCGATAACCGCCGGATTGTGCTGAGGTGTTGCCTGGCGTGGATCGTCGGTCACGTTAAACAGCACGCTTTGCCAGTTATGCTCAAGCGGCACCATACCAAGACCAATATCGGCGATTTTCATTAGTCGGCAACCTTTGGTAAAGCTAAAGGACTCTACCATCTCTACCTGTTGTAGCTCCTGTGGGGTGAAGGGATGACGCATATGGGTCGGCATTAAGGTGTAGTGGTTGAGCGGGCGGTTGGCTTGTATCGGGGCGTGGGTGTACACCCAGGTGCCGTCGGTACAGCTCACCTGAGCGCCATAAACGCCAAACAGCGCCGTTTCGCGGACCGGGGTATCGCTGGAAATTGTCTCCTTCAGTGCTTTACCCTGCATATCCTGCGGGATGGGCAGATTAAAGTAGTCCAGTAACGTAGGGGCTAAATCAATGGTCTGAACCAGCTGGCGGCTTCTGCCCGTTTTTTTGCTGCGCGGATCGTAAATAAACAGCGGGGTGTGGGACACCTCTTCATAGAAATTGGCATCGTTAGCTTTGGCCCACCAATCGTGTTCGCCAAGCAAATAGCCGTGATCGGTGTTGATAATCAACAGCGTATCTTCCCAGAGGTGATATTTGTCCATCATGTCGAGCACGCGACCAATACCTACGTCGCACATGTCCAGCAACCCGCTGTACTCTTCGCGTAGATTCTCCATCCATGGACGTTCTTCGTCCGTCACCTGCGCGTAGTTCGGCCAGTCAAACTCAGGGCCAGCCTTTTTCTCTTTTTGGCGACGATGGAAAAATGGCTCATGTGGGTCGAAGGTTTCAATTTGCAGAAACCAGTTATCTTCCTCGTGGAATTTCTCAATAAATTCGAGGCCGAGGTCGAACGTTTTCTCAATGGGGAATTTATCCTGCTGGAGGATTTTCTCTCTGTTGGCACGATCCTGCGACATTATCTGGCCCAGATGCGGCGGGAACTCCTGGGTTTTGATATCAGGCTCCCAATGGTCACCTTCCTGGCCGCGAACGATTTCCCAGGACGCATAGCGATTATGATAGGTACAGCCACCATCTTCCCAGTAATGATAATGGTCGCTGATTAAATGGCTGTGTATGCCATTATGCTTCATGATTTCAAAACAGGAGTCGTCGAAAGGTTCTAATGGCCCCCAACTACGGTGCAGAAAATTATAGCGCCCGATATGTAATTCGCGCCTGGCAGGCATGCAGGGTAGGCTGCCGACGTAGCTTTTATCAAATACCATGCTGTTTTTAGCCAAACGAGAAAAATTAGGGGTATGGGTCCAGTTGGAATTATATGGGCTGAGATAATGTCTATTCAGTGAATCATACATAACCATTATTGCTTTCATACTTTCTCCTGCAGATAATGCATCTAAGTGAGGGGAAGCTAATAGTTATTGCGGTAGGATGTATCAGAGAAAGATCACATAAGGGAATAATCATAAGTTGAATGTGGAATATCATAATAACCGAGCGTCAGAAATTCCACTAACGCTCGGCCATTATTTAGATCAGTTGACGTAGTTCATCATAGGAAAAAATATGTCCACGATAAGTCAGGGCAGGGTAAACAGCGTAACATTCAACCGCGACGGTATTATTGGTATCAATGATAAAAAAGTTGCTGTCAACGCCGTACATGATGCTGTAATAATCGGCCACCTCATGAACCTCTGAGGTTATATTGCTACGCTGACCGGCAATGTCAAAAACATCCAGTAGTTCTACTGTCCTGGCCGTGAGATCGATACCATACACCAGACACTGAGAATCAAACGGTGCCTCATAATATTCATCAGGAATTGGGTCCTCCATTTTCTTATCATTCTCAGTACCATCGTCAAAAAGTGCGGCTTTGTTGTTAAACAGCGTAATAGCCAGACGGTTTTCTGTCATGTAGTTAGCATATTTCGCGTTGGTTGTTGGATAAACGGCATGTTCACCGTTTGGATAGATAAAGCTATCGGAATTAATGGGTTGCAGGTTAACAGATTCGGCAACCAGTGAGTAATTGGGGTTGTCGATAGTCCACTCAATATCGCCATTTTCATAGTTGATGCCGTAAATAGTGCTGGTAGAGCGGTTGTTTAAAATAAGTTGATTAACCTGAGAGCTGAACGCCAGTGAATTAAAATGAATATCATTAGGTTGGGCGTCAATGCAGACATCCTGATTATCAAATAGTGAGGAGTAGTTGCGCGACCACAGTACTTCGCCGGTTGCGACATCATATTTGTAGATAGCGGCCTGTTGTCGTTGCTCAGCGGTCTGGTTTTCCAGTAGGGTCATCAGGCAGAACATGTTGCCGTCTGGACCAAAGGTAATGTCGTGATGAAAACCATTACCTGCGGGGGCCTGGAAGGTTTGGCGGGCCTCACCTAATAGATTCATTTGTTTCAATGTTTGTGCGTAGGTTTCACCTGAGGTGGCAAAGATATCGAAGCCGGGATAAATAGCGCTACCGTCACTCTTCAGATTGTTATTATCCCAGGCGTCGGCAAATGCCATACGCAGGTCACCATTTTATCGTAGGCGGTGTAATAACAGGTTACCAGCCAGCCGTTGTATAACGTCTGGCTAGCAATTTCTTCGTCATTGATAATGAAGTCAACGGTCAGTGGTGTGTCACCATAATCCTGGCCAGTGGTGTCAGCGATAATGCTGAGTGTTTCATGGCTGCCATCCGAAAAAAAACACTCAATAATGATGGTGTTTTCTGCGTTGGCATAAAGGCCAATGACGGGAATGACTGGGTTTAATGTGTATTCATCATTTTCATGGCTTTGTTGAATAAATCGAACTTTTGCTGAGTTGAAGGATCAGATCACGCATCTTCCCGACAACGCAGACCGTTCCGTGGCAAAGCAAAAGTTCAAAATCACCAACTGGCCCACCTACAATAAAGCCCTCATCAACCGTGGCTCCATAACTTTCTGGCTGGATGATGAAGCTATTCAGGCCTGGTATGAGTCAGCAACACCTTCTTCACGAGGCAGACCTCAGCGCTATTCTGACCTTGCCATCACGACTGTGCTGGTCATTAAACGCGTGTTCAGGTTGACCCTGCGGGCTGCACAGGGTTTTATTGATTCCATTTTTACACTGATGAATGTTCCGTTGCGCTGCCCGGATTACACCAGTGTCAGCAAGCGCGCAAAGTCGGTTAATGTCAGTTTCAAAACGTTCACCCGAGGTGAAATCGCGCATCTGGTGATTGATTCCACCGGGCTGAAGGTCTTTGGTGAAGGCGAGTGGAAAGTCAAAAAGCATGGCCAGGAACGCCGTCGTATATGGCGAAAGTTGCATCTGGCAGTTGACAGCAAAACACATGAAATCATCTGTGCAGACCTGTCGCTGAACAATGTGACGGACTCAGAAGCCTTCCCGGGTCTTATCCGGCAGACTCACAGAAAAATCAGGGCAGCATCGGCAGACGGCGCTTACGACACCCGGCTCTGTCACGATGAACTGCGGCGTAAGAAAATCAGCGCGCTTATCCCGCCCCGAAAAGGCGCGGGTTACTGGCCCGGTGAATATGCAGACCGTAACCGTGCTGTTGCGAATCAGCGGCTGACCGGGAGTAATGCGCGGTGGAAATGGACAACAGATTATAACCGTCGCTCGATAGCGGAAACGGCGATGTACCGGGTAAAACAGCTGTTCGGGGGTTCACTGACGCTGCGTGACTACGATGGTCAGGTTGCGGAGGCTATGGCCCTGGTACGAGCGCTGAACAAAATGACGAAAGCAGGTATGCCTGAAAGCGTGCGTATTGCCTGAAAACACAACCCGCTACGGGGGAGACTTACCCGAAATCTGATTTATTCAACAAAGCCCATTTTCATAGGTAAACGCACTGTCCGGAGTTTTTCCTTGAACGCGATAACTGAATCTCATTGGTAGAACGGCGGTAATGTTAACGTTTGCGGAGAGCATGTTTTTGTTGAACGGATTAACGATAACGCTAGTCTGAATATCGGTAGGCATAATGGTCCTCTTTGTTTTTTAAGTGAATGCAGATAATTTTTAATGGCAGCCTAGATGAATCTGAGGATACTATTCAATATGTGAGGTGAATTGTTGATGTGTTTTTATATAATATATTTATGGAGTGTGCTTTCGTGATGTAATTGCGAGCCTAATCACATATAAAAATAAACATAAAGAGAAAAGCAAAAAACATAATTCAAAAATATAAAATGCTAATCTTAATATGGCGTCAGATGATTCAAACCAACGGATAAATTATGAATAATTCGCTGTTGACGCTAAAAGAGAAGATCGGCTTTAGTCTGGGTGATGCGGCAAGCCATATTGTTTTCGACAATGTGATGCTGTATTTAATGTTCTTTTATACCGATATAGCGGGCCTGCCAGCGGCTTTCATTGGAAGTATGTTTCTGGTAACACGAATATTAGATGCTATTTCCGATCCCTGCATGGGATTACTTGCAGACCGCACACGAACTCGCTGGGGAAAATTCCGTCCTTGGTTGCTCTGGGCCTCAATCCCCTTTGGCATCAGTTGCGTCCTGACCTATACCGTACCGGATTTATCGCTTACAGGAAAAATGGTTTACGCGACAATAACCTATATCTGTCTGACGTTGATGTACACCATCGTCAATATCCCATACTGCGCACTGGGCGGTGTTATCACTAGCGACCCTCAGCAGCGAATGTCTTTGCAGTCCTGGCGTTTCGTTCTGGCGACTGCGGGTGGGATGTTATCCACCGCACTGATGATGAACCTGGTCGACTGGTTCGGCGGTGGTGATAAAGCGTTTGGCTTTAAAGCCAGCATCACTCTGCTGTCAGTGATTGCCGTTGTGATGTTTTTTATCTGTTTCTCTACCACCAAAGAGCGTGTTGTCGCCCCGCCAACCAGCGTGGGTTTTAAAGGAATGCTGGGTGATTTACGGGATATCTGGAGAAACGATCAATGGCGAGTGGTTGGGTTTCTGACAGTGTTTACTATTGTTGGCACTTCAGTTCGCGGCGGCGTAATGATGTATTACGTCACCTGGATTATGGAATCACCTAAACTCTTTTCAATATTCCTGACCACCTACTGCGTGGGCAATATTGTGGGCAGTGCCATAGCGAAGCCGCTCAGCGGGCGATTTTGTAAAGTCTCGGTATTTATCTACTGCAACCTCATCCTGACTTTACTGAGCTTTGCGATGTTTTTTGTGCCAATGGACACCATGGTGGTGATGTTCTGCCTGATCTTTGTGATTGGCGTACTGCATCAGATTATGACGCCGATTAAATGGGTGATGATGGCTGATACGGTGGACTACGGTGAAGTGGTCAGCGGTAAGCGCCTGACGGGAATTAGCTTCGCAGGCACGCTGTTTGTGTTGAAAATGGGCCTCGCCGTCGGCGGCGCGGTAATTGGCTGGATGCTGGCTGCAGGGGGATATCAGGCCGGAGCCAGCGCGCAAACCCCTGCTACGCTTAACACCATTATCGCGCTATTTACCATTGCGCCAGGGATTTGCTATCTGCTTTGTGCGCTTACGGCAAAACTGTTCTACAAGCTGACGACCGAGAAAATGACGCAAATTTCAGCAAATCTGGTCGTGAAGCCTGATTGATTGTTTTAGCCCAGTGGTCAGGTAGAATTGTTGATACTTTGAACAATCGGGAACCATCAAGGAGTAAAGATGAACATTTCCCGCCTTGGAGAAGCACCCGATTACCGCTTTTCACTGGCTAATGAGCGCACGTTTCTGGCGTGGATTCGCACCTCGCTGGGATTTCTGGCCGCGGGTGTGGGGTTAGATCAGCTGGCACCCGACTTCGCGACGCCGGTGATTCGCGAGGCGCTGGCGCTCCTGCTGTGCCTGTTTGCCGGTGGTCTAGCCATCTATGGCTACCTGCGCTGGCTGCGTAATGAAAGAGCGATGCGCCTGAAAGAGGATCTGCCCTATACCCGCAGCCTGCTGGTGATAAGCCTGATCCTTACTCTAGTCGCTGTGGTGGTGATGCTGCTGGTGCTTTATGCCGGATAGCCGCAAAGCCCGCCGTCAGGCTGATCCTGGGCTACAGCCTGAGCGCACGTCACTGGCCTGGTTTCGCACCTTGCTTGGCTACGGCGCGCTGATGGCGTTAGCGTTGAAGCATAATTGGCATCAGGCAGGCGCACTATTTTGGGTTTCGCTAGCCGTGTTGGCGGTTGTCGCCATCATCCTCTGGCGCTACACCCGCAATCGTAATGTAATGGACGTTAAGCACAGCGATTTTTCCCAGCCGGGCGCGGTGCGTGACAAATTTATGATCTCTCTCGCGGTGTTATCCCTCGCAATGTTGTTTGCTGTTACCCACATTCGCCAACTCATTATTTTTATCAGGGATTTAGCATGACAGGATGTCAGGTAATGGCCAAACCGGCCAGCTCTCGCTGTAACCTTAACTGCCGCTACTGTTTCTATATCGAAAAACCCGAACAGCCGATGATGGATGACACCACGCTGGAGCGATTTATCAGCCAGCACATCGCGGCGCAGCCGGGGCCGGAGGTTAGTTTTGCCTGGCAGGGCGGAGAACCTACGTTGTGCGGGCTGGCTTTTTTTCAGCGCGCGCTGGCGTTACAAAGGCAGTATGCCAATGGCAAAAAGATCCACAACGCCTTCCAGACCAATGGCCTGTTGCTCAATGATGACTGGTGTCGTTTTTTTCGCGAGAACGGCTGGTTGGTGGGCATTTCACTCGATGGCCCGGCGGACCTTCACGATGCCTGGCGCGTTAATCGCAGCGGCAAACCGACGCACCATAAGGTGATAAAGGCAATTGAGACGCTGACGAAACACGGCGTTGAGTTTAATCTGCTGGTGGTGGTTAATCGCCTGAATAGCCAGCAACCGCAGCGCTTGTATCGTTATCTCCGCGGCCTCGGCACGCCGTTTTTACAGTTTATTCCGCTGGTTGAGCGCAATGGTAGCGGCAAACTCAGCGCTGAATCGGTCACCTCTGAGGACTGGGGTGCCTTTTTGACGGGCGTATTTGATCTCTGGGTACGTGAAGATATTGGCCGGGTTTATGTTCAGCTGTTTGACTCGACGCTTGGCGTCTGGAGAGGCTATCCGTCGCAGATGTGTGCATTCAGCGAAACCTGCGGCCATGCTTTTGCGCTGGAGGCTAACGGCGATCTCTACCAGTGCGATCACTACGTGTATCCCGAATATTATATCGGCAATATTCATCAACAGACGCTACAGGCGCTGAACGTGACGCCTGAGGCGATCGCTTTTGGGCAGCAAAAAAAACAAAGTCTGAAAGATGACTGCCGCCAGTGTCCAGTGCTTCAGTTTTGTCACGGCGATTGCCCAAAACATCGGCTGGCCAACGGCAAAAGCGCGCTTTGTCACGGCTATCGCCACTTTTTCACCTACAGCGCGCCATACATGAAAGCGATGCGTGACCTTCTCAAACAGCGCCGCTCACCGCGGGAATTGATGGCGATGTTAAGCCAGGCTTCATAAGCTTTTTCTGTTTGCCAGACGGGTCTGCCGGATGGCAAACAGGTCAAGGTCTCCGCTACGGATTCTGGTATCACTATCTCTTCACTGTGATGATGCATCTGGAGTCTCTATGCCGCTCGTGCTGCCCCGGGAAACGCACTTTCACCATCCGCTGGAAAGCGTGGTATTCCATTTCTGGAAACCGGAAAAAAATATCAGCCATGAACACACCCATGAATACTGCGAACTGTTTCTGGTGGGCAGCGGCAGCGGGATACACGTCATCAATGAAAAACCGTATCTGCTGAGTAGCGGTACGCTCTGCTACCTGAATCGCCAGGACTACCATCTGTTTGAAGAAATGAAAGCGTTACAGCAGGTGAATCTGCTTTATCTGGGGCGCGATAACTTCAACTTTATCAAGCAGATCGACTATCTCCTGCCGCAAGAGGATGAGAGTAACGTCTGGCAGGTGGACGTAGGCATTATGCAGCGGGTATTTGACCGTCTCGCCAGCCATAACGAAGCGGAGTTCAGCGACAAACTGCTGGCGGAAAGCCATAAAGAGATGATTTTTCTTGAAGTGCTGCACACTCTGAATCTGTGGCGCTATAAAACCCAGGATTTTCACTCCAGCGAAGACCGCATCAGCCAGGTGCTGATTCGCCTCAACGGCCAGTGGCAGCAGCCGCTCGACCTCGACGCGCTGTGCCACGAATTCGGTCTCTCCCGACGCACGCTCCAGCGTGGTTTCAGCGACTACACCGGCGTCTCTCCCCAGCAATATCTCGCCCGCGTGCGGCTATTGCAGTCACACTATCAGCTGCGTTTTACCAACGATTCGGTGAACGACATTGCGATTCGCTGCGGCTTTGGAGACGTTAGCTACTTTTCTCGGGTTTTTCGTCGTCAGTTTGGCGTTTCACCAAATCAGTGCCGTTAATCGGCCAGAGTGGGAGGTAATGCATAAAAAACGAATAAAAATAACACTAATAAATTTAAAAGTAACATTTGCATCTTGCTGTTTATAAGAAATAAATTGTCATTTTATTCATCTGTAACAATAAAAGTACCAGCGATATAAATCGGTTTTGTGCCGCCCTTCACTTGTCGCTTTCTACCATACTACGCAGAATATATTTTGCCGCATTTCAGCGGAATATCACGCTTATAACGCCAGGGGAAAATGATGAAGAAGATCTTTTTATGCTGCGCAGCGGGCATGTCGACCAGTATGTTAGTAGAAAGAATGAAACAATCTGCCGCTAGCCGCGATATTGATGTGGATATTACCGCCGTCCCGGTTTCTGAATTCGATCAGATCATCGAAGAGGCCGACGTTATTTTGTTAGGCCCGCAGGTGAAATTCCAGCTTCAGCGTTTAGCGGCCGCCGCTGAGCCGCAGGGCGTGCCGGTGGCTGCTATTGATATGATGCAATATGGCTCGATGCAGGGCGATAAAGTTCTGGATCACGCGCTGTCTTTATTAGCCAAAGCACAATAAGGACGGGCCATGAAATACCATTTTCCTGATAATTTCTGGTGGGGCACCGCAACCAGCGCCACGCAATCTGAAGGCCGAATTCCCGGCGATGGCAAAGGCGATAATATCTGGGATTATGCCTCGCATCACTTTAACGAGCGCTTTTTCCAGGGCGTCACGGCGGATGATACCTCGACGTTTTATCAACATTATCGGGAAGATATTCAGCGCGCTAAAGATATTGGTCTGAACTCCTTTCGCACCTCGCTCTCCTGGTCGCGGCTGATCCCCGACGGCGACGGTGAGGTCAATCAACAGGCGGTAGCGTTTTATAACGCCGTGATTGATGAATTGCTCGCGCAGGGTATTGAACCCTTTATTAATCTCTACCACTTCGATATGCCGATGGCGCTACAGGAAAAGGGCGGTTTTGAAAATCGTGAAGTGATTGATGCCTTTGCCCGCTATGCGCGTATTTGCTACCAGCTGTTTGGCGATCGCGTCCGCTATTGGTTCACCTTTAACGAACCGTTAATTCCGGCAGAAGCAGGGTATTTACACCCTCGTCATTACCCCTATGTCACCGATTTTCGCCGCGCGGCACAGGTGTTGCACCACATTGTGCTGGCGCACTGTAAGGCGGTGGCTGCGTGGCGTGAATTGGGTCTCGACGGGCAGATTGGCATTATTATGGACGTTATTCCCGTCTACCCGCGCAGCGATACGCCGGAGGATTTACGGGCCGCCGCCATGGCGGACCTATTTTATACCCGCAGCATTAATGAACCTATTTTATTGGGGAAATACCCGGACGAACTGGTGGCGATGCTGCGCGAACATGATCGGTTGCCGGAATATTTAGCACAAGACTGTGCGCTTATCGCCAATACGCGTATCGACCTGCTAGGAATTAACTATTACCGTCCGCGTCGGGTAAAGGCACGCGAAACGCCGCTGGCAGAGCCTCACGGTTTTGTGCCGGAGCGCTTCTTTGAAGAATACATTATGCCGGGACGCAGAATGAATACCTCGCGCGGCATTGAGATTTATCCTGCGGCGCTTTATGACATCGCGATGGTGGTGAAAGAACGCTACGGCAATTTACCGTGGTTCGTATCTGAAAACGGCATCGGTATTCAGGACGAAGAACAATTTATGGTGAACGGCCAGGTGCAGGACGATTACCGCATTGAATTCCTGAAAGAACATTTGGGCTATCTCCATCAGGCAATAGCCGACGGCAGCCATTGTCTGGGTTACCACATGTGGACGTTTATTGACTGCTGGTCGTGGCAGAACGCCTATAAAAATCGCTACGGATTCTATCGCCTTGATTTAGCCACCCAACAGCGGTCGCTGAAAAAATCCGGGCAATGGTTCTCAACGGTGATTGCCAATAACGGATTCGAGGGGGAGTAACATGTCTTACTTTGAACGGCTGGCGGAAAAAATGCTGCCGGTAGCGAATGCTATTGGCAATCAGCGCCATATGCAGGCTATTCGTAACGGCTTAATCTCTATTCTACCGCTGACGATTGTCGGTTCGTTTTTCGTTATTCTGCTGAATATCCCGATTAAAGGGTACATGGATTTTATCGCACCGTGGCGCGATATTCTTGATGTGCCTTTCCGCTTTACCGTCGGGCTGATGTCGCTGTACGCCGCGTTCACCATCGGCTCGTTTTTAGGCAAAAGCTATAAGCTCAACGACATTACCAGCGGCCTGCTGGCGATGCTCGCCACGCTGCTGATGATTGTTCCGGTCAATATTAAAGAGGGCGTTACCGTCGCCGGTGATGCGATTTCCGGGCGTTATATTCCGGTGGCTTCGCTGAGTTCACAGGGGCTGTTTGGGGCGATCATCTCCTCGCTGATTGCCATTGAAATCTATCGTTTTATTAAAGTACGCAATATCGAAATTAAGATGCCCGCAGGTGTGCCGCCGGTGGTTGCCAGCTCGTTCTCGGCGCTGTTTCCGACGCTGGCGGTGGTGCTGATTTTCTGGGTTCCACGACACTTTTTAAACATCGATATCAACGCCATCATCAGCTACATCATCATGCCGTTGAAAGGCTTTATGACCGGCACCAACCTGTTCGGCGGTATCGTCACGCAGTTCTTTATCGACCTGTTCTGGGTCTTTGGTATTCACGGTCACGCCGTAATGGGGCCGCTGATTCGCCCGCTGTGGGATCAGGCGATTGTGCAGAATATAGAGTTATTCCAGGCCGGGACCAGCGCTTACGACCTGCCGAATATCTTCACTGAACAGTTCTTCCAGTGGTACGCGCAGATGGGCGGTACGGGATCGACGTTAGCACTGGTGGTGTTGTTCATCCGATCTAAAGTTATCTATCTGAAATCACTGGGTAAGCTGTCATTTATTCCCGGTCTCTTCAACATCAATGAACCGATGATTTTCGGCGCGCCGATCGTCATGAACCCGATACTGGCAGTGCCGTTTATCCTGGCGCCGATGGTCAATACGGTGGTGGTGTATCTCTTTACCATCAGTGGATTGATTCCGCGCATGATGGTGAAACCGCCGTTTACCATCCCGGCGCCGCTGGGGGCGCTTATCACCACCAACTGGAACCTGATTGCCTGCGGTCTGGTGTTTATCTGCTTCTTTATCTCGTTGGCTATCTACTACCCGTTCTTTAAGGTCTATGAGAAGAAAATGCTGGAAACGCAGCAGGCCCAGCAGGAAGAAGAGGAGAAGGCGAAGCTGCTGGCGGATGCCTGATAGGAACAAAGTGCGCGCCCGCCGCTGCCCTGGCAGGCGCGCTTTTATTAATTTTTGACTTCTATGACTTCCAGCAGCGTGGACCCGGTTTTTGCCTCGTGTGGCACATCGCGGAAAATAGGCAATGATTCCCAGCGCAGCCAGTAGCGATTCTGCGGACTGTAGTCGCTGTTTTGCGCGGGGATCAACTGCACTTCCGCCTGCGGCTCAATACCCTGCTGCGGTTGTCGCAGCGCATCAGGCAGCGGTGAAATCAGCGGGCGTTTGCCCACCACCGTAAGCTCCCGGTCATCAATAATCCACACTCCGCTTCCGGCCCAAATAGAGGTCCACTCCACCTCAAGTTTGCCGTTGCCGATAGCGCGCGGCGCACTGAGCGTCACGTCTGGCGGAATAGACCCGCCGCCGTTAAAGTCCCAGCGGAAATCCCATTGGCTGATCTGCGTTTTTTGCCAGCGGCCGGTGCCATCCGGGCGAGCCAGGTAGGCCTGCGACAGTCCCCGGTCATCATAACGATGATAGATCAGAACCGGGCGCGCCTGATTATCAAAGCCCACTTCCTGCACCATATTAATCAGGCCGCCGCCGATGCCCGCATCGTCGACAATCTCGCCCTGATGACGGGCAATGGGCAGCGTGAGCGGCGTGCCGTCTGATTTTTCCCAGTGCTGAAGGTCGCGGCTGCGTGCGTACGAGAGGTTATTGTTGGTTTCGCAGTGCGGCGTTTCGCGCCACATCCACACCATATGCCAGTAGCCGTCCGGCCCCAGCAGCGGCTGGCGGGCGTAACCGTTGCGTGCGCCTTCGCCGTTGAGCAGCGGCGTCTCCAGCAGGCGCGTCCACTGCTGACGCTCGGCGTCGAAAATGTTGTACAGGTCATCGCCATTACCGCTGCAGCCGTCGCGATAGCGGAACAGCAGGCGGCCCTGCACGTCTTTGAAGAACACCGGATAGGTGGCCCGCGCTTCGCGTTCGCCGGTCATCGACGGCACGCACTCCAGGGTGGTGACGTCCAGCGGCGCGCGGCTTCTGAAGTAAATAAGCGGATCCACGTGCATATTGCCGGAAAGATGCAGGTATCCGGCGCTATCTACAGCCATCGTCAGATAATTGTGCGAATCAAACTCAGTGATATGTGAATAACGTTCGCGCTCTGGCAGCCAGAGCCCCTCTGGTTGAAACGTCTGCCATGAGCCGTCGGGCAGCTCGCGCTGGCCCACGGTGGTGCGGTGTTCCGCGTCATACCAGGCGGCGAACTGGTGATTGCCGTGATTAATCAGACAGTAAAGTACGGTGAAATCTGCGCAGGCGTGAGCCACGGGCGCAACAACGATATCGGTCATCAGACGGTCTCCGGACGAGAAACAAACGATTTTTTACGGCGTAGGAAGAAGGCGGCCAGCACCAGCGCGCCAATAGGATGCAGGGTCGCACCGGCATAAATCGGCATCGAATAACCAAAGTGGTCGATAATGGTGCCGACAAAGCCGTTAAAGATAATGGAGGTCACCCCGCCCAGCGCGCTCATCACGCCGATAGCGGTGGCGATGGCTACGCGCGGTGCCAGCCCGCCCATCATGATGGTGGCCATACTGAGCCAGGCGGTGCACATAAAGTTAATCACCGTCATGATAGCCACCGCCGCGTAGGCGTTGCTAATGGACGGCAGCAGGAACACCAGCGGTGCCAGACAGGTGACGGACCAGATAATGGTTAAGCGGGCGCGAGTTGCGTCCATCCCGCGTGCCACCAGACGGTCAGAGGCCCAGCAGACCGCGAGCACACCAAACACGGCAACCAGCGGCGGCAGCCACATTAACTTGCCGACTTCCGCCAGCGTCAGGCCGATTTTTTCCTGCATAAAACCCACCTGCCAGTACTGGTAGAAGAACCAGAACGGATCAGTGAGCAAGCGAGCAATCAGCAGCGCCCAGATAGGTTTTGAGGTCAGCACCATCTTGTAGCGCTCAACCAGCGGCACGCTGACGGCGCTTACCTGCGCCGTGTCGTCGGCCGCAGGCGGCGTTTTACGGCTGGAGAGATACCACATCACCCCGACCACCACGCCTGCCATTGCTGGAATAAAGAACGCCCAGCGCCAGCCGGTAGATATCGTCACCCAGGCGACAAACGGTGGCGCAAGAATCAGCCCTAATGACTGAATAATATTGGTGAGCTGGAAGGCGAAGGCGCGCTGCTCGGCGCGAAACCAGGTAAAGACCGCCAGCGTTAGCGCCGGTACGATCCCGGACTCCGCCAGTCCCAGCATCACGCGCCCGACAATAAGCCCGGTCATCGAGTGCGACAGACCGGTAATGAGCGTGGCAATCGACATCAGCACCATCAGCGCGCACAGCACATAGCGGCTACCGAAGCGGTCGACGATGCCACCGACGAAGAAATACATGAAAGTGTAGGGGATCATAAAGGCGCTGATCAGCACCGAATAATCACTATTATCGAGCCCCAGCTCCTGCATCAGCGTGGTTTTGAGGATGGAAACTATTTGCCGGTCGAGCGAAAAGAAAAACAGCACGCAGCCGAGGAGCAGAAGCAGTACCCAGATGAGCAGGGTAAAACCGCCGCGGCCGACCGATTTTTCAGCCTGTTGCATTGTGTTCTCCGGTTTATCGTAGGGATACGAGGTAGGTCGGAGTATATCGATGCCATTTCTTAACGTTGGCGGCAGGAGAGAGGAGTGTGACGTGCGGCAATACGCTTTGACCTGAGATGCCACAATAGGGGGAGAAGTGGCACGATTGTCATGCAGCAGCATCGCGTAATGGCGGCGATGCTGCTTGAGGTTAACGCGACTTAGCGTCCTTTCGCCAGGTACTGCGCCATTTCGGCTTCTGGTACCATGCCGCCGCCCGTCGCCCACACAAGATGGGTGGCGTGATTGAGCTGCTCTGCGCTGAAGCCATGCATCTGCTGGTAATCCGTGGAGGCGCAAACGTGCTGAGGGCCAGCCATGCCTGCCAGCGCCGACGGCTCAAGACGAATGCCTTCTTCCTGCGCCAACCAGCCCAGCATGTCGTACAGGGTCTGGTCATCCAGCGTATAAAGACCGTCGAGCAGACGTTCCATCGCCCGGCCGACAAAGCCCGAGGCGCGACCGACCGCCAGCCCATCCGCCGCCGTCAGGTTATCGATGCCGATATCCTGCACGGAAATGGTATCGTGCAGCCCGGTGTAAATCCCCAGCAGCATGCACGGTGAATGAGTCGGTTCAGCGAAGAAGCAGTGTACGTTATCACCGAATGCCAGCTTCAGGCCAAACGCCACGCCGCCAGGGCCACCGCCGACGCCGCAAGGCAGGTAAACAAACAGTGGATGGTTTGAATCCACCGCGCGTCCCTGCTGCGCAAACTGCGCCTTCAGACGCTGACCGGCGACCGCATAGCCTAAAAATAGCGTGCGGGAATTTTCATCATCGATAAAGAAACAGTTTGGATCGGACTGCGCCGCCTTACGACCTTGTTCAACCGCCACGCCGTAATCTTCTTCGTACTCCACTACCGTTACGCCGTGGCTGCGCAGTTTGGCTTTTTTCCACGCGCGGGCGTCAGCGGACATATGCACCGTGACGTTAAAGCCGATGCGGGCGCTCATGATGCCAATCGACATCCCGAGGTTGCCGGTGGAGCCAACCGCGATGCTGTACTGGCTGAAAAACTGTTTGAACTCCGGCGAAAGCAGCACGCGGTAATCGTCTTTGGTGGTCAACAGACCGGCTTCCAGCGCCAGTTTTTCTGCATGGGTCAGTACTTCATAAATGCCGCCACGTGCTTTAATCGAGCCTGAAATCGGCAAATGACTGTCTTTCTTCAGCAGGAGTTCGCCGTTAATGTGCTGCCCGAACGCTTTTTCCAGCCGTTTTTGCATGGCCGGGATCGCGGCCAGCTCAGATTCGATAATGCCCCCGGTGGCGGCGGTTTCCGGGAAGGCCTGAGCCAGATACGGCGCGAAGCGCGTCAGACGAGCGTGGGCGTCCTGAACGTCGTGTTCGGTCAGGCCTACATACGGTAAACCTTCCGCAAGAGAGGTGGTGCCGGGGTTAAACCAGACCGTTTCCTTAAGAGCGACCAGGTCTTCCACTAAAGGATGCTGGGCGATAAGTGTTTGAATGTTTTCCATAGTCAGTCTCTTTGCGCTTAGATAATAAAGGAAAGCAGGAATGTGCATGCCAGTGCAATCACTGATGCGATAAATGTCGCAGTCGTATAGTATTTGAACGTCTCATTCAGGGTGGCACCACAGTACTGCTTCACCAGCCAGAAGAGGGAATCGGTGACGATCGTGCAGCCAATAGCGCCAGAACCGATGGCAATAGCGATGATCTCCGGGCTCACGTTAGGGTAGAGTGGCAGCATCGGTGCCACGATTGCCGTCGCGCCCATCATCGCCACCGTGGCAGAACCTACCGCCGCGTGCAGAATCAGTGCAACCAGCCAGGCCAGCAGAATCGGGTGCATATGCATGTTCGAGAGGATCAGCGCGAGGGTATCCGCCAGCCCGCTGCTCTTGAGGATAGCGTTGAATGCGCCGCCTGCGCCGATAATCAGCAAAATGTTAGCAATGGAGCCAAAACCGTTTTCGGTGTGGGTCAGCAGCGCCCCCATACCGATGTGCTGGCGCAGGCCGAGAATGTAATAGGCCACGAAAACGGCGATAAACATCGCGGTGATCGGGTTACCAATAAACTCCAGCAGCGTATACACCGTGCTGCCTTTCGCCATGTTCAGTTCCGCGACGGTTTTAACCAGCATCAGGCCAATTGGTAGCAGTACGGTAAACAGCGTCGCGCCCAGCGATGGTAGCGTGCTTTCATCACGCACTTTCAGGTCGGAAAACTCAGCCGGTACTGGCTTAAACGGCAGACGATTACCGAGAAACTTCAGGTACAGCGGCCCGCCGATTAGCGATGCCATTAAGCCCACCAGTAAACCGTAGACAATCACGGTGCCAATGTCCGCGCCCAGCTTGTTAGCCACGAACAGCGCCGCCGGATGCGGTGGTACTACGCAGTGCACCGCCATCAGCGCGGTACACAGCGGGATCGCCAGCTTCAGCAGCGAAGTATTGGTCTTTTTGGCAATAGAGAATGCCAGTGGAATTAATAGCACCACGCCCACTTCAACGAACAGCGTGATCCCGCAAATCAGCCCGACCAGCACCATAATGACGTCGGCGGAAAGCCAGCGGCAGCGCTGTAGCGTCAGGCCGATGCGTTCGGCCGCGCCGGATACTTCCATCATTTTTCCGAGGATAGTCCCAAGGCCAATAACCGCCGCGAGGAAGCCCAGCGTGCCGCCGATGCCGTTCTCGATGGCATTGACCATATCCAGCGGCCCCATGCCCATCATCGTCCCCACGAAGAAACTGGCTAACAGCAGCGCCAAAAACGGGTGGAATTTGAACTTCACGATGGTCAAAACGATTAACACGATGCTTATCAGCAGCGTGCTCACAACCCAGATCTGAGAGTGCATAGCTCACCTTGCCCTGTGATTAATATGGGTTTATTGGACAAAAATAAGGCACCCGCTGACAAACGATATAAATTGTCCTTCACATGAGCCAGATTGAATCAAGAGCGTGATTTACGTCTTATTACCGGTGATTTATGCGATATGAATCATTCTGATTCATCTTTGTGCTGATTTTGCCGGTGATTTTTTTTACACTCCGGCGAAAAACAGGCAATACGGAGAGGAATATGGAACCCCTGCGCGAGGGCAGAAATCGTCTGCTGAACGGCTGGCAGTTATCAAAGCTGTATACTTTTGAAGTGGCGGCCCGGCATCAGTCGTTTGCGCTGGCGGCAGATGAACTGTCATTAAGCCCCAGCGCCGTCAGCCACCGTATTAACCAGTTGGAAGAGGAGCTGGGTATTCAGCTCTTTGTCCGCTCGCATCGTAAAGTAGAGCTCACTCACGAAGGTAAACGCGTGTTCTGGGCGCTGAAATCGTCGCTGGATACGCTCAACCAGGAGATTCTTGATATCAAAAATCAGGAGCTCTCGGGGACGCTTACCGTCTACTCGCGGCCTTCTATCGCCCAGTGCTGGCTGGTGCCAGCGCTCGGCGACTTTACCCGCCGCTACCCGTCCATTTCACTGACCATCCTGACCGGCAACGACAACGTCAATTTACAGCGCGCTGGGGTCGACTTGGCTCTCTATTTTGACGATGCGCCTTCCGCACAGCTTGCGCACCACTTCCTGATGGATGAAGAAATTCTGCCGGTATGCAGCCCGGAATACGCCCGCCGCTACGCTCTGACCGGCTCGCTGGTGAACCTACCGCACTGTACGCTGCTGCACGACAGACAGGCGTGGAGCAACGACTCAGGGACCGATGAATGGCACAGCTGGGCGCAGCAGTATGCGGTGAATTTGCCGACATCGTCTGGCATTGGTTTCGATCGTTCTGATTTAGCGGTGATTGCGGCGATGAACCACATCGGCGTGGCGATGGGGCGAAAGCGGCTGGTGCAAAAGCGCCTCGACAGCGGGGAGCTGGTGGCTCCTTTTGGTGATAAGGCGCTGAAATGTCATCAGCATTATTACGTCACCACGCTGCCCGGCAGGCAGTGGCCGAAAATTGAGGCGTTTATCGGTTGGCTTCAGGAGCAGGTTAAATAGGCGTTTTATGCCGGGTGGCGGCTCCGCCTTATCCGGCCTACTAGGCCGGATAAGCGAAGCGCCATCAGGCAACGGTCGGACGTGATTACACCGCCTGACCCTGATGCGCAAAGCGCGACGCCAGCGGCAGCCAGCAGAGGAAAATCAGCAGCCCCATCAGCGTCATCAGCAGCCCGATGCTGGCCTGCCCGGTTTGCGGCATCATCGCCGACAGCCAGGCCAGCACGCCGGAACCAATGTTTTGCAGGCCGCCAACCAGCGCCCCGGCGGTACCGGCGAGGAACGGGAAGGGCTCCATCGCGCCGCTGGTCGCCAGCGGGAACAGCATCCCCGCGCCGAAGAAGAACAGCGCCGCAGGGACCAGCAGCGTCCAGATATTCATGACGCCGAGCAGACCCGGGATCCACATCATCACGCCCGCTGCCAGACAGCACACCACCGACTGCCACATCAGCGTCGGGAAGCGTTTTTTCGGCCGTCCGGCGAACCAGGCGCCAAAGAACGCTGCCGGAATCGGCAGAATAAACAGGATGCTGACCGTCATGCTGCTTAAGCCCAGCACGCCGCCCATCAGCACGCCGGAGCTGGCTTCAAACACCGCAATACCGGCCAGGCCGCCAATCAGCATCAGCAGGTAGCAGTTAAAGCCGCTGTTACCGAACAGCGTTTTGTAGTTGCTGATAAGCCGGGTTTTCGGTGCGCCGGTCGGGCGCGTTTCCGGCATCCAGCGCGCCATGCTAAAGGTGACGCCCGCGCAGAGCACCAGCAGAAAACCGTAGCAGGCACGCCAGTTGATGAGCGTCTCCAGCACGCCGCCAATCAGCGGTGCCAGCAGTGGACTCACCAGAATACCCATGTTTAACAGGCTGTTAGCGTGGCGAAGCTGACTGCCCTCATAGAGATCGCGCGGCAAGGTTCGCGCCATCACGCCGCCCACGCCGGTCCCCATCCCCTGCATCGCGCTGGCAATAATCAGCACCGTCAGGCTGTGCGTAGTGATAGCGACCAGCGTCGCCAGCATAAAAATCGACATCCCGACGAGGATCACCGGGCGGCGACCCACTCGGTCAGAAAGTGGGCCGTAGAACAGCTGTGAAACGCCATAGGTCAGCAGATAGGCCGCCATCACGCTCTGCACCGCCCCTTCGCGGACATTCAGGTCGTTCGCCATCTGCGCAATTGCGGGAATATAAATGGTTTGCGCCATCTGACCGACGGCGACGAGCAACACCAGCATCACCAGGATATTGACGTTTCTATCTCTTTTCATTTCGCTGATAACTTTATAAAAATTAGGTTTATAAGAATAAATGTCCAGGAATTGCGCTAAAAGCGAGAGGAATCTACCACAATGAGGTGACGATTTAATCATACGTCATGTAAATGAAATGTGTGATGCAGGCAGGATTTATACACGTAAACGGCAACAATAGTTGCCAGTTTAGTCAAGAGAGGCGTAACAGAATGGCACCCGCGGCGATACCGCCAGCGGCCAGCAGACGCAGCCCGGCCACCCGTTCTTTGAGCAGCAGCCAGGCAATCAGCGCGCCAAACAGAATCGAGCTTTCACGCAGCGCGGCGACCACCGCCAGCGGAGCCTGGGTCATCGCCCACAGCGCCAGACCGTAGGAGCCCATGGTCCCCATGCCGCCAAGAACGCCTTTCTTCCAGTGCTGCACCAGATAGCGAGACGCTTCACGGCGGCGGGCGATCATCGCCCAGCACAGCAGGCTGGAGCCATTGAGGAAAAACGACCATAGCGTATAGCCCAGCGCGGTGCCCGACAGGCGCACGCCGGTGCCGTCGATCAGGGTGTAACCGGCAATAATCCAGGCGTTCAGCAGCGCTAACATCACGCCACGTTGCGAACCACCTCGGCCATTGAATGCCATGCCGAGGATCGCCGTACAGATAACCGCGATTCCGCACCATGCCAGCGTGGAAAGATGGTCGCCAAGAAACAGCACGCTGATGATTGCTACCAGCAGCGGCGCGGTGCCGCGCATCAGCGGGTAGGTCTGGCTCATATCGGAAATCTGATAGGTCTTCGCCACCAGTACGGTGTAAATCACCTGCAAGACGGTGGAGACCACCATAAACGGCACGCTGGCGGCCGAGGGCGCAGGCGCAAAGGGTAAAAGCAGCAACGCGATGAGCGCGGCGGAGCCGGTGACGCCGATAGCCGAATAGAGTTTGTCGTTTCCTGCCTTAACAATGGCGTTCCAGCTGGCGTGTAAAAGTGCGGCAAACAGCAAAATGCAGAAAACAGAAAGCGTCATGATAATGCGTTGCTCAGGGAGATTTCACCAAAACTTAACACAACCCACGGGCGGTGACCAAGGCCAGAAATAGGGGATAAATGGGACAGCCTGGATAATTTCCCTGATCACGATAATGTGATCTTTGCTGCATTTTTGTGCGGATGAAAATATTTCCATTGTCAGCCCGGAAAAGCTGTGTTTGTATAAATTCACTAAACGAATTGAGAGAAGACCCTTAATGACCCCATCAATGCTGACTTCGACCCTACTAAAAACCGCGCTACCAGCCGCGGTGGTCGTCGTGCGTGTGGTGGTGGTCGTCGGCAATGCGCCGTAGGGTCAGGAACACACACGATTCCAAACCCCGCCGGCGCAAACCGGGCGGGGTTTTTAGTTTCTAGCCCCCTCCGGATAGTCGGCCTAGTTGAAAGGACTGGAGCATGGCAATTTCGGGCACAACATCACAGACAACGCGTTTTACCGGCGCGCAATTAATCGTTCATTTACTGGAACGTCAGGGTATTACCATGGTCACCGGCATTCCCGGCGGCACGGTTCTGCCGCTGTACGACGCCTTAAGCCAGAGCACCCAGATCCGTCATATTCTGGCGCGACACGAGCAGGGCGCGGGCTTTATTGCCCAGGGCATGGCGCGTACCCACGGTAAACCGGCGGTATGTATGGCCTGTAGCGGCCCCGGCGCCACCAACCTGGTGACCGCCATTGCTGATGCGCGTCTCGACTCGATTCCACTGGTGTGTATCACCGGTCAGGTGGCCTCCTCGTTAATCGGCACCGATGCCTTCCAGGAAGTCGACACCTACGGTATCTCTATCCCCATCACCAAACACAACTACTTAGTCCGTAACATCAATGAATTACCACAGGTTATTGCTGATGCCTTCCGGATTGCACAGTCTGGCCGCCCAGGCCCGGTGTGGATAGACATTCCTAAGGACGTTCAGACCGCGGAAATCGATATCAGCGAACTGCCGGAACCCGGTGGCCGCGCGGCAACGCCAGAATTCAGCGCCGAGAGCGTGAGCGCAGCGGCGGCGATGATCAACGCCGCACAGCGCCCGGTGCTCTATCTGGGCGGCGGCGTTATCAACGCGCCGGAACGCGTGCGTGAACTGGCGGAAAAAGCCAACCTGCCGACCACCATGACCCTGATGGCGCTGGGCATGCTGCCAAAAGCGCACCCGCTGTCGTTAGGCATGTTGGGGATGCACGGCGCGCGCAGCACCAACTTCATCCTGCAACAATCTGATTTGCTGGTGGTTTTAGGTGCGCGTTTTGATGACCGGGCGACCGGTAAAGTGGCGGAATTCTGCCCGAACGCGAAGATTATCCACGTTGATATCGACCGCGCAGAGTTGGGCAAAATCAAACAGGCACACGTGGCGATTCAGGCGGACGTGGACGACGTGCTGACCCAGCTGCTGCCGCAAATTGCCGCCCAGCCGCGTGACGCGTGGCGCGGTAAAGTGGCTGAGCTGCAACAAGAGTTCCCGGGCGCCATTCCTGAAGCAGGCGACCCGCTCAGCCACTACGGCCTGATTAACGCGGCGGCGGCCTGCGTTGACGACAAGGCGATTATTACCACCGACGTTGGTCAGCACCAGATGTGGGTGGCGCAGGCTTACCCGCTGAACCGTCCTCGCCAGTGGCTGACCTCCGGCGGCCTCGGCACCATGGGCTTTGGCCTGCCTGCGGCCATCGGCGCGGCGCTGGCGAACCCGGACAAAAAAGTGCTGTGCTTCTCCGGTGACGGCAGCCTGATGATGAACATTCAGGAGATGGCGACCGCGGCGGAAAATCAGCTGGATGTGAAAATCATCCTGATGAACAACCAGGCGCTGGGTCTGGTACACCAGCAGCAGAGCCTGTTCTACAAACAGGGCGTATTTGCCGCCACCTACCCAGGCATGATTAACTTTATGCAGATTGCCGCCGGTTTCGGTCTGGAAACCTGCGATTTGAACAATGAAGCAGACCCGCAGGCGGCGCTGCAGGCGATAATCAACCGTCCGGGCCCGGCGTTGATTCATGTGCGTATCGACGCAGAAGAAAAAGTGTATCCGATGGTGCCGCCGGGTGCGGCAAATACCGAAATGGTGGGGGAATAAGCCATGCAACAACAGACTCATGACAACGTTATTCTGGAACTCACCGTGCGCAACCACCCGGGCGTAATGACCCACGTCTGCGGGCTCTTTGCCCGTCGCGCCTTCAACGTGGAAGGCATTCTCTGTCTACCGATTCATGACAGCGATAAGAGCCGCATCTGGCTATTGGTCAACGACGATCAGCGACTAGAGCAGATGATTAGCCAGATAGACAAGCTGGAAGACGTGGTGAAAGTAACCCGCAACCAGTCCGACCCGTCGATGTTCAACAAGATAACCGTCTTCTTCGAGTAGTCCGCTCAAGACTTGAACAGTCGCGCGCTTATCGTTAAGGTAGGCGCGTTTTTTTACCCGCCAGGACAAACCCATGATCACCATAGCCCTTATCGACGACCACACTATCGTTCGCTCCGGCTTTGCCCAACTGCTTGGCCTTGAGCCTGATTTGCAGGTGGTCGCCGAGTTTGGTTCCGGGCGCGAAGCGCTGGCGGGGCTACCGGGGCGCGGCGTTCAGGTCTGTATCTGCGATATCTCCATGCCGGACATCTCCGGCCTTGAGCTGCTCGGCCAACTGCCGAAAGGCATGGCTACCATCATGCTCTCCGTTCACGATAGCCCGGCGCTGGTCGAGCAGGCGCTGAACACGGGCGCGCGCGGATTTCTCTCCAAACGCTGTAGCCCGGACGAGCTGATTGCGGCGGTACATACCGTGGCGACCGGTGGCTGCTACTTAACGCCGGATATCGCCGTCAAGCTGGCGGCGGGCCGTCAGGACCCGTTGACCAAGCGTGAACGTCAGGTGGCGGAAAAGCTGGCGCAGGGCCTGGCGGTGAAAGAGATTGCCGCCGAGCTGGGGCTGTCGCCGAAAACGGTACACGTTCATCGCGCTAACCTGATGGAAAAGCTGGGCGTCAGCAACGACGTGGAGCTGGCGCGCCGCATGTTTGACGGCTGGTGATGAATAGCGTCTTTTCGCGGTGTATTACCGTTGTCGCCTGTTTCTTTATCTTCTCCGCCGCGTGGTTCTGCCTGTGGAGTATCAGTCTGCACCTTGTGGAACGCCCGGAGCTGGCGGTGCTGCTGTTCCCGTTCGGCCTGCGTCTGGGGTTAATGCTGCAATGCCCGCGTGGCTACTGGCCGGTGCTGGTGGGCGCAGAGTGGCTGCTGATTTACTGGCTGGCGCAGGAAGTGGCGCTGAGCCACGCATTATTATTGATGACCGGAAGCGCGCTGACGTTGCTGCCGGTAGCGCTGATTTCCCGCTATCGCCATCAGCGCGATTGGCGCACGCTGCTGCTCCAGGGGGCGGCGCTTACCGCGGCGGCGCTGCTGCAATCTTTACCCTGGCTATGGCAAGGGGAGGCGGCGCTTAACGCCTTACTGCTGACCTTAACCGGCGGGCTGACGCTGGCCCCTATCTGCCTCGTGTTCTGGCACTACCTCACCAGCACCACCTGGCTACCGCTTGGCCCGGCGCTGGTGTCGCAGCCGGTGAACTGGCGCGGGCGGCATCTGGTCTGGTATCTGCTGCTGTTTACCGTCAGCCTGTGGCTACAGCTCGGTTTGCCCGCAGAGCTTTCGCGCTTTACCCCGTTTTGTCTCGCCTTACCGATTATCGCGCTGGCCTGGCACTACGGCTGGCAGGGGGCGCTGATCGCCACTCTGATGAACGCCATCGCCCTGATTGCCAGCCAGACCTGGCACGATCACCCCGTTGATTTACTGCTCTCGTTGCTGGCGCAAAGCCTGACCGGGCTGCTGCTCGGCGCGGGCATTCAGCGACTGCGAGAGCTCAACCAGTCGCTGCAAAACGAACTGGCGCGCAACCACCGGCTGGCGGAGCGCCTGCTGGAAACCGAAGAGAGCGTACGCCGCGATGTGGCGCGCGAGCTGCATGATGATATCGGCCAGACCATCACCGCCATTCGCACTCAGGCCGGGATTGTGCAGCGTCTGGCCCCGGAGAACGCGGGCGTGAAGCAGAGCGGGGCGCATATTGAGCAGCTTTCGCTGGGCGTTTACGACGCCGTACGCCGCCTGCTGGGTCGGCTGCGTCCGCGCCAGCTCGACGACCTCTCATTGGAACAGGCCATTCGCTCGCTGATGCGCGAAATGGAGCTGGAAAGCCGGGGCATCGTCAGCCACCTCGACTGGCGAATTGATGAGTCAACGCTGAGCGAAAGCCAGCGGGTAACGCTGTTCCGCGTCTGTCAGGAAGGGCTCAACAACATTGTGAAGCACGCGAACGCCAGCGCGGTGACGCTACAGGGCTGGCAGCAGGATGAACGGCTGATGCTGGTGATGGAAGACGACGGCAGCGGCCTGCCGCCGGGGTCGAATCAACAGGGCTTTGGCCTCACCGGCATGCGCGAACGTGTGACCGCGCTCGGCGGCTCGCTCACGATTTCCTGCATGCACGGCACGCGGGTCAGCGTCTCTTTGCCTCTGCGCTACGTGTAAGGAACGGCGATGTTTCAATTTCTCAAGGCTCCGGCTAACGCCCCGCGCATCACCGACAAGCAGGAGGTAGATGCCCAGTACCGCTACTGGCGGCGGCATATCCTGCTGACCATCTGGCTTGGCTACGCGCTGTTTTACTTCACCCGTAAAAGCTTCAACGCCGCGGTGCCGGAAATTCTCACCACTGGCGTGCTGACCCGCAGCGATATTGGCCTGCTGGCGACGCTGTTTTACATCACCTACGGGCTGTCGAAGTTTATCTCCGGCATCGTCAGCGACCGCTCTAACGCCCGCTATTTTATGGGGATCGGGCTGATTGCCACCGGGGTGGTCAATATTCTGTTCGGCTTCTCCACCTCGTTGTGGGCCTTCGCCCTGCTGTGGGCGCTGAACGCCTTCTTTCAGGGCTGGGGCGCGCCGGTCTGTGCCCGCTTGCTCACCGCCTGGTACTCGCGCAACGAGCGCGGCGGCTGGTGGTCCATCTGGAATACCGCGCACAACGTCGGTGGGGCGCTGATCCCTATCGTGATGGGTGCTGCGGCGCTGCACTACGGCTGGCGTGCGGGGATGACTATCGCGGGAACCATGGCGATTGTGGTCGGCCTGTTCCTTTGCTGGCGACTGCGCGATCGTCCGCAGGCCATTGGCCTGCCGCCGATTGGCGACTGGCGGCACGACGAACTGGAGATAGCCCAACAGCAGGAAGGGGCCGGACTGACGCGCAAAGAGATCTTCACCCGCTACGTGCTGCTCAACCCTTACATCTGGCTGCTGTCGCTGTGCTATGTGCTGGTGTACGTGGTGCGCGCGGCGATCAACGACTGGGGCAATTTATACATGTCCGAAACGCTGGGCGTTGATCTGGTCACGGCGAACACCGCGGTGACCATGTTTGAGCTGGGTGGTTTCATCGGTGCGCTGGTGGCGGGGTGGGGCTCGGACAAACTGTTCAACGGCAATCGTGGGCCGATGAACCTGATCTTCGCCGCCGGGATTTTGCTCTCGGTTGGCTCGCTGTGGCTGATGCCGTTCGCCAGCTACGTGATGCAGGCGGCGTGCTTCTTCACCACCGGCTTCTTCGTCTTCGGCCCGCAGATGCTGATCGGCATGGCGGCGGCGGAGTGCTCGCACAAAGAGGCGGCGGGTGCCGCCACCGGTTTTGTTGGCCTGTTTGCCTACCTCGGCGCGTCGCTTTCCGGCTGGCCGCTGGCGAAGGTGATGGAAGTGTGGCACTGGACGGGCTTTTTCGTGGTGATCGCCATTGCCGCGGGCATCTCCGCGCTGCTGCTGCTGCCGTTCTTAAACGCCCAGGCGCCGAGAGAAGCGTGACCCGCTTCACCTTTCTAAGACGAATGACCTAAAACTAGGAAATTTTCCCGGTTTCACCTGGACGCTGTCTCAGGCCAGACGCGCCGCTGATTTTTACAATACCGGCTATCACGCAGGTATAAAAATCAGGAGATACCCATGCTGGCCTTCTTAAACCAGGTGCGCAAGCCGACCCTGGATCTGCCGCTCGAAGTGCGGCGCAAAATGTGGTTCAAACCGTTCATGCAGTCCTATCTGGTTGTCTTTATCGGCTACCTGACGATGTATCTGATTCGTAAGAACTTTAACATCGCGCAGAACGACATGATCTCCACCTACGGGCTGAGCATGACCCAGCTCGGGATGATTGGTCTCGGCTTCTCCATCACCTACGGCGTGGGTAAAACGCTGGTCTCCTACTATGCCGACGGTAAGAACACCAAGCAGTTCCTGCCGCTGATGCTGATCCTCTCCGCCATCTGTATGCTCGGCTTCAGCGCCAGCATGGGGTCGGGCTCAACCAGCCTGTTCCTGATGATTGCGTTCTACGGTCTGAGCGGTTTCTTCCAGAGTACCGGCGGCTCGTGCAGCTATTCGACCATCACCAAGTGGACGCCTCGCCGTAAGCGCGGTTCCTACCTCGGCATGTGGAATATCTCCCACAACCTTGGTGGTGCGGGCGCGGCAGGCGTGGCGCTGTTCGGTGCTAACGTTCTGTTCGGCGGTCACGTCATCGGCATGTTTATTTTCCCGTCGATTATTGCGCTGATTGTTGGCTTTATCGGCCTGCGTTTTGGTAGCGACTCCCCGGAATCTTATGGCCTCGGCAAAGCGGAAGAGCTGTTCGGTGAAGAGATCAGCGAAGAGGACAAAGAGACCGAAGATAACGACATGACCAAGTGGCAGATCTTTGTTGAGTACGTGCTGAAAAACAAAGTTATCTGGCTGCTGTGCTTCTCCAACATCTTCCTGTACGTGGTGCGTATCGGTATTGACCAGTGGTCTACGGTCTACGCCTTCCAGGAGCTGAAGCTCTCTAAAGAGGTGGCGATTCAGGGCTTTACCCTGTTTGAAGTCGGCGCGCTGGTGGGCACCCTGCTGTGGGGCTGGCTCTCCGACCTCGCCAACGGCCGTCGTGCGCTGGTGGCCTGCGTGGCGCTGGCATTAATCATCGCCACGCTGGGCGTTTACCAGCATGCCAGCAACCAGTACGTCTATCTGGCGTCGCTGTTTGCCCTTGGCTTCCTGGTCTTCGGCCCGCAGCTGTTGATTGGCGTGGCAGCGGTTGGCTTCGTTCCTAAAAAAGCGATCGGCGCGGCCGATGGCATCAAAGGCACCTTTGCCTACCTGATTGGCGACAGCTTTGCCAAGCTGGGTCTGGGGATGATTGCCGACGGTACGCCAATCTTCGGCCTCACCGGCTGGGCGGGCACCTTCGCCGCGCTGGATACCGCCGCCATCGGCTGTATCTGCCTGATGGCCATCGTCGCGGTATTTGAAGAACGTAAAATTCGCCGTGAGAAGAAGATTCAGCAGTTAAAAATGGCGTAAGTGTGTTTGGTAACTTCTTTGCCCGGTTCTGCACCGGGCTTTTTTATGCCTGCTGGCTGGTCTCATGCAGCAATTCACGCAGCCACTGCTGCGCCGGGTCGCGATGTGTACGCTCGTGCCAGGCCATGCTTTTGGTAAAGCCTTGAATCGCCACCGGCGGCTCCTGCACGCAGATTGACGCGCGCGCGCTGGCAAGACGGCTCGGCACGACGGCAATCATTTCGCTGACGGCCAGCACTTCCGGCAGCACCAGGAAGCTGCTCACCGACAGCCCTACCCGGCGTTTGCGGCCGACTTTCGCCAGCGCGTCATCGGTCACGCCCCAGAAACTCTCGCCCTCGTAAGAGACCAGAATATGCTCCAGCGCGCAAAAACGGTCGAGGCTCAGCGGTGCTCGGGCATCGGGATGGTCGGCGCGCAGCATGCAGACATAACGTTCCTCATACAGCGTGCGGCTGTGCAGGTCGCCCGGCGTGGTGCTGGGAGTCAGCAGCGCGAGGTCGATTTTCCCCTGCTCAAACTGTGCGGTCAGCCGCTCCGGTTCAACGGGAATCACCCGTACGCGAATATTCGGCGCGCGCACCTTTAGCGCGGCGATAAACGGCACCACCACCGCTTTCAGCGCGTAGTCGGTGGCGGCGAGGGTGAAGGTGAAGTCGGCGGTAAGCGGGTCGAACCGGGCTGGCTGTAGCAGCATGTTGATATCGTTCAGGATCTGTTTGACCACCGGTGCCAACTGCTGGGCGCGCAGCGTCGGCACCATGCCGTGCGGGGCGCGGATAAACAGCGGATCGCCAAAATTATCCCGCAGCCGGGTCAACATTCCGCTGACGGCGGGCTGGGTCAGCGACAGCCGCGCGGCCGCTCGCGTCACGCTGCGTTCATCGAGCAGCGCATCCAGCGTTTTCAGCAGGTTGAGGTCGAGGGTTCTGAGATCCGGTTTCATCGGCGGCTTCCTTCAGGGAGGTAACGCACATTATGGCATGTTCGAATATCGACAGGGCGCGAAATCCCATTATTATGTCGGGGTTTAGCTAAGGTGAGAGCGTGCATGATCTGGTTGATTCTGGCCACCCTGGTGGTGGTGTTTGTTGTAGGATTTCGGATCCTGACCTCAAGTTCCCGACGGGCAATTCGCCGTCTCAGTGAGCGGCTCGGCATTACGCCAGAGCCGGTGGAGTCGATGGTAGACCAGCTAGGGAAAGCGCAGGGCGAAGAATATTTACACTATCTGGAGCGGCCGAACGAAGCGCATTTGCAGAACGCGGCGCAGATGCTGCTTATCTGGCAGGTGTGTATTGTCGACGGCAGCGAATCCAACATGCTGAGCTGGCACCGACGGCTGCAAAAGGCCCGTCTGGCGGCACCGATTACCGACGCCCAGGTTCGCCTGGCGCTGAGCTTCCTGCGCGAGTTGGAGCCGGAAATCAGCGAGCTGAACGCCTTCCAGTATCGCTATAACGCGCTGTTCCATGATGAAAACGGCGTGCACTGGCTGCATTGATATCACATTGAGTGATGTTGTTTATCAATATTGATGATTATATTTATATCACTCCCGAGCGCATGATTTACCTCGTCAACACAATCACTCACGAGGTTCATCATGAAACAGTCCATGCAGCAAAGCGCAATCGTCTGGCCGGAAGGCTATCTGCCGGGTACCACCGACAACTTTGCCTCTAATGAAATCATCGTCAGCGGCCTGACCGCCAAACAGATTTGGGCACAGCTTGACGACACTACGCTGTGGCCAACCTACTACATCAACGTAGCGGATATTCATTTTCACGACGGCAGCGGCCCGATGCTGAGCGCTAACGCCCGCTTCCGTTTCTCGACTTTCGGCTTCCCGATTGAAGCGCAGATAACTGAATACGTCCCACCGGTCGATGGCGAAGCCGCGCGCATAGCCTGGCACGGCTGGGCGGAAGGCGACGCAACGACCCGTCTGGACGTGATCCACGCCTGGCTGTTCGAAGACCTTCCCGGCAACCGCGTACGCATCCTGACCCAGGAATCGCAGATTGGCATCCCGGCGCAGGAGCTGGCGCGTACCGTACCGAACCCGATGATCAACGGCCATCAAGAGTGGATTACCGGGCTGGTGAAATCGGCGCGCGGGGAGTGAGTTGGGGGTGCCGGATAAGGCGAAGCCGCCATCCGGCACACTCATTACATCAATACTTTCAAACCGTGTTTTTGCACAACGCTCAGCAGCTTCAGCGACATCCCGCTCGGGCGTTTAGCGCCGGTTTCCCATTTTTGAACGGTGGATACGCTGGTATTCAGGTAACGGGCGAAAACGGGTTGACTGACGTTAAGTTCTTCCCGCAATGCTTTGATTTCAAGTGGTTGCAGGTCTTTTACGCAGCTCAAGCAGGCCGTATCAAAACTGCGCATGGTTTCCTGAGGGATGGCATCCACGCTAAATAACCCAGAAGCCGCGCTATGAATGGCTTCGAAGGCTGGGCTTTTGAATTTAGTTTTTGCTGTCATGGAGCACCTCGACCAGTTCTTTGCTGTGAATTAACGCGGTTATTTGAGGAGCTGTGAGGCACGCGTAGTGCTTTGCTAGCTCACGAAACCCCGCCAATTCTCGATAGCTGATATTTGCCATATCCTGCTTGGCGTAAAGGAAGGTGTAAAACCAGTGTTCTCCACCTTTCGCCAGAACGATTGCACGATCCCGGTTCTGATTGAGACGTTTTTTATAAACTCCGCCGCCGAGATTATCCGCTTTTCCCTGGAGCACAGCTTTAATCGCCTCGCTTAACTCATCGTCTTTTATCGCGTGGGATTTTGCTTCCCTATTGAACCACTTGGTTTTGAAGATTCGCATCGGTTTGACGTCCTGTCCCTAAAAGTATAGCACTTAGTGCCATGCTATGCGTGAGTCGTTATTCCTGCACGCATGAACAAAGTCATATTTCTCAATGCTCGAGCCGCTTCGCAAAATGCTATGCAACGAGTTGTCGCTGGGAAGGGAATTCCTTGCTTATATAGCCAGTAAGCTATAATTTATTGATAGCTTATTGGCTATGAGGGATCGCAGATGTGGTCGGTGGAAACAACGGATGTTTTCGACAGTTGGTTTGAGGAACAGGCCGAAGCCTTGAGGGAAGATGTGCTTGCAGCGATGGTGATTTTATCCGAGTACGGACCGCAGTTGTCGCGCCCGTTTGCGGATACGGTTAATGGCTCCGCTTTTTCAAATATGAAAGAGCTTCGTATACAGCATCAGGGAAATCCCATTCGGGCCTTTTTTGCGTTTGATCCTTCTCGCTGCGCCATCGTGCTATGTGCAGGAGATAAAACAGGATTAAACGAAAGACGGTTTTATAAAGAGATGATCAAACTTGCTGACGCCGAGTACCGTAAGCACCTGAATAAGTGAGGAGTAATGATGGCGACCCTTAAAGAGCTAATGGCTAAACAGAGCCCGGAAAGTCAGGCGCGAATTGCTGAAAAAGTCGAAGCGTTACGCCAGACCGTCACGTTAAGCATGTTGCGTGAAGAGCTCAACCTGTCTCAGGCGGAGTTGGCTGCCGCAATGGGCGTAAAACAGCCCACCGTGGCGAAGATGGAGCAGGCGGAAAACGATCCTCGCTTGTCGACACTGAAGCGTTACGTCGCTGCACTCGGCGGTGAGATCAGCATTGATGTCACGCTGCCAACGGGAAAGAAGATAGCGTTTCATCTTTAACCGTTGCCAAAACGTTAAATCCATCACACTTAAAATGTTACACTGCGCACCCTTCAGCAAAAACACCGCGCAGGTAACAAGAAATGAGTGAGCATAGTGAAGAGAAGCCCCGCACAGAGGGCGTTCTGCGGCCGAACTGGTCGGCGGTTTTTGCCGTGGCGTTTTGTGTGGCCTGTCTGATTACCGTGGAATTTTTACCGGTCAGCCTGCTGACCCCGATGGCGGAAGACCTGGGTATTTCAGAAGGTGTCGCCGGTCAGTCGGTCACCGTGACGGCGTTTGTCGCCATGTTCTCCAGCCTGTTTGTTACGCAGATTATCGGCAGCCTCGATCGTCGCTACGTGGTGATTTTGTTCTCCATCCTGTTGACGCTTTCCTGCCTGCTGGTGTCGTTCGCTAACTCGTTTACGCTGTTGCTGATGGGCCGTGCCTGTCTGGGTCTGGCGCTGGGCGGGTTCTGGGCGATGTCGGCTTCGCTGACGATGCGGCTGGTGCCGGCGCGTACGGTGCCGAAAGCGCTGTCGGTTATCTTTGGCGCGGTCTCTATCGCGCTGGTGATTGCCGCACCGCTCGGCAGCTTCCTGGGCGGCATTATTGGCTGGCGCAACGTGTTTAATGCCGCGGCGGTGATGGGCGTACTGTGCATCTTTTGGGTGCTGAAAGCGCTGCCGTCGCTGCCGGGTGAACCGGCGCACCAGAAGCAGAATATGTTTAGCCTGCTGCAACGCCCCGGCGTTATGGCGGGGATGATCGCCATTTTCATGTCCTTTGCCGGGCAGTTCGCCTTCTTCACCTATATTCGCCCAATCTATATGAATCTGGCGGGATTTGGCGTGGACGGCCTGACCTTAGTTCTGCTGAGCTTCGGGATTGCCAGCTTTGTCGGCACCTCATTCTCGGCGGTTATCCTTAAGCATTCGGTTAAGCTGGCGCTGGCCGGTGCGCCGCTGATTCTGGCACTAAGTGCGCTGGTGTTGGCGCTATGGGGAGGCGAAAAGGCGGTGGCGGCAGGTATTGCCATTATCTGGGGGTTAGCGTTCGCGCTGGTGCCGGTAGGCTGGTCGACGTGGATCACCCGTTCGCTGGCCGACCAGGCAGAGAAAGCCGGTTCGATCCAGGTTGCGGTTATCCAGCTGGCGAATACCTGCGGCGCGGCGATTGGCGGTTTGGCGCTGGATCGTCTGGGGCTGACGTCGCCGCTGATGATTTCCGGGGCGCTGATGCTGCTGACCGCGCTGCTGGTTACGGTGAAAGTGCGGATTAAATAACCATGCTATTGCCGGATGAGGCCCGGGTGCCTCCCCGGGGTCGGCATAAATGCCTCGCTCGGGCTACCGGCTCATCCATGTAGCCCGGCCAAGCGAAGCGCCGCCGGGAACGGCGCAGATGTTACCTGTTTATGGGCGTTCGCCCTTCGCCAGACGCGCATTAATCTCGGCAATTACGCCCGGTAAATCCGCCAGCGAATCCACCACGTAATGCGCCCCGGCGGCATACAGCTTGCTGGCCGCATGCTCGCGGCGGGTGGCAATCTCTGCAACAGGCATCGCCTGATACTCTTCCCACGTCGCCCCGAACTCATTGCCCGACACCGCAAGACCCACGGTCCACATCCCGGCGTTAAGCCCTTCGGTAATGCCCGGCGCGGCATCGTCTACCTTCACGCAGCGGCTGACCGCATCGATACCCAGCGTAATCACGTTTTGCAGCGCCATCCACGGCCCCGGACGCCCGCCCGCCGCGAGATCGTCGGTGGCGACCCAGCAATCCGGCGCGTAGCCGTGCTCGGCGGCGGCAGGCACAAGGCGTTCCATTACCGCACGCGGGTAGCCGGAGCAGGAGCCAATCTTGATACCGGCGTTACGCAGTGCCGCAATCGTGTCGATAACCCCGGCGATCGGTGTGGAAAAATCGACAACTTTGGCAATTTGCAGCGGCATAAAGGTGGCATAAATCTCATCGATATCCGCCGCGTTCATGGCACGGCCAAACTTCGCCTGCCAGCGGGCATCGACGGACGGAAGTTTGCCCAGCGCTTCAATATGTTGCCACTTGCCAAGCCCCATCGGCACGCGTGCTTCGGCAAGCGTTATCTCCACGCCAAACGCGCGACGAAAAGCCTCGACAAAAATCTGCGTCGGTGCGAAAGAGCCAAAATCGACGGTGGTACCCGCCCAATCGAGAATAACAGCGTTAATGCGGTTCATGATGGCTCCTTATTTTGTCCAGTACATCGCATTGCGAACGGCGGTCAGCAGGGCGGCGATATCGGTGTCGTACACCTCGCCAATGTTGCCGATACGGAAGCAGTCGCTCTGTGACACCTTGCCAGGATAGATAACAAACCCCTGATCTTTCAGGCGGCTATAAAATTCTTTAAAGCGGTACTGTGGGTTCTCGGGTGAATAGAACGCGGTGATGATCGGCGAATGCAGCGCATCGTCCAGCAGGGTGGTAAAGCCCAGTTCCCGCATACCGGCAACCAGGCTGCGCTGGTTTTGCTGATAGCGCTGATAACGCGCTGCCACGCCGCCTTCTTCCGCCAGCTCTTTCAGCGCCTGAGCAAACGCCAGTACGGTGTGGGTTGGTGAGGTGAAGCGCCATTTGCCGTGGTTATCTTCCATGCAGCGCCACTGGGCGTAGAGATCCAACGACAGCGAGCGGGAGCGGCCTTTGCACGCGGCGAGTTTGTCCGCGCGGGCAATCACGAAGGCAAAGCCCGGCACGCCCTGAATGCATTTGTTGGCAGAGCTAATCAGAAAATCGATATTCAGCGCGGCAATGTCCATCGGAATACCGCCGAAGCTACTCATCGCATCCACAATGTAGGTTTTGCCGTACTGACGGGCCAGTGCGCCGACTTCGTCAATCGGGTTGAGCATCCCGGTGGTGGTTTCGCTGTGCACCATCGCGATATGGGTGATCGCTGGGTCGGCCTTGAGGATCTCAGCGATCGCCTGTACGTCCGGGCGGGAAACTTCGCCGCAGTCATAGGCGTGATGGGCGATATCCATCATCCCCGCCATCTCCACCATACGGGCACCGTAGGCGCCGTTGCTGACAATCAGCACCTTGTCCTGCTTGCCGAGCGCGCTGCCCAGCACCGCTTCCACGGCGTAGCTGCCGCTGCCTTGCAGGAGCACGGAGGTGTAGCCTTCAGCGGCCGTCGCCAGCGCGGTCAGCTGCTGGCGGATAGATTCCACCACGCCGATATTGTAATCATCGTCCCAGGTGCAGCTATCGAACAGCATCGCTTCCTTCACGGTGCGAGAGGTGGTCAGTGGGCCAGGGGTCAGCAGCAGATAGTTACGCGAAGTCATGTTATTTACCTTTGGTCTATACCAGATTTGCATTTATCATGACGATCTTTTCGGCAAAGGGTCAAAGGGAAAATGGCTCTGCAACAAAAAATTCATCTGCGTCTGTATAATGGCGGCAGAGAAAAGTGACAGCGAGTGACTATGAAAGCGATTCCGGGCGATGTCCCACAGTACCTGTTGATCAAGGCGCAGCTTCAGGCGCGCATCCAGAGCGGTGCGTTGAAAAGCGGCGATAAGCTGCCGTCTGAGCGGGAACTGTGCGCTATCTTCAACACCACGCGTATTACCATTCGCGAAAGCCTGGCGCAGCTGGAGGCCAGCGGGCTTATCTGGCGCGCTGACCGTCGCGGCTGGTTTGTCACCCCGGAACGCCTGTGGCTGGACCCAACCCAGAACACCAACTTCCACAAGCTATGCCGTGAGCAGGGCCGTGAGCCGAAAACGGCGCTGTTGAGCGGCGTGCTGACCACCGTGCCGGTAGAGGCGATGGAGCCGTTGCAGCTCCAGCCGTTTGATCAGATCTACCTGCTGACCCGTCTGCGCTACGCCGACGGTCGCGCGGTCTGCTACAGCGAAAACCACTGTCTGCCAGCCCGCGTGCCGGAGCTGTTGCAGTACGATCTCAACGGCAGCCTGACCGAGGTGTACGAATCGCACTACAACCTTGTCTATACCAGCATGCATCTGTCGTTCTACCCGACCGCGATGCCAGCGCAGGCCGCGCAGGCACTGGGGGTGATGGAAGGGCGCCCGGCGCTGTTGCTGCGCCGTCTAAACTACGATCAGCACGGGCGCGTGCTCGATCTGGATATCGAATACTGGCGTCACGATAGCCTGCGTATTGAGGTGGATACCCACTAGCCGCTGCTTGCCGGATGGCGTCGCTGCGCGCCTTATCCGGCCTACAAACGATCCTACCGATTCGTCTATCAACAAATCCTTCATCGTATTGTCACAAAAGCCGTTTAGCGTAAAAAGCAAATCTGGTATAGGCCAGAAACACAAAACGCACGCTATGAGGCTAACACGATGAAACTTTCCCGACTTGCTCTGCTGTCTGTTTTCGCCCTCGCCAGCGCCCCGACATGGGCGGAATCGGTGGTCACGGTTTACTCCATCGACGGGCTGCACGATGGCGACAACAGCTGGTATCAGGCGCAGTTCGACGCGTTCACCAAAGCGACCGGCATTACCGTACGCTACGTTGAAGGCGGTGGAGGCGTGGTGGTTGAGCGCCTGGCGAAAGAGCGCACCAACCCGCAGGCCGACGTGCTGGTGACTGCACCGCCGTTCATTCAGCGCGCCGCGTCTGAAAAACTGCTGGCGAGTTTTAAAACCGATGCCGCCAGTGCGATTCCGGATGCCAACGACTTCTATTCGCCGCTGGTGAAGAACTACCTGAGCTTTATCTACAATGGCAAGGTGCTAAAAACCGCCCCGGCCACCTGGCAGAGCCTGCTCGACGGCCAGTTCAAAAATAAACTGCAGTACTCCACCCCAGGCCAGGCCGCTGACGGCACGGCGGTGATGCTGCAAGCCTTCCACAGCTTCGGCAGCAAAGACGCCGGGTTTGATTACCTCGGCAAGCTACAGGCCAACAACGTCGGGCCATCTGCCTCTACCGGCAAGCTGACCGCGCTGGTCAATAAAGGCGAACTGTATGTGGCAAACGGCGACCTGCAGATGAACCTCGCGCAGATGGAACGTAACCCGAACGTGAAAATCTTCTGGCCGGCAAACGACAAAGGCGAGCGCAGCGCGCTGGCTATCCCGTACGTGGTTGGCTTAGTCCAGGGCGCGCCGGAAAGTGAAAACGGCAAAAAGCTGATTAATTTCCTGCTGAGTAAAGAGGCGCAAACTAGCGTCAGCGCACTCTCCTGGGGGATGCCGGTGCGTAGCGACGTGACGCCGAGCGACGACCACTACAAAGCGGCAACCGCCGCGATGGCGGGCGTGCAGAGCTGGCAGCCAAACTGGGATGACGTTGCCGTCTCGTTGTCGGCAGACATCTCCCGCTGGCATAAAGTGACCGATAGCGAGTAAGTCTGATGCTGATGAAAACGACCGCCATTCCGACCCCTGCCATGCAGGGGACCTCGGGGATAGTCCTCGACTCGCTGCGTGTGGCGTACCACGGTAATGTGGTGCTTAAACCGCTCTCTTTGACGATTGAACCCGGCGAAGTACTGGCGCTGATTGGCCCTTCCGGCTCCGGAAAAACCACGGTGCTGCGCGCGGTGGCGGGCTTTGTCCAGCCTGCGGGCGGTCGCATTCTTATCGGCGATACGGATGTGACCCAGCTTCCGCCTTACAAGCGCGGGCTGGCGATGGTGGTACAGAACTACGCGCTGTTCCCACATATGAAGGTGGAAGATAACGTCGCCTTCGGCCTGCGGGCACAAAAGCAGCCCAAGGCGCTGATTAATGAACGCGTGAACCAGGCGCTGAAAACGGTCGGCATGAGCGATTATGCCACCCGTTATCCGCATCAGCTTTCCGGCGGCCAGCAGCAGCGCGTGGCAATTGCCCGCGCCATTGCTGTGCGCCCACGGGTGCTGCTGCTGGATGAACCGCTCTCGGCGCTGGACGCGCAGATTCGCCACAACATGGTGGAAGAAATTGCCCGCCTGCACCGTGAACTGCCGGAACTCACCATTCTCTACGTCACCCACGACCAGACCGAAGCGCTCACCCTGGCGGATAAAATCGGCATCATGAAGGACGGCTCGATGATCGCCCACGGCGAAACCCGCGCGCTGTATCGTCATCCGCCGAATCGCTTTGCCGCCGAGTTTTTAGGGCGCGCCAATATTCTCTCCGCCACGGCGCTGGGCATCACGGATGCGCCAGGGCTGGTGGACGTGAGCTGCGGCGGCACGGTAATCCGCGCCTTCAGCCAGGGCAGCCACCACGGCTATAACAAGCTGCTGTGCATTCGCCCGCAGCACCTGAGCCTGACGCCGCGCTCCGCCGCCAGCAACCGCTTTAACGCCACGCTGCAATCGCTGCACTGGCAGGGCGATCTCACCCATCTGCTGTGCGATGTGGCGGGTGAAGCGGTGCGTATCGTCCTGACGCACGTGGACCCGCTGCCGAAGCCCGGCGATAAGCTGGCGCTGTGGTTTGAACCCGATGACGCGGTTTTGATTGAGGTATAACGATGTCGCTCTCTCTGACCCAGACCAAACCGCTGCCCAACCTGCGCCCAATGTTATGGCTGCTGTTGCCGCTGCTGGTGTTGACCACGCTGTTCTTCTGGCCTCTGTCGCTTATCGTCGAGCAGGCGCTGCGCGACGTCAACGGCAACGTCGGTCTGGACACCTTCTGGCAGGTGGTGGGTTCCCGGCGCTTTGTCAGCGCGCTGATGAACACCCTGCAAATTGCGCTGACCGCCACTGCAGGCTGTCTGCTACTGGGCAGCGTGCTGTCGCTGATTCTGGTGTTTATCCCATTTCCCGGCAGCGAACTGATTGGTCGGGTGGTGGACACCTTTATCGCGCTGCCCACGTTTCTGATTACCCTGGCCTTCACCTTTATTTATGGCTCGGCGGGGCTGCTCAACGGCACGCTGATGCATCTGTTCGCCTTCGACCTGCCGCCGGTCGATTTCCTCTATTCGATGCAGGGCGTGATTCTGGCGGAGATCACCGTCTTCACGCCGCTGGTGATGCGTCCGCTGATGGCGGCGCTGCGCCAGATTGATAAAAGCCAGCTTGAGGCGGCCAGTATTCTCGGCGCGCACCCGCTGCGGGTAATTGCGCAGGTGATTTTTCCGGCGGCGCTACCGGCGCTGATGGCGGGCGGCAGTCTGTGTCTGCTGCTAACCACCAACGAGTTCGGCATCGTGCTGTTTATCGGCGCGAAAGGGGTTAATACGCTACCGATGATGGTTTACAGCAAAGCGATTCTGGAATCTGACTACAGCGTCGCCTGTATGATCGCGTTGATTAACATTGTGCTGTCGCTGGGGCTGTTCTCGCTCTATCGCCTGGCGGCCGCGCGCACGGGCGTAAGGGGTTAACCATGTTGATTTGGTCGCGCAAAGGGCGCGTCGCGGCAGGCATAGTGGCTACCACGCTTGCTAGCGTCTTCTTTTTCCTGCCGCTGGCGGTGATTTTAATGTCCAGCCTGAGCCAGCAGTGGAACGGCATTCTCCCGAGCGGCTTCACGCTGAACCACTTTGTGAATGCCTTTCGCGGCGCGGCGTGGGATGCTCTGCTCGCCAGCCTGATTATCGGTTTTTGCGCCAGCCTGTTTGCGCTGCTATGCGGCGTCTGGGCGGCGCTGGCGCTGCGCCAGTACGGCGGTAAGGTGCAAAAGGGGCTGAGTATGCTGTTCTACTTGCCGAGCGCCATTCCTTCGGTCTCCGTCGGACTTGGCATTCTGGTGGCCTTCAGCCAAGGGCCGCTGCAGATGAACGGCACGCTGTGGATTGTGCTGGTGGCGCACTTTGTGCTGATCTCCGCGTTCACCTTTAGCAACGTTTCCACCGGGCTGGCGCGGGTTTCCGCCGATATTGAAAACGTCGCTTCAAGTCTTGGCGCATCGCCGTGGTATCGCCTGCGCCACGTCACGCTGCCGTTGCTGATGCCGTGGATGGTGTCGGCGTTGGCGTTGAGTCTGTCGCTATCGATGGGGGAGTTGGGCGCGACGATGATGATTTACCCGCCGGGCTGGACCACGCTGCCGGTGGCTATTTTTAGCCTGACCGATCGCGGCAATATCGCCGACGGCGCGGCGCTGACCATCGTGCTGGTGGCAATGACGCTGCTGTTGATGATGAAGCTGGAGCGCGTGGCGAAGCGGTTGGGGCAGAAATAAAAACCCTCACCCCAGCCCTCTCCCTTAAAAAGGGAGAGGGAGTACATTGGTGCCGCTGATAAGCTCGGCAGGAAAATCCTGCACAAAACGGTCCCCTCGCCCCTTTGGGGAGAGGGTTAGGGTGAGGGGAAAAAGAGGGCACATCAACAAAGAAGGTCCCCCTCTCCCCCTTTAGGGAGAAGGTGAGAGTGAGGGGTGTATGTTGGCTCGAAAGTCAAACCCTCACCCCAACCCTCCCCGTAAAAGAGGAGAGAGGGTTTATCACGCTAACTTAGAACCAGGCTTCAAACATGCCGCCGAAGTTCAGCGAATCCAACTGCTCGTCCTGCGTTCCGTTCACCTTCGCCGTACGCTTGTTATCAACCTGACCACCGGTCACGTAGAAGCGCAGCATTGGACGGAATTCCGGCCCCATACCAATCGCGATGTTCTGCGACAGCGTCAGTTTCCAGCCGTGGTTATCACCGCCCTGATCGTAATCTACGCGCTGGTAGCCCGCTTCCAGCCAGGTGGAGTGCACGTCGTTCCAGAAGTACATTGGACGAACAATGGCGCCGTAGTTTTTACGGTTGTCGGTGTTGTCTTTGCTGTTGTCATAGTCGTGGAAGGCTAACAGGTATTCCACCTGCGCCTGCTGGGTGAACTTATAGTTACCCTCGAAGCTGGCGTAGATAGCGGTCAGGCCGTCGGTTTTGTTAAACACGCTGTTATCCGAGTTATCGGAGTAGCGCAGGATAACCTTGTTCACGCCGCTGTCGTCGCTGTTGGTGTGGCTTAACAGCAGGCCGCCCTGCCAGGCATCCAGCTGCTGGTCGTTATCCACCGCTTTGGAGTCGAAGCCGTAGTTGGCGTAAACCTCAACGTCAATCGGGCCTGCTTTGATGTTGTGGGTTTTGGTGGTCAGTGCGTAGTGGCCGTTGTCGCCGGTATCAGAGTTACCGGTACAGGTGATGCGCGATGGGTTCGACTCATCGGCCATCACTTCCGGGCTACAGGATTTCACCTGTGCCACGGTGGCAACGTCGAACTGCACGCCGCCGACGTCAAAGTTTTTCACCCCTGCGCCCTGGCCGTCGTGGTTCATCCAGAAGTAGTCGTTGATACCCTGTTGCGGACGCTGGTGGAAGTCGCGGCCTGCCCAGATATAGGCGTTAGGGTTCGATTCCAGCACGTTGGTCACGCCAACGTAGGCTTTTTTCAGGTTAACTTCGTCACTCCAGTGGTCGAACATAACGTTGATATCCCAGATAGCGCCTTTGCTGCTCTTAAAGGCTTTGGTTAACTGGAATTCACCGCCGTTCCCTTCGTTACCCAGACGGCCAATAGCCGAGGCGCCGTTATAGGAACCGTCCACGCCGACGTATTTCTGGTCGCCTGCCTGGAAGTGTGCGCCGTAGCGCGCGTAGCCGCTGAACTTCAGACCAAACGGCACCGCCATGTCTGGCGTCTGCGCGGCGCTTTGTGGGTTGGTTTCCAGATCCACCTTTTTGGCCTGGGCGGCATCCATTTTGGCCTGGCGGTCAGCCAGGGCTTTATCGACGGCCTTGGCCACGATGGCGTCGATTTGTTCCTGAGTAAATTCTTGTGCCATTACAGAGGAAAGCGGGCAAAGTGCGGCAATAACCGCCATAGCTAAAGGAAGTTTTTTTACAGTTTTCATGGTTATCTCAAATTAATTAATTATATTTTCAGACAATAACCATCCCGTTCAGGTGGATATTCGCTATCGCCACCAGAACAAGCTGATTTTATATTTTATGGTGTAGGGTACAATTAAATAATTAGCGTAATTAACGTCTCCGTAGTTAAATGAAATTAAATATCAACGTTGATAAAGGTGAATAATTTCTTCAGAAAGCTCACGAGCGAGTAATGAGTTCATTAAGTGGTCCTGCGCGTGAACCATAATTAAGGTCATGGGCTGCCGCGCTTCACCTGCATCCTGCTCGATAAGCTTGGTTTGCATATGGTGTGCCTGACGGGCGTAGCCATCGGCTTCCCGCAGGAGATTTCTGGCTTCCTCCATTTCGCCCTGGCGCGCGGCGTGCAGCGCTTCGAAACATAGCGATCGGGACTGGCCTGCGTTAATGATTATTTCCATTACCGCGTCCTCTAACCTAACCATAATAAGATCCCCTAACTATTTAAAGTCATAATAAGAACAGGGCGGAAATAATATATTAATGCTTAATATTAAATTAATCTGATTTAACTAACGGTTTCCGCTAATGGCGATGCCGTTTTTAATTTCTGCTCTTCAGTTTTCATTAATGAACGCTCGTAGGCGCGCAGGAATGGTAAATACATGGCCGCAGAGACCAGCATACAGATAACGCACATCACCACCGGACTTAATGCCCAGTTTGCTGCCCAGGAAGCACCGATAGGCGCAGGCGTGGTCCACGGCGTCAGCGAAACCACCTGTGCCAGCCAGCCGAGACGGGTAGCGGTATAGGCGAGAACGGCGTTAACCATTGGAATACAGACAAACGGAATAAACATCATCGGGTTCATAATAATCGGCGCGCCGAACAGAATCGGTTCGTTGATATTAAAGAAGCTTGGGACGACGCCCATTTTACCGATGGTACGCAGGTGCGCGACGCGGCTACGCAGCAGCAGGAACGCCAGCGGTAAGGTACAGCCTACGCCGCCAATCAGCAGGTAGTGATCCCAGAAACCTTGCAGGTAGACGTGCGGCAGAACGGTGCCCGCAGCCAGCGCGGCCTGGTTGGCAGAGAGGTTCGCCATCCAGAATGGGTTCATGATCCCGGTGACAATCAGCGAGCCGTGGATCCCGGCAAACCAGAAAATCTGGCACATCAGCACCGACAGCAGGATCGCGGGCAGAGAATCAGAAGCAGAAACCAGCGGGGCCAGTACGTGCATAATCGCCTGCGGCAGAATCATACCGGTCTGCGCTTCAATGAACAGGTTCAGCGGGTGCAGCGTACCAATCACCACCAGAACCGGAATCAGGATCTCGAATGAACGCGCCACGCCGGTCGGGACCTCTTTTGGCAGGCGAATGGTGACGTTGTTCTGCTTAAGCCAGGCGTACACGCGGGTGGAGTAAATCGCGGTAATCAGCGCGGTGAAAATCCCCTGACCAGACAGATACTGGGTGGAAATCTTACCGTCTGCGTACGGCGCGGCAACCAGCAGGAAGGCCATAAACGCCAGCAGGCCGGACATCACCGGGTCGAGGTTAAACTGACGACCAAGGCTTGCCCCGATACCGACGGAGATAAAGAAGGTCATCACGCCCATGCTGAGGTTAAACGGCAGCATCAGCTGATCGCGATAGTGAGCGGAGAAATCGAGCCAGCCGCGGGCAAAACCGTTGGTCGTATCCGGTGAGAACGGTGGGAAAATAAACACCAGCATGAACGAGCCGATTATCATAAACGGCAGCGCGGCGGTAAAACCATCGCGAATGGCGATGACATATTTTTGCTGTCCGAGACGGCCGGCCAGCGGGGTAATGGATTGCTCAATAACGGCAACCATGGATTGATAAAGAGAACTCATTTGGAAACCCTTTTAGTGCGCTGCGGAAATCAGCGACAGAGCGTAATCGAGTACTTTGTCACCCCGTTGCATTCCATAATCCATGGTATCAATCGCCTGGACGGGAATATTTTGGGTGGCGGCCTTTTCTGACAAACTTTTTAACATGTACTTCACCTGTGGACCCAGTAACACCACCTGATATTGCGGGTACTGGATGTCAAATTCGGACACGCCATAGGCATCAATTTTTACCGGCAAGTCCCGTTCCTGCGCGGCTTCCACCATTTTTCTGACCAGCATGCTGGTCGACATTCCGGCGGAGCAGCAGAGCATAATTTTGTACATCTACGACCATCCTCTAAATGTAAAAAGTTGTTGCGATCGTGATTTGATATGAAACTGAAACCGGTTTCTATTCATAAAACTTAGAACTGTGATATCCATCAATTTCTCATGCTTATGAGACTAATTATTTCGTCCTGGCTCACATAAAATTGTCGTTTTGAGGTGAAATGGACATCAAATGGATAATCGGTTTCCATGGGAAAAGGGAAACGGATATACTGTCGGCAGCTATAATTTGAGCCGTTGTTGTACCGAGGATTTACAGGGCAACTCGTGTGCCTTTTCAGGGGAGAATGATGTCTACAATCAACGATGTATCACGTCTGGCCGGAGTGTCTAAGGCCACAGTTTCACGTGTGTTGAGCGGTTCACGAGGAGTAAAAGAGGCCAGCCGGCTTGCAGTTTTACGCGCGGTTGATGAACTCAATTATCGGCCCAATGTGATTGCCCAATCGCTGCTGAGTCAGTCTACCGGCTGCATTGGCGTCATTTGCGCCATGGAGAATATTAACCAGACCACCGGCTATCTCTACGCGCTGGAAAAGCAGTTTAGCCAGCACCAAAAACACCTGCTGCTGCGCTTTGCCAATACGCGAACCGGCGTGATGTCGGCACTGGATGAATTAACTAGCGGGCTGTGCGATGACGTGCTGGTGATCGGCGCGCGTTTCCCGCTGGAGGTCGATAGCGACAACGTGGTGTTGATTGACTGCCCTGAAGCGGAAAACACCAACAGCATCCAGTTTGACCACGTTTTTGCCGCGGAAACCGCCTGTAACTACCTTGCGAGCCAGGGTCGTCGCCAGATTGCGCTGATTCAGCCGTTGGGCAGCGGTTTTGTCGACGACGTGCTGCTGGGCTACAAGCAGGGGCTGGAGAAAAACTTTCTGCCGTTTAATCGCAACCTGGTGTTTATGGACAGCAACTCTTCGACCGTGGCGTTGCAGGAACTGCTGAACAACGCCAGCACCGTCAACTTTAATGCGCTGCTGGTGGCCGATGAACAGGAAGCGCAGCGGGTGATCCCCCAGCTTCTGGCGTTCAATAAACGCGTTCCGGAAGATGTGATGGTCTTCAGCCTTGCGGGGACGCTGCACCTGCCGGGCATTCCAACCATTCCGGCCATCGAATACTCGATGGATGCTATTGCCGCGCGCATTGTTCACTGGCTGGAAGAGAAAACCCAGTCTCCGGGCAACCACGCTTTTCGCGGCGATCTGATTATTCCAGAGATGCATAGACGCTAATCCTGTCGCCCGCCGCTGCCAGGCTGCGGGCGTTTATTCCCTCCCATTGTTTTGCCACGCCGCTCACAATATAAAAATAACTCATACCCACCCGCGGATTTTTGAACCGGACAGCGTCGGGCGACTGCCTTAACGTGGGCTGAACGTTCATCCAATAACACAAACCAGAACATTCATACCTCCTCTTTAAGGACGTAACCCTATGAGCCTCTCGACCGGTGTAGATGTAAAAGCGTGGATTGATGCCCGACCAATCTCGCGCTTTCAGTGGAAAATTTTGTTTCTCTGTTTCGTGATTATCATGCTCGACGGCTATGACGCGGCAGTGATGGGCTTTATCGCCCCGGCGCTGCTGGAAGACTGGGGCATCAGCCGCGCGGCGCTGGGGCCTATTCTGGGCGCGGCGATGTTCGGCGTAGCGCTGGGTGCACTGATTGCCGGGCCGCTCGCTGACCGCTACGGGCGTAAGCGCATTCTGCTGTCCTCGGTGGCGCTGTTCGGCGTCTTCAGCCTGGCGGCGGCAATGGCGCAAACGCCTACCCAACTGGCGCTGCTGCGCTTTTTAACCGGGCTCGGTCTTGGTGCGGTGATGCCAAACTGTGTGACCCTGGTGGCGGAATACATGCCTGAGCGGCGTAAAGGATTGATGATTACGCTAATGTACAGCGGGTTTAACGTCGGCTCTGGGCTCGGCGGATTTATCGCCGCGGCGCTGCTGTCGCACTACAGCTGGCATTCGGCGCTGATCTTCGGCGGCGTACTGCCGCTGGTGGTGCTGCCGTTTATGCTGGTGATGCTGCCGGAATCGGCGATGAACATGGTGGCGCGGCGCGTGCCGGGAGCTGAGATTGCCCGCGTGCTGAACCGCCTGGGCGGCCAGTTTGCCGCTAACACGTTGTTTACCCTGAGTACGCCGCAAATTTCCCGCCACGCGAAGGTGATTCAGCTGTTCCGCGGTGGTTACGCGCGCGGCACCGTCGCGCTGTGGCTGACCTATTTTATGGGACTGTTCGTGATTTACTTGCTGAACGGCTGGTTGCCGACCATTCTGCGCTCCGGCGGTCTGTCGTTGCAGCAGGCGGCGATTATCACCGGCCTGTTCCAGCTTGGCGGCCCGATCGGCGGCATTCTGGTGGGCTACCTGATGGACCGCACCTCGGCAAAAGTGGTCATTGCGGCAACGTATTTTATTGGCTGTCTGTGTCTGCTGTCCCAGGGGCTGATGGACTTTGGTTCAGCGGCGCTGTCGGTGCTGATTTTCGTGAGCGGGATGTGTATTAACGGCGCGCAAAACGGCCTTCAGGCCTACTCGCCAGCCTTCTATCAAACCGAAATTCGCGCTACCGGCGTGAGTTGGATGCACGGCATTGGGCGTATCGGAGCGATTTTAAGCTCAACGCTGGGGGGCGTAATCATGCTGGCGGTGCCGGGGCACTCGTCAATTTTCCTGGTGCTGGCGCTGCCGGCCTGCCTCGCGGCAGCCTGTATTCTGCTGCACCGTATGAATCAGCGTAACGCCGCGCAGAGTGGGCGTACGGCGGGCGATGTGGCGCTACCAAACGCTGCCCATCATCGATAAGTGGAGTTCCGTTATGGCTAGAATTATTGGCGGTATTGCCGTCTCTCATACCCCGACCATCGGCTTCGCAGTCGATCATCATAAACAGCATGATGCGGCGTGGGCACCGATTTTCGAAAGCTTCGAGCCTTTGCAGCGCTGGCTCGACGAGAAAAAACCGGATGCGCTGGTCTATATCTTCAACGACCATGTAACCGCTTTTTTCTTCGACCACTACTCGACCTTCGCGCTGGGTATTGATAACGAATACGGTGTGGCGGACGAAGGCGGCGGCCCGCGCAGCCTACCGCCAATCAAAGGCAACGCCGCGCTCTCGCGCCATATCGGCAGCAGCCTGATGGCGGACGAGTTCGACATGTCGTTCTTTATGAACAAGAAGCTCGACCACGGCCTGTTCTCGCCGCTTTCGGCGCTGCTGCCGTGGCAGAGCGGCGAATGGCCGACCAAAGTGGTGCCGCTGCAAATTGGCGTACTGCAGTTTCCGGTGCCGAGCGCGCGGCGCTGCTACAAGCTTGGTCAGGCGCTGCGCCGGGCGATTGAGAGCTTCCCGGAGGATATCAACGTCGCCATCGTGGCGACCGGCGGGTTGTCGCACCAGGTGCACGGCGAGCGCTGTGGGTTTAACAACACCGAATGGGACGCGCAGTTTATCGATATGCTGGTGAACGACCCGGAGAAGCTGACCGAGATGACGCTGGCGGAATACGCCGAGCTTGGTGGTATGGAGGGCTCGGAGGTGATCATGTGGCTGGTGATGCGCGGCGCGCTGTCGGCCAACGTCACTGAAACCTGGCGTGATTATTACCTGCCATCGATGACCGGTATCGCCACGCTGATCCTGGAAAACCATGCGCGGCTGCCGCCGGTCGATACGCTTACGCGTCATCGTCAGCATATGGCGCGCCAGCTTGCGGGCGTGGAAAAGCTTCCCGGCACCTATCCGTTCACCCACGAGCGCAGCCTCAACGGTATGCGGCTGAATGCCTTTCTGCACAAGCTGACGCAGCCCGCGTGGCGCGAGCGTTTCCTCAACGAACCGCAGGCGCTGTTTGCCGAGGCGGCGTTAAGCGAGGAGGAGCAGAAGCTGCTGATGACGCGGGACTGGCGAGGGCTGATTCAGTACGGTGCCAGCTTCTTCCTGCTGGAGAAAATGGGCGCGGTGGTGGGGGTGTCGAACCTGCATATCTACGCCGCCATGCGGGGGCAGACGCTCGACGAGTTCCAGAAAACCCGCAACCAGCAGGTGACCTATTCAGTGGCGGGTACAAAAGCACCGGCTAATTAGCTGGCGGTGTTTTTGCCGGCCTGATAAGCGTAGCGCCATCAGGCGTCGCGGCCACCTGCTGATGAATAAAGTTCACCAACGTTTGGGTAGCAGGCGAGGGCAGACTGCCTTCGCGGAAGGTCAGCCCAATGCGCCGCTGCGTATTGGGCAGCTTCACCGGCAGGATGGTCAGCAGGTGGTTATCTATTTCAAAGCGCATCTGGCTGGCGGAAACGGCGGCCAGCAGCGGTGAACCGAGCAACAGGCCGCGCACCATCGCGGCATCACCGGTTTCGACTACCGGCTGCGGCTGCGGCAGGCCGAGGGCGGCAAAGGCTTTATCCAGAAGATGCCGCGCCGGGGCATTGCTGCGCGGCAGCACCCACTGGGCGCAGGCGAGCTGGCTTAGCGGGTCTGGGTGGTTGAGCAGCGGGTGATCGTTGCACACCAGAATCAGCATTTCCTCTTCAAACAGCGGCTGGCAGGTGAGCTCTGGCAACTCATCGTGCTGGCGCAGTGCGCCAATGATAAAATCGATATTTCCCGCCCGCATGTCCGACACCAGGGACTCGTACGGGCTTTCATTGGTCACCACACGGATTCCCGGATGCTGGGCCAGAAAGGCGTTGATGGCGGCGGGCAGCAGCTGCGTACGACTCAGCGGCAGCGCGCCAATGCGGACATTTCCCTCCAGTACGCCGCGTATTGCCGCTAAATCACCCCAGATGTGTGCCAGTTCGTTCAAGGCACGGCTGATGTTCGGATACAGCGTATCGGCGGCCGTGGTCGGACGAACTCCTTCCGGCGTGCGGCGAAACAGCGGCGAACCAGCCCCTTTCTCCAGAATCTTCAGCGCGGCGCTAATCGCTGGCTGCGTCACGCCGAGCTGGTTGGCGACGGTCTGGCTATGGTTGATGTGGTACAGCTGAATAAAAATCTCCAGCCGACGGGTGTTGAACAGCCAACCCGGGTCGGGCAGATCCTTGTGCGGCGCGGTGTGTGCTTTGAGCTTGTGCATCAGCGCGGGAATGGCCTGTAAATCTCCAATCGCCCGCAGCGCGCGCGGCAAAATGCATTTGCCGTATTCCGTCAGCACCATGCCGCTGTAGTGGCGCTCAAACAGCGTCACGCTTAGCTCTGCTTCCAGATCGCGGATGGCACGAGTAATGGCGGACTGGGTGCGAAATAAGTCGTCGGCGGCACGGGAAACGCTGCCGCGGCTGGCGACCTGGCAGAAGAACCGTAACTGCATGATGTTGATGCCTTTCTCGTGCTTCGTCTGCCACATGCCGTTGCTCGCCTTTTGCGGGGTATTTTTTATCCAACATAAATAAAAATCATAGCCTTCGCAAGTTAACGAATTACCCGCTGTGAGCTGGACATGACAAGCTGAAAAAAAACCAAGAAGGAAGCCCACATGTCTACTCTGATTACCCCTAAAAGCGCCCTTGTCGTCAGTGCTCACTCGGCGGATTTCGTCTGGCGCGCGGGCGGCGCTATTGCACTGCACGTTGAACAAGGTTACCAGGTGCATATCGTCTGCCTGTCGTACGGCGAGCGCGGTGAGTCCGCCAAACTGTGGCGCAAAGGCAACATGACCGAGGCGACGGTGAAGCAGCATCGCCAGCAGGAAGCGCAGGCCGCGGCGGGGATCCTCGGCGCCAGCGTCGAGTTCTTTGACATTGGCGACTACCCGCTGCGTGCCGATAAAGAGACGCTGTTCCGCCTCGCGGACGTTTATCGCCGCGTGCAGCCGCACTTTGTGCTGACCCACTCGATGCACGACCCGTACAACTACGATCACCCGCTGGCCTCCAATCTGGCGCAGGAGGCCCGCATTATCGCCCAGGCCGAAGGCTATCGCCCCGGTGAGCCGGTGGTGGCAGCCCCACCGGTTTACTGTTTTGAGCCGCATCAGCCGGAGCAGTGTAACTGGAAGCCGGACGTACTGCTGGATATCACCCGCGTGTGGGAGAAAAAGTACCGCGCTATCCAATGCATGCAGGGACAGGAACATCTGTGGGAATACTACACCCGCGTGGCGCTGCAGCGCGGCGTGCAGGCAAAACGCAATATCGGCATTACCGCTGCACGCGACATCAGCCATGCGGAAGGTTTCCAGAGTATCTTCCCGCGCGTTACGGGGGATCTGGCATGAATTTACTCAATAAAAAAGGTATCGCCGTGCGCTATATCCCGCGCACCGACGGCGGTAAGCTGCGCCAGTTTGCGGCGGCGGGCGTGGCAACAATCCATGAATCCCACGAACGCCAGGGGCTGATGAGCCCGGATATTCGCCCAATTCAGCAGGGCATCAGCCGCGCGGGTAATGCCGTAACGGTGCTGGTGACGCCGGGGGATAACTGGATGTTTCACGTGGCCGTCGAGCTGTGCCAGCCCGGCGATATTCTGGTCGTCGCGCCAACGTCTCCCTGCGGCGATGGTTTCTTCGGCGACCTGCTGGCGACCTCACTTCAGGCGCGAGGCGTGATTGGTCTGGTGGGGGATATCGGCATTCGTGATTCCCAGACGCTACGTGAGATGGGCTTTGCGGTGTGGTCGCGTCAGGTTTACGCCCAGGGCACCGTCAAAGAGACCCTCGGTTCGGTTAACGTGCCGCTGACCTGTGGCGGCCAACTGGTGGTGCCGGGCGATGTAGTGGTGGCGGACGATGACGGGGTGGTGGTGGTGCCGCACGCTCTCGCCGATACGGTGCTGACAAAAGCACAGAGCCGTATCGCCAATGAAACGGCGAAGCGTGAGCGGATGAGCAACGGCGAGCTGGGGCTTGATATCTACGCTATGCGTCCGCGCCTTGCGGAGAAAGGGCTGCGCTATTTTGATTCGGCCGAGGACGTGAGGGACTGATATGGCGCAACGCAGAATCCCCTGCCTGTGGATGCGGGGCGGAACCTCAAAGGCGGCCTGTTTTCTGGCATCAGACCTGCCCGCATCAACCGAGCAGCGCGACGCGGTGCTGTTGGCAGTGATGGGCTCGCCCGATCTCCGCCAGATTGACGGTATCGGCGGCGGCGACCCGCTGACCAGCAAAGTGGCCATTATCCAGCGCTCAACTCGCCCGGATGCCGACGTGGATTATCTGTTTGCGCAGGTCAACGTAGAGCGTGCAGTGGTCGATTACGGCCAGAACTGCGGCAATATTCTGGCGGCGGTGGGACCGTTTGCTATCGAACGCGGGTTGGTGCCGCTTAACGTACCGATAACTCAGGTGCGGGTGCATATGGTCAACACCGGGCAGATTGCGATGGCAGAAGTCCCCTGCTTGTCGGACGGCGTAAAGTACGACGGCGACGCACGTATTGACGGCGTACCGGGCAGCGCCAGCCCTATTATCCTCAACTTTCTTGATACCGCCGGCTCGACCTGCGGTGCGCTGCTGCCTACTGGCAGCGTGGTTGACCGCTTCGACGGCATCGACGTCACCTGCATTGATAACGGCATGCCGGTTATTCTGCTGCGAGCCAGCGATGTTGGGCGCACGGGCTATGAAACCCGGGAGCAGCTCGATGCAGACGATGAACTGAAGCTGCGGCTGGAATCCATCCGCTTGCAGGCAGGGCCGCGTATGAATCTGGGTGACGTCGCCCAACGCAGCGTGCCGAAAATAACGTTGATCGCCGAACCGCGTAGCGGCGGGGCTATCAGCAGCCGGACCTTTATTCCGCACCGCTGCCATGCGTCGATTGGCGTGTTCGGCGCGGTGAGCGTGGCGAGCGCCTGCCTGTTACCGGGCGCGGTGACGCAGGGGCTGGCGAATGTGGGGGAAGGGCGTGAACAGCTGGTCAGCGTTGAACATCCAACCGGTGAGTTCAGCGTGGCGATACAGCGTCGGGATGACGGCAGCCTGGCGGGCAGCGGCCTGGTGCGCACCGCCCGGCTTCTGTTTGTCGGTGAGGTCTTAATTCCGGCCGCCATCTGGCCTGCGAAGGAGTGATGATGAGACATATTGCGTTTATTGGTTTTGGTGAAGCGGGCGGCATTCTGGCCAGTGAACTGGCGGCACAGCATCAGGTGGTTATCTGGGATAGCAAGCTCGGCGGCGGTGAGCGTGAAGCGATGCTGGCGAAGGCCGACCAGGCTGGCGTGCAGGTGGCGGACTCTCTTGCGCAGGCGCTGGACGGCGCGGCGTGGGTCTTCTCTACCGTCACCGCAGGGTCGGCGCTGGAGGTAGCGCAACAGAGCGCGGCGTTGATGCAGGCCGGGCAGTATTTTCTCGACCTTAACTCGGTGGCACCCGATACCAAGCGACAGGCGGCACAGGCATTTTCCCCCGGCGTCTACGTTGACGTGGCGGTCATGGCTCCGGTACCTCCCGCGCGGATGAAAACCCCGCTGTTGGTCGGCGGCCCGCAGGCGGAGTCAGTGACCGATGTGCTGAATCAGCTTGGCTTTAACGCCCGCTTTGGCAGTCTGGTTGTTGGCAAAGTGTCGGCCATTAAGATGTGCCGTAGCGTGATGATAAAAGGGCTGGAGGCGCTGACCACCGAGTGCCTGTTTGCCGCACGTGAATACGGCGTGGAAGAAGACGTGCTGGCCTCGCTGCACGCCAGCTTCCCGTCTCTCGGCTGGGACGGTGCGTTTCCGGGATACCTGATTAGTCGCGTGGCGGAACATGGGATACGCCGCAGTGAAGAGATGGAAGAAGTGGTAAAAACGCTGCGCGATGCGGGCGGTGAGGGGCTGATGAGCCAGTCGACGGCGCGAGTTCAGCGCCATTTACCGCAGCAGATGCGGGGATTAGGATTGGATTATGCTGGCCTACAGTCGTTTAGCTGGCAGTCGCTAGCAGATACGCTGAAAGGGCGCTGATTTTCTCGGGGTCGCTGCGCTCGCCTGGGCTACACAATGCAACGGTAGCCCGGCCGAACGCAGTGATGCCGGGGAGCCCTGCTTATAGTGCTACTTGGTCGGGCACTGAATGCTTTTAATCGCCTTTTCATAGGCAGAACGATCGTTCTTATCCAGCGCCCGCGTGGCGCTCTGCACCGCAGTTTTATTCTCTTTCGACTCCAGCACGCGGTTAGCAAACTGCGAATCGCTTAGCCCACTGCTTGCCGGACAGTTCTGCTTCACGTCTTTTACCACCTGCTGTTTTTGCTGCTCAAACTTCAGCCCTTCCAGCGGTGCGGCCAGCGCGACGGCAGGCAACAGCAGGGAGGCGGCAAGCGACATGGCGATACTGATTTTCTTCATTGCGGATATCCTTATGTTAATGCGTTTAGTTAACTATAGACGCATTCCCCGGCGCGTCATTCTGCGTAGCGGTTTCCAGCAAAATGACGGCGTTGCACTGGCTCATTAACACCTTTCGTCAGCGCGATCTGCTGGGGCTAGTGGACAGGCTAGCCCTGCTGCTCGTTACAGGGTGTGCTAATGACAGCCAGATGGAAGCGCTGTTTAATTATTTGCTGCGGTCAGGAGATGCGGTGCGCTTTCATGAATTTCTCCAGGCTGCGGTAGCGCGTTTACCCGAACAGAAGGAGAAGATGATGACGATTGCGGAGAGGCTGCGGGAAGAAGGGCATCTGGCGGGATTACAGGTGGGGGTTCAGCAAGGGCTACAACAGGGCATTCAGCAAGAAGCCCTGCGCATTGCCCGTACCATGCTGGAAAACGATATAGATAGTGCTCTGGTTCAGCTCATCACCGGGCTTTCGGCTGACGAACTGGAGGCACTGCGGCACTAAAATTTGGCCCGATAGCGCGGTGCTACCGGGCATTACCGTGCTACGCCGTTTTCGTTCTGCGGCGTGAGTCCAGTGAAATCAGTACCACCGAAGAGAGGATCAGCAGCGTGCCCAGCCAGTCTGGCAGGGTGAAGCTGATGCCCAACAGCAGCAGCGACAGCAGCGCGCTGCTGAGGGGTTCGGCGCAGCTGAGGATACTGGCTTTTGGGCCGCCGATCATCTGCGCGCCTTTCAGGTACAGGCTGAAGGTGAGGGAGGTGCCAATCACCACCAGATAGAAGAACGCTAGCAGCAGGTTGCCGGTAATTACCACGTTCGCGCCATCTCCCGCGTAGAACGGCAGCAGCATTGCACCACCGAGCAGCATACTCCAGCCGACGATCGGCAGCGTGCCGTAACGGGCAATCAGCGTGGAGGGGTAGGTGGTGTAAAACGCCGCCGCGAACGCCGAAGCGATACCCCAGAACAGCGCGGCACCGGAAATTGAGAGCGACGTCGGGTCGCCGTGAGTGACCAGTAAGAACGTGCCGATAAGCGAGGTTGCAATGGCGGCAAAGACGAAACGCCCCGGACGGGCTTTGCGCACGATGGCGAACCAGGCGACGATAATGGTCGGCGACAGGAATTGCAAAATCGTTGCGGTGGCGGCGTTGGATTTTTCAATCGCCAGCAGGAAGGTGAGCTGAACGGTCATCGCGCCAACAAGGGAGAACAGCAGCAGGCTGATAATGTCTTTGCGGTCTTTCAGAATGCGGAAAATGCCGTCGCCGTGCAGGAAAGAGAACGTTAGCAGGATAAAGCCACCGGAGAGCAGGCGAATCATCGTCAAAAACGGCGACGGCATCTGGCTGTGTTCCATGATGTACTGCGCACAAACGCCTGAACTTCCCCACAATATGGCGGCAACTAAGACGTTCAGCATCCCTTTTCTGGTGGCACCCATTTTTCCCCAACCCTGTCATATGATTTTATTCTGGCGGGCATCATAGCATGGGCAGAGGCTTGCCCCCAGCGGTGCGCCGGGGGCAAAAGGGTTAGCTGAGGTCGACGTTTTTGCTGCCAAACAGCCAGGTGAGCAGGAAGCCGAAGAAGTAGGCCACGAGCAGACCCGCGGCGTAGACCGCCATCCCGGCGTAGATGCCGCTGTGCGAGGTCATCAGCGGCAGCGCCACCAGACCAGATGGACCAAAGACGGTGTTGAGGCCAACCGGCAGCCCTAGCCAGGCCACCAGACCGATAAAGAAGCCCCCGCAGGCGCCGCCGAGACAGGCGGTGACAAACGGCTTCATGCGCGGCAGCGTGACGCCGTAAATCAGCGGTTCGCCCACGCCGAGCAGGCCGGGAATAATGGCCCCTTTAATCTGCGTACGCAGCAGTGAATCTTGCTTCGCGCGGAAATAGAGCGCCAGTGCCGCGCCAACCTGGCCCGCACCGGCCATCGCCAGAATGGTGAACAGTGAGTTAAAGCCCTGGGCTTCCATCAGCGCAAAATAGACCGGCACAAAGCCCTGATGCACGCCGAACATCACCGCCAGCAGGAACAACCCGGCCAGCACCGCAGAGCCGAACGGGTTACCGTTGAGGTGCAGGAACAGCCAGGACATCCCGGTAAACAGGTAGCCACCGATAGGCATAATCACCACGAAGGTGACCGCGCCCATGATCAGCAGCGTCACCGCCGAGGTGAGGATCATGTCCAGGTTGGCGGGCATGATGCGACGCACCCGTTTTTCTACCCACGCGCCAATAATCGAGGCAATCAGTACGCCGATAATATTGCCGCGCGGGTCGATGCCGTGGCCGAAGAAATCGGTGATACCGGAGTAAAAGCCGACGGTGGCTTTCGGGTCATAGCCGAGGATAAACAGCGCGGCGATGATGGCACCGTTGACGCCGGAGCCGCCAAAGGCTTTCTGTGCGTTATAGCCAATCAAAATGCTCAGGAAGGTGAACATCCCTTTGCTGAAGATTTTCATGTAGCTGATGATGCCAACCAGCGTGGCGTTGGGGTGCGCGTTCTCCAGCACGAAAAGCTGTTCGGCGAGCGTGGCAAAACCCAGCAGCAGCCCGACGGCGATAAAGCCCGGAATCAGCGGGGTAAAGATAGTGGCAAACTTCGCCAGAAACTTCTGCACACCGCCGGTCTGTTTGCCCTTTAGCTCCTGCTTTTTGGCGCTGGCGATATCGGCGAGTGACTCGCCGCTGGCGGGGGTTCCCCGTGCGGCAGGTTCGTTTTCCAGCAGCTCGTTCATCAGCTCGGCGGCGGTTTGCGCTTTACCCGGCCCGAGGATTATCTGGAACTGCTCCTCGCTGACGACGACCCCCAGTACGCCTTCAACCTGGCGGATGGCCGCTACGTCGGCGTGAACGTCGCTGCGTAAGGTTAAACGCAGTCGGGTCATACAGTTACCCGCCTGGACTACGTTCGGCGCGCCGCCAACCAGGTCGAGGAGGCGAGCTATCATCGCTTTATTTATTTTGGCCATTCCACGGTATCCCAGTCAGTTGAATCAGTGTTTTAACGCTTTACGGATAAAGCCGTTGTTGTCTGCCAGCAATTGCTTCGCTTCTTCGGCGCTCAGGTTTGCCAGCACCATCACGATGGCGGTTTTGCAGTGTCGGCCGCAGGCATCAAGCGCAGCCATCGCGGTGGTGCGATCGCATTCGGTGGCTTCCATCACGATGGAAATCTGACGTTCAATCAGCTTGGCGTTGGTGGCTTCCACGTCAACCATCAGGTTGCTATAGACCTTGCCGCTGCGGATCATCGCGCCGGTGGTAATCATGTTCAGCACCAGCTTCTGTGCGGTGCCAGCTTTCAAACGGGTAGAGCCGGTGACCACTTCCGGGCCGACAACCGGGGTGATTGCGATATCCGCGCGCTGCGCCATTTCACCGTGCGGGTTGCAGCTTACAATGGCGACCAGCGCGTTCTGCTGGTGGGCGTATTCCATAGCGCCGAGGACGTACGGGGTGCGGCCGCTGGCGGCGATGCCGACCAGCACATCATGTTCGTTAAAGCCCAGCGCCTGTAAATCTTCTGCGCCGCGCGCCGCGTTGTCTTCAAAGTTTTCTACGGCTTTCAGAATGGCGGTATGGCCGCCGGCAATCAGGCCGACAACCTGTTCTGGGCGGGTGCCAAAGGTTGGCGGGCATTCGCTGGCATCGAGGATGCCTAAACGCCCGGAGGTGCCTGCGCCGATGTAAATCAGTCGCCCGCCGTGGCGGAAGGCGTCGGCCACGGCGTCAACGAGCTGGGCAATTTGCGGAATGTAAGGGGTGATCGCATGGGCAACCAGCTGATCTTCGTTGTTAATCACCGTCAGCATTGCTTCGGTAGAGAGGGTGTCAATGTTGGCGCTGTTGGCGTTGCGGCGTTCGGTCAGCAGTTTGCTCAGGTCGATACTCATAGGAAACCTCATCATTCTCAGTGGCAGGCAGTATAAGGAATTAATTATTCCAATCATGTGAAGGGTATCACGATTAGCGCGTTGGGGATACGCAGTGATTTAGATGAGATAAGGGAAGTTGCGGTAATAACATTGGAATATTTTATTACCGCAGAAAGGGATTATTGTGCTTCGCGAGGTTTAAGCAGGCCGAAGAAGAGCGCCAGCGCGTAGGAGATCGCCATGGCGAGGCTCATCTTGAGCATCGTTTCGCCGCCAAGCCCAGCGAGCGGTGCGGCAATGCCGCCGCAGACGAACATCAACGTGCCCATCAGCGCGGAGGCGGTGCCCGACTGTGCGCTATCCACCGCGTTCATCGCTTCGGCCCCGGAGACGGTGCTGATGCCGCTCATAAACGACACGGTGAAGAACAGCCCCACCAGCGCCAGCACCGCGTGCTGTTGCCAGGCGAGCAGTAGCGTCACCAGCGCGCAGAATACCGCCAGCAGCAGGCCGCGGCGCAGCAGGGTTTCTGCGGGGACGCGACGGGCCAGGCGAGAGAAAATCAGCGCGGCGATAATCAGCCCGATGCCGTTCAGGCCAAACAGCAGGCTGAACTGCATGGCGCTCATGCCATATTCGCTTTGAATGACGAACGACGACGAACCGATGTAGGAGAACAGCCCGGCCATCATAAAGGCCTGAATCAGGCAGTAGCGCATAAAGCGGCGGTTCTTCAGCACCGGCGTGCCTTTGGTCTGCTGCGCGGCGTTGGCGCTTTTTGGCGGCAGCGTTTCATGCAGCACGACGAGACTCAGGAGCAGCAGCACCGCGCCGATCCCCGCCATCGTCCAGAACAAAATGCGCCAGTCGAAGGCGGTGATGATATAGCCCCCCAGCACCGGTGAAAGCACTGGGGCGATGCCGTTAACGGTCATCAGCAGGGCGAAAAACTGCGTAAGCTGCGTGCCCTGATAGCGGTCGCGGGCGATGGAGCGAGACAGCACGGAGCCGCCCGCCCCAGCGAAGCCCTGCAGGAAGCGCCAGACAATCAGCATATGGATATCGTAGGTGACGGCGCACATTGCTGAGGAAAAGATAAACAGCAGCAGGGAGATAGCCAGCGGCTTGCGGCGGCCGATGCGGTCGCTGAGCGGGCCGAAAAAGAGCTGACCAAGGCCAAGGCCGATAAGCGCGGCGGTGAGCGACAGTTGGGTCTGGGTGCCGGTGGCATTCAACTGGTCGGTAATTTCCGGCAGCGCCGGTAGGTAAAAGTCGGTACACAGTGGGCCGATTGCGCAAAGCAGGCCAAGCACCACGACCCAGGAAAGGGAAATACGCGGCATGAAAGCTCCTTTTTATTCTTCATAATCAATGTGGGGGATGGTGCTTGTTGCACCCTCACCCCGGCCCTCTCCCTGAAAGGGAGAGGGAGAAAACCAGCGCCGTGGCTAACTTACGACACCGAACGGTCCTCTCGTCCCTTCAGTGAGAGGGAGAAAACCAGCGCTGTGACTAACTCACGACACTGAACGGTCCCCTCGCCCCTTCGTGGAGAGGGTTAGGGTGAGGGGGGAAAACCCGAACCAACACATCAACTCACCCCGCCCCCCAGTGACTGCCACAGCGTAATCCGGTTCGCCAGATCCGTTTCCTGCAGTGCAATCAGCGTCTGCTGCGCTGACCACAGCGTACGCTGCGCCGTCAGCGCGGTCAGGTAATCCCCGATGCCTGCCTGATAACGCTTCATCGCCACGTCCAGCGTCTGCTGTTCCGCCGCCACGTATTGCTTCTGCGCATCAAGCTGTTCGCTCAGCGTCTGGCGACGCGCCAGCGCATCCGCCACGTCTTTAAACGCGCTCTGAATCGTTTTCTCGTAGGTGGCAATCAGCCCCTTTTTCTCCGCCTCGGCGTAGCGAAGCTGCGCCAGATTGCTGCCACCGGTAAACAGCGGCAGTGAAATGGACGGCGCAAATGACCAGACGCTCATACCGTGGCTAAACAATGAAGATAGCGCATCGCTGCCTACTCCGGCGCTGGCGGTGAGTGAAATGGTCGGGAAGAAGTTGGCGCGCGCCGCGCCGATATTGGCGTTGGCGCTCTTCAGATTGTGCTCCGCTTCCTGAATATCCGGGCGTGTTAGCAGCACGGACGACGAGACGCCCGCCGGGACCAGCGAGATGGTGTTGGCGGCCAGGCTCTCCAGCGTACCCGGGAGCAAGGAATCCGGTACGGTGGTGCCGGCCAGCAGGTTAATGGCGTTTTTATCCTGCATCACCAGCGTTTGATAGCTGGCGACGCTGGCGCGAGCCTGCTGGTAGACGCTCATCGCCTCGCTCACGTCGGTGGCTGCCGCAGTGCCAATCTGCTGCTGGCGCTGGACGATTTTTAGCGAATCCGCCGCGCTCGCCATGGTCTGCTGCGCCAGCGCCAGATTGCTGTTATCTGCTGCCAGCGTCACCCACGCGGTGGTGAGCTCGGAAATCATCGTCAGACGGGTGTTCTGCGCGGTGAATTCGCTGGCAAGCCAGGTTTCACGGGCCGCGCGGGACAGGCTCTGATTACGGCCAAACAGATCCAGCTCGAAGCTGGAAACCGCGCCGTCGGCCTGCGCGGTGGTGCTCACGCCGCTGGCCAGCGTGCGGCTGCGGGTGTTGCTCAGCTCGGCGTTGACGGTCGGCATCAGCGATGCGCGGGTTTCACCGTACTGCGCGCGGGCGGCGTCAATATCGGCAATCGCTTTTTGCACATCGCGGTTGCTGTTGAGCGCCTGGCTCACCAGCTTTTGCAGGCGCGCATCGTTCACCACCTGCTGCCAGTTACCGACAACCGCGGTGGCTTCACCGTGGCTGCCCGGCAGGCTCGCTGGAATCGGCGCGTCCGGGCGCTGATAGTTGGGGTCCATCGACACGCAGCCGACGCTCAGGAACGCAATAAATAACACTGATAAACGAAACATGGCTTACTCCTGACGACCGCGTTTGCCGGCGAACAGACGTTTCACCAGCACAAAGAACAGAGGAACAAAGAAAATCGCCAGCAGGGTCGCCGTCAGCGTACCGCCGATAATCCCGGTACCGATGGCGATACGGCTATTCGCGCCTGCACCGGTCGCCACCGCCAGCGGCATGACCCCGGCGATAAACGCTAGTGAGGTCATGATGATTGGTCGCAAACGAGTCTGTGCTGCCCGCAGCGCTGAGCGGCTGAGCGAGTAGCCCTGAGCCACCGACGCTTCGGCAAATTCAACGATCAGGATGGCGTTTTTCGACGACAGCCCAATGGTGGTGAGCAATGCGACCTGGAAGTAGACATCGTTGCTCAGATCGCGCATCCAGGCTGCCAGCGCGGCCCCCAGCAGGCCGAGTGGAATCACCAGAATTACGGAAATCGGTACTGACCAGCTTTCATACAGCGCTGCCAGACACAGGAACACCACCAGAATCGAGATGGCATACAGGCTCATCGCCTGACCGCTGGCCAGTTTTTCCTGCAATGACAGGCCGCTCCAGGCCCAGGTGGAACCGGCAGGTAGGCTGTTAGCGAGGTTCTCCATGGTCGTCATCGCGGTACCGGAGCTCGCGCCGGTCGCATTTTCGCCCTGGATTTCATAGGCCGCAGCGCCGTTGTAACGCACCAGGCTTTCCGGACCGTATTCCCAACGGGTCGTGGCAAAGGCGGAGAACGGCGTCATGCTGTCATCGCTACCGCGTACGAACCATTTTCCGAGATCGGACGGTGCCGAGCGTGAATCGCTATCGCCCTGGATATAGACTTTTTTCACGCGTCCGCGGTCGATAAAGTCGTTCACGTAAGTGCCGCCCCAGGCGCTGGAGAGCGTTGAGGTGACGTCGCTTAACGACAGCCCCAGAGACACCGCCTTGTTGTTATCGATATCCACCTGTAGCTGTGGCGTTTGCGGCATATCGTTGGCGCGCACGGCGTGCAGGGTGGCATCCTGATTGGCTTTACCAATCAGCTGGTCGCGCATTTTCAGCAGTTCGGCACGGTCGGTGCCGCCGCTGGCCATCAGTTCAAAGGTAAAGCCGTTGCTTTGTCCAAGGCCATCCACCGACGGTGGCGTCATCGCAAATAGCGTGGCATCGCGAATCGCACCCAGCTCTTTGGTGGCGCGCAAGGCAATGGCCTGGGCGGTATTTTCCGCGCCTTTACGCTCGGACCAGTTTTTCAGTGAGACGAAGGCCATACCGGCGTTTTGCCCGCTGCCGCTAAAGCTAAAGCCGTTGACGGTGAAGATAACGTCGGTATTGGCTTTCTCATTATTGAGGAACCAGTCGGTTACCTGCCTACTGACCTCGGCGGTACGCGAATTGGTAGCCCCGGCGGGCAAGGTGTACTGCACCATGATCTCGCCCTGGTCTTCCACCGGCAGGAAGCTGCCCGGCAGTTTCCACATCGCCAGCGCCATGCCGCCGCAGATGGCTAAATAGACCACCATGACCAGCCCGGAACGGCTCAGGGTATTGAGCACCCGGTGTTTGTATTTACGCTCAGTAGAGCCATAAAAGCGGTTAAATGCGCCGAAAAAGCCTTTTTTATGCGGTGGCGTATGTTGCAGGATTGAGCCGCACAGTGCGGGCGTCAGCGTCAACGCCACCACTACGGAGAGCATCATTGCCGAGATAATGGTGACCGAGAACTGACGGTAAATCACCCCGGTGGAACCGCCAAAGAAGGCCATCGGCAGGAACACCGCGGACAGCACCAACGCAATGGCGACCAGCGCCCCGGAGATTTCGCCCATCGACTTTTCGGTCGCTTCACGGGCAGGCAGCCCTTCATCGCGCATAATGCGCTCGACGTTTTCGACCACCACGATGGCGTCATCCACCAGTAGCCCTATCGCCAGCACCATGGCGAACAGCGTCAGGGTATTGATCGAATAACCGAACAGCGCCAGCACCCCAAACGTGCCGAGCAGCACCACCGGCACCGCCAGCGCAGGGATAAGCGTAGCGCGGATGTTTTGCAGGAACAGATACATCACGCAGACCACGAGGAAGATGGCTTCAAACAGCGTTTTCACCACATCTTCGACGGAGATCTTAATAAATTCGGTGCTGTCTTTCGGATAAGCGACGTCATAGCCCTGCGGCATATTGCGCTTATATTCGTTGATTTTATCTTTCACCAGCGTGGCGGTGCTCAGCGCGTTCGCCCCGGGTGCCAGCATCACTGCCATCCCGGCGGCCGGGTGGCCGTTCAGTTTGGCGACGGCGGTGTAGTCTTCGCTGCCCATCTCAACGCGAGCCACGTCGCCGATACGCACTACCGCACCGTTGGACTGGCTTTTAATGATGATGTCTTTGAACTGGTCAACGGTCTGCAAACGCGACTGGGCGCGTACGGTGGCGGTGAGCTGCTGGGTGTCTGGCGACGGCAGAGCACCGATTTTACCGGCGGAAACCTGCACGTTCTGCGCCTCAATGGCGCTCTGCACGTCGGACGGCATCAGTGAGTAGGAGGCCAGCTTCGCCGGGTCCATCCAGATGCGCATGGCGTATTCCGCACCGAACACTTGCAGGCTGCCGACGCCCTCGAGACGGGCCATCGGGTCCTGCATGTTACTGACCAGCCAGTCGGCGATGTCGGAGCTGCTGGCCTTATCGGTTTTGTCGTAAACCCCCATGATTAGCAAGAAGTTGCTCTGGGATTTCACCACCGTCACGCCAGATTGCTGTACTTCGCTTGGCAGACGGGATTCAGCCTGCTGCACTTTGTTTTGCACCTGAACCTGCGCGGTATCCGGGTCGGTACCTTGCTCAAAGGTGACGTTGATGCTTACGGAACCGTCGGAGCTGCTGGTGGAGGTAAAGTAGAGCAGGTTATCCAATCCGGTCAGCTGTTGTTCAATGACCTGGGTGACGCTGTTTTCCAGCGTTTGCGCCGACGCGCCGGTATAGGTGGCGGAGATTTTAATCGACGGCGGCGCGACGTCCGGGTATTGCGCGACCGGCAACGTTTTGATGGCCAGCATCCCGGCCAGCATAATCAGGATGGCGATAACCCAGGCGAAGACCGGGCGACGCACGAAGAAACGGGCAAACATCAGGCGTTTCCTCCGTTAGCTTTCACTTCAACCGGTTTCACCTGCTGGCCGACGGTGACTTTTGCTGTACCTTCGACAATAAGTTTATCACCCGCTTTCAGGCCGTTGAGTACCAGCCATTTGTCACCGTAGGTTTCGCCGGTTTCCAGCTCACGCTGCTCGACTTTGTTGTCGGCGGAGACCACCAGTGCGGTCGCGATCCCTTTAGCATCGCGGGTAATACCCTGCTGCGGCGCCAGGATGGCATCGCTCATGATGCCCTCATCGACTTTCGCTCGCACGAACATGCCCGGCAGCAGTTGGTGGTTCGGGTTAGGGAACACGGCGCGCAGGGTAACTGAGCCGGTGGACTCGTCTACCGCCACTTCGGTGAGCGCCAGGCGACCTTTTTCGCTGTAGGTGCTGCCATCTTCCAGGGTTAACGTCACGCCGAGCGTGTCGCTGTTGGTCGCCAGCGACTGTTTACGCAGACGCAGCAGGTCAACGCTGGAACGGGTGAGGTCAACGTAGATGGTGTCGAGGCCGCGAATGGTGGCCAGCGCGGTGGTCTGCTCGGCGGTGACCAGCGCCCCCGGCGTGACTGAGGAGATGCCGATACGCCCTGTAATCGGTGCGGTGACGGTGGTCCAGTTGAGGTTTATGCGTGCGCTTTCCAGCGCCGCTTTTTTCGACTCAACGCTGGCCTTGTCCTGTGCACAGGTTGACTGTGCGTCGTCGGCATCCTGCCGCGATACGCCGTTATCTTTCACTAACAGCGCGTAACGCTGCGCTTTCTGGCAGTCGGCGACGACCAGCGCCTGCGCCTGTTTCAGCGCGGCGGCGGCTTCGTTATAGGTGGCGCGGAAGCTGGACGGGTCAATCTGGTACAGCGCCTGGCCCGCTTTGACGTTATCGCCTTCATTAAAAAGCCGTTTCTGGATGATGCCGGAGACCTGTGGACGAACTTCAGCGCTCAGTGAGGTGGTGGTGCGCCCGGTCAGGTCACTGACTACGGAAACGGGTTGGCTTTTTAATGTGACGATGCCCACTTCCTGAGCGGGACGCTCTGGAGAGGCGGTAGGCGCATTATCGCATCCGCTCAGGAGAAATAATGCCGCGATGGTGGTTGTTATGTATTTCATATTTTTCTCAGGGTGAACGACACCCTCCTCGCCGAATAAGGGTGAGGATTTCAGGTGTAAGAAAGCCTGCATCTCCGGAGGGCCGGAAACGACAAAAGGGGGATGAAAATATCCCCTGGTATCTAAATGGAGTTAATTACTTTGCGGATACGAGCATATTAATAATTTCCTGATAGATTTTTTCCATCTCGTCAGATGCCACCTGTTGGGGGATCTGACGACGATAAATTGTGCCTTCAACCATCACCGCCATCACTTCTACGCAGCAGCGGATTCGGCTTTCACTCAGCTCCGGATAGGTTTTACGCAGATGTTCGCAGGCGTTGTTAAACATGCGTTCATCGGCGGCTTTCAGCCAGGCGGCGACCTGCGGATTACGGGTGGCTTCGGCGGACATCTCCAGCATCAGCGCATCGTCGTCTTCGCTCAGCGTCTCTCGCCATGCCAGCATGTGCGGCATCAGATGGGTCTGGGTTTTGCCCTCCATCTCGGCGATGCGGTGGTCGATAATCCGGCGGATCATCTCTTCGATAATGGCGTCTTTGTTACTGAAATAACGGTAGATTTGCCCGACGCTGAGCTTCGCCTCGGCGGCAATCTGCGACATGCTGGCGGCATGAAAACCACTGTTGCGAAAGCAGCGGCGGGCAGCGGCGATGATATCGTCCTGGCGGGCTTTTTGCCTGGCTTCCAGCTTGCTGGTCATGCATGTCTCCGTGAAGGTTGATGATGAGAACGATCGTTCTCATTTTCGTCCATTATACGTAGCGAGCGTCCGATGAAAAGCATTTTCTGATACTGTTTTTTTCTTTTTTTATTTGTGCAAAAAAGAATGGAGAAAAAAAGAATTTTTTGTGAAATTAACCCATCGGCCAATAAAAATAAGGAATAAATATGCCTTTTGTTATTAAAGAAATTATTACGCAGGAAGATAAAGACGAATTACTGACTGGACTTCGCGCCTATAACCGCCAGTTTGTGGATGCCACAGACTGGTGCGATGTCTGCGTTTACCTGCGCGATGAGCAGGACGTAATGCGCGGCGGCCTGATTGGTCAGCGCAAAGGCGATTGGCTCAGTATCGACTATTTGTGGGTGTGTGAAACGGTGCGTGGCGACGGAGTCGGTAGCGAGCTTATTAAGCGCGCGGAGGCGCTGGCTCGGGAGAAAGGCTGCCGCCATGCGCTGGTGGATACCATCAGCTTCCAGGCGCTGCCGTTTTATCAAAAGCAGGGATTTGAACTGGTGAAAACGCTGGAGGATTTCCCGCTGGCGGGGATGGCGCGGCATTACCTGACCAAGGCGTTATAAGGGTTGCCGAATGACGCTGCGCTTATCCGGCCTACAGAACCACGTAGGCTGGGTAAGGCGTAGTCGCCATCCGGCACTGCTCTACGCGTGCCGGGTTTTCAGCGGCGCTTCTTTCAGCCACCACGACAGCAGGAACGCCACCACCATAATGCAGGCCGCCATAATAAACGCCGCGTGAATGGCCGAGCCAAAGGCGGTGAGATAGTCGGTGCGAATGGCCTCTGGAAGCTGGTGAATCGCCACCGGGTTCATCCCCGGTGGAATAGCCGCGCCTTCCGGTAACAGGCTGGTCAGCCGTGATTGCAGCACCGAGGTAAACACCGCGCCAAACAGCGCCACGCCGATGGAGCCACCAATGGAGCGGAACAGCGTCACCCCAGACGTCGCCACGCCGTAAAGGTTCGCCGCCACGGTGTTTTGCACCGCCAGCACCAGCACCTGCATCACCATTCCAAGCCCCATCCCCAGTACGCCGGTAAACAGATACAGCTGCCAGGTTGGCGAGGTAATGGTAATGCGCGTCAGCAGCACCATCCCAACAAAGCCCATCAGCGTTCCGACGATCGGGTAGATGCGGTATTTCCCGGTGCGGCTAATGGCGCGGCCGCTGATAATCGACGTCAGCAGCAGCCCACCCATCAGCGGAATCAGCTGTAGCCCGGCTTCCGTCGGCGTGGCGTTTTTCACCACCTGCAGATACAGCGGCAGGAAGGTTACTGAGCCGAACAGCGACATGCCGATGATAAAGCCAATCAGGCTACACAGCAGGAAGCTGCGGTTGCGGAACAGCGACAGCGGAATAATCGGCTCAAACGCCAGCCGCTCTTCATAGATAAACCCGGCAATGCCCACCAGACCAAAGGCCAGAATGCACCACAGCTGTGGGTCGCTCCACTCGCGCACCGTGCCGCCTTCGGTGGTAAAGAGGATGATGCACACCAGCGCCATGGTCAGATAAATTGCCCCCAGCCAGTCAATCTGATGCTGGCTACGCTTGTTGCTGGAGTGGAACACTGCGCCAATAACAAACAGCGCGAACAGCCCCAGCGGCAGGTTGATGTAGAAGATCCAGCGCCAGGAAGCGTGCTGCACGATAAAGCCGCCGATGAGCGGGCCGATCACCGTCGCCAGGCCAAACACGCCGCCGAATAGCCCCTGATAGCGCCCGCGTTCAGCAGGCGGGATTACATCGGCCACCGCTGCCATGCTGATGACCATCAAGCCACCGCCGCCGAGCCCCTGAAGGGCGCGCATCAGCACTAGCTGCGTCATGTTCTGCGCCAGCCCGCATAGCGCTGAGCCCGCGAGAAACAGCAGAATCGAGATTTGCAGTACCCGCTTGCGGCCAAACAGATCGCCGAACTTACCGTACAGCGGCACCACGATGGTGGAGGTGAGGATATAGGCCGTCACCACCCAGGAAAGCTTGTCGAGGCCGCCCAGCTCGCCGACAATGGTCGGCAGCGCGGTGGAGACTATCGTCTGGTCGAGCGCGGAGAGCAGCATCACCAGCAGGAGTGCGCTGAACAGCAGACGGACTGAAGTGACACCCGCCTGTTGGGGCGGCTGTGCGTTCGTCGTCATTTCGGATGCCATCATGTTCTCACTTGAAATTAATTAAATGCATAATTAATATTTATTGAAGATCATTCAGAGGTCAAGAGATCCCGTTTCTATGCCAGCACAAAAAGACAATCTCAAACCGCGTAAGCCCGGTCGCCCGCGCGGCAGCAAGCCCGATGCGGCCAAGCGCGAACAGCTGATAGACATTGCGCTGCGGCTCTTCTCCCAGCAGGGAATTGCGCGCACGTCGCTGAATGCCATCGCCCGTGAAGCCGGGGTGACGCCAGCAATGCTGCACTACTACTTTAATTCGCGTGAGCAACTGCTCGACGTGATGATTGAAGAGCGTTTTCTGCCGCTGCGCGCCCAGATAAGCGGCGTGTTTGGCGACCATCCCGAGGATCCGCTAAAGGCGCTGACGGCGATGGTTAGGACGTTGTCGGCGATTGCCGCCGAGCACGAATGGTTTGCCCCGCTGTGGATGCAGGAAGTGATTGGCGAAATGCCGGTGCTGCGTCAGCATATGCACGCCCGCTTTGGCGACGACAAATATCATGCCACGCTGGCGATGGTGAAACGCTGGCAGGCCGAGGGGAAAATCAACCCGCACCTGAGCGCGGAGCTGCTGTTTACCACGCTGTTAAGTCTGGTGCTGGTGCCGTTTTCCCGCATGCGTAACGACGAGCGGCTGGCGATGCTGACGCCGGAGGTCATCACCCATAACGTATTGGCGATGATCCAGCAGGGGATTGGCCCGGTGAGCGGCGCTTGAATGCCGTTTTGCTTCAGCCATCGACACGGCGAAAGACACTTCTTTACAGCACTGATTAAGCGGGCTCGCTAAGATACGCCTCGTACTATGATGAGGTCATGATGAGCAAATTTTTCCAGCGTCGCCGCGTATACCGCTGGCTGCGCGAAATAATAGTGCTGCTGCTGTTGGCCGCGGTGCTGATGTGGGGCGTTGACCGCTTCCGCAGCCCGACGCTGCCCGACACCTTCTCTGGCACGACCATGCAGACGATAGACGGCCAGCAGCTGGATTTCGCCGCGATGAGCGAAACGCGCCCGCTGCTGGTTTACGTCTGGGCAACGTGGTGCAGCATATGCCGCTTTACCTCGCCGTCGGTTGAAAAGCTGAAGGAGCAGGGCGGCAACGTGGTGAGCATTGCCCTGCGTTCCGGCGATGATGCGCGGCTGGCGACGTGGATGCAGAAAAAACAGCTGACCATGCCGGTGGTGAACGACGCGCGCGGTGAGCTGGCTCAGCGCTGGCAGGTGAGCGTCACTCCGACGTTGGTGGTTATCGACAAAGGCAAACCGGTTAGCGCCACGACCGGCTGGACGAGCTACTGGGGCATGAAAATGCGCTTGTGGTGGGCGGGCCTATAACCGTTCAACTATTGCGATATTGCTAATAGTCTATTGCGATTTATACCATTTATGTAATTAGTCTGCGGTCGTATCCTTCTTCGCATCACGTTACCGAGCGTAACGTCCCATACCGAACAGGATACGACCATGAAAACCCTTACCACGATTTTTGCTGCTTCTCTTCTCTGCGCTGCTGCTTTTAGCGCCTCCGCGCAAAGCGTCACGGCGACCGCCACCACGCTGGACTCCGCTGAAGCGGTTATTGCGCAGAAAGCCAAAGAGATGAACGCCTCCGACTACAAAATCACCAGCGCACGCATGGGCAACACCGTGACTATGAGCGCTGAACTGTACAAATAAGCGGAGGAAAACAGCATGTTATTCAATAAATACGCTCTGAACGACCTGCCGCTGGCTAACCGTATCGTGATGCCGCCGATGACCCGCTCCCGCGCCGGCGCTGGTGACGTCGCCACTGATATGATGGCCGACTACTACGCACAGCGCGCCAGCGCCGGGCTTATCATCAGCGAAGGCACGCAAATCAGCCAGCAGGGTCAGGGCTATGCCTGGACGCCGGGTATGTACTCTGAAGCACAGATTGAAGGCTGGAAAAAAGTGACCTCCGCGGTGCATCAGGCAGGCGGCAAAATCTTCGCCCAACTGTGGCACGTGGGTCGTGTTTCACACAACGTCCTGCAGCCGAACGGCGCGCAGCCGGTCTCTTCTTCCGCGATCCAGGCCGAGGGCGTGAAAGTGTTTGTTGACGTAGAAGGGCGTGGCCCGGAAAGCGGCGTCGGCGCGATGCTCCAGCATGATATGCCACGCGCCCTGCGTACCGATGAGATCCCGGCTATCGTTAACGACTATGCCCAGGCGGCGCGCAACGCCATTGCCGCTGGTTTTGATGGCATTGAGCTGCACGGGGCGAACGGCTACCTGATTAATCAGTTTATTGATTCGCAGGCCAACCTGCGCGACGACGAATACGGCGGTTCGCTGCAAAACCGTCTGCGCTTTATGAAAGAGGTGGTGGCGGCGGTGTCTGAGGCGATTGGTAAAGAGCGCGTGGGGATTCGCCTCGCACCGTTGACTACGCTGATGGGCTCCCGCGACGATACGCCGGAAGCGACCTATCTGGCAGCGGCCAGCGTGCTGAGCGAGATGGGTATTGCCTATATTCATATCGCTGAAGCTGATTGGGACGATGCGCCGGTGATGCCAGCGGCGTTTAAAGAAGCGCTGCGGATTATCTTCCACGGCACGCTGATTTACTCCGGTAAGTACACCAAAGCCCGTGCCGAAGAGGCGCTGGCAAAAGGGTGGGCGGATTTGATTGGCTTTGGTCGCCCGTTTATTGCTAACCCGGACCTGCCGTATCGTCTGGAGCATGATTTACCGCTGAATGCGCCGGTGAAGGAGCAGTTCTTTGGCGGTGGGAAGGCGGGGTATCTGGATTATCCGACGGCTGAGTGATGGGTGCTGCCCCCCTCACCCTAACCCTCGCCCCTTTGGGGAGAGGGCCGGGGTGAGGGGTAATTCCCTTAAGCTACATCGTAAATACGCACGTCCGGCGCGCGGTTCAGATACGGCTTCAGCGCTTCGACCACGTCCTGGGTGAACAGGTCGCTGCTGAGATAGGCCTGCGCCTGTTCGCGGGTGTTAAAGCCGTGCAATACCTGCACGTCTTCCTCGCGGATCAACAGCTCTTTGGCGGTTGCCCCGGCGATGGTGTTGAGGAACGGTGCCTTGTACTGCTGATAAACGCCTGCAGCGGCGGGACGGTTTGCGGGGCTGATATCGAGGGTGATTTGTAACCAGGCCATGATGTTCTCCTGTATTCATAGTGGCAGTTGGGTTGCCTGAATTATCAGAAGTCATGGCCGACGCCACAAATCAGATCTTCTTGCGATGCAGGATAGTTTTTCTACGCGGCACCGCTTTCCGTCGCGATATCTGTAATTAACCAGTCGTGGAAAATACGCACTTCCGGGCGCATGACCGCATGCTGTGGCGTGACCAGATAATAGGACCAGGTGAGCGGCCAGCGGTGATCGGGGTGCAGTTGCGTCAACTGTTCGGTGCTAATCAACGCTTTCACCAGCGCATGGCGCACAATCGCCACGCCGCGCCCGCTTAAGGCGGCGAGGATCACCGCTGAGGTGGAGTTGATATGCAGCCCGCTCTCTTTTGCCGCTGGCGCGTTTAGCGTGCTGAGCACCTCGTCCCAGCCGGGGAAATTAGCGCCGGGGTGCGGGGTATCGTCGTGAATCAGCTTTTGCTGCGAGAGCCAGACGCCGCAGGCGGTTTTCTCCGGCGGCACCAGCCGCGGGCTACAGACCAGCACCGCCTCTTCGTCCATCAGCCAGGTTTTATCCACACCCGGCCAGTCACCCTGACCGCAGCGAATGCCGACGTCGGCCTCGCCGTGGGAGACATCCATCAGCTTTTCGGTAACGTTCAGGCGCAGGTCGATAGCCTCATGCGCTTCAGAGAAGCGGTTCAGGCGCTCCATCAGCCAGTTCATCATCAGCACCTGCGAGGCGGTGACCACCACCACCGAACGCGCCCGGCGGCCGCGCAGCTTGTTAAGCCCGGACTCGAGCTTATCCAGCCCCTGGGTGATGTCCTGCAAGGCTTCCTGCGCTTCACTCACCAGCGTCAGCCGCTCTTTACCGGTGCGTGCGCGGTGCAGCAGCGGGTGCCCGACCCAATCTTCCAGCGCCCTGACTAATTGCCCAACGGCGGCGGGTGTCACGCCCAGTTCCTGCGCCGCGCCGGTAAAGCTGCCGTGGCGGGCGGTGGCTTCAAAGGCGTGCAGCCATTTGAGGCGGTTTAGCGAACGCATACGAATTCCTCACGGGAGATAATGGGTTTCAGTATACGTTATCGATAAAGATTTTCTTTAGTAGTTCACATTGATGGTGACGGTATCGGCATAGGTATCCGGGCGATAATTGGCGCTAGGGGCTACGGCGTAAACCGTCTGGTTGACGGCTAATCCGGTGCCTGTACCCGCTACCGTATTGGTAGAAATAATATTGCCCCATGCCGTGCCGCTAACGCCTGCCGTCGAGTTAAGCTGATAAGGCACCTGATCGGTATTGGTGGCGGGAACCGCGGTACTTTTCATCATACCGCTGCCGGTGGTACTGCCGTTGGAAGGCGACAGGCCAATGGTATACGGCGTAGAGTTGGTGCACGCCATGGTAAAAAAGTTATTACCGGTAATATTGGTCTGCGAGCTGGGAACCGAGCCGAGGTTGATGTTATTGACGGCATTGATATTGCACTGTTTGTTGACGGAGGCGGTCACCAGGAATGGGAAGGTCTGTAAGTTGGTTGTGCTACAGGTTCCCGGCGGTGCCAGCAACGCGCCGTTGATGGTGACGTATGCTGTCGCACCGGTATAGGTGTCGGTATAGTTACCCGGCGCGACGGTATTTTGCCCGCTAGGGACGGTGCCATAGACAGTCAAACTGCCGCTGACCGTGGTGAGATCCAGCAGGTTGATACCGACCGTGGGGAAGGTGCCTCCGCCAGCTGTCTGATTTCCCCAGACCTGGCTGTTCCCACTGCTATCCTTGTAGTAAAGCTGATAGTTCAGTGTACCACCGCTGGTGGTGGTCATTTTGCGGGTGGCGATCGTATTGCCGCCAGGTGCACCGAGGTTAAAGCACAGCGTATATCCACCCAGCAAATCCCCGACGACTTTTGAACAGCTGTAGTTAAAAGTCATCGAGGCCTGGGCATCGGTCGTGGATAACGGGTTTACTGAGCTAAACGCCACGTTCGAGACGGCGCTGATTGAGCAGTTCACCGCATGGCTTTTCATGGGAAAACAGAAAACCCCAATGAGTAAAATCAACACGCGTAGCCACATAGCGTCAGCTCCTGTTCAGTGAAAGCGTTTATTGGCACGTTAACGGGCCAATCTGCGGGATATCCCGTGGTTTTTGCGGGTAGTCGAACTGGGCAGAACAGCCGCCTGAGCGGGTGCTCACCCTCAGCGTGTTGTGCATTTTCAGCGTATCGAAGTAGACCATACCGTCGAAACCGACCACCGCACGTTGCCCGGATGCGCCGTTAAGCACGGCGGTTGAGCCCTCGGGAATGTCCTCCCCTTTGCTATCTTTCAGGATAATCAATGCGGAGCGTACCGGCCTGACGGTGAAATTCACCATCGTCCCGGAACGGTCGGCAGGGGTTGCCACGGCGTTAACGGGGTAGATCTGCATATTCGCAGGCAGGTTTAACGGATTAATGCTGATCTGGTTTTTCTGATAGCTGTTAAGCGGCGTAACGAGCAGCAGCCCCTGGCTATCGCTGGTGCCAATCGGGTTGTTCTGCAACTCAATGGGCACGCCCGGCACGCCGTCAGTCGAGACCACCGCGAAACCGTTGTTGATGAGGCGCGAAGCAAACACGCCGCCGCCCATCAGCACCAGCGAACCGTCAGCGCCCGCATAGGCTGTCTGGCTGTCAGCGATATGGCTATAGCCGCTGTACACTTTGCCGTAGCGCCCCAGATAGCCGAGTTCGCCTTGCCCATTTTGTTGTGAATCCTGTTGGTTGAGCGCCAGATTCCAGCCCCAGCCACCGTCCGTAGGCTGCGTCTTGCTGGCGTTGAGCATGTAGCTCATCTGGTCGTTGCTGCGCTGCACGGTGCTGCTGGCGCTAATGTTGTTATCAAACGAGACGCTGACCATCAGATACAGGCTACGGTCGCGGCTTTTATCCACGTTCTGATTGAGCCCAGCGTTGAGATAGACGTTATCCGTCACGGATTTATACCAGTTGGCATTGGTATAGCGTTGCGTGCTTTCACCGGGATAACGAAACTGCAGGTAGCCCACGCTAAAGCTGCCGAGTGCATCCGTGGTGTAGCCCACAATGGTGCTCTGATTCAGCGAAGGCGGCGCCTGGCCGTAACGGGTGGCAACGTCGTGATAGTCGTTGACGGTGGCCGTGGTGGCGGTGCTGAAACTAAAGCGGCTGTTGCTCCAGCGGTAGCCCAGGGCGTAGAGGAGGCCGTTTTTCCCCGAGTCTGCGCTCATCGCCAGCGAGGTAGAGATGATGCCGCTGCTAGCGCCGGGTATCCAGTCGCTGCTCAAACCGCCGTTTGCCAGGCTGTCGGTGGCTTCGGCGTGTCCGCCGAGGGTAAAGCTATTGCTGAAACCGTGTCTCCAGGTACCGCTAAAGGCGGGATTGCTGGAGTAATCGAAGGAGGAGTAGCCGTAGTTGTTACGCACCACGCCGACTTCCGCTGACCACTGGGTAATGCCTTTGCGCAGTAAAGACTGGTCGGTATAGAACGAGAAATTCTGCACCGTTGTTTTGCCTAAGGCATCGGTCATCGTGACCTGGCCGGTGCCCGCGCCGTTAATGTTCGGCAGGGTATTAATTTCAAAATTCCCCGCCGGAACTTCGCCGTTGTAGTACTTCACGCCGTTCATATACAGTTCAATGCTTGAAGGCAGGGTAGCGGAGCCAAAAAACGACGGCAGCGGCGTGGTGGGTGTGTAGGGCTGAAGACTATAGTCCGTACCGAGCTGTATCCCGGCGATGCGGGTCGGGCGTGACCAGTTCAGCGCGCTGGTAAAGGTATCCCCGACGGTGACGGAGAACACCCGTTCCGGGAAAGAGGAACGCCAGCTGGTGTCCAGGCGCGTCATCCCGTTTCCCTGATCGTAATCGTCATGGCTGCTGCTGTAGCGGGCTATCTGCGTGGAGCTCAGCACGCCCGCGCTGCTGAAGGCGCGAAGCTCGGTGTACGCGTTGGCGTTGTTCTGTTGGTTTTTTTCCTGCGAGGCGTAGAGATCGTAATTGAGCAGCAAACCGCGCGACGTGCTGACCTTCGGGTTAGCATCATCCCGGTCGCTAATCTCCGTGGTACCCATATCCAGCATCGGCAGTGGGGCGGTGAGGATCAGCGTTTGCAGATTGGCATCGTAGTCCAGCTGCAACTGGGCGATATCATTCAGACAGACCGGGTCCGGCGTGCCGGAGGCTACCCGCAGCCCAATCTGGCGCAGGCTGTCGGCGCTGGCGTACAGCCGGTTGTTGTCATAGCCGAACCGGGCGATGCCGATGTGGGTTTGGTTCAGCGTAACGTCGAGATAAAGATCGACCCCGACCAGCGGTTTACCATCGGTAATCACCCCATCCTGCGGCGGTTTGTCGCTTTTCATTTCCGCAGACATACCCCTTGTTAAAAATAACACATTGAAAATTAAAATAATTAAAAGCCAGGTTGGCCTGCTATAGCGGTTGCAGCGATTTTTTACCATTGACCGTGACTTCAAGCTTCCCTCCCTGTCCTGCGTCACCGGCGCTGGCGGGAATAATCCAGCGCATCGTCGAGCCGGGAAGCACGTAACCTAATAACCCCGGGGTAATCTCTTTTCGGCTACCTGACGCGGAGAAAATGCTGACCGCTGAAATCTGCGCGTGCCCGTCTCCCTGATTGCTGACTTGCAAGAACGCTTTCCCGTCTTCGCGATGGATCTGCCATTGCAGTTTGGCGAAAGCATCAGCCACGCCCGGAGGCTGGATAAAGACGGGAATGGAGTAGTGCAGCACAAACTGCAGGGCATTTTTTTTCGGCACTGACGGCGGCAGCTCGTTAATGGAGAGCCGATAGGCATCTTCGGTGGCCGGCGGCGGCCCGGTGCGGATCACGCGGATAAGCTGTCGCCCGCCGGGCGCTAAGGTCAGCATCGGTGGGCTTATCACCAGCCCCTGCGACGCGGCGAGCTTGTCGCCATAGTCGCTCTGGCTCCAGTGAAACACCCGCACCTGAGCGTTGATAGGGTTGCTGCCGGTGTTGCTCAGCCATATGCCCTCCGCCCGCTGGTCTTGTTGCAGCGTCAGGTTGACGGGCGTGACCTGCAGGCCGTCTGCTATCGCCAGTCGGCTGACGAAGACCATCCCCAAAATAAAGGCAAGCGCACTCTTTTTCCCATTCATGTGTCGTCCCTGAACTAGTAGTTAACGCTGATGGTGACCGTATCGGTATAGGTATCGGGTTTGAAGTTGGCGTTAGGGGCCACGGCATATACCGTGATGCTCTGCGCCAGGCCGCTACCGGTTCCCCCAACCCCGTTACCGGCGCTGCTGGAGGTGGCGGTGTTACCCCACGGTTTGGTACCGGCGGAGTCCTGGTTGAGCTGATACGGGACTTTATCCGTGTTGCCCGTCGTGCCCGCCATAAAGCCGTTACCGGTGGTACCACCGCCGTTAGCAGAAGATGGCGTCAGACCCACAAAGTAAGGCGTGGTTCTGGAACAGGTGACGGCCATGCTGGTCGAGCCGTTAGCCGTTGTGGCATTGGACGCCACCGACCCCATATTCAGCGCCGCAGGTTGCGCGACACTGCAGCTGCTTGTAATAACGAGCTGTACCTGAAAGGTATTTGTTGCCACTGCCGCGTTTGCTGCGGGAATAACGGCGGATGCCAGGCAGAAAAAAATGAACTTGAAAGACGTGTTCATAGTATTGACCTCTACATAGGTGTTACTTTTCCCTAGTAAAACAATGACATATGAAGCTTAAATCCCTTATATAAAAGTAGAGTAGGTAGTTATATTCCGCCAATTTACCTTAAGACTTTTTTATTAAAAATAGATCCCCCATCACCTTATTGGATGAGAAAATAAGAATATAAAATATATGATATATTCAAATGCTAAGTGATTATTTGAAATGGAATAGTCGATAATAAACGCGGGTATAAATAAGGTATCTATTTTATTATTTATAAAATAATATGTAGCAATAATTAAATGATTTGAATAATACTGACGCTGCGTTTTCGGATCATTCCCTAAAAATAGTAGGGCTTGTGTATCTGTTTCTTGCCGGGTAAAGCTGTGTTTACCCGGCCATTCTTCAGCTTTGATCGTTAGAAAGCGTATTTTACGCCCAGCATACCCTGAGTATCCTGATAGCTGTTGGCCCCTATTTGCTGAGCTACGCTGCCCCACACGCTCAGGTTTTCGCTTACGCGACCTTCCACGCCCGTTTTGAGTTCGGCTACATTGCGTTGACCCTGGATGTCAGAGCGTTCATCACCCATTTTCACACCATAATCTTTTGCGGTGTATACCCAGTTAGCTTCTACAAACGGCTCGAATTGACGTACCGTACCTTTGTTCAGACGGCTCTGACCAGTCATTGATAAACGTACACCCAAACGAGTCTGTATGTTATCACTGCCACGGCCCTCAACTTTCGTACCGTTTGCTTCTGTATGGTCATCGGCCTTCACCCCAGACCACAGTACCTGTGCCTGCGGCGTTACGTAAACGTTATTCACCATGCCGCCTGATGTCATGTACGAGCCGGTATGGAAGGTATATCCGGTCTCCAAAGAAGCAGTAAGACCTTTTGATTTGTACTTTTCATACGATAGTTCATCGCCCTTCACGGAGTTATTAAACCAATTCCAGGCAAGCCAACTATCCGCATACAGACCTGTTTTGTCTTTCGCGTTCTGATACCAGGTACCGTAGATTCCGGTGCTGTAACCCCACACAGAACCTTTTGATTTGTAACCCGACAGGTTATTAAGAGTGCTGCTGTATTGTTTCCCATAGCCACCCATTATGCCGAGGTTCCAGGCGTCATCGATGCCAAGACTGCCGTTAAGAATGTCGTTCCCAATCTGAAATACCATGCGGTTTGCAGAATACTTAGACTGGCCATCTGACATCCGTCCTTCTGAATGGGCGCCCACAGAACGTACCCACAGACTACTTTCCTGGCGCGCACCGGTGACGGGATTGATATAGGCCCCGTTTCCTTTTCGGTCTTCCAAGCGCATATTAAACATTGTTGCTGCTGCCTGCAGGTTTGAGGCATAGCTGCCTCGCTCAGGTCGATAAACTTCATTACTGGTTAAATACCAGTTGTTCATATTTGCCCCTGAAGCTGTCCCCTGCTGGAGATGATATTCATAGCTGCCCGCAACGATACGGCCCTTCTGAGTGAAGGCATCAGAGGTTGAGCTGCCGGTAGAAATGACCTCAATCCCTTCCAGCGTCTTAGCCCCTGTTCCGCCTTCATTGGCTACCGTCACATAGGTTTTTCCGGTTGCTGAGCCGCTAATAGACAGTTTGTCTGTCAGGCTGTCGTCACCACCCAGCACGGTTCCTATAGATAAGGTTCCCTGGTTACCGACGTAATTTCCATCAACAGTCAATGTATAACCAGCACAGGATGAACAGGAATTAAGTATTACATTTCCGCTATTTGTTAATGAAGAAATCACGGATGAAGATAGTAAATAAATATAGCCACTGTTATTTAATATACTATCACCCGTTAATAACGTATCGGTTAAATATGCTACCCCTGTATTATTTAATGTGCTTCCATCAACATCCTGCTGTCCATTTGCGAATAGTTCACCAGTATTATTTAATGTCGAGTGGGTAAAGGTATTTCCCTCTTTTAAATACATCTTCCCTGCATCTTCATTCACAATATTTACCGAATCACCACTATTTCCGGAGAAGGATAATTCCCCGCTGTTTGTTATGGTGGCAGATGATGTGGAACTATTAGAAAGATCCAAGTGACCATCGTTGTTAATGATACTCTTGGTCGCTATCCCTTCATTTATATATGCAGAGGAGGTTTTGTCTATGTTTATTTCGGTTGAGATTACCGAGTCATTATTTGAAATTAACTGACTTTTATTGCTCAGAGTGATGGTTGCATCATTTACTGTATTTGATTTAAAATTTAGCGTTGAATTGTTAGCGGTTATTTTTGAATTTGATGAATCATTGCCCTCGCCTGAAAGTACGCCTCCGTTACTCACTTCCATTGTATTTTTTGTGGATACGTTATTCTTTAATATTGTATTTGCATTATTAGTTATTATCGTGGTTCCTGGAGCATTATTGTTTATTGCCGTTAGTACGCCACCATTCTCATTTATCAAGGTTGATTCAGCAGCATAATTTGAGTCAAGAACAACCGTTGACGCATTATTTAGCACAGAAACTTCACCCGCATCGTTCCCATACATAGTCACCGATGAACCGTTCTTTATGGTGAAGTTTGAAGATGTTGCGATATTTTTGTCAAAATATGCAGTAGAGGCATCTAATGATATAGTCGCGCCAGATGCATGGTTTGAACTAACAAAAACCATCGAGTCATTATTAGCATCAATCTCTGCGTTAACGGTATAGTTCTTATATAGAATTAGCGTGGCTCCCGTGCCGGATGCTGAGAACTTTCCCGAAGTTGTAGTCGAGTTTCCCTCGTAATAATGAATCACGCCATCTGAGTTTTCGGCTGAGAACTCATCTGAGTAGTCGCCGCTAATAGAGTTTTTTAAATAATATGTTGCCTCTGAGGAATATAATTTCTCTCCTGTCAACGGATTGACTACCGAATATTCATTTGCATTTCCGGATCCTGAGTTTTGTTGTAATTGGTAAGGGGAATCCGTTGATGATATATTGCTTGAATCAAATGTTCCAGAATATCCTGATCCTGTTTCATCAATACTTTGTATTGCATTTGACGCGACTTCATTACCAGATGCATCGGTATGAGCAGCGAAAGCAGTTTGGTTAAAAAGGAAAATAATTGAAATTAGTTTATAGTATGTTTTATATTCTTTTTTATCTTTTATTTTTTTTGACTTGATTAGAGACATTCCTGAAATCCTCATCCAGTTACACCAACATAAATACGCCATGTATAACTTATGATTGTATTATGATTTTTATTTTGGAGCTAAATGTCATTGCATTTGTCACGTTTGGTAAGAATTTTCCTAATGAAATATATTCCAGGCAATGCATGGGTTCATGCCGGTTTCTCATATTAATAGAATTTTATATTGTCTGCTATATATAGATGGTGGTCATTTTTAGATATTAGTTTAAATATATTCATACTGGATTTTTTCTTGACGGGTGATAATATCTTCATTGTTTTGTGATGATATTAATTTAAGTTTTTATCGCCAAGCTATTGATTTATAATGATTATTGCTAAAGTTGCTTATAATCGTTGATTTTTATTTAATAAATTTTACATCATGGAAAAGAACGAAAATTAAAATTAAAAATAATAGAAAAAATATGAGAGGGGGGCATATTTTGCGTGAGAAGACTTAAGTTGCGAGGATTTTCTACACTCGTTGCACTTTTATCTGGTATCAAGGGTGAGAGAATGTCAGAAATGGCAATTTGGCGGAAGATCACAGGAGTCGAACCTGCCCGGGACCGCTGGCGGCCCCAACTGGATTTGAAGTCCAGCCGCCTCACCGGAGACGACGATCTTCCGCGCCTACATTGCTACATGGAGGCGGGGCGCATTATATCTACTTTCAATCATTTACCACATCCCCCCAGGGCACATTTTTCGCCCCGCAGCCCGGTCACTTTCGGACTTCCCAGATAAAACCCAGCCTTTTCTTAGGGTTACATTTTTCACCTGTAACACCACACACAATTTACCGCACTTCTTGCCCGATGAATGGCGTAAAAACCAGCGCCATGACCGAATATTTGACCATTTCACGGGCAGTTAGCGTCGTGTTTATCAACCGCTGGCCGCATAGGCTTACGGCGTAAACGAGCCGGGACAGTCATCAGTACGAAAAAGGATGTCGCTAAGGGAGAGTATAGATAAAACGGAATAATGCTTTGGCGGAAAAGTGAGCAATTTTGGCGGAGATCGCAGGAGTCGAACCTGCCGGGAGCCGCAGGCGGCTACCACTGGAAAAGAAGTCCAATCGTCTCACCGGAGACGACGATCTTCCGCGCCTGCATTGCTACATGGAGGCGGGGCGCATTATAGCCACTTTCAATCAGTTACCACATCTTTACTTACATTTTTCGCCATCTTTTTTATATCTTCCGCACGGCATGGATAGAAATATCTTCAAAATCCGCAAGTTACACTTCGACACACTCTACCCACCAACCCAGATCACAGAAATCAAGAAACGTAATTTGATAACGAGATATCGCAATTCACCTTATAGGGCGGATGGTTTAAAAAATGTGTAACCGGTACCAACGTGGATGCGGTGCGAAAAGGGTTTGGAAGATGAAGAGTGAAGTATTATCTGTCAAAGAGAAGATCGGCTACGGAATGGGCGATGCCGCCAGCCATATCATTTTCGATAACGTCATGTTGTACATGATGTTCTTCTATACCGATATCTTCGGTATACCCGCAGGTTTTGTTGGCACCATGTTCCTTCTGGCGCGCGCGCTGGATGCTATCTCCGATCCGTGCATGGGGCTGCTGGCCGACCGTACCCGCAGCCGCTGGGGCAAGTTCCGCCCATGGGTGCTGTTTGGCGCGCTGCCGTTCGGCGTGGTCTGCGTGCTGGCCTACAGCACCCCGGACTTCAGCCATAACGGCAAACTGATTTATGCGGCGATTACCTACACGCTGCTGACCCTGTTCTACACCGTGGTGAATATCCCTTACTGCGCATTGGGCGGTGTGATCACCAACGACCCGACGCAGCGTATCTCGTTGCAGTCCTGGCGCTTTGTGCTGGCGACGGCGGGCGGCATGCTCTCTACCGTGCTGATGATGCCGCTGGTGAATTTGATTGGCGGAGATGATAAAGCGTTTGGCTTCCAGGGCGGCATTGCCGTGCTCTCGGTGGTGGCGTTCCTGATGCTGGCGTTCTGCTTCTTCACCACCAAAGAACGTGTGGAAGCGCCGCCAACCAATAACTCCATGCGTGAAGACCTGCGTGACATCTGGCACAACGACCAGTGGCGCATCGTCGGCCTGCTCACCATTCTCAACATCATGGCGGTCTGCATACGCGGCGGGGCGATGATGTATTACGTCACCTGGATTATGGGCTCCCCAGCGCTGTTTACCGCCTTCCTCACCACCTATTGCGTCGGTAACCTGATTGGCTCGGCGTTAGCTAAACCGCTGACCGACTGGAAATGTAAAGTGAGCGTCTTCTGGTGGACCAACGCCATTCTGGCGGTCCTGAGCCTGGCGATGTTCTTTGTTCCAATGAACGCTAGCATCATCATGTTTGCCTTTATCTTCGTGATTGGCGTTCTGCACCAACTCGTGACCCCAATTCAGTGGGTCATGATGTCCGACACCGTTGACTACGGCGAATGGCGTAACGGTAAACGTCTCACCGGCATTAGCTTCGCAGGCACGCTGTTCGTGCTGAAGCTCGGCCTGGCGCTGGGCGGTGCGATGATTGGCTGGATGCTGGCTGGCGGCGGTTATGACGCCGCGGCCAAAACGCAGAACCCAACCACCATCAGCATCATTATTGCCCTGTTCACTATCGTTCCGGCTATTTGCTACCTGCTGAGCGCCATCGTGGCGAAGCGCTTCTACACCCTGAAAACGCCGTTCCTGGTCAAGATGATGGCCGAACTGGCGAGCGGTGCGCACCGCAATCAGCAGGATTTTGAAAACGTATCTATGAATCAAACTGTTAAGAATTAAGAGGACGAACTATGAAGATCAGTGATGGAAACTGGTTGACCCAGCCGGGTCTGAATTTGATTCATCCTGTTCAGGTGTTTGATGTTGAACAGCACGGGAATGAGTTGGTGGTGTACGTCGCGCCGCGTGATGTACGGGAGCGTACATGGCAGCTAGACACGCCGATGTTCACCCTTCGCTTTTTCTCCCCTCAGGAAGGCGTGGTTGGCGTGCGTATTGAGCACTTCCAGGGCGCGCTGGATAAAGGCCCGCACTATCCGCTGAACGTGCTGAAAGATGTGAAGGTACAAATCCAGAACACCACCGAGTTTGCCGAGCTGAAAAGCGGCAACCTGAGCGTGCGCGTCACCAAAGGTGAGTTCTGGTCGCTGGACTTCCTGCGCAACGGCGTTCGCATTACCGGCAGCCAGCTGAAAAACAACGGCTACGTGCAGGACAGCAACGACAGCCGCAACTACATGTTCGAGCGTCTGGACCTTGGCGTGGGTGAAACCGTTTATGGCCTGGGCGAGCGCTTTACCGCGCTGGTGCGCAACGGCCAGAACGTCGAAACCTGGAACCGCGACGGCGGCACCAGTACCGAACAGTCCTACAAAAATATTCCGTTCTACCTGACCAACCGCGGCTACGGCGTGCTGGTGAATCACCCGGAAAACGTCTCCTTCGAGATTGGCTCTGAGAAAGTCTCCAAGGTGCAGTTCAGCGTCGAAGGCGAGTATCTGGAATACTTCGTTATCGACGGCCCAACCCCGAAAGAGGTGTTGAACCGCTATACCCAATTCACCGGTCGCCCGGCGCTGCCACCGGCCTGGTCCTTTGGCCTGTGGCTGACCACTTCGTTTACCACCAACTACGACGAAGCGACGGTCAACAGCTTTATCGACGGCATGGCGGAGCGTGACCTGCCGCTGCACGTCTTCCACTTCGACTGCTTCTGGATGAAAGCCTTCCAGTGGTGCGACTTCGAGTGGGACCCGGTGACCTTCCCGGATCCGAAAGGCATGATCCAGCGCCTGAAAGACAAAGGGCTGAAGGTCTGCGTGTGGATTAACCCGTACATTGGTCAGAAATCACCAATTTTCAAAGAGCTGAAAGAGAAGGGCTATCTGCTCAAACGCCCAGATGGTTCTGTCTGGCAGTGGGATAAATGGCAGCCGGGGCTGGCGATTTATGACTTCACCAACCCGGAAGCCTGTCAGTGGTACGCCGACAAGCTGAAAGGCCTGGTGGAGATGGGCGTCGATTGCTTCAAAACTGACTTCGGCGAGCGCATCCCAACCGACGTACGTTGGTTCAACGATGCCGACCCGCAGAAAATGCACAACCACTACGCTTTCATCTACAACGAGCTGGTGTGGAACGTGCTCAAAGAAAACCTGGGCGAGAAAGAAGCGGTGCTGTTTGCCCGTTCCGCCTCGGTGGGCGCGCAACAGTTCCCTGTGCACTGGGGCGGCGACTGCTACGCCAACTACGAATCTATGGCGGAAAGCCTGCGCGGCGGCCTGTCGATTGGTCTGTCCGGCTTTGGCTTCTGGAGCCACGACATCGGCGGCTTCGAGAATACCGCCCCGGCGGATGTCTACAAGCGCTGGTGCGCCTTCGGCCTGTTCTCCAGCCACAGCCGCCTGCACGGCAGCAAATCCTATCGTGTGCCATGGGCGTACGACGAAGAGTCCTGCGATGTGGTGCGCTACTTCACCGAAATGAAGTGCCGCATGATGCCGTACCTGTATCGTCAGGCGGCGCTGGCCAACGAGCAGGGCACGCCGATGCTGCGCGCCATGATGCTGGAGTTCCCGGACGACCCGGCGTGCGACTATCTCGACCGTCAGTACATGCTCGGCGACTCCCTGGCGGTAGCGCCGGTGTTCACCGAAGCGGGCGACGTGCAGTTCTACCTGCCGGAAGGCCGCTGGACGCACCTGTGGCACAACGATGAGGTGCAGGGCAGCCGCTGGCATAAACAGCAGCATGACTTTATGAGCCTGCCGGTGTACGTACGCGACAACACCCTGCTGGCGCTGGGTAATAACAATCAGGTGCCAAACTACGCCTGGCATGAAGGAACTGCGTTCCAGCTGTTCCACCTGGAGGACGGTCGTCAGGCTGTGTGTAAAGTGCCAGCGCAGGACGGTTCAGTTATCTATACGCTGAGCGCAAAACGTCAGGGTAACGTGATTACCGTGACGGGCAACGGCAAGGCGAGCGGTTGGACGCTGTGTCTGCGCAATATCCAGCAGGTGGCTGGTGTGCAGGGCGGTACTCAGGCGGGTAGCGAGCTTGGCGTGGTGGTGACGGCGCAGGGTAATGAGCTGGTGATTACGCTGTAGTATTGAGGATGTCCCCTCTCCCCATAGGGGAGAGGGGACCGATTGTGCGGCTAGCATGTTTGGTTTTCTCCCTCGCGCCTCTTGTAGCCCGGCCAAGCGCAACGCCGCCGGGGAGGCTCCAGGTTAACCCCGGGGTCGGCGTAAACGCCTCGCCCGGGCTACTTTATCACTCCACCCTGTATCTGCTGGGTGACTTCCTGCTTATCCATATTCACCGCATGCAGCTGCCCGTTCACCGTCGGTTTCAGCGGTGCATCGGCCTGCACATTCCCGCTCGCCGTCAGCTGAATATTCCCATCGCCGGTAATCGGCAACGCTGGCCATCCCCATTGCTGGAGCACGTTCAGCGGCACGCCGCGGCCGTTCAGCGTCACGCGGGTATGGCGCTGTGGCTGCTGTGCAACGGTCGCGGTGGCCTCCAGAATGCCTTTTTCGGTAAAGGCGCTCAGCTCGGTGATGTTGACGTTCGAGGCATCGGCGTTCAGCGTCATCGACGGACGACGCACGTCGATGCGGTTAAAGGTTGCCGCCGCGCCGTTCAGCGTCGCACTGCCGCCCCAGACGCCCCACTGGCGGTTTTTCGCCAACTGAAGATTGGCGCCGTAGCCGTCCAGCGCGGTGATCTGCCATGGGAAGTCAGGGTTGATATCAATCACCAGGTTGCGGCTGGCGCCGAATTTCTTCAGGGTCACGCTTTGCAGCCACGGTGGTAGCTGTTCCATCCACAGCGTTTTCCAGTTCTCTGGCAGCGTATACTCCAGCCCGGCGACGACCGCGTCGTCCAGCACCAGGGCATTCCCGGCGCGCAGCCAGTTACCGGAACTGCGCACCATGCCGCCTTCCCAGCGCGAGGTAAACTGGCGCAACGCAATGCCCTGCGGTGAAAATTCCGCGTTGAGGATCGGGTCGAGCAGGTGCAGCGAGCCGTAGATAAACTCGCTGGCATTCATCGAAATTTTACCGTCGTCGCTCTGCCAGCCACCCTGGCTGAGGGTCAGGTTGCGCAAGTTGAGGTCGAGGTCGGTCACCGCCCAATCCGGACCTTGCAGTCGTGCATCGGTGATATCAAGACGGCCAATCTGTAACGACGGCACGGTGGTGAGCGGCGCAAGGAAATCGAGCAGCGGCTTGTCGCTCTGCATGCGGATTTCGTTAAGACGCAGATTATCCACCACCCAACTGCCGTCGCTGTTGCGCCGTGCGTTGCCGGTGAGTGAACCGCGCGCCATATCGGCACCGACGGTGGTTAAGGTGACCTCGCCGTTGTCGAGGGTGCCTTCAATCAGCGCGTTGGTGGCCGGGATGCCGTTAAGCGACAGCGAGCCTGCGCTCATCTGAATCTGGGCTTTGGTGCCCAGCACGTTTCCCGCAACCGGTGCCCAAGGCATCACGCCGCCGGAGACGCGCTGAGCGCTCAAATCCCAGCCGGTTTCCGGGCTGTTCAGCGCCATATTGCTCAGCTGCAGGCGGTCTGCGGCAAACGGCAGCGGGGCGTTAGACGGAGAAAGGTTTAGCGTGCCGTCCTGCAACAGAATGGTATCGACGTGCAGCGGGTCCGTTATCTGGCGCGAGCTCAGACCGATATCCACCGCTTTGGCAACCAGCGTCGCAGGCTTGCCGTCGCGGCCAAAGGTGACGTTTTTCAGCAGGATATGAGAAGGCGAAGAAAAGCGATGATCCATCGCGTCAAACGTCACGTGGTACGGGGTACTGTCGCTCAGCCACTGGCTAACGTGACGTGCGCCCCAGCGCGTTTGCAGTAAGAAGTAGAAGGCCAGGATCACCAGCAGCAGGGCGATCAACAGCCAGATAATGAGCTTTCCAAGAAATTTCATGATCTTCCGTCCTGAGAAGGGCACATAAACCTGTTATGCATGATTTATGCGCATTCCTCAAGGCGGGAATCGTATTATTCGATGTCAGCGGCAGTGGCGAAACCACTGCCGCGAAGGGATTACGCTTTTTCCGGCGGGAAGACCAGGTTGAGGATAATCGCGGTGATACCACCGGCAGCGATACCGGAAGAGAGCAGGTTTTTCAACCAGTCCGGCGCGAACTGCAGAATTTGTGGCTGCTGAGAGACGCCCAGACCAACCGCCAGCGACAGCGCGATAATCAGGATCGCACGACGGTTCAGCGGTTCGCGGGAGACGATACGCACGCCGGATGCCGCGATGGTACCGAACATCACCAGCGTTGCGCCGCCGAGCACCGGCTCAGGAATGTGCTGCACAAAGCCACTTACCGCCGGGAACAGGCCCAGTACGATAAGCATCAGTGCCACCACGAAGCCCACGTAGCGGCTGGCAACGCCGGTCAGCTGAATCACGCCGTTGTTCTGCCCGAAGCAAGAGTTCGGGAAGGTATTGAAGATGGCCGATACGCATGAGTTCAGGCCGTTTGCCAGCACGCCGCCTTTCAAACGCTTCATATAGACCGGGCCGGAAACCGGCTGCTCGGATACGTCGGAGGTGGCGGTGATGTCGCCAATGGTCTCGAGCGAGGTGATCATAAACACCAGCATCAGCGGCAGCAGCAGGCTCCAGTCGATGCCTAAACCGTAATACAGCGGCGTTGGGATGGTAATCAGACTGCTGTTCGCCGGGGCCGCGTTCTCTGGCAGCATGCCGAGGAACCACGCCATCAGGTAGCCTGCTGCCATGGCAATCACCAAAGAGGCGATGCGCAGGTACGGGTTACGCTGGCGGTTCAGCAGAATAATAATGGCCAGCACGATCCCTGCCAGCAGCAGGTTTTTCGGCGCGCCGAAGGTGTGGTCTGCCATCGCTGCGTAGCCGCCACCGATGGAGGTCAGGCCAACCTGAATCAGCGACAGGCCGATAATCATCACCACCACGCCGGAAACCAGCGGCGTAATCACGCGGCGCGCCAGGTGCAGCACGCGGGAGATAACCATTTCAGTGCAGCTTGCCAGCATCAGGGTGCCGAACAGCGCCGCCATCATCGTGGGTACGTCCGCGCCGCCGGTTTTCAACGCCGTGCCACCCATAATCAATGGCGCAACGAAGTTGAAGCTGGTGCCCTGAATCGACAGCAAGCCAGAACCCACCGGGCCCCAGGCTTTAATCTGAATGATGGACGCCACGCCGGAGGCGAATAACGACATGCTGATAATGTGCTGAGTGTCTTCCGCTGGCAGGCCCAGCGCCTGGCAGATGAGCAGCGCGGGGGTGATCACCGCAACAAACATCGCCAGCAGGTGCTGAAACGCGGCGAAAAGCGTCTGCGGCAGCGGTGGGCGATCTTCCAGACGATAGATTAATTCGCTGTTCTGCGAATGCGCAATCGGTTGCGCATTGGCTTGATCGAGTGTGTTAGAAGACATCTCAGAGGTAATCCCGTGGTGGAAAAGTGGCGATTTTAGCGGACTGGTTGGTAAAAGCAATCGGTTGCTTTCACTGATGACAAATTATTGCGGAAAATAGCCGTGTAAATTAAGGGGGTTTGGCGGGATAAGTTAACGAAAATGATGACAAATAGTACGTTTTTCTACCCTATTGTCCTTTTTCTTGCTTACACTTTTGCCCAACGCCTCACGAGGAGGCGTGGACGACATGGGAAATTGGTCGCGTGTGAATGAATCATACGTTTTAGTCAGGAGCTGTAATTATGTTTCATCTCGATACTTTATCGACGCTCGTTGCCGCAACGCTGGTGTTGCTGCTAGGACGAAAACTGGTTCAGAGCGTTCCCTTCCTTAAGAAATACACCATCCCTGAGCCCGTTGCGGGCGGCCTGCTGGTGGCGCTGGCGCTGCTGGTGCTGAAAAAGAGCATGGGCTGGGAACTCGACTTCGACATGAGCCTGAAGGACCCGCTGATGCTGGCGTTCTTCGCCACTATTGGTCTGAACGCCAATATCGCCAGCCTGCGCGCGGGCGGCAAGGTGGTGGGGACGTTCCTGATTGTGGTGGTGGGGCTGCTGTTGCTGCAAAACGCGCTGGGCATTGGCATGGCGAAGCTCTTAGGGCTCGACCCGCTGATGGGCCTGCTGGCGGGGTCAATCACGCTTTCCGGCGGTCATGGTACCGGGGCGGCGTGGAGCAAGCTGTTTATCGAACGCTATGGCTTTGAAAATGCAACGGAAGTGGCAATGGCCTGCGCCACCTTCGGGCTGGTGCTCGGTGGTCTGATTGGCGGACCGGTGGCGCGCTATCTGGTGAAGCACTCTTCCTCACCGGACGGGAGCCCGGAGGATCAGGAAGTGCCAACGGCGTTTGAGAAACCGGACGTGGGGCGCAGCATTACCTCGCTGGTGATGATTGAGACTATCGCGCTTATCGCTATTTGCCTCACGCTCGGCAAAATCATTGCGCAACTGCTGGCCGGTACGGCACTCGAGCTGCCAACGTTTGTTTGCGTGCTGTTTGTTGGGGTGATCCTCAGCAACGGTCTGGCGCTGATGGGCTTTTACCGCGTGTTTGAGCGGGCGGTGTCGGTGCTGGGTAACGTCAGCCTGTCGCTGTTCCTGGCGATGGCGTTGATGGGGCTTAAGCTGTGGGAGCTGGCCTCTCTGGCGCTGCCGATGCTGGTCATTTTGTCGGTGCAGGCCGTGGCGATGGGGCTGTACGCCATTTTCGTTACCTACCGTCTGATGGGCAAAAACTACGACGCGGCGGTGCTGGCGGCGGGTCACTGCGGCTTTGGCCTTGGCGCAACGCCAACGGCGATTGCCAATATGCAGGCCATTACCGAGCGTTTCGGGCCGTCACATATGGCGTTTCTGGTGGTGCCGATGGTGGGGGCGTTCTTTATTGATATCGTCAACGCGCTGGTGATTAAGCTGTATTTGATGTTGCCGATATTTGGTTGATGGTTGGTGCCGTCCCCGGCGTCGCTGCGCTCGGCCGGGCTACATTAGATTGGTAGCCCGGTCGAGGCTCAGTGCTTACCCTTCGTGATCTTCCCACGCTAACGCGCGTTTCACCGCTTTCTGCCAGCCGCTGTAGCGGTAGTTACGCTCGGTGGTTTCAATCCCCGGGCGGAATTCGCGCTCAATGACCGCTTTCTCCTGCAGCTCATCCAGGTTCTGCCAGAAGCCGACCGCCAGACCGGCCAGATAGGCCGCGCCGAGCGCCGTTACTTCGCGCACTTCCGGACGCTCAACGCGAGTGCCAAGAATGTCGGACTGGAACTGCATCAGGAAGTTGTTGGCGACCGCGCCACCGTCCACGCGCAGAGCGTGCAGACGAATACCAGAGTCTGCCTGCATCGCTTCCAGCACGTCGCGGGTCTGGTAGGCGATGGATTCCAGCGTAGCGCGAATAATATGGTTCGAGTTCACGCCGCGGGTCAGGCCGAAGATGGCACCACGAGCATACGGGTCCCAGTACGGTGCGCCGAGGCCGGTAAAGGCCGGTACCACGTACACGCCGTTGGTGTCTTTCACCTTGGTGGCGAAGTACTCGGAGTCGAACGCGTCGCTAATCAGCTTCATTTCGTCGCGCAGCCACTGAATGGACGCGCCCGCCATGAATACCGCGCCTTCCAGCGCATAGTTCACTTCACCGCGTGGGCCGCAGGCGATGGTGGTCAGCAGGCCGTGGCTGGAGGCCACCGCTTTCTCACCGGTGTTCATCAGCATAAAGCAGCCGGTACCGTAGGTATTTTTCGCCATCCCTTCTTTCACGCACAGCTGGCCGAACAGCGCCGCCTGCTGGTCACCGGCAATCCCGGCGATAGGAATACGCGTACCGCCTTTACCGCCAATGTTGGTCTGGCCGTACACTTCAGATGACTTACGCACTTCCGGTAGCATGGCGCGCGGGATATCCAGCGCATCCAGCATTTTGTCATCCCACTCCAGCGTGTTGATGTTGAACAGCATGGTACGTGAGGCGTTGGTGTAGTCGGTGACGTGAACGCGGCCCTGGGTCATTTTCCAGATAAGCCAGGTATCAACGGTACCAAACAGCAGTTCGCCGCGTTTCGCACGCTCGCGGGAGCCTTCGACGTGGTCGAGGATCCACTTCACTTTGGTGCCGGAGAAGTACGGGTCCACTACCAGGCCGGTGGCCTTTCGCACGTACTCTTCCATGCCGTCGCGCTTCAATTGTTCACAGATATCCGCGGTGCGGCGGCACTGCCAGACGATGGCGTTGTAAATCGGCTTACCGGTTTCGCGCTCCCACACCACGGTGGTTTCACGCTGGTTGGTGATACCGATAGCGGCAATCTGGTCGGAATTAATATCGGCTTTCGCCAGCACTTCGACCAGCGTGGAGCTTTGGGTTGCCCAGATTTCCATTGGGTCGTGCTCAACCCAGCCTGGCTTAGGATAAATTTGTTCGAATTCGCGCTGTGACACGCTGACGATGTTGGCGTCATGATCCATAACGACGGCGCGGGAGCTGGTGGTGCCCTGGTCGAGCGCAACGATATATTTTTTGTCAGTCATAATGAACGTTCCGTAGTCAGTTTACAGCGAAGCATTTTGTTGGTTCTGGCTGGAGGCCGCCTTCGGCTCTTCAACCTCGCAGGTGTCGCACGGCAGGTGACGACCAATCAGCTTGCGATAGCTGAACGCCCCCAGCGCTGCACCTACTATTGGCGCACACAGCGGCACCAGGAAGTAAGGAATATCTTTGCCACCGGTGAAGGCGACATCGCCCCAGCCAGCAAGCCAGGCGAACGTTTTCGGTCCGAGGTCACGCGCTGGGTTCATGGCAAATCCGGTCAGTGGGCCCATGGACGCGCCGATAACCGCAATCAGCAGGCCAATCAGCAGAGGTGCCAGTGGCCCACGCGGAATGCCGTTACCGTCATCGGTGAGCGCCAGAATCACGCCCATCAGGATAGCGGTAATCACCATTTCTACCGCGAATGCCTGCACAAAATTGATATGTGGGTTCGGGTAAGTCGAGAAAATACCGGCCAGTTCAAGACTTTCGACGCTGCCGCGCACCATATTGTGCGTGTGTTCAAAGTCGAGGAAAAGGTTGTAGTAAAGCCCGTAGACCAGCGCGGCGGCGCAGAAGGCACCGGCAAACTGAGCCACGATGAACGGCACCACTTTGCGCCCGTCGAAACAAGCGAACAGCCAAAGTGCAATGGTTACTGCCGGATTAAGATGTGCGCCGGAAACCCCTGCGGTCAGGTAAATGGCCATCGCCACGCCCAAACCCCAGATGATGCTGATCTCCCACTGGCCGAAACTTGCACCCGCAACTTTCAGCGCCGCAACACACCCCACGCCGAAAAAGATCAACAACCCGGTACCAAGAAACTCTGCGATGCACTGGCCTTTTAAGGTTGATGTTTGGCTCATAATCGGAATCCTGAAGACTAATTGATGATTATTGTGTACATGAGCGTTCGGGACACTCATGTTGCCATGTAGGCATAGTGTTAATTTATCGTTAACGAGCGTAAACGAGAAATATCGAAATCAAAATGTGTGTACCGCGTCAAGAAATGAGCGTTTTCGCGCCAAAAAATGCACGTTTTTGGAACGGAAAGTGTGAGGAGGGAAACATTCTCGTGGCTAAACATTTAACAATTTAATCAGAATGGGCGCTAACGCTCCAGGATGAGACCGAAAATTGCGGACAACCGCAATCTACAGGCTCTGGCGCTGGACAGTCGCGGCGGGGCTCCATACAATCGACTGCAAGCCGTGCGCTTATTTAAGATAAGGCGTCGCCGGGGTTCCGGGACGATATCAACGCCTTGCAAGATCAGGAGAGGTTATGACGATGTCATTAGAAGTGTTTGAGAAACTGGAAGCGAAAGTTCAGCAGGCGATTGATACCATCACGCTGTTGCAGATGGAAATCGAAGAGCTGAAAGAAAAGAACAACACCCTGGCGCAGGATGTACAGTCTGCACACCAGAGCCGTGAAGAGCTGGAGCGTGAAAACAACCAGCTGAAAGAACAGCAGAGCGGCTGGCAGGATCGTCTGCAGGCGCTGCTCGGCCGTATGGAAGAAGTCTGATTCCATTCCTCCCCGGGCAGTTTTTAACGGCCTGGGGATGTTCTTCCCTCCTCTATCTCCCCCGCTGAGTGATTTCGAGCAAACGCGCATTTCGCGTGTCTGCTTATATTTCAAAACTGCATAATCAATCTTTTTTTATTCTTTAATCATTGGTTCGATTTCTGGCACGCTAGCCTCATTACAACACAACAGATAAGAGAGCGGGCGATGAATAAGTGGGGCGTGGGGTTAACTCTTTTGCTGGCTACTACCAGCGTACTGGCTAAGGACATCCAATTACTCAACGTGTCGTACGATCCGACGCGTGAACTGTACGAACAATACAACAAGGCGTTCAGCGCGCACTGGAAAAAAGAGACCGGTGATAACGTGGTGATTCGTCAGTCGCACGGCGGCTCCGGCAAACAGGCCACTTCCGTGATTAACGGCATTGATGCCGACGTGGTAACGCTGGCGCTGGCCTATGACGTTGACGCCATTGCCGAGCGCGGCCGCATCGACAAAAACTGGATCAAACGTCTGCCGGATAACTCCGCGCCGTACACCTCCACCATCGTGTTCCTGGTGCGTAAAGGCAACCCGAAACAGATTCATGACTGGAACGACCTGATTAAACCGGGCGTTTCCGTGATTACCCCGAACCCGAAAAGCTCCGGCGGCGCTCGCTGGAACTACCTGGCAGCCTGGGGCTACGCGCTGCATCACAACAACAACGATCAGGCCAAAGCGCAGGACTTCGTGAAGGCGCTGTATAAGAACGTGGAAGTGTTGGACTCCGGTGCTCGCGGTTCGACGAATACCTTCGTAGAACGCGGTATCGGCGATGTGCTGATTGCGTGGGAAAACGAAGCGCTGCTGGCGGCGAACGAACTGGGTAAAGACAAGTTTGAGATTGTCACCCCAAGCGAATCTATCCTCGCCGAGCCGACCGTTTCCGTGGTCGACAAAGTGGCGGAGAAAAAAGGCACCACCGCGGTAGCGGAAGCGTACCTGAAATACCTCTACTCACCGGAAGGCCAGGAGATCGCGGCGAAGAACTACTATCGCCCACGTGACCCGGCTGTCGCGAAGAAGTATGAAAACGAATTCCCGAAACTGAAGCTCTTCACCATTGATGACGAGTTCGGTGGCTGGACAAAAGCGCAGAAAGAGCACTTCTCTAACGGTGGCACCTTCGACCAGATTAGCAAGCGTTAATCTCCCTTTAACGCCCGGTGATTTTACCGGGCGTTTTCTTTTGGTCATCAAACTACGTTACTCTTCCCCCTTGGTTTGATTTGGGGAGACAAAATGACAAGGTTAAAATACCTGCTGGCAGCGCTGCTAGTGTTGGTGATTGCTGCGGGAGCGGGAGGCTGGTACTGGCTACATTCCGGCAACCCGGATGCGCTGCGCCACATTGTGCTAGAGCAATGCGTGCCTAATCAGCTGAATCATCGCACCCCGGCACCCTGCGCCGACGTGAATCCAAAAGGCGGCTACGTCCTGTTCAAAGACCGTAACGGCCCGCTGCAATATCTGCTGATGCCAACCTACCGTATCAACGGCACCGAAAGCCCGCTGCTGCTTGACCCGCAAGCGCCGAACTTCTTCTGGCAGGCGTGGCAACGTCGCATGATCATGAGCGATAAACGGGGCGCGGAAGTGCCGGATAGCGCCATCTCCCTGACCATCAATTCCCGCACCGGTCGGACGCAGAATCATTTCCACATCCATATTTCCTGTCTGCGCAAAGACGTTCGCGAGCAGTTGGACGGCGATATCGCCGCCATCAGCAGCCGCTGGCTGCCGTTGCCGGGTGGCCTGATGGGGCATGAATATCTGGCGCGCCGGGTTACCGAAAACGAGCTGGCGCAGCGTAGCCCGTTCCTGATGCTGGCGGAAGAAGTGCCGGAAGCTCGTGACCATATGGGGCGTTTTGCGCTGGCGCTGGTGAAGCAAAGCGATGACTCACTGCTGCTGCTGGCGACCGAGCGTAACCTGCTGACCCTGAACCGCGCCTCGGCTGAGGAAATTCAGGATCATCGCTGCGCAATCCTGCAATAACCCCACCTAATCTGGCGTTTACCTGTCTACTCTGTCGTCGTATTCTTGGTGAAAAAAACGACAGGAGACAGGTATGTCGCTCTGGTTTACTCACCCTCTGTTCCTCCCCTCGCTGATTGTTGGCGTGACCATCCTGCTGTGGGCGACCTCGCTGCTGCCGGAATTTATTACTGCGCTGCTGTTTTTTGCTGCGGCGATGACCGCAAAAATTGCCCCACCGGACGTTATCTTCGGCGGTTTTGCTTCATCGGCCTTCTGGCTGGTATTCAGCGGTTTTGTGCTCGGTATTGCCATTCGTAAGACCGGGCTGGCGGATCGCGCCGCGCGGGCGCTCTCTTCAAGGCTCACCGACTCCTGGCTGCTCATGGTGGGTAGCGTGGTGCTGCTGAGCTACGCGCTGGCGTTCGTGATGCCGTCGAATATGGGGCGCATTGCGCTGCTGATGCCGATTGTGGCGGCAATGGCCAAACGCGCGGACATCGAAGACGGTACCCGTGCCTGGTACGGGCTGGCGCTGGCCGTTGGCTTCGGCACCTTCCAGCTTTCTGCGACCATTCTGCCCGCGAACGTGCCTAATCTGGTGATGAGCGGCGCGGCGGAAGGGGCCTACGGTATTCACCTTAACTATGTGCCGTATCTGCTGCTGCATACGCCGGTATTAGGCTGGTTGAAAGGGGCGGCGCTCGTGGGGCTTATCTGCTGGCTGTTCCCTGGGAAACCCCATCCACCGCGCGACCTGGAGCCGCTACCGCCAATGAGCGCGGATGAGAAGCGCCTGGCGTGGCTGTTGGCGGTGGTATTGACGCTGTGGGTGAGCGAAAGCCTGCACGGAATTGGGCCCGCCTGGACGGGGCTGGTGGCCGCGGTCATCACGCTGCTGCCGCGCGTTGGATTTATTAACGGCGATGAATTTGCCAGCGGAGTGAACATCCGCACCTGTATTTACGTGGCGGGGATCCTTGGGCTCGCCATTACGGTGACGCAAACCGGCATTGGTGCCGTGGTGGGTAATGCGCTGCTTCACGTTATGCCGCTCAGCGAAGACGCGCCGTTTACCAGCTTCCTCGCGTTAACCGGCATTACCAGCGCGCTGAACTTTATCATGACCGCAAACGGCGTACCTGCGCTGTATACCACCTTTGCCCAGAGCTTCTCTGATGCCACCGGCTTCCCGCTGCTGAGCGTCATTATGATTCAGGTGCTGGGTTATTCCACGCCGCTGCTGCCGTATCAGGCGTCGCCAATTGTGGTGGCGATGGCGTTAGGGAAGGTGCCTGCGCGGGCGGGGATGCTGCTGTGTCTGGCGCTGGCGGCGGTCAGTTATCTGCTGCTGTTGCCGCTGGATTATGCGTGGTATCAGGTGCTGGGGAAATTATAAAAAAACCGGCCTGATGGCCGGTTCTTCCCAGCGGCGCTACGCGTGGCCGGGCTACGGGGAACCCGATCTCCCGGACGAGGCGAATGCCGAATCCGGGGAGGTTTCGCGTGAATGTCTTACGCTTTTTTCGCCGCTTCTGCTGCTTTAACGATCACCGCGAAAGCGTCAGCTTTCAGGGATGCACCGCCAACCAGCGCGCCATCGATGTCTGGCTGGGTGAACAGCTCAGCAGCGTTGCCTGCGTTTACGGAACCGCCGTACTGGATGATAACCTGTTCAGCGATTTTCGCGTCAGCTTTAGCAATGTGGTCACGGATGAATTTGTGAACAGCCTGAGCCTGCGCTGGGGTTGCAGATTTGCCGGTACCGATCGCCCATACTGGTTCGTAAGCGATGACTGCGCCTTCGAAGGCTGCTGCGCCCTGAGTTTTCAGAACCGCGTCGATCTGGCGTGCGCAAACTTCTTCGGTTTTGCCCGCTTCGTTTTCTGCTTCGGTTTCACCGATGCACAGTACTGGGATCAGACCCTGTTCTTTCAGAATCGCGAATTTCTTAGCGATCAGCTCGTCAGATTCTTTGTGGTAGGTACGACGCTCGGAGTGGCCGATGATGATGTAGGTTGCGCCAACATCTTTCAGCATTTCAGCGGAAGTTTCGCCGGTGAATGCGCCGGACAGGTTCAGGTCAACGTTCTGCGCGCCCAGGTGGATGTGGCTGCCCGCAGCGGCGTGTTTAGCCAGATCGATGTACATTTCTGGTGGCGCGATAGCAACGCCACAACCAGCAACGCCAGCCAGTTCGGTACGCAGATTAGCAATCAGCTCGTTTACCATGTGGCGGCTGCCGTTCAGTTTCCAGTTACCCATCACTAAAGGATGTCGCATTTCGATTCTCCACGCTTATCAGCGAATTAAGGAATATGGCCGCCCGTCAGGGCAGCATGGTCTGTGAAACAGTATAGAGATTGAATGTCATGAAGGCTTTGCTTTTTATCATTTATTCTCCCCTTCAAGATTCTCAGATAGCGCCAGCTTAATCGGTTCAACGGCGAAGGTCAGCCCTTTTTCACCGTTATCTGCGACAACATAGCGCACGGCACCCTCGGTGCTGGCGAAGTAATGTTTACCTTTCCCAAGCGTAAGGAGCTTTTGCAGTTTTTGCAGGCTTTGTGGTTTGGTGAGCGTGGGGATCACGGCGCGCATCAGCGCACTCATGTATTCCAGCGCTTTATTCTTCGCCGCCTTCTGCTCTGGCCCCTGAATCGGCAGCCAGGTTATCTGAATGGACTTAATCTTCAGCGTGCCGCGCTCCAGCGCCGTGGAGGCGTAGAGGTTTTCGTTTATCTTACTAGCGGCACGGGTAATGTTGAGTTGGTCGCGGCTGGAGGTTATTGACCTGAACTCCCCAAGCTGCAGCGTCGGGTTGTCGGCGTTAAATTTTTCCCGGAACTGACTGATGGAGAGATCGAAAGCCGGCGCGCCCGATAACAGATACGGCGCCACGGCCGTAGGCGACTGCGCCGACAGCACGGACTGAGCGGCACCCAGGGTCAGGAGCCCAATCAGACACAGCGTTATCCATTTTTTCATGCTTATCGTCTCCTCTTTTACGATGACGATTAAAACGGGAACCGCCTCGCTTGTCAAAATGTGGCCGCTTCAGGGTACACTATGCGGCACAACGACAAAGGAAAGGGTACATGACTCTACAGCAATGGTTATTTTCCGGTAAAGGCCGTATTGGTCGCCGTGATTTCTGGATCTGGATTGCCATCTGGGCGGTGACGATGGTGGCGCTGTTTAGCCTTGCGGGCGGCGGGCTGGTTGACCTGCAAACCGCGGCATTTATGCTGGTCTGCCTGCTCTGGCCGACGGCGGCGGTGACGATTAAACGGCTGCATGACCGGGGCAAGTCCGGCGTCTGGGCGCTGTTGATGATTTTGGCGTGGATGCTGCTGGCGGGCAACTGGTCAATGCTGCCCGGTGTCTGGCAGTGGGGCGTAGGACGCTTTATTCCGACGCTGATTATCGTGATGATGCTTATCGACCTGGGCGCGTTTGTTGGCACCCAGGGCGAAAATAAATACGGTAAAGAGACGCAGGCCGTGAAGTACCGCGCCGATCACCAGTAGTGTTCGGCGGTCATATGGCCCGGGCGGCGGCGAAGGTGTTTGGTCATCTGTCGGGTCTCTTTCAGCAGTTGTTGAGTGTCGCGCACCATCTGCGGGTTGCCGCACAGCATCACGTGGCTGGTTTCGGCATTCATCGGCAGGCCGACCGCTGCTTCCAGCGCGCCGCTTTCAATGAGCGCAGGTACGCGCCCCGTCAGCATGCCCGGCGTGGTTTCGCGGCTGACAACCGTTTGAATACGCAGCTTACCGGCGTAACGTTCTTCCAGCGCCCGCATTTGCGGCAGATAGCTTAAGTCGGCGGCATAGCGCGCGGCGTGAACCAGCACCAGATTTTTAAAGCGCTCCAGATCTTTGCCTTCTTCCAGAATCGACAGGTATGGCCCAATGGCGGTGCCGGTTGCCAGCATCCACAGGGTTTCGCAGTCGGGAATTTCCTCAAGCACAAAGAAGCCCGCCGCTTCGCTGACGACCAGTACGTCATCGCCCGGCTTCAGCGCCGCAAGACGTGGGCTCAGCTTGCCGTCCGGTACGGTGACCAGATAGAACTCGAGATCGGGGTTATGTGGGGCGTTAACGTAAGAGTAGGCGCGCTGAACGCGCTCGCCGTCGATATCCAGCCCGAGCTTGGCAAACTGCCCGGCGGTGAACGGTTTAACCGGAGCGTGGACGGTGAGACTAAACAGTGCGTCAGTCCAGTTCTGCACTTTAACAACTTTGCCGGTAACCCAGTCAGCCATGGCCTCTCTCCCCTCAATATCGTTAGCTTATCATCACCGTGACGAGAGCAGATTTCCAGCCCGAAAGGGCTGGAAAGCTCTATTGATCAAATGATTCAGAGAATGTGACGCTGAATTTCAGTGTCTTTGCGATCGAGGTAGTGAATTGACTGAATGCGGCGAATGGTACGTGATTTTCCGCGGATCAGCAGCGTCTCGGTGGTCGCGATATTGCCCTTGCGGGTGATGCCGTCCAGCAGGTCGCCTTTGGTAATACCGGTGGCAGAGAAGATAACGTTGTCGCTGCGCGCCATGTCGTCGAGCGTCAGTACCACGCCCGCTTCAATGCCCATCGCCTTGCAGCGTTCCAGCTCGTTTTCACCGATACGGCGGTTCTCTTCGTTGTCGCCTTTGACGTGATGGCGGGCCAGCAGGCGGCCGTGCATGTCACCGTCCAGTGCGCGAATAACCGCAGCAGAGACGACGCCTTCCGGCGCGCCGCCAATGCCGTACATCACATCGACTTCGCTGTCTGGCATACAGGTCAGGATAGAGGCGGCAACGTCGCCATCAGGAATGGCAAAGACGCGCACGCCCAGTTTTTGCAGCTCAACGATAACCTCGTCGTGACGTGGTTTAGCAAGAATGGTGACGGTTAATTCGGACAGCGGTTTGTCCAGCGCGCGGGCGACGTTACGCAGGTTCTCTTCCAGCGGTTTGTTGAGATCGATAGTACCTTTCGCGCCAGGGCCGACGATCAGCTTTTCCATGTACATATCAGGGGCGTTGAGGAAGCAGCCTTTATCGCCTACCGCCAGCACCGCCAGCGCGTTTGCCTGGCCCATCGCAGTCATGCGGGTGCCTTCGATTGGGTCAACGGCGATATCTACCGCATCGCCATTACCGGTACCGACGGACTCGCCGATGTAGAGCATTGGCGCTTCATCGATTTCGCCTTCGCCAATGACGATGGTGCCGTCAATGTTGACCTTGTTGAGCATAATACGCATGGCGTTGACCGCCGCGCCGTCGGCGGTGTTCTTATCGCCGCGGCCCAGCCATTTGTAGCCTGCCAGCGCCGCCGCTTCGGTGACGCGCGAAAATTCGATAGCCAGTTCTCGTCTCATTACAAACTCGTCCAGGGAAGTAAAATTGTGCGAAGTTTAGCACAGCCCCTGTGGGGCTGCGGGTGTTGCTACGCGTTGGAATAACGTTCGGTTTCCGGCATCCAGCGTTCAATCAGGGCATTGGCCTGCTGTGGATAACGGTCGTGAATATGGCGTGCCAGGCGCTGAACTTCGGGGATCATCGCCTGATCGCGCAGCAGATCGGCGACTTTAAATTCGGCGTTGCCGGTCTGGCGGGTGCCAAGCAGTTCGCCGGGGCCGCGGATCTCGAGGTCTTTTTGCGCAATCACAAAGCCGTCGTTGCTGTCGCGCAGCACCTGCAAACGCATTTGCGCGGTTTTTGACAGTGGCGCTTTGTAGAGCAGCACGCAGTGTGAGGCCACCGCGCCACGGCCTACGCGGCCTCTGAGCTGGTGCAGCTGTGCCAGCCCCAGACGCTCCGGGTTTTCAATAATCATCAGGCTGGCGTTAGGTACGTCGACGCCCACTTCAATGACCGTGGTGGCAATCAGCAGATGCAGTTCGCCCTGCTTGAACGCCTGCATAACGGCCTGCTTCTCGGCAGGCTTCATGCGCCCGTGCACAAGGCCGATATTCAGCTCCGGCAGCGCCAGCTTCAGCTCTTCGCAGGTGGCTTCCGCCGCCTGGGCTTCCAGCAGGTCAGACTCCTCAATCAGCGTGCAGACCCAGTAGGCCTGACGGCCTTCGGTGGTACAGGCGTTGCGTACGCGGTCGATAATGTCATGGCGACGGGTATCCGGGATGGCGACCGTCGTGACCGGGGTTCGTCCCGGCGGCAGTTCATCAATCACCGACGTATCCAGATCGGCATAGGCGGTCATCGCCAGGGTGCGTGGAATCGGGGTGGCGGTCATGATCAGTTGATGCGGGTGGAAGCCCTGCTGCTGGCCTTTTTCCCACAGCGCGAGGCGTTGATGAACGCCAAAACGGTGCTGTTCATCAATGATCACCAGCGCCAGGCCGTTAAACTGCACTTGTTCCTGGAAGATAGCGTGGGTGCCGACAATCATCTGCACCTGGCCGCTGGCAATGGCCTCTTGCTGCGCCTGACGCGCCTTGCCTTTCTGCTTGCCCGCTAACCAGCCGACTTCAATGCCGAGTGGCGCAAACCAGCCGCGGAAGTTATTGGCGTGCTGTTCGGCGAGCAGTTCGGTCGGTGCCATCAGCGCCACCTGTTTGCCGTGCGCGATGGCGCGCAGCGCCGCCAGTGCCGCAACCAGCGTTTTACCGGAGCCGACGTCGCCCTGCACCAGGCGCATCATCGGTATATCCAGCGCCATATCGTGTTCAATTTCGGCCGTCACGCGGGCCTGTGCGCCGGTAGGCTTAAACGGCAGATTGGCCAGAAACTTATCTTTCAGCTCGCGGCTCGCGCTGAGAGGCTGTGCGTGAAAACGCTGCGCGCCCGCGCGTAAGGCCAGCATGCTGAGATTGTGCGCCAGCAGCTCTTCAAGGATTAAACGCTGCTGGGCGGGGTGCTTACCGGTTTCTAAATCGGCGAGCTGGAGTGACGGTGGCGGGCGATGCAGCGTGCGTAGCGCTTCCGGCAGACTCATCATCCCCTGCGCCAGTTCCGGCGGCAGCAGCTCGCTGATGGCGCAGGTATCGAGTAAATCCAGCGCCTGGTCGGTGAGCTTGCGCAGCGTCGCCTGCTTAATGCCTTCAGTGGTGGGGTAGACCGGCGTTAAGGTCTCCTGCAAATCCGGCGTGCTGAGGTCGCCCTGAACGCGATATTCCGGGTGGATCATCTCCGCGCCGTACTTGCCGCGCTTCGCTTCACCGTAGGCCAGTACGCGTCGCCCGGTGGCGAGACTGTTTTTCATCGCTGCGTTGAAGTTGAAGAAGCGCATGGTCAGGATGCCGGTGCCGTCGCTAATCTGGCAGGTCATCATCCGGCGGCCGCCGAAGGTGATATTGCAGTTCAGGACTTCGCCTTCCACGGTTACGTAGATGCCGGGAAGCAGTTCACCGATAGGATAAAGCTGGGTGCGGTCTTCGTAGCGCAACGGCAGATGCAGGAGCAAATCCTGCACCGTGTGCAGACCGATCTTCGCCAGCCGACTGCTCTGCGCGGCGCCTACGCCGGTCAATGTGTTGAGCGGAACGGCATCCAGCAGACGGCTTTGCATGGCGGTTACTCCGTAGCCTGCATAGTGGACCACCACGTGGCATCGGCTTCAATTTCGCCCTGCTCGTTGACGTGGGGATAAGGGAGGCCTTTGCGTTTGGCGACGTGTGCCAGCACCGGGTAGCCGCCTTCAAACAGCAGACGCTGCTGCTCTTCGACCGGCAGCATGCTGTTTTCGCGTTGGTACATGCCGGCGTTCTGACGCTGGCGCTGGGCTTCGTAGAGAATTAACGCAGAGGCGACGGAAACGTTGAGCGACTGCACCATGCCGATCATCGGAATGATGATGTCCTGGTCTGCGAGGGCTAACGCTTCCTGAGTGATACCGGTTTTTTCCTGCCCCATCAGAATACAGGTTGGGCGGGTATAGTCGATGTCACGGAAATCGACCGATTTGTCTGACAGATTGGTTGCCAGGATTTGCATGCCCTGGCCTTTTAAATGGCCTACCGCATCACCGATAGTGGGATGGGTTATCACCTGTACCCAGCTGTTGCTGCCTGCCGCGGATGCCATAGGGCGCATTCGGGTGCTGGGCCAGACCGCGTGAACTTCGTGTACGCCTACCGCGTCGGCGGTACGAACGATCGCCGAGACATTATGAGGCTTGTGAACCTCTTCCATGCAGACCGTCAGGTCAGGCTGACGCCTGGCGAGCATCTCACGGATACGCGCATAACGCTGTAAGTTCATAACGTTAGTTTCGGTTACGGGTGACTTTGATAACGTCAGGCATCACGCGGATTTTGCGCATGATATTCGCCAGGTGCACGCGGTCACGTGCGGTCAGGCGGATAAAGGCGCTATAAACGCGGCCATCCTTCTCTTCCGTATTCAGGCTTTGAATGTTGGACGTTGCGGTATTGATTGCTGCCGTCAGGTTGGCCAATGCCCCCTGATGGTTGAACATATCGACCTTAATCTCGGTGATAAATTCCTGCGCCGTCTCTTTGTCCCACTCAACCGCCATGAATTTCTCAGGTTCTTTCTGATAGCCGCGAATGTTGCGGCAGGATTCATGGTGAATAACTAACCCTTTACCCGGGCTAACGTGGGCGATGATCGGGTCGCCAGGGATTGGGCGACAGCATTTCGCGAAGGTGATCAGCACGCCGTCTGCGCCTTTAATCGGCAGATGGCTGTGCCCGGAGGCACCTGGTGCAGACGGTATTGCTTCACCCTGCTGGAGGTTTTTCGCCACCACCACGCTCATAGCGTTGCCCAGGCCAATTTCGGCCAGCAGGTCGTCGAGGGTGGCAAGACGCATACGGTCAAGTTCGCGCTGAACATGATCCGCCGGAATTTCCGCGAGCTTGCGGCTACCGCCCAGCGCATGGTTCAGCAGACGGCGACCCAGGCTGACGGAGTCGTCGCGCTTGAGGTTTTTCAGCATCTGACGGATTTTGGCGCGCGCTTTCGAGCTGACGACAAAATTAAGCCATGCGGCATTCGGGCGTGCGCCCGGTGCGGTGATGATTTCTACCGTCTGGCCGCTAGAGAGCGGCTGCGACAGCGGGTAAGGCTGACGGTCGACGCGCGCGCCCACGCAGGCATGGCCGATATCGGTATGCACGGCGTAGGCGAAGTCCACCGGCGTAGCGCCAGCGGGCAGTTCGACGATGCGGCCTTCCGGGGTGAAAACGTAAATCTCATCCGGGAAGAGATCGGATTTAACGCTCTCGATAAATTCAAACGAGCTACCGGCGCTCTGCTGCAATTCCAGCAGGCTTTGCATCCAGCGCTGGGCGCGGATTTGCGCGGTTGTACTGCTTTCGCCACCGTGCTCTTTGTAAGCCCAGTGCGCGGCAACACCCATCTCTGCCATTTGATCCATGTCTTCGGTACGGATCTGGACTTCGACCGGGACACCGTGTGGCCCAATCATGGAGGTGTGCAGCGACTGATATCCGTTGGCCTTTGGAATCGCGATGTAGTCTTTTACGCGACCTGGGCGCGGTTTGTACAGGCTGTGCATCTGGCCCAGTACGCGGTAGCAGGTATCCAGATCGTGGACGATAACGCGGAAGGCGTAGATATCCATGATCGAGTGAAAACGCTGCTCTTTCAGCACCATTTTGCAGTAGATAGAGTACAGATGTTTCTCGCGACCGCTAACGCGACACGGAATTCCCGCTTCCTGCAAACGCCCTTCAATTTCAGAAAGGATCTTCTGAATCATCTCTTTACGGTTACCGCGCGCGGCTTTCACCACCTCTTTAATGACGCGATAACGGTTTGGATACAGCGCTTCAAAGCCCAGCTCTTCGAGCTCGGTCTTGATGTGGTGGATACCTAAACGGTGCGCCAGCGGGCTGTAAATTTCGAGGGTTTCACGGGCGATGCGGCGACGCTTGTCCGGGCGTAATGAGCCCAGCGTGCGCATGTTGTGGGTGCGGTCGGCAAGCTTGATGAGGATGACGCGGATATCCTGCACCATCGCCATAATCATTTTGCGAAAGTTTTCAGCCTGCGCTTCTTTCTTATCGCGGAACTTGAGTTTATCAAGTTTAGAGACCCCCTCTACCAGTTCAGCAACGCTCTTACCAAAGAGCTGCTCCATGTCCTGGTAGGTGGCAGGGGTATCTTCTATCACGTCATGCAGCAGGGCGGCCATCAGCGTTTCATAGTCGAGTTTCATCTCGGCCAGAATGCAGGCTACCGCTACCGGGTGCGTGATATAGGGTTCACCGCTTGAACGTGTCTGCCCCTCGTGAGCGTCACGTGCAACGAGATAGGCCTGCCGCAGACGCTTAATCTGGTCTTCCGGCAGGTAATTTTGAATCAGCTGATTCAGGCTCTCAAACAGATACAAGGGCGACCCGCTTATGTTTAACGACGACCTTCAGCAATAGCGGTAACAGCTTGTAATTCAGCGGCTTCCTGCTCTTGTTGTTCCTGGCGCTCGCGCACGTCGAGGATCTGGTTGTTGATCAGACCTTCTTCGATTTCGCGCAGTGCGATAACGGTGGTTTTGTCGTTTTCTTCTGGAACCAGCGGATCCTTTCCGCCTACCTGCATCTGACGAGCGCGACGCGCGGCGACCAGTACCAGGTCAAAACGGTTACCAATTTTTTCTACAGCGTCCTGAACAGTTACGCGTGCCATACTTTAATGCTCCACAGATAGTGATGGACTGGGCATGATACTGAAAGTGGGTTCAGTCTGCCAATAATTTGCTGATTAAAGCGTCATGTCGCTGCTTTTGGCGGCTCATACGCAGACGTTCTGCCCGGAGGATGGTTTTAAAGTCACCCAGCGCGGTATCAAAATCATCATTGACGATAAGGTAATCATATTCCGCGTAATGACTCATTTCTGCAACTGCCTGAGCCATACGTTTTGCGATAACCTCTTCGCTGTCCTGTCCGCGGCCACGCAGGCGACGGTCCAGTTCAATTTTGGACGGCGGCAGAATAAAGATGCTGCGTGCGCCCGGCATGCTTTTACGGATTTGTTGAGCGCCTTGCCAGTCGATATCGAGGAAGACATCAACGCCAGTCGCCAGTACCTGCTCAATTGCCTGACGCGAGGTGCCGTAATAGTTGCCAAAGACTTCTGCGTGTTCCAGGAATGCCCCTTCGCCAATCATCGTTCTGAAATCGTCGTGATTGACAAAGAAATAGTGTTCACCGTGCACTTCACCCGGACGCGGCGCGCGCGTGGTATGTGAAACAGATACCTGGGAGTCGTACAACGGTTGGGTTTTCAATAAAGCCTGAATCAGGCTGGATTTACCCGCGCCGCTAGGGGCGGAAACAATATAGAGCGTGCCTTGAGCCATGAGTGTCTTTTGTATGTGATTATCGAAAGAGAACTTACATACGAGCCTATTATACACGGCGCCGCCACGCGACGTAGCCTTTGTCACATTTTTTGTGCCAGTTTCTTTCATTTTGCGTGCCGTTTTCCTGATCTCCCTTGTTGTTGCTGCAACAACGATTTTTTCCCTGAAGCCTGCTCGTAAAACCCTCGATCCCTTCTCGCATCGTGAAAATGGCTGCGCTAAAAACGGGCTATCCGTTTGAGAGGGAAAGAAAATGAGAGCATGGATGAGTGTTGTGGGATTGCTGCTTACGCTCCAGGTGCAGGCAGCCTGTCCCGCCTGGTCTCCTGCCAGGGCCGAGCAGGAAATTGCCCAACTAAAAGGTCAGATTTCGCAATGGAATAAAACCTACTGGCAGCAAGGCGCAAGCGAGGTTAGCGACGGCGTGTATGACCAGCTTGCTGCACGGCTTGCTCAGTGGCAGCGCTGCTTTGGCGTGACATCCGCCGAGGAAACCAGCCTGTTGCCGCTCAGCAGGACGATTAAACATCCGGTGGCTCATACCGGCGTGCGCAAGCTGGCGGATGAGCGCGCAGTGGGTGTCTGGATGAAAGAGCGAGAAGACCTCTGGGTGCAGCCGAAAGTCGATGGCGTGGCGGTGACGCTGGAATACCGGAATGGATCTTTGGATAAAGTGATTAGCCGGGGGGATGGCTTACGCGGGGAAGACTGGACCGAAAAAGCCAGGCGTATTCCGTCTATTCCGCAAAGCGTGAGCGGCAGGATGGCAAACAGCATCCTACAGGGTGAAATTTTTTTAGGCGCCGAGGGGCATGTACAGCGGCAAATGGGCGGCATGAACGCACGCTCAAAGGTGGCGGGTATGCTGATGCGGCAGGGCAGCGGTGAGCCACTCTCGGCGCTATCGCTGTTTGTGTGGGCGTGGCCTGATGGCCCTGCTTCTATGCGTGAGCGGCTAGATTTGCTCGCCGCCTCTGGCTTTGCACTCACGTCACGTTATACGCATCCCGTGAAACAGGTTAAAGAGGTGGCTGACTGGCGTTCGCGCTGGTTTAACACGGCATTACCCTTTGCGACGGATGGCATCGTTGTTCGCGCTGCAAAAGAACCTGATGGCGCAAATTGGCTTCCTGCACAGGGTGATTGGGTTGTTGCGTGGAAGTATCAGCCGGTATCGCAGGTGGCTGAGGTGAGCGGTATCCACTTTGCTATTGGTCGAACAGGAAAGATTTCCGTTGTTGCTGAGCTGGAGTCATTCATGCTGGACGACAAGCGCGTGCGGCGGGTTAATATTGGGTCGGTGGCGCGCTGGCAGGCGCTGGATATCACGACGGGCGATCAGCTGTTGGTAAGCCTTGCAGGCCAGGGTATTCCGCGCCTGGATAGTGTGGTGTGGCGTGCTCTTGACCGGACAAAAGCGCGGCCTCCTGCGTCCACCTATCACGCTCTCACCTGTTTTTATCGCACCGACGATTGCCGGGAGCAGTTCTTAGCGCGCCTTATCTGGCTGGGGCAGCCAGCGGTTCTGGATATTAAAGGGATGGGTGAAGTTGGCTGGAGCCAGCTTGCGACAACGTATTCGTTTGACCATATCTTTTCCTGGCTTGGGCTGACGCTAAAGCAGCTGCAGTCAACGCCAGGTATGACGACTGAACGCGCGCAGCGGCTTTGGCACCGTTTAGATATGACGCGCAGACAGCCTTTTCGACGCTGGGTAAAGGCGTTAGGCGTGCCGTTGCCAGATATGGCCTTGAAGGCGCTCGATGATGGCTCCTGGGAGCAGTTACGGTCGCGTGATGAGCTGAGCTGGCAAACGCTGCCGGGTATCGGCGTTGAGAAGGCACGTAGCCTGGCAGCGTTTGTTCATGACCCCGTGATTGGCTCGCTTGTTGAAGCGTTGGGGTCATCAGGAATAGCGGGATTTAATTAGTGTGTTTCGTGACGGTAGTGGAAAACCGGCAGACCGAGCTTGAGTCTTAGCGCCAGCATACGTGCGGTAAAACCAAAGAGCAGCGTTGAGATCACCACCACATCATGGTTGCTGACGTATTGCTGCAGCGCGACGTACAGCACGGCGGCGGCAAACGATATACCGGCGTAAAGCTCTTTCTGGAATACCAACGGGATGCGTTTACAGAACATATCTCGCAGAACGCCACCAAATACGCCGGTAATGACGGCAGCAATGACGGCGATGATTGGGCCTTCTCCCATATCCAGCGCTATCTGTGCACCAATGATCGAGAAAACAATCAGGCCGATAGCATCCAACACCAGGAATAGACGACGCAGGTGTGGCATGACCGGTGCCACAATCGTGGTAAGTACCGCCGCAATGGCGACGGTAATAATGTACTCAGGGTGCTGTACCCAGCCTAATGGGTAGTGGCCAAGCAGCATATCGCGGACGGAACCGCCACCAAGCGCAGTGGCTGTGGCGATGATGATAACGCCAAAAGTATCCATGCGGCGGCGCCCGGCAGCCAGGGCTCCGGTCATTGCTTCAGCGGTGATGCCGATAAGGTAAAGGATATGCAGTAACATGTTCGCTCCCAAAAAGAATGGTTGGAGGGTAGCGATTTGTGCGCTTGGTCACGATTGAGATTTTCTAAGGCAAGATGGTATTGATTATAAAAACTAATATAACTTTGGTGTTTTTTCTCTGTGGTTGAAGCTTTGTGTGGTTTTGGTCGTTTTTTAGTGATTAGAAAATATAATTTATTTTTAGCGACGAAGTAAAACAAACAAGGCGAAAAAAAGCCGCTTCAAGATGAAGCGGCCCGGAGTCGTTACTGATTACCGATTTGCTCGCCGAATGGCAGCTTGTCGTAATCGGTTAGCGTTTTTTTATCATATGGGTTGCCAATCCAGCGTGTCGTCTCTGTAAACTGCGGGTTGGTCAACGCACGGGTAGGGTCATATCCGTCGTAGGTTAAACCGGCCAGATCGGACCAGGTATGGATAAGCTCGGAGCTGCTGTATTTGCGGTTAACATCCTGAGAGAAATCGCGAGGATGCTCCTGATGCCATTTTTCCGACGTCCACAGCAGGAACGGAATGGTGTACATATGACGCGTTGGTGCCAGCTCGTTACGCCCCTGCGTGTGGTGCGGCGGCGTGTCATAAACCTCTTCACCATGGTCAGAGAAGTACAGCAGGAAGCCATTCGGATCGGTCGCTTTATAGTCCTTAATCAGACTGGAAACGACGAAATCGTTGTACAGGTTAGCATTGTCGTAGTTGTTATACGTGTCCTGCTCATCCTTGCTTAGCCCAGCTGGCATCGTGTCGGTTTTACCCGAGAATTTATTCCAGTTTTCCGGGTAACGGTACTCGTAGTTAATATGTGTGCCCAGCAGATGCACGATGATAAATTTCTTCGGTGCAGGGTCTGCCAGAACCTCTTTAAACGGTGCCAGGACGTTAGCGTCGTATTCGCGGGCGCTCTGGGTACGCTGCTGGTTCATATAGAATTGCTTGTCGGTCTGTTTAGAGAACACGGTCAGCATGGTATTACGCGAGGTCATCGTCTGCTGGTTGGTGATCCAGAAGGTTTTATAACCCGCCTGTTTCATCAGGTTCATCAGTGATGGCTTCGTCAGATACAGGTCCGGATTCTGCTCGTTGGCAAAGGTCAGCGCCTGCTGAAGGATCTCAATGGTATAAGGACGAGAGGTCACAACATCGTTGAAAACGGTGAAGTTCGGATCTGACTTGTGCAGCGCATCCAGCTCTGGCGTGGTTTCGCGTGGATAGCCGTAAAGGCTCATGTGCCCACGCTGTGTAGATTCACCGATGACCAGAACCAGCGTACGCGGGGCATTCCCTGAGCTATCTTTCAGGTTTGCCAGCGGTGGCAGCGCATGGTTGTCGTTAAGCAGCCGGGTCAGATTATCCAGCTGGTGGTGATATTGGTAATAGCCAGTAATGAACTGCCATGGCGCTGCTGGCCCAAGGCGAGCAGAAAGGCCGTCCAGAACATCGGCAACAGGTTTACCTTTCATCAACACGCCGCTAGCAAGCGGGTTTAAAATCAATCCGTAAAGCAGGGCAAAGGAGACAAGCCAGCGCCATGGTTTTGGGATGTAGACCGGACGCAGACGGGTCCAGAGCAGCACGGCAACAACGGTATAGACTACCGCGACCAATACAATCTTCAGGCTAAAATATTGGCTTAAGAACTCACCCGCTTCATTGGTGTTGGTTTCAAACATCACGAATAAAACGCTTTGTGAAAACTCCTGACCATAAATAACGTAATAACAGATTGCTGCAAGTGAGGCTGCCCAGAGCACGACACCGATTAGGGCACCGATGATCCGAGTTTTCTTTGGAAACAGGAAGACAGGTACTAGCCACAACAAACTAAAGAGAATCGAGTCACGGAGCCCGTTAGACCCGCTGTAGCCCGTTGCATAGATAACAATCTGTAATACTGTTGAAAAGAAACAAAAATACAATACGGCCCAGCCAAGGGCTTTCCAGCTAAACGCTGGTGTACTCTGAGTAGTCGTGAATTGCATAGATTTAACTTACTTTAAGGTGGAGGCGGCCAGTCTAGCCACCAATGCTTAAGATATAATTAGATCGGCACTGCGACACAAAAGTTAAGCAGCTCGTTACATGTATATGTAAAAGCAATCTCATACGGATTATGTGTCTAACGTGATACCTAAGTGCCAAATCTCTTCCATAATCAACCCTTTTATAAAGGGCTGGTAATAATGCTCTGCTACTGTAGAAAAAGAAACTACCCAAATTAAAACGCCCGTCTTTACACGGGCGTTTACACGTGGATCAACTAACCTGAATTACTCGATATTCTGAATCTGCTCGCGCATTTGCTCGATCAGTACTTTCAGTTCGATAGCTGAGTTAGTGACGTCAGCGTTAATTGATTTCGATGCTAAGGTATTAGATTCACGGTTAAATTCCTGCATCATGAAGTCCAGACGGCGACCAACCGCTTCTTTTTTCTTCAGGATGTTATAGGTCTCTTTCACGTGCGCTTCGAGGCGATCTAACTCTTCAGCTACATCGATACGCTGGGCCATCAGCACCAGCTCCTGCTCCAGACGGTTGTTCTCAAGCTGAACTTCCGCGTCTTCCAGCTTGGCAACCAGGCGGTCGCGCTGCCATTGCAGGATTTCAGGCATATGGGCGCGGACTTTCGCCACTTCGCCGCTGACGCCTTCCAGACGCTGCTCAATGAGCGTTTTCAGCGCCTGGCCTTCGGTTTCGCGGGCAACGATAAAGTCGTCCAGCGTGCCGTCCAGCGCATTGAGGATCTCGGCGGCGATAGCATCCAGGTCTTGCTCCTGAGCAGCCATCACGCCCGGCCAGCGCAGAATATCGACCGGGTTAATTTCCCCTTCGTCGCTCTGCATTTTGACCCAGTTCGCGGCGTTAACCAGCTGCTTGGCCAGGTTTTCATTAAGAATCAGTTCGCCTTGTGCGCTGGCATCTGGCTCAAAGCGCAGGGTGCACTCTACTTTACCGCGAGTTAAACGGGTACGCAGGCGTTCGCGAACAACGGGTTCAAGGCTGCGGAACTGCTCCGGCAGACGGAAATAGGTTTCGAGATAACGCTGGTTAACAGAGCGCAGTTCCCAAGCGGCGCTGCCCCAACTACCCTTGATTTCACGGCGGGCATAGGCGGTCATGCTGCGGATCATAGACGTTCCTGTTTTTAAAGGAGAGATGGGGGGATTATAGCCTCCGGGGGCTTATGAGGATAGGAGTAAGCGCCGTTAATCCGTATGCACGTTATCCTGCAAACAGTCTCTGAGTTGGGCTCACACCCTTGCCGCCCTGATACAGCTTGAATGATTTTGTGTATAATGCGCGCCACATTCGTTTCAAGCCGGAGATATCTATCATGCGTCCAGCAGGTCGTAGTGCCAACCAGGTGCGTCCCGTCACCCTGACCCGTAATTATACAAAACACGCTGAAGGCTCCGTGCTGGTCGAATTTGGTGATACCAAAGTGCTGTGCACCGCCTCTATTGATGAAGGCGTACCCCGTTTCCTGAAAGGCCAGGGGCAGGGCTGGATCACAGCCGAGTACGGCATGCTGCCACGTGCGACCCACACGCGTAATGCCCGTGAAGCGGCGAAAGGCAAGCAGGGCGGTCGTACCATGGAAATTCAGCGTCTGATTGCTCGTGCGCTGCGCGCTGCGGTAGACCTGAAGGCGCTGGGCGAATTCACCATCACCCTGGACTGCGACGTTATTCAGGCCGACGGCGGCACGCGTACCGCATCTATTACCGGTGCATGCGTCGCACTGGCCGATGCGCTGGGTAAACTGGTTGCCGCTGGCAAGCTGAAAACCAACCCAATGAAAGGCATGGTGGCCGCAGTCTCTGTCGGTATCGTCAACGGCGAAGCGCTGTGCGACCTGGAATACGTTGAAGACTCGGCGGCGGAAACTGATATGAACGTGGTGATGACCGAAGACGGGCGCATCATTGAAGTTCAGGGCACCGCGGAAGGCGAGCCGTTCAGCCACGAAGAGTTACTCACCTTGCTGGCGTTGGCCCGAGGGGGTATCGAATCCATTATCGCGACGCAGAAAGCGGCGTTAGAGAATTGATTTTAAGGGCGACGTTGTCGCCCTTTTTTTTGTCCGTAATAAAGTGAGATGAGGAGCGAATCCATGAAACCGTATCAGCGCCAGTTTATTGAGTTTGCGCTTAACAAGCAGGTACTTAAGTTTGGCGAATTTACGCTGAAATCCGGGCGCAAAAGCCCCTATTTCTTCAACGCCGGGCTGTTTAATACCGGGCGCGATCTGGCACTGTTAGGCCGTTTTTATGCCGAAGCGCTGGTGGATTCCGGTATTGAGTTTGATCTGCTGTTTGGGCCTGCCTACAAAGGCATTCCTATTGCCACGACCACGGCGGTGGCGCTGGCGGAACATCACGACCGTGATTACCCATACTGCTTTAACCGCAAAGAAGCTAAAGATCACGGCGAAGGCGGCAACCTGGTAGGTAGTGCACTGACCGGGCGCGTGATGTTGGTGGACGATGTGATCACCGCGGGCACCGCGATTCGTGAATCGATGGAGATTATCCAGGCCAACGGCGCGCAGCTTGCTGGCGTGCTGATCTCTTTGGATCGTCAAGAGCGTGGACGCGGCGAAATTTCAGCCATTCAGGAAGTGGAACGCGACTACGGCTGTGAAGTTATCTCGATCATTACGCTGAAAGATCTGATCGCCTATCTGGAAGAAAAGCCGGAGATGGCAGAGCATCTGGCTTCAGTGCGCGCTTATCGCGAGGCGTACGGCGTATAAAAAAATAGCCCGGCGTCTGCCGGGCTATTTGAGTGCATTATTGCAGTTGCGCAACAATCAACGGCCAGCGGGCGTCGAAATCGTCCGTTGGTCGGTATTTGAATTCGCTGCGAACAAAGCGCGACAGCATCCCTTCACAGAAAGCCAGCAATTGGCTTGCCAACAGCGTTTCATCCGTTTCGTAGCCTTCACCTTCCCGCATTTTCCGCTCGCGCAGAACCTGGCGTAGCTGAGCTTCAATACGCTCAAACAGCTGGTTAATACGTCCCTGCAGGCGATCCTGCTCAAACATGAGCGCATGGCCGGTCAGGATACGGGTCAGCCCCGGGTTGAGTTCACCAAAGCCAAGAATCAACAGCACAATCAGACGTAAACGAGTGGTGGTGTCCTTCTCGTCTTTGAGGATCAGGTTGATACGGGTAATCAGACTATCTTCGATAAACTCGATAAGGCTATCGAACATGCGGGTCTTGCTAGGAAAATGCCGGTACAGCGCTGCTTCGGAAACACCAACGGAAGCGGCCAGCTTGGCCGTGGTAATACGCTGGCTACCATCGCTGGACTCAAGCATCAACGCCAGGGATTGAAGTATTTCCTCGCGACGATTCCTTTTCGCAGTTTGCTTTTCTGCCATGTTCTAAAATACCCCTGAAAATAAAACAATTGTCAGGCGAGCATCCACACGGTGACCGCAATCATAATTTGCAGTGATGTATTCGCATTATGACACCGTGAGATACGTAAAAACGGGCGCACCGCGCGTTGCAGGGTGCGCCTTAGGGCGAGTTACTGGCGCCCTGAGTGGCCAAAACCACCTTCGCCACGGTCGGTGGCTTCAAACGATTCGACCAGATTAAACTCGGCCTGTACGACAGGAACAAACACCATTTGCGCAACACGTTCGCCTGGCTCAATGGTGAAGGTCGTTTGCCCACGGTTCCAGATAGAAACCATCAGCTGACCTTGATAGTCGGAGTCAATCAACCCGACCAGGTTACCCAGCACGATACCGTGCTTGTGGCCCAGGCCAGAGCGCGGAAGCATCACGGCTGCCAGAGAGGGGTCAGCAATGTGAATCGCCAGCCCTGTAGGCAGTAAGGTGGTTTCGCCTGGCGCCAGTTCTACGGCGTCATCAAGACAGGCGCGCAGGTCAAGGCCTGCAGAGCCAGCAGTGGCATAGGTAGGCAGCGGGAACTGCTGACCAATACGCGAGTCCAGAATCTTAACGTCGATTTTTTTCATCATAACGGGTAACGATCTCGTCCAATAATAGTTGGCCCAGGAGTGACTTACTGGCGAGTGGTAAGCGCTTCTCGCCGTCCTGCCAGAAAAGGTGTAATGCGTTGTTATCGCTATTAAAGCCTTGATTTGATTGCGAAACATCGTTAGCACAAATCAGATCAAGATTCTTGCGGCTACGCTTTTGCCGCGCATATTCTTCCACATTATTCGTTTCGGCGGCAAACCCTACGACATAAGGTCGCTCTGTTTTTCTTGCTGCCACACCGGCGACGATGTCGGGGTTTTTCACCATTTTTATTGTGAATTCATCACCCTGGGTGTCCTGTTTCTTAATTTTTTCGTCGGCAATGACGGCGGCGCGATAATCCGCGACGGCGGCACAGCCGATGAAAATATGCTGCCCGGCGACACTTGCCTGAACGGCTGCATTCATCTCTTCGGCGGTGGTCACGTCAACGCGCTGCACAAAAGCTGGGGTTGGCAGCGATACCGGGCCGCTGACTAAGGTGACATTCGCACCACGCTGTGCGGCTGCTTCGGCGATGGCAAAGCCCATTTTCCCGGAACTGTGGTTGGTGATGTAACGCACCGGATCCAGCGGTTCGCGAGTTGGGCCAGCGGTAATCATGATGTTCAGATGTTGCAAATCTTTGACGGGCGAAAAGTGCGCAGCGGCCATATCGACAATTGTCAGTGGGTCGAGCATGCGTCCTGGACCGACGTCGCCGCAGGCCTGACTGCCGCTATCCGGGCCCCAGATGAGCATATTGCGTGAGGCTAATACTTCAAGATTGTGTTGGGTGGCCGCGGCGCGATACATCTGCTGGTTCATGGCCGGTGCGATGGCAATGGGCGAAGGTGTCGCCAGACAGATGGTAGAGACCAGGTCGTTTGCCATCCCTGCGGCGACGCGGGCAATCAGGTCCGCCGTAGCGGGCGCCAGAATCACGAGGTCAGCCCATTTCCCCAGCTCAATGTGACCCATTGCCGCTTCTGCTGCGGTATCGAGCAGGCTGTCGGAAACCGGATAGCCGGAAACGGCCTGCAGGCTTAGTGGGGTGATGAAAGCTTTTGCGGCTTCCGTCATGGCAACGCGCACATCCGCGCCGCGGTCGCGCAGGCGACGTACGAGTTCCGGCGTTTTATAGGCAGCAATGCCGCCGCTGACACCGAGAACAATTTTTTTACCGGCCAGGCTCATCATGATTCTTTCCTGTTAGGGGGACACCAGAATTCGCGCATTTTATCACAATCCCGCCGGGGTCGTGCGCCTGTGACATCGACACTTTGCGAGGGGCTACGCAAGCGCGCTATCTCTGCCGTGCAGCAGAGCCTGCGTTGTGACAGCATGGCGGCAGTTATTGGAAGGAGGTCGCCATGGAAAGCGCAGAAGTGATGTTACCGCGCGAAAAGATGCAGCGGTATGGAATTGAGTCGCTATCGGATACTGAGCTGCTGGCGCTGTTTTTACGAACCGGTACGCGTGAAAAAAGCGTGATGCGCTATTCTCATGACCTGCTGCGGCATTTTGGCTCGCTTTATCGGTTGTTGTCCGCAACGCAAGCGGAGATGACCCAGATTGATGGCATGGGGATTGCCAAATATGCGCAGCTGAAAGGGATAGCCGAACTGGCGCGTCGATACTTTAGTGTGAGGATGCTGGAAGAAGATTCTTTGCTGAGTCCCGAACTGACGCGAGAATTTTTACAAAGTCAGCTGGCAGACGAGGAGCGAGAAATCTTTGTGGTCATCTTCCTCGATAACCAACACAAGGTGCTGAAACATAGCCGACTTTTTTCCGGCACGTTGAGCCATGTGGAGGTGCATCCGCGAGAAATTGTACGAGAAGCCATCAAAGTGAATGCCGCGGCGGTGATCCTCGCGCATAATCATCCATCAGGTAATGCCGAACCGAGTAAATCAGACAGACTTATCACCGAAAGGGTGGTAAAATGTTGCCAATTCATGGATGTACGTGTACTCGACCATCTGGTTATTGGCCGCGGTGAGTATGTTTCTTTTGCCGAACGAGGCTGGATTTAGCGGATAATTACGCGATCCACCGGGATCTTTGTCTGTTCGGGACTTGAGCATATCCTCGTGTCAGCGTATACTACGCCACCTTTGAGAATCTCGGGTTTGGCATTTGGGCCTGGCAATCGAGAGTTCACTTAGAACTATGCGATGACCGGGCTGTAAAGCCTGACGAGGCGCCGATACCCCATACGAAGCTCGAGCTAATTTGATTTTTGGAGAATAGACATGTCCCGAGTCTGCCAAGTTACTGGCAAGCGTCCGGTGACCGGTAACAACCGTTCCCACGCACTGAACGCGACTAAACGCCGTTTCCTGCCGAACCTGCACTCTCACCGTTTCTGGGTTGAGAGCGAGAAGCGTTTTGTCACCCTGCGTGTATCTGCTAAAGGTATGCGTGTTATTGATAAGAAAGGCATCGATACAGTTCTGTCCGAACTGCGTGCCCGTGGCGAAAAGTACTAAGTACTTAACGAGGAAATAAATCATGGCTAAAGGTATTCGCGAGAAAATCAAGCTGGTTTCTTCTGCTGGTACAGGTCACTTCTACACCACCACGAAGAACAAACGTACTAAACCGGAAAAACTGGAACTGAAAAAATTCGATCCAGTTGTCCGTCAGCACGTTCTGTACAAAGAAGCTAAAATCAAATAATTTTAGTTTCGATGTCATGAAAAACCTCGCCTCGGCGGGGTTTTTTGTTTTCTACGCGTCCCCATAATAGAGAGATCTGTATTTAAGCCGGAGACGCTATGCCTGAATTACCCGAAGTTGAAACCAGCCGCCGGGGCATTGAACCCCACCTGGTCGGTGCGACCATTCAATACGCCGTTATCCGCAACGGTCGCCTTCGCTGGCCCGTCTCTGATGAAATCTACCGCCTGAGCGACAAGCCCGTCCTGAGCGTTCAGCGACGCGCTAAATACCTTCTGCTGGAACTCCCTGACGGCTGGATAATTATCCATCTGGGAATGTCGGGTAGCCTGCGTATCCTGTCCGAAGAACTGCCTGCTGAGAAACATGACCATGTTGACCTGGTGATGAGCAACGGCAAAGTACTGCGTTATACCGACCCACGCCGCTTTGGTGCCTGGCTATGGACCACGGAGCTGGAAGGGCACAGCGTGCTCGCTCATCTCGGCCCAGAGCCGCTGAGTGCGGAATTTAACGCCGACTATCTGCTGGCGAAGTGCGCGAAGAAGAAAACGGCGATTAAACCCTGGCTGATGGATAATAAGCTGGTGGTGGGCGTGGGGAATATCTACGCGAGCGAATCGCTGTTTGCCGCGCGGATCCATCCGGATCGGCTGGCGTCATCGCTCTCAAGAGAAGAGGGTGAACGGTTAGTCGGCGCGATCAAAGCCGTGCTGGCGCGATCGATTGAACAGGGTGGGACAACGCTAAAAGACTTCCTGCAAAGCGACGGCAAACCGGGCTATTTTGCTCAGGAGCTGCAGGTCTATGGGCGTAAAGGGGAAGCGTGTCGGGTATGCGGGGCGCCGATTGTGGCGAGCAAGCATGCGCAGCGGGCGACGTTTTACTGCAAACAGTGCCAGAAGTAACTCATCCAGGTAGCCCGGCCAAGCGAAGCGCCGCCGGGAACGACCCCAAAACCTACTTCAGCTTCTCCATCAACGCCTGATGCACGTTCACCGGCAGGAAGTGGGTAACGTCCCCATTATGGCGCGCCACCTCTTTTACCAGCGATGATGAGATAAATGACCACTCTTTGGAAGGCATCAGGAAGACGCTTTCCAGCTCCGGCATCAGATGGCGATTCATATGCGCCAGCTGCATCTCATACTCAAAGTCAGCGACGGCACGCAGGCCGCGAATCAGAATATTGGCCTGCTGCGTGCGGGCAAAGTTCGCCATCAGATCGCTGAACCCCATCACCTCGACGTTAGCAAGATGCGCCGTGGCCTGCTGTGCCAGCGCCACACGCTCGCTCAAATCAAACATCGGTTTTTTACTGGGACTGGCGGCAATAGCGAGGATGACATGGTCAAACATGCAGGCTGCACGGGTCACGATATCAAGGTGACCGTTGGTAATCGGATCGAATGTGCCTGGATAAATCGCCCGTTTTTGCATAGTCATCCTCAATGCGTTTTCGGTGGCAGGTAAGGCTCCAGAAGCTGTAGCAGGCGCTGCAGTGCGCCCTGATTCTGGTAAAGAACCTCAACGGCATGACGGCCATAGAAACTACGGTAGTCTTCATCGGCTAACAGCGAAGCCACTTCTTTCTCAAGGCAGGCGGCATCGGTGACGGTAATCAGCCCGCTCGCCTGCTCCAGACGCGCGCAGATATCTTTGAAGTTAAAGGTGTGTGGCCCCATCAGCACCGGAATCGCATGGGCGGCTGCTTCCAGCGGGTTGTGCCCGCCGCGTTCAACCAGTGAACCGCCAACAAACGCCAGATCGGCAATGCCGTAGAGCAGCATCAGTTCACCCATCGTGTCGCCAATCACCACCTGAGTGGTGGCGGAAGGCACTTCGCCGGAAGAGCGAGTCGTATAGCTCAGGCCTGCCTGACGGGTAAGGTTGATGGCATCCGGGAAACGCTCAGGATGACGAGGCACCAGAATCAACAGAAGATCGGGGTATTGCTGTAGCAGCGCTTTATGCGCGGCAATGATGATGCTCTCTTCGCCATCATGGGTGCTGGTGGCAATCCATACCGGGCGATGCGGAGCCCATTGGCGGCGCAGCGTGACGGCTCTGGCCGCCAACTGTGGCGTTACCGAGATATCAAACTTCAGGCTGCCGGTAATAGTGACCTGATTGTTTTTTGCCCCCAAGGCAACAAAACGTTTTCCGTCTTCTTCATTCTGCGCAGCAATCAGCGTGATGCGTTGCAGCAGCGTACGAACAAACGAGCCCAGTTTTGCGTAACCGGCAGCGGAACGTTCGGAAAGACGGGCGTTGGCAATGACCAGTGGAATATGGCGACGATGCAGCGCGGCAATCAGGTTCGGCCATAGCTCCGTTTCCATGATAAGCACCAGCTTAGGGTCAATCTTATCGAGGAAGCGATTAAGCGCATCGGGTAAATCATACGGCAGATAGACGTGCTGAACATCTTTGCCAAAAGCGGACTGAACGCGTTCTGAACCCGTTGGGGTCATCGTGGTCACAGTAATCGGTAAATCAGGGTAACGATGACGCAGCGCGCGAACCAGAGGGATAGCGGCGAGTGTTTCACCGACGGAAACCGAATGCAGCATAATGCCGCCAGGCTTAAGCGGCTGGCGGTAGAAGCCATAACGTTCACCCCAGCGTTTGCGATAGGCTGGAGCTTTACGTCCGCGCACCCAAAGCCGTATCCAGATGAGAGGCTGAATAAGATAGAGCAATGTGGTGTAGAGCAACTCAAGCATGGGCGTTAGCTGGCTAATGGATGTGCTGGGGATTCTATGTATTTACCCGGTGCTTTGCTATTACTTTTGCCATTAAGGGACCAATTAGGCGCTAAAGTGGTCAATCTACCGTGTGATAGACCATTATGTTGTATTCCTGCGTAACTCTTTGAAATTAAAGTCAGGGGCTGAAGAAGATAACAAGATTGGTCCTGAGATCGACACCAATCTGTGCTAATGAGTTGATTGGAAAGACTAAAAGAAAATGTGCTTAACTTTTATTCGTATCGGATTGCCACTAAAGAAGTGGTACACTAGCGCGCAAAATTTAAGTGCGATATCAGTAATCAGGCAACTGTTGAGCTTGGGGCGGTAGCGTGCTTTTTTTTGCTTAACGGTATCGGACACTCTCAACAAAAGAGCCGCTTGTGGAAAAGTTATTCAGAAATATCCTGGTCATTAAAATGCGTTTTCATGGCGATATGCTGCTGACAACCCCCGTCATCAGTACATTAAAACGTAACTATCCCGATGCCAAAATCGATGTGCTCCTTTATGAAGACACAAAGCCGATTTTATCTGAAAATCCGGAAATTAATGCGCTGTATGGAATCAGTAAGAAAAACGCCACAACAAAAAAGAAAATCGCTAACTTCATTTCATTAATAAAAAAATTACGCCAAAACCAATATGATTTAGTGATCAACTTGACCGATCAGTGGCTGGTTGCACTATTGGTCCGTTTTTTGTCGGCTGGTACAAAACTTTCCCCTGATTTCCCGCACCGCCAGAAACCTTTCTGGCAGAAGAGCTTTACGCACCTTGTGCCGATTACTGGCGATCATATCGTTGAACGTAACCTGTCGGTTTTGAATCCGCTTGGGCTGAGCACGCTCAATCGCGAACTGTCTATGAACTATGCTCCTGCCCATTGGCAAAACATCCATGAACAGCTAGAACAGCTCAATGTGGGTGAGCGCTATGTCGTTATTCAGCCAACCGCACGTCAGATTTTTAAATGCTGGGATAACGAGAAATTTCGCGAGGTTATCGATGCCTTACAGGAACAGGGTTATCCGGTTGTGCTGACCTCTGGACCAGGGAAGGATGACCAGGAGTGCATCCGTGATATTGCGGAAGGATGCAAATTACCTCCCGTCACCGCACTGGCGGGTAAAACGACGTTTCCTGAACTGGCGGCTCTCATTGACCATGCGGCATTGTTTATCGGCGTTGATTCCGCTCCAATGCATATTTCAGCCGCGGTGAAGACCCCTATCATTTGTCTATTTGGCGCAACGGATCATATCGCGTGGCGACCATGGGCGGAAAATGTCACGCTGCTATGGGCCGGCCACTATCAACCAGTACCGCCAAGAGAGCGACTGGACCGCAGCTATAAATATCCGTCAGTGATCCCTGCGGTGGATGTTATTAACGCGGCCAGACAAGTGCTCAATGGCGCAGCGCCAGAAGCCAAGGTGAATGCACAATGATTGTTGCTCTCTGCCTGTACAAATATTTCCCCTATGGGGGATTACAGCGCGACTTTATGCGCATCGCTAAGACGATTGCTGCGCGCGGACATCATGTCCGGGTCTATACGCGAGCCTGGCAAGGGGAACGCCCGGCGGAGTTTGAGTGCGTTGATGTTCCGGTGACGGCGCATTCTAACCATGGGCGAGATAAGCAGTATCAAACGTGGGTTCAACAGCATTTAACTCAACATCCGGCAGACCGCGTGCTGGGCTTTAACAAAATGCCGGGGTTGGATTACTACTACGCCGCCGACGTGTGTTATGCGGCTAAAGTCTCGAAAGAAAAGGGATTTTTGTATCGCTTAACTGCACGATACCGTCACTATGCGGCCTTTGAGCAAGCGGTGTTTAAACCTGGCGTAAAGACAAAGCTGCTGATGCTGACAACAAAGCAAATTGTTGATTTTAAAAAGTTTTACCATACGGAAGACGATCGCTTTCAGCTCCTTCCTCCCGGTATCTACCCCGACAGAAAATACAGCAATCAGCCGCCTGGCAGTCGTGAACGCTACCGTGAAGCCAACGGTATCACCCCGCAGCAGTTTTTATTGCTGCAGGTGGGTTCTGACTTCTCACGTAAAGGGGTCAGCCGCTCAATTGCTGCTGTCGCTGCACTGCCTGAGGCTATTCGTCGCCAAACCCAGCTCTTTGTTGTCGGCCAGGATAAACCGCGCACCTTCGCTTCGCAGGCAGAAAAATTGGGTGTGAAAGAAAATGTCCATTTCTTTGCGGGGCGTGATGATGTTGCTCATCTGATGGCGGCCGCGGATGTGTTATTACATCCGGCGAAGCAGGAAGCCGCGGGAATTGTACTGGTTGAAGCTATCGCGGCAGGTTTGCCTGTACTCGTAACAGAGGTTTGCGGATATGCGCCTCATGTTGCGGCGGCAGGATGCGGTGCCGTGTTTAGTGAACCTTTTGAGCAAAATGCGCTTGATGGTGCGTTGCAGAAAGTCCTGACGGATAGCTCACTGCGTGAAGAGTGGGCGCAAAAAGCGCGGCATTATGCGGATACGCAGGATCTCTATAGTCTGCCAGAACATGTTGCGGATATTATTACAGGTGAATTGCATGGTTGAGTTACATGAACCCTTTGCCACTTTGTGGAAGGGAAAAGACCCATTCATCGAGGTTAGAAAGCTTCAGGGTGAGGTCTTTCGGGAGCTAGAAACCCGTCGCACACTTCGTTTTAGCGTCGCTGATAAGAGCTATTTTTTGAAGTGGCACCGAGGTACTACTTATAAAGAAGTTATTAAGAATCTGCTTTCACTGCGTATGCCGGTACTCGGGGCTGACCGTGAGTGGAATGCTATACACCGTTTAGCTTCTTTGGGCGTTGATACGATGCATGGCGTTGCATTTGGCGAAACAGGCTGGAATCCTGTTAAGAAAACCTCCTTTATCATTACCGAAGATTTAACGCCGACCATTAGCCTGGAAGATTATTGTGCAAAGTGGCGTGTGGAACCTCCGCAGCCGCGCGTAAAAAGAATGCTGATTCAACGTGTGGCCAATATGGTTCGGGCGATGCATCTTGGCGGCGTTAACCACCGCGATTGCTATATTTGTCATTTCTTACTTCATCTCCCATTTGATGAGAAAAATGGCAATGATCTGAAAATCTCGGTGATCGATCTGCATCGAGCGCAAATCAGAAATAAAGTACCTTTGCGTTGGCGTAACAAAGATCTTACCGGACTTTATTTTTCCTCCGATAATATCGGCCTAACAACCCGTGACTACTATCGATTTTTAAAGATATATTTCAATGGTAGCCTGAAAGATATTATTAAGAACGAAAATACGTTTATTGAGCAGGTTGAAGGAAAAGCCAAACTTATTCGCGAAAGGACAATTCGTAAATCACTGTAATTTTAGCTATAAAGAATGATTTGTAAATGGATTTTGTATTTCATGGAACGAAACCACACTACTTCTCTTCTTGCATTTTTAATTTATAAATATGTGCTGGATTTTGTTCCAATAGGGTTTATATGAATTCAAACACACAAATGCAATCTCCATCTAAAGGTATTGCAGCTTATTTGTTGTTATTTTCTTTTTGTGTTTTATGTTTTGTCTGGCCTATCCAGAATTCAATTCTGCCAACTAATAGGAATCTTTTCATATACTTAGGCACTGCGCTAACGCTATATTTTTGCGTGCGTAAAAAGTATATGCATATTGAGCTTAGTCGATTGGCAAAATATGCTATCGGTTTAATTATTCTTTTCCTCGTATTCACATTGGTCAATGGTCTATTTGTTGCGGTTGATGTGAAAGAGATGATCCGTAGTTGGCAGGGACAATACCTACGAGCGGGGCTATTGTTCTTTGTTGGGCTTTTCTTGTACCCAATCTGTAAATATCACTTTAAAAATATAACCACCAATAAAGTGATGTCTTTAGTTGTTCTGTGTTCGTTAGGGGTTCTATTTATTCACCTGCTGCAGAATATCTATTTTTACATCAAGACAGGCACGATACTCTGGGGTCATACGTGGATCGTGCCAACTCGTACCGAGATGAGCTTCCAGATCAACATGGTAACGGGCATTTTACTGGCAGAAATTGCCTGCCGGTTGTTCCTGGGCCGCAAATATCTGCTCTTCAGCAACAAACTGATGGCAGCCTTTATTCTGCTGTGCTTTATCTGTTCTGCGTTAGCGAAGACTCGTTGGGGCACCATCGGCCTGATTGGTAGCACGATTTCTATCTGCGTTTTTATTGCCTTGAAGGCGATTAGCCGTAAGAACTTGCCGAAGCTTAGTCTGGCCGCGTTAGTGGTAGCGATGGTTGTAGGTATTGTGGGTTACACTTCCTGGCATCAGGATGCTCGCTGGAAAAGCCTGAGTATGGATATGGTCGCTGGCTGGGATCTGGGTATGCACAGCCGTTGCTATAACGGTTTTGATGGTCCGTTAATGCAGGACAGTACTGGCCGTATAATGGATGATTCTAATAGCTGCCGAGCATCGTTCTTCCGCCAGGGGACTGATTTAATTGCGGAACACCCGTTTGGCGCCGGTCCGCGAAAAGACGCATTCTTAGTGTTGCTGCAGGAAAAATATCACGACCCTATTATTCAACAGTCTAACAGCCACTACGGGCTGATTGATGTCACGCTTCAGAACGGTGTCCTTGGGCTTATCAACTGGCTAGCATTCGTCTTGCTGATGATCCTTATTGGTTGGCGTGCATTCTCGCGTGATTTAATTATTCCGGGTTTGTACTTATCTCTCTTCACCGTGAGCTTCTTGTTCCGTAGCGGTGTGGATAACATGATGCGCGATCACTTCCTTGAGCAAAACCTTGCGTTATCCGGTTTAATGTTAGGCCTGATCTTTACGAGTAATAAAATATCACAGGCGAAAAAATGAAAGTTTTAATTATTCGTAGAGATAATATTGGCGACTTGATACTGACAACGCCGCTGATCTCCACTATTGCAAAAGACATGAATTGTAAGGTTGATTTGTTAGTTAACACCTACAACCAATCGATCATCGAAAATAACCCTCATGTCGGTAAAGTTTTCTTATACAGTAAGCTACATCATCGCTCTAAAGGTACATCTAGCCTTAAGGTGTTGTTTCAGCGACTGAAGACGATTATTGATCTGCGCCGTGCTAAATATGATGTTGCGATTATTGCGAAAGAACATTGGGATAAACGTCCTTTACAGTGGGCAAAATTAGCGGGCGCAAAAAGAATTATCGCGATTGGCAATGACTGCCCTGATATTATCACCGATGCTATTCCTGAAACTCAGGAGCAGCTTCATCTGGTCAATTTACTGGACAGATTAACGGGACCGCTAGGCTGTACTTCTAAACCTGGCCCGCTGGAGCTGTATGTCACGCCGAAAGAACTGACTGACATAAAAGCAAAGATAGATTTTCCTCAGGATGACCTGCCTGTTTATGGGTTGCAGATAAGCTCGCGAAGAGAAGAACAACAATGGCAAAAAGAAAAGTTTGTTGCGCTTGCGCATAAACTTGCTGCCGAGCAGGCATGTCATATCCTGTTATTCTGGTCTCCAGGAAAGTCAGATAATAAATTACATCCCGGTGATGACGAGAAGGCTGACTTTATCACCGAGCAGTGTGCCGATCTGCCGATTATTCCAGTAAGAACCAACACCGTACGTGAACTGATGGCCGGTATGTCGCTATGCGATCAGATTGTGACCAGCGACGGCGGTGCTTTGCATATTGCTGCTGGGGTACATAAACCGGTAGTTGCGCTATTCGGCAACAAAGCCGCATGGCTATGGACCCCATGGGGAGTGCCGTACGAGATGCTGCAAGGAAAAGATTACGATGCTCGCAACATTAGCGTCGATGATGTATTCACGCGGTTTGTCAGCCTGCAGGAGCAGGTGCGAAAAAATACGGTAACGGATGAAGCATAAGCTTACTTATTGATATAGGTAAGTTGCTATATTGATCTCTGTCTGGCGATAGGTTAAATAGGTTTTATTTAATGATTAGAGCATTGAGAAAAAGAATTCAGCTATTACTGGTTAATCTTTTTTTAATGATACATACCCGTAAGAAAGATTTTTCTTTTAGTCAGCAAGAATTTGAAAATCAGGATAAAAGTCAGCTGAAGAATATCCTGATTTATTCTTCAACGGCGCTGGGTGATTTCATGATGAACTCTCCAGCAATTCATGCGCTTCGCCAGACATATCCTTCTGCGGCAATCACTTTGATATGCCACAAAAAGATGTATGACTTCCTCAAGGGGGGGAGAGACTGGGACGATCTTATTTCGTGGGACAATAAGCTCACAACCCTCCCGGCGTTAGTTAAAGAGATCAAAAAGCGTGGAACGCCTGATCTGACGGTGATTCTTCACTCCCATACACCTTACGATTTCCTCAGCGCCATTATGGCTGGCACGAAGTATGTCTTTGTTGATAACGATAAACAGGACATCCCGCTCGTCAGCAAATGGGCGACCAACAGAATCAGCAAATTTGTTGGGCATACTATTCAGCGAAAGCTGGAGCTCATCATGCCTTTGCTGAATGAAAAACCAGATAACAGCATGCACCTGCCATTCCCTGTCGAACGTACGGTGAGTGAGGCAGATTCGCAGCTGCGCTGGATTGGTTTTCAAATGGGAGCGTCATCCTTTAAGAAATGCTGGCCTGTTGAGCGATTTGTCACTTTCGCAAACCAACTGTTTGCCCATGATGACGTGCGTGTCGTCCTGATTGGTGCGCCGAATGAAGTGCCTCTGCAGGATGAATTTTTGCAAAAACTGGATAGCCGCTTTCATGATCGTGTAAAACCGCTTATCGGTAAAACGACGCTCAAGGGGCTGATTCAGGAAGTGAAGAATATGGACCTGCTGGTAACATCAGATACGGGCCCTATGCACCTTGCTGTGGCAATGCGAGTACCGACGGTGAGTATGTATGTGATCACTTCACCTTATCTCTATGGTCCCTATCAGGACCCTCAATTGCACAAGGTGGTTTACAAAGCCTATACAACACTGGATGAAATTAAGTACCGTTCAGCGCTTGAGAAGGTGAGTTGTGAAGAGATCATGGTGCATGTAAAACCCTTCCTGCAGTAAGTTCACCGACGCTCTGCATGTTCTGTTAAGCGTGCAGAGCCGAAGGTTTATGCATCGGAAGGTAGGTGTTTTAGTACTTGCTGAGCGGTGAGTAACCGCAGTTTACCTTCCGGAGCAATGCACGTTAACTGGTTCTTGCCGTAACCGCCGATGAGGCCAGGGTCGGTGGGACCATAGAGCGTCACGTTTGGGCGATCGAGCGCGGCGGTCAGATGGCTAAGACCAGTATCAACCGACACCACAAATTCTGCGCCGGCTAGGATGCGCGCAATTTCCTCAAGGCTCATCCGCGGCAGCACATCGACATTATCAAACCCTTCCGCAATTCTTCTTGCTCTTTCCTCTTCATGCGGTGCCCCCCAGGGCAGCTTAATACGAATCCCTGTCTTCGGTATCAGCGCAATAAGATCCCGCCAGTGAGCTTCTGTCCAATGCTTATCATCGCGCGTTGTCGCATGCAAAAATACGGCGTAGGGCTGTGATTCAGACGTCTGCTGTTTTACAAAGTGTTGCGCAATGGCGTAATCACCCTGAGCTTCTGGTTTGACATACCCCAGACTTTTGGCAAACAGCTCGCGCGTGCGTTCCACGGCATGCTGCGCTTTAGCGATATGGTGCTTACGGTTATAGAACAGACTCGCCAGCGGCTCACGCGCGGTGCTCCAGTCCATGCCATTTTTGACGCCATGGGCGAGGCGAGTGACCAGCGCAGCGCTTTTAACCAGCCCTTGAGCGTCAATGACGGCATCGTAGGCAACGGCCTGAACCGCTTCTTTAAAGGCTTTCCGCTCGGCTTTTATCGGTGCAGAGAACCACGCTTTACGCCAGCGGCGAATCGCCACAGGTATTACGCGATCGACGGCTTCATGCCAGGAGGGAATCTGCGCGAAGCCCTCCTCGACAACCCAATCGAAACGGATGCCTGGAATGGCGCGCATAGCATCGGTGAGCGCGGGCAGCGTGTGCAGCACGTCACCCATGGAAGATGTTTTGACGATCAGAACCCGCATGCGTCAGGCTTCCTCGCTCGACATCAGAGCATTGAGCTCTTCCAGCACGCGGGCTGGGGTAATATCAATCAGGCTCTGGTGATAGCCTTGGGCGGAGTCGCCTTTACGCACTTTGTGATAGCCGGTGATAAGGCGAATCACGCGCGCCTTATTGGAAAGCGGCGGCGTAAAGTCAGGGCTGCTTGGCCCATAGAGCGCGACCAGCGGGCGGTTAAGCGCGGCGGCAACGTGCATAAGGCCGGAATCATTGGTGACGATGGCCTTGCAGGCGGCAATCAGAATGACGGCCTGTTCCAGCTGGGTTTCCCCGGCCAGATTGCGGCACCAGCCTTTTTGTTCGTCGCTCAGTGAAGCGATGATCTCATTGCCGGCGTCGTTATCTTTCGCCGAGCCGAAGAGGACAATCTGGTTACCCTCATCAATGAGCTGTTTTGCCAGCGTCGCGTAGTGATAATGCGGCCAACGTTTCGCCGGGCCAAACTCAGCGCCGGGACAAAAGCCGATCATCGGGCGCTCGCTGGAAAGTGAAAACGCGTTGCAGGTCAGGGATTTCTCCCCTTCGTTAACCTGCAGCTGCGGCCATAGCAGCGGCTGCGGCAGATCTTTGGCGCAGCGCATCACGCCTTTGTCATAAGCCAGCGCGACGTAGCGCTCGACCATCAACGGCCAGGCGTCTTTGTCCAGCACGCGCGCGTCATTCAGCAGGCCGTAGCGCATTTCTCCACGCCAGCCGGTTCGCAGCGGAATACCTGCAAAGAACGGCACCAGCGCCGATTTAAACGAGTTAGGCAGGACGTACGCGCGGTCATAGCGCTTTTCACGCAGGCTATGACCGAGCTTGCGCCGTTCGCCAATTTCCAGCGCGCCATGCCCAAGCGGCATCGCGATCGCGTCATTGACTTCCGGCATCCGCGATAACAGCGGACGGCACCATGCGGGTGCCATCACGTCGATTATCGCCTGGGGATAGCGCGCCTTGAGCGTGCGATAGAGACTTTGCGACATCATCATGTCGCCCACCCATGACGGGCCGATCACCAGTATTTTCATGCTAACTTCTTACGCGTCGCGGTTCAGCCAGGCCATATATTCCGTTACGCCTTCGGCGACGGTCTTAAACGGCTTATCGTAGCCTGCTGCGCGCAGATTGGTCAGATCGGCCTGTGTGAACGCCTGATAGCGGCCTTTCAGTTTGTCCGGGAACGGAATGTATTCGATGCTGCCTTTTTTGTGGTACGCCAGGGTGGCATCTGCAACGGTCTGGAAGGATTCTGCGCGGCCGGTACCCAGGTTAAAGATGCCGGATTTGCCGTTTTCCCAGAACCACAGGTTCACTGCGGCAACGTCGCCAACGTAGACGAAGTCACGTTTGAAGCCGTCGCTGCCTTCGAACAGTTTCGGGCTTTCGCCATTGTTCAACTGGGTGTTCAGGTGGAACGCCACGCTCGCCATGCTGCCTTTGTGCCCTTCACGTGGGCCATAGACGTTGAAGTAACGGAAACCGACGATTGGGGAATCCACTTCTGGCATGATGCGACGTACGTATTCGTCGAACAGGAATTTGGAGTAGCCGTAAACGTTCAGCGGTTTTTCAAACTCACGGGACTCGATGAAGTCGCTGGTGCGGCCGCCGTAGGTGGCTGCGGAAGAGGCGTACAGGAACGGAATTTCACGCTCCAGGCAGTAGTGCAGCAGCTCTTTGGAGTACTGATAGTTGTTATCCATCACATACTTACCGTCCCACTCGGTGGTGGAAGAGCAGGCACCTTCGTGGAAGACCGCTTCGATGTCACCGAACTCTTCACCGGCCATAACCTGGATCAGAAAGTCTTCTTTATCCATGTAGTCGGTGATATCCAGATCGACCAGGTTCACAAACTTGGTGCCATCTTTCAGGTTATCCACCACCAGAATGTCGGTGATGCCTTTGTCATTGAGCGCTTTCACGATGTTGCTGCCAATAAAGCCAGCGCCGCCGGTAACGATAATCATAACTGTAACCTTTGAAATGAATAGGCCCTGGACAATCCCGGGCACGAATACCCTTTATCATATCATCACATTGCTAAGCCTTCAGCCTTTCGCCGTGTCGTGAACATCAGGCCACGTGATTTATGCTGCAAATAATTCATTCAGAAATGCATCATCTCGTATCTGCGTATAGCTTTGGGTAATATGTGCCAAATTTTACCGGATCTGGAGAGTTGCAATGCGTGGTGATTTCTACAAACAGTTAACGAACGACCTGGACACCGCTCGCGCGGAAGGGTTGTTTAAAGAAGAACGTATTATCACCTCCGCTCAGCAGGCGGACATCACCGTGGGTGACGGCAGCCACGTCATCAACTTCTGTGCCAACAACTACCTTGGCCTGGCGAACCATCCTGAACTGATTAACGCCGCGAAAGCGGGCATGGACAGCCACGGCTTTGGTATGGCTTCAGTCCGTTTTATCTGCGGCACCCAGGACAGCCACAAGGTGCTGGAGCAGAAGCTGGCGAGCTTCCTCGGTATGGAAGATGCGATTCTGTACTCCTCCTGCTTCGACGCCAACGGCGGCCTGTTTGAGACGCTGTTGGGCGCAGAAGACGCCATTATCTCCGATGCCCTGAACCATGCCTCAATCATCGACGGCGTGCGTCTGTGCAAGGCGAAGCGTTTCCGTTACGCCAACAACGATATGGTTGAGCTGGAAGAACGCCTGAAAGAAGCGCGTGCTGCCGGTGCGCGTCATGTGCTGATTGCCACCGATGGCGTGTTCTCCATGGACGGCGTGATCGCCAACCTGAAAGGCGTGTGCGATCTGGCAGACATTTACGATGCGCTGGTGATGGTCGATGACTCCCACGCCGTCGGTTTTGTCGGCGAAAACGGCCGTGGCTCCCATGAATACTGCGACGTGATGGGCCGTGTGGACATCATCACCGGCACGCTGGGCAAAGCGCTCGGCGGCGCGTCCGGCGGCTATACCGCTGCGCGCAAAGAGGTGGTGGAGTGGCTACGTCAGCGCTCTCGCCCGTACCTGTTCTCCAATTCCCTGGCGCCAGCCATCGTTGCCGCGTCTATCAAAGTACTCGAAATGGTCGAGTCCGGCGCTGAGCTGCGCGATCGCCTGTGGGCCAATGCGCGTCTGTTCCGCGAAAAAATGACCGCGGCAGGTTTCACCCTTGCGGGTGCCGATCACGCCATTATTCCGGTGATGCTGGGTGATGCCGTTATCGCGCAGAACTTTGCCCGTGAGCTGCAAAAAGAAGGGATCTACGTGACCGGCTTCTTCTTCCCGGTCGTACCAAAAGGCCAGGCGCGTATTCGCACCCAGATGTCGGCGGCGCATACGACGGAACAAATTGAACGTGCGGTGGAAGCCTTTACCCGCATCGGTAAACAACTGGGCGTCATTGCCTAAGGGTGTGAGATGAAAGCGTTATCCAAACTGAAAGCGGAAGAAGGGATCTGGATGACCGATGTTCCGGAACCGGAACTCGGCCATAACGACCTGCTGATTAAAATTCGCAAAACCGCTATCTGCGGTACCGATGTGCATATCTACAACTGGGATGAATGGTCACAGAAGACCATCCCGGTTCCGATGGTTGTCGGCCACGAGTACGTGGGTGAAGTGGTCGGGATTGGTCAGGAAGTGCGTGGCTTTAAAATCGGCGACCGCGTCTCCGGTGAAGGCCATATCACCTGCGGCCACTGCCGTAACTGCCGCGCCGGTCGTACTCACCTGTGCCGTAACACCATTGGCGTGGGCGTAAACCGCCCAGGCTGCTTCGCGGAATATCTGGTGATCCCTGCGTTTAACGCCTTCAAAATCCCGGACAATATCTCTGACGATCTGGCCTCTATCTTCGATCCATTCGGCAATGCGGTGCACACGGCGCTCTCCTTCGACCTGGTGGGTGAAGATGTGCTGGTCTCCGGTGCGGGCCCGATTGGCGTGATGGCGGCAGCCGTGGCGAAACACGTGGGTGCGCGTAACGTGGTGATCACCGACGTGAACGAATACCGTCTGGATCTGGCGCGCAAAATGGGCGTTACCCGCGCGGTTAATGTTTCCAAAGAGAATCTGAACGATGTGATGGCTGAGTTGGGTATGACCGAAGGCTTCGATGTGGGCCTGGAGATGTCCGGCGCGCCGCCGGCGTTCCGTTCTATGCTCGACACCATGAACCACGGTGGGCGTATCGCGATGCTGGGGATTCCGCCATCTGATATGTCTATCGACTGGACCAAGGTTATCTTTAAGGGACTGTTTATTAAAGGTATCTATGGTCGTGAAATGTTTGAAACCTGGTACAAGATGGCGGCGTTGATCCAGTCTGGTCTGGATCTGTCACCGATGATTACCCACCGTTTCGGCATTGATGACTTCCAGAAAGGCTTTGACGCCATGCGTTCCGGTCAGTCGGGCAAAGTGGTACTGAGTTGGGATTAGGTATTAAGCTGGTAGGATAAATAGCGAATAGCCAGATACGATAATTATCTGGCTATTTTTTTACTTGCCACGAATTTTTCGTGAAAGCCGGCGAAGATTTTCTTTTAATAAAATTAGCTTATAAACGAAACCATGACCCTGAATATCGATGTTGTACTTATTCCGGAGCGTTATGATATCGTTCGCCTGGCATATTTTCAGACTGCCCTTGCATGAGAGATCGATAACTTTAAGTTCACCTGATGGTGTCCTGATAAAATTGCCAGGGTGAATGTCATTTGAAGCAAGACCAGCGTTGTGAAGTTTGATAATACAGTCTTTTACATCCTGCGCGTTACTTTCGTTAATCTCGGTAAGAGGCTCGCCGTCAATATATTCATGAATAGTAGATACTTCAACACATTGACGTAATTGACATTTTTCAGCCACGTAGTAGAGATCTGCGGTGCAGGAACGCTGCTCGGGTGTTAGCCGCCCAAGTCGCTTAATCATGTTTGAATAAAAGGGGCCAAAAATAAAGTTTAATGCTTTTTTCTCAAAGCGATGGTCAATTTCGCGATCGTTTTTGACGATAAACTTTTTATTATCATACTCGACAAGATAAACACTCCGAAAACCATTTTCAGCATTTAGTGGTTTTCCCTTTATTTCATTGCGCGCGAATTTTTCCATCAACGAAGGGAAGTTAATATTTTTTTTCTTGAAATAGACGTTAAAACCATCCAATTCAGTCTGAATAATATTCATTAAATTCACCTCCGTATATCTAATCTTGTTGAAATAATAACGCTCTGTATTATACAAAACTGTGTCGCTAACGTTTAGTTAATACATGCTTTTATGTGAAATGAGCAGAAATAACGACTTTTTATTTTATCTAATTGAAAAATATAGATTTATTAAGGGGTGAAATGAGGCTTTTTCGATGTAAAGCATCGAGGCCGCAAAGATGCCCGCACCATCATCACCTGCGTATTGTTCATTTTGTGAGAGAGATCAAATCTGCGTTACAAAATCCTTTGCCATACTCAGGTAGAAACAAAGTTAGCAATTTGTGCTATTTTCTGTAACTCAGACGTGTAAAACAAGAGGTTATAAAAGTAGTTAATATAAATTTGTATGGGGGCTGGCCTATTTTCCGAGAAATTGTGCGTCTTTTTAAACCTTAATAGTATCTTAATAATCGAGTGATAGAGTAACCACAATCCCATAGATTAGCTGATTACCCTACTATGCAAAGTAAATATAAATTAAGCGTTATTATCCCGTTATATAATGCCGGTGGTTACTTTCGTGACTGTATGGAGTCGTTAATTGCGCAGACCTGGAAAGATCTCGAAATCATTATTGTTAATGATGGTTCTACGGATTGCTCCGTCGATATTGCGCAATACTATGTGGATAAGTATCCCCATGTTCGGCTGCTGCATCAGGCTAACCAGGGTGTCTCCGTTGCGCGTAACCTTGGCCTGGATGTGGCCGTAGGGGATTACATCGCATTCGTTGATGCTGATGATGAAGTCTATCCAGATATGTATGAAACGCTGATGGGGATGGCTTTACAGGATAATCTTGATGTTGCACAAGGCAACGCGGACTGGAGTTCGCGGGAAACGTCCCGAGTTTGGGTATCCATTCCAACCGATCGCCTGCGTTCTACCGGTGTCCTGTCCGGCCCGGACTGGTTGCGTATGGGGCTTGCTTCGCGGCGCTGGACGCATGTTCTCTGGATGGGGGTATATAGAAATGACCTCATTAAAGAACACAATATAAGATTTATCCCAGGGTTACATCATCAGGATGTCATGTGGAGTACGGCATTTATGTTTAATGCCACTCGTGTGAGATATACGGAAAAACCGTTATATAAGTACTACCAACACGATGGCTCAATTAGCCATATGAAGCGGCAGGGTGAAGCGAATTTAAATTATCAACGGCACTATATTAAAATAACTCGCCTGCTGGATGAGCTTAATCATAGCTACGCTAACCGTATCCCTATCTATCCTGAGTTTAAGCAACAGGTGATTTATGAAGGGCTGCGAGTATGCCACTGCATTCGTAAAGAACCCGATCCACAGATCCGCCAGCGGATGATTGCCGAGGTGTTTGTATCAGGCATGTTTAAACGCATGGTGTGTAACATCCGCAGCGTTAAGCTGGGCTATCAGGTCTTACTCTGGGCTTTGCGGTTCAGCAAATGGCGTGATAAATCACTCACGCCACGTCGCCTGTCACGATTAACGCTAGAATTGAACGACTAACTACTGCCACCCCTGCCACTGCAGCTGCATATACTGCACCAGCGTGCTGTGGGTGATGCTCTCGCTTAACACATTGAAGAAACGGCTGGCGTAAACTGGCTCCAGCGGTTTTTTCGGTTTGCAGAGCTTCACGCCGCGGAACGGATTGCGCGGTGCGGTTGGCTGACTTTGGGTTGGCAAACTGTTGTTTGGTCTTGAGGTATCAACCTGCGGCTCGTTAAGCAGGCTGCTTGGGCGAACCAGAGTAATGTCCGATGGCAGGTTGTAGACCATCTGCTGCAGTACGCGGACGGTGGTCGGGTGCGGGTGACCAATGGCGATGGCCGAACCGTTGCGGCGCGCTAAATCGATAGCCCGATTAAACTGCACGCGGATATCCGCTTCGTTCTGCGTATCGTCCAGGAAAACCCTGCGCTTAATCACCTTCACGCCGGTCCCGTTAGCGGCGCGCATTGCCTGGCTGTTGCCGATGGTCATGCTGTCGAGGAAATAGAGGTTATAGCGACTGAGCGCCTGCATCACCTTTTGCATCCCGAACAGGCTGGAAGTCATCGCGCTGCCCATATGGTTGTTCAGCCCGACGGCGTACGGCACCTTATCCACCGCTTCACGAATATTGCGTTCGATCTCATCGCTGCTCATGTCCGGGCGAAGGGTGTCCTTCTCCAGCGGCTGCTTGCTGAGCGGCGCCATCGGCAGGTGAATTAACACCTCGTGCCCGCTGTTATGGGCTTTGGTGGCCATTTCACGCGCGTGAGGCGCGTTGGGTAACACCGCGACGGAAATGGTGGAGGGCATCGCCAGCACCTGGTTTTCCGTCTGTGGACGATAACCAAAGTCATCGATAACGATTGATAATTTACCGGCGTAGCTCGGTGCGGCTAATGCCAGCGCACCGAGTAAAGCTATCCTGCGAAATTGAAGCAAAACTTATCTTCCCAACCACGGCAGTGGATTGACCGCCTGACCCTGACGGCGAATTTCGAAATAGAGCGACGGTCTACCCTGACCGCCACTGTTGCCCACCAGAGCGATAGGCTGACCGGCGCGCACCTGTGTGCCAACGCTGACCAGCGCGCTTTGGTTATAACCGTACAGGCTCATATCGCCTTTACCGTGCTCGACCACGACCACCAGGCCGTAACCCTGAAGCCAGTCGGCAAGGATGACGCGCCCATCGGCGATGGCTTTCACTTCGGTGCCTTCCGCTGCGCTTATCACCATCCCCTTCCAACGTAGCTCACCTTGGAGCTGTTCGCCATATCGATGAAGCGTTGTGCCACGTACGGGCCAGAAAGCCTGACCACGTGGTGCGCCCAGGCCGCCGGTACGGGCCATCAGCGAACGTTCACTTTCGGAAGGTTTGTAGGTGGTGCCTTTACGGGTGGCTTCTTGCTGACGGTTGCGCACGGCTTCCGCTTCACGCGCTTCGCGTTCGGCGCGGGCTTTAGCAGCAGCCTCCGCGCGGGCAATGCTGCTCCGCAGACGGGATTCGTTGGCGCGCAGTTCGCCGAGTTGCTGTTGGCCTGCCTGAATGGAGGATTCGAGCCCGGAAATGGTTTTCTGACGTTCATTACGCGCCGCTTCGAGTTTGGCCTGCTGGGCTTTCTGCTCGTACAGCAGCGTTTGCTGTTCGCTCTGCTTCTCTTCAAGCTCGGTTTTCTGCGCGGCGACTTCTTCGCGGGTCTGCTTAAGCTCGGCGATAGTTTCCTGGCGTGCCTGGTTCAGGTAGCCAAAGTAGGCCTGCAGGCGTTGGCCGCGCTGGCTCTCTTCACCGCTGAGGATAAGCTGAATGCCGGTGTGCTCGCCCTGACGGAATGCGGCATCAAGCTGTGCGGCCAGATTACGCTCCTGCGCCGCCCGCTGTTTTTCCAGCTTGGCGATGGAGGCGTTCATCTCGGCAATCTGCGCGTTAAGCTGCGCCAGTGAGTTTTGCGTTTCACGGAGCTGACGCGCGGCGGCGGCAATGGCCTGTTCCTGCGCTTTAAGCTGGGCGAGAAGGGTAGCGCGTTGTTGTTGCTGTTGGCGTACCGCGCGCTCTTTGGCGGCGATATCGGCCTGAATAGACTGGAGCTGTGAACGGTCGTCCGCATGGGCGGGCGCGGCGCACAGCAATACGCCAGCGCTGAGCGCGCTGGCGTAGAACGTGGACCGAAGCGTCGCCTCGGCCCATTTAATGGAATAAATCGCCTTTCCCCTCATGGGGAGGGATTATTCCACGATGAACAGCGGCTTACCAGTCATCTGTTGCGGGATTTCCATCCCCATCAGCGTCAGCATGGTTGGCGCGATATCGGAGAGCTTGCCGCCTTCCACCGCTTTAACGGTTTTATCGCCAACGTAGATCAGCGGAACCGGCAGGCTGGTGTGTGCAGTGTGCGCCTGGCCGGTAGCCGGGTCACGCATCTGCTCAGCGTTGCCGTGGTCAGCGGTAACCAGCAGCTGGCCGCCTACTTTCTCGACCGCACGAGTCACTTCATCCAGGCAGTGATCCAGCGCTTCAACCGCTTTCACCGCAGCTTCCATCACGCCGGTATGGCCAACCATATCGCCGTTCGGATAGTTACAGATGATGGTGTCGTACTTACCGCTTTCGATAGCGGCAACCAGCTTCTCGGTCAGCTCAGCGGAGCTCATTTCCGGCTGCAGGTCGTAGGTCGCCACTTTCGGGGAGTTGATCAGGATGCGATCTTCGCCTTTGAACGGCTCTTCTACGCCGCCGTTGAAGAAGAAGGTCACGTGCGCGTATTTCTCGGTTTCGGAGATGCGCAGCTGCGTTTTCTCATGCTTCGCCATCCACTCACCGAAGGTATTTTCCAGGGAGGCTGGTGGGTAAGCGCAAGGTGCTTTGATGTCTGCTGCGTATTCGGTCAGCATGATGAAATCGCCCAGCTTCACTTCTTTGTGGCGTTTGAAGCCGTCGAAGTCGGCGTTCACGAACGCGCGGGTGATTTCACGCGCACGGTCAGCACGGAAGTTCATGAAGATCAGCGCATCGCCGTCTTCCATTGCGGCATCGGCCTGGCCGGCTGCACGGATAACGGTGGCTTTCACGAATTCATCGTTTTCATCGCGAGCGTAGGCAGCTTCCAGCGCGGCAACCGCGGTGTCAGCCTGGAATTCGCCTTTGGCTTCAACCAGCAGGTTGTAAGCTTGTTCAACGCGATCCCAACGGTTATCACGGTCCATCGCATAGTAACGACCGATGATAGAGGCCACGCGGCCTTTGCCCAGCGCGGCAAATTTCTCTTCAAATTTCTGCAGGGAGCCATTGGCGCTGCGCGGTGGGGTGTCGCGACCGTCGAGGAACGCGTGCAGGTAGATTTTTTCTGCGCCACGTTCAGCGGCCAGCTCTACCATTGCCATGATGTGGTCTTCATGGCTGTGTACGCCACCGGCGGACAGCAGGCCCATGATGTGTACCGCTTTACCCGCAGCGACGGCTTTGTCTACCGCGCCAGACAGCACCGGGTTAGCGAAGAAAGTGCGCTCTTTGATTTCGACGTCAAGACGGGTCAGGTCCTGATACACGATACGGCCTGCGCCCAGGTTCACGTGACCGACTTCAGAGTTACCCATCTGACCGTCTGGCAGACCGACTTCCAGGCCAGAAGCGTGGATCAGGGTATGCGGACGTTTTGCCCACAGCGCGTCCATAACCGGAGTTTTAGCGCTGTAAATAGCGTTATCCTGATGCTCTTCGCGGTAGCCGTAGCCATCCAGAATCACCAGTACCATAGGTTTTTTAGTAACCGACATTGCGACAACCTCATGCTCTAAAGACAGAAAATTTGCGTAATTTTACTACAGCTGAATCGATAAAATAACAACGAGAGATCAAAGAAAGCGGGGAGATGGGCGCTGAAAAACGTACAAAACCTCCCTTTTTTCCGTAGCACTCCGCAGAAAACACATTACATCGCGCGCGCTGGCTGTATTTGCGCCACGCCGCAGGTATACTCCATCCCTGGTTTTTAAACATTACACGTCGGGAGCTGTTACCCCCCATGCAAGAGATTATGCAATTTGTTGGTCGTCACCCTGTGCTGAGCATCGCGTGGATCGCGCTGCTGGCGGCCGTGCTGTTCACCACCTTTAAAGGGCTGATGTCTAAAGTTAAGGTCATCAACCGTGGTGAAGCGACCCGTTTGATTAACAAAGAAGACGCGATTGTCGTCGACCTGCGCCAGCGTGATGATTTCCGTAAAGGCCACATTGCCGGTTCCGTGAACCTGCTGCCGGCTGAAATCAAAGCCAACAACGTCGGCGAGCTGGAAAAACACAAAGACAAACCGGTTATCGTCACCGACGGCTCCGGCATGCAGGCAACTGAGTCTGCTAGCGCGCTGCTGAAAGCGGGCTTTGAAAAAGTCTTCGTACTGAAAGAAGGTATCGCAGGCTGGAGCGGTGAAAACCTGCCTCTGGTTCGCGGCAAATAATACCGACTCGTAGATCGGGTAACGTCAGGAGAGCTGTAATGGCCAAGATTGAAATCTATACCAAAGCGACATGCCCTTATTGCCATCGTGCAAAAGCGCTGCTGGCTGAAAAAGGCGTCACCTTCGAAGAACTGCCAATCGACGGCAACGCCGAAAAGCGCGAAGAGATGATTCAGCGCAGCGGCCGCACGACGGTTCCGCAGATTTTTATTGATGCACAGCACATTGGCGGCTGCGACGACTTGTATGCGCTTGATGCACGTGGTGGACTCGATCCCCTGCTGCGCTAATGCTTTGCGAAGCGTTCACGCCTGACCTGGGCGGGCGTGAGGCATTCCGCTTTTTTTAAGGACAACACGAAAGGGTTTTTACACATGTCAGAACAAAACAACGCAGAAATGGCTTTCCAGATTCAGCGCATTTACACCAAAGATGTTTCTTTCGAAGCACCAAATGCGCCACACGTTTTCCAGAAAGATTGGCAGCCAGAGGTTAAACTTGATCTTGATACCGCTTCCAACCAACTGGCTGACGGCGTGTATGAAGTGGTGCTGCGTGTCACCGTAACGGCGAGCCTTGGCGAAGAAACTGCGTTCCTGTGCGAAACTCAACAGGCGGGTATCTTCTCTATCGAAGGTATCGAAGGGACTCAGATGGCCCATTGCCTGGGTGCATACTGCCCGAACATCCTGTTCCCGTATGCGCGTGAATGCATCACCAGCCTGGTTTCCCGTGGGACTTTCCCACAGCTGAACCTTGCGCCGGTTAACTTTGATGCGCTGTTCATGAACTATCTGCAACAGCAGGCTGGCGAAGGTGCAGAACAACATCAGGATGCCTGATGAACGCACTTAATGCTTCAATGACTGTGATCGGTGCCGGCTCGTACGGCACCGCTCTTGCCATCACCGTGGCAAGAAATGGCCATCCGGTTATACTCTGGGGCCACGATCCCAACCATGTCGCGATGCTACAGCACGATCGCTGCAACGCGGCATTCCTTCCCGACGTTCCGTTCCCCGATACGCTCCACCTCGAAAGCGACCTAGCGACCGCGCTGGCCGCCAGTCGCGATATTCTGGTGGTGGTGCCAAGCCATGTATTTGGCGACGTATTACGTCAGATGAAACCGCTGCTGCGTCCTGATGCTCGTCTGGTCTGGGCAACGAAAGGGCTGGAGGCTGAAACTGGTCGCCTGCTGCAGGACGTGGCGCGTGAAGCGCTGGGCCCGGATATTCCGCTGGCGGTGATTTCTGGACCGACGTTTGCCAAAGAGCTGGCCGCCGGTTTGCCAACGGCGATTTCGCTGGCGGCGACGGACCCGGTCTTTGCCGACGATTTGCAGCAGCTGCTGCACTGCGGTAAGAGCTTCCGCGTGTATAGCAACCCGGATTTCATCGGCGTCCAGTTGGGCGGCGCGGTGAAAAACGTGATTGCGATTGGCGCAGGCATCTCTGACGGCATCGGCTTTGGCGCGAACGCGCGTACGGCGCTTATCACCCGTGGGTTGACTGAAATGTCACGCCTTGGCGTGGCGCTGGGTGCAGACCCGGTGACCTTTATGGGCATGGCAGGGCTCGGTGATTTAGTGCTGACCTGTACCGACAACCAGTCGCGCAACCGTCGTTTCGGTATGGCGCTCGGGAAAGGGGCACAGGTTCAGGAAGCGCAAGACAGTATTGGCCAGGTGGTCGAAGGTTACCGTAATACCAAAGAAGTCCGCGAGTTGGCGCACCGTGTAGGTGTCGAAATGCCAATAACCGAGGAAATTTATCAGGTATTATATTGCGGAAAAAACGCGCGCGAGGCAGCATTGACCTTATTAGGTCGTGCACGCAAGGATGAGCATAGCGGCAACTAATCGCAGGAAACCTTTGTCATCCCGACGATCCGGCAAGCGCAGACTTGCCGATCGTTCCAATATGTCTGGAGTAAGCAATGTCGTGTGAAGAACTGGAAATTGTCTGGAACAATATTAAAGCGGAAGCCAGGGCTCTGGCGGACTGTGAGCCTATGCTCGCCAGCTTCTATCATGCGACGCTACTCAAGCACGAAAATCTCGGCAGTGCCTTAAGCTACATGCTTGCCAACAAACTGGCTTCACCGATTATGCCCGCCATCGCCATTCGCGAAGTGGTAGAGGAAGCCTACGCCGCCGACCCGGAAATGATCGCCTCTGCCGCCTGTGATATCCAGGCCGTGCGCACCCGCGACCCGGCGGTCGACAAATACTCAACGCCGCTGCTGTACCTGAAAGGCTTCCACGCGTTACAAGCCTATCGCATTGGCCATTGGCTGTGGGGGCAAGGGCGACGCGCGCTGGCCATTTTCCTGCAAAATCAGGTATCGGTGTCGTTCCAGGTGGATATTCACCCAGCGGCGAAGATTGGCCGTGGCATCATGCTCGACCATGCGACCGGTATTGTAGTGGGTGAAACGGCCGTTATTGAAAACGACGTCTCTATCCTACAGTCCGTTACCCTTGGCGGTACCGGTAAAACCAGCGGCGACCGTCACCCAAAAATCCGCGAAGGCGTGATGATTGGCGCCGGGGCGAAGATCCTCGGCAATATCGAAGTAGGTCGCGGTGCGAAGATTGGCGCGGGTTCCGTGGTTCTTCAGCCTGTCCCACCACACACTACCGCGGCGGGTGTACCGGCGCGTATCGTTGGTAAGCCGGAGTCGGACAAACCGGCAATGGATATGGACCAGCACTTCAACGGCATCAACCACGGATTTGAGTACGGCGACGGGATTTGATTCTTTGCCCGGTGGCGCTGCGCTTACCGGGCCTACCACACCGTAGGCCGGATAAGGCGTAGCCGCCATCCGGCAAATATCAACTGCGCAATACCGCGCCCGGATACCCCAGCTGGCGCCACGCCTCATACACCACCACCGACACCGCGTTCGACAGGTTCATGCTGCGGCTATCCGGCATCATTGGAATACGAATTTTTTGCTCAGGCGGCAGTGCGTCCAGAATGGTCGCGGGCAGCCCGCGGGTTTCCGGACCAAACATCAGATAGTCACCGTCCTGATAGCTCACCGCGCTGTGCGCGGGCGTGCCTTTGGTGGTCAGGGCAAACAGACGCTGCGGATTTTCGCTCTCAACAAACGCGGCGTAATCGGCATAGCGCGTGACAGCGGTGAACTCGTGGTAGTCCAGCCCGGCGCGGCGTAGGCGTTTGTCGTCCCAGGCAAAGCCCATTGGTTCGATGATGTGCAGACGAAAACCGGTGTTGGCGCAAAGACGGATGATATTCCCGGTATTGGGCGGGATTTCAGGTTCGAATAAAACGATGTTAAGCATGCTGCCCCCTTGGATTGCGGGGGGCAGGATAGCAGAATTTGGGGAAACCCTCACCCCGGCCCTCTACCTGAAAGGGAGAGGGAGAAGAACCGGTCCGCGAGCGAGCAAACGATACAAAACCGTCCCCTCGCCCCTCTGGGGAGAGGGTTAGGGTGAGGGGGGAAACCGTACAGACCTACGCCGCGCTCCCCTGCTGAATAGCCCCAAACGCCTGCGCCACTTCCGCACTCTGCACCAGCGAATCGCGGCTAATCTCGTTAATCGATTTTGCCCCTGTCAGCGTCATCGCCACCTTCATCTCTTTCTCAACCAGATTCAGCAGGTTAGCGACACCCGCTTGGCCGTGAGTCGCGAGCGCATACAAATACGCACGTCCCAGCAGCACGCTATCTGCGCCCAGCGCAATCATGCGCACTACGTCCAGACCGTTACGAATACCGCTGTCGGCCAGGATCGTAATATCGCCTTTTACGGCGTCAGCAATTGCCGGTAGCGCGCGGGCGGAGGAGAGTACGCCGTCAAGCTGACGGCCGCCATGGTTAGAGACAACGATCCCGTCGGCGCCGAAGCGTACCGCGTCGCGGGCATCTTCCGGGTCGAGGATCCCTTTGATCACCATCGGGCCATCCCAGAATTCGCGGATCCACTCCAGGTCTTTCCACGAAATAGACGGATCGAAGTTATTCGCCAGCCAGCCGATGTAATCTTCCAGCCCGGTTGGTTTGCCGAGGTAGGTGGAGATATTGCCTAAATCGTGCGGACGACCGTTCAGACCGACGTCCCATGCCCATTGTGGATGTGTGGCGGCCTGCCAGTAGCGGCGCATGGCGGCGTTCGGGCCGCTCATGCCGGAGTGCGCATCGCGGTAGCGCGCGCCTGGGGTTGGCATATCGACGGTAAAGACCAACGTTGAACAGCCTGCCGCTTTGGCGCGCTCCAGGGCGTTGCGCATAAAGCCGCGATCGCGCAGAACGTACAGCTGGAACCACATCGGGCGCTTGATGGTCGGCGCGACCTCTTCAATCGGGCAGACTGACACGGTGGAAAGCGTAAACGGAATGCCTTTGGCATCGGCGGCGGCGGCGGCCTGAACCTCACCGCGACGAGCGTACATGCCGCACAGACCAACCGGCGCCAGCGCCACCGGCATCGAGAGCTGCTCTTTGAACAGCGTGGTTTCGAGGCTCAGGTCGGACATATTTCTCAGGATGCGCTGACGCAGCGCCACATCTGACAGGTCTTCCACGTTGCGGCGCAGGGTGTGTTCCGCATACGCGCCACCGTCAATGTAGTGGAACAGAAACGGCGGCAGAATGCGCTGGGCAGCGGCACGGTAGTCACTCGCGGCGGAAATAATCATGCTTTTTTCTCCCTGGAAAGTTCAGTGTGGTCGTCGGGCAGGCGGGTACTCCGCGCCTGGCGGGCCAGGTCTTCATCAAAACGTTTAATAGTGGTGTGGACAAAGCCGAGGTGCGCCATCATCGCCTGACGCGCGCCTTCAGCATCGCCAGCGGTAATGGCGTCGAGGATGGCCAGATGCTGTTCGGTGAGCTTCGCAAAGACCGGCGGCACCAGATACATGCGCTCGCGGCTCTGAATAACCGAAGACTGCAGCAGGTCGAAAAAGCCGCGCATGGTTTGCAGCAGCACCACGTTATGGGACGCCTCGGCAATGGCCAGATGAAAGCGAACGTCGGCCTGTGAGGCGAGGTCCGGGTCGTCGCTTTGTGTCGCTTCAAAGCAGAGGCGGATTTTTTCTTTATCGGCATCGGTCGCGCGCATCGCGGCGTACCATGCGGTGCTGGCTTCAATGGCGTGGCGGGCTTCGAGGATATCGAAGCTGTAGTCCGGGTCATCGGCCAGCAGAGTTTTCAGCGGTTGCACAATATTCTGTTCAGACCAGCCCTCATGCTGCCAGCGCACGAAGGTGCCGCCGCCGCGACGGCTGAGCAGCAATCCTTCGCTCACCAGCTTCGCCAGCGCTTCGCGCAGAGAGTTGCGCGAGACGCCAAGCTGGGCTGCCAGCTTTCTTTCGGCGGGTAATCGCATCCCCGCCTCCAGTTGCTGTTCTTCAATCAATGCCCGCACGCGGCAGGCGACATCGTCTGACAGACGTTTGGGCAGTATTATCACGGAATCATCCAGGTTAAGACGTAAGCCTGCAGCGTCGTTATCACGCCCACCATACAGGTGAAGATCAGGCTGTGTTTCACGGTAAAGCGGAACAGGTCAGACTCTTTACCCACCAGGCCGACCGCCGCACAGGCAATGGCGATAGACTGCGGTGAAATCATCTTCCCGGTCACGCCGCCGGTGGTGTTGGCCGCAACCAGCAGCACGTCCGACACGCCAATTTGCTGCGCGGCGGTAGCCTGAAGCGCGGCGAACAATGCGTTGGAGGAGGTGTCTGAACCAGTCAGGAACACGCCGAGCCAACCGAGGAACGGTGAGAAGAAGGTAAAGGCGTGACCGGTATGCGCCAGCGCCAGTGCCAGCGTCGACGACAGGCCGGAGTAATTCGAAATAAAGGCGAACGCCAGCACCATGCCGATGGAGTAAATCGGTAACGCCAGCTCTTTCAGCGTGGAGCCGAAGGTGTTGATAGCCTCTTTCGGCTTCATACGCAGCCAGACGATAGAGAGCAGGGCGGCAAACAGAATCGCGGTGCCGGTGGCGGAAAGCCAGTCGAACTTATACACCGCCGCATAGGCGGTCGCCTGGCTAACAACCGGCGGCATGCGTGCAACCATCTTGTCGAGGAACGGTACCGAGATGTTGATAACCAGATCGTACATCGCGCCGCCTGGGGCGAATAACGCTTTAAACGGCGGAATGCTCCACAGCGTGACGGTCGCGGTCAGGAACAGGAACGGTGACCAGGCGCGAACCACTTGTCCTGCGGTGTAGCGGGTGCGCGACAGATCCATATCGACCTGCGAAGCGCCCATATCGCCAAAGCGGAAAATACGCACCGGCTGCCAGCGCTTGAGGAACAGCGTCAGGCACACCAGTGACACCAGCGAAGAGATAATGTCCGGCAGTTCCGGCCCGAGGAAGTTAGAGCTGAGGTACTGGGCGATAGCAAACGAGCCACCCGCCACCATCACCGCCGGCCAGGTCTCTTTGACGCCGCGCCAGCCATCCATAATCGCCATGATCCAGAACAGTACGATAATCGTCAGGAACGGCAGCTGACGGCCAACCATCTGACCGATGTGGAAACTATCAAGCCCGGTCACCTGACCGGCAACCAGAATCGGAATACCCATCGCACCGAACGCCACCGGCGCGGTGTTGACGATAAGGCACAGGCCCGCGGCATACAGCGGGTTAAAGCCAAGGCCAACCAGCAGCGCGGCGGTAATCGCCACCGGTGCGCCAAAGCCCGCCGCCCCTTCGAGGAATGCGCCGAAGGAGAAGCCAACAATCAGCATTTGCAGACGCTGGTCTGGCGTAATCGAGAGGATCGACGAACGAATAATGTCGAACTGCCCGGTCTTCACCGAGATTTTGTAGACGAAAACAGCGGCGATAATTATCCAGGCAATTGGCCACAGGCCGTAGAAGAAGCCGTAAACAACCGAGGCTAGGGCGCGGTCGACCGGCATCTTGTAGAACAGCAGCGCCACGGCCAGCGCGATAAACACCGTCCAGCTTGCCGCGACATAGCCTTTCAGCTTGAGCTTAATCAGCGCGAAGAAGAAGAACAGAATCGGAAGCGATGCTATCAGGCTGGATAACCAGATATTCCCAGCCGGATCGTAGTTTTGTTGCCAGAGGCTCATGCAGGTCTCCAGGGGGCCACACGCGCCGGTTGCGGTGAGTCTATGCTCAGCTCTGCGTCACGGTTTGTGTAAAAGTGGCCCTGCCAATATGGTGATGTAGGGATAATGCCAATGAATGGTTAACCAATTGTTATGTTCTAGCAATCGCTTTGTGATTAAAGATTATGGAATTGTGAACCAATAGAGATTTGGTTGTGAAATTGGTTGGGCCAATTGGTTTGGGGGATTTCAGAGAAAAACAAAACCTTCCCCCGGGCGGGAGAAGGTTAAGGGGAGGGGAATCAGAACTCGCTCTTGGCGAACCCTGTCATCTCCTGCAGACCCATTTCGCGGCCAAGCGCGCTCATTGGGTGCACGACAACCAGACCACGGACGCTTTTCTTCAGCTTGCCCATGTCGGCCTGTTCTTTTTTGGTAATCGCGCGGCTGAACGGCAGTTTAGTCAGCTGCTGCGCTTCTTTGCTGAGTTTCTGAGTGCGGACTTCACGCAGACGCGCGATTTCCGTTTCAAGTTTGGTTTTTTCAACCTCAAGCTCGGCGTACTTCTCGGCACCTTCTACCAGAGACAGCGCGGCCTGCTGGTGGCGGATAGCGTCAAGCATGTCGCTCAGGCGTTTAATTTCGTTCTTTTCGATTTCTTTCATGTTGCTGGTATCTGATAACAAAATAGACGTAATAACCCCTAGTATGCGCGTTGTAGCTCATTTCTGGTAGTTAATTATACAAAATGGAGAAGTTTCTTCGCGTGATAATAAGTATGTTACTTATCTAACGATATGAATTTAAAGGTAATATCAAAAATGAGTTAACACGATCGCTTTTTTGAAAATAAGCGATAAAAATCCGCACATTTTCCTCAACCGCCTGGCGTCTTTTTATCCATTCTTAGAATAAGGTTAATCGATGAGGAGGACATGCGATGAGCAATAAAATGGGTGAAAACATTCCGCGGATTATCGATAAGGCCGTCGATTTCATGGCCTCCAGCCAGGCATTTGTCGAGTATCTGCATAAGAAACCGGAAAATAATCAGGTGCCTAATGACATACCGGAGGACAAAGCCGAGATGTTCCTTGAGCGTCTGGCCTACTATCGCAACCTGTATCGTCCTGTCGATACAGAGAAAAAATAGCGTCGCTATCGCGGCGGGCTAGCGTTTACTTCAAGCATGTCGTCCATGCATTTTGTGCATGGCAGTTGGATACATTATCTCTATCTGGAGAACCAAGCAGGTAAAAACCAGAAGGCGAAAGCAGCGAGCTGAGCCATACTGATTACTTTGTTGGCGCAAAGGAGATGATGATGAAACTGGTCGGCAGCTACACCAGCCCATTTGTACGCAAAATATCGGTCCTCTTACTGGAAAAGGGGATCGCCTTTGAGTTTGTTAACGAACAGCCCTACAACGCCGAAAACGGCGTGGCACAGTACAACCCGCTAGGTAAGGTGCCCGCGCTGGTGACGGACGACGGCCAGTGCTGGTTTGATTCGCCGATTATCGCCGAGTACATCGAGCTGTTGGGCGTGGCGCCGGAGATGGTGCCGCGTGAACCGCTTGCCGCACTGAAAGTGCGCCAGATGGAATCGCTGGCTGACGGCATTATGGATGCTGGCCTTGCCTCTGTACGTGAACAGGCGCGTCCGGCAGCACAACAATCGGAAGCCGAAGTGCTGCGCCAGCGTGAGAAGATAAGCCGCAGCCTGGATGCGCTGGAAGGCTATCTGGCCGACGGTACGCTGAAGACTGACACCCTGAACCTCGCGACCATCGCTATTGCCTGCGCGATTGGCTATCTGAACTTCCGCCGCATTGCGCCGGGCTGGTGCGTGGAGAGACCTCACCTTGTGAAATTGGCGGAAACGCTCTTCCTGCGTGAGAGTTTTGCGCGCACCGAACCGCCAAAGGCTTGATTGAACGCTATAACGCGGAGCCGCTGTACATTGTACAATCCCTCCCTTATGACTCCCTCTCCCGTCGGGAGGGGTAACATTTAACCGTCAGGCCGACTCATGACTACCGATACCCGTTCGCTCTACAGCCAGCTTCCCGCGACCGATCGCCTGCTCCGCGATCCCGCTTTTGCCCGTTTACTTGATGCCCACGGCCACTCGCAGGTGGTGGAACAGCTTCGCCAGATGCAGGATGAGGCGCGCCTTTGCATTCGTGAGCAGCAGACGCTCCCCGCCTGGAGCGCGGATTGGTCGCAGGAGACGCAGCGTCGTCTGAGCCGCGATGCGCAAAGCGCATTACGCCCGGTAATCAACCTGACGGGCACCGTATTGCATACCAACCTTGGACGCGCGCAGCAGGCGCAGGCGGCGATTGATGCCGTCACCCAGGCGATGCGCGACCCGGTGACGCTGGAATATGATTTAGACGGCGCAGGACGCGGCCACCGCGACCGTGCGCTGGCCGACCTGCTGTGCCGGATAACCGGCGCGGAAGATGCCTGTATCGTGAATAACAACGCCGCGGCGGTACTGCTGATGCTGGCAGCAACGGCAAGCGGTAAAGAAGTGGTCGTTTCACGCGGCGAACTGGTGGAGATTGGCGGTGCGTTTCGCATTCCCGACGTGATGCGTCAGGCTGGCTGCGTACTGCATGAAGTTGGCACCACTAACCGTACTCATGCGAAAGATTACCGTCAGGCATTTAACGATAACACCGCGTTGCTGATGAAGGTGCATACCAGCAACTACAGCATTGAAGGCTTTACCAAATCGGTAGAAGAAGCGGAGCTGGCGGAGATTGGCCGCGAGCTTGGCGTGCCGGTGGTGGCGGATCTCGGCAGCGGTTCGCTTATCGATCTCAGCCGTTACGGTCTGCCGAAAGAACCGATGCCGCAGGAGATGATTGCCGCAGGCGTGAGTCTGGTTAGTTTTTCCGGTGATAAACTGCTTGGCGGCCCGCAGGCCGGCATTATCGTCGGCAAAAAAGCGTTGATAGCCCAGCTACAGCAGCATCCGCTCAAGCGCGCGCTGCGTGCCGATAAAATGACATTGGCCGCGCTGGAAGCCACCTTACGCTTGTATTTACACCCGGAAAAGCTGGCGGCTGAACTCCCGACCCTGCGCCTGTTAAGCCGCACGGAAGAAGAGATTCACCAGCAGGCGCTGCGCCTGCGTGAACCGCTGAGTCAGCGCTATGGCGATGAGTTTGCGGTGCAGGTGATGCCGTGTGCGTCGCAGATTGGCAGCGGTTCCCTGCCGTCCGAAAGCCTGCCGAGCGCGGCGATTGCGCTGACCCCGCTGGATGGTAAAGGGAGCCGACTTGAAGCGCTCTCTACCGCCTGGCGTAGCCTGCCCGTCCCGGTGATTGGCCGAATTTATGATGGGCGTCTTTGGCTTGATTTGCGCTGCCTTGAAGATGAACCCCGTTTCCTGGAGATGTTGCTGAAATGATTATTGCCACCGCCGGTCACGTTGACCACGGCAAAACCACCCTGCTGCAGGCGATCACCGGCATTAACGCCGACCGCCTGCCGGAAGAGAAATCCCGCGGTATGACGATTGACCTCGGCTACGCCTACTGGCCGCAGCCTGATGGTCGCGTACTGGGCTTTATCGACGTGCCCGGGCATGAAAAATTCCTCTCCAATATGCTGGCTGGCGTTGGCGGCATTGACCACGCTCTGCTGGTGGTGGCATGTGATGACGGCGTGATGGCGCAAACCCGTGAACATCTGGCGATTCTCCAGCTGACGGGTAACCCGACGCTGACCGTGGCGCTAACCAAGGTGGATCGCGTAGATACTGCCCGTATCGACGACGTTCGCCGTGAAGTTGTCGATGTACTGCGTGAATACGGTTTTGAGCAGGCGACGCTGTTTGAAACCGCTGCCACGGAAAACCGCGGCATTGACGAGCTGCGCGATCATTTGCGCCAGCTGATCGCTCGCGAACATCCGGAGAATCAGCGTTTTCGTCTGGCGATTGACCGCGCGTTTACTGTTAAGGGCGCAGGGCTGGTAGTGACCGGTACGGCGCTGTCGGGCGATGTGCGTGTGGGCGACACTTTATGGCTGACCGGCATGGACACGCCGATGCGCGTTCGCGGTCTGCATGCGCAGAACCAGCCGGTGGAGCAGGCCCACGGCGGCCAGCGTATCGCGCTGAATATCGCCGGTGCGGCGCAAAAAGAAGATCTTAACCGCGGAGACTGGCTGCTGAGTGAGGCACCGCCTGCGCCGTCCGAGCGGGTGATTGTCGAGTTGCAAAGCCACGTGCCGCTGACCCAGTGGCAGCCGCTGCACATTCACCATGCGGCCAGCCATATCACCGGTCGCGTGTCGCTGCTGGAAGATAACCTGGCTGAGCTGGTGCTCGATGCGCCGCTGTGGCTGGCGGACAACGACCGGCTGGTACTGCGCGATATCTCGGCAAAAGTGACGCTGGCCGGGGCGCGCGTGGTGACGCTCAACTCGCCGCGCCGTGGTAAGCGCAAGCCCGAGTATCTGGCGTGGATTGCCGCGCTGGCGCTGGCTAAAGAAGATGCGCAGGCGCTGGCAGTCCATTTGACCCGCGATGCGGTGAATCTGCGTGATTTTGCCTGGGCGCGTCAGTTGAGTACCCAGGGTCTTGAGAAACTGATTGCCCAGCCGGGCTTTATTCTCGCGGGCGATAGCCTGCTGGATGCGCCGCTGGCGGCCCGCTGGCAGCGTAAACTGATGGACGCGCTGGCGACCTATCATGAGCAACATAAAGACGAGCCGGGCCCAGGGCGCGAGCGTTTACGCCGCATCGCTCTGCCGATGGAAGACGAAGCGCTGGTGCTGACGCTTATCGAGCAGATGCGTGAAAGCGGCGTGATTGCCAGCCATCACGGCTGGTTGCATCTGCCGGATCATAAAGCCGGATTTACCGACGAGCAGCAGGCGGCGTGGCAGAAAGCTGCGCCGCTGTTTGGCGACGAACCCTGGTGGGTGCGTGACCTGGCAACGCAAACCGGCACCGATGAGAACACCATGCGTAGCGTATTACGCCTGGCGGCGCAGCAGGGGATGATTACCGCGATTGTCAAAGACCGCTATTACCGCAACGACCGGATAGTGACCTTTGCGAGTATGATCCGCGAACTCGATCAGGAAAAAGGCTCAACCTGCGCGGCGGACTTCCGCGACAAGCTTAATGTAGGTCGTAAGCTGGCGATTCAAATTCTCGAATATTTTAACCGTATTGGTTTTACCCGCCGTCGTGGGAATGACCATTTATTACGCGATGCGCTACTGTTCCCGGATAATAAAAATTAACAAAACAGTGCGAAAATATATAAAACATAATACATAGATATATAAAAATCTAAAAAGCATGCCATAAACAATAACATGGCGTGCTTTTTATTTTTTCCATAGACGAAAATGCCAACTTGATCGGGTTTTCTCGACGAATATTGCTATAGCCTCAACAGCCTGCTTATTAAATAAAGGAACTATCATGGCTGCATCGACTTTTTTCATTCCATCTGTGAATGTCATCGGTAATGGCGCGTTAAATGACGCAATGAACACAATGAAAGAGTACGGCTATCGTCGTGCGCTGATTGTCACCGATGCAGTGCTGAACAAGCTGGGCGTGGCGGGCAATATCCAGAAACGTCTGCAGGAATTCGACATCCTGAGCGTGGTGTTCGATGGCACCCATCCGAACCCAACAACGGTCAACGTTGAAGAGGGGCTGGAAATGCTGCGCGCCAATGATTGCGATTGGGTCATCTCTCTGGGCGGCGGTTCTCCGCACGACTGCGCGAAAGGGATCGCGCTGGTGGCCTCGAACGGTGGCGATATTCGTGACTACGAAGGCGTTGACCGCTCTGCTAAACCGCAGCTGCCGATGATCGCGATTAACACCACCGCGGGTACGGCGTCTGAAATGACCCGTTTCTGCATCATCACTGATGTAACGCGTCATATCAAAATGGCGATTGTCGACAAACACGTGACACCAGTGCTGTCCGTGAACGACTCTTCCCTGATGGAAGGTATGCCGAAAGGGCTGACCGCCGCCACCGGTATGGATGCGCTGACCCACGCGATTGAAGCCTACGTTTCTATCGCCGCAACGCCGATAACCGATGCCTGTGCGCTGAAAGCGATCACCATGATTGTTGAAAACCTGCCGACTGCCGTCGAAAACGGTAGCAACAGCGAAGCGCGTGAAGCGATGGCCTATGCGCAGTTCCTGGCGGGCATGGCGTTTAACAACGCTTCCCTGGGCTACGTTCACGCGATGGCGCACCAGTTGGGCGGTTTCTACGACCTGCCGCACGGTGTATGTAACGCGGTGCTGCTGCCGCACGTTCAGGTGTTCAACAGCAAAGTGGCTGCGGCACGTCTGCGTGATTGCGCGAAGGCGATGAATATCGACGTGAGCGCAATGAACGACGAGCAGGGCGCGGCGGCATGCGTTGACGCAATTCGTAAACTGGCGCGTCAGGTGAATATTCCAGCCGGTCTGCGTGACCTGAACGTGAAAGAAGAGGATATCCCGGTGCTGGCAACCAACGCGCTGAAAGATGCGTGCGGCTTCACCAACCCTATCCAGGCGACTCACGAAGAGATCATGGCGATTTTCCGCGCTGCGATGTAATTCTGGCTCAGTATTAAAAAAAGCAGAACGTTCGCGTTCTGCTTTTTTTGTGCCTGACATCATTGTAGCCCGGCCAAACGCAGTGCCGCCGGGAGCTCCCGGAGTCGGTCCGTAGGCCTGATAAGCGCAGCGCCATCAGGCAACAGACCGCACAATCATCCAGCCTGTTTCTCTTCGTTAACCCAGATACGCATTTCCCCTTCACCCCGGTTGGCCCAGCTAAACCACGGAATAAAGGTCAGCGTCTGCGTCTGACGCTCGGCGGGCGCCGTATCGTAATGCCACAATGACTGTTGTTCTGGATGACGCGTGGCGTATTTCACGCCCTGCGCTTGTAACAGCACCTTGTGGGCGAAAATGCCTTTGCCTTCCAGCTCGGTAAACGTTGCGTTATCCGGCAACCATAGATTATGCAGTTCCTCGCCGTTATCGGCCTGCTCCAGGCAGTAGACCAGCGGCCCGCGCTGAACGGCGACTTTCCCGGCGACGTGGCGCACCAGCGGGTTGCCGTAAACGCGGCGTACCGGCATTGGCATCGTCAGGGTGAGCGTATCGCCTTCAACCCAGGTACGGGTGATATGCAAATAGCCTTTTTTCACCGTTCCGGCGACGTCACGACCGTTCAGCGCTACCTGCGGCGCGCGGCACCAGTCCGGAAGACGCAGCGCCAGGGTGTGGTTTACCGGATCCGGCGAATCAATAGCGATCTTTACCTGATCCTGCCATGGGTAGTTGCCGCTAATGCGCAAACGCAGCGTCTGGTCGTTCACCGGCACTTCCGTACTGTTACCGATGTAGAGGTTTACATACAGAGCATCTTCCCGCGGCGTGTAGATGTAGTGACCGATGGAGGTCAGCACGCGGGCGATATTCGGCGGGCAGCAGGCGCAGCCGAACCAACGCTGGCGCACCGGCTTCACGTGGTCATAAATGTGGTTAAATTGCAGCGTTTTCGGGTGCACTTCTAGCGGGTTAACGTAGAAGAAGTGCTTGCCATCCAGCGCCATGCCGCCGAGCACCGTGTTGTACAGGGCACGTTCCATGACGTCGGCGTACTGGCTGTCACCTTCCATTTCCAGCATGCGGCGAGCAAACATCATCAGGCCGATCGAAGCGCAGCTTTCAGCATAGACCGTATCGTTCGGCAGGTCGTAGTCACTGCTGAAGGCCTCACCGCTGCTCTGTGAGCCGATACCGCCGGTAATGTACAGTTGGCGCTGCGCCATGTTGTTCCAAAGACGCAGGCAGTCCTGACGTTTACTTTCATCGTTGCTCAGTCGGGCAAGGTGCGCCACGCCGGTCATCAGGTAGACAAAACGCACCGCGTGGCCGATGGCGGTTTGCTGCTCGGCAAGCGGTTGGTGCGCCTGGCTATAAGCTTTGTCTTTCACCATCCAGGCCGGGCCGTAGGTATTCCAGTAGGAGGTTTTACCGCGCTTTTCGTACTCATCATCATAGAAATGCGGCTGTTTACCGCGCTCTTCGACAAAGTAGTTCACCAGCGCCATGTAACGTGGTTCCTGAGTCACTTCGTACAGGCGCATCAGCGCCAGTTCAATCTCTGGATGTCCAGGGTAGCCGTGAATTTGTTGCTCACCGGTGCCGAAGACCTGATGGATATGGTCGGCCAGGCGACATACCACCTCCAGCAGGCGGCGCTTGCCGGTGGCCTGGAAGAAGGCCACGCCCGCTTCAATCATATGCCCGGCGCAGTAAAGCTCATGGCATTCGGCCAGATTGGTCCAGCGCTCTCCTGGCGCCTTCGCCGTGAAGTAGGTATTGAGATAGCCATCTTCACACTGGGCCGCGGCAACCAGCTCGATAACCTCATCGGCGGTACGTTCCAGCTCGGCATCCGGCTTCTGGCACAGCGACCATGCGACGGCTTCCAGCCATTTCGCCACGTCGCTGTCCTGGAAGACCATGCCGTAAAATTCTCCCTCCTGCAGCCCGGCGGCGATGCGGAAGTTCTCTATCGCGTGGCTTGGCTCAGCGTCGTCTATCCGGTCATTCAGCGCATCCCACTGATAGGGGATCACTACATCGCGCACCAGTTGTTGATATTGGGCGAAGAACGGATCGTTCACTTTCAACGTATGTAAATCGACTTCCATAACGGACATGACAAACTCCTCAGGACGAAACGTGACGTGCGCGAAGATCGGTAGCGATGCGCGCCATCATAGGATTATTGAGCTTGCAGGCGCGGATGGAGAACGCCAGCAGCAGATGGAACAGGGCCGGCAGCAGGGTTTCCATCGAGGAGATCCCCGCCAGCGATGAGGCGGTTTGGTTTGCAGCACCTGGCTGATAAGCCACATAAATAAAGACAAGGCTGATAATGCCTGCGCTGGACGCCCAGGCGAGCTTGATGAAAAACAGATTAAAGGCGAAGTTCATGCCGGAAGAGCGAACGCCAGTTTTCCACTCGCCGTAGTCGTCGGAGAAGGCCATCAAGGAGAAGTGCAGCGGCAACGTGAAACCCAAAATAATGCCGTTGCCGAGGATCACGGCGAGCCATAGGGTCTGGTAGGCGGGACCAGTAGGCAAGAACCACATTCCCGCCGCGATCGCGGCCAGCACCAGGTTGGTGTAGTAGTACAGTTTGACGGTATCAAAGCGGCGCGATAGCAGGTTGATAATCACCGAGCCGAAAATAGAGGCAAACGTCACCATGGTGAAGAACAGCGAGGTGTAGCCCGTCGAGCCGCCCAGCACGTAGGTGATGAAATACATGTAGCCGCCGCCACGGATATTGAACACGTTAATCAGCAGGAACGACATCAGCAGCATCAGCAGAAGTTGGTCGTTTTTACGCAGCCCGGCGATGTGCTCACGCAGGGTGAACTTGCCCATCATATCCAGCGATACGCGTTCGCGAACCCAGAAGAAGCAGCACAGGAACATCACCGCCGCAATGGCACACAGCACGCCGACGCCATATTGGTATCCCTGCGCGGTATTGCCTTGCCCCAATGCTTTCACCAGCCACGGTAAACCAACGGAGACTAAAAAGCCCGCCACGCCGCACAGCACAAAGCGCCAGGCCTGGCAGGAGATCACTTCGCTGTGGCGCGTGGTCATGGTGTTGATAAGCGCACAGTAAGGCACGTTGATGGCGGTGTAGCTGACGGAGAGCAGCAGATAGGTACCGAAGGCCCAGGCGATTTTTACACCCATGCTGGCATCGGGCACGGTAAAGGTCAGCACGCCAACGATCGCAATTGGAATGGCAATCCACATCTGCCACGGGCGGAATCGCCCCCAGCGGCTCTGCGTGCGGTCGGCCAGCACGCCCATAATCGGGTCGGAAATCGCGTCAAAAACGCGAAGTGCCAGGAATAGCGTGCCGACCAGTGCAGGCGTCAGGCCAAAGACGTCGGTATAAAAGAACGTCAGGAAATTCATGATCAGGCAGGTAATAACAGTACCGCCTGCATCGCCGAGACCATAGCCGATTTTTTCGCGGACAGATAATTTATCGTCCAGTGAACCCGGCACGACCTCGCTGGTGGAAATAGGTGTAGCGGTCATGGAGTGCTCCTCGCAATGTGGAGATGTCTGCTTCAGTAGGGATATTGTTGTAATGTCATGACCTGTTTAATTTTGCCTGGAAACCGGGGAGCAACAAGGTCGTAAAGAAGTATAAAAAGAGGGTAATTCCGACCTGATTGGAAAAGTGTGAAGACGATCGGGCGTAAATAGCTTTAATCGTTAATAATCAATTAGAAAGAGTGTTTGTTTTTAGCAAGCAAGCGGGATTATTAATATTTATGCTCAATCTATCCATAGCGCTTCCGATTAAGGTACAAAACGGTGGGCTTTTTATCTCCCGGGGCGTGGGTCGGCATCCGGCCCGCAGACTGCGCTCATGGGAGGTGTTGTTTGTTGAAAAAGGGACGTTAGCGATTCAGGAAGAGGATCGTATTTTTCACGTTGCCGCGGGTGATAGTTTGTTGCTGTGGCCCGGTCGTCGACACGTTGGCATCGAGGATTTTCCCACGGATCTGAAATTCTACTGGCTCCATTTCGAGGTTAACGTCTCGGTACCACCACATCCGTTGTTAACGCAGCTAGCTATCCCGCAGCAGACCACGCTACACGACCCTCAGTACTTGACGTCGCTGTTCCGCCAGTTCCTCAACGAGCAGGAAAAAATTCAGCGCAATGCGTCGCTGGAGCTAATTTTGCTGCTAATTTTGCAGCATATTTCGCTCTCAGCTCAGCAGGCGGAGCCAAAGGATGAAGGCGGTGCGGCACTGGCATGGAAAGCGCAGCAGGTGATTCATACGCGCTACCATCTGCCGCTGTCGACCTCCATGCTAGCGCGTGAACTGCACTGCAATGCAGATTATCTGGGGCGCGTTTATCGGCGCGTTTTCCATCTCACTATCACTGAAGCCATACACCGCCAGCGGGTGAGAGCGGCGGAGAAGCTGTTGAGTAATCATGCCCGTTCACTGAAGGAGGTGGCCGAGCAGTGCGGTTTTGCCGATGTCGGGTATTTCCGGGAAATTTTCCGCAAGCATACTGGGCTGACGCCCGCCGCGTGGAAGCGGCGGTACTGTAAGGAACACGTGAATTCGCACTAGCCGCTACTGGCCGTAGTAGGCTTTGGCACCGTGCTTGCGCAGATAGTGTTTATCCAGCAGCTCTGGCTGCATGTCGGGTAACTGCGGCGTTAATTGCCGGGAGAATAACCCCATATAGGCGCACTCTTCCAGCACGACCGCATTGTGTACGGCATCGGCGGCATCTTTACCCCAGGCAAACGGACCGTGAGAATGCACCAGTACGGCGGGAAGCTGCATCGGGTCGAGGTCGCGCTTTTCAAACGTCTCAATGATGACTTCACCGGTCTGGTACTCATATTCACCGTTGATTTCGTCACGCGTCATCAGGCGAGTACAGGGAATGGCACCGTAGAAATAGTCCGCGTGCGTCGTTCCCCATGCCGGGAGATCTCGTCCCGCCTGCGACCAGATAGTAGCGTGGCGAGAATGGGTATGCACGATGCCGCCAATGTCAGGGTAGCGGCGATATAGCGCCAGATGCGTAGGCGTGTCGGATGACGGTTTCTTCTTGCCTTCGATAACGCGTCCGGTCGCGATGTCGACTACAACCATATCTTCCGCCTGCATCACGTCATATTCCACGCCGGAAGGTTTAATCACCATCAGACCGCGTTCGCGATCGACGGCGCTGACGTTACCCCAGGTAAAGGTCACCAGGTGATGCTTAGGAAGCGCCAGATTTGCCGCCAGCACCTCGGCTTTAAGTTGCTCTAACATACGAATCCTCCTTCCTGCATACGGGCTTCAATCCAGCGGCGGGCCTGGATAATCTCCAGCACCGGTTCTTTGGATTTTTCGGTCCACATTTCAATGAGAAATGCGCCGCGGTAGTTCAGCTTTTTCAGTTCGTTAAAGATGCCGACAAAGTCGACGCAGCCTTCGCCGAACGGCACGTCACGAAACTGGCCCGGACACTCTTTGGTGACGGCTAGCGTGTCTTTCAGATGAATGGCGGCGATGCGATCGATGCCGAGCGCCAGCTCTGCCGGGACATCGTTACCCCAGGCGCTGAGGTTGCCGACATCGGGATAGACGCTGAACCACGGTGAGGCGAGCAGTTCGTCCCACTTTTTCCACTTACTGATGGAGTTCATAAAGGCGGTATCCATGATCTCGACGGCCAGCATCACCTGGGACGCGGCAGCCTGCTCAACGGCCCAGGCAAGACCTTCGGCAAAGCGCTGCTGCGTGCCGTCGTCATGCTCTTCGTAATAGACGTCGTAACCCGCAAGCTGGATGGTGCGAATACCGAGGTCGCGGGCGAGTCTGATGGCTTTCTGCATAATTTCGCGGGCGCGGGCGCGGACCTGTTCATCACGGCTGCCGAAAGGAAAACGACGGTGTGCCGACAGGCACATGGACGGAATCGAAATCCCGGTTTCCAGCATCGCTTCAACCAGCGAGGCGCGCTGCGTGGTGCTCCACTCAAGGCGTGATAAACGCTCGTCGGTTTCGTCCACGGACATTTCCACAAAGTCGAAGCCGCAGCTTTTTGCCAGCACCAGGCGCTCTGGCCAGCTCAGGTCTTTAGCCAGCGCTTTTTCATAAATGCCTAACGGATGCGTGCGCATTATTGACCTCCCCAGATAGCATTAATCTGCTCATGGAAATCGCGGGCGACCTGAACAGGGTCGGCTGCTCCCGCAAGCGCGCGTCCGGCAATGAAAGCCTTCACGTTGATCTCTTTGAAGAGCGGTAAATCGGCAGGGGTGATGCCGCCGGTAATGGAGAGCTCAAGGCCAATATCGGAGAGCGTTTTCATGCGCGCCAGATCGGCTTCTCCCCACTGCTGACCGCTGGCCTGTGCGTCACGCCCGCGGTGGTAAATTGCCTGGCGAACGCCGATGCTGCGCCAGGCTCTGGCGTCGTCAAACGTCCAGTTGCCGAAGAGTTCCATCTGAATTTCAGCTCCTTGCGCCTGGGCGACTGCGTGGCCTTTTTCCACCGTGGCGAGCGGGGCGGCGCAGATGATGGTCATCCAGTTCGCGCCAGCGCCAAAGGCTTGCTGCGCCAGCGTTTCTCCGGCGTCAGCAACCTTCCAGTCGGCGACGATAATCTTATCCGGGCACTGCTGGCGCAGCGCGCGAACGGCATGCAGCCCTTCATTCAGGCACAGAATGGTGCCCGCTTCGACGATATCAACGTGGTCGCATAGCAGGGCGACATCTTTCTGAGCGGCCTGAAGTGTGCTGTGGTCGAGAGCGAGTTGCAGTAGTGGGCGATTCATGCGGAGTACTCCTTAATGCGGCTATGGAAGCCTTGAAGTGATTCAATCAGTAATTGGTAGCCACGGTATTTGCGCTGGTAGGCGGCATGCGCCTGTGGATCAGGCGTTATCACGCGGATATCGTGAGTCAGCGTACGTTGTGCCGTGTGGAAATCGGGGTAGATGCCGGTGCCTACGAGGGCAGCGAGGGCAGCGCCAAAGCAGCCGGTCTCTTCGACCTGCGGCAACTCGACGGTCAGGCCGCTGACGTCTGCCAGCATTTGCATCCAGACCTCAGAGTGCGCTGGCCCGCCCGTCACGCGCAGCGTGTGGACATCGGTGAAACGTTCTCGCATCCGGTTGAGATGCGTCATGTGGCAAAAGACCACGCCTTCGTATACCGCTTGTAAAAGATGGGCCCGGGTATGCAGCGCCTGCATGCCATAAAAACCGCTGGTCATCTCCATCCCGGCATTGCTGCCATATAAAAACGGCAGAAAGAACACGCTGCTGCTGGCTTTTGGCAGGCTGGCAACGGCCTGATTAATCTCGTCAAAAGAGATATCGCCCCATTGCGTGGTGAGCCATTCCAGATTGCCGGAGGAGGTAGGGCTCGCTTCGTGGACGATAAATTCGTTGTGCTGGACATAGCGTCCGTAGACGTAGGGATGTTTTTCGTGGCTTTTCAGGCCGTGCGTAATCCCGCTGGTGACCGCCCAGGTTCCCATGACGGCATTGAGCGTCCGCTCGTCTTTTAACCCTGCGCAGAGTGCGGTGGAAACCACATCAAACAGTCCGCCGACAACGGGCGTACCCGCTGCCAGACCGGTGATGGCGGCTGCCTGAGGTGTGATTTCCCCGCAAATTTCGGCAGAGCCCACGATCGGCGGTAGTGCGGCGTCAATGTCGCTAATCCCCAGCCAATGTGTGAGCTGAGGGTCATAGTCCCCGTCGTTCATGTTGTAGAGATTGGATTCGGAGATGTTGCTTTCTTCGCAGCTTTTGACGCCGGTGAGGCACCAGCGTAGGTAGTCGTGGCCCATCATCACGCAGCCAATTTGGGCGTAACGCTCAGGCGCATTTTCTTTTAGCCAGCGGAGCAGCGAGGCTGGGTGTCCGGTCCATAACGTCTGGCGGGTGAGTGGATAGAGTTTTTCCGGGATGCCATCCTGCTGCCAGCGCTGGACGATAGCCATTGCCCGGCGGTCGGAGGAGAGGATGGCGTGGCCGAGCGGCTTGTCCTGCTTATCCAGCAAGAATAGCCCCTTGCCCTGCGCCGAGATGCCGACCCCGTTGATCTGGCTTCCCTGAATATGATTTCGCTGCAGCAACCGTGCGATGGTGCTGGCGCAGACATCCCATAGCTGGGTCATATTGCGTTCAGCGTAGCCGGGGAGTGGGCTAAGCGTGTGTAAAGCCTGACGTTCAATGCAGTGTTCTTTGCCCTGGCTGTTGTACAAACCGGCTTTCAGATAAGTACCGCCACAATCGATACCCAACCAGAAGGTCTCTTTTTCACTCATCTCTTTATCTCTGTTTTGCCGGATTTGCCGGAATACACTTTCTTTTCAGCCCGATAGCCGTGGCTATCGGGCGGGTGATACCCCTACGCGATGCGTTTACGAGCAGGAACGTGGGGATCGGTAGATGCGCCGGAGGCGAGATCGCATTTCGCCGGTAGCAGTAGCGCCATGAACGCCGCCAGTGCCAGAGAGATAGCGAGGCAATACACGCCAGCATCTTTGCTGTAGAGGGTGATTAAGACGCCGACGGCGTAGGGGCCGCAGAACCCGCCCAGGTTGCCAAGGGCGTTGATTACGCCGCGCGCACCGCCTGCCATTTCAGCGCTAAACAGCTTGGCTGGAATGGTCCAGAACACGCCTGCGGCGGATTGCAGGAAGAAGCCACAGCCAACCAGCGCGGTGTAGGCGAGCCAGATGTTGTCTTTCAGGGCTACCGACAGGAACATGCAAAGGGCAAATCCGGCGAGTGGCAGGCAGACAAAGACTTTGCGCTTGCCCGTTTTGTCTGAGAGGCAGGAGAAGAGGAACATCCCGGCAATCGCCCCGACGTAGGGGAGAATGGCGAGCATGCCGACCTGGCCCATGCTGGAATGCGTCAGCTCTTTCAGAATGGTTGGCAGCCATAGGGTGTAGCCGTAAATCCCGGTTTGATAGAAGAAGTTCAGTGCGATCAGTTGCCACATGATTTTGTCGGACAGCACGGCTTTGAGCGAGGCGTTGCGTACCTCTTTTCCGGCAATCGCCAACTGCTCGGCTTTTAGCGTTTCGACGAGCCAGTTTTTCTCCGCGTCACTGATCCAGCGTGCCTCCTGCGGGCGGTCGTAAACGGTCAGCGACCACAGCACCAGCACGACAACGGATAACATGCCTTCGATAATAAACAGCCAGCGCCAGTCGAGAGCGGTAATGAGCCAGCCGGAGAGGGGGGCGGTGATGATCCCGGCAATCGGCACAAACATGATGACTATCGCGTTGGCGCGGCCGCGCTCTGCATCAGGGAACCAGTTACAGATCATCGTCAGCACTACCGGCAGCATGCCACCTTCAGCGACGCCCAGTAAGAAACGCAGCACTAACAGCTGCCATTGATTGGTAATCAGGCCTGTAAGCACGGAAATGACGGCCCAGGCGACCAGCGACCAGCCGATGAATTTTTTACCGCTGCCATGAACAGCGATTTTCCCGCCGGGAACCTGCAGGAACATATAACCAATAAAGAAAATACCGCCCGCAAGGCCTGCCATGGTGGCGGAAATACCCAATTCGGCATCCATACCGCCCGGCATGGCAAAAGCAATATTTACCCGGTCCATATAAGAAATGATACAGGCAATCAGAATCGGTGGAATTATTCTTAACCAGCGTTGGCGTGGTATTTCTACAGGTGTAGATGGTAGAGAGGAAGTGTTCATGTTTATATTCTCTGTTAAATAATAAAGGATGTTTTTATTTTTTAATGAGCTGCTTTATTTAAAACACGAATGCCATCGCGCAAAATATCGATGCGATGCTGCACATCTGCCTGTGCATCAATTTCTAATAATTTAATGCCGGAAAATTGTAAGGTAGAGGCTGGTGCGGCCTGGAATAATTCATGGGCGCGATCGGCTGTTAATAGACTCTCTGGACAGAACGGCGCAAATGGGGCGTGAAAATCCTGCCATTCGCCGTAAGGGCCACGTTCCGTGGTGCCCGAAAACATGAGCGCACCGAGTTTTCCCGCCCGCTGAGCGGCCAGCGTATGGGCCAGCGGCAGCGCCGGATTACGGCCTTCAATGGCGGAACGCGCCCAGTTGATGCAGACGCTGATATCATATCCCGACAACGCCTCCAGCACTGACTCTAGGGGTAAAAATCCCTTACGCGGTGCGTTTTGATTCATGGCATCGCAGTGTTCCAGCACCAGATTGCATGGCCAGTCCCAGGAGGCGATCTCTTTGATTGAGCGAGCAAACGCTTCAGTGGCTTGCGCTACGCTGCTATTGCCCGCTTGCGGTGCGGCCTGCAGTTCGAGGGCGATAATTTTGCCAGGGTGCGACGTATTAATACGGTTAATTTTTTTCAGCAGATGGCGATAGTAGTCCACGCACGCCAGACGCTGCGGTTCATCAGCGGAGGCCAGGCCAAAATCACCGTTACCGCCGCCACGACGGCGCATCGTCTCCATAACGGCGGTAACGACAATCTGCCACTCAGCAGGCGTATGGCGGAACAGCCACTCGTCGCCGTAAGGGTGAAGATGTTCAAGACACGGCTGTTCAATGCCCCGAATATCTGGCGTGTCGGCAAGTAATCGCCAGAATTCTTTCTCCTGCTGCTCCCCTTGTTGGTGAAATGAGGGCGCACACGGATACGCACCGATAATATAACCGGTATTATTCGTTTTCATTTGCTACTCCTGACAATATATCGTTTTAATTCAATACAGCCAGCGCCACTTTTACGACAATCTTCCTAATTGGCGTTGTTTTTGTCTTGTTGCATCCTGGACGGTGAACGTCCTGCGGGAAAAATATGGCATAGCTGCCAGGAACCATTTCAATAAATGATTCGTTTTCACTGTGGTGATAAAAAATAATATCTCGTTGTTCCAGCAATGATTCGCGAATTTCATTCTTTCCGGTATCAATGGCAATACCGATTTTCTCTTCACCCCAGGCTAAAAATTGAATATCAAGATAGCGGCGGTGAACTTCTGGATAATTTTCCTCTACGGGCCGGGTCGTCATATCGATTATCTGAGCAAAAACATTCCGTCCTTCTATTTCAATCACGCCCGGTTCGCATTGATGGAAATCGGTGGTGCGCAGGAAGTTGAGCGCTTTTTCAATCGCTGCCGGTAGCGGGCAGGGATTCGGTTGTGAAACATGGCCAAATATCATGATTCATCTCCTACAGCGCCTGAATTTTGGCCCATACGCTGTCGTCAACGGTGATACCGTTGCGGCGATTTTCTGCCAGCAGTCGGGTAAATTCGTGGCCTGGAAGGCGGACGGCCATCTTTTCATCCGCGCGCTCTGCCGTGGTGACGTAATCCATAATGCGCTGCAGTTTTTCGTCCCGACTCGCGCCATCAATGAGCTTATCGACTTCGATTGCCATGAAGATTTGCGAAATGCCGTACTCATCGCTGTTGTCTTCGGTCACTTCGGCAACCGAAGCGCCATCGGAGAGCAGGGTGGCAATCATATCCAGCACGATAGATAAGCCGGAGCCTTTCCAGTAACCCATTGGCAGAATGCGACGGTTTTTCTCAATCACGCCGGGCTCTTTGGTGAGCTGGCCTTCATCATCAAAACCACCGTCTACCGGCAACTGACGGCCCGCCAGGCGATTCACTTCCAGCATGCCGTAAGAGAACATCGACATGGACATGTCAATCATGGTGATAGGGTTTGAAGGCACCGCCACAATCAATGGGTTGGTGCCGATACGGCACTCTTTTGCCCCCCACGGCGGCATGACGGCGATGGAGTTCGTCCAGCAGATGCCAATGTAGCCCTTCTCTGCAGCCTGCCAGCCGTAGCTGCCACCGCGCATCCAGTGGTTGGCATTCCGCACAGCAACCAGACCAATACCGTGATCGGACGCGAGAGATATGGCGCGATCCATCATCTTTTTCGCCGTCAGGTTGCCGATTGAACGCTGGGCATCCCACTGCTCAATGGCTCCAAGCGTGGTGATACGTTTTGGCTGGGCATCCGGAATGATGTCGCCATTTTCGAGCTGTTGGATGAAGCGAGGAAAACGGTTTACGCCGTGAGAATAGACGCCGGATTCGGTTGTGCTGGCGAACATTTCAGCGCAGGCATCGGCGGTTTCAGCGGTAACGCCGCGGGCTAAGAGTACGCGGGTAAACTCGTTTTTAAGGTCTGCGAAGCTTAATAACATACATCGTCTCCGTTAAATCAAGCGTTTTAGCCATTCGGTGAACGCAGCTTAAAGGCCATTTTGCGTCTTCATTTCTGCGTTCCTGATGGTCTAAAGAAACAGCAAAAAGATCGTTTGTTAATCTCAATATTCCACATTGCGAAATCTGATTTCAAATATAGCGATCGTTTTTTAACAAAGCAATCTGTTTCATAATTTCTAAAATGTTGTAAAATCAAATGATTACAAATTATCTGCCAAGATCGTGAACTGAAACACACTTTGCGCTACCATCAGGTCGCGACAGAGACGAGGAGCGGAGCATGAGCAATAAAGCGAGTGATGTGGCGTCGGATAAGGAGAAGCCTGCGGGTAGCCAGAGTCTATTCCGGGGGTTGATGCTGATAGAAATCCTGAGTAACTATCCCAATGGATGTCCGTTGGCGCATCTATCTGAATTGGCGGGGCTCAATAAAAGCACCGTGCACCGATTGTTACAGGGGCTTCAGTCCTGTGGCTATGTCACACCGGCCCCGGCGGCGGGAAGCTATCGGCTGACCACCAAGTTTATCTCGGTGGGGCAAAAGGCACTGTCGTCCCTCAATATCATCCATGTCGCTGCGCCGCATCTGGAAACGCTGAATCTCGCGACCGGAGAAACGGTCAACTTTTCCAGCCGCGAAGACGATCACGCGATCCTGATTTATAAACTGGAGCCGACAACCGGCATGCTGCGTACTCGCGCCTATATCGGTCAGCATATGCCGCTGTATTGTTCTGCAATGGGCAAGCTCTATATGGCTTTTGGTCAGGAAGATTATGTGCGGCATTATTGGGAGAGTCATCAGGATGAGATTCGCCAGTTGACCTGCAATACCATCACCGGGCTTCCTGCGATGTATGACGAGCTGGCGCAAATTCGCGAGTGCAAAATGGCGATGGATCGTGAAGAAAACGAGCTTGGCGTATCGTGCGTGGCGGTGCCCGTTTTTGATATTCATGGCCGCGTGCCGTACGCCATTTCGATTTCGCTTTCGACCTCCCGACTCAAGCAGGTAGGTGAGCAAAATCTCCTGAAGCCGCTGCGTGAAACCGCACTGGCTATTTCCAACGAGCTCGGATTTAGCGTACGTAGCTAAGAATTCTGGCAGCCGGACAGATTGACCTGGGCATTTATCAAAAAATGCCTATTCCCCACCTCGGATCAAAGCATATCGCCCAGCCGCTCTGGCACTCTTAGGGTTTATCTCTCGCAACGGAGTGGGGAATGAACCCGTTTATTGTCGCTGATTCCTTAAAGTGCATTGGCTGTCGGACCTGTGAAGTGGCCTGCGTGGTGGCGCATCAGGATGAGCAGGCGTGCGCTAGCGTCTCGCGCGAGGCGTTTCTTCCCCGCATTCGAGTGGTGAAGGGCGGGACGTTTTCCACGGCAGTGGCCTGCCATCAGTGCGAAGATGCCCCGTGCGGTAACGTGTGCCCTACCGGCGCTATTCATCGCGAAAACGGCGTGGTTGCGGTCGAACAGGCGCGATGCATCGGCTGTAAGAGCTGTATGCTGGCGTGTCCTTTTGGGGCGATGAACGTCAGCGTGCAGGCGCGACGGCCTCAGGCGATAAAGTGCGATTTATGCCGCCACCGTGAAGATGGCCCTGCCTGCGTGGCGGCTTGCCCGACGGGAGCGCTGGCCTGTGTTGACGTCAGCCAGCGCCCGGTGCCGGGGTTAATGTAGGTTGTTGAAGTTCCAGCTGAACGTCAGGCTGTAGCGCCAGTCACGGTTGTGGCTATCGGTGGGCACATCGCCGACCGGGCGCGCGGCTTCGACCGTCAGACTGTAATGTTTGTTATCACCAAACATTACGCCGGTAGCGACAGAAGCCAGTCGTTGGTGAGGGTATCCTGGCGTGTTGAACCAGGTTTGTGCGGTATCGGTCAGTACGTATGGCTGTACGGTCGCAACCCAGCTGTTCTCTTTGAACGGATGTATGTAGCGAAGCTCAACCTGCCCGCCGTAGCCGTAGTCACCGCTGGCTTCTCCGTCCTGATAGCCGCGCCCAAAACGCTGGGCACCGAAGCTGACGCGTTCGGGTTCAGGTAAATCGTTATCCGACCAGTCGCCTTCCATCGAGGTGGAGAGCCGCCATTTGTCGGTGATCATCCAGGCCGCATCAATATTGCTTTTCCACAGCGTGAAAGAGAGATCGTTGCCAAATGCAGGCGCGGCATCCGCCATGGATGAAATGTCCACGCCCTGGCGCAGCGTCAGCTTGCCGTTAATGCTAGCCCGGTCGAATGCTTGCAAGCCGTTTATACCGAATTCAAAAGCAGGATATCGGACGTGCGAGTTGATATCGCCACTGGCCACGACTTGGTTGTTCATTACCTGGCGGATATGGTTATTGTTACGTCTGTCGGTGTAGTCCATACCACCGTTAATATTGAGTTGTTGTTTGCCGGTCAGGATCAGCGGATAGCTGAACATCGCGCCACCATTGTACTGCGTCGTTTTCTGTCTGGAGTCGAAGTAACCTCCTGCGAAATTCTGCAAGAACGTGTAGTCGCGTGGGTCATCGCGGTAAAAACTCCCCTTGAGCTGCATCATCAGCCCTTCATCAGTCAGAAACTGCTGGTAGTTTAATCCCAGATAGGATTTGCGCGTGGAGCTATCCAGTGGGATTAAGGTTGCCAGCCCGAGCTGATCGCCATAGCTGGTCAAGTTACTCAGCGACCCGGTGACGAACGCCATGTTCTGGCTACGACGAGTATCAATGGTCGATGAAATATCCCAGATATGCGGCTGGATGCTTTTGGCCTGCATGGCCGCGGCGCCATAGATGTTCTGCGGTAGCTGTGCGCTGGCATCGACGGTCACGCCGGGGGTGCGGGTCATTAATTGGGTGTAGCGGTCGAAGGTAGCCTGCGTCAGCGGCTTTTCGGCCATGATTTTGGCGGCCAGTCGCTTTAAACGCTCAGCCAGATTTGGGTTGTTCGTTTGAATGTCGCTGTGTGCAACATAGCCCTCCACCAGAACGATTTTGATCGTGCCGTCATGAAAGTTGTCATCGGGGAGCCAGGCGTAGGAGAGCGGGTAGCCGTCGGCGCGGTAGCGCAGCGTAATATTATTAATGAGCCCAACCAACGTTTTCAACGGAACCTGTTTGTGTGCGTAGGGAACAAAAGGTTGCAATAACTCTTTTAATGGATATACGGTGCCGCCAATAAACTGAATATGATCGACTTTAATAAGTGTTTCTGGTGTTAATTTATTTTTGGGAACGCTTACGGTTAAACTTGGAGCTGCAGCAGGGAGGGCTTGAGGCGTACTGTTATGTTCCGCTTTGGCCGGGTTATTGGGGTCAATCAATGCGGGTAATGTATCTGCTCTGGCTATATTAAGCAGAACAACCCCCGATAGCGCATAAGCCAGGGTCGTTTTCATGACGCGTTCCTTGTGTATTTTATTGTGCAAGGATGATTATTGTTATTCTGCTGAAAAACGTGCCCCATTGCGGGGGCACGGAAAGCATTAATAAATATATAGCTTATTTTTTTAACGTTAACCCGCCGAGCAGACCACCTAAAGGATTACTGGTCGTCGTCGTGGTTGAAGAGCTGCTGCTGGCGCTGGCGTTAGCGTTAGCAGAGGTGCTAACGTTGAGCGTATTCGTTAATGAACTGACCGTGCCGCCCAGCGAAGCGCTTGCCAGCAGGCCGCCGCTGCCGGTCTGGGTGCCGGTAGGTTTCACTAAGCCACCGGTATCAGTCACGATATTCCCGACGCTACTGACGACCTGTCCGACGCCGCCGAGCACTGGTGTGGTGGTGCTGATGTTGTTACCAACCCCGCTCACGGTGGTGCCCACCTGGGTGAGCAGACCGTTAACCGGCGTACCTAAACCGGTCGTTGTCCCGACGCCCTGGGTGACGCCCTGGACACCAGACAGCGTGTTATTAACGACAGAGGTGACGCCCGTTGTGGCGGCTACCGCACCTGGGCTTTGCAAGGTGCTGGTTAAGCCAGTACCGGTGCTGCTGACAATCTGACCTGCGCTATTCACCACGTTGCCAACAAGGCCGGTCACGCCCGCGACTGGGGTACCTGAGGTGCTGGTCGAGAGATTATTACCCACGCCGGATACCGTGTTCCCCAGTACGGTAACGGTACTGGTGGTGCCCTGCAGCGTTGTCCCCACGCCGTTAGCATTTGATGAGTTCCCTACACCGTTGGTGACGCCCGTCCCTAAGGTATCAACCGCGTTACCCACACCGCTGACGGTGGTTGAAATGGTTGACGTGACCGGGTTGTTACCCGCCGTGCTGGTCAACTGACTGCCCAGGCCGCCCAACGTATCGCCCACGCCGGACACCGCTTTCCCGGTTTCACCCAGAATGCTGCTGCCCGCCGTTTGGCCACTACCAGAGCCACTACCAGAACCGTTGCCATTGCCATTGCCATTGCCATTTCCGCTGCCGTTGCCATTTCCGCTGCCGCTACCATCGCCGCCACCGGAGCCGTCGCCGCCGCCAGAACCACTACCCGTCGTGGTACCGTTTTTGGCCGTTGAGTGAGAACCCCCGCCGCTTCCGCTACAGGCAGAGAGTGAGAATGCAAGAAGCACCGCCATAGCAATTATGCTTAATTGGCTAATTTTTTTAGAGGCCATGATCTTATCTCCACCAGTTAAAAACGCCGAGTGCGTATTAGTCAGTGTATGGCGGAAATTAAGCCTTGCATGGGGCGTTTCTTTTCATACGAAAGTATGGAAAAGTCCGATTTAACTTAAGCGTAAACAAAGTCTGCTATGTAAATTAATATGCTCTTATGAAACATGTTCTTACTTTGAATTTAACATATTAAGCGGCGGTGAATAATAGGTTTTACTGTTAAGCGTTAATTAAATGGCGGTGGGAAATTGAGAGTAATCCGAGTGAATTAAAGTGGGTGGTTTTCTGGTTTTTATTCTTTAAATAACTATCAAGATCACAGAAAAATATCAGCCTCTGATTTTCAGAGGCTGATATATCGTATATTACTGGTTTTCTTTCCAGGCTAATTCTATCTCTTCGGCGAGGATTTTAACGCCCGCTTCGATCTTTTCTGGATCCGGTACATAGTTCATGCGCATGCACTGGTGAGTATGGTCCCAGGGTTTATCCAGCCCTGGGAAGAAGAAATCACCAGGTACCATCAGGACGCCGCGTTTTTTCAGGCGCTGGTAGAGCAGTTCGGTGGTAATCGGCAGGCCTTTGAACCATAGCCACAGAAAAATCGCACCCTCGGGTTTATGGATAAGACAGCGGTCTTCCGGTAAATAGCGGCGGATAGTGGCGATGGTTTCCTGCACGCGCTGATAGTAGAAAGGCTTAATCACCGTTTCTGACAGGCGCAACAGATCGTGTCGTTTAATCATTTCACACATGATAGCTGGCCCAATACCACCCGGTGCCAGGCTGATAATGCCGTTCATGTTACTGATGGCGGTGATGATTTTCTCGTCGGCGATGATGATACCGCAACGGCTACCCGGCAGACCGAGCTTAGACAGGCTCATGCACAGCACGGTATTCGGGTTCCACAGCGGCGTCGCTTCGCTGAAGATAATGCCCGGGAACGGCACGCCATAGGCATTGTCGATAACCAACGGTATCCCGTGTTGGTTCGCCAGAGCGTCGAGCTGTTTGAGCTCTTCATCGGTAATGACGTTACCCGTTGGGTTTGTTGGACGCGAAACGCAGATCATTCCGGTGTCTTTGCCAATCGGCAAATTATCGAAATCAACGTGATATTTAAACTGTCCTTCCGGGAGCAGCTCAATATGCGGGCGGGTTGAGACGAACAGATCGTCCTCCAGACCGGAATCAGCGTAGCCGATGTATTCGGGAGTCAGCGGAAACAGAACCTTGCGGGTAGAACCATCCGCGCATCGACCTGCGAACAGATTGAACAAGTAGAAAAATGCGCTTTGGCTGCCATTTGTTAGTGCAATATTCTGTGGGCCAATATCCCAACCTAATTCATTACGCAGCATATCGGCCAGGGCGGTAAGCAGTTCATTCTTGCCCTGAGGACCATCGTAATTGCACAGCGCTTCAGAGACTTTGCCGCTTTCCAGCATCTCCGCCAGCAGGTTATTGAAGTAGGCGTTCATCTCAGGGATCTGCGCCGGGTTACCGCCGCCTAGCATAATAGCCCCTGGGGTGCGTAAACCGTCGTTGAGGTCTTCCATCAGGCGGGTAATGCCTGAATGGCGGGTAAACTTGTCGCCAAAAAGTGAAAATGTCATAGCTGAATTTCTATTGCTTGTTCTGTGATGTGGGTAACGATAACGCCACTGACGATAGGGTGCAAATGCGCTTGATGAACGGGTTTTAGAGAATAAATCGATGTATTTGTATTTTAATAGTCTTTTATTCTAAAGAGGCCCGTATGGCTGATACGGGCCATGATAAGAAAAAATTATGGTTTGCCGGCCCACACGACCATCACTTTATCGTGGTCCGTTTCGCGGATAAAACCGTAGCCCTGGTCGAGCGTGAGCGTGGTTTGTTTACCGGCACCGATGGCAGGGTGGCGCGCGCGGAACTGGCCCAGCGTCTGCCAATGTTTAACCTCGGCTGCGGATTTACCGGTGACATCCTGCCAGTTCATCTGCGAGCGCGTGCCCTGTAGCGGATCTGAACCGGTAGGGCCGAATGGACGGCTGGACTCATCGCCGTAGAAAATCTGCACCGCGCCGGGAGCCAGTAGCAGAAGTTCGGCGGCGTTATTGCCTTTCTCCCGGAACAGGCGGGTATCGTGAGAGGAGAGGTAGCTCAGCACGTTGAAGCGTTGGAGTTTGTCGGCCATTTGTTGCCAGGTCATGTCGATACTGGAGAGACAGTCGGTGGCTTTCGCCGCCTGGTCCTGGTAATCGAAATTGATCATGGCGTCAAAGCCGTGACGGTAGTAATCGCTCTCCATCACCCCGTGTCCCCAGGCTTCGCCGGTCATCCAGAACGGCGTGTCGTCGAGCGCTTTCTGCGGGTTGGCTTTTTTCCACTCGGCCAATGCGGCGACCGATTGTGTTTTAAGCTGCTGCCACGCCGCCATCTCAACGTGTTTCGCTGTATCGACGCGGAAGCCATCAATGCCGTAATCTCGCACCCATTGGCTAAGCCAGTGGGTGAGGTAGTCGCGTGGGGTGAAGCCATCGATAGCTTTTGCGTGAGTATCGGGTTTGTTGCGATAGAAATTCGGCAACCCGCTTGGCGTGGTGGATTCGGTTTTCAGATCCGGCAAAAACGCCAGCGACATTGTCAAATCGTCAAAGCCGGGATTGTCGTAGTCGCCAATATCTGTGCGGATCCACGCTTTGCCCCACCATTTTTCCCATGCGGCTTTATCGCTGAAGTTGATGTAATCGTTAAAGCTGTGCCAGGTCTGGCCCGGGCCGGGCTTCCAGTTTGTCCAGTGATCCCCGAGCGTTTTGGTGATTTCATCACCTTTGAGGTAGAGCGCGCCAAACTGGAACTGCTGCATGTCGGCCAGAGTCGCGTAGCCGGTGTGGTTCATCACGACGTCAAACAGGATGCGGATGCCTCGCTGGTGTGCGCCATCAACCAGCGCGCGCAGATCCTCTTCATTGCCCATATTGGCGTCCAGTCGCGTCCAGTCCTGGGTGTAATAACCGTGATAAGCATAGTGCGGGAAATCGCCTTTTGTGCCGCCACCTACCCAACCGTGGATTTGCTCAAGTGGGGAGCTAATCCACAGTGCGTTAACGCCCAGACTCTTCAGGTAGTCGAGCTTGCTGGTTAAGCCTTTGAGGTCGCCGCCGTGGAAGGTGCCGATTTCCTCCATGCCATCTTTGTGTCGCCCGTAGCTGTTGTCGTTGCTGGGGTCTCCATTCACGTAGCGGTCGGTCAGCACAAAATAAACCGTGGCGTTATGCCAACTAAACGGCGCGGCGGTAGCGACGTCAGCGCGTTCGAGCAGTAATAATCCATTGCTGTTTTCGGCCGGGCGTAGCGTGATTTTTCCCTGCTTTACCGTCGCCGTCTGGCCGCTATAAAAGTCGCGAACGAGGCTGCCTTCCGGGAAGGTTTTGCCGACATCCAGCGCCAGCGGTTTGCCGTCCCAGCGCGGGCACTGGCGTACGTTGACCTGTTCTGCGGTGCTCTGTGTGTCACTTTGTACGGCAATAGTGAGCGTAGGCGTGCCGGAGCGGGTATCAACCTCCAGCGTGTAGTTGCCATCGCGGAAAAGACGCCACTGTGGCGCATCCCCCTGGCAGGGTTCCAGAGAGAGCATTTGGTTAAGACGAATCCCAGATGTGGGCTGCCAGCACTGTTGGTCAAAATTCAATCTTAACGGTCGGGTACCCTTCGTGAGCGTTTTTTGGCTACTGAATTTCCCCGTGCCGTCCGCTGCAAAAGTAGGAAAGCCCTCGGTGGACCAGTTTGCAGCACCGGCGAAAGTGGGAATCAGTAGCGGTATCAGGGCAGCGAATTTCATTCCAGGATCCTTGTGCCATCGGGTTTTACCAAGTTTGCCAGCCGTTTATCGTGCTGTACTCCTCCTGGCGAAAGGAGGAGATAAAGGGCTGAGTGATGGTGGTCAAAAAATGAACTAAAATGAGAGGTGGATGACATTTTGCCTGCGCAATTTGTCCTATGCTGAATCGCGTCCACGCGTCGTTTCGGAATCGGACTATTTCCTGAACGTGCGTTGGCGGGGTATTTTTGGTATAATTTGAGATTCAGCTCTCAATTTTTTGAAATAATAAGGCGTTGGAATGATTAAATCCGACCAGGAGACCTAATGATATCGACTCCCATTCGACGATATGGGGCCGCGATACTTATGTTACTCATCTGTACATTTTCAGGTGGGGTGTTTGCAACAACACACACGGTAACGAAGCATCCGAAAGCCTCGGTAACAAAGCATACGAAGGCGACGGCACCAAAAGTAACAAAGGCAAGTTATAGTAAGGCAAGCAGTAAACAAGAGTATTCTCGCAATAGTGTAAAGAGCAGTTCACTTCCTGATTTGCGAAAATACCCTTCCGGAACCCCAAGGAAAAGAGCGTTTCTCCGGACGGTAATGCCTTATATCACAAGCCAGAATGCTGCTATTACGGCGGATCGTAACTGGCTGGTTTCTAAGCAGTACGAAGGCCGTTGGTCGCCGTCTGAACGTGCGCGCTTGAAAGATATCGCTGCCCGCTACAAAGTCAGCTGGAACGGTAATACCCGCAAGGTGCCGTGGAATTCGCTGCTTGAGCGTGTCGATATTATTCCAGGCAGTATGGTCGCTACGATGGCTGCTGCAGAGAGCGGCTGGGGTACCTCTAAGCTGGCGCGCGCCAATAACAACCTGTTCGGCATGAAATGCGGTAAGGGCTGTAAAAATGGTGCAGGTTCAGTGAACGGCTACACCAAGTTTGATTCCGTAAAGGAGTCCGTTCAGGCCTACGCAGCTAACCTGAATACGCACCCGGCTTATGCCTCGTTCCGTAAATCTCGCGCTCAGATGCGTAAGTCGGATCAGGAACTCACCGCAACGGCGATGATCCATAAGCTGAAAGGTTATTCGACCAAGGGTTCAAGCTACAACGACTACCTGTTCGCGATGTACCAGGACAACCAGCGCCTGATCGCCGCACACATGTAATCAACGCTACAGTTAAAAAGGCCTTCCAATGGAAGGCCTTTTTTTATTCCGTCGCCAGCAAAGGGATCAGGTCTGAATCAACAGCTCGCTATGCTGTTCACGATACTCTTTCGGCGTGGTGTCGTACTCTTTCTTAAACACCGAGTAGAAATATTGCAGCGAGGGATACCCGCACATCTGCGAGATTTCGTTAATCGACAGTGAAGTCGACACCAGCAGGCTACGCGCCTTCTCAAGTTTTTCGCTGTGGATCACCGCGTGAATCGTTTCCCCCACCTCTTCCTTAAAGCGTTTCTCAAGGTTAGAACGCGAAATGCCTACAGAGTCCAGCACCTGTTCCACCTTGATACCTTTACAGGCGTTGTTGCGGATATAGTGCATGGCCTGAATGACGGCCGGGTCGTTCAAGGAGCGGTAATCAGTAGAGCGTCGTTCCATCACGCGCATCGGCGGCACCAGCACGCGCTGAAGCGGCAATACCTCGTTGTCTAGCAAGCGCTGCATCAGTTTTGCCGCCTGATACCCCATCTGTCGCGCGCCTTGTGCAACCGATGAGAGCGCGACGCGTGAGAGATAGCGGGTCAGCTCTTCGTTATCGATGCCAATGACGCACAGTTTTTCCGGTACGGGGATATGCAGATGCTCGCAGGCCTGCAAAATATGACGGGCTCGGGCGTCGGTGACGGCGATGATGCCGGTTTGCGGTGGCAGCGTTTGTAGCCAGTCGGCCAGTCGATTTTGCGCATGTTGCCAGTTTTCCGGTGCGGTTTCCTGGCCCTGGTAAATGACGCCGCGATACTTCTCTTTGGCAACAATCTGGCTAAACGCGTATTCGCGCTCTTCGGCCCAGCGCTTGCCGCTAGCTGAAGGGAGGCCGTAAAACGCGAAGCGATGCACCCCTTTCTCTTTCAAATGCAAAAAAGCGCTTTCAACCAGCGCGTAGTTATCGGTCGCAATATAGTGAACGGGAGGGTACTGCTCCTGGCGATGATAGGAACCGCCGACGCCCACAATCGGCACGTTGACATCGGTGAGCAGGGCTTCGATGGTTGGGTCGTCGTAATCGGCAATGACGCCGTCACCCAGCCACTCTTTAATGTTTTCGATACGCGCGCGGAAATCTTCCTCTATGAAGATATCCCACTCGGATTGTGACGCCTGTAAGTATTCGCCTACGCCTTCAACCACCTGTCGGTCAAAAGCTTTATTGGCATTGAATAACAGCGTCACGCGGTGACGTTTTCCAAACATGGTTCAGGGTTCCTCGTGAATCATGATGGGTATTGCCGTCATGAGAGACGGCAACACCACGGCTGGACGATTAAGCGCGCCGTTTGGTGGCGGAGTCCATCCAGACGGCGAGTAATAAAATTGCACCTTTGACGATATATTGCCAGAAAGTGGGAACGTCCATCATACTCATTCCGTTGTCGAGCGAGGCCATAATAAATGCTCCCATCACCGCGCCGGCAACGCTACCGACACCGCCCGCGAGGCTGGTGCCGCCGATTACGCAGGCGGCAATAGCATCCAGTTCGGCAATGTTCCCGGCAGATGGTGAACCCGCCCCCAGACGTGAGCTAAGGATAAGCCCGGCAATAGCGACCATCAGGCCGTTGATAGCAAATACCGCCAGCTTATTACGCTCGACGTTAATACCGGAAAGCCTCGCGGCTTCGATATTGCCGCCGATAGCGTATATGCGTCGGCCAAAAGCGGTGAGCGTAGCCATAAACATTCCCGCCAACAGCAGCAGCGTGAGCAGCAGAACCGGCGTTGGCACGCCGCGATAATCGTTGAGCAGCCAGATAGCGCCCAGTACGATAACCGCCGTTAGCGCCTGACGGCCCACCATGCCGCTGGATGCTGGAGCGCCCAGTCCCAGCGACTGACGCCGCATGCGCCCGCGCCACTGCCAGGCAATAAACGCCATCAGCCCAATCGCGCCAAAGGTGAAGCCAATACCGTTCGGCAGGTAGCTTTGACCAATTTGCGACATCGCCGCGCTGGTCGGTGAGACGGTCGTACCGTTGGTTATCCCAATCAGAATGCCGCGGAAGGCGAGCATCCCGGCGAGCGTCACGATAAACGATGGCACTTTCCGATAGGCGACCCACCATCCGTTCCAGGCTCCCAGCACCAGACCCATCGCCAGCGTGACGATGATAGTCAGCGGCAGCGGCCAGCCGAGCCAGACATCAAAAATAGCGGCAGCACCGCCGAGCAGGCCCATCATTGAACCGACAGAAAGGTCGATTTCGGCAGAGATAATCACGAATACCATACCGACGGCGAGAATGCCGGTGATGGCGGTCTGGCGCAGCAGGTTGGAGACGTTACGTGCGCTGAGGTAGGCGCCGTCGGTGGTCCAGGTAAAGAACAGCATAATCACCACAATGGCCGCGATCATGACGAAGACCTGCAGGTTGAGCGATTTGAGCCGCAGCGCAGGGGCGGATGCAGGGGCCGCCAGCTTGATTTCAGACGGGTTGTTTTTCGACATGACGTTCACTCCTTAAGGCGGCTTCCATCATTTGTTCCTGAGTCAGACCGTTATTGACCAGGTTGGCTTTTAATTTCCCCTCGTGCATGACCAGCACCCGGTCGCTCAGACCCAGTACTTCCGGCAGTTCAGAGGAGATAACGATGACGGCAATGCCTTGCTGCACCAGTTGATTAATCAGCTTGTAGATTTCGTACTTTGCGCCGATATCGATACCGCGCGTCGGTTCATCAAGAATGAGAATGCGCGGATTAAGCAGCAGGCAGCGTGCCAGGATGGCTTTTTGCTGGTTCCCGCCGCTGAGCCGACCGATGGCGAGATCCGGTGATGAGGTTTTTACCTTCAGCCGCTGGATAGACTGTAAAATGCACTGCTGCTCTTTGGCATCATCCAGGCTGCTCAGTGCGCCGCTGAAGTCGTTGAGTGCGGCAAGCGTGATATTTTTTCCAACCGCCATCACCGGCACGATGCCGTCTTTTTTGCGGTCTTCCGGCACCATCGCAATGCCGTGGCCGATGGCCTGCTGGCAGTTACGGATGTCCACTTGCTTGCCATCAATAAAGACTTTTCCTTCCCAGCGCCCGCGCCAAACGCCAAACAGGCACTGGACGGCCTCGGTGCGCCCGGCCCCCACCAGGCCAGCGATGCCCAGAATCTCCCCGCGTTTAAGGCTAAAGGAGATGTCGTTCACGCGCTTAATATGCCGGTTAACGGGATGCCAGGCGGTAAGGTGCTCCACGCGCAGAATTTCATCGCCAGCCGTATGTGGCTCGCTCGGATAGAGCGCGGTGAGCTCGCGCCCAACCATCATGGTGATAATGTCGTCTTCGGTCATGCTGGTCGCATCACGGGTACCGATATGCTGGCCATCGCGGATCACGCAGATGGTGTCAGAGATCGCTTTCACTTCGTTGAGCTTGTGGGAGATATAAATACAGGCGATGCCATGATTTTGCAGATCGCGAATGATCCCCAGCAGTACGGCAGTCTCTTGTTCCGTGAGCGAGGCGGTGGGTTCGTCCAGAATAAGCAGCCGTACCTGCTTGTTCAGCGCCTTGGCAATTTCAACCAACTGCTGCTGCCCCAGGCCTAAATCACCCACTCGCGTATCGGGTGAAATCGCGAGGTTCACCTGCGCCAGCAGTTTTTCGCAGCGCAGCGTCATGGTGTCGTAATCCAATATGCCGTGGCGGCTAATCTCAGTGCCGAGAAAAATATTTTCCAGCACGGTCAGATGCTTAACCAGTGCCAGTTCCTGATGAATAATGGCAATGCCTTTGCGCTCGGTATCGCGAATATGCGTGGGCTGTAGCGTCTCGCCAGCAAAAACAATTTCACCCTCGTAGCTGCCATGGGGGTAAATACCGCATAGCACCTTCATTAACGTAGATTTTCCTGAGCCGTTTTCGCCGCACAGGGAAATCACTTCGCCAGGGTTTAATCGCAGGCTGACATTATCAATCGCCTTCACCACCCCGAAGGTCTTGGTGATGCTTTTCATTTCGAGTAAATAGGGCATAAGTGCTTGTGCTCCGCGTAAGCCAGGCTGCCCCAGCGCGAGGCTGGGGCGGGCCATTTAGAGTTCGCTCTTCTTATGGAAACCATCTTTTACAACGGTGTCGTCAATATTGGTTTTATTGACTTCAATTGGGGTGAGCAGGCGGGACGGTACATCCTTCAGACCATTATTCAGCGTGGCATCGGCTTTTGGCTGCTTGCCGTTACCAAGCTCAACGGCGATTTCTGCTGCGCTGTTGGCCAGTAAGGTGATCGGTTTATACACGGTCATGGTTTGCGTGCCGTTGATAATACGTTTCACCCCTGCCAGATCGGCATCCTGACCAGAGATAGCTACTTTGCCAGCCAGACCCTGGGCGCTGAGTGCCTGAATAGCACCGCCTGCGGTGGCATCGTTTGACGCCACAACCGCATCGATTTTGTTATTGTTGGCGGTGAGGGCGTTCTCCATAATTTTCAGCGCATTTTCCGGCAGCCAACCGTCAACCCATTGATCGCCGACAACTTTAATTTTGCCATCATCAATATAAGGCTTTAATACTTTCATCTGTCCGGCGCGGAAAAGTTTGGCATTATTATCAACCGGTGAACCACCCATCAGGAAATAATTCCCCTGAGGTACCTGATTAACCAGACTTTGCGCCTGCATTTCACCGACTTTTTCGTTGTCGAAGGAAATATAAAAATCAATATCCGCATTATTGATCATGCGGTCGTAAGCTAATACTTTAATGCCTTCTTGTTTCGCTTCTTTAATTACGTTGCTAAGTACTTGCCCGTTATAAGGAATAATGACAAGGACATCTACACCACGGTTGATCATATTCTCAATCTGCGACATTTGTGTCTCTTCATTGCCGTTAGCAGATTGCACAAAAACCTGTGCCCCCAGCTGTTCAGCCTTATTCACGAAAATGTCGCGGTCTTTTTGCCAGCGCTCAAGGCGCAGGTCGTCAATAGCCATACCGATTTTTACTTCTTTAGCACTACTCACCATGCTGGTGAGAAGTAGCGATGCGCAGAGTGTGAGGCAAAGGTTCTTTATCTTCATAATCGTAATGCCTTCTGTAGGGATAGGTGATGAGATTGGCGATAAAAGAAACGGAGATGACTTAACACGCAGCAAATTTTTAACATGTAAATTCTGGCTGGCAATTACAGATTTTTATCTTCCTATTACGATATTTCGTTTAATTGTCAAATTTTGACCGTGATCTGATTTTAAAATCACCGTATGCAAAATTTACTCACATAAAGCGAGGCAGATTCCTATTTATTTTGCGAGCCAGCGCACATTTGTGGATTCTCTTAATAGCAGTGTGAAATAACGTAATTGAGCTAGTGCAAATCAGAATTCAGTATTACAAAACGAATTATTCCTCGCCGCCTGTCAGATTATGGAGTTCATTATGCAAGCTTATTTCGACCAACTGGATCGCGTTCGTTTTGAAGGCCCAAAAACTGAGAACCCGCTGGCTTTCCGCCACTACAACCCGGACGAGTTAGTGCTGGGCAAACGTATGGAAGACCACCTTCGCTTTGCTGCTTGCTACTGGCATACCTTCTGCTGGAACGGTGCAGATATGTTTGGCGTTGGCTCATTTGACCGCCCATGGCAGCAGCCTGGCGAAGCGATTGAGCGTGCGAAACGTAAAGCTGACGTGGCATTTGAATTCTTCCACAAACTGAATGTGCCTTACTACTGCTTCCACGATGTGGACGTTTCCCCGGAAGGCGCGAACCTGAAAGAGTACCTGAACAACTTTGCGCAGATGGTGGATGTGCTGGCAGAGAAACAGCAGCAGAGCGGCGTGAAGCTGCTGTGGGGTACCGCAAACTGCTTCACTAACCCACGCTATGGCGCAGGTGCGGCAACGAACCCAGATCCAGAAGTCTTTAGCTGGGCTGCGACTCAGGTATTCACCGCGATGAATGCTACCCATAAGCTGGGTGGTGAAAACTACGTCCTGTGGGGCGGTCGTGAAGGTTACGAAACGTTGTTGAATACCGATCTGCGCCAGGAACGCGAGCAGATTGGCCGCTTCATGCAGATGGTGGTTGAGCACAAACATAAAATTGGTTTCCAGGGTACGCTGCTGATTGAGCCGAAGCCTCAGGAACCGACTAAACACCAGTACGACTACGATGCCTCCACCGTTTACGGCTTCCTGAAGCAGTTCGGTCTGGAAAAAGAAATTAAGCTCAACATCGAAGCAAACCATGCGACGCTGGCTGGCCACTCGTTCCATCACGAAATTGCGACGGCGATTGCGCTGGGCCTGTTTGGCTCTGTGGATGCCAACCGCGGTGACCCGCAGCTGGGTTGGGATACCGACCAGTTCCCGAATAGCGTGGAAGAAAACTCGCTGGTGATGTATGAAATTCTGAAAGCGGGCGGCTTCACTACCGGTGGCCTGAACTTCGATGCGAAGGTTCGTCGCCAGAGCACCGATAAGTATGACCTGTTCTACGGCCACATCAGCGCAATGGATACCATGGCACTGTCGTTGAAAGTCGCTGCCCGTATGATTGAAGGCGGTGAACTGGATAAACGTGTGGCGAAACGCTATGCGGGCTGGAACGGCGAGCTGGGTCAACAGATCCTGAAAGGCCAGATGTCCCTGCAGGAACTGGCAAAATATGCCGAGCAGCATCAGCTGGCACCGCAGCACCAGAGCGGCCATCAGGAGCTGCTGGAAGGGCTGGTAAACCACTACCTGTTCGACAAGTAAGTTAATCACCGTATTTCGCAGTATAACGTGCCCGGGAGCGTGAGCTTGCCGGGCATCGTACCACTTAAAGGAGCAGTCGCGATGTATATCGGCATAGATCTAGGCACGTCTGGCGTTAAGGCGATTCTGCTTGATGAACAGGGAACCGTCCTCGCGTCACAGACGGAAAAACTGACGGTTTCCCGTCCCCACCCGCTATGGTCAGAACAGGACCCAGAGCAGTGGTGGCAGGCAACGGATCGTGCTATCAAAGGACTCAGCCAACTGCACAGCCTTCAGGGCGTAAAGTCCTTGGGGATTGCAGGGCAAATGCACGGTGCGACGCTGCTGGACAAACACCAGCGGGTGCTGCGCCCGGCTATTCTGTGGAACGATGGACGCTGTGCTGAAGAGTGTGAGCTTCTGGAAGCGAAGGTGAAAACGTCGCGGCAGATAACCGGTAACCTGATGATGCCTGGTTTTACTGCACCGAAGCTGCTGTGGGTACAGCGCCACGAGCCTGAGATCTTCAGTCATATCGATAAGGTACTATTACCAAAAGATTATTTGCGTCTGCGTATGACCGGTGATTTTGCCAGTGATATGTCCGACGCGGCAGGCACCATGTGGATGGACGTCGCGAAGCGTGACTGGAGCGATGAGATGCTCGCCGCTTGCCATCTGACCCGTGACAATATGCCTGCACTGTATGAAGGCTGCGACATCACCGGAAAATTGCTGCCATCGGTTGCCAGCGCATGGAATATGCCTGCGGTGCCGGTAGTCGCAGGTGGTGGTGATAATGCCGCTGGCGCCGTCGGCGTGGGCATGGCGGATGCCGGTCAGGCGATGCTGTCGCTGGGCACCTCGGGCGTCTACTTTGCGGTGAGCGAGGGGTTCCTGAGCAAACCAGAAAGCGCCGTACACAGTTTCTGCCATGCGCTGCCGGGCCGCTGGCATTTGATGTCGGTGATGCTGAGCGCCGCATCTTGCCTGGATTGGGCTGCAAGGCTGTCCGGCCTGACAACCGTGCCTGCACTGATTAGCGCAGCGGAAAATGCGGATACCAGCGCGGATCCAATTTGGTTCTTACCGTATCTTTCCGGTGAACGCACGCCGCACAATAACCCGCAAGCGAAGGGTGTCTTCTTTGGCCTGACGCATCAACATGGCCCTGCCGAACTGGCAAAAGCGGTGCTGGAAGGTGTGGGTTATGCGTTGGCTGATGGGATGGATGTGGTCCATGCCTGCGGCGTGACGCCAGAAAGCATCACGCTTATCGGCGGCGGTGCGCGAAGCCCATGGTGGCGGCAGATGCTGGCAGACATTAGCGGGTTACAGCTGGACTATCGCACCGGGGGCGATGTTGGCCCGGCGCTAGGTGCAGCACGGCTGGCACAAATCGCCGTGAACCCGGACAAGCCGCTGTCAGACTTACTGCCGCAGCTTAAGCTGGAACAAACACATTATCCGGATGCTCAGCATCATGCTATTTATCAGCAGCGCCGTGAGACCTTCCGCAAACTGTATCAGCAGCTCCTGCCGCTGATGTCCTGATGATAAATCCCTCCTGCTTGCAGGAGGGATTTACTCGCGCAATTAAACCGACGCAAACAATAAAATAATTGCATGGTTTTATTCTGAAATGCTCCCCTGAATCCCTTTTTCAGTGTTGTCAGTCTCCCGTTTCCCATAATGTGCATTTGATGGATAAGGAGATTCTAATGAAACGTTCTGTGCTTATTTCATGGCTATTCATGCTGACTGGAGCCCTGATTTACCTCATTGGGCTTTGGCAGGCTTGCCCGTTATTAAGTGGAAAAGGCTATTTTCTGGGCGTGCTGATAACCGGCATGTTCATCGTCTATGCCTACCAGCGTGAAGTGAAGCGTGGCCTGATGGACGAGGGTTTTGCCTCTGTCTGCCGGATGGTGGCGCTGATGACTAGCGGGCTACTGCTGGTGGGATTGTGGAATGCGCCACTCTCACTGGTCGAAAGAGGCGCATATCTTGCGGCATTCTGTCTTTGTATATCGGGTCAGTATCTTCTGATGCGGGTTGCGGAATTAGCTGACCAGCCTACGGGTATCGACACGCTGTAGTAGCATAGAAAGCATAAGGCTCCCGGCAAGCGTTGCGCTGAATATCCAGAAAATATCCAGGGCCGGCCAGCGTTTTAATTCCAGACCGCCGGTACGTAAGGCGTAAATAATCAGCGCGTGAAAGCCATAAATACCCAGCGAATGTTTTGAAATAAACCCGAGTCCCGGAAGCACTCGCGCGTTCAGGGTGTTTTTAACCAACGTCAGCAGCGATGTGGCGCAGATAAAGACCATCGGGCCGCAGTAGACGTACCAGGTATCGGCGAAGTTGCCGCGCCATTGCAGTTCGTGCAGCGTACCCCGTGAGATAACCCATACGGAGGCCGCAAACAGCAGCGCGCAGCACCAGGACAGACCTTTTTTATCGGTTTCCATCATGCCAATTGCACGTCCTAGTAGCCCGTAAATAACGTAATAGAACGTATCGCCGTTGATATACAAATTAACTGGCAGCCATTCGACGCCGTGAGCGCTTAGCGAAACGGTATTGGGGTTCGCCACCAGGCCAATCACGACCATTAACGCCAGCAACATTTTGCCGCTAATGGTTTTGACCTCAATCAACGGCGAAACCAGGTAAATAACGATGATGGCGAAGAAAAACCACAGGTGATAGAACACCGGTTTTTGCAGGATATGCTTCAAGGAGCCTTCAACGCTGATATGGGTAAAAGAGGCAATAAACAGTAGCGCGATGGCGCTATAGAACAACAGGCAGAGTGCAATGCGCAGAAAATGGCGCGGCTGGGCGCTACGCGGACCGAAAAACAGGTAGCCCGAAATCATAAAGAAAAGCGGCACGCTGACACGGGAAGCGGAGTTTAAGACGTTGGCAAAGTCCCAGCTTAGCGGACTCACGTCGTGCGGGTGGGTGATATACCAGGTCGTGGTATGGATCATCACCACCATCAGGCAGGCAATTCCGCGTAAGTTCTCAATCCAGTTAATCTTTGCTTGCATCAGATACCCATTTTTCCGCTATAAATAAGGTCAGACTCGCCCCAGTGTTAGCTATCTCACTGGATAATTCCGAGTTTCTCGCCCCGCACTTGTGATGGTGTCGCAATCTTCGCACAATGCGGCGGTAAGAAAGGGGTTAAGCCTAAAATAACAGCCCGGTAAGATAAATAATGATGATGAAGTCTCTCCCTACTTTGCTGGCGCTTATTGTGCTTGCAGGGTGCTCGTCGGCCGAACCGCCGGTTGTGCAAAAATCACAAAATGCGCGAGTGAATCCCGAGCGTTCGCTTTCTATGGAGCAATTGTGCAAAGACAATGCTGCAGAGCGCTATAACACCGCGACGAAGAAAATTGATGTCACCGGGTTTGAACGTTTTCAAGGCAGTTATGAACTCCGCGGCTATACGGCGCGAAATGAAAGTTTTGTCTGCTCTTTCGATGCCGATGGCCGATTTTTACATCTCTCCATGAGCTAAAACGGGTGGGTTCGTGGTAAAAACGGGCCTGTTTTTCCCAATTTAGTCTAAACAACCTCGTTTCATACTGTATATCTCGCAGCCAGCGGGTATACTGACTCCTTCCTTTAAATCCACACGTATCCAGCACGAAATCATATGCAAAAGTTTGATACCAGGACCTTCCAGGGCCTGATCCTGACCTTACAGGATTACTGGGCTCGTCAGGGCTGCACCATTGTTCAACCACTGGACATGGAAGTTGGCGCCGGCACCTCACACCCAATGACTAGCCTGCGTGCGTTGGGGCCAGAACCGATGGCAACTGCCTACGTGCAGCCTTCTCGTCGCCCAACCGATGGCCGCTATGGCGAAAACCCGAACCGTTTACAGCACTACTATCAGTTCCAGGTAGTGATTAAACCGTCTCCGGACAACATCCAGGAGCTGTACCTCGGATCGCTGAAAGAGCTGGGTATGGACCCGACCATCCACGACATTCGTTTCGTGGAAGACAACTGGGAAAACCCAACGCTGGGTGCCTGGGGTCTGGGTTGGGAAGTGTGGCTGAACGGTATGGAAGTGACGCAGTTCACTTACTTCCAGCAGGTTGGCGGTCTGGAATGTAAACCGATCACCGGTGAGATCACCTATGGTCTGGAACGTCTGGCAATGTACATTCAGGGCGTAGACAGCGTTTACGACCTGGTCTGGAGCGACGGCCCGCTGGGTAAAACCACCTACGGCGATGTGTTCCATCAGAACGAAGTGGAGCAGTCCACTTACAACTTCGAATACGCGGACGTGGACTTCCTGTTCACCTGCTTCGAGCAGTACGAGAAAGAAGCGCAGCAGCTGCTGGCGCTGGAAACTCCGCTGCCGCTGCCTGCTTACGAGCGTATTCTGAAGGCCGCCCATAGCTTTAACCTGCTGGATGCGCGTAAAGCCATCTCTGTCACCGAACGTCAGCGCTATATCCTGCGCATTCGTACCCTGACCAAAGCAGTGGCAGAAGCTTACTATGCTTCCCGTGAAGCCCTCGGCTTCCCGATGTGCAACAAGAATAAATAAGAGGCGGCCATGTCTGAGAATACTTTTCTGGTGGAAATCGGCACTGAAGAGCTGCCACCAAAAGCGCTGCGCAACCTGGCTGAATCCTTTGCCGCGAACGTCACGGCAGAGCTGGATAACGCGGGCCTCGCGCACGGTAACATTGAATGGTTTGCTGCCCCACGCCGTTTGGCGCTGAAAGTGGCAAATCTGGCATCTGCGCAAGCGGATCGCGAAGTTGAAAAACGCGGCCCGGCAATCGCCCAGGCGTTCGACGCAGAAGGCAAACCAAGCAAAGCGGCTGAAGGCTGGGCGCGCGGCTGCGGTATTACCGTCGATCAGGCTGAGCGCCTGACCACTGACAAAGGCGAATGGCTGCTGTATCGCGCGCACGTGAAGGGCGAAAGTACCGAAGCGCTGCTGCCGAACATGATTGCCAACTCGCTGGCTAAACTGCCTATTCCTAAGCTGATGCGTTGGGGCGCGTCCGACGTACACTTCGTGCGTCCGGTGCACACCGTGACTCTGCTGCTGGGTGATAAAGTCGTTCCGGCGACCATCCTCGGCGTACAGTCCGATCGCATCATCCGCGGTCACCGCTTTATGGGTGAGCCTGAGTTCACCATCGACAATGCCGATCAGTACCCGCAAATCCTGCTGGAACGCGGCATGGTGATGGCTGACTACGAAATGCGTAAAGCCAAAATCAAAGCTGACGCTGAAGAAGCGGCACGTAAGATTGGCGGCAACGCTGATCTCAGCGAAAGCCTGCTGGAAGAAGTCACCTCGCTGGTGGAATGGCCGGTGGTGCTGACCGCGAAATTCGAAGAGAAATTCCTCGCGGTACCAGCCGAAGCGCTGGTTTACACCATGAAGGGCGACCAGAAGTACTTCCCGGTTTATGACAACGCGGGCAAGCTGCTGCCAAACTTCATCTTCGTGGCAAACATCGAATCGAAAGACCCGCAGCAGATTATCTCCGGTAACGAGAAAGTGGTTCGTCCACGTCTGGCCGATGCGGAGTTCTTCTTCAATTCCGACCGTAAAAAACGTCTGGAAGATCACCTGCCGCGCCTGCAAACCGTGCTGTTCCAACAGCAACTGGGTACGCTGCGCGACAAAACTGACCGTATTCAGGCGCTGGCCGGCTGGATCGCGGGTCAGATTGGTGCTGACGTCAACCACGCGACCCGTGCGGGCCTGCTGTCTAAGTGTGACCTGATGACCAACATGGTCTTCGAGTTCACCGACACCCAGGGCGTGATGGGCATGCACTACGCACGCCACGATGGCGAAGCGGAAGATGTTGCCGTTGCGCTGAACGAACAGTACCAGCCGCGCTTTGCCGGTGATGACCTGCCGTCTAACCCGGTTGCCTGCACGCTGGCGATTGCGGACAAGATGGACACCCTGGCGGGTATCTTCGGTATTGGTCAGCATCCGAAAGGCGACAAAGACCCGTTTGCGCTGCGTCGTGCTGCGCTGGGCGTGCTGCGTATTATCGTTGAGAAGAACCTGCCGCTGGATCTGCAGACCCTTACCGAAGAAGCGGTGCGTCTGTACGGTGACAAGCTGACCAACGCTAAAGTGGTGGATGAAGTTATCGACTTCATGCTCGGTCGTTTCCGTGCCTGGTATCAGGACGAAGGCTATACCGTTGACACCATTCAGGCGGTACTGGCGCGTCGCCCAACCCGTCCAGCAGACTTCGATGCTCGTATGAAGGCCGTGTCCCACTTCCGCACTCTGGAAGAGGCCTCTGCGCTGGCTGCGGCTAACAAGCGTGTATCCAACATCCTGGCGAAATCTGACGAGACGCTGAACGATATCGTTCACGCCTCCGTGCTGAAAGAAGCGGCGGAAATCAAGCTGGCGGGCAACCTGGTTGTGTTGCGCGACAAGCTGCAGCCGTACTTTGCAGAAGGTCGTTATCAGGAAGCGTTGGTTGAACTGGCATCCCTGCGTGAGCCGGTGGATGAGTTCTTCGAGAACGTGATGGTGAACGCAGAAGATAAAGACGTGCGTATCAACCGTCTGACGCTGCTGTCGAAACTGCGCGATCTGTTCCTGCAGGTAGCGGATATTTCCCTGCTGCAGTAATTGTTCTGTTAATAAATAAAAGCCTGCTCTCGAGCAGGCTTTTTTATGTCTTGAATATAATTATGGGAACGATTAATAATTCTCTTATTAATATGAAAAGCATAATCATTGATAGACAAGAAATATTTTAGGAATACATCAAAGAAAGGTGTTTTGATATTTAAGGTAGAATGGTTGCGGGTGCTTGAGACTGTCTGTCTCAGGTATTCACCCGATGGCAGACAGAGAAAAGCCCCACCTGACGATAAATCAAAGTGAGGCCAACTCTATGCCTAGACCACATAAGGTTAGCCTCTTACTTGTTGAAAATCAACACAGGAGGCAAAGGATGCCGCAAAAATCTATGTTGTATAGTTTGATAGTGATATGTCTCACTATTCTATTATTTACCTGGATGGTTCGTGATTCATTATGTGAGTTGCATATTAGGCAAGGAAATAATGAGTTAGCGGCATCTTTAGCCTGCGATATGAAACAGTAAGGGCGTACGGCGGGGAGTATTCCCCGCCGCTATTGCGGTGTTATGCAGGCTCAATGCACCCTATTTTTTTACAAAATAATATTAAGGCTTCCCGTTAACGGGAGGCTTTTTTTGTGGATAGGAAGGTTGCGCAAAAAAGAACCTTGAAATGACTGGCGCAATACGTTTATCCTTTGCCGCGACGAACCCCTCGTCTCACTGAGGCACACTGAAAATGGACAAACACACCTGCTGAATTCGAATCCTTGCTGGGCGCTTGCCGCAAGCAGGGGAACTATTGATTTCATTCAGGAGTGCTTATGGCCCATTGTGCGCAATCCCCTTCTTTTATTTTACATCAGGTTACCTGTCAGTTTGCGACGGGTGATACCCTTTTCGGCCCGCTGAGTTTATCGCTGGAGCGTTCACACTGTGGCCTTGTCGGGCGTAACGGCGTGGGCAAATCGCGGCTGCTGCGGTTATTGGCTGGCGTCGATGAACCTTCCACCGGACATATCGAATGTTTCGCGTCCCGGGCTTACGTCGCGCAGCAACATGCGGCCTCCGAGGAGACCACGCTGGCTGAGCTGCTGGGTTACGGAGCCGTTTTCGCCGCGCTGCAGCGTCTTGAGCAGGGTCAGCCGTACGACGACGATATCGAAAGTCTGGATGGTTTCTGGGATCTGCCGGACCGGCTTCGCACCGCCTTTCAGGACGCGGGGCTGGGTGAGTTTAACCCATTAAGGCTGGCCGGCTCCTTAAGCGGCGGTGAGCGGGTGAAAGCGCTGCTTTGCGCTGCGTTTACCTCCGGTGCCAATTTCCTGCTGCTCGATGAACCGACCAACCATCTGGACCGGCCGGGGCGCGAGTGGTTCTATCGACAGCTTGATGCCTGGCAGGGTGGGGCGCTTGTCGCGAGCCACGACCGGGAGCTGCTGGCACGGATGCCACGTATTATTGAGTTGACCCCTACGGCGCTTCGCAGCTATGGCGGCAGCTACGTAGAATATCAGCAGCAGCGTGATGCGGAGCAGCAGGCGGCGCGAGCTGCGCTTGATCATGCTGCCACTGAACGTCGCCGCACGCGTGCCAGGCAGCACAAAGAGCATGATGATTGCCAGAGACGTTCAGCAAAAACGTTGCGTACCGTTGATGCTCTCAATATCGCGTCATTTGAGCGGGTGAAGTACAAAGGGGCGGCGCGAGAACGGCCTGGCACTTTGCTGCGCCAGCATCGTGAGCAGCAAAGTGCGCTGGATAATGCCGTAAAGCAGGCTCGGGAACGCGTGGAAGAGGATATGCCAGTGATGTTTACGCTGCCCGGCAGTGAAGTGCCCAGCGGTAAACAGGTGCTGGTGCTGGAGTCGCTACAGCTGGCTCATCAGACGCATTCCGCCCTCGACTGGCGCATGGATGGCCCGATGCGGGTGGCGCTACGTGGCCCCAATGGTTGTGGAAAAACAACGCTGCTCAAAACTCTGATGGGGCTTGAGGCACCGATTGCCGGGCATAGCCAGCTTTCTGTCTCTGCCGCCTGGCTGGATCAGCATCTTAGCCAGTTCGACCTGTCGTTATCGGTAATGGCGCATCTGCGGGCGGGCGACACGCCGCTGGAAGAGGGCGCGCTGCGTACCCGGCTAGCGCAGCTACAGCTTGGCGCGGACAAAGTGAATCTACCGTTAGCGGCACTCAGTGGGGGAGAACGATTAAAAGCGGCGTTGGCCTGCGTGCTGTGGCGGCGAGAGGCGACGCAGTTATTACTGCTGGATGAGCCGACTAACCATCTTGACCTTGCATCGGTGCAGGCGATTGAAGCAGCGCTGGCTGATTTTCCAGGCGCGATGCTGGTGGTGTCTCACGATGAGGCATTCTTGCAGGGGCTGAAACTGACGCATGCGCTGGAGTGGCATGAATCGGGGTGGCATTTTACCGCGCTATAGATAAAAAAAATCCCCGCCATAAGGCAGGGATTTTCAATTCTTAGCGGCGTTAACTTACAGGGAAGTTACGTTGCCAGCTGCTGGGCCTTTAGCGCCGTTCTCGATGGTGAAGGAAACTTTCTGACCTTCGTCCAGAGATTTGTAGCCATCGTTCTGGATAGCGGAGAAGTGTACGAACACGTCTTTAGAACCATCGTCAGGAGTGATGAAGCCGAAACCTTTATCAGCGTTGAACCATTTTACGATACCAGTCATTTTACCGGACATAGAAATTACCTTTAAAAATTAATTGAGCCTTTCGGCGATATGGCATGCTTTACAGAATTTAAAGCGTAAAGGAATGTCGCTACGAGGGGTACCAATGGATAACCTTGAAGGGAACTGCTTTACTCAACTGCTTTGTGGTCTGTATGTCAAACCGTGGATGTATTAACGCATAACTCTCACCGCAAAAGCAAACGTTATCTGCACATAATTTACTATGCTCCTGGGGGGTAGGCAGAGTAATTGATGTTTAATAGTTTGATAAATATGAATTATTATCAGTTGTGAGTGTGTTGTAAAAAAATATCATTTAGCCCCGGTAGCGCACTGCCGGGGCTAAATATCAGACTTTTTGCGCCGATTCCGCTAACGCTGCCGCTGCGTTGTCGCCTTGATTGTGCTGATTTTTACCGGCGATGTACTTCACCATCAGCGCGATGGCCGACAGGACCGCGGGTATGGCCAGCAGAGCGAAAATGGTTTTAAAGGAGAGCTCTGCCTGCATCAGGAATGCACCGCTAAATGCGCCGAGGATACCCCCAAAGCGGCCTAGTCCCAGCATCCAGGCTACGCCCGTTGCTCGGCCCTGCGTTGGGTAAAACCCAGCGGCCAACGCAGGCATGGATGACTGCGCGCCGTTCATAATCGTCCCGGCGATAAACACCATGACGCCCATCAGCACCAGATTACTGGTTGAGAAACCAACCAGACAAACAAAGACTCCGGTTAATAGGTAGCCCACGGCAACGACTTTATTCGGGTTGATTTTGTCCATCAACGCGCCTAATACCAGCACGCCAATCCCTCCGCCGAGTGGGAACAGCGCGGTAATCACGGAAGCCTGGCTCAGCGTTGCGCCAGTCTCACGAATTAACAGCGGCAGCCAGCTGGTCAGCAGATAGAAGATAAGCAGACCCATAAAGTAGGTCAGGCACAGCATGATGGTGCCCACCAGGTAGCGCGGCGAGAAGATAACCCCCAGCGCTGACTGCTCCTTGACCTGACCAGCCTCTTGCAGGACAAACCGGGTGTTTTCTGGCAGCGCGGCAATGTGGCGCAGAATATTGGCAATCTGCTGTTGAGAACGGTTTTTTACTGCCAGATAGCGAGCCGATTCTGGCAACATGAAAATTAACGCGACTGCCAACGCCAGCGGCATGACGCCGCCCAGCACCAGTACGCTCTGCCAGCCGTAGTGTGGAATCATCCATGCAGAGATAAACCCACCGAGCGAAGAACCAATCGGGAAACCAACGAACATCAGGTTCACCAGCAGTGCGCGACGGCGCTCCGGCGCGTACTCGCTCATGAGCGTTGCGGCGTTTGGCATGGCGGCACCCAGCCCCAGCCCGGTTAAGAAACGTAGAACGGTCAGCTGCGTCAGCGAAGTAGCAAAAGCGGTAATCAGACTGAAGCCGCCAAAGACCAGGATCGATAGCACCAGCACTTTTTTGCGCCCAATGCGGTCGGCCATCGGCCCTGCGGTCAGCGCGCCGACGGCAAGGCCTACCAGCGCGGCGCTCATCACCGGACCAAGGTCAGATTTTTGTACGCCCCATTCCTGAACCAGATCGGATGCTATGAAGCCAATAATGGCGGTATCGAAGCCGTCCAGCGCGACGGTGATAAAGCACAGCACCAGAATCATCCACTGGTACTTTGAGAAGGGATGGCGGTTGATAAAAGCCTGAATATCCGTTGTTGTCTGTGTTGTCATGCGGTAATTCCTGCTAAGCGGTGCGAGTAAGTGGTTTTTCAACGCTTATCTTTCTCGCCGGTATTGAGGTAATTGGGCGATTATCGAACGTTTTGTCGTTAATCGTTCATTAAATAAAATCACTTATGCAGCAGGACAACAATCCACCGTGGCCAGGAAGTGTGCGATTATCGTTCTCTCAATGCGAAGTGGGTGCATTGATGGGTGAAAAACAAAGGAATATCATATTCTTATGTCTATTTAGTTATCGTGATTTCATCGTGATAAATGTGATGTATGCAACAATCAATTAACAATGTGCGCGAACCGCTGGAGAACGTATGAAAAAGGTATCTTGCGGCGCGGCTCTGGACTATCCTTGTCACCGTTGGGCACGCGTGTGCCGGTTTGCGCTTTTTTTTGGCTGAAGGAGTATTAAAATGGCGTCAGGAAAGTCCTGCTCTCGCTGGTTTGCGCCTGTTGCGGCGATATTAATGGTGGTTAGCCTGAGTGGGTGTTTTGATAAGGAAGGCGATCAGCGTAAAGCATTCGTCGATTTCCTGCAGAATACGGTAATGCGTGGCGGTGAACGCCTGCCGACGCTGACCGCTGACCAGAAAAAACAGTTCGGACCGTTTGTTTCCGACTATGCCGTCATTTATGGCTACTCACAGCAGGTAAGCCAGGCGATGGATGCCGGTTTACGTCCGGTTGTCGATAGCGTTAACGCGATTCGCGTACCGCAAGATTACATGACCCAGCGCGAACCGCTGCGTCAGGCTAATGGTTCACTGGGTGTGCTGAGCCAGCAGCTGCAGAATGCGAAAATGCAGGCTGATGCCGCGCATGCTGCGTTGAAACAGGCTGATGATCTCAAGCCTGTATTTGATCAGGTTTACAGCAAAGTCGTGACCGGCCCGTCCGATGCGCTGCAGCCGCTGATTCCCGCTGCGCAGGTGTTTACCCAGCAGCTGGTGCAGGTCGGTGATTTCGTGGCGCAACAGGGCACTCAGGTGAGCTTTGTCGCGAACGGTATTCAGTTCCCGACTTCACAGCAGGCGAGTCAGTATAATTCACTGATTGGCCCGCTGGCGGCACAGCACCAGGCGTTTAGCCAGGCGTGGACCGCGGCAGTTAACGCGACAAAATAAGCATTATGGCTGCCCGGCATCACGTCGGGCAGCGTCGTTTTACCCCGCAACCTGCGGGTTCACGCAGTTCTTCTCAACGTTCCCTTTCAGCGCATCAATCAGGTTATCCACCGCACAGGCCGCCATGTTGTAGCGGGTTTCATGCGTCGCGGAACCGATATGCGGCAGCGCCACCACGTTAGGCAGCTTCAGCAACAGCGAGTCCACCGGCAACGGCTCTTGCTCAAACACGTCCAGCCCCGCGGCGTGGATATCGCCGTTTTGCAGTGCGGCAATCAGCGCCTGTTCATCCACTACCGGGCCACGACCGGCGTTAATGAAGATGGCGGATGACTTCATTCGTGCGAACTGCTCTGCGCCGAACAGATGGTGGGTTTCCTCGGTGAGCGGCAGGATCAGGCAGACAAAATCTGCCTCGGCCAGCAGCGTATTTAAATCACAATAGCGGGCGTTAAAGCGCTCTTCCGCCTGTGGATGGTGGCGTCGTGCATTGTAGAGAATTGGCATATTGAAGCCGAAGTGCGCGCGCTGGGCGAGTGCCATGCCAATGCGGCCCATCCCGACTATCCCCAGCGTCTTGTGGTGGACATCGATGCCGAACCAGTCAGGGCCGATGCCCTGTTTCCACTCGCCTGCTTTTACACGCTCGGCAACTTCAACCACGCGACGAGCAGAGCTTAATACCAGCGCCATCAACGTATCGGCTACGGTTTCAGTCAGCACGGTTGGCGTGTGCATCAGCAGAACGCGACGATTGTTCAGCGCATCTACATCAAAATTGTCATAGCCCACGGAAATGGTGGAAGCGGCACGCAGCTTCGGCATGTTCTCCAGCAAAGCGGTATCTACGTTTTCGCTGGAACCCAGCAGCCCAACGGCATTCGCAAAGGCATCGGCGTGCTGCTGTACGGTCTCTGGGTGCAGGTTTGGCACGCGGGTGACGGTGAAGTTGTCGTTCAGGCGTTGTAACAAATCGTCGGGCAGGGCTTTGTAGAGAATAACGGACGGCTTCATGGGGATCTCCATGGATTGAAGAGAGAAGAGTTGATCGTTAGCAGGCTTAACAATCCCACAGCGGGGCGAAAAGTACCAGCCCAGAAAATGGGGAGGGATGAACGCCGGGCAGGGGGCAAGCCCTGTCCGGCGGAGGGGTTACTGCGGGCTTAAGGTGATTTCTACGCGACGGTTCTGCGCTTTGCCTTCGGCGGTGCTGTTGCTGGCGATAGGATTCGCCGGGCCCATGCCGGAAGTGCGGATGCGGGCAGCGGCCACGCCCTGAGTGATAAGCGAGCTGGCTACGGAGTCAGCGCGCTGCTGGGACAGCGTCATGTTCAACTGCTGGCTGCCGGTGCTGTCGGTATAGCCGACCATGTTCACGGCGGTTTTTTCGTACTCTTTCAGCACCATTGCCACGCCGGTCAGGGTATTGGCACCTGCTGGTTTCAGCGTAGAAGAGGAGCTGTCGAAGGTGACGTTGTTTGGCATATTCAACACGATGTTGTTGCCATTACGCGTAACGCTCACGCCGGTTCCCTGCATTTTCTGACGCAGCTTGGCTTCCTGGGCATCCATGTAGTAACCCACGCCACCGCCGACGGCTGCACCTGCGGCGGCGCCAATCAGCGCACCTTTGCCGCGGTCGTGTTTAGAGGATGCCAGTGCGCCGATACCCGCGCCCACTAAGGTTCCGAGGCCTGCGCCGATGCCGGTTTTGCTGGCTTCCTGTTCGCCAGTGTACGGGTTGGTGGTACAGCCAGAAACTGCCAGTGCGCCGCTAACCAGGGCCGCAATCATGAGCATGCGTTTTTTCATCTTATTTCCTTAATCCTTTTTATTCTTTGCCACGGCAGGTGTGGCGGTTGATTATGACGTGCAAAACCGGGGAAAATTCCCGGGAGATTTTGTCTTTTTGTAAAAAACATTGAGCGATGAACAAAACATCGCCGAATCACCTGCATCAGCTATCCAGGAGCACGCTTTGCCACACTCACCGACCACGAAAACTATCCTGACCGCTGCCCATTGGGGCCCTATGCTGGTTGAAACCGATGGCGAGCGCGTGCTCTCTTCGCGCGGTGCGCTGAAAACGTCGTTCGATAACTCGTTGCAGAGCGTGGTGCGCGATCAGGTACACAGTAAAACGCGGGTGCGTTACCCGATGGTGCGTAAAGGATTTCTGGCTTCACCGAGTCGCCCACAGGGCATTCGCGGGCAGGATGAATTTGTGCGAGTGAGCTGGGATGAGGCGCTGACGCTGATAGATAGGCAGCACCGCCGCATTCGCGAAAGCTACGGGCCGTCGTCGATTTTTGCGGGCTCCTACGGTTGGCGCTCTAACGGCGTGCTGCATAAGGCGGCGACGCTGCTCCAGCGTTACATGAGCCTGGCAGGCGGCTACACCGGGCATCTGGGCGATTATTCTACCGGCGCGGCGCAGGCCATCATGCCGCACGTGGTGGGTGGCAATGAGGTCTACCAGCAGCAGACCAGCTGGCCGATGGTGCTGGAGCATACTGACGTGGTGGTGCTGTGGAGCGCCAACCCGATGAATACGCTGAAAATTGCCTGGAACGCTTCCGATGAGCAGGGGCTGCCCTATTTTGAACAGCTGCGGAAAAGCGGTAAACGCCTGATCTGTATCGATCCGATGCGATCGGAAACCGTCGCGTTTTTCGGTGAGTCGATGGAGTGGATAGCGCCACATATGGGCACGGATGTGGCGCTGATGCTGGGCATCGCCCATACGCTTTTGGTGAATAATTGGCACGATGCGGACTTTTTATCGCGCTATACCACCGGGTTTCCGATTTTTGCTGATTATCTGCTGGGTAAAGAAGACGGTGAGGAAAAATCCGCCGAGTGGGCTGCGACGATTTGCGGTATTAGTGCAGATAAAATCCGCGAATTGGCAGAGATATTCCATAAAAATACCACCATGCTGATGTCCGGCTGGGGGATGCAGCGCCAGCAGTTTGGCGAACAGAAACACTGGATGCTGGTGACGCTCGCCGCCATGCTGGGGCAGATTGGTACGCCGGGCGGCGGCTTTGGCCTCTCTTATCACTTCGCGAACGGCGGTAACCCGACGCGTCGTGCGGCGGTGCTGGCCTCGATGCAGGGCACGGTGAAAGGCGGCGTTGATGCCGTTGATAAAATCCCGGTAGCGCGTATCGTCGAGGCGCTGGAAAACCCCGGCGCACCGTACCAGCATAACGGGCTGGATCGACACTTCCCGGATATTCGTTTTGTCTGGTGGGCGGGTGGCGCTAACTTTACCCATCATCAGGACACCAACCGGCTGATTCGCGCCTGGCAAAAACCGGAGCTGGTGGTCATTTCCGAATGCAACTGGACGGCAGCGGCGCGTCACGCCGATATCGTGTTGCCGGCCACGACCTCGTTTGAACGTAATGACCTCACCATGACCGGTGATTACAGTAACCAGCATCTGGTGCCGATGAAGCGGGTGGTGATGCCGCGTGATGAAGCACGCGATGATTTTGAGGTGTTTGCTGATCTCAGCGAACGCTGGGAAACAGGTGGGCGGGCGCGCTTTACGGAGGAGAAGAGCGATCTCCAGTGGCTGGAAGCCTTCTACCACATTGCCGGGCAACGCGGGGCCAGCCAGCAGGTGACGCTGCCGCCGTTTGCCGAGTTCTGGCAGGCCAACGAACTGATTGAGATGCCGGAGAGTGAACAGAACGCCGCTTTTGTCCGATTTGGCGCGTTTCGCGCCGATCCACAGGCGAACCCGTTAAGCACGCCGAGTGGCAAAATTGAGATTTACTCTGAGCGTATTGCCAGCTTCCAGTATCCCGACTGTCCGCCGCACCCGATGTGGCTGGAGCCTGATGAATGGCACGGTAACGCGGAGCCGGAACAGCTTCAACTGCTTTCTGCCCATCCCGCGCATCGCCTGCACAGCCAGCTCAACCATACGACGCTGCGTGAACGCTATGCGGTCGCCGGGCGTGAGCCGTTAACGCAGCATCCGCAGGATGCGAAGGCGCGGCAGATTCAGGATGGCGATCTGGTGCGGGTCTGGAACCATCGTGGGCAGGTGTTGGCGGGAGCGGTGGTGAGCGAAGACATCAAGCCCGGCGTTATCTGTCTGCACGAAGGGGCGTGGCCAGATTTAGACCTCGAGGCGAACGGTATCTGCAAAAATGGGGCGGTGAATGTGCTGACCAAAGATATCCCCAGCTCGCGGCTGGGGAACGGGTGTGCGGGAAACACGGCGCTGGCCTGGATTGAAAAATACACCGGCCCGTCGCTAACGCTAACGGCGTTTAATCCGCCTGCCAACGCATAATCCAGGTAGGATGCCGGGTCTCGTCCTGCCACGCGCTGTCTTCAATACGAAAACCCTGCGCGTGGTAGAAATTCACCGCCCGGCAGTTCTTCTGGTAGACCTCCAGGCTGAGGTCGGAAAAATGCTGCTTCGCCATGCTGAGCAGCGCACTGCCAATCCCCTGATGAAGCTGATTCGGGGCGACAAACAGCGCGCCAACGAAGCGCGTGTCAATCACGCTGACAAAGCCCTGTAGCCGTTGTTCGTCCTCCCAGACCCAGGTTTCGGCGGCGGGGAGGTAGGTGTCGCGCACGATGGGCAGGCTCTCTTGCCAGTATTGCTCGGCGATAAACGGATGCGCATAGGTGGTGCTTTCCAGCCAGAGCCCCAGCAACGGCTCGAACTGGTTAGTGTTCCATTTTCTTATCATGCTGAACTCCTGGATAGCAGAAGCAGTGGGTGACGTGGTCATTGACCAGCCCACAGGCCTGCATGAAGGAATAACAAATTGTGGTGCCAACGAACTTAAAACCGCGTTTTTTCAGCGCTTTAGATAATGCGTCTGACGCGGGTGTAGAGGTAGGAATTTCCCCGAGCGAGGCTGCCTGGGTAACAATAGGCGCGCCATCGACAAACGACCAGACAAAATCGTTAAACGATTCGCCGTTGGCCTCCATTGCCAGAAACGCGCGGGCGTTACCGATAATGGCCTGAATTTTACCCCGGTGACGGATGATACCGGCGTCCAGTACCAGTCGCTCAACGTCGTCTTCGCTCATCGCCGCGACCTTAACCGGATCGAAGTGATGAAAGGCATGGCGATAATTTTCGCGTTTTTTCAGCACGGTTATCCAGGAAAGCCCTGCTTGTTGACCCTCGAGACAGATCATCTCAAACAGAGCCTGGTTATTTCTTTGGGGGACGCCCCATTCGGTATCGTGATACGCGATGTAAAGTGGATCCTGACTTACCCAACCGCAGCGTTGCATTTGATTCTCCCTGTTTTTGTTGATGGGTCACGCCTGGCAATAAAACCCTGCACTTCGCTTGACGCTGATAAGAAAACAGTAATAGTTAATACAGGGAATTTTTTCCCTAAAAACATAACAATAATTGCCGAATCTGGCTCTTTAGTGGAGTCAATTAATGAATAATAAGAAATGCACTGGCTTCTGGCGATGTGTCGTGCCGGCATCGTGTTACGCGTGGATGTTACTTTCCCCACATGCGAATGCCTGGCAACAGGAATATATCGTGTCTGATGCGCAAAGTAATACTACCGAGCGCTATACATGGGATAGCGATCACCAACCGCGCTACGATGACATTCTTGCAGAGCGTATTGATGCGTTGCAAGCGGGCGCCGGGCTTAATACGAGCCTCCCGGATAACAGCCTGCAGGACACCACCAAAACCATGAGCATCGGCTGGAATTTTCCGTTGACGGAAAGTATGACCATGGGACCTGTCGCCACCTGGCACTACGACGGCTCGCCGGGCTTTATGTGGAACGAATTTGGCGACACGGTGAATAGCGTTTCGCCAAGCGATGCGCTGTGGCATGCGAGCGTAAGCACGCTGGGCTGGCGCGTTGATTCACATCCGTGGCAAGGGATCCGCCCTTGGGCACAGGTAAGCTACAACCAGCAGTTCGGTGAGAACCAGTGGAAGGCGCAGTCCGGACTAAACCGCACGCCAACCTCGGCTCAGGACGGCAATTGGGTTGATGTGACTTTGGGGGCAGATATGTTGCTTAATTCACATCTGGCTGCCTATGCCTCACTTTCTCAGGCCGATAACATGTCTGCCGGAACGAACTACTCCTACATGATGGGCGTGAGCGCGCGCTTCTGATCTACGATGTTTATCTGACGAAACCCAGCGGCAGGTGATGATTTGGCAATGCCATTCATGCCGCCGCTGATGCATTTCATTCCGCCCTGAATGCAGTTCATGCCTTTTAAAACCCGCGAAAATGCTAACTTCGTTATCGTTGGCAGCAGTTAATTTAAGAAGGCATCATCATCATGAACGCTGCAACTAAAAATCATACCCGCTGGCTGACATTGTTCGGCACCATCATTACTCAATTCGCATTAGGTTCTGTTTATACCTGGAGCCTGTTCAATAGCGCATTGTCCACCAAGCTGGATGCATCCGTTAGTCAGGTGGCGTTCTCCTTTGGTCTGTTAAGTCTGGGCCTGGCACTTTCTTCTTCCGTTGCCGGTAAATTGCAGGAACGCTTTGGCGTTAAACGCGTCACCATGGCGTCTGGGATCCTGCTGGGTATCGGCTTCTTCCTGACCGCACACGCTAACAATCTGATGATGCTGTGGCTGAGCGCTGGCGTGATTGTCGGCCTGGCGGACGGTGCGGGTTATTTACTGACGCTTTCCAACTGCGTGAAGTGGTTCCCGGAGCGTAAAGGCCTGATTTCTGCATTCTCCATCGGTTCATATGGTTTAGGTAGCCTGGGTTTCAAATTCATCGATAGCCAGCTGCTGGCAACCGTTGGGCTGGAAAAAACCTTTATGATCTGGGGCGCTATCGTACTGGTGATGATTGTCTTCGGTTCTATGCTGATGAAAGACGCACCGAATCAGCCTGTGAGCACCACCAACGGCGTTGTGGCGAATGATTTCACGCTGGCAGAATCCATGCGCAAACCGCAGTACTGGATGCTGGCAGTGATGTTCCTGACCGCCTGTATGAGCGGCCTGTACGTCATCGGTGTCGCAAAAGATATTGCTCAGGGTATGGTGCATCTGGATCTGGCCACTGCCGCGAACGCGGTAACGGTTATCTCCATTGCTAACCTGAGTGGTCGTCTGGTGCTGGGTATTCTGTCTGACAAAATTGCCCGTATCCGCGTTATCACCATTGGTCAGGTTATCTCTCTGGTGGGGATGGCAGCGCTGCTGTTCGCGCCGCTGAATGAAGTGACCTTCTTTGCGGCTATTGCCTGCGTCGCCTTTAACTTCGGTGGTACCATCACCGTCTTCCCATCGCTGGTCAGTGAATTCTTCGGTCTGAACAATCTGGCGAAAAACTACGGTGTGATTTACCTTGGCTTCGGTATCGGCAGCATCTGTGGTTCCCTGATTGCATCGATGTTCGGTGGGTTCTACATCACTTTCTGCGTCATCTTCGCCCTGCTGATTCTCTCTCTGGCACTGTCTACAACGATTCGCCAGCCAAAAACAGAAATTATGCAGGAAGCTCACGCTTAATTATTACCTTTCCTCCTAAGTCGATTCTGACCAAATATATTGTAAATATTTGGTCAGATCACATTCTCACCGCATACTTTTCCCCTTTCTTGTTGTCTACTTACCGCGCTTGCATGTGATGCCTGTATTGGCATGACGCTTATATTAATTGGTCCATAAATAGTGTGATTTGGCACCAGTTTTTCTGTTTCCCTTTTTTCTGGTTTTTTTTGAATGCGATATATAAAAGCGATGTCCCAGCAGACGCTGAGTCTCCTGCTGGCGGTCTACATCGGCTGGTTTATGAATTTCTCCGTATTGTCCCGTCGGTTTGAGGGGTATCTGCAGGACTTCAGTTTCGAGAAAGGTCTGTTCATTGTTATTGAGCTGGTCGGTACGCTGCTGGTGAGTTTCTTCTTATTCCGTGTGCTCTCTCTTGGTGGGCGCCGGTTGTGGAAGGTGCTGGCAACGCTGGTGGTGCTGATTTCTGCCGGTGCCAGCTATTACATGACCAATCTAAACGTGGTGATTGGCTATGGCATTGTGGCTTCGGTCATGACCACGGATGTCGATCTGTCGAAAGAGGTGGTGGGCTGGCACTTTATCAGTTGGCTGGTACTAACCAGCATCGTACCGCTGGCGTTTATCTGGATTAACCAGGCACGTGATACGCTGCTTTATCAGCTGCGTACGCCGGGGCACCGCATTCGCGGCATCGCAGTGGTGCTGCTGTCAGCGCTGTTGGTCTGGGGACCAATTCGTCTGATGGAGATCCATCTGAAGGAGACCGAGCGGCTGTCGCAGGTGGATCTGCCGAGCTATGGCGGCGTTCTGGCGAACTCTTATCTGCCGAGTAACTGGGTAGCGGCACTGGGTCTTTATGGCTGGACACAGATTGATGAATCAACGGATACCCGCGAGCTATTCGACCCGTCGAAGAAATTCACCTATGTAGCACCAAAGGATATCGATGACACCTACATGGTGTTTATCATCGGCGAAACGACGCGCTGGGATCACATGGGCCTGTTCGGCTACGAGCGGAATACCACGCCGGGGCTGGCAAAAGAGAAGAATCTGGTCGCGTTCCGCGGCTACTCCTGCGATACCGCGACTAAGCTTTCGCTGCGCTGTATGTTTGTCCGCCAGGGCGGCGCAAGCGATAACCCGCAGCGTACGCTGAAAGAGCAGAACGTCTTTGCGGTGCTGCATCAGTTGGGCTTTACCGGCGATCTACTGGCGATGCAGAGCGAGCTGTGGTTCTACAGCAATACGATGGCGAACAACATCGCCTATCGTGAGCAGATTGGCGCAGAGCCGCGTAACCGGGGTAAGAGCGTGGACGACATGCTGCTGGCCGATGAGCTGCAAAACGTGCTGACGCGTCAGAGCGATAAAGGTAAGCATCTTATTATCATGCATACCAAAGGCTCGCACTTTAACTACACCCAGCGCTACCCGCGCAATTTTGCGCAGTGGAAGCCTGAATGTGTGAATGTGGACGATAAGTGCAGTAAGGCGGAGCTGATTAACTCCTACGACAACTCCATTACTTATGTCGATCACTTCCTGGTGAACGTGTTCGATCAACTGCGCGATAAGAAGGCGATTGTCTTCTTTGCCGCGGACCACGGTGAGTCGATTAACGAGCATGAGCGTTTGCACGGTACGCCGCGTATGATGGCGCCGCCAGAGCAGTTCCGCGTGCCGATGATGGTCTGGATGTCGGATAAATATCTGCAGAATCCGGACCACGCGAAGTCGTTTGCTTACCTGCAACAGCAGGCGGAGATGAAGCAGCCGAAGCGTCACGTGGAGCTGTACGACACGATTATGGGTTGTCTGGGTTATACCTCGCCAGATGGCGGTATTAATGAATTCAACAACTGGTGCCACGTGCCTGAAAGCAAGAAAACGGCGCAGTGATGAGTTCTTCACCGAACAAAAGGCATGGGTTTAATAAGGGATTGACGACCCAAAAACGCAGCAGTAAGATCTGCTGCGTACGGTGATTGGCGCAGCCTGGTAGCGCACTTCGTTCGGGACGAAGGGGTCGGAGGTTCAAATCCTCTATCACCGACCAGATTGGAAAGCCTGCTGAATAAGCAGGCTTTTTGCGTTTATAGCAAATCTTCCTCTCCGAGAACATGATGTATTATACGTTTTGAGATGGATACTGAAATTTTGGATGCACCGCAGGCGTTTGTATTGATAATACGATTAACTATTTGCTCAGGTTGTCCTTTTCCCTTCCTGGATTGTTAAATTAAACAGGTGCCGACCCGATTATGTTTCCTGTCAGTGATTTGCTGGACTTACAAACACTTTCTGAATCAGTTGAACTGGAGTTCAAGCTGGCGCAGGGAGCGGATGGTAAAGGTAAACTGCCGGAGGATTTCTGGCGAACATACAGCGCGATGGCGAATACTCGTGGTGGTTATGTTGTGCTGGGCGTCAGAGAAAAGAAAGGGAACTTTATCGTTGAGGGGATCAGCGATATTGCTACCGTTATGAAGCAACTGTTTGATATTGCGAACAACAAGAAAAAAGTAAATGTCAATTTACTGAGCGATCAATCGGTACAGATCATCAATCTTGATAATAAAGCGGTTATTGTCATTGAGATCCCCATAGCAAGACGTGAGCAAAAGCCGGTCTATCTTCACAACCAGCCGATGACGGAAACATACATCCGTCGCCACGAAGGGGACTGCCACTGTTCTGAAGAGCAAATCAAAAGAATGCTCGCGGAACAGGTCGAGGATAGTCGTGATGATCGGATTCTGGCAGGGTTTGATTTCAGCGATATCGATCAGGACAGTTTGCGTGCCTGGCGTAACCTCTTTGCGGTTGCGAAGCCCCAGCATCCCTGGCTGGAGTTGGATATCATCGATTTATTCAGGAATATTGGTGGCTGGCGAAAAAATCGTCAGAGCGGGGAAGAAGGTATCACTCTTGCGGGTATCCTGATGTTTGGTACCTGGAATGCTATCCAGGATGCGGTTCCAAACTATTTTGTCGATTATCGTGAGCGGGATGACACGCAACCTGACTCTCGCTGGATCGACCGCATCTATCCGGATGGTTCCTGGTCAGGCAATATTTTCGATTTTTACCGCCGGACATATCGAAAGCTCATTTCTGACCTTAAGGTTCCTTTTGAATTGCGGGACGGTATTCGGCTGGATGAAACTAAAGTTCATGAAGCTATCCGCGAGGCGCTTGTTAATACTCTGGTGCATGCTGATTACACGGGCCGAAGCTCTATCTTAGTGGTCAGGAGGCCGGATCTTTTTGGCTTCCGTAATCCTGGACTGATGCGGATACCGCCGGAAATTGCAGTGAAGGGCGGGGAAAGTGACTGCCGTAACCGCCGTATGCACCAGATGTTCTTAATGATTGGCGCAGGTGAACGTGCAGGCTCTGGTGTGCCCAAAATAATGAGTGGTTGGAAATGGGCGAACTGGCGCACACCAAAGTTGTATGAGAAAACGGAGCCTTCCGAACAAACGCTGCTTGAGCTGTCGACGGTAAGCCTTGTATCACAGGAGGTTACTGAACTGCTTGATGATTTATTTGGTCAACGTTTTCATCTGCTTGATGATCTCGAACGAATGATCATTATCACAGCGGCGACAGAAGGTTGGGTAAACCACGAGAGAGCTTGTCAGCTCACAAGCAGACATTCTCGTGATGTTACCCTGGCATTTCCAAAGTTAGTGGATAAGGGCTTTCTTGTCGCCAGTGGTGAAAAACGAGATAAATCATACAGCTTACCTGGAATGGAGTTACCGTCTCCGGAAGAAGTCTTCGCTAATGCGTTAAGCTCTACATCGAACTTAACGCATAACGTACAGAACTTAACGCATAGTGACATCAGCTTAACGCATAGCGATCCTGACTTAGTAGATAGTCATCAGGGAAGAGATGAATACGGTAGGTTTATCAGTCACTTGCTAGATAAACCGTTTATTGATGATCTTGACGCATTGAGCGATGGATTCCGGGATGTACTTGAAGCATTAGCTGCGCCATCGCGGGAGCACCGTCGGCTGGAAGCTGGGATGATGAAGGAACTGCTTGTCCAGTTGTGCGATGGGCACTATTTATCTGTCGCGGTAATGGAAATATTGTTAGGACGTAAGTCGCAGAGTATTCGCCAGAATTACCTAAAACCTATGGTGGATTCAAAGCAACTGAAGCTGGCATTTCCTAACAAGCCTAATTCGCCAAGACAAGGGTATACACTCGCTTAGGCATACTACCAGTAGGCTCCTGAGCGGATGACCGGGAAAGGCCGCTCCCCTTAAAGCCTTTGCCTTCAGATTCAATACAACGTAGGTGAACAAATAGCGCTGCTCAACTTAGCTGGCAGTACGTTACTATTCTTGCATTTTTTCATGCCGTATTTCTTGTTCTTCAGCCCCTTTAAATGCTTCGTACAGTAAATGAAGCAGATCGGCGAGGATGAGAGTCAGTCATCAGATGTTCCAACACAAACGCTTCCCCTGCCTGTTCACAATTTTGTGACATATTCCATTGTATTTTCGTATGCATAGACGAATCTTTTTTTTCGCTGCTTATGGCTAAGCTCAGCATTTTCCGCTGTGCGTTTTAACGTTCGCGGCATTAATCGCTCAGATTATCATCATATCGAAATAAATTTTTCACATAATGGCTAATTGTTAATCGCTGAATGTTGCAAATTATTAAGTAGATTACTCTGCCTTCTTGCCCATAGCATAAATTTCTCTGCTGAAAATAGTGCTTCGGGGTTTTTTTAATCTTTGCCCATCCATTCTCACCTTCAATACAAATCCCGGATAACTGTATTGACGTTTTCACATTCTGTTGACAGATTGTAGGGCATGAGGGGCATTTCATGGAGAATCCGCACTGCAACTCAGATGTTCCAGTGAAAGGAATCCCTCGCCTCTAAATGCATCGACCCAGCCGGTTCAAAAATAAATAAGGTCAGGCGGTGTAACCCAATGCAAAGGGTAAAAACAACACATAATCACATTGGAGCAGAATAATGAGTATTTCCTTGAAGAAGTCAGGGATGCTGAAGCTGGGTCTCAGCCTGGTCGCCATGACCGTTGCAGCCAGCGTACAGGCAAAAACCCTGGTTTATTGTTCAGAAGGCTCGCCGGAAGGCTTTAACCCACAGCTCTTTACGTCTGGTACTACCTATGATGCCAGCTCCGTACCTATCTATAACCGTCTGGTTGAATTCAAAACTGGTACCACGGAAATCGTCCCGGGTCTGGCTGAGAAATGGGACATCAGTCCGGACGGCAAAACCTACACCTTCCACCTGCGTCAGGGCGTGAAGTGGCAGGACAATAAAGACTTCAAACCAACGCGTGACGTGAACGCCGACGATATCGTCTTCTCCTTCGATCGTCAGAAAAACGCGCAGAACCCGTACCACAAAGTCTCTGGCGGCAGCTATGAATACTTTGAAGGCATGGGCCTGCAAGACCTGATTAGCGAAGTGAAAAAAGTCGACGATAATACCGTTCAGTTCGTGCTGACTCGCCCAGAAGCGCCGTTCCTGGCAGACCTGGCGATGGACTTCGCGTCTATTCTGTCAAAAGAATATGCTGACAACATGCTGAAAGCCGGCACGCCGGAGAAAGTTGACCTGAACCCAATTGGTACCGGTCCATTCCAGCTGGTTCAGTACCAGAAAGACTCTCGTATTCTGTACAAAGCGTTCCCGGGCTACTGGGGCACCAAGCCGCAGATCGATCGTCTGGTCTTCTCCATCACGCCTGACGCTTCCGTACGTTACGCCAAGCTGCAGAAGAACGAGTGCCAGGTCATGCCGTACCCGAACCCGGCTGACATCGCGCGCATGAAAGAAGACAAGAACATCAACCTGATGGAACAGGCAGGCCTGAACGTTGGCTACCTCTCCTTCAACACCGAGAAAAAACCGTTTGATGACGTGAAAGTACGTCAGGCGCTGACCTACGCGGTCAACAAAGAAGCGATCATCAAAGCCGTTTATCAGGGTGCAGGCGTTGCTGCTAAGAACCTGATCCCGCCAACCATGTGGGGCTATAACGACGACGTCAAAGACTACAGCTACGATCCGGAAAAAGCTAAGGCGCTGCTGAAAGAAGCGGGCCAGGATAAAGGCTTCACCGTTGAGCTGTGGGCGATGCCGGTACAGCGTCCGTACAACCCGAACGCTCGCCGTATGGCTGAGATGATTCAGGCTGACTGGGCGAAAATCGGCGTACAGGCCAAAATCGTGACCTACGAGTGGGGCGAATACCTCAAGCGCGCGAAAGCGGGCGAGCACCAGGCGGTCATGATGGGCTGGACCGGCGACAATGGGGATCCGGATAACTTCTTCGCGACGCTGTTCAGCTGCGCGGCGGCAAAAGACGGTTCTAACTACTCTCGCTGGTGCTACAAGCCGTTTGAAGATCTGATTCAACCGGCACGTGCAACCGACGACCACAACAAACGCATTGAGCTGTACAAACAGGCTCAGGTGGTGATGCACGATCAGGCTCCAGCGCTGATCATCGCTCACTCCACCGTATACGAGCCGGTGCGTAAAGAAGTCAAAGGCTATGTGGTTGATCCATTAGGTAAGCACCACTTCGACAACGTATCTATCGAATAATAAAGACGATGCCTTAACCGGCAGCGCAACGCTTCCTGCCCCCCTTGGGGTGGGAAGCTGCGCCGTATCTGCGCCTCTCGCGTTTAAGAAAGGCGGCAGATTTGTGAGCAATACAGACGACCTGTGACCAGGCGGGCCGTCATTAGAGAGAATCAGGGTTATGTTGCAGTTCATCCTCAAACGATTGGGTCTGGTGATCCCGACGTTTATCGGTATCACCCTCCTCACGTTTGCCTTCGTGCATATGATCCCCGGCGATCCGGTGATGATTATGGCGGGCGAGCGTGGTATTTCCCCTGAGCGCCATGCCCAGCTTCTGGCCGAACTCGGCCTGGATAAGCCGATGTGGCAACAGTACCTCCACTATATCTGGGGCGTATTGCACGGTGACTTAGGCATTTCATTGAAAAGCCGACTCCCGGTGTGGGATGAGTTCGTGCCGCGCTTTAAAGCGACGCTGGAACTCGGTATCTGCGCCATGATTTTCGCCGTCGCCGTGGGTATCCCGGTGGGCGTGCTGGCCGCGGTTAAGCGCGGTTCCATCTTCGATCACACCGCCGTTGGCCTGGCGCTGACCGGCTACTCCATGCCGATTTTCTGGTGGGGCATGATGCTGATCATGCTGGTTTCGGTGCACTGGAACCTGACGCCGGTCTCCGGACGCGTCAGCGACATGGTGTTCCTTGATGACTCCAACCCGCTGACCGGCTTTATGCTGATTGATACCGCCATCTGGGGCGACCCGGGCAACTTTATCGATGCGCTGGCGCACATGATTCTGCCTGCTATCGTGCTCGGGACTATTCCGCTGGCGGTTATCGTACGTATGACCCGTTCTTCCATGCTGGAAGTGCTGGGCGAAGACTATATCCGTACCGCGCGTGCCAAGGGCTTAACCCGCATGCGCGTGATCATCGTTCATGCCCTGCGTAACGCCATGCTGCCGGTGGTGACTGTTATCGGCCTGCAGGTGGGTACGCTGCTGGCAGGTGCAATTCTGACGGAAACCATCTTCTCCTGGCCGGGTCTGGGCCGCTGGCTGATTGACGCGCTGCAACGCCGTGACTATCCGGTGGTGCAGGGTGGGGTGCTGCTGGTCGCGACGATGATTATTCTCGTCAACCTGCTGGTTGACCTGCTGTACGGCGTGGTGAACCCGCGTATTCGGCATAAGAAGTAAGGGGCCATCATGACACAAGTAACTGAAAACAAAACGGTGTCCGCACCGGTGCCAATGACCCCATTCCAGGAATTCTGGCACTACTTTAAGCGTAACAAAGGCGCGGTTGTCGGCTTGGTTTACGTGGTTATCGTACTGGTTATCGCGATCTTCGCGAACTGGCTCGCGCCGTATAACCCGGCAGACCAGTTCCGCGATACGCTGCTGGCACCACCGGCGTGGCAGGAAGGCGGTACATGGGCGCATCTGTTTGGTACCGATGACGTGGGCCGCGACGTGCTGTCCCGTCTGATGTACGGTGCGCGTCTGTCGCTGCTGGTGGGCTGCCTGGTGGTTGTGCTGTCGCTGATTATGGGCGTGGTGCTGGGGCTGGTTGCTGGCTACTTCGGCGGCCTCGTCGATAACATCATTATGCGCGTCGTCGACATCATGCTGGCACTGCCGAGCCTGCTGCTGGCGCTGGTGCTGGTAGCTATCTTCGGCCCATCAATTGGTAACGCCGCGCTGGCGCTGACCTTTGTCGCCTTGCCGCACTACGTCCGTTTAACCCGCGCCGCTGTGCTGGTGGAGGTTAACCGCGACTACGTGACCGCTTCTCGCGTGGCGGGTGCCGGGGCGATGCGCCAGATGTTCGTCAACATTTTCCCAAACTGCCTTGCGCCGCTGATTGTTCAGGCCTCGCTCGGTTTCTCTAACGCCATTCTCGATATGGCTGCCCTCGGCTTCCTGGGGATGGGCGCACAGCCGCCTACGCCGGAGTGGGGCACCATGCTCTCTGACGTGCTGCAATTTGCGCAAAGCGCCTGGTGGGTCGTGACCTTCCCTGGGCTGGCAATTTTGCTGACGGTACTGGCGTTTAACCTGATGGGTGACGGTCTGCGTGACGCGCTCGATCCCAAACTGAAGCAGTAAGGGGAGCGAGATGGCGTTATTAAATGTAGATAAATTATCGGTGCACTTCGGCGACGAAGGCACACCGTTCAAAGCCGTAGACCGCGTGAGCTACAGCGTAAATCAGGGCGAGGTTGTCGGCATCGTCGGCGAATCTGGTTCGGGTAAATCCGTTAGCTCGCTGGCGATTATGGGGCTGATTGATTATCCCGGCCGTGTGATGGCGGAAAGCCTGCAATTCAACGGTCAGGATCTGAAGCGTATCTCTGAGAAAGAGCGTCGCAATCTGGTGGGTGCCGAAGTGGCGATGATCTTCCAGGACCCGATGACCAGCCTCAACCCGTGCTACACCGTCGGCTTCCAGATTATGGAAGCGATTAAAGTGCACCAGGGCGGCAACAAGAGTACGCGCCGTCAGCGCGCCATCGACCTGCTGAACCAGGTGGGTATTCCGGACCCGGCTTCGCGATTGGACGTGTATCCGCACCAGCTTTCCGGTGGGATGAGTCAGCGCGTGATGATCGCCATGGCGATTGCCTGTCGTCCGAAGCTGCTGATTGCCGATGAACCGACTACCGCGCTGGATGTGACCATTCAGGCGCAGATCATCGAACTGCTGCTAGAGCTTCAGCGCAAAGAGAACATGGCGCTGATCCTGATCACTCACGATCTGGCGCTGGTAGCCGAAGCCGCGCACAAAATCATCGTGATGTACGCAGGCCAGGTCGTTGAGACGGGCGCGGCGGGCGATATCTTCCGCGCCCCGCGTCACCCGTACACCCAAGCTCTGCTGCGTGCGCTGCCGGAGTTTGCTCAGGATAAAGCGCGCCTGGCATCGCTGCCGGGTGTCGTACCGGGCAAATACGACCGCCCGAACGGCTGCCTGCTGAACCCGCGTTGCCCGTATGCGACGGATAAATGCCGCAGCGTAGAGCCTGAGCTGAACACCGTTGACGGTGCTCGCCAGTCGAAATGTCACTACCCACTCGATGATGCCGGGAGGCCCACACTATGAGTACGCACGAGGCCACCTCGCAGCAGCCGCTGCTGCAGGCAATTGACCTGAAAAAACACTACCCGGTGAAGAAGGGGATGTTTGCCCCGGAACGCCTGGTGAAAGCGCTGGACGGCGTATCATTTACCCTGGAGCGCGGCAAAACGCTGGCGGTGGTTGGGGAGTCCGGCTGCGGTAAATCGACGCTGGGTCGCCTGCTGACGATGATCGAAACGCCGAGCGGCGGTGAGCTTTATTATCAGGGGCAGGATCTGCTCAAGCACGACCCACACGCGCAGAAACTGCGTCGACAGAAAATCCAGATTGTATTCCAGAACCCTTACGGTTCTCTGAACCCGCGTAAAAAAGTGGGGCAGATTCTGGAAGAACCGCTGTTGATTAATACCTCGCTCAGCAAAGAGCAGCGCCGTGAAAAAGCGTTGGCGATGATGGCAAAAGTGGGCCTGAAAACCGAGCACTACGACCGCTATCCGCACATGTTCTCCGGCGGCCAGCGCCAGCGTATTGCTATTGCCCGTGGTCTGATGCTTGACCCGGACGTGGTGATTGCCGATGAACCGGTTTCCGCGCTCGACGTATCGGTGCGTGCGCAGGTGCTGAACCTGATGATGGATTTGCAGCAGGAGTTGGGGCTGTCCTACGTCTTTATCTCCCACGACCTGTCAGTCGTAGAACACATTGCCGATGAAGTGATGGTGATGTATCTGGGGCGCTGCGTGGAGAAGGGGACGAAGGACCAGATCTTCAACAATCCTCGCCATCCGTACACCCAGGCGCTGCTCTCCGCGACCCCACGTCTGAACCCGGACGACCGCCGCGAGCGTATCAAACTGACCGGCGAGCTACCAAGCCCGCTGAATCCACCGCCGGGCTGTGCGTTCAACGCCCGCTGCCGCCGCCGCTTTGGCCAGTGCACGCAGCTGCAACCGCAGCTGAAAGAGTATGGTGGCCAGCTGGTGGCGTGTTTCGCAGTCGATCAGGATGAGAATCCAGAAAAAACGGCGTAGCCCGATACTCATCCGAGATAGCAGAGCCGCAGGGATAAAACCCTGCGGCTTTTTTTGTCCCTGTAGCCCGGGCGAGGCGTTTACGCCGACCCCGGGGCTACTCGGTACTCATCCCGGCGTCGCTGCGCTCGGCCGGCCTACGGGTAGGTCGGGTGCTATTCTGAAAATGGGGTAGAGACGGCGAGTTGAAGGGCTGATTGCAGTAGTATCGTCGGCAAGCCGGGTTTCCCGGTGAGGCGCAATGTTGCGGGGGCTTGATCCCCGGCGGCATCGGTTGCTGGAAAGAGAAAACCCCCGCACGTTGTTTGGTATAAACCAGCAACATAACGGGGGCTATCACTTGACCAGACATCAAGAGAATAGCCGCGAACTGTTGCTATTGCAACCAAGGCGGCTACATGACGCTCGCAGAGCTTGGCGTGCTTTTCTGGCACGATCTGGCAGCTCCGATTGCGGTGGGAATTATCACCAGCGTGATTCTGAGCTGGTGGCGTAACCGGAAATAACGTCAACTGACGGGCGTTTGTCCGCCGCAGTGGCAGCATGCGCCCGAACCGGGCCGCAGGGGTAAAACCCTGCGGCCTTTTTTGTATTGGTAGCCCGGGCGAGGCGTTTACGCCGACCCCGGGGCTGCTCGGTACTCATCCCGGCGTCGCTGCGCTCGGCCGGGCTACGGGCAGGTCGGGTGCTATTCTGAAAATGGGGTGGAGACGGCGAGTTGAAGGGCTGATTGCAGTAGTATCGTCGGCAAGCCGGGTTTCCCGGTGAGGCGCAATGTTGCGGGGGCTTGATCCCCGGCGGCATAAGTTGCTGGAAAGAGAAAACCCCCGCACGTTGTTTGGTATAAACCAGCAACATAACGGGGGCCATTCTTTGACTCGCAAACAAAGGATAGCCGCGAACTGTTGCTATTGCAACCAAGGCGGCTACATGACGCTCGCAGAGCTTGGCGTGCTTTTCTGGCACGATCTGGCAGCTCCGATTGCGGTGGGAATTATCACCAGCGCGATTCTGAGCTGGTGGCGTAACCGGAAATAACGTCAACTGACGGGCGTTTGTCCGCCGCAGTGGCAGTATGCGCCCGAACCGGGCCGCAGGGGTAAAACCCTGCGGCCTTTTTCGTTTTACTGTGGGTACGGCACCCAGGAACCGCCGTTCAGGCGAACGTATGGTTTACCCTGATACTGAACGACGACGGCGTTAGAGTTCTCTGACACCGCGGCGGTCTGCGGCAGGTTGCCGGTAAAGGCCGACCAGTCGACGCTATCTTCGGTGAAGATTTTACCGTCTACCGCGCGGGCAACCAGTTCGGAAACCGCCAGGTAGCTGCTTGGCTGATTAATATCGATAGCGGCCCCCTGATGCGGTGCTTTCATACCGAAGAATTTAATCGCAGCCGGTACGTGGGTAATCGACGGGCTTGGGATGTCGCGCAAGCCAGAAACCTGCATTTTATCGCCCTGCAGCGCCGCGCCGTGTTCCGGCACCACGATGACCATCACTCTACGCCCCGACTTCTCGAGTTCGGTAAAGAAATCGTCCAGTTCATCAAACAACTTCTGCGCTCGGGTCTTATAGTCCGCCGTTTTGCTCTGCCCCTGATAATGGTTACCGTCATGTAGTGGGAGAATATTGTAGAAGGTCGCGGAGCGTCCACCGGCAGGCATATCCGGTGATTGTAACCAGCGGTCGAGTACCGCCAGATCGTCATACACCGGTGAACCATCGAAGGAGAGCAGGTTAACCGGCAGCTTGCTCTGGTCCATCAGTGGGCTTTGCATACCGCCATTTTCACGCACTTCTTTGAGGAAATCACCGAACACACCGTTGTGGTCCAGCATCAGGTGCTGGGTGAAGCCCAGCTTCGCCAGGTTATCAAACAGGTAGCACTGGTTGCCCGCTGGCTGATACAGGTTGGTGTGCGACGGCTGACCGCAGCTTGCACGCAGCAGACGAATCGCCGCTGGGCCGCTGTATGAGGTGGCGGAGTTGAAGTTGCTAAAGCGAATATCAAAGTGTGACCACAGCGGATGCTGCATCAGACCCGCGGCCTCCACATCGGAGTTAGCCAGCGAACAGATGTTGATAACCAGCAGATCAAATGGCTGAGCATCTTCCGGCAGTTGTGCCGGGAAGGTGGTGGTCCGTTTGCTTTCAGAAGCATAGAAGCTGTTCAGCCAGGCGTTCAGGTTATCTGACGTTGGTGCAGCGGTCTGTGCGGGGGTATCACCGCTTGCTGCTGCGCTACCTGCCGCCGCGGCAGGGGCCGTGGTGGTAGCAGCGGTAGCGTTAGTTGCCTGCCCAGTAGGCCACAGGTTAATAGAAGGGAGCAGTGGGCTGATGTTAACCCATATCATCGCGGCGACGACAAAAACGGTAATACGAATCCACTGGTTTAAGAACAGCCAGGCGACCACGAGGACAAAGAAGGCACCGACCATCTGCCAGTTAATAAAGCGGGTGACCAGATCCCAGATATAGTCAGCGCTAAAGCCCGCAATCTGCGAACCCTGGCTCATAATGCTTTCCGGGCCTGGCAGCCAGGTATCGTGCCAGAACAGCGCAAAGCCGAGTGGAATGGCAATCCAGTTGCGCCAGCGGTGCAGTCGGCTGTTCGGCAGAGGGAAAATCAGGAACGCCATGAAAACGAGGTTCATCATCGGATGGAAATTAAGGTATCCCGCCCACAGCAGGCCAAACTTGACCAGGAAATAGAGGTTCCAGCCAGACAGGCCCCGCCAGTAGTGCCAAAGCGGTGAAGGGGTAGCGGCGTCTTTTTTCGTCGATTTAGTCATTTTTTGATTTTGCCCTGACGGCCAGATCCCGGCGCAATACGCCGACGGGTTTAACATAGCGAGGTTTTAGAAACATCAAGCGGAACGTGTTCTCAATACGGCGCTGATAATGACGCGCCAGGTAACCCAGCGGGAAAAAGATCAGCGCGCAGAGGATCACGAGTTGAATAATATCGCTTATCGACATCATGATGATGTTCCTTTGGCATCTGTAGACAGGCGGCACGGTTCGGGATAGCGGCGCCAGCTGTTATCTTCGTAGGTCGCGTTAATCACGTTTTTTGGCTTCGGCGAGATCCGCAGCGGCTGCGTCCAGAGCTCCTGCTTCACGTCGCGCATATCAACCAGTTCTGCGGCGATCTGCTTATCTTCGAACCAAATCATGCGGTTAGAGAATATATCCCCGGTTGGCAGCGGGAAAATATGGTTCAGGGCTTTGTCGAGGTCGTTGACGCGGCAGAAGGAGAGGAACAGCACCAGGCGGCGATCGGCAATGGTCACGATATCGCCCATACGGTGCGGACGGCACAGGGTCAACGCCTGCTCAACGCGCAGTCCCGGCGCGGGTCTTAGCGCCACCATCACGCCTTTGCTGTCCGCAGGCAGCAGCGTGTTGTTGATGACTTTTTGCACCGCGTCGCAGAATACGTCCCACTTCTGGTAGCCCTTGAGCTTCAGCGGCTCAGTGTTGGCCAGCAGCGTCGTTAAATCTTCCGGTACGTGACGACTAAACTGCTGCGACTGAACGCTTTCAATTAAGGTCAGACTACGTGAGAGGGGGGCGCTTGCGGAGATAACGATGTTGGCCCCGCAGCTCAACAGCAGGCGTTCATCGGTGGCACGCAGGCTAGGAGTGGTCTCTCGGACAACAATTTTTAATGCGCTGCCGCGCTGTCGACGCAGCGTATGAATATATCGAGCAAGCTGCTCTATCTGGCTATTCTGGCTTAGCGAAAATATGACGGTTGCGGCCTGGGCGGTACGTGCGGCATTAAAAACGGCATCGTTGGTGTCGAATAAAGTCCAGTGCTCAGAAAGTGCGGGCGCACCTTCAAGAATAACGATGTTGCTGAGCACTTCTTTTTCGTCACTACGTGGCTGAACGTTTGCAACCTCTTCTTGCGCTAAATGCCAGCCGTTGTCGTTTTGTTTAATTAAGAGCTGTTGGCGGGCGCTAACGCCTTTTTCATTAGACCAGTAAGATATATCGAATAGTTGACTATCGCCCTGGTAACGTAAACTTGCCAGGCCGGAAAGGGCGCGATACTCGCCGAGTAAAACGGAAGTTTGGGCATCGGCATTGTTGCCGGGGCTGAGCACCAGAAGCGTGCAGCCATAGTATTTAGCCCATTTTTGAGACTTGTTTACCCAATCGTGGATTTTATCAGCTGGAATATTTTCCCAGGCATTGTGGGCGCATAACAGAATGACGAAATAACCGTTGGGTTCAAGCGTGCGCAGCAGGTCGCGGCGCATAAAGTATAGGCTATCTGCGCTACCCGGCATGGTAAACAGCGATATTTTATCAGGACCGGAGTTTCCCTTTAATTCTATAAGGTTATTGGGGTTTTGGCCCATGCACACCACCGCCACTTTCGCCGTATTCTGCTGCGCGGAGAGCGTCTGGTTGAGCAGGCTTACGGCATCTTCATGACGGTCAGTATTAATCCACCACACGCCGCCCGCAGGCATATGGCTCACTTCATCCCAAAGTGACTGGATACCAATAGAAAATATGGGGTTCATCGCGTCCCTCTTATCGACGATAATCCTGCGTTTAAGTTTACTAGTGTAAGCGCTAGAATAAACCTAATATTGAAATTAAATAGCATCAGATTTAGCATGTATACTCTTCATTATTAGAGTGAACATCAGGTGATAAGAGAATAAATCCCCTGAAATCTGCATAACTATGTAGTTGATGTGAGTAAGTTCTGAATCACTCGCCTACAATCTGAAGTATGACGAGTATAAACGAATTTCATGGAAAGGTTGCCCTTCAAGTGATGGGTGCATTCGTACTTTGAATTCAGAGGGAGAAAAAAATGTCAGATAATGAACCGGCGACATCAGTTGATTCTCAACTTGGCTACACTTTTCAGAATGATTTTATCGCTTTAAGTCGAGCTTTCTCTCTTCCCAATATAGATTACACTGATATTTCCCAGCGTGAGAAATTAGCCACGGCGTTTAAGCGCTGGCCTCTGCTGGCAGAGTTTGCAGAACAAAAAGCCGAACAAAAATAAGGAAGCCATAATGGCTATTCTGGGATTGCAGGGCGTACGTGGCGGCGTAGGTACAACGTCTATCACGGCGGCATTAGCGTGGTCATTACAGCTGCTCGGGGAGTCGGTGCTGGTCATCGATGCGTGTCCTGACAATATGCTACGTCTATCATTCAACGATGAAATTGGTCGTCAAAGCGGTTGGGCGCGAGCAGCGCTGGACGGTCAGGACTGGCGCGACGCCGGTTTGCGTTACACTTCGCTGATTGATGTTCTGCCATTCGGTCAGCTGCAACCGGGTGAGCTGGAACATACCGGAGCCCTGAGTGATACGCTATCGATGATAGTTTCTCTGGTGCAAACGCTGGAGCGCGAAGGCCACTACCAGTGGATTCTGCTGGATCTTCCCCACGGCTTTTATCCCTGGACCGCATCGCTTGTCGAAGCCTGCCACTTTACGCTAACGATTCTTAAACCGGATGCTAACTGCCACATTCGCCTGCATCAACAACCTCAGCCTGCCAACACGCATCTTTTGATCAATGGGTTACGCATGAGTAGCCCGTTGCAGGAAGACCTTTACCAGGTCTGGCTGCAAACCCAGCGACGTCTGCTTCCGGTGGTCATTCACCTCGATGAAGCGATGGCCGAAAGCCTGGCCAGCAAGCAGCCGCTGGGCGAATATCGCCATGATTCCCTCGCAGCTGAAGAGATGATCACTCTCGCGAACTGGTGCCTGATGCACTACGCGGGGCTTCGCCCGGTAACGGAGCGCGAAGCATGATTCGCCTCGGCAGCTGGATATTCGTGCCGCCGGTTTATGCGCGACTGCGCGAGCGCTATCTCGGCTATCGACAGGCGGGCTCATCCTGGCTTTCCGCGACCTTAACCTGCCTGTGGGTGGGGCTGGCGTGGCTCTTTCTGCCGCTGGAGAATCCCCGCTGGCAGGCACTAAGTGCCCGTCAGGATGAACTGTTCCCGCATATTAATTTTTCCCGGCCGCGTCCGCTTGATCCATTGCGTTTCGCGCTACAGGCGGTCTGGCTCATTGCCACCAAACCATCAGAACAGCGCAGCACGCGCCCGTGGAAAGCGCTGGCAGGCATTGACCTGATACGTGAGCGTTACAATCGCTGGGCAGAGGAACTGCCGAATCGGATGCGCGCGCAAACCGGTCATCTCGATGCCAAAAAAGAGCTGGCGCACCTGAATCCAAAGCTGCGCCGCCTGATTCTTGGTGTCGTGGTCACGCTGTCGCTGATGCTGGCGCTGGTCTGTATTACTCAGCCATTTAACCCGCTCTCACAGTTTATCTTCCTGCTGCTACTGTGGGGTGTGGCGCTACTGGTGCGACGCATCCCGGGGCGCTTCTCGGCGCTGATGCTGATTGTGCTTTCGCTGACGGTTTCCTGCCGCTACATCTGGTGGCGCTATACCTCAACGCTCAACTGGAATGATCCGGTCAGCCTGGTGTGTGGTCTGATCCTACTGTTTGCCGAAACCTATGCCTGGATTGTGCTGGTGCTGGGCTATTTCCAGGTCGTCTGGCCGCTGAACCGCCACCCGGTGCCGCTGCCAAAGGACATGAACGAATGGCCTTCGGTTGATATCTTCGTGCCGACCTATAACGAAGACCTGAACGTGGTGAAAAACACCGTTTATGCGTCGCTCGGCATCGACTGGCCAAAAGATAAGATTGAAATCTGGATCCTCGATGACGGCGCCCGCGAAGAGTTTAAGCAGTTCGCCAAAGATGTGGGCGTTCACTACATAGCGCGTACCACGCATGAACATGCAAAAGCGGGGAACATCAACAACGCGCTGAAGTATGCCAAAGGCGAGTTCGTGTCGATTTTCGACTGCGACCACGTGCCGACGCGCTCGTTCCTGCAGATGACCATGGGCTGGTTCCTGAAGGATAAGAAGCTGGCGATGATGCAAACGCCGCACCACTTCTTCTCGCCTGACCCGTTTGAACGTAACCTGGGCCGTTTCCGTAAAACGCCGAACGAAGGCACGCTGTTCTACGGGCTGGTGCAGGACGGTAACGACATGTGGGATGCGACCTTCTTCTGCGGCTCCTGCGCCGTGATTCGCCGTAAACCGCTGGATGAAATTGGCGGTATCGCCGTGGAAACCGTGACCGAAGATGCGCATACCTCGCTGCGTCTGCACCGTCGTGGCTACACCTCTGCTTACATGCGTTTGCCGCAGGCGGCGGGGCTGGCGACGGAGAGTCTGTCGGCGCATATTGGCCAGCGTATTCGCTGGGCGCGCGGCATGGTGCAGATATTCCGTATGGATAACCCCTTGTTTGGTAAAGGGCTGAAGCTACCGCAGCGGCTGTGTTACCTCAACGCTATGTTCCACTTCTTGTCGGGCGTGCCGCGGCTTATCTTCCTCACCAGCGCCGCTGGCCTTCCTGCTGCTGCATGCCTACATCATCTATGCCCCGGCGCTGATGATTGCGCTGTTCGTCCTGCCGCACATGATTCACGCCAGCCTGACCAACTCGAAAATTCAGGGCAAATACCGCCACTCCTTCTGGAGTGAAATCTATGAAACGGTACTTGCGTGGTACATCGCGCCGCCGACGATGGTGGCGCTGTTTAACCCGCACAAAGGTAAATTCAACGTCACCGCGAAAGGCGGGCTGGTGGAAGAGGAATACGTCGACTGGGTTATCTCGCGCCCGTATATCTTCCTCGTGCTGCTGAACCTGGTGGGTGTGGCATTTGGTATCTGGCGCTACCTGTACGGCCCGGCGGATGAAACGCTGACCGTGTGGATAAGCCTGGTGTGGGTGTTCTATAACCTGATTATCCTCGGCGGCGCGGTGGCGGTGTCGGTGGAAAGTAAACAGGTGCGTCGTTCGCATCGCGTTGAAATCAAAATGCCGGGGGCGATTTCCCGTGAAGACGGTCACCTCTTCTCCTGTACGGTGCATGACTTCTCTGACGGCGGCGTGGGTATTCGTATCAACGGTGACGCCCAGGTGCTGGAAGAGCAGAAGGTCAACCTGCTGCTCAAACGCGGCCAGCAGGAGTATGTCTTCCCGACGCAGGTGGTGCGCGTACTGGGCAGCGAAGTGGGTCTCAAGCTGCTGCCGATGAGCACCCGTCAGCATATCGATTTTGTACAGTGTACGTTTGCGCGTGCGGATACGTGGGCGCTCTGGCAGGACAGCTTCCCGGAAGATAAACCACTGGAAAGCCTGATGGATATTCTGAAGCTGGGATTCCGTGGTTATCGTCACCTGGCCGAATTCGCGCCACCGGTGGCAAAAGAGATTTTCCGGTCGCTCACCTCGCTGGTGGCGTGGGTGGCTTCGTTCATTCCGCGCCGTCCAGAACGTGAGGCGGTAATCGAGCATCCGCTATCGGCTATGGCTCAACAATAATGATGATGAACCAATGAAAAGAAAACTTTCCTGGATTTGTGCAGTGGCGGTGGGCATGGGCAGTTTACTGCCGCTCACGACGCATTCAGAACCGACAACAGAGGTGGCCGTAACGCCGACTGTTCAGGACAACGCAGCGGCTCCTGCCCCTGCCGATGCGGCAACCACGTCGCCGGTGGTGGTGGAAGATGCGCCATCTCGCGACGTAAAGCTTTCTTTTGCCCAGATTGCGCCGCCGCCGGGTAGCATGGTTCTGCGCGGAGCGAATCCTGACGGTGGCATCGAGTTCGGCATGCGCAGCGACGAAGTGGTGTCGAAGGCGCTGCTGAATCTGACCTACACGCTGTCTCCATCATTACTGCCGACCGTCTCTCAGCTGAAGGTTTATCTTAACGATGAGCTGATGGGCGTGCTGCCGGTTACCAAAGAGCAGTTGGGTAAAAAGGTTTCGACGCAGATCCCAATCGATCCGCTCTATATCACCGATTTTAACCGTGTGCGCCTTGAGTTTATTGGCCACTACCGCGACGTCTGCGAAAACCCGGCGAACACCACCGTCTGGCTGGACGTGGCGCGTAACAGCTCGCTGGATTTAACCTACCAGTCGCTGAAGGTACGTAACGACCTGTCGCATTTCCCGGTGCCGTTCTTTGACGCCCGCGATAACCGCGCGCTGAATCTGCCGATGGTCTTTGCCGGCTCTCCTGATCTACCACAGCAGCAGGCGGCCGGTATCGTCGCTTCGTGGTTTGGCGCGAAGGCCGGCTGGCGCGGCCAGACTTTCCCGGTGATGTTTAACACCTTGCCGGAAAGTAACGCTATCGTCTTTGCCACTAACGGAAGTCGTCCTGACTTCCTGCGCGATCACCCGGCGGTGAAAGCACCGACGATCGAAATGATCGACCATCCTAACAACCCGTACATGAAGCTGCTGGTGGTCTTTGGTCGTGACGATAACGACCTGCTGAAGGCCGCTCAGGGCATTGCGGCCGGTAATATTCTGTTCCGTGGCGACAGCGTGACGGTGGATGAAGTTAAACCGCTGCTGGCCCGTGCGCCGTACGACGCTCCAAACTGGGTGCGTACCGACCGTCCGGTCACCTTCGGTGAGCTGAAAACGTACGAACAGCAGCTACAGTCCACTGGGCTGGAACCGGCCTCTATCAACCTGTCGCTGAACCTGCCGCCGGATCTCTATCTGCTGCGCAGCACCGGCATCGACATGGATCTGAAATACCGTTACACCATGCCGTCGGTGAAGGACAGCTCACGGATGGATATCAGTCTGAACAACCAGTTCCTGCAGTCGTTTAGCCTGAACAGCACGCAGGATGTGAACAAGTTGATGATGCGTCTGCCGGTGCTGCAAGGCCTGCTGGACGGTAAGAATGACGTCAGCATCCCGGCGCTGCGTCTTGGTGCGATGAACCAGTTGCGCTTCGACTTCCAGTATATGAACCCGATGCCTGGTGGCTCGGTGGATAACTGTGTGACCTTCCAGCCGGTACAGAACCACGTGGTGATTGGCGACGATTCCACTATCGACTTCTCGCACTACTATCACTTCCTGCCGATGCCGGACCTGCGTACGTTCGCCAATGCAGGCTTCCCGTTCACCCGTATGGCAGACCTCTCTGACACGGTTATCGTCATGCCGAAGCAGCCGTCTGAAGCACAGGTGAGCACGCTGCTGAATACCGTGGGCGTGATTGGCGGCCAGACCGGTCTGGCCGGGTCGAACATGACCATCGTCGATGACGGTAGCAAGATTCAGGACAAAGACGCTGATCTGCTGTTGATTGGCTCTATTCCACAACAACTCAAGAACGACAAGCAAATTGACCTGCTGGTGGATGCGACCCAGAGCTGGGTGAAAACGCCGATGCGCCATAACGACCTGCCGAGCATCTATCTGGATACCGACGATCGTCAGCCTAGCGTACAGGCTGGGATCACCTCTTCTGGCCCAATGGCTGCCGTGGTTGGCTTTGAATCACCGTATTTCAAACAGCGTAGCGTGGTGGCGCTGCTTGCCGACAGCGCCAGCGGATATGACCTGCTGAACAACGCGTTGAACGATAGCGGTAAACGTGCGGCGATGTTTGGTTCGGTGTCGGTGATTCGTGAGTCCGGCGTGAACAGCCTGCGCGTAGGCGATATTTACTATGTTGGGCACCTGCCGTGGTTCGAGCGCGTGTGGTTTGCACTCTCTAACCACCCGGTGCTGCTGGCCATCTTTGCGGCAATTAGCATCGTGCTGCTGGCTTGGGTACTGTGGCGTCTGCTGCGTATCATCAGCCGTCGTCGTCTGAACCCGGAAGACGAGTAAGCCGCGATGAAAATGCTTCGCTGGATAGTTCTGCTATGTGTCCTCGGCGGTCAGGTACAGGCCGCCTGTAACTGGCCTGCCTGGGAGCAGTTCAAGCAAGATTTCGTGAGCGCGGAAGGTCGCGTTATCGATCCCAGCGATGCGCGTAAAATAACCACCTCGGAAGGGCAAAGCTACGCGCTGTTCTTTGCCCTTGCCGCGAACGACCAGCAGACTTTTGCCGCGCTGCTTGGCTGGACGCAAAACAACCTCGCACAGGGCTCGCTGCGCGAACACCTTCCAGCGTGGCTGTGGGGCAAAAAGAGCGATGACGAGTGGACGGTGCTGGACAGCAACTCCGCCTCGGATTCCGATATCTGGATTGCCTGGACGCTGCTGGAAGCCGGTCGTCTGTGGAAAAATGAAGATTACACGGCAACGGGTAAGGCGCTGCTGGCGAAGATTGCCGACGGCGAAGTGGTGAAAGTCCCCGGTCTAGGGCTGATGCTGCTGCCCGGCCGGGTTGGCTTTGCTGAAGAGGCACGCTGGCGCTTTAACCCAAGCTATTTCCCACCGCAGGTGGCGCAGTATTTCAGCCGTTTTGGCGCGCCATGGACGACCCTTCGCGATACCAACCTGAAGCTGCTCCTCGATACCGCTCCGAAGGGTTTCTCGCCGGACTGGGTAAGCTACGACAAAAAAAATGGCTGGCTGCTGAAGGAAGCAAACCTGGTAGGCAGCTACGATGCCATTCGCGTCTATTTATGGGTGGGCATGTTGCACGACGCCGACCCGCAAAAAGCCCGTCTGCTTAAACGCTTTAACGCGATGGCGGCACAGACCGTGAAGCAGGGCGTTCCCCCGGAAAAAGTCGCGACGGCTACCGGGGCGGTGACCGGCGATGGCCCGGTCGGTTTTTCAGCTTCGCTGATTCCATTCCTACAAAATCGCGATGCGCAGGCCGTTCAGCGCCAGCGCGTAGCTGACCATTTTCCCGGCGCGGATGCTTATTATAATTTTGTTCTGACCCTCTTTGGTCAGGGCTGGGATCAACACCGTTTTCGCTTTAGCGCCCGCGGCGAATTACTACCTGACTGGGGCCAGGAATGCGCAAGTTCACATTAAGTTTAATCACCCTCTCTCTGGGCCTGACGCTGGTACAGCCAGGCTATGCTGACACCTCGGCAGAAGAGCAGCTGCTCAACCAGGTGCGCCTTGGAGAAGCCAGCAAACGGGATGATTTGGTGCAGCAATCGCTGTATCGGCTGGAGCTGATTAATCCCAACAATCCACAGGTGCTAGCGGCGCGTCTGCGCTACCTGCTGCGCCAGGGCGACACCGCTGGCGCGCAAAAACAGCTGCAAAAGCTGGCGCAGGTCGCCCCCAATTCAACGGAATATAACACCGCCCGCGTGGAAATTGGCCTGAACACCGATGCGGGTCGTCAGGCGCTTCAGCAGGCGCGTTTGCTGGCGACAACCGGGCACGTGCCGGAAGCGCTGGCCGACTATGAAAAAGCCTTTAACGGTGCGCCGCCGGACGGTGACTACGCGGTAGAGTACTGGACCACGGTAGCCAAAATTCCGGCACGACGCGATGAAGCGCTCAAACACCTGCAAACGCTGAACAAGCAGAACCCAGGTAACGTTGGCCTGCAAATGACGCTCGCCAATATGCTGCTTGCCGCTAACCAGCGTGATGACGCGTTTAATGTGCTGGAGCAAATGGCGAAATCGTCAAGCGGGCGCGGACCGGCGAGCGACCTGTGGTTTAAATCTATCAAAGACCAGCCCGTCAGCCCGTCCAGCGTACAAGCCCTACAGCGCTATCTGATGATTTTCAGCAGCGGTGAATCGGCGGACAGCGCCCGGGCGATGCTGGCCGATCAGCAAAAGCAGATGGCGGACCCGGTTCTGCGCGCCAAAGCGGTAGAACAGGAAAAAGTGGCGCAGGCAGCGGACAATACGCCGCAGACCTGGCAACTCTATTGGCCGCTGATTCGCAAAGGCGATGCGGCGCTCAAGGCCAACAATCTGGCGCAGGCTGAAGGTTTCTACCAGCAGGCGCGTAAGCTTGATGCAACGGACAGCTATGCGGTGCTGGGGCTGGGCGATGTGGCGATGGCGCGCAAAGATAGCGCCTCGGCAGAACGTTTCTATCAGCAGGCACTGCGTCTCGACCGCGGCAACAGCAGCGCGGTACGTGGACTGGCGAATATTTATCGCGCCGAGTCGCCGGAAAAAGCGACCGCCTTTATCAACAGCCTTTCCGCCAGCCAGCGCCGGAGCATTGACGATATCGAACGCAGCCTGACCAATGACCGTCTCTCCCAGCAGGCTGAAGCGTTTGAGAATCAGGGGCGTTGGGCGCAAGCGGCTGAAATTCAACGCCGTCGACTGGCGCTCTCGCCGGACGATGTGTGGATCACCTATCGTCTCTCCCGTGACCTGGTGAGCGCCGGGCAGCGCGGCGAAGCCGACAATCTGATGCTCAATCTGGCGCGTAAAAAGCCAACCGATGCCGATCAGGTCTACGCCAACGGGCTTTATCTTTCCGGCAATGGTCAGGACCAGGCCGCGCTGGCGCATCTGGCGGCGCTGCCGCAGGCGCAGTGGAGCGATAACATTCGTGAGCTTGACCAGCGTCTGCGCAGCGACCAACTGATTGCTCAGGCCAACCGTCTACGCGATGGCGGCCAGGAAGTGCAGGCGATTGCGCTGTTAAAACAGCAGCCTGAATCCGCTCGTATTCACTCGACGCTCGCTGACTGGGCGCAGCAGCGGGGCGATAATGCCGTTGCGCTTGCGGAATATAACGCCGTGCTGGCGAAAGACCCGCATGACGACGATGCGCATCTGGGCATGGCGGAAGTCTATGCTGCTGATGGCAACGCGCTGGCAGCCCGCCAGCAACTGGCGCAATTGCCCGCGGAGGGCGAACGTTCACTCAATACTCAGCGCCGTATCGCGTTGGTTAGCGCAAAACTGGGTGATACCGCCGCGGCTCAGCAAATGATGACCGCCCTGATCCCGCAGGCAAAAGCGCAGCCACCGTCAATGGATACCGCGATGGTGCTGCGTGATGCCGCCCGTTATCAGGCGCAGGATGGAAACCCGAAACAGGCGCTGGAAACCTACAAAGATGCGATGGTAGCCGCGCAGGTCACGCCAACGCGGCCGGTGGATAACGACACCTTTACCCGTCTGACGCGTAACGACGAAAAAGACGACTGGCTCAAGCGCGGCGTGCGCAGCGACGCGGCGGATTTATATCGCCAGCAGGATTTAAACGTCACGCTACAGCACGATTACTGGGGTTCAAGCGGTACGGGTGGCTATTCCGATCTGAAAGCCCATACCACGATGTTCCAGGTGGACGCACCGCTGGCCGATGGTCGCATGTTCTTCCGTTCGGATCTGGTGAACATGGACGCGGGGAGTTTCTCCACCGATAAAAATGACCAGTATAAGAAACAGTGGGGCACCTGTGATTTATCTGCCTGTAGCGGGTCAACGCACCAAAGCGACAGCGGTGCCAGCGTGGCGATTGGCTGGAAAAATGACACCTGGAACGCAGATATTGGCACCACCCCGATGGGCTTTAACGTGGTGGACGTGGTCGGTGGCCTGAGCTACAGCAGCGACGTCGGCCCGCTGGGTTACACGGTCAATGCGCATCGCCGTCCGATCTCCAGCTCGCTACTGGCATTTGGTGGGCAAAAGGATAACGACAATGGTGCACACACAGGCACGACCTGGGGTGGTGTGCGCGCTAACGGCGGCGGCATTAGCCTGAGCTATGACAAAGGTGAAGCCAACGGCGTATGGGCTTCGCTCGGTGGCGACCAACTGTCGGGTAAAAACGTAGACGACAACTGGCGTGTTCGTTGGATGACGGGGTATTACTACAAGGTTATCAACGAGAATAACCGTCGGGTGACCGTTGGGCTCAACAACATGATCTGGCACTACCAGAAGGATCTGAGCGGCTACACCCTTGGTCAGGGGGGCTACTACAGCCCGCAGGAGTATGTGTCGTTTGCGGTGCCGGTTAACTGGCGTGAACGTACGGAAAACTGGTCGTGGGAGTTAGGTGGTTCGGTTTCCTGGTCGCATTCGCGCACCAGTACGGAGCCGCGCTATCCGCTGATGAACCTGATTCCGCAACCCTGGAAGCAAAAAGCCAGCGAGGATGTAAACCACGGCGGCAGTAGCCAGGGCTTCGGCTACACCGCGAGAGCCATCATCGAACGTCGTGTGACATCCAACTGGTTTGTGGGCGCAGGTGTCGATATCCAGCAGGCGAAGGATTACACCCCGAGTCACGCGTTGCTTTACGTGCGTTACTCTGCCGCCGGCTGGCAGGGCGACCTTGATATGCCACCGCAGCCGCTCACGCCTTACGCAGACTGGTAATCCTGCCGTTCCGAATATAGGTATTCGTCTTATATAACCCGGTACTACGCCGGGTTATAATTATTACGACGGAGTCTATTTTGACTTTGTCGCCAGCCTCGTTATTCTCGATGCCTGAGCAATACGTTCGTATTAGTGGAGAGCTCTTTTGCGCGTTAGCCGTTCCCTTACAATAAAACAAATGGCCATGGTGGCAGTTGTTACCATGTTGTTTTTATTCGTCTTTTGCTTCATCTTATTGTTCCACTTTGTCCAGCAGGATCGCTATAACACCGCGACGCAATTAGAGAGTATCGCCCGCTCGGTACGTCAACCGCTGTCGGCGGCCATCCTTAAAGCCGATATTCCCGAGGCAGAATCCATTCTTGGACGCATTCAACCTGCGGGCATCGTGAGTCGTGCCGACGTGGTGCTGCCAAACCAGTTTCAGGCGCTGCGGATGAGCTTTATTCCAGAGCGTCCGGTTCCGGTTAACATCACGCGTATTTTTGAACTCCCGGTACAAATTTCACTGCCGCTGTATTCGCTGGAGCGTCCGGCAAACCCACAGCCGTTGGCCTATCTGGTGCTTCAGGCTGATCCTTATCGTATGTATAAGTTCGTGATGAGCGCGCTGGCAACGATAGTGACCGCTTACTTTTTACTCGTTTTGATGCTGACCGTGGCGCTGACCTGGTGCATCAATCGGCTGATTGTCAGGCCGCTGCGCAGCATTGCCTATGAGATTCACGACCTGCCGGGGGCCGATCGCATTGGCCATCAGCTTTCGCTACCGCGCCTGCATCATGACGATGAAATCGGTACGCTGGTACGCAGCTACAACCGTAACCAGCAGGCGCTGCTGCGCCAGTATGACGAACTGAGCGGCCAGTCGACCCGTTTCCCGGTCTCAGACCTGCCAAATAAGGCTTTCCTGTTAGGGCTGCTGGAGCAGAGTCTGGCGCGCAAAACGCCGGTGGCGTTGCTGACCGTCGCCTGTGAAACCTTGCAGGACACCGCGGGCGTACTGAAAGAAGAGCAGCGGGAAATGCTGCTGCTGACGCTGGCTGAGAAGATTAAACAGGTTATTTCGCCGCGCATGGTGCTGGCGCAGGTGAGCGGCTACGACTTTGCGATTCTGGCCTACGACGTCAAAGAGCCGTGGCATGCGATTACATTGGGTCAGCAAGTACTCACTATCATCAATGAGCGTTTGCCGTTGCAAGGTATTCAGCTTCGTCCGAGCGCCAGCGTGGGTATTGCGATGTACAACGACGGACTCACGGCGGAACAGTTCTATCGACGCTCGCTCTCGGCGGCCTTTACTGCCCGTCGTAAAGGGAAAAACCAGATTGAGTTTTTCGACCCGGAGCAGATGGTAAAAGCGCAAAAGCGCCTGACTGAAGAGAGCGACATTCTGACCGCGCTGGACAACCAGCAGTTTTCTATCTGGCTCCAGCCTCAGGTAGCGACCACGACTGGCAAGGTGTGCAGCGCGGAAGTCCTACTGCGTCAGCGCCAGCCGGACGGCAGCTGGGCGCTGCCCAACGATCTTATCGACAGCATTGAGTCCTGCGGCCTGATGGTGACGGTCGGGCACTGGGTGCTTGAAGAATCCTGCCGCCAGCTTGCCGTCTGGCAGTCGCGCGGCATTATGCTGCCGATTTCAGTCAACATCTCTGCGCTACAGCTTCTGCATCACGATATGGTTTCTGACATGCTGGCGCTGCTCAACCGATACCGCATCGCGCCGGGTACGCTGATTCTGGAAGTGACGGAAAGCCGACGTATTGACGACCCGAAAGCCGCCGTGGCGATTTTACGTCCACTGCGTAACGCCGGGGTCAGAATTGCGCTGGATGATTTTGGTATGGGCTACGCCGGTCTGCGTCAGCTACAGCATATGAAATCGGTCCCCGTGGACATTCTCAAGATTGACAAAATCTTTATCGACAGCCTGCCGGAAGATACCAGCATGGTGGCGGCTATCATCCAGCTTGGGCGTAGTCTTAACCTGAAGATGGTTGCAGAAGGTGTTGAAAGTAAAGAGCAATATGCGTGGCTGCGAGCGGCGGATGTCGATATCCTGCAGGGCTTTTTGTTTGCGCGCGCCGTGCCAATCGACGTGTTTGAGCAAGATTATTTGGGTAAGGACAATTCACTGCTTCCGGGAGAGCAGAGTTAGTGATTGTGCGTGTCAGCTCAAAGTTTTAACAATTAAGTATCAAATTAACGTACAAATATTTCGATTATGTTTCTTGGATGTTATTTTGTGCCGACAGGTAAAAATAATCCCTACATTTCCTGTGGCTATAGCTTAAGGACATCCTATGAAAACCTCTTTCTTCAAAAGCCTCTACTTCCAGGTGCTGACGGCGATAGTGATCGGTGTGTTGCTCGGTCACTATTACCCGGAACTGGGCGCTCAAATGAAACCGCTCGGCGATGCCTTCGTTAAACTGATTAAAATGGTTATTGCGCCGGTTATCTTTTGTACGGTAGTCACCGGCATTGCGGGCATGGAAAGCATGAAAGCGGTAGGGCGCACCGGCGCCGTGGCGCTGCTCTACTTTGAAGTGGTCAGCACCATCGCGCTGATTATTGGCCTGATTATTGTTAACGTGGTTCAGCCGGGGGCGGGAATGAACGTTGACCCCGCCACGCTTGATGCCAAGGCCGTGGCGATGTACGCCGAGCAGGCAAAAGACCAGGGCATTGTTGCCTTCCTGATGGATATTATTCCTTCCAGCGTTATCGGTGCCTTTGCTAGCGGCAACATTCTTCAGGTGCTGCTGTTTGCGGTGATGTTTGGCTTCGCGCTGCATCGCCTGGGCAGCAAAGGCCAGCTGATCTTCAACGTTATTGAAAGCTTCTCGCAGGTTATCTTCGGTATCATCAACATGATCATGCGCCTGGCACCGATTGGTGCGTTCGGGGCGATGGCCTTCACCATTGGTAAATATGGCGTCGGTACCCTGGTGCAGCTTGGTCAGCTGATTATCTGTTTCTATATCACCTGTATTCTGTTTGTGGTGGTGGTGCTGGGTTCAATTGCCCGCGCGACCGGGTTCAGCATTTTCAAATTTATCCGCTATATCCGCGAAGAGCTGCTGATTGTGCTGGGGACCTCCTCTTCCGAGTCGGCGCTACCGCGTATGCTCGATAAGATGGAAAAATTGGGATGCCGGAAGTCGGTGGTGGGGTTGGTTATTCCGACCGGCTACTCGTTTAACCTCGACGGTACCTCGATTTACCTGACGATGGCGGCGGTATTTATCGCCCAGGCCACCAACAGCCACATGGATATTTTCCATCAGGTGACGCTGCTGGTGGTGCTGCTGCTCTCTTCTAAAGGGGCTGCTGGGGTAACCGGTAGCGGCTTTATCGTGCTGGCGGCGACCATCTCTGCGGTAGGTCATCTGCCGGTTGCCGGTCTGGCGCTGATTCTGGGTATTGACCGCTTTATGTCAGAAGCGCGAGCGTTAACCAACCTGATTGGTAACGGCGTGGCGACGATTGTGGTGGCAAAACGAGTGAAACAGCTGGACGCTAAACAGTTGGACGACGTGCTCAATAACCGTCCGACGGCTAAAAAATCGCACGAATTATCCTCTTAATCTCCTCACTTAAGCCCGTACTCCCTTGCTGGAGTGCGGGCTCCTGCGCATAATTAGGCGGCGTCATTATTTGGCTGCTTATAGCCAGTATTTTATTTTCCTTAGCCATGTGACGTTTTTGCGATTGTGTGGTCTAACTGACGTATTTACTTCATTATTTTAGGCAATCGCCCGCGGCGGTTGTCTTTTATACCCTAAAGAGCCCGCGCTCAAGCAGCCCGGACTCCGCTGGGGATAACCAGGAACGTTCATCAGGGGTTCACATGCAGGGCACAACAATTCGACTTTTAGCCGGTGGTTTGCTGATGATGGCAGCAGCCAGCTATGTGCAGGCAGAAGCACTCCAGCCGGACCCGGCCTGGCAACAGGGTACGTTGTCTAATGGCTTTCAGTGGCAGGTGCTTGCCACTCCGCAGCGCCCGAGTGACCGTGTAGAAATCCGGCTCTCGATTGATATTGGTTCATTAGATGAAAGCGCCCAGCAAACGGGTTATAGCCACCTTATTCCTCGTATCGCGCTAACCCAAAGCGGCGGCTTGCAAACGATGCAGGCACGCTCCATGTGGCAGCAGAGCATTGATCCAAAACGCCCGCAGCCGCCCGCGATCGTCTCATATGATTACACCCGATTTAACCTGAGCCTGCCAAACAACCGCAACGATCTGCAAAAAGAGGCGTTGAACTGGCTGGCTACCTCGATGGGTAAATTGAGCATCACGCCGGACACCGTCAACTACGCGCTGGGCGTGCAGGATATGGTGGCAACCTGGCCGCAGGATACCAAAGAGGGCTGGTGGCGCTACCGCCTGAAGGGTTCTACCATGCTGGGTCATGACCCGGCTGAGCCGCTGAAACTGCCGGTAGATGCGAAGCACTTAGCCGAGTTTTATCAAAAATGGTACACCCCGGATGCCATGACGTTGATTATCGTCGGCAACGTGGATAGCCGTTCTACCATTGAACAAATCAGTAAGATTTTCGGTGAGCTTAAGGGCAAGCGTGAAACGCCAGCCGCGGTGCCAACGCTGTCGCCGCTGCGTCCGGAAGCGGTAAGCATCATGACCAACGCCGTGCGCCAGGATCGTCTCTCCATTATGTGGGATACCCCGTGGCAGCCGATTCGTGAGTCCGCCGCGCTGCAGCGCTACTGGCGAGCTGACTTGGCGCGTGAAGCGCTGTTCTGGCATATCCAGCAGAAGCTGAGCCGCACAAACGTGAAGGATATCGGCCTGGGCTTTGACTGCCGCGTACTGTATCTGCGTGCCCAGTGCGGCATTAATCTGGAATCTCCTGGCGAGAAGCTGGAGAGTAATCTGAGCGTGGTGGCGCGCGAGCTGGCCGCTATCCGAGAAAAAGGTCTGCCGGAAGATGAGTTTGATTCTCTGATTGCGCAGAAAAAGCTGGAGCTGCAGAAGCTGTTTGCTACCTACGCGCGGATGGATACCGAAATGCTGATTAGCCAGCGTATGCGCTCGTTGCAGAACCAGGTTGTTGATATTGCGCCGGAGCAGTACCAGAAGCTGCGTCAGAGTTTCCTCGAGTCTCTGACCCCGGATATGCTAAATCAGGATCTGCGTCAGCAGCTGTCTCAGGATATGGCGCTGATTCTTCAGCAGCCGACCGGTGAGCCGGAGTACAACATGAAGGATCTGCAAGAGGTGTGGGGCAAGATTATGCTGACACCGACGGTGGAAGCGGCGACGGCGACGGAAGAGAGTCACCAGGATGTGACGGATATTCCGCCAGCGCAGTAGCGGTTTCCCGCTAACCCTCTCCCCATGGGGAAAGGGTACCTCCTGGTTTTCTCCCTCGCCCCTTTGGGGAGAGGGCCGGGGTGAGGGGAAACGCACAGACGAAAAAAAACCTCTTCCAACCGGAAGAGGTTTTTTTATACCCGCAAACTTACGCCGGCATCGCGTCGCGTGGAATAATCGCTCCACGGTGCTGAATCACGGTGCTCGCCGTCTGGTGACCGCGCTTCGCCGCCGCCGCCGCATCGCCGCCGGTCAGGCGAACGGACAGATAGCCTGCGCTGAAGGAATCGCCCGCCGCGGTGGTATCAACCACTTTCTCTTTCGGCAGCTTAACCGCTGGCACATCAACCAGCGCTTCGCCGGTAATCGCCACCAGGCAAGAGTCTGCGCCGCGTTTCACTACCACTTCGCTGACGCCAGCGGCCTGAGTACGTGCGATAACTTCTTCAACCGGCTTCTCGCCCCACAGCGCGTCTTCATCATCCAGCGTCAGGAAGGCAATATCGGTGCACTGCAGCATTTGTTGGTAAACCTGCTGAGTCTCTTCTTTGCTGGCCCACAGGCGCGGACGGTAGTTATTGTCGAAGATGACCTTACCGCCGTTAGCGCGGCACTGTTTTAGCAGCGCAATCAGCTTCTCACGGCTTGCCGGGCTGAGGATCGCCAGGCTGATACCGCTCAGGTAGAGGTAGTCAAAACCTGCCAGCTGTTCACAGATAGCGGCAGACTGCTCGCTCTCCAGCCAGAACTTCGCCGCGGCTTCGTTACGCCAGTAGTAGAACGTACGCTCGCCGGTCTCATCGGTTTCGATGTAGTACAGCCCTGGCATACGATCGCTCATGCGTTGAATCAGGTCGGTTTTGACGTTCTCAGCCTGCCAGGCATCCATCATCTGCTGGCTGAAGGTATCCGTACCGAGCGCGGTGACGTAATTGACGCTGAGTTCAGCAGGAGAGACCTGGCGAGCAATATAGACGGACGTGTTTAAGGTGTCGCCGCCAAAGCCGCGGTTAACTTGTGCGCCCTTCTCGGACAGCTCAATCATGCATTCGCCAATCACGGCAATTTTTTTGGACATAATCATCAACCTGATTCGGTAAATTTTTCGTAGTGTGCGCTGTGGCTAATCGTTGGTCAACTATATTAAAACAACATTCCATTATTTTTTTTGAGCTAGCGCGTGTTACGACCGATTTATTCATTTTAGCGGTAATAAAATGGCTAAAACTGAACATAAAGTTCTCACTTACCCCGCCGATAACTTTATCACTAGACCCTCTGACCCTCTCTTCACAGGAAGCTTAAATGACGTTAAAGCAGGTGAACCAGCGGGCGAGAGTACCTGATGCGGAGCTGGAAAGCCTACAGCAACTGCGATACTGGCAAGAGTGTGAGCGTGTCTATACCTACCAGCCTATCTACACTATTCATGGCCGTTTGATGGCGATTGAAGTGTTAACGATAGTGACCCATCCCTCTCAACCACAAAAGCGTATTGCCCCGGATCGTTACTTCGCTGCGGTTTCTATCGGCCAACGCATCCATGTCATCAAAGAACAGGTGGCAATGCTGGCAAAAAGAAAGCATTTCTTTGAGCAGAATAAGGTGCTGGCATCGGTGAACGTCGATGCGATGACGCTGCTGGAAATGCGTCAGGACCGGATCCTGAAAACCATGATTGAGACGCTGCCCTGGCTACGCTTCGAACTGGTTGAGCATATGGCGCTGCCGCAAGACTCTACGGTGGCCTCGCTGTGTGAATTTGGCCCGCTGTGGCTGGATGATTTCGGCACCGGCATGGCCAACTTCTCGGCGCTAAATGAGGTGCGCTACGACTACATCAAAGTGGCCCGCGATCTGTTCATCATGCTGCGCAAAACTCCTGAAGGCCGTAGATTGTTTATCCTGCTGATTGAGCTAATGAACCGCTACTGTGAAGGGGTGATTGTTGAGGGGGTTGAAACGCTGGAAGAGTGGCGTGAAATTCAAAACTCTCCCGCCGCCGCCGCGCAGGGGTATTTCCTTTCCCGACCGGTGCCGATGGATACCCTCGAAAACGTGTTAACGATCTTGTGAAACGCCCGCTTCCTTATGCCTGGACTATAGTTTTATAGGCAGAGTCATCAGGAAAGGGGATAACAATGTCAAAAACAGCCAGGGCTATATCCTGGACCGCAGGGATTATTTTGTTGTTGATTGTAGCTATCGCTATCTTTATCGCTACATTCGACTGGAACCGCCTTAAGCCAACCATCAACCAAAAGGTCTCGGCCGAGCTGAACCGACCGTTCGCGATACGCGGCGATTTAGGCGTGGTATGGGAACGTCAAAAAGAGGAAACCGGCTGGCGGAGTTGGGTGCCCTGGCCACACGTCCATGCCGACGACATTATTCTCGGCAACCCGCCGGATATTCCTGAAGTGACGATGGTTCACTTGCCGCGCATTGAGGCCACGCTAGCGCCGCTGGCGCTGCTGACAAAAACAGTTTACCTACCATGGATAAAACTTCAGCAGCCCGATGCGCGCCTTATCCGCCTGTCGGAGAAAACCAATAACTGGACCTTTAACCTCGCCGGCAGCGACGAGAAAGAGGCCAATGCACAGCCTTCCCCATGGTCTTTCCGTCTCGACAATATTCTCTTCGATCGTGGGCGAATTACGATTGATGACAAGATCAGCAAGGCTGATATCGAGATCCTGATCGATCCGCTGGGTAAACCGCTGCCGTTTAGTGAAGTCACCGGTAACAAAGCCAAAGGGGATAACGCCAAAGCCGGTGATTATGTTTTCGGCCTGACGGCGAAGGGACGCTACAACGGCCAGCCGCTAACCGGAACCGGCAAAATTGGCGGTATGCTGGCCCTGCGCAGCGACGGTACACCGTTCCCGGTACAGGCAGATTTCCGCTCCGGGAACACGCGGGTCGCCTTCACTGGGACGGTTAACGATCCCATGAAGATGGGCGGGGTCGATTTGCGGTTGAAGTTTGCCGGTGACTCTCTGGGAGCGCTGTATGAGCTGACCGGCGTATTGCTGCCGGAAACGCCGCCGTTTGAAACCGATGGGCACCTGGTGGCGAAGATCGACGCGCAGAAATCTTCGGTCTTTGATTATCGTGATTTCAACGGCCGTATTGGCGACAGCGACATTCACGGATCGCTGACCTACACCACGGGCAAACCTAGACCTAAGCTGGAAGGCGATATCGAGTCGCGCCAGCTGCGCCTCGCTGACCTGGGGCCGCTGATTGGCGTCGATTCGGGTAAAGGCACGAAGTCGAAAGAGGTGAAAAAGGACATTCAGCCTGCGGGCAAAGTATTGCCATATGAGCGCTTTGAAACCGATAAATGGGGCATGATGGATGCCGATGTCCGGTTTAAGGGCGGCAAAATCGAACATGGTAGTACGCTGCCAATAAGCAACCTTTCTACCCATATCATCCTCAAAAATGCCGACCTGCGTTTGCAGCCGCTGAAATTTGGCCTGGCGGGAGGGACTATCTCGTCCAATATTCACCTGGAAGGCGATAAAAAGCCGATGCAGGGGCGAGCGGATATTCAGGCGCGGCGGCTTAAACTCAAAGCGCTCATGCCCAACGTTGAGCTGATGCAAAAGACTCTCGGCGAAATGAACGGCGACGCGGATATTCGCGGGGTGGGCAACTCGGTAGCGGCGCTGCTGGGTACCAGCAACGGTAACCTTAAGCTGCTGATGAATGACGGGCTGGTCAGCCGTAATTTGATGGAGATCCTCGGACTCAACGTCGGTAACTTTATCGTTGGACAAATCTTCGGTGATGATGAGGTACGGGTGAACTGTGCAGCAGCAAATCTGGATTTGGTTAACGGTGTGGCGCGGCCGCAAATTTTAGCCTTCGACACGGAAAATGCCGTCATCAACGTGACCGGTACCGCCAGCATGGCCTCTGAGCAGCTTGATTTGACCATCGACCCGGAGAGTAAGGGGCTGCGTATTATCACTCTACGTTCGCCGCTGTATGTGAGGGGCTCGTTCAAAAATCCACAGGCGGGGGTTAAAGTTGGGCCGCTGATTGCGCGCGGTGCAGTGGCGGCAGCCCTTGCGACGCTGGTGACGCCCGCAGCCGCGCTGCTGGCGCTGGTTTCGCCGTCAGAAGGGGATGCGAATCAGTGTCGGACCATATTGTCCCAGATGAAGAAGTAATGAGGCGTTAGCTGTGGTGAACGGCAGGCCGGATGGTGGCGTAAACGCCTTATCCGGCCTGCCGTATCATTTTGCTTTTATAACGAGTGATGTTTGGTTTCGTGGGTCAACAGCAACGCAATCAGCGTCAGTGCCGCCATGGCTGCCAGATAGACACCCACGTAGAACAACCCATAGCTACTCTGCAACCAAGCCGCGATATACGGTGCAACAGACGCGCCCAGAATCGACGACACGTTGTAGGAGAACGATGCGCCGGTATAACGCACTTCCGTTGGGAACAGCTCCGGCAGCAGCGCACCCATTGGGCCAAAGGTCAGACCCATCAGGCTCAGACCAACCAGCAGATACAGCATAATCAGCGCCGGATTACCGGAGCCCAGCAGCGGCTGGAAGAAGAACAGCGCGAAGATAATAATCAGGCTGGTGATCACAATCATGCTTGGGCGACGACCGAAACGGTCAGCCAGCAGGCCAGCAATCGGCACCATCACGCCAAACCCAATCACCGCCAGCATTAACATCCACAGCACTTCGTTACGCGGCAGCCCCAGGCCATTTGGCGCGGCGGCAGTGCTGTAGGTCATCGAGTAGACGGTCATAATATAGAACAGCGTATAGGTCGCCAGCATGATGAAGGTGCCGAGCACCGTCACGCGGACGTGCTTGCTGAGCAGGGTGCCCATTGGCACTTTCACCTGTTTCTTCGCGGCAGCGACTTTGGCGAACACCGGCGTTTCGTGCAGCGAGACGCGCACGTACAGGCCGATAATGACCAGCACCGCAGAGAAGATAAACGGTACGCGCCAGCCCCAGGTCATGAACTGCTCGTCGGTCAGCAGCCAGGAGAGCAGCAGGAAGGTGCCGTTAGCAAAGAAGAAGCCAATCGGTGCGCCCAACTGTGGGAACGAGCCGTACAGCGCACGTTTGCGCGGCGGGGCATTTTCCGTTGCCAGCAGCGCCGCGCCGCCCCATTCACCGCCCAGACCCAGACCCTGACCAAAGCGCGCCAGCGCCAGCAGGACCGGCGCCATAATGCCGATGGTGGCATAGCTCGGCAGCAGGCCGATAACCACGGTAGAGATCCCCATGGTCAGCAGTGAAGCGACCAGCGTGACCTTGCGCCCAACACGGTCACCGAAGTGGCCGAAGAGCGCGGAACCTATAGGACGAGCGACGAAGGCGATAGCGAACGTTGCCAGCGATTGCAGCGTTGCCGCCGTCGGATCGCCCTGTGGGAAGAAGATATGCGGGAACACGATGACCGCGGCGGTGGCGTAAATATAGAAGTCGAAGAACTCAATGGCGGTGCCGATGAGTGAGGCCACGACGACTTTGTTACGCGAGTTAACCGGAGCGGAAGCCTGTTCGTTATCGAGTGTTGTGCTGGTCATAGTCTTTTCTAATATGTATAGCGAACGAAAGGCCATATTAGACATAGCAAAAGCGACATTTCAATCTGTAACAGGATTGTAAAATGGCGCAAAGAGCAGCAAAAAGTGGATAATTTCTATACCCGTAAATTATCAAACATGAAATGCTTCACATTTTTTGTAGATTAGATGATAAAACTGGTTTTTGGTTAAATAAAAGTTACAGGCTGGATTTATATGCTAATTCGGCGGGTTGGGCTGAAATTTTCAGCCCAACATAGCGTTTAGCGGTGGGTTTTTCCCGGCATTCTCGGGTCGTCTTTGTACTCTGCGGTGGCAATCCACGCAGCGCAGAACAGCGTCAGACGGGCGAAGAAGTAGAAGAACGCCATCAGGCCAAGCACCGAGCCAAACGCGGCGCCAGAAGGAGATTTCACCAGCGTTGGCAGCGTCCAGGTCATGATGATTTTGATCACCTCAAAGCCGATGGCAGCGATAAAGGTACCGCGGATTAACGCCTTTTTACGCGGGCGATGGCGAGGCAGTCGCCAGAAAATCCAGAAGAACAGCAGGTAGTTGGCGAAAATTGAAATCGCCAGGCCAATCAGCCGCCAGGCGGGCTTCAACCACTCAATGCTGTCGAGATACAGCGCCGAGATAATCATTTGCTGTGCGGAACCTGCCACCGACGTAATCGAGAGGGTGACAATCAGCGCAATCAGCAGGCCAATCAGCGAGATGAAGTCGCGCAGGTACTTAATCCAGATGGCCTCCTGATCCTGCGGCGTACGTTCCCAGACGTCTCGCGACTGGGCGCGAATGGCCTCGCGCAGGTTGCCCATCCAGTTGATCCCGGAGTAGAGCGCAATACACAGACCGACAAGACCAACGGTGGTACGCTGCTGGACGGCGGTGTTGATGGTGCTTTTGAGCGTGGCGGCGAGCGTTGGGTCGCTGACATTGGTCAGGATCTTATTGAAGATGTCCTGCAACAGCGTCGGGTGCGAGGCGAGGATAAACCCGGCGGCAGCGAACGACACCATCAGGATGGGGATCATCGATAAGAATGAAAAATAGGTGATCGCCGCGCCAAACTGATTTCCCAGCCGATCGTTGAAGCGCTCGGCGGCGCGAATCAGGTGCGCGATAATCGGCTGGCGCTGAATCTTCTGCGCCGTGGTGGTGACGCTATCCAGCGCCTTGCTAGCCTTTTGCTGTAGACGTTTATCGTTGTTTTCCGACGTCATCAGGTTGATTTTCCTTTTTATTGCTTTTACTTAAGTATAGAAGGTTCCCGGAGTCGGTGCGTTACACCTCGTCCGGGGGACCCATCGCGACCTGTAACCCGGCCAAGCAAAGCGCCGGCGGGATCAATCCACATACCCCTGCAACACCCCGGTTAACCACTCCATAAACAGGTGCACCCGCCGCGAAAGATTCCGGCGGTGCGGATAAATCAGCGACACCGGCATCGGCTCCGCCCGGTACTGCGGGAGAATTTCAACCAGCTCACCGCTGTGCAGCGCCTCGCGCACGCCCACCCGTGGCACCTGAATAATCCCCAACCCTGCCAGGCAGGCGGCGTGATAAGTCTCGGTACTGTTCACCGTCAGCACCCCGCCGGTTTTGACCCACTGGGTGCCGTTCTCTTTGGCCACTTCAAACCCCTGCGGGCGTACGCCAAGACTGGTGGCGTAGTGGACCAGCGCATGGTTGCTGAGGTCGTCCAGTGACTCCGGATAGCCAAAGCGCGACAAATAGCCTGGGCTGGCACAGTTGATGACGGTCAGCTTACCGAGCGGGCGGGCAATCAACCCGGAATCTTTCAGCGAACCCACGCGCACTACGCAGTCGAAGCCTTCCCGAATGACGTCCACCAGGCGATCGCTACTGCTGAGTTCGATCTCAATACCGGGATAGTGCTGTAAAAAAGCGGGCAGTTTGGGGATCACGATTTTACGCGCCACGCTGACCGGCATGTCCACGCGCAGCCGCCCGCTGACGCTGCTGGGGTCGCTCTGAAACATGCTGTCCAGTTCGTCGAGGTTGCTGAGCAGATCCTTAGCGCGCTCGTAGTAGACCATCCCATCCTGAGTCAGCAGCACCCGTCGAGTGGTGCGGTGTAGCAGGCGACAGCCCAGATGGTTTTCCAGCGCCTGAATTTGCCGCGATACGCTACCTTTAGGAAGGCCCAGGGTATCTGCCGCGCGAGAAAAACTCTCCAGTTCAGCGACGCGGATGAACAGCTGCATTGCGTGAATTTTATCCATCAGAATGCCCTATTGTTGTTCCAGATGAGACAGTGAAGCGTAATCAGGGATATTTATTGTTCTTTTATCACCTAATAAGCTTGTTCTCAACGAACACACCCACTGAAATGAGGTTTCCCATGACTCAACGTATTGCATTAGTAACCGGCGGTAGCCGCGGACTTGGCAAAAATGCGGTGCTGAAGCTTGCCGCGCAGGGAACGGATATTATCTTCACTTACAATAGCCAGCGTGATGCTGCACTGGAAGTTGTGGCCGAAATTGAGCAAACAGGGGCGAAAGCAGTCGCATTGCAGCTGAACGTCAGCGATGTTGCTAGCTTTGCTACTTTCACCCAACAGGTGAAAGAGGCACTGAATCAGGTCTGGGGTCGCGAGACATTTGATTATTTAGTGAACAATGCTGGCATTGGGCTCTACTCCTCCTTTGCCGAGACGTCAGAGGCGTTATTTGATGAGCTGATGAATATTCACTTTAAGGGACCCTTCTTCCTGACCCAGGGGCTGCTGCCGCTGATAGCAGAGGGTGGGCGTATTCTGAACGTCTCGACCGGACTGGCGCGTTTTGCCCTGCCGGGTTACGCCGCTTACGCTTCAATGAAAGGGGCAATGGAAGTGCTGACCCGTTACCAGGCGAAAGAGCTGGGCGCGCGCGGTATTTCGGTCAACAGCATTGCACCGGGGGCGATTGAAACGGATTTCGGCGGCGGTCGCGTTCGCGATAATGACGATCTGAACAAGTATGTCGCCTCGCAGACTGCGCTGGGCCGCGCAGGCCTGCCGGATGACATTGGCGATGCGATTGCCGCACTGCTCAGCGATAACCTACGCTGGATGACCGCGCAGCGTATTGAAGTCTCGGGCGGTATGTTCCTGTAAGCCACCGGATAACGCCTTTGAGAATCAAAGGCGTTATTTACACATCGTGCCAAATAAAGTCCTATTCCGGACTAGCCACTTCCCATTCTCCCGAGAATAATCTAAATTCCACCAATTAATATTTTCCCATCGACAGCTATATCATCCAATTCTTAATTGGGATGTGATAACTTATTTGAATGCGTAATCGCAGTGAGAGGGTTGTAAACATTCATAATTGTGATGTTTAGATTGCCAGATATCTACGTAAAATGACCCAGGCCAAACGACGGGTTCTTATTTTATGCCGTGAGGATTACTCTTCACGCCATTAGAATTCGCTTTACATTTTTATGGGGAATCCATTATGCAGGTAGTGATGTTTGACAGGCAGTCAATATTTATTCATGGAATGAAAATAAGCTTACAGGAACATATTCCAGGAATTGATATTTCTGCTGTTAGTCAGGCCGATGACCTGTGGCGGCAGCTGTTACAGCACCCGGATGCGATACTGATTCTGGACGGCGGTCTGGATCATGACTTCTGCCAATGGCTGTTGCAGGAAAAACATCAGCAGTTCCCGGAGTCAAAAGGTATCATTATTGTGAATGATTATAACCGCACCTGGCTGAATGACATGCTGGCCTATAACGTACAGGCTATTATTCCACGAGATGCTAGCGTTGAGATATTTGTGCAGACAATCAAAGGTGTGATGCGGGGGCTTATTTGCCTGCCGGGCGACTGGCGTATGGATTATGAACATGATAAGCAGGGGTTGGATAATCTCAGCCAGCGTCAGCGTGAAATATTATTGTTGTTGGCAAACGGTGAGTCGAATAAAGAGATCAGCCGGGCGCTGGATATTAGCGCCGGAACGGTGAAGGCGCACCTTGAGTCGTTGTACCGCCGGCTTGGCGTTAAAAACCGCACACAGGCTGCCATGCTGCTAAATAATCGAAAATCTTCAGGTAATATCTGCCTGGAATAATTCTGCTTCAGCCTGGCGCTCTGTCGCCAGGCTGCTCTGCAGTTTCCCTTCCTGTTGCCAGCCTGCAATAGCGTCAGCAAACAGGCCTTGATTAATGCTATGCAGGATAGGGGATTGTTGTAACGCCTCGGGCCCAAGACTGAATGCCAGCGATAGCAGGGCATCGAACTGGCGCTGGCTGACTGGCACCCGTAAGCATTGATGGAGTAAATGCTGGTAATCTGCGACATCCTGCTGAAAGAGCATTTCAGCCTGGCAGAGAGTTATTGCGGTCTCGAAGCGCTCATGGCCGCGTATCAGATGCCCGTAGCCTATCACCCACAGTCCCCCTTCATCCCGGTATGGTTCTCGCGACAACCCTTGATAACGCTTAATAAACTCTAATCCCGGCTGGCTCGGCGTAGCGATATTCAACATCTTTTCCCCTCATTTAACAGAATGAAAAGTGTAAAAGAGCCGTTTTGACACCGCTATTAGCCAGATGTCTGTGAATGATTATGTTCATGACTCAATAGGCTGAAGAGCCAGTCATTTTGCCACTCTCCTGCCAGGAAGTAGCTTTCTCGTAGCTCGCCTTCAAGCACAAATCCCATTTTTTCAAGCGTTCGCCGCGAGGCGATATTGCCCGCAGTGACCGTTGCCGTCAGGCGGCGTATGCCGCCGTGTTGAAAGGCGTAGTCACATACCGCACGAAGGGACTCGCTGCCATAACCTTTCCCCTGCGCTTCAGGGGCAAATAAAAAACCCACCTCCGCACAGTCGCTGTCCCGATGGATATAGCCCGTTACGCCCAGTGGCGTTTGCAGAGAGTCGCGCACTACCAGACATAACCAGTGTTCAGCACCGGGTGACCAGGGATGCAGCCTGGCGTCAAAAGCGGCCCTGATATCCTCTTCGTGTCGGTTATCAGCCACATAGCGCATGACCTGTGGATGCTGCTGTAGCGATAAGAAAAAAGACCAGTCGCTTTCGACGATTGGGGTACAGACTAAACGTTCTGTGGTGAGCGCGATCATAATTTCACATTCTGAAGGGGGGCCGGGACTGCTAATTTGCCTGAATTGCTCTATGGTGTAACGACAAAAATAACAAATAAGTAACCTATTAATCCTAAGGCGAAAAACCTTGCTGTTGATTAAGGAATGGGAAAATGTCGACGTTATCGCGACAGGTTGGCCAGCAGTATGAGCATTGCCTGAGCGTGATACGTCAGGCTTCGTTAGAAATCCTCACGCTGCTAAAGCTGCGCGTGACGGAAGGTAAAGATCCCCGTTGGTTTCTGGAGCAGCTTGATCAAGCACGACTTAACCTCGGCGGCTGGGGAGCCGTGGCCAAGCGGCTTAATATAAACGACAGCCAGTTGAGTGAATTTATGCTCCAGTTGAGGCATCTCCAGCAGGGGATCCCCTCCTATGAGCATGGCCTCACGGCAACGGAAAATCAGCTGATTGCCGCCGAACGGTTTGTGGTGACGCTTGAGCAAATCAAGCAGCAGCAGCCGTTACTGATGTTTAATACCGGCTATGCTGGCGATGCCGAACAGCTACAGGAACAGGCCGAACGGCAGATTCGCACCATTCAGCTTACGCTGCGCGGGCTGGTGATGCAGGTCTGGCCGGATATTCCCCACCTCCACCAGTATCTTAGCGTTCAGTTTGGTTCACACGATGTGATGCGCTGGCGTTCGCGCAGCCCGACGGAAAACGTCCTTGATGGCATGACGTTTAGCGAGCTGGCGCTGTTAATTGTGGATAAAAAGGCGTTCACGCGTTACTACTCTTCGCTTTTTAACCATTCTACCTCACTGACGTTTCTCGCCGAGCAGCGTCTGACGCTGCACACCTTTCTCGACGATGTGCGCCGGATGCGCAATACGTTGCTGGCACACCACCCGTTGACGGAAATGGAGTGCCAGCTGTTAGATCTCTATACCGAGCAAATCACCACCCCGGTTCAACACGCCTACGAACAGGGGCGCACGCGGGTTAACCCTGCCAGCCTGATGGTGGCGGACGGCAGTGAAATTCAGCGCTACTGGACGCTCGCACGGGACTTTGCCCATGCCTGGGGCGTTGATGGAAAACCGATTGCCGATAGTATTGAGCGTCTTTCGCATAAAGCGCGTGAACGCGCTGACACTCGCGAGCGGATTGCCGCAGCGGTACTGTGGGGGGCGGTTGCGGTATCGGTGTTAGGGATGGCGCTTGGCGGTATCAGTTTGCTGACTTCATCGCCGGAGTCGCGGCCCTACGTTGAACCTCCGCAGCCGGTTGTCGTGACCGAAGCCGAGAGTCCTTCGCCGACATCACCTCGTGAGATGCTGGCTCGTCGTGGGATCCTGTGGGATCGCAATGCGCTGCGTTCGGCCATTGATCGTAATGATACTGAAGTAACCACGCTGTTTTTACGCGCCGGCATGACCTGGCAGCTTGCGTGGACGGATGCGGCGATGGCGGCCCAGCATGAGGACGTGTTGAATCTGTTGCTGCGCTACCATTTGCAGATGGATGAACCTAAGCCCTGTCGGCGGTTTATCAACACGCTGACGCACGAGCTTTCACAGGGCGCTCAGCTAACCGCGATTCGTAAATCTTACCTTCAGTCTTTTTGTACCACGCCTGCGGTGGTGGCGCGTCAGCGCCTGGCTGTGGATAACGCCGAGCGGCGCAGTAAAGCGACGGGAGATGCCGATAGTAAAAAATGGTTGGCGATTCAGAAGTCGGTGTACGACGTTATCCGCTGAGGACAGGCACGGTGCGGTTCTCTCCCCCCATAAGGAGAGGGAACCGCACGATTGCAACTCAAAGCAGCCGGAAGTTCGCATCAGGCGTCATTTTTGCCGGAACCAGACTGTCTTTCACCATTTCCTTCAGGTCTATCTCAATAGCGTTGCATATCGCATTGAGCGGCAGGTCGTTATCTTCAGTACCGAAAGGGTCCTCGAGTTCGGTGGCGATAGCGTCGAGTGCCAGTAGTGCGTAGGTGGTGAAAATAGAAAACAGCAGCGTCATAAAGCCAAAATCATGAATCAGCAGCAGCGGATAGACGGCGCAAAAAATACCGACCGTCCGGTGAAGCAGCAATGAATAGGCGTAGGGAATTGGCGTATTGCTGATACGCTCGCAGCCCCCCTGAATAGTGCTCATCTGATTCAAATAGTCATTGAAATTACGGTACACAAACTCGTTGGGCCGATGCAGATAAAGCCACTGCCCGATATTTTGCAGCAGGGCGTTGCAGGGCGTCGTGAGGTGTTGGTAGTCCAGCGCGCGTGAAACCGGTACTGGCCCATGACGCAGTTTGGCTTTTAAGGTTGCGCAGTAGGTGACAACCAGGTCCAGTATCACCATTTTCTCTTCCGGGCTGGCCTTGGTGGTATTGATCACTTCCCGCATGAGCGATCGGCTCGCGATGAGCAGATCCCCCCACAGTTTGCGCGCTTCCCAGTAGCGCAGCCACGCCGTATTGTTGCGAAACCCGATAAAGACCGATATTGAAATCGACACGCCGATAAAATAAAACGAGCTCTCTTTTGCGATAATGCCGTGCAGGTGCATCAGCGGCAGCAAGAATAGATACGCGATGTTCAGCATGATGAAAAAACAGAGCTGGGGGGAAATTTTTCTCATGATAGACCCGCGCCATGAGAATAACTTACGCAACCAGGTTTGCTCCGGCCTGACGATCATGGGTTATGCCTTCTCTGGGGACAACGCTAAAATCGAGTCATAAACCATCTGTAGGCGCTCCAGGTAATGAGCAAATACGCGGGTTTTGTCATTAATGGAAATATGGCGGTCCAGATTACCCTGCATGTCGATGCAGGCAGACGGTAGCTCAATACGACCAAGCTCGGCGGATTCCGCTTCGAAGTGGATCTCTATTTCACCAAAAAGACGTGAACGAATAATATTGATGTAGACGCCATCGAACACGCACACGCAGAGACGGCCTTTTTCACTAGGCTGAATATAATGATGGTATAAACGTCCAGTGGTGGTGATTTGGGTGATAAGTTCCATGGAATAGAGATTCCAGTATTTATCCATTTTATTTTTCTGATTAAAAATCAGAAGCGATTTTTCTTCCGCAGAAATAGCGCTAGTGGTCATCTTATTTACTTATCGATATAGGTGGTTTAGGTATATGTAATGCGGCAACGCCACATTACATGGCATTATGGATAACGTCGTACTGGGTCACAAAATTGATATAGTCACGAAGTACCGCAGGGTTATGCGTTTTGCTCTGGTAAATCATCCAGAGATCTATTTTTTGTACTTCCCATTGCGGTAAGAGGGCGGCGAGCTGGCCGCTTTGCAAATAGGGTTTAACGATATATTCGGGCAAAATCGCGACACCGGTTCCCTGCAGCGTTTGCTGCAAGATATAGGTCAGATTATCGCTGGTATGGCGCAGCGGCATCGTCAATTCATAGGACTCATCGCGCTGGAAGAGCGTAATGCTTTTCCAGGTGCGGTGGATTATTAACTCGCAGGTTTTCAGCGCGTCAGGATGCTGAATATCGTGCAGTGATTTGTACTCTGGCGTGCAGACGATAAAACGGTTAAACGTCCCAAGAAAACGGCCAATGCAGGTATCATCGGATGGTTTACCGATGCGGTAGGCCACGTCAAACTCACTGCCCACTGAGCCGTAAAAGGAGTCGGCGGTTAACAGCTCAAGTTCGATATCCGAATGCGTCTGCAAAAACTGATGGTGTACCGCGGGAAGAATGCTCGCCATAAAACCCGGTGGCGCGATGATTTTCAGCTTTCCTCCGGTCTTGCTATGCAGCGCCTGGACCGTTCGGTCTCCGCGAACGCTGGCATCCACTATCTCATGGCAGTAGGCGAGGTAGCGCTCTCCGTCGGCCGTCAGCGATATTTTGCGCGTCGTGCGATTTAACAATCTGAGGTTGAGATACTCCTCAAGAGCGCTAATTCTCTGGCTGATGCGAGATTTTGTCATACCCAGTTCAGCGGCGGTTTTTGTAAATGAACCGTTTTCAACCAGCAGCGCAAAAAGCGCCATATCCTGAACGTGCTTGAGCATAACTTAACCTTAATGTATGACAGCGCGAAATTATACGGAGGGGTAATTGTCCTGTATATACCGGATTGTTTAATTCCTCACAGCGAATTGTTTAATTATCCGCACTAACAAAATAACATACTTCCGATATGAACAATGTGGCAATAAGCGTAAATAATAAAGTAGCTGTTGAATGCCTCTTACTGGTTATAAATATAATCAATGATGATTATTTTTGCTGATTATTTTCCTCGCCGTGATAGCCAGGTTAAAAAACAGTACGAAAGGAAGTGAATAATAAATATATGTTTCTAAAGCGTAAATAAGGTAGGCCGGATAAGCGAAGCGCCATCCGGCTCGATGTTGCACCGTGCCGGATGGGCCAGTTTGCCAGGTTAGTTCAGCGTAATACGCGCGACGCTATCCGGCCCTTTGGTGGAGTTATCTTTGTTGAAGTCCTGCTTCAGCGTCACGTACAGCGTGTTGCCATCATCAGAAAGCAGCAGGCTGTTCGGATGCGTACTGAAATCCCAGCTCTGCTTCACGGCATAGCTGGTGGCATCAAGACGCAGGACTTTTTTCGACTCGCGCTGGCTGATGAAGATCTCATTGCGCTTCGCGTCAAACTTAATACCCAGCGCATCGCCGTCAATACGTTTAATCACTTTGCCGGTGTGCTCATCAAAGACCAGCGTGGTTTTGGCCTTAGAATCATCGGTGACGAACAGGCGGCCGGTTTTTGGATCTTCCGCCATATTCAGCAGTAGATATTCCTTACCGTCGGCAGGCGTCCAGCGCTGCTCGATTTTGTAGCTTTGCGGGTTGATGACCAGCACTTCGCCGCCGCCGTTGGTCGCGTAAATGCGTTTAGTCACCGGAGAATAGATGATGCCGGTAACCCATTTACCTGCGTTATCGATACGCGCTTTCACGGTCATGGTTTTAGCATCGACCACCGAAATATAGCCCGGGTCGGCGACGCGGCCGATAAACAGCAGACCTTCGTGGAACAGCACCTCACGTGCGCCCGCAGGGTCACCGTCTTTGTCTTTGCCGTCGAGCATCAGACGTTGCATCACCTTGCCACTTTTCGCGTCCACTTTTGACACCCCGCCATCCAGCGAGTTGGTGACGTAGAACGTCTTGCCATCGCTATCGACCGCCATGCCAAAGTTTTTCAGATCGGTATGGGTGATACCGGTGACGGCAAGCGAGGTAGGGTCTACGCGATAAATCACGCCGCCGTTCACATCTTTAAAGCTCTGCGCGCTGGCAACAAACAGTGATTTCTCGCCGGAGAACAGCGCCATTTCATACAGACCATCGCCCAGCGCATTTTGCGTGACGCCAGCAGCGGTTTTCAGCGCCGCGGCGCTCTCGGCAGGCTGCGCATTTTCAGCAAGGGCAGGCAGCGAGTGGAGGGTAAAAGCAGCGACGAGTGCGGCGCAGAGCGCCGTTTTGCGCGGGCTGAATAACGTTACCATTCGAAACTCCATCATTGGATAAGCGGTTCCCGGCAGAGGCTGTGCGGTGACGGGACAATGTAATAAGAATGAGAATCATAATTATTTATCACAAATGCGCAAATTCGCCGATCCTATTTTTCAGTGGTCACGCACCCACATCTGTGCAAATTGAGCGCAAGCGAAGCGGGGAATTATGTCAACACTTTGATAATAAACATGTATACATTTCCTTACATTTAACTGATAAAACAGACTGCTTCATTTAAAGCGAGTAATTATCATTGGCATTCTCATTTGTGGTCGTTATCGCTTTTTATGCAGCTCAAAAGCTTACGGAAAAGCGCGTCATTTCTCGGCGCTGCGAGCGGAAAGACCTCACTCACAACAACAAGATCTGATGGGACCTAATATGTTTTTTAACGGCAGGGAAATCAGCGGGAAACCGCTCACCGTTTCGCTTCTTGCGCTAGCGATTCATGGCTTCGTTCACCAGGCTCAGGCCGCAGAAACCAGTCAGGAGATGGTGGTCTACGGCAGCGGAGAAAGTACGTCCGACGAGCAGCAGGATTACGCGGTAAAAACTACGCATGCGGGCACCAAGATGAATCTGGCACCGCGTGATATTCCGCAGTCCGTCAGCGTCGTCACGCACCAGCGCATGCAGGATCAGGACCTGCAAACGGTAGACGAAGTGTTGACCAACGCGACCGGCGTGTCGTCGCAGCAGATTGACTCTGAACGCAGCTATTACTACTCGCGCGGTTTTGAAATCACTAACTTCTCCTACGATGATATTCCCACCTCGCTGGGCGATGCCTGGAACTATGGTGATGCGGCGGAAGATACCGCCATCTATGACCGTATTGAGGTGGTGCGCGGCGCTAACGGGCTGATGACCGGGGCGGGCGACCCGGGCGCGACGGTCAACATGGTGCGCAAACGGGCTGACAGTAAGGTGGCAACCGGCAATATCAGCGCCAGCTATGGCAGCTGGAACAAGCAGCGCTATGTCGCCGACCTCTCTACGCCGCTGAACTCTGACGGCAGCCTGCGTGGGCGCATCGTCACCGGCTATCAGGATCAGGACAGCTGGCTTGACCGCTACCATAAAACCAAGAAATTCTTCTATGGCGTGGTGGATGCGGATCTTACCGACAGCACCACCGTGTCGCTGGGTTGGGACTACCAGAAATCTAATACCGGGAACCCAACCTGGGGCGGGCTGCCAAGCCTCTACAGCAACGGCACGCGTACGCACTATGACCGCAGCACCAACACGGCGGCAGACTGGACGCGCTATCAGGTTGAGTCCCGCAAGGTGTTTGTCGACCTGACCCACGAATGGGATAACGGCTGGTCGTATCGCTTTAATGGCACCCACGGCGAGCAGACCTTCAATGACACGCTGCTGTACGTGATGGGCAACCCCGATGCCGATACCGGCGACGGTGCCACCGGTTGGGGAAGTAAAGATAAAGGCAAACGTACCGTCGATTCCTTCGATACCTACGCCAACGGGCCATTTAAGCTATTGGGGCGTCAGCATCAGCTGATGGCCGGTGCGAGCTACAGCCGTCAGCACAACGCCACCTTCAGCCAGGATGGGCCGATGGATGCCAGCCAGATTGGTATCTTTGATAACAACTGGAACGGCAGCGTAGCGCAGCCGGAATGGGGCGACTGGTATCAAAATGCCGACGACATTGTGCGGCAGAAATCAGCCTATACGGCGGCTCGCCTGTCGCTTGCCGATCCGCTATCGCTGATTATTGGCGCGCGCTATACCCAGTACAGCACCGACGGCAGCAGCGGCGATATGCGCAAATATAACATCACACCGTACGGCGGCCTGGTGTATGACCTGACCGAAAGCCTGTCGGCCTACGCCAGCTACACCTCAATTTTCGCACCACAAACCAAACGTTCGGTCGATGGTTCATGGCTGTCGCCGGTGACCGGTAAGAACTATGAAACCGGCCTGAAGGCGGACTGGGCGGACGGGCGCTTAACCACCAACTTCGCGGTGTTCCGTATTGAGCAGGAAAACGCGGCGGAAGAGGTGAGCGGTGAGTTTGTCAACGGCTCCAGCGAGCAGGCGTACCGTTCGACCAGCGGCGCGGTGAGTAAAGGGGCAGAATTTGAGGTTAACGGCGCGGTCACCGATAACCTGCAGCTGACCTTCAGCGCTACGCGCTACGTTGCCACGGATAGCGATGGTCGCTACAACAGTTTTGCGCCGCAGACCCAGCTTAAGCTGTTCACCCGCTACCGCGTGCCGGTGATGCCTGAGTTGACCATCGGCGGCGGTGCGAACTGGCAAAACCGGGTCTATAAAGACGTGACCGGGCCGGACGGCGAAACTCAGCGTCTCTACCAGAGCAGCTACCCGCTGGTGAGCCTGTTCGCGCAGTATCAGGTCACTAAACAGCTGGCGGTGCAGGCCAACGTCAACAATCTGTTTGACCGTGAATACTACTCGTATCTGGATGATTCCGCGGTGTACGGTGAGCCGCGTAACGTCTCGGTCAGCATGACCTACGCTTTCTAAAACCACGCCCCGGCTTCACGCCGGGGCTACTCCTGCCGGGGTTGGGCAACCTGGCGGCGGATTTCCTCTAGCACTTCATCCAGAATAAACTGTACACGCCAGGGCTGATATTCACGTTTGCGGTAGATAGCCACCAGATCGAGCCACCATTCGTACTGTTCGGCGAAGCAGGGAGCGAGTACTCCGGATTGAATATCGGCCTGCACGCTACTTTTAGGTGCAAAGACAATGCCCAGCCCGTTGCGCGCCAGCTCAAGTGCCGCCTGAGTGTTGTCGCAGATGTAGTTGCCGGTAACGCGAAAGTCACGAACCTCCTGGCTTCCGGCGAGGCTAAAGCGCCAGATGTTGGCGTCATTAATTAGCATTGAATCCATCAGAATACAGGAGTGTTTGTCGAGATCGTCCGGCGAGCTGATAGGGTGCTCCGCAAGATACTGGGTGCTGGCATAGGCGCTGACCGCATATTTCGCGATAAAGCTTGCCACTAAGGATTCATTTTTGGGTTGCACGCAGGAAATTAAAATATCGCAGTCATCAGGAAATTCGGAACCTTCATAAAATGACTTTCGTTCCAGATTAAATGTTTTCAGATATAAACTGATGTTTCCGATATCTTTTATGGTATTTACCACGTTGCGTGCCAGATAGGCGTTAATCATTGTTGGTGAGTAAATCGTGACGCGGCCATTTTTTTCATGCTTATAGTCAGCCACGAAATGATTAAGTTGGTTTTCTTTTTCCAACAGGTCGTTAACGTAAGGCAGCAGTGATTCGCCAAAGCGAGTTGGCGTGAGCTTACGCGAACTACGCTCAAAAATTTTAAGCCCAATTTTTGATTCAACATCAGAAAGATAGCGGCTGACATTGGCCTGAGCCATGCCCAGCACGGTAGCAGCGTGGCTAATATTTTCGCTGGCGGCCACCACCGATATTATTTTTAATTCCTGAGGCTTAATCTGAAGTTTCTTCATTGCCCAGCTCTATATATAAATTGATATAGATCTATATAAATATTGAGATTGCATCAATATAAATACGAATATTATCATACTTGACACTAGGGTATTATATTAGGTCGGGACAACGGGAATGTCAATTAAGCGTAATGCGGCGCTGCTTTTAATTATGTCTTTTATTTCAGGTATGTCATCGGCAGCGTTATCGGTTGGGGCAGGAGCGGTATTTAATGAATCTATTTATCGCGGATATAATGAAAATACTCATGCGGTGCCTATTGTTAATTACGAAGGCGATTCATTTTATATTCGCCAGACCACGCTAGGCTACGCATTCTTTAAAAATCAGCGCGATGAAGTCAGCCTGACGGTCTCCTGGCTGCCGCTGACCTTCGATCCGTCGGATAACGACGATAGCGCTATGAAGCAGTTAGATAAGCGTAACAGTACCGCAATGGCCGGCGCGGCGTGGTATCACCACGAAAAGTGGGGCAGCGTGAAAGTTTCGGCGGCGGCGGATATTCTGGATAACAGCAACGGCTGGGTGGGGGAACTCTCTTATTTCCGCGTGCTGCCAGTGGGCCGTTTGGCGATTATCCCTGCGCTGGGGGTTTATTACTATGACGATAGCTTCAACCGCTATTACTACGGCGTGTCGAGGGCGGAATCTCGCCGCAGTGGATTAGCACAATGGTTGCCGGGCAGCAGCTGGATGCCATACGTTGGGCTGACGATGAAGTACCCGCTGACCAACAACCTGATGCTGACGGCAAATGCGAGCTACAGCGTGCTGCCGGATGAAATTAAAAATAGCCCGATGGTTGATCGTGATGGCAGTTTTACCCTGTTGACTGGGGTGACCTGGCGGTTCTAGGGTTTAGTGCAATCCCGGCGGCGCTTCGCTTGGCCGGGCTACACGCGCATGCAGCCCAGGCGAGGCGTTTACGCCGACCCCGGGGAAGCGCGCATAAAAAAAGCCAGACATTCGTCTGGCTTTTTGTCGTTCAGGCAATGTGCCTTAGCGCATGGTCACGAACTCTTCCGCCGCCGTAGGATGAATCGCCACGGTGTTATCGAAGTCCTTCTTGGTCGCGCCCATCTTCAGCGCCACGGCGAAGCCTTGCAGGATTTCATCCATGCCGAAGCCAATACCGTGAATACCGACGATCTTCTCTTCCGGGCCAACGCACACCAGCTTCATGCGGCACGGCTGACGGTGTGAAGTCACGGCGGTATACATCGCGGTGAAGGAGGATTTATAGACCTTCACGGCGTCGTCACCGTACTGCTCACGCGCCTGCGGCTCGGTTAAGCCCACGGTGCCGATTGGCGGGTGGCTGAAGACCACGGTCGGGATATTGCTGTAGTCCAGATGTTCGTCCGGCTTGTTGTTAAACAGACGCTCGGAGAGGCGACGGCCTGCGGCTACCGCTACCGGGGTCAGCTCTACCGCACCGGTGTTATCACCCACGGCATAAATACCCGGAACGTTGGTGTTCTGGAACTTATCAACGACGATGTAGCCTTTATCGTTGGTTTTCACGCCCGTTGCGGCCAGATTGAAGTTATCGTTCGCCGGTTCGCGACCAATCGCCCAAATCAGGCAGTCGACGGTCTGGCTGCGGCCGTCTTCCAGCTCCAGGGTCAGGCTGCCATCGGCATTCTTGACCACCGCTTTTGGAATCGCATTGGTATGCAGCTGCGGGCCTTCGGCGTTCATCACCTCAAGGAGCGTCTCGACGATTAACGGGTCGAAGCTGCGCAGCGGCGCGTGTTTACGCACGAACAGATGGGTTTCAGAGCCCAGACCGTTGATAACGCCTGCCAGTTCCACGGCGATATAGCCTGCACCCACCACGGCAACGCGCTTCGGCAGCGCCGGCAGCTCGAAGAAACCGTCGGAGTCGATACCGTATTCCACGCCTGGAATATTCGGGTGGCTCGGACGACCGCCTGTCGCGATCAGAATATGATCGGCGGTGATCGTCTCACCGTTTACTTCGATGGTTTTGGCATCGACGAAGCGCGCAAAGCCCTTAATCACATCAACCTTGTTCTTACCCAGTACGTTGTCGTAAGAGGTATGAATGCGGTCGATGTAGGCGGTACGGCTGGCAACCAGCTTGTCCCAATCGAAGTTATTGATGGTGGTGTCGAAACCGTAGTCCGGGCCATACATGTGAATTGCTTCGCGAATCTGCGCGGCATGCCACATCACTTTTTTCGGTACGCAACCAACGTTCACGCAGGTGCCGCCGAGATCTTTGGCTTCGATTAACGCGCACTTCTGGCCATACATGGCCGCACGGTTAATGGAGGCGATACCGCCGCTGCCGCCGCCAATGGCGATGTAGTCGTAATGTTTGGTCATGGCCGCTCCTGAATGTTTATTGTTGAGTGGGTGAGCCTCATGCTCCCCGTCAAAATACTCGCGATTGTATACCTGAAACTGATAGGTTCCACCGATGCCTGCAATTACTCCGGCACGATCCAGTTTACCAGCGTATGACCGGTACCTGCCGGAACCAGCTTGCTGTGCAGCCACGGCAGCACGTTGTTCATCTGCGCTTCCAGTTTCCACGGCGGGTTGATAACAATCATGCCGGAAGCGGTCATGCCGCGCTGATCGCTGTCCGGACGCACCGCCAGCTCAATTTGCAGAATTTTGCGAATGCCGGTCTCTTCGAGGTCGCGGATCATGCGCTTGATTTGCTGGCGCAGCACTACCGGATACCACAGGGCATAGGTGCCGGTGGCAAAACGCTTGTAGCCATCGTTGATACCGCTCACGACCGCCTGGTAGTCGGTTTTAATTTCGTACGGCGGGTCGATAAGGATCAGGCCGCGACGAGAAGCCGGTGGCAGCTTGGCTTTCAGCTGCTGGTAGCCGTCGGCACGATCAACGCGGGCGCGGTTATCTTTCTGGAATTCAGAGCGCAGCAGCGGGAAATCGCTCGGGTGTAGCTCGGTCATCTGCAGGCTGTCCTGCTCGCGCAGCAGCTGGCGGGCAATCAGCGGGGAGCCAGGGTAGTAGCGCAGCTGGCCGGTGCGGTTGAAGTGTTCCACCACGGAGATATACGGCACCAGTTCTTCCGGCAGGTCGTCCTGCTGCCAGATGCGGGCGATTCCTTCCAGGTATTCCCCGGTTTTTTCGGCGTGCTCGCCACTCAGCTGATAGCGGCCTGCACCGGCGTGGGTGTCCAGATAGAGAAACGGTTTCTCTTTCTCTTTCAACGATTCAATGATCAGACTCTGAACGGTGTGTTTTAAAACGTCGGCGTGGTTGCCTGCGTGAAAGCTGTGGCGATAACTGAGCATGGATGCGGATATTCCGGGAATTAAACAAGATAGCTGACAGTTTACCGCAGATCCGCGCAGATTACCGCTGTAGCGCTGCGTCGTTTCCATTTGTGGCAATACTGTTGCAAAACGTGAACGTGTCATAAAAACGTCAAACGACAGGTTTAGCGTCAACGGCAGGCAAGGTAATTGTTTGAATAAAAGGAAAATAATGAAACTGCAAATCACACTGCTGGCCGCTGCGATGGCGCTGGCAATGCCGGTACTGGCAAAAGACGTTTCCGTGAATCAGGCGGCGACAATCGCTAACACCGTGACGCCAACGGCGGTCAGTCCGGCATTTGACGCGCTGGAAGGGCAATCGCTGACGGCGCTGCGTGCGGCGCTGAAAGGCGACGCGCCGACGCTCACCCGCGACCAGCTGGAAAAAGCGAAGCAGAGCAAAACGCAGGCCGATAAAGCCTGGCTCAAGGCCAGTGGCTATGACTTCCAGACCAAAGCCAACCAGCAGGCCGGTATCGAACTGCTCTCGGCGTTCAGCGCCCTGCCTGAGACGGTAGTGAAGCAGAACCTGGCGACGGTGACCGATATTAACCGTGATGCGACCCAAACTGCCCGCCACCAGGCGCTGGCGGATGCGGAAGGCATCAACCACCTTTACTTCCTGAGCGATGCAATGGGGCCACGTTTGGGCAAAGCGTTTATCGCGGCCTACGACAAAGGTGAGCTCAGCAAAGCGGCAGCGCTGATTAAAGCCTCCGAAGTGAGCACCAGCGCGGCGAAAAAACACTTCAATAACCCGCGTCCGTTCCTGATTCAGGGCAACACCATTCACCTGGTGCCGGACGATGTGGTGATTAAAGATAACCATCCGTATACCGCCGACGGCGGCTCATTCCCAAGCGGCCATACCAACACCGGCTATACCGACGCGCTGCTGATGGCGGAGATGATCCCCGAGCGTTTTGACGCGCTGGTGACTCGCGGCGCGCGCTATGGCTACTCGCGTATCGTGCTCGGCGTGCACTACCCGCTGGACGTCATGGGCTCCCGCATGGTGGCGCAGCGTAACGTTGCCCACTACCTGAACGACGCGAAGTTCCGCGCGCTGTTTAACGAAGCCCGCGACCAACTGCGCGCGGCGCTGGAGAAAGAGTGCGGCACGACGCTGGCTGAATGCGCAAAAACGGCGGGTAAAGATGACCCGTACCGCGACCCGGCGATGCGCGATTTCTACCGCTTTACCATGACCTACGACCTGCCGCAGCAGAAGGGTGAGAAGCAGACCATCACGGTGCCGCAGGGCGCTGAAGTGCTGCTGGAAGCGGCGCTGCCGAATCTCTCTGCCGCACAGCGTCGCGCGCTGATGGTGAAAAGCGCGCTGCCGGCGGGTTATCCGCTGTCAGGCACCACCGCTGACCAGCAGTTCTGGCAGCGTCTGAACCTGCCTGCCGCCTATGAAATGGCGAAAAAGCCGCACTAATTAGCGCAGCATGTTGAGGGAAGGCGGTACCGGCTGCGGTATCGCCTTTTTTAAATGTGCATGTAGCCTTGCAATCTCCGGCGATTGCGCCGAAGCCTTCGGCCACACCAACCAATAACCATCCCCGGTAGCGACGGCGTCGTTAAAGGGCAGCGTCAGCAGACCGCTGGCGAGCGCCTCCTGGCTCAATAGCAAATCACCAATGGCGACCCCATGCCCACCAATGGCGGCCAGATAGCCCTGCTCAAGGGTATCGAACACCTTACCGCGCGCGGTATTCAGCGTTGAGAATTGCCCGGTTCGTTTTAGCCAGCGCCGCCAGTCGCGGCGATCCGGTGAGGGGTGAATCAGCTCGCAGCGCTCGAGATTTTTCCTGGCCTGTGCGGAGATCTGGGGGGCACAGATAGGTATCAGCCACTCTTCAAACAGCAACTGACTTTGTGTCCCGGAACCAAATTGGCCGTCGCCCAGCAAAATGGCGCAGTCGTAGGGTTCCCGGCTGAAATCAACCGTATCGGTATCCATCCACACGCTGGAGAGCGCAATTTGCGGTGAGGTGAGCGGTTGAAGTGCTGCCAGCAGCCAGCGCATTGTCAGCGTGGACGGTGCTTTCAGGCGAAGCTCGCGACGACGATGACCAAATGCCTCGCAGGCTCGCTCCAGACTTTGAAAGCCCTCACCGAGCTGTGCCGCCAGCGTTTGTCCGGCATCGGTGACGGTGACGCGCGGCCCGTGGCGCTGAAAGAGCGCGCAGTCGAACCATTGCTCCAGCGTGCGGACATGACGGCTCACCGCGCCGGGCGTCACGTTGAGTAATTCAGCGGCTTTGCTGAAGGAGCCTAAGCGAGCAGCGGCTTCAAAAGCGCGCAGGGCGTACAGCGGCGGTAGCGACATAGTGATGTTCTATTGTGAGTTTTACTCACATTGAAGCGTAGTTTTTTCCGTTTTTCAATGCGCGGCCCGCGCCGAATAATGGGTGTGCCGTGCAGGTCTGTTAATCATCAGGAAAAAACCATGAATCTGACGTTACTTGCCGCCTATATGCTGGCGGTATTATTGCTGCTAGCAACGCCCGGCCCGGTGGTGGCGCTGGTCACGGGAACCGCCGCGCGGGAAGGCAGCCGCCGGGCGTTTATCACGGTGATAGGAACTAACGCCGCGTCGCTGGTGCTGATTGTGCTGGCAACCCTGATGCTGCTCGGCGTGGTGGCATTGTCACCGGTCATGCTGTCGCTGCTGGGGATGGCGGGCTCGCTCTATATCGGCTGGAGCGCCATCAGCAGCTTGATGCACAAGGCGCAGGAGGTGCAGATGACTCCTGCGCGCGGCGGCCTGCTGAAGGGCTTTCTTATTGGTATTTCAAATCCGAAGGACATCCTCTTTTTTGTCGCCTTCTTCCCACAGTTTATTGCCGTCACGCAGGACTTCACGCTGAGCATGCTGACGCTCTCGCTGGTGTGGGTGCTGTTTGATGTTACCGTGTTGTCGCTCTATATCCTGACGGTTCAACGCTTGCTGTCAGGAAAGTATGCGCTTCGCCTCGAACGCCTCTCCGCGCTGTTTTTACTGGCCGTTGCGCTGTTCGGCATCGTTTACAACGTCGGTGAAATGAGTGCCCACTATCATTGAAATTCCCCCAACTATCCCCCATTCTAGATCTATCGCTAAAGCGCCGATGAGCGCTTCATTTCTTTCTTAGACCAGGACTGCGCATATGACCAATCCATTACTGACCCCCTTCGACCTACCGCCGTTTTCCCAGATTCAGCCCGAACATGTTGTCCCTGCCGTGACCAAAGCACTGAACGACTGTCGTGAGAATGTGGAACGCGTAGTGGCGCAGGGCGGGCCGTATAGCTGGGAAAACCTCTGCCAGCCGTTGGCGGAAGTGGACGACGTGCTGGGGCGTATTTTCTCGCCGGTGAGCCACCTGAACTCGGTCAAAAACAGCCCGGAGCTGCGTGAAGCCTATGAGCAGACGCTGCCGCTGCTGTCGGAATACAGCACTTGGGTCGGTCAAAACGAAGGGCTTTACAACGCCTACCGCGACCTGCGTGATGGCGATAACTACGCCACGCTGAACACCGCACAGAAAAAAGCGGTCGATAACGCGCTGCGTGATTTTGAACTGTCCGGCATCGGTCTGCCGAAAGAGAAGCAGCAGCGCTACGGCGAAATTGCGACGCGTCTGTCAGAGCTTGGCAACCAGTACAGCAACAACGTGCTCGATGCCACCATGGGCTGGAGCAAGCTGGTTGCCGATGAATCTGAACTTTCTGGCATGCCGGAAAGCGCGCTGGCCGCGGCGAAAGCCCAGGCTGAAGCCAAAGAGCAAGAAGGTTACCTGCTGACGCTGGATATCCCAAGCTACCTGCCGGTGATGACCTACTGCGACAACCAGGCGCTTCGTGAAGAACTGTACCGCGCCTACTCCACTCGCGCCTCCGACCAGGGACCGAACGCCGGGAAGTGGGATAACACGCCGGTGATGGAAGAAATTCTGGCGCTGCGCCACGAGCTGGCTCAGCTGCTGGGCTTTGAAAGCTACGCCTTTAAATCGCTCGCCACCAAAATGGCGGAAAACCCACAGCAGGTGCTCGACTTCCTGACCGATCTGGCCAAACGGGCCCGTCCGCAGGGTGAAAAAGAGCTGGCCCAGCTGCGCGCCTTCGCCAAAGCCGAATTTGGCGTTGATGAACTGCAACCGTGGGATATCGCCTACTACAGCGAAAAACAGAAGCAGCACCTCTACAGCATCAGCGACGAGCAGCTGCGCCCGTACTTCCCGGAAAACAAGGCCGTTAACGGTCTGTTCGAAGTGGTTAAGCGCATTTACGGCATCACCGCCAAAGAGCGTACCGACGTTGACGTCTGGAATCCGGAAGTGCGCTTCTTCGAGCTGTATGACGAAAGCAACGAACTGCGCGGCAGCTTCTACCTCGACCTGTACGCCCGCGAGCACAAGCGCGGCGGGGCGTGGATGGATGACTGTGTCGGCCAGATGCGTAAACTCGACGGCACGCTGCAAAAACCGGTCGCCTACCTGACCTGTAACTTTAACCGCCCGGTGAACGGCAAACCGGCGCTGTTTACCCATGACGAAGTGATCACCCTGTTCCACGAGTTTGGTCACGGCCTGCATCATATGCTGACCCGCATCGAAACCGCTGGTGTTTCCGGTATCAGCGGGGTGCCATGGGATGCCGTCGAACTGCCAAGCCAGTTTATGGAAAACTGGTGCTGGGAGCCGGAAGCGCTGGCGTTTATCTCCGGCCACTATGAAACCGGCGAACCGCTGCCGAAGGAACTGCTGGATAAAATGCTGGCGGCGAAAAACTACCAGGCGGCGCTGTTTATCCTGCGTCAACTGGAGTTCGGTCTGTTCGACTTCCGCCTGCACGCCCAGTATGACCCGCAGCAGGGCGCGAAAGTGCTTGAGACGCTGGCCGAAATCAAGAAACAGGTCGCCGTGGTACCAGGTCCAACTTGGGGTCGTTTCCCGCACGCTTTCAGCCACATCTTTGCGGGTGGCTATGCGGCAGGCTACTACAGCTACCTGTGGGCCGACGTGCTGGCGGCAGATGCCTTCTCTCGCTTTGAGGAAGAAGGGATCTTCAACCGTCAGACCGGGCAGTCGTTCCTCGATAACATCCTGACCCGCGGTGGTTCTGAAGAGCCAATGGCGCTGTTCAAACGCTTCCGTGGCCGTGAACCGCAGCTTGATGCGATGCTTGAGCACTACGGCATCAAGGGTTAACTCGTTCGTGAAAATTTGTCTACTTGATGAAACGGGCGCCGGAGACGGCGCCTTATCTGTTCTTGCCACCCGCTGGGGGCTGGAACAGGACGACGACAACCTGATGGCGCTGGTGATGACGCCGGAGCATCTGGAACTGCGTAAACGCGACGAGCCAAAGCTTGGCGGCATCTTCGTGGATTTTGTCGGCGGGGCGATGGCGCACCGGCGTAAATTCGGCGGCGGTCGCGGTGAAGCGGTGGCGAAAGCCGTGGGCGTGAAAGGCGGCTATCTGCCTGACGTGGTGGATGCGACGGCGGGGTTGGGGCGTGATGCGTTCGTGCTGGCTTCCGTTGGCTGCCGAGTGCGGATGCTGGAGCGTAACCCGGTGGTGGCGGCATTGCTCGACGATGGCCTGGCGCGCGGTTACGCCGACCCGGAAATTGGCCCGTGGTTGCAGGAGCGGCTACAGCTGATTCATGCCTCCAGCCTGACGGCGTTAACGGATATCACCCCGCGTCCGCAGGTGGTGTATCTTGACCCGATGTTCCCGCATAAGCAGAAAAGCGCGCTGGTGAAAAAAGAGATGCGCGTGTTTCAGTCGCTGGTGGGACCGGATCTGGATGCGGATGGTCTGCTGGAACCGGCGCGTCAGCTGGCAACCAAACGCGTGGTGGTGAAACGCCCGGATTACGCGCCGCCGCTGGCGGACGTGGCGACACCGAATGCGGTGGTCACCAAAGGGCATCGGTTTGATATTTATGCGGGGACGGCGGAGTAATTTCCCCTAACCCTCTCCCCAAAGGGGAGAGGGGATCGACCGCGCGGCCTGCACTCTCTGCCTTTCCCCCTCGCCCCTATGGGGAGAGGGCCGGGGTGAGGGGGCTTGCACAATCTTAAACAAACGGTGCCAGCGGGTCCGCAATCTCAAACGCCACTGCACGATCCGCTTTCGGTGGATAAATCAGTTCGCTGACAATCGACACTTTCAGCTTCTTCGCCTCTTCACGCGTCAGCTTTACCTGCTGATCCCAGCCTTCACTGTACACCGCACCCCATGCACCCAGATCCAGACAGGTAACGTACATCTCCTGACGATACGGCAGCGGGGCGACATTCAACAGGCTTGCTGCCACGTTGTTACCGGCAAATTTGCCTAGCAGAATGGCGTGCTGGCAGGTCATCAGCGCATGGTTGCCCTTATCGTCGGTGGCTGCGTAGGCGACGTCGCCGGTGGCGTAAATGTCTTCGTGCCCTTCAACCTGAAGATTTGCGTTCACGTGCAGACGACCCTGGTGGTCGCGCGGCGCATCAATCTGCGCCGTCAGACCATTAGCCTGAACGCCGACGGTCCAGATAATGGTCTGGGAGGCAATAACCTGCCCATCTTTCAGCGTTACGCCGGACGCATCCACGCTTTCCACTTCCGCATTCACCAGCCACTCCACGCCCAGCTCGGCAGAGGCTTCGATAATCACATCGCGTAACTCTTTGCTCCAGCGCCCGCCCGGCTGCGCGCCGCGCTCAACTACGACAACTCTGGTCTTAGCATCTTCACCCAGAATTTCACGCAGACGGCCCGGAAGCTCCAGCGCCATCTCAATCCCGGTGAAGCCGCCGCCGCACACGACTACGGTGTTACGCGCGTCGCTCTCAGGCTGGCCGGCCAGATCTTTCAGATGCTGCTCCAGCACCGTCGCGCTTTCCAGTTGGTCAAGGTCGAACGCATGTTCGGCGGCACCGGCAACGATATCGCGGTTGACGTGGCTGCCGCTGGCAAGCACCAGACGGTCGTAACGGCGCAGACGCACTTCACCGTTCTCGTCTTTCCAGCTCACCTCTTTCGAGGCCGGAAGGATCTGCTCAACGGTGCCGCGCAGGAATTTAACGCCGGTGACGTCGAACAGCGGCATCAGTGGCGAAACCAGCGTCTGAACGTGGCTTTCATAAAAACGCGGACGAACGCGCAGCTCCGGCTGTGGCGCAATCACCGTAATATCAACGGCCTGCTGGTGTTTGTCTGCCAGACGCGCGGCGCTCAGCGCTGCCCACATACCGGCAAAACCGGCACCGACGATCAGAATTTGTTTACGCATTAGGTTTGTCTCACTGTTCACTACGATTAATTGACTAGGATTTTATTGGTCGTAGTTAAGGATTGCAATGTGATTCGTGTCGGTAATCGCACCAGAAGACACATTTTGATTTTATCTATTTGATATTTAATTAATTAAATTTTTAATTGCTCGGTATTTATGCTTGCTGTCTGGAATGCGTCTGGCGAAAAAGCTACAATAACTCAGATTCATTTTGGCTGAGATAAGAGCGCATGGCATTCTACAGTTCTGGGGTTGAGTACGGCATACATAGTCTGATGTGCATGGTGGACGGCAAAGGGGATGCCCGCGATATGAGCGTGCGCGAAATTGCTGAGCTGCAAAGCGTGCCCTATGACTATCTGGCCAAAATCTTTACCCGCCTGTCGAAAGCCGGGCTGGTGCGCAGCATCGAAGGGAAGGGCGGCGGTTTTCAGCTGGCGAAACCGGCTGAGGACATTACGGTACTGGACGTGGTCAACGCTATTGACGGCGATAAGCGTATTTTCGAGTGCCGGGAAATTCGTCAGCGTCTGGCGGTCTTTGATGAGCAGCCGCCGGAGTGGGCCTGCGAAGGTATCTGCGGCGTGCGTTCGGTGATGGACATGGCGCAGCAGCGAATGGAAGAGGCGTTAGGCCAGCATACGATTCTGGACCTGGCGCGTAAGATGTACCGCAAAGCGCCTGACACCTTCGTGGTGGAAGTGCAGGAGTGGATTGCCGGGCGCAAAGGCTAGAAATAAAAACGCCTGCATAGGCAGGCGTTTTCACGATGCTCGATGAGAGATTTATTCTTCTTCGTCGTCGCGCAGCGGAACAATCAGCATATCAACGTGAACGGTGTTGATAAGCTGACGAGCAGAAGACATCAGTTTGCTCCAGAAATCCTGGTGATGACCGCAGACAACCAGGTCCATATCGTATTTCTTGATAGCATCAACCAGCACCTGACCCAGGTCGCCGCTACCGCTCAGGGTTTCGGTGATTGGGTAGCCTGCACCAGTAGAGAGTTCGCTCAGCGCGTGGTGAGTCTCTTCGGAGATTCGTTTCTGCATGTCGCCCAGATTGACGTCAATCAGCCCGGTGTAGAGATCGGAATAGTTCACGTCAACGTGAATCAGAGAGACTTTCGCATTGTAAGGGCGAGCCATTGATACCGCTTTCTCTACCAGTACTTTGCTCTCTGGTGAAAGGTCGACGGCGATAAGAATGTGTTTGTAAGCCATAGTGTTACTCCTTCCATAAAGTTGTCGATGACTGTTGGACCAGACAGCCCATGCGCTGTCCCTTGCCCGCGTCCTGCGTGCTATCTGCGCGGGGTTTGCCCTTAAAGACCTAATTGTAGAAGATATTTCTACCTTATATTGGCCTTGGGGCGCCGTCAATGCATCCGGTTCGCCAATTAGTTAAACAAATTTTTCCATCTTACGTATTGATAACGATTAACCTTGTGGTAAAAAATTTAACTGATCTCCTACACTATTTAATGAGCCGGTCGAATAAATAAACGTGATCGGAATCGCACTCTTTTACTGAGGTGTTGGTGGGAAATTGGGGAGCGGTATGCCCTGGGGGATATCTCTGAGGGCTGGTCGCCGGGGAGGAGTTATGATCAGCACAATTGCGCTGTTTTGGGCCCTGTGTGTCGTTTGTGTGGTGAATATGGCACGTTACTTCTCATCGTTACGTGCGTTATTGGTTGTACTACGAGGTTGCGATCCCTTGCTCTATCAGTATGTCGATGGCGGTGGTTTTTTCACCTCTCACGGCCAGCCGGGCAAGCAGATGCGTCTGGTCTGGTACATCTACGGGCAGCGTTACCGCGACCATCACGACGATGAGTTTATCCGTCGCTGTGAGCGCGTTCGCCGTCAGTTTATTTTGACCAGTTCACTTTGTGGATTGGTGGTCATTAGCTTAATTGTTTTGATGATTTGGCACTGAGTAAAAAAAACGGGCCAGTTTCCTGACCCGTTTTTATGTTTTTATCACTGTGAGCTTAGATAAGCTTCAGCGAGATCCAGTACAGCACGCCGGACAGAATGATAGAGGCCGGCAGGGTGAAGACCCAGGCCATCAGGATGTTGGTCACGGTTTTACGCTGTAACCCGCCGCCATCGACCAGCATGGTACCCGCCACGGAAGAGGAGAGTACGTGCGTCGTGGAAACCGGCATCCCGGTATAACTTGCCAGACCGATGGACACCGCAGAGGTCATCTGCGCGGCCATGCCCTGTGCGTAGGTCATACCTTTCTTACCGATTTTCTCGCCGATAGTGGTAGCAACACGGCGCCAGCCGATCATGGTACCAATGCCCAGCGCCAGTGCGACGGCCATAATAATCCAGATTGGCGCGTACTCAATGGTGCTCAGCATGTCGGTTTTCAGTTTCTTCAACAGACGCTGATCGTCGGCATTCACTTCCGGCATCTTCGCCACTTTATCGGTGGTGTCAGAGATGCAGAGCATGATGCGACGAAGCTGACCACGCTGCTCTACCGAGAGTTTATCGTAGCTCTCGATTCCTGACAGCATCGCCTTCGTGCGGTCAAGCGCGTTCATGGTGTTCGCCGGGTGACAATGGAACTCAGTGGCTTGCAGTGCTTCAGGGGTTAACGGGTCAGCGCTGTTTTGTACTTTCAGCAGCAGCTCAGGGCGCTGCTGGAAGAAGGTTTCAACGTTGTTGACCGCATCGCGGGTACGGGTGATTTCGTAGCCGGAAGCGTTCATGTTAACCACGAAACCTGCCGGAGCAACGCCAATCAGTACCAGCATCACCAGGCCAATGCCTTTCTGACCATCGTTCGCACCGTGGGAGAATGCCACGCCAATTGCGGAGAGGATCAGAGCAATACGAGTCCAGAACGGCGGCTTTTTCTTACCGTCTTTCTTTTCACGTTCAGCAGGAGTCAGGTGGATACGAGCACGTTTTTTGGTACCGCTCCAGAAACGACGCAGCACGAAAATCAGACCGCCAGCAAACACCAGACCCACAATTGGCGACACGATCAACGACGCGAAAATGTTAATCACTTTCGGGATGTTGAGTGCATCAACCACGGACGTTCCGGTCATCAGCGCATTGGTTAAACCAATACCGATGATGGCACCGATAAGCGTGTGGGAGCTGGACGCAGGCAGACCGAAGTACCAGGTGCCGAGGTTCCAGATAATAGCCGCCAACAGCATGGAAAAGACCATGGCGAGGCCGTGAGCGGAGCCCATATTGAGCAACAGATCCGTCGGCAGCATATGCACGATGGCATAAGCTACACTCAGGCCGCCCAACAGAACGCCGAAGAAGTTAAAGATTGCGGCCATTGCAACAGCAAGCTGCGAACGCATGGCGCGGGTATAAATTACGGTGGCCACTGCGTTAGCCGTATCATGGAAGCCGTTAATCGCTTCGTAGAAAAGAACAAACAACAGTGCCAGTACTAACAACAGCCCGGTATGTAAATCCAGACCAGCAAACAAATGTAACATAGGACGTTACGCCATTTTGAGGACATGAACGCGCGGCATTATCAGGGACATTGGCGGCGCGGGCAAAGTGAAATCTCTATTTTTTTTGATATTTATCCATGTAATTTTAAAGGTCGAAAAGAATTATTTATTTTGTATCAATCGGATAAGTCGGGTTTGCGGATATTTCACTGGTACGACTTCGGTGAAAAATTTACAATTCCCGACAATACCTAAGTTGAGGATAGTGCGTGGAAAGGTTTGATGCCATTGTAGTGGGTGCCGGAGCGGCAGGAATGTTTTGTGCCGCCATGGCTGGACAGGCAGGGCGCCGCGTTTTGCTGCTGGATAACGGCAAGAAACCGGGGCGTAAAATCCTGATGTCCGGCGGCGGTCGCTGCAATTTTACTAACCTTTATGTCGAACCCGCGGCATATCTGAGCCAGAACCCGCATTTCTGCAAATCTGCGCTAGCGCGCTATACCCAATGGGACTTTATCGACATGGTCGGTAAGCACGGCATTGCCTGGCATGAAAAGACTCTCGGGCAGCTTTTCTGCGATGACTCCGCCGATCAAATCGTGGCGATGCTGGTTGCCGAGTGCGAAAAGGGCAATGTCACCACGCGTCTGAGAAGTGAAATCCTGAGCGTCACCCGTGATGACGAGGGCTACACGCTTGTGCTTAACGGTGATGAAGTGTCGGCCAATAAGCTGGTCATTGCCAGCGGTGGCCTGTCGATGCCGGGACTCGGGGCGACGCCTTTCGGCTATAAGGTGGCCGAGCAGTTTGGTCTGAAAGTATTGCCAACCCGCGCGGGCCTGGTGCCATTCACTCTGCATAAACCGATGCTCGAACAGCTACAGGTATTGTCTGGCGTGTCGGTGCCGTCGGTCATCACCGCGCAGGACGGCACGGTATTCCGCGAAAGTCTGCTTTTCACCCACCGCGGACTATCTGGCCCCGCAGTGCTGCAAATCTCAAGCTATTGGCAGGCGGGTGAGTTCGTGAGCATTAATTTACTGCCGGATATCGACCTGGCGGATTTCCTCGACGTGCAGCGCGCCGAGCACCCGAACCAGAGCCTGAAAAATACGCTGGCGATGCAGCTACCAAAACGGCTTGTCGAGTGCCTGCAACAGCTTGGGCAAATCCCGGACGTCACGCTCAAACAGCTTAATATCCGCGATCAGCAAACGCTGGTCGATACGCTGACCGACTGGCGCGTGCAGCCAAACGGCACCGAGGGCTATCGCACGGCGGAAGTGACGCTGGGCGGCGTAGACACCAACGAACTTTCTTCGCGCACCATGGAAGCGAAAAAAGCGCCGGGGCTCTACTTCATTGGCGAAGTGATGGACGTGACCGGCTGGCTGGGCGGCTATAACTTCCAGTGGGCGTGGTCCAGCGCCTGGGCCTGTGCCCAAGCGCTGGCGGAATAAGCCATTAATTCTGCTGGCTAAAGAGCCGCAGCAGCATCTCCACCTGTTCGTCGAGCGGGGCTAAATCCCGTTTGACGATCAGATGCAGCGGCGTGGCGCGCCGTACGCCGTGGCTAAGCGGCAGCGTCTTTAAAATTCCCTGCGCCAGTTCGTTCTGAATTCTCTCCTCCGGCAGCCAGCCGTATCCTACCTGATACATCACCGCATCGATGGCCGCATCAATAGTCGAAAAGGTCCACGCGTCGCGTTCGGCCTGTTGGTCACTGTTGTTATCGGCGATGCGGATCAGCGGCCAGGCGCGAAGGTGCTCATCGCTGAGCGTCTCTTCGTGCTGGAAAAGGGGATGATCGCGATGGGCGACGGCAACAAAATCAATGTTCATCAACCATTCGCCGCGCCCGGTAATGTCCTGGCGGCGGGTCAGCACCATCACGTCTGCCTCGGCCTGAATGGCATCGTTGCCGCTGGCGTTCTCCAGCACTTCAGTTAAGCGCACCTGCGTCTGCGGATAGCGCTGCTGAAACTGGCGCAAAATGGCAAACAGCCGCTCACGCGGGAAAATACTGTCGACCACTAAATCCAGCCGGGTGCGCATACCTTCGCGCAGTGTGGCTGCGCGGGTCTCTACCCAGGCAAAGGCCTTCAGTAGCGGTTTGACCTGGGCCAGCAGCAGTTCGCCTGCCGGGGTTAATACCGCACGGCGGCCTTCCGGAATCAGCAGCGCCACGCCGAGACGCTCTTGTAATAGCGCCAGGTTGTAGCTCACCGACGACTGGCTGCGATGGGTCTCTTCCGCCGCTTTGGCAAAGCTCCCGAGCGCTACCACCTTCTCCAGCAGCGCCCATTGTTCCAGCGTTGTCTTGTGCATAATTGATTCAAAAAGTAGATGGGTTTCATTAAAACATAGCGTTATTCATTTATTTTTTAAAGCAATAAGATCTCTGCATCGACACAAGGAGATTTAATCATGAGCAACTTTGATAAACACGATTTGAGCGGTTTCGTTGGCAAACATCTGGTCTATACCTACGATAACGGCTGGAACTACGAAATTTACGTCAAAAACGACCACACTCTGGATTACCGTATCCACAGCGGCATCGTGGCGAATCGTTGGGTGAAAGACCAGCAGGCGTATATTGTCCGCGTAGGTGAAAACATCTACAAAATTTCCTGGACTGAACCGACCGGTACCGATGTGAGCCTGATTGCAAACCTGGGCGACAAACTGTTCCACGGCACCATCTTCTTCCCACGTTGGGTGATGAACAATCCGGAAAAAACCGTGTGCTTCCAGAATGATCACATTCCGCTGATGAATAGCTATCGTGATGCAGGCCCGGCCTATCCAACAGAAGTTATTGATGAATTTGCAACGATTACCTTCGTTCGCGACTGTGGGGCCAATAACGACAGCGTAATTAACTGCGCGGCGAGCGAATTGCCGAAAGATTTCCCTGCTAATTTACGCTAGGGCTTACCACAGCAATACGCGTTATTTATTACACTAATATTCAACGGATATTAAAATGAGCCATAAATAAAGTACTTGTTTAGAAAACGTTGAATTATGTGAGTCTGAGCCCAGTTTCAATGCAAACTGGGCTTTTTTTTTACAAAAATTCAGTGAGAACAATGACCTTTATAAAGTATTGATTTTGTTTATTAATCATTTATTGCATGAATCCGTATTTCTTTCTTAATCTTATCCTAAGATAACACTGATACTTTTACTGCAATTCAATGTTGTAGGTTTAATTATCACGTCTATCTATTCCTGATTTTAACAACACCGCGATAAGCACCGTTTTATTCTCGAATCAGGCGTACTCATTTGCGTTATAGGGTAAGGAACATTCATGAGTGATTTTCTGCCGTTTTCACGTCCCTCTATGGGCGAGGCGGAGTTCGCAGCGCTGAAAGAGGTGCTGCAATCGGGTTGGATCACCACCGGACCAAAAAACCAGGCGCTGGAAGAGGCGTTTTGCGCCCTGACGGGAAACCGTTTTTCAATTGCCGTGAGTTCCGCGACCGGCGGTATGCACGTTACGTTGATGGCCCTCGGCATTGGTCCTGGCGATGAAGTCATCACCCCTTCGCAAACCTGGGTTTCTACCCTCAATATGATCGTTCTGCTGGGCGCGACCCCGGTGATGATCGACGTCGATCGCGACAATCTGATGATCACCCCAGAAGCGGTTGAAGCGGCAATTACTCCGCGCACCAAAGCGATTATTCCCGTGCATTATGCTGGCGCGCCGGCGGATATCGACGGGCTGCGCGCAGTGGCTGAACGCCACGGCATTCCGCTGATTGAAGACGCGGCGCATGCGGCGGGCACCTACTACAAAGGCCATCATGTTGGCTGGCAGGGAACGGCGATTTTCTCCTTCCACGCCATCAAAAACATGACCAGCGCGGAAGGCGGGCTGATTGTTACCAACGACGAACAGCTGGCAAACCGCATTCGCAGCCTGAAATTCCACGGTCTTGGCGTTGATGCCTACGACCGCCAGACCCACGGCCGCGCGCCGCAGGCGGAAGTAATTAGCCCCGGATTTAAGTACAACCTGGCCGATATCAACGCCGCGCTGGCGCTGGTTCAACTGGGCAAGCTGGGCCAGGCCAATCAGCGTCGTAGCGATATCGCGCAGCGCTACGTGCAGGAACTGGCGGACACGCCTTTCCAGCCGCTGGCCGTACCGAGCTGGCCTCACCTGCACGCCTGGCATCTGTTTATTATTCGCGTAGATGAGCAGCGCTGCGGTATCAGCCGCGATGCACTGATGGAACAGCTCAAGGCGCAAGGTATCGGCACCGGGCTGCACTTCCGTGCGGCGCATACGCAGAAGTACTACCGCGAGCGCTTCCCGGAACTCTCTTTGCCCAATACCGAATGGAACAGCGCGCGTATCTGTTCGCTCCCTCTTTTCCCGGATATGACCGATGACGACACCACCCGTGTCATTACGGCGCTCCATCAGTTAGCAGGCCGTTGATATGTTTGAGTACCCTTTAGTCAAAAAAGTCTCCGTCGTGATACCGGTCTACAACGAGCAGGATAGCCTGCCGGAGTTGATCCGTCGTACCGACGCAGCCTGTGCGACGCTTAATCGTGACTATGAAATTTTGCTGGTTGATGACGGCAGTAGCGATGACTCTGCACGCATGCTGGTGGAAGCGGCGGAAGCCCCGGAAAGCCACATCGTGGCGGTGCTGCTGAACCGTAACTACGGCCAGCACTCGGCGATTATGGCGGGCTTCAGCCACGTTACCGGCGACCTTATTATCACTCTCGATGCTGACCTGCAAAACCCGCCGGAAGAAATTCCGCGCCTGGTTGAAAAGGCAGACGAAGGCTACGACGTAGTCGGCACCGTGCGCCAGAACCGTCAGGACAGCATCTTCCGTAAAACGGCGTCGAAGATGATTAACCGTTTGATCCAGCGGACCACCGGTAAAGCGATGGGCGACTACGGCTGCATGCTGCGCGCCTATCGCCGCCATATCATCGATGCGATGCTCAACTGCCACGAACGCAGCACCTTCATCCCGATTCTGGCGAACACTTTTGCTCGCCGCGCCGTGGAGATCCCGGTGATGCACGCCGAGCGTGAGTTCGGTGATTCAAAATACAGCTTTATGCGCCTCATCAACCTGATGTACGACCTGGTGACCTGTTTAACCACCACGCCGCTGCGTCTTCTGAGCGTGGTCGGTAGCGTCATCGCCGTGCTCGGCTTTGCTTTCTCCATTCTGTTAGTGGTGCTGCGCCTGGCGCTGGGCCCGGAATGGGCGGGTGACGGGGTGTTCATGCTATTCGCCATTCTGTTCATGTTTATCGGGGCTCAGTTTATCGGCATGGGCCTGCTCGGGGAGTATATCGGCCGCATCTACAACGACGTGCGCGCCCGTCCTCGTTACTTTATTCAACGTGTTGTTCGCCAGGAAAATCTGGAATCTGAAGAGGAAAATCGTTAATGAAAGCTGTTGTATTTGCCTATCACGACATGGGTTGCACCGGTATTCAGGCACTGCTGGATGCCGGATACGACATTGAGGCGATCTTCACTCACCCGGATAACGCCGGTGAAAACAACTTCTTTGGCTCCGTTGCCCGTCTGGCAGCCGAGCAGGGCATTACCGTTTATGCGCCGGAAGATGTGAATCACCCGCTGTGGGTTGACCGTATTCGTGCGATGGCGCCGGACGTGATTTTCTCCTTCTACTATCGCAACCTGCTGAGCGACGACATCCTCAATCTGGCACCGAAGGGGGCTTTCAACCTGCACGGTTCCCTGCTGCCAAAATACCGTGGCCGTGCGCCGCTGAACTGGGTGCTGGTCAACGGTGAGAAAGAGACCGGCGTTACCCTGCACCGCATGACCAACCGCGCGGATGCGGGCGACATTGTGGCGCAGCAGACTGTCGCTATTGCCGACTCTGACGTGGCGCTGTCGCTGCACCGTAAGCTGTGCGCGGCTTCCCAGACTCTGCTGGGCGATGTGCTGCCGAAAATCCGCAGCGGTCAGACTCAGGAACGTGCACAGAATGATGCAGACGCGACCTACGTGGGTCGTCGTACCCCGGAAGACGGTCGTCTGACCTGGGAAAAACCGGCGCAGGAACTGCACAACCTGGTGCGCGCGGTGAGCGATCCGTGGCCGGGCGCGTTTGGCTATGTCGGCACCAATAAATTCATCGTCTGGAAATCCCGTGTGCGCACCGATATGGCTGCCGCGAAGCCGGGTACCGTGCTGTCCGTGGCTCCACTGGTGGTTGCTTGTGGTGAGGGCGCGCTGGAAATCGTCACCGGTCAGAGCGCTAACGGCGTTTACATGCAGGGCACTCAGCTGGCGCCAGCGATGGGCCTGGTGGCCGGTGCGCTGCTCTCCAGCCGTCCGTTTGTAGCGGTGAAACGTCGTACCCGCGTGCTGATTCTGGGCGTGAACGGCTTCATCGGTAACCACCTGACCGAACGCCTGCTTCAGGATGATAACTATGAGATTTACGGTCTGGATATTGGCTCTGACGCCATCAGCCGCTTCCTCGACTGCCCGCGCTTCCACTTTGTAGAAGGCGACATCAGCATCCACTCCGAGTGGATCGAATACCACATTAAGAAATGTGACGTGGTGCTGCCACTGGTGGCAATTGCGACGCCTATCGAATATACCCGTAACCCGCTGCGCGTATTCGAACTGGACTTCGAAGAGAACCTGAAGATTATTCGTGACTGCGTGAAGTACAACAAGCGCATCATCTTCCCGTCGACTTCCGAAGTGTACGGCATGTGTACCGACGCGAACTTCGACGAAGACACCTCCAACCTGGTGGTGGGGCCAATCAGCAAACAGCGCTGGATCTACTCGGTTTCCAAACAGCTGCTGGATCGCGTGATTTGGGCTTACGGTGATAAAACCGGCCTCAAGTTTACCCTGTTCCGTCCGTTTAACTGGATGGGTCCGCGTCTGGATAACCTGAACGCCGCGCGTATCGGTAGCTCCCGTGCGATCACTCAGCTGATCCTCAACCTGGTAGAAGGTTCGCCGATCAAACTGATCGAAGGCGGCAAACAGAAACGTTGCTTCACCGACATCAGCGACGGTATCGAAGCGTTGTTCCGTATCATCGAAAACAAAGATGGCCGCTGCGATGGGCAGATCATCAACATCGGTAACCCGGACAACGAAGCAAGCATCAAAGAGCTGGCAGAAATGCTGCTCGACTGCTTCGAACGTCACCCGCTGCGCGATCGTTTCCCGCCGTTTGCTGGCTTCCGTGAAGTGGAAAGCAGCGACTACTACGGTAAAGGCTATCAGGACGTAGAGCACCGTAAGCCAAGTATTCGTAACGCTAAGCGTTTACTTGACTGGCAGCCGACGGTAGAAATGCAGCAGACCGTTGAAGAGACGCTGGACTTCTTCCTGCGCACGGTTGAACTGACGGATGAAAAATCATCATGAAAAAAGTAGGTTTGCGCGTTGATGTGGACACCTTTCGCGGTACTCGCGAGGGCGTACCACGGCTGATGGCGGTGCTCAAAAAGCACCGCGTACAGGCCAGTTTTTTCTTCAGCGTCGGGCCGGATAACATGGGGCGCCACTTGTGGCGCCTGGTAAAACCGAAGTTCTTGTGGAAGATGCTGCGCTCGCGCGCGGCATCGCTGTATGGCTGGGATATTCTCCTCGCCGGTACGGCCTGGCCTGGACGACGCATTGGTGCGGCGAACGCGGAAATCATCCGCAGCGTTGCGCAGGTACATGAAGTCGGTCTGCACGCCTGGGATCATCACCGCTGGCAGCAGTGGAGCGGCGTGTGGAAAGAGGAACAGCTGGTCGCGGAAATCGGCCGAGGTCTCAGCGAGCTGGAAGCGATTCTGGGTCGCCCGGTCACCTGTTCTGCGGTAGCCGGCTGGCGTGCGGATCAGCGCGTGGTGAAAGCCAAAGAGTCGTTCGATTTTCTCTACAACAGCGATTGTCGCGGTACGCAGCCGTTTCTTCCGCAGTTGAGTAATGGGGATACCGCTACCGTGCAGATCCCCGTCACGCTGCCAACCTGGGATGAAGCGGTGGGCAACGTGGTCAGCGCTGAAGGCTATAACCGCTGGCTGCTGGAGCAGATCCGCAAAGATACCGGTACGCCGGTATATACCATTCATGCAGAAGTTGAAGGCGGTGTCTGCGCCGAACAGTTCGATTATCTGCTGACCCTGGCGGCGCAACAGGAGATCCTGTTTTGCCCGCTGAGCCAGCTTCTTCCGGATGACTTCCGTCAGCTCCCGGTTGGGAAGGTGGTACGGGGAGAATTGGCTGGCCGTGAAGGCTGGCTTGGTCGCCAACAACTATTGAGCCCCGATGTATGAAATCCCTTCGCTATGGTATTTCGTTAGTTGCATTGTTCGTTCTTTACTATCTTCTGCCCCTCAATTTTCGGTTGCTGTGGCAGCCGGATGAAACCCGCTATGCGGAGATAAGCCGTGAAATGCTGGCCACCGGTGACTGGATTGTGCCGCATTTCCTCGGCCTGCGTTATTTTGAAAAGCCGATTGCGGGCTACTGGATCAACAGCATTGGTCAGTGGCTCTTTGGGCATAACAACTTTGGCGTGCGCTTTGGCGCGGTGTTTTCTATCACCGTATCTGCGCTGCTGGTGGCCTGGCTTGCCTGGCGTATCTGGCGCGATAAAAAAGTGGCGTTGCTGTCCGGGGTTATCTTCTTAACGGCGTTCCTGGTTTACGGTATTGGTACCTATGCGGTGCTCGACCCGATGATCACCCTGTGGATGACGCTGGCGATGTTCAGCTTCTGGCTGGCGGCATCGGCGAAAACCACCGGTGAACGTTTCTGGGGCTACGTGCTGCTCGGCATTGCCTGCGGAATGGGGGTGATGACCAAAGGGTTCCTGGCGCTGGCTGTGCCGGTGATTGCTGTACTGCCGTGGGTTATCGTACAGAAACGCTGGCGGGAGGTGCTTATCTGGGGCTGGCTGGCGGTACTGGTATGTGTACTGACCGTGTTGCCCTGGGGGCTGGCGATTGCGCAGCGTGAAGGCGACTTCTGGCGCTATTTCTTCTGGGTCGAGCATATTCAGCGCTTTGCGCAGAGCGATGCCCAGCATAAAGCGCCGTTCTGGTACTATCTGCCGTTCCTGATTGCCGGGAGCCTGCCGTGGCTGGCGCTGCTGCCGGGCGCGTTAAAGCTTGGCTGGCGCGGGCGTGAAGGGCAGAGCAGCGCATTCTATCTGCTGGGCTGGATAGTAATGCCATTCTTGTTCTTCAGTATCGCCAAAGGCAAGCTGCCAACCTATATTCTGCCGTGCTTTGCGCCGCTGGCGATGCTGATGGCGCGCTATGCGGTGGATGCGGCAAAAGTGGGGGCGAAGGCACTGCGGATTAACGGCATCATCAACATCGCTTTCGGCGTGATTGGCCTGGTGGCGGTGTTTGTTGTGTCGCCGTGGGGGCCGATGAAGCAACCGGTGTGGATGCAGATTGAGCTGTATAAGTGCGTGCTGGCAGCGGTGGCGTTCTTTGTCTGGGCGCTGATGGGCTGGCTGTCAATCAAGTCGGATGCGCAGCGTTGGACGCTGGCGGCACTCTGTCCGTTAGGACTGGCGCTGCTGGTGGGGTTTGCCATTCCGGATCGCGTGACTAACAGCAAGCAGCCGCAGTTCCTGGTGGATATTGTGAGTGAGTCTCTGACCCCGAGCCGCTATGTGCTGAGCAACAGCGTCGGTATTGCTGCTGGGCTTGCCTGGGAGCTGAACCGCAGTGATATCATCATGTATGCGCAGACGGGTGAGTTGAAATACGGTCTCGCTTATCCGGATGCCAAAGGGCGCTTCATCTCCGACAGCGATTTCCCGCAGTGGCTGGAAGCGCATCGCCAGGAGGGACCTATCTCCCTGGTGCTGCAGTTGCCGCGCAATGCTAAAGTCGTGGATTTACCGCTGCCAAAACCCGATGAGGTATATGTGATGGGACGAACCGCATTTATTCAGTATCGTCCGCAATGATAACCTGGGCCTGTCTGCTGCTCGCCAGCTTATTGAGCTGTGCCGGGCAGCTATGCCAGAAACAGGCCACGCGCCCGGCGCCAGCCGGGCAGCGTGGGCGCCATCTGTTGACCTGGCTTGGACTCGCGTTGGCGATGCTCGGGCTGGGGATGCTGCTGTGGCTGCTGGTATTACAGCAAATTCCGGTCAGCGTGGCTTATCCGATGCTGAGCCTTAATTTTGTCTGGGTGACGCTGGCGGCACGTACCATCTGGCACGAGCCGGTGAGCCGCCGTCACTGGGCGGGCGTGGCGCTGATTATTGTTGGTATTATATTGGTAGGGAGCAGCGCCTGATGGGGCTTATCTGGGCATTAATGAGCGTAGTGCTGGTCAGCGCCGCTCAATTGACGCTGCGCGTGGCAATGACCACGCTGCCCTCGGCGGAGCAGCCGCTGGTGTTCCTGCTGCATCTGCTGCATTTCGGCGACGGAACGCTGGCGCTTTTCCTCGGTCTGTTCGGTTACGTGGCGTCGATGGCCTGCTGGTTCTTTGCGCTGAAGCGGCTGCCGCTGGCAAAAGCCTATGCGTTATTGAGCCTGAGCTACATGGTGGTGTGGTGTGCCGCTATCTGGCTACCAGGCTGGCACGAACCCTTCTCCTGGCGTGGTCTGCTGGGCGTCGTGGTCATTATTGCGGGTGTTATCACCATCTTCTGGCCAAACAAATCCTCCCATACCGCGTAGCCCGGCCAAGCGAAGCGCCGCCGGGAATGACTCCGAGCCTTCCGGGGCCGGCGTAAACGCCTCGCCCGGGCTACAAAATGTGCAATAATGCCTTTTTCGTTGCATCTATAAGGGATTATCTATGCCTGCGGTCGACGCTGAGGGGCAGCTTAGCGGTCTGCGCCTCAACCTGCGTATTGTCTCCATCGTTATCTTCAACTTCGCAAGTTATCTCACCATTGGCCTGCCGCTGGCGGTACTGCCTGGCTATGTCCACGACGTTATGGGATTCAGCGCCTTCTGGGCGGGGCTGGTGATAAGTCTGCAATACTTCGCCACTCTGCTCAGTCGCCCGCACGCCGGGCGTTATGCCGACCTGCTGGGGCCAAAACGTATCGTGGTGATGGGGCTGTGCGGCTGTTTTCTCAGCGGGTTGAGCTATCTGCTGGCGGCAACGGGCAGCGACTGGCCGCTGGTGAGCCTGGTCCTGTTGTGCCTGGGGCGCGTGATCCTTGGTATCGGGCAGAGTTTTGCCGGGACGGGCTCCACGCTATGGGGCGTTGGCGTGGTGGGTTCGCCGCATATTGGCCGGGTGATCTCATGGAACGGGATTGTCACCTACGGTGCGATGGCGATGGGCGCGCCGCTCGGCGTAGTGTGTTACCGCTATGTGGGTCTACAAGGGCTGGCATTGGCGATTATGGTCGTGGCCGCCGTCGCCATCCTGTGCGCGCTGCCGCGTGCAGAAGTGAAAGCCAAAAAGGGCAAGCCGATGTCCTTTCGCGCGGTGTTGGGGCGCGTCTGGCCTTACGGTATGGCGCTGGCATTGGCCTCCGCTGGCTTTGGCGTTATCGCTACCTTTATCACCTTGTTCTATGACGCGAAAGGCTGGGACGGCGCGGCGTTTGCGCTCACCCTCTTTAGCTGTGCATTCGTAGGCACACGTCTGCTGTTCCCGAACGGTATCAACCGCCTCGGCGGCCTGAACGTGGCGATGATCTGTTTCTCGGTGGAGATTGTTGGCCTGCTGCTGGTGGGCGTGGCGGAAACGCCGCTGATGGCAAAAATCGGCACCTTCTTCGCGGGAGCGGGATTCTCACTGGTGTTCCCGGCGCTGGGCGTTGTCGCGGTGAAGGCCGTACCGCAGCAAAACCAAGGGTCGGCGCTGGCCACCTACACCGTGTTTATGGATTTATCGCTGGGTATTACCGGCCCGCTGGCCGGGCTGATGATGGCGTGGATGGGGATTTCGACGATTTACATTGCCGCAGCGGGGCTGGTGGCGGTGGCGCTGCTGCTGGGATGGCAGCTAAAAAAACGGCCCCTGGCGTAAGTACGCGAGAGGCCGTGTCGCGGTCAGCAAAACTTAGTTGATGACCAGCGTATTGATGATTTTCTCAGCGTCAGATTGCGCCTGCTGCTGGTTGTCCGCTGGCAGCGTAACCTGCATAGTCAGCAGCTTGCCATCGATTTTACCCAGTACGACGGAAGAGTACGCGGTCTGCCCTTTCGCGGAGATGATGCTGTCGAGCTGTTGCAGCGTGTGGCCTTTCACCTCGATGGATTTATTGGTCACCACCTGCAGCTGCGGGTCGCGGCTGCGCTGCTGATCTTCAAGACGTTTTGCCATCACCGCTAAATCTTCGGTGGTGTCGTCGCCAACGATGACGATGACCGCTTTCATGCCGGTGGCGTCAGAGTAAACGTGCATGTTATTGCTCTGGGTGCCCAGCTTACCGCTCTGGTCGGTCATCCCGGCTGGCAGCGTAAAGCTCAGCTTACCGTCTAACAGATTGATTGCCTGACCTGCGGCATCGCTTGCGGCAGCCGAACCCTGTGCAGGGGTGCTGGTGTCGCTGTTGTCACAGGCCGCAAGGCCCATCACCAGCAGGCCAATACCAGCATATTTCACCAATTTGCGCATTGACATCTTCCTTTCGATAAATAGCCACTAACGGCTCATCTGCGTATCTTATCACAACCCGTGTAATGAACTCTCAACCTGGCTGCATTGCTGACAAATCAGATTTATCTGCCAGCTTTTTCAATAGCATATTCAGCAGTACGCCGTACATCGGCAGGAAGAAAACAATGCTGATCAGCACTTTAAAGCAGTAGTCCACGAGGGCGATTTCCACCCAGTGCGTGGCCATGAACGGGTCGGTGCTGCGCCAGAAGGCGATAAAGAAGAACGCCAGCGTGTCGCTGATGTTGCCGAACAGCGTAGAGGCCGTTGGTGCGAGCCACCAGTGGCGACTCTGACGCAGGCGGTTGAACACGTGTACGTCAAGGATCTGCCCCAGGGCATAGGCCATAAAGCTGGCGGCGGCGATACGGGCCACGAACAGGTTAAAGTGCGCCAGCGCGCCGAAACCTTGCCATTCGCCCATATAGAACAACGACGAAATGACGTAGGAGATCATCAGCGCCGGGACCATCACCGCGAAAACGATACGGCGAGCCAACGGTGCGCCAAAGATTCGCACGGTCAGGTCAGTCGCGAGGAAGATAAACGGAAAGCTAAACGCGCCCCAGGTGGTCTGGAAGCCGAAAATAGAGACCGGCAGCTGTACCAGATAGTTACTGGAAGTGATCACCAGCAGGTGAAATAGCGATAGCCAAACCAGCGCATGACGGCGCTGTAAGGATGTAAAGGGAGTCATATTGTACCTTTTTAGTGGTTGGGGTGAGGGAACCCAATAAGTCTGCAAACCCATTGCAGGGGCGGAATGATACTGCTTTCGCGTTTCATTGCAATGGTTGTTTTTCGCGCAATCGTTAACCTGGTTGCGTTGAGGCAAGGTCAGCGTAAACTAAGCGCGTTTTTTCTGACGACGAGATTCTCATGACCGATTTGTTTTCCAGCCCCGACCACACCTTAGACGCGCAAGGGCTACGCTGCCCGGAACCGGTAATGATGGTGCGTAAAACCGTGCGGACGATGCCAGTGGGGGAAACGCTGCTGGTGATTGCCGACGATCCTGCCACCACGCGCGATATTCCCGGTTTTTGCCGTTTTATGGAGCATGAGCTGATTGCCCAGCAAACCGAGTCTTTGCCGTACCAGTATTTGCTGCGTAAGCGCCATTAATCGGCATCGAGCCAACCTGGGGTCGGCGTAAACGCCTCGCCCGGGCTACAGATCTAGCACCGTAGCCCGGCCAAGCGGAGCGCCGCCGGGGAAGGGCACCGAAGCAACGTAATTACGCACTAAACTTCCCGCGCAGCAGTCGCAGCGCGTTCAACGTCACCAGCACCGTCGCACCCGTATCCGCCAACACCGCCAGCCACAGACCGGTTATACCGAGCAGCGTGGTAATAAGGAAAATCCCCTTCAGCCCCAGCGCAATAGCGATGTTTTGTCGGACGTTGGCGTGAGTGGCGCGCGCCAGGCGAATCATCTGCACCAGCCCGGTCAGACGGTTATGCGTCAGTGCTGCATCGGCGGTTTCCAGCGCCACGTCGGTGCCGCTGCCCATCGCGATACCCATCGCAGCGGCCTTCATTGCCGGGGCGTCGTTAATCCCGTCGCCCACCATCGCCAGCGGCCCCTGAGCGTTCAGCGCCGTCACTTCATTGACCTTATCAGCAGGCAGCAGGTTGGCACGGTAGTCCATCCCTAACTCATCGGCAATGGCGGCGGCGGCACGCGGGTTATCCCCGGTCAGAATGATGCCCTGAATGCCTAACTCACGCAGGCCGTCGACCGCCTGATGCGCCTCCTGGCGTACCGTATCGCGCAGCGCCACAATTCCCAGTAGCGTCTCGCCGCGAGTTACCAGCACCACGGTATTGCCCTGGCTTTCCAGTTGCTGGATCTCGTCCTGATGATCAGGAGCCGGGAACTTGCCTGCCGCGCAGATAACGATGCGCTGACCGTCTACGTTGGCTTCAATACCGGAACCTACGAGCGTACGCTGCTCAGCGGCTTGAGGAATGGTCAACCCACGCTGCTGCGCTTCGCGCACCACGGCCTGTGCCAACGGGTGGGTGGAGCCTTGCTCCACCGCGGCGGCCAGCGCCAGCAGATTTTCTTCGCTCAGTTCGGCCGTTGGGATAACCGTTGTTACCTGTGGTTTGCCGAGCGTCAGGGTACCGGTTTTATCAAAGGCCATCTGGGTGATGCGCCCCAGTTGCTCCAGCGCTGCGCCGCCTTTAATCAGCGCACCGTGGCGTGCGGCGGTGGCAAGACCTGAGGTAATCGCTGCCGGCGTCGAGATAACCAGCGCGCACGGACAGCCAATCAACAGCAGCGTCAGCCCTTTGTAGATCCACTCCTCCCACGAGGCGGCAAACAGCAGCGGCGGCACCAGCGTCACCAGCAGCGCGACGGCCATAATCGCCGGGGTATAGATGCGGCTGAAACGGTCAATAAAGCGCTCGATAGGCGCACGACGTTCCTCGGCCTCTTCAATCAGGCGCAGAATACGGTCGATGGCGCTATCGCCAGGCTTCGAGATAACGCTCAGCTGCACCAAGCGGTCAGCGCTGGTTGCACCCGCTGGCACGCTCTCGCCCGCGCTGCGCTCAACCGGAATGGATTCGCCGGTTAAGGCGCTCTCATCAAAGCTAGCGAACGGCGTGATGAGCTTCCCGTCGGCAGGCAAACGCCCGCCGGCGGCCACTTCAATCACATCGCCCGGCTGAAGATCCTTCTGGGCGACGGTTTCACGCTGACCGTCACGCACGCGCACGGCGGTGTCTGGCTTCAGCGCCATTAATGCACTCACACCCTGACGCGCGCGGTTAGCCGCCCAGCCTTCAAGGCGTTCGCCAATTAAGAACAGTAGCAGCACCATTGCGGCTTCCGCCGTCGCGCCGATAAACAACGCGCCGATGGCCGCGACGCTCATCAGCGTTTCAATAGCGAACCAGCTACCGCTTTTCATCAGGCGCAGTGCCTGGCGGGCGATAGGGTAGAGCCCGACAAGCGTAGTGGCGATAAACGCCAGGTTGCCCAGCGGATGGTTGAACTGCTCCAGGCCCCAGCTAATCGCCATCATCACGGCGAGCGCGATAAGCGGCAGGTTTTCCTGCCAGCGTGAGGTGCTCTCTTCGGCCTTCGGCTCGCTGTCGCTACGCAGCGTATAGCCGGCGGCGCTCACAGCTTTCTCCACCTGAGTACGGATGTCGTCATCGGCATCAACCAGCAGCTTTTCGGTGGCAAACAGGACTTTGACCTGCTTTACGCCAGCGACCTGACTTACGGCGGTTTCGACTTTACGGGCGCAGGCGGCGCAGTCCATGCCGTTGACGACCCAGATATAGCGGGCGTCCAGCGTTGGTTCTGCTACGGGCTCAGTCGTTGCACATTGGCTGTCGCAGCAGCAGTCGTCCTGCGGCTGTGGCGCAGGCGCGAGCTTAAAGGATGAGAATTGGGGGGCTTTATTGTGACGAGTCTCTGGAGTCGACATCGTATCCTCCGATTAATGATCGTTGCTTCATTAAACGCAGCATACACTCTGGAGTCGACTCCAGAGTCAAGCAAGAAATTACAGGTAAAGCGCGCGAACGATAAAGAAATGCCCGGCAAAATAGCAGGCGGCATAGATTGCCGTATCTGCACGGAAGCGGCAGCGATATTTGCTCACCAGCCAGACGATATTGCCTAACAGCAGTAAACCTGCGCCGAAGAAGCCCGAAAGTGCCGTATCCGTCGGGCGCAGGAACCAGAGTTCACCGGCAACCCAGACCATCACCAGCGTCATGCCAATAAAGGCCAGCACAGGTAAACGCATCTCTTCGAGGCGCGTCCAGATAATGGCCAGCCAGAGTGCACCGATAACCAGCAGAATGACCGGCAGCGGCCAGAAGAAGGTGAAGGTCAGTTGTCCGGCAAACCAAATGGTGTACAACAAATGCGACAGGAAAAACGCGCCCACGGCGTACAGCATGCGCTGACGCGGTAATAGCGTTAACGCATCGCCAATCAATGACGCACATAGACCCGCGAGTACGAGGTAGCTGATGGCGTTAAACATTGGGGCCTGCCAGGCGAGAAACAGCAATAAGATTAGGGTGATAGGTTTGAATGCCCAGCGCTGCCAGGCGGGCCCACGGTAGGCTGCATCCACGTAGAGCCAGCCTGAGAAGAATACTGCGATAAACGACCAAAGCATAATAAGTCCCTGTATCTGTTATCTTAATAGGTACTGTACCGCCAGTCTTGAATGTCCAGTGTAGTAGCCGTAGCCGCCAGATGACAATGGCATACTGCGTTGTTTACTATGATTTGCGTAAATTCTTAAGAGAACCTGAAATGAGCAAGATGCCGCTTTTCTTCATCGTCGTTGTTGCCATTATCGTCGTGGCCGCGTCGTTCCGCTTTGTTCAGCAACGCCGGGAGAAAATGGACAACGACGCCGCACCGCTGATGCAAAAGCGGGTGGTGGTGAGTAACAAGCGCGAGAAGGTGCTGAACGACCGCCGTTCACGTCAGCAGGCGGTGACGCCAGCCGGTAGTGAAATGCGCTATGACGTGAGCTTTAAGCCGGAGCAGGGCGGGCTGGAGGTGAGTTTCCGCGTAGAAGCGGAGCAGTATCATCAGCTGACGGTGGGCGATAGGGGGACGCTGAGCTACAAAGGTTCGCGCTTTGTCGATTTTAAGGCCGAATAGGGAGCGATATCGCCCATTGATGGAGTTGTGTCAAAGGGCGATAGTTTTTTTTATACTGATACTCGTAATACAACGCTCTCATATATTGAAATCACATATCAATTCTTTTAAATATATTACCTCTGATTGATATTTTAATTTGTTTTTTGTTGCGGTTTGAAATATAGAGTTAGTCATCATTTATTTTTTGCGCTATAAATATCCTTGTTTTTTTATTTGATTTATACGGTTTTTATTTCGTTTAATTATTAGTCGTGTCTATACATAAGGATATTATATGGCAAATACAATTTGGTTGACGCTGAATGGTCAATCTCAGGGATTAATTTCGGCGGGCTGTTCTGCCGTTGATTCAATTGGGAATAAAGCTCAGTTGGTACACCACGATCAGATTATGGTCATGGCAATTTCACATGGAATGAACCGTGAGCAGAACGTGAATCATCAGTCCATGACGATAGTGAAACCAGTGGATAAAGCTTCGCCATTGCTGGGGAAAGCTATCAATGATAATGAAGAACTCACCTGCGAATTTAGCTTTTACCGAACGAATAGAATGGGATTTAACGAGCTTTACTACACGATAAAATTGACGAAAGCCAGAATTTCCAGCATCCACCTTCACGTCCCTCACACCATTGATGATAGCGCCGGGCAACCCGAAGAATCTATTGAACTGTGCTATGAGTCAATTAGCTGGGAACATCATATAGCGGGAACCAGTGGATATAGCCTTTGGGAAGAACGTATTTTTTAAGGGAATGTATATGGTTGGTTATGTTGATTGGATTAATCAAAACTCAAATGATCTGCTTAGAGAAAACAATAGGGAGCTTGTCAGGCGCTTTGAAGACGATATTCGGGCGCTTAAGCAGCGGCTAGATAAAGATGCACAACACGTCATGCTGCTGTCGCTGGAGGAGGCGCAGGGCGTTATTGACGATCTGCTAAAAAGCAACGCCATGTCGCAGGCCACCACCTATGCGGGAAATATTAAGGATGCAGCAGGTGGTGCGGCAAATATTGTGAAACTGATCTCATATAAAGATGCCGGGAAGATTGTTTTTACGCTTAAAGGGTTGGGGGTTAAGGCTGTTCAATACTCTTATGGTGGGAAAATGTATGTGAAAATCACCGGCTATCCTTCCTTGCGGCGAATTCTTAATGGGACCCGCTATCGCGTCAATCACCCCAAGCTTCTGGAGTTAGGGATTGGTAAAGCAGGCGTTCGGGCAGGAACTATCTCTGGAGCAAAGTTTTGCATCTGGTTTTCAGCCTGCTGGCGGCTTGTCGAGTTAATTTTTAGATCTGACCACGATGTCGCGGCCTTTCTGGGAAATATCACTATGGATGTGGCTAAGGTGATTGTGACGATTTTTGTTACTGAGGTGGTTGTTGGGGGAGTGGCGCCACTGGCGACGGCATTATCAGCAAGTTTGGTTGTGCCTGTTTGGGGAGAAATTGTTATTGTTGTTGTTCTCGGTATCATTATTACGTCTGAATTAAATGATTATGATATAGATAATAACTTATCAAAAAAATTGATTGAATGCATTCGTAACGGAATAAATGAACAACAGAGCATTGATGAGTGGAATTACAAACATTCTTCTGTATTTTCCCGTTCGTTATTGCGAGGGGGTTATTAATTTGGATATTTACACTCATATAAAAAATAGATGTATAATATTAACTGGTTCAGCAATTATTTCCTATGTGACTTATTCTACCTTTACCAGTTGTATTGTAAAAATTATGTATGTCGTGAATGCTCGAAGTATCGTCTATTTTAGCTGGCAATCAGTGCCTTTAGTGCTATTTGTCCCGACGGCAATTTATTTCATTATTCTCTTTATGTCTGCTTTTTTTTCAAAGAATCTAGCTCCATATAGGATTCTCCAGCGGGGGATGAATATTGCGCTGGGTTATGGGGGGGCAGCCATTGTCCTTGGTGTTATAATTTCCATTATTGTTCCATTCTATCTTCTTAGTAACGGCTATGTTTACTGTTATGGTGGAGGACCATTTTCAAGTGTTTTTTATACAAAAAATGAATCAATTTGCGAACAAATGAACATTGTCTGGGATAGTGAGGGGAGCAAAGCAATCCAAAAACTTAACGATAAACTTGATTCAATGACGTTTTCCGGTAAAAACTGAAAAAGGAAAATTAATTTGGACGTTTATACTCATATAAAAAACAGATGTATAGTACTAACAGGATCAACAATTATCTCGTATGTGATTTACTCTACATATAGTATGTGTATAAAGGATGTTATGGGAGTTGTAAATTCACGTAGTATTATAAATTTTTGTTGGCAGTCCTTGCCTTTAGTACTTGTTGTACCGACTGCGGTATATTTTGTTTTTCTCTTCATGTCTGCTTTTTTTTCAAGGGATCTGACTCCCAACAAAATGCTCCATCGAGGGATGAGTATTGCACTGGGGTATGGGGGAATAACCCTTGTGTTGGGTACTGTTATCTCAATTATCACCCCATTTTATCTACTTAGTTCTGACTATGTTTACTGCTACGGTGGCGGGCCATTTTCAGGTATTTATTACACAAAAAATGAGCCAATTTGCCAGCTGACGAAAATTGCTTGGGATAACGGAGGTGTTAAGGAAATTAACAAGCTAAACGATAAACTTGATTCCATCCAGTCACACCAATAAAAGCAACATCGCATTTGAAGCCCGATGAGTAAAATCGCATCGGGCAATTTTATTACTACTTCTTCTTCAAGCTCGCGCCGATTTTTTTCTGCCACACCAGCAGTTCAAACACACCGAAGAGGAAGATGCGTACCTTCTCGCCGCGGCTCATTTGCGGGCCGTCTTTTGGCATCGTCGACTGCAGCAGCGCCATCTGCATACCGTGCATCAGCACCATAAAAATCAGCGCAACGTTAACGAAAATGTTCAGCGGGCGCGGGAACGGGTGAACCAGGTTCAGCACCAGAAACGCCCATACGCACAGCATCAGCGCGCGCCCAAGATTAATCAGCATCACTTTCTCCCTGCACTTCACGATGATAGAGACGGTAGGCCACCTGACCGGCGATTTTTTCCCGATGCAGGTCCCAGTTGACCGGCACCGGCGGCAGACCGTTTTCGACTTCGCTTTCTACATAGATGAGTGCGCTATCGGCCAGCCAACCGTTGGCTTCCAGTAAGTTTAACGTCTCTTCCAGTAATCCCTTCCGGAATGGCGGATCGACAAAAATAATATCATGCGGCGTGCCTGGCTGAGCGAGGAATGCGAGGGTGTTCGTATTCACCACTTTGCCCTGTGCGGCGTTTAGCGTCGCGAGATTTTTTTGTAGCTGCTGCGCAACGGAACGCTCCATCTCCAGTAGCGTTGTGCTGGCGGCATAGCGGGAGAGTGCTTCCAGCCCTAACGCGCCGCTTCCGGCGAAGCAGTCCAGGCAACGGGCATCGACCATTGAGGGGGCCAGCCAGTTGAAAAGGGTCTCACGCACGCGATCGGTGGTGGGTCTGAGGCCCGGACTATCAGGAACGGGAAGTTTACGGCCGCGCCACTGACCGCCAATAATGCGGATCTGGCCCATGCCGCCGGAAGTTGGTTTTTTCATTTGCTTGCTCTGGTCGCTCTTTCGGCCTGCTATTCTAGCTTTCTGCCCTGCCGGGTGAAAGCGGTGAAGCCAGGGAAGTTAAGTGGTAGACTAACCGACTAATTTCATCATTATTTTAGCCTTCGCGTCGATTATGGCGAAGTGGCGCCATCAAAAACAGCGGGGAGTGTGGTTGCAAATGGCAAAAGAAAAAAAACGTGGCTTTTTTTCCTGGCTGGGCTTTGGGCAGAAAGAACAGGATCAGGTTGTTGAATCAGAAGAAAAAATTGAAGAGCAGTCGGTAGCTGAAACGCCGTCTGCTGAGCCTGAAACGGTTGCTGAAGAGACGCCGCGCGTCGAAGAAGCGCAAGCACCTGTTGAAGACGTTGCTGAACCACACACCATCGCGGAAAGCGAAGCATTTGCCGAAGAAGTGGTTGAAGTCACTGAACAGGTTGCTGAACGCGAAATCGCGCAGACCGAAGCGGTTGAAGAAATTCAGCCAGAAGTCGTCGACGTCGTTGAGCCGGGTGCCGAAGTACAGCCAGAAGTGGTTGAAGCCGTTGAGCCGGTTGCTGAAGTGCAGCCAGAAGCGGTTGAAGCCGTTGAGCCGGTTGCCGAAGTACAGCCAGAAGTGGTTGAAGCCGTTGAACCGGTTGCCGAAGTACAGCCAGAAGCGGTTGAAGTCGTCGAACCGGTTGTCGAAGCACAGCCAGAAATGGTTGAAGAGATTGAACCTGAGGCCGTAGACGAATTAACCGACGAAGAACTGGAAGCGCAGGCGCTGGCCGCTGAGTCGGAAAACGAAGCGGTGGAAGAAGAAGCTGCCGTTGAAGAATCTACGGACGACGTGCAGCAGGAGCAGGAAAAACCGACCAAAGAAGGTTTCTTCGCGCGCCTCAAACGCAGCCTATTAAAAACCAAAGAAAACCTCGGTTCCGGATTTATCAGTCTGTTCCGCGGCAAGAAAATCGACGATGATCTGTTTGAAGAGCTGGAAGAGCAGTTGTTGATTGCCGACGTTGGCGTGGAAACCACCCGTAAAATCATCAATAACCTGACCGAAACCGCCAGCCGTAAACAGCTGCGCGACGCTGAAGCGCTGTACGGTCTGTTAAAAGATGAAATGGGTGAAATTCTCGCAAAAGTGGATGAACCGCTTAATATTGAAGGCAAAACGCCATTCGTTATTTTGATGGTCGGCGTAAACGGCGTGGGTAAAACCACCACCATCGGCAAGCTGGCGCGTCAGTTCGAGCAGCAGGGCAAGACGGTGATGCTGGCGGCGGGCGATACCTTCCGTGCGGCGGCGGTAGAGCAGCTGCAGGTCTGGGGCCAGCGCAACAAGATTCCGGTTATCGCGCAGCACACTGGCGCTGATTCCGCATCGGTCATTTTCGATGCCATCCAGGCGGCGAAAGCGCGTAACGTTGACGTACTAATTGCTGATACCGCTGGGCGTTTGCAGAACAAATCGCACCTGATGGAAGAGCTGAAGAAAATTGTTCGCGTGATGAAGAAACTCGACGTGGATGCGCCGCACGAAGTGATGCTGACTATCGACGCCAGCACCGGGCAGAACGCCATCAGCCAGGCCAAACTGTTCCATGAGGCCGTTGGCCTGACCGGCATCACGTTGACTAAACTCGACGGTACTGCCAAGGGTGGGGTGATATTCTCCGTGGCGGACCAGTTCGGCATTCCGATTCGCTATATCGGCGTCGGTGAACGTATTGAGGACTTACGTCCGTTTAAAGCGGGCGATTTTATTGAGGCACTTTTTGCCCGAGAGGATTAATCATGATTCGCTTTGAACACGTCAGCAAAGCCTATCTCGGCGGGAGACAAGCGCTGCAGGGAGTCACATTCCACATGCAGCCGGGCGAGATGGCATTCCTGACCGGTCACTCCGGCGCGGGTAAAAGTACCCTGCTGAAGCTTATCTGTGGGATTGAACGGCCGAGCGCTGGGAAAATTTACTTCGGCGGGCATGACATCAGCCGCCTGAAGAACCGGGAGGTGCCGTTCTTACGTCGCCAGATCGGCATGATTTTCCAGGATCACCATCTGCTGATGGACAGAACCGTGTTTGATAACGTGGCGATCCCGCTGATCATCGCGGGCGCTAGCGCAGACGATATTCGTCGTCGCGTTTCGGCGGCGCTGGACAAAGTCGGGCTGCTGGATAAAGCGAGAAACTTCCCGATTCAGCTCTCCGGCGGTGAACAGCAGCGCGTGGGTATTGCCCGTGCGGTGGTGAACAAGCCTGCGGTACTGCTGGCGGATGAACCGACGGGTAACCTGGATAACGCGCTGTCGGAAGGCATTTTGCGACTGTTCGAAGAGTTTAACCGCGTTGGGGTAACGGTGCTGATGGCGACGCACGACATCGGGCTTATCTCCAGCCGTTCTTACCGCATGCTCACGCTGAGCGACGGTCACTTGCATGGAGGCCTGACAAGTGAATAAGCGCGACGCAATCAACCAGATTCGCCAGTTCGGCGGTCGGCTCGACCGCTTGCGTAAATCGGTCACCCCGGCGGGTGACGGCGGGCGCAATGCGCCGAAGCGCGGTAAACCGGCGCCGAAACCGAACTCGCGTAAAACCAACGTGTTCAATGAGCAGGTGCGCTATGCCTGGCAAGGCGCGCTGCAGGATCTGAAAAGCAAACCGCTGGCAACGTTCCTGACGGTGATGGTTATCGCCATCTCCCTGACGCTGCCAAGCGTCTGCTACATGGTCTACAAGAACGTGAATACGGCGGCTTCGCAGTACTATCCGTCCCCGCAGATCACCGTCTATCTGGAAAAAACGCTGGATGACGATGCGGCGGCGAAAGTGGTGGGTCAGCTTCAGGCCGAGCAGGGCGTGGATAAGGTGAATTACCTTTCCCGTGATGAAGCGCTGGGCGAATTCCGCAACTGGTCAGGCTTTGGCGGTGCGCTGGATATGTTGGAAGAGAACCCGCTGCCTGCGGTGGCGGTGGTGATCCCGAAAATTGATTTCCAGACCACGGATGCGCTGAACACGCTACGTGACCGCGTGGCGCAGATTCAGGGCGTCAACGAAGTGCGCATGGACGATAGCTGGTTCGCGCGTCTGGCTTCCATTACCGGGCTGGTGGGCCGCGTGTCGGCGATGATCGGCGTGCTGATGGTGGCGGCGGTGTTCCTCGTCATCGGTAACAGCGTGCGTCTGAGCATCTTTGCGCGTCGCGATACTATCAACGTGCAGAAGCTGATTGGTGCGACCGATGGGTTTATCCTGCGTCCGTTCCTCTACGGCGGTGCGCTGCTCGGTTTCTCCGGCGCGTTCCTGTCGCTGATTCTGTCGGAAATTCTGGTGATGCGACTGTCGTCGGCGGTCACCGAAGTGGCCCGCGTATTCGGAACCCAGTTTGAGCTGAGCGGCCTGTCGTTTGACGAATGCCTGCTGTTGCTGCTGGTGAGCTCGATGATCGGTTGGGTGGCAGCCTGGCTTGCCACGGTACAACATTTACGCCACTTTACTCCCGATTAAAAAAGTTCTGTTATACTCTTCCCCTGCGACGACTTCCGTCCGCAGGGGATGCCGTTTTAAACCCCATCTTTCTGCCCTCGCGGCTATCGCGTGTCACATTTTGTGCGTAATTTATTCACACTGTTGCATTGAACTTGTGGATAAACTCACTGTCTGATAAAAGAGCGGATGTTATTCTCGTTGCTCATAGAGCCTGGCATGTTTGTTGCCTCCGGCCACAAACCACCGCCAGTATGAAGTGAATTGAGAGGAATTGAATGACCAAAGATATGCAAACTTTAGCTTTAGCCCCTGTTGGTAACCTGGATTCCTATATCCGGGCTGCAAACGCATGGCCGATGTTGACGGCTGATGAAGAAAAGGCGCTTGCTGAACGGCTGCATTACCAGGGCGATCTGGAAGCAGCTAAAACGCTGATCCTGTCTCACCTGCGCTTTGTTGTTCATATTGCTCGTAATTACTCGGGCTATGGCCTGCCGCAGGCGGACTTGATTCAGGAAGGCAACATTGGCCTGATGAAAGCCGTACGTCGTTTTAACCCAGAAGTGGGTGTTCGTCTGGTCTCCTTTGCGGTGCATTGGATCAAAGCGGAAATTCACGAATACGTGCTGCGTAACTGGCGTATCGTTAAAGTCGCGACCACCAAAGCGCAGCGTAAGCTGTTCTTTAACCTGCGTAAAACTAAGCAGCGTCTGGGCTGGTTCAATCAGGACGAAGTGGAAATGGTAGCGCGCGAGCTGGGCGTTTCCAGCAAAGACGTTCGCGAGATGGAATCCCGTATGGCGGCGCAGGACATGGCGTTTGATATGTCCTCAGACGATGACTCTGAAAGCCACTCAGTTGCTCCTGTGCTCTATCTGCAGGATAAATCGTCCAACTTTGCCGACGGTATTGAAGACGACAACTGGGAAGAGCAGGCGGCGAATAAGCTGACCGACGCGATGCAGGGCCTGGATGAACGTAGCCAGGACATCATTCGCGCCCGCTGGCTGGACGAAGACAACAAGTCCACGCTGCAGGAACTGGCCGACCGCTACGGCGTATCCGCCGAACGCGTACGTCAGCTTGAAAAGAACGCGATGAAAAAACTGCGCGCGGCTATCGAAGCCTGATTTTTGGCGTCGTACCCAATGAACCCTCGAATGTGAATTCGGGGGTTTTTGTTTTGTAGGCCGGATAAGGCGTAGCCGCCATCCGGCAACCTGTGCCTGCCCGATGGCGCTACGCTTATCGGGCCTACGGGCTCGTCCTCCAATAATCCCACCGTCATCACGCTTTCCTCTGCTTATTTCTCATTTGTCGCTGGCGTTAATGCAGCCGATGGCAAAAACTCAATAAGCGCTATGCATTTTTCCGTCTTTCAACGGCAGGGGGTTTACCGTGAGTAACGAGTCACTGAATCATCGGCGTTTACAGGCCACGCCGCGCGGCGTGGGCGTGATGTGCGGTTTCTACGCAGAACGCGCTGAGAACGCTACGCTGTGGGATATTGAAGGTAACGAGTACATCGATTTCGCCGCGGGCATCGCGGTGCTGAATACCGGGCATCGTCACCCACAGGTGATTGCCGCCGTTGAGAGCCAGCTTAAGGCCTTCACCCATACCGCCTACCAGATTGTTCCCTATGAAAGCTATGTATCATTAGCAGAACGTATTAATAGCGTGGCGCCAATTACTGGAAATGCCAAAACTGCGTTTTTCAGCACCGGGGCAGAAGCGGTCGAAAATGCGGTGAAGATAGCCCGCGCTTATACCAAACGTCCGGGGCTGATTACCTTCGGCGGCGGTTTCCACGGTCGTACCTTTATGACGATGGCGCTGACCGGCAAAGTCGCGCCGTACAAAATTGGCTTCGGCCCGTTTCCTGGTTCGGTCTATCACGGCCTTTACCCGAACGCGGCGCACGGCGTCACGACCGATATGGCGCTCAAAAGCCTGAATCATATTTTCAAAGCGGATATCTCACCGGATCAGGTGGCGGCGATTATCCTCGAGCCGGTGCAGGGCGAGGGCGGTTTCAACGTCGCGCCGCCTGATTTTATGCAGGGGCTGCGCGCGCTGTGTGATACCCACGGTATTTTGCTGATTGCCGATGAAGTGCAGACCGGTTTTGCCCGTACCGGCAAGCTGTTTGCGATGGAGCATTACAGCGTGAAGCCAGATCTTATCACCATGGCGAAGAGCCTGGCGGGTGGTTTCCCGCTCTCCGGCGTTGTCGGACGCGCTGAGGTCATGGATGCGCCGGCACCTGGTGGCCTGGGTGGAACTTATGCGGGTAACCCGCTGGCGATTGCGGCTGCACATGCGGTGCTGGATGTGATTGAGGAAGAGGCGCTCTGCACTCGCGCCAATCATCTGGGCCAGCATCTGATTGAGGTGCTGAACAAAGCGCGTGAGAGCTGCCCGGCAATTGCTGATGTGCGCGGCGTGGGGTCGATGGTCGCGGTGGAGTTTGTCGATCCACAGACGCGTGAACCCTCGCCGGAGTTTACCAAATTAGTCCAGGAGCGCGCGCTGGCCGAAGGCGTACTGCTGCTGAGCTGCGGCGTGTATGGCAACGTGATTCGATTCTTGTATCCGCTCACCATCCCAGAGAAGCAGTTCCAGCAGGCGCTGGAGGTGATTCGTCGGGCGATAACTGAATAGACCTGAGTACTTCCCGGCGGCGCTTCGCTTGGCCGGGCTACAGGACATGGTAGCCCGGCCAAGCGAAGCGCCGCCGGGGATACAACCCCACAACCAAGCCACTCCGATGAGTGGCTTTTTTTTGTCATTTTTGCGTTACAAATCCGTCAAAATTAACGTTTCAAATTCATAAAAATGGGGTATGTTTTAGCAGAGTATGCTGCAAAAGCACAGGCAGCGTCCCTTAATATTAATATCTTATACTTACCATGCGTCTGATATAAGAATAATGTGCTAAATAACAACATCACAACAAATGCAATAACCATAACAATGGGGAACCTCAGGATGAAAATGAAGGGTAAAGCGTTACTGGCAGGATGTATTGCACTGGCATTCAGCAATATGGCATTAGCAGAAAATATTAAAGTTGCTGTTGTTGGCGCGATGTCCGGCCCGGTTGCGCAGTACGGTGACCAGGAGTTCAGCGGTGCGACTCAGGCGGTTGCCGACATTAACGCCAAGGGCGGTATCAAAGGCAATAAGCTGGAAATCGTAAAATATGATGATGCCTGTGACCCGAAACAAGCGGTTGCGGTAGCGAACAAAGTGGTGAACGACGGGATCAAATACGTCATTGGTCACCTCTGCTCCTCCTCCACGCAGCCAGCGTCTGATATCTATGAAGACGAAGGCATTCTGATGATCACCCCAGCGGCGACCGCACCGGAACTGACGGCGCGTGGCTACAAGCTGATTTTGCGTACTACTGGTCTGGACTCCGACCAGGGCCCAACCGCGGCGAAATACATTCTCGAGAAAGTGAAGCCACAGCGCATCGCCGTTGTTCACGATAAGCAGCAGTACGGTGAGGGTCTGGCACGCGCGGTTCAGGATGGGCTGAAGAAAGGCGGCGCGAACGTGGTCTTCTTCGACGGTATCACTGCTGGTGAGAAAGACTTCTCCACGCTGGTTGCGCGCCTGAAGAAAGAGAACATCGACTTTGTTTACTTCGGTGGTTACCACCCTGAGATGGGTCAGATCCTGCGTCAGGCGCGTGCTGCTGGCCTGAAAACCCAGTTCATGGGGCCGGAAGGCGTGGCAAACGTGTCGCTGTCCAACATCGCGGGTGATTCTGCGGATGGTCTGTTGGTGACGAAACCTAAGAACTACGACCAGGTTCCAGCGAACAAACCAATCGTAGATGCTATCAAGGCGAAGAAACAGGATCCAAGCGGCGCGTTCGTATGGACCACTTACGCTGCGCTGCAGTCCCTGCAGGCGGGCCTGAACCACTCTGACGATCCGGCTGAGATTGCCAAATACCTGAAAGCCAACACCGTGGATACCGTCATGGGTCCGCTGTCGTGGGATGAGAAAGGTGACCTGAAAGGCTTCGAATTCGGCATCTTTAACTGGCACGCTAACGGTACGGCGACCGACGCGAAGTAATTCGTTCGACGCTACCCCGGCGTCGCTACGCTCGGCCTGGCTACATTACGGTAGCCCGGCCGAGGCGTTAGCCGACGCCGGGATCGGCACTACCCTCGAACCCAGCCCTCTGCATGCATCGTAAAGCCCAGCGCTTTGGCAAATGCGGCCATTTCCAGGCTCTCTTCCACGCCTGCTTTGCTCAACGTCCAGCGGCTGATCTGTGGGTTATCGCGCATCACTTCTTCAACCAGATACTGCCCCACGCCGCGGCGGCGGGTAACTTCGCGTACGCACAAACCGTTAAGCACGCCCTGGTCATTGCCCAGTGTGACTTCTACCGCTGCCAGCAGGCGCTCGTTAAAACGGGCGGCGTACAGGCGGTGAGTCTCATCAAGGTGCTGCTCGTTGGGGGACTGTGCAGGCCAGATTTTACCGAGGCAGATGTGGTCCTGGTCGCTCAGGGCTTCTAAACGAATGATGGTCAGCTTCATGGGCAGTTTGCTCAAATCTCGAAAATGGTGGTCAGTGTACTCAATTTATTCTGTCGGAAGCTTTCTCTTTTTTGGCTTGTTCAGTAGGGGATTAATTTTTCGTTATCTATGCAGACAGTTTGAAACATCATGGATCGAAAAATACTCAGAGTTTTAACCTAAAAACTAGCATTTTATTCGGCTTATTGTGTCGTTATTTTATGCTGCTGTTCGGGCTTTTTTTTGTTTATCTATGGCAAAAATCAGAATATTATCTTTTCTTAATAGACTGAAAAATAGAGAATTTAGTCTGTATTTTGCTAAAAAGCTGCGCTAACCCATTAAAGATAATGGCAAAAGTAGCGTTGTATATTAAAAGTACAGAATGCTTTTTAACCACCAAACAACAAAATATATACACGCCACGACGTGTAAACACGACATCACGAATGGGGATCCCGAAGTATGAAAAGGAATACAAAAACAGTAATCGCAGGGATGATCGCGCTGGCTATGTCACACGCGGCGATGGCTGAGGATATTAAGGTTGCCGTCGTCGGCGCCATGTCTGGCCCAGTCGCCCAGTGGGGCGATATGGAGTTCAACGGCGCGCGTCAGGCCATTAAAGACATCAACGCCAAAGGTGGCATCAAAGGCGACAAACTGGTGGGCGTTGAGTACGACGACGCCTGTGACCCGAAACAAGCGGTGGCGGTTGCCAACAAAATCGTCAACGACGGCATTAAATATGTGATTGGCCACCTCTGCTCTTCCTCCACGCAGCCGGCTTCTGACATCTATGAAGATGAAGGCATTCTGATGATCTCTCCGGGCGCGACCAACCCAGAGCTGACCCAGCGTGGCTACCACTACATCATGCGTACCGCTGGCCTGGACTCCTCTCAGGGCCCAACCGCCGCCAACTACATCCTGAATAAAGTGAAGCCGCAGCGCATCGCCATTATTCACGACAAGCAGCAGTACGGTGAAGGTCTGGCGCGTTCTGTGCAGGAAGGCCTGAAGGCCGGGAAAGCCAATATCGTTTTCTTCGACGGGATTACTGCCGGTGAAAAAGACTTCTCCGCGCTGATTGCGCGTCTGCAAAAAGAGAATATCGACTTCGTTTACTACGGTGGCTACTACCCGGAAATGGGACAGATGCTGCGCCAGGCGCGTGCGGTTGGCCTGAAAACCCAGTTTATGGGTCCAGAAGGTGTGGGCAACGCTTCGCTGTCGAACATCGCGGGTAACGCGGCGGAGGGCATGCTGGTGACCATGCCAAAACGCTATGACCAGGATCCGACAAACAGCGCTATCGTCGATGCCCTGAAAGCGCAGAAGAAAGATCCAACCGGGCCATACGTCTGGATCACCTACGCCGCCGTGCAGTCTCTGGCGACCGCCATGGAGCGTACCGGTAGCGATGACCCGCAGGCGCTGATTAAAGACTTGAAAGCAAACGGTGCGAAAACCGTGATTGGGCCGCTGAGCTGGGATGACAAAGGCGATCTGAAAGGATTTGAGTTCGGGGTCTTCCAGTGGCATGCCGACGGCTCATCCACCGCGGTGAAGTAACCTTCATTTCCCCCTGGCGGGCGTAGATTCGCAGGGGTAGCAAAAGGCTAATATATGTCAGAGCAGGTTCTCTACTTTGTGCAGCAGATGTTTAACGGCGTAACGCTGGGAAGCACCTATGCACTGATCGCCATCGGTTACACCATGGTGTACGGGATTATCGGCATGATCAACTTCGCCCACGGCGAGGTTTACATGATCGGTAGTTATGTCTCCTTTATGATCATCGCCGCGCTGATGATGATGGGCATCGATACCGGCTGGCTGCTGGTCGCTGCCGGCTTCATCGGGGCGATTGTGATTGCCAGCGCCTACGGCTGGAGTATCGAACGGGTGGCTTACCGTCCGGTGCGTAGCTCCAAGCGCCTGATTGCGCTGATCTCCGCCATCGGGATGTCTATCTTCCTGCAAAACTACGTCAGCCTGACCGAAGGTTCGCGCGACATCGCGCTGCCGAGCCTGTTTAACGGTCAGTGGATTGTCGGCAGCAGCGAAAACTTCTCCGCCTCTATCACCACCATGCAGCTGGTTATCTGGATTGTAACCTTCGTTGCTATGCTGGCGCTGACGCTGTTTATCCGCTACTCCCGCATGGGACGCGCCTGCCGTGCCTGCGCGGAAGACCTGAAAATGGCGAGCCTGCTCGGCATTAACACCGATCGCGTGATTGCCCTGACGTTTGTTATCGGTGCAGCGATGGCGGCGGTGGCGGGCGTACTGCTGGGTCAGTTCTACGGCGTTATCAACCCGTACATCGGCTTTATGGCCGGGATGAAAGCCTTCACCGCGGCGGTACTCGGCGGTATCGGCAGTATTCCTGGGGCGATGATCGGCGGGCTTATCCTCGGCATTGCGGAAGCGTTGTCCTCAGCGTACCTGAGCACCGAATATAAAGACGTTGTGTCGTTCGCGCTGCTGATCGTGGTGCTGCTGGTGATGCCGACCGGCATCCTGGGCCGCCCGGAGGTAGAGAAAGTATGAAACCGATGCAATTTGCGATGGCGCTGCTCTCTGCCGCCATGTTCTTTGTGCTGGCGGGCGTCTTTATGGGCGTCCAGTTGCAGCTTGATGGCACTAAACTGGTGGTCGGCAGCGCGGCGGATATCCGCTGGCAGTGGATCTTTATCGGCACCGCGGTAGTCTTTTTCTTCCAGATGCTGCGACCGCTGTTCCAGAAGGGGCTGAAAAGCGTCTCTGGGCCGAAGTTTATTCTGCCCGCTATTGATGGCTCGACGGTTAAGCAGAAACTGTTCCTGGTGGCGCTGCTGGTGATTGCCGTGGCGTGGCCGTTTATGGTCTCGCGCGGTACGGTGGATATCGCCACGCTGACCATGATTTACATCATCCTTGGCCTCGGCCTAAACGTGGTAGTGGGGCTTTCCGGCCTGCTGGTACTGGGCTACGGCGGCTTCTATGCCATTGGCGCTTATACCTTCGCGCTGCTGAACCACTATTACGGTCTCGGCTTCTGGACCTGCCTGCCAATCGCCGGGCTGGTCTCGGCGGCGGCGGGCTTCCTGCTCGGCTTCCCGGTACTGCGTCTGCGCGGTGACTATCTGGCGATTGTGACTTTAGGCTTCGGTGAAATCGTCCGTATCCTGCTTCTTAACAACACCGAAATCACCGGTGGCCCGAACGGTATCAGCCAGATCCCGAAACCGACCTTCTTCGGCCTTGAGTTCAGCCGCAGCGCCCGTGAAGGCGGCTGGGATACCTTCAGTAACTTCTTTAACGTTAAGTACGACCCGTCTGACCGCGTTATCTTCCTTTATCTGGTGGCGCTGCTGCTGGTGGTGCTGAGTCTGTTCGTCATCAACCGCCTGCTGCGTATGCCGCTGGGCCGTGCGTGGGAAGCGCTGCGTGAAGATGAAATTGCCTGTCGCTCGCTGGGCCTGAGCCCAACGCGCATCAAGCTGACCGCTTTTACCATCAGCGCCGCGTTCGCCGGTTTTGCCGGTACGCTGTTCGCCGCGCGCCAGGGCTTTGTCAGCCCGGAATCCTTCACCTTTGCCGAGTCGGCCTTCGTGCTGGCGATTGTGGTACTGGGCGGGATGGGCTCGCAGTTTGCGGTGATCCTCGCGGCAATTCTGCTGGTAGTGTCACGCGAGCTGATGCGTGACTTTAACGAATACAGCATGCTGATGCTCGGCGGCCTGATGGTCCTGATGATGATCTGGCGTCCGCAGGGGCTTCTGCCGATGACCCGTGTACAGATGAAGTTGAAAAACGGGAAAGCGAAAGAAGGAGAGCAGGCATGAGTCAGCCATTATTATCGGTTAACGGCCTGATGATGCGTTTTGGCGGCCTGCTGGCGGTCAACAACGTGGCGCTGGAGCTGCATCCTCAGGAAATCGTCTCCCTGATTGGCCCGAACGGCGCGGGGAAAACCACGGTCTTTAACTGCCTGACCGGCTTCTACAAGCCGACCGGCGGCACCATTATGCTGCGCGACCAGCACCTGGAAGGGCTGCCGGGCCAGCAGATTGCCCGTATGGGCGTGGTGCGTACCTTCCAGCACGTGCGTCTGTTCCGTGAAATGACGGTGATTGAAAACCTGCTGGTGGCACAGCACCAGCAGCTGAAGACCGGGGTCTTCTCCGGCCTGCTGAAAACGCCATCGTTCAAGCGCGCGCAGAGCGAAGCGCTGGACCGCGCCGCCACCTGGCTTGAGCGTATCGGCCTGTTAGAGCATGCCAACCGTCAGGCCAGTAACCTGGCCTACGGCGACCAGCGTCGTCTGGAGATTGCCCGCTGCATGGTGACGCAGCCGGAAATCCTGATGCTCGACGAACCGGCGGCAGGCCTTAACCCGAAAGAGACCAAAGAGCTGGACGAGCTGATTGCCGAGCTGCGTAACCATCACAACACCACTATCCTGCTGATTGAGCACGATATGAAGCTGGTGATGGGCATTTCCGATCGCATCTACGTGGTGAATCAGGGTACGCCGCTGGCGAACGGTACGCCGGAAGAGATCCGCAACAACCCGGACGTGATCCGCGCTTATCTGGGTGAGGCATAATATGGATAAAGTGATGTTATCGTTTGATAAAGTCAGCGCCCACTACGGCAAGATTCAGGCGCTGCACGACGTCAGCCTGCATATTAATCAGGGTGAAATCGTTACTCTGATTGGCGCCAACGGTGCGGGGAAAACCACGCTGCTCGGCACATTATGCGGCGACCCGCGCGCCACCAGCGGACGCATTGTCTTTGATGATAAAGACATCACCGACTGGCAGACGGCAAAAATCATGCGTGAAGCGGTCGCGATTGTTCCGGAAGGGCGCCGCGTCTTCTCGCGCATGACGGTGGAAGAGAACCTGGCGATGGGCGGCTTTTTCGCTGACCGCGACCAGTTCCAGGAGCGCATCAAGTGGGTGTACGACCTGTTCCCACGTCTGCTTGAGCGCCGCATCCAGCGTGCGGGAACCATGTCCGGCGGTGAACAGCAAATGCTGGCAATTGGCCGTGCGCTGATGAGCCAGCCGCGTCTGCTGCTGCTTGATGAGCCTTCTCTGGGTCTGGCTCCGATTATCATCCAGCAGATCTTCGACACCATCGAGCAGCTGCGTAAGCAGGGCATGACCATCTTCCTCGTCGAGCAGAACGCCAACCAGGCGCTGAAGCTCGCCGACCGCGGCTACGTACTGGAAAACGGTCACGTGGTGCTGGAAGACACCGGTGATGCACTGCTGGCGAACGAAGCGGTGCGCAGCGCGTACCTTGGCGGTTAATTTCCTGCAACCCCGGGCGAGGCGCTTGCGCCAATCCCGGGGGAACTTTCAGCACGAAGATATTTAAAAGAGCCTGATGGCTCTTTTTTTGTACATATATGCTGTACAATTAAAACGTACAACTATGGAGGTCTCTATGCGTACGATTAACTATAGCGAGGCACGACAGAATCTAGCCGAAGTGCTGGAGAGCGCTGTGACGGGCGTACCTGTCACCATCACACGTCGTGGGCATAAACCTGCGGTCATCATTAGCGCTGAAGAGTTTGAGCGCTATCAGGCAGCCAGACTCGACGATGAATTTGCGGCCATCATGGCGATTCACGGCAACGAGATTGAGGAGTTGGCGGATAAATGAACCTTCAGATTATCTCAGCGGAAGAGATAATAGCGTTTCATGACAGGCTGCTCCGCGTGACGCCTGGTGTTGTGGGCATGCCCGATCCCGGACGTGCGGAAGCGTTAATGTATCGGGTGCTTAACCGGATCGAATATGAGGGTGTGACTGACGTGTGGCTACTGGCAGCAATGCATCTGCTGGCCATATCGCGGGGGCATATTTTCAATGATGGTAATAAGCGCACCGCGCTGTTTATCACGCTGCTGTTTTTAAAGCGCAATGGTATTACACTCGCGGCCAATCCGGATTATGTGGCGATGACGGTTGAGGCTGCTGCGGGCCAGTTGACGCTGGAGCAAATAGCCTCCCGCTTGCGTGGATAACCCCGGAGGCACTTCGGCGGGCAACCCGTAGCCCGGGCGAGGCGCTTGCGCCGACCCCGGGGGCGGTACTTTCTCTATACGTGTCATAGCTCCCACTTTCCCTTCTTAGAACCGTCACCGCCTTGCCATCCCTTTGTCGCCTTACTATCTTTTTTTTGTAATAAAAAAGTTATTTTTCTGTCATTCGAGCATGTCATGTTACCCCCGCGAACATAAAACGCGTGATATCGCGCATCCCGGCACAAAAAGAGAGATAACCGATGATATCGTTACGACATACAGCTTTAGGATTGGCAATGAGTCTGGCATTCGCAGGTCAGGCTATGGCGGTGACCACTATTCCATTCTGGCATTCAATGGAAGGTGAGCTGGGTAAAGAGGTTGACTCTCTGGCGCAGCGCTTTAACGCCGCCAACCCGGATTACAAAATTCAGCCGGTGTACAAAGGCAACTACGAGCAGAGCCTGAGTGCAGGCATTGCTGCGTTCCGTACCGGTAACGCCCCGGCAATTTTGCAGGTGTATGAAGTCGGTACCGCCACCATGATGGCGTCAAAAGCGATTAAGCCGGTATATCAGGTGTTTGACGAAGCCGGTATCAAGTTCGATGAATCTCAGTTTGTGCCGACAGTTTCCGGTTACTACACCGATTCCAAAACCGGGCACCTGCTGTCCCAGCCGTTTAACAGCTCCACCCCGGTGCTGTACTACAACAAAGACGCCTTTAAGAAAGCCGGTTTAGACCCGAACCAGCCGCCGAAAACCTGGCAGGATCTGGCGGCCTACACCGCGAAGCTGAAAGCAGCCGGTATGAAGTGCGGCTACGCCAGCGGTTGGCAGGGCTGGATCCAGATTGAAAACTTCAGCGCCTGGCACGGCCTGCCGGTCGCCACCAAAAACAACGGCTTCGACGGTACCGATGCGGTACTGGAGTTCAACAAGCCAGAGCAGGTGAAACACATCGCGCTGCTGGAAGAACTGAACAAGAAGGGTGATTTCAGCTACTTCGGCCGTAAAGATGAGTCCACCGAGAAGTTCTATAACGGTGACTGCGCCATTACCACCGCCTCTTCCGGCTCGCTGGCCGACATTCGTCAGTACGCCAAATTCAACTACGGCGTGGGCATGATGCCTTACGATGCCGACGTGAAGGGCGCACCGCAGAACGCCATTATCGGCGGGGCAAGCCTGTGGGTGATGCAGGGTAAAGACAAAGAAACCTACACCGGCGTGGCGAAATTCCTCGAGTTCCTGGCTAAGCCGGAAATTGCGGCCGAATGGCACCAGAAAACCGGCTACCTGCCAATCACTACCGCCGCGTATGACCTGACCCGTCAGCAGGGCTTCTATGACAAGAACCCAGGTGCCGACATCGCCACGCGTCAGATGCTGAACAAGCCACCGTTGCCGTTCACTAAAGGTCTGCGTCTGGGCAACATGCCGCAGATTCGTACCATCGTGGATGAAGAACTGGAAAGCGTCTGGACCGGTAAGAAAACGCCTCAGCAGGCGCTGGACTCTGCGGTAGAGCGCGGGAATCAGCTGCTGCGTCGCTTCGAGCAATCGACCAAGTCTTAATGTGAAATGCCGGGTGGCGGCTTCGCCTTACCCGGCCTACATCAACGCGTAGGCCGGATAAGCGTAGCGCCATCCGGCACTGCTCAGGAATAAAACCTTCATGTCATCATCCCGTCCGGTGTTTAAATCGCGCTGGCTGCCTTACGCATTGGTCGCCCCGCAGCTGATTATCACCGTTATCTTCTTTATCTGGCCCGCTGGCGAAGCGCTGTGGTACTCACTGCAAAGCGTTGACCCGTTTGGCTTTTCCAGTCAGTTCGTTGGCCTGGACAACTTCGTCACGCTGTTCCACGACAGCTACTACCTCGACTCCTTCTGGACGACTATCAAGTTCAGCGGCCTGGTGACGATAAGCGGCCTGCTGGTATCGCTGTTCTTCGCGGCGCTGGTGGATTATGTGGTGCGTGGCAGTCGTCTTTACCAGACGCTGATGCTGCTGCCTTATGCCGTTGCGCCTGCCGTAGCCGCCGTACTGTGGATCTTCCTGTTTAACCCTGGACGTGGGCTGATTACCCATTTCCTCGGCGAGTTCGGCTACGACTGGAACCACGCGCAGAACAGCGGTCAGGCCATGTTCCTGGTGGTCTTCGCCTCGGTGTGGAAACAGATAAGCTACAACTTCCTGTTCTTCTTCGCCGCGCTGCAATCTATTCCGCGCTCGCTGGTCGAGGCTGCTGCCATCGACGGCGCAGGCCCAATTCGCCGTTTCTTCAAGCTGGCGCTGCCGCTGATTGCGCCGGTGAGCTTCTTCCTGCTGGTGGTCAACTTAGTGTACGCCTTCTTCGATACCTTCCCGGTGATCGACGCCGCGACCGCAGGCGGCCCGGTACAGGCCACCACCACGCTGATTTATAAGATTTACCGCGAAGGGTTTGCCGGGTTGGATCTCTCGGCCTCTGCGGCGCAGTCGGTGGTGCTGATGTTCCTCGTTATCATCCTGACCGTGGTGCAGTTCCGCTACGTGGAAAGTAAGGTGCGCTACCAATGATTGAGAACCGTCGCGGGCTGACGATATTCAGCCACACCATGCTGATCCTCGGGATTATCGTTATCCTGTTCCCGCTGTACGTTGCCTTTACGGCAGCGACGCTGGATAACAAAGCGGTGTTTGAAACGCCGATGACGCTGATTCCCGGCGGCCATCTGTTCGAGAACATGAAGGCGATTTGGGTCAACGGCGTGGGCGTCAACAGCGCGCCGTTCTGGCTGATGATGCTCAACAGCTTCATCATGGCCTTTGCCATTACCGTCGGCAAAATCGCGGTGTCGATGCTCTCGGCCTTCGCCATCGTCTGGTTCCGCTTTCCGCTGCGTAACCTGTTCTTCTGGATGATCTTTATCACCCTGATGCTGCCGGTGGAAGTGCGTATCTTCCCGACGGTTGAGGTGATTGCCAACCTGAAGATGCTCGACAGCTACGCGGGTCTGACGCTGCCGCTGATGGCCTCGGCGACCGCCACCTTCCTGTTCCGCCAGTTCTTTATGACCCTGCCGGACGAGCTGATTGAAGCCGCGCGCATTGATGGCGCGTCGCCGATGCGCTTTTTCCGCGACATTGTGCTGCCGCTGTCGAAAACCAACCTCGCGGCGCTGTTCGTGATCACCTTTATCTACGGCTGGAACCAGTACCTCTGGCCGCTGCTGATTATTACCGACGTGAACCTCGGCACCGCCGTGGCAGGCATCAAAGGGATGATCGCCACCGGTGAAGGCACCACGCAGTGGAACCAGGTGATGGCGGCGATGCTGCTCACCCTTATTCCCCCCGTTGTTATCGTTTTAGCCATGCAGCGTGCCTTTGTGCGTGGTTTAGTGGACAGTGAGAAATAAAAATGGCTGGTTTAAAACTACAGGCAGTAACCAAAAGCTGGGACGGTAAAACCCAGGTCATTCAACCGCTGACGCTGGACGTGGCAGACGGGGAATTTATTGTGATGGTCGGCCCGTCGGGCTGCGGAAAGTCGACGCTGCTGCGCATGGTGGCAGGGCTTGAACGCGTGACCAGCGGTGATATCTGGATTGACCGCAAACGCGTGACCGAGATGGAACCGAAAGATCGCGGCATTGCGATGGTGTTCCAGAACTATGCGCTCTACCCGCACATGAGCGTGGAAGAGAACATGGCCTGGGGGCTGAAAATTCGCGGCATGGGCAAAGCGCATATTGCCGAGAAAGTGCAGGAAGCGGCGCGCATTCTTGAGCTGGATGGCCTGCTGAAGCGCCGCCCGCGCGAGCTCTCCGGCGGTCAGCGCCAGCGTGTGGCGATGGGCCGCGCCATTGTGCGTGACCCGGCGGTGTTCCTGTTTGATGAACCGCTCTCCAACCTTGATGCTAAGCTGCGCGTGCAGATGCGCCTGGAATTACAGCAGCTTCACCGCCGCCTGAAAACCACCTCTCTGTACGTCACCCACGATCAGGTAGAAGCAATGACCCTCGCCCAGCGGGTGATGGTGATGAACAAAGGCATTGCCGAGCAGATTGGTACGCCGGTGGAAGTGTATGAGAAGCCGGCCAGCCGCTTTGTGGCGAGCTTTATCGGCAGCCCGGCGATGAACCTGCTGGACGGTCAGATTGATGAGTCCGGCTCGCGCTTCGTGCTGGAAAACGGCATGCAGCTGCCGCTGCCTGCTTCGCAACGTGAATACGCCGGCCGCCGTATGACGCTGGGTATCCGCCCGGAACATATTGCGCTAAGCTCGCAGGCCGAAGGCGGCGTGCCGCTGGTGATGGATACGCTGGAAATTATCGGCGCCGATAACCTGGCCCACGGCCGCTTTGGTGAGCAGAAAATGGTGGTGCGCTTGCCGCATCAGCAGCGTCCGCCCGCGGGCACCACGCTGTGGCTGCATCTGCCGGACGATCATTTGCACCTCTTTGAAGGTGAGACAGGATTACGCGTATGAGCAATTGGCCTTATCCCCACATCGTCGCCCACCGTGGCGGCGGTAAGTTAGCGCCGGAAAACACCCTGGCGGCAATCGACGTTGGCGCACGCTACGGTCATACCATGATTGAGTTTGACGCCAAGCTGTCGAAAGACGGGCAGATTTTCCTGCTGCACGACGACAACCTCGAACGCACCAGCAACGGCTGGGGCGTCGCCGGAGAACTGAACTGGCAGGAATTGCTGCGTGTGGATGCCGGTAGCTGGTTTAACAGCAGCTTCAAGGATGAACCACTGCCGCTGCTGTCGCAGGTGGCGGAACGCTGCCGTCAGCACGGCATGATGGCGAATATCGAAATTAAACCGACCACCGGCTGCGGAACGCTGACCGGTAAAGTGGTGGCGCTGGCTGCCCGCGAACTGTGGGCTGACATGACCCCACCGCTGCTGTCGTCGTTTGAAATTGATGCGCTGGAAGCCGCCCAGCTTGCCGCACCGGAGCTGCCGCGTGGCTTACTGCTGGATGAGTGGCGTGACGACTGGCGCGAACTGACGACACGCCTGGGATGCGTTTCGATTCACCTCAACCATCGACTGCTGGATGAAGCGCGGGTCGATGCGCTGCGTGAAGCGGGGTTGCGGATTCTGGTGTATACCGTGAATAACCCCCAGCGCGCCGCCGAACTGCTGCGCTGGGGTGTTGACTGCATCTGTACCGATGCGATTGATATTATCGGCCCTGACTTCCAGCCTTAATACGGCTTCAGCATGCCGCCGTTGTTATTGGGCAGCGGCTGCTGTTGCTGATTTAGCATGCCTGGCTGCGACTGCTGCACGCGCTGCTGGTTGGCGTTCAGTTGGTTTTGCAGATGCTGCTGTTGCTGCTGCGTCTGCACCTGGCGCTGCTGGTTCAGCATGCTTTTTTGCTGCTGCTGTTGGTTAAGCATACGGGTCTGCATCCGCTGCTGGCTTGGGATCTCATAGCCCGGCTGGTTCGGGTTGTTGTCGATGTTCAGCGGCGCGGCCAGCGCGGTGAACGGCAGCAACGCCGCCAGAATCAGTAATCGTTTCATCGTCTTTCCTCCTTGTAGGGGATCTCTTAAGTTTACTCCTTTCCCACCGTAACGAGGATTATTTCAGCATTATGAACCAGGCTTAGTGGGGACCTCACCGCACTCTCTGGAGAATGATGATGACAATAATGCCGACGTTTTTACGCCGGGTGGCCCTTGCTGCTCTGCTGTCAGGAAGCTGTTTTAGCGCGATTTCTGCCCCTCCACCGCCGCCGGTTTCCTACGGGGTTGAGGAGGATGTCTTTCATCCCGTACGTGCCCAGCATGGCATGGTGGCTTCGGTTGATGCTACCGCTACGCGCGTGGGCGTAGAGATTCTGCGCCAGGGCGGTAACGCCGTGGATGCGGCGGTGGCCGTGGGTTACGCGCTGGCGGTCACTCATCCGCAGGCGGGGAATATCGGCGGCGGCGGGTTTATGATGCTGCGGACCAAAGAGGGCAAAACCACGGCGATTGATTTCCGTGAAATGGCGCCGGAACAGGCGACCCGCGACATGTTCCTCGACGATCATGGCAACCCAGACAGCAAAAAATCGCTGACCTCACATCTGGCTTCCGGCACGCCGGGCACGGTGGCCGGCTTCTCACTGGCGCTGGAGAAGTACGGCACGATGCCGCTCAATAAAGTGATAAGCCCAGCGATTAAACTCGCCAAAGACGGATTCGTGGTTAATGACGCGCTGGCTGACGATCTCAAAACCTACGGCAGTGAAGTGCTGCCTCATCATGCCAATAGCAAAGCTATTTTCTGGAAAGACGGTGAGCCGCTTAAAAAGGGCGATAAGCTGGTGCAGGCCAACCTGGCGAAAAGCCTGGAACTGATTGCTGAAAATGGCCCGGATGCCTTCTACAAAGGGGCGATTGCCGACCAGATTGCCGAGGAGATGCATAAAAACGGCGGCCTGATGACTAAGGTGGATCTGGCAAACTATAAGGCGGTTGAGCGTACGCCCATTAGCGGCGAGTACCGTGGTTACGAAGTCTTTTCAATGCCGCCACCGTCTTCCGGCGGGATCCACATCGTGCAGATCCTCAATATCCTCGAAAACTTCGACCTGCATAAATACGGCTTCGGCAGCGCCGACGCGATGCAGTTGATGGCAGAAGCTGAAAAGCACGCCTACGCCGATCGCTCAGAATACCTCGGCGACCCGGACTTCGTGAAGGTGCCGTGGCAGGCGCTGACCAATAAAGCCTACGCCAAATCTATTGCCGATCAGATTGATATCAACAAGGCCAAGCCGTCCAGCCAGATTAAACCGGGCAAGCTGGCACCGTACGAAAGTAACCAGACCACGCATTTCTCGGTGGTGGATAAAGACGGTAACGCGGTGGCGGTGACCTACACCCTCAACACCACTTTTGGTACCGGCATCGTGGCGGGCAATACCGGCATTCTGATGAATAACGAGATGGATGACTTCTCCGCCAAGCCGGGCGTACCGAACGTCTACGGGCTGGTGGGCGGCGATGCCAACGCGGTCGGGCCGAAGAAACGTCCGCTTTCATCGATGTCGCCAACGATTGTGGTGAAAGACGGGAAAACCTGGCTGGTCACCGGTAGCCCGGGCGGCAGTCGGATTATCACCACGGTGCTACAAATGGTGGTGAACTCCATCGATTTCGGTATGAACGTGGCGGAAGCCACCAACGCGCCGCGCTTCCACCACCAGTGGCTGCCGGACGAGCTGCGGGTGGAGAAGGGGTTTAGCCCGGATACGCTGAAGCTGCTGGAAGCCAAGGGGCAGAAGGTGGCGGTGAAAGAGGCGATGGGCAGTACGCAGAGCATCATGGTGGACCCGGATGGCACGCTATATGGCGCGTCGGACCCGCGTTCACCGGATGATTTGACTGCGGGGTATTAATATAAATATGGCCCAATAGCTTATTTTTGGGCCATATTTATCACTTGAATAGTATGAGTGTTATTATTTGTTTAATTTGATCCTTTGTTCTTTTATTTTCTGAAAAGCAATAATTAACCTCTTTGTTTTGACGAATGGCAGGAAAGGACGTCTTTTTTTTCATTACCCTTCGTACTTATCATGGAATGAATGGAGTAGGGTGTGAGTGATATTGTCTATTTAACGCTGAGTGGAGAGCGTCAAGGTAATATATCTACCGGGTGCGGAACCCAAAAATCTGTCGGAAACCGATATCAACTTGGACATGAAGATCAGATCTTCATTTTTAGCCTGATGCAAAGCACCATAAGTACCGGTGCTGGCGCAAACCCTCAGGGCATTCGATTTTGCAAGATGCTGGATAAGAGTTCGCCGCTATTATACAGCGCGATTAATAACAATGAATCTCTGAATATGACTTTTGATATTTATCGGATCAATCGTTTCGGGCGAATGGAAAAGTATTATGTCATTGAGGTTCGTGGTGCAAGATTAAACAGTATTCAGCTACAGGTGGAAGAAGACACTATAGACTACGAATATATCTCTGCTGATTATGATTATATTCGCTGCAGCCACCTTGCGGCAGGCACGGAATTTGACCATCTGGTGACGCCGGAAAACTACCAGCGGCTGTTTCCTCCCGCACCAGCTCTGCCTGAATCCAAACCACCCGAAGAACCTGTTGTGCGACGCGTGACGCTGGTGTTGGGGATCTTTTTTGATGGGACGGGAAATAATGCGGTGAATACGGGGAATATGCTGGCGGCGTGTTCGGCGGAGCACTTCAAAATAGATAGTCCGGATGCGGAAAGTATTCTTGCACGAAATGCGGCTGAAAAAATGGGGATCAGTGGGATAGGGGCGGCGAGTTATTCGGGGTATTACACGAATATTTATTGGTTGAGTGAATTGTATAGCCAGGCATTTTTGGCGACCGATGATTATCTACAAAAGGCTATTTACATTGAAGGCATTGGAACTCAGGCCGGTAAACCGGATAGCGTGATTGGTAAGGGACTCGGTATTGCCGACAGTGGAGTAATTGCGAAAACGGATGATGCAGTCCAGAAACTGATGGCTGCAATAGTATCATCATTGGACTCACTGGACGAAAAATATAGTGTTGAAGCTCTACTTATCGATATCTTTGGTTTTAGCCGTGGAGCGGCGGCTGCGCGCCATTTCGCCAATCGTATCCAGTCTGAGGATAGTGCTATTGTTAATGCGATTAAGGCTGGGATGGGAAGCCATACCTATAGTGGTTCACCCGCAGGTAAAACCCGTTTTATCGGAATTTTTGATACCGTTGCTGCTATCGGTACTCCCACCAATGGACTCAACCCACATAGTGCCGACACGGGGGAGGTCAATCTTTCTCTGCGCCCCGGCGTGGCCCAGAAGGTATTCCATATCACCGCGCAGCACGAATGCCGCTATAACTTTGCGCTTAATAGCGTCTCCCCTGCCTGGCCGGAGCTCTCGCTGCCGGGTGTGCATTCTGATATTGGCGGCGGCTACCTGCCGCAGACCCGAGAAGATCTTTTTCTCACTCGCCCGCTGGTGGAAACGCTGCCAGCCAGCCAACCGATATGGCGTTCAGGCGTTTATCGACAGACGATGGCGCAACTGCCGATATTAGAACGATCGGCCACTATTGCCCCCCTTATTCGTACTAACAACATTACTCCTGAAGTCTGGGAAGATGAGTTAGCACCGAGCGATCGCTACGGACAGATGCAGAAACGCAGTTTTGCTGCCCTGACGCTGCGTCAGCGAATCGTAAAGCATGATTGGTCGATGGTTACGCTGCGAGTGATGATTGATGCGGCGAGAGAGGCGGGCGTTTTATTTGATGATGTTGAGCGTAAAAAAGGGACGGAACTGCCCGCTGTGCTTGATGATTTTTGTCAGAAAGCTATTGCAATGGGTAAAGCGGCTCGAACCAAAGCACCTGTTCCGCAGTTTAGCTCTGAGGAGATAGGCATTATTGCTGAGTCATATACCCACTGTTCTGCGAACTGGAATGCCGTTGCTCTCAATCAGGATGGAAATATAACAGGGGGCGCTGCAGTCTCTGAGAGCGTGAGCTTTGTTAATCGACCTGACGAAGAGTGGATCCGAACGGTGTATAACATGGATGGAGTAAAACAATGAGCCTCGCAAAAACTTTAATACTAGTACTGCTTCTGATTGCAGGCTGCAGTCAGCCCAAAACGCGACCTTTACAGTCTGAAGAGGCGGCCAGCAGCGACTGGTCGTTGCCCTACGGAAAATGGAGCTTTTCTTTTATCACCCCATGGCAACTGCCTGCCGAGGTGACGCACGTAAGAGTGCTTGATACCGATGGTTATCTGTACATTTTTCGGATGCTTGATCAAACATCGAGAGACCCCAATTCAGTCACAACCTGGGCGAAAAAACCGCATGGTGGCAGCGTAAACTTCAACCTCGCAAAAATGCCGCCACAGTATATGATTTTCTGCTGGGACTCCTTTATTGACAGGAAAACCTACCAGACCAATGTAATGTTTTCTCCCGCCACGTGGCAGCGGATGAAGACCCCGGCGAACCATACGCGTCCTTCTGGTGAACCTATCTGGTATCACAATATGTTATTTGGCCTGTCACCCGGCGGCAAGGTGAGAACCTGGTTCCCGGATGTCGGTAGCCATCCCGCTATCCCTTTTACACCCTATAAAATCAGCACCGTTTCAGGCGCTGATCTCACTCTCTGCAAACAAGAAGACCCCGACAGTGATTTCCTGCGTAAATACCGCTACTCCCAGGAGATAGAAGATGGGATGAAAGGGAAAACGTATCCCTATGGAGAGTGGTGATGACAAGGATGGAAAATATGGTGGTTATGGCAAGAACGCTGATACTGATGCTGTTCCTGATTGCAGGCTGCAGCCAGCCGAAAATTCACCCTTTACAATCAAAGCAGGCGGCCAGCGGTGACTGGTCGTTACCCTACGGGAAATGGAGTTTCTCTTTTATCACCCCATGGCGGTTACCAGCCCGGGTGAGGCACGTAAGAGTACTCGATACCGACGGCTATCTGTACATTTTCCGTATGCTCGATAAGACTGCTCAGGATCCCAATTCAGTCACAATCTGGACCACAAAACCTCACGGTGGCAGCGTAAACTTCAACCTCGTAAAAATGCCGCCACAGTATATGATTTTCTGCTGGGACTCCTTTATCGACAGGAAAACTTACGAAACCAGCGTGCTGTTTTCCCCCGCCACGTGGCAGCGTATGAAGACACCTGCCGAGCACCTGTTCCGGGGCAAGGTTCTCTGGTACGACAATATGCTGTTTGGTCTTTCACCGGGAGGCCATGTCAGGATCTGGTTCCCGGATGGGGGCTCATACCCAGCCCCCATTGTTACCCCACACAAAATCAGTACCGTTTCAGGCGCAGATCTTACTCTCTGCAAACAGGAAGGTGCAGACGGAGAGTTCCTGCGCAAATACCGCTACTCTCAGGAGATAGAAGATGGGATGAAAGGGAAAACGTATCCCTATGGTGAGTGGTAGTGTCATTGCCAGGGTAGCCTGAGAAAGAGGTATCAGGCCACCCTGCTTTCAGGCTAAGACTTCATCCGCGCCATAAAATACGCATCCACATACTCCCCGTTGCGCAGCCCGTATTTCCGCCCCGTACCTTCAATCTCAAACCCGTGCTTCTGATAAACCGTCACCGCCGGCGCGTTATCGACAAACACCGTCAGCTCAATGCGGTCGACGCGCAGCCAGTTGTCGCACATATCGATCATGGTGCGCATCAGCGCGCTGGCGACGCCGCGGTTTTGCCAACGGGCGTCGACGCAGATACCAAAATCGGCGACATGGCTGCGGCGAGGGCGCTGGGCAACGGCGATGCAGAGGTGCCCAACCACCTGCTCGCCAATACAGGCGACGAGCTGTTTAATACCGGGCTGGTCGGCTAGCCGTTCTTGCCACATATGGTTGGAAGGATGAGGGACCTGTAGCGTGTTGTGATACACCTCTGGCTGGGCATGGATCTGACGGATTGCGTCGTAATCTTCAGGTTCAGCGTGGCGAATCACGATGTCACTCATTCTCTTTTCCTTTGTGGTTTAAAAGTCCCTTTTAACATCATTGATTTTGAAATGTGCGTCAATTAGCTTTTTTTGCAAAAAACGTTGGACAAGTGCGAATGAGAATGATTATTATTGTCCTGCGTTCAGGGCGTCCTTGCGGAGAACCTGAAAGCACGACATTGCTCACATTGCTTCCAGTATTACTTTAGCCAGCTTTAAGCTGGCTTTTTTTTGTCATTTTTTTCTGCTGCCTTGCTGATGCCTACGGATGCTGGGGTCTCATGAGTAAAACTAGGCACATTATTTTTCCCCGTTTCAGTGGGTAGAATTTCGGCCTGGCCGGAGAATTTCCCGCCTTTCTTAATGGCCAGATGGTTGTAAGCGATGGTGCCGAGTACATAACCATTTTCGGCGATTTCCAGCGACTGGCTGCGACATTGCCCCACTACGTTACCGTCGATGATAAGCTCCCTGCAGGTGATGTTGCCCTCGACTAGCCCGCCGTGAATGATTTTTATCAGCCCGTCTCCGGCCTCAATGTTGCCTTTCAACGAGCCATAAATGTAGACATGCCCGCTTGAGGCAATATTCCCCTCAAAGCACACGTTGCTCGCTATCACCGTCGGGTCCTGTTTTTTGGTGCCGGTCGACTCTTTTTCTTCGCAAGGGAGTGGAATGGATGATGGTGATGGGGAAGGGGTAACGTCTGTGGACTTATTCTTTTTAAACATGTGGCTGGCCTGATTTAGTTTGATATGGAGGACAAAAGAGAAGAGGGAACATGCACCGGACAAGCACGCCAGAGAGGAGACGTTGAAAAACCAGGCTATCAGAGCGAGTAGCCAGAAAAAAATGGTGCAGTTAACGGCGAGAAACTCTCTTCCCATGAGCAATTGGTGGTGACTCCATTAGCGGAATTTCGTTGAGAAATACTCCTTATTTCACAGGCACTCTTATCCAGAATTTGCCCGGGGCGGTCAACGTTTTTGCATGGTTTTAGGAATTTAACCCGTTATTTATTATGGAGTTATTTGTGATTCTTATAAGCCGCATTCCACGTATTCCCTTGGCCTATTTTTAGCCCCACGGGGATTCATTTCACTGCAAGGTGCGTTATGGTGTTCAGCAAACATTTCAAAAGGACTGAACCATGACTCTGCACTGTGCCTTTATCGGTTTTGGCAAAAGCGCCACCCGTTATCATCTTCCCTATGTTCTTGAGCGAAAAGCGGACTGGCATGTCGCGCATATCTATCGCCGCAGCCCAAAAGCGGACGAGCAGGCGCCGCAGTACGCACATATTCACTTCACCAGCGAACTGGACGACATTCTGAATGACCCGCAGGTGAAACTGGTGGTGGTGTGTACCCACGCCGATAGCCACTTCGAATACGCAAAAAAGGCGCTGGAAGCGGGCAAGAACGTGCTGGTGGAAAAGCCGTTTACGCCCACGCTTGCCGAAGCTAAAACGCTCTTTGCGCTGGCGAAAAGCAAAGGGTTGACGGTGTCTCCATACCAGAACCGCCGCTTTGACTCCTGCTTCCTGACCGCGAAAAAAGCCATTGAAAGCGGCAAGCTGGGTGAGATTGTGGAAGTGGAAAGCCACTTCGATTACTACCGCCCGGAATCACCAAATCAGCCGGGCTGCCCGCAGGATGGCGCGTTTTATGGCCTTGGCGTGCACACCATGGACCAGATAATCTCGCTGTTCGGCCGCCCGGATCACGCTTCCTACGATATCCGCAGCCTGCGCAACCCGGCCAATCCTGACGACACCTTTGAAGCGCAGCTCTACTACGGAAACCTGAAGGCTATCGTTAAAACCAGCCATCTGGTGAAAATCGACTACCCGAAATTCATCGTTCACGGCACCAAAGGGTCGTTTGTGAAATACGGTATCGACCAGCAGGAAACCAGCCTTAAAGCAGGCATTATGCCGGGCGATGCGAACTTTGCGGCTGACGACTCCATCTCTTACCTGGAATACGTCAACGACGCGGGCGATACGGTGAAAGAGCAGTGGCAGGCGGAGCGCGGTGACTACGGTCGCGTGTACGATGCGCTGTACCAGACGTTGACAAACGGCACGCCGAATTTCGTCAAGGAAACTGAGGCTCTGACCAATATGGAACTGCTGGAACGGGCCTTTGAACAGCCTGCTCCTGCCACGATAAGCCTCACCAAATAAGCAAACAGGGCTCCTCCGTTCTTGTTCATATTTTTTGAACAGAGGAGTCAATTTTCACCCACTATCATCCTGAGCGGTTTACGTCCAAACTTGTTTCATCGAAAACATGAGGGGGTAAAAAATGATTTTCTTACGCAAAGCAAATGAACGTGGTCATGCGAATCATGGTTGGCTGGATTCCTGGCATACCTTCTCGTTTGCCGATTACTACGACCCGAATTACATGGGTTTCTCGGCACTGCGCGTGATTAACGATGACGTGATTGATGCAGGCCAGGGTTTCGGTACTCACCCGCATAAAGACATGGAAATCCTGACCTATGTTCTGGAAGGCGCCGTTGAGCACCAGGACAGCATGGGGAACAAAGAGCAGGTTCCAGCGGGCGAGTTCCAGATTATGAGCGCGGGTACCGGTATTCGTCACTCCGAGTACAACCCAAGCGCCACCGATAAGCTGCACCTGTACCAGATCTGGATCATTCCAGAAAAAACCGGCATCACGCCGCGCTACGAACAGCGCCGCTTCGACGCCCTGCAGGGCAAACAACTGGTGCTGTCACCGGATGCTCGTGAAGGCTCGCTGAAGGTGTACCAGGATATGGAGCTGTACCGTTGGGCGCTGGCGAAAGGCGAACAGTCGGTGCATCAGATTGCCGCTGACCGCCGTGTGTGGATTCAGGTAGTAAAAGGCGAAGTGAGCATCAACGGCACCAAAGCCACCACCAGCGATGGTCTGGCCATCTGGGACGAGCAGGCGATTTCTGTTCACGCAGATAGCGAAAGTGAAATTTTACTCTTCGATCTGCCGCCAGTTTGATCCGGCTTAAATAAATCACGCAACCTCCCTAATCTTGCGGGGAGGTTGCGCCATCTCCGTGGTAAACTTCAGCAATATTTCACCTTTGCTTACCTCCGGACGATGAAAAAGAAAAGACCCGTACTTCAGGATGTTGCCGATCGCGTTGGCGTAACCAAAATGACGGTTAGCCGTTTTCTCCGTAACCCGGAACAGGTTTCCGTGGCGTTACGCGGCAAAATTGCGGCGGCTCTTGATGATTTGGGTTATATCCCCAACCGGGCTCCCGATATTCTCTCCAACGCGACCAGCCGCGCTATTGGCGTGCTGCTGCCATCGTTAACCAACCAGGTCTTTGCAGAGGTGCTTCGCGGCGTGGAAAGCGTCACCGACGCCCACGGCTACCAGACCATGCTGGCGCACTACGGTTACAAGCCGGAAATGGAGCAGGAGCGTCTGGAATCGATGCTCTCCTGGAATATTGACGGTCTGATTCTCACCGAACGTAACCACACTCCCCGCACCCTGAAGATGATTGAAGTCGCCGGTATTCCGGTGGTGGAGCTGATGGACAGCCAGTCTCCGTGTCTCGACATCGCCGTTGGCTTTGACAACTTTGAAGCCGCGCGCCAGATGACGGCGGCGATTATTGCCCGCGGCCATCGCCATATTGCCTATTTAGGCGCACGTCTCGACGAACGTACTATCATCAAGCAGAAGGGCTACGAGCAGGCCATGCTTGACGCGGGCCTGACGCCGTACAGTGTGATGGTAGAGCAGTCGTCTTCTTATACTTCCGGCATTGAACTGATGCGCCAGGCGCGACGTGAGTTTTCGAACCTGGACGGTATTTTCTGTACCAACGATGACCTGGCGGTCGGCGCGGCGTTTGAATGCCAGCGCCTTGGGCTGAGAATTCCGGACGATATCGCGATTGCCGGTTTCCACGGCCATGACATTGGCCAGGTGATGGAGCCGCGTCTTGCCAGCGTGCTGACCCCGCGTGAACGCATGGGGCGCATCGGCGCAGAGCGCCTGCTGGCGCGTATTCGCGGTGAAGTGGTTACGCCAAAAATGTTAGATTTAGGTTTCACTTTGTCACCGGGCGGATCTATTTAGCCCTAACAAGTTTGAACTAGATCACACATATTCACTTAGAATTCACTTCAGGCACGAATGGTTATTGCTTATCCATTTGCCCCGCAGGACAATGTTACCGATAACTGTTACCCGTAACAATTAACCCGAATGAATTGCCAGTGCCCAACAGGAGGACGCCTTGAGCACGACTAACCACGATCACCACGTCTATGTACTGATGGGCGTATCCGGTAGCGGTAAATCCGCCGTCGCTAGCGAAGTCGCACACCGTCTGAACGCCGCGTTCCTTGACGGCGACTTCCTGCATCCACGTAGCAATATTGTCAAAATGTCCTCCGGCGAACCGCTGAACGACGACGATCGCAAACCGTGGCTGCAGGCGCTGAACGACGCCGCTTTCGCCATGCAGCGTACTAACAAAGTTTCACTGATTGTCTGCTCCGCGTTGAAAAAAACGTACCGCGACATCCTACGTGAAGGTAACCCGAACCTCTCCTTCGTCTACCTGAAAGGGGACTTCGACGTGATTGAGAGCCGCCTGAAGGCGCGTAAAGGCCACTTCTTCAAAACGCAGATGCTGGTCACTCAGTTCGAAACCCTGCAAGAGCCAGGCGCTGACGAACGCGATGTACTGGTGGTTGATATCGATCAGCCGCTGGAAGGTGTTATCGACAGCACGATTGAAGTGATCAACAAAGGCCGTACCGCGTGACAACTTTAACGCTCGTTTTAACCGCAGTTGGCTCCGTTCTGCTGCTGCTGTTTTTAGTCATGAAGGCGCGTATGCACGCCTTCCTGGCTTTGATGGTGGTTTCTATTGGTGCAGGGCTTTTCTCCGGTATGCCGTTGATTAAAATCGCGGAAACCATGGAGAAAGGGATGGGCGGTACGCTGGGCTTCCTGGCTATCGTGGTCGCGCTGGGCGCGATGTTCGGCAAAGTTCTGCATGAGACCGGCGCGGTCGATCAGATTGCCGTCAAAATGCTGAAATCGTTCGGCCACAGCCGTGCGCACTATGCGATTGGTATTGCTGGTCTTATCTGCGCGCTGCCGCTGTTCTTTGAAGTGGCTATCGTGCTACTGATTAGCGTCGCGTTCTCAATGGCGCGCCACACCGGGACGAACCTGGTGAAGCTGGTGATCCCTCTGTTTGCGGGCGTTGCCGCCGCTGCGGCGTTCCTGCTGCCGGGGCCTGCGCCGATGCTGCTGGCGTCGCAGATGCACGCTGACTTTGGCTGGATGATTCTGATTGGCCTGTGTGCGGCGATTCCGGGGATGATTATTGCCGGTCCGCTGTGGGGCAACTTTATCAGTCGTTACGTTGAGCTGAACATTCCTGATGACATCACCGAGCCGCACCTTGGCGAAGGCAAAATGCCGTCCTTTGGCTTTAGCCTGGCGCTGATCCTGCTGCCGCTGGTGCTGGTCGGTCTGAAAACCGTCGCCGCGCGTTTCGTGCCGGTGGGGTCAGAAACCTATCAGTGGTTTGAATTTATCGGCCACCCGTTCACCGCGATCCTGATTGCCTGCCTGGTGGCTATCTATGGTCTGGCGTTCCGTCAGGGCATGGAAAAAGACAAAGTAATGGCGATTTGCGGCGCGGCACTGCAGCCTGCGGGGATTATCCTGCTGGTGATTGGTGCCGGTGGCGTGTTCAAACAGGTGCTGGTGGATTCCGGCGTTGGCCCAGCATTGGGTGAAGCCCTGACCGGTATGGGTCTGCCGATTGCGCTGACCTGCTTCATCCTGGCAGCAGCGGTACGTATTATTCAGGGTTCCGCCACGGTTGCGTGTTTGACCGCGGTTGGCCTGGTTATGCCGGTGATTGAACAGCTGCACTACAGCGGCGCACAGTTAGCGGCGCTTTCTATCTGTATCGGCGGCGGTTCTATCGTGGTGAGCCACGTAAACGACGCGGGCTTCTGGCTGTTCGGTAAATTTACCGGTGCCACCGAAGCACAGACGCTGAAAACCTGGACCATGATGGAAACCATCCTGGGAACGGTTGGCGCCATTATCGGTATGATCGCGTTTACGCTGTTGAGTTAATATCCCGTTTGTTGGCCGGGCAACTGCCCGGCCAAATTATTTTATCCCTTCATCCACATCCGAATACCGTCCAGGAACATCTGGGTGGCCATCATCACCAGAATCAATCCCATCAGACGCTCCAGCGCGTTTACCCCTTTCTCGCCCAGCAGACGCAGGAACAGCGACGACTGCAGCAAAATCACCACCGTACCGCCCCAGGCAATCAGCAGCGCAATCACCAGATGCGACAAATTATTCGGATACTGATGCGAAAGCAGCATTAAGGTCGCCAGCAACGTTGGCCCGGCCACTAATGGAATCGCGAGCGGCACAATAAACGGCTCTTCACCCGCCGGCAGCCCCGAACTATTTCCGGTGGCGCTAGGGAAAATCATCTTGATGGCAATCAGGAACAAAATGATGCCGCCGGAGATAGAAACCGTTTCAGCACGCAGGTTTAAAAACGCCAGAATCTTCTCGCCCGCGAAGAGAAAAATCAGCATGAGTAGAAGTGCGATTAAAAGCTCACGTATCATGATCGCCTTGCGGCGCTTGGGTTCGGTGTGTTTTAGCACCGACATAAAAATGGGCAAATTTCCCAGTGGATCCATAATCAGGATCAATAAAACTGCGGCGGAAAAGATTTCACTCATCACTCAAATTCCCTGATAATTATTGCGGACTTTCTGCTCTACGCATCACTCTGACCGCGTACTGTGGTAGGAGGAAATGCGTCCCCTATGGACGAGGGGATAAGTTGCACTTCTGATCGCCAGGCAATCATTGATTAATTTTGCTTGCGACTTTAGCTGCATTTTGTAATGTGAGGGGATGCCAGGGGCACTTATTCACATACACAGCACATATATCTGCAGGAAAACACGCTATGAAAAATGTTGGTTTTATCGGTTGGCGCGGAATGGTCGGCTCTGTACTCATGCAACGCATGGTAGAAGAGCGCGATTTTGACGCCATTCGCCCCGTCTTCTTCTCCACTTCCCAATTAGGGCAAGCTGCGCCAACTTTCGGCGGCAGCGCGGGTGGCAAGCTTCAGGATGCTTTCGATCTTGAAGCGCTGAAGGCGCTCGACATTATTGTCACCTGTCAGGGCGGCGATTATACCAACGAAATCTATCCTAAGCTGCGTGAAAGCGGTTGGCAGGGCTACTGGATTGACGCCGCCTCTTCGCTGCGTATGGAAAATGATGCCATCATCATTCTCGACCCGGTAAACCAGCAAGTCATTACCGATGGCCTGAACAACGGCGTGAAAACCTTCGTTGGCGGTAACTGCACCGTCAGCCTGATGCTGATGTCCCTCGGCGGCCTGTTTGCGAACGACCTGGTCGAGTGGGCTTCTGTGGCAACCTATCAAGCGGCCTCCGGCGGCGGTGCGCGCCATATGCGCGAACTGCTGACCCAGATGGGCCAGCTGCATCATCACGTTGCCAACGAACTGGCTGACCCGGCTTCCGCTATCCTCGAGATCGAACGTAAGGTCACTACCCTGACCCGCAGTGGCGATCTGGCAGTCGATAACTTCGGCGTTCCGCTGGCAGGCAGCCTGATTCCGTGGATCGACAAACAGCTTGATAACGGCCAGAGCCGCGAAGAGTGGAAAGGCCAGGCTGAGACCAACAAAATTCTCGCCACCTCTTCCGTTATCCCGGTTGATGGCCTTTGCGTGCGCGTCGGTGCGCTGCGCTGCCACAGCCAGGCATTCACGCTGAAATTGAAAAAAGATATTTCCATAAGTTCTGTAGAGGAATTACTGGCCGCGCACAACCCGTGGGCGAAAGTTGTTCCTAACGACCGTGAAATTACCATGCGTGAACTGACGCCAGCGGCGGTCACCGGTACGCTGACCACGCCAGTTGGACGTTTGCGCAAACTGAACATGGGGCCGGAGTATTTGTCAGCGTTTACCGTTGGCGACCAGCTTCTGTGGGGCGCAGCGGAGCCGCTGCGTCGTATGCTACGCCAGTTGGCATAAACATTTGTTAATCGATGAGGGGTGGCGAACCACCCCTTTTTTTTGCGTAATACAAGGAGTAAACGCAGTGATGTTAATTTTTCTCTCAGGAGTCAGGTAAAGCGTTGGCTATGCTTTAATCAAGGTCTGTTACCTTGACTGAAGGTTGAACGGAGCCGAGAGAGCACACGACTTTGTGCTGCGCCGTTCAGGTCACAAAATATCGCCATTTACAGTGGATTGAGGCGATACAAAAACTAAGGATGATGAAGCATGTCTGATCGTGTTGATAGAGACGTGATTAATGCGTTGATCGCAGGCCATTTTGCGGATCCCTTTTCCGTACTGGGTATGCACCAAACGGAAGCGGGACTGGAAGTCCGAGCATTGCTGCCCGACGCGACTGATGTTTGGGTGATTGAACCTAAAACAGGACGTAAAGTCGGTAAACTTGATTGCGTGGACTCACGTGGTTTCTTTTGTGGCGTACTGCCGCGTCGTAAAAATTTCTTCCGTTACCAGTTGGCAGTCGTCTGGCATGGCCAACAGAACCTCATTGACGATCCTTACCGTTTTGGCCCGCTGCTTCCAGAAATGGACGCATGGTTGCTGTCTGAAGGTACCCACTTACGCCCCTATGAAAAGCTGGGCGCGCATGCGGATACCGTGGATGGCGTTACCGGCACGCGCTTTGCCGTTTGGGCGCCTAACGCCCGCCGCGTGTCGGTAGTCGGTCAGTTCAACTACTGGGACGGTCGCCGTCACCCGATGCGCCTGCGTCAGGAGACGGGGATTTGGGAGCTGTTCATTCCGGGAGCGCACAACGGTCAGCTGTATAAATTCGAGATGATCGATGCCCGCGGCGCGCTGCGGATTAAAGCCGACCCCTATGCGTTCGAAGCCCAAATGCGCCCGGAAACGGCCTCGCTGATTTGTGGCTTACCACCAAAGGTTGAACAGAGCGAAGCACGCAAAAAGGCTAACCAGCTTGATGCCCCTATCTCTATCTATGAGGTGCATCTGGGCTCCTGGCGTCGTCATACCGACAACAACTACTGGCTGAGCTATCGCGAACTGGCAGAACAGCTGGTGCCGTACGCCAAATGGATGGGCTTCACCCACCTGGAGCTGCTGCCGGTAAACGAGCACCCGTTTGACGGAAGCTGGGGCTACCAGCCAACCGGGCTTTATGCGCCAACCCGCCGTTTCGGTACCCGCGAAGATTTCCGCTACTTTATCAATGCCGCACACGCTGCGGGCCTGAACGTAATCCTCGACTGGGTGCCAGGTCACTTCCCGTCTGATGATTTTGCGCTGGCCGATTTTGACGGCACCAACCTGTATGAGCATGGCGACCCGCGCGAAGGCTATCATCAGGACTGGAATACCCTTATCTACAACTATGGCCGCCGCGAAGTGACCAACTTCCTGGTGGGCAACGCCCTGTACTGGGTGGAACGCTTCGGCATTGATGCGCTGCGCGTCGATGCGGTGGCATCAATGATTTACCGCGACTACAGTCGTAAAGAGGGCGAATGGATCCCGAACGAGTTCGGCGGTCGTGAAAACCTCGAAGCGATTGAGTTCCTGCGTCAGACCAACCGCGTGTTGGGTGAGCAGGTTCCCGGCGCGGTGAGCATGGCGGAAGAGTCGACCGACTTTGCGGGCGTATCGCGTCCGTCCGATATGGGCGGACTGGGCTTCTGGTTTAAGTGGAACCTGGGTTGGATGCACGACACCCTGGACTACATGAAGCTCGACCCGGTTCACCGCCAGTACCATCACGACAAAATGACCTTCGGTATGCTCTACAACTACACGGAAAACTTCGTGTTGCCGTTGTCGCATGACGAAGTGGTTCACGGTAAGAAATCTATCCTGGACCGTATGCCGGGCGACGCGTGGCAGAAATTTGCCAACCTGCGCGCCTACTACGGCTGGATGTTTGCCTTCCCGGGCAAAAAGCTGCTGTTTATGGGCGATGAGTTTGCTCAGGGCCGCGAATGGAACTTTGATGGCAGCCTCGACTGGCATCTGCTGGAAGGCGACGACAACTGGCATAACGGGGTACAGCGCCTGGTGCGTGACCTCAACCATACTTATCGTCACCACAAAGCGATGCACGAACTGGACTTTGACCCGTACGGCTTCGAGTGGCTGGTGGTCGATGACCACGCCCGCTCGGTGTTTGCCTTTGTCCGTCGTGACAAAGCGGGCAATGAAGTGATTGTGGTCAGCAACTTTACGCCGGTACCGCGCCAGGATTACCGCTTCGGCATTAATCAGCCGGGCCGCTGGCGCGAAGTGCTCAACACCGACTCCGCCCACTATCACGGCAGCAATGCCGGGAACGGCGGGCTGGTGCAGAGCGATGCGATTGAAAGCCATGGCCGTGCGCAGTCGCTGAGTTTGACGCTGCCGCCGCTGTCGACCATCTGGTTAGTTCGGGAAGGGGATTAAACATGAGCCAACTCGCCGCAGGGAAGCCCGCGCCGCTCGGCGCAAGCTATGACGGTGAAGGCGTAAACTTTACGCTCTTCTCGGCACATGCGGAGCGGGTAGAACTGTGCGTGTTTGACGCGCAGGGCACGGAGACACGCTATGACTTACCCGCACGCAGCGGCGACGTCTGGCATGGCTATATGCCCCATGCGCGTCCTGGCTTACGTTACGGCTATCGGGTGCACGGCCCGTGGAACCCGCAGCAGGGACACCGGTTTAACCCGGCGAAGCTGCTGCTGGACCCATGCTGCTTCAGCGCCGAGGGTGAACCGGATGACTCCCTGCATTTTCACGGCGGTTACGACGAGCCGGACGACCACGATACCGCGGCGATTGCGCCGAAATCGGTCGTCGTCGACCTGACCTACGACTGGCAAGACGATACTGCCCCACGCACCGCATGGGGCAAAACGGTCATCTACGAAGCGCACGTCAAAGGGCTGACTTACCGTCACCCTGGGCTGCCGGAACCGATTCGTGGCACCTACAAGGCGCTGGGTCACCCGGTGATGATTGCCTACCTCAAGCGCCTTGGCATTACCGCGCTGGAACTGATGCCGGTGGCGCATTTCGGCAACGAGCAGCGGCTGCAACGCATGGGGCTGAGAAACTATTGGGGTTACAACCCACTGGCGATGTTTGCGCTGTCTCCGCGTTACGCCAGCGCGCCTGAGCATGCGCTGGATGAGTTTCGCGATGCGGTAAAAGCGCTGCACAAAGCCGGTATTGAAGTGATCCTGGATGTGGTGTTGAACCACAGCGCCGAGCTGGATCTGCATTGCCAGACCTTCTCGCTGCGGGGGATTGATAATCGTAGCTATTATTGGTTACGGGAAGACGGCGATTATCACAACTGGACGGGCTGCGGTAACACTCTGAACCTCAGTCACCCTGGCGTCGTGGAATACGCGCGTCAGTGCCTGCGTTTCTGGGTCGATGTCTGCCACGTTGACGGTTTTCGTTTTGATTTAGCGCCGGTGATGGGCCGTACGCCGGGCTATCGGCAGGATGCGCCGCTGTTCAACGCGCTTCATGACGACCCGGTGCTCTCCACGGTGAAGCTGATTGCCGAACCGTGGGACATCGGTGAAGGCGGCTATCAGGTAGGGAATTTCCCGCCGGCCTTCAGCGAATGGAACGACCATTTCCGGGATGCCATGCGTCGCTTCTGGCTTGAAGAGTCGCTGTCGCTGGGGGATTTTGCCCAGCGCTTCGCCGCTTCTAGCGACGTGTATGCGCATCAGGAGCGTCGCCCTCGCGCGACGATAAATCTGGTGACCGCCCACGATGGATTCACCCTGCGCGACTGTGTCAGCTTTAACGGCAAGCACAACGATGCTAACGGTGAAGAGAATCGTGACGGCACTAGCAATAACCATAGCAATAATCATGGTATCGAAGGATTGGAAGCAAACCTGGAAGTAATGGCACGTCGGCAAAAAAGCGTTCAGGCGCTGCTGACAACGCTGCTGTTATCGCAGGGAACGCCAATGTTGCTGGCCGGTGATGAACACGGTCACAGCCAGCAAGGTAACAACAATGCCTACTGTCAGGACAATACGTTGACCTGGCTCGATTGGGAAAACGCAGATGACGCGCTGACGGACTTTACCGCCGCCCTGATTCACCTGCGCCAGCAGATCCCCGCGTTGACGGACGACTGCTGGTGGCAGGAAGGAGATGGCAATGTCCAGTGGCTCAATCAGGATGCGCAACCGCTGTCTGCCGAGGAATGGCAGCACGGCGCGCGCCGGATGCAGATTCTGCTTTCCGATCGTTGGCTCATTACGCTCAATGCGACGCAAGACGCGACAAACTTGACGTTACCCAAGGGGGAATGGTGCGCCGTTCCTCCATTCACCGACGCTGGCACGTCGGTCGTCGTGGCTGTCTGGCATGGGCCCGCGCACGGAGTGTGCGTATTTCAAAGGTCATAGTCTCTGAATTACCCGGAACCCCGCGTTATCGCGCGAGGACACCTCATTACCCGGAAGGACGAGCAACAAAAGGAGTTAATCATGGTTAGGCTAGAAAAAAACGATCCCTTAATGCTGGCTCGCCAGTTACCTATTAAATCCGTCGCCCTAATTCTGGCAGGCGGACGCGGTACGCGACTCAAGGATCTGACCAACAAGCGGGCAAAACCCGCAGTACACTTTGGCGGCAAATTCCGCATTATCGACTTTGCTTTATCTAACTGCTTGAACTCCGGGATTCGCCGTATTGGCGTTATCACCCAATATCAGTCCCACACGCTGGTCCAGCACATCCAGCGCGGATGGTCCTTCTTCAGTGAACAGATGAACGAATTTGTGGATCTGCTGCCCGCTCAGCAGCGGATGCACGGTGAAAACTGGTATCGCGGTACCGCTGATGCGGTGACCCAGAACCTCGATATTATTCGCCGCTACAAGGCGGAGTATGTGGTTATCCTGGCCGGTGACCACATCTACAAACAAGACTACTCGCGCATGCTTATCGACCACGTCGAAAAAGGCGCGCGCTGCACCGTAGCGTGCATTCCGGTGCCCATTGAAGAGGCAACGGCGTTCGGCGTGATGGCGGTTGACGAAAACGACAAGATTATCGACTTCGTGGAAAAACCGGCGAAGCCACCGGCCATGCCAAGCGACCCAACCAAGGCGCTGGCGAGCATGGGGATCTATGTCTTTGATGCTGATTACCTTTATGAGCTGCTGGAACGCGACGATGTAAACGAAAACTCCAGCCACGACTTTGGCAAAGATTTAATTCCGCTGATTACCAAAGCTGGCGCGGCTTATGCACATCCATTCCCGCTGTCCTGCGTACAGTCTGACCCGCAAGCGGAACCGTACTGGCGCGATGTGGGTACGCTTGAAGCGTACTGGAAAGCGAACCTTGACCTGGCATCGGTGACGCCTGAGCTGGATATGTACGACCAGGACTGGCCTATTCGCACGCACATGGAGTCTCTGCCGCCGGCGAAGTTCGTCCAGGACCGCTCTGGTAGCCACGGTATGACCCTGAACTCACTGGTTTCCGGTGGCTGTATTATTTCCGGCTCCGTGGTGGTGCAGTCAGTGCTGTTCCCACGCGTGCGCGTGAATTCATTCTGTAACATTGATTCGGCAGTCTTACTGCCAGATGTCTGGGTTGGTCGTTCCTCACGCCTGCGTCGCTGCGTTATCGATAGGGCCTGTGTGATCCCAGAAGGGATGGTGATTGGTGAAGATGCGGAAGAGGATGCACGCCGCTTTTACCGCTCGGACGAAGGGATCGTGCTGGTGACGCGCGAGATGCTGCGTCAGCTTGGCTACAAACAGGAGCGATAATGCAGGTCTTACATGTTTGTTCTGAGATGTTCCCGTTATTAAAAACGGGCGGTCTGGCGGATGTGATTGGCGCGCTGCCGGCGGCACAGATTGCCGAAGGAACCGATGCACGTGTGCTGTTACCTGCATTCCCGGATATCCGTCGCGGTATCCCGGATGCCAAAGTGGTTAGCCGTCGCGATACCTTTGCCGGGCGCATGACGCTGCTGTTTGGACATTATAACGGCGTGGGCATCTACCTGATTGATGCGCCTCACCTCTACGATCGTCCGGGGAGTCCGTATCACGACACCAACCTGAACGCCTACGTGGATAACGTGAAGCGCTTTGCGCTGTTAGGCTGGGTCGGCAGTGAAATGGCCTGCGGTCTGGACCCGTTCTGGCGACCTGATGTTGTTCACGCCCATGACTGGCATGCGGGCCTGGCTCCGGCCTATCTGGCGGCGCGCGGGCGTCCGGCGAAGTCGGTCTTTACCGTACACAACCTGGCCTATCAGGGGCTGTTCTACAGCCACCACATGGAAGAGATTCAGCTGCCAGGTGAGTTCTTCAACATGCATGGCCTCGAATTCCACGGACAGATTTCGTTCCTGAAAGCGGGGCTCTACTACGCCGACCACATTACGGCGGTGAGCCCGACCTATGCGCGAGAAATTACCGAACCGCAGTTCGCCTACGGGATGGAAGGACTGCTGCGTCAGCGCCATCAGGAAGGGCGTCTGTCGGGGATCCTCAACGGCGTTGATGACAACGTCTGGAGTCCGGAAAAAGACCTGCTGCTACCGGCAAGCTACAGCCGCGACACGCTGGAGCGGAAAGCGGAAAACAAACGCCAGCTTCAGACGGCGATGGGGCTGAAGGTGGATGACTCCGCGCCGCTGTTTGCGGTGGTGAGTCGACTGACCAGCCAGAAAGGGCTGGATCTGGTGCTCGAAGCGCTGCCGGGCCTGCTGGAGCAGGGCGGTCAGCTGGCGCTGCTTGGCGCGGGCGACCCGGTATTGCAGGAAGGTTTTCTCGCCGCCGCCGCGGAACATCCGGGGCAGGTGGGCGTACAGATTGGCTACCATGAAGCGTTCTCGCACCGCATTATCGGCGGCGCAGATGTGATTCTGGTGCCGAGCCGCTTTGAACCGTGTGGCTTAACGCAGCTTTATGGGTTGAAGTACGGCACGTTGCCGCTGGTTCGCCGTACCGGTGGCCTGGCCGACACCGTTGCGGATAGTTCGCTTGAGAACCTTGCCGATGGCATCGCCAGCGGCTTTGTGTTCGAAGACAGCAATGCCTGGTCGCTGCTCCGCGCTATCCGCCGTGCTTTCGTATTATGGTCTCGTCCGTCTCTCTGGCGCTACGTGCAGCGTCAGGCGATGAACATGGATTTTAGCTGGCAGGTTGCTGCGCACGCGTATCGTGAGCTTTATCAACGCCTGATCTAACTACGGGGATCTTAGTTATGAATGCACCTTTTTCGTATGCATCACCGACTCTCAGCGTTGAGGCACTGAAGCACTCTATTGCCTATAAGCTGATGTTTACCATCGGGAAAGATCCGGCTATCGCGAATAAACACGAATGGCTGAACGCCACGCTGTTTGCCGTGCGCGATCGCTTGGTTGAACGCTGGCTGCGCTCTAACCGCGCGCAGCTTTCCCAGGAAACTCGCCAGGTTTACTACCTGTCGATGGAGTTTTTGATTGGCCGCACGCTTTCCAATGCGCTGTTGTCGTTAGGTCTTTATGACGACGTGAAAAACGCGCTGGAAGGAATGGGGTTAGACCTGGAAGAACTGATCGACGAAGAGAATGACCCAGGGCTTGGCAACGGTGGCTTAGGTCGTCTGGCAGCCTGCTTCCTCGACTCGCTGGCAACCCTGGCGCTGCCGGGCCGCGGCTACGGCATTCGCTACGATTACGGCATGTTCAAACAGAATATCGTCGACGGTCGTCAGAAAGAGTCTCCGGACTACTGGCTGGAATACGGTAACCCGTGGGAGTTCCCGCGCCACAACACGCGCTATAAGGTTCGCTTCGGCGGCCGCGTGCAGATGGAAGGCAAAACCAGCCATTGGCTGGAAACAGAAGAGATTCTGGCGGTGGCTTACGACCAGATTATCCCGGGCTACGATACCGACGCGACCAACACGCTGCGTCTGTGGAACGCTCAGGCCAGTAGCGAAATCAACCTCGGTAAGTTTAACCAGGGCGACTATTTCGCGGCGGTGGAAGATAAAAACCACTCCGAGAACGTGTCCCGCGTGCTCTACCCGGATGACTCGACCTACTCTGGACGCGAACTGCGTCTGCGTCAGGAGTACTTCCTGGTTTCGGCCACGGTGCAGGATATTTTAAGCCGCCACTACATGTTGCATAAAACCTATGACAACCTGGCGGATAAAATTGCCATTCACCTCAACGACACCCACCCGGTGCTGTCGATTCCTGAGCTGATGCGCCTGCTGATTGACGAGCACAAGTTTAGCTGGGATGAGGCGTTTACCGTCACCTGTCAGGTCTTCTCGTACACCAACCACACGCTGATGAGCGAGGCGCTGGAAACCTGGCCGGTCGATATGCTTGGCAAGATTCTGCCGCGTCACCTGCAGATTATCTTCGAGATTAACGACTACTTCCTGAAAACATTGCAGGAGCAGTACCCGAACGATACCGGGCTGCTGAGCCGCACGTCGATCATCGATGAGTCCAACGGTCGTCGCGTGCGTATGGCGTGGCTGGCGGTGGTGGTGAGCAAGAAGGTCAACGGCGTTTCCGAGCTGCACTCGAACCTGATGGTGCAGTCGCTGTTTGCTGACTTCGCCGCCATCTTCCCGATGCGCTTTACCAACGTGACCAACGGCGTGACGCCACGTCGCTGGCTGGCGCTGGCGAACCCGGCGCTCTCTGATGTGCTGGATGAAAATATCGGTCAGACCTGGCGTTCTGACCTGAGCCAGCTGCAAGAGTTAGAGCAGCATATCGACTATCCGAAAGTGAATCAGGCGGTGCATCACGCCAAGCTTGAGAACAAAAAGCGTCTCGCGGCCTTTATCGCCCAGAATCTCAACGTGGTGGTGAACCCGAATGCGCTGTTCGACGTGCAGATAAAGCGTATTCACGAGTACAAGCGTCAGTTGATGAACGTGCTGCATGTGATTACCCGCTACAACCGCATCAAGGCCGATCCGGATGCGAAGTGGGTACCGCGTGTGAACATCTTCGCGGGTAAAGCGGCTTCCGCGTACTACATGGCGAAGCACATTATCCACTTGATCAACGATGTGGCGAATGTGATCAACAACGATCCACAAATTGGCGACAAGCTGAAAGTGGTCTTTATCCCGAACTACAGCGTGAGCCTGGCGCAGATGATCATCCCGGCGGCGGATCTCTCCGAGCAGATCTCGCTGGCGGGCACCGAGGCATCCGGCACCAGTAACATGAAGTTCGCGCTTAACGGGGCGTTGACGATTGGTACGCTGGACGGGGCCAACGTTGAGATGCAGGAGCACGTTGGGGCGGATAACTTCTTTATCTTCGGTAACACCGCTGAAGAGGTGGAAGCGCTGCGTCGCAAAGGCTATAGCCCGCGCGACTACTACGAGCAGGATGAAGAGCTGCGTCAGGTTCTGACGCAAATCGGCACTGGCGTGTTCAGCCCGAGCGAGCCTGGCCGCTACCGTGACCTGGTGGATTCGCTGATTAACTTCGGTGACCACTACCAGGTGCTGGCGGACTATCGCAGCTACGTGGACTGCCAGGACAAGGTTGACGAGCTGTATCAGGAACCTGAAGAGTGGACCACCAAAGCGATGCTCAACATCGCCAACATGGGCTACTTCTCTTCTGACCGCACGATTAAAGAGTATGCTGAGCATATCTGGTATATCGAGCCGGTGAGGCTGTAAAAATAAAACGGGGCCGATTGGCCCCGTTTTTTTCCCGGCGTCACATTACCTCACGACGCCAACGACATTTCAGGCTTTCCCAGCGTTTTCACCAGCCATTCGCTAATACGCGACTGCTGCTCGGCGTTGAGCCACATCCCCTGTTTGGTCCGACGCCAGATTGCATCGTCCAGACGGCGGACCCACTCGTGTTCGACCAGGTAGCGCAGCTCGGCTTCATAAAACTCATGGCCGAAATCTTCACCCAGCCCGGCGATATCCTTCGCCTCGCCAATAATCAGCTCACTGTTGCTGCCGTAGGTACGGGCAAAGTGGCGGGCCAGCGATTCGGTAATGAATGGATAGCGACGGCGCAGCTTCGCCGCGTAGTCATCGCGGTCATTGCCAATCTCACCGCCCGGCAGCACGGCGCCTTTGGTCCAAGCTGGGCCAATGCCGCTGTAGTACGGCGCCAGTTTCTCCAGCGCGTGCTCGGCGAGCTTACGATAGGTGGTGAGCTTACCGCCAAAGACCGACAGCAGCGGGGCTTTACCGTGGTCGTCGTGAATGTCCAGCGTGTAATCGCGGGTGATGGCCTGTGGCGAATCGGACTCGTCATCGCACAGTGGGCGCACGCCGGAGTAAGTCCAGACGATATCTTCACGGGCGAGCTGCTTTTTAAAGTGGCCGTTGTAGACCTTCAGCAGATAGTTAATTTCGCTCTCGTCGATCTCAACGTTTTTCGGATCGCCGTGGTACTCCACGTCGGTGGTGCCGATGATCGAGAACTCATCCATCCACGGGATCACGAAGACAATACGCTTATCTTCGTTTTGTAAAATATAGGCCTGCTTCTGGCTATGCACGCGCGGTACCACGATATGGCTGCCTTTAATCAGGCGAATGCCGTACGGCGATGGCAGGTGCATGCCGTCGTCAAAGAACTGTTTCACCCATGGACCGGTGGCGTTCACCAGGCCGCGAGCCTGCCAGCGGAATTTTTCACCGCTGTCGATATCTTCCGCTTCGACGACCCACAGGCCGTTTTCACGTTTTGCCGAGATGGCGCGGGTGCGGGTACGGACTTCACCGCCTTTCTTAACCACCATCTGCGCGTTGGCGAGCACCAGGCGCGCATCGTCGACCCAGCAGTCGGAATATTCGAAACCGCGCACGATCTCCGGCTTCAGTACGGATTCTGCGCCAAAACGCAAACCGGTAGAGGCCGGCAGACTGGTTCGTTTGCCCAGATGATCGTACATAAACAGGCCGGTGCGAATCATCCACGCCGGGCGCAGGTGTGGGCGATGCGGCAGGCGGAAACGCATCGGGATAGCGATATGCGGGGCCATTTTCAGCAGGACTTCACGCTCGGCCAGCGCTTCGCTTACCAGGCGGAATTCGTAGTGTTCAAGGTAGCGCAGACCGCCGTGGATCAGTTTTGAGCTCGCGCTGGAGGTGGCGCAGGCCAGGTCTCTGGCTTCCAGCATCAGTACGGATAACCCGCGTCCTGCTGCATCTGCCGCAATGCCTGCACCGTTAATGCCGCCACCTATCACAATCAGATCTTTGGTTTCCATTATTGCTACCTCTGAGACTTTCGTTATAGCTCATTAATGTTCGTTATCGCTCATAATAGCAAGTAAACGCGCTTTTGGTAACATAGAAAAAACATTTTAGAGTGATGTGCATAACATATTGGCGTTTACGCACCGTGAAGACGTACACTTGGCGGTAAAATGTCGTCAGCAAGACACCTGCCATAACGATAAGAGAGCACCATGGATCAGTTTGAATGTATTAACGTAGAACAGGCGCACCAGAAGCTTCAGCAGAATAATGCGGTGCTGGTGGATATTCGCGACCCGCAGAGCTTTGCCATGGGTCATACCCCAGGCGCATTCCATCTGACCAACGACACGCTTGGCGCGTTTATGCGCGATAACGATTTCGAAACCCCGGTGATGGTGATGTGCTATCACGGCAACAGCAGTAAAGGTGCGGCGCAGTACCTGTTACAGCAGGGCTACGACCAGGTTTACAGCGTCGACGGTGGCTTTGATGCCTGGCATCGCCACTTCCCGGCTGAAGTGGTACACGCCGGTTTCCAGGACTGAACTCGTTTTTCCCTTCCAGATGCCGTCTCCCGTTGGGCGGCCTTTGCACGCCGCTGCAACGCATCCGTAAGGGTTTGGGTATATACTGTCCCCTTTTGTGTGGAATAGAAGCGACCTGCTGATGTTGATGATCACCTCTTTTACCAACCCTCGTGTTGCCCAGGCTTTTGTTGACTATATGGCAACACAGGGCGTTATTCTGACTATCCAGCAGCATGCGCGAAGCGATGTCTGGCTTTCCGATGAATCGCAGGAAACGCGCGTACGCGAAGAGCTGGAACGTTTTCTGGCGAATCCGGCCGATCCGCGTTATCTGGCGGCAAGCTGGCAATCCGGGCAGACCAACAGTGGCCTGCACTACCGTCGTTTCCCTTTCCTGGCCGCGCTAAAGGCCGGTGCTGGTCCGGTGACGATGACCATCATGGCAGCCTGCATTCTGGTGTTTATCCTGATGAGCGTGCTGGGCGATCAGGCGGTGATGATCTGGCTTGCCTGGCCGTACGATGATTCGCTGAAATTTGAGCTCTGGCGCTACTTTACCCACGCGTTAATGCATTTCTCATTCGTCCATATCCTCTTCAACCTGCTATGGTGGTGGTACCTCGGCGGTGCGGTTGAAAAGCGCATTGGCAGCGGCAAACTGGTGGTGATTACCGTGATAAGCGCCTTGTTGAGCGGCTTTATTCAGCACCAGTTCAGTGGCCCGTGGTTTGGTGGCCTTTCCGGTGTGGTGTATGCCTTAATGGGCTATGCCTGGCTGCGCGGCGAGCGTGACCCGCAGAGCGGTATTTTCCTGCCGCGCGGGCTGATTATGTTTTCACTCATCTGGCTGGTTGCCGGATGGTTTAACGTTTTTGGGATGTCCATTGCGAACGGCGCGCACGTCACCGGGCTGGTGATTGGCCTGGCTATGGCTTTCGTCGATACGATTAATGTGCGCAAGCGAGCATAATTTTCCAGGGATTCATCATGAAACAAACACAACGTCATGACGCGATAATCGAGCTGGTAAAACTTCAGGGGTACGTGAGTACCGAAGAGCTGGTGGAGCATTTTTCCGTTAGCCCACAGACCATTCGTCGTGATTTGAATGACCTTGCGGATCAGAAAAAGATCCTGCGTCACCACGGTGGTGCGGCGCTGCCGTCCAGCTCGGTGAACGCCTCCTGGCATGACCGTAAGGCGACCCTGGCGTTAGAAAAAGAGCGTATTGCCCAGAAGGTGGCAAGCCAGATCCCGAACGGCTCCGCGCTGTTCATCGATATCGGCACCACGCCGGAAGCGGTGGCTCATGCGCTGCTCAATCACAGCGATCTGCGTATTGTGACCAACAACCTGAACGTGGCCAACACGCTGATGGTGAAAGAAGATTTCCGCATTATCCTGGCTGGCGGCGAGCTGCGCAGCCGGGACGGTGGGATCATCGGGGAAGCGACGCTCGACTTTATCTCTCAGTTCCGCCTGGATTTTGGCATTCTGGGGATAAGCGGTATCGACAGCGACGGTTCGCTGCTGGAGTTTGACTACCACGAGGTGCGCACCAAGCGCGCGATTATCGACAACTCCCGCCACGTGATTCTGGTCGTCGACCATTCGAAATTTGGTCGTAACGCGATGGTAAACATGGGCAGCATCAGCCTGGTGGACGCCGTCTTTACCGACGTTTTGCCACCGCCGGGCGTGATGCAGGTGATTGCGGAAAATGATGTGCAGCTAGAGCTGTGCTGAATTTTGTAGCCCGGCGTCACGACGTGACGCCGGGCTATATTTTAAGACATTTGCTGCTGGAATTTACCTTCGCTGAGATCGGCCACAATGTGGTTCATGCGGTCTTCCGTCAGGCGGTAGTAGCGGATAGAGATAGCGGTAATCAGATAGAAGATGGCCGGCAGTACCGTAAACAGGATTAATACCCCGCGGATGGCTTCCGCTGATTGTTGCTCAACCCCCGCCTGATACCCATAGAACGCCAGGCCCCAGCCGGTCAGTGCACCGCCGATGGCGACGCCCAGTTTGATAATAAAGATATTTGCTGCCACGTTCATGCCGGTAATACGACGCTGGGTTTTCCATTCACCGTAGTTATTTGCATCGGTAATCATTGACCACTGCAGCGGAGCGTTAATGCCCTGAAGAATATTAAGGACGACGTGGACGATAAACGCGGGCATCCAGTATTCTGTTGGCAGTACAAGGAACAGCAAACCAAATAACGCGCTGAGGATATTAACCCACACCGAGGCGCGGATTTTACACATCCACGAGCCAATATATTTTGCCATCAGGCTGCCAACGACGGCGGCAATAGTGGTGGCTAGCATAAAAATGGAAATAACGCTGCTGCCTTGTTGCAAAATATATTGTACGAAATAAACCAGCAGGCTACCGCGAACCACGACGCCACAGAGCATTGCCAGGTTATATACCGACAGCACGCACCACTGATCGTTTTTCATCAGAATGCGCACATCGCGCAAAATGTTCAGGTTCTCCTCTTTCACCGGCGTAATACGTTCGCGGGTGGTCATAAAGCAGATCAGGAACATGATGCAGCCGATAACGCCGAAAATCCCCATCGCCCACTGCATACCGGTCGCTCTGTCGCCGGGAGCAATCAGGTCTGCCAGCGGCAGAATCAGCGCGGTGCCCATTGCGCCGCCAATTGGCGCGACGGCAAAGCGCCAGGATTGCAGGGAGAGGTTTTCTCGTGGGTCTGCGGTAATGGCCGCGCCCAGCGAGCAGTATGGAATATTAATTGCCGTATACATAAGGGTCATAAATATATAGGCAATAACGGCGTAGACAATTTTCCCGGTTTGTTCGAAGTTTGGCGTGGAATATACCAGTACGCAGCTAACGGCAAACGGAACGCAAATAATCAGCAACCATGGGCGGAAACGGCCCCAGCGGCTTTTGGTCTGGTCAGCAATGGCGCCCATAATCGGGTCGGTAATGGCGTCCAATACCCTGACAACTAAAAATAACGTCCCCATTACCGCTGGGGGTAATCCATAGATATTCGTATAGAAATAAGCAAGAATGGCAACGGAAGAGTCGAATACGATATGGCTGGCGGCATCGCCCAGACCAAATCCAAACTTCTCTTTGTTACTGATTTTTTCGGTTAATGCCGACATAGGGTCACCTTTTATTATTACGTGCCAACATACGACACTATTTATAAAAGGTGGCCTTCAGCCTGAGTATTCTAATTTTTCACTTTGGGCTTATGTTAATTCTCTAATGTGACGCAGCTATCTCTTTGCTATTTGATGTAAGCCACGTCTTATCGGGGCTACAACGTATGTAGGCCCGATAAGCGCCGCGCCATCAGGCACAAATTACACGCCGTAGCCCATCATCTTCAGCAGGTTCTGTGCGTGCTGTACCGCGTCCTGACGGTGCGCCACGCCGAGCTTCTGATAGAGATTGCGGATATGCGTTTTGATGGTGGTTGCCGCCACATCCAGCTCGCCGGCAATCTGCTCGTTGCTGTAGCCCGAGTAGATAAGCCCCAGAACCTGCCACTCACGCTGGGTGAGCGGGCTGGTGCGGATAAGCTCCGGCACTTCCGGATGATTCAGCAGGCGTTCGACGAAGCTTTCATCGAAGTGGGCAAACTTGTGACGGTGGTGCTGGTTAATCTCACGCAGAATGCGCTGGGCGCGGTGCTGGTCGAGCTCCGGCAGCGTATTGAGCTGAATTAGCTGACGTAGCTGCTGCGCCATCGCTTCACCTTCAATCACGAAGTGACTGATAAACCCGGTGCGGTTAGCAAGCTGCAACGCTTCCAGCAGTACGCGCTGGGCTTCATTCTTGTTACCCGCCTGCCAGTGCAGCTGGTTGAGCAGCAGCAGGTTGCGGTTGAGATCGCTCATTAAGCGCAGCGCGCGCGCATTCTCGTTTAACTCTTCCAGCACCATCTCGGCGGAGTCGAACTCGCCAAGCAGGATCTGCGCACGGGCGATGTTACGCCACTGGCCCTGCAGGAAGTGGTTATTGGCAAACTCTGGCTTTGGCGTATGGCGCAGCCAGTTAGCCGCCGCTTTTTTGTCGCCAACCATCTGCCAGTAAATGACCCGTACTTTATCGGCGTTGGAGACCCAATCGCTGTGGTACGCGCCGTTACCGAGCAGGTTTTCAAGGCGGTTCAGGTGATTGCGGGCATTATCCAGGTCGCCGCGTGCCAGCGAGCACTGTACCTGTAGCGTTAGACACTGGAGCTGCTGCTGCGGCTGGAATCCGCTCAACACTTCGATACCGGTACGTGCAGCGGTTTCGGCTTCATCTAGACGCGCCCAGGCCCACAGCAGCTGTGCGCGGATGCGCAACAGGAATTCATGCATTGGCAGCTGTTCAAGATGCTGCTCGTGGATCAGCTGGAAGCCTTTTTCCTGACACTCCCAGGCGGCCTGCAGGAAGCCCTGAGCAAACAGGATTTCGCTTTGCTGGATAAGGCTCCACAGCGCGTAATGCCAGATATCATGGCGGCGCGCCATCTGTTCGGTTTGCTGCATCACGGCAATAGACTGGCTCAGCAGACCTTTGCAATGCAGCACCTCACCGTGTACCGAGGTGGCAACGATGCGGCTATAAAAGTTCGCCAGCGGCAGCTCTTCGAGCGCGACCGTAGACAGGCGTTCCGCTTCGTCCTGGTCACCGTCGTTAATCGCCACCTGGGCGCGCAGGGCGTTGAAATCGCCGTGCAGGGAGGAGTCCATTTCAAAGGTCATCTCCTGCTCGGCGCGGGCCAGCAGGGTGTTGACTTCGCTGTAGCGGTGCTGGCTCTGCATCAGCCAGGCTTGCAGCAGCACCAGGCGCGGGTTCTCCAGCAGGCTTTCCCACGGCAGAGCCGAGAGTGACTCTTCCAGTAGAGCCAGTTCGCTATGGTGGAACAGGCCCCAGGCGTGGTTGAGCAGAATATCGCGCAGCATGGTTGGGTCGCCCGCCGCCAGCGCGTGATGAATGGCCTCGCTTGGGAAGCCTTGCGCCATCCAGCTTTCCGCCGCCGCGCGGTGAATGTCCGGCAGCTCGGCGGCCAGTTCCCACTGGCAGCGTTGGCGCAGGAAACTACAAAACAGCGGGTGGTAGTTGAACCACTCGCCGGAATTATCCATGCGCTGCACAAACAGCCCCTGACGCTCAATTTCCTCCAGACGCATCTGACCATTCTCTTCACCGGTTACCCGGGCGATCAGCGAGTCGTTCATTGAACGTAGCAGCGAGCTTTTCAGCAGGAAGTTGCGGGTCTGTGGATCAACGTTATCCAGCACTTCATCCACCAGATAATCGGACAGGTGGCTGGCGTTAATGCCTGCCAGACGACGCGCGGAGTGCTGCGTGGCGTTGTTACGCTGACGTGCGGAGAGCGCAATCAGCTGAAGCGCGGTGGCCCAGCCGGCAACGTCATCGCACAGACGGCTGCTTTCTGCGGCCTCAATCGGCGCGGCTAAGCGGCAGTCGAAGAACTGTTTGGTTTCTGCATGAGTAAACGACAGCTGTTGGCTGCCAATTTCCAGCAGTTGGTCACGCACGCGAAGGTTGGCAATACCCAACTGCGGCAGGTTACGTGACAGCACCACCAGCGTCAGATTTTCTGGCTGATGACGCAGGAAAAAGCGCATCGCGTCGTGGATGACAGGGTTCGTTATCAGGTGATAGTCATCAATGACCAGGTATAGCGGTCGCTGCCATTCGCTTAATTCAATGAATAGCTGAGAGAATAGGGAGCTCAGGCTGGCGTACTGGCGCTTTTGCACCATATTTTCGCTGGCCTCGCAGTGTCCTCCAGTTGCCTGCTGGATAGCGGCAATGAGGTAACTGGCAAAACGTTCCTGCTGGTTATCGCCTTCATCGAGAGAATACCAGCCCAGGTCGCTCATCCCTGCTGCCCATTGTGAAATAAGCGTTGTCTTTCCATAGCCAGCCGGACTGGTAATCAGCGCCAGACGATAATTGTTCGCGCCGGAAAGTTTCGCCAACAGCCTGTCGCGAATCACGGTGTGATCGAGACGGACGGGTCGACTGAGTTTTGACGGAATCAACATAGCTAATCACTTCACTGTGAGGATTGGAAAACGAGATTTTTTTTGCGCTTCGTAATTAATCCATACAAAGGTCGGTCAAATGACTATGTATTGCAAGTTATGTCCTGTTTTGATGTCTTCTAATTTGCTATATGTCACAATTTTTTCTATTTAATGCCATCTTCGTAGAATGCCGCTCAGGGTGCGTAAACCTTGGCTTACATAACCTGTTGTAGTTACGAGTGAAATAATATTTGAGAAAGAACTCAAATAAATGGCGTTAAAAAAAATTCAGTTCACGTAAATTTCCGTAGAAATAATACGTATTAATTTGTTGCTTATTTAGTGACGAAATCATTTCCTTATTTACATATTTATCGCAAAACGCCATTTCATTTTATGACCCGGCCCGAAGATATCTTTGATGCGATCCGCGACACTGACCTCCTGAACAAGGATGCTCCTTGCTGTTTGAAAGTTGAGCGAAATTACCGCCAACGGCTAACGTTATAGTGGCGGCGATCACACTTTTCGCTCATCCCTGCGACTCCTCCCTGTCTAATCCTGGACGGGATGAGGAAGTCCATCATTCAGCCAGGCACACTAACGCCAATGTCTATGTAAAAGGATTCGAATTCGCTATGTCACAGCCTACTTTCAATCACGATTCATTCCAGGCTGCCCTGACGCGTCAGTGGCAGCGATTTGGCCTGCAGGCCGCCACCGAGATGACGTCCCACCAGTGGTGGCAGGCTGTGAGCGGTGCGCTGGCAGAACAGCTCTCCGCGCAGCCGGTAGCGAAACCGGAGAAAGGTCAGCGCCACGTGAACTACATCTCAATGGAGTTCCTGATTGGCCGCCTGACCGGCAACAACCTGCTTAACCTCGGCTGGTATGAAGGGGTGAGCGAGGCGCTGAAAGCCTACAACATCAACCTGACCGACCTGCTGGAAGAAGAGACTGACCCGGCGCTCGGCAACGGTGGTCTGGGCCGTCTGGCCGCCTGCTTCCTTGACTCGATGGCGACCGTGGGCCAGTCGGCGACCGGCTATGGTCTGAATTATCAATATGGCCTGTTCCGTCAGTCCTTCGACGACGGTCATCAGATGGAAGCGCCGGATGACTGGCAGCGCGGCAGCTACCCGTGGTTCCGTCATAACGCCGCGCTGGACGTGCAGGTGGGCATTGGCGGTAAAGTTGTCAAAGGGGAATGGCAGCCGGCGTTCACCATTACCGGTGAAGCCTGGGATCTGCCGGTGCTGGGTTACCGTAACGGCGTAGCGCAGCCGCTGCGTCTGTGGCAGGCCAAGCACGCGCATCCATTTAACCTGACCAAATTCAATGACGGTGATTTCCTGCGCGCTGAGCAGCAGGGTATCGACGCCGAAAAGCTGACCAAAGTGCTGTACCCGAACGACAACCACACCGCGGGTAAAAAGCTGCGCCTGATGCAGCAGTACTTCCAGTGCGCCTGCTCCGTGGCTGACATTCTGCGCCGTCACCATCTGGCGGGCCGTAAGCTGCATGAACTGGCTGATTTTGAAGTTATCCAGCTTAATGATACGCACCCAACCATCGCCATTCCTGAACTGCTGCGCGTGCTGATTGATGAGCACCAGATGAGCTGGGACGATGCGTGGGCGATTACCAGCAAAACCTTCGCCTACACCAACCACACCCTGATGCCAGAAGCGCTGGAGTGCTGGGATGAGAAACTGGTGAAAGCGCTGCTGCCGCGTCACATGCAGATTATCAAAGAAATTAACGACCGCTTTAAGAAGCTGGTTGATGCCACCTGGCCGGGCGATGAAGCCGTCTGGGCGAAACTTGCCGTGGTGCACAACAAGCAGGTGCGCATGGCGAACATGTGCGTGGTGAGCGGTTTTGCGGTTAACGGTGTCGCAGCACTGCACTCTGACCTGGTAGTGAAAGACCTGTTCCCGGAATATCACCAGCTTTGGCCGAACCGTTTCCACAACGTGACCAACGGCATCACGCCGCGTCGCTGGATCAAACAGTGCAACCCGGCGCTTGCCGCGCTGCTGGATAAATCGCTGAAAAAAGAGTGGGCGAACGATCTCGATCAGCTGATCAATCTGGAAAAATATGCGGACGATGCGAAGTTCCGTAAGCAGTACCGCGACATCAAGCTGGCGAACAAAGAGCGCCTGGTGAAGTTTGTTAAGGCACGCACCGGCATTGAGATTTCCAGCAACGCGATTTTTGATATTCAAATCAAACGCCTGCACGAGTACAAACGTCAGCATCTGAACCTGCTGCACATTCTGGCGCTGTACAAAGAAATCCGTGAAAACCCAGAGGCCGACCGCGTACCGCGCGTGTTCCTGTTCGGGGCGAAGGCGGCACCGGGCTACTATCTGGCGAAGAACATTATCTTTGCTATCAACAAAGTGGCCGAAGCCGTCAACAACGACCCGAAAGTGGGCGATAAGCTGAAAGTGGTCTTCCTGCCGGATTACTGTGTATCCGCGGCGGAGATGCTGATTCCGGCGGCGGATGTCTCTGAGCAGATCTCCACGGCGGGTAAAGAAGCTTCCGGTACCGGCAACATGAAGCTGGCGCTCAACGGCGCGCTGACCGTCGGTACGCTGGACGGTGCGAACGTGGAAATCGCCGAGCAGGTCGGTTCTGAGAACATTTTTATCTTCGGCCATACCGTCGAGCAGGTGAAAGAACTTAAAGCCAAAGGCTACGATCCGCTGAAATGGCGTAAAGCCGACAAGCTGCTGGACGCGGTGCTCAAAGAGCTGGAAAGCGGCAAATACAGCGACGGCGACAAACACGCTTTCGACCAGATGCTGCACAGCATTGGCAAGCAGGGCGGTGACCCGTACCTGGTGATGGCGGACTTTGCGGCTTATGTTGAAGCGCAGAAGCAGGTTGATGTGCTCTACCGCGATCAGGACGCGTGGACCCGTGCGGCAATCCTGAACACCGCTCGCTGTGGCATGTTCAGCTCTGACCGTTCTATCCGCGATTATCAGAAACGCATCTGGCAGGCAAAACGCTAAGGACAGGCCATGGAGAGCAAACGCCTCGATAATGCCGCGCTAGCGGCGGGTATTAGCCCAAATTACATCAATGCCCACGGCAAGCCGCAGTCTATTGGTGCCGACACCAAACGGCGTTTGCTTGACGCAATGCATCATACCGCCGCCACGGACGTGGCGGCCACGCCGATACCCAACGTGATGGTCTGGACGTATGGTAAGAAGATGACGCTGGCGGTGGAGGGGAAGGGCGAGTTTAGCTGGATCCTCACCACCGAAGAGGGCAAGCAGTATCATGGTCAGGCGGCGGGCGGTAAAACGCTCAGCCTGCCGACCCGGCTGCCGGAAGGGTATCACTCGTTAACCCTGACCCAGGGCGATCAGCGCTGGCACTGCCGGGCGATTATTGCTCCCGAACGTTGTTATGAACCGCAGCCGCTGAAAGAGGCGAAAAAGCTGTGGGGTGCCTGCGTGCAGCTCTACACCCTGCGTTCGGATAAAAACTGGGGTATCGGCGACTTCGGCGACCTGAAGGCGATGCTGCCGGAAGTGGCGAAGCGCGGCGGGTCGTTTATCGGCCTCAACCCGATTCATGCGCTCTACCCGGCCAATCCGGAAAGCGCCAGCCCGTATAGCCCATCTTCGCGCCGCTGGATGAACGTTATCTATATCGACGTGAACGCCGTGGAAGACTTTGCGCTGAGCGACGAGGCGCAGGCATGGTGGAAGCTGCCGGCAACTCAGAAGAAGTTGAAAGCGGCACGCGACGTGGAGCAGGTGGATTACACCGCGGTGACCGAACTGAAAATGACGGCGCTGCGTATGGCGTGGAAACGCTTTGCCAAACGCAACGATGAGCAGATGGCGACCTTCCGTTACTTTGTCGATAAAGAAGGGGAGAGTCTTTACTGGCAGGCGGCGTATGACGCGCTGCACGCCCATCAGGTGAAAGAAGATAAGCTGCGCTGGGGCTGGCCTGCCTGGCCGAAGGCATATCAGAATATTGAAAGCTCGGACGTGCAGTCGTTCTGTAAGAAGCATGCCGATGACATAGATTTCTACCTGTGGCTGCAATGGCTGGCGTATACCCAGTTTGCCGACTGCTGGGAGACCAGCCAGAGCGATGCCATGCCGATTGGCCTCTACCGCGACCTGGCGGTGGGTGTGGCCGAAGGCGGCGCGGAAACCTGGTGCGACCGCGAGCTGTACTGCCTGAAAGCCTCCGTCGGCGCGCCGCCGGATATCCTCGGCCCGCTGGGGCAAAACTGGGGCCTGCCGCCGATGGATCCGCATATCATCGCCGCGCGTGCCTATGAGCCGTTTATCGAACTGCTGCGTGCCAACATGAAGAACTGCGGCGCGCTGCGTATTGACCACGTGATGTCGGTGCTGCGTTTGTGGTGGATCCCGTATGGTGAAACCGCCGATCACGGCGCTTACGTGCAATATCCGGTGGATGCGCTGCTGTCGATTCTGGCGCTGGAGAGTAAACGTCATCGCTGTATGGTGATTGGCGAAGACCTTGGCACCGTACCGGTGGAGATTGTCGGTAAGCTGCGCAAAAGCGGCGTTTACTCGTACAAAGTGCTCTACTTTGAAAATGATAGTGAGAAGAACTTCCGCGCGCCGAAAGCCTATCCGGAGCAGTCGATGGCCGTGGCAACCACCCACGACCTGCCGACGCTGCGCGGTTATTGGGAAGGTGACGACCTGGCCCTCGGAAATACATTAGGGCTTTATCCTGATGCGGACGTGCTGCTTGGGCTTTATCAGGATCGCGCCCGGGCGAAGCAGGGCCTGCTAGATGCATTGCACAAGTACGGCACGCTGCCGAAACGTGCGGGGCATAAGGCGTCATTGATGTCGATGACGGCAACGCTGAGTCGCGGAATGCAACGCTATATCGCCGACAGCAACAGCGCGCTGCTTGGGCTTCAGCCGGAAGACTGGCTGCAGATGTCCAGCCCGGTCAACATCCCTGGTACCAGCTCTGAATATCCGAACTGGCGACGCAAGCTCTCCACTTCGCTGGAGGCGATGTTTGCCGATGACGGGGTGAACAAGCTGATTAAGGATTTGGACAAGCGGCGGAAAGCGGCGAGTAAGAAGAAGTAAAAAGAAAAACGCCGGGGATTTCCCCGGCGTTTTTGTATCTGTTGTTTCTGAACCTCCCCGGAGTCGGTGCTATTGCACCTCGTCCGGGCTATGACCGTAACGGTAGCCCGGACGAGCGGAGCGACGGCGGGAATGCAGCGTTACACCACCATCCCCAGCAGCAGACAACCTACCAGACCGCAAACCGAGATAATGGTTTCCAGCATCGACCAGGACTTGATGGTCTCGCCGATAGTCAGGTTGAAGTACTCCTTGAACAGCCAGAAGCCTGGATCGTTCACGTGGGAGAAGATAACGGAGCCGGAACCGACGGCGATAACCATCAGCTCAGGGCTAACCCCGGTGGTGGCAATCAGCGGCGCGGCGATACCGCCAGCGGTAATAGCGGCAACGGTGGCAGAACCCAGCGCAATACGCAGCACGGCGGCGATAGACCAGGCCATAAACAGCGGAGAAACGTTGGACTCGTGCATGATAGACGCGATGTACTTATCAACACCGGAGTCGACCAGTACCTGCTTGAAGGCACCGCCACCACTGATGATCAGCAGCATCATGGCGATAATTTTAATGGAGGAGATCAGCGTATCGTTGATGTCATCCATAGAACGGCCACGGTTCAGGCCGAAGGTGAAGATAGCAATCAGCACTGCAATCAGAGTTGCCATCACCGGGTCGCCGAAGAACTCAGCGGCAGGCAGCAGGGCGTGGCCCTTTGGCAGCACCATTTCAGCGATAGCGCGCAGCGCCATCAGGATGACCGGCACCAGAGAGGTCCAGACGCTCACGCCGAAGGACGGCATCTCTGCATCGGTGAAGGTTTTCGGGTTGTGCAGACCTTCCGGGATCGGCTTGTCGATGCTTTTCAGGCAGCGCGCATAAACCGGGCCCGCCAGGATCACGGTTGGGATGGCCAGCAGCGTACCGTACAGCAGGGTTTTACCCATATCCGCGTGGAAGATGGTGGCGATAGCCGTAGGGCCCGGGTGCGGCGGCAGGAAGCCGTGGGTCACGGAGAGCGCCGCGGCCATTGGCACACCAACGTACAGCAGCGGAATACGTGCGTTAGCGGCGATGGTGAATACCAGCGGCAGCAGCAGCACGAAGCCCACTTCATAGAACAGCGCGAAGCCGACGGTGAAGCCGGTCAGGACGACGGCCCACTGAATGTGCTTACGACCAAATTTGTCGATAAGGGTGGTGGCGATACGCTGTGCGCCGCCGCAGTCTGCCAGCATCTTACCGAGCATGGCGCCGAAGCCCATAATCAGCGCCAGGCTGCCGAGGGTGCCGCCGACGCCGTTTTTAATGGAGACGATAACTTTGTCCAGGGGCATGCCCTGCATTAGCCCGACGGCCAGAGCCACCAGAACCAGAGCGATAAACCCGTTCATTTTGAAACGGATCATCAGCAGTAATAAGAGGATAACCCCGATAGCTACGATGATTAATGGCATAATTTATCCAGCCTTTAATTTGTTATGGGTAACGTCACTGTTGTTGCGACAACGTCCAATTGCCCCTACAGAGGGAATAGGTACTGACTTCTCCACGCCACCTTGATGTTGTATGACTCAGCAAAGAATAGCTGGCTATTTATTTAACGCGGTGGTGTGTGTTGCGATGATACGGGTAACATGTGGAGGTTGAGAATAACCCTGGGCATGGAAATGTGAAATCTGCGACGGTAGTCAAATTATTGGTAGGGTTATTGCAGTGCGTCGAGCGGGAATTTGGGAGGAATGTTGCGCGGTAACATGATGTCGTGGGGAGAAGTACATCCCCGTGGTCGGCGTAAACGCCTCGTCCGGGCTACAAACATAGGTAGCCCGGCCAAGCGAAGCGCCGCCGGGGATGAGCGCGGAGCGAACTTAGTAGTAAGAGTGCTCGCCGCGCTGGTGCTCGGTCAGATCGCGCACGCCTTTCAGTTCCGGGAATTCAGCCAGCAGCTGCTTTTCGATACCGTCTTTCAGGGTGACATCAATCATTGAACAACCGTTACAGCCGCCGCCAAATTGCAGGATGGCGTAGCCGTCGTCAGTGATTTCCATCAGCGACACGCGACCACCGTGGCCAGCCAGCTGAGGGTTCACCTGCGACTGCAGCATGTATTCAACGCGCTCCATCAGCGGTGCATCGTCGGACACTTTACGCATTTTCGCGTTTGGCGCTTTCAGGGTCAGCTGAGAACCCAGCTGATCGGTGACGAAATCAATTTCCGCATCTTCGAGATACGGAGCGCTCAGCTCGTCGACATAGGCGGTGAGCTGTTCAAATTTCAGGGCAGTATCACTTGCTTCCACCGCATCCGGCGGGCAATAAGAAACGCCGCATTCTGCGTTAGGCGTACCAGGGTTAATCACAAATACACGGATCTGTGTCCCTTCTTCCTGATTTTGCAGAAGTTTGGCAAAGTGCGCTTGCGCAGTATCGGAAATACGGATCATAGCTTTGACCTAATAGTTGACTACTTTAGTTGGTTATAATACGCCCATAGATGGGGGTCTACAAGGTGCGACACAGACACCATACCTGAACGCTCGCCGCGCCATTTCGCAAAAGAAGCCGGGAAATCTCGGCAACGGTGCTGCCCGTGGTGACGACATCATCCACAACAACCATATGGCGACCCTGAACCGGTAATTCAAGCTGGAACGCATTTTTCAGGTTCTTCTTGCGCAGCCGCGCGCTGAGCTGATGCTGCGTCGCCGTTGGGCGGGTACGGGTAAGCGCGCGCGAGTTGAACTCACAGGGCAGCCATTTTGCCAGCGCCTGGCAGAGCAGCTCGCTCTGGTTATACCCCCGACGCCAGTGACGGCGTTGCCACAGCGGCACGCTGATAAGCTGTTGCGGCATAGGTCGCGTGGCGTTTTGCCGCACGGCCAGCAGCAGTAGGCGCGCCAGTGCAGGAGCCAGCTCTGCCTGACCGCTAAACTTGAAGTGATGAATCAAGGTACTGAGCGGCGGTTGATAGTCGTTAATCGCGACCAGCCGTTGCCAGGGCGGCGGTTTTTGCAAGCAGCGCCCGCAGGGGACGTTTCTGTCGGCTGAAGGTAACCCGCACTGTGGACAAAGACAAATGCGGAGAGTGACCGCGCCGGTGCAGCGCGAGCAGATACCCCACGCCGGTAGCGCCAGCGGCATTTTGCATAGCCAGCACGAGCCGTGGACTGTTAGCATAATCGCCTCCTGAACTGATAAAACGAGAACAATAGCTGATGAACGACATCTGGTGGCAAACCACGGGCGAAGGAAATTGTCATCTTGTGCTGCTGCACGGATGGGGGCTGAATGCCCAGGTCTGGGATTGCATCACGCCGGAATTAGGCGCGCATTTTACGCTGCATCTGGTGGACCTACCGGGCTATGGTCGCAGCGGCGGATTTGGTGCACTTTCGCTGGAAGAGATGGCCGATCGCGTGCTGGAAAAAGCGCCAGCAAAGGCTATCTGGCTTGGCTGGAGCCTGGGAGGACTGGTGGCAAGCGAAGTGGCATTACGCCACCCGGAACGCGTTGAGGCGCTGGTCACCGTCGCATCGTCACCATGTTTTAGCGCGCATGAAGAGTGGCCGGGCATTAAGCCTGAGGTGCTCGGCGGGTTCCAGCAACAGCTTAGCGAAGACTTCCAGCGCACCGTAGAGCGTTTCCTGGCGCTGCAAACGCTGGGCACTGAAAGCGCCCGTCAGGATGCCCGTGCGCTGAAGCAGACGGTGCTATCCCTGCCGATGCCCTCTTCCGAGGTACTGAACGGCGGGCTGGAGATCCTTAAAACCGCTGACCTGCGCCAGCCGCTCGCCGCGCTGACGGTACCGTTCCTGCGTCTATACGGTCGGCTTGATGGATTGGTTCCAAGAAAAATTGTACCGCTGCTGGATGCCCAGTGGCCGCAGAGCGAATCGCTGGTGTTTGATAAGGCGGCTCATGCGCCGTTTATTTCGCATCCGCAGGCATTCTGCGAACCGTTGCTGGCGCTCAAACAACGCTTACGGAATAATTTTTAGCCTGACGTGGTAAATGGCAAATTTGTAGCAATACTTAACTTGTTACGGTGGCTGGCTATTTCGGCGGGCCACTGTCACCTACGAAAATAACTGAATGGAGTGTAGGCCTATGAAACTTGTTACAGGTATTGTTGCATCTCTGGTTATCGGTTCGCTTTCATTTGGCGCATTTGCGGCCAAGGAAATCACTAAAGAAGACGTTGCTAAGATGAATCTGACCAAAATCGGTAACATCACTACGTCAAACACGACCTCGCCAATGGATGCTAAACACGATCTGTCTAAAAAGGCGGATGAGCTGGGCGGCAAGTACTATGTGATCATTGCGGGTGAGAAGAACGAGAAAACCGTTCACGGTAATGCGGACGTCTATAAGTAAGTCGGTCGAACATGTTATTCCCGGCGTTTGTTCACGCCGGGAATACGTTTTAGCGTAGCGCCCACCACTGACGTAAGCAGGCTTTTCCTTCCGGGCAGCTTTTACAACTGCCGGTCAGACATCCATCAGGTTCTTCGTCAATTTTCATGACTTTCCCCATGGCTTCCAGGCGACTCAGCATGGCATCGATCAGCGGCTGCGGCGTATGCAGTTGGGCGCTGAGCTGTGAAGCTTCCATGCGTCCCTGCAATGCCAGCATATCGCGTACTTCAATCAATGATGCCATGTTGACTCCTAGTGACAATCGCCTGCCGGGCTAGAGCAGCAGGATGTCGGGGTTTTGCTTGTCGCCAGCAGGGAAACATCCACCCGGCTACGGGCACGGCGCAGCAGACCAATCACCACCACGTTGAACAGAATCACCGCCAGGATGCACACCAGGCTGTAGCGTGGGTGCTGGCTGAAGCTCACCGCCTGGTAGTACAGAGTAGACAGTGAGTAGGCGATGTTCAGACCCCACAGAATGGAGAAGGTCATCCAGCCGCGGCTCGACTCACGGGCAATCGCCCCCATCACCGAGATGCACGGAACATAGAGCAGAACGAAAATCAGGTAGCTGTAGGCTGCTGCCGCGCTGCCGAATTTACTGCTCATCACGCCCATGGCACCGGTTTCCATATTACCGTCGCCTTTACTGGCTTCGATTGGGTTAGCCAGTACGCTCAGACTAAAGGTGCCTTTCAGCCCTTGCCAGGTTTCATCCGCTGCGGCGAGCAGCTCTTCACCGAGGCTGAATTCCTGTGGATTAAACTCTTCGTTCTGAATGTTTTCGGCGGTGTAGAGGGTGTTCAGCGTACCGACCACCACTTCTTTCGCCATCGCACCGGTAAACAGACCCACGGTGGCCTGCCAGTTATCATCATGCACGCCAATCGGTTTAAACACCGGGGTGATCGCGCGGCTGACGGAGGCCAGTGCGGAATCGTTGATGTTGTCGACGATTTTGCCGCTGAACGAGAAGCTGTTCAGCGCGCTCAGGAAGATACTGACGATAACGATAACTTTACCGGCGCGCAGTACGAAGCCTTTCAGGCGCTGCCAGGTCTGGATAATCAGGCTCTTAATGTGCGGTACGTGGTACACCGGCAGTTCCATCACGAACGGCGACGCTTCACCGCGCATGATGGTGTATTTGAGCATCAGGCCGGTCAGGATGGCGATAACAATACCCAGCACGTACAGGGAGAAGACCACCAGCGCTCCGCCCTGGCCAAAGAAGGCGGCGGCGAAGACGGCGAAGATAGCCAGACGCGCGCCACAGGACATAAACGGCGCCATCATGATGGTCATCAGACGTTCACGCGGGGCATCGAGGGTACGTGCGCCCATGACCGATGGTACGTTACAGCCGAAGCCGACGATCAGCGGTACGAATGATTTACCCGGCAGACCCAGAGACTGCATCAGACGGTCCATGACGAATGCGGCGCGCGCCATGTACCCGGAGTCCTCAAGGAAGGAGAGGAACAGGTACATCATGCCGATCTGCGGCACGAGCGGCAGCACGGTGTTGATACCGCCACCGATACCCTGCGCCAGGAAGACCGTCAGCCAGTCCGGGAAATGCATCTGGTAGCCAATCCATTGAATACCGTGGATAAAGATGGCAACGGAGCCGCCGTCGAAGATTGGCTGCAACGCACCGCCGATGTTAATCGCCAGCAAGAACATCAGGTACATCACGAACAGGAAAATCGGCAAGCCCAGCACGCGGTTGAGGACGATTCTATCCATCGCGGCGGTGAAGCGGCTTGGCTCGGCGGTCAGGGTGTTGCTGACGGCATCGCAAATCGCGGCAATGCTCTGGTAGCGCGCGTCGGCGATGTGCAGTGCGGGGTCGTCCATCTCTTCGCTAAGATGCGCCAGGGAAACGTCCAGCTTGTGTGCGGCATCACCGGCGTAGGCGCTGCTATAGATGTCACCTTCGAGCATCTGCATACCCAGCCAGTGGCGCTGACGTTCAGGGATTTCCTGCGACATCTCTTTTGCCAGGTTATCGGCTTCGCGCAGCAGCGGCTGCGGGTAATGCACCAGTTCAACCTGTTGGTTGCCCTGATGGCGGTCAATGGCCATTTTCAGCGCTTCAATTCCGCGAGCGCGGGTGGAAACCAGCGGTACAACCGGGCAGCCGAGGCGGGCAGAGAGCGCATCCACGTCGATGCGGATTTGCTGTTTCTCGGCAATGTCGAGCATGTTCAGCGCCACCACGCACGGAATGCCCAGTTCGAGGAGTTGCAGCGTCAGGTAAAGGTTACGCTCGAGGTTGGAGGCATCGACCACGTTAATCAGCAGGTCGGCGTCGCCGCTCAGAATGTAGTGACAGGCAATTTGCTCATCCAGCGAGGTTTGCGACGAAATGGTGGTCAGCGAGTAGGTGCCCGGCAGGTCGACAAGGGTGACCTGATGATCGGTGGTGGAGAATGCACCTTCTTTACGCTCAACCGTTACCCCGGCCCAGTTGCCCACGCGCTGGCGCGCGCCGGTGAGCTGGTTAAATAAGGTTGTCTTGCCGGAATTAGGATTACCAATTAAACCGATGGTTAATTTTTTCATTTTTCAGACTCTTAGTGCCGGGCTGAAGTTATTACGCGATGGATTCTAATTCTATTAGCGCGAGATCTTTTTTACGTAGCACCAGGCTGACGCGGCGAGTTTCAATATGAATAGGATCGCCGAGTGGTGCAACGCGAACCACATTAAAGGACGATCCCGGCAGCATACCCAGTGACAGCAGTTTCTGACGATAGGCTGGGCTAATTTCGCGGGAGAAACCGACAATCTTCCACGCAGTATCAGGTGTAAATTGCATAGAACCTACTTGTATATCGCTAGCTGAACGAGAGGGAACCCGCGTGCTGCCTGGCGGCAGTCGGGGCATCGTCACAGAATAAAAGAATAAAGCTTACTGAATATGATGATAATGAGAATGGTTTTTATCATCAATACATATTATGCGATCGGTGGGAATTTCGAACGGAATTTGCACTTTTTTTGATATGACGCAAGCAACGCATTGTAGCTGTGAATGAATTAAATATTATTTTCTTCGCTTAATGTTTAATTAAGGTTTCATTGGTTAATAAAATAAAACGTGATGAGGCTTATTATTAAAAGCTGAACGGAAGATAATAATGGCTGAGATATGCCAAATAAGCGGCAGACCGGTCGAGGCGTTTTAACGCCGACGTCGGGGAGGCTCTGGAGCGGTTCCCGGCGTCGCTGTGCTCGGCCGGGCTACTGGTTTCGATTAGCGTGTTTTGCCCATGGCGGCTGCCAGCGCATCCATCATCGCGCTGTTGCCCGCAGGCTGCGCTTCGCGTCCGCGAGGTTTTGCCGCTTTCGCTGCCGGGCGGTTGTTGCTCTGGCTGCGATCGTTACCGCCACCGCGACGGGCGTTGGTTTCACCCGGCTGCTCGTCAAGGCGCATGGTCAGCGCAATGCGTTTACGCTGCAGATCCACTTCCAGCACCTTCACTTTGACGATATCGCCCGCTTTCACCACGGTGTGTGGGTCTTCGACAAACTTATCTGCCAGCGAAGAGATGTGGACCAGGCCATCCTGATGCACGCCAATATCCACGAACGCACCAAAGTTGGTGACGTTGGTAACGGCGCCTTCGAGGATCATTCCCGGAAGCAGGTCGTTCATGGTTTCTACACCATCGGCAAACTTCGCGGTTTTGAACTCAGGACGCGGATCGCGGCCCGGTTTTTCCAGCTCTTTGATGATGTCGGTAACGGTTGGCACACCGAAACGCTCGTCGGTGAATTCAGAGGCTTTCAGATTTCTGAGCTCACTGCTGTTGCCCATTAAATCCTTCAGCGCCTGCTGCGTGGCGGCCAGAATACGCTCGACCACCGGATAGGCTTCCGGGTGAACGGTTGAGGCATCCAGCGGGTTGTCGCCGTGGTTAATGCGCAGGAAGCCAGCGCACTGCTCAAACGCTTTTGGCCCCAGACGACTCACCTTCAGCAACTGCTGGCGATTCTGGAACTGACCGTTCTCGTCGCGCCAGGCGACGATGTTCTGCGCCATCATGCGCGTCAGGCCCGCTACGCGGGTCAGCAGCGGCACGGAGGCGGTGTTCAGGTCTACGCCGACGGCGTTTACGCAGTCTTCTACGACTGCATCAAGCTTACGCGCCAGCTGAGTCTGGCTAACGTCATGCTGATATTGGCCGACCCCGATGGATTTCGGGTCGATTTTCACCAGCTCTGCCAGCGGATCTTGTAAACGACGGGCGATAGACACCGCGCCGCGCAGGGAAACGTCTAGGTCCGGGAACTCCAGCGCCGCCAGTTCAGAGGCAGAGTAGACGGATGCGCCAGCTTCGCTGACGATCACCTTCTGGGCGGTGACTTTCGGGAACTGCTGCTGTACGTCGAGGAAGAAGCGTTCGGTTTCGCGAGATGCTGTCCCGTTACCGATAGCCACCAGTTCTACGTTGTGCTTTTCGCACAGTGCGGCGACGACAACCGCGGCTTTCGCCGCCTGACCGGTATGCGGATAAATGGTGTCGGTGGCGACCAGCTTGCCGGTACCGTCAACTACTGCCACTTTGACGCCGGTACGCAGGCCCGGGTCAAGGCCCATGGTGGCACGCAGGCCAGCCGGTGCAGCCATCAGCAGGTCGTGCAGGTTGCGGGCGAAGACGTTAATTGCCTCATCTTCCGCACGTTCGCGCACGGTGCCCATCAGTTCGGTTTCGAGGTGCATCAGCACCTTGATGCGCCAGGTCCAGCTCACCACGCCTTTACGCCAGCTGTCCGCCGGCGCGTTGTTCAGGCGCAGGCCGAGGTGGTCGATAATAATCTGTTCGCAGTAGCTCTCTTTCGGCGGCTCGTCGAACTGCGGGTCGGCGTTGAGAGAAAGTTGCAGCACGCCTTCATTACGCCCGCGGAACATCGCCAGCGCGCGGTGGGAAGGGGTGGTGGAAATAGGTTCGTGGTGGTCGAAGTAGTCGCGGAACTTAGCGCCTTCCTCTTCTTTACCGCTGACCACTTTGGCAACCAGATGGGCGTTCTTCCATAGGTAGTCACGCACTTTCGCCAGCAGGCCTGCATCTTCCGCGAAGCGCTCCATCAGGATATAGCGTGCGCCATCAAGGGCCGCTTTGGTGTCCGCAACGCCCTTATCGGCATCGATAAATTTAGCGGCTTCGGTTTCCGGATCGTGGGACGGCTCGCTCCACAGCAGGTCGGCCAGCGGCTCAAGGCCCGCTTCAATGGCAATCTGCCCGCGGGTGCGGCGCTTTTGTTTGTAAGGTAAGTAGAGGTCTTCCAGCTCGGTTTTGTTGAGCGTGCCGTTGATGGCTTTTTCCAGCGCCTCGGTCAGCTTACCTTGCTCACCGATGGATTTCAGAATGGCCTGACGGCGGTCTTCCAGCTCACGCAGATACCCGAGGCGGGTTTCCAGATTACGCAGCTGCGTATCATCCAGTCCGCCGGTGATTTCCTTACGATAACGTGCAATAAACGGCACGGTGTTCCCTTCATCAAGCAGGCGAACGGCGGCTTCCACCTGTTCGGCTCTGGCCTGAAGTTCACCCGCAATAATGCGGCAGAGCGAATCATTCATCATGGCTTGGTTTCACTGTTAGGTCATAAAATCAGGGGACAGTTATACGGATTGACTGGCAAAAATGCCAGTCATCAGCAGGGGCTTCGGATTGTTCCGGTCTTATTTTACGTATTCGATCTCATTCACGTACCAGCTTGCTTCACCCGCCGGGGTGTTGACCACCGCCAGGTCGCCGACCTCTTTCTTCAGCAGCGCGCGGGCCATCGGCGAGTCGATGGAGATATAGTCCTTGCGACCAAAAATCTCATCGTAGCCGACGATGCGAAAACGCTTGGTATCGCCGTCGTCGTTTTCTATCTCAACCCAGGCGCCGAAAAAGACTTTGCCTTCCTGCTGCGGCGAATAATCGACAATGCGCAGATTTTCCAGGCATTTGGTCAAATAACGAACGCGTCGGTCAATCTCCCTTAAGCGTTTCTTATTATACTGATAGTCAGCATTCTCACTGCGATCGCCAAGGCTTGCGGCCCAGGTCACCTTCTTTGTGACCTCCGGGCGCTCTTCGCGCCAGAGATAATCCATCTCTTTTTTGAGTTTTTCGTACCCTTCACGGGTGATCAACTGTGTTTTCATGTTCCGTGCTTACCTGCTGCCGAGGAAAGAATACGCACAATACGTATTACGCGAGTATGCCGACAGAATAAATAATGTGTATTAAGATTCATTGTATACTTAACTCGCTGTTAAATATGCTTTGTAACAATTTAGCCTGGAATTTATACCAGATTTAGCTGGTCGCAAGCGCAGGCTTTTTTGAGAATACATGCTGAATAATTGTTGCGAACCTTTGGGAGTAAAAACAATGCAAGAGAATTATAAGATTCTTGTTGTGGATGACGATATGCGCCTGCGCGCGCTGCTGGAACGTTATCTGACCGAGCAGGGTTTCCAGGTTCGAAGCGTAGCTAACGCCGAACAGATGGACCGATTACTGACTCGTGAATCATTCCATCTGATGGTTCTGGATTTAATGCTGCCAGGCGAAGACGGTCTGTCGATTTGCCGTCGTCTGCGTAGTCAGAGCAACCCGATGCCGATCATCATGGTGACGGCGAAAGGGGAAGAAGTTGACCGTATCGTGGGCCTGGAAATCGGTGCCGACGATTACATTCCGAAACCGTTCAACCCGCGTGAACTGTTGGCCCGTATTCGTGCGGTGCTGCGTCGTCAGGCGAACGAACTGCCGGGCGCGCCTTCTCAGGAAGAAGCGGTTATCGCCTTCGGTAAGTTCAAGCTGAACCTCGGTACTCGCGAAATGTTCCGCGAAGATGAGCCTATGCCACTCACTAGCGGTGAGTTTGCGGTACTGAAAGCGCTGGTCAGCCACCCGCGTGAACCGCTGTCTCGCGATAAGCTGATGAACCTGGCCCGTGGTCGCGAATACTCGGCGATGGAACGTTCCATCGACGTGCAGATTTCTCGCCTGCGCCGCATGGTGGAAGAAGATCCGGCTCACCCACGCTACATTCAGACCGTTTGGGGTCTGGGCTACGTGTTCGTCCCGGACGGTTCTAAAGCATGAGGCGACTTCGCTTCTCGCCTCGAAGTTCGTTTGCCCGCACGTTACTGTTGATTGTCACCCTGCTGTTTGTCAGCCTGGTGACAACCTATCTTGTGGTGCTGAACTTCGCGATTTTGCCAAGCCTGCAGCAGTTTAATAAGGTCTTAGCCTACGAAGTCCGTATGCTGATGACCGATAAACTGCAGCTGGAAGACGGCACGCAGCTTGTCGTGCCGCCGGCATTTCGCCGCGAGATCTATCGTGAACTGGGTATCTCACTCTATTCCGATGAAGCCGCTGAAGAGGCCGGTTTACGCTGGGCTCAACACTACGAGTTCTTAAGTCAGCAGATGGCCCAGCAGTTGGGCGGGCCGACTGAAGTGCGCGTTGAAGTCAATAAAAGCTCCCCGGTGGTCTGGTTGAAGACCTGGCTGTCACCCAATATCTGGGTGCGCGTGCCGTTAACCGAAATCCATCAGGGAGACTTCTCTCCGCTCTTCCGCTATACCCTGGCGATTATGCTGCTGGCGATAGGCGGCGCGTGGCTGTTTATCCGCATCCAGAACCGACCCCTGGTCGACCTGGAGCACGCCGCGCTTCAGGTCGGGAAAGGCATTATTCCTCCGCCGCTGCGTGAATACGGTGCGTCTGAGGTGCGTTCGGTTACCCGAGCCTTTAACCATATGGCCGCAGGCGTGAAGCAGCTTTCCGACGACCGTACGCTGTTGATGGCCGGTGTCAGCCATGACCTTCGCACGCCGCTGACGCGTATTCGCCTGGCGACGGAGATGATGGGTGAAGAGGATGGTTATCTCGCTGAATCTATCAATAAAGATATTGAAGAGTGCAACGCCATCATCGAGCAGTTTATTGACTATCTGCGTACCGGTCAGGAGATGCCGCTGGAGTCTATCGACCTCAACACGGTACTGGGTGAAGTGATCGCAGCGGAAAGCGGCTACGAGCGCGAAATTGATACCGCATTGTTCAACGACGAGATCCCGGTAAGGGTGCATCCGCTGTCTATCAAGCGTGCGCTGGCCAATATGGTGGTGAACGCCGCGCGTTATGGCAACGGCTGGATTAAAGTCAGCAGCGGTCGTGAAGCGCATCGTGCCTGGTTCCAGGTAGAAGACGATGGCCCGGGCATTAAACCCGAGCAGCGTAAGCACCTGTTCCAACCGTTTGTTCGTGGCGATAGCGCCCGTACTATCAGCGGAACAGGTCTGGGGCTGGCCATCGTGCAGCGTATTATCGATAACCACAACGGGTTGCTGGAGCTTGATACCAGCGAACGCGGCGGGTTGCTGATACGCGCCTGGCTGCCAGTGCCGGGAAGTCGTCCACCGACGCCGACGAAAGAGAGCTAAAAAAAACCGCTGGGGGAAACCCCGGCGGTTTTTGTTTGTGTGGTGCGGTGTGTTGTCCCGGCGTCGCTTCGCTCGGCCGGGCTACATTAGAAACAAGTAGCCCGGGCGAGGCTGATACGCCGACTCCGGGGATGCCGTTACAGCTTCGGCCCTGCGCTCACCAGCGCGGCGCCTGCCGGGGTATCGGTGTATTTCTCGAAGTTTTCAATGAACAGCTTCGCCAGCGCTTGTGCTTTTTCCTGCCACTGCTCCGGCGAACCGTAGGTGCTGCGCGGGTCGAGGATGTGGGTGTCTACGCCCGGCAGTTCCGTTGGGATCTGCAGGTCAAACATTGGCAGGGTGAAGGTTTCTGCGTTGTCCAGAGAACCGTCGAGGATGGCATCGATAATCGCGCGCGTATTCTGGATAGAGATACGTTTGCCGGTGCCGTTCCAGCCGGTATTCACCAGGTAAGCCTGTGCGCCTGCGGCCTGCATGCGTTTTACCAGCACTTCAGCGTACTGCGTCGGGTGCAGCGACAGGAACGCCGCGCCGAAGCAGGCGGAGAAGGTTGGGGTCGGCTCGGTGACGCCGCGCTCGGTACCTGCCAGCTTCGCGGTGAAGCCAGAAAGGAAGTGGTACTGCGTCTGATCGGCGGTGAGGCGCGATACTGGCGGCAGAACCCCGAAAGCATCGGCGGTCAGGAAGATAACCTTGGTGGCGTGGCCCGCTTTCGACACCGGCTTCACGATATTGTCGATGTGGTAAATCGGGTAGGAGACGCGGGTGTTTTCCGTTTTGGAACCGTCGTTAAAGTCGATAGTACCGTCGGCCAGCACCACCACGTTTTCCAACAGCGCGTCGCGACGGATCGCGTGATAGATATCCGGCTCAGCGGCTTCGGAGAGCTTGATGGTCTTCGCGTAGCAGCCGCCTTCAAAGTTAAACACGCCGTCATCATCCCAGCCGTGTTCGTCATCGCCAATCAGACGACGTTTTGGATCGGTGGAAAGGGTGGTTTTACCGGTGCCGGACAGGCCGAAGAAGACCGCCACGTCGCCTTTCTCGCCGACGTTAGCGGAACAGTGCATAGAAGCAATGCCCTGCAGCGGCAGCAGGTAGTTCATGATAGAGAACATCCCTTTTTTCATTTCGCCGCCGTACCAGGTCCCGCCAATCAGCTGGATGCGCTCTGTCAGGTTAAACGCGACAAAGTTTTCCGAGTTGAGACCTTGTTCTTTCCACTGTGGGTTAGTGCATTTTGCGCCGTTCATCACGATGAAGTCTGGTTTGAACGTCTTCAGTTCTTCATCAGTTGGACGGATAAACATGTTCTTCACGAAGTGCGCCTGCCAGGCGACTTCCGTAATAAAGCGGACGGACAGGCGTGTGTCTTCGTTCGCGCCGCAGTAGGCATCGACGATAAACAGGCGCTTGCCGGAAAGCTGCTGGGAGACCAGGCCTTTAAGATGTTGCCAGATTTCAGGTGACAGAGGCTTGTTGTCATTTTTTCCGTTGCCCTTATCAGACCACCATACCGTGTCGCGCGTCGTGTCGTCGCGAACGATATATTTGTCCTTCGGAGAACGGCCGGTAAAGATACCGGTGTCGACAGAAATTGCGCCCAGATTTGTTAAGACACCGCGCTCATAACCTTCCAGGTTAGGATCGAGTTCTTCTTGATACAATGTATCGTAATCGGGGTTGTAGACGATATCCTGTGCGTCGTTAATACCATAAGCCTTGAGGTCCTGCGGGGTTATACCGTTGCGCATTTCACTGCTCCTTAGCCAATATGTACTGCTATAAATTCTATGGGTATTTTAGGGGTGTTGACCGCGACCAGGCTCATAGATTTACGTATCCCGACAAACGTCTTACTTACGAAAACATTGTGACTCCTGTCACGAAGCGACTCGGATTATGACAGGAAAAGCCCCAAAATTGGCACGAATGTTCTTAAATGGTTACAAAATGGTTTAATGGACAGCATAAATGTGAAATTAATCGCATTTATGAAAGAAAATTACGTAATGCTTTCAGGTAAAAAATCGATTCACCACGCTGAGCAAAATCTACATTTAACGTTCTAATCGGTGCGCAAAACGCGCTTTTTCCTCACTTCTGGGATGAGAATATCGAAATGGATGCTGTGACTCCTCTTTCACCGCCAACTCGCTGGGGTATGGCGCTAACCGGCATAGTACAAGGGCTCGTGTGCTATTTGCTGACCCTCTATTTGATCCCAAAAGATAGCGGCTGGATGTTTTACGCTTTGCCGGGAAGCCTGGCATTTTCCTCTGTGCTGCTGTTCACCGTGGTCTCTTTTAAACAGCGTGCGCTGTGGTGTTGGTTGGCGGTGGTACTGGTTGTCGTGCTGGGAATGGGAGGCTGGCTAAAGCTCAACCTTAATGAGGAAGACCAATGGCGGCAGTATGACGCGCTATGGACCTACGGCTGGTGTCTGCTGCTGATGGCACTGCTGGCGCTGCCGTGGCTGCAATACCGTATTCAGCCTGCGACGGGCCTCCCGCGATATGCGTACTTTTATGCTCAGCAGTGGCAAAACGTGCTGACGTTGTTGCTGATTGGCGTAGCCAACGGCCTGGTCTGGCTGGTTTTGCTGCTCTGGAGCGGGCTGTTTGAACTGGCCAATATCACCTTCTTCTCGCGGTTGTTCTTCGATACGCGGTGGTTTGTCTTTGTCTGCATTGGATTGGTGACGGCACTGACGGTTATCCTTGCACGCCAGAATGAACGACTGATTACCGCTATCCACAAGCTGCTGGCGCTGATTGCTACCGGTCTGCTGCCGTTGGTCTCGCTGCTGGCGCTGTTGTTCCTGGTGACGCTGCCGTTTGCAGGCGTGACGGCAATTTCCCAGCGCTTCTCTGCGGCGGCATTGCTCTCGGCGCTGGCTTTTGTGCAGTTGTTGCTCACCGCGATGGTCTGGGAACCCAATGCTACGCGTCTTGGCTATCCGCGTCTGCTGCGGCTGTTGATTCAGACGGCAGTGATGCTGACGCCGGTCTACGTGCTGATTGCCGGTTGGGCGCTATGGGTACGTATTGGGCAGTATGGCTGGACGTCGGATCGCCTGCACGGCGTGCTGGTGGTGGCGGTGCTGCTGGTCTGGTCGGTTGGCTATCTGATTGGCCTGCTGCGCCGTCGTGAAGATCCTTCACCTCAGTTAGGGCGGGTCAATCTGGCGGTCTCATTACTGGGGCTCGCGCTACTTTTCTTGCTTTATACCCCGGTGCTGGATAGCTGGCGCATCAGCGTGAATAGTCATATGAGCCGTTACCATAGCGGTAAAATCAATGCCGACCAGGTGAGTCTGTATATGCTGTCGCACAGCGGCAAGCCTGGGCGCGCGGCGCTGCTTGAGCTACAGCAAGATAAAGCGTTCACCCAGGATGCGAAGCGTCAGCAGCAGCTTAAGCGGTTGTTGAGTGGCGATCTGAGTCCGACGATAAAACTGACCGCCGAAGCACTGGCGAAAAACGTGACGATCCTTCCGGGCCGCATGCCGCCAGATAATGCGCTATGGGCCGCGGTGATTGAGCAACGCTACAGAGTGGAGTCGTGCAGCGAGGTTGGCAGCTGCGTGCTGGTGAGTCAGGATCTGAACGGTGATGGGAAGGCGGAGCAGGTGCTGTATGCCTTTGGCGATCGTACCGTGTTGGTCTTTGCTCAGGGCGAGAAAGGCTGGGAATATAAGGCGAGTGCGTCGCTGCCGTCCGGCTTGAACAAGTCGAAGCTGCTTCAGGCGGCGAAGGATGGAGCGTTAGGGGCAAAACCGAAGGCGTGGAAAGATATTACGCTGGGGGATGAGACGGTAGTGCTGGAGTATCGGCGCTGATTTTTCCCGGCGGCGCTGCGCTTGGCCGGGCTACAAACTTTCGTAGCCCGGCCAAGCGAAGTGACACCGGGAAAGGCTCAGAACTTAATGAACCTGCGGGTCAGACGGTGCCGCGTTATTGCGAATCTCTGCAATATCCATGGCATTGAACACATAGTGGCTACCGCAGTAATCACAATGCATATCAATTTCGCCTTCCTCTTCGAGGATGCTGTTAACTTCCTCGTCCGGCAGGGTTTTCAGCGCGCCAGCGCAGCGTTCGCGGGAACAGGTGCACTTGAATTCCACGTCCTGCGGGTCATACAGGGTGACTTCTTCTTCGTGGTACAGACGCCACAGCACATCGTTGGCCGGCAGCGTGAACAGCTCTTCGGCCTTGATGGTGTCGGTCAGCGCCGCCAGGTGCTCAAAATCTTCCGGCTGTGCGTTCTGCGCTGGCATCACCTGCAGCAACATACCCCCAGCAGCTGGTTTACCGTCGGATTCGCCGGTACGGATAATCAGTCGCGTTGGCAGCTGTTCGGAACGCTGGAAGTAATCTTCCAGGCAGGCCGCCAGCGTATCGCCTTCCAGACCAACGACACCCTGATAGCGCTCGCCTTCGGCCGGGCTGATGGTAATCACCAGATAACCGTTACCGATAAGCGTTTTCAGGTCTGCATCTGCCGGGATATCACCCTGCACGCGCGCGACGCCGCGCAGCTGCTGATGGTTGTTGCCGTTGATGACCGCCAGCGTCATCGGGCCATCGCCCTGTAGCTGAACGGTGATATCACCTTCAAACTTCAGCGTTGCGGTCAGCAGGCTGGTGGCGACCAGCAGCTCGGACAGCACGTTTTTTACCGGCTGCGGATAGTTATGGCCTGCCAGGATCTGTTCGAGCGTTTCGGATACGGTGACCAGTTCGCCACGCACGGCGTAGTTTTCAAACAGATAGCGATGTAATTGATCGTGTTGAGTCATAATTTTCTCTCTTGGGGTGGCAGTTATTCACTGTCGCCGTATTTAAATCTCATCAGGTCGCGCCGCTCTTTTTTATCCGGACGTCTGTCCGGGTGCGGCATGGTCAGCGCATTCAGTTTGCGCGCCAGGGCGACTTTTTCGCGCTTCTCGATACTTTCCGCCGTCTCTTCATAGAGCGTGACGGCCTCCGTTGCCGGACGTCGCTGCTCCGTGATGCCTTTCACCACCACGGTGCGCTCGTCGTTTCCCTGGCGAAGCGTCAGCAGGGCGTTCAGTTCAACCACTTTGCTGGGCTTACTGCGCTGCCCGTTATAGTGAACTTTGCCGCCTTCAATCATCTCTCGGGCGACGGCACGCGTTTTATAAAAACGCGCCGCCCAGAGCCATTTATCCAGCCTGACGCCTTCGGTAGGCTTCTCTTTCATGGTCGCTCCTTCACTGAAGTGAGGGGATCAGACGACGGTAATCGTTAAGCGCGGGATGACGCAGGTACTGCTTTTCCGCAAGGCCGGAGTCGGGGTTGGTCACACCGAGGCAATAGCGGATCCCAAAGTGGGCGGCGGCATCCAGAATGGGCTCGCTATCGTCGATAAATAACGTGCGCTCGGCATCCAGACCCGTATGTTTCTCAACTGCCCGCCATAACCGCTGATCCTCTTTCGGATAACCAAATGTATGGGTGGAAAGTAATAAATCAAGGTGCTCGCCAAGACCGGTGTGTTCCAGCTTAACCGCCAGGTTATGCGGATGCGCATTAGTCAGCAGGATACGTCGCTTTCCGCTCGCTTTAAGCGCGTTCAGAAAAGGGATGGTGTCTTCACGCAGCACGGCGCGCGGGCCCTGCTCGCTGGTCATCGAACGGATATCCAGGCTCAAACGCTCGCTCCAGTAATCCAGACAGTACCAGTTTAGCGTATGTTGTACCGCATGGTACTCCTGACGAATGGCTTCCTGTGCCGCCTGAGGCGTGATACCCAGCTTTGCGCCATAGGTTTCTGGCACCAGTTTTTGCCAGAAATAGTTATCAAAAGCGAGGTCGAGCAGCGTGCCATCCATGTCCAGAAGAACGGTGTCTACCTCGCGCCAGGCGATATCAAAATGCATGGTGAGTCTCCAGACGGAAGAAATGCGCGACAGATTAACATAACCTGTCGCGAACTACGCAGTGGGCTTATTTTGTCGGAAAGTCAGACTTGAACTCTTCCGGGGCGGAAAGCAGCACGGGGTTGATGCAGCTCTCATAGTATTTCTGAATCTCGGCCAGTCGCTCACGATGGCGATGATAGCGACGCAGCGCCTGCACGCCGTTGTAAACCGCACAGACTATCATGGCCAGCATCAGCAACGTGGTGGCCAGATAGTGCCACAGCCCGCTGCTGTCCGGCATGCGGTGCAGGTTAATGTGCTGTGTCCCGTTGGCGTCGGTATAGAGATTGGTCACGATGCCTTCCGCATGGAATGGCGTGTGCATCAGCATGCCCGCCAGACGCTGAAACTCGTTCCACTGCTCACTGGCAGGATAGTCGTACAGCGTCGTGCTTGGGTAAGGCTGGCTGACAAAATCGCTGCCTTCATCGCTGGTTATCAGGAAACCACCCGGCGCTGGGCTATTGAGCGCCTGCGCCGCGCGTGCGGTTTCACGCAGGATAAACGGCGCGGTGGAGGTGTCGACAAGGTTATCCAGTGACTCGGCGCTGACCGGACGCAGCAGAACGTTTACACCGTCCAGTTTGCCGGAGTTCGCGCGCTTAACCAGCGCATCCCAGTCACGAGTATTACCCAGGTTCACCAGGGCATTTTTCAGACGTACACAGTCGTCGGTCGCCGAGCAAAGATCTTTCGTTTTCAGCACGATATCGGCAAAGTCATCCAGCAGCACCATGCCCGATTTCTGAATCGCCGAGCGCAGAGCCGGGCTGACGCGGGAATCATCGTCCGCCGTTGGATGCAGCTGGCGGTTGACGGCCTGAACCAGCGCGGTCGCCTTATTGACGGTTTCAGACTCCGGCAGCGGCAGGCGAGGGGCGTCGTTCCAGAGGATTTGCGAGCAGTCGAATGGCAGGAATGGCGAGCTTTCCTGCGCGGTCCAGGTGCCAGGAGAGTGGATATTACACATCCCGGTTCCGCTGATGTGGAGGGTATCACCCACGCGAACGCCGGCCTGTTCTAGCTGGCGAACGTCTTTGGCCTCAATGGTTTGCGCTCCTTTTAGCCAGGAGAGCGTAAATTTGAGTGGCATATTCAGCGGTACGCTGACCCACATCATGATAGCGATCAGCAGCGCGCCGCCGCCGATGACGGCGCTGCGTAACCAGTGCTGAAGCGGGAAGTTTTTCACCTCGTCATGCAAAGAGAGGAAGTGTCCCTGGCGCACTACGTGTCTATCAAGGTAGATATCGATATCTGTTTTTTGCCCCAGGTCCTGGGCGACATACGGCTGCCAGTGGCGAGGGTAGATTAAATCGATGATCCCAAGAGAGATGTTGTTGATCTGCTCCTGATCGTTTTCACCGAACAATCCCCAGCGTTTTGGCGTACCGCGCAGGCAGTGGATCTCTCTCAGCGACGACTTCGTCGGCGGTGCAAACAGCCCCCAGAGCCCGCCGCACAGTAGCAGAAATGCGCTGGCGAAAATCCATGGCGTAAAGACCGCTGGGGCGATAAGCCCGCAGTAAAACAAGACAAAAGCGGCGACAATCAACAGCGCCTCACGCAGTCCGTCAGGGCGACTAAGCGCGTGTTCTTCATAGGTTTCCTGGCGGATGTTGAGCAGCTCGATTTGCTCGCTCTCTTCACCGCGGATAGAAGCCTGCGTCGATGAAGGTGACTCCAGCGCAAAGCTTTTATTTTCAGGCGAATAGGTCTTCAGCGAATGGCCGTTCAGACCAATAACCAGCGGCACATCATCAGTCTCGATAAGCTCAATACTGTTCTCATCGGTAATATGCTGTTCCCAGAACGGCGGTAGATGCACTTCCACGGAGTCGAGGAAGTAGCGCCATTTGTTGGGTTCATCGGTGGTGATGCCGTAGCGGGTAATGGCGCGCGTCAGCATAAAAACGGTATTGCTCTGCGCTGTGAGCGTCAGCACCGCAGGGGCAATGGTCGCGCCGGACGCAGGCACGCGCTGATCCTGATTAAGATAATCGAGGTAGTTTTCAATGCCCTGACGCTCTTCATTGGTCAGTTTTCGGGTGGTTGCCCCCGGAAACTGATGGAGCCACGGCAGGTGAAGACGTTTTGTCCGTTTACGCAAAAGCCAACCGGCCAGCACGGCGCAGATCAGTATCGCTACGGTAAAGATCATCAGTGTGCCCATGCTTTTCCCATCATACTTATCTTAGAGGTCTCTTCGTTGCCTGCTTTTCGTATAAACCATTGGCACGTATTACGCATTCATAAAATGAGTCTATAGACTCTCGCAAAACGTAAGCATAACAAACCCATCGGCTGGCGAGTATCAGTAAATTCCCAATTGTAATTCAACCTCTTGACATTTATCCATAAATGAGAGATGAAAAGCAAAAGGTTGCAACAATGTAAATAAAGAGCTTTATGCATTGCTGGAACCTCATCGCTATCGCACAATAATAAAAGTCATTACAGCAAAGACCCCGGCCCAATGAGCAAATCATTACAGAAACCTACTATTCTCCATGTTGAAACCGTCGCGCAATCACGCCTTTTTAACGTGGAAAGCGTCGATCTAGAGTTCAGCAATGGCGTTCGTCGCGTTTATGAGCGTATGAAACCGTCCTCACGCGAAGCGGTGATGATTGTGGCTATTGTCGACGACCACCTGATTTTAATCCGCGAGTATGCGGTGGGCACCGAATCTTATGAACTCGGTTTCTCGAAGGGGCTTATTGACCCCGGTGAAACGGTGATGGAAGCCGCGAATCGCGAGCTGAAAGAAGAGGTGGGCTTTGGCGCACGTCAAATGACGTTCCTTAAGAAACTGGGGATGGCACCGTCCTATTTCTCCAGCAAAATGAACATCGTTGTGGCGGAAGATCTCTATCCGGAATCGCTGCCAGGGGACGAACCAGAGCCATTGCCGCAGGTTCGCTGGCCGCTGGCAAACATGATGGCGCTGCTCGATGAGCCGGATTTTAATGAAGCGCGTAACGTGAGCGCGTTGTTCCTGGTGCGCGAGTGGCTAAAAGAGCAGGGCAGATTGCCATAAGTAAGTTTGGTCGCTGGACCCCGGAGTCGGTGCGGCGAGTGATGGGGAAAATGTGTTGTAGCCCGGCCAAGCGAAGCGCCGCCGGGGATGCCCCGGAATCAAAGCAACGAGCCAGAAAAAAGGCGCCATCGGCGCCTTTTTTCTTAGAACAACTCGTGGGTTTCCCCGTTATCAATTATCTCAGTCCCCACCTCGTGAACCGCCTGCTGCGTAGGCTGTGTCCCGTCGATGAAGTACTCCTGACGGCTGCTGCCACCGTTGGCTAACTGCCCGGTGCTGCGGTCGATATTGACCGTCACCACGCCTGGCGGCGGCGTTAGCGGCTGCTCAGGCACGCCTGCCAGAACCTGTTTCATAAAGGCATCCCACGCCGGTTGCGCGCTCTTCGCGCCGCCTTCGTAGCCGGAGATTTGATCCTTAATGGCGCCGGACGCCGTAGTGCGTCCTAGATCGCGACGGTGATCGTCAAAGCCAATCCACACTGAGGTCACCACGCCAGGGCCGTAGCCAGAGAACCAGGCATCTTTCGAACTGTTGGTGGTCCCGGTTTTACCGCCGATATCATGACGACCCAGATCGCGACCAGCGCGCCAGCCGGTACCCTGCCAGCCCGGTTCGCCATAGATGTTGGTGTTCAGCGCGCTTTTAATCAGGAACGTCAGCGGCGTGTTAATCACATGCGGTGCGTACTCCTGAGCACCGGTCTGAGCGACCAACTGCTGGTTAGCCTGTTCAAGCGCTGGCATCGGTACGGTAGAGTTCTGCGGCATCTGAGAAACGGCAACGTCTTCCACGTCGTTGTTTTCCAGCACGTTAGATTTCTGCGTATCGCCATAGATAACCGGGATATTGCAATCAGGACAGGCGATTTTCGGCTTCGCTTCAAACAGTACGCCGCCCTGATCGTTTTCAATCTTGCTGATGTAGTACGGGTCAACCAGGAAGCCGCCGTTGGCCATCACCGCATAGCCGCGAGCGACCTGCAGCGGGGTGAACGATGCTGAACCCAGCGCCAACGATTCGGTATGCACGATGTTTTCTGCCGGGAAGCCGAAGCGCTGCAGGTATTCCGCGGCGTAGTCCACGCCCATCGCACGCATTGCACGCACCATCACCACGTTTTTCGACTGCCCAAGACCCTGACGCAGGCGGATTGGGCCAGCATACTCCGCCGGGGAGTTTTTCGGCTGCCAGTCAGAACCCGCGCCAGCATCCCAACGGGAGATAGGCACGTCGTTGAGTATACTGGCGAGCGTTAAGCCCTTATCCATTGCGGCGGTGTACAGGAACGGTTTGATGTTAGAGCCAACCTGACGCAGCGCCTGAGTGGCGCGGTTAAACTTGCTCTGGTTGAAATCAAACCCGCCCACCAGCGCAATAATGGCACCGTTTTGTGGGTTGATGGAGACCAGCGCGGAGTTGACGTCCGGCACCTGTGCCAGCCACCAGCTATCGCCGTTCTGACGAATCCAGATCTGCTGCCCCGCCGCGACGACATCGGTCACCTTACGTGGCGTTGGCCCTTGTGCCGTGTCCGAACGGTACGGTCGCGCCCAGCGCATACCTTCCATGCCTAATGACACCGAAGTGCCATCGGCCAGTTCGACGGTTGCTTCCTGCGGATTCGCTGCGGTGACAACGGCTGGCACTAACGGGCCATAGGATGGCAGCGGACGCAATGAAGCACGAATCTTCTTGCTATCCCACGCGGCTTCACCAGCTTTCCACAGCACGTTGGACGGGCCACGGTAGCCGTGGCGCATGTCGTAATCCATCACGTTATTGCGCAGTGCCTGTTGAGCCGCCTGCTGATTCTTGCGGGTAATGGTGGTGTACACGCGATAGCCGTCTTCATAGGCCTGTTCGCCGTACTGTTTCACCATATCCTGACGCACCATTTCCGTTAAGTACGGCGCAGAGAAGGCAATCTCTGGGGCATGGTAGTTGGCATCAATCGCTTCGTTGCGCGCCTGATCGTACTGTGCCTGGGTGATATAGCCTTCACTCAGCATACGCGACAGCACCACGTTGCGACGGGCGGTGGCGCGATCTAACGAGTAGAGCGGGTTGAAGGTTGACGGTGCTTTTGGCAGACCGGCAATCACCGCCATTTCGCTTAGGCTTAGCTGGTCAACGGGCTTACCGAAATAGACCTGTGCGGCCGCGCCGACGCCATAGGCGCGATAGCCGAGGTAAATCTTGTTCAGATACAGCTCAAGGATCTCGTCCTTACTCAGCAGTTGCTCAATGCGAATGGCAAGGAACGCTTCCTTTACTTTACGCATCAGCGTCTTTTCAGGGCTGAGGAAGAAGTTACGTGCGAGCTGTTGGGTAATGGTACTTGCCCCCTGCGAGGCGTGGCCGGAGAACATGGCCACGCTTGCCGCACGGAAAATACCAATCGGGTCAATCCCGTGGTGCTCGTAGAAACGGCTGTCCTCGGTCGCAATAAACGCTTTCACCATTTCTGGTGGGATCTGGTTGAGGGTCATTGGAATACGGCGTTTTTCACCGTACTGCGCAATAAGCTCACCGTCCGCGCTATAAACCTGCATTGGCACCTGCAGGCGCACGTCTTTGAGCGTCGCCACGTCGGGCAACTGGGGCTCAATATATTTGTAGAGGCCGTAGATCGAGCCTGCTCCCAGCAGAATGCAACAGACTGCAAGGATGAATAAATACTTTACGAACTTCACCGGAGATTTCCCATTAAGTGTCATTTGGGCAGTTTATAAACAAACGCGCGGTAGTATAAAGGCAAGCCTGATGCATTGATATAGTCGTCACTGTGATGGTGACGTAAGGATAATCGTGAAATGGCTTTCAGATGCTGGCAAATGGGTCTTCATATTCAGCAGGATAACGTCTTTATCGTCGCCCTTCAGCGAACGCGTAGCGGCTGGGGTCTTCGCCGCTGGTGGCAGCTACCGCTACCGTCGTCAGCGCAGCATGATGATGCGGCGTTGCTGGCGGTGCTCAAGCCGTGGCGGCGGGAACTCCCCTGGCAACATGAGGTCCGCGTTGCCTTTCCCGCCCATAGAACGTTACAAAAAAACCTTCCTCTGGCGTCAATGACGCTACGTGACGCTGAACAAACGCAGTGGATTGCTAGCGCGATGTCGCAGCAGCTTGAAATGAACGCCGAGTCGCTCTGCTTTGACTATCATCTGGCGGAATCCGCTGCGCGCTGGAATGTGACCGCCGCTCAGCAAGGCGATGTCGCGCGTTTGCACCACCTGGCAACGGCGTTACGTCTACAGGTGACGAGCATTACGCCGGATGCCTGTGCGCTACAGGTGTTGGTAGCACAGTCAGAGGTGCAGGATGCGGTTTTGGTTTGGCCTGACCATCAACAGTGGCTATGGGCAAGCCGGGAAGGCTGGGGGCACTGTACATTTCACGATGCTCCGTCGCTTACGCAACTGGCTGATTGGCTAGGCATCAACCCGCAGCGCCTGGTGCGCTGCTCATCTCTCGCCGCTGAAGCACGGTGTTTTGACCCCTGGAGCGCGGTCGTGCAGAAACATCCTCCGCTACCTGCTAACGGCGATGATTTTGCCGTGGCGCTTGCGCTAGCCATGGGGGCCTCGAGATGAAGGCATCTCCGGTGAACTTCCTCCCCTGGCGTCGGATGCGCTTTCAGAGGCAGATACGCTGCTGGGGCCTGCTGGTCGGCGGGGTCTGGCTGGTATCCTGTGCGGTAACATTAATCATGCGCGAAGGCTGGTCTTCTGCTGGGGCGATAAGCGACGCTCATGCGTCTGCTGAGCAGCAGATAGCCCGGCAGCTGGCGCGAAAAGAGCCGCTTTTGCAGATGGAAATGCAACGGCAATCGGTGCTCAGAAAGCGTCAGCTTTCCCGGCTAGCGACCGAGGCCTGGGCATTGCGGCTACAGACGCTAGCAGAGCATCTTCCCGCCTCGGCCTGGCTAAAGGAGTTCAGCTATCGTGACGGTACGCTGTCGCTCTCGGGGGTTTTAACGCAGTTTTCTGCGCTGGGCGAGGTGGAAAAGATGCTCCGCGCCTTTCCCGGGTTCCGCCTGAAGCCGGTAGAAAAAATTGAGCGGGATAGCACCGGGCGCTGGCTATTCCAGTATTCCTTGCGTGAGGAGGCTGACCATGCCGCTCCTTGAGCGCATCGGGCGGTTATCCCCGGTAATACAAGTGAGAGCGGGGGCTCTGCTGGCTATTCTGCTCGCCGTATATGGGGGATACCTGGCAGGACATCAGGCTTATCTTTATGCTGAGCAACGTCGTGGCGCGCAGTTGACTCAGCACCGACAATATCTGGCTATTTTACAGAGTGTTATGCGTACCAAAGCGGAGATGTTATCAACGCCGAGGCTGGATGAGAAAAACACGTTACCGTTCACCCCGGTTGATTTTCAACGCGCGGGCGCGCGCCTCACCGGGTGGCAACCTACGGATGCGGGCGGTGAAATGTCGCTGGAAACTCCCTGGCAATCCGTTCCCTCTACCTTCCCTCTGCTCGCCGAACGCGGTATGCAGGTCACGGCCTTTGTGCTGATGGCGCATAACGATGTGCTGCGTTTTACGTTACAGCTGGTGCGCGACGATGAATCCTGAACGCGCGTTTCTTTTATTACTCATCGTCCCGCTACTTTGCGGCATGCGAGATCCGTTTGCCCCAGCAATAGACACCTGCCAGACCGCGCAGCTTGCCAACTGGCACTACCGGGGCGGAACGCAATCGGCGCAGCGTTTGATTGCTGTGATGCAGAATAATGATGGCCGCTGGCAGCGGGTTGAAGCAGAGCAGATGCTCAGCGCAGGCTGGCGAATTAAAGCAATAACGTTAGATAGCCTGACCGTGGAGACGGGCGAGGGGTGTGAGCCTCTGCGTTGGCAATGGAAAAGAGAAGGAACGACGGATGATCAAAAGGATAAGCCTGTTCGTACTGACGCTGTTGCTGCCAGCGTTGAGCCCAGCGAAAAACATTACGCTGGTGGTGGACGACGTACCGGTCGTGCAGCTGCTTCAGAGCCTCGCTGACCTGGAGCAGAAAAATATGGTGATTTCCCCCGATGTTCAGGGAACGCTCTCTCTACAGCTACGTAACCTGCCGTGGCAGCAGGCACTGCAAACGGTCATCAACAGTATGGAACTGGTGCTAAGGCAGGAGAACGGCGTTTATTACGTCCACACACAGCGCTGGCGTGAGGAAAAACAGGCGCTGGTGCGGCAGGAAAATGAGAAACGTCAGTTGGCGCTACCGCTGATGAATCGCAGCCTGGTGCTGCACTATGCTGATGCCGGTGAGCTAGCAAAGGCGGGCGATAAATTGCTGAGCCCGCGAGGCGCACTCACCGTTGATAAGCGTACCAACCGCTTGATTGTCCGCGATGACCGTGAGCACCTTCCGGCTCTGGAAGCGTGGGTTAAGGAGATGGATATCCCTGTGGGGCAGGTCGAACTGGCGGCGCATATTGTGACCATCAACGAAACCAGCCTACGAGAATTAGGGGTGAAGTGGAATCTTGCTGATGCCGCAGGAGAGACGGGGGCAGGAAAAATCACCATCTTAAGCAGCGCGCTCGACGTCTCTGATGCGACGACGCGTGCCGGTTTCAATATCGGAAAAATCAATGGTCGCCTGCTTGAGCTTGAACTCTCGGCGCTGGAGCAAAAACAGAAGGTGGATATTATTGCGAGCCCGAGATTGCTGGCCTCGCACTTGCAGCCCGCCAGTATCAAACAAGGTAGCGAGATCCCCTACCAGGTCTCCAGCGGTGAAAGCGGGGCGACTTCGGTGGAGTTTAAAGAGGCCGTGCTTGGCATGGAAGTTACCCCTACCGTCCTGCAAAATAACCGCGTTCGCCTGAAGCTGCGCATCAGTGAAAATATGCCAGGACAGGTGCTGCAGCAGGCGGATGGCGAAGTGCTGGCGATTGACAAGCAGGAGATTGAAACCCAGGTTGAGGTCAAAAGCGGTGAAACGCTGGCGCTGGGCGGCATTTTTTCGCAGAAGAATAAGAACGCCCGCGATAGCGTCCCATTTCTTGGCGATATCCCCTTGTTAGGCCATCTTTTTCGTCATGATGGGAAGGACAATGAGCGACGCGAGCTGGTGGTGTTTATCACCCCGCGTATTATTTCTGCACAGTAGCGACGGGTAAACGTGCTGATTTGGTGAATAAGGTGTTTCCCAAGTTTGACGTGGGGCCGGATTTAGCATACAAGGAGTACCGATTTGAGCGTCAGTGAATAACGTTCCTTCCTCCTGAAGTCTGCTGATTTAATCTGTTGCCAAACCAGCCGGAGTATTGAGATAATTTTCAGTCTGACTCTCGCTCTATTGCATAAGAGGTTTCAGTTCATGTCCAGCGACGCGCGAACGACTGCGGCGCGGATTTATCATTAACGAATAGTCTTAGTAGTACCAAAAAAATGGCAGAGAAACGCAATATCTTTCTGGTTGGGCCTATGGGTGCCGGCAAAAGCACCATTGGGCGCCAGCTGGCTCAACAGCTCAATATGGAATTTTACGATTCTGATCAAGAGATTGAGAAACGAACAGGCGCTGACGTGGGCTGGGTCTTTGATGTCGAAGGCGAAGAAGGTTTCCGTGACCGCGAAGAAAAAATCATCAATGAGTTAACGGAAAAGCAGGGTATTGTTCTGGCAACAGGCGGTGGCTCTGTAAAATCACGTGAAACGCGCAATCGTCTCTCCGCTCGTGGCGTCGTCGTCTATCTGGAAACGACCATTGAAAAGCAGCTAGCACGTACTCAGCGTGATAAAAAGCGCCCGCTGCTGCAGGTCGAAACGCCTCCGCGTGAAGTGCTTGAAGCGCTGGCTGACGAACGTAACCCGCTGTACGAAGAGATTGCGGATGTCACCATCCGTACTGACGATCAGAGCGCAAAAGTTGTCGCTAACCAGATTATCCATATGCTGGAAAGCAACTAATACTGGCCCAGAATAGAACGCCAGCGAATAAAAGTAACTAAGGTGGACGTCGCGTTATGGAGAGGCTTACTGTAACTCTCGGGGAACGTAGTTACCCGATAACCATCGCGGCTGGTTTGTTTAACGATCCAGCTTCCTTCTTACCGCTCAAGTCTGGCGATCAGGTCATGCTGGTCACCAACGAAACGCTGGCACCGCTCTATCTGGACCAGGTCCGTTCTGTGCTGGAGCAGGCGGGCGTGAAGGTTGATAGCGTCATTCTGCCAGACGGCGAACAGTATAAAAGCCTGGCCGTCATGGACACCGTCTTTACTGCGCTTTTGCAAAAACCGCACGGTCGCGATACGACTCTCGTTGCTTTAGGCGGCGGCGTTATTGGCGACTTGACCGGTTTTGCAGCGGCGAGCTATCAGCGTGGCGTGCGTTTTATTCAGGTTCCAACCACCTTGTTGTCTCAGGTGGATTCTTCGGTTGGCGGCAAAACCGCGGTCAACCATCCTCTCGGTAAAAATATGATCGGCGCATTCTGGCAGCCAGCCTCCGTGGTGGTTGACCTGAATTGCCTGAAAACGTTGCCGAAACGCGAACTCTCCTCCGGTCTTGCTGAAGTGATCAAATACGGCATCATTCTTGATGCGCCGTTCTTTGACTGGCTGGAAGAAAACATCGATGCGCTGATGGCGCTCGATGAAAAAGCGATGGCGTACTGTATTCGCCGTTGTTGTGAGCTGAAAGCGGATGTTGTGGCAGCCGACGAGCGCGAAACCGGGTTACGTGCTTTACTCAATCTTGGGCATACGTTCGGCCATGCGATCGAAGCCGAGATGGGTTACGGCAACTGGCTGCACGGTGAAGCCGTTGCGGCCGGTATGGTGATGGCTGCGCACACATCAGAACGTCTGGGGCAGTTTGCTGTCGAAGACACGCAGCGTATTATCGCGCTGCTCAAGCGCGCAGGCCTGCCGGTTACTGGCCCGCAGGAAATGTCGGCAGAGGCGTATCTGCCGCACATGATGCGAGATAAAAAGGTTCTCGCTGGCGAAATGCGGTTAGTGTTGCCGCTGGCCATCGGGAAGAGTGAAGTACGCGGTGGCGTATCTCACGATGTGGTTCTTGGCGCTATTGCTGATACTCAGCGAGCGCAACTATAAGAAAGGTCAAGCCGCGTTCGCGCGGTGTTTTAACTTCAGGTGATATGCAATTGTCGTGGCATAAGCCTTTTAGTGGGGTGTTAAATGGATGAATTTAAACCAGAAGACGAGCTGAAACCCGATCCCAGCGATCGTCGTACTGGTCGCTCTCGTCAGTCTTCCGATCGTGACAACGAGCCGCAGATCAATTTTGATGATGTGGATCTCGATGCTGATGAGCGTCGTCCTTCCCGTAGTCGCAAAGCACGTGAAGAAGCTGAGCCGGAAGACGAATACTATGAATCTGATGAAGCCGAAGAAGGCGATGCAGAGGAAGTTGTAGAGCGCCGCCCGCGTAAACGTAAAGCCGCTGCACCGCGTAAGCCTGCTTCCCGTCAGTACATCATGATGGGTCTGGGGGTTGTGGTGTTGCTGGTTCTGATTGTGGGTATCGGTTCGGCACTGAAAGCGCCGTCCCCTGCTGACCAGAGCGCCTCTTCTGAGAAGAGCATCTCGCTTTCTGGTGATACCAATACCGATCAGGCTAACACGACTCAGCCAGCGCAGGAAAACAACCCGCAGCAGCAACAGGATGTCTCTCTGCCACCGATTTCCTCTACCCCAACTCAGGGTCAGGAAACGGCTGCACCGGATGGACAGCAGCGTGTTGAAGTTCAGGGCGACCTGAATAATGCGCTGACGCAGCAGCAGGGCCAGATCGACAACGCCGTTGTTAACTCCACGCTGCCAACCGAACCGGCAACCGTCGCGCCAATCCGCAACGGTGCTCGTCCGGCTGTTACTGCACCGGAAGCGCCTCGTCAGACGGCGACCACGCCGCGTCCAGAACGCAAACACACGGTTATCGAAACGAAGCCACAGCCAATGGCAACGGCGAAAACGACCGCGCCAGCGACGCAGACCAAACCTGCTGCTGAAGCGAAACCTGTCGTTACCGCGCCGAAGCACACCGAAACTGCAGCGACTGCAGCACCGGTGAAAGCACCAGTGGCCGCAACCGAAACCGCGAAACCGGCGGCGACTACGACTGCACCAGCGGCTACGGCTGCCACGGCAGCTACGGGCAAATCTGCGGGCGACGTAAACTCGCTGAAAACGGCCTCAGGCTCACACTACACGCTGCAGCTCAGCTCTTCATCTAACTACGACAACCTGAACGGTTGGGCGAAGAAAGAGAATCTGAAAAACTACGTGGTGTATCAAACCTCACGCAACGGTCAGCCGTGGTACGTGCTGGTTAGCGGCATCTACGCATCGAAAGATGATGCGAAGCGTGCTGTCAGCGCTCTGCCAGCTGATGTCCAGGCGAAAAACCCATGGGCGAAACCGCTGCATCAGGTACAGACTGACCTGAAATAATCGTTATTAAGATAACCCGAACCGCACCGTCGTGTGCGGTTCGGGGATAGAAGCGCAGGATGCTGTCGGAGCTTTCTCCACAGCCGGAGAAAGTGTAATTAGTCAGGCCGCATGAAAAAAAATCGCGCTTTTCTGAAATGGGCGGGAGGCAAGTACCCTCTGCTCGACGATATTCGAGATCATCTGCCTGCTGGCGATTGTCTGGTTGAACCCTTTGTTGGTGCTGGATCGGTATTCCTGAATACCGATTTTTCGCGTTATATTCTTGCTGACATTAACAGCGATCTCATCGAACTCTACAAAATAGTCAAAACCCGTTCCGATGAGTACATCGACCGGGCGCGCGCTATGTTTGTGCCTGAGAACAATGACGCTGACCGCTATTACCACCTGCGTGAAGAGTTCAACCGCAGTACCGATCTGTTCCAGCGCGCAGTGTTGTTTTTATACCTCAACCGCCACGGCTATAACGGCCTGTGTCGCTACAATTTGCGCGGCGAGTTTAACGTCCCATTTGGACGCTATAAGAAGCCTTATTTCCCGGAAGCGGAACTGCGTCACTTCGCTGAGAAAGCGCAGAATGCCGAGTTCTACTGCGAGTCGTATGAAACCTGCATGACGCGCGCGGATGCACGCTCTGTTGTGTATTGCGACCCGCCGTATGCACCGCTATCGGCAACGGCAAACTTCACGGCGTATCATACCAACAGCTTCAGCCTCGAACAGCAGGCGTTTCTGGCGAACAAAGCCGAAGAGCTGGTCGCGAAGCGAATTCCCGTGCTGATTTCAAACCACCGTACGCCGTTGACGCTCGAGTGGTACAAAAATGCGGCGGAAACGTATACCGTAAAGGTTCGACGCAGCATTAGCCGCAACGGCGGCACACGTAAAAAGGTGGACGAACTGCTGGCCCTATATCGCCCGCCTGGAAAAAAACAACGTTAAAAGACCCTAATGGATAGGCTCTGAGGAGATGCGGATGAAACAGTACCTGATTGCCCCTTCAATTTTGTCGGCCGATTTTGCCCGTTTAGGCGAAGATACTGCCCGCGCACTGGCTGCCGGGGCGGATGTGGTTCATTTCGATGTTATGGATAACCATTACGTACCGAACCTGACTATCGGCCCGATGGTGCTGAAATCGCTACGTAATTACGGCATCACCGCACCCATCGACGTTCACCTGATGGTGAAACCGGTAGACCGTCTGGTCCCTGATTTTGCCGCCGCAGGCGCCAGCATTATCACTTTCCACCCTGAAGCTTCCGAACACGTAGACCGCACGTTACAGCTGATTAAAGAGCACGGCTGTAAAGCGGGCCTGGTGTTCAACCCAGCAACGCCGCTGACCTACCTTGATTACGTGATGGATAAGCTCGACGTCATTCTGCTGATGTCGGTTAACCCAGGCTTCGGCGGCCAGTCCTTTATTCCTCATACTCTCGATAAACTGCGCGAAGTGCGTCGTCGCATCGATGAGTCCGGCTATGACATCCGCCTGGAAGTGGACGGTGGTGTGAAGGTAAACAACATTAGTGAAATCGCAGCGGCTGGCGCAGACATGTTTGTTGCCGGCTCGGCGATTTTTGACCAACCAGACTACAAAAAAGTCATTGATGAAATGCGCAGTGAACTGGCAAAGGTAAGTCATGGATAAATTGCAGACCATTCGCGGCGTCGCGTTTGACCTCGATGGCACGCTGGTAGACAGCGCGCCGGGGCTGACCGCTGCCGTTGATAGCGCGCTTTACGCGCTTGAGCTTCCCGTTGCAGGTGAAGACCGTGTCGTCACCTGGATTGGTAATGGCGCTGATGTTCTGATGGAACGCGCGCTCAACTGGGCTCGTCAGGAACGTGCGAGCCAGCGTGCCGCTCAGGGTAAACCGTCGGTGGATAGCCACGATATCCCTCAGGACGAGCAGCTTCGCGTGCTGCGCCGCCTGTTCGATCGCTACTACGCCGAATTCGCCGAAGAGGGCAGTTTCCTGTTCCCTCACGTGGCCGATACCCTGGCTGCGCTGCATGCTAACGGTCTGCCGCTGGCGCTGGTGACCAACAAGCCTACGCCGTTTGTGGCCCCGATTCTCGAATCTTTAGGTATCGCAAGCTACTTCACCGTGGTGATTGGCGGCGATGATGTGAAGAACAAGAAGCCGCATCCGGAACCGCTGCTGAAAGTCGCGGAGAAGCTGGCCCAGGCACCGGAAACGCTGCTGTTTGTTGGCGACTCCCGTAACGATATTCAGGCAGCTAAGGCGGCGGGCTTTGTCTCCGTCGGCCTGACCTACGGCTATAACTATGGCGAAGCCATCGCGCTCAGCGAGCCGGATGTTATCTTCGACCACTTTAATGAACTTTTGCCCGCTCTTGGGCTTCCGAATAGTGAAAATCAGGAATAATGATATGAACAAGCCCATCGTATTTAGCGGCGCACAGCCGTCAGGCGAACTGACTATTGGCAACTACATGGGTGCGTTGCGTCAGTGGGTCAACATGCAGGACGACTATCACTGCATCTACTGCATCGTGGACCAGCACGCGATTACCGTCCGCCAGGACCCGCAGGCGCTGCGTAAAGCGACGCTGGACACGTTAGCGCTGTATCTGGCCTGTGGCATCGACCCGGAAAAAAGCACCATCTTCGTACAGTCTCACGTGCCGGAGCACGCACAGCTGGGCTGGGCGCTGAACTGCTACACCTATTTCGGTGAACTGAGCCGTATGACGCAGTTCAAGGATAAATCTGCCCGCTACGCGGAAAACATCAACGCCGGTCTGTTTGACTATCCGGTACTGATGGCGGCGGATATCCTGTTGTATCAGACTAATCAGGTGCCGGTGGGTGAAGACCAGAAGCAGCATTTAGAGCTGAGCCGCGATATTGCCCAGCGTTTCAACGCCATCTACGGTGACGTGTTCAAAGTGCCTGAGCCGTTTATTCCGAAGTCCGGCGCGCGCGTGATGTCTCTGCTGGAGCCGACGAAAAAGATGTCTAAGTCGGACGATAACCGCAATAACGTAATTGGCCTGCTTGAAGACCCGAAATCGGTCGTGAAGAAGATCAAACGTGCGATGACCGACTCTGAAGAGCCACCTGTGATTCGTTACGATCTGAAAGAGAAAGCGGGCGTTTCTAACCTGCTGGATATTCTCTCCGGCGTGACCGGCCAGAGCATTCCTGAGCTGGAAAAACACTTCGAAGGCAAGATGTATGGCCACCTGAAAGGCGAAGTGGCAGAAGCCGTTTCCGGCATGCTGACCGAACTGCAGGAGCGTTATAACCGCTTCCGCAACGACGAAGCATTCCTGCAGAAAATCATGAAAGACGGTGCGGATAAAGCCAGCGCGCGTGCTTCTGAGACGCTGAAAGCGGTGTACGAGGCGATTGGCTTCGTGGCTAAGCCGTAAGTATCGGCACAGCTTTATTCGAGCTATAAGCGTGACATAAAAAACCGGGATAATCCCGGTTTTTTTATATCTGTGATGTGACCATCAGTGATTCGAGAACCAGTTCAGCTTGCCACGCAGCCCCACCACGCGGCCGACGATAATCAGCGCCGGGCTCGCCATTTGCTCTGCCAGTTCGCCAAGTTGCGACAGCTTTCCGTCTACCACGCGCTGGTTTATCGCGGTGCCGTTCTCGACAATGGCCACCGGCATATCAGCCTGCATACCGTGTTCAATCAGCTTTTGCTGGATAGTGGCGGCCTGATTTAGCCCCATATAAAACACCAGCGTCTGTTTCTCTGCCGCCAGGTTTTCCCAGTCCAGCTCGCCGCCGGTTTTCAGGTGCCCGGTGACCAGGCGAACGCTCTGGGCGTAATCCCGGTGGGTCAGTGGAATACCTGAGTAGGCAGAGCAGCCGGAGGCGGCGGTAATGCCCGGTACGACGGAGAAAGGAATGCCCGCGTTGCACAGGGTTTCCAGTTCTTCACCGCCGCGGCCAAAGATAAACGGGTCACCGCCTTTCAGGCGAACCACACGCTTGCCCTGCTGGGCTTCGCGCAGCAGAATCTGGTTAATCTCTTCCTGCGGTACGCAGTGGTAGCCTGCGCGCTTACCCACGAACACGCGGTCTGCGTCGCGGCGAACCAGATTCATAATGTCGTCGGAGACCAGGCGGTCGTAAACCACCACGTCAGCCTGTTGAATCTGCTGTAGGCCTTTCAGCGTCAGCAGACCGGCATCACCCGGACCGGCGCCAACCAGTACGACTTCGCCACGATGATCCAGCGGTGCGTTCAGCAGTTGTTCGGTGGTGTCATCAATGGCCTGTTGATCCTGATTGGCCAGCGATTGCGCCAGGCGGTCATTCTCAAACAGTTTTTCCCAGAAACGACGACGCTCGCCCATCGTGGCGAACTGTTTTTTCACCCGTGCGCGCAATTGTCCGGCATAGGCGGCAACTTGTCCAAGATGCTGCGGCAGCATCGCTTCCAGCTTCTCGCGCAGCAGGCGTGCCAGCACCGGGGAAGTGCCGCCGGAGGAGACGGCAACCATCAGCGGTGAGCGGTCGATAATCGACGGCATGATAAAGCTCGCCGCTTTGGGCGCGTCGACCACGTTGCAGAAAATACGTCGCGTTTCGGCGGCGTCGCTGACCTGCTGGTTCACTTCGTCATCATCGGTCGCGGCAATCGCCAGCCAGCATGGGTCGAGCAGCGCGGGTTGGAAATCCCCCTGCACCAGCGTCAACATGCCCGCTTCGGCCCAGACGTGGAACTGCGGAACGTAATCCCGTGCGTTTACCGTCAGACGAGCGCCCGCGTCCAGCAGCAAACGTGCTTTACGCTCGGCGACATCGCCGCCGCCGACCAGCAAACAGTCACGATCGCGCAGTTGGCAAAAGATAGGTAAGTGATCCAAGGGGCAACCTCACGGAATAGATAAATGCGGGGGATGAATAATGCAGGTAAGGATAACAGCAGTCATCGTATGGAATATACGAATTTTCCCGCTGTTACCCCTTTAAGGTCATAAGTTTTTGGTATTACTTATGCCCAAAACGATCAGGCTTTCAGCTGCACCTGGCCGTCTTTAACGCGAACTTCATAATGCGGGATGGAGTGGCTTTCGTCCTCCATGCACAGGCCGTCGCGCAGGCGGAAGCGCTGTTTTTTCAGCGGGCTTGCCACCCACAGTTCGCCCTGGTGTTCGGCAATCAGTCCGCGCGACAGCACGCTCGACTCAAAGAACGGGTCGATGTTGCTGATGGCGAAGACCTGGTTGTCGGCATACGGACGGAACACGGCGACCTGCTGGTTGCCCAGCAGCGCACAGACGCCTGTTGCTGGCAGAATAGCGTCAATCTTGCAGATATTTACCCACTGGCTCATGCGTTTTCCTCCACCAGAGTGACCGGAATACGTTCATACGGCGTAGCAGGGCGATGCTGGGCACGCTCGGCAACCACCTGGACGTTCGGGTCACGTTGTTCGCTGTTGATAAAGTGTTTGAAGCGTACCTGAGCGGCCGGGTCGTTTACGGTCTCGGTCCATTCGCAGGCAAACGCTTCGCGCAGGCGGGCGATCTCTTCTTCCAGATGCTGGTTCAGCCCCAGTTTGTCGTCGATGATAACGGAACGCAGGTAGTCGATACCGCCTTCCAGGTTATCCAGCCACGGCGCGGTACGCGTCAGCTTATCGGCGGTGCGGATGTAGAACATCATGAAGCGGTCGAGGTATTTCACCAGCGTATCGCGGTCAAGGTCAGCGGCCAGCAGGTCTGCGTGGCGCGGCTTCATCCCGCCGTTACCGCAAACGTACAGGTTCCAGCCTTTCTCGGTGGCAATGATACCCACGTCTTTGCCCTGAGCTTCCGCACATTCACGGGTACAGCCTGATACACCAAATTTCATCTTGTGCGGCGTACGAATGCCCTTGTAGCGGTTTTCCAGCTCAACGCCGAAGCCTACGCTGTCGCCCACGCCGTAACGGCACCAGGTGCTGCCTACGCAGGTTTTCGCCATACGCAGCGCTTTGGCATAGGCATGACCGGTTTCGAAGCCTGCTTCAATCAGCTGGCGCCAGATTTCCGGCAAGTCATCCTTTTGCGCACCGAACAGGCCGATACGCTGGGAGCCGGTGATTTTGGTATACAGATTGAATTCACGCGCGATACGGCCGACGGCAACCAGGCCTTCCGGGGTGATTTCACCGCCCGCAGAACGTGGGATTACCGAGTAGGTACCGTCTTTCTGGATGTTCGCCAGGAAGTTGTCGTTAGTATCCTGCAGCGGCGTGTGCTGTGGCTTCAGGATGTATTCATTCCAGCAGGAAGCCAGCAGGGAACCGACGGTTGGCTTACAGACTTCACAGCCGTAACCTTTGCCATATTTCGCCAGCAGCTCGTCAAAGGTTTTGATGCCTTCTACGCGAATCAGGTGATACAGCTCCTGACGAGTAAAGGCGAAGTGTTCACACAGGCTGTGGTTGACTTCGATACCCTGTTTCGCCAGCTCGGCGTTTAGCACCTGGGTCACCAGCGGAATACAGCCACCGCAGCCGGTACCGGCTTTGGTTTCGGCTTTCAGCGCGGCAACGGTGTGGCAGCCTTTGTTGATAGCGGCAATCAGGTCGCCTTTGGAGACGTCAAAGCAGGAGCAAATCTGCGCGCTGTCCGGCAGCTTATCGACGCCGATAGACGGTTTACCGCTGCTGGCGTGCGCTGGCAGAATCAGCGAATCCGGGTTTTCCGGCAGTTCGATAGCGTTCAACGCCAGCTGCAGCAGGTTGCCGTAGTCGCTGGTATCGCCGACCAGTACCGCGCCGAGCAGGGTTTTGTTGTCTTCGCTTACGATCAGACGTTTGTAGACTTCTTTGCTTTCGTCGAGGTAGACGTAGCTACGCGCGCCCGGCGTACGGCCGTGAGCATCGCCGATACCACCGACGTCTACGCCCAGCAGCTTCAGCTTGGCGCTCATATCCGCGCCCTGGAAGGCGTTTGGCGTACCGAGGATATGGTCAACGGCGACCTGCGCCATTTTATAACCCGGTGCGACCAGGCCATAGACGCGGTTTTTCCAGCTGGCGCATTCGCCGATAGCGTAGATATCCGGGTCAGAGGTCTGGCAGCTGTCGTTAATCAGGATACCGCCGCGCTGGCCGACTTCGAGGCCGCACTGGGTGGCCAGTTTGTCGCGTGGGCGAATGCCGGTAGAGAAGACGATGAAGTCGATTTCCAGCTGGCTACCGTCGGCAAAACGCATAGTTTTGCGGGCGTTTTCGCCTTCCTGAACAATCTCTTTGGTGTTTTTGCTGGTGTGAACTTTCACACCCATGCTTTCAATTTTACGCTTGAGCTGTTCGCCGCCCATCTGATCGAGCTGTTCAGCCATCAGCATTGGGGCGAATTCAATCACGTGGGTTTCCACGCCAAGGTTTTTCAGTGCGCCGGCTGCTTCGAGGCCAAGCAGGCCGCCGCCGACCACCGCACCGCGTTTGCTACGGCGGGCACAGGCTTCAATGGCGTTCAGATCTTCAATCGTACGGTAAACGAAGCAGTCCTGAGTTTCAGACCCTTTGATTGGCGGGATCCATGGGTAGGAGCCGGTTGCCATAATCAGTTTGTCGTAAAACACGGTACGGCCCGCGCTGGAGTGGATCACCTTCTCTTTACGGTTGATGGTGATGGCGCGTTCGCCGACCAGTACCTTCACGCCGTGCTTCTCGTAGAAGCCTTCGCGCACCAGCGACAGCTCTTCTGCCGTGTGATGGGAGAAGTAGGAGGAGAGGTGGACGCGGTCGTAGGCGATGCGGGGTTCTTCACAGAAGACGGTGATATCGAACTGGCTTGCGTCGGACTTATCGAGAAGATCCTCGATAAAGCGGTGGCCGACCATGCCGTTACCGATAATTGCGAGTCTGACTTTGCTCATTTTTGCCTCGATTTCTATTCTAATACTGCCTACCTTAACGATTCAGCTATTGGGATTATTGATACAAATCAATTTAGCCTTTACCTACCCCTTAATGAGTAGAGTTATGATTTTTAAGTAGTTTTGTAAGTTGCGGAAAATACTCAACTTTATGCAGTGTTTGTTTTTTGAGCGAAAAGAGTGAAAAATCGGCGGGGAGAGGGGAGCGTGAGGATGCGTAATGTTGGTTGGCGCTGGGAGGGTTCCGTTCACTTCACGTCATGTTCAACAGAACGTGCAGTGAACGGAATTTCTTGCCGGACTGACTATTAGTGGGAAGCGCTCGCCGCATGCTGGCGATGGCGGCTCACAAAGCCCAGAACAAGACACATCACGAACACCACAGCGTACAGACCATTTGCAGTGGTCAGCGCCGCCAGAGGGCCGCTGTGGGCAACGATAGGCCCGGTGACCACGAAGGTCAGCATGGTGCCGATGGTGCCGCAGGTCAGAACAAAGTTAACCAGTTTTGGTGAGGCAATTTTGGTCTGCAATGAACCCAGCGTAATGATGGAGGTATAGATAGCGCTGGAGAAGAAGCCCAGAGTCAGGATGAACCAGGCCAGATGCTGCGGCTCGCCGTGGTTGAACAGGTACATCATCACGGTCGCAATACCGGCCAGAACGGTCAGAATACGTTGCAGATCGAAGAAGCGCAGAATGAAGCTGAAGGCCCACATACCGAACATATAAGACATCCAGAAATCGCTGACCAACTGGCCTGCGTCGTTCAGGCTCATGCCCAGACCTTTGGCGTATTCCGGTACCCAGGAGATAAAGCCCAGCTGGCCCAGGATGTAACACAACGCCGCGATGGACAGGAACAGCACGCCGATGCCCCACTTCTCTTTCACTACCGGCTGGTCGCTGGTTTGCGCTTTTTTACCCAGAACCGGGAATTCACAGCCCAGGGTCAGCACGAAGATAGCAACATAGATGAGGCCGATGCAGGCATAAACCCAGTACCACTCAATAGTACGCGCCAGCAGCCAGGCTGCGAGCATTGGGAAGATCATCCCGGCCATGCTGAAGAAGGAGTCGGTGAACAGCAGACGCGCGCCGCGCTGACGACCTTCATACATATGGGTGATCAGGAAGGTACCAATGGACATGGTGATCCCGCTGACCAGGCCAAGCACGAACATCGCCGCAGAGAACAGCGCCAGGCTATGGCTGGTCATCAGCCCGATCACCGCCAGCACCATCAAAATAAAGCCGAAGCGCAGCTGGGTTTTCAGCGGCACAATTTCCATCAGCCAGGCATTGAGGAAAATAGAGATCAGGATCCCTGCGTTCAGGAAGGTAAAAGTGTTACTCATGCTGGAAACGGGCAGATTAAAGTAATCGGCGATATTTCCCATCACCATCCCGGTGACGATTACCAACGCACCGGTAAGGGCGTAGGAGAAGAAGCTGATCCATGTGAGCTTGGTACGATTGCTGTTAGTCATGACTGGCCTGTGAATAGTTGTGTAAAGCGCGTTGACTCTGCGCTGAGCGAGCAGATTTTAGTCATTGACGTGATGCATTCATAGTTTTATTACGCAAAACTTTCTTTATTACATTTTTCAATGTGATCATGATCACATAATTAAATTTATACATTCTTACCCTGATCATTATTAACCGTTTCAGTCACGTAAACTTAAGTAAAGCACTGGCCTGAGGGGCTATCCCTCTTTAGAATCAAGCCACTTGCTTTCTCTACTGCACCGTTAAAGGAATTCTCATGCTCAAATCCACTCTGGCGGCCATGGCGGCTGTGTTTGCACTCTCTGCGGTTGCGCCTGCGGCGTTAGCGGCGAAAAACGATCCGCACGTGCTGCTGACCACTTCTGCTGGCAACATCGAGTTGCAGCTGGATAGCCAGAAGGCGCCGGTCTCCGTTGAAAACTTCCTGAACTACGTTAATAGTGGCTTTTATAACAACACCACGTTCCACCGTGTGATCCCAGGCTTTATGGTTCAGGGCGGCGGCTTTAACGAACAGATGCAGCAGAAGCAGCCGAATCCACCTATCAAAAATGAAGCCGATAACGGCCTGCGCAATACCCGTGGCACTATCGCCATGGCGCGTACCGCTGACAAAGACAGCGCAACCAGCCAGTTCTTTATCAACGTTGCGGACAACGCTTTCCTGGATCACGGCCAGCGTGACTTTGGCTACGCGGTGTTTGGTAAGGTTGTGAAGGGGATGGACGTGGCAGACAAAATTGCTCAGGTGCCGACCCACAACGTCGGGCCATACCAGAATGTTCCTTCCAAACCGATTGTGATCCTGTCGGCGAAAGTCCTGCCGTAATCAGTACGGGGCGGCATCTGCATGAGGCTGCCGCCCCGTCACTAAAGTTGGTAGAATGGCGGCAGATTGAATGACCGGAGCCGCCATGATCCTGCTGATTGATAACTACGATTCCTTTACCTGGAACCTCTACCAGTATTTCTGTGAGCTGGGTGCCAGCGTGACGGTCAAACGTAATGATGACATCACCCTTGATGACATCGACGCGCTCTCCCCAGAAAAAATCGTCATTTCCCCAGGTCCCTGCACGCCGGATGAAGCCGGTATTTCTCTTGATGTTATCCGTCGCTATGCCGGTCAAACGCCGCTGCTTGGTGTCTGCTTGGGCCATCAGGCCATTGCTCAGGCATTCGGCGCGCGTATTGTTCGTGCCGAAAAAGTGATGCACGGCAAAACCTCTCCGATTACCCATCAGCAGCAGGGCGTATTCCGCGGCCTGAATAACCCGCTCACCGTGACGCGCTACCATTCGCTGCTGATCGATCCCGCAACGTTGCCCGACTGCTTTGAGGTGACGGCCCGCAGTGAAACGGGTGAAATTATGGGTATCCGCCACCGCGAATGGGATTTGGAAGGCGTACAGTTCCACCCGGAAAGCATTCTCAGCGAGCAGGGCCACGCGCTACTGGCAAACTTCCTCACGCGATAGTAGTTGCCATGACGTGATTTTTTATGCATATTTTGTGGATAAATTCTCACAATCATTGCTTCATCGTTTGCAGAAGGGCATGACATGGAAACCAAACAACCTGCTATTACCCGCGCGACCTTCGACCAGGTCATTTTGCCAATCTATGCACCAGCGGAATTTATCCCGGTGAAGGGCAAGGGGAGCCGCGTATGGGATCAGCAAGGCAAAGAGTACGTTGATTTCGCCGGCGGTATCGCGGTGACTGCGCTGGGCCACTGTCATCCGGCGCTGGTTGAAGCGCTGAAAACCCAGGGTGAGACGCTGTGGCACACCAGTAACGTCTTCACTAACGAACCGGCGCTGCGCCTTGGTCAGAAACTGGTGGACGCAACCTTCGCCGAGCGTGTGGTGTTTATGAACTCCGGAACGGAAGCTAACGAAACGGCTTTCAAGCTGGCACGTTACTATGCATCCACCCGTCATAGCCCGTACAAAACGAAAATCATCGCTTTCCATAATGCTTTCCACGGCCGTTCGCTGTTTACCGTCTCCGTTGGCGGGCAGCCGAAGTATTCCGACGGCTTTGGCCCGAAACCAGCGGATATCGTCCACGTGCCGTTTAACGACCTGCACGCGGTGGAAGCGGTCATTGATGACCATACCTGCGCTATCGTAGTTGAGCCGATTCAGGGGGAAGGCGGCGTACTGGCGGCTACGCCTGAATTCTTACAGGGCCTGCGTGCGCTGTGCGATAAGCATCAGGCGCTGTTGGTGTTTGATGAAGTGCAAAGCGGCATGGGGCGTACCGGGTCGCTGTTTGCCTATATGCACTATGGCGTGACGCCGGATATTCTCACCAGCGCCAAAGCGCTGGGCGGCGGTTTCCCGGTGAGCGCGATGCTGACCACCAACGACATTGCCAGCGCGTTCCACGTCGGCTCACACGGCTCCACCTACGGCGGTAACCCGCTGGCCTGTGCCGTTGCGGGTGCGGCATTCGATATTATCAACACTCCGGAAGTGCTTAACGGCGTGAACGCCAAGCGCGAGCGCTTTGTGCAGCACCTTCAGCATATCAACGCGAAGTACGATGTCTTTAGCGACGTGCGCGGCATGGGTCTGCTGATTGGCGCGGCGTTGAACGAGAAATACAAAGGCCGGGCGCGTGATTTCCTCTACGCCGCGGCGGACGTCGGTGTCATGGTACTGAACGCCGGGCCGGACGTGATGCGCTTTGCACCATCGCTGGTGGTGGAAGAGGTGGATATCGACGAAGGGATGCAGCGTTTCGCTCAGGCGGTCGCTAAAATCGTTAGCTAGCCCGTCGTTTTAACCAGCCTCCATGACGGGGGCGCTGTCGCCAGGCCACCGACGAGATGGTGTGCATGGTGCTCAGATGCCCCAGAATACGCTGAAGATGCTGTTCCATGGTACTTAACGGCCCATGGGACAGCGCGTCCGGCGATTCCATAATATTCACTTCACCGCTGCTTCCCGCCTCATCGTACTCCAGACGCTGTTGACAGCGCTGAAGGGCAATCTCACAGGATTCCAGATACTGCTGCGCGAGATCCGGCGTCAGCATGTTGTGCTCGCGTGCCAGCGTGGTCATGGCGTTGATATGCTCGACGATAAACTGACTGTGGGTGACCCACAGCTTCATATCTTCCAGATAGCGCGAGTTAAAGCCCGGTTCCTGCATGGCCTGGTTGAGCGTGTTGTAGAGCGTGTTGTGCGCCTGGTTTACGCGCATACGCTGATAGGCAAGCTTAGGCGCCTGCGGGTCGGGGCTCAGGATAAGACGAATGGCTTCCTGGTCGGCTTCCAGTGCCGCCTGAGCGTTTTGTCGAAGCTGACCGCTTTGCCACTGCGGCCACAGCCAGATCATCCCGCCAAAGGCAATCAGACAGCCGATGATGGTGTCGATAAAGCGCGCGACGATAAACTGCTCGCCGTTCAGCGTCAGAATTTGCAGGGTATAAACCGCGGTAATCGTAAAGCCGACGGTGGCCCAACCGTAGTGGCGACGGATTATCAGGTAGCTCCCCAGCGTGACGATAAGCATACCCGCTAACGCCAGTCCTTCTGAGATGTGGAAGTGCAGAACGACGGCGGCAATCACTAACCCTGCCAGCGTACCCGCCGCACGATGGAAAATACGTACGCGAGTTGCACCGTAGCCGTTCTGCGTGACCAGCAGCACCGTCATCAGGATCCAGTAAGGCTTTGGCAGATGCAGCGCGGCGCCCATCAGGCTGGCGATACTGAGCATTACGCTGAGCCGGGCGGCATTACGTAGCGCCGGAGATTTCAGCGACAGGTAGTTTTTGAGCGCCGCGAATAGCGGCAGGCGGCGCTCTTTATCGGCCATCAGGTTGCGCGGGTAGAGCGGGCGCTGGGAGCGCAGCACGCGGGCAATGCGGCTGAAGTGCCAGGCGCAGAACTGGCCAACCGGGTTATCTGGATGCTGGTCGGCAATTTTTTCCAGCGCGCCTATCTGCTTGTCCATATTGAAGCGGGTAGGGTAGCGGTGATAGAGAATATCGTCAGCCAGTACCCTCAGGCGTGACGCCACGGTCTGGGCGTTCCAGCGGATCACCGCTTCGGCGTGGCTGCGTTCAACCAGCTTTTGTACCTCTTCCGGCTGGTGCAGGCTGACGGAGATATGTTCTTGCAGGTCGAGCCCCACCTGGAAGGCGCGCAGCAGGCGCTTATAGTCGTTGTGCTGATTCGCGGCGAGCATATGCAGTTGCTGGTAGCACTGAGAGATGAGATCCACCACCTTCTGTTGACGAGTGAGCAGCGGCGGCAGCGCGGTGCTCGGGTCAGTGTGCTGGGTCAACAGGCTATATTTGGCTTCGCAGTACTCGGCGAGCTGTCGGTAGAGCAGGCTCAGCGATTCCCTCAGCGGCTGCTCGCGCCATATCCAGAACCACCACCAGTTAAACAGCCCATACCACAGCGTGCCGAACGCGTAGAGCAGTAGCGGCTCCCAGATGGGCATATTGCCCGCCAGGCTTAAGGTGAAGATAGAAGCAATCAGCGAGGCGGGCAGTAACCGCCCGTGCAGCGCGCTGATTTCCGCCGTGACGCCCAGCAGCAGCGCCAGCCCGGTGAGAATCAGCGGTAAGGGGATATCGCGCGCCAACAGCAGCTGTACGGCAAGGCTACATCCGGCAAACAGACAGCCACCGATAATCAGGCGTTTAAAGAAGCGCTTATGTGGGGTATCGAGGCCGGCGATATTGCAGCAGGCAGGCACCAATGAAAACAGCAGACCCTGCTGGAGATGGCCGAACAGAAGCCCGATGGCAACCGGCAGGCATAACACCAGCGTTTGCCGCAGTGCATAGTTGACTTCGGGGTGGTAAATCAGCCTGCGCCACATAGGGGGAAAAACAAAAATGGCGTATTGCTTTTACAATACGCCATTTTGGGCTGGATTAGCGGGTTCCGTAGACGACAATGGTTTTGCCGTGCGCGGAGATCAGGTTCTGATCTTCCAGCATTTTCAGAATACGGCCCACGGTTTCACGGGAGCAGCCAACGATCTGACCAATTTCCTGACGGGTGATTTTGATCTGCATACCGTCCGGGTGGGTCATAGCGTCCGGCTGTTTAGCCAGGTTCAGCAGGGTCTGAGCGATACGACCGGTTACGTCCAGGAAGGCCAGGTTACCAACTTTTTCAGAGGTGACCTGCAGACGACGCGCCATCTGAGAAGAGAGACGCATCAGAATGTCCGGGTTAACCTGGATCAGCTGACGGAATTTTTTATAAGAGATTTCAGCAACTTCACAAGCGGTTTTTGCTCGTACCCATGCGCTGCGTTCCTGGCCTTCTTCGAACAGGCCCAGCTCACCGATAAAGTCGCCCTGGTTAAGGTAAGAGAGGATCATCTCTTTGCCTTCTTCATCCTTGATGAGTACAGCCACTGAGCCTTTTACGATGTAATACAGCGTCTCTGCTTTTTCACCCTGGTGAATCAGCGTGCTCTTCGATGGGTACTTATGAATATGGCAATGAGACAAGAACCATTCGAGAGTAGGGTCTGTTTGCGGTTTGCCAAGCACCATGCGCGGTTATCCTCTGTTATAAGCTCTTCCCAGCGGCAAAAACATTGCAGCCACTGGTTGCAATAGTATCCTTCCCGTTACCTGGGAAGTCGGCTGTCGAATAGGGTCGCAGCCTGTAATGTGATGTCCTCTGCATACATGCAGTACGTTTATGTATTACCGTAGCATCCCGACTGTTTTAGCATAGCTTTAGCCGTGTGTCTCCTGGTGTCTCGCTTCAGCATGACGGCGATCGCCTTCCATTGCGAGAATTGTTATGTGCGCGTAATCTGAGAAGAAAATTGCAACCTGGGAGTTAAATATTATGCAAGCACGTGTGAAATGGGTTGAAGGGTTAACCTTCCTCGGTGAGTCTGCTTCTGGCCACCAAATTTTGATGGACGGTAACTCCGGCGATAAAGCGCCGAGCCCGATGGAAGTCGTGCTGATGGCCGCCGGTGGTTGCAGTGCGATTGACGTCGTCTCTATCCTGCAAAAAGGTCGCAATGACGTGACCGACTGCGAAGTGAAGCTCACTTCTGAGCGCCGTGAGGAGGCCCCGCGTCTGTTTACGCACATCAACCTGCACTTTATCGTCACCGGTAAAGCGCTGAAGGATGCGGCGGTATCGCGTGCGGTCGATCTGTCTGCTGAGAAATACTGCTCAGTTGCGCTGATGCTCGAAAAAGCGGTCAATATCACTCACTCTTACGAAGTGATTGAAGGCTGATTGCATGCTAGACGTAGCCCGGCCGAACGCAGTGACGCCGGGGACATTCCCGGCGTCGGTGCTTGCGCACCTCGTCCGGGCTACCTGGTCTTGATGCTAGTTCCGACCTTCCATCAGCCGCTGCACCAGCGGCGTCATGATTAATTCCATCGCCAGCACCATCTTCCCGCCGGGAACGACCAGCGTATTCATATGCGAGATAAATGAACCCTGCAACATGGCCAGTAACCACGGGTAGTCGATGTGCTCGAGATTACGGAAGTGAATCACCACAAAACTCTCGTCCAGCGACGGAATGCTTTTGGCTGCAAACGGGTTAGAGGTATCGACCGTTGGTACACGCTGGAAGTTGATATGGGTGCGGGAGAACTGTGGGGTGATGAAGTTGATATAGTCTTCCATTGAGCGCACTACGGAATCCATCACCGCCTCGCGGGAGTGACCGCGCTCACTGGTGTCACGGATCATCTTCTGGATCCACTCCAGGTTAACAATCGGCACCACGCCAACCAGCAGATCAACATGCCGCGCGACATCGTGCTGCGGTGTCACCACGCCGCCGTGCAGTCCTTCATAGAACAGCACATCGGTCGGTTCCGGTAACGGCTGCCACGGCGTAAACGTGCCGGGTACCTGGTTCCAGGGAACCGCTTCATCATAGGTATGCAGGTATTTGCGCGACTTCCCCTGCCCGTTCAGGCCGTAGTCGCGAAAGGTTTGTTCCAGCAGGCCAAAGTCGTTGGCATCCGGGCCGAAATAGCTGATGTGGCGGCCAAGATCACGGGCCTTGCGGATAGCCATATCCATTTCCGGACGGGTGTAGCGGTGAAAGCTGTCGCCTTCGACTTCCGCCGCGCGCAGGTTGAGCTGAGCAAAGATTTTACGAAACGCGAGGCTGGTGGTGGTGGTTCCTGCTCCGCTGGAGCCGGTAACGGCAATGACCGGATGTTTGGCAGACATGCGAATAACTCCCTGAACAGACGACAACGGAAGCGGGGTAAACGCTTCCTGTCGTTAGAGTATAGTTAACCGCGAAATTGGTTACGGGGCATGATGTTGACGGTCTCGTGAAGTTCAGACCACACCAGCACCGCTTCGCCCGTTTGTAGCTGGTGTTTGACGTCGGCGACCTTTTGCGCAAGTGAACGTTCATATTCACCATAATCAGTGCCTTCGCGCAAGACAAAGCTTTCAATCAGATTATCCAGCGTCTCCGGGTCGATATCCTGCCAGGGAATCATCATGCTTTAGTCCCTAGCCACGGCATCAGCCAGGCGGGGATGCGTTTTTCCAGCCACATTTCCGGGTGGCGCAGCGTGCCGCCGATAAACCCGACGTGCCCGCCGTACTCGGTGAGCTGATAGACGACGTTGTCCGGCAGCTCTTCCTGGGCTGGAATGGAGTGGTGGTCCATAAACGGATCGTCTTTCGAGTGGATGATCAGCGTCGGTTTGGTGATTTTGCTTAAGATAGGCATCGCACTACATTGACGGTAGTAATCAATCGCATCGGCGAAGCCGTGGATCTTCGAGGTGATCGAATCGTCAAACTCGCGGATGCGGCGCATGCTTTTCAACTGACGCAGATCCACCGGCAGCGAGCCAGGATAGGCTTTGAGCTTGCGGGCGGCGTTGCCTTTCAGCAGGTTCAGCAGATAGCGCTGATAGACCCGCGAGAAGCCTTTATCCATGTGGTAGCTGCAGGCTTCCAGCATAAACGGCGCGGAGACAATCACCGCCGCATCGATCGGCACGTCGTCACCTTCTTTGGCCAGCAGGCAGGCCAGCATGTTGCCGCCCAGCGAGTAGCCGACCGCCGCCGTTGGCGCTTTACCGTATTCACGCTGTAGCCAGTTCAGGAACCAGGTGCCGTCTTCCGTTTCACCGGAGTGATAAATACGGTTCAGGCGGTTTGGCTCGCCGCTGCAGCCGCGAAAATGCATGACCACGCCTAGCCAGCCTTGCGCTTTCGCCGCGTTAATCAGGCCATGCGCGTACGGGCTGTGTAAGCTGCCCTCCAGACCATGAAACACCACCAGACGAGGCTTATGCAGCGCACCGGCCGGGTCTTCACTCCATGCTAAATCGACGAAGTCGCCGTCCGGCAGCTCAAGGCGTTGCCAGTGTGGGGTGAATTGCAGCTTGCGACGAAGCAGGCGTGGCAGCATCGTCTGAAGATGACGATTGCTTATGCCGCGCATGGGCACGAAGTCCGCGCTGCTTGAGGTGTCGATACTGAGATCGTGGTGGGTTGTTTCAGTCATAACTCGGCGATGTTTACCTGGAATCTGCGCCTACTATACCGTCACTTTGCCATCGTGTTTATGAAAATGAGGCATCGGTAGTCGTTTTTCTCCCATCAGGATCTGATCCTAATCACAATTTGTTACTTCAATTATTACTCTCAGGCTAATGATTCTCTCCTACGCTTAATTGATGACTTTCTCACCAGGGTGCACACTCTTTTCAGTGTTAAGCAATCAAAATGATTAGCTGAATCAGGAGGTTAATAATGTTATCTGGGCAAACACCAGCACGCGTCTGGAACACACGCCGCACCGAAAAACAGCGGCGTCTGGCTTCCGTTCCGGTGCAGGGCAAGGTTCTGCCAACCGCAGACCTGACCGCAATGCTGGAAAAACTGATCGCGCCGGGTGACCGCGTGGTATTAGAAGGGAATAACCAAAAGCAGGCAGATTTCTTATCCCGCATGCTGGCCGAGGTTAACCCGCAGATTGTGCACGACCTGCACATGATCATGCCGAGCGTCGGCCGCAGCGAGCATCTGGACATCTTCGAAAAAGGGATCGCCCGCAAGCTGGACTTCTCCTTCTCCGGTACTCAGAGCCTGCGTATTTCGCAGCTGCTGGAAGATGGTCAGTTGGAAATCGGCGCCATCCACACCTACATCGAACTCTATTCCCGTCTGTACGTTGACCTGTCGCCGAACGTGGCGCTGATTGCCGGCTTCAAAGCCGACCGCAAAGGTAACCTCTACACCGGGGCGAGTACCGAAGATACCCCAGCGCTGGTTGAAGCCGCCGCGTTCCACGACGGTATCGTCATCGCACAGGTGAACGAGCTGGTGGACGATGAATGCGACCTGCCGCGCGTGGATATCCCTGGCTCCTGGGTTGATTTCGTGGTTGTGGCCGACAAACCGTTCTTTATCGAACCGCTGTTCACCCGTGACCCGCGTCTCATCAAACAGGAACACATCCTGATGGCGATGATGGCGATTAAAGGCATCTACGCGGAACACCAGGTCCAGTCACTGAACCACGGTATCGGCTTTAACACCGCGGCTATCGAACTGCTGCTGCCAACTTACGGCGAACAGCTCGGCCTGAAAGGCAAAATCTGTAAACACTGGACGCTGAACCCGCATCCAACGCTGATTCCGGCGATTGAGAGCGGCTGGGTTGAAAGCGTGCACTGCTTCGGCGGCGAGCTGGGGATGGAAGAGTACATCCGCGCCCGTCCTGACATCTTCTTTACCGGTTCCGACGGCTCGATGCGTTCTAACCGCGCCTTCTGCCAGCTGGCAGGTCAGTACGCGGTGGATATGTTCATCGGTTCTACCTTACAGGTTGATGGCTACGCCAACTCCTCTACCGTGACCCGCGGTCGTCTTTCTGGCTTCGGTGGCGCGCCAAACATGGGTCATGACCCACACGGTCGTCGTCATGCTACGCCAGCCTGGCTGAACATGATCACCGAACCGGACCCAATGCAGCGCGGTAAAAAACTGGTGGTGCAGATGGTCGAAACCTTCCAGGCGGGCGTGAAGCCAACCTTCGTTGAAAAACTGGACGCGGTTGATGTGGCGAAAGCCTCCGGCATGCCGCTGGCACCGGTGATGATCTACGGCGACGACGTGACCCACGTGCTGACCGAAGAAGGTATTGCTTACCTCTACCGCGCCAAAGATCTTGAAGAACGCCGTGCGATGGTGGCTGCGGTCGCGGGTATCACCGATATCGGTCTGGGCGTTGACGCGAAACGCGTAGCCGAGCTGCGTCAGAGCGGCAAGGTTGTCTATCCGGAAGATATGGGCATTCGTCGTACCGATGCCACCCGTTCGCTGCTGGCAGCCGGTAGCGTCGCTGACCTGGTGGAATGGTCCGGCGGTCTTTACAACCCACCTGCGAAATTCCGGAGCTGGTAATGAAACTTCTGCCCCAGATTCAGGTTGAAGGCGGTGCCGAATGGCTGGCGCGAACCGCCACGCAGTGTCTGATTGACGAAGCACGATTAAGCCCGAAACCCGGTCTGGTGGACAGTCGGGGGAACGGTGCGCACCACGATTTATCGCTTGCGCTAATGGAGCGCTCCGCGCACAGCCTGACCCCCACGTTTCAGGCGCTGGCGCAACAAAGCTGGCAACGTCCGGCGGATATTGCGCTTAGACAAACCATAGGGCGACTCGGCCGCGAAGGCGAGCAACAGATGATGGCGGCCACCGGCGGGGTCAATACCCACCGAGGTGCGATTTGGGCACTGGGACTGCTGGTGAGCGCCGTGGCAATGCATGGCGGAGCGGGCAACGCGAAACAGGTTGCCGCGACCGCCGCCGAACTGGCGAAGCTGCCAGATGCCGCGGCCCCAAAAGTGTTTAGCAAAGGGCTGCGCGCCACCCACCGTTATCAGGTGCCGGGCGCGCGTGAAGAGGCGCAGCAGGCGTTTCCACATGTGATGCAGCGTGCGTTGCCGCAGCTACGGCTAAGCCGACTTAACGGCAGCAGCGAAGCCCATGCGAGGCTCGACGCGCTGATGGCGATCATGACCTCACTGACCGATACCTGCGTGCTGTCCCGCGCCGGGTTGGAAGGGTTGGACGCTATGCAGGACGGCGCTCGCGCAGTGCTGAACGCGGGCGGAAGCGCCCATCCGGCGGGTCAGGCGGCATTGGCCGCGCTTGATAGCCACATGCTATCGCTGAACGCCTCGCCGGGCGGTGCCGCTGATTTGCTCGCCGCCACCCTGTTTCTCGATCGCATCGAATCGCCTTATTTCAAGCATTAAGAGGATGTTATGGAACACATTACGTTAACCGTACCGGCCAGCCGCACCTTAAGCGGCAAAGCGCTGGCAGGCGTTGTGGGCTCCGGGGATATGGAGGTGTTATTCACCGCCGACCAGGGCCAGACGTTAACCATTGATATCACCACTTCTGTCGATAACAGCCGCAGCCGCTGGGAAGCGCTGATTAACCGTCTGCAAACGGTCAGCAGCCTGCCTGCCGGCAAACTGACCATCCACGACTTCGGCGCGACGCCGGGCGTGGCGCGCATCCGTATCGAACAGGTTTTTGAAGAGGTGAGCTATGCGTGATGATCGCAGTTTTATCGAATTAAAAGCACGCCAGCGTGCGCATGCGCTGCTGGATGAAGGCAGCTACCGTGAACTGCTCGACCCGTTTGAAGGCGTGATGTCGCCGTGGCTGGGCGCGCAGGGCATTGTCCCACAGGCCGATGATGGCATGGTCGTGGCAAAAGGCACCATCAATGGTAAACCGGCCGTTGTGGTGGCGATTGAAGGCGCATTTCAGGGCGGCAGCATGGGCGAAGTGTCCGGTGCCAAAATGGCGGCGGCGCTGGAGCTGGCGGCGGAAGATAATCGTAACGGCATCCCAACTCAGGCCGTTCTGAGCCTGGAAACCGGCGGTGTACGTTTACAAGAAGCGAACCTGGGCCTGGCGGCGATTGCCGATATCCACGCGGCGATTGTTGACCTGCGTCGTTACACCCCGGTGATCGGCATTGTGGCCGGTACCGTGGGCTGCTTCGGTGGGATGTCTATCGCGGCGGCGCTGTGTAGCTATCTGATTGTGACCCGCGAAGCGCGTCTTGGCCTCAACGGCCCGCAGGTCATCGAACAGGAAGCCGGGATTGAAGAATACGATTCCCGCGACCGTCCGTTTATCTGGAGCATGACCGGCGGCGAAATTCGCTACGAAAGCGGTCTGGTTGAAGCGCTGGTCGGTGACGGCGTTAACGCGGTGAAAGCCGCCATGAACGATGCGCTGGCGAAAGGCGTTCCGGCGAAACATCGCACCGATAACTATGCCTGGTATCTCGACCGTCTGACGAATTTCGATACCCGCAAACAGGCGGATACCGAACAGATTCATGCGCTCTTCGCCCGGGAGGTGAAATGATGAGTAACGCAATTAGCCGTGGCGAATTATGGCTGGAAACGCTGGTTCCGAACGCCAAACGAATCGAAGGGCTGTGCCCGTCTGTGCAGGCCGCTGACGGTGAACTTAACGGTGAAACGGTACGTTTTGTTGCCGTGGTGCCGGATGCCAATAACCACTTCCCGCGCGCAGCGAAAGGGGAAGTCGGTCTGCTGGAAGGCTGGACGCTGGCAAAAGTGGTCAGTGAAACCATCGCCGCAGACGCTGATAAAGCGGTGAAACGTCCGATTGTGGCGGTGATTGATGTACCAAGCCAGGCCTACGGTCGCCGTGAAGAAGGTTTCGGTATTCACCAGGCGCTGGCCGGTGCCGCCGCGGCGTATGCCAACGCGCGTCTGGCGGGCCACCCGGTGATTGGCCTGATTGTCGGTAAAGCGATGTCCGGTGCGTTTCTGGCGCACGGCTACCAGGCGAATCGCCTGATCGCCTTCAACGACAAAGGCGTGCTGATTCACGCCATGGGTAAAGAGTCGGCGGCGCGTATCACCCTGCGTACCGTTGACGCGCTGGAAAAACTGGCGGCGACTATTCCGCCAATGGCGTATGACATCAGCAACTACGCCACGCTGGGGCTGCTGGAAAATCTGCTGGATATCAGCAACCCAGATGCGCCATCTGCAAACGATCTGACGCTGGTGGTGAACACCTTGCAACAGGCCATCAAAGACGCTCGTCAGGACCCGACGCTGAAAAGCCGTCTGGGTGCTGACAACCGCCGCAGCTCTGCCCTCGTACGCGAACGCATGCGGGCAAGCTGGTAAGAAAAAAGAGACCTGCCGGATGTACGGCTCCATGGGCGCTTCCCAGCGCCCATGTGGGCACTTGCATCTGAAAAATAATAATCATCGCGCCAGTGCTAACTTTTTTTCATTACAGGTGAAATATGACTTACGTAATTGTTCATGCTCTTGCTCCGATTTTCGTCATCATGCTGCTGGGATTCTGGGCCGGTAAGGCCAAAATGGTCGACAATAAAAACGTCTCCCTGCTTAACATCTTCGTCATGGACTTTGCTTTACCCGCTGCGCTGTTTAGCGCGACGGTACAAACCCCATGGGCCGGTATTGTTGCTCAGTCGCCGTTGATTCTGGTACTGACGCTGGCGATGTGGATCACCTACGCCGCTATCTACTTTATGGCGACCAAGTTGTTCAACAAATCACCGCAGGATGCCGCCGTGTTGACCCTGACCGTGGCGCTGCCAAACTACGCTGCGCTGGGCCTGCCGATTCTGGGGAGCGTGCTGGGTGAAACCTCGTCGACTTCGCTTTCCGTTGCCGTTTCCATCGCCTGTGGTTCTGTGTTGATGACGCCGTTCTGCCTGCTGATTCTGGAACGTGAAAAAGCGCGTGCCGAAGGCGGTAACTCCGGTTCTACGCTGTCTATGCTGCCGGTACTGATGTGGCGTTCGATTAAAAAACCTATCGTGATGGGCCCGCTGCTGGGGGTTATCCTCTCCGCGATTGGCATCAAAATGCCGGAGCTGGTGCTGGCGGCCATTAAACCGCTGGGCCTGTCTGCGACCGCCGCTGCGCTGTTCCTGACCGGCGTTATCCTCTCTGCGCGTAAACTGCAGATCAACACCGTGGTGATTACCTCAACCATCGCTAAGCTGCTGATTCAACCGGCCATTGCCTGGGGCATCGTGCTTATTTTTGGCCTGCATGGTTCCGTGGCGATTACCGCTATCCTGATGATTGCGCTGTCTGCAGGCTTCTTCGGCGTGGTATTCGGTAACCGCTTTGGCGTGCAGTCGCCGGATGCAGAAGCCGTGCTGCTGTTGAGCTCCGTACTGTGTATCCTGTCGCTGCCGCTGTTTATCTCGCTGACTTCAGGAATCTAAATCATGAGCACAACATTACGTCCACACGACCTTATCTGGCTGAATGCGCGCGACGCGCTTGAAGATGTCACGGAATCCTGGGTGGATACCGTCTGGCATAGCGGCCTGCCGGTAGTGGTGCGACGTGATGTTGATGCGCAGGGGCGCATTCCCGTGGGCGTCCGCGGGATGAAGCGCGATCAGCGCGCCGCCGGTTGGGTGAAAGCAGAGTCGGTCGTCCGTGTCTGCTCGCCGGAATCGCTGGTGGACCCGCTGTCGCTGCTGCGCTCGCCCTTTATCTCTCAGCCACCGGTCCAGGTGGCTTTGTTATTGGCGCAGCAGACATGGCCGTGGACGTGGGGCATTACTGGCAGTACCGGCTATGCGCTGGCAACCGGGATCCCGGTTATCCATGCGGCAAGCGATCTGGATCTGTTGATCCGCGCGCCGCAGCCGCTCTCCCGTGAAGCGCTGGAAACGTGGCAGCAGCAGCTAACGGCCGGACTTTGCCGGGCGGATACCCAGGTGGATACGCCGCGCGGCGGCTTTGCTCTCAATGAATGGCTGCGCGATGGAAAAGCATTATTAAAAACCTCTCAGGGGCCGCAGTTGGTTCGCGACCCGTGGGGCAGGGAGGAGTGATGAAAATTCTGTTTACCTTCCCGGGGCAAGGAACGCAGCACGCAGGAATGCTGCAAAACCTTCCGGGGACGGAACTGGCCCAGGCGCGTGAGGCGCTTGGCGCTGAGGTTGATACGCTGGATACCCCTGAGGCGCTCAAACATACCCGAGCCGTTCAACTGTCTCTGCTGATTGCTGGCGTTGCATGGGCGCGCGAGCTAGAGCGTCGTGGTGTAGCGCCTGATATCGTCAGTGGACTCTCCATTGGCGCGTACCCGGCGGCGGTAGTTGCCGGTGCGCTCGACTTCGCCGACGCGCTGACGCTGGTGGCGCTGCGAGGTGACTTAATGGAGCAGGCCTATCCGCATGGCTACGGCCTGACGGCGATTATGGGGCTGACGCTGAGTCAGGTGGAAAGCCTGGTAGAAGGCAGCGGCACCTATATCGCTAACCTGAACGCTGAGACGCAGATTGTGATTGCCGGTCCTGATGAAGCGATGGCCGACGTGGCGAAACGCGCGATGGCCAAAGGGGCCAGTAAGGCGCCTCGCCTGGCGGTGAGCGTGCCGTCGCATTGTGAACTGTTGGCCGAGCCCGCGCACAAGCTGGTTGAGGCGTTCAGCCATGTGACGCTTTCCCGCCCGCGCTTCGCCTACCTGAGCGGCAGCACCGGTCGCGTGCTGTGGCAGCCGGAACGTATTGCTGACGATCTGGCGATGAATATGGCACGCACGGTGCGCTGGCAGGAGGCGGTTATCTCCGCCAACGAACGTGAAGCACGGCTGGCGATTGAAATGCCGCCCGGTGGCATACTGACCTGCTTAACGCGTCAGGCGGCGTGGGAAGGGGAATCTATCTCTCTTGAGCGCAGCGGCGTGGAGGTTGCCGTGCACCTGGCGAGACGCCTTCGTGCGTGATGTGATTGCCCGATGGCGCTGCGCTTATCGGGCCTACAACTCGCACCTGATGTAGGCCGGATAAGACGCGTAGCGTCGCCATCCGGCAATCAGGCATTCTGGTTCAGCGTTCTGGCATACATGCGCCCTTCGGCGGCCAGTGCCAGCAGGCTTGGGTCGCGCTCGCGGTTACGGGCAAACACAATCGCGATAAGCTGCTGCATCTGATAGGGCTCAGCGAGCTTTTGCAGCTTCACGGTATTCTCATACATCTTCTTCATTCGTCCGGGCATCAAACAGAAGCCAACCCCAGCCTGTACCAGACTGAGCATCGAGAAAATGTCGTTTACGCGGGTGACGATTTCAGGCTCGAACCCCGCAATATGAAACGCTTCCTGGAAACCCGCGTAGGTCGCAAACCCTTCCGCCAGCGACACAAATTTCTCATTGCGATAGTGGCGCAGATCCGCCTTAAGGGTGGCGTCAAGCGTAGCGGTCATAGGTGCGGCGAGGTAGATATCGTCGTGGAACAGGGGGAGTACTTCGAGGCTGTTGCGGTCGATTTCACTTTCAGAAATGGAGATGAGGATCGCGTCCAGCACGCCGTCTTCCAGCATCTTCAGCAGCGCTTCGTTGGAACCCATGGTGAGATCCAGTTCCAGGTCCGGGCGACGCAGTTTCATGCCCATAATCAGGTGCGGCACCGTCTCCAGCGTCAGCGAGTAAAGAGTTCCAACGCGTAACCGACCCTGGCCTACGCCTGCCGTTTTGCGCGTTTCTTCCAGACCGCGCTCCATCAGTTGGGTGACTTCCTGGCAGTACTCCAGCAGCGTCCATGCCGCGGGCTGGGCGATAAGATTACGCCCTTTGTGGACGAACAGCGGACAACGAACGTTCTCTTCCAGCGTGTGCAGCGCCCGGTGTACGCTGACGCCGCTGATATTCAGCGCCTCAGCGGTGCGGGCGATGTTGCCCTTCTCCATAAAGGTCATGAAGATGGTCAGCTTGCGGAAGGTAATATCGTCGGTGATTGATAGGTTCATCGCCCGCTCCCGTGGCTTAGTCGTTTTGCATCATCTGCTCAAGCTGCTCCTGCGCCTCGAGCCACGCCATTTCGCACTCTTCCAGCCCGGATTTGGCGCTGGCCTGAAGCTGTAAGCATTCGGTCATTTCGGCTTTACGGCCTGGTTCATACAGGCTGCTGTCGCCGAGCTTCTCTTCCGCCTGCGCCAGCTGTGCATTGAGCTTCTCCATCTCTTTTTCCAGACGGGTAATCTCTTTACGCAGCGGCTGCGTCAGGGTGCGCAGTTCCGCTTCGCGGCGCTTCTGGTCTTTACGCGACTGCGCGCTATTGGCGTTGTTCTCTTTCGGCGTGTCATCGGCCTGGTTTTCCAGCTTCTGCACGTCGCTTAGCCACTGCTGATAATCTTCCAGATCGCCATCGAACGGCTCGACTTTTTTGTCGTGCACCAGATAGAGATCGTCGGTAGTGGAGCGGATCAGGTGACGGTCGTGCGAGACCACAACCAGCGCGCCTTCGAAATCGATTAAGGCTTCGGTCAGCGCCTGACGCATGTCGAGGTCAAGGTGGTTAGTCGGTTCATCGAGCAGCAGCAGGTTCGGACGCTGCCAGACGATAAGCGCCAGCACCAGGCGGGCCTTCTCGCCGCCAGAGAAGCGAGCGATCTGCTCGGTGACTTTATCGCCCTGGAAGCCGAAGCCGCCCAGGTAGTCACGCAGCTTTTGCTCTAACTCCTGCGGCGCCATGCGCGCCAGATGCTGCAACGGCGATTCATCCGCGCGCAGGAATTCCAGTTGATGCTGAGCGAAGTAGCCCAGCTTAATGCCTTTGGCGAGGCCGATTTCACCGTGCAGCGGCTCAAGTTCGCCCGCCAGCAGTTTAATCAGCGTCGATTTACCCGCACCGTTGCGACCCAGCAGTCCGATACGCGAGCCCGGCACCAGGTTCAGTTTGATCGACTCGAGGATCGTGCGGTCGCCGTAACCCGCGCTGACCTTTTCCATTTTCAGTAATGGGTTCGGCAGGCTTTCCGGCGCGCGGAAGCTGAAGTGGAACGGGTTATCGACGTGGGCCGGGGCAATTAGCTCCATACGCTCAAGCATCTTGATACGGCTCTGTGCCTGCTTGGCCTTCGTAGCCTTCGCACGGAAACGGTCGATATAGCTTTGCAGATGCGCCACGCGCTCCTGCTGACTTTCGTACATCGCCTGCTGTTGAGCCAGGCGGGTGGCGCGCTGCACCTCAAACGAGCTGTAGTTGCCGGTGTACTCGAACATAGTTTCCTGTTCGATATGAATAATTTTGTCGATAACCGGGTCAAGGAAGTCGCGGTCGTGGGAAATCAGAATCAGCGTGCCCTGATAACTTTTGAGCCATCTTTCCAGCCAGATAACCGCATCGAGGTCGAGGTGGTTAGTCGGTTCATCGAGCAGCAGCAGGTCGGAGCGGCAAATCAGCGCCTGCGCCAGGTTAAGGCGCATACGCCAGCCGCCCGAAAAGTCGCTGACCGGGCGGTCGAGCTGTTCATTGCTGAAGCCCAGACCGTGCAGCAGGCTGGAGGCGCGAGAGCGGATAGTCCACGCGTCAATCGCGTCCAGCTTGCCATGAACGGTGGCGATGGCATGGCCATCATCGCGTTCGTTGGCATCGTTCAGTTGGGCTTCAAGCTGGCGGTATTCACGGTCACCGTCAATGACATAGTCCAGAGCAGGCTGAGGCAGGGCAGGGGTTTCCTGGTTTACCCACGCCAGTTGCCAGCTGCTCGGATAGGTAAAGTTGCCGCCATCGGCGCTTATCTCGTTTTTCAGCAGCGCGAGCAGCGTGGATTTGCCGCAGCCGTTTTTGCCCACCAGGCCGACTTTCTGCCCTGGGTTGATGGTGGCCGATGCGTTATCCAGCAGGACACGCACGCCGCGACGAATTTGTAACGAGGAGAAAACAATCATAAGGCGCCGTATGTTCTGAATATGTTAAATTGTCATTGTGGTAATGTAGTGTGGTAAGCGAATCGCTAGACCGGGCCGCAATGGTAGCCCAAAACGATGACTATACACAAAATCATTCAGGTTGCGTCCCGCTACCAGAAAGAGGATGTGATTGACGCCCGGGAGGGGAATGATGTCACAGACGGCGAAAGTCCTGCTTGTCTATGCCCATCCGGAATCACAGGACTCGGTGGCTAACCGGGTTTTGCTTAAACCGGCTTCGCAGTTAAGCAACGTAACCGTGCACGATCTCTACGCGCACTATCCTGATTTTTTTATTGATATTCCTCGCGAGCAGGCGCTGCTGCGCGAGCACGATGTCATCGTGTTTCAACATCCTCTTTATACCTATAGCTGCCCGGCTTTGCTCAAGGAGTGGCTGGATCGCGTGTTAAGTCGCGGTTTTGCCAGCGGCATTGGCGGAAACCAGCTGGCGGGTAAGTACTGGCGTAGCGTGATTACGACCGGGGAACCGGAAAGCGCCTATCGCCACGACGGGCTCAATCGCTACCCGATGAGCGATATTCTGCGCCCGTTCGAACTGACGGCTGCCATGTGCCATATGCACTGGCTGAGCCCAATCATCATCTACTGGGCGCGGCGTCAGCCGCCCGATGAACTAGCAAGCCACGCGAAAGCCTATGCCGACTGGCTAGCAGCGCCGATAACGGCAGGGGGGCGATGATGGAAGGTTCTGATTTATTACTGGCCGGAGTGCTGTTTCTTTTCGCGGCGGTGGCCGCGGTGCCACTGGCAGCGCGGCTGGGTATCGGTGCGGTATTAGGCTATCTGTTAGCGGGTATCGCCATCGGCCCGTGGGGGCTTGGGTTTATCAGCGATGTGGATGAAATTCTCCACTTCTCCGAGCTGGGCGTGGTGTTCCTGATGTTTATCATCGGCCTGGAGCTGAATCCGGCCAAGCTGTGGCAGCTACGACGCCCTATCTTCGGCATTGGCGCGGCGCAGGTGATGTTCAGCGCGGTGATCCTCGGCGGGCTGTTGATGTTGACTCACTTCTCCTGGCAGGCGGCGGTGATTGGCGGGATCGGCCTTGCGATGTCATCGACCGCGATGGCGCTACAACTGATGCGTGAGAAGGGGATGAATCGCAGCGAATCCGGGCAGCTAGGCTTCTCGGTGCTGTTATTCCAGGATCTGGCGGTCATTCCCGCGTTAGCGCTGGTTCCGCTGCTGGCCGGTGCGGGCGATGAACATTTTGATTGGCAAACCGTTGGCCTGAAAGTATTGGCCTTTGGCGGAATGCTGATTGGCGGGCGTTACCTTCTCCGCCCGGTATTTCGTTTTATTGCCAGCTCAGGCGTGCGTGAAGTGTTTACTGCCGCGACGCTGCTACTGGTGCTGGGGTCGGCGCTGTTTATGGACGCGCTGGGGCTCTCGATGGCGCTGGGCACTTTCATTGCGGGCGTGCTGTTGGCCGAAAGTGAATATCGCCACGAGCTGGAAATTGCTATCGAGCCGTTTAAAGGGCTGTTGCTGGGGCTGTTCTTTATCTCGGTGGGGATGTCGCTCAACCTCGGCGTGCTCTACACCCATCTGCTGGTAGTGATTGGCAGTGTGGTCCTGCTGGTGGCGGTGAAAACCCTGGTGCTGTACCTGCTGGCGCACCTTCACGGTATGCGCAGTTCGGAGCGGATGCAGTTTGCCGGCGTGCTGAGCCAGGGCGGTGAGTTTGCCTTTGTGCTCTTCTCGGCGGCCTCGTCATTTAAAGTCTTTAAGGGCGACCAGATGTCGCTGCTGCTGGTGGTGGTGACGCTGTCGATGATGACCACGCCGCTGCTGATGAAGCTTGTGGATCTTACGCTGTCGCGCCGCTTTAACGGGCCGGAAGAAGAAGACGAAGCGCCGTGGGTGGACGACGATAAGCCGCAGGTGATTGTGGTGGGCTTTGGGCGCTTCGGACAGGTGATTGGTCGCCTGCTGATGGCCAACAAGCTGCGGATCACGGTGCTGGAACGCGACATCAGCGCGGTCAACCTGATGCGTAAATACGGCTATAAGGTTTATTACGGCGATGCAACCCAGGTTGAACTGTTACGTTCGGCAGGCGCTGAGCAGGCGCAGTCGATAGTGATTACCTGTAACGAGCCGGAAGACACCATGAAGCTGGTGGAAATCTGCCAGCAGAACTTCCCGCACCTGAAGATTATGGCTCGTGCGCGAGGACGTGTGGAGGCGCACGAACTGCTGCAGGCGGGCGTGGTACAGTTTTCCCGTGAGACTTTTTCCAGTGCGCTGGAACTGGGGCGAAAAGCGCTTATCTCCACCGGTATGCACCCGCATCAGGCGCAACGCGCACAGCTGCACTTCAAGCGTCTGGATATGCGCATGCTGCGTGAACTGATGCCGGTACATAGCGATACCCAACAAATTTCTCGCGTGCGGGAAGCGCGGCGAGAGCTGGAGGAGATCTTCCAGCGCGAAATGCAACAAGAGCGGCGGCAGCTGGACGGCTGGGACGAATTTGAATAGAAGGTGAGTATGGCGGTACGTAAACGTTTTATCGCGGGCGCGAAATGCCCGTCGTGTCAGGCGCAGGACTCTATGGCGATGTGGCGCGAGAATAATATCGATGTGGTTGAGTGCGTTAAGTGCGGACACCAGATGCGAGAAGCGGATAAAGAAGCCCGCGAACACGTTCGCAAAGAGGAACAAGTGATCGGTATTTTTCATCCGGAGTAGCGATCCGTGCTGTCTTTTTTTAAGCTTATGGGTACACGGGTGTAGAATTCCGCTACAATCTGCGCCACTAAAATATTCCCATGCTCAGGAGATATCATGAAAGTAGCAAAAGACCTGGTGGTCAGCCTGGCCTATCAGGTACGTACAGAAGACGGTGTATTGGTTGATGAGTCTCCGGTAAGTGCACCGCTTGACTACCTGCATGGTCACGGTTCCCTGATCTCCGGCCTGGAAAACGCGCTGGACGGTCACGAAGTTGGTGATAAATTCGACGTAGCTGTTCAAGCTAACGACGCTTACGGTCAGTACGACGAAAACCTGGTGCAGCGCGTTCCTAAAGACGTCTTCATGGGCGTTGACGAACTGCAGGTTGGTATGCGCTTCCTGGCTGAAACCGACCAGGGTCCAGTACCGGTTGAAATCACCGAAGTTGAAGACGACCACGTTGTGGTTGACGGCAACCACATGCTGGCTGGCCAGAACCTGAAGTTCAACGTTGAAGTTGTTGCTATCCGCGAAGCTACCGAAGAAGAACTGGCTCACGGCCACGTTCACGGTGCGAACGGTCACGACCACGATCATGACCACGACGGTTGCTGCGGCGGTCACGGCCATGACCACGGTCACGACCACGGCGGCGAAGGCTGCTGCGGCGGTGGCGGTAAAGGCCACGGCGGCTGCGGTTGCCACTAATCCCTCTCGTTCTGTAGAACGATGGATACAAAAAAAGCGGGGAAACCCGCTTTTTTTACGCCTCAATAGTGAGGTGGTGGCGTCTCTTCTGACTGAGATGCCATATTTGACGGCTGACTGGCCTTGAGTTTTTCCGTCAGCAGTCGCAGATGTTCGCGAAGCTTTGCCATCTCCATTTCATGAGCTGTGACCGTCATGTTAAGGTCATCGATGGTGATCTCCTGAAAGGCCAGACGGCTCTCAAGCTCTGCCAGACGCGCTTCGATAGTCGTTTCTTGCATGATGTCCTCTCTACTGTTATCACCGCAATCGCCGCGGATTCTACGCAACTTTGCTCAGCCGTGCAGCCCCTCTTTAATGAGGCTGGAAACTAATTTAAACAAAAAGAGTCTGAAAAGAGTCGATATGAGAAGCGTTCATATGTAGATTTCCTCTACAACGTTCTATAGTACGCTTCTCATTTAGTTAACATTGGGGCGAGAGGCCCCGGCCCTGGAGAGATGGATGAAATCACTGTTTAAAGTAACGCTTCTGGCAACCACAATGGCCGTTGCACTGAATGCTCCTCTGACCTTCGCAGCTGACGCGGCTGCTAAAGCTGCACCAGCAGCTGATGCGAAAGCGGCTCCGGCAGCAGGCAGCAAAGCTGCATTCAAAAATGACGACCAGAAATCTGCCTATGCGCTGGGCGCATCGCTGGGTCGTTACATGGAAAACTCTCTGAAAGAACAGGAAAAACTGGGTATCAAGCTGGATAAAGACCAGCTGATCGCCGGTGTTCAGGATGCGTTTGCTGATAAGAGCAAGCTGTCCGATCAAGAGATCGAACAAACTCTGCAGGCGTTTGAAACTCGCGTGAAGACCTCCGCTCAGGCGAAGATGGAAAAAGACGCCGCTGATAACGAAGCAAAAGGTAAGGCTTTCCGCGACAAGTTCGCCAAAGAGAAAGGCGTGAAAACCGCTAAATCTGGCCTGCTGTACAAAGTAGAGAAAGAAGGTACCGGCGACGCGCCGAAAGATAGCGACACCGTTGTCGTTAACTACAAAGGTACGCTGACCGACGGTAAAGAGTTCGATAACTCTTACACCCGTGGTGAACCTCTCTCCTTCCGTCTGGACGGTGTTATCCCGGGCTGGACTGAAGGTCTGAAAAACATCAAGAAGGGCGGTAAAATCCAGCTGGTTATCCCACCGGATCTGGCTTACGGCAAAACCGGCGTTCCGGGTATTCCGGCTAACTCCACCCTGGTGTTCGATGTTGAACTGTTAGACATCAAACCGGCACCGAAAGCCGATGCGCAGCCAGACGCTGCACCGGCTGACAAAGCGGCCGACGCCAGCAAAAAATAAGATAGCGAAAGCCGCCGCCCAATGGGCGGCGGCTTTTTATTATCTACAGGATATAATTAATGCTGGAAAGCGCCTTATGCGCTGTATTACTTTAGATGCCCCTAATAGTGATGAGCCTGCCCTGACAACATAACGACAGGCTCCTGAAAAGGAGTGCTTTTTTTCATGTCCAGGTCGCTTTTAACCAACGAAACCAGTGAACTTGATTTACTGGATCAACGTCCTTTCGATCAAACTGACTTCGATATTCTAAAATCCTACGAAGCGGTTGTGGACGGGTTGGCGATGCTCATTGGTTCCCACTGCGAAATCGTGTTGCATTCACTTCAGGATTTAAAATGCTCGGCGATACGCATCGCGAACGGCGAACATACCGGGCGTAAAATCGGTTCTCCGATTACCGATCTCGCGCTCCGCATGCTGCATGATATGACCGGGGCAGATAGCAGCGTTTCCAAATGCTATTTTACTCGCGCCAAAAGCGGCGTACTGATGAAGTCCGTTACCATCGCAATCCGTAACCGTGATCACCGGGTTATCGGCTTACTGTGCATCAACATGAACCTCGATGTCCCGTTCTCACAGATAATGAACACCTTTATCCCGCCGGAAACGCCGGAAGTGGGTTCTGCGGTTAACTTCGCGTCCTCCGTTGAGGACCTGGTCACCCAGACGCTGGAGTTCACCATCGAAGAGGTGAACGCCGATCGCAACGTTTCCAATAACGCCAAGAATCGCCAGATCGTGCTCAATCTTTATGAGAAAGGGATCTTTGACATCAAGGATGCGATTAACCAGGTCGCCGACCGTCTGAACATCTCCAAACACACCGTCTATCTCTACATTCGTCAGTTCAAGAGCGGTGATTTCCTGGGGCAAGATAAGTAATGCGTTTTGCCCTGATGGTGACCGGCCCCGCCTATGGCACCCAGCAGGCGAGCAGCGCGCTGCAGTTTGCCAAAGCTGCACTGGCGGAAGGTCACGAGATAGCCTGCGTATTTTTCTATCGGGAAGGGGTCTATAACGCGAATCAGCTGACTTCTCCTGCCAGCGATGAATTCGATTTGGTCCGCGCCTGGCAATCATTGCATGATGAAAATGGCGTGGCGTTGCATATCTGCGTAGCCGCCGCGCTGCGTCGTGGCGTTACCGATGAAACCGAGGCCCGGCAGCTTGGCCTGCCGACGTTTAATCTCCAGCCCGGTTTTTCGCTGAGCGGATTAGGCTCGCTGGCCGAAGCCGCGCTAACCTGCGATCGAATGGTACAGTTCTGATGAAACGAGTTGCCTTTGTTTTTTCCTCTGCCCCGCATGGCAGTAGCGCCGGCAGGGAAGGGCTGGATGCGTTGCTAGCGACATCAGCCCTGAGCGAAGACCTCGGCGTGTTCTTTGTGGGTGACGGCGTGTTTCAAGTACTCAGCCAGCAGCAGCCTGGGGTTATTCTCGCTCGCGACTACATTGCCACTTTCAAGCTGCTTTCGCTCTACGATATCGAGAACTGCTGGATCTGCGCGGCATCCCTGCGAGAACGTGGACTGACGGTGGAGACGACGTTTGTCACCGACGTTGAACCGCTGGAAGCGGATGCGCTGCGCCAGCGCCTTAACGACTACGATGTGATCCTGCGCTTCTGAGGCCCTCATGCTGCATACGTTACGCACTTCTCCCTGGCACGCCGACATTAGCGAGATGACCCGCCTGATGGATGATGGCGACGACCTGCTGCTGATCGCCGATGGCGTGTTAGCTGCGGTGGAAAACAGCCGTTTCCTTGAAATTCTCCGCGCAGCCCCCATATCCATCCACGTGTTGAATGAAGATGTGCAAGCGCGCGGTCTTTGTGCTCAAATTTCGAGCGATGTCATCATGGTCAGCTATACTGACTTCGTCAGGTTAACGGTAAAACACGCTGCTCAGATCGCCTGGTAGTGTCTTTGCCGTTGTATATTTCTTGACACCCTTTCGGCATAGCCCTAAAATTTCGCGTCCTCATATTATATGAGGCGATTTATTACGTGTTTACGAAGCAAAAGCTAAAACCAGGAGCTATTTAATGGCAACAGTTAACCAGCTGGTTCGCAAACCACGTGCTCGCAAAGTTGCAAAAAGCAACGTGCCTGCACTGGAAGCCTGCCCGCAGAAACGTGGTGTATGTACCCGTGTATATACCACCACTCCTAAGAAACCAAACTCCGCACTGCGTAAAGTATGCCGTGTGCGTTTGACTAACGGTTTTGAAGTTACCTCCTACATTGGTGGTGAAGGTCACAACCTGCAGGAACACTCCGTGATCCTGATCCGTGGCGGTCGTGTAAAAGACCTTCCGGGTGTTCGTTACCACACCGTTCGTGGTGCGCTTGACTGCTCCGGCGTTAAAGACCGTAAGCAAGCTCGCTCCAAGTATGGCGTGAAGCGTCCTAAGGCTTAATGGTTCTCCGTTAAGTAAGGCCAAACGTTTTATATTAATGTCAAACTCTTTGAGTTTTGGACAATCCTGAATTAACAACGGAGTATTTCCATGCCACGTCGTCGCGTCATTGGTCAGCGTAAAATCCTGCCAGATCCTAAGTTCGGATCAGAACTGCTGGCTAAATTTGTCAACATCCTGATGGTAGATGGTAAAAAATCTACTGCAGAATCAATCGTATACAGCGCGCTGGAGACCCTGGCTCAGCGTTCTGGTAAAAATGAACTGGAAGCATTCGAAGTTGCGCTCGAAAACGTGCGCCCAACTGTCGAAGTTAAGTCCCGCCGCGTAGGTGGTTCTACTTATCAGGTTCCAGTTGAAGTTCGTCCGGTCCGTCGTAATGCTCTGGCAATGCGTTGGATCGTAGAAGCTGCTCGTAAACGCGGTGATAAATCCATGGCTCTGCGCCTGGCGAACGAACTTTCTGACGCTGCAGACAACAAAGGTACTGCAGTTAAGAAACGTGAAGACGTTCACCGTATGGCAGAAGCCAACAAGGCGTTCGCACACTACCGTTGGTAATCCCTTCGGAGTATTAGTCACCAGGCGGGCGCTTCAGCGAAGCTGCCCGCTTTGGGTTACTTAACTGAACGCCTAAAAAGATAAACGAGGAATCAAATGGCTCGTACAACACCCATCGCACGCTACCGTAACATCGGTATCAGTGCGCACATCGACGCCGGTAAAACCACTACTACCGAACGTATTCTGTTCTACACCGGTGTAAACCACAAAATCGGTGAAGTTCACGACGGCGCCGCTACCATGGACTGGATGGAGCAGGAGCAGGAACGTGGTATTACCATCACTTCCGCAGCGACTACTGCATTCTGGTCTGGTATGGCTAAGCAGTATGAACCGCACCGCGTAAACATCATCGACACCCCGGGGCACGTTGACTTCACTATCGAAGTAGAACGTTCCATGCGTGTTCTTGACGGTGCGGTAATGGTTTACTGCGCAGTTGGTGGTGTTCAGCCACAGTCTGAAACCGTATGGCGTCAGGCTAACAAATACAAAGTTCCACGTATCGCGTTCGTTAACAAAATGGACCGTATGGGTGCGAACTTCCTGAAAGTTGTTGGTCAGATCAAAACCCGTCTGGGCGCGAACCCTGTTCCGCTGCAGCTGGCAATTGGTGCTGAAGAAGGTTTCACCGGTGTTGTTGACCTGGTGAAAATGAAAGCCATCAACTGGAACGAAGAAGACGCAGGCGTTACCTTCACTTATGAAGATATCCCAGCAGACATGCAGGACCTGGCTGACGAATGGCACCAGAACCTGATCGAGTCCGCTGCAGAAGCTTCAGAAGAGCTGATGGAGAAATACCTGGGTGGTGAAGAACTGACTGAAGAAGAGATCAAAAAAGCTCTGCGTCAGCGCGTTCTGAACAACGAAATCATCCTGGTAACCTGTGGTTCTGCGTTCAAGAACAAAGGTGTTCAGGCGATGCTGGATGCGGTAATTGATTACCTGCCATCCCCAGTCGACGTACCTGCGATCAACGGTATCCTGGACGACGGTAAAGACACTCCGGCAGAACGTCACGCAAGCGACGATGAGCCGTTCTCTGCACTGGCGTTCAAAATTGCTACCGACCCGTTTGTTGGTAACCTGACCTTCTTCCGTGTGTATTCCGGTGTGGTTAACTCTGGTGATACCGTACTGAACTCCGTGAAAACTGCACGTGAGCGTTTCGGCCGTATCGTACAGATGCACGCTAACAAACGTGAAGAGATCAAAGAAGTTCGCGCGGGCGATATCGCTGCTGCAATCGGTCTGAAAGACGTAACTACCGGTGACACTCTGTGTGACCCAGATGCGCCTATCATTCTGGAGCGTATGGAATTCCCAGAACCGGTAATCTCCATCGCTGTAGAACCGAAAACCAAAGCTGACCAGGAAAAAATGGGTCTGGCTCTGGGCCGTCTGGCTAAAGAAGACCCATCATTCCGCGTATGGACTGATGAAGAATCTAACCAGACCATTATCGCCGGTATGGGTGAGCTGCACCTCGACATCATCGTTGACCGCATGAAGCGTGAATTCAACGTTGAAGCGAACGTCGGTAAACCTCAGGTTGCTTACCGCGAAGCGATTCGCGCGAAAGTTACCGATATCGAAGGTAAACACGCTAAGCAGTCTGGTGGTCGCGGTCAGTACGGTCATGTTGTTATCGACATGTACCCACTGGAGCCGGGTTCTAACCCGAAAGGCTACGAATTCATCAACGACATCAAGGGTGGTGTAATCCCTGGCGAATACATCCCTGCCGTTGATAAAGGTATCCAGGAACAGCTGAAATCTGGCCCGCTGGCTGGTTACCCGGTTGTTGACATGGGTGTTCGTCTGCACTTCGGTTCTTACCATGACGTTGACTCCTCTGAACTGGCGTTTAAACTGGCAGCTTCTCTGGCGTTTAAAGACGGCTTTAAGAAAGCGAAACCAGTTCTGCTTGAGCCTATCATGAAGGTTGAAGTAGAGACTCCTGAAGAGAACACTGGTGACGTTATCGGTGACTTGAGCCGCCGTCGTGGTATGCTCAAAGGTCAGGAATCCAACGTTACTGGCGTTGTGATCCACGCTGAAGTTCCGCTGTCCGAAATGTTCGGTTATGCAACTCAGCTGCGTTCACTGACCAAAGGCCGTGCTTCTTACTCCATGGAGTTCCTGAAGTACGACGATGCGCCGAACAACGTTGCTCAGGCCGTTATTGAAGCCCGTGGTAAATAATCCACAGGATTAAAACCTAAGTCCCGTGCTCTCTCCAAAGGGGAGAGCACTATAGTAAGGAATATAGCCGTGTCTAAAGAAAAATTTGAACGTACAAAACCGCACGTTAACGTCGGCACCATCGGCCACGTTGACCACGGTAAAACTACCCTGACTGCTGCAATCACTACCGTACTGGCTAAAACCTACGGCGGTGCTGCTCGTGCTTTCGACCAGATCGATAACGCACCAGAAGAAAAAGCTCGTGGTATCACCATCAACACTTCCCACGTTGAATATGACACCCCGACTCGCCACTACGCACACGTAGACTGCCCAGGCCACGCCGACTATGTTAAAAACATGATCACCGGTGCTGCGCAGATGGACGGCGCGATCCTGGTTGTTGCTGCGACTGATGGCCCTATGCCACAGACTCGTGAGCACATCCTGCTGGGTCGTCAGGTAGGCGTTCCTTACATCATCGTGTTCCTGAACAAATGTGACATGGTTGATGACGAAGAGCTGCTGGAACTGGTTGAAATGGAAGTTCGTGAACTTCTGTCCCAGTACGACTTCCCAGGTGATGATACCCCAATCATCCGTGGTTCTGCTCTGAAAGCGCTGGAAGGCGAAGCAGAGTGGGAAGCGAAAATCATCGAACTGGCTGGCTTCCTGGATTCTTACATCCCAGAACCAGAACGTGCTATCGATAAGCCGTTCCTGCTGCCAATCGAAGACGTATTCTCCATCTCCGGTCGTGGTACCGTTGTTACCGGTCGTGTAGAGCGCGGTATCATCAAAGTTGGTGAAGAAGTTGAAATCGTTGGTATCAAAGAGACTGCTAAGTCTACCTGTACCGGCGTTGAAATGTTCCGCAAACTGCTGGACGAAGGCCGTGCTGGTGAGAACGTTGGTGTTCTGCTGCGTGGTATCAAACGTGAAGAAATCGAACGTGGTCAGGTTCTGGCTAAGCCAGGCTCTATCAAGCCGCACACCAAGTTCGAATCTGAAGTGTACATTCTGTCCAAAGACGAAGGCGGCCGTCATACTCCGTTCTTCAAAGGCTACCGTCCACAGTTCTACTTCCGTACTACTGACGTGACCGGTACCATCGAACTGCCAGAAGGCGTTGAGATGGTAATGCCAGGCGACAACATCAAGATGGTTGTGACTCTGATCCACCCAATCGCGATGGACGACGGTCTGCGTTTCGCAATCCGTGAAGGCGGCCGTACTGTAGGTGCGGGCGTTGTTGCTAAAGTAATGAGCTAATTATTGATTAATTAGTTTTGCACTTGAAAAGGGCACTTCGGTGCCCTTTTTGTTTTTTGTTATTCGTCCCCACTATATTTTCCGCACGATTTGATCCCTTATTTCGCGTGACTTCTCGCGTCTGGCTATTGTAATCATAATTATTCTCACTTACACTTTGTTCAGAAATTGAACGGGAGTGGTTATGTACGTTTGTTTGTGTAATGGCGTCAGCGATAAAAAAATTCGCCAGGCAGTGCGCCAGTTTCATCCGCAGTCTTTCCAGCAATTAAGAAAATGCATTCCTATTGGAAATCAATGCGGTAAGTGCGTTCGTGCTGCACGCGAGGTGATGGAAGACGAATTAATGCAAATGCCAGAGTTCAAAGAGATCGCCTAAGCTCGGATTTCTTTTTTGACATCCCTGTAGCCCGTTCTACGCTTCAATAAGTGGAAGCGGAGGGTCTATATAATGAAAGGTGATGTTAAGATAATAAATTATCTCAATAAATTATTGGGAAACGAGCTTGTCGCAATCAACCAATACTTTCTCCATGCGAGAATGTTCAAAAACTGGGGCCTGATGCGCCTCAACGATATTGAATATCACGAATCCATAGATGAAATGAAACACGCCGATCAGTACATCGAGCGTATTCTATTTCTTGAAGGGATCCCCAACCTGCAGGACCTTGGCAAGCTGCACATCGGCGAAGACGTCGAAGAGATGCTGCAATCAGATTTAAAGCTTGAGCTGGACGGTGCGAAGGATTTGCGCGAAGCCATTGCCTACGCCGATAGCGTTCATGACTATGTGAGTCGCGATATGCTGATTACTATCCTCACTGAAGAGGAGCATCACATAGATTGGCTGGAAACCGAGTTGGATCTGATTAGCAAAATTGGTCTGCAAAACTACCTGCAATCACAAATTAAGGTTGAAGGCTAAACGCCGACATCCCCGCCATAATAAAACCCGCAGCCCCCAGAAATGGGCCAAACGGCAGCGGGTTTTTTATCTCTGTCACAGAGTGCCGGTAGCAGGCTACGCCAACAATGTAGGCGATGGCCATTACGCTTGCCGTCAGGAGTAATCCCGGCAGTTGATGCCAACCGTGCCATGCCCCGAGTGCTGCCAGGTACTTAACGTCGCCATATCCTAATCCTTCACGCCTGCGAATTCCTCGGTATACCCAATACAAAAAAGCCATAAAACCGTAACCAGCAAGAGCGTCCCACAGGGCATTCACGACATCCGCAGTGGGGTTCAGGCAGAGCTGAAAAAGCAGCCCTGACCACAGCAAAGGGCAGGTGAGCCGATTAGGCAGCAGGCCGGTGCGCACGTCGTGCCAGCAAAGCGAGGCGTTTAGCACCATATAAATAAAAAAGAAGGGGAGGGCGGGTAAACTCATGTCGTCAGCACCGTTGGCGGGAAGGATGCGGGCAGTGTGCGCAGGCAAGAGGAGATGAGCAAAAGGCATTCACTGCATTCGCGAAGCGCTATCCAGATAACTTCGATGGATTGCATTTTTACACACTCGTCTGGGAACGACTGCGCAGGAAACAGTGATTAATTTATAAACACGAGTTGCATCGCATGGGTATTTGTGTATAATGCGCGGGCTTGTCTAATATTGACAGCGGTTCGATATGAGCCACCGGTACTGCGAAAGCGATACCAGACAATGTTCCCAATTGGGGAACTCTGTAAGAACGGTTACACTCTCCCATCAATCGTAATGGGTTTGAGGAGTAACTATTTCGTCTATAAAATAATTGGAGCTCTGGTCTCATGCAGAACCAAAGAATCCGTATCCGCCTGAAAGCGTTTGATCATCGTCTGATCGATCAATCAACCGCGGAAATCGTCGAGACTGCTAAGCGCACTGGTGCGCAAGTCCGTGGTCCGATCCCGCTGCCGACCCGCAAAGAGCGTTTCACCGTTCTGATCTCCCCGCACGTCAACAAAGACGCGCGTGATCAGTACGAGATTCGTACTCACAAGCGTCTGGTTGACATCGTTGAGCCAACTGAAAAAACCGTTGATGCTCTGATGCGTCTGGACCTGGCTGCCGGTGTAGACGTGCAGATCAGCCTGGGTTAATCAGGTCATCGAGCGATTGAGAGGTTGATACAATGATTGGTTTAGTCGGTAAAAAAGTGGGTATGACCCGCATCTTCACTGAAGATGGCGTATCTATCCCAGTAACCGTTATCGAAGTTGAAGCAAACCGCGTTACTCAGATCAAAGATCTGGCTAACGATGGCTATCGCGCTGTTCAGGTTACCACTGGTGCTAAAAAAGCTAACCGTGTAACCAAGCCGGAAGCTGGTCACTTCGCTAAAGCTGGCGTAGAAGCTGGCCGCGGCCTGTGGGAGTTCCGTCTGGCAGATGGTGAAGAATACACCGTTGGTCAGGACATTAGCGTTGAACTGTTTGCTGACGTTAAGAAAGTTGACGTAACCGGTACCTCTAAAGGTAAAGGTTTCGCTGGCACCGTTAAGCGCTGGAACTTCCGTACCCAGGACGCTACTCACGGTAACTCCTTGTCTCACCGCGTTCCGGGTTCTATCGGTCAGAACCAGACTCCGGGCAAAGTGTTCAAAGGCAAGAAAATGGCAGGTCAGATGGGTAACGAACGTGTCACCGTTCAGAGCCTTGACGTAGTACGCGTTGACGCTGAGCGCAACCTGCTGCTGGTTAAAGGTGGTGTTCCGGGTGCGACCGGTTGCGACCTGATCGTTAAACCAGCTGTGAAGGCGTAAGGGGATAGCAATGGAATTAGTATTGAAAGACGCGCAGAGCGCGCTGACTGTTTCCGAAACTACCTTCGGTCGTGATTTCAACGAAGCGCTGGTTCACCAGGTTGTTGTTGCTTATGCAGCTGGTGCTCGTCAGGGTACTCGTGCTCAGAAGACTCGTGCTGAAGTAACTGGTTCAGGCAAAAAGCCATGGCGCCAGAAAGGTACCGGCCGTGCGCGTTCAGGTTCTATCAAGAGCCCGATCTGGCGTTCAGGTGGCGTGACCTTCGCTGCTCGTCCACAGGACCACAGTCAAAAAGTTAACAAAAAGATGTACCGCGGCGCGCTGAAAAGCATCCTGTCCGAACTGGTACGTCAGGATCGTCTGATCGTTGTCGAATCATTCTCTGTAGAAGCGCCTAAAACTAAGCTGCTGGCACAGAAACTGAAAGACATGGCTCTGGAAGATGTGCTGATCATCACCGGTGAGCTGGACGAAAACCTGTTCCTGGCTGCGCGCAACCTGCACAAGGTTGACGTACGCGATGTAACTGGTATCGACCCGGTTAGCCTGATCGCCTTCGACAAAGTCGTAATGACTGCTGATGCTGTTAAGCAAGTTGAGGAGATGCTGGCATGATTCGTGAAGAACGTCTGCTGAAGGTGCTGCGTGCACCGCACGTTTCTGAAAAAGCGTCTGCTGCGATGGAAAAAAGCAATACCATCGTTCTCAAAGTTGCTAAAGACGCGACCAAAGCAGAAATCAAAGCTGCTGTGCAGAAACTGTTTGAAGTCGAAGTCGAAGTCGTTAACACCCTGGTAGTTAAAGGGAAAGTTAAACGTCACGGACAGCGTATCGGTCGTCGTAGCGACTGGAAAAAAGCTTACGTCACCCTGAAGGAAGGCCAGAATCTGGACTTCGTCGGCGGCGCTGAGTAAGTCGGAGGAGTAATACAATGGCAGTTGTTAAATGTAAACCGACATCTCCGGGTCGTCGCCACGTCGTTAAAGTGGTCAACCCAGAGCTGCACAAGGGCAAACCTTTTGCTCCGCTGGTTGAAAAAAACAGCAAATCCGGTGGTCGTAACAACAATGGCCGCATCACCACTCGTCACATCGGTGGTGGTCACAAGCAGGCTTACCGTATTGTTGACTTCAAACGCAACAAAGATGGTATCCCGGCAATTGTTGAACGTCTTGAGTACGATCCGAACCGCTCCGCGAACATCGCGCTGGTTCTGTACAAAGACGGCGAACGTCGTTACATCCTGGCCCCTAAAGGCCTGAAAGCTGGCGACCAGATTCAGTCTGGCGTTGATGCTGCAATCAAAGCAGGTAACACCCTGCCGATGCGCAATATCCCGGTTGGTTCTACCGTTCATAACGTAGAAATGAAACCAGGTAAAGGCGGTCAGCTGGCACGTTCCGCTGGTACTTACGTTCAGATCGTTGCTCGCGATGGTGCTTATGTCACCCTGCGTCTGCGTTCTGGTGAAATGCGTAAAGTCGAAGCAGAATGCCGTGCGACCCTGGGCGAAGTTGGCAATGCTGAGCATATGCTGCGCGTTCTGGGTAAAGCAGGTGCTGCACGCTGGCGTGGTGTTCGTCCTACCGTTCGCGGTACTGCGATGAACCCAGTCGACCACCCACATGGTGGTGGTGAAGGTCGTAACTTTGGTAAGCACCCGGTATCCCCGTGGGGCCTGCAGACCAAAGGTAAGAAGACCCGCAGCAACAAGCGTACTGATAAATTCATCGTACGTCGCCGTAGCAAATAATTTTAGAGGATAAGCCATGCCACGTTCTCTCAAGAAAGGTCCTTTTATTGACCTGCACTTGCTGAAGAAGGTAGAGAAAGCGGTGGAAAGCGGAGACAAGAAGCCCCTGCGCACTTGGTCCCGTCGTTCAACGATCTTTCCTAACATGATCGGTTTGACCATCGCTGTCCATAATGGTCGTCAGCACGTTCCAGTATTTGTAACCGACGAAATGGTTGGTCACAAACTGGGTGAATTCGCACCGACTCGTACTTATCGCGGCCACGCTGCTGATAAAAAAGCGAAGAAGAAATAAGGTAGGAGGAAGAGATGGAAACTTTAGCTCAACATCGCCATGCTCGTTCTTCTGCTCAGAAGGTTCGCCTTGTTGCTGACCTGATTCGCGGTAAGAAAGTGTCGCAGGCGCTGGAAATTCTGACCTACACCAATAAGAAAGCGGCTGTACTGGTCAAGAAAGTTCTGGAATCTGCCATTGCTAACGCTGAACACAACGATGGCGCTGACATTGATGATCTGAAAGTTACGAAAATTTTCGTAGACGAAGGCCCAAGCATGAAGCGCATTATGCCGCGTGCTAAAGGTCGTGCAGATCGCATCCTGAAGCGCACCAGCCACATCACTGTGGTTGTGTCCGATCGCTGAGACTCTGGAGACTAGCAATGGGTCAGAAAGTACATCCTAATGGTATTCGCCTGGGTATTGTAAAACCATGGAACTCTACTTGGTTTGCGAACACCAAAGAATTCGCTGACAACCTGGACAGCGATTTTAAAGTACGTCAGTACCTGACTAAGGAACTGGCTAAGGCGTCCGTATCTCGTATCGTTATCGAGCGTCCGGCTAAGAGCATCCGTGTGACCATTCACACCGCTCGCCCGGGTATCGTTATCGGTAAGAAAGGCGAAGACGTAGAAAAACTGCGCAAAGTCGTAGCTGATATTGCTGGCGTTCCTGCCCAGATCAATATCGCCGAAGTGCGCAAGCCTGAACTGGACGCAAAACTGGTTGCTGACAGCATCACTTCTCAGCTGGAACGTCGTGTTATGTTCCGTCGTGCTATGAAGCGTGCTGTACAGAACGCAATGCGTCTGGGCGCTAAAGGTATCAAAGTTGAAGTTAGCGGCCGTCTGGGCGGCGCGGAAATCGCACGTACCGAATGGTACCGCGAAGGTCGCGTACCTCTGCACACTCTGCGTGCTGACATCGACTACAACACCTCTGAAGCGCACACCACTTATGGTGTAATCGGCGTTAAGGTATGGATCTTCAAAGGTGAGATCCTGGGTGGTATGGCTGCTGTTGAACAACCGGAACCGGCTGCTCAACCTAAAAAGCAGCAGCGTAAAGGCCGTAAATAAGGAGCGTCGCTGATGTTACAACCAAAGCGTACAAAATTCCGTAAAGTGCACAAAGGCCGTAACCGCGGTCTGGCGCAGGGTACGGATGTTAGCTTCGGCAGCTTCGGCCTGAAAGCTGTTGGCCGTGGTCGTCTGACTGCACGTCAGATCGAAGCAGCACGTCGTGCAATGACCCGTGCAGTTAAGCGTCAAGGTAAGATCTGGATCCGTGTATTCCCGGACAAACCGATCACCGAGAAACCGCTGGCAGTGCGTATGGGTAAAGGTAAAGGTAACGTGGAGTATTGGGTTGCCTTGATCCAGCCGGGTAAAGTCCTGTATGAAATGGACGGTGTCCCGGAAGAGCTGGCCCGTGAAGCATTCGGCCTCGCTGCAGCGAAACTGCCGATCAAAACCACCTTTGTAACTAAGACGGTGATGTAATGAAAGCAAAAGAGCTGCGTGAAAAAAGCGTTGAAGAGCTGAACGCTGAGCTGCTGAACCTGCTGCGTGAGCAGTTCAACCTGCGCATGCAGGCTGCAAGTGGCCAGCTGCAACAGACTCACCTGCTGAAGCAGGTACGTCGTGATGTTGCACGCGTTAAGACTTTACTGACTCAGAAGGCGGGTGCGTAATGACCGATAAAATCCGTACTCTGCAAGGTCGCGTAGTTAGCGCAAAAATGGAGAAATCCATTGTTGTTGCTATCGAACGTATGGTGAAACACCCGGTATACGGCAAATTCATCAAACGTACGACCAAACTGCACGTACATGACGAGAACAACGAATGCGGTATGGGCGACGTGGTTGAAATCCGCGAATGCCGTCCGCTGTCCAAGACTAAGTCCTGGACGCTGGTTCGCGTTGTAGAGAAAGCGGTTCTGTAATACAGTACTCGTTCTCGATACGAATAAACGGCTCAGCGATGAGCCGTTTATTTTTTCTACCCTTATCGTTGAAGCGGTGTTATAATGCCGCGCCCTCGATATGGGGCTTTTTAACGACCTGAATTCGGGTCTCAGTAGTAGTTGACATTAGCGGAGCACTAAAATGATCCAAGAACAGACTATGCTGAACGTCGCCGACAACTCCGGTGCACGTCGCGTAATGTGTATCAAGGTTCTGGGTGGCTCGCACCGTCGCTACGCAGGCGTAGGCGACATCATCAAGATCACCATCAAGGAAGCAATTCCACGTGGTAAGGTCAAAAAAGGTGATGTGCTGAAGGCGGTAGTGGTGCGCACCAAGAAGGGTGTTCGTCGCCCGGACGGTTCTGTCATTCGCTTCGATGGTAATGCATGCGTTATTTTAAACAATAACAGCGAGCAACCTATCGGTACGCGTATTTTTGGGCCGGTAACTCGTGAACTTCGTAACGAGAAGTTCATGAAAATTATCTCTCTGGCACCAGAAGTACTCTAAGGAGCGAATCATGGCAGCGAAAATCCGTCGTGATGACGAAGTTATCGTGTTAACCGGTAAAGATAAAGGTAAACGCGGTAAAGTTAAGAATGTCTTGTCTTCCGGCAAGGTCATCGTTGAAGGTATCAACCTGGTTAAGAAACACCAGAAGCCGGTTCCGGCTCTGAACCAACCAGGCGGCATTGTAGAGAAAGAAGCAGCTATTCAGATCTCTAACATTGCACTGTTCAACGCGGCTACCGGCAAGGCTGACCGTGTAGGCTTTAGATTCGAAGACGGCAAAAAAGTCCGTTTCTTCAAGTCTAACAGCGAAACTATCAAGTAATTTGGAGTAGTACGATGGCGAAACTGCATGATTACTACAAAGACGAAGTAGTCGCTAAACTCGTTTCTGAGTTTAACTACAATTCTGTCATGCAAGTCCCTCGGGTCGAGAAGATCACCCTGAACATGGGTGTTGGTGAAGCGATCGCTGACAAGAAACTGCTGGATAACGCAGCAGCTGACCTGACAGCAATCTCCGGTCAAAAACCGCTGATCACCAAAGCACGCAAATCAGTTGCAGGCTTCAAAATCCGTCAGGGCTATCCGATCGGCTGTAAAGTAACTCTGCGTGGCGAACGCATGTGGGAGTTCTTAGAGCGCTTGATCACTATTGCTGTTCCTCGTATCCGTGACTTCCGTGGCTTGTCCGCTAAGTCTTTCGACGGTCGTGGTAACTACAGCATGGGTGTCCGTGAGCAGATCATCTTCCCAGAAATCGACTACGATAAAGTCGACCGCGTACGTGGTTTGGATATTACCATCACCACTACTGCGAAATCTGATGAAGAAGGCCGTGCTCTGCTGGCTGCCTTTGACTTCCCGTTCCGCAAGTAAGGTAGGGTTACTGAATGGCTAAGCAATCAATGAAAGCACGCGAAGTAAAGCGCGTAGCTTTAGCTGATAAATTCTTCGCTAAACGCGCTGAACTCAAAGCTATCATCTCTGATGTGAACGCAACCGACGAAGATCGTTGGAATGCTGTTCTGAAGCTGCAGTCTCTGCCGCGTGATTCCAGCCCGTCTCGTCAGCGCAAGCGCTGCCGTCAAACTGGTCGTCCGCATGGCTATGTGGGCAAGTTCGGGTTGAGCCGTATCAAGCTTCGTGAAGCCGCTATGCGCGGTGAAGTACCAGGCTTGAAAAAGGCTAGCTGGTAATTACCAATTGAATCACGGGAGTAAAGACAGATGAGCATGCAAGATCCGATCGCGGATATGCTGACCCGTATCCGTAACGGTCAGGCCGCGAATAAAGCTGCGGTCACCATGCCTTCCTCCAAGCTGAAAGTGGCAATTGCCAACGTGCTGAAGGAAGAAGGTTTTATTGAAGATTTTAAAGTTGAAGGCGACACCAAGCCGGAACTGGAACTGACTCTTAAGTATTTCCAGGGTAAAGCTGTTGTAGAAAGCATTCAGCGTGTTAGTCGCCCAGGTCTGCGTATTTATAAGCGCAAAGACGAGCTGCCAAAAGTTATGGCTGGCATGGGTATCGCGGTTGTTTCTACCTCTAAAGGTGTTATGACTGATCGTGCAGCGCGCCAGGCTGGTCTTGGTGGCGAAATTATCTGCTACGTAGCCTAATCGGAGGAAAAAATGTCTCGTGTTGCTAAAGCACCGGTCGTTGTTCCTGCCGGCGTTGATGTAAAAATCAACGGTCAGGTTATTACGATCAAAGGTAAAAACGGCGAGCTGACTCGTACTCTCAACGATGCTGTTGAAGTTAAACATGCAGATAATGCCCTGACCTTCGGTCCGCGTGATGGTTACGTAGACGGCTGGGCTCAGGCTGGTACCGCGCGTGCCCTGCTGAACTCAATGGTTATCGGTGTTACCGAAGGCTTCACTAAAAAGCTTCAGCTGGTTGGTGTAGGTTATCGTGCAGCGATCAAAGGGAATGCAGTAAACCTGTCCTTAGGTTTCTCTCACCCTGTTGAACATCAGCTGCCTGCAGGTATTACTGCTGAATGTCCGACTCAAACTGAAATCGTGCTGAAAGGCGCTGATAAGCAGGTGATCGGCCAGGTAGCAGCTGATCTGCGCGCCTACCGTCGTCCTGAGCCTTATAAAGGCAAGGGTGTTCGTTACGCCGACGAAGTCGTGCGTACCAAAGAGGCTAAGAAGAAGTAAGGTAACACTATGGATAAGAAATCTGCTCGTATCCGTCGTGCGACCCGCGCACGCCGCAAGCTCCAGGAGCTGGGTGCAACTCGCCTGGTGGTACATCGTACCCCGCGTCATATTTACGCACAGGTAATTGCACCAAACGGTTCCGAAGTTCTGGTAGCTGCTTCTACTGTAGAAAAAGCTATCGCGGAACAACTGAAGTACACCGGTAACAAAGACGCTGCAGCAGCTGTGGGTAAAGCTGTCGCTGAACGCGCTCTGGAAAAAGGCATCAAAGATGTGTCCTTTGACCGTTCCGGGTTCCAATATCATGGTCGTGTCCAGGCACTGGCAGATGCTGCCCGTGAAGCTGGCCTTCAGTTCTAAGGTAGAGGTGTAAGATGGCTCACATCGAAAAACAAGCTGGCGAACTGCAGGAAAAGCTGATCGCGGTAAACCGCGTATCTAAAACCGTTAAAGGTGGTCGTATTTTCTCCTTCACAGCTCTGACTGTAGTTGGTGATGGTAACGGTCGCGTTGGTTTTGGTTACGGTAAAGCGCGTGAAGTTCCAGCAGCGATCCAGAAAGCGATGGAAAAAGCCCGTCGCAATATGATTAACGTCGCGCTGAATACCGGCACCCTGCAGCACCCAGTTAAGGGTACTCACACGGGTTCTCGTGTATTCATGCAGCCGGCTTCTGAAGGTACCGGTATCATCGCCGGTGGTGCAATGCGCGCCGTCCTGGAAGTCGCTGGGGTTCGTAACGTTCTGGCTAAAGCGTATGGTTCCACTAACCCGATTAACGTGGTTCGTGCAACTATCGATGGTCTGGAAAATATGAAATCTCCGGAAATGGTCGCTGCCAAGCGTGGTAAATCCGTTGAAGAAATTCTGGGGAAATAAACCATGGCAAAGACTATTAAAATTACTCAAACCCGCAGTGCAATCGGTCGTCTGCCGAAACACAAGGCAACGCTGCTTGGCCTGGGTCTGCGTCGTATTGGTCACACCGTAGAACGCGAGGATACTCCTGCCGTTCGTGGTATGGTCAACGCGGTTTACTTCATGGTTAAAGTTGAGGAGTAAGAGATGCGTTTAAATACTCTGTCTCCGGCCGAAGGCTCTAAAAAGGCGGGTCGCCGTCTGGGTCGTGGTATCGGTTCTGGCCTCGGTAAAACCGGCGGTCGTGGTCACAAAGGTCAGAAGTCTCGTTCTGGCGGTGGCGTACGTCGTGGTTTCGAGGGTGGCCAGATGCCACTGTACCGTCGTCTGCCGAAATTCGGCTTCACTTCTCGCAAATCAGCGATTACAGCGGAAGTCCGTCTGTCTGACCTGGCGAAAGTGGAAGGCGGTATTGTTGACCTGAACACGCTGAAAGCAGCTAACATTATCGGTATTCAGATCGAGTTCGCGAAAGTGATCCTGTCTGGTGAGGTTTCTACCCCGGTAACTGTTCGTGGCCTGCGTGTTACTAAAGGCGCTCGTGCTGCTATCGAAGCTGCTGGCGGTAAAATCGAGGAATAAGTAGCAGATGGCTAAACAACCGGGATTAGATTTTCAAAGTGCCAAAGGTGGCTTAGGCGAGCTGAAACGCAGACTGTTGTTTGTAATCGGTGCGCTTATTGTGTTCCGTATTGGCTCTTTTATTCCGATCCCTGGTATTGATGCCGCTGTACTTGCCAAACTGCTTGAGCAACAGCGAGGCACCATCATTGAAATGTTCAACATGTTCTCTGGTGGTGCACTCAGCCGTGCTTCTATCTTTGCTCTGGGTATCATGCCGTATATTTCGGCATCGATTATTATCCAGCTGCTGACGGTGGTTCATCCAACGCTGGCAGAAATTAAGAAAGAAGGGGAGTCTGGTCGTCGTAAGATCAGCCAGTACACCCGCTACGGTACTCTGGTGCTGGCGATATTCCAGTCGATCGGTATTGCTACCGGTCTACCGAATATGCCTGGTATGCAGGGCCTGGTAATTAATCCAGGCTTTGCATTCTATTTCACCGCTGTTGTTAGTCTGGTTACAGGGACTATGTTCCTGATGTGGCTCGGCGAACAGATTACTGAGCGTGGTATCGGTAACGGTATCTCAATCATTATCTTCGCTGGTATCGTTGCGGGACTCCCGCCAGCCATTGCCCATACTATCGAGCAAGCGCGTCAAGGCGACCTGCACTTCCTCCTGTTGCTGTTGGTTGCAGTATTAGTGTTTGCAGTGACGTTCTTTGTTGTATTTGTTGAACGTGGTCAACGCCGCATTGTGGTAAACTACGCGAAACGTCAGCAAGGTCGTCGTGTCTATGCTGCACAGAGCACACATTTACCGCTGAAAGTGAATATGGCGGGGGTAATCCCAGCAATCTTCGCTTCCAGTATTATTCTGTTCCCTGCGACCATCGCGTCATGGTTCGGGGGCGGTACCGGTTGGAACTGGCTGACAACAATTTCGCTGTATTTGCAGCCTGGGCAACCGCTTTATGTGTTACTCTATGCGTCTGCAATCATCTTCTTCTGTTTCTTCTACACGGCGTTGGTTTTCAACCCGCGTGAAACAGCAGATAACCTGAAGAAGTCCGGTGCATTTGTACCAGGAATTCGTCCGGGAGAGCAAACGGCGAAGTATATCGATAAAGTAATGACTCGCCTGACTCTCGTTGGTGCGTTGTATATTACTTTTATCTGCCTGATCCCGGAGTTCATGCGTGATGCAATGAAAGTGCCGTTCTACTTCGGTGGGACATCGCTGCTGATCGTTGTTGTCGTGATTATGGACTTTATGGCTCAAGTGCAAACTCTGATGATGTCAAGTCAGTACGAGTCTGCATTGAAGAAGGCGAACCTCAAAGGCTATAGCCGCTAAAAGGTCGCCCGAGAAGTTACGGAGAGTAAAAATGAAAGTTCGTGCTTCCGTCAAGAAATTATGCCGTAACTGCAAAATCGTTAAGCGTGATGGTGTCATCCGTGTGATTTGCAGTGCCGAGCCAAAGCATAAACAGCGCCAAGGCTGATTTATTCGCATATTTTTCTTGCAAAGTTGGGTTGAGCTGGCTAGATTAGCCAGCCAATCTTTTGTATGTCTGTACGTTTCCATTTGAGTATCCTGAAAACGGGCTTTTCAGCATGGTGCGTACATATTAAATAGTAGGAGTGCATAGTGGCCCGTATAGCAGGCATTAACATTCCTGATCAGAAACATGCTGTGATCGCGTTAACCTCGATCTACGGCGTCGGCAAGACCCGTTCTAAAGCCATCCTGGCTGCTGCGGGTATCGCTGAAAATGTTAAGATCAGTGAGCTGTCTGAAGGACAAATCGACACGCTGCGTGACGAAGTTGCCAAATTTGTCGTTGAAGGTGATCTGCGCCGTGAAATTAGCATGAGCATCAAGCGCCTGATGGATCTTGGTTGCTATCGCGGTTTGCGTCATCGTCGTGGTCTCCCGGTTCGCGGCCAGCGTACCAAGACCAACGCACGTACCCGTAAGGGTCCGCGCAAACCGATCAAGAAATAATCGGGGTGATTGAATAATGGCAAAGGCACCAGTTCGTGCACGTAAACGTGTAAGAAAACAAGTCTCTGATGGCGTGGCTCATATCCATGCTTCTTTTAACAACACCATCGTAACTATTACCGATCGTCAGGGTAATGCGCTGGGTTGGGCAACAGCCGGTGGTTCCGGTTTCCGTGGTTCGCGTAAATCAACTCCGTTTGCAGCTCAGGTTGCAGCAGAGCGTTGCGCAGACGCCGTTAAAGAATACGGCATCAAGAATCTGGAAGTTATGGTTAAAGGTCCGGGTCCAGGCCGCGAATCTACTATTCGTGCTCTGAACGCCGCTGGTTTCCGCATCACTAATATTACTGATGTGACTCCGATCCCTCATAACGGTTGTCGTCCGCCGAAGAAACGTCGCGTATAACGCTTCGTTTTCCAGGTTTGTTGGAGAAAGAAAATGGCAAGATATTTGGGTCCTAAGCTCAAGCTGAGCCGTCGTGAGGGCACCGACTTATTCCTTAAGTCTGGCGTTCGCGCGATCGATACCAAGTGTAAAATTGAACAAGCTCCTGGCCAGCACGGTGCGCGTAAACCGCGTCTGTCTGACTATGGTGTGCAGTTGCGTGAAAAGCAAAAAGTTCGTCGTACCTACGGCGTGCTGGAGCGTCAGTTCCGTAACTATTACAAAGAAGCAGCACGTCTGAAAGGCAACACCGGTGAAAACCTGTTGGCTCTGCTGGAAGGTCGTCTGGACAACGTAGTATACCGTATGGGCTTTGGCGCCACTCGTGCTGAAGCACGTCAGCTGGTTAGCCATAAAGCAATCATGGTAAACGGTCGTGTTGTTAACATCGCTTCTTATCAGGTTAAAGCGAATGACGTTGTTAGCATCCGTGAGAAAGCGAAAAAGCAATCTCGCGTTAAAGCCGCTCTGGAGCTGGCTGAACAGCGTGAAAAGCCAACCTGGCTGGAAGTTGATGCTGGCAAGATGGAAGGCACGTTCAAGCGTCAGCCTGAGCGTTCTGATCTGTCTGCGGACATTAACGAACACCTGATCGTCGAGCTTTACTCCAAGTAAAGCTTAGTACCAAAGAGAGGACACAATGCAGGGTTCTGTGACAGAGTTTCTAAAACCGCGCCTGGTAGATATCGAGCAAGTGAGTTCGACGCACGCCAAGGTGACCCTTGAGCCTTTAGAGCGTGGCTTTGGCCATACTCTGGGTAACGCACTGCGCCGTATTCTGCTCTCATCGATGCCGGGTTGCGCGGTGACCGAGGTTGAGATTGATGGTGTACTTCATGAGTACAGCACCAAAGAAGGCGTTCAGGAAGATATCCTTGAAATCCTGCTCAACCTGAAAGGGCTGGCGGTGAGAGTTCAGGGTAAAGATGAAGTTATTCTTACCTTGAATAAATCTGGCATTGGCCCTGTGACTGCAGCCGATATCACCCATGATGGTGATGTCGAAATCGTCAAGCCGCAGCACGTGATCTGCCACCTGACCGATGAGAACGCAGCTATCAGCATGCGTATCAAAGTTCAGCGCGGTCGTGGTTATGTGCCGGCTTCTGCCCGAATTCATTCGGAAGAAGATGAGCGCCCAATCGGCCGTCTGCTGGTCGACGCATGCTACAGCCCTGTAGAGCGTATTGCCTACAATGTTGAAGCAGCGCGTGTAGAACAGCGTACCGACCTGGACAAGCTGGTCATCGAAATGGAAACCAACGGCACAATCGATCCTGAAGAGGCGATTCGTCGTGCGGCAACCATTCTGGCAGAACAACTGGAAGCTTTCGTTGACTTACGTGACGTACGTCAGCCGGAAGTGAAAGAAGAGAAACCAGAATTCGATCCGATCCTGCTGCGCCCTGTTGACGATCTGGAATTGACTGTCCGCTCTGCTAACTGCCTCAAGGCAGAAGCTATCCACTATATCGGTGATCTGGTACAGCGTACCGAGGTTGAGCTTCTTAAGACGCCTAACCTGGGTAAAAAATCTCTTACCGAGATTAAAGACGTGCTGGCTTCACGTGGTCTGTCTCTGGGCATGCGCCTGGAAAACTGGCCACCAGCAAGCATTGCTGACGAGTAACCGGATCACAGGTTAAGGTTTTACTGAGAAGGATAAGGTCATGCGCCATCGTAAGAGTGGTCGTCAACTGAACCGCAACAGCAGCCATCGCCAGGCTATGTTCCGCAACATGGCAGGTTCACTGGTTCGTCATGAAATCATCAAGACGACCCTGCCTAAAGCGAAAGAACTGCGTCGCGTAGTTGAGCCGCTGATTACTCTTGCCAAGACTGATAGCGTTGCTAATCGTCGTCTGGCATTCGCCCGTACTCGTGATAACGAGATCGTGGCAAAACTGTTTAACGAACTGGGCCCGCGTTTCGCGAGCCGCACCGGTGGTTACACTCGCATTCTGAAGTGTGGCTTCCGTGCAGGCGACAACGCGCCGATGGCTTACATCGAGCTGGTTGATCGTTCAGAATCGAAAGCAGAAGCAGCTGCAGAGTAATCTGTAGTAAAGTAAAAAAACCCGCCTCGGCGGGTTTTTTTATATCCTCACTACCCCCACCCTTCTACAATAGTCGTATCTTTTCTGTTCATTTCTCCGGAGTAGTTGTATGTGGTTACTGGATCAATGGGCCGAACGTCATATTGCCGACGCACAGCGCAAAGGTGAGTTTGATAATTTGCCTGGCCAGGGTGAACCACTGGCGCTTGACGATGACTCAGCCGTACCCGAAGCGTTACGATCTGGCTACCGATTGCTGAAGAATGCAGGGTGTTTGCCTCCGGAACTTGAGCAGCGTAAGCAGGCCGTTGAATTGGCCGATTTGCTGAAAGGTATTCGTCGGGAAGATGAGCGCTACCAGGAACTGAGCCGTCGGCTGGCGCTGATGGAGCTGAAGTTGCAGCAGGCAGGATTAAGCACCGATTTTTTGCGCGGTGACTATGCCGATAAGCTGATGAGCAAAATTAACGAGGAGTAGCTATGTACCGGATTGGTGAGCTGTCAAAACTCGCTGGCGTCACGCCGGACACCGTGCGCTATTATGAAAAACAGCAGATGATGAGCCATGATATTCGCACTGAAGGCGGCTTCCGTCTTTATACCGCGGACGATCTCCAGCGTCTGAAGTTTATCCGCTATGCCCGACAGCTGGGGTTCACCCTTGAGTCGATCCGCGAGCTACTCTCGATCCGCGTGGATCCCGCGCATCATACCTGCCAGGAATCGAAAGGGATCGTTCAGGCTCGCTTGAGTGAAGTGGAGTCACGCATTGAAGAGTTACAGGCGATGCAGCGTGCACTGAAGCAGCTGAATGATGCCTGCTGTGGGACTGCGCATAGCAGCCAGCACTGTTCTATCCTTGGCATTCTTGAAGAGGGTGCGGGCGCATCGTAAAATGCGAGTTGAGTGTTCACATAATTGGGTCTACACTCGCCGCGTAATAAACACACAATCAGGAGATGTTATGAGCCGCTATCAGCATACGAAGGGGCAGATTAAAGACAATGCCATTGAAGCCCTATTACATGATCCGCTGTTTCGTCAGCGCGTAGAAAAAAATAAGAAAGGGAAAGGTAGTTATCTGCGGAAAGAAAAACACGGCAAGGGGTATGGACGGGAGGCCAGTGGCAAACAAGCGATGCGCTTTTTTACCACTGGCTTTCTGCTTTCTGCGGTCTGATTAAGAACGGTTGTTCTGTTCTTTCAGCAGGTCGCGAATTTCAGACAGCAGCACTTCTTCTTTGCTTGGTGCAGGAGCGGCAGCTGGCTCCTCCTTCTTACGGTTAAGCTTGTTGATAAGCTTAATGGCCATAAAGATGGCGAAAGCAACAATCACAAAATCAAAAATGTTCTGAATGAATACGCCGTAGTGCATGACCACTGCTGGTACATCGCCCTGCGCGTCGCGTAGTGTTACTGCGAACTGTTTGAAATCAATCCCGCCAATTAATAGCCCGAGTGGTGGCATGATGATGTCCGCAACTAAAGACGATACAATCTTGCCAAACGCTGCACCAATAATGACACCCACTGCCAAATCGACAACATTTCCTCGCATCGCGAATTCGCGAAACTCTTTAATAATGCTCATTTTATTCTCCCTTGTGCTAGCTGACGTTTATAAGTTTAACAAATGTTTATTTAATTTCCATTGGGGATAATAAATATGCTGGCATTAATTAACCCTTAAATAATAGAAGGTTAATAAAAAAGGCGCTCTGTTGAGCGCCTTTGCGAAATTAGAGGAAGAAGGGACTTGGCTGGAACAGGCGTTCCACATCCGAAATATATTTTTTATCGGTCAGGAACATTATCACGTGATCCCCTTGCTCAATGCGTAAATTGTCATTGGCAATCATCACGTCATTTCCACGAACGACAGCACCGATAATTGTGCCTGGTGGCAGCTTAATTTCATCAATAACACGGCCAACCACGCGTGACGTGCTTTCATCACCGTGCGCAACGGCTTCAATGGCTTCGGCAACGCCGCGGCGCAGAGATGACACGCCGACGATATCGGCTTTACGCACGTGGCTCAGCAGGGCTGAGATCGTGGCCTGCTGCGGGGAGATCGCAATATCGATAACGCTGCCCTGCACCAGATCAACGTAGGCTTTACGCTGAATCAGCACCATCACTTTCTTGGCGCCCATTCGCTTGGCCAGCATTGCCGACATGATATTTGCTTCGTCATCGTTGGTAACGGCAATAAACAGATCCACTTGATCAATATGCTCTTCCGCCAGCAGTTCTTGATCCGACGCATCGCCAAAGAAAACGATCGTATTCTGCAGTTTCTCAGCAAGCTCTGCCGCACGTTGTTGATTACGTTCAATCAACTTCACGCTGTAATCTTTTTCCAACTGGCGAGCCAGACCTGCGCCGATGTTCCCGCCGCCAACCAGCATAATGCGCTTGTACGGTTTCTCCAGACGCTGAAGCTCGCTCATTACCGCCCGAATATGCTGTGATGCGGCAATAAAGAAGACCTCATCCCCAGCTTCCACGATCGTTGAGCCCTGCGGGCGAATTGGACGATCGTGACGGAAAATGGCCGCAACGCGAGTATCGATATGCGGCATATGTTCGCGCATGGTTGAGAGAGCATTACCAACTAACGGCCCACCGTAATAGGCCTTAACCACCGCCAGACTCACTTTACCTTCGGCAAAGTTGACGACCTGCAGCGCCCCCGGATATTCAATCAGGCGGTAAATATTGTCGATAACCAACTGCTCTGGCGCAATCAGGTGATCGATAGGCACGGCATCGCTGTGGAACAGTTTTTCTGCATCGCGTACGTAGTCCGGAGAACGGATACGTGCGATACGGTTCGGTGTGTTGAACAGCGAGTAGGCGACCTGACAGGCAACCATATTGGTTTCATCTGAACTGGTCACCGCGACGAGCATATCGGCATCATCGGCGCCCGCTTCGCGCAGTACCCGGGGATGAGAGGCGTGACCCTGCACAACGCGCAGGTCGAATTTGTCCTGCAGGCTGCGCAGACGCTCACCGTTAGTATCGACAATCGTGATGTCGTTATTTTCGCCGACCAGGTTTTCCGCCAGCGTGCCGCCAACTTGCCCGGCACCCAGAATGATAATTTTCATCAGTTGCGACCCGTTATCTCATCACTTCTTGATTAGCTTAGCGTAGAAGAAACCATCGCCTTCTTCTGCGCCCGGTAAATTCTGCTGGCCTGGCTGTTCAGCGGTTCCCGTATCGCTGAGCACGGCATCCGGCGTACGCGCCAGGAACGCAGCAATCTGCTGCTGGTTCTCTTCCGGTAAAATAGAGCAGGTCGCATAAACCAGCGTCCCGCCCGGCTTCAGACGAGCCCAGGTGGCGTTGAGAATTTCAGCCTGCAGCTGAGCCAGCTCAGGGATATCGCGATCGCGGCGCAGCCACTTGATGTCCGGGTGGCGACGGATTACCCCGGTGGCGGAGCATGGTGCATCCAGCAGAATGCGATCGAACAGCTGCTCTTCGCACCATTGCTCTGGATAGCGGCCATCACCCTGCTTAACGGTGGCTTTCATGCCAAGGCGTTTGAGGTTGTCGTAAACGCGCGACAGGCGTTTTTCATCAACATCAACAGCCAGCACCTCAGCCTGTGGTGCGACTTCCAGAATATGGGTGGTCTTGCCTCCAGGCGCGCAGCACAGGTCGAGGATCTGTTCACCGTTCTCCGGCTGTAGATAGCGCATGCAACCCTGAGCGGACGCATCCTGTACGGTAACCCAGCCCTGCTCGAAGCCTGGCAAAGCTAACACCGACGCAGGCGTTTCCAGCCGCACGGCATCCGGATAGTCCGGGTGCGGGAAACCGGTCATGCCGGCTTCGGTTAATAATGCTAACCAGGCATCACGAGAATGGTGGTTACGGTTAACGCGCAGCCACATCGGCGGGCGTTGGTTATTGGCCTCAAGAATGGCTTCCCACTGCTGTGGATAGGCATTCTTGATGCGCTTGACCAGCCAGGAAGGATGCAAGAATCGCAGATCGCTTTGCGAAAACTCAGAAAGCAGCTCTTCCTGGCGACGTTGAAACTGGCGTAATACCCCGTTGATCAGCCCTTTAAGCTGTGGACGTTTGATAACCACGGCGCCTTCAACGGTTTCGGCCAGAGCAGCGTGCGGTGGAATACGGGTATGCAACAACTGATAGAAGCCGACCATAATCAGGTAGTGAACGGTGCGCTGTTTGCCCGTCATTGGGCGTTCCATCAGCTGCTGAATCATCCACTCAAGCTGAGAGAGCGTACGAAGCACGCCGAAGCAAAGCTCCTGCAGCAGTGCTTTGTCTTTATCGGCGACTTTTTGCTGCAATGCAGGCAGTACGTTGCTCAACGACTGCCCCTTTTCGACGACCTGTTCTACGGCCTGAGCCGCCATGCTGCGTAAATTAAGATGTTTTTTCATAACCGTAAAAATAAAAATGCCCGGAGACTCCGGGCTTTAAAAGGTATGAACCGTCAGAGTAGACGGTTGCCGGGTACAAACCATTCCCGGCGTGAGTTCAGCAGATCCTGCGCGCTCATCGCCTTCTTACCCGCAGGCTGCAGCGAGATAAGGTTCAAAATCCCATCGCCAGTAGCGACCTGAATCCCCTGGCGCGTGGCTTCGAGGACGGTGCCTGGCTCAGCTCCCGCCGGTTTATCAATCACCGTTGCCTGCCAGATTTTTACCGGCTGCTCATCAATGACGATGTAGCTCATTGGCCACGGGTTGAAGGCGCGGATGCAGCGCTCGAGCTGTGCTGCGCTGAGCGTCCAGTCAACAAGCGCTTCTTCTTTGCTGAGCTTCTCGGCATAGCTGACCAGCGCTTCATCCTGCACTTCAGGCTTCGCGGTACCCGTTGCTAGCAGATGTAGCGTATGGAGTAGCCCCTGAGGTCCCAGCTCTGCCAGTTTGTTGTAAAGACTCGCGCTGGTATCTTCAGCGGTAATCGGGCAGGAGAGCTTATGCAGCATATCACCCGTATCCAGGCCAACATCCATCTGCATAATGGTCACACCGGTTTCCGTATCGCCAGCCCACAGCGAACGCTGAATAGGCGCTGCGCCGCGCCAGCGTGGGAGCAGAGAACCGTGGACGTTGATGCAGCCAAGGCGTGGCATAGCCAGCACGGCTTTTGGCAGGATAAGCCCATAGGCGACCACGACCATCACGTCAGCCTGCAGGTCTGACACCAGCTTCTGGTTTTCTTCTGGGCGCAGCGAGACCGGCTGGAATACCGGAATGCCTTTCTCTTCGGCCAGTACTTTGACCGGGCTTGGCATCAGCTTCTTGCCGCGACCGGCAGGGCGATCGGGCTGGGTAAATACGCCAACGACCTGGTGCTCAGACGACAACAGCGCGTCAAGATGACGCGCTGCAAAGTCAGGGGTACCCGCAAAAATAATACGTAGTGAATCTGACACGTTAATCCTTATCCTTAGGCACGCGCGTTCAGGCGATCCAGTTTCTCAACTTTCTGACGAATACGTTGCTGTTTTAACGGAGAAAGATAATCGATAAACAGTTTACCGACCAGGTGGTCCATCTCGTGCTGAATACAGATAGCCAGCAGGCCGTCAGCCTCGAGCTCAAACGGGTTGCCATTACGGTCGAGAGCGCGAATTTTCACGCGTTCGGCACGTGGCACTAGCGCTCGCTGTTCAGGGATAGACAGGCAGCCTTCTTCAATCCCGGTATCGCCGTCTTTTTCCAACAGCTCAGGGTTGATCAGCACCAGTTGTTCGTCACGATTTTCAGAAACATCGATAACGATAATGCGTTGATGGATATCGACCTGCGTTGCTGCGAGACCAATACCTTCCTCGGCGTACATTGTCTCGAACATATCGTCGACAATTCGCTGAATTTCTTCATTCACTTCTTTTACCGGAGCCGCGACTTTGCGAAGACGCTCGTCCGGGATATGTAACACTTGCAAAACTGCCATAAATATCCAGAGTTCTGTTCAGGAGTAGGAAAGATTATTACCTCTATTCTAGACAAAACCCCCTCTAATTGACAGCATCACTGACCAATCGCAAGGATTGCTGGTGCCGCATGTGGCAAGGAGGAAAGGATGTCCCCAGAAGAGATAGCCTTCCGGCTGGTGAAGGTAAATGATTTATACGGCGATGAGATGCTGCAGGTCATGTGCGCACTTCGCCAGGCACGAGAAATTACCCGGCAGACGCTTCATTTAGCAGGTTTAAATGTCAAACAGACTGAACGTTTTTTCTCGTTAACTTCTGCGGATATGGCGTTAGCCCTGGCGTGGCTCGCAACGCCGGGTAATCATTTGCTGTTTGCGGACTCACCCTATTATCCTGCTCCGCTTCGCGCTATCCGTGATTATCCTGCGGTACTGTGCGTGCGAGGGAGTCTGGCGTTGCTAAGTACACCCCAGCTTGCCGTCGTCGGCAGCCGTCAGCATTCCCACTATGGCGAACGATGGGGGCGTTATTTTTGTGAAGCGCTGGCGCATCTTGGGATCACTATCACAAGCGGCCTGGCATTGGGCATTGATGGTGTTGCCCATCGAAGTGCCTTACAAGCCGACGGTAAAACGATCGCGGTCCTCGGGAGCGGCCTGAACCACATTTATCCCCATCGACACAGGGCGCTTGCCGACAACATTGTTGGGCGCGGCGGCGCACTGGTGTCAGAGTTCTCGCTGAATGCCACGCCTGCGCCTTACAACTTCCCGCGTCGTAACCGTATTATCAGCGGGCTAAGTCGCGGCGTATTCGTGGTGGAAGCGGCGTTGCGCAGTGGTTCGTTAGTCACAGCGCGATGTGCTCTGGAGCAGGGGCGAGAGGTTTACGCGCTCCCGGGGCCGCTGGGTAACTCGGGCATGGAAGGGCCGCATTGGCTTATTAAGCAGGGTGCCATGACGGTAACGGAACCTGAGGATTTTCTGGCGCTTTTTCCAGAATTAAACAGACATTTGTCCGATAAGCCAGAAATGATAAATAATTGCGCAGATAAGGAATGTGTAGCATTGCCATTTCCTGAGCTCCTGGCTAACGTAGGAGATGAGGTAACACCTGTTGACGTCGTCGCTGAACGTGCCGGCCAACCTGTGCCAGTAACCGTGGCTCAGCTACTTGAACTGGAGTTAGCAGGGTGGATCGCAGCTGTACCCGGCGGCTATGTCCGATTAAGGAGGGCAGGCCATGTTCGACGTACTAATGTATTTGTTTGAGACCTACATCCATACCGAAACAGACATGCGCGTAGATCAGGACAAACTCACTCGAGATCTCACCGATGCAGGGTTCGAACGTGAAGACATCTTCAACGCGCTGATATGGCTGGAAAAGCTCGCCGACTATCAGGAAGGCCTCGTAGAACCGATGCAGCTTGCGTCCGATCCTCTCTCCGTGCGTATTTTTACCGAGGAAGAGAGTCAACGACTGGATGCTAGCTGTAGGGGATTCCTGTTATTCCTTGAGCAGATTCAGGTGCTGAACCTCGAAACGCGGGAGATGGTTATTGAACGCGTCATGGCGTTAGATACAGCAGAGTTTGAGCTGGAAGAGCTGAAATGGGTCATTTTGATGGTTCTATTCAATCTTCCGGGCTGCGAAAACGCCTATCAACAAATGGAAGAATTACTCTTCGAGACGAATGAAGGTATGCTGCATTAATTCATTTTGTGGCATCAAGAGTTGTTATGGTCAAATCTGCACTGTTTACGGTGCCTAAACACGAGCCCTGCCCACAGTGCGGGGCCGAACTGGTCATACGGTCCGGTAAACACGGGCCGTTTCTTGGCTGTTCCCATTATCCGGAATGCGATTACGTTCGTCCCCTGAAAAGCCAGGCGGACGGACATATCGTCAAAATTCTGGAGGGGCAGTCTTGTCCTGAGTGTGGTGCCGTGCTGGTGTTGCGCCAGGGGCGCTTTGGCATGTTCATCGGATGCAGTCAGTATCCTGAATGTGACCACACTGAAGTTATTGATAAGCCAGATGAAACGGCCATCGTCTGCCCCGCGTGCCAACAAGGTCACCTGGTACAGCGCCGCTCTCGCTATGGCAAAAACTTTCATTCCTGCGATCGCTATCCGGATTGCCAGTTCGTCATTAACTTCACACCGGTAGCGGGGGAGTGCCCCGAGTGCCATTACCCGCTGCTTATCGAAAAGAAAACGGCGCAGGGCGTAAAACGCTTTTGTGCCAGTAAACAATGTGGAAAGCCGGTACCGGCGAAACAAATCAGTGAATAAAAACCTGCCATCAGAGGCCGTACAGCGTGCGGTTGTTGCTCTGAATAATAAAGAAGTCATCGCTTATCCAACCGAAGCCGTGTTTGGCGTCGGCTGCGATCCCGATAGTGAAGAAGCCGTCATGAATCTGCTGGCGTTGAAACAGCGCCCGGTAGAGAAAGGTCTCATCCTTATTGCTGCGAGCTTCGAACAACTTAAACCTTATATTGACGACAGCATGCTGACCGATGAGCAGCGCGCCACCGTGTTTGCCCGCTGGCCAGGTCCGGTGACCTTCGTTTTCCCGGCGAAATCCAACACGCCAGGCTGGCTGACCGGTCGCTTTAGCTCGTTGGCCGTTCGCGTCACGGATCACCCGGTGGTGATTGCGCTCTGCGAGGCTTACGGTAAACCGTTGGTTTCTACCAGCGCCAATCTGACGGGGCTGCCACCGTGCCGGACAACCGCAGAAGTGCTTGCGCAGTTTGGCACTGACTTCCCGGTAGTTGATGCGCCGACGGGAGGCCGCCTCAACCCATCTGAAATTCTTGATGCCCTGACGGGCGAACGTTTCCGCCAGGGGTAAACCGTGGAAAGCTACGTTGTTTTTGGTAACCCGATAGCGCACAGCAAATCGCCATTCATTCATCAGCAGTTTGCTGAACAGCTGGGCATTATTCACCCTTACGGGCGCATGTTGGCACCGCTGGATGGTTTCGTTGAAACCCTGGAAACTTTTTTCAAGCAGGGAGGAAAAGGGGCAAATGTCACCGTTCCTTTTAAAGAAGAAGCGTTTGCCCGCGCAGATGAATTGACGGAGCGTGCTGCGCTGGCGGGGGCGGTCAACACGCTTAAGCGTCTTGATGACGGACGAATTCTTGGGGATAACACCGACGGGATTGGTCTGCTGAGCGACCTTGAACGACTGGGGCTGATTAAACCAGGTTTTCGCGTGCTACTTATTGGTGCTGGTGGTGCGGCCCGTGGCGTACTGCTGCCACTGCTCTCTTTAGACTGTAACGTGACGATTACCAACCGTACGCATGCCCGAGCTCAGACACTAGCTGAGCTATTCCGACATACTGGTAGCGTGAGCGCGCAGGCGATGTCTGAACTTTCCGGGCAGGAGTTTGACCTTATTATTAATGCCACCTCCAGCGGTATTGCGGGGGAGACGCCACCCATCCCCGCTTCACTGATTAATAGTCATGTTTGCTGTTATGACATGTTCTATCAGAAAGGAGATACAGCCTTTCTGGCATGGTGTGTTCAGCACGGCGCAAAACGCTATGCCGATGGGCTAGGTATGCTGGTGGGGCAAGCGGCGCATGCCGTTTTACTGTGGCACGGTATTCTGCCAAACGTTGAACCGGTCATTGCTTCTCTTAAACGCGAGTTGGGCGTATGAATCAGGCTATTCAGTTTCCTGAACGGGAGGAATGGCGAGAGGATCTACAGGCGGTCTGCTTCCCGGCGTTGGTAAATGGTATGCAGCTCATGTGTGCGCTCAGGGCCGATGTCATGACGCGCCGTTTTGGCGGAGAGCAGCCCCAGCAGTGGTTATCGCTATTCCGTGAGAATCGCTGGGATCTGGAAGAAGAAGCCAGCGATCTTATTCGTGAGCAGCAGGAAGACAATCACGGTTGGGTGTGGTTGTCCTGATCCAGATAGTCGTTTTTCCACTTCACATAGTTATTGGCCGAATAGCGTAACCCTTCGAGTTCGGCCTCTTTCAGCGGACGGATCTGCTTAACCGGGCTTCCCAGATAAAGATAGCCACTCTCCAGGCGCTTATGCTGCGGAACCAGGCTGCCGGCACCAATCATCACATCGTCTTCTACTACTACGCCATCAAGCAATATAGAACCCATCCCCACGAGCACGCGGTTACCGATAGTGCAGCCGTGCAGCATGACCTTATGGCCGACCGTGACATCCTCGCCAACGATCAGCGGGTTTCCATCTGGGTTTTTCGCCGATTTATGCGTGACGTGAAGGACGCTGCCATCCTGGATATTGCTTCGCGCGCCAATCTGGATGTAGTTAACGTCACCACGTGCGGCTACCAGTGGCCAGATGCTGACATCATCGGCTAAACGAACGTCGCCGACGATAACGCTGGAGTCGTCGATCATCACGCGATCGCCGATGACGGGGAATAAATCTTTATAGCGGCGTAAAACGGCAGACATGTTTACCTCTTTAAAACGGTGTCATGATGAGATTTCTTCCCATTATTGACCCAATCTGTGCGTTTCTCATCTCAAAATTTAAGCAAATTGCGCACTTACAGCGCAAAAAGTGTGAAAAAGCGACACTTAGAAAAAAAAGTGAGAAAAGGGGTTGTGTGAAAAACAAAGTTCCCTATAATGCGCACCCACTGAGACGGCAAACGTGAATTACTTCACACTAACTAGCCGGTTCGGTTGAAGAGAAAAACCTGAAAATGAGGGTTGACTCTGAAAGAGGAAAGCGTAATATACGCCACCTCGCAACAGTGAGCGAAAGCCGTGTTGCACTGCTCTTTAACAATTTATCAGACAATCTGTGTGGGCACTCGAAGATACGGATTCTTAACGTCGCAAGACGAAAAATGAATACCAAGTCTCTGAGTGAACACGTAATTCATTACGAAGTTTAATTCACGAGCATCAAACTTAAATTGAAGAGTTTGATCATGGCTCAGATTGAACGCTGGCGGCAGGCCTAACACATGCAAGTCGAACGGTAGCACAGAGAGCTTGCTCTTGGGTGACGAGTGGCGGACGGGTGAGTAATGTCTGGGAAACTGCCCGATGGAGGGGGATAACTACTGGAAACGGTAGCTAATACCGCATAACGTCGCAAGACCAAAGTGGGGGACCTTCGGGCCTCACACCATCGGATGTGCCCAGATGGGATTAGCTGGTTGGTGAGGTAATGGCTCACCAAGGCGACGATCCCTAGCTGGTCTGAGAGGATGACCAGCCACACTGGAACTGAGACACGGTCCAGACTCCTACGGGAGGCAGCAGTGGGGAATATTGCACAATGGGCGCAAGCCTGATGCAGCCATGCCGCGTGTATGAAGAAGGCCTTCGGGTTGTAAAGTACTTTCAGCGAGGAGGAAGGCATTAAGGTTAATAACCTTAGTGATTGACGTTACTCGCAGAAGAAGCACCGGCTAACTCCGTGCCAGCAGCCGCGGTAATACGGAGGGTGCAAGCGTTAATCGGAATTACTGGGCGTAAAGCGCACGCAGGCGGTCTGTCAAGTCGGATGTGAAATCCCCGGGCTCAACCTGGGAACTGCATTCGAAACTGGCAGGCTAGAGTCTTGTAGAGGGGGGTAGAATTCCAGGTGTAGCGGTGAAATGCGTAGAGATCTGGAGGAATACCGGTGGCGAAGGCGGCCCCCTGGACAAAGACTGACGCTCAGGTGCGAAAGCGTGGGGAGCAAACAGGATTAGATACCCTGGTAGTCCACGCCGTAAACGATGTCTATTTGGAGGTTGTTCCCTTGAGGAGTGGCTTCCGGAGCTAACGCGTTAAATAGACCGCCTGGGGAGTACGGCCGCAAGGTTAAAACTCAAATGAATTGACGGGGGCCCGCACAAGCGGTGGAGCATGTGGTTTAATTCGATGCAACGCGAAGAACCTTACCTACTCTTGACATCCAGAGAACTTAGCAGAGATGCTTTGGTGCCTTCGGGAACTCTGAGACAGGTGCTGCATGGCTGTCGTCAGCTCGTGTTGTGAAATGTTGGGTTAAGTCCCGCAACGAGCGCAACCCTTATCCTTTGTTGCCAGCGGTTCGGCCGGGAACTCAAAGGAGACTGCCAGTGATAAACTGGAGGAAGGTGGGGATGACGTCAAGTCATCATGGCCCTTACGAGTAGGGCTACACACGTGCTACAATGGCATATACAAAGAGAAGCGACCTCGCGAGAGCAAGCGGACCTCATAAAGTATGTCGTAGTCCGGATTGGAGTCTGCAACTCGACTCCATGAAGTCGGAATCGCTAGTAATCGTAGATCAGAATGCTACGGTGAATACGTTCCCGGGCCTTGTACACACCGCCCGTCACACCATGGGAGTGGGTTGCAAAAGAAGTAGGTAGCTTAACCTTCGGGAGGGCGCTTACCACTTTGTGATTCATGACTGGGGTGAAGTCGTAACAAGGTAACCGTAGGGGAACCTGCGGTTGGATCACCTCCTTACCTTAAAGAAGCGTTCTTTGAAGTGCTCACACAGATTGTCTGATGAAAAGTAAATAGCAAGGCGTCTTGCGATTGAGACTTCAGTGTCCCCTTCGTCTAGAGGCCCAGGACACCGCCCTTTCACGGCGGTAACAGGGGTTCGAATCCCCTAGGGGACGCCACTTGCTGGTTTGTGAGTGAAAGTCGCCGACCCCAATATCTCAAAACTTACCTTCGGGTGACGTTTGAGATATTTGCTCTTTAAAAATCTGGATCAAGCTGAAAATTGAAACAGCACACTGAATTCTGTTCTCCGTAATAAGAACAGACTGAGGTGTGTTTGAGTCTCTCAAATTTTTGCAGCACGATGATGAATCGAAAGAAACATCTTCGGGTTGTGAGGTTAAGCGACTAAGCGTACACGGTGGATGCCCTGGCAGTCAGAGGCGATGAAGGACGTGCTAATCTGCGATAAGCGTCGGTAAGGTGATATGAACCGTTATAACCGACGATTTCCGAATGGGGAAACCCAGTGTGTTTCGACACACTATCATTACGTGAATACATAGCGTAATGAAGCGAACCGGGGGAACTGAAACATCTAAGTACCCCGAGGAAAAGAAATCAACCGAGATTCCCCCAGTAGCGGCGAGCGAACGGGGAGCAGCCCAGAGCCTGAATCAGCATGTGTGATAGTGGAACGGTATGGAAAGGCCGGCGATACAGGGTGATAGCCCCGTACACAAAATTGCATGTGTTGTGAGCTCGATGAGTAGGGCGGGACACGTGGTATCCTGTCTGAATATGGGGGGACCATCCTCCAAGGCTAAATACTCCTGACTGACCGATAGTGAACCAGTACCGTGAGGGAAAGGCGAAAAGAACCCCGGCGAGGGGAGTGAAAAAGAACCTGAAACCGTGTACGTACAAGCAGTGGGAGCATCCTTCGGGGTGTGACTGCGTACCTTTTGTATAATGGGTCAGCGACTTATATTCTGTAGCAAGGTTAACCGAATAGGGGAGCCGCAGGGAAACCGAGTCTTAACTGGGCGTTAAGTTGCAGGGTATAGACCCGAAACCCGGTGATCTAGCCATGGGCAGGTTGAAGGTTGGGTAACACTAACTGGAGGACCGAACCGACTAATGTTGAAAAATTAGCGGATGACTTGTGGCTGGGGGTGAAAGGCCAATCAAACCGGGAGATAGCTGGTTCTCCCCGAAAGCTATTTAGGTAGCGCCTCGTGAACTCATCTTCGGGGGTAGAGCACTGTTTCGGCTAGGGGGTCATCCCGACTTACCAACCCGATGCAAACTACGAATACCGAAGAATGTTATCACGGGAGACACACGGCGGGTGCTAACGTCCGTCGTGAAGAGGGAAACAACCCAGACCGCCAGCTAAGGTCCCAAAGTCACAGTTAAGTGGGAAACGATGTGGGAAGGCTCAGACAGCCAGGATGTTGGCTTAGAAGCAGCCATCATTTAAAGAAAGCGTAATAGCTCACTGGTCGAGTCGGCCTGCGCGGAAGATGTAACGGGGCTAAACTGTGCACCGAAGCTGCGGCAGCGACACTATGTGTTGTTGGGTAGGGGAGCGTTCTGTAAGCCTGCGAAGGTGTCCTGTGAGGGATGCTGGAGGTATCAGAAGTGCGAATGCTGACATAAGTAACGATAATGCGGGTGAAAAACCCGCACGCCGGAAGACCAAGGGTTCCTGTCCAACGTTAATCGGGGCAGGGTGAGTCGACCCCTAAGGCGAGGCCGAAAGGCGTAGTCGATGGGAAACAGGTTAATATTCCTGTACTTGGTGTTACTGCGAAGGGGGGACGGAGAAGGCTATGTTAGCCGGGCGACGGTTGTCCCGGTTTAAGCATGTAGGCGGGAAGTTTAGGTAAATCCGGACTTCTTTTAACGCTGAGGTGTGATGACGAGGCACTACGGTGCTGAAGTAACAAATGCCCTGCTTCCAGGAAAAGCCTCTAAGCATCAGGTAACATCAAATCGTACCCCAAACCGACACAGGTGGTCAGGTAGAGAATACCAAGGCGCTTGAGAGAACTCGGGTGAAGGAACTAGGCAAAATGGTGCCGTAACTTCGGGAGAAGGCACGCTGATATGTAGGTGAAGTGATTTACTCATGGAGCTGAAATCAGTCGAAGATACCAGCTGGCTGCAACTGTTTATTAAAAACACAGCACTGTGCAAACACGAAAGTGGACGTATACGGTGTGACGCCTGCCCGGTGCCGGAAGGTTAATTGATGGGGTTAGCGGCAACGCGAAGCTCTTGATCGAAGCCCCGGTAAACGGCGGCCGTAACTATAACGGTCCTAAGGTAGCGAAATTCCTTGTCGGGTAAGTTCCGACCTGCACGAATGGCGTAATGATGGCCAGGCTGTCTCCACCCGAGACTCAGTGAAATTGAACTCGCTGTGAAGATGCAGTGTACCCGCGGCAAGACGGAAAGACCCCGTGAACCTTTACTATAGCTTGACACTGAACACTGGTCCTTGATGTGTAGGATAGGTGGGAGGCTTTGAAGCGCGGACGCCAGTTCGTGTGGAGCCAACCTTGAAATACCACCCTTTAATGGCTGGTGTTCTAACGTAGACCCGTAATCCGGGTTGCGGACAGTGTCTGGTGGGTAGTTTGACTGGGGCGGTCTCCTCCTAAAGAGTAACGGAGGAGCACGAAGGTTAGCTAATCCTGGTCGGACATCAGGAGGTTAGTGCAAAGGCATAAGCTAGCTTGACTGCGAGAGTGACGGCTCGAGCAGGTGCGAAAGCAGGTCTTAGTGATCCGGTGGTTCTGTATGGAAGGGCCATCGCTCAACGGATAAAAGGTACTCCGGGGATAACAGGCTGATACCGCCCAAGAGTTCATATCGACGGCGGTGTTTGGCACCTCGATGTCGGCTCATCACATCCTGGGGCTGAAGTAGGTCCCAAGGGTATGGCTGTTCGCCATTTAAAGTGGTACGCGAGCTGGGTTTAGAACGTCGTGAGACAGTTCGGTCCCTATCTGCCGTGGGCGCTGGAGAATTGAGGGGGGCTGCTCCTAGTACGAGAGGACCGGAGTGGACGCATCACTGGTGTTCGGGTTGTCATGCCAATGGCATTGCCCGGTAGCTAAATGCGGAAAAGATAAGTGCTGAAAGCATCTAAGCACGAAACTTGCCCCAAGATGAGTTCTCCCTGACTCTTTAAGAGTCCTGAAGGAACGTTGAAGACGACGACGTTGATAGGCTGGGTGTGTAAGTGTAGCGATACATTGAGCTAACCAGTACTAATGAACCGTGAGGCTTAACCTTACAACGCCGAAGATGTTTTGGCGAAAGAGACATCGATATTCAGCTTGATTACAGATTACATCGACATGCTAAAGCGTGTTGATAACAGAATTTGCCTGGCGGCTGTAGCGCGGTGGTCCCACCTGACCCCATGCCGAACTCAGAAGTGAAACGCCGTAGCGCCGATGGTAGTGTGGGGTCTCCCCATGCGAGAGTAGGGAACTGCCAGGCATCAAATTTAGTGTGCTGATATGGCTCAGTTGGTAGAGCGCACCCTTGGTAAGGGTGAGGTCCCCAGTTCGACTCTGGGTATCAGCACCAGTTTTTCGGGTTAAAGTTTGGCACTTAGTAAAGAATTTGTCTGGCGGCTGTAGCGCGGTGGTCCCACCTGACCCCATGCCGAACTCAGAAGTGAAACGCCGTAGCGCCGATGGTAGTGTGGGGTCTCCCCATGCGAGAGTAGGGAACTGCCAGACATCAATTTAGTAAAAAAGCCCATCCTGACGGATGGGCTTTTTTACGTCTGTGGGAAATGAAAGCGCTGTGAAGTCCCGGGGTCGCTGCGCTCGCCCGGACTACAGACGGTAATAATGTGCACGTATAATACCCAGTCCGTAGCCCGGGCGAGGCGTTTTACGCCGACTCCGGGATGGTGCACTTTGCCCGATGGCGACGTTAACGCCTTATCCAGCCTACAAAGACGCTCTATCTCCTGCCTCAACAAAATATTCCATTCGAAGCAAGTACGGCGCTGAAAATAAGACAACGTTCGCTATCTCTTTATTATGATGAGCTATTTAGATTGTCGACGGGAATTAAAAGAGGTGGGTTTTGTTGATAATAAAATTGACGGCGATGTCATCCTGACGATGACAATAAGCGCAGAGACGGCCAGAAAGCATGCACTTTCTGGCCGTTGTGTTATTTGGTCAGTGCAACGATACCCAGCGTCAGGCCCGCCAAAGCAGCAGCGCCACCGGCGATAGCACCTGCGGTTTCCCAGTTGTCCTGTGTGGTCCCTTTCATGCAGGTGTTGGTGTGAACCAGACGGCCCTGATCGTCATAAACAGGTACACAAGGTGAGTCATGCGCGCAGCCAGCAAGCAGTGTTGCCAGCAGCGTCACCAGAATAAATTTTTTCATGATGTAGCCTCTAAATAATCCGTTTCATTACGCCAGAAATAGGCCGTATTACGGAATGGCTTATTTTATCACCTGTGCTATAGCCCATTGGTAGGGGAAATAATCTCAATTTATGTGGTTCGTAAATATCGTGGAGAAGGGAGCCTGAAAACGGTGGGATTATGTAGAAATGATGCAGAAGAAAATAACGAAATGGTGCGCTACGAAGCGTAACTGATGGTGGCACAGCCTAACGTATTGAGCCTGCACCACTAAACTTCCTGATTACCGAACAAAAAGAAAGGCGCCCGTAGGCGCCTTTTATCCTGAGTGATTGCGTTACTCAGAGTGTTTGGTAAAGCGACGTCTCACGACAACGAAGAATACTGGCACGAAGAAGATGGCCAGCAGCGTCGCGGTCAGCATCCCGCCCATGACGCCGGTACCAACTGCGTTCTGCGCACCACTACCTGCACCGCGGCTGATAACCAGAGGCATAACGCCGAGGATAAAGGCCAGAGAGGTCATCAGAATAGGGCGCAGACGCATACGTGATGCTTCGAGCGTTGCTTCAATGATCCCTTTACCTTCTTTATCCATAAGATCTTTAGCAAACTCAACGATCAGAATGGCGTTCTTCGCCGATAGACCAATGGTTGTCAGCAGACCTACCTGGAAGTACACGTCGTTATTCAGACCTCGTAATGAGGCGGCCAGAAGCGCTCCCACAACACCTAATGGCACTACTAACATAACGGAGAACGGAATAGACCAGCTCTCATAGAGTGCGGCCAGACACAGGAAGACGACAATCAATGAGATGGCGTACAGCGCTGGCGCCTGGTTGCCGGACAGACGTTCCTGATAGGACATTCCCGTCCAGTCAAAGCCAATGCCTGAAGGCAGTTTGCTGGCCAGTTGTTCCATCAGGGCCATCGCCTCACCGGTACTTTTACCTGGAGCCGCTTCACCGAGGATCTCCATTGATGGCAGACCGTTATAGCGTTCCAGACGTGGAGAGCCATACACCCAACGTGAAGTCACGAAGGCGGAGAATGGCACCATCTCACCGTTTGAGCTGCGTACGTACATATTGTTGACGTCGCTTGGCAGCATGCGGAACTTTGCGTCAGCCTGAACGTAGACCTTTTTCACGCGACCGTGGTCAATAAAGTCGTTGACGTAGTACCCGCCCAGCGCAGCAGAAATGGTCTCATTGATATCGGACAGCGAAACGCCTAATGCCTGCGCTTTTTCCTGATCGACATCGAGTTTGAACTGCGCGGTATCTTCCAGGCCGTTTGGACGCACACGAACCAGCTGATCGGGATGCTGCTGCACCATACCCAGAAGCTGGTTACGGGCTTGGGTCAATGCGGTATGACCGAGGTTACCCTGGTCAATCAGCTCGAAGTCGAAACCGGTCGCCGTGCCCAGCTCGATAATCGCCGGCATGTTGAACGGGAACACCATCGCATCTTTAATCTGGCTGAAGGCCATCGTGGCACGCTTGATGACGGATTCAGCACTATTTTCTTCCCCGCTACGTTCATCCCAAGGCTTCAGGCTCACAAACGCCATACCGGAGTTCTGACCCTGGCCGCTAAAGCTGAAGCCGTTAACGGTAAAGACGCTCTCAACGTTCGCCTTCTCGTTATTGAGGTAATAGTGGGTCACCGTATCCAACACCTTCTGCGTGCGCTCCTGTGTCGCACCAGCAGGAAGCTGAACCATGGTCAGGAATACCCCCTGGTCTTCGTCCGGCAGGAAGGACGTTGGCAGGCGCATAAACAGCACCGCCATACCGACAACAATCAACACATAGATAAGCAGGTAACGCCCAGTGGAACGCAAGATACCGCTGACGCTATTGGTATAGTGGTTAACGCTCTGGTCAAACTTATTGTTAAACCAGCCGAAGAACCCTTTCTTCTCGTAGTGATCCACAGAAGCGGGTTTCAGCAGCGTGGCGCACAGCGCAGGGGTGAGGATCAGGGCAACCAGTACCGACAGCGCCATTGCGGAAACGATGGTTATCGAGAACTGGCGATAGATAGCCCCGGTTGAGCCGCCAAAGAAGGCCATCGGTACGAATACCGCTGACAGCACCATCGCGATCCCAACCAGCGCGCCCTGGAGCTGCTCCATCGATTTCTCGGTGGCCTCGACGGGCGATAGCTTCTCCTCAACCATCACGCGCTCGACGTTTTCCACCACCACGATGGCATCATCGACGAGCAGACCTATCGCGAGCACCATCCCGAACATGGTTAGGGTGTTTATCGAGTAGCCAAACATCGACAGTACGGCGAAGGTCCCGAGCAGCACTACCGGGACGGCGATAGTTGGAATAAGCGTCGCACGGATGTTCTGCAAGAACAGGTACATGACGAGGAAGACGAGAATAATCGCCTCAAACAGCGTCTTAATAACTTCGTGAATCGAGATGGTCACGAACGGCGTGGTGTCATACGGATAGACCACCTTCATCCCCTGCGGGAAGAAGGGTTGTAGCTCCGCGAGCTTGGCTTTGATGGCGTTGGCGGTATCCAGCGCGTTCGCGCCGGTCGCCAGCTTGATCCCAAGCCCCGATGCCGGTTTACCGTTAATACGTGCGACGACGTTGTAGTTCTCACCGCCGAGTTCAATACGCGCGACGTCGCTCAGATGTACCACCGAACCATCGGCGTTCACACGCAGAGTCACTTTACCGAACTCAACCGGATCTTTTAAACGCGTCTGCGCAATAATTGAGGCATTCAACTGCTGGCCTTTCACCGCTGGCGTACCGCCCAGCTGGCCTGCCGCAATCTGGTCGTTCTGTACCTTTAACTGATTAATGACATCAACCGGCGTCAGGTTGTATTTGTTCAGCAGGTTGCCGTCGAGCCAGATACGCATCGCATACTGCGCACCAAAGAGCTGCACGTCACCCACGCCGTTCAGACGACTGATAGGGTCCTTAACGTTAGAGGCGATGTAGTCAGAAATATCGTCCTGTACGGTCGTTGGGTTATCAGAGATAAACCCGGCTACCATCAGGAAGCTGCTGCTCGACTTCTCAACGCTGATACCCTGCTGCTGCACTTCCTGCGGCAGCAGCGGTGTTGCCAGAGAGAGCTTGTTCTGAACCTGAACCTGGGCGATATCCGGATCGGTGCCTGACTTAAAGGTCAGGGTGATGGTCACGGAACCTGCGGAGTCACTGGTTGAGGACATGTACATCAGGTTATCGATACCGTTCATATTCTGTTCGATAACCTGGGTGACGGTATCCTGCACGGTTTGCGCATCAGCACCTGGATAGGTTGCTGAAATCGCCACGGCAGGTGGAGCGATCGTCGGGTACTGCGCGATTGGCAACTGCAGGATGGCAAGACCACCCGCAATCATCATGATGATGGCCAGAACCCAGGCAAACACCGGTCGATGGATAAAAAACTTAGACATGTGGTCGGTACCTTATTTCGCAGCAGGCGCTGCGGTATCCTCTTCAGCCTTCACGGTTGCGCCCGGGCGCACTTTCTGCAGCCCGCTGACAATCACCTTATCGCCCGCTTTCAGGCCGCTGGTAATCAGCCACTGGTCGCCAATCGCCTGGGCGGCAACGACGCTGCGTGTTTCGACCTGGTTTTTATCATTCACCAGCAGGACGGTGGCATCACCGCGAGGCGTACGAGTGACGCCCTGCTGTGGAACCAGCATGGCATTTGGGTTCACACCTTCATCGATGCGCGCACGAACGAACATCCCTGGCAGTAGTACATGCTGCGGGTTAGGGAAAATGGCGCGAAGAGTGATAGAGCCGGTGCTTTCATCCACGGTAACGTCTGTGAACTGCAGCGAACCTTTCAGCGCGTAGGCCTGACCGTTTTCCATCAACAACTGTACGCTTTTGGCGTCGCCGCCCTGCTGCAGGCTTTCTTGCTTGAGGCGCATAAAGTCGCTGCTGGACTGGGTGACATCGACGTAGATAGGATCCAACTGCTGTACCGTTGCCATGGCATCCGACTGCCCGTTGGTCACCAGAGCGCCTTCAGTCACGCTGGATTTACCAATGCGGCCAGTGATTGGCGAGGTCACTTTGGTATAGGCCAGGTTAATACGTGCGGTCTCAACGGTGGCTTTCGCCGCCATGACGTCCGCATCGGCCTGGCGTGCTGTTGCTACCGCCTGGTCATAGTCCTGTTGGCTGATGTATTTGGTGCCTAGCAGAGGAACATAGCGCTTCACGGTCAGGTGAGCGATGACCGCAGCGGCTTCAGCTTTCGTCTGATCGCCTTTCGCGCTGTCATAGGCCGCCTGGTAGGTGGCTGGGTCTATTTGATAAAGAGACTGACCGGCCTCTACATCACTCCCTTCCACAAAGTTGCGTTTCAGGATAATGCCGCTGACCTGTGGACGAACTTCAGCGACGCGAAACGCAGAGGTACGGCCTGGTAATTCGGTAGTGATGGACAATGGCGCATTGTTAACGGTGTGAACGGTAACCTGAGGCATTGGCGCATGCGCTTGTTGGCTTCCAGAATTATCACAGCCGCTAAGTAATGCTGCTGAGATAATTAAGCTGGATAAAAGTGTAACCCTGGCGTGACTCGTCATTGCTGTTCCTTATAGATTGATAGCCTGGTTTGACTAAAAATCTGTGAAAGAAAGGGTGAATAAAAAATGCAGTTCGTTATCCTACAAATAAACATCGGTGGATGTAAGAGATAGTTATTTTTGAACGATCACCAAAGGCACGGAAACGCAAAAATAGCAGGATTAGAGAATCTGAAAAGTGGTGTGATGAAATCATGCATTCATAATGTGAATATAAATTAATTAAATATATGTTTAATGGATTTATTGATTTTTAGTACTTATCAAACTTTTTGGTAAATACTGTTGTTAGCCTAAATGGTAAATTAAATTGATTTTCCATCCACCGCGAAGTTTGCGGTAAGTGACGTAGGCTATGGCCAGAAAAACGAAAGAAGAGGCGCTCAAGACGCGCCAACTGCTGCTTGATTCAGCCATTGAGCAGTTTGCGCTGCGGGGCGTGAGTAACACCACCCTGACCGACATTGCGGATGCTGCCGGGGTAACTCGCGGTGCGGTTTACTGGCATTTTGCCAGCAAAAGTGAATTATTTAATGCGATGTGGGAAGAACAACTACCGCTGCGCGACCTAATCCATCATAAATTGATACAAATAGACAGCACCAATCCACTATTAAACTTAAGAAATAAATTTGTCGTTGGTTTGCAATATATTGCTGAAACGCCGCGGCAGCGCGCGCTGATGCAGATCCTGTATCATAAGTGTGAGTTTAGTAGCGATATGGTGCCGGAGCATGAAATTAGAAAGAAAATAGGCTTTAGCTATGATTCCATGCGAAATGAATTGCAGGCCTGCGTGCGTAACAAAATATTACCTGCTGATACAGACATTGAAATTATATTGATTGTCTTACATAGCGCATTTAGCGGCATTATCAAAAATTGGCTGATGGACCCACTGCAGTTTGATCTCTATCAACAGGCTCCGCTGCTTGTCGACAATATTATGGCGACCGTTTGTGCTCAACATCTGTGGGCTACCCGGCCTACGCTGGTTGTTAACCAGTAACTGCGTATCCTCTCAGGCAGGGAAGCCTGAAGATTATTCATCTGGCCCTGCTTCTGCTGTCCTCTGCTTTCGGCTTCTGTCATCTTATTCTTCTACTCATCATCCCCGTAACGAGGTGTTTATGAACGCGATTTCTCGCCAGATTGGCGACTTTTTGGTGACGCCGCTCAGCGACGGTAATATGGCAGCGAGTCTCGAACTCCTGTCCGGTATTAGCACGACAGAGGCCGGGGAGATCCAGAAGCAGGCTGGGATTACCGAGCCTGGAAATCTGCATATCTATGGTTATCTTATCCGTGGGCGCGGGCGAACGATTCTGGTGGATTCAGGAACCGGCGGCGCCAATAACGTGGGCGGGCAGTTGAAAGCCAATTTGCAGGGTGCTGGCGTCCAGCCTGAAACGGTGGATACCGTGTTGCTGACTCACGCTCATCCTGACCATCTGGGGGGCTTGCTGGATGAGGAAGGCATGGCGGTTTACCCTAACGCCGCTCTCTACCTGCATCCGCTTGAGAAGGCGTTCTGGCTGGATGATGCACGGTTTGCACAGGCTAACGAACGTCAGCAGCGTAACTTTATCCGCGCGCGCCAGACGCTAGCCACCTATGGCGAGCGTGTTCGCCTGCTGAGCGATGCGCCGATTGCCGAGGGAATTCATCCCGTCCCTCTGCCAGGGCACACGCCGGGGCATACGGGGTTCAGAATTGATACTCCGGAAGCTTGCCTGATTATCTGGGGTGACATTGTTCACTTCCCCTATATTCAGACCGCGCACCCCGGGGTAAGCATTGCTTTTGATATCGATAGCGAACAGGCGAAAGCATCACGTAAACGTATTCTGGCGCAGGCGGCGGCAGAAAAGCTGCTGGTGGCGGGGATGCACTTCGGTGGGTCGGGCTTTGCGCGGGTTATTCCTGAGGATCAGGGCTACCGTATCGTCTACGCTGAGGCGTAAAACAGGCAATAAAAAAGGCGCTTCCCCATGCCGAGTAGCGCCTTCAAAATCAAGCAATTAACTGATTAGTATCAGTTCATGCCGTATTTTTTCAGTTTCTTACGCAGAGTACCACGGTTGATGCCCATCATCAGGGCTGCGCGGGTCTGGTTACCACGGGTGTATTGCATCACCATGTCCAACAGGGGCTGTTCTACTTCAGCCAGTACCAGCTCATACAGGTCATTAACATCCTGACCGTTCAGTTGAGCAAAATAGTTCTTCAGTGCCTGTTTAACCGAGTCACGCAGGGGTTTTTGAGTTACCTGATCCTGAGAGTTAACGGTAGAAACGGTCAGTACGTCAGAATTTACGCGTTGTTCGAACATAGTTCTGTCAGCTCTTTATTTCATTACGCAAGATTTTCGAAGTATGCCTCCAACGCCTCCAGCTGTACGCTGGCATCCTCTATGGCGTTGAATGTGCGCCGAAACTGGTCATTTGGAGCGTGCTCCTGGAGATACCAGGATACGTGTTTACGCGCGATTCGGTACCCTTTTGCCTGACCATAAAAGTCATGCAGTTCCCGAACGTGCGCACAAAGCAAGCGCTTAACCTCTGCCAGTGGCAGTGGGGCAAGCAGCTCCCCAGTGTCCAGATAATGCTGGATTTCCCGAAAGATCCAGGGTCTTCCCTGAGCGGCACGTCCTATCATCAGGGCATCAGCCCCCGTATAGTCGAGTACAGCTCTGGCTTTAAGCGGGTCAGTAATGTCACCATTCGCGATAACCGGAATGGAAACTTTCTGCTTAACTGCCCGAATGCTGTCGTATTCAGCTTCACCATTGAACAAACAGGCGCGTGTGCGTCCATGAATGGTCAGGGCCTGAATGCCACAGTCTTCGGCCAGTTGGGCAATCTCTACACAGTTACGGTGTTCCGGCGACCAACCCGTGCGAATCTTTAACGTAACAGGAACGTCCACTGCGCTGACAACCGCCGTCAGGATTGACTTCACCTGGTCGGGGTATTGCAGAAGGGCTGAACCTGCAAGCTTGCGATTCACTTTTTTGGCCGGGCAACCCATATTGATATCAATAATCTGGGCGCCACTTTCCACGTTGATACGCGCGGCATCTGCCATTTCTTCAGGTACGCTTCCGGCAATTTGCACGGTACGAATACCTGGTTCATCAATGTGCACCATCCGAAGGCGGGACTTATCGCTTTCCCAGACCTGCGGGTTAGACGACATCATCTCGGAAACGGTTAAACCTGCTCCCATCTCGTAGCACAGCGTCCTGAACGGCCGGTCGGTAATACCTGCCATAGGTGCTGCGATCAGTCGATTTCTGAGCTGGTGTTGTCCGATACGCATGAGTTAAGAAATGACCATACTGTGACTGCAAGGCGGCGTATATTACGCATTTTTTGCACGAGATGAAAGGCCAAACTTTAACCAATCCTCTGAGGTGGATCAAAGAATCGCAGTAAGCGATGTCACCACTAAAGAATTAATTATATAAATCATCTAATTAGAAAATTATGGCGATTTTATCTACATCTATATTTTTGAGTAACTTCTCACTTTTTCTTCGACTCAGGGAGATCTGGCAAGATAATCTGCTGATTTAATCAGCAGATTATTGTGACATAGTGTGACAATGCTCGCATTTCAGGACATGATCCCGGCACTCTTCTGCCGCGTATTCGACAACTACACGGCCATTGAGCGGCTGTGCCGGTCGGTTATTGTCATGGTGCATCGTGTGGGTGAATTTTTTCAGCTGCGCTTCTGAAAGCGTCATGGGCTGCTTCAGGACAATCCAGGTCACACCCTCGGAGCAGGGTGGTGTGGTCAGAGAACGTCATCAATCGTCGGTGAAAGATGTGCTTTGAGTGTGGTCTCGATGTTAATCGGGGATTGATTCATCCCGGCTTGACAGGTTTTATACTCCTTGCTGAGCGAGCCCAGTGCTAGGGAGACCCTTCGCCTTCATATCGTCCATTGAATGGTTTGCGTTTTTTATTTTTTAACTTTAATGAGTTAAGTCGATGTTTTAACGCATGGATGGGGTGAGGGACGTACAAAAAGCGGGAAGCTGTGGCCTCCAGAGAGGCCACGGGAAGGAATTATTTTTTGCGACCAGTAATACGGCACCACTCTTCTTTCTCGACGACGGCGTCGAGGTCAAAGAGATCGGCATAGGCTTCGCAGACGCTTTCCGCTTGGCTTGCCAGGATACCAGAAAGCCCCAGCAGGCCGCCTGTAACCGGCAGCACGCTGATTAACGGAGCCAGCTCGCGTAATGGGCCAGCCAGGATGTTTGCGACCACGACATCGGCTTTCATGGCTTCTGGCTGATCCTGTGGCAGGTACAGTTCCAGACGTTCAGAAACGCCGTTACGCTGTGCGTTATCTCGGCTAGCCTGAATGGCCTGCGGATCGATATCGATCCCGATTGCTTTCGCAGCACCCAACTTCAGCGCGGCGATCGCGAGGATCCCGGAGCCACAGCCAAAGTCGATAACCGTTTTGCCGGTTAAATCCAGCCCGTCCAGCCACTGTAAACACAGGGAGGTGGTTGGGTGCGTACCGGTGCCGAAGGCCAGGCCTGGATCGAGCATCACGTTAACGGCGTTAACGTCCGGCACATCGCGCCAGCTTGGGCAGATCCACAGGCGTTCGCCAAAGCGCATCGGGTGGAAGTTATCCATCCACTCGCGCTCCCAGTCTTTATCTTCCAGCTGCTCAATCTTGTGGGCGAAGCCTTCACCCAACAGCGGATGCTGTTCCAGGATGGCAACCACTTCTTTCATGTCGGTTTCTGCATCGAACAGGCCGATAACGTCGGTATCGCCCCACAGACGCGTTTCACCCGGCAGCGGCTCAAAGACCGGCGTGTCATGCGTATCCTGGAAGGTGATGGAGACCGAACCGGCTTCCATCAGCGCATCGCTAAGATCTTCGGCATTCTCGCCGGTTGTGTTCAGTTTCAGTTGGATCCACGGCATGGCAAAACTCTTTATTTATCAGAAGAAATTACGGCAGCCTGTGGGACGGGTTGACCAAAACGGTTCCCGACCACAAACGCCAGCAAACTTAGCAGTAACGAGGGCACAATCGGATGGAAGCCCAGGTACTGAACGTTAAATGTGGCCAGCACGGCATACAGCACACCGCCGACAATCATGGCACTCAGCGCGCCGACAGCGTTCGCACGCTCCCAGTACAGTCCGAGCACTAATGGCCACAGGAATACCGCTTCCAGCCCGCCGAAGGCGAGCAGGTTCAGCCAGATAATCATTTCCGGCGGACGCCAGGCGGCGAGCAGCAGCAACGCCCCTAAAATCAGCGTAATCACCGCCGACATACGCTTCAGGCGACGTTCATTCTGTAACTGTTCCGGATGCAGGTTCAGATAGAGATCTTTGATGATCGTAGCGGAACTTTGCAGTAATTGGGCATTAATTGTCGACATAATTGCCGCCATGGGGGCGGCCAGGAAGATCCCCGCGGCGAAGGGTGGTAGCACCTTCACCATCAGCGTAGGGATCACCAGGTCGGGTACGGTGAGGTCGGGAATCACTGCCCGTCCCAGCGCCCCGGCAAGGTGCATACCAAACATCAGGATAGCGACCACGATGGTTCCGACGACGATTCCCCGGTGGACGGCTTTACTGTCTTTATAGGAGATACATCTTACGGCGGTATGTGGCAGACCGATAACGCCAAAGCAGACCAGCACCCAGAATGAGGTCATAAAGGTTGGCGACAGAATATCTCCTGCTCCCTGCGGCGATACCAGTTTAGGATCAATGGTTTCTAAAGTATGTACTGCATGACCTATCCCGCCCGCGGCGTGAACGACGCCGACCAGCAGGACAATGGTGCCAATCAGCATCACCAGCCCCTGCATCGTGTCGTTCAGCACGCTGGCACGGAAGCCGCCAAATGCGGTGTAAAGCGCGATACTGATGCCGAAAATCAGCAGACCGGTTTCATAAGGGATGCCTGCTGCTGTTTCCAACAGACGCGCACCTCCGATGAACTGCACCGTCATCGCCCCCACAAAGGCGACCAGCAGGCTAAGACTAGCCAGCCAGACCAGAAGCCTGCTTTGATAACGAGCGAACAGCATATCGTTGAGCGTCACGGCGTTGTAGCGACGGGCGAGAATAGCAAATTTCTTGCCCAGTACCCCTAACGAAAGCCAGATAGCCGGTAGCTGGATCATCGCCAGCAGCACCCATCCTATTCCGTATTTATAGGCCGCACCTGGTCCGCCGATAAACGAGCTGGCGCTGATATACGTGGCGGTCAGCGTCATCGCAAGGACGATGCCTCCCATTGAGCGACTGCCAAGGAAGTATTCATTGAGGAAGTTACCCGTCACGCGTTTGCGCATGGCGTAGATCGATATACCAAACACCACCAACAGATAGGCGATAAGCGGCAGAATGACTTCAAGCTGCATGGTCGTCATCCTCCAGTGGAATATCGCGGTAGACAAACTTCACCATCAGCCAGCAGAGCAAAATAAAAACCAGCGGCATCAGCAGGCAGGCCATTTCAAACCAGTGCGGCAGACCGGTGATACCCTGCGTGGAATCAGGTAAGTAAGCACACGCTAACCACGCAGCAAGATAGAGAAGGGTTAGCCAAAGCGCCCAGCGCGCCTCTTTATGGGCCTGAACAAAACGCTTGTCCATTTTTTGTCCCTTGTGGATGAAGAAAGCGGGGATTGTACCGCAAGGAAAAGATGAGGGGAGAGAAAAAGAAAAAAGGCCGGAAAATCCGGCCTTTTGCTGCGATAACAGGATTATTTTTCCTGTAATCCGAGTTTTTTCTCCAGGTAGTGGATGTTGGTACCACCATGCTGGAAGTTCTCGTCGGTCATGATACGCATCTGCAGATCAACGTTGGTTTTGATACCGTCGATGATCAGTTCCTGCAGCGCGTTCTTCATGCGAGCAATGGCCACGTCGCGGGTCTCACCGTAGCAGATGAGTTTGCCGATCATTGAGTCATAGTACGGTGGTACGGTGTAGCCAGCGTAGATATGAGATTCCCAACGAACGCCAAAGCCGCCCGGCGCGTGGAAGCGGGTAATTTTACCCGGGCTTGGCAGGAAGGTGTCTGGGTCTTCGGCGTTGATACGGCATTCTACCGCATGGCCACGGACATGGACTTCTTCTTGCTTGATGGACAGCGGCTGACCGGCAGCGATACGCAGCTGCTCTTTGATAAGGTCAACGCCGGTGATCATCTCAGTAACCGGATGCTCTACCTGGATACGGGTGTTCATTTCAATGAAATAGAACTCGCCGTTTTCGAACAGGAACTCGAAAGTACCCGCGCCGCGGTAGCCGATATCCACACACGCTTTCGCGCAGCGTTCGCCGATGTAGCGACGCAGTTCCGGAGTGATGCCCGGTGCTGGTGCTTCTTCGACAACTTTCTGGTGACGACGCTGCATAGAGCAGTCACGTTCAGCCAGATAGATAGCGTTGCCCTGACCGTCAGCCAGTACCTGAATCTCGACGTGGCGAGGATTTTCCAGGTATTTTTCCATATAAACCATGTCGTTGCTGAAAGCTGCTTTAGCTTCCGCTTTGGTCATGGCAATGGACTGCGCCAGGTCTGCGTCGCTGCGCACTACGCGCATGCCGCGACCGCCGCCGCCGCCGGAGGCTTTGATGATAACCGGGTAGCCGATGCGTTTAGCATGAGCGCGGTTAACATCCATATCTTCGCCCAGCGGGCCGTCAGAACCTGGAACGGTTGGTACGCCTGCTTTCTTCATCGCGGTGATCGCGGACACTTTGTCACCCATCAGGCGAATAGTGTCGGCTTTCGGGCCGATGAAGATGAAGCCGGAACGTTCAACCTGCTCGGCAAAGTTGGCGTTCTCAGAGAGGAAGCCGTAGCCTGGGTGAATCGCAACAGCACCGGTGATCTCAGCAGCGCTGATGATAGCCGGGATGTTCAGGTAGCTTTTTACGGACTGAGCCGGGCCAATACAGACCGTTTCATCCGCCAGCAGTACGTGTTTTAAATCGCGGTCCGCAGTGGAGTGCACAGCCACGGTCTTGATGCCCAGTTCTTTACAGGCACGAAGAATACGCAGTGCGATCTCGCCGCGGTTGGCGATGACAATTTTATCCAGCATCTTCGCCTCGTTACTCGATGACGACCAGAGGCTCGTCAAATTCAACTGGCTGACCGCTTTCTACCAGGATTGCTTTCACAGTCCCTGCTTTGTCAGCTTCGATCTGGTTCATCATTTTCATCGCTTCAACGATGCACAGGGTATCGCCTACGTTTACTTTCTGACCAACTTCCACGAAGGCTTTCGCGTCCGGGCCTGGGGTGCGATAGAAAGTACCAACCATTGGGGAACGTACGATGTGACCACTGATTTCAGCTTTAGCCGGAGCTTCAGCAGCAGCTGGTGCTGCAGCAACAGGTGCTTGCGCTTGCATGACAGGCGCTGCGTAGGCCTGCTGCATCACTGGAATACCGGTGTTCGGAGCAGAGCGGCTGATGCGCACTGACTCTTCACCTTCAGAAATTTCCAGTTCGTTGATGCCAGACTCTTCGACCAGCTCGATCAGTTTTTTAATCTTACGAATATCCATGAGTGGGTTCCGTACTCTTTGTTTAGTTTGATTGTGACAGGCGTTTTACCGCCGTCTGTAAAGCGTATGAATAGCCGTCAGCCCCGAGTCCGCAGATAACGCCAGAAGCGATATCAGACAGATACGAATGATGGCGGAATGGTTCGCGCGCATGAACGTTGCTCAGGTGGATCTCGATAAACGGGATGCTCACCGCCAGCAACGCATCGCGAAGGGCAACGCTCGTGTGCGTGAACGCGGCCGGATTAATCAGGATATAGTCAATATTGTCTTTAGCCTGATGAATACGGTCGATGAGGACGTACTCGGCGTTGGATTGCAGGCTGTCGAGCGTGACGTTCAGGATTTCAGCTTCCGCGGTTAAGCGGCTTACGATCTGGGAAAGCGTCAGCGTGCCGTACTTCTCTGGCTCACGGGTGCCTAACATATTCAGGTTCGGACCGTTCAAAAGCAAAATGCGAAACTTGTCAGTCATTGTGCTGCTATCTCCTGCAATTCTCGGGTAAAAAACAAAATATACCTTCGATGCGCGATTGTCACCCTTTCAGGGGGTTAAAAACCCGGTCGGGAAAACCAAGGTCGCACATTATAACTATTTCGTAGCATTTGGCAGCTAAATACTGGTCTTATCAGGGAAGATTATCAACTGCTATCGTGTAAAGAACGTCTGACTATAAGAGAATTGCGGTAAACCGCACATATCACGAAACTAGCGCCACCACTGGCGAAACTTCTTATAACGGCAGGCTAAAAGCACGACGGCGATGGCCGCGTAGATAACCGGTTGTGGTGAGATAATCTTTACCGACCACAAGAAATGTATCGGTGCGAGGATCGCGACAAGATAGACGAAGTTATGCAAAAGCTGCCAGCGTCGGCCTAATTTTCGCTGCATCGCTTGAGTAGACGTCACCGCCAGGGCCAATAAAATCAGCCAGCAGGCAAATCCCAGCAGAAGATAAGGACGTGTGGCGATTTCCTGGCCTAATAGCGACAAATTCTGAATCCCCAGTTCCAGAACGCTATAGCTGGTGAGGTGAATAGTCGCCCATGCAAAGCACCACAATCCCAGTAATCGCCGGGTGCGAATCAGCAGCGGTTGTTTAGCGTAGCGCGCCAGCGGGGCGACCAACAAGGTCGCCAGCAGTAATTTCAGAGCCATCCTACCGGTAAAATGCTGAATATCTTTCACTGGATCAGCACTTAGCTGCCCCTGTGATACGGCCCAGAACAGCCAGACAAACGGCAAAAAAGCCGCAAGATGCAGGAAAACCTTCAGCCAGGTGACCTGTTTTGCCGTTAAACGCATCAAAAATTCTCCCGCAAATTCATTCCACGATAGAGCGAAGCCACTTCATCCGCATAGCCGTTAAACAGTAGCGTTGGCTGTCGCTGAACATCAAGAATACCGCCAGAGCCAATAAAACGCTCCGTCGCCTGGGACCATCGAGGATGATCGACGTGCGGATTCACGTTGGCAAAGAACCCGTATTCGTCCGGGGCGGCGAGGTTCCAGGTGGAATCCGGGCGCTCACGGGTCAGCATGATACTGACGATAGACTTTATCCCCTTAAAGCCGTACTTCCACGGAACCGTCAGACGGATTGGCGCACCGTTTTGCGGCGGCAGCGCTTTGCCGTAGACACCGACGGTGAGTAGCGTTAGCGGGTTCATGGCTTCGTCCAGGCGCAATCCTTCTATATAAGGATACGCAAGACCACCGCCGATAAATCGGTCTTTCTGCCCGGGCATGTTTTCCGGGGAGTAAAGCGTCTTAAATGCCACGTACTTTGCATTGCTGGTGGGCTCGACGGCTGCCAGTAGTTTATGCAGTGGGAAACCAATCCACGGTACTACCATCGACCAGGCCTCGACGCAGCGCATACGGTAGATGCGCTGTTCCAGCGGGAAGCGTTTGGTTAAATCGTCATGATCGAGCGTCATCGGCTTTGCGACTTCACCGCCAATGGTGAGTTTCCATGGGTCGATGGGGAGGCTACCGGCGTTAGCGGCGGGGTCGGCTTTATCGAGGCCAAACTCATAGAAGTTGTTATAGCCGGTGACTTTGTTTTCTGGCGTCAGCGTGAGCTTGTTCTGCCATTCATCTGGCTTGCTGAACGTCAGCGGCTTTCCCGCCGGGGCTGGCGGTCGGTCGTTACCTTTAAACCAGTCTGTCAGACTGGAGGCGTGCAGTGGAAGTGAGGCGGCAGCGGTGCTGATACCAAGCATCTTCAGCACCTGGCGGCGCTGAAGCATAAAAACAGACTCGGCGGTGACGTCTGCTTCAGTTAATTTACGGGATTTCATGACTTCCTCCGGCAGGCTTTTATTAAGCATGGCGGAGGAGTCAAATTAACGCGAGTGCGCCTTGAAAAATAAGTGCTTAGTCGATTTTCACCAGAGTTCGGCCCTGAATCTGGTTGCTGATGATTTTATCTGCAAATTCAGGCGCTTGAGAAAGACTTATCTCCGTTGCGCTCTGTGCGAAGAAGGACTCAGGTAAATCGGTAACCAGACGTTTCCATGCTTCCGCGCGGCGTGCCGCCGGTGTCATCACTGAATCCACGCCCTGCAGACGAACGTTACGCAGGATGAACGGCATCACGGTAGTCGGCAGCGCAAAGCCACCGGCCAGGCCGCAGGCCGCGACGCAACCGCCGTAGTTCATCTGCGCCAGCACTTTGGCCAGCACTTTATCGCCAACGGTATCAACCGCACCGGCCCAGATCTGTTTTTCCAACGGACGGGTTTCCGCGAACTCATCACGGCCCAGAATGCGGTTTGCCCCCAGCGCGCGAAGGTAGCTATGGGTGCTTTCACGACCAGACACCGCCGCGACCTGATAACCCAGTTTGTGCAGCAGGGCGATAGCGGTACTGCCCACGCCACCGCTGGCGCCGGTCACCACGATCTCGCCGTCTTCAGGGCGCACACCTGCATCTTCCAGCGCCATCACGCACAGCATCGCGGTGAAGCCCGCGGTGCCGATGATCATGGCTTTGCGTCCATCCAGGCCAGCGGGCAGCGGTACTAGCCAGTCGCCGTTGACGCGTGCGCGCTCGGACAGGCCGCCCCAATGGTTTTCGCCCACGCCCCAACCGGTCAGCAGCACCTGCTGGCCCGGCGTAAAGCGCGCATCATCGCTGGTGTGAACCGTCCCGGCAAAGTCGATGCCTGGCACCATCGGGAAGTTACGAATGATTTTCCCTTTTCCGGTGATAGCGAGAGCGTCTTTATAGTTCAGGCTGGACCACTGGATATCGACAGTGACGTTACCCTGCGGCAGCAGACTGTCGTCAACGGCCTTCACTGCGGCGATAGTTTTACCATCCTGCTGTTCTAAGATGAGTGCCTGCATAACCCTTCCTTACATGGACTGATAGTGAAAAAATTTACCGGGGACTATACTCGTTTATCATTATTTGTTGGCGATTTGGCGCAATAAATTGCCAGATCCGCCAGGTTTGGTAGTATGCCGACCTGGTTTGATATGTTAGTGCTTACTTCTGATAGTAATGTGCGAACACAGGCGCCCGGCTCTCTGTCGGGGACGATTAACCTACGGAGTTAACACAGGGATGCGATTAACGACGAAGTTCTCAGCCTTTTTTACGCTCTTAACTGGGCTTACCATCTTTGTGACGTTAATTGGCTCCTCACTGAGTTTTTATAACGGCATACAGTACAAGATAGCCAATCGCGTGCAGGCCGTGGCAACGGTATTGGATAACCGCCTCATTAACACACCGTTCGATAAGCTCGACCATCAGCTTGATGAAATCATGGTGCCGCTCGATATCGTCCGTATCGATTTCACGCTGAATGGAAAGGCGCTGTTCCACCATAGCCGCACTAGCAGCTATCAGCCAGTTGGCAGCCACTATCAATTCCGCGAAATGGAAGTTCCATCGCTCAAGCACCCCGGCATGAAGATTCATCTGGTCTATCAGGACCCGATGGCCAACTACTTCCGCTCGTTGATGACCACCGCGCCGTTGACCATTACGATTGCCTTTATGGTGCTGGTGGTCTTTATCGCCGTGCGCTGGCTGCGTCGACAGCTTGCGGGGGAAGAGCTGCTGGAGCTGCGCTCTATTCGTATTCTTAACGGCGAGCGCGGGCCGAAAGCCAAAGGTAATATCCATGAATGGCCCGCCCGCACCAGTTCGGCACTGGATATGCTACTTTCTGAAATTCAGTTTGCCGGAGAACAGCGCAGCCGCCTGGACACACTGATTCGCTCCTACGCGGCTCAGGACTCGAAAACTGGCCTCAGCAACCGACTGTTCTTTGATAATCAGCTCGCGACGCTGCTCGACGACCAGGAAAACGTCGGCTCTCACGGTATCGTGATGATGATCCGCCTGCCGGACTTTGACTTCCTGCGCGACAACTGGGGCCGGGCCGCGGCGGAAGAACATGTCTTTACGCTCATCAACCTGCTTTCTACCTTTATTATGCGTTATCCCGGTGCGCTGCTGGCGCGCTATCGCCGCAGTGACTTTACCGTCCTGCTACCGCATCGCACCTTAAAAGAAGCCGACAGCATCGCCGGGCAACTGCTCAAAGCCATTGATGGCCTGCCGCTGGCGAAAATCCTCGATCGCGATGACATGATGCACATCGGTATTTGCGCCTGGCGCGGCGGGCAGACCACCGAACAGGTGATGGAACACGCCGAGGCGGCGGTACGCAACGCGGTGCTACAGGGCAGCAACAGTTGGGCGATATACGATGACTCGCTGCCGGAGAAAGGGCGCGGCAACGTCCGCTGGCGCACTTTGATTGAGCAGATGCTCAGCCGCGGCGGCCCGCGCCTTTACCAAAAACCGGCGGTCAACCTCGACGGCAGCGTTCATCACCGAGAACTGATGTGCCGTATTTTTGACGGTAAAGAAGAGGTTATCGCCGCGGAATATATGCCGATGGTGCTGGAGTTTGGCCTCGGTGAAGAATACGACCGCCAGCAGATCACTCGTCTGATCCCATTCCTGGGGTTTTGGCCTGAGGAAAATCTGGCAATTCAGGTGACGGTCGAGTCGCTTATTCGCCCGCGTTTCCAGCGTTGGCTGCGTGATACTTTGATGCAGTGCGAGAAATCTCAACGTCGACGGATTATTTTTGAACTTGCAGAGGTAGATGTCTGTCAACATATGACGCGTTTACAGCCAGTCGTACGTTTAATTCATGCATTAGGCGTTCGGGTTGCGGTAACGCAGGCAGGTTTAGCTTTAGTCAGTACCACCTGGATTAAGCAGCTTGAGGTTGAGCTGATTAAGCTAGATCCGGTACTGGTGCGCAATATTGAAAAACGCAGTCAGAACCAGCTGTTGGTTCAAAGTCTGGTTGAGGCCTGTAAGGGAACGTCGATTCAGGTTTTCGCCGCCGGAGTCCGCAGCCGGGGCGAGTGGCAAGAGCTGACCAAATGCGGAGTTTTCGGCGGTCAGGGGGATTTTTTTGCTGCTTCCCAGCCACTTGACTCAAATGTGAAAAAATATTCGCAAAGATATTCGGTTTGACCTGCTGTTTAACGTGTTTATCACGTAGAATAACGCGCGCGGTTTTTTTCGGGAGTGTGCATGTCTGCTCGCCGGAAAAAAGATGCACACATGCATGTGTCGACCTTTGACAGGGACAAATCCAGGATGGAGCGGCAGTGAGTATTCCTGCACTGAAGGACTCAGGTTGGATTTGTAACAAAGGTAACGAACTGCACTAATTTTCACCGTTGCAGATGATTTTTGCGCCTTGTCGCTGCTGCGTGTGGTTGGTAAAGTAAGCGGATTTTATTTTTCCGCCCCAGCTTTCAGGATTATCCCTTAGTATGTTGAAAAAATTTCGTGGCATGTTTTCCAATGACCTGTCCATTGACCTGGGTACCGCGAATACCCTGATTTACGTAAAAGGACAAGGCATCGTATTGAATGAGCCTTCCGTGGTCGCCATTCGTCAGGATCGTGCCGGTTCACCGAAAAGTGTGGCCGCTGTAGGTCATGACGCAAAACAGATGCTGGGCCGTACGCCAGGTAACATCGCGGCGATTCGCCCGATGAAAGATGGCGTTATCGCTGACTTCTTCGTCACCGAGAAAATGCTCCAGCACTTTATCAAACAGGTTCACAGCAACAGCTTTATGCGCCCAAGCCCGCGCGTACTGGTTTGTGTACCGGTTGGCGCAACTCAGGTTGAACGCCGTGCGATCCGTGAATCCGCTCAGGGCGCTGGCGCTCGTGAAGTGTTCCTGATTGAAGAGCCAATGGCAGCTGCAATTGGTGCAGGCCTGCCGGTTTCTGAAGCAACCGGCTCTATGGTTGTGGATATCGGCGGTGGTACCACTGAAGTTGCCGTTATCTCCCTGAACGGTGTGGTTTACTCCTCCTCCGTACGTATCGGTGGTGACCGCTTCGATGAAGCGATTATCAATTATGTTCGCCGTAACTACGGTTCTCTGATTGGTGAAGCTACCGCAGAACGTATCAAGCACGAAATCGGCTCCGCTTACCCGGGTGACGAAGTGCGTGAAATCGAAGTGCGTGGCCGTAACCTGGCAGAAGGTGTTCCACGTGGCTTCACGCTGAACTCCAACGAAATTCTCGAAGCGCTGCAGGAGCCACTGACTGGCATCGTGAGCGCAGTCATGGTTGCACTGGAACAGTGCCCGCCAGAACTGGCTTCCGACATCTCCGAGCGCGGTATGGTTCTGACCGGTGGTGGCGCGCTGCTGCGCAACCTTGACCGCCTGTTAATGGAAGAAACCGGTATTCCAGTTGTCGTTGCTGAAGATCCGCTGACCTGCGTAGCGCGTGGCGGCGGCAAGGCGCTGGAAATGATCGACATGCACGGCGGCGACTTGTTTAGCGAAGAGTAGTCAGCATGAGGTTCAGGGTAGCCAGAAGGCTACCCTCAATTTCACTGACACGAGAATACGCATAGCCTATGAAGCCCATTTTTAGCCGTGGCCCGTCGCTGCAGATTCGCCTTATTCTGGCGGTGCTGGTGGCGCTGGGTGTCATTATCGCCGACAGCCGCCTCGGTATGTTCAGTCAAATCCGAACATACATGGATACTGCCGTCAGTCCTTTCTACTTTGTTTCCAATGGTCCTCGTGAACTGCTTGATAGCGTTTCTCAAACGCTGGCTTCACGCGATCAGCTCGAGCTCGAAAACCGTGCACTGCGTCAGGAACTGCTGCTGAAAAATAGCGACCTGCTGATGCTCGGTCAGTACAAACAAGAAAATGCCCGTTTACGTGAACTGTTAGGTTCACCGCTGCGCCAGGACGAACAAAAAATGGTGACGCAGGTGATCTCAACGGTTAACGATCCCTACAGCGACCAGGTGGTTATCGACAAAGGCAGCGTAAACGGTGTTTACGAAGGCCAGCCAGTGATCAGCGACAAAGGCGTTGTGGGTCAGGTTGTGGCCGTCGCCAAGCTCACCAGCCGCGTGCTGCTGATTTGCGATGCCACCCACGCACTGCCGATTCAGGTTCTGCGTAACGATATTCGTGTGATTGCCGCCGGTAACGGCTGCACTGACGATCTCCAACTGGAGCATCTGCCAGCCAATACCGACATTCGTGTCGGCGATGTGCTGGTGACATCCGGTCTGGGCGGTCGTTTCCCGGAAGGTTATCCGGTTGGCGTGGTGTCGTCTGTTAAGCTGGATACGCAGCGCGCGTACACGGTGATTCAGGCGCGTCCAACGGCGGGTCTGCAGCGTTTGCGCTATCTGCTGCTGCTGTGGGGCGCGGATCGTAACGGCACCAACCCGATGACGCCGGAAGAGGTGCATCGCGTCGCCAACGAGCGTCTTATGCAGATGATGCCTCAGGTACTACCGTCTCCTGAAACCATGGGGCCGCAGCTTCCCGCGCCGGCAACCGGGTTAGCCACACCGCCTGCGGGTACGCCGCCACCACAACCCTCTGCAGGAGGGCAATAGTGGCAAGCTACCGTAGCCAGGGACGCTGGGTAATCTGGCTCTCGTTTCTTATCGCACTGCTGCTACAGGTTATGCCCTGGCCGGACGACCTTACCGTCTTCCGGCCAAACTGGGTGCTGCTTATTCTGCTTTACTGGTCACTGGCGCTGCCGCACCGCGTGAATGTGGGTACGGGTCTGGTGATGGGTGCCATACTTGATCTCATCAGTGGATCAACGCTTGGCGTGCGCGCGCTGTCGTTGAGCATTGTAGCGTATCTGGTGGCGCTGAAATATCAGCTGTTCCGCAACCTGGCGCTCTGGCAACAGGCGTTGGTGGTTATACTGCTCTCGCTCGCGACGGATATTATTGTTTTCTGGGCAGAGTTTTTAGTGATCAACGTCTCTTTCCGACCTGAAGTGTTCTGGAGTAGTGTAGTAAACGGCGTGCTCTGGCCGTGGATATTTCTTCTGATGCGTAAAGTTCGCCAGCAATTTGCCGTTCAATAAGGTCGTTATGGTATCTCTCTATCTTGCTTCAGGTTCCCCGCGTCGCCAGGAACTTCTCACTCAGCTAGGCATGACGTTTGAGAAAGTGGTTCCCGGTATCGAAGAACTGCGTCGCCCACAGGAGCCGGCGCAGCAATACGTGGCGCGTCTGGCGCGAGAGAAAGCGCAGGCGGGCGTTGCGTTAACCCGTCACGACCTCCCCGTTCTGGGGGCTGATACGATTGTGGTGCTTAACGGTGAAGTGCTGGAAAAACCTCGCGATGCGGCGCATGCCGCCGCGATGCTGCGTAAGCTATCAGGGAATACCCATCAGGTGATGACCGCCGTTGCGCTGGCAGATAGCCAGCATACGCTCGACTGCCTGGTCGTGACGGAAGTGACCTTCCGGATGCTTTCCGAGGAAGACATTGCAGACTATGTTGCGAGCGGCGAACCTTTAGATAAAGCAGGTGCATACGGTATTCAAGGGCTGGGTGGCTGTTTCGTCAGGAAGATAAATGGCAGCTATCACGCCGTAGTCGGCTTACCGCTGGTGGAAACGTATGAGTTGCTGAGTAACTTTAACTCGCTACGTGAAAAAAGGGATACACATGACGGCTGAACTATTAGTGAACGTGACGCCATCGGAGACGCGAGTGGCGTATATCGATGGCGGCATTTTGCAGGAAATTCATATTGAGCGTGAAGCGCGACGCGGAATAGTAGGCAATATCTACAAAGGTCGTGTTAGTCGTGTCTTACCAGGTATGCAGGCGGCTTTTGTAGATATTGGTCTCGATAAGGCAGCGTTCCTTCACGCTTCCGACATCATGCCGCATACCGAATGTGTGGCGGGTGAAGAGCAAAAGCAGTTCACCGTCCGCGATATTTCTGAACTGGTGCGTCAGGGCCAGGACCTGATGGTACAGGTGGTGAAAGATCCCCTGGGAACCAAAGGCGCGCGTCTGACTACCGACATCACGTTACCTTCCCGTTATCTGGTCTTTATGCCCGGCGCTTCGCACGTCGGCGTGTCGCAGCGTATTGAAAGTGAAGCCGAGCGCGATCGCTTAAAGAAAGTGGTCGCGGATTATTGCGATGAGCAGGGCGGGTTTATCATCCGTACCGCGGCAGAAGGGGTGTGTGAAGAGGATTTAGCCTCTGACGCCGCCTATCTTAAGCGCGTCTGGACCAAAGTGATGGAGCGTAAGAAGCGCCCGCAGACCCGCTACCAGATGTACGGTGAGCTGGCGCTGGCGCAGCGTGTCCTGCGCGACTTTGCGGACGCTCAGTTGGATAAAATTCGCGTTGATTCCCGTTTAACCTACGAAGCGTTAATGGAATTCACGGCTGAATACATGCCTGAAATGACCAACAAGCTTGAGCATTACAGTGGCCGCCAGCCTATCTTTGATCTGTTCGACGTTGAGAATGAAATCCAGCGAGCGCTGGAGCGTAAAGTTGAGCTCAAGTCCGGTGGTTATCTGGTTATCGACCAGACCGAAGCGATGACCACCGTCGACATCAACACCGGGGCTTTTGTTGGGCACCGTAATCTTGATGACACCATTTTCAACACCAATATTGAAGCGACTCAGGCGATTGCGCGTCAGCTGCGCTTGCGTAACCTTGGCGGTATTATCATCATCGATTTTATCGATATGAATAACGAAGACCACCGTCGTCGGGTACTGCACTCGCTGGAGCAAGCGTTGAGCAAAGACCGCGTGAAAACCAGCGTTAACGGCTTCTCGCCGCTGGGGCTGGTAGAGATGACCCGTAAGCGTACGCGCGAGAGCGTCGAACACGTGCTCTGCACCGAATGCCCGACCTGCCATGGGCGTGGTACGGTGAAAACCGTTGAGACGGTGTGCTATGAGATTATGCGTGAAATCGTGCGCGTGCATCACGCTTATGATTCCGATCGCTTCCTGGTGTACGCTTCTCCATCCGTGGCCGAAACGCTGAAAGGTGAAGAGTCTCACGCGCTGGCAGAAGTGGAAATTTTTGTCGGCAAGCAGGTTAAAGTCCAGATTGAACCGCTCTATAACCCGGAGCAGTTTGATGTGGTTATGATGTAATTACGCAGCCTGCTGCGACCCAAGGAGAGATGCGTGAGGCGATTGCCGGGGATTTTACTGCTCACCGTTGCCACACTGATTGTCGTTGTCGCGCTGCTGGTGAGCGGCCTGCGTCTCGCCTTGCCACATCTGGATAAATGGCGCCCTGAACTGCTGACCAGAATTGAAGCGGTCACCGGGCTGCCGGTTTCCGCCTCTCAGATCCACGCCAGTTGGCAAAACTTCGGCCCGACGCTGGACGTGCGCGATATCCACGTTGCGATGAACGACGGCGGCGAACTGTCTATCAAACGTGCTTCGATGGCGCTGGATGTCTGGCAAAGCCTGCTGCACATGCGCTGGCAGTTTCGCGAGCTGACCTTCTGGCAGCTGCAAATTCATACCAATACGCCGCTACAGAATAACGACGGCGGCGATGGCCTGAAGGGCGACCGCGTCGGCGATCTGTTCTTACGCCAGTTTGACCACTTCACCCTGCGCGATAGCCATCTCAGCTTCCTGACGCTCTCCGGCCAGCGTGCTGAACTTGCCATTCCGCAGCTCACCTGGGTCAACAATGACAACCGTCACCGCGCCGAAGGGGAGCTTAGCCTCTCGAGCCTCACCGGGCAGCACGGGGTGATGAAAGTGCGTATGGATCTGCGTGATGAAAATGGTCTGCTGAATAAAGGCCGCATCTGGCTCCAGGCTGACGACATCGATGTGAAGCCGTGGCTGGGACAGTGGATGCAGGACAATATCGCGCTGACCAGCGCTCGCTTTAGCCTTGAAGGCTGGGCTTCGCTGGATAAAGGCGAAATCGCCAACGGCGATGTCTGGCTGAAACAGGGTGGCGCCAGCTGGCAGGGCGACCAGCAGGATCACCATCTGGCGGTGGATAACCTCACCGCGCACCTGTCGCGTGAGAAACAGGGCTGGGAGCTCCGCATTCCCGATACCCGTATCACGATTGACGATACGCCGTGGCCTCGCGGGGCGCTGGCGCTGGCATGGATCCCGGCTCAAGAAGTTGGGGGGCCGAACAATAAGCGGAGTGACGAACTGCGCATCCGCGCGAGCCATCTCTCACCGGCTGGCTTAAACGGCCTGCTGCCGATCGCTGAAAAACTTTCACCTGACGTCGCCGACATCTGGCGCACCGCACAGCCTGCGGGCATGGTCGATGCTCTGGCGATTGATATCCCGCTTCAGGATACGGGCAAAACCCGCTTTAACGCGAGCTGGAATAACCTCGGCTGGAAGCAGTGGAAACTTTTGCCTGGCGCTGAGAACGTCTCTGGGTACATTGCCGGTAGCCTGGAAAATGGCTCGCTGCATGTTGCGATGAAAGACGCGAAGATGCCGTACGAACACGTCTTCCGCGCACCGCTGGAGATTGCCAACGGCGTTGCGACCCTGAACTGGGTCAATGACGGTAGAGGCTTCATGCTCGATGGGCGTGATATCGATGTCACGGCGACGGGCGTTCGTGCCGCGGGCGGTTTCCGCTATCTGCAGCCGAAGGACGACCAGCCGTGGCTGGGGATTCTGGCCGGTATCAGTACTGACGACGGTGGGCAGGCGTGGCGTTACTTCCCTGAAAACCTGATGGGGAAAGCGCTTGTTGACTACCTGAGTGGTGCTATCAAGGCGGGTAAAGCGGAGAACGCCACTCTGGTTTACGGCGGTAACCCACACCTGTTCCCGTACGAGCATAACGAAGGACAGTTCCAGGTCTATGTGCCGCTGCACGATGCGACCTTTGCCTTCCAGCCGGACTGGCCGGCGCTGACCAATCTGAATATCGAGCTTAACTTTATCAATGCTGGCCTGTGGATGAAGGCGGATAAAGCGGCGCTTGGCGGCGTGACCGCCAGCAACCTGAATGCGTCGATTCCAGACTACGCCAAAGAGAAGCTGCTGATTGATGCCGATATTAACGGTCCTGGTAAAGCGGTTGGCCCGTATTTCCAGCAGACGCCGCTCGACAAATCCCTGGGTGCGACCCTCGAAGAGCTCCAGCTTGATGGCGATGTGAGCGCTCGCTTACATCTTGATATCCCGCTGGATGGCGAGCTGGTGAAGGCCACGGGTAACGTCGCGCTGAACAATAATAGCCTGTTTATCAAACCGCTCGACAGCACGCTGCATAACCTCAAAGGCCGCTTCAGCTTTGATAATGGCAACCTGACGAGCGAGCCGCTGACCGCCACCTGGTTCAATCAGCCGCTGAACGTCGATTTCACCACCAATGAGGGAGAGAAATCCTATCAGGTGGGCGTCAATATGCAGGCGGACTGGCAGCCAGCGAAAACGGGCGTGCTGCCAAAACAGCTTAACGACGCGCTTAAAGGCAGCGTACCGTGGAAAGGTAACGTTGCTATTGAGCTTCCTTATCACGGCAGCGCGACCTACAAGGTCGGTATCACCAGCGACCTGCAAAATATGAGCAGTAGCTTACCGTCTCCGGCGGATAAAGCGGCGGGGAAATCGCTGCCGGTTAAGCTCAACGTCGACGGGAATCTGCATAGCTTCACTCTGACCGGCAACGTGGGGCCGGATAACCACCTGAATAGCCGCTGGCTGTTGGGGAAAAAGCTCACGCTTGAGAGCGCTATCTGGGCCTCGGACAGCCGTACTATCCCGCCGCTGCCGCAAACGGCGGGCGTGGAATTGAATATGCCGCCGATGGACGGCGCGCAGTGGCTGGCGCTGTTCCAGCACGGCGCGGCCGACGGCGTAAGCTCTGCTGCCGCCTTCCCGCAAAACGTGACGTTGCGTACGTCGTCGTTGACCTTTGCAGGCCAGCAGTGGAATAACCTGAGCGTGGTGTCCCAACCAACGGCAGACGGCACGCGGGTGGAAGCTCAGGGACGCGAAATTAACGCCAGCCTGACGATGAAAAATAGCTCACCGTGGCAGGCCGCCGTTCGCTACCTTTATTACAACCCGTCGGCTAATCCGCTGGCGCAGACCGCTGCTACAGGCCCGCTAAGCAACACCTCAAGCAGCAGTGCGATAGATTTCCACAGCTGGCCCGATCTTCAGCTTCGCTGCGCCGAATGCTGGCTGTGGGGGCAGAAATATGGCCGTATCGATGGTGACTTCAGCGTGAAGGGCGATACCCTGACTCTGGCTAACGGGCTGGTGGATACCGGCTTTGGCCGCTTAACCGCCGATGGCGTTTGGGTAAACTCACCGTCCGGGCAGCGCACCTCGCTGAAGGGGAAAATTCACGGAAACAAGATTGATGAGGCTACGGCTTTCTTCGGGGTTTCAACGCCGATTCGCGATTCTTCCGTTGATGTAGACTACGATTTACATTGGCGTGATAAACCGTGGCAGCCTGATGTTGCGTCGCTGAACGGTATTCTGAAATCGCGCGTTGGCAAAGGGCAGTTTACCGATCTTTCCACGGGCCATGCCGGACAACTGCTGCGTCTACTGAGCGTCGATGCGCTGCTGCGTAAGCTGCGCTTTGACTTTAGCGACACCTTCAGTGAAGGCTTCTACTTTGATTCTATTCGCAGTACCGCGTGGATCAAAGACGGCGTGCTGAATACTGATGATACGCTGGTTGATGGTCTGGAAGCCGATATCGCCATGAAAGGGTCGGTCAATCTGGTGCGACGCGAGCTGGATATGGAAGCCATCGTCGCGCCGGAAATTTCGGCGACGGTCAGCGTGGCGACGGCTTTCGCGGTGAACCCGATTATCGGCGCGGCGGTGTTTGCGGCGACGAAAGTACTTAGCCCGCTGTGGAACAAAGTCTCTATCCTGCGTTATCGCATCACCGGCCCGATTGATAAGCCACAAATTAACGAAGTGCTGCGCCAGGCGCGCAGCGACAAAAAGCCATGATTTGACGCAAGCCTTGAATTGCCTCAATCTCATAAGACAAACACCCGGAATACCGGCTCGAAATGCGTGAAGCGCGCGGGCCATTAACGAGTAGCGAAATAATGAGTCTAAACCTGGTAAGTGAACAATTGCTGGCAGCGAACGGCCTGAATCATCAGGATCTGTTCGCCATTCTTGGTCAACTCACGGAGCGTCGTCTGGACTATGGCGATCTCTATTTTCAGTCCAGCTACCACGAATCCTGGGTTTTAGAAGATCGCATCATTAAAGATGGTTCTTATAACATTGACCAGGGCGTGGGGGTTCGTGCGGTAAGCGGCGAGAAAACCGGTTTTGCCTATGCCGACCAGATCAGCCTGCTGGCGCTAGAGCAGAGCGCACAGGCGGCGCGTACCATTGTGCGTGAAGCGGGTAACGGCAAAGTGCAGACGCTGGGCGCGGTAGAGCACTCAGCGCTTTATACCTCGCTGGATCCGCTGCAAAGCATGACCCGCGAAGAGAAGCTGGATATCCTGCGCCGCGTGGACAGCGTGGCGCGTGCCGCAGACAGCCGCGTGCAGGAAGTGACGGCGAGCCTGACCGGCGTATATGAATTGATTCTGGTTGCCGCGACGGATGGCACGCTGGCGGCCGACGTGCGCCCGCTGGTACGTCTGTCGGTGAGCGTGCAGGTGGAAGAAGATGGCAAACGTGAGCGCGGCGCCAGCGGCGGCGGTGGCCGTTTTGGCTACGACTACTTCCTCGCTGACCTCGACGGTGAAGTTCGTGCCGATGCTTGGGCGAAAGAAGCCGTACGCATGGCGCTGGTGAATCTCTCTGCGGTCGCCGCTCCGGCGGGTACGCTGCCGGTGGTGCTGGGCGCGGGCTGGCCTGGCGTACTGCTGCACGAAGCGGTGGGCCACGGTCTGGAAGGCGACTTTAACCGTCGCGGCACGTCGGTCTTCAGCGGCCAGATGGGCCAGCTGGTGGCTTCTGAACTCTGTACTATCGTTGATGATGGCACCATGTCTGACCGCCGTGGCTCTGTAGCAATCGACGATGAGGGGACGCCGGGTCAGTACAACGTGCTGATCGAAAACGGGATCCTCAAAGGCTATATGCAGGACAAGCTTAACGCACGCCTGATGGGTGTTGCGCCAACCGGTAACGGCCGCCGTGAATCATACGCGCACCTGCCAATGCCGCGTATGACGAATACCTACATGCTGGCCGGGAAATCCACGCCGCAGGAAATCATTGAGTCCGTTGAATACGGCCTCTACGCGCCAAACTTTGGCGGCGGTCAGGTGGATATCACCTCCGGTAAGTTTGTCTTCTCCACCTCAGAAGCCTACCTGATTGAAAACGGTAAGGTGACCAAGCCGGTGAAAGGGGCGACGCTGATTGGTTCCGGTATCGAAACCATGCAGCAGGTGTCTATGGTCGGTAACGACCTGAAGCTGGATAACGGCGTTGGCGTCTGCGGCAAAGAAGGTCAGAGTCTGCCGGTTGGCGTGGGTCAGCCGACGCTGAAGGTGGATAATTTGACGGTGGGCGGTACTGCTTAACCTGAACAAGGCGTCATCTAAAAAGCGCACCTCATTGAGGTGCGCTTTTTTTTATCGCAAATGCGTTAGCGGTATTTCAGGATCGGGTTCGTGAGTGATGCGGTTACGTAAATCACGACGGATAATTTCAATCGACCAGAACCAAATCAGGTGGCCCACGATCTCTGATACATGTTCATACCACGGCAGTTCAAACAGCGGTGGCGTCAGCCCCATCAGCGGGAAGGAGATCATGTGGACAAAAAGCTGAGCTAAAGCACCGGCAAGCAAACCCTGCCAGAGTTTTATTTTCGGGAAGACTTCAGCAACCACGCAATAACCCACAGCGAAGACGATGGAGAAAATAATATGCGTTACGCCGACCCAGTTAAATATATGTCCAGCAAAAGTGTAAACGGCGGCATTGGGGTCTGCGACGCCCAACCAGTCGCGAAGAAATACATACGGGGGGTTGAGAAAATTACGGGAACAATCGATTTGGCTCGCGGCTCTTATTAACTGTTCAGGCCCGCATGCACCGGTAAATAAATCGGTAGGGCTGCGCGGAGGAAGAGGCACTTCTGCACCCCATTTCACAAACGCGGAGACGATCCCTGCGATTAACCCTATGAACGCGGCAAGCCCATAACGCCTGCGTGAAGGCGGTGTTTGTTCGAATAGATTCATTCTGAGTCCTTGGTTAAAATGGTCCTGTTCAATGCATTCTGTTTTTATATTTTAATTAAATGCAACCGTCTGAGCATCAGACGTAATACAAGATAATAGTCAGACGGCCACGGTGTCAATTAGCCAAACTTAATAGTACGAATGACTTATTCCTGAATTACCGCTACTGTAGTTCAGGAAATATTTATGCCAAATATCTTTAGTCGGGATGTTCAGTTTCGGAATATATATGACCTTGCTTATTCTTTCCTTCTTCCACGCATCCCCTGAAACAGCTCCGCGACTTTAACAAAATAGTCGGTCAGATAGTTAATACAGACCTGCACCTTGAGCGGCAGCTTGTCCTTTTCGGTATACAGGGCGTACACCGGGCGCGGATCGGACTGATAGCGTGGGAATAAGATCTCGAGTTCACCGCTGTTGATCTCATTGATCACCCACATCAACGGGACGTAGGCAATGCCGGCACCGGCGACCAGCCAGCGAGAGATGGTCATCGGGTCGTTGGTGACAAATCGCCCCTCTGGCAGCAGTTTAGTCGACAACCCTTCTGGGGCAATCAGCTCAAACTCGTTATCCGGACGAACGCTATATTCCAGCCACGAATGGTTACTCAAATCCGCCGGTTTTTCGGGCACGCCAAACTGCGCGAGGTATTTTCTGGACGCACAAACGACCATCGGCATGCTGCCCAGACGGCGAGAGAAGAGGCTGGAGTCTTGCAGCGCTCCGACGCGGATAACCACATCCAGACCATCGGCAATCAGATCCGGCGCTGGAATGCCCGTCACCAGATTTACGGTTAATCCTGGATACTCTTTGAGCATTTCCGCCGTCATGGCAGCGAGTACATTTTGTGCCATAGTTGAAGAACAGCCGATGCGCAGCGTACCAATCGGCGTGTTGTTAAAGGCATAAAGCTGTTCGTGTACATCCTTCACTTCGAACAGCATTCGGCGGCAACCTTGATAGTAAATTTTACCGGCTTCGGTTAAGCCAATGCTGCGGGTGCTGCGGTTAAGCAGTTTGACCTGCAGCTCATCTTCCAGTTTAGAAACAGTCTGGCTGATGGAAGAAACGCTCATCTGTAGCTGACGTGCCGCGGCAGTAAAGGAGCCTTGCTCGACAACTTTGGCAAAAACCGACATCCGTTTTAGTCGTTCCATTGTTCACTCTGGCTTAAAAGTGATTTGCATCACACTATGTAGATAAGGCTATAACAGTTACGTTAAAATACTGTTAGCTGAATAATTAAAGTTCCAATCTCACCTGCACGCTAGTTTAGTAAGGTCAACATGAGCCTGTTTCCTGTCATCGTGATTTTCGGTCTCTCATTCCCGCCGATCTTCTTTGAGCTGCTCTTATCGCTCGCCATTTTTTGGTTGGTGCGTCGCGTGCTGACGCCAACCGGGATCTATGATTTTGTCTGGCATCCCGCGTTGTTCAACACCGCACTGTATTGCTGCCTGTTTTATCTAATATCACGTTTGTTCGTCTGAGGTAGATGTGAAAACACTAACAAGAAATATCTCCCGTACCGCTATTACGGTGATACTGGTCATCCTGGCATTCATCGCTATTTTCCGTGCCTGGGTCTATTACACCGAATCTCCGTGGACGCGTGATGCGCGTTTTAGCGCGGACGTCGTCGCCATTGCTCCTGACGTATCCGGCCTGATTACCGATGTTCAGGTCAAGGATAACCAACTGGTTAGCAAAAATCAGGTTCTGTTTATTATTGACCAGCCGCGCTACCAGAAGGCGCTGGAAGAAGCGAATGCTGACGTTGCCTACTACAAAGCGCTGGCGGATGAGAAAAGCCGAGAAGCCGGGCGCCGTAACAAGCTGGGCGTGATTGCCATGTCTCGCGAAGAGATAGACCAATCCAATAACGTGCTGCAAACCGTGCTGCACCAGTTAGCGAAAGCGCAAGCCACGCGCGATCTGGCGCGTCTGGATCTGGATCGCACGGTGATTCGCGCGCCAGCGGATGGCTGGGTGACTAACCTGAATGTCTACGCCGGTGAATTTATTACCCGTGGTTCTACAGCGGTAGCGTTGGTGAAACAGCACTCCTTCTATGTGATGGCCTACCTTGAAGAGACCAAGCTCTCAAGCGTACGTCCGGGTTACCGCGCTGAAATTACCCCGCTGGGCAGCAACCATGTAATTAAAGGAACCGTTGATAGCGTTGCGGCGGGCGTCACCAACGCCAGTAGCAGCGTCGACAGCAAAGGGATGGCGACCATCGACTCCAACCTGGAGTGGGTTCGTCTGGCTCAGCGTGTACCGGTGCGTATCCGTCTGGATGAACAGACAGGTAACCTGTGGCCTGCGGGTACGACCGCCACGGTGGTCATTACCGGTGAGAAAGACCGCGATGCCAGCCGCATGAGCTTCTTCCAGAAGCTGGCGCTGCGTCTGCGTGAATTCGGTTAATTGCCATGGGCATTTTTAGCATTGCCAACCAGCACATCCGCTTTGCCGTCAAACTGGCCTGTGCGGTGGTGCTGGCCTTGTTTGTCGGCTTCCACTTTCAGCTTGAAACGCCGCGCTGGGCGGTGCTGACTGCCGCTATTGTGGCGGCCGGTCCGGCCTTCGCTGCGGGTGGAGAACCCTACGCGGGGGCAATCCGCTATCGCGGGATGCTGCGTATTGTCGGGACCTTTATCGGCTGTATCGCCGCGCTGGTGATTATCATCACCATGATCCGTGCGCCGCTGCTGATGCTGCTGGTTTGTAGCATCTGGGCCGGTTTCTGTACCTGGATCTCTTCGCTGGTTCGCGTTGAAAACTCCTACGCCTGGGGGCTCTCCGGCTATACAGCGCTGATTATCGTTATCACGATTCAGGCCGAACCGTTGCTGACGCCGCAGTTTGCCGTGGAACGCTGCAGCGAGATCGTGTTGGGGATTATCTGTGCGATCGTCGCCGATCTCCTGTTTTCACCGCGATCGATCAAAAAAGAGATCGACAACGAACTCGATGCCATCCTTATCGATCAATATCGCCTGATGCAGCTGTGCATCAAGCATGGCGATAGCGATGAGATGGACAAAGCCTGGTTGGCGCTGCTGCGTCGCACCGCTGCGTTGGAAGGGATGCGCGGCAACCTGAATATGGAGTCCTCACGCTGGGCTTGGGCCAACCGTCGCTTGAAGGCGCTGAACACCGTTTCGCTGACCATGGTGACTCAGGCTTGTGAAACCTTCATCATGCAAAACTCGCGGCCTGAGCTGGTCACTGACGCTTATCGTGAGTTGTTCGAAGAGCCGGTTGAAACGGTGCAGGATGTTCACCGCCAGCTTAAACGAATGCGCCGCGTGCTGGCGTGGACGGGTGAGCACGATACGCCGGTAACAATTTACAGCTGGGTAGGGGCCGCCACGCGTTATCTGCTGCTCAAACGCGGCGTGATTGGTAATACGAAAATCAGCGCCCGCGAAGAAGAAATTCTGCAAAGCGAAGTGGTCGTGCGACCGGAGTCTGCCGAACGTCACCACGCGATGATCAACTTCTGGCGTACCACGCTCTCCTGCGCGCTGGGCATTCTTTTCTGGCTGTGGACCGGCTGGACATCGGGTAGCGGTGCGATGGTGATGATTGCCGTGGTTACCTCACTGGCCATGCGTTTACCGAATCCGCGCATGGTGGCGATAGACTTTATCTACGGCACCATTGCGGCGCTGCCGCTGGGAGCGCTCTATTTCCTGATTATCATCCCCGCGACGCAACAAAGTATGCTGCTGTTGTGTATTAGCCTGGCGGTCATGTGCTTCTTTATTGGCATTGAAGTGCAAAAGCGCCGGTTGGGATCGATGGGGGCACTGGCCAGTACCATCAACATTCTGGTGCTGGATAACCCGATGACCTTCCACTTCAGCCAGTTCCTCGACAGTGCATTAGGGCAGATTGTCGGCTGCTTTATGGCGTTTATCGTCATTCTGCTTATCCGCGATAACTCCCGCCTGCGTACCGGGCGCGTGCTGCTGAACCAGTTTGTGTTTGCGGCGGTGTCGGCGATGACCACCAATATGGCTCGTCGAAAAGAGAACCACCTGCCGGGACTCTACCAGCAGCTGTTTTTGCTGCTGAACAAATTCCCGGGGGATATTGCGAAGTTCCGCCTGGCGCTGACGCTTATCATTGCGCATCAGCGCCTGCGCGATGCGCCTATTCCGGTGAATGACGATCTGTCGGCCTTCCACCGTCAGCTGCGCCGCACCGCTGACCGAGTGATTTCAGCAACCAGCGATGACAAACGCCGTTATTACTTCACGCGTTTGCTGGAGGAACTCGGGGTTTATCAGGAAAAACTGCGCGTCTGGGAAGCTCCTGAGCAGGTTACTCAGCCGGTTGAGCGGCTGGTGACGATGCTGCATAAATATCAGGGCGCGTTGACCAGTAGCTGAGTGTTTTCCCGGAGTCGCTGCGCTCGTCCGGGCTACCTGTGATTGTAGCCCGGACGAGCGCAGCGACTCCGGGAGCCTTACCACCATTCCGCGCGATGCGCACCTAAAGGCATGGCCGGCATCGCAAACGCCATCGGCGTTTGTGCAAGCTCCAGCGCGCTGTTGAAATAGCGCAACTCACCGAACGGCCCCTCTTCGCTTACCATACAACGCGCGATCGCCGTCTCGTCTGGTGGGGCAATCGTCTGATAATCCGCAATACTCCCCAACTGCTGCAGCCACGTTGCTGTCCGGCACAATGACACGTCTACCCGCCATGCTCCGCCTTCATTACGCTGACGCTCCAGCGCCATCAGCACGCCCAGCGTGGCGAGATAGCCGCTGAGATAATCATTGGGGTAAGTTGGCCCCAGCACCGGTTGCCCGGTGCCGCCCTGTGCAACCGCCATACCGGTGACGGTCTGAGCAAGCTGCTCAAAGCCAGGTCGGTCTTTCCATGGCCCGCGGTGGCCGTAGCAGTTCAGATTAACTGTAATGATCTGCGGATTAATCTGCGCCATCTCTTCATCGCTCAGCCCATAGCGGGCGAGAGCGCCGGGGCGGTAGCTTTGGACAAAAACATCACCGTCACGCACCAGCTGTGCCGCCGTTGCGCGGCCCTCTGCGGTGGAGAGTTCAAGATAAGCGTTGCGCTTGCCGTGGTTGGTATCCACATCAAACGGCAGAATACGCGGGCGATAAGGCGACGACAGATGCAGCACATCGGCTCCCATCTGCGCCAGCCCGCGGGTTGCCGTTGGCCCGGCAATAACGTGAGTGAAGTCGAGAACGCGTAGCGGCTTCAGTACCCGTGGCGTATCGTAACGACGGTTTTTGGGCGCGCTATCGGTTAGCCGTGTCAGACGAATGAGCGGCTCCTGGCTGACCGCAAGCCCCTGAGGATGAGCCAGCCACTCTTTATGGCTACGCGCGATAGCGGTGCATAGCCCTGCTTCGGCGATGGTCTCCTCCAGCTTTTGCGCTTCCCACTGCGCGACCGCCTGCGCCACCCGATGACGGCTATTTGGCACATCGAGGATATCGAGGATCCCATCACGTAAACGCGGGTAGCCGCCGTGCAGGAATATCCAACGATTGTCGGCAGTAAGATAGAAATCGGTTGTGGGGTAATCCGGATCGTTGTACTGCCAGTTAAAGCCGTTCTGCTGCTGGAAGGTCACCGCATGCGTTGAGGCGGCGGCGCTGTGACAATCGACGGTAATCGGCTGCTGCTTGCCGCGAAGCACATCAAGCATCATGCCCTGTAGCGCCAGCACCGAGGCTGCGGCTTCACCAATGGCAAAAGGGGTAGGATAGACCGGCGTGTTGTGGGTAAATGACACCCTCTCAACGGCCAAATGTGTCATACCAAGGTCGTGACACAGCTTATTGAAAACAGGATTGTCGCGCTTCACCGCAGGTTCCTTATCGTTAATAAGACTTTCGTTATTCTGACAACTATTACGCCAAAAGCGATAGCTATACTTAAATGGAAACACTATTCAGGAGGGTGTAATGACCACGCAAGCATGGCAGGACAACGATCTTTTCCAGACGGGCTACCTGGTGAACGGCGAATGGCATCAGCTCGACACCACCTTTGATGTACTCAACCCCGCGACGGGCGAGGTTGTCGCCAAAGTCGCGAAGGCCGGGAAACAGGAGACGGAGCAGGCCATTGCCGCCGCAGCGCGCGCTTTCCCGCTATGGCGGGCAAAAACGGCGAAGGCGCGTTCAGAACTGCTGTATCGCTGGTACCAGCTCATCATCGAACATAAAAGCTGGCTGGCGAAACTGATGACCATCGAGCAGGGCAAGCCGTTGAAAGAGGCTGAAGGCGAGGTGGATTACGCGGCGAGTTTTATTCAGTGGTTTGCCGAACAGGGCAAAAGAGCGAACGGCGAGATTATTCCGCCGGCTAAACCGGGTTCACGTATTCTGGCAACCCGCGAGCCAATCGGTGTTGTCGCGGCTATCACGCCGTGGAACTTCCCGATGGCAATGCTCACCCGCAAGCTGGGGCCTGCGCTGGCCGCGGGCTGTACCGGTGTTATCAAACCCGCGAATAACACGCCGCTATGCGCGTTCGCACTGCTGGCGCTGGCGAAGAAAGCGGGGATCCCTGATGGCGTACTGAATGCGGTAGCAGGGAATACGTTGGAGATAAGCGACGCTATTATGGCGAGCCATGACGTGCGCAAAATTTCCTTTACCGGCTCGACATCGGTCGGGAAGACGCTGGTGCGTAACGCGGCCGAAACCATGAAGAAAGTCTCCATGGAGCTCGGGGGGAATGCACCGTATATCGTTTTTGAAGATGCTGATATCGATGCTGCGGTGAAGGGGGCGATAGCCAACAAGTTCCGCAATGCCGGGCAGGTATGCGTGAGCGTGAACCGTTTTTATATCCATGACAGCGTGTATGAGCGTTTTGTCAGCCAGCTTGCTGCCGCAGTGAAAGCGTTAAAAGTGGGGAACGGATTGGATGACGGTGTCGTTGTTGGGCCACTGATTGAGCCTGCTGCGGTTAAAAAGGTGCGTGAGCACGTTGAAGATGCGGTATCGAAAGGGGCGAAAGTATTAGCCGGCGGTCAGCCGCATGCGCTGGGGGGAAACTTCTGGCAACCGACGGTATTGGGAGATTGTCAGGAAACGATGCTGCTGGCGCAGGAAGAGACTTTTGGCCCGCTGGCGGCCTGTTTCCGCTTTAGCGACGAAGAGGATGTTATTCATCGCGCGAATAATACACCTTACGGACTGGCGGCCTATTTCTATACCCAAAACCTCTCCCGCGTCTTCCGTGTCTCGCAGGCGCTGGAAAGTGGGATGATCGGCATTAACGAATGCGCGGTTTCAACCGAGCTGGGGCCGTTTGGTGGCGTGAAAGAGTCCGGGCTTGGCCGCGAAGGTTCGGTGCTGGGGTTGGAAGAGTACCTCGAAGTGAAAACGTTGCACATTGGGGGACTTTAGTCAGTTGAATGGGATGAGGGCGTAAGATGAAAATCTATACTTTTGATTTTGACGAGATAGAGGATCAGGGCGATTTTTACCGGGAGTTCGCCCGTCTCTTTGCCCTCGATCGCGAGAAAATACGCGATCTGGACACGTTGTGGGATGTGGTGACCAGCAAAGAAATACCGTTACCCGTGGAGATTGAGTTCCTGCATCTGGACGAAAAGCAGCGACGACGTTACGGCGCGCTTATTTTGCTCTTTGATGAAGCAGAAGAAGAGCTGGAAGGGATGCTGCGCTTTAACGTCCAGCGCGGATAAAAAAAAGCCCTCGCCAAAAAGCGAGGGCAAGTCGTCGGTCAAGACGACGAGGGTTTATTTGTACAGCTCAGCTGTAGCGTGCCAATGGTCACCGGTACGTGCTTCGATAATACGATAGCTGCTAGCACCTTCTTTCTCTGCTTTTGCGGCTAGCTCACTACGCATATCCATCGGGTCGCTACCAACCTGTGAAACAGAGATGGTGCCCATTGATTGCAGGTTCTGTGCCTGGTCCTGACTTACCTGGTGTGCTGCGGCGCTTGCGCCGAAAGAAAGTACAGATGCCAGACCAAGGGATGCGATGATAATTGCGCTTTTCATATTCTTACTCCTCACCTTATTTTGCAGCGGTGAGAGGATGTTGTTGCTGATTCCTGGGACCGCTGTGGAAATTTTTACTGAATGCCGACGTATTGCTTCACACTAACTTATTTGTACAGTTCTGCCGTTGCGTGCCAATGGTCACCGGTACGCGCTTCAATGATGCGATAAGAAGATGCACCTTGTTCTTCTGCTTTTTTGTTCAGCATTTCATGCATGTCCATCGGGTTTGAACCGACAGAGCCGACAGATACGGTGCCGATTGCTTGACGGGTTTGTGCCTGGTCGCTGTTGATAGAGTCAGCGGCGAAAGCGCCAAACGAGATAACAGATAGGATGCTCAGAGCGGCAACGGTTGTTTTGATTTTCATGATACTCACCTCGTCGTATTTTTTTGGAGGGCCTTTGTTTTGTGACCCTCATCACGAAATTAAGTATACACTAATCACGAAAAATATTAATACCCAGCTAATTGTTTCTCGTGTAATTAGTTGTCAGGAATCGTCATTTTTAGAAGATATACGTATAAAAAAACGCATATTTTGGCAAAGTTCGTCGTCAATAATGCGTAAAATCAAACGGATAGGATAATTTGATGTTTTGTGCGGTTAAGTTGGGATATATTCACTGAAACTATGGTTTAGGGTGGAAAATCGCACTAAATGTTAACGAAGCGGCAGAAGAAACGGCGGGTGAGTCGGTGGGAAAGCGGACTCCTCCGGAGGGACCAGAGGAGTATCACGAGGGATTACAGCTCCTGTTCAAACAGAACCTGAATGGCCTCGTAGAGATCTTTAACAGTGAAGCCTCGAGCCGGTGTGGTGAAGATAGTGTCATCACCGGCAATGCTGCCGAGAATACCTTCAGCCTTGCCTAAAGAGTCCAGAAGGCGCGCGATAAGCTGTGCGGCGCCTGGGCTGGTATGAATCACAACGACTGCGTCATTGTAGTCGATATCCAGAACCAGATTCTTCAACGGGCTGGTGGTGGTCGGTACACCCAGTTCTGCTGGCAGGCAGTAAACCATCTCCATTTTGGCGTTGCGAGTTCGCACTGCGCCAAACTTCGTCAGCATACGAGAGACTTTGGATTGGTTGATATTATCGAAGCCTTCTTCTTGTAAGGCCTGAACAATTTCGCCCTGAGAGCTAAATTTTTCTTCCTTCAGTAACGCTTTAAAGGCTTTAACTAATTCTTCTTGTTTAGTTGAACTTCGCATAAGTCACCCGAGTATGGTGGTGAAATTAACATTATTATGCATATAGGTGAATTTTTATGCAAAACAATTTATCCCAAGAGGCTAGGCCAAATAGAGAAAGGCCGGATTTTAGCAAAAATTAGACCTAAGAAACATGCCTATATCACGGGATCTAAATAAGTTAAAAGTAAATGAATTGTTATTAAATTGCTGTTGTTTTACGCAACGTGCTGAGTATATTGTAATCGATAGTTGATGAAAGTTTGGTTTCGTAGATAGACCTTTTTCTGGGAGTAGTGCGGTAACGCCAGCAATGCTGCTGTCATACCCGCATTCTGTAAGCAATTATATTGTAATTATTTACCTTGTGAATTAAGGTCGCCGCAACGGAGTAACAACAGGTATCTCTTGCGTCGGTTATGCGGTCCACGACAGGTTATTACCTGAATGTCATTAACCATAATAAGGAGTTTAGGATGAAAGTCGCAGTCCTTGGTGCCGCCGGCGGTATTGGCCAGGCGCTTGCCCTACTACTAAAGACCCAACTGCCTTCAGGTTCAGAACTCTCCCTCTATGATATTGCCCCCGTCACGCCTGGCGTGGCTGTCGATCTCAGCCATATTCCTACTGATGTCAAAATCAAAGGATTCTCTGGTGAAGATGCGACGCCTGCGCTGGTAGGGGCGGATGTTGTCCTGATCTCTGCTGGGGTAGCGCGTAAGCCCGGTATGGATCGCTCCGATCTGTTTAACGTTAACGCCGGGATTGTCAAAAACCTGGTGCAGCAAATCGCAAAAACCGCGCCTAAAGCCTGTATTGGCATTATTACCAACCCGGTCAACACCACCGTGGCCATTGCCGCTGAAGTGCTGAAAAAAGCGGGCGTATACGACAAAAACAAACTGTTTGGCGTCACGACGCTGGACATCATCCGCTCCAATACCTTTGTGGCTGAGCTGAAAGGTAAAAAATGCGGTGACGTCGAGGTCCCGGTTATCGGCGGCCACTCCGGCGTAACGATTCTTCCTTTGTTGTCGCAAATCCCAGGCGTCAGCTTCTCTGAACAAGAAGTCAATGACCTGACCAAGCGTATCCAGAATGCGGGTACCGAAGTGGTTGAAGCAAAAGCCGGTGGCGGCTCAGCAACCCTGTCCATGGGCCAGGCTGCTGCACGCTTTGGCTTGTCCCTGGTTCGCGCTCTGCAGGGTGAGAAAGGGGTAGTTGAATGCGCCTATGTTGAAGGCGATGGCGAATATGCTCGTTTCTTCTCACAGCCGCTGCTGCTGGGTAAAAATGGGATTGAAGAACGTCAGTCTATCGGCAAACTGAGCGCTTACGAACAGCAGGCGCTGGAAGGAATGCTGGATACGCTGAGAAAAGATATTCAGCTTGGCGAAGATTTTATCAATAAATAAGATCTGACCGCTGAATATAACAAAGGGGCCGAGGGCCCCTTTGCTTTTGGTCGTTTAGTTGGACGCTGGGTATTCCTGAATCGTTACCTGCATCGTTAACTTCTTATCGTCACGCATGACCACGACTGGAATCACTGAACCCGGGCGGATCTCCGCGACCTGGTCCATGGTCTCTAGTGCGGAAACCGCCGGTTTACCGTTCACCGAGATAATCACGTCGTTGTTCTGAATACCGGCTTGCGCAGCGGGGCCGTCTGGCGCAATTTCGTTAACCACAATCCCCTGAATCTGATCGATACCGCCGCCTTGCGCGCGCAGCGGTGCGATTTCGCGGCCGCTGATACCGATGAAACCACGAATCACGCGCCCGTCACGGATAAGCTTATCCATAATCTTAGTTGCCAGCTGGAATGGGATGGCAAAGCTTAGCCCTTCTGGCGTTTCGCCATCGTTGCTCTTATCGAACGAAAGGGTATTGATGCCCATGAGCTCGCCCAGCGAGTTCACCAGCGCGCCGCCGGAGTTACCGTGGTTGATGGAGGCATCGGTTTGCAGGAAGTTCTGTCGACCGCTTGGGTTCAGGCCGATACGACCGGTGGCGCTGATGATCCCCTGCGTGATGGTCTGCCCGAGGTTATACGGGTTGCCGATAGCCAGTACCACGTCGCCAATGTGCGGCACGCGGGTTGGGTTAATCGGAATGACCGGCAGACCGCCGGTGGCGTTAATCTTGAGGACCGCGAGGTCGGTCAGGCTATCGGAGCCGACGAGCAGCGCTTCAAACACGCGACCATCCTGCAGTGCGACAATAATCTGGTCCGCATCGTTAATGACGTGCTTATTGGTAACGATGTATCCGCGCTGATCCATAATCACGCCGGAACCGAGGGTTTTAATCTCGAGTTGGGTGTTGGTATTGCTGTTCAGACTACGGTTATAGACGTTAACCACCGCAGGAGCGGCACGGCGCACCGCCGAGTTGTAGCTGGCAGGAGTTTCGTCCGTGCTGCTAAAGCGCTGAGTGGCGAGCGGGTTCCACTGGCGCAAAGACGGGACGGTAACAATCAATATGCCGCCAACCAGTAAGCCTAGTGCGACGGAACGTAAGAGCTTTAGAAGCATGATACAGGCATCGTTTATGAGGAAACTGGGCGAAGCATACCACGACTTTACCAGACATACATTCCACACGATTTCCAATGCGGGTCCGTTAAGGGTTTTGGTGAGCTGTAGGCCGGATGGCGCTTTTGTACGACCGGATACATAGGTAACACTTCAGACCGGGAACATAGGTAACACTTTCCTAGTCTATCCGGATAATACTACGGCTTTTCCGGTCATAGTAAGCAAGCGTTATTCCGTTAAAGATGATGGCCTCAACGCCATCATCTTTTTCTTCCAGCATGATGTATTCTCCCAGCAGCGCCTCGCTCAGGAACACTTCCTTACCGATGTGTATTACTCCTTTCGACATCACCCTGTACAGCCGTGCCCCCTCAGGCCACTCATATTCAGGGACCTTTCCATCCCAGCGACGCGATGAAGGCCGCCATACCTGGCCCGGCGTACTTCCTCCCAGTGCCTCATGCGGACGCTCCTGGTTAAACTCTTCTCTGTAATGACTGAACCAGGCCTGTTGCTCCTCCTGCGTTCTGAAGATATTCCCGTGCTTCAGCGCACTTTTCAGCGAGCGGTGCATGCGTTCATGACGACCATTTTCTTCCGGATGTCCCTTCCTGATGCGCTCGGGTCTGACGCCCAGCTTGATAAGCCAGACTGACAGACGGCTGAGACCCGCTACCCCGACACCTGCAAAGGGCTGCCCGTTATCGGTTCGCAGTACATCCGGCAGACCATATTCAAGGAAGGCATCAGTGAGGCACTGCCGGGCGAACACGGTGTTCTCGTGATGGTTACCCCGGCAGCTCAGAAGGTAACGACTGTGGTTATCCGTTAGCGTAAACGGATGGCAGTATTCCCGGCTCAGCAGTCTGAACTTCCCTTTAAAATCAGCGCTCCAGACCTGATTAATATTCTGGACAGTGGTCAGCGGCTGACGATTACCGGGGGTTCTGTGTTTGCGTTTTCTGTCCGGAACCAGCCCCTGGCGTTTGAGGATGTCACCGATGGTGCTGGCAGCCGGGACCGGGAAGTCGACCTGATGATTAAGGAGCCACATCCGCAGCTTTTTCGGCCCCCAGTCAGGGTGTTTTTGTCGTAACGCCATCAGATGGGCAGCAATATCTGGCGGGATGGTGCGGGAATGTGAGTGTGGTGCGCGTGAGCGGTCAAAAAGCGTCGCAGGCTCTGAGGGCTCAAAACGCCCGAGCCATTTATAGCCCGTTTTACGGCTGATGCCGAAGAGGCGGCAGAGCGCGGAGAAAGACATCGTGCCAGTCTGGCTGGCACGGATAAAATCAAGGCGTTGCATAGGTCGGGTCTCAGTCCAGGGCATAGCGAGTCTCCTCTTCTATGCCAGTTATAACTGTTACCCATGTATCCGGTCTAAAGTGTTACCTATGTTTCCGGTTTGTACCCTTTGCCTATCCGGCCTACAGCACATGATTTCACTTATCCGCTTTCCGGCTTTTAAGGATTAACGCATCAGCAGGTAAATGCTCTCGTTGCCGCGCATAACGTTCAAGGCAATCACCGCCGGTTTGGTTTCCAGCACCTTACGTAGTTCAGCAATTGACCCGGTCTGCTGGCGGTTGATGCCGATGATGACATCATCTTTATGCAGGCCAACCTGAGCCGCCGGGCTGCCTTTCTCGACGTTGGAGATGACCACGCCTTTGGTACCGCTTTTCGCCTGGCCGTCGCTCAGCGTTGCCCCTTCCAGCGCCGGAATAATGAGCTGTGCGCTGGCGGTGGACGACGTACTTTTATCCAGCGTCACTTCCACTTCAAGCGGTTTGCCATCGCGAAGCAGGCCCAGTTTGACCTTCGAGCCCGGTTCAGTGGTGGCGATTCGGGAGCGCAGTTCGGCAAAGCTGTTGAGCGGTTTACCGTTCAGGCTGGTTATGACATCGCCGGACTTAATCCCGGCTTTGGCTGAGCCCGAGTTTGGCAGCACTTCACTGACGAACGCGCCGCGCTGTACATCAAGGTTGAACGCTTTCGCGATATCGGCCGTCATCTCCATGCCGCGAATACCGAGCAGACCACGTTTGATTTCACCAAACTGAATCAGCTGCTGCGCCAGGGTTTGCGCCATATTGCTCGGGATAGCAAAACCGATACCGATGCTGCCGCCGCCCGGCGCCAGAATGGCGGTGTTGATACCAATCAGCTCGCCGTTCAGGTTAAGCAGCGCACCGCCGGAGTTACCGCGGTTGATGGCGGCATCGGTCTGAATAAAGTTTTCCAGCCCTTCGAGGTTCAGCCCGCTGCGACCCAGCGCTGAAACAATCCCGGAGGTTACGGTCTGACCGAGGCCGAACGGGTTGCCGACGGCGACGGCGAAATCGCCTACGCGCAGCTTATCGGAGTCGGCAATAGCAATTTGCGTTAGATGGCTGGCTTTCTGGATTTGCAGCAAGGCGATGTCGCTCTGGTCATCGCTGCCGATAAGTTTGGCCTCAAATTCGCGACCATCGTTGAGCTGCACGCTGATCTTCTGCGCGTCGCTCACCACATGATTGTTGGTCAGCACATAGCCTTTAATGGCATCGATGATGACGCCGGAACCCAGCCCTTCAAACTGCTGCGTTGGCTCATTGGCCGGATTGCTGCCGTCATCACCAAAGAACTTCTTCAGTTCATCCGGAACCTGCTGATTCACCGGTGCGGAACCTTCAACCTTCACGCTCACCACGGCAGGCAGAACTTTCTCCAGCATCGGCGCGAGGCTTGGCAGACTACCCTGACCCGGAACCTGCGTTGGCAGCGAGGCCAGTACCGGTGCCGGTACGGCAAGCGATAATCCAATGCTTAATGCCAATGCACTTAACAGTAAAGTCGATTTCTTCATTGATGCTGGCCCTCATGACCCTGGATGCAAGGACAATACTTCCCGAAAAGACTGATGTTATTGAAGTAAATATAGTCGGCGTGAGCAGAAGAGGACGGGCGCAAGTGATGCGCCCGTGAAATATTTATGGAATGCAGATTAATCGCGTTTTGCGCTACCGCGGAGCAGACCGGATGCGCCGTCAGAATAGTCGCGCGGCATCTGAACCGGCGCCTGGTCGTTACCCGCTTCGGATTCGGCCAGACGGTTACGGAACGGGTTGGCATCCGGAGACATGCCCGGCAGCAGGTTGCTGGAGCTTTTCGCCATATGTTGATAAATCTGGCGATAGTCATCTGCCATGTTATCAAGCAGTTCTGCACTGCGCGCAAAATGGCTCACCAACTCTTCGCGGTACTCTTCCAGCTCGGCTTTGTTTTTCTCCAACTCGTACTGCAGCGCCTGCTGCTGACGTAATTTGCTATTACCAAAACGCATGGCCACGGCACCGATGATGATACCGACAACTAACCCAATTAGCGCGTATTCCCAGGTCATGAACATCTCCCGTTGTTTTATAGTTCCATAGGGTATTGGCGGCTTCGGCAACTCCATGCCAGCGCCCGATAGTGCCACTATAACCGCTAATCCCGTAGAAGTGGAATCCTGACGCATCATCGCGTAGTGTAGAACGGACTTTTTTTAGTCAATCGTGAAGTAAGACATACCGGTTTTCAAAGGAATAACAATTAGATCATGCAAAGCCAGTCCCCCACATCGCGCTATCTCCAGGCTCTCGAAGAGGGCAGTCATCAACCTGATGACGTTCAGCGTGAGGCGGTTAACCGCCTCGACACCATTTACCAGGAACTGCAAAACAAAACGTCCGCCCCCGTATCTGGCGGTGGCCTGCGTGCGCGTTTTGGTAAGCTGCTGGGTAAAAAAGAGTCCGACACACCGCTTGCCGTTCGCGGCCTCTATATGTGGGGCGGCGTAGGACGAGGCAAAACCTGGCTGATGGATATGTTCTATCAAAGCCTGCCTGGCACGCGTAAGCAGCGTCTGCATTTCCACCGTTTTATGCTGCGGGTGCACGAAGAACTGGGGGAGTTGCAGGGGCACAGCGATCCGCTGGAAATCGTGGCGGAGCGTTTTAAGGCCGAAACGGACGTGCTCTGCTTCGATGAGTTTTTTGTCTCTGATATTACCGATGCGATGCTGCTGGGTGGCTTGATGAAGGCGCTGTTTGCTCGCGGTATTACGCTGGTGGCGACCTCCAACATTCCGCCGGATGAGCTCTATCGAAACGGTTTGCAGCGCGCGCGCTTCCTGCCGGCAATTGAAGCCATTAAAGAGCACTGCGACATCATGAACGTGGACGCAGGCATCGACTACCGACTGCGAACGTTAACGCAGGCGCATCTGTGGCTTTCCCCGCTGAATAACGACACCCGCCAACAGATGAACAAACTGTGGCTGGCGCTGGCGGGCACGCCGCAGCAAAACCAGACGACGCTTGAGATAAACCACCGTCAACTGCCAACGCTCGGCGTGGAGAATCAGACGCTGGCGGTATCGTTTACCACGCTGTGCGTCGATGCGCGTAGCCAGCACGACTATATTGCGCTCTCACGGCTGTTCCATACCGTGATGCTGTATGACGTGCCGGTGATGACGCCGCTGCTTGAGAGCGAAGCCCGACGCTTTATCGCGCTGATCGATGAGTTTTATGAACGTCACGTGAAGCTGGTGGTGAGCGCTGAAGTTGAGCTTTACAACATCTATCAAGGGGAGCGGCTGAAGTTTGAGTTCCAGCGCTGCCTGTCGCGTTTGCAGGAAATGCAGAGCGAAGAGTACCTCAAACGCCCACACATGCCATAAATGCATAGCCCATGTAGCCCGGGCGAGGCGTTCACGCCGACCCCGGGAAACCCCTACGCGAATTCCCGGTGCCGCTTCGCTCGGCCGAGCTACGTGGGCAAACAAAACCCGCGGCAAATCACATAAAGGGGTCGATCTTTGACCCCGACTTCTCTATAATCTTGCGACCCCACGTTACAAGAGAGTTTTTTTCCCAAAACTTTCTCTGCGCCGGCATAGGCTATTCGAAGGGGTAGGTTTGCTGGACAATGTCGTGTGAACCTCAACTGACAAAACGTTTGGGTGTTCACCAACGTGTAACTAATTTATTTGGGTAAGCTTTTAATGAAAACTTTTACAGCTAAACCAGAAACCGTAAAACGCGACTGGTATGTTGTTGACGCGACCGGTAAAACTCTGGGCCGTCTGGCTTCCGAACTGGCTCTGCGCCTGCGCGGCAAGCACAAAGCGGAATACACTCCGCACGTGGATACTGGTGATTACCTCATCGTTCTGAACGCTGATAAAGTTGCTGTAACCGGCAACAAGCGTACTGACAAAGTGTACTATCGCCACACCGGCTACGTTGGTGGTATCAAAGAAGCGACCTTTGAAGAGATGATTGCTCGCCATCCTGAGCGTGTGATTGAAATCGCGGTTAAAGGCATGCTGCCAAAAGGCCCGCTGGGTCGTGCAATGTTCCGTAAACTGAAAGTTTACGCAGGTAACGAGCACAACCACGCGGCACAGCAACCGCAAGTTCTTGACATCTAATCGGGATTATAGGCAATGGCTGAAAATCAATACTACGGCACTGGTCGCCGCAAAAGTTCCGCAGCTCGCGTTTTCATCAAACCGGGCAACGGCAAAATCGTTATCAACCAACGTTCTCTGGAACAGTACTTCGGTCGTGAAACTGCCCGCATGGTAGTTCGTCAGCCGCTGGAACTGGTCGACATGGTTGAGAAACTGGATCTGTACATCACTGTTAAAGGTGGTGGTATCTCTGGTCAGGCTGGTGCGATCCGTCACGGTATCACCCGCGCTCTGATGGAGTACGATGAGTCCCTGCGTGGCGAACTGCGTAAAGCTGGCTTCGTTACTCGTGATGCTCGTCAGGTTGAACGTAAGAAAGTCGGCCTGCGTAAAGCACGTCGTCGTCCTCAGTTCTCCAAACGTTAATTTGTTTCTGCTTCGGCAGACAACAATTGGCGAAAAAAACCCGCTCAGGCGGGTTTTTTTATGCCTGTAAACCAGAAGCCAGTGGGCTCTTTTTCCGCTTTTCCGGAATCCCCTCACCACAAGCCGTTCAAAATCTGGTAGACTATCATCCAATTTTCTGCCCAAATGCGCGCGATTGTTCATTTTTTGTTTAATTCGTAAACGGGAATGTCGTACAGCGTGCAGATAAGGCTAATCATCTGGCTGGCCGCCTTTGCGGCTGGTAGCAGTAAAAATTCTGAATATACCTGGAGGTTTTCATGGCTGTCGCTGCCAACAAACGTTCGGTAATGACGCTGTTTTCTGGTCCTACTGACATCTATAGCCATCAGGTCCGCATCGTGCTGGCTGAGAAAGGCGTCAGCTTTGAGATAGAGCATGTGGAAAAGGACAATCCACCGCAGGATCTGATTGACCTCAACCCGAATCAAAGCGTACCGACACTGGTGGATCGTGAACTGACTCTGTGGGAGTCACGCATCATTATGGAATACCTGGATGAGCGTTTCCCTCATCCGCCGCTGATGCCTGTCTACCCGGTCGCACGCGGTGAAAGCCGTCTGTACATGCACCGCATCGAAAAAGACTGGTACTCACTGATGAACACCGTGATGAACGGTTCTGCTGCTCAGGCGGATGCTGCACGTAAGCAACTGCGTGAAGAGCTGCTGGCGATTGCGCCGGTCTTCACTCAGAAGCCATTCTTCCTGAGCGACGAGTTCAGTATTGTCGATTGCTACCTGGCTCCACTGCTGTGGCGCTTGCCTGTCATGGGTATCGAGCTGGTTGGTGCCGGTGCGAAAGAGCTGAAAGGCTATATGACTCGCGTCTTCGAACGTGATTCTTTCCTCGCCTCTTTAACGGAAGCCGAGCGCGAAATGCGCCTTGGCCGGGGTTAATTGAATGGAAGTTTCACAGCTTTCTCCACGCCGCCCGTACCTGCTGCGTGCGTTCTACGAGTGGCTGCTGGATAACCAGCTGACGCCGCATCTGGTGGTCGATGTCATGATGCCAGGCGTGAACGTACCAATGGAGTACGCGCGCGATGGACAGATCGTATTGAATATCGCGCCACGCGCGGTGGGCAATCTTGAACTGGCCAACGATGAAGTGCGCTTTAACGCGCGCTTTGGCGGCGTACCGCGTCAGGTTAATGTGCCGCTGGCTGCCGTGCTGGCTATCTATGCCCGTGAAAACGGCGCTGGAACCATGTTCGAACCTGAAGCCGCGTACGATGAGAATGCGGACAGCTTCAACGACGATGAAGCCGTGGATAACGGTGGAAGCGAAACGGTGATGTCGGTGATTGATGGCGATAAGCCTGATATTAGCGATGACAACGATCCGGATGATACGCCGCCACCGCCTCGCGGTGGGCGACCGGCGCTGCGCGTTGTGAAGTAAGATGAGAACAGGCCCTTTGGGGCCTGTTTTGTTATGTCAGTTTGATAATAAGTTACCCTGCGCGGCCAATGCCTTTTGTGAGCGAATCAGCTCATCTGCCAGCCGCTTTTCATCAGGCAGCTGTACTCTGTATTCGCTTGCCATCACGGTATTGGGTAAACCATTCAATGAATAGTGCGCTTCCCCAGCCCCTTTCGCCGCGCACAAGATTAACCCCACGGGCGGGTTCTCTCCCGGCATAGTCCAGTGCTCTTTCGCATAGTTCAGGTACATATTCATTTGTCCTGCATCGGCATAGCTGAATTTGCCTACTTTCAGGTCGATAACCAACAGACAGCGTAATTTCCGGTGGAAAAATAGCAGGTCGATGCGAAACCAGCTGTCGTCAATCCGCAAGCGACGCTGACGGCCTACAAATGCAAAATCATCACCGAGTTCCAGCATAAAATCCATCAGATGGTTGAGCAGGGCCTCTTCAAGATCGGACTCTGAATACTCGTCTTTCAGGTCCAGAAATTCCAGAATGAACGGGTCGCGTATTGCCTGCTCTGGCGTCACCTCGGCGGTGGCGGGCGCACTCTGTTGTAGCATGGCCGTTTTATCGCGGGACAGCAGTATCCGCTCGTAAAATTGTGTGGCAATTTGCCTGTCTAACTGCCGCACCGACCAGCCACAACGCAGCGTCTCTTTCTCGTAAAAGCTGCGCGCATCGGGACTTTTAACCGACAGGAGGCGGACGTATGCAGACCAGGGAAGTGGGAAAAACTTGGCCAGCTGTATGAGATATTGAGATTCTGCAGACACTGTCTGCGGAATTTCAATGTGTTGAAAACAAATGTAAAAATTGCGTATTTGCCACAGGATTCTTGTAGAAAAACCGCGTTTATACCTTTGGCTTAAATCCTGCGATAAACGATCAATGAGCTGTTCACCATAAGCCGCTCTGGTTTCACCGCCTTGCTCAAATTCGACAATGCGTCGGCCAATTTCCCAGTATGTCGCGGTCATGAGTGCGTTAACGCTGCGAACTATTTCAGTTCGTGCGCAATCGACCAGATGAATAATACCGTCATGGATCTGCTGATAATCATCTGCGTTTTGAGGTGACGTCGGCGTGTTCATATTTCATCCCTGTAGTGATAGTCGCAATGTGAAATTTTGCCGCTATCAATACGCCCGGGCGCTGAAGTGATCAATCCGCGTTCTAATAATTACAAAGACTTGCAGTCTGAATTGCGAGTAGCTTTCAAAGAATGGCGGGGATATACGAAGAAAAAAGCCCCTGTCTGCAAATGTGGACAGGGGCCATAGAAGAGTCTTCTTACACTTCCAGCCAGTTCATAATCCCGTCAGCCGCCTTACGGCCTTCGGCAATCGCTGTCACCACCAGATCCGAACCGCGCACGATGTCACCACCGGCGAAGATTTTCGGGTTGCTGGTCTGGAAGGCATTTTCGTGACCTTCGGGCGCAATGATGCGGCCCTGAGAGTCCAGCTCAACGCTGTGTTTCGCCAGCCATTCCATGCTGTGTGGACGGAAGCCAAACGCCATCACGACGGCATCGGCCGGGATGACATGCTCGGAGCCGGCGACAATTTCCGCGCGACGGCGGCCTTTCGCATCCGGCTGGCCCATTTCGGTACGCGCCATCTTCACGCCGCTCACTTTGCCATTAGCATTCACTTCAATGCCCAGCGGCTGGATGTTGAACTGGAATTCCACGCCTTCTTCACGCGCGTTTTTCACTTCGCGTTTCGAACCTGGCATGTTCTCTTCGTCACGACGATAAGCACAGATAACGTGAGCCGCATTCTGACGAATGGAGGTGCGCACGCAGTCCATCGCGGTATCACCGCCGCCCAGTACCACCACGCGCTTGCCTTCCATGCTGACGTACGGTTCTTCGGCGGTTTCACCAAAGCCCATAATCTGCTTGGTGTTGGCAATCAGGAATGGCAGAGCGTCGAATACGCCGGACGCGTCTTCGTTCTCCAGGCCGCCGCGCATGGACTGATAGGTGCCCACGCCGAGGAAGACGGCGTCGTAATCCTTCAGCAGGTCGTCCAGTTGCACATCACGGCCCACTTCGACGTTGAGTTTGAACTCAATGCCCATGCCTGTGAAGATTTCACGGCGGCGGGTCATCACCTCTTTTTCCAGCTTGAAGGCCGGGATACCGAAGGTCAGAAGACCGCCGATTTCAGGGTGACGGTCAAAGACCACAGCCTTCACGCCGTTACGGGTCAGCACGTCGGCGCATGCCAGGCCCGCAGGGCCCGCACCGATGATGGCGACTTTTTTGCCGGTTTGCTTCACGCCGGTCAGGTCTGGACGCCAGCCCATCTCGAACGCTTTATCGTTGATATAGCGTTCGATGTTGCCGATGGTCACTGCGCCGAACTCGTCGTTCAGCGTACATGAACCTTCGCACAGGCGGTCCTGCGGGCAAACGCGCCCGCAAACTTCCGGCAGGGTGTTGGTCTGGTGCGACAGCTCGGCTGCCTCAAAAATACGTCCCTCGTTGGCGAGCTTCAGCCAGTTCGGGATGTAGTTATGTACCGGACATTTCCACTCGCAGTAAGGGTTACCGCAGGACAGGCAGCGGTCTGCCTGTGCTTTGGCCTGTCCTTCGGAAAACGGCTCGTAGATCTCAATAAATTCGATCTTGCGGATCTTCAGCGGTTTCTTTGGCGGATCAACGCGCTGCAGGTCGATAAATTGATAAACGTTCTGACTCATGATGACCTCTTACTGCGCCTGCACACGCAGCTCAGCTGCGCTACGACTACGGTGACCCAACAGGGCTTTCACATCACTGGACTTCGGCTTAACCAGCGCGAACTTCGCGGAGTAAGACGGCCAGTGCGCCAGGATCTCTTCGCCGCGGGAAGAACCGGTTAACTGCACGTGTTCGGTAATCAGACCGCGCAGGTGCTCTTCGTGAATCGCCAGCGAGTCGACATCCAGCACTTCCACCAGTTCCGGGTTCACGCGTTTACGGAAATCACCGTCTTCATCCAGTACGTAGGCGAAGCCGCCCGTCATACCGGCGCCGAAGTTAACGCCCGTTTTGCCCAGCACGCAGACGATGCCGCCAGTCATGTATTCACAGCCGTTGTCGCCAATACCTTCCACCACGGTAATCGCCCCGGAGTTACGTACGCCGAAACGTTCACCCGCACGCCCTGCGGCGTACAGACGACCGCCGGTCGCACCGTACAGGCAGGTGTTACCGATAATGCTCGCTTCATGGCTGCGGAAGGAAGAACCCACCGGAGGACGAATCGCCAGCAGACCACCCGCCATACCTTTACCGACGTAGTCGTTGGCATCGCCGGTCAGGTACAGCTCAACGCCGCCTGCGTTCCACACGCCGAAGCTCTGACCTGCGGTGCCGCTGAAGTGCGCTTTAATCGGATCCGATGCCAGTCCCTGGTCGCCGTGCGTCTGGGCAATATAGCCAGACAGCGACGCGCCTACGGAACGGTCGGTGTTGCGGATGTCGAACCAGAAGGTTTTGCTCTGGCGGTCATCAACAAACGGTTTCGCCTGCTGTAGCAGCTGTGCGTTCAGTACGCCGTTATCAAACGGCGGGTTGTTCTCGGTGCAGTACAGCGCTTTACCTGGGTGCGGCTCAGCGGTTTCCAGCAAACGAGACAGCTCCAGCTTCTGCTGCTTGGCGGTGAAGCCATCCAGCTCTTTGAGCAGGTCGGTGCGGCCAATCAGGTCAACGAGGCGGGTTACGCCCAACTCGGCCATCAGCTCGCGTACTTCACGGGCGATAAATTCAAAGTAGTTAGTCACTTTGAACGGCAGGCCGTGATAGTGGTTCTTACGCAGTTTGTCATCCTGAGTTGCAACACCGGTTGCACAGTTGTTCAGGTGACAAATACGCAGGTATTTACAGCCCAGCGCGACCATTGGACCGGTGCCGAAGCCGAAGCTTTCTGCGCCGAGGATCGCTGCTTTAATGATGTCGACGCCGGTTTTCAGGCCGCCGTCTACCTGCAGACGAATCTTGTGACGCAGGCCGTTAGCAACCAGCGCCTGCTGGGTTTCCACCAGGCCCAGTTCCCACGGGCAGCCCGCATATTTGACGGAAGACAGCGGGCTTGCGCCGGTGCCGCCGTCATAGCCAGCGATGGTAATCAGGTCAGCGTAAGCTTTCGCTACCCCCGTGGCGATAGTGCCGACGCCCGGTTCGGAAACCAGCTTCACGGAGATCATCGCTTTCGGGTTGACCTGTTTCAGGTCGAAAATCAGCTGCGCCAGATCCTCGATAGAGTAAATATCGTGGTGCGGTGGCGGAGAAATCAGCGTCACGCCCGGTACGGAATAGCGCAGTTTGGCGATGTACGGGGTGACTTTATCACCCGGCAACTGACCGCCTTCGCCTGGCTTCGCGCCCTGGGCAACTTTAATCTGAATCACGTCGGCGTTAACCAGATACGCTGGGGTCACGCCAAAGCGACCGGAAGCCACCTGCTTAATGCGCGATACTTTGTTGGTACCGTAACGCGCCGGGTCTTCGCCGCCTTCGCCGGAGTTCGAGTTACCGCCGATGCTGTTCATCGCTTCAGCCAGCGCTTCGTGTGCTTCCGGGCTCAGTGCGCCGATAGACATCGCTGCGGTGTCGAAACGTTTGAACAGGTCGCTTGCTGGTTCAACGTCGGCCAGGTTGACGGTTTCCCCGTTCGGGGTGATCGCCAGCAGATCGCGCAGCGTTGCCGCCGGACGGTTGTTCACCAGCTCGGCATATTCTTTGTAATCGCTGTACTCACCGCTCTGTACTGCCTGTTGCAGAGTACGCACCACGTCCGGGTTATAAGCGTGATATTCACCGCCGTGAACGTATTTGAGCAGGCCGCCCTGATCCAGCGGTTTACGCGCCAGCCAGGCACGTTTCGACAGGTTCAGCAGGTCCTGCTGGAAGTCGTCGAACGATGCACCGCCGATGCGGCTAACCACGCCCTGGAAGCAGTTCTCAACCACGTCATCGTGCAGACCCACGGCTTCAAACAGCTTGGAGCAGCGATAGGACGCGATGGTCGAGATGCCCATTTTGGACATGATCTTGTACAGGCCTTTATTGATGCCGTTACGGTAGTTCAGCATCACCGTGCGGTAGTCTTTCTCGATAGCATGCGTATCAATCAGACGTCCCAGGGTTTCATAAGCCAGGTACGGGTAGATTGCCGTGGCGCCAAAGCCGAGCAGTACCGCAAAGTGGTGCGGGTCGCGGGCGCTGGCGGTTTCGACGATGATGTTGGCATCGCAGCGCAGGCTCTTATCAACCAGACGAGCCTGAATGGCGCCTACCGCCATCGGTGCCGGTACCGGCAGACGATTTTTGGCGATGTTACGGTCAGAAAGCACCAGCAGAACGGTACCACTGCGTACCATCTCTTCGGCTTTGTCGCACAGCGCTTTCACCGTCTCTTCAAGGTTGGTTTCCGTCACATCGAAGGTGATATCCAGCGTATCGGCGCGGTAGTGCTCCTCTTTCATCGTGGTGAGCTGATTGAAATCGGAGTACAGCAGAATCGGTGATTTGAAGCTCAGACGGTGCGCCTGGCCTTCCGCTTCGCAGAAGACGTTCATTTCACGGCCGATGCTGGTCGCCAGCGACATCACGTGCGCTTCACGCAGCGGGTCGATTGGCGGGTTGGTCACCTGCGCAAACTGCTGACGGAAATAGTCGTAAATAATACGCGGCTGGCTGGAGAGCACGGCAAACGGGGTATCGTCACCCATTGAGCCGACCGCTTCCTGGCCATTTTCGCCGAGCACGCGGATAACGGAATCCAGCTCTTCGGCGCTGTAGTTAAACTGTTTCTGATAGCTGGCAAGCGTATCGTCGTCCAGCTCACGGCTGCCAACGCGGTCATCGGCCAGATCTTCAAACGGCACCAGGCGGCGAACGTTCTTCTCCATCCACTCTTTGTACGGGTGGCGGCTTTTCAGATCGTTGTCGGTTTCAGCAGAGTGCAGAATGCGGCCACTGCGGGTGTCGATAACCATCAGCTCGCCTGGGCCTACGCGGCCTTTTTCCACCACTTCGTCAGGCTGGTAATCCCAGATACCGACTTCAGAAGCGCAGGTGATGAGCTTGTCTTTGGTGATGACGTAGCGCGCCGGGCGCAGACCGTTACGGTCGAGGTTACAGGCGGCATAGCGACCGTCAGACATGACGATACCTGCCGGGCCGTCCCACGGCTCCATGTGCATGGAGTTAAAGTCGAAGAACGAACGCAGGTCCGGGTCCATATCCGGGTTATTCTGCCAGGCCGGTGGTACCAGCAGACGCATGGCGCGAATGATGTCCATCCCGCCTGCCAGCAGCAGCTCAAGCATGTTATCCATGGAGCTGGAGTCGGAGCCGGTTTCGTTAACGAAAGGCGCAGCGTCGTGCAGATCCGGGATTAGCGGGGTCTGGAACTTATAGGTACGCGCGCGCGCCCACTGGCGGTTACCGGTGATGGTGTTGATCTCGCCGTTGTGCGCCAGGTAGCGGAACGGCTGAGCCAGCGGCCAGCGTGGAACGGTGTTGGTGGAGAAGCGCTGGTGGAACAGGCAGATGGCCGACTCCAGACGCAGGTCCGCGAGGTCCAGGTAGAAGCGCGGCAAATCCGCTGGCATACACAGACCTTTATAGATGTTGACCAGGTTCGACAGGCTACAAACGTAGAAGTCTTTATCTTCCTGGAGGCGTTTTTCGATACGGCGACGGGCGATAAACAGACGGCGTTCCATATCGCGTGGACGCCAGCCCGCAGGGGCGTTAACGAAAATTTGTTCAATGCGAGGCAGAGAGGAGAGGGCGATTTCACCCAGCACGCCTTCATTGGTTGGCACATCGCGCCAGCCGACGATAGACAGGGTTTCACGCTGCAGTTCTTCTTCTACAACACGGCGAGACGCCGCAGCCAGTTCAGGATCCTTATTCAGGAACAGCATCCCAACGGCATAGTTTTTCGCTAAGCGCCAGCCGCGCTCTTCGGCGACGATGCGAAAGAAACGGTCAGGTTTTTGCAGCAGCAGGCCACAACCGTCACCGGTTTTACCATCGGCGAGTATTGCGCCGCGGTGCTGCATTCGTGCCAGTGCGTGTATCGCGGTACGCACTACCTTGTGGCTAGGTTCGCCTTCTATGTGGGCGATCAGGCCGAAACCACAGTTATCCCTCTCAAGGGATTTATCGTACAACATATCAGTGAACCTCCCCAGGCTCTACGGGACGCCCCCTTAATCGATTGCGCGCAAGGCACAGCAAGAGCATGGCGACGGGGTATGGCATTCATCTGCCTAACCTCGCATTCGCCCTCTTTTATCCTTTTCGCGTAGGTCGCACAAGTTTGAGGACTTGCTTAAGAGGGAATCTCAATTACTGCATAAATATGATGAGCAGACTGCTCATCCAGAAAGCTTCCAGCGGATTCCCAACTTATCGGGAATCGATACATAGGTCAAATGGCAATCTTATTTATACAAAAATGTGCTATAGCGCAATTAACGCAATGATATATAAGAAAAATATGACATTTTAGGCTGGCGTTAACCGCGCTGAAGGGGATTCGCGAGTGTGATCTGTCTCACTATCTGAAAGCGCTGTTTTAATCGTCATGCACTGTTTATTCTGCAATAAGTAGCATTTAATGCTGGCATGGAGTGTGGGGGTATAGGATCACTCTGTTTTTCAACGGCAGATAGATTATTGCAAATTAGCCGCTGAACATAAGTAAAAATAATCTATATGGCTTTGAATGAAATTGCAGTTGTTTTGATTTGTTATGCAATGGGATAAAAGGTCTACATGGCGATTGATCCAGGTCATCGCCGATCGAGACTAAAAGTGGCAGGCTTGGCCCCTTTCTTCAGGCCGGTCTATCAGATTATGCAGTTACAAAAATTAGTCAATATGTTTGGTGGGGATCTTACGCGTCGTTATGGCGAAAAGGTTCATAAACTGACGCTGCATGGTGGATTTAGCTGCCCAAACCGCGATGGCACCATCGGCCGCGGCGGCTGCACGTTCTGTAACGTGGCCTCGTTTGCTGATGAAGAGCAGCAGCATAAATCGATTGCCGAGCAGTTAGCGCATCAGGCGCAGCTGGTGAACCGCGCAAAACGCTATCTGGCCTATTTCCAGGCCTATACCAGCACCTTTGCCGAAGTGCAGGTGCTGCGTTCGATGTATCAACAGGCGGTAAGCCAGGCAAATATTGTTGGGCTGTGCGTTGGCACGCGCCCGGACTGCGTGCCGGAGGCGGTACTCGACCTGCTAAGTGAGTACCACGAGCAGGGCTATGAAGTGTGGCTGGAGCTCGGCCTGCAAACGGCGCACGATAAAACGCTGCACCGGATTAACCGTGGCCATGATTTCGCCTGCTATCAGAACACCACGCGTCTGGCGCGCGAGCGCGGGCTAAAGGTGTGTAGCCATCTGATTGTCGGCCTGCCGGGCGAAGGGCAGAGCGAATGCCTGGAGACGCTCCAGCAGGTGGTTGAAACCGGTGTTGACGGCATTAAGCTGCATCCGCTGCATATTGTTACCGGCAGCATCATGGCCAAAGCCTGGGAAGCCGGGCGCCTGAACGGTCTTGAGCTGGACGACTATACGATAACCGCGGGCGAGATGATTCGCCATACGCCGCCGGAGGTGATTTATCATCGTATTTCCGCCAGCGCACGTCGTCCGACGCTGCTGGCTCCGCTGTGGTGTGAGAACCGCTGGACAGGAATGGTCGAGCTGGATAAATACCTGAACGAATATGGGGTGCAGGGCTCGGCGCTGGGCACTCCGTGGGTGCAGCCATAGCGCCCATTGCCGGATGGTGGCGCTGCCTTGGCAATGTAGCCGTGTAGCCCGGCCAAGCGAAGCGCCGCCGGGAATGGCACCGTGCCCCAATTAGCAGATAATCCCCGCATTTTTCGCACAACCTACCGCGCCACGCTCAGAATTGGGTATTATTGAACGACGTTGTCGTTAAGGAATCCCTTATGAAGCAAATCCGTATGCTGGCGCAGTATTACGTCGACCTGATGATGAAGCTGGGTCTGGTACGTTTCTCCATGCTGTTGGCGCTGGCGCTGGTGGTGTTGGCCATTGTGGTACAAATGGCGGTAACCATGGTGCTGCACGGCCAGGTTGAAAGCATTGATGTTATCCGTTCTATCTTCTTCGGTTTGTTGATTACGCCCTGGGCGGTCTACTTCCTTTCGGTCGTGGTTGAACAGCTTGAAGAGTCACGACAACGTCTCTCCCGGCTGGTGGAGAAGCTTGAAGAGATGCGCGAGCGCGACCTCAAGCTGAACGTCCAGCTCAAAGACAATATTTCGCAGCTCAATCAGGAGATTAGCGATCGCGAAAAAGCCGAGGCCGAGCGCCTTGCGACGCTAGAGCAGTTGCGTATTGAGGTACAGGAACGCGAAGAAACGCAGATCCGCCTCGAGCAACAATCCTCCTTCCTGCGCTCTTTCCTCGATGCTTCTCCGGATCTGGTTTTCTATCGCAATGAAGATAAAGAGTTCTCCGGCTGTAACCGGGCGATGGAACTGCTGACCGGCAAAAGCGAGAAGCAGTTGATTCACCTGCACCCGGAAGATGTTTATGCGCCTGAAGCAGCGGCGAAAGTCATTGAAACCGATGAAAAAGTCTTCCGCCACAACGTCTCGCTCACCTACGAACAGTGGCTCGATTATCCCGACGGACGCAAAGCCTGCTTCGAGATTCGTAAAGTGCCGTATTACGACCGCGTGGGTAAACGCCACGGCCTGATGGGCTTTGGCCGCGATATTACCGAGCGTAAGCGCTATCAGGATGCGCTTGAGCGTGCCAGCCGCGATAAGACTACCTTTATTTCTACCATCAGCCATGAGCTGCGTACGCCGCTGAATGGCATCGTCGGCTTAAGCCGCATTCTGCTCGACACCAACCTGACGGCTGAACAAGAAAAATACCTGAAAACCATCCATGTCTCGGCGGTCACGCTGGGTAATATCTTCAACGATATTATCGATATGGACAAAATGGAACGTCGCAAAGTCCAGTTGGATAACCAGCCGGTCGATTTCACGGGTTTCCTGGCCGACCTGGAAAACCTCTCCGGTCTGCAGGCGCAGCAAAAAGGTCTGCGCTTCGTGATGGAGCCAACGTTACCGCTGCCGCATAAGGTGATTACCGACGGCACCCGACTGCGCCAGATCCTGTGGAACCTTATCAGCAACGCCGTGAAGTTTACCCAGAAGGGCAGCGTGACGGTGCGCGTGCGCTATGACGCAGGCGATATGCTTCACTTTGAAGTCGAAGACTCTGGTATCGGTATCCCGCAGGAAGAGCAGGATAAAATCTTCGCCATGTATTATCAGGTTAAAGACAGCCAGGGCGGTAAACCGGCCACCGGGACCGGCATTGGCCTTGCGGTCTCTCGTCGTCTGGCGAAAAGCATGGGCGGCGATATTGAAGTCTCAAGCCAGGCCGGACACGGTGCGACCTTCACCTTGACGGTGCATGCGCCAGCGGTGGCGGAAGAGGTTGAAGATGCGTTTGAGGACGATGAAATGCCGCTGCCGGCGCTGCACGTGCTGCTGGTCGAAGACATTGAATTGAACGTGATTGTCGCCCGTTCGGTGCTAGAGAAACTGGGCAACAGCGTGGATGTCGCCATGACCGGCAAAGATGCGCTGGAGATGTTTACGCCGGGCGAATATGACCTGGTGCTGCTGGATATCCAACTGCCGGATATGACGGGGTTGGATATCTCCCGCGAACTGACGCGTAAATACCACGCCGACGACCTGCCTCCGCTGGTTGCGCTGACGGCTAACGTACTGAAAGATAAGAAAGAGTATCTGGAAGCCGGGATGGACGATGTGCTGAGTAAACCGCTCTCGGTACCGGCCCTGACCGCGATGATCAAGAAGTTCTGGGATACCGTTGAAGACGAAGAGGAGAGTACCGTGACCCCTGTTGAAAGCAGCAAATCGCAGCAGCTACTGGATATTCCGATGCTGGAGCAGTACCTCGAACTGGTTGGGCCGAAGCTGATTACCGACGGTCTGGCGGTCTTCGAGAAAATGATGCCGGGCTACCTCGCGGTACTGGAATCGAACCTGACCGCGCGCGACCAGAAAGGCATTGTTGAAGAAGGTCATAAGATTAAAGGCGCGGCCGGTTCCGTCGGCTTGCGTCACCTGCAACAGCTGGGGCAACAGATCCAGTCTCCCGACCTTCCGGCCTGGTGGGATAACGTCGGTGAATGGGTTGAGGAAATGAAATCCGAGTGGCAGCAGGATGTCGCGGTATTAAAAGCCTGGGTGGCGAACGCTGATAAAAAATGACCCCGGCTAGACCGGGGTGCGCGAATACTGCGCCAACACCAGGGAACTGGTGGCTGCGTCAGATGATTAGCTTGTTTTTTGTTGATGACACAACCTGAAATACGATTGCACGCTCAATAAGATAGCAAAACTTAAAATGTTTGTTACGTGAATCAGTAAAATGTGTGAAGCATAACGACTTAATCAGAAATATTAATCGGCGTCAGAGAGTTAGCGTGAAGAAGATGGCTTTAAGGAAAGTAGCGGGGCTAAAACAATTGTTCTGGCGACTGTTGCTGTTGCTGGCGCTTTTCTGGGGCGGCGGCATCGCCGCGTTCAGTTTTTTGCCGGTTCCATTTTCCGCAGTGATGATTGAGCGTCAGCTTGGCGCCTGGATGACGGGCGACTTTGGCTACGTGGCACACTCTGATTGGGTCAGCATGGATGCTATCTCGCCGTTTATGGGGCTGGCGGTGATTGCCGCTGAAGACCAAAAATTCCCGGATCATTGGGGGTTTGACGTCTCGGCGATTGAGAAAGCGCTGGCGCACAACGAGCGCAATGAAAACCGTATCCGCGGAGCTTCTACGCTCTCGCAGCAAACGGCGAAAAACCTGTTCTTGTGGGATGGCCGTAGCTGGGTGCGTAAAGGGCTGGAAGCGGGTCTGACGCTGGGCATGGAAACAGTCTGGAGTAAGAAACGCATCCTGACCGTGTACCTGAACATTGCTGAATTCGGTGACGGTATTTTTGGCGTGGAAGCCGCGTCTCAACGCTATTTCCACAAGCCCGCGAGCAGGTTGACGATGGCCGAAGCCGCACTGCTGGCCGCCGTGTTGCCGAACCCGATCCGTTTTAAAGCCAGCGCGCCGTCAGGGTATGTGCGTAGTCGCCAGGCGTGGATATTACGTCAGATGCGTCAACTGGGCGGGGAAGGGTTTATGCGGGAGAATAAGCTGTATTAACCGCAGGTTGCGGTGAATTTCGTAGGCCTGATAAGCGTAGCGCCATCAGGCATTGTAAGGCGCCGCTGTATCGCCGGATGGCGGCGTAAACGCCTTATCCGGCCTACGAGACTAGTCTTCGTCGAACCCGGCGTTAAACAGCGCAATCACCGCGGCCAGTGCTTCTTCTTCCTGCGGCCCGGTGGCTTCGACTTCAATCTGGCGACCCTTGGCTGAGTCCAGCATCAGCAGCGCAATCACGCTATTTGCCTCCGCTTCGGTCCCTTCATCGTTACGCAGCAGAACTTCTGCGTCGAAATGTTGCATCAGCTCAAACAACTTCATCGCCGGGCGAGCGTGCATGCCCAGCTTGTTGGTTATCTCAACGGTCTGCTTTACGGTCATGATTTGCGTTTTTCCAGCGTCCGGTGACGAGACTGCACGTTCTTACCGCGCGAGCGGAAGTAGTCAGCCAGCTGTTCGGCAACGTAGACCGAACGGTGTTTACCGCCAGTACAACCGATAGCAACGGTCAGATAGCTACGGTTGTTGGTTTCCAGCATAGGTAACCATAGCTCAAGATAGCTGCGCGTTTGATAGATAAAATTGTGAACTTCCGTGTGCCTGTCGAGGAACGCGGCGACCGGTTTATCCAGGCCAGTCATCGGACGCAGCTTAGGATCCCAGTGCGGGTTTGGCAGGAAGCGTACGTCGAAAACGTAGTCAGCATCGATCGGAATGCCGTGCTTGAAGCCAAAGGATTCGAACACCATCGTTAGCTCACGCTCGCGTTTACCCAGCAGGCGAGTACGCAGCATCTCGGCCAGTTCATGAACTGACATTTCGGAGGTGTCGACGATAAGGTCGGCGCGAGAGCGCAGCGGTTCCAGCAGGTTACTCTCTTCATCAATGGCGCTTTCCAGCGACAGATTCTTACTGGAGAGTGGGTGCAGGCGGCGGGTATCGCTGTAGCGGCGAATTAGGGTGTTGCGATCGGCATCAAGGAACAACAGCTGCGGGGAGAAGTTATCCGGCAGGTTTTCCATTGCCCGCTCAAAGATTTCCGGTGATTCGGGCATGTTACGCACGTCAATGCTGACGGCGGCGGATATCTCTCGGTCGGCAAGCGTTTTTGCCAGTTCCGGCAGCAGCACGACCGGCAGGTTATCGACGCAGTAAAAGCCCATATCTTCCAGCGCGCGCAGGGCGACCGATTTTCCGGAGCCTGAGCGGCCGCTGACGATCATCAGTACCATGTACCGTTTCTCCTCAGTACGACGTGATGTCCATTATGCATCATCGTGGGTTTCCGTATCGGTGATGATTTGATACAGCTCTTCGTCGCTCTGCGCAGCACGCAGGCGACGGCAAATGGTTTTATCCGCCAGGCGTTTTGCCACCAGAGAAAGCGTATGCAGGTGGGTTTTGGTCTGGTCTGCCGGCACCAGGAGCGCAAAGAGTAAATCGACGGGCTGATTGTCGATGGCGTCGAAGGCGATCGGGGTTTCCAGCTGCACAAACACGCCAACCGCGCGCAGCGTATCTTCTTCCAGCTTGCCGTGAGGAATAGCGATACCGTTACCAATACCGGTACTGCCCATCTTCTCGCGGGTCAAAATTGCCTCAAAGACAACCTGCGGAGGCAGGCTCAGCTGTTTTGCCGCCAGTTCGCTGATGATTTCCAGCGCGCGTTTTTTACTCTGACAGTGCACAGCACTGCGGGTACATTCCTGGTTAAGGACATTGCTCAGTTGAAGAGCCGAATCGTTATTTGTCATAATTTCACCTAAGCATCGCCCGGTATGCGGGCATATCGGGCGACTGCTCGGACAATCAATGTTGTTTTAGTTTATCTTTATGCTTGTTTAACTGTCTCGCCAGTTTATCAATCAAACCGTCGATGGCGGCGTACATATCCTGCCCTTCCGCGCTGGCATGAAGTTCGCCTCCGTTAACGTGCAATGTGGCGTCCGAGATGTGCGTCAATTTCTCCACCTTTAACACAATGTAGACCTGATTGATCCTCTCGAAATACTGTTCGAGCTTAACGAATTTCGCATTCACAAATTCGCGCATCGCATCGGTAATTTCGACGTTGTGTCCAGTGATGTTGAGCTGCATAGTGTCTTCCTTATCAGTTGTGTCAGACCAGTTGTTTACGCTGGTTAGACGGCGGAATGGATAAAGACTCTCGGTACTTTGCAACGGTACGCCGTGCCACCATGATACCCTGTTCAGAGAGCATGGTGGTCAGTTTACTGTCGCTCAGTGGTTTTGCGGGGTTCTCCGCGGCAATTAATTTCTTAACCAGCGCACGAATCGCCGTGGACGAAGCTTCGCCACCGCCCTCGGTGCTGACGTGACTGGAAAAGAAATACTTAAGCTCGAAAATGCCTCGTGGGCTATGCAAATACTTTTGCGTGGTAACACGCGAAATCGTGGACTCGTGCATTTCGACGGTCTGGGCGATGTCCGCCAGCACCATCGGTTTCATATACTCTTCGCCGAGATCGAAAAAGGCCTGCTGCTGCTCGACGATGCAGCGACTTACCCGCAGTAGCGTATCGTTACGGCTCTCAAGACTCTTAATCAGCCACTTCGCATCCTGCAGGTTGCTGCGGATAAACTGGCTGTCGGCGTCATTACGGGCGTTGTTACACATGCCCGCGTAGTGCTGGTTGATTTGCAGGCGCGGGATGCTGTCGGCGTTCAATTCAACGGCCCAGCGGCCGTTTACCTTGCGCACCAGCACGTCAGGGATCACATACTCCGGCTCGCCGGTCTGGATCGATTGACCTGGGCGCGGATCCAATGATTGGATCAGATCCATCGCCTCTTTCAACACGTCTTCTTTCAGACGCGTGACGCGCATCAGCGAGCGGAAGTCATGATTAGCGAGCAGATCGAGATGATCGCTGATAATCAGGCGGGCTTCGTCGATGCGCGGCGTAGTAGGAGAGAACTGAGAGAGTTGGATCAGCAGGCAATCGCGGAGATCTTTAGCGGCGACGCCGACCGGATCGAATCGTTGGATCCGTTTGAGCACGGCTTCCACTTCATCGAGACCAATCTCGTCATCGCCGATGCCTTCATGAATGTCTTCCACCGTGACGGTGAGATAGCCGGTATCGTCTACCGCGTCGACAATCGAGGTCGCAATGGCCCGGTCGGTATCGGTAAACGGCGTTAGCTCAACCTGCCACATCAGATAGTCTTGCAGTGACTGAGTGGTTTCGCCCTGATACACCGGCAGTTCATCGTCCTGATAATCAGCCCCGGTTCCGGAAGGGGTTCCGGCGGTGTAGATTTCATCCCAGCTGGCGTCGAGCGGCAGCTCTTCGGGCATATCGGGCTTTTCCAGCGCGTCGACGCTGTCCAGCGTTTCGTTATCGACGGTTTCCTGGGTCTCAACTTCTTCGTGAAGATCGGTTTGCTCAAGCAGGGGGTTGCTCTCCAGCGCTTGCTGGAGTTCCTGCTGAAGTTCCAGCGTAGACAGTTGCAACAGACGGATTGCCTGCTGCAGCTGTGGCGTCATGGCAAGCTGTTGGCTGAGCCTTAATTGCAAACCTTGCTTCATGTTCAGAACGAATATCTCCCGCTAACGTCGTAAACCACTACCCTATCAGAGTCTGAAGTCTTCCCCAAGATACACGCGTTTAACATGTTCGTCTTGTAGGATCTCCTGCGGGGTGCCGTGGGCAATCAGGTGCCCCTGGCTGACGATATAGGCGCGTTCACATACGGCCAGCGTTTCACGTACGTTGTGGTCGGTGATAAGCACGCCAAGGCCGCTGTCACGGAGGTGTTCGATGATGCGTTTGATATCGATAACGGAGATCGGGTCAACGCCGGCAAACGGTTCATCCAGCAGGATAAATTTAGGGTTTGCCGCCAGTGCACGGGCGATTTCAACGCGGCGACGTTCACCGCCGGAAAGCGCCTGGCCCAGGCTATCGCGCAGATGCTCGATGTGAAACTCTTCCATCAGCTCTTTGGCGCGGTCTTCGCGCTGCTCGTTGCTCAGATCGTCACGGATCTGCAGCACCGCCATCAGGTTGTCATAGACGCTCAGACGACGGAAAATCGAGGCTTCCTGCGGCAGATAGCCGATGCCGCGACGCGCGCGCGCGTGCAGCGGCAGCAGGCTGATGTCTTCATCGTCGATGATGATATTGCCGGCATCGCGCGGCACGATCCCAACGACCATGTAGAAGGTGGTGGTTTTGCCCGCGCCGTTTGGCCCAAGCAGGCCCACAATCTCACCGGAATTCACGGTCAGACTGACATCTTCCACGACGCGGCGGCCTTTGTAGGCCTTTGCCAGATTTTTTGCAGTTAATGTCGCCATAACGAATTAGTTACTCTTCTTCTGTGCCGGAGCCTGGTCTTTGGATTTGTCCTGCAGCTGCGACGGAACCAGAACGGTGGTCACGCGTTTGCCTTTATCGCTAAACGCCTGCATTTTCTGCTCTTTGACCAGATAGGTGATCTTGTCGCCTTTGATGTTGCTATCCAACTGCTCAAGGTAAGCATTGCCGGTCAGTACGACGAAGTCGTTCGCCAGCTCGTAATGCATTTTCGAGGCGCGGCCTTTTACCGGCTTGCCGTTGTCCTGCATCTGGTAGAAGGTGGCCGGGTTACCGTAGCCGTCGATGACTTCTTTACCTTTCTGGTCCGCTGGACGAGTCACGACGACCTTATCGGCATTGATTTTGATACTGCCCTGGGTCACCACGACGTTACCGGTGAAGGTGACGATGTTGCCCTGCATATCCAGCGACTGCTGATCGGATTCAATATGAATCGGCTGATTGGTATCGCCAGTAAGCGCCATGGCCGGCAGGCTGGCGGCCAGCAAAGAACCGGCAAGTGCCAGCTTAAGGCTGAGTTTGTTTGTTCTGAATTTCATAAGAGGTTCTAACCTTTTCAATCAACTCGGCGTTCTTGCTGCGTAAATTGCCGCGCATTTTCAGGCCGCTGGAATTAAATGTTGTTCCGTATAACGTCACCAGATCGTCAGAGGAAACATCCTGAGTCGTCAGGTTCACCTGGGCATTATCCGTCGTAATCTTACGCAGTTGTGCGTCTTCTGTCAGCGCGTTGATTTCAACGTGCCCATAGAGATAGAGCATGCGGTCGTTAGTCAGCTTGGCTTTATCGGCTTTAATCGACCAGGTTGGTACTTTATTTGCGTCAAAGGTGGTCAGGAACGGGTGGGTAAACCACGATATTGCCTGATCGGAAAAATACTCCACATGCTCGGCGGTTAACCGGTAGCTCAGTGCGCCTTCGGGGCTGTACACCACGGTATCGGTATGTTCGCTTTTATAGGTTGGATCGTTTGCGTTAATCACGACCTGGCTGCTGTCGTCTTTATCGGCAAGGTTCAGGCCGATCAGGACAAGCGCAACCAGCGATAGCACAATGATAACCCAACGTCTGGTTTTACTCATATCGATTGCCCTTTGGCTTCTTCCAGCTTCCCTTGCGCCATCAGCAGCAGGTCGCAGACTTCACGAACGGCACCGCGGCCGCCTGCAATACGCGTCACATAGTCGGCGCGAGGCAGCAGCAGCGGGTGTGCATCCGCCACCGCTACGCTGAGGCCAATTTCCGCCATCACCGGCCAGTCAATCAGATCGTCGCCGACGTAGGCGACCTCTTCCGGCTGGAGGTTCAGCGTGGCGAGCAGTTCACGGTAGGCGATCAGTTTATCTGACTGCCCCTGGTAAAGATGGGTGATGCCAAGCGTCGCACAGCGGTCTTCTAACAGTTTAGCTTTTCGCCCGGTAATTATCGCCACTTCGATATCTGAAGTGAGCGCACAGCGTACGCCATAGCCGTCGCGGACGTTAAACGCTTTGAGTTCTTCACCGCTGTTGCCCATGTAAATCAGGCCGTCAGAAAGCACCCCGTCGACGTCGAGGATAAGCAGACGGATTTTCTCCGCCTTCGCCATAAATTGTGGACTCACCGGGCCATAACAGGTGGCGACCGATGCGACAGCATTACTCATTCTTTATATCCTTGATTACACTACGCCTGCGCGCAGTAGGTCGTGCATATGTATCACACCTAGCAGATGGTCGCCATCGGCAACCAGCACGCAGGTGATATGACGGGATTGCATCAGGTTCAGCGCATCGACCGCCAGCATGCCGGGGCGAATACGAATGCCGCCCGGCGTCATGACATCGGCAATGCCGAGGCTGCGCACATCGGCACCGGTATCGAAGATGCGTCGCAGGTCGCCGTCGGTGAAAATACCTTTGATCTGCATGTTGTCATCGCAGATGGCCGTCATACCCAGATTTTTACGGGTAATTTCCAGCAGGGCATCGCGCAGCGAGGCATCAACGCTGACGTGGGGTATCTCATCGCCAGTGTGCATAATATCGTTAACGCGCAGCAGAAGCTTGCGGCCTAATGCGCCACCGGGGTGGGAAAGCGCAAAATCTTCTGCGGTAAAGCCGCGCGCTTTCAGCAACGCAACGGCCAGCGCATCACCCATTACCAGCGCTGCGGTGGTGCTGGACGTCGGGGCGAGCCCTAACGGGCAGGCTTCACGCGGGACTTTGACGCACAAATGAATATCCGCCGCGCGGCCCATGCTGCTGTCTGGTCGGCTGGTCATACAGATAAGCGGTACGCGCAGACGTTTTAATACCGGGATCAGCGCCAGAATTTCATTGGACTCGCCGGAGTTGGATAGGGCAATCACCACATCCTGGGGTGTTACCATGCCTAAATCGCCGTGTGCAGCCTCACCAGGGTGAACAAAAAAGGCAGAAGTCCCGGTGCTGGCGAAGGTAGCTGCCATCTTGCGGCCAATATGCCCGGATTTGCCCATTCCCATGACGACCACTTTGCCGGTGCAGTAGAAGATCTTCTCGCAGGCTTCGCTAAAGTCCTGATTAATGTATTGATCAAGCTGTTCCAGCCCTTCCCGTTCAATCGCCAGAACGTCTCTTCCTGCCTGCTGGAAGTCGAAATCTGACGGCAAATCTATTTGCGACATAATGTTATCCCAGTTCAATCGATGAAAAGCGGCGTGCCCCAGTAAAGCAGCGCCAGCCATAACACAAACCCGCTGATTAACAGTAAACCGGCGACGCGGCCAACCTGGCGTCGACGCCAGCAAAGCAGAGCGAAGACCACGCTGACCAGCATCATTACGCCATAGTCACGGGTAAACGCGAGGGGATTAAACGTTCCCGGCGCGATGAGGGCGGGGATCCCCAGTACGATAGCAATATTAAAGAAGTTCGAGCCGATAATGTTGCCGACGGCAATATCGTTTTCACCTTTACGCACGCCTGCGATAGCGGTTGCCAGCTCTGGCAGGCTGGTGCCCAGCGCGATAACCGTTAGTCCAATGGTCAGTTCGCTCATGGCGAAGTAGTTCGCCAGCACGGTAGCGTTATCGATGACCATTCTGGTCGCCATCGGCATGACAATCAGCGCGACGCCAAGCCATAAACAGGCGACGGGCAGAGAACCGTCGCGCGGCAGTTCGGATAACTGCTCCTGGGTAAATTTGTCGTTACCCTGACGTTCAGCGAGACGGGCTATTTTAATGATAAACAACAGCCATAATCCGGCCAGAATAAATAAAAAGACACCGTCAAACCAGGACAGTTCTCCATCATACAGAACATACCCAGCGACCAGGCTTACGACCAACATTAGCGGTAATTCGCGGCGCAGAATATCAGAATGCACGGTAAATGGGTGGAACAGGGCGGTGAGCCCAAGAATGAGCAGAATGTTGACGATATTAGAGCCGACGGCGGTGCCGATGGCCAGATCGACCTGCCCGTGCAGCGAGGCGGCCGCGGAGACGATGATTTCCGGCAGTGAGGTACCGATGCTGACAACGGTTATACCTATAATCAGGGGGGGGACACCTAAAGCACGGCACAGAATGGAGGCGGAATACACGAGGCGGTCGGCGCTGTAGACCACCAGAAGTAAACCAATAATTAACAGAGCCGTGGCTAAGAGCATCAAAAGTCCTTTATTCGGGTATAATCGCCGGTCCGCACGTCTGGACGTAACGAATTCCTAATTTTGACTTTATGCGCAGGAAAAGTAAAACAAATGCCAGATTTCGTTAACCAGAGCGGTTAGGATTCTGTAAGAATGCGGGGGCAAGCAGGAGTTTGCCCTACTTAAGGACCTGGAAAGGTAAGCCTATGAGCCAAAATATCGAGAATCTGGTCGAGGTGCGAGATGTCACGTTTTCGCGTGGCAATCGGGTCATCTTTGACAATATCTCGCTGTCGGTACCGCGCGGAAAAATTACCGCGATTATGGGGCCGTCGGGGATTGGCAAGACCACGCTGTTACGCCTGATTGGCGGGCAGATCCCCCCGGATAGCGGAGAGATCCTCTTTGACGGTGAGAACGTGCCGAAAATGTCGCGCTCTCGCCTGTATACCGTACGCAAGCGTATGAGCATGTTGTTTCAGTCCGGTGCGCTGTTCACCGACATGAACGTGTTTGATAACGTGGCGTATCCCATTCGTGAGCATACCCGCTTACCGGCGCCGTTGCTGAAAAGCACGGTAATGATGAAGCTGGAGGCCGTTGGCCTGCGCGGTGCTGCAACGCTGATGCCATCGGAGCTCTCTGGCGGTATGGCCCGCCGCGCTGCGCTGGCGCGTGCTATTGCCCTGGAGCCAGATCTCATCATGTTCGACGAACCTTTCGTCGGCCAGGACCCGATTACCATGGGCGTGCTGGTGAAGCTGATTTCTGAACTCAACAGTGCGCTGGGTGTCACCTGTATTGTGGTTTCTCACGATGTGCCGGAAGTACTGAGCATTGCGGATTACGCTTATATCGTGGCGGACCAGAAAATTGTCGCGCACGGCAGCGCCTCTTCATTGCAGGAAAATAGCGATCCTCGAGTGCGTCAGTTCCTCGACGGTATTGCCGACGGCCCGGTGCCGTTCCGTTATCCTGCGGGCGACTATCGCCGCGATCTCATCGGCACAGGGAGTTAATCGACTTATGCTGTTAAATGCACTGGCAGCGCTTGGACATCGCGGGATCAAGACCGTCGCGACGTTTGGGCGAGCTGGGTTAATGTTATTCAATGCCGTTATCGGCAAGCCGGAGTTCCGCAAACACGCGCCGCTGCTGGTGCGCCAGCTGTACAACGTCGGCGTGCTTTCTCTGGTTATCATCATCGTGTCGGGCGTATTTATTGGCATGGTGCTGGGGCTGCAGGGTTACCTCGTGCTGACCACCTACAGCGCTGAGACCAGTCTCGGCATGCTGGTGGCGCTGTCGCTGCTGCGTGAACTGGGGCCGGTGGTTGCCGCGCTGCTGTTCGCCGGGCGCGCGGGTTCTGCGCTGACCGCGGAAATCGGCCTGATGCGCGCCACCGAGCAGCTCTCCAGCATGGAGATGATGGCGGTGGATCCGCTGCGCCGCGTTATCTCCCCTCGCTTATGGGCTGGCGTCATTTCGCTGCCGCTACTGACCATTATCTTTGTGGCCGTCGGCATCTGGGGTGGTTCACTGGTTGGCGTAAGCTGGAAAGGTATTGATGCCGGGTTCTTCTGGTCGGCGATGCAAAATGCGGTGGACTGGCGTCTTGATCTGGTGAACTGCCTGATCAAGAGCGTTGTTTTCGCCATTACGGTGACATGGATTGCGTTATTTAACGGTTACGATGCGATCCCCACTTCTGCCGGAATTAGCCGGGCGACGACGCGCACCGTGGTGCACTCCTCGCTGGCGGTTCTTGGGCTGGACTTTGTGCTGACGGCACTGATGTTTGGGAATTGAGTGAATGCAAACGAAAAAGAGTGAAATCTGGGTCGGTATTTTTCTGTTGGTTGCCCTGCTGGCGGCGCTGTTTATCTGCCTGAAGGCGGCGGATGTTTCGTCAATGAAATCAGAACCAACCTACCGCATTTACGCCACCTTCGATAACATCGGCGGCCTGAAAAACCGTTCACCGGTGCGGATTGGCGGTGTAGTGATTGGCCGCGTCGCGGATATTGAACTGGATCCGAAAACGTACTTACCGCGCGTCGCTATCGACATCGAAGATCGCTATAACCACATCCCCGATACCAGTTCCTTGGCCATTCGTACTTCTGGCCTGCTTGGGGAACAGTATCTGGCGCTGAACGTCGGTTTTGAAGATCCCGATCTCGGAACGTCTATCCTTAAAGATGGCGGTACCATTCAGGACACCAAATCGGCGATGGTACTGGAAGACCTGATTGGCCAGTTCCTTTACAACAGCAAGGGCAGCGACAATCAGAATTCTGGCGATGCGCAGGGTTCTACAGAAGGACATACTGGTACGACGACGCCTGCGACTGGCGCGACGAATTAATCTCAGGAGATACTCGACATGTTTAAACGTTTACTGATGGTCGCCATGCTGGTGATTGCGCCGTTAACGGCAGCCACTGCGGCAGACCAAACCAACCCTTACAAGCTGATGAATGAAGCGGCGCAGAAGACGTTCGATCGCCTGAAGAATGAACAACCGAAGATTCGTTCTAACCCGAACTACCTGCGTGACGTGGTCGATCAGGAACTGCTGCCGTATGTTCAGGTAAAATACGCCGGTGCGCTGGTACTAGGCCGCTACTACAAAGATGCCACGCCCGCTCAGCGTGAAGCTTACTTCACCGCTTTCCGCGAATACCTGAAGCAGGCGTACGGTCAGGCGCTGGCGATGTACCACGGCCAGACCTACCAGATTGCGCCAGAACAGCCGCTGGGCGATGCGACCATCGTGCCTATTCGTGTGACCATCATCGATCCGAACGGCCGTCCTCCGGTGCGTCTTGACTTCCAGTGGCGTAAAAATACCCAGACGGGTAACTGGCAGGCATACGACATGATTGCGGAAGGGGTGAGTATGATCACCACCAAGCAGAACGAATGGAGCGACCTGCTGCGTACCAAAGGCATTGACGGCCTGACCGCACAGCTGAAATCTATTTCTGCACAGCCAATCACCCTGGATCAGAAAAAATAATGGCCGAACAGCTAAGCTGGAAGCGCGATGGTGAACGCCTGGCGCTGCACGGTGAACTGGATCAGGATTTTCTGGTATCCCTGTGGGATGCCAGAACCGAGGCTACGCAGGGAGTATCCATTATCGACCTCAGCGGCCTGAGCCGCGTCGATACGGCAGGCCTGGCCCTGCTGGTGCATCTGGTTGAACTTATCCGCGCGCAGGGTCGTACGCCGAGCCTGGAAGGGGTAAGCGAAAAAGTCGCGACCCTGAAAAGCTTATACAACCTGCCAGAAGGTATGATCCCCTAACAGTTTCAGCACGTTACTGTCATGGTTTCTGATAAAGCCCCATCAATCTCAACGATGGGGCTTTTTGCTTGTTTAAGACCGCGCCACTTTCCTCTAAGATGTGGGGCTTGTTTTCACTCTCAAATGAAATGCGAACCTATGGAAAATAATGAAATTCAGACCGTGCTGATGAATGCACTCTCCCTTCAGGAAGTTCTCGTTTCTGGCGATGGCAGCCACTTCCAGGTTATTGCCGTGGGTGAGATGTTTGATGGCATGAGCCGCGTCAAGAAGCAGCAGACTATCTATGGCCCGCTGATGGAATACCTTGCGGATAACCGCATCCATGCCCTGTCGATCAAAGCGTATACCCCGCAAGAGTGGGCACGCGATCGCAAACTTAACGGTTTTTGAGCCAGGGGAAAAGTGCGTGCACTTTTCCGGTGGCGAACGTGAATACTTAACAGAGATTAGATTTGATGGATAAATTTCGTGTGCAGGGGCCAACCCGCCTTCAGGGCGAGGTCACCATTAGCGGTGCAAAAAACGCTGCCCTGCCGATTCTTTTTGCCGCGCTGTTGGCAGAAGACCCGGTAGAGATCCAGAACGTACCGAAGCTGAAAGACGTTGATACTTCCATGAAGCTGCTGACGCAGCTGGGTGCCAAAGTTGAACGTAACGGCTCGGTTTGGATTGACGCTGGCCCGGTCAATGTTTTCTGTGCGCCGTACGAGCTGGTGAAAACCATGCGTGCGTCTATCTGGGCGCTGGGGCCGCTGGTGGCTCGCTTTGGTCAAGGGCAGGTTTCTCTACCGGGCGGCTGCACCATTGGTGCGCGCCCGGTTGACCTGCACATCTCTGGCCTTGAGCAACTGGGCGCAGAAATTAAGCTGGAAGAAGGTTACGTCAAAGCGTCCGTCAACGGTCGTTTAAAAGGCGCGCATATCGTCATGGACATGGTCAGCGTTGGCGCGACCGTTACCATCATGACGGCCGCGACGCTGGCGGAAGGCACCACCATCATCGAAAACGCCGCGCGTGAACCGGAAATCGTCGATACGGCGAACTTCCTCAACGCGATGGGCGCGAAGGTGACGGGGCAGGGTACCGACCGTATTACCATCGAAGGCGTGAAGCGTCTGGGCGGCGGCGTATACCGCGTTCTGCCAGACCGTATCGAAACCGGCACCTTCCTGGTGGCAGCGGCTATCTCCGGCGGCAAAATTGTCTGCCGTAACGCACAGCCTGATACGCTGGATGCTGTACTGGCTAAGCTGCGTGAAGCCGGTGCTGACGTTGAAGTGGGCGAAGACTGGATTAGCCTCGACATGCACGGCAAGCGCCCGAAAGCGGTGAACGTGCGTACAGCTCCACACCCGGCGTTCCCGACGGACATGCAGGCGCAGTTCACGTTGCTGAATATGGTCGCGGAAGGTACAGGGGTTATCACTGAGACGGTATTTGAAAACCGCTTCATGCACATTCCTGAACTTATTCGTATGGGTGCGCGTGCGGAAATCGAAAGCAACACCGCGATTTGCCACGGCGTTGAGCAGCTTTCCGGTGCTCAGGTAATGGCGACTGACCTGCGAGCTTCTGCGAGCCTCGTGCTGGCGGGTTGCATCGCTCAGGGCACGACGATCGTTGACCGTATCTACCACATCGATCGTGGTTATGAGCGCATTGAAGATAAACTGCGTGGTTTAGGCGCGAATATCGAGCGTATCAAGGGCGAGTAATCGCTGCCGTGAATAAAGCGCCCGCTATTGATGGTGGGCGCTTCTCTCCCTCTGCTATTTTTCCTGCTTACCGCTGCGAATAGCCTGTGTTCTATCGATAAACGCATGGGTTATTGGATCGTGATAACGTGACGGCCAAATCACCCAGGGTTCAGTCCCCAGGGCTTTTGCTACGATCATCTCTCCTTTCGGCCATGGACGAGAAAGGACGTTAGCTAACGTCGATGAGCTAAGTCCGTTTTTGCGTGACTCTGCAGCCATCGATGTGCCTCTCTTTCGTAAACCCGCGATGATGTCTGCGGGATGCCAGTCGCTAAACCTCTCCATACTTCCTCCCTGAAAGCCGTCGTTAACTCGTTACGCTAAGTGAGGAAGATACTGTATCTCTCTTTTTTATAAGTTCATAAAGAGTTCGAGTAAGTTTCTTTAAATTAGGAAAACATCAAATTTCTGGTAAAAAAAAGCGCCTTCAGGCGCTTTCAGGAATGTACCCGCACGGTTGCGGGTAGGGCATTCTGGGGCTATCGGTCGCGTTGAACGGCGATATGGGCGAGGCCGATAAGCGCATCGCGCCATGGTGTATCTGGCAGAGAAGCCAGAGAAGCAATCGCCTTATCGGCTTCTTCTTCGGCACGCTGGCGCGTCCATTCCAGAGAACCACAGGCGGCCATTGCATCCAGTACGGGCTCCAGGAGATGGCGACCGTTACCTTGTTCGATAGCACCGCGAATGAGCTGAGCCTGTTCTGGCGTGCCGTTACGCATGGCGTGCAGCAGCGGTAGGGTCGGCTTACCTTCGTTGAGATCGTCGCCTACGTTTTTACCCAGCGTCTCTCCGTCGGCGCTGTAGTCGAGCAGGTCATCAATCAGCTGGAAAGCGGTGCCGAGATAGCGGCCATAGTCCTGCAGCCCTTTCTCTTGCTCAGACGTACAACCCGCCAGCAAACCAGAACATTGCGCCGCCGCTTCAAACAGACGCGCCGTTTTGCTGTAGATAACGCGCATATAGTTCTCTTCGGTGATGTCCGGATCGTTGACGTTCATCAACTGAAGGACTTCGCCTTCGGCAATGACGTTAACGGCTTCTGACATCACTTCCAGCACCTTCAGTGAACCGAGGCTGGTCATCATCTGGAATGCACGCGTATAGATAAAGTCGCCAACCAGTACGCTGGCCGCGTTACCAAAGGCTGCATTGGCCGTTGCTTTGCCGCGGCGCATATCGGACTCATCGACAACATCATCATGCAGCAGCGTCGCGGTATGAATAAATTCGATCAGCGCGGCGATAGTGACGTGGGCGTTTCCCTGATAGCCAACGGCGCGGGCGGCCAGGACGGCGATCATTGGACGAATCCGTTTTCCGCCGCCGCTGACGATATAATAGCCAAGCTGGTTGATCAATTGGACGTCCGAGTTGAGCTGCTCAAGAATCGTCGCATTGACACCCGCCATATCCTGCGCGGTTAACTCATTGATTTTTTGTAAATTCATCGCAAAAGCCGGGCTTAATGTCCTGTTTACCACTTATCCATACGGGATAACGAAGGTTTTACGTTAGAGTTGTACCTACGATTGTACTGAAAAAACGGCTCAGATAAACGTTGCCGTGCAGGTTGTATTTTTTTTCTGCATCTATTGATGCTAGCACTTGTCAAAGGCTCGCGTTTTGCGTAATATTCGCGCCCTATTGTGAATATTTATAGCGCACTCTGAATCACACGAAGAGGTGCGCGGAAGCGGAGTTTATATGTACGCGGTTTTCCAAAGTGGTGGTAAACAACACCGAGTAAGCGAAGGTCAGACCGTTCGCCTGGAAAAGCTGGACATCGCAACTGGCGAATCTGTTGAATTCGCTGAAGTTCTGATGATCGCAAACGGTGAAGAAGTCAAAATCGGCGTTCCTTTCGTTGATGGCGGCGTTATCAAAGCTGAAGTTGTTGCTCACGGTCGTGGCGAGAAAGTTAAAATCGTTAAGTTTCGTCGTCGTAAACACTACCGTAAGCAGCAGGGCCATCGTCAGTGGTTCACTGATGTGAAAATTACTGGCATCAGCGCTTAAGTTAAGGGGAGCAGATTAAATGGCACATAAAAAGGCTGGTGGCTCGACTCGTAACGGTCGCGACTCAGAAGCTAAACGTCTGGGCGTAAAACGCTTCGGCGGCGAATCCGTTCTGGCTGGTAGCATCATCGTTCGTCAACGTGGTACTCAGTTCCACGCTGGTTCTAACGTAGGCTGCGGCAAAGACCACACTCTGTTTGCTAAAGCAGACGGTAAAGTGAAATTCGAAGTGAAAGGCCCGAAAAACCGTCGTTATATCAGCATCGTTGCTGAATAAGTTTTTCGCGTCCCGGTAACGGATGAAAGCCCCGCAACGTGTTGCGGGGCTTTTTACATTCGACGCCAGGAAAATGATGGGTTGTACCACCGTTTCAGGGCAGGGAATCCGGAATGAAGCAGCAGGCGGGCATCGGTATCATGTTGGCGCTTACCACAGCGATTTGCTGGGGGGCACTGCCAATTGCCATGAAACAGGTTCTGGAAGTCATGGAACCGCCCACCATCGTCTTCTACCGCTTTTTGATGGCAAGCTGTGGCCTTGGCCTCATTTTGTCCTGGAAGCGCAAGCTGCCCTCTTTGCGGCTGTTTCGCAACCCGCGCTGGCTAGTTCTGCTGCTTATCGCAACCGGCGGGCTGTTTGGTAACTTCGTGCTGTTTAGCTCATCGCTGCAGTACGTAAGCCCTACGGCGTCCCAGGTTATCGGCCAACTCTCGCCCGTTGGGATGATGGTTGCCAGCGTCTTTATCCTCAAGGAGAAGATGCGCGGTACGCAGGTAGTGGGCGCACTCATGCTTATCTGCGGGCTGGTCATGTTCTTTAATACCAGCCTGATTGAAATTTTTACCCGCCTGACCGATTACACCTGGGGTGTGATTTTTGGGGTTAGCGCGGCGATGGTCTGGGTGAGTTACGGTGTCGCGCAAAAGGTGTTATTGCGACGCCTGGCATCACAGCAGATCCTCTTTTTATTGTACGCTTTATGTACAATTGCACTGCTGCCGTTAGCAAAACCTGAGGTTATTGGGCTGCTGAGCGACTGGCAGCTAGCCTGTCTGATCTTCTGTGGTCTGAACACACTGGTCGGTTATGGGGCGCTCGCGGAAGCGATGGCGCGCTGGCAGGCGGCACAGGTGAGCGCGTTAATCACGCTGACTCCTCTGTTTACCCTGTTATTTTCAGATTTATTATCAATGGCCTGGCCCGATTTCTTCGCCAGACCGATGTTGAACCTTATTGGTTACCTCGGTGCGTTTGTCGTGGTTGCGGGCGCGATGTATTCCGCCATTGGTCATCGTCTATGGGGGCGGTGGCGTAAGCGTGAAGCGGTTGTTCCGTTACCCCGCGCAGGCGAATGATTTACGGAGAGTAAAATGAAGTTTGTTGATGAAGCAACGATCCTGGTCGTAGCAGGTGATGGCGGTAATGGTTGCGTAAGCTTCCGCCGTGAAAAATATATTCCTCGTGGTGGTCCTGACGGCGGTGACGGCGGTGACGGCGGTGACGTCTGGATGGAAGCCGACGAGAACCTGAACACCCTGATTGACTACCGTTTCGAAAAATCTTTCCGCGCTGAACGTGGCCAGAACGGTGCGAGCCGTGACTGTACCGGTAAACGTGGTAAAGACGTCACCATCAAGGTGCCGGTGGGTACCCGCGTTATCGATCAGGGCACTGGCGAAACCATGGGCGATATGACCAAACACGGTCAACGTCTGATGGTCGCTAAAGGCGGCTGGCACGGTCTGGGCAACACCCGTTTCAAATCTTCCGTGAACCGTACGCCGCGTCAAAAGACCATGGGTACGCCGGGCGATAAACGTGACCTTCAGCTCGAACTGATGCTGCTGGCGGACGTGGGTATGCTGGGTATGCCGAACGCCGGTAAATCCACGTTTATCCGCGCGGTGTCTGCGGCGAAACCAAAGGTGGCTGACTATCCGTTTACCACCCTGGTACCAAGCCTTGGCGTTGTGCGTGTCGATAACGAGAAGAGCTTCGTGGTCGCCGACATCCCTGGTCTGATTGAAGGCGCATCTGAAGGCGCTGGCCTCGGTATCCGCTTCCTGAAGCACCTTGAGCGCTGCCGCGTGCTGCTGCACATCATCGATATCGATCCAATCGACGGTTCCGATCCGGCTGAAAACGCCAAAATCATCATTGGTGAACTTGAGAAATACAGCGAGAAGCTGGCGAATAAGCCACGCTGGCTGCTGTTTAACAAGATCGACACCATGGATAAAGCGGAAGCTGAAGCGAAAGCCAGAGCGATTGCCGAAGCGATGGGTTGGGAAGATAAGTACTACCTGATCTCCGCAGCAAGCCAGGTTGGCGTGAAAGATCTGTGCTGGGACGTGATGAACTTCATCATCGAGAACCCAATTGCTCAGGCTGAAGAAGCTGCCCAGCCAGAGAAAGTCGAGTTCATGTGGGATGACTACCATCGCCAGCAGCTCGACGAAGTCGCCGCAGAAGCGGAAGACGAAGAGTGGGATGACGACTGGGATGAAGACGACGAAGAAGGCGTTGAGTTCATCTACAAACGTTAATTCAACGTCCTCTGTAGCCCGGCCGAACGAAGTGACGCCGGGATCCCCGGAGTCGGTGTTATCACACCTCGTCCGGGCTACAAATATCAAATAAAAAGGGCCGCGTCTGCGGCCCTTTTTTATCAGTTGTTCTGATAAATATCCTTGTACAACCGGCTCTCAAAGCGTACCAGCGGAATACGTCGATTACGCTGATCCGCAGGCGGCACGGCGTACCCTGACAGATACTGCACAAACGCCATACGCTGCCCGCTGGCGGTAGTAATAAAGCCCGCCAGGTTGTATACACCCTGCAGTGAACCGGTCTTCGCCGAAACCTTACCATCTACGCCCGCCTGATGCAGGCCCGCGCGGTACTGTAATGAACCGTCGTGGCCGGCAAGCGGTAGCATGGAGATGAAGTCCAGCTCGCTATCGTGCTGGGCAATATACTGCAACGCCTGCATCATGGTGGCTGGCGCGATCAGGTTATGTCGCGATAGGCCGGAGCCGTCGGCAATGATCGTATTACCCAAATCTACGCCTGCCTGCTGACGCAGGATCTGGCGAACCGCATCTGAGCCCGCTCGCCAGGTGCCTGGCACGCCAAAGCGCGAATGGCCAATCATACGAAACACGGTGTCGGCGATCATGTTGTCCGATTTTTTCAGCATGATCTTCAGTAAATCGTGCAGCGGCGCTGACTGCTTGCTCGCGATCACGGTGCCGGGCTCATTCACCAGCGTCTGGCGCAGCAGCGTACCGGTGTATGTGATCCCGGCCTGCTTGAGCTCATCTTTAATAATCGCCCCGGCATAGCTTGCGCCATCCTGAATGGCGAACGCCAGCGGCAGCGGGTCTGTACGCTGTGGCAGACAGCCGGTGAGCGTGTAGCGGTTCAGGTCGCCAGGCACCACATCCAGCTCGCAGTATTGAGCTTCCGGCGAGCCTTTGGCCAGCGTACGCACCTGGCTGAACATCGTCACCGGGTAGTAAGAGGCAATGCGGATGAACGCCAGGTCGTTAGCTTTCTGGGCGCTATAAAGTGAAATAGAGAAGCAGTTGCGGTCGATAATCGCGGCAGCGGGCGGTGCACTGAAGCACTGCGTCAAATCGTTCCATGGCCAGCCTGGTGCTTTATCGTGGCTGGCGAAAATGGACGTGTCGATCATGACGTTGCCATCAATATTCTGTACGCCAGCCTTTTTCAACGCCGCGACCATATTGCGAATATCCTGGCGTTTTAGCGTAGGATCGCCACCAAATCTCGCAATAAGGTCGCCTTTAAGAGTGCCGTTATCCACGCTGCCTTTACTTTCAAGCGTGGTGGTAAAGCGGAAATCCGGGCCAAGCTGGAGCAGGGCTGCCAGCGCGGTAAGTACCTTTTGGGTACTGGCCGGTAGCGCCATCTGCTGGCCGTGATAATCAATCAGCGGCGCGGGGGCGCCCACTTTCTGTACCAGAAGCGCGAGGTTGGCCCCGTCGGGCAGCTGATTGATATATTCATCAACATTCGCGGCCTGAACGCTAAACGCTATACTGGTAGTCAATCCGATGATAAATCTGGAAAATCGCATAATCTCGCGCTAACAACCTGGAAACAAGCCGTCATACTACGGCGCAACGCCCTGTAAAGTAAACGATGACCCGTAGTGAACTTCGGGGTAAAATGCGTATCAAATTAAAAATTGCTGCTGACCTGGGGCTTCGTACCCGGGTCGGTTTTCTTTTGCTTCTGGCCTGGTGTTGATAGCGACTCAGGCGGGCTTAGCAGCCGGAGCGGGGCGAACCGCTCCCAACAGGAATGTTTAAGAGGTATAACAATGCAAGCTATTCCGATGACCCTTCGTGGTGCAGAAAAACTGCGTGAAGAACTGGACTTTCTGAAGTCCGTACGCCGCCCAGAAATCATTGCGTCCATCGCCGAAGCGCGCGAGCACGGCGATTTGAAAGAGAACGCGGAGTACCATGCTGCCCGTGAGCAGCAGGGCTTCTGTGAAGGACGTATCAAAGATATCGAAGCGAAGCTGTCTAACGCGCAGGTTATCGACATCACCAAGATCCCGAACAATGGTCGCGTGATTTTCGGTGCTACCGTGAAGGTGTTGAACCTGGATAACGACGAAGAGCAGACTTACCGCATCGTGGGCGACGACGAAGCTGATTTCAAACAGAACCTGATCTCCGTTAACTCACCAATTGCCCGTGGGTTGATTGGCAAAGAGCAGGATGACGTGGTCACTATCCGCACCCCGGGTGGTGAAGTTGAATTCGAAATCATCCACGTGGATTATCTGTAAGATTTGTTCAACACTGAATTGTTGAACAAGTGTAAAGATAAGAAAAAGGCCGCATAGCGGCCTTTTATCAAGCATAAGAGCGTGGCATGTTGCTAGCCCTTGTATAGAAAATCCCTCATTTAACACAATGTTGTGTCAGAAATTAGGATATTCTTAACGTGGCAGCGAGATTTTACGTTCTTTACCAGGGCGATAAAGCACCAGCATCTTACCGATGACCTGTACATTACAGGCGCCGGTTTCGCGAACGATAGCGTCCACAATCAAAGTTTTGGTCTCTCTGTCTTCCGAGGCGACTTTCACCTTGATAAGTTCATGGTGCTCTAACGCTTGTTCAATCTCGGCCAGTACCCCTTCGGTCAAACCATTGTTGCCAAGCATAACGACAGGCTTGAGCGGATGTGCGAGACCTTTTAGGTGCTGTTTTTGTTTAGTACTCAGATTCATCGTATATTTTTGCTTACGTTGGGATTGAAAACGGGTCATTCTACCGCCATCTCCCATATATCGCCAAACAGTGCGTAGAAATTTACGCCGAAAGGCTACGATGAACTGCCCCGATGGGAATGTTAAATGACAGGTAAAAAGCGTTCTGCCAGTTCAAGCCGCTGGCTTCAGGAACACTTTAGCGATAAATATGTTCAAGAGGCACAGAAAAAGGGGTTACGTTCCCGTGCCTGGTTTAAACTTGATGAAATACAGCAAAGTGACAAACTTTTTAAACCGGGGATGACGGTAGTCGACCTCGGTGCTGCTCCAGGAGGCTGGTCACAGTACGTGGTCACGCAGATTGGCGGCAAAGGCCGCATTATCGCTTGCGATCTTTTACCTATGGATCCAATCGTTGGTGTGGACTTCCTTCAGGGCGATTTTCGTGATGAACTCGTGATGAAGGCATTACTGGAACGCGTGGGTGACAGTAAAGTACAAGTTGTCATGTCAGATATGGCACCAAACATGAGCGGAACGCCGGCGGTTGACATCCCCCGGGCCATGTATCTGGTGGAACTGGCGCTTGAAATGGCTCGTGATGTGTTAGCGCCGGGCGGAAATTTTGTAGTGAAAGTGTTCCAGGGCGAAGGCTTCGATGAGTACCTAAGGGAAATTCGCTCCCTGTTTACGAAGGTTAAAGTTCGTAAGCCGGACTCTTCGCGTGCGCGTTCACGTGAAGTGTACATTGTAGCGACCGGGCGAAAATGATAGACGGTGGTTTTTCAAACGAAAGTTTGAAAGAAGCTGGATATAGAGTATCCTGACGCTGTTTTTAACACAGTTGTAATATGAGGTTAATCCCTTGAGTGACATGGCGAAAAACCTAATACTCTGGCTGGTCATTGCCGTCGTGCTGATGTCAGTATTCCAGAGCTTTGGGCCCAGCGAATCGAACAGCCATAAGGTGGACTACTCTACCTTCCTGCAAGAGGTCAATAACGACCAGGTTCGCGAAGCGCGTATCAACGGACGTGAGATCAACGTTACCAAGAAAGATAGTAACCGTTACACGACTTACATTCCGGTTAACGATCCGAAGCTGCTTGATAACCTGCTGACGAAAAACGTCAAAGTGGTTGGTGAGCCGCCTGAAGAACCAAGCCTGCTGGCTTCTATCTTCATTTCCTGGTTCCCGATGCTGCTGCTGATCGGCGTCTGGATCTTCTTCATGCGCCAAATGCAGGGCGGTGGTGGCAAAGGTGCCATGTCGTTCGGTAAGAGCAAGGCGCGTATGCTGACGGAAGACCAGATCAAAACCACCTTTGCCGACGTTGCAGGCTGCGACGAAGCGAAAGAAGAGGTGGGTGAGCTGGTTGAGTACCTGCGTGAACCGAGCCGTTTCCAGAAGCTGGGCGGTAAAATCCCGAAAGGTGTGCTGATGGTTGGCCCTCCGGGTACCGGTAAAACGTTGCTGGCAAAAGCGATTGCTGGCGAAGCGAAAGTTCCGTTCTTCACCATTTCCGGTTCTGATTTCGTAGAAATGTTCGTCGGTGTTGGTGCATCTCGTGTGCGTGACATGTTCGAACAGGCTAAGAAAGCGGCACCATGCATCATCTTCATCGATGAAATCGACGCCGTAGGCCGCCAGCGTGGCGCAGGTCTGGGCGGTGGTCACGATGAACGTGAGCAAACGCTGAACCAGATGCTGGTTGAGATGGATGGCTTCGAAGGTAACGAAGGTATCATCGTTATCGCAGCAACTAACCGTCCAGACGTACTTGACCCAGCGCTGCTGCGTCCAGGCCGTTTCGACCGTCAGGTTGTGGTTGGTCTGCCAGACGTTCGTGGTCGTGAACAGATTCTGAAAGTGCATATGCGTCGAGTGCCGCTGGCACCAGATATCGATGCGGCAATCATTGCTCGTGGTACTCCTGGTTTCTCCGGTGCAGACCTGGCGAACTTAGTGAACGAAGCAGCGCTGTTTGCAGCTCGTGGCAACAAGCGCGTGGTATCGATGGTTGAGTTCGAAAAAGCGAAAGACAAAATCATGATGGGTGCGGAACGTCGCTCCATGGTGATGACGGAAGCGCAGAAAGAATCCACCGCTTACCACGAAGCAGGCCACGCGATTATCGGTCGCCTGGTACCGGAACACGATCCGGTGCACAAAGTGACGATTATCCCACGCGGTCGTGCGCTGGGTGTGACCTTCTTCCTGCCTGAAGGCGACGCGATTAGCGCCAGCCGTCAGAAACTGGAAAGTCAGATCTCCACCCTGTACGGCGGCCGTCTGGCAGAAGAAATTATTTATGGCGTAGAACATGTTTCTACCGGTGCATCGAACGACATTAAAGTCGCGACGAACCTGGCACGTAACATGGTCACCCAGTGGGGCTTCTCCGACAAACTCGGTCCGCTGCTGTATGCGGAAGAAGAGGGCGAAGTATTCCTGGGCCGCTCTGTCGCCAAAGCGAAACACATGTCCGATGAAACCGCGCGTATCATCGACCAGGAAGTGAAAGCGCTTATCGAACGTAACTACGCTCGTGCTCGCCAGCTCCTGAACGACAACATGGATATTCTGCATGCAATGAAAGATGCGCTCATGAAATATGAGACCATCGATGCACCGCAGATTGACGACCTGATGGCTCGCCGCGACGTGCGTCCGCCAGCAGGCTGGGAAGAACCGGGTTCATCCAACAACTCTGGCAACACGGGGAAACCAAGTGCGCCGCGTCCGGTTGATGAACCGCGCGCTCCGGACTCTGGCACCATGTCAGAGCAGCTGGGCGACAAATAAGTTATCCCATCGTTGATGACTGTGCTTCACCTGAAACCCTGGGGCTTGCTCCAGGGTTTTTTTATGTCACAAATAACAAATAAGAAGGAATCGCTATGAAACTCACCGCCCAGGGCTCCATCCTGGATCTTTCCCATCCGCACGTGATGGGGATCCTCAACGTAACGCCGGACTCGTTCTCTGACGGCGGCACGCACAATACGTTGGTTGAGGCGGTGAAACATGCGAACCTGATGATTAACGCCGGCGCGACGATTATTGATGTGGGTGGAGAGTCCACGCGTCCTGGCGCGCTGGATGTCAGCGTTGAAGAAGAGCTGGAACGCGTTATCCCGGTGGTGGAGGCGATTGCCCAGCGCTTTGAAGTATGGATTTCTGTCGATACCTCAAAACCTGAGGTTATCCGTGAATCCGCCCGCGTCGGGGCACACATCATCAATGATATTCGCTCACTGAGCGAGCCGGGTGCGTTGGAAGCGGCGGCGGAAACCGGGTTGCCGGTGTCGTTGATGCACATGCAGGGTAATCCAAAAACCATGCAGGAAGCGCCGAAATACGACGATGTTTTTGCCGAGGTGAATCAGTATTTTGCGGAGCAGATCGCGCGCTGTGAACGTGCTGGGATCGCAAAAGATAAATTGTTGCTCGACCCGGGGTTCGGTTTCGGTAAAAATCTCTCCCATAATTACGCATTACTCGCTCGCCTGTCAGAATTCCACCACTTCGGTTTGCCACTGTTTGTCGGCATGTCGCGGAAATCGATGATTGGCCAACTGCTGAACGTGGGGCCATCAGAACGCCTCAGCGGCAGCCTGGCGTGTGCGGTGATTGCAGCTATGCAGGGCGCGCATATCGTTCGCGTCCACGATGTCAAAGAAACTGTTGAGGCGATGCGTGTGGTTGAAGCCACGCTGTCTGCGAAGGGAAAAAAACGTTATGAGTAATCGCAAGTATTTTGGTACCGATGGGATTCGCGGTCGCGTAGGTGATGCGCCAATTACCCCTGATTTTGTGCTGAAGCTCGGTTGGGCGGCGGGTAAGGTGCTGGCAAGTCACGGCTCACGTAAGATCATCATTGGTAAAGATACCCGTATCTCCGGCTATATGCTGGAGTCAGCGCTGGAAGCCGGTCTGGCGGCAGCGGGGCTCTCTGCCTCCTTCACCGGTCCGATGCCAACGCCTGCGGTTGCTTATCTGACCCGCACCTTCCGCGCAGAAGCGGGTATCGTTATCTCGGCATCACATAACCCATTCTATGACAATGGCATCAAATTCTTCTCCATTAATGGCACCAAACTGCCGGATGAAGTTGAAGAGGCGATTGAAGCCGAAATGGAAAAAGAGATCACCTGCGTGGACTCTGCTGAGCTGGGTAAGGCGAGCCGTATCGTTGACGCCGCTGGCCGTTATATTGAGTTCTGCAAAGGGACATTCCCTAACGATCTTAGCCTGAACGGTTTAAAAGTCGTGGTCGATTGTGCCAACGGCGCAACCTATCATATCGCGCCGAACGTGCTGCGCGAGCTGGGCGCGACCGTTATTGCCATTGGCTGCGAACCGAACGGCGTGAACATTAACGAAGAAGTTGGGGCAACCGATGTGCGTGCGCTGCAGGCGCGCGTGCTGGCGGAAAAAGCCGATGTCGGTATCGCGCTGGACGGTGACGGCGACCGCGTCATTATGGTTGACCACGAAGGTAACAAGGTCGATGGCGATCAGATCATGTACATCATTGCTCGCGAAGCGCTGCGTCAGGGGCAACTGCGCGGTGGTGCCGTGGGCACGCTGATGAGCAATATGGGTCTGGAAGTGGCGCTGAAGCAGCTGGGTATTCCGTTTACCCGCGCGAAAGTGGGCGACCGCTACGTGCTGGAAAAAATGCAGGAGAAAGGCTGGCGTATCGGGGCGGAAAACTCCGGTCACGTGATCCTGCTGGACAAAACTACCACGGGCGACGGTATTGTTGCTGGCCTGCAGGTGGTTGCGGCGATGGTGCGTAACCACATGAGCCTGCACGATCTGTGCAGCGGCATGAAGATGTTCCCGCAGGTGCTGGTCAACGTGCGCTATACCGATGGAAAATCTAACCCGCTGGAAAATGATGCGGTTAAAGCGGCGGCTGCAGAAGTGGAAGCGGCGTTGGGTAACCGTGGTCGTGTTTTACTGCGCAAATCCGGCACCGAGCCGCTGATTCGCGTCATGGTTGAAGGTGAAGAAGAAGCGCAGGTGACCGCGTTTGCCCACCGTATTGCCGATGCAGTAAAAGCGGTATAATAGTTATCTAAGTCACTCAAAAGGCGGCGCTTGCCGCCTTTTTATTGTTGATTACACGTTGTTTTGCTGTTTTTTTCCGCAGTTGATACAATGTGTCAAAATTGCCCTTGCGAAGGTCATTCGCTTTGGTTAGTATTCACACCCGCTTCAGTGGGAAACATAAACATCCCGCTTTATTGGTTGAAGCACTTGGTACGCGGTGTCCCCGCAAGGAACAGGTTGATTATGTACGAAGCTCTTTTAGTTGTTTTCCTTATTGTAGCGATTGGCCTTGTGGTCCTCGTTATGCTGCAGCAAGGTAAAGGCGCTGATATGGGAGCCTCCTTTGGAGCAGGCGCTTCCGCTACACTGTTTGGTTCTAGTGGTTCTGGTAACTTCATGACCCGTATGACCGCCGTGTTTGCGACGCTGTTCTTCATTATCAGTCTGGTACTGGGCAACATCAACAGTAACAAGATCAATAAAGGAAGCGAGTGGGAAAATCTGACTGCGCCTAAGACTGAGCAAACGACTCAGCCAGCGGCACCGGCCCAGCCGACCAGCGATATCCCGCACTAATAGCAGTATCTGTACCGAGGTGGTGGAATTGGTAGACACGCTACCTTGAGGTGGTAGTGCCCTAACGGGCTTGTGGGTTCGAGTCCCATCCTCGGTACCAATATTCCGAAAGAAAGACGCTGAAAAGCGTCTTTTTTTTCGTCTGTATAAAACCACGTGAATTCGTAGATCGAATAAGGCAACGCCACCATTCGGCTTTCTGCGTTGCCTTGTCTGATGGTGCTACGCTTATCAGTCCTTTAGGACTGGGTTAGTCAGCCTTAGGAAAATCGATAACAGTGTCGTTCACGCGGTTCACCATGTTGGTGAACAGAATGGCGCTGATGGTGCTGATGGCTTCAATCACCTGACGGTCGCTGAATCCGGCGTCACGCAGCGCTGTGACATCAGCTTCCGGCAACGTACCCGTGGTGGTCACCAGCGTCTGCGCAAATTTTGCCAACGCGTCGAGATGCGCATCTTCAGCGTACTGCCCGCGGCGCAGTTCACGAATCTGCTCGCTGCTGAAGCCGGCCTTTTTCGCCATCATGCTGTGTGCGGCCAGGCAGTAATCACACCCGGTGGCTTCGCTGACGGCAAGGTTGATAGTCTCCAGTTCTTTCGCATTCAGGCTGCCTTTGTGCAGCATCGTATTATGCGCCAACGCCTGTTGCAGTGATTCAGGTGAATGCCCGCCAATGGTCAGATAGGTATTCGGCACTTTCCCCATCGCTTTTTTGATACCGCCAAAAATCTCTGCGGCTTTCCCTGTTACGTCTTGTTCACGGATTTCAGCTAAACGGCTCATGTCATACTCCTGTTACTAGAGGGTTTGTAGTGGCAATGACGTCATCTTAGTCGCAAGGACCGTGCTAGACTGGCGCTCTTCGTCTCATCTTTTTGTCTTATCGTCTCAGGAGTGATATGGACAGTCTTAGCCATCTCTTGACGCTGTTAGCCCCGCGCTGCGAAGTGAATCTGCACTGCCGTTTTGGCGGACGCTGGCAGGCAGGGCACGAGCAGATGCGTTCCGGCATTGTGCCCTGGCATTTTGTGTTGCGGGGGGAAGGGCGCCTCACCGTGGGGAGCCAAACCCGGCATATGCGCGCGGGAGATGTCATTTTGTTGCCACACGGTTCGCCGCATCTGATGGAGAGTCTGGTTGAGTGGGGACAAGTGCTGCCTGTTGCTCATCGCTTTAACGGTACGCTGACCGAAATGCGCACCGGCAGTGAAAGTGACGCGCTGGAGATGCTGTGCGGTGAGTTTTATTTTGGCCCGCACGTTAGCTGGCTTTTTGCCGAAGAGTCAGAGCTTATTCATCTGCACACCGATGAGCGGGAAGATTGCCCAGAGCTGGAGATTCTGCTCAACGTACTGGTGCGCGAGAGTCTGGCCGAGCATCCCGGTGGCAGCGCCATTGTCCGAAGCCTGGGGGACACGCTGTTGGTGCTGCTTCTCCGTACGCTGCTGGGGGCAGAGGAGCCACCGGGGGGATTGTTGCGCCTGATGGGGGATGAACGGCTGATGCCCGCGGTGCTGGCCGTTCTTGCCTCGCCGGAACAGCCCTGGACCATGGAAAGCATGGCAGCGCGCGCCTTTTTATCGCGCGCGACTTTTGCCCGCCACTTTGCCCGCGCTTATCACCTGACGCCGCAGGCCTGGCTGACGCAACTGCGCATGGCGATGGCGGCGAGATTGCTGCATCAGGACAGACAGGCCCGGCTCGACCTGATTGCCGAGCGCTGTGGATTTCAGTCGCTGGCATCGTTCTCAAAGACTTTCAAAAAGCACTATGGCCTGACCCCGGGAGAATGGCGGCGCCGGTAGACCAGTCCCCAGACGTAAAAAAGGCCGCATAGGCGGCCTTTTTTATTCCCAACGCAGGCTTATTTGCCTTTGTTTTCCAGGTTCTCGACCTGCGGCAGGCCGGTTGCGGAAGAGGCGGTCAGCAGACCCGCTTTCGCGTAACCGAACAGCTTCTCGCGGGTATCGGTGATGTCGAGGTTACGCATGGTCAGCTGGCCAATACGATCGTCTGGCGAGAACACGGACTCACCTTTTTCCATGGTCAGACGCTCAGCCTTATAGGTCAGATTGTCAGACACGGTATTCAGGATGGAGTAGTCATTACCGCGACGCAGTTCCAGCGTCACTTCACCGGTTATCTGACTGGCGACCCAACGCTGCAGGCCGTCACGCAGCATCAGCGCCTGGGAATCGAACCAGCGGCCCTGGTACAGCAGTTTGCCCAACTGACGGCCATGAGAGTGATACTGCTCGATGGTATCTTCGTTGTGGATACCGGTCAGCAGACGCTCGTAGGCAATGTGCAGCAGCGCCATCCCCGGGGCTTCGTAGATGCCACGGCTCTTCGCTTCGATAATACGGTTTTCAATCTGGTCGCTCATGCCCAGACCGTGACGGCCGCCGATGCGGTTCGCTTCCAGCATCATCTCAACGTCGTCGCTGAAGGTTTTACCGTTCAGCGCGACCGGATGTCCCTGCTCAAAGCGCACGGTGACTTCTTCCGCTGGGATCTTCACGTTTTCGTCCCAGAACTTCACGCCCATGATTGGGTTAACGATCTTCACGCTGGAGTTCAGGAACTCAAGGTCTTTTGCCTCGTGCGTTGCGCCCAGCATGTTGGAATCGGTGGAATAGGCTTTTTCGACGGACATTTTGTAGTCGAAGCCGCAGGCTATCATGAATTCAGACATTTCATGACGGCCGCCGAGCTCGTCGATAAAGTCGGTATCGAGCCACGGTTTGTAAATTTGCAGTTCAGCGTTGGTCAGTAGGCCGTAACGATAGAAACGTTCAATATCGTTACCTTTATAGGTGCTGCCGTCGCCCCAGATGTTCACGCCATCTTCTTTCATGGCGGCAACCAGCATAGTACCGGTTACGGCGCGGCCCAGCGGGGTGGTGTTAAAGTAGGTCAGGCCACCGGTAGTGTTGTGGAAGGCACCACACTGAATCGCGGCGATACCTTCAGCAACCAGTTGTTTGCGGCAGTCGATCAGGCGAGCATTCTCTGCGCCATATTCCATAGCACGACGAGGGATCGCATCATAATCTTCTTCGTCAGGCTGGCCCAGGTTTGCAGTATATGCATAAGGGACAGCGCCTTTTTGTCGCATCCACAGCAGCGCTGCGCTGGTGTCAAGACCGCCAGAGAAGGCGATACCAATACGTTGACCTGCTGGAAGATGCTTGAGAATCGTCGTCATAAAGTAAAACCCTGCTTGATTGACTGAAGGAGAAATTGCTTTCGCTGTCAGTGAATTTTTATGCAAAATAAATGAGTTTTCATTTAATCATGTTTTGACTGGCATCGGAAGAGATTCATGCATTTTTATTCAAAAAATCCGCGCCGTCAGTGATGATCGCCGGTAATACCATACCGCGACGGCTTACGCATTTCTTCTGCATAGAATGTGAGGTTGACAAGCTGTGAGCGAGATCACTATACTAAAGGCCGATTTTACGTCCCGTCCTCGGTACCAAATCCCAGCATTATTTGCACTTTTTACTCAAAACGAGTAAAATTTGCCACGTTTCAGGCGCGGGGTGGAGCAGCCTGGTAGCTCGTCGGGCTCATAACCCGAAGGTCGTCGGTTCAAATCCGGCCCCCGCAACCACTTTCCCTTAGAGTTCATTTTCAAATATACTGTGAAGACTTAGGCCTTCGTAGCTGGATTTGAAAAAAAATTCTTTCGGAAGGTTCTCCAGGCCGCAGTTGCGGCTATAGGGTTCAGTTATCTAAAGCCCCGATTTATCGGGGTTTTTTGTTATCTGACTACAGAATAACTGGGCTTTAGGCCCTTTTTTTATGTCTTGGGGGTGGGTTTGTCCACATTAGAGCAAAAATTAACAGAGATGATTACAGCGCCGGTTGAAGCCCTAGGCTACGAACTGGTCGGCATCGAATTTATTCGTGGTCGCACATCAACACTGCGCATCTATATTGATAGTGAAGATGGCATTAATGTTGATGATTGTGCTGATGTGAGCCACCAGGTAAGTGCGGTGATGGACGTTGAAGATCCTATTACTGTGGCTTACAACCTGGAAGTTTCCTCTCCGGGCCTCGACCGTCCTATGTTCACTGCTGAACACTATGTGCGTTTCATGGGTGAAGAGGTTACGCTGGTCCTGCGTATGGCGGTTCAGAACCGTCGTAAGTGGCAGGGCATTATTAAAGCGGTAGACGGTGAGATGATCACCGTGACAGTCGACGGTAAAGATGAAGTGTTCGCGCTGAGTAACATCCAGAAGGCGAACCTGGTTCCCCACTTTTAACAGTCTGGATTGAGGTGAAAAGCCCGCGATGAACAAAGAAATTTTGGCCGTTGTTGAAGCCGTTTCCAACGAAAAATCACTGCCACGCGAGAAAATTTTTGAAGCGCTGGAAAGTGCGCTGGCTACAGCAACGAAGAAAAAATACGAACAAGAAATCGACGTTCGCGTTGAAATTGACCGTCGTAGCGGTGATTTCGACACCTTCCGTCGTTGGGTTATTGTCGAAGAAGTGACCCAGCCGACTAAAGAAATCACTCTCGAAGCGGCACGCTTCGAAGACGAAAGCCTGAACGTGGGCGAATACGTTGAAGACCAGATCGAATCTGTTACCTTCGACCGTATCACGACCCAAACTGCAAAACAGGTTATCGTACAGAAAGTACGTGAAGCTGAACGCGCAATGGTTGTTGACCAGTTCCGTGAGCATGAAGGTGAGATCATCACCGGCGTGGTTAAGAAAGTTAACCGCGACAACATCTCTCTGGATCTTGGTAACAACGCTGAAGCGGTTATCCTGCGTGAAGACATGCTGCCGCGTGAAAACTTCCGCCCAGGCGACCGTATCCGCGGTGTTCTGTACTCCGTACGTCCGGAAGCGCGCGGTGCGCAGCTCTTCGTCACCCGTTCTAAGCCAGAAATGCTGATCGAACTGTTCCGCATTGAAGTGCCAGAAATCGGTGAAGAAGTTATCGAAATCAAAGCTGCTGCTCGCGATCCGGGTTCTCGTGCCAAAATCGCTGTTAAGACCAACGACAAACGTATCGACCCAGTCGGTGCTTGCGTTGGTATGCGCGGCGCGCGCGTTCAAGCGGTCTCTACCGAGCTGGGCGGCGAACGTATCGATATCGTGCTGTGGGACGACAACCCAGCGCAGTTCGTGATCAACGCGATGGCTCCGGCTGACGTGGCATCTATTGTGGTTGACGAAGACAAGCACACCATGGATATCGCGGTTGAAGCGGGCAACCTGGCGCAGGCGATTGGCCGTAACGGTCAGAACGTCCGTCTGGCTTCTCAACTGAGCGGCTGGGAACTCAACGTTATGACCGTTGATGACCTGCAGGCGAAGCACCAGGCTGAAGCACACGCGGCTATCGATACCTTCACTAAATATCTCGATATTGATGAAGATTTCGCTACCGTGCTGGTTGAAGAAGGCTTCTCCACGCTGGAAGAACTGGCCTATGTGCCAATGAAAGAGCTGCTGGCTATTGATGGCCTGGATGAAGACACCGTTGAAGCACTGCGCGAGCGTGCTAAAAACGCACTGACCACTCTGGCACTGGCCCAGGAAGAAAGCCTCGGTGATAATAAACCGGCTGACGATCTGCTGAATCTGGAAGGATTGGATCGTGAGATGGCCTTCAAACTGGCTGCCCGTGGTGTTTGTACGCTGGAAGATCTCGCCGAACAAGGTATTGATGATCTGGTGGATATCGAAGGCTTAACCGACGAAAAAGCCGGTGAGCTGATTATGGCTGCCCGTAATATCTGCTGGTTCGGTGATGAAGCGTAATAAACTGTAGCAGGAAGGAACAGTATGACAGATGTAACCGTTAAAACGCTGGCTGCAGAAATACAGACCTCCGTGGATCGCCTGGTACAGCAATTTGCTGATGCGGGCATCCCGAAGGGTGCTGATGATTCTGTGTCCGCGCAAGAGAAGCAAACCTTACTGGCGCACCTGAACCGTGAAAATGGTTCTGCCCCAGATAAGTTGACTTTGCAGCGCAAAACGCGCAGTACTCTCAACATTCCAGGTACCGGTGGAAAAAGCAAATCGGTACAAATCGAAGTCCGCAAGACACGCACCTTTGTGAAACGCGATCCGCAAGAGGCTGAACGCCTGGCCGCGGAAGAGCAGGCGCAGCGTGAAGCGGAAGAGCAAGCCCGTCGTGAAGCTGAAGAAGCAGCTAAACGCGAGGCGCAACAAAAAGCTGAACGTGAGGCCGCAGAAAAAGCTAATCGTGAAGCCGCTGACAAAGCGAAACGTGAAGCTGCGGAAAAAGACAAAGTGAGCAATCAACAGACCGACGATATGACCAAAACTGCCCAGGCCGAAAAAGCCCGCCGTGAAAATGAAGCTGCCGAACTGAAGCGTAAAGCGGAAGAAGAAGCACGCCGCAAGCTTGAAGAAGAAGCGCGCCGCGTAGCGGAAGAAGCTCGCCGTATGGCAGAAGAAAATGAGAAGAATGGTGTGGATAACGCTGAACCTGTTGAAGATGCCAGCGATTATCACGTCACGACTTCTACCCATGCTCGCCAGGCTGAAGACGAAAACGACCGCGAAGTTGAAGGTGGCCGTGGCCGTGCGCGTACTGCATCTAAAGCAGCGCGTCCTCAGAAGAAAGGCAATAAACACGCTGAATCTAAAGCTGACCGTGAAGAAGCGCGTGCAGCGGTTCGCGGTGGTAAAGGCGGCAAACAGCGTAAAGGTTCCGCGCTGCAGCAGGGCTTCCAGAAGCCAGCTCAGGCCGTTAACCGTGACGTTGTGATTGGCGAAACCATCACCGTTGGCGAACTGGCTAACAAGATGGCGGTGAAAGGCTCTCAGGTCATCAAAGCGATGATGAAGCTGGGCGCAATGGCCACCATCAACCAGGTCATCGACCAGGAAACCGCACAGCTGGTTGCCGAAGAGATGGGCCACAAAGTTATCCTGCGTCGTGAAAACGAGCTGGAAGAAGCGGTAATGAGCGACCGTGACACCGGTGCTGCGGCTGAACCGCGCGCACCAGTTGTGACCATCATGGGTCACGTTGACCACGGTAAAACCTCTCTGCTGGACTACATTCGTTCTACGAAAGTGGCCTCTGGCGAAGCGGGCGGCATTACTCAGCACATCGGTGCTTATCACGTTGAAACTGAAAACGGGATGATCACCTTCCTGGATACCCCAGGCCACGCCGCGTTTACCTCCATGCGTGCTCGTGGTGCGCAGGCAACGGATATCGTTGTTCTGGTTGTGGCAGCAGACGACGGCGTGATGCCGCAGACCATCGAAGCAATCCAGCACGCGAAAGCGGCGCAGGTGCCTCTGGTTGTTGCTGTGAACAAAATCGATAAGCCAGAAGCCGATATGGACCGCGTTAAGAACGAACTGTCTCAGTACGGCGTTATGCCGGAAGAGTGGGGCGGCGAATCGCAGTTCATCCCTGTATCTGCAAAAGCGGGTACCGGTATCGACGACCTGCTGAACGCTATCCTGCTGCAGGCTGAAGTTCTGGAGCTGAAAGCGGTTCGTAAAGGTATGGCGAGCGGCGCGGTTATCGAATCCTTCCTGGATAAAGGTCGTGGCCCAGTCGCTACCGTCCTGGTTCGCGAAGGTACCCTGAACAAGGGCGATATCGTACTGTGTGGCTTCGAATACGGTCGCGTTCGTGCGATGCGTAACGAACTGGGTCAGGAAGTGCTGGAAGCGGGTCCGTCCATTCCAGTGGAAATCCTGGGTCTGTCCGGTGTTCCGGCTGCCGGTGACGAAGTGACCGTCGTTCGTGACGAGAAGAAAGCGCGTGAAGTTGCTCTGTACCGTCAGGGTAAATTCCGTGAAGTTAAACTGGCTCGTCAGCAGAAATCTAAACTCGAGAACATGTTCGCCAACATGACCGAAGGCGAAGTTCACGAAGTGAACATCGTACTGAAGGCCGACGTACAGGGTTCTGTGGAAGCGATCTCCGACTCCTTGCTGAAACTGTCTACCGACGAAGTGAAAGTGAAGATCATCGGTTCTGGCGTAGGTGGTATCACCGAAACCGACGCGACCCTGGCTGCAGCATCTAACGCTATCCTGGTTGGCTTCAACGTACGTGCTGATGCCTCTGCACGTAAAGTTATCGAGTCAGAAAGCCTGGATCTGCGCTACTACTCCGTCATCTATAACCTGATCGACGAAGTGAAAGCGGCAATGAGCGGCATGCTGTCTCCAGAACTGAAACAGCAGATCATTGGTCTGGCTGAAGTACGTGACGTGTTCAAATCACCGAAATTCGGTGCGATCGCGGGCTGTATGGTTACCGAAGGTACCATCAAGCGTCACAACCCAATCCGCGTTCTGCGCGACAACGTGGTTATCTATGAAGGCGAGCTGGAATCCCTGCGCCGCTTCAAAGATGACGTTAACGAAGTCCGTAACGGCATGGAATGTGGTATCGGCGTTAAGAACTACAACGACGTTCGCGTTGGCGATATGATCGAAGTGTTCGAAATCATCGAGATCCAACGTACCATCGCTTAATCTTCGTTAAGATTGTCGATTGTAGGCCGGGAAAGCCTCGTGCAACCCGGCAATTATTTCAAAAGGGGCTGATAGCCCCTTTTTTGTCTGGAGAATTTATTATGGCGAAAGAATTTGGTCGCCCGCAGCGCGTGGCCCAGGAGATGCAAAAAGAGATCGCAATCATCCTGCAGCGCGAAATTAAAGATCCTCGTCTGGGCATGATGACTACCGTTTCCGGTGTCGAAATGTCTCGTGACCTGGCCTATGCCAAAGTGTTTGTCACCTTCCTCAACGACAAAGATGAAGCGGCGATTAAAGCCGGCATCAAAGCGCTGCAGGAAGCCTCTGGCTTTATCCGCTCCCTGCTGGGGAAAGCGATGCGCCTGCGTATCGTGCCGGAACTGACCTTCTTCTACGACAACTCGCTGGTTGAAGGTATGCGCATGTCTAACCTGGTGACCAGCGTGGTGAAGCATGACGACGAACGTCGTGTGAACCCAGCGGACGACAGCAAGGAGGACTGATGAGTCGTCCTCGTCGTCGCGGCCGTGATATTCACGGCGTATTGTTGCTGGACAAACCGCAAGGCGCGTCCAGCAATGATGTGCTACAGAAGGTAAAGCGTATTTATAACGCCAACCGCGCCGGGCATACCGGCGCGCTGGACCCGCTGGCTACCGGCATGTTGCCGATTTGCCTCGGTGAAGCCACCAAGTTTTCTCAGTATCTTCTGGACTCCGACAAGCGTTATCGTGTGATTGCCCGCCTGGGTCAGCGCACCGATACCTCGGATGCCGATGGTCAGATCGTGGAAGAACGTCCGGTGACCTTCAGCGATGCACAGCTGGCTGAGGCGCTGGAGAGCTTCCGTGGAGACACCCAGCAGGTGCCATCCATGTACTCGGCGCTGAAGTACCAGGGTAAAAAGCTTTACGAATATGCACGTCAGGGCATCGACGTACCGCGTGAAGCCCGCCCGATTACCGTCTATGAGCTGCTGTTTATCCGCCACGAAGGTAACGAACTGGAGCTGGAGATTCACTGCTCGAAAGGCACCTATATTCGTACCATTATCGACGATCTGGGTGAAAAGCTCGGCTGCGGCGCGCACGTGATTTTCCTGCGTCGTCTGGCGGTCAGCAAATACCCGGTCGACCGTATGGTTACGCTGGAGCAACTGCATGCGCTGGTCGAACAGGCTGAGCAGCAGGGCGTTCCGGCAGCGGAACTGCTCGATCCGCTATTAATGCCAATGGACAGTCCGGCTTCAGACTATCCGATAGTCAATATTCCTTTAACCTCATCGGTCTACTTTAAAAATGGTAACCCGGTGCGGACGTCAGGCGCGCCTCTGGAAGGTCTGGTACGCGTGACGGAAGGTGAAGAAGGCAAATTTCTTGGCATGGGTGAAATCGACGACGAAGGCCGCGTGGCACCACGCCGTCTGGTGGTCGAATACACCGAGTAAGTCAGATTGTGTGGCTTGCGATAACAGAGCGCTGCGAGTAGAATATCGCGGCTTAACGCCTGCTTAATTGTTTAACAATTGGCAAGCGTTACATCAGGGGTTGCTGAATTAGAGATCGGCACCCTTTCTTTCTTTTAAATTTGGAGTTCAAAATGTCTCTAAGCGTTGAAGCTAAAGCACAAATCGTTTCTGAGTTCGGTCGTGGCGCTAACGACAGTGGTTCTACCGAAGTTCAGGTTGCACTGCTGACTGCACAGATCAACCACCTGCAGGGTCACTTTGCAGAGCACAAAAAAGATCACCACAGCCGTCGTGGTCTGCTGCGCATGGTTTCTCAGCGTCGTAAACTGCTCGACTACCTGAAACGTAAAGATGTTGCACGCTACACCGCGCTGATCGAGCGTCTGGGTCTGCGTCGCTAATTCTAGCGAGTTTCAGAAAGAGGGGCCTTTACGGCCCCTTTTTTCCACCAGACAACGCCAATTTAAGAGAACAGAGTGCCCGTAGAAACGCTGTTTGTGCCCCGGTAATCCTCCCTGTCTACGTCTTGTTTAGACAAAATTGAGCTGAAATTACCGACACAGCAGTATTTTGAAAGATAACGGGTATAATGTATTGTTGTTGTGCATATTCTTCGTTGCAGAGGTTCGCGCGGCTAATGAGAGGCTTTACCCGCATCGGGTTAGGGTTGTCATTAGTCGCGAGGATGCAAAGAAGATCGGTTTCATCGGTCGGTACGCCAGAGGGTGTGCCGCCATTTAATAAGAAAGGATAGAATTTTGCTTAATCCGATCGTTCGTAAGTTCCAGTACGGCCAACACACCGTAACGCTGGAAACCGGCATGATGGCGCGTCAGGCAACTGCTGCTGTTATGGTTAGCATGGATGACACTGCGGTATTCGTTACCGTTGTCGGTCAGAAAAAAGCGAAACCAGGCCAGGACTTCTTCCCGCTGACCGTTAACTATCAGGAGCGTACCTACGCTGCTGGTCGTATTCCAGGTAGCTTCTTCCGTCGTGAAGGCCGCCCAAGCGAAGGCGAAACCCTGATCGCGCGTCTGATTGACCGCCCGGTTCGCCCGCTGTTCCCAGAAGGCTTCGTTAACGAAGTTCAGGTTATCGCGACCGTGGTTTCCGTTAACCCACAGGTTAACCCAGACATCGTTGCTATGATTGGCGCATCTGCTGCCCTGTCCCTGTCCGGTATTCCGTTCAACGGTCCAATCGGTTCTGCTCGCGTGGGTTACATCAATGACCAGTACGTGCTGAACCCGACTCAGGACGAGCTGAAAGAAAGCAAGCTGGACCTGGTTGTTGCCGGTACCGAAGCTGCTGTACTGATGGTTGAATCCGAAGCAGAACTGCTGAGCGAAGACCAGATGCTGGGCGCCGTAGTATTCGGTCACGAGCAGCAGCAGGTTGTTATCAAAGAAATCAACGAGCTGGTTAAAGAAGCCGGCAAACCACGTTGGGATTGGCAGCCAGAAGCCGTCAACGAAGCGCTGAACGCGCGCGTTGCTGCGCTGGCAGAATCTCGCCTGAGCGACGCTTACCGCATCACCGACAAACAGGAGCGTTATGCTCAGGTTGACGTGATCAAATCTGAAGCTATCGCTCAGCTGACTGCAGAAGACGAAACCCTGGACGCTAACGAACTGGGTGAAATCCTGCACGCTATCGAGAAAAACGTTGTTCGTAGCCGCGTACTGGCAGGCGAGCCGCGTATTGATGGTCGCGAAAAAGACATGATCCGTGGTCTGGACGTACGTACTGGCGTTCTGCCACGTACTCACGGTTCCGCACTGTTCACCCGTGGCGAAACTCAGGCGCTGGTTACGGCGACCCTGGGCACCACCCGTGATGCACAGAACCTCGACGAACTGATGGGCGAGCGTACTGATAACTTCCTGTTCCACTACAACTTCCCTCCGTACTGCGTAGGTGAAACCGGTATGGTCGGTTCTCCTAAGCGTCGTGAAATTGGTCACGGTCGCCTGGCGAAACGCGGCGTGCTGGCGGTAATGCCAGAGCTGGACAAATTCCCGTACACCGTTCGTGTGGTTTCTGAAATCACCGAATCTAATGGTTCTTCTTCCATGGCTTCCGTTTGTGGTGCTTCCCTGGCGCTGATGGACGCAGGCGTGCCAATCAAAGCTGCCGTTGCGGGTATCGCGATGGGTCTGGTGAAAGAAGGCGACAACTTTGTTGTTCTGTCTGACATCCTGGGCGACGAAGACCACCTGGGCGATATGGACTTCAAAGTTGCGGGTTCCCGCGACGGTATCTCTGCACTGCAGATGGATATCAAAATTGAAGGTATCACCAAAGAGATCATGCAGGTTGCTCTGAACCAGGCTAAAGGTGCACGTATGCACATCCTGGGCGTGATGGAACAGGCGATTAACGCGCCGCGTGGCGACATTTCTCAGTTCGCTCCACGTATCCACACCATCAAGATCAATCCAGACAAGATCAAAGACGTTATCGGTAAAGGCGGTTCTGTAATCCGTGCCCTGACCGAAGAAACCGGCACCACCATCGAAATCGAAGATGACGGTACCGTTAAGATCGCAGCGACCGACGGTGAGAAAGCGAAATTCGCTATCCGTCGTATCGAAGAGATCACTGCAGAAATCGAAGTAGGTCGTATCTACAACGGTAAAGTGACCCGTATCGTTGACTTTGGCGCGTTCGTTGCCATCGGTGGCGGTAAAGAAGGTCTGGTACACATCTCTCAGATCGCTGACAAGCGCGTTGAGAAAGTGACCGACTACCTGCAGATGAACCAGGAAGTACCGGTTAAGGTTCTGGAAGTTGACCGTCAGGGCCGTATCCGTCTTAGCATTAAAGAAGCAACCGAGCAGTCTCAGCCTGCCGCCGCACCGGAAGCTCCGGTAGCGGAACAGGGCGAGTAAGGTTTGCCTTTTGCCCTCCGCGTTTGCGGAGGGCACATTTAGCTGGCAGGATGCCTTGTTTGCAGGCGGGGGACAGGACGTTCATCCAATTGTTGTCTTCGGGAGTGGGAAATGAAGCCTTTTTTGCGCTGGTGTTTCGTTGCGACAGCACTCACGCTGGCAGGATGCAGCAACTCTGCCTGGCGTAAGAGTGAAGTCCTCGCAGTGCCATTGCAACCGACGTTACAGCAGGAAGTGATCCTGGCACGCATGGAACAAATACTTGCCAGTCGGGCTTTAACCGATGACGAACGCGCACAGCTTTTATATGAGCGCGGAGTGTTGTATGATAGTCTCGGTCTGAGGGCATTAGCGCGTAACGATTTCTCGCAAGCGCTGGCAATCCGACCTGATATGCCTGAAGTATTCAATTACTTAGGCATTTATTTAACGCAGGCAGGCAATTTTGATGCTGCCTATGAAGCGTTTGATTCTGTACTTGAGCTTGATCCAACTTACAATTATGCGCACTTGAACCGCGGCATCGCGCTTTATTACGGTGGCCGTGCGAAGTTAGCGCAAGATGATCTGCTGGCGTTTTATCAAGACGATCCCAATGATCCTTTCCGCAGTCTGTGGCTTTATCTCGCTGAGCAGAAGCTCGATGAGAAGCAGGCGAAAGATGCGTTGAAGCAACGCTTCGACAAATCGGATAAAGAACAGTGGGGATGGAACATTGTCGAGTTCTACTTAGGCAACATTGACGAAAAAACGTTAATGGAGCGCCTGAAGGCGGACGCAACGGATAACACCTCGCTCGCTGAGCATCTCAGTGAAACCAACTTCTATTTAGGTAAGTATTACCTAAGTCTTGGGGACAAGAACAGCGCTACGGCACTGTTCAAACTGGCGGTTGCCAACAACGTACATAACTACGTTGAGCACCGATACGCATTGTTGGAATTATCGCTCCTGGGCCAGGACCAAGATGACCTGGCAGAATCGGACCAGCAATAGCTGACGACTACATCAGCCCGTAATCTTTTTTGATTGCCATCACCTTCGCGGGTGAGGGCGTTGTTGTTCGTTAATACACCTACTTTGAGCCGGTTCACACTTTTCAATGAAAATTGCAGATCAATTTCATGATGAGTTATGTAGACTGGCCGCCATTAATATCGAGGCACTTGTACTACATGGCTGAATTCGAAACCACTTTTGCAGATCTGGGCCTGAAGGCTCCTATCCTTGAAGCCCTTACCGATCTGGGTTACGAAAAACCATCTCCGATCCAGGCTGAGTGCATTCCGCACCTGCTGGGCGGTCGTGACGTTCTGGGCATGGCCCAGACAGGTAGTGGTAAAACCGCAGCGTTTTCCCTGCCACTGCTGAACAATCTTGATCCTGAGCTGAAAGCACCACAGATTCTGGTGCTGGCACCGACCCGCGAACTGGCGGTTCAGGTAGCTGAAGCCATGACTGAGTTCTCTAAACATATGCGCGGCGTAAACGTGGTTGCCCTGTACGGCGGCCAGCGTTATGACGTGCAGTTACGTGCCCTGCGTCAAGGGCCACAGATTGTCGTCGGTACCCCAGGTCGTCTGCTGGACCACCTGAAGCGCGGTACTCTGGATCTCTCTAAACTGAGCGGTCTGGTACTGGACGAAGCTGATGAAATGCTGCGTATGGGCTTTATCGAAGACGTTGAAACCATCATGGCTCAGATTCCAGAAGGTCATCAGACCGCTCTGTTCTCTGCAACCATGCCGGAAGCTATCCGTCGTATTACCCGTCGCTTTATGAAAGATCCACAGGAAGTACGCATTCAGTCCAGCGTAACGACCCGTCCTGACATCAGCCAGAGCTACTGGTCTGTGTACGGCATGCGCAAAAATGAAGCGCTGGTACGTTTCCTGGAAGCTGAAGATTTTGATGCGGCGATTATCTTCGTTCGTACCAAAAACGCGACCCTCGAAGTGGCTGAAGCCCTGGAACGTAGCGGCTACAACAGCGCCGCACTGAACGGTGACATGAACCAGTCCCTGCGTGAGCAGACTCTGGATCGTCTGAAAGACGGTCGTCTGGATATCCTGATCGCAACCGACGTTGCGGCACGTGGTCTGGACGTTGAGCGTATCAGCCTGGTCGTTAACTACGACATCCCGATGGACTCCGAGTCTTACGTTCACCGTATCGGTCGTACCGGTCGTGCGGGTCGTGCTGGCCGTGCGCTGCTGTTCGTTGAGAACCGCGAGCGTCGTCTGCTGCGCAACATCGAACGTACTATGAAGCTGACCATTCCAGAAGTTGAGCTGCCAAACGCAGATCTGCTGGGCAAACGCCGCCTGGAAAAATTCGCCGCGAAAGTACAGCAGCAGCTGGAAAGCAGCGATCTGGATCAGTACCGTGCACTGCTGGCGCAAATCCAGCCGACCGCGGAAGGCGAAGAGCTGGACGTTGAAACGCTGGCCGCTGCGTTGTTGAAAATGGCACAGGGCGAACGTTCTCTGATCGTTCCACCAGATGCGCCAATGCGTCCTAAGCGTGAGTTCCGTGACCGTGACGATCGTTTCGAACGTCGTGACCGTAACGACCGTGGTCCACGCGATCGTAATGACCGTGGTGGCGAAGATCGTCCTAAACGCGAACGTCGTGACGTTGGCGATATGGAACTGTACCGCATTGAAGTGGGCCGTGATGACGGCGTTGAAGTTCGTCACATCGTTGGCGCTATCGCGAACGAAGGCGACATCAGCAGCCGTTACATCGGTAACATCAAGCTGTTCGGTACCCACTCTACTATCGAACTGCCAAAAGGCATGCCGGGCGAAGTGCTGCAGCACTTTACTCGTACCCGCATCCTGAACAAACCGATGAACATGCAGCTGATCGGCGACGCGCAGCCTCGTCCAGAGCGTAGCGGTCGTAGCTTCGGTGGCGAACGTCGCGAAGGCGGCCGTAGCTTCGGTGGCGAACGTCGTGAAGGCGGTCGTGGTTTCGGCGGCGAGCGTCGTGAAGGCGGTCGTGGTGATGGTCGTCGTTTCAGCGGCGAACGTCGTGACGGCGGTAGCCGTGCGCCGCGCCGTGATGATGCTGGTACTTCTGCTCCACGTCGTGATGACTCTACCGGTCGTCGTCGTTTCGGCGGTGACGCATAAGCCTCACGGTTTAAAAGCGTAAAGTAATATATACAGCCCCGATCGTCATGATTGGGGCTTTTTTTATTTCATTTGTACTCGTGTACTGGTACAGTGCGACACATTAAAATGCAGTAGCAAAACAATACACTGGAGAAAAGGCTGTATGGCGACACTAACCACCACCCAAACGTCACCTTCACTGCTTGGCGGCGTGGTGATCATCGGCGGCACAATCATTGGTGCGGGGATGTTCTCTCTGCCGGTGGTCATGTCCGGTGCGTGGTTCTTCTGGTCGATGGCGGCGCTGGTGTTTACCTGGTTCTGCATGCTGCACTCCGGGCTGATGATCCTCGAAGCGAACCTGAACTACCGTATTGGCTCGAGCTTCGACACCATCACTAAAGATCTGCTGGGCAAAGGCTGGAACGTGGTAAACGGTATCTCCATTGCCTTCGTGCTCTATATCCTGACCTACGCCTATATCTCGGCGAGCGGCTCCATTCTGCATCACACCTTCGGTGAGATGTCGCTGAATGTTCCCGCGCGTGCGGCAGGCTTTGGCTTTGCGCTGCTGGTGGCGTTCGTGGTGTGGTTGAGCACCAAAGCGGTAAGCCGTATGACGGCTATCGTACTGGGCGCTAAGGTGATTACCTTCTTCCTGACCTTCGGTAGCCTGATGGGCCACGTCACGCCCGCTACGCTGTTTAACGTAGCGGAGACGCATGCCAGCTATACGCCTTACCTGCTGATGACGCTGCCGTTCTGTCTGGCCTCGTTTGGCTATCACGGTAACGTACCGAGCCTGATGAAGTACTACGGCAAAGATCCGAAGACCATTGTTAAGTGCCTGGTCTACGGTACGCTGCTGGCGCTGGCGCTTTATGCCGTTTGGCTGCTGGGGACGATGGGTAACATACCGCGTCCGGAGTTTATCGGTATTGCGCAGAAGGGCGGCAACATTGATGTGCTGGTGCAGGCGCTGAGCGGAGTGCTCAATAGCCGTAGCCTGGACCTGCTGCTAGTGGTGTTCTCCAACTTCGCGGTGGCGAGTTCATTCCTCGGCGTGACGCTGGGTCTGTTCGACTACCTGGCGGATTTGTTCAAATTTGATGATTCTGCGCTGGGCCGTTTCAAAACCGCGCTGCTGACCTTCCTGCCGCCGATTATCGGTGGCCTGCTGTGGCCGAACGGTTTCCTGTACGCTATCGGCTATGCCGGGCTGGCGGCGACCATCTGGGCGGCGATTGTACCGGCGCTGCTGGCACGTAAATCCCGCAAGCGCTTTGGTAGCCCGAAATTCCGCGTCTGGGGCGGTAAGCCGATGATTGCGCTGATTCTGGTGTTTGGTGTGGGTAACGCGCTGGTGCATGTGCTGTCGAGTTTTAATCTGCTGCCGGTTTATCAGTAAGGTATTCGCCTGGTGGCGCTACGCTTACCGGGCCTACGTTCTTGTGTAGGCCGGATAAGGCGAAGCCGCCATCCGGCACAAACCACACTACCCCAACAATTCTTTCTTCACATCCATCGCCAACCCAAACGAATGCAGTCGCGCCTGATGATCGAAAATCTGGCCGTTGACCATAATCTCATCCGCCTGCGTCTCCCGCAGAATTGACTCCAGTCCGTGGCGCACCTTCGCCTTATCGCCCACCAGCGACATCCGCAGCGCCTGATCCACGCCGTATTTCTCCGATGGTGACCAGAAATGTTCCATCTGCTGAATCGGTGGCGGTAGCTGCCCGGTTTCACCACGGCGCAGTTTGGTGAACGCCTGCTGCATCGAGGTGAAGAGGAATTCGGCATCTCGGTTGCTGTCGGCGGCGATGATATTGATGCACACCATCGCGTACGGTTTCTCCAGCCGCGCCGACGGCTTGAAGTTGGTGCGATAGAGATGCAGCGCCTGGAAGAGCATATCCGGCGCGAAGTGTGATGCGAAGGCAAACGGCAGACCAAGCTGCGCGGCAAGCTGCGCGCCGTACAGGCTGGAACCGAGCAGCCACACCGGAATCTTCTCGCCATAGCCCGGTACCGGGCGCACCTGTGGGTCAGGGTCGACCGCATCAAACCAGTCCACCAGCTCCGCGACGTCACGCGGGAAGTTATCGATATCGCCGCTCATATGACGGCGCAGCGCGCGCATCGTCGGCTGATCGCTGCCCGGCGCACGCCCCAGACCGAGATCGATACGGCCAGGATAGAGCGTATTGAGCGTACCGAACTGCTCGGCAATCACCAGCGGCGAGTGGTTAGGCAGCATCACGCCGCCGGAGCCCAGATGCAGCGTGGTGGTGTGGGCGGCGAGATAGCCAATCAGTACCGAAGTTGCCGCGCTGGCGATACCTACCATATTGTGGTGTTCCGCCAGCCAATAGCGGTGGTAGCCGCGCTTTTCAGCGAGCTGTGCGAGATCGAGCGAATGGGAGAAGGCTTCTCGCGCGGAGGAACCCTGAGGGATCGGCGCGAGGTCGAGCACCGAGAATGCAACGGTTTTGTCAGTCATAAAGGCTCACTTTGCTACAGCATAGTCATCAGATTGAAGGTCTTGTTCCAGCCGGGATATCCCCGGCCAGAAAAGCTGCATCTTTAATAATGCATTAAAATCTGACCATTGTTGTTAACAAAGTGAGCGGTTTTATCAGGCCTGCAATTCCAGCCCGGCCAGACGCTTCCAGTAACCGTTACAGTCGCTATTGGCCGTCAGCGGCAGCGGAGCATTGCCATTTTCGTTGGCGCGGAAGGCGTCGAGCATGGCGAAGGTCTCATTGCCCATCGGTGACAGACGCACCATATCAACCAGCCCATGCATCGATGTCAGTTCGTTGCCGAGGTTGTAAACGTAGCCGCTCATGGTCTGAATACCGTTCAGCACGAACACCTGCTGATTCTCCTGCGACAGCATGCTGCGCCCGTTCGGGTACTTGATACAGCAGGTCTCACACTCATCCTTTGGCTTATCTTCCGAGCGCGCGGTAAAGCAGCGGGCGGAGTAGGCCAGCGGCAGATGACCGTAGCTCAGCACTTCCACTTCAAACTTATCGCGGATGCCCAGCTCTTCGCACTGATTAAGCAGGTTCACCAGCCAATCGCGAGAGAGTTCAACCGGCATGCACCAGCGCACCATGCCCTGTTTTTGCAATATCCGCAGGGTGACGGCGTTGTAGCAGTTCAGTGCATGGCCGGCGACAAACGGCAGCTTGCGCTCGGCGCACAGGTTCACCACCCCAAGGTCGCTGGCTTCAATCAGAAAATCGCCGTTCTCCACGTAGCGCTTGAGTTCGCCCAGTTCGGACGATGCCTGAACCAGCGCCAGCGTAGAGAGCACCACCTGTTTGCCGCTGCCCGCGAGGGATTTTGCCATATCCAGCCAGTCGCCCACTTTGGTGGCGCGGCGCTTGCTGCATACCGCTTCACCGAGATAAATGGTATCGGCGTGGCTCGCGGCGGCCTGCTGGTAAAAATCTTCCAGCGTCTCTTTTGACCAGTAGTAAAGCACTGGCCCTAATGAATATTTCATTGCTGTTCCTACTGCCATTTACGGTGATATGCGCCAAGTGTGGTCTGAGTGCCTTCCGACATCGATCCGAGCGTTTCCATCCACGCCGCCTGCGGGGCAAAGTTCTGCGGGTCCGCCATGCAGCGATCGATCGCCTGACGCCACACTTTTGCCACCTGGCTGACGTACGCCGGGCTACGCTGACGGCCTTCGATTTTCACCGAGGCAATATTGGCGGCCAGCAGCTCCGGCAGCAGCTCCAGCGTGTTAAGGCTGGTTGGCTCTTCCAGCGCGTGATAGCGCTCGCCGTCGACCAGATAACGACCTTTACACAGCGTCGGGTAGCCCGCGTTTTCGCCGTCCTGATAACGGTCGATCAGCACTTCATTAAGGCGAGATTCCAGCCCCTGTGGCGTTTGCTGCCAGCGAACGTAGCGCGCAGGCGAACAGGCGCCGACGGTATTTGGTGACTCACCGGTCAGATAAGAGGAGAGGTAGCAGCGGCCTTCGGCCATGATGCACAGGCTACCAAAGGCGAACACCTCCAGCGGCACCGGCGTGACGCGGGCTAACTGTTTCACCTGATGAATAGAAAGTACGCGCGGCAGTACTACGCGGGCCACGTCAAAGTTGCGATGGTAGAAATTAATCGCCTCTTCATTGGTCGCCGATGCCTGAACGGAGACATGACGCTCAATATGCGGGTAGCGCTCTGCGGCATACTCAAGCATGGCAAGGTCGGCGAGGATAAGGGCGTCGGCACCCAGCTGGGCGGCCATATCTACGGCACGCTGCCAGCGGACGTAGCCGTCCGGGTGCGCAAAAGTATTGATCGCGATGTGCAGCTTACGTTTATGCTGGTGTACGAAGTTCACCGCTTCCTGCAGCTTTTTCTCGGTGAAGTTCAGACCGGCGAAATGGCGGGCGTTAGTATCGTCCTTCAGCCCGATATACACCGCATCGGCACCGTTTTCGATAGCCGCCTTAAGCGCCGGAAGGTTTCCGGCAGGGCAGAGCAACTCCATAATTCTTCCTGAGTTTGCGGCCCGGCTGGGGCGCATTATTGTTAATGAATGGAGATTTTAGTTAACCTATCGCTAATCATTTTTGATTTGAGGCAGACAAAAGCGTATTGATGACGCCAATAATCCCTCTACCTCACGACATAATTGTTGATTTACGCCGCTATGTCGTTTAACTGATATGGCAAAATAACGGAACTATTGCATTCAGGGAGTAAAGCTTGTGTTGGATAAACTGCGTTCACGTCTGGTCCATGTCGCACCGACTCTGATGAGCGTTCCGGTGAAATTCACGCCGTTCGCGCTTAAACGGCAGGTCCTTCAGCAGGTACTAAGCTGGCAGTTCCGCCAGGCGCTGGATGACGGTGAACTGGATTTTCTCGATGGCCGCTGGCTGAGTATTGAGGTGCGTGATATTGGCCTCACCTGGTTTACCTCCGTTGAGAACGGGCGGTTGGTTGTCAGCGACGCCGCTCAGGCGGACGTGAGCTTCAGCGCGGATGCCAGCGATCTGTTAATGATCGCCGCGCGCAAACAGGACCCGGATACGCTCTTCTTCCAGCGCCGGCTGGTGATTGAAGGGGACACGGAGCTGGGTCTCTATGTCAAAAACCTGATGGATGCCATTGAGCTTGAGCAGATGCCAAAGGCGCTGCGCATGATGCTGATGCAGCTGGCCGATTTCGTTGAGGCTGGCCTAAAATCACCATCAGAAACTAAACATACATCGGTAGGTGAGCCATGCTGATTCGAGTAGAAATTGGAATTGATGCGCCGGGCATCGACGCGCTGCTGCGTCGAACCTTTAAGCGTGACGGTGAAGCCAATCTGGTGCGCGAGCTGCGTGAAGATGGCTTGATCACGCTCGGGCTGGTCGCGACGGACGATGAAGGTCACGTCGTGGGCTATGTGGCCTTTAGCCCGGTCAGCATTGAAGGTGAAGAGCTGCAGTGGGTGGGCCTGGCTCCGCTGGCGGTTGACGAAGAATACCGCGGTCAGGGGCTGGCGCGTCAGCTGGTCTATGAAGGGCTGGATTCACTGAACGAATTTGGCTACGCGGCGGTAGTGACGCTGGGTGAACCTGAACTTTACGGTCGTTTCGGCTTTGAGCGTGCGGCACAGTACGATCTGCGCTGCCGTTGGCCGGGCACCGAAGACGCGTTTATGGTACATCGTCTGGCGGACGATGCGCTGAACGGCGTTCACGGGCTGGTGGAGTATTCTGACCACTTCAATCGTGTTTAAGGCTGCTCAGTAACGTTTCGAATGAACCGTCACCGGCAACGAGGCGCTCTTTCTGGCGCTTCGTTAGCTGCTTAATGCGATACTCGAGGCGCAGCGCCAGCGAGTGCTCGCCGACCTCACCGGAAAACGCCAGGCGCAGTTCGCCTTTGCCGCGCAGCGCTTTCGCCCCTTTACCGCTTTGATGCTGGTGGAACCGTCGCTCAACGTCGGTAGTGATACCGGTATACAATTTGTCGTCCTCGGTACGGACGAGATACAGAAACCAACGCACGTGCGGCAACCTGTCTATGTGTGTGAACGCACCATAGCATAACGGAGAGAACAGATGGAAACCCTCACTGCTATTAGCCGCTGGCTGGCAAAACAACACGTTGTCAGCTGGTGCGTGGCGAAGGAAGGCGAGCTGTGGTGTGCGAACGCGTTCTACGTGTATGACCCCCAGCGCGTAGCGTTTTACCTGCTAAGTGAAGAGACCACACGCCACGGCCAGATGACGGGCCAACAGGCGCCGGTGGCGGGCACAATCAACGGCCAGCCAAAGACCGTCGCGCTGATTCGCGGCGTGCAGTTCAAGGGTGAAATTCGCCTGCTGAGCGGTGAAGAAGCCGAAGAAAAACGCGCGCTCTACGTCAAACGCTTTCCCGTTGCCAGGATGCTCTCCGCGCCGGTGTGGGAACTGCGCCTCGATGAACTGAAGTTCACCGATAACACCCTCGGCTTCGGCAAGAAGCTGCACTGGCTGCGCGACTAAACCTTCAGTTTTGGCAATTCAATGATAAAGCGCGTGGCGACGGTATCGGACGTCACGCTAATCTTCCCGTGATGGGCGCGAATAATCGACTTCACGATAGCCAGCCCAATCCCGCTGTTTTCCCCTTTCCGCTGCCGTGAAGGATCAACCCGGTAGAAGCGATCGAACAGGCGCGGCAGATGCTCATCTGAAATCGGTGTCCCCGGATTTTCCACGCTGTAGATAACCTTATCGTCCTGCGAACTTACCTGCACGGTCACCGACATTCCGCGTGGGGTGTAGCGAATAGCGTTGGAAAGCAGGTTGTTGATCACCCGGCGGATCATCAGCGGATCGCCCATCACCAGCGACGGCTGCCCGACAAAGCGGAGCGTCACGTCGCGCTCTTCCGCCCAGGCTTCGAAGAACTCAAATACCTTTATGGTTTCGGTTTGTAGATCCAGCGGTACGCTCTCCGGCACCAACAGATTTTCATCCGCCTGCGCCAGAAACAGCATGTCGCTGACCATTTTTGCCATCCGGTTGTACTCTTCGAGGCTGGAGTAGAGCACGTCTTCCAGCTCTTTCACCGTGCGCGGATGGCTTAAGGCGATTTCAGTCTGGGTCACCAGGTTGGTGATTGGCGTGCGAATTTCATGGGCGATATCGGCGGAGAAGTTGGCCTGACGACGGAACACGTCTTCGATCCGGCCGATCATCTGGTTAAACGAGATAACCAGTTGCTCCAGTTCGATCGGCACGCGCGTGGGATCCAGCCGCACGTCGAGATTTTCCGAGGTGATATTTTTGATCTCCAGGCTGACGTCGCGCAGCGGCTGGTGGCCTTTACGTACCGCGATCAGCACGATCACCACGATAAGCAGGCTGATGACGGCGGCGATCATCATCAGGTTGCGCTTGAGCTCTTTGAGATAGTGCAGATGGAAGTCTATCGACAGCGCGGTGAGCAGCGTATAGCGATGGGTATCGCTCTGAATCGTTGACGCGATAACCCGGTAGGTCGTCGTCGGCAGAGCGCTGGCCTCATGGCCTGCCATCGCAGGCATACTGCTGCCAACCCAGCGGAACATGCGTTGAGATTTCAACGCCTGCGAAAACTGGGGAGATGCAAAGATCGGCGACAGATCGGGTCCGGTCGGTGAGCGGTAAAGCTGCGGGTTATCTTCGCTTCTCAGTAGCACGACAATATTGCGATACCCCGCCAGCGCGCTCTGGACGTTGGCCATTTTCTCGGCTTCCGGCGTATCCGGAGCGGTGAGCTGCGCGTTAAGCGTCGCGTTCACCTGCTTCAGGTCGTTCACATCCTGCTCGGCGAAGTGTTTTTCCACCGAATACAGCATCATCCCGGTGAAGGCGGCAAACGCGATAATGGTCGCCAGGCTGATGAAAAAGGTCAGGCGGGTAGCCAGCGAGAACGGGCGGCGGCGCGCGTTAGCCTTCATCGCGAACCTCAAGCACGTAGCCCACGCCGCGTACTGTCTGAATCAGCTTCGGCGTAAAATCGTTATCCATTTTGGCGCGCAGGCGCTTGATGGCAACGTCGATGGCGTTGGTGTCGCTGTCGAAATTCATATCCCAGACCTGGGAGGCTATCAGTGAACGTGGCAGCACCTCGCCCTGATGGCGCAGAAAGAACTCCAGCAGCGTAAACTCTTTACTGGTCAACGTGATGCGGGTGTCGCCGCGCGTGACTTTACGGGAGACGCGGTCGAGGGTCAGGTCGGCAACCTGTAGCTGACTTTCCACTATCACCGCGGCTCCGCGGCGCAGCAGCGTTCGAACGCGCGCCAGAAGCTCGGCGAAGGCGAAGGGTTTCACCAGATAATCATCAGCGCCCAGCTCTAGCCCTTTTACGCGGTGTTCAATAGTACCGAGCGCGGTGAGCAGCAGAATCGGCATGCCTTTGTTAGCGGCGCGGAGCATGCGAACAATATCCCAGCCGTTGACGTCAGGTAGCATAATATCCAGCACAATCAGGTCGTAATCGGCGGTCATCGCCAGGTGATAACCGTTGAGGCCGTTGTCGGTGTGGTCCACCACAAAGCCCGCTTCCGTCAGCCCTTTTGCCAGGTACTCGCCCGTTTTGATCTCGTCTTCCACCACCAGAATTTTCATCTGCCCTCCATCGCCGCTGCGTGATGGAGCCATTCTAATGGAGCGAACGTTGATGGCAACGACCGAGGCCTTAAATGACAGCATTGTCATTTAAGGCCAAATCGTCCCGGTTACTCCGCCCATGCGTTCTGGCGCTTCAGCTCCTCGTTCACCTTACCGTTGATCTCCTTCAGTACGGCGGGAATATCGCCATCGCAGCTGGCGTAGATTTTATTAAAGCCGTCGGCGGTGATTTGCCGCACCGGGATCCAGTTTGGGATCTGCGGCATGTAGCGCCCCTCTTTGGCGTAGGTTTCCGCAAACACTTCCCAGCGCGGATCGTCGTGGTAATCCTTGATGTTCAGCGTCTTGTTAATCGGCAGGCGAACGATCGGCATTGACGCGCTGTCGGTCGCCATGCCGATCTTCTGCCCCTCTGGCGAGATCAAAAACTCGAGGAACCGCTTTGCCGCCGCTTTATGCTGGCTGGTTTTCATCAGGAATGCCGTGGTGCCCTCCGCCATAGAGATGGCGCCGCCGGGGCCGGCCGGTGGCGGTACGACGGTGTAGGTTTCTTTACCAGGATCTTTATCGAACAGCGCAATGTGATAAGGGCCGGAAGAGTACATCCCGGTCTGCCCCGAACGGAACGAGGTGTTGGCGTCGGCGGTGGTGTGGTTAATTGCCCCCGGCTGCGCTAGCCCTTCGCAGACCATTCCACGCATAAACGTCATCGCGGTGACCATCTCTTTGCTGTCCAGCGCCGCTTTAAATTTCCCTGGTTGAGTCGCGACCAGGTAGTTAGCGCCCGCCTGCCATAGGTAGGACGACGAGAACGAGCTAGCGTAGCCACGAGTAGTGGCTAACGGCATGGTAAAGCCATAGGTGTCATTTTTACCGTTGCCGTCCGGGTCGTCATGGGTAAACGCCTTCGCCACGTTTTTCAGCTCCTCCCAGGTGCCAGGCGCTTTCAGGTTGAGCTTATTCAGCCAGTCCTGACGGATAAACAGCGCGTAGGTGTGCGCGGAGGTCGGGACGCCGTAATATTTGCCGTCTGGCAGTTGGGTGGATTTCCACGCCGCCTCATAAACATCGCCGCCGCCCTTTAACTCGCCAGGCTTGATTTCATCTACGATGCCGAGCTGCACCATCTGGCCGACGATAATCGCATCATTAAACACCACGTCCGGCAGCGCGTTGCCGGTGGCCGCCCGTGCCAGACGCTGGTCGAAATCGGTCACCGCGTTGAAGTATTTAATCGATATCCCGGTCTCTTTTTTAAACTGGTCCGCCAGCTGTTGGTAAATCACTTTTGAATCGTTGCTGGCGCGGATCCAGACATCCAGTTCTTCGCTGAAGGCATTATGTGAAAGACTAATTAACAGGGCCAAACCCAGCGCTTTGGTTTTGAATTGCATATATTGACTCCGATTTTTACGGTAGATATTTGCCATCCCTGAACAGAGGTAAGGATTGGTGAAAAAAGGAACGAAAATGATGATAGGAGTGGGGCGAGGATGAAACAATGTTTTGAAAATGTGATTCCTGAAATATCAGATGATTATGTGGTTGGGTTCACAAGGAAAATAACTCTCTGTTTATTCTTAATAATATAACCTCATGAAAATATTAACGTTGGTGTTTCCCGCTAAATATATCCGGTGGCTGGAAAAAGAATAAACCTGTGAGCGAGCTAGCCTTTTTCCGCTAAAACGTGATCGCCAATGAATATTGCAGTAAAAATGAGCATTTTATTCGCCCGTTATTATTTTCCTACGCTATGACGGCTCATTTTTTGCCATACCGATCACGCGTCGCTGCGCTTAAATGACAGCTTTGTCATTAACCCGTCACGTTGCAAACAGAGTCACCTCCGTAAAGTAGTCGCATAGCCAGCCTCTTTTGATTCGGCTGAACAGGACGTGACATGTTTAAAGTAAAGCAACTGACGCTGGTGATGGCGTTTATTCTGGCCGGATGCACTTCGCTGGCACCGGACTATCAGCCGCCAGAAAACGTGGTGCCGCAGCAGTTTTCACTCGCGAAGGGCACGCTGGTGCCAACCGGCGGCCAGTGGCAGGAGACCGGCTGGCAAACCTTCTTTGTTGACCCTCAGGCGAAGCGTCTGATTGACGTCGCCCTGCACAATAACCGTGATTTACGCATGGCAGTGCTGAACGTTGAAGCCGCGCGTGCGCAGTACAACGTGACCGATGCCGGGCGCTACCCGCAGCTTGATGGCTCGACGGGCGGCAGCTATGAAGGCAACCTACAGGGAAAAAACGCCACCGCCAAAAGCTACAGCGCGGGTCTTAATCTGAGTTTTGAACTCGACTTTTTCGGCAAACTGAAAAACATGAGCGAGGCGGACAGGCAGAACTTCTTCGCCAGCCAGGCCGCCCAGCGCGCGGCGCAAATTGTGGTGGTGACCAACGTCTCGCAGGGATACTTCAACCAGCGGCGGCTGGCCGCGCAGTTAGCCATCGCCAAAGAGACGCTGCGCAACTACCAGCAGTCCTACGCGTTTGTAGAACAGCAACTGGTCACCGGCAGCACCAACGTACTGGCGCTGGAGCAGGCGCGTGGGGTCATTGAGAGCACTCGTGCGGATATCGCCCAGCGGGAAGGTGAACTGGCGCAGGCCAATCATACGTTGCAGCAGCTGCTGGGGACCTACAGCACATCGCTCGACGACGGTGAACGCAATAGCGCAGCGGTTAAACTCGTGCCGCTGCCGGCAAACCTGCCGTCGACCATTCTGCTACAGCGCCCCGATATCATGGAAGCCGAGCACCAGCTACGCGCGGCGGATGCCAATATCGGCGTGGCCCGCGCGGCCTTCTTCCCCTCGATAACGTTAACCAGCGGCATATCCAGCAGCAGTTCATCGCTCTCCAGCCTGTTCAACGCGGCCAGCGGCATGTGGAACTTCGTGCCGAAGGTGGATCTACCCATCTTCAACGCCGGGCGTAACGAAGCCAACCTGGCGCTCGCCAACGTGAAGCAGCGTCAGGCGGTGGTGAACTACGAGCAGAAAATTCAGGCGGCTTTTAAAGCGGTGGCGGATGCGCTGTCGCTGCGTGAAAGCATCGAAGGCCAGCTGGTGGCGCAGCAGCGCTATTTAGCCTCGCTGCAAATTACCCTGCAACGCGCCCGTGGATTATATGCCAGCGGTGCGGTGAGCTATATCGAAGTGCTCGATGCCGAGCGCTCTATCTTCACCACGCAGCAGGCGATCCTCGATTTAATTTATTCCCAACAGGTTAACGAAATTAATTTATTCACCGCACTAGGTGGCGGCTGGAAAGCGTAACCCTTTATTCAGGAGATTCTCGATATGCGTAATGTAACGATGCTGGTTGGCGGAATGTTGATGGCGATGACGCTGAGCGTTCAGGCCGCCGAAATGCAGCATGACGGACATGGACAGATGATGGAGATGAACGCCGAGCAGGCGGTTATTCAGGGAACCGGCGTGGTGCAGTCGGTGGATAAAACGGCGAAAAAAATCACTATCGCCCACGAAGCCATTCCCGCCATTGGCTGGCCGGCAATGACCATGCGCTTTACCTACACCGAGCCCACCGAAGCGATTAATCAGCTAAAAGCAGGCAGCCACGTGAACTTCTCCTTCATTCAGCAGGGGAACCTCTCGCTGCTTCAGGATATTAAGTCAATCTGATGGCTACCTTAAAATATACCGCCGTCATTGCCTGTAGCCTGATTATCGGCGGGCTGGCGACGGCCACAATAAGCCGCATTATTGCGCCAAGCGCCCAGGCTGAATCTCAAGCTGCCGAGCGTAAGGTGCTCTACTGGTACGATCCGATGAAGCCCGACGTGCGTTTCGATAAGCCGGGTAAATCGCCGTTTATGGATATGGACCTGGTGGCGAAATACGCCGACGAGGGCGGGGATACGCAATCGAGCGGCGTCCGTATCGACCCTACTCAGGTGCACAATCTGGGGCTGCGCACGGAGAAAGTCAGCAAGGGCCGCCTCAACTATGGCCAGACCCTTCCCGCGAACGTCAGCTACAACGAGTACCAGTTTGTGATTGTTCAGGCGCGCGCCGAAGGATTTATCGAAAAGGTCTCTCCGCTGACGGTGGGCGACAAAGTGCGTAAAGGCACGCCGCTGGTTGAGGTGACCATTCCTTCGTGGGTGGAAGCGCAGAGTGAATACCTGCTGCTGGCGAGCTCAGGCGGCACGGCAAGCCAGCTGGATGGCGTGCTGGAACGTCTGCGTCTGGCGGGCATGCCGGAAGCGGATATCCAGCGGATGCGCAGCACGCGACGCGTACAGACGCGTTTTATCCTCACCGCGCCTATCGATGGTGTGCTGACGGCTTTTAGCCTGAAAAGCGGCATGAATATCGCCAAAGACAGCGTGGTGGCGCAGATTCAGGGTATGGATCCGGTGTGGATCACCGCCGCCGTACCGGAGTCTATCGCCTGGCTACTCAAAGACACCACGCAGTTTACGGTGGCTATCCCGGCTTACCCGGATAAAACCTTCCCGATCCAGAAATGGTCTATTTTGCCGAGCGTCGACCAGACCACGCGCACGCTGCAGGTGCGCCTGCAGGTCAATAACCCGGATGAGCTGTTGAAGCCGGGGATGAACGCCTACCTGAAGCTGAACGCGCAAAGCGACGAGATGCTGTTGATTCCGTCTCAGGCGGTGATTGATACCGGCGACGAGCAACGGGTGATTACCGTTGCGAGCAACGGTGAGTTCGTGCCGAAAAAAATCCAGGTGCTGCATGAATCCCAGCATCAGGCCGGAATTGGTGCGGGGCTGTCGGAAGGGGAATCGGTGGCGCTGAACGGCCTGTTCCTGATTGATTCCGAAGCCAATATCAGCGGCGCGCTGGACAGAATGCGGCATACCGCTGACGCCCACGCCGGGCATTAAGGAGACGGTGATGATTGAATGGATTATCCGGCGCTCGGTCGCCAACCGTTTCCTGGTGATGATGGGCGTGCTGTTTTTGAGCCTCTGGGGCGGCTGGACCATTGTGAATACGCCGGTGGATGCGTTGCCGGATCTCTCTGATGTGCAGGTGATTGTTAAAACCAGCTATCCGGGGCAGGCGCCGCAAATTGTCGAGAATCAGGTGACCTATCCGCTCACTACCACCATGCTGTCGGTGCCGGGCGCGAAAACGGTGCGAGGCTTCTCGCAGTTTGGCGACTCCTACGTGTACGTGATTTTTGAGGATGGCACCGACCTCTACTGGGCGCGCTCGCGCGTGCTGGAGTACCTCAATCAGGTGCAGGGCAAACTGCCGCAGGGCGTCAGTTCGGAGATTGGCCCGGACGCCACCGGCGTGGGCTGGATCTTTGAATACGCGCTGGTAGACAAAAGCGGCAGGCATGACCTTGCCGAACTGCGTTCGCTGCAGGACTGGTTCCTGAAATATGAGCTGAAAACTATCCCTAACGTGGCGGAAGTGGCTTCCGTCGGCGGCGTGGTGAAGCAGTATCAGGTGCAGGTCGACCCGATGAAGCTCACCCAATACGGCATCAGTCTTAGCGACGTGAAGCAGGCGCTGACCACTTCCAATCAGGAGGCGGGCGGTTCATCGGTGGAGATGGCGGAAGCGGAATATATGGTGCGGGCCACCGGCTATCTCAAAAGCCTGGAGGACTTTAACCATATCGTTCTGAAAGCCGAAGCGAACGGCGTGCCGGTCTACCTCAAGGACGTAGCGCGGGTGCAGGTTGGCCCGGAAATGCGCCGTGGTATTGCTGAACTGAACGGTGAGGGTGAAGTAGCCGGCGGCGTGGTGTTGTTGCGCTCGGGTAAGAACGCCCGAGAAGTGATTTCGGTGGTGAAAGAGAAGCTCGCCTCGCTGCAAAAAAGCCTGCCGGAAGGGGTTGAGGTGGTAACCACTTATGACCGCAGCCAGCTGATTGACCGGGCCATCGACAACCTGCGCTCCAAGTTGATTGAAGAGTTTATCGTGGTGGCGGTGGTCTGCGCGCTGTTCCTCTGGCACGTGCGCTCGGCGCTGGTAGCGATTGTCTCGCTGCCGCTGGGGCTGTGCATTGCTTTTATCGTCATGCATTTCCAGGGGCTGAACGCCAACATCATGTCGTTGGGCGGGATAGCGATTGCCGTCGGTGCGATGGTGGACGCAGCGATCGTGATGATCGAAAACGCCCACAAACGGCTCGAGCACTGGCAGGATGCGCATCCGGATGAACAGATGGACAACGCCACTCGCTGGAAAGAGATAACCGATGCGGCGGTAGAAGTGGGGCCTGCGCTGTTTATCAGCCTGCTGATTATCACGCTGTCGTTTATCCCGATCTTCACCCTTGAAGGGCAGGAAGGGCGTCTGTTTGGCCCGCTGGCGTTTACCAAAACCTACGCCATGGCCGGGGCGGCGGCGCTGGCTGTCGTGGTGATCCCTATCCTGATGGGCTTTTGGATCAAAGGTAAGATCCCGGCGGAATCGCGCAATCCGTTGAACCGCTTCCTGATTGCGATTTACCACCCGCTGCTGCTGAAGGTACTGAAATGGCCGAAGCTCACCTTGCTGGTGGCGCTGCTGTCTATTTTCACCGTCGTGTGGCCGCTCAGCAAAGTGGGCGGTGAGTTTCTGCCAAAAATTAACGAAGGCGACCTGCTTTATATGCCTTCGACGCTGCCGGGGATTTCGCCGGGGCAGGCGGCGGTGCTGCTCCAGCAAACCGATAAGCTGATTAAGACGGTGCCGGAAGTGGCATCGGTGTTCGGGAAATCGGGGAAAGCGGAAACCGCCACCGACTCCGCGCCGCTGGAGATGATTGAAACCACTATTCAGCTCAAGCCGCAGGATCAGTGGCGGCCGGGAATGACGCTCGACAAAATTATCGACGAGCTGGATGCCACCGTACGGCTGCCGGGGCTGGCGAACCTGTGGGTGCCGCCGATTCGTAACCGTATTGATATGCTCTCCACCGGGATTAAGAGCCCGATTGGTATTAAGGTCTCCGGCACGTCGCTGGCAGATATCGATGAAGCCGCCCAGCATATTGAAACGGTGGCCAAAACCGTGCCGGGCGTGGTCTCCGCGCTGGCAGAACGGTTGGAAGGTGGGCGCTATATTGACGTTGATATCAACCGGGAGAAAGCCGCGCGTTACGGCATGACGGTGGGCGATGTGCAGCTGTTTGTCTCGTCGGCTATCGGTGGGGCGACGGTGGGCGAAACGGTAGAGGGCGTGGCGCGCTACCCTATTAATATTCGCTATCCGCAGGGCTTCCGCGACGGCCCGACGGCGCTGCGCCAGTTACCGATTCTCACGCCCGCGAAGCAGCAAATCACCCTCGGCGACGTGGCGGAGGTGAAGGTGGTTTCCGGCCCGACGATGCTGAAAACCGAGAATGCGCGCCCGGCGAGCTGGATTTACATCGACGCCCGCGACCGCGATATGGTCTCCGTCGTGCATGACCTGCAAACGGCGATTAGCCGCAGCGTGACGCTGAAGCCGGGCACCAGCGTGGCGTTTTCCGGGCAGTTTGAGCTGCTGGAGCATGCCAATAAGAAGCTCAAGCTGATGGTGCCGATGACGGTGATGATTATCTTCATCCTGCTCTATCTGGCCTTCCGTCGGGCGGATGAAGCACTGCTGATCCTGATGAGCCTGCCGTTTGCGCTGGTGGGCGGTATTTGGTTCCTCTACTGGCAGGGGTTCCATATGTCGGTGGCGACGGGAACCGGGTTTATCGCCCTGGCGGGGGTGGCGGCCGAGTTTGGCGTGGTGATGCTGATGTATCTTCGTCACGCCATTGAAGCCGAGCCGCGACTGCAAAACGCCGATACCTTTAGCCCGCAGGCGCTGGATGAAGCGCTGTATCACGGGGCGGTGATGCGCGTGCGGCCAAAAGCGATGACGGTGGCCGTGATTATTGCCGGGCTATTGCCCATACTATGGGGAACCGGGGCCGGTTCCGAAGTGATGAGCCGCATTGCCGCGCCGATGATTGGTGGCATGATCACCGCGCCGCTGCTGTCGCTGTTTATCATTCCGGCGGCCTATAAATTGATATGGTTGTATCGTCACCGATGCAGCCGATAAGGTAGCCCGGCCGAGCTTTGCGACGCCGGGAAATACACGGAGCTTCTCCATGCACCACGTCCTCATTACCGGAGCCACCGGCCTTGTTGGTGGGCACTTACTTAACTTACTTCGCCGGGAGTCGCAGGTTGAATCGATCGTTGCGCCTACCCGCCATCCGCTGGAGCATGCCTTCGGTATCGCCAACCCACACGACCCCGATCTCAGCGCTGCGCTGGCGAAGGTCACATCGCCTGTCGATACCGTTTTCTGCTGCCTCGGCACCACGATACGCGACGCAGGCTCTAAAGCTGCTTTCAGCCACGTCGACTGCGATCTGGTGCTGGAAACTGCCCGAACCGGCCTGCGCTTAGGCGCTCAGCAGTTGCTGGTGGTCAGCGCAATGGGTGCCAATGCCCGCTCACCTTTTTTCTACAATCGCGTGAAAGGAGAAATGGAAGCGGCGCTGATAGACCAGGGCTGGCCGCGTCTGGTTATCGCACGGCCTTCAATGCTGCTCGGTCAACGCGGTACGCCGCGCCTGAACGAGCGTCTGCTGGCACCGCTGTTTAGCCTGCTGCCGGGAAACTGGAAGGCGATTGAATCACATGATGTGGCGAAAGCCATGTTGAGAGAAGCCAGACACCCCGACACGGCGCCGGTTAAGGTGTTATCGTCGCGTAAGCTCAGGGAAATAGCCCGGCAGTGAGCCTGCCGGGCGGATAGTAAGGACTTACTGGATATAGGTGAACGCGGTCGTTACGCGTTTAACGCCGCTAACGCGACTGGCGATATCGGCCGCCGCTTTACCTTCACGGTCGGTGACCAGACCCATCAGGAACACTTCACCGTTCTCGGTGGTGACCTTCACGTTGGAGGATTTGACCTGGTCGCTCGCCAGCAGCTGGGAGCGGACTTTGGTGGTAATCCAGGTATCGGAAGACGATGTCCCGAGGCTAATTGGCTGCCCCTGGCGCACTTCGTTGAACACTTCTGTTGCGCCATCAACGCCCACGGCTATCTGTTTCGCGCGGGTAGCCAGGCTTAGATCCGGTGCCTGACCGGTCAACAGGACTTTGCCCTGGTAGGCGGTCACGTTAATACGCGCTTCTTTCTTAATTTGTGCATCTTTAGACAGGGCATTGTTCACACGAACTTCCAGCGTACCGTCATCCACTTGAGTGCCTACCGTACGTGGGTCAGTTGCGGCTTTGGTACCGACTGCAGCCGTGCCGACAACGGCGGCTGCAATGCATCCCTGGAGCAGCAGTGCGGAAATAAGGACCGCGAGGGTCGAAATCACCTTCATTTGTTCTCCTTAGTCGTCCTGGTGTGGGAAAAGGGTGTTATCAATCAAATCACACAGACAGTTTACCGTGAGCATGTGCATCTCCTGGATACGCGCACTGCGGTGCGACGGAATGCGGATCTCCACATCCTGTTGCCCAAGCAGGCCCGCCAGTTCGCCGCCGTCATAGCCGGTCAGGGCGACGATGGTCATGTCACGCGTGACAGCCGCTTCCACCGCTTTCACGATATCTCGGCTGTTACCACGGGTTGAAATAGCCAGCAGAACATCACCGGCGTGGCCCAGCGCGCGCACCTGCTTGGCATAGATTTCATCATGCAGGCGATCGTTCGCTATTGCCGTTAAGACCACATTATCGGAATTAAGTGCAATCGCAGGTAAACCGGGACGCTCTGTTTCATAACGATTAATCATGCAGGCAGCAAAATGCTGTGCGTTGGCGGCGGATGAACCGTTACCACAACAGAGAATTTTGTTGCCGTTCAACAGCGACTGTACCAGGGTCATCGCAGCTCGGGAGATGGCGTCCGGGAGCGCTTCTGCCGCGGCGATTTGGGTTTGAATGCTTTCGGTGAAGCACACTTTGATTCTTTCGAGCACGATATCCCTTTACATTCTATGAGCTAAAAGCGTTTGAAAACCATTCGATTTCATTGCCCGTGAAGGCTATCACATCGAAACGGCAATCCACAGTATCAAAACTCCCATTATGGCGGGCAAGCCACAAGCGGGCAGTCTGTAACAGTTTGTTTTGTTTGCTCCGGGTCACACTGGCGGCGGCACCGCCGAATGCGCCCGAGGCGCGGAAACGAACTTCCACGAAAACCGTGACCGTTCCTTCTCGCATAATCAAATCAATCTCGCCGCTACGCTCACGCACGTTGGCGGCGATAAAGCCGAGTCCCTGGCCTTCAAGCCAGCGACGCGCGCGCTGTTCCGCGGCGTCGCCAACCTGTTTTGTCGTTAACTGGCGGGGACTATCTGCCCTTGCTGGTATTTGAGCCATGATAACTTCCTGTTAATCACGCAGTCTGGTGTAGCGCTCAGATCGCCGGTGTTGCCGTTCAGCTCGAAGCCAGGCACGCCGCGCATCTGTGCAAAGTGATTCGCCAGCGCCCAGGCATCCGCACCCATGGCATAGAGACGAGCCAGTGAATAGTCATTGTTTACCGCACGCAGCGCCTGCTGCATCAGCGCCGGGTTGCTGCCAGCAAGCATTGGGATTTCGCTGTACTGCAGGCCTTCCATTTCCAGACGGAAATCTGGGCCAGCGGTGCCTTGTGCGCTGCGGGAGCTAGCGTACAGCATGGAGCCGCTCTGGCTGCCGTTGCGCATCACAATCATCGGTTTGATGAAGGCGATCTCTTCCGGGGTTGCCAGAATATAGGCCGCGTCTACTTTGCTGCTGCCGGTGATTTGCGCGTCGGTCGGTGCGGCTGGAATGGTCAGGTTACCGATGGTGACGCCCTGCGGCTGAGACTGCGCGGAGATAACCGGTGTACCGGACAGTGAGATACCGGAACCACCGTTCACGCCGCCTTTCAGCTCGGACAGTGAACCAAATTTCTGCTGTAAGACCGTACCGCCGCCGATTTTGTGCCACTCATCGGCGAAGGCCTGAGTCACGCGTTCGCCGAGGGCGTTGCGCGGTACCAGCAGCAGCGGAGACTGTTTACCCTGATCGTGAATATGACGCGCCGCATCGCGGGCTTCATCTTCCGGCGACAGCGCGAAGTAGCAGATGTTCGCGCGGTTGCTCACCGCTTCCGGCTGGTTCAGCGCCAGCACGTTAAGCGTGGTGTTGCTCTTCATCAGCTCTTCAACGTTGTTTTTCAGCAGCGGGCCAACCACCAGGCTGACGCCATCCTGCTGCGCCTGCGCCAGGATCTGGTTCAGCGGCTGGGAAGAGGTGTCGTAGATTTTCAGCTCTGCCGATGGGTTTGCTGCCACGCTAGCAACGGGCTGCACCGCTGGTGTTTGAGCTGGAGCTGCATCGGCCGCTGGTGCCTGAGTTGCTGGTACGGTTGCACTACTGGTCTGTGCGGCCTGAACCGGCGCAGCTTCTGGAGCCTGAACGGGTGCCTGATTTTGTGGCGTGGTCAGATCGGTCACTTCTGCCTGAGACGGGCTCACTACGGCAGTGGTCGCAGCCTGCGCGACCTGTTCAGGTACCGCGCTGCCGCTCACCGGCATGGTGCCGTTTTTCGCCGCTTCAAAGCCCTGTTGAATGGTACGGCCAAAGACTGATGCCTGGCCGTTTAACGGCAGCAGCAGAGCGATTTTGTTGACCGACGCTGGCTTAAAGTTCTGCACGTTCGCCAACTGCGACGGCAGCATTTTCGCGCCTGGGTTCTGCGGATAGCGGGTCTGCCAGTCTTTAATACCAGCTTTCAGCATATCGGGATCGTTACGGTTATCAAACCAGACGCGCTGCAAATCAAGCCAGCCTTGCAGTACGTTCTCATCGGCGTTGATCACCAGCGCGTTGGCCTGCTCCTTGGTCATGGAGGAAAGCGCCTGCCAGGTGGCATCGATGTTTTGCTGTTTTTCCGGCTGAGTGGTCAACAGCGGCGCTTGGGCAATCAGGGCGCGCAGCAGCGTCAGGGATGGTTTACCCTGCTCAGCGCTGATGGTGTCCTGCCAGAAGCGCGCCTGCAGCGCATTATCGAAATCATCGGCCTTCAGCTTTTGCAGCAGCGCCTGAGCCCCGGCGTAGTCTTTCTGCGCCAGCTTCAGTTCCACCGCCAGCAGCGCCTGTTCCTGACGCTGGGCAGCGTTCAACTGCTGAGGAAGCTGATTGAACAGCTCCAGCGCCTGCTGGCTCTTACCTTCCTTCAGTAATGAACGAATGGCGAGTAATTGCCAGTTGGTCTTGCTATCATTCGAGCTTTGCTGCATCTGCTGCAGATAAAAGCCGGAGTCAGCCTGCGTCGCGCCCTGAAGTTGGGCTGCACTCTGATCGGGGGCCTGGGTGCCACAGCCTGCAAACAGCAGCGCTGCCAGGAGTACCGGCAGACAGCGCGCGGCTTTCATACGAGAAAATGTTGAGGGTACCATTCTGTATCCAGTAATATTTTTTACGCAATGCTCAATATTAAATCGGCAATACGGACGAAACAATGAAACAACACGAATCGGCGGATAATTCTCAAGGCCAACTCTTTATTGTACCTACTCCTATCGGAAATTTGGCTGATATTACCCAACGAGCGCTCGAAGTATTGCAAGCTGTTGATTTAATTGCGGCTGAAGACACTCGCCATACGGGTTTATTGCTGCAACACTTCGCCATTAACGCCCGTTTGTTTGCCTTACACGATCACAATGAGCAACAAAAAGCCGAAACGCTGGTGGCAAAACTGAAGGAAGGGCAGAACATCGCATTGGTTTCCGATGCCGGTACGCCGCTCATCAATGACCCAGGCTACCATCTGGTGCGCACCTGCCGTGAAGCGGGTATCCGCGTGGTGCCGCTGCCGGGCCCGTGCGCGGCGATTGCCGCCCTGAGCGCCGCCGGTCTGCCATCTGACCGTTTCTGCTACGAAGGCTTCCTGCCAGCCAAGTCAAAAGGCCGTCGCGATACGCTGAAGGCTATCGAAGCGGAACCGCGCACGCTGATTTATTACGAATCCACCCACCGTCTGCTCGACAGTCTGGAAGATATGGTCGCCGTCTGGGGGGAATCTCGCTACGTGGTGCTGGCGCGTGAGCTGACCAAAACCTGGGAAACCATTCACGGTGCGCCGGTGGGCGAGCTGCTGGCGTGGGTCAAGGAAGATGAAAACCGCCGTAAAGGTGAGATGGTGCTGATTGTTGAAGGGCACAAAGCGCAGGAAGACGAACTGCCTGCCGATGCGCTGCGCACGCTGGCGCTGCTGCAGGCTGAGCTGCCGCTGAAGAAAGCGGCGGCGCTGGCGGCGGAAATCCACGGCGTGAAGAAGAATGCGCTGTATAAGTATGCGCTGGAGCAGCAGGGGGAGTAAGGATGAGCGCCTACCAACCACCGTTTGTCATTAGCCCAGGAATACTCAGCCAGGTTGTTGAGATTGGTGAGTTAATGGGCCATTGGGCTTCGATGGCGGGTCGGGCATCTCCTTTGCTGCGTAAAGAAAACCGAATTCGTACTATTCAGGCTTCGTTGGCCATTGAGCACAACTCTCTCACTGCCGGGCAGGTCACTGCGTTGATGGAAGGGAAGCGAGTGCTAGCACCGGCGAAAGATATCCAGGAAGTCAGAAATGCCCTTCTGGCTTATGACCATATGTCGGAATGGAAAAGCCATCGTTTACCGGATTTGCTCAAAGCACATCGGATCTTAATGACAGGGCTGGTTGATGCCCCTGGCCAGCTACGCGCAGGCGATGTTGGTGTCTATCGTGGTCAGAAGCTGGTCCATATGGCACCACCCGCCTCGCAAATTGCACGTTTGATAGATGAACTGCTGCAGTGGCTGAAAACAACAGATATTCATCCGCTAATTGCTAGCGCAGTGTTCCACTACGAGTTCGAATTTATTCACCCTTTTGCCGATGGTAACGGACGGATGGGGCGCCTGTGGCAGACGTTGATTCTCAGCGAGTGGCGTAGTGAGCTTGGTTGGTTGCCTGTTGAGACGCTTATTCATTACCAACAAGATCGTTATTATCAAGTGCTGGGGCAGTGCGATCGACAGAGTGATTGCACGCTGTTTATTGCGTTTATGCTGGAAAACATCGCTGCTGCGCTAAAAGAAGGGCTGGAAAAACCGACGACAATGTCGGAAGAAATGTCGGAAGAAATGTCGGAAGAAAGTGTTATCGATTTCACTGCAATAGAAAAACAGATTTTACAGATTTTATCCGTCCGACCTGCGAGTTCGGCAAAGAATATGGCCCAGGAATGCGGAGTTTCAGCGAGAACGATTGAGCGATACCTTAAGGTATTACAGCAAAAAGGGGCACTACAGCGTATTGGCGCCACTAAAGGTGGCATCTGGCGGATATGTTAGTTTCTGTGAAAACCACACCCTAAGGGTGTGGTTTTCACTTAATACTACTTTTGCATCCTCTCTATCGCTCGCTCCAGCCAGTACCGCTGTGTACCGAAGTTAATGCGAATAAAGCGTTCCCCATCCTGAACATAATGACTGCCGTCCTCAATGATCACCCCCGCGTGGCGAGCATAATGATTCACCACTTCGCTTGCGGTGCAGCCGCTGCCGCTGACATCAATCCACGCCAGATAAGATGACTCCGGCGTCATCATTTTCCATGCCGGGAAATGCGTCTGAATAGTATCGGCAAGATAGTGGGCGTTACTACGTAAATAGTCATTGAGTGCATCAAGCCACGGCAGCCCATGCTGATAGGCAAGCGTAATCCCCCATACTCCAAAAATATTCGGAGAGGTGATGGAGTTCTGTTCCAGGCGCTGACGGAAGCGCGCTCTCAGATGCTTGTCCGGGATGATGGAATAAGAGGTCTTTAGCCCCCCCAGGTTAAACGCCTTATTGGGTGAGGTTAGCAGGATGAGATTATCCTGCGCGGCGCAGCCAGAGGCCAGACAGCTGGTAAATTCACCTCCCAGAAGGTGTTCAGCATGAACCTCATCAACCACCAGAATAACGCCATAGCGCTGGCATAACTCGGATGCCTGACGAATTTCACCCTGCGTCCATATGCGCCCGGACGGATTATGCGGCGAGCACAGAAACCACAGTTTAGGCTTGTGCTGCTTTAGCTGGGTTTCGATAAGCGTAAAGTCCAGGTGATAGCGATTATCTTCAATCTTCAACGGATTCGCCAGAACCTGAACGCCCTGGCGCTGTGTTGCCATGGCGAAAGGATCGTAGACCGGCGTATTCATCATGACGTAGTCACCCGTCTGGCAAAAGGCTTGCACCAGATAGTGGAGCGTCGAGACGGTGCCATAGCTGAGTGTTATCCAGTCTCGTTCGACGTTGACATAATGACGGTCGCGCTGAAATCCGATCACGGCATCGTAAAATTCATCAAAACTGTAGGTGTAACCAAAAGTCCCGTGCTCAACAATACGCTGGAAGCCTTCGATAACCGCAGGAGGTGACGTGAAATCCATGTCGGCAATCCACAGCGGAATAAAGTCCTGCGGAACTTCACCGAAGCGAGAGCAGACAAATTGATGATCCCATTTACGACACTTATCGCTTTTACGCTCGATGATTTTATCGAAATCGAACATGGCTAACTCCTGATTAAATTAAGGCTTCAATGCCGGTTTTTACGCTCTGTACCTGAGGGCCGATGATTACCTGCACGCTATGCGCATCGAGAACGACCACGGAAAGTGCACCCGCATTTTTTAAGGTCTGCTGATCGACCTTTGTCATGTCCTTCACGACCAGGCGAAGTCGGGTGATACAGTTATCCAGGGAACTGATGTTTTCTTTGCCGCCGAGCGCATTTAAAATCACGCCATGGTCGTATTTCGATTTACCGCGGGCTTTAGTGTTTGCAGCGACAGCCTGCGCAGCACCATCAGATGAATCTTCACGGCCCGGTGTTTTAATGTCGTGTTTTAAGATGTACCAGCGGAATACCAGGAAGTAGACGGCAAACCAGACCACGCCGACCGGGAACAGTAAGTACCATTTGGTTGATGTTCCTTGCATCACGCCAAAAATTAACAGATCCAGAATGCCGCCATCGGTATTACCAATGGTAACACCAAGAATTGCCATTACCATTAATGCCAGACCTGACATAATAATATGGAATACATATAGCGCAGGTGCGATAAACAGGAATAAAAACTCAATAGGTTCGGAAATACCGGTAATCACGGAAACTAACACGCCGGAAAGTAACAGCCCTTTAATAATCGATCTGTTTTCTGGTTTCGCCGTGCGATAGATAGCATAGGCGACGGCAGGTAAACCAAAAATAAAGGTCGGCATAAAGCCTTGTGATAAAAATGCGGTAACATGTGGGCTGAACGGCAGGCCAGCTTTAAGTTCAGCGTAGAATATATTTAACGCGCCAGCCACTTCGTGTCCGTTGACCATTTCAATACCGCCTGCAGGGGTGAAACGTACCATTGCGAGCAGAATATGGTGGAGTCCAAAAGGCTTGAGCAGTAGCACCCCTACACCGTATAGGAACGGGCCGAATACGCTGGTACTTTGAATGATATGGCCAATACCGGCAATACCCATGGCCACGTAAGTCCAGAGAATAGGGAGTGCCAGGCCGACGATGGAGAGCGTCAGTGAGGTAATGATAGGGACAAAGCGGATGCCGCCAAAGAAGGCAAAGGCATCATGCAATACGGTGTCCTGAAAGCGCTCGTGCAGAAAATAGGTGATTACCCCGGCAATGATACCGCCTAACACCCCCATTTCTAACGTCTGTACACCCAATACAACCGACTGTCCTACCTGTTTCATGGTAGCGGCATCGGCAAGCTGATGGGTGGCTGTCAGATAATAGTTAATGCTCATATTCATCAGCATATAGCCGACAAATCCTGAATAAGCGCCTACTGCTTTATTTCTTTTTGCCATGCCGAATGGAATCGCGATGGCGAACATCACCGGTAAATAGGTGAAAGCAAAGCCCCCGACGGTAGCAATAAATCCAAAAGTTAATTGTGTTAGCTCACCACCTAAAAATGGGGTAATGCTGCCAACTTACTGATTTAGTGTATGATGGTGATTTTAAGGTGCTTGCGTGGCTTCCATTTCCATCAGATGTCCCACTTGTTCAGCTACCGAAGGCGTCGTGCGTAACGGTAAAAGCACTGCCGGACATCAGCGCTATCTCTGCTCTCACTGCCGTAAAACATGGCAAATCAGCTTCACTTACACCGCCTCTCAACCCGGTACACATCAGAAAATCATTGATATGGCTATGAATGGGGTTGGGTGCCGTGCCAGTGCCCGCATTATGGGCGTTGGCCTCAACACGATTTTACGGCACTTAAAAAACTCAGGCCGGAGCCGGTAACATCGCGCATACAACCGGGCAGTGACGTCATTGTCTGCGCGGAAATGGACGAACAGTGGGGCTACGTCGGGGCTAAATCATGTCAGCGCTGGTTATTTTACGCCTATGACAGGATGCGCAGGACGGTGGTGGCACACGTCTTTGGTGAGCGTACTCTGGCCACACTGGAGCGTCTTCTGGAGCTGCTGTCGGTCTTTGATGTGGTGGTATGGATGACGGATGGCTGGCCGCTTTATGAATCACGCCTGAAGGGAAAGCTGCACGTTATCAGCAAGCGTTACACTCAGCGCATTGAGCGACATAACCTGAATCTGAGACAACATCTGGCAAGGCTGGGACGGAAGTCACTGTCGTTCTCAAAATCGCTGGAGCTGCATGACAAGGTCATCGGGCATTATCTGAACATAAAACACTATCAGTAAGTTGGAGTCATTACCAAAAATGGGAAGCTTTTAATTGTTGAAGGGCTAGTAATTGAACTGCCGACTCCTAATAATAATCCCATGAACGCCAATAAGGAGACGGGGAACATAAATGTTTTGCCGAGGCTTTGAAAAAACTCCCATACTCGTGACTTTATGGAATTTTCCTGTGTCATGTAGAGTACTCCATTATTTCCATTAGTATAATATGAAGGTCATGAGAAATTAATCATGACCTTTTCAAAATGAGAGGTAAGTTGTTATTAATATATTTTATGAGTAAATCTGTTAACGGATATTAATCATGCAGCGTAGGTAGCAACCGTTGAGAAGAACCGCACACATTGATTTTACTGCGCACCACTTCTTTCATAGCGTTCATACCGACGCGCATGTAATAACGCGGATCGTTCCCCTGTGGGTTTTCAATAAACCACGCTTTGACTGCATCAGCGAAAGCTATTTTCAATTCGGTCGCGACATTGACCTTACACACGCCGAGCTCGATGGTGCGGCGCACATATTCATCCGGTACATCACTTGCGCCATGCAGCACCAGCGGAATATCAACCACTTCACGAATCTCCGCCAGGCGCTGGAAATCGATTTTTGGTTTTTTGGTATAGAGGCCATGCGCAGTGCCAATGGCGACGGCAAGGCTGTCTACGCCAGTACGTTCGACAAAGCGTTTTGCTTCCATAGGGTCGGTCAGGAAAGCACTTTCCGCATCGACGCTCATGTCGTCTTCCACGCCGCCTAAACGTCCGAGTTCAGCCTCTACGCTGCAATCATGGGCATGACAGAAATCCACTACCGATTTCACGAGCTTCACATTCTCTTCAAACGGAGAGTGGCTGCCATCAATCATGGCGCTACGTACGCCTGCATTCACTTTGTGGCGGATATCATCCAGGGATTCATGGTGATCAAGATGAAGCGCCAGCGGCATATCGTAGGTATTGGAGTAAGCGCGGCACAGTGCATAGATCTCTTCCAGCGCAATATGTTTAAACGTACCTGGCGTGCCGGCCAGGATCACCGGCGACTGCATTTCGCTGCAAACTTCGAGAATTGCCTGGATAGTTTCTGCGTTATGAATGTTGAATGCAGGCACCGCGTAGCCTTTTGCCTGGGCGTCTTGCAGAAGATATTTGGTAGAAATAATGCTCATGATGTATTCCTCTTAAGCCAACCAGGGATGAATAACAACGCCTTGTACTACACGGTTAACCGTGCCGTTGGCGGATGGGGTATCTGGTGTATTACCAACATGAATTGACTGCGTCAGGGCAAAGATCTGGGCGTACGTCAGGAAGCAGAATGCCTGCTCCATATCGATAAAGTGGCGTGCTGGCGGTAGCAAAATATGCGGGCCAGCTTCGATGACGGCATCCGTTTCCGCCGCAATCGCGACCACGCGCATTGCCTGTCGATCGCGGCGAAGCTCTGCGAGGAGATCCAGATCGTATTGGCGCGTGTAAGGGTGGCTAGAGATGTACACCACGATAAGCGTTTCGCTATCGACCAGTGATTTTGGCCCGTGGCGGAAACCGGTTGGTGAGTCATAGAATGCTGCCAGTTTACCGGCCGTAAGCTCGAGCACCTTCAGGGCTGACTCACGCGCAACGCCTTGTAATCCACCACTACCGAGATAGACGATTCGTTTCCAGGCTTCGTGGCCGAAGACACCGTGGCTGAAGTTACCCAGTGAGGTCAGGATGGCCTGGCAGCGGTCGGCGACGTCGCGGAAGGTCTCGCTATTGATGACCTGGGGTGCAAACACGGCCAAACAGCTTGCCATCATCGTGGTGATGCTGCTGGTCATGGCAAAGCCGCGATCGTGGGTTTCTGCTGGCATCAGCAGAGCGAACGCGTTGTCGCAATTGACCGCGTTTTTATACAGGCTGCCTGCTTCGTTGCAGGTAATCGACAGGTGGTAGCACTCAGGTACGAATTGATTCGCCAGTTCAACGGCGGCGACGCTCTCCGGGCTATTGCCGGAGCGAGCAAAAGAGACCAGCAGCAGCGGATGCGCCGGGTTCAGGTAATCCATTGGGTTAGTGACAAGATCGGTGGTTGGTACTGCACTGATGTTCTGGCCGGTATGGCTGGCGAGCCAGGGGGCGATTATCTCGCCGATAAATGCAGAGGTACCAGCTCCGGTCAGTACGATCCGCAGATCGTGCTTATAAAGTAATGGTGCAAGAAACCCGTCAATATCGGATCGGATGCTGGAGATATTATTCAGTGAGCGGATCCAGCTGTTAGGCTGCTGGCGGATCTCTTCTTCGGTCCAGGTACCGGTTGCAGCGGGCGCGGGGGTATAGATTTCTGGCATAACTCAGTCCTTAGTCTTGTGAAGTCCACATCCGACGCAGGCAAAATGTCGTTGTCTTTCGTTTCGTTTCACTTTTTCGCGTATCAGTTAATTAAAATCTATAGAAAAGAAATCGAAAGTTCAATGATGCAAAATGAAATAAAACGAAAACTGTGATCAATGAAACGCTGTTGTTTTCTATCTTATTGATTTGTAATGCATAGATAAAACCATTAGCGGATTAGTGGTTTGATTAAAAGAAAGGAAAAGAAAGGCCTTCGTTCGATGAACGAAGGCCAGGTAATCTCATCGTAAAGGCGGGTTAAAAGGAGAGGTGCTGACCCTGAATCCAAACGCGCTGCACATGCAGCCCGCCGTCGAGGGCGATAATACTGGCGCGTTTACCTGCCTGTAGTGAACCAAGCTGTTGGTCTACCCCCAGAAGGCGGGCAGGGTGCAGAGAGGCCATATGGATTGCCTCTTCAGGAGAAACCCCGGCGAGCTCAACCATATTACGCACGGCGGCATCCACCGAGAGCGTACTCCCTGCCAGACCGCCGGAAACGGTTCGTACAATGCCGCCGCGCATCTCGACCTTTTCACCGCACAGCGTGTAGGGGCCGTCAGGCATACCCGCAGCCTGCATGGCATCGGTAATCAATACGACCCGATCTTTTGCACAACAACAGCAGAGTTTCATCGCGGCTGGGTGAACGTGGTGCCCGTCAGCAATCAGTTCGAGCCACGCGCGCGGGTCGGTTAACCCCGCACCGACCATGCCAGGTTCCCGATGGTGTAAGCCGGTCATACCGTTATAGCAGTGCACGAGACCGTCTGCTCCAGCATCGAAAGCGGCGCTGGTCTGCGCCCAGGTTGCCGCACTATGCCCCAGCATTACCCGCACGCCTTGTCGTTTAAGATGTTGAATAGCCCGTATCGCGCCTGGTTTTTCCGGCGCGAGGGCGACCACCCTCAGCGTGCCCTGCGAGAGGGCTATTAGTTTATCCAGCTCGTGGATGTCCAACTCCCGGAACAAATCAGGAGGATGAGCGCCCTTATTCTGTGGTGTGAAGTAAGGGCCCTCAAGATAGCTACCTAAAACCTGAGCACCAGGGCCGCCAGCATGGAAGCATTGGGCAATACGCTCCAGCGCGCGATGGATCTGCTCAATCGGAGCTGTAACGGTGGTGGGGAGCCAGCTACCCACCCCTTCACGCGCTTTATACATTGCCAGCTTGTTGAGCGTGTCCGGTGCTTCATCCATGACATCGACACCCGCACCACCGTGGACGTGGGTATCGATGTAGGCTGGACAAAGCAGCTCAGCATCGCGCTGCGGGCTGCCTGAAGGTATGGGAGTGATGGCGGTAATGATACCGTCATCAATGCTTATCTGATGATCGTCAAGCCAGCCCCGTTCCGTCAGCAAGCGTCTGGCGCGAAGGATTTGCGTCATATCCCTTCCTCTGCTGGAACCTCTTCACGACAGCGCCCCAGCTCATCAACCAGGCTTGTCAGGCCGCGGTGCCCGCACTCCAGCGCCTGTAGGCGAAAGTCTTCGCTGCTCAGGCCTTCACGCTCCAGCACCATTTCCAGCAGGAGCTGCAGGTTAGTGCCGGTAATCACCTCTCTGCCGGGTTTTTGCATCGCCAGCGTTGAGGCCACGCGGAATGGCGTGCCGCCAAGGAGGTCGGTCAGAAACACCAGACTGTCCTCGCTATCCAGCGTGTTTACGGCTTGTTCAAGCTGCGACGTGAGCAGCGCGGTGGTGGAGGTTTCTGGAAAATCGATGGCGATAAACTGCGTTTGTTCGCCGAGGATCTGCTTCATCGCTTTTTCCATTCCGCTGGCAAATCCGCCATGCCCGGTCAAAATAATTCCCAACATCTCAGACCTCTTTTGTTTTACAGGAAGTGGCAGAATTTACCGACGACACCCAGTACAACGGTGATGCCGATGAGGCGCAGCGGGCTCCAGCCACGACGAACCAGCCAATACATGGTCAGGGTATACACCAGCGGTAAAAAGGCCGGCATCAGCTTATCGATAACATCAGCCTGCAGTTTAACGACGGCATCACCCGCTTTAATTTCAAGCGTGGTATTCAGACGAACGTAGGTGGCAACAAGCGCGCCGATGACGGTCATACCGACGATTGATGCGGCATGCCCCACCTTTTTGGTGTTGGCTTTGATTAGCGGAATCGCCGCGACACCCATGCGATAAGCATAGTGGGCCAGACCAAAACGCAGGCCGAGATGCACCACGTTGAACATCACAATGAAGACAATCGCGCCGAGGATGGAACCCTGAAGCGCCAGGCTCGCACCAATGCCGCCGCAGATAGGCAGCAGCGTCAGCCAGAACATGGCGTCGCCAATGCCGCCGAGCGGCGCGCCTACGGCAATCTTAGTGCTTTGAATGCTGTTCACGTCCTGCTTCGAACGCTCCATCGCCAGAATAATGCCAATCACAAAGGTCACCAGGAACGGGTGGGTGTTGAAGAAACCCATGTGGCCTTTCATGGCACGGGCGAGGTCGCGCTTGTTGGTATGGATCTTTTTCAGCGCGGGCAGCAGGCCATAAAGCCAGCCGGAAGCCTGCATACGTTCATAGTTAAAAGAGGCCTGTAACAGCATGGAACGCCAGGCCACGCGGTTAATATCTTTTTTAGTCAGATCTGCGCCAATGCGCTGATCTTCATAAACGTTTTCGTTAACTCCGGTCAGCAGCGTCTCTTCGTTATCGGAAACACTCGGCAGGGTCTGTTGATTAGATGCCATCTTCGAATTCCTCTTTCTGTGCCGCAGGTTGAGTCGGTTCAGGGGATTTACGTAGCAGGTCAATGAGCGCCATGGCCAGCGCGGCGGCGGCTATGGCCAGGACCGGAAGCTTGAGCCAGGCTGCGGCAACGAAACCAATGATGAAATAAGGGATGTAGACGTTTTTCATCATGATTTTCAGCAGCACGGCAAAACCGATCGCTGGCATGATGCCGCCCGCGACGCCCAGCCCATCAATCAGACGTTCTGGCAGGACATCAATGGCGGTTTTCGCATGTTCCGCGCCGAAGTAAATCGGCAGGAAAGCGCAGAGGAAGTAGAAAATGCCTAACGCCAGCAGAGCCAGATAGTTGACCCGTTCAATACCTGCGGTATCGGCATTGGCCGCCATACGGTCGCAGCGGGACATGACGCCGGACATGACGGAGAACAGGAAAGTAATGCCCATTTGCACGGCGACGGCAAACGGCACCGCAACGCCGACGGCAACATCAGGCTTCACGCCGGTGGTAATGGCAAACGTTGTACCGACAATGGTACCGATAATGACGTTAGGCGGTTGGGCACCGGCTAACGGTGCCAGACCCATCCACACCAACTCCAGCGTACCGCCGGTAAGAATACCGGTGTGCAGATCGCCCAGAATCAGACCAACCAGTGGGCCCAGCACTACCGGGCGGTGCATATGCGTTAACCCGTTGAACATATCCAGGCCTGCAATAAAGGCGAGAATGCCTAGTGCAAAAGCCTGTAACAGACTAATTTCCATTGTGAATCCCTCAAAGTAGTTTAAAGAGATCCAAAGCAGGTTCTGTCGGAACGCCCTGAACGAAGCATTCCACTCCGGCGGCCTTCAGGCCGTTGAACGCGTTGATATCATTGGCGTCGACAGAAACGGTTTTGGCAATTTGTTGTTTACCTTCGGCGTAGTGCATGTTGCCTACGTTGATGCGGGTGACGGGAACGCCGCCTTCAACCAGCTTGAGAAAATCAGCTGGCGTTCTGCACACCAGCAAGATTTTCTGTCGGTCAGCAGCGCGGTGAATATTGTCGATAACTTTCTGTAGCGACCAGAAACGCACGGCTATCCCTTCAGCCAGTACCATTTCCATGAGGTTTTGCTGCACGGTGTCTTCTGCGACTTCGTCATTGGCGACCAATACCAGATTTGCCCCCGCAAACCCGACCCACTGCACGCCGACCTGACCATGAATCAGTCTTTCATCGATGCGGCTGAGTACGATATTTGGCATAGCGCTTTCCTCTTTGTTGTTATTCGTTATGGGACGGAACGCCCTGACAGGCGGCGTGGTACTGCTGAAGTATGTCCTGAATATGGTTAATGATGAGTTCACGCGGTGTAGCGTTGAGATCTCCCTCGCGTACTTTTACGTACTGTAAAGGGAGGTACTGGCTAATGAGCGGCAAGGGAATAGGTTCGTCCGCCAGATTGCGCACCAGTCTTTCAAAGGCTTCATCAATTTGGCTGTCTGGCCAGTAGTAGCGAACGCGGTCAGAGTAGCTATAGCCACGGGCCAGACGGCGAGCGTTGCCATCGCCGTGGTAGTGGCTTTGCCAGTATTCCGGGCGATCGAGCATCACGGTTTCAAGAACATGGCGCAGGCCAGAGCAGGCTTTGGCGGGAAGCAGTTCTTCTTCAATCGCCGCCAGTGAGAACAGCGCTTCGCGCAGGGCGAAGGTCAGCCCAGGGCCAACTTTCAAAATAGCGAAATGATCTTTCACTAACTGACGCAGCGACTGCGGTGTCTGATAATCCGTGGAGTGTGCTTCGAAGACCAGCGTGTCATAGGCTTCCACCATCTTGCTCAGTGCGACCGCTTTCTGCGGCTGATAATCAATAATGTGGGTGTGGTCAAACTCAACGCCCGGCTGGACAACCAGCGCAATGATGCGTGGCCAGATGGTATCCAACCCTTGCTTTTCAAACGCATGGTGGTGCGCTTCCAGCGTGGCACGAGCGGCATCAGGCGTCGTGACGGCGAGTTCAGTTAATGCTTCATGGGCACCGCCAGGGACGGGAACTTCTGTGCCAATAACGTAAACAAGATCCGATTCACCAAAGTGTTCAGCACAGGTTTGCTCGGCAATTTTAGCCAGACGAGCAGCGCGCTCGGCGACGATCGCATCGGTTAATGGAACGGGATCGCCCTCGCAGGACATGCTGCAATCGAGGTGGATCTTTTTAAAGCCAGCTTCCACATAGCTTTTAATCAGATCGTCGGCGTTATTCATTGCTTGATCGGCCGGCAGGTTTTGCCAGCGGTTAGGGCCAAGGTGATCGCCCCCCAGAATCAGACGATCCTGCGGGAAGTTCAGTGAGTCAGCCAACTCACAGACAAAGCGGCGAAAATCAGCCGGGGTCATGCCGGTATAGCCACCGAACTGATCGACCTGGTTCGACGTTGCTTCAATGAGCAGCGGAGACTGTTTTGCCAGGGCATAACGAATGGCGGATTCCAGGACCAGTGGATGCGCGGAACAAACGGCATAAATTCCGTTTGTTTTTCCCCGTTTGTGCTGCTCCACCATAGTTGTAAGATATTTCACTTTCCTCTCCAACTCAGATTGTAATGATACTTATCTTTCGTTTTGTTTCATTTAATACTGCGTTACGTGGATTTAAAAATAAAATGAAAGATTTCCATTTTCGGATCTGTTTCACAAAAGAAACAAAATGAAAGGTGTGTTGAGGGGGTTTGTCGCCATGCGAGGCCTTTTTAAGGCTTGCATTCCGAGAAAAGAAAGGTGTTAATAAGCAAAAAGAAATGAAACGAAAGAATCAATCAAAGGAATCAATCAAAGGAATCTCTATGAGCAACACCGACTCTTCTGCCGATAAGCGTGTGACGGGAACCAGTGAAAGACGCGAGCAGATTATCCAGCGGTTGCGGCAGCAGGGTAGCGTGCAGGTAAACGATCTTTCTGAATGGTTCGGCGTATCGACGGTAACGATCCGTAATGATCTTGCCTTCCTGGAAAAGCAGGGCATTGCCGTGCGCGCATATGGCGGCGCACTCATCTGCGATAGCAATACGCCAGCGACCGAACCTTCTGTCGAAGACAAAAGCTCTCTGAATACGGCGGTGAAGCGTAGCATCGCGAAAGCCGCCGTTGAGCTGATTAAACCCGGCCATCGCGTGATTCTTGACTCCGGTACCACTACCTATGAGATTGCCCGGTTGATGCGCCAGCATACGGACGTCATTGCCATGACTAACGGCATGAACGTTGCGAATGCGTTGCTGGAGTCAGAAGGCGTTGAGCTGCTGATGACCGGTGGCCACCTGCGTCGTCAGTCGCAGTCGTTTTATGGCGACCAAGCGGAGCAGTCGCTACAGAATTATCACTTCGATATTCTGTTCCTTGGCGTCGACGCCATTGATCTCGAGCGTGGCATCAGCACGCATAATGAAGACGAAGCCCGGCTTAACCGCCGGATGTGTGAAGTGGCTGAGCGCATTGTCGTTGTCACGGACTCCACGAAATTTAACCGCTCCAGCCTGCATAAGATCATTGATACCCAGCGTATTGATGTGATTATTGTTGATGAGGGCGTGCCGAATGAAAGTCTGGAAGGGTTGCGTCGGCAAGGCATTGACGTGATTTTAGTGAGTGCATAAAAAATCGGGAGGCATGATAGCCTCCCGATAACCTTTTTCTTGAATATCACGTAATCAAGTCACCGGAGCCGGGTTAAACACCGCCAGCTGGTTATGCAGACCCCACTGATCTGAGAAGGTTTTCTTACGCCCGCTCGCCACGTCCAGAATGAACTCAAACAGCTTCGTGCCCACATCCTCAATCGTCTCTTCGCCCGTGGCAATGGTCCCGGCGTTGATATCCATTAAGTCATACCAGCGATTCGCCAGCTCGGTGCGGGTGGCCATCTTGATGACCGGTACGGCCATCAGACCGTACGGCGTACCGCGGCCGGTGGTGAAGACCTGTACGGTAATGCCGGAAGCGACCTGCTGGGTGCCGCAGACAAAATCGCTTGCCGGGGTGGCGGCATAAATCAGGCCGCGCTTGGTTGGGCGTTGGCCTGGTGAAAGCACTTCCACGATGGCGCTCTTGCCGGATTTAGCGATAGAGCCCAGCGCTTTTTCCACCACGTTTGCCAGTCCACCTTTTTTGTTGCCCGGAGACGGGTTGGCGCTGCGGTCGGTCTGGCCCATATCGAGGTAGTTATCGTACCAGGCCATCTCTTCCTGCAGGCGTTTGCCCACTTCTTCGTTGATGACGCGCGGCGTGAGCAGGTGGATAGCGTCACGTACTTCGGTTACTTCCGAGAACATCACGGTTGCGCCGCAGCGCACTAGCAGGTCAGACGCGTAGCCTACCGCCGGGTTTGCCGTCACGCCGGAGAACGCATCGCTGCCGCCGCACTGCATACCGACGACCAGTTCAGAGGCCGGGCAGGTTTCGCGCTGGCGCTTGTTGAGTTTTTCCAGGTGACGTTCGGCCACCTGCAAAATGTCGTCGACCATTGAGCGAAAACCAACATGCTGTTCATCTTGCAAACGTACGATGCTGGCGCTGTCGACCGGGATGCTCTGTACATCTTCGGTACCTTGAAGCAGGCGCTCTGGCTGTAATTTTTCACAGCCGAGGCCCACAATCATCACTTCGCCGCCAAAGTTAGGGTTCAGGGCGATGTTGTGAATGGTGCGAATGGGCACGATGGCCGCCGGGGCGTTGATCGCCACACCGCAGCCGTACAGGTGATTGAGGCCAACCACGCCGTCGACGTTGGGGTATTTGGGCAGCAGATCGCGTTCAATAATTTTGACCACATAATCCACCACGCCCGCCACGCAGTGTACGCTGGTTGAAATACCCAGCAGGTTTTTGGTGCCCACGCTGCCGTCGGCGTTGCGGTAACCTTCGAAGGTATAGCCCTCCAGCGGTGGCAGCGGCTCTGGCACTCGGGTTGCCAGCGGTAAGGTATTCAGCGGCGGTGCCTTTGGCAGAATAACCATGGACTCATCAATCCAGCTCCCTTTAACGATGTCGCGAACGGCGTAACCGATGACCTCGCCGTAGCGGATAATTTCGCCATTGTGGGGAATATCCACCAGGGCCACTTTATGCCCTTGAGGAATATGCTCAATTAATTCCAGACCATCAGGAAAGCGGGTTCCTGCTTTTAATCCATTATCGTTAACAATAATCGCGACATTGTCTGTATCGTGCACTTTAATATAAAAGGCAGTCGGCGATTCTTGTCTGATTTCGATGTTAGCCATTGTCCAGCATTCTCCAGCCAGTGGGTAAAATAATAAATGTTATAAGTGTCAGGTTATTCAATGTGGAAAATAAGAACACTTTGATTATGGAATAAAGCATGTCAGGTGTTGGAATCTAAAAATGTGATAAAGATCACCTATTGTCGTCATGCCTTGTGGCGCAAGGGTATCAAAAATTGAAATTGTGCATCAGCGCCCAGTGTTATGTGCATATGAATAACTAAAAGATTTTATAAGGCTATCAAATTGTGTTTTTGCACAATGTATGGCTATCGTTTCCTGATTATACTGAATCTCGATTTCATGGCGTATTATCGATTTATTAAGATTGCCAGTTATCAATAAATAATCAGCGAAATAGACCTTAATAATAAAAATATAATTAAGGTTCTCTGTGCCCGAGGATAATAAAATGATACACGATACAGCTGATGTTTCTGGATCAACAAAAGGAATGCATACCCGTTATTTAATTCTTTTAGTTATTTTCATTGTTACGGCCGTTAACTATGCGGACCGCGCCACGCTCTCCATCGCCGGTACGTCGGTGGCAAAAGAGCTAGGTCTGAGCGCGGTCGAAATGGGGTACATCTTCTCTGCGTTCGGTTGGGCTTATTTGCTCATGCAGATCCCCGGTGGTTGGTTACTGGATAAATTTGGTTCGAAGAAAGTCTATACCTATAGTCTGTTCTTCTGGTCGCTGTTTACTTTCCTGCAGGGCTTTGTTGGCTTCTTCCCACTGGCATGGGCGGGTGTCTCAATGTTCTTCATGCGCTTTATGCTGGGCTTCTCTGAAGCGCCTTCCTTCCCGGCTAACGCCCGTATCGTAGCGGCCTGGTTCCCGACCAAAGAGCGCGGCACGGCGTCCGCTATCTTTAACTCCGCGCAGTACTTCTCTTTAGCGCTGTTCTCGCCACTGTTGGGCTGGTTAACCTTCGCCTGGGGCTGGGAGCACGTCTTTACCGTGATGGGTGTGATTGGTTTCGTGTTGACCGGGATGTGGGTGAAGTTCGTCCATAACCCAACCGACCATCCGCGCATGTCCAAAGATGAGCTGAAGTTCATTGCGGATAACGGTGCCGTGGTCGATATGGACCATAAAAAGCCGGGCAGCGATGCGGCAAAAGGTCCGAAGCTGGATTACATCAAGCAGTTGCTGAGCAGCCGTATGATGTTAGGGATCTTCTTCGGTCAGTACTTCCTGAACACCATTACGTGGTTCTTCCTCACCTGGTTCCCAATTTACCTGGTGCAGGACAAAGGCATGTCGATTCTGAAAGTAGGGCTCGTGGCGTCTATTCCTGCATTGTGCGGCTTTGCCGGTGGCGTGTTGGGCGGGTTGTTCTCCGACTACCTGATTCGTCGTGGCTGTACGCTGACCTTTGCCCGTAAGCTGCCTATCGTATTGGGCATGCTGCTGGCATCGACGATTATTCTGTGTAACTACACCGATAACACCGCGCTGGTGGTTACCCTGATGGCGTTGGCATTCTTCGGTAAAGGTTTTGGTGCACTCGGCTGGCCGGTTATCTCCGACGTGGCGCCAAAAGAGATTGTAGGGCTGTGCGGCGGGCTGTTTAACGTCTTCGGTAACGTGGCGTCTATCGTCACGCCGCTGGTGATTGGCTATATCGTAAGTGAGCTGCACTCCTTTAATGGCGCACTGATTTTTGTAGGCTGCTCTGCGCTGATGATGATGGTTTGCTACCTGTTCGTGGTTGGCGACATCAAACGTCTGGAACTGCGTAAGTAAGCCACGACTAACTTAAGGTAATGAAAATGGATAACGCGATTTTCCCTAACAAATTCAAAGCTGCGCTGGCGGCAAAACAGGTTCAGATTGGCTGCTGGTCCGCACTTTCCAGCCCAATCAGCACTGAAGTGTTAGGACTGGCCGGTTTCGACTGGCTGGTACTGGACGGTGAACATGCGCCGAACGATGTGACGACGCTCATCCCGCAGCTGATGGCTTTAAAAGGCAGCGCGAGCGCACCGGTTGTGCGTATCCCGACCAATGAGCCGGTGATTATCAAGCGCATGCTGGATATCGGTTTCTACAACTTCCTGATTCCGTTTGTGGAAACCGAAGAAGAAGCCGCGCAGGCGGTCTCTTCGACCCGTTATCCGCCAGAAGGCATTCGCGGCGTGTCCGTTTCTCATCGCGGCAACATGTTTGGCACCGTGCCGGATTACTTCGCGCAATCCAATAAAAACATCACCATCCTGGTGCAGATCGAAAGCCAGCTGGGCGTCGACAACGTTGATGCCATTGCCGCCACAGAAGGCGTAGATGGCATCTTTGTTGGCCCAAGCGACCTGGCCGCGGCGTTAGGCCATCTGGGTAACGCTTCTCACCCGGAAGTACAGCAGGCGATTCAACATATTTTCGCCCGTGCCAAAGCGCACGGTAAGCCAAGCGGCATTCTGGCACCAGTAGAAGCCGATGCGCGCCGCTATCTGGAGTGGGGCGCGACCTTTGTGGCGGTTGGCAGCGATCTCGGCGTGTTCCGCGCCGGTACGCAGAAACTGGCTGACGCCTTCAAGAAGTAACCACCACCGAATACATACACATTTGAGGAAATGACGATGAAAGTTGGTTTTATTGGCCTGGGTATCATGGGTAAACCGATGAGTAAAAACCTGCTGAAAGCGGGTTACTCGCTGGTGGTTTCTGACCGTAATCCTGAAACGATTGCCGAAGTGATTGCCGCCGGTGCTGAAACGGCGACCACGGCAAAAGCGATTGCTGAACAGTGTGATGTGATCATCACCATGCTGCCAAACTCGCCACACGTGAAAGAAGTGGCACTAGGTGAAAACGGCATTATCGAAGGCGCGAAGCCGGGCACCGTGCTTATCGACATGAGCTCGATTGCACCGCTAGCCAGCCGTGAAATTAGCGACGCGCTGAAGGCGAAAGGCATTGATATGCTCGATGCGCCGGTGAGCGGCGGTGAACCAAAAGCTATCGACGGTACGCTGTCGGTGATGGTCGGCGGTGATAAAGCCATCTTCGATAAATATTACGATCTGATGAAAGCGATGGCGGGTTCCGTGGTGCATACCGGCGATATTGGTGCGGGCAACGTGACCAAGCTGGCAAACCAGGTGATCGTGGCGCTAAACATTGCGGCAATGTCCGAAGCGCTGACGCTGGCGACCAAAGCGGGCGTTAACCCGGATCTGGTCTATCAGGCGATTCGTGGCGGACTGGCGGGCAGCACCGTGCTGGATGCGAAAGCACCGATGGTGATGGATCGTAACTTCAAACCAGGCTTCCGTATCGACCTGCATATTAAAGATCTCGCGAATGCGCTGGATACCTCGCACGGCGTGGGTGCACAGCTGCCGCTGACTGCCGCGGTGATGGAGATGATGCAGGCGCTGCGTGCAGATGGTCTTGGAACCGCCGACCATAGCGCTCTGGCGTGCTATTACGAAAAACTGGCGAAAGTGGAAGTCACTCGCTAAGGGCGTTGTGCCCGGTGGCGCATTGCGTGCCGGGCTTACAGGGTAGGCCGGAGCTGTGAAACGCCCTCCGGCGTCGTGCGCTAATAGGCTCAGATATGAAAATCGTAATCGCCCCAGACTCTTATAAAGAAAGCCTTTCTGCCACTGAGGTAGCTCAGGCCATAGAAAAAGGATTTCGGGAAATCTTTCCGGAAGCGCAATTCGTGTCAGTGCCGGTCGCCGACGGGGGAGAAGGAACGGTTGAGGCGATGATTGCGGCAACGCAGGGTCGTTCAGTGACGTCAACGGTCACCGGTCCGCTTGGCGAAGCCGTGGAAGCACAGTGGGGGATCTCCGGCGACGGGAATACCGCTTTTATTGAAATGGCGGCGGCAAGCGGGCTGGCATTAGTGCTGCCAGAGCAGCGCAACCCGCTGATTACCACCTCTTACGGCACCGGGGAGCTGATCCTTCAGGCGCTGGAGAGCGGGGCGAAAAACATTATTATCGGCATTGGTGGCAGCGCAACCAATGACGGCGGTGCCGGTATGGTGCAGGCGCTGGGCGCGAAGCTGTGCGATGCCAGCGGCACGGAAATCGGTTTTGGTGGCGGTAGCCTGATGAGTCTCAACCATATTGATATTTCCGGTCTTGATGCTCGCCTGAAAAACTGCGCGATTCGCGTGGCCTGCGATGTGACGAACCCGCTGACCGGACCTTTTGGCGCATCCTGTATCTTTGGCCCGCAGAAAGGAGCGACGGAGGCGATGATCGTCGAGCTGGATCGTAATCTGGCGCACTACGCGGACGCGATTAAGAAATCGCTGCGCATTGACGTAAAAGAAGTGCCTGGTTCCGGCGCGGCTGGCGGGATGGGGGCGGCGCTGATGGCGTTCCTTGGCGCGGAGCTGCGCAGCGGCATTGAGATTGTGACCCAGGCGCTGAACCTTGAAGAACATATCCATGATTGCACGCTGGTGGTGACCGGTGAAGGCCGCCTCGACAGCCAGAGCATTCACGGCAAAGTGCCGGTAGGCGTAGCCAGCGTGGCGAAGAAGTACCACAAGCCGGTTATCGGTATTGCCGGTAGCCTGACGCGGGATGTTGGCGTGGTACACCAGTACGGGATTGATTCGGTATTCAGCGTGCTGAACCGCATTGGTTCACTGGAAGAAGCCTTCCGCGATGCGGCGGAGAATATTTACCACACTTCCCGGAACATCGCCGCCACAATTCAGGTCGGGATGCGGATCGAAGGGTGACATCGACGCGCAAACCCTCTATACTTCGCGCCGAAGCTGACCAGACAGTCGCCGCTTCGTCGTCGTCCTCTTCGGGGGAGACGGGCGGAGGGGAGGAAAGTCCGGGCTCCATAGGGCAAGGTGCCAGGTAACGCCTGGGGGGTGTAACAGCCCACGACCAGTGCAACAGAGAGCAAACCGCCGATGGCCCGCGTAAGCGGGATCAGGTAAGGGTGAAAGGGTGCGGTAAGAGCGCACCGCGCGGCTGGTAACAGTCCGTGGCACGGTAAACTCCACCCGGAGCAAGGCCAAATAGGGGTTCATAAGGTACGGCCCGTACTGAACCCGGGTAGGCTGCTTGAGCCAGTGAGCGATTGCTGGCCTAGATGAATGACTGTCCACGACAGAACCCGGCTTATCGGTCAGTTTCACTCTTTAAAGAAAACCCCGCCTCGGCGGGGTTTTTGCTTTTCAGCATCTGGCAAAGCACTCTCTGCATCGTAGCGTAATATTCTGATTGTTTACCATATCCATACAAACAATGGAGTTATTCACTAAATCGAGGCGTTGGTGTGATAGCCATCATTTTTTGCCTTTCTTTAACGTCACATCTTATTAACATGGCGCGTTGTGCTATCTCACAAAACCCTCGCAGCGCTCAACGTTTCAGAAATCATTATCAAGTTAAAATTACTTAAAAAACAATTAATTATAATTATCCATTCGAAAGCAAAAACCACCGAAATCTCTCTTTTATTAGTAAAAGAGAAATACATTGGTTAATTTTGCGCTAATCATAGGAATATTTTCTATTTTCAGCGTTTCCCTACGTAAAGAGTTGCAAGCTTTTTCTCCTGAACCCGCGTTATCATTTTCTTACTCTAAAAAAGGCAGTGAATAAGCCTGTAATATTCGGACTATCCGGAACATCAAACTGTAATAAAACAATAAACCCCTACACACTAAGAGTGAGAATTTGTTATGGAAACAATCTCAGTTGCACCCGCACAGACGTCGTCTGCGGCCGCTCGAGCGGGCATGTCAGAAAGTGAATGGCAGGAGGCAATAAAATTCGACAGTACCGACGTTGGCTGGGTCATTATGAGTATCGGGATGGCTATCGGGGCGGGGATCGTGTTCTTACCCGTTCAGGTTGGCCTGATGGGGCTGTGGGTCTTCCTGCTCTCCTCCATCGTCGGCTACCCGGCGATGTACCTGTTCCAGCGTCTGTTTATTAATACGCTTGCTGAATCACCGGAGTGTAAAGACTACCCGAGCGTTATCAGCGGCTACCTCGGCAAAAACTGGGGGATCTTGCTCGGCGCGCTCTACTTCATCATGTTGGTTATCTGGATGTTCGTTTACTCCACGGCGATTACCAACGACAGCGCCTCTTATCTGCATACTTTCGGCGTCACCGATGGGCTGCTCTCGGAAAACCCATTCTATGGTCTGGTGCTTATCTGCGTGCTGGTGGCTATTTCGTCGCGCGGTGAAAAGCTGCTGTTTAAAGTCTCCAGCTTTATGGTGCTGACTAAGCTGCTGGTCGTGGCGGCGCTGGGTGTATCGATGGTGGGGATGTGGCATCTGTACAACGCCGGCACGCTGCCGCCGATGGGGTTGCTGATTAAAAACGCCATCATTACGCTGCCATTTACCCTGACCTCTATCCTGTTTATTCAGACCCTGAGCCCGATGGTTATCTCTTATCGCTCAAAGGAGAAATCCCGCGAAGTGGCGCGCCACAAAGCGCTGCGGGCGATGAACATTGCCTTCGGTATTCTGTTCGTGGTGGTCTTCTTCTATGCCGTCTCCTTTACGCTGGCGATGGGCCACGATGAAGCGGTGAAAGCCTATGAGCAGAACATCTCGGCGCTGGCGATTGCCGCCCAGTTTATTAATGGCAGCGCGGGTGCATGGGTCACCGTGGTGAGCGTCATCCTCAATATCTTTGCCGTGATGACCGCGTTCTTTGGCGTTTATCTGGGCTTTCGCGAAGCGACGCAGGGGATTGTTATCAACCTGCTGCGCCGCAAAATGCCGGAAGACAAAATCAATCAGAAGCTGGTTCAGCGCGGGATTATGATCTTCGCCATCCTGCTGGCCTGGAGCGCCATTGTGCTCAATGCGCCGGTGCTGAGCTTCACCTCTATCTGTAGCCCGATTTTCGGCATGGTGGGTTGCCTGATTCCGGCCTGGCTGGTCTACAAAGTTCCGGCGCTACACAAATACAAAGGCGTCTCGCTGGTGATTATCATCATTACCGGCCTGCTGCTCTGTGTCTCTCCATTCCTGGCATTCTCCTGATTTACGCGTGGTAACGAATATGGTTGAAGTAACAATGAATCCGCTGTGGGACGATATGATTCTGGCGGTAAAACAGAATGTGAAGCCCGCAATGGGCTGCACCGAGCCGGTCTCGCTGGCGCTGGCAAGCGCGATTGCGGCTTCTCACCTGGCGGGGCGTATCAGCCATATTGAGGCTAAGGTATCGCCAAACCTGATGAAAAACGGCATGGGCGTTACCGTACCGGGCACGGGAATGGTTGGCTTGCCGATTGCCGCCGCGCTGGGTGCGCTGGGCGGTGATGCACAGGCTGGGTTAGAGGTCTTGAAGGGCGCGTCGGTGGAGGATATTACGGCGGCCAAGGTTCTGCTGGCCAGCGGTAAAGTGTCGGTGACCATGGAAGACCCGTGCGATGACGTGTTGTACGCCAGCGCAACGGTTCATACTCTCGACGAATCGGCCACGGTGACCATTGCTGGCGGTCATACACGCGTCATTCGCATCGTGAAAAATGGCGTGACGCTGCTGGATGCCAGCAATTGCGAGGGAGCAGAGGAGGAGCAAGCCACCTCGCTTGAGCACGTCACGCTGGAGCAGGTTGTTGAGTTTGCCGAGCAGGTGCCGTTTGAGAAAATTAGCTTTATTCTCGATGCGGCATTGCTGAACAGCGCGCTCTCCCACGAAGGTCTGCGTGCGCCGTACGGTCTGCATATTGGCGCGACCCTGCAACGTCAGCGTGAGCGCGGGCTGCTGGCAAAAGATCTGCTGAGCGACATTATTATTCGAACCTCGGCGGCCTCGGATGCGCGCATGGGCGGCGCTTGCCTGCCTGCCATGAGCAACTCGGGCTCGGGGAATCAGGGCATTGCCGCCACCATGCCGGTGGTGGTGGTGGCGGAACATCTGGGCTGTTCCCAGGAGAAAATGGCCCGCGGGCTGATTCTCTCGCACCTGACGGCTATCTATATTCATCACCAACTGCCGATGCTGTCGGCGCTCTGCGCGGCCACCACGGCCTCGATGGGAGCGGCGGCCGGTATCTGCTGGCTTATCGATGGCAGCTATCGCAGCATCTCAATGGCCATCAGCAGCATGATTGGCGATGTGAGCGGCATTATCTGCGATGGCGCGTCCAACAGCTGCGCGATGAAAGTCTCGACCAGCGTGTCGTCGGCGTGGAAAGCGGTGCTGATGGCACTGGATGAAACGGCGGTAACGGGAAATGAGGGAATTGTGGCGAACGACGTGGAACAGTCGATTAGCAACCTCTGCTCGCTGGCCTGTCACTCTATGCAGCAGACGGACAAACAGGTGATTCAGATTATGGCGAGCAAGCTCGCGTAAAAAAATAGCCCCGGTTTCTGGCCGGGGCACTTTCTCAGGCAGCGTGTTCTTCTTCCTGATGACGCTCTGCTTCACAAACGATCGCTTCGAGCTCGTTCAGCATCTCTTCAAAACCAAACGTTTTAGGCGCGATGACCGGCTGTGGTGCGTTAACGACGACGGCCTTGTGCTGCTTCTTGTTGTTTCGCTTACTCATAGTGTCTTCGGTGTCCCTGAAAATCGTTACACCGGTAAATCTATCAGCAAAGCGCGCAGCGGGGTATCAGCTACGAGTGTGATATTGCTCTCATCGCGGATAAATGCCCCATCGCCGCAGGTCAGAGACTGCTTCTCAGCCTCGTGCGCCAGCGCATGAACCGTACCATGAATCGACTGCAAATAGGCGCGCGGCCCGTGCAGCTGCAGGCTTACCTGCTCACCTTTCGCCAGCTCAATATGGTGCAACCATACCTGCTGACGCAGCTGTAAACTATGCTGGCTGCCGTCCGGTGAGGCTAACAGTTGGTGGTTCGTCTCTTTCAGTTTGATCTTCTGCACGCGCGAATTTTCGCGTTCTGGGCAGGCGTCGAGCCAGATTTGCATCCGGGTTAACGGCTTGTCTTTACTCAGATTATGCTCGCTGTAGCTCACGCCTTGCTGCGTGGCAATCAGCAGCGCTTCACCGGCTTTGGCATGAATATGATGGCCTTCGCTATCGCGGTACTCCGCTTCACCTTCCAGGATGATATTCAGGATATCGACTTTTGGATAGGTACGTGGCTGGAAGGCGGCACCCGGTGCGAGCACTTCCTGATTCAACACGCGCAGTGAGGCGTAGCCCAGCAGCTTCGGATCAAAGTAGTGTCCAAAAGAGAAGGTATAGCGAGCCTGCAGCCAACCGAAGTCTGCCTGTCCGCACTGTTTCGCTGTTCTTGTGGTAATCATCTTCTTGACCCTCCTTTACACTAAATCAATGGTAAAGGTATGGACGCTGCATTGTTAGCCAGATATTCTGCCCGGTATGTTCAAATTTACTGAATGAGCACGCTATGGCCAAAGAGAGAGCGCTGACGCTAGAAGCACTACGAGTAATGGACGCGATTGATAGACGCGGGAGCTTTGCCGCCGCGGCTGATGAGCTTGGTCGCGTGCCTTCGGCATTGAGCTACACCATGCAAAAGCTGGAAGAAGAGCTGGACGTGGTGTTGTTTGACCGTTCGGGTCATCGAACAAAATTCACTAACGTCGGGCGTATGCTGCTGGAACGCGGTCGTGTTCTGCTGGAAGCCGCTGACAAGCTGACCACCGATGCCGAAGCGCTGGCCCGAGGCTGGGAAACCCACCTCACCATCGTGGCAGAGGCGCTGATCCCAACTTCGACGCTGTTCCCGCTGGTGGAAAAACTCGCGACCAAATCTAATACTCAGTTGTCGATCATTACCGAAGTGCTGGCGGGTGCCTGGGAGCGCCTGGAGCAGGGTCGGGCGGATATCGTGATTGCGCCGGATATGCATTTCCGCTCATCGACCGAGATTAACTCCCGTAAACTTTATTCGGTGATGAACGTTTATGTGGCCGCGCCGGATCATCCTATTCATCAGGAAGCCGAACCGCTGTCGGAAGTCACGCGCGTGAAGTATCGCGGCGTGGCGATTGCCGACACCGCTCGCGAACGTCCGGTGCTGACGGTACAGTTGCTGGATAAGCAGCCGCGTTTGACGGTCACGTCGATGGAAGAAAAACGTCAGGCGCTGTTAGCCGGTTTGGGGGTCGCAACGATGCCGTATCCGATGGTTGAAGAGGATATCGCCCAAGGCCGCTTACGCGTGGTGAGCCCGGAATATACCAGCGAAATTGATATCATCATGGCCTGGCGCCGTGACAGCATGGGCGAAGCGAAGTCCTGGTGCCTGCGCGAGATCCAAAAGCTGTTAACTGCGAAATAAAGTTGTAGGCCGGATAAGGCGTTTACGCCGCCATCCGGCAATCAGCACTGAATTGCCTGATGGCGCTACGCTTATCAGGCCTACAAGATTTGCATTGTTGCCGCCCGGCCGGGATCAGGAAAGACGTTTCGGATCTGGTCCAAAACGGTTGTTGCCTGGCGTTCCGTTCTGGCAGTTAAAGATAATAATCACCAGCCAGCCAATCACCGGAATCAACAGCAGGAGCAGCCACCACGCCGAGCGATCGGTGTCGTGTAGTCGGCGGAACTGTACTGCCCACCACGGAAGAAAAACCAGAATGCCGTAAATGGTGGTGAGGATCCCTTCGCCGCCAGCGCGCTGCCAGCCCAGCATCTTATCCACCACGCTCAGCACTGCCGTCAAAATGACGTTCACCAGAATGAACATCCAATACTCTTTGCGACGAGCGCGGCCACCAAATCCAATGTAATTACGTAGAACGTTGAGATACCAATCCATTTTTATGCCTCAGTTGATCATTAATCACTTGTTTTTTAAGCGATCAAGCTAAGGATAGTCGTGAATGAAAAAGTGGTAAATATTGATGATGTGAAATTAATTGGGCATCGAGGATCGATGCCCAATGGGTTTAGCGGAAACGTTCGTCGCGGCCGTGTGGTTCGTCCAGATCCTGCCATGGCCCGATGGAGATAATCCCGGTCGGGTTAATGGTTTTGTGGCTGCGGAAGTAGTGGTTGCGGATATGGTCGAAGTCGACGGTTTCCGCAATGCCCGGCATCTGGTAGATATCGCGCAGGAAGCCGTGCAGGTTCAGGTAATCGCTGATGCGATGCTTATCGCACTTGAAGTGGGTCACGTAGACCGGATCGAAGCGGATAAGCGTCGTCCACAGGCGAATATCGGCTTCGGTCAGCTGATTACCGGTCAGGTAGCGATGCTGACCGAGGATCGTTTCTAGACGATCCAGCGAGCTAAAGACCTTATCAACGGCTTCATCATAGGCTGCCTGGCTGGTGGCAAAACCGGCTTTATAGACCCCGTTGTTCACCGTGTCGTAGATCCAGCTGTTCAGCTCATCAATCTGATCGCGCAGCGCGGCTGGATAGTAATCGCCCGCTTTGGCACCCAGTGCATCAAATGCAGTATTGAACATGCGAATGATTTCCGCTGATTCATTGCTGACGATGGTCTGATTCTTTTTATCCCACAGTACCGGCACGGTTACGCGCCCGGAGTAGGTGGAATCGGCATGCTGATAGAGCTGATACAGGAATTGATGCTGGTAAAGCGTATCGCCCGTTGCGGCCGGGAAATCGGCATCGAAGGTCCAGCCGTTTTCCAGCATCAGCGGGTTGACGACGGATACGGAGATGAACGGTTCCAGTCCTTTGAGCTTACGCAGGATAAGCGTGCGGTGCGCCCACGGACAGGCAAGAGAGACGTACAGGTGATAGCGATCTTTCTCAGCGGCAAAACCGCCGTTGCCGGTAGGGCCGGGCTCGCCGTCGGCGGTCAGCCAGTTGCGAAATGCAGAAACTGAACGCTGGAAACGTCCACCGGTGGATTTGGTGTCATACCAGACGTCTTGCCAGACGCCATTGATCAATTGTCCCATGATGTGCTCCTCCAGATAGCAAAAGCGAGGAGATGTCTCCTCGCTTTTTTGTTCATTCAGTATAGTGCGTTCTTACCATTTTTTATTCAGCACGCGGTCGATGCTGAATGCGCCTGGACCGGTGATACCCAGCAGCAGGTAGCCGCCAGCGATGGTCAGGTTTTTCATAAACATCAGCGAGTTCACACCTTCAGCAAAGTTGCTGTGGAAGATGAAGGCGGTCAGCAGGGTGAAGCCTGCGGTGAACAGCGCGGTGGTGCGAGTCAGGAAACCGAATAGAATCGCCAGACCGCCGCCAAACTCAAGCAGAATGGTCAGTGGCAGCAGGAAACCTGGGACGCCCATTGCTTCCATATACTGCTGCGTACCCGCATACCCGGTGATTTTGCCCCAGCCAGCGGTGATAAACAGAATCGGCATCAGAATACGTGCGACCAGGAAACCAATATCTTCTAATTTTTTCATCTTTCTCTCCAGAGAACCTTGCGGGCAGTTAAACCGTTTTATTGAGCATTTACACGCTGATAGCGCGTAGCTGCTGTCGATGGAGAGAAATATAACTGTGACGTATAACAATTGTTAGCAAGGAAAACTGTTGAAGTTCTTCAAAGAATCTGAGCAATGATGTATGGCAGTGGGGAAATCGGGACGGCGAACGATTAAAAGGATTTACGCGCGATATTCCTGACCATGCGCCAGGTGCTCCAGATACCCACGCCGCGGCGGGCCCAGCGCACCAGAAAGCGCGGATGACGCAGTGAAACTACCGCCATGGCGCTGCTGGCGACCATGAACCACGAACGCAGACTGACAAGCTTGCTCCAGCCGCGATCGTAGGGTTGGGTGGCGTCCAGCCAGTCGCGACGGCTGGCGCTAAGGTCCAGCCGCTGCTGCTGAATTTGCCGTAGCAGATACGCTTTGCGTGCTTCTCGTTCCTGTCGTGGACTCATGGTTCATTATCCTCCAGCAGGGTGCGATCGTTGGCCAACTCGTGGCGAGTATGGCGTAACAGCGTTGAGCGACGTGCTTTGCTCAGCGTCCATATTCCGCCAACGATAGCGAGGAGCAACAGCGTCGCGGTAGTCGCTACCATGACGATGAGGCGATACTGTGGGTCAACGGCCCACATTATGAGCACCAACAGGCTCATCAGGCCGAAAGCGGTAAACAGCAGGGTAAGCCCTGCCATTAACAGGAGCTGAATGAGGTTTGCCTTCTCCTCTTCCAGCTCCACGACCGCTAAGCGCAGCCGCGTTTCGACCATCTGAACCACGAGGGTAACAATGCGCTGGCCAATGCCGAGAATGTTCTTTCCCGGCCCCTGCGCCTGGTGAGAATCGCTCATGCTTAACGACGCGTCAGCAGAACGCCCAGTACCAGCCCGACGGCTGCACCAATACCGACGCCGGTCCATGGGTTTTCACGCACGTAGCCATCGGCTTTGGCCGCCGCTTCACGTGTCTGCTTAGATAAGACTTCGCCTGCTTCGCCCAGGCGGTCACGGCTCTCTTTCAGCGCGCTTTCCGCTTTACTACGCAGCTTGCTCATCTCCTCTTTGGACTTGTCGGTGGAAGCATTCAGGACCTCTTCCAGAGTATCGGACAGGGCTTTCAGCTCTGCGCGTAATTGATCTGATGTCGTATCTTTAGCCATCGTATCTCTCCTGTAAGTATTTCCACTCAATATGCGCGGGATTCCAGCGCGTTAAGTTCTTTCTTGGCTTCCTGCAGCTTATGTGCGCGTTTCGCCACTTTGTCCGCATCGCCTTTCTGTTTTGCTTCCTTCAGATCCTGCTCGCGCTCGCGAACTTCATCCTTTTGTTCGGCAATTTTTTCCTGATGATCGGCGCGAAGCTTGCTGTCAGTACAGTGTGCCTGGACTTCGCTCAACGCCTTTTTCAGGCCGTCGATACGGTTCTGATTGTTATGCTTCTCGGCATAGCCAATCTCGCGCTGAATGTCCTGCTCTTTTTCCTGACACAGTGATGTTGCTGCTGCGCTCGCACTGAGAGACGCGAGAGCAAGGGCAAGAACGATGCGGTATTTCATGTATGAACCTTCCATTGTGCATAGTACATCGAGCATGTACTGTTCCGGTCTGTGAGCAACGCCGTTGCGTCACCCACAATACTAAGCATAGTAACGAAAATACAAAATCACCAAAGCTGGTGAAATTATTCGGATTCCTGGAAGTGGCTAGCCAAATCGATGCGAGGTATCACGAAGAAGAGACAGCCAGCTTGCCGGGTTGTTATCTTCATCCTGCAGCGCTATCACGTAGACATGCGGCAGGCTGTTATCCAGTACGCGCTTTGCCGCGGCGCTCTGTTCACTGGACTCAAAGGTAATCAGCAGCGCATCATCCTTCGGGGTGATGCTCTTAAAACGAATGCCGTTAGCATCCAGATGGTGAGAGATGGAAAAACCATCTGGCATGCTCGCCTGGTTGATAGGGCGAATGGCAAGCGTAGACTCTTCGCGCTGAAGCGCAGCCCACAGCCAGAGCAGGATGCAAAGCATCAGCACCATGCCCAGGCTAAGGGTAAATCGACGTAGCAGAATACGGTTTGGCACCATAGTTACCCTCGATTACCGTATTTCTTCTTCCACACGACGGCCAGTGAGCCTATCAGGCCAACAACCAGCAGTACCACCGGCAGCAGCATCAGGCAAGACATCAGCGCGTCTTCGTACTTCTGGAATACCGGTGTTTTACCCAGCAGGTAGCCAAGGGTGGTCAGAATCAGCACCCACAGCAGGCCGCTCATCCAGTTGAAGAACTGGAAGCGCGCGTTGTTCAGACCGGAGATCCCGGCAATGGTCGGCAGCAGGGTACGCACGAAGGCGATAAAGCGGCCAATCAGTAGCGCGGAAAGCCCGTGTTTATGAAACAGATGGTGCGCGCGCTGGTGGTAGTGGGCGGGAAGGTGCGAAAGCCAGTTCTGAACGATACGCGTATTGCCAAGCCATTTGCCCTGAATATAGCTAAGCCAGCAGCCAAGGCTTGCGGCAACGGTAAGCAGAATCACCGTTTGTGGGAAGCCCATCGCGCCTTTGGCAATGAGTACGCCGACCAGTACCAGCAGGCTATCGCCCGGTAAAAATGCGGCAGGCAGCAAACCGTTCTCAAGGAACAGAATCATAAATAAGACAAAATAGAGCATGCCGATCATGGACGGATTAGCGAGGGTTTCGAAATCCTGGCTCCACAAGGCATTTAAGAGTTGGGTTAATAGTTCCATTCACGATTCCTGGTACATCGATTAACGTAATGCCTGAACGCGCTGCGACGGTCTTCTCTTGTTTCTATTTTAATAGCATCGCGGTAAATACGCGCTGAACAGTCCCTGTTTTGGCGAAATAATCTATTGCTGAACAACAAAAAGGCAAATTGCATGCAATTGTAACAAATGACGTGGTTTTACGTCATAGAAATTGCAATTTGTTGCAGTTCGATTTTGCGTTTTCGAGCGGGGAGTGGCTAGGGGATTTACAAAGGCTTACCCACGCGAAATGTCAGGTAAGCCCTGGAAAGAGGACCGCGCGATTATTTGCCGCCGATAGCGACCGTATCGAGGTGAACGACCGGGTTTTCGGCAAACAGATAGCGGTCGGCGTTGAATTCGAAATCATCGCTGGTTTCGTTGAACAGCATCAGCTTGGTGTTTTCCAGGTGCTGCCACATGGCAATTTTCGCCGCGTGAGGATCTTTGCGAATCAGCGCTTTCAGAATCTGGTCGTGATCGTCACACCAGTTGTCGACGGTGCGGGCATCGATATGGTCGTGGAGTTTTTTCCAGTACGGGTTGTGTACGCGCTGGGTCCACATTTTTTCGACAATAGCGGCAAGGGCGGTGTTCTGGGTTGCCAGAGCAACCTGCACGTGGAACTGGAGATCCCACTCTGAATCACGGAAGCATTTTTCCTGGCGCGCCTTTTCCTGGATCTCCATCAGCTTCATGATGTCCTGCTTGGTGACCTGGGTGGCGGCAAACTCCGCGATGTTACTCTCAATCAACTGACGTGCCTGCAGCAGCTCAAACGGGCCGTAGTTGGCAAACTCTTGCGACTCGTCTGGGGTCTGATGGTATTTCGCCTGATTAGAAATGACGTGAATGCCGGAGCCTTTGCGGACTTCAACATACCCTTCCACTTCCAGCATAATGATGGCTTCGCGAACAACGGTACGGCTGACGCTCTTTTCATCGGCAATAAAACGCTCTGCAGGCAGTTTATCGCCCACAAGGTAGACGCCTTGCTCAATGCGTTCTTTTAGCTCAGCGGCCAGTTGCTGATACAAGCGACGTGCGTCGGCGATTTCCATATGCTCTCCAGGCAGGGTACGGCAGATTAAATTTGTTATACCACTTTTACGAGCAGCTAACCATATTATGACATGAAAAAAGCCGCCTGAAACAAGGCGGCTTTTGTGAAAACAGACATTCGTTACAGTTTAGTTTTGCGTCGCCTGTTGAGTAGGGCGATTGGCGCCAGACTCACCGTCGTCAGCCTGCTTGTTCTGCAGGACGGTCCAGATAACCAGCGCACCCAGCAGGTCGAAGATAGCCAGGACGGCAAACAGTGGGCTGAAGCCGATGGTATCTGCCAGCGCACCGACGACCAGAGCAAACATGGTGCTCGCCATCCACGCCGCCATACCGGTCAGACCGTTCGCGGTGGCCACTTCGTTACGACCGAAGACGTCAGAAGAGAGCGTAATCAGCGCACCGGACAGGGACTGGTGAGCGAAGCCACCGAGGCACAACAGGGCGATAGCAACGTATGGGCTGGTGAACAGACCGATCATCCCTGGGCCAATCATCAGCAGTGCGCCCATGGTGACAACCATTTTACGAGAAACAATCAGGTTCACGCCAAACCAGCGCTGGAACAGCGGCGGCAGGTAGCCACCCAGTACGCAACCTACGTCAGCGAACAGCATTGGCATCCACGCAAACATCGCGATTTCTTTCAGGTCAAAGCCGTAGACTTTGAACATGAACAGTGGGATCCAGGCGTTAAAGGTACCCCAGGCTGGCTCAGCCAGGAAGCGCGGCAGAGCGATACCCCAGAAGCGACGGGTCTGAATGATCTGCCATGGAGACATTTTCTTCGCGTTGTTGGTCTGGTGCTGTGCTTCCTGACCACCAATGATGTAATCACGTTCTTCGTCAGTTAATTTTTTCTGATCGCGTGGGTGTTTGTAGAAGATGAGCCAGGACATTGCCCAGATGAAGCTCAGCGCACCGGAGATAATGAACGCCATCTGCCAGCTATGCATCACGATAGCCCAGACAACCAGCGGTGGCGCAATCATGCCGCCGATAGAAGAACCGACGTTAAAGTAACCTACTGCAATAGAACGCTCTTTAGCCGGGAACCATTCGGAGCTCGCTTTCAGACCCGCAGGGATCATGGCCGCTTCAGCAGCACCTACCGCACCACGTGCGACGGCCAGACCGCCCCAGCTGCCTGCCAGCGCAGTCGCGCCGCAGAAAACTGCCCAGGCAACGGCGAAGAAGGCGTAGCCGATTTTGGTACCCAGAATGTCCAGAACGTAGCCGGCAACCGGCTGCATCACGGTATACGCTGCAGAGTAAGCAGCGATGATGTAAGAGTATTGCTGTGTGGAAATGTGCAGCTCAGCCATCAGAGTTGGCGCTGCTGCCGCCACGGTATTACGTGTCAGGTAGCCCAGCACGGTGCCCATCGTCACCAGTGCGATCATGTACCAACGTAACCCTTTAATTTTACGCATGTAAACCTCATCGTGTTGTTATAACTGCGAGTCCTGCAGCCATCCTCCTGTGTTGCCGGAAGATGTCATTCTCGAAGGGGCTTACCGGTGTAATGCTTCCCGGTACGACCCGAACTTGCCAGTAAGTACGCGTGCTGAATTCGGTATCCGTACCGCTCAATCAGGTGTCTTTATCGACCACGGCTACTACATTCCGTCGTTCAATGTGTTTCGACGGGGTGCAAGATAACTTGTCATACAACTTTAAAAGGTGAATACCGTCACAAAAGAGGTATTTCCCGTACGGTTAAAGGGGTAGATACACCAGGCCAGGCATGGCGCGGCCTGTAGGGGCGTTTCGTCATTTTTTCTGTCATTTTTTGTCAAGGTTTATTGATCTAACTCACGAAAAAATCTTCGGCCGAACGAAATTGGTGTGATAACTTTGACAGCATTACAGATAAACATCTGACCCACTCGTTGAGAGGAAGACGATAATGACCCCGTTCATGACTGAAGATTTTCTGTTAGACACCGAATTTGCTCGCCGTCTGTACCACGACTACGCAAAAGATCAGCCGATTTTCGACTATCACTGCCACCTGCCGCCACAGCAGGTTGCTGAAGACTATCGTTTTAAAAATCTGTATGACATCTGGCTGAAAGGCGACCACTACAAGTGGCGCGCGATGCGTACTAACGGCGTAGCAGAACGCCTGTGTACCGGCGATGCGTCTGACCGCGAGAAGTTTGACGCGTGGGCTGCAACCGTACCGCACACCATCGGCAACCCGTTATACCACTGGACTCACCTCGAGCTGCGTCGCCCATTCGGCATCACCGGTAAACTGCTGTCACCGTCTACCGCTGGCGAAATCTGGGATGAGTGCAACGAGCTGCTGGCGCAGGACAAATTCTCCGCGCGCGGCATCATGAAGCAGATGAATGTGAAAATGGTCGGCACCACTGATGACCCAATCGATTCTCTGGAGCACCACGCAGCCGTCGCCAAAGACGGTTCGTTTGACGTGAAAGTGCTGCCAAGCTGGCGCCCGGATAAAGCTTTCAACATCGAGCTGGCCACCTTCAACGATTACATGGCAAAACTGGGTGAAGTGTCTGACACCGACATTCGCCGTTTTGCTGACCTGCAGACCGCGCTGACCAAGCGTCTGGATCACTTCGCCGCTCACGGCTGTAAAGTGTCCGACCACGCGCTGGACGTGGTGCTGTTCGCGGAATCTAACGAAGCGGAACTGGATAGCATCCTGGCACGTCGCCTGGCCGGTGAAACGCTGAGCGAGCACGAAGTTGCCCAGTTCAAAACCGCCGTTCTGGTCTTCCTGGGCGCAGAATACGCACGTCGCGAATGGGTACAGCAGTACCACATCGGCGCGCTGCGTAATAACAACCTGCGTCAGTTCAAACTGCTGGGTGCGGACGTCGGCTTCGACTCCATCAACGACCGCCCAATGGCTGAAGAACTGTCCAAGCTGCTGAGTAAGCAGAACGAACAGAACCTGCTGCCAAAAACCATTCTGTACTGCCTGAACCCACGCGATAACGAAGTGTTGGGCACCATGATCGGTAACTTCCAGGGTGAAGGCATGCCTGGCAAAATGCAGTTCGGTTCCGGCTGGTGGTTCAACGATCAGAAAGACGGTATGGAACGTCAGATGACTCAGCTGGCACAGCTGGGCCTGCTGAGCCGCTTCGTCGGCATGCTGACCGATAGCCGTAGCTTCCTGTCTTACACCCGCCACGAATACTTCCGTCGTATTCTTTGCCAGATGATTGGCCGCTGGGTTGCTGCGGGCGAAGCGCCTGCCGATATCCAGTTGCTGGGTGAGATGGTGAAAAACATTTGCTTTAACAATGCGCGTGACTATTTCGCCATTGAACTGAACTAAAGTCTGGGGTTGGTATGCAATACATCAAGATCCATGCGCTGGATAACGTCGCGGTAGCGCTCGCTGATTTGGCCGAAGGAACCGAAGTCACCGTTGATGGGCAGGTGATTACCCTGCGTCAGGCGGTAACGCGTGGCCACAAATTCGCCTTACGCGACATCGCGAAGGGTGAAAACGTCATTAAATACGGTTTACCTATTGGCCATACGCTGGTGGATGTGGCAGCGGGCGAGCATATCCATGCTCACAACACGCGCACGAATCTCAGCGATCTGGACACGTATAGCTACCAACCCGATTTCCAGGCCGAGGTTGCTCAGCCCGTCGATCGTGACGTGCAGATTTACCGCCGTGCTAACGGTGATGTGGGCGTGCGTAACGAAATCTGGATCCTGCCGACCGTTGGCTGCGTGAACGCCATGGCTCGCCAGATGCAGAACCGTTTCCTGAAAGAGACCAACGATGCCGAAGGTATCGATGGCGTTCACCTCTTCAGCCACACCTACGGTTGCTCACAGCTCGGTGACGATCACATTAATACCCGTACCATGCTGCAAAACATGGTGCGTCACCCGAATGCGGGCGCGGTGCTGGTGGTTGGCCTGGGTTGTGAAAACAACCAGGTTGACGCTTTCCGCGAAACCCTTGGCGAGTTCGATCCTGAGCGCGTTCACTTCATGGTCTGCCAACACCAGGAAGACGAAGTGGAAGCCGGGATCGAACATCTCCATCAGCTGTACAGCGTGATACGCAATGACAAACGCGAGCCGGGTAAACTGAGCGAGCTGAAGTTTGGTCTGGAATGCGGTGGGTCTGACGGCCTGTCCGGTATTACCGCCAACCCGATGCTGGGTCGTTTCTCCGACTACGTGATTGCCAACGGCGGCACCACCGTGCTGACCGAAGTACCGGAAATGTTCGGTGCTGAGCAGCTGCTGATGAGCCATTGCCGTGACGAAGAGACTTTCGGCAAGCTGGTGACCATGGTCAATGACTTCAAGCAGTACTTCATTGCGCATGACCAGCCTATCTACGAGAACCCATCGCCGGGCAACAAAGCGGGTGGTATCACGACGCTGGAAGACAAATCACTGGGCTGCACGCAGAAAGCGGGCTCCAGCAAAGTGGTTGACGTGCTGCGCTACGGCGAACGCCTGAAAACGCACGGTCTGAACCTGCTGAGTGCACCGGGCAACGATGCAGTAGCCACCAGCGCTCTGGCGGGTGCGGGCTGTCATATGGTGCTGTTCAGTACCGGTCGCGGTACCCCTTACGGTGGTTTCGTGCCGACGGTTAAAATTGCCACCAACAGCGAACTGGCTGAGAAGAAGAAACACTGGATCGACTTCAATGCTGGCCAGCTGATTCACGGCAAAGCCATGCCTCGGCTGCTGGAAGAGTTCGTGGACGTTATCGTCGACTTCGCCAACGGCAAGCAGACCTGCAACGAGCGCAATGACTTCCGCGAGCTGGCTATCTTTAAGAGCGGCGTCACGTTGTAATAAAAATGTGATCTGATACGATAAAACGGCGTTTCATTGTCTGAAACGCCGTTTTTTTATGCTGTTTAACAAGGACCTCTCATGACGGCGTATTGGCTGGCCCAGGGCGTTGGCGTTCTGGCATTTATCATCGGGATCACCACCTTCATCAACCGCGATGAACGGCGCTTCAAGTTTCAACTTTCGCTCTACAGCGCCACCATCGGCGTGCACTTTTTCCTGATGGGCGCGATCCCCGCCGGGATGAGCGCGGAGCTAAACGTCATTCGAACGATCATTTCGGTCTACACGCGCCGGATCTGGGTGATGTTTGTCTTTATCGCGCTAACGCTAATCCTCGGACTGAGCAAACTGCACCATGCCATGGAACTGCTGCCGATTGCCGGCACGGTGGCCAGTACCTGGGCGCTGTTCCGCTGTAAAGGGCTGACGGTACGCTGCGTCATGTGGTGTTCCACACTGTGCTGGGTTATCCATAATTTCTGGCTCGGCTCGATTGGCGGCACGATGATTGAAGGCAGCTTCCTGGTGATGAACGGCCTGAACATCATTCGCTTCTGGCGGATGCAGCGTAAGGGGATTGACCCGTTCAAGGTCGAGAAGAAAGTTCAGGAACAGAACCCCTCCGCCTGATGGCGAAGGGGCTGATAGATTAGCTACGCAGGGCGTTCTTTTCCAGACGAGCATCTTCCGCCTGGCAGGCTGCCGCGGTGAACAGCACGTCGGTGGATGAGTTGAGTGCGGTTTCACAGGAGTCCTGCAGTACGCCGATAATAAAGCCGACAGCCACGACCTGCATGGCAATGTCGTTTGGAATACCGAACATATTGCAGGCCAATGGAATCAACAGCAGCGAGCCACCGGCAACGCCGGATGCCCCACAGGCGCACAGTGATGCCACAACGCTCAACAGCAGCGCGGTCGGCAAATCAACCGGGATCCCAAGCGTATGAACTGCCGCCAGAGTCAGTACGGTGATGGTAATGGCAGCACCGGCCATGTTGATCGTGGCGCCAAGCGGAATGGAAACGGAGTAGGTATCACGGTCCAGATTCAGCTTTTCACACAGCGCCATATTCACCGGAATGTTGGCAGCTGAGCTACGGGTAAAGAAGGCGTATACACCGCTTTCACGCAGGCAGGCCATGACAAGCGGGTATGGGTTGCGGCGAATCTTCCAGAAGACCAGCAGCGGGTTAATCACCAGCGCAACCAGCAGCATACAACCGATCAACACCAGCAGCAGCTGTGCATAACCCCACAGGGTTTCAAAGCCAGTAGTGGCAAGCGTCGAAGAGACTAAACCGAAGATCCCGAGTGGCGCAAAACGAATCACCACTTTGACGATAAAGGTTACCGCATGGGAGACATCGTTAATCAGATTTTTGGTGGTGTCATTACCGTGGCGCAGCGCAAAACCTAAGCCGACTGCCCATACCAGGATACCAATGTAGTTCGCATTCATCAGCGCTGTTATTGGGTTCGCCACCATGCTCATCAGCAGCCCGCGTAACACTTCCACAATATCAGAAGGCGGGGCAATATCCTCTGCGGCGGCGCTGAGATGCAGCGTAGAAGGGAAGAGGAAGCTAAAGAGTACCGCAGTCAGCGCGGCGGCAAAGGTTCCCAGCAGATACAGGAACAGAATCGGGCGAATATTGGTTTTTTGCCCCTGCTGGTGATTGGCAATCGAAGCCATAACCAGCATGAGTACCAGTACCGGTGCGACGGCTTTCAGCGCGCCAACGAACAGCGTTCCCAGCAGGCCTGCGGCAATAGCCGCCGGTTTGGAAACGACGGCCAGCAGAATCCCCAGGATCAGCCCAACCAAAATCTGTTTAACCAGACTGCCGCTGGTTATAAAACGCAAAAAGCCGGGTGATGCGGATGGTTTTGTCATCAATGCATTCCTTAAGTGATGTGTGTTGTCTTTCCAGCGACGTATTATTTGTTACGTTTATGTCTGGATGTAAAAAAGTGTTTGCTCGATCGAGTATAAGGAAAGTCGCGGTTTGGGGAAGTACAAAATGCTGGAATTTACGCCACACGTCATATTATTTAACCAATAATTTACAATGTGTGACGTAATTAGCAGGATGGAGGTAGCCCGGGCGAGGCGTTTACGCCGACCCCGGGGAGGCTCGGAGCTGCTCCCGGCGTCGCTGCGCTCGGCCGGGCTACGGGTTACATTTTTTGCTTTTTCAGGTCGTTACGATGGTTAACCCACGCATTAAGGAGCAGGGTGAATGCCAGGATCCCGCCGACCACGCCCAGCGATACCGAAATCGGGATATGGTAGAAATCGACGATCAGCATCTTGATGCCGATAAATACCAGGATAATCGACAGCCCGTATTTCAGCATGGAGAAGCGCTCGGCCACACCTGCCAGCAGGAAGTACATCGCGCGAAGACCGAGGATCGCGAACAGGTTAGAGGTCAGCACGATAAACGGATCGGTGGTGACCGCAAAGATAGCCGGGATGCTGTCGACTGCGAAGATAACGTCGCTCAACTCCACCAGAATCAACACCAGCAGCAGCGGCGTCGCAAACAGCACGCCGTTTCTACGGGTAAAGAAGTGCTCGTTCTCGATTTTGTCGGTCATCCGCAGATGCCCGCGCAGCCAGCGCACCAGCGGTTTATCGCCAATTCCGCCTTCATCTTCTTTCGCCAGCGCCATCTTAATCCCGGTGAACAGCAGGAACGCGCCGAAGAGATAGAGCAACCATTCAAACTGGGAGATAAGCCAGCTTCCTGCGAAGATCATGATAGTACGCAGCACGATCGCACCCAGCACGCCGTAGACCAGCACGCGGCGCTGCAATGCCGCAGGCACAGAGAAGTAGCTGAACAGCATCAACCAGACGAAGACGTTGTCCACTGCCAGCGATTTCTCAATCAGATAACCGGTGAGGAAGGCTAGCGCCTGCGGGTCAGCCACCGCGCGGCCCTGGGTTTGTGCCAGATACCACCAGAACGCAGCGTTAAACAGTAATGAGAGGGTGACCCACACCAGAGACCAGGCTGCCGCCTGCTTCATGGACATGGTGTGCGCGCCGCGACGGCCCTGCAGGAACAGGTCGATAGCGAGCATAATCACCACGACGACAGCGAATCCGCCCCACAGCAACGGTGTGCCGACTGTATTCATAGAATTTTCCTTACGCATAAAAAAACGGCTAACGTCAGAAGACGATAGCCGCTGCTTTTTTATGCATAGACCTCGCCTTCCGGCAAGGTCTCACTTACAACTAAAAACGAATGCGGTAGCGCATTCGTTTTCCGTTGCTCGGCGACCGGATACGGTTTTGCACGTATCGTAATGACGATCCACCGACAAGGAAGTTACTCCCCTTTGCACGTAACAAAATATGACAGGCCATTGATTTCGTCAATGGCCTGCAACATGTGCTTTACGTTGTTTTACGCGGCAGGCGCATCCGCCGGGAAGACAACGCCGGTCTGGCGACGAATTTCCGTCTGAACCTTCGCGGTGATACGGCTCACTTCAAGAGCAGGGTGGTCCACTTCGTTGTTTTCGACCAGGCGCGCAAACTCCTCGGCTTCATACAGCATAGTATTAATATGCTGAGGCTGGCTGAGATCCTGCGCCTTGCTGCCGCGCGGGATGAAAGCGACTTTCTGGCACTCGGAGATCCTCTCAATCACCAGCGCGCCCGCTTCACCCTGGATTTCGCTCGGCAGGGTAGAGTCGCTGACCTTAGAGTGCTGCAACGTCACGCTGAAATCACCATAGTCGAGCACCGCGATACCGTGCGCATCAACGCCGCTATCGAGCAGGCTGGCAGAAGCCTGCACCTGTTTCGGCTCACCCCACAGCGCTACCGCAGAGGCCAGGCAGTAAAAACCGATATCCATGATTGAGCCGTTAGAGAAGGCCGGGTTAAAGGTGTTCGGGTTTTCGCCGTCCAGATAGCGCTGGTAGCGCGAGGAGTACTGGCAGTAGTTAATAAACGCCTTACGAACCGGGCCGACTTTCTCCAGCGACTGCTGCAAAATCTGGAAGTTAGGCAGGCTGGCGGTTTTGAACGCTTCAAACAGCACCACCTGATTTTCCCGGGCGAGGGCGATAGCCTGCTCGACTTCATGCAGGTTGGAGGCCAGCGGCTTCTCGCAAATCACATGCTTTTTATGCTGTAAAAACAGCTTAGTCTGCGGGAAGTGGAGCGAGTTAGGGCTAGCGATATAAACCGCGTCAATGTCTTCGCTTTGCGCCATGGCGTCCAGCGACGTAAACAGATGTTCGACGGGATAATCGTTGGCGAAGGTCTGCGCCTGCTCAAGGCTGCGGGAATAGACGGCGGTCAACTTGTACTTGCCGGTCTCATGCGCGGCATCGACAAACTGGCGGGTGATCCAGTTTGTCCCAATCACTGCGAAACGTATCATAAACGCCTTCTGGCTCCATAAAGGGATTCTTTCGTCAATGTAACACGCCTTTATGACATTGCCAGTGGGCGACTACGCAGTTTCCTTTAACGAAAGGTGCGTCAGCCACAAGCGGGTATCAAACTCCAGCTGGTGGTACTGCGGCTCCATGTAGCAGCACAGCTGATAGAACGCTTTGTCATGCTCTTTTTCTTTCAGATGCGCCAGCTCATGCACGACGATCATCTTCAAAAAGGCTTCCGGCGCGTTGCGAAATACGGTGGCCACGCGGATCTCGGCTTTCGCCTTCAGCTTACCGCCCTGCACGCGTGATACCGCAGTGTGCAGCCCCAGCGCGTTCTTCAGTACGTGGATCTTATTGTCGTACATCACTTTATTGATCGGCGGCGCGTTACGCAGGAACTGGCTTTTCAGATCCTGGGTGTACTGCCAGAGGGCTTTATCGGTGGCGAAATCGTGGGTGCCCGGATAGCGTTTTTCCAGCACCGCCCCCAGACGCCGTTCGGTAATCAATGTACGGACCTGAGCAAGCAAGTACTCGGGGTAGCCCTGGAGGTAAGTTAGTTGGTTCATTCATGTCCACGCAAATCATAAAAGTGTATACTCACGCACCCTTTTCAGGGATACGCCGAAATTTTACCATTCAGGAGGGCCGATGAGCCACACAGACAACGGTTTCCGTTCACTGACACTTAAACGTTTCCCGGAGACGGACGACGTTAACCCACTGCTGGCGTGGGAAGCAGCCGATGAATATCTGCTGCAACAGCTGGACGATACTGAGATTCGCGGCCCGGTGCTTATCCTGAATGATACCTTCGGTGCGCTGGCCTGCGCGTTGGCGGAACATACGCCGTACAGCATTGGCGACTCCTACTTAAGCGAGCTGGCGACGCGTGAAAACCTGCGCCACAACGACATTGCTGAGTCTAGCGTGAAATTCCTCGACAGCACCGCGGAATACCCGCAGGCGCCGGGCGTCGTACTGATTAAGCTGCCGAAAACCATGGCGCTGCTGGAGCAGCAGCTGCGTGCGCTGCGCGAGGTGGTCACGCCAGAAACGCGCATTATCGCCGGCGCGAAGGCGCGTGATATTCATACCTCTACGCTTGAGCTGTTTGAAAAAGTGCTGGGCCCAACCACTACCACGCTGGCATGGAAAAAGGCGCGCCTGATTAACGGCACCTTTACTAAACCGGCGCTGGCTGAAACGGCTCAGACCCTGAGCTGGAAGCTGGAAGGCACCGACTGGACCATTCACAACCATGCGAACGTCTTCTCCCGTACCGGGCTGGATATCGGCGCGCGCTTCTTTATGGGGCACTTGCCGGAGAACCTGGAAGGCGAGATTGTCGATCTTGGCTGCGGTAACGGTGTGCTGGGCATGACGCTGCTGGCGAAAAACCCAGAAGCTAGCGTGGTATTCGTTGATGAATCACCGATGGCGGTCGCTTCCAGCCGTCTGAATGTGGAAACCAACCTGCCGGACGCGCTGGATCGCAGCGAGTTTATGATTAACAACGCGCTCTCTGGCGTAGAACCGTTCCGCTTCAACGCGGTGTTCTGTAACCCGCCGTTCCACCAGAAGCATGCACTGACCGATAACATCGCATGGGAGATGTTCCACCACGCTCGTCGCTGCCTGAAAATTAACGGCGAGCTGTATATCGTGGCGAACCGTCATCTGGACTACTTCCACAAGCTGAAGAAGATTTTTGGCAACTGCGAAACTATTGCCACCAACAACAAGTTTGTGATCCTGAAAGCGGTGAAGTTGGGTCGTCGTCGTTAATGAGATAGCGCCTTCCCAGCGTCGCGTTCGTAGCCCGGCCGAGCGAGCGCGACGCCAGGGGCTGGCTGGCTTAAATACTTAGCGCCAGCTTCGTCCCCTGCGCAATCGCCCGTCGGGCATCCAACTCGCTTGCTACGTCACAACCGCCGATAAGATGCACCGTCTTACCCGCCGCCAGCAGTGGTTCGTGCAACGTACGGTTTGGCTCCTGACCGGCACAGATAATCACATTATCAACCGCTAACACCTGCGCTTCGCCGCCTATCTCAACGTGCAGCCCCTCATCGTCTATCTTCTGGTAGCTGACCGCCGGGATCATCTTCACGCCGCGTGAAAGCAGAGTGGTGCGGTGGATCCAGCCGGTGGTTTTGCCTAATTCTTCGCCCGGCTTGCTGGCTTTACGTTGCAGCATCACAATCTGCCGCGGGCTGCGGGCCAGATGCGGCCCTTCCGGGCGCAGGCCGCCTGACTGCAACAGGCTGGTATCGATACCCCATTCCACGCAAAACTCGGCGATATTCTGGCTGGTGGAGTCGCCGGGCTGGCTTAAGTACATCGCCGTATCAAAGCCGATGCCGCCGCAGCCGATAATTGCCACGCGTTGCCCTACCGGTGCTTTATCGCGCAGAACGTCCAGATAGGTCAGCACTTTAGCATGTTCGATCCCCTCGATCGGCGGCTTGCGCGGTGCGATCCCGGTCGACAGGATCACTTCATCAAAACCGAGGAGATCGTCGGCGCCGACGCGCTGGTTAAGCTTCAGCGTGACGCCGGTGACGTCGAGCATCCGGCGGTAGTAGCGCAGCGTTTCGTAAAACTCCTCTTTGCCGGGGATCTGCTTGGCGATATTAAACTGCCCGCCAATTTCTGCGCTGGCGTCAAATAGCGTGACCTGATGACCGCGTGCGGCAGCATTGATAGCAAAGGCCAGCCCCGCCGGGCCCGCGCCGACGACCGCCAGGTTTTTACGTGTGGTGGCAGGAAGGATCGGCATTTTGGTTTCGTGGCAGGCGCGCGGGTTGACCAGGCATGAGGTCACCTTACCGACAAAGATCTGATCCAGACAGGCCTGGTTACAGCCGATGCAGGTGTTGATCTCATCGCTGCGCCCCGACTGGGCTTTTGACAGCAGCTCGGCGTCAGCGAGGAATGGACGCGCCATCGATACCATGTCGGCATCGCCGCGCGCCAGAATATCGTCCGCCACCTGCGGATCGTTAATGCGGTTGGTGGTAATCAGCGGGACGGTCACCAAACCTTTTAACTTGCGTGTCACCCAGCTAAACGCGCCGCGCGGCACCGGCGTGGCGATGGTCGGGATCCGCGCTTCGTGCCAGCCGATGCCGGTGTTGATGATCGTTGCGCCCGCGGCTTCGATCGCCTGGGCGAGGCGTACGGTTTCATCAAAGGTACCGCCGTTGTCCACCAGGTCGAGCATCGACAGGCGGTAGATAATAATAAAGTCTTTCCCGACGCGCTGGCGCACGGCGCGCACCACTTCTACCGCGAAGCGCATGCGGTTGTCGTAGCTGCCGCCCCATTGATCGTCGCGCTGGTTAGTGCGGGCGGCGAGAAATTCGTTAATCAGGTAGCCTTCCGAGCCCATCACCTCCACGCCATCGTAGCCTGCTTCCCGCGCCAGTTGGGCGCAGTGGGCGAAGTCGTCGATAAGCGCCAGAATGCCTTCGTGCGTGAGTTCGCGCGGCGTAAAGCGGTTGATCGGCGCCTGAAGCGGGGAAGGGGCGACCAGATTTGGCTGGTAGCTGTAGCGGCCGGTATGCAAGATTTGCAGCGCAATTTTGCCGCCTTCCTGATGTACGGCATCGGTTATCGTACGGTGGTGTGGCAATTGACTCACATCGTTCAGCATCGCGCCGCCCGCCATCCCTACGCCGGTCGCATCCGGGGCGATACCGCCGCTGACGATCAGCGCCACGCCGTGGCGCGCGCGCTCGGCGTAGAACGCCGCCAGACGCTCCGCGCCATCGGGATACTCTTCCAGCCCGGTATGCATCGAGCCCATCAGCACGCGGTTTTTCAGCTGGGTAAAACCAAGATCGAGCGGGGCGAACAGCGACGGATAGCTCATAAGGATGTCCAGTATGTGAAATTATTGTTATGTGGTCGGATGAGTTACTAATTTAGCCGTCGGCGGGAAAAAGGGAAAAGGGGAATGCGATGATTGTGATGGGATTCAAAGAACGCCCCCAACCAAACGGTAGGGGGCGTGAGTTTACTGCTCGGTGGCAACCTGATTCTGGCTGACGCGCAGGGCCGCCAGCGCGTTACGCGCCGCCTTAAGCACCTGGTCGCACTGTTCCATCGTTAAGGTCAACGGTGGCTCGATGCGAATGGTCTTGGCGTTGTTGAGCGTTCCGGCAACCAGCACGCGCTGGCGGAACATCTCGCTGGCAAAGTTATAGCCGATTTCGTTATCGACAAACTCAATGGCCATCAGCATGCCTCTGCCGCGCGCTTCACGGACCAGATCCGGATATTCACGCGCCATGCTGCGGAAACCGTCCAGCAGAATATCGCCTTTCTGTTCCGCCTGAGCAGGCAGGTTTTCGGTCAGCAGCACGTTGATGGTCGCCAGCGCGGCCGCACAGGCCAACGGGTTACCGCCAAAGGTGGTGGTGTGCAGGAACGGGTTATCGAACAGCACCGAGAACACCTCTTCGGTGGCGATGGTCGCGCCAATCGGCATTACGCCGCCGCCGAGTGCCTTCGCCAGGCACAGAATGTCCGGCTGAACGTTCTCATGCTCGCAGGCAAACATCTTGCCGGTGCGCCCCATACCGGTTTGCACTTCGTCGAAGATAAGCAGCGCGCCATACTCATCGCACAGCTTACGCACGGCCGGCAGGTAGCCCTGCGGTGGCAGAATCACGCCACCTTCACCCTGGATGGGCTCGAGGATCACTGCTGCAACGTCATCGCCGGTTTTCTGGCATTCGCTGAGCATCGTGCGCATGGCGTCGAGATTGCCGAACGGCACGTGGCGGAAGCCCGGCAGTAACGGCATAAACGGCTTGCGGAACGTTGACTTAGCGGTGGCCGACAGCGCCCCGAGCGATTTCCCGTGGAATGCGCCGCTGGTGGCAATAAAAGTGAACTTGCCGCGCGGTGACTGGTACGCTTTCGCGAGCTTCAGCGCCGCCTCTACGGATTCGGTGCCGCTGTTGCTGAAGAAGCTGTACTTCAGTTTACCCGGTGCCAGTGCCGCCAGGGTTTTGGCGAGCATCGCCCGTAGCGGGTCGAGCAGTTCCTGGCTGTGAAGCGGTTGTTTAGCGAGCTGATTCTGTACGGCGGAAACCACCACTGGATTACGGTGCCCCACGTTGAAAATACCAAAACCGCCCAGGCAATCGAGAAACTCCTGACCCTGGGTGTCGACAAGCGTATTTAATCCTCCCGCCTGCCACTCTACGGCTCCGTAATCCCCACCGGCTGTTACAGATTTTCGGTACTCTAAAAACCCTGGATTCACATGCTCTTTAAAGTATTCCCTGACCTCCTGGTTAAGAGCTTTCATCTCCTCATGGTCAAGCGTTCGCTTTTCAATGAGATTCAGTGCGTGCGCGCTGCAGGCCAGAGCCGATGCGCTGGAAGGTAACCTGTTCAAAATAAGCTCCTGGGGATCACGTATCACACGATACTGATTTAAGTATTGCAGGGATTACGCCATCTCAGCGTTGGCGGTGAAAATCGGGATAAACGCCAGGGGAAATCGCGTTTGTACAATATTTAATCGTCCAGCGAAGCGAGAGAGTGTGAAAGCGGTCACGAGGCAGTGCGTGGTTGTCGGGCGTATTGCCCCACAAAAGGGCAGGTTTTGCGCCAGGGATGAGCAGCAAAGAATGACGTGAGAAAAGTAGGGCTTTTGTCTATTTTGCGATCTAACGCAAAATTAACAATTAAGGTTAATTTAATATCCTCCGATATAACAATTGTAATACATTTCTCTTAGCACCTGAAAAGGATGTCCGTATGTCTACCCTGCCCGACCAAAACTCGTCCGAATCGCTGATGGACGACCACACCACGTTGATGTCCACCACCGATCTCAACAGCTATATCACCCACGTAAACGATGCCTTCGTGAAGGTGAGTGGCTATAGCCGCCACGAGATGCTGAGCCAGCCGCACAATATGGTGCGTCATTCCGATATGCCAAAAGCGGCTTTTGCCGACATGTGGCGAACCCTGAAGCAGGGCGAGCCGTGGAGCGGTATCGTCAAAAATCGCCCGAAACACGGCGGCCATTACTGGGTGCGCGCGAACGCCATCCCCCAGGTGCGTAATGGTAAAACGATTGGCTACATGTCGATTCGCACGAAAGCCAGTGAGGAAGAGGTGGCGGCGGTTGAGCCGCTGTATCAGGCGCTTCGTGAAGAACGCAGCAATAAGCGTCTTTATAAAGGACGTGTTATCAGCAAACGCTGGTGGGGCAAGCTGTCGGCTATCCCGCTCCGTTGGCGGGTCAGAAGTATTATGTCGGCGTTCTACCTGCTGCTGGCCGCCAGCCTGCTGGCCCTGAGTGCGCCGGTCATAGCGGTGCTGGCGTCGGCGCTGATTTTGCTGCTAACCACGATGGTGCTTGAGTGGCAAATTGTTCGCCCGGTGGAAAACGTGGCGCGACAGGCGCTCTGCGTGGCGACCGGCGAGCGTAACAGCGTTGATCCGCTGCCGCGCAGCGATGAACTGGGGCTGACGCTACGTGCGGTCGGTCAGCTCGGTCTGATGTGCCGCTGGCTGATTAACGATGTCTCGACGCAGGTGAATAGCGTGAGCGATGGCAGCGATGTGCTGGCACGCGGCAACGAAGATCTGAATCAGCGTACTCAGGAAACGGTCGTTAACGTACAGCAAACCGTGGCGACCATGAGCCAGATGGCGGCGTCGGTACAGAATAACTCCCAGACGGCGGCCGAAGCCGATAAGCTCTCGCTGGCGGCCAGCGGTGCGGCGGCGCAGGGCGGTCAGGCGATGCACCGGGTGGTGCAGACCATGGAAGATATTGCTGACAGTACGCAGCGCATTGGTTCTATCACCACGTTGATTAACGATATCGCGTTCCAGACCAATATTCTGGCGCTGAACGCCGCTGTCGAAGCGGCGCGCGCGGGCGAGCAGGGGAGAGGGTTTGCCGTGGTCGCCGGGGAAGTTCGCCATCTGGCGAGCCGTAGCGCGACGGCGGCAAACGAGATTCGTCAGCTGATTGAGGCCAGCGCCAGCAAGGTGCAGTCGGGCTCCGAGCAGGTTCACGCTGCCGGGCGCACGATGGATGACATTGTCTCGCAGGTACAGAATGTCACCCAGCTGATTGCGCAGATTAGTCAATCTACGTCTGAACAGGCCACGGGGCTGTCTGATTTAACGCGTGCCGTGGCGAAGCTGGATGAGATCACCCAGAAAAACGCCGGACTGGTGGCAGAAAGCGCCAACGTATCGGCGATGGTAAAACACCGCGCCAGCCGTTTACAGGATGCGGTCACCGTCCTGCATTAATCCAACTGCGAGATCTCGAGCGCCGCGCGGTCGATAATGCCGACAATCTGCTTCAACTGCGCGTCGCTTGTCTCGCCCTGATTCACCTTCAGGTCTAGCACGGCTTTAAAGTTATCCAGCGCCCGTTTCATCTGCGGGTTTTTGCGCAGTTCATGCCCCACCATGCGGGACTTCAGGCGCGCCTGAATGTGTTCCAGATGTTCCTGATTTTCTTCCAGCGTCTGGGTGCCTTCGGCGGTAATAGCGATTTTTTTACGCCCGCCGTCCTCTTCATGCACCGTAATCAGCCCCTGGTCCTGGAGCAGGTCGAGCGTCGGGTAGATAACGCCGGGACTTGGGCTGTAATTGCCCTCGGTCAGGGCTTCAATCGCTTTAATCAGTTCATAGCCGTGGCTGGCGTTATCCTTCAGGATGCTGAGGACCACCAGACGCAGCTCGCCGTGGCCGAAGAAGCGCTGGCGACGTCCGCCGCCGCCGTGACCTTCGCCACGCCCGCCACGATGTTCACACTCACCGCGTTCACCGCGATGTCCACGACCACCACGGCCGCGATGTTCAGAATCAGAGAAAGGTCTCATGATGTTTATCCTTACGTTGTTTAGATATATCTAACTTATATCTAAATGTATATCTTTAGCAATATCGAAAACGTGTTATTTTTTATTGTGTTGATTTTTAATGATTTTAATTTTGTGTTCGGATTTTTTGTGCGCCGCTGTTCATATATCTTAAAAATAGCTTGCTTTCTGTTTAGTTGGCAATCATTATCATTTGCAAATGATTTAGATATATCTATTTGTGAGAGAGACGCCAAATGAAAGAGAACAAATACCCACAGCGCGTGCGCAATGAACTTCGTTTTCGTGAACTGACCGTCCTGCGCGTGGAGCGCGTGGGTGAAGCCTTCCAGCGCGTGGTGCTGGGCGGTGAGGCGCTGGAAGGTTTTAGTTCGCGCGGCTTTGACGATCACACCAAGCTGTTTTTCCCGCAGGCCGGTAGCACCCTGACGCCACCAACGATGACCGATGAAGGGATTGTATGGGCAGAAGGCGTGCGCCCGCAGGCCCGCGACTATACGCCGCTCTATAATGCCGAGCGCCACGAGCTGGCCTACGATTTCTTTATTCATGACGGCGGCGTCGCCAGCCAGTGGGCAATGGAAGCAAAAGCGGGCGATACGCTGCTTATCGGCGGCCCGCGCGGTTCGTTGGTGGTGCCGGAAGATTATGCCTGGCAGCTGTACGTTTGCGATGAAACCGGTATGCCGGCGCTGCGTCGCCGTCTGGAAGCGCTGCAGACGTTAGCGGAGCGTCCGCAGGTGACGGCGCTGGTGATGGTAAAAGACGATGCGGATAAAGCCTATCTGGCCGGGTTCGATGGCTTCAATATCGAGTGGATTTCCGGCTACGATGTGGCCACCGTCGCCGCGCGCCTGGCACAGCTCACGGTGCCGGAATCGGATTACTTTATCTGGCTGACCGGTGAAGGGAAGGTGGTAAAAAGTCTGACCGACGGTTTTGTGACCGACGCTATCGACCCGCAGCTGGTGCGTTCAAGTGCCTACTGGCATGCGAAATAACTAAATTCTGGTTGCGCTATACGATGATGTGATAGCGCGACCCCATTCCTGCCCTCTCTCTCCTCGTGATTTATCCAGATCTCCCCTCATCATTATGATGAACATCCTGTTTTCCACACTTTTTATACGATTATTTTGCCCCGTATTTGGGGCTGTATTTGATGATTATTTATTATCTAATTAATTGTTTTTAATGAATTAACTGTGAGTAAAATCGTGGTTATGTGATGTCAATCACTACATTCATGTTTCCAATACAAAATCTGTAAAACTAGAACTTTGTCGACTTTTCGTCTAAAAATACCGGGTCCAGGGCTAGACACGACCACGCAATGGTTATCAAATGGTTAAAAAATACCGTGTCAGATGTTAATCATCGACAAAATTAAAAAATGGTTAGCCCGCATACACGACTTACCTGCGTTACGACGCACCTTCTCTGGAGAAACTATGCATTCCTCTGTTAATAAAAACGAAAGCCGGACCTTTTTCGGTCATCCGTACCCGCTGGGTTCGCTGTTCTTTACCGAAATGTGGGAGCGATTCTCGTTTTACGGTATCCGCCCGTTACTGATCCTGTTTATGGCGGCAACCGTCTATGACGGCGGCATGGGACTGGCGCGTGAAAACGCCTCGGCGATTGTAGGTATCTTCGCGGGAACGATGTACCTGGCGGCGCTGCCGGGCGGCTGGTTGGCTGATAACTGGCTCGGCCAGCAAAAAGCGGTGTGGTACGGCTCTATTCTGATTGCGCTGGGCCACCTGTCGATCGCGCTGTCGGCCTTTATCGGTGACAACCTGTTCTTTATCGGCCTGATGTTTATCGTACTGGGCTCGGGTCTGTTCAAGACCTGTATCTCAGTGATGGTCGGCACGCTGTATAAAAAGGGTGATGCCCGTCGTGACGGCGGCTTCTCGCTGTTTTATATGGGCATCAACATGGGGTCATTTATCGCGCCGCTGATTTCCGGCTGGCTGATTAAATCCCACGGCTGGCACTGGGGCTTTGGCATCGGCGGTATCGGGATGCTGGTGGCGCTGGTTATCTTCCGCGTGTTTGCCGTTCCGGCAATGAAGCGCTACGACAGCGAAGTGGGCCTCGACTCTACCTGGAACAACCCGGTGGCGAAGAAAAACGGCGTTGGCGCATGGCTGCTGGCGTTAGCGGTGGGTGTAGCAGTGATTATCACCCTGATTGCCCAGGGCATCATTGTGATTAACCCGGTGGCCGTTGCCAGCGTGCTGGTGTACGTGATTGCGGCTTCCGTGGCGCTGTACTTCATCTACCTGTTTGCCTTCGCGGGTTTGAGCCGTAAAGAACGTGCGCGCCTGCTGGTGTGCTTTATTCTGCTGGTCTCCGCGGCGTTCTTCTGGTCTGCCTTCGAGCAGAAACCTACGTCGTTCAACCTGTTTGCCAACGACTATACCAACCGTATGATCGGTGATTTCGAGATCCCAGCGGTATGGTTCCAGTCAATTAATGCCCTGTTCATCATCCTGCTGGCGCCGGTATTTAGCTGGGCCTGGCCTGCACTGGCGCGTAAAAACATTCGTCCTGGCAGTATCACCAAGTTCGTTATCGGTATTCTGTGTGCGGCAGCGGGCTTCGGTCTGATGATGCTGGCAGCGCAGAACGTGCTGAGCAACGGCGGCGCTGGCGTATCACCGATGTGGCTGGTGGGCAGTATCCTGATGCTGACGCTCGGCGAGCTGTGCCTGAGCCCGATTGGTCTGGCGACCATGACGCTGCTGGCACCGGAAAGAATGCGCGGTCAGATGATGGGGCTGTGGTTCTGCGCCAGCGCGCTGGGCAACCTGGCGGCGGGTCTGATCGGTGGTCACGTGAAGGCCGATCAGCTGGATATGCTGCCGGACCTGTTCGCTCGCTGCTCCATTGCGCTGCTGATCTGTGCCGCGGTGCTGTGCGTACTGATTGTGCCGGTTCGCCGGATGCTGGAAAACGCCAAATCCAGCGCGGAACAAACGCCGGTCAGCAACGCGTGATAGCGTTCTGACTACTGAGCCGGTACATGTTGTACCGGCTTTTTTTTGCGCAATGCGCACCGTTTCTTGCGCAAAACGGGTATAAAACGTGATTTCTGATCGAGAATAAATGCAATAACGTGAGCGGTTCCTTTGAAATTGCGCTGGATTCCGGTCCATAGTATAGACTTGTTTACTACGTGGTTAATTTTAAGGACAAGCATATGCCAGCAGTCATTGATAAAGCTTTGGATTTCATTGGTGGTATGAACACGTCTGAGCCAGTACCACAGTCCATGGATGAGAGTACAGCGAAGGGAATTCTGAAATATTTAAAAGAGTTAGGTGTTCCTGCAAGCTCTGCGGCGGTGGTTGAACGTGGTCATCAGGACGGCTGGAGCGACGGGTTTACAGACAAAGTGGCAGGATGGGCCGAGAAGGTCGAATCCGGCGAGCATATGGTGATTAAGAACCCTGAATTCTTCTCTTCCTACATGCGTGAAGAGCTCCGCTCACTGGTGTGAGTTAACCCTGTTTAAAGTCCAATAGCCTATCCCGGATGCTTTCACCGTAAGTGTGACAGCATCCTGCTTTACTCCCCTTAGCTTTCACAGCCGCACGGGCTAATCTCCGACCTTGAGTCTGCGCCAGAACGTCGTACGGCTGATGCCCAGATAGCGCGCCGCCGCGGTTTTATCGCCATTGAACTGGGCGAGCACCTGTTGCGGGCTTAATGAGTCTGGTGCTGGTGGCGCCAGATTTTGCGCGACGAGTTCAGGCAGGCACTGCCGTAAAAAATCGCTATCCAGCATGGGTTGCGGCTCAACGCTTAAAAAAAGCGCCATCCGTTCCATCATATTACGCAGCTCGCGGACGTTGCCGGGCCAGCTATAGCGCAGCAGAACCGACTGGCTTTGCATCATCCCGTTGCGTAGCGCCTCGCTAAACGGTACCCCTAAGGCCGCCAGCGACTGCACCAGAAACGCCTCCGCCAGCGGCACAATGTCTGCCAGGCGCTCGCGCAACGGTGACAACTTCAGGCGTAAGATGCTGAGGCGATAAAACAGGTCATTGCGAAATTGCCCGCGTTTCATCTCCGCTTCCAGATGACAGTGGGTGGCGCTAATCACCCGTACCTCGACGGGAATGGGATGGTGACCGCCTACGCGCGTGACCTCTTTTTCCTCCAGCACGCGCAGCAGGCGCGTCTGCAAGGGGAGGGGCATCTCGCCAATTTCGTCCAGAAACAGCGTCCCCCCATGGGCAATTTCAAACAGCCCGGCCCGCCCGCCGCGCCGTGAGCCGGTAAACGCGCCTTCTTCATAGCCAAACAGTTCGGCCTCCAGCAGTGATTCGGCAATGGCACCGCAGTTCACGGCGACAAACGGCGGGAAGGATTTGCCGTGGCGGTGGCCCAATCGCGTGAAATATTCGCGATGAATGGCCTGTGCCGCCAGCTCTTTCCCCGTACCGGTTTCTCCCTGAATCAGCACTGCCGCACGAGAGCGCGCATAGAGCATGATGGTGTGGCGAACCTGTTCCATTGGCATCGATTCCCCGCGCATATCGTCCAGCGCATAGCGTGTGCGCAGACTGCTGCCAGCCGCAGGGTAGACGCTTTGCCGCAGCGTCAGGCGGGTCATCTCCAGCGCATCGCTGAAGGCCTGGCGGACGGTGGCTTCGGAATAGATAAAGATGCCGGTCATGCCTGCCTCTTCGGCGAGGTCGGTAATTAGCCCTGCGCCCACGACCGCGTCTATGCCGTTGGCCTTCAGTTCGTTGATTTGCCCTCGGGCGTCTTCTTCAGTGACGTAGCTACGCTGCTCAAGCTGCAGGTTAAACGTCTTTTGAAAGGCGATAAGTGCAGGCAGCGTCTGCTGATAGGTCACGATGCCGATGGAGGAGGTGAGCTTTCCGGCTTTTGCCAGCGCCTGTAGTACGTCAAAGCCGCTGGGTTTAATCAGGATAACCGGCACGGAGAGGCGGCTTTTCAGGTACGCGCCGTTGGAGCCCGCGGCGATGATGGCGTCGCAGCGTTCGGTCGCCAGCTTCTTGCGGATGTAGTTCACCGCCTTTTCGAAACCAAGCTGGATGGGGGTAATGGTCGCCTGATTATCGAATTCGAGGCTGATATCGCGAAACAGTTCGAACAGACGAGTGACCGAGACCGTCCAGATAACCGGCCTGTCGTCATTCACTCTCGGTGGAAGCGATGTGGCTGCCATAGCGTGCTCAAAAAAGGGGCCGAATATTGGGTTTAGACTTGTTTCATAAATGTTGCAATAAAACGAGATGGAACGTTTTGTGAAACGTTAGCTGACACGTTTTAATCGATGCTAAAAATGAAGAGACTAATTAATTATTTGTTATTAAAAGACTTAAATAAATAACGCTCAGAAAACAGGCGTTGGCATATCCCTTGCTTTATTTGAATCAACCGATAGTAACAAGTTGATAACAAGAGGACGGGATATGTCTCTACACTCTCCAGGCCAGGCTTTCCGCGCTGCGCTGACCAAAGAAAACCCCTTGCAGATTGTCGGCACGATTAATGCCAACCACGCGCTGCTGGCCCAGCGTGCCGGGTATCAGGCTATTTATCTTTCCGGCGGCGGCGTGGCGGCCGGTTCCCTCGGACTACCGGATTTGGGGATTTCTACCCTTGATGACGTGCTGACCGACATCCGCCGTATTACCGACGTCTGCCCGTTGCCGCTGCTGGTGGACGCGGATATTGGTTTTGGCTCGTCGGCGTTTAACGTCGCGCGCACCGTGAAGTCCATCAGCAAGGCCGGGGCCGCGGCGCTGCATATTGAAGATCAGATTGGCGCTAAGCGCTGCGGGCATCGACCGAACAAAGCGATCGTTTCTAAAGAGGAGATGGTCGACCGCATTCGGGCGGCGGTCGATGCGCGTACGGACCCGGACTTCGTGATCATGGCGCGTACCGATGCGCTGGCGGTGGAAGGGCTGGAGGCGGCTATCGATCGCGCTCGCGCCTATGTGGAAGCGGGGGCCGACATGCTGTTCCCGGAGGCTATCACTGAGCTTTCAATGTATCGCCGGTTTGCCGACGCGGTGCAGGTGCCGATCCTTGCCAATATCACCGAATTCGGCGCGACACCGCTGTTTACCACCGATGAACTGCTCAGCGCCCACGTGGCGATGGCGCTTTATCCGCTCTCGGCTTTCCGCGCGATGAATCGCGCCGCCGAGCAGGTCTATAACGTGCTGCGTCAGGAAGGTACGCAGAAAAGCGTTATCGACATGATGCAGACGCGCAACGAGCTGTACGAAAGCATCAACTACTACCAGTACGAAGAGAAGCTCGACGCGTTGTACACCAAAAAGTAGGCCTGATAAGGCGTAGCCGCCATCAGGCAATGCCGGATGGTACTGCGTTTATCCGGCCGACTCGAACACCCTCAGCACCCTACCTATGACAATAATGACGAGGACAACATGAGCGACACATCGATCCTGCAAAATAGCACCCATGTCATTAAGCCTAAAAAATCCGTCGCCCTTTCCGGCGTACCGGCGGGGAATACCGCGCTGTGCACCGTCGGCAAAAGCGGCAACGACCTGCACTATCGTGGTTACGATATTCTCGATTTAGCGGAGCACTGCGAGTTTGAAGAGGTGGCCCATCTGCTGATTCACGGCAAGCTGCCAACCCGCGATGAGCTGCAAGCCTACAAGATTAAACTCAAGGCGCTGCGAGGCCTACCAGCTAACGTGCGCACCGTGCTGGAGGCGCTTCCTGCGGCCTCGCATCCGATGGACGTGATGCGCACCGGCGTGTCGGCACTGGGCTGCACGCTGCCAGAGAAAGAGGGGCATACCGTTTCCGGCGCGCGCGATATCGCCGACAAGCTGTTGGCCTCGCTCAGCTCAATCCTCCTCTATTGGTATCACTACAGCCACAACGGCGAACGCATCCAGCCGGAAACCGACGATGATTCGGTCGGCGGTCACTTCCTGCATCTGCTGCATGGCGAAAAACCGTCGGCAAGCTGGGAAAAGGCGATGCACATCTCGCTGGTGCTGTACGCCGAGCACGAGTTTAACGCCTCCACCTTTACCAGTCGGGTGATTGCCGGGACCGGTTCTGACGTTTATTCAGCGATTATTGGTGCGATTGGCGCGCTGCGCGGCCCGAAACACGGCGGGGCTAACGAGGTGTCGCTGGAAATTCAGCAGCGTTACGAAACCCCGGACGAAGCCGAAGCGGATATCCGCAAGCGCGTGGAAAACAAAGAAGTGGTGATTGGCTTTGGTCACCCGGTTTACACCATTGCCGACCCGCGTCATCAGGTCATTAAGCGCGTTGCCAAACAGCTTTCTCAGGAGGGCGGTTCGCTCAAAATGTACAACATCGCCGACCGTCTGGAATCGGTGATGTGGGACACCAAAAAGATGTTCCCCAACCTCGATTGGTTCTCGGCGGTCTCCTACAACATGATGGGCGTGCCGACCGAGATGTTCACCCCGCTGTTCGTCATCGCCCGCGTGACCGGCTGGGCGGCGCACATTATTGAACAGCGCCAGGACAACAAAATTATCCGTCCTTCCGCCAACTACACCGGCCCGGAAGAGCGCGAGTTTGTCCCGCTGGATAAGCGTCAGTAATCCCAAACCGCTAACGATAAAAAAACAGGAAAAGTACCCTATGTCCGCTCAGATGATGAATATTCGCCCGGAGTTTGACCGTGAAATCGTGGATATCGTGGATTATGTGATGCACTACGATATCACCTCCAAAGTGGCCTATGACACCGCCCACTACTGCCTGCTTGATACGCTGGGCTGCGGGCTGGAAGCGCTGGAGTATCCGGCCTGCAAAAAGCTGATGGGGCCGATTGTTCCGGGCACCGTGGTGCAGAACGGTGTGCGCGTGCCGGGCACTCAGTTCCAGCTCGACCCGGTGCAGGCGGCGTTTAATATTGGCGCGATGATCCGCTGGCTTGATTTCAACGATACCTGGCTTGCCGCCGAGTGGGGACATCCTTCTGATAACCTCGGTGGGATCCTGGCGACGGCGGACTGGCTGTCGCGTAATGCGGTGGCCGCAGGCAAAGCGCCGCTGACCATGAAGCAGGTGCTGACCGGCATGATAAAAGCCCATGAAATTCAGGGCTGTATTGCGCTCGAGAACGCTTTCAACCGCGTGGGGCTTGACCACGTGCTGCTGGTGAAAGTGGCCTCTACCGCGGTGGTGGCGGAGATGCTGGGGCTGACGCGCGATGAGATCCTTAACGCCGTCTCGCTGGCGTGGGTCGACGGTCAGTCGCTGCGCACCTATCGCCATGCGCCGAATGCCGGCACGCGTAAATCCTGGGCGGCAGGTGACGCCACCTCGCGCGCGGTGCGGTTGGCGCTGATGGCAAAGACCGGAGAGATGGGCTATCCGTCAGCGCTGACGGCGAAAACCTGGGGCTTCTATGATGTCTCGTTTAAGGGCGAAGCGTTCCGCTTCCAGCGCCCTTACGGCTCCTACGTGATGGAGAACGTGCTGTTTAAAATCTCCTTCCCGGCGGAGTTCCACTCGCAGACGGCGGTAGAAGCGGCGATGACGCTGTATGAGCAGATGCAGGCGGCGGGCAAAACGGCCGCCGATATCGAGAAGGTGACCATCCGCACTCACGAAGCCTGTATTCGCATCATCGATAAAAAAGGTCCGCTGAATAACCCGGCCGACCGTGACCACTGCATTCAGTACATGGTGGCGATTCCACTGCTGTTCGGCCGCTTAACCGCGGCGGACTACGAGGACAACGTGGCCCAGGATAAACGTATCGACGCTCTGCGCGAGAAGATTAGCTGCTTTGAAGACCCGGCGTTTACCGCCGACTACCACGCGCCGGATAAGCGGGCCATCGCCAATGCCATTACCCTCGAATTCACCGACGGCACGCGTTTTGAAGAAGTGGCCGTAGAGTACCCGATTGGCCACGCCCGCCGCCGCACAGACGGTATTCCGAAGCTTATCGATAAATTCAAAATCAACCTGGCGCGCCAGTTCCCAACCCGCCAGCAGCAGCGCATTTTGGATGTCTCCCTCGACAGAACTCGTCTGGAGCAGATGCCGGTGAATGAGTATATGGATCTGTTCGTTATCTGAAACACGACTCATCAGGCGTAAGTTCAACAGGAGAGCATTATGTCTTTTAGCGAGTTTTATCAGCGTTCCATTACCGAGCCGGAGACGTTTTGGGCCGAGCAGGCCCAGCGTATCGACTGGCAGATGCCTTTTACGCAGACGCTGGATAGCAGCCATCCGCCGTTTGCCCGCTGGTTTTGCGGCGGCACCACCAACTTATGTCACAACGCTATCGACCGCTGGCTGGACCAGCAGCCGGACGCGCTGGCGCTGATCGCGGTTTCGTCGGAGACCGAAGAGGAGCGTACATTTACCTTTCGCCAGCTGTATGACGAAGTGAACGCGGTGGCGTCGATGCTGCTGTCGCTGGGCGTGCAGCGCGGCGACCGGGTATTGGTTTATATGCCGATGATTGCCGAAGCGCAGATAACGCTGCTGGCCTGCGCGCGCATTGGTGCCATTCACTCGGTGGTGTTCGGCGGCTTTGCCTCGCACAGCGTGGCGGCGCGTATTGATGATGCCAGACCGGTGCTGATTGTCTCGGCGGACGCGGGCGCGCGCGGCGGCAAAATCATGCCGTATAAAAAGCTGCTCGATGATGCCATCGACCAGGCGCAGCATCAGCCACGTCACGTACTGCTGGTGGATCGCGGGCTGGCGAAAATGGCGCGCGTTGCCGGGCGCGATCTCGATTTCGCTACGCTGCGTCAGCAGCATGAAGGGGCGCGAGTACCGGTCGCCTGGCTTGAGTCCAACGAGACGTCCTGCATTCTCTATACCTCTGGCACCACCGGCAAACCGAAAGGCGTACAGCGCGACGTGGGCGGCTACGCGGTGGCGCTGGCAACCTCGATGGCGACCATTTTCGGCGGCAAAGCGGGCGGCGTATTCTTCTGCGCCTCGGATATCGGCTGGGTGGTCGGCCACTCTTATATTGTCTACGCACCGCTGCTGGCGGGCATGGCGACCATTGTCTACGAAGGCCTGCCGGTTTATCCCGACTGTAGCGTGTGGTGGAAAATCGTTGAGAAGTACCAGGTCAACCGCATGTTCTCAGCGCCAACCGCTATTCGCGTGTTGAAGAAGTACCCGACCGCGCAGATTCGCCACCACGATCTCTCCTCGCTGGAGGCGCTGTATCTGGCGGGAGAACCGCTCGACGAACCGACCGCCGCGTGGGTGACCGAGGCGCTGGGCGTTCCGGTAATCGACAACTACTGGCAGACCGAATCCGGCTGGCCGATTATGGCGATTGCCCGTGCGCTGGACGACAGGCCCTCACGCCTTGGCAGCCCCGGCGTGCCAATGTACGGCTACAACGTCCAACTGCTCAACGAAGTGACCGGTGAACCGTGCGGCGTTAACGAGAAAGGAATGCTGGTGATCGAAGGGCCGCTGCCGCCGGGCTGCATCCAGACTATCTGGGGCGATGACGAACGCTTTGTGAAAACCTACTGGTCGCTGTTTTCTCGCCAGGTCTACGCCACCTTTGATTGGGGCATCCGCGATGCCGACGGCTATTATTTCATTCTTGGCCGTACCGACGATGTGATAAATGTTGCCGGGCATCGTCTGGGAACGCGCGAGATAGAAGAGAGTATTTCCAGCTATCCGAACGTCGCGGAAGTGGCGGTGGTTGGTGTCAAAGATGCGCTAAAAGGGCAGGTGGCAGTGGCGTTTGTGATCCCGAAACAGAGCGACAGTTTGGACGATCGCGACGTCGCCCATTCGGAGAAAGAAGCGATCATGGCGCTGGTGGACAGCCAGATAGGTAACTTTGGCCGCCCGGCGAACGTCTGGTTTGTCTCGCAGCTGCCGAAAACGCGATCCGGCAAGATGCTGCGCCGTACGATCCAGGCAATATGCGAAGGGCGCGATCCGGGGGATCTGACGACGCTCGACGATCCGGCTGCGCTGCAACAGATTCGGCAGGCAATTGAGGCGGGGTGATAGGGTTGATGTTATCAACGTAAAAGGGCTGACGATTTCTCGTCAGCCCTTTTTTATCTGGTGGCCCCTGTTGGGTTTGAACCAACGACCAAGCGATTATGAGTCGCCTGCTCTAACCACTGAGCTAAGGGGCCGGGTAGCGGACGATTATAAAGTAACAGCGAGCGCCAATCCAGCGTTAAGCGTGCACATGCTGTTTTTATAAACAATGCATTTTCAATTCGTTATACTGATCTCACGATGTATTGATCGAGAATATTATGGTTAAGGACATTATTGATTCGGGGCTGCGGGTGCTGTTCTGCGGTATTAACCCGGGGCTGTCATCTTCTTCTCTGGGCTATCCCTTTGCCCATCCGGCAAACCGCTTCTGGAAGGTGCTGCACCTTGCGGGGTTTACCGAGCGTCAGCTGAAGCCGGAAGAGGCGGAGCAGATGCTGACGTTCCATTGTGGCGTCACTAAGCTGGTTGAGCGCCCGACGGTGCAGGCGAGTGAGGTCAGTCTGCAGGAACTGCGCAGCGGCGGGCAGGCGCTGATTGAGAAGGTTGAGCATTACAAGCCAGCTGCGCTGGCGGTGCTCGGCAAGCAGGCATTTGAGCGCGGCTTAGGGCAGCGCGGGGCGACGTGGGGTAAGCAGACCTACATGATTGGTGATACCGAGGTATGGGTGTTGCCGAACCCGAGCGGGCTGAGCCGGATTACGCTGGATAAGCTGGTAGAGGCGTATCAGGAACTGGATGTGGCGTTGAAAACGCGCGGCCTGTAGCCCGGCCAAGCGTAGCGCCGCCGGGAAATGCACCGAATTACAGGCAAAAAAAAGCTCCCATCAGGGAGCTTTTTTACGTTCTTACCGGGGCGATTAATCGTCCAGGAAGCTACGCAGCACTTCAGAGCGGCTTGGGTGACGCAGTTTACGCAGCGCCTTCGCTTCGATCTGACGGATACGTTCGCGGGTAACGTCAAACTGTTTACCCACTTCTTCCAGCGTGTGGTCGGTGTTCATATCGATACCGAAACGCATACGCAGGACTTTCGCTTCACGGGCGGTCAGGCCAGCCAGAACATCGTGGGTGGCAGCACGCAGGCTCTCGGTGGTTGCAGAGTCCAGCGGCAGCTCGAGGGTGGTATCCTCGATGAAATCACCCAGATGCGAATCTTCATCGTCGCCGATTGGCGTTTCCATGGAGATTGGCTCTTTGGCGATTTTCAGCACCTTACGAATCTTATCTTCCGGCATCAGCATGCGCTCGGCCAGCTCTTCTGGCGTCGGTTCACGACCCATCTCTTGCAGCATCTGGCGGGAGATACGGTTAAGCTTGTTAATGGTCTCAATCATATGCACCGGAATACGGATGGTGCGCGCCTGGTCTGCGATAGAACGGGTGATCGCCTGACGGATCCACCAGGTTGCGTAGGTGGAGAACTTGTAGCCGCGGCGGTATTCAAACTTATCTACCGCTTTCATCAGGCCGATGTTGCCTTCCTGAATCAGGTCAAGGAACTGCAGACCACGGTTGGTGTATTTCTTCGCGATAGAAATAACCAGACGTAAGTTTGCTTCAACCATCTCTTTCTTCGCACGGCGGGCTTTCGCTTCACCGATGGACATACGACGGTTGATATCTTTAACCTGCTCGATGGTCAGGCCGGTCTCTTCTTCAATCTGCTGCAGTTTCTGCAGGCTGCGCATAACGTCTTCTTTTACGTCGTGCAGCTTTTCAGACCACGGTTTGTTCATCGCGATAGCCGCGTTGAACCAGGTTTCGCTGGTTTCATTGCCGGTGAACAGAGTGATGAAGTTTTTCTTCGGCATTTTGCACTGTTCAACGCACATCTTCATGATGATACGTTCCTGGGTACGCACGCGGTCCATCATGGTACGCATGCTGTTTACCAGGTAGTCGAACTGCTTCGGTACCAGACGGAACTGCTTGAACACTTCAGACAGCTTCAGGATCTCTTCCTGAGCGCTGGCATGGCTACGGCCTTTTGCTTTGATCGTGTCGCGAGTGATTTCGTACTGAGTACGCAGCTCGCCAAATTTCTCACGCGCCAGCTCTGGGTCGATGCTGTTGTCATCGTCGCTGCTATCGTCGCTGTCGTCGTCTTCGTCTTCATCGTCGTCATCCATCTCTTCCTGAGACAGTTCGGAACCGACGTGAGTGGCGGTAGGCGCCATATCTTCTTCAGCGTTCGGGTCAACAAAACCGGTGATCAGGTCAGACAGACGCGCTTCTTCAGCTTCAACGCGATCGTACTGTTCCAGCAGGTAGGTAATGGCTTCTGGGTATTCGGCAACGGAGCACTGAACCTGGTTGATCCCGTCTTCGATGCGTTTAGCGATGTCGATTTCGCCTTCGCGGGTCAGCAGTTCTACCGTACCCATTTCGCGCATGTACATACGCACCGGGTCGGTTGTACGCCCGATTTCGGATTCCACGCTGGACAGAACCTGTGCAGCCGCTTCTTCCGCGTCTTCATCAGTGTTGTTGGAGGTTTCAGCCAGCAACAGATCATCGGCATCCGGCGCTTCTTCCATCACCTGAATGCCCATGTCGTTGATCATTTGGATGATGTCTTCGATCTGATCTGAATCGACGATATCTTCCGGCAGATGGTCATTGACCTCGGCATAGGTCAGATAGCCTTGCTCCTTACCACGCTGGACAAGAAGCTTGAGCTGTGACTGCGGGTTTTGCTCCATAAGACGGTATCCACACTTAATTCATTTGATTGGTGTCGGTCGGCGAACGAACCGCCGACATTTAAAGCGAGGGCGTACTTATATTAGTGCCGCTGCGCCTCGAGCGGCTGTCGGGGGCTTCCCGATCGGTATTCGGCAGTTAAGCCGTTAAATTCATTTTTTTTCCAGGGCCTGTCTGATTTCCCAGAACTCCCTGCGTTCTTCACTGCTTAAACCGTGCGTGCGATCGCGAGCTATCAACTCTTCCTGTCGCTGTTCAAGCATTGAATCAAAAATTCGGTTGAGCGTATCGGTGAACATTTTTTCAACGTTCTCATCCTTTATATCGTTCCAGGCTGAGAGTTTTTCAAGTGTTGAGTACTCACTTGTTCCACGATAGTTCTCTAAAAGCTGGCCCGTTGTCAGGCCCGGTTGCGCAACGCACAGGTTCACCAACTGAGTGAACAGGCTGAGACCTGGTAGCTTTGTCTGAGCCAGCCCATGCATAGGAGGTACAAGTGGTGCCAGATTTGGGTTTTGCACCAGTAGCCCTATAAGTATACGCATAGGCGTCTGTTTTATCTGCTGAGTCGGGCGAACAACGCCACTTTCTGCCTGTTTAGGCATTAAACGATCAAGTTGTGCATCGTCAAAGATGCCTAGCTTCAGACCCAGCGTCTGGCGCAGCTGAATGCGGTGCGCATCGCCCGGTACCTTGCTGATTAACGGGAGCGCCAGGGCAGCGAGCTGCGTGCTGCCGTCTGGTGTGCTCAGGTCAACCTGTGGCAGGAGGCTATTAAATAAGAACACGGAGAGCGGTTGAGCATGCTCCATCCGGGCTTCAAAAGCCTCTTTGCCTTCTTTACGAACCAGCGTGTCCGGGTCTTCACCGTCGGGCAGGAACATAAAGCGTAGCTGACGACCGTCGGTCATGTAAGGCATGGCCGTTTCCAGCGCACGCCATGCGGCATCGCGCCCGGCGCGGTCGCCGTCGTAACAGCAAATTACGTTATTCGTCGCACGGAACAGCATATGCATGTGGTCGGCTGTGGTTGATGTACCCAGTGAAGCCACCGCGTAGTTAATACCGTATTGCGCCAGAGCGACGACATCCATATAGCCTTCGACAACCAGCAGGCGCTGGGGTTCCGCGCTGTGCTGCTGGGCTTCATAAAGGCCATAAAGCTGGCGACCTTTATGGAAAATATCGGTTTCCGGGGAGTTGAGGTATTTCGGCGTATCGTTACCTAATACGCGACCTCCAAATCCAATAACCCGGCCTCGTTTGTCGCGAATCGGGAACATTACGCGATTGCGAAAACGGTCGTACGTTCTTCCCTGGTCGTTGTTGACCAGCATTCCGGCATCGAGCAGCAGCTTTCTGTTGTCGACATTACCGCCGAAACGTTTTAAGGCGTTGTCCCAGCCTGGCGGTGCAAAACCAATAGCAAAACGCTGGACAATCTCGGCACTCAGGCCGCGTTGCTCCAGGTACTGGCGTGCAGGCTCGGCGATGGGTTGTGTGAAGGATTGCTGATAAAAATCATTTAATCCTTCCATGAGTTGATAGAGATTTTGTCGTTGATGACGCTCTATCTGGCTCAGGCCTGTTCCGGCTTCATACGGCACTTCAAGATTGTGCATGGCCGCCAGTTCTTCAACGGTTTCAACGAACTCGAGCTTGTCGTAGTTCATCAGAAAGTCGATGGCATTGCCGTGTGCGCCGCAGCCGAAGCAGTGATAAAACTGCTTATCACCGTTTACGGTGAAAGAGGGGGTTTTCTCGTTATGGAACGGACAGCACGCATGGTAATTCTTGCCCTGTTTTTTAAGCTTCACCCGGGCATCGATCAGATCGATGATGTCGGTGCGTGCCAGCAGGTCATTGATGAATACGCGTGGGATTCGTCCAGCCATAAGCCCCGTTTATTTACACTTCATCCTTCAAACTGTCTCTGCGTTGGCCGCGTTCGTTCACCCCTGTCACTTACTTATGTAAGCTCCGGGGATTCACTCACTTGCCGCCTGGACACAGCATGAATGATTTTGTGTAAATGCTGATTTATAAACGAAAACAAGCCGCGCATTCCTTTCGGAAGCACGGCCTTGCAACTACAACTCGGTCTGACAATTGAGAGCCGATGCTCTCAAAAGATTAGTACAGACGAGTACGGCGTGCGTTTTCGCGAGCCAGTTTCTTCGCGTGACGTTTCACTGCAGAAGCTTTAGCGCGCTTACGTTCGGTAGTCGGTTTTTCATAGAACTCACGACGACGAACTTCCGCCAGAACACCTGCTTTTTCGCAGGAACGCTTGAAGCGACGCAGAGCTACGTCGAACGGCTCGTTTTCACGTACTTTAATTACCGGCATGTGCCTCTCACCTTTGATTAATTCGGTTTGCTGCTGGCATCAGCGCCAGCTTATTTCAAAATGGTGCGGAATTTTACTGCAACTACTGCTGCTTTGTAAAGCACCGGTGCCTTTTTTGAAATGAACTTTTTAAGGGTGAGGAGTATACACGAGGCAGCTTCCTGGGGCGAACAATGTTTTACAAGCCGGGATAGAAAACCTAAACTGCGCGATATTGAAACGAGGTAAATATAGCCATGCGTGTACTGGGTATTGAAACATCCTGCGATGAAACCGGCATCGCAATTTATGACGACGAAAAAGGTCTGTTAGCCAACCAACTGTATAGTCAGGTGAAATTACACGCTGACTACGGCGGCGTGGTGCCTGAACTGGCTTCGCGCGACCACGTGCGTAAAACGGTGCCGCTGATTCAGGAAGCCTTAAAAGAGGCTAATCTGACGGCTAAAGATATTGATGCTGTGGCCTATACCGCTGGTCCGGGTCTGGTCGGAGCGCTGCTGGTTGGGGCAACGGTTGGGCGTTCGCTGGCGTTTGCCTGGAACGTGCCGGCTATTCCTGTACACCATATGGAAGGACACCTTCTGGCACCGATGCTGGAAGATAACCCACCTGAATACCCGTTTGTGGCGCTGCTGGTTTCTGGTGGCCATACGCAGCTGATTAGCGTGACCGGTATCGGTGAATACACGCTGCTCGGCGAGTCGATTGACGATGCGGCGGGCGAAGCCTTTGATAAGACGGCGAAGCTGCTTGGTCTGGACTACCCTGGCGGCCCGATGCTGTCGAAACTGGCGTCGCAGGGCACGGAAGGGCGCTTTGTCTTCCCGCGTCCGATGACCGATCGCCCAGGGCTGGACTTCAGCTTCTCTGGTCTGAAAACGTTCGCGGCCAACACCATACGTAATAACGAGGCTGACGACCAAACTCGTGCCGATATCGCTCGTGCATTTGAAGATGCGGTGGTGGATACGCTGATGATCAAGTGTAAACGCGCGCTGGATCAAACCGGCTTCAAGCGTCTGGTGATGGCGGGCGGCGTGAGCGCCAACCGTACGCTGCGAGCGAAGCTGGCAGAAATGATGCAAAAACGTCGCGGCGAAGTGTTCTATGCACGCCCTGAGTTCTGTACCGATAACGGCGCGATGATTGCCTATGCGGGGATGGTGCGTCTGAAAACCGGCGTGAATGAATCGCTGGGTGTGACCGTTCGCCCGCGCTGGCCGCTGGCTGAACTGCCAGCCGCATAAGATATGCCCGATGGTAGCCCGGGCGAGGCGGTTACGCCGACCCCGGGGCTGTCCCGGCGTCGCGAAGCTCGGCTGGGCGACGTCAATTCCTCTGCTACTCTTCTTCTTTCTTCTGCTTACGCTTTTTCAAACGTGCCCAGATTTTTGTCTCCTGACGTCGCCATAGGCGCTGAATATTGTCATGATGACGCAACAGAATCAGGCATGAGAGCATCGACACCGGGAAGGTGTACTGAGGTTTAAACCACCAGACGTAAAACGGCGCGACCAGCGCGCTGACGATGGCGCCAAGCGAAGAATAGCCGCTGAGCAAAATAGTCAGCAGCCATGTCCCGGCCATCACGCCGGTGAGATCCCAGCCGATAGGCGCAATGGCGCCGAAAGCGGTAGCAACGCCTTTACCGCCCTGGAAATGGAAAAATACCGGCCAGATGTGGCCCAGACAGGCGGCAATCGCCACCAGGCCTAGCCAGAATGGGGAAAGGCCAAGGGCATACGCGCCCCAAACGGGCAGCATCCCTTTCAGGATGTCGAAAATCAGCACGGCTGCGGCTGCGCCTTTTCCGCCGATGCGTAACACGTTAGTGGCCCCGGGATTACCGGAACCACTGGTGCGAGGGTCAGGTAACCCCGCGATGCGGCAGACCAGAATGGCGCTGGAAATTGAGCCGCAAAGGTAGGCGAGGAGGATCATTCCAGGCTCGATTGCACTCATAACGCTGTTCCATTTTGAAAATGTCGAAGTATTCTCTGCATCTGTGGATAATACGCATAATTCGCCGGAAGTGGTATCCGGTTTAGCCTAAAACCAAGCAGGTCGTGATGGATATTGTATTTATAGAGCAACTTTCGGTAATCACCACTATTGGTGTTTATGACTGGGAACAAACCATTGAACAGAAGCTGGTGTTCGATATCGAATTAGGCTGGGATAACCGTAAAGCCGCCGCCAGCGACAACGTGGATGACTGTCTGAGCTACGCGGATATCAGCGAAGCGGTGGTTAAGCATGTCGAAGGCAGCCGTTTTGCGTTGGTCGAACGCGTGGCGGAAGAAGTCGCCGAGCTGCTGATGTCTCGCTTTAACTCCCCGTGGGTGCGCATCAAAGTGAGCAAACCGGGTGCCGTCGCCCGCGCGGCGAACGTCGGCGTTATTATTGAGCGTGGCCATAATCTGAAATAAAAGTATCAGCAGTAATATTATTTAAACCAATGTGATTTATACCGGTCATAGTGCCGGGTTTATTTTATTGTTTACTTTTTAAGGGTTTATTAATGAGCGATATACACTCGCTGCTGGTCGCGGCAATTTTGGGTGTGGTCGAAGGACTGACGGAGTTTCTGCCCGTATCCAGTACCGGACATATGATAATCGTAGGTCATCTACTGGGGTTTGAAGGAGAAACGGCGGATACCTTTGAAGTGGTTATCCAGCTAGGTTCGATTCTGGCCGTGGTGGTGATGTTCTGGCGCCGCCTGTTTGGGCTGATTGGCATCAACTTCGGGCGTCCGCCGGTTCACGAAGGTGAAGGCTCCGGGCGTTTATCGCTGATTCATATTCTGCTTGGCATGATCCCCGCGGTGGTACTGGGATTAGTGCTGCACGATAAAATTAAATCGCTGTTTAACCCGGTTAACGTAATGTACGCCCTGATTGTGGGCGGCCTGCTGTTAATCGCCGCCGAGTTGCTGAAACCGAAAAAACCAAGCGCGGTGGGCATTGATGATATGAGCTACCGTCAGGCCTTTGCGATTGGCTGCTTCCAGTGTCTCGCGCTGTGGCCAGGCTTTTCCCGCTCCGGGGCGACGATTTCCGGCGGTATGCTGATGGGCGTGAGTCGCTACGCTGCCTCTGAGTTCTCGTTCCTGCTGGCGGTGCCGATGATGATGGGCGCGACGGTGCTGGATCTCTATAAGAGCTGGCACTTCCTGACCGCCGCCGACATCCCGATGTTCGCGGTAGGCTTTGTGATGGCTTTCCTGGTTGCGCTGGTGGCGATTAAAACCTTCCTGCAGCTCGTGAAACGGATTTCGTTTATTCCGTTCGCTATCTACCGCTTCATTGTGGCGGCCGCCGTCTACGTGGTCTTCTTCTGATGAAGAGCCCTCAGTCTTTGGGCTGAGGGCAGCGCTTTTCCTTCCAGTTTGCTACCGCCAGAATACGACGGCGCGTCAGTTCTTCACGAATCTCCGGCCCTTTAAAGCCATCGTCGATAACTTCTTTATTACCCACGGCTTTCGCCGCCAGCCAGGCTTCGCGGAGCAAGCGCCCTTGCGGATAATCACAGGCTTCAAAGTGGGTTCTACCCCGCACGTCAGCCTCGCTGGTCAGCGCAATCTGCTCAACGCGCTGCGGCTTGCGCCAGGCGTCGATCGAGTCAAACAGCTTCACCAGCGTTTTGGGCTGCAGAATAGGCAGGGTATGGATGAGGTCGTGGAACTCGGCAACCAGCTTTGCCAGGTCGCGCATCTCGTTGGGCACCTTCAGGCGCTGGCAGAGCTGTTCAACCAGCTTCACGCCCGCCGGGCCGTGGCCATGATGACGCGGCCAGAATTCTTTTGGCGTGAGGCCTTTGCCTAAATCGTGGCACAGCGTGGCGAAGCGCACATCAATTTCCGGGCTCAGCATTGCTGCCATCGTCAACGTCATTAACGTATGCACGCCGGTATCAATTTCCGGATGCCATTTTTCTGGTGCCGGTACGCCATACAGTGCATCAATTTCCGGGAATAAAACCTTCAGCGCGCCGCAGTCGCGAAGCGTCTGGAAGAAGACCTGTGGGTTACGCGTGCCGAGCGCATTTTCTGTTTCTTTCCATACGCGTTCTGGCGTCAGATGGGCGAGCTCGCCAGCGTCGGTCATTTCGCGCATCAGCGTCATGGTTTCATCGGCAATACGGAAACTCAGATGGGCATAGCGCGCGGCAAAGCGCGCGACGCGCAGCACGCGAAGTGGGTCTTCACCGAAAGCAGGGGAAACGTGGCGCAGAATGCGCTGCTGGAGGTCGTTCTGGCCGCCGTAAGGGTCGATAATAGTGCCGTCGGCATCCTGAGCCAGCGCGTTGACGGTTAAATCGCGGCGCAGCAGGTCCTGCTCCAGCGTGACGTCCGGCGCGGCATAGCAGGTAAAGCCGGTATAGCCCGAGCCCGATTTACGCTCGGTGCGGGCAAGCGCGTACTCTTCGTGGCTTTCTGGGTGGAGGAATACAGGGAAATCGCGGCCTACCTGCTGGTAGCCCGCGTCGAGCATTTGCTGTGGCGTAGCGCCAACCACCACCCAATCTTTATCTTTGACCGGTAGTCCTAACAACCCGTCCCGAACTGCACCACCGACCAGATAACTCTTCACGCCACGCTTCTCCTCGACATTATTCTTTCTGGATAATACGAAAGAAGCACTGAGAACGCGAATCGGGGTTAGTTCATCCAGCGATCTTTACGCTTACGGCTCGGAATGATGTGCGGCAGAACCAGACCCAGGAGCAAGCCCATACCCAGCACACCGCCACCGTACATAAACCACTGCATAATGATGGTGCGTTGTTTGTCATCCAGCTGCAGGTTAGCGGCGTTCACTTTTTTCTGCGCGACAATAAGCTCATTCTTTAGCTTCTGGTTTTCATTTTTTAAACCATTAATCACGCTATCACTCTGGGCGACCTTTTTCTGCATTTCTGCGGTGCGCTGGTTCCAGGTGGTGTCGATATTGTTGAGCTTATCGGTCAGGGTTTTGACCTGATTTTCCAGATCCGGCACGCGGGTACGCAGGCTAGGCGTAGCGGTCAGTTCTTTCAGCGGGATCCATGCGGTGCGGCCGTTGCTGTCGCGAACCTGACCGTACTGGGTCGCATCGTTGGTCTGCAGCAGGGTCACTTCTTCGCCCGCATTCACCGTGCCCGCCAGGCGGTAATTATCACCCGGGCCGCTGCGGACCCAGGTGTTCAATTCGTCGGAAACGTAGCGCTTTTCATCAGCGTGCGCGATGGTGGAAGCGGTAAGTGTCAGTAAAGTAATGGCAATTAAGCGTAATTTTGGCATCAGATCATCGTTTTTGTCATAAAAGTGGAACGATAGTAGTGGCAACAGTCTGACGACGCAAAGCATTCTGCGGCAATCAGAATCCTCCAGGAGGAAAAAACGCCATCAGCGATTAGCCCGACAAATTGCGCATTGCATGGCAATTTGTCGCAAAATACTATCTACTGACAAAAAGAATACCTGTAAGTTCGCCACAAAGGTATTTCCGGGCAACGAAACCACAAGAATTCAATCATGGCTCAAGAAATCGAATTAAAATTTATTGTCGATAACGCTGGCGTTGAGACGCTGCGTAATCACCTTAACACCCTCGATGCAGAGCACACGCCTGCAACTCAGTTACTGAATATCTACTACGAAACCGCCGATAACTGGCTGCGCCGCCACGATATGGGGCTGCGCATTCGCGGCGATAACGGTCGCTATGAGATGACGATGAAAATCGCCGGGCGCACCGTGGGCGGGCTGCACCAGCGCCCGGAATACAATATTGATATCAGTACTCCCGAGCTGGCGCTCGATAAGCTGCCGGCAGAAGTCTGGCCGAACGGTGAAATGCCGGAAGGGCTAGCGGAGCAGGTGCAGCCGTTGTTCAGCACCGATTTCCTTCGCGAGAAGTGGGTGGTGTCACAGGGGAAAAGCCGCATTGAGGTCGCGCTGGATCTGGGCGACGTTAAAGCCGGTGAGCATCAGGAAGCTATCTGCGAACTGGAGCTTGAACTGCTGAACGGCGAGACCGCCGACGTGCTGGCGCTGGCGAAACAGCTGGCGGAAACCGGCCTGCTGCGTCAAGGCAGCCTGAGCAAAGCCGCTCGCGGATACCATCTGGCGCAGGGCAATGAAGCGCGCGCGATGAAACCGCTGACCATTCTTTCACTGCCGCCGAAAGCGACGGTAGGTCAGGCGCTGGAAGCTGCGCTGGAAAAAGCGCTCGCCCACTGGCAGTACCACGAAGAACTGTGGCTGCGCGGCAACAAAAAGGCAAAAGTGGAAGTGCTGAATGCGCTGGGCCTGGTGCGCCATATTCTGACGCTGTTTGGCGGCATTGTGCCGCGTAAGGCCAGCGCCGCGCTGCGCGATGGGCTAACCCAGATTGATGCGCTGATGGCGAGCGAGGCATCCGCACACGACGCGGTATTCAGCCGTGAGACGGCGCTGACGAAGCTTGCTTACACCGAATGGCTGGTACTGCACGGCTGGGAGGCATTCCTGGACGCTAAAGCAGAAGCCAAAATGGCCGACTCATTTAAGCGCTTTGCCGATATTCATCTTTCTCGTCAGGCAGCTGAGTTGCGCACCGTTTTTGCTTACCCGTTGGGTGATGCTTACGGCGATCAACTGCCACGTTTGATCCGCGATATAAACACCGTTCAACTGCTGGCGGGCTATTACGATACCGACCAGGCTGAACGCTGGCTGGCGAACTGGCAGGGCTTGCGCCACGCGATTGAAACTCGCCAGCACATTGAAATTGAACATTTCCGTAATGAGGCTCTGTCGGTCGAACCATTCTGGCTACACAGCGGAAAACGTTAATTAACTTCAGGGAACCCGCGTATGACGCCGCTTTCTTCGCAGTTACAGCAGCACTGGCAAACGCTCGTAGAGCGAGCCCCGGATGATTTTCCTATCGGGTCGCTTGGCGTTGAAGCGCAGGCTGTTTTCACCTTTAGTGATTTTGTTCAGCAAAGTGTAACGGCGCACCCCGAGTGGCTGGCGTCGCTAGAAAGCGACCCGCCGCAGGCGGATGAGTGGCGGCAATATTCGGGTTGGCTCCAGGCGGAGCTGGCTGAGGTGTACGATGAAACGGCGCTGATGCGCGTCTTGCGGCTGTTTCGCCGCCGGGTGATGGTACGCATTGCCTGGGCGCAGGCGCTGTCGCAGGTCTCCGAAGAAGATACGCTCCAGCAGTTGAGCCATCTGGCGGAAACGCTGATCGTCAACGCGCGCAACTGGCTCTACGAGGCCTGCTGTCGCGATTGGGGCACGCCGTGCAGTGCGGATGGTGTGCCGCAGCCGCTGCTGATCCTCGGTATGGGCAAGCTGGGCGGCGGAGAGCTGAATTTCTCCTCCGATATCGACCTGATCTTTGCCTGGCCAGAACACGGCAGTACCCAAGGCGGGCGTCGCGAACTGGATAACGCCCAGTTCTTTACCCGCCTCGGCCAGCGCCTGATTAAGGTGCTGGATCAACCGACGCAGGACGGTTTCGTCTACCGCGTTGATATGCGCCTGCGGCCGTTTGGCGACAGCGGCCCGCTGGTGCTGAGCTTTGCCGCGCTGGAAGATTATTACCAGGAGCAGGGGCGTGACTGGGAGCGCTATGCCATGGTTAAAGCGCGGATCATGGGCGATGACGACGGCGTGTACACCAGCGAGCTGCGGGCCATGCTGCGGCCGTTTGTCTTCCGCCGCTATATCGACTTTAGCGTGATCCAGTCGCTGCGTAATATGAAAGGGATGATCACCCGCGAAGTACGCCGCCGGGGTTTGAAAGATAACATCAAGCTTGGCGCGGGCGGCATTCGCGAAATCGAGTTTATCGTTCAGGTCTTTCAGCTGATCCGCGGCGGGCGTGAGCCGACGCTGCAAAGCCGCTCGCTGCTGCCAACGCTCAAAGCCATTGAAACCCTGAATCTGCTGTCGGAAACCGACGCGCAGGCGCTGCGTGAGGCGTATCTATTCTTACGCCGCCTTGAAAACCTGCTGCAAAGCATCAACGACGAACAGACGCAGACGCTGCCTGGCGATGACCTCAACCGCGCCCGTCTGGCGTGGGGAATGCATTTTTCCGATTGGGCCTCGCTGACCGAGCGGCTGGATACTTTGATGGCGGAAGTGCGTCGCGTCTTTAACGAGCTTATCGGCGACGATGAAGAGCCCTCGCAGGAAGAACAGCTTTCGGAGTCCTGGCGTGAGCTATGGCAGGATACCCTGCAGGAAGATGATTCTCCGTCGGGGCTGGTGCATCTGAGCAACGACGACCGCCACCGCGTGCTGTCGCAGATTGCCGACTTCCGTAAAGAACTGGATAAGCGCACCATTGGCCCGCGTGGGCGTCAGGTACTGGACTCGCTGATGCCGCATCTGCTGAGCGAAGTGTGCTCGCGTGAAGATGCCACGGTATTGCTTACGCGCATTACTCCGCTGCTGAGCGGCATTGTTACTCGTACCACTTACCTCGAACTATTAAGCGAATACCCCGGCACCTTAAAGCATCTTATCCGCCTGTGCGCCGCGTCGCCGATGGTGGCAAGCCAGCTTGCGCGCTACCCGCTGCTGCTGGATGAGCTGCTTGACCCGAACACGCTCTATCAGCCGACGGCGACCGATGCTTATCGTGACGAGCTGCGTCAGTATCTGCTGCGCGTACCGGAAGAGGACGAAGAGCAGCAGCTGGAAGCCCTGCGTCAGTTTAAGCAGGCGCAGTTGCTGCACATTGCCGCCGCCGATATCGCCGGTACGTTGCCGGTGATGAAGGTCAGCGACCACTTAACCTGGCTTGCGGAAGCGATGATTGATGCCGTGGTCCAGCAGGCGTGGGTGCAGATGGTGGCGCGCTATGGACAGCCAACCCATCTTCGGGAGCGTCACGGGCGCGGGTTTGCAGTGATTGGTTACGGCAAGCTCGGCGGATGGGAGCTGGGCTATAGCTCAGATTTGGATCTGGTCTTCCTGCACGACTGCCCGATGGACGCCATGACCGACGGCGAACGGGAAATCGACGGTCGTCAGTTCTATCTGCGTCTGGCGCAGCGCATTATGCACCTGTTCAGCACGCGTACTTCGTCTGGCATTCTGTATGAAGTCGATGCGCGTCTGCGCCCCTCCGGCGCGGCGGGTATGCTGGTAACCACCGCTGAATCGTTTGCTGATTATCAGCAAAACGAAGCGTGGACTTGGGAGCATCAGGCGCTGGTGCGCGCCCGCGTGGTCTACGGCGACCCGCAGCTGCAGCAGCAGTTCGACGAGATCCGTCGACGTATTCTGACCACTTCGCGCGAGGGTACGGCGCTGCAAACCGAAGTGCGCGAGATGCGTGAAAAAATGCGCGCGCATTTGGGCGGCAAGCAGCGCGACCGTTTTGATATTAAAACCGATGCGGGTGGGATAACGGATATTGAATTTATCACCCAGTATCTGGTGCTGCGCTATGCCCACGAGAAGCCGAAGCTGACCCGTTGGTCGGATAACGTGCGTATTCTCGAACTGCTAGCGCAAAACGACATTATGGACGAGCACGAAGCACAGGCACTCACCCGTGCCTACACCACGTTGCGCGATGCGTTACATCACCTGGCGCTTCAGGAGCTGCCGGGAAATGTCGATTTATCAAGCTTCGTGCGGGAGCGTGAACTAGTCAGTGCCAGTTGGCAGAAGTGGCTGGTTCAACCGTGAAATGTGCTATTATCGCGCCAAAATTTTGATTCTCTCAGGAGACAAGAATGAAAGTAACGCTGCCGGAATTTGAACGCGCAGGAGTGATGGTGGTTGGCGACGTCATGCTGGATCGCTATTGGTATGGTCCAACCAGCCGTATTTCCCCGGAAGCCCCGGTCCCCGTAGTGAAGGTGGAAACTATAGAAGAACGCCCGGGCGGCGCGGCAAACGTGGCGATGAACATTGCGTCCCTGGGGGCAGGTTCACGTCTGGTCGGTCTGACCGGTATCGATGATGCCGCACGCGCATTGAATAAAGCGCTGGCCGACGTCAACGTGAAATGTGACTTCGTTTCCGTACCGACGCACCCGACGATCACCAAGCTGCGCGTACTGTCGCGTAATCAGCAGTTGATTCGTCTGGACTTTGAAGAAGGCTTTGCCGGCGTTGATCCACAGCCGCTGCATGACCGCATTCAGAGCAGTTTGCCGAGCGTAGGCGCACTGGTACTGTCTGACTACGCTAAAGGCGCGCTGGAAAGCGTTCAGCAGATGATTCAGCTGGCGCGCAAAGCAAATGTGCCAGTGCTTATCGATCCGAAGGGCACCAATTTCGAACGCTATCGTGGCGCAACGCTGCTGACGCCGAACCTCTCTGAGTTTGAAGCGGTGGTTGGTAAGTGCAAGGACGAAGCGGAGATCGTTGAACGGGGCATGAAGCTGATTGCTGATTACGATCTCGCTGCGCTGCTGGTGACACGTTCCGAGCAGGGTATGACGCTGCTGCAGCCGGGCAAAGCGCCGTTGCATCAGCCAACGCAGGCTCAGGAAGTGTACGATGTGACCGGTGCAGGCGATACCGTTATCGGTGTACTGGCGGCGACGTTGGCCTCTGGCAAAACGCTGGAAGAGGCCTGCTTCTTTGCTAACGCTGCGGCGGGTGTCGTTGTGGGCAAACTGGGTACTTCTACCGTTTCGCCAATCGAACTGGAGAATGCTGTGCGCGGTCGCGCGGATACCGGTTTTGGCGTAATGAGCGAAGAAGAGCTGAAAAATGCGGTTGCCGCTGCCCGTCGCCGTGGCGAGAAAGTGGTGATGACCAACGGCGTGTTCGATATTCTGCACGCGGGGCACGTCTCCTATCTGGCTAACGCGCGTAAGTTGGGCGATCGTCTGATTGTTGCGGTAAACAGCGATGCTTCTACCAAACGTCTGAAAGGTGAAACCCGCCCGGTTAACCCGCTGGATCAGCGCATGATTGTGTTGGGCGCGCTGGAGTCCGTGGACTGGGTCGTATCATTTGAAGAAGATACCCCGCAGCGTCTGATTGCCGAGATCCTGCCGGATCGTCTGGTCAAAGGCGGCGACTATAAGCCAGAGCAAATTGCCGGTAGCGAAGAAGTGTGGGCGAATGGCGGTGAAGTGCTGGTGCTGAACTTTGAAGATGGTTGTTCTACGACCAATATTATCAAGAAGATTCAGAAAGATAGCGAGAAGTAGTGCGCTAAATTTCCCCCTCACCCTAACCCTCTCCCCGTGGAGGATAGGGCCGGGGTGAGGGGGCTGTATTCTTACTCTTTGTCGTCTACGACCGGTGCCGCAGCGCGGTTTTCCAGCTCGCTAATCCGCTGTTCCAGCAGCGCCAGCTTCTCACGCGTACGCAGCAGAACCTGAGTCTGCACGTCAAACTCTTCACGGCTCACCACATCAAGACGCGTCAGCTGTGACTGGATCACCTGACGAACTTTCTTTTCAATATCATCCCCGAACTCACGCAGGCCTTTCGGCATGGATTCGTGGACCTGGCGGGCGATTTGTTCAATTTTTTTCGGGTCGATCATCTCTTGTTCCCTGATTCTGTCGGCATGAACGTTATTGTAGTGTCTTATCCCGGTGCGATAAACCAGAATTGTTCGAAGCTTATGCATTGCCGAAGATAGTCATTGGCGTTATAGTAAGTACGCTTATTCTCAGGGCGGGGCGAAATTCCCCACCGGCGGTAAATCAGCAACATCCAAAGAAGTTCGCGTTGCAGCAAGGCGGCAACTGAGCGAGTCACCAGGAGTTTAGTCAACTAAATGACTGGTGTGAGCGAAGGCAGCCAACGCAGCGGCAGCGTGAAATTCGAAGGATTGGCTGAAAGCCCGCGAGCGCTTCCTATGAACATGGGAAGGTCAGCAGATCCGGTGTAATTCCGGGGCCGACGGTTAGAGTCCGGATGGGAGAGAGTAACGATTCAGTTGGGTCAAGAGCCCGCTCGCGTTATCCATTTGCCGTTTATCGGCACTCCTAAGACTGCCCTGATTCTGGTAACCATAATATTAATGAGGTTTTTTTACCATGAATCAGACGCTACTTTCCTCTTTTGGTACTCCGTTCGAACGCGTTGAAAACGCGCTGATTGCTCTGCGCGAAGGTCGCGGTGCGATGGTGCTGGACGACGAAGATCGCGAGAACGAAGGCGACATGATCTTTGCCGCCGAAAACATGACCGTTGAACAAATGGCGCTGACTATCCGTCACGGTAGCGGCATCGTTTGTCTGTGTCTCACCGACGAACGTCGTAAACAGTTGGATCTGCCGATGATGGTAGAAAACAACACCAGCGCTTACGGCACCGGCTTTACCGTCACTATCGAAGCGGCTCACGGCGTGACCACCGGCGTTTCCGCCGCTGACCGTCTGACTACCGTTCGCGCGGCAATTGCCGACAACGCGAAACCTTCCGACCTGAACCGTCCTGGCCACGTTTTCCCACTGCGCGCGCAGCCGGGTGGCGTGCTGACCCGTGGTGGTCACACGGAAGCGACGATCGACTTGGTTTCTCTGGCAGGTTTTAAACCGGCTGGCGTACTGTGTGAACTGACCAACGACGACGGCACCATGGCGCGTGCGCCAGAATGCATCAAGTTTGCGAAAGAACACAATATGGCGCTGGTCACCATTGAAGACCTGGTGGCATACCGTCGTGAGCACGAGCGTAAAGCCAGCTGATTTTAGCGGCCTACGTGATAAAGCCCGGTTTGCGATACGCACCGGGCTTTTTTATTGTCTGTCGTCAGCCAATGCCCATCGATTGCAGAATCACCAGGCTCATTCCCATCACCGACATTCCGCACAGGACGCCGTAGCTTGGGTTATTGTTAGGGTCTATTTCTTTGGCCAGCGGCATGAGTTCATCCACGGAAAGGGCGACCATAATCCCGGCGACCGCCGCCATAATCGAGGCCATCAGCACCGGTGACACCATGCTGCCGAGAATCGCCCACGCCAGCACGCCGCCCAGTATTTCCGCCATACCGGAAATCCCCGCCCAGAAAACGGCTTTACGCTTTGAACCCGTTGCGGCATAGACCGGCCCGGCGACCGCCAGCCCTTCAGGAATATTGTGCAGTGCTACGGCGAGTGCGATACCAAAGCCTAGCTCGAGATTGTTGCTGGCAGTGACGAAGGTCGCGATGCCTTCCGGGAAGTTGTGCAGGCTGATGCCAAGGGTCAGCAAAATGGCGGTGCGGCGAATATTGCGCGGCAGCGGCTGGGTGTTTTTCTGCATCAGATCCTGCGGATGCGCGTGCGGTAGGGCGCGATCGAGGGCGAAATAGCCAATCAGCCCAATGACAAACATTCCGTAACCCAGCACTGGCGACATCCCCGGCGCGTCAAGCGCGGCGGGCAGCATCTCCATTAAGGAGATAAGCAGCATAATGCCGGCAGCAAAGCCGAGTGAAAAGGCGAGTACCCGGTTGGACGGTTTTTGCCCGATAACCCCGAGAATTGCACCGATAAAGGTGGCAGCTCCTGCCAGTAATGTCAGAATCAGCGGTACCGACATCGCTTACTCCTTATGATAATGATTATCATTCATGATATTGAAAATCGTCGCGGCTGGCGAGAGGCGACGTTAATCTTTACTTCATCCTTACATTCAAATTTTCTGAAGATCATCATCACGCTTATCTGAGTTTATCCTCACTGAAAACAGGTTAATGTGGTGTTATTCAATTATTCCCTCTGGAAGGATAACATCATGTCTCGTAGCCGAATGCCAGCACTGTTTTTAGGTCACGGTAGCCCGATGAACGTACTGGATGATAACCTCTATACCCGTACCTGGCAGCACCTGGGCGAAACTTTACCGCGTCCAAAAGCGATCGTGGTGGTGTCTGCGCACTGGTTTACCCGCGGCACGGGCGTGACGGCGATGGAAACCCCGAAAACGATCCACGATTTCGGCGGCTTTCCGCAGGCGCTTTACGATACCCATTACCCGGCTCCGGGCTCCCCGGCGCTGGCGCAGAAGCTGGTAGAGCTGCTGGCTCCTGTTCCGGTGGCGCTGGATAAAGAGGCCTGGGGCTTTGACCACGGCTCCTGGGGCGTGCTGATTAAGATGTACCCGAATGCGGATATCCCGATGGTACAGCTGAGTATCGACAGCACAAAACCGGCGGCGTGGCACTTTGAAATGGGTCGTAAGCTGGCAAGCCTGCGTGATGAAGGCATCATGCTGGTGGCGAGTGGCAACGTTGTGCATAACTTGCGTACGGCGAAATGGCACGGTGATTCAACGCCTTATCCATGGGCGACGTCGTTCAACGATTATGTGAAGGCAAACCTGGACTGGAAAGGGCCGGTAGAACAGCATCCGCTGGTGAACTATCTGTCACACGAAGGCGGTTCGCTGTCGAACCCAACGGCGGATCACTTCCTGCCGCTGCTTTATGTGCTGGGTGCCTGGGATGGCGAAGAGCCCATCACGATCCCGGTAGACGGTATCGAAATGGGCTCCCTGAGTATGCTGTCGGTATTAATCGGCTAGCAATTATTCAACGAAAATGTGGGGATAGAAGCGTGACAGATCCTGCGTGATCAGCGCTCTGTCCTCACGAATGCCAATCCCGGCCGGTTCGTCGTTAATCAGCCAACTGCCAATCAACATATAGCTATCGCCAAACTTCGGCAGCGGATGGAACTGTTGCACAATCATTCCTTCTTCGCCGTAAGGCCCTTCCACCTGCTCGATGGTTTTGCCGTTCTCAACGATCGAAATGTTGGCGCCTTCGCGGGAGAAGATCGGCTTCACCACGAATTTGTCCATCTCCGGATGATTGTCTTCGGCAAAGTAGGCCGGCAGCAGGTTCGGGTGATCCGGGAACATTTCCCACAGCAGCGGCAGCAGCGCTTTGTTAGAGATAATGCTCTTCCAGGCCGGTTCCAGCCAGCGCACGCCAGCGTCTTCGAGCTTGGTGGAGAACATCTCGCGCAGCATATATTCCCACGGGTAGAGCTTGAACAGGTTACTGATAACCTGATCCTGAAGATCGGTAAACTGGCCTTTCTCGCCCAGACCGATCTCATCAATATAGAGGAACTCGGTCGCCACGCCCGCTTCAGCGGCGCAGTCTTGCAGGTATTGCACGGTACCGCGATCTTCTACGGTGTCCTGACAGCAGGTCAGGTGCAGTAGCTGGAAACCGTGCTGTTCGCGCAGCACGTTGAAGCGCTCGATGATCTTTTCCTGCAGGCTGTTGAACTGATCGCTGCCTTCTGGCAGGTTGCCTGCGTTGATCTGATCTTCAAGCCAGATCCACTGGAAGAACGCGGCTTCGTACAGTGAGGTTGGGGTATCGGCGTTATTTTCCAGCAGCTTCGGTTCACCGGTGCCATCCCACGCGAGATCGAGGCGCGAGTAGAGCGACGGCTGCTGTGTTTGCCATGATTGGCGCACGAAAGTCCAGGTGTGCTTCGGAATGCGGAACTTCGCCATCAGCTCATCGCTGGCGATGACGCGCTCAACCACTTTCAGGCACAGCTGATGCAGTTCGGCTGTGACTTCTTCCAGTTTTTCAACCTGCGCCAGCGTCAGCTTGTAGTAGGCTTCTTCGCTCCAGTACGGCTCGCCGTACATGGTGTGAAAGTTGAAGCCGTACTCCGTCGCCTTTTCACGCCAGTCCGGGCGTTCAGTAATGCTGATTCTTTCCATGTTAATTAGCCGCCCATTGAACGGGTGGTGGTGCCTGATGCGCTACGCTGCATGGTGGACTGCTTGGCAACGGACTCACCGAAGCCGCCACGGGTCACGGTGCTGGTGGTCGCCGGTTTTGGCGCCATAGCGGTTTTCGGTACGTTCATCGAACGGCCCGGCTGCGCTGCACCGTAGTTTTTACCGCTGGCATCGGTGTATTTACCGTAGGCCGGGCTGGATGGATTCTTCGAGGTGAAGACCGGCTGCTGCTGGTAGCCACCCATGCCACCGCTCATCATACGACCCATCATGTAGCCCGCCATCAGCGGCATCCAGAAGCTGCCGCTGCTTTGAGCCTGCGCCTGGTTTTCACCGCTGGCTGGTGCCATGCCTGCCTGTGCAGGTGCCTGCTGACATTGGCCTTCGCCAAATTCAGCGACGCAGTCTTCACGGCTGGCGTATTTCGGCGCGGTACGTTCGGCTTCTTTCAGGGCGTTATCGAAGGTGGTTTTACACTCGGCGCTTTTGCCCGGATTCGCCGCAGAGCAGTCGTCCGCGTTTTGATACAGCGTGACGGTTTCGTCAGTTTTTTCACAGCCCGCCAGCATGAATACCGCGGTAACGGCTAATGCGACCGGAGTGAGGTGACGCGCGCCCCAGCTTTTACGAAAGGCGGCGTGTTGAATATTGTTCGTCCGTTTCATTGTGTTCTTCCTGGACCCAGTAGAGTGGTATTGCAATAACGCTCAGGATAGTGGATGAGTGGTTGAAAATGAAGCGAAGAAGGGCGTAAAGCGGCGGATCTTTACGTTGCCTTACGTTAGCGCAAGAGAATAAAAAAAGGGCCCGCATAAAGCGGACCCTTTTCGGTACGGCGTGAAGCCTTAGCGCAGACGCGCTTTGCTGGTCGCCGGAGAGGTGTAGCCATCCGCCGAGGCGTCCTGCTGCGGGTTCTGCGGCGCAACGCTGTCGGTAGACGTGGCAACGTTTTTACCCAGCGTATTGTTCAGCGCAAGCAGATCCTGCTCGTTGAGCGTACCCAGCGCATTTTTGATATTCAGCTGGTTGATCAGGTAGTTATAACGCGCGCTGGAGAGCTGTTGCTTAGCGTTATACAGCGTGGTGGTCGCATCCAACACGTCAACGATAGTACGCGTACCCACGGAGTAACCCGCTTCCATCGCGTCTAAAGAGCTCTGTGCAGAGACAACGGCTTGTTTATAGGCGTTGATGCTGCTGATAGAGGCGTTGATGTTGTTGAAGGAGGAACGCACGGTCTGTACGACGGAGCGGTGCGCGCTTTCCAGCTGCTCGCTCGCGCCGACGAAGTTGTACTGTGCCTGTTTCACCTGCGAGTTAACCATCCCGCCCTGGTACAGCGGCAGGGAGAAGCTCAGGCCAATTTTGTTCTGGCCAGCATCGTTGTCGTTGTACTGTGAACTGTTGGTTTTAGAACCGCTGTAAGAGGTGTTGGACACCCCGGTAGAGGCGGTTAAATCCAGCGTCGGCAGGTGGCCGTCCTGCGCCTGGCGAATTTGTTCACGCGCCAGATCCTGGTTCAGACGAGCCTGAAGCAGCGAAAGGTTGCGGTTTTCCGCTTCTTTCAGCAGCGAGTTAACGCCCTGCGGCTTGTCGGTTTTAAAGCTGTCGACGTTCAGAGAAGCCAGCTCTGGGTAGTAGTTACCGGTGACCTGACGCAGCGCTTCAACGGCGTTGTCGAGGTTGTTACGCGCGGTTACTTCGTTCGCCAGTACGGTATCGTACTGTGAACGGGCGTTCTGCACGTCGGTAATCGCCACGAGGCCAACGTTAAAGCGCTGAGTGGTTTGATCCAACTGGCGGTAAATCGCCTGTTTCTGCGCTTCGGTGTAGGAGAGCGAGTCAATCGCGCTCAGCACGTTAAAGTACGCGGTGGCGGTATTCAGGATCAACGTCTGCTGATCGGTCTGGTAGGTGACGTCCTGAATGCCTGCTGCTTTTTCCTGCAGGGTCAGAGCGCGCCATTTAGACATATCGAACAGCGACTGCGTTAACTGCAGTGAACCGCTGGTCACGTTGGAGTTCACGCCGTTGCTGTCGCGGAAGCCATTGGTATAGGTATAATCGGCACCCAAACCCAACTGCGGTAACAGCGGGCTACGCGCTTCGTTGATCTTTTCGAATGCAGCATCGCGGTCTGCTGCTGATTTACGGAGATCTGGGTTACTGGTACGTGCCTGCTGATAGACCTGTAACAGGTTCTCTGCCTGGCTCATTGTACTGAAACCCGTAAGGCTCAGACCAATAAGGATGGGGAGCAATTTCTTCATTTGCATGTGCATTCCTTGTTGTGAAGCTTAGCGCTGATCTAATTCACAGAAAAAATATTCGCCGATTGTACCAGAGTCTGCCACGTTAAAAAGTTGTCGTAATGTGCCATCTGGCGTTAATTTGCACCAATCTACCACAGAGAGTGTGGAACCTAAGATAAACGGACTTTAAATCCACGATTTCACCACAATTACAGCATAGGCAAGGCCATGACAAAATCATGTAACCCGGTGGTTACCCTCTCGAAAAACGATGTAGAAATTATTGCACGAGAAACAGTATATCGCGGTTTTTTTTCAATAGATGTGTACCGTTTTCGCCATCGTTTATTTAACGGTGAGATGAGCGGCGAAGTTCGACGCGAAATTTTTGAGCGCGGTCACGCTGCAGTCTTGCTACCCTTTGACCCAGTGCGTGATGAAGTAGTGCTGATTGAGCAAGTTCGCATTGCGGCTTACGACACCAGTGAGACACCCTATTTGCTGGAAATGGTTGCCGGCATGATTGAAGAGGGCGAGAGCGTAGAAGACGTGGCTCGCCGCGAATCAAAAGAAGAAGCTGGTCTTGAACTCGGTCGGGTTAAAGAGTGTCTGAGTTATCTGGCAAGCCCTGGCGGCACCAGCGAGCGCCTGACCATTATGGTCGGTGAAGTGGATGCAACAACGGCCAAAGGTATTCATGGCCTGGCGGATGAACACGAAGATATCCGGGTTCATGTGGTAAGCCGGGAGTACGCTTATCAATGTGTTGAAGAGGGAAAAATTGACAACGCAGCGTCTGTCATCGCTTTGCAATGGCTACAGCTGCATTATCAGGACTTACGAAAAGAGTGGATCAAATGAAGCGTTATACACCTGACTTCCCTGAAATGATGCGCCTGTGCGAAACCAACTTCGCACAATTACGTCGATTACTGCCGCGCGTTGATGAAGCCGGCGAAATGGTGAACTATCAGGTGGCCAATGCGCAATATCGGTTAACGATAACGGAATCAACTCGCTACACTACGTTGGTCACAATTGAACAGACGTACCCGGCGGTGAGCTACTGGAGCCTGCCATCGATGAGCGTACGGCTGTATCACGATGCGATGGTGGCTGAAGTGTGTTCAAGTCAGCAGATCTTTCGCTTCAAAGCGCGATATGATTATCCAAATAAAAAGTTGCATCAACGCGACGAAAAGCATCAAATTAATCAGTTTTTAGCTGATTGGCTAAGATACTGTTTAGCACATGGAGCGATGGCGATTCCGGTTTGTACATAGCACCTTTCAGGTTGTCTCTGAGGCGCTGCCAGCGATGACGCAGCATGAAAGGATGATGTGTATGTTTGCATCGTGAAACCTAAGGACACCATTTGGAAAGCCTTTTAAACCTTCCTCTGGCTGGTGGGGCCAGTGTCAGGGTACTGCAAATTACTGATACTCACCTGTTTGCTAAGAAAGATGAAACGCTGTTAGGCGTGAACACCTGGGAAAGCTATCACGCTGTTTTGCAGGCGATTCATGCCTCGGCGCGCGACGCAGACCTGGTGGTTGCGACGGGCGATTTAGCACAGGATCACTCATCCGCGGCCTATCAGCACTTTGCTGATGGCATCGCGAGCTTTTCTGCGCCCTGCGTTTGGTTGCCGGGTAATCATGACTTCCAGCCATCCATGTACAGCACGCTTCAGGACGCGGGGATCTCCCCGGCCAAGCGCGTAATGGTAGGCGAGCACTGGCAGATCCTACTACTGGATAGTCAGGTCTTTGGTGTGCCTCACGGCGAACTAAGCGATTTCCAACTCGAGTGGCTCGAGAAACGACTCGCTGAAGCACCGGAACGACACACGCTGCTATTGCTGCACCACCATCCGCTGCCGGCGGGTTGCAGCTGGCTCGATCAGCACAGCCTGCGTAACGCCGCTTCGCTGGATAACGTGCTGATACGCTATCCGCGCGTGAAAAACCTGCTTTGTGGACACATCCATCAGGAGCTCGACGTTGACTGGAATGGCCGTCGTATCATGGCGACGCCATCGACCTGCGTGCAGTTTAAGCCGCACTGCGCCAACTTCACGCTGGATACCGTTTCCCCTGGATGGCGCTGGCTGGAGCTGCATGCCGATGGTTCATTAACCACCGAAGTTTGCCGTCTTGCCGGGTGCGAATTCCATCCTGATACCGCATCTGAAGGCTATTGATGGCGACGCTTCTTTATCTGCACGGATTCAACAGTTCTCCATGGTCTGCCAAGGCTACTGCGCTTAAGCAGTGGCTGGCGGAGCACTATCCCGACGTGAACATGGTTATTCCCCAGCTACCGGCTTACCCGGCGGAAGCTGCGGAGATGCTTGAAGCGTTGGTGCTGGAATATGGCGGGGAGCCGCTGGGCATTGTGGGGTCATCACTGGGCGGTTATTACGCCACCTGGCTGTCCCAATGCTACATGCTGCCAGCCGTGGTCGTGAACCCGGCGATACGCCCGTTCGAGCTGCTGGTGAATTTCCTCGGGCCGAACGAGAATCCCTACACCGGGCAGCAATATGTGCTAGAGTCACGCCATATTTACGATCTCAAAGTCATGCAAATTGACCCACTGGAGGCGCCGGATCTTATCTGGTTGCTTCAGCAGACCGGCGACGAAGTGCTTGATTACCGCCAGGCCGTGGACTATTTCGCCTCCTGCCGACAAACGGTAGAGGAGGGCGGTAATCACGCATTTACCGGCTTTGAAGATCACTTCACACAGATTATCGATTTCCTGGGGTTGCATTAAGCAACGCCAACTACCTACGAATAGATCATGACGCAATCTTCTTATAACGCTGATGCCATTGAGGTACTCACCGGGCTTGAGCCGGTTCGCCGCCGCCCGGGGATGTACACAGATACCACACGTCCTAACCACCTTGGTCAGGAAGTGATTGATAACAGTGTGGATGAAGCGCTTGCCGGGCACGCAAAGCGTGTTGAGGTTATTCTTCATGCCGATCAATCACTGGAAGTGATTGACGACGGCCGCGGTATGCCCGTCGATATCCACCCGGAAGAGGGCGTGCCCGCCGTTGAGCTGATCCTCTGCCGTCTGCACGCGGGCGGTAAGTTCTCCAACAAAAACTACCAGTTCTCCGGCGGCCTGCACGGCGTGGGGATCTCGGTGGTTAACGCCCTGTCAAAGCGCGTTGAGGTGAACGTACGCCGCGATGGTCAGATCTACACCATTGCCTTTGAAAACGGCGACAAGGTTGAAGACCTGCACGTGACCGGCACCTGCGGCAAACGCAATACCGGGACCAGCGTCCACTTCTGGCCGGACGAAAGCTTCTTCGACAGCCCGCGTTTTTCCGTTTCCCGCTTAAGCCACCTGCTGAAAGCGAAAGCGGTACTCTGCCCTGGCGTTGAAATCGTCTTTAAAGACAAAGTAAACGACACCGAACAGACCTGGTGCTATGCCGACGGTCTGAACGACTATCTCTGCGAAGCCGTGAATGGCCTGCCGCTGCTGCCGGAAAAACCGTTTGTTGGTAACTTCTCCGGCGATACTGAAGCGGTAGACTGGGCGTTGCTGTGGCTGCCGGAAGGCGGCGAACTGCTGACCGAAAGCTACGTCAACCTGATCCCGACCATGCAGGGCGGGACGCACGTTAACGGTCTGCGTCAGGGCCTGCTCGACGCAATGCGCGAGTTCTGCGAATACCGCAACATTCTGCCGCGCGGCGTGAAGCTGTCGGCGGAAGATATCTGGGACCGCTGCGCCTACGTGCTGTCGGTGAAAATGCAGGATCCACAGTTCGCTGGGCAGACGAAAGAGCGTCTCTCTTCCCGTCAGTGCGCGGCGTTTGTCTCCGGCGTGGTGAAAGATGCCTTCAGCCTGTGGCTGAACCAGAACGTCCAGGCCGCTGAACTGCTGGCCGAAATGGCTATCTCTAGCGCCCAGCGTCGTCTGCGCGCGGCGAAAAAAGTGGTGCGTAAAAAGCTCACCAGCGGCCCGGCGCTGCCGGGTAAACTGGCCGATTGTACCGCGCAGGATCTCGCTCGCACCGAACTGTTCCTCGTCGAAGGTGACTCCGCAGGCGGTTCTGCCAAACAGGCGCGCGATCGTGAATATCAGGCGATCATGCCGCTCAAAGGTAAGATCCTCAACACCTGGGAAGTCTCTTCTGATGAAGTGCTGGCCTCGCAGGAGGTGCACGATATTTCCGTGGCGATCGGTATCGATCCGGACAGTTCGGATCTCAGCCAGCTGCGCTACGGCAAGATCTGTATCCTCGCGGATGCGGACTCCGATGGTCTGCACATCGCGACGCTGCTGTGCGCGCTGTTTGTGAAGCACTTCCGTGCGCTGGTGAAAGAAGGTCACGTCTACGTGGCGCTGCCGCCGCTGTACCGTATCGATCTGGGCAAAGAGGTGTATTACGCCCTGACCGAAGAGGAAAAAGCGGGCGTGCTGGAGCAGCTTAAGCGCAAGAAAGGCAAGCCGAACGTACAGCGCTTTAAAGGTCTGGGTGAAATGAACCCGATGCAGCTGCGCGAAACCACGCTTGATCCGAATACCCGCCGTCTGGTACAGCTGTACATTACTGATGAAGATGAGCAGCAGACCGATGCCACCATGGACATGCTGCTGGCCAAGAAGCGTTCGGAAGACCGTCGTAACTGGCTGCAGGAAAAAGGCGACATGGCGGAGCTGGAAGCCTGATAAATTGCCGGGTGGCGCTTCGCTTACCCGGCCTACAATAAAAAAGGAGACGCTTGCGTCTCCTTTTTTATTGCCTGAACCACCCCTTAATTAATCGATTCAATTCTAATTTCTACGCTATTTGAAATGCCATTTTAAAATTTGGTATGACAGGTCACAGTTTAGTTGTATGACTTCTACCATATTCTTTCGCTGGATATAAAACATACTTCTGAACATGGACGTCAATCTGTGCTGGCTATTGATTTGCATGGTGAATTTTATCTTTAATCAAAAGAGAATCGTCTATGTTAAGAACAAAACTAGCAGTAAGCGTTTTATCTTTCTCGTTACTGATGGGGTCTGCGGCGGCGATGGCAAAAACGGTGTTCATCGCCTCGGATGTACACCCGGCTGATTATCCGACTACGGCGGCGGTGATTCACATGGGTGAAAAACTCAGCCAACAAACCGATGGGCGGCTGTCCATCCGTATGTTCCCAAGTGGTCAGATGGGTGACGAGAGCACTACGCTCGAGAAAACCCGTGCGGGCGCTATCGATATTCTGCGCGTTTCCATGGCCCCGGTCGGTGGCATCCTTCCTCAGGTGAGCGTCTTCAACATGCCGTTTGTGTTCCGCGATACCGATCATCAGCACAAAGTGCTGGATGGCGATATTGGCAACACGCTGGCCAAAGAGATCTCCGACAGCAACCTTGGCCTGGTCTTCCTTGGCTGGATGGACGCGGGCTCGCGCAGCCTGATCACCAAAAAGCCGATCACCAGCCTCGACGATCTGAAAGGGGTGAAGATCCGTCTGCAAAACAACCCAATCGGCCTCGATACCTTTAAAGCGCTGGGCGCGAACCCGATCGTCCTGCCGGTCGGCGATGTCTTTGCCAGCCTGCAAACCGGGGTGATTGACGCTGCGGAAAACAACGAACCGACCTTTGATACCGAAAACTACGTGGTGGCCGGGACCAAATATTTCGATCTCACCGAACACTTTATGATCCCGGAAGTCCTTGCTTTCTCGAAGCGTAAATGGAGCAAACTCTCGGCGGACGATCAGGCACTGATCATGAAGCTGGCAAAAGAAGCCCAGGCGGAAGAGCGTGTGCTGTGGGCGGAGTACGTGGAGAAATCCAAACAGCGTCTGCAAAGCCAGGGCGTCAAATTCCTTCCGGTAGACAAAAAGCCATTTGTTGATGCCACTGCACCGGTTCGCGAGAAATACGGCAAGCAGTTCAGCGACTTAATGCAGCAAATTCAGGACACCAAATAATCCACTTAGCGGCGGGCCAGCGTGGGTTGGTCTGCCCGTTTTAATCTGGGGATAACAATGAAAAATTACTATGTCCTGGCGATGGATGCTGTATATCGGCTCTGTATCTGGCTGTCAGGGATCAGCCTGTTATTTATGACGTTTATTTATCTGGTGGGGATCTATGCCCGCTTCCGTCCTGACTTTCCCGAGTGGATGAGCTTTCTGCCACACGCATCAACCAGTTGGCCGGAGCCTTTATCTCAGATCTGTATGATCACTTTCTCCTTCGTGGGGGCCGCGGCGGCCTATCGGGCCGGGAGTCATATCGCGATCACCATGCTGGTCGATCATATCAACCCATTGATGAAAAAAGGGCTGGCGGTGTTTGTCGATCTGGCGATGCTCGCGACCTGTCTGTTTATCATCCGCTGGGGGATCATCGGTTGTATGGATGCCTGGGAAGATGTGGTGCCGTCTTTGCCGTTTTTAACCTCCGGGATAACCCATCTGCCAATTCCGCTGGGCTCGTTCTTTACGCTGCTGTTCGTGGTTGAAAAACTGCTGTGCGGCCCGCAAACGCATCGTGAGCTGGTGCAGTTTGGCTCGCCGAAAGTCGGCCACTAAGGAGCGAGAATAATGGACTTAACGCTGATTATTTTTGTCGTCACCTTCGTGACGTTAATGGCGATTGGTATGCCGGTTGCCTACGCCGTTGGCTTGACCGCGGTTGTGGTCACTGCCTTCGCTGATTTCTCCCTCGACGGGCTTATCATCACCATTTTCCACAGTACCGATAACGTTAACCTGCTGACGATTCCGTTCTTCGTTTTTGCCGGGGCGATAATGGCGGAAGGCGGTATGGCGCGGCGGCTGGTGGACTTTGCCGGCTTATTTGTGGGCTGGATACGCGGTGGCTTGTCGCTGGTGAATATTCTCGCTTCGACGCTGTTTGGCGCCATCTCCGGGTCATCGGTGGCGGATACCGCCTCGATCGGATCGGTATTGATCCCGGAAATGGAGCGTAAAGGTTACCCGCGCTCATTCGGCGCGGTGCTGACCGCCAGCGCCTCGGTGCAGGCGATCCTCGTGCCGCCGAGTCATAACTCGGTGCTGTTTGCTATCGTGGCGAACACCGCGGCGGTGACCATTCCGGCGATGTTCCTTGCCGGGATCATCCCGACGCTGGTGCTGTGCGTGACGCTTATCGTCATGTGTCTGATTGCCGCACGTAAAAATAACTACCCGAAAGAAGAACGCGTCGAACTGAAGCGCAAGATAAAGATAGCCTCGGATGCCATCTGGGGGCTGGTGACTATTGTGATCATCTCCGGCGGCATTCTCTCCGGTTTCTTTACGCCAACGGAGTCTGGCGCTATTGCGTGTATCTGGGCCATGTTCGTGACCTTCTTTGTTTATCGCGAATATAAGCTTAAGGATTTCCCGAAGCTGATTCACCGCACTATCAAAACCGTCACTATGGTGATGGTGCTGATTGCCTTCGCCGCCGCTTTTGGCTCGGTGATGACGCTGGTGGGGCTGCCGCAGGAGATTTCCGCCGCGCTGCAGTCACTGTCGGACAATAAGTACGTCATCCTGTTGATTATCAACATTATGTTACTGCTGTTAGGCTGTCTGATGGATATGGCGCCGTTAATTCTGATCCTGACGCCGATTCTGCTGCCGGTGGTGGTCGCGCTGGGAATCGACCCGGTGCACTTCGGCATCATCATGATGATGAACCTAGGGATTGGCCTCATCACGCCGCCGGTTGGCTCTGTGCTGTTTGTGGCGAGCGCCGTGAGCGGGCAGAAAATTGAAACGGTAGTGAAGGCGATGATCCCGTTCTACTGCGTACTGTTCCTGGTGCTGGTTGCCATCACCTATATTCCGATGATTTCTCTGTGGCTGCCGGGACGTTTCCACTAGGCCCGGGCGACGTGATTTTTTCGATACTGTAAGGGGGTCTCACCGATCCCCTTTTTAAATGAGCTAATAAAGTAGGTCACCTCAGAAAAGCCCACTTGACCCGCAATCTCACTTACCGGCAGCGCGCTGTGCAGCAGCAGCTCGCAGGCTCGCCGCAGCCGGATGGTGTTGAGATAATCGTGAATATTCTCGCCCGTCTCAGCGTGAAAGCGGCGCGACAGATAGCTACGTGATTTCCCCAACTCCTGCGCCAGCGCATCGAGGCTGAACTTCTGTCGATAGTTTTCCTCAATCCAGAACATGACGGAACTGGCGATACCGCGCGCGGATTCCGGCATTTTTTCTTGCGCAGGCGGCAGCATATTGAACAGCGTCATCAGCATGCAGGTGATTTGTTCGGTGCTGAGCCCGGAGGCGTGGGACATAGAGGCATACAGGCTGAACAGGTGATCAATGTGCGCGTGCTGGTCGGCCAAATCCGCCACGAATGCCGGGCGGCCGCGAGCCGAAAGCGCCTGTAGGCGGCGATGATTCTCCGGAAAGTGGCGCAGCAGCGTTGCGATGGCGTGCTGATCGACATGGATAATCGTCCGCCGGTAACTATCCTGCGCTTTCTCATCGACCATGATTTTATGCAGCGTGAACGGCGGGAAGAAAAAGAGCCTGCCGGGGCGCATGGTGTACTGGCGATTATCGACGATCACCACGCCAAACCCTTCTTCGACATAGAGAATTTCCAGACACTGATGCCAGTGCTGATAGCGTACGGTATTGGCAAAAAGGCGACTAAACGACGCCACCGCGTCATTTAGCGTGATCAGCTCCAGATGTTCGGCGTTCCAGGACGAAGTCATGTGCAATAAATTTAAATTTTTGCCGGGTTAATCTTACTACTAAACCACTGTTTTAAATTTTATCAAGCGGCGGTTCATTGAATAGTATCAGTTGTGACCGGGTTAACATTTCTACGCTACCCCGATTCTCTATGCTTTAGCCACTTTCGAGGATGGTTAAATTAGGGGTCAGGACAGTGGCGGAAATATCAAAAATATTGTCATCACGACAGGACGTAGCGGATACGCTAACGGCGATGCTGAGCGCTCTCGATAAACAGTTTCCCGCCAACGTTGCACAGTTCTCGCTGGGGAAAACCTGCGCGCACTACAGCACGGATATCGCGGAAATGGAGGGCTTATCGAGAGCGCTTTGGGGCCTGTTCCCGCTGCTGGCGGGGGGCGAAACGCTGCCGTTTAGCGATAAGTACCTCACGGCGATTAAATTAGGTACCGACCCGCAAAGCCCGTCCTACTGGGGCGAAACCGGGCCGTACGACCAGCGTCTGGTTGAGATGGCGGCCTACGGACTCGGTCTGGCGCTGTTGCAGGACAAGCTGACCCGCCACTTTAGCGCCACCGAGCTTGAAAACCTGCACCGTTGGTTGAACCAAATCACCGATGCCCAGATGCCGGACAGCAACTGGAACTACTTCGCGATTATCGTGCAGTTGGGCTTTAAACGTGCCGGACTGCCGTATGACCAGGCCGCTATCGACCGCCGCTTTACGATGATGGAAGCCTACTATCTGGGCGGTGGCTGGTACTCCGATGGTCCGGGGCGTCCGAAGGATTACTACATCTCGATGGCGTTCCACTTTTACGGCCTGATTTATGCCACGCTGAACGCGGAGGATGACCCAGCGCGCGCCGCGACGCTGCGTGAACGCGCCTGCCTGTTTGCCAAAGATTTTATCTATCTTTCCGCTGCCGACGGAGCATCTGTACCGTTTGGCCGCAGCCTGACCTACCGCTTTGCGATGGTCGCTTTCTGGAGCGGCGTGGCCTTCGCCGGGCTCGACGTGTTCCCACCGGGCGTGGTGAAAGGCATTATCTTGCGTCACCTGCGCTGGTGGCTTGAACAGCCGATTTTTGACCGCGATGGCATCCTGACGCTGGGCTTTGCCTACCCGAATCTGGCGATGTGCGAGGACTACAACTCGCCGGGCTCGCCGTACTGGGCGCTGAAGGTATTCCTGATCATGGCGCTGCCGGAAACCCACGCTTTCTGGCAGGCGAAAGAGCTGCCGCTGCCGAGTCTGGCACCGGTGCATGCGATTGTACCCGCCCAGCAAATTTTGCAGCACAGCGACAACTCGCAGCATGTGGTGATGCTCACTTCCGGTCAGCTCGAGCTGAACAACTACGTCAACACCGAGGCCAAGTACACCAAATTTGCCTACTCCACGCGCTTTGGCTTCACCATCGAGCGGGGACGTTACGGCATTAAGCACGCGGCCTGTGACTCGATGCTGCTGCTGTCGGATAACGACAACTACTGGCGCGGTCGCCGCGAATGCGAGAGCGTTGAGATGCTGGATGGCGCGATTTACTCACGCTGGCTGCCGTGGCACGACGTGCAGGTGGATACCTGGCTTATCCCATGCGGCGATTGGCACGTTCGCGTTCACCGCGTGAATACGGCGCGTCGCCTACAGACGGTAGAAGGGGGGTTTGCGGTGATGAAAGCCGAGGCGGAGCTAACCGTGCATCAGAGCCTGGTGAACGCGGCCAACGGCGTGAGTGCGGTGGTGGATCTCTCGCCTCAACCCGTTCGCGTTGCCGATAGCGTCATTACCCCGCCGAACAGCAGCGTGATGTTTGCTGAATGCGCGGCGATCCCAACGTTAACGGGTGAGATAGCACCCGGTGAACACTGGCTATGCTGCGCCGTGGTGGCAAGCGGTAACCACAATATGCTGTTGCCAGCATTGCCAACGCTGCATATTGAAAATAATACGCTGAACGTGACGGATAAAGTCAGTGGAAAAATAACAACGCTGAATTTTTAAATACCCGGATAAAACAATAAACCGGAATACCTCCTGACAAACTCTGTATCACCATGATGCAGAGTTTGTACCCCTACATCGTCTTGTCGAGGACCGTATGGAAAAACTATCGTCAACAAACAGGCTGGAATACTACAAAATAAGTTCATTTATCTTTTTATATTTCTTTACCTGGTCTGCCAGTATTGGTTTATTTGCCATCTGGCTTGGACAAAAAGCAGAACTCAGCGGTGCGGTAATTGGTACCGTGTTTGCCGTAAACGGCATATTCTCCGTTATTCTTAAACCGATTTACGGCTACATCCTCGATAAAATAGGGATGAGTAAATATCTGCTCTATTTTGTGGTGGTAATGTCCGCCCTGATGGCGCCATTCTTTATTTATGTCTACCAGCCGCTCTTGCTCTCCTACACCACCGTGGGGATTATTGTTGGTGCTATTTATCTGAGCTTCGCGTGGTATGCCGGCGTGGCGGCCTGTGAATCCTATGCCGATCGCTACAGCCGTCTGAATAGCATGGAGTTTGGCCAGATTCGTATGTGGGGCTCGCTCGGCTGGGCGGTGGCGTCATCGTTCTCCGGCCTGCTGTTTAATATCTCCCCGGCCTACAACTTTATTCTCGGCAGCGTGGCATCGCTGGTCATGTTGGCGGTGTTAATCAGCCTGAAAGTGGATACTGAAACCAGCAACGCCAGCGCGGTTATCTCTAAGGATAAGATTGTCCTGAAAGACGTGTTCGACCTGCTGAAAAGCGGCAAGTTCTGGGCTTTCTGCCTGTATGTGGCAGGCGTAGCGTGGATGATGTTTGTAGCTGAGCAGCAGTTCTCACGCTACTTTGTCACCTTCTTTAGCGATGTGCACGAAGGCAACACTATCTTCGGTCTACTGGGAACCGTGCAGTCCGGCACCGAGTTCGTGATGTACATCTTTATGCCGATGTTCGTTAACTATATTGGCGCAAAACGCGGCCTGATCATTGTAGGGGCGCTCGTTGGTGCTCGCCTGGTGATTTCCGGCCTGTGCGACTCACATCTGTTGATTTCGGTTATTAAACCGCTGTACGGCCTGGAAATTTGTCTGCTGCTGGTATCGGTCTTTAAATATATTGCCGAGCATTTCGATAAACGCGTCAATGCCACCATGTATTTATTGGGTTATCAGGCCATGTTGTATATTGGCAACGTGGTGGTCTCTTCCCCAGCAGGTTTATTATACGACCGCATCGGATTTGAAAAGACTTATATTATTATGGGCGGAATTGCGCTGTTCTTTACGCTGGTGTCCGCATTCACTTTATCCGCCTGTAAACGTCAGAATCATCGCCAGCCTGCACTTGATGTCGCTGAAAATGGTATTTCTAAATAAGCCTTACTGAATGAAGGAACCGAATATGTTAAACCCTATCGTTGAGGAAACCCTGCGCGAATTTCCGGGTGCACCCGTTAATCTTCAGACGTTTAACGATGAGCTGTGCTCGGCGCGTAGCCACGTCCTTAAGCTGATTAGCCGTCATTTAACGGATTTCGGTGATAAATTCCCGGGTGAAGCCTGCGTGGACGGCTATTATCCGCTCACCGAAAATGTCGAGTGGACGACCAGCTTCTGGACCGGGCAGCTGTGGCTGGCCTGGGAGATGACCGGTGAAGAGAAATACCGGGCGTTGGCGGAAAAACACGTGCGCTCGTTTGGCCTGCGTATTGCGGGCCGCTGCGACACCAACACGCATGACCTGGGCTTCCTGTACACGCTTTCCTGCGTGTCAGCGTGGCGCTTGACCGGCAATCGCGATGCGCGCGGCTTCTCTTTGCAGGCAGCGGAAGCGCTGCTGGAGCGCTTCCATCGTAAAGCGGAAATTATCCAGGCCTGGGGCGTACTGACTGACCCGGAGCAGGCGGGGCGCATGATTATCGACTGCACCATGAACCTGCCGCTGCTCTACTGGGCCACTGAACAAACCGGCGATCCAAGATTCGCCGATGCCGCACGCGCCCACGTGCGCCAGTCGGCGAAGTATCTGGTGCGTGAAGATGCCTCGACTTACCACACCTACTATATGGACGTGCAGACCGGCGCGCCGCGCTTTGGCAAAACTCAGCAGGGCTATGCGGATGATTCCTGCTGGTCGCGCGGTCAGGCGTGGGGCATTTACGGTTTCATGCTGAGCTTCCTCTATACCGGCGATAAAGAACTGATTAGCCTGTCGAAAAAGCTGGCGAACTACTTCCTCAATCGCCTGCCGGAAGACCACGTATGCCACTGGGATCTGGCGTTGGTGGGCACCGACGCGCTGCGGGATTCATCCTCGGCGGCGATTGCGGTGTGCGGCTTGCTGGAGCTGGTGAAGCATCTGCCGACCACCGATCCGGATCGCGAGCGCTATCAGCAGTGGGCGATGGGCATTATGTCGTCGCTGTCGAAACATTATCTGATGGGCGTGGACGAGCCGGGTACCGGCGTGCTGAAACACTCGGTGTATCACTTCGCTAGCGATAAAGGTGTGGATGAGTGCTGTAGCTGGGGGGATTATTTCTATGTGGAAGCGCTGGTGCGCATGACGCAGAGTTGGAAGCTCTACTGGTAGATAAAACAGGCCTACGGAACGGTAGGCCTGATAAGCGCAGCGCCATCAGGCGTGGTGCTGCGCGAATGCCGGATGGCGACGTTCCGTCTTATCCGGCCTACTACGACACTCGGAGGATTAAACGCCCGCTTCCAGAATACGAATCGTCGTATCCAACACGTCGCCTTTCACTGCTTCGCTCCAGGCTTTCATGTGCGGCGTCTGCAGGTGCGCTTCAAGGTGCGCTACGCTTTCCCACACTTCAACCATCACGATGGAATCTGGTGCTGTGGTCTGGAAGCTCACGCCTGCGGCGTGGTCCACCATCGGCGCGTAGCCGTGGCAGCCGTCTTCTTTCAGTACGGTTGGGATAATTTTGGTGAACTGTTCCAGTACCGCCTGACGATGATGTTGGCCCGGACGAGTACGGATTTCAGCAATAACTGTCAACATGATTAACTCCTTCTAATTCCAGGTTACCAGTTAACCAAAAATCTTCGCAAGATGCTCGCGGTATTCTGCAACGTAACGTGGAATGTCAGGCATTTTAATCACGTCGTTGGCGATAAAGGTCGGCAGTGCTTCCATTCCCAGGAACTGGTTGGCTTTGTGGAACGGCAGGTAAACGCCGTCAACGCCCACGCCGTGGAAGAACTGCTCTTTATCGGTAAAAGCTTCCATTGGGGCATTCCAGGTCAGGGACAGCATATAGGTTTTGCCCTGGATCAGACCGCCGGAACCATATTTTTTGCTGGCGTCGGAGCGGGTACGGCCATCGCTGGCGTACAGAGAACCGTGGCCTTCGGTGAACACGTCATCGATATATTTTTTGACGGTCCACGGCGCGCCCATCCACCAGCCCGGCATCTGCCAGATAACGGTGTCGGCCCACAGGAAGTTTTGGACTTCGGCTTTTACGTCATAATCGCTATCGGCGCGAACCACTTTAACATCATGCCCGAGGTCGCGCAGGAAGGTCTCCGCGACTTCAGTCATGGTGTCGTTCAGTTGGCCGTTAGAATGGCCGAATTTCTTCGCACCGTTGATAATCAGGATGTTGCTCATGATGAATCCTCAAAAGTTGGCTTTTGAGGGGCATGATACTCGCCTTGCTGTAACGATTAAATGTGCAAAATGTGCAAAGTCTTTTGCTGAATTAGCAATAATGGTTTGAGCGTTTAAGCCATTACACGAATGGGGTAAATAATTTCTGAATTATGAGTAAATGACAGGCTTGAACCCTTTTTAATTGCTGAGACGGGATAAGCTATTCAAAACTGATAATTCATGAGGTTAATCATGGCAAATATAATATATGCATCGATTACAGGTGAAAAACAAGGTCTAATTTCAGCAGGTTGTGGAACTTCTGATTCTATTGGTAATAAGTATCAAATAAACCATGTAGATGAGATTTTTGTTCTGCAATTCGATCATTCCATAAGCCGAGAGCGTAATGTTACTCACCATCCGGTGAAGTTCTACAAACCCATCGATAAGTCATCTCCTTTGTTAAATTCTGCAATTTCAGCAAATGAAGCATTATCTGTCGTATTCAACTTTTATAGAACAATTCGGAATGGTGGTATTGAAAGATTTTATACGGTTGAGTTACAAAAGGCTCACTTATCTAACATATCATCGTGTTACCCTCATGTACTTAATCATGCCGGTAATCAACCCGAAGAGGTTGTTATTCTGAACTATGAGAATATTACCTGGAAACATTTATCAGCGAGTACGGAATCATACAGTTTTTGGAATGAGCGGATTTTCTAACGATGAAAAACAACATGGTGATAAGAAACCGTTTCTGTTCTGTCTCTGAAGCTAAATTTCGTAAGTGGGATGAAATTGATGTTCTGTTTTGGAAGTTGGGGCGAAATGACGTAAAAGGACGTTCAGGGGGATTTTATTTGAATGCCTACAAGGACGCATATGTGCAGTATAATAGGGATAAAATCATTCATTATGCAAATGTAGCCGGTATTCGGCCTGACTTACTTGGTGGTGTGGCCTGGATTGAGTCAGGAGGAATGCCAGAAAATTTTAAATTCCAGGTTTTTGAGGCTAAAAGGATGTTCCCATGGTTAGGAAAACCGAAGGAGGCCACCTCATTTGGCTCTGTTGCTGTACAGATACGAGTGGCAGCCGTTACGTTGGGCCTTGATCCCGCAGAGTTGACAACCCGGGATCAGTTAGAGTTAGCAACTTGCCTAATGGAAGATGATTTTAACCTTCAGGTATCTGCAACTTATTTACGAGATCTTTTTTTGTATGACTATCCCGACTCAGCATCGCTCTATATGTCTGATGAACAGTACATAATGACGGGTATTCGATATAATCGAGGTGTCCAGCGGAAATTGGGCGATTTTCTTCAGTTAATAAAAAATGTACCGCAGAAAGGTACAGATGATTATAGTTTTATATCTTATGGAATGAGACTGCTAGAAATAAGACCACACATTAGAATATTGCTTAAAGAGTAGCCATATATGTCAAAAGAACGGTTAATATCCATATTTGAAGTATTCATATATATCATCCTGGCTTATTGGCTAATGAATACATTCTTTGCATTTAATAAATATAGCTGGATGATGGCACCCGGCGATACCGTTTGTAGCATTCCAAAAACATCAGGATATGATCGTATCCTCCAAGCCTGTTTTTCGGCTTTTATCATACTTACACCGCTTGTTATTATTCTTCTCCGAAAACTGTATACGAGGAATTGGTTTGGGGTCTGGCTGAATTTTTTTGCTGTATTGGCCTGTCTTTGCGCGGGTTGGTGGGTTTTTTGGGGGCGCAATATATTTTGTATATAAACTCTCTGTGCGGATAGAGGGTATTCTGATATCTCCTTTATCCGCGCCAGCTACCATTTTACTGAGGCTTCAAACCCACCTTTAACCGCGTTAGCAAACGTCGCCGCCATCCCATGCAGCGTCGCAATCCGCTGAACAATCGACAGACCAAGTCCGCTGCCGGTTTCATCCTGCCCCGGCGGGCGATAGAAGCGCTCGCCGATGCGTGCCAGCGCTTCCGGCTGAATGCCCGGCCCGTTATCGCGGACGCTGAAGCCGTGGCTGTCCAGCGTGACGTCAACGACGCTACCCGACGGGCTGTAGCGCACGGCGTTATCCAGCAGATTACGCACCAATAGGCTCATCAGCAGCGGCTGGGCGGTGCGGGTAACCTGCTGCGCGTTCAGGTGCAGGCGAATTTCAATGCCCGCCTTTTGCGCGGCGTGATAGATATCCATTACCGAGGATTGCAGCAGATCGCCAAGATTCACCGTCTGCACATCGGCGAGTTGTTCTAACGAATCAAGGCGGGAAAGCGTCAACAGTTGCTCGACCAGGCGAGTGGCGCGGTCGATACCCGCGTGCAGCTGCATCAGCGCTTTTTGCTGGCTTTGCGGATCGTCCTGCGACAGCTGTGCTACTTCGGCCTGCACCCGCAATGCGGTGAGCGGGCTGCGCAGTTCATGGGCGGCATCGGAGGTGAAGCGCCGCTCGCGAGTCATCATATCGTGGGTTTTGCGGAACAGCAGATTCAGCGCATCCAGCATTGGGCGCACTTCGTTCGGCACGCCCTGGGTATCCAGCGGCTCGCCGGAGTCTGGGTGGCGCTGGCGCAGGGTGCGGGTTAATTTTTTGAGCGGCGCTAGCTCGCGGCTAATCAACAGAATCAGCAGTAAAAAGGTCACCGGCAGGGCAACCAGCCACGGCGTTAGCTGGCCGGTGATGATGTCCAGCGCCATCTCCTGACGGTAGTCCCACTCCTGGCCGACTACGATCCGGTATTTCTTATCGGCGGTAGTCAGCCACAGAAACCGCCAGCTATCGTCATCGTTGCTCAAGGGACCGTCGTCAAAGCCTTCCCGGCGGTAGTGATAGGGAATGAACGGTCCGTTCTCGCCGTCGTGCAGCACCATTTTGCCGTCGACGGTATAGATGGCGAACGCCAGCGCGTCTTCATCAAGATGCCCGTGTTTAACCTTCTTCGGCGCGCGAATCCACTGGCGGGACGTCGGCAGGTCGGCGAAATCCATCGCGCTGATGCGTTTGGCAAACAGCATTTGCTGGGTATCAAACAGCTTGTCCAGCTTATCGGTGGTTTGCTTCCAGGCGATGACGCTGGCAAAACACCAGGCCACGGCGGAGAGCAGCATAAACAGCAGCGTCAGGCGAACGCGCAGACTCAGGCGGCGGAACAGGTTCATTGGTCACCCAACGTGTAGCCGATACCGTGGACGGTACGAATAAACGGGCTGCCGAGCTTGCGGCGCAGATGGTGGACGTGTACTTCAATGGCGTTGCTGGTGACCTCTTCATCCCAGCTGTAAAGCTTCTCTTCGATGAGCTTACGCGGCAGTACTCGCCCGGCGTTGCGCAGCAGCAGCTCCAGCAGGGCAAACTCTTTCGGCTTCAGTATCAGCGGCTCGTTTTTAAACGTGGCGGTCAGATGGTTTGGGTCAAGCTCCACCTCGCCGTGGCGCAGTACGCTGCTCGGTTGGCCGTGGGCGCGGCGAATCAGCGCTTCCAGTCGGGCGGCGACTTCAATCAGCGCGAACGGTTTGCAGAGGTAGTCGTCAGCGCCTAAGCGCAGCCCTTCTACGCGCTGGCTCAGCGCATCGCGAGCGGTAAGAATGAGCACCGGTTCGCGGCGGGATTTTTCGCGCCACTCGCGCAGAATGTCCAACCCGTCGATGCCGGGCAGGGTGAGATCCAGGATCACCGCATCGTACGGGGCGCTATAGAGCGCAATTTTGCCCTCTTCACCGCGGGTAAACCAGTCAATGCTGAAGCCCATTTTGCCGAGCCCGGTTTTGATGCCATCGCCGATAAGCTTGTCATCTTCCACTAATAAAATGCGCATCTGCTGCTCCTTGCCTGCTGCTCTGTATGCCAAGTAAACCGCGCCCTTGCGGTTACTGTACAGCAAAAATAAATCTTTTTTCCCCTTAAGAAGTTGTTAAGAAATGGCGGGTGTAATAGTCCCCATACAACACAAAAGGGAGAACACATCATGAAGAAACTTGCTGCTATCGCCGCTATCCTTGCTCTGGCTTCTGCACCGGCATTGGCTGCCACTCAGGGCGGGTTTTCCGGCCCGTCTACCACGACGACGCAGGCCGGCGGCTTCGTTGGCCCTAACGGCACCGTGACCACCGCGGCGAACGCCAAAACCATGCGGGATGACACCTGGGTCACGCTTCGTGGGAATATTATCGAGCGCGTCTCTGACGATCTGTATATTTTTAAAGATGCCAGCGGCACCGTAAACGTGGATATTGACCACAAACGCTGGAACGGCCAGACCATCACCCCGCAGGATGTGGTTGAAATCCAGGGCGAAGTGGATAAAGACTGGAACTCCGTTGAAATCGACGTGAAGCAGATCCGCAAAGTGAATCCGTAATCCCCCAGAACTGCGCAAGATCGGTCAGGATTCACTGCGGCCAGGCGGGCAGAATGTCCCGCAAGGAGGCAGTGATGAGTGACTTATTAAGCGCGGCTTATTCCGAACGTCTGCGGCGCGTTTGCGACCACATTGAGCGTCATCTGGATGAGCCTCTCTCGCTTGAGGCGTTAAGCCGGATGGCGCACAGTTCGCCATTTCATTTCCATCGGCAATTTACCGCCTGGAGCGGCCTGCCGCTGTATCGCTATATCCAGTGGTTACGCCTGCGCCGCGCTTCCTGGCGGCTGGCGTTTAACCCACAGGATAAGGTTATCGATATTGCGCTGGAGGCCGGGTTTCAGAACCCGGAGTCGTTCACTCGTGCCTTTAAAACCGCGTTTGGCCAAAGCCCGCGCCAGTTCCGCCAAAAACCGAACTGGGCGGCCTGGCACCAACGCGTACCTAAACTGGCATTACAGGAGCAGAACGTAATGGACGTAAAAATCGTTGAATTTCCGCATACCAACGTCGCCATGTTGACCCATCAAGGGCATCCGGATCGGGTGAACGACAGCGCGGCAACCTTTATTGAATGGCGACGCAGCACCGGGTTTTCTCCGGTGAAAAGTAGCCAAACCTACGGCATTGCCTGGCACGACCCGCAAACGACGCCGCCGGAGCAGTTTCGCTTTGATATCTGCGGCAGCGTCGCAGCACCGATACCGGAGAACGCGTTTGGCGTGGTTAACGCTGAAATCCCCGGCGGGCGCTGCGCGGTGGTGCGTCATCAGGGCTCGCTGGATTCACTGCCTGACAGCGTCTGGTATTTGTTCCGCGAGTGGCTGCCGGGCAGCGGTGAGACGCCGCGCGACTTCCCGGTCTTTTTCCAGTACCTCAACTTTGTTCATGAGGTGCCGGAACATGCGCTGCTGACGGATATTTATTTGCCGCTTCGTTAACCCGCTCTCAACCTATCTCACGGTTTGTGACTCAGACCGTGAGATAGGTTATTATCTGCGGCAATATTGCCGTCCGAACGGTCAGCATGCAGATTGAGGATCCACTGTTAATGAGCGATATGGCAGAGCGCCTTGCGCTACATGAATTTACGGAAAACGCCTACTTAAACTACTCCATGTACGTCATCATGGACCGTGCGTTGCCGTTTATTGGCGATGGCCTGAAACCGGTGCAGCGCCGCATTGTTTACGCAATGTCGGAACTGGGGTTGAACGCCACCGCGAAATTTAAAAAATCCGCCCGTACCGTCGGTGACGTACTGGGTAAGTACCATCCGCACGGCGATAGCGCCTGTTATGAAGCGATGGTGCTGATGGCGCAGCCGTTCTCTTACCGTTACCCGCTGGTCGATGGCCAGGGGAACTGGGGGGCACCGGACGATCCGAAATCGTTCGCGGCGATGCGTTATACCGAATCCCGCCTGTCGAAATATTCCGAGCTGCTGTTAAGCGAGCTGGGGCAGGGCACGGCTGATTGGGTGCCAAACTTTGACGGCACCATGCAGGAGCCGAAAATGCTGCCTGCGCGCCTGCCTAACATCCTGCTGAACGGCACTACCGGCATCGCCGTGGGTATGGCGACGGATATCCCGCCGCATAACCTGCGTGAAGTGGCGAAAGCCGCGATTACCCTGATTGAAAAACCGCAGACCACGCTCGACGAGGTGCTGGATATCGTTCAGGGCCCGGACTACCCGACCGAGGCGGAAATCATCACCTCGCGCGCGGAAATCCGCAAAATTTACCAGAATGGCCGTGGCTCCGTGCGCATGCGTGCGGTGTGGAATAAAGAAGACGGCGCGGTGGTGATTACCGCACTGCCGCATCAGGTTTCCGGCGCCAAGGTGCTGGAACAGATAGCAGCGCAGATGCGCAATAAAAAGCTGCCGATGGTCGATGACCTGCGCGACGAATCCGACCACGAAAACCCGACTCGTCTGGTTATCGTGCCGCGTTCCAACCGCGTAGATATGGAACCGGTGATGCACCACCTGTTCGCCACCACCGATCTGGAAAAGAGCTACCGCATCAACCTGAACATGATCGGGCTGGATGGTCGTCCGGCGGTGAAAAACCTGCTGGAGATCCTCACCGAATGGCTGGCGTTCCGCCGCGACACCGTACGTCGTCGCCTGAACTACCGCCTCGAGAAAGTGCTCAAACGCCTGCATATCCTCGAAGGTTTGCTGGTGGCGTTCCTCAACATCGATGAAGTGATCGAGATTATCCGTCACGAAGATGAGCCGAAGCCGGCGCTGATGTCGCGCTTTGGCATCAGCGAAACCCAGGCGGAAGCGATCCTCGAGCTGAAATTGCGCCACCTGGCGAAGCTCGAAGAGATGAAGATCCGCGGTGAGCAGGATGATTTAGCCAAAGAGCGCGATCATCTGCAGTCGATCCTGGCGTCCGAACGCAAGATGAGCAACCTGCTGAAGAAAGAGCTGCAGGCCGATGCCGAAGCCTTTGGTGACGATCGCCGTTCCCCACTGCATGAGCGCGAAGAAGCGAAAGCAATGAGCGAACATGACATGCTGCCGTCTGAACCTGTCACCATCGTGCTGTCGCAGATGGGCTGGGTACGTAGTGCGAAAGGTCATGACATTGACGCTCAGGGGCTGAACTATAAGTCTGGCGATAGCTGGAAATCGTCGGTGAAAGGCAAGAGCAACCAGCCGGTGGTGTTCGTCGATACCACTGGTCGCAGCTACGCCATCGACCCGATTACGCTGCCGTCTGCGCGCGGTCAGGGCGAGCCGCTAACCGGCAAGCTGACGCTACCGCCGGGAGCGACCGTTGAGCACATGCTGATGGAAGGCGACGATACCAAGCTGCTGATGGCGTCTGATGCGGGCTACGGTTTCCTGTGCACCTTCAATGACCTGGTGGCGCGTAACCGTGCCGGTAAAGCGCTGATTTCCCTGCCGGATAACGCTCGCGTGATGCCGCCGGTGGTCATCGAGGACGAGAGCGATATGCTGCTGGCTATCACCTCGGCGGGCCGTATGCTGATGTTCCCGCTGAGCGACCTGCCGCAGCTATCGAAAGGTAAGGGTAACAAGATTATCAACATCCCGGCGGCGGAAGCGGCCAGCGGCGTCGATAGTCTGGCGCATCTGTATGTGCTGCCGCCGCAGAGTACGCTGACCTTCCACGTGGGCAAACGTAAGATCAAACTGCGCCCGGAAGAGCTGCAAAAAGTCACGGGTGAGCGCGGTCGTCGCGGTACCCTGATGCGTGGCCTGCAAAAAATCGATCGCATTGAGATTGATTCACCGCGGCGCGCTTCGGCGGGTGACAGCGAAGAGTAATCATCTCCCCCGTCGTCAGGCGGGGGAAAAATTACCGTGAAACCGTTGTTAATTCAGCCGTTGCGATTAACAATACCCCTTTGCAGGGGTCTGCAAGTAACAAAGCCCTGTCCGGTATATATCCTGTCGGCACCCGCCTGATCGGTAACATTCTAAGTGGTTCAGGGTTCAGAGGACGCTATGCTATTTATTTTACGTGTCATTATTGTCGTCATTTATTGCATCCTGGTATGCATCTTTGGCTGCATCTATTGCCTGTTCAGTCCGCGTAACCCAAAACACGTCGCCACCTTTGGCCATATGTTTGGCCGTATGGCGCCCGTGTTCGGTTTAAAGGTTGAAACCCGCAAACCGGCTGACGCGGAGAACTATGGCAACGCGATTTATATCGCCAATCACCAGAACAACTACGATATGGTGACGGCGGCGAACATCGTCCAGCCGCCAACCGTAACGGTCGGTAAAAAGAGCCTGGTTTGGGTTCCGTTCTTTGGCCTGCTGTACTGGCTGACCGGCAACCTGCTGATCGACCGTAATAACAAAGCGAAAGCGCACAGTACTATTGCGGAAGTGGCGGATACCTTTAAGAAACGCAAAATTTCCATCTGGATGTTCCCGGAAGGTACCCGCAGCCGTGGCCGTGGTCTGCTGCCGTTTAAAACCGGTGCGTTCCATGCGGCTATCGCCGCTGGTGTGCCAATTATCCCGGTGTGTGTGTCGAATACTTCCAATAAGATTAAACTCAACCGCTGGAATAATGGTCTGGTGATTGTGGAAATGCTGGAGCCAATCGACACCAGCGCGTGGGGTAAAGATCAGGTTCGTGACCTGGCGAAGCACTGCCGTGAAGTGATGAAGGCTAAAATCGACGAGCTGGACCAGGAAGTGGCCCAGCGTGAGTCTGCCGGTAAAAAGTAATATCTGCTGATGGCGCGGGTGAACGCTCGCGTCGCATGCTGTTTTACTGTCGGGAAAATGATTTCCCACGTTTGATTTGTTCGTTTTGATGGAGCTTATATGTCACTCAGTCGGCGTCAGTTTATTCAGGCCTCGGGCGTTGCGCTATGTGCGGGCACCGTGCCGCTGAGGGCTCAAGCCGCAGGGAAGCAGCCCGCATTGCCGGTGCCTCCGCTGCTGGAGTCTCGCCGTGGGCAACCGCTATTCCTAACGCTGCAACGTGCGCACTGGTCGTTTACCCAGGGCACGCGCGCGTCCGTCTGGGGCGTCAACGGTCGCTATCTTGGGCCGACGATCCGTGTCTGGAAGGGTGACGATGTCAAACTCATCTACAGCAACCGTCTGACTGAAAACGTCGCCATGACCGTGCGCGGCCTGCAGGTGCCGGGGCCGCTGATTGGCGGTGCGGCGCGCATGATGACGCCAAATGCCGACTGGGCGCCGGTGCTGCCGATTCGCCAGAGCGCATCAACGCTGTGGTATCAGGCCAATACGCCGAACCACATGGCGCAGCAGGTCTATAACGGCCTGGCGGGCATGTGGCTGGTGGAAGATGAGGTTAGTAAGTCCTTACCATTCCCTAACCACTACGGCGTCGACGACTTCCCGGTCATCATTCAGGATAAGCGCCTGGATAACTTTGGCGCACCGGTGTACGACGAGCCGGGCAGCGGTGGCTTTGTTGGCGATACGTTGCTGGTCAACGGCGTACAGGGGCCGTACGTGGAAGTGTCACGCGGCTGGGTGCGCCTGCGCCTGCTGAACGCCTCTAACTCTCGTCGCTACTCGCTGCGGATGAGCGATGGCCGTGCGCTGCATGTGATTTCCAGCGATCAGGGCTTCCTGCCCGCGCCGGTCTCCACCACGCAAATCTCCCTGGCACCGGGCGAACGTCGCGAAGTGCTGGTCGATATGACCAACGGTGACGAAGCGTCGATCACCTGCGGTGAGTCAGCCAGCATCATGGAACGTATTCGCGGCTTCTTTGAACCATCGAGCATTTTGATCTCAACTCTAGTGCTGACCCTGCGTCCGACGGGGCTTCTGCCGTTAGTGACCGATAACTTACCAATGCGCATACTGCCAACGGAAGTGCTCAGCGGCACGCCGATTCGCAGCCGTGACATTCTGTTGGGCGACGATCCGGGCATCAACGGCCAGCTGTGGGACCCGCAGCGTATTGATATCACCGCGCAACAGGGAACCTGGGAGCGCTGGACGGTACGCGCCGATGCGCCGCAGTCGTTCCATATTGAAGGGGTAATGTTCCAGATTCGCAACGTCAACGGCGCGACGCCGCTGCCGGAAGACCGCGGCTGGAAAGATACGGTCTGGATTGATGGCCAGGTAGAGCTGCTGGTCTATTACTCACAGCCGTCATGGCCGCACTTCCCGTTCCAGTACGCCAGCCAGACGCTGGAGCTTGCTGACCGTGGTTCTATCGGACAGATTCTGGTGAACCCGGCGCCGTAATCAAAAACCCCCGGCGTCTTTGTATCCCGGCCGAGCGCAGCGACGCCGGGACTCACACCTCGTTAAAAATTCCCACTTCATTAGTAGGGCGATCGGGCTTATAATCCCCGGCCTTTGTCTATTTTTTTGCCAATTTTTCGGAAGCAATATGAGCGCTATCTCCCTGATCCAACCGGATCGCGACCTTTTCTCCTGGCCGCAGTACTGGGCTGCCTGTTTTGGGCCGGCTCCGTTTTTGCCGATGTCACGTGAAGAGATGGATCAACTTGGCTGGGATAGCTGCGACATCATTCTGGTAACCGGCGACGCCTACGTTGACCACCCGAGCTTCGGGATGGCGATTTGTGGCCGTATGCTGGAAGCGCAGGGCTTCCGCGTGGGGATCATTGCTCAGCCGGACTGGAACAGCAAAGACGACTTTATGCGCCTGGGCAAACCGAACCTGTTCTTCGGCGTCACCGCGGGCAACATGGACTCGATGATCAACCGCTACACCGCAGACCGCAAGCTGCGCCATGACGATGCCTATACCCCAGACAACGTCGCGGGCAAACGCCCGGACCGCGCCACGCTGGTCTATACCCAGCGCTGTAAAGAGGCGTGGAAAGATGTGCCGGTCATTCTCGGCGGCATCGAAGCCAGCCTGCGTCGTACCGCGCACTATGATTACTGGTCCGATACCGTGCGCCGTTCGGTGCTGATTGACGCCAAAGCCGACATGCTGATGTTCGGCAACGGCGAGCGTCCGCTCGTTGAAGTGGCGCACCGTCTGGCGGCGGGCGAACCCATCGCGCAGATTCGCGATGTGCGTAACACGGCGATTATCGTCAAAGAAGCGCTGCCGGGCTGGTCTGGCGTCGACTCAACCCGCATCGACACCCCGGGGAAAATCGACCCGATTCCGCATCCGTACGGCGACGATCTGCCGTGTGCTGACAACAAACCGGTAGCACCGAAAAAACAGGAAGCCAAAGCCGTTACCGTGCAGCCGCCGCGCCCTAAGCCGTGGGAGAAAACCTACGTGCTGCTGCCGTCTTTTGAGAAGGTTAAAGGCGACAAGGTATTGTACGCCCATGCCTCCCGTATTCTGCACCACGAAGGAAACCCGGGCAGCGCCCGTGCGCTGATGCAAAAGCAGGGCGACCGCTATATCTGGATTAACCCGCCTGCAATTCCACTCTCCACCGAAGAGATGGATAGCGTGTTTGCGCTGCCGTATCAGCGCGTTCCGCATCCGTCATACGGTAAGGCGCGTATTCCGGCGTACGATATGATTCGTTTCTCTATCAATATCATGCGCGGCTGCTTCGGCGGCTGTTCCTTCTGCTCCATCACCGAGCATGAAGGCCGTATTATTCAGAGCCGCTCCGAAGATTCGATCATCAACGAAATCGAAGCTATTCGCGATACGGTACCGGGCTTTACCGGCATTATCTCCGACCTGGGTGGCCCAACGGCAAATATGTATATGCTGCGCTGTAAGTCGCCGCGTGCGGAGCAAACCTGTCGTCGTCTCTCCTGCGTGTACCCGGAAATCTGTTCGCATATGGATACCGACCACACGCCGACCATCAATCTGTATCGCCGCGCCCGCGACCTGAAAGGCATCAAGAAAATCCTGATTGCCTCCGGTGTGCGTTACGACCTGGCGGTGGAAGACCCGCGCTATATCAAAGAGCTAGCTACCCACCACGTGGGCGGCTATCTGAAGATTGCGCCGGAACATACCGAAGAAGGGCCGCTGTCGAAAATGATGAAGCCGGGGATGGGCAGCTATCACCGCTTTAAAGAGCTGTTCGACACTTATTCGAAGCAGGCCGGTAAAGAGCAGTATCTGATTCCGTACTTTATCTCCGCCCATCCGGGAACGCGCGATGAAGATATGGTTAACCTGGCGCTGTGGCTGAAGCAGCACCGCTTCCGTCTGGACCAGGTACAGAACTTCTACCCGTCGCCGCTGGCGAACTCGACCACCATGTATTACACCGGCAAGAACCCGCTGGGTAAAATTGGCTATAAGAGTGAAGACGTGGTGATCCCGAAAGGCGATAAGCAGCGCCGTCTGCATAAAGCGCTGCTGCGCTATCACGATCCGGCTAACTGGCCGCTGATTCGTACGGCGCTGGAGACGATGGGCAAAAAGCATCTGATCGGCAGCCGTCGTGATTGCCTGGTTCCTGCGCCGACGCTGGATGAAATGCGCGAAGCGCGTCGCCAGAACCGCAATACCCGCCCGGCGCTGACCAAGCACACGCCGGTGGCGCATCAGCGCCAGACGCCTGGCGGCATCAAAAAGCGCCCTAAACCCGCGTCTCGTTGAGCTAAAAAAATACCCGGCAAATGCCGGGTATTTTATGCCTGATGGCTCTGCGCTTATCAGGCCTACTCGATGATTTATAGGCCGGATAAGGCGTAGCCACCATCCGGCACTCAATACAACTTAACCACCAAACTGGTCCGGGTCCGGCCCTAAACGCTTGCCCTGATCCAGCTTCGCAATTTCGCTCAGCTCATCTTTATCCAGACGGAAATCCCACACCGCAAAGTTCTCGGCGATGCGTGACGGCGTGACCGATTTCGGGATAACCACCAGGCCGCTGTCGAGGTGCCAGCGAATCACGATTTGCGCGGGGGTCTTGCCGTATTTATCCGCCAGAGCACGGATAACCTTCTGGTCAAACACCCCTTCACCGCCCTGTGCCAGCGGACTCCAGGACTCGGTCTGGATTTTGTGCGTGGCGTTCCAGGCGTTCAGCTGACGCTGCTGCATCAGCGGATGCAGCTCAATCTGGTTGATAACCGGCGCAACGCCGGTTTCATCAATCAGCCGCTGCAGGTGAGGCACCTGAAAGTTACACACGCCGATGCTCTTAATCAGCCCCTGTTTTTGCAGTTCAATCAGGCTCTTCCACGCATCGATATAATGGTCGGTTGCAGGAACCGGCCAGTGGATCAGATACAGGTCGAGATAGTCCAGCTGCAGGTGCTCCAGGCTCTCCTGCAGGGCATCCGCCGCGCGGAGATGGGAGTCATTCCACAGCTTGGTGGTGATGAACAGATCCTCACGAGCAACGCCCGCGCTCTTAATTGCTTTACCGACTCCCGACTCATTTTTGTAAGCGGCGGCGGTATCAATGGAACGGTAGCCCACCTCGAGCGCTTTATGGATCGCGGTGACGACTTCCTCATTCGTGGCCTGCCATACCCCGAGGCCGAGCTGCGGCATTACATTGCCATCGTGCAGTTTAATCACGGTTGGATGTGTCATGCATTTCTCCTTTTTACGAGCTTACCAGGGCATAACCCTGGCAAGGTTTGTAAGAATAAGTCTGGTCGAAATATGCAAAAACGAAAGGTAAAGCGAGAAGCTCTTAGCGTGCAGCTTCGTAAATACGGCGGCTCACGTCCAGGGTAATATCCTGATTTTCACCGAGTTTAGTCATGCCGTGCTCTTCGAGTTTTTTCAGCAGCGCAGGGATAGAGCTGCCGTCCAGACCGTAGTCGGACAGGCGAGTTGGCACGCCCATTTGTTCGAAGAAGCTGCGGGTTGCGGCGATAGCGGCGTCGATACGCGCATCGTCAGAACCTTCGGTGATGTTCCATACGCGTTCTGCGTACTGCAGCAGTTTGGCGCGTTTGGTATCGCGTTTTTCATTCCACAGGGCAGGCAGCACGATAGCTAGCGTCTGCGCGTGATCCAGACCGTGCATTGCGGTCAGTTCGTGACCCAGCATATGGGTTGCCCAGTCCTGCGGTACGCCAGCGCCAATCAGGCCGTTCAGTGCCTGAGTGGCTGCCCACATGATGTTGGCACGTACGGCATAGTTTTCTGGTTCCTGCAGCGCTTTCGGGCCATCTTCAACCAGGGTCAGCAAAATGCCTTCCGCGAAACGATCCTGAATTTTGCCGTCAACCGGGTAAGTTACGTACTGCTCTACGGTATGAACGAATGCATCTACTACGCCGTTAGCGACCTGACGTGGAGGCAGGGTGTAGGTGTAAACCGGGTCCAGAATCGCAAACAGCGGCTGCACGTGTGGAGACATAAAGGCGCGCTTGTCACCGGTCGTTTTACGGGAGATAACGGCACCTTTGTTGGACTCGGAACCGGTCGCTGGCAGCGTCAGTACGGAACCCATAGGGATCGCGCTGTTGACGTTGCTGCCGTAGGTTTCCAGAATTTCCCACGGGTCGATGTTGGTATCGTAATGCGCGGCAGCGGCGATAAACTTGGTGCCATCCAGTACGGAACCACCGCCAACGGCCAACAGGTAGGTGACTTTCTCTTCGCGGGCAATTTTCACCGCGTTCATCAACGTCTCGTAAGATGGGTTTGGCTCAATCCCGCCGAACTCCAGCACGTCCAGACCTTGCAGTGCGCTCAGCACCTGGTCCAGCACGCCGGTTTTTTTCACGCTGCCGCCGCCGTAGGTAATCAGCACGCGAGCGTCAGCGGGGATCTGAGCGCGCAGGTTTTCGATAGCGCCTTTACCGAACAGAATGCGGGTCGGGGTATGAAGATCAAAATTAAACATTGCTCGTTCCCTATATGGTGGGTGGAAAAAGAGGGCGGTGAGGGGTCATCGCCGAATGACATCATTGTGGTCTTCGTTGTCGTACCTCTCAATGCACATTCCTGCGATTGTCTTGCCCATTTCTCCATAGCTCTGGAGAAATACGTTAAACAACGCCACAATGGCAGCGTCGGAAAAGGTATCAGGAGCCTCCGTTGATGAACCGTGAAGAGATCTGTTTGCTGCTGACAGATAAAATTAAGCAGCTGAAAAGTAACGAACAAAATCTGCGAGCCCTGCTGCCGGATATTCAGCTTATCTATGGCACTCAGCCAAGCGGGCGCACTCCGGTGATGTATCGGCCGGGCATCGTGTTTCTCTTTTCCGGCTATAAGATTGGTTATATCAACGAGCGTACCTTCCGCTACGATGCCAACGAATATCTGCTGCTGACGGTACCTTTACCCTTCGAATGTGAAACTTTTGCGACTGAGGACGCGCCGCTGGCAGGATTACGGCTTGATGTCGATATTCTACAACTGCAAGAGCTGCTGATGGATATCGGTGAAGACCCGCTGTTTCATCCTTCATCGATGGCAGAAAGCGGCATCAACTCGGCGACGCTCTCAGAAGAGATTCTCTGTGCCTCCGAACGCCTGCTGGATGTGATGGAACGCCCGCTGGACGCTCGTATTCTGGGAAAACAGATTATTCGTGAAATGCTCTACCACGTGCTGACCGGGCCACGCGGCGGCGCGCTGATGGCGCTGGTCAGCCGCCAGACCCATTTCAGCCAGATTAGCCGGGTGCTCAAACGCATTGAAAGCCAGTACACAGAAGCCTTAAGCGTGGACCAGCTCGCCGCCGAGGCCAATATGAGCCTGTCGGCGTTTCACCATAACTTTAAGTCGGTGACCAGCACGTCGCCGTTGCAGTACCTGAAGAGCTACCGTCTGCACAAAGCGCGGATGATGATGGTGCATGACGGGCTGAAGGCCAGCGCCGCGGCGATGCAGGTTGGATACGAAAGCGCTTCGCAGTTCAGCCGTGAGTTTAAGCGTTATTTCGGCATGACGCCGGGAGAGGATGCCGCGCGACTGCGGGGAATGTAATTCGTAGCCCGGCGTCGCTGCGCTTGGCCGGGCTACGAGATATTATGCGTCGCAATACTTCTTCTTAATCACCACAATCACCGTGCCCAGAAGCCCGGCGACCAGCAGGACAATCGGTAGAACCATCAGGAAGGTCATCACCTGATCTTCATGACGTTTCACAAACGGAATCATACTGATGGCATAGCCTAAGCTCGTCACTACGCCCACCCACAGCAGTGCGCTCAGCCAGTTGAACACCTGGAAGCGGCGATTCGACAGGCCGGAGATACCCGCCATGGTTGGCAGCAGGGTACGCACAAACGCCAGGAAACGCCCCGCCAGCAGCGCCAGCAGACCGTGACGGTCAAACATGCAGGTAGCCCGCTGATGGTATTTATCCGGCAACTGCGCCAGCCAGCCTTTCACCACGCGGGTATTACCCAACCAACGGCCCTGAACATAGCTCAGCCAGCAGCCGAGGCTCGCCGCGGCAGTCAGAATAGCAATAGTGGGGACGTAGCCCATCACGCCCTTCGCAATGAGCGCGCCCGCCAATAGCAGGAGGCTATCGCCGGGTAAGAATGAAGCGGGAAGCAGGCCATTTTCCAGAAAAAGTGTGGCAAACATGACCAGATAAACGATCCCCACGACGTGCGGATTCGCCAGAGCAGCAAAATCGTGCTGCCAAAGCGCGGCGACAATATCTTGAATAACGACCATGAACATTCCTGTGGAACAGCGTTTTCGCTTATTGTACGCCCGAAAGATTAAGAACACCTTGATCGCGTGCGCAACTACTGAAGCCGCGCTGTCCTGATTTGCTGACAACAACGCGGAAACGGTTTACGCCGACGGTGATCTATCACTTCGGGGACCGACTGTTCTCAACATCGGTGACGCGTCTGACCGACGCATCAAAAACATTGCTAACCCGCCCGACAGCAGAAGATGCCGGGCATCAGGTATGTTACACGATGCGGGCAAATCCTGCCGCTAAATCCGCAATCAGATCGTCAACGTTTTCTAAACCGATATGGACGCGAACCAGCGTGCCGGTGAAATCGATTTTTCCTTCCGGGCGAATGCTGGCGAGTTCCGACGGTTGGTTAGCCAGAATTAACGACTCAAAGCCGCCCCAGGAGTAGGCCATGCTGAACAGCGAGAAGTTATCCAGGTAGTTCGCCAGCTCTTCATCGTTCAGGTGCTTTTTGAGCACAAAGGAGAACAGACCGCTGCTGCCGGTGAAATCACGCTTCCAGAATTCATGCCCTTTGCTGCCAGGCAGTGCAGGGTGATTCACGCGTTCAACCTGAGGCTGCTGCGCCAGCCATTCGGCCACTTTCAGGCTGCTTTCATGGTGCTGACGTAAACGCACGCCCAGCGTACGCAGGCCGCGACTGGTCATGTAGGCGGTATCCGCATCGAGCATCTGGCCCATCAGGTAGGCGTTTTCACGCAGCTGCGGCCAGCAGCGCTCGTTAGACACTGCCGTACCCACCATCGCATCCGAATGGCCAATCAGGTATTTGGTACCGGCTTGAATAGAGATATCGATACCGAAATCGAGCGCTTTAAACAGAATCCCCGCCGCCCAGGTGTTGTCGATCATGATGATGGCTTCAGGCGCGACCCGGCGCACGGCGGCAACAATGGCCGGAATGTCGTGCACTTCCATGGTGATGGAGCCGGGGGATTCCAGGAATACGATTTTGGTATTGGGCTTAATCAGCGCGGCAATCCCTTCGCCGATCATTGGGTCAAACCAGCTGGTGGTTACGCCCAGCTTGCCGAGAATTTTGGTGCAGAAGTCCTGGCTTGGCTCATAGGCGGTGTTGGTCATCAGCACGTTATCGCCCTGTTCAACAAACGCCAGAATCGTATTGGCTACCGCTGCGGCACCGCAGGGGAAGAGGGCACAGCCGGCACCGCCTTCCAGTTCACACATCGCTTCCTGCAATGAGAAGTGGGTGAGGGTACCGCGACGGCCATAGAACAGTTCGCCGTTGGCGCGGTTGTGGGTCGCATGTTTTTTGGCGGCGACCGTATCGAACACCAGCGAAGAGGCGCGCTGAATGACGCTGTTCACCGATCCCTGGGTGTATTTTTTGCTGCGTCCGGCGTTAACCAGCGCGGTATCGAGGTGCTTGTCTGCCATTTTTGTCTACCTGTTTTTATACGTCTGGATGGCTAAATTAACACGATTGCACGCGGGATCTACCGTTTAGTGCGCGAACAGCAGAAAATTTTGCCAAAAAACGGGCGGAAAACTTTTTTACTGCGTAAGCGCAAGGAAAATAAGTGTGATTTGGGTCAATATGTAAATACTAATGAGAACTACTATCAATTCGACGATGTTTTGATATTATTGTTCCCAGAATTTGTGATTTACGTCCTGGAGATACACAGTGGGTAATAATTTGATGCAGGCGGATCTCTCCGTTTGGGGTATGTATCATCATGCCGACATCGTGGTTAAAGTAGTCATGATTGGCTTGATACTGGCATCCGTCGTCACCTGGGCTATTTTCTTCAGCAAAGGTGCAGAGCTTATCTCCCATAAGCGCCGCCTCAAGCGCGAACAAAAACTGTTAGGCGATGCACGTTCCCTGAATCAGGCAAATGAAATTGCGGCCGCTTTTGATGCTCGTAGCCTGAGCACTCAGTTAATCAACGAAGCGCAGAACGAACTGGAGCTCTCTGCGGGTTCGGAAGATAACGAAGGTATTAAAGAACGTACCGGCTTCCGTCTGGAGCGTCGTGTGGCAGCTGTGGGTCGTCATATGGGCCGTGGTAACGGCTTCCTGGCGACCATCGGTGCTATCTCCCCGTTCGTCGGCCTGTTTGGTACCGTATGGGGTATCATGAACAGCTTCATCGGTATCGCCCAGACCCAGACCACTAACCTGGCGGTCGTCGCTCCTGGTATCGCGGAAGCGCTGCTGGCAACGGCAATTGGCCTGTTCGCTGCGATTCCAGCGGTGGTTATCTATAACATCTTCGCGCGTCTGATTGGCGGCTTTAAAGCCAACCTGAGCGACGTTGCGGCGCAGGTTCTGCTGCTGCAAAGCCGTGACCTGGACCTCAGCGCCAGCGGCGTACACCCGGTGCGTACCGCCCAGAAATTACGAGTAGGTTAACGCCCCATGGCAATGCGTCTTAATGAAAATCTGGACGATAATGGCGAAATGCATGATATCAACGTGACGCCGTTTATCGATGTCATGTTGGTACTGCTGATTATCTTCATGGTTGCCGCCCCGCTGGCCACCGTGGATGTCAAAGTGAATTTGCCAGCCTCGTCTAGCCAACCGCAGCCTCGCCCGGATAAACCAGTCTATCTGTCGGTGAAGGCGGACAAATCAATGTTCCTCGGTAACGATCCGATTACCGACGACAACATGGTGACGGCAATTGACGCGCTGACGGAAGGCAAAAAAGATACCACTATCTTCTTCCGTGCGGACAAAACCGTGGACTATGAGACGATGATGAAGGTCATGGATACTCTGCATCAGGCAGGCTATCTGAAAATTGGCCTGGTCGGTGAAGAGACCGTCGCGAAAAAATAAGTATCCCGGATGGCGCGTTCTGCGCCATCCGTTATTATTCCCTCAGTAATATAATATTTCCCTTAAGTCTTATATATTCCAATCCTCTGTTAAATGTTATTAAGCATAGCTTAATGGTAGCGATATATTTTTAACAACTTGCTGGCTAGCCATAAATAACCCCTCTACGCTTAATTCTGAACGCTAACAATAATATGACGTGAAATAACACCTGCGCGGGCGGAATATATCATGGCAATAATGACGTTATGGCAAGCCGATGGCGTACCTCGGGATCTGTTCTCTTTATCCTCTATTCGCCGTAGAGCCGACCGGCTACTGATGGTGCTCGCCTGGGTGATGTGGGGCGTATCGTTGGGCGTGGGAGCGATGAATGGCAACCTCAGTCTGGCGCTGCTGGTGGCCACATTTCTTGCGGTTCTCGGCACGTTCATGACGCTACTTTTTCCCGGCAAGCTCATTACGCGTCTGGTGTACGCGTTTATTATGATGGCCTATTCTGCGCTGCTTATTCAGCTTGGAAATGGCGAAACCGAATACCACTTCTCGGTATTTGTCCTACTGTCCGCATTGTTGGCGTGGCGAGACTGGCGGCCATTAATTATGGGGGCTGCCGTTATTGCTGTGCATCATCTGGTGTTTAACTATTTGCAAGAGTATGGCCTGTTTAATATTACTGTCTTTATGCATACCGGGTTGGAGATGGTGATAATGCATGGACTATACGTTGTCGCGCAGACGATATTCCTCGTGCTGCTGGCGGTGCGGATGGAGCAGGATGCCCGCTCGGCTAGCGAAGTGGCGAAGTTAGCCTCGGTTATCAACCGAGAGACGGGGTATCTGACCCTTGAGCGCGACAGCAAAACCAGCAGCTCCCCGTTTGCCCGCACCTTTAGCCTGACGCTGGATGCGATGCGTAATACGCTTGAGCAAGTGAGCGGCAACGTTTCGCAGCTGATTGAAGCCTCGCAAACGCTCCTCCAGCGCAATACCGCACTTTCTGAACGCACAGATAACCAGGCGCGATCGTTAGCCGTCACCGCCAGCGCCATGGAACAGCTCGCCGGGGCGGCCTCGCTCACCAGCGAGAAGGCCAGCGAGGCTCGGACGCTGGCGGAACAGGCGAGCGGCGTGGCGCAGGAGGGCGGGGAAAATATTCGCTCGGCGATGGTCTCAATGGCACATATCCGCGATGAGTCGCTGAAAATTAACGGTATTCTTGAGCTTATTGACGGCATTGCCTTCCAGACCAACATTCTGTCGCTGAACGCATCCGTCGAGGCCGCGCGGGCGGGTGCGCACGGCAAAGGTTTCGCGGTGGTGGCTGCCGAAGTACGTACGCTGGCGCTGCGTTGTGAAGAAGCCGCGCGCGATATTCGCCAGATGATTGCCACCTCCGTCGAGCGCACCCATCAGGGCGCGGAGCAGGTTGAACGAGCGGGGAAAACGATGGAGTCGATTATCCACAATATCGACAGCCTGCAATCCTGCGTTGACGTGCTGTTCTCAATGAGCGACCAGCAGAAAACCAGCGTGCTGCAGATGAAAGGCAGCATTGCCACTATTGATGCCAGCGTGCAGGAGAACGTACAGCATGTGGCGCAGACGATTCAGGTGGCCCAGCAACAGCAGCACCATACCGGTGAACTGAAGTCGGCGATCTCTGTGTTCCGGCTGGTTTAAGGTCACAAAAATGAAAGCGGTATGACAAATCATCCAGTTGTGTGACAGCTTCCGCAGTTGCCAGAAAACGTAATACCAGTACGAAAAATGACAATAGGATTGTCTTAGGCATCCTCCTACATTGAAGCCTCTTCAATTCCGGAGGACATTCTCGTGGCAAATGACAACAAATTGTCTATCGCAGAAAAGCTGGGATATGGCATGGGCGATGCCGCTTGCGGTATCGTCTACTCTTCTGTAACGATGTTTTTAACCTGGTTTTATACAGATATTTATGGCCTCTCCGCGGCGGCGGTTGGGGTGATGTTTCTGGTGACTCGCGTTCTTGATGCTATCACCGACCCGCTGACCGGCATTGTCGCCGACCGGGTTAAAACCCGATGGGGCCACTTCCGCCCGTGGCTAATCTGGTTTGCTATTCCTTACGCTGTGTTGGCGGTGATGACCTTTACCACGCCGGCTTTCGGCGCATCAGGTAAACTGGTTTACGCCTACCTGACCTATACCCTGCTGATGCTGTGTTACACCTTTATCAACATTCCTTACTGCGCGCTGGGTGGGGTGATCACGCGCGATGAAAAAGATCGTCTGTCGGCACAGTCCTATCGCTTTACGATTTCCTCTATTGCCGGGCTGATGGTCTCCGTTGCGACGCTGTTCCTGGTCGATTATCTGGGCAAAGAGGATAAGCAGTTCGGCTTCCAGGCCACCATGGGCATCATGGGATTGATTGCTATTGTGATGCTCGCATTTTGCTTTTTCTCGACTAAAGAGCGCGTGGCGCCTGCGGTTGAGCAGCAGGGCAGTATTCGTGAAGATCTGCGTTCGCTGTTAGCAAACGATCAGTGGCGGATCGTGGCGATCATTACCTTCTTCTCCAGTATGGCGGGCGTGATGCGCAGTGCAGCCACGCTCTATTACGCCACCTATCTGATGATGGGGGGCGTGGAGTCGGCGGCGGGCACGGCGATGAAATCGGCCTTTGTCTCGACAAGCGTCGTCGGCACCATTATCGGCAGTATCGCCGCGGGCTGGCTGGCGAAGCGTTATCGTGCAGTATCACTGTTTAAAAACATTAACCTGCTGCTGGTCGCAGTAGGCGTAGTGATGTTCTTCGTACCGCCGACCTGGCTGCCGGTCGTGTTCCCGCTCTATTTCCTCGTCGGCTTCTTCCACCAGATGTACCAACCTTTTAAGTGGAACATGATGGCCAACGCCGCCGACTACGGCGAGTGGAAGTTTGGTCGCCGTATTACCGGGCTCTCTTATTCTGGCAACCTGTTTGCGCTGAAAATGGGGATGGCGGTTGCGGGCGCGGTTGTAGGATTCTCGCTGGGGCTGTTTGGCTATCAGGCGGGCGTGAGTGAACAAACGCCGATGGCGACAATGGGCATCGTTGGGCTCCTGACCCTCGGGCCATCACTCTCTTACCTGGTGCTGTGGTGGTTGTCACGCTTCTATAAGCTCGACGACCAGAAAATGGCGGCAATTCAACGTGACCTCTCCGCTCGTCAACAGGCAGGGGCACCAGCGACAACCGCAGAGCCGCAAGCGGTTGACGGCGAATTGAGTAAAGCCTGAGGAGAGTGAGATGACGCAATCTGAGTATCAGAACCCGATTTTGTGCGCGGACTATTCCGACCCGGATATCGTCCGAGTTGGGGACGACTTTTTTATGGTCTCTTCCAGCTTTAACCATATGCCCGCGCTGCCGATTCTGCATTCAACGGACCTGATCAACTGGCAGATTATTAACCACGTCTTTGATGCGCTGCCGCTGCCCGGCTATGACGAATATCAGCCGGGAAAAGGTGTATGGGCCCCATCAATTCGCTGGCATGACAACAAGCTATGGGTGTTTTTCAGCACGCCGGATGAGGGAATCTTCATGTGTCAGACCGACGATCCCTGGGGAACATGGAGCGTACCGTACTGCGTGCAACCGGCGAAAGGCTGGATTGATCCTTGTCCATTCTGGGACGACAACGGTGACGCCTGGCTGGTGCATGCCTTTGCTCATAGCCGCAGCGGCATCAAGCACAAGCTTCAGTTGTTTGCCATGTCCCCGGATGGGACTTCCCTGCTTGGCGAAGGTCGTATCATTTATGACGGTAGCTGCGATCAGCCGACGCTGGAAGGGCCGAAGGTCTACAAGCGCGACGGGTGGTATTACATTTTCGCCCCGGCGGGCAGCGTGGAGACGGGCTGGGAAACTGTGCTGCGCGCCCGCACTATGGCCGGCCCGTGGGAGGCCAGAAATGTGTTGTTCCAGGGCGATACACCGGTGAATGGCCCGCATCAGGGCGGTTGGGTGGAACTGGATGACGGCGAATGCTGGTTTGTGCATTTCCAGGATGCGCACCTCTACGGACGTATTGTCCACCTGCAGCCGATGCGCTGGGAACAGGACGGTTGGCCACGTATCGGTGAGCCGATGGGTGGTGAAGGGGAAGGTCAGCCAGTGATGCGCTGGCCGCGCCCGGCAAGCCTGCCGCCATCGGCACGACGCTTGCCGCAAACCGATGACGATTTTGCGCGAGGCGTGCCTGGTTTACAGTGGCAGTGGCAGGCGAACCCTAATCCTGGTTGGCTGTTGCCGGGAAGTCATCAACTGAATTTACGTTGTTATCCGCTGGTGCAGACTGAGGGTAAAAGTAATCTTTACTGGCAGCCGAATCTGCTTTTGCAAAAATTCCCGGCGTGGCAGTTTACTGCCCGAACGGCGTTGACGCTAAACGCAGCGGGAAATGGCGATAGCGGCGGCCTGATTATTTACGGTGAGCGCTACGCGGCGCTGCTGCTTGAAAAGCAGGGCGGATATCATCAGTTACTTTGGGTCACTGGCTGGATGAGCGATGCCGGCGTGGTGCGCGAAAGCCGTCGGGTCATTGCGCAGATAAATAGCGCATCGTGCGCGTTTAGTGTTAGCGTCACCCACGGAGGCATTTGCAGTTTCGCCTGGTGTGAACAAGGGGGAATCTGGCAGCCGGTGACGCCAGTCTTTGCGGCGGGAAAAGGTAAGTGGGTCGGCGCGAAAATCGGGCTAGTGGCGCTTGCGCTTGAGGCGGATTCACCGCAGGGGTCTTGTGCTTTTGACTATTTCGCGACGGATATCACCGGTTGAACGGGAGGTTTTTCGTCTTCTTTATCCAGTTTAAGGATGACGTTTGAGGTGCGGTAATCACCATCCGCGAGGCCGCGGCTGATTTCAAGCGTTGCGGTTTCGCGGCTCAGCACATGCTGATAGCAGGATTCGGTGTGGGCGAGAATTTTATCGCGCAGGTGCGGGTAACGTTCCATCACTTCGCAAAGGGCTGCGCCAAAGATCTCTTCTTTGACCTGATAGGCATAAATCTCGCGGCGGTTTTTCCACTTCATTTTGACCAGCGCGGCGGTGAGCGGGACGGAAGGGCTGGAGATACGCCGACCCTCAGCGCTTTTTTCGTCGCGCAGCGCCTGAAGGTTACGCTGAAGAAGCGTCTCATCGCTTATCTGTGGGCTTAACGATATATTAGCCTGATTAACATCGACAAGTTTCATACTTACTTATCCGTTAAATTATAAAACAGCGGTGTGACTTTTTCCTGCGTCATTAAATTAAGCCAAATTTCATTGCCATTATCATTTATCTCCTGGGTTTTTAACTCAATAATTTGACTTAACTCCAGTGAAGAGATCTCTCCCTGAACAACCAGGTTATTTAGCATAAGGGCAAAGGCTTCAATTTTCGCGACGCGATATAATCTATCCTTTATATGACGGTCACGCTCTTCCAGCAATGGGTTACGTGATTGGCCACCGCTTATCAATATCTCATCCTGCCAGTCTGCAAGGGTAGCCTTCTCCGGCTCTGCCTGCGTGCTGGCCTTCATATCCTGCGGCTCAGCCTCTATGGCTGGGATACAGAAACGGGCTGGGATAAGGGTTTCAGCAATCATATACCTGTCATCTTTCGAGGGGCTGGAAAGTGTTTTTTATTATAGTGAGGTTCGTTGACATTATCATGGCGCACTTTTAAAATCAAAAAAAGTGGAGAAAACCATGAGCGGTATTATTTATTTTGTGATGGTGTTACTGCTACTCACCGGCGTTATTTTAATTTTTCTGTATGGTCAAAATAACGAGTCATCCGATACCAATAATGAAACCGTTGCCCCTTTGGCCCCTGCGCCGCTCAGCAAAGATGAAGGTGAAAACCATTTTGCCAGCTTGATGAGCAGCATCACTCCCGTGTGGTATTGGCGTATTAATCATGAGTATATCGACTTTCTGCAATCAACCATTAAGCGGATGTCGATAGACGAATTAAAAGAAACCCCAGGGCTGTTTGAAGCGCAGGATCGCTGCCGTAATCTGAACGGGGCGGTTTATGAATATTATGATGAAATCAAACGCCGCTGCCTGAAAGGTGAGCGCGTTGCGCCGGTTGATCCGGTGGTACAGAGTTTAAAACAGTGCTATCAGGAGTTCGCCAACGAAGCCTATCCGGAGCTGGTGGGGCTGGTGTGGCCAGACTATCAGCGACCGTTTATTCGCCCTCATGATGTGTGAATACATCTGTTGTTATGATGTTGCATAGTTGCGATATACTGGGTCGAATTTGACTGACGAACAGGACGCTATGGAACGTTTTCTGGAAAATGCGATGTACGCATCGCGATGGATTCTGGCCCCGGTATACTTTGGCCTTTCGCTGGCGCTGCTGGCATTATCTCTGAAGTTTTTTCAGGAGATTTTTCACGTATTGCCGAACATTTTCAGCATGGCAGAAGCTGACCTTATTCTGATGCTGCTGTCGTTGGTGGATATGACGCTGGTGGGTGGCCTGCTGGTAATGGTGATGTTTTCGGGCTATGAAAACTTTGTGTCGCAGCTGGATATCAGCGAGCACAAAGAGAAGCTTAACTGGCTGGGCAAAATGGATGCCACCTCGTTGAAAAACAAGGTCGCAGCATCGATTGTCGCCATTTCCTCTATTCACCTGCTGCGCGTGTTTATGGACGCCAAAAACGTGCCGGACAACAAGCTGATGTGGTATGTCATTATCCACCTGACGTTTGTACTGTCGGCGTTTGTGATGGGTTATCTCGATAGCCTGACTCGCGGGAAAAAATAACGATATAAATACCTTATCCGGTACGTTTGTAGGCCGGATAAGGCATCGCCGCCATTCGGCAATGTGCGCCGGGCTGCCTGATGGCGCTACGCTTATCAGGCCTACATGTTCATACTTTTACTTATCTGACGACGCCTGCCACAGATTCAACTGCCCATCTGCAACATGCTTATCAATCTGCGCCAGCTCTTCTGCCGAGAAGCTCAAGTTTTCCAGTGCCTTCACGTTCTCTTCAATTTGCTCCGGGCGACTCGCGCCAATCAGCACGGAGGTCACGCGACGGTCTTTCAGCAGCCAGCTTAGCGCCATCTGCGCCATCGACTGACCGCGCTGCTGCGCCATGTCGTTCAGCAAACGCAGGCTGTTGAGATTGCTCTCGCTCAGCATCTTCTCCGTCAGACCGCGCGCTTTTTTGCCTTCCGTCTGCATGCGAGAACCTTCCGGAATACCGTTCAGGTATTTGCCGGTCAGCAGCCCCTGCGCGAGAGGAGTAAAGGCAATACAGCCCACGCCGTTTTGCTCAAGCGTATCCAGCAGGCCGCTCTTATCCACCCAGCGGTTCAGCAGGTTGTAAGATGGCTGATGAATTAACAGCGGAATTTTCCACTCACGCAGCAGTTCCACCATCGCCTGAGTACGTTCGGAAGAATAAGAAGAGATACCGACGTAAAGCGCTTTACCGCTCTGCACCGCCTGCGCTAATGCCGCCGCGGTCTCTTCCATCGGTGTTTTCTCATCAACGCGGTGGGAATAGAAGATATCAACGTACTCTAGCCCCATACGCTGCAGGCTTTGATCGAGGCTCGCCAGCAGATATTTACGTGAACCGCCGGAGCCGTATGGCCCAGGCCACATATCGTAACCGGCCTTGGTGGAGATAATCAGTTCGTCACGATAGCCCGCAAAATCCTCTCGTAGCAGGCGGCCAAAGTTTTCCTCTGCGCTGCCCGGCGGCGGCCCATAGTTATTCGCAAGGTCGAAATGGGTTATACCGCAGTCGAAGGCTTTGCGCAGCAGGGCACGCTGGCCGTCGAGGGCGCTGATATGGCCGAAACTGTGCCATAGGCCGAGGGACAGTGCAGGAAGCTGCAACCCGCTGCGGCCGCAGTAGCGATACTGCATCTGTTCGTAACGGGCTGGGTTTGCTTGCCAGGCCATAAGGTCTCCTTCTCTTTTTATTTTGAAACACTGTTCCTAGCGTACTTATTTTTGTGATTAATGCCCGTTGTGCCGATCACATTGTCGGGGTTGGGATGAAAAAGACGCGCTTTATTCCTCTTAGGGGGTAGCCCTTAAATAGCGCTACCATCGCTCAAAAAATCGCTATATAATTTTATATATAACGATTGAGGGCGTAGAGATGGATAACCATTTTGGCAAAGGGTTAATTGCGGGACTGAAGGCACCTTATGCCGACAGCGCGCAGAAGGTCATCGGTTTTTGCACCGACTATAAGCGTGGCTTTGTGCTGGGTTTTTCGCACCGTATGTTTGAGAAAACCGGCGATCGCCAGCTGAGTGCCTGGGAGGCGGGCGTGTTGACGCGCCGCTACGGGCTGGATAAAGAGATGGTGATGGATTTCTTTAAAGAGCACGATTCCAGCACCACCGTTCGCTACTTTATGGCGGGCTACCGGCTGGAAGGTCAATAAAACCGGGTGCCTGGCACCCGGTTTCTCATCATGATTGCTGACGCTTGTCTTCGGTATTGGTATCGAAGTCACTGGCGTCATGACGCTCGTGCAGCTGTTCGTTCAGCGGGCCGTTGGTGCGGTTAACAATACGACCGCGCTTCACTCCCGGACGGCTGGCGATGTCCTGCGCCCAACGCATGACGTTCTTGTAGCTCTGTGCATCCAGGAACTCGTCCGCCCCATACACGTTGCCCAACACCACGTTGCCGTACCATGGCCAGATGGCGATGTCGGCGATAGTGTACTCTTCGCCCGCCACATAGCGCCCACGAGCCAACTGTTTATCCAGGACGTCTAACTGACGCTTCGCTTCCATGGTGAAGCGGTCAATCGCGTACTCAATCTTCACCGGCGCATAGTTATAAAAGTGACCAAAACCGCCGCCGAGGAACGGGGCTGAGCCCTGTAGCCAGAATAGCCAGTTCAGCGTTTCGGTGCGCCCTGCCGGATCTTTTGGCAGGAAGTGACCGAATTTCTCCGCCAGATAGAGCAGAATATTGCCGGACTCAAACACGCGAGTCGGCGGCGTGGTGGAATGGTCGCTAAGGGCGGGAATTTTCGAGTTTGGGTTTACTTCGACAAAGCCGCTGGAGAACTGATCGCCCTCGCCAATGCGAATCAGCCATGCATCGTATTCTGCCTGCGTAACGCCTGCCGCCAGCAGCTCTTCCAGCATAATCGTGACTTTCTGGCCGTTGGGCGTGCCCAGAGAGTAAAGCTGGAGCGGGTGATGGCCCACCGGCAGCGCTTGTTCATGAGTGGCACCGGAAATCGGGCGGTTAATATTGGCAAATGCGCCGCCGTTGTTTTGCTTCCATTCCCACACTTTGGGTGGCTGATAGGTGTTCTCTGACATAATCGCTCGCCTTATTTTGATGATGTGTTGAGGTAGTGAAGTTTAGCAGCTTCAGGCAAAAATCCGTGCCGCCCAGACGCTGACGTCGTCACCGCTGCCCAGATCCGGCTGTACCAGGCCGTTGACCATAAAGGTGGGGGAGACGTGAATGCCGTTCTGGCGCGCGTATCTAGCGTGCCATTTAATTTCTTTTTGCAGCTCAGGTTCAGCGAACGCCGCGGCTAACGGTACGCCGCTGTAGCGCTCAATCCTCGCGATAATCTCCTGCGGCGTGGCGTCCATATTCGGGCCGCTGCAGTGGTCGGTAAACTCAAACTCTTCGCGATGATCGGCAACCGCTTTCATCACCTTATGCGCCGCCGCTTTACCGTCGGGTAGCGTAGAGGCGGCAAGAATACAGCGCACAATCACGCCGGAAAACAGATGCCACGGCTGCGACTGCAAACGAATTTTGACGCTGACATTCTCTTCACCGACGAGGTCGAGCAGCGCGTCCAGCTTGTTGAAAGTCTTAACGGAAAATGGGCAGGTGGGTTCCAGAAACACTTCGAAGGTACGTGTTCCATGGCCCCAGACTAGCGGCTGTGCCTGTAAACTCATGTGGACTCCTGATGTTTTTAAAGTGCATTTTGGGGATGAAAATTTTTGCCTCTGATGGGTCATCCTCGCATACACGGGTGTATGATTAATCCACTTTTGTTGGATTAATTTCAACGTGCGGGCGAGAAAATCGCACGGTATGTTTGAGGAAGGTTCATGAGCAAGGGAAGTACCAATAGTGACGCCCCATTTGGCACGTTGTTGGGGTATGCGCCGGGTGGCGTAGCGATTTACTCTTCAAATTACAGCAGCTTAAAACCGGGCGACATGCCTGATGACGCATCGTTTCGTAGCTATATCGACAACGAATACATGGGCCACAAGTGGCAGTGCGTCGAGTTTGCCCGCCGTTTCCTGTTTATCAACTACGGATTTGTCTTCACCGACGTTGGCATGGCCTACGAGATTTTCTCGCTGCGCTATCTGCGTCAGGTGGTGAACGACGCCATTCTCCCGCTCCAGGCCTTCGCTAACGGTTCTCGCCGCGCGCCGCTCGTCGGCTCTTTGCTTATCTGGCAAAAGGGCGGTGAGTTTAATGAAACCGGCCACGTGGCGGTGGTGACCCAACTGCTGGGCAATAAGGTGCGTATTGCAGAACAGAATGTGCTGCACTCGCCGCTGCCCGCTGGCCAACAGTGGACCCGCGAACTGACGCTCGAAGTCAAAGACGGTCACTACACGCTGCAGGACACCTTTGACGACACCACCATTCTGGGTTGGATGATTCAGACCGATGATGCGCGCTACGGCCTGCCGCAGCCGGCGATTGCCGGTGAAGCGCTGAAGCTTGACGGGGCGCGCCTTGAGAACAACGGTCAGTTCGACGGCAAATGGCTGGACGAAAAAGACTCGCTCCAGCAGGCGTATATTGCCGCCAACGGTCATGTGATCAACGCCGATCCGTACCAGTACTTCACCATGACGGAAAGCGCCGAGCAGGAGCTGATTAAAGCGACCAACGAGATGCACCTGATGTATCTCCACGCCACCGACAAAGTGATGCGTGATGACAACCTGCTGGCGCTGTTCGACATCCCGAAAATCCTCTGGCCGCGTCTGCGCCTCTCCTGGCAGCGTCGTCGCCACGACATGATCACCGGGCGCATGGACTTCTGCATGGACGAGCGCGGGCTGAAGGTTTACGAATACAACGCCGACTCCGCCTCCTGCCATACCGAAGGTGGCCTGATCCTCGAACAATGGCTGAAAACGGGCTATCGCGGTAACGGTCACAACCCGGCTGAAGACCTGCTGGGCGAGCTGGTGGGCGCGTGGAAACACAGTCAGGCCAGACCGTTTGTGCACATCATGCAGGACAACGATCTGGAAGAGAATTACCACGCCCAGTTTATGCAGCGTGCCCTTGAGCAGGCGGGCTTTGAGAGCAAAATTCTTTATGGCCTCGACGAACTGCGCTGGGATGCCGCCGGTCAGCTGATTGATGGTGATGGTCGTCTGGTAAACTGCGTATGGAAAACCTGGGCGTGGGAAACCGCCATCGAGCAGGTGCGTGAAGTCGACGAAGATGAATATGCCGCCGTGCCGATTCGTACCGGTAACCCGGATAACGAAGTGCGCCTGATTGACGTGCTGCTGCGCCCGGAAGTGATGGTCTTTGAACCGCTGTGGACGGTTATTCCTGGCAACAAAGCCATTCTGCCGGTGCTGTGGTCACTGTTCCCTAACCATCCTTATCTGCTGGATACGGATTTCGAAGTTAGTGAACATCTGGCAAAAACGGGTTATGCGATTAAGCCTATTTCCGGCCGCTGCGGCAGTAATATCGACCTGGTCAGCGGCAACGATCGGCTGCTGGACCAAACCAGCGGTAAATTTGTTGATAGAAAAAATATTTACCAGCAACTTTGGTGCTTGCCAAACGTCGCAGGAAAATATATTCAAGTATGTACCTTTACCGTCGGCGGTAATTATGGCGGCACCTGTTTACGCGGTGACGAATCTCTGGTGATTAAGAAAGAGAGCGATATTGAGCCGCTGGTGGTAATAAAAGATAACGAATAAAGGTGAGTAGCCCGGACGAGGCGTTAAAAACGCCGACTCCGGGGATGTTCCCGGCGTCGCGAAGCTCTGCCGGGCTACGGTAAAAGAAAGCCTGCAATAAACACAACAACAAGACAGAAAAGGAAATGAATATGCACGATCGGCGACTCGCCGTGCGCGCGGGTGAACTCAAACCCTCCGCCGTCCGCGAACTCTTAAAACACAGTAAACTGCCCGGCGTGATTTCTCTTGGTGGCGGCATTCCTGCCCCGGAGCTTTTTGATACCGAAGGGCTGGAGCTGGCGGTGCAGAAGGTGATGAGCGAACGCTTTAACGACGCGTTCCAGTACGGTTTGACCGAAGGCTACCCGCCGCTGCGTCAGGCCGTCAGCGAACTGTGTCAGGCGCGCGGTGTGGCATGTCAGGCAAGTCACGTGTATATCACTTCGGGCTCGCAGCAGTCGCTGGATATCGTGGCCCGCACGCTGCTCGATCCGGGCGATGCGATTGTCGTTGAACGCCCAACCTATCTGGCGGCGCTGCAGGTCTTCCAACTGGCGCAGGCCAACATTCTGAGCGTCGATACCGACGATAACGGCATGCTGGTAGAACAGCTTGCTGAGCTGCTTTCCACCACTCGTGTGAAAGCCGTTTACCTGGTGCCTACCTTTGGCAACCCAGGCGGTAAAACCCTGAGCGATGACCGTCGTCGTCGTCTGGTAGAACTGGCGAAGCAGCATGATTTCGTCATTATTGAAGACGACCCGTACGGTGAAATTAGCTTTACCGATGAAGTACAGCGCCCGCTGTACCAACACGCGGTTGAATTGGGTTGTGAAGATCAGGTGGTCTACACCTCGACCTTCTCCAAAATTCTGGCGCCGGGTATGCGTATTGGCTGGATTGTGATGCCGGACTGGCTGGCGCAGCAGACGGTTATCGTTAAGCAAGCCGCTGATTTGCACACCAATATGTTGTCGCAGGTGATCACCGCCGAGTACCTGAGCCTGGGCCGTCTGGAAAACCAGATTGCGCTCATTCGCGAAGACTACCGTAAGAAGTGTGATGCGCTGGCCGACGCGCTGGAAAGCCGTCTGGGCGAGCATCTGGAGTTCAGTCGCCCTAAGGGGGGGATGTTCCTATGGGCGCGCTTCCGCTATCCGTTCGATACCATGAAATGGCTGGAAAAAACGCTGGAAAACGGCGTGGTATATGTGCCGGGGGAAGCGTTCTATAACGATAATCCAGACACCCGTACTCTGCGCCTGTCGTACTCGACGGTCTCGCAGGAAGGGCTGATGACCGCCGTGGAACGCCTGGCGAAGTCACTGTAATTCTGTTTTGCTCCGCGCTGCTGTTCAGCGCGGAGTCTCTTCTCTTATTCCTGGTCGGCAATCCGGTCATCAAGCCAGATAAGCATCAGCGACGCCAGAAAGGCGGCGGCCCCAGTACCAATAAATAACAACATAAAAATATCCCGATTTATTCTTCTTATTATTCTGCTGTTTCCGCAGCGTGATTATTTCTATCCGTGAGGGTTATTTTAATATCATGTGGGGCGGTGGCGAGGGTAAAGAAACTATCGGCATCAATATCGAAATCAAGAATAATTTCCTTATATTTTCCACTGGAAATTAATTCGTTCGCTTCACTAATACTGTTGGCTGTAATGGTAGACATCGTAGGACCCTATTAGAAAACTCTCAAGAAAATAAGAGCTAGCGCTTATCAGATCAACTACTTTTTCCTGGAGTGTTTATCAGATGAAATCCTGATGATGTTAACGGGCAAAACATAATGTCTGATTTAACTTAAGCGGCAGATTATCGTTTCACTATTGCATTTTTATCCGATGAAATCTGGCCAGAAAAGAGCGCTATCTGCTACCTGAAGGGAACCGTCATCTAACCCGTTCATTGTAGAGTCTGCGTACCTCGTGAAGAGGAAATCTTTACGCCGATGAACTTGCTACCGTATTCCCCATTGTAATTGGGTGCAAAATAAGCGGTAAAAATGAGCAATGTCGTTCCTGGTGTAAGCGGCTATCAAGGGCCAGCGGGTGGATGGGGGGCCGTCAAAGCGGTGGCTGCCTCAGTGTTTTCACAAAAAGCCGTCGCGCGTGACATCATCGCGATGTTCCGCATGAATCAGGTCAAAGGCTTTGATTGCCCGGGCTGCGCCTGGCCTGACCCTGGACACCGTTCACACATGGAGCTTTGCGAAAACGGTGTGAAGGCCGTTTCCTGGGAAACCACCAGTAAGAAAGCTTCGCCGGAATTTTTCCGCCAGCATACGGTTGCTGAGCTGTGGCACTACAGCGACTATGAGCTGGAAAATATTGGCCGTTTGACGCACCCGATGAAGTACGACGCCGCGACCGACACCTGGCAGGCCGTTGAGTGGCAGGTTGCTTTTGCCGACATCGGCGAACAGCTGCGCAATATGGCTTCTCCGGAACAGGTAGAGTTTTATACCTCCGGGCGTACCTCCAACGAAGCGGCATTCCTGTATCAGCTTTTTGCCCGCGAATATGGCAGCAGTAATTTCCCGGACTGTTCCAATATGTGCCATGGGCCGACCAGCGCCGGCCTGACGCCCTCTATTGGTTTGGGGAAAGGCACCGTCGAACTGGACGACTTTGAACACTGCGACCTGGTGATTTGCATCGGGCACAATCCTGGCACCAACCATCCGCGTATGCTCACCACGCTCCGTGAAGTGGCGCAGCGTGGTGCCCGCATTATCTCCATCAACCCATTGGCGGAAAGGGGGCTTGAGCGCTTTAGCTTCCCACAAAGCCCGACGGATATGCTCCAGGGGCACGCGACGACGCTGAGCAACGAGTACTACCAGGTGAAAATGGGCGGCGATGCCTCGCTGCTCAAAGGCGTCATGAAAGCGCTGATTGAGATGGATGAAGCCCGTATTTTGCTTGGCCAGGAACCGTGCCTCGACCGCGCGTTTTTGGCTGAGCATACCCACGGCTATCAGGAACTGTATGACGATCTGCACCGCTGTAGCTGGGCGGAACTGGAACTCGACTCAGGGCTAAGCCGTAGCCAGATGGAAGATCTCGCGGATCGTTACGATAAATCTAACGCCACCATTATTTGCTATGGGTTAGGTATCACCCAGCACAAGAACGGTACCGAGAACGTTCAGCAGCTGGTGAACCTGCTGTTGCTGAAGGGCAATATGGGTAAGAAAGGGGCGGGGATCTGCCCGCTGCGTGGTCATTCCAACGTGCAGGGTGACCGATCGGTAGGCATTAACGAAGCGGCATCAGAAGAATTTCTGGTACGACTGGAAGGACGCTTTAACATCAGCGTTTCTCGCAAACACGGTCGCTCCAGCGTAGAGAGCATTCGCGCCATCGAACGTGGCGATGCTAAAGCGCTGATCTGCATGGGCGGTAATCTGGCGGTGGCGATGCCGAATCCGCAGCGAACCTTCGAGGCGATGAAAAAGCTCGAACTGCAGGTACACGTCGCCACGAAACTTAACCGCTCGCATCTGCTGATGGCGAAGCACAACTATCTGCTACCGGCGCTGGGCCGTACGGAACGTGACATGCAGGCCAGCGGGATTCAGTCGGTTACCGTCGAAGATTCCATGTCGATGGTGCACGCTTCCTGCGGAGCGCTGAAACCGGCCTCGCGTTGGCTGAAATCAGAACCGGCGATTGTAGCGGAAATGGCGCGTGCCACGTTGCCGAACTCTCCGGTGAACTGGGAAGCGATGATCGGCGACTATGCGCTGATTCGCGATGCCATTGCCGATGTTATCCCCGCATTTTCCGGCTATAACGCCCGTATTGCTGAGCCGGGCGGTTTTCGCATGGATACGCCGGCCTCGCGCCGTGAGTGGAAGACGGCAACGGGTAAGGCCAACTTTGTGGTAAGCCGCGAGCGTGCCGTCGAACGTCAGAATCAACCCGCGGATTCGCTGGTGCTGGCAACACTGCGTAGCCACGATCAGTACAACACCACCATTTACGGTATGAATGACCGCTACCGTGGGATCACGGGCCGCCGCGATGTAGCGTTCCTGAGCCAGGCAGAAGCGGATGCTCGCGGGCTGGTGGAAGGTGATGTCATTAATATTCAGGCGTTGGACGATAGCGGTACACCGAGTACCGATCGGGTGATGTATGGGTTAACGGTGGTTATCTACAGCATGGCAGCAGGTTCCATTGGCGCTTATTTACCGGAGGCCAACGTATTGCTGTCGCTCGATGCCGTCGATACGCAGAGTCTGACGCCTGCCTACAAGAGCGTGCCGGTGCTTATCCGTAAAGCATAAGCCTCGTCTTCACCGCCAAAAACCAGCCTTCCGGCTGGTTTTGTTGTTTCTGGACATCGTGCTTTCGGTAATGAGATTAATTCTCAAATAACGCTTTACAGTCAAATTTTAAAGATGTATTTTAAATGCATCTTATGAAGCGGAGGTCATTATGAGCCATCTCAGAATTCCAAAAAACTGGACCATCAAGCGTTCCACCCCGTTCTTTACTAAAGACAACGTGCCTGCCGCACTGCTCAGCCACCACAACACCGCTGCCGGTATTTTTGGCCAGCTCTGCGTCATGGAAGGGACGGTAACCTACTACGGTTTCGCCAACGGCGAGGCCACCGAGCCAGAGGTTAAAGTGGTGATTAATGCCGGTAGCTTTGCAACCAGCCCGCCGCAGTACTGGCACCGTATCGAGATGACCGATGATGCGCAGTTCAACATCAACTTCTGGGCCGAGCCTGAATTCTCCGGCGACGAAGTCTACAGCGCGAAAAAATCCTAACTCTGCGGCTTCCCCATCATTGTTGATGGGGAAGCCCTTCCGATAGTGTAATACGCCATGATGTCATTCTTCACAAACCCATCGACGCGAGTCGATTACGGCGAGCAAGAGTGCTGCCGCGACCAACCTTTACTCCACGCTGCCGAATATCAGGAATATCTATACTGTGAGGGGCCAGCCTGCCCCGCCAGCCACACGGAGCGTCCTGCTGACGCCGCGCCAATTCGTTAATTCATCAGGGTGTCTAAATGAAGATTGTTGCTATTGAGGCAAATATTGCCGCAGGTAAAACCACGCTGCTTGATCCTCTGGCTCAGGCGCTATCCAAGAAAACGGGCGCCAGTTGGAAAGTTATTCGAGAGCCGGTGGATGAAGACCCGGTGTTTCTCGAACTGCTGCAGGTCTTCGTCGAAAATCCCCGCGATGCGGATGTGAGGGTGGCATTCCAGCTTTATATTACCCGCAGTCGACAGGCGCTTTTACAGGATATTCCTGACGGTAACTATGTGATTGAGCGTTCGCTGTTTAGCGATATTGTGTTCTGCCACGTTAACTTCCTGATGACCGAACAGCCTTCGGCTCGCTATATGTCCTATTTCTATCAAATTAAGCATTACCTGAAGCGCTACCCGCAGATTGACCTGGTGGTGTATGTCGACCGGGACGTGGAGTCATGCTTTAACGCCTGTATGGCGCGGGGGCGGGCGGGGGAGAGCGAATATACGCTGGACTATTTTGCCGACCTTAAAGCCTTCCACGATGCCTGCCTGCCGCAGATAACCCGCCAGTACGGATCTAAATTGCTGACGCATCGCGTAGAGTCAGGGTTTGCCTGCCCGGAAACGCTGGCAGATGCCGTCATTGAAAGCCTGAAATAGTAACGATAAATCTATTCCATGGCGCAGCGCCTATAGGGAGGCTGCGCCTGACGTCCTCGATCATTTCCCGCCGTTCTCTATTCCTCCTTGCTGCAAAGCAGCGTCTATACTCCCATTGAGGGGGTTATTACGACAATAACTACCCTTAATAGGCTAAATTTATTGGCTTAATTTGGCGTGGGTCAATAAATGTATTTTTGTTCCATCTTCGTTAATTGATCTAGATCAATTTATATGAATGTGAAAAATAAGTTAAATTATGAATCTGAACACGCTCTTTACATAAAATTACAAATCTGATGGCGGACGTACCAGTAAGCGTAAGATCTTATTAATAGAAAAATCCTAAAAATTGATTATCTATTTCATTGATCTTCTTGTTTTTATTAAATAATTGATCGATTAAGACGATCTATATTCATTAAATCAATTGATTATAACTATCAATAATAATTAATTGATCGTTTTTGACGATATATATTCACTGTGTATATAATTAAACCGAAATTTAGCTAACGGATTTATAGAATCAGGAACAACAAATATTAGATAAAAACTCAGAACAGGACGTTGGGGTAATATATGAGACAATGTGTTATCTCGGATAACAGTTTTTTTCTTTTGGCATTACAGGATGATGATGTTATCCAGGATGGCAACGTTTCAACGATCCACTCTCGGCAATTGCGGTCGAAGTGCTACTTACGCGCATCGGTTCGAGATATCTTCGTTGTTTATATTTCAGATGTTGTAGAGCGACATCGGATACTTAGTTTATTGGCTTCACCGACTTCTCGTTGTCGAATTGTACTGCTATACAAGATGGAAGCTTCTTCCGGGTACGATTTTCAGGGGCCTTTCCCTTGGTTAGTCTCTGAAAAAATAGGGTTTTCAGATCTTTATACATGCCTGTATAAAGCGAGTAAATCTATTTATGACCAGAGGGATTTCTCTGAGAAAGAGCTGATTGTTTTTCGCTACCTATGCGAAGGGTATTCAGTATCCCAAATAAATAAGTTAGAAGGATTCAGTGAAAAACATATTTATTATTTGAGACAGAAAACAAAAAGGATGTTTGGCTTACGCGGAAATAATGCTGCGGCTCTCTCTTTTTATCTCGATATTTCTAAGCTCAATCGACGGTGGTAGTGCCATTGCTGGTGGTCAGCAATGGCACTATTACTGTGAGAAAAGAAATTTCGCTTAAGTAATGAAAAAGTATCTGGTGATATTTCTGCTATCACCATCCATCGCTGTTTTTAACAAAATGAGAATAAGATTCTCTATTAATAAGGAGTAGGTTTTATGGGCATTAATAAGGTTGCGCTGGTCATTATCTCTGCACTGTCTATGGCTTCAACGGCTGCATTAGCAGCGGATACCACGACCGTAAATGGCGGTACCGTTCATTTCAAAGGTGAAGTGGTTAACGCGGCTTGTGCCGTTGATGCCGGTTCTATCGACCAGACGGTACAGATGGGTCAGGTACGCTCCGCAAAACTGGCGACCGCTGGCAGCACCAGCTCTGCTGTGGGCTTTAACATCCAGTTGAACGACTGCGATACCAGCGTTTCGACGAAAGCCTCCGTGGCTTTCTCCGGTGCCGCGATTGATACCACCAACACCACCGTTCTGGCGCTGCAGGGTTCAGCTTCCGGCGGCGCGACTAACGTCGGGATTCAGATCCTCGACAACAAAGGCAAACCGCTGGCATTGGATGGCGCAACCTTCAGCAGCGCGACCACGCTGAACGATGGCACCAACGTCATTCCATTCCAGGCTCGTTACTACGCTACTGGCGCGGCAACGGCGGGTGCGGCGAACGCCGACGCGACCTTCAAAGTACAGTACGAGTAATTCGTCCGGCAAGGATGCCACCAGGGCCAGGAAGGCCCGGTTATTCGTGAAGGGGTGGAGGGAATAAGTATGCAATGGATGAAATGGGGGCTGTTGGTTTCTTTGCTGCCGACCGTTGCTCAGGCTGGGAATCACTGGAACGTCACGGTGCCCGGCGGAAGTATGCGCTTTCAGGGCGTCATTATTGCCGAGGCCTGTAGCGTTGCCGCGAGTGACCGATTGATGACGGTAAAGATGGGGCAGGTTAGCAGCCATCGTTTTCATGCGGCAGGCGAAGAGTCTAATCCGATCGCTTTTGATATCCATCTTGAAGATTGTAGCACCGAGGTCAGCCAGCACGTTGGCGTGTCATTTCAGGGCGTCGCGAGCGGTAAAGACCCCGATGTGCTCTCCGTGGGTGAGGGCGCGGGAATCGCGACCGGTATTGGTATTGCGCTGTTTGATGCTCAAGGCGAGCTCATTCCTCTTAATCAGGAACCCCGTCGTTGGGTACGGCTTAACGATGGAGCGAACACGCTGCATTTTGTAGCGAAGTACCGCTCAACGGACCGTCAGGTCGTCGGCGGCACGGCTAATGCGCAAGCCTGGTTTGCTTTGACTTATCAGTAATTAACCGAACACAGGATATGACGGTGAGTACACCAAGGGTAAATATGAATAAAACGTTGATGATGGTGTTCGGAATGCTGTTTATGGCAGCCGGACTGGTTTCTCCTGCGCAGGCGGGAGTAGCGCTGGGTGCGACCCGGGTGATTTACCCTGCGGGACAAAAACAGGTTCAGCTGGCCGTCACCAATACCGATGAGAACGGCACTTTCCTTATCCAGTCATGGGTGGAAAACGCAGCGGGTACTAAAGACGGGCGCTTTGTGGTGACGCCGCCGCTGTTTGCGATGCAGGGGAAAAAAGAGAATACCCTGCGTATCCTCGACGCCTCAAATAACCAGTTGCCGCAGGATAGAGAAAGTCTGTTCTGGATGAACGTCAAAGCGATTCCCTCGATGGACAAATCAAAGCTCAACGACAACACCCTGCAACTGGCCATTATCAGCCGCATTAAGCTTTATTACCGCCCGGCAAATCTGGCGATGCCGCCGGAAGAAGCTCGCGAAAAGCTGACGTTTCGTCGTAGCGCCGGCAAGCTCACGCTGGTCAACCCTACGCCGTACTATCTGACGGTGACTGAACTCAATGCGGGCACTCGAGTGCTGGATAACGCATTGGTTCCACCTATGGGCGAAACCAGCGTGAAGATTCCGGATGATGCGGGCGCAGAGATTACCTACAGAACCATCAATGACTACGGTGCACTGACGCCGCGCGTTATCGGCGTGATGCGCTAAACAACGGGAACTCCCCGTATCCCTTGAACAGAATAAGAACAGACAGCCGGGCGATGTCGAACCGGAGGGACTATGTCATATCTGAAATTTGGCCTCGACCATTTGCAGGCCCGACGCATACGGCTGACGCAACTCTCCGTTGTGACTTTGCTTGCATCACCGGTCTTTCTGGCTCAGGCGGAGCTCTACTTTAACCCGCGCTTTCTGGCCGACGACCCCTCAGCCGTTGCGGATCTCTCCAGCTTTGAGAAGGGGCAGGAGCTGCCGCCGGGCACCTATCGTGTTGATATTTATTTGAACGATGGTTTTATGACGAGTCGCGATGTCACCTTCAGCGCCGGTGAAGACGGCCACGGTTTGATGCCGTGCCTGACGCGCGGCCAGCTTGCCAACATGGGGCTTAATACGGCGTCGATTAAGGGAATGGATGCGCTGGAGCCTGACGCCTGCGTCCCGTTTACGGCCATGATCAAAGAGGCGACCGTTCGTTTAGACGTGGGTTTGCAGCGCCTGTATCTGACCATTCCACAGGCCTTTATGGGGAATCAGGCGCGTGGATATATTTCACCGGAGCTGTGGGATAACGGGATTACCGCCGGACTGCTGAACTACAACTTCACCGGCAATAACGTCCAGAATCGCGTCGGCGGCAGCAGCCAGTACGCCTATTTGAACCTGCAAAGCGGGCTCAACGTTGGCGCGTGGCGGCTGCGTGATAACAGCACCTGGAGCTACAGCAGCGGTTCGTCGAGCGAGAATAAATGGCAGCACGTCAACACCTGGCTGGAGCGGGATATCACCCCGTTCCGTTCGCGCTTGACGCTTGGCGACAGCTACACCAACGGCGACGTTTTTGACGGCATTAACTTCCGCGGCGCACAGCTGGCGTCCGATGACAATATGCTGCCGGACAGCCAGAAAGGCTTTGCGCCGGTGATTCACGGTATTGCGCGCGGGACGGCGCAGGTCTCTATCAAACAGAACGGCTATGAGATTTATCACAGCACGGTGCCACCGGGCCCCTTCACCATTAACGATCTCTATGCGGCCGGTAACGGCGGCGATCTCCAGGTGGCTATCAAAGAGGCGGACGGCAGCGTTCAGAGCTTCACCGTGCCGTACTCGTCTGTGCCTGTATTGCAACGTGAAGGCCACACGCGCTACGCGCTGACCGCCGGGAAATACCGCAGCGGCAACGATCTCCAGGAAGATCCTACGTTCTTTCAAAGTACGCTGATGCACGGTTTACCGGCAGGATGGACGCTTTATGGCGGCACCCAGCTGGCGGACCGTTATCGCGCCTTTAACCTCGGCGTCGGGAAAAACATGGGTGAGCTGGGCGCGCTGTCGGTGGATATCACCCAGGCCAACGCCACGCTGCCTGATGACAGCCAACAGCAGGGCCAGTCGGTACGATTTCTCTATAACAAGTCGCTCAGCGATCTTGGCACCAATATCCAGCTGGTGGGCTACCGCTACTCTACGCAGGGCTATTACGGCTTTGCCGATACCACCTATCAGCGCATGAGCGGCCATAGCGTGGTGACTGAAGATGGGCCTGTCTACGTGAAGCCGAAATTCACCGACTACTACAACCTGGCTTACAGCAAACGCGGCAAAGTGCAGGTCAGCGTAACCCAACAGTTGGGGCGCACGGCGACCCTGTATTTAAGCGGTAGCCGCCAAAGCTACTGGGGAACCGATAACACGGACGAACAGTTCCAGGCCGGTTTAAATACCGCCGTCAACGACATCAACTGGACGCTGAGCTACAGCTTGACCAAAAACGCCTGGCAGGACGGGCGTGACCAGATGCTGGCCGTGAACGTTAACATTCCGTTCAGCCATTGGCTGCGTTCCGATAGCCAATCCGTCTGGCGTCACGCCAGCGCCAGCTACAGCATGTCTGACGATCTCAACGGTCGCACGAGCAACCTGGCCGGGCTGTACGGCACGCTGCTGGACGATAACAACCTGAGCTATAGCGTGCAGACCGGCTACGCCAGCGGCGGGGAAGGCAGCAGCGGCGGCACCGGCTATGCGGCGCTGAACTATCGCGGTGGCTATGGCAACGCAAACGTCGGTTACAGCCACAGCGACGGCATGAAACAGCTCTATTACGGCATGAGCGGCGGCGTGCTGGCGCATGCCAATGGGGTGACGCTGAGCCAACCGCTGAACGATACGGTTGTGCTGGTCAGCGCGCCGGGCGCGGAAGGGACCAGAGTCGAAAACCAGACCGGGGTGCGCACCGACTGGCGTGGCTACGCCGTCCTGCCGTACGCCACTGAATACCGGGAAAACCGCGTGGCGCTCGATACCAACTCACTGGCCGATAACGTCGATTTAGACGATGCGGTGGTCAATGTGGTGCCAACCCACGGTGCGATTGTGCGGGCGCAATTCAAACCCCGTGTTGGGATGAAGCTGTTAATGACGCTGACCCACAACGGCAAGATGGTGCCGTTTGGTGCGATGGTCACGTCGACTGACAGCCAGAACAGCAGCATCGTGGCGGATAACGGCCTCGTGTACCTGAGCGGGATGCCGCTCGCCGGGAAGGTTCAGGCGGTATGGGGCGAAGGCGACGATGCCCGCTGCGTGGCGGACTACCGCATCCCGAATGAGAGCCAGGAACAGACGCTGATTCAGCTATCGGCCGTGTGCCGCTAAGGACAGAAGAATGAGAACCCCCTTTTACGTATTCAGCGTGTGTTTGGCGCTGACGGCTACCTGCGCGCTGGCGGCGGATAGCACGATAACCATCACCGGCAACGTCAGGGATAACGGCTGCGCCGTGGCGGGCGAGTCGAAGGACTTTACCGTCGACCTGATGAACAACGCTGCCAAACAGTTCAACGCCGTTGGCGCAACCACGCCCGCCGTACCGTTTCGCATCGTGCTCTCGCCGTGCGGCGGGGCGGTTTCCGCCGTGAAGGTTGGGTTTATCGGCGTGGCGGATAACGGCAATACCAGCCTGTTAAAGCTGGACAACGGCGCGTCTGCCGCGGCAGGAATGGGGATTCAGATCCTCGATGGGCAGCAGACCATGCTACCGCTTAACGCCACGTCATCGACCATTGCGTGGACGACGCTCACGCCTGGCCAGACTAACACGCTGAATTTTTACGCCCGCCTGATGGCAACGCAGGTTCCGGTCACCCCCGGCCACGTTAACGCCACGGCGACGTTCACTCTTGAATTTCAGTAAGCGGAGGCGCAGATGAAACGGTTTTATTACGGCTGGCTGTGGGCGTTCGCGCTGGCGGCGGTCTCTTCGGCGCTATGGGCTGCCGATGTCACCATTACCGTTAACGGCAAAGTGGTGGCGAAGCCGTGCACGGTATCGACCACTAACGCCAACGTTGAGCTTGGCGACCTCTATACCTTTAGCCTGCTTTCCGCTGGTTCCGCCTCCGCGTGGCACAGCGTGGCGCTTGAACTCAGCAACTGCCCGGTCGGCACGTCGCGGGTGATCGCCAGCTTTAGCGGCACGGCTGATGCCACCGGCTATTACCAGAACCAGGGGACCGCCAAAAACATCCAGCTTGAGCTACAGGATGACGGCGGAAATACGCTGAACACCGGCGCGACCACGACGGTGACGGTGGAAGAAGCATCGCAGTCCGCGCGCTTCCCGCTAAAGGTGAGGGCACTGTCGGTTAACGGTGGCGCGACCCAGGGAACCATTAAGACGGTCATCAACGTCACCTATACCTACGCGTGACCAGGAGAAGAAAGTAATGAAGAATGTGATAGCTTTACTGACGACGCTGCTGCTGGCTAGCTGGTCGTTTAACGCCTGGTCGTTTGCCTGTAAGACCGCCAACGGTACGACGATCCCCATTGGCGGCGGCAGTGCCAACGTCTACGTGGACCTCGCACCCGCGGTCAACGTCGGGCAAAACCTGGTGGTCGATCTCTCGACGCAGATTTTTTGCCATAACGACTACCCGGAGACCATCACCGACTACGTGACGCTGCAGCGCGGCTCGGCCTACGGCGGGGTGCTGTCGAGCTTCTCCGGCACCGTGAAATACAACGGGACCAGCTACCCGTTTCCTACCACCACCGAAACCTCGCGCCTGATCTATAACTCCAGAACCGACAAGCCTTGGCCTACGGTGCTTTACCTGACGCCAATTAGCTCCGCCGGTGGCGTGGCGATTAGCGCTGGTACGCTTATCGCGGTGCTGATCCTGCGTCAGACCAACAACAAAAACAGCGATGATTTCCAGTTTGTCTGGAACATCTACGCCAATAACAACGTGGTGGTGCCGACGGGGGGCTGTGACGTCTCCGCACGTAATGTGACGGTGACGCTGCCGGATTATCCCGGCTCCACGGCCATTCCGCTGACGGTTTACTGCGCACAGAGCCAAAAGCTGGGCTACTACCTTTCAGGGACGACGGCGGATTCGGCGAACTCTATCTTTACCAACACTGCCTCGGCCTCACCGGCACAGGGGATTGGCGTGCAGCTTACGCGCAACGGCAGCGTGCTGCCGGCTAACAGCACGGTGTCGCTTGGCACGGTGACGACTTCCGCCGTCAGCCTGGGGTTAACGGCCAACTACGCGCGAACCAGCGGTCAGGTGACGGCGGGGAACGTGCAGTCGATTATTGGGGTAACGTTTGTTTATCAATGAGATAGAGAGAGAAGAAGCCATATTTGAAAGTTGCAAACGCAGAAAAGCAAAAACCCAGCCATAGGCTGGGTTCTTTAAATAGTGGTGCCCGGACTCGGAATTGATTTGGTTTTGTTATTTATTTGATAAGTATGGTTTTTACCGTGTTTCATAAAACCAGGGGCCCCCAGTAAGGCCCCCATCTGCAGCGCATCAAAATTTGACGGTTGAACGGGAATTTTTACGTTCATTTGAACTGTTTCTGATGGCATGGTGCTCTGACCATTTACGGAATCGCAGTGAGCATCATCCGTGTTTGAAAATGATACCATAATTTGGTTCCTTACTGTTTAGTGGGCAACGCCCCCGGATAGTGCCGGGCGATGATGTCATTCAGCTTATCGACCAGTTCCGGTCGCTTAAAGGTGATATGCGCCGTTCCCTTCTGAAAGTACTTGATCACAAACATCTCATCTTCATACCGTGGGGCATGCCTGTTTGCATCAATATGATCGCCGAGACGGCGGGTGACATCAGCGCGGTTATCGGGGACAGGCTTTCCATCAAGCAGCATCAGCATGCGCTCAAGGTCAGCTAACCGATCGCGCTGCCAGCCCCAGTTCAGACCAAATCCCCATCTGTCATATTTCACCAGGCCATTCACGATGATCTTTCTCCCAAACCTACAGGGGCTGTTTGTCTTAAAATTCCAGCTCAGACCCTTAAACACATTAATCACGCCACGTTCAAAGACTTCACCTTTATTCAGATGTAATTGTTTAAAAGTGCTAAGGATATTTTCTTCACTGATAGCAGGAATATCGTCTTTCTCCAGGCTGTTGTACCACTCGTTGCGGGCCTGTGCGTCCATGAGCGCCAGCATTCCAGACTTATTCATCAGGTCTTTCCAGATGCTGCGATCGATGTTGTGGGTAATGGCTTTCATCGCTGTTTCAGGTTTCTCCATCAGCCAGCAGTCGTAACGGTATTGCCGTACTCCCCATTCATTTGTTTTACCACCGCCGATGTCGCTGGTCAGCGTCGAGATATCGTCAAGTTGCTGTATCAGCGTTTCAATTTGCGCCAGCGCCGCGTTGCGTCCGGTGACGATACGTTCAATGCTGGTCGAGCAAATTACATCGGTATGGTCAGTTAACACTTCGGATTCGGTGAGAGTCAGTTCTGACATTTTTATTTCCTTTATATAAAGCAAAGCGCCAGCCGGATGAGGGCTAGCGCTGATATGCGTGTACGGGGATTATGATTTTTTGTCGTTGTGCAACTGCCGCAGGAGTCGAAGCGTCCGGACATCATTCCTTGCCTGGCGGACCCAGGGCAATAACATGGCGGAGTCGGTCTGGTCGTCGTCGTTATCGAAAATCAGTGAGCAATCGCAGTCAATGTTGTCCTGAAGCCAGTCAGTCAGAATATTCAGCGCTGCTTCTGTGGTGAGTGTCAGCATGAGATTACCTGTGATTGTATTGAGGGAAAGATTTACCAGTCGAAGGTTTCAAAGCCGGGCAGCAGGTCGCCTGCTGCATCCAGATGCAGAATATCGATCCCGTAACGTCGTATCAGCGTGGTCACTAATCGACGGCAGTCTTTTGAAAGCCCCATTCGCTTCAGTTCCAGCACCGGATATAAGCGAGCGTTGAGTCTGAGCAGATAACCGTAGCGGGTGTACAGTATCCAGTCGTTGTCGCCGCCGTCGTGGTGTTGAAGGGTTACCTGGTCAAGGATAGCGTTATCCTCACAGGTGATATGTGCCGTGCTGCAACACAGGCCAGGCAGACGAACAGAAGGGGGAAGAGGCGTTTCAACAATCAGCTTTCCGGGGGTATCAGCAATACGAAGTGAATAGCCGTTGTCACAGACCACATTGATCAGGTCGGTCAGCTCAATCCCGTCAATATCCACGGCGATCCGGCCCATGTTAAGGGCCAGTACATTAACGGTATCGGCTTCCACCGTCAGGGACAGCTTCATTGCTGCCCCCTGGATGACTGCCCACTGATGGCGCAAGTCACCGCCTTATAGCCGGTACGTTGCATCAGGCCGGTGGCCTTTCTGGCCCGGAGTATGTCAATAGCGCTGATGAACGGAGACTGATGCTGAATGGAGAAACCGGGACGATCAATTCGCACCAGTTCAGACTTTTCAACGAGAAAATTGAGTGCATCTGCCAGTGAAATCCCGGCGTCAATATGCTGATGGATCACATTGCCATCACCAAACTGTGTGTCGTTAAGCGAAAGGCCGTAATGCCTTTCCAGCAGATACGTAAGCAGAGTCTGCCAGATTTCAACGGGCGTCGGGCGTGGTGAGGCCTCCCGCGTTGAGGATAGTTGTCGGGTTTGCATAGCTGGATCTCTTTGTTGACGGGTAAAAACAAGGATAAGGAGTAAGAAACTTTACGCGGTTATTGCTGATGTCGGATAAATCGCCAGGTACACGTACCCATGCGACCCCAGCGTATCTGATTCACAGGTCAGCCCTTTCGCATACAGTGTGACGCAGTGCTGATGTCGGGGATTAAGCTCACCGGAAAGCAGCATCAGCTCCAGCTGCTTCATCAGAACCGGAAACGCCTGGTCGAGATGGCGTAAATCCGCATTGCTGAAGGTTCCTGTAATGCTGGCGCGGTCGGCCAGGTAATGCAGCCGGTTGCCCTCCTGCACTAGACGTGCGCCAAAACACGGGATGACTGCAGGCTTAAGCCCCCACCAGGGTTCGGTAATATCATGGCTTGCTACATTTGTTGGGTTTTGCATTTAAGTAATCCTTAATAGTGTGTTAATTCAGGCTAACACTGCGCAATACGACATAGGGACCGTTGCGGTCCTGACGACGTTCAGCGAAGACCGCGAGCACACCGCTGATATCCTGAACCTCCCGCCCGGCATAGTGGCAGACGCTGCCGGACCATTTATATTTACCCGTGCAGAAGCGAAATAACCGGGACTGCGGGTGCTGGCGGTATATCGCCATTGCCTGACGTTTCGGAATGATTTTCATCGCAATTTTCTCCTTAAAGCCAGCCTCTCTCAGAAAACGAGACGATCTCCATCCCGCCAACAACCAGATGATCCAGCAGGTGAATATCAACCAGATCCAGCGCCTGCTTAAGACGCTCGGTGATCCGCCTGTCCGCATCGCTGGGCTCTGCGTGCCCTGACGGGTGGCAGTGCGCGACGAGAATGGCAGCCGCGTTATGTTTCAGTGCTGCCTTCACCACCTCCCGTGGATGGACCTGTGTATGGTTGATGGTGCCGGTAAAGAGGGTTTCATGCGCAATCAGCCGGTGCTGGTTATCGAGGAAGAGCGCGGTAAATTCTTCACGCTCCTGTGTGGCAAGATGCAGGCGCAGCCAGTCCCGGACGGCATGGCTGGAAGTAAATGACACCCCGGGTTCACGTAGCTGGCGATCCAGCAGGGTGAGTGCCTCCCTGATGGTCTGTTGTGCGGATGCCGGTAATTCGGCGGCAAACAGCGGTAACTGTTGTTCCATGTCGGGACCCTCAGTCGATGATGTGCATGATGGCGCTGCATTCCGGGTGGTTGAGCGCGTAGTCCCGCAGGCGGTAATAGTGCTCCGTCATGGCGTCGCATTCGGTGCGCATGGCGTGGTGGCTATACGTCATCAGACAGACGGCAATTCCGGCAGCCTCAGCGCTGAACTCTCCACCGTTACCGTTCAGGGTGTTGAACAGCGACCATTGTTCATCAGTATCCTCATTCGCTTCCGGGGCCATAAACGCGCCGCCGTTGCTGAGCGTGTAAAACTGCCAGATGCCGCCGCTATAGTCCGCACAGAAGCGGTCCATCCACGCGAAGACAGTCGGCTCGAGGATTATCCACTGCGGTATGCTGCCGAAGTACTGCGGCCAGAAGCTGAGACGCTGTTCGTCCGGTACCGACGTAGCGGTCAGTGCTGGCGCAGAACCGGCATCGGTATGTTGTGGCTGTAACTGGAAGGCATCGTTAAGGTTAATAATGTCGGTCATGTTAGTTTTTCCTTGTTTATTTATCTGGTTGGGGATGCAGGTTCAGCAGGAGTGACGGGCAGGACTGCGTATAGCCATCTTCATCACAGCGTGATGGCCAGTGGCCTTCAGGAAGACTTAAGCAGCACAGGCTGAGCTCGCCGGGCCGATAAAGAAGGTGTGAGCACCAGGCGCACAGGTCGTCATCGGAGATGGAGCGACAGCCCGGCAGACTCAGCAGGACGAACGGATATGGCGTAACCTGATAACTGCCATCAGGGATGTGCGGCATTACTTCAGCGTCTCCAGCAGACTTTCCGCCATCACCCAGAGCGCCCTGTTGAGCTTTACGTCGCCGTCGATGCCGCTAACGGCACGGGTATGGCTGCGTTTACCCTTCGCGGTACGTCCGGGCAGGCCGCCTTTCAGCAGGTTCTCCTGCAGCCTCTGGTACGTTGTCCACAGGTCGTCCTGCCGGTCTTCATACCGTCGTGGCGTCAGCACCTGCGTGGTGGTCACCGGCTGGTGTTCTTCACCAAAACGGTACGTTAGTGCGGCGTTTGCCAGGGCGTGTTGTACGGGTGGTGGTAACTGCAGCGACTGCATGGCGTCACGTTTCTCTTCCACCCTGTCAAAGACACCGAGTACTTCGTAAGCACCCTCAATCACTTTCTCAACGATATTGCCCCGATGCGGAACTCTGATTTCGCCAAACGACTGTCCGCAGACGAGCGAATTCGTGCATACGCTTCTGAAGATTCCTGGTAAGAGCTGAAAACTGGATGCGCCATCGTGCGAATTCAGAATGATGATTTCAGGGACATGTTGTCCATTTATCTGACCAGCCCGGCGTAAGCGGAGCAGGTGCTTTGTGTGCTCACGACGGTCAGGGTCCCGAACGCGTGACTGACAGGCAAAGAAGGGCTGGAACCCTTCGCGCTGCAGGTTTTCGAGCAGGGTTATAGTCGGTATATAGCTGTAGCGTTCTGAGCGGGATGCGTGTTTATCCTCGCCAAAAACGCTGGGTACATGTTGGTGTAATTCTTCGTGGGTCAGTGGACGGTCACGGCGGATTTGATTTGTCCGCCCAAAACGGCTGGCTAATCGCATGGTTAATTTCCTTAGGGTTGATTTTGCGGCATAAACAAAAAAGCCATGCGCCCCGAAGGGAGCATGGCCTGTTAGTCGTGTAACGGGTATTCGGCTGAGGGGCCTGGTGAGTCAGTCCCGGGGTATGCCGTGACTGGCCAGATAGCGGTTGAACCATTCCCCAGCACTGGCTTCAAAATTCCACGCCCGCCAGAGTAACTGCCCCTCGCGGCGACGGATGACGAGGCGAAAATCGGTGCCCTGGTCGTCTTCAGTCGCCACGTTCTGGTACGTCGCCACAATGGCCTCAGCCTGCCTGCGGGTAAACGGACCGGGCGGTAGCAACGGACTGTTGGTGTTGTGCATGTGAATGCTCCTGGTAAACGTCATAAAACCAGATGCCCCGCTCAGTGAGCAGGGCATCAGTGGGTTAAGTGTGTCGCGATGAATTGCAGTATCTGCTCCATCAGGGCCGAGATTAAGGCTCCTGCGAGCAGGGTTGCCGTCTGTCTGGCGATATAAATGCTGTCTTCATCGTGGCCTTCTTCGCGGAAGTGGTCTTCCACAAACTGCTGTGCCCGGCTGCTGGCGCACCACGTCAGCGCCCGCTCCAGCGCAGCGAGCAGTATTTTGAGTAATGTCATTGAGTCAGTCTCAGAGGAGAGCCCGGACGGATGGGGCATTCACGGATGCCCCTGCCGGGTAAGTCAGAGGGGAGTGGCGCTACTGTGCAGATGGCGTTTCCGGTGGCACGGCGGGCTGACCATGAATAATTCGGTGCTTTGCCAGCGCCTGCGGCATGTCATTGATGCAGTACGTGATGTAAAAGACGTTGAGCACCACGGTATAGAACGCATTCATCTTCAGGTCAAAGCGAAAGGTGTTCAGCGCATAGTGGCGGAGCGCGGCTCTGGCCTTAAACGCCCAGACGATGTACATCACGCCACAGGCGAGTGACAGAATGCCGCTTAAGGCCAGTAGCGTGTCGTTGCCCGTGTCGTAGCCGGCGAGGTCCGGTGAGGCCATCACGCCGAACTGGCGTCCGAGCCCGAAGCAGACGGCCAGCCAGATAACGAAGGTATCTCCGCAAACCGGGTAACCGGTGGTGTCGCTGATAATCTGCTGTTTTCGGTACAGCCAGAGTAACGGCCAGATGCCGCAGGTTGCGATGGTGAGCAGCACAAAAGTGAGCGTTGGTGTTGCCAGTCGCTGGCTGAGTGTCGAGATGTCGGTCATATTGCATTGTCCTTGATTGATGTTGCTGTAAACAAGCGGGCGGGGCTACCCGGCGGTCAGTGTCGTGCATTCGGGCATATCAGCCAGAACCTTGTGAACGTTTCCGGCAGAAGGGGAAAAATGCCCCACCTTTTTGTCGTTGACGTAAATCTCAAACGACGTTGCTTTTCTGGTGGCATCAATGAACGACAGCCAGGCGTTGTCGCCGTTACGCCAGCCCAGAGAGGACGGCAGGGGGAACGTCTGGTCATCCGTGACGACGGTGATGGCGGTCTTATCATCCTGTGAATCGGCACCGCTGCCGTCAGGCAGGGTGAGCATGACGTGATGCTGCAGGATATTCTGGTCGTCAGGGTTGCCGGTGCAGTTCAGGTTCATCATCACGTTTTCCGGGCTGGTGATGATGTACTCGGTGACGCCCATACCGAAGCCACTGCTCCACATATTGGGGACCGCCTGTGCCGTGATGGCAAAGGTCAGTAATCCTGCTGACAGGATGGCGTGCATGAATCGCATGGTATTTTTCCTTCTGAGTCAAAAATGTTGTTGAGGGGCAGCCGTGTTACATGAGTTGTTTACCCACGACGATAAGTCCGGCCAGCCAGCCGATACACTGTGGGCCCACAAGCCAGAACAGACGGGCCTTGAGTAATCCGGTCATTCCTTCGCGGGTGTATACCGCATCCGGCATCAGCCATTGTCGAAGAGCAGCACCGACCGTGGATTGGCCCCTATATTTCCATACACTTTTTATCACTTAACCCATTACTGGTTCGCCGCCGCAGATATTCCCGTGGCGAACGATACCCCAGTGCACTATGCGGATGCCATTCGTTGTAATGTTCGAAGGCCTCCGCAAGGTTCTTTACCGCTGTTAACCCGTCGGGTTTCGGCATGATGCTGATGTAATCGCGCTTCATCGTTTTCACGAAGCTCTCTGCCATCCCGTTGCTTTCCGGGCTACGTACCGCCGTATGTTTAGGCTCCAGTCCTACCATTCTGGCGAACTGACGCGTCTGATAAGAACGGTAGGCTGAACCGTTGTCTGTCAGCCACTCAACTGGGGATGTCGGCAGGCTGTTACCGAAGCGACGCTCCACGGCACCCAGCATGACGTCCTGCACGGTTTCACTGTCATATCCACCGTTACTGGCCGCCCAGTAAAGTGCCTCGCGATCGCAACAGTCCAGAGCGAACGTGACCCGCAGTTTTTCACCGTTATCACAGCTGAACTCGAAGCCGTCAGAGCACCACCGCTGGTTACTTTCTCCAACGGCCACTTTCCCTGTATGCGCCCGCTTCGATGGCGGTATTTCCGGTTTACGCTCAAGCAGCAGCGCATTCTGACGCATGATGCGGTATACGCGTTTGGCATTGATCACCGCCATGTCGTCAGTTTCTGATTGTCTGCGCAACAGTGCCCATACCCGACGATAACCATAGGTGGGCAGATCGCCGATAACGGTATGGATACGGGCCAGCGCGTCAGTATCATCAGGCTTGCGCTTGCACCGACGATCCTGCCAGTCCTTCGACCGACGGGCTATGGCATGCAGTTGCGCACGTGAGACCCGGAGGCAACGACTGACAAGGCTTATTCGCCATCCTCCGGTAACAAGGGCACGTGCGCTATCCACTTTTTTTGTCGGCCATATTCAACGGCTTCTTTTAGCAGCTCGTTTTCCATGGTTTTCTTGCCCAACAGGCGCTGCAGCTCTTTAATTTGCTTCATCGCAGATGCCAGCTCCGACGCGGGCACAACCTGTTCTCCTGCGGCAACGGCTGTAAGGCTGCCTTCCTGATACTGCTTACGCCACAGGAACAGCTGACTGGCAGCAACGCCATGCTGACGGGCGACCAGCGACACGGTCATTCCGGGCTCAAAACTCTGCTGAACAATGGCGATTTTTTCCTGAACACTTCGCCGTCTGCGCTTCTCTGGACCTAAAACATCAATCATTCGGACTCCAACGACTAGTCTAAAAACTAGTATTAAGACTATCACTAACTTAAGTGATACCAACTGTCTGGAGATTCATGGGGCCAGTCTAGACCGTCATACCGGCTCCGGGCCCAAGCGTCATCCAGAACAGATATCCCATTCCCTGACCAAAACTGCGTATCTCGCCGGTACTCCCGAACACGTTAAACAGCACGACCACAAGCGCGATGGCGAAGGCAATCGCGAAATATTTAATGACAAGCGCCATGTTCAGATTTCCTTATTTTCTGCACTGCTGAGCAGCGCTCAGCATGTTGTCCATGAAGCGCGGGGGGACATACCAGTGCTGATGCCGGTAAATCAGGCGGTAAGGCTCCTGCTCATCGTGACGGACACCGCCGACCAGCAGACTGGCCACCCGGTGATGACAAATGGCTTCGGCCAGACGATGAAAACTGTCAGCCTGTGTCCATGCTGACGGTAAGTCGTGCCAGATAAAGCAGGGTGAGGTGCCCGTTTCATTCATCAGCAGGTGCATCAGTTGCCGGTTCTGCGACGGGATAATGCGTGCGATACCGGTACTGCGGGCAAAGGAAACGGCCCCCGGAGAGTGATCACGCGTGGCGCTCTCACTGAGCCGATACGTGCCGTTCTCCCCGATAATGTCGAGCTGGACCAGCCGTTGATGTAAGTCACGACGCAGGGTGCGTATCGATACACCAAACTCACCGGACAGTGTCTGAAGGGTCAGCGTTTCTCCGGCCATTAACCGGCTGATAATGACCGACAATCTGACGGCCAGCCGGTCGTAGCGGGCCTCTTCATCGGGTCGTTGCATGGACGCTCCGTGTGCGATAAATAGGTTGATATTTCATGCGGTTATTATGCGGGAGGGGAGGGACACGTTATGTCCATCCCCCGTAATGGCGGAAAAGAAAAAGTAAAATTCATCTTTCAGTAAACAGGAGAATTAACAAAGGGTTAGTGCCAGGTAGCTGAAATGACGACAGCATGCTGACACGCCCTGTCATCAGTCGTGCCGTAGCGAGTACGGTCAGCGGCTCAGGCTTTGTGCTGGATGGGCTGACCCTTATTAACGTTACGGTGCACTGAAGATATGCTCACACTGCGTGCAGTCGTATTCATCAAAGACGGTACCGTCCAGTTGTTCTCCGGCCAGAGAGCCTGCCACCGCACCAGCACAGGCGCCGGACAGAAAACCAATGAGGCCTCCGGCTATCGTACCGACAACCGGAATGACTGAACCTATCAGCGCACCGGTGGAGGCTCCTTCAAGCCCGGCAAGGCCTCCGGCTGTTGCGCCAATGACCCCTCCCGTCTTTTTACCCACATGACGCAGCTGTATATTTTGTGAACCGCAATTCGGACAATGCATTTCCTTCTCCCTTATTACTGGCAATAAATAGCCGCCTTCATGAGCTGGCGGACCGTGTATCAGAGAGACCTGGGTACCGGAACAGAAAGTATAGCTGTGACTTAGCGCGAGAAGCATACGCACGGGTGTTTTGTGGGACAGTTGACCCGGGAGAAGGAATAACGACGGTAACAGGGTATCGGGACCCCGTTTGTTCTTACTGGACACATTAACCTCCGTGAGTGAAATAACAAAACGGCAGCACTTCTGCTGCCGTTCTCACACTGGTAATATAGGTCTGAAATTATTTTGAATGTCATTTCTGGTCTGTATTGCTGTCTCCGCTCACCTTGTTTTCAGTGCAACATCCTCACTCACCACCACAGGTTTTTCGGTAATGGTCATTAATCAGCGTTTCCAGCAAATCGCTGATGCGAACTCCGCTGCGTTCAGCCATAAAGTCCAGTCGTGTTTTTGTGTCGTTCTTCAGGTAGGTATTGAGTGCTTTTTTATCGGTACGAGACTGACGTAATTTTTGCTGGTTCCAGGCTTTATTCAGGTTCAGAAGGAATAAACGCTTTGTATCCGGTGCATCGTCCCATAAATCGAGTGCGGCACGCAGAGCTAAATTGCGTTCAGTATGGCTGAGAGGAGTAAACCAGGTGCTCATTCCTGGCGTTGAAATATTTAATGAGAGCCCGATAGTGGGCGCATTTCTTTCTTCCTGAAGCGATTTGAGGCTGTTCCATGCCCACAGTACCGCGTCTTCTTCATCAGGTAACCATTTCAGCGGAGCTGGTTTGCTGTAAATATTTTTCCACTGGTCTTTCAGCCTGTCCATGACCTGGCGCTTGAGATGATTTACCGGCGGGGTCGGAATAATAATGTTGTCGAAAAAAGAGATGATAATATTAATTCTTTCCTGGTGGCTTGTCGGAGATACACTCAGATTCATTCGCTGATACCAGTTCTTTTCGAACTCTGCATTTGCTGGTTTGTCAATACCAAGTTCGTAGTCTCCGGCCTTGCAAATATACGCCCATAACCAGAATGTTGCCCGTTCATCCTGTTTTAGCCAGTCAAAACTTTCCAGCGGAAGGATGTTTTCATCGCGGGCTGTTTCCATATCAGAAAAAAGTCTTGCCCGCTGTTCTGCATTCGGTATGAACTGATTGATCAGTTTGTTGAGTGCCTGTCGACAACTTTCTGCATCCTGGTGAGGAATGTCACGGGTGTTAATTATTTTATTAACACTCAGCCACCCGGCATAAAAAGCACAGACTCTCAGGTCACGGGTTTTTATAAGATGTTGTCTGCCATTGTCGTAATGTACAACCATTGTGGATACCTGTAATAGTAAACTACATAGTAGTGGTTATGGTGGTGATTTTTGTAGCTAAACAGTATCACGATGATGGTTTTATCGTCACTTAAAAACACATCTGGTAGTCATCGTGAGGTTTTATTGTTGATTTATACTGGTTTTTACAAGGTTTTACCATGGTTTTAAAGTTGTCATTTTCTTTGTTTATCTCTCAGATGCTTCTCTGTTTACTGAATGAGTATCGTCTCAACAGGTTATCTTGTTCTCCTGCATGCTTTCGTTTTCATCCCCATCATGGTGCCTGGTTCGCTTCAGGGGGCATTTCTGGTATCTGATCGGGCTGCCATGAGGTATTTCCATTTTGTTGCTCATAATCAGGATTGAGGGCTTCTGCGGGCAGTGATGATACGGGGTTAATTTGATTGAGGTTATTTGATGTGACGTGGTGTCTATTTTCATGATATTGAAAAAGATAATTCCAGAGTAACTGATGCAGGCGTTTATTGTCGGTAAATGCTGTCTGGCGTGGTTATCTTCATCGTTATTGTTATGCCTGGTGTGTTGGATTGGTATTAATATATTAAAGAAGGGGTTTATCATTTGTAACAGTAATCGATGATGTGTTATCAGTAAGTGGGTTATGCCTGGGTGGTATTATTATCTGAAGGTATTCACTAAGGGGGTAGTACTATTGGATGGTATCCATTGAGCAATCATTGCCATCAGGTAAGCAATACACTATTCAATGTAGTCACAACCTGAATGTTTAGCACTAATTAAAAATCTATCATTAAGAAAACAGAATTGAATTGAGTCGAAATTACCATTGACTAGCCCTCGTCAGGATAAAAGTGAAGATGATTAACATCAGTAATCTAATAATCATAACGGCAGGGTGATTACTGGTTAACATTAACATTTGGGGTGAATGGTCATGCCTGAAAATCAGCAGGTGAGTATCAATGGTTTATTACTGGTCTGCGTATTAGTGATGAGCGTTAAATGCTCAGTCAGTGAACTAACCTGTAGTAAGCCTGTTGGTATTGCTCTGTCTGCCTGATATTGACGCTTACAATACCTGTCAGTTACAGATACTACGGTGACCCATTATCCCTGAAAGTTTTTTGATATGTGTAAACAAGGCCATTGGTAAAGACTGTAAACGGGGCATTATCCGTGTTGGTAATAATAGCCATGATTGTATCGTAAACAGAATAACCCGATTGAGGTGACGTGGAATAGGGTGATTACCAGTAATCACCGCAAGTTATTTAATAAGTAATTGAGCGCTGTAGTGCCTTATACCGCCATAGCTTCCTGTGAGCCTGCATAAGCGCATTGAATAACACGGTAGTGGAAATCTGTGGTTAGTATGAATATGGCGCTCCTGATGCGTTACAGAGCGTTTTAGCAGTAGTCCCGATAACGATTATTTATCGGGCTTATTGAACGGGGTAATAATATCATGATGGCAACGGGGGTTTGGTACAGGGGCTCTTACCCCGGGTATATACATTCCACAGGGGTAATATTTACTTTTCAGGGTAACCACAGCCCCTTTTTAAGCCTGGTCAATACAAAAGGGGGATCGCGATTGATCTCTTCCCTGAAAACAGTACCAGTCTAAACTGAAGTATCCGGTCTTTCTTTCAACAAACAAAGAGGCCATTCCGTCATGAAAAAGACCCGCTATACCGAAGAACAGATCGCTTTTGCGCTGAAACAGGCTGAAACCGGCACCCGGGTGGAGGAAGTGTGCAGAAAGATGGGCATTTCTGAAGCCACTTTTTACATCTATGGACTACCTCCGTTTTGCAAGTACTGAATCTGGTTTTGGGTTGTTGCTTACATCTATCCGGCATCAGGAAAATCTGTGCCCAAATGGGTAATCCGCACACAATCGCCTCAACAACTGGACGGCCTCTGAGGCCAATATAATAGTCAGGTTCCGATTGTGCAGGTGCAACCTGTCACCATTTCTCAGTACGCTGCAACTTTTGCTGGCAGGGGATTAATTTCACACTACCTGATACTCGGTCTCATTTCTCAGCATCGACCAGATTATTCTCGCGTTTTTGTTAGCGACCGCCACGGTCGTTTTATTAAATCCGCGCCGTTCCTTTAACTGGTTAACCCACTGATTCATATGACTATCATTGTTATTCGTGGCAACTCTGACGACAGCGCGGGCACCATGAATAAAAAGTGTTCGCAGATGCTTGTCGCCTTTTTTCGTCATATTCATCAGCACCTGCCTGTCGCCACTCGAATGCTGGCGTGGAACCAGACCCAGCCATGCAGCAAAGTGGCGGCCATTCTTAAATTCAGTTCCTTTGCCAATAGCAGCAATAACGGCCGTGGCCGTTTTAGGGCCAATGCCTTTAACTTTGGCGATACGCTGACAGGCTTCTGATTGCCTGAATACTGTTTCAATTTCCTTATCAAAAAAATGGATCCGACGCTCGAGATCGTTAAAGAGATCATAGAGTTCGGCAATCGTCCTGCGCATTCTAACGCTAAGACCATTTTCAGCATCTTCAAGGATAAGCGGAACAGCACGACGAACTCTTGAGACTGCCGCGCCGATTGTTATTCCCCGATCAAGCAGCAGTCCCCGGATTTGACAGACTGTCGCAGTACGATGATTGACAATACGCTGTCTTGCTCGGTGCAGAGCCTGAATATCCTGCTGTTCAGGGCTTTTCGGTGGAACAAACTGCATCGTAGGTTGCATCAGAGCCACAGCTATCGCCTGCGCATCGTTACCGTCATTTTTTTGCCCCCGGACAAAAGGTTTTACATATTGGGGGCTGATGACTTTTACGTTATGACCCAGTTTCTCAAACTCACGCTGCCAGTAAAATGCCCCGGTGGACGCTTCGATCCCAATCAGACATGCAGGAATAGTTGCCAGCGTCTGGAGCAATTCTTTTCGGCCAGTGCGTTTCGTATAAACCGGTTTGCCGGCCTGGTTTAACCCGCAGATCTGAAAAACATTTTTAGCCAGATCAATACCCAGAAATACGATATTCATGGTGATTCTCCTGGTGAGCACATTTCGTACAGTTAACCGTAGAGGGAGGAGGTAGTCCATCCCATTAACTGGAAGAAAAAGTTTGGCGGGATGGGCGTGACAGAATTGCGCCGTCTGCGGCAACTGGAGGATGAAAATCAGCGGCTCCGTCGTCTGGTGGCAGACCTCAGTCTGGACAAGGAAATGCTCCAGGATGTCATTCGAAAAAAGTTCTGAGGCCCGTCCAGAAAAGGGAAGCTGTGACTTATCTGCTGGACGCCTACCGAATTGGTCTGCGCCGTGGCTGCCGTCTGATGATGCAGAGTCGCACGGTGTACAACTACCGTAGCTGCCGCGATGACAGGGCCCTGACTCAGAGGATAAGAGAGATTGCAGCAGCGCGAGTTCGCTACGGTTGCCAGCGCATTCATATTCTTTTACGACGGGAAGGCTGGTTAATCAATCATAAGAAAACCCATCGGATTTACTGCCTGGAGGGGCTGAACCTGCGGTCAAAACGCCCGCGGCGGCACGTGACGGCCAGGCACAGACGTATCCGCCCGGCAGTGACCGCTGTGGATCAGTGCTGGAGCATGGATTTCGTTGCTGATAATCTGTTCAACGGACGCCGGATCCGGTCCCTGACTGTAGTCGATAATTTTAGTCGTGAATGCGTGGCGATTGAAGTAGGCCAGGGACTTCGCGGTGACGATGTGGTCGCCGTGATGGAACGGATCAGGCAGACACAGCAGCGTGTACCACAGCGGCTACAGACGGACAACGGCAGCGAATTTATCTCGAAAACGCTGGATCGCTGGGCATATGAAAACAGGGTAACGATGGACTTCTCCCGCCCCGGGAAGCCCACTGATAACGCCCTGGTTGAGTCATTTAACGGCAGCCTGCGTGATGAATGTCTGAACGTGCACTGGTTCCTGTCACTGGAAGATGCTCAGGAGAAGATCGAGTGCTGGCGACAGGAATATAACCAGCAACGACCTCATTCATCATTAAACAACCTGACACCGGAGGAATTTATCCGAAGTCTGCAAAAAGGTCCGGACCTCTGATTTAACCTGGCATCGATATTGGGAAGGGATCAAAAGACCGGATACTTCAGTTTAGACTGGTACTGTTTTCAGGGAAGAGATCACGATCATCAAAAGCTTAAGTAAACCTGGCAATGGCTATTACATGGGGCTGGTGGCTTCACCATACCGCGCTAAAACCCTGTTCTTTCAGTCGATGACGGGTACGTTTCACATAAACCGCGTCAACAAGCTCATCCGGTGGAAGGTCGCGTGTGATATTACAAATCGTCGCCAATGCTGCGTCTGAGAGTTTAAAGCTCCGTGGCAAGGCGTAGTAGTCCCCGGTTTTTTGCATACTGATGTTATCGAATAACTCTCTGAAGAAATCCGTCCGTGAAGGCCTACGGGCGTTGATAATCGCCCTAGTTGCTTCATCAGCAAATGTAACCTCAACCTCCTCCATACCCAGCGAACGAATAATCCCGGCCATGTCAGGCCAGTACTTAAGATCGAAACTATTAAGCCGCTGCAGTTCTGGTTTAAGGTGAAGCTGATAATGACCGTTCTTCTCTCCGGCATCATCGATAAATTCGGTGAGTTTACGCATACGCTCGCAATGAAAGTGACCGTTCTCACTAAGCTCAGTACGTCGCTCCAGCATTTCAGCCAGTTTCTGGCTCATGGCGCTGATACTGTCATTCAGGGCCGTAAGCTCCTGATGATCAGCCCGTAGTTGTGCAAAGCGCTCATCGGTTCCAAAGCTACCGGCATGGATAATCTGCTCAAGCAGCACCCAGAGCTGTTGCCTGGAGAGACTGTTGGACGCTATCTCCCTGTAAACCACCACCATCTCGTCATGACGTTCAACCAGCCGGTTAAATACAGGCCAGGTTGAGGGCCAGGATGGCGGAATGGTCTTTTGCCAGTTGTGAAGTATTTCTTTCAACAGTGCCAGCGCGATCGCCGGAGTTTCCTCAACGTCAACAATCATCGTTATTTCCTCTGGTTATCTTCTGTCCATGTCCATTGTTCACTGAAGCCCTGGAGATGTCGGTAACGGGAAGTCTGTTTTTTGGCAGCCTTCAGGTCACCTTGCATCTGAAACGTTGTTATCTCATGGCTCCAGTCGCAGTGCTGTTACCCGTTGCATATATCTCCCTGCCACCCCCGATATTTTATCGAATCCATCCGCCTCTGGGGACCTGCTTAGGGACCCGCTGAAGGCAAAAAGTTATTTTTTACGGCGCTGGTAATGGTTATGAACGATAACCCACCGGAGTCCATTTTAATGAGTTACACATACGACCCTTTCTGGCAGCAACGCATCGCCGATACCTTCAGTTGTGCACTTAACGCTTACACCCGATTACTGGCCCTGCGTGTTGACCTCCGTCTGCCGGATACGCCAGCGGCCACCGATGCGGCTGTTATCTCCCGTTTCACCGATTCCCTGAAAGCCCGGATTGATGCCCTTCAGGCGCGGCAACGTCGCGAGGGCAAACGCGTCTGGCCGACCACGCTGCGTTTTATCTGGGCGCGGGAGTTTGGTGAAATCAAAGGGAAGAAGCACTACCACGCGGTGCTGTTGCTGAACCGCGATACGTGGTGCGGACCGGGAGATTACAAAGACCCGGATTCGCTTGCAGGTATGATTAAACAGGCGTGGTGCAGCGCCCTGAAAGTGGATGCACAGGCGCATGCCGTTCTGGCGCGTTTTCCTGCGAGCCCGGTGTCCTGGCTGACGCGCGGTAATACCACAGAGCTTCAACAGGCGCTGGCGCAGGCCGATTATCTTGCCAAACGCGAAACCAAAGTCACCGGCGATGGTGAACGTAACTTCGGTTGCAGCCGCGGCTGAGCCAGGCATATATCGATTCACCAGGCCTGAACGTACGGGCCTGGTAATTTTTTACAACGTTTCCCTATCCTCTGAGGCGAACCGGTAACCCCATGATTCAACCACTACCGGACGTCTCCCGACAGCCATATCCTCAGAGGGAGAAAAATACCATGACCACGACGAATTCGAACATTAATGCCAGCCCTGACACACTGCTTTCAGCTCAGGACCCGCTTATCGACATGACCTTTATCACCACGTACACCGGTATGACGGACAAGTGGTTCTATAAACTGATTGGCGATGGCCTGTTTCCCAAACCCATCAAGCTGGGCCGCAGTTCCCGCTGGCGCAGAAGCGAGGTGGAAACCTGGATGCAACAGCGTATTGCAGATTCCCGTGGCGCCTGAGCAGATGAGGTCTCTTGATGGGAAAACAACGTCATACCAGATCACAGAACATCCCGGCGCGCTGGAAGTGTCCCCGTTGCCAGCGACAGTACTGTGGTGCCAGACCCTGCCCCGTTTGTTTTCGCACCTCTGTAGTGCCTGCACAACCGTAACCCCGGTGGTCTGCAGAGACTGAATACCACGAATCATCTTCCGCTAAAGCATAACTGACCCGCCATTCACACTGCCATGCTGCCCATAACGGGACGGCTTACGCCTGCGTGTAGTCTGGCGGTAAGGAGCACCACGATGTACGCCAAATCTTTCATAGCCCTTGACGGTAATGGTCGTCCCACCGGAGCCAGAACCGCACAAAGGTATCCGTATGACCGCTACACCTGCCACCTGTGCGGCAGTGCGCTGCAATATCATCCTGAATACGACACTGAGCGACCTTACTTTGAACACCGGTCGGACATGCTGACAGATAACGGGCGACAGCATTGTCCGTATGTCAACCTGGAAGCGAAAGGGACCCGCCATATCCGGCAGCTGCAATGGTATGTACCGGATGCCCGTCCGCTGGTTTACCGCGCCGACTGGCACTGCAGTGGTTGCGACAGCAATTATCACGGTGAGCGCTATTGCCTGACTTGCCGAACCGGTGAGTTCAGCAGGACGCTCTCTGATGCTGAAATCCGGACTGCAGAGGTAACGGCATGCGCGTACTGAAATGTTACCTGGCAAATGACCGTGAAGGTCACTTTGTGACGGCCGGTGAAGCCATGAGCGCACCGGGGCAGGTATGGAGTTGTGCTTCCTGTGGATGTCGTCTGGTGCTGCATGCCGGTGCTTTCAGCGACCCGGCGTGGTTTGAACACGATACGCAGACTGTGGCCCGGGATGTGCTGATGAACTGTGCCCATCTTGACCCGGAAGTGAAAGCTGAGGCCCGGCACAGGAAGCTGCGCAATATGCTCAACGGACTGGATGCAACGGTAATGACGCTGTCCTGGTACTGTGTGTGGTGCGGCGACCATTATCAGGGTATGAAGCACTGTTACCGATGCCAGACCGGTATCTACAGCATCGAAGAAGCGAACTGGCAGAGAAACTACTGCTGCAGCACCGGATAGTCCTCCCTCGCCTTTATGAACCAGATACCGCCGCACTGGCGGGGTCTTCCCTGATTTAACCCAAAGAGAGTCTGCATTGTGAATCATTCTTACACACGGGCTTCTGATGCTGTAAGCGCGGATGCCGTCAGTACGCGTGCATTTCTGCAACAGGCCGTTGACCATTACCCGCGACTGGCGGCATTCAGCTTTACGCTGAAATTGCCGTATCGAGAAACCATGAGCGAATACCGGTCATTGATTCTGCGTTTTCATACTGAAGTCTGGCAGCGCACCGGCGAATATTCGCGCCAGCGTCAGCAGGCGCGCCAGAGTTCACCGCCAACGATCCTGCGATGGATGTGGGAGTCTGCCAGTGCACCAGAGCGCAAAATACTGCTGCTGATGAATCTTGATACGCTGGGGGCCTTGCGCGATGGGGTCGTACAGCAGGACATGAGCAGGATACTCAGAGAGGCATGGTGTGCGGTGATACACACTGATAATAACGTTACCAGCATGTCATCTTTCATCATCAGTCGTTCAGATAAGAACGCTTTTTCCGTGCCGTTTGGCCGGTTGAAGGCCGGAATGGATAACATGGTACCTCCCGTGATTACGGCCAGAACGGGTGTTATTTGCCCATGAGCGTATTGGTTACCGTGATGATGTTCCGTCTGACCCCACACGATCACTTTTTGGTCTTTTCCGGTACCCTCAGCACCGATATAATTCCCTGATGAAAAGAACCCACGATACCCTACCTCCGGAACAAACCGTCGCTGAACTTGCACATTTTGCCTGGTGCGCCCTTGTCGCATTACGTACCGCGCAGCAGGATGGCAAGGCATTGTCGCCACTCAGCACGCATACATTTTTGCTACGCTGGTTAACGATGGCGTATAAGCAAAAACGGTTTCCACGAACCATTGCATCCGATATTGAAGGATTACTGATGCTGGGGCGAAACAACGGCCTGGCTGCCAGTTTGCTTAATCGCCTTGAATATCTGTGGCGTTCCTGCACAGGTTCTGTTTCCGCTCAATCGGATCTGTATCGACTGACTTACGCAATTGAACAACTTAAATCTCAGGGCTGGGTCAATGCGATGGTGAGTGGCAGAGGCTGGGACAGTGAAGGTCTGGCCGAAGAATACAGTGATACTGATGCACTGCTGGTCAGAAAGTCAGCTCTGACCCATGGATTTTCTGATGGGGGCAAGCTGATTGCGCCGATTGAATTTATTGTTATCGGGGATTGTTGCATGGTGGCGGATGTGCTTGATACATGGGAGCTACGTTACGTGGCTGGTGAGCAACACGCGGACTGGTGTATTCTGGCTCTGATGCCGTCAGAAGAGAAGAAAGAGCCCGAAGAGCAGATGGCATTACGTTAACGTAAAGGGAAATGTCGGTGGGGACGAATTGATTATCCAATCGAAAAACACCAGTTTACATGCTCTGACAGAATACCCCGCCTGACTGGCAGTGGGCGGATGTGCCCGAAGAATGCCGACAGCTGTAAGCAGGAGCGGAAGTTCGTCTGCGTATTGCCCTACTGAACGTCGGTTATGTTACCCGTTTTGAATTGCCTTTCCGCTTACTGTTGCTCCGTACATCACAGCTGATTGCCGGTCAGTTTCCGCGCGATGAACTGCAGGTCAGTCAAAAGAATGTAACCTTTAATGGTAAAAACGATGGCTGCATCTGGAGTCTGAATGCCGGTTTAAGCACCGTTTCTGATGCATTTCAGTATCACCTGCCCCGTTACCTTATTCGTACCCTTATACTAGGGGGGAGTCAGCCAGACCCGGCATGATTACTGCCCCAGTTGTCCATGATCTGGGAGGGATGTCACCGGGTCTAGTGGGGCGCTGGTAACCACTAATAGCCCCCCGTATACGTCGAGTGAGCCCGGATGGCGTTTCGGCGGCCCCCTTTCAACAGAATCGCAAAAGGGGTGAAAACACCACGTGAGCGTATCAGGCTGGCACTTGTATCGAACCATGGATCACCGGTGCACAGTACCCAGAATACCCCCTTATAGGGTCTGAATATCTATTATTTGGATTGGCAATAGTCAAAAACATTAATTTCGAACGCGGAAATATCTTCTGCATGCGCAGGGCTTTATCTTTTTATAAATTCAACCATCGCATCAAAGAATACGTTTTTAAATTACATTTTCATTATTGATTTATTTACCCTTCATTTTAAAATACTCGATTGCATTCAATATTAGGCGATGTCTAATTATTATCAGGATAATTTAAAAAACCTCTGGCAAGAAATACTTTTAGCTGACTACTATTAAGGCCCAGTTTCTGAGAAATGTTGGTTTTGTGTATGCTAATTGTTTTTACACTTCTATTCATGGATAACGCTATTTGAGTTAAACTCCACCCCATCGACATCATCATCATAATCCTGAACTCAATTTTTGTTATTTTCTTTTTTGGTGAAGAAAGATCAGCTTTAGAAAAAAAAATGTAAGTGACAAGGGAGTAAAAGCGCTCTCTAAAAACACTTACCGGAGAATCTGAGTCAATAAAAAAAAAGCTTCTACCACACACGATTTCAATCAAATTATGAATTTTTTTTCAGAGAATATTATAACAGACAGTTTGACACTCCGTAATAAACTAGAATATCTCAGAAGGTTACTTTCATCAGGTGAAACAATAATAACATCAGAATCACGAAAATATTTCGGGCTATACAAAATACCGTCACTGGTCAAAGAGGCATGAATAACATCAACAGATAAAAAACCACGAATCAATACCTCCTTTACTCCCTTAAAGGTAAAGTTTGACTCTCCTAAAAAGAAAACCTGGTACATTTATATCCTTATATCCAAATAAAAATGGAATTCTATACATTCCAATTCTGAAACAAATTATATGTAAATTATTTCTTATGAAAATCGTTTATACCTTCAAATAAATGCAAAGGTGATAGGTATTGCCTATTGAAAAATGAAGATGCCATCATGTATAATTACATGAACTAAGACTAATCTTAATAATTAATTTAATAATATGTATATATATCAATGTGCTTTTAAGGTAAAGCATAATAAAAAAACAAAAATAAGAAAAATCCAATATGGCATTAATTTATTGCAAGATATTTATCTTGCAATAAATCACCATGAAAGCAATTAAAGAATTTAAAAGTTAAAAAAAAATAAAATAAAAATAAAATTGTTTTTTTAAAAAAAAAAAGAATAAAACACTATAATTTGCATTTTGTGCTATATCCATACGGGGGGGCAGAATCGGTAGGTATGACAACGAAACGGTTCACACGATAGCGTACCGTTGCTGGCGTATCTTCATGCGCATCTTGCCCAATCTGTCGGCGCTCTGGCTTTTGTGTAGTGGGGGTTCCAGCATTTCTGGCAACCAATATCCTTTTCACCAATGTACCGCTTCGCTACCCATTTCGAACAATGTGGGCAAACGTACCATTCCCGTATCCTGCCCGTGTGGTGTCTGTTCGAATGATCCGCATAACGTCGTTTATTATCATATCGTAGCCATCTGCCAGTCGGAAGCCGTAAAGGGTTCCGCTCTCAGTCTGGCAGGTAAACCCAGCGCAATGGCGTAAATTAGCTAGGAATTGCATACCAATACGGGGTAAATCCGTTGTATAGCCGCGCGTTCTGTCTCTCACTTGCTGGCCTCCTGCGGATCGCTACGCCTCAGATTGCGAATGCGGAAAAATGAATACGAAATAATATGGATATTTTACCGTGAATTGCGCACCGCGTACCACATGAGGCCAGTAACGGCGTGGGTTTCATTTTACGCAGAATCACCTTCCCACGCCGTCAAAGATAACGCGCAAACTGCCATGTAGCCACGGCTACCAGGACGAACAGCGCCACCATAACAGCCCCGGTAATTTGCCTCCCGATACGGAAAAACCACCATGCAGCAAGCGCGATAACCGGAAGCGTAAAGGCGAGCCTGTACATAGATTTGTGTAATTGCCTGATTTTGATATGTTCAATCCAACATCAAAAACAGGTTAATTTATGGACGAAAAACAGTTGCAGGCCTTGGCTAACGAACGGGCCAAAAATCTCAAAACCCCTGACGATCTCAACCAGTTCGATCGCCTTCTGAAAACAATCAGCGTCGAGGTGGTGCTCAACGCCGAAATGACCCATCACCTCGGCTACGATAAAAATCAGCCTAAACCGGCAACCAACGCCCGCAACGGCTACACCCAAAAGACGGTTATCACTGGCGATGGCCCACTGGAGCTGCGCACTCCGCGCGATCGCGATAGTTCCTTTGAACCCCAGCTGGCGAAGAAGAACCAGACCCGGATCACCGGGATGGATATCCCTCCCCGTAAGGGGGCGGGGTACTGGTCAGGTGAATATGCAGACCGTAATCGTGCGGTTGCTAATCAGCGGCTGATCGGTAGCAATGCCCGGTGGAAATGGACAACAGATTACAACCGTCGCTCAATAGCCGAAACAGCCATGTACAGGGTAAAGCAGTTGTTCGGGGGGGCGCTGACGCTACGGGGCTACGACGGCGAGGTTGCAGAGGCTTTGGCCATGGTACCGTCGCACCGACTGCATGCCAGCTTCGGACGGACCGTTTCGATTATCCCCGCGCTGCGGGATCGTATTGTTCAGCGGGCCATGCTGATGGCGATGGAGCCGATCTGGGAAAGTGATTTTCATACGCTCTCGTATGGCTTCCGGACTGAATGCAGTGTCCATCACGCGATCCGCACGGTGAAGTTACAGCTCACCGACTGCGGGGAAACAAGGGGTCGCTGGGTTATTGAAGGTGACCTGTCCAGCTACTTCGACACAGTACATCACCGGCTACTGATGAAACCCGCTGTGGCGTACTGTCGGTATGCCGATGATTTCGTGCTTATCGTCAAAGGCACCAAAGCGCAGGCGGAAACCCTCAGAGAAGAGTGCCGAAGCGTACTTGAAGGCAGCCTGAAACTCAGGCTGAACATGGACAAGACTAGGATCACCCATGTTAATGACGGTTTTATCTTTCTGGGCCACAGGATGATCCGTAAACGCAGTCGCTACGGTGATTTGCGGGTGGTCTCGACGATCCCGAAGGAGAAAGCCAGAAACTTCGCTGCGTCACTAACAGCTTTGTTATCAGGTAATTACAGTGAAAGTAAAATTGATATGGTTGAGACACTCAACCGGAAACTGAAAGGCTGGGCTGCGTTCTATCTGTTCGTTGATTTTAAAGCCAAAGTATTCAGTTACATCGACAGAGTGGTGTTCTGGAAGCTGGCTCACTGGCTGGCCCGAAAATATCGTAAAGGTATTGCATACCTGATGAGGTGGTGGTGTAAATCACCGAAACCGGGTCAGAGTAAAACGTGGGTTTTATTTGGTAAAACCAACCACGGGAAGCTCAACGGTGAAGTACTTTATCGGTTGGTAGGGCAAGGCAAGAAGACGTTCCACTGGCGCTAACCAGAAGGTAACCCTTACCTGAGGACAGAAGTCAGAAACACATGGACATCACGCTTTACTGAAGTGGCAATGGCGTTCGCCAGTGTTTAAATAGAAAGCCGGATGCGCTGAAAGGTGCACGTCCGGTTCGGAGAGAAGAGGCAGGGAAATAGTCCGACTACGCCCTGCCTCTTACTCTACTCAGGACTCACGAAGGCTGGCTGTATCTGGCCGTGGTTGTTGATCTGTTCTCTCGCAAAATTATCGGCTGGTCAATGCAATCCCGGATGACAAAGGACATTGTCCTGAACGCACTGCTGATGGCTGTATGGCGGCGTAATCCGCAAAGACCGGTGCTGGTTCACTGGGACCAGGGCAGTCAGTACACAAGCCATGAGTGGCAGTCGTTCCTGAAATCACACGGCCTGGAAGGGAGTATGAGCCGTCGCGGTAACTGTCACGATAACGCGGTTGCAGAAAGCTTTTTCCAGTTACTGAAACGCGAGCGGATAAAGAAAAAGATCTACGGAACGCGGGAAGAAGCCCGCAGCGATATTTTTGATTACATCGAAATGTTTTATAACAGTAAGCGTCGGCATGGTTCGAGCAATCAGATGTCACCGACAGAATATGAAAAACAGTATTATCAACGGCTCGGAAGTGTCTAGATTATCCGTGGCGATTCACTGTTTTTGTCAAAATCAGTTGTGGAATAACACTTTCCAATTTGATATGTGAGTAAAATGTAGCTACAGTAAGTACGCAATGAAACGTATTGTTACATTAACACTAGTGATCATTGGAACTACTTACTTCGGAAGAAAATGAGAGCATGAGACTCGAGCCTCCCCTTGAACAAAAACGTGCTCCTGAGGCGCAACATCGCGAATGTCGTGATCGTCAAATCTGCGGCATGGTATGTTGCATACTGTTTCCAGCTCAAGGATGGTCTGCCAAAACACAACTAGGGAAGGTGCGAACAAGTTCCTGATATGAGATCATCATATTCATCCGGAGCGCATCCCAGAGGGACATCATGAGCCATCAACTCACCTTCGCCGATAGTGAATTCAGCACTAAGCGCCGTCAGACCCGAAAAGAGATTTTCCTCTCCCGCATGGAGCAGATTCTGCCATGGCAGAATATGACCGCTGTCATCAAGCCGTTTTATCCCAAGGCGGGCAATGGCCGACGGCCCTATCCGCTGGAGACCATGCTGCGTATTCACTGCATGCAGCATTGGTACAACCTGAGCGACGGTGCCATGGAAGATGCCCTGTACGAAATCGCCTCCATGCGCCTGTTTGCCCGATTATCCCTGGATAGCGCCCTCCCGGATCGCACCACCATCATGAATTTCCGCCACCTGCTCGAGCAGCATCAACTGGCCTGTCAATTGTTCAAGACCATCAATCGCTGGCTGGCCGAAGCAGGCGTCATGATGACCCAAGGCACTTTGGTGGATGCCACCATCATTGAGGCACCCAGCTCTACCAAGAACAAAGAGCAGCAACGCGATCCGGAGATGCATCAGACCAAGAAAGGCAATCAGTGGCACTTTGGCATGAAGGCCCACATTGGTGTCGATGCCAAGAGTGGCCTGACCCACAGCCTGGTCACCACCGCGGCCAACGAGCATGACCTCAATCAGCTGGCTAATCTGCTTCATGGAGAGGAGCAATTTGTCTCAGCCGATGCCGGCTACCAAGGAGCGCCACAGCGCGAGGAGCTGGCCGAGGTGGATGTGGACTGGCTGATCGCCGAGCGTCCCGGCAGGGTAAAAACCTTGAAGCAGCATCCGCGCAAGAACAAAACGGCCATCAACATCGAATACATGAAAGCCAGCATCCGTGCCAGGGTGGAGCACCCGTTTCGCATCATCAAGCGGCAGTTCGGCTTCGTGAAAGCCAGATACAAGGGGCTGCTGAAAAACGATAACCAACTGGCGATGTTATTCACCCTGGCCAACCTGTTTCGGATGGACCAAATGATACGTCAGTGGGAGAGATCTCACTAAAAACTGGGGATAACGCCTTAAATGGCGAAGAAACGGTCTAAATAGGCTGATTCAAGGCATTTACGGGAGAAAAAATCGGCTCAAACATGAAGAAATGAAATGACTGAGTCAGCCGAGAAGAATTTCCCCGCTTATTCGCACCTTCCCTAGACGAATCGCTACTGTCGTGCCCTGATATGTTGGGAAAAGAAATGGAAAACGCTGAAAGCATGCTGTATTTTCAGTCAGAATCGTTACCTAGAATAAAATACCATTGGGATAGGAACTAATAATGAACAGAATATATAAATTAATTTGGTCCAAATCACTTAATATCTGGGTTGTTTGTTCCGAATTTGGAAGAAAAACGAAATCATCAACCAAAGCATCAGTTTTATTTGGTGCGGGATTATGTTTAATACCAAGTGCCGGTTTTACTGCTACTTGTGGTGGATATACGGTCCCTGATAATGGATTTACTTGCACTTCTATTTCACAAACAAACACGCCGAATGGAGATTACGGTCTATTAAATAAATCATCTATTTATTACACTCCGGCAGGTGGAGCAGATGGTGGGTATGGAAAAAATTTCGTCCTTGAAAATCAAGACATAAATGTGACCAACGTAAAGTATACATCTGCAGGTGTATTACTGGGGGCCCGCGGTTATGATTCGGCGAATGTTCGTTATAATACATTGACGGGGGATAATTTAACGGTCATTGCAGATGGCATAAATGCTGGGACTAACTCTATTGCAGGATTAGGCGCTGGATTTGGAGGTAGTGTTTACTTTAATAATGTAAATTTAGAGTTTCAAAATGCAAACAATGGCGATATTAATGGTTTAATGGCTGGGCAGGCATATGGTGACCTTGGCAATGCTTCGTCTAACAGTAGAACAAATTATATTGAAATAAATAATAACTACACATTTAAAGCAACAAAATCTAGTTCAACAAATCAAAACCCAGTAACGGGGATTAGAGCTATTCAAAACAATGATGGTTATGGTTCGAGCAAAACAGGGGTTGGTCCGACTGCCCATGTCGTTATTAAGGGTGACTATAATGCTGATATTACATCAGCATACGGTAATGGTGTATATGTTTCAGGACAAGATTCAGCATCCAGACCTATGCCAACTGTAGAATTATTGGGCGATACATCAATTACACTACATGGTGGTGGTAATGCTTTACATATCGGTAAGAAAGATAGATTTGGCTCCATTAATCGCGATGGCTGGGGAGCAGGTCAAATCAACTTTGGTGAAAATTCAACAGTAAGCATAGATCAGTCCGATGCAAAAGGTGAAGCTATTGTCTTAACTTATGGTGGTTCGAGATTAGAAGCGGGTAAAACAAAATCATTTAAAGTACGCTCTAAAGACTCAGCTATTCGTGTCGGAAATGACTTTTTAACTAATTCTGTACAAAATTCAACTGCGGAGATTTCTGCCAATATTAATAATGCCGATTTCGCAATTTCAGATGACAGTTTGACTGCATCGCTACTCAGAATTGATAACAATCAAGCAGATGTGAAATTTGATTTCACTGGCGACAAAACTCAGTTGATTGCATCTAAATCTGGTTCTCTATTACAACTGGGTAACACATCGAATATCGACATGACGGTAAGCGAAGGAAAAATTCAGGGACTTACCGAAATGGGAACCGCATCATCAATTGACTTAACATTGAATGAAGGCGCTTTATGGCAACTGGCCAAAAAAGGCACGGAAACTCAGTCAACATTCACTACTTTAGCATTGAACGATTCGGTTTTAAATGGTTTTGATGTTGATGAAGCAAACTGGGGAACGTCTGAGTTTACACTGAAAGGCCAAAGCATTAATTCAAATAATGGTGTGATTAATCTGGATAATGGAAAAGTTGGTGATTTACTGACTTTAGAAGCTAACTATAACGGTAGTGGGAATGCCATTGTAAAAATGAATACTATCTGGAATGCTCCAGGTAATGAAGATGGTTCAAATTCATCATCTGATGTGTTAAGAATTAAAGGTACTGCAACGGGTATGACTACCGTCATGCCTGTAGGTACTACGGGCACACTCAATTTAATTGATGGGAATGTGACTCAAATTCAAAAAATAATTAATACTGTACCTGTTATCTATGTTGAACAATCAGGAAGTCAATCTTTCCAGGGAAGTGCCCGAACGACTGGCATATCTGAAGTCCAGTTAGCCATGAGAAATAACCAATCAACCAATGTCGATGAATACTATTGGACAGCAAAAGCAAAAGATGTGGATGTAGATATTTATAACCCTGAAACATCCGGTTACGTACAGATGCCGGTGGCAAATATGGAGTTGGGTTATACAACCCTTGCAACATTACATGAACGTCGTGGAGAAAATCAAACGTTAGCATGGGATGAATGTGGAACATGTGTTAATGGTAATGATGGACAAAGCTGGGGGCGTATTGCTGGAGGTCATTTAGATTTAGAGGGTAAAAACCGTTTTAACGTAAGTGGCGAACAATACCTGATACAATTAGGGCATGATTTCATCGTTAGTGAAAATATAGAAAAGCAAACTCGTAATCATACCGGTGCCTATATATCTTATGGGCGTAGCAATATGGATTTTGAAGACCGTTACAGGGCCATTGATGGAAAGGTTGTCGGTAATAAATTCACAGGTAATGGAAAAACCGATGCCTTTAGCCTGGGGTTATACAACACTTACTATGATAAAAATGGTTCGTATTTAGATTTAGTCGGTCAGGTTTCTCATTTACGAAATACGTATAATGCGGATGGATTAGCAGAGGTAAAACAAAACGGCTTTAGCGCAATACTTTCATCTGAAGTTGGTCGACCATATGCATTAACGAAACACAAAGAAAATGAGTCTGGCTGGATGATTGAGCCGCAAGCTCAATTAGTCTATCAGTATTTGGATCTGAGTTCATTTAATGACGGCATCCGTCATGTTGATCAAAATGACCAGCATGGTTTACGGGGACGCCTAGGTGTTCGTTTAGCTCATAATAGTGAAGCTCAAGACTTAAGAACAAATACAGTGTATTTAACAGCCAATTTATTACACGATTTCCTTGATCAAAAAAATATAGATATTGGCTCAGATAGCATACATGAGAAATATAATAACACCTGGGGATCGGTTGGGGTTGGTGTTCAACTACCAATAAGCCAGCATGGCTACGTCTATGCTGACGGGCGTTATGAACATTCATTTACATCAGATAAACGTGAATCATACAAAGGAACGGTCGGCCTTAAGTTTACTTGGAAATAAAAATGGCTTGTTTTTTTAAAAAGGCTCCATTAATAATGGACATAAAAGGCTATAAAATGAAAAAATATTTTTTTATTATATTAAGTTCATTGTTTTTAACTGCATGCGCAGGAAATGTTAATCATAGCTGGTGCCCTTCGGTTGAGGAAGTTAAGGCACAGGCACCGATTGCATATGAAAATCAGACTATTCAACTTTCCGCCGACGCATTGTTTAAATTCAATAAGGCTGGAATTAATGATTTATTACCAAAAGGTAGAACTGAGCTTGATGATTTAATTTTTAGATTAAAAAGTAACTATGTGACCGTAAAACAAATCGATATTACGGGGCATACTGATCGTTTAGGATCAGACCTGTATAATATGCAATTAGGAATGGAGCGCGCTGAAACAGTACGTAAATACTTAGTTAACAATGACATACAGGCAACTTTAAATATATCAAGCCAGGGAAAAAGGCAACCAATAACAACTTCTTGCACGGCTAAAGATGGACTGGAAACATTAAAGGCATGCTTACAACCAGATAGAAGAATTGAGGTGAGGGTAATAGGGATTAAAATAAATCAGGGACACATTAAATAACATTTCATTAGAAGGTTATTTGTTAATAAATACAGCCACACCATGGTGTGGCTGTATTTAAGTTAAAGTTAAGTCTCACTTTTTTCTGTAGCATAAGTATTCGTTGCTGGACAGCCCCAATTTGTTCTATTCCCTATTTGGCGATGATTCTGGCTGATTGATAGTGTTTTATATTCATATAATGCCCAATAACTTTGTAATCTCACGGGGAACTCATATTGACAGAATTATTTTGGCTAATTTCGGTGAGTCGAGCGTCTCAGATTTCAGAGCAGGTACTGACTCCGGTTGAAGCCCCGTGGAGTATGGCTTCGCCACGATCCCTGTGTCGGGTGTTGCACACCTGACGGCAGGTTTTTGGCGGATCGGTCCGTTATTCGCTGAACCTGTATGCCGGGAACGGCAGTAACTCATCCAGCCGATCCTCCTGATGTAGCCCCCCTGAAACACCAGACAGTAGCTGTATCTCCAGATAAGAGATAGGCTTGAATATATGTCTAACACTAACGCTAATTTTGAGATAACCGGGATCCTTTTAGGGCAAGAAGTCCGTAAACGTAAGACTCCTCAGGAGAAAATCGCCATTATCCAGCAGACGATAGAGCCCGGCATGAATGTCTCCCACGTCGCACGCCTGCACGGTATTTAGCCCAGCCTGCTGTTCAAGTGGAAGAAGCAATATCAAGAAGGCAGTCTCACCGCCGTAGCAGCCGGAGAGGAAGTCGTTCCTGCTTCAGAGCTCACTGCTGCGCTGAAGCAGGTCCGGGAGCTCCAGCGCCTTCTGGGCAAGAAGACGATGGAAGTTGAGACCCTGAAAGAAGCCGTGGAGTATGGTCAGTCGCGAAAATGGATAGCGCACGCGCCCTTGTTGCCAAAGGACAAGAAATAGCCCAGGTCAGCCGCACCATGGGCGTGTCGCGTGCGCAGTTATCACTACGGGTTCACCGTTCTGCTGACTGGCAGAACGGTCGCCTCCTCCGGCGAGACGAGGAAGCGGACGCTGAGGTCCTGTCACGCATCCTCGGTATCATCAGCGATATGCCCGGTTATGGCTATCGCCGGGTGTGGGGCATCCCGCGTAAGCAACGTCGCGATGAAGGACTTCCCCCGGTCAATGCCAAACGGGTTTACCGTGTGATGAACGAGCATAATCTGTTGTTGCTGCATGACAAACCACAACGGCCTCAGCGCAAGCATAATGGTAAAATCGCGGTAGCAGAGAGCAACCAGCGCTGGTGCTCAGACGGCTTCGAGTTCGGGTGTGACGACGGCGAAAAGCTGCGAGTGACGTTCGCGCTGGACTGCTGCGACAGAGAGGCCATAGACTGGGCAGCGAGCACTGGCGGCGATGGCAGCGTAACCGTGCAGGACGTGATGCTGGGAGCGGTGGAGAAGCGCTTCGGAGCAATACTCCCGGACAAGCCGGTATCAGTGTAAGCGTCAAGTCACTGCCGCCTGTGATTCCAGTCCCGGGATCGCTAGCTTAGAGCTCCGTCTAATTTAGAAGGAGTTCTGTTCATGGAAAATGCTGCCAACTGGCGAACTGAATCGCGTACCGTCTATTCCAGTGACTTCAAACTTCGGATGGTCGAACTGGCTTCACGACCAGATGCCAACGTCGCACAACTGGCGCGGGAACATGGCGTTGATAATAATCTCATTTTTAAGTGGCTACGCCTCTGGCAGAGAGAGGGGCGAATCTCTCGTCGAATGCCTGCAACTATCGTGGGGCCGGTGGTACCTCAATCTCTTCCGGCTTCTCCGACTCTGTTGTCCGTCGACGTTATCAACGACCCGTTGCCCGCCGCAGAGAATGACACTCTGTGTACGTTCTCCTCCGCTCACGCCAGCGCCACTTCCTGTCATGTTGAGTTCCGCCACGGCAAAATGACGCTGGAGAACCCGTCGTCAGAGTTGCTGACTGTGCTGATCCGTGAATTGACCGGGAGGACACAATGATATCCCTCCCGTCAGGCACCCGCATCTGGCTGGTCGCCGGGGACACGGATATGCGTAAATCCTTCAACGGGCTGGGCGAACAGATACACCACGTTCTGGATGAGGATCCCTTCTCCGGCCATCTGTTTATCTTCCGGGGACGCCGTGGCGATACCGTGAAAATACTTTGGGCTGATGCTGATGGTCTGTGCCTGTTTATCAAACGCCTGGAAGAGGGACAGTTCGTCTGGCCTGCTGTACGCGACGGCAAAATCGCGATCACCCGCTCACAACTTGCCATGCTCCTTGATAAGCTGGACTGGCGCCAGCCAAAAATATCCCGCCTTAACTCACTGACAATGTTGTAAAAAAATCATAACCGCATTATAAAAGCGGTTATGAATCACGACTATCTCGCCCGTATCGCTGCGCTGGAAGACGCGCTTCGCCAGAAAGACAGTCAGCTCAGTCTCGTTGCAGAGACTGAGTCGTTCCTGCGTTCTGCACTGGCCCGCGCAGAAGAGAAAATAGAGAACGAAGAGCGTGAGATAGAGCATCTGCGGGCACAGATAGAAAAACTGCGTCGAATGTTGTTCGGTACCCGCTCCGAAAAACTTCGCCGACAGGTTGAAGAAGCCGAAGCCCTGCTGAAACAGCAGGAGCAGCAAAGCGATCGCTACAACGGACGGGAAGACGATCCGCAGGTACCTCGCCAGTTACGTCAGTCCCGCCATCGTCGCCCGTTACCGGCACACCTTCCCCGCGAGATACATCGGCTGGATCCTGCGGAAACCAGCTGTCCGGAATGCGGCAGCGGTATGGCGTACCTCAGCGAAGTCAGCGTGGAGCAGCTGGAACTGGTCTCCAGCGCCCTGAAAGTGATCCGCACGGTCAGGGTGAAAAAGGCCTGCACCCGATGTGACTGTATCGTTGAAGCACCTGCGCCATCACGTCCCATCGATCGGGGTATCGCCGGGCCGGGTCTGCTGGCCCGCGTGTTAACGGCCAAATACTGCGAACACCTGCCGCTGTATCGCCAGTGCGAAATCTTTGCCCGTCAGGGCGTGGATCTGAGCCGGGCTCTGCTCTCCAACTGGGTGGATGCATGTTGCCGGTTAATGGCCCCGCTGGATGAGGCCCTTTACCACTACGTGATGGACTGCCACAAACTGCATACGGATGACACTCCGGTTCCGGTGCTTGCACCGGGCAGAAAGAAGACGAAAACCGGGCGTATCTGGACGTATGTACGTGACGACAGAAGCGCAGGTTCATCAGATCCGCCAGCGGCATGGTTCGCCTTCTCGCCAGACCGGCAGGGAAAACATCCTCAGCAACACCTTCGCCACTATCATGGTGTGCTGCAGGCGGATGCCTTCGCAGGCTACGATCGGTTGTTCAGTCCGGAACGTGAAGGAGGGCCGCTGACAGAAGCCGCATGTTGGGCCCATGCCCGCCGAAAAATCCATGATGTCTATATAAGCACTCACACAGCGACAGCAGAAGAAGCCCTGAAACGTATCGGTGAGCTGTACGCGATAGAAGAAGAAATACGCGGCCTCACGACAGAAGAGCGTCTGGCAGCCAGACAATCGCAAAGCAAACCACTGCTGGCATCGCTGCATGAATGGCTGGTAGAAAAAAATGAGACGCTGTCGAAAAAGTCCCGTCTGGGCGAAGCGTTCGCTTATGTCCTGAACCAGTGGGATGCGCTGTGCTACTACTGTGAAGATGGCCTGGCAGAGCCTGATAACAACGCTGCCGAACGAGCCCTTCGTGCCGTCTGTCTTGGGAAAAAGAATTTTATCTTCTTCGGCAGCGACCACGGTGGTGAGCGCGGAGCCCTGCTGTACGGACTGATCGGGACGTGCAGGCTGAATGGTATCGATCCGGAAGCCTACCTTCGCCATATCCTGAGCGTACTGCCGGAGTGGCCCAGCAACAAAGTGGCCGAACTGCTGCCATGGAACGTGGTTCTTACCGATAAATAACCGTCAATACGGTGCTCACTTAACGCTTACGTATCAGTCAGCAAAATGAGGATATCCTCAGACTGGAAAGCATACCAGGTATCGGGCCATTGAGCGCTTCCGCCCTGACGGTAGCGCTGGGCGACAGCACTGATTTTCAGAATGGCCGCCACTTTGCCAGCTATCGGAGCCTGATTCCGAAAGAACACAGCAGTGGCGGCAAAGTCAGACTACTTGGGATAACGAAGCGTGGAGACGGTTATCTGCGCGGCTTGCTTATCCATGGTGCCCGCCCAGTGATTTACCGGGTCATCAACCTTCCGGAAGAGCGGTGTGGGGGGCTTCAGCGATGGCTGAAAGGTATTATTGCCCGGAGCGACGTGAATAAGGCCGTTGTGGCGCTGGCGAACAAAAATGCCCGAATAGCCTGGGCGCTTGTAAACCAGAAAACAGAGTATATGACTAAGTAACTAACTGATATTAATAAGTCCAAAGAGTTGATGTGCTGACAGGTAGAACCGACTCTCTGTGAACCTGGTAAATAGCTGGGCTGTAGCAAGCCATGGAGCTAATGAGGCCAGAGAGTACGGATGTTCATCAGGGTTCACGAAGCCGGATATATGTGTGTGGCTACTTTGTCAGAAAAAGGTCTGCCCGTGCTTGCATCGGAGAGATGTCCATATAAGCTATTTTGGTTTGACACGGAAAGTCATATCAGCGTTAAGATAACCGTTTAGCAGAGTTAGCCCGTCAGCTGATCAGGGAACGAAGAGAGTAATTGGATTAATATGCAACATCAATACGTCTCATCATCTAGAATTAAATCAATTGGTTATGACAGAAAACAAAAGATTCTTGAAATAGAATTCTTCGATTTAGGTGTCTATCAATATGTAGGCGTCCCCCTGAATACTTACGAAACATTTTTAAACGTAAAGTCTAAAGGCCGCTTTTTTGATGGAGTGATTGAAGGTAAATTCCTCTGTCGAAAAATGAGGTGATCATCATCAGTACAGCACTTTGGAAAGTTTGTTGTTTACAAAATGAGCGCAAATGACATACCATTTGACATGTAGGAAGTCGCGAGACTGGCTTTGTGTACGTTTATCAAATAATTTTGATAGCCCGCGCTCTGTTGCGGGTTTTTTTACAAAAAAACGGCTTTGTTAAATCAGATTTGGGATAGGTTGCCCTGCAGTCGGTTGTTATTGTCAGGCAATACGCACGCTTTCCGGCACTCCAGCCTTTGTTATTTTGTTCAGCGTACGCACCATGGTCAGAGTCTCTGCTACCGGCTGATGCGGTCAGGAACGCGTGGAACATCGATCAGCGATTCGCGGGTGAATTAGCGATTGATCACCGTGCGAATATGCAGGTGGAACAAATCACATCGGTGTGCCCGGTTAGCACATCGGGTTCAGTAACATTTTTCACGACCATTATTTCTCTCCTTTGTAGTCAGGAAAACGCCAACTGATCAGGGCTGGCGTTTCAGTTCATTTTTCGTCCACATCATCGCCTGTCTGAAGTGCTGGCCTTCGGATGCTGTCCCCGGGTAATGGCCGTCATCTCTTTATAAGTGCCATGATTCATCAGCCCCGTTGCTTTTCTGGCCCGGAGGATATCAATGGCCGTAATAAATGGGGACAGCGGCATGATGCTGACGTCTGGCCGGTCAGTCTGGACCAGTTCATATTTTTCGACAATAAAATTCAGAGCATCAGCCAGCGAGATACCGGCATCAATATGCTGCTGAATCCCCCGTTCATCGCTGAACGGCGTATCATTAAGTCTGAGAGCATAATGTTGCTCTAGGAGGTGCCTACCACGGACCGCAGCAAACTAACATTTGGCACTCTTACTGGTTACTATCGCATCAGTCACATCTTTCGATGCGAATTTTAAGGCTCGATTAAATGCAATAACAGTTACTGGCTTTTCCTTAAACTTGACCCTGTTAGAGTGACTCTGGAAAATATAGATATCATCAGGATATCTTTCCCTGCGCCTCTGTATGAGTTCGCAGATCAGGGGAGGAGCCTCTATCTGCGTCCTTTTAAATCTCTCACCCTTTTCCAGAACCAGATATTTTCCGTCAAAGCCCCTATGTTTTAGGCTAATAACCTGGCCAACACTAACGGGTACGAGGCAAAGAAAAACCCATAAATCAGACCATGTATCACTGATATCTTTAAGCTTATGAGTTATTAGTGCGACTTCTTTGGTGGTAAGTTGATTCATCTGGTAGTTCATTCTGAAGTGGTTCCTTGGACTGACCCCATGACAGTAGACATTTCCTGTCCTCACGACGAGGCCTGTTCGAAGGCCTCCGGACTGACGCCGCCGAGATGACTGTGGCGTCGGGACCGGTTATAGAAGACTTCAATGTAATCGAAGATATCGGCCCGGGCCAGATCCCAGGTTTTATAGATGCGTTTTCTGATCCGTTCTTTTTTCAGTGAACTGAAGAACGACTCGGCCACCGCATTGACGCTCCTATGTCAAGAGCGGGCGATTGGCATATGCCAGGTCCGATTAAGTGGGATACTTACACGTTGACCGGGTTAGAGTTGCGCCAGTTGCTGGCGTGGCTAGAAGTATTGAAGTAAGAACAGGGGCCATTCGTGGCCCCTTTCAGCTATTTACTTATATTATCAATCGAATAATGGCGTTGCCTTGCCTTCTTCATCAATAGCAACAAAGTTAAACTGACCATTAATTACGTCTTTGCGTCCTTCGGAGTACATACTCTCTAACCAGATTGTAACAGTAACCGTTAAACTGGTATGGCCCACGCGAGTAACCTCCGCCACCAATTCAACAATAGAACCGGAGGGGATAGGCGTCTGAAAATTAATTTTTTCGGTAGAAACTGTTACCAGACGTTTTCGACAAAAACGGGTAGCAGCAATGAAGGACACCTCATCCATCCAGGACAACGCAGTCCCGCCAAACAATGTTTCATGATGGTTAACGGTGGTGGGGAAAACGACTTTTGCAACAGAAGTTCGCGACAAACGAATTTGAGTATCAATATGAGATGGATCGCTATTGTTCATAACACCCTCAATACAAGAACCCTCACAAGTGTAACCAATAAATATCTTTATCGATACAACCGTCAACCGGCTTTGTTGAATAAATCGAACTTTTGCCCAATGACGGGATCAGATCACGCATCGTCCTGATAGCGCAGGCAGTAACGTGGCAAAGCAGAAGTTCAAAATCACTAACTGGAAGACCTACAACAAAGCCCTCATCAACCGTGGTTCCATCACTTTCTGGCTCGACGATGAGGCCATTCAGGCCTGGTATGACTCAGCAACTCCTTCATCCCGGGGAAGACCTCTGCGTTATTCTGACCTTGCCATCACCACTGCCCTGGTGATTAAACGCATATTCCGACTGACCCTGCGGGCTGCGCAGGGCTTTATTGATTCCATTTTTGCCCTGATGAATGTTCCGTTGCGCTGTCCGGATTACACCAGCGTCAGCAAGCGGGCAAAGTCGGTTAATGTCTGTTTCAAAGCCCCCACCCGGGGTGAAATTGCCCATCTGGTGATTGACTCCACGGGCCTGAAAGTGTTCGCTGAAGGTGAGTGGAAAGTCAAAAAGCACGGCAAAGAACGCTGTCGTATCTGGCGAAAGCTGCATCTGGCTGTTGATGGCAAAACACATGAAATCATCTGCGCAGACCTGTCGCTGAATAATGTGACCGATGCAGAAGCCTTCCCGGGTCTTATCCGGCAGACTCACCGGAAAATCAGGGCAGCCGTGGCAGACGGGGCTTACGATACCCGGCTATGTCACGATGAACTGCGGCGTAAGAAAATCAGCGCGCTTATCCCTCCCCGAAAAGGTGCGGGTTACTGGCCCGGTGAATATGCAGACCGTAACCGTGCAGTGGCTAATCAGCGAATGACCGGGAGTAATGCGCGGTGGAAATGGACAACAGATTACAATCGTCGCTCGATAGCGGAAACGGCGATGTACCGGGTAAAACAGCTGTTCGGGGGTTCACTGACGCTGCGTGACTACGATGGTCAGGTTGCGGAGGCTATGGCCCTGGTACGAGCGCTGAACAAAATGACGAAAGCAGGTATGCCTGAAAGCGTGCGTATTGCCTGAAAACACAACCCGCTACGGGGGAGACTTACCCGAAATCTGATTTATTCAACAAAGCCTAATGTGACCACAATTTTTTTCTTTCATAATGGGAAAGCTCCTCCTCGACTAATCTGGATATAATGTCATTTATACCATCGCCTGTTTCTTGTTGTATTTGATTAAGCTTTTTTAATGTTACACCATCCAACTTAGGAACCTTTTCCTTTTTCTGACCAGTTCTGTTTCTTTCTCGCCAGTTTTTTTGAGCCCAGGCATTTCTCATTTCCTTAAGGAATTTTGATTTATAATCAAGGCTCTCGCTATCAATCTGAAAGCCCACAACATCCAGGTTATGAATATCACTTTCCTGCTGATCTTTCTTGCTCATTCTCTTTTTGTTTCGGGTTATGATTGAAATCATTTCGGTAAGGTCTCGCTCTGGTAATGTATAAAATGCTGCTTCTATAAATTGCCAGCGCTGGTAGCTATTAATCGGACGCAGTGGAAAGTGAACGAGATTTTTGACCATGTAATCCCATGCCCACTGAATATCCTCTTCACTTTTTTTATTTAGCCAGTCAAAAGGTTGTGGGTGGGTGTTGTACTCTTTTCTCCAATATTGCTGCATCTCTGATAAATATTTTACTTTATCTGTCAAGGGTAATTTGGTTTCGTCGACATACTGCATAATGGCATCCACATAATCATCCCGTGTGATCATATCTATGTCATCGTTTTTCATGGCAGGTTTTTTGGAAAAGTCAGAAATAGTGCATCCATTGCTTGTTATATTGGATTTGTTTTTTGCTGGATGAAACATGATGTAATACAAGGAAAAACACGCAATGCGATCGCTATCGTGCAACCATTGAAAATGCACTTCTGGTAATAATTCATTATTAACCACTGCAGCCAATAAAGTTTCGGCTTCCTTTATCTTTTCTTTGTCAGGAAGGGAGTCAACTATAGCTCTCACCAATTTATAATAGTCACCCCTAGATACCAGTTGTTTCATGTCATTATCCGAAACAGTCCTATTCCATTCATGAACGATATGATCGAGACATTTTTTATACTCTCTAATCTGTCTATAGTTTTTAATCACACCCATATATCAGCCCTCGCCAAAACACGTTTCAATCACAAACGCCCCTCCAACCTCACCATTTTTGCTCATGGTTCGAATCAAGGGAACCTACAAATCATGATATTTAAGTAAGCAATACATAAAATCATAAAATTATTCAATCTTAAAACAGTGGTTTTTTAGTGATTTTTAAGTAATATTTTAGTAATGCACGTTGTTTATTTTCCTAGAAACCATAGCGTTGATGTGCCTGAAACACAGAAATTATAAGGGGAAATGCCTTTGAGGCAAGGGTGGCAAGATTTTTTACATATGGTTGCTATGGTATTGCCCTGTATCAACGAAGGATAGTGTCGGGGTGTGGCTGCAGGTTTTTATCATTTACGCCATGCATGGGACCAGGCAACTGAATCATGCCCACCTCCACGGATACAGTTTCTACCATTAATGCATGTCTATAGAAAAAGGCAAATAAAAAGAAAGAATATAATTAAGGTTAATTAGTTTAATTAATATCCCTTCTAATCCTTACCATCAAACCACCTGACAAAAAAAATACAACACATCCCCTTCCTCTGAACCATAACCCCAGAGGAAACAACATGAACGATAACTACCCATATATTGCCAAATATAAAATGGACTGGTTTTTACATAGCCTGATAAACAATCACCTGAACAATGTCATTGAACGCTATTCAAAGGTGATTGGTATACGACTGGACTTTTCGTACAACCAGAATTCAGAAAGTTACAACAAGGATTATAATTACCTTCAACAGGATCTGCGGAAGCTATTTAAACGAGTTGAACAGGAGTCTGGTGTTGCCGGATTCTTTTGGGTGATTGAATATGGCGAGGACAGTAAATTTCATTCTCATACTGTGGTGTATCTGGATGGGCAAAAAATACGCAAAACATTTCCGATAGCAGAACGCATAGGTGCTTTGTGGAAGGAAATAACTCAGGGAGAAGGTAAATATCATCGCTGTGAATACAAGGGAAGCTATAAGGCAGATATCAACCAGATCATCAGCCACCGGGATACTGATTATATTCAAGGGTTGAGATATATCATCAGCTATCTTGCTAAGCAGGAGCAAAAGTATGGTATGAACATTTACGGGAGCAGTGAAGTACCGCTACCTAGTGGATTAGGTCGTCCAAGAAAATCTTAGGCGCAGTTTTATATCTAGGGGGCATTCCCCTAGATATGCTCCAAACTTTTTTACAACAGAAGCCATTGATGTGGAGGAGCTGGCAGTAAATAATTTTACTAACGGCTCCGGTTATTTATCCTTAATCGGAACACATCATCATGTATACAAAGCCCACATTGCTTGAAGACCAATTTATTGATATGAAATTCATTACCCAACTTACTGGCCTGAGCGACAAATGGTTTTACAAGCTCATACAGGATGGATTATTCCCGAAGCCAATTAAGTTGGGCAGAGCTTCCCGTTGGTTAAAAAGCGATCTGGAAGAATGGTTATATTACCGTATTTATGAATCGAGAAATTAATGCGTTCCAACTTCTACATGTTTTTTAATCTCATTATCAAATTCTAACGCATCTGGTCACTACGCTTCAGGGGCGTCTTGCGCCTGCCTGCAGGAGCCTGTTTATGTTTGCTAAATTCTTTATCACTCTCGGCGGCAACGCTCGTCTGACCGGTACTTAAACGAGACCGCCTCCCTTACGACCGTTATACCTGCCATCTATGCCACTCGACCGCCTTTTACCCCGCCACTCTCAATTAGAAAGCCTGCTTCAGACATATCGGAGCTGACATCAAACCAGAACATATCGCCCGTTATGATTATCTGGAGGAAAGCACAAAAACTCAGGCCCTATTGTAGTTCCTTAAGACGGTTCTGAATGGCGTGGTGTCGCTATTGCCGATGCGTGACTGGCAGTGCGTCATGTGCAGCGTAGATTTTTGCGGTGAGAAAAAATGCCAGGTGTGTAAGACGGGGTCTACTGTCGGAAGTGGGATGTACAGAAGGAATAGCCCCCTAAACTTCTAAATGTTAGCGCCATATCAAGCGATGTTGGATAAGCTCACATTGATACAAAAAATTATATGTTCATTATCATTCCTTGATTCAATAATGTCATGCAACGATGGGGATGTAAAAATGTTTCATAGGGAGCGGACATGAGGACATCAAAAAAAGAGCTGCTGGAAATTGCTTCCTATTTATCAAGATATGGTAAAGAAAAACCGCTAAGTGATCTTACCCAGCAGCCATTGGAGCCACAGTCATGACGATTAAGCAGCCCGTCGAGGTCTGCATGATGGATTTTGCCACTTTGTGCAGCAATGGAGCAACTTTACAGCTCGACCACTACCAACGACCCTATGTTTGGGACAGACACAAGGTCAATCAGTTGCTGGAGGATTTGGACGAGTTCAGGCACAGCGGCAATGGGCAGAAAGTCTATTATCTAGGTACCCTATTGCTGCATCGGAATGACGAAAAAAAAGCCCGCTTTGTGATCGATGGCCAACAGCGCCTCAGTACCCTAGCAGTGCTGTATCATGCCTTGCACAATGAATTACCCAAAGGGTTAGAATTTCATTACCGCTCTCCCATCTCAGCTCGTAATTTGCGAGTAGCACGCAAGCTAATGAGCGAACATCGTGAGTCAGCTCTAGAGCCATCCATCGTTGAGCAATTGTGTTTTACGGTGATCACAGTTGAGCGCGAAGATCTCGCTTTTACCTTTTTTGATACTCAGAATTTTCGCGGAGTACCACTTAAAGCGACTGATTTGCTCAAAGCTTATCACCTGCGGGCTGTGAACGGGCCCAACGTACAGCATGTCGAGTCATTGCAGCAAATCTGTGCTCGACGTTGGGAGCATGTTCAAATGGCAGGCCCTAGGCGGCAGGATTGTGAACAGCAAGATTTTGCACCCGAGCTGTTTCAGTACTATTTGTGGCGTGCCCGCAATTGGCGGGGTAATAAGCAAATGGAGCGTGAAGATCACGATAGTCTGCTGGAAGCCTTTCAACAACAGAGTGTTGGTGGTGGTGAGATTGATGAGATCCCGCTCTATCCGGGTTATCACAACCAATTTGCTAATTCCCTCAAATTGCAAAGCAGCGATGACTATCGCTTGGCATTGAACCCTTTACAAATTAGTGGAAGTGCGGCCAATTTACCATTTACCTTGCGCCAGCCTATTCATAAAGGCATCTGTTTTTTCCTTTATGCTCAAAAATATGCCTCTTTACTTGATGCTCTCTTGTACCAAGAGAATACCTGCCACGAATTAGAGGCATTCCGAGAGTTTTATCGGCGTGTGGTACGTGCTAATGCCTATTACTTACAGGAGCTCTTTAACTTGGCCCTTCTGATGTATGTCGACCGTTTTGGTTATCAACATCTATTAGCCTTTGCAGTGGGTTTGGAACTAGTGTTGGGGGGATTACGGTTGGAGAAAAGTTATATCTTTAAAGAATCACCGCTCAAGTACTTACGTGACGCTCCTTACAATCTGCTTGATGAGATATGTGGAGCCTATCGCCCACAAGAGGTGATGGCATTCTTGCGTTCTGAAATCGAACGTAGTAAGGGATACGGGAATGCTGTCTCCATCGTCCTCTCTAAGGGCGTGCAGGGGCGTTACCTTAATGCGTTGCTGGATTATTTCAATCTTGATGGTATCCCTGAAGGTGACAGTTGGGTACTCAAACGTTGGCTAGGGATGGAAAAGTAGATGCAATATGAATCAAAATTAATGTCACTGGCTCAAATCATTGATGAAAAACGACTTTTCAATATTCCTATCTATCAACGCCTCTATGTATGGGGTAGTGACCAGATCAAAGTATTACTTGATGATCTAGTCTCCGCCTGTAATGCCGACAAGGATGTATTTTACTTGGGTAGTACGCTGGTGATTGAGCAAGGAAGGACAGAATCTGGGCACCCCTTGTTGGATCTGATTGATGGTCAGCAACGTTTTACCACCTTGTGGTTGCTTAGCGTAGTAATCGAGCGGCTGCTCTCATCATCGAAAAACAGTGAGCGAAGCCAAAATCCCCTTTCCTGTTTTCTCTATGCCCAGTTGGGAAATAGTCGTGAACCGCGGATTCGGTTTGCCATTCGCCCTGAGGTAAGCCGTTTTTTTGCAGCCTTACTTGATGGCCGAGCTGCATCTGATGAGCAAAAGGCCGCTGCGTTGAGTTATGCTATGCAGGTCATGGAGGGTTACTTCACCCATAGAACGGATGACACCCACCGGATTGATCTTGTCAAATTGGGTACGTTCATCCGTGATCGGGTTCAACTGGTATTGACCCTGGTACCGGCCAACACGGACCTTAACAAGTTGTTTGAGGTAATCAACAATCGCGGTGTGCAGCTGCAGCACCATGAAATTTTGAAAGCTCGCTTGCTGGCATTACTGCCAGATAGAGCTGAGCGCGAAGCCTATGGTCAGATGTGGGATGCCTGCTCATTTATGGGGGCCTATGTCGAAAAGAACCTTCGTACCGTTAAAGGAATAAAGCTGATCCCGCTTTATAATGTCGAGGATGCTAAACGAGACCGGGAGATGCTCTCTGACCCCTTGGTTATACGTGACGTACTGCTGGAATTAGGTACACAACAAGACCTCAGACACCACTCATTAGACGACATCCTCAATGATGAGACACTCCTGACGGAGCCATCTAACAATGCTTCTGAAAATAACGAGGCCTATGAAGCCGATGATGTACGCAGTATTATCGGCTTTTCCATGCTCTTACAGCATGTTTTACGCCTTTTTTTGTTACATCAGCAACGCGATGATATCAGCAAAATCCTAGACAAAGAGCTGCTACAGATCTTCCATACCCATTGGCTGGCGGGGCTAGCTCAGTGTGAGAAATCAGAACAAGCCAATCAGATACGTCGCTTTATCGAATTGTTGTGGCGTTGCCGCTATCTGTTTGACAAACACATTATCAAATGGATTAGCGATGATGCTAATGAAGAAAATCATGGTATTCGTCGCCTCCGAGTGAATGAAAATCGGAACGGTTACCAAAGCCTTATTCGCGCTAGCCGTGATGCCGATAGCGGGTTTGCTATGTTACAAAGCATGCTCTATCACTCACAGCAATTGACCACCCATTACTGGCTAACTCCCCTGCTTAGTTACCTACTAAATCATGGCGGTGAAGGTGCCCACCGATACCTGCAATATCTGGACAATCACTTGCTTTGCAGTGGCTGTGAACAGCCACTGATCGAACGAACCCGTGCGTTTGTGTTAAATCCATGGTGCGATAGCTATCCGATCCGCGATATGCAGGCAGTGCTGAGAGCTGATGAGGGAACAGGATTTTCTCACTACTGGTTTTACAAGCTGGAATATATTCTTTGGGAGCATAACCGCTTTCAAAAAGGGAGTGCATGGCAGGCATTCCGAATGACGGCCAGGAATTCAGTGGAGCATGTTTCCCCACAGCAGCCTGAGCATTTTGATTCCAACCGAGTAAGCTCTGAAATACTGAACTGTTTTGGTAATTTAGGGCTAGTTTCACGCAGTATCAACTCAGAGTACGGCAACAAACCCTATGTTGAAAAACGGGCTCGTTTCATTGAGCGCAACCAGAGCAGGGTGGACTCTCTCAAGTTGGCACTTATTTATGAAAATGAACAGTGGAATGACGTGCTAGCATTGGCTCATCAGCAACAAATGCTTGAGGAATATAACGCATATTTTTCTGAGGTGGAGCTCGGGAAATAGCCTTCAGTTGAAATCCAATAAGTACGTTCCGCACAATTATAAACCTCGTTGATGGGTACTACATCAGGCAGGCGGACTATCAACCTGCCACTATCTTGTTCAACGCCCACGATCAGGCACCAAACCTGTATCCAGTATTCATTTACCCTGCCAGCTGTTCATGAGATCATATAAGCAAATAACTTCTGGTATGGGGCTTTTCAGTCTAGATCGCTGGTCATCGGTTGAATGAATCATAGAAGACTCTGGTAACAGCAAAATCACCATTTATGTGCAGCCCAAAAATGCTGTATTTTTATACATAAAATACTTCATCATGGAAGTTGTAAGCTAAAGGCGCTCGCAGATGGTTGCATCTTGGACGTTGTGCAAATACTAATGAAGTGGGAATAAGATCTTGATACTCTTGTAGTAATTAATTTATGGGTATCTCTAAGCCTTTGAAAAGATGAGAAGAGTTAAATGAAGAAAGTATCTTGTGTCGATTTGTTTTGTGGTGCAGGTGGATTAACGCATGGCCTTGTACTTGAAGGCTTACCTGTAGTTGCAGGAATTGACATGGATCCGGCCTGCAAATTTCCTTATGAATCAAACAATAATGCCAAATTTATAGAACGGGATATAAGCAAAGTAACAACAACCGAATTAGATGCATTGTTTGGCGATGCTGACATCAAAATTCTCGCTGGCTGCGCGCCTTGCCAACCATTTTCTACCTATACACAACGTTATGAATCGGATGGTAAGGATGGTAAATGGGGGCTCCTGTATGAGTTTGCACGCCTAGCAGAAGGTACTCGCCCAGACGTGATCACGATGGAAAATGTTCCTACTGTGGCTAAACACCAAGTGTTCCACGACTTCGTCGAGGCATTGAAGTGTATTGGCTACAGCGTATGGTTTAGCATTGTTGATTGCACTCATTTCGGTGTCCCACAAACACGTAAGAGAATGGTTTTATTGGCATCACTCCATGGCGAGATAAAAATGTCTTCTCCAACGTGTACAAAACCCAAAACAGTAAGAGAAGCTATAGGCCATCTGCGCGCATTAAATGCTGGTGAAGCCGCTCCAGGAGATAAGCTGCATGTTACCTCCACATTGTCAGAGAAGAATCTGGAGCGTATTAAGGCCTCAAAACCAGGAGGAACCTGGCGTGACTGGCCAGAACATCTTGTTGCCGATTGTCATCGAACAGAAAGTGGCAGAACTTACGCTAGTGTTTATGGCCGTATGGAATGGGACAAACCAGCACCAACCATGACAACGCAGTGCTATGGTTTCGGAAATGGTCGATTTGGGCATCCTGAACAGAACCGCGCAATCTCCCTTAGAGAAGCGGCAATTCTTCAGAGTTTTCCCCGTAACTATGCATTTGTTCCTCATGATGGGCCAGTAAGTTTAAGGATTCTAGGGCGCCTAATCGGGAATGCAGTTCCTGTTGAACTTGGCCGAGCAATTGCACGTAGCATTAATTCACATCTTGCAAATGTGAAAATGGTCACCGTGAAATAAAAACCATTTACCAATCATTTTGTTAGCTGAATTAGAGCCTAGAAACAATATGGAAATTTCTAATACACCTGATATCCGAGTACAGCGAACTATTCCAGAACCCGGTCAGTTGGTTGAGGTCCGTCGGCGTCAATGGATTGTTGTGGAAGTTACTTCATCTCAATTGTTACCTGCCTCAGCTCAACAGCACGCAGTAACTTTGTCATCTATTGATGAAGATGGTTTGGGGGAAGAACTTGAGGTTATTTGGGAAATTGAGGTAGGTGCCCAGATTATTGAGCGAGCTGGGCTGCCCACAATCAGTGGCCAAGACGACTCCAGCACTCTTAATGCTTTCCTTGACGCAGTGCGCTGGGGAGCAGCCACTAATGCTAACCGAGGCTTCCTGCAGGCCCCATTTCGCAGTGGCGTTAGTATAGAAGACTTCCAACTCGATCCATTGGTGCGTGCAATTGATATGGCGCGTGTCAATCTCCTCATAGCCGATGATGTCGGTTTAGGTAAGACTATTGAGGCTGGATTAATCATTCAGGAAATGCTGCTTCGGCATCGAGCCCGTACAGTCCTGATTATCTGCCCTGCATCGCTACAGGAAAAGTGGCGGATGGAGATGCAGGAAAAGTTTGGACTGGAATTTCAAATCGTCGACACTCGCTACATCAAGCAATTACGCCGAGAACGCGGGATCCATGCCAACCCGTGGACATCACATTCTCGACTGATCACATCCATGGATTGGGCCAAAAGTGGCGAAGGCTTGAGAGCTATGCGCGATGTGTTGCCCTTGTATAGCAGCTACCCACGCAAGTTCGATCTATTGGTCATTGACGAAGCACATAATATCGCACCGGCTGCTGGAGCAAACTACGCATTAGAGAGTCAGAGAACGCGCTTCATCCGTTCAATCAGTCCTCACTTCCAGCACAGGTTATTTCTGACCGCTACGCCACATAATGGCTATACCGAATCCTTCACCTCACTGCTCGAACTTCTGGATGACCAACGTTTCGCCAGAAATATACTCCCGGACGATAAGCAGCTCAATCAAGTAATGATTCGTCGCCTCAAGAGCGATCTCGTCGATGCTGACGGCAATCTACTTTACGCCCAACGTAAGCTTGAAGCCTTACCGATCTTATACACTGCCAAAGAACGCGAAATTCACTCAAAACTCAATGACTACTGCAAGAGCCGAGAACTAGGTGCAGAGAAAACCGGTAGCACATTCGGGACTGCTTTCGTGAATCAACTACTAAAAAAACGGCTCTTTTCCTCCCCTGCGGCTTTCGCATCAACACTCGAAAAACACATCGCTAGTCTGACTTATGGAAACTTGCGTAGTGATAATAGTCCGATGGACGATCGCATCTTGCGCAAAGCTATTCTTCGTGTTGATGAAGATTACGCTAACGACCAAGAGGTAGAGAACGCGCAATCTGAGGCTGTTGAAGAAGCTTCATGTCGAGCTCAGCCGCTCACGATCGACCAGCAACAAATGCTGAGTGAACTACGTAAATGGGCACAGATAGCCAGAAACCAAGTCGATTCCAAAGCTAAAGCCGTGCTCAGCTGGCTTGATACCAATCTGAAAACAAACGGTCATTGGAACGAACATCGGGTAATTCTGTTCACTGAATATCGCACTACCCTCCAGTGGATACATGAGGTCCTAGCCAGCCATGGATTTGGTGGGGAGCGCCTTGCGATCCTACATGGTGGTATAGCGCAGGACGAACGTGAGAAAGTAAAAGCAGCCTTCCAGACCGCTCCCAAAGATTCTGCCGTTCGTATTCTTCTTGCTACCGATGCAGCATCTGAAGGTATCGATCTGCAGAACCACTGTAACTGCTTAATCCATCTTGAGATCCCCTACAATCCCAATGTCATGGAACAGCGCAATGGTCGTATTGACCGTCATGGTCAACGCCAGAAAGAGGTGTTGATCTGGCATCCTGTCGATGGCGATGAAAATAGCCAAGCTAGCATTGGAGGCCATAGTGGGGACATCATCCGAGCTCTACGCAAGCTCGAATCTATGCGATCAGACATGGGTAGTGTCAATCCGGTTATCGCGCCACAGATGTCGAAGCTGATTGAAGGATCTATCAGGGATTTTGATACTCGTATTGCAGAAGCTCGGATTGCCAAAACTAAACGATTCGTAAGCGCCGATCGTGAACTGAAAGAGCGGATAGCCCGGTTACATGACCGGCTACTATCCACTCAAAACGATTTCCATCTAACGCCAGAACATATCCTCATGGCTGTAAATACGGGACTTTCTTTGGCAGGCCGACCACATTTGGAGCCGTTTGCTCTACCGGATGCTCCAGCTGGTTCAACATTCAAAATGCCAGCATTGTCAGGATCCTGGGCTCGTTGCCTGGAGGGGCTACGCCATCCCTATACTCTACAAACTCGCCCTATCACCTTTGACCACACCGTGGCGAGAGGACGTGACGATGTCGTACTAGTTCATTTGAATCATCGACTGGTACAGATGTGCCTACGTCTGTTACGAGCAGAAGTATGGGCTCGCGATGACGTGAAGAAGTTGCATCGTGTTACTGTACGTTCGGTGCCCGACACACTAATTGATGGCCTTGCCGTAGTAGTTAGTTCAAGGCTGGTTATCACCGGAGGCAATTACCATCGCCTCCACGAAGAGTTGACAACAGCTGGAGGTTATCTTGGGGATAAATCCTTCCGCCGTGAAGAAGGGGTCAATAAAGTTCAGCTATGGCTAGATAATAGTAAGCCAATGACAGCTTCTGACTCACTATTTGATGACATCCGTATTCGTTTTGAGCGTGCACAACACGCTATTCTACAGTCAGTGAATGCTAGGTCAAAAGACCGGCTCAAAGATTTGAGTAATACTCTTCAGCTCAGTAAGAATCGAGAATTGACGGACATTAGCACAGTGCTTGATGAACTTGAAAAAACCATCTGTATCGAATTAAAAAAAGATCAACAACCTGAGCAATTTTCACTGTTCTCAGAGGATGAACGAACCCAGCTCAAACGTGACACCGCAGCTCTGAAAGCTCGCCTTTCACGTATTCCTGAAGAGCGTGAACAGGAGATCCAAGCCATCGAAACTCGCTACGCTAAACTCGACGATCGTACTTTTCCTGTTGCTGTTACCTTCCTAGTACCTGAATCTACTGTTCAGAGGGGGGAAGCATGAGTATGGCCAGCATACACGATGATTGGCTCTCGCTAATCGACATTTCAGGCCCCTTCCTTGCTGTACCAGTACTAAAAGATGCATTCCCGCAAGGGCTGGAAGAGCTAGACGCTGCTAAGCGCAAACGACTGCGCCAAGCTTACGATGAGTGGCGAGAAGCACTGGAACAAGAAGATCCTCAGTTCAACAAATTGCATTTCGCGTGGATTGAAGAAGTTCTTTCACGTGGCCTTGAGTTTGATGAGGATGGGAAAGGCGATGTACTGAAGGGCACAGACTGGTGCGCCGCCAACTTGAACACTTTTCTCCCTGACCATGGTGTAGCTCTGTCACCAAATCTAGCAATTGTCGATGAGCAATGCGCGAACAAGCCTTTGATGCTCATTCAGACCTATGCGCAAGATATCGATCTTGACGCAACTTTGAAAATAGACGGATGGGCCGCTACACCCACGGAACGTATGGTTCAGCTGTGCCGATCCAAGGAGTGTCGCCTTGGTTTGGTGACCAATGGCGAACGCTGGATGCTGGTAGATGCCCCTGTGGGCGCTGTCACCAGCTTCGCTAGCTGGTATGCTCGACTCTGGAACCAAGAGCCCATCACACTGCAGGCCTTCGTGCACTTGCTCGGTATCCGCCGTTTCTTCGTTGATGAATCCGAACAACTACCCGCATTGTTCGACAGTTCTCTGAAATATCAGGATGAAGTAACCGATGCACTGGGTGAACAAGTACGTCGCGCTGTAGAAGTATTGATCCAGTCCCTTGATAAAGCAGATCAGGATCGCAACCGTGAACTACTGTACAACGTAAAAGAATCCGAACTCTATGAAGCGGCTCTGACAGTGATGATGCGCTTGGTGTTTCTGCTCTCGGCAGAGGAGCGCGGCCTGCTTCTTTTAGGCGATGAGCGATACGAAGCCAACTATGCACTTTCCACCTTACGTATGCAGTTACGCAAGGTACCCGAAGAAATCCTAGAACGACGCTGGGACGCATGGTCGCGTCTGTTGGCGATCTTCCGTGCTGTTTTCTGCGGAGTGGAGCATGAGAGTCTTCGTCTGCCTGCACTGGGTAGCTCACTGTTCGATCCTGATCATTTTCCTTTTCTGGAAGGACGGGCTAAAGGTTCCAGCTGGCGGACAGATATAGCCAAGCCACTACCGATTGATAATCGCACAGTTTTGTTGTTGCTAGAGGCTATCCAGCAATTCCAGGGACGAACCCTCTCATATCGCGCACTGGACGTCGAACAAATCGGTTACGTGTATGAAGGTCTGTTGGAACGCACCGTAAGGCGCACCGATGAAGTCACACTGGAACTGGATGCCACCAAGAAATCACAGTATCCATGGGTCAAACTAGCCGAGCTAGATTCAGCAAGCATGAACAGTACAGAGAAGCTAGTTGAGTTGCTGAAAGAGCGCTCAGGTAGCTCTGTCAGCCGGGTGCGCAAAGATCTGGCCAAGGACGTTGATGATAGCTTGGCTGATCGCCTACTCACTACCTGCCAAGGTGACATCCAGTTACGTGACCGTATCAAACCTTACGCCCATCTGCTGCGCACTGACCCTTGGGGTTATCCGCTAGTCTACCCCGCTGGTGCCTTCATCGTCACAAGCGGTTCCAACCGACGCGAGACTGGCACCCACTACACACCAAAATCGCTTACTGAAAACATCGTTACTGAAACGCTAACACCGATAGCCTACATCGGCCCGGCTGAAGGCACACCGCGTAAAGCATGGCAACTCAAATCCCCCACTGAACTACTCGACCTTAAAATCTGTGACCCTGCGATGGGTTCGGGTGCTTTTCTGGTACAAGCTTGTCGCTGGCTGGCCGATCGCCTCGTCGAAGCCTGGTCGCAGGCTGAAGCAACAGGAAAGATGATAAGTGTGGACGGAGACGTACTGGAGGATCTGGATACTAAGGAGCGGCTACCACGAGATACTGATGCACGTATCGTAATAGCTCGACGCCTCATCGCCGAGCAATGCTTATATGGTGTAGATTTGAACCCGCTGGCAGTCGAGCTTGCCAAGCTTTCCATCTGGCTGGTAACACTGGCGAAAGGGCTGCCCTTCGGCTTTCTTGATCACAGTCTGCGTTGTGGAGACAGTCTGCTTGGTATTCACCGGTTGGACCAGCTCACCAAATTATGCATGACACCAGAACAAAAGGGAAAACGAAGTGACCGTCTGTTTGGCAAAGACATAGAGAGATCTGTACGACAAGCAATCGAACTTCGCCAACGTTTGCGCGCTATGCCAATACGTGACATTCACGACGTAGAGATCATGGCTAGTTTGGATGCTAGGTCTCGTGGCCATCTTGAAGTGCATAAACTAATTGCCGATGCGTTTATTACCGAGGTATTGGTCTCCGGGGGCAATTCGCCCACACTAGAGAATGCGCTTTCCTCACTCTCCATTTTGGCAGACCAGGCAGTAGGTGGAAGCATTGAGGCTACTCAATCTATTGCAAACCGTATTTCCAACTCCTTTACCAGTGATCTGACACTTGGACATGCACGGCGGCCATTCCATTGGCCTTTAGAATTTCCCGAAGTTTTTCTAAGAGAACGATCCGGATTTGATGCATTCGTAGGAAACCCACCATTTCTCGGTAATCGCCTATGGAAAAGTTCAATGGGTGATAAGTTGCAATGGCAATGTCAGATGATTCTAGGAACACCGCCCGGTAAAATCGACTTAAGTGTTGTCTTCCATCGGCGTGTTGTCGATTTGCTTCGAGCAGATGGATGTTATGGTTTGCTGGCCGCAAGCAATATCGCCGAAGGAAGCGCGGTTGCTATTGGTCTGGGTATGATCGTTAAAAACGGTGATATATATTTCTCCAGAAAAGGTATGCCATGGCCTGGTACAGCTTCTGTAGTTGTTTCGATTGTTGTTTTTTTCAAAGGCAGATGGGGTGGTAGCTGTGATTCAGAAGGGAAAATGTGCCAGCGTATAGGAGCACGTTTAGAGCCTGAAGCAATTGACGCTTGGGTGCCAAAAGAGCTTTCAGAGTCGATAGTTAGCTTCCAAGGTGTAGATAATAGCAAGGGAATGGCTTTTGTTATAACTGAGAAAAGCCTTTGGTTTCCCCAGCTAAAAAACGAGCCAAATAGTCTTCTTCGACCATACATCACCGGGGATGATATAACCACTTATGCGCTTAGGAGGACTGACCGTTGGGCACTGGATATTGCAGACAGAAAACTTGAAGACATTGAACAAAACTGGCCCATTGCATTCCAGTTTTTGATTCAAGAAGTTCAACCAACCCGAACGCCTCAAACCTTGAAAAGCTACAAAGGACTCTATGACCGTTGGTGGCAATTCTGGAATCATCGTGCTGGTCTCATGCGGAAATTACGCGAGAAACAGCATTTCATTGGGTTCGCTAAAGCTACAAAATATCCATTTTGCATGACAGCTCCCTCTGAGTGGCTATATACAAACCAAGTTCTGCTCATAGATGAAAGCCGAGTAGATTTGTTTACCATCTGCTTGAGTTCTTTTTTTCGAAACTGGCTTTATGGATTCTCAGTACGCAGCTTAGGTGCCGATACAAATACTCTCAGACTCTCAATTCGAGAAGCTGTGGCGACCTTTGCGCTACCAAATGAGACGGTATCAAGTGTAGGTTGTAATTATGCAACTGAATTTCAAAATATTCTCATAGCATGGAGTGATCAAAATAATTGTGGTTTAACCGAAACGATGAATGCTGTAAACACTCCAAGCTGCAATGATCCAGCCATAATTGAGTTGCGCCAAATCATGGTTGGAATAGACATTGAAGTTGCACAGGCTTATGGATGGAATGATCTCGATATTTCATACGATTATCAGGAGTTCAATAGTGGCTCAGTAAGAGACCCGTGGCGCTGGGCACTTTCAGAAGACCTAACAACAGAGTTGATGCGACGACTTACTGAGCTAAACCGGCAACGTTTTGAGGAGTTTTCGTTGACTCAGAAAAATGCTGCTAATCCAGTTAAACGCGGACGCCGCTCAAAAGCAGACGCTACGGTAAACTTACTTGATTTGTCTGATGGTGCGAACTAATGACTAATCTCTCTACTGATCGTCCAAGCTCAGACCCGATAGAAGACCTGTTCGGGCACGCCCCTTTCGCAGAAAGCCTCGCCAGTAGCATTTGTCGCTATTCGGGTAATGATGGTTTAGTACTGGCCCTTTATGGGCCATGGGGTTCAGGGAAATCTACCGTACTGAGCTATGTGCGTCACTTCCTAGAACAACGCACAGAAGAAGAACAGCCCACTATAGTGACCTTTAATCCATGGTGGTTTTCCGGGCAGGACAACTTAGCTCGCGCCTTTCTTGGTCAAATGCAGGCAGTTCTACCTGCCAAAAGCGAAAAATTCAAGAAACTTGGTGATCTGTTAGGGGATTTTGCAGAAGGTGTAGGTGGCCTAATTGATTTGAGTGGCATGACCGGTGGTGCTGGTAGTAAGTTCGGTAAATTAATTGGAATGGTCACAAAGAGAAAACCCAAAGACGTTCCTGCCTTGAAGTCTGAGATCAGCAAGGTATTGCAAGACGCTGGAAAGCGAATTTTGATAGTGATTGATGATATCGATCGCCTCACTCCCGAAGAAACCCGTCAGTTATTTACCGTCATCAAAGCATTGGCTGACTTTCCAAATGTTATCTATTTGCTCGCCTTCGATCGAGAAGTCGCATCACAGGCCATTGAGCAACAAAGTGGTATGCCTGGAGAGCGTTATCTGGAAAAAATAATCCAGGTGCCATTTGAGCTACCACCTATTGATCGTGTGGCGCTACGAGCAGCTCTGTTTAAGCGCCTTGACGATGTATTAGGAGATACATCAGATGGTCTCTTCGACCATTCCTACTGGACAAACGTTTTTCATAGCGGCCTTGATCCGTTGTTTCAGGTTCCGCGCGATATAGTTCGGTTCACTAATACGTTATCCGTAACCTATCCGGCAGTACACAATGAGGTAAATCCTGTTGATTTCATTGCTCTTGAAGCACTTCGTGTTTTTCTGCCCAACCTGTACGATGTCATCCGCACAAACCAAGACAAGTTTTCCGGCCACAGCAGTGATAACCGATATAATGGTAATCCAGAGGCCACGGTATCCTTCCATGAGCAGTGGGTGCAAGGATTACCTAAACAGTTACGGTCCAGTATTAGTGACCTGCTTGAACGCATTTTTCCAAAGATTGGACGAATAGGTTATGAGGCCGACTGGTTGAGTCAATGGCGGAGGAATCTTCGTGCGTGTCATCCCGACATCTTCCCAACCTACTTTCGTATGACTGTTCCTCCTGGGGCAATTAGACGTAGCGAAATGCTGGCACTGTTAAACTTGGCAGAAACACCACCTGCCTTGGGCGAAGCGCTAATTCGTGCTACGGGTGTGAAGCGTCCAGATGGCCTATCGAAAGCACGGGCTCTGCTTGAAAGGTTGATGGATCACGTTGAGAAAGACATATCCGATAAACACATCTCAGTTTTCATTATTGTACTTCTTGATATTGGTGATTCGCTGATACTGGACAGTGACCATCAAGGTTCATTTGATTTTGGAAACGAATCACGTATTACACGTGTGGTTTATCACCTTCTCAAACGGGTCGACCCAACGCAACGGCATGCTCTCCTTATCTCCGCTATCGACCAAGGCAAAGCCTTCGGAGTACAACATTTTTTTATCGCTGCATTGTCCGGCAACTCTGAAAAAGAGTCGATCATTGATTCAACTACCCTTGATGATCTAAAAAAATGCTGGCTTCAAGGCTTGAAAACGAAGCTCAGCCAGAGCGAAATGCTGGCACACTCACAGCTTGACCGTCTATTGGGTGCATGGTATCGATGGGGAGATGATGTTGAAGTTAAGGCATGGTGTAACGATGCAACTTCTTCGGATGATGGGCTTCTGACTTTCTTATCCAAGTTTTGTACACATACACGTTCACAGACCATGGGTGATTGGGCTGTACATCTTCAACCTCGTTTGAATCCAACCTGGTTAGAACAATATATTGACACTCAAGCTTGCTATGAGCGCCTGATAGGCCTGCGACAAAAAGGCCTCGTTCCAGACTCTGCACGAGAATCGCTAGAACAGTTCCTAAAAGAGTTTGAAATGCTCAAGGCAGGTAAGAATCCAGATGGCATTGGTGCATTTGATGATTGATGGGAAGCACATATGACCGATAACAACAAATCTAGTAAAACACCGAACGCTTGGATCGCCATTGACCATAACTTTTCAAGAGCTCAAGTATTAACATACTACACGCTACAGTTAAAAGGTGAACATTCACTGCACCAAGCCATCTCCGACAATGATTGGATCTTAGTCCTAGATACTACAGGTAATATCACGCGGGTTGGACGAATCCTGCGGATACGTTCTGATCTTGAAACCACAACTATCTTTTTCGATCGAATGTTGCAGGTTAAGCCGGTGGTTTCGATCGGCATAACCCCATTCAAATTTCCTCCCAAAGACAGAGCGGGTCGTATCCAATGGACTGATTTCATTGAGACCTTGCCTAAAGAGTTCCACATAACCATTGCAGACATACCAAAGATCGAGGATCAAACTTACATCCGCGAACTGCTGCAACTGGCTGTGATGGACGACTTGCTTGGCCCTGCTGGTGGCCCTAATGAGCTAATCGTCGATATGGGTGTACGCGACCGCTACCTAGTTGGCAAACTCGCCCCACGTGAAGCAGCCGAAAGAGGACAAGAGTTTCCTGTTGATGCTGAAGATATTGAAGATGAAGAGCCAGACCTGATCGTCAAAGCGAAGACTGCAAAGGTGAACTCTCCCTCAGTCCTTGGTAGCGGCGAAACCGACACGGCAGAAGAGATTGATGCCGCCAGCAATCAGTCATTGGTGCCCAGTAGCCTCGGCATGACTTTCTGCGTGGATGGCGACGTCGATCGGGTTGAGATCGAAGCGCGTTGGGGACGGTATGAGCGTGTGCCAAATGATGAACATCAATTCTTTAAGTCCAATGGGCAAAAAGCTAAGGTGTGGAAACGCATTCCTTGTGGCGGCAAGATCGTTCTCCCCCTGATCGAAGGCTCGATTTCACACAATGCTCCGGATAGTACTTCCCCGGAAGTTAGAGTGCAGGGCTCTATTCGAGCCAAAAATGACAATGGTGATCGACTGATTACACTCTTCCTCGTTAATGCGCAGGAAGAACCGGATACAAACCGTGATACGGCATGGGTGTTTCAACCAGAGCTGATCGTTCGAGCAGAGAAAGATGCTGCCAAGCCTGCCATTTTCAGGCGCAGGCCGGTACTAGATGCAGATGGTATGGACCCAGAGCGCGAAGCACTTGAGATGATCTACCGAGATCGTGTCGAGTTCGCCGTGGGTCATGGAGTTGCAGTTCATGCAGAAATAGCGGATGACGTCACACTAGCCACCGAAGTGCGTACCACAGTGATGCCACAGTACGAAGTTCAGGCAACTGAGACTCCTGGGCTTGAGCTATCCGATCGTCCAGCTATGCGAGAAATGGTCAGCAGTGGTCTGCTTGATATGCAACGACTAGCCACTTTGGACATTGACCCATTAGTTGATGCCTTGAGTGTGCTAACTAATGACTACGCTACCTGGATTGATGAACAGAACTTGAATGTGAGCAGCAAGGCCAAGGGCTTCAAAACCCAAGCCCAAGCGGCCTTAGATCGTTGTCAGGAGATCCATACCCGCCTGCAACAAGGTATCAATACACTTAAGCATAATGAGAATGCTCTGGCGGCCTTCCGTTTCGCCAACCAGGCGATGGCCACGCAGCGTATACGCAGCTTATATGCTCTTGCCATGCGCCGAGGCGAGGACGTTACCCTAGATAAGTTCGATGCTCTGAAGAACCGCAGCTGGCGTCCATTCCAGTTAGCTTTTCTGTTGCTGTCGATTCCATCCCTGGCGGATCCGTGTCACCCAGACCGAGTCAAACCTATTGAGGCTTATGCGGACCTGTTGTGGTTTCCTACCGGGGGTGGTAAGACTGAAGCCTATCTGGGTGTAGCCGCCTTCACCATGGCCATTCGACGTATGCAGGGTAATCTAGGCGGGTACGATAGCTCACGTGGTTTGACTGTGATAATGCGTTACACCCTTCGTTTGCTGACACTGCAACAGTTCCAGCGTGCTACAGCACTTATTTGTGCAATGGAGGTGCTGCGACGCGAGGCACTAAATAAGGGTGATAAGTCCCTCGGAACGGAGCCATTCACTATTGGCCTATGGGTCGGCAATAAAGTGACTCCGGGAACGACTGAAGATAGCCATAATGCTATCGAAAAAACACGTAACCCGGGTAGTTATAATGCGGGAACAGCCTCACCCGTCCAACTGACCAGCTGTCCATGGTGTGGTACCGAAATCATTCCTGGGCAAGATGTCGAAGTTAAAAAGGATAAAGCTGGCGGCCGAACGTTTATCTATTGTGGTGACAAAAAAGGACGTTGCGAATTTTCCAAGGGAAAGTCCAGCAAGCAACTACACCCTGGAATACCAGTACTGGTGGTAGATGAAGAAATCTACCATCGTCCTCCGACAATGATGATTGCCACAGTGGATAAGTTCGCCATGATGGCATGGCGTGGCCAAGTGCGGACTCTTTTTGGCCGAGTTGAAAAAGAATGTGAGCGGCACGGTTTACTCTGGCCTGGGGCCAATTGCACTGGAAACCACCAAGCATTCAAAGGACAACCTTCAGTTAAAGTGAAGGCCATCCCCCCCATCCGACCACCTGATTTAATAATCCAGGATGAGTTCCACCTAATAAGTGGGCCACTGGGTACCATGGTAGGTTTGTATGAAACTGCCGTCGATGAGCTGTGTAGCTGGACGCTCAACGGAAAAACAGTAAAACCGAAAATCATCGCCTCAACGGCGACGGTGCGCAAAGCCAAAGAACAAGTAAATAATGTATTTATGCGTCAAGTTTCGGTATTCCCGCCACATGGACTAGATGTGGAAGATAACTTCTTCTCAGTTCAACGCCACATTAAGGATAAATTTGGCCGACGTTATCTGGGAGTCTGCTCACCCGGTAGCTCGCGCCCAGCAATGCTTATTCGTGTCTATACCGCTTTCTTAACTGCGGCACAGGAACTATTTGACCACTTCGGTGAACCTGCTGATCCTTATATGACTATGGTCGGCTACTTCAACTCTCTTCGTGAACTAGGCGGGATGAAACGATTGGCAGAAGATGATGTGCAGACACGTTCCTATCGCGTGCAAATGAGCATGGTGGAACGGCCTGCATTGGCACAACGTAGTGTCAACAACATCCGCGAATTGACTTCTCGTGTATCCAGCCAGGATATCCCAAAGTACCTCGACAATCTTGAGGTCAAGTTTAAGGCCGAGTTTGATAGCTCTGCAGGTAAATACGTGACGAAGTGGCAGGAGGGTGATACTCGCGCTATTGATGTGGTGCTGGCGACCAATATGCTGTCAGTGGGAGTCGATGTGAATAGACTCGGCCTGATGGCAGTGAATGGACAACCTAAGGGAACGGCCGAGTATATTCAGGCTACCAGTCGTGTTGGACGTTCATTCCCTGGCCTAGTCTGCACCGTACTTACGTGGGCCCGACCGCGTGACCTCTCTCACTACGAAACATTCGAACATTACCACGCCACCTTCTACAAGCATGTTGAAGCACAATCGGTAACGCCATTCTCTCCACGTGCAATGGATCGTGGTTTGACAGGGTCGTTGCTAAGTCTTATGCGTCTGAAGAATAACGAGTTCAGCCCGAATGAAGGTGCGGGTAAATTGGATATGTCAAACCAGAGTGAACTCGCTCATGCAATTGAAATTTTAGCGACTCGTGCAGGCAATGTAGCGGAAGACAATGCACGTAAGTTGTTAGCTGAAAATGAACTGAAAGAGCGTGCCGACGAATGGGCCAAAGAGGCCAGTAAAGGCGGCCGAATTTTGGGATATGAAAAGAGAGGACCCGAAAAAGACAAGACTGTGGCGTTGATCAAATCACCAGGGCTTCAAGCGTGGGACAACTGGACTGTACCTATGTCAATGCGAGAAGTTGAGTCTGGAGTACGCCTGATTATGGACACCAAATTTATCAAGGACGATCACGATTGGAAGCCTCGTCCTGCAACGAATGACGAGGATTGAATATGATCATCAATAACAAAACTCCAGTCGGCGAAGTACGTCCAAGCCAGTTGCTATGGACTTATGGGCCTGGCGCGCTAATCGATCTACCGAGCCTATCTGTAGTGACACTAGGTATTGACCGGTGGGAGCGAGATCGCTGCCAGCCAATTCAAGAGGCCCGGCTTCTTGCTGCTGTGCGGAAGGTACTAGGCCCACAAGTCGAAAATTTGCGAATGCCACCCTTTCAAAAAAGCGAGCTCGTTGACCCTTGGTCAGCCGAGGCCAACATAGGTGTACCTGTTCGACCATTTCCCCGCTGGATGCGCTGTGTAAAGTGTGGCTTGCTATCGCCCTTTGATGATGGTCTGCTTGAGATCAAAGAGGATCGATTCAGAGCCGAACGAACTCGCTTTGTTCACAAAGGCTGTACAGGTTCTAAAGGTAATTTACCCGCTAAGGATGCTGATGCCGTTCCTGCACGTTTTCTGCTAGCCTGTCGTGACGGTCACCTAGATGATTTTCCCTGGCACTACTTTGTCCATGGTGGCAATAGTACATGCAAAGGGACACTGCGCTTCTTTGAGAGTGGTGCATCCTTACAAACCGAAAACCTGTGGGTACGGTGTGATAGCTGTGAGGCGTCACGAAGTATGGCCCATGCCTTCGGCAAAGCAGGTAAAGAAAATCTTCCAGCTTGTCGAGGTCGTCACCCACATTTGGATCAATTCGACATTGACTGCGGTGAAGAACCACGGGCAGTACTGCTAGGAGCCACAAACAGCTGGTTTCCGATTACACTTTCTGCATTGGCCATACCCCAATCAAAGAATCCTCTCAGTCAGTTGATTCAAGACGGATGGCCGTTCTTTGAAGCAATTACAGCTGAAGTCATGGTTCCCATCGTTGTGCAAACACTCAAGCTAACTGGTGGTCTCCCTGGAATCGACAAATATAGCGTGTCAGACATCTGGTCAGCCATCGAAATGCATCGTTCTGGTGGCGATAGCGAATTTGTCGGTGAAGCCGATATCAAAGGTCCAGAATGGGAAGTGCTGACGGAGGCCAACCCTCCCACAGATTATCCACACTTCATGAGTAAGAAGATCGGAACCCCAGCACAATTCATACCGTACATCAGCCGTGTATTACTACTTGAACGACTACGAGAGGTTAATGCTCTGCTTGGTTTTACTCGAGTAGAGGCACCAGAAGGATCCGGAGAGATAAATGAACGTCCTCAGATGGCTAGTTTGGCACGCAATAAACCTGAATGGGTGCCAGCTAACCAGGTGCATGGGGAAGGTATCTTCATCCAATTCGATGAAAAAGCTCTTGTAGCTTGGGAATCACTGGATGCCGTCAAGCAAGTCGACGAGATGCTTCGTGGTGGGCATACCGGTTGGCGCAACTCTCGTAATCTCGATCCGAATGAAGATTACCCAGGTATCCGATATGCCATGCTGCATACCCTATCTCATTTGTTGATCCGTGAACTAGCTCTGGAATGTGGATACAACGCAGCAAGTATTCGTGAACGTATCTATGCTGATACCTCAAACGGCAGTCCACAAGCTGGAATCTTGATCTACACAGCAGCAGCTGATTCTGATGGCACGCTGGGTGGCCTTGTAGATCTTGGTAAACCAGAGAATCTTGGTCGTCTGCTAGTACAAGCATTAAATCGTTCTAAGATCTGTTCTTCTGACCCACTATGTTCTGAACATAACCCGGAGAAAGATCGGTCGTTACATGCCGCGGCCTGCCATGCATGTAGCCTGGTAGCAGAAACCTCCTGTGAGCAAGGCAATCGCTATTTGGATCGATCGCTATTAATACCAACACTTGAGCGTATTCACTCTGCATTTTTTAAGGGTTTTTAACATGGATGAACTCTTAGATGCTGTTACCGTTCTAGTTTGTCTAGTTTCTCCTGAAAAGGTACAAGCGATCGCTACCCGAATTCGACGGACTGAAGCCTGCAAGGCTCTGCTGGTGCTGCCAAGTGCAGTAGGAACTCCCAAGGCAAGTATCGCTATTGAGAGACTAGCAATTGCATGGCAAAACACCATGGTCAGTTCAGATGAACTAGCATCTATGCTTCTCGCTGCAAGCCATGTTTACTTTAAAGTTAGCTCTGAGCAAAGTACTGAACTTGTATGGACTGGCCCAACAACACCTTTTGTATCTGTTCGCCGTACAGAACAAGTGCTGCTACAAATAATCAATGCTGCAAAACAGTCTTTATTCATTACCAGCTTTGTTGCCTATGATGTGTCGAGTATTGTGAATGCATTGAATACAGCTATAAAACGTGGGGTGACCATTACAATGTTGCTGGAATCCTCACAAGAGCATGGTGGTAGTATCAATATTGATATAATCGGTAAGATGTTGGTGCTTATACCTGGCGCACATATTTACGCCTGGAACAATAAAAACAATGAATTTTCAGAGGGTCGTGTGCATGCGAAAGTGATTGTTGCCGATGGTCACACTTGTTTTATTACAAGTGCAAACCTAACTGGGTTTGCAATGGAGAGAAATATTGAAGCAGGAGTGCTCATTACTGGCGGAGGGATTCCAGAAGCACTCAGTGAGCATCTGCACTCCCTTATAAATACAAATATCATTAGTCTGATTTGATTTATTCAGCCTGATATAAAATGAATCTTCGCGCTAAGGATAAAAATTGAATACATCTGAAAGTGGATTATTAGAAGTAGCTTGGTATCTGGCTAAGTATGGAAAAAAAAAGCCTCCTGAATCTCTGGGTGTTGACACATGGAAAGCAGCAATATCACTATTTTATTCAACATTTGGTGCAGGTAAAACGAGAGTTGAATTTTATAACAGTCTAAAAAACCACCGTGATCGTTTTGATTCTTGGCTAAGGAAGGTGCGAATAAGCAGGTCATTTCTTCCCAAGCTGACTCGCTGATTAAAATTTCGCGGATCTGGGCCGATTTTTTTCCCGCAAACACATCGAATCAGCCTATTTAGGCTATTTTTTCCACCATTTCTGGCGTTATTTCAGGTTTTTACTGAGATCTCTCCCTCTGACGTATCATTTGGTCCACCCGAAACAGGTTGGCCAGGGTGAATAACATCGCCAGTTGGTTATCGTTTTTCAGCAGCCCCTTGTATCTGGCTTTCACGAAGCCGAACTGCCGCTTGATGATGCGAAACGGGTGCTCCACCCTGGCACGGATGCTGGCTTTCATGTATTCGATGTTGATGGCCGTTTTGTTCTTGCGCGGATGCTGCTTCAAGGTTTTTACCCTGCCGGGACGCTCGGCGATCAGCCAGTCCACATCCACCTCGGCCAGCTCCTCGCGCTGTGGCGCTCCTTGGTAGCCGGCATCGGCTGAGACAAATTGCTCCTCTCCATGAAGCAGATTAGCCAGCTGATTGAGGTCATGCTCGTTGGCCGCGGTGGTGACCAGGCTGTGGGTCAGGCCACTCTTGGCATCGACACCAATGTGGGCCTTCATGCCAAAGTGCCACTGATTGCCTTTCTTGGTCTGATGCATCTCCGGATCGCGTTGCTGCTCTTTGTTCTTGGTAGAGCTGGGTGCCTCAATGATGGTGGCATCCACCAAAGTGCCTTGGGTCATCATGACGCCTGCTTCGGCCAGCCAGCGATTGATGGTCTTGAACAATTGACAGGCCAGTTGATGCTGCTCGAGCAGGTGGCGGAAATTCATGATGGTGGTGCGATCCGGGAGGGCGCTATCCAGGGATAATCGGGCAAACAGGCGCATGGAGGCGATTTCGTACAGGGCATCTTCCATGGCACCGTCGCTCAGGTTGTACCAATGCTGCATGCAGTGAATACGCAGCATGGTCTCCAGCGGATAGGGCCGTCGGCCATTGCCCGCCTTGGGATAAAACGGCTCGATGACAGCGGTCATATTCTGCCATGGCAGAATCTGCTCCATGCGGGAGAGGAAAATCTCTTTTCGGGTCTGACGGCGCTTAGTGCTGAATTCACTATCGGCGAAGGTGAGTTGATGGCTCATGATGTCCCTCTGGGATGCGCTCCGGATGAATATGATGATCTCATATCAGGAACTTGTTCGCACCTTCCCTAAGTGATCTGGCGGAATGCTGATGGTTCTCCTGGCGAGCTCCCGTTGCCTGCTCAGACTGTTATTGACCTGCCCCCACGATTAGATACAACACTCAGTTAGTAACGTCGGAATCTTCATTCCCAGAATGACCCTTTCTCCAGCCCGCTGCAAATTCAGACGGTGTCTGATAATTCAGCGTGGAGTGCGGGCGGCATTCGTTATAATCCTGCCGCCAGTCATTAATAATTTTCCTGGCATGAACGATATCGCTGAACCAGTGCTCATTCAAACATTCATCGCGAAATCGTCCGTTAAAGCTCTCAATAAATCCGTTCTGCGTTGGCTTGCCCGGCTGGATTAAGCGCAACTCAACACCATGCTCAAAGGCCCATTGATCCAGTGCACGGCAAGTGAACTCCGGCCCCTGGTCAGTTCTTATCGTCGCCGGATAGCCTCGAAACAGTGCAATGCTGTCCAGAATACGCGTGACCTGAACGCCTGAAATCCCAAAGGCAACAGTGACCGTCAGGCATTCCTTTGTGAAATCATCGACGCAGGTAAGACACTTGATCCTGCGACCGGTGGAAAGTGCGTCCATGACGAAATCCATCGACCAGGTCAGATTGGGCGCCGCCGGACGGAGCAGCGGCAGACGTTCTGTTGCCAGCCCTTTACGACGTCTTCTGCGTTTTACGCCCAGGCCACTGAGGTGATAAAGCCGGTACACGCGCTTATGATTAACATGAAGCCCTTCACGGCGCAGCAACTGCCAAATACGACGGTAGCCAAAACGCCTGCGCTCCAGTGCCAGCTCAGTGATGCGCCCTGATAAATGCGCATCAGCAGCCGGACGGTGAGCCTCATAGCGGCAGGTCGACAGGGATAAACCTGTAAGCCTGCAGGCACGACGTTGCGACAGACCGGTCGCATCACACATCAACATCACGGCTTCCCGCTTCTGGTCTGTCGTCAGTACTTTCGCCCAAGAGCCACCTGAAGCGCCTCTTTATCCAGCATGGCTTCGGCAAGCAGCTTCTTGAGTCTGGTGTTCTCTTCCTCAAGCGACTTCAGGCGCTTAACTTCAGGCACCTCCATACCGCCATACTTCTTACGCCAGGTGTAAAACGTGGCATCGGAAATGGCATGCTTGCGGCAGAGTTCACGGGCGGGTACCCCAGCTTCGGCTTCGCGGAGAATACTGATGATCTGTTCGTCGGAAAAACGCTTCTTCATGGGGATGTCCTCATGTGGCTTATGAAGACATTACTAACATCGGGGTGTACTAATCAACGGGGAGCAGGTCAGTTCCCTGCCTGCCCTATAACTGGTATTTCTTTTCAACCGCTGTTAAGGGCTAGCCACATTAAGCCTTGGGCCGTTTGCCAGAATGGTCATGAGCGACTGGATCCTTATAATGGAATAATGCTGGCAGTGCATATTGATGCTCTTTTTGACCAAGGATGGCTGTCATTTAGTAATAATGGGCACCTCTTAATTAGCACTGAACTTGATGTTGAAGTAAAAACACAACTAAACTTACCTAAAAATATCCCGCCATTCTCGGCACAGCATCATCACTATATAAAGTGGCATCGAGAAAACATATTAAGATAACGATATTATTTTCGTGGAAATAGTTGCACAAAAAAAACACGCCAATTAAAAGCAGACATCCAACCATCCTCATGTTCAGATGCCTGCTTTACTAGCAATTTTTTATCAGAGGTCCTCTTGGAGATAGATCGCCAGCAATACTATGTCGTATGTGGCAAATACTATACTCAATCACGCTTATCTATTTCCCTGTATTAATTTTCGCAAAATCAAACGGACTCACTACTCCTTCCCGGTTCGCATCCAGAAAATCAGCCCACCACTGCAGCATCAGTCTGCGCTCATCCAGATGCTCGGCCTTATGAATATACGCCGCACGCACAGAGTTGCGTTCCATATGGCTCATCTGCCGTTCCACTGCATCTCTCGACCACAATCCCGATTCAATCAGCGAACTACAAGCCATTGTCCTGAAACCGTGACCACAGACTTCAACCTGAGTGTCATACCCCATCACTCGCAGAGATTTGTTTACCGTGTTCTCACTCATCGGTTTACGAGGATTATGATCACCAATAAAGATCAGTTCATGATCGCCACTGAATGTCTTAATCTGCTCAAGAATCGACAGAGCCTGTCGGGAAAGCGGTACCAGATGGGGCGTACGCATTTTTGACCCACGCTGCGAGTGCTTTACTCCTTCGATAGCTTCTCGCTCAGCTGGAATCGTCCACATAGATGTTTCAAAATCGATCTCTGTCCAACGGGCAAAACGCAGTTCACTGGAACGAATAAAGACGAGGAGGGTTAGCTCAACGGCAAGGCGAGTTAAAGGCCTACCGCTATAGCTGTCAATTCTTTGAAGAAGCTCAGGGATACGTTTCAATTCAAGAGCAGCTCGATGCTGTCTGTTACTTGAAGCAACGGCACCCACCATTTCCTGCGCGGGATTATAGTCAAGCAAACCGCTCTGAACGGCATAACGCATGATTGCAGTAGTTCGCTGTTGTAGCCGGGAAGCCACTTCTAGTCGCCCCGACAGTTCTACAGCTTTAATAGGAGCTAACAGGTCCCGTGTTTTTAGTTCGGCAATATTACGTTTGCCAATGGCAGGAAAGAGGTTGTCTTCCAGGCTTTTCAGAACTCGTCGGCTATGTTCTTCCGACCACTTTTTATTTGTGGCATGCCACTCAACGGCGAGTTGTTCAAAAGTGCGCGCTTCTTCCAGCTCAACCTTATCATTTTTCTTTTTGTCTCCCGGATCGATGTTGTTTGCCAAAAGCTTACGTGCTTCATCGCGACGAGTTCTGGCATCTGCAAGAGATACGTCAGGGTAAACCCCTAAAGCCAGCATCTTTTGCTTTCCGCCAAAGCGGTACTGCAGACGCCAGTATCTTGAACCATTTGGGTGGACGAGAAGATGCATACCATTGCCATCAGTAAGCTTGTATTGCTTATCCGTTGGCTTGGCTGTTCTGACTTTGATATCTGTTAGAGCCATGCTTATCCCCTCCCTGTTGGTACAAGCATTATCGAACCGGAAATACCATCATCTCTACCAACATGTGTTGGTAGATGTACGTTGAAGTCGGTTGACCTTGAGAGAGTTAATATAGCGAGAAAAGCAGGTAAATGCTGGATTTTAGACATAAAAAAAGACCTCAGTTGAGGTCTATTTACATACATATGGTGCCGAAGGCCGGACTCGAATTGCACACTCACTCCGATGCATAAAAAATTAAAGGATAAAAAGGGAAAGGCCCCGTCATGATGACGGGACCTTTCTATTATGTTTGTTGTGGTTCGGTTTTAAAGGAGATTACTATTCAATGAATCTAGGTAATCAGCGTACCACTGCATCATTTCCCGCCTTCCATCCAGATATTGCGCATGATTATACGTTCCACGGATACTGTTCTTATCCACGTGAGCAAGCTGCATTTCGATCCATGCCGAGTTGAACCCTTGCTCATGTAAAATAGTACTCATAGTGTGCCTGAAGCCGTGGCCGGTAGCCTTGCCATCATAACCGATGCGTTTGATCACCATGTTGATACTGGCTTCACTCATCGGTTTGTTGATATTGCAGCGACCAGGAAATACCAGTTGATAATGGCCAGTATAAGTGCGGAGCTCCTGCAGTATCGCCAGAACCTGGTTTGACAAAGGCACCAGATGTTTGCGGCGCTTCTTCATACGACTTTCTGGGATCGTCCATAACGCATTCTCCAGATCAAACTCATGCCATTCGGCTGCACGTAGCTCAATCGTACGGACCCCCGTCAGTAACAACAAACTGGTTGCCATACGTGTAATGCAGCTACCGTGGTAATCAGCCAGACTGGAAAGGAACGCGGGTAATTCGGATGCTTGAAGGTGAGGGAAGTGTTCTGTCTTTGGTGCGGTCAGCGTCCCGGTGAGTTCAACTGCCGGATTAATCGTTGCACGTCCTGTTGCGATGGCATAGCGGAAGATCTGATTGCAGTACTGCCTGACCTTACGTAATTTTTCCAGCGAACCACGCTTTTCAATCAGACGTAAAACCTCCAGCATCTCCAGAGGCAGGATTTCTGCGACAGGGCGTTTGCCTACATACGGGAAGATATCCTTCTCCAGCGCCTCCAGAACGCTCTCAGCGTAGCTTTCCGACCATGAGATACACTTGTGCTTGTGCCACTCCATAGCGAGCGCCCTGAAGGTATTGACGACAGATATCTTTTTGGCGAGTTTTTCGAGCTGCTTTTTCTCACTCGGGTCGCCACCATCAGCAATCACCTTTCTGGCCTCATCACGTTTTACGCGCGCGTCAGCCAGGGAGACCTCAGGATAAACACCAATAGATAATTTTTTCTCTTTACCGGCGATACGGTATTTCATACGCCAGTAGCGTTTTCCGGTGGTGGTGACAAGGAGAAAAAGGCCACGTTCGTCAGAGAGTTTATAATCTTTCTCTTTAGGCTTCGCGGTCTCGACCTGCCGGGCTGTCAGTGCCATATGGGGGCCTCAAGTTTCATTGAACACAATGAGCCCCCTGAAAAGCCCCCGGATGCAACTTGATTAAGGTAGAGTTGAGTTGAGGTCAGTGGAGTTCGGAATGTTCGAAAGCGATGTATGACAGTGATTATACTTGAGTTTTGTGGAGTTTGGGAGACGTACATAGAAGTGAAAGTGGTGCCCGGACTCGGAATCGAACCAAGGACACGGGGATTTTCAATCCCCTGCTCTACCGACTGAGCTATCCGGGCAACGGGGCGCATTAAACCGTAATCGCCTCGACTCGTCAACGAAATTTATAAAATTTGCGGCGAGTTGCACAATCTATCACCACTTTGCCCGTTTTGCACGCCAGGTCAGGCAAAAAACGCCGTCCAGGCCGCAGAAATCGGCATCGCCAGCAGCAGCGCAGGCAGCATATTCACCACTGCAAACATCTTAATTCCGCAGATGCGCAGGCCCGTTGCCAGCAGCAGCAGACCGCCGACGGCGGTGAAGTCGGCCATCATGGCGGGGGTGGTCAGCGGCAGAATCAGGAATGCGCAGAACGCCAGCGAGAGCTGGATGATAAGCATCGGCACGCTGATGGCGCAGACCGCAAAACCGAGCGAACAGGCAAAGATCATCGCGGTGAAGAAATCGAGGAACGACTTGGCGATAAGAATGGTCGGGTCGCCGGTCATGCCTTCATGCATTGACCCAAAAATTCCCGTTCCGCTGGCGCAGAACAGCACGATAATCGCCACGAAGCTTTGAATAAAGTTCTCATGCTGGCTGCTTTTGCCCGGCTTGAGCATCCGCTTTTGTATGCTAGAAACGGCTTTATTGATGCCTTTTTCCAGAAAGCAAAACTCGCCAATCAGCGCACCAACCAGCGTCGCGAGCACCATCACCGGCATATTGGCGCATTTGATAACGAGCAGCAGGCCAATCCCCAACGAGGCAAGACCAAAAATCGAGGTCATTGAAACACGAATGCGCTCGGGTAAACGCTGGCTGAGCAGCGCGCCGATCAAACCACCGACTAGCACCGCGCCGGCATTAATAAATGGGCCTATTACCACGTTAACTCCTGTTACTTATCGATAAGTCCTGCATTATTATGGACTGATTAATCGGTTCAGTGCTTGTTTCTCCGTGGTATTAGTGCATAAAAATTTCGTCTTGCACCCCCTGGCTAATGGTGCCATGATTGCGCGAATTTTCTCCTTTTCTGAATCGGGGCCGCCTGCAATGACATCTTTGCCATTACATCGCCAATGCCACTTCGCCTGCTCGCGACGGTCTGCCCCTTCCTCATTGCCCACCATGCGGTGAAGCCAACGCACGCTCACTGCAGGACAACAGTAAGATTAGACCATGTCTGCTTTTACTGATGTCTGGCGGTCGGAGCTGTAACCCAGTTGCACCCAGACGCTTTATGGGGCAAAGCCAGCGGCTTTGTCCGGGGCTTTTACTCTCCCTGAGTGGGTCGTTGCGCTTATGAAATCAATGCACATTGCTGCCAGTCGCGAACTGGTTTCCCGTCTCTCAACCCATCGTCGCGTGGTGGCGCTGGACGGCACCGACTTTACCGATGTGGCAGCAGTCGTCATTACGGTGGCGGACAGCCACAGCGGCATCCTGGCATTACTCAAACGGACCGGCTTTAACCTGCCGGTCTTCGTGCTGACGGCGGACGCTATCAGCGCGCCAGAAGGCGTGAATGCGGTTATTAGTGGAAAAGAGCAGGAGTGGCTGGAGCTGGAGGCGGCGGCCTCTCGTTACGAGGAAGATCTGCTGCCGCCGTTCTTCGACACCCTGACCCAGTATGTTGAGATGGGCAACAGTACCTTTGCCTGCCCAGGCCATCAGCACGGCGCGTTCTTTAAAAAACACCCAGCGGGACGTCAGTTCTATGACTTCTTTGGCGAGAACGTGTTTCGTGCCGACATGTGCAACGCCGACGTGAAGCTCGGCGATCTGCTTATTCACGAAGGCTCAGCCAAGCACGCGCAGAAGTTCGCGGCGAAGGTGTTTAACGCCGATAAAACCTACTTTGTGCTGAACGGTACCTCAGCGGCCAACAAGGTGGTGACCAACGCGCTGCTCACCCGCGGTGACCTGGTGCTGTTCGATCGCAACAACCACAAATCTAACCACCACGGCGCGCTGATCCAGGCCGGGGCGACGCCGGTCTACCTGGAAGCGGCACGTAACCCGTTCGGCTTTATCGGTGGCATTGATGATCACTGTTTTGACGATAGCTATCTGCGCGAGCAAATCCGCGAAGTAGCACCAGAGAAAGCCGATGACGCACGGCCGTTCCGTTTGGCGATCATTCAGCTCGGCACCTACGACGGCACGATTTACAACGCCCGTCAGGTGGTGGATAAAATCGGCCACCTCTGCGACTACATCCTGTTTGATTCCGCGTGGGTAGGCTACGAGCAGTTTATCGACATGATGGCGGACACCTCGCCGCTGCTGCTGGATCTTAACGAAAACGATCCGGGGATTTTTGTCACTCAATCGGTGCACAAACAGCAGGCCGGGTTCTCGCAAACCTCGCAGATCCACAAAAAAGACAATCACATTCGTGGTCAGGCGCGCTTCTGCCCGCACAAGCGGTTGAACAACGCCTTCATGCTGCACGCCTCAACCAGCCCGTTCTACCCGCTGTTTGCGGCACTGGATGTGAACGCCAAAATTCACGAAGGGGAGAGCGGCCGCCGACTGTGGGCGGAGTGCGTCGAGCTGGGCATTGAGGCGCGCAAAGCGATCGTGGCGAACTGCAAGATGATCCAGCCGTTTATCCCGCCGATCGTCGACGGTCGCCCGTGGCAGGATCATCCAACTAAAACTATCGCCAGTGAACGTCGCTTTTTTAGCTTTGCGCCAGGCGCACGTTGGCACGGCTTTGAAGGCTACGCGCAGGATCAATACTTCGTCGATCCCTGTAAGCTGCTGCTGACCACGCCGGGTATTGATGCACAAACCGGGGAATACACCGAGTTCGGTATTCCGGCGACGATCCTTGCGCATTACCTGCGTGAGAACGGCATCGTGCCGGAGAAGTGCGATCTCAACTCGATCCTCTTCCTGCTGACGCCAGCAGAATCCGCCGAGAAAATGGCGCAGTTGGTGGCGATGCTCGGCCAGTTCGAACAGCATATTGAAGACGACACGCCGCTGGCCGACGTGCTGCCGACCATCTACAACAAATACCCGGTGCGCTATCGCGATTATACCCTGCGTGAACTGTGCCAGGAGATGCACGACCTGTACGTCAGTTTCGACGTGAAGGATTTGCAAAAGGCGATGTTCCGCAAAGCCAGCCTGCCTGCGGTAGTGATGAACCCGCAGGATGCCAACAGCGAGTTTATTCGCGGCAACGTGGAGCTGGTGCGCATCAGCGAAGCACAAGGGCGTATTGCCGCCGAAGGTGCGCTACCGTACCCGCCGGGCGTGCTGTGCGTGGTGCCGGGGGAAATCTGGGGCGGCGCGGTGCAGCGCTACTTCCTGGCGCTGGAAGAAGGGGTGAACCTGCTGCCCGGCTTCTCGCCGGAGCTTCAGGGGGTGTACAGCGAGAAGGATGCCGACGGTATCAGCCGATTGTTCGGCTATGTACTGAAATAAAGCAGGCCCCTCATCCCGCGGGTGAGGGGTTATGCGGCGCTGCGTCGGTACATCCGGCGCGGGTGTCCAATCTTGCCGTACAGCATTTCCACGCTCAAAAAGCCCGCTTCTACGCAGTGTTCCAGGTAGCGGCGGGCGGTGGTTTTACTCAAGCCCGTTTCGCTGACGACCTCATCCACCGAGAAGCAGTGCGCGGCCTGGTCGTTAAACAGTTTTTGCACCAATCCCAGCGTTTTCTCCTCAATACCTTTGCTGCCGCTGTCCTGGCGATAATTTTTGGCCTGGAGTTGGTAGAGTGAGTCGACGTTTTGCTGGTCGACGATTTTCCATACCCGCTGTTGCTCTGCAAACTGCACAAAGCGTTCCAGCGATTGGCTAAGACGTTTCCATGATACCGGCTTGAGGATATAGTCAAAGGCGCCGTTGCGAATCGCCAGGCTACAGGTGTCCATGTCGCTGGCGGCGGTAATGAAAATCACCGAGCAGTTGGCCTGCACCAGCATGGGGTTGCTGATGAGCGTAATTCCTTTGCCGTCAGGCAGATAGTTATCCAGCAGTAAAAGCTGCGGCTGCTTGCTTTCGAGCTGCGTCTGAGCGTCCGCCAGCGAAGAGGCCACGCCGACGAGCCGCAGGCGCGGGTGTTTACTGATAAGCTCCGCGTGCAGCTGTGCCAGTTCATTTTCATCTTCAACGATCAGTACATCGATAAGTTCATGTTGCATAGTCGGTATCTTCCAGTTCCTGTGAGGTACACCGGGCCGTTCCCGTTGCCGGAATAAACAGTGAGAAAATCGTGCCGCGTGGCGTGTTATCGGCAACTTCGATTAAACCGCCAGCCTGGGTAACATAACTCTCGATCAGGTACAGCCCAATCCCGTGATCGCCCCGCGTTTTGGTGGTGATCCCGCGTTCAAATATCCGCTCGCGGATCTCCGGTTTAATGCCGATCCCCTGATCGGCGACCTCGATAATTAACTCTCGATCGTTCAGTTTGATCATCACCTCTACGGGTTCATGCGGAAGCGGGGCGCGCTGCGTGGCTTCGATGGCGTTATCCAGCAGATTACCAATAATGGAAATCACCTCGGACTCCGCCAGCGGGACAAACGGCCTGTCCATCAGGCAACCGGGGTCAAAGCGTAGCGCGACGCCTTTTTCGCGGGCGCGAGCGGCTTTCCCCAGCAGCAGGCCGCACAGCGTCGGTGAGCTAAAGCGTGAGGAGATAAAGTCCAGCAACTCTTGCGCGTGCTCTGACTGGGCCTGGATAAAGCGAATGGCCTCGTCGTAGCGCTCCATATGCAATAGCCCGGAGAGGGTGGTCATCCGGTTGAGCTGCTCATGGCGCATGATGCGCAGGTTATCAACGTAGCGTTTTACCTGGCTTAGCTGGGCGCTGAGAGAGTCAATCTCGTTGCGATCGCGGAAGGTGATTACCCAACCCTGAAGCGAGTTTTCCATCATGATCCTTACCCGGCTGGCGATGACCGTCAGATCGTTAAAATGGCAAATCTCATCGTGGGTGTCCTGCTTTAGCATGGTGTCGCGGTTGAAGAACGGCATCGGGGCGATGACATCGCTAATCAGCTGTCCGCGCAGATGACGCGCCGGAAGGCTGAGGCCAAGCAGCTTTCTGGCCGCCTGGTTAATCACTTCAATGCGCAGGTTATCGTCAATGGCGATAACGCCTTCGTAGATAGACTCCATCATGGCCTTTTGCTGGCGCACCAGCAGCCCTATCTCACGGGGCTCGAGGGAGAAAATCTGCTTTTTAATACTGCGGGTGAAGAACCACGAGAAGATGAACAGCGCCAGCAGCAGCAGGACAGCGGCAATCAGGATATTCACCACCTTGTTGACGGTTATGCTGTCGAGGTAGCTGGTGAGATAGCCGACGGAGACAATCCCTATCACCTTACCCTTATCATCAAAAATAGGCGCTTTGCTGCGCAGCGAAATGCCCAACCCGCCCTGGCGAATAGTGGTGGTGCTTTTACCCCGTAACACTTCTTCGTTATCGCCGCCGACAAGCGTGGTACCCACCCGATCGTTAAATACCGAATGAAATAGGTGCCGGCCTTCATTATCACCAATGACAATAAAACTGGCGTCGCTTCGTGCGGCTAATCGCCGCATAAAATCATGGATTGCAGGAATGTTTTTATCGGCAACCTGTTTCCGTAGACTTGGGATGATGGCAATTTCTTCCGCCTGTATTTTGGCGCGACCACTCATCTCTTGATAGAGCTGTCTACCCATATCGATATAATAATAGCTACCCAGCAGCGCAAACAGCACCGAGAAAAAGGCAACCAGCGAAATAAACAGTTTTATCTGGAATGATACTTTCATTACTCTCACGCAGGGCCGCAACGAATTCCGCCAATATATCATCTTTTTTGACGATGCCAGCGTGTTTGCCGGAAACTTGTGATCCCTTGCACAGCCGCGCCCTGACAGGGAATTTTCTGAAAAGCGGGTTTAATTAAGGTTAAATTAATAAATGTTATTTATTTGTGCAATTTAGAAAAGAAACCATAAAAACCACGCTTATAAATAAGGCATTAATCACATTAAATAAAAGAAACCATTAAAACCATAGGTGCCATTAAAACTTCGGTTTTAATATGCTTTCACTCACATAAAGTAAGCCTTTAAGCCCTTAGGCTACACACACAAAATAACCAAAAGGGCTTCATTATGAGCACAACTGATGATTCATTCTCTGTTACCCACGATCCGATAGAAATTCAGCGTCCGGCGCTTAAAGAACGCTGGTGGCATATTATGGATACCTGGAAAGTTGGCATTATTCCGCTGCCGCTGTTTCTGCTGGCTGGGGTACTCATCGCCATTGATTGCTTAGGTGGCAAGCTGCCGAGCGATATCGTGGTGATGGTGGCGACACTGGCGTTTTTTGGTTTTGCCTGTGGCGAGTTTGGTAAGCGCCTGCCGATTGTTGGCAAGCTGGGCGCGGCGGCGATTTGCGCCACCTTCATTCCTTCGGCGATGGTGTATTACGGCCTGCTGCCGGACGTTGTCGTGGAGTCGACCACCAAATTCTATAAATCGACCAACATTCTCTATCTCTATATCTGCTGCATTATCGTTGGCAGCATCATGAGCATGAACCGTACGGTGCTGATTCAGGGCTTCCTGCGCATCTTCTTCCCGATGCTGTGCGGCGAAATCGTCGGCATGATTGTCGGTATGGGCGTTGGCATGGCGCTGGGCCTCGAGCCGTTCCAGATCTTCTTCTTTATCATTCTGCCGATTATGGCGGGTGGCGTAGGTGAGGGGGCGATTCCGTTATCTATCGGTTACGCCACGCTGCTGCATATGGATCAGGGCGTAGCGCTTGGTCGCGTACTGCCGATGGTCATGCTTGGCGGCCTGACTGCCATCATTATTTCCGGCTGCCTCAACCAACTGGGCAAACGCTATCCACACCTGACCGGCGAAGGCCAGCTGATGCCAAACCGCGCCAACGCGGATACGCAATCTTCGCAGCCAACGGTATCGGGTAAAACCGACGTTACCACCATTGCCTCCGGCGCGCTGCTGGCAGTCCTGCTCTATATGCTGGGGATGCTGGGTCACAAACTGATTGGCCTGCCAGCGCCGGTCGGCATGCTGTTTATGGCGGTGCTGGTGAAGCTGTGCAATGCCGCCTCTCCGCGTCTGCTGGAAGGTTCTCAGGTGGTTTATAAATTCTTCCAGACCTCCGTGACCTATCCCATTCTGTTTGCTGTGGGCGTGGCTATCACCCCGTGGCAGGAGCTGGTTAACGCTTTCACCATCAGCAACCTGCTGGTCATCGTCAGCACCGTTTCGGCGCTGGTCGCCACCGGCTTCTTCGTCGGTAAAAAAATCGGCATGCACCCGATTGATGTCGCCATCGTCTCCTGCTGCCAGAGCGGACAGGGCGGTACCGGTGATGTGGCCATTCTGACCGCCGGTAACCGTATGAGCCTGATGCCGTTCGCACAGATTGCAACCCGTATCGGCGGTGCGATTAACGTTTCCATCTCGCTGCTGGTGCTGGGCAACTTCCTCGTTTAATCAGGACTGAATAATGAAACTCGCAAGCTTTATCTATCAGGGCGTACGCAGCTACGGCATCGTAAAGACCCAAGGGATGATTGATTTAGGCCGCCGTCTCGGCGACCGCTACGCTGACCTGAAGGCGCTGCTGGAGGGCAACGGCCTGGCGGATGCCACGCGCTATCTTAACGATGCCGTGGACGTACCGATGGACGCAGTGACCTTTTTACCAGTGATTGAACACCCGGAAAAGATCCTCTGCGTGGGCATGAACTACGCCGAAAAACGCAAAGAGTTTGACCAGCACAATCCGGCACCGACGCTGTTTGTCCGCTTCCCGGATTCCCAGACGGCGCATAACGCACCGGTGCTGAAGCCGCGTCATTCGCATGAGTTTGACTACGAAGGCGAGCTGGCGGTGATTATCGGTAAGGGCGGTGAAAACATCAGCCGTGAAGAGGCGCTGCGCCACGTGGCAGGCTACAGCTGCTATATGGACGGCTCCGCCCGCGACTGGCAGCACACGTGGTTTACCGCGGGCAAAAACTGGCGTCAGACCGGGGCGTTCGGCCCATGGATGGCTACGGCGGATGAAATTCCCGACCCGCACCAGCTTGCCATCCGCACCTGGCTGAACGGCCGCATGGTGCAGGACGATAACACCAGCAGCATGATCCACAAGGTCGCGGAGCTGATTGAATACATCAGCACCTTCACTCGCCTGAGCCCCGGCGATGTGATCATCACCGGTTCCCCTGGCGGCGTCGGCAAAAAGCGTAACCCGCCTCTGTTTATGCAGGAAGGCGACCGCATTGAGGTGGAAATTGAGCACATCGGCCATCTCAGCAACATCATCATGGAAGCGCCAGCGAACACGCTGACGGCAGCGCACTAAGTAAGGCGGCACGATGCACACGCAACCCACTTTCGATTTCCGGGTTACCCAGGTAGCGGAACATCCGGAACGTTTAGATTCGATTCGTTCGCTGCTGGTCGACAGCGGTCTCGGGATGGACAGCGACATTTCGCTGTTTGTTGAAGTCTGGTCCGGGGAAACGCTGGTGGGCTGTGCGGGTCTGGCGGCGAACGTTATTAAGTGCGTGGCGGTCGATGAACGCCAGCGCGGCGCTAACCTCAGCGCCCGCCTGCTGGCTGAGGTAGAAAACGTGGCGCTGGCCCTTGGCCATTTCCACCTTTTCCTTTGTACGCGCCCGTGCAACAAAGAGCGCTTTGCCCGCAGCGGTTTCTGGCCGATAGCCCAAAGCGGTAACAACGCGGTGCTGATGGAAAACACCCCGCAGGGGATCCAGCGTTACTGCCGAGCGCTTAGCCAGAAACGCAAGCCGGGGGAAAAGGTGGGGGCTATCGTGATGAACGCTAACCCGTTCACCCTCGGTCATCGTCATCTGGTGGAAACGGCGGCGGCGCAGTGCGACTGGCTGCACCTGTTTGTGGTGCGCGAAGACGCGTCGTTCTTCCCGTTCCAGGCGCGTCTGGAAATGGTGCGTGCTGGCGTGGCGCATCTGCCCAACGTGACGGTGCATGAGGGCTCGCAGTACATCATTTCCCGCGCCACTTTCCCGGCCTACTTCCTGAAAGAGTCCGGCAAGGTGCAGCAGGCGTGGAGCGAAATCGACGTGCTGCTGTTCCGCAATAACATCGCCCCGGCGCTGGGCGTTACCCACCGTTTTATCGGCTCGGAACCGTTTTGCGATGTCACCCGCCAGTACAACCAGACGCTGCACGCGCTGCTCGAGGACGACATCACGGTGGTAGAGATCCCGCGCATTAAGGTGACGGGAAACGCCATCTCGGCATCGGAAGTTCGCCGCTTACTGAAAACGCAGCAATTTTCTCGAATCCGGGACATTGTCCCGGCATCCACTTTCGCGCATTTAGAAGCGCATTACAGCGCGGAAGTTGCATAACTATCAGGACTAAATCATGAAAATCGTAAGGGAGGCGCTGGCCGGAACGCAGGAGTCCAGCGACCTGATGGTGAAAATCGCCCCCGCCGACGGCGAGCTGGAGATTGTCATCCACAGTGAAGTGATGAAGCAGTTTGGCGAGCAAATTCGCCAGGTTGTCGAAGAAACCCTGCGCACGATGGGCGTGCAGCAAGGGCTGGTTATCGTCGAAGATAAAGGCGCGCTGGATTGTGTTATCCGCGCCCGTCTGCAAAGCGCGGTGTTACGCGCAACTGACACGCAGCAGATTGCCTGGGAGAAACTGTGATGAGTAAACTTCGCCGCAGTATGTTGTTCCTGCCGGGCGCCAATGCCGCCATGCTCTCCACCGCGTTTATCTATCGCCCCGACTCCATTATGTTCGACCTTGAAGACGCGGTGGCGCTGCGTGAGAAAGACACCGCGCGCCTGCTGGTCTTCCATGCCTTGCAGCATCCGATGTACCAGGACATTGAAACCGTCGTCCGTATTAACCCATTAAGCACGCCGTTTGGCCTGCTGGATCTGGAAGCGGCGGTTCGTGGCGGTGTTGACGTGATTCGTCTGCCGAAAACCGATACCCCGGACGATATCTTCGAGCTGGAAGGCCACCTTGAACGCATTGAACGTGAGTGCGGGCGCGAAGTGGGCTCCACCCGCGTAATGGCGGCCATTGAATCGGCGATTGGCGTGATTAACGCCGTAGCGATTGCCCGCAGTTCTCCGCGGCTTATCGGCATTGCGCTGGCGGCGTTTGACTACGTGATGGATATGCAGACCGAACGCGGCGACGGCACCGAGCTGTTTTACGCCCGCTGCGCCGTGCTGCACGCTGCGCGCGCGGCCCATATTGATGCCTTCGACGTGGTGTGGTCAGACGTTAACGATGAGGCCGGGTTCCTGCGGGAAGTGGAGCTGATTCGCAAGATGGGCTTTAACGGTAAATCGCTGATTAACCCACGACAGATTGACCTCTTACACAACGCCTACGCGCCAACGCAGCAGGAAGTCGACCACGCGCAGCGGGTGATTGAAGCTGCGGAAGAGGGCGAGCGCAACGGGCTGGGCGTCGTGTCGCTCAACGGCAAAATGGTGGATGCGCCGATTATTGACCACGCGCAGCGGGTGCTGGAGCGCGCGGCGGCTTCCGGCGTGCGTCGTTAAGGATAAAACAATGAATCAGACAGAACTTCTTCACGTGAATTTCCCCCATCTGCGGGCGCTTAAACCTTTTGATACCGCTCATAGCGCGACGCCGTGGCTGAACGACATCGACGCAAAACATCACCGCAAACTGTGCGACTCGATTGAGCAAGCCGTGGTGCGCAGCGGTCTTAAAGACGGCATGACCATTTCCTTCCATCACGCGTTCCGTGAGGGCGACCGGGTTATCAATAACGTCGTGGCGAAGCTTGCGCAGATGGGCTTTAAAAACCTGACGCTGGCCTCCAGTTCGCTGATGACCTGCAACGACGCGTTGATTGAACACATCGAAAGCGGCGTGATCACCCGTATCTACACCTCCGGTATGCGCGGCAAGCTGGCGGATGCTATTTCTCATGGATTGATGGACGAACCGGTACAAATCCATTCACACGGTGGCCGCGTGAAGCTGCTACAGGACGGCGAGCTACAGATAGACGTCGCGTTTCTCGGCGTACCGTGCAGCGATGAGTTTGGCAACGCCAACGGTACGCACGGCAAGTCCTGCTGCGGTTCACTGGGCTACGCCATGGTAGACGCTCACTTTGCTCGTAAGGTGGTGCTGCTGACCGAAGAGCTGGTGCCGTTCCCGAATATGCCCGCCAGCCTGGTGCAGGATCAGGTGGACTACATTGTGCAGGTTGAGAGTGTTGGCGACCCGGCGAAAATCAGCGTTGGCGCAGCGCGCGTCACCAGTAACCCGCGTGAGCTGAAAATTGCCCGCGATGCGGCGGAGGTTATTGAACACTCCGGCTACTTCAAGCCTGGCTTCTCCATGCAGACCGGCTCCGGTGCGGCGGCGACCGCCTGCACCCGTTTTATGGAAGAGAAGATGGAGCGCAGCGGCGTAACCGCCCGCTTTGCGCTGGGCGGTATTACCGGCAGCCTGGTGGATCTGCATGAAAAAGGGCTGATTGAAAAGCTGCTCGATACCCAATGTTTTGACGGCCAGGCGGCGGCGTCGCTGGCGCGTAACCCGAACCACGTGGAGATTTCGACTAACGTTTACGCCAACCCCGGTAGTAAGGCAGCCTGCTGTGACCAGCTTGATGTGGTTATTCTCAGTGCGCTGGAGATTGATGTCGACTTCAACGTTAACGTGATTACCGGTTCTGACGGCGTGATGCGCGGCGCGTCAGGCGGCCACTGCGATGTTGCGGCGGCGGCGAACCTGACCATCGTGGTGGCCCCGCTGCTGCGTAGCCGTATTCCGACGGTGGTGAAGCGGGTGACTACGCGCCTGACGCCGGGGGAAAGCATTGATGTACTGGTCACCGACCACGGCATTGCGGTCAATCCGGCACGTTCGGAGATCCGCGAACGGCTGATGGCGGCCGGGTTAAAGGTGGTGGATATCGAAACGCTGTACGACCGTGCGGTTTCACTGACCGGCCTGCCGAAGCCCATTGAATTTACCGATAAAATTGTCGGGGTCATCCGCTATCGCGACGGCAGCGTGATTGACACTGTACGTCAGGTGAAGGAGTAACATCATGACCACCGCGACACCCGTGCAGACGGGTGTCAGCCTGGAGGCGCTGCTGGCGGCGAAAGAGAGCCGCGCGGCGCGTCAGGCTGACTGGCTAACGCATTACCAACAGCCGATTATTTCCCTGACCCTGGTGACGCCGGGGGCGGTTAAAAATAGCCTGCGCTATCGCAATACCATGGGTGTGGCGCTACAAATGTGCGATCAAATGCTGTGGCAAAACGGCTGGCAGGTGCTGGATCGCCAGGTCTTCTGGCTGCCTACCGGGCCGGAAGCTATGTGGTGCGTGGCGCATCAGGCACCGGAAATCAAAGCTCACTGCGCGGCGCTGGAACAGAGCCATCCGCTAGGGCGGCTGTGGGATCTCGACGTTATCTGCCCACAGGCCGGACACGTGGGGCGCTTATCGCTGGGGAGCCATATGCGACGCTGCCTGATTTGCGATGAACCGGCGCATGCCTGCTCTCGCTCGCGTAAGCATCCGCTTGAGCAGGTGGTTGGCTGCGTGGAGAAGATGATTGATGACTGGTTTATTCGCGACTAAATCCAACGCCACGTGCATCGCGGCGCTGGCGGAAGAGGCGCTGTGGCAGGAGCTGGAGCTGACTCCAAAGCCGGGGCTGGTGGATAAATACAACAACGGCGCGCACCGGGATATGGACCACGCGCTGTTTGTTCGCAGTATTGCGGCTATTACCCCGTGGTTCTCTCGGTTTACGGAGCTGGGTGAGAAGCACGCGCATCTTCCTGCGAGCGAGCAACTGCGAATGATTCGCCCGATGGGGATTGCCTGTGAACAGGCGATGTACGCGGCAACCGGCGGCGTGAACACCCATAAAGGCGGTATTTTCGCGCTGGGGCTGCTTTGCTTTGCCGCGGGTAGATTGGGTGAGGTAAACCCGCAGCGGCTGTGCAGTGAAGTGAGTGATATCTGCCGTGGCCTGGTTGAGCGAGAGCTGGCAGCCCGTTCATCGCAGGCGACCGCGGGCGAGCGCCAGTTTCACCAGTTTGGCCTGACAGGGGCGCGGGGGGAAGCAGAGAGCGGATTCGCCACGGTTCGCAAGGCGCTGTCGGGCTGGAATCGTCGCCATCTGCACGCACTGCTGCTGCGTTTAATGGCGGTGAACCCAGACAGTAATCTGGTCTCGCGCGGCGGAATGAACGGTCTGCGCTACGTACAGGATTACGCCCACGATTTACTGGAAAACGGTTGGGATGAAGGCGCGCTGATAGCAATGGATAACGCGCTGATTACGCGGAATTTAAGCCCCGGCGGCAGCGCAGATTTGCTGTCAGTAGGATGGGTGCTATCGAAGATATAGTAGCCCGGCCGAGCGAAGCGACGCCGGGAGGCTCGGAGCCTGAACCCGGCGTCGCTTCGCTCGGCCGGGCTACGTTGGTGGGAAACTTAGTGGGCAACCGTCTGTACACCGGCAGGCGTACGTTCATGTTTGTATTTGAACAGCCCAACAAACGCCACCGCCAGAACCAGAGAGTACCCGGCGAAAATTAACCACACGCTCTGCCAGTCGGTAATGCCGTCCACGGTATACATCTCAACAACCTTCCCGCTCGCCATGCCGCCGAGGATACAGCCGAAGCCGTTGGTCATCATCAGGAACATACCCTGCGCACTGGCGCGAATTTCCGGGCGAACTTCTTTCTCTACGAACACCGAACCGGAGATGTTGAAGAAGTCGAAGGCGCAGCCGTAAACAATCATCGACAGAACCAGCAGCACGGTGCCGAACGGCGTTGGGTCGCCGTAGGCGAACAGACCGAAGCGCAGCATCCACGCGAAGATACTAATCAGCATCACGTTCTTGATGCCGTAACGGCTTAAGAAGAACGGAATGGTAAGGATGAACAGGGTTTCGGAAATCTGCGAAATCGACATCATCACCGACGCGTGCTGTACGATAAAGCTGGTGGCAAACAGCGGGTCTTTATCGAAGCTGTGCAGGAAGGTGTTGCCGAACATGTTGGTGATTTGCAGCTCTGCGCCCAGCATCATGGAGAAGATAAAGAAAATCGCCATGCGCTTATTTTTAAACAGCGCGAATGCATCCAGCCCCAGCATGCTGCTCCAGCTCTGTTTCTGCTGCTGGTTAGAAACCGGAATATGCGGCAGGGTCAGGGTAAACAGCACCAGCACGACCGACAGCGCAGCACCGATGTACAGCTGCATATGGCTCAGTTCGAAGCCGGAGAAGCTCACGGCCCACATCGCCAGAATAAAGCCGATGGTGCCCCAGATACGAATCGGTGGGAAATCGTTAACGATATCCATACCGGCCGTTTTCAGGCGGTAGTAAGAGATGGTGTTAATCAGGCCCAGCGTTGGCATATAGGCCAGCGAGTTGAGCAGAATTACGAAGAACATCGCCCCCGGCGTGGTGACTTCGGCCGCCATAAACAGCGTACCGGCCCCGACCAGGTGGCAGAAGGCGTAAACCCATTTGGCGCTGATCCACTTATCCGCCACGATGCCGAGCAGCGTTGGCATAAAGACGGCAGCGATACCGAGGGAACTATAAACAGCGCCGATAGCTGCGCCGTCGAATTTAAGCGTGACAAACATGTATGAGCCGAGCGTGGTGAGCCAGCTCCCCCAAAGACAGAACTGCAGGAACGACAGTATCTTAAGCTGCAGCTTTAAATTCATGTTACTTTCCTCACAAAATTTGGCGTGGTGTGTTGCTTGGATAACATTCAGAGGCGTTATTTGCGCTGATTCTATCAACGTGGATGGTGAGACATTGTTAAGCGCCGCATAATGTTGCAATTATTTTTACTTTGCAAAACGATTTAGTGACAAAAGTAACATTTTTATGAAGAAGGACGATGGGGATACGCTCTCATCCCGGTGGATTCGGGATGAGAGCGCTGGAGCGTGTGAAAATAATTACTTACGACGATAGCTCTTCTGCGCGGTATTCACCTTGTACAGATAGCGGCGTGATTCAGCAGACGGATGGCGAGTGGTCAGGGTCTGGTAAACGTCGCCTGGTGCCATGCTGTTGATAATATTCGCCGCCTGAACCTTATCGTTGGAGAAGACGCGCAGCACGCTACCCGCGCCGCCGTTATAGGCGGTGATCACCGCATAGCGACGTGACGTTGGGTTACTGATACCGCCCAGATAGACATTGCTCAGCATCGCCAGATAGGCAGTACCGGTGTCGATGTTGCTGGCCGGATCGAACAGGAAGCTACGGCTCGGCGTGCCGGATTTCCCCTGCGAACGGAACACATCTTTCCCGGCGGTATGCTGCACCACCTGCATCAGCCCCATCGCGTCGGAACGGCTGACCGCATACGGGTTGAAGGAAGATTCGGTCTGCATAATCGCCAGAATTAACGACTCGTCGACGCCGTATTTACGGGACGCCTGACGCACCATGCCCAGATATTTATGCGCACGCTTATCAAGGTGGTTTGGCACCAGATTAATGGTCACACTGTAGATAATGTGCAGGCCGCTGGTGCGTTTTTTCATCCGCGTTTGCAGCAGATAGTCGGCAAAGCGCTCGGCGCGCCACTGCCAGCGAATGGCTTCGCCGGTGTTATCGACAACCTGTCCGTAGAGGAACGGCTCTTTGGAAATCTGAATGTCGTCGGCGTCGGAGTACAGGTCGACCGAGCCTGGATCGTCGCCCATTAATAGCGTGGTGATGATGGCCTGACGCAGACGAGCTGCGGGGTCGGTGCCAGCGATGGTTTCAACGGTGATGGTACCGGCGTCGAAGTTGATGTGGCTACGAGTTTGATAGCCGTCGGAATACTTAACGTAGTCCTTCGGCCCTGCAATCAGAACTTCGTTGAAGCCCCAAATGTTTTCAATGTTATGGGCGAACTGCCCCATCAGAATGTCAAAACCGTTGGTGTCTTTTACCCACGCCTCGTTATAGGTATCGCCTTTCTTATTCGAGGAACAGGAGACCAGCAACGGCGCTATCAGTGCCAGAGCGAGTAATTTTTTCATTATTCCGGGAGCGCGTGTTGTGGTTGTCTTAAAGGCCCGTCGGGCCCTTACTGTTTTTCAGGCGGCGTGTAGCCTTCAATGTGCACATCTTTGCCCTCAAACAGGAAATTGATCATTTCCTCTTCCAGAAGCTTACGGTGCTCCAGGTTCATCATGTTCAGTTTCTTTTCATTGATGAGCATGGTCTGCTTCTGCTGCCACTGTTTCCAAGCTTCTTTCGAGATCTCGTTATAGATACGCTTACCCAGGTCGCCCGGATAGAGCTGGAAATCCTGTCCTTCGGCATCGCGCTGCAGGAAAGTACAAAAAATGGTTCTGCTCATAATCAATCCTCTTATGACGCCGCTCGCTAAACGAGTGAATCGGCGCGTAACTGCTGCAACAGGCGCTCAACCGGTGCAGCCAGCCCAACGACGGGCGGCTGCGCTAAGTTATACCAGAGAGCGCTGCCTTCATCCATGCATGACGTGAATGAGGACACAGTAAGCCACATTGGCACAATGTCCAGATGGAAATGGCTGAAAGTGTGGCGGAAAGCGGTAAGCTGGGTCAGCGTGTCGGCAGGGATGTGCCGTGCCTCCAGCCAGTCTCGCAGCGCCTCTTCGGTTTCAAACTGCGGGAAACAGTATAGACCGCCCCACAGCCCGCTGGGCGGACGCTGCTGCAGAAAGACGTCGCGGTCGTTTTGCATCATCAGGAAATAGCCGGTACGTTCCGGGATGGTCTGCTTAGGTTTTTTGCCCGGATACTGCGCCCAACTGCTATTCGCTGTGGCGACGCAGCCGTTCTCCAGCGGGCAGAGTGAACACTTCGGCTTAGAGCGGGTGCAGACCATCGCGCCGAGATCCATCATCGCCTGATTAAAGCGCGACACGCCAATCGCGGGCGTCACTTGTTCGCTGATATCCCACAGCTTTTTCTCAACGTCTTTTTTACCCGGCCAGCCGCCCACGGCGTAGCAGCGTGCCAGCACGCGCTTCACGTTGCCGTCGAGAATCGGGAAATGTTTGCCGAGTGACAGCGACAAAATCGCCCCGGCGGTGGAGCGTCCAACGCCCGGCAGCGCGGCCACTTCATCGAAGGTTTCCGGGAAGCGCCCCTGATGAAGCGTAGCGACCTGCTGCGCGGCTTTATGCAGATTACGTGCGCGGGCGTAGTAGCCGAGCCCGGTCCACAGGTGCAGCACATCGTCGAGCGGCGCGTTGGCGAGATCGGTTACGGTTGGAAAACGTGCCATAAACCGTTCAAAGTAAGGAATGACGGTGGTAACCTGCGTTTGTTGCAGCATTACCTCAGACAGCCATACTTTGTAAGGCGTCTTTTCAATTTGCCAGGGCAGGGTTTTACGCCCGTATTTGTCGTACCAGTCCAGCACCTGGGCTGAAAATTGAGACGCTTGCATGGTCAAAGCTGAGCTTCCAGTATCGTACTATTAGGGGGCCAGATTGCAGCACAGCGGTACTATGCTGTAAACAGGAACTTTCCGGTGCTTGCATCCGGCAACTAACTTTGGATAATGCCCGTTTCCCGAACACTCTCACAAGCAGACTTAATTTTTATGAAGAACGACGTCATTTCACCGGATTTTGATGAAAACGGCCGCCCACTGCGCCGCATTCGTAGTTTTGTTCGTCGCCAGGGGCGACTGACAAAAGGGCAGGAACACGCGCTGGAAAACTATTGGCCGGTGATGGGCGTTGAATTCAGCGAAGAGCCTGTCGACTTCGCCGCCCTGTTTGGCCGCGAAGCGCCAGTCACGCTGGAGATTGGTTTTGGGATGGGCGCTTCGCTGGTGGCAATGGCCAAAGCGCGTCCGGAGCAGAACTTCCTCGGTATTGAAGTGCACTCACCGGGCGTGGGCGCATGCCTGGCATCCGCGCATGAAGATGGCGTCGATAACCTGCGCGTAATGTGCCACGATGCGGTCGAAGTGCTGCACAAGATGATCCCGGACAACTCCCTGAACATGGTGCAGCTCTTTTTCCCTGACCCATGGCACAAAGCGCGTCATAATAAACGCCGTATCGTTCAGGTACCTTTTGCCGAGCTGGTAAAAAGCAAACTGAAGCTGGGCGGCGTGTTCCACATGGCAACCGACTGGGAAGCCTATGCGGAACACATGCTGGAAGTGATGTCCTCCATTGACGGATATCAGAACCTGTCTGAAAGTAAAGACTATGTACCGCGCCCGGAATCACGCCCGGTAACCAAATTTGAACAGCGTGGCCATCGTCTTGGCCACGGCGTATGGGACTTAATGTTCGAGAGGGTGAAATAAAATGGCAAAGAATCGTAGCCGTCGTTTGCGTAAAAAAATGCACATCGATGAGTTTCAGGAAATTGGCTTCTCCGTTGCATGGCGTTTCCCGGAAGGCACCAGCGCAGAGCAGATCGATCAGGAAGTCGACCGGTTTATCGATGAAGTGATCGAGCCGAACAAACTGGCCTTTGACGGCAGCGGCTATCTGGCTTGGGAAGGTCTGATTTGCACCCAGGAAATCGGTAAATGCACCGAAGAACACCAGGCTCTGGTCCGCAAATGGCTGGAAGACCGTAAGTACGAAGAGGTCCGCACCAGCGAACTTTTCGACGTTTGGTGGGACTAATAAAGCATACGGGGCCAGCATTCGCTGGCCCGATTTGTTTTGAGGGAAAGTGATGATGCGCAAAACGCTGCTGACGGCAGTTTTAACCTTCACGGCGATGTCCGCCCATGCTGACTACCAGTGCAGCGTAACCCCCCGCGATGACGTCGTTCTTAGCCCGAAAACCGTGCAGGTGAAAGGCGAAAACGGCAACCTGGTGATTACCCCAACCGGCGATGTGACCTACAACGGTAAGGTCTACACGCTGAGTGCCGCCCAGCGCGAGCAGGCGAAAGACTACCAGAGTGAACTGCGTAGCGCGCTGCCGTGGATTGACGACGGGGCTCGCAGCCGGGTTGAAAAAGGCCGCGTGGCGCTGGATAAAATCATCGCCAAAGAAGTGGGCGAGAGCAGCAATATGCGTGGTCGTCTGACCAAGCTTGATGCTCAGCTCAAAGAACAGATGAACCGTATTATTGAACACCGCACCGACGGTCTGACCTTCCACTACAAAGCTATCGACGAAGTTCGCGCCGATGGCCAGCAGCTGGTGAACCAGGCGATGGGCGGTATTCTCCAGGACAGTATCAACGAAATGGGCGCCAAGGCCGTGCTGAAAGGCGGCGGTAACCCGCTTCAGGGCGTGCTGGGGAGCTTAGGTGGTCTGCAAACGGCCATTCAGAACGAATGGAAAAACCAGGAAGCTGATTTCCAGGCTTTCGGTAAAGACGTTTGTGGGCGCGTGGTGTCGCTGGAAGAGAGCCGCAAGGCGCTGGTGGGTACGCTTAAGTAACTTGACCGGACCCGCATGGTAGGCCGGATAAGGCAACGCTGCCATCCGGCAATCAGCATCGAACTGCCTGATGGCGCTGCGCTTATCAGGCCTACCGTTACACCGTAGCCCGGCCAAGCGAAGCGCCGCCGGGATTACCAACTACTCGCTTAAAAACAGCTCCAGCAGCGAGTTCAAAAACAGCTTACCGTGCTCGGTAATCTGCCAGTACTCCTCGCACTCGGTCAGGTAACTCTGCGCCAGCGCTTCATCAAGCTGCGGGCGGATTACGCTTTCATCGAGTCCGGTGTAGGCGCTGAACTCCGCGCGTGGGGCTGGCTCCAGCAGGCGAAAACGGTTCATAAAGAACTCGAACGGTTTATCCGCGTTTTCGACGTCATGCTGACGTTCCAGGTAACGCCCTTCCATATAGCCGCGCGGGTGACGAGTCTTCGCCGTACGCAGAATGCGCCCGTCCGGGAAGGTTACCTTACCGTGTGCGCCGCAGCCGATACCGAGATAGTCACCAAAGCGCCAGTAGTTGAGATTGTGCTGGCACTGATAGCCTGGTTTAGCGTAGGCCGAGGTTTCATACTGCTGATAGCCTGCGGCGGTCAGAAGCTGATGGCCCTGCTCGAAGATATCCCACAGCGAGTCGTCGTCCGGCAATACCGGTGGGCGAGAGCCGAACAGCGTATTTGGCTCAATGGTCAGCTGATACCAGGAGAGGTGCGGCGGCGAAAGCTCAATGGCCTGACGCAGGTCGCTCAGCGCCTCTTCCAGCGATTGATCCGGCAGCCCATGCATCAGGTCGAGGTTGAAGCTGCGTAGCCCCAGCCCGCTTGCCAGACGCGCGGCGCGCTTAGCCTCTTCCGGCCCGTGAATACGCCCCAGCCGCTGCAGCTTGCTGTCGCTGAAGCTCTGCACGCCGATGGAGATGCGGTTCACCCCCGCGCGCTGATACTCCACAAAGCGGTCTGCTTCGACGGTACCAGGGTTGGCTTCCATGGTGATTTCCGCGTCGCTCGCCAGATTCAGGCGCGAACGCACGCCGTCGAGCAAGGTCTGCATCGCCGGGCCTGAAAGCAGGCTCGGCGTACCGCCACCGATAAAGATGGTCTTCACTTCACGTCCCTGTGCCCAGGCGGCATCGGCGTCTAAATCGCTCAGCAGATGCTGGACGTAGTCGTCGTGCGGCACTTCACCCTTGAGCGCGTGCGAGTTGAAATCGCAGTACGGGCATTTCTGCACGCACCACGGGATATGAATGTAGAGACTCAGCGGAGGCAGATTAACCATTACGCATGGCTTCCAGTAACAGCTTCAGCGCCTGACCGCGGTGAGAGATAGCAATCTTCTCTTCGCGCGTGAGTTCGGCAGCGGTTTTCCCTTCCGACGGCACGAAGAAGATGGGATCGTAGCCAAAGCCGCCGGTGCCTACCGCTGCGCGAGTAATCACGCCTGGCCAGCTACCGTGGCACACCAGTGGGGTTGGGTCTTCCGCGTGGCGCATATACACCAGCACGCAATGAAACTGCGCCTGACGCTGGTCGTCCGGTACGTCTTTCAGCGTCTCCAGCAGTTTTTCCAGGTTTTGCTGGTCGCTGGCATCCATGCCGGAATAGCGGGCGGAATAGATACCCGGCGCGCCGCCAAGCACGTCAACGGCGAGGCCGGAGTCATCGGCAATTGCCGGCAGGCCCGTCACCTGTGCGGCATGGCGCGCTTTGAGGATTGCATTCTCAATAAAGGTCAGCCCGGTCTCCTCGGCGGATTCTACGCCAAGCTCGGTCTGGGCAACGATATCAAGACCAAAATCAGCGAGCAGCGAGGCAAGCTCGCGCACTTTACCGGCGTTACCGGTAGCGAGGACAACTTTTTGCATGGGATATCCTAATTTGTCAGGGCAGCGATGCCCGAAGGAATGTTTTGCGGATGAATAATTTTAACCTGTTTATGCCGCCCCAGTTCACCTTTCTCAATGATGACCTGGCTTTTGGCGACCTTAAACTGTTTGGCGAGAAACTTCACCAGATGGGCATTGGCCTGCCCATCAACGGGTGGGGCGGTGATGGCGACTTTTAATTCGTCGCCATGCTCCCCGACAATCGCGTCACGGCTGGCCTTTGGCTGAATATACAGCCGCAGTACCAGCCCGTCATCACAAGGAGTGATGGCACTCATAGCGCCATCCACAGCCCTGGCAGCAGCATATTGCCGGTCGCCTGCAGCACTTCAGCGATGCCCATATTGGCAGCGTACAGCAGCAGCACCAGTATCATTGGGGAGAAATCGATGCCTCCCATGGACGGCAGCAGTCGGCGGATAGGGCGCAGTAGCGGGTCGGCCAACTGCATCAGCACGAACTCCACCGGGCTACGGCCCTGGCTGACCCAGCTCATGATGGCCATCAGCAGCAGAACCCAGAAGATGAGCAGGCCGATGGTTTTCAGCAGAATCAGCACCGCCGAGATCCAGATGATCGGCTGGAAGGTGATGACCATAAACAGCACGATGGCCTTGATAACGCACAGGATAAACGCCAGCAGCAGCGAAGCGCTGTCCAGCGGCCCCATAGGTGGAATGATGCGGCGCAGTGGGCCAACGATAGGCTGAGTTATCTTCACCACGAACTGCGAGAACGGGTTGTAAAAATCACAGCGCGCCCACTGCATCCAGACGCGCAGCAGTAGCACCATTGTGTACAGTTCAATAACTGTCGAGAGCAGGAAGGTCAACGTCTTCATGGCGTTCCTTGAGGTTCCTTATTTTTTTGTGTAATCACGCGCACCGAAAATGGCGGTGCCGATGCGTACCATTGTACTACCCGCCGCGATGGCGGCTTCCATATCGTCAGACATACCCAGAGATAATGTGTCGACGGTTGGGTAGTCTGCTTTCAGTCGCGCGAACGCGGCTGCCATCTGTTGAGCGACGGCAAGTTGCCGCTCGTACTCTGTTTCCGGAGCCGGAATGGCCATCAGGCCGCGCAGGCGGACGTTTGGCAGTGCGGCAATGTCGGCGGCCAGGGCATCCAGGGCATCCAACGGAATACCGGATTTGCTCTGCTCATCGCTGATGTTGATTTGAATCAGCACGTTAAGCGGTGGCATCTCTGGCGGACGTTGCTCGCTAAGACGTGTTGCTATCTTGAGGCGATCGACGGTGTGGCACCAGTCGAAATGCTCGGCAACCAGACGACTTTTGTTGGACTGCAACGGGCCGATAAAGTGCCATTGCAGTGAGGTAACGCCTTTTTCACGGAAGTGGAGGATCTTTTCCACCCCTTCCTGAACATAGTTTTCGCCAAATGCACGCTGCCCGGAGGCGACGGCTTCTTCGACCGCGCTCGCAGGTTTGGTTTTGCTCACTGCAAGCAGCGTAACTTCTTCTGAATCCCGACCGCAACGTGCTGCGGCCGCTGAGATTTTCTCCCTGACCTGTGCCAGGTTATGCGCAATATCGTTCATATGTGCTGGTGGGTCTATGGATATACAAGAAATGGTGTCGCTTAGTGTAAAGCATAACGTATCGGATCTACACCTATGTAGCAGCGGGATGGCACGCTGGCGCCAGGCCGGTCAGCTGTTAATTGCGCCATTTCCGTCGCCTGAGCCGCAAATACTGCTGGATGCATGGTTAAGTGAAACACAGCGGCGCGAGTGGCAGCAGCGCCAACAGCTTGATTTTGCGCTCTCCCTTGCCGGTTGCCCGGGCCTGAGGGCCAGCGCTTTTGCCCATAGCGGCGGGGTTTCATTGGTACTGCGGCTGTTATCAACACATTGTCCGAGTCTTGATGAACTGCACACGCCGGTAGCACTCGCGGAGTTACTGCGAGAAGAGAGCGGGCTGATTCTGGTGACGGGGTCCACCGGTAGCGGCAAATCAACCACGCTCGCCGCGATGGTTGATCACCTCAATCATCAGCTTGCCGGGCATATTTTAACGCTTGAAGACCCCGTCGAATTTCTGCATGAAAGCGGAAGCTGTTTGATACATCAGCGGGAAGTCGGCCTGCACACCTCCTCATTTTCCGAGGCGCTACGGGCAGCGCTACGTCAGGACCCCGATGTGATTCTACTGGGTGAGCTACGTGACAGCGACACCATCCGGCTTGCGCTAACGGCTGCGGAAACCGGGCATCTGGTGCTGGCAACGCTGCACACGCGAGGGGCTGCTCAGGCTATCGAACGGTTGATTGACGTGTTTCCCGCGCAGGAAAAAGATCCGGTGCGTAATCAACTGGCGAGCAGTTTATGCGCGGTGCTATCCCAAAAGCTGCAGTCGGATAAACACGGAGGGCGCGTCGCGCTGTTTGAAATGCTGATTAACACGCCGGCCGTCGGCAACCTGATTCGTGAAGGTAAGACGCATCAGCTTGCTGGCGTGATGCAAACCGGGTTACAGAGTGGGATGCAGACTTTTAGCCAGAGCTATCAACAAAGAGTAAAAGCCTGGATGCTATAACTTTGCGAAGGGAGTATAATTTTCACCCCGACTTCTGGTAGATAAATCTACTCTTATTCTGAAACATTTTCGCCTACCACAATATATACATTAATAATGTGATGCGTTTCTTATTTTTTGAAAGATACCACTTCATTAATTATGCGTAAAAATTGGTTTGTAAATATAATTATTTATACTGTTGCATGAATGTGTTTTTTTGTAATTTGCGAGTGATGGTTAACAAAACATTTTTCTAACGTCATACTATTTTTATTCTAATATGATGGTTTTATCTAATCCTTTAGGATGAGTTATTTGTAATGACCTAATTACATTATGTTGCGTAGGCTTACAAAAAAAGGTTGATATTCTTTTGACACTTCTTGGTTCTTCGTTCTATTCTATTTGGGTAATTAGGACTAATCTTATGAAATATTATTTCACTTCTTGATGTGTCCTTATTATTAATGGTATTAGGTTTACCTTTGCTTTGACTTATAAAACACCATGATGGTGGATATTGACTATGGAGAGTTTCAAAATGTTTGAAGTAACAGAGAGTGTATCTAATTCCCGCAAGATTATCCTAATCACCCATCCGTCAGTACAAGCAAACGCATTTGCCAACTACCTTGCTGAATTACTGTCCGTTTCTGTAGATGTCCACAACATCAACAAACCCCTGATGCAGCGCCTGAACAAAGGCACTGTGGTGCTGTTCGATATCGCGGTATCTAACAAGAAATTGAACGGTATCTGGCGTGATATTATTCGTACCCAGTTCGATTCTCCACGTCTGCTTATTATTAATAGCGCGCAGAAGTATGAATTATACGAAATGGCTCAATGGCCAGCATTGTACGGCGTTTTCCGTCACGACGACGAAGAATCGCGCTTAATTGAGGGCGTCAAAGCGGTCTTAAACGGCGAGCAGACGGCTGAATTGAGCGTGATGCACCCGGCGATGTATGCAGTTGAACATACAGAAGAAACTCATGACAGTGTTCCTCTGACCGAGCGTGAATGCGAAATTCTGAATGAATTACGTCATGGTGCGACCAATATGGATATTGCTCGCGCATTGTTCATCAGTGAAAATACCGTACGTACCCATCTGTATAATGTATTCCGCAAGCTCAGCGTGAAAAACAGAACCCAGGCGGTAAGCTGGGCGAACGAAAACCTGCGTCACTAATTCAGACATGACCGAAGGTTGTGAATACGCAGTTTGCGTATATCAACTTAGCGATGTCTAAAGGTCTGTTCCCGGGAATTCATTTCCCGGGGGCTGCCACGCTAGAAACCTTGGTCGAAATAACTTTCCAGAATCACCACCGCAGACGCTGAGTCGACGCTACCTTTATCCAGCGCGCGAAATCCCCCGTGTTCAAACAGCCCGGCACGTGCCTCAACGGTGCTTAATCTTTCGTCATGCAGCGTAATTGCGACGCCAAAGCGGCCGTGGATCTTGTTGGCAAAATTACGCGCGCGCGCGGTCAGCGGCTGCTCGGTACCGTCCATATTGAGCGGTAAACCGACGATCACCGTTTCCGGCTGCCATTCTTTGAGCAAACGAGCAATCAGGTTCCAGTCCGGCGTGCCGTCCTGCGCCTTCAGCGCTGCCAGCGGGCGTGCTGTGCCGGTAATGCGTTGCCCAATGGCTACGCCGATGCTGCGCGTGCCGAAATCAAAAGCCAGCAGTGTTCCACTACTCATTATGCGTGCCCCGCAGCGCCAGACATGGTCAGAATATTGATACCAATCAGCTTAGCCGCTTCTTTCCAGCGTTCGCCAATTGGCGTTTTAAACAGAATATTGAGATCCGCAGGCGCAGTCAGCCAGGCGTTATCGAGGATCTCTTGCTCCAGCTGTCCCTTCTCCCACGAGGCATAGCCCAGCGCCACCAATACGTCATTTGGCTGACGCTCAGTGCCCAGCGTCTCCAGCACGTCGCGTGAGGTGGTGACGATGGTATTGTCGGAGATGCGGATGCTTGAGTAGAACGATGCAGGCGGTGTGTGTAGAATAAAGCCACGATCTTCCGCCAGCGGGCCACCCAACATGACGGGTTTATCCAGCCGAATGGCAGGATCGCGCGGTTCAGCGGTGATCTTCAGCTTCTCGAGGATGCCATCGATCTGTAAATTTTCCAGAGGTTTATTAATGATGATACCCATCGCGCCATCGTCGTTGTATTCGCAGATGTAAACCACGGAACGGCGGAAGATAGGATCCTGAAGGGACGGCATAGCAATAAGGAAGTGATGCTGTAAATTCATTATCAGAGGTTCTTGTCCTGTTTCAATACGCAGCTATGCCCAGTATGCGGGGAAAGTACACGGCTGTCACCAGGCTTGCCCGTTTGTGGTGGGGCGAAAAACCTGATTGGCGGCGGGTTCCCTCCCGCCGTTTAAAGGCAATAGCTTATTTTTGCAGGCGTTTTTCAATCGCGTCCATCAGCATACCGGTGATAGAAATCGGATATTCTGCCTCGATTTCGCGCACGCAGGTTGGGCTGGTGACGTTAATTTCCGTCAGACGATCGCCGATGATGTCGAGGCCAACGAAGATAAGCCCTTTGGCTTTCAGCGTCGGGCCAACTTTGCGGGCAATGGCCCAGTCACTTTCGCTCAGCGGACGCGGCTCACCACGACCACCGGCAGCCAGGTTGCCGCGAGTTTCGCCGCCCTGCGGAATACGCGCCAGGCAGTAAGGCACCGGCTCGCCGTCGATGACCAGCACGCGCTTATCGCCGTCTTTGATGGCGGGCAGATAGTTCTGCGCCATGCAGTAGCGGCTGCCCAGTTCGGTCAGGGTCTCGGCGATAACGCCAATGTTCGGATCGCCTTCTTTCACGCGGAAAATAGAGGCGCCGCCCATGCCGTCCAGCGGCTTCATGATGATGTCGCCGTGCTTTTCCCAGAACGCTTTCAGCTGGGCTTTGTTGCGGGTCACCAGCGTTTCCGGCGTTAAGTCGGAGAACCAGGCGGTAAACAGCTTCTCGTTACAGTCGCGCAGGCTCTGTGGCTTGTTGACGATCAGCGTTCCTTTCTCTTCCGCGCGCTCCAGAATGTAGGTGGCGTAGATAAATTCGGTGTCGAACGGCGGATCTTTACGCATCAGGATAACGTCGAGGTCGGCGAGCTTAATATCCTGCTCGCTGCCGAACTCGTACCATTTATCGTAGTTCTGCTCAACGCTCAGAAGACGCGTACGGGCGTGGGATTCGCCGTTGATCAGATAAAGATCGTTCATCTCCATATAGTGGAGTTCATAGCCGCGACGCTGTGCTTCCAGCAGCATAGCGAAGCTGGTGTCTTTCTTGATGTTGATGCTTGCGATGGGATCCATCACGATGCCGAGCTTGATCATTATTGTTCTCCTTTAACCCAAATCACCAAAACGCACCTGCAGTGCGGTGATGGCGGTGAGTGCGGTAGTCTCTGTGCGCAAAACGCGAGGCCCCAACAGAATATCAGTAAACTGGTAGCGTGCGGTCATGGCAATTTCATCCGCCGACAGGCCGCCTTCTGGGCCAATCAGCAGGCGAACGCGTTCCACTGGTAGCGGCAGCGTGTTGATGCTGGCGCTGGCGCGCGGGTGCAGATTGAGCTTCAGCGCATCATCCTGCTCGGCGCACCACGCCTCGACGTCCATCGCCGGGCGAATTTCGGGAACCTGGTTGCGACCGCACTGCTCGCAGGCGGCAATCGCGATTTTTTGCCACTGCTGAATCTTCTTATTCAGACGCTCGGCATCCAGTTTAACGCCGCAGCGCTCGGAAAAAAGTGGCGTAATGAGGCTTACACCCAGTTCAATCGATTTCTGGATAGTAAATTCCATTTTATCGCCGCGCGACATCACCTGGCCTAAGTGAATATGGATAGGGGATTCGCGGTCATCGAGGGCGCTGCTCTGTATTTCAACCGTCACGTTCTTTTTACCGGCATCGGTGATAACGGCCTCAAAGACGTGATTGCTGCCGTCAAACAGCTGAATGGCCTGGCCTTTACCCATGCGCAAAACGCGCCCGACGTGATTCGCCGCATCTTCGCATAGGGCAACCTGCGTGCCGACGGTGAGTGATTCTGGGTGATAGATGCGAGGGATGCGCATAGTCTGAATTCCATCTGTGGCTACGCCCTCTCCGCCAGGAAGAGGGCAGGGCAAAATAACAATTGCCGCTAGTGTAGGTTAGCTCTTTTGCGCCTGGCAAGCCTGCAGCACATATGGATTATGGTTGCCCTGAATTTTGGCGATGCGCTGGTCGCGTTCGCACTCCCATTGGCTGACGGGATACATTTTGTCCCAGGCGTTGAACAGCTGGGTTTGCTGGCGGGAGAGCGTCAGCTGATAGCGGTCGCGCATATAGAAGTAGATACGGGCGATGGCGCCGCGTGAACGCTCCGGTGGCTCGGCAACTTTCTCTTTAAAGTCGACCTTCATCGCGCACTGGCCGTACTGGCCTTCGCCGCCGTTCCACTGCCCGTACATAAAGTTGCCGCGGTCACCATTCACCTCGCCGACGGCGGGCTGCAGGTTATGCATATCGCTCTCCATCTTGCGGTATTCTGGGTCTTTGGCACAGTTCTTCCTACCGCCATCCTGCCAGCACTGGCGCTGATGGCCGAACTGCCACGCAGGCACGACGTGCTCCCACTCGACGCGGCTGGCGCGGTTTTCATTTTTACGCACTTTATAGCCACAGGATTCCAGATCGATAACGCCTTTCTTACCCTGCCAGTTAATTTTACAGCCGCAGTAGAAATCGCCGGGAACGTCGCTATTCACTTTTACGCCCGCGCTTTTCGCCTGGGAAAAACTGTTAATACCCTCGGCTAGCGCCTGTCCAGAGAGTGCTGCCGCGACAAACGCCACGGCAAAAGACAAATTACGGTACATCACGAACTCCATCTCAAAACGAGCCCGCAACGTAACGAATGTGGTTGTCAGATGCAATCAGTCAGGTCAGAAAACTTCCAGATATTTCCGTTGGTTACATTTCGGCAACTAATGGTTCGCCGCAGTGGACGCAGCGATAGGTGGCTTCACCGCGCACCACGCGATTATGGCGGCGAACGGTGAGCTGATGCTGCTGGCAGCGGCAGCGATAGGGGAAAGTATTTTTGCGCACGGACTCCAGCTCGAACTGATGGGTACGACGCGCCGGTACGCCGAGCACGCTCTCCATCATCCACTTCCACTCTTTGCCGTGCGGCGCGACACGGCCAAAGTGCTTCCAGACCAGCAGGTGAGCCAGCTCGTGCGGTACCACTTCATCAATAAACGCCTGCTGATTTTCCTGTAGCAACACGGGATTGAGGCGAATTTCATACTGCTGAAGCCAGGCGGTGCCCGCAGAGGTGCCGCGCTGCTGATAGACAAGCTTCGGTTCTGGGTAGTTACGCCCCAGCGCCTGATTGGCCTGAGCGAGTTTTTCCCGCAGGCTGCGCATGACGTTTTGCTGGACGGCGATAGGAATTCGAGGGGTTTTCATAACGGCTGAGGATAGAGCGTGAAGCAAGGTGGTGCAAGAGGAAGCTTCCTCCCTGGCGGGAGGAAGCGGGATGAAGGTTAGTCGCGTGCGCCAATTTCGCGCAGCGGACGGCCCTGCATCAGGTTACGTTCAATGTGTTCCAGAGAGACGTTTTTGGTTTCTGGAATCAGCCACAGGGTCAGGAAGATGAACAGCACGTTCAGGCCGCCGTATACCCAGAAGGTGTTGGCGCTGCCGAGCGAGTTCAGCATGGTCAGGAAGGTGGCCCCGACAATCATGTTCGCAATCCAGTTAGTGGCGGTAGAGCAGGTGATACCGAAGTCGCGGCCTTTCAGCGGCTGAATTTCAGAGCACAGTACCCAAATCAGCGGACCGGCGCTCATGGCGAAGCCAACGATAAACATCAGCAGCATCAGCACGGCGAAGTACTGGGCAACGGCGGAGTGAATACCGATGTGCATCATCGAGCCCAGCACGCCCATACCAACGGCCATCACGATAAAGCCAAGGATAAGGGTTGGTTTACGGCCCCAGCGGTCAACCAGACCAATGGCGATGAAGGTGGCCAGTACGTTGGTCAGGCCAACGATAACGGTACCCCACATCTGTTCAGTGGTGTTGGTGTAGCCTGCCAGTTCGAAGATTTTTGGTGCGTAGTACATGATGACGTTCATACCGGTGAACTGTTGCATCACCTGCAGCAGTACGCCGAGGAACACTGCGCGACGGAAGTTGCTGTTCTCTTTGAACAGCGCCCAGCCGCTCTGTTTCACCTTCAGGCTTTCACGGATTTCATCCAGTTCACGTTTGGCTTCGGCGCTGGTATCACGCAGACGCATCAGCACGCGCTCGGCATCGTTAAAGCGACGTTTTGCCGCGAACCACCGCGGGCTGTCCGGCAGGAAGAATACGCCTATCAGCAGCAGTACCGCAGGGATGATGATAACGCCGAGCATCCAGCGCCATGCGCCGCTATAGCTGAACGCGGTGTCGGACAGGTACGCGCCGAGAATACCGATGGTGATCATCAGTTGGTACATGGAAATCATACTGCCGCGGATTTTCTCCGGCGCGATTTCAGACAAGTACAGCGGTGCGGTGTAGGAGGCCACACCGACAGCCAGACCGAGCAGTACGCGGGAAAGCAGCAGTACTTCAACGTTCGGCGCGGCGGCGGAGAACAGGGAACCGGCAACGAACAGGATCGCGCCGATCATCAGGCTTTTCTTACGGCCCAGCTTGAAGGAGAGCCAGCCGCTGCCGACTGCCCCTACCGCTGCGCCAAACATCATGGAACTGACCACCCACTCCTGCGTATGCGGGCTGAGTTGGAAATCGGTAGTAATAAAGGGCAATGCACCGGCAATAACGCCGATATCAAGGCCAAACAGCAGTCCGGCCAGCGCCGCTAAGAAGCAGACAAAGAAGGTCATTGTCTTGTTCGAGCGACCCTGTTTTTTATTGTTAGGCATGATGCTCTCCAATTGAGTCATTGATTCTATCGATGCTTAGGGTAGGAGAGTATGTAGTAAAAAAATGTGATTACAATCACGACTGTGTAATCGTTTACACTGCGGCTTAGGTTATGTTTTGGTTAAATTGTAATAAAATCATTAAGTTGATTGTGTTTCAGGTAAAATGAAAAACTCAATAATGAGACTTTACTGAAACATGACGCATTAATATGAAAAGGTGTTTCATGGCTTATGATAAAGGCTTGTGTGGCGCGGCGTCATTAATGTAATCGCTTTCACAAAATTGTGTGCAACTGTAAATTGTTACGTAAAAGGAATGACTCCAGGCCTACAACTGGCATAAAAAAAGCCAGCACAAGGCTGGCTTTTATCAAAACGGGTAAACCTTATTTCAGGCCAGCCGCTTCGCGCAGTTGAGCTGCTTTGTCGGTTTTTTCCCATGGGAAGGTTTCGCGACCAAAGTGACCGTAAGCCGCCGTTTCTTTGTAGATCGGGTGCAGCAGGTCCAGCATCTGAATCAGGCCGTATGGACGCAGGTCGAAGAACTCGCGAACCAGCAAAATCAGCTGCTCAGCAGGCACTTTCTCGGTACCGAAGGTTTCCACCATGATGGAAGTTGGTTCCGCCACGCCGATAGCGTAGGAAACCTGAATTTCACAGCGGTCAGCCAGGCCAGCGGCAACGATGTTTTTCGCCACATAGCGCGCTGCGTAAGCTGCAGAACGGTCAACTTTAGAAGGATCTTTACCGGAGAATGCACCGCCACCGTGACGAGCCATGCCGCCGTAGGTATCCACGATGATTTTACGACCGGTCAGGCCACAGTCACCCATTGGGCCGCCGATAACGAAACGACCGGTTGGGTTGATAAAGAATTTGGTCGACGCGTTCAGCCATTCAGTAGGCAGAACTGGCTTGATGATCTCTTCCATCACTGCTTCTTGCAGGGATTTCTGATCGATGCTTTCAGCGTGCTGGGTAGACAGAACCACCGCATCAATACCGACAACTTTACCGTCGTCGTACTGGAAGGTGACCTGGCTTTTCGCATCTGGACGCAGCCATGGCAGGGTGCCGTTTTTACGCACTTCAGCCTGACGCTGCACCAGACGGTGTGCGTAGGTGATTGGCGCTGGCATCAGCACATCGGTTTCGTTGGTCGCATAACCAAACATCAGACCCTGGTCGCCCGCACCCTGTTCCAGCGGATCGGCACGGTCAACGCCCTGGTTGATGTCCGGAGACTGCTTACCGATAGCGCTCAGTACGGCACAAGAATTGGCATCAAAGCCCATATCAGAATGCACATAGCCAATCTCGCGAACGGTTTTACGGGTGATCTCTTCGATATCGACCCATGCGCTAGTGGTGATTTCACCACCGACCAGCACCATACCGGTTTTGACGTAGGTTTCACACGCTACGCGCGCTTTTGGATCCTGCTCGAGGATGGCGTCCAGCACGGCGTCGGAAATTTGGTCAGCGATTTTGTCAGGATGCCCTTCAGATACAGACTCGGACGTGAAAAGGTGTTTTGCCATATTTAATATCACCCAATGAGAATTTGGTTAGCTCAAACTGTTGTCTTGAATAATCACGATGGAAGATTATACCACGGACTTGATGGTTGCCGTCACTGGCAGTCTGAGTGTTAATCGGTATAGATGGATTAACATCTGGACGGCTATTTTAGGTCACATCTTCACCTCATTGCCAGTTTTTTTTGAGATAGCTCGCATTCTGTTGCAGTGGCTAACGGAAATTTTTCCTGACACCGCTGGCAATGCGCGCATTTATATTTTGCATTTTAGGTGGGTTATCGGTATAAAACGCCGCGCGCGGCTCATACAAAAAAGCACACGTCATTTTTCGTGTTGCCACTTCCAGCCGGGCTAAGACTTTTGCTTTGGCTTGAGGTTCGTCTTTCGAGGCGGCCGTGGAGGTGATACGAGATAATGAACCGTTGTATTCTGCTGATTCTACCGTGCCGTCCTGGCGCGACTATGTTCCCCGCAACCCCCCATTCTGCTTTGCATACCAGCCGATGTTATACCCATTTCGGCGCTTCTCAGGACTCCAGAGCCGGTAGGTAACTGAAGACTGAACAAGGGCGCTCTTGTCAAAACAAGAGTTTTCTCGTGGTTTCTCTGAACCGTCATAATGTGTTCAGGTGCTTGTTTTATAATGATATGAATAAGAAACCGGTCGCACAGTCGGAGCGTCAGCATGTTCTGCTGCCTATTCGGGCTGTATATGGGTTGTTATCGCAACGTCACGCTGCGATAGTAGTTAACTGTTTTACACTTGTTATAAATAATTGAGGTTCGCTATGTCTGACGACATTTCATTCGATTCGCATTCGTCAGCAGGCGAACGCGGTGTACTACGTTCCATGCAGGAGGTTGCGATGAGCTCCCAGGAAGCCAGCAAAATGCTACGCACATACAACATTGCCTGGTGGGGCAATAACTACTACGACGTCAACGAGCTTGGCCACATCAGCGTCTGCCCGGACCCGGATGTACCAGAAGCGCGCGTTGACCTCGCCGAGTTGGTAAAAGCCCGTGAAGCGCAGGGGCAGCGTCTGCCTGCACTGTTCTGCTTCCCGCAGATCCTGCAGCATCGTCTGCGTTCGATTAACGCGGCGTTCAAACGCGCGCGTGAATCTTACGGCTACAACGGCGACTACTTTCTGGTTTACCCCATCAAAGTAAACCAGCATCGTCGCGTCATTGAATCGTTGATCCACTCCGGCGAACCGCTGGGTCTGGAAGCCGGTTCTAAAGCTGAATTGATGGCAGTGCTGGCGCACGCGGGCATGACCCGCAGCGTGATCGTCTGTAACGGCTATAAAGACCGCGAATACATTCGCCTGGCGCTGGTCGGCGAGAAGATGGGCCACAAGGTCTATCTGGTCATCGAAAAGATGTCCGAAATCGCCATCGTGCTGGAAGAAGCTGAACGTCTGAACGTGGTACCGCGCCTTGGCGTGCGTGCGCGTCTGGCCTCTCAGGGTTCCGGTAAATGGCAGTCTTCCGGCGGCGAAAAATCCAAGTTCGGCCTGGCGGCAAACCAGGTGCTGCAACTGGTGGAAATTCTGCGCGAGCGTGGTCGTCTGGACAGCATCCAGTTGCTGCACTTCCATCTCGGTTCGCAGATGGCGAACATTCGCGATATCGCCACCGGCGTGCGTGAATCCGCCCGTTTCTACGTTGAGCTGCACAAGCTTGGCGTGAACATTCAGTGCTTCGACGTGGGCGGCGGCCTGGGCGTGGACTACGAAGGTACCCGCTCGCAGTCCGACTGCTCTGTGAACTACGGCCTGAACGAATATGCCAACAACATCATCTGGGCGATTGGCGATGCGTGCGAAGAGCACGGCCTGCCGCACCCGACGGTGATTACCGAATCTGGTCGTGCGGTCACCGCGCACCACACGGTGCTGGTGTCTAACATCATCGGCGTTGAGCGTAGCGAACACACCGAAGCGACGCCGCCGGCAGCCGATGCGCCGCGCGCGCTGCAAAGCATGTGGGAAACCTGGCAGGAGATGCACGAGCCGGGCAACCGCCGCTCGCTGCGCGAATGGCTGCACGACAGCCAGATGGACCTGCACGATATTCACGTCGGCTACTCTTCAGGCACCTTTAGCCTGCATGAGCGCGCGTGGGCCGAGCAGCTTTATCTGAACATGTGCCATGAAGTGCAGAAACAGCTTGACCCGAGCAACCGCGCGCACCGTCCGATTATCGACGAACTCCAGGAACGTATGGCGGATAAGATTTACGTCAACTTCTCTCTGTTCCAGTCGATGCCGGATGCGTGGGGTATCGATCAGCTGTTCCCGGTGATGCCGCTGGAAGGGCTGAATCAGGCGCCGGAGCGCCGCGCGGTGCTGCTGGATATCACCTGTGACTCCGACGGTGCTATCGACCATTACGTTGACGGCGACGGGATTGCGACCACCATGCCAATGCCGGAATATGACCCAGAGAACCCGCCAATGCTGGGCTTCTTTATGGTGGGGGCGTATCAGGAGATCCTCGGCAACATGCACAACCTGTTCGGCGACACCGAAGCGGTTGACGTGTTTGTCTTCCCTGACGGCAGCGTGGAAGTTGAGCTGTCTGACGAAGGCGATACCGTGGCGGACATGCTGCAGTATGTACAGCTCGATCCAAACACCCTGCTGACGCAGTTCCGTGACCAGGTGAAAAACACCGATCTCGACGCTGAGCTGCAGCAGCAGTTCCTGGAAGAGTTTGAAGCCGGTTTGTACGGCTATACTTATCTGGAAGACGAGTAACGGTAATTGCCCGGTGGCGCTGCGCTTGCCGGGCCTACATCTGTAGGCCGGATAAGGCGAAGCCGCCATCCGGCATTGACGATGTCAGCTTGAATCCGTACAAAATAACGGCGATAATTTGCCACAAATATGCAGTTACCAAATCAATCCCTTCCTCGTCGGGCCTAACGACGCGGAGGGGATTTTTTTTACAGTAATTTTAAAAGAGGTCAGCACATGAGCACCTTAGGTCATCAATACGATAACTCCCTGGTTTCCAACGCGTTTGGTTTTCTTCGTCTGCCGATGAACTTCATGCCGTACGACAGCGACGCGGATTGGGTCATTACTGGCGTACCGTTTGATATGGCGACCTCAGGTCGTGCCGGTGGCCGTCACGGCCCGGCGGCCATTCGTCAGGTTTCCACTAACCTGGCCTGGGAGCACAACCGCTTCCCGTGGAACTTCGACATGCGCGAGCGCCTGAACGTGGTTGACTGCGGTGATCTGGTTTACGCTTTCGGCGACGCCCGTGAGATGAGTGAAAAACTGCAGGCGCACGCGGAAAAACTGCTGGCGGCTGGTAAGCGTATGCTCTCCTTCGGCGGCGACCACTTCGTCACGCTGCCGCTGCTGCGCGCGCACGCTAAGCACTTTGGCAAAATGGCGCTGGTGCACTTCGATGCCCACACCGACACCTACGCTAACGGCTGTGAATTTGACCACGGCACCATGTTCTTCACCGCGCCGAACGAAGGTCTGATCGACCCGAACCACTCCGTGCAGATTGGTATTCGTACCGAGTTCGACAAAGACAATGGCTTCACCGTGCTGGACGCTGGTCAGGTGAACGATCGCACCGTGGACGACATCATCGCGCAGGTTAAGCAGATCGTTGGCGATATGCCGGTCTACCTGACCTTTGACATCGACTGCCTGGATCCTGCGTTTGCACCGGGTACCGGTACGCCGGTGATCGGCGGTCTGACGTCCGATCGCGCCATTAAACTGGTTCGCGGCCTGAAGGATCTGAACATCGTTGGGATGGACGTGGTGGAAGTGGCTCCGGCCTATGACCAGTCCGAGATCACCGCACTGGCGGCGGCGACTCTGGCGCTGGAAATGCTCTACATCCAGGCAGCGAAGAAGGGCGAGTAAGACATTCGCGGTAGTTCCCCGGCGTCGGCCTAAACGCCTCGGCCGGGCTACGATTAACATGTAGCCCGGCCGAGCGCAGCGACGCCGGGAGTACACTCAACGATTAAAACGCGTTAAACGGGTACTCGACGTAAACGCGAACTTCATTCCCGCTGACGTTGTAGTCGCTGGCGTTGCTGGAAACACGCAGCACCGAATAGCGAACTTTAAACTTCAGATCTTTCGCCGGGCCGTCCTGGACCTGGTACTGCACCTGGTTAAACCACTCGTGCTCTTTACCGTTGTTGGTTTCTGCCGTTTTGATGTTATCGCCGCGAACGTACGCAGTGGTCCAGCTTAAGCCCGGTAAGCCCAGGCCGCCAAAGTCCAGCGCATAAGACGCCTGCCATGAGCGTTCGTCTTCACCGTTAAAATCAGACCAGTAAGAGTTCGCCAGCCAGATGGTGTTGCCGCCGTCGCCGACGCCGCCCTGATTCTGGTAGCTGCCGTAGTGATAGCCGGTGCTGCCGCTGCTCTGCTGGTAGGCAATTTTGAAGGTGTGGATATCCCAGATATAGCTGGTAGCCAGGCTCCAGATGCTGTTGCTGCGGCCGGTATCCAGCGAGTCGGCGTATTCCTGATCCAGGCGAGAGTTATAGCCGTTGAAGTCGAAGACCAGCTTCTGATTGGTCGCCAGCGGCTGCGCGTAGTTCAGGCCGAGGTACTGCTTGTTCAGCACGTCTTCAACGTTAGAGGCGTACAGCGCGCCGCTCAGTTGGTCGTTAAACTGATAGCTCGCGCCGCCGAAGGTGATGCTCTTCAGGCCGCTGTTGTGGCTGTCGTCACTTTTACGCTGCTCGTCGGTGAAGTAACCGGCGTTCACTTCCAGACCGTCAATCTCTTTGGAGGTCAGCATGGTCCCGGTGAAGGTTTCATACAGCAGACGCGAATCGTCGGCGTAGAGAATCGGTAACGCTGGGCGCTGGGTACCGTAGCTCAGCACGGTATTGGAGAAGCGCATTTTGGCGGTCGCGCCGAATTTGGCTAAATCAGATTTTGCCCGGCCGTCGTTATCCTGGGCGAAAAAGTCGATGCCGCCCGCACCGCTGTTCCCACGGCCGCCGTCCAGGCGCACGCCGTACTGGGCAATACCGTCTACGCCGAAGCCGATAGGGCCCTGAGTGAAGCCGGATTCAAAGGTCGCGATAAAGCCCTGGCCCCATTCGCTCTTATCATGTAGCCCATCGCGATAATCACGTTTGATATACGCGTTACGCAAGAAGAGATCCAGATGGCTGTCATCAATAAAACCCTGGCTGTCGGATTGTTGGCTCGCGAAAGCCGGCGCAGAGGCAATAATACTTAAAGCAATTAACGTTAATTTCTTTTTCACGGAGGGAACTTCTCTGTTTATCTGACGGTCGAATTGTGTTGTTACAATTCGGATATTCGCCTGAATAAGTGTCAAAAGCAATCATTGTATGAATGGATGTGTCGCTGGGATGTATCATGCAGGGCGCGCCATAACTGGCTTTACTAAACCCCTCTGGACTATTTAAAAATAAGGTAAAAGAACTTCCTGAAAGGTAAATAATATAATTTTGATTTGATATTCAGGATAAGTGTTTGAGTGCGGCGGGGTCGGTTTATATATTTGACCGATGTGACATCTACGTATATTTAACGGTTCGTGCGCTTAAATTATCAATTCATGCCGTTTAGCCATTATTAATATTTTTTGCTTATCAAAGCAAGAGGGGCAATATTGCCCCTCTGAATAATTATTTAATGCCGTCCGCCTGTAAGCGATCGCGAATGTGCTGGGCACGCGCCTGAGAAGCCGGGTGATCGTCAAACATTGAGCTTTGACGACCATCTTCGAGTTTAGATAACTTCTCGAAGCTGGTGGCAAGCCCGGTCGGATTGATCCCTCGCTTGCGCAGCAGATCATAAGAGTAGTCATCGGCTTCCGATTCCTGACGCTGGGAGAACTGCGAGTTCACCAGTTTTTCGCCAAGATCGCCAAGCTGTGACTGCGACAAGCTGCCCACGATGCCGCCAGCGGATGCCGCCGCTGCGCGCAGGGCGTTGGTGCCAATCGCCACCTGCATCCCTTTCTTCACGTGGCCGAGCGCAACGTGGCCCATTTCGTGGCCAACTACGGCTTCGACTTCATTATCATTCATCAGATCCATCAGGCCGCTATACACGCGGATACAGCCGTTGGCCATGGCGAAAGCGTTGACGTCTTTCGCCACGTAGACTTTGTAGTTCACCGGCTGACCGTTAATGTTATCGCCAAGCGCCGCCGCTATCTTATTGAGTCGCTGTACATAAGCGCTGTCTGCCGGTGCGATGGTAGCCTTACTGTCCATGTCCTTACAGGCCTGGTCGCTTAGCGCCTGAACCTGTTGATCGCTCAAGGAAAATGCCTGCAAAGCGCCGGTACTTGAGCTCAATAAACCATTTGAATCCATATTCTGACAGCCGCTTAGCAGTAAAGTCGCGCCAAACGCCAGAATCGCCGCCCGTTTCTTCATGAGATTGCTTCCAAAGTCGTTTATCTGAAAATGCTCCGGAACTGCACCACCAGAGTTAGGCGTAAGTATAAAGAATATCGCGGCTTTCGAGCGAGTGGATTACATCTTGTTAACCTCTGTTCCAGAGATTTCTGAAGTGGCAAAAGGATGCTCCATGTACATGCTTTGTCGCATAGGTTACATTGTTGACACTTTTTTCTGGCATAGCCCGTAACGTGCGCCTCTCGTGACGTTAGGGTTGCCTTCAACAGTCCGAACTGGAGTCAAAATGTCCTCACGTAAAGAGCTTGCTAATGCTATTCGTGCGCTGAGCATGGACGCAGTACAGAAAGCCAATTCCGGTCACCCGGGTGCCCCTATGGGTATGGCTGACATTGCCGAAGTCCTGTGGCGTGATTTTCTGAACCATAACCCGCAGAACCCGTCCTGGGCTGACCGTGACCGCTTTGTGCTGTCTAACGGTCACGGCTCCATGCTGATTTACAGCCTGCTGCACCTCACCGGCTACGACCTGCCGATGGAAGAACTGAAGAACTTCCGTCAGCTGCACTCCAAAACCCCGGGTCACCCGGAAGTGGGTTACACCGCAGGTGTTGAAACCACCACTGGCCCACTGGGTCAGGGCATCGCGAACGCTGTCGGTATGGCTATCGCCGAAAAAACGCTGGCGGCGCAGTTCAACCGTCCTGGTCACGACATCGTTGACCACTTCACCTATGCGTTCATGGGCGATGGCTGCATGATGGAAGGCATTTCTCACGAAGTGTGCTCCCTGGCCGGTACCCTGAAACTGGGCAAACTGATTGCGTTCTACGATGACAACGGCATCTCCATCGACGGCCACGTTGAAGGCTGGTTCACCGATGACACCGCTAAGCGTTTCGAAGCCTACCACTGGCACGTGATCCGCGGCATCGATGGCCACGACCCAGAAGCGATTAAACGCGCAGTAGAAGAAGCGCGTAAAGTCACCGACAAGCCATCCCTGCTGATGTGCAAAACCGTTATCGGTTTCGGTTCACCAAACAAAGCGGGTACTCACGACTCCCACGGCGCACCGCTGGGCGAAGCCGAAGTGGCGCTGACCCGCGAAAAACTGGGCTGGAAATACGGTCCGTTTGAAATCCCGGCTGACATCTATGCGCAGTGGGATGCGAAAGCCGCAGGCCAGGCGAAAGAAGCCGCCTGGAACGACAAGTTTGCCGCTTACGCGAAAGCCTTCCCACAGGAAGCAGCAGAGTTCACCCGTCGTATGAAAGGTGACATGCCGTCTGATTTCGACGCGAAAGCGAACGAATTCATCGCGAAGCTGCAGGCTAACCCGGCGAAAATCGCCAGCCGTAAAGCGTCCCAGAATGCCATCGAAGCCTTTGGCCCTCTGCTGCCGGAATTCCTCGGCGGCTCCGCTGACCTGGCACCGTCTAACCTGACCATCTGGTCCGGCTCTAAAGCGATTAACGAAGACACCGCGGGTAACTACATCCATTACGGCGTGCGTGAATTCGGTATGACCGCGATTGCCAACGGTATCTCGCTGCACGGTGGTTTCCTGCCGTACACCTCTACCTTCCTGATGTTCGTGGAATATGCCCGTAACGCGGTACGTATGGCCGCGCTGATGAAGAAACGTCAGGTAATGGTCTACACCCACGACTCCATCGGTCTGGGCGAAGATGGCCCGACTCACCAGCCGGTAGAGCAGATTGCGTCCCTGCGCGTCACCCCGAACATGAGCACCTGGCGTCCATGTGACCAGGTTGAATCCGCGATTGCGTGGAAATACGGCGTAGAGCGTCACGACGGCCCGACCGCGCTGATCCTCTCCCGTCAGAACCTGGCGCAGCAGGAACGTACCGAAGCGCAGCTGGCGAACGTGGCCCGCGGTGGTTACGTGCTGAAAGACAGCGACGGTCAGCCGCAAATCATCCTGATTGCGACCGGTTCCGAAGTTGAGCTGGCGGTAGCCGCGTACGAAAAACTGACCGCTGAAGGCGTGAAGGCGCGCGTGGTGTCCATGCCGTCCACCGACGCCTTCGACAAACAGGACGCGGCTTACCGCGAATCCGTACTGCCGAAAGCGGTCTCTGCACGCGTGGCAATCGAAGCGGGCATCGCAGACTACTGGTTCAAATACGTGGGCCTGAACGGTGCTATCGTTGGCATGACCACCTTCGGTGAGTCTGCGCCAGCGGATCTGCTGTTCAAAGAGTTCGGCTTCACCGTAGAGAACGTTCTCGCGAAAGCGAAATCCCTGCTGTAATCTGCGTTTTCTCTGAAATGAAAGGGTCGCCTCGGCGGCCCTTTTTATTATTCTCAGGAATTTCTTTGCATATTATTCCAATCAAAATGTGATGTATGTCAGATATTAGGCGTCTCTGTCTGGACAATCATTCCTTTTATTCCTTGTTTCGCTTATTCTAGCTGAAGCGTTTCAGTCGATAAATTGTTCGACATTTAACCAATCAGTCACTGTTTGTGGCGGGTGAGGTTTCCCAAAGCGTTTGGCTGCATTACTCTGTTGCCACTTTGCATCGGGACAACCTTGCAGGAGACCTATGACCGTACGCGTAGCGATTAATGGCTTCGGTCGCATTGGACGTAACGTGGTTCGTGCTTTGTATGAATCCGGACGCCGTGCGGAAATCACCGTGGTGGCAATCAACGAACTGGCAGATGCTGCGGGCATCGCGCACTTGTTGAAATATGACACCAGCCACGGGCGCTTTGCCTGGGATGTTCGCCAGGAGCGTGAACAGCTTTTCGTCGGCGATGACGCCATCCGTCTTCTGCATGAGCGCGCTATTGAAGCGCTCCCCTGGAAAGAGCTATCGGTTGATGTCGTGCTAGACTGTACCGGCGTATACGGCAGTCGCCATGATGGCGAAGCCCATATTGCCGCTGGCGCGAAGAAGGTGCTCTTTTCACATCCTGGCAGCAACGATCTCGATGCCACCGTCGTGTTTGGCGTTAACGAACATGAGCTGTGCGCCGAACACCGCATCGTGTCCAACGCCTCCTGTACCACGAACTGCATAATCCCCGTCATCAAATTGTTGGATGATGCCTATGGCATTGAATCGGGCACGGTCACAACCATCCACTCCGCGATGCATGACCAGCAGGTGATTGACGCCTACCATCCCGATTTACGCCGTACGCGCGCGGCAAGTCAGTCGATTATTCCGGTGGATACCAAGCTTGCTGCGGGCATTGCCCGTATTTTCCCGCAGTTTGGCGACCGTTTCGAAGCGATTGCGGTGCGAGTACCGACCATTAACGTGACGGCAATTGACCTGAGCGTGACGGTGAAAAAGCCAGTAAAAGCAAATGAAGTCAACCAGTTGCTGCAAAAAGCAGCACAGGGTGCATTTCATGGTATAGTTGACTATACGGAATTACCGTTGGTCTCAACTGATTTTAACCACGATCCGCATAGCGCCATCGTCGATGGCACGCAGACGCGGGTGAGTGGAGCGCATCTGATCAAAACGCTGGTCTGGTGTGATAACGAATGGGGCTTTGCTAACCGAATGCTCGACACCACGTTAGCAATGGCCGCTATTGGTTTCAGGCTCGACGCTTGAGCGTCGACAAAACTTTAAGTATCAACGAGAGGATTCACCATGTCTGTAATTAAGATGACCGATCTGGATCTGGCTGGTAAACGCGTTTTCATCCGTGCGGACCTGAACGTACCAGTTAAAGAAGGGAAAGTAACCAGCGACGCACGTATCCGTGCTTCACTGCCAACTATCGAGCTGGCGCTGAAACAGGGTGCGAAAGTGATGGTGACTTCTCACCTGGGTCGTCCGACCGAAGGCGAGTACAACGAAGAATTCTCTCTGCTGCCGGTTGTTAATTACCTGAAAGACAAACTGTCTGCTCCGGTTCGTCTGGTTAAAGATTACCTGGACGGCGTTGAAGTTGCTGCCGGTGAGCTGGTTGTTCTGGAAAACGTTCGCTTCAACAAAGGCGAGAAGAAAGACGACGAAGCGCTGTCCAAAAAATACGCTGCACTGTGCGACGTATTCGTGATGGATGCATTCGGTACTGCACACCGTGCACAGGCTTCCACCCACGGTATCGGCAAGTTTGCTGACGTGGCGTGCGCAGGCCCACTGCTGGCAGCAGAACTGGACGCGCTGGGTAAAGCACTGAAAGAACCAGCTCGCCCAATGGTGGCTATCGTTGGTGGTTCTAAAGTTTCTACCAAACTGACCGTTCTGGATTCCCTGTCTAAAATTGCTGACCAGCTGATCGTTGGTGGTGGTATCGCGAACACCTTCGTTGCCGCTCAAGGCCACAACGTTGGTAAATCCCTGTACGAAGCGGACCTGGTTGACGAAGCTAAGCGTCTGCTGACGACCTGCGATATCCCAGTTCCAACTGACGTTCGCGTAGCGACCGAGTTCTCCGAAACCGCGACCGCTACCCTGAAATCTGTAAACGACATCAAAGATGAAGAGCAGATTCTGGACCTGGGCGACGTTTCTGCTGAGAAACTGGCAGGCATCCTGAAAAACGCAAAAACCATCCTGTGGAACGGCCCAGTTGGCGTGTTCGAATTCCCGAACTTCCGCAAAGGTACTGAAATTGTTGCTAACGCAATCGCAGACAGCGACGCGTTCTCCATCGCAGGCGGCGGCGACACCCTGGCAGCTATCGACCTGTTCGGTATCGCTGACAAAATCTCCTACATCTCCACTGGCGGTGGCGCATTCCTCGAATTCGTGGAAGGCAAAGTACTGCCAGCAGTAGCAATGCTCGAAGAGCGCGCTAAGAAGTAAGCCATTCAAGGGCAGGGAAACCTGCCCAATTTTCAGCGCGCTTTATAGAGCTCGCACCTTTTCTAACGGCCGAAGATACAGGACTACGTGACATGTCTAAAATTTTTGATTTCGTAAAACCAGGTGTTATCACCGGTGATGACGTACAGAAAGTTTTCCAGGTAGCAAAAGAAAACAATTTCGCTCTGCCAGCAGTTAACTGCGTTGGTACTGACTCTATCAACGCCGTACTGGAAACCGCTGCAAAAGTTAAAGCACCGGTTATCGTTCAGTTCTCCAACGGTGGCGCTGCGTTTATCGCAGGTAAAGGCGTGAAAACTGACGTTCCTCAGGGCGCTGCAATCCTGGGTGCTATCTCTGGTGCGCATCACGTACACCAGATGGCTGAACACTATGGTGTTCCAGTTATCCTGCACACTGACCACTGCGCTAAGAAACTGCTGCCATGGATCGACGGTCTGCTGGACGCGGGTGAAAAACACTTCGCGGCTACCGGTAAACCACTGTTCTCTTCCCACATGATCGACCTGTCCGAAGAGTCCCTGCACGAAAACATCGAAATCTGCTCCAAATACCTGGCGCGTATGTCCAAAATGGGCATGACTCTGGAAATCGAACTGGGTTGCACCGGCGGTGAAGAAGACGGCGTGGACAACAGCCACATGGACGCTTCTGCACTGTACACTCAGCCAGAAGACGTTGATTACGCGTTCACTGAACTGAGCAAAATCAGCCCACGTTTCACCATCGCAGCTTCCTTCGGTAACGTACACGGCGTGTACAAACCAGGTAACGTGGTTCTGACCCCAACCATCCTGCGTGATTCTCAGGAATACGTTTCTAAGAAACACAACCTGCCGCACAACAGCCTGAACTTCGTCTTCCACGGTGGTTCCGGTTCTTCTGCTCAGGAAATCAAAGACTCCGTAAGCTACGGCGTAGTGAAAATGAACATCGATACTGACACCCAATGGGCAACCTGGGACGGTATCCTGCAGTACTACAAAACCAACGAAGCTTACCTGCAGGGCCAGCTGGGCAACCCGAAAGGCGAAGACCAGCCGAACAAGAAATACTACGATCCACGCGTATGGCTGCGTGCAGCTCAGGCGTCCATGATCGCACGTCTGGAACAGGCTTTCTCTGAACTGAACGCGAAAGACGTTCTGTAAGATAAACCTGATTTTTGACCAAAAGCCCGCTGCCTAGCGGGCTTTTTTATTGCCTTTTCAATATGATGTGCCGGATAAAACTGTGATCTATTTGGCAAAATACTGATTTTTTGTTTACCCTTTATACCTGCCTGTACTTTTGCAGGCCGTTTTTAGTTTCCCATCCGGGTATCCATAAGGAATATTGAATGGAAGATTTAAACGTTGTCGATAGCATAAACGACGCTGGCTCCTGGCTGGTGCGCAACCAGGAGCTCCTGCTGAGCTACGCCGTCAATATCGTGGCGGCGATTGCCATCCTCATCGTCGGGATGATCGTGGCGAGAATTGTATCGGGCACCGTCAACCGTCTGATGCTGGCGCGTAAAATTGATGCCACCGTAGCGGACTTCCTCTCCGCGCTGGTGCGCTATGCGATTATCGCCTTTACGCTGATTGCCGCGCTGGGCCGCGTTGGTGTGCAGACTGCCTCGGTGATTGCCGTACTGGGTGCCGCCGGTTTAGCTGTGGGTCTGGCGCTGCAAGGCTCGCTCTCCAACCTGGCCGCTGGCGTACTGCTGGTGATGTTCCGTCCGTTCCGTGCGGGTGAATACGTTGACCTGGGCGGCGTTGCCGGTACCGTGTTGAGCGTGCAGATTTTCTCAACCACCATGCGTACCGTTGACGGCAAAATTATCGTTATTCCGAACGGTAAAATTATCGCCGGTAATATTATCAACTTCTCCCGTGAACCTGCGCGCCGTAATGAGTTTATTATTGGCGTCTCTTACGATGCGGATATTGATCAGGTTAAGCAGATCCTGACCCGTATTCTTGAAGCGGATAATCGTATTCTCAAGGACCGCGATATTACCGTGCGTTTAAATGAACTGGCGCCGTCGTCAGTGAATTTTGTCGTGCGTGCCTGGAGCCTGAGCGGCGACCTGCAAAACGTCTACTGGGACGTGCTGGAGCAAATTAAGCGCGAGTTCGATGCCAACGGCATCAGCTTCCCTTATCCACAGTTAGACGTGAATATGAAGCCGGGCAGTTCTGCCCAGCAGTAATCGCTTCTAAGCAGTAATAAGGCCGGGCTGATGCCCGGTTTTTTTATGGGCGACCAAACATGGTAGGCCTGATAAGCGTAGCGCCATCAGGCACTGACTGAGCGCATTAGTGCCGGATGGCGACGTAAACGTCTTATCCGGCCTACATCGGTGCGCGTATCTTCAATTTATAATTAGCTAAACTTATTACTGATTAAAAATATCAATTTCCGCTAATGATTCTATCGCGTTATAGTCAGCGCCATTCCTGAACTACTTAAAGAAAACTATCGTGATATCTTATTACTTTCAAGGTCTTATGCTTGGGGCGGCCATGATTCTTCCGCTGGGGCCGCAAAATGCGTTCGTGATGAACCAGGGGATTCGTCGCCAATACCATTTGATGATTGCGCTGCTGTGCGCCATTAGCGATCTGGTGCTTATCTGCGCCGGGATATTTGGCGGCAGCGCCTTGTTGAATGCCTCGCCGTGGCTGCTGGCGTTGGTCACCTGGGGCGGCGTCGTGTTCCTGCTGTGGTATGGCTTTGGCGCGTTAAAAACCGCGATGGGTAGCAATATTGAACTGGCGAATGCGGAAGTGATGAAGCAGGGGCGCTGGAAAATTATTGCGACCATGCTGGCGGTGACCTGGCTTAACCCACACGTATATCTGGACACCTTTGTGGTGCTGGGCAGTCTCGGCGGTCAGCTGGCGGATGAGCCAAAACGCTGGTTTGCGCTGGGTACCGTCAGCGCTTCCTTCCTGTGGTTCTTTGCGCTGGCGTTGCTGGCAGCCTGGCTCGCTCCTCGTTTACGAACCGCTAAAGCGCAGCGTATTATTAACCTGATTGTTGGCGTAGTGATGTGGTTTATTGCATTTCAGCTGGCAAAAGAGGGCGTTGGACACCTGCATGCATTGTTGAACTAGGTCTCATCTGATGGACTTTCCCCTGGCAACGGCTAAGCTTGCAGGCAAGACCCCGTTGTCGGGTGATAACCAAGGAGATACAACAGTGAAGTTTAAAGTGATGGCTCTGGCTGCAGTAGTTGGGTTTAGCGCAATGGCGGTGCAGGCAAATGAATTGCCGGACAGCCCGCATATCGTGACATCGGGTACGGCGAGCGTGGATGCGGTTCCGGATATCGCGACGCTTGCCATTGAAGTCAACATTGCTGCCAAGGATGCCGCAAGCGCGAAAAAACAGGCCGACCAGCGTGTTGCGCAATATCTCTCCTTCCTCGAGCAGAACGGCGTAGCGAAAAAAGATATCAGCTCCGCGAACCTGCGTACTCAGCCGGATTACGACTATCAGAACGGGAAAAGCGTGCTGAAAGGCTATCGCGCGGTACGTACCGTTGAGGTGACGCTGCGTCAGTTGGATAAGCTGAATTCGCTGCTGGATGGCGCGCTGAAAGCCGGGTTGAATGAAATCCGTTCCGTGTCGCTGGGCGTGGCGCAGCCGGATGCTTATAAAGATAAGGCGCGTAAAGCGGCGATTGAAGATGCGATTCATCAGGCGCAGTCGCTAGCGGCGGGCTTCCACAGTAAGCTGGGGCCGGTGTATAGCGTGCGTTATCATGTGTCTAACTATCAGCCGAGCCCAATGGTGCGGATGATGAAGGCCGATGCGGCGCCGGTTTCAGCACAGGAAACTTACGAGCAGGCGACTATCCAGTTTGACGATCAGGTGGATGTGGTGTTCCAGCTTCAGCCTGAGCAGGCTGCTGCTCCAGCGGCTCCTGCTGCAACTCAAGCTCCTGCACCTGCGGCGAAATAAGCGGTTAATTAGGGCGGCGGCGATTGGCCGCCCCTTGCACACTTTCTGTGTTAGTGCGGGTTAATCCTGACGCAACACCTTATGTCCATAAGCCAGCAACGCATCCGTCACCTTCCGCATCATCCGGCTCTCTGGCGCAAAACGGTGCCAGTACAGCATCCGGCGCTGGAACAGACCCGGCGTCAAATCAATCAGCTCACCGCTCGCCAACTCTTTCTCAATTTGCAGATGCGGGATCATACAGCAGGTCGTCCCCTGACGCGCCAGCTGCACAAACGCTTCCGACGAGTTAACGATATGGCAAGGTACGCTGCCCGGCGGCAGATCGAAGTTCTGCTGCAAAAAGGCCTGGTGCATATCGTCCAGATGATCGAAGGCTACCGCTGGCGCTTTCAGCAGCGCAGAGCGAGTCACTCCGTTAGGGAAATAGCGCTCAGCGAACGCTTTGGAACCGACAAACAGATAGTCGAGCGCCCCAAGCTGATCGACCAAACAGCTCGGCAGCGCCTGTGGCTGAATACTCACCGCGCCAACCACTTCGCCGCGACGCAGGCGTTCCTGGGTGCGGGTTTCATCTTCTACCTGTAAATTTAAACGGATAGGCGAGTTGGCCAGCACATCGGCCAGCGCTGGCAGTAGCCAGGTGGCCAGACTGTCGGCGTTGACCGCCAGCGACAGCAGCAGCGGCGTCGAACCGGTTTGCTCGTCACCCAGCCACTCCTCTTCCAGCAGTTCAACCTGACGCAGCAGCGCCAGCAGCTTCTGACCCTGTTCCGTTGGGCGCGGCGGCACGGTACGTACCAGCAGCGGCTGGCCGAACATGTTTTCCAGCTGTTTTATTCGTTGGGAAACGGCGGACTGAGTAATACACAGTTTCTGCGCGGCGCGTTCAAATCCACGTTCTCTGATAACGGCATCCAGCGCCTGTAGTGTTCTGTAGTCCGGACGTTTCATTGCTCTGAGATACTCCCCTGTAGGTGTTATCTGCACTATGACATAATTTTACCGGAGATACAGACGAAAATGGTTTGCAGTTTACTGTGACAAAGGTCACGAGTTGAACGCCTGCTCCATCGCACTCAGCCTGAGGTTTCCCGGCGGCTCGAATTATTCCAGCGTTATGTTCTATAATGCGCGGCAGTTGATGACACCACAGGCGAAACGATCATGACGCAGGATGAACTGAAAAAAGCAGTAGGCTGGGCGGCACTTCAATACGTACAGCCGGGTACGATTGTGGGTGTAGGCACGGGCTCTACCGCAGCGCACTTTATTGACGCGCTGGGCACGATGAAAGGACAAATCGAAGGGGCGGTCTCAAGCTCTGATGCCTCTACCGAGAAGCTGAAAAGCCTCGGCATCACCGTTTTCGACCTGAACGAAGTCGACCGTTTAGGCATCTACGTGGACGGCGCGGATGAAATTAACGGCCACATGCAGATGATCAAAGGCGGCGGCGCGGCGTTGACCCGCGAAAAAATCATCGCCTCCGTAGCGGATAAATTTATCTGTATCGCCGATTCATCCAAGCAGGTTGATATCCTGGGCAACTTCCCGCTGCCGGTGGAAGTTATCCCAATGGCTCGTAGCGCCGTGGCGCGTGAGCTGGTGAGGCTGGGTGGTCGTCCGGAATACCGTCAGGGCGTAGTGACCGATAACGGCAACGTTATCCTCGACGTTCATGGCCTGGAAATTCTCGACGCCATCGCGCTGGAAAACGCCATTAATGGCATCCCAGGCGTAGTGACCGTAGGGCTTTTCGCTAATCGTGGCGCAGATGTGGCGCTGATTGGTACCGCCGACGGCGTGAAAACCATAGTGAAATGATCTGACGGGGGGAAATCGCAATTTCCCCCATTTTTTTTATGTGGGCTAAATTTGGTGACTTGTGTCACATTTCAATCTCACACCTTATTAACATCCCATCTTTATCTTCTCACTTAGCATTTTATGCTGGCATTTCTCGCTACATGACGCTTCCTCATATCCCCGACGCAAACGTTCATATTGCCGCAATATTTTTTTTTGATATGTTGCTTAGATGAACTTTCGTTCATCACAGCATCAGTAAAACAAAGACAGGACGGGGAAATGGCTAAGGTATCACTGGAAAAAGAGAAAATTAAATTTCTGCTGGTTGAAGGCGTGCACCAGAAGGCGGTGGATAGTCTGCGTGCAGCAGGTTACACCAATATCGAGTTTCACAAGGGTGCGCTGGACACTGAACAGCTGAAAGAGTCGATCCGTGATGCGCATTTCATCGGCCTGCGATCCCGTACTCACCTGACGGAAGACGTTTTTGCTGCCGCTGAGAAACTGGTGGCGGTCGGGTGTTTCTGCATTGGTACTAACCAGGTTGACCTGGTCGCGGCGGCTAAACGCGGCGTGCCGGTATTTAACGCCCCGTTCTCTAATACCCGTTCCGTGGCGGAGCTGGTGATCGGTGAGCTGCTATTGCTGCTACGTGGTATTCCGGAAGCGAACGCCAAAGCACACCGCGGCGTATGGAACAAACTGGCGGCGGGCTCTTATGAAGCGCGCGGCAAAAAGCTGGGTATTATTGGTTATGGCCACATCGGTACTCAGTTAGGCATTCTGGCGGAATCGCTGGGGATGCATGTCTTCTTCTACGATATCGAAAGCAAGCTGCCGCTGGGTAATGCCACGCAGGTTCAGCATCTTTCTGACCTGCTGAATATGAGCGACGTGGTCAGCCTGCACGTGCCGGAAAACGCCTCCACCAAAAATATGATGGGTGCGGAAGAGCTGGCGCTGATGAAACCGGGCGCGCTGCTGATTAACGCCTCACGCGGTACGGTTGTTGAAATTCCTGCGCTGTGCGATGCGCTGGCGCGTAAACATCTGGCGGGCGCGGCTATTGACGTCTTCCCAACCGAGCCTGCGACCAACAGCGAGCCGTTCACCTCGCCGCTGTGCGAGTTCGACAACGTTATCCTGACTCCGCACATTGGCGGCTCAACTCAGGAAGCGCAGGAGAACATCGGTCTGGAAGTGGCGGGTAAACTGATTAAGTACTCCGACAACGGTTCTACGCTCTCTGCGGTTAACTTCCCGGAAGTGTCGCTGCCACTGCACGGCGGCCGTCGTCTGCTGCACATCCACGAAAACCGTCCTGGCGTACTGACTGCGCTCAACCAAATCTTTGCCGAGCAGGGCGTCAACATTGCCGCGCAGTACCTGCAAACCACACCACAGATGGGCTACGTGGTTATCGATATTGAAGCGGAAGAGGATGTAGCGGAGAAAGCGCTGCTGAGCATGAAGGCGATTCCGGGCACCGTTCGCGCGCGTCTGCTGTACTAATCTTTATTCTTTCTATCCAGACGGGCAGGCCATTGGTCTGCCCGTTTTGTTTTTATGTTTCCGTTCTGCAACTCATACATGGCATTTACGAGCCTCGCCGCAAACGGTGATTAAAGATTCTGCTGCGCATTGTGTGTAGTAAAAAGGATTTTACGATAGGGGTTCAGCATAGGGCTGAAACGGAAAAGCCCCTACCGAAGCAGGGGCTCTAAAGGGAAAGGGATAATGATGAGACTCGTCATCATACTGCTGATTTTGTTAATCATCGCTTGGCCAGCATATTAACAAGATTTACGCAGGAGGGAGGTTCGCCTCCCTCACCCTTTACCGAGGAATTTAGGTCAAAAAAGAATCGATGTCAATCGGCAGAAAATGCCTACCACTGCCACACTTTCGACGGCGTGACTACGGCGGGGAGGGGGATATCCCACTCTTCAACCGGCAAGGCGTCAACTAACTGACAATCGTGCGCATAGCCGACAGGCTGAATGCCGTACTGCTGCCAGTTCTGCAACGTGCGGTCGTAAAAACCACCGCCCATGCCCAGCCTCTGACCTTGTTCATCAAAGGCAACCAGCGGTGTTATCAGCACGTCGAGTTTAGCTAGCGGCAGTACGTCACGGACATCCAGCTTTGGTTCGCGGATTTTGAGGCGGTTCATGACCAGTTCGCTGTGCGGGTGATAATGCAGAAACAGCAGGTTGCCTGGACTGAACGGATGAAGTACCGGCAGGTAAACGCGCTTACCGGCTCGCCAGAGCTGTTCAATCAAAGGTTGGGTATCGAGTTCGCCGTCAAAGGATAAAAACAGCGCGACGGTTTTTGCCATCACCACGGGAGGCCAGGCCATCATGCGGTCTGCGGCTTGTTCACCGTAAAGCGTTTGCTGTTGTGGCGTGAGCGCACGACGACGTTGCCGGATTAACTGGCGAATGTGCTGTCGGGAGTTTTGTTGCTCAGATGGATGCGTCATAAGACCGGTAGGTAGAAGGGGAATCTCCGAGATGCCGCCGCAGGCTGTAACCCTTGAACCCTTGGTTCAAGGTGAATGCGTCGTCACAGTTTTAAGGCTTCTCGGACGGACCGAGCATGCTCACCAACCATGGAGCGCCACATTCTTGTGGTATGAAATATCGGCTCAGGGGACTGGCCCGCTTGCGAACATCTCAGAGAAATTTTGTCTTCACAGTCACTCTACCATAGTAAACTGCAAAGTGTTATTCAAACTTTGGGGCTGTCTTATCGGATATGCGACCCTGGTCAAGCAACGCCTGTTCAATGGTCTGTTGTAGCATCCGAATACGCTGTTCCATGCTGGAAGCATAGTCGCGCGTCTTTGCCCTTTCCTGAGTTAACTCATAGCTGATGTTCAACGCGGCGATGAAAACCAGCTGCTCAGTATTTGTGACTCTAGTGCGTTCTTTCAGATCTTGCAACCGCTGATTCAGATCGTCCGCTGCCTGATTCAAAGCATCTCTTTGTTCAGGCGGGCAATTCACTCGCAGTGAACGGCCAAAAATTTGGATATCGACGGGTTGTGCAGACATGCCACCTTCCTGCTGATTGACTGCGCGTCCTTCACTCTCAGGATGTGAAGGGGCGACACTATAGCTACCCTGGTATGAAGATACAAGCCCTTTTCTGGTATCTCCAGGGTCCAAAGTGGTAGCATACCATGAATTCCACCCAACAATGACGAATGCGCATGTCTATACAGAACGAAATGCCGGTTTACACCGTGATGAACCAACTGTTGAACCAACAAGGGGTAGGCCTGACGCCTGCAGAAATGCACGGTCTGCTGAGTGGTTTGCTCTGCGGCGGAAACAAGGACAGCTCCTGGCAGCCGCTGGTTCACGACCTGACCAACGAAGGTCTGGCCTTTGGTCACGAGCTTGCCGAGTCGCTGCGTTCCATGCATGCGGCAACCAGCGATGCGCTGGAAGACGACGGCTTCCTTTTTCAGCTTTATCTGCCTGAAGGCGACGATGTCAGCGTGTTCGACCGCGCCGATGCGCTCTCTGGCTGGGTAAACCATTTCCTGCTTGGCCTGGGAATGGTACAGCCAAAGCTGGATAAAGTGAGAGATGAAACCGGCGAAGCCATTGACGATCTTCGAAATATTGCGCAACTTGGCTATGAAGAAGATGAAGATCAGGAAGAGCTGGAAATGTCGCTGGAAGAAATTATCGAATACGTTCGCGTAGCGGCGCTGCTGTGCCACGATACTTTCACCCACCCACAGCCGACCGCGCCTGAAGTGCAAAAGCCAACATTACACTAATCACAACGCCCGCTCTGCTTGCTGCGCAAGGCCGGCGAACGGAGCGCTAAGGGATTGAAAGGAGATGTCATGACACAGCAAGCGTTTCTCCGCCGCCGCCAGGCATTACTGGCGCAAATGAAGCCAGGCAGTGCGGCGCTGATTTTTGCCGCACCAGAGGTGACTCGCAGCGCGGATTCTGAGTATCCCTATCGCCAGAACAGCGATTTCTGGTACTTCACCGGCTTTAACGAGCCTGAAGCCTTGTTGGTGCTGATTAAAAGCGATGACACTCACAACCACAGCGTGCTGTTCAACCGCGTTCGCGACCTGACGGCTGAGATCTGGTTTGGCCGTCGACTGGGCCAGGACGCCGCGCCGGAAAAACTGGGCGTTGACCGCGCGCTGGCGTTCAGCGAAATCAATCAGCAGCTGTTCCAGTTGCTGAACGGCCTGGACGTGATTTACCACGCGCTGGGCGAATACGCTTTTGCTGATGACATCGTCTTCACCGCGCTGGATAAACTGCGTAAAGGTTCGCGTCAGAATCTGACCGCGCCGGATGCGATGATCGACTGGCGTCCGATGGTGCATGAAATGCGCCTGTTCAAAGACAGCGAAGAGATTGAAATCCTGCGTCGCGCCGGTGAAATTTCCGCGCTGGCCCATACCCGCGCGATGGAAAAATGTCAGCCGGGGATGTTTGAATACCAGTTGGAAGGGGAAATCCTCCACGAATTCTCCCGCCACGGCGCGCGCTACCCGTCCTATAACACCATCGTGGGCAGCGGCGAAAACGGCTGCATTCTGCACTACACCGAAAACGAATCCGAGCTGCGCGACGGCGATCTGGTGCTGATTGATGCAGGCTGTGAATACAAAGGCTACGCGGGCGATATCACCCGTACGTTCCCGGTGAACGGCAAATTTACCCCAGCACAGCGCGCTATCTACGATATCGTGCTCGCTTCGCTATACAAATCCCTTGAGCTCTATCGCCCGGGCACCTCCATTCAGGAAGTGACCGGTGAAGTGGTGCGCATTATGGTGACGGGCCTGCACGGTCTGGGGATCCTCAAAGGGGAAATTGACCAGTTGATTACCGACAACGCCCACCGCCCGTACTTTATGCATGGCCTGAGCCACTGGCTGGGGCTGGATGTGCATGACGTAGGCGTCTACGGCGCAGACCGCTCGCGCGTGTTGGAGCCGGGAATGGTGCTGACCATTGAACCGGGCCTGTACATCGCGCCAGACGCGGACGTGCCGGCGGAATATCGCGGTATCGGCATTCGTATTGAAGACGATATTCTCATTACCGAAGACGGTAACGAGAATCTCACCGCGAGCGTGGTGAAGGATGCGGATGCCATTGAAGCGTTGATGGCAGCGGCACGTCAGCTATGAGCGTGATTATTGTCGGCGGCGGCATGACCGGCGCCACATTGGCGCTGGCTATTTCGCAGTTAACGGCGGGTCGCCTGCCGGTGCACCTGATTGAAGCGGCGGATATTCACGCCGCTGAACACCCGGGCTTTGACGGCCGGGCGATTGCGCTAGCGGCTGGTACCTGCCAGCAACTGGCGAAGGTCAATCTTTGGCAGGCCATTGCCGACTGTGCAACGCCGATTACCAGCGTTCACGTCAGTGACCGCGGCCATGCCGGTTTTGTCACCCTTAATGCTCAAGATTATCGGTTATCTGCACTCGGCAATGTTGTTGAGCTGCACGACGTGGGACAGCGGCTGTTCGGCCTGCTGCGCCATGCGCGCGGCGTCACGCTGCATTGTCCTTCGCGGGTGTCGCTGGTTGAACGCCAGGCTGATGGTGTAAGCGTTACGCTGGACAGCGGTGAAACGCTGCAAGGCAAGCTGCTGGTTGCTGCCGATGGCTCGCGCTCCACGCTTGGCGAGCAGTGCGGTATTACCTGGCAGCAGGAACCATACAATCAGGTGGCGGTGATTGCTAATGTCTCCACCGCCGTGCCGCATCAGGGGCGGGCGTTTGAACGTTTCACCGAGCATGGCCCTATTGCCATGCTGCCGATGTCGCAAAATCGCTGTTCGCTGGTGTGGTGCCACCCGCTGGCGCGCCATGACGACGTGCTGAGTTGGTCTGATACGCAGTTTTGCCAGGCGCTACAGAAAGCGTTCGGCTGGCGTTTAGGGCGAATCACCCACGCTGGCGCACGCAGCGTCTATCCACTGTCGCTAACCACCGCCACCCGGACGGTATCGCACCGTCTGGCGCTGGTAGGCAACGCGGCGCAGACGCTGCACCCGATTGCCGGGCAAGGTTTTAACCTCGGCATGCGCGACGTGATGACGCTGGCGGAACATCTGGCGGGTGCGCACGAGGCCAATCAGGATATCGGCGACTATTCGCTGCTGTGCCATTACCAGCGTCAGCGCGCGGAAGACAAAGCGGCCACGATTGGCGTCACCGACGGGCTGGTGCATATTTTCGCCAACCGCTGGGCGCCGCTGGTGGCCGGGCGCAACGTCGGCCTGATGTCGATGGAATTATTTACCCCTGCACGCGATGTGCTGGCGCAGCGGACGCTGGGCTGGGTCGCCCGCTAATCAGCAGTTTAAGGAGTTAATGTGCAAAGTGTTGATGTTGCCATCGTAGGCGGTGGAATGGTTGGGCTGGCGGTGGCCTGCGGTTTACAGGGCAGCGGCCTGCGGGTTGCCGTGCTGGAGCAGTCGCTGCCGCAGGCGCTTGCCGCCGATGCGCCGCCTGCGCTGCGCGTCTCTGCTATTAATGCGGGCAGTGAAAAGCTGCTCACCAGGCTGGACGTCTGGTCGGCCATTGTGGCCCAGCGCGCCAGCTGCTATCACGGTATGGAAGTGTGGGATAAAGACAGCTTCGGCCGCATCGCGTTTGATGACCGCAGCATGGGCTACAGCCATCTCGGCCATATCGTTGAAAATGCGGTGATTCACCATGCGCTGTGGCAGAAAGCCGAGCGCAGTAGTGACGTTACCCTGATGGCCCCTGCAGAACTTCAACAGGTAGTTTGGGGTGAGAACGAAGCATTCCTGACGCTAAAAGACGGTAACATGCTGACCGCGCGTCTGGTGGTCGGCGCGGACGGCGCGAACTCCTGGCTGCGCAGCAAAGCGGATATTCCGCTGACCTTCTGGGACTATCGTCACCACGCGCTGGTGGCGACCGTTCGCACCGAAGAGCCGCACGAAGCCGTTGCGCGCCAGAGCTTCCACGGCGACGGTATTCTGGCCTTCCTGCCGCTCTCCGATCCGCATCTCTGTTCGATAGTCTGGTCGCTGTCGCCGCAGGAAGCAGAACGGATGCAGCAGGCCGATGACGCTGAATTTAACCAGAAGCTGAATATCGCCTTTGATAATCGCCTGGGGCTGTGCAAGGTAGAGAGCGAGCGTCAGGTGTACCCGTTGACCGGGCGCTATGCGCGTCAGTTTGCTGCCCACCGCCTGGCGCTGGTCGGCGATGCGGCGCACACCATCCATCCTTTGGCCGGGCAGGGCGTGAACCTGGGCTTTATGGACGCCGCCGAGCTGATAGAAGAGCTGCGCCGTCTGCATACACAGGGCAAAGATATCGGGCAGCACTTCTATCTGCGTCGCTACGAGCGCAGCCGTAAGCACAGCGCCGCGCTGATGCTGGCGGGAATGCAGGGTTTCCGCGAGCTGTTTGCCGGTGAAAACCCGGCGAAAAAACTGCTGCGCGACCTCGGCCTTGCGCTGGCCGATACGCTACCCGGCGTCAAGCCGCAGCTGATTCGTCAGGCGATGGGCCTCAACGACCTGCCTGAGTGGCTTCGTTAAGTCGCTCACACTTTTACTCCCGGTGGTTCTACCGGGAGTCTCCTTCCTCATTTGAAAAATTCTAATTTCACGCCATTTTTCGCATTAGTTTTATTAATCCATGCGTTTTCATGTTACGGAAAAGTCGCCCTGTTTTACGCATAAAATATTATCTTATGCTGAATTGTTACCCGTTGTTGTTAATTAAATGTGGTGTATTTCGCTTTTTTGCAGTCGATTCCTCTGTATGATTTTTCGCGACTTTTGGTCATAAGCTAATGTGATGTCCCCTTTCTCAGGATGGTTTACCACGATGTTCGGTGGTAAGTTCAGGGAAAAGAGAACGTTTGCGTCGGTGCCCAAATGGGCGTCGGCGTTTGGTTTTGTGGTGCGATATATTCAACGAGGACATGATGGCTCAACAAACGCCTTTGTATGACCAGCACGTGTTATGTGGCGCGCGTATGGTGGATTTTCACGGCTGGATGATGCCGCTGCACTATGGCTCACAAATTGATGAGCACCACGCGGTGCGTACCGATGCCGGGATGTTCGATGTGTCGCACATGACCATCGTCGATCTGCACGGACCACGGACCCGAGAGTTCCTACGCTATCTGCTGGCAAACGATGTTGCCAAGCTCACCAAGCCCGGCAAGGCGCTCTACAGCGGTATGCTGAATGCATCGGGCGGCGTGATTGATGACCTTATCGTCTACTACCTCACCGAAGATTATTTCCGCCTCGTCGTAAACTCCGCCACTCGCGAAAAAGACCTCTCCTGGATTACCCAACACGCTGAACCTTATGCCATCGACATCACCGTCCGTGATGACCTGTCGCTGATTGCCGTACAGGGTCCAAACGCGCAGGCGAAAGCGGGCACGCTGTTCACCGATGAGCAGCGTCACGCCGTGGAAGGCATGAAGCCGTTCTTTGGCGTGCAGGCGGGTGACTTCTTTATTGCGACCACCGGCTATACCGGTGAAGCGGGTTATGAAATTGCCCTGCCAAAAGAGCAGGCCGCTGATTTCTGGCAGAAACTGGTACAGGCAGGCGTGAAGCCTTGCGGCCTGGGCGCGCGTGACACGCTGCGTCTGGAAGCCGGGATGAACCTCTATGGCCAGGAAATGGATGAAAGCGTTTCTCCGCTGGCGGCCAACATGGGCTGGACCATCGCCTGGGAACCCGCAGACCGCAACTTTATTGGTCGCGACGTGTTGGAACTGGAACGCGAAAAAGGCACCGAACAATTGGTCGGCCTGGTGATGACCGAAAAAGGCGTGCTGCGCGGTGAACTGCCGGTGCGCTTTACCGATGCTCACGGCAACGCGTGCGAAGGTGTGATCACCAGCGGGACTTTCTCGCCAACCTTAGGTCATAGTATTGCGCTGGCTCGCGTCCCGGCAGGGATTGGCGAGACGGCGATCGTGCAGATCCGCAACCGCGAAATGCCGGTCAAAGTAACGAAACCTATTTTTGTGCGTAACGGCAAGGCCGTCGCGTAAGCCCTTTTTATTCTGGAGATTTTTTGATGAGCAACGTACCAGCAGAACTGAAATACAGTAAAGAACACGAATGGCTGCGCAAAGAAGCTGACGGTAGCTACACCGTTGGCATCACCGAGCACGCACAGGAATTACTGGGCGACATGGTCTTCGTTGACCTGCCGGAAGTCGGCGCGACCGTTAGCGCGGGCGATGACTGCGCCGTGGCGGAATCCGTTAAAGCGGCATCCGACATCTATGCACCAATCAGCGGTGAGATCGTTGCCGTGAACGAAGAGCTGGGCGACTCGCCGGAGCTGGTGAACAGCGAACCGTACGCGGGCGGCTGGATCTTTAAGATCAAAGCCAGCGACGAAGCGGAAGTGGCCGCGCTGCTGGATGCGACCGCGTACGAAGCCCTGTTAGAAGACGAATAAGGATTTGCTCCCTCTCCCTGAGGGAGAGGGCCGGGGTGAGGGTGCTCTGGCATCGTCACCCCAAACTTCTTCCTCCGTGAAGAGGCAATCTTAAAATCACCGCACGTTTCAGGAACCATCGCTCATGACACAGACTTTAAGCCAGCTTGAAAACCGTGGCGCGTTTATTGAACGTCACATCGGGCCGGATGCCCAGCAGCAGCAAGAGATGCTCAAAACAGTTGGCGCGGATTCATTAAACGCACTGATTGCGCAGATCGTGCCGAAAGATATCCAGCTTGCTACGCCGCCGCAGGTAGGAGAGGCCACCACAGAATTCGCCGCGCTGGCGGAGCTGAAGGCCATTGCCGGTCGCAACAAGCGCTTTAAGTCATACATTGGCATGGGCTACACCCCGGTACAGTTACCGCCGGTTATCCAGCGCAACATGCTGGAAAACCCGGGCTGGTACACCGCGTACACCCCGTATCAGCCAGAAGTCTCTCAGGGACGTCTGGAAGCGCTGCTCAACTTCCAGCAGGTCACGCTGGATCTGACCGGTCTCGATATGGCTTCCGCTTCTCTGCTGGACGAAGCCACCGCTGCCGCTGAAGCGATGGCAATGGCGAAGCGCGTGAGCAAACTGAAGAACGCCAACCGTTTCTTCGTCGCCGCCGACGTGCATCCGCAGACTCTGGACGTGGTACGTACCCGTGCGGAAACCTTCGGCTTTGACGTGATTGTTGACGACGCTGACAAAGCGCTGGAGCATCAGGACGTCTTCGGCGTACTGCTCCAGCAGGTTGGGACAACCGGTGAAGTTCACGACTACAGTAAGCTGATTGCTGAGCTGAAATCCCGCAAAGTGGTGGTGAGCGTTGCCGGTGATTTCATGGCGCTGGTGCTGTTAACCGCGCCGGGCAAACAGGGCGCGGACATTGTCTTCGGTTCTGCCCAGCGCTTTGGCGTACCGATGGGCTACGGCGGCCCGCACGCGGCATTCTTTGCCGCTAAAGATGAATTCAAACGCGCCATGCCTGGCCGTATTATCGGCGTATCAAAAGATGCCGCTGGCAATACCGCGCTGCGCATGGCGATGCAGACCCGCGAGCAGCATATTCGCCGCGAGAAAGCGAACTCCAACATCTGTACCTCGCAGGTACTGCTGGCTAATATCGCCAGCCTGTACGCGGTGTTCCATGGCCCGGTTGGCCTGAAGCGTATTGCGAACCGCATTCACCGCCTGACCGACATTCTGGCGGCCGGCCTGCTGCAGAAAGGGCAGAAGCTGCGCCATGCGCACTACTTCGACACCCTGTGCGTGGAAGTGGCGGATAAAGCCGCCGTGCTGGCGCGCGCTCAGGCTGCGGAAATCAACCTGCGCAGCGATATCCTCAACGCCGTAGGCGTCACCCTGAACGAAACGACCACTCGTGAAGACGTGCTGGCGCTGTTTAGCGTGATTCTGGGTGATAACCACGGTCTGGACATCGACGCGCTGGATAAAGACGTGGCGCTCGACAGCCGCTCTATTCCACAGGCGATGCTGCGCGACGACGCGATCCTGAGCCATCCGGTGTTTAACCGCTACCACAGCGAAACCGAGATGATGCGCTACATGCACTCGCTTGAGCGTAAAGATCTGGCGCTGAATCAGGCGATGATCCCACTCGGTTCCTGCACCATGAAGCTTAACGCCGCGGCGGAAATGATCCCTATCACCTGGCCGGAATTTGCTGAACTGCACCCGTTCTGCCCGGTTGATCAGGCGGAAGGCTACCATCAGATGATCGGCCAGCTCTCCGAGTGGCTGGTGAAATTGACCGGTTACGACGCGCTCTGCATGCAGCCGAACTCCGGCGCGCAGGGTGAATATGCGGGTCTGCTGGCGATTCGTCACTACCACGAAAGCCGCAACGACGGTCATCGTGATATCTGTCTGATCCCAAGCTCAGCGCACGGTACCAACCCGGCTTCCGCACAGATGGCGGGGATGCAGGTGGTTGTCGTGGCTTGCGATAAGAACGGTAACATCGATCTGGCGGATCTGCGCGCGAAAGCGGAGCAGCATGCGGACAATCTTTCCTGCATCATGGTGACCTACCCGTCCACCCACGGCGTGTACGAAGAGACCATTCGTGAAGTATGCGAAATCGTCCACCAGTTCGGCGGCCAGGTTTATCTCGACGGCGCGAACATGAACGCTCAGGTTGGCATTACCTCTCCGGGCTTTATTGGCGCGGACGTCTCGCACCTCAACCTGCACAAAACTTTCTGCATTCCGCACGGCGGCGGCGGCCCAGGTATGGGTCCTATCGGCGTGAAATCACACCTGGCACCGTTTGTTCCGGGCCACAGCGTGGTGCACATTGAAGGCATGCTGACCCGTCAGGGCGCCGTTTGTGCAGCACCGTTCGGCAGCGCCTCCATTCTGCCAATCAGCTGGATGTACATCCGCATGATGGGCGCAGAAGGCCTGAAGCAGGCAAGTCAGGTGGCAATCCTCAACGCGAACTATATTGCGACTCGCTTGAAAGATGCCTATCCGGTTCTCTACACCGGTCGTGACGGTCATGTGGCGCACGAATGTATTCTGGATATTCGTCCGCTGAAAGAAGAGACCGGCATCAGCGAGCTGGATATTGCTAAGCGCCTGATTGACTACGGTTTCCACGCGCCGACCATGTCCTTCCCGGTCGCGGGTACGCTGATGGTTGAGCCGACGGAATCCGAAGGCAAAGCTGAGCTTGACCGCTTCATTGACGCGATGCTGGCTATTCGCAGCGAAATCGACCGCGTGAAAGCGGGCGAGTGGACGCTCGAGGACAACCCGCTGGTCAACTCCCCGCACACTCAGAATGAGCTGGTGGCGGAGTGGAACCACGGTTATACCCGCGAAATCGCCGTCTTCCCGGCAGGCATGGCGAACAAATACTGGCCGACGGTGAAACGCCTCGACGACGTTTACGGCGACCGCAACCTGTTCTGCTCCTGCGTACCGATGAGCGAATATCAGTAATTCTCTGATTAGGCTATCTTTTAAAGGCGCTGCGGCGCCTTTATTTTTTGGGAGACGCGAATGGCAATAGCATTAGTGACCGGCGCCAGCCGGGGAATCGGCCGGGCGACGGCGTTACAGCTGGCGCAGGAAGGATATACGGTGGCAGTGAACTATCATCGCAACGAAGCCGCCGCCAGCGAGGCGGTAGGTGCGATTATTGCGCAGGGTGGCAAGGCCTTTGCCGTTCAGGCCGATATTGGCGATGAAGCGCAGGTAGAGGCGATGTTTGCGCGTCTCGACATGCAGGGCGAACCGCTAACGGCACTGGTCAACAACGCGGGCGTGCTGTTTACCCAAAGCCGCGTCGAGGCGCTAACCGCCGAGCGTATTAACCGAGTGCTGACCACCAACGTTACCGGCTATTTTCTCTGCTGCCGGGAAGCGGTAAAGCGAATGGCGATACCGCACGGTGGGCAGGGCGGGGCGATTGTTAACGTCTCCTCGGCGGCTGCACGTCTAGGCTCACCGGGTGAATATGTGGATTATGCGGCTTCGAAAGGGGCGATTGATACGCTGACGACCGGGCTGTCGCTGGAGGTGGCGGCGCAGGGCATTCGGGTGAACGGGGTGCGGCCTGGGTTTATCTATACCGAGATGCATGCCGACGGCGGGGAGCCGGGGCGTGTCGATCGCGTGAAGTCGGTGCTGCCAATGCAGCGCGGCGGTCAGCCGGAAGAGGTGGCGCAGGCGATAGTCTGGCTGTTGAGCGAGAAGGCGTCGTATGTGACGGGGAGCTTTATTGAGCTGGCGGGTGGGAAGTAGTGCGGTCAGCCCCCTCACCCTAACCCTCTCCCCAAAGGGGAGAGGGAACCGATGGTGCGGCTATCTGATATTAAGCTCGGACTGCTTTGCCCCCTCTCCCCTTTGGGGAGAGGGCCGGGGTGAGGGGGAAACAGACTTACAGACTCTCGCCGTTGCTAGCAATCACCGCTTTATACCACTCAAAACTCTTCTTGCGTGAACGTGACATATCGCCCGTGCCGTCGTCGTGCTTGTTCACGTAGATAAAGCCATAGCGCTTGCTGTACTGCCCGGTAGTGAACGACACGCAGTCGATGCAGCCCCACGGCGTATAGCCCATCAGATCCACACCATCATAGGTGACCGCTTTCATCATCTCTTCGACGTGCGCGCGCAGATAATCAATACGGTAGTCGTCGTTGATGCTGCCGTCGGCTTCGACTTTGTCGTACGCGCCAAAGCCATTTTCCACGATGAACAGCGGTTTCTGGTAGCGCTCGTACAGTTCACACAGCGAGTAGCGCAGGCCGACCGGGTCAATCTGCCAGCCCCAGTCTGATGCCTTCACGTGTGGGTTCGGTACGCTGCCTTCAAAGCCGGAGATTGCGTCACCGCTGCCGCCTTCCGCCTTCACGGCGTTGGTCATGTAGTAGCTGAAGCCGAGGTAGTCGCAGGTGCCTTCACGCAGAATCGCCTCGTCACCCGCTTCCATTTTGATGTTGAAGCCACGGCGTTCCCATTCGTTCAGCACGTAGCTTGGGTAGTAACCGCGCAGCTGCACGTCGGTGAAGACGTAGCGCTCACGCATCGATTCCTGGGCAAACATCACGTCTTCTGGTTTGCAGGAGAACGGATAGAGCGCCACCATTGCCAGCATGCAGCCGACTTTCATCTCTGGGTTGATGCGACGAGCGGCTTTCACCGCCAGGGCGCTGGCCACGAACTGGTGGTGCAGCACCTGGTACATGGTCTCTTCCGGATTTTCATGTTCGGTGTAGACCACGCCGGAGCAGCAGTAGCCGAACAGCGGCGCGCGCCAGTTACGCTGGTTGTTGATTTCGTTGAAGGTCATCCAGTATTTGACCTTATTCTTGTAGCGCTCAAACACCACTTCAGAGAAGCGAACAAAGAAATCAACAACTTTGCGGTTAGTCCAGCCGCCATACTGCTGCACCAGGTGCAGCGGCATTTCGAAGTGGGAGAGGGTGATCACCGGCTCGATGTTGTACTTCAGCAGTTCATCGAACATGTCATCATAGAATTTCAGCCCTTCTTCATTTGGCTGAGTTTCGTCACCGTTCGGGAAAATACGCGTCCAGGCGATAGAGGTGCGGAAGCATTTGAAGCCCATCTCGGCGAACAGCTTGATGTCTTCTTTGTAGTGGCCGTGGAAGTCGATGGCTTCGTGGTTCGGGTAGTATTTGCCCGGCTCGACCTGCAGGGTAATTTCGCGCGGAACGCCGTGGGCGCCGCCGGTTAGCACGTCACAGATGCTGGGGCCTTTGCCGCCTTTATTCCAGCCGCCTTCAACCTGGTGCGCAGCAACCGCGCCACCCCATAAAAAGTCTTTCGGTAAGGTCAGTTTTTTCATCTTTGCTATGCTCAGTTATTGGGCTTAATAAGGCTGAGTCTAACAAAGGGGAAATAAATGTCACGATATAACAAATCCCACAACAGGGAATATGTTACATCGAAAAAACACCCTGTATTTTTATGCTAATTTCTTCGCCAGCTTACGGCCTAATGATTCCAGAATATAGATAACCGGGATCTGGGTCGTAATATCGTAGACGCCGCCGATGCGCGTTTGCGGCACGTGCCAGGAGAGGTTGAAGTCGGCAAGCTTTGCCAGTCGTGAGTGTTCATGGCTGGTGATGGACATTACTTTGCAGCGATGCAGGCTGAACTGCCCGGCAAAGCGCAGAATTTCTTCGGTTTCACCCGATACTGAAAGCACAATAGCCAGCGCGTTTTTTGCCATGTCGTTGGTGACGGGGAAATAAGGATCGTCGATATGGTTGCTGAATTTCCCTATATTCGAGAAAAAACGTGCGCCATATTTTGCCAGCGAACCAGAGGTTCCCGCACCGACAAATATAATACGTTCTGATGCGAGAATAATATCAACCGCGTCATCCAGCAACTTATCAAATTCGTCATTATTAACGCCTTTGAAAAAGCTGATGATTTCGCTGGCACCAAAATTTGCCTGTTGCGGTTCATCCTGCTCTAAATACAATTTGAAGCGCACCCGAAACTCCGAGTAACCTTCGCAGTTGAGCTTTTTACAAAAGCGCATCACCGTGGTGGTGGAGACGCCCGCCGCGTCGGCCAGTTCACGGATGGTCATGTACATCACCGTGTCACGATTTTTAATGACGTAGTGATAGACCATCATCTCAAGATTATTGAGGCTGGCAACGGCGGCGTGGGAGAACATGCTCACGGTGATGGATACTCGTAAAAATAGATGACCTGAGGGAATGATAACATGCAGCCAAACGACATTACTTTTTTTCAGCGCTTTCAGGACGACATTCTCGCCGGACGGAAAACCATTACGCTGCGCGACGCGGCTGAGTCGCACTTTAAGGTCGGGGATGTGTTGCGCGTCGGGCGCTATGAAGATGATGGGTATTTCTGCACGATTCGTGTGGTGGCGACCTCAACCGTTACGCTGGATACGCTGAGCGAGCGCCATGCGGAGCAGGAAAACATGAGCCTGCCGGAGCTGAAAAAGGTGATTGCCGATATCTATCCCGGCGAGAACCTGTTTTATGTGATTGAATTTAAACGCGTTGAATAAAAGTGTGTACAGGTGTTAGCTGAATGAATTTGTTAACTAATTGATTATTCTTAGTTTACAAAAATTCATCTTTTTATTTTAGCTTACATGTGTTCACTGGAACCATTCTCAGTTACGCTAGGGTGTTTGCTTTATTTGTCGTTCGCCCGGAGCGCGTAATGGATAAGAAACCACTCATTAAACATGGATATTCTCTGGCAGAGGAAATTGCCAATAGCATCAGCCACGGCGTTGGCTTTGTCCTGGGAATTGTCGGGCTGGTTTTGCTGCTGGTTCAGGCGGTTGACGCCAATGCCAGCGCTACGGCTATCACCAGCTATAGCCTGTACGGCGGCAGTATGATCCTGCTGTTTTTGGCCTCTACGCTGTATCACGCTATTCCGTCACAGCGCGCCAAAGTATGGCTGAAAAAATTCGACCACTGTGCTATCTACCTGCTAATTGCCGGTACCTATACGCCGTTCCTGCTGGTGGGGTTGGACTCGCCGCTGGCGAAAGGGCTGATGATTGTTATCTGGAGCCTGGCGCTGCTGGGGATCCTGTTTAAGCTGACCATTGCGCATCGTTTTAAAATCTTGTCGCTGGTGACCTATCTCACGATGGGCTGGCTGTCGCTGATTGTGGTCTATCAGTTGGCGGTGAAGCTTGACATTGGCGGCGTTACGCTGTTGGCGGTGGGCGGGGTGGTTTATTCGCTGGGGGTGATTTTCTACGTCTGCAAGCGCATTCCTTACAACCACGCTATCTGGCATGCGTTTGTGCTGGGCGGTAGCGCCTGTCATTTTCTGGCGATTTATCTGTACGTGGGGCAGCACGCGTAGGAACGGAGCAAACCCGGCGGCGCTGTGCTTGGCCGGGCTACGGTTAATCGGTAGCCCGGGCGAGGCGTTTACGCCGTCCCCGGGGAAACACCGGACTCAATTACTCTTCGTCTAACGAATACGGCAGCGGCTTGATGCTCAACGTGTTGGCATCGTCGCGCACGCGGAACACGCTGTCGGCTTCCATATCATTGTTCATCACTACCTGCACCAGTACCTGACCATCTTCCAGCTGTACGGCGGCCAGCACGGTGCCGGTACGTCGCCAGTTGTCGCCCATTTTGAGCTCAAGATCTTCACCGGCTTCCGGTACGCGAGCGGCTTTACCTGCCAGCGTCCACAGCGCGCGTTTGTTGGCTCCGCGGAACTTCGCGCGAGCAACCATCTCCTGCCCGGTATAGCAGCCTTTTTTGAAGCTGATACCGCCCAGCGCCTGTAGGTTGGTGGCCTGCGGAATAAACTGCGCGCTGTTCGCTTCATCAATCACCGGCAGACCGGCTTCGATATCCAGCGCCAGCCACTGTTGGCTGTTGTTGAGCTGTGCTTCACCGCGCAGCGCGTCGGTAACGCGTTCTGCGGTCGCAGTATCGGTCACCAGCAGGAAACGTTCTTCCGGATGGGCAAACCACAGCAGGGACGTTTCACCTTCTTGCAGGCATGGTTTCTCGGCGTTTGGCAGCGTTGTGAACAGGTTAGCCAGCGCAGCGCGAGCCTGGAAACCGGCGACGCCGAGCAGGACAACATCGTCGTTTGGCGCAATCACCACCTTCGAGAAGACCGCGTACTTTTTCAGTTGGGTCAGTTGCGCTTCGCGCACGCTTCGACGTTCAATAAAAGCGAAGCCATCCTGACGACGGAACAGACGCAGGTTACTCCACATTTTGCCTTTGGCATCGCAGTGGGCGACCAGCAGATGCTGATGCTCACCCATCTGGGCCACATCTGCCGTGACCTGACCCTGCAGGTATTTCTCACTGTCGGCACCGGTAACGGTCGCCAGCGCCCAATCATCAAGCGTCATCAGCGTCAGCGGCAAACGGGCTGCAACGCCGGGCTGACGTGGAGGAAACGGAGTAAAAGCCATATTGATGTCCTGAATAGAGTTGCGAACGCACTTATCCACTCATGGTAAAAGAGATGCTTACCATTGCAAGCGGTTTTGCAGGGCGTTTTGTGCCCTCTGCGCGTTCTGCGAAGCGGATCGAAAGAAAAATAATCCCATTCATTTTTAAGGGGTTTTATCGGAATATGACGCGCATAATGTGATATTCCGGTAAGGTAACGGCAAAAAACACGTTAAACTAGACGCAACGTAATGCTGGAAGGAAATTATGGACATCAATAATAAAGCCCGTATCCACTGGGCATGCCGCCGCGGTATGCGCGAACTCGATATCTCCATTATGCCGTTCTTTGAGTACGAGTACGACACGCTCAGCGATGAAGACAAAGCCATTTTCATTCGTCTCCTTGAATGCGACGATCCTGACCTTTTCAACTGGCTGATGAACCACGGTAAACCTGCCGACGCTAACCTTGAGCGCATGGTACAACTCATTCAAACACGGAATCGGGAACGTGGTCCTGTGGCAATCTGATTTACGCGTCTCCTGGCGCTCACAGTGGCTTTCCTTGTTACTCCACGGTCTGGTGGCGGCTTTCGTGCTGCTGATGCCCTGGCCGTTGAGCTACACCCCGCTCTGGCTGCTTTTGCTCTCTCTGGTGGTCTTTGACTGCGTTCGCAGCCAGCGACGCATTCATTCGCACCAGGGGGAAATTAAGCTGCTGATGGATTCAAGGCTGCGCTGGCGTAATCAGGATTACGAACTGCTTGGTGCGCCGTGGATGCTGAATTCAGGGATGATGCTGCGGATTCGTCGTCTGGAAGGAGGCCGTCGTCAGCACCTGTGGCTGGCGGCAGATAGCATGAATCCTGAAGAGTGGCGTGACCTGCGGCGGATACTTCTGCAACAGCCCACGCCAACGAAGCACTAGGAGAACTGCTCGGCCATCTCGCCGAGAATCTGTTCGCACCAGCTCTGAATGCGTTCATCGCTAAGATCGTACTGGTTGGTTTCATCCAGCGCGAGACCGACAAAAAGCTGACCATCAGCAATAACCGGTTTCGGGCTGGTGAACTCGTAGCCTTCGGTTGGCCAGTAGCCGACAAACTTCACCCCTTTAGTCGCCAGCTTATCGTGCAGCATGCCCAGCGCATCAAGGAACCACTCGCCGTAGCCGAGCTGGTCGCCCATGCCGTACAGCGCGATGATTTTACCTTCCAGATTGAGCGTATCCAGCTGTTCCCAGACCGCTTCCCAATCTTCCTGAATCTCACCGAAATCCCAGGTCGGGATACCAAGAATGAGCACATCGTATTGCTCCATCAGGGTGGGGGAATCATCTTTCAGGTTATGTAATGTGATCAGTTCCGGGCCGATAATGTCGCGAATTTTTTCCGCTGCCATCTCGGTGTAGCAGGTGCTGGAACCGTAAAAAAGGCCGATATTCATGACGTACTGCTCTCGATTCTTGCGATGATGATGCGCCCAGTGTACCAGAAAGGGGGCTAATTCAGGCATAATGGTGCTGATTTAACACGCAGAGGGGCCGAGGTGGATAAGGATCTTGCACGAATCGAACAGTTTCTCGATGCGCTGTGGCTGGAGCGCAATCTGGCTGAAAATACCCTTAGCGCGTACCGCCGTGATTTGACCATGGTGGTCGAGTGGCTGGCGCATCGCGGGCTCTCGCTGGAGACGGCTCAGAGCGACGACCTGCAAAATTTGCTCGCCGAGCGTCAGCAGGGGGGCTATAAAGCAACCAGCACTGCACGACTGCTGAGCGCCATGCGCCGCTTCTTCCAGCATCTGTACCGCGAAAAATTCCGCCCGGACGATCCCAGCGCGCAGCTGGCGTCGCCGAAGCTGCCACAACGGTTGCCAAAAGATCTTAGCGAAGCGCAGGTTGAAAGACTGCTGCAGGCACCGCTGGTCGATCAGCCGCTGGAGCTGCGGGATAAGGCTATGCTTGAAGTGCTTTATGCAACCGGGCTGCGCGTTTCCGAACTGGTGGGGCTGACGATGAGTGATATCAGCTTGCGTCAGGGCGTGGTTCGGGTGATCGGTAAAGGAAATAAAGAGCGTCTGGTGCCGCTTGGCGAAGAGGCCGTTTATTGGGTGGAGAACTGGCTGGAGCACGGCCGCCCGTGGATGCTCAACGGCGTGGCGATTGATGTGCTGTTCCCCAGCCAGCGCGCCCAGCAGATGACACGCCAGACCTTCTGGCACCGCATTAAGCACTATGCCCAACTGGCGGGAATCGATAGCGAAAAGCTGTCACCGCACGTGTTACGCCATGCCTTTGCAACGCATTTATTGAACCACGGCGCGGACTTACGTGTCGTACAAATGCTGCTGGGCCATAGCGATTTGTCGACCACACAAATTTATACGCATGTCGCGACAGAGCGGCTGCGACAACTTCATCAACAGCACCATCCACGAGCATGATGCTGATTTAAAAGGACAGTTTATGAAACAAGGTTTAATGATGTTCACCCTGCTGGCGACGGCATTTTCCAGCCTGGCGCACGCTGACGATGCGGCTATCAAACAGTCACTGGCGAAACTGGGCGTGCAGAGCACCGATATTCAGCCGGCGCCGGTAGCCGGGATGAAAACCGTCCTGACCAATAGCGGCGTGCTGTACGTCACCGATGACGGGAAGCATATTATTCAGGGGCCAATGTATGACGTGAGCGGCGCGCAGCCGGTCAATGTCACCAATGCGCTGCTGATGAAGCATCTGAACGCGCTGGAAAAAGAGATGATTGTCTACAAAGCGCCGCAGGAAAAACACGTCATCACCGTTTTCACCGACATCACCTGCGGCTACTGTCACAAGCTGCATGAAGAGATGAAAGACTACAACGCGCTGGGCATTACCGTGCGCTATCTGGCTTTCCCACGTCAGGGCATTCAGAGCCAGGCTGAGCAGGATATGAAATCTATCTGGTGTGCCAAAGACCGCAACAAAGCGTTTGACGATGCGATGAACGGCAAAGGCGTTCAGGCGGCGACTTGCGATATCGACATTGCCAACCACTACGCGCTTGGCGTGCAGTTTGGCGTGAACGGTACTCCGGCTATCGTGCTCAACGACGGCTACGTGGTACCGGGCTATCAGGGTCCGAAAGAGATGAAAGCGTTCCTCGACGAACACCAGAAACAGACCAGCGGTAAATAATTCGCGTGAAACCACAGACTCAACTTCGCCGCCGTGAGGTGGATGACTCAATCGCACTGCCTGACGAACTGTCGCCGCTGCTGCGCCGTCTGTACGCCAGCCGCGGCGTGAAAACCCCGAGTGACCTGGAGCGCGGCCTGAAAGGCATGCTGCACTGGCGCTCGCTGACGGGTGTGGAAAAAGCCGTCGAGATGCTGCATGACGCGTTTGAAAAAGAGCTTCGCATCATGGTGGTGGGGGATTTCGATGCCGATGGTGCGACCAGTACCGCGCTAAGCGTGCTCTCTCTGCGGGCGATGGGCTGCCACAACGTCGAGTATTTGGTGCCGAACCGTTTTGAAGATGGCTATGGGTTAAGCCCTGAAGTGGTCGATCAGGCCCACGCTCGCGGCGCGCAGATGATCATGACGGTAGACAACGGGATCTCTTCCCATGCCGGGGTTGATCATGCGCATGACCTCGGGATCAGCGTATTGGTTACAGATCACCACCTGCCGGGCGAAACGCTGCCTAACGCCGATGCGATGGTGAACCCGAACCTCATCGACTGTCCGTTCCCATCGAAATCGCTGGCGGGCGTTGGCGTGGCCTTTTATCTGATGCTGGTGCTTTGCAACCATCTGAAAGAGAAGGGCTGGTTCGAAAAACGCGGGATTCCAGCGCCGAAGATTGTCGAATTTCTCGATCTGGTGGCGCTTGGCACGGTTGCCGACGTGGTGCCGCTGGATGCCAACAACCGCATTCTCACCTGGCAGGGACTGAGCCGCATCCGCGCCGGTTACTGCCGCCCGGGTATTAAAGCGCTGCTGGAGATTGCCAACCGTGATGCAGCCAAGCTGGTGGCAAGCGATCTCGGCTTTGCGCTGGGGCCGCGTCTGAATGCCGCCGGTCGCCTGGACGACATGTCGGTCGGCGTGGCGCTGCTGTTATGCGATAACCTCGGCGAAGCCCGCGTGCTGGCAAACGAGCTCGATGCGTTGAACCAGACGCGTAAAGAGATTGAGCAGGGAATGCAGGCGGAAGCGCTGACGTTGTGCGAACAGCTTGAACGCAGCCGCGCCGAGCTGCCCGGCGGACTGGCGATGTATCACCCCGAGTGGCATCAGGGCGTGGTCGGCATTCTGGCCTCTCGCATTAAAGAGCGTTTCCATCGCCCGGTGATCGCCTTTGCGCCTGCGGGTAACGGTCAGCTGAAAGGCTCGGGTCGATCCATTCAGGGGCTGCATATGCGCGATGCGCTGGAGCGTCTGGATACGCTGCATCCCGGCTTGATGCTGAAGTTCGGCGGTCACGCGATGGCGGCGGGGCTCTCTTTGGAGGAAGAACGCTTCGAAGAGTTTCAACGCTGCTTTGGCGAACTGGTTACCGAGTGGCTGGACCCGGCGCTGTTACAGGGTGAAATCCTCTCCGATGGTGAGCTGAGCCCACAGGAGATGACGCTGGAGATGGCGCAGATGCTGCGCGAAGCCGGGCCGTGGGGGCAGATGTTCCCGGAACCGCTGTTTGACGGGCGTTTTCGTCTGTTACAGCAGCGTCTGGTGGGCGAACGTCACCTGAAGGTGATGGTGGAACCGGTCGGCGGTGGCCCGCTGCTGGACGGCATTGCGTTTAACGTCGATACCGCCGTCTGGCCGGATAACGGCGTGCGTGAAGTGACGCTGGCTTATCGCCTGGATATCAATGAATACCGTGGCAACCGAAGTTTGCAGCTTATCATCGATCATCTCTGGCCGATTTAGCATCTCTTATACTGTAATTAAGGGCGGGAATCCGCTAAGATTCCGCTCTTATAACCGCATTTTTCTCGTCCATTAAAAGAAAATAGACCATGTTTGAAATAAACCCGGTAAATAATCGCATTCAGGACCTCACGGAACGCTCCGACGTTCTTAGGGGGTATCTTTGACTATGACGCCAAGAAAGAGCGTCTGGAAGAAGTAAACGCCGAGCTGGAACAGCCGGATGTCTGGAACGAACCCGAACGCGCGCAGGCGCTGGGTAAAGAGCGTTCCTCGCTTGAAGCGATTGTCGACACCCTCGATCAAATGTCTCAGGGTCTGGAAGATGTTTCCGGTCTGCTGGAACTGGCTGTAGAAGCCGAAGACGAAGAGACCTTCAACGAAGCCGTTGCAGAACTCAATACCCTGGAAGAAAAGCTGGCACAGCTGGAATTCCGTCGTATGTTCTCCGGCGAGTATGACAGCGCCGATTGCTATCTCGATATCCAGGCAGGTTCTGGCGGTACTGAAGCGCAGGACTGGGCAAGCATGCTCGAGCGTATGTATCTGCGTTGGGCAGAAGCGCGCGGCTTTAAAACCGAAATTATCGAAGAGTCCGAAGGGGACGTGGCCGGGATTAAATCCGTGACCATCAAAATCTCCGGGGACTACGCGTACGGCTGGCTGCGTACGGAAACCGGCGTTCACCGTCTGGTCCGTAAGAGCCCGTTCGACTCCGGCGGCCGTCGTCACACCTCGTTCAGCTCTGCATTCGTGTATCCAGAAGTTGATGACGATATTGATATCGAAATCAACCCGGCGGATCTGCGCATTGACGTATATCGCGCATCCGGTGCGGGCGGTCAGCACGTTAACCGTACGGAATCTGCGGTGCGTATCACCCACATCCCAACCGGGATCGTGACGCAGTGCCAGAACGACCGTTCACAGCACAAGAACAAAGACCAGGCCATGAAGCAGATGAAAGCGAAGCTTTATGAACTGGAAATGCAGAAAAAGAATGCAGAAAAACAGGCGATGGAAGACACCAAGTCCGATATCGGCTGGGGTAGCCAGATTCGTTCCTATGTCCTGGACGATTCCCGCATTAAAGACCTGCGCACCGGGGTTGAAACCCGCAATACGCAGGCGGTACTGGACGGAAGTCTGGATCAATTTATCGAAGCAAGTCTGAAAGCAGGGTTATGAGGAACCAACATGTCTGAACAAAACGCACAAGGCGCTGACGAGGTAGTCGATCTTAATAACGAAATGAAGGCACGCCGCGAGAAGCTGGCTGCACTGCGTGAGCAGGGCATCCCGTTCCCGAACGATTTCCGTCGTGACCGTACCTCTGATCAACTGCACGCTGAATTCGATAGCAAGGACAGCGAAGAGCTGGAAGCGCTGAATATCGAAGTTTCCGTTGCCGGTCGTATGATGACTCGCCGTATTATGGGTAAAGCTTCCTTCGTGACTTTACAGGACGTTGGCGGTCGTATTCAGCTGTACGTCGCGCGTGACGATCTGCCGGAAGGCGTTTACAACGAGCAGTTCAAGAAATGGGACCTCGGCGACATCCTGGGCGCGAAGGGCAAACTGTTCAAAACCAAAACCGGTGAACTGTCTATCCATTGCACCGAGCTGCGTCTGCTGACCAAAGCTCTGCGCCCGCTGCCGGACAAATTCCACGGCCTGCAGGATCAGGAAGCGCGCTACCGTCAGCGTTACCTGGACCTGATCTCCAACGATACTTCCCGCAATACTTTCAAAGTGCGTTCCCAGATCCTGGCGGGTATTCGTCAGTTCATGGTTGGCCGCAACTTTATGGAAGTGGAAACCCCAATGATGCAGGTGATCCCTGGCGGTGCGTCTGCCCGTCCGTTCATCACCCATCACAATGCGCTGGATATGGACATGTACCTGCGTATCGCGCCGGAACTGTACCTGAAGCGTCTGGTGGTTGGCGGCTTCGAACGCGTATTCGAAATCAACCGTAACTTCCGTAACGAAGGTATCTCCGTTCGCCATAACCCAGAGTTCACCATGATGGAACTCTATATGGCGTACGCGGATTATAAAGATCTGATCGAGCTGACCGAATCTCTGTTCCGTACCCTGGCACAGGATATTCTGGGCAACACCGAAGTGCCTTATGGCGACCAGACTTTCGATTTCGGTAAGCCGTTCGAAAAACTGACTATGCGTGAAGCTATCAAGAAATATCGTCCAGAAACTGACATGGCCGATTTGGATAACTTCGACTCAGCGAAAGCCATTGCTGAAAGCATCGGCGTTCACGTTGAGAAGAGCTGGGGCCTGGGCCGCATCGTGACCGAGATCTTCGAAGAAGTTGCCGAAGCGCACCTGATTCAGCCAACCTTCATCACCGAATATCCGGCAGAAGTTTCTCCGCTGGCGCGCCGTAATGACGTGAACCCGGAAATCACTGACCGCTTTGAATTCTTCATCGGCGGCCGCGAAATCGGTAACGGTTTCAGCGAGCTGAACGACGCAGAAGACCAGGCGCAGCGCTTCCAGGATCAGGTTAACGCCAAAGAAGCGGGTGATGACGAAGCGATGTTCTACGACGAAGACTACGTCACCGCGCTGGAACACGGCCTGCCACCGACTGCGGGTCTGGGTATCGGTATCGACCGTATGGTCATGCTGTTCACCAACAGCCACACCATCCGTGACGTGATTCTGTTCCCGGCGATGCGTCCGGTGAAATAATCGCGACAGCGAGAGGCAAAAAACCCGGCGATGCCGGGTTTTTTTATGCTTGATTGTCTGTGGCCCGGCTCAGCGACGAGCAAATGCTATAAACGCTTGACGTGCCTCTTCATCGGCCGCTTCCATCACCATCCACGGGCTAAACGCCCACGGCGTTAACGTTAGCGCCTGCAAAATATCGTCAAGTTCGCACCACTGATACTCAATCACTTCATCGTGATTGGCCTTCACGTCGCTGGTCACGCGCGCGGCATAGACCGGGCAGACTTCGTTTTCCACAATGCCGTTTGGCGCCACGGCGCGGTAGCGGAATTCGGTGGCGATAGGGGTGATATCGGCAATCTCAACGCCAAGCTCAAAGCGGCAGCGGCGGATGATCGCATGTTCGAAGGTTTCGCCCTGCTGTGGGTGGCCGCACACCGAGTTGGTCCACACGCCGGGCCAGGCTACCTTGCTTAAGGAGCGGCGCGTTGCCAGAAACTGGCCGCGTTCGTTGAATAACCAGCAAGAGAAAGCGAGATGCAGAGGGGTGGAGAGGGTGTGAGCGGCGTACTTCTCCAGAATACCTGAAGGTTTATCGTGCTCGTCGAGCAAAATGACGTGTTCGCCTGTCATGACAACTCCTGAAAATGAATGATGACCCGGCATAAACCCGCCGGGTCATATACTCAGGCAACCAGCGTAGCCCATAAATGGGAAAAAGGCATTACCAAAACAAGCCCCGGCAACATGTTGGCAACCGGGAAAAGCTTAATGTTACAGATACGCAACCCGGTCGCGACCATCAGCAGCCCACCGGCGCAGGAGAAATCGGCCATCATGGATGGAGTGATCATCGGCATCAGGAATACTGCCAGCATCGCCAGCGCCAGCTGAATCACCAGCTGTGGAATGGCAATAGTCATCACCGCAAAGCCTAGCAGAGTGGCGAAAATCCCGGCGGTAAACAGGTCGAGAATCGTTTTGATGTACAGAATTGACGGGTCACCGCTCATCCCTTCGGTCATTGCCCCGAACACGCCCGTACCGCTGGCGCAGAACAGCACCAGAATCGCCACAAACTTCTCGGTGAATTCTTCGTGGCTTAGCCCCTGTACCGGTGGGAAGACCTTGTTGATAAGGCCACGGGTAGAGCCTGCCGCTTTACCAATACCGCGTTCCAGATGCAGCAGTTCGCCAATCAGCGCGCCGACGATCATCGCCAGCACCACCGCAGGCATATATTTCACCTTCAGCACCAGCGTAATCCCCAGACCTACCGAGCACAGCCCGAAGGTCATCGGCAGCGCCGTTTTCACGCGTTCCGGGAGTTTACCGCCCGCCACTGCGCCAATCAGCCCGCCGATAATCACGGCGGACCCGTTAACATAAGGACCGATCAACATAAAAGTATTTCCTTTATCGCACTAGTCGTCGTGGCGCAGTGACCCTTCACCCCAGCGTGGAATGTTGTCCACGTCGATGTCGAACAGGTCCAGCGCGCGATTTACGCTGTGCGTAATAATGTCGTCCGCCGTTTGCGGACGCTGATAGAGAGCTGGAACCGGCGGGAAGATAATCCCGCCCATTTCTGTTACAGCGGCCATATTGCGAATATGGCCGAGGTTCAGCGGTGTTTCACGCGCCAGCAGCACCAGACGGCGGCGCTCTTTGAGCACCACGTCCGCCGCGCGGGTGAGCAGGTTATCGGTAAGACAATGTGCAATCGCGCCCAGCGTTCTCATGGAACAAGGGGCAACCAGCATCCCCAGCGTTTTAAATGAACCGCTGGAGATGGCGGCACCCAGATTGCCAATTGGGTGGACAACGTCAGCCATCGCCATCACCTCATCCAGACGGAAATCCGTTTCCAGTTCACAGGTTTTTTCCGCGCCTTTTGAGACGACCAGATGAACCTCCAGCGGAAGAGGCTGAAGGAGTTCCAGCGCCTTAACGCCATACTGAAAGCCAGATGCGCCGCTGATGCCGATGATAATGCGTGGTTTCATTGTCTATTCCTCTTACTCGAAGTCCGGCAGGAAGCGTTTCACGTCCACTTCTTTGAATTTAGAGCGTTCAAAGTGGTGTTTCAGGTGGAACGGTACGGTGCAGTCAAAGATGGTTTTGCACGACATGCCCTGTTGCAGAATGCTTGGGCTGTACTCCGGCACCTGAGACGGGTCCAGCGGGTGGCAGCGCACGCCTGGGATGGTGATGGTATCCACGTCGCCCTGGTAGCGAGTTTGCATCGCCCACAGCACATCATCGCTGTCGAAGATATCCACGTCTTCGTCTACCAGAATCACATGCTTCAGTTCCGGGAAGGCGGAGAACGCCAGCAGTGCCGCCTGACGTTGGCGGCCTTCGTCCGCCGGGGAGAATTTCTTGAATTGCATGACCGCCAGCAGTTTGCCGCCGCCCGCAGAGTGCGCGAAGACGTTCAGCAGTTTGCCCGGCATCGCACGACCAACCATATCCAGAATGCTCGCTTCAGTTGGGATACCCGCCATGTTGACGTGTTCCTCGCCAGGACCGACGGTGGTGCGCCAGATTGGGTTATGACGATGGGTGACGGCTTTAACTTTAATCACCGGCAACGCGTCTTTGGACTCGCCGGTATAGCCCGGGAACTCCGGCATCGCGCGGCCGGTGTTGGTGTTCTGGTCTTCACGAACGCGCACGTTTGGCAGCAGCTCGCCCTCGATAATGATCTCGGCGTGGGCAATCGCTTTTTCGTTGATGGTCAGGCATTTCACCATTTCAACGGCCTGGCCGCGCAGGGAACCGGCGATGCTCAGTTCATCAAAACCGAGCGGGGTAGTTGGTGGCTCGAAGCAGGCGGCAATTTCAATCGCCGGATCAACGCCGATGCTGATAGAAATAGGCAGTGGCTGGCCTAGCTCTTCCGCTTTCATGCGGAAAGCATCAATGTGACGGCCTGGGGTCAGCCACATAGAGAGCTCGTCGCGGCTCTGGACGCACAGGCGGTGAATGGTGATATCCGATTCGTGGGTTTCCGGATCGGAGGCGTAGCACAGCCCCATGGTGATGTACGGGCCCGCATCCTCTTCGGTATTTGTTGGCGCTGGCAGCAGTTTGCGCAGGTCAAAATCGGCGTCGGTGGCCAGATGAACCACTTCCTGAGCGACGGCTTTTTCAGTGGTCAGAACCGGTGGAATCGGGCTTTGTACGGAGTCTTTCAGCAGGTGCCCCAGTTTTTCTGGTGGGCAATCGAGGAAGTGGCTGACGCGTTTGCGGGAGCCGTTGATGCCGATAGCCACGCTGATGTCGTTAAAGCCTTTGATCTTGTTGAACATCATAACCGGACCGTTTTTACGCGTTGGGCGCTGGCAGGTGCCACCGGCGCCGACGTAACGGTATACGCCGGACAGCTCCGCATGTGGGTCCACTTCGGTATCGGTTTCAACGTATTCACCTGGCAGCGTTTTCAGCAACGCTAACGCAGAACGCAGGTCGCGAACGGTTGTTGTATTTTTCACGGTTTGTTCCTGTTGATAATCGGAAAGAATGTCTGCGCTAACCCTATTCCTTACACAATTAAGGGGCAAATACCGTTTAGCTTGGTCAGGGGAGATCAAAAAGATGTGGGTACAACAATAAAGGCTTCGTGCGTAAACTATAGCAAAGCGGATAGGGAGCGGAGACGGCATGGATTTAAAACGATTACGGTATTTCTGTCGGGTGGTTGAGCAAGGCTCGATAAGCCAGGCAGCAAAGGTGCTGAACATGGCGCAGCCACCGCTGAGTAAGCGCATTCAGGAGCTGGAAGATGAGCTGAAAACGCCGCTCTTTCTGCGTCGCGGTAACCGTATTGAGCCAACCGAAGCGGGATTTTTCCTTTACCGTAAAGCCTGCGAAATTCTGCGTCAGGTGGAAGATACCGCGCGCGAAACGATGGAAATTGCCCAAAAAGACCGGCTGCAGTTCCGTTTTGGGATGAGCCATCTGTTCCAGTCTTACTTTAAGCCGCTGCTGTTGGCGCTCTACCAGCGCTATCCGGAAATTGAAGTGAATATCTCGGTAACGGACTCCAGCCATCTGGAGATGATGCTCAATGAAGGCGCTATCGATCTCGCCTTTATTCAGCGCCCCTATCGCAGCGAAGGGTTCGACTATGTGTCGTTCGACCCGGTGAAGCTGGTGGCGGTTATCAATAAAAAATGCCTGCCACAGCCACCTGCGAACCCGTTTGATTACAATGCGCTGGGCGCACTGCCGCTGGTGTTGCTTCATCGTGCGAAAGACTCCGGCACTTACGAGATGCTTATCGATCTGTTCCGCAAAGCCGGGGTAAACCCAAAGGTGATTATGCACATCACGCAGCCGGGGGTGATTATCGACTGGCTGGAATCGGGGCTTGCTGCCGCGACGCTGCTGCCATCGTCTGAGGTCTGCGCTGAAAAGCTTAAGGAGTGCTATGTCGTGGAAGTATTCCCTTCACCGCAGATTTTCTACCCGGCCATGGTGAAAATACCGGCGGTAAACTGGTGCTCGCAGGTAATGGAGCTGGTGGCGGAAGGCTACCCGTTTCCAGACAACTCGCCGCGTTGATGGTTTGGTATCCAGCGTGACCCTGCTATCATAGTCCAACCGAACGTTTATGACCTGAGGATTCGTTTTGCGAGCAGGACGCCAACTCTCTTCCCCACTACGTCTGTTAATGTGCCTGATTATCGGGCTTGTCCTGTCTGGTTGTGCTGGAAATTCATCCAAATCAGAAGGCAGCTACAGCGGCTCGGTCTATACCGTGAAGCGGGGCGATACGCTTTCGCGCATCTCGCGGATGACGGGCACGAGTGTAGGGGAACTGGCGCGCCTTAACGGCATCTCGCCGCCGTATAACATCAACGTCGGCCAGAAACTGAGGGTGAGTGGTTCGGCAAAATCCTCCGGCAGTAAGAAATCCAGCGCGACGCAGACGGCGAAGGTTATTCCGTCCTCCGCCGTTCCGCAGTCCTCATGGCCGGCGGTAGGTCAACGCTGCTGGCGCTGGCCCGCCACCGGCAAGGTGGTGATGCGTTACTCCACCTCGGAAGGCGGCAATAAGGGCATTGATATCGCGGGTAGCCGTGGTCAGCCGGTCTACGCGGCGGCGGCGGGGAAGGTGGTCTACGTCGGCAATCAGCTTCGCGGCTACGGCAACCTGGTCATGATTAAGCATGACGAAGATTACATTACCGCCTATGCGCATAACGATAAGCTGATGGTGAACAACGGACAAAACGTGAAGATTGGTCAGCAGATTGCCACCATGGGCAACTCGGATGCGGACTCCGTGAGGCTGCACTTCCAGATTCGCTATCGCGCCACGGCCATCGACCCGCTGCGCTATTTGCCGCCGCAGGGTAGCAAACCGAAGTGTTAAGCGGTTATTTTATCGTCACTTAGCGGCCTAAAGACTTGCCAGGCGAGGCGTAACGTTTATAATGCTCCTCGCACACCTTAGCGGGCGTAGTTCAATGGTAGAACGAGAGCTTCCCAAGCTCTATACGAGGGTTCGATTCCCTTCGCCCGCTCCAAACTCAAGTCTCCTGAAGTCTACCAAACTCAATTTTCCCTTGATAAATCAGCAGTTATAGCATTCTATTAGTCTATTGAACTCAATTGTACTCCCCCAGGGTCAAGCTCAATGTGGGGGTATGGATGGGGGTATAATTGTACCCCCTGCTGAGAGGTACCCCCAATGAAGCTGACAGCTCGTCAGGTTGAAACTGCAAAACCTAAAGATAAGCCCTACAAACTCGCTGATGGTGGTGGTCTTTACCTGCTGGTTAATCCCAACGGTAAAAGGGTGATGCTGCCAACTTACTGATTTAGTGTATGATGGTGTTTTTGAGGTGCTCCAGTGGCTTCTGTTTCTATCAGCTGTCCCTCCTGTTCAGCTACTGACGGGGTGGTGCGTAACGGCAAAAGCACTGCCGGACATCAGCGCTATCTCTGCTCTCACTGCCGTAAAACATGGCAACTGCAGTTCACTTACACCGCTTCTCAACCCGGTACGCACCAGAAAATCATTGATATGGCCATGAATGGCGTTGGATGCCGGGCAACCGCCCGCATTATGGGCGTTGGCCTCAACACGATTTTCCGCCATTTAAAAAACTCAGGCCGCAGTCGGTAACCTCGCGCATACAGCCGGGCAGTGACGTCATCGTCTGCGCGGAAATGGACGAACAGTGGGGATACGTCGGGGCTAAATCGCGCCAGCGCTGGCTGTTTTACGCGTATGACAGGCTCCGGAAGACGGTTGTGGCGCACGTATTCGGTGAACGCACTATGGCGACGCTGGGGCGTCTTATGAGCCTGCTGTCACCCTTTGACGTGGTGATATGGATGACGGATGGCTGGCCGCTGTATGAATCCCGCCTGAAGGGAAAGCTGCACGTAATCAGCAAGCGATATACGCAGCGAATTGAGCGGCATAACCTGAATCTGAGGCAGCACCTGGCACGGCTGGGACGGAAGTCGCTGTCGTTCTCAAAATCGGTGGAGCTGCATGACAAAGTCATCGGGCATTATCTGAACATAAAACACTATCAATAAGTTGGAGTTATTACCCGGTAAAAGATACTGGCGTCTCAAATACCGTTCGCTAGGTAAAGAGAAGCTGCTCGCTATTGGCGTTTACCCCGATGTTTCTTTAGCTGAAGCCAGAAATAAGCGTGAGGATGCAAAAAGGACATTAGCGGCTGGCAACGATCCTTCTCTTGAACGGAAAATTGAGAAACTTAGTCGTCAACAAGATGCAGAAAACTCTTTTGAGGCTATCACGCGGGAGTGGTATCAGCGTCGCTATGACCGCTGGTCTGTCTCCTACCGCGAAGAAATGTTGAGAACCTTTGAAAAGGATGTGTTCCCTTATATCGGTCACCGGCCAATCAAAGATATCAAGCCGATGGAGTTGCTTGCTGTTCTTTCAAAAATAGAAGCACGAGGAGCAACTGAGAAGGTCCGTAAGGTTCGCCAGCGTTGTGGAGAAGTCTGGAAGTATGCCGTTGTGACTGGCAGGGCCGAGTACAATCCAGCACCTGATCTAGCCAGCGCCGTGATTCCTCATGAGAAAGAGCACTATGCTTTTTTAACCCAAGATGAATTGCCAGAGTTTCTTCGGACTCTGAACACCTATGTCGGTAGTGTACTTGTTAAGATTGCGATGCAATTACTTATTTTGACTGGAGTAAGACCTGGGGAGTTGAGGCAAGCGGAGTGGCAGGAATTTGATTTTGAGAAAAAGGTGTGGAATGTACCAGCGGAACGCATGAAAATGCGCCGCCCTCATCTGGTTCCGTTATCAAGCCAGGCAATTGACCTACTTAATCAGCTTAAACCCATAACGGGAGCAGGAGCGTTGCTGTTCCCAGGACGTAATAATCCTAAGAAACCGATGAGTGATATGGCATTGACTGTGTTGGTCAGGCGTATCGGCTATGCAGGACGCGTTACAGGGCACGGATTCCGCCACACGATGAGTACCATTTTGCATGAGCAGGGATTTAATTCGGCCTGGATCGAGCTACAGCTGGCTCATGTCGACAAGAACTCAATTCGTGGAACGTATAACCATGCTCAATATTTGGAAGGTCGGCGGGAGATGATGCAGTGGTATGGTGATTTCATCGGTCAAGCAGGAAAATCCGGATCACCGCTAGCTTATGCAGCTATTAGCTTTACTGCTGAATTAGAGTGAGAAGGGGCAAGTTGAGCCTCTTCTCAGCGAAGAGGCTCAACGTGAACCTATTTTTTGAGTTAATACTTTTTGCAAATTTTTTTTGTGCCGTTGGATGTAAAGATCTGCGGGGGGTAGGGATGAAAATCATGCTATGTTAGTCTTTGAGGAGTGAGTCAAAATGTTATAACTTTTTCAAAGAGGCGTTACATCGTGAAAGTCGTTTTTAATGTTAATGGTAAAAAAGTTCCGCTCAAATCTCTGCAATATATAAGTAAAGCAAATCAACTCGAAGTTATGCGGAATTGGTTTTTTGAGAATTTTGAAGATCCCGCGAACTCTTGCCCGTATGAATCCCGTGAAGGCGGGTATGCTTACATTTATGGGGGCCCATACGAAGCAAGTGAAGAGTTGCAAGCGATGTTTGAAGGATACGTGAAATTTGATTATATCCAAGAATTAGTCAATGAATTACAAGAACAGTGCTATGAATGGTCTGGTAATTCAAATAACATTAATGATTGGTACGATGAAGACTTGTATGATGCTGTTACATCTTCTGAACATCCTTTTTCTAAGTTCGTTGAAAGCATTGATGGAATAAAATTGCTGTCTAAAGGCGAATTTAAAGACAAACAAAAAGATCATCTGCTTAGTATCCTATATATTAATGTCATTACAGCCCTGGAAACACTTTATGTTGAGCTATTTATTAACTCTATAGATAAAAACGACTCATATCTTGCTGACTTTATAGAAAAAGGCAAGACGGAATTTAAGGTAAATAAAGAAATATTGGCTTTGCCATTCAAAGGTGAAACTATTGAAAACATGAGGGCAGAATTAATTAAGGTAATTAAAGAGCATTTGATTAGTGCAAGTTGGCATAGCACAAACAAAGTTGTAGGACGTTATAAAGCTACATTTGATATAAAAGTACATAAAGAGTGGCCAATAGATGCGATCGAAATAGCAACTCAAAAGCGTAATCATTTAGTCCATCGTGGCGGAAAAGATAAAGAAGGTAATTCTGTAGTGATTACTGAAAAAGATTTAGAAATGTTGCTGGATCATGCCCAATCTCTTGGGGAAAAATTGTTTGATAGCCTTGAGGTGGCATTACAGAAAAAAGATGAGAGTGAATTTTGAGTCTCGGGGTAGGTTGATAGTGCTACCGATAACGAGCAAGCAAATGATACTCGGCAGGCTGTGCCTGCCGGAGGATTACTTTTTACTTCCAAATTGAATGCCGAGAAGTTTATTCTCTGCTTTATCGCCACGTAGAGTAAGAACAATTTTTGATTTCAGTTCTAACATTTCGATTTCAGATAAAGTTGTTTCCATAGCATTAAAGTTTTCAGTGTTTAAAGATGCTATATATTGCTTTCCGCTTCGTTTTAATGACTGATTGACAAATGAGAACCATCTTGCGCGAACACCTGGATCTATATCAGCAAAAAGACGGTTATCATGCCATAGCATATCCATGGCATGGTTTTCACCACATGTAAATACTAACCAGTCAAAGCATAATATCCTAGCATCATTGATCCCATCCGAATCATCACCCTCGATTTGGATGCTTAGATCATAACGAATTTTGTTGTCACCAGTATTAACATCCAAAACTATTCCTGCTGGTACCCTTGGGTACATTATTTCTGCGAGCTCAGCAAAAATTTTATCGTATTCTGAAAGAGGATTTGTAGAAGCATAGTTTACCGCTAATCTGTCTTGTTCAACTTTTCGTTCTCTTAGATTTTGAGCTTTCTGTTGAAGGTTAATAGCAAAATTTAAATAATCATGTAACCTTTCTTTTTCTTCTTTAAATTCAGCTAGTTGTCTAGCTATGACTGCGTATTCGTCAAATGCTTTCTTGCCTTGCAGGGATTCCAAATATGAATCACGCAATGCTGAAATATCCTTAATGTCAATTTTAAGAGATTCAATTTCTAACAAAAGTTTTATTTTATCATTTTCAAGTCTTTTCTTTCTGTTAAAAGATAATGATTTGTGAAAATTTTCAACTGACTCAAAATGGGCCAATGTTTCTGGCTTGAAAATCTCTTGTAAGCCATTGTACAGTTCAAGAAGGTCTTCTCTTGAAATGTCAGGGTGTGCTAATAAAGTTTTTTCTATATTATTTACTTTAAATTCAGCTATATTTTTGTTTTTTTCAACTTCTCGTAATTTTATAGTTAAACTGTTTGTTTCATTCTCAATAACTCTGTATTGCTCGTGAACTTGAAATGCATTCAGTTCATCCTGCAGTCTTGGGATCTCTCTTTCTAGCCACTCATAGCGTACTTTAGGTTGAGAGCCTGCTCTAAACATGTCTTTTAGAATATCATCGTCTTGCCAATTTTTTAGCGATTGACTTACTTTATCCAGCTCCTGCTTATTATTTCTTTTAGATAATATTAAATTATGATCTATACCGAGAAGAAATGCGGTGCGAAGCAATGCTTCAAAGTCCTGCTCCTTTTTTGTCCTAGTTGGACTGATGCAGTCATCTCTGGTATATCGCGAAAAACGCTTAAATAAAGATCTGAATGATAAATACGGAATGTTATTCTCAAGATTAAATATCCCTATTTTATCTAATAAATCTTTAAATGCTTTTAAAGATATTGTTTTGTCATTTAATAATAATTTTTTCCCATTGCCCGTTCTAGATATTAAGTATTCAACTCCATTATGAGAAAAAAGTAAAGAGAACCACCAATCTGGAACTGCTGAAGTTAATTTTTTATCAGCATTAGCTCCTAAACAATGTTGAATGAGACCGAGAATAAGTGTCTTACCGACTCCGTTACTACTGCCTTCTTTTTCTTTAGAGCTATCACCAATGATCAACGTTAGTCCTGTATCATTGAAATACACTGGATGAAAAGTTGGCTGATCGCAAGTTAAGCGAATTAACTTCATTTAACTTTCCTTATTTTGTAATTTGTCATCATTGCAACAGATTGGCATTATTCTGTTTTCATTATCTAGCGTTATTTGTTTGATGCAAAAAAGAATGTCTACGGCAAGCATAAATTGTGTAAAAGAGGGCGTGATTATCGTTGATTTATTTTTCCGCTCTATTTTTGTCCATAATTCTTCTATGGATACCGGTCCATCAATTAACGAACGGATGTATCCTGCAATCGCAATTAGGGAGTTACTAAACCTAACATGCTTATGTGGCAGAAGCATTGCTTGGATGTTCATAAGCATCACATGTCTCAAAATATTTAGCTAAAATTAACTCTGCTGCAAATCGATAACTCGCGACCGCACTTGTGGGAACTTGCGGGGGAAGGAGTTTATCTATCATCCAAGTATATCTTAAATCTGCATAATTGTGGTTATCTTCAGTTATCGCCAATTTACTTTTTGCATAAGTATCTTTAACTTCTTGAGCTATAGTTTGTTCAAGACCGCTATCAACAGAATCTAAAAATTCATTTATCAAATATAGTTGATAGCTAAAAGATTCCAGCCTGCTTTTTATTGGTTTTGTAATACCATTTATTTTTATTTTATCTTCGAAGTCCGGGGCTGTTTCACTTAAAAAATTCATGGGTGAAGAAGATTTTTGTGCTAAAAAAGTCAATACTTCGCCAACAGCTCGAGTATCTGTAAAGTCTAAATCAACCTCAGGAATGAAACCTACAATATCTTGCTTTTCACCCTCGGATAATGACATAAACTTTTGAAGGAGCTCCATCCCGCCCATTGCACCTGCGTGATTAAGACTTTTACTGATTGCAAGTGTATTTAATGAAAGTCCAACAGGTGCTGGAATACCCTTAAAATAATCATTCATTACAAAAGTATATTTTGATACTTTCCCCCATTTGGCGACTAATTTATCAAAGTCGCCAATCGATTTATTAACAGCTCCTAGCTCTTTGGTTTGATTTGAAGGTTTAGGTCCATAAACTTGGAAGTAATGAGCCTCATGAGCAATCCACCCATCATTCCCGCCATCTCCCCAGTTTCCCCAAGGGGAAACAGCTTGAAAGCCAGGAGTCGCGTATTGCATAACCTTCGAAAAAAGCGCCTGAAAACTGTCTCCCATACATTCATGTACTTTTAACCGAAAGAACTGTCTGTAGAGGTAATCTTGCTGTGTCGAACTCATTTTCGTCTCATCCATGATGAACACTTTTGATGATAATATCCTCTCATTCATTGTTGTAAACCTATGATTAGCAAAATTGGAGATGCTTTCACTTTAGAGTAGGTATCTAAAGGTAATAAATTATCAAAACAGGTTGTATAGATATCAAATTGAATACGATTTTACATATATGTTAATCTGATTAGTATCAGAGAAAAACAGGAGTCCTTAATGTCGCTTATCCCCCTACAACTCTTCAAAAACCTCTCCGATGAAACCCGTTTGGGTATCGTGTTGCTGCTCAGGGAGATGGGAGAGCTGTGCGTGTGTGATCTCTGCACGGCGCTGGATCAGTCACAGCCCAAGATCTCCCGTCATCTGGCAATGCTCCGGGAAAGTGGACTATTGCTGGATCGCAAGCAGGGCAAGTGGGTTCACTACCGCTTATCTCCGCATATTCCTTCATGGGCTGCTCAGGTAATTGAGCAGGCTTGGTTAAGCCAACAGGACGACGTACAGGCCATCGCCCGTAAGCTGGCATCGGCAAACTGCTCTGGTAGCGGTAAGGCTGTTTGCATCTAAAAAATTTGCCTGAACATATATGATTTTTCGAATGTGAGGTATTCAGAATGAAGACGTTAACGGTGTTTGACCCGGCAATGTGCTGCAGTACCGGCGTATGTGGCTCAGATGTCGATCAGGTTCTGGTTGATTTCTCTGCTGATGTGCAGTGGCTGAAAGGACGTGGCGTACAGGTTGAACGTTACAACCTGGCGCAGCAGCCCATGAGCTTTGTTCATAATGAGAAAGCGAAAGTATTCCTCGAAGCATCTGGAGCAGAAGGGCTTCCGCTACTGCTGTTGGACGGTGAAACGGTGATGGCAGGGCGGTACCCAAAACGTGCTGAGATAGCTCGCTGGTTTGGTATACCGCTGGAGAGGGTAGGGTTAGCTCCCACCAGCTGCTGTGGTGGTAATACTTCCTGTTGCTGATATGTCAGGAGGACATATGAAATTCTTACAGAACATCCCGCCTTATCTGTTTTTTACCGGTAAGGGAGGCGTAGGAAAAACTTCCATTTCCTGCGCGACGGCTATCCGCCTTGCCGAACAGGGTAAGCGGGTTTTGCTGGTCAGTACCGATCCTGCCTCGAATGTCGGCCAGGTATTCGACCAGGCTATCGGTAACACCATTCGCCCTGTGACGGCAGTTCCTGGGCTTTCTGCTCTGGAGATTGACCCGCAGGAAGCCGCCCAACAATACCGCTCCAGAATCGTTGATCCTATCAAAGGTCTTCTGCCTGATGACGTTGTTAACAGTATCAGCGAACAGCTTTCAGGAGCCTGTACGACTGAGATTGCGGCGTTCGATGAGTTTACTGGCTTACTGACCGACGCTTCTCTGCTGACCCGCTTTGATCACATCATTTTTGATACAGCGCCGACGGGCCACACTATTCGCCTTCTCCAGCTTCCCGGTGCCTGGAGTAGCTTCATTGAAAGTAATACAGATGGTGCTTCCTGTCTTGGCCCAATGGCCGGGCTGGAAAAGCAGCGTGAGCAGTATGCTCATGCAGTAGAGGCGCTATCCGATCCTGAACGTACCCGCTTGGTTCTGGTTGCACGACTGCAAAAATCTACGCTGCAGGAAGTCGCCCGCACTCATGAAGAACTGGCTGCAATTGGCCTGAAAAACCAGTACCTGGTTATTAATGGTGTGCTGCCTAAAGCAGAAGCTGAACATGACGCCCTTGCCGCTGCGATATGGCAACGGGAACAGGAAGCACTGGCAAATCTTCCTGCCGGTTTATCTGAGCTATCGACAGATACCTTATTACTCCAGCCAGTCAACATGGTTGGCGTGTCTGCATTGAAGGGACTACTGGACACCAGTGCAAGAGCATTACCGCTGCCTGCAACGAACGTCCTGTACACGCCTGAAAACTTATCGCTCTCTGTCCTGGTTGATGATATCGCTCGCAGTGAACACGGTTTGATTATGCTGATGGGCAAAGGTGGCGTAGGTAAAACCACGATGGCTGCTGCCATCGCCGTCAGGCTGGCGGATATGGGATTTGATGTCCATCTCACCACCTCAGATCCCGCTGCACATCTCAGTGCAACGCTCAATGGAAGTCTCAAAAATCTGCAGGTCAGCCGAATCAACCCTCACGATGAAACTGAACGCTATCGGCAGCATGTTCTTGAGACGAAAGGCAGGAATCTGGATGAGGCAGGGAAACGGCTGCTCGAAGAGGATTTACGTTCTCCTTGCACGGAAGAGATTGCGGTGTTCCAGGCGTTCTCACGCGTAATCCGTGAAGCAGGCAAACGGTTTGTGGTCATGGATACGGCACCTACCGGGCATACGCTATTACTGCTTGATGCTACCGGGGCTTATCACCGTGAGATTGCCAAGAAGATGGGGGATAAAGGTCATTTTTCCACTCCGATGATGCAGCTTCAGGACCCGGAACGCACCAAAGTCCTGCTGGTCACTTTGCCTGAAACCACACCGGTACTGGAAGCGACTAACCTGCAGACTGACCTTGAAAGAGCGGGGATTCATCCGTGGGGCTGGATTATCAATAACAGCCTTTCCATTGCGGATACGTGTTCTCCGTTGCTTTGCCAGCGTGCCCGGAAGGAAGTGCCTCAGATTGAGGCTGTTAAGAATCAGCACGCTGACCGTATAGCGCTTGTTCCGGTGCTGGCGTCAGAGCCCGCCGGTATTGAAAAGCTCAGAGAGTTGATGAGTTAATTTTTTGGCATATACAGGGCGACAAAGTCGCCCTGTCAGGAGGTTTTATGTTACTGGCAGGCGCTATTTTTGTCCTGACCATCGTGTTGGTTATCTGGCAACCGAAGGGATTAGGGATTGGCTGGAGTGCGATGCTGGGTGCGGGGCTGGCTCTGATATCTGGTGTTGTGCATGTAAGCGATATTCCGGTGGTGTGGAATATCGTCTGGAACGCGACAGCGACCTTTATTGCCGTGATTATCATCAGCCTGCTGCTTGATGAATCAGGTTTTTTCGAATGGGCAGCGCTGCACGTATCTCGTTGGGGGAATGGTCGTGGTCGTTTGCTCTTTACCTGGATCGTCCTGCTCGGCGCAGCGGTAGCGGCACTGTTTGCCAACGATGGTGCGGCACTTATTCTGACGCCGATAGTCATCGCCATGCTGCTGGCATTAGGGTTCAGTAAAGGTACTACGCTGGCATTTGTCATGGCCGCCGGGTTTATTGCCGATACAGCCAGTCTGCCGCTTATCGTGTCGAACCTGGTGAATATCGTCTCGGTGGACTTCTTTGGTCTGGGATTCACCAAATATGCGTCGGTAATGGTGCCGGTTGATATTGCAGCCATTTTTGCCACGCTGGTTATGCTGCATCTGTTCTTCCGCAAAGATATTCCGCCTACTTACGACCTGGCTCTCCTGAAAGCACCGGCAAAAGCGATTAAAGATCTGGCAACCTTCAGAACCGGCTGGATCGTGTTGATCCTTCTTCTGGTTGGCTTTTTCGTTCTTGAGCCGCTCGGTATTCCCGTTAGCGCGATTGCGGCTGTTGGCGCTGTAATCCTGTTTGCGGTGGCGAAACGAGGCAATGCCATTAACACTGGCAAAGTGCTGCGTGGTGCGCCATGGCAGATCGTCATATTCTCGCTGGGGATGTATCTGGTGGTCTATGGTCTGCGTAATGCCGGACTAACAGAATACCTCTCCGGTGTGCTGAACGTGTTGGCAGATAAAGGACTTTGGGCCGCGACGTTTGGTACCGGCTTCCTGACGGCTTTCCTGTCTTCCATCATGAACAATATGCCTACCGTGCTGGTTGGCGCTCTCTCTATTGATGGCAGCACCGCAACAGGCGTTATCAAAGAGGCGATGATTTATGCCAACGTGATTGGCTGCGATCTGGGACCGAAAATTACACCGATTGGTAGCCTGGCAACGCTGCTCTGGCTGCATGTCCTTTCACAGAAGAACATGACCATCACCTGGGGATACTATTTCCGCACCGGGATCGTCATGACTCTGCCTGTGCTGTTTGTAACGCTGGCCGCGCTGGCGCTACGTCTCTCTTTCACTTTGTAATGAGATACTGATATGAGCAACATCACCATTTATCACAATCCAGCCTGCGGCACGTCGCGTAATACGTTGGAGATGATCCGAAACAGCGGTACTGAACCGACCGTTATTCTTTACCTCGAAAACCCACCTTCACGCGATGAGCTGGTCAAACTCATTGCGGATATGGGCATTTCCGTCCGTGCTTTGCTGCGTAAGAACGTCGAGCCGTATGAGGTACTGGGTCTTGTAGAAGATAAATTTACTGACGACCAGCTAATCGACTTTATGCTGCAACATACGATTCTGATTAACCGTCCGATTGTGGTGACGCCACTGGGAACTAAACTGTGTCGCCCTTCCGAAGAGGTACTGGATATTCTTCCGGAACGTCAGAAAGGAGCGTTTACCAAAGAGGATGGCGAGAAGGTCATTGGCGAAACGGGGAAGCGTGTTAAGTAATCAGCCCACTTCAAAATATCGGACGCCTGTTAACGCTATGCGGGCGTCCACCTTTCGCTCATAGCAGACCTCGCAACGCTTCAGGCGGTCCGCTTTGTGCCAGGAACGGACATTCATAACATCGTGATATGTTACTTTATGGAAAACAGGTCATAATACCTAAACGGCACATTGATTTTCCTTAGGATAAATAAAATGACTGATAAAAAATTGTCCAATTATACCGAGAAAGAATTCTATGATTTCATTACAAAAATCAGAATGGTGGATTTCGCATCTGAAGCTGAACATAGCAAGGCTATTTATGAGTTTGGTCAACTGACTGAGCATCCTGATAAATGGGATTTAATTTATCGACCAAAGCCAAATGCAGATAATTCAACACAAGGGATCATCAATGAGATAAAGAAGTGGCGTTCAGCTAACGGCAGATCAAGCTTTAAACCTGAATAGCTACTCAATGACTATTCTTCGTAATCTGACCTGCTCCCTGTTGCTCAATACGCCAAGATTTGAGTCATGCTGTCATCAGCTGCAAAAGTAACGGTCACGTCCGCTCCTCGCTCAAAGCGGACTTGTAAGCACAGGGGGGAGGATAGGGATTATGAATGGCATTCATTAATTTCTGGAATTGCCTACGAAGCAATTCCCCTTTTCCATAGATGCCTCAAGAGGTATTAACACTGACTACAGCCAAAAGAACGCTCTTGACGGCTGTAGGATTTGGTTCTCTCTTTAGCGAAGTAACTCAAGCGAAACGTCAGTTGATCATATACCTCGCTGTAACCGTGGGAGTTAATATCCAGGTAATAAAGTGGGTTATCGGGAAAGCGGGCTAGCGTCCAGTGCTCTGGGCGGTGACTAAGCTGCAAAGCACTCAACCAGGCCTCTCGTATCAGAGACGCCAGGCCCGTCCCGCCTTCTTTGTAACTTCCCAGTCCATTGAACGTATCGTTATTCACGAACAACACCATGTGGTAATGCGATTTCTGATTAATCTCACCCACCTCCCGAACCCAGGCATCGCGAAGGTGGCATGGATATGTTCGTGTGCCCTGTTTCAACTTACTTCTGTAGCGTGCAGCAATCTTCGCATCGAGGGATTCAATGAAGCGAGATATCAGGCCCTGTCGGTTAATGAGCATATTGTCAGGAAGACGCAGGTCTACCCGTACCGCCATTGTGCGTGCGTGTTCTGCAGTCGCGTTATCGATAACGCGTAGAATACGTTGCAGGTAAGTGGTGTTGAATGGTGCGTGTCGTCTATCGAGACAGATATTGTCAAACATATAATTTCCTTGGGTAATGAATTACGGGCAGGGCAAAGCCTTACCCGTAATAGGCAGTTAAAGGGATTAAGGATTTAAAGGGGGGTAAGACCAGCCATTAAGGCTATCGTGTATGAGTAGCCGTATACGGGTGTGGCATTGAGATGATATTGTTTATATATCAGTTGGTTAATTAATATTACCAACCCGTCGTGGACTACTAATGACCAATCCACCAGCACCAAGGGCCGGATGATGGAAAGTGATTGATTTTTACTCCGAAGTTATATGCCCCCATATAATAACTTTCTGGTGTACCAATCAATCCCATGATTGCCTGGTACGTATCACTAAATTCGTATCTCCCGACTGTATATCCCTTTTCTGCATTGAGGGCAGCGTTTCTCACCGCCGTATGACAGGCCGCACATCGTGCACTGCCATTGGGTTGTTGTAATGACTGGAGGCAGTTGTGCCACGAGTTGCTGAAGTTTCTCTATGGTGGAAGACTTCCCACTTGCTGGTGCCAACCAGGGGCACTGCAAAAGGACTTCCGGTTGTCCCCGTGGAATATCATGTTCAAACCATGACGGTGAAGTTCTGGTGGGGAGGTGGAATATCAATGGGCACTGACAATGGTGGCAGCGCCACTCTTCACTTTCTGCCATATTCACCTGGCGGGCAGGCACAATTTCGCCGGTTCTACGCTGTGCGATATAACATTTTTGTACTCGCATTTTCCAGACCTCACATTGGCCTGGTGGCACGAATATAATTCTCAGTCAACGTTTTCAGTCCCCGATATGATTCTTGTTTTTCTGACATCCATTGCTTCAACGTGTCAGGAAGCGGTAAGTGCAGCGTATACCATTCATCTAGATCCCGGCCTGAGACCAGTTCACACCAGCACAGCAGCGTAAGCGCCTGTCGAGAACCCGGTTGTGTATGCAGCCGGAACAGCATTTGTAATTGTTCCGCCAGTCTGCTTTTCCCAAGACGGTAACATTCACTGAGCAACACGCCAGGCAACAGAGAATAATCAGTTTGTTTGTTCAGACGGGGAATAACGGCACACTCTTCCTCGTGGGATGTTTGAGTGACCTGTAACAGATACTGTGGGACGACAATTACGCCACCCGGCGACCGGCACGATGTAACCGCCAGCTTGTGCCAGTGCTCTATTTCCTGCTGACACAAACCATGACACAAATTGATGCGAGTAAAGTCATTTAGCCAGGCCTGGTAATGGTTAAGCAATGGGATGTTTTTCATAGGTGATTTTCCTTGATTCTTAAATTTCAGGCAGCCGTAAGCCTCCGCAGAGTGCGGATAGTGCAAGCACGGCCTGGATGAATGTTATTTGGTGAAGTGAGGCTTACTACTGTTTGCGGGATTCTTCAATACGGGCCTGAAGCCAGGCTTCCACTTCGCTTTGCAACCAGCGAGAGCTGCGTCCCAGCTTTATCTGTTTAGGGAAAAGCCCTTCCTTGATGAGTCGGTATATCCATTTATCACTAACCCCAAGTAGGCGGGTGATAAACACCATATCGACAAACTGATCTTCGAGCAGGGAAGGTTTGATGGTCATTGTTGGATTCTCCGGTAGCTAAATGGATATCGGAGTCGGGTTATGAATTTCTGTTGCCCGCTCCGGCATAGATACCGGTGGTGCTGTAAAAAATGTTGGCTTTAGCGGATACCCCGAGGCCTGCCCAGTCCACTCAATGGGAACACTTCGCTGGCACCGTAGTAGTACTGACCGTGTTTTAACTTCTCTTTAGCCAGATATCCATAAGCGACCAAAGCATTACCGTAAACAAAAAGAGAAGACGCTGTCCCTGAGAAGCCGTATGCGATAGCAGACCTGAAGTGCAGTAACTCTGGCAATATCACCAGGAACAGAGGTGCAGCTGGTAATTTATGATAAGAACCCCTACTCAAAACCGTGATTACAGGCCTATACAGCAAAATTATCAACAATAATAATTACCTTTACATTGCGTTTTTATTATCTTTTTATACTACTAATATTTAGTTATTATCACATTATTTTGTATTAAAAATAGGCAGCAGAGGATTGTATGAAACACCGGATTTTGACAAAAGAAGACGAAAATGAAAGGGTAAATAATTATTATTTACATTTTTTGAATGAACGGAAGTTAGATTTACCTCCTCCTTCTCCGGGGTGTGCCCCCGAAGATTACATCCGACATATACGTAAGCACTGGAGTGATTTACCCACGACTTTTACAGATACTGAAATGTTTCGCCTGCTGGAGGATATGCGGCGAAATTGCAGGCAATCTCTTCTTCCACTTGAGAGTTTTTCATGGCTGGAAAGCAGTGAACGGGCTTGTTTTTTCGGCTGGCATACACTTATGGATCATTTGTCCCGAGATCCCTCTGGTGTTTTAAAGGAACTATCTCGTCACAGTCACGTTAGTATTGTCATTGCCGATTATCTGTCAAAAAACAAGTATCCTTCGAATGCCAGAGGGCAACTTATCCAGATTATTCGAATTCTCGATTTGATGTCTGATCAACGAGCAAGAAACGAACTGCTGGAAAGAATTAAACAATCATGGATACAAGTCTTTAAGATAAAGACCCCGTTCAGGGAAGTCTCACCAGAAGATAATGATGAATGTCAGTGGACATGGGATCAGCTTAAAAAAGAAAACATTGCACTGGATAAATATTCAGTATTCTCCGGAACAAGAGAAATTTTTAACTGTATCCAACTTTCGTTTGATATCTGGTGCGCAAATCACTTTACTGACAGTAATTCCATAAAGCTTTTCAGGTTGGCCTTCAATAGTGCCAAAGCTCAGAGAAAATATAAAAACAGTAAATCAGATAAGATTTCTCTTCAGGTTTTCATCGACTTTAAAACCCGGGAGAAGCTGAAAATTATCTCCCGCAACAGACATCTCAGTACAGCAGATGCTCTTCAGGAAATGATTGAAGAGGAGTTCAAGCGCATTAGCGGTAACAATCTAAAATAAATCAGATATATATCATCCTCTTGAGCATACCTCAATTAATGGCAGAACCGTAAGGTTCTGCCATTTTTGTTTTCTTTTTCAGAGGAATAGAAATGAATAATCCTGAAGGTACGGAGCCGCTGCAGCACTCGCTGTCCGGTCTGCCGCACTGGGTATCTGAGCGCATTCTGCAGCAACTGAACCAGTTAACCAGTTACGAACCAGTGATTGGCATTATGGGCAAAACCGGGGCCGGTAAATCGTCGCTGTGTAATGCCCTGTTTGCCGGAGACGTGTCCCCGGTCAGTGATGTATCTGCCTGTACCCGTGCACCCCAGCGCTGTCGGCTGCGAGTTGGACGGCACAGCATGGTGCTGGTGGACCTGCCGGGTGTCGGTGAAAGCGAGGTCCGTGACCGGGAATATCAGGCACTGTACCGGCGCCAGTTGCCACAACTGGACCTGGTGCTGTGGGTGATTAAAGCCGATGACAGGGCGTTGTCGGTGGATGAGCGTTTTTATCGCGAAGTGATTGGTTCTCACCGTCACAAGGTGCTGTTTGTGGTCAACCAGGTCGACAAGCTGGAGCCCTGCCATGAATGGGATGCCACCTGCGGCTCTCCGTCATCCCGCCAGAAAATCAATCTCAGCCGCAAGCTCAGTGATATCCGACAGTTGTTTACACCATCAAATCCAATGTGCGCGGTGTCAGCACGAACGGGATGGGGGCTCGGGTCACTGGTGGAAACGATGATGCGCAGCCTGCCAGCCCGTGCCAGCAGTCCGCTCAGTGCACAACTGCACGAAACATTACGGAGCGAGCCCGTAAAATCGCAGGCCCGGGACCGTTTTGGTGAAGCTGCAGGTGAGGTTGTTGATGCCGTTGCTTCGCTGCCTTTTGTGCCGGAGCCGGTGAAATCGCTCATTCGCAGTGTGCGGGATATGGTGGTGAGCACGGTTCGCGCCGTTTGGGATTTCTTCTTCTGAGAGCTTAACCCTTTCTGTTCCAGTATTTCTAGAGCCCTGTCGCCACTGTGCGACAGGGCTTTCTTTTATCTGTTTTCTGAATCAACAAGGAGTCTGCTTATGACCCGTCTGGCTTCGCGCTTTGGCGCAGCAAACCTTATTCGTCGTGACCGTCCGTTAACCCGTGAGGAGCTGTTCCGCACAGTTCCCAGTGTGTTCAGCGAAGACAAACATGCGTCCCGCAGCGAGCGGTACACGTATATACCTACAATTTCCCTGCTGGACAGCCTGCAACGCGAGGGTTTTCAGCCGTTCTTTGCCTGTCAGACCCGGGTGCGTGACCCAGGTCGCCGCGAGCACACAAAGCACATGCTGCGCCTGCGTCGGGAGGGGAAAATTACCGGCAAGCAAGTCCCGGAAATCATTCTGCTCAACTCTCATGACGGCACCAGCTCGTATCAGATGCTGCCGGGATTATTCCGCGCGGTATGCCAGAACGGGCTTGTCTGCGGTGAGTCGTTTGGCGAGGTGCGTGTGCCGCACAAAGGAGATGTCGTGAGTCAGGTGATTGAGGGGGCGTATGAAGTACTTGGTATTTTTGACCGTGTAGAAGAGAAGCGGGATGCCATGCAGTCGCTGATGCTGCCGCCACCTGCACAACAGGCTCTGGCACAGGCTGCACTGACGTACCGTTTCGGTGAGGACCACCAGCCGGTGACAGCACCTCAGATACTCTCCCCACGCCGCTGGCAGGATGAGAGCAATGATCTGTGGACCACATATCAGCGTATTCAGGAGAACCTGATTAAGGGCGGGCTCAGTGGTCGGAGTGCGAAAGGCGGGCGAACGCATACCCGTGCCGTGCGTGGCATTGACGGGGACGTGAAGCTTAACCGGGCACTGTGGGTGATGGCGGAAGCGATGCTCAGTGGTCTCTGCCCTGCGTGAGTTCACACTTTGCATCAAATAACGTTACGGCGGTGTTAATAAATGACACTCCCTGTCATTTCTGGCGGGGATTTTTGCCGGTTAATTCACCGGAAAATGGCGCAGGCCTGACAGATACAGGCTTCAGGCCTTCCTCAAAATAGCCGCTCCCGCAGACATATCCTGTCAACCCCCTCCTTTAGAATCGCATGCCTTTCAACCGGTTAACCTGCACGGAGAATACATCATGCCACTGGCAGAGCGCCGCTACGACAGACTGGCGGTCAGGCTGTCGCTGATTATCAGCCGCCTCGTGGCGGGTGAAACGCTGGACATGCAAAAGCTCGCAACCGAGTTTGATGTGTCAGTCCGCACCCTTTACCGGGATTTTCGTGAGCGGCTGATTTATCTGGATCTCGAATGCCATCAGGGCTGCTATCGCCTGCGGACAGGGGCCGGGCCACAGGGCGAGCTGGATGTCCTGACGTTTGCCCACCGTACCGGCATCGCCGGTCTCTTTCCGGGGCTGGACCGTCGGCTGGTGAGCCTGCTGCTGAACTGCGAGGGTGCCCCCTGCCTGACCGGAGATGCGGTTTCTGTGGGCTCACCTGCGACCCAGCTGTCCTTTTACCGGCTGGTACAGGCTATTACCACCTGCCAGCGCGTCACGTTGCTGACTGACGGAAATCGTTGCGAAAGACTGGCCCCTTACAGGCTGATTGCCCAGCAGAGCCACTGGTACCTGGTTGCGGAGCATCACGACCGTCCGGTGGTGTTTTCGCTCAGTGATATTCACCTTGTGCAGCCCCTCACTGAGAGTTTTAAACGCAACGAGCGCTTTTACCGACTGACAGAAGATTTAAGTTTTATCCGAGCACTGCCGCATTTTCAGTTTATTCAACAGGCAATCACCAACATAACTACAACCTAAAGGAAATCAGCTTCTTGCCGATACCCTTTTAGGGGAAATTCTACACACAACAAGGTATTTATGATGAAGCGAAACCTGAACACCAGCTACCGGCTGGTATGGAACGAAGTTTTGGGAGCATTTGTTGTTGTCTCAGAATTGGCAAAAGCAAAAGGAAAGCGCAGCACTGCTGTTCTCGCGCTGGCAGTTGCCGGACTGGTGGCAAGCCCTGCGGCACTGGCTGATGATGCGACGGACAATATCAGTACCATCGTTGCCGGAGACGTGGCGAGCAACACTGTTATCAGCAACCATGACACCCAGTTGGTTTTCGGTACGGCAAACAACACGGTCATCAACACCGGTCAAGAATATGGCGATGATGACGATGCCAACAGCGGTGGCCAGTTTGTTCAGACCGGAGGTGTGGCAAACCAGACGACCATTAACGCTAACGGTCTGCAGGGCGTGCTGACAGGCGGCAGCGCCACGGACACCACTGTCAACAGCGGCGGCGGTCAGAGTGTACATGGTCAGGCGACAGATACGGTGCTCAATGGCGGGGCGCAGTGGGTACACAGCGGCGGCAGCGTATCCGGTACTGTCATTAATGAAGGCGGATATCAGCTGGTCAAAGCCGGGGCGCAGGCGACCGGTACCGTGGTCAACACCGGTGCACAGGGTGGCCCGGATGCGGAAAACAGCGACGGAATGTTTGTCGCCGGTACGGCAACGGATACCACCATTAATGCGAATGGTCGTCAGATTATTGCCGTCGGTGGGCTTGCCACCGGCACAGTGATTAAAGCGGGCGGCGACCAGAGTGTGCACGGTTCGGCACACACGACCCGTCTTGATGGCGGCAATCAGTACGTGCATACCGGTGCATCCGCAGCAGACACGGTAATCAATGCGGGCGGCTGGCAGGTGGTACAAAGCGGTGCGACAGCGGACAACACCACGGTTAACGCGGACGGTAAACTGCAGGTGAATGCAGGAGGAGCCGCCACGAATGTTACCCAGAATGCGGGTGGCGCACTGGTGACGAATACCAGCGCCACCGTCTCCGGGACCAACAGCCTGGGGGACTTCAGTGTGGATGCGGCGACCGCCAGCGCCACTAACGTGCTGCTGGAAAACGGCGGGCGTCTTGATGTGCTGGGTAACGGCAGCGCCGATACCACTAAGGTTAATCAGGGCGGTATTCTGGCAGTCTCCTCCGGCGGTAAGGCGCAGAACATCGTGATGCATGACGGCGGTGTGCTGATTGCCGATACCGGCGCAACGGTCAGCGGCACAAACACCTCCGGCGCATTCGGCATTGACGGCGCAACCGGCAAGGCCAGCAACCTGCGCCTCGATAACGGCAGTCAGTTCACGGTGCTGGGTAATGGCAGTGCGGATAACACCACCGTGGGGGCAGGCAGCACACTGAATGTGGCGCAGGGCGGAACGCTCACCGGTACCACCTCATTTGGCGACGGTGCATCGCTGACGGGGAACGCCACCAACAGCGGACAACTGCACTTCAGCACGGGTAACGGTCAGAACGCGGTCATCAGCGGTTCGGTAAGCGGTGACGGGCAGCTACTCAAAGACGGTGACGGCACCCTGACGGTCAGCAACGGCACGCTGTCCCAGTCACAGGTAAACCTGAATCAGGGTACACTGGCACTGAATAATGCCATCATCAACAGCGATATCATCGCACAGTCCGGTACGCAGGTGCGCCTGACCGGCAACTCGGTCATGAACGGGGCGATTGACCCGACTGACGTCACCCTCGACAGCGGTGCCCGCTGGAATATTCAGCGTGGTGCGGCGGTGAAATCGGTGCTTGATAACCTGGATAACGCCGGAACCATCAGTTTTGCGCCAGCACCGGCAAACAGTCCGTTTGTCCCTGAAACGCTGACTGTCACGAATCTGACAGGACGCAACGGCACCCTTAATCTGTCTATTCGTCTTGATGACCCGACCTTCCCGACCGATATGCTGGTCATTGATGGCGGGCAGGCAACCGGTAAAACCTGGCTGAATTTCACCAATACCGGTGATGCCGGACTGGGGCTGGCGACAACCGGCAACGGTATCAAAGTGGTGGAGGCGATTAACGGGGCCACCACCGAAGCCGGAGCCTTTGCGCTGGGCCGTAAACTGCAGGCCGGGGCGTACAACTACACCCTGAGCCACGGCAGTGCCGATGAAAACTGGTATCTCTCCAGTGAAGCGGGCTACCGTGCCGAAGTGGCACTGTACGCCTCTTTGTTTGCACAGAGCATGGATTATGACCGCACACTGGCAGGCACATACAACCAGCGCAGCAGTGCGGTGAACGACCAGGGGTTCTGGGGACGTATTCAGGGCGGGCATACCGGGCATGATGGTAACGGTGGCATTGCACAGGGCGACACCCCGGAAAGCAGTGGCAGCTACGGCTTCATCCAGCTCGGCGGAGACCTGCTGAAGCATGATACCGGCTCGCTTTCCCTGACCAGTGGCCTGTATGGCGCGGCAGGCCAGTCGCTGGTGGATGTGAAAAACGATGACCGCTCTGCGGCAGGCAGCGTGCGCGACACGGTGTACAGCCTCGGCGGATATCTGACAGCCGTTCATGATACCAGTGGTCTGTGGGCCGATGTGGTGGCACAGGGCTCCCGCCACAGCCTGAAGGCCAGCTCTGCGGATAACCGTTTTGATACTGACGGCACCGGCTGGCTGGCCTCTCTGGAAACCGGTCTGCCGTTTAACATCACTCAGGGACTGGTGCTGGAACCACAGCTGCAGTACGTCTGGCAGAGACTGGCCCTGGATGAGGGGCATGACAACGGCGGTTACGTGAACTTTGGTGACGGCAGTGCGCAGCATGTGCGTGCCGGACTTCGTTTCGGCAGTTCGTCTGAAATGGACTTCGGTCAGGGGAATTCTGCAGTCGCAGGGTTTGCTGACAGCATGAAGCGCAGCGCAAGCGAGCTGCCGGTGAACTGGTGGGTGCGTCCGTCGGTCATCCGCACCTTCAGTTCAGACGGCGAGATGAGCATGGGTACCGCGACTGCAGGCAGCAATGTCAGCTTCACGCCATCTCAGGATGGCACCTCGCTTGACCTGCAGGCGGGTATTGAAGCGCGAGTACGGCAGAATGTCGCACTTGGCGTGCAGGCCGGTTATACCCGTAGCGTCAGCGGTAACAGCGCTGACGGTTACAACGGTCAGGCTACACTGAAGGTCGCCTTCTGATAATCCGGCCACTCTGACCAGAGTGGCATCAGCAGTCCCCACAGCCCCTGTTGCCACGCCTGCAGGGGCTTTTTGCATTTAAGGAGCCCCTCATGCCTGAATCTCACTGACTGCCACAGGGACCGTTCACCCGGCAACAGGCAGAAGCAATTACCCGTCACTATCACAACATCACCCCTGAAGACGACCAGGGCAGTCACTTCCGCCTGGTGGTCCGCGACGCCGAAGGCCGGATGGTCTGGCGGGCAGGGAACTTTGAGCCGGATGCTGGTGAAGGTCTTAACCGCTACATTCGCAGGTCAGGCATCCGCACTGACACTTTCACCCGCTGACCCCGAATCATTTACCAGCAACATTTCACCTTCCCGAACCCACTTTATTACCCCATACGCCAGCCATCGCCGCTGGCATTTTTTATTAATGGAGACATACCCATGACAACAGCGACACAAAACAACCTCGTATCTGCTAACGAATCCGAATTTGAACTGACCGTAACGCAGGTACCCGATGAACAACGTATCGATTTCTGGCCGCAGCACTTTGGCACCATTCCACAATGGATAACCCTGGAGCCGCATATTTTCGCCTGGATGGGCCGCTTCTGTGATGAGTACAGCGGTGGTATCTGGTCCTTTTACACGCTCAGCAATGGCGGCGCGTTTATGGCTCCTGATGCTGACAGTGACGATAAATGGCGTCTGTTCAACAGCATGAACGGGAATGGTGCGGAAATGAGCGCAGAAGCTGCCGGTATCGCGGTCTGCCTGATTGAATACAGCCATCATGCCTGCCGTACAGAGTGTGACGCAATGACCACGCACTATTACCGCCTGCGGGACTATGCCCTGCAGCATCCAGAAGCCCACGCCATTCTGCGCATCATTGACTGACCGGAGGAGCAACGGATGAAACAGCTTTCCTTTTTACCCGGCGAGATGACGCCACAGGACCGGCGTCTCATTCAGCGAGCGCTCAGCGTTCTGGACCGCCACCTGCATGAGCCCGGGGTGGCCTTCACTTCCACCCACGCCGTACGCGAGTGGCTGCGGCTGCATATGGCCGCGCTTGAGCGGGAAGAGTTCCGGGTGTTGTATCTGGACAACCAGAATCAGCTTATTGCCCATGAGACGCTCTTTAGCGGCACGATTAACCGCACCGAGGTGTATCCCCGGGAAGTGGTCAAGCGCGCCCTGTATTTCAACGCGGCGGCGGTGATACTCGCTCATAACCATCCCTCCGGCGAAACGACACCCAGCCAGGCTGACAAAGCCCTCACGCAGCGACTGGTTCAGGTACTTCAGATGGTGGATATCCGTGTCCCCGACCATCTGATTGTTGGCGGAAGGCAAATCTATTCGTTCGCAGAACACGGTCTGCTGTGAGGTATGACATGAAAATTATCAGTAAACGCCGGGCAATGACGATATACCGCCAGCATCCGGCCTCACGCATTTTTCGATACTGCAGTGGAAAATATCAGTGGCACGGTAGCGTCTGCCATTACACCGGCAGGGACGTGCCGGATATCTCAGGTGTCCTGGCGGTATACGCCGAACGTCGCCAGGACCGCAACGGGCCGTATGCCTGCCTGATGAGTATTACCCTGAACTGACAATAACGGAGGTTATCAATGAGCAACATCACATGGGGCCTGCAGCGGGATATCACGCCACGCCTGGGAGCCCGTCTGGTACAGGAGGGGAACCGGCTGCATTATTTAGCTGAACGGGCCAGCATCACCGGCCAGTTCAGTGACGCAGAATGCCGGAAGCTGGATGTGGCATTTCCGTACTTTATCCGCCAGATGGAATCCATGCTGACTACCGGTGAACTGAATCCTCGCCACACCCACTGCGTCACTCTGTACCGCAACGGTTTCACCTGCGAAGCCGATACCCTTGGCAGTTGCGGCTACGTATATATCGCCATTTATCCCACTCAGCGCTAATAACTTCCACGAGAGCAAACATGAAATCTCAACCTGCAACAACTCAGCGGGCGGCGAAGCCCTGCCTGTCACCCGTGGATGTCTGGCAAATGTTACTGACACGTCTGCTGGAACAGCACTATGGTCTCACCCTCAACGACACACCATTCAGTGAGGAACGTGTTATACAGGAACATATCGATGCCGGTATCACGCTGGCTGATGCCATTAACTTTCTAGTGGAAAAGTACGAACTGGTTCGTATCGATCGCAGAGGGTTTAGCTGGCAAGAACAAACGCCATATCTCACGATTATTGATATCATGAGGGCCCGCCTGGATCTGGGTTTATTAAATCGTAATTAGTCTGATACTAACGGTGTCGCTGCTTTCGAGTATGCCTGCCATTTGCTATCATCTCGCTTCCTGCTGATTTATCGACAAAGGTAATTACTTGAATTCAAAGCCTCTGTGCTTTGGGGGTATCTTTGGGGGTATAAGTTAAGATATAACTTGAAAACTCTATGTTTTTCAAGTTATTGGTTGGCTTGTTCTAATCCCTTCGCCGCTCCAAATCTCATTTCTCTATATTTTTCTAATTCATTAATGATGGCGTAAGGTAAGACTCTGGCAAGACTTCCTAAAATCGCCCAACAAGACTGTAGCGCGATTGTAGATAAATAGAATAGCGGAATGCGTATTCGTGCGTTAGCACGTAAATATGGTGCATCCAGAGCGACTATTGCTACAGCTTTACTCAAGGTGGGATAAATAATTACATGCTTTTCCGGCATACATTATAAATAATGTATTCAGCTTCTTTCGGCGTTTTACCGGCTAAATCGGTATAAACCGTGTGGGCGATGTAGTGTGCAAACACGATGTTCTGTTCAGTAATGCCCAGTTTGCCTCTTAACCCTTCTATTTGTTCATCAAACATAGATTGCGGGTCTTGATTATCTCTGCCTGCTGCAATGTTACGGGCCATCGTTGCCCACGAATTACAAAGAGTCTCGTTTTTAGCGCTGCTTAATTCGTTCTCCAGCACTTTGTCACCGGAAATTACGTGTTGTGCCCAAGCTGAATTGTTGGCGATGAATTTCTTCGAATCGGTCGCTATACCGTACTCGACTCGAATGCCACTATCGTGATAGCTCCCGTCACCGTCTTTACTAGCTAACTTTAAAGAAATTCGACAGCCTGGAATTGTTTTATGATCCTTAACTGAAACAAAGACAGTATCCGTGTCGCAATCAGCAAAGCTATCATCAGGGTTAGCGTATGTATTCGTTTTGATGAGTAGTCCGGTAAGACCGTTTTTGTAGCCTTTTGCTGGCAGCGTTTTAAAAGCGTTGCGATCGCCCTTTTTTATTGCTTCCCGAAAGTGATCCATTCCAATGCGGGTTGCTAGTTGATCAATGCTCTCCGCTGCATAAGATAAAGATGGCACAGCGACTAAAATAATGGTCAGCAAAGACTTGGCTGGAAAACTGGACTTAGTAATCTGTGTTTGTGACATGTTGTTATCCTTCAGAATTCACCCCTGCGGCGTTGGTCATCGCATCATAGACCGTTGGCATGGAATGTCACTATTGGAGTGCGGCTCTTTGGTGGGTACCTACGCAAATTCAGGGGAAAGAAAAAAACCTTTGAACTATGTTGTTTCCCGAAGCATTAGCGTGTCTCCTTAGCCTGGAGACCGCAAAATAGCGTTGGCCTCACCCTGGCGTATCTGTGGTCAGATAGGGAAGAATTAAGAACTAGAGTAGTTAAAAAATTTAAATTTTAAATTACTGAATAAATAGTTACCGCGTGCGGTGAATGAACGCATGTTTTATCTAGAACTGCTCGCTTTAAGCACTCTTATCACATTAAAATGCGGGGCGTAACGTAGGTGTTTCAGTGGCGTTTTACTTAAGCAAAGGAGAGCAGATTTGAAAAATAATCATTTAATATCAGATGGTTTACTAACCTCGCTGAGCGTTCTTGAATTACTGTCGCTTCATTCCGAAATTTTAACTGAATTACGTTCAAGAGATGTAATACGAACCAAGAATAATCCTGTCGGTGACTATGCTGAATGGCTGGTTTCTGAAGCACTAGGTATGACTCTTCTCAGTAATTCGTCGGCGGGCGCTGATGCCATCGATTCTGATGGTTTGAAAGTGCAGATCAAAGCGAGGAGAGTTACGCCGGATAACCCTTCACGGCAGCTTAGTGCCCTACGTAACTATGAAGCAGCCGACTTTGATTATTTAATCGCGGTTATTTTCGATGAAGCTTACAACGTTCTTGATGGGTACAAAATTCCGCATGAAGTAATACGAGGTTATGCGCGGTATAGCGATCACGTTAACGCACGCATCATTAACCTCAAAGGGGCGATTCTTGCTGATCCTCGAGTCACTTCCATCAAAGAAAGACTGGCTGTCAGCAATCCAGTTTCAATAGATGAAGCATCTATCCAAACCTCTCCGTTAGAGACTGGGGAGAACGTTTTGGAGCCGCAAGAGAGGATAACAGGCCACGCTACGCTGGCTGAGCACCTCAAGGCTATCGGAATGGAGTGTTTCGTAAACTACTACCCTCATTTTGCCGATTCAAACTTATCAAGCGCTGACATCATTGAGCAAATGCACTCATGCGAGGGATATACAGAGAAGAGCTGTCGGACCCGTATCAGTAAAGCGCGAAAAGTGATCAGGGATGGTTTAAGTATTGAAGCGCTCACGTTGATCGCTCACTCAGGGCGAATACAAGATTCTGTCAAAAAAGATGTACTTGAACTTATCCGTGATCTTAAATAGTACGTGTTGTTGCTTCTCCTGTATTGCATCTAATTTTATTAATAAATTCATATTATTATGTGGTGTGTGGATGGTATTGCCCCCTCCAGGAAGGCGAGGCTCATCGGCACGGATATTATGGCGCGTTGAAGAGTATCGGCGTCCACGGCGAAGACGCATATGGCTCATGGACTCACTTGCTATACCACCACGCCAGGCGGTGAAAATATCGAATATCACCGCCTCGTCGCCCATCATTGTCTCTCCACGTTTTCCCGTGCCGCGGCTATCAGGCGTTGCGACCAGCCATCACGCCACCGTCAACGTCCCAGATGGCGCCTGTCACCCAGCTCGCTTTATCGGAAAGCAGGAAGGAGACCGCTTCTGCAACATCGGCAGGGGTGCCAACTCGACCAATCGGATGGAAGCTGTCAAAACTATTCATCACTGAACCAACCTCTTCTTTCGGGATAAAGCCTTCGTAAATTGGCGTGTGTACCACCGCTGGAGAAACCGCATTGACGCGGATCCCATTACCGCCCAGCTCAATAGCCAGGTTTTTGGTCAGCGCGTGCAGACCCGCTTTCGCCATCGAATAAGCCGAAGAAGGCGTGGCGCCAATAGCCTGCTGCGCCCACATTGAACCGATATTGACGATAGCGCCGTGAATCCCGGCATCCACCATGTTGCGTACCACGTCACGGGTGATGAAGAAGGTGGCGCGGTTGATGCTCATATACATGTCATAGTCCGCCATCTCGTGCTCGGTGAACGCTTTCGGGAAGAATACGCCGGCGGCGTTGACCAGCAGGCTGATGTCCTGATGTTCCGCATTAATGGTGTTGATGACGTGCTGCATTCCCTCTTCCTTCATCAGGTCGGCAATGATGATAGAGACCTGACCGTCGGCCATCAGCGCCTGACGAGCCTGTTCAGCTTTATCCTGACGATTCCCGACCAGTACGACGCTGCCGCCATTTTTCAGTACCAATTTTGCGGTTTCAAAGCCCATACCGCTTGTACCGCCAACCACTAACAATTTTTTACCGGAGAATAATGCGCTCATTGCGGACCTCATTTGTCATGTACGTTTCAACGGCGACATGCCGTTTGCTGTGGGGGCATGATGACAGCGAGTGCAGAGGGTGACGAATCAGAAGATATCGCTAAGCGGTAAAGAAAAACTATCTCGTGATGCGCGAGTGATGGTTCCTCGTGGGATGAGGGCAACGTAAGGCATTACCTGAGAGGGAATACCGTCTTACGGGATGTGCGTAAAGAGGGGAAATAAGCTACTAAAAATGGTTGTTTTTATATTTCTAATCATTAATGCCTTCGCTCGATTTCTGCTTAATTCGTAAGTTTATTCTTTATATTAATATTATTAGGCATCGTAACTATTGTTGAAAAATAAGTAACCAACGAAACTATTTTGTTTTATTGTATTGATTTTAATGAATAAAATAGTTTTATAAAGATATGTAAGCCTAATGTAAATTAATCTTTTGTGTGATCTAAAACGCTATTTTCGATTAGTCAACCGTGCATTTTTTGAGCTCTGTCACGTCTCTCAATTCGATACATTCATGAAATAAATCTTTACGATCTTGATCACTAAAATATCTTTCTTAAAAAAATAAAATGCAATTTCATAAAAATGAAACATAATTCCAATTGAGGGTTATTGCATGTTTAAGAAATCTCTGGTCATGATTGCTTTATGTGGCGCATCCTTCGCAGCATCCGCAGTGACAGTCGATCTCCGTCATGAATTTATTGATGGTGGCAAAACAGATAAAACTAACGCAGACCGTGTTTCAGTTTCTCACCGCTTCGCGAACGGATTTGGTTTCTCGGTAGAAGCGAAATGGAAATCAGGCGGGGATAATACCGATCAACCGTTCTCCGACTTTGTCGGCAACGGCCATGAAGAATCGATTAGCTACCAATACAAATTCAATAAAAACTTCTCTATTCAACCAGGCTTTAATATCGAAAGTAACGATAGCCGTTCTATTTATAAGCCGAATCTGCGCGTACAATACAGCTTCGATAGCGGCTTCTACGTCGCCGCACGTTACCGCTACGACTACACCCGTTACCCGTCAAATGCTAACAAAGACGATGATAAGGTGAACCGTGGTGACGCATGGGCAGGTTATGTGTTCGGCGACTGGCGTACCGAGCTGAACTACGTTTATGCGCGCAGTTCAGAAGGTAATGCACGTAACAACAATAAACCGTACTCCCAGGAATATAACGTCAAAGTGGCGTACAAAATCGATAAAAACTGGGCGCCATACGGCGAGGTGGGTAACGTAGGCGTAAACGACCGTGACGACCGCCAGACCCGTTTCCGTGTAGGTGTGGCATACTCGTTCTAATATATCTCTCTTCGCAATAGCCCCGGCATAATTGTCGGGGCTGCACCTTTTCTTTTTCCATATCGTCAGGTATGAAAATGTAGATTCTTTATTATGCGGCTTCTGCTGCCGTCTATTTTTAATTCTGTGGCATCGTATCGATACTCCTCCATCTCCAACGGATAAAAACTTTCTCGCTGCGTTTTTTCGCGATAGGTGATGATTCATCCCCCTGGACAGGTCTATGCTTAGTCTCGAACCTATATAAAAATTAGAGGCAATGTCATGGATAAGGAACTACTGGACGCAGGTTATCGTGTCTATACCGGGGAGAAGATTGACGTCTACTTCAATACGGCGATTTGCCAGCATTCTGGGAACTGCGTGCGCGGAAGCAGCATGCTGTTCAACCTGAAGCGCAAGCCGTGGATCATCCCGGATGAAGTCGATGCGCAAACGGTAGTACGCGTTATCGACACCTGCCCAAGCGGGGCGCTGAAATACCGTCATCATGATTAAGCGAGGGATACATGGAAATTCTGGAAGGGCATAACAAGTTTTACGTCAACGACGGCGACGGTAACCAGGTGGCGGAAATCGTCTTTGTTCCCACCGGTGAGCACCTGAGCATTATTGAACATACCGATGTTGATGAGAGCCTGAAGGGGCAGGGCGTGGGTAAACAACTGGTGGCAAAGGTGGTTGAGAAAATGCGTCAGGAACAGCGCAAAATCATTCCACTGTGCCCGTTCGCCAGGCATGAGTTTGATAATACCCGCGAGTATGACGACATTCGTGCCTGAAATGTGGCGCCAGCTTAGGCTGGCGCACCTTTTTTAGCGGAGCTGTTCAACTAACAGGGCAACCGCGATAAGCACCATCAAACCGCCTGAAATACGGCTGACAACCCGTGACGCCTGTGGGCGACTCGCCAGCAACGCGCGTGAACCGTAGCCCACCAGTAAATAGATAATCGTGCAGGTAATAAGGTGCATCACCCCAAGTGCCGACATCTGCATAGCCACCGACCACCGTCCGTGTGGGTCGGTGAACTGTGGCAGCAGCGCCAGAAACAGTAAAAATACTTTTGGGTTCAGGCCGCTGATGCACAGACCTTTTAATGCCCACTGGTTCCAGCCACCACGTTCCTGAGAAGCGCTGGCGACCGTTGCCGGATGGCGCAACAGCGATATGCCGAGCCACAGCAGATAGCACGCGCCCAATAGGGTAATGACCGATAGCGCCAGCGGATGTCCGGCAATGAGCACGCCCACCCCAGCCACCACTACAACGGTTGCCAGCAAATGTCCAGACATCAGCCCCGCCACTGCTGGAACGATGCTGCGTCCGTGGATCCCGGCGCTGATGGTATAGGCCCAATCGGCCCCCGGCGTCATGATCAGCAAAAACGAAACCAGCCAGAATCCCGCAACCAAACTCATCTCCATGCCCGATACTCTCCGCGCTTACCCATGACGTTAGCCTTTAAAAACCGTACTGAATGTCAGGAAAGAATATCGTTATTGCCACGCAATGAGCTTTCAATGTTATGCTGAAAACCCGGTCGGAATGAGAGAATCTTCTAAATGGATAGCATTGATCGAAAAATTCTTGCTGAACTACAGGCCGATGGCCGTTTATCTATCACCGAGCTCGCTGAACGGGTGAATCTGAGTTTATCGCCGTGCCACCGACGCTTGCGGGTGCTGGAGCAGGAAGGGGTGATTACCGGCTACCGCGCCAACCTGGACCCGGGAAAAATGGGCTTTAACTTTGTGGCGTTGGTCTTTGCGACGCTGAAAGAGGGCGACAGAAAGGCGGTCAGCGCGTTTGAAGAGGCGGTGGAAGAGATCCCGCAGATCGTGATGGCCCAGCGTCTGTTTGGCGATCCGGACTATCTGATGCAGGTGGTGACGCGCGATCTCTCTTCGTTCCAGAAGCTCTACGATCAAAAGCTATCCGCGATGCCGGGCGTGCAGCACCTGCGTTCAACGCTGGTGATGAAAACGGTGGTGCAGGACCGGCCTTTCCCGCTGGAGACGCTGAAATAATTTCAGTTGCCATGTATTTGGCTGAAACGATTCGTGTGCTAATATTTATGCGTAGGGGATGGCATTCCCCCTTGAACCGCCGTGTGGCTGATGATGCCTGTTTGTATTCCTGGACCGGGAATGAACAGGCACACCTCTATCGCGTCCAGGATGATTAATTCATCTGAGGATGCGTCAATGCTCTCTGAACACTTCGCTCGTAAAAATTCGCTGTTCTTCTTAATACAGTGGCTCCTGCTGGCTACCGTTATTGCCGTGCTTGTCGGCTCTGCATCTGCTTTATTCCTCTTCTCGCTTGATTGGGCGACGGCCACGCGCCTTCAACACCACTGGCTTATCCTGCTGTTGCCGTTTGCTGGTTTTGCGGTGGGCTGGATTTACCTGCGTCTTGGTCGCTCGGTTGAAGCGGGAAATAACCTGATTCTGGAAGAGGTGCATAGCCCGGCTAACACTATCCCGCTGCGGATGGCGCCGCTGGTGTTTATCGGCACGGTCGTTTCTCATTTGTTCGGCGCGTCGGTCGGCCGCGAAGGGACGGCGGTACAAATGGGCGCCTCGATAGCCGATCGGTTCACGCCGCTGCTCGGGCTTGATAACGATGCGCGTCGTATGGTGCTGATGGCAGGCGTTAGCGCAGGCTTTTCCTCTGTGTTTGGTACCCCGCTCGCCGGGGCGATTTTTGGCCTTGAGGTCATGGCGATTGGCCGCATGCACTACACCGCGATCTTTCCCTGCCTGGTGGCCGCAGTGGTGGCAGACCAGGTCGGCCTGATGTGGGGCGTGCACCATACGCACTACGCGATGTCATCCATCCCGGCGGTATCGGCCTGGACGCTGGCGGCGGTTATCGTCGCTGGCTGCTGCTTCGGTCTGGCTGCGCGCGTTTTTGCTGATGCGACGCATCTGGTCGGGGGCATGATGAAAAAATGGATTGCCTACGCACCGCTGCGCCCGTTTATCGGCGGGGCCGTTGTCGCGGCGGCGGTCTACTTGCTGCACGCCGATCGATACATTGGTCTGGGGATCCCCGTTATTGTCGATGCTTTTCAGCATCCACTGGCACCGTGGGACTTCCTCGGTAAGCTTATTTTTACCGTTGCTTCGCTCGGCAGTGGGTTTAAAGGTGGCGAGGTGACGCCGCTCTTTTATGTGGGGGCAACGCTTGGGAACGCGCTCGCACCGCTGCTTCATCTGCCGTTTGCCTTCCTGGCGGGGCTGGGCTTTGTCGCGGTCTTTGCCGGGGCGGCAAATACGCCGATTGCCTCGACGCTGATGGCGATTGAACTGTTCGGTGCTGACGTCGGCGTTTATGCGGCGATGGCCTGCGTGGTGGCCTATCTGGTTTCAGGTTACACCAGTATTTATCGCTCTCAGCGGGTGGCCTGTCTGAAACACAGCATTGTGCCGGAAGGGATAAAGCTGGCGGAGCTTCCTGCCTGGCAGCGTGAAAATCGTCGTCCGGAAGCGGTCGTTGAGGATACGAAAGCATCATGACTCGTAGCTTCATTGCAAAAATGTAAATAACTAACTCAATATTTGTTATTTCAGAATGACTGCGCATTCTGGCTATCTTGATTTCAGCCCACTTTCGGCATCGAATCAGGAGAAACCAGAATGAGCAGACAGATCAAATTAGGGGCTTTCCTTCCCGGCGGCGGCCAGCATATTGCGGCGTGGCGTCACCCGGACTCCCCGGCCGATGGAGCAACCAGCTTCGAATTTCATAAACAGCTTGCCCAGACCGCCGAGCGTGGCCTGTTTGATGCCTACTTCCTGGCCGATGGCCTGGCGATTCCCGCTTCCGGCGTCACCGATGGCGGCACCGCTAAAGTGGCAGGTTTCGAGCCCGTCACCCTGTTTTCCGCGCTGGCCCCGCTGACGCAGAACATTGGTTTTATCGCCACCGCCTCCACCACCTATGAAGAACCCTACAACCTGGCGCGCAAGTTCGCTTCGCTGGACTTGATTTCGGGCGGGCGTGCTGGCTGGAACGTAGTGACCACCGCCACTGAAGCCGCGGCGCACAACTTTAATCTGGACACCCAACACCCGCATGAATACCGCTACCAGCGGGCGAAAGAGCACGTTGAGGTGGTGAAAAAACTGTGGGACAGCTTTGAGGACGACGCGTTTTTGCGCGACAAAGCCTCAGGCCAGTTCTTCGATCGCAGTAAGGTGCACAACACCGATCACGTCGGCAAATTCTTTAAGGTGCGCGGGCCACTGAACGTGCCGCGTTCAGCCCAGGGTCAGCCGGTCATCGTGCAGGCGGGGCAGTCTGAAAGCGGCCGCACGCTGGCTGCTGCCACCGCCGAGGTTATTTTTACATCACACCAACATCTCAACACCGCGCAGGACTTCTACCGCGATATTAAATCGCGTGCCCGCGCCGTGGGTCGCAACCCGAACCACGTGCTGATTATGCCTGGCGTCGCGCCGTTTATTGGCCGTACCGAGGAAGAAGCCAAAGAGAAGTACCACAAGCTCACTTCACTGATTGTTGAAGCTGACGGTATCGCTTTGCTGAACGGGCTGGCCGGTGGCGGTATCGACCTCGGTAAATTTGACCCTGACGGCCCGTTGCCGCCGCTGCCGGTCACCGAAGGTATGAAATCGCGTCCTGAGCTGATTCGCCAGATTGCCGACGAAAACAACTTCACCATTCGCCAGCTCTACCAGTGGGTGGCGACCGCGCGCGGTCATTTCACCGTGGTGGGCAGCGCCGAGCAGGTGGCGGATACGCTGCAGGAGTGGTTTGAAAACGAAGCCGCGGACGGCTTCAACGTGCTGCCGCCGTGGCTTCCGGGCGGACTGGATGACTTTATTGAGCTGGTGGTGCCGATTTTACAAAAACGCGGCCTGTTCCGTACTCAGTACGAGGGCAAAACGCTGCGTGAAAATCTGGGGCTGCCGTTTGCCAGCAATCGCTATAGCGCCGTGCGCGACAGCAAAGTGGCTTAAGGAGGCACTATGTTCTACTCCACGACCCGCATTCGTCTGAAGGCGCGCGTACAGAATAAGCCTGCGTATCTGCTGTGGTACCAGCGCAGCCTGTCGCTGATTGCGCGCTACGGCCTGCTGGTGCTGTTCTTCGCCGGTTGGCAAATCGCCAGCACCGCCGGCTGGCTGAACGCGGCGATTATCCCGCCGCTGGATAAAATCTTTATTGCGCTGTGGAACGGTATAACGCAAGGCGCATTGCTGGGCGATATCACTATCAGTCTCCAGCGCGCCGGGCTGGCTTTTGCCGCCGCCATCGTCGTGGGGATCCCGCTGGGGCTGTTTATGGGGCAAATTCGCCCGCTGGAACAGGCGCTGGACCCCATTTTACAACTGTTCCGCCAAACCTCGGCGCTGGCGCTGTATCCGATCTTTATTCTGCTGTTAGGGCTCGGAGAAACATCTAAAGTGTTCGTGATTTTCTGGGCGGCGCTGTTCCCGATTCTGCTGTCGACCATCAGCGGCGTGAAAGAGGTGGATACCAAACTGCTGGAGATGGCGCGCACCTTTGGTGCCGGACGTATGACGCTGTTCTATCGGGTGATTGTTCCCGCCTCCGTTCCCTCTATTTTTATCGGTCTGCGCCTGTCGGCCACCACGGCGTTGCTGCTATTGATTGCCGCCGAAATGATCGGTGCGAATCAGGGGATCGGTTTTAGGGTGATGAATGCGCAATATAACTTCCAAATACCCATGATGTTTGCCGCGATATTTCTGCTGGCTTTTGCCGGACTATTAGCTAATGCGATTCTGGTTGTACTTCAACGTCGCTTGTGTCGATGGAATATCCGTAGCCGTTAATTTTGCACGTTATTTTGCGTTTTTACTTATCGCCATAAAGGAATTTTTATAATGAAAAAACAGTTCTATTCTGCGTGGGTTGCGGTGCTTTTCTTATTGGGTATTAGTGCGTCGGTTCGCGCTCAGGATGAGGTGACGATGCGTTATATGGCGAGCTACGGCGGTATTTCCGCTCATGAACTGGCGGAAGCGCTGGGATATTTTAAAGGCACCGGGGTATCGATTAAAAACGCCGGTTATGCCAGCGGCGGCCCGGAGTCTTTATTTGCACTGGCCTCAGGCAGCATTGATATCGGGTCGGCTGCCACACCGGCGGTTATCAACGCTATCGCCAACGGTAACGACTTTGTGGCGGCTTATCCCACCAACGGTATCAACGAGACCACCAAATCCATCTTCTACGTGAAGGAGGATAGCCCGATTAAGTCCATCAAAGATTTAGTCGGAAAAAGCGTGGCGGTAAACACCCTGGGCGCCCATCTGGACTACACCCTGCGTGAAGCGCTGCACCAGGCGAATCTGCCGGAAAACGCCGCCAGACCGGTAGCGGTTCCGGGCCCGCAGCTTGAGCAAACTCTGCGTTCTGGGCAGGTTGACGTTGCGGCCTTTGGCTATTGGCAGACGACGTTTGAAGGCGTTGCACGCAGCCACGGTGGCCTGCGTCCAATCTTCAACGACGCCGACGTGTTGGGGCCGATTGCCGGGGGCTTTACGGTACTGCGTTCAGACTTCGTGAAGCAGCACCCGGATGCGGCACGTATCTTCGTTGTGGAGTCGGCGCGTGCGCTGGACTACGCTCGTGAGAACCCTGCGCAGGTGCGTGAGATCATGGCGAAGATCCTCAAAGAACGCGGTGAAAACCCGGATGTGGCGCAGTACTTCACCGGCTACGGCGTACGTAAAGGCGGGCTATCAGAGCCTCATGACGTGCAGTTCTGGCTGGATATTCTTGAGCGCGACGGCGTGCTGAAAAAAGGCCAGCTCAAAGCGTCAAATATTTTGCTGAAAACGGAAGGTGTATGATGACATCAACCCCGCAGACCGCCCGCGGTGATATTTCTATTCGCCGCTTACGTAAGACCTTCTCCCTTGAGGGGAAGCCGTTTGATGTCTTCCGCGACCTTAATTTACAGATTGAAAGCGGGCAGAGTATTGCTATCGTCGGGCCCAGCGGCTGCGGGAAAACCACGCTGCTGCGAATCCTCGCGGGGCTTGAAACGCCGGACGCGGGCGATGTGGTGATTGACGGTCAGGCGGTGCATGGGATGAGCCGCGAACGAGCGGTGATTTTCCAGGAGCCGCGCCTGCTGCCGTGGCTGACGGTGCTGGAAAACGTCAGCTTCAGCCTGGATGTCCAGGGCGTACCGCGTAAGCAGGCCAGAGCGCGGGCGAAAGAGGCGATTGAGCTGGTGGGGCTCAGCCACTGTGAACAGGCGCTGCCCAACCAGCTTTCCGGCGGCATGGCCCAGCGTGTCGGCATTGCCAGAGCGTTGACCATCCAGCCGGAGATCCTGCTGCTGGATGAGCCGCTGGGGGCGCTCGATGCGATGACCAAAATCACCATGCAGGAGGAGCTGGCCCGCATTCGCGATGTGGAAAAGATGACGATGGTGTTGGTCACACACGATCTGGAAGAGGCGATTTATCTCGCCGACCGCGTGATTATTTTACCGAAAATTAAAGGCGATCCGATTCGCATCATTGAAGTGACATTGCCGCAGCCGCGCGAACGTAGCAGTACGGATTTTGTCCTGCTGCGCCAGCAGCTTATGGCGGAATTCGGTCTGCATTAATTTCGTGAATTAAACTGAAATTATTTAAATTTTATTTCCACGCAAATAATACGGATGATTTTTTTAATTAAAAAAAGCAAAGTGGTAATTTGTTAATAACTCTAAGTGGAAAGTGAGTGGTATTTTAAAATAATGTAAAAGTGCGCTACTATTGGCGCACACATTACATTTAGCTATGCGAATATCATCATTATGCCTGCTATTAATAAAAAACTATTTTCTCTGGCGACCATCGCGCTGCTGGTCAATTCAGCGGCTTACGCAAATACCGATACCACCGAAAAAACCGATGTCCTGCTGATTGGCGGCGGTATTATGAGTGCTTCTCTGGGCACCTGGTTGCAGGAATTGCAGCCTGACTGGAAACAGGTGATGGTTGAGAAGCTCGACAAAGTCGCGCTGGAATCATCTAACGGCTGGAATAACGCCGGTACCGGTCACTCCGCCAATATGGAACTGAACTACACGCCGGAACGCCCAGATGGCACCATCGACGTGACCAAGGCGCTAGAAATTAACGAACAGTTTATGATTTCCCGCCAGTTCTGGTCTTCGCAGGTGAAGCGCGGCATTCTGAATAACCCGCATAGCTTTATTAACTCCACGCCGCACATGAGCTTCGTCTGGGGCGACAAAAACGTTGATTACCTCGGTAAACGTTACGATGCGCTGCAGAAAACCACGCTGTTCCAGGGCATGAAATTCTCCACCGATCATCAGCAAATTGCCCAGTGGGCGCCGCTGGTCATGGCTGGTCGTGACCCGCAGCAAAAAGTGGCTGCTACCTGGACGCCAGTGGGCACCGACGTTAACTACGGTGAAATTACCCGTCAGCTGATAGGCAGCTTGCAAAAGAACAACCACTTCACGCTGCAAACCTCCTCTGAAGTGACCGAGTTTAAACGCAACGGCGACAACTCCTGGCATGTGACCATTGAAGATGTGAACAGCGGCAAGCAGCACGCTATCGACGCGAAATACGTCTTTATCGGTGCAGGCGGCGGTGCGCTTAAACTGCTGCAAAAAACCGGCATTCCAGAAGCGGATAACTATGCGGGCTTCCCGGTAGGCGGCTCCTTCCTGATGACGGAAAACCCTGACGTCACGCGTCAGCATATGGAAAAAGTGTACGGCCAGGCTTCCGTTGGGGCACCGCCGATGTCCGTGCCGCATATCGATGCGCGCTTTATTGATGGTAAACGCGTGGTACTGTTCGGGCCGTTCGCCACTTTCTCCACTAAGTTCCTCAAACAAGGTTCGTTCTTCGACCTGTTAAGCACCACCACGACCAGCAACGTCATGCCGATGACTCACGTAGGTCTGGATAACTTCGACCTGGTGAAATACCTGGTAAGCCAGGTGATGCTGAGCGACGACGACCGCTTTGCTGCGCTGAAAGAGTACTACCCAGAGGCGCGTAAAGAAGACTGGAAGCTGATTCAGGCCGGCCAGCGCGTGCAGATTATCAAGAAAGATGCCGACAAAGGCGGCGTGTTGAAGTTGGGTACCGAAGTGGTGGTTGACCAACAGCGCACCATCTCCGCGCTGCTGGGTGCATCTCCAGGTGCGTCTACCGCAGCGCCAATCACCCTGAACGTGATTAAGAAGCTGTTCCCGGAGCAGTTCAACTCACCGGAATGGCAGAGCAAAATTCGCAATATCGTACCGAGCTTTGGCCAGAACCTGAACGGCAACGTCGCGCTGACCCAGCAGGTTTGGGATGACACCGCCGCCACGCTGGAGCTGACCAAACCGCCGGTTATTCAGATGCCAGCGGCACCGGTTGCTCAGGCAAAACCGGCAGAACAGCCAGCGAGCGCGTCACCGCAGCACGACATGGCGCTGTAATCGCATCATGATTGCCGGATGGCGGCTCCGCCTTATTCGGCCTACAAAAAAGCCTGCCAGGTTACCCTGGCAGGCTTTTTTACATCCGCAATTACTAAACCGTAGCCCGTCCAGGCGGAGCGCCGCCGGGAACCGGAATTACCTTACCCGAAGAACATCACCGACACGCACAGCAGACCGACAATCAGCGTAATCAGGCTACCAATAGAACGGTAAGGCTTGAGCGACGGAATCAGGTAGGTCGACAGCGTCGGCATGATAAACAGAATCATGGCAATCAGCGGGCCGCTGATGGCGTAGATCATTGAGATAGCGTTCGGGTTAATGCAGCAGACGATAAAGGTCACCGCCGACACCAGCAGGATAGATAGCCCGCGGTTAAAGGAACGGCTTTTGCGAACGCCAACCTGGTTCAGCGAGGATTTCACCATCTCGCTCGCCCCTTCAATTACCCCAAAATAGGTGCCGAGGAACGATTTCGACATCGCCACCACGGCGACCACAATCCCGGAAATCGACAGCCAGCTCGGTGAGTTCGGCATCATCGACAGCGCAGAAAGAATGGTTACGCCTTCGGCCTTCGCCGTGTTGATATAGGACGGCGGAATCGACATCAGGCAACTGAACACGAAGAACAGCACGCTCAGGCAGATGACAAGATATGCCACCTTCATGATTTTTTTGCATTTACCCATGGCCTGCTCGCCATATTTCTCCCGCCGGTCAATAGCGAAGGTGGAGATAATCGGCGTATGGCTAAAAGCGAAAACCATCACGGGAATGGATAACCACACCTGGTGCAGCGTATGCGTGCTGACTTCCATCTGCGTGGTCAGCAGCGACGGCTGCCAGCTTCCGGTCAGGTAGATAGACAGGAACAGGAAGTAGGCAATCAGCGGGAAGACTAGCATGCCCATCACTTTGATGGTCGTCTGACGACCCGTCAGGAAGATCAGGTTCAGCAACAGTACAACGCCAAGACTCACTAACGCTCGCGTGGTGAGGTCGACCGGCATGTGGTGACCAATTTGCTCGGTGAGCGAGTTGGTAATGGCGACCGCGTAAATCAATACCACCACGAAGAAGGCCACGAAGTAGAGCGTGGTAATCAGGTTACCGATCTTCTTGCCGTAATAGTGGCTGACGGCACCGGTAATACCAACGCTTGCCGGGGTGTTAGCAGACAGGATGAACTGACATAGGGCGCGATGCGGCCAGTAGGTCAGGGGCCAGGCGACGAGGGCGGTAATAAACAGCACCACGGCACCGGCGGCGCCAAGCTGGATGGGCAGGAAAAGGGTCCCCGCGCCGACGGCTGTGCCATATAGGGCAAAGCTCCATAGCGTCTCTTCTTTAGACCAAATTTTAGACATTATCTGAATATATCAACCATAAAACCAAAAAAATGGCGGATAATTTACCATAATTAGCTTTTCGTGTGGCTGAACATTTTCAGACCGATTGTTATCGGCCTGAAAAGCAGATTAATTTTGCGCGTAAAGGTTCTGTTGACGGCGCTTGATAATGCGCTCGCGCAGCATGTCGTACACCCAGTTGTAGAGCATGGTGTAGGGCAGGAAGAACAGGAAGAAACCAATCTCCAGCGTGAGGGCCTGCAGAAGCGTTACCCCCAGCACCCACGACACGATGCTTACCCCGATAACGATAAACCCGAACTCAAAGCCGAGCGCGTGCAGCGCACGAACCTTAGCGGTACGGATAACACGGGTTACCGGCCAGAAGCGGTCGAATCCGGCGTTATAGATGATGTTCCAGATCATCGCGGTGGTAGCCAGAATCACCGTTAGCCCGCCCATTTCAAGTACGGAGCGCTGCATCAGGTAGGCCGCGGTAGGGGCGAGGATCGCGGTGGCGATCCCCTCGAAGCACACGGCATGGAAGATACGCTCCGGAAGTTTTCTGCGATGTAATGAATCGTTTTGCATTTTGTGACCTTTGATTTATGGAAGGCAATAGTGCGCATTTTATGGATAAATATGATAAGTAAAAGATAGAAACCATCGATAAAGTAGATACATCATGCGCTATTCTCCCGAAGCCCTGACGGCGTTTGTCGAAACCGTCTCCTGCGGCTCTTTCTCAGCGGCGGCGCGTCGTCTGCGAAAGAGTCAATCGACCATCAGCACCGCCATCGCGCATCTGGAGGCGGATCTCGGCGTGTCGCTGTTCGATCGCTCCACGCGCCAGCCGCTGCTCACCGCCGAAGGACAGCGGGTGCTGAGCTACGTGCAGGCCATTCTGAGCGCCAGCGAACGGTTGGATGAGCTGGCGGTGTCGCTGAGTGGCGAGACCGAGGCGCGGCTCACCTTCGTGCTTTCCGATACGCTGCATCCGGATGTGCTTGAAGATCTGCTGGCCCAGTTTGACCGCCGCTTCCCGCATACGGAGTTTGAGTGCCTGGTAGGGGAAGATGACGACGTTGTCGATCTCCTGCAAAAAGGGCGCGCGCAGGTGGGGTTGATTGAAGCGCGGGATAGCTATCCTACCGATATTGGCCATACCCGATTGCCGATGCAGACGCGCATGGCGATTTACGTGTCGCCTACGCATCCCCTGGCCGCCGAGCGGGGGCTGGAGTGGGAGCAGTTGAGCACCTGGCGTGAGCTGCGGCTCAACACCTATCTGGAAAACCACACCACGCCAGCGCGCGGGCCTGTGTGGTCTGCGCCAAACTATCTGATGCTGCTGAGCATGGCAGCACAGGGGCTTGGCTGGTGCGCGTTGCCCTGTGCGCTGGTGGACGAATTTGCGCGGTCCGCAGAGCTGACTATGCTGGATATTGTGGGCTGGCCAATTTCGGTATCAACCGATCTGCTTTGGCATAAGGCCTCACCGCTGGGCGCTGCGGGAAGCTGGTTGCGACAGTATCTACAGCAGGTTTCCGCCTAGCGGATTTGATATGAATTTCCTTTGTGATAAAACTCACTTTTTTTAAACAATTACGAAAATAGTTGATAACAATCATCTACTATACGCGGATAAATTTGCGCTGAGGTCGAGATGAAAGACGTCGTTATCGTAGGTGCTGTCCGCACGCCCATAGGCTGTTTTCAAGGGGCGCTTGCCCGTCATTCTGCCGTGGAGTTGGGGAGCCTGGTGATTAATGCTCTGGTTGAGCGTAGCGGCATTTCTGCTGCGACGATTGACGAGGTGATCATTGGTCAGGTGTTGACAGCGGGGACCGGACAAAACCCGGCACGACAGTCTGCGATTAAAGGCGGTCTACCCAATACCGTTTCGGCTATCACCATCAATGACGTTTGCGGCTCGGGGTTGAAGGCGCTGCACCTGGCGACACAGGCGATTCAGTGCGGTGAAGCCGACGTGGTGATTGCCGGTGGGCAAGAAAACATGAGCCGTGCTCCGCACGTGCTAACCGACAGCCGTACCGGCGCTCAGCTTGGCAACAGCCAGCTTATTGACAGCCTGGTGCACGACGGACTGTGGGATGCTTTCAACGACTACCATATGGGCGTGACGGCAGAGAATCTGGCGCGGGAATACGGTATCAGCCGCGAACAGCAGGATGCCTGGGCGCTCAGTTCCCAGCATAAAGCCCGCAGAGCTATCGACTCCGGACGTTTTCGCGATGAAATTGTGCCGGTGGTGAATCCGCAGCCGGGCGGCCCGCGAATTGTCGACACCGACGAGCAACCGCAAACTGATGCCAGCGCCGAAGCGCTGGCTCGCCTTGTTCCCTCTTTTGATCATGCAGGGTCGGTAACCGCGGGCAATGCGTCATCGATTAATGATGGCGCGGCGGCGGTGCTGATGATGAGCGAAAGCAAAGCGCTGGAGCTCGGGCTGCCGATCCTGGCGCGGATCCGCGCGTTTGCCAGCGTCGGTGTCGATCCTGCATTGATGGGGATTGCACCGGTTTATGCCACTCGTCGCTGTCTTGAACGTGCTGGCTGGCAGTTGAGCGATGTGGATTTAATTGAAGCCAATGAAGCTTTTGCAGCGCAGGCCATTTCGGTGGGCAAAATGCTGGAGTGGAACGAACAGAAGGTGAACGTGAACGGCGGAGCGATTGCATTGGGGCACCCTATCGGTGCTTCAGGCTGCCGTATCCTGGTTTCACTGGTTCACGAAATGGTGAAACGTGATGCCCGCAAAGGGCTTGCCACGTTGTGCATTGGTGGTGGTCAGGGCGTTGCGCTGGCCGTGGAACGAGATATTCAGTAATAACGCTTTAGCTTCCTCGTAATTACCCTATCCCAGAAAGGCCTCAACAGAGGCCTTTTTTGTTTCTCTGCACTGAGTTACGCGAACATCGCTGTGATTTTGTCTAGTTCATTCCTTTATGAATTTATGTTTATTTGTGTCGGTTGTAAATCTTATGCATGAGAAGATGCTTAGTCGAATTATTAGTTAAACATAAATTATTACTATTGCTAAGAATAACGTACGTTATTTTTATTCGAATAACTCATTGAAAATATTGTTTTTTATTTTTATAAAAATAAAAGTATGTGATCCATATTATATTTTTTGAGGCTGGTTTCTATTTTTTGTTGAGCTTTATCACGTCCTCTTTGTGCCACTTTTTCTGAAACAAATAATTACGATCCTGATCACTAAAATGCATATCCGGAAAAAATAAAATCAAATTTCATAAAAAAGAAACATAATTTTAATTGAGGGATGGCAAATGTTTAAGAAAACTCTGGCCCTGGCCGTATTAGCTGGCATGTCTTTCGCTGCTTCGGCGGTTACCGTTGACCTGCGTCATGAATATATTGACAGCGGATCTAACGCGGACCGTGTTGCGGTGTCTCATCGCTTTGATAATGGTCTTGGTTTTGGCGTGGAAGCAAAGTGGAAGACGGGCGGTGATACTGATAAGCAGGATCGTCCGTTTAACGAAATCGTCGGTAATGGTCATGAAGAGTCCATTAACTGGCGCTGGAAGGCGACGGATAATTTTGCCTTGAACCCAGGCTTTAACATTGAAAGTAAAGACAGCTTCTCAATCTACAAACCTTATCTGCATGCGCAGTACAGCTTTGATAACGGTTTCTATGTTGCGGCTCGTTACCGTTATGAATATACCCGCGTACCGGCAAGCGGTGGCGTTGACGATAAAGTCAATAAAGTGGATACCTGGGTTGGTTGGGCGATGGGCGACTGGCGCGTTGAGCTGAACTATGTGTACGCGCGTAGTACGGTGGCCGACGATCAGCATAAGAGCCTGTATCGTAACGACAACAAACCGTACAGCACCGAATATAACGGCAAGCTGGCGTATAAATGGGATAAGAACTGGTCCCCGTACTTTGAAGTGGGCAACGTGGGCGTGAAATCTACCGATGAGCGTCAGACCCGTTTACGTGTCGGTGTGGCTTATTCCTTCTAAATAAATTCGGACCCTCATCCGTTATCCCCCCGGAGCATTTGGCCGGGGGTTTTCGTTTTTGTGGGGGCTCTTATCTAAAAGGCGTGAATGCTCAGAAAGGCACAATGTATCCCCTCGCCCCTTTGGGGAGAGGGTTAGGGTGAGGGGAATGTACGCACGGAGTAAAACCCTCACCCCAACCCTCTCCCTTAAAAAGGGAGAGGGGGCAGTCCGTGCGAGGGAATAATATTGTGCGCTCTTTCTTCTTTCCTGAACAACAGGCAAAAAAAGGCCCTCCGAAAGGAGGGCAAGGCCAGTTACAGAAACACAAAACTCAGAAGGTAATTATGCTTTCACTAATACACGTTCAGAGGGCAGCTTAGCGATGTACAGCGCCGGCTTGCCGTCCTTGTCAGAGCTGAACAGCACCGCGCTATCATCCGGGGTAAAGGACGGATGCGGGTGAGTCACCTGACGGCTGTTTTGTACCGTTGCCCACGACGTATCGTGACGAGCAACGCGGAAGTAGGCCTGTTTCGCCACGTCAAAGGCGTACAGATATGGATCGTTATCGATGGTGTAGCCGCTGGTGTCTTTCACATCAACCGGCGTACCGGAACCGTCACCAACCAGCATGGTGCCGTCGAAGTTACTCATCAGGTGTGAGCAGGCAGGCATCTGCATCAGCGCTTCGTTAACGTTGGTATCCGGGTTGAAGCGGTAGATAGTGCGGCCCTGTTTCCCTTTCAGGTAGGAGACGTACACCAGCGCGGAGCCGTTTGGTACCCAGAATTCGTGCGTGCAGCTTTCGCCTTCCGCATGTTCTTTTACTTTGCGAACGTTAGTGCCGTCTTCGTTGACCAGCCACATGCGCGCGTCCACCAGGTCATGCGGGCCTTCATGGCAGAATGCGACGGTGCTGTCGTCAAACGGACGGTAAATTGGGTGACCAAGCCAGATTTTTTCTTCGTGGATCACCGCGCTTTCGCCGGTTTTCAGGTCAACGCGCAGCAGGCGGCAGTGCGGACCTTTATGGAAGAAATCGTGGAACAGCTGCCAGTCGTTCAGCGGCGTCCAGTCGCTTTTCGCAATCTCAATGCCAACCAGCTTGGTGCAGTCGCTGTTAGAGACCCAGGTGCCGTAGCCAACCCACTCTTCCGGCACGCGGTACACTTCGCGCTCGGCCAGGGTTTTCAGGTTCACTTCCAGCAGGGTGCGGTCGTTCTTCACGTAATAGAGTGATTTATCATCTGGAGAGAGGAAACCACCAAACGTATTGTCGCCCGCGCCTTCGGTAAGCTGTACCGCTTCGGCGTTAGCCACGTCCAATAAGTAGTAGTTCCAATGGCCATCGAACTCGCCGGCAAATAACAGATGACTGCCATCATTAAAGAAACACTTCTGATAGAAGTAGTTACGATGACAAGTTACCTCCGGTGGCGTTAAGCGGGTGACCTCCGCGCCGGTATCTGGGTCGCGGCTGACCTCATAGTTCAATTTAACCCGCATGCCTTTAGCCATGATGCTCTCCTTTTACTCAAGCGGTCTCGGGGTGCTATCTCCCTCACAGGCCGATTTAGATGTTATTTTAAAAACTGAGTGTCAATTTATCAAAACAGCGTTTCATTGTTTGTGATGTCAGACTCACTTTATACGAAAAATCATCATCTCTGCTACTTTTTTGAGTAGCCACTCAGCGCGTTGTCAAGCCCACCTTTGTTTTCACGTCGTCCTTTCCACTAAAGTGGTAATTTTTCAAAGAAACATGTAACTGAATGAATAATATTGTTTTTTATTTTTTCGCAACGCGGCTGAAGTGCGTATTCGTGATCGGTTTTGCATTTTTGAGAATATTACCCAGGAAAAATGAAACGATGTTTTATTTGCAATTGAAAACCCATTTCATCAGGGATAAGATACAAGCATTAAACAAATCGGAACGTAGTTTCGTTTCAATAAATAGAACATAAGACCACATTATCCTGGAGGTTCAGGTGGAAGTACGACAGAGCATTCATAGCGCTCATGCTAAAACGCTGGATACGCAGGGTCTTCGCGATGAGTTTTTAGTTGAGCAGGTTTTCAAGGCTGATGAATACACCATGGTGTATAGCCATATCGACCGCATTATCGTTGGCGGCATTATGCCGGTAGCGAAAACAGTCTCCGTCGGCGGTGAAGTCGGTAAACAGCTTGGCGTCAGCTATTTCCTTGAGCGTCGCGAGCTTGGCGTTATCAACATTGGCGGCGCGGGTACGATTACCGTCGACGGCCAGTGCTACGAAATTGGTCATCGCGATGCGCTTTACGTAGGTAAAGGCGCGAAAGAGGTGGTGTTTGCAAGCGTCGATGCGGCGAAACCGGCGAAGTTTTACTACAACTGCGCACCGGCCCATACGACTTATCCGACGAAAAAGGTCACGCCTGCGGACGTTGCGCCAGTGACGCTTGGGGATAACCTCACCAGCAACCGACGCACCATCAATAAATACTTTGTTCCTGATGTGCTGGAAACCTGCCAGCTCAGCATGGGCCTGACCGAACTGGCGCCGGGCAACCTGTGGAACACCATGCCGTGCCATACCCATGAGCGCCGCATGGAAGTGTACTTCTACTTCAACATGGATGAAGACAGCTGCGTGTTCCATATGATGGGGCAGCCGCAGGAGACGCGTCATATCGTCATGCATAACGAACAGGCGGTGATTTCACCGAGCTGGTCAATTCATTCCGGTGTCGGTACCAAAGCGTATACCTTCATCTGGGGTATGGTCGGCGAGAACCAGGTCTTTGATGACATGGATCACGTCGCAGTGAGGGATCTGCGCTAGTCGCGGACAGCATTAGATTAACAATGCCTGTCCGGTACAGGCGCAAAACGACAAGGAATTAAAAATGATTTTGGATTCATTCTCTCTGCAGGGCAAAGTTGCCGTAGTGACGGGTTGCGATACCGGTCTTGGTCAAGGTATGGCGTTAGGTCTGGCGGAAGCGGGCTGTGATATCGTCGGTATCAACATCGTTGAACCAACCGAAACCATCGAACGTGTTACCGCGCTGGGTCGTCGCTTCCTGAGCCTGACCGCTGACCTGCGTAAAATCGATGGCATCCCAGCGTTGCTGGAGCGTGCGGTGGCTGAATTCGGCCATATCGATATCCTGGTGAACAACGCGGGCCTGATTCGTCGTGAAGACGCGATCGACTTCAGCGAAAAAGACTGGGACGACGTTATGAACCTGAACATCAAGAGCGTGTTCTTCATGTCTCAGGCGGCGGCTAAGCATTTCATTGCACAGGGTAACGGCGGCAAAATCATCAACATCGCGTCCATGCTCTCCTTCCAGGGCGGTATCCGCGTGCCGTCTTACACCGCTTCCAAAAGCGGCGTTATGGGCGTTACCCGCCTGATGGCGAACGAGTGGGCGAAACACGGTATCAACGTGAACGCGATTGCGCCGGGCTACATGGCTACCAACAACACCCAGCAGCTGCGTGCGGACGAAGAGCGCAGCGCGGCTATCCTTGACCGTATCCCGGCGGGTCGTTGGGGTCTGCCAAGTGACCTGATGGGGCCAATTGTCTTCCTGGCGTCTCCGGCATCTGACTATATCAACGGTTATACCGTTGCGGTTGATGGCGGCTGGCTGGCGCGTTAAGTTCGCGTTTGGATGATAAAAAACCTGCTTCGGCAGGTTTTTTTATGTCTGCGGGATTCCCGGCGTCGCTTTGCTCGACCGGGCTCTTTAATCATCCATATCCATATATTCATTTAGTCCATGCTGTTCTGCCCGTCAGGAAATAGTAACGCATGTGTAATAGGGTTTTTTGCCGATGTGTAACGGGTTTCCCTTCCATGCGAAAGTCTAATGTCCATCACAAAACGGACCTGTGCAGCAATATAGTCCATATTAATAACGTTTCTCGCCTGACAGCCTGGCGTGGCTATCTCGTATTTTCATCTCATGTTTTATTTTGTCAGGCGGGAAAAAAATGACTTCAATCAGTAACGATTCAACGCTAGTACCGGGCGCGCAACGCGATACCCGGCGTATGAATATGTTTGTTTCCTTTGCTGCTGCGGTGGCGGGTCTGCTTTTTGGTCTGGATATCGGGGTCATTGCCGGGGCGCTGCCCTTTATCACCGACCACTTCGTGTTAACCAACCGCCTGCAAGAGTGGGTGGTGAGCAGCATGATGCTGGGTGCGGCGATTGGCGCACTCTTTAACGGCTGGTTGTCATTCCGCCTGGGACGTAAATACAGCCTGATGGTGGGTGCCGTACTGTTCGTTGCGGGTTCTCTTGGCTCTGGGTTTGCCGTCAATGTCGAAATGCTGCTGGCCGCCAGGGTTATCCTCGGGGTGGCCGTCGGGATTGCTTCGTATACCGCACCGCTGTATCTATCTGAAATGGCGAGCGAAAATGTGCGTGGCAAAATGATCAGCATGTATCAATTGATGGTTACGCTGGGCATTGTGATGGCATTCCTCTCCGACACCGCGTTTAGCTACAGCGGCAACTGGCGAGCGATGCTCGCCGTACTGGCGCTGCCTGCTCTGGTGCTGATTGTGCTGGTGGTCTTCCTGCCGAACAGCCCGCGCTGGCTGGCGGAAAAAGGCCGTCATATTGAAGCGGAAGAGGTGCTGCGCATGCTGCGCGACACTTCTGAAAAAGCACGTGACGAGCTGAATGAAATTCGTGAAAGCCTGAAGCTCAAGCAGGGCGGTTGGGCGCTGTTTAAGGTGAACCGCAACGTGCGCCGCGCGGTGTTCCTCGGCATGCTGTTACAGGCGATGCAGCAGTTTACCGGCATGAACATCATCATGTACTACGCGCCGCGCATCTTCAAAATGGCGGGCTTCACCACCACTGAGCAGCAGATGATTGCGACCCTGGTGGTCGGCTTAACCTTTATGTTCGCCACCTTTATTGCGGTGTTTACCGTCGATAAAGCCGGACGTAAACCGGCGCTGAAAATTGGCTTTACGGTGATGGCTATCGGTACGCTGGTACTGGGCTACTGCCTGATGCAGTTTGATAACGGTACCGCGACCAGCGGGCTCTCCTGGCTCTCCGTCGGCATGACCATGATGTGCATTGCGGGCTATGCGATGAGCGCCGCACCGGTGGTGTGGATCCTCTGCTCTGAAATTCAGCCGTTGAAATGCCGCGACTTCGGTATCACCTGTTCGACCACCACCAACTGGGTGTCGAACATGATTATCGGCGCGACCTTCCTGACGCTGCTGGATTCCATCGGTGCGGCGGGAACGTTCTGGCTGTATACCGCGCTGAATATCGCCTTTATCGGCGTGACCTTCTGGCTGATTCCGGAAACCAAAGGGGTTACGCTGGAGCACATTGAACGTAAGCTGATGAAAGGCGAGAAATTGCGGGATATCGGCGTCTGATTGAGTGCCCGGTGGCGCTACGCTTACCGGGCCTACAGGTAGCGCCAAATGCAGACCGGGTAAGGCGTAGCCCCACCCGGCTTTTTTACACCCTCGCTAGATACAGCGCCGGCATTCCCTCAGCGTCCGAGGTATACAGCACCCACTCACCGTCCGGTGAAAACGACGGATGCGGATGCGTCACCTGACGGTCGCCGTCCAGTACTTTCCAACTGCTGTTGTGCTGGCAAATCGCTTTTTTCTCACCGGTTTTCAAATCAAACACCCAAATAAACGGATCGTTCAGGCTGATATCACCGGTATTATGCGGCGCGCCGTCTCCGACCACCCGCGAGCCGTCGTGGTTGCTCATCAGGTGGGAGCAGGGCGGAATCTCCATCAACTGGCGGTTTTCCAGCGTTGCCGGGTCAGCGCTGTAGAGATAACGGTGTGGGCTGTTCTCCTGATGCGCCACGTAGTAAAGCGCAGAGCCGTCCGGCACCCAGAATTCATGGGTGAAGCTTTCCCCTTGTTGATGCTGGCGCACGCAGCGCATGTCGCTGCCATCTTCATTTATCAGCCACATACGTGCATCGATAGCGTCGCGCGGGCCCTCGTGGCAAAACGCGACGGTCTTATCGTCAAACGGACGGTAGATAGGGTGCCCAAGCCAACGTTTTTCTTGCAGGATGGTCCGCTGCTCCCCGGTTTTCAGGTCGATGTTAATCAGGCGGCATTCCGGGTTGGTAAAGTAGTAGGCGCGGAACTTCGACCAGTCGGTCAGCGGCTGCCAGTCGCTTTTTTTAATTTCGATGCCGACGAGCTTCGTGCAGTCTGCGTTCGCCACCCACGTGCCGTAGGCGACCCACTCATCGTCCACTTCGTAGACCACGTACTCTTCGAGCGTGGTGAGATCAACGCGTCGAAGCTGGCGCGTATCTTTGACATACCATAAGGATTTATCGTCGTCGGACAGGAAACCGCCGAAGGTGTTATCCCCTGCGCCATCGGTAAGCTGGGTTGCCTGTTGAGCGGCAATATCCAGTAAATAGTAGTTCCAGTGCCCCTCAAATGCGCCGCCAAAAATCAGCTTGCCGCCGTCGCGGGTAAAGCATTTTTGGTAGAAGTAGTTTCGGTGGCAAATAATGTGCGGTGGCGTCATCCGGATCACCTCGTGACCGGTTTCGCTGTCTTTCCGCGTGCGGAAATTCAGCGGGATGATTTTGCCTTTCATGTGCTTTCTCCTTGAATAAAAAAATACCCCGCAACCGGAAGTTGCAGGGTATCAATAGGTCAATCGCGATTAGCGCATGGCGCGTTTCAGAATACGCTCGCCCTGACGCTGGAAGTCAGTTGCCGCTTCTTCTACGGATTTCTGGCCGTAGTCGATGTACTGCAGCGTGGTACCGAACTGGGCAACGATCTGCGGGTCATCAAAGTAAGGAGAGACGCTCAACTTCGCTGGCAGAGACTGCGCCAGACGAAGGCCCGCAACAGAAGGATCGCTCTCTTTCAGGATGCCGTCTTCGGTCAGGTATTTCACCGCGACTTTGCTCAGCGGCACGCCACGCTCCAGACCCAACGTATCGACCCCTTCTTTGCTGTTCAGCAGGAAGTTGATCACTTTCGCCGCGGCTTCTGGGTTCTTGGTAGATTTGCCGATAGAGAGCATTTGCGCTGGTTTGAAGAACAGACCCGCGTCGGTAGCGCCCGGCAGCATTGGGTAGCTACCCAGTTCCAGCTTCGCAGGTGGCTTCAGGTTATCGGAGTACTTGTTAATGGTGGAGTTCCACATGTAAGTACCGCCCCATTCGCCCTGAATCCATGGCTTCATTTCATACATGTTGCTCTTACCGAAGGACGCGTAGTACTTGGTATCCGGCATCACGTGGCTGTCGACCAGCTTTTTATACATCTGGAAGAACTCAACCCACTGCTCTTTGCTGTAGGAGAATTTCTTGGTTTCCGGGTTGATGGCCGGAATGTTGTATTTCTGGGTCATGTAGGAGTTCAGCAGCGCCAGGGTATCCTGGTGCTCCAGCACGACCGGATAGTACTGTTTGCCCAGCTTGCTTTCGAAGGTTTTACCCGCGGCCATCAGGTCGTCCCAGGTTTTCGGGTATTCAACGCCAGCCTGTTTCCAGGTTTCATCGTTGAAGTAGAACACGCGCGCGGTAACGGAGATTGGGATCCCGTTCAGCTTGCCGTTGACGGTGGTGGACTGCAGTTCTTTCGCATCGAACTGGCTTAAGTCAATCACGTCTTTCATTTTGTTCAGATCGTAGAAGCCGTCGCCGTTTTTCGAGAAGATCGGCAGCCAGTTCCAGTTAGTCTGCATCACGTCTGGCTCGGTGCCACCGGCAATCTGGGTAGTCAGACGGGATAAGTGACCGTCCCAACCGGTGTATTCGGCTTTAACGTTAATATCTGGGTTCTGCTTATGGAACTCTTCCAGCGCCTTCAGAGTGACCTGGTGACGACCGTTACCGCCCCACCAGGACATACGAAGATCGACATCCTTTGCCATAGAAGGGAGGGCCGTGAGGCCCAGGGTGGCGGAGATTGCTGCGCTTAAAAGCACTTTTTTCATTTTAATACTCCAGATTAAAGGGAGAGGTTCTGTTCAGTTTTAGCATCAAAAATATGGCATTTATTCATATCAAACTTGAAGTACACCTTGCGATGAAGCCCCTTATCAATCATTGGCTTAGCTTCATCTGAAGGGATTCGCGCCGTCAGCTCGTAGTTCGCGACTTTCAGGTAAACGAAGAACTCGTGGCCCATGTTTTCCACGCGAACCATTTCACCGCTGCAGCCGCCTTCGGCAAACGGCTCGTCGGACAGCGAGACGAATTCAGGGCGAATACCGTAGAACACCTCTTCGTTGTCGTGACCGGCGAGCTTCTGGTTCAGCCCTTCGCTGAGCGGCATGAACTCATCGCCAATCGCCAGGTTTAAGGTGCCGTCTTTGTTCACCAGCTTGCAGGAGCGGATGTTCATTTCCGGCGCGCCGATAAAGCCCGCGACGAACATGTTTTTCGGTTTGTGGTACAGATTGTCCGGGGTGTCCACCTGCATGATGTGACCCAGTTTCATCACGCAGATACGGTCGCCCATGGTCATCGCTTCGGTCTGATCGTGGGTAACGTAGACGGTGGTCGCTGGCTTACCAGATTTTTTGAGCTGCTTGTGCAGGTCGGAAATACGGATACGCATCGATGCACGCAGCTTGGCGTCAAGGTTAGACAGCGGTTCATCGAACAGGAACACGTCTGGTTTTTTCACAATCGCACGGCCTACGGCCACACGCTGTGCCTGGCCGCCGGAGAGCTGACGCGGCAGACGGTCCAGCAGTTCTTCCAGTTCGAGGATTTTCGCTGCTTCATTCACCTGCGCTTCAATCTGGTCTTTCGGCAGCTTGCTAAGCTTCAGGCCGAACGCCAGGTTTTCACGAACGGTCATGTGTGGATAGAGCGCGTAGTTCTGGAACACCATCGCAATCCCACGCTCTTTTGGCGCGAGGTTGTTGACGATTTTCTCACCGATACGAACTTCACCGCCGCTGATGGTTTCAAGTCCTGCCAGCATACGCAGGGTGGTGGACTTGGCGCAGCCGGAAGGACCGACGATAACCATGAACTCACCTTCTGCGATTGAAAGGTCGATACCATGTACCGCTTTGAAGCCGTTGGAGTACACTTTTTCCAGTTTGTTGAAAATAACTTCAGCCATGATATATCCCTCTTAACCTTTAATTCCGCTGCTGGTAACGCCCTGTACGAAGTAGCGCTGTGCCAGGAAGAACACAATGATAGATGGCAGAATGGAGATGCTCGCCATTGCCAGAATTTCGTTCCACGGCGCGCCTTCGGTCACGTCGATGGACATTTTCAGTGCCAGTGCAATCGGATACTTATCAACGCTATAGACGTAGATCAGTGGGCCGATAAAGTCGTTCATAGACCACATGAACTGGAACAGTGCGACGGAGATAATCGCCGGCTTCAGAATCGGTACGACCACGTACCACAGCACCTGGATGGAGTTACAGCCGTCAATCTGCGCTGCTTCTTCCATGTCACGCGGCACACCGCGCAGGAACTGAATCAGCATGAAGACGAAGAACCCTTGCGTGGCGAAGGCCAGCGGCAGGTACAGCGGCATGTAGCTGTTCAGCATGCCCATTTCGCGGAACATCAGGTACTGAGGAATCAGCAGTACGGTGCTCGGCAGCAGCATGGTGGTGATGAGCGTGGCGAACCAGAATTTCTTCCATGGAATCTCGAAGCGGGCAAAGCCGTACGCCACGATAGTGGAGGAGATAATGGTCAGGATCACCTTAGGAATGACATACTTGAAGGTGTTCAGCATGTAATGACCGAAGGTGTACTCGGTACCGGTTTTCCAGCCGTTAATGAAACCGTCCCAGGTGGCATGTGCTGGCCACAGGCTCAGCGTGGTGAAGATCTCATGGTTCGGTTTGAACGACGCCGAGAACATCCACGCCAGCGGGTAAAGCATTAACAGACCGACGATCAGCAGGATGGTGTAGCGAATCCATGCGTTGATCTTCTCGCGACGAAGGGTGCGGGCAACCTCACGCTCTGCGATGGTTCTTGCGTCAGAGATTTGTTGGATATCAGCCATTTTTGCCTCCCTTATCGGCGGAGTAGAACACCCAGTATTTTGAAGACTTAAAGGCGATGCCGGCGAAGACCGCAACGACCAGGAACAGAACCCATGCCAACGCAGCGCCATAGCCCATATCGAAGTACTTGAACGCCGTGTCATAGATGTACAGCGAGAACAGATACGTCGAGTAGGTTGGGCCGCCACCGGTGATGACGTACGGTCCGGTGAACTCCTGGAATGCCTGGGTGGTCTGCATGATGAAGTTGAAGAAGATAACCGGCGTAATCAGCGGCACGGTCACTTTCATAAACATCTGCCATTTAGAGGCGCCATCGATCATGGCGGCTTCGTACTGAGACTGCGGAACGTTTTGCAGGGCCGCCAGGAAAATAACCATCGCGGAGCCGAACTGCCATACGCGCAGCAGGGTAACGGACATCAGCGCCAGTGAAGGCTCGCCCAGCCAGTTGACCGGGTCGAAGCCCAGTACGCCGATAAAGCTATTCAGCAGGCCGTCGATGGCGAACAGCGCACGCCATAAAACGGCGATAGCCACGGAGCTACCGAGGATTGACGGAATATAATAAGCGGTACGGAAGAAGCCGATACCGCGTAATTTAAAGTTAAGAACAAACGCAATCCCTAACGCAAAAGCGAGTTTTAAAGGGATGGTCAAAAATACGTAGGCGAACGTTACACCCATGGATTTCCAGAAGAGTGTGTCTTCTGTAAACATGTAGCGATAGTTTTCAATGCCGTTAAATACCGGCGGGCTCATCAAGTCATACTCAGTAAAACTGAGGAAGAAAGATGAAACGAACGGGAAGGCCGTGAAGATTATCAACCCAATGATATAGGGTGAAATCCAGGCCAATCCCAACATTCTGTTTTCATTCATACATACCTACCTGGCGAACAAGTGTGTCAAACGGATTGGGTGTCTGTTACATCCCCTGCGCCTGCTGGCGCCCGGGCGTTAAAGTCTTAGCTTGTTATAAGTCATGCAGCCTTTCCCTGTAAGTAGATATAATTCAGTGTCTTAAGTGCTATCCGTCGTTGGTTTTTGTTGCGTTTTAAAAACACACTCTCTAGAAGGTCTTTTTTATAAAACGCCGTTTTAAATTTATTTTATTGCGATTTGTTTCTGCGTCATTCGATTAATCATGAAAGTGTGATCGGAGTCGAAACGATGTTTCATTATAGTGATGTTGATGGCGTTTTTGCCGGTAGAGCGGGGGTTTTACGACGATCTGGTATGGAAGTTGGTGACCTGGTTGGTATAAAAAATATATAATTAACTATTAAAATGATTAACGAACTAATCTTTTGATATGTATGTAAAATATAAAGCCTCAACTAAAAAGATGAGGCTTCAGGTAGGGGCGAATTAATTATTCCATCAGCTTGCTTGCTGTATTCTCAGGCATTGCTGATAGGCGTTAGCCATTTTTATATCATAGTGATTTTGTGCGTATCCGGGGCCGTTGTAGCGTCTGGCAAAGCTGACCCAGTCTTTATTTTGCAAATAAAGATGAAGATTATTCGCCACCATTAATTGGCAAAGGGCTTCCAACTGCTCGTGGTTACCGCGGCTTTGCGCCGTGACAAAATCCTCCACTGAGCGAAATCCGCATAAGGCAAAATTAAACCCCATGATCTGGAATGCTCCCCATGACGTGGAGCATAGCGCCGCTTCACGGTGGAGGCTCATTGCCGTCTCGAGCCGGGCATGTTCTTTCTCTCCCCCCAGATAGTGCATTGCCGTCCATTGCCGATAAAGAATGGTGGGAAAACTGGCTGCCAGAATCTCGGGTTGATAGCGACGTTTTGCTAGCTCGCGCCAGAAAATATGTCCTTCAAATAAGATCTTTGGCTTTCCGGAAGGGAGAAACCCCTGTCCTGACGACTCCACGGTACAAACTGCCTGTAGCGCACAGGGCTCGATCTGTAGCCGTTTGGCGGCAGCGACAATCTCCTTCCAGCCAATCTTTTCCCGGTTAGACCCGTGGTCCAGAGAGGCTGATTCTTCATCTAACATCATGCTATTCCTCCGTTACTCGCTGGTTTCGGTCCTCGGGAGGTGCATTTGTAAGGCATCCCGGTTATAGGTTTTGTTGTAGTCGTCGAGCATAGACTGGAAGTTTTTAATAAAATCCAGGATGGAAATGTAGTCGTTGTTGGCGTTGCGTCCTTCGCTGAGGGTCCTGCTTTCGTCCGGCGGCGTCGCCTCCAGGTAATAGCCAAGAATTTGCGGGCTGGTAAAGCGCACGGTGACGCTGTTGGCCGTAGAGCTGGCGCGCGAGTTGCTGCGCGCGGAACTGGACGATGATGATGAACTGCCGCCAAAGATAAAGAAGCCACCGCCGCTTGCGGAGTGATCTTCAACGCTCTGGGCAAAGCTGCTCGACATTGCATTGTTAGATGAAAATTTGATGGTAACGTCGCGAGCGATGATAAATGCCACTGGGAAGCACGGGAATACACATTCGTTCATGGCATTAAAACGCGCGTCCTGGAACGGCTTACCTTTTTGGTCCGGGGCGATTTTTTTGCTGGACGTGTTGTACATATCTTTGGTGAGCAGGAATACGCCGGGGTTAAACCATTCCCGGCTGATGCTAACCTTCGCAATCGACATCCCTATCTGAATTTTGACATCCTGGGACTTCATTGTGCTGTTGTCCACAGACTCCCGGTGCGACCGACTGCTGCTGTAGCCGCCAAAGAAGAAGGATGAACGACATGAGGATGCGGAGGCCGAGCTGGCACTACTGGAGCTTTGCTCAACGGAAGCCATCGTTGATTGGATAATGACCTGGGTAAAGCGCTCGGGAACGGCGTTTGGCGTGACGTCACTGTCAATAGCGCCTTCCGCTTTGATGTTCTTCTGCATGACTGATGCCAGAGCAATATGTTGCCGTACTTCGGTAATATCGTTCTCGGTTCGGGCGAGCTGCGTTTGCAGCGGTAACAGCATTTGCTTGTACTGGAGCAAGTTATTTTGCTGGAAATACTCCAGCGCGCTGTCCGTTGCGCTTTGGGCTGCCGCGATTAAGTTATCCTGGGCCTCCATGCATTTGTTGGCGCTATTTATTAATGCGCCGATGATTTTGCCTGCGTCGTCAGGCTTGATGCCGGGGACTCTGGAAAGGGTGTTTTCCCCTTTATCCTTTTCATTGGATCGACCGACAATATCGACAACCAGCTTGAGCGTGTCATTGGTGATATTTTTATAGGTATCACCGAGAGCCGTCCTGGCCGCAGCAAGTGCATCGTCTGCCGCCTTCTGTTTCTCCTTGAGGTTAGCGAGTATCGCCTGGTCAGGAAGAATTTTTAGGAACGAGTCTAGCGTCATGGAGATATTGCTGCGCTGCACCAACAGCACGGACAGCTGCTGCGCCAGCGCTGCTGGGCTTTCTAACAGGTCGATAGGAGTGAACGACGTATCGAGTAGGTCGAACCAGTTTTCCGGATACAGCGTGACCGGGTAGACATAGCCACCGTCGGGGTTGAGCTTTTGTACATTGGCCAGCGTTTGCCGGGCCTCGGCGATTTCGCGCCCTGAGCCGCTATCGAGGATCCCGGTGATAATCTCCATATCGCCCGGTGAGAAAACGTTGAGCACTTTACCCAGCTTCTCCTGTACCTTCAGTAGCTGAGATTCGGCGGTGGTCTCATACCAGTCGAGATAGTCGTTTTGTTTGCTGCGATTATTTTCCTTCGTATCACCGGGATATCTGGCCTCCAGTTCCGCCTTTTTATCTAGTTGAACTTTAGCCCAGGCCTGCTTGGCATCAACGTATTCGCTGTACAGGCGGTAGAAGACCTGTTGTAGCGTGAAGCCGGTGGTTAACCCGTCGCCAAAATTATACGGATAGGGAGTCATCAGGACTTTACGCAGCTTGGATTTTGCGTCGAACAACTTGCCGTTAAGCTGCGGTGTCAGCATATCCAGCGCGCTTTTATACTGGGTTTGCAGGTGACGACCATTGTCAGAACCGGTCATCGTGCAGGCATCAAATAGGCGGTTAACCAGCTTTGATTCGTTAGCTTCTACTAGCGGTGGCTTCGGTTGATTTTCCTCAATATTGTAACTGTAGAGATTTTTATCAATCTGCATACCGGGAAGGCTCATGCAGAAAAATTGATTGGGGTTATTTCCGCCGATGACTGAGGTGATTTTTTCATAAAGCTGATCGGCAAAACTTGGTATCGTTTCGGCATTATCCAGCGCTGCACTTAACCTTGGGGTAGTTTCGGTTATTGAGATAGTCGTGTTGGTGGTAGTGACCTGTTGGCTTGATTCACTAATATGTGATTGTTGATCATCGGGATGTGTTTCATCAGTCATGATTAATACTCCTGAATAATAAAATAATCGTTAAGTATCTACTGATAAGCGATGTGTCCAATAATAATTAAATTATGACAATTCCAACTGGGGCTAAGTTATTGCAAGTACGCATTAAATCGCCCGGAGAGATAAACATATTATTATTCGACTGCAGTGCAGTCAGCGGGTGATAATTTTTGGCTGCGGTATCAATATTTATTAGCGCGGCGTGAGCTTCGGCAAACTGATAAATAGATTCTGCTAGCGCTTCGGTCATTGAAGGGGTTGGGGGATTGGTATTATCCATAAAAGCATTGTGCAATGCTTCGCATAGCGCTTCGTCGCTGGCGGTTTCCGGCGCGCTGGCCATATCATATTCGCCAAAAATAGGCTGGCGCTGCTTCGTCCAGTCAATGGCTTTATCAAGCAGCGTTTCGCCAAACGCGGAGTCCGTCATAGAGGCGTGGCGGAACTGCAGGCGGAATGGGGCGCCTGCGTCGTCAAAGCATTGAGCGACGAACTGCGAGCACACCATCGGCTGTTTACCTGGCGTCTGATGCTGCTGGATATAGTGTGAAATGGTGGCCGTCAGCTTTTTCAGAATCCGGATTATCACCTGCTGTTTCTGGCTGGTAATGGAGAATTTCTTATACATTAACAGCAGGCCAACCATGTAAAGTCCGGCATGGTCGTAAGGTTCCTGATTATTCAGATGCAGTCTTGCGGCGTCAATTACGGGCAAGAGAGGCGTGGTGCTGGTGTGACGATAAACATGGATAGTACGGCCATGAAAACGTTTTTGTGCCGGGTTTTCAGAAACCTGTGGAGGTGTTTCTTCAATAATCGTTGGCGGAGTGCTATTAAAATAAAGGGCAGCATGACTGACCGGCGCATCGGTCAGGAAAGTGATGGCCCATGAAATAAAACTCTTTTTCTCCGGCGAGAAAAGCAATCCGTCTGCGGGACGCAGATCGCTTAGCGATAGCATTTTCATATAAATTCCTTTTCATTCCAATATCTATTAATTGGGAGCGTTTATAGAATAGGCTTAGTTATTTGAAAGGAACTGTGATGGGACTCTTATTTAGCTATCGTAGGAATTAACTAATGTTTGAGGAATTATTAATAGAGGGTATTAAATATAATAAAAACAGCCGCCTGATGTTATCAGCGCAGCTGTTTTTTTATTCATTTATGCTTTAAGGAAATCCTGACGCATCGGCGTAAAGGTATCCAGCAGCGTACCGGCTTTCAGGCAAACGCAGCCGTGCATAATGTTCGGCTGTTTATACAGCGTATCACCCGCACCCACCACGTGCTTTTCGTCACCGATGGTGAATTCGAATTCACCGGATAACACATAGGTCAGCTGCTCGTGCGGGTGGTTGTGCATCGGGCCGATCGCGCCCTGCTCAAAGTTCACCTCAACGGCCATCATTTTGCCATCGTGCGCGAGAATGCGGCGGGTTACGCCATTGCCCAGATCTTCAAGGGTGGTTTCTTTATGAAAAATAAACATCAGGCGGTCCTGTTTGTATGTTGAAACGTTGTTTCATTAAATTTATCTCAGAAACGAACAAAAAGAAATCTATCGCCGCAGATGTGGAAAGTTGATCACAACTTTGGTTCACTGGGAGCACGACGCAAAACAAGGTGAATGACATGAAAACGATGGGTCTTCTGGGCGGAATGAGCTGGGAATCGACGATTCCCTACTATCGCTTGATTAACGAAGGGATAAAGCAGCAGCTAGGCGGCCTGCATTCGGCGCAAATTTTGCTGCACAGCGTGGATTTCCATGAGATTGAGCTTTGTCAGTCTCAGGGTGACTGGCAGAAAGCGGGCGATATTCTGGCGCAGGCGGCAGTGGGACTGCAGCAGGCTGGCGCAGAGGGCATTGTGCTCTGTACCAACACTATGCACAAAGTTGCTGAAGCTATCGAAACCGCCTGCGACGTGCCGTTCCTGCATATCGCTGATGCCACCGGCCGCGCCATCAGCCAGAAGAAGATGACCAACGTGGCGCTGCTCGGCACGCGCTACACCATGGAGCAGGACTTCTATCGCGGGCGCTTACAGCAGGAATTTGGCATTACCACGCTGATTCCGGAGCAGGATGCACGGCAGAAAATTAACCAGATTATTTTTGATGAACTGTGTCTGGGGGAGTTCAGCGACGCTTCACGTGATTATTACCTGAGCGTGATTGAAACCCTGGCGCGTCAGGGCGCGGAAGGGGTGATTTTCGGCTGTACCGAGATTGGCCTGTTAGTTCCGGCTGAACTTAGCCCGCTGCCGGTGTTTGATACCGCCGCGATTCACGCGGCGGATGCGGTTGAGTTTATGCTCTCTTAATGTGCGTCCAGTACCGCCTCAAGCGGTGTGGTAATGTGCGACAGGCTCTGCTGTAGATGAGCCATAAATGCCTCTACCAACGCCGAGCGGGGGCGGTGCATCGGGCGAATCAGGCTGACGGTAAACGGGACGTTGATGCTAAAGCGGCGAATGACTACGCCGCTGTTGACGTAGTCGAGCGCCGTCAGCGGGTTGACCACTGAAATACCGACCCCAGCTTTGACCATCGCGCATATTGACGCGGCACTGTGCGTTTCCACGACCATTCTTCTTTTCACCTGATGCTCATTAAACAACGTGTCCAGCAGTTGGCGATAGCTGTCGGTCCGCGACAGGCTGATATAGTTTTCGCCTTGAAAATCAGTAGGTGTCAGCACGGTTTTCGCTGACAGCGGGTGATCCTGTGGTAATACGCAGACTTCGTTCAGCGTCAGTAGCGGTATGCGTTCGGTGCCTGCGGGCGTGTGTATCGTCTCCGTGATGCCCAAATCATGGCGCTGCGCCGACAGCCATTCCTCCAGCAGCGGCGACTCCTGCGGCACTATCTGAATATTGACCTGCGGATAGCGGGCCAAAAACGGCTGCAACAGGGGTGGTAAAAAGGATTGTGAAAAGACCGGCAGGCAAACAATAGACAGCTCGCCCTGGCGGAACTCGCGCAGGCTTTCTGCCGCGCTGACGATTCTGTCTAATCCATACCAGGAACGCTGCACCTCTTCAAACAGCCGTAGCCCTTGAACGGTCGGGTGCAGACGCCCGCGGCTGCGTTCGAACAGCTTAAGCCCCAGTACCTGTTCAAACCGCGCCAACTCGCGGCTGACCGTTGGCTGTGAGGTATGCAGCATTCGGGCCGCTTCCGTCAGGTTTCCCGCCGTCATAATGGCGTGAAAGATTTCGATATGGCGCAGGTTAACGGCTGGCATGGGCATCTCTCAGGTTAAGTATCCATATCATTTTTGCATAGACTCGCGATAAAACGATATTTTTTATTCGCTTCAGGCTGTGGCGTAATCATAAAAAAAATGATTACCGGAGTCTGCTATGCCACGCCCGCTCAACAATACCGAAACCGATCTCACCGCTGATAACCTGCTGCGCCTGCCTGCTGAATTTGGCTGCCCGGTATGGGTGTACGACGCGCAGATTATCCGCGCCCAAATTGCCAAGCTGCACAAGTTTGACGTGGTGCGATTTGCCCAGAAGGCGTGCTCGAATATCCACATTCTGCGTCTGATGCGTGAGCAGGGCGTGAAGGTGGACTCCGTTTCTTTAGGGGAAATTGAGCGTGCACTGGTGGCGGGTTACGAAACGGGTAAAGACGAGATTGTTTTTACCGCCGATACCATTGACGACGCGACGCTTGCCCGCGTGCATGAGCTACAAATTCCGGTCAACGCCGGTTCTGTGGATATGCTGGAGCAGCTCGGCCAAATCTCTGCGGGCCATCGCGTATGGCTGCGTGTGAACCCAGGTTTTGGGCACGGCCACAGTCAGAAAACCAATACCGGTGGCGAAAACAGCAAGCACGGCATCTGGTATAGCGATCTCCCCGCGGCGCTTGAGGTCATTCAGCGTTATCAGCTGAAGCTAGTGGGCATTCACATGCACATTGGCTCCGGCGTGGATTATGGTCACCTGGAGCAGGTGTGCGGCGCGATGGTTCGTCAGGTGATTGAATTTGGTCAGGATCTGGAAGCTATCTCTGCGGGCGGCGGGTTATCTATTCCGTATCGTGAAGGGGAAGAGGCGATTGATACCGATCACTACTTCGGCCTGTGGAATGCGGCGCGTGAGCAGATTGCTAAACACCTGGGACACCCGGTCAAACTGGAGCTGGAGCCGGGTCGTTTCCTGGTGGCCGAATCCGGCGTGCTGGTCGCGCAGGTACGCAGCGTGAAGGCGATGGGCAGCCGTCACTTTGTGCTTATCGACGCGGGTTTTAACGATCTGATGCGTCCGGCGATGTACGGCAGCTATCATCATATTTCCGCGCTGGCGAGCGATGGTCGTGCGCTGGAAAACGCGCCGCAGATTGAAACCGTGGTGGCGGGCCCGCTGTGTGAATCGGGCGACGTCTTTACCCAGCAGGAAGGGGGTAAAGTGGAAACGCGCCTGCTGCCTGCGGTGGTGCCGGGAGATTATCTGGTGCTGCACGATACCGGCGCGTATGGCGCATCAATGTCGTCGAACTACAATAGCCGTCCGCTGCTGCCTGAAGTGCTGTTTGATAATGGCGTGGCGAAGTTGATTCGTCGTCGTCAGACGATTGAAGAGCTGCTGGCGCTGGAGCTTATCTGAGGGAATGCCCGATAAGCGCAGCGCCATCGGGCATGTTATTTGTAAAACGGCCCCGTCGTCACCGAATCGCGCAATACCAGCGTGCCGGTAAACGGCGGGATCGTTTCGATCTCTTCCCCGCTTGCCAGCTTAATCGCCTGATCGATAGCGGTCACGATCATATTATCGATCGGCAGATAAACGGTAGAAAGCCCCGGCTCCAGCCACTTCGCGCTAGGCGCATCATCAAAACCAAACAGTGAAATATCCTGCGGGATCCGTAGCCCCGCCTGATGCAGCGCTTTTGACGCGCCGAGCGCCATATCGTCGTTACAGGCAAAGAGGGCGCTGAACGTCACTTTCTCTTTCAACAGCGCATTGCACATGTCATAGCCGCAGTTCATGGTGGAATCACCGTGCTTCACTTTTGCCGGATCCCACGCAATGCCGTTTTGCTCCAGCGCCCGGCGATAGCCCTGTAAACGCGCTTTACCGGTTGGCGTATGGATAGGAACGGTGATACAGGCAATATCCCGATGGCCTTGAGAAATCAGGTATTCCACCGCCTGAAACGCCGCATCCTGTTGTTCGAAGAAGACGCAGCGTTCGCGTGCCTGGCTGACGTCACGGTTAATGACGACCAGCGGCATCGGCGTGCTATTCACCAGCGACATGATAGCCTTTTCGCTCATATGACGAGTGTAGAGGACGATGGCATCGCACTGGCGGTCGGCCAGCATCTGCACCGCCTGCTCCTCGCGTTCGGGAGTATCGTGGCCGTCGGTGACGATAAGCTGTTTGCCCCATGCTTCCGTCTGACGGGAAGCCTGCTGAAGCAGGCGGCCGAAGTAGAAACCATCAAAGGTGGAAACCACCAGGCCAATGCTGTTGCTGGTGCGGTTTGCCAATGAACGCGCCAGAAAGTTAGGGCGATAGCCTAACTCTTCCATTGCTTTGAACACCTGCTGACGGGTGCTCTCTTTAACCTGACCAGTACCATTCAGCACGCGAGAAACTGTCGCTTTCGAGACGCCTGCGCGTATTGATACATCCAGCATTGTTGCCATTGTTAATCCCTGAGACTTCGTGATGACCCGCAGTTTATCACAGACATTCATCGGTGATATGAACTCCACTGCGGCTAAAAAACCTATCGCGATCACGCTTTTGCAGTTAATCGTCGTAAAAAACGCGTCCCAATCATGTGGCATACCAATAACCCTACTTTTTTTGTTTTTGGAATACCAAATTAGAGGTTGGGAGTTAACTCACAGAACTTTCCAGCGATGATGATTATTTTTGGCATACCAAAAGGTGTTTGGCTGTACACCGAATGCGCGATAAAGCCCTTAAACTTGAGGTACTTTTCTATGGCATTGCAGGACAAATTGATCGATTCGCTGGGGAGTTTCGCCACGAAATTCAACAGCTATCGCTATATCATGGCGATCAAACACGCCTTTATTACGCTGATGCCGGTGATCATCGTCGGCGCCTTCTCCGTCTTGATCTCCAACATGGTGCTGGATCCAAAAAATGGCCTTGCCAGCTTCCAGTCTCTATCGTTCCTGGCGGCACTTAAGCCAATTACCGGCGCAATCAACTATGCGACGCTGAACTTTCTCAACATTGGCGCGGTGTTTCTTATCGGTATCGAGCTGGGGCGCATCAACGGCATAAAGACCTTGTTCCCCGGCCTGCTGGCGGTGATCTGCTTTATCTGCGTCACGCCGACCACCGTACAGATGATGGTTGATGGTCAGATGCATGAGGTAAAAGATGTGCTGCTGCGCCAGTTTTCCGATACCCGCAGCCTGTTCCTCGGCATGTTCATCGCCATTCTGTCCGTCGAGATCTACTGCTGGCTGGAAACGCGCAACGGGCTGAAGATCAAAATGCCGGACACCGTACCGCCAAACGTCGCCGCCTCGTTTTCTGCGCTGATCCCGGCGATCATCACCGTTACCGCGATCGCCACCTTCGGTTTTATCTTCCATCAGTTGACCGGCATGTACCTGTACGATGCGGTGTACCAGGTTGTGCAGCAGCCGCTGGAGCGGGTAATGCAGAGCTTACCGGGGATCTTGCTGCTGATGTTTGTAGCGCAGATTTTCTGGGTGATTGGGATTCACGGCAACCAGATGATCAAACCCATTCGCGAACCGCTGCTGCTGGGGGCGATTACCGTCAACATGAGTGCGTTTGAGCAGGGTAAAGAGGTGCCGAATATCATCACCATGCCGTTCTGGGATGTGTACATGAGCATCGGTGGTTCGGGCCTGACCATCGGACTGTTGATTGCGGTGATGATCGCCACCAAGCGCAAAGAGATGAAAGAGATCGCCAAGCTGTCGATTGGCCCTGGGCTCTTTAACATCAATGAGCCGGTGATCTTCGGGATGCCTATCATGCTTAACCCGATCCTCGCCATTCCGTTCATCATCACCCCGCTGGTCACCGGCAGCATCGGCTACTTCGCCACCGTCACCGGCTTTGCCGGAAAAGCGGTGGTGATGGTGCCGTGGACGACACCGCCTTTGATCAACGCCTGGCTTTCCACCGCCGGGTCGATGGGCGCGGTGGTGACGCAGCTTATTTGTATTGTGGTGGCGGTGCTTATCTATCTGCCGTTCGTCAAAATCGCGTCCCGCCGCGCCGAGATTTCCGAGCGCCTGGCGGAAAAAACACCGGCTACCGAAAACCTTTGAGGATGCTATGAGCATAAAACGGATGACCATTCCCGATGACTTTATTCTCGGGGCTGCCGCTTCGGCCTGGCAAACGGAAGGCTGGAGTGGGAAGAAACCGGGGCAGGATTCCTGGCTCGATCTCTGGTACAAGAACGATCGCCACGTCTGGCACAACGGCTACGGCCCGGCTGTTGCCACCGATTTTATCAACCGCTTTCGTGAAGACGTGCAGTTGATGAAGCTGGCGGGCTTAACCCACTACCGTACCTCGATTAACTGGTCGCGCTTTTTAACCGACTACGAGGCGGTCACGGTGGATGAAGAGTATGCCGCCTATTACGACCAGCTTTTTGATGAACTGCTGGTCAACGGTATCGAGCCGATGATCTGTCTTGAGCACTATGAGCTGCCGGGCTACCTGCTGGAACAGTACGGCGGCTGGGGCTCGAAAAAGGTGGTTGAGCTCTACGTGCGCTACGTTGAGCAGGTGTTTGCCCGCTATCACCACAAGGTTACGCGCTGGTTTACCTTTAACGAGCCGATTGTGGTGCAGACCCGCGTCTATCTGGACGCGCTGCGCTGGCCGTATGAACAAAATACGGGGAAATGGATGCAGTGGAACCACCACAAGGTGCTGGCCACGGCGAAAGTGGTGAAGCTGTTCCGCGAGAAAGGCTACCCAGGAACCGTTGGCTGCATTCTCAACCCTGAGGTGACCTATCCGCGTTCTCATGCCGTTCACGACCAGCGTGCGGCCGAGGTATATGACCTGTTCTACAACCGCGTATTCCTCGACCCGCTGGTGCACGGTACTTATCCTGCTGAGCTTTTCACGCTGCTGGAGAAACACGCGGTTACCTGGGACTACCACGCCGATGAGCTGGCGATTATCCGCGACAACACGGTCGATGAGCTGGGCATTAACCTCTATTACCCGCACAGGGTAAAAGCGCCCTCGCGTGCCTGGCACCCGGACACGCCGTTCCATCCGGCCTGGTACTACGAACCGTTTGAACTGCCGGGTCGTAAGATGAACAACTCGCGCGGTTGGGAAATCTACCCGCAGATTGTCTACGACATGGCGATGCGTATCAAAAACGACTACCGCAATATTCCATGGTTTGTCGCTGAAAGCGGTATGGGCGTGGAAAATGAAGGTCAGTTCCGTAACGCCGACGGCGTGATTGCCGATGACTACCGCATCCGTTTTATCAGCGAGCATCTGTGGCAGACGCTGCGGGCGAAAGAAGACGGGGCTAACTGCCATGGCTATATGCAGTGGGCTTTTACCGACAACGTCTCGCCGATGAACGCCTTTAAAAATCGCTATGGGCTGATTGAAATCGACCTCAATAACGACCGTGCGCGGCGGCCAAAAGCCTCAGCTAACTGGTTCCGGCAGCTACGGGACAGCCGCGAGCTGGTGGTGGATATCGATGATGAATGGCGCTAATTTTTGCTAAGATAGCGCCGATATTCGCATAACGTACAGGTGATATTGTGGAGAAGGCTACCGTCCCGCCGGAAAAGAAACCCTATCAGGAGATTGGCGATGATTTGCGCGCTCAGATTATGCAGGGCCGCTATCCCGTCGGGTCGCGCCTGCCGCCAGAACGCAATATCGCCGAAACCTACGGCGTCAGCCGCACCATCGTGCGTGAAGCGCTGTTGATGCTGGAACTTCAGGGAACGGTGGATATCCGCCAGGGGTCCGGCGTATACGTGATGCGCATTCCACAGGAGTGCGACGGTGAGGAAGAGCGGATGCTAAGCAGCGACGTTGGCCCGTTTGAAATTCTGCAGGCCCGCCAACTGCTGGAGAGCAACATTGCCGCCTTCGCCGCGAAGATGGCAACCCGCGCGGATATCGATAACCTCAAACAGATTATCGAGCAAGAACAACGGGCTATTGCACTGAATGATACCAGCCAGGACAACGGCCGCCTATTCCATCTGGTGCTGGCGGGAGCCACGCAAAACCAAATGTTACTGTCGACTATTGAACGCGTCTGGATCCAGATGGACAGCAGCCCGCTGTGGCAACAGTTCAATGCCCATATTGCTAGCCGTACCTACCGGCTGAAGTGGCTTGGAGACCGACAGACCATCCTGGCCGCGCTGCGTCGCCGTGATGTGATGGGGGCCTGGCAGGCGATGGGGCAACATCTTGAGAACGTCAAAAATAGCCTGATGGAACTGTCTGACGAAGACGCGCCGGATTTTGACGGTTATCTGTTTGAATCTGTGTCTATCTTCCAGGGAAAAGTAATGTGACCATCCTGCCGCTGCACGACTGTCCGCAGTTCGCCGGTCAGGTGACCGACTGGCTGTGGCACGCTTTTGGTGGTGAGAATCTGTCACGTGCCTTTTTTGCCAGCATCATCGAACACAGCCAGAGCCCTGGCGCACTGCCGCTTACCTTTATTGCCGTTGAAGATGAGAAAGTGGTGGGGACCGTAGGCCTATGGCGCTGCGATTTAATTAGCCGTCAGGATCTGTGGCCGTGGATGGCGGCGCTGTATGTCACGCCTGAAGCGCGCGGCTGTGGTCTGTCGGGTCAGCTTCAGCGCCACGTGATGACCTATGCCGCACGGCAGGGGTTTACGCAGCTGCACCTCTATTCGGCTTGCCGGGATTTTTATGAGCGCTTCGGTTGGCAGTACATCGGCGATGCCCTGGATTACCCGGACACCACCGTACACCTTTATCGCTACGACTTAACGTCTTCTGCCGGTGAGCTCACCGAGTGACGGCGCACCAGCGTCGGGCTGAACAGATGGGTGATATCCGGCAGCGGGCGCTTTTCTGCCAGCGCCAGCGCCAGCTCCGCCGCCTGAGTGGCCATGGTGACAATCGGGTAGCGGATGGTGGTCAAGCGCGGACGCACGTAGCGGGAAACCAACACATCATCGAAGCCAATCAGCGAAATTTCCTGCGGTACGTCGATACCGTTATCGTTGAGCACGCCCATCGCGCCAGCGGCCATCGAATCGTTGTAGCAGGCCACCGCGGTAAATTGCTTGCCGCGGCCTAACAGTTCGGTCATTGCCTGTTCACCGCCGCTCTCGTCCGGTTCGGCGAAGGTTACCAGCCGCTCATTGCACGGCAGGCCGCTCTCTTTCAGAGCATCGTAGTAGCCCTGCAAACGATCCTCCGCATCCGAAATCGTATGGTTCGAGCAAATATAGCCGATGCGGGTATGACCTTGCTGAATCAGATGGCGGGTGGCGAGCCAGGCGCCGTAGCGGTCATCCAGCGCCACGCAGCGCTTTTCAAAGCCGGGCAGAATGCGGTTTATCAGCACCATGCCGGGGATCTGCTTCATTAAATCAGCCAGTTCGGCGTCGGGGATGAGCTTGGCGTGCACGACCAGCGCCGCACAGCGATGGCGGATAAGCTGCTCAATGGCCTGACGTTCTTTGGTTTCGTTATGATAGCCGTTGCCGATCAGTAAAAAATTGCCGGTGTTATAGGCCACCTGCTCCACGGCTTTGACCATGGCGCCGAAAAAGGGATCGGACACATCGCCCACCACCAGGCCGACGGTTTCGGTCGACTGCTGGGCCAGCGCACGCGCGTTGGCGTTGGGATGATAGCTTAGCGTTTCCATAGCGGCGGAGACCGCCTGGCGCGAGGCATCGCTGGCTTTAGGGGAATTGTTGATGACGCGGGATACGGTGGCGACGGAGACGCCTGCAAGCCGGGCCACATCTTTTATTGTCGCCATAATATGCCTTAATCAAAAATTCTGAGGGTAAACGCTTACACCACAACAGTGTTACGGAAATCCCCGTGCTATTCAAGGATGGCGGTGTGGTGAATTGCACAATTATGATGCAGAAGTGACATTACCAGGAAAAGTGACACCGCGCTGTGCGAAACCCTGCAACGAAACGCGAGAATTCAAACGTTTGCTTACACTTTGCGAAATGCTGTTGCGAATGTCTGCTGGAGAACGCGTTAGGCGACTTGCTAATCTGATTATCCCAGAGGTATTGATAGGTGAAGTCGCCCCACAAGGTTGACCACTTGATTACACCAACCTGCGCAGATGCGCAGGTTTTTTTTTGCTTCGCGCCCGCCTGTTACAGTTCCCGACAATCGCAATACCTCGTTTCATTTGCGCTCATTCTCTTGCGCTTTTCCGCTGGTTGCGAGGTGTGGAGGGCGCGACAATAGCAGTCCCAGAGGTATTGATTGGTGAATGTTTCATGGTACGCCTTGCGTACTTCATCACTTACACCGACCTGCGCAGATGCGCAGGTTTTTTTTTGCCTGACTTTCGTCCCGGACTGCTTTTCCACAGTTTTCTCGTGTAACCTTCAATGACAAAACTATGGCAAAAGGAGTTTGTATGCTTCTCTGTTTTTTCCGACAGCTATTTAAGGTGCTCTTCCGGGTCAGGATGACGGGAAACACCGAGGCGCTGAGCCAGCCAAAGGTGCTGATTACGCCAAACCACGTCTCATTCCTTGATGGTATTCTGCTGGCGTTATTTCTCCCCGTTCGCCCGGTTTTTGCCGTCTACACCTCAATTTCGCAAAAATGGTTTATGCGGTGGCTGACGCCCATTATCGATTTTGTGCCGCTTGATCCCACTAAACCGATGTCAATCAAGCATCTGGTGCGCCTGATTGAACAAGGCCGCCCGGTAGTGATATTCCCGGAAGGGCGTATTTCGGTATCCGGCTCGCTGATGAAGATTTATGACGGCGCGGCCTTTGTGGCGGCGAAGTCTGGCGCGACGATTATTCCGGTGCGCATTGAAGGCGCGGAGCTGACTCACTTTAGTCGCCTGAAGGGGCTGGTGAAGCAGCGTCTGTTCCCACGGATCTCGCTGCATCTGCTGCCGCCAACGACGCTGCCGATGCCGGAAGCGCCGCGCGCGCGTGACCGGCGCAAAATCGCCGGCGAAATGCTGCACCAGATTATGATGGAAGCGCGCATGGCGGTGCGTCCGCGCGAAACCCTGTATGAATCTTTGCTCACGGCAATGCATCGTTACGGCGAGAAAAAACCGTGCGTGGAAGACATTAACTTCCAGCCGGATAGCTACCGCAAGCTGCTGACCAAAACGCTGTTTGTGGCGCGAATTCTGGAGAAATACAGCAAACAGGGTGAAAAGATTGGCCTGATGCTGCCGAATGCGGGCATCAGCGCGGCGGTCATTTTCGGCGCTATCGCTCGTGGGCGTATTCCGGCCATGATGAACTACACCGCCGGGGTTAAAGGGCTTACCAGCGCGATTACCGCCGCGCAAATTGGCACTATTTTTACCTCCCGCACTTTCCTTGATAAAGGCAAGCTCTGGCACCTGACCGAGCAGCTTACCCAGGTACGCTGGGTGTTCCTCGAAGATTTAAAAGGGGATGTCACCACCGCCGATAAGCTGTGGATCTTCTCTCGCGTGCTGATGCCACGTCTGGCGCAGGTTGCGCAGAAGCCGGAAGACCCGGCGATTATCCTCTTTACCTCGGGTTCTGAAGGCCATCCGAAAGGGGTGGTACACAGCCATAAAAGCATTCTGGCAAACGTCGAGCAGATTAAAACCATCGCCGACTTCACCGCCAACGACCGCTTTATGTCGGCGCTGCCGCTGTTCCACTCCTTCGGCCTGACGGTGGGGCTGTTCACGCCGCTGCTGACCGGCGCGCAGGTGTTCCTCTACCCAAGCCCGCTGCATTATCGCGTGGTGCCGGAGCTGGTCTATGACCGTAACTGCACCGTGCTGTTTGGTACATCTACCTTCTTAGCCAACTACGCGCGCTTTGCCAATCCGTATGATTTCTATCGTCTGCGCTATGTCGTGGCTGGTGCGGAAAAGCTGCAGCAGAGCACCAAAGAACTTTGGCAGGACAAATTTGGCCTGCGTATTCTTGAAGGCTACGGCGTGACCGAGTGCGCACCGGTGGTTTCCATCAACGTGCCGATGGCGGCCAAGCCGGGCACGGTGGGGCGTATTCTGCCGGGCATGGATGCGCGTTTGCTGGAGGTGCCGGGCATTGAGCAGGGCGGCCGTCTGCAATTGAAGGGGCCGAACATCATGGCGGGCTATCTGCGCGTTGAAAATCCGGGCGTGCTGGAAGTGCCGACGGCGGAGAATCAGCACGGCGAACTGGAAACCGGCTGGTATGACACCGGTGACATTGTCGCGTTTGATGCGCAGGGTTTTGTGCAAATTCAGGGCCGCGCGAAGCGTTTTGCCAAAATTGCCGGCGAAATGGTCTCGCTAGAGATTGTTGAGCAGCTAGCACTGGGCGTATCGCCTGAGAAGATGCATGCCACCGCGGTGAAAACCGACGCCAGCAAAGGCGAGGCGCTGGTGCTGTTTACCACCGATAATGAACTGACCCGCGACAAGCTATTGCAGTATGCGCGGGCCCATGGCGTACCGGAGCTGGCTGTGCCCCGCGATATTCGCTGGCTTAAACAGCTGCCGCTGCTTGGCAGCGGTAAACCGGATTTCGTCACCCTGAAGAGCATGGTTGCAGAGACGGAACATCCGAATGAGTGAGTCAGTACACACTAACAACTCCCTGCTGTCGAAAGGCATGATGGCGGTCATTGTCGCCCAGTTCCTTTCGGCGTTTGGCGATAACGCGCTGCTGTTTGCCGTGCTGGCGCTCATGAAGCAGCAGTTTTATCCCGAGTGGAGCCAGCCGGTGCTGCAAATGGTGTTTGTGGGCGCTTACATCATCTTTGCCCCGTTTGTCGGCCAGGTGGCGGATAGCTTTGGCAAAGGCCGGGTGATGATGTTCGCCAACAGCCTGAAGTTGATTGGTGCGGCAACAATTTGTGCAGGTATGAACCCGTTTATCGGCTACACGCTGGTGGGGATTGGCGCAGCCTCCTACTCGCCAGCGAAGTACGGCATCCTGGGTGAAATCACCACTGGCGATAAGCTGGTGAAAGCGAACGGTCTGATGGAAGCCTCCACCATTGCCGCCATCCTGATTGGCTCGGTGGCCGGTGGCGTGGTGGCTGACTGGAGTGTGGTGGGTGCGCTGGCGCTTTGTGCCGTGGTGTATGGCGGTGCGGTGGTTGCCAACATTTTCATTCCCAAATTACCGGCGGCCCGTCCCGGGCAGTCCTGGCGTTTTGGCCCAATGACCCGCAGCTTCTTCAATGCCTGCAACGTACTGTGGCATAACGGTGAAACGCGTTTCTCACTGCTCGGCACCAGTATGTTCTGGGGAGCCGGAGTGACGCTGCGTTTCCTGCTGGTGCTGTGGGTGCCGGTGGCATTGGGGATTACCGATAACGCGACGCCGACCTATCTGAATGCGATGGTCGCCGTCGGGATTGTGGTTGGCGCGGGGGCGGCGGCAAAGCTGGTGACGCTTGAAACCGTGGCTCGCTGTATGCCTGCCGGGGTGTTGATTGGCGTGGTTGTTGCCATTTTTGCGTTCCAGCAGGCGCTGCTGCCAGCGTACGTACTTCTATTTATCATCGGTATCTGCGGCGGCTTCTTCGTGGTGCCGCTCAATGCGCTGCTGCAGGACCGCGGCAAACAGACCGTGGGTTCAGGTAATGCGATCGCGGTACAAAACCTCGGTGAAAACAGCGCGATGCTGATTATGCTGGGGCTCTATTCGCTGGCGGTGGCGGTGAATATTCCGGTGGTCGGCGTGGGGATTGGCTTTGGCGTGCTGTTTGCGCTGGCAATTCTCGCGCTGTGGCTGTGGGGTAAACGCCGCTGATGTGAACCCGGCGGCGCTTCGCTTGGCCGGGCTACGGCTATAAATGTAGTCATTGCAGGCCGGATAAGCGTAGCGCCATCCGGCACGATGCAGCACCTTACCGGATGGCGGCGTAGCCGCCTTATCCGGCCTACATTTTAAGGCGCCGGGTAGGTATAAACCTGATGCACCGCCTCAATCTCCGCTAAAACGTCCGCGCTTAACTCCAGATGCAGACTCTCAACGTTAGTTTTCAACTGCTCCATCGTCGTCGCGCCTAACAGCGTACTGGCAACGAACGGCTGACGGCGAACGAACGCCAGCGCCATTTGTGCCGGGTCGAGGTTATGACGTTTGGCGATATCGACGTATGCCGCCACCGCCTTCTGCGTCTGCTCACCGCTGTAGCGGGTAAAACGGCTGAAGAGCGTATTACGGGCACCCGCAGGCTTCGCGCCGTTCAGGTACTTACCGGTGAGCGTCCCGAAGGCCAGGCAGGAGTAAGCCAGCAGCTCAACGCCTTCAAACTGACTCACTTCCGCAAGCGCCACTTCGTAGCTGCGGTTCACCAGGCTGTACGGGTTCTGGATGGTGACAATGCGCGGCAGATCGTGTTTATCCGCCAGATGCAGATAGCGCATCACGCCAAATGCCGTCTCGTTGGATACGCCAATATAGCGAATCTTCCCGGCGCGCTGATATTCGGTGAGCGCTTCCAGCGTCTCCAGCAGCGACACTACCGGCGCGGAGTCGGCCCAGGTGTAGCCCAGTTTGCCAAAGCAGTTGGTCGGGCGCTGTGGCCAGTGTACCTGGTAGAGATCGAGATAGTCGGTTTGCAGGCGCGTCAGCGAGTTGTGCAGCGCATCGCGAATGTTTTTACGGTCCAGCGCCTGGTTGGGGCGAATGCCGCTGTCGTTGTTGCGCGAAGGGCCGCTCACCTTGGAAGCAATCACCAGCTTCTCGCGGTTGCCATGCTTGGCCAGCCAGTTACCGACATAGGTCTCGGTAAGACCCTGAGTTTCCGGGCGCGGAGGAACGGGGTACATCTCGGCGACATCGATCAGATTGATGCCCTGGCTAACGGCATAATCAAGCTGTGCATGGGCGTCGGCTTCGCTATTTTGTTCACCAAACGTCATTGTGCCAAGCCCGAGGGTGCTTATCTCAAGCGAGCTGTGGGGGATACGGTGGTACTGCATAAGCCGGCTTCCTTTTATCAACAGCGTCAGGAAAGAGTCCTGACAAAGGAATATAAAAATGGCAGAGGGGGAGAAAAAGGGAAAGCAGAAAATGAAAAAAGGCCAGCAGGCGGCTGACCTCTCTGATTATCGTTTGATAATTTGCGACACGTCGTCGCGGTTGATCTGCATCTTATTACCTTGCTGATCTTCATAGCTGATAAGCCCGGTGTCGTCATCGACTTCCGGTTTACCGTCGGTCAGGATCATCCGACCGTCTTTGGTGGCCATCACGTAATCGCTGCTACAGCCGGAAACTGCAAAGGCTAAACCTACTGCGGAAATCAACACTGCCCATTTTGTCATCGTTATCCCCTTCATCGCCGCGCTCTTAATAGTTTAGTAATAACCGACCTAAGGCACAGCATAAAGCAGGAAAATCTTAAAAAAACCGGACACAGCCCTCAATTGAGGGCTGTTGATGATTGATTAATGTTTATTTTTCTTACTTCGCAGCAGATTAAGGCTCTCTACTGCCATAGAGAAGAACATCGCGAAGTAGATATAGCCTTTTGGCACATGGACATCGAGGCTTTCAAGAATCAGCGTGAAGCCCACCAGAATCAGGAACGACAGAGCTAGCATTTTTACCGATGGGTGTCTTTCGACGAATTCGCCAATTGAGCGTGCTGCGAACATCATCACGCCAACCGCAATAACCACGGCGGCCATCATAATAAACAGATGATCGGAAAGACCGACGGCGGTAATGACCGAATCAAGGCTGAAGATGATATCCAGCATCATAATCTGCACGATCGCGCCCAAAAACGAATGAACGTTCGTTTTTAGGCTCTCTTCATCGCCTTCGATAGACTCATGAATTTCCATACTGGCCTTCCAGATAAGGAACAGCCCGCCAAGCAGTAAAATCAGATCGCGAATCGAAATCGCCTGACCGAACAGGGTAAACAGCGGTTGGGTGAGTTTGACTACCCAGGCAATCGAGGCCAGCAGCGCAAGGCGCATGAGCATGGCCCCCATTAACCCCAAACGACGGGCATGCGCACGCTGCGCGGTAGGGAGCTTAGCAACAACCAGAGAGAGAAAAATAATATTATCGATCCCCAGAACGATTTCCAGAATCGTCAGCGTGCCGAGTGCAAGCCAGGCATTGGGGTCGGTGATCCATGCAAATAACATTAGATAAGTCCTGCCAAATAAAACGAAAGCGTTAATCGATATAGTTGAGGTGCGTTGCGACAACCGATGCAAAACCCTCCCCAGAAACGCATTCCAGGCGGTCAGAGGAAGGGTGAAGGCGTGCCGGTCGCGCACAGCGGGGGAAGTATAATCCCGCTGTGCGGCAGGACAAAAAAATTAATCGACCCGCAGCATAAAGTGGCGCGCCAGTAGGGCGGCGGTGAAGTTCTTTTTGAGATAGAAGCCGCGGGGTAGGGTCATGATGGGCTCGCCTTTCGCGCCAATGGCTTCGGTCAGCGCCTTGCTGTTCGCGGCCTTCGGCCTGAGCTGTAGCACTTCGCCGTGGCGGGCGGTAATACGCTCCACCTGACCAAGAACGATGAGATCCATTAGCTCTTCCCAGTCCATCTGTAACTGACGCTCTTCTTCTGCGCTTGGGGTCCACAGCAGCGGCGCGCCCACGCGGCGTTCAGCAAGCGGGATCGACCGTTCACCTTCCACCGGGATCCACAGCACCCGCTTGAGCTTGTGGCGCACGTGGCTATTTTCCCAGGTCACGCCGGAGTTACCGGTCAGCGGCGCGACGCACACGAAGGTGGTCTCCAGCGGGCGACCCTGGGAATCGATAGGAATGGTTTTCAGCTCAACGCCCAGCGCGGCGAAATCCTGTTCGGGCTTACTCCCGGCGCTGGCGCCCAGCCAAATCTCCAGCAGCACGCCAATCCAGCCTTTGTCTCGCTTTAAATCCTTCGGCGCGACGATGCCAGCCATCGCCGCCAGTTCACCCAACGAATAGCCCGCCAGTCGCTGCGCCTGAGCAAGAAGTTCAGCCTGGGTTTTAGGCGATTCGCGAAGTGGAGCAAGGGTGGACATGATGGTGCGCCTTGTGGTGAAAAAATGAACGACAATTTTACCGGGTGTGGATAGAGTTTAACTTTTTCTGGGTAAATATGACAACGTGATGATTATCATGCCTTTTTTTTGATAAAAAACGACGAAAAAATGACGTCGAAAAAGGTTTTCCAAATCTGGTCACTGACAATAAACAGGATCTTACACCATGTTATCCACAGAAAAGTGGGATAACTGGGGAAAAGCCCTACTACTGTTTCAATTTACAGCCTTGACGTGCGACGAAAATCGAATTTTCGCACAAAAGATGCCTAAGATGTTTGCACAATCTGTGGATAAAACCAACGTTGCTCGATCTTTCATCAATTGAAGGATCGCCTATGTGATGATCATCACGTTATGCGCTAATGCATCAGGATTAACTATAATAACATAATGAAAAATATCGTTTTACTGATTGAAGATGACATGCGATTATTCAGAGTACTCTGGGTTTTCCCTGGGTAATTCCGTACTTCTTCACAACTCTATCCACAGAAAAAGTGAATAAAATCGTCGGCAAGCGCGGTTCTCTGTTTATAACTCTGATGATTACTGTGAGTTATTCAAATGTTATTCGTTAGTCGTGGCGCAATAGAGTGGTTTACCGTTTCCAGCGAGTGTGAAACAATCATTCACATTGAAGCTTATTTTGAGGTAGTCCGGTGATTGATGACGATGGCTACCGCCCGAATGTAGGTATTGTAATTTGCAATCGTCAGGGCCAGGTAATGTGGGCCCGACGCTATGGTCAGCACTCCTGGCAATTTCCCCAAGGGGGCATAAACCCCGGTGAGACGGCAGAACAGGCGATGTATCGGGAACTGTTCGAAGAAGTTGGATTAAGCCGCAAGGATGTGCGGATCCTCGCTTCGACCCGAAACTGGTTGCGTTACAAGTTGCCAAAACGTTTGGTGCGTTGGGACACTAAGCCGGTTTGTATCGGCCAGAAACAAAAGTGGTTTCTCTTGCAGTTGATCGGCAATGACGCGGATATCAATATGCAAACCAGCAGCACGCCTGAATTCGACGGCTGGCGCTGGGTGAGTTACTGGTATCCGGTACGTCAGGTCGTCTCGTTTAAACGCGATGTCTACCGCCGGGTGATGAAAGAGTTCGCCAGTGTAGTGATGGCGCTTGCGGAGAGCGCCCCAAAACCGCAAAGCGCGCCTGCTTATCGACGCAAAAGAGGTTAAGCCACGCACATTATGCTCACGCGCTTACGCGAAATTGTTGAGAAGGTCGCGAGTGCGCCTCGTCTGAACGAGGCGCTGGATATTCTGGTCACTGACGTCTGCCACGCGATGGAGACGGAGGTTTGCTCGGTCTATCTCGCCGACAACGATCGACGCTGCTTTTATCTGATGGCGACCCGTGGTCTGAAGAAGCCACGGGGTCGTACCATTACGCTCGCCTTTGATGAAGGCATCGTTGGCCTGGTCGGCCGACTGGCCGAACCCATCAACCTTGCCGACGCGCAAAAACACCCCAGCTATAAATACATTCCCTCAGTAAAAGAAGAGCGCTTCCGCGCGTTTCTTGGCGTGCCGATTATTCAGCGCCGCCAACTGCTTGGCGTACTGGTGGTACAGCAGCGTGAACTGCGTCAGTTCGACGAAAGCGAAGAGTCATTCCTGGTGACGCTCGCCACGCAAATGGCGGCAATCCTCTCTCAATCTCAGCTGACGGCGCTGTTTGGTCAGTATCGTCAGACGCGCATTCGCGCGCTGCCTGCTTCACCGGGCGTGGCGATAGCCGAAGGCTGGATGGACGCGACCCTGCCATTAATGGAGCAGGTTTACGAAGCGTCCTCGCTGGACACCGCGCTTGAGCGCGAGCGCTTAACCGGCGCGCTGGAAGAGGCGGCGAACGAATTCCGTCGCTACAGCAAACGCTATGCCGCCGGAGCGCAAAAAGAGACGGCGGCGATTTTTGACCTCTATTCACACCTGCTCTCTGATGCCAGCCTGCGGCGCGAGCTGTTTGCGGAAGTGGATAAAGGCTCGGTTGCCGAATGGTCGGTGAAGAAAATCATCGAGAAGTTCGCTGAACAGTTTGCCGCGCTGAGCGATGGCTATTTGAAAGAGCGGGCGGGCGATCTGCGCACGCTTGGGCAGCGATTGCTGTTCCATCTTGATGACACCACGCAAGGCGCTAACGGTTGGCCGGAGCGCTTTGTGCTGGTGGCCGACGAGCTTTCTGCGGCGACGCTGGCTGAAGTTCCGCAGGATCGGTTAGCGGGCGTGGTCGTTCGTGACGGCGCCGCCAACTCCCACGCGGCGATCATGGTGCGCGCGCTGGGCATTCCGACGGTAATGGGGGCGGATATTCAGCCCGCGATCCTTCATGGGCGTACGCTGGTGGTCGATGGCTATCGCGGCGAACTACTGGTCGACCCCGAACCTATCCTGGTGCAGGAATACCAGCGCCTCATCAGCGAAGAAAATGAGCTGAGCCGCCTGGCTGAAGGGGACGTTGAGCGCCCGGCCGAACTGAAAAGCGGCGAGCGGGTGAAAGTGATGCTTAACGCCGGTTTAAGCCCGGAACATGAACAAAAGCTGGGTCGTCGCATTGACGGCATCGGCCTCTACCGCACTGAAATTCCGTTTATGCTGCAAAGCGGCTTCCCATCGGAAGAGGAGCAGGTCGCGCAGTATCAGGGCATGCTGCAGATGTTTAACGACAAACCCGTGACGCTGCGAACGCTCGACGTCGGCGCGGACAAACAGCTACCGTACATGCCGATTAGCGAAGAGAACCCGTGCCTTGGCTGGCGTGGCATCCGTATAACGCTCGATCAGCCAGAGATCTTCCTGATCCAGGTGCGCGCGATGCTGCGTGCTAACGCGGCAACCGGCAACCTCAGCATCCTGCTGCCGATGATCACCAACCTGGAAGAGGTGGACGAAGCACGCCGCCTGATCGACCGTGCCGGTCGTGAAGTGGAAGAGATGATCGGCTACGCGATTCCAAAACCGCGGATCGGGATCATGCTGGAAGTGCCATCGATGATCTTCATGCTGCCGAATCTGGTAAACCGCGTTGATTTCATTTCGGTGGGCACCAACGATTTGACCCAGTACGTGCTGGCGGTAGACCGGAACAACACGCGCGTCGCCAGCATGTATGACAGCCTGCACCCTGGCATGATTCGGGTGCTGTCGATGATTGTCCAGGAAGCCGATCGCTACGGCATTGATTTACGCCTGTGCGGCGAAATGGCCGGCGACCCGATGTGCGTCACCATTCTGGTGGGCTTGGGTTTCCGTCATTTGTCGATGAACGGCCGCTCGGTGGCGCGCGTGAAGTACCTGCTGCGTAATATCGACCTCGAAGATGCTGAAACCCTGGCGCGGCGCAGTCTCGACGCGCAGATGGCCACCGAAGTGCGCCATCAGGTGGCGGCGTTTATGGAGCGCCGTGGCCTCGGCGGCTTGATTCGCGGCGGCCTGTAGGCCACCCGACGCACATTGCCGGATGGCGCTACGCTTGTCCGGCCTGCATTTTGCACCACCTCGTAGCCCGGCCGAGCGCAGCGACGCCGGGATCTCCTATCGCTCCCCGTTTATACATATCTTTTACATCTTCTGCGCATCATCTCTCATCTCCCCTGTGCTATCATTCGCACCTTTGGAGCGCCAGAAATCTCCGGCGCGCATCTCTACCGCTGTCCACTTTCGGCGGAATAACAAGCATTTGTGGTGACAGATGAATAGTGGTTATCTGCGTTTCCCGGACTTTGATCCGGTAATTTTCTCCATCGGACCGGTTTCCCTGCATTGGTACGGCATGATGTACCTTGTGGGCTTTATCTTTGCCATGTGGCTGGCGACGCGTCGAGCGAACCGCCCAAACAGCGGCTGGACCAAAAACGAAGTTGAAAACCTGCTGTACGCGGGCTTCCTCGGGGTGTTCCTCGGCGGGCGCATCGGCTACGTCATGTTCTACAACTTCGACTCCTTCCTGCATGATCCGCTGTATCTGTTCCGCGTCTGGGACGGTGGGATGTCCTTCCACGGCGGCCTGATTGGCGTGATCGTGGTGATGATTATCTTCGCCAAACGCACCAAGCGTACCTTCTTCCAGGTGTCTGACTTTATTGCGCCGCTGATCCCGTTTGGTCTTGGCTGCGGACGTCTGGGGAACTTTATCAACGGCGAACTGTGGGGCCGCGTCGACCCGAGCTTCCACTACACCATGCTGTTCCCGGGCTCTCGTGCGGAAGACCTGGCGCTGCTGCCGTCTCACCCTGAATGGCAAACGCTGTTTGATACCTACGGCTCGCTGCCGCGTCATGCGTCTCAGCTGTACGAACTGGCGCTCGAAGGCGTGGTGCTGTTCCTGATCCTGAACTTCTTTATCCGTAAACCACGCCCGGCGGGCTCGGTCTCCGGCCTGTTCCTGATTGGTTACGGCCTGTTCCGCATCATCTCTGAATTCTTCCGCCAGCCGGATGCGCAGTTCACCGGTGAATGGGTGCAGTACATCAGCATGGGGCAGATTCTTTCGATTCCGATGGTGCTTGCGGGTATCATTATGATGGTCTGGGCGTTTCGCCGTCCGCAGAAACAGATCTCCTGAGGAAGCATGAAACAGTATCTTGAACTGATGCAGAAGGTGCTCGATGAGGGCACCCAGAAAAATGACCGTACCGGCACCGGCACCGTCTCCATTTTTGGCCACCAGATGCGCTTTAACCTGCAAGAAGGTTTCCCGCTGGTGACCACCAAGCGCTGCCACCTTCGCTCCATCATCCACGAACTGCTGTGGTTCCTGCAGGGCGACACCAACGTCGCCTACCTGCACGAAAACAACGTCAGCATCTGGGATGAATGGGCCGACGAGAACGGCAACCTGGGCCCGGTGTATGGTAAACAATGGCGCGCCTGGCCGACGCCGGATGGCCGCCATATCGACCAGATCACCACCGTGATGAACCAGCTGAAAAATGACCCGGACTCGCGCCGCATCATCGTTTCTGCGTGGAACGTCGGTGAACTGGACAAAATGGCGCTGGCACCATGCCACGCGTTCTTCCAGTTCTACGTGGCTGACGGTAAGCTTTCCTGCCAGCTCTATCAGCGCTCCTGCGACGTGTTCCTTGGCCTGCCGTTCAACATCGCCAGCTATGCGCTGCTGGTGCATATGATGGCGCAGCAGTGCGACCTGGAAGTGGGTGATTTTGTCTGGACCGGCGGGGATACCCACCTGTACAGCAACCACATGGAACAGACCGCGCTACAGCTGACTCGCGAACCGCGCGCGCTGCCGAAGCTGGTGATTAAACGCAAGCCGGAGTCTATCTTTGACTACCGCTTTGATGACTTCGAAATCGAAGGCTACGACCCGCACCCGGGTATCAAAGCGCCGGTGGCGATTTAACCTCACGGCAATGAATAACCGGCGCATTTGCGCCGGTTTTTTTATGTGCGTTCGTCAGCATTCCTGATGCTGAAAACGTCGCGTTTTGCGAAGCGCTGTCCACAGTTATCCTCGCGTTGCAGCAAACCGCTATTTTCCCCTGAAGACGACTCGTAAAAACTAAATCCCAGCCTCGTGCCTTATTGAAGCGCGCACCATACTGCCCGCCATGAACAGAGAAAGAGAACGAGGCTACACCCTCATTGAGACCCTGGTTGCGCTGACGCTGGTGCTTATTCTTAGCGCCTCCGGCCTTTACGGCTGGCGAAGCTGGCAACAGTCACAGCGCCTATGGCAAACCGCCAGCGAACTACGCGACTACCTGACAGCAATGCGTAGCGATGCCAACTGGCGTAACCACGATCGTCGATTTCGGGTTAATCGTAGTCCCGTGGCGTGGTGTCTGGTGGCAGATGATACGGTTCTGGACGGCTGTCCTGCTGGAAACCCTGCGGTCTATCGTTCGCAATGGGCCGAAGTTGGGTTAACGAAAATCACACCGAATCTGGCTTTCTTTGGCCTGCGTAATACGGCATGGGCCGGCAGCATTACGCTGGAAAGTGAGGCGGGAAGCTGGACGATGGTTATCTCGAGCTGGGGACGGGTACGTTTGTGTGAGGGGGCAACATGCTGATGCGCGGCTTTTCACTGCTGGAAGTGCTGATTGCGATGGCTATCAGCAGCATTTTATTGCTGGGGGCTTCCCGATTTTTGCCCGCATTACAGCGCGGCATATTCCAGCAGATGCGGCAGCAAGCGCTCGAAGACGATCTCTGGCAGAGCGCCTTCACCATAGCCAAGCATTTACAGCGAGCTGGCTACTGTGGCGGCGACGGTTGTTCAGGACAGGCGCTGCAAATCGCGCAACAGGGAGAGTGCGTCATTGCGCGCTGGGATGGTAACAGCAACGGCGTCTGGGAAACTACGCCGGCAGATAACGCTGATACGATAGGTTTTCGCCTGACCTCCGGCGTGCTGGAAACCCTGCGCGGGGTGAATACCTGCAATGATAAAGGCTGGAACAAAATGACCGACCCGAAAACGGCGACCGTTACGGCATTTCAGGTGACGCGTCATGTGAATGCAGGCTTCTCACCGGAGCTGTTTATTACGCTGTCCGCGATGGCCGCGGGCAACATCGCGGCTAGCGTGCAGTACGGCGTCACGGGATACAACCAGTGAACCGTGAACTCGGCGTTTCGTCACTGGCGATGGTGCTCATGCTGCTGGTCTTAGGAAGCCTGATGCTCCAGGGGTTAAATCAGGCGCAGCGCCAACAGACGCAGAAAGTGAGCAACGAAAGTCGCTTAATTCAACGTACTGCGAAGGTTCACTCCGCTCTTCAGTGGGGGAAGGTTCAGCGCTGGGCGGCAGAAGCCGGAGCGCAATGCCTGGTTTATGAATCCGACAGCCGGGTCTGCCTGCGGCGCTTTAGCGACGGCACGCTGCTGCTGATAGCAAAAAATGGCGCGCTCAGCCTCTGGCAGTCGGGCTCGTGGGCAGGCGGAAACCTCCATTTTTCACCACATGGCTGGAGTGATTTTTGCCCTTTAACGGAGGCCGCGTTATGCCAGATACCCTGAAAGCCAGAGGCTTTAGCCTGCCGGAAGTCGTGCTAGCGATGTTTCTGATGGTGAGCGTAGTGACGGCGCTTGGCGGCTATTATCGCGTGCTGGCAACCAGCAGCGTGACGCTTAATCACTACCGCCAGATGTGGCGCTACGCCTGGTTGCAAACGCAGCAGCAGACGCAAGCGGTTCCTGACGGCTGGACGAGTGAGCGGGGGCAGACATCGTCACAACGTTGTGTCAGCATCAATGCTACTATTACCACCCCCATGGGCAGGCAGGGGCGTTTGTCTCGTCTGCATTGCCCGGTCAGTCAGTAGTCAGGAGCGATTATGTTAAGGGTCTATCATTCCAACCGTCTGGATGTGCTGGAAGCATTGATGGAGTTCATCGTTGAACAGGACCGGCTGGCGGACCCTTTCGAGCCTGAAATGATTCTGGTGCAGAGTACCGGGATGGCGCAGTGGCTGCAGATGACGCTATCACAGCGTTTTGGCATTGCCGCGAATATCGATTTCCCGCTACCTGCCAGTTTTATCTGGGACATGTTTACTCGCGTTCTGCCTGAAATCCCCGCCGAGAGCGCTTTTAACAAGCAGAGCATGAGCTGGAAGCTAATGACCCTGCTGCCGGGCATGCTGGATGACGAGGCCTTTACCCCGCTGCGCCACTATCTCACCGATGATGCCGACAAGCGTAAGCTGTTCCAGCTTGCCTCCCGCGTAGCTGACTTATATGACCAGTATCTGGTCTATCGCCCTGAATGGCTCACGGAGTGGGAAGCTGGAAGATTAGTTGACGGCGTAGGCGAGGCGCAGGCGTGGCAAGCGCCGCTGTGGAAAGCGCTGGTGGAACATACTGCCGCACTGGGTCAGCCGCTGTGGCATCGCGCCAACTTATACCAGCGCTTTATCGACACGCTGGAAAACAGCGACCAACCGCCTGCAGGGCTGCCGCCGCGGGTCTTTATCTGCGGAATCTCTGCGTTACCGCCGGTCTACCTGCACGCGCTGCAGGCGCTGGGCAAGCACGTCGATATTTACGTGTTGTTCACCAACCCGTGCCGCTACTACTGGGGTGATATTAAAGACCCGGCGTTTCTGGCGCGGCTGATGGCACGCCAGCGTCGCCATTACCGGGAAAAGCGTGAACTGCCGCTGTTCCAGGATGCCAGCCACGCGCCGGGACTGTTTAACGATGACGGCGAGCAGGACGTTGGCAACCCGATGCTGGCCTCCTGGGGCAAGCTGGGACGCGACTACATCTACCTGTTGGCGGGGCTTGAACGCTATCAGGAACTGGATGCGTTCGTCGATATCGAACCTGACAATCTGTTGCACAACCTTCAGTACGACGTACTGGAGCTGAAAAATTCTGCCATCGCCGGGCGCAGCGCGGAAGAGTTCGCCCATAGCGGCGACAAGCGCCCGCTGGCGCGAGACGACCGCAGCCTGACCGTTCACGTTTGCCACAGCCCGCAGCGCGAAGTCGAAGTATTGCATGACCGCCTGCTCGCCATGCTGGAAGCCGACCCGACGCTGACGCCGCGCGATATTATCGTGATGGTGGCGGATATCGACAGCTACAGCCCGTTTATTCAGGCCGTTTTTGGTAGTGCGACCGGCGAATGCTACCTGCCGTACGCTATTTCGGACCGTCGCGCCCGTCAGGCGCACCCGGCAATGCAGGCGTTTATTACTCTGCTGTCGCTACCCGATAGCCGTTTCACCAGCGAAGACGTACTTGCGCTGCTTGATGTGCCGGTGCTGGCGGCGCGCTTTAACATTGATGAAGCGGGCCTGCTGCACCTTCGCCAATGGGTGAGCGAGTCCGGCGTACGTTGGGGGATGGACGATGATAACGTCCGCGAAATGGACCTGCCCGCCACCGGGCAGCATACCTGGCGCTTTGGTCTTACGCGTATGCTGCTGGGCTACGCGATGGAGAGCGAACAGGGCGAATGGCAGGAAGTGCTGCCGTATGATGAGTCTAGCGGCCTGATTGCCGAGCTGGTCGGGTACCTGGCTTCTTTGCTGATGCAGCTAAACCGCTGGCGGCAGGTATTGACGCAGACTCGCTCGCTGGAGGAGTGGCTGCCGGTGTGTCGTGAGATGCTCAACGACTTCTTCCTGCCGGATCAGGACACAGAGGCCGCGCTGACGCTGATCGAGCAGCAGTGGCAGGCAATCATCGCCCAGGGCGTACAGTCGCAGTACGCCGGAGAGGTACCGCTGACGCTGCTGCGCGATGAACTGGCGCAGCGTCTCGATCAGGAACGTATCAGCCAGCGCTTCCTGGCGGGGCCAATCAATATTTGTACCCTCATGCCGATGCGCTCCATTCCGTTCAAAGTGGTGTGCCTGCTAGGCATGAACGACGGAATTTACCCACGCGCGCTGGCACCGCTCGGCTTTGATCTGATGAGCCAGAAGCCGCTGCGCGGCGACCGTAGCCGCCGCGACGACGACCGCTATCTGTTCCTTGAAGCGATGATGTCGGCGGAAAAATCACTCTATATCAGCTACATCGGCCGTTCTATTCAGGATAACAGCGAACGCTACCCGTCGGTGCTGGTACAGGAGCTGCTGGATTACATCGGCCAGAGCCACTGCCTTGAGGGCGACGAAGCGCTCAACTGCGATGAAAGCGAACAGCGGGTGAAGCGCCATATCATGCAGCTGCATCCGCGCATGCCGTTTGATGCCGACAACTACAAAGCCGGTGAACAGCAAAGCTATGCCCAGGAGTGGCTGGCGGCGGCGAGTCAGCAGGGCGAAGCGCATTCCAGCTTTATCCAGCCGTTGGAACCACTGACGTTAACCACACTGCCGCTCGAACAGCTTCAGCGCTTCTGGGCGCACCCGGTGCGCGCCTTTTTCCAGATGCGCCTGCAGGTGAACTTCCGCAATGAAGAGAACGATATCCCGGATACCGAACCGTTCACCCTCGAAGGGTTAACGCGCTATCAGCTTAATCAGCAGTTGCTTAATACCCTGATTGAGCAGAAGGATGCCGGGCAGATGTATCGACGCTATCGCGCGGCCGGTGAACTGCCCTACGGACCGTTTGGTGAAATTGCCTGGGAGGCCCAGTATCAGGAAATGACCGCGCTGGCGAGCCGGGTGATTGAGTATCGCCGCACGGCGCAGAGCATGGAAATTGATCTCGACTGTGACGGGGTGAATATCACCGGCTGGCTGCCTCAGGTTCAGGAAAATGGCCTGCTGCGTTGGCGTCCTTCTTTGCTTAGCGTTTCACAGGGAATGCAACTTTGGCTGGAACACCTTGTCTACTGTGCAAGTGGCGGAACGGGTGACAGCCGTCTGCTGTTGCGTAAAGAAGGGGAGTGGTGCTTCCCGCCGCTGGCGGCAGATGAAGCGAAAGCGTATTTGTCACAGCTGGTTGCAGGCTATCGTCAGGGAATGTGTCAACCGTTGCTGTTCCTGCCGGAGAGCGGCGGAGCATGGATAAAAGCCTGTTACGATGCCGAAAATGATGCCATCTTAGAAGACGAAGACTCGCAGCAGAAAGCCCGCAGTAAATTTTTACAGGCTTACGAAGGCAACATGGTAGTGAGTGGTGAAGGGGCTGACGTCTGGTATCAGCGCTTATGGCGTACTCTGGAACCTGCGCAATATGAAGCGATTATCGCGCAGACGACACCGTATCTGCTGCCGGTATTCCGTTTCAACCAGTCATCGTGATTGTATAAAAATTGCGCAAGTTAATGGGTTCATTTACTATGCGCAGAAGTCACGGACTGATGAGTGGCAGCAGACGAAGCGGTAAGCTGAGGCTGAAACTGCCCACAAGAGCATGCTGATTTTTGAAGTATCTGTTAATGGTGAGGTCCGTGAATGCCCCGCAGTATCTGGTTGAGTATTGTTGTTTTCGTCACCGCCTTTTGGGCGACCGTAGGTCAGGCAGACACCGGATGGCAACCGATTCAGGAAACCATCCGCAAAAGCGAAAAAGACACCCGTCAGTATCAAGCGATTACGCTCGACAATAAGATGGTCGTCCTGCTGGTTTCAGACCCGCAGGCGGTGAAATCGCTGTCGGCGCTGGTGGTGCCCGTCGGCTCGCTGGAAGACCCCGACTCCCATCCGGGCCTTGCGCACTTCCTCGAACACATGACGCTGATGGGCTCGAAAAACTACCCGCAGCCTGACAGCCTCGCCGAATTCTTAAAAATGCACGGCGGCAGCCACAATGCCAGTACCGCGCCGTATCGCACCGCGTTCTATCTGGAAGTCGAAAACAATGCCTTGCAGGGGGCGGTCGACCGCCTGGCCGACGCGATTGCCGCGCCGCTGCTGGAAAAAAAATACGCCGACCGCGAGCGTAACGCCGTCAACGCTGAGTTGACTATGGCGCGTACTCGTGACGGTATGCGTATGGCGCAGGTGAGTGCAGAAACCATCAACCCGGCGCACCCCGGCGCACGTTTCTCCGGCGGTAACCTCGAAACGCTGAGCGACAAACCCAATAGCCCGGTGTATGAAGCGCTGCTGGCGTTTCGCAACAAGTATTATTCCGCTAACCTGATGAAGGCGGTGATTTACAGTAACAAACCGCTGCCTGAACTGGCGCAGATTGCCGCCCAAACCTATGGTCGCGTCCCGGATAAATCCATCGAGCGCCCGGAAATTACCGTCCCGGTGGTCACTGACGCACAGAAAGGAGTCATCATTCATTACGTTCCCGCGCTGCCGCGTAAGGTGCTGCGCGTTGAGTTCCGTATTGATAACAACTCCGCGCAGTTCCGTAGCAAAACCGACGAACTGATTACCTACCTGATTGGTAACCGCACGCCGGGCACCTTATCCGACTGGCTGCAAAAGCAGGGGCTGGTGGAAGGCATTCGCGCGGACTCTGACCCGGTCGTCAACGGCAACAGCGGCGTGCTGGCGATTTCTGCCACCTTAACCGATAAAGGGCTGGCCCACCGCGATGAAGTGGTCGCTGCCATCTTTAGCTATCTCGATACGCTGCGTCAGAAAGGCGTAGATAAAAGCTACTTTGACGAGCTGGCGCACGTGCTGAACCTCGATTTCCGTTACCCGTCCATCACCCGCGATATGGGTTACGTAGAGTGGCTGGCGGATACCATGATTCGCGTGCCGGTAGCGCATACGCTGGACGCGGTGAACATTGCCGACCGCTACGACGCGCAGGCGGTCAAAGATCGTCTGGCGATGATGACGCCGCAAAACGCCCGTATCTGGTATATCAGCCCGAAAGAGCCGCACAACAAAGTGGCCTACTTTGTGGATGCGCCTTACCAGGTTGATAAAATTAGCGCCGATACTTTTGCCAAATGGCAGAAGGACGCCAGCGGCATTGCGCTGAATCTGCCGCAGCTTAACCCGTATATACCGGACGACTTCACGCTGATTAAAAGCGAGAAAAAGTACACCCATCCGGAGCTGATTGTTGATGAGCAAAACCTGCGTCTGGTCTATATGCCGAGCCGCTACTTTGCCAGCGAACCTAAGGCCGATATCACGCTGATTCTGCGTAACCCCAAAGCGATGGATAGCGCCCGTAATCAGGTGATGTTTGCGCTGAATGATTACCTGGCCGGCATTGCGCTTGATCAGTTAAGTAACCAGGCCGCCGTCGGCGGGATTAGCTTCTCTACCGGTGCGAACAATGGCCTGATGCTTAACGCCAACGGTTACACTCAACGTCTGCCGCAGCTGTTTGATGCACTGCTGCAGGGCTACTTCAGCTACACGCCAACCGAAGAGCAGCTGGAACAGGCGAAATCCTGGTACCTGCAAATGATGGATTCCGCTGATAAAGGCAAAGCGTACGAACAGGCGATTATGCCGGTGCAGATGCTGTCGCAGGTGCCTTATTTCCAGCGTGAAGATCGTAAAGCGCTACTGCCTTCCATTACGCTCAAAGAGGTGATGGACTACCGCGACCGTCTGAAAACCGGGGCGCGACCGGAGTTTATGGTCATTGGCAACCTGAGCGCCGAGCAGTCTACGACGCTTGCGCGCAGCGTTCAGACCCAGCTTGGGGCCAACGGCAGCGAGTGGTGTCGCAACAAAGATGTGCTGGTGGATAAACAGCAAAACGTCATCTTTGAGAAAGCGGGCGCCAGCACCGATTCCGCGCTGGCGGCAGTGTTCGCGCCGCCAAACGTCGATGAGTTCTCAAGCTCAGCGGCAAGCGCCATGCTGGCACAAATCGTCCAGCCGTGGTTCTACACCCAACTGCGCACCGAAGAGCAGTTAGGCTACGCCGTCTTTGCCTTCTCGATGAACGTGGGTCGCCAGTGGGGCATGGGGTTCCTGCTGCAAAGTAACGAAAAACAGCCGTCCTTCCTTTGGGAACGCTTCAAGGCTTTCTTCCCGACCGCAGAACAGAAGCTGCGCGCGATGAAGCCAGAAGAGTTTGCCCAGATCCAACAGGCAGTCATAGCCGACATGCTGCAAGCGCCGCAAACGTTGAGCGATGAAGCCTCGCAGCTGAGCAAAGATTTCGATCGCGGTAATATGGCCTTTGATTCACGTGATAAAGTAGTCGCCCAGATTAAGCTGCTGACGCCGCAAAAGCTGGCCGACTTCTTCCACCAGACGGTTGTTGACCCGCAGGGTATGACGGTGCTGTCTCAGGTCTCCGGTAGCCAGAATGGCAAAACGGACTACGCGCATCCTGAGGGCTGGAAAGTATGGCAGAGCATAACTGAGCTGCAGCAAACCTTACCTATACGAAGAGAGAACGAATGACCGGAACCGCCGAGTCCCTTGATCCCCTGCGCTTGCCCCTGATTGGTGAGCGCCTGATTGAAGCCTCTGCGGGCACTGGAAAAACCTTCACCATAGCCGCACTCTACCTGCGGCTGTTGCTGGGGCTGGGCGGCGAGGCCGCCTATCCTCGACCCGTTAACGTCGAAGAGCTGCTGGTGGTGACCTTCACCGAAGCCGCCACCGAAGAGCTTCGCGGACGTATTCGTAGCAACATTCACGAGCTGCGCGTCGCCTGCCTGCGTAACGCCACCGACAACCCGCTCTATGCCAGCCTGCTGGCGGAAATTGACGACCTTCAACAGGCCGCCAACGTGCTGCTGCTGGCGGAGCGTCAGATGGACGATGCCGCCGTCTTTACCATTCACGGTTTCTGCCAGCGGATGTTGAGCCTGAACGCCTTTGAGTCCGGCATGCTGTTTGAACAGCAGCTGATTGAAGACGAATCCCAACTGCGTTACCAGGCCTGCGCCGACTTCTGGCGTCGTCACTGCTACCCGCTCAATCGCGAGATTGCACAGGTGATAGTCGAATCGTGGAAAGGGCCGCAAGACCTGCTCAAATCTATCGATCGCTACCTCCATGGCGAAGCGCCGGAGCTTAAAGTACCGCTCGGCGAGGCCGAAACGCTGGCGTCGCGACACCAGCAGATCCTCACGCAGATAAACGACATTAAACAGCAATGGCTGGCGAGCGTGGGCGAGCTGGACTCACTGCTGGAAAACTCCGGGATCGACAGACGCAAATTCAACCGCGGCAACCAGGGAAAGTGGATCGAAAAGATCAGCGTTTGGGCCCAGGAAGAGACCAAAAACTACCAGTTGCCTGATGCGCTGGAGAAATTCAGCCAGCCATTTCTTGCCGACCGCACCAAAGCGGGTGGTGAAGTGCCGGCCCATCCGCTGTTCAGCGCGATTGAACATCTGCTGGCCTCGCCGCTGACGTTGAACGATCTGGTGATCGCCCAGGCGATGAAAGAGATCCGTGAAGCGGTCGCCCGTGAGAAGCGCCGACGCGGTGAGCTGGGCTTTGACGATATGCTAAGCCGTCTCGATGAAGCGTTAGAGAGCGACAGCGGTGACGCGCTGGCCGCCGCTATTCGCCAGCGTTTTCCGGTGGCGATGATCGATGAATTCCAGGATACCGATCCACAGCAGTACCGCATTTTCCGCCGCATCTGGCGGCAGCAGCCTGATACCGCGCTGCTGCTTATCGGTGACCCGAAGCAGGCGATTTACGCTTTCCGCGGCGCGGATATCTTTACCTATATGCGCGCGCGCAGCGACGTGGCCGCCCACTACACTCTCGACACCAACTGGCGTTCCGCGCCGGGCATGGTCGAAAGCGTCAACCGCCTGTTCGGGCTGGTTGATAATCCCTTTATGTTCCGCGATATTCCGTTCCTGCCGGTGAAATCAGCGCCCAAAAACGCCTCGCTGCGCTTTGAAGTTGACGGTGAGAATCAGCCGGCCATGAACCTGTGGCTGATGCCTGGTGAAGGCGTTAGCGCGGGAGATTATCAAACCTTTATGGCCCAGCAGTGCGCGGCGCAAATTCGCGACTGGCTGACGGCCGGACAACAGGGTACCGCGCTGCTGTGGCGTGGCGATAACGCCCGCCCGGTGCAAGCATCGGACATTACCGTGCTGGTGCGTAACCGTCAGGAAGCGTCACTGATTCGCGATGCGCTCAACGCGCTGGCGATCCCATCGGTCTACCTCTCCAACCGCGACAGCGTGTTTGAAACCCCGGAAGCGCAAGAGCTGCTGTGGGTGCTTCAGGCCGTGTTAACGCCTGAACGGGAAAACACGCTGCGCAGCGCGCTGGCAACGGCGATGTTTGGCCTGAATGCGCAGGACATTGAACGCCTCAACCAGGATGAGAACGCCTGGGATGCGCTGGTGGAGGAGTTCAGCGACTACCGGCTTATCTGGCAGCGACGCGGCGTGATGCCGATGATTCGCGCCCTGATGAGCGCACGTTCAATGGCGGAAAACCTGCTGGCGACCCACGGTGGCGAGCGGCGGTTAACCGATATTCTGCATCTGAGCGAACTGCTTCAGGAAGCGGCGACTCAGCTTGAAAGCGAGCATGCGCTGGTGCGCTGGCTCAATCAGCAGGTCGCTGAGCCAGATACCAACGCGTCCAGCCAGCAAATGCGCCTGGAGAGCGATAAGCACCTGGTGCAAATAGTCACTATCCACAAATCGAAAGGGCTGGAGTACCCGCTGGTCTGGCTGCCGTTTATCGCCCGGTTCCGTAAAGAGAAACAGGCGTTCTACCACGACCGTGAATCCTTCAAGGCGGTGCTGGACCTCAACGAAAGCGACGAGAGCCTGGAGCTCGCGGAAGCGGAACGCCTGGCGGAAGACCTGCGTCTGCTGTATGTGGCCTTAACGCGCGCCATCTGGCATTGCAGCCTGGGCATTGCCCCGCTGACGGCACGGCGCAGCGATAAACCGACCGATACCGAATTACACCACAGCGCGCCGGGCAGGCTGCTGCAAAAAGGCGAAGTGCTGGATGCCGCTGGCCTGAACGCCTGCCTCCACGCGCTGCGCGACGAACATATATCCTTAACGCTGGCCACCGCGCCGGACGACGCTCGCTGGCAGGCGACGCAACCCGAGATGCCGGAGCTGGCGGCGCGTCAGGTGTTGCGCCGCGTGGTTGATGACTGGCGGGTCACCAGCTACTCCGGCCTACAGCAGCGCGGACACAGCGTGGCGCAGGACCTACTACCGCGTATCGATATTGACGCCTCGGGCATCGCGGACGCTCCAGTTGAGCCGGAGATGACGCCGCACCACTTCCCCCGCGGCGCGTCGCCGGGGACATTCCTGCACAGCCTGTTTGAAGACCTCGACTTCACCCAGCCTATCTCACCCGAGTGGATGCGTGAAAAGCTGCAAAACAACGGCTTTGATGAAGTCTGGGAACCGGTGCTGACCCGCTGGATTACCCAGGTGCTGGCCGCGCCGCTGGGGGATACCGGCGTTGCGCTTAACCAGCTTAGCGCGCGACAAAAGCAGGTGGAGATGGAGTTTTATCTGCCGATTTCCCAGACGCTGGACGCGCGCGCGCTGGACGCCGTGACCCGTCGCTATGATCCGCTGTCGGCGGGCTGTCCGGAGCTCGATTTCCGCCAGGTGCGCGGCATGCTGAAGGGCTTTATCGACCTCGTGTTCCGCCACGACGGACGCTATTACCTACTGGATTACAAGTCCAACTGGCTCGGCGAGAGCGGCGAGGCCTATACCCAGGAGGCGATGGCGGAGGCAATGCAGTCACACCGCTATGATTTGCAGTATCAGCTCTACAGCCTGGCGCTGCATCGTTATTTACGTCACCGCATTGCCGACTATGACTATGAACGCCATTTCGGCGGCGTGATTTATCTGTTCCTGCGCGGCGTGGACGGCGAAGCGGGGCAGCAGGGAATATTTGCCACCCGGCCCGACCCCGCGCTGATTATGGCAATGGACGCGCTGTTTGCCGGCGAGGAGAGCAACGTATGACGCTCGAACAACGTTTACTGGAAGCGGCCGAACTGAAGCTGCTGCGCCCGCTCGACGTGCAGTTTGCGCTGATGGTGGCGAAAGATGAGCATCCTGCCGTCATGCTGGCCGCCGCGATGCTGAGCCGCGATACCGGGGAAGGGCACGTCTGTTTGCCGCTCTCCCATCTCAGCCCATCTATGCAGCCGAAAGGCCGCGCTCGCGAGTTCTGGCAGCAGCTGTTTGCCGAAGCGAACGCGCCGCAGGAGTGGGAAACGTTATTGCTAAGCTCAGACGCCGTCAGCGGTGGGGAACGCCCGTCGCCGCTGATCCTGAGCCGTGGCAGACTGTATCTCAACCGCATGTGGCGCAACGAACTCACCGTGGCGCGCTTCTTTAGCGAAAACAACGCGCCATTTGTTGTCGATGAAGCCCAGCTTGCTGCGACGCTCAACGCGCTGTTCCCGGTAAGCGATACGATCGACTGGCAGAAAGTGGCTGCCGCCGTGGCGCTGACTCGCCGTATTTCGGTTATCTCCGGCGGCCCCGGCACCGGGAAAACCACCACCGTTGCGAAACTACTGGCGGCGCTGGTGCAGATGGCGGGGACGGATAAATGCCGTATTCGTCTGGCTGCGCCAACCGGTAAAGCCGCAGCGCGTCTCACTGAATCGCTGGGCGCGGCGCTGCGAAAACTCGATTTAAGCGACGCGCAAAAAGCCATGCTGCCCACCGATGCCAGCACGCTGCACCGCCTGCTCGGCGCGCAGCCGGGCAGCCAGAAAATGCGCTACCATGCTGGAAACCCGCTGCATCTGGATGTGCTAGTGGTGGATGAAGCCTCAATGATTGACCTGCCGATGATGGCGCGGCTGATTGACGCCCTGCCGCCGCACGGGCGGGTTATCTTCCTTGGCGACCGCGACCAGCTTGCTTCGGTAGAAGCCGGTGCGGTGCTTGGCGATATCTGTAGCTGGGTGAACGCAGGCTACACCGCAGAGCGCGCGGCACAGTTAAGCCGCCTGGCGGGTGCCACGGTTCCCGCCGGTGACGGTCAAACCGCAGGAGCCCTACGCGACAGCCTTTGTCTGCTGCGTACCAGCTACCGTTTTGGTAGCGACTCCGGTATCGGCCAGCTTGCCAGCGCGGTGAACCGGGGGGATAAAAAAGAGATCGACGCCGTATTTGCCCGCGGTTTTAGCGATATTGAACTGAAGCCGCAGCACTCGACGGACGACTACGCCGCGATGCTCGACGACGCGCGAGTGGGCTATGGCCATTATCTCCAACTTTTACGTGATCGGGCTGACCCTGAAGTTGTGCTGGCGGCGTTTGGTGAATATCAACTGCTGTGCGCGCTGCGCGAAGGGCCGTGGGGCGTCAGTGGGCTTAATCAGCAGTTTGAACAGTTGCTTACGCGCCACCGACAGATTGTGCCGCAGCGCCACTCCCGCTGGTATGAAGGCCGCCCGGTGATGATTGCGCGAAACGACAGCGCGCTGGGGCTGTTTAACGGCGATATCGGCGTGGCGCTGGATCGCGGAGAGGGGATGCGCGTTTGGTTCCCGATGCCGGATGGCACGATTAAATCTGTGCAGCCAAGCCGTTTGCCCGAGCACGATACCGCGTGGGCAATGACGGTGCATAAATCACAGGGCTCCGAGTTCACCCACGCCGCGCTGGTGCTGCCGACGCAGATTGTCCCGGTGGTGAGCCGTGAGCTGGTCTATACGGCGATAACTCGCGCAAAAGTGCGGCTGTCGATGTACGCCGATAAAAACCTGCTCGCGCAGGCGATTGCCACGCGCACTGAACGACGCAGCGGCCTATCGGCGATTTTTGCAGAGATGGAATAGGTTAGCACGGTGCCTCGTGTAGCGCGGGCGAGCGTTCAGCGACCCCGGGGTCAGCGCAAGCGCTTCGCCCGGGCTACGTAATATATCGCTTACACCAAATCCGTCATCAGCACCTTCGACCGGCGCTGATAGTTATACAGCTGCTTCTTACTCTCCGGCAGCAGCTCCACGTCCACCGGCTTAAACCCGCGCTCCTGGAACCAGTGAATGCTGCGCGTCGTCAGCACGAACAGATGGTTAAGCCCCATCTGCTTCGCCTGGGAGGCAATCCGCTGTAGCAGCACTTCTCCGCGTGAAGAACTTCGGTAATCTGGATGTACCGCCACGCAGGCCATCTCACCAATTTTCTCTTCCGGGAAAGGATAAAGTGCGGCACAGGCGATCGTGGTGTTATCACGCTGAATAATCGTGAATTTATCGATCTCCATCTCCAGCTGTTCGCGGGAGCGGCGCACTAGAATACCCTGCTGCTCCAGCGGTGCGATCAGGTCCAGAATGCCGCCAATATCGTTGATGGTTGCCCGGCGAATTTGCTCGGAGCTTTCCATGACAATCTGCGTACCGATACCGTCGCGGGAGAACAGCTCCTGTAACAGCGTACCGTCTTCCTGATAGCTGATAAGGTGGCAGCGACGTACGCCGCTGCGGCAGGCTTTTACCGCGCCGCGCAGGAAACGCGCGGTGCCGGAAAGGTAGTCGCCTTCTTTTTCCAGCTCTTCAATGCGTGCCTGTGCTTCGTTCGGGAACAGTTCGGAGATAATGTCACCCGCTTCGTTAAACACGCCCTGCGAGGAGCAGAAGCCGATCATCTTCTCGGCCTTCAGCTTAATGGCGAGCTGGGTAGCAATCTCTTCCGAAGTCAGGTTAAAGCTCTCACCGGTAACAGAAACGGCGACCGGGCCCATCAGCACGATAGCGCCGCTGTCGAGCTGGCGGTGAATGGCTTCTTCATCAATACGGCGAATACGTCCGCTATGGCAGTAGTCGATACCGTCGTCGACGCCCAGCGGCTGAGCGATAATAAAGTTACCGCTGACCACGTTGATGTGCGCGCCCTGCAGCGGGGTGTTATTCAGGCTCATCGACAGGCGGGCGGTAATATCCAGCTGCAGCAGGCCCGCGGCTTGCTTCACCAGCTCCAGGGTTTTCGTATCCGTCACGCGAATATGTTTGTGGTAGGTTGGCTCATGGTGATGCTCGGCCAGATTCGCGTCGATTTGCGGGCGCGCGCCATAGACCAACACCAGGCGAATGCCTAGACTGTGCAGCAGGCCAATATCGTTGACGATGCTGGAAAAGTTTTCATGCTCAATGGCTTCGCCGCCAAGCATGATGACAAACGTCTTCCCCCGGTGGGCGTTAATATAGGGGACGGTATGGCGAAACCCCTCTACCAGTTCGGTTCTACGTTCCTTCACCACGGCACAACCCTCAATGCATGATTATTCGTAATTAGTGTATTTTTATTCTGTTTTTATCGGAAACGCAAGCCACAATTTGCTTAAACATTGGAAAAACTCCGGCCAAATTTCACTGATTCAACGAATGTTTACCCTTTTATAGATGACAGTTTATGCGGCTTTAGTTACAGTTTCCGGTCAATCGTATTATGCGTATACTCGTCGTCTTTCAAGTAGCAGGTGCGTTGGCTGCGTTTACTCACCCGAATCACTTACTAAAGTAAGCTCATCGGGATTCGCGCACTTGCCGCCTTCCTGCCACTCGAAATCCATAGAGTATAAGTTGGGTTACTTTTTTGCCTGGGATGGAGCATGTCGGGAAGTCAGTCTTTGAGCCGTCGTCGCCTGCTACAAGGTGCCGGCGCCATGTGGTTGTTAAGCGTGAGTCAGGTCGGGTTAGCTGCCGTCAGTCAGGTGGTGGCGGTGCGCATATGGCCTGCGTCCAGCTACACGCGCGTGACGGTGGAGTCCAGCCGTGAGCTCAAGTATCGACAGTTTGCGTTGAGCAATCCTGATCGCCTGGTGGTTGACCTCGAGGGGGTGAACCTGAACTCGGTGCTGAAAGGCATGGGCGCGCAGATCCGCAGCGACGACCCTTTCATTAAATCTGCGCGCGTAGGGCAGTTCGATCCGCAAACGGTGCGTATGGTGTTTGAGCTGAAGCAGGACGTGAAGCCGCAGCTGTTTGCCCTTGCACCGGTGGCAGAGTTTAAAGAACGTCTGGTGATGGATCTCTATCCTGCCAGCAGTAAAGAGCAGCAGGACCCGCTGCTGGCGCTGCTGGAAGACTACAACAAAGGCGACCTGGAAAAGCAGGTACCGCCGTCGCAAAGCGGCCCGCAGCCTGGCAAAGCCGGGCGCGACCGTCCAATTGTTATCATGCTTGACCCCGGCCACGGCGGCGAAGACTCCGGCGCGGTGGGTAAATACAAAACGCGGGAGAAAGACGTGGTACTGCAAATTGCCCGTCGCCTGCGCGCGCTGATTGAAAAAGAAGGCAACATGAAAGCCTACATGACGCGCAACGAAGATATCTTTATTCCGCTGAAGGTGCGCGTGGCGAAAGCCCAGAAGCAGCGCGCCGACCTGTTTGTCTCTATTCATGCGGATGCGTTTACCAGCCGCCAGCCGAGCGGCTCATCGGTGTTTGCCCTGTCGACCAAAGGGGCCACCAGTACCGCGGCAAAATACCTCGCTCAAACCCAGAACGCCTCGGACTTAATCGGTGGTGTGAGCAAGAGCGGCGACCGCTACGTCGACCACACCATGTTCGATATGGTGCAGTCGCTGACCATCGCTGACAGCCTGAAGTTTGGTAAAGCGGTGTTGAAAAAGCTGGGGCAGGTGAACGACCTGCATAAAAACCAGGTGGAGCAGGCCGGATTTGCGGTGCTGAAAGCACCGGATATTCCGTCGATCCTAGTCGAAACGGCGTTTATCAGTAACGTTGAAGAGGAGCGCAAGCTCAAGACTGCGACTTTCCAGCAGGAAGTGGCTGAATCTATTCTCGCCGGGATCAAAGCCTACTTTGCCGACGGCGCGACGCTGGCGCGGCGCGGGTAATCGGCGATGTCACGGCTGAAAAGCGCCCACGGCGGCAACACGCGCGAAGCGGCGGCGCTGATGGGCCTGACCGCCGACCAACTGCTGGACTTCAGTGCGAACATCAATCCGTTGGGCATGCCCGATACCCTGAAGCAGGCTATTGTTGCCCAGCTCTCCTGCGCGGAGCGCTACCCTGACGTTGACTACCAGCAGCTGCATCAGGCGCTGGCGGCGCATCACGGCGTGCCTGCGGCGTGGTGCCTGGCGGGTAACGGTGAAACTGAGTCGATTTTCACTCTCGTCCACGGCCTGAAGCCTAAGCGGGCGATGGTGGTGGCTCCGGGCTTTGCCGAATATCGCCGGGCGCTGGAAACCATCGATTGCGAGATTGCAACCTTTGCACTTCGCGAAGCGGACGGCTGGCAGCTCACCTCCCGCCTGCTTGATGCGCTAACCCCTGAGCTGGACTGCCTGTTTCTCTGCACGCCAAACAACCCGACCGGGCTGCTGCCGGAACGTGCGCTGCTGCTGGCGGTGGCCGAACGCTGCAACACGCTGAATATTCAGCTTATCCTCGACGAAGCCTTCCTCGATTTTATTCCTGGTGAACAGGGGTTTATTCCGCTGCTCGCGCAAAACCCACATATCTGGGTGCTGCGCTCGCTGACCAAGTTTTACGCTATTCCCGGTTTGCGTCTGGGGTATTTGCTCAACGGCGACGCGCAGGCGGTGGCGCGGCTGAGAAGGCATCAGATGCCGTGGTCTATCAACGCTTTTGCAGCGCTGGCCGGGGAAATCGTGCTGAACGACCATGAGTATCAGCAGCGCACATGGCGATGGCTTGATGAGGAAGTGACACGGTTTTATCGCGCGCTGGAGAATATGCCGGGGTTGAAGGTCTATCCGGGCAGGGCTAACTATCTGTTTCTGCGCTGTGAACGCGTGGAGATTGAGTTGCAATATGCGCTGCTGCAACGGCGGATTTTAATCCGCAGCTGTGCCAATTATCCGGGGCTGGACGAGCGCTATTTCCGCGTGGCGATTCGCGGCGCGGCGGAAAATCAGCAGTTGCTGGACGCGCTGCATCAGGTGCTGGGCTGAACCCCGCCGGTCACCGCTTTTAGCAGGTGCTGCTGCGGCCAGCGTTCGGAGAGCCCGCATTGCGCCAGCGACCATTTCACATACTCCACATCATGACGACGCCGGTCGAGCATCAGCCCGACCACGCTGCCGCTGTGCGCGACGTTCAGACCGTATAACCCACAGCTTTCAACCAGCGTCAGCAGCGTGTCAAAGCCCGGCTTTGGCAGCAGCGTCTGGCTGGCGACGGCGCTGAGCGTCGCGGCTTCTCCCAGCAGGCTAGCGCTGTTGCTTTCGCAGGCCGTCTGTAGGTTTTCCCATGCTTGCGCCAGCGTGCTGGCGTGAGTCCTGAGCGCGGCTTCGCGGGGCTGGCGATGGTAGTCGGCGGTTCGCAGAACGCGCGGGCTTTCCAGCACCAGCAGATCAAACTCAGGTGCGGGCGCACAGGCAATCTGCGTGCGGGCATGAAGGTGGTCGAACAGCGTTAGCGAGCGGAACAGGGTGCTGTCCGTTGGCTCAAGGGAGACACAAAGCGCGGCGAGTTCAGATTCACTCAGTGAATGCCCCAAATGCATTGCGGTGGCGAGCGCCGTGGCGGCAAGGTCGGCGGTGCTGCTTGCCATCCCTTTGGCGATCGGCAGCGTCGAGTCCACTTCAATGCGCAGCGTCTTGCTCATCGCGAGGGGATAATCCCAGTGAGCCAGCAGCGTATCCACCATGCGGCGCGTAAGCGGGCGCTCATCAAGGCGCGGCGTTCCCCGACGGACTTCCACCGTGCTGTACCAGTCTATTGGGCAGGAGACCAGCTTTTCACTGCCTAGAATCCAGCCCTGAATCAGCTCTCCGCAGGAGCCTGGACAGCGCGCAACGCTCATGATTTCCCTTGCCTTGTGTTTCAAAATATCACTACCGTAAATAAATATACCGGTATTGTCACAGCGCAACGAAATCATTTTACCGGGGCGCTAGAGTAACCTGCTTTTATTTTATGTGGGCCATCGTGTCGGCATAAATCTGCAATCAACAGGTTTGGCATCGATAATATGCCAGGGAAGGAGGTGTAAATCCTCCGCAGCCCCCGCTGCTGTAATGCTGACGACCCCGTATTGACCACTGATCGACCGATCGGGAAGGCCGGGTGAGGATGACGCTGAGCCAGAAGACCTGCCTGTTGATTTATTTCAACAGCTTCGGTGGGAAGCGGGTTGCTTTGAGTCGCACAGTCTCCGGACTGGGCGTACGCACGGCTATACCCAAGTTCCACCCTGAATAGGGTCAGGGTATGGCAGCCAGACAGCATGCATTCGTTCTCGCCGGCACCGGTAGCGGCTGTGGTAAAACCACGGTAACGCTCGGCCTGCTGACGCTGCTTCAGCAGCGCGGCCTGCGGGTGCAGCCCTATAAAGTGGGGCCGGACTACCTCGATACCGGCTGGCATACCGCGCTGTGCGGCGTTGCCTCCCGCAACCTCGATGCATTCATGCTACCCACCGCCATCCTCAATGCGCTGTTCAGCGAACATATGCAGCAGGCCGATATCGCCGTCATTGAAGGCGTGATGGGCCTCTATGACGGCTACGGCACCGACCCTAACTATTGCAGCAGCGCCGCGATGGCCAAACAGCTAGGCTGCCCGGTGATTTTGCTGGTAGACGGTAAAGCGGTATCCACCTCCATTGCCGCCACGGTAATGGGCTTTCAGCACTTCGACCCGAGCCTCAATATCGCGGGCGTTATCGTTAACCGCGTCAACAGCGAGAGCCATTTCCAGCTACTGAAAAGCGCCATTGAATGCTACTGCGCGCTGCCTGTGCTGGGCTACGTGCCGCGCGCGGAAGGCGTGGCGCTGCCCGAACGCCATCTGGGGCTGGTGACCGCCAGTGAATCCGCGATTGATAAGCAACCGTGGCAGGATTTTGCGGCAACGCTTTCGCGCACGCTGGATATCGGCAGGTTACTGGAACTCACTGAACTTCATGCGCTGCCCGCCGGTCAGTGGCCGCAGGAACCGCTTTGCGGAGACGGGTTGACCCTGGCGCTCGCCGATGATGAAGCCTTCAACTTCTACTACCCGGACAATCTGGCACTGCTGGTGCGCGCTGGCGTGAAGATTGTGCGCTTTAGCCCGCTGCATGACGAGGCGCTCCCCGACTGCCAGATGATCTGGCTCGGCGGCGGTTACCCGGAACTGCACGCCCGTGCTCTCGCAGATAACCAGTCAATGCTGACGCAGCTACGCGCGGCGCACGAACGCGGCGTGGCGATTTACGCCGAATGCGGCGGCCTGATGTACCTTGGCACCACGCTGGAAGATAAGAACGGTGATACCTACGCGATGGCCGATATTCTGCCCGGCCACAGCAAAATGGGCTCCCGACTGACCCGCTTTGGCTACTGCGAAGCGCAGGCGCAGCAGCCAACGTTGCTCGCTTCCCCCGGCGAAGTGCTGCGCGGCCACGAATTCCACTACTCCGATTTTACCGCCCAGCTCCCCGCAGTGATGGCGTGTCGTAAAACCCGCGACGGCGCGGTGCTCCAGCAGTGGACCGGTGGCTGGCAGCGCGGGAATACCTTTGCCAGCTACCTGCACCTCCACTTTGCTCAGAACCCGTCGATGCTGAACCACTGGTTTGCCGCCGCAAGGAGCGCCCAATGACGCTGCTGGCCTGGTGCCTGGCCTGGGTGCTTGATTTCATCATCGGCGACCCGCACAGCTGGCCGCATCCGGTGCGCTGGATAGGCAACCTGATTAACGCCGTGCAGCGCGCGGTGCGCAGAGTGTGCCATTCCGACCTTGCGCTGCGTATTGGCGGCGGGGTGATGTGGCTGGCGGTCGTGGGGCTGACTTACGCCGTTGCCTGGGGCGTGTTGCACCTCGCCGCGAGCGTACACCCGTGGCTAGGTTTTGGCGTTGAAGTGTGGATGATTTTCACGGTGCTGGCCGGGCGCTGCCTGGCGCAGTCGGCGCAGGCGGTCGAACGTCCGCTGCGGGCAGGCGACCTTGCCGAAAGCCGTATCAAGCTATCGTGGATTGTCGGGCGCGATACCTCACAGCTACAGCCGGAACAAATCAACCGCGCGGTGGTAGAGACGGTGGCGGAAAACACCGTCGACGGCATTATCGCGCCGCTCTTCTTCCTGTTGCTCGGCGGTGCGCCGCTGGCGATGGCCTACAAAGCGGTGAACACCCTCGACTCGATGGTGGGCTACAAGCACGAAAAATACCGGGCAATTGGCATGGTCAGCGCACGTCTCGACGACGTGGCGAACTTCATTCCCGCTCGTCTGAGCTGGCTGCTGATTGGCCTTGCCGCCTTTATCTGCCGCGATAACGGCGCGCGCGCGCTGCGTATCGGCTGGCGCGACCGTAAAAACCACAGCAGCCCCAACTGCGCCTGGTCTGAAGCGACCGTCGCCGGCGCGCTGGGCATCCGTCTTGGCGGCCCTAACGACTATTTTGGCGAGCGGGTGAACAAGCCGTGGATTGGCGACGAGCATCGCCCGATTGCCATTGATGATATTTCCCGAACGATTCGACTGATGTGGGTCGCGTCAACGCTGGCCCTGCTGCTGTTTATGGCGGTCAGGTTCTGGCTTATCGGCGCGTCCTGAGGAGCACTGCATGAACTATATCCAGCAACCGCAAGCGATTGAGAGCAAAAGCTTCGAGATTATCAGCGAGATTATCGCGCAAACGCGCCCGGAGTATCGCTTCGCAAGCCCACTGCACGAAGCGATTATCAAACGGGTAATCCATACCACCGCCGACTTCGAGTGGCTGGATATTTTGTGGTTCTCGCCGGATGCATTAACCCGCCTGTGTGAGGCGCTAAGCCGCCCGTGCACGCTCTACACCGACACCACCATGGCGCTTTCCGGCATCAACAAAAACCTGCTGGCCACCTTCGGCGGCGAGTGCCGCTGCTACATCAGCGACCCGCGCGTGGTGCGCGAGGCTAAAGCGCAGGGCATTACCCGCTCGATGGCGGCGGTGGACATTGCCGCCAAAGAAGAGGGCGACAAAGTGTTTGTCTTCGGCAATGCGCCAACCGCGCTGTTCCGCCTGATGGAGCATAAAGCGCTGGAGGTCGGCGGGGTGATTGGCGTGCCGGTCGGGTTCGTGGGCGCGGCAGAATCCAAAGAGGCGCTGAGCAAAAGCAGCCTGCCGGGCATTGCCGCGTTGGGGCGTAAAGGCGGCAGCAACGTCGCGGCGGCGATCGTCAACGCCATTCTCTACCATCTGCAGGGGGCGCGATGAGCGAACCCGCCTTCGACGCTCCGGTGTGGCATAACGGCAAAGCGCTGCGCAAAGGCTACACCACCGGCTCCAGCGCCACGGCGGCGGCGAAAGTCGCCGCGCTGATGGTGATGCGCCAGCACCTGATTCACCAGGTCTCGATTGTCACGCCGTCGGGCGTGACGCTAAACCTGAATGTCGAATCCCCGCACGTCGAAGGCCAGCAGGGTATTGCCGCCATCCGCAAAGACGGCGGCGATGATATCGACGCCACCCACGGGATGCTGATTTTTGCTCGCGTCACCGTCAATGACAGCGGCGAGATTACCCTGCGCGGCGGCGAAGGTGTTGGCACCGTTACCCGCAAAGGCATCGGGCTGCCCATCGGCAGCGCGGCGATTAATCGTACCCCGCGACACACCATTGAAACCGCCGTTCGTGAAGCCATCGGCCCGGCGCGCGGCGCAGAGGTGGAGATTTTTGCCCCAGAGGGCGAAGAGCGAGCGAAGAAAACCTATAACGCGCGGCTGGGCATTCTGGGCGGCATTTCGATTATTGGCACCACCGGCATCGTGACGCCGATGTCGGAAGAGAGCTGGAAACGATCGCTGGCGTTGGAACTGGAGATGAAACGTGCCGCCGGGTTGGAGCGCGTGGTGCTGGTACCGGGCAACCACGGAGAGCGCTTCGTACGCGAGCAGATGGGCATTGACTCGCAGGTGGTGGTCACCATGAGCAACTTCGTCGGCTACATGATTGAAGAGTCGGTGCGCCTTGGCTTTCGCCAGATTGTGCTGATTGGCCACCCCGGCAAGCTAGTCAAAATCGCCGCCGGGATTTTCCACACCCACAGCCATATCGCCGACGGGCGCATGGAGACGCTGGTAGCCCATCTGGCTCTGCTCGGCGCGCCCCTTGAACTGCTCACTCTGGTGAGCGAGTGCGACACCACCGAAGCGGCAATGGAACATATTGACGCTTACGGCTTCCAGAAAATCTACAACCACCTGGCCGAGCGCATCTGCCAGCGCGTGCTGGAGCGGCTGCGCTTCACGCAAAATCCGCCCATCTGCGATGCCATCATGTTCGCCTTTGATAACCAGATCCTCGGCAGCAACCGCCCGGTCAACGAGATCGTCAAGGACATGCAATGTTAACCGTTGTCGGAATGGGCCCGGCGGGCGTACAGCTGATGACGCCGCTGGCCGTGGAGGCAGTGAAACAAGCCGATGCGCTGGTCGGCGGCGTACGCCATCTGGCGCAGTTTCCTGAGTTTGGCGGTGAACGCTGCCCGCTGGGCGCCAATATTCCCCAGGTGCTGGCGTGGATTGAGGCGCGACAGGCACAAAACGTGGTGGTGCTGGCCTCCGGCGACCCGCTGTTCTACGGCATCGGCACGCGGCTTATCGCCCATTTTGGCCGTGAAAACGTGCGGGTGATCCCCGGCGTCAGCGCCGTGCAATACCTGTGCGCGCAGGCGGGCATTGATATGAACGACATGTGGCTGACCAGCAGCCACGGGCGCGAGGTGGATTTCGACATGCTGGCGAGCCACCGCAAGGCGGCGATGGTCACAGACAAACGCTGCGGCCCGAAAGCCATCGCCGCCGAACTGGTGGCGCGCGGTAAGGGACACCGCTGGATGGTGATTGGCGAAAATCTGGCGCAGGACAACGAACGCATCCACTGGCTGCCGGTTAGCGCCGTGGAGAGCGACTATGAGATGAACACGGTGGTGATCCTCGATGAAAGATGAGCTGTTTTTACGCGGCGAAAAAGTGCCGATGACCAAAGAGGCGGTGCGCGCGCTGGCGCTGTCGAAGCTGGAGCTGCATCGGGCCAGCCACCTGATTGATATCGGGGCCGGAACCGGCAGCGTCTCCATTGAGGCGGCGCTGCAAAACCCGACGCTTGCCGTTACCGCCGTTGAGCGCAACCCGGCGGCGCTACGCCTGCTGGCGGAAAACTGCCAGCGCTTTGCCTGCGGCAATATCAACGTGGTCGCAGCCGAAGCGCCTGACGTTAGCGTTGAGCCCGCCGACGCCATCTTTATGGGCGGCAGCGGCGGCCATCTGCGGGCGCTGATTGACTGGTCGTTGCACCATCTTCGCCCCGGCGGACGGCTGGTGATGACCTTTATTTTGCAGGAGAACCTGCATGAGGCGCTGGAGCATCTGCGCCAGACCAACGTCACGACGCTGGACTGCCAGCAATTGAGCGTTTCCGCAATGACCGCGCTCGGCAGCGGCCACTACTTCAAACCGAATAATCCCGTTTTTGTTATCGCCTGCCAGAAGGAAGAACATCATGGCTGAAGCCTTTGACCCCCGCAGCGTCTGGTTTGTGGGCGCCGGTCCCGGCGACCGCGAGCTTATCACCCTGAAAGGCTACCGCCTGCTGCAACAGGCGCAGGTGGTGATTTACGCCGGTTCGCTGATTAACCCCGAACTGCTGAGCTACTGCCCGGCGGAAGCCGAGTGCCACGACAGCGCCGAGCTGCATCTTGAGCAAATCCTCGACCTGATGGAAGCGGGCGTAAAGGCTGGAAAAACGGTGGTGCGCCTGCAAACCGGCGACGTGTCGCTGTACGGCTCGGTGCGCGAGCAGGGCGAAGAACTGACCCGTCGCGGCATTGACTGGCAGGTGGTGCCGGGCGTCAGCGCGTTTCTCGGCGCGGCGGCGGAGCTAGGCGTCGAGTACACGGTACCGGAAGTCTCGCAGAGCCTCATCATCACTCGCCTGGAAGGGCGTACGCCGGTGCCAGAGCGCGAACAGCTGGAATCCTTTGCCCAGCATCGCACCTCAATGGCGATTTACCTCTCCGTACAGCGGATCAACAAAGTCGCCGAGCGGCTGATTGACGGCGGCTACCCGGCGACCACGCCGGTGGCGGTGATTTACAAAGCCACCTGGCCCGAGAGCCAGACCGTACGCGGCACGCTTTTGGATATCGCCGATAAAGTGCGCGACGCCGATATCCGTAAAACGGCGCTGATCCTGGTCGGGGATTTTCTCGGCGAGGAATACCACTACTCGCGCCTTTACGCCGCAGATTTTAGCCATGAATACCGCAAGGCCTGAGCGCATTGCGCTGTTCTGTCTGACCCCCGGCGGCGTGGCGTTGGCAAAACGGCTTAGCGCCGCACTGCCGATGACCTGCTATACCCGCGAAGGGCTGGTGGAGCCGGGATTTCTGCCGTTTGACGGTGGCTTTTCTGCCAGCGTCGGCCAGGCGTTTCACCGCGAGACGGCGCTGATTTTTATCGGTGCAACCGGGATTGCGGTGCGCACGCTCGCACCGCTGCTGGTGGATAAATTCCACGACCCGGCGGTGGTGGTGATAGATGAACGCGGCCAGCACGTGATCAGCCTGCTCTCCGGGCATATCGGCGGGGCGAACAACCTCGCCCGGCATCTGGCGGGCATTCTCGGCGTTGACCCGGTTATCACTACCGCCACAGACGTTAACGACGTGGCGGCGCTCGATACGCTGGCCTGTCAGCTCAACGCGCGGATGCACGACTTCCGCTCGGCGGTGAAAACCGTCAATCAGATGCTGGTCAGCCAGCAGCGGGTGGGGCTGTGGTGGGACGAGTCGCTAACGGATGAAGTCAGCCGCTGTGACCGACGCGGATTTATCACCGTAACCGATCTGAACGCGCTCCCACCACTGGACGCGCTGGTGTGTATCACCCTGCGCGATACGCTGCCGGAGCTGCCATTGCCGCACTGGAAGCTGGTGCCACGGCGCATTGTGGCGGGCATCGGTTGTCGCCGCGGAACGCCCTGCGTGCTGATAAGCGAACTGCTCCATCGTCAGTTTGCCGCGCATCACCTCGACCCGCTGGCGCTGAAAGCCATCGGCAGCATCGTGGTGAAGCAGGATGAACTGGGGCTGATTCAACTCGCCAGCAACCTCGATGTGCCGTTTGAAATTTTTAGCGTGGCCGCCCTGTGCGAACACGAACACCGTTTTCCCTCCTCGCTGTTTGTGAAGCAAACGGTCGGCGTGGGCAGCGTTTCTGGTCCGTCGGCGTGGCGGATGAGCAACGGAAATCTACTAGGCGAGACCCTGCGTGAACAGGGCGTCACCATCACTTTGGGAGTCACTGACAGATGTTAAGCGTAATTGGAATCGGCCCTGGCTCGCAGGCCATGATGACCATGGAAGCCGTTGAGGCGCTGCAGGCGGCGGAAATCGTCGTCGGCTACAAAACCTATACCCACCTGGTGAAGGCCTTTACCGGCGATAAGCAGGTGATCAAAACCGGGATGTGCAAAGAGATTGAACGCTGTCAGGCGGCGATTGAGCTGGCGCAGGCGGGGCACAACGTGGCGCTGATTAGCAGCGGCGATGCGGGCATTTACGGCATGGCGGGGCTGGTGCTGGAGCTGGTTAGCAAACAGAAGCTGGACGTGGAAGTGCGCCTGATCCCGGGCATGACCGCCAGCATTGCTGCGGCCTCGCTGCTGGGCGCGCCGCTGATGCACGACTTCTGCCATATCAGCCTGAGCGACCTGCTCACCCCGTGGCCGGTGATTGAAAAACGTATTGTCGCCGCCGGGGAAGCCGACTTCGTTATCTGCTTCTACAACCCGCGCAGCCGGGGCCGCGAAGGGCATCTGGCGCGCGCCTTTGAACTGCTTTCCGCCGTTAAAAGCGCCGATACGCCGGTGGGCGTAGTGAAATCAGCGGGGCGTAAAAAGCAGGAAAAATGGCTCACTACGCTCGGCGCGATGGACTTTGAACCGGTGGATATGACGAGCCTGGTCATCGTCGGCAACAAAACCACCTATGTGCAGGATGGCCTGATGATCACGCCTAGAGGCTACGTGCTGTGAGTTTCGGTGACGTGCTGGTGGTGGGCGGCACCAGCGATGCGCGTGCGCTTTGCCTACAGCTTGATGCCGCACAGGTGCACTACACCGTATCGGTGGCGACGCCCACCGGCGAAGCGCTAGCGGGCGATATTCAGGGGCAGGTGCGCTGCGGTCGTCTGGAGCGGGAGGAGATGGTCGCCTGGCTTCGTGAACACAACACGCGCTGGGTGATTGATGCGTCGCACCCGTATGCCGAAGCGGTCAGCCGCAACGTGCTGGACGCCTGTTCGCAAGCGGGTGTCCTGCTGAGCCGCTACCAGCGCCCGGACCAACTGGATGAACTGACGCACCCGCTGCTGCACTACGTCACCGGCATTGATGAAGCCTGTGAACGGATCAAACCTTTAGGCCAGCGCGTGCTGCTGACCACCGGCAGCAAAGATCTGGCGCGGTGGCGCGCCGGGCTGCCGGAAAAAACGCTGCTGGCCCGCGTGCTGCCGGTGCCGAACGTGGTGCAGCAGTGCGCCGACCTCGGCTTTGGCGTGGGCGAGATTTTTGCCCTCTGCGCGCCGTTCAGCGCGGAATTTAACGCCGCGTTTTACCGTCACTGCCGCGCCGACGTGGTGGTGACTAAAGCCTCCGGCGCGGAAGGCGGCTATCAGGAGAAGGTTCAGCCCTGCCTGGACGCCGGACTTCCCTGCATCGTGATTACCCGTCCGGCACCGCTGGTGTCCGGCGACGAACTACTGGAAAGTCAGTCCGCCTTTGCCGAGCGCTTAGCGCGCTGGTTGGCCGACGACAAAAGGAATCAAGCATGAAAAAAGCCCTATTGGTGGTGAGCTTCGGTACCAGCTACCACGATACCTGCGAGAAGAATATTGTCGCCTGTGAACGCGAACTGGCAGCTAGCTGCCCCGATCGTGACCTGTTCCGCGCCTTTACCTCGGGCATGATTATCCGCAAGCTGAAAGCCCGCGACGGCATTGAAACCGATACGCCGCTTGAGGCGCTGCAAAAGCTTGCTGACCTCGGCTATGACGATGTGGCGGTTCAGTCGCTGCACATCATCAACGGTGACGAGTACGAGAAAATTGCCCGCGAAGTGCAGAGCCTGCGCCCGCTATTCAAACGCCTGACCCTCGGCACGCCGCTGCTGAGCGGCCACGATGACTACGTGCGTCTGATGGAGGCGCTCACTCAACAAATGCCCGCGCTGAACGCCAACGAAAAGGTAGTGTTTATGGGCCACGGCGCGAGCCACCACGCCTTTGCCGCCTACGCCTGCCTCGACCATATGATGACCGCCCAGCGCTTCCCGGCGCGGGTCGGCGCGGTGGAGAGCTACCCGGAGGTGGAGGTGCTGATTGAGAGCATGAGCAAAGAGGGCGTCAGCGCCGTACACCTGATGCCGTTGATGCTGGTGGCGGGCGACCACGCCATCAACGATATGGCCTCCGACGAAGACGACTCGTGGAAGACGCTGTTTAACGCGGCGGGCATTCCGGCCACGCCGTGGCTGTGCGGGCTGGGCGAAAATCCGGTGGTGCGCGCCATGTTTGTTGCGCATTTACAGCAGTCTCTGGAGGCAGCATGAGCGGCAAACTGTATGCCCTGAGCACCGGGCCGGGCGCGTCTGACCTGATTACCGTTCGTGCGGCGCGCATTCTGGGATCGCTGGATATTCTTTACGCCCCGGCAGGGCGCAAAGGCGGCGACAGCCTGGCGCTCTCTATCGTGCGCGAATACCTCGGCGAACAGACCGAAGTACGCTGCTGCCACTTCCCGATGAGCGCCGACAGCGCCGAAAAAGAGGCCGTCTGGGATGACGTTTCGGCGGCGCTGGTGCGCGAAGTGGAAGCCGGGAAAAACGTCGGCTTTATCACCCTCGGCGATGCGATGCTGTTCAGCACCTGGGTCTTTTTACTCCAGCGCATCGGCAGCCCTGAGTGGCTGGAGATTGTGCCCGGCGTGACCTCGTTCGCCGCCATTGCCGCGCGCAGCAAAACGCCGCTGGCGATGGAGCAGCAGTCGCTGGCGGTGGTCGCCTGCACCGCGCCGGAAGACGAGATTGAACGCGCGCTGGCGCAGCACGACAGCCTGGTGCTGATGAAAGTCTATGGTCGTTTTCCGCGCATCAAAGCGCTGCTGGCAAAGGCAGGACTGCTGGATAACGCGCTGTTGATGGCCGAGGCGACGCTGCCAGGTGAGCAGTGCTGGCGGCATTTAGGCGATGTCGATGATGGCCTGCCATTACCTTATTTTTCGACCATTTTGGTCAATAAACAGTGGGAGCAAGGAAAATGAAACTGGAACAACAGCTGAAGCGGTTATCGCTCAGTGGATTAGCGGCGGCGATACTGCTGCTGGTGGTGCCGCAAGAGGCCTTTGCGATGCATATTATGGAAGGCTTCCTGCCGCCGATGTGGGCGCTGGCCTGGTGGCTGCTGTTTCTGCCGTGCCTGTGGTACGGGCTGGTTCGCCTGCGCCGCATCGTGCAGGAAGACAGTAACCAGAAGGTGCTGCTGGCGCTGTGCGGGGCGTTTATTTTCGTGCTCTCGGCGCTGAAAATCCCGTCCGTCACCGGGAGCTGCTCGCACCCGACCGGCGTGGGGCTGGCGGTTATCCTGTTTGGGCCGGGCGTGGTGGCTATTCTCGGCGCTATCGTGCTGCTGTTCCAGGCGCTGCTGCTGGCTCACGGTGGCCTGACGACGCTTGGCGCTAACGGCATGTCGATGGCGGTAATTGGGCCAATCGTCGGCTATCTGGTGTGGAAGATGGCCTGTAAGGCCGGGTTCCGCCGCGATGTGTCGGTGTTCCTGTGCGCCATGCTGGCGGACCTGGCGACCTACTTTGTCACCTCTCTCCAGTTGGGCGTGGCCTTCCCGGATCCGCAGGCGGGCTTTGTGGGATCGAGCCTGAAATTTATGGGGATCTTCTGCCTGACTCAGGTTCCTATCGCCATTGCCGAAGGCTTGCTGACGGTGATGATCTACGACCAGTTAACCAAGCGACAGCTGATCGCCACTGAGGGGCGCTAAGATGAAAAAGACATTAATCCTGCTGGCGATGGTGATTGCGCTGGTTATCCTGCCGTTCTTTATCAACCACGGTGGTGAATACGGTGGTTCTGACGATCAGGCTGAAGGCGTAATTACCGCCGTTGATCCAGGCTACAAACCGTGGTTCCAGCCGCTCTATGAACCGGCAAGCGGCGAAATTGAAAGTCTGCTGTTTACCCTGCAGGGCTCCCTCGGCGCGGCGGTGATTTTCTATATTCTCGGCTACTACAAGGGCCGCCAGCGCCATGATGACCGGGCTTGATAGGCTGAGTTACCAAAGCCGCTGGTTTCACGTGCAGCCAGAGCGAAAGTTTCTGCTCTGGCTGCTAATGATGGTGCTGGCCTTTAGCCTGCCGCCGCTGGGGCAGGCGCTGTTGATGGCGCTGACGGCGGGTTTTACCTGCTGGCTGCTGCGTATCTCTCTATGGCGCTGGCTTCGCTGGATGGCGCTGCCGCTGGGCTTTCTGCTGGTAGGCGTGGTGACGATTGTTTTTAGCTTCAGCCGCGACCCGCACGCGCTGCTGGTGAGCGTGCCGCTGGGTTCGTTCTCGCTCGGCGTCACCGCCGCCGGGCTTGCGACAGCCAACGCGACCTTCTGGCGCAGCCTGGCCGCATTATCCGCGACCTTTTGGCTGGTGTTGAATCTGCCGTTCCCGCAGCTTATCGTGCTGCTCAAACGCGGACGGGTGCCGCGCCTGCTGATCGAGCAGATCCTGCTGACCTGGCGCTTTATCTTTATCCTGCTGGACGAGGCGATGGCGATCCACCGGGCGCAGACGCTGCGCTTTGGTTATCGCAACGTCCGTCTGGGCTACCGCTCGCTGGCGATGCTGGTCAGCCTATTGTTTACGCGCGTTTTAATCCGCTATCAGCAGATGAGTACCGTACTGGATATCAAACTGTATCAGGGTGATTTTCACCTCTAAGGAACGCCATGCTGGCTACCACTGACCTCTGGTTTCGCTACCAGCAGGAACCGACGCTTAAAGGGCTGACGCTGGACTTCTCGCGCCAGGCCGTCACCGGCCTCGTTGGGGCGAACGGCTGCGGAAAATCGACGCTGTTTATGAACCTCAGCGGGCTGCTGCGCCCTCAGCAGGGCGCGGTGCTGTGGCAGGGCAAACCGCTGGACTACAGTAAGCGCGGGCTGCTGGCGCTGCGCCAGCAGGTGGCGACCGTATTCCAGGACCCGGACCAGCAGATTTTCTACACCGATATTGATAGCGATATCGCCTTTAGTCTGCGTAATCTGGGCGTTCCGGAAGCGGAAATTGCCCGCCGGGTAGACGACGCGCTGACGCTGGTTGATGCCCAGCACTTCCGTCAGCAGCCGATTCAGTGCCTCAGCCACGGGCAGAAAAAGCGGGTGGCGATTGCCGGTGCGCTGGTATTACAGGCGCGTTACCTGCTGCTGGATGAACCGACCGCCGGGCTGGACCCGTCCGGGCGTGCGCAGATGATCGATATCATCAAACGCATCGTGGCGCAGGGAAATCATGTGGTGATTTCCAGCCACGATATTGATTTAATTTATGAAGTTAGCGACGCGGTATACGTGCTGCGCCACGGCGAAGTGCTGGCTGAGGGCGAGCCGGGCGAGGTGTTTGCCCGTACCGAGCTGATTGAACAAGCGGGGCTGAGCCAACCGTGGCTGGTGAAGCTGCATGCGGAGCTGGGGCTACCGCTGTGTAAAACTGAGACGGAGTTTTTCCGTCAGATGCGTGAACGAGGAAATCGATGACCCAGGCCATAATGCTGCAAGGCACCGCCTCTGATGTTGGCAAAAGCATGCTGGTGGCGGGGCTGTGCCGTATTTTCTATCAGGATGGCCTGCGCACCGCGCCGTTTAAATCGCAGAATATGGCGCTCAATTCCGGCATTACGCCGGACGGCAAAGAGATGGGCCGCGCGCAGATTTTTCAGGCAGAAGCGGCGGGCATTGCGCCGGATGTGCGGATGAACCCGATTCTGCTTAAGCCAACCAGCGACCGCAAAGCGCAGATAGTGCTGATGGGTGAGGTGGCAACCAGCATGGATGCCGTCAGCTATCACGACTACAAGCCTCGCCTGCGCGAGCAGATCATGGCGGTCTACCAGAGCCTGGCGAGCGAGTTTGACGTGCTGGTGCTGGAAGGGGCGGGCAGCCCGGCGGAGATTAACCTGCGCGACCGCGATATCGTCAATATGGGCATGGCCGAGATGGCACAGTGTCCGGTGATTCTGGTGGCCGATATCGATCGCGGAGGCGTGTTTGCCGCTATCTACGGCACTCTAGCGCTGCTGCACGAGCATGAGCGGGCGCGGGTGAAAGGGGTGATTATCAATAAGTTTCGCGGCGACGTGGCGTTGCTGCACTCTGGTATTGAACAGATTGAAGCGCTGACTCATGTGCCGGTGCTGGGCGTGATGCCGTGGCTGGAAGTTGACCTGGAAGATGAAGACGGCGTGGCGCTGCAAAAGGGCAAATACCGCCACGCGGGGGCTTACGAGATTGACGTGGCGGTGGTGCAGCTGCCACATATCTCTAACTTTACCGACTTCAACGCGCTGGCGGCGCAGCCGGATGTGCGAGTGCGCTATATCCGTCATGCGGAAGATTTGTCCGGCGCTGACCTGATTATCCTGCCCGGCAGTAAAAATACGCTGGGCGACTTGCTGTGGTTGCAGGATTGCGGGCTGGCGCACGGGATTTTACTGGCGCAGCGTCAGGGCGTGCCGGTGCTGGGTATCTGCGGCGGCTATCAGATGTTGGGTGATACGCTCATCGATGACGTGGAGTCGGGGCTGGGCACGCTGCCCGGTTTAGGGCTGCTGAACGTGGTGACGCGCTTTGCGCCGACGAAAACCACCACGCAGGCCACCGCGACGCTCGGCGATGCGCTACCGGGCTGGTTGGCGCCGGTCTCTGGTCTGCCGCTGCGCGGCTATGAAATTCATATGGGTGAAACCACGCCGTCAGACGACGGTCGTGCGCTGATGCAGCTGTGTAAAAACGGCCAGTACAGCGCGGATGGCGCGGTCAGTGAGGACGGGCTGGTTTTGGGCACCTATCTTCACGGCCTGTTTGATAGCGATGAATTTACCCGTACGCTGGTCAACGGCCTGCGTGAGCGTAAAGGATTGGCGGCGTTGGACGGTGATTTTCACTATGCGCGCTATAAGACGCAGCAGTTTGATATTCTGGCGGCGTCAATGCGCCAGCATATTGATATCGAAAAGATTTATACGATTATGCGCGAGCATCAAGAAGCGTAGTTTGCGGGTATGCGCCATTCGAAAGGGTGGCGTAGATTGGCAGCGAGAGCTGAACGACAGGCAAAAAAAAACACCCACATGGGTGCCATTTTAATTGGTTGCGGGGGCCGGATTTGAACCGACGACCTTCGGGTTATGAGCCCGACGAGCTACCAGGCTGCTCCACCCCGCGTCCGTCTTTACTCTTCATCGAGTAAACTTGCATCAGATTTTAATTGGTTGCGGGGGCCGGATTTGAACCGACGACCTTCGGGTTATGAGCCCGACGAGCTACCAGGCTGCTCCACCCCGCGTCCGTCATTACTCTTCCATCGAGTAACGTTACTGCTTCTGATTTTAATTGGTTGCGGGGGCCAGATTTGAACTGACGACCTTCGGGTTATGAGCCCGACGAGCTACCAGGCTGCTCCACCCCGCGTCCGTGGATGCGCACTATACTCCGCTCAGCATTTGTTGCAACCATTTTTGTGGCAAATCACTCATTTTTTTATAACTTGTACGTATGTGGCGCAATTTGCGTTTTTTTTGTGCGAATTGGTAACTGGGCCTCGCGTTCGCATTTAAATACCCCTGGGGGTTTGTTATCTTCACCGGGCACTTTCGATAATGCGGAATACAAAATACCATGAAAGGACGTTGGGCCAAATATGTGGCAACGGGTGCAATGCTGGCGATGCTGGCTGCCTGTTCGTCAAAACCGACCGATCGCGGTCAACAGTATAAAGACGGGAAACTCACCCAGCCTTTCTCACTCGTGAATCAACCTGATGCCGTCGGCGCGCCAATTAACGCGGGCGACTTTGCGCAGCAGTTAAATGAGATTCGTAACGCCTCTCCGCGCCTCTACGGCAACCAGAGCAACCTTTATAGCGCCGTGCAGCAGTGGCTGCTCGCGGGCGGCGACACCCGCACCATGCGCCAGTACGGCATTGACGCCTGGCAGATGGAAGGGACCGACAACTACGGCAACGTGCAGTTTACCGGCTACTACACGCCGGTTGTCCAGGCTCGTCATACACGTCAGGGCGAATTCCAGTATCCAATCTACCGTATGCCGCCTAAACGCGGCAAGCTGCCGTCCCGCGCGAGCATTTATGCCGGTGGGCTGAGCGATAACTACATACTGGCCTACAGTAATTCGCTGATGGATAACTTCATCATGGACGTGCAGGGCAGCGGCTATATTGATTTCGGCGACGGCTCGCCGCTGAACTTCTTTAGCTACAGCGGCAAAAACGGCTGGCCCTATAAAAGTATCGGCAAGGTGCTGATCGACCGTGGTGAAGTGAAGCGCGAAGATATGTCGATGCAGGCGATCCGTCACTGGGGCGAAACCCACAGCGAAGCGGAAGTCCGCGAGCTGCTGGAGCAGAACCCGTCATTCGTCTTCTTTAAACCGCAGTCGTTTGCTCCGGTGAAAGGCGCCAGCGCCGTGCCGCTGATTGGCCGCGCTTCAGTGGCGTCTGACCGCAGCATTATTCCGCCGGGCACCACGCTGCTGGCTGAAGTGCCGCAGCTCGACAATAACGGTAAGTTTAACGGCCAGTACGAGCTGCGCCTGATGGTGGCGCTGGACGTCGGCGGCGCGATTAAAGGCCAGCACTTTGACATCTACCAGGGCATCGGCCCGGATGCCGGGCACCGTGCGGGCTGGTATAATCACTACGGGCGCGTATGGGTGCTGAAGACAGCGTCCAACGGCGGGAATGTGTTTAGCGGTTAAGTCCGTGATTTCCCCGGCGTCTTGTAGCCCGGCCGAGCAACGCGACGCCGGGAACGCTCGATATCAATGAATTTGAGGTTTTATGTCTGTGGTTATCAGTGACGCCTGGCGCCAGCGTTTTGGCGGCACGGCACGTTTGTACGGTGAAAAGGCGCTACAGGTCTTTGCAGACGCGCATGTGTGCGTGGTCGGTATTGGCGGCGTAGGTAGTTGGGCGGCGGAAGCGCTGGCGCGTACCGGCATCGGTGCGATCACGCTTATCGACATGGATGACGTTTGCGTTACCAACACCAACCGTCAGATCCACGCCCTTGGCGGCAACGTCGGACTGGCGAAAGCGGAAGTGATGGCCGAGCGTATTCGCCTGATAAACCCTGAGTGCCGCGTCACCGTGGTGGACGATTTCGTCACGCCGGATAACGTCGCCGAGTACATGGGCGCGGGCTACAGCTACGTGGTGGACGCTATCGACAGCATTCGCCCGAAAGCCGCGCTGATTGCCTACTGCCGTCGCTATAAAGTCCCATTGATTACTACCGGCGGCGCGGGCGGGCAGATTGACCCAACGCAGATTCAGGTAAGCGATCTGGCGAAAACCATTCAGGATCCGCTGGCGGCGAAGCTGCGTGAGCGGCTGAAAAGCGATTTTGGCGTGGTGAAGAACAGCAAAGGCAAGCTCGGCGTCGACTGCGTGTTCTCAACTGAAGCGCTGGTTTACCCGCAGGCGGATGGTTCGGTCTGTGCAATGAAAAGCACGGCGGAAGGGCCGAAGCGGATGGACTGCGCCGCTGGATTCGGTGCAGCGACGATGGTCACCGCCACTTTTGGCTTCGTGGCGGTTTCCCATGCGCTGAAGAAAATGCTCGCGAAAGCGGAGCGTCAGGCTAGCGTCTGACGCGCGGCTTCCATCATTGCCTCGCTCAGGGCCATCAGGCCCTGAGAGCGAGAGGCGCTCAGTTGACCGCGTAGCCCCAGTTCATCAAACAGGTTGAGCGGATCGTCTGCCAGAATCTCCGCTGGCTGTTTGCCTTCCGCCGCCGTCAGCAGCACCGCCAGCAGCCCACGTACAATCCTTCCTTCGCTATCGCCAAAGAAGTGCAGCGTGCCGTCTGGAGATTGGATATAGCCCAGCCAGACGCGGTTTTCGCAGCCGGGGATCTCGCGCGCCTGCGCTTTAAGCTCGTCCGACAGCGCTGGAAGCTGTTTTCCTAACAGGATCAGCTGGCGGTATTTCTCTTCCCACTGCGAAAGCGCCGCAAACTGTTTTCGTAACGTTTCAGGCGTTACGGTGGTGCCGAACGGGTGCCCGGCGAGTGAAGGCGTCGTCATTAGTCCACCAGAAGTTCGAGCGCACGGTCGACTGCGCTGACCAGCGCCTGTACGTCGTCCTGCGTATTGTAAGGGGCAAACGAGGCGCGCAGCGTACCGCTCACGCCCATTGCCGCCAGCAGCGGTTGAGCGCAGTGCTGACCGGCGCGCAGCGCAATGCCGTATTCCGCCAGCAGCGTCACCATATCGCTGTGGTGAACGCCAGCAAAATCAAAGGCCAGCAGGCTGGAGTCCTGACAGCGGAAAGAGCGGAAGCCCGGGCGTTTTGCCAGTTCTTCCTCCGCAAGCGTCGCCAGACCCCGGCTCCAGGATTCGGCCTGTACCATGTCGATATCGGACAGCCACTCCAGTGCCGCGCTGAGGCCAATCACCCCGGCAACGTTTGGCGTACCGGCCTCCAGACGATAAGGCACCGGCTGAGTGGTGAAACCGTCGAAGGTCACTTCGCTGATCATTTTGCCGCCGCCGAGCCACGGCGTCATGGCGTCGAGCAGCTCGCTTTTGCCGTACAAGGCGCCAATGCCGGTGGGCCCGTAGAGCTTATGGCCGGAAAAGGCGTAGAAGTCGATATCCAGCGCCTGCACATCTGCCGGGAAGTGGACGGCACCTTGCGCCCCGTCGACCATCACGACCATATTCGACTGATGGGCGAGCGCGATAGCGCGGGCCAGGTCCGGGCAACCGCCGGTGACGTTGGACATTTGCCCCAGCGCCAGAATACGGCTGCGTGGGGTGATCAGAGCGGTGAGTCGTTCAATATCGGGCAGGCGGTCTGCGCCCAGCGGCAGCTGGACTATTTTTGCGCCGGTCTGTTCAGCCACCATCAGCCATGGCACCAGGTTGGCATGGTGCTCGGCGACGCTGACGATGATTTCATCGCCCGGCTGCAGGCGAGGGCGTGCATAGCACTGGGCCACCATATTGATGGCTTCGGTGGTACCGCGCGTCCAGACGATATCCTTGCCGCTTGGCGCGTTGAGCCAGCGGGCCACCTGGTCGCGTGCGGCTTCATAGCGTGCCGTCAGGCGCTGCGCTTCGGCAAACTGGCTGCGGTGGACGTTACCCGCGCTCAGCGAGTAGAAATGCGTCGTCGCCTCGATGACCGCCTGCGGTTTTAACGCGGTGGCGGCGCTATCAAGGTACACCCCGGCATCGTGCAGGGCGGGAAACTGGGCGCGAAACTGCGCTGGGGAGAAGGCGTTCATGGAATTCCTCATATCAATAAGGAGATCGTCGCGCAAAATGCGCGTTGATACAAGGCTTGTGCTCATCGTCGGAATTATCCGGAACTGCATACGAAGCCGCGTCAGTGTCTTATGCTGTTTAGTGTTGGGGAAAAATTAATCCCTGTTGTTAATCTAATATTGAATAGCATAAGTCGCTTTAAGGAGAACAAAATGAAAAAGACTGCCGCCGTACTCTCTGCCTGTATGCTGACTTTCGCGCTGAGCGCCTGCGCGGGGCCGAACTACGTGATACACACTAATGATGGCCGAAGCATCGTGTCTGAAGGGAAACCTCAGACGGATAATGATACTGGTTTGATTTCGTATAAAGATGCGAACGGTGTGAAACAGCAGATTAACCACAGCGAAGTGAAAGAGATGGTTGCGCTGGAGAAATAAAAAGGCGATCGTCCAGGCAAAAAAAAGCACCGCAATTAGGCGGTGCTACATTAATCACTATGGACAGACAGGGTAAATGTACAGGAAGTGAAAAAGGGTAGCCTTGCTACCGTGATCTGAATTGCAGACCAATTGCAAACACAACAACACAACATCACAACCGTAAGCCAAAAGCCCTTCAGAACACGCATTCCAAAAAAAGCTTCTCGTTCCGGCTCAGGAAGTGCCGCCATGATAGGTATTTGCTGGTAGAAGCTCAACGGACAAATTATAATGGCTCAGATAAAAAAAACTAATAGGTTAACTGTTGTTTCCTATTTGTTAAAATCAATTAACAATTGAGTTCTGGGACCATGTCAAAGCGTTTGCCACCACTTAATGCATTACGTGTATTTGATGCAGCCGCACGCCATTTAAGCTTCACTCGCGCGGCCGATGAGCTTTTTGTGACGCAGGCCGCAGTAAGCCACCAAATCAAGTCTCTTGAGGATTTTCTGGGGTTGAAGCTGTTTCGGCGGCGCAATCGTTCTCTGCTTTTGACCGAAGAAGGGCAGAGCTATTTTCAGGACATCAAAGAGATCTTTTCGCAATTAACAGAGGCAACGCGTAAACTACAGGCACGAAGCGCGAAAGGGGCGTTAACCGTTAGTTTATTGCCCAGTTTTGCTATTCAGTGGCTGGTGCCGCGTCTCTCAAGCTTTAACTCAGCTTATCCGGGAATTGATGTCAGAATCCAGGCCGTAGACCGTCAGGAAGACAAGCTGGCGGACGATGTCGACGTGGCGATTTTTTATGGCCGCGGCAACTGGCCGGGGCTGCGCGTGGAAAAACTGTACGCCGAGTATCTGCTCCCCGTCTGTTCTCCGCTGCTGCTGACCGGCGAGAAAGCGTTAAAAACGCCCGCTGACCTGGCAAAACACACGCTGCTGCACGATGCTTCCCGCCGCGACTGGCAAACGTATACGCGCCAGCTGGGGCTCACTCATATTAACGTACAACAGGGACCGATCTTCAGCCATAGCGCTATGGTGCTACAGGCTGCCATCCACGGACAGGGGGTTGCGCTCGCGAATAACGTGATGGCGCAGTCGGAGATTGAGGCAGGCCGTCTGGTGTGCCCGTTTAATGATGTTCTGGTCAGTAAGAATGCATTTTATCTGGTTTGTCATGACAGTCAGGCTGAACTGGGTAAAATAGCGGCCTTTCGTCAGTGGATTCTGGCGAAAGCGGCGAATGAACAAGAAACGTTCCGTTTCCGTTACGAACAATAAATGAATTTAGGGTAATACCATGACCAGCCGTTTTATGCTGATTTTTGCCGCAATCAGTGGCTTTATTTTTGTCGCACTGGGCGCGTTTGGCGCGCACGTGCTGAGTAAATCGTTGGGCGTTGTCGAAATGGGTTGGATCCAGACCGGTCTGGAATATCAGGCATTTCACACGTTGGCGATTTTTGGACTGGCGGTCGCGATGCAGCGCCGCATTAGTATCTGGTTCTACTGGAGCAGCGTATTTCTGGCGCTGGGCACCGTGATGTTCAGCGGTAGCCTGTACTGCCTTGCGCTCTCCCATTTACGCCTGTGGGCGTATGTTACCCCGGTGGGCGGCGTCAGCTTCCTTGCCGGTTGGGTTTTGATGTTGATTGGTGCGATTCGACTTAAGCGTAAGGGTGTTGTTCATGAATAAGGTTGTGCTGTATTGCCGCCCTGGGTTTGAGAAAGAGTGTGCTGCGGAAATTACCGATAAAGCCGGTCGCCGCGAAGTGTTTGGCTTTGCGCGCGTTAAAGATAACTCCGGCTATGTGATTTTCGAATGCTATCAGGATGGGGACGCCGACAAGCTGGCGCGTGAGCTGCCGTTTAGCTCGCTGGTGTTTGCCCGCCAGATGATTGTGGTTGGCGAACTGCTGAAAGATTTACCTGCCGAAGACCGCGTAACGCCGGTTGTCGGTATGCTGCAAGGCGTGGTGGAGAAAGGTGGCGATCTGCGCGTTGAAGTGGCAGACACCAATGAAAGCAAAGAGCTGATGAAGTTCTGCCGTAAGTTCACCGTGCCGCTGCGCGCTGCGCTACGTGAAGCTAACGTGCTGGCGCCGTACGAGACCACTAAGCGTCCGGTGGTGCACGTGTTCTTTATTGCGCCGGGCTGCTGTTATACCGGGTACTCCTATAGCAACAACAACTCACCGTTCTACATGGGGATTCCACGCCTGAAGTTCCCGGCCGATGCCCCAAGCCGCTCAACCCTGAAGCTGGAAGAGGCGTTCCACGTCTTTATTCCGGCCGACGAGTGGGACGAGCGTCTGGCAAACGGCATGTACGCGGTCGATCTGGGCGCGTGCCCTGGCGGCTGGACCTATCAGCTGGTGAAACGCAACATGTGGGTTTCTTCAGTGGATAACGGCCCAATGGCGCAGAGCCTGATGGACACCGGCCAGGTGACCTGGCTGCGTGAAGATGGTTTCCGCTACCGCCCAACCCGCAGCAACATCTCGTGGATGGTGTGCGATATGGTTGAGAAGCCGGCGAAAGTGGCGGCGCTGATGGCCGATTGGCTGGTGAACGGCTGGTGCCGTGAGACCATCTTCAACCTCAAGCTGCCGATGAAAAAGCGCTATGAAGAGCTGTCGCAGAACCTGGCGCACATCCAGGCAAGGCTTGATGAAAACGGGATTAACGCCCAGATTCAGGCGCGCCAGCTGTACCATGACCGCGAAGAAGTGACCGTTCACGTACGCCGTCTGTGGGCCGCCGTCGGCGGTCGTCGCGACGAGCGTTAATGATTGTAGCCCGGCCGAGCGCAGCGACGCCGGGGTTAGCTCCGAGCCTGCATCGGGGGCGGCGTTATCGGTTAAGCCTTAACTGCTGCAAATTGCCATCGATATGCAAATCTGTCTCCAGCCGCGCGATATCGCGGCATAAAAACGCCATCTCCTGGTGCTCAATCAGTTTCTTGCGCCACTTCTCCGGGACATCATCCAGATGCGCATACAGCGCCTCCAACGTCGGGAACTGCGTTAACAACTGGGTAGCGCTCTTTGGGCCAATCCCCGCCACTCCCGGCACCTTCGAGCTGCTGATCCCAGCAAGCCCCCAGTAGTCCGGCAGTTGATGCGGCTGGACGCCGAACTCTTTTTCGATAAACGGCACGTCGAGCCAGCGCTTCTGGAAATAGTCGCGAATGCGCAGGTTGGGCGAGAGCAGCTGGCAGTAGCCTTTATCGGTGGAGACGATGGTGGCCTGATGGCCTGCTCCAGCGACTTTCACCGCTAGCGTCGCCGCTAAATCGTCGGCTTCGTTTCCGCTGGAAACCCAGCAGCGCACGCCACGTAGCTCGAAGGCAGCGCGCAGCGCGGGCATTTCAGCATACAGGTCGTCTGGCATGGGCGGACGGCCCGCTTTGTAGTCAGGAAGGCGCTGGTGACGCCAGCCGCTATTGCGCGCCTCGTCGTCAAACACCGCCACCGCGTGAGTCGGCTGGCTGTGGGCAATCAGCAGATCCAGCGCGTGCTGGCAGGTTTCCACACAAGGGGAACCCTGAACGGCATGGATACGGCGTATCAGGTTGAGTGCATCAACAATCAGCAAATGGACGGCCACAGGTGTTCTCCCTAACGATTCGAGCGACAAGGGTAACATTCACGGCACAGTGAGGCTATTGGCGAGGGATAAAACAGGAAGAGGCCTCGCAAAACTGCACGAGGCCTCTGGGGGATGACGTTAGTCGCAGGCGACCACTTTCATCGCCAGGCCGCCGCGAGAGGTTTCGCGATACTTGGCATTCATGTCTTTGCCTGTTTCGTACATAGTCTCGATAACTTTATCGAGGCATACGCGCGGCTCGCTGGTACGGCGAAGCGCCATACGTGCGGCGTTCACCGCTTTGACTGAAGCAATGGCGTTACGCTCGATGCACGGTACCTGTACCTGGCCGGCAACCGGGTCGCAGGTCAGGCCGAGGTTATGTTCCATACCGATTTCTGCGGCGATGCATACCTGCGCAGGGCTTGCGCCTAGCAGTTCAGCCAGACCCGCAGCGGCCATGGAGCAGGCTACGCCGACCTCACCCTGACAGCCCACTTCGGCACCGGAGATAGAAGCGTTCATCTTGTACAGTGAGCCAATCGCGCTCGCGACCAGCATGTAGCGCGCCAGCGAGTTAGCGTTCACTTCACGGATAAACTTGTCGTAGTACGCCAGCACCGCAGGAACAATCCCACAGGCGCCGTTGGTTGGTGCCGTTACCACGCGGCCACCGGCGGCGTTCTCTTCGTTAACGGCCAGCGCGAACATGTTGATCCAGTCGACAACTGCCATTGGGTCGCTGCTGATTTTATCCTGGCTTACCAGCATACGACGCAGCGCGGCGGCGCGGCGCGGAACGCGCAGTTTACCCGGCAGGACACCTTCAGTGGTGGTGCCGTGTTCGATACCACCCTTCATCACTGCCCAGACGTCAGCGAAGTGCTTTTCCAGCTCTTCTTTGCTGTGCAGCGCCAGTTCGTTTTGCATCATCAGGCCGGAGAGCGACAGTCCGGTTTCGTTGCAGTGACGCTGCAAATCGGTGGCGTTTTTGTACGGGTAAGGTACGGCAACTGGCGCTTCAGTCGTCTGACCGAAGTGCTCTTCATCGACGATAAAGCCACCGCCGATGGAATAATAGGTTTTGCTGTAAACGGCGTTGTCGCCCGCCAATGCGGTAATGCGCATGCCGTTTTCATGCAGGGAGAGGTTGTCGGCATGGAAGTTCATGCACTGGTCAACCGGGAACTCCACTTCGTGCTGACCGTTGGCCAGCATCAGGCGACCGTGGGTGTTCACGTCCTGGATAAACGACGGGATAGCGTCGATATCAACCGTATCAGGCAGATTTCCTGCCAGACCCATAATGATGGCGATATCGGTATGGTGACCTTTACCGGTCAGAGAGAGTGAGCCGTAAACATCGACGACTACGCGAGTAATATCATTGAGGATCCCACGCGCAATCAAGTCGTCCGTGAACTGTTTGCCTGCTTTCATTGGCCCCACGGTGTGTGAGCTGGAAGGACCAATGCCGATTTTGAAAATATCGAATACGCTAATCATGAGGCGTCCCTATGGTATTGAAGTGCGCCGCCCCGAGGGACGGCGCAGGGTGATTAACTAAACAGAGAGTAGGAGATGGCGGAGATAGCGATGAGACCCATCAGGACAACGAAGACGTTGCTGATGTGACCGCTGTACTTACGCATTGCCGGTACTTTCTGAATGGCATACATCGGCATCAGGAACAGAATCATTGCGATGATTGGGCCGCCCAGGGTTTCAATCATCCCCAGGATGCTTGGGTTCAAGGTTGCCACGATCCAGGTGGTAATCAGCATGAACAGCGCAGTGATTTTGTTCAGTTTGTTGATTTCGATGGTTTTGCCTTTGCTACGCAGAGACTTGATAACCATACCGTTAAAGCCTTCGCGTGCGCCCAGGTAGTGGCCCAGGAAGGATTTGGTGATAGCGATAATCGCGATAATCGGTGCCATCCAGGCAATGACCGGCGCGTTGAAGTGGTTCGCCAGGTAAGACAGGATGGAGATGTTCTGCTCTTTTGCCGCCGCCAGGTCCGCTGGGGACAGGCTCAGTACGCAGCTGAAGACGAAGAACATAACGGTCAGCACCATCATCACGTGAGCACGAGCCAGAATAGAGGAGCATTTTTTCTCTGCGCCCTGGCCGTATTCTTCACGCTTCGCGACCGCGAAGGAGGAGATGATTGGTGAGTGGTTGAAGGAGAACACCATAACCGGGATTGCCAGCCACAGGGTCATCCACAGGCCGTTGCCGGTAGAGGCTGCGCTGCTGAAGGACAGCGTTTCCAGCGCCGCACCGCTCCACTGTGGGATCAGATACAGAGCCAGCACCATCAGGGCCGCAACAAACGGGAACACCAGGATGCTCATCGCTTTAACAATCATCTGCTCACCGAAGCGAACGATGGTCATCATACCGACGATCAGAATCAGCGACAGCAGCGCGCGCGGTGGCGGCGTGATGTGCAGCTGGTGAGCCAGGAAGCTCTCAACGGTGTTGGTGATTGCTACGCTGTAAACCAGCAGGATTGGGTAGATAGCGAAGAAGTAGAGCAGGGTAATCAGTTTACCTGCGCCGATACCAAAGTGCTCTTCAACCACTTCAGTGATGTCTTCGCCCGGGTTTTTACCGGACAGCACGAAGCGGGTCAGGCCGCGGTGTGCGAAGAAAGTCATTGGGAACGCAAGGATAGCCATGATGATAAGCGGGATCATGCCGCCAACGCCGGCGTTAATTGGCAGGAACAGTACGCCCGCGCCAATTGCGGTACCGTAAAGACCCAGCATCCACATTGTATCTGTTTTGCGCCATCCGCTAGCAGATTCTGCTGTGACGATAGTGCTGGTTTGAGTGTTTTCCATCTGTATCTCCTGGAGGAAGGAAAATGCTAATTTTTTAGTCAAATAAAATAAAAAGAACGTTAAAACCAATATTAAATTTTATAAGCACCGGCTTTTTTGTGATTTTTACCCGATGCCGTTTTAGACGAGCGCAAATGTACATTTAACTGGTAAATGTATCAGTGATCATGATCGCAAATGTAATAATCCACTTTCAGTGTGGGTTATTGCAGGTATTTTTCCTGTAATTGCAACATATGCAGAAATTAATGGTCGCGAAGGCTACCATTCGCAGTATGTGTGGTAAATGGTGGAGGGGGTAAATACGATGTTTTTGCTGATAAAAATGGTGAAAATGGCGTTTTTTAGCGCTTAAACATAACTATGACTAATAATATGTGGTCGGATAACATACGCAAACGATTGGCTGTGAATGAATAGGCGGGGTTAAGCGGGTTATTTTGGGGAGAATTCCGGCGGAAAAGACCGCCGGAAGGGGAGTGAATTACGCTGAGGTCAGACTCAGGCGCAGATTTCGTAGCAGGGAATGTAGGCCGAGCCGGGCAGTTTCATACGATGCTGGGCGACGAAGCCCTGCAGCAGTTCATCCATACGGCGCATCATCTCTTTATCACCGTGGATCTTATACGGCCCAAACTCTTCGATAGCGCGAATGCCCACTTCCTTCACGTTACCCGCCACGATGCCGGAGAAGGCGCGTCGCAGGTCGGCGGCCAGTACTTCAACCGGCTGATCCGGATAGAGCTTCAGGCTAGCCATGTTTTCGTGTGACGGCTCGAACGGCATTTGCAGGTCTGGCGCAATGCGAATCGACCAGTTAAAGCTGTAGGCATCACCGGTATCGCGACGGTTCTCTTTCACCAGCGGCATCGCTTTCTTCATCTGCCGCGCCACTTCGACTTCATCATCAATGATGATTTTGTAATGGCGGCGCGCGCCTTCGCCGAGCGTATGCACGACAAAATCGTCCAGCACGCGGAAGTAGTCGGCGCTCTCTTTCGGGCCGGTGAGGATAAGCGGCAGCACCTGGTCTTTGTTCGCTGGGTTCATCAGAATGCCCAGCAGATACAGCAGCTCTTCCGCCGTACCGACGCCGCCAGGGAAGATGATTATCCCGTGGGCAATACGGACAAAGGCTTCCAGACGTTTTTCGATATCCGGCATGATGATCAGTTCGTTCACCAGCGGGTTAGGTGGCTCAGCGGCAATAATGGACGGCTCGGTCATGCCGATAAAGCGGCCTTCTTTATAGCGCTGCTGCGCGTGACCCACTGCGGCACCTTTCATCGGCGCTTCCATTGCACCCGGACCACAGCCGGTACAGATGTTTAGCTCGCGCAGGCCAAGCTGATTACCGACGCGGCGAGCGTACAGGTATTCGTTTTCATTAATGGAGTGACCGCCCCAGCACACTACCATGCTCGGCGCTTCGCCAACGTGCAACGCGCGGGCGTTACGCAGAATCGAAAACACCAGGTTAGTAATGTGGGTTGAGCTTTCCAGATCGAGGTTCGGGAAGCGGACGGTGTTATGAATTTGCCCATAGACGAAAAGGATGTCGCGTAGCACGGCAAACAGGTTGGCCTGCAGCGAGCGAATAATTCGCCCATCAACGAAGGCGTCTTCCGGCGGATTGATAAGCTCAAGCTTCACACCGCGCTCGCGGCGCAGCACGTTAATGTCGAAGCTTTCAAAACGGGACAGCAGCTCTTTGCTGTTATCGGTCAGGCTACCTGAGTTCAGTACGGCCAAAGAACAGTTACGGAACAATTGATACAGGTCGCTGCTGGCCGTGCGTTTAAGCATGTCAACTTCCAGCTGCGACAACATATCCATTGAGCCAAGCGGGCTAATATGTGTAATCAAGTGAACTCCTTACGGGACGAAAATCGTCTTCCTTGCTGATTACAATAGCCTCGCTGGCCTGTTTTCTACAACCTCAGCGCGGAACAAAGCGCGCAAAATTGAGAATTTGTTAAGCTTACTGGCGCACCAGTCGGCCAATGGCTGGAACAAATTCACCGTTTGAGCGCCACGGATTAATATCCAGACCGCCGCGGCGCGTATAGCGTGCGTAAACGCTCAGGCTCTCCGGCGCGCAGAAACGCAGGATGTCATTGAAGATACGTTCGACGCACTGCTCGTGGAATTCGTTGTGATGGCGGAACGACACCAGGTAGCGCAGCAGCTTCTCGCGGTCGATTTGCGGACCACGGTATTGAATCTGCACTGAGCCCCAGTCCGGCTGATGGGTGATAAGGCAGTTTGATTTCAGCAGATGGCTGACCAGCGTCTCTTGCACCACCTTCTCACCGGCCGCGCCGTCGAGATAATCGGCGTTAAATTCGTAGCTCTCAATCTCGATATCCTGATTATCAATGCAGCTACCGTGGAAGTGGGCAATAGGCTGACCTTCCAGCTCGTCAATGCGATACAGCGCAACGGTCACCTGGCCTTCAGCGCAGGCGCACAGGTCGCGTTCCAGCGTCTGCTGCACCGCTTCCCAGCTATCAAAACGCGTCTGGTTGAAGCTGTTGAGGTACAGCTTGAAGCTTTTGGACTCCACCAGATTGACCGTCGCGTGGCTTAGCTCGACGTGGCCAACGGCCACCTGCGGCAGCCCTTTGGCATTCAGCCAGGAGAGTTCATACAGCGTCCAGATATCCGCGCCATGAAACGGCAAGGTATCGGCGTGCAGCCCGAGCGGGTCGCGGTTTAAGCTGCGCGGTACGCCCTGAAGCAGCGAGGCATCGTAGGTATCGCGATAATCTGTGGTTTTACCCAGGGTCAGGCCAGACAACGCCTGATGGTTCTCATAAGAAGACATGTTTCACCGTTACAAAGCAGGTACACTATTGTTTCTAGTGTATCCTGGCTAACCTGAAGAGAGAAATTCGTGGATCAGCAGACCGCAGAAGCATTACACGCTTTTACCCAACGCTATTGCGATGCCTGGCAGCGTGAGCACAACAGCCTGCCGCGCAGCGAGGAACTTTACGGCATTCCGTCCCCGTGCCAGGTCTCGACGACCGATGATGAGGTGCTCTGGCAGCCGCAGCCGTTCGACGGCGAGCAAAATGTAAATGGCGTTGAACGCGCAATGGACATTGTGGTACAACAACCCATTCACACCTATTATACCACCCAGTATGCGGGTGATATGCGCGCAATGTTTATGGGAGAAACCCTGATGTTGCTGCAGGCGTGGAGCCCTGACGACTTTCGTCGCGTGCAGGAAAACCTGATTGGTCACCTGGTCACGCAAAAACGACTTAAACTTTCACCGACGCTGTTTATCGCGACGCTCGACAGCGAGCTAGACGTGATTTCCGTCTGTAATGTGACCGGTGAAGTCATCAAAGAGACGCTCGGCACCCGTAATCGCCTGCCTTTAGCGTCGTCCCTTGCGAGTTTCCTGACTCAACTTGAGCCTATCCTGTAAGACAGTTTGCCCATCACTTTGTGAGAGATCTCTTACACGCCTTGTGAGAGATCGCCAGAAGATAAGTAAGACACTCATCCTACTCATTTAGTAATTTCCTTTTATATCAATATAGTATGCAAATATTAAGCATGTGATTGCTCAGGTAAGTCTTAAGGAGTTGTCTCACAAGCACTTGTAAGACGGGGCGGAATAGCGGATTCTATCTACGTCGACAGGGAGTCGCACAATGAAGTGAACATTAGGATGATGGCACTTCATAGGACACACCGGGAAGGTGATTCAAGGAAAGGCTTCAGGATGAAGCAAAAGGACAACGCAGGAACGCGTTAAAGGACACCTCCAGGACGGAGAATGAGAGCCAGACAGGATATCTGGTGGATCAGGAAGATCAGGACACACTCAAGGATTGGGTGAAATCACATCGGGGTGGTGTGATGCAGGAAGCAACCGTTTATGGATGAACATGGTCAGGAGACCACAGGAAAAGTTGTCACGGACGAGCAGGGAGCACCAAAAGTAGCTGGATTGCTGCGAAACGAACCGGGAGCACTGTTTTTACAGTGCTCCCTTTTTTTGTTTCCCGCCAACTAGTGATATCCTGCGCCCGATTTTGTTTCCTCTGAGGTTTCCATGACACGCCACGACAGCTTACGCGATCAACTACTGCTTATTGAAACCCTGATGCGCCAGCATCAACACTGGCAAGAGACCGCACCGCATGAGAGCGCATTCGCCAGCGATCAGCCATTCTGCATGGATACGCTGGAGCCGTTAGAGTGGCTGCAATGGGTGCTGATTCCGCGCATGCACCAATTGCTCGATAGTGAAATGCCGCTGCCAACCGGTTTTGCTATCGCCCCATACTATGAAATGGCGCTGGATGCTGCACACCCGCTGCGCGCGATCATTCTGCCGCCGCTGGAACAGCTGGATGCCTTCTTCGTGAGCGATACGCACTGATGCTGGAAATTATTTACCAGGATGAGTGGCTGGTGGCGGTGAACAAACCGTCCGGCTGGCTGGTACATCGTAGCTGGCTCGACCGCGATGAAAAAGTCGTGGTGATGCAAACGGTGCGCGACCAGATTGGCCAGCACGTTTTCACCGCCCATCGCCTTGACCGCCCAACCTCTGGCGTCCTTTTAATGGGGCTTTCCAGCGAAGCGGGCCGCCTGCTATCCCAGCAGTTTGAACAGCACCAGATGCAGAAGCGCTACCATGCTATCGTGCGCGGTTGGCTGATGGACGAGGCCATTCTCGACTATCCGTTGGTGGAAGAACTCGACAAAATTGCCGATAAGTTTGCCCGCGAGAATAAAGACCCGCAGCCGGCGGTGACCCATTATCGTGGGCTGGCGACGGTGGAAATGCCGGTGCCTACAGGCCGTTATCCTACCACCCGCTATGGGCTGGTCGAGCTGGAGCCGAAAACCGGCCGTAAGCATCAGTTACGCCGCCATCTGGCGCATCTTCGTCACCCGATTATTGGCGACAGCAAGCACGGCGACCTGCGCCAGAATCGCAGCGGTGCCGAGCATTTTGGCTGTCACCGTTTAATGCTTCATGCCAGCCAACTCTCATTAACGCACCCGTTTACCGGTGAGCCGCTGACCATTCGCGCCGGGCTAGATGACGTCTGGATGCAGGCTTTATCACATTTCGGCTGGCGTGGGCTTCTCCCTGAGAATGAAAGGGTTGAGTTTGTGAGCGACTGCGGTCAGGATGAAGCTATCCAGAAGTAAACAGGGAGTTAAATCATGGCTGAAGTAGGGATTTTTGTCGGCACCATGTACGGCAATTCGCTGTTGGTGGCGGAAGAAGCAGAAACCATTCTGAGCGGTCTTGGTCACAAAGCGACGGTATTTGAAGACCCGATGGTCTCTGATTGGGAAAGCTACACCGGGAAGTACGTGCTGGTGGTGACTTCCACAACCGGACAAGGCGATTTACCTGACAGCATCGTACCGCTGTTTAACGATCTGCAGGATATGTATCAGCCGCATCTGCGCTATGGCATTATCGCGCTGGGTGATAGCACCTATGCCAATTTCTGCGGTGGCGGTAAGCGGTTTGATGCGCTTTTACAGGAACAGGGCGCACAGCGCATTGGCGAAATGCTGATGATTGATGCGTCTGAAGACCCGGAGCCGGAGAGCGTTTCCAATCTGTGGGTTGAGCAGTGGGCAACGCTGCTGAAATAACCAAATCACAGGGCTGCCCTCTCCCTACGCAGAGGGCCTCCTTGTTCGTGCTGCCAGCCAATCCTTTGTAAACCAACGACAAAAGAGATCATAACGGCTCTTCTCCTGCCCCACATCTGGCGTTTGCCCTAAAACCCTATTTTTATAGCGGCTTTGCCTGGCGTTTTCACAACGTCAAGAGAAGCGTTTCACGCTCCTGCCTTTCCCCTCGAATGAGAGGGCTGCGTTTTTCATTTTCGTGAGCGACTGCCCAGGTTATTGGGCTTATGCTGAAAATTTATCATTAAGTGAACGAAAATGCTGTGCGTTTGAACAGTGAGACGACGCAGTCCTCTTTTTATACTTTCTCCTGCCAGTTACTAAAAAGCAGTAGTGCAACGACATACTGCATAAAACACAAATACGTCATTCTGATTACCCTACAGGTTGTGCTGTTCAGAATGAATGTAGCGAAAAGCTATAATTCAGGAGTACAACAATGAGTTCATTGAGTCAGACCGCGAGCGCCGTTGAAAAACGGACGAATGCTCGCTATTGGATTGTGGTGATGCTGTTTATCGTCACCTCGTTCAACTACGGTGACCGTGCGACGCTTTCCATCGCCGGCTCAGAGATGGCCAAAGATATTGGCCTTGACCCTGTCGGTATGGGTTATGTTTTTTCAGCATTTTCATGGGCCTATGTTATTGGCCAAATTCCAGGCGGTTGGTTGCTTGATCGCTTCGGCTCTAAACGCGTCTATTTCTGGTCTATCTTTATCTGGTCGGTTTTCACCCTGTTACAGGGATTTGTCGACATCTTTAGCGGTTTTGGCATCATTATCGCGCTCTTTACCTTGCGTTTTCTCGTCGGGCTTGCTGAATCGCCATCCTTCCCGGGCAACAGCCGTATTGTCGCGGCCTGGTTCCCGGCTCAGGAGAGGGGAACGGCGGTTGCTATTTTTAACTCCGCGCAGTACTTCGCGACCGTGATCTTCGCCCCGATCATGGGCTGGTTAACCCATGAGGTGGGTTGGTCACACGTCTTCTTCTTTATGGGCGGTCTGGGGATCGTTATCAGCTTTGTCTGGATGAAAGTGATTCACGAGCCAAATCAGCACCCAGGCGTGAACAAAAAAGAGCTGGAGTACATTGCTGAGGGCGGCGCGCTGATTAACATGGATCAGAAAGGCCCTAAGACGAAGGTTCCTTTCAGCGAAAAATGGGGGCAGATTAAACAGTTAATTGGCTCCCGCATGATGATTGGCATTTACATCGGTCAGTACTGTATCAACGCCTTAACCTACTTCTTTATCACCTGGTTCCCGGTTTATCTGGTGCAGGCTCGCGGCATGTCGATTCTCAAAGCCGGTTTCGTTGCCTCAGTTCCGGCGGTATGCGGTTTTGCGGGCGGCGTATTGGGCGGGATTATCTCTGACTGGCTGATGCGTCGCACCGGCTCGCTCAACGTGGCGCGTAAAACGCCTATCGTGCTGGGAATGCTGTTATCGATGGTGATGGTGTTCTGTAACTACGTCAACGCTGAGTGGATGATTATCGGCTTTATGGCTTTAGCCTTCTTCGGAAAAGGTATCGGTGCGCTGGGTTGGGCGGTGATGGCCGATACGGCACCGAAAGAGATCAGCGGTCTGTCCGGTGGCCTGTTCAACATGTTCGGCAATATTTCCGGCATCGTAACGCCAATCGCGATTGGCTACATCGTTGGGACCACCGGCTCCTTCAACGGTGCGCTGATTTATGTGGGGATTCATGCGCTCGTGGCGATTCTGAGTTATCTGGTGCTGGTGGGCGATATCAAACGTGTGGAACTTAAACCAATAACGGGACGTGCATGATGAATACACAATCAAGCCCCATCATTACGGACATGAAAGTCATTCCGGTCGCCGGACATGACAGCATGCTGCTGAACATTGGCGGCGCGCACAATGCCTGGTTCACGCGAAATATTGTGGTGTTAACTGATAACGCCGGGAATACCGGCGTAGGCGAAGCGCCGGGCGGTGAGGTGATTTATCAGACGCTGCTCGATGCCATCCCGATGGTATTGGGGCAGGAAGTTGCGCGGCTGAACAAAGTGGTGCAGCGGGTGCATAAAGGCAACCAGTCTGCTGATTTTGATACTTTTGGTAAAGGCGCGTGGACGTTTGAACTGCGGGTGAACGCAGTGGCCGCGCTAGAGGCGGCGCTGCTTGATCTATTGGGCAAAGCGCTGAACGTCCCGGTGTGTGAACTGTTGGGGCCGGGTAAACAACGTGATGCGGTCACGGTGCTGGGCTACCTGTTCTATATAGGGAATCGTACGAAGACCGATTTGCCCTATCTGGAGAGTACACCGGGCAACCACGAATGGTACCACCTGCGTCATCAGGAAGCGCTGAACAGCGACGCGGTGCTGCGTCTTGCGCAGGCCTCTCAGGATCGTTACGGTTTTAAAGATTTCAAGCTAAAGGGCGGTGTATTGCCGGGTGAGCAGGAGATTGAATCGGTACGGGAGTTGAAAAAGCAGTTCCCGGACGCGCGTATTACGGTTGATCCTAACGGCGCCTGGCTGCTAGATGAAGCTATTTCGCTGTGCAAAGGGTTGAACGATGTGCTGACCTATGCAGAAGACCCCTGTGGCGCAGAACAAGGATTCTCCGGTCGTGAAGTGATGGCGGAGTTTCGCCGCGCAACCGGCCTGCCGGTGGCGACTAATATGATTGCCACCAACTGGCGAGAAATGGGGCACGCGGTGATGCTAAATTCAGTCGACATTCCCCTTGCCGACCCGCACTTCTGGACGCTCTCCGGGGCGGTTCGCGTCGCCCAACTTTGCGACGATTGGGGGCTTACCTGGGGCTGCCACTCTAACAACCATTTTGATATTTCCCTGGCGATGTTTACCCATGTCGGTGCCGCTGCGCCGGGTAACCCAACCGCCATTGATACCCACTGGATTTGGCAAGAAGGTGATGCCCGCCTGACCAAAAATCCACTCCAGATTAAGGACGGTAAGATTGCCGTACCTGATGCGCCTGGGCTTGGCGTAGAGCTGGACTGGGAGCAGATTCATCGGGCGCATGAAGCCTACAAAAAACTGCCAGGGGGCGCACGTAACGACGCTGGCCCGATGCAGTATCTGATTCCCGGCTGGACCTTTGACCGTAAACGCCCTGTTTTCGGCCGCAATTAATTTAAGAAAGGATTGAACAATGACGATGCAAACTTCAACGCCAGTAGTCACTTCGATGCAGGTTATTCCGGTTGCTGGTCACGACAGCATGCTGATGAATCTGAGCGGAGCGCATGCGCCGTTCTTTACCCGCAATATTGTGATTATCAAGGATAACGCAGGGCACACGGGGGTTGGGGAGATCCCCGGCGGTGAGAAAATTCGCCTGACCCTCGAAGACGCCATTCCGCTGGTGGTGGGGAAAACCCTCGGCGAGTACAAAAACGTACTGAATACCGTGCGCAGCACCTTTGCCGACCGCGATGCGACCGGTCGCGGCCTGCAAACCTTTGACCTACGTACCACGATTCATGTGGTGACGGGAATTGAAGCGGCGATGCTCGATCTTCTGGGTCAGCATCTGGGCGTTAACGTAGCGTCCCTGCTGGGCGACGGTCAACAGCGTAGCGAAGTAGAGATGCTGGGCTACCTGTTCTTCGTCGGTAACCGTAAAGCCACGCCGCTGCCGTATCAGAGTCAGCCGGACGAGAAATGCGACTGGTATCGACTGCGCCATGACGAAGCCATGACCCCGGATGCAGTAGTGCGCCTCGCAGAAGCGGCGTATGAAAAGTACGGCTTCAACGACTTTAAGCTGAAAGGCGGCGTGCTGGCAGGTGAAGAAGAAGCTGAGTCTATCGTGGCGCTGGCAAAACGTTTCCCGCAGGCGCGCGTGACGCTGGATCCAAACGGCGCATGGTCGTTGAATGAAGCGATCCAGATCGGTAAATACCTGAAAGGATCGCTGGCCTACGCTGAAGATCCGTGCGGCGCTGAGCAGGGCTTCTCCGGTCGTGAAGTGATGGCGGAATTCCGCCGTGCTACGGGGCTGCCAACCGCCACCAATATGATTGCCACCGACTGGCGTCAGATGGGCCATACGCTGTCTCTGCAATCGGTGGATATTCCGCTGGCGGACCCGCACTTCTGGACCATGCAGGGCTCGGTACGCGTGGCACAGATGTGCCATGAGTTTGGCCTGACCTGGGGCTCGCATTCTAACAACCACTTCGATATTTCGCTGGCGATGTTCACCCACGTGGCTGCCGCCGCACCAGGGAAAATCACCGCGATTGACACCCACTGGATTTGGCAGGAAGGTAATCAGCGCCTGACCAAAGAACCGTTTGAAATCAAAGGCGGTATGGTGCAGGTACCGAACAAACCGGGTCTGGGCGTTGAGTTGGATATGGACCAAGTGATGAAGGCCAATGCGCTGTACAAAAAGCACGGACTCGGCGCACGCGATGACGCGATGGGAATGCAGTATCTGATCCCGAACTGGACATTTGATAACAAACGTCCTTGCATGGTGCGCTAAGCTTACTGCCGACTCCATTGGAGTCGGCAGTGTTCTGTATACTCTGGTGTGCAGAGCACTGCCGCAAATTCGCATAAGGACAGCCCATGAAGATTGTGATTGCCCCTGACTCATACAAGGAAAGCCTGAGCGCGCTGGATGTTGCCTGTGCGATAGAGGACGGTTTTCGCGAGATTTTCCCCGATGCGCAGTACGTCAAACTGCCGGTTGCCGACGGTGGCGAAGGTACCGTAGAAGCGATGGTGGCGGCAACGCAGGGGCGAGTTGTCGACGTAGAGGTCACTGGGCCTTTGGGCTCTCCCGTGCGGGGTTTCTACGGTATTTCCGGCGATAACCGATGCGCGTTTATTGAAATGGCGGCGGCAAGCGGTCTGGAGAGCGTACCTGTGGCTCAGCGTAACCCGCTGAAAACCACCTCCTGGGGAACCGGAGAGCTTATTCGTCACGCGTTGGAATGCGGCGTTAGCCGTATCATCATTGGTCTTGGCGGTAGCGCGACCAACGACGGTGGTGCCGGAATGGTGCAGGCGCTGGGTGCCCGACTGCTGACCGCGAGCGGCCAGCCTATTGCACCGGGCGGTGCCGGGCTGGAGACGCTGGCAACCATTGATATCAGCGGATTGGATAGCAGACTGTCGCGCTGTCAGATTGATGTCGCCTGTGATGTCACCAACCCATTGACCGGTGAAGAGGGTGCCTCAGCGGTGTTTGGCCCGCAAAAGGGGGCGACGCCGGAGATGGTCGCGTTCCTGGATCGCGCCCTGGCGCACTATGCGGGGTGTATTCAACGAGATTTAGGCCGCGACGTGCTGACGCTTGAGGGCGGCGGCAAGGCGGGGGGGATGGGGGCGGCGTTGCATGCATTCTGCGGCGCAGCGCTGCGTCCGGGGATTGAGATTGTGACCGATGCGCTGCACCTTGACGCGCTGGTGGCGGATGCCAGTCTGGTGATTACCGGCGAAGGGCGCATGGATAGCCAGACGATTCATGGCAAAGTGCCGGTAGGCGTGGCGAAGGTGGCGAAGCGCTACCGTATTCCGGTGATTGGGATTGCCGGAAGCCTGACGCCGGACGTCGGTGTGGTGCACCAGCACGGTATTGACGCGGTGTTCAGCGTGATGTATCGCATTTGCACCCTGGAAGAAGCTCTGTCGGAAGCGGGTGAGAACGTGAGAATGGCGGCGCGGAATATTGCCGCCGCCATTAAATTAGGGCAAGAACTGTAGGCCGGATAAGGCATTTATGCCGCCATCCGGCAATGTGCGCGAATGCCTGATGGCGCTTTGCTTATCAGGCCTACATGGTTACATCTGATTGGTAGCCCGGCCAAGCGAGGCGCCGCCGGGAATGGCTCTTACCCCAACATTTTCCGGGTTTCGCGGGTCACATTGTCCATCTCATCCAGCAGTTCCAGCAGCTCCGGCTCCAGCTCTTCAGGCGGCGTGCCGCCGCGCAGCTGGCTTTCAATCAGATGACAGAGATGCTTGAGACGCGGAACGCCGCTATAGCCGCAGCTACCGTGCAGTTTATGGATCGCATCGACCAGATTCTCTGGCTCCTCGCCGACCAGTTGCTCTTCCACTTTATTGCGCACCTCTGGCAGGAAGGCGACCAGCATCTGTAGCATTTCCCGCGCCAGGTCAGGTTTATAGGCCGCCTGACGTAGCGCCAGTTGCCAATCTAACGTGGCATTCAAATCGACCGGTGGCTCAACCGGTTCGGCGTTCACCGGGCGAGGCACCACGTTGACGCCTGGCTTGTAGCGCAGCAGTAAATCATGCAACCGGTTCTCTTCAATTGGCTTCGCCAGATAGTCGTTCATACCCGCGGTCATCAGCTTCTCACGCTGCCCGGCAAGGGCGTGGGCGGTGACGGCAATCACCGGCGTTTGCTGCTGATGCGGCAACTGGCGAATCAGCTCACAGGCGCGAATGCCATCGATATCCGGCATCTGGATATCCATCAGAATCAGGTCGAACTTCATCTGTTTGGCGCACTCAACGGCCTGGTGGCCGCTTTCGCACAGCTCAACGTGTTGCACCTGATCGTCAAGCAGCGCGCCGATCAGCTTCAGGTTTGCCGGGTTATCGTCCACCGCCATGACCGTCATCGGCAGGCGATGTTCGGTATGCGGGACGGCAATCTGAGAAGAGGTGCTGAGGCTAAACTCCAGCAGCACCGGCATCAGTCGAGTAATGGTCAGCGGCTTCAACAGGCAGGCTGATGCGCCGTCTTTCTTCAGCGCTTCCGCGTCTACCTGCGCGTGGCACGGTAGCGCCAGCACCAGGTGATCGGTCATGTCCAGCGCCATGCTTAGCTTTTCGCGGTGAATGCTCAGATCGCGAACGGAAACCGGTACGGCAACCAGCAAAATATCGTAGAATTCTGCGGGCAACGCGGCGATGCTGACGGCGTAGACCACCTCCAGCGGCGTAGAGGCGAGCATATCCAGCGTGGCCTGCGCCGCAGAGGCGTTGGCCTCCACGTAGGCAATGCGCTTGCCCTTCAGACTGCTGGTGTCCGGGCCATCGGTAATCACATTCGGGTTCAGATCGAGGTTGATGTTAAACCAGAAAGTGGACCCCCGATTTGGCTGGCTGTGGAAGGAAATGTCTCCGCCCATCTCGCGCACCAGTTTTTGCGTGATAACCAGCCCCAGACCTGTCCCCCCGTGTCGACGGGAGATACTGGCATCCGCCTGACGGAAGGCCTGGAACAGACGAGACTGATCGCGCTCCGGAATACCAATTCCGGTATCGCGGATCTGCACTTCAATTTGCACCTTGTTATTGCTGACCGCGCGCTGCTCGACCAGCACGTCAATGTTACCGTTTTCGGTGAACTTGATGGCGTTACCCACCAGGTTGGTGATCACCTGCTGCAGACGTAGCGGGTCGCCGATAACGTTATCCGGCACGTCGTTTTTAATATTAAGCGTCAGCTCCAGCCCTTTATCGTGGGCCGAATGTGCCAGCAGGGTGACCACTTCATCCAGCGAATTACGCAGCGGGAAAGGAATGCTTTCCAGCAGGAGTTTACCGGCTTCCAGCTTCGAGAAGTCGAGCACGTCATTGATGATGGCCAGCAGGTTATTGGCCGAACGTTCAATGGTATTGAGGTGGTCGCGCTGGGTGGGGTTGAGTTCGGTTTTGAGCGTCAGACGAGTAAAGCCAATCACCCCGTTAAGCGGCGTACGCAGCTCGTGCGACATGTTGGCGAGGAACTCAGACTTGATGCGCGCGGCTTCCTGCGCGCGCTTTTTCGCCAGATCCAGTTCAACGTTCTGGATCTCCATCTGCTCAAGCGTTTCGCGTAAATCCGACGTAGCCTGGTCGACGTTGTGCTGCATCTCCTCGTGATAGGCGGCGAGCGACATCGCCATCGAGTTGATGCCGTTTTTCAGCATATCCAGCTCACCGAGCATAAAGCCTTCAACGCGGCTATCGAGCTGCCCTCGTCGGATGCGGTCAACCGTATTCACCATGTTGCGAATCGGCCCCGTGACGTCCTGCATCAGCCGCCAGCCGAAAATGAGCGCAATGCCGATACAGAACAGCATCATCACGCTGGAGATGAAAATCTCTTTGTACTGCTGGAGCCGAACGGATTTGAGATCCAGTTCCAGCGCCACGTAGCCCAGCATGTTAATGGGCGTCTTGGCATCCGACTGCGGCGATTCATCCGGCGAATAATGCTCGGAGATAATCGGCGTGCGCAAAATCATAATATCGCCGTGCCGGGTTACGCTTAGCCTTCGGGGAAACGCGGTGCCGCGCGGGAGCTGTAGCTCGCTTGGGTCCAACTGATAGTTGGAGGTGACGAACAGCTTATTGTGTTCATCATAAACGGAAATGGCGCGCACAATATCGGAATGGCGGCGGTGCAGCACGCTAATTAATTGACCGATGGATTCGCGATTTTGCAAATTCATACCATATTCACTGGAGACGGCGAGCGGTTCAATAATGCTGGCACCGGCGTCTTCCAGCTGACGCTGCAGGTCATGATAGCGGTGTACGACGAAGAAAATACTGAGCAGTAAACCGATGAGTACGGTTGGTGCCAGGATCAAAATCATCATTCTTGCACGCAGGCTGTAGTTGGTCATGGAGGTCCGTTGTGGGAGAATCAGAGCAATATTTTTGATTGAGAAAAATCTCTACGATGGCGCAATTCTACTCTGCAAAACGGCGCGTGACGACGCGCCAGATCATAACCGTGACAGTCAGCAGTCTTGATCCCTTTGGGCAAGGTGTCGCGCGCCACAACGGTAAAGCATTATTTATCAATGGGTTATTGCCAGATGAAAGCGCGAAAGTGACCCTGACGGAAGATAAAAAACAGTATGCGCGCGGGCAGGTAAAACGCCGTCTGACCACCAGTGCCGAGCGCGAAACGCCGCGTTGCCCGCATTTTGGCGTCTGCGGCGGCTGCCAGCAACAGCATGCGTCCGTTGCACTACAACAGCGCAGCAAACGTGAGGCGCTTCATCGGTTAATGAAGCACGATGTGGACGAGGTTATCTCGGGGGAAGCCTGGGGATACCGCCGTCGGGCGCGGCTGAGCGTGAATTATCAGCCCAAAACCCAAAAATTACAGATGGGTTTTCGCAAAGCGAATTCGAACGATATTGTCGAAGTGGTGCAATGCCCCGTTTTGGTGCCCAATCTTGAGGCGTTGCTGCCTGCCGTGCGGGAATGTCTGGAGAGCCTGAAGGGGAAACGCCAGCTCGGGCACGTTGAACTTGTTAGTGCCGACAACGGTCCACTGATGGTGCTGCGTCACACGGCGGCGCTCTCGGATGACGACAAAGAAAAACTGGAACGCTTTTCGCATTCTTCCGGCGTAGCGCTTTATCTGGCACCAGAAAGCGAGATACTTGAACGCGTTACCGGTGAGGAGCCCTGGTATTCGTCAGACGGGCTACGCTTAACCTTCAGCCCGCGCGATTTTATTCAGGTGAACGACGGCGTGAATCAGCAGATGGTTGCAACGGCGTTGTCATGGCTTGATGTACAGTCAACCGACCGGGTGCTGGATCTGTTTTGCGGAATGGGGAACTTCACCCTGCCGCTGGCTGTACGTGCGCAAAGCGTTGTTGGCGTTGAAGGCGTCCCGGCGCTGGTGGCGAAAGGGCGGGAAAACGCCGCGCTAAACCAGCTGGAGAATGTCACCTTCTTCCACGAGAATCTGGAAGATGATGTAACACTTCAGGCATGGGCGAAACACGGTTTTGACAAAGTTTTACTCGATCCTGCCCGTGCTGGCGCACCGGGCGTGATGCAGCATGTTATAAAATTAGCGCCGACGCGGGTGGTGTATGTGTCCTGTAATCCGGCGACGCTGGCGCGCGATAGCGAGGCGTTGCTGAACGCGGGGTACCAAATTCAGCGTATGGCAATGCTTGATATGTTCCCGCACACTGGGCACCAGGAATCTATGGTGCTGTTTGAGCGTAGGTAATAACGGTGGCTTGTCGACTTCGACAGGCCGGTCCCTGAAAGGAGAGGACAATGGTTGCGGTAAGAAGTGCACATCTCAATAAAGCTGGTGAATTTGACCCACAGAAATGGATCGCAAGTCTGGGAATTTCCAGCCAGCAGTCGTGTGAACGCTTAGCCGAGACCTGGGATTATTGTCGCCGCCAAACCGTGGGACATGATGACGCCGAGCTGATGCTATGGCGTGGCGTGGAGATGGTTGAAATCCTCTCCACGCTGAGCATGGATAACGACACGCTGAGAGCCGCGCTGCTGTTCCCGTTAGTAGACGCTAACGTTGTCAGCGAAGAAGTGCTGAGCGAAAGCGCCGGTCAATCGGTCGTGACCCTGATTCACGGCGTGCGCGATATGGCGGCTATTCGCCAACTGAAAGCCACCCATACCGACGCGGTCTCATCCGAGCAGGTCGATAACGTCCGCCGCATGCTGCTGGCGATGGTGGATGACTTCCGCTGCGTGGTCATCAAGCTTGCCGAACGTATTGCTCACCTGCGCGAAGTGAAGGACGCGCCGGAAGACGAACGCGTGCTGGCAGCCAAAGAATGTACCAACATCTACGCACCGCTCGCCAACCGCTTAGGTATCGGTCAGCTCAAATGGGAGCTGGAAGATTACTGCTTCCGCTATCTGCACCCGGCTGAATACAAGCGCATCGCAAAGCTGCTGCACGAGCGTCGTATTGACCGCGAACACTATATCTCTGATTTTGTTGGCCATCTGCGCAGCGAAATGAAGACCGAAGGCGTGAAGGCCGAAGTGTATGGTCGACCGAAACACATCTACAGCATCTGGCGCAAAATGCAGAAAAAACACCTCGCCTTTGACGAGTTGTTTGACGTGCGCGCCGTACGTATCGTCGCGGAGCGTTTGCAGGACTGCTACGCCGCGCTGGGGATAGTGCACACTCACTATCGTCACCTGCCAGATGAGTTCGACGACTACGTCGCAAACCCGAAACCAAACGGCTACCAGTCCATCCATACAGTGGTATTAGGGCCGGGCGGCAAAACGGTTGAAATCCAGATTCGTACCAAGCAAATGCACGAAGACGCCGAGCTGGGCGTTGCCGCACACTGGAAATACAAAGAAGGTGCTGGCGCGGCGAGCGGCCCACGTTCCGGCCACGAAGACCGTATCGCCTGGCTGCGTAAGCTGATTGCGTGGCAGGAAGAGATGGCCGACTCTGGCGAGATGCTCGACGAAGTGCGCAGCCAGGTCTTCGATGACCGCGTCTACGTGTTTACGCCAAAAGGCGACGTGGTGGACCTCCCGGCGGGCTCAACGCCGCTGGACTTCGCCTACCACATTCACAGCGACGTCGGTCACCGCTGCATCGGCGCGAAGATTGGTGGGCGCATTGTGCCGTTCACCTATCAGCTGCAGATGGGCGACCAGATTGAAATTATCACCCAGAAGCAGCCGAACCCGAGCCGCGACTGGCTGAACCCGAACCTTGGTTACGTGACGACCAGCCGTGGACGTTCGAAAATCCACGCCTGGTTCCGTAAGCAGGACAAAGACAAAAACGTGCTGGCTGGCCGTCAGATCCTCGATGACGAGCTGGAACATCTGGGCATCAGCCTCAAGGAAGCCGAGAAGCACCTGCTGCCGCGCTATAACTTTAACGACGTGGAAGAGCTGCTGGCGGCCATTGGCGGCGGCGATATTCGCCTCAACCAGATGGTGAACTTCCTGCAGGCGCAGTTCAATAAGCCAAGCGCCGCCGAACAGGATGCTGCCGCGCTGAAACAGCTTCAGCAGAAGACGTATACGCCGCAGAACCGCAGCAAAGACAACGGCCGCGTGGTGGTAGAAGGCGTCGGTAATCTGATGCATCACATTGCGCGCTGCTGCCAGCCTATTCCTGGTGATGAGATTGTCGGCTTTATCACCCAAGGGCGCGGGATTTCCGTGCACCGGGCGGACTGTGAACAGCTGGCGGAGCTGCAGTCGCATGCGCCAGAGCGCATCGTTGACGCCGTCTGGGGCGAAAGCTACTCGGCGGGTTACTCGCTGGTGGTGCGCGTTCAGGCCAACGATCGTAGCGGCCTGCTGCGCGATATCACCACCATCCTCGCCAACGAGAAGGTGAACGTGCTGGGCGTGGCCAGCCGTAGCGACACCAAGCAGCAGATGGCAACTATCGACATGACCATCGAAATCTACAACCTGCAGGTGCTGGGCCGCGTGCTTGGCAAGCTGAACCAGGTGCCGGATGTGATTGACGCTCGTCGACTGCACGGCGGGTAATGTTCTTTTGTTACCCTCTCCCGATGGGGGAGGGTAACACTCTCTTTTGCAAGGAATCACCATGACTCAAATCGACCGACTGCTCGGCATCATGCAGCGCCTGCGCGACCCTGAAAATGGCTGTCCGTGGGATAAAGAGCAGACGTTTAGCACTATTGCGCCCTACACGCTGGAAGAGACGTACGAAGTGCTCGACGCGATTGCGCGCGAAGACTTTGACGACCTGCGCGGCGAGCTGGGTGACCTGCTGTTCCAGGTGGTGTTTTACGCCCAGATGGCCCAGGAAGAGGGACGCTTTGATTTTAACGATATTTGCGCCGCTATCAGCGACAAGCTGGAGCGTCGTCACCCACACATCTTCGGTGATGCCAGCGCGGAAAACAGCCAGGAAGTGCTGACCCGCTGGGAGAAAATCAAAACCGCTGAACGGGCAGAGAAAGCGCAGCACTCGGCGTTAGACGATATCCCGCGCGCTTTTCCTGCGTTGATGCGGGCGCATAAAATTCAGAAACGTTGCTCGGCGGTTGGCTTTGACTGGACCACGCTTGGCCCGGTGCTGGACAAAGTCTATGAAGAGATCGACGAAGTCATGGACGAAGCCAGGCAGGCGGTGGTCGACGAAGCTAAACTGGAAGAAGAGGTGGGCGACCTGCTGTTTGCCACCGTTAACCTGTCTCGCCATTTAGGGGTAAAAGCAGAGACTGCATTGCAGAAGGCGAACGAAAAATTTGAGCGCCGTTTCCGCGAAGTTGAGCGGATTGTCGCCGCACGTGGCCTGGAAATGACCGGTGTGGATCTGGATGTGATGGAAGAAGTTTGGCAGCAGGTAAAACGGCAGGAATCTGATCTCTAAAGAAATTTTGTGGGAAAGGGCGAAAAGTGCGAAATCTTAAATGACAAGCGCTTGATTTGCGTCAAAAACTTTTACTCCAAAGGGGCTATTTTCTCACTCCCCATGTTTGTTTCTGCGGCGATTGAGGAGCGAGAATGAAAGTTTGTGGCGCTCGCCATGTTCGGGTATACTACTTTCCCGTCTTGGTTATTCCATCGTTTCACCCTAACTTCTCAGGTCCAGCATGACAACGAACTATATTTTTGTGACCGGCGGGGTCGTATCCTCTCTGGGTAAAGGCATTGCCGCAGCATCCCTGGCAGCCATTCTTGAAGCCCGTGGCCTCAACGTGACCATGATGAAACTGGATCCGTATATTAACGTCGATCCTGGCACCATGAGCCCGATCCAACACGGGGAAGTGTTCGTTACCGAAGACGGCGCTGAAACCGACCTGGACCTGGGTCACTATGAGCGCTTCATTCGTACCAAAATGACTCGCCGCAACAACTTCACTACCGGCCGTATCTACTCAGATGTCCTGCGCAAAGAGCGTCGCGGTGACTATCTGGGCGCAACCGTGCAGGTTATCCCACACATCACTAACGCTATCAAAGAGCGCGTCCTCGCCGGTGGCGAAGGTCACGATGTGGTGCTGGTTGAAATCGGCGGTACCGTCGGTGATATCGAATCTCTGCCATTCCTGGAAGCGATTCGCCAGCTGGCCGTGGATATCGGTCGTGAAAACGCGCTGTTCATGCACTTGACCCTGGTGCCATATATGGCAGCGGCGGGCGAAGTCAAAACCAAACCGACTCAGCACTCCGTGAAAGAGCTGCTGTCCATCGGTATTCAGCCAGATATCCTGATCTGTCGCTCCGATCGCGCGGTTCCGGCCAACGAACGTGCAAAAATTGCATTGTTCTGTAACGTGCCAGAAAAAGCCGTTATTTCAATGAAAGATGTCGATTCCATTTATAAAATTCCAGGCCTGTTGAAATCTCAGGGGCTGGACGATTATATTTGTAAACGATTCAGCTTGAACTGCCCGGAAGCAAACCTGGCCGAATGGGAACAGGTTATCTTCGAAGAAGCGAACCCGGCAGGCGAAGTCACGATTGGTATGGTCGGCAAGTACATTGAACTGCCAGATGCCTATAAATCTGTGATTGAAGCGCTGAAACACGGTGGCCTGAAAAATCGCGTAACCGTCAACATCAAGCTGATTGATTCGCAGGATGTGGAAACGCGCGGCGTCGAAATTCTGAAAGATTTGGATGCTATCCTGATCCCTGGCGGCTTCGGCTACCGTGGTGTTGAAGGGAAGATCGCTACCGCACGCTATGCGCGTGAAAACAAAATTCCTTATCTGGGCATCTGCCTGGGTATGCAGGTTGCGCTGATCGAATTCGCGCGTAACGTTGCAGGCATGGAAAACGCCAACTCTACGGAATTTGTGCCAGACTGTAAGTACCCGGTTGTGGCGCTCATTACCGAATGGCGTGATGAAGATGGCAATGTCGAAGTTCGTACTGAAAAGAGCGATCTCGGCGGCACAATGCGCCTTGGCGCACAGCAGTGCCAGCTTAGCGATGACAGCCTGGTCCGCCAGATGTACGGCGAGCCAACTATCGTTGAGCGTCACCGTCACCGCTATGAAGTCAACAACATGTTGTTGAAACCGATTGAAGCTGCAGGTCTGCGCGTTGCGGGCCGTTCCGGGGATGATCAGTTGGTCGAGATCATCGAAGTACCGAACCACCCGTGGTTTGTTGCTTGTCAGTTCCATCCGGAGTTTACTTCCACGCCGCGTGATGGGCACCCGCTGTTTGCTGGCTTCGTGAAAGCCGCGAGCGAGTACCAGAAGCGTCAGAAGTAAGAAAAGTTAGAACGGCAACGCCCCACGAGGGGCGTTGTTTGTCTGGAGTTTTAGTTTAACTTGTACTGAGGAAAACCTAATGTCCAAAATCGTTAAAATCATCGGTCGTGAAATCATCGACTCCCGTGGTAACCCGACTGTTGAAGCAGAAGTACACCTGGAAGGTGGTTTCGTCGGTATGGCAGCAGCTCCATCAGGTGCTTCTACTGGTTCCCGCGAAGCACTGGAACTGCGTGATGGCGACAAATCTCGCTTCATGGGTAAAGGCGTACTGAAAGCTGTTGGTGCGGTAAACGGCCCAATCGCTCAGGCTCTGCTGGGTAAAGATGCTAAAGATCAGGCTGGCATCGACAAGATCATGATCGATCTGGACGGTACTGAGAACAAATCCAACTTCGGCGCGAACGCAATCCTGGCCGTATCTCTGGCAAACGCCAAAGCAGCAGCTGCTGCTAAAGGTCTGCCACTGTACGCTCACATCGCTGAACTGAACGGCACCCCAGGCAAATACTCCATGCCAGTTCCGATGATGAACATCATCAACGGCGGCGAGCACGCTGACAACAACGTCGACATTCAGGAATTCATGATTCAGCCAGTTGGCGCGAAATCCCTGAAAGAAGCCGTACGTATGGGTTCCGAAGTGTTCCACAACCTGGCTAAAGTTCTGAAAGCTAAAGGTATGAACACTGCTGTTGGTGACGAAGGCGGCTACGCTCCTAACCTGGGTTCCAACGCTGAAGCTCTGGCTGTTATCGCTGAAGCGGTTAAAGCAGCTGGCTACGAGCTGGGCAAAGACATCACTCTGGCGATGGACTGTGCAGCTTCTGAATTCTACAAAGACGGTAAATACGTTCTGGCTGGCGAAGGCAACAAAGCATTCACCTCCGAAGAATTCACTCACTTCCTGGAAGAACTGACCAAACAGTACCCAATCGTCTCCATCGAAGATGGCCTGGACGAATCTGACTGGGCTGGTTTCGCATACCAGACCAAAGTACTGGGCGACAAAATCCAGCTGGTTGGTGACGATCTGTTCGTAACCAACACCAAGATCCTGAAAGAAGGCATCGAAAAAGGCATCGTTAACTCCATCCTGATCAAATTCAACCAGATCGGTTCCCTGACCGAAACTCTGGCTGCGATCAAAATGGCGAAAGACGCTGGCTACACCGCTGTCATCTCTCACCGTTCTGGCGAAACTGAAGACGCTACCATCGCTGACCTGGCTGTTGGTACCGCTGCTGGCCAGATCAAAACTGGTTCTATGAGCCGTTCTGACCGCGTTGCTAAGTACAACCAGCTGATTCGTATCGAAGAAGCTCTGGGTGAACAAGCACCGTACAACGGTCGTAAAGAGATCAAAGGTCAGGCATAAGCCCGACTTTCTCTGATATAAAAATGCCAGCCCTCGGGCTGGCATTTTTTTTACTTAAAATCGACCGCCATTTGCTGTGGGATGGTCAGGCCGCGAGTGGTCTGCACGCAGCGATCAATGTAGTCAGTGAAGCGGGGCGGTTTTGGCATCCCCATACTCAGCAGCTTGTCGTTACTAAAACGTACGTTCAGCGTGGCGAAGGCACCGTACAGGCGCATGGCCTTCAGCATCAGGCGTTCGTTGCACGGGCCAAAAATGGTTTTCAGCTCGCGACGCATTTTAACCAGCGTTTCATAGCTGACCTGAGCGTACTTATCGCCCACCGGCGCTTGCTCAAGCGCGGAAGCCATCGCCTTGTCGATATCGGCAAAGCGAACGCTGTTCTCTTCGCCCGCTGAAATATGCACAACTTCCCCCTGAGCGACCGGCGCCGTCAGCAGCATAAGCAGGGCGCTGGCACAGTAGTCCACCGGAATCACATCAATACGGTCTTCCATAGAACACATGAATTTTTGCAGCATTAGCCCCATGCTGAAGACCCAGAAAATACTGCTGGAAGGCTGGCAGCCGTGATGGGTATGGCCCACGACGATCGAAGGGCGGGCAATCACCAGCGGCAACGTCGGGCACTGTTTCTGCATCAGCTGTTCGATGGTGGATTTGGAGTGCGTGTACTCCACCAGATGCTCTGCACGCTCGCGGAACTCAGCGCTTTCAGCAACCAGAGAATCCGGCTCTGGCGAGCATGACATCGCCGTACCGACGTGCAGGAAGCGCTGTAACCCTTCTACCCGTGCCATACGCTGCGCAAATTGCAGTGTGCCTTCGACGTTCACTTTCCAGATAAGCGGGTTACTGCCAAAAGAGGCCACGGCGGCGCAGTTCAGCACGTGGGTCACGCTATCCAGACGCCCATCAGAGAGGAAACCCTCCGGTGAAGCGAGATCGCCAAGCAGGATATTCTGTGACGTAATCTGCGCCAGCTTCTTCTCATCAATATTGAATTTACGTAAATTTTCCTTAACCCTGGCGACAGCGGCTTCGGCGTTATTCGCGCGAACTAAAAGCAGTAAATTAACGCCGCTATGGCTATTGAGGATTGCTTCCAGTGCCGCCCCGCCCAGAAAACCGGTAACGCCCGTGATTAATAATGTATTCATGAATACTGTCTCGTCATGGTTGGTTTGCGGATTTTAGGATCGGAAAAGTAAACGGCGATTAAATAAAGATTGGGGAAATAAAGGGTGGTCTTAAGCTTATTTTAAGCTTATATGTCAGCACGAATTAGATTGGACATTTTGATATTTAAAAAGATTCAATAAATTTAATATTTAAATATATCTATTTGTTTTTAATGGTTTTTGTAAAAAAATAACTTATTTCATAAGTGTAAAATAAAACATTTTTTGTTACATCATAAATGGCTTCCTGAAAGCAGTATAAAATAATCCGTAGTCGGTTTGGCTACGGATTATTTATTAAGTGAGATCTTAAAGACTTTTAGATAATCAAATCGAGTAATAATACAATTAACAAACCGACAACGGAGTTAGTTAATTCTAAAAGACCCCAGGTTTTAAAGGTGTCTTTAATCGATAGCCCAAAATACTCTTTGAATAACCAGAAGGCGGCATCGTTGACGTGGGTCAGCGTGTTGCTCCCCGAGGCGGTCGCCAGCACCATCAGCGCCGGATCAACATTAAAAGTGGTAATCATTGGCCCTACAATGCCCGCAGCGGTAATGGCCGAGACGGTGCCCGCGCCGGTTGCCAGACGCAGCAGCACGGTGATAAACCACGCCATAATCAACGGCGAGACCGAAGAGGTACGCATCATATCAGCGATGTAATCACCCACGCCGGTGTCCATGATGATTTGCTTGAACGCACCGCCTGCACCGATGATAAAGACAACCAGCGCCACTTTTTCGATAGCCGTGGAGTAGGAGCTCATCACTTCGGTCATCGATTTACCGCGCGCGGTGCCAAAAGCGTAGAGCGCGACCAGCACGGCTATCAGCATGCTGACCTGCGCGCTGCCGATAAAGTTCAGGAAAGAGGTGATGCTGGCGGAGGCCGGAATAAACAGTTTAATGACGGTAACGCCGGTGATGATAATCGCCGGGATCAGCGGAACCAGCAGGCTAGTGGCGAACGACGGCATTTCGTCATCGCGGAATACTTTTTGCGATTCCAGCAGCTGTGGAATCGGGCGTTCAAGGTTGCCCAGCAGCTTTGGCAGCAGAATACCGGAGCAAATCACCGTTGGGATGGCGACGATAATCCCATAGATATAAACCATCCCCATATCGGCGTGGAACGCGGCGACTAGCGCCGTTGGGCCCGGCTGCGGCGGAAACAGGCTGTGTGCGGTGGTTGCTGCGGCTACCATGGTGATGCCGAGCTTCAGGAACGGGATTTTTGCCTCACGCGCAATACTGATAACCAGCGGTGCCAGGATCAGGAAGGCGACTTCATAGAACATGGCCAGGCCGAAGATAAGCCCGATAACCATAATGGCCCACTGCACTTTCTTCGGCCCAAAGCTATTGAGCAGCGTCGAAGAGACGCGCTGGGCGGCACCGGAGTCCACCATCAGCTTGCCGAGGATTGCCCCGAACAGAATGATCAGCGCCAGATGCCCCAGGGTACTCCCCACACCGGCCTCGATCGACTTGCCGATCGCTTCCAGCGGCAGCCCCTCGCAGATCCCGACAAAAACAGCCGCCAGCAGCAGCGCCAGCATACCATTGATCTTAAATTTCATATTGAGAATAAGCAGTAGTACAACGCCCAGGGCGACCCAGATCACCGGCAAGGCTTCAGCAAACGCGTTCATCCATTTTCCTTGTCAAAATTTATAATTGGTATGATATGTAGCCAGCTCGGGATATTACCCATACGAATGTGTCATACCAATTTGATTGACGTAGCAACATGCTAAACGGTGAAGCGAGACAAAATATTGATGTAATAGAATTGTTAATTTCATAAATTTACGCTGACTCATCACAGAAAACAGCGCTGAGGTTCCCCAGCCAGTTGCTCTGAGACGGTTGCGCAAGAAGTGCGAGGGATAGTTGGCGCGAAGTATGCAATAATAACGGTTTACCACTACTGAAGAGTTGATGATGCAGTACCCGATTAATGAGATGTTCCAGACCCTGCAGGGTGAAGGTTATTTTACCGGCGTCCCCGCCATTTTTATTCGTTTACAGGGATGCCCGGTAGGCTGCGCCTGGTGTGATACCAAACATACCTGGGAAAAGCTTAGCGATCGGGAAGTTTCTCTGTTCAGTATTCTGGCGAAAACCAAAGAGAGCGATAAATGGGGTGCGGCGAGCAGCGAAGACCTGCTGGCGATTATTGGCCGCCAGGGTTGGACCGCGCGTCATGTGGTGATCACCGGCGGTGAGCCCTGCATCCATGATTTAACGCCTCTTACCGCGTTGCTAGAGCAAAACGGCTACAGCTGCCAGATTGAAACCAGCGGTACGCATGAAGTGCGCTGCACGCCGGGTACTTGGGTGACGGTGTCGCCGAAAGTGAATATGCGCGGAGGCTATGACGTTCTGTCGCAGGCGCTGGAACGTGCTGATGAAATCAAGCATCCGGTGGGACGCGTACGTGATATCGAAGCCCTGGACGAATTGCTGGAAACGCTGAGCGATGACAAACCTCGCATCATTGCGCTGCAGCCTATCAGCCAGAAAGATGACGCCACACGCCTGTGTATTGAAACCTGCATTGCGCGCAACTGGCGTCTGTCGATGCAGACGCACAAGTATCTGAATATTGCCTGATTCAATTCGTGGCCCGGACGAGGCGCATTGCGCCGACTCCGGGGAATTCCCGGCGTCGCTTCGCTCGGCCGGGCTACGGTAGTGCGTTATGTTTATTTCGCCGCGTCGTTCATCACCTTCGAGAAGGTATCCATCGGGCAGAAGCCGTTAGCATCAACCGGGCAGCCTTTCAGCGACAGCGTGACGCGCTGCGGAGGTGTTTTCAGCGTTAGCGTATCGGCGTTACGCAGCTGATCGGCGCTCTGATAGACATACTCAATCTTCATCAACTCCCGATTTGCTTTCGTATCATGCCAGCGCTGGAACACAATTTTCCCGCCAATCGGCGTACGTTCGTACTGTCCCGGTAGGGTGTAGGCGTTAAAATCGAGCGCCGTCAGCAGCGAAGCAATATTTGAGTCATGGCCGACCAACACCGTGATTTTTGGCGTTTTCGCCGCTTCGGTGACCAGCGCATTATCGATATATTTCACCAGCGGTTTCGCGACGTTGCGCGCCACTTCCGGGGAAGTGAACAGACTGTCCTGATAGCCGTTTTTCAGCTGTGAAAGTACACGCCACTGCTGGTCGGTTTTGATTTCACCCCAGGCTACCTGGTCTAGCGGGAACCCTTCGTAATATTGCAGCGTGAATGCATCGACCAGCGAGTTACCTATCGCCAGCGGCCCTTTCACGCTTGGCTCTTTTTGGTAGTTGGCGCTAAAGCTGTCTTTTGCTTCGGTTAGCGAACACTGCTGTTTCTCTTTGCAGGACGGAGAGTCCTGATAGCGGGCAATCTGCGACAGTAGCTTATAGCTCTCGTCGAGCTGTTCGGACTGCCGCGCTTTCTCCATCGCCTGTACCGCTTTTTCGCGGAATGCTTCAGAGTCGTCGGTGATCACCGGGTTGAATGTTGGGTCCATGGTGCCCATTTTTTCCTGGTGATGGACGACAACGTCACAGCCGGGGAAGGCGCCGTTAATAAAGAACTGGGCGGTAGCGACGGTACGCTGCAGGCTGTTGGCATAGGCGTATACCGTGTCTGGCGCCGGGCATTCACCGCTCGTGACCATGCCCTGCTGTGCCAGCCATTCACGCATGTAGTGGCCCATATAGACTTCGAGCACGCCGCCTTTGGTCGTCAGTTGGCCGCCGGGGACGTCCCACTCAGGCCAGGCGTTCGGCGTCGACTGCTCCAGCACGCTACCGTTAGTCGCTAAGGGTGCACGTAGGTTATGGCGGCTCATCATCAGCACCTGCTGAAGCTGATAGCCTTCGGGTGGGGTTTGCGCCTGACTCAATCCTGAGAACAATAATAGTGCCGGCATCGCTGCGGCGAGAAGCGTTTTCTTCATCCCTTATTCCTCACAATGTATTAACCAACCCAATGATTGTGACAGAACGTCGTCATTTTTCCTGGGCGGATACCGCATTCTGAAAGATTAGGGAAATTAATGTGATAGGAGTAGCAGAAGAGGAAAACGGGGGAGGCGTGAATCGACTCCCCGCTTGCAGGCGTATTTACTCGCCGCGATACACGCAGCCCGCCGTGCAGGTTTCTTTAACCATGACTGCGCTAAGCAGTGGAACAACCGGTTTTACCTGTTCCCAGATCCAGCGGGACAGTACTTCGCTGGTTGGGTTTTCGAGGCCCGGAATATCGTTCAGGTAGTAGTGATCCAGACGATCGTAGGTTGGCTTGAATGCCGCTTTCAGTTCGGCAAAATCCATGATCCAACCGGTATGCGGATCGACTTCACCGGTTATCTCAAGACGCACCATAAACGAGTGGCCGTGCAGACGACCGCATTTGTGTCCTTCTGGCACGTGCGGCAGATGGTGGGCGGCTTCGAAGGTGAAATCTTTAAACAGTGTGGTGGACATCATGAACTCTCAGTATTGCGGAAAAAAACGCCGCATAGTACCCGAATGCACATTTTTCTGCATTAACTAAAACGGCCAAATAGGCGACGAGTACAAGTATTAATCTCCGTGATGATTATTCTTTAATTATATCAACACCTTATTCAACCTGTTTTAGTGCTATTAACTACCAGGAAAACAGGTTAGTCCATTTGGTTATTTGATATTTCTATCACTTCTTTAATTGTTATTATCGACGTCGTTAACCTTACATTCAGTTCTGTTTTTCCTGATTAGAAACAGCTTTGCTACTGGAACATAACGACGCATGACAACACAGTCCCCCCCTTCAGCGTTGCTCCCGCTAAACCCGGAGCAGATGGCACGCCTTCAGGCGGCCACTACTGATTTATCACCAACCCAGCTTGCCTGGGTTTCCGGCTATTTTTGGGGCGTGCTTAATCAGCAGCCTGGCGCGGGCGCAGCTGTTGCCGCACCGGTCGCTGCTGAAGTCCCGAGCATTACGCTTATCTCTGCCTCGCAGACGGGCAACGCTCGCCGCGTGGCGGAAGCCCTTCGTGACGACCTGCAGGCCGCCAAACTGAACGTGAACCTGGTCAACGCCGGGGATTATAAATTCAAACAAATCGCGTCAGAAAAGCTGCTGGTCATTGTCGCTTCCACACAGGGTGAAGGGGAAGCGCCGGAAGAAGCCGTGGCGCTGCATAAGTTCCTGTTCTCGAAAAAAGCGCCGAAGCTCACCGATACCGCCTTCGCGGTGCTGGGGCTGGGCGACACCTCTTATGAATTCTTCTGCCAGGCCGGTAAAGACTTCGACAGCAAGCTGGCTGAGCTTGGTGGTGAACGTCTGCTCGACCGCGTGGATGCTGACGTAGAATACCAGGCTGCCGCCGCCGAATGGCGCGCGCGACTGGTTGATGTGCTGAAGGCGCGTGCGCCAGCTGCGCCTTCCGTTCAGGCGGCGGCGAGCGGTGCGGTTAATGATATTCATTCGAGCCCGTACACCAAAGAAGCGCCATTAACGGCAACGCTCGCGGTGAACCAGAAAATCACCGGCCGTGATTCCGAAAAAGACGTTCGCCATATCGAAATCGATCTCGGTGACTCCGGCCTGCGTTATCAGCCGGGTGACGCGCTGGGCGTCTGGTATCAGAACGACCCCGAGCTGGTCAAAGAGCTGGTCGAGCTGCTGTGGCTGAAGGGCGACGAGCCGGTCACGGTTGACGGCAAAACCCTGCCGCTGGCCGACGCGCTGCAATGGCACTTCGAGCTGACGGTTAACACCGCCAATATCGTGGAAAACTACGCCACGCTGACCCGCAGTGAATCTCTGTTGCCGCTGGTGGGCGATAAAGCGCAGTTGCAGCAGTATGCCGCGACCACGCCGATTGTTGATATGGTGCGTTTCTCTCCCGCTCAACTTGATGCTGAAGCGCTGATTGGCCTGCTGCGTCCGTTAACGCCGCGCCTCTATTCCATTGCCTCCTCTCAGGCGGAAGTCGAGAGCGAAGTGCACGTGACGCTGGGCGTTGTACGCTACGAGATTGAAGGGCGAGCGCGCGCTGGTGGTGCCTCCAGCTTCCTCGCCGACCGCGTGGAAGAAGAAGGCGAAGTCCGCGTCTTCATCGAACATAACGACAACTTCCGTCTGCCGGCTAACCCGCAGACCCCGGTTATCATGATTGGCCCGGGCACCGGTATTGCCCCGTTCCGCGCCTTTATGCAGCAACGCGCGGCCGATGGCGCAGAAGGCAAGAACTGGCTGTTCTTCGGTAACCCGCACTTCACCGAGGATTTCCTCTATCAGGTGGAATGGCAGCGTTACGTGAAAGAAGGCGTGCTGAGCCGTATCGATATGGCCTGGTCACGCGACCAAAAAGAAAAAATCTACGTACAAGACAAACTGCGCGAACAGGGCGCGGAACTGTGGCGCTGGATCAATGACGGTGCCCACATTTATGTCTGCGGCGACGCTAATCGCATGGCGAAAGACGTTGAGCAGGCATTGCTGGAAGTGATTGCTGAATTCGGTGCAATGGACATCGAAGCGGCGGATGAATTTTTAAGTGAGCTGCGCGTTGAGCGCCGTTATCAGCGAGATGTCTACTAATGAGCGAAAAATACCCAGGGCCTTTAGTGGTCGAAGGCAAACTGACTGACGCCGAGCGCATGAAGCATGAAAGTAATTTCCTGCGCGGCACCATCGCGGAAGACCTGAACGACGGTCTGACCGGCGGCTTCCACGGCGATAACTTCCTGCTGATCCGTTTCCACGGTATGTATCAGCAGGATGACCGCGATATCCGCGCCGAACGCGCCGAGCAGAAGCTGGAGCCGCGCCATGCGATGCTGCTGCGCTGTCGTCTGCCGGGCGGGGTGATCACCACTACCCAGTGGAAGGCCATCGACAAATTTGCCGCTGATAACACCATTTACGGTAGCATCCGTCTGACTAACCGTCAGACCTTCCAGTTCCACGGTATTCTGAAGAAGAACGTGAAGCCGGTGCACCAGATGCTGCACTCCGTCGGGCTTGATGCGCTGGCGACCGCCAACGATATGAACCGTAACGTGCTGTGTACCTCTAACCCGTATGAGTCAGAGCTGCACGCCGAAGCCTACGAGTGGGCGAAGAAAATTTCTGAACATCTGCTGCCGCGCACCCGCGCTTATGCGGAGATCTGGCTCGATCAGGAAAAAGTCGCGACGACGGACGAAGAGCCGATCCTCGGTTCAACTTATCTGCCGCGTAAGTTTAAAACTACCGTGGTGATCCCGCCGCAGAACGATATCGATCTGCACGCCAACGACATGAACTTCGTGGCTGTTGCTGAAAACGGCAAGCTGGTGGGCTTCAACCTGCTGGTCGGCGGCGGTCTGTCCATCGAGCACGGGAATAAGAAAACCTACGCCCGTACGGCGAGTGAATTCGGCTATCTGCCGCTTGAACATACGCTGGCGGTTGCGGAAGCGGTGGTGACGACGCAGCGCGATTGGGGTAACCGTACCGACCGCAAAAACGCTAAAACCAAATACACCCTTGAGCGCGTCGGCGTCGATACCTTCAAGGAAGAAGTTGAGCGCCGTGCGGGGATCAAATTTGAACCGATCCGCCCATACGAGTTCACCGGTCGTGGCGACAGAATTGGTTGGGTGAAAGGGATCGACAACAACTGGCACCTGACGCTATTCATCGAAAATGGCCGTATTCTGGATTATCCGGGCCGTCCGCTGAAAACCGGCCTGCTGGAGATCGCGAAGATCCACAAAGGCGATTTCCGCATCACCGCCAACCAGAACCTGATCATCGCTGGCGTACCGGAAAGCCAGAAGGCGAAGGTAGAGAAGCTGGCTCGCGATCATGGTCTGATGAATGCGGTGAAGCCGCAGCGTGAAAACTCCATGGCCTGCGTGTCGTTCCCAACCTGTCCGCTGGCGATGGCGGAAGCCGAGCGTTTCCTGCCGTCGTTTACTGACAAAGTTGAATCCATTCTGGAAAAACACGGCATTCCTGAAGAACACATCGTGATGCGCGTCACCGGCTGTCCGAACGGCTGTGGCCGAGCGATGCTGGCTGAACTGGGGCTGGTGGGTAAAGCGCCGGGCCGCTACAACGTGCATCTGGGCGGTAACCGCATGGGTACGCGCATTCCGCGTATGTATCGCGAAAACATTACGGAAACCGAAATTCTCGCTTCCGTAGACGAACTGGTTGGGCGCTGGGCGAAAGAGCGCGAAGCGGGTGAAGGCTTCGGCGACTTTACGGTGCGTGCGGGCATCATTCGTCCGGTGCTCGATCCAGCGCGTGATTTCTGGGAATAACCTGAATTGCCGGATGGCGGCATAAATGCCTTATCCGGCCTACCGTCTGCGTAGGCCTGATAAGCGAAGCGCCATCAGGCAAGGCATACAGCGAGGAACTTATGTCCAAACTCGATCTAAATGCGCTGAATGAACTGCCAAAAGTCGAACGCGTGCTGGCTCTGGCGGAAACTAACGCCCAACTGGAAAAGCTAAGCGCCGAGGAGCGTGTGGCCTGGGCATTGGAAAACCTGCCCGGTGAATACGTGCTCTCCTCAAGCTTTGGTATTCAGGCGGCGGTAAGCCTGCATCTGGTAAACCAGATTCGCCCGGATATCCCGGTGATCCTCACCGATACCGGCTATCTGTTCCCGGAAACCTATCAGTTTATCGACGAGTTAACGGACAAACTCAAACTCAACCTACAGGTCTACAGCGCGAAAGAGAGCGCCGCCTGGCAGGAAGCACGCTACGGCAAACTGTGGGAGCAGGGCGTTGAGGGCATTGAGAAATACAATGACATCAACAAGGTTGAGCCGATGAACCGGGCGCTTAAAGAGCTCAACGCACAAACCTGGTTTGCCGGCCTGCGCCGCGAGCAGTCTGGCAGCCGCGCGACGCTGCCGGTGCTGGCGATTCAGCGCGGGGTCTTTAAAGTGCTGCCGATCATCGACTGGGACAACCGTACGGTTTACCAATACCTGCAAAAGCACGGTCTGAAATACCATCCGCTGTGGGATCAGGGCTATCTGTCGGTAGGCGATACGCACACCACCCGCAAATGGGAGCCGGGCATGGCGGAAGAAGAGACCCGCTTCTTCGGGCTTAAGCGCGAGTGCGGGCTGCACGAAGGGTAATGACTCTTTACTCTATTTAACGCCTCTTGCTGTATAGCCGGGGGCGTTTTTATTTGTCAGCAACATGTCTCGATACAGATGGCATCTGCAGAAATAATCATATCAGGGATAAAATAGCGTTAGCAGTTCGGAGTAAGCAGATTCGCAACTCTCACCATCTTGGTGAAAGCTTGAGATACCCGATAAGAAGGTTTTTCGGTGGAATGTGAGATGCATGATAATGATTTTTTTAGTCTTTTAAAATCAATGTGTTAATTTTTGCTTTTGAACTCTGAAAGTTGGTAGAAATTAAAGCGGTATAAAAATATAATGAATTCAATTGGTTATTTTTAGAGTGTTCCCCGCGTGAGCGGGGATAAACCGGTAAGGAAGGTTGCCAGGGATGAGCTTGCAAAGTGTTCCCCGCGTGAGCGGGGATAAACCGCTGATTCTGGCGTTGCTCATATCGCGCAATGAGTGTTCCCCGCGTGAGCGGGGATAAACCGTCGCGCCTTATTTCGTGAAAGTGGAAACACTGGTGTTCCCCGCGTGAGCGGGGATAAACCGATAGTAGTCTCTATAGCGTGGATAACCGAGGGGTGTTCCCCGCGTGAGCGGGGATAAACCGCGCTAACGTTCGTCGGCTTTTCCGGTATCTGTGTGTTCCCCGCGTGAGCGGGGATAAACCTAAAAATATACAAAAAGGGATTGTATTGAGGGCGTGTTCCCCGCGTGAGCGGGGATAAACCGCAAGCTGGTCTGAACGGTGATGCTTTCATCGGGTGTTCCCCGCGCCAGCGGAGATGGGTCGAAAGGATGGGTAATTATTCACGCCTCAAATGATTTGGTAAGCATTAATTATAATGAGTCGGTTATTGAGCTATTAATAATAGGCCTTATTACCTGGGCAATACGACTTTAAATGCCATAAAATCACTTTTTCTTTTTGCTAGTTACATTGTAGATGATTAGCATATCCTTTGTTATATATGGTTTAACTATATAGATAAATTTTGTTTTGTGACGATAAATAATACACATCTATTAGTCATATTGAAAAATAATGTAATAGGATGTTTTATATAATGATGTTTTGAGGTATATCAAAAAATAAATATATGAGTTGCCCAATATAGGCAGATATTCTTGTCACCAACTTGAGGCTTTTGTGACGATATTTAAGTATTGGGGAAAAAGCGCACGTGGAGACAAAAACGGTGGCGACGATTATCACCTGCTGTGCTGGCACTCGCTAGACGTTGCTGCGGTCGGGCATTGGATGGTAATAAACAATATTTATTGTATCGACAATTATCTTCAGAAGTTGGGGTTACAAAGTACCGAGCAGGCCGCACATTTTTTTTCCTGGATTCTGTGCTGGCACGATATCGGAAAGTTCGCTCATTCATTTCAACAATTACATCTTCATACCGATTTTCTCTCTTCTGAAGCGCCCTTGCGGCAATATGAAAATATTTCCCATTCGACGTTAGGTTACTGGCTGTGGAATAATTATTTAAGTGAATGTTCAGAATTATTCCCTCTATCTACGTTATCAGCCCGCAAACTTCGCCGAACCATTGCAATGTGGATGCCGCTGACGACAGGGCATCACGGACGCCCGCCAGATGCTATTCAGGAAGTGAACAATTTTCGCCAGCAGGATAAAGAAGCGGCTCGCGACTTTCTTCTGGCGATAAAGCAGCTATTCCCATTGGTTGAGATTCCCGAATATTGGGATGATGACGAAGGCATTGAACAGATTAATCATCTTTCCTGGTTTATTTCAGCTGCGGTAGTCCTCGCCGACTGGACCGGTTCTTCAACGCGTTATTTCCCGCGTATCGCGGAAAAAATGCCCGTTGAGCATTACTGGAAGCTGGCGCTTAGCAAAGCGAAAGAGGCGGTTTCTGTTTTCCCTCCGTCTGCGGAGATTGCCAAATTCTCAGGTATCACCACGCTGTTTCCCTTTATTCAGCATCCCACGCCGTTACAACAGAAAGCCCTGCAATTGGATATTAGCCCTGATGGTGCTCAGTTATTTATTCTGGAGGATGTGACGGGAGCCGGGAAAACGGAAGCCGCGCTGATACTGACTCATCGTTTAATGGCTGCGGGAAAGGCGCGGGGGCTTTATTTTGGGTTACCAACGATGGCAACCGCAAATGCCATGTTCGATCGTCTGGCGGCAAGCTGGTTGGCGCTGTACCAACCGGAATACCGTCCCAGCCTGGTGCTGGCACACAGTGCAAGTGGATTAATGGACCGGTTTAATCAGTCAATCTGGTCAGGTGATTTAGCTGGCTCAGAGGAACCGGACGATTCACAGCCTTTCAGCCAGGGCTGCGCCGCCTGGTTTGCAGACAGCAATAAGAAAGCGCTGCTTGCCGAGGTGGGCGTCGGCACGTTGGATCAGGCAATGATGGCGGTCATGCCGTTTAAGCATAGTAACCTGCGGATGCTGGGGCTAAGTCAGAAGGTTCTGCTGGCTGATGAGATCCACGCTTACGATCAGTACATGTCACGGATCCTTGAAAGTTTGATCGAGAAACAGGCCCGTGACGGCAATTCCACCATTTTGCTTTCAGCCACACTCTCGCAACAGCAGAGAGAGAGGCTGATTGCGGCGTTTGCGAAAGGCGCGAAATGCCGAGCAGAAGCACCGCTATTAGGCTATGACGATTATCCCTGGCTCACCCAGGTTACGCGCTCGAAAGTGGTTTCCTCGCACGTGGAAACCCGTAAAGAAGTTGAACGTAGCGTCAATGTGGGTTGGATACACAACGAACAGGCGTGCATTGAACGTATCGGTCAAGCGGTGCTTCACGGCAGGTGTATTGCCTGGATACGAAATTCCGTTGATGACGCGGTGCGTATTTATCGACAGCTTGTTTCTCAGGGCGTCGTCTCGCCTGAAAATCTGACCCTCTTTCACAGCCGTTTTGCCTTCTATGACCGCCAGAGAATTGAATCTCAGACGCTTGAACTCTTCGGTAAGCAAAGTGCGGCTCAGCGTCGCGGCAAGGTCATTATCGCTACTCAGGTTATTGAACAAAGTTTAGACATCGATCTCGATGAAATGATCTCCGATTTAGCGCCGGTTGATTTACTGATCCAACGTGCTGGACGACTGCAAAGACACATTCGCTATCGCAATGGGCGAGTAAAAACCTCCGGTCAGGATGAACGAGATTCGCCAGCGTTGCTGATTCTTGCACCTGAATGGGATGACTCGCCGCAAGAAAACTGGCTATCCAGCGTCATGCGCAACAGTGCCTATGTTTATCCCGATCATGGTCGTCTGTGGTTGACCCAGCGCGTGCTGCGTCAGCAAGGCGAGATTCGGATGCCGCAGTCTGCCCGACGACTTATTGAGTCGGTATATGGTGAAGACGTTGAAATGCCTGAAGGATTCGCGAAGACGGAACAGCAGCAGGAAGGAAAATTCTACTGCGACCGGGCATTTGCCAAACAGAACCTCATAAATTTTGCACCAGGGTATAGCCCCGAAAGTGGTGATTTACTGCCGGAAAAACTGTCGACGCGGCTGGCTGAAGAGTCCATCACGCTGTGGCTGGCGAGGATTGTCGAAGGGGTCGTGAGGCCTTATGCGCCGGGAGAACACGCCTGGGAGATGAGCGCATTGCGCGTACGTCAGGGCTGGTGGGAAAAACATAAAGACGGGTTTGAACGACTGGAGGGCGAGGCACTGCGCCAGTGGTGTGTAGAGCAACATCAGAATAAAGAATTTGCCGTGGTGATTGTTGTGTCGAATTTAGATTCGTGCGGCTATTCGTCGCATGAAGGGTTAATCGGAAGTATGGAGGTTGAGCAGATACCTGAATGAATAGCTTCTCACTTTTAACAACGCCCTGGCTTCCCGTGCGCTTTAAAGATGGTTCCATAGGGAAGTTGGCGCCCGTCAATCTGGCGGATGAAAACGTGGTCGATATTGCCGCTACACGAGCCGATTTACAGGGGGCTGCCTGGCAGTTTCTGCTGGGATTGTTGCAATGCAGTATCGCGCCAAAAAACCGCAATCGCTGGGAAGATGTCTGGGAAGATGGACTCAGCGCGGATGCCCTGCATCGCGCGCTGGAACAACTGGAACACGCCTTTCAGTTTGGTGGCGAGACGCCTTCTTTTATGCAGGATTTTGAGCCGCTAACCGGGGAGACGGTTTCTATTGCTTCCCTGTTGCCTGAGATTCCTGGTGCGCAGACCACCAAATTTAATAAAGACCACTTTATTAAACGTGGCGTTACGGAGCGCTTGTGCCCACATTGCGCGGCGCTGGCTCTATTTTCGCTACAGTTAAATGCCCCAGCAGGTGGCAAAGGTTATCGTACCGGGCTTCGCGGCGGCGGGCCGATGACCACGCTTATCGAGTTGCAGGAGTATCAGGGGAACCGGCAAACGCCGCTGTGGCGCAAATTGTGGCTCAATGTCATGCCGCAAGATAGCGCCGAAATGCCGTTGCCTGGCTTATACGATGAATCTGTTTTCCCCTGGCTTGCGGCGACCCGTACCAGCGAACAGGCAAATGCCGTCACAACGCCAGAGCAGGTGAGCCCGTTACAGGCATACTGGGGAATGCCGCGGCGTATTCGCATTGATTTCAACACCACTCACTCAGGCCGTTGCGATATCTGTGAAACGGAAAGTGATGCGCTGCTGAGCGGTATGACCGTTAAAAATTATGGCGTCAATTATGAAGGCTGGCGGCATCCGCTCACGCCTTACCGCCTGCCATTAAAAGAAGGTAGTGGCTTCTATTCCGTTAAGCCTCAGCCTGGTGGGCTTATCTGGCGCGACTGGCTGGGATTGAATCACGAAGGGACTTCAGAAAATAACACTGAGTATCCGGCGCTGGTGGTCAAAACCGTTGGCGCGCATAGCCTGAAAGACACCAGGATTGGGCTGTGGGGCTTTGGTTATGATTTCGACAATATGAAAGCCCGCTGCTGGTATGAACACCACTTCCCACTGCTGTTAACTGAAAACCTCATCCCCAGTCTGCGTAAGGCGGCAAATACCGCGTCGCGTAACCTCAGCTTACTGCGTAGTGCGTTAAAAGAGGCCTGGTTTGCTGATGCTAAAGGCGCGCGCGGCGATTTCAGCTTTATCGATATAGATTTCTGGAATCTGACTCAGGGGCGCTTTTTGCAAATGATTCACGATCTTGAAAATGGCTGGGAGCTGGATGACCGGTTGAGCAAATGGCAAACGGATATCTGGCTATTTACCCGCAGCTATTTTGATGACCGCGTTTTTACCAACCCTTATGAAGGGGTTGATCTCAAACGCATCATGATGGCGCGGAAAAAATATTTCACGAAATCGGCGGAGAAGCAGAGTACGAAAGCCGCCAAAGCCAAAAAGCAGGGGGCTGCTGAATGAAAATAGTGAAGGACGATCATAGAGTGACGTTACGTCAGTGGCATGCAGGGCTACAGGAAAAGCGCGGTCTGCGTGCCAGCCTGCGCCACAGTAAAACGGTGACTGACATCTGTCTCTCGGAAGGGTTCCGCTCCCTGCTGATGCAGACCCATACGTTGTGGAAGATCGACGGGCAAGAGTGGCGCTTTACCGCGCTGGGTATTACAGCGGCGTTGGCCGCACACGTTAAATCAATCGATGAGCGACAGACGTTTGCTGCGCAACTGGGCCAGATGACGGGCAATAACCCGGTGATGTCGGAACTGCGTTTTTCCCGCTTATCGGCGGTGAAAACGCCCGACGAACTTTTGCGTCAGTTGCTCCGCGCGGTTCGGTTGCTGAACGGTGCCGTCAACCTGCCTTCTCTGGCGGAGGATGTTTTTCACTGGTGCCGGGAAAACGATGAATGGCTCAACCATATTCGCCGCCAGCAACGACCAACTGAATTTATTCGCGTCCGCTGGGCTCTGGAGTATTACCAGGCCGGTGAAGCAGATTGCGACAATAACAAAGATTAATAAGGACTCTCTAATGACAACGTTTATTCAACTGCATTTACTGACCGCTTATCCGGCAGCCAACTTGAACCGTGACGATACCGGCGCGCCGAAAACGGTCGTACTCGGTGGTGCCACGCGCCTGCGCGTTTCTTCGCAAAGCCTGAAGCGTGCATGGCGGACGTCCGAACTTTTTGAGCAAGCGCTTGCCGGGAATATCGGTATACGCAGCGGGCGCATTGCGCGCGAGGCGGCGAATATCCTGATTGAAAAAGGCATTGATCCGAAAAAAGCGGTCGAATGGGTAGAGGGGATCGCAAATTGCTTTGGCAAAGTAAAAGCAGATAAGAAAGCAAAAGATGTCCTGACTAACGCTGAAACCGAGCAACTGGTGCATATTAGCCCCGCCGAATTTGAAGCGGTAAAAACGCTGGCGTACCGTTTGGCAGAAGAAAAACGTGCGCCGAAAGAGGATGAACTGGCACTGCTGCGTAAAGATCGCATGGCCGTCGATATTGCGATGTTTGGCCGTATGCTGGCCAACAAACCGGAGTTCAATATTGAAGCTGCTTGTCAGGTTGCGCATGCCTTTGGCGTCAGTGAAACGATCGTTGAAGACGATTTCTTTACTGCCGTCGACGATTTACGTGCTTCTTCAGATGATGCGGGCGCAGGTCACCTGGGGGAAACCGGATTTGGCTCGGCACTGTTTTATACCTATATCTGCATCGACAAAGATCTGCTGCTGAAAAACCTGAATGGCAATGAAGAGCTGGTGAACAAAACGCTGCGTGCATTCGCCGAAGCGGCGCTGAAAGTCTCGCCAACCGGCAAACAAAACAGCTTTGCCAGCCGCGCTTACGCCTCCTGGGCGCTGGCGGAAACAGGGACCGATCAACCACGCTCACTGGCGGCGGCATTTTATAATCCGATCAACGGCACTAACCAACTGGATGTGGCGGTAAAACGCATTACCGAGCTGCGTGAAAAGATGAAAGAAGTCTATGGCGAGCAAACTCAATTTTGCCACTTTGACGTGATGCAGCAGCAGGGAACGATGAAAGACGTCCTGGACTTTATCTGCGCGTAAGGGGCGGCTATGAGCCAATATTTGGTTTTTCAGCTTCATGGGCCAATGGCCTCCTGGGGCGTCGATGCGCCCGGCGAAGTGCGCCATAGCCATGAGCTGCCTTCGCGTTCGGCATTACTGGGGCTGCTCGCGGCAGCGCTCGGTATTCGTCGTGATGAAGAAGCGCGTCTGAACGATTTTAATCGTCATTACTCTTTTTTGCTGTGTGCCAGTGAGGAACCGCGCTGGGCGCGGGATTATCACACGGTGCAGATGCCAAAAGAGGTGCGCAAAGCGCGTTATTTTAGCCGTCGGGAAGAGTTGCAGGATTCTGAGTTGCTCAGCGCGTTGATTTCCAGGCGCGACTACTACACCGATGCCTGGTGGATGGTCGGCGTTGCGATGACGCCGAATGCGCCTTATACGCTGGAGCAACTCCAGGAGGCATTACAACATCCGGTATTTCCTCTATATCTGGGGCGAAAAAGCCATCCGCTGGGGTTGCCGCTTGCACCGTTATTTCTGGAAGGAAGTGCGCCGGATGTCCTGCGCGCTGCCTATCGTCAGTATGCGGATAAATTCAATCAGCTCAAACTTCCTTTGGCGAAATTACAGAGTGAATGCTGGTGGGAAGGGGAACACGACGGCTTAACCGCGAATAAAATTCTGCGCCGCCGTGACAGGCCGTTGAGTCGCCAGCAATGGTTGTTTGGCGAACGTACCGTGAATCAAGGGCCGTGGCTCAGCAAGGAGGAACCGTGTACCTCTCAAGAATAACGTTGTATACCGCTCAGCTTTCGCCTTCACAGCTGCTTCATCTGGTGGATCGTGGTGAGTACGTCATGCATCAGTGGCTGTGGGAACTTTTTCCCGGCGGCAAGGAGCGACAGTTTCTTTATCGTCGCGAGGAGTTACAGGGGGCCTTTCGCTTTTTTGTTTTGTCGCAGGAACAGCCAGCAGAAAGTGCGCTTTTCGACGTGCAGTGCCGCGCGTTTAGCCCTGCGCTAAGCGTGGGGCAGACGTTGCGATTTAACCTGCGTGCGAATCCGACCATTTGCAAAGCAGGTAAGCGCCATGACTTGCTGATGGAAGCAAAGCGCCAGGCCAAAGCGCAGAGGGATAGCCAGGATATTTGGCTCCAGCAGCAGCAGGCGGCGCTGGCGTGGCTGTCTCGTCAGGGGGATCAACATGGATTCTCTCTGCGTGAGGTGAGTGTTGATGCCTATCGACAGCAGCAGATACGACGCGAGAAAGCTCGGCAGATGATCCAGTTCAGCAGTGTGGATTATAGCGGCGTGCTGGTGGTCAACGATCCTGAGCGATTCCTGCAACGACTGGCGGCGGGATACGGTAAAAGCCGGGCGTTTGGCTGCGGGATGATGATGATCAAACCGGGAGACAGTGAGTGACGTTTGTCCCGCTAAGCCCGATCCCCTTAAAAGATCGTACCTCAATGATCTTCCTCCAGTACGGTCAGGTGGACGTACTGGACGGTGCGTTTGTGTTGATCGACAAAACCGGAGTCCGCACGCATATTCCGGTTGGTTCGGTCGCCTGCATTATGCTGGAGCCGGGGACTCGAGTTTCGCACGCGGCGGTGCGTTTAGCGTCTACGGTCGGTACGCTTCTGGTCTGGGTAGGGGAAGCAGGCGTCCGGGTTTACGCTTCTGGTCAACCCGGAGGCGCTCGAGCGGACAAGCTGCTGTATCAGGCAAAGCTGGCGCTGAATGATGATTTACGTCTGAAAGTGGTGCGCAAAATGTATGAACTACGTTTTCGCGAACCACCGCCAGCTCGTCGCTCTGTTGAACAACTGCGTGGTATTGAAGGTTCTCGTGTGCGCCAGACGTATGCGTTGCTGGCGAAACAATATGGCGTGAAGTGGTACGGTCGCAACTATGATCCTAAAGACTGGGAAAAAGGCGATGTCGTCAATCGGTGTATTAGCGCCGCGACATCGTGCCTTTATGGTATTTCAGAAGCGGCTATTCTGGCAGCTGGCTATGCTCCTGCGATTGGTTTTATTCACAGCGGTAAACCGCTTTCTTTTGTTTATGACATAGCCGATATCATTAAATTTGACTCAGTCGTACCAAAGGCATTTGAAATTGCTGCCCGTCATCCTGCAGAGCCAGATAAAGAGGTGCGGCTAGCCTGCCGCGACATATTCCGCAGTACGAAGTTGACCGGCAAACTGATCCCTCTGATTGAGGAAGTCCTTGCCGCCGGTGAAATTGATCCCCCGCAGCCCGCGCCAGATATGTTGCCACCTGCAATACCGGAGCCTGAATTATTAGGCGACGGCGGTCATCGAGGGCGTAGTGGATGAGTATGGTTGTTGTGGTAACGGAAAACGTTCCGCCGCGTCTACGAGGGCGTCTGGCTATCTGGTTGCTGGAAATCCGTGCAGGTGTTTATGTAGGTGATACCTCAAAGCGAATTCGGGAAATGATTTGGCAACAAGTCATGCAATTGGGCGGAGTGGGAAATGTTGTGATGGCCTGGGCGACAAATACGGAGTCCGGTTTTGAGTTTCAAACCTGGGGTGACAATCGACGTACTCCGGTAGATTTGGATGGAATCAGACTGGTGTCTTTTCTTCCTGTTGATAATCAATAGGTTGAGTGTTCTTTAATAAATTGGAATTGTTGCTGATAAGTTGGTAGGTTGTTTCTTGGTAAAAAATGTAATAGAAAACAGTTATATACGTTTAGAGTGTTCCCCGCGCCAGCGGGGATAAACCGTTGCTGAAGCTGGGAAAACGAGGACAGACGATGTGTTCCCCGCGCCAGCGGGGATAAACCGGAAACCGTTCACGGCGAGTCCAACTGATGCTGGTGTTCCCCGCGCCAGCGGGGATAAACCGATTAATACACGTAGTGAAAGTTTAGAGTGTACGTGTTCCCCGCGCCAGCGGGGATAAACCGGAGTTCTGCTTGTCGATTTGCTTTTGATTGAGGTGTTCCCCGCGCCAGCGGGGATAAACCGCTGGTACGTAATGACCTGCTGGCAGCGGTGGGGTGTTCCCCGCGCCAGCGGGGATAAACCGAGTATTATCGACCTGAGCCAGTTACCACCGCCGTGTTCCCCGCGCCAGCGGGGATAAACCGGCATGAGCAGGACTTGACGCGCCAGCAGCAAGCGTGTTCCCCGCGCCAGCGGGGATAAACCGGCATGAGCAGGACTTGACGCGCCAGCAGCAAGCGTGTTCCCCGCGCCAGCGGGGATAAACCGCCAGCAGAGTCAGAGTCGGAAGTTGATGACGTGTGTTCCCCGCGCCAGCGGAGATAAACCGCAGAACGCCGAGGGCTTGAGTTCAACGTGGGCGTGTTCCCCGCGCCAGCGGGGATAAACCGTCATCATAGTATCGTATGAAAAATTGATATCCGTGTTCCCCGCGCCAGCGGGGATAAACCGGCTATAAGCATCCACGGGAATTTAATAAATAAGTGTTCCCCGCGCCAGCGGGGATAAACCGTCTTTAATCGTGACCAGTTCGTGGGACTTCAGGTGTTCCCCGCGCCAGCGGGGATAAACCGCCTGCAAATGACGAAACAACGACCTGAAGCACGTGTTCCCCGCGCCAGCGGGGATAAACCGCCATACAACAATTCGTCCTCAAGGTAGACATGGTGTTCCCCGCGCCAGCGGGGATAAACCAGGACGCAGCACGACGCGAACTGGCCCGACTGCGTGTTCCCCGCGCCAGCGGGGATAAACCGGCGGGTGTTCAGGCGCTGATTAGCTCCACCGAGTGTTCCCCGCGCCAGCGGGGATAAACCGTTCTCAAAAGACGATGCGGCAGCGGGATGGCAGTGTTCCCCGCGCCAGCGGGGATAAACCGGCTAAATTTGGACTGACTGATACCGCGGTCAAGTGTTCCCCGCGCCAGCGGGGATAAACCGCTGCTTTCCAAAGAAATTGGCAACGGCAATCGGTGTTCCCCGCGCCAGTGGGGATAAACCTGATCTGGATAATCTGGAAAGTTTAAGAAACCAGTGTTCCTCGCGCTCAGCGGGGATAATGCCGTTAACAGCGGAGTGCCCCCAGGGTGTAATGCGAAAAAGGTCAAGCAGGGCGCCTGACCTTGATAGTATCAGCTGCGCGCCTTCGCCAGCTCGCGCATCAGCGGCATCATCACCCGTACTACTTCACGGCTGCGGCGCTCAATACGCCCTGGCAGCGCTTTATCGAGATACTGTTGATTATCGATATGGGCGTTGTGCCAACTGGTGCCATCAGGGAAGCTCGCGCTCTTCGCCCGCTGCTGGTAGCCATCTTTTTTACCGAGTGACCAGTTCGTTGCCTCAACGGACAGCACCGGAATTCCGGCTTTATCGAAAATCTCGGCGTCGTTGCAGCAGCCGGTTCCTTGCGGATACTCCGCATTCAGGCCGGGGTTGGTTGCCGCCGCAATACCGCGGCTGTGGGCAATGGCCAGCGCGCGGTCGCGGGTCAGTTTACGAACCGACGCGGGGGTTTTTACGCCGCTGTTGAAATAGATTTTATCGCCGACCACCAGGTTATCGAGGTTGATAACCAGCAGGGTGTTTTTCTTCTCCGCGCTGCTCATGCGCTTCAATAAATTTTCCGCGCCGAGCTTACCTTCTTCTTCACCGCTGGTAGCGATAAAGCGAATGCCATATTGCGTCGGAATACCTTTAAAGCGTTCTGCCAGTTCCAGCATCACGCCGAGGCCCAGCGCGTTATCGTCAATGCCTTGAAGCGTCAGGCCGCCGAGGTTTTTCTCCACGTCGCTATCGCTGTGCGGAGCATAGGTGTCCAGATGCGCCATCACAATAATCTGCTGAGGTGATTTCCCTTCATGCGCCGCGATGACCGTGCTGCCGACAACGTTATGCCAGTTTTTACGGTTATCTTTGGTGGTGTAGATATAACGGCTATTAAAGGTGCGGATATCGCTCTGATAACCCATCTGCGCAAACTGCTGGCGAATATAGTCGGCAGAGAGCATTTCAGCTGGCGTACCGGTAATACGACCCGGGAAATAGGTGGCGATATAGCGAGCTTGCGTATTAGCGATGGTTCCCAGAGGCGCGGTGGCTGCCTGTGCGGGAAGGAGGGTGCAAACGCCGAGCGCCAGGGCTGCCATGCAGTGGCGCAGTGCGGAGAACATAGGAAGTCCTTACAACAGTGCAAAAAAATAGACGCACCTAGTATGAAACTGTGAGGGGCATTACACAATTTCAAAACCTCCTAAATGCCGGAAATTGCGGGCGTTAAGCACTTTTTGATATTTGCTTTTTCAGTTCGTTATTCCTTTGAGTAACAACTCATTCCTTTTCGTAATTTCATTTGGTCTGAACCACCCCCTATAGTCCCTCTATTGCTGATTGTTAGCGAGTTGTAGCACGACACCCGCCACCACAAAAAATAAGCATCGACGACACGACACAATCAGACCCAACACAACAGACGTGCAATGAATCAGGCTTAAGGAACGGTTATGGACCAAAAACGACTTACTCACCTACGGCAACTGGAGGCGGAAAGCATCCATATCATCCGTGAGGTGGCCGCCGAATTTGCAAATCCGGTGATGATGTATTCCATCGGCAAAGATTCCAGCGTAATGCTGCACCTGGCGCGCAAAGCGTTTTATCCTGGCACGCTGCCGTTCCCGCTGCTGCACGTTGATACCGGCTGGAAATTCCGTGAAATGTATGAATTCCGTGACCGTACCGCCAAGGCCTACGGCTGCGAGCTGCTGGTGCATAAAAACCCGGAAGGGGTGGCGATGGGGATTAGCCCGTTCGTACACGGCAGCGCTAAGCATACCGATATCATGAAAACGGAAGGGCTGAAGCAGGCGCTGAACAAATACGGCTTTGATGCCGCATTCGGCGGCGCGCGCCGTGACGAAGAGAAGTCTCGTGCCAAAGAGCGTATTTACTCCTTCCGCGACCGCTTCCATCGTTGGGACCCAAAAAACCAGCGTCCGGAGCTGTGGCACAACTACAACGGCCAGATTAACAAAGGCGAAAGCATCCGCGTCTTCCCGCTCTCCAACTGGACTGAGCTGGATATCTGGCAGTACATCTACCTGGAAAATATCGAGATCGTTCCGCTGTACCTGGCCGCCGAGCGCCCGGTGCTGGAGCGCGATGGTATGCTGATGATGATCGATGACGACCGTATCGATCTCCAGCCGGGTGAAGTGATTAAAAAACGGATGGTGCGCTTCCGTACCCTGGGATGCTGGCCGCTGACCGGCGCGGTAGAGTCCGACGCGCAGACGCTGCCGGAAATTATCGAAGAGATGCTGGTCTCGACCACCAGTGAACGTCAGGGCCGCATGATTGACCGCGACCAGGCCGGCTCCATGGAGCTTAAAAAACGTCAGGGTTATTTCTAAGGAGCCGCCATGAACACCACTATTGCACAACAAATCGCTGATGAAGGCGGCGTTGAAGCGTATCTGCACGCTCAGCAGCATAAAAGCCTGCTGCGCTTCCTGACCTGCGGCAGCGTGGATGACGGCAAAAGTACGCTGATTGGCCGACTGCTGCACGACACTCGCCAGATTTATGAAGACCAGCTTTCGTCACTGCACAACGACAGCAAACGTCATGGCACCCAGGGTGAAAAACTCGACCTGGCGCTGCTGGTGGACGGCCTGCAGGCCGAGCGCGAGCAGGGCATCACCATCGACGTGGCTTACCGCTACTTCTCCACCGAGAAGCGCAAATTTATTATTGCCGACACCCCGGGGCACGAGCAGTACACCCGCAACATGGCGACCGGTGCGTCAACCTGTGACCTGGCGATCCTGCTGATCGACGCCCGTAAAGGCGTGCTCGATCAAACTCGTCGCCACAGCTTTATCTCGACGCTGCTTGGGATCAAACACCTGGTGGTGGCTATCAACAAAATGGATCTTGTTGATTACAGCGAAGAGACGTTTAACCGCATTCGTGAAGAGTACCTGACCTTCGCTGAACAGCTGCCGGGGAACCTGGATATTCGCTTCGTACCGCTGTCTGCGCTGGAAGGCGATAACGTCGCCAGCAGCAGCGACAACATTGCCTGGTACAGCGGCCCGACGCTGCTGGAAGTACTGGAAACCGTGGAGATCCGCCGTACGGTGGACACGCAGCCAATGCGCTTCCCGGTGCAGTATGTTAACCGTCCGAACCTCGATTTTCGTGGTTTTTCAGGCACCGTTGCCTCGGGCAGCGTGAAGGTCGGCCAGCGCGTTAAGGTGCTGCCATCAGGCGTGGAGTCCAGCATTGCCCGTATCGTGACCTTTGACGGCGACCTGCCGGAAGCGTTTGCCGGTGAAGCGGTTACGCTGGTACTGAAAGATGAAATTGATATCAGCCGTGGTGACCTGCTGTTGGATGCGCAGGATGCCCTGCCATCGGTGCAGCGTGCGGCTGTCGATGTGGTGTGGATGGCCGAGCAGCCGCTGGCGGCAGGGCAGAGCTACGACATCAAAGTTGCTGGTAAGAAAACCCGCGCTCGTGTAGATGGCATTCAGTACCAGGTAGATATTAATAACCTGACCCAGCGTGAAGTGGATGCGCTGCCGCTGAACGGTATTGGTCTTGTGGATCTCACTTTTGATGAGCCGCTGGTGCTCGACAAATATCAGGAGAACCCGGTGACCGGCGGCCTTATTTTCATCGACCGGTTAACTAACGTTACCGTGGGGGCGGGGATGGTGCGCGAGCCGAACACCGAAGCAACCGCAGTGGCTTCAGAATTCAGCGCCTTTGAGCTGGAGCTGAATGCGCTGGTGCGCAAACACTTCCCACACTGGGGTGCGCGCGATTTGCTGGGAGGAAAATAATGGCTCAGCATGACGAAAACGTCGTCTGGCACGCCCATCCCATCACCGCGCAGCAGCGCGAGCAACTCCACGGTCATCGTGGGGTTGTGCTGTGGTTCACCGGGCTTTCGGGCTCGGGGAAATCCACCGTAGCCGGCGCGCTGGAAGAGGCGCTGCATGAGCTTGGCGTCAGCACCTATCTGCTGGATGGTGACAATGTGCGTCATGGCCTGTGCAGCGATTTAGGCTTTACCGATGCAGACCGTAAGGAAAATATTCGTCGTGTTGGTGAAGTGGCGAAGCTAATGGTCGATGCCGGGCTGGTGGTATTGACCGCGTTTATCTCGCCGCACCGCGCAGAACGTCAAATGGTACGCGAACGCGTGGGCGATGACCGTTTCTTTGAGGTGTTTGTCGACACGTCGCTGGCGACCTGCGAGGCGCGCGATCCGAAGGGGCTGTACAAAAAAGCACGGGCCGGTGAACTGCGTAATTTTACCGGAATTGATTCATCGTATGAATCTCCCGAGCGGCCTGCTGTCCGCCTTGATGGTGAACAATTAGTAACAAATTTGGTTGCGCAATTATTAGATCTACTCAAGCAGAGCGATATTATCAGATCCTGAAAACGTGCCGGAGTTTGTTGGCTCCGGCCTAACAGGATTATTTATGCGCAATACTCAGAACATCAACGTGGCCCAATCAGAGTCACTCGCCCCTAGCTATGATGAAACCACATGGTCTTTGTCAGGGGCTTTTGTCGGCTTTGTAGCGTGGTTGATGGCACTGGGTATTCCCTACCTGCATTACGGCAATAACACGCTGTTCTTCTTTTTGTACACCTGGCCATTCTTCCTCGCCCTCATGCCTGTTGCGGTCGTTATTGGTGTTGCCTTTCACTCATTAGTAAAAGGCAAACTAGGCTACACAATTGTTGCAACTCTGCTGACGGTCGCTGCTCTGTGCGGTTTGTTATTCATGTGGCTGATGAGTTAATGCTTCTTCATTAGCGATTATCCGCACCTTAGACCATGACAATACGTGTCTCTGTGCCGCTGAAATATGGTAAATTTCCAGCGATATGCGGTATCGCCTGCGGCCGGAGTGGAGAATGACGGTAAGTTATGGGATGATAGGGCCGTTTTTCAGGGGGCAGGATGGGTAAATTAACGCTGCTATTACTGGCTTTGCTGGTCTGGCTACAATATTCGTTGTGGTTCGGAAAAAATGGTCTGCATGACTTCAGTAAAGTTCGTGATGATGTGACCGTACAACAGTCAACCAACGCAAAATTAAAAGCGCGCAACGATCAGCTCTTCGCCGAAATTGATGACCTCAACGGCGGCCAGGAAGCGATCGAGGAACGCGCACGTAACGAACTCAGCATGACCCGTCCGGGCGAAACTTTCTATCGTCTGGTTCCGGATGCGTCTAAACGCACTCAGGGCGCGGGGCAAGCGCAAACTAATCGATAATCAGTCCCAGGATGACGACATGGCCGTAACTTTTCCGGGCGTATGCGCCGTGGTGCCGGCAGCCGGATTTGGCCGCCGCATGCAAACGGACTGCCCAAAGCAATATCTCTCAATCGGTAACAAAACGATTCTGGAACACTCGGTGGATGCGCTACTGGCTAATGCCCGCGTCCAGCGGGTGATTATCGCGGTCTCCGCCGGAGACGAACGCTTCCAACAAACCTCCCTTGCACAACATCCGCAGATAACCGTCGTCGAAGGCGGTGTCGAACGTGCCGATTCCGTTCTGGCAGGTCTGCGGGTGATTGATGACGCCGAATGGGTACTGGTGCACGATGCGGCGCGTCCGTGCCTGCATCAGGATGACCTCACTCGACTACTTAGCCTCAGCGACACCAGCCGCGTTGGGGGCATTCTGGCTGCGCCGGTGCGCGATACTATGAAGCGTGCGGAGCCCGGTAAAGCGGCGATTGCGCACACGGTCGATCGTAACGATTTGTGGCACGCGCTGACCCCGCAATTTTTCCCTCGTGAACTGCTGCTGGAGTGTTTAACCCGGGCGTTGAACGAAGGGGCGTCGATTACCGACGAAGCATCGGCACTAGAATATTGTGGCTTTCATCCTGAGTTGATTGCTGGACGTGCTGATAATATTAAGGTTACTCGCCCGGAAGATCTGGCGCTTGCCGAATTTTACCTCACCCGCTTGGGTTGACCTGGAGAAGACATAATGCGCATTGGACACGGATTTGACGTACACGCGTTTGGCGGTGTTGGCCCGATTATTATCGGCGGCGTACGTATCCCTTATGAAAAAGGGCTGCTGGCGCACTCCGACGGCGACGTGGCGTTGCATGCGCTGACCGACGCCCTGCTGGGCGCAGCAGCGCTGGGCGATATCGGCAAACTGTTCCCGGATACCGACCCTGCATTTAAAGGGGCGGACAGCCGTGCATTGCTGCGCGAAGCCTGGAAACGCGTGCAGGCCAAGGGCTACACGCTGGGCAACGTCGATGTGACGATTATTGCTCAGGCGCCGAAAATGCTGCCGCACATCCCGCAGATGCGCGTGTTTATTGCCGAAGACCTCGGCTGCCATATGGACGACGTAAACGTCAAAGCGACCACCACCGAAAAACTCGGCTTTACCGGGCGTGGTGAAGGCATTGCCTGCGAAGCGGTCGCGCTGTTGCATAAGGCGAAACCATGATTCAGTTTGATGCACTCACCTACCTGCACGGAAAACCGCAGGGAACCGGGCTGCTGAAGGCCAACCCGGAAGATTTTCTGGTGGTCGAAGATTTAGGCTTTGAGCCAGATGGCGAAGGCGAACATATTCTGGTGCGTATTCAGAAAAATGGCTGCAATACCCGATTTGTTGCCGACGCGCTGGCAAAATTCCTTAAAATACATGCCCGCGAAGTGAGCTTTGCCGGGCAAAAAGATAAACACGCGGTGACCGAACAGTGGCTGTGCGCGCGCGTGCCGGGCAATGCGATGCCGGATCTCAGCCAGTTCCAGTTGGAAGGCTGTCAGGTGCTGGAATACGCGCGGCACAAGCGTAAACTGCGTTTAGGCGCGCTGAAGGGCAACCAGTTCACGCTGGTGCTGCGTGAAGTTAAAGACCGCGAGGACGTTGAAGCGCGTCTGCAGGCGATCGCCGAGCGCGGCGTGCCGAACTATTTTGGCGCTCAGCGCTTTGGCATTGGCGGCAGCAACCTGCTTGGCGCGCTGCGCTGGGCCGAGAGCGGTGCGCCGGTGCGCGATCGTAATAAACGCAGTTTTTGGTTGTCGGCGGCGCGCAGCGCGTTGTTTAATCAGATTGTGAGTGAGCGCCTAAAAAAACCGGACTTTAATCAAGTTGTTGACGGTGATGCGCTACAATTATCGGGGCGTGGCAGCTGGTTTGTTGCCACCGACGACGAGCTTGCGGTGCTGCAGGCCCGCGTTGACGCGCGTGAACTGATGATTACCGCCGCGCTGCCAGGCAGCGGCGATTGGGGCACGCAGCGAACCGCCCTGGAGTTTGAACAAACGACGCTGGCTGAGGAGACCGCGCTGCAGTCATTGCTGTTGCGTGAAAAGGTTGAAGCCGCACGTCGCGCTCAACTGCTCTATCCGCAGCAGTTCAGTTGGAACTGGTGGGACGACGTCACCGTCGAACTGCGTTTCTGGCTGCCGGCGGGAAGTTTCGCGACCAGCGTGGTAAGGGAACTTATCAATACAACAGGTGATTATGCGAATATTGCTGAGTAACGATGACGGGATCCATGCGCCAGGCATTCAGACGCTGGCCAGAGCCTTACGGGAGTTTGCCGAGGTTCAGGTAGTTGCACCCGATCGTAACCGCAGCGGTGCGTCGAATTCGCTGACGCTTGAGTCCTCGCTTCGTACCTTCACTTTCGATAACGGCGACATCGCCGTCCAGATGGGCACGCCAACGGACTGTGTCTATCTGGGTGTTAATGCGCTGATGCGTCCGCGCCCGGATATCGTGGTTTCTGGCATTAACGCCGGTCCCAATCTGGGCGACGACGTTATCTATTCCGGCACGGTGGCGGCCGCGATGGAAGGCCGTCACTTAGGCTTTCCTGCGCTGGCGGTCTCATTAAACGGTCATCAGCATTACGACACCGCCGCCGCCGTTACCTGCTCTCTGCTGCGCGCCTTAGCGCGCGAGCCGCTGCGCACCGGGCGCATTCTGAACGTTAACGTTCCCGATTTGCCGCTCGACCAAATCAAAGGCATTCGCGTCACGCGCTGTGGCAGCCGCCACCCGGCGGATAAAGTCATCCCGCAGCAGGATCCACGCGGCAATACGCTCTACTGGATTGGCCCGCCGGGTGACAAATGTGACGCTGGCCCGGACACCGACTTTGCTGCCGTGGATGCGGGCTACGTCTCCGTCACGCCGCTACACGTCGATCTCACTGCCCATAGCGCAAATGAGGTCGTCAACGACTGGCTTGAGCAAGCGAGGGTTGATGCGCAATGGTAGTCAGTAAACGCATCCAGAGCCTGTTGAACCAGCTACGCCAGCTTGGCATTCATGACGAGCGGGTGCTGGAAGCCATGGCGCAGGTGCCGCGCGAAAAATTTATTGATGAAGCGTTTGAACACAGTGCGTGGGATAACGTGGCGCTGCCGATAGGGCAGGGGCAGACCATTTCGCAGCCGTATATGGTGGCGCGAATGACGGAGTTGCTGGAGTTGACCCCTGATTCAAGGGTGCTGGAAATTGGCACTGGCTCGGGGTATCAAACGGCAATCCTCGCACATCTGGTGCATCATGTCTGTTCCGTTGAGCGTATAAAAAGTCTGCAATGGCACGCGCGTCGTCGCCTGAAACAGCTTGATTTACACAATGTATCTACCCGTCACGGCGATGGCTGGCAGGGGTGGCAAGCGCGCGCCCCGTTTGATGCCATTATTGTCACGGCGGCTCCGCTGGAGATTCCGACTGCGCTGATGTCGCAGCTCGACGAAGGCGGTATTCTCGTTTTACCCGTGGGCGATGATCAGCAGTACCTGAAGCGCGTTCATCGGCGGGGAGACGAATTCATTATCGATACCGTAGAGGCCGTTCGCTTCGTTCCCCTGGTGAAAGGGGAACTGGCCTGAGACCCGGATTATTCTGAGGTTTTTTGGCCTTATTCAGCGTATGGTGAACACGTTTTCCAGTGTTCAGCACGTGCGTTGCGCGGTATTCAGTCACTGGCAGTTAACCTATTCCTGGGGGATAAATGAGCGCGGGAAGCCCTAAATTTACCGTTAATCGTATTGTGGCATTATCACTGGCTTCACTTTGGCTGGCCGGTTGTACTTCATCGAATAATGCACCAGCGCCAGTCAGCTCCGTGAACAGTAACGGTTCCAGCAGCACGAGTTCCGGCATGTTGATTACGCCGCCGCCGAAAATGGGCAGCACGGCGCAGTCTACTCCTCAGATTCAGCCGGTACAGCCGGTACAAACGCAGCCCGTTCAGACCCAGCCGCGCGTCGCTCAGCCCGTTGCTGAACAGCCGGTGCAGATGGAAAACGGCCATATCGTCTACAACCGTAAATACGGTGATATTCCAAAAGGCAGCTACGCAGGTGGCAGCACCTATACGGTGAAGCACGGCGATACGCTGTTCTACATTGCCTGGGTTACCGGCAATGACTTCCGTGACCTTGCCCAGCGCAACAACGTCGCCGCGCCATATGCGCTGAACGTCGGTCAGGTGCTGCAGGTTGGAAATGCTTCCGGTCAGCCAATTACCGGCAATAACCCGGTTGCGATAGCCAGTTCACAGTCCAGCAATGGAAGTTCCGGATTAGTCTCAAAACCTGCACAAAATTCAACCGCGGTTGTTGCGTCGACTCCGACAATTACGTATTCTGAGGATTCAGGTGAACAAAGTGCTAACAAAATGTTGCCTAACAACAAGCCTGCGACGAGCACCGTCACAGCGCCTGTAACGGCACCAACTGCGAGCACGACCGTACCGACTGCCAGCAGTACTTCAACCAGTTCGCCAATCTCTTCATGGCGCTGGCCAACTGACGGCAAGATTATCGAAAACTTTAGCGGCACCGACGGTGGCAACAAAGGTATCGATATTGCGGGCAGTAAAGGACAGGCAATCGTCGCAACCGCCTATGGGCGCGTCGTCTATGCCGGTAACGCACTGCGCGGTTACGGTAATCTTATTATCATCAAACACAACGATGATTACCTGAGTGCCTACGCTCATAACGATACAATGCTGGTCCGGGAACAACAGGACGTAAAAGCGGGGCAGAAAATCGCTACCATGGGTAGCACCGGAACCAGTTCAACACGTTTGCATTTTGAAATTCGTTACAAGGGGAAATCCGTCAACCCGCTGCAGTATTTACCGCAGCGATAATTCGGCAAAGTACTTCACATGAACGCTTTCAGGCGACGCTGGCCGCTGCTGGAGCCGCCTGAAAAGTGACATGATAAGGTGCATTGCCTGGGGATCACGGGTAGGAGTCACCTTAATGAGTCAGAATACGCTGAAAGTTCATGATTTAAATGAAGACGCGGAATTTGATGAGAATGGAGTAGAGGTTTTCGATGAGAAAGCCTTGAGTGAAGAGGAACCCAGTGACAACGAACTCGCGGAAGAAGAGCTCTTATCGCAGGGTGCCACTCAACGTGTACTCGACGCGACTCAGCTTTACTTAGGCGAGATCGGCTATTCTCCGTTATTGACCGCTGAAGAAGAAGTCTATTTTGCTCGTCGTGCTCTGCGTGGCGATGTTGCCTCACGCCGTCGGATGATTGAGAGTAACCTCCGTCTGGTCGTGAAAATTGCCCGCCGTTACGGCAATCGTGGTCTGGCGCTGCTGGATCTTATCGAAGAGGGCAATCTGGGGCTGATTCGTGCCGTAGAAAAGTTCGACCCAGAACGTGGGTTCCGTTTTTCAACCTACGCCACCTGGTGGATCCGTCAGACCATTGAACGGGCTATCATGAACCAAACCCGTACTATTCGTCTGCCAATCCATATTGTTAAAGAGCTGAACGTTTATCTGCGTACCGCGCGTGAACTGTCGCACAAGCTGGATCACGAACCGAGTGCGGAAGAAATTGCCGAACAGCTTGATAAACCGGTTGATGACGTAAGCCGTATGCTTCGTCTCAACGAACGCATCACCTCAGTTGATACGCCGCTGGGCGGGGACTCTGAGAAAGCACTGCTCGACATCCTGGCCGATGAAAATGAAAACGGTCCGGAAGACACCACGCAGGACGATGACATGAAGCAAAGCATCGTGAAATGGCTGTTCGAACTGAACGCCAAACAACGAGAAGTGCTGGCGCGTCGTTTTGGTCTGTTGGGGTATGAAGCAGCGACGCTGGAAGATGTTGGTCGCGAGATTGGCCTGACCCGCGAGCGCGTGCGTCAGATTCAGGTTGAAGGTCTGCGTCGTCTGCGTGAAATTCTGCAGACTCAGGGGCTGAATATCGAAGCGCTGTTCCGCGAGTAATACGGTTTTGTTCAAAGAGGTCAGCCGCGAGGCTGGCCTTTTTCTTTGCCTTTTTTCCGAACTATTCCATCATCTTACGCACCAGATGCGTAAACTGATCCTGCTCCTCGGGCGTTAAACGCTGCAAAAATTCGTTGTCCACGCGGTTCCCCACCGGCTGGCTGGCTGCCAGCAAGGCTTCGCCTTCTTCGGTCAAAAAGACAAATCGACGACGCTTATCGTCGGGGTCCTGCTCGCGTCTGACTAATCCTTTAATTTCCATCCTGCTGAGCATCTCGGCGAGCGTCGCCTTGGTGCTGACTGCCACGCTGGTCAACGCCACCTGTTCAATACCCGGGCTTTCGGCGATGGAGCGCATCACCGCATACTGCGGCTTGGTCAGCTCGGGCAATTCATGCTGCCAGCGTGAAGTATGCTGTTGAAAAAGATGGCGAAGCAGGTGGAATGCTTCGTTTTTGATTTCCATGATGACTCTCCGGCAGTGTGCGCGTCTCTATGATAGCCGTTTCAGGCACGTTGAACAAAATGAACAAAAAATGCGTGCGTATACGAACAATCTTGTCAGCGTCATGTAATAGGAGTAAGTTAACTCATATTGTTCGTACACGAACGAAATTGAGGTGAGCAATGAGACTGATTATTGGCATGACCGGCGCCACCGGGGCACCGTTAGGTGTTGCACTGCTCCAGGCACTACGCGATATGCCGGAGGTGGAAACTCACCTGGTCATGTCGAAATGGGCGAAAACTACCATCGAACTGGAAACGCCGTGGAGCGCGCGCGACGTCGCGGCAATGGCCGACTTTAGCCACAGCCCGGCGGACCAGGCGGCCACCATTTCCTCCGGTTCTTTCCAGACCGACGGCATGATTATTATTCCGTGCAGCATGAAAACGCTGGCCGGTATCCGCGCAGGCTACGCCGACGGACTGGTAGGGCGCGCCGCCGACGTGGTGATGAAAGAAGGGCGCAAGCTCGTGCTGGTGCCGCGTGAAATGCCGCTCAGCACTATCCATCTGGAAAACATGCTGGCGCTCTCCCACATGGGCGTGGCGATGGTGCCGCCTATGCCGGCGTTCTACAACCACCCGGAAACGGTCGACGACATCGTTCAACACGTGGTCACGCGAGTGCTCGATCAGTTCGGCCTCAAATACGATAAAGCGCGCCGCTGGCAGGGTTTACCGGCGACGAAACAATTATCACAGGAGAATGCATAATGGCTTTTGATGACTTACGCGGTTTTTTGCAGGCGCTGGAAGACCAGGGTCAACTGCTGAAAATCAGTGAAGAGGTAAACGCCGAGCCGGATCTGGCGGCCGCGGCCAATGCGACAGGCCGTATTGGCGACGGTGCGCCAGCCGTATGGTTCGATAACATCCGTGGCTTCACCGATGCTCGCGTGGTGATGAACACCATCGGCTCCTGGCAGAACCATGCCATTTCGATGGGCCTGCCGATGAATACGCCGGTCAAAAAACAGATTGATGAGTTTATTCGCCGCTGGGATAAATTCCCGATTGCTCCGGAACGCCGCGCGAACCCGGCATGGGCGGAAAACACCGTCGATGGTGACGACATTAACCTGTTCGACATCCTGCCGCTGTTCCGCCTGAACGACGGCGACGGCGGTTTCTATCTCGATAAAGCGTGCGTGGTTTCCCGCGACCCGCTGGACCCGGACAACTTCGGCAAGCAGAACGTCGGTATCTACCGTATGGAAGTGAAGGGCAAGCGTAAGCTTGGCCTGCAGCCGGTGCCAATGCACGATATCGCGCTGCACCTGCATAAAGCGGAAGAGCGTGGTGAAGACCTGCCGATTGCTATCACCCTGGGTAACGACCCGGTGATTACCCTGATGGGCGCCACGCCGCTGAAATACGATCAGTCAGAATACGAGATGGCCGGTGCGCTGCGCGAAAGCCCGTATCCTATTGCCACTGCACCGCTCACCGGTTTTGATGTGCCGTGGGGCTCTGAGGTGATCATTGAAGGGGTTATCGAAGGCCGTAAGCGTGAAATCGAAGGCCCGTTTGGCGAGTTCACCGGACACTATTCCGGCGGCCGTAATATGACGGTGGTCCGTATCGATAAAGTTTCTTATCGCACCAAGCCTATTTTTGAGTCTCTCTATCTCGGTATGCCGTGGACTGAAATTGACTACCTGATGGGCCCAGCCACCTGCGTACCGCTGTATCAGCAGTTGAAAGCGGAGTTCCCGGAAGTGCAGGCGGTTAACGCCATGTACACCCACGGCCTGCTGGCCATTATCTCCACCAAAAAACGCTACGGCGGTTTTGCCCGCGCGGTTGGGCTGCGTGCGATGACCACGCCGCATGGTCTGGGCTATGTGAAGATGGTGATTATGGTTGATGAAGACGTCGACCCGTTCAACCTGCCACAGGTGATGTGGGCGCTGTCGTCGAAGGTTAATCCGGCGGGGGATCTGGTACAGTTGCCAAACATGTCGGTGCTGGAACTCGACCCAGGTTCAAGCCCGGCGGGGATTACCGACAAACTGATTATCGACGCTACCACACCGGTTGCGCCGGACAACCGTGGTCACTACAGCCAGCCGGTACAGGATTTGCCTGAAACCAAAGCCTGGGCTGAGAAACTGACCGCTATGCTGGCTAACCGTAAGTAAGGAGGAAAAGATGATTTGTCCACGTTGCGCCGATGAACATATTGAAGTAATGGCGAAATCGCCGGTAAAAGATGTCTGGACCGTGTACCAGTGCCAGCATTGCCTGTACACCTGGCGCGATACCGAACCGCTACGCCGCACCAGCCGTGAACATTATCCAGAAGCGTTCCGCATGACGCAGAAAGATATTGATGACGCGCCGATGGTGCCAAGCATTCCGCCGCTGCTGGCGGAAGATAAGCGTTAATGTACTCAACAGCGATGGGGATTCACCTCGTCGCTGTTGCCTGTTTTTTTATGGGGAACACTGCCCATATACTGTGATCTGGTCTTATTTCTGCGACGCTCAATATTTCAAAGTATGTAAATATAGACATGATTTTAAAAACAGTATTGACACCGTGTGGTAAATGCGTAAATTGAGTTTTAACAGCACAATAAAAGTAAGTGTTTATTCAGAAGTACTGGGGTTAGCCATTTTGTAATAAGGCCACGAAGTTTGTAGTTTGGGATGCAGTATGTTTTAAGGCCTCGCAGTAATTGTGCTGGAAAGCAAAATGGTAGAGTATGCGCGACGATGTAACGCCTTGTTTTAAATTTATTTACTGCGATTATCGAATCAAGATAAACGCAACGGTAATAAGGCAACGCATCAAAGAGTATATGTCGCGATGGGGGAATGTACTTGTTTAAGACGCCATGCTTAAGTTAGTGATCAGGCTGGCGGTGTGTGTAACAGGATAACTAGAGGGAGGTTTTTAAGTTTTAATGCCCAATATTATCTGTAGTAAACGGGTGCATTTTAAAGCAGTATAAATTGTAGTAATAATTCAGTAAGTTAATTAATGTTAAATCTGAAGTTTGTACTTCCTTAAAAGCCCTTGCCGTACTGGTAAGGGCTTTTTTTCATTCGACGTAAGAGTACATTTTTATTTTTCGATAAATGCAACGGCTATAAATGCGCCACTTCAGCATAAGCGAAGCGGCGCAGATAATTACACCATTCCTTTCAGACGATAAATCCACTCCAGCGCCTGACGTGGGCTCAACGAGTCCGGGTCCAGACCTTCCAGCGCTTCTACCGCCGGGGAAGCCTCTTCCGGTGCCGACAGCAGCGACATCTGTGTCCCATCTACCTGCGTCGCCGCGGCGTTTGGTGAGATGCTTTCCAGCTCGCGCAGCTTCTGACGCGCGCGCTTGATAACCTCTTTCGGCACGCCCGCTAGCTGCGCTACCGCCAGACCATAGCTCTTGCTGGCCGCACCGTCCTGCACGCTGTGCATAAAGGCGATGGTATCGCCGTGCTCCAGCGCGTCCAGATGCACGTTCGCCACGCCTTCCATTTTCTCCGGCAGTTGGGTTAACTCGAAGTAGTGGGTTGCAAACAGCGTTAACGCCTTGATCTTATTCGCCAGATTTTCCGCACAGGCCCATGCTAATGACAGACCGTCGTAAGTTGACGTACCGCGGCCAATTTCGTCCATCAGCACCAGGCTGTTTTCGGTGGCGTTATGCAGAATATTGGCCGTTTCGGTCATCTCCACCATAAAGGTTGAGCGACCAGAGGCCAGGTCATCTGCTGCGCCCACTCGGGTGAAGATACGGTCGATAGGGCCAATCTCCACGCTCTGCGCCGGAACGTAACTGCCGATATAGGCCAGCAGCGCAATCAGCGCCGTTTGACGCATATAGGTACTTTTACCACCCATGTTCGGGCCGGTAATGATCAGCATTCGACGCTGCGGCGACAGGGTCAGCGGGTTGGCGATAAACGGCTCGTTAAGCACCTGCTCCACCACCGGATGGCGGCCTTCGATGATCCGGATACCGGGCTTGTCGATAAACGTTGGGCAGGTGTAGTTGAGCGCATAGGCACGTTCCGCGAGGTTCACCAGCACGTCCAGTTCCGCCAGCGCGCTGGCGCTCTGCTGAAGGTCTGCGAGGTGAGGTAGCAGCAGGTCGAACAGCTCGTCATAAAGCTGTTTTTCCAGCGCCAGCGCCTTGCCTTTTGAGGTCAGAACTTTGTCTTCGTACTCTTTTAGCTCAGGAATAATGTAGCGTTCGGCGTTTTTCAGCGTCTGGCGGCGCACGTAGTTGATAGGCGCCATATGGCTCTGACCGCGGCTAATCTGAATGTAATAACCGTGGACGGCGTTATACCCTACCTTCAGCGTGTCGAGTCCGGTACGCTCGCGCTCGCGAATTTCCAGGCGGTCGAGGTAGTCGGTAGCGCCATCGGCCAGCGCGCGCCACTCGTCTAGCTCTTCATGATAGCCCGGGGCAATCACGCCGCCATCGCGCACCAGCACCGGCGGTGCATCAATAATCGCCCGCTCCAGCAGTTCGCGTAGCTCGGCAAATTCGCCCATTTTCTCACGCAGCATCTGTACCGGCGCGCTGTCGACGCTTTCCAGTTGGGCACGCAGTTCCGGCAACTGCTGGAAGGCGTGGCGCATACGGGCGAGGTCGCGTGGACGTGCGGTACGCAGCGCCAGACGCGCAAGTATACGTTCGAGGTCGCCCACCTGACGCAGCACCGGCTGTAAGTCTGCGGTGGAATCCTGCAAGGCGCCGATAGTCTGTTGGCGCTCGGTCAGTACTTTGGTATCGCGCACCGGCATATGCAGCCAGCGCTTAAGCATACGGCTGCCCATCGGCGTGACGGTGCAGTCGAGCACGGAGGCGAGGGTGTTTTCCAGCCCGCCCGCCAGATTCTGGGTAATCTCCAGGTTACGGCGCGTGGCGGCATCCATAATGATGCTGTCCTGCTGACGATCCATGGTGATGGAGCGGATGTGCGGCAGCGAGGTACGCTGGGTGTCCTTCACGTATTGCAGCAGGCAGCCCGCGGCGCAAAGCCCGCGCGGCGCGCCTTCAACGCCAAAGCCGACCAGGTCGCGGGTACCAAACTGCAGGTTCAGCTGCTGGCGCGCGGTGTCGATTTCGAACTCCCACAGCGGGCGACGACGCAGGCCTCGGCGACCTTCAATCAGCGCCATCTCGGCAAAATCTTCGGCGTATAGCAGCTCGGCTGGGTTAGTACGTTGCAGCTCGGCAGCCATGGTTTCACGGTCGGCCGGTTCGCTGATGCGAAAACGCCCGGAACTGATATCCAGCGTGGCGTAGCCATAGCCTTTGCTGTCCTGCCAGACGGCGGCAAGGAGGTTGTCCTGGCGCTCCTGCAGCAACGCTTCATCGCTGATGGTGCCCGGCGTAACGATACGCACAACTTTACGCTCGACCGGACCTTTGCTGGTGGCTGGGTCGCCAATCTGTTCGCAAATGGCGACGGACTCGCCTTGATTCACCAGCTTGGCGAGGTAGTTTTCGACCGCGTGGTGCGGGATGCCCGCCATCGGGATAGGTTCACCGGCAGAAGCGCCGCGCTTGGTCAGTGAAATGTCGAGCAACTGCGATGCGCGTTTCGCATCGTCATAAAACATCTCGTAAAAGTCGCCCATGCGGTAAAACAGCAGGATCTCGGGATGCTGCGCTTTCAGCTTCAGATACTGCTGCATCATTGGGGTGTGAGAGTCTAGATTTTCTATTGTACTCATCGGTTTGTGATGTCCGTTTTCTTAATTTTTAATGAGTTAGTGGTTTTTGTGGTTATCGTTAGGTTTCACTATGTCTCATCGAATATCATGAAATCCTACATTTAAATGTAGGTTAAAGTGTAGCTTGCCAACCTGTGACTTGGTAAAATATGGGCACACACAGTGCAACCTACATTTATGTTCATGACTGCATAAGGTGCATGATAACGGAGTCTTTATGGTAGGAAAACAAGAGGGAAAGCCACTTTCGTTTAAAGCGGTAGAAATGATGAAGCCTGGCGACAAAGATAAGGCTGATGTAGGCGAAAATCGTGGCTTACGTGTCTCCTGCGGTGCAACTGGGGTTAAGTCTTTTTTCTACCGTTACACAAGTCCTCTGACTGGCAAGCTTGCTCAGGTTAAAATTGGTAACTTTCCGCAGACTTCTCTAGCTGCTGCACGTCTCAAACTCCACGAATTAAAGCTCCTCCGACAGGAAGGTCGGTGCCCTGCGACTGAACTCAAACAAGATAAGCTCCAGCGTGCGATTGAAGCTGAACAGGCTAAGATCCCTGAATTGACCGTACAGGGATTGGTTGAACTGTATCTTACCGAACGTATTGAGGATCGTAAAACGAAGGACGGGAAGGTCATTCCCGGTGCCAGAAAGCCGAAAGGGCAGGCTGAGGTTCGTCGTACTCTCTATGGTGACGCTGTTAAAAGCTTAGGAACCCGGAATGCTGCTGAGATTACGCGCCAGGATGTCATTAATTTAATCAATAACATTGTAGCTCGAGGTGCAACCGTACAGGCTGGGAATGTACTGAGGGAGCTTTCACTCGCATATGAATTTGCAATCGGCCTTGGGCGATTTGATGATAATTTCGCGAATCCGGCGCTGTTAGCAAAATCCAGCTTACGACAGACCAGAATCAAGCTCACAAACGGACGTGGAACACGAGTACTGAGCGAGGACGAGCTTGCAAAATTCCTTAAATGGCTTCCGGGTTCGGCTTACACGCCAACGATCAAAAACGTGTTACGTCTGACTCTCTGGACCGGGTGTCGTACCGGTGAAGTCTGCAATATGGCATGGAAGGATGTTGACCTTGAAAAGGGGACAATACACCTACGTGAAACAAAAACAGGCATTGAACGCTATGTGCAGCTACCTAATCAGGCCATTGATTTTTTAAAGGTTTTACGACTCAATTCCGATGCTTATTTGTTCCCTTCATCCCGTACGAAGTTGCCAATACAGCAGAAATATCTCACTGAGAACGCTTGGCGTATGCGGGAATCAGGAAAAATGCTAGATATACCCGGTTGGAGGCCACATGATTTAAGGCGGACGGTACGAACAGGGTTATCACGGTTACAATGCCCTAATGAAGTCGCTGAGGCTGTTCTTGGGCATACCAAAGGCGGGGTAGAAGGTATTTATAATCTATATAAATATGATGCTGAGTGTAAAAAATGGTTGCAGATATGGGCTGATTATTTAGATACCCTTCTGGATTAATTACATCAGGGGGCTGTGGCGTATTTGCCACGTTGTAACTGGTGTTGCCATCCGCTTGGTATAATCACTCACAGATTGCGATTGTGATGATAACTATTTGCACAAAGGAAATGATATAACCGAAGGCCCACTTCTCGCTCAAAGCGGATCTCCAACCCAGTTAACAAGTCCGCTTCGTGCCAAAAGCAGAACTTGCTTACATTGTGCTATGTTAATTTGTTGGGAGCAGGTCACAAAATCCAGCCAGGACGAAAATAAATAATTGCCATACATTTAGTGTTGATTATTTCGGGATTGTTCATCTATTCTGATTGTATCAGCGAGCAGGCCGGAGTCACTCTTCGTGGATCATCCCATACTTCAGAAAACAATCGTTCTCTTTATTCTTGCCCTATGGGTAATTGATCCATTCAGGACAAAGAGAAGAAAGCATACTGAATCCACCATTGAAGAAGCCGATGCCAGAGAACGTCATAAATGGCGATATCTCAGATGGGGAGTGCGAACAATACAAATTGCAGCGACAGTATATATGTTTGCTATGCTGATTCAGTTTTTACTGAAGTAGACGGCTCAGGCAGGTACGACCGGACGGAATTGGCAGCCAATTCAGCGGAGGCCGGACGGGGTTAAACGTCCCCTCTGTGCCAGTGACCTGCTCCTCGTTGATTCACACGGAAGGCTGTTAGAAATGTGCAATTTTTGCTCACAGCAGACTGTAAGAGTTGATTGTGTGTTGCACTGTGAGATCAAATCAAAACCAATATATTCAGGCATCTTCCCACAGCGCACCCCATTCAACAGGCAATTGCTCCTTATCAAATCCCTCAAACCAGTAAACACTACTTTTTGCCCAACAATAGGCACTTCTCCCCAACCCTAATGAAACAATGCGCGACTCCAGTCCGGCTTGAGACGACCATGCCGTTTAAGGCGCACACCATTACAAGCAGTTGCTCATATTGAGGGAAAGTTAATAAAGAAACTTAACGGCATTTCCTCTTTTGCGCACGTTTCAATTGCCTTGATATCCAGTCTTGGTTACGTTTGCGAATTTTTTGTTTCATTGGCTACTGTTCTGATTCGACTCACTTATTAATCAATGATCTTACTGTATTCCAACGCCATGCTTTGTACAGGAATGTCCGCTTTTCGCTCATAGCAGACGGTTTATAATAATTGTGCCCTGCTGGAGGGCACATCGCTATGTGAAATTTCAATTGATGCAGATTGGTTTTGCCAACTTAAGTTAAGCTTGGTTTCTCAATCCTTTTTCCCATCCAGCATGTCAATCATCATGGGATAAATTCTGTCGCAACTTATCTCTGGATTTTGTACAGCAAAATTCCATCCTTCATCCATCGCAGCAGCAACTTCAGTTGTTGAAGCTATGGGCCAGTCGCTTACGGTGCCATAGACTTTACGGATGGCCTGGTTCTTGTCCATACCCGAACGCTGCTGCTGGCACATACTGACCATCACTTCTGCGGCCTGAGCAGGCTGGCTTACCGGGTACGCTGCCAGCGCCGGAGCGGATACTGTTGTGATGAGCAGTGCGGTAATAATATGCTTCTTCATTGTGTTACCCCTCACTGAACCGGAATACCCTGGACCGGGCTGTTGTCCCATGTCATCGGTCGGTCTTCCGGAATTGCCGGGGCACTGTCAGTGGCCGGTTTGTCAAAAACAGGTTTTGCGCTGGCGGGAAGGTCATCCGGTGAAATAACTCGAGTTTTCACACCCAGCTTCCCACCAACAGCGGCGTTCATCTGGTCGCAGAGGGTTTTTATCTGGAGCCGGATACCGCTCTGGTTTATTCCTTCGCTTTTGAATTGCTGCTCAAGAATAAAGCGGTCCTGAAGGGAATGGTAATAGTTAATATTGTCCTTCGTTAATGTCATGATGTTGCCGGTATTATCCTGATAGCGATTGCTGCGGATAAGTTTGTCCAGTGCGGTTAAGGCCTCATCGCCAGTGTAACCATACTGGTGGCAGGTATTCAGGGTGGCATAAGCCTCATACAGCCCCTGCAAATTTTCTGCGGGGAGTGTTTTTGCCCCGGCACAACCTGAAAATGCCAGAAGCAACATGGCAGCGGTTTTCCTCATCTTCGGTGATCTCCTTTCATTGACGTTTTCATTATCCGTTATGCGCGCTACCGTTAACGGATGCGGATATTTCTGGTGATTTTCCTGGGTGTCAGCGGGCTGCGTTTTTCCACAAAGAAATACGCAACATTGAACGCTGATTTACGATGGTTGCCTCGGCCCAGGGAGGGCCAGTTTCTGAAGGACTCAATCTGTTCTTCGGTATAGGGCGTGTCAGAAAAATCGAACAGTACCAGCAGGGCTTTGCCGTCATACTTCATCAGTTTCTTTACCTCCGTGCTGTTGACTGAGGCTGACAGTGCAGAACGGGCGGCTCCTGGCTTACGGACGGCGAACTCCACCGCCACATCGTCAATGACGAAATCAATATAGCCATGCCCGGAGATACTGCCGGGCAGTTTCCCCCGGACTTCCGGTGAGACGCTGTCGGCAAACCAACCCAGCAGGTAGCAGCGTACCAGCGGTAGCAACTCCCGTTCACTGCATTCGTTAAGGCGCAGGGTTTTGACAAATGCTTTCCGGTAAAGGGAACTAAAAAGGTACTCAAAGCATTCCGTTACTTCAGTAATGGTGGTCGACATACCCTGCTTCCTTCAGCTTTCGTTTTTGACAGACCTACCTGCATAGCGCTCAGGCCAGATGGTTTCGGGCGTAGTGTTCAGTGCCTCCGCAATAATCTTTTCCGCCCGCGGATAGTGGCGCTCAAAAGCGTTATTCAGCGTCCTGGAAGCCAGCCCGTGTTGCCGGGAGAGAGCTGACAGGGAAAGTCCCCGCTTATGCAGGGCGGCGACAATATCTGCCCGGTGCCAGTTAACAGCACTTCCCTTACTTCGCTTTTTTTGCGAATCTGTTGAGTTACTCAATGTATTCACTCCGGGTTGTTAGTACCGGAGATATTAAAAGCGAACAAAAGGAAGTTATCAAGTTCCTTTTATGGTTATTTGCGCTCATTTAACTAACGCTTTGATAAGAGGTGAAATTTTATGAGCAGTGAACAGATGACTGAGCCCTGTGATGCCGGAATGACGGACAGGGGGGAGTGGCTTACAGCAGAGCAGTTTGCCGGAATGGAAGGAATGCCGGGCACAGCGAAAGGGGCGCGGCTACGTCTGGAAAAGCTCACAGCCCTACATCCGGAAATCCGCCGCAAACGCACCAGTGGGAAGGGGTTTCTGTACCATATCAGCGCGGCAGGGATGGCGTTGAAAAGTGAGCGGGATGCGGCAGATACCTCAGCAGACGAGCAGCTTAACCTGTGGATACAGTTGTTCCGTACCATGAAACCGGCCTCTAGGGATAAACTTTTGCAGCAGGCTCTGGCTCAGGTTGCAAGGGACCTGTCTGAAGGAGACGTTAACCAGTAACAAGTGAAGGAGTCGCTGGATAAGTGATAACAAGAATCACTTGCATTAATATATTGATTTTGTTATAATTTATACAGTGGCAGCCATCATGCGCTCAGCCACTGTATCACCACCATTCCGGCTGGTTCACAGCCATCACTTATCCCGGAAATTTACAATGACACTTCCTCGAGACGTTCATGCGTCCCGCCAGGGACAGCATGACTATTTGTGTGGCATCTACAGCCTGATTAATACCCTGAGTTACCTCTATGACGGCAGAGTAAGGCGGGAAAAATTAATGTACCGCCTGCTAAGCAGCTATAAGCGACGATGGGACTTATTTGATCTCCTGACGCTTGGCCTGGATGAAGAGCAGATGGACCACCTGATAGCAGATGTTCTGCTGAGAGGGCATTACGCCCAACATTATCCCCTCTATTTTCATACTCCCTTCCGTTATCGAACCTTGAGAACTCACCGAATATTTCATGATATCAGCGACTGGCTGGCTTCACCGGAGAATCAAGCGCAGCGCGTGGTGATTATGGGGACCACATGGCACTGGTCAGTGGTGGTTCGTACCGATGCTACCCGGTTGTTTTTGTTTGATAGCCTGGGGATACGCAGCCAGCGAAAGGACACGTTTTCAGTACAACCTGAGCTGAAGCGCCATACGTTGCTGCCGGATGCCATTTACTTTGTTGAACGTGAATTCTGAACTAAAAGGTAAGGAGTACATCATGACGTTTATCGCAAGTGATCGTAGCGGTCATTATCAGACGCTGGAGCCGGTTACCCGCGAACAGATTATCCGGTTTGCCCATTCTTTGCTGACCCGCCAGTTTCGCAATCGCCGAAAAATCACCTCATCTGAAGATGTACGTCAGTGGCTGGTGATGAAGCTGGCGCTTGAAAACCGTGAATCTTTTGGTGTGATAATGCTTTCACAGCAACATCATATTCTCGGCTACCAGACATTGTTTACCGGTACGCTGAGCCAGACGATGGTTTATCCCCGCGAAATAGTCAGCCTGGCACTGACGCACAACGCTGCTGCTGTGATACTGGTGCATAACCATCCCAGTGGTGAGCCTGAACCGAGCCAGGCCGATAAACTCATTACCCAAAAAATTACAGACGCACTGGCGTTGCTGGATATCCGCGTGACCGACCATCTCATTGTGGGAGGCGACAAAGCCTGGTCTTTCGCTGAACACGGGTTACTGTGAGTTACCTGGTTTAATACACATTAACCACGGTAATCCACGTTCGCCTTATCCCTTCATTTTTAAACTGTAAATACTGAGGTTTTACCCATGAACATCAATGCCGTTATTCAACCGGCAGGCTTTGTGCTGCCTGTCAGTCTGCAGCTGTTCGACATGTTGATGGCAGAGGCGGGCGAAATACCTGCCAGTAAACATCGCGTCACCGCCGTTACGCTCAACTTCCGGGACCCGGACTACAGCGTGGAGCGGGGCGGTTATCACCCGGTGGAAATCCGGCTAGTTCACCAGGGGGACGAGTGGTGTCTGGACTACGCCACCGATTTTGGCTATGTCGGCAACGTTTATCCCGAGCTTGAGAAAATCATCGATATCAGCTGGTCGCAGGGCTATGTCTGGCACTGCCGTACAGGGGATTTGTCCCCGTCTGAGGCCCGGGCGCTATACACCCTGTGGGAGCGCAACTTCCTGAGCTATCACGCCAGCGGGGTCTACACCACCCGCGTGATGTGGGAAAGCTGAACTGAAGATAATAAAGCCCTGCCGGAGGCGTATCTCACTGGCTGGAATATGGAGACACAAATATGACCCATTCAACACATACACCGTCGCCAGCAACCCCCTGGTGGGGGCTCTGGCGTGATGTGACGCCGCTGTTTGGTGCACGACTGGTACAGGAAGGCCACAACCTACATTTTCTGGCCGACCGGGCCGGGTTTAGCGGTGTGTTCAGCGAAAGCGATGCATGCCATCTGGACCAGGCCTTTCCGCTGTTCATGAAGCAGATGGAAGGCATGCTGTTGTCTGGTGAGCTGGAGCCGCGCAGGGCGAAGGGCATCACACTGCAGGCGAAGGAACTGACTTGTGAGGCTGATACGCTTGGCTCCTGCGGCTATGTATATATCGCCATTTATCCCACTCCTGTCCCGGTTCCAGCAACACAGGACTGAACATATCCGTTCTCTCTTCTGCCGGGCGGATTTCCATAAGCGCGGGCCGGGTTGCCGTTCATGTTCGCGCCTTTTTCAATACTACCCACATTATCACGAGAATACTGTCATGAAAAAACAACCTGTCTCACCGACACGGGTGGCATCGTGCTGCCTGTCGCCTGCTGAAGTCTGGCGCACCCTGCTGACTCACCTGTTGGCACAGCACTACGGGCTTACCCTCAGCGATACGCCGTTTGGCGAGGAAGACACCATTCAGGCGCATATTGAAGCCGGTGTTCCCATGGCGGAGGCCCTGAATGCTGTCGTTGAGATGTATGATCTGGTACGCACAGACCGGGACAATGCGGGCTTTATCCTTGGCTCCCCATTGATTACTACTATTGATGTTCTCCGGGCGCGAAAAGCCACCGGGCTTCTGAATCGGGGAACGTATAAGGCCGTCAGCCATATCACGCAGGGGCGCAGGTCTGCCCCGGACCGCGCCACAATCGCTGAACCCGGAGCGCCGTTGCCGTTGCTGCCATCGGACACGTTCACCCGACAGGATGCGGAGCGTGTTGTGTCAGCGTATGACCGTGTCGCTATTGAGGATGACCAGCATACCCACTTTCGGCTGGCAATACGCGATGCTGAAGGTCAGCTTATCTGGCGGGTCTGGAACTTTGAGCCCGGAGCCGGGCAGGGTCTTAACCACTATCTGCAACGCTATGGCGTGAAAAAATGACCACGCAGGGCTGAATGACATTACCAGATGAATTGACTGCTTCCCCGGCCTGCATGGCCGGGATACTCCATTTTTCAGTATTAAGGATGATGTTATGACCTCGAACCACAAGGGCAGGCGCGCGGAAACTGTACGCCTGCAAAACGTCTCCACCACCAATCCGGCACAGCTTTGGCTGGCAGGTCTGGCGCCTGCCGGGCGCAAGGGGATGCAAAGCCAGCTTCGGCGCTGTGCCGGTATCCTGCTTCCGGGCTCGGATATCGACAGTTACCCCTGGCAGATGCTGAACTACACGGGGGTGATGCTGGTGCGCTCGGCGCTGCTGAATGAGGGCTATGCTGTTGCTACCGTGAACATGGCGCTGTCGGCGCTGAAGTCAGTTGCCGGAGTGGCCTTCAGTATGGGGATACTGGATGCTGATATGCTGGAGCGGATACGCAACGTCAGGCGGGTCAGTGGTGACGGTTGTCGGCAGGGGCGTGCGCTGGCCCGCCATGAAATCCGGTCAATGCTGACGGCGGCAGCGACGTATTCCTCCGTGCGCTGTCAGCGCGAGCGGGCCATTTTATTGCTTCTGTGTGGTGCCGGGCTGCGTGCGGGTGAGCTGGTTGCCCTTAATGTTGAGGATATTGACGTCTCCACGGGGATCGTTTGGGTCAGGGAGGGGAAAGGGCGCAAAAGTCGTGATATTCACCTTGCCGTAAAGGTTTGGACACAGCTGCGGCGCTGGCTAAAGTGCCGGGGAGGGCATGAGGGGCCGTTATTCAGTCGTATCAGCTTGGCAGACCGGCTTGGGCCACGTAGGCTTACCACTACCGGATTGACGGGGCTGTTGGCACAGCTACGCCAGGCCGCTGGCGTGGACTATTTTACCCCGCACGACCTCAGACGAACGTTCATTACACAACTATTGGAACAGGGAACCGACCTCAACGTGGTACGCCAACTGGCAGGTCATGCCGATATCGCCACAACCACCCGCTATGACTACAGGGGCCGAGGTATGCTGGACAGGGCCTCCCGAGCGTTCTGTTGCTGGTAAATCGTAATGGGGGGGATGGCCTTCGTCACCTGCTGGCTAAACAATCAAACGGGGCCAGGGACTATTTTTGATGACTCACAGGCACGTCCAGGGCGGGCTTAGTGCTATGGGGAAGCCGGGAAAGTACGACCAACTCACCACTCCTGATGAATGACACTATCGTACTTCGCGGCCTGGGTATTCCAGAGATACTTGCAGTGTACAGTCTTACCGCCTGGCGCCTCTGCTGAGGCATCATTTTTCCAGTTGTATGTCATTATTTACATACTGACTAATATCATTTTCACTCCATTCCCCTTTCTTCCTATTCGGCGCTCTGTAGCTGCTTTCATTCATGATTTCAGCAACCTCTGCAAGTCTGCGTCTATGTGTATTACGCTGACCTTTCTCGTAAAGCTTGTTAATCATCGTCCGGAGAAAGAACTTATGAGGATTGTCTGTCGCTTCGCTGGCTCTGCACTCAGTGCCCAGATTTTTAGCCACAATGTCTGATACCACTTTTTCCCCTAAGCATGCTTCTGCCTGACTGTGGATACCGGCAGTGACAGCTATACTGCGGAACATATTGATTTCATCGCCCTTCATTTTACCTTCTGACAAGTTTTCCTGAAGTAACGCCAGTAATTCCAGTGTGGTTTCGTCAAGATAAACTTTCACCTGGGTCAGTCCCGCATCTGTCCGCATCTTTGTCGACCGCTGCTGGCGGCTCATCTGTTTTTTCCCTGCCATGTGTGGCTCCCTTCTTTAGCCATTTTAACCACTCTAGCATCTCCCATGTCTGGCCGACATTGATCATACACAAGTGTCGGCCCGACAATGAAACGTCTAACGTGCTTGCAGACGTCCCAAAACGTAGCCGCAGCTTCCGAATTTCGATCTTGTGAATAAGGCACTCCTTGAACTGCTCAAGAGTGCAGAAATATGAACGAGATGAAACTGGTGAAAATTCGGGTCGTACTGGAGCGCTGTGCGGTGAGCCGCGCCACGTTGTACCGGATGATTGAGAAAGGCACTTTTCCACGCCCTAAATCCCTGACTGGAGGGCGAGCGGTAGCCTGGCTGGAAAGTGACGTCAGTGAATGGATTGCTTCCCGCGTCACTACAGGAGGCTGCTGATATGTTTGGTGCAAAAGACCGCATTGCGCGATCAGTATACGTATCGCTGACAGAAGAAGAGCGCCAACTGGAAAAGCTGGCTCTCACCATTCCAGGGTTTGAAACCCGGGATCGGATGGAGAAAGAGCGCCAGTACCGTATAAGAGCAATACAAAAAGCTGTCCAGCAGGACAGGAATGATAACGAGAATGAAAGCAAAGAAGTCAGAAAAGCACACAAAAAGTGGCGAGGAAAGGCTCTTCGGCTAAAGAGGAAACTTAAAGCCTGTATGTTAGATAAGCCATGTGGCAGTGCTGCGTGCCCACAGTGCTTCCGCCTGCACAGGTTACGCAAACTGGCTGAACTGGCCCCGCTGCGGGGGTGTATGAGCGCGTACAGAGTGGTTACGCTGGTTTATTACGATGCCATGCTGGAAGAAGAGCAGATCAGTTGCTGGGACCATAAGAAATTCCGGGAACGGGTCTACAAGATGGTAAAAAGAGCCGGATTTACGGACAAAATAGTGGGGGGCTATGAGCTGGATTTTCACACCGATATTCAGCGCTGGATGCCTCATTTGCATCTGCTGATGCCAAGAGAGCCTGGCGCGCTCAAAACGCTAAGGAAGGCGATGAAAAGAGACAAAAATATACGGGCCAGAGCAGGGATAATTAGTCGACCAATGAAAAGCCAAAAACTAAGGGATTTTGATGCGCAGGTAACTTACTGTTTCAAGGGGATGTGGCAGGAAGTAAGACCCTACCCTGATGAGGTTGGCAAAAGGAGGACCCGCAAGCACAGGCTGCCACCTGTTCTACTGGCACGGGCGCTATGTAAGCAGGATGAGATGGGGTTTACTGGACTGACATTTACTTCTGGGGTGAGAACCCGTAAGTAGTTTGTCCATAAGACAGGATGTCCATAAGCGTTTAGACGCATGTAAGCCATCAGTTGATACACTCAATGGGTATGTATATCTATATGGGTGTATCAACACTATTCAGTGAATATCGTCGGTCATGGTGTCAGATTACATCTGGCTTAAATGTTTCACAGCCCAGATGTGTCCTCCAATAATAAGTAATGTTTCCATCAGTATCTGGTCCCATCCATACCTTTTGATTGAGAAAAAGCATTAGCACTTCTGTTCATGTGGGCGATTCCAGTAATCCGCGACACGTCACCCGTATGTAGCCTTACAAGAGAAAAGACTTCGCAGTTTTCACTTCTTCTTGTCCTCTCCGCTTTTACGTGGACAATAGGGCAAAATCAAGAGGTAATAAAATGACTAATTTTTCTTCAATGGCGGCTTTCTTATGGTCCGTCGCTGACTTACTACGTGGTGATTTCAAGCAATCTCAGTATGGCAGAGTGATTCTGCCATTTACCGTTCTTCGTCGTCTTGAGTGCGTGCTTGCGCCTACCAAACAGGCTGTACTTGATAAGTTACCTGTGGTTGAAAAGCTTGATGAGAACGCTGCCGATGCAATTCTTCGCCACGCTTCCGGGCAACACTTTTACAATACTTCGCCGTTGGACCTCAGTAAGTTGGGGGAAACACAGCCACGACTTAATCTTGAACGTTACATTCGCTCATTCAGCTATGACGCGCGTGAGATCTTCGAACACTTTAAATTCTATGAGTTTATACAGCAGCTTGATGATGCCAATTTACTCTACAAAGTAGCCAAAAAATTTGCCGAGGCTGATTTGAGCCCTTCTTCTGTCAGTAACCACGATATGGGGCTGATATTTGAGGACTTGATCCGCCGGTTTGCAGAAGGTTCTAACGAAACGGCGGGTGAGCACTTTACGCCACGGGATATCGTGCGACTGACAACCTCTCTGGTGTTTGCGGACGACGATGCAGCGTTGACTAAACCGGGACTGATCCGCCGCATCTACGATCCTACTGCCGGGACAGGCGGCTTCCTTTCCAGTGGTATGGAATACCTGCATGGAATAAATCCCAGTGCCAGCCTTCGGGCCTATGGTCAGGAGCTAAACCCAGAGTCTTACGCTATCTGTAAAGCGGACATGCTGATCAAGGGACAAGATATCAGCAATATCAAGCTGGGTAATACCCTCTCTGACGATCAGCTCTGGAATGAGCGTTTTGATTACTGCCTGTCCAACCCACCGTTTGGCGTTGACTGGAAAAAGATTGATACCGTTATCCGCAAAGAACATAAAAAGGGCTACGATGGGCGTTTTGGACCCGGTTTGCCGAGAGTATCCGATGGTTCTTTGCTGTTCTTGCTGCACCTGATTAGTAAGATGAACGATAACAGCCGTATCGGGATCATTCTTAATGGTTCGCCACTCTTTACCGGAGGTGCGGGCAGTGGTGAAAGCGAGATCCGCCGCTTTGTGCTGGAACAGGATCTGCTGGATGCTATTGTCGCGTTGCCGACCGATATGTTCTACAACACCGGGATTGCGACTTACATCTGGGTACTCAGCAATCATAAACCGAAAGAACGTAAGGGCAAGGTGCTGCTGATTAATGCCACGGAGCAATTTGCGCCGATGCGGAAATCTCTTGGTAGTAAGCGTAAAGAGTTAACGGAAGCGCAGATTGACGAGATTGTGAATCAGTATACGCGCTATCAACCTTCGGCTAATGTTAAGCTGTTTAAAACCTCTGATTTTGGCTATCGCCGTATTACGGTGGAAAGACCGCTTAAGCTGGCATTTTATCCACGCGATCTTGATCGTCGCGTAGCGTTGCTGGCGGATAAAGACTGGTCCAAATATGGTGATTTAGAGTTATTAGCCGCTCTGGATGCAATGGATGATAAATATTTAAGCCGGGAAAAATTCAAAAAAGCATTGCCGAAAGTTTCTGCTGCTCAGTTTAAGTTGTTGATAAAACACTTAAGTGAAACAGATGAGAATGCTGAAGTTTGTAAAACTAAGGGTAAGCCAGAACCTGACGCCAGTTTGCGTGATTATGAAAATGTGCCGTTGAGTGAATCTGTTGAAACGTATTTCACACGCGAGGTATTACCCTATATACCTGATGCGTGGATCGATATCGAAAAAACCGATCCTTATGATGGACAGGTCGGTTTAGTGGGTTATGAAATTCCTTTTAACCGCTATTTTTATCAGTATCAGTCGCCACGTTCCTTGGAAGAGATTGATCGCGACTTGGATGAAGTGAGCAGAGAAATTATGGTCTTGCTGGCGGAGGTCCATTCGTGAAGTACAGAGCATATTCAGAATATAAAGACTCTTGTGTGGAATGGCTTGGAGAGATCCCTGCTAGATGGACACTTGAGAAATTCAAATACTTGTTCCAAGTAAGTAATGAAAAAAATGGTGTGGAGCCTGTTGGGCAGATGTTATCTGTATCCGGTTATAGGGGAGTAGAAGTAAAAGAGTACAATGATGAGGCAAAGAAAAGAACGCTTGAAGAAGTAGCAGAATACCGTGTTGTGAGAAAAGGGCAGTTAGTTGTTAATACAATGTGGCTTAACTATTCTGGCCTAGGTGTTTCCGATTATGAAGGATATGTTAGTCCTGCATATAGGGCATATAGGTTTACAAAAAATGTTAATAAGAAATATATACATTATTTGTTGCGTTCAAATCCATACGTCATGGCTTATACTTCGCAAATGCAAGGTATAAGACCAAATTCATTACAAATTAAAACAGATGATTTTCAATCATTGCCTGTACTTTTGCCTTCAGTAGTTGAGCAGGAGTGTATTGCGAAATTTTTAGATTACGAATTGGATAAGATTGACCTATTAATCGACAAACAAGTTCGACTCATTGAACTTCTGAAAGAAAAACGGCAAGCGGTGATTTCTGATGTCGTAAGAAGAGGGTTAAATCATCGTGTTAAGCTCAAAGTTTCAGGAAATGAGTGGTTAGGTGAAGTGCCTGAGCACTGGGGGGTATCCCAGATAGGTTGGCTTTGTAAAGTTGGTAATGGCAGTACTCCTAATAGAGATAATCAATCCTACTGGCTTTCAGGTGATTACCCATGGCTTAATAGCTCTAAAGTAAACGATGATATTGTTACTAATGCAGAGCAATTTGTCACTTCAAAAGCATTGTTGGAGTGCAGTTTACCTTTAGTAAAAAAAGGTAGCGTCATCATTGCAATTACAGGGGAAGGGAAAACGAGAGGTACCTCCGCGTTATTGATGATGGATGCCACTATTAATCAGCATATTGCTTATATGACTCCTTTGTCAAAAAATAAAATATTACCAGAATATCTTCATTTATGGCTTCAAAGTAAATATGATCAGATTCGTTTTGAATCATCTGGTGGGGGCAGTACAAAGGCCGCAATAACTTGTTCTGACGTGAAAAAATATATTATCCCGCTACCGCCATTAAATGAGCAGAAAGTTATTGTTGCTGATGTTGAAGAAAAAAAACGATGTTTCAATACCCTTGTGATGCATTGTGAACAGCAAATATCTTTGCTAAAGGAGCGTCGTTCCGCCCTAATTTCCGCTGCCGTAACAGGTAAAATCGATGTACGCAACTGGCAACCCGCTGCTAAGGACGCTGCATGAGTGATATCCAGCTCTTTCGTTATGGTAAAAACGGTGTCTCTGAACTTCCGGGAAAATCAGCAGCCATTGAAAAAGATCTTCAGAAACTGATCGAGTCTCATATGGAGGCTTTCCTTGGGGTACGTTTTTTGGCGACAGAATACAGCACAGGCAAGACCCATAAGGGGCGCATTGACTCATTGGGGCTGGATGAAAACAACACGCCAGTGATTATCGAATATAAACGTCAGAGTAACGAGAACGTCATTAATCAGGGGTTGTTCTATCTGGACTGGCTATTAGATCATCAGGCCGAGTTCCGTTGGCTGGTGATGGATAAGTTTGGCAAACAGGTTGCTGACGATATCGATTGGTCCAATGCCCGTGTGATTTGCATTGCGGCAGATTTTACCAAATATGACGAGCATGCCGTTGCGCAGATTAACCGCAATATCAATCTTATCCGCTATAAGCTGTTTAACCCTGATCTCCTGATGTTTGAGCTGGTGAATGCTGCTACCGAGACTCACAAGCCTCAGCCTGTTGCAATAGAGAATCAGGTGCCGAAGCAGAAGAAAAATGCTCAACGCTATCGTCTGGATAAGTCTTCCCCTGAACTGGTTGCGCTTTATCAGAATATCTGTGATTTTGCTGATAGCTTGGGTGATGAGGTTCAGCGCAAAGAGTTACTGCTTTATACTGCGTTTCAGAAGATAAAGAATTTTCTAAGCGTCGTGATATGGCCCACAGCCAAAGAACCACACGTCAAGCTTTACCTGAAACTAAAACCGGAGCAGGTGATCATCTCTGATATCGTCAGAGATGTTACTAATTTGGGACACTGGGGAACCGGTGATATTGAGGTGGTTGTCCATAATCAGGCAGATTTAGCAAAAGCTAAGTTACTGATTGAGCAAGCGTATCAAGAGAACTGATATGGTATCTAAATCCGCAGAACTATTATTCCAGAATCACATTATTGAGCAACTATCATCCAGTGGTTGGTTATTTGGAAGCTCATCCGGCTATGATCGTGAAAGGGCGATTTATCCAGAAGATGCGCTTGCTTATGTACAGGAAACCCAGCCGGAAGTCTGGGACAAGTTTTGCGGAATTTATCCAAAAGATACAGATGTACATTTTCTCAACGCGGTTGAGAGACATCTTTCGGCTAAAGGAACCTTGTGGACGCTGAGACATACCTTAGCGGATCGCGGTGCTCGTTTTCAGCTTTGCACCTTTAAACCCGATCATGACCTTAATCCAGACTTGCTGGTTCGCTATTGCGCTAACCGTTTACGAGTAGTACCTGAACTGATTTATTCGCCCAATGGTTATGATGGCCGCATTGATTTGACATTGTTCCTGAATGGGTTGCCTGTCGCCACACTTGAACTGAAATCGGCGTTTAAACAATCGCTTGATGCGGCAAAACTACAGTATATCAATGACCGCCAGCCAAAAACCGGAAATAAACCAGAACCACTGTTGACCTTCAAACGCGGTGCGCTGGTCCATTTTGCGGTCAATCAGTATGAGGTGGCGATGACCACCAAACTGGATGGAAAGAAAACCTTTTTCCTGCCTTTTAACCGGGGAACCGCAGAAGGCGGGGCGGGTAACGATCAACCATTAGAGGGGTATGCGACAGCCTATCTATGGCAGGAAATCCTGCAACCGGATAACTGGCTGCGTATTTTGGGGCGCTACTTACATCTGGAGCAAAAGCGCGTTGATGATGCGCTTGGTCATCAGGAAATCAAGGAAACCCTGATTTTCCCGCGTTACCACCAATGGGTCGCTGTTCAGTCATTGCTGAATGCCGTTCGCGTGGAGGGAACAGGGCAAAAGTACCTTATTCAGCATAGCGCTGGTTCCGGTAAATCCAACTCAATAGCTTGGTTATCCCATCAGTTAGCGTCATTGTACCGCCCGGATGGTAACAAGTTTTTTAATTCGGTAATCGTTATTACAGACCGCACTGTGTTGGATGGTCAATTGCAGGACACGATTTACCAGTTTGAACATCAGGATGGTGTGGTTTGTAAAATCAGCCGTGAGTCGGGTAGTAAGTCTTCGCAACTAACCGAGGCTTTATCGTCTGGTACGGCAATTATCATCGTGACGATCCAGACTTTCCCGCATGTGCTCAAAGCTATTCAGGAAAGTACTGGTCTGAAAGGACGAAGCTTTGCTGTTATCGCTGATGAAGCACACTCAAGTCAGACGGGAACGACTGCTCGACAGCTTCGCGAAGTGCTGATGGCGGAAAAAATAGATGAAGAAGAAATGGATGGTCAGGATGTTATCAATGCGACGCTTGAGGCTCGCAGAGGTTCCTCTGATATAAGCTATTTTGCCTTTACTGCCACGCCTAAAGCCAAGACGTTAGAGCTGTTTGGTAGACCGCCTCATCCCGAAATGCCTTTGGCGAATGACAATAAACCGAAGCCATTTCATCTGTATTCAATGCGACAGGCGATCGAAGAAGAGTTTATTCTGGATGTTCTGAAAAATTACACCAGCTATGGGCAGGCTTATCGTCTGGCACATGATGCCGAAGATAAAGAAGTCGACCGCAAAAAAGCCAAAACGCAGTTGAGCAAGTGGGTTCGCTTACACCCTCACAATATTGCCCAGAAATCACAGGTCATCATTGAACATTTCCGTGAGCATGTTGCTCATTTACTAAATCACGAAGCGAAAGCGATGGTAGTAACCAGCAGTCGCCTCGAAGCAGTAAAATATAAGCAGGCGTTTGATAGCTATGTGCGAGAAAAAGGCTATAAACGTTTAACAGCAATGGTGGCGTTCTCAGGTGAAGTTGTCGATGAGGGCGAAAGCTACACGGAAAACTCGATGAACCCTGGCCTGCAAGGTCGGGATATGCGTAAAGCATTCGATACTGATGATTATCAGGTGATGCTGGTCGCTAATAAATTCCAGACAGGCTTTGACCAGCCCAAACTGGTCGCCATGTACGTTGATAAAAAACTCAAGGGCGTGGATTGTATTCAGACACTATCCCGTCTTAATCGTACGTATCCGGGGAAAAGCAGCACATTTGTTCTTGATTTTGTTAATGATCCTCAGGATATTCTGGCTGATTTTAAAGAGTATTATCAGAATGCCGAACTGGTGCAGGTATCCGATCCCAACCTTGTTTATGCCATTTTCCATAAGCTGAATGAACAGCATATATGGCAATGGCATGAAGTGATTAATTTTTCTGATGCTTATTTTGACCCGAAACGTGGTCCTGAAGCGCTAACGGGGTATTGTAAACCAGCGGTAGATCGTTTTACTCATCGTTACCGCTCCGCGATGGATGTATTACGAGGGGCGTTATCGACACTCGAAGATGCAAAGAAAAGCGGCGATGAAACTTGGCGAGTAAACTGCGAACGTAGTGTTAAGCAAGCTCGTGAAGCGAAGGACGTGCTGGATACGTTCAAAAAAGATATGAATAGCTTTATCCGTTTTTACGAGTTTGCTTCGCAAATTGTCGATCTGGCAGATGAAGAACTGGAACGCTTAAATGTCTTTGCTCGCCACTTGCTGCCGTTGTTAAGAGAGGAGCGGCTTGATGACGATCTTGATATCAGTCAGGTACAGCTAACACACTATAAACTGTGGGAAAAGCGCACCCAGGATCTGAAATTACAAGAAGGGGGAGAAGGACTTAAAGGGATCACCAGCGTCGGTGGCTCAATTGCTGAAAGGCCGAAAGATCTATTATCGCACATTCTGGAACAGCTAAATGAGTTGTTTGGCGAAGAAACGACTGATGCTGACAAGCTGGTATGGCTTGATGGCGTGGCGGCTAAAGTTTCCGAAAATGATTCTGTGATGGATCAACTTCGCCATAACGATATCGAGCAAATCATGCTTGGGGATTATCCTCAGGCCGTACAGAATGCTGTCATCGAAAGCATGGGGGCGTTTGAGAAACATTCAGTTGCTTACCTGTCTGATAAGGATGTTGCCCGTTTAGCCAATCGTTTCATACTTGATGTATTACTTAAAGGGCTTGGCCGATGAGTGAGTCTTTGACGGGGCTTAATGTGAATTCGCGCAGAAAGTTTGGTATAATGCTTAGATGATGTTTTCAGCCCAGATTTTGCTTTTCAGGAGTAATTATGAGCAACAACAAAAAAACTCAGGCAAGCTATGCTAAGCCGTCTCGTGCTGACATCGTTCGCTCAGTAGCAACATCTACGGCTGTTGAAACAGGGCAGTCCTCCGCGAAGATCGAAGCTTCCCTTGAAGCTACACGCAAAAAATTTGCTCATTTACGTCTTGCGGTTTAGCCCCTTCTTAATGCTTCTCTGACCCAGTGTCTCATCGGCTCGTAGTCCATTGATACGCCCGCATGGATAGCCGAGATATACTGGGTTTTGTTTTGCTCCCAGCTTTTATAATCCAGCGGTTTGTATCCTCCCTGAACGGCCATAACGTCGGCTAATAGTCGCGACAAACGCCCGTTTCCTTCTCTGAATGGATGGATGAGTATCAGCTCGACATGGGTTATGGCGATAGCGGTGATGAGTTGTTCTTCGTCCATGCCGCTACACGGCGTGTATTGAGTCAGATACTTCGTGTCGAACTCGTTCAGCAGTTTTGGCAACTGTGCTGAGGGGGCAAACATAAAGCCGCCTTTGCTGATATTAACCGCTCTTTCTTGTCCAGCCCACTCGTAGATGTTACCTAACCAGCGGCGATGCCAGCTTTTTAGCAGGGCTACGCTGAGTTGTCCTTCCGGGAACTGTTCTTCAAAAACAGACTGGTAGAGTTGTTCTAACAGGACAAGTTCAACCTCATCCATCTCATCAGAAGTAGCGATCCCCAGCTTATTAGCCAAAACCTGCTCGCCAGAGTCTTTCTCATACTGGCCTTCACTGCTGGATACATGGTATCGGCTCATGGGGATGCCCTGTGTTATTAGATGGATGGGAAAACAGAGGGAGTATAACGCTGGATGAGTACAGCAAACAATATTCTTAAAATCAGATAGTTACATAAATGTAGGTTGAAATATGGTTTTTATTTTCTGGTGGAAAATTATCTTTAATAATCAGCATTAACACACCAATGCATCATCGGCGTATGTGCATCGAAATTGTCGATTGTACTCATCCGTTTGTGATGTCCATTTTCTAAAATTTTACTGAGTGCGTTATGTGTTCGGACTCATCTGGTGCCGTGGATCTCATGAAATCCGGCCTGTTTTTTCATGAGTACGTAGGGTGCATGATAACGGAGTCTGGAGGGCAGGAAAACAGAAGAGGGGGCCTCGTCCTGAAATGGTGCTATCTGCAAATTGATCTCACCGACCTTTTGCGACGGTTGTCATTATCATGAAAGCGATAGCCGCTATAATCCCCGCCTCTTGTGCGGCTCTTCGCACATGACTCCTTCTGAGTTCAGAGGCTAACATCGATGACATGGCAACAATTTAAACATACCTTTCTGATTAAATTCTGGTCCCCGGTTCCTGCGGTAATCGCGGCCGGTATTCTCTCTACTTATTACTTTGGCATCACCGGCACCTTCTGGGCTGTGACGGGCGAGTTCACGCGTTGGGGCGGGCAATTGCTACAGCTTGCTGGCGTACATACCGAGACCTGGGGCTATTACAAGCTGATTGGCCTCGACGGTACGCCGCTGACCCGTATCGACGGCATGATGATTATCGGCATGTTCGGCGGCTGTTTTGCCGCGGCGCTGTGGGCCAATAACGTCAAGCTGCGCCTGCCGAAAAGCCGCATTCGTATTTTGCAGGCGATTGTCGGCGGGATTATTGCTGGTTTTGGCGCACGTCTGGCGATGGGCTGTAACCTCGCGGCCTTCTTCACGGGCATTCCACAGTTCTCACTTCACGCCTGGTTCTTCGCGCTGGCGACGGCCATTGGCTCCTGGTTTGGCGCACGCTTCACGCTGCTACCTATCTTCAGAATTCCGGTGAAAATGGTCAAAGTCTCGGCGGCATCGCCGCTGACGCAGCGTCCTGACCAGGCGCGCCGTCGTTTCCGTCTGGGTATGCTGGTGTTTATCGGCATGGTCGGCTGGGCGTTGCTGACGGCGGCGGGCAGCCCGAAACTGGGTCTGGCGATGCTGTTCGGTGTGGGCTTTGGTCTGCTGATTGAACGGGCGCAAATCTGCTTTACCTCGGCGTTCCGCGACCTGTGGATCACCGGGCGCACGCAAATGGCGAAGGCCATTATCTTCGGTATGGCGGTAAGCGCCATCGGCATCTTCAGCTATGTGCAGCTTGGCGTGGCACCGAAAATCATGTGGGCTGGCCCAAATGCGGTGATTGGCGGTCTGCTGTTCGGCTTCGGCATTGTGCTGGCCGGCGGTTGCGAAACCGGCTGGATGTATCGTGCCGTCGAAGGGCAGGTGCACTACTGGTGGGTGGGGCTTGGCAACGTGATTGGCTCAACCATTCTGGCCTACTTCTGGGACGATATCTCCCCGTCGCTCGCCACAAGCTGGGACAAAGTGAATCTGCTGACCACCTTTGGTCCGCTGGGCGGTCTGCTGGTGACCTACGGCCTGCTGCTGATTGCGCTGCTGTTAATTCTTGGCTGGGAAAAACGGTTCTTCCGTCGTAACGCTTCCGCCACAATTACTGCGAAGGAGAGTGTATGAAAACGATCGTCCCGGATTATCGTCTGGACATGGTGGGTGAACCTTGCCCGTACCCGGCGGTGGCGACGCTTGAGGCGATGCCGCAGTTAAAGAAAGGCGAAATACTGGAAGTGGTGAGCGACTGCCCGCAGTCGATTAATAACATCCCGGTGGATGCGCGCAACCACGGCTACACCGTGCTCGACATCCAGCAGGATGGGCCAACCATCCGCTATTTAATCCAGAAGTAACCTGCCGCCCTCGCCGTCCGGCGAGGGCGTATTGCTTTATCCAAATCTCGGTAGCAGGTTCAGCGTACTGCCGAACCAGCACAGAATCACCATGACCCCAAACAGGATAACCACCACCGGAATGGCCTTGCCGCCCCAGACGGTAAAGGTTTTCTCCGGGAAGCGTTCGCGCGATTTCAACGCCAGGAACGCGGGTACAATAACGGCCCAAACGGTCGCGCACAGCCCCGCGCCGCCGATGGCGTAAATAAAGCCGTTCGGGAAGATGAGGTACAGTGCCGCCGGGGGGAGGAAGGTGAGCAGCAACGTCTTAAAGCGGCCCCACGGGGTGTTGCCCATTTTGAACAGATCTGCCAGGTAATCAAACAGCCCGAGGGTCACGCCGAAGAAGGAGCTGGCGACCGCGAGGTTAGAGAAGATAAGCAGGAAGAACTCAATCACGCCGCGTTGGTTGGTCCCTAAGAAGGATTTCACTAGCGCATCCACATTCCCGCCCGAAGCAATAATCTCTTTAAAGCTGCTGCGGTGGATATTGCCCATCGTGCAGTAGAGCCAGAACAGATAGATAACCAGCGCTAACAGCGAACCGTAGACGATACTTTTAATGAGTTTGTCTTTACGTTTGCCGTAGCAGATTATCAGGCTGGGAATGTTGCCATGAAAACCAAACGACGCCAGGCATACCGGCACCGCCATCAGAATATAGGGGAGGTAGGTACTGTTCGCTTCCGGTGCCGCAATATCGCGAAGAATGGTGTAGTCGACCTGAAAGAAGAAGGAGCCAAAGACCACCACGAAGGCGATAATTTTAATGCCGAGGAAAAAGGAGGTGATACGGCTAGCCGCAAGGGAGCTAACCCACAGCACGCTGGCGACAAACACTGCGCTACAGATACCGACGATACGTGGATTAACATGCGTTCCGGCGTTGATGCTGATGGTTTCGCTGATGATCGCCCCGTTGGCCGAGATATAGGCATAGGTCAGGATATACAGAACGAAGGCAACGGTAATACCGCTGACCACATTCCACTTATTACCGATTAAATCTTTAGTGATGGTATTAAAACTGGAACCTACGGGATAATTAAGATTAGCCTCTAAAAGTAGTAACCCGGAATGCAACATAGAAAACCAGGAAATAATTAAAATAAATGCACCCCAGAAAAACCATGCCCCAGCAAGGTCAACCGGTAATGCAAACATTCCGCCACCGATGACGGTGCCGGCAATAACCATAATTCCCCAGAAGGAGGAATGTTTTGTATTCGACGCTTCTTCCATGGCCTTCCCTTATTGATAACGTTTACGTTTCTGCTGTCGTCAGAAATAATCAATGATGCCAGGTGCCAGAATCTCCAATGGCTATATCAGTGATATAGCCATTGGAATCGGTGGGAATTAAACTTCTTTCAGTTTTGCGGTGAAGTGTCGTAATACTTTAGGTTCGTACGTAAAGGTTAAGCCTTTAATATTTGGTGCATTCTCCTTCACGTGTTCAAAGGCTTCAATAATGAAGTCCATATGCGTTTGGGTGTAGGTGGCGCGTGGAATGGTTAAGCGCAGTAGCTCTGCCGGGCAAGGGAGCTGCTTGCCGGTTTTCGGATCACGTCCTAGCAGGAAGGAGCCGATCTCAACGGCGCGAATACCGGCGACTTTATACAGTTCACAGGCCAGCGCCTGCGCCGGGAACTGCTCGGCTGGGATGTGCGGTAGCAGCTTACCGGCATCGACAAACGCCGCGTGCCCACCCGCCTGTTGGCAGGTAACGCCGATAGCCTCCAGCCCGTCGACCAGATACTGAATCTGCTTAATACGATAGGAGAGCCAGTCCTGATTCATCCCGTCGGTCAGGCCAACGGCCAGACGTTCCATCGCCCCGCCTTCGAGGCCGCCGTAGGTTGGGAAACCTTCCTGCACCACGCACAGCGTGCGGCATTCGGTGTAAACATCGAAGAAACCATCATCTTTGATACACAGCAGGCCGCCCATCGGCACCATCGCATCTTTTTTCGCCGACATCGCCAGCATATCGGCATATTTGTAGGTTTCGCGGGTAATCTCTTCAATGCTCCAGTCGTGATATCCCGGTTCGCGCTGTTGAATAAACCAGGCATTTTCCGCGAAGCGCGCGGAGTCCATCACCACCGGAATGTCATATTTCTTCGCGATGGCATACATCGCTTTCAGGTTCGCCATGGATACCGGTTGGCCGCCCGCGGAGTTACAGGTGATGGTAGCAACAATATAAGGAACGTTATTGGGGCCGACCTCTTCAATGCCGTTTTCCAACCCCTGCAAATCGAAATCACCTTTAAAATCATTACGCGCAGAGGTATCAAATGCCTCTTTAATATAAACGTTGCGCACAGTGCAGCCGTTAATCTGGCTATGGCCTTGGGTGGTATCAAAGAAATAGTTGGAGAAGGCGACCATTTTGCTGCGGTCCAGCCCTTTTTCCTGCTCGCGCTTTTTGATTAATACCGGAATATAGATTTGCTCTGCGCCGCGTCCCTGGTGGGTTGGAATCGTGTACTGGTAGCCGAAAATCTCTTTAACGGCATGGCATAGCGCGTAGTAGCTGCGGCTGCCGCTATAGGCTTCATCGCCGCGCAGCATGGCAGCCTGCATATTTTGCGTGACGGCGCCGGTGCCGCTGTCGGTCAACAGGTCAATAAAAACATCTTCGCTGTCGAGCAGAAACGGGTTCATGCCCGAAGCAACAATCGCATTTTCACGGTGTTCCCGGGTGGTGCGTTTTACCGGCTCGATAACGCGAATACGGAAAGGTTCTGGCAAATGTTTAAAGTTATTCATGGCGTAATCCTTAATCCTTTTTTAGACACACTCGTCCCGCAGGTTATTCATTTATGATGAAAACCATTTTCTGGGCGCAATACGAATACCTTGACCAGATAACGTTATATAGCGACAAGCCCCGCTCGCGGCATATTAAAAATGCGTGCGGTACATCGCTGCTATTAAACAGTTATCTTGAGATAGGTATGTGATATCAGAAACAGAATTCAGGCTTCTGTTTGCAATGATATGGACGCGAAGTCGTATGAGGGGCTAAGGACGGTGATTGACAATAACGTTGTCAATATTAAACCATTTTGAGGTGTTATACGTTCTATTGTGGAAGTTCATAATGTATGCTCTCCATTAGACACGAATATACATTATTAGATTTAACTTATTTGTCTATTGGCGTTTTATTCAATTGTGAATTTGGTCACGAATGCGTATATCTCATTATCAATAGTGAGTGTTTAGCCTGCACTTAATAAATAAAGCAATAATGACCTACGTGAGTAATAAAGCGGGCGTGAAGCCACGCCCGCTTTATTAAGGTGTCAGATAAATCTGCGGTACCGCCGCTTCCGGGTGCTGGCACATCGCAATTTCTGCGCCGTACCAGCGGTGAATCACCGATTGCTGAATAACTTCCTGCGGCGTGCCCTGCGCTACAAGTTTTCCCTGATGCAGCAGCAGTATCGAGTCGGCCCACAGCGCGGCGAGATTGAGGTCGTGCAGCACGATACAAACATGCAGCTTGCCGCGTCGGGTCAGCTTTTTCAGCAGTCGCAGCAGGTGCTGTTGGTAGTAAAGATCCAGCGCCGAGGTGGGTTCATCCAGAAACAGCCAGCCCTGCGGGCCATCTTCACCCCATAGCTGCGCGAGGCTTCTTGCTAACTGTACGCGCTGCTGCTCGCCGCCGGAAAGCGCCGGATAAAGTCGGCCTGCCAGATGCGTACAGCCGGTTTCGGCCATCACCCGCGCAATCAGCGCCGGGTCAACCTGCGTTCCCCACGGCGCACGTCCCATCGCAATCACCGTTTCTACCGGCCAGTTGGCGTTAAGCTGCGTGCGCTGCAGCATCACCGCGCGGCGGCGGGAAAGGGCGGAGGCAGACCAGGCGCTCAGCGCCTTGCCCTCGATATGCTGCTCGCCGCTGTCGGCGGATAAAAAGCCGGTCAGCAGCCGCAGTAACGTCGATTTTCCTGCGCCGTTAGGGCCAATCAGCGCGGTCACTTCGCCGGGCTGTAGCGCCAGCGAGATATTATCAATTACCTTACGTTTGCCGAGTTTCAGCGATAGCGAGCGCGCAATGTACTGGTTATCCACGCATTCCCCTTTCCTGACGGAAAATAAGCCACAGGAACCACGGCGCGCCGAGCAGGCTAGTCAGCAGACCGACTGGCATTTCGGCGGGCGCGGCGATGGTACGGGCGAGGGTGTCGGCAATCAGCAGTAAAATGGCGCCTGCCAGCAGCGAGCCGGGGATAAGCCCCCGGTGATCCGGCCCCAGCCACATCCGCATCAGATGCGGCACCACCAGCCCGATAAAACCAATGACGCCGCTGATCGCCACCGCAGCGGCCACCAGCACCGCGCTGCACAGCAGCAGCAGCCGTTGCAATACCCGCACGTTAACGCCGAGGTAGTGAGCCTCTTCATCACCCAACTGGAGCAGGTTCAGGCGTGCCGCCGTCCACCAGACTACCAGCGAAGCAGGAATAATCAGCGTGGCGGCAACCAGCAGCGTCGGCCACTCGGCCTGCCCCAGGCTGCCCATTCCCCAGAGTGACATCTGGCGAAGCTGCGTGTCGTTGCTTATCCATGACAGCATGCCCACCAGCGCACCGCACAGGGCGTTAATCGCAATCCCAACCAGCAGCAGGCGGGAGAGCGAACCGTCTCCCGCCTTACTCAGGACAAAAATCACCGCCATCACGGCCAGGCTGCCGATAAACGCCGCCAGCATTGGCGCATACAGGGCCACCAGCGCCGGTACCGAAACGGGTAGCACTACCCAGAAAGACACTGCCAGCGCCGCGCCGCTGCTGATCCCGAGCAGACCCGGGTCCGCCAGCGGGTTACGAAACAGCCCTTGCATCACGCAGCCGGAGAGCGCCAGCGCGCTGCCAACCAGTAGCGCCAGCAGGACGCGGGGCAGGCGGATGGTGAGCCAGATATGACGCAGCACTTCATCGCCCGACGGCCAGATGCTCGCCAGCGGTAGGCGCATGGCGCCGAGCGTGGTGGCAAACAGCGTCAGGGCAACGAGCAGCAGCACCATCAGCCACAGCTGGCGTGAGGCGGTGACGTTCATCAGTGCAGTTGCTCCGCTTTCTGGCGCAGCTGTTGCAGCGCCTGCGGCGTACGCGGGCCGAAGCCCAGCAGTGCCATATCGTCAATCACCAGCACCTGCTTATTGCGCCCGGCAGGCGTTTGTGCCAGCCCCGGCAGCTTCCACAGCGCGGCTTCACCGCCCATGCCTTTCAGACCATCAGCGGAGATAACCACCAGATCCGGCAGGCTGGCTATGACCCCTTCCTGCGACATGGTGCGGTAGTGGTCGAAGCCCTGCATGGCGTTTTGCAAGCCTGCCAGCTTGATAGCACCGTCGGCCGCCGTTTGCTGACCGGCCACCAGCGCGCCGGAACCGCCGTGGCTCAGGATAAACAGCACGCGCTTGTTCAGCGGTTGAGACGGGATGTTGGCCATCTCGTCATGCAACGTTTTGCGCAGCGCATCACCCTGTGGCTGTTTACCCAGCGCGTCGGCAATGACCTTTACCTTGCTGTCCATCGCGGCGGCATCGTAACCGCCCGGCACGTTCACCACCTTCACCTTGCTGCCTTCTACTTTTTGCAGCACCAGCGAAGGCTGTGCCTGGCTGCTGGCGAGTACCAGCGTCGGGCGCAGTGAAAGAATGCCCTCGGCGCTCAGTTGGCGAAGGTAGCCGACATCCGGTAAAGCGGCCGCCTCTGGCGGCCACTGACTGGTGCTGTCGCGTGCGACAAGCGCCGACTTCGCCCCAAGTGCGTAGACAATCTCGGTGACGTCGCCGCCGAGCGTAACGAGTCTCTCCTGAGCAGCCGAAAAGGCCATCAGAGGAAATGCGGCAATCAGGGCAAGCAGGCATCTCATGCAGGCTGTCCTTCTGCTGTCAGCGCATTAATCTGCGCGCGCCACTGAGCCTGTTCTGGTTCACCTTCTGTACGCTGACCAAAAAGCTGGGCAATTTGCGTGCCGTCCTTAGCGAACAGTTCCAGGCTGGTGACGTGGCCGTCAGCGGTGGGTTTACGCGTGACCCAGGTTTCAGCGATATGCTCTTCCATCAGATGGAGAGTGAAGGTTGGGTTAAAGATGTTCAGCCAGCCCTTCATCGGCACGACCTTTTCAATGGTGCCGGTAAAGATTTGCACGCAGCCGGTATTTCCCACGAACACCATAATTTCGTTGGCGTCCTGATTTGCTGCTTCCAGAATCTGAGAAAGCGCATTGTTTGGCACTTTGCAGGCGAGATCGTCACCCACGAGCTCAAAGGCCTGCTGACGGCTCAGGTTATGGCGTTTCATCAGTAAGAAGAACTGGTGGACGTCGGTCATGGCGCGCCATTCCCGATCGACGGTCTGCGCGTCGGCCGTTACGGTGGTGCTGGTGGTTTCTTTGGCTTTCAGCACGAGTGGTGCATTTTCATCAACGATGAAACGCTGCAATACCGCTTCCCAGGCAGCGGTGTCAGTGTTGTCGGTTGCGTAGACTTTAAGCAAGGCATCGCCCTGATGGTCAAAGAACTGGATGCTCTGACGTTCGCCGCGGGCGGTATTCTCCTTGATGAAGAAGACGCTTGCCCACTGATTCAGGAACAGACGTAAATCGAGCGCGCGTGGGTTTAGCACTAACCCGGCATGGCCGCTCAACTGTTGATTGGTAAAAGCACCCACCTGCTCGTGTACGGCATATTCGTTACGGCAGATGCATTTGGTTTCGCCAACCGCTTCCAGCGCGGTCAGAATATCGCGAATTTCGCCGTTCAGTCGTTTGGCATCATGACCAACGCGAGCAAAGGTCAGCTCGGCTTCGCTGATGTTCATTAAACCTGCGATGTCGCGGGCGTATTTGCCTGGGTTTTGTTCTTTTAGCTCAAGCCAGCGAGTGTAGTGGTTCATTGTCTCTTCCTTCCAGATAATGGCCCGGCCAAATGCCGGGCCGAATTGTTACCATTGATAGCTTACGAAAAGTTTGCCGCTGCGGCCGTCCTGCGGGATCCCCTGCGGTGACCAGTACTCTTTATCAAAGGCGTTACCCAGCACCAGCGTGGTGGTCATGCCTTTCAGCGCTTGCTGACCTTGGTAGCTAACGTAGAAGTCGTTCACCGCGTAGCCTGGCTGTTTGCTATAAGAGCTGCTGATGTGCGTTGAGCGATCGGCAAACGTACCAATCCAGCCGACGGAGAAACCGCTGTGAGCAACCGGAATATCCAGCTTGCTGGTGACGGTATCCGGGTTGATGCTGGAGATATACTCGCCGGTATCCGTATCTTTACCGCGGGTGCGGTTATAGGCGACGTCGAGGCTGAACAGGTCAGCGGTATATTTGGTCATCACGTCCCAGCCCCAGATTTTGGCGTTAGGAACGTTATAGGACATGGTGGTCGCCGCGGCGAAATCGACGGTCGTGGAGATGTAGTCTTTCGCTTTGGTATCGAAGTAGCTGGCTTTAAATTCCAGTGCGTCGTTGGAGAGCATCAGGTTGTCAAAGCGTAAGCCGAACCCGTATTCCTGGGTTTCGTTCGTTTCCGGGCGAAGATTTGGGTTTGGTACCCAGTAGTTGGTGTAGAAACGGCCAATCGAGAAGTGCTTCTCGTCATTGTACATTTCACCCATCGTCGGCGCCCGGAAGGCCTGAGCGTAAGAGCCAAACAGCATCAGCCAGTCGGTCGGGCTGACGGTCATGCCCGCGCGCGATGACCATTTATCGGCATCTACATCCGCGTAGCCGTCGCTGCTGCCGCGATAGTTATCGTAGCGAGTGCCGCCTAACAGGGTGACAGGCAGGTCTCGTAGGGTGATTTCATCCTGCAACCAGCCGGAGCTGAAGTCGATTTTCGCGTCAGGGAAGCCGGTCGCCGCACCGCTTGGGCTCTGTTCCTGACGATAGTATTCGCCGCCGTAGGTCAGCAGGTTAGAAGCAAAGGAATCCGCGAACAGACGAGTACGGTTTTCTACCTTACCGCCTTTGGTGGTTTGTTCACGATATTCAGTCGTTTTATCCAGATTTTCGGCGTTAATTCGTGCCTCTGACCAGTACACTTTGGCATCGGCATTCAGCCAGTCGTTACCCTGTGGCGCAATTTTGTAGGACAGCTGCGCATCACGCTGGATAGTCGATCGGTCAACCATTGGGTTGCTGGAAGTTGAGGCTTCAATTTCCTGCGGGTTTTTCGGTTCCTGAGCTTTGTTGTTGTAATAGCGGAAGGAACCACTCAGCGCCTGCGCTTCATCAATGGTCCAGGTTCCCTTCGCCAGCATGTTGTTGATAGATTCATCATTTGGCGCGGTTGAACCGTCGCTCTGTTTTAAGTCCCCGCGATCGCGGCTAGACCAGGCAACCAGGCCATCCAGATTATCCGTACGCCCAAACGCACTGGCGCCCATCCCCAGGCTATGGTCGCCGGTAGCCCCTGTACCAAACACGCGGAATCCGCTGTTCTGGCCTTCCATCAACAGGTCTTTAGCATCCACGGTATCGTAGGAGATTACGCCACCCAGCGCGCCGCTGCCGTACAGTTGGGCGGATGGGCCACGCACGACTTCAATACGCTTGATCAGTGCAGGATCCAGGAACGTGCTATTCAGGTGACCCGTATCCGTACCCTGACGTACGCCATCGACCAGAACCAGCACACCACGACGGTCGTAGCCGCGAAGATTAATGTCTTGCCCGTTGGTTCGGCCTGTGCCGCTCAGCGTAATTCCCGGTACGCTACGCAGGAGGTCTGCGGCTGAACTGGCGGTCTGGTTTTCCGGTGCCGATGCATCAATCACGCTGACCATCATCGGCGCTTCGAAGGCGCTGCGGGCGTTGCCCGTTGCGGTGACGGTAAGGGTGTCTGTTTGGGCAAAAGCCGCTGCAGGTAAGAGGCTACTAATGGCAAGCGCTAACATTGAAGGGCGCAGCGGGGCGTATTGCAGGCGTAACATAACAACTCTCCATAGGGAAATTGAAAAGCGCTTGCTGCCTGGGGATAACCTGGGTGGCTGGCGGTATTTAATAGGTTGTGTTTATTTAGTCAGAATGAGCTTTCCGGATTGCGTCTGGCGCAGCAGATAGTGTTGACCATTATGTTCAATCAAGACCCAGCCTTCTTCGCCGAGCAAAGCTTTACTCTGGATCAGCTGTTTTGAACGGGTCGGAGAAAGCGGCGCGTTTTCTTTTTTTAGTATTGCCGTAGTGTCATGCATATGGGCACATCCGCAGTGAAATGATGAATAAATGTAAATAATGCGAATGATTATCTTTAAGATAAGCGTTCTCATCAAGAACTTTTTCGTAAATCTGTGTCTAAGGTGAATTTATGCGGAAATCATCAAAATAATGCGCTACAAATCGCTATCTTGTGAATATATTTGATTAAATTGATATGAGTATTAAATGATGCCGAAGCCCGCGATTGTTATTACGTACTGCTCCCAGTGCAACTGGATGCTCCGTGCCAGCTGGATGGCGCAGGAATTGTTACATACTTTTAACGTTGACATTGCCTCGGTGATGCTGGTACCCGGCACCGGCGGGATTTTTACTATTACCGTTGGCGAGGTGCTCATCTGGGATCGCAAGCGCGACGAAGGTTTCCCGGATGCTGCCGAGCTAAAGCGCCGGGTACGCGACGTTTGTTTCCCGGAAAAACCGCTGGGACACGTGGATAAGCACGAAGGATAATGCGGCTGCAAAAGCGTCATTAAAAGTGTATTATTAATGCATCTTTATTGGTAAGGAACAGGCTATGGCAGGCAAACGCATCGACCGGGAAAAACGGACCATCCGCAGCATGATTGCGCTCTATCAGCAACGTTGCCCGCAGGCGCAGGATGATGCAGAGCACTATCAGGCGCTGAATGCCTACGCTGATAAACGACTGGATAAGTGCGTGTTTGGCGAGGACAAACCGGCCTGCAAGCAGTGCCCGGTACACTGCTATCAGCCCACCAAACGCGAAGAGATGAAGCAGATTATGCGCTGGGCTGGCCCGCGTATGCTGTGGCGTCACCCGATCCTGACCCTCCGCCATCTGATTGACGACCGTCGCCCGGTGCCGGAGCTTCCGGAAAAATATCGCCCGAAAAAATAGCTACATCGTGCGGCAGTGACGGCGATATTCCGACGGCGAACGTGCCGTATGTTTACGGAAAATCCGGCAGAAGTAGTTGCTGTCCTCAAAGCCGCAGTGATGGGCTATCTCTTTTATTTTCATCTCATACCCACGCAGTAATTTCTTCGCCAGCTCCAGTCGTACTCCGGTCAGATACTCGTTGAATCCCACCGAGCCGGACTTCTGAAACAGGTGCGACAGGTAGTTCGGCGTAATGTGGAACTTCTTCGCCACCGTCTCCCGGCTGAGCGCCTCGGCGGCGTGCTCATCGATATATTCCTGAATGGCCAGAAATAGCTCTTTGCTCTTGCTGACCGTGTCCGCCAGATGGGTGAGCTGATCGATACAGTGGCTCAGCAGCCCGCTCAGCACAATCTGCGCCGTGGGCATCACCGGGCGAATAGCCAGCTCGTTCATCGCCAGCAGCAAATATGACCCGACCCGAGGCCCGAGGCGCGCGACGTGCTGCTTACGGATCTCGACGAATTTTTTGCCGTCGAAACGTTGCAGGCTGAAGCCCAGCTTTTGTTTGCTGAACAGAATGCTAAGGGTGGTGGCAGCACCTTGCCATTGTGGGGCATTCCAACGCCCGCCGGGCAAATAGAGCGCCTGCAATGGGCCTAGCGGCGCGCTCAGGCAGCCGTCTGCAAGCTCGCCTTCCAGCACGATTTCCAGCCGGGGGAACGATACGCTCATCGCCAACTCCGGCGCGGGCTGCGAGGTTTGCGGAAACCGCACGACAAGGTCGCTTTGCCGGGCAAGCAGCTGCTCCAGCACGGGGACGAGGGATTGCTCTGACATGCTCATGTCCTGGTTATTATTCTGGATTTTGAATCTCATCACACTTTATTTTGCTGTACACAAAAATCCAGTGTTGTGTAGCTATCTCATACAGAATGCCGACCGCGCGTGCAGTAACTTTTCATACATGTTGTGAAATGGTTAACAAAAGAGAGGGCGGTATGGACAAGCAAGCGGCATTCTGGCTGGAGGCGCTGGGCGCGAGCGGCGAACTGTCAGCAACGATGAAACATGAACTGGATACTCAAGGCTACACCATCGTCCACGGCGTGGCGGATGCCGACTGGCTGGCGGCGATGCGTGAACGCATTGACTATCTGGTGGAGAAAGAAGGGGAGAACCTGGCGGTGGAGCACCACCAGGAAGAGACGGCGACGCGCGTGGCGAACCTCGTTAATAAGGGCGTAGTGTGGGAAAAGGTGTGGTCGCATCCGCTGATTTTGTCGGCGTGCCGGTACATCTTTGAGGGCGAGTTTAAAATCTCCAGCCTCAACGCCCGCGAGGCGCTGTACAACGGCGGTCATCAGCCGCTGCACGCCGACTGGAAAAAACCGCGCCCGGATTTCCCGAAAGTTCACCTGGTGAATACCATCTGGGCCATCGACGATCTCTACGCCGCCAACGGCGCGCCGCGCATTATCCCGGCGACCCATCTGCGCCCGGAATTGCCGGAGGATGTGTTAGAAGATGTAGGGTTACCGCACCCGGATGAGGTGATTTTTGAGGCCCCGGCAGGCAGCGTGATGATCTACAACGCCCACGCCTGGCACGGCGGCACCACCAACCGCGAAGGCTCACGTCGCCGCGTGCTGCACGGGCTCTATATCGACCGGGCGGATACCGCGCAGCAGGATCAGCGCCGCTGGTTAACGCCGGAAACGGCGAGCCGGTTGACCCCGGCGCAGAAGTGGCTGTTGGATGTGGAATGAGATATTAACGCATTGGCACGGCCAGCTCCCTCTCCCTTTTTAAGGGAGAGGGTTGGGGTGAGGGTTTATCTCCGAGCTGGCCTGTTCCCCTCACCCTAACCCTCTCCCCAAAGGGGCGAGGGGACTGTGCGTTGCGGTCTGTCATTGTTTAGCCCCCCATCACCACCCGATACCCCGCCTGTTCCACCATCGCCCGAATCGGCGCAATCTCTTCGGCTTCCGGCGCTTTTACCCCCGCCATTGCCCACTCACGCTCCAGCAGGGAATACTTCGGCTCGCCGTACTGATGGAACGGCAGCAGATGCACTTCCTCAACCGGTAGCGGTGCCAGAAATGCCAGAATCTGCGCGACGTTCTCGGTGCTGAGGGTGTAACCGGGGATCAGCGGCAGCCGTGGTATCACCTTAATACCTTCTGTAACCAGCAGGCGAAAGTTCTCCAGCACCCGCGGCTGGTTCATGCTCAGCATCTGGCGCGCCTGCGCGCAGTCCATGATTTTGAGATCAAACAGCACTTCATCGCAGGCCTGCGCCAGAGGCAGCAGGCGGCGAGGAGAGGTATCGCCCGCGGTCTCAATAGCGGTACGAATACCCCACTGCTTGAGGCGCTGTAAAAAGCGGGTGGCGAACTCGGCCTGCATCAGCACTTCGCCGCCGGAGAGCGTCACGCCGCCGCCGGACGCGCGGAAGAACACCTCATCTTTGAGCACTTCCCGTTCGAGAGACTCCAGCGTCACGTCGCGGCCAATATGCTCCCACGCGCCCGACGGGCATTCGTCGGCATCCTGTAAACAGGTGGCGCAGTGCAGACACTTGCTCTCCCGGCGGACGGTCTCTATTTTTGGCGACATCGACTCCGGGTTGGCGCACCACGGACAAGAATGTGGGCAGCCTTTGAAGAACACCACGGTGCGGATGCCCTGACCATCGTTTAACGAATAGCGCTGGATATTGAAAATGCGCGCCGTATCGGCGCGCGTCTCAATCACCTCACAGCTGATGCGCGGTGCGGCGGATAATGTCATCCTGAATCTCCTTCGACAGCTCGACAAAGAAGGCGCTGTAGCCCGCGACGCGCACCACCAACCCGGCGAAATCCTGTGGTCGTTGCTGGGCTTCACGCAGCGTTTCGGCGTTTACCACGTTGAACTGAATATGCTGGAGCTTGAGCTTGGTAAAGGCGTGCAGGAAATCCGCCAGCTTATTAAGGCCGCTTTCCCCCTCGAGCGTCGCCGGAGTGAACTTGACGTTCAGCAGCGTGCCGTTGGAGAGCAGGTAGTTATCAAGCTTGCTCACTGATTTCAGCACCGCCGTGGGGCCCTGACCGTCCTGGCCGACCATTGGCGACAGCCCGCCGTCCGCCAGCTGTTCTCCGGCTAAACGTCCATCTGGCGTTGCGCCGACCACCGACCCTAGCGGTACGTGGGCGGAGACGGTATAGGAGCCTGGCGTAAACTGGCCGCCGCGCGGGTTGCGGTATTTTTCCACCTCTTTGCAGTAAAAACGCAGCAGATCGGCGCTGATGTTATCGACATCGTCGATGTCGTTGCCGTATTTCTCAAAGCGGTTAATCAGCCGCGCGCGAACTTTCTCGCCCTCCGGCGTGGCAAAGTTGGCCTTCAGCACCGCCAGCAGTTCGTCGAAGCTCATGCGCTGCTGGTCGAACACCATGCCTTTCAGTGCATGCAGCGAGTCGCTCAGGTTGGCGATACCAATGCCCTGCACGCCGGAGAAGTTGTAGCGTGCGCCGCCGTCGGTAATGTCTTTGCCGTTGGCGATACAGTCTTCAACAAACGAAGAGAGCAGCGGCACCGGTGCCCAGTCGCGGTGGCCGATATCGCAGATATTGCTGCCTTCGACCATCAGCTTAATGTAGTGACGAATTTTGTCGCGGATGCTTGCCAGCAGGCCGTCGTAGGTGAGCTGCGGATCGCCTTCGTGCTCAAGCATGACGATTTCCATTACCTTCAACAGGTTAAACATGGCGATGTCATGCAAACCGTAGGTGCGGCCAGGAATCGATAGCTCGACGCAACCAACCACCGCGTAGTCGCGCGCATCTTCCAGCGACACGCCGCGGTTGAGGAACGCTGGCACCACTACCTCATCGTTGAAGATTTGCGGAATGCCGGTGCCGAGACGCACGGTTTCGGCGGTTTTGCGCAGGAACGGGCGGTCGATCAGTTCGTTGACCCGCACACCGAGGTTCGGCTGCGGCAGACGCACGTTCTGGTAGGCATCCAGGCAGGTAAAGGAGAGGATATTCACCGCGCTGCGGCCATTCTCGGTCAGGCCGCCGAGCAGGGCGGTGTAGCCGGTCGGGAAACCTGCGAAATAGCGGGCGCTGCTGGTGGAGCGCAGCAGCACGATGTCGTTGCATTTCACCCACAATGACTCCAGCAGCTCCTGCATGAACGCCGGGTCTTCGCCGTGGTTCAGCGACGCTTGCCAGAACGGAAGCATGTACTGGTCAAAGCGGCCGAGCGAGATGGAACTGGCGTTCGACTCGTACTGCAAAATGATGTTCATGTACCAAAACAGCTGGCAGGCCTGCCAGAAGTTTTCCGGCTTCTGCCCGGCGTTATGGCGAGAGACGCTAGCGATGGTCTCCAGTTCCTGACGACGCTGTGGGTCAGGGCAACGGTTCGCCATCTCATCGGCCAGCGCGGCGTAGCGCAGGATGTGGCGCTGGGAGGCTTCCAGCAGAATCAGCACCGCCTGGTAAAAGGCGTTATCCGGCTGCTCGTGCAGGTGGGCGTGCATCTCATTAACCAGCGCGTCCAGGCCGTTATTCAGCAGGCGCGGATAGTCGATGATGATATGGCCCTGGCCTTTGTCGGTCTGGTTGACGCTGAATATCTGCGTGCTGACGGCGGCTTTCACTTCATCAGTCATTTGCGCGTTGATGAAGTCTTTCATTGAGCGCTTTTCCCAGTACGGGAACAGTTCGTCGCGGTACAGGCGCTTGTCGTCGTCGCTGATATTAAAACGGTCCTGCGGGCGGGTAGGGAACTGGTCCAGTTCTTTTAGCAGCCAGTATGGGTCCATCTCCGGCGATATAATCCCGGCGCGCGGTTTGATGGTGCGGTTGCCGGCAATCAGTTCATCGTCGCGAATGCTGATGGCGACGTTATCGAGAATATGAGCGGTGGCTTTGGCGCGGCGAATGATGACCGGCTCGCCGTCGGTCTGACGGTGGCTTTCAGTGTAGAGGACGGCACGCTCAAGGGAGATTTCGCGCGGGTTGGCAAAGAGGGCGTCTTTCAGGCGCTGGATACGATTAGTCATTTTGCGGGCTCCTCGGGAGATTAACCTGACGTTTCTTATGGCTTCTACGTTAGGCAAATGCGGGGCGGGGAGACAGAAGAGAATGAGGTGATTTACTGGATTATTGTGATCAAAAGGGAAAAATGAGATCTCAATTTTGTCTGGGTGGTAAACCAGATTGCCGGATGGCGGCTTCGCCTTATCCGGCCTACAGGTCCGTGCCGTTTTTGGGTTTGTAGGCCAGATAAGCGCAGCGCCGTCAGGCGCGACTAATGCAGCGAAGCAACCCAATTCATCGCCAGCTCCGGCCATGCGGCGGCGGGCAGGCCTTTGGTTCCGCGAATGCCAAACCCGTGTTTACCTTCGGCAAACAGATGCAACTCCGTCGGCACGTTATGCGCGCGCAGGGCGTTGAACATCACCAGCGAATTATCGACCGGTACCGACGGGTCATCCACCGCGTGCATCAGGAAGGTTGGCGGTGTTTGAGCGGTGACATTCAGCTCAGGAGAGTAGTGCTTAATCTGCTCGGCGGATGGCGTGTCGCCAATTAATGCGGTGCGTGAACCGGGGTGAGCAATGGCTTTATCCATTGAAATAACCGGGTAGCCGAGCACCACAAAATCAGGACGCGCGCTCTGTTTATCGACATCATCGAGCGGTGAGTAAACCGCTTCGTCGTAGCGCGTCTCAAGGCTTGCGGCTACGTGCCCACCCGCAGAGAAGCCCATCACACCGATTTTTTGCGGATTAATATGCCACTTTGCGGCATTAGCGCGGACGGTGCGCAGTGCTCGCTGGGCGTCAGCTAATGGCGCATTGGCCCCTTCGGCATGACCATCGGCGGGCATGCGGTAGGTCATCACAAACAGCGTGTAGCCTTTGGCGTTAAACGGCGCGGCTAAATCGCTGCCTTCTTTATCCAACACCACCCGCTGATAGGAGCCACCCGGCGTCACCAGCAGCGCCACGCCGTTCGGATGCGCCGGGGCGTAGACGGTGATTTGTGGCGCGCGGATGCCGGTAACGGCGCGATCCGGCAGTTTCGGATCTTTACTACGTTCCACCAGCGCGTAGGTTACCGGGCTGTTTTTAGCCCCCGGCGCTTCGCCATTGGGCCAGACGGAAAGGATGGGTAGAGCGGCAAAAGCCGCCTGCGCGGAAAATGCCAGAACAAGAGCAGCGGACAGAGGTAAGCGAATCATAGACGTCTCCACGGGGAAAACGCTTATTTATCATCCATTAAATTGTGAGAACGGGAATGTATTCACAAAATGGTGTTTCATAAATAGAGAAACGAGAAGGTGTGAGGTGGGTGTTATTCCCGGCGTCGCGTAGCCAAACTGAGCAGCGCGACGCCGGGGAAAACTTACGCGCGGGTGGCGATAAGAATCGCGGAAGCCTTGATCAGCGCAATAGCGCGGCTGCCTTTCGCCAGCTTCATCTCGCTCTGGCTTTCGTTGGTGACCACGGCAACAATCTCAAAGCCAGCGTCGGTTTTGATATGTACCGTCGCGTTTACCGCGCCTTCGGTGACTTGGGTCACTTCACCGGCAAACTGGTTGCGGGCAGAGAACTTCAGGCCACAGTCTTCGGTTGCCAGCGTTACCCACGGGGCTTTAATCAGGGCAATGGCTTCCTTCCCATTGACCAAGCCCAGCGCTTCTTTACTGCTATGGGTGACGATAGCCACCAGCTTTGCGCCGCCCGGCAGGGTCAGTTCGATTTCGTCGTTGACCGCGCCGGTTGAGACTGCGCTGATGATGCCCGTTAATTGGTTACGTGCTGAAACTGCCATACGATACTGCCTCCATTCACTTGTTATCGAATCAGAGGTCAGTATAGCCACAGTTTCTACATTAACGAATCCTTATCAATGCCCAGACGTTTCATTCTTGAGAGCAATGTGGTGCGCTTAAGCCCCAGACGCTGCGCCGCGCCTTTCGCCCCGGCGACCACGCCGTTAGTCTCTTTCAGTACCCGGACGATCAGCTGATATTCGTCTTCGCCCTCTTTCGGCGCTTCGGCAAGCGGCGTCGGCTCCGGTGTTTCTTCGCTGGCAAAGGCCAGCTCCGGCATCGAAAGCTGCAACACGCTGCCGCGCGTCAGCAGCACCGCACGCTCAATCACGTTCTCCAGCTCACGCACGTTACCCGGCCATTCCATCTGGCTCAAGGTGCGCAGCGTTTCCGCCGGAATGCTGTCGATATTGCGCCCCAAACGACGGGCGATTTTAAAGGTGAAGGCTTTCACCAGCAGCGGAATATCTTCCGGACGCTCGCGCAGCGGCGGCAGGTGGATCGGGAAAACGTTCAGGCGGTAGTAAAGATCGCTACGGAATTCGCGATCCAGCACCATCTGCTTGAGATCGCGGTTGGTGGCGGCGATCAGACGTACGTCGGTCTGGATCAGCTTATTGCTGCCCAAGCGCTCGAATTCCTGCTCCTGCAACACGCGCAGCAGCTTCGGCTGTAGCTCCAGCGGCATATCGCCCACTTCATCGAGGAACATGGAGCTTTTATCCGCCAGCTCAAAGCGGCCAATACGCTGGGCGCTGGCACCGGTGAACGCGCCGCGCTCGTGGCCGAAGAGATCGCTTTCCAGCAGACCGGCCGGCATTGCCGCGCAGTTCATCTTCACCATCCGACGGGTGTTTCGGCCGCTCAGATTATGAATGGCGCGGGCAATCAACTCTTTACCGGTGCCGGTTTCGCCGAGGATTAGCACGGTGCTGTCGCTTGGCGCCACCATCTCAACCTGCTTGAGCACGTTGAACATCGCTTCGCTGCGGCCAATGATTTCGCCAAACTCACCGTCAACGTTGTTGAGCTGTTCGGTCAGGGCGAGGTTCTCGTCGACCAGGCGCTCTTTCAGACGATGAATTTCCTGATAGGCGAGGGCGTTATCGACGGCAATGGAGACCCGCTCGGCGATTTGTTTGAGCAGCTTGAGGTTGGCGGCACTAAATACTTTTTCGTCACACTGGGCAAGTTTCAACACGCCAAGCATCTTGTCGCCAGACATCAGCGGCAGCAGGCACAGCGTCTGAATTTTGTCGTCCCACATTTCAAACAGCTGGCGTTCGTACGGGGCCAGCTTGTCCTGCTCGTCGAGGTTAAGCTTGAGCATCTCTTTGCTCTTGAACACCCGCTCGGTCAGCGTGCCGGACTCGTTCACTTCGCTCTGATCGTGGACCGGATCGTTTACGTCAATATAGTGCGTCGAGTAGATGTTCAGCTTGCCTTTGCGGTTACCGCGCAGCACCACGCTGATGGCATCGATATCAAAGTAGTAGTGGATCTCTTTGGCCACCGCGCCGACCAGATCGTCCATGTCGAGACGCGACAGCACGGCGTTGGTGATAGCCACCAGAATGCGGAAGTTATCGCGCTCGCGGCACAAGAGATCGTAGTCGACATTGTTGGTGACACGGCTTTGGATCTGCTCGGTCACCACGGCGACAATCTGCGTAAAGGTGTGCAGACGCTGGTACTCTTTTTCCGTCCATGGCTGGTCATTCTGGCGGATAAATTCACAGCCGCCGAAGATGCGCCCTTCAGCGGCCAGCGGCAGCAGGCAGTAATGGCCAAACGGCGTGTAGAGCCCGCTGTGCGCCAGCTGCGGCCAGGCTTCGAGAAACTCGCTGTAGCTACAATGCAGGGCATCCGGGCGTGAAAGCAGGCGTCTGACCGGCCCATTCGCCAGCACGTTATCGTCTTCATAGGCGATGGGGTTACCCGCTTCGCGCGTCGCGTGGTATCCCGCGCGGTGGTTTCCCGGCTGCAGCAGGATTATCGCCGCGCTGTCTGCCAGCGCAGATTGTTTTGCCAGCTGCGCCAGCGTTTCGCTGAGCGTGGCCAGATCGGGTTGTTGGAGAAGAGTCCGGGTGATATCAAACAGCCCTTGCTGTCCGAGATCGCCCATCGGTGTATACGACATGTAGCTTGCCCATAAAAGCACCGTGATCGGTGCGATAACTAATAATAATAATAAATTGCAGACCTTGAGCGGTCTGTTAACAGATTCGTGGCAGCGGTTCGGCGTGAGGAAGATCCAGCGTGCGTTTTACGCCATACAGGCCGGCAACGCGAACCCCACGACGTTCAGTGATTTCGCCAATGATAGCGGCATCACGGCCCAGTGGATGGGCGCGCAGTGCGGCGAGCACCTCTTCGGCTGCTTCGCGGGTGACGCCAATCATCAGTTTACCCTCATTTGCGAAGTTAAGGGCGTCAAGCCCCAATAATTCGCATACACCGCGCACGGCATCTTTCAGCGGAATATTCTGTTCATGAATCTCAACGCCGTGTCCGCTGGTGGCGGCAAATTCATGGGCTACCGCGTTCACGCCGCCGCGGGTGGCGTCGCGCAGCGCCTTCACGCCAGCAATCGGGCGCAGGCTTTGGATAAGCGGGGTGAGCACCGCGCAGTCGCTTTGCAGTTCGCCATCAAGGCCTAACTGTTCGCGCAGGTTGAGGATGGTCGCGCCGTGATCGCCCAGCGTCCCGCTGACAATCAGCAGGTCACCCGGCGTAAGCGTGGCCGCGCCCCAGTGGATATCGGACGGGATAGCGCCCATCCCGGCAGTGTTGATAAACAGCTTGTCCGCCGCGCCGCGACCCACCACTTTGGTGTCGCCGGTGACGATGGCGATATCCGCCGCTTTGGCCGTTTCCGCCATGCTGTTGACCACCGCCTCCAGCGTCTCCATCGGCAGCCCTTCTTCAATGATAAAGCCGCAGGAGAGATAACGCGGCACCGCACCGCTGACCGCCACGTCGTTGGCGGTGCCGCAAATCGCCAGCTTGCCGATATTGCCGCCGGGGAAGAACAGCGGGTCAATCACGTAGCTGTCGGTGGAGAAAGCCAGACGGTCGCCGTGGGCGGTCAGCGAAGCCAGCGACAGGCGCGCCTGATCTTCCTGCTCCGCCAGCCAGGGGTTGGCGAAGGCTTTCATAAACAGGCCATCGATAAGCTGCTGCATCGCCAGACCGCCGCTCCCGTGCGCTAACTGAATACTCTTCATGCTTCTGCCTCCTGACTACGATATTGATACCAGGCGGCGCACGCGCCTTCTGACGACACCATCAGCGCGCCGAATGCGCTCTGCGGGTTGCAGGTGGCGCCAAACAGCGGGCACTGATGCGGTTTGCAACGGCCGGTCAGCACGTCGCCGCAGCGGGCGCGCGGGTCATCGCAGACGCGCTGCGGCTGCGGTTTGAAGTGCGCTTCCGCGTCAAAACATTGATAGTCCGGCGTCAACTGCACGCCGGAGTCGTTAATTAACCCAAGGCCGCGCCATTCGCTGTCGCCTTTGACTGCAAACACCTCAGCAATGGCGTTCTGCGCAAGCTTGTTGCCGTCATCCGGCACCACGCGACGGTACTGGTTTTCGACACAGGGCGCTGCGGCAATTTTTTGCTCCACCAGCATGTTCACGCCTTGCAACAGGTCGACCGGCTCAAAGCCCGCCACCACCAGCGGACGCTGGTAATCGCTGGCGATAAAGCCATAGGCGTGCGTGCCGATGACCATGCTGACGTGGCCCGGCGCAAGAAACGCATCGATACCGTTGTCCGGCTGGTCGAGCAGACTGCGCAGGGTAGGAATAAGGGTAATATGCTGGCAGAAAAAGAAGAAGTTGCTGACCTTCTGCGCTTTCGCCTGTTGCAAGGTGATGGCGGTGGTCGGCATGGTGGTTTCAAAGCCTAAGCCAAAGAACACCACTTTGCGATCCGGGTTCTGCTGCGCCAGCTTAAGGGCGTCCATCGGTGAATAGACGATACGGATATCCGCGCCGCGCGATTTTGCCTGCATCAGCGAGCCGTTTTTCCCCGGTACGCGCATGGCGTCGCCGAAGGTGCAGAAAATCACCTCTTGATGGCTGGCGATTTCAATACAGGTGTCGATGCGTCCCATCGGCAGTACGCACACCGGGCAGCCTGGCCCGTGGATAAATTCGATGTTCTCCGGCAGCAGCTGGTCGAGACCGAATTTGAAAATCGCGTGCGTATGGCCGCCGCACACTTCCATGATGCGCAGTGGGCGTTCAGCGGTATAGGCCAGAAGCTGCGCCCGGTTTTTCAGGTGGGCAATCAGCTGCATCACCTGCTCGGGTGCGCGGTACTCATCAACAAAACGCATTATCTTTCCTCGCCAAAGAGCAGCGCGCCAACGTCGGGCTCAACTTCAAACATATTTTCCAGCGCCGCGAGAGTATCGCGCGCCTCTTCTTCGTTGATGATGCTCATGGCAAAGCCCACGTGCACCAGCACCCACTGGCCGATGCGCGACTGACCGTTTTCGTCCACCGCGCCGACCAGCGTCAGGTCGACATCGCGCTTAATGCCGCAAACGTCTACCTTCGCCTGTACGCCGTCAATGGCAGAAATTTGTCCAGGAATGCCTATGCACATCGCTGCGTCTCCAGCCAGTTCAGCCAGGTGTCCATGCCTTCACCGCTGGTGGCGGAGAGCAGGATGATTTCAATATTCGGGTTCACTTCACGCGCGCAGGCGAGGCATTTCTCAACGTCGAAATTGAGGTACGGCAGCAGGTCAACTTTGTTGAGCAGCATGACCGACGCGGCGGCAAACATATGCGGGTACTTGAGTGGCTTGTCTTCACCTTCGGTGACCGACAGCACGGCGACTTTGTGGCGCTCGCCTAAATCAAAGCTCGCCGGGCAAACCAGGTTACCAACGTTTTCGATAAACAGAATTCCGTTGCTCTCGAGCGGCAGGCGCGGGGCGGCATCGGCAATCATCTGCGCATCAAGGTGACAGCCTTTCCCGGTGTTGACCTGAATCGCCGGTGTGCCGGTGGCGCGAATGCGCGCGGCGTCGTTCACCGTCTGCTGGTCGCCTTCGATAACGGCGCAGGATACGCGGTCTTTCAGGCGCATCAGGGTTTCGGTGAGCAGGGTGGTTTTACCGGAGCCGGGGCTGGAAACCAGATTCAGCACCAGCAGCTCGCGGGCGGCAAAGCGCGCGCGGTTGCGGGCGGCAATCTGGTTGTTTTTATCCAGCACGTCGATTTCGACTTCCAGCATCCGGCGCTGGCTCATGCCCGGCGCGTGGGTGCCCGCTTCGCCGTGACCGTAGTGCAGGTCGCCGTTGTCGGCGGCCTGTGGTTCAAACTCTCGGGTTCTGACGCCGGTAATGGACAGCGCCGGACGGCCTGCCGGGGCGAAAGGTGCGCTGCGGAACAGCGAGTGCGGGTTACGTTCATCGCCCTCTATATAGAGGTTGCCATCGGCACAACCACAGGTGGTACACATACTTTACTCCTGATCAATTTCAATTCGCTGAATCTGTAAACCGTCGTCGGCGACGATGCGCAGGTTGTCGCTATGGCACTGCGGACAACGGCGCACGTGAACTGACACGAGCTGAACGTACTGCTGGCAGGATTCACACCAGCATTCCGCTTCCTGTTCCTCGACGTGCAGTGTACAGCCTTCAGCCAGCGTGCCGCGGCACACCAGATCAAAACAAAAGGTCATTGCGCTCGTCTCTACACAAGAAAAAGCGCCGACCTTCATCCAGACGCCGGTGACGCGCTTCGCGCCGTTCTGTACCGCCTGTTGTTCGACAATTTCCAGCGCTCGCTGGCAGAGCGTGATTTCGTGCATAACGCCTCCTGTTTCATAACTCGCCGTGATAATGCAATAACGATGCCAGAGATGAAAAAAGGTCATTAAAGACTGTCGATGACGATGTCGTACTGACGAAATGACATGTCACTGTGGCAGTGTCATTTCATTAAATATCAATTAAATCAATTAATTAAAAATATGGCATGAAAAGTGCTTAGGAGGCTTGTTTCTATTAACCGGGTAACCGACATGACTATTTGGGAAATTAGCGAGAAGGCCGACTATATCGCCGATCGTCACCGCCGCCATCAGGATCAATGGCGTGTCTACTGCAACTCTCTGGTTCAGGGGATTACGTTGTCCAAAGCGCGTCTGCATCACGGCATGAACTGCGCGCCAGAGAAAGAGCTGAGCTTCGTGCTGTTCGAACATTTCGTGGTTTCTGTCAGCCTTGCCAGCGGCTTTAACAGCCACACCGTTGAGTACGTTGTTGAAACCCGCGACGGCCTGAATAAACAGTGTGTGGGCAGCGCCGAGATGAGCATGAACGGCTTTATTGACGGCACCGTCAATATCCGTGACCGCGAGCAGGTGCTGGAACACTACCTGGAAAAAATTTCGCCGGTATACGACACCCTGTATGCGGCGCTTGAAAGCGACAGCCCGGTCAGTTTCAGCCAGCTGGCACCAGAGTCTCAACGGGCTTCTCACGCTTGATTATCGGTGTGTCGACGGGTGTCGAAATGACACTTGCTCTGCATGATTTCGTCAAAAATGACTGTCACCTGAGGAAGACCTGGTGAATCGTTTTGTAATTGCTGACTCTACCGTTTGTATCGGTTGCCGTACCTGTGAAGCGGCCTGTGCGGAAACGCATCGCCACCACGGCCTGCAATCTATGCCGCGGCTCAGAGTAATGCTTAATGAAAAAGAATCCGCGCCACAGATGTGTCACCACTGTGAAGACGCGCCGTGCGCCGGGGTATGCCCGGTCAATGCGATTACCCGCGTCGATGGCGCCGTACAGCTGAATGAAAGCCTGTGCGTCAGCTGCAAACTGTGCGGCATTGCCTGCCCGTTTGGGGCGATTGAATTTTCCGGTAGTCGCCCGCTGGATATTCCAGCAAACGCCAACTCACCGAAAGCGCTGCCTGCGCCACCGGCTCCGGCTCGCGTCAGTACGCTGCTGGACTGGGTGCCTGGCGTTCGCGCCATCGCGGTCAAATGCGACCTGTGCCACTTCGACGAAGAGGGCCCGGCCTGCGTGCGTACCTGTCCGACTAAAGCGCTGCATCTGGTGAACAATATGGACATCGCCCGCGTCAGCAAACGCAAACGCGAACTGACCTTCCACACCGATTTAGGCGATTTGACGCTGTTCCAGGCGCAACAAGGAGAGGCGAAATGAGCGTCATGACGTTGATTAATAGCGCAGTGGCCTGGTTTGCCGCTGCCGCCGTGCTGTCCTTTGTGCTGTCGTTTAATAAATCTCTGAGCGGTTTTGTCGCCGGTGTCGGCGGCGCGCTGGGCAGCCTGTGCGCGGGCCTGGCGGGCGTTCAGGTGCTGGTTCACGGTTTCCCGGTGATAGGTAGCCTGTCGCTGGTTCACTACAGCGTGCTGGTGTCGCCGCTGAACGCGGTATGGTTGATTGCGCTCGGCCTGTGCGGCCTGTTTGTCAGCCTCTACAACATTGACTGGCACCGTCACCCGAACGTGAAAAGCAACGGTCTGCTGATCAACATCCTGCTGGCGGCTGCCGTCTGCGCGATTGTGGCGAGCAGCTTCGGTTCGCTGGTGGTGATGGCGGAAATCATGGCGCTGTGCGGCGCGTTCCTCACCGGCTGTGCTTCTTCCGGCAAGCTGTGGTTTGTGCTGGGCCGTCTGGGTACCATTCTGCTGGCGATTGCCTGCCTGCTGCTGTGGCAGCGCTACGGTACGCTGGATCTGGTACTGCTGAACGAACGTGCGCAGATGCTGCCAATCGGTTCTGACATCTGGGTGCTTTGCGTGATTGGCTTTGGCCTGCTGGCAGGGATCATCCCGCTGCACGGCTGGGTGCCGCAGGCGCACGCTAACGCGAGCGCACCGGCCGCCGCGCTGTTCTCTACCGTGGTGATGAAAGTGGGTCTGCTCGGCATTCTCACCGTATCGCTGTTGGGCAACGTTCAACCGCTGTGGTGGGGCATTGCGCTGCTGGTGCTGGGCATGATCACCGCGTTTGTCGGCGGTCTGTACGCGCTGATGGAACACAATATTCAGCGTCTGCTGGCGTACCACACGCTGGAAAACATCGGCATTATCCTGCTCGGTTTAGGCGTGGGCGTGACCGGTCTGGCGCTGCAGGAACCGGTAATGGTGGCGCTGGGTTTGACCGGCGGTCTGTACCATCTGCTCAACCATAGCCTGTTCAAAACCACGCTGTTCCTCGGCGCGGGCTCCGTCTGGTTCCGCACCGGTCACCGCGACATCGAGAAGCTGGGCGGTATCGGCAAACGTATGCCGATGATTTCGCTGGCGATGTTAGTCGGCCTGATGGCAATGGCCGCGCTGCCGCCGCTGAACGGCTTTGCCGGTGAGTGGGTTATTTATCAGTCCTTCTTCAAGCTGAGCACCAGCGGGGCGTTTATTGGTCGTCTGCTGGGGCCGTTGCTGGCCGTTGGCCTGGCGATTACCGGCGCGCTGGCGGTGATGTGTATGGCGAAAGTCTACGGCGTGACCTTCCTCGGTGCACCGCGCACTAAAGAGGCGGAAAACGCCTGCTGCGCGCCGCTGCTGATGGCCATTAGCACCGTGGTGATGGCGCTGCTGTGTATCGTTGGCGGCGTTGCCGCGCCGTGGCTGCTGCCAATGCTGAGCGCCGCCGTGCCGCTGCCGATGGCCACCGCGCACACCGTGGTCTCCCAGCCGATGATTACCCTGCTGCTGATTGCCTGCCCGTTATTGCCGTTCATCATTCTGGCGCTGCTCAAAGGCAACCGCCTGCCAAGCCGTTCTCGCGGCGCGGCGTGGGTCTGTGGTTACGACCACGAACAATCCATGGTGATCACCGCGCACGGTTTTGCGATGCCGGTGAAGCAGGCCTTTGCTCCAGTGCTGAAACTGCGCAAATGGCTCAACCCGGTCTCTCTGGTTCCGGGCTGGCAGAATGCGGCGGCGCCGCTGCTGCTGCAACGTCTGGCGCTGGTTGAACTGGCGGTGCTGGTCGTGATTGTCATCTCTCGAGGAGCCTGAACATGACGTTCCTATTTGCTGTACTGCAGGCGCTGGTACTGTTCGCCGTCGCGCCGCTGCTTTCCGGTATCACCCGCGTGCTGCGCGCACGGTTGCATAACCGTCGCGGGCCGGGCGTGATGCAGGAGTATCGCGACATCATCAAACTGCTGGGCCGTCAGAGCATTGGCCCGGACGCTTCCGGCTGGGTGTTCCGCCTGACGCCGTTTGTGATGGTCGGCGTGATGCTGACGATTGCGACCGCGCTGCCGGTAGTGACCGTCGCATCCCCAATGCCGGGTCTGGGCGACCTGATTACGCTTATCTACCTGTTTGCCATTGCGCGTTTCTTCTTTGCCATTGCCGGCCTCGACACCGGCAGCCCGTTCACCGCTATCGGCGCAAGTCGTGAAGCGATGCTCGGCGTGCTGGTTGAGCCGATGCTGCTGCTGGGGCTGTGGGTCGCAGCGCTGGTCGCGGGCTCTACCCATATCAGCAATATCACCAACACCCTGTACCACTGGCCGGTCAGCCGCAGCATTCCGCTGGTGCTGGCCTTCTGCGCCTGCGCTTTCGCCACCTTTATCGAAATGGGCAAACTGCCGTTCGACTTAGCGGAAGCAGAGCAAGAGTTGCAGGAAGGCCCGCTGTCCGAGTACAGCGGCAGCGGCTTTGGCGTGCTGAAGTGGGGCATCAGCCTCAAACAGCTGGTGGTGCTGCAGATGTTTGTTGGCGTCTTCATTCCGTGGGGACAGATGACCAGCTTTAGCGTTGGTGGTCTGGTGATTGCCGTGATTGCCGCCATCGTCAAGCTGGTGGTCGGCGTGCTGATTATCGCCCTGTTCGAAAACAGCATGGCGCGTCTGCGTCTGGATATTACCGGTCGTATCACCTGGACCGGGTTCGGTTTAGCCTTTTTAGCCTTCGTCTCCTTGCTGGTGGCGTGATAAGAGAGTTTTGAGCATGTCTGAAGAAAAAGTGGGTCAACACTACCTCGCTGCGCTGCACCAGGCCTTCCCGGGCGTGGTGCTGGACGAAGCCTGGCAGACCAAAGACCAGTTAACGATTACCGTGAAGGTGAACTACCTGCCGGAAGTCGTCGAGTTTCTTTACTACCAGCAGGGCGGCTGGCTGTCGGTGCTGTTCGGCAACGATGAACGTAAACTGAACGGACACTATGCGGTCTACTACGTGCTGTCGATGGAAAAAGGCACCAAGTGCTGGATTACCGTGCGCGTCGAAGTTGACCCTAACACCCTCGAATACCCGTCCGTAACGCCGCGCGTTCCGGCGGCGGTCTGGGGCGAGCGCGAAGTGCGTGACATGTACGGCCTGCGCCCGGTGGGCCTGCCCGACGAACGTCGTCTGGTGCTGCCGGATGATTGGCCGGATGAGCTGTACCCGTTGCGTAAAGACAGCATGGACTATCGTCAGCGCCCGGCACCGACTACCGATGCCGAAACCTACGAGTTCATCAACGAGCTGGGTACCAAGAAAAACAACGTGGTGCCAATTGGCCCGCTGCACGTTACTTCCGATGAACCGGGTCACTTCCGCCTGTTCGTTGACGGCGAGAACATCATCGACGCCGACTACCGTCTGTTCTATGTCCACCGCGGCATGGAAAAACTGGCGGAAACCCGCATGGGTTACAACGAAGTGACGTTCTTGTCTGACCGCGTGTGCGGCATCTGCGGCTTTGCCCACAGCACCGCGTATACCACCTCCGTCGAGAACGCGATGGGCATCGTGGTACCGGAACGTGCGCAGATGATTCGTGCGATTCTGTTGGAAGTTGAGCGTCTGCACTCGCACCTGCTGAACCTCGGCCTGGCGTGCCACTTCACCGGCTTCGACTCCGGCTTTATGCAGTTCTTCCGCGTTCGTGAAGCCTCCATGAAAATGGCGGAAATCCTGACCGGCGCGCGTAAAACCTACGGCCTGAACCTGATTGGCGGTATCCGTCGTGACTTCCTGAAAGACGACATGATCCAGACCCGTCAACTGGCGCAGCAGATGCGCCGTGACGTGCAGGACCTGGTGGATATTCTGCTGAGCACCCCGAACATGGAACAGCGCACCGTCGGTATCGGCCGCCTGGATCCGGAAATCGCCCGTGACTTCAGTAACGTCGGCCCGATGGTTCGCGCCAGCGGTCACGCCCGTGACACCCGCGCCGATCACCCGTTCGTGGGCTACGGTCTGCTGCCGATGGAAGTGCATAGCGAGCAGGGCTGCGACGTTATCTCCCGCCTGAAAGTGCGTATCAACGAGGTGTTCACCGCGCTGAATATGATTGATTACGGCCTCGATAACCTGCCTGGCGGCCCGCTTGCGGTGGAAGGGTTCACCTACATTCCAAACCGCTTCGCGCTGGGCTTCTCGGAAGCGCCTCGCGGTGACGATATCCACTGGAGCATGACCGGCGACAACCAGAAGCTGTACCGCTGGCGCTGCCGTGCGGCGACCTACGCCAACTGGCCAACCCTGCGCTATATGCTGCGCGGCAACACCGTTTCCGATGCGCCGCTGATTATCGGTAGCCTCGACCCTTGCTACTCCTGTACCGACCGTATGACCGTGGTCGATGTGCGTAAGAAGAAGAGCAAGGTCGTGCCGTACAAAGAACTTGAGCGCTACAGCATCGAACGTAAGAACTCGCCGCTGAAATAAGGAATCGTCATGTTTACCTTTATCAAAAAAGTCATCAAAACCGGCACTACGACATCGTCCTATCCGCTGGAACCGATGCCGGTTGATAAAAACTTCCGCGGCAAACCGGAACACAATCCGCAGCAGTGCATCGGCTGCGCGGCGTGCGTGAACGCGTGCCCGTCGAACGCGCTGACGGTGGAAACCGACCGCGTCAGCAACCAGCTGGCGTGGCAGTTCAACCTCGGCCGCTGCATCTTTTGCGGCCGCTGCGAAGAAGTGTGCCCGACGGCAGCGATCAAGCTGTCGCAGGAGTACGAACTGGCGGTGTGGAAGAAAGAAGATTTCTTGCAGCAGTCCCGTTTTGATATCTGCAACTGCCGCGTCTGCAACCGTCCATTTGCGGTGCAAAAAGAGATTGATTACGCCATTGCGCTGCTCAAGCACAACGGCGACAGCCGCGCGGAAAACCACCGCGAAAGCTTTGAGACCTGCCCGGAATGTAAGCGTCAGAAATGTTTGGTGCCTTCCGACCGTATTGACCTGACTCGCCACATGAAAGAGGCCATCTGATGAGCAACTTAATAGGGCCACGCGACGACAACGGCATGCCGGTGCCGATGACGGTAGAAGAATCTATCGCCAGCATGAAGGCGTCGCTGCTGAAAAACATCAAGCGTTCCGCCTACGTATACCGCGTGGACTGCGGCGGCTGTAACGGCTGTGAAATCGAAATCTTTGCCACGCTTTCACCGTTGTTCGACGCCGAACGTTTCGGCATTAAAGTGGTGCCGTCACCGCGTCATGCCGACATTCTGCTGTTTACCGGCGCGGTGACCCGCGCCATGCGTTCTCCGGCGCTGCGCGCCTGGCAGTCCGCGCCAGACCCGAAAATCTGTATCTCCTACGGCGCTTGCGGCAACAGCGGTGGGATCTTCCACGACCTGTACTGCGTCTGGGGCGGCACCGACAAAATCGTGCCGGTAGACGTTTACATTCCGGGCTGCCCGCCAACGCCTGCGGCAACGCTGTACGGCTTCGCCATGGCGCTGGGCCTGCTGGAGCAGAAAATCCACGCTCGTGCGCCAAGTGAACTGGACGCGCAGCCGGCTGAAATTCTGCATACGGATATGGTCCAGCCGCTGCGCGTGCAGGTTGACCGCGCCGCGCGCCGCCTGGCGGGCTACCGCTATGGTCGCCAGATTGCCGACGACTATATGCTGCACTTGGGCCAGGGGGACACCCAGGTTCAGCAGTGGCTGGCCACAGAAAACGATCCGCGTCTGACGGAAATCGTCACGCAGCTTAACCACGTAGTAGAAGAGGCACGTATTCGATGAGCGAACAGGTGGTGTTCAGTCAACTGAGCCGTAAATTTATTGATGAGAACGATGCCACGCCTTCCGAGGCGCAGCAGGTTGTCTATTACAGCCTGGCGATTGGCCACCATCTTGGGGTCATCGACTGTCTCGAAGCCGCGCTGACCTGTCCGTGGGATGCGTATCTGGCGTGGATTGCTACGCTGGAAGCGGACAATACTGCGCGGCGCAAAATGGAAGGCGTGCCGAAGTACGGCGAGATTGTCATCGACAGCAACCATGTGTCGATGCTGGCGAACGCGTTTGATAAAGCGCGGGCGTCACAAACGCCGCAGCAAAAAGAGTGGAGCCAAGCGATGCTCAATATGCTGCACGCCATTCATCAGGAGAGCGCCATCTATCTGATGGTGCGCCGCCTGCGCGACTGATTTTACGATTGAGGAATGACCATGACTGACGTTTTACTCTGTGTCGGCAACAGCATGATGGGCGACGATGGCGCTGGCCCTCTACTTGCCGAAATGTGTGCAGCCCAGCCGAAAGGGGCGTGGGTCGTGATTGACGGTGGTAGCGCACCGGAAAACGATATTGTGGCGATCCGCGAGTTGAACCCGGATCGTCTGCTGATTGTTGATGCCACCGATATGGGGCTGAACCCCGGTGAGATTCGCATTATCGACCCGGACGATATCGCTGAGATGTTTATGATGACCACCCACAATATGCCGCTGAACTACCTGGTCGATCAGCTGAAAGAAGACGTGGGTGAGGTGATTTTCCTCGGCATTCAGCCGGATATCGTGGGTTTTTATTACCCAATGACCCAGGCGATTAAAGACGCGGTTGAGGTGGTTTATCAGCGTCTTGAAGGGTGGCAGGGGAATGGCGGGTTTGAACCGTTAGCGGTTGAGGATGAAGAGTAGCTTATCTTCGCCAGAAAAAAGGCCTCTTGAGGCGAACGCCGTCTTAAGAGGCCGTGTAAGAGATGATTTATACCTATAGGTAGCTTAGGCGTAGACGTAATTAACCTGCCGCTTCGACTTTAAAATCTTTATAGTAATACGCTTTATCCCGGTCGGTTATTTCTCTGATAACTTTGCATGGTACGCCCGCCGCAACGACATTTGCGGGAATATCTTTCGTGACAACGCTGCCTGCACCGATAACGCTGTTTTCTCCAATTGTGACTCCCGGATTGATAACCACGTTGCTGCCGATCCACACATTGTTTTCTATCGTCACCGGGAAAGAAAACATCTCGCCTTTTTCCCTCAATTCATGGTGGACCGGGTGTCCGGTTACCGAAATCGTAACGTTAGGGGCGATCAGGACATTATCACCAATCGTCACCGTGTGATCGTCAACAATGGTGAAGTTGAAATTGGCATAAAAATAGTCACCGATAAAAATATTACTGCCGTAGGCGAAGCGAATGGGCGGTTCAATCCACGGATTCTTTCCCACTTTACCGAACATTTTATAAATGAGCTCAATTCTCTTTTTTTCTTCGGACGGGCGGGTGTTATTAAAGTCATACATTAATTCTTTGCCGCGCAGTCTCTCTTCTGGTAACCTTTCACACATATCCGTGAATAGCATGCCTGATTTTATTCTCTCTCTCATCGGAATGTTCATTAGCGTTATTTCATCCTGATTTTATTGGCTATTTTTTGCGAGATAATGGGAGAACGGCTTTGCCCCGCTAAGGGTAAATACCGAGATGGCCGTGAAGCTTAGCGCAATCATCCCCAGAACCAGATAAGCCCCCTGGAAACCAATGCTCTCGTACATGTTGCCCGCCAGTACGGACATAAAAATCATTGCCAGCTGTTTGAAGAAACAGAAGCACACCAGATAAATCGTTGCGGAGAAACGCACCTCAAACTGGCTGGTGATGTATTTAAAGCAGCCGACTATCAGGAACGGTATCTCAAACATATGCAGCGTTTTAAGGATAACGACTTCCAGCGCAGAGGTGGCGAATGAGGAGCCGATAATCCGCACCGACATAATCGTCCCCGCCAGCAGCAGGGCGTTTTTACCGCCGATGCGATTCACAATCAGCGGCGCAAAGAACATGATGCAGGCGTTGAGCAATTCCCCCATGGTAGTGACGTAGCCAAACACGCGGGTACCCTGTTCACCGGTGGCAAAGAACGAGGTGAAGAAGTTGGCAAACTGTTGGTCAAATACGTCATAGGTACAGGAGACGCCGACTACGTACAGTGAAAGGAACCAGAGCTTCGGCTGCTTGAACAGTTCCAGAGCCAGCTTAAGGCTGAAGGCCGAGTGGTTGGCGCCTACCGCGTCTGCAACCTGTGCGGAAGAAGGAACCTCCGTTTTTGAAAAGAACAGCAGCAGGGCCAGAATGACTGCGCAGCCGGAGCCCAGCCAGAAGACAAACTGGTTATTGATGTTAAACATAATTCCGGCAATCGAGGCGCACAGCGCCCAGCCCACGCAGCCGAACATGCGCGCGCGGCCAAATTCGAAGTTGCTTCGGCGACTTGCCTTTTCAATATAGGCTTCAATCGCAGGGGCACCGGCATTGTAAATAAAGCCAAGGTAAATCCCGCCGACAATCGAACCCAGCAGAATATTAGCCTGTAATAATGGACCGAAGACGTAAATAAAGAATGGGGCAAACATCACCAGCATTCCGGTAATCACCCATAGCAGATGTTTACGCAGGCCGAGCTTATCGGAAAGTAAACCGAAAATAGGCTGGAATAGCAGTGAGAACAGTGAAATACAGGCGAAGATAATACCGGTATCCCCTTTGCTGATATGGTTTATATCGTGTAACCAGATCGGGAAGAAAGGGAAATAGGCACCCATAATGAAAAAATAAAAGAAGAAGAAAAAGCCAAACATCCAGAAATTAGTATTTTTTAAATAATACATGATGGACTTCCTTTCGAAGAAAGCTGGCAGGCGTTAACCTGCCAGATAATTATGTTTAACCCCAGACCAACTGGTAGTGGTAGCATCCGGCGCTCAGTTGGTATTCCGGAGAAACAGAAGGGCTCCAGGAGTCGTCTCCGCCCACGCCCATATGGAAGCCATCAATATTGAGCCAGGTTCCCGCTTCAGGTTGTAGCAGATGGCGGTGACTGGTCTCCATTAGCTGCTTCTGACCGTAGCGGCTAATGTTGAACTGGAAATCACCGCGCCAGCAGTGCGGGCCATAGCTCAGTTCGCGAGTGTGGCAGCGCAGGCCGTTTTCGCTTGGGAAAACATAAGGGGTGTACATGGCATCCAGCGGCAGATCCCAACGATCGACGCAGGCAGAAGAAAGCCGGTCTGGATAGTTTTCATGTGGGCCTAATCCCAACCAGTTGACCCGATCCGCCACTTGCGCAAGCTGACAGCTCAGGCCGATGCGTGCCGGATGCGGGGTCCCGCCGGCAACCTCAACGTCCACGCTGATGTGCATCTCGCCCTGGCCGTCAATGCGGTACGTTTTGCGGCTGACAAACAGCGTCTCTCCGCGGTACTGCCACGCGTGCGCGGTGGTTATCAGCACCGCGCTTGCCAGTGCGTCCGCCTCACATTGCAGTAAGGTAGCCTCAAGCTGATAGTGACCGGCAGCTTTCCAGCGTTCTACCCAGGCATTAGGATCAATGCGGGTTGACTCGCTCACGCCGATATCGTTGTCCAACGGCGCGCGGGTAAATTGATCGATGAGCGGGGTCAACAGCTGCGCTTCTTCGCCAATCGAATACTGCGTGAGCAGGCCAGCATGGCGGCTGAACACCCAGCATTTATTGCCGACGGTGATACGGTATTCGCCCTCGCTGGCGGTAAGCTCAGGTGTGCGGCTGGCGGATTTTGGCAGCGGCGTGCCGAGCTTCTCGCCCACTTTCCACTGCTGCCATGCGCAAATATGCCCTGCCTCTGACCATGCGGTTGCCTGCGGTTGTTCGACGCGAACCGTCAGCCACAGTTCACCCTCATGTGCCTGTTGCGGACGTTCTGGTAGGGTAATGACCTGCCGACCCTGCGGTGGAATATCCAGCGTCGTCACGCCTGAAGCCAACGGTTTGCCGTCCAGCGCCAGCGACCAGTGCAGCACTTCGTTATCGCTGTGGCGGAACAGGTATTCGCTGACAACTTCAATCTGACATTTGTCTCCCGGCAACAGAGCAAACTGGAAAAACTGCTGCTCGTGTTTGGCTTCATATAGCGCCGGGTGTGGCGTACGATCGGCGAACACTAGCCCGTTCATGCAGAACTGCCGATCGTTTGGCGTATCACCAAAATCGCCGCCGTATGCTGACCAGGCGTTACCGTTCTCATCGTATTTGATCAACGATTGATCCACCCAGTCCCAGACAAAGCCGCCCTGCAGGCGCGGATATTGACGGAACGCCTGCCAGTATTTGGCAAAACCGCCGAAGCTGTTCCCCATGGCGTGGGCATATTCGCAGAGGATCAGCGGACGTTGCTCTCCGGGTAATGACAGCCATTTTTTGATTGACCATTTTGGCACTGCGGGGAAGGGTTGATCCTGATCAACACGGGCGTACATCGGGCAGATGATGTCGGTGGCAGCAGAGTCTGCGCCGCCGCCTTCATACTGCACCGGGCGGGAAGGGTCTTCTGACTTCAGCCAGCGGTACAGGGCATCGTGGTTGGTACCATGACCGGACTCATTGCCCAGCGACCAGATAATGATGCTTGGATGGTTGCGATCGCGCTGCACCATGCGCGTCACGCGCTGGCTCATGGCCGGTAACCATGCCGGATCGTCGGTCAGGCGATTCATCGGCACCATTCCGTGCGTCTCAATATTGGCTTCATCCACCACGTACAGGCCGTAGCGATCGCACAATGTGTACCACAGCGGATGGTTCGGATAGTGAGAGCAGCGCACAGCGTTAAAGTTATTTTGCTTCATCAGCACGATATCCTGCACCATCGTTGCCTCGTCCATCACCTGACCGTTGACCGGGTGATGCTCATGGCGGTTGGTGCCGCGAATCAGCAGCGGTTTGCCGTTCAACAGCAGCAGACCATTTTCAATGCTGACCTGACGGAAGCCGACATCGCTGGCCTCAGCTTCTATCAGCGTGCCGTCGACGGTGTGTAATTGCGCCACGGCACGATACAGATTTGGCGTTTCCGCGCTCCACAGCGCCGGTTCTTTGACGTTCAGGCGCAGGGTAACCCGGTCCTGATAAGCTCCGCGCTCGTCAATAATGTCACTGCCCAACGCGGCGGTATTTTCACCAATTAACGTTTCGTTATCCCACAGCTGCACCGTCACGCGTAAATTATCGTGCAGCTCACCCGCGACCCGGACCTGCGTTTCCAGAACGGCACGGCTAAAGTCGTCGTTAAAACGGGTGTTAATTTGCAGGTCGCTGATTTGGGTGGCGGGCTTATGGAGTATTGATACATCGCGGAAAATCCCACTCATCCGCCACATGTCCTGGTCTTCCAGATAGCTGCCATCGCTCCAGCGCAGCACCAGTACCGCCAGACGGTTTTCACCGCTACGCAGATAATCGCTGAGGTCGAATTCAGACGGTAGACGGCTGTCCTGCCCGTAGCCCACCCAGCGTCCGTTACACCACAGATGGAACGCCGAGTTCACGCCGTCAAAGATGACCCTCGTTTGGCCTTGCTGAAGCCAGACATCGTCAATACAAAATGTGAGCGAGTAACAGCCTGTAGGATTCTCTGCTGGCACAAACGGCGGATTAACCGGAATAGGATACGCCACGTTGGTGTAAATCGGCGCATCATAGCCGTCCATCTGCCAGTTAGATGGGACGTTGATGGTATCCGCCTGAGGCAGATCGCTCGCCAGCCAGCTTTCCGGAACCGCTTCAGGAGAGGCAAACCAGCTAAATTTCCATTGCCCGTTCAGGCTGCGCTTTTGTGAAGAGTCTCGTCCGGCGTGAGCATCATCGGCATTTCGCCAGCTGTAAAAAGGAGGATGCGCTTCCAGACGGTTGAGCTGCGTTACGCCAGGGTTTTCCCAGTCGCGACGGTGTAGTACGGCGGCGAGTGAATCGGTGTTCAGGGACATATCTGTATCCTTATCGAAATTGTTATCCGCTCACAATTTTTGTTAAAATAGGGGCGTAGCGTTCTTTCTGTAAAGGATGAGATGAGCAATGAGTGAGCTAACTCACACAATTTCACTCGCTCACATTTTGGGGGAGAGCTGAGAGATCTGCCGTGCTAGCTGGATGAGTGAATTGGCCAATGCTTCAGGGGAAGCCGCATGGGTAGTGGGAGGACAAACGGTCTTGCGTTGAATCAGTGATACCGGCAGTAGCTGATTGTTCGCGGCGGGTTCGTCGGCAGATAGCTGTAGCAGCTTGTCTACGCTCGTTTTTCCAAGCAGCGAGAAATCCTGTCTGATGGTGGTTAGCGGCGGAATATAGCAGGCGCTATCCTCGGTATCATCATAGCCAATAATGGAGATGTCGCTCGCTACGCGCAGACCGAACTCGCTGATGGCCCGCATCGCGCCGAGCGCCATCTGATCGTTCGCGACCAGCATAGCGGTTGGAATGGTGCCGTTATTAAGCATCTGCAAGGTTTGCTGAAAACCGGACATCGCACTCCAGTCACCTTCCGTTTCGGCAACCGGCTGCAGGTGGTATTGCGTCAGATATTTATGCCAACCCGCGAGTCTCAGCCGCGCGGAGATTGATGAGTTTGGCCCGGCTAGTAGCGCAATGCGTTTATGCCCATGCTCCACCAGATGCTCAACCCCCAAACGTGCGCCATCATCGTGAGAGAAAATCACGCTGTTAATGGGAGAGGTATCAGAAACATCAAGAAAAAGTACCGGCACGTTGCCACAGCTTGCTGCAACCTCAATAGCGTCATTTTCATCGAGCGGATAGTTAACGATCAAACCGGTTACCCGTTGCGTTAGCAGATTATGTACTGCCGCTTTACAGGCTTCCACGCCGTTACGTTCCACCATGGCGATGACCACGCTGGCACCTGAACTGTCGGCGCGGGATTTAATCGCCGCGACAATCTGCGACGGCGCATGCAGCGCGAGGTTAGTGGTTGCAACGCCGATGAGCGGCGTCTGTTTCCCCGCCAATTGCTGCGCAACGCGGTTGGGGATGTAATTCAGCTCAGCCATTGCGGCTTCGACTTTTTCACGGGTTTTGGCGGAAACGTGGCGAGCCTGATTCACGACGCGAGAGACGGTCTGATAAGAGACCCCCGCATGGTCTGCAACATCGTACAGCGTTACCGGTTTCACACTCATTACCCCTGAATTCAATGTGTTCTGCACGCTATGATGCCACACCTCCCATAAAAATAGGAGGTGGTGCAATCTCATGCATTGAGCCAGAGAGTGACTTTTACGCCAAATCTTGCCCGTTGCTGGCAATCACCTTCTTATACCACCAGAACGACTTCTTACGCGTGCGAGCCAGCGTGCCGTTGCCCGCATCATCGCGGTCAACGTAGACAAATCCGTAGCGCTTGCTCATCTCGCCGGTCGACGCTGCCACGAGATCGATACAGCCCCAGGTGGTGTAGCCGATAACCGGAATCCCGTCTTCAATGGCTTCACCCATCGCCCGAATATGCTCGCGCAGATAGCTGATGCGGTAATCATCATCAATCTGCCCGTCCGCGTTGACCACGTCTTTCGCGCCGAGGCCGTTTTCCACCAGAAACAACGGCTTCTGATAACGGTCGTACATCATGTTCATGGTGATGCGCAGGCCGAGCGGGTCGATGCCCCAACCCCATTCGCTGGCCTTGATGTACGGATTTTTCAGCGACTTCACAATGTTTGCCGCATTGGTGTTGTTGGCGTTCATCTCCGCCGATGCGCAGCGCGAGGCGTAGTAGCTGAACGAGACAAAGTCGACGGTGTGCTTGAGGATTTCATCGTCGCCCGCTTCTTTAGCGATCGTCACGCCTTTCTCGCGGAACACCCGCGCCGAGTAGGCCGGATAGCTGCCGCGTGCCTGTACGTCGATAAAGAACAGGTTCTCGCGGTCTTTCTCCAGCGCCGCCCACACGTCTTCTGGCTTGCAGGAGTAAGGATAGAAGTTACCGCCCGCCAACATGCAGCCGACCTGGTTCTGCGGGTTCACCTCATGGGCGATTTTCGTTGCCAGCGCGCTGGCGACCAGTTCGTGGTGCGCGGCCTGGTACTTCACCTGATCCTGGTTTTCGCCGTCTTCAAACACCAGCCCTGCGCCGGAGAACGGGCTGTGCAGCATGATGTTGATTTCGTTGAAGGTCAGCCAGTATTTCACCAGTCCGTCGAACGCCTCAAAGCAGGTGCGGGCGTAACGGGCAAAGAAATCGACCATTTTACGGTTGCGCCATGAACCGTATTCGGTGACCAGATGCATCGGTACGTCGAAGTGGCACAGCGTCACCAGCGGCTCAATGCCGTACTTCTGGCACTCGCGGAACAGGTCGCGGTAGAAGGCGATGCCCGCTTCGTTTGGCGTCAGTTCGTCACCGTTCGGGTAGAGACGGCTCCAGGCAATCGAGGTGCGGAAAACGGTAAAACCCATCTCCGCCATCAGCGCAATATCTTCTTTGTAGCGATGATAAAAATCGATCGCCTGATGGCTCGGATAGAACTCATCGTCGCGCAGCGTAAAGCGCTTCTCTTGCCCCAGCTTCACCGGCAGGCGGTTCGCGCCGTGCGGAATCATATCCACGGTGGTCAGCCCTTTGCCGCCCTCAAGATAAGCCCCTTCGGCCTGGTTGGCGGCAATGGCGCCGCCCCAGAGAAACCCTTGCGGAAATGTCGACATGCGTTACCTCGCTAAAAATTTATGAAATTCGTGCCGTCACAGTAGCGGCAGGCGTAGCGGCCTGACGTTTACGTGCCTCAACGGCAGCCTCTTCGACGGGAATATCTTCAAAACCAAGAATCAGCGTCAGCACAAAGGAGAGCACCACCGCCAGCGCCATGACCCCAAACACCCAAACGATAGTCATTGGGTTAGCCGGGTCGAAGAACTGCACGCTGGTGAATAGCCCGGGCGCGGCCATGGAGTGGCTGGCAAGCCCGACAGCACCGGCAATACCGCCGCAGATAAAGCCACTTATCAGGCTGGCAATCAGCGGGCGTTTCAGGCGGATGGCGACGCCGTACAGCGCCGGTTCGGAAATCCCGGCCAGGATCGCGGAAGCGGCAGCCGCCAGTGCGGTCTGGCGCAGCTCCGGGTTTTTGGTTTTCCACGCCACCGCCAGTGACGAACCGCCGAGCGACAGGTTGGCACCGATTTCCGACGGCATCACCATGCCTTCTTTGCCGGTTTCGGCGATGGTCTGAATGATGGTTGGCGTAAAGACGCGGTGCATCCCGGTCATCACCAGCAGAGGCCACAGCGCGCCCATAATGGCGACCGACAGCCAACCTAGATAGCCGTGAATGGTGTACACCAGCGCGGAGATAGCGCTACCGATCCAGATACCAATCGGGCCGATCAGCAGGATAGCCAGCGGTGCGGCAATCAGCACGATAAGCATCGGCTTAAGGAAGTTTTTGGTCACCGCCGGGGTGATTTTGTCGACCCAGCGTTCAATGTAGGAGAGGCACCAGGTCATCACCAGCGCCGGGATAACCGTGTAGGTGTACTTGACCGCCGTCACCGGAATATAGGCAAATTCGACGTGCTCGCCCTGGGCGGCTTTCGCCATCAGCTCAATAAAGCTCGGGTGCACCAGTACCCCGGCGATAGCAATCGCCAGCGACATATTGGTTTTGAATTTCACCGCCGCGGAGGCAGCCACCATCAGCGGCAGGAAGAAGAACGCGCCGTCGCCGATCACCGTCAGAATGGTGAGCGTCGGCGCGCCTTTTGGCAGCACGCCGGTCATCTCGAGGATCATCGCCAGCAGCTTGACCATCGATCCACCGATAATTGCTGGGATCAACGGCGACATGGTGCCGATCAGCGCGTCGAGGATCCCGGCGCCAATGCGGCGTAAAGTGAGCTTCGGTTTTCCGACCGGGGCGGCAGGCTGCAGGTTGCTCGGCAGCAGGTTCACCACCTCGCGATAGGCCTGAGAGACGGTGTTGCCGATAATCACCTGGCACTGGTTGTCGTTACGCACCACGCCCAGCACGCCGCTGATGCCCTTGAGGCTGGCGCTGTCGACCTGCGTTTCGTCTTTCAGTACGAAGCGCAGACGGGTCATGCAGTGCGTGACGGCGGAGATGTTCTCCACGCCGCCGAGTGCGCCCACCACGGATTGCGCCAGAGCCGCATAGTTTTTAGACATCGGAAAATCCTGTTTTATCAGTAGGGTACTTATCGCTTATCGCCCGATGTAGTCGGGGTGATGAAACGTTGTATAGGAAACCGGTTCCACATAATATTCATGTGTTAATTTTGTTACATCAAGATCTAATTTTTGTTTTTGGTTAATTCGTGAAATCGATCACAGGAATGTCCGTTGAGCAAAAAGCGCACGCATCGGCGGGTGCTGTAAATAACGAAACGGTGCAGTACACTGCTGGCAAATGATTTCTCAAGGGTATGAATATGACGACAATGCTGGAGGTAGCGCGACGGGCGGGCGTGTCGAAAGCCACCGTATCCCGGGTGCTATCGGGCAACGGTTATGTCAGTCAGGAGACGAAGGACCGGGTGTTTCTGGCCGTCGAAGAGAGCGGCTATCGGCCCAATCTGCTGGCGCGTAATCTGGCGACCAAAAAGACGCAGACCCTGGGGCTGGTGGTCACCAACACGCTTTATCACGGTGTCTATTTCAGCGAGCTGCTGTTCCATGCGGCGAGTATGACGGAAGACCAGGGGCGACGCCTGATTCTGGCGGACGGTAAGCACAGCGCCCAGGAAGAACGTGAGGCGATTCAGTATCTGCTCGACCTGCGCTGCGACGGCATTATTATTTATCCCCGTTTTCTGAGCGTCGACGATATTGACGACATTATTCAGCAACAGCAGCAGCCGATATTAGTCATCAACCGTCGATTGCGGCGAAATAGCAGCCACTGCGTTTACTGCGATCAAAAATCCGCCAGCCAGAACGCGGTGGAGCGATTAATCAGCCTCGGCCATCGCGATATTGCATTTATTACCGGTTCGCTCGATTCGCCGACCGGCATTGAGCGTCTTTCTGGCTATAAAGATGCGCTAACGAAGCACGGTATTGCGGTACGCAACGAACTGATTGTTGAAGGAAAGTGGACGCCCGCAACCGGTGCCGCCGGGGTGGATACGCTGCGCGAGCGGCAGGTCAGCTTTAGCGCGCTGGTCGCCAGTAATGACGATATGGCGGTGGGGGCGATTAAGCGCCTGCACGTCCACGGAATAAACGTGCCGCAGCAGGTTTCGGTGCTGGGTTTTGATGACATAACCCTCGCGCCTTATATGGTTCCCGCGCTCTCCAGCGTGCGTATTCCGGTCACGGAAATGATCAAAGAGACCATTCATCGCCTTATTTTCATGCTCGACGGCGGGGACTTTAAATATCAGCAAACCTTCCCGGGTGAACTGATTGAGCGTGAGTCCATCGTTCCGGGGCCGCACGCTTAGCGTCGTCAGCTGTCATCGTCATAAGTGACGATGACAGCTTATCCTTCATCACCAGCCAAAAAATCCCCTTTAAAAACAGACAACTAAAAGTTGGCTCGAATAATGCATTCTCCCGCGAATTCACTGTCATTGCTGGAGAAGTTGATGAACCGTTTCATCATTGCTGATGCGAGTAAATGTATTGGCTGCCGGACATGCGAAGTCGCATGCGTGGTGTCCCACCAGGAAGATCAGAACTGCGCCGCGCTGACGCCGCAATCTTTCCTGCCCCGTATTCACGTTATTAAAGGCGTGAATGTATCTACCGCTACCGCCTGCCGTCAGTGCGAAGACGCCCCGTGCGCCAACGTCTGCCCGAACGGCGCTATCAGCCGCGACAAAGGTTTTATTCACGTGATGCAGGAACGCTGCATTGGTTGCAAAACCTGCGTGGTGGCCTGCCCTTACGGCGCGATGGAAGTGGTAGTGCGTCCGGTCGTTCGCGACAGCGGCGCGGGCCTTAAAGTGCGTGCGGAAAAAGCGGAAGCCAACAAGTGTGACCTCTGCTACCACCGCGAAGCTGGCCCAGCCTGTATGGAAGCCTGCCCGACTCATGCGCTGTTTTGCGTGGACCGCAGCAAGCTTGAACAGCTGAGCGCGGAAAAACGTCGTCGCGCTGCGCTCGATAGCGCCACGTCTATCTCTCTTTAATCATCCTTATTTCTCTTTTAACAGGTCTGTTACTGATGAAAAAAATCACGAGTGTGTGCCCTTACTGTGGCGCTGGTTGCAAACTGAAGCTGGTTGTCGACAACGGTAAAATTATTCGCGCCGAGGCCGCCGAAGGGAAAACCAACCAGAATGAGCTGTGCCTGAAGGGCTATTACGGCTGGGACTTCCTTAACGATACCAAGCTGCTGACCCCCCGATTAACGCAGCCGATGATCCGCTATGAAAAAGGCGGCAAGTTCACCCCCGTGAGCTGGGATGAGGCGATTCGCTATACCGCGAAGCGTCTTGGCGATATCAAAGCCAAATTCGGGCCGCGCGCCATTATGACCACCGGGTCATCGCGCGGCACCGGCAATGAAACTAACTACGTGATGCAGAAATTCGCCCGCGGCGTGCTGCACACCAATAATGTCGACTGCTGTGCGCGCGTCTGTCATGGCCCATCGGTGGCCGGGCTTCAGGATGTGCTGGGCAACGGCGCGATGAGCAACAGCATCGGCGATATCGAAAACTCCCGCTGCCTGCTGGTCTTTGGCTACAACTGCGCGGACTCGCACCCGATAGTGGCGCGTCGCGTGATTAAAGCGAAAGACAAAGGGGCCAAAATTATCGTCTGCGATCCGCGTCGTATTGAAACCGCGCGCATCGCCGACCAGCATCTGCAAATGCGCAACGGCAGCAATATGGCGCTGGTGAACGCTTTCGCCCACGTGCTGCTGGAAGAAGACCTGTACGACCACGAATACGTTTCTCGCTACACCACCGGGCTTGATGAACTGCGTGAAGTGGTCAAAGACTACGCGCCGGAAGCGGTGGAATCCCTGACCGGCATTCCGGCCATGCAGGTTCGCCAGGCGATGCGTACCTACGCGGCCGCGCCGTCGGCGACCATTATGTGGGGCATGGGCGTGACCCAGTTCGGCCAGGCCGTTGACGTGGTGAAAGGGCTGGCAAGCCTGGCGCTGCTGACCGGTAACCTCGGACGTGAAGCCGTTGGCGTTGGCCCGGTGCGTGGGCAGAACAACGTGCAGGGCGCGTGTGATATGGGCGTGCTGCCAAACCAGTTCCCTGGGTATCAGGACGTGGTCGATGCCGCCGTGCGCGAGAAGTTCGCCAGGGTCTGGGGCATCGACGCCAGCCTGATGGACGACAAAGTTGGCGTACGCATTACTGAAGTACCGCATCTGGCCATCGAAGGGAAGGTGAAAGCCTACTACATCATGGGCGAAGACCCGCTGCAAACCGAGGCGGATTTAGGCCTGGTGCGCCAGGGATTTGAAGCGCTCGACTTTGTGGTGGTGCAGGACATCTTTATGACCAAGACCGCCGAACAGGCGGACGTGCTGCTGCCCGCCACCTCATGGGGCGAACACGGCGGCGTCTTCACCTGCGCCGACCGCGGCTTCCAGCGCTTCGAAAAAGCCATCGAACCGACCTATAACGTGAAGCGTGACTGGGAAATTATCAGCCTGCTGGCAAGCGAAATGGGCTACCCGATGCATTACGACGACAACCAGCAAATCTGGGACGAAATGCGCGAGCTGTGCCCGCTGTTCTACGGCGTAACCTACGAAAAAATGGGCGAGATGGGGCACGTGCAGTGGCCATGCCCGACGCTCGATCATCCGGGGACGCCGTATCTGTACGAAGGTAATCAGTTCGCCACGCCTGACGGTAAAGGCCACCTGTTCGCGGCTCCGTGGCGTGCGCCAGCAGAAACGCCGGACGACGACTTCCCGCTGGTGCTCTGCACCGTACGCGAGGTCGGGCACTACTCTTGTCGCTCGATGACCGGCAACTGTGCGGCGCTGCAATCGCTCGCCGATGAACCCGGCTTTGTGCAGATGAACCCGCAGGATGCCAGCCTGCTTGGCGTGCATGATAAGCAGCTGGTGTGGGTCTCCTCGCGTCGCGGCAAGGTGATTAGCCGCGCCAGCGTCAGCGAACGCATCAACCATGGCAGCGTTTATATGACCTACCAATGGTGGATTGGTGCCTGCAACGAACTGACTCAGGACAACCTCGACCCTATCTCGAAAACGCCGGAAACCAAGTACTGCGCGGTGAAAATCGAGGCGATAGAGGATCAGAACTGGGCCGAAATCTACGCGCAGGACAGCTATCAGTCGATGAAAACGCGCCTGAACGCGGCGCTCAACGGGTAATCAAATGAACGCAAACGGCGTGCAGATCCGCATCTGCGGAAAAGTACAGGGGGTGGGCTTCCGCCCCTTCGTCTGGCAACTGGCACAGCAGCGCGGCTGCCTTGGCGATGTCTGTAACGACAGCGCTGGCGTCCTGCTACGCCTGTTCGGTGACGAAGCGGATTTTATCGCCGCGCTGTACCAGTACTGCCCGCCGCTTGCGCGTATTGATAGTACCCACGTCGAGCCATTCGAGTGGCCGACGCTGCCGACCGATTTTACTATTCGCCAGAGCGGTGCCGGGGCGATGAGCACCCAGATTGTCCCGGATGCGGCAACCTGTCCGGCCTGTCTGGCGGAAATGAACGACCCGCAGGAGCGGCGCTACCGCTATCCGTTTATCAACTGCACCCACTGCGGGCCGCGCTTTACCATTATTCACGCTATGCCCTATGACCGTCCGCTGACGGTGATGGCGGCGTTTCCGCTCTGCCCGTCGTGCGAGGCGGAGTACCGAAACCCTTACGACCGTCGTTTCCACGCCCAGCCGGTGGCCTGCGCCGAGTGCGGGCCGTGGCTAATGTGGCACAGCGGTGAGCAACGCGCGGAAAAAGAAGCGGCGCTTGCTGCCGCTATCGCCATGATTGAAGCCGGTGGCATTGTGGCGGTGAAGGGAATTGGCGGCTTCCATCTGGCCTGCGATGCGGGAAATGCCGCGGCGGTGGCGACGCTTCGGGCTCGCAAACATCGCCCGGCAAAACCGCTGGCGGTGATGATAGCTAACGCTGACGCGCTGTCGATTGACGCGCGCTCGCTGCTCAATACCCCCGCCGCACCGATTGTGCTGGTGGATAAACATCTGGTCTCTGGGATCTGCCAGGAGATTGCGCCGGACCTCGCGGAAGTAGGCGTGATGCTGCCCGCCAACCCGCTACAGCATCTGCTGATACAGGCGCTGGCGCGCCCGTTGGTGATGACCTCCGGCAACCTGAGCGGTAAACCTCCGGCGTTGACTAACGACAGCGCGCTGGCGGATTTGGCCGATATTGCCGACGGTTTCCTGTTACACAACCGCGATATCGTGCAGCGCATGGATGATTCGGTGGTGTGCCAGAGCGGCGAAATGCTGCGCCGTTCGCGCGGCTATGTGCCGGATGCGCTGACTCTGCCGCCGGGCTTTCGCGACGTACCGCCGATGCTCTGTCTTGGCGCGGACATGAAAAATACCTTCTGTCTGGTACGCGGCGACCGGGCGGTACTCAGCCAGCACTTTGGCGACCTGACCGACGATGGCGTGGAAGCCCAGTGGCGACAGGCGCTGGCGCTGATGCAGTCCATTTATGACTTTACGCCGCAGGCGGTGGTGGCGGATTACCATGCGGCTTATCGTTCTTCTCAGTGGGCGACGGAGCTTGCGCTGCCGCAGCATCAGGTACTGCATCACCATGCCCACATTGCCGCCTGCCTTGCTGAACACGACTGGCCGCTCGACGGTGGTGACGTGATTGCGATGGCGCTCGACGGTATTGGCATGGGCGAGCACGGCGCGCTGTGGGGCGGTGAGTGTCTGCGCGTGAGCTACCGCGAGTGCGAACATCTCGGCGGCCTGCCCGCCGTGGCGCTGCCGGGTGGTGATCTGGCGGCGCGTCAGCCGTGGCGCAACCTGCTGGCGCACTGTCTGGCGTTCGTTCCAGATTGGCAAATGTTCGGTGAGACGCAAGCGGTGCGGCAACAGAACTGGCCGCTGCTGGCGCAGGCGATCCAGCGTGGGCTCAATAGCCCGCTGGCGTCTTCTTGCGGCCGTCTGTTTGACGCGGTGGCCTGTGCGGTGGGCTGCACGCCGCTCGCGCTGAGCTATGAAGGCGAGGCGGCCTGTCGGCTGGAAGCGCTGGGGACAGGCTGCGCGGGCATTGTTCATCCGGTGACCATGCCGGTTGTTGATAGCCAGTTGGATCTCGCCACCTTCTGGCCGGCGTGGCTTGGCTGGCAGGCGACCCCGGCGCAAAAAGCGTGGGCGTTTCACGACGCGCTGGCGCAGGGCATCGCCACCTTAATGCGTCAGCACGCAGAACGTTTGTCGCTGTCGACGCTGGCTTTCGGCGGCGGCGTGCTGCATAACGCGCTGCTGTGCAGCCGTCTTACGCATTATTTACACGATTTCACTTTGCTCTTTCCGAAGCGTTTACCCGCGGGGGATGGGGCAATTTCATACGGGCAGTCTGTGATTGCTGCAGCTCGCCATCTGGTTTAAGGAGTTACTCATGTTGTGGAATGTTCTTCGTCAACAGCCGCGCGCAACGCTGCTGGTTCTGGTTCTTGTGTTGGCGAATTTACTGGCCTGGGGTTGGGCATGGCAGGCATTTGGTCATAACGGCGCGCTGATGGCCGCCAGTCTGCTGGCGTGGGGCTACGGCCTGCGTCACGCGGTGGACGCCGACCATATTGCGGCGATTGATAACGTCACCCGTAAAATGATGCAGCAGGGCAAGCGCCCGTTCGGCGTCGGTGCCTGGTTCTCACTCGGTCACTCCTCCATCGTGGTGCTGGCGTCAGTGGCGATTGCCGCCACGGCGACCGCGTTCCAGCACAAAATGAGCTGGTTCCACGACACCGGTAGCATCATCGGCACGACCGTGTCGGCGGTGTTCCTGCTGGCAATGGCGCTGGTGAACCTGATTATTCTGCGCGGCGTGTGGCGCAGCTTCCAGGCGCTGAAAAAGGGTGAGTCGGTCTCAGCCGAGCTGCCGGTTGCGGGCGGTATGATGAGCGCGCTGTTCAGCCGTACTTTCCGCCTGATTGGCAAAAGCTGGCATATGTACCTGGTGGGTTTCCTGTTTGGTCTGGGCTTTGATACCGCTACCGAAATTGGCGTGCTGGGCATCTCTGCCGCCAGCGCCTCGAGCGGGATGTCGATGTGGTCGATTATGGTCTTCCCGGCGCTGTTTGCGAGCGGCATGGCGTTGGTTGATACGCTGGATAACATTCTAATGGTGGGCGCGTACGGCTGGGCCTTCAATAAGCCGCAGCGTAAGCTTTACTACAACATGACCATTACCGGCGCATCCGTGGTGGTCGCGCTGTTTATCGGTGGGCTGGAAGCGCTGGGGCTGATTATCGATAAGTTCGACCTGACCGGCGGCATCTGGAGCGGTGTGTCGATGCTGAGCGATAACCTTGGTAACGCGGGCTTTGTGGTGATTGGTCTGTTCGCGCTGTGCTGGTTGGTGTCGATGGTGAACTACCGCTGGCGCAACTATGACGCACTGGTGGTGCGTTAAGGGAATTCAGCTACCCGCTTCGCGGGTAGCTGAAAGTTCGGTGACGTGTTATTCAAATTTCACCGGATTGTCGCGATAGGCTTTGAGCTTCTCACGCATCCAGCGGCTGCTATTACGGTTAACCGCGCTGACGACGCCCGTCGTGGCTCCGCCACCAACCTGTACGTGGAAAATACCGCGTGACGGGAAGTCGTGGTATTTCGCCGTCGAGAGATCCCAGGATTGGCGGCTAAATAGATCGCGAGGGTTGCGGCCCATCATACCAACGTGTACGTCGAGAAATTCAATGTCCAGCAGCTTGGTATTGATAGCATCTACGGCGCTGCCAATTTCAGGATGACCCATCAGATAGCTACCGCCGGTGCCCCAGAACTGTTCCTCCAGTTCGCCAACTTCCTCGCTGACGCTTGCCAGGCGGCTAGCCGGAACCTGCCATGGCATGACCGGCTGGCGCAGATGGCGGCTGAGCGAAGCGCAGAAATCAAACGTCCGATCCCACTCATAAGGCGAATAACAGTAACCGTTTTTATAGGCGCGAGCGGTGAAGTCATCGGCCTCGTAGCGATCGGCAGCCATAAAATCGGCTCCTTTGGCAACGGCGGATGCGCCATTGGCGAGCGTATATTCGATATCGTCAAACACGCCGACCATCAGCGCATATTCTGCCGAGAGTTTACCCGCGAGTTCAGGGGTAATGGTCATGCGCTTTTTCGTGCCGTCTTCAGGATCGAAAACATCATCGTAGGTAAAGTCCTGGTACACCCACTGTGAGCCGCCAACGCTCCACAGGTTGATTTGCCAGCCGAGAACGACGTCCGGCGCAACCACGCGTACCAGCCAGTTAACCGCCTTAATGTAGCCTTTCAGCGTGTCGGAAATGCCCGCCGGGATGGTGATATCAACACCGTGGTGCGCCATAGCTTCCGCCAGCGGCTTGCGAACCGTCACCGGATAATCTGCGGCGAAACCGTATTTTTGGCATTCGCCAAGGTAATCCGGGTTAACGATAAAGCCAGCCGGTACCGGGTGCTCGTCATCCTTCATTGCCTGAGCCATTTGCAGCGCCTGAATGAAGTTCGCGAAGCTAAACTGGTGACGGACAGGATCGTTAATAATATTGGTCACATCGCCCAATGACAGGTTGCAGGTATAGGACACCATGACGGGCAGCACGTGTTCTTGCGTGCTGCCCGTAACGTTACGCGCCATTTCGATGATTTTTGGCGTAGGCTCTTTTGCTGGATCCAGGTAGGCGGATGCATCTCCCATACCATCGTCGCCGGAATATTTAAAGAGAGACGACACGCGCGCTTCGGCAAGGTCCGCCACATTACTCGGCGACATATCGGCACAGCCGCCAAAGCTCAGAAAGTCCGGGAACCCTTTAACATGCAGATTCGCACCTTCTGTTACCGCGACCGTTAAGGTCAACGCTGCGTCATTATCAACCCGCAGCTGCTGCGAGGCGGTATCAACGTAATAAATGACGCCATTCTGAATCACGGTAGGGCTTTCTACACGGTAGTTCCCCGGCGCGATGCTGGCGATGGCGTTGTGATTGCCCGGCTGCATCGGCAGATTGCCGAAATGATATTGGCGCGGAGTATCATTTTCGTCGATGAGGCGAATATAAAATGCGGCATCCACGGTTTTTTCCGCGTTAATGGCGATATTAAGCGCGGCGGAGTGCGCCGCGGTATCACTCTGCGAGTGAATCTGAGCGTCGCCAAAAACAATATTCTCGTGCTGATTATTCAGCGGCCCTTGCACGACATCAACGCAGTAGTGGGCGTTGTTCAATCTGATATCGTCAATGCGCAGGGTGAACTGACCGCTAATCGGCAATTGCTGCAGGCGGACTGACTGCCCGACGCGCAGTGCGATGCGTTGCGCTTCAATCCCGTTCTCCTCGTAAACCAGCTGTAAAGTTTCATTGTACAGCGCGTGCGATGTGGATAAATCGAGCTTCACATCGAGGGTGGTACTGCGTTGTGCGGGCCCAAAGGTGACGTTCAGCGCGGTGCGCTGGCCTTTGCCGATGGTCACCTGAGAGGACCCCAAGGCTACCTCGGCCCGTACGGTTCCATCAGCGGTGCACAGCTGCGCGGCGCTGACGGTGTAGGTACCGGCGACAATACTCAATGTATTATTTCCCGCCACCAGCGCGCACGTTTCGCGTTGTTCACCGCGGGTCAGCACCAGTTCCAGCGGCGTCTGCTCCAGCCCGGCCGGGAAGGCGGCACAGGTGACGACAAGCTCGCCTGCGACCTGAGTTTCTTCATCTGCGGCGAGCGTGAAGGAATCCTGGAACGTCTGCCAGGCCGGCACCGTATCGGATGCCACATTCACGCCCATATGGATCGTGGAAATAGCGTTACCAATTGCAGAACCATCGGCAGCGGAAATTGTTAATTTGATATCAAATATACCGCTGGAAATTTCGCTGGTCTCGACATCTGTTTTTAATTCACACCATGGGTTGGTGGAAATAGTTATATCGCCGGCAGTTACCTTCCCCGGCGCGCTGAATGTCAGCACCATTTTTTCTTTGATATCGATAACTTCAGCGGTCGTCGATTTTAAATTGTTGATATCAACTGTCGGATACCAGGTATCGCTGCTGAAGGTGAGTTCAAATCCTAATTGCATGAGTTATCTCCGTTAATTTCTTTTTCATGTGGTATTTTTATGACACGCAGGGGCGTCTACCGCTTATTGGCGTTATTTACCCTGTGGGCTTTTACTTATAAACGACAGTTAATGAGAAAACAGCTATGTAAAAGAGATGGTGATAGTTAATGATTGAATGTTATCTGCGGCAGATTTATTAATGTCGCGAGGGGGTTGTGATGATGTAGAAATAGATTTTAATGATGTTAAGTTAGTCGGGGATAATAATAAAAAAGCCCCGGGCAGCGGGGCAAGTAACAATGAGACTTTCGCGCGTCCTTGCGCATGCGGTTAAATTAAACAGTGAACAGAGGGGGAAGCCTTATTGATGGAGTGACTTCAGCAAAGCAAAGGCCTCTTTCATTCGTTCTTCGCTCACCACGAAAGCGCACAGCTGCTGACGGTCGTCATACCCCTGCGCCAGCATGCCGTCGGCGCGAGTTTCAATCTTCCAGTTCAAATCCGGGCGGCGGGTTTCACCGGCCAGATGCAGCGGCAGATCCGGCGTTTTCACCTTTACCAGCATGTTCGGCAGCTTCAGCTCGCCGGGCTGGCCGAGCAGGTTTTTCGCCAGACACATGGCGCTCATCAGAATCGGCTGTAGGAACGGCAGCACCGTACCGTTAATCTCAGCGCAGTCGCCCAGCGCGTAGATATCCGGATTACTGGTGCGCAGCGTACCGTCGACCTTCACGCCGCGGTTAATCTCGAGACCTGCCATGCGCGCCAGCGCCGTTTCCGGGCGCAGGCCGGTGGCGGCCACTACCGCATCAACCTCGACGTGGGGGTCACGGTCAAAGGTGGCGCGAATGCCGCTGGCGGTCTGTTCTAGCGACTGCAGCTGAGATTTCAGCAGCAGATGAATACCCATGTCGGTCAGACGATGCTGCAAACGGCTGCTTACTTCCGGCGGCATCAGCGAAGCTAGCACGCTGGCAGAGTTATCGACCACGGTGACCGCTTTACCGGCGCGGCTGAAGTCCATTGCCAGCTCGCAGCCAATCAAACCACCGCCGATAATCAGCACGCGTCGGGCATCGCGCAGCGTACTTTGCGCCGCGCCAAACTCCTGCTGGCTGTTGAGGGTCAGCATCAGCTCTTTGCCCGGTACCGGCGGCACGATGGTGGATGCGCCCGTTGCCAGCACCAGTTTGTCGTACTGCCACTCATGGTTCTGGCTTTTCACCACATGCGCGGTTGCATCGATGCTGGTCACCCAGGTCTGCGGGAACAGGTTCAGGTTGTACTGCTCGGCGAACTCGCCTGCGGTTTGCAGTGTGAGGTCGGCGGCGGTTTGCCCCCGGCTCACCACATGGCTTAAGTCCGGCTTGTTGTACTCGTCGATGCTGTCGGCGGCGATGAGCGTCAGTTTGACGCTCGCGTCGAGCTTACGAATATTTTTCACCAGCTGGCGGGCGGCGAAGCCCGAGCCAACGATCACGATGCCATGATTCATTTTGCCTCCGTCGCCAGTACGTCGAAGACGTCTTTGCCTAAAGAGCATTCTGGACACAGGAAGTTGTCCGGGACTTCGCTCCACGGGGTGCCTGGCTGCACGTCCTGATTAGGTTCACCTTTGGCTGGGTCGTAGATCCACTGGCACACGCTGCACTGCATGCTTGGGCCGAGGTCGGCTGCGGCAGCGGCGGCACAGGCCTCTTTCGCGGCGTCGGGTTTTGCGGTGGCTTCTGGCAGCGGAGCCAGCGCCCACTGGCGAGCGATTTCACGACCGTGCTGACGGCACACTTCCAGCGCATCAACATCAGGACGCCATTTGGCTTTCAGACTCAGGGACATTTCAAAGCCAGCATCCTGCAAACGGGTCGACAGACGGTCGACCGCGCCGCCGCTCCAGCCGTGCGAACCAAAGGCGCTGGCGCGCTTGTTACGAAAGCGCAGGCCGGTCATCTCTTCCACCAGGCCAGCGATTTTCGGCATCATCACGTTGTTCATGGTTGAAGTCCCAACCAGCACGCCTTTAGAGCGGAAGACGTTGGTCAGAATTTCGTTTTTATCGCTGCGGGCGACGTTGAAGATTTTCACCGCCACGTTCGGGTCAACTTCGTTGATCCCCTGGGCAATGGCGTCCGCCATCATGCGGGTGTTGTTGGACATGGTGTCGTAGAAGATAGTGATACGGTCTTCCTGATAGTCCGCCGCCCATTTCAGGTACAGTTCAACAATCTGGGTTGGGTTATCGCGCCATACCACACCGTGAGAGGTGGCAATCATATCAACCGGCAGGTTGAAGCCGAGGATCTCGGTGATTTTTGGCGTCACCAGGCGGCTGAACGGGGTCAGGATGTTGGCGTAGTAGCGCTGGCACTGTTCGAACAGTTCGGTCTGATCTACTTCGTCGTTGAACAGGCGTTCGTCACAGTAGTGCTGGCCGAAGGCATCGTTACTGAACAGCACCGCGTCGCCGGTCATGTAGGTCATCATGCTGTCAGGCCAGTGCAGCATCGGGGTTTCCACGAAGATCAGCTGTTTGCCGTTACCGATGTCCAGGCTGTCACCGGTTTTCACCACGTGGAAGTTCCACTCTGGGTGATGGTGGTGACCGTTGATGGAGTCAATGGCGTTGGCGGTGCAGTAGATTGGGGTGTCCGGGATCTGCGACATCAGCTCGGTCAGCGCACCGGCGTGGTCTTCTTCAGCGTGGTTAATGATGATGTAGTCGATGTCAGCGAGGTCGATTTCATCGCGCAGGTTCTGTACGAATTCACGACTGAATTTATGGTCGACGGTATCAATCAGGACGTTTTTTTCTTCACGGATAAGGTAGCTGTTGTAGCTGCTGCCGCGCAGCGTTTTGTATTCGGTACCGTGGAAATCACGTACTTCCCAATCACGTTGACCAACCCAATGAATGTTATTTTTAACCAGAATAGACATAGCAACCTCAATTAATTCAGCGTTTTTCAAAAAAGATGTATTGCTAATTGCAGGTTGTGTGCCAACTTTTTAATTAATTGATTTTATTGAATTAATTAATTTTTACCTCTTTGTTGTTAGTCAAAATGACTATGCTTGATATTGTCAATATGACATTATGCATTGTCAAAATGACTGTAAGAGGTACGCCATGAGCTTTTCCGTTGATGTGCTGGCGGGCATCGCCATAGAACTCCAGCGCGGCGTCGGTCATCAGGACCGATTCCAGCGTCTGATCACCACGCTGCGTCAGGTGCTGGAGTGCGATGCCTCGGCGCTGCTGCGCTACGACGCCCGGCAGTTTATTCCGCTGGCGATCGATGGGCTGGCGAAAGACGTACTCGGCAGGCGCTTTACCCTCGAAGGGCATCCGCGGCTTGAAGCGATTGCCCGCGCGGGTGACGTGGTGCGTTTCCCGGCGGATAGCGATTTACCCGATCCGTACGACGGCCTGATCCCCGGTCAGGAAAGCCTGAAGGTCCACGCCTGTATCGGGCTGCCGCTGTTTGCCGGGCAAAACCTGATTGGCGCATTAACCCTCGATGGCATGTCGCCGGACCAGTTCGACGTGTTCAGCGATGAAGAGCTGCGGCTGATTGCCGCGCTGGCGGCGGGGGCGCTCAGCAACGCGCTGCTGATTGAGCAGCTTGAAAGCCAGAATATGCTGCCGGGCGCGCCGACCGACTTTGAGCAGGTAAAAGAGACGCAGATGATTGGCCTGTCGCCGGGCATGATGCAGCTTAAAAAAGAGATTGAGATTGTTGCTGCCTCTGACCTGAACGTGCTGATAAGCGGCGAAACAGGCACCGGTAAAGAGCTGGTGGCGAAAGCGATTCATGAGGGCTCGCCGCGCGCGGTCAGCCCGTTGGTTTATCTGAACTGCGCCGCGCTGCCGGAGAGCGTGGCTGAGAGTGAGCTATTTGGTCACGTCAAAGGGGCATTTACCGGGGCTATCAGCAACCGCAGCGGCAAGTTTGAAATGGCCGACAACGGTACGCTGTTCTTAGACGAAATTGGCGAGCTGTCGCTGGCGCTCCAGGCCAAGCTGCTGCGCGTATTACAGTATGGCGATATTCAGCGCGTCGGTGATGACCGCAGCTTGCGCGTTGACGTGCGGGTGCTGGCCGCCACCAACCGCGACCTGCGTGAAGAGGTGGTTGCCGGTAATTTCCGCGCCGACCTGTTCCATCGCCTGAGCGTGTTCCCGCTTTCTGTGCCACCGCTGCGTGAACGAGGTGATGACGTGGTGTTGCTGGCGGGCTACTTCTGCGAGCAGTGTCGGCTGCGGCTTGGATTATCGCGAGTGGTATTAAGCAGCGGCGCGCGGACGCATCTGCAAAGCTACGGTTGGCCGGGTAACGTGCGCGAGCTTGAACATGCGGTACACCGTGCGGTTGTGCTGGCGCGGGCAACCACGCGCGGCAACGGCGAGGTGGTACTGGAAGCGCAGCACTTTGCGTTTCAGGAAGGGACGCCAACGACGGCGGTCGTCGAGACAGCGGCGCCGATGCCGGCGGTGAACAACCTGCGTGATGCTACCGAGCATTTTCAGCGGCAGATGATTCGCCAGGCTTTAGAGACGCATCAGCATAACTGGGCGGCAAGCGCCCGGGCGCTGGAGACAGACGTCGCCAACCTGCACCGGCTGGCGAAACGTCTTGGGCTGAAGGATTAAAGGATCCCGGCCTGGTAGAAGTTTTGCAGGTTAATCGCGCCGACCAGTCGATGGTTTTCATCCACCACCGGCGCGGCGCTGATTTTCTGCTTCATCAGCTGTTCTTTGGCGTCGACCGCACGCGCTTGATCGTGCAGGGTCACGCCGCCTTTGGTCATCGCGTCGTTAACGCAATCGTCCAGCGAACCGCCGCTTACCAGCCAGCGGCGCAGGTCGCCGTCGGTGAAGACTCCCTGAACCTGTGATTGCTCGTTACAGACCGCGACCATCCCCATGCCGGTACGGCTGAGTTCGAGCATCGCGTCCATTACGCTTGCGTGAACGGTGACCTGCGGGACATCGTCCTCGTGACGCATCAGGTGGTGAACGCGGTTGAGCAGACGTGCGCCCAGCGAACCGGCCGGGTGAGAGCGAGCAAAATCTTCTTCGTTAAAGCCGCGGGCCTGCATAACGGCAATCGCCAGCGCGTCGCCCATCATCAGCGTGTTGACGGTGCTGGAGGTGGGCGCCAGGTGCATCGGGCAGGCTTCGCGCTCAACGGCAATGTCGAGCACGGCATCGGCCGCCTGCGCCAGCGCGGAGTTGGCCTTGCCGGTCATCGCCAACAGCACCACGGATTTTTCTTTCAGCCGCGGAATGATGTAGTCCAGCTCTTTGGCGCTGCCGGAGTAGGAGATAAAAAGCATGACGTCGCGGCTCTCTACCATCCCCAAATCGCCGTGCAGCGCTTCCGCCGGATGAACAAAGAAAGCGGGGGTGCCGGTGCTGGCGAAGGTGGCGGCGAGTTTTTTGCCGATATGGCCAGATTTGCCCATCCCGGAAACAATCAGTTTGCCTTTGCAGTTCAGGATGGCGTTGGCGGCCTGAACAAAGGTCTCGTCAAGACGGTCGGGTAGGCGGCTGGCTTCCTGCAGTTCCAGTAAGAGGGCCTTACGCCCGGCCTCTAACAAAAAATCACTCATTGCTCTCTCCGGTTATGATTACTTCAATCCCTTTGTCTTCCAGCGCTTGACGAAACGCCGGGTCGATTCCCGCGTCGGTAATCAGCTTATCAACGCTTTCCAGACTGCACACCACGTTAGGGCTTTTGCGTCCGAATTTTGAGGAGTCTGCCATCAGAATCACTTCGCGTGCGGCGTTGCACATCGCTTTACTGACGGTATAAACCTCGTTAAAGGTGGTCACGCCAGCGTTCAGATCGATGCCGTCAGTGCCCATAAAGAGTTTATCAAAGCTGAAATGCTCAAAGGCATTTTCCGCCAACTGCCCGTGGAACGAGGCTGATTTTTTGCGGAAGGTGCCGCCCGGCATCAGGATAGTCTGTTCATTGTCCAGTTCCGACAGCGCGTTAACGATATGCAGGCTGTTGGTCATGACGGTGATGTTGCGAAAGCGAGCAAGCATGGGAACCATCTGTAGCACGGTGCTGCCTGCATCCAGAATGATGGAGTCACCGTCGTGGATAAAGGTGATAGCCGCTTGCGCGATACGCTCTTTTTGGTGGGTATTGATGAGCGTTTTGTGATCGATAGGCGGGTCGGACTCATCTTTGTTTAACACCACGCCGCCGTAGGTTCGAATGACGGTTCCGGCATTTTCCAGAATGACCAGATCCTTGCGAATGGTGGTACCCGTGGTGTCAAAGTACTGGGCCAACTCTTCAACCGAGCATTTACCCTGTTTTTGCAGATGCTCAAGAATAGCGGCCTGACGCTGACGAGGTTTCATAGGCGTGATTACCCTGACATAAATTTGCGAAATGATAATTTCGCAAGCTATTAGCATTCACAACGAAATTACCCATGTTTCAGTTTAAGCGCCAATGATAGTGCATTCTGCGAGAGGGGATCATGGGGAAAGATCACATCGGGCTGTAATTCATCACGATGTTTTCATTTACCCCGTCAATTTCACCCGGTCTGGCGAACACGGTCACTCCTTTCATAAATAGCGTATCGACGATGTGGAGATGTTCATCCAGCGCGACAGCGACCACGACGCGTGGCTTAAAGCGACCGCCGGAGCGCCCTACGCCAACGCGACCCTACTGGCAGAGTTTGTCGAACGCCCGGTTGAAGCGGTGGATTTGCCAGCCGCCCAGCGTGAGCTGAGCGCACCAGGCGATAACGGCAACGGTAATCAGGGCTGAAACCATAGTGTGCTCCTGGTGGTGCCGGATGGCGGTGGTGCCTTATCCGGCCTACCGATTTGATGTAGGCCCGGTAAGCGTAGCGCCACCGGGCATAGCGTTTAGAACATCACCTGGCCGCCGGTGACGTTGATTGACTGGCCGGTACAGTAGGAGGCTTTCTGACTGGCATAGAACAGCAGCATGTTCAGCACATCCTGATAATCGCAGCCGCGTCTGAGCGGTACTTTATCGATGTAGTATTGTTCCACCTCACCCGGCTCAATACCAAGCTTGGTGGCATACTGCGGCAGCAATGATTGAAACATCGGTGATTTCAACAGGTTGCCCAACATTAGCGAGTGTACGGTGATGCCGTACTCGGCCAGATCTAACGCCAGCGACTGCGTTAAGCCTACGCCGCCAAACTTTGCGGCGCTGTAGCCGGAGTTGTGTTTGCTGCCCACCTTGCCGGATTTTGAGTTGATTTGAATGATCCGTCCGGCAACGCCGTCGCGGATCATCAGCCGCGAGAATTCGCGGGCGCAGAGGAAATAGCCCACCAGGTTGACCTGAAGCGAGCGGTCGAAATCACCCAGTTCGAAATCGCTGATAAATGCGGCTTTGGCGATGCCCGCGCTGTAGACCAGCAGATCTACGCGGCCAAAAATTTCGTCGACGCCGCGTGAGAGCGCCAGCACGCTGTGTTCGCTGGTGGCATCGGCACCAAAGCCATAGGCCATCCCCTCGCCAAATTCGGCGTTAATCTCTTGCGCCACGCTGGCGGCTTTATCGCTTTGAATATCGACCACGGCGATGCGGTATCCTTCTGCGGCGAGGCCGCGGCAGAGGAATGCCCCAAGGGTCTGGCCTCCACCAATAACTACGGCAACCTGCTTCATTATTTTCTCCTTAAATATTAATCGATAAACTGCAAAATGGTTCCCGGTGCGATATCGTCCGGCGTTGACCCAGCGAGGTGTACCGTGCCGGGAAATTTCGCTTCGTTTCGTCCATCGAAGCACAGAGTGATATGCCCCAGTTCACGTAAGTTTTGTTCGGCTACGCTGCCTACGGCGGTGACCCGATAGCGCAGTTCGCCTATCTCAACGTGCATGCCGCTCTGGAGGGGGCCATTTAAACTGCCGGGGCGGTGGATGTAGCAAAACTCTTCAATATCCGCCGGTGCACCTTCCCGGAAGGTGATCAGCATCTGGTCGCCCAACGCCTCCGCGGCGCTCTGGCCGATGCGAGTAATGGTGGTCTGATAAATCACGGTCATCACTGATTCTCTATTGATAGATAAATCCGGAAACAAACCAGGCAATCAGCACGGTTGGCGCTCCGGTCAGAAAACGGCTCACCAGCACGGAAGGCACGCCCACGCGTACGGTGTTTTGTCGCGCCTCGGCGAGGGATAACCCCACTGGAATAAAGTCGCATGCGGCCTGCGCGTTAATCGCAAACAGGGCGGGTAACGCCAGGTGTGGCGGGATATTGCCAAGCCCAATCTGTACGCCTATCAGGACGCCAATCACCTGAGCGATAACGGCCCCTGGGCCGAGGAAGGGGGATAGCAGCGGGAAAGAGCAGATTAGCGCCAGTGTGACCAGCCCGAGCGGATGGCTGGCAAGCGGTGCCAGTCCGTGGGCTATCCAGTCGCCGAGGCCTGACGCCATGATGATGCCGATAAGCGCCGAGACGAACGCCATAAAGGGAAGAATGGTCTTGAGTACCGTATCAATGGTATCTCGACCCGCCTGAAACAGTACCGCTACCGCCGAGCCCATTCCCATGCCGACTTTGGCGAGTAGGCCATCGCTCTGTTCAGTTATCTTTTTCGTGGTGTCGTAGTCGCGTCCGCTGGCGGTCGTAGGTTTTGCTGGGGGAGTTACGCCGGTAGCTTCGCTGGCTTCACCGACAAGGCGTATGTTCTCTTCCCTGACGCCGGAGACGTAAATGTCCTCCAGGATAAACTGCGCCAACGGGCCGGATTTGCCGGTGGCATGGATATTAATGGTAGGAATACGGCGCTTCGGATAGATGCCGCAGCGCAATGTGCCGCCGCAGTCGATGATCGCGACCCCTATTTCCTGTTCAGGCGGTTCACCCTCTTTAAAGCCATCGACGGCCTGCCAGCCGGTGAGCTCGGCGAGTTTGTCGACGATTGCCGGGCGGGTTCCGGCCGTGATGTAGACGATTTTCTTACCGGGTACAGCGTCCAGCTCAAGCGGGCCGCCCCAGCCGCCGGTTCCTCTTTCAATATGAATGCGCGTCATTATGCTGCTCCCGACAGTTGAACGTGCTGTTCCAGTTGAATGCCCATTTTTTTCTCAAAGACGGCGGTGGTGAAGTCCGTAATCCAGCCGCGGAAGAAGTTGGTGACCAGACCCAGCAGCAGGTAACTCACCGCCAGCGGCCCAAGCGGCAGCCCTAATGTCGTCAGGCCATTGGCGATGCCCAGATAGACAAACAGTTCGCCTGGGTTGATGTGGGGGAACAGCCCGTTCATGGAGTGGCAGCTATAGGAAGCGGCGGCATAGTAGCTGGGCTTGTACTTCTCTGGCATAAAGCGCCCCAGACTCAGAGTCATTGGGTTGCAAAACACAAATGTGCCAATGCAGGGCAGTAGCAGGTAGCGAGAGACCGGATTGCCCGCGCAGCGTTGAGCAAACCGCTCAATGCGGTGCTGACCGATGAAGTTAATGAGCGCATTCATGATGACCAGCAGGCTAATCAGCAGCGGAAGAATGCCAGTCACCATGCCGGTGAAGACCTCTCCGCCTTTCTGAAACAGCCCGATGAACCATTCAGCTCCCAGGGTAATGGTGTCGACCATAGTTATCTCCTGTAGGGATTTATCGTTTTATTACCAAAAGGTGGGATATTTTAATCAGATTGAAAGGTTTTAAAGTGTTATTTTGATCGCAAAATGAAAGGTAAATATTTTATTGTGAAAGTTATTGCGAGCGTGGCCGCAGGAAAAAGAGCAAACGAAGTGTAGAAATGAGAAATTCTGCGAGCGAGCGCGACAACCGCTTCCTTGCGGCGTGGCGGATGCTTTACCATATTTAACTCTTGCTGATATTGTTAAACGGATGTCCCATGTTGAAGCGTCGTGTTCTGGCTTTACTCCCCCTGTGTGTCCTGCTAGCTGCCTGTAGCAGCAAACCTAAAACGGCTGAAGTCCCGGCAACCACCTCCGGCGGTTTTCTCCTTGAACCTCAGCACAATGCGCTGATCCCGACCGGTGATTTTGCCAATAACCCGGCGGCGGAGCAGTTCATCGATAAGATGGTGAGTAAGCACGGCTTTGACCGACAGCAGCTGCATGAAATTCTCTCCCAGGCCAAGCGCCTGGACTACGTACTGCGCCTGATGGACAGGCAGGCGCCGACCGGCCAGCCGCCAGTCGGCCCGAACGGGGCGTGGCTGCGCTATCGTAAGCAGTTTATTACTCCGGATAACGTACAAAACGGCGTGGTGTTCTGGAACCAACACCAGGACGCACTGCAGCGTGCATCACTGGTCTACGGCGTACCGCCGGAAATTATCGTCGGGATTATTGGCGTTGAGACCCGTTGGGGTCGTGTGATGGGTAAAACGCGTATCCTCGATGCGCTGGCGACCCTCTCGTTTAACTATCCACGCCGCGCTGAATACTTCTCTGGCGAGCTGGAAACCTTCCTGCTGATGGCGCGTGATGAACAGGACGATCCGTTGGATCTGAAAGGTTCGTTTGCTGGCGCGATGGGCTACGGCCAGTTTATGCCGTCCTCCTATAAGCAGTATGCGGTTGATTTTAACGGTGATGGTCACATCAACCTGTGGGATCCGGAAGACGCTATTGGCAGCGTGGCGAACTACTTCAAACAGCACGGCTGGGTGAGCGGCGACGCGGTGGCGGTTCAGGCAATGGGGCAGGCTCCGGGGCTGGATAATGGGTTCAAAACCAAATACAGCGTTTCGCAGCTGGCGGCGGCAGGCTTAACGCCGATGCAGCCTCTGGGCAACCATCAGCAGGCAAGTCTCCTGCGACTGGATATCGGTACGGGCTACCAGTACTGGTACGGGCTGCCGAACTTCTACACCATCACCCGCTATAACCACAGCACCCACTATGCGATGGCGGTCTGGCAACTGGGCCTGGCGGTCGCTCAGGCGCGCGGTCAGTAATCCTTCCTTCTGGCTCCCCTCGGCTCTGAGGGGGGCTTGTTACATTTAGCATCATTTCCTGCCGTTTACATCTTAGCGCCAATCCAATATTGTTATGTTATAACATTAAATAGTGAGGCAAAGATGTTCACTCCTGTTTTTATGGCCAGCAGCATGACGCGGGTTTTGCTGGCCTGCGCGCTATTGGCCGCGCTGTGGTTGATGGTCTGGTGGGCGGTGTCGCTGCCATGATTGAACTGGATAATCTGGTGGCTGGCTATGAAGGCGCAGCCATTACGCCATCGCTGAGCGGCGTGATTCAAAAAGGCAGCATGACGGCGATTGTCGGCCTGAACGGCTGCGGCAAATCGACTTTACTGAAAACGCTGGCGGGGTTTATTCCGCCAGTGAGCGGCGTGATTCACTGGACGCCTTCGCGCCCGGTTATTGGCTGGCTGGCCCAGCGTCATGCGCTGGAGTCGCAGTTTCCGCTGACCGTGCTGGATGTTGTCAGTCAGGGCGCATGGCCACGCGTCTCGCTTCTGCGCGGCCTGCGTAGCGATACGCGCCAGCGCATTCAGGCGTCGCTGGCACGAGTCGGGCTGGCGAGCATGGCGAAAACCCCGATTGATGCGCTGTCCGGTGGTCAATTTCAGCGGATGCTCTTTGCCCGTGTGCTGGTACAGCGGGCACCGTTGGTGATGCTCGATGAGCCCTTTACCGGCATTGATGAAGCGACCAGCCATGACCTGATGGGCGTGATTCAGGAGATGCATCAGCAGGGGCAGACCGTGCTGGCGGTACTGCACGATAACCAGCGCGTGGCGGAGTATTTCCCGGAAACGCTGCTGTTGGCCCCACAAAATGCCTGCTGGGGACATACCCGCGACGTGCTTCCGGCGTTTAGTTCCGCGAGGCTCGCATGATCTGGCACACCTTTTTCCAACCCTTTATTGAATTTGGCTTTATGCGCCGGGCGCTGGTGGTATGCCTTGCCCTGTCGCTCAGCACCACGATCCTCGGCGTCTTTTTACTGCTACGGCGAATGAGCCTGATGGGCGACGCGCTGTCGCACGCCATTCTTCCCGGTGTGGCGGTGGGCTATCTGGTGAACGGCATGTCGCTGCTGGCGATGACCGTCGGCGGTTTTATTGCCGGTATTACGGTGGCGCTGGTGGCCGGCTGGGTCAGCCGTCGCACGCCGCTGAAAGAGGACGCCAGCTTTGCCGGATTCTACTTAGGATCGCTGGCGCTGGGGGTCACGCTGGTGTCGCTGCGCGGCTCCAACGTCGACCTACTGCACCTGTTGTTCGGTTCGATTCTGGCGGTGGATAACGATGCCGCGCTGTTTGTGGCGGGTGTCGCCAGCCTGACGCTGCTCTGCATTGCTCTCTTCTACCGGGGGCTGGTGAGCGAAGCGTTTGACAGCAGTTGGCTGCAGGTGAATGCGCGCTGGCTGCCCGTGTTGCTGCACGGGCTATTTCTGGCGTTGCTGGTGCTCAACCTGGTGGCTGGCTTTCAGGTGCTGGGCACGCTGATGGCGGTAGGCGTCATGATGCTGCCCGCCGTCGCGGCGCGCTGCTGGGCGAAAACCTTGCCGTCAATTCTGCTGCTGGCAGCGCTGATAGGCGGAATATGCGCCTGGATGGGGCTCAGCCTGTCCTGGGCGGCGAACCTGCCCGCAGGGCCATCGATTGTGCTCACCGCCAGCGGCGTATTTTTGATTTCTGTGTTTTTTGGCAAGCGAAGCCGGCTGACCGTTAGCTGGCAAAAACGAAGAGGATAGGGGACATAATGAAACGTATTGGGGTGATTCTGGCGTTGGCGTTAGGGCTGACGGCGCAAGGTGCGATGGCAAAAACGCTGAACGTGGTCAGCAGCTTCTCGGTGCTGGGCGATATGGTGAAACAGGTCGGCGGTGAACATGTTCATGTCGACACGCTGGTCGGTCCGGACGGTGACCCGCACACCTTCGAGCCGTCGCCGCAGGATAGCGCGCTGCTCAGCAAAGCGGATGTAGTGGTGGTTAACGGGCTGGGGCTGGAGGGTTGGATGGATCGCCTCATTAAGGCCTCCGGCTTTAAAGGTGAGCTGATAGTCGCCTCGACGGGAGTGAAAACGCATACGCTGGATGAAGACGGCAAAACGGTCACCGACCCGCACGCCTGGAACAGCGCAGCGAATGGCGCACTGTATGCGCAGAATATTTTGACCGGACTGGTCAAAGCCGACCCGGAAGACAGCGCGGCGCTGAACGCCTCCGGCAAGCGCTATATTGGTGAGCTTAACGACATTCACAGCTGGACTAAACAGCAGTTCAGCGCCATTCCACAGGCGAAGCGTAAAGTGTTGACCAGCCACGATGCTTTCGGCTATTTCTCGCGGGCTTATGGCGTCACCTTCCTGGCTCCGCAGGGGCTCTCTTCCGAGAGCGAAGCCAGCGCAGCGCAGGTAGCGGCGTTGATTACGCAAATTAAGGCGGACGGCGTGCATACCTGGTTTATGGAAAACCAGCTTGACCCACGTCTGGTGAAGCAGATTGCAGCGGCGACCGGCTCACAGCCGGGCGGTGAGCTGTATCCGGAAGCGCTGTCAAAACCGGGGGGCGTGGCGGACAGCTATGTCAAAATGCTGCGTCATAACGTCGAGCTTATCGCTGCCAGCATGCGCTAAATCTAGCCTTTCTTCGCCCCGGTTCTTCCGGGGCGTTCAATTTCGGAATCCCCCTCGTAAAATCACTATCCCGTCCCCACATCTGTTCTGAAAGTGCTATCTTTGATGGCCTCTTTATCGAGCTTAAGCGGAGCGATGATGACAGATTCAGAATTAATGCAGCTTAGCGAACAGGTCGGCTTGGCGCTGAAGGCTCGCGGGGCGACACTCACCACCGCAGAGTCCTGTACCGGTGGCTGGATAGCGAAAGCCATTACCGATATTGCCGGTAGTTCGGCCTGGTTTGAACGCAGTTTCGTGACCTACAGCAACGAGGCGAAATCGCAGATGATCGGCGTGCGTGAAGTGACGCTCGAACAGTATGGCGCGGTCAGCGAGCAGGTGGTTATAGAGATGGCAATTGGCGCACTGCGCGCGGCGCGTGCCGATTTTGCCATCTCGGTCAGCGGCATTGCCGGGCCAGACGGCGGCAGCGCTGAAAAGCCGGTGGGCACAGTCTGGTTTGGTATTGCCACCGCCGCTGGGCAGGGCATTACACAGCGTGAATGCTTCGAGGGGGACCGCGAATCAGTACGTCGTCAGGCGACGGCCTACGCGCTTAATCTCCTCTGGCAACAATTTCTACAAAACACTTGATACTGTATGACCATACAGTATAATTGCCTCAACAGAACAGAATTCACTATCCGGTAACACCCGGTATGACAGGAGTAATAATGGCTATCGACGAAAACAAACAGAAAGCGTTGGCTGCAGCGCTGGGCCAGATCGAAAAGCAATTCGGTAAAGGCTCCATCATGCGTCTGGGTGAAGACCGTTCCATGGACGTGGAAACTATCTCTACCGGTTCGCTTTCGCTGGATATCGCGCTGGGCGCTGGCGGCCTGCCAATGGGCCGTATCGTCGAAATCTACGGGCCAGAATCCTCCGGTAAAACAACGCTGACGCTGCAGGTTATCGCTGCCGCGCAGCGTGAAGGCAAAACCTGTGCGTTTATCGACGCTGAACACGCGCTGGACCCAGTCTATGCTCGCAAGCTGGGCGTTGATATCGACAACCTGCTGTGTTCTCAGCCGGACACCGGTGAACAGGCGCTGGAAATTTGTGACGCGCTGGCGCGTTCTGGTGCGGTAGACGTTATCGTTGTCGACTCCGTTGCGGCACTGACGCCGAAAGCGGAAATCGAAGGCGAAATCGGCGACTCTCACATGGGCCTCGCGGCACGTATGATGAGCCAGGCGATGCGTAAGCTGGCGGGTAACCTGAAGCAGTCCAACACGCTGCTTATCTTCATCAACCAGATCCGTATGAAAATCGGCGTGATGTTCGGTAACCCAGAAACCACCACCGGTGGTAATGCGCTGAAGTTCTACGCTTCCGTACGTCTTGATATCCGTCGTATCGGCGCGGTGAAAGAGGGCGACAACGTTGTCGGCAGCGAGACCCGCGTGAAGGTTGTGAAGAACAAAATTGCAGCTCCGTTCAAACAGGCTGAATTCCAGATCCTCTACGGCGAAGGCATCAACTTCTTCGGTGAGCTGGTCGACCTTGGCGTGAAAGAGAAGCTGATTGAGAAAGCGGGCGCCTGGTACAGCTACAACGGTGACAAAATTGGTCAGGGTAAAGCGAACGCTATCTCCTGGCTGAAAGAGAACCCGGCTGCGGCGAAAGAAATTGAGAAGAAGGTGCGCGAGCTGCTGCTCAACAACCAGGACTCTACGCCGGACTTCGCCGTTGATAACAACAGCGTTGAAGAAACCAACGAAGACTTCTGATAATCTCTGAACTGAGACGAAGGGCTGCTTATGCAGCCCTTTTTGCATTTATTACGACGGTAAAACATCATGACCGAAAACTCACCGCGTCGTTCCGCCTATGCCCGCCTGCTGGATCGCGCCATTCGCATTCTGGCGATGCGCGACCACAGTGAACAGGAACTGCGGCGCAAACTTACCGCCCCGGTGATGGGGAAAAATGGTCCAGAGCCCATCGATGCACCGCCGGAAGAGGTTGAAAAGGTGGTGGCCTGGTGTTTTGAAAACCGCTATCTCGACGATAGTCGCTTTGTGCAGCAATTTATGGCCGGACGTAGCCGCAAAGGGTACGGCCCGGCGCGGATTCGTCAGGAATTGGGGCAAAAGGGCATTGCGCGCGACGCCATCGAGCAAGCCATGCGCGAGTGCGACATTGACTGGGCGGCGCTGGCACGCGATCAGGCGGTGAGAAAATACGGTGAGCCGCTGCCGACCACCTTTGCTGAAAAGGTCAAAATCCAGCGATTTTTGCTCTACCGTGGCTACCTGATGGAAGATATCCAGGAAATATGGCGAAATTTTGCGGATTGACCGCACTGGGGATTTTACTTCCCTTTAAAGAAAACTTATCTTATTCCCACTTTTTCCGTCCGGAGGCGGGTTGTTTTTAAAGCGATCCGCGTCGGTGACGAATATTCCTTAATACACAAAATCATTCAAGCCGCATCCGAGCGGCGGGCGAGAGAAGCTTCAGGCGGGAACTTCAGTACGTGTCTGAAGGTGAAAACAGCCGTTGCCTCGCGGTTTGAAGGATGAAGTGTAGCTTGATGTCAGGATAATTATGAGCAAGAGCACCGCTGAGATCCGTCAGGCGTTTCTCGACTTTTTCCATAGTAAAGGCCACCAGGTAGTTGCCAGCAGCTCCCTGGTGCCGAATAACGACCCTACGTTGCTGTTTACCAATGCCGGGATGAACCAGTTCAAAGATGTGTTCCTCGGTCTCGACAAGCGTAATTATTCTCGCGCGACTACCGCGCAGCGTTGCGTACGTGCGGGCGGTAAACACAATGACCTGGAAAACGTCGGTTACACCGCACGTCACCACACCTTCTTCGAAATGCTGGGTAACTTCAGCTTCGGCGACTATTTCAAGCACGACGCTATTCAATACGCGTGGGAGCTGCTGACCGGTGAAAACTGGTTCGCCCTGCCGAAAGAGCGTCTGTGGGTCACCGTTTATGAGAGCGATGACGAAGCTTACGAAATCTGGGAAAAAGAAGTCGGTATCCCGCGTGAGCGCATCATCCGTATCGGTGACAACAAAGGTGCGCCGTACGCATCGGATAACTTCTGGCAGATGGGCGACACCGGTCCTTGCGGCCCGTGCACCGAGATCTTCTATGACCACGGCGACCACATCTGGGGCGGCCCTCCGGGTTCCGCTGAAGAAGACGGCGACCGTTACATTGAGATCTGGAACATCGTCTTCATGCAGTTCAACCGTCAGGCTGACGGCACCATGGAACCGCTGCCGAAGCCGTCTGTGGATACCGGTATGGGTCTGGAGCGTATCACCGCTGTCCTGCAGCACGTGAACTCCAACTATGACATCGACCTGTTCCGTAAGCTGATTGACGCGGTGGCAAAAGCGACTGGCGCAACCGACCTGAGCAACAAGTCCCTGCGCGTTATCGCGGACCACATTCGTTCCTGTGCGTTCCTGATTGCCGATGGCGTGATGCCGTCTAACGAAAGCCGCGGCTATGTGCTGCGTCGCATCATTCGTCGCGCGGTCCGTCATGGCAACATGCTGGGCGCGAAAGACACCTTCTTCTACAAGCTGGTTGGCCCGCTGGTAGACGTGATGGGTGCCGCAGGTGAAGAGCTGAAACGTCAGCAGGCGCAGGTTGAGCAGGTTCTGAAAACCGAAGAAGAACAGTTTGCTCGTACGCTGGAGCGTGGTCTGGCGCTGCTTGACGAAGAGTTGGCAAAACTGACCGGTGACACGCTGGACGGCGAAACCGCATTCCGTCTGTACGACACCTACGGCTTCCCGGTTGACCTGACGGCGGACGTTTGCCGTGAGCGCAATATCAAAGTTGATGAAGCTGGCTTTGAAGCCGCAATGGAAGAGCAGCGCCGTCGTGCGCGGGAGTCCAGCGGTTTTGGCGCCGACTACAACGCGATGATTCGCGTTGATGGTACTTCAGAATTTAAAGGCTATGACCATCTGGAACTGAACGGCAAAGTCACTGCGCTGTTCGTTGACGGCAAAGCGGTAGAGTCTATCGCTGCCGGTCAGGAAGCGGTTGTGGTGCTGGACCAGACGCCATTTTATGCTGAATCAGGCGGTCAGGTTGGCGATAAGGGCGAACTGAAAGGCGCGGGCTTTAGCTTTGCGGTCAGCGACACCCAGAAATACGGCCAGGCGATTGGTCACCTCGGCAAGCTGGCGACCGGCGCGCTGAAAGTGGGTGACGGTGTGCAGGCTGACGTTGATGTAGCACGCCGTGCACGCATCCGTCTGAACCACTCTGCAACGCACCTGATGCACGCGGCGCTGCGCCAGATTCTGGGTACGCACGTTGCGCAGAAAGGCTCGTTGGTAAACGACAAGGTTCTGCGTTTCGATTTCTCCCATTTCGAAGCCATGAAGCCGGAAGAGATTCGCGCGGTTGAAGATCTGGTCAACGCTCAGATTCGTCGCAACCTGCCAATCGAAACCAACATCATGGATCTCGAAGCGGCGAAAGCGAAGGGTGCAATGGCGCTGTTCGGTGAGAAATATGACGACCACGTTCGCGTTCTGAGCATGGGCGACTTCTCTACTGAGCTGTGCGGTGGTACCCACGCTTCTCGTACCGGCGATATCGGTCTGTTCCGCATCGTGTCTGAGTCAGGCACCGCGGCAGGCGTTCGTCGTATCGAAGCCGTAACCGGCGAAGGCGCGATTGCCACGCTGCACGCTGAAAGCGATCGCCTGAGCGATATTGTGCAGCTGCTGAAAGGCGACAGCCATAACGTCACCGAAAAAGTGCGTACCGTTATTGAACGTACGCGTCAGCTGGAAAAAGAGCTGCAGCAGCTTAAAGAGCAGGCGGCAGCACAGGAAAGCGCGAACCTTTCCAGCAAAGCTGAGACTATTAACGGCGTTAACCTGCTGGTGAGCGAGCTTGCCGGCGTTGAGCCGAAGATGCTGCGTACTATGGTCGACGATCTGAAGAACCAACTGGGTTCTGCGGTTATCGTGCTGGCGACGGTTGCAGAAGGTAAGGTTTCTCTGATTGCAGGCGTGTCTAAGGATGTGACCGACCGTGTGAAAGCAGGGGAGCTGGTTGGCATGGTCGCTCAGCAGGTGGGCGGCAAAGGGGGCGGACGTCCGGATATGGCGCAAGCTGGCGGTACCGACGCGTCTGCGCTCCCTGCTGCACTGTCCAGTGTGAAAGGCTGGGTCAGCGCTAAACTGTAATAACAATAAACGCATGCGGGTGCCTTAACGTTAAACGTTAAGGCACCTTGCATATGCGGTACTGATAACGATAAAGTCAGGTTGAAGTCATGTAAATCGGCTAAACTTACATTTAACAGAGTGTGATGCTGTGACCGCTTACACGAAGGTGTTTGTCATTGCTGACCTTTTGGCGTTATATGATGGAGAATGCCGGGATACAGAGAGACCCGACTCTTTTAATCTTTCAAGGAGCAAAGAATGCTGATTCTGACTCGTCGAGTTGGTGAGACCCTCATGATTGGAGATGAGGTCACTGTGACAGTTTTAGGGGTGAAGGGTAACCAGGTGCGCATCGGCGTAAATGCCCCTAAAGAGGTCTCTGTTCACCGTGAAGAGATCTACCAGCGTATCCAGGCTGAAAAATCCCAGCAGTCCAGTTACTAAGTTCTCGCGTCTCACCCCGCGGGTGAGACGCACCTCTCGCAGTTTTCTTCGCTTTCCTCTCATTTTTTTCCTTTTTTCTTCGCCCCAGCGCTTTTACGCCCATTTTCTTTTTTGCTGCTATACCGGCAAAAACGCAATTTATCTGTTGATAAAACGTGCATTCTGTCTTTTTTAACAGCTTATTGCGTGTGAAATGTGCAAACGAAAAAAATCTACGGAAAATTGTTTGACTTATAAGTCCCAGAAAGTAATATGTGCGCCACACAGCAACGATGAGCAGAAACAAGTTCTTCGAAGCACTCGCAAGAGGTGTTGTTGGTGAGGTGGCCGAGAGGCTGAAGGCGCTCCCCTGCTAAGGGAGTATGCGGTCAAAAGCTGCATCCGGGGTTCGAATCCCCGCCTCACCGCCATTTGCATCCGTAGCTCAGCTGGATAGAGTACTCGGCTACGAACCGAGCGGTCGGAGGTTCGAATCCTCCCGGATGCACCATCTTCTCTGAGATAACGCATTAGCGTTGTAACAGAAAATCGATAGCGCCTTAGCAGCGATATCAAATCTGCAGTAAAGTAAGTTTCCCGATGCATCCGTAGCTCAGCTGGATAGAGTACTCGGCTACGAACCGAGCGGTCGGAGGTTCGAATCCTCCCGGATGCACCATATTCTCCGAGATAACAGCTAAACTGTTGTTTCAAGGTCTGCGAGATGATCGCAAGCACCAGGGAGGATAGCGTTGCTTTAGCAACGACCCGAAGGGCGAGGCGCAGCCGAGTAATCCTCCCGGATGCACCATCATCTTACTTGATGTCGCTTTTATAGCGGTATCAATATCGGCAGTAAAGCAATTTTCCCGATGCATCCGTAGCTCAGCTGGATAGAGTACTCGGCTACGAACCGAGCGGTCGGAGGTTCGAATCCTCCCGGATGCACCATATTCTCTGAGATAACGCATTAGCGTTGTAACAGAAAATCGATAACGCCTTAGCAGCGATATCAAATCTGCAGTAAAGTAAGTTTTCCGATGCATCCGTAGCTCAGCTGGATAGAGTACTCGGCTACGAACCGAGCGGTCGGAGGTTCGAATCCTCCCGGATGCACCATCTTCTCGAAAATCCCCCTGTTTTCTAGTTCTCAATATTTCTACAAATCTGCCTGCTTTATTTTTCCCAAAAATCTTCTTCACACTTTTCTGATTGGCAACTCATTCTTTCCACTATAATTTATCTCTGATACACCCTTATTCTGGTGACCTGAGTGCAAGGAGAGAAATCCATGAAATGGTTCAAAGCAATGGCTGCGTCTTGTGCAGCGCTTCTGGTAGCTATCTCGCTGTCTGGCTGTGCGGGTTCTTCAACCAAGGAAAGTACCGGTGGTTATATCGATGATACGGTCGTGACCACGAAGGTAAAAACCGCGCTGTTCAGCGATAAACAGATTAAATCCAGCGAAATTAATGTGCAGACCTTTAAAGGTCGCGTGCAGCTCAGTGGCTTTGTGTCATCCGCTGCCGATGCAAAACGTGCGGTAGAGGTCACGCGCCAGGTTCAGGGCGTACGGGTTGTTGAAAACGACATGCAGATAAAATAACCCCGGCCAGTCACGATAACAAAGGCACCGATAAGGTGCCTTTGCCGTCTCTACGGCTATCAGCGACAATTAGCCCCTTTTGCGATAAAGTAACGTCACGTTGGCTAAGGATGAGAAGACAATGTACGAACGCTATGCTGGATTGATTTTTGATATGGATGGCACCATCCTTGATACGGAACCTACGCACCGTAAGGCGTGGCGTGAAGTGTTGGGGAAATATGGAATGCAGTTCGACGAACAGGCGATGGTTGCCTTGAACGGCTCTCCGACCTGGCGCATTGCCCAGGCGATTATTGAAAGCCATCAGGCCGATTTAGATCCTCATCTTCTCGCCCGTGAAAAAACCGCGGCGGTGAAATCGATGCTGCTGGACTCGGTCACGCCATTACCGCTTATTGAAGTGGTGAAGGAGTGGCACGGTCGTCGCCCTATGGCGGTGGGTACGGGCAGCGAAAGCGCCGTAGCTGAAGCGCTGCTCGCACATCTGGGGCTACGCAATTATTTTGCGGCCGTTGTCGCCGCCGATCACGTGAAACAGCACAAGCCAGCACCGGATACCTTTTTACTGTGCGCTGAGTTAATCGGCGTACCCCCTGAGCGCTGTGTGGTGTTTGAAGATGCCGATTTTGGCCTTCAGGCCGCGGCGGCTGCGGGAATGGATGCCGTTGACGTACGTCTGCTGTGAATGAATTTCTGGCACTAGGGTCGCTGTTTGCAAGCAGCTTCCTGAGTGCAACGCTGCTGCCGGGTAACTCCGAAGCCGTGTTGGTCGCGCTGCTGCTTTCGGGCGCGAGTAAGCCCTGGCTTCTGGTAGTAATAGCAACAATGGGTAATAGCCTTGGCGGGGCTACTAACGTTATTCTTGGTCGTTTTTTTCCATTACGCAAAACATCGCGGTGGCAGGAAAAAGCGGTGGGTTGGCTCCGACGCTATGGTGCAGCAACGCTGCTGCTGAGCTGGATGCCGGTCATCGGCGATTTGCTGTGCCTGTTGGCAGGGTGGATGCGTATTTCCTGGGGACCAGTACTCTTTTTTTTATGCCTGGGGAAAGCGTTACGTTACGTCGCAGTCGCGGCGCTGACGCTTCAGGGCATGACGTGGTGGCACTAATTGGATGGCAGGTGGAATATCGCATCTCCACGATGACAATTATGCTTAATAAAATGAATTCGACAGGCGGGAGGTCAATTTGATCCCGGACGTATCACAGGCGCTGTCCTGGCTGGAAAAACATCCTCAGGCTCTTCAGGGGATCCAGCGCGGACTTGAGCGCGAAACGCTGCGCGTTAATGCAGATGGTTCTCTGGCAACAACCGGTCATCCGGAAGCGCTAGGCGCAACCCTGACCCATAAATGGATCACCACGGACTTTGCTGAAGCCCTGCTGGAGTTTATTACTCCGGTCGATGGCGACATCGACCATATGCTGACGCTCCTGCGTGATGTGCATCGCTACACCGCACGTCAGCTGGGCGATGAACGCATGTGGCCACTGAGTATGCCTTGCTATATTGCGCCGGGCCAGGATATTGAACTGGCGCAGTACGGCACATCAAATGTTGGTCGCCTGAAAACCCTGTATCGTGAAGGGTTGAAGAACCGCTATGGCGCGCTGATGCAGACTATCTCCGGCGTACATTACAACTTCTCACTGCCAATGGCATTCTGGGAAGCGAAGTGCGGTTCGCATGATAAAGAGGCGATTTCAGCCGGTTATTTCCGTCTCATTCGCAACTACTATCGCTTTGGCTGGGTAATTCCGTACCTGTTTGGCGCCTCGCCGGCAATTTGTTCTTCCTTCTTACAGGGCAAACCGACCTCGCTGCCGTTTGAGAAGACGGAATGCGGCATGTACTACCTGCCGTACGCCACCTCTCTGCGCCTGAGCGACCTTGGCTATACCAATAAATCGCAAAGCAATCTCGGAATTACGTTTAACGAATTGCACGAGTATGTGGCAGGATTGAAGCGCGCGATTAAAACGCCGTCGGAAGAGTATGCCCGTATCGGTCTTGAGAAAGACGGAAAATACCTGCAAATCAACAGCAACATCCTGCAGATTGAAAACGAGCTGTATGCGCCAATCCGTCCTAAACGCGTCACGCGCGACGGTGAAACGCCTTCCGATGCGCTGCTGCGCGGCGGTATCGAGTATATCGAAGTGCGTTCGCTCGATATCAACCCGTTCTCACCGATTGGCGTGGACGAGCAGCAGATTCGTTTCCTCGACCTGTTTATGGTCTGGTGCGTGCTGGCCGATGCGCCAGAGATGAGCAGCGACGAGCTGCTGTGTACCCGTACCAACTGGAATCGCGTGATTCTGGAAGGGCGCAAGCCGGGCCTGACGCTGGGTATTGGCTGCGAAACGGCACAGTTCCCGTTGAGCAAAGTGGGTAAAGATCTGTTCCACGATCTCAAGCGTGTGGCGCAGACGCTGGACGGTATGAACGGCGGTACGGAATACCAGAAAGTGTGTGACGAGCTGGTCGCGAGCTTTGATAATCCAGAATTAACCTTCTCCGCACGCATTCTGCGTTCTATGCTTGATGAGGGCATTGGTGGCACAGGTAAAGCGTTGGCGGAACAGTATCGTACGATGCTGCGTGAGGAGCCGCTGGAAATTCTGAGTGAGGAAGATTTCGCGAAGGAGCGTGATGCGTCCCGTGCGCGTCAGCAGCAGATTGAAGAGGCGGATAACGAACCGTTTGAAGCACTGCTGGCAAGACACGCCTGATACAAAAGAAAAAGGCCACATCACTGTGGCCAAAATATACATCTCTGAATCAGGGATGATGATAACAAATGCGCGTCTTTCATATATTAAGACTGGCATGGGAACAAAGAGTTCAGTTTATTTTAAAAAAAATCACATTATCCTGAAGCGGAATGCGGTGGAATGCATAAAGTTGATTCTATTCAAGTGGTTATAAACCGTTGGTGATAGAAAAAAGTGCACTACCCGGGAGCATGAAGGAGATATCGGAGGTTACGAAATGCCGTTGTTAGATAGCTTCACAGTTGATCATACCCGTATGGAAGCACCTGCCGTTCGCGTAGCGAAGAAAATGAACACGCCGCACGGTGACGCGATCACGGTTTTTGACCTGCGTTTTTGCGTACCGAACCAGGAAGTGATGCCAGAACGTGGGATCCACACGCTGGAGCACCTGTTTGCGGGCTTTATGCGTGACCATCTGAACGGTAATGGCGTTGAAATCATTGATATCTCGCCAATGGGTTGCCGTACCGGTTTCTACATGAGCCTGATCGGTACTCCGGATGAGCAGCGCGTGGCAGATGCCTGGAAAGCGGCGATGGCAGACGTACTGAAAGTGCAGGATCAAAATCAGATCCCTGAGCTGAACGTTTACCAGTGCGGGACTTATGAAATGCACTCCCTCAGCGAAGCGCAGGACATTGCGCGTCATATCATTGAACGTGACGTTCGCATCAACAGCAATGATGAGCTGGCGCTGCCAAAAGAGAAGCTGAAAGAACTGCATATTTAGTTTTGTGCGTTCAGCAAGCTGATAAAACCCGGTTCGCTCCGGGTTTTTTATTGCCCGTCGTTCAGGTTGACTACGCTCCGTGTAGGCCGGATAAGGCAACGCCGCCATCCGGCAATTTGCGTCGGACTACCGGATGGCGCTCCGCTTATCAGGCCAACCGAGCGTGTGCGAATTCAAGTCAAAAAAAAGCCAGCTCGCTTGAGCTGGCTTTTTCATTAGTGGGCGCCTCCGCCCCCGCCACCCGCCCCGAAAGGCGGTCTGGCGAACCACACCAATCCCAACAGAATGAGGAATATCCCGGCCGAAACCCAGAAGATTTCGTTGGCGGAGACAATCAGCCCCTGGTTGGTAATCTGCTGGGCAATCCAGCCGGAAGCCTGCTGTTGCGTCATCCCCATGCCCTGCAGCTGATCGTACATCTGCTGGGCGTTAGGGTTAAACGGCGTCACAGACTCCGTTAGCTGCGCGTGGTGCAGCGCCTCGCGGTTGGTCCACAGCGTCGTGGTAATCGACGTGCCGATAGAGCCTGCTAGCGTACGGGTAAAGTTCGACAGGCTCGATGCGGCCGCCAGACGCTCAGGCGGTAGCCCAGAGAGCGTGATGGTGGTCAACGGCATGAAGAAGCACGCCACGGCGAAGCCCTGAATAAACTGTGGCCAGGCCGACGCGCCGAAGTCCATCCCCGGTTCGAAGGTATAGGCGCGCCAGTAGAAACAGACGGCATACATAATAAAGCTGAAGGTGACCAGTCGGCGCATGTCCAGCTTGTGGGCAAAGCGGCCGATAATCGGCGACAGCAGGACAGGGATAACCCCGACCGGCGCTGACGCCAGGCCTGCCCAGGTTGCGGTATAACCGTAGACCTCCTGCAATAGCTGCGGCAGCAGAACAATCGCGCCGAAGTAGAGCATATAGGCAAGGCTGATACACAGACAGCCGATGGTAAAGTTTCGCGACTTAAACAATGACAGATCGACTATCGGGTTATCGTCGGTCAGCTCCCAGACAATCAGGAAGCTCAGCGATACCACCGCCACCACCGTCAGTACGACTATCTCAGTTGAGTTAAACCAGTCGAGTTCTTTACCCTGGTCGAGCATAACCTGCAGGCTACCGATACCCAGCACCAGCAGCGCCAGACCAATACCATCAATGCGTCGCTGCTCGGTCTTGGTTTCACGTCCGCGCAGGCTCTGGAGGCTTAACAGCACGACCAGCGCACCGATTGGTACGTTGATAAAGAAGATCCAGCCCCAGTGATAGTTGTCGCTGATATAGCCGCCAAGAATGGGGCCGCAAATTGGCGCGACAATCACCGTCATTGACCACAGCGCCAGCGCGACGGCGCGCTTGGCCGGCGGGTAGTTGTTGAGCAACAGGCTTTGTGACAGCGGAATAAGCGGCCCGGCAACAACCCCCTGAATCACGCGGAAGAAGATCAGCATGCCCAGGCTGTTGGATACCCCACACGCCCATGACGCAATGACAAAGGCGATGGTTGACCACAGGAACAGCTTCACCTCACCGACGCGTTTTGCCAGCCAGCCGGTAATCGGAATGGAGATGGCGTTCGCCACCCCAAACGACGTGATTACCCATGTCCCCTGACTCAGCGATGAGCCAAGGTTACCGGCGATGGTCGGGATAGCCACGTTGGCGATGGTGGAGTCCAGCACCTGCATGAAGGTGGCCAGCGACAGCGCAATGGTCATAATGACCAGTTGCGCGCCTTCCAGCGGTTTTTGCTGTTGCATTACGCGCACCCCAGCATTAGTTGGCGTTGGCCTGGACGATGTCGTTGATCAGCTTGTTAACCGGGTCGAGGCTGATTTCACGCGCGTTACTCTCGTAAACCGGGCTGGTGCGAATCTGATTAGCCAGAATCTGACCGTCGCGGTTGGAGGTATCCACTTTCACCAGCGTAGACAGACCAATGCGCAGCGGGTGCTGTTCCAACTGTTTTTCGTCCAGTTCGATACGTACAGGTAAGCGCTGTACTACCTTGATCCAGTTACCGGTGGCGTTCTGTGCTGGCAGCAGAGAGAAGGCGCTACCGGTACCCATATCCAGACCGACCACTTTACCGGTGTACTTCACATCATCGCCGTAAATATCGCTGACGACGGTGACCGGTTGGCCGATACGCATATGCGCAAGCTGGGTTTCTTTGAAGTTCGCGTCTACCCACAGGTTACTGGCAGGCACAACGGCCATCAGCGGCGTGGTCGGGCTAATCTGCGCGCCCGGCTGTACGGAACGACGAGAAACGTAGCCGCTCATCGGGCTGACGATTTTGGTACGCTGCAGGGCAAGCCATGCGTTACGGACTTCGGTCGCGGCCTGACGAACCGTAGGCTGATCTTCAAGCTTAGTGCCGAGGATCATCGCCTGGTTAGCGTTGTACTGTTGAATTGCTACGTCCAGAGCAGCCTGCGCGCTGGTGACGGCGTCTTTGGCGTGCTGCAGCTCTTCACGGCCAATCAGGTTGGCGTTGCCCAGCGGGATACGACGGTTAAGGTCGGTTTGCGCCTGAGCCAGCGTGGTTTTACGAATATCGATATTCGCCTGCAGCTGCTTGTTGTTGATCATCAACTGACGCATCTGGCGGACGCTTGAGGCAAGCTGAGTCTGCGCTTTCTCAAAGGCCTGTTGAGCATCGGTCTGATCGAGGGTGACCAGCACGTCGCCCTGCTTAATATAGTCGGTGTTGTCGGCCCAGACTTTGGTCACGCTGCCTGATACCTGCGACATGATTTGAACCTGGTTACCTGCCACGTAAGCGTCATCGGTTTCTTCATAATGACGCAACACCAAAAACCAGTAGCTCCCATAGGCTACGGCAATAATAACAAAGAGCAAGGTCAACAAGATGAGGGCGCGTTTACGTTTGCCTTTCTTGTTGGCGGTTTGCTGCGGGGCTTGAGTCTCCGCATTTGCGCTCATGTGATTCTCCACATTCTTATTATTTATTTCGGCTTAGCCGACCTGTTTTTCTACCAGAAAGGCCAGCAGAGGTTATCTGCTGGCCTGTTCATCTGATTTTTTGGAGCGGTGGTATCAGCGCAAGGCATCCAGTACGGAACCGTCTTCTTCCATCTGATCCAGACGGGTGAGAAGCTTGCGAGTGATATGCTCAAGCTGGTCTTTCTCAGCCAGGCTCAATGAAGACCAAAGCTGATGCAGACAGTGATGCTGAGGAGGCAGAACCTCGTTCAGGAACTGATGACCTTTTTCAGTCAGCTGCAGGTGCAGGCAACGGCGGTCATTGTCGCTTTCACGGCGCTCAATCCAGCCACGTTTTTCCAGTTCATCGGCGATACGCGTGGCATTGGTGCGCGACGAACCCAGCGCGCAGCTGAGTTCAGAAGGCTGAATACTGTGATTTTCTTGAGACTCCAGCGTGATTAGCGCCATAAACAACGTCTCGTTGATCCCCTGAGCTTTCAGCATTTTATTACGGTTGTCCAGCAGCTTGCCCTGCATGTGCATGCAAAGACGAGTGAGAAGGATCTCCTGGAAAGGGAACTCTTCGCTGCGGCTGGCGCGGAATTTCAGCATTTGTTCAATGGGCGTAAACGAACTATCCATCTGGGCATTACCTCATTAGTTACAGTCGATATAGTAACGATAGTGACAAATAAAGTAAATGAATTATTATCCGTAATTTATGCGGTTAGTCTATGACATAAAGATGCCGGATACGTATATCCGGCGTCCGCTCTTTTATTCCGCTTCCTGACGATGATAACCCCACCACCAGACCAACAGGTTGGCAGCGGCTAGCAGACCACCTGCAAGGCACACGCCCATCCAGCCTGCGTGCTGCCAGGCGGAGGCTGAAAGCAACGAACCTGCCGCGCCGCCGATGAAGTAACTGGTCATATAGCCTGCGGTGAGGCGGTTACGGGCATCTGGCTGTACGCGGTATATCACCGTCTGGTTGGTGATATGCACGCCCTGCACCATCAGGTCGAGCACCAGAATTCCGATGATTAACGCGATAGCGGACGTATGCCCGTACCAGATAGCCACCCAGGAAAGCAGCAACAGTACCAGACCCCAGGTGGTGGTCAGATGCGCTTTGCCTTTATCCGCCAGCCCGCCAACCGGACGAGCGCCCAGCGCACCGGCAGCACCGGCTAAACCAAACAGGCCGATGGTGCCTTCCGAGTAGTTAAACGGCGCGCCGGAGAGCAGAAACGCCATCGACGTCCACAGAATGCTGAAGTTGGCGAAAGTCAGGCAGCCGAGCAGTGCGCGGGTGCGCAGCAGCTTGTCACGGGCAAAAAGGCTGAAGATGGAGCCGAGCAGCTGTGGGTAGTTGAGGTGCGTCTCCTGCTTGAGCTTCGGCAGCCCGCGCCACAGCGCGAAGGCCAGTAGCACCATCAGCGCGGAGGCGACCCAGTAGACGGTGCGCCAGCCGCCAAGGCTTGCCAGCAGCCCGGCAACGGTACGTGCCAGCAGTATCCCGAGCAGCAGCCCGCTCATCACCGTACCGACCACCTTGCCGCGTTTTTCTGGTGAGGCGAGGGTCGCCGCCATCGGCACCAGCAGCTGGGCGACGACCGAGAACAGGCCGGTCAGCGCGGTGCCGAGGATCATCATGCCAAGTGAACTGCTGCTGGCGGTAATCAGCATGCCGCCAGCGGCCAGCAGGGTCATGAGGACAATAAGCGAGCGACGCTCAAACATATCGCCGAGCGGCACCAGGAACAGTAGTCCGGCAGCATAGCCAAGCTGGGCGGCGGTGACGATAAAACCGGCCTGTCCGGCGCTGAGCGAGAAATGGCGGGCGATAGTCTCCAGAAGCGGCTGGGCGTAGTAGTTACTGGCTACGGCAAGACCGGTGGCAACGGACATTAAAACGATCAAAGCCGGGCTAAGCCCGTGAGCAGGTTTAGTCATGGTATTGAGAAAGTAAGGAAAGATGGGGTCGATAATAACGAAAGGTGTGGGGGAGGGGGAAAATGATGCGTAGCGGATTGTGCTTTTTGATGGACGTCGTGCCTTCCTCTGCCGGGCTGCCGGGCTGCCGGATGGCACTACGCTTATCCGGCCTACTTTGGCGTTGCATGTTCCTGTAGACCGGATAAGGCAAAGCCGCCATCCGGCAATCGGTGGCGGCGTAACGGCTAATTTACTTCTGCGCGGCCAGCGCCTCTTTCACCCAACCATCAAACACCTGCTGGTGGGCCTGAATCCAGCCATCTACCTGACCCTGCACGTCCGCTTCAGACGCTTTACCATCATGCATCATGGCGTTCTGGGCATTAATGTCGGACAGCGGCAGTTTCATAATGGCAAACAGCTTCGCCGCAGCCGGGTTCTTCTCGGCCCAGGCTTTGTTAGCCACAATGTGCATTGTGCTGACTGGGAAACCGTAGTTTGCGCCGTTAGACAGCTTAGTATCGATGTTTTTCTGCACGCCAGGCAGGGAAGAGAACGGCACCTGCAGCCAGACGACATCTTTACCCGGCTTCAGTACGTCGCTCACCCAGTAAGGCGTCCAGGTGTAGTACAGAATCGGCTTACCTTCTTTAAAACGGGTGATGGTATCGGCCATCATCGCCGCATAGTTACCCTGGTTGTGATCGACTGATTTAGTCAGATCATAGGCCTCCAACTGGTGGTTAATCACCGCTTCACAGCCCCAGCCAGGGTTACAACCGGTGAGGTCGGCTTTGCCGTTACCGTTGGTGTCAAACAGCTTGGCAATCTTAGGGTCTTTAAGCTGAGCAATGTTGGTGATGTGGTATTGATCGGCGGTTTTTTTATCGATCAGATAGCCCTGCGCTGCGCCGTTGACCAACGTGCCTTCGCGATAGAATTTCTTGTCACCACCGGCGGCGGCGTACATGTCATCATGCAGCGGGATCCAGTTGACGGCGGTGAAGGTGGCATCACCCGCGGCCAGCGAAGTGTAAGCCACGTTGTAGTCGACTTCGTTTGGCTTATCGACGGTATAGCCCAGTTTTTCCAGCGCGCGGCTCACCAGCAGGGTCTGGAAGGTTTCTTCAGAAAGGGTGCTCTGTACCGGCTGGACGGTAATGCCTTTCCCTGGGAGGTCGGCGGCGAAAGCGCTGGCCGAAACCAGCGTAGTGAAAGCGGTAGCTAAGACGAATGAGTGTCGCATCGTTGTTCCTTTAATAGTGATTGTTGCGGAGCATTGGCCCGACGCCTGCCGGGCCAATACGATGGTTACTTAGAGAAGGGGCGCATCAGCAGGCCGACCGGGCCGGTATTGAACCAGCGACGATTGCCTTTGCTGCGAGAATCGCGGCCTACGGCCTGGGTCAGGCGGTCGAGAATAATGGCGAGGATAACAATCCCCACGCCGCCTACGGTGGCAAGACCCATATCCAGACGACCGATACCGCGCAGAACCATCTGGCCCAGACCGCCGACGGCGATCATCGAGGCGATAACCACCATCGACAGCGCCAGCATCAGCGTTTGGTTAACACCGGCCATAATGGTCGGCATCGCCAGCGGCAGCTGCACTTTAAACAGCATCTGGCGCGGGCTGGCACCGAATGAGCGTGAGGCTTCGATAAGGTCGGCCGGCACCTGGTTAATCCCGAGAATGGTCAGACGCACAATCGGCGGCAGGGCAAAGATAATGGTCACCACCACCCCCGGTACGTTACCGATACCGAACAGCATGACGATCGGCACCAGATAAACGAACGCCGGAGTCGTCTGCATCGCATCGAGCAGCGGCCGGATAATCTTCGACGCCCGCGGGCTGCGCGCCAGCCATATGCCAAGCGGTAGGCCTATCAACACGCAGAACAGCAGCGCGGTGAGCACCAGCGCCAGGGTAATCATCGCCTGCGACCAGGCACCGATAGCACCGATAGCAATCAGCGAAATCAGCGTCGCAACGCCCATACCGACGCTGGAGATCTGCCAGGCAATCAGGGCGAAAATAATAATCGCCACCGGCGCAGGCATCCCTAACAGCAACTGCTGGAAGGCACTCAGGATGTAGTCGACGGGCACACGAATGCCCTGGAACACTGGACGGAAGTGCGTTACCACCCAGTCGATTCCTTCTGTCACCCAGCTATCGAGCGGGATCAGCGTCTTATGGAACGGGTCCATAATGTTGAAGTGTTCCGCCTGCGGTGCGGGCGCGCTGTGCAGCCAGTCTGCGCCGCCGCCGGAAGGGGCGGATGCCGGTGAACCCCAGGCATCGGCGGAGTTTGCCGCGCTATCGGCGGCCGGTGTGGTATCCCACGGATTAGATTGATCAGCCATTGTTGTTTACCCCCTCGCGATCTAATGCCTGTAGCAGCATTCTTTTTGAAATAACGCCGACATACTGCTGTTCTTCTCCAACAACCGGTACGGCGCAGGGTGCATGACCCACGTGAGAGAGCAATTCGCTGAGCGGCGTTTGGGCATCAACGGCCAGCGGCTCGTCAATTAATGCCGCCTCGATTCCCTGATTCGCCTTTAAGGCTTCTTTCAATGAATCGATGGACACAATGCCAACAAACTTATTACCGCGTTCGATGACGTAACCATATTCACGGTCATCATCCTGTAATAATTTCAGTGCCGAACGAGGACCGAAACCAGGCGTTTTACGGATAAGGCCATCCGGATTACGGCGGGCAATATCTTTGGCGCTAAATACCTGACTAATATCCACGCCGCGGAAGAAGGTGCGGACATAATCATTGGCCGGGTTATTCAGAATTTCATCAGGCGTGCCGACCTGTACCACTTCGCCATTTTGCATAATGGCAATACGGTCGCCAATTCGCATCGCTTCATCGAGGTCATGGGAAATAAAGACCACGGTACGCTGATGTTTCGCCTGTAATTTTACCAGCTCATCCTGCATCTCAGTGCGGATTAATGGGTCGAGCGCCGAAAAGGCCTCATCCATTAATAGAATGTCGGGATTGATGGCAAGCGCGCGGGCTAGACCGACACGCTGACGCATACCGCCGGAGAGTTCGTCCGGGTAGCCATGAGCGTAATTCTCAAGACCTACCTGACGCAGCGCGTCCAGCGCTTTCTCCTGGCGTTCCTGTGCGGGAACACCGGCCAGATCCATACCAAAGGCGGTATTATCCAGTACGCTCATATGCGGCATTAGCGCAAAGGACTGGAATACCATCGCGATTTTTTTACGGCGAACTTCACGCAGCTCGGCATCGGATATTTTGGCAATATCGATACCGTCTATCAGCACCTGACCACGTGTGGGCTCTATCAGACGATTGAGAAGGCGTACCATGGTGGATTTGCCGGAGCCGGATAATCCCATGATGACAAATATCTCGCCTTCTTCAATGGCCAGACTGGCGTCTTTAACGCCAAGTGATAATCCTGTTTTATCGAGAATTTGCTCTTTGGTAAAACCTTTCTCGATATATTTAAATGCTCGCTGTGGGTGCTCGCCGAATATTTTATAAAGATTCTTAACTTCTAATTTAACTGCCATGCAATATGCGATTTCCTGTTTTTAGTTTATGTCGATATGCTACCTGATGAGAATAATGACCTGTTTATACCCTAGCATACTGAGACGATGTGACAACCCTCAATCCGGTTTCACTCGAAATAATCCGAAGGGTGATATTGCCGTCATTTCCCATGATATAAGGGCTGAGGGCGAATTGAGGATTATTGAATTTTTTATGAATTTCGTTATGAAATTTGGTTGAGGTCTAAAAAATCGTATGAATATTGTCTGAAAATCCACAGGTGAATTCAGGCTGATATTTGTATGATGATGGTGATTTTTTAAGAAATATCCGGGTAATAATCAGGGTGATATTTGGCAGGGAAACGGAGAATGACGGTGGAAAATAAGTGCCCGCAAATAGCGAATATTTGCGGGCATTTTTTAACTACATGCGCATGCTGACGGCCAGGCGATTAAAGGCGTTCATCAGGCTGATGGCGAAGGTCATGTCGCTAATCTGCTCGGCGCTGAAATGGCTGAGCAGCGGCTGATAAACGCTGTCTTCGGCGCGGTTTTCGGCAATGTGGGTCAAATCTTCTGCCCAGGCCAGCGCCGCACGCTCGGCATCGCTGAAGTGATGACTCACTCGCCATCCTGCCAGCGCATCCAGCTTCACCTGATCGACGCCAGATTTACGCAGCGCTTTGCTATGCATCTCCAGGCAGAAGGCGCAGCCGTTAATCTGCGACACGCGCAGGTAAAGTAGTTCCAGAAGGGGACGCTCCAGCGAGCTTTTTTCCAGCGCCATGCTGGCCTGAACCAGCCCGGCGTAGACGTTTGGGCTCAGTTCACTATAGGGTTGGCGTAATGCAGTCATGTTGTCACTCCTCGTTCAAGATGGGACAAAAATAGCACTATAATGGTCTTAAAAAGATAGCCATATTTGGAGTAAAAAATAAGACCATGAAACCGAGCGGCGTACCACGCTATCAGCAGATTGCGAGAGAGCTGAAAGCGACGATTGAACAGGGCGAACTGAAGGCGGGCAGGCGCTTACCCTCCAGCCGGGTCTATGCACAAGAGCTTGGCGTCTCAAGGGTGACGGTGGAAAACGCCTACGGTGAGCTGGTGGCGCAAGGCTGGCTGGAACGCCGCGGGCAGTCGGGCACGTTTGTAAGCGATCACTTAACCCTTGAGCCCGTGACCGCCAAGCCACTGGGGTTTGGTGGCGAGCATTTCCAGCCGCAGCCTTTCCAGCTTGGCCTTCCCGCGCTGGATCTCTTTCCTCGTGGCCTATGGGCGCGGGTGATGGGGCACCGGCTACGCACGCAAACCCGTTTCTGCCTGGCTCTGGGGGACGTTTGCGGCGAACTGTTGCTGCGCCAGGCCATTGTGGAATATCTCAGGCTCTCCCGCAGCATAGAGTGCGAGGCCGAACAGGTGTTTATCACCTCTGGCTATGCGGCTTCTATGGGGCTTATATTGCAGGCGCTGGAAGCGCGCGGGGAGGGTATGTGGATGGAAGACCCCGGGTTTCCGCTGATTCGTCCGGTTATTGAACAACAGGGCGTCACGCTGCACCCGGTGACGGTTGATGATGAGGGAATGAACGTTGAATGGATAACGCAGCACCCTACGACCGCCCGTTTTGCGCTGCTGACGCCGGCTCATCAAAGCCCGACCGGGGTCGCACTTTCGCTTCCACGCCGTCGACAGCTACTGGATTGGGCCGCGCACCATGACGCGTGGATCATTGAAGATGATTATGACAGCGAGTTTCGCTATCAAGGCAAGCCGCTGCCGCCGCTCAAAAGCCTGGACGCGCCGCAGCGGGTGATTTACGCCGGTACGTTCAGCAAGTCGCTGTTCCCGGCGCTACGGACAGCCTGGCTGGTGGTGCCGCTGCCGCTGGTGGCGGCATTTCGTCGTCAGGCGCAGCGGCTGGCCTGCCCGGTACCGGTGTTGTGCCAGCAGACGCTGGCCGACTTTTTGCGCGAAGGGCATTTCTGGCGGCATCTGAAGAAAATGCGCGTTCACTATGCCGAGCGTCGGCGCTGGCTGGAAACCGCATTGCGAACAGAGGGTTTTCAGGTGCTGGAGCAGTTAGGCGGTATTCAGCTGGTGGTCACGGTAGAGGGAGACGATCGCGCGATGGCACGGCGGGCGCGACAAGCCGGGCTGGCGGTGCAGGCGGTGAACGACTGGCGAATCCACCCGCGCGGTAAGGCCGGGCTTATCATGAGCTTTACCAATATTGTGTCGCAGCAGATGGCCGATGCGCAGGTGGCGGCGTTGAAGGCGGCGATAAAATAAAAACCCCGGAGTATCAGAGACACCCCGGGGGAGACGCGTTTTTATTATCTACATCGTTGTGATTATATTATCGACGACTGCCTAATAATACGCCAATAAAAATCCCTACCGCCGCGGCAGCGCTCACACTTTGCCAGGGTTTATCGCGAATATAGTCATCAGCGCTGCCAGCAACGTCACAGACGCTTTGCTGTAAACGGTTGCGACCGTGCATGCGCGCGCGCGTTTCGCTTAGCAGCTTTTTCGCATTGTGGCGGACGGCCTCAATTTCGTCTTTGTCGTCGCTGGCCCAGCTCTTGATAATGCCTTCAAGGCTGTCGGCTAATTGGCTGACGTCGTTATGAATATCCTGAACTTCATCATCAGCATTGTTGCGATTAAGTGATTTAAACATGGCGTTCTCCACAAAATTAGATGGAGCGTTAAGTGTAGGTCACCTGACATAAATTGCCGAATATTATCCAGTTTCTGGAATTATCTGAAAGCGAGGCGAATACTGATTACGGTAAGGTGGCGATGCAGTAAAAGATGACGAGGATAAAATATGTATTTACGACCTGATGAGGTGGCGCGCGTTCTTGAAAAAGCGGGCTTTACCATGGATGCGGTAACCCCAAAAGCATACGGCTATCGCCGTGGCGAGAATTATGTGTACGTCAACCGCGAAGCGCGAATGGGGCGCACGGCGCTGATCATTCATCCGGCGCTAAAAGATCGCAGTAACAAATATGCCGAGCCGGCTTCCGATATTAAAGCCTGCGATCACTACGCTGAGTTCCCGCTCTATTTAGGCGGTGAAGTTGAGCAGCATTACGGTATCCCGCACGGTTTTAGTTCACGTATGGCGTTAGAGCGCTTTTTAGATGGGCTGTTTGGCGAGAAACGGTAAATAAGTGACTGGCTGAGCGTAGCCAGTCACTTATATCAATACGATTATGCTTTTGCCTGTGTGTACTGTTCCACGCGGAACAGACGACGGCAGAAATCCAGGAAATAGCCGTACGCGGCACCCATCACCAGCGATATGACGGCGTTAGAACTGACCGCCGCCAGAATCTGGTGCCAGTCGGCACCCACGCTCAGCAGAATAAGTACATATACCGGCGACTGGAAGGTGACATAAGCCAACGGGTCCGCCACGCGTTTTACCCAACCCGCCGGGCTAATGCGAGCCGCCTGTCGCATAATAAAATCGCGATAAATACCGTACGGCCACGCAATAATAATGTTGACCGGGATAGCAACCAGACGCGATGAAAGTGACTGCTCAAAGGTCATTCCTGAGAGAAATATTTCAATCATCATGTTCACGACGGAACAGTAGACAACCATGGCGAAAGTGTCTGCTGCCGCATGACGCAGGCGTGACTGCGCAGAGAACATCGGTATGCTCCTCGAAAATGAACGGTTAATACAGAAAGTGGTCTGTTTTATGGCGTTTTGGGTTGGTTTAATTGACGTGTATAGATTATCCATCTGGATTGGAACAAACAACTAGTGAAATATTTTTATTTAATGCGCTTTTGTCAATAAAATGCTCTGTTATTGATTGTTTTCTGTTTGCCGCGCTATTTTTGTTTTCATTGTCTATTTTTTATAAATAAATCATTGAGTTATTGTTTGTTTCGCAATGGTGAAAAAGGATGAGAAATAGTGCTAACCATGGCGTAAGTGAGGCAATGCTGATTTTTATGTGAATGGGGTCACATTCAGCGTTTTTATCCGATAAAAAGCCGATCTTTTAGCGTTTAGTTCTGAGTGAAGTATGTGGAAGGTATGCGGAATTTATGGATAACTATTCATTTCGTCAGGAAGGATGCGGTGAGCCATGCCCACCGCAGTCAACGTTAGCAAACGCCAAAGTCGCCTTCTTCACTATACGGCGCAACGTCCGCCGCTTTTAGCGTGTACTGCTTGCCGTTTTCATCATTGGCCTGTACTGCCACGATGCTGTCTTCATGTACTTCAATGACTTTTAATTTTGGTCCGCCCATTTTGGGTTGAACCAGAGAGCCAGGTGCAAACATCTCAGGTGCTCCTTTGTTATTGAGTTCTTATACGCCGCTGGTGGATGAGCGCCGATTCCACGGCATCACCGCCAGCAGTCGCGCCATGCCGCAAAAGCCGGTCACTCCCGCAAAGGTTAAACCTGCACCGACAAAGGCGCTGAGCAGGAAGAACGCGCTGGAGAGGCTATATCCGAGCACGACGCCCAGTAAAATTAGCACGCCTGCGGCAATCTGTACCTGGCGCATTAGGGGTAGGGGCTGCGATTTATCCACTGTGGTGGCGAGGCCGGCCTGACGCCAGGCTTCAATACCGCCCGCGAGGAGTTTGACCTGCGCCGGGGCTGCGGCGGCTATCAACCGGTTCAGGTTGTTGCGCGCGCGATTACCGGACTGGCAGTGGAAAATAATGACTGCGTCGTCATTGGCGGTAAGCGTGACGCCTTGTTCTATTTTACCCAGCGGCAACAAACGAGCGGCGGGAATATGTTCACGAGCGTACTCGTCGGGGTCGCGAATATCGACGAGCATAGCGCCTTGCTCAATCAGCGCAAGGGCCGCTTGTGGGGTGATCTCTTCAACGGTCATTCAACTTCCCTCTTCAGGGCAATAGACGGCTTTTAATGTGGCAACAATTTGCCTCACCGCCTCGTTGCGGATGGAATAGTGGATACGCTGCGCGTCGCGCTGGCTGTCAATCAGCCCCTCTTCACGCATGCGTGCCAGGTGCTGCGAGGTAGCGGATGGGCTTAGGCCGCTGGCAGTAGCTAACTCACCGGCGCTGATACCGGGCGCATCGCAAAGCATGCAGAGGATCAGCAGACGGTTGGGGTTGCTCATCGCTTTCAGCAGCGCGGCGGCTTCACCGGCGCGTGTTTTCAGGAGTTTGCTGTCATTCATAGTTATTTTAGTATTTTCTTAATTAAGTAAACTCTAAACTAACGAGCAGGCTTTTACCAGTTAAACGTTCAGCTTGTTAATGAACATGTTGAATTATGTGTGAGTGGTCTAAAAAATCTGGAGCAAGGAAAAAACGGAGATAGGAATATTCTTAGTTTGACTTAAGGAAACCGCATTTTATGTGATAAAAAAAGAACAGCGATATGCATGTGGTGGTTAATTTCGTTAAATTTACGCTGATAATGTTGCAATAAACCTCTGCTGCTGAAGATTGAATGTGTTTTCTTTTCTGATTTTGGGCAACATAAATTCATGGTTTTTTATTTTTATTTATACGGTGCAAATACTTTTACGGCTATTTCACTAAACAATAATTTTGCATCGCGAATTAATGAGCATACTATATGTGCAGTATATCTAATGAATTAATTATCATTGATTGCTAATTGGGTAATAAATATTTAATGGCTTCTGTTTGTATGCGTTAAACAGAGCTGAGATTGCGCATTAAATACCCTGCGGATGGAATGAATACATTATAAACATGGAGGATATGATGGCTGTAAGGTCGGTGGGTCATATTTTGAACCGGACTTTCGGCTTAAATATAAGTTTAATCGAGAACGATTATGAATACACAATTCCGCATTATGGCGTGCATCGTTGCTGCATTAGTTTCTGGCGCGGCTGGCGCTGCAACCGCCTCCACATCGGGTGCGCAGGGGGCTGGTGGACAGGTCAACTTTAAAGGCACCATCACGGATGCTTCCTGCAACGTGGATGCCGATAGCAAAGGACAGGATGTCGACCTTGGTACCTGGGATAAAAGCTATCTTAGCGCTGCGGGTACTGAAACGACAAAAACAGCCTTCCATATCAAAGTGGCCGATTGCCCTGATTCGGTAAAGCAAGTATCCGTTCTATTTGATGGTCAGAAGGACCAACAGATGCCAGAACTGCTTGCGGTGACGTCCGGCGCGACCGGTGTGGGTATCAAACTGTACGAAGACGACCAAACCAGTAAAGTTACGCTGGGCACAGCATCTAAAAAGCAAAATGTGGTTGCCGATTCCCAGGGGACGGGTTCAGCCGACCTGAAGTTCTACGCTGACTATATGTCTACCGGCGCGGCGATTACCGCCGGTCAGGCAAACGGCGTTGCTGATTTCAATATGGTTTACAACTAATAAAACCGAGAGCAGAAGGCGACTTCTGCTCTTTTTTCGTCCTGGAACGTTGGGTATTCCCATGAATCGATTGATTGCGAGCATCGCTCTTTCTTTATTTATTACCTCGGCTACGGCGCATGCGGGAATTGTCATGGGCGGTACTCGTGTAATATATGAAGAAGGTAAGCGAGAAGCCTCTATTTCGGTAACCAATGCCGACGGTAATACGCCTTATTTAGTGCAGTCGTGGGTTGAAAATTATTCTGCGAGTGATAAGTCTCAGCCACCGTTTATTGTTACGCCACCGCTGTTTCGCCTCGACCTGGAACAGAAAAACGTTCTGCGTATAAATTTTACCGGTAGTCGTCTGCCTGCCGATCGTGAATCTGTTTTCTGGCTGAATGTGAAAAGTATCGCACCATCAAATAAGAACGAGGCAAACAAATTACAGGTCAATATTAAGTCAAAATTTAAGCTTTTTTATCGTCCTGGAAACCTTTCTGGAGAGGCTCGCGATGCGTGGCAGAAGCTGACCTTTGAGACCCGCGGTGCAAGCCTGGTGGCGCATAACCCTACGCCGTACTTTGTCTCCTTTTTCTCGTTATCCGTTGGTGGTCAGGAGCTGGAAGCTCCGGGGATGATAGCCCCATTTAGCGACCAGTCCTGGCCTGTTAGCCGCTCTGGTGTGGTGAAATGGCGAGCCATCAACGACTTCGGCGGTATTACTGACTTCGCACAACGTTAACCTTTAATTCCGCTATTTCCGTGAAAAAGATAACTTCAGATCTGCTGCGCGATGATGCACTCGCCGCGACGAACACGCTGCTAGCCTGCGTACCCACGGCGCTTTTCTTGCTGTGCTATTACCCTTGCGCGCGTGCGGAAGACTATTTCGATCCGGCGGCGCTGGAGCTAAGCGATCCCCAGCAAAAGACCGCCGATCTGCACTATTTCGCGAAACCGGGTGGGCAGCAGCCAGGAAGCTACTCTGTTTCGGTGTGGGTTAATGATCAACAGGTTGCGCAGGAAACCATTGAGTTTGTTGATGACAGCGGCGAGCTGCTACCGCGTCTGACGGTGGCGAAGCTGGCGGAGTTCGGCGTGAACGTTAGCGCGTTGGCCGGGTTTAAACCATTGCACGATGGCGACACGTTGACGCACATTGAGCGGTTTATCCCCGATGCCCGCAGTCAGTTCGATTTTACCGCTCAACGATTAAACCTGAGCATCCCGCAAGCGGCGATGGAACAGCAAAGCCGGGGCTACGTTGATCCTTCGCGCTGGGACGATGGCATTCCAGCGGCATTCGTCGATTACAATCTGACCGGCTCGCAGGCGCGACAGGGTGAAAGCGACGTTCGTTCCAGCTACCTGAATTTGCGCAGCGGCGTGAATCTCGGTAGCTGGCGGCTGCGTAATATTGCGGCCATGCAGTATGACAAAACGCGCCGCTGGCGCTCGCAAAGCACCTATTTGCAGCGCGATATCCGGGCGCTGGAAAGCCAGCTTCGCATCGGTGATACCTATACCAACGGCGATGTGTTTGATAGCGTGCAGTTTCGCGGCGTGCAGCTAATGTCGCAAGAAGAGATGCTGCCGGATAGCCAGCGAGGATTTGCGCCGGTGATTCGCGGGATGGCACACAGCAACGCCAAAGTCACCGTTTCCCAGCATGGTTATGTGATTTATGAAACCTTCGTCGCGCCGGGTGCGTTTGTCATTAACGATCTCTATCCCACCGCGCAAAGCGGCGATCTTGAAGTGACCATTAAAGAGAGCGACGGTTCCGAGCGCAAGTTCACCCAGCCGTTCTCCGCGGTGCCGTTTATGCTGCGCCAGGGGCGGATGAAATACAGCGTGAGCGCGGGGCGTTATTACTCAACTCAGCCGCAAATTCGCCAGCCGCAGTTTGTGCAATCGACGCTGTTTTACGGTCTGCCTGCCGATATCACTTTCTACGGGGGTATGCAGCTGGCAGAGGACTACCAATCATGGTCGGCGGGTCTGGGTCACGGTTTCGGCGAACTGGGATCGCTGGGGGCAGATTACACCAGCGCTACCACCCGTACGCCCTCCGGTCAGCGCTATCGTGGTCATTCGGCGAGGTTACAGTATCAGAAGAGTTTTGCCTCCAGCGGCACCACGCTCAGCCTCGCGAGCTATCGCTACTCCTCCAGCCGCTATTATGATTTTGGCGAGGCAAACGGCCTGGAAGGGCGCTATGGCGTCTCCGATAACAAACGCAGCCGCGAAGAACTATCGCTGTCACAAACGCTCGGCGCGGTAGGGAGCCTTTCAGCATCCGCCTGGACCCAGACCTATTGGCACTCACAGGGGCATGATGAAACGGTACACGTCGGTTTTTATAGCACCTGGAAGGGCATCTCCTGGGGGCTCGGCTACTACTACACGCAGTCGTCACAGCGCTATAAAAGCGACCGCTCACTCTCTTTCAACATCAATATCCCCCTCGGCAGTCGGCTTGCAGACAGCGCTGTGAGCTATAGCACCACCTCTGATAACAACGGCTACACCTCACAGCAGGTATCGCTGTATGGCTCGGCGCTGGAGAAAAACAATCTCTACTACACCGTCCAGCAGGGATACGGCAACAAAGGGCAGGGGAGCAACAGCGGGATGTCGCTGGATTATCGTGGCGGCTATGGCGAAACGCAGCTTGGTTATCAGCACGATAAGAGCGGTAGCCAGCTGACCTGGGGGGCGTCGGGGTCGATTGTGGCGCACCCGCACGGCATCACCTTCGGCCAATATACCGGCGACAGTTTTGCCATCGTCCGCGCGCCGGGGGCCGATAACGTGGCTATCCAGAACGGTACCGACCTGCACACCGATTGGCGTGGCTACGCCATTGTGCCAACGCTGACCGCCTACCGAAAAAATGATATCAGCCTGGATACCGAATCAATGTCTGACGATACCGAAGTGGAATTACAAGGACAAACGGTTATCCCAAGCGGCGGAGCCATTGTTGAAGCCCGCTATCAAACCCATATCGGCAGCCGCGTGCTCTTTACCCTTCGCGGACAACATGGCCCGCTGCCGTTTGGGGCCAGCGCCAGGTTGCTGGGTGACGACAGCGCGGCATCGGGCATTGTTGCCGAGCAGGGGCAGGTCTATCTCAGCGGAATGCCAGATGACGGCATTGTTGAAGTTCGCTGGGACGATAACCGCACCGAGCACACGTGCCACGCGAGTTTCCATCTTCTGAACAACCCACAGCCTGTGCCGGTGAAAACGGTGAGTGCGCTGTGTCTCTGAAAGGGTTAAATATGTGCAGGAATCACGCAGTTATCCGCTTCATTATGCTGTTGGCGATGGCCTGCGGTTGCCAGAGTGCGTGGGCGGAAAGCTGCAGTAACACCATCGGTGAGATGACCATTAATACTCAGAACATACAGTATTTGCCGACGCTGCCGGTGAACTCCCAAATGTCACATTCGATGGCCGATAACGGCAGCGGCATCCGTTTTACCTGTGACCTGCAGGTGCCAGCGGCAAACTGGAAGCGAGTGGTTTATCAGCAGGTAGATACGTCGGGGGCGGCGGTGGCTGTGAACGGCGTGCATATCTTTTCCACCAAACTCACTGGATTAGGTTATTCGCTAGGCTTCCAGTGTAATGGCGGAGCGGTGCACTACATTGACGGCAGTTCAACGCCTGCGGGAAACGCCTCGGCAACCATCTGCGACAGCGATGATCTGCCGTCGCTGCTGACGCAAAAAGAGGTGGTCATCAAAGCCTACGTCACCTTCTACAAGACCGGGGATATCGCGCTTTCAGGCGGTAACCATACCAACGTCGATGCTCAACCTCAGGTCGGCAAACTGTTTATGGATCTACGTGATGCATCAAATACTGGCACGTCCACGACCTCGCCAACGTTTCTCGGCCTGTCGGCGCTGAACGTTGATATCGGTGCCAGCGGTAGCTGCCAGGTGACGACGCCGACGATAAACGTAGGGCTAGGCTCGGTGAGTAAAACGGAGTTTAAAGGCGTTAACACGACCGGCGGCACGGCGCAGAGCTTTGCGATACCGGTGTATTGCTCCCAGCCGACCGATGTACGCATTGGCTTTTTTGGCCAGGAGGCTGACCCGGCGTTCCCGGATACCCTGGCGATTACCCCGATGAGCGGCGCGGCAGGCGGCGTCGGCGTGAAGCTAAGCTATGGTAACAACAGCGCCCCTGCGCCAGCGGCCGGTACTGCGGTAAAAATTAACGAAGCCGCTAATCTTCCGTTGCTGAAAACGGTGACGGCAAGTGAGGCTGCCAGCGCCGAGCGAATTAACTTTACCGCCCAGTATGTGCAGACCGGCAGCGTGGTGAGCGCCGGGACGGCCAACAGCCTGGCGACGTTTACGCTTATTTATAACTAACCGGGGGAGAGGGTTAGGGTAAGGGGGAAATTGCGGAGGAATAAAAACTATCCCCTCCGCTTGTTTAAAACATAAGCTGAGAAACCTCAATACCGTCACTTTTCAGCAGGTTTCTGCGCGTGCAGGATCCGCTGCGTCTCATCACTACTCAGCGTGTAATCAAAGAAACGCTGGTAAAAATCCTGCGTCACTTTTGCGATATCCACCTCTGGGAAACGGTCCGGGTGCAGCATCAGCGCCGCCCACTGGATCTGTAGCGCGCTTTCGGTACCGTAGCGATCCCATGGGAACACGCCCGCAGGGTTCTGCAAGACCTTGCCGTTTTTCACCGCTTTGAGCCCCGAGAACAGCGCGGCATACTGCGAGTCCTCAATTGAGCCGCAGTTTGCCCCGAGAATAATCACGTCTGGCTGCCAGGCCAGTACCCGCTCCGGCGACACTTCTTTCATATTGCCCTGAATCTCCGCCGCGGCGTTTTTGCCGCCCGCGAGGTTAATCCAGGTATCAATCAACGTGTGGCTGCCATCCACTTTTAGCGGCTTAAGCGATTGAATATGCAGCACGCTTGGCCGCTGCTCCGCCGTCAGCCCCTGCATTTTGCTTTGCACATTTTCAAGCGCTGTCTGTAGATACTGGTTATAGGCCTTCGCCCGTGTCCGCGCATCGTCGGTACCCAGAACGTCGGCGGTAGTGGTGACGGATTTCATCAGCGACGGATAATCGGTAAAGGCCATTTGTAGTGTAGGCAATCCAGCCTGACGATAGCTTTCCGCTTTATCGTTGCCCGCGGAGGTGAAGACCACATCTACCTTTTTGGCCAGCAGGCTCTCGGGGTTAAAGGCGGTACCGCGAACCTGCAAGGCCTGATTCAACGTCGGCGTGATTTTAAACATCCACGGCTGACTTTCCGGATGGTTAACGGTGGCGACGATTTTACGGCCTGCCCCCAGCGTCATCAGCACCGAGTGGTGCGCAAACCAGCCGTCGGCGATGGCGTTCACCTGGTCGGGAACGGTAACGGTATGACCGGCATCATCCACGACCTGGCGGGAAGCCAGGGCGGGGAAAGCCAGCCAGGCGCAGAGCAACCACGCATGGCGACGTTTCATCGACTTACTCCTTAAAAATCAATCTGCATAGAGAGTTGTGCCTCTCGCGGCGCCCCAAGCTGCGCGCTGGCATTGCCTGCGCCGGTATAACCGGTTAACGCACCAGGAACCACGTTGGTCCAGTAGCGACGGTTAGTCAGGTTGGTGACGTCCAGACGAAAGGTCACGGGGGTGTTATAGACGCGAGTCGCGTAGCTCGCACCGGCATCCACCGTGGTGTAGCTGCCTACCCAACTGTCATTGGCGTTATCGGTCGCACGACGGCCAACGTAACGTACGTTGGTATCCACATCGACGCCCGGTAGCTGCTCAATGCTGTAAACCGCCAGCATGCTGGCGGTAAAGCGCGGTACGCCGACCACCTGCTTGCCGTCTGCGCTAGCGCTGGCGGTATCGTGGAGACGTGGGTCAAGCCAGGTGGCGCCGCCGAACAGACGTAAATTGTGGGTGACGTGACCATCAGCCATCAGCTCCAGGCCGCGGTTTTTCTGCATGCCATCCTGGGCGAAATCACCGTTGTCGTTGGTATAGGCAAAGGGACGTTTGGCCTGGAACAGCGCGGCGGAGAGCATCAAATCCCGCATTGGGGCATATTTCGCACCCACTTCAACCTGATGGCTACGGTACGGGTCGAGGATCTGTCCGGCATTGTTTGCGCCGGTTGGCGCGGTATCGCCCTGCTGCATGCTATCGGCCCAGGTGGTGTAAAGCGTGATGTTGTCGATAGGCTTATACATCAGGCTTGCAGAACCACTCGCGCCGCTGTCTTTTTTGTCGCTGGTCTGCTTGTAGGTCTTGTTGTAGTTGCTGACCGTAAACAGGTTTTCGCTGCCGGAAAGCAGCAGGCTCCACTGCGGGCTGAAGTGCAGGGTGTCGCTCAACAGGAAGGCATGCTGCGTGGTGGTCGCGGATTGATAGCGTTTGTTGAAATCTGGGTACGGTGGACGTGGGTAGACTGGGTGCTGATCCAACGAGGATTTACCCAGCGTAAAGGTGCCGCCGTCGACAGGGTTATAGTTTTTCCACACGAAGCCGCGCACCCCGGTGCTGATGTCGTGGGTCAGCCAACCGGTGTCCACGCTGCCGGTCAGGTTCGCCATATAGCTGTTGATGGTAAAGCGGCTGGCGGCGGAGTCGGAGGTGGTGGTGGTGTAGCTGCCGTGGTTATCGGTCAGGGTATTGGTGACGGTGGTGGATTCACGGTCCGCAATCTGGCGCAGCACGCCAACGTCCAGCAGCCAGTTACCGTCGAAGTCATGCTTCAGATGCAGGCTAGCGGTGCTGGTTTCATCATCGTTACCGGCATAGCTCTGGCCGTATTTGGCTTTGGTTGGGTCAAGTGGGGAAGGGAAGTGAACCCCTTTTGCCAGTGCGAATGAGCCCGGCATTCCTTTATCGTAATAGTGGTAATAGCTGAAGTTGCTCTCCAGTACCGTTTTATCGGTGAGCTGGAAGTCGAGGCCGAGGCCCGCATACTGTCGGCGTTTGTGGCTGCCGCTGGTATAGCCGTGACCCTCATCGTTCAGCAGGTTGAGGCGGTATTTTACACGGTCGCCGTCATCGATAGGGCCGCTGAAGTCCATGGAGGTCAGCGTGCCGTTACCGGTGCTGGTGCCTACGGTCACGCGGTGCAGCGGGGTGTCGGTCGGACGTTTAGAGACCAGGTTAAACATCCCCGCCGGGTTCGCCGGGCCGTACAGTGAACCTGCCAGGCCACTTAACACCTCAACGCTTTGGAACTGCTCTGCCGGGTATTCGGTGGTGGAGACGGCATTCAGGCCATCAATCATATGGTTTTGCACCACGCTGCCCTGCATACCGCGGGTTTGCGGGCGAACCCCGTCACCCTGCACGGAAGGCATGTAGCGGTAAACATCTTTGACGCTTTTGAGCTGCTGCTCGTTGATGAGTGGAGAAGACATCGTCTGAACTGACCAGGGAACATCCATCACCGTTCGTTTGCCCAGACTGCCTAAGGTCGCCTGTTTTTCCGAAGCGGGCGGCTCCTGCGCACTGCTGTTATCGGCAGCGGCGGCACCAGCGGAGACCACCATGGTGTCCTCAGCATAGCCAGATTGCGACATCGCCAGGCACGAGAATGCCAGGAGCCCCGAAGCGAACGGTATAGTTTTATTATCGAACATTTTAATATTCAGTGTGTTAGCGGAAAGACTGGTGGTAACCGGGTTACCATCTACGCATGAGGGGAACAGCTATTATTATTTGTATGATGAATATCATGGGGAATGTCGCTATATATGTCAATACATAACGAGTGGTAGGTGCAAGTGAAGAAGGTTTGTGCGTTATAGGGTAGGCAGGCGTAAAAAAAGCCGCATTAGCGGCTTTTTGAGGTTCAGGCGAGCAGGGTTATTCGCTGACTTTTTTCTCGAGTTCAGCGGCACCGTCTTTGGTTTTATCCCAGCCTTTCTGAGCGCCTTCTTTGGTGGCGTCCCACCCTTTCTGGGAAGCATCTTTGGTTTTATTCCAGCCTTTCTGGGCGCCTTCTTTGGTGGCATCCCACCCTTTTTCGGTCCCTTCTTTGGTTTTATGCCATGTTTTCTGAGCGCCTTCGCTCACCTGGCTACCTACGCTGTCGCTCTTACCTTCGGTGGCGTGCTTAGACTTCAGCTTAAGCTCTTCGCCCTGGTTCTGTGCCTGATGCAGTTTCTCTTTTGCGGTGTTCGCGTTTGCCTGTGCCTGGGCAACCGTGTCGTCGGTGGCGTGTGTGGTCGCTGCGAAAACAGGGGAAGCCAGCAGAAGCGCTGAAAGTGCAATTGTTGTTTTTTTCATAACAAATCCTCATCAGTTTGTGAGCGATAGGAATGATGGCACAGACTTTTGAATGAGGCTTTAGGAATAAACTGTAATTGAATCATTGTGTTCCAACAGGCGGTTTTGGTCAGCGTCCAAAACCGCCTGTGAATCATCATCTTTCCAGCACGATAAGCGGCGCGTCGTCGTGCGTTCGGGTGACGGCCACTTCGGCTTGATAAAGGTTGCGCAAGGCGGATTCCGTCAGCACTTCTTGCGGTGTGCCGTTATCAATGACCTGACCTTTTTCTAACAGCACGATGCGGTCGGCGTAGCGTGCGGCAAGGTTGAGGTCGTGCAGCACACAGCAGACGTTAAACTGCCGCTTCTGTACCAGCTCGCGCAGCAGACGGAACAGATGCTGCTGGTGGTGAATATCCAGCGCAGAGGTCGGTTCATCGAGGAACAGCCACTTTGGCGTAGGCTCCGGTTCCCACAGCTGTACCAGTAAACGCGCCAACTGGACCCGCTGCTGCTCGCCGCCGGAGAGGTGACGATAGTCGCGGGAAGCCAGTTCACGGCAGTCGCACAGCGCCATAATATGTTCCGTCTCATCGCGCGGGTTACTGCTGCGATGCGGGTGGCGACCCATGCGGATAACTTCCATCACGCTGAAGGGGAACGCCATATCGTGGTTCTGGCGCATCACGGCCCGGCTTTTGGCCAGCGCCTCGGTTGGCCACGCATCCAGCGGTTTGCCAAACATCGAGCAGGTTCCGCTGTCCGGCTTCAGGTAGCCGGTTAGCTGGCGCAGTAGCGTTGATTTCCCAGCGCCGTTTGGCCCAAGAATAGCGACGATTTCTCCACCGGGCAGCGTGAGTGAAACGTTGTGAGTCAGGCGACGGCCGTTGATGCTGTAGGTGAGATTCTGAGCTTCAATCATAGCGCTCTCCGTGTCCGCAGGATCAGCCAAAGAAAATAGGGGCCGCCGATAAGGCTGGTGAGCAGGCCAACCGGCATTTCAGCGGGCTGCACCAACGTGCGTGCCAGCGTGTCGGCAACCAGTAAAAGGCAGGCGCCAGCAAGCGTTGAGCAGGGCAGCAGCCAACGGTGATCGGCACCAATGGTCATGCGAATAAGATGCGGAATAACCAGACCGATAAAGCCAATGACGCCGCTGACCGACACCGCCGCGCCAACCAGAAGTGAACTGAGCAACAGCAGCAGTTGCCGCTTTCGCTTCACGTTCACGCCGAGGTAGTGCGCCTCTTCATCGCCGAGCTGCAGCAGGTTCAGCGTGGTGGCAAGCCAGGCGGTGGCGACCATGGCGGGCAGCGCAAACGACGCGGCAACCAGCAACGTCGGCCACTGTGCCTGGCCCAGACTGCCCATCATCCACAGCGTGAGCTGACGCAGCTGCTGTTCGTCGCCGACATAGCTCAGAATGCCGATCGCCGCGCCACAAAGCGCGTTGATGGCGATCCCCGCCAGCAGAAGCTGGATCATGCCGCCGTGGTGGTGGCGCAGGCTAATCAGGAAGATAACGGCGCACACCACCAGGCTACCGACGACGGCGAAAATCATCTGTTCGTACAGCAGAAACGCGGCGGGGAGTGAAACCGGGAAAATAATGGCGACGCCAACCATCAGCGCCGAACCGCTGCTGACGCCTAACAGGCCGGGGTCGGCCATCGGGTTACGAAATAGCCCCTGCATGATAACCCCGGCGGTAGCCAGCGCGCCGCCAACCAGCACGGCCAGCAGCACGCGGGGCAGGCGAATGTTAAGCCAGATGTCACGGTAGTGCGCATCCTGCAACGAGGCGAAGGTGATTTTTAGCGCTCCCTGGCTGGCGCCAACCAGCACGAGGGTCGCCAGTATCAGCAGCAGGCCGATAAAAACGCTGAAAGAAGAGAGTGAATCCTTGAACACGCAAAGCTCCGTTACATCGATGCGGCGCGATGGACCGCGCCGCAGAGTGATTATGCCGGTTTGAGGTCCGGCTCAACCAGGCTGTAAACCTGCTGGTTGAGCGTCGGGGCGCTGGCTAACGCCTGAATATGCGCGGCGACATCCGCACGCTGCACAAAACCATGCACTTCCTGTTGCTGCACGCGCAGCGCCTTACCGCTCGCTTCACCGCTGAGCAGGCCCGCAGGGCGCAGAATGGCGTAGTCCAGCGTGCTGGTTTGCAGCCAGCTTTCCGCCAGGCTTTTCTCGCGAACGGCCTGACCAAACGCCGCTTTGGCGCGCGGGGAGAGGAATGGCCAGCTATCGCCGCAGCCGAGCGATGTCACCAGAATCATGCGGCGAAGACCGGCTTTTTCCGCTTCATCAATCACTGTGCGGTGGGCGAGATAATCCTGTGCGCCGCCCATCGTGGAGATAACTGTCGCCGTTTCACCAGCGGCCTGGCAGGCCTTGGCGACAATATCAGCGTTACAGGCATCGCCGATAAAAACCTGCGCGCCTAGCGCTTCCAGCCGTGCGGCGGCCTCTGGGTTACGCACCAGCGCCACCACCGGGCGTTTTTCTGCCAGCGCCAGCGCGGCGGTGAGTGCGCCAATGCCTTTACCTCCCGCGCCAAAAATTAACCATGGGCTCATCAGGATTCTCCCTTCAGTACGGCCGCGAGCGTACGGAAGGCGTCAACCTGCTCGCTCAATAGTTGGCGGTGGTCGTCGCGACCAAGGAAGATTTTGAACATCGCGCTGCCCTCGGCGTTGAAGAACAGGATCGATGCGGTATCCATCGCCATAAATTTGCGTTCAACCAGGGCAATGTGGGTGCAGTTTTCCGCTTTGATGTGGCCGGTCATACCTTTCTTACCGCGCAGGTTAAAGTAGCCGTGGCGATGGAAGCCGGACGGCAGTTCACCGGTAAATTCCAGAATCACATCAGCGGTATGCACCAGCGTTGTGACCTTGCCCCATTCGGCGACGGTGTCCCAGACGGTGTCGAACTTGTCGCCCGCGACCAGCGTGTGGGATGGCAGGTTTTTCAGTACTTCCAGCAGCGTGGTGTTGTACTGGCCTGCGATAGCTTCCAGCGTGCCGTCAGGCTCGGTTTTTAAAAAATCGTGCAGGGATACGTTGCTCATCATTAACTCCTGTTATTGGGTTTCAGCCGCAATGCGCGGTGTGTTAAGTGCCTGAATAAGTTCATCAAGAGACTGCAAAATGTTGCTCGCCCAGAAGCGTCCTTCGTTGGTCAGGCGCAGGCAGGTTGAGTCGTCCAGCGTCAGCCCGGCGCGGTGCCATTGGGCGAGCAGCGGGGCGAGTTTCGCCGCATGCGGGGTCAGCGCGTCCAGCGGCACGCGGGCGGTTTCAACGCCAGATTGCAGCAGGTGCCGCCACTGGAAGCCGCGCTCGGCGGTACGCATCATCATCATCAGCGGCTTTTTCCCCGCGGCGATGGATTCGTGCCAGGCGTTGAGGTTGCGCTCGACCATCCACGAATAACCGTTGACGGAGCCGCCCGCGCCGGAGCCCAGCGCCAGGCAGTCTGCGCCCTGTTTAATCAGTAAATTGTAGAGGTTACGCTCGCGGGTGGTGCGCGCCCAGTGGCTATTGCTGATGCAGCGCCAGCCGGCCTGGTCCATAAAGTCGCAGCCCTGAAGGTAGAGGTCACGGCGCTCGGCAGGCTGCGGCACGCTGGTCCGGCCGTTCTCAACCGCCTTGCCAAGCGGCGTATTGGGCAGCAGATTAAGGGCGTAAAGGTCTACGCCATCAAGGCCGATATCACGGGCAATCGCCAGATCTTCCCCCCACAGCGCGGCGTTCTGGCCGGGCAGGCCAAACAGCAGATCACACACCACCGCGGCGCGGTCGCGCTTGACCAGCCCTTCCATAAAGGCGATGGCGGTAGGGCCGTCGGAGGTGCGGGCCATCTTCTTACGGATTTTGCTGTTAAACGACTGAATGCCAATGGAGAAACGGTTAGCACCGGCATCCAGACAGGCGTCGATACGCGCGTCGTCAAAGTTCAGCACCCGGCCTTCAATGGTGATTTCACAGTCCGGCGCCAGCGGTAGACGCTCGCGCAGCGCGGTGATGATGCGCGCCAGGTCGCGGGCCGAGAGCGCCGATGGTGTGCCGCCGCCGAAGTAGACGGCGTGAATTGGGGCGGACTGGTGCAGCACGCTGTCGGCCTCCATCTCTATTTCACGCAGCAGCGCATCGGTGTAGCGCGCGCAGTGGTCTTCTTCATAGCGGTTCTGGTAGAAACCGCAGAAGGTGCAGTGGGTAGCGCAGAACGGAATGTGCAGATACAGCAGGCGCTTGCGCGGCGGCGCGGCGTGAGCCAGCACCTCTTGCCAGGTGTGTTCAAGCTGTTCTTTGGAGATAGGTACTGCGCCACGCCAGGGCATCGTCGCCCGGCGGTCTTTAAAGGGCTGGCCGCCCTCCAGCGCAAAATGTGGGGTTAAATCCAGGTCGGTAGGGGTATTCAACATCATCGGTCTTTCTACGTCCTTTAGTGTGGCCAGAACTGGCGGTGCAGCGTTTCAACCGCGTCAGCAACGCGCGGGCCCATGCCGAGGATCAGTGATTGATCGAGTACCACGATGCGCTGGTTTTTCCACGCGTTGGTGCGGGTGATCCCAGCGATGGTGCTCAGGCGGTTGAGGTCGCCATCGACCATTTGTGAGGTGACGATAATCACCTCCGGGTTAGCGGCAATCAGCGCTTCTGCGCTGTAGCTGCGATACTGCGGATGCTGCGCGACGTTGCGGGCACCGGCGAGGGTCATAATGGCATCGGCAACGCTGCCTTTCCCCGCGACCTGCGGAGCGCTGCCCCCGGCGCTGAGAATAAACAGCGCGCTCACCGGGGCCGGTTTGCTGGCGCTGCTCTGCGCCACTTTTTCCAGCCGCTGGCTCAGCGTATTGATAAGCACAGTGCCGCGTTCTTCGTCGCCAAGCTCGCGGGCAAGCGTGCGGATATTGGTGTACATCTGCTCGACGGTGGCCGGAACGCGTGGCAGGGTCAGCACCGCGACGTGCTGCGAACGTAGCTGGTCAAACACCAACTGCGGGCCCGCATCCTGCCAGGTGATAAAGCGGGTAGGACGCAGCGATAAAATGCCTTCGCTGCTGAGCTGCTTCCAGTAGCCGATGTGCGGCAGCGCCGCGGTTTCCGGTGGGTATGAGGTGGTTTCATCCACCCCGACTACGCGCTCGCCCGCGCCGAGCGCGTAAATCAGCTCGCTAAGTGAACCTCCGGCAACCACGATACGGTCAGCCGCCTGGACACTGAACACGGCGGCCAGCGCCAGTAATCCGATAGCCAGTTTTTTCATCGTCAGAATTTCCATGCAAAGCCGACCGCCGCGTTTAAGCCCGCCGCAGGAATAGACTCATGCGCCGTGCGGTAGCGTTTATCGGTCAGGTTATTGAGCGCCAGATTGACCTGATACTGGTCGTTAGCGCCGAATTCGGTGTTAACCGCCAGGTTCAGCGTGGCCCAGCCAGGCGTGCGCGTCTCTTCCGTACCGGTATCGTCTTTGGCGCTGGAGGCTGCGCGGATAAAGAGGTCGGAAGTGACGTTTGCCGCATTGAGCATCAACGTGTGTTTCACCCCGACACGGCCGTTAATCGTCGGCTCGCCGGTATTGGTGGTTTTCCCCGTCGGGCTTTCAAATTCACGGCGAATCAGGTTGCCGCTGACGTAAGGCGATACGATCCAACCGTTATATTCAGCGCTCAGCTCCATGCCCCAGGTTTTGGCGCGGTCAATGTTGTCGTAGTAATAGTTGCCACTACGCGCTGAGTTGGTCGTGCCGTTACAGATAGCCTGACCAGAACAGGCGACGCTGGCGATATAGTCCTTTGCCTGCGAATAGTAGACTGCGCCATCCACCAGCCAGAGGTTACCGTTGTAGCGGGCACCCAGCTCGTAGTTGTTGGAGTGCTCGGCTTTCAGGTTGGCATTGCCGTAGGTTGTCCCGCCCCCTGCAGAGGTTTGCGAAAACAGCTGCGTCAGCGTTGGGAAGACGTAGCCTTGAGCGAACGCTGCGCGCAGTTCAATGTTATCGAATCCTGAGTAGCGCAGGCTGGTGGCGCTAACCAGCGCATTGTCGCTTGTAGACTGTGCTCCGATAGACGTGTCTTTCGTGATGCCGTTTGTTGTGGAATTCGAATCGCCACGGGTGAGTTTTGACGACAGCCAGTACTGGCGAGCGCCGAGCGTCCAGGTCCAGTTATCGGCAAAATGCCAGTCGTTCTGGGCGAACAGCGAGGTATTGCTCTGCTCAGACTCGTTATAAGCGCGGGTTTGGGTTTCACGCGATATCGGCTTCAGGTAAGTTGAGCCGTTGGTGGTCTGAGAGACACGGTCACGCTGGTACTGTGTGCCGACGACCAGGTTGTTATTGGCCGGCAGCGAGAAGTTGCTTTGTAACGTCACACCCTGGGTGTATTGCTTGTCGTTGGTTTGCGTTTGGTTATGAACAGCCGACGTCAGTACTTCGTTTTCAAACTTACGGGCGATGGTCTGCTCGTAGGCGTCGAGGTGGATCTTCTTCAGATAATCACCGTCGACATCGACGTCGTAGAACAAACCGACCTTTTCACGTTCCAGTTTCGGCAGCTTGACGCTAAAGGCATCGTAATCGCCGTTCGGGTCTTCGTAGTAGGTTTGGGTTGAGAGCTTGTAGCGGTCCAGCGACAGCCCGAAATGCTGATTATCCAGATTGTAGCCAAGCCAGACGCCCTGACTGTTGTTGCGGAAATTGGTGTTTGGTAGACGGCCGTCCGGCGTATCGCGATCGCCCTGATCGGAATAGCTGCCGTTGATACGGTAATCAAACTGTCCAATGCTACCCCACGCTGCCGCCGACTCTTCCCAGCCAGCCGTGGCGGAGTTGTAGACCGCTTTCACCGTCCCTGCGAGCGGCTTATCGCCGCCTTTTTTGGTGATGAAGTTCACCACGCCACCGATGGCCTGTGAGCCGTACAGCACCGAGTAAGGGCCTTTGACCACTTCAATGCGCTCCAGCGCCGACTCGTCAATCAGCAACCCGGCACCGTAGTTTTGCCCGGCACGCTGGTAGGTGACTTCCTGACCGTCGATCAAAATCAGTACGCGGGAGGAGGCCTCGCCGCGGATACGAATCTGCTTACGCCCGGCCAGCGCGTTATCGGTGATCTCTACGCCGGGAATATCCTGCAAATCGTCGGCAATGGAGGTGCTGGTAGAGTTTTGCAGCGTCTGGTGGTCGATAACCTGAATAGTTGCCGGGCTTTCCCACAGCGAGCTTTCCGAACGGTTCGCGGTGACGACGAGCGTCTCTTCTTTACTGGTTTTGTTCGGCGTGGTGGATGACGTAGAGGCTGACGCCGCGCTGGCGACAAACAGCGACAGCGCGGAGAGCACGAAGGACCCTCGGGTAATGGAGTGCAACATCGGAAACCCTATAAATAGATATGATAATAATAATTACTATCAATTACATTTGCACATGATAAAAAGCACGTCCAGCATCGAAGGTATAAACAAAATGCATCTTTGATTTGGGTCAATTTATGCGGGAGAGAAGCCAGCTGAATGTGATATTGATCACCATAATACTGATAGTAATTAGGTGGTTAATGATGTGAATTTTCGATAAGGAAGGATTATCAACTAATCGGGCGAGGGCAAAGAAAATAGAGGGAGGAGAACACATTAGAGGAATGTTGAATGTTGCTTTTTGGTAATGCGGTTGCTTGATTATGTATTACATTTGTTAATGTTTTGGATTTTTCAGGAAGGATCCCTGTAGGGGACGACCAAACATAACCGAGACCGGGTAAGACAATATGAAATACGTTATTTTACTGCTTATTATCATTTCGGTGCTCTACGTGCATTTTCGCGGCAAAATCCGCTTTCGATTCTGGCGACAGCTCTCCGACCACTCCACTTTTACCGCCCCCTTAAACGGCTTTATGTATCTCTTTTCACGCGTGCCGAATACCCCGTATCTCCGCCCAGAGAACTTCCCGGAGCTGGCGGTGCTGAGGGATAACTGGGAGACCATCCGCGAAGAGGGGATTCATCTGCAAAAAATGGAGCAGATTAAAGCCGCGGAAAAATACAACGACGCTGGCTTTAACTCCTTCTTTAAAACCGGATGGAAGCGCTTTTACCTGAAATGGTATGAAGACGCACACCCTTCGGCCAGTGAGCTCTGCCCAAAAACCACCGAACTGCTGCGCACCATTCCATCGGTTAAAGCGGCGATGTTCGCAACGCTACCCGATGGCAGCCGCCTACCGCGCCACCGTGACCCATACGCGGGTTCACTGCGTTATCATCTTGGCCTTGCAACGCCCAACGACGACCGCTGTTATATCGAGGTCGACGGCGATCGCTATAGCTGGCGCGACGGTGAAGGTGTGCTGTTTGATGAGACCTATATTCACTATGCGGAAAATACCAGCGGTGAGAATCGACTGATCCTGTTCTGCGATATTGAACGCCCAATGCGTTACCGCTGGGCGCAGAAAATTAACCATTGGTTGGGACGTAATCTGATGAGCGCCGCCGTAGCACCCAATGATACCGGAGACCGTATCGGTGGTATTAACCGTAGCTTCCGCTATATCTACCAGATTCGTATTGTGGGTAAGCGATTGAAGAAGTGGAATAAAACGGTGTATTACATTGTGAAATGGACACTATTTATAGGCATTGCGGTGCTGATCTGGCGAGCATTTTAGGTACATCTGATTAATGATTCGTTTTTATCCTATTAATTCTGATAGGGCAGCAAGCCTGCCCTGCGATTATATTTAAAATAATTTAACCCTTATTGAGTATAAATAGGGGTAGGTGCTGTTGAGATTAAAAAGTAATACCCTCGGTGATTAAAAGGGGTATATGATATGCATCATATTTTCCCATTCCAGACTACGCGCATCGGCGTGGAAAGAGAGGCAGAATCATGCAGCGAATCATTATCCCCACTCATTATGTTCATACCCGCACCACGCCGCTGTGGACCAAAGAAACCGCACCGGCGTCTATCTGGAAACGCCACCTTGATGCCGGTACGCGACAGGGGGTATTCCCTCGCCTGGCGGTGATGCAGGGGGCGATTCGCTACTATGGTTATGCCGATGAGACCAGCCCGGACCCGGTTGAAACCATGACGATTGAAGCCGGCCAGTTTGGCGTTTTTCCGGCGGAGAAATGGCACCGTATTGAAGCATTAAGCGACGACACCGTATTTAATGTTGATTTCTATGTCGATCCTAAGATTTTGATAGAAGGATGAAATGGGCACTATGAATAGTGAAAATAAAGGTTATTCCTTAGCGGTTATTAACGGTAATAACAAAGCGAAACAGGAAAAGGTTTATCTAAAACCGATGGCGCTTTATGTTCCTGATATTGCCGTACAGGCTGTCGCTGAGCTTATTTCTCCACTTTCTCCTGATAATTCCCAGGGTAAAGGCTTCCTGCTGACCGTCACCAATAATAATAACGGTGTGTCGGTGGATAAAGAGTTTGCTGAATTGAGCGAGTTGCAGGACCCGACCGTGGCCGCTGATGCGGTGAAAGATCTGGTGAACATTGTTCGCGGGTATGAGTCGGACGAAGAGACTAACGTCTGCGGTTGGTAGTACAGCTATTCCTTTCTTAGCATTGCATTACAGTTAGCAGGTATCCTGGACGGGTTTACAAGGTTATCTGCTGCTGTCCCCCCACGATCGCTTCCTGAATTTGCGCTTTTTAACCCCCTATTATTTGGAGCTAACGTTGCAAATGATTAGGCAACCTATTTCGTTGTGGATATGCTAAATGGCGAATTAAAAGATATAACATTCAGGAGGTTATGGTGCGTCATTTTTATTCTGGGATAGTTGTTGGTCTGGCATTACTGGCATCGGCATGTGCGCCGGGGCCTTTAGGTACAAAGCGTTACGATCCGTACACCGGGCAGGATGCAGCTGTTGTCTACACTCAGCTCAATGACCAACATCAAGGATTGGTTTACTTTCAGCGTTTTGCCAAAGAAGGTGATTGCTATAAAGATCAGGAGCTTATTTATATCAGCAATAACCTTATGGCAGGCAAAGTTCACCGCTTTTATGAAAGCCGAATTCGTCCCAACCAGTATTGGGCCCTCTATGTGATGGATAACTCAAGCGGCCGTCAAATCGTCACGCAAACCGCGTTTATTCCTGAAGCCGGAAAACATTATGTTGCCATACCTTACCAGGGCGTAGTGGAAGTGCCGCTGGATCTGAAGTTATCGGGTAGCGACAACTTAGATAAAATTTATGAACAATATAAAGATAAACCGGCTAAGCCGTGGAATGTGCGTAGTGGGGTGTGTAAGTTCTGGTTTGCGAAATTGATGGGGGCGTAGGTTTTTGCTTTGCTGGCGGCGAGTCTGCTTGCGGGTGTACTTCTGTTTGAACGTTTCAGACTTTGATATATCGCAGGATAAAATAGCAGACACAAAAAAGCCCGCTAGGCGGGCTTTTAGGACTTCGTCTCAGGCTCTGGTGACCATCAACAAAGAATTTTGGTGGGCTGGCGGAGTCTGAATTGGTTGTGTAACCAGTTGTTTTATAATACTTAACTTTCAATTCAATTTTCAATTTGGTCCCATTGTTGGTCCTAAAAGAAAATGTCAGGTTTTTTTGGCAGGGGAGGGGAGGTTATAGCAGGAGCCTCTTCGTTGGTGAGATTAGCATTTTGCTTTCCTTTAGTCTGCTCTGTATTTAAGCGTTTATTTCACGTTATTTTTTAGCAAGCCGGTAGAGCGCCTTGCTCGCAGAATATCCACTACGGAAATATACGGGGTTTGTTCTTGCCACGAAAATCCATTCCTGTCGATACGAACCAGTTCGTATTTTTCCACCAGAAAGTTGACTGCATCGGCCAGGGTGATCCCGGCATCAATATGTTCCTTAATAACAGTTTCATCACTGAATGGCGTGTCGTTCAGTGTCAGGCCATAGTGCGTTTCCAGCAGGCGTGTCAGTAACATTTGCCAGACGGCCACGGGCGGCAGACATAGCTTCGCCGCCTGCGGAGTTGTTGCAGGTAAAGTTTTCATGTTTGCTCTCGTGAAATTTGTTAGCGCTGAGTGGGATAAACGGCGACGTATACGTAGCCGCAACTGCCAAGGGTATCGGCTTCGCAGGTGAAACCGTTGTGATACAGGATGACGCAGTGGGCATGGCAAGGGTTCATTTCACCGGTGGTCAGCATCAATTCCATCTGACTGATAAAATGCGGAAATGCCACATCCAGCTTAAGACATTCGGCGTCACTGATCTTACCGGTGATACTGGCCCGATCAGCCAGATAATGCAGCCGGTTCCCCTCCTGCACCAGACGGGCTCCCAGGTGTGGCGTGATATTTCGCTGCAGACCCCATGTGATTTTGCTCATTGATAACCTCTTTATTGTCAGTTCAGGGTGATACTCATCAGGCAGGCATACGGTCCGTTGCGGTCCTGGCGGCGTTCGGCGTATACCGCCAGCACACCGGGAATATCCGGAATTTCCCTGCCGGTGTAATGGCAGACGCTGCCATGCCACTGGTATTTGCCGGTGCAGTAGCGAAAGATTCGGGACTCAGGATGCTGGCGGTATATCGTCATTGCCCGGCGTTTACTGATAATTTTCATTTAATACCTCACAGCAGACCGTGTTCTGCGAACGAATAGATTTGCCTGCCACCGACAATCAGATGGTCGGGGACACGGATATCCACCATCTGAAGTACCTGAATCAGCCGCTGCGTGAGGGCTTTGTCAGCCTGGCTGGGCGTCGTCTCGCCGGAAGGATGGTTATGCGCCAGTATTACCGCCGCCGCGTTGAAATACAGGGCGCGCTTGACCACCTCCCGGGGATGCACCTCGGTGCGGTTAATCGTGCCGCTAAAGAGCGTCTCATGGGCAATAAGCTGATTCTGGTTGTCCAGATACAACACCCGGAACTCTTCCCGCTCAAGTGCGGCCATATGCAGTCGCAGCCATTCACGGACAGCATGTGTGGAGGTGAAGGCCACCCCGGGCTCATGCAAATGCCTGTCTAGAACCCTGAGAGCACGCTGGATGAGACGCCGGTCCTGTGGCGTTATCTCGCCGGGTAAAAAGGAAAGCTGTTTCATTTGTTGTTCCTCCGGTCAGTCGATGATACGCAGAATGGCGTGGGCTTCAGGATGTTGGAGGGCATAGTCCCGCAGGCGATAATAGTGCTCCGTCATGGCATCGCATTCGGTGCGACAGGCGTGATGGCTGTATTCGATCAGGCAGACAGCAATGCCTGCGGCTTCCGCGCTCATTTCAGCACCATTGCCATTCATGCTGTTGAACAGATGCCATTTATCGTCATCCTCAGCATCGGGTGCCATAAACGCCCCGCCATTGCTGAGTGTGTAAAACGACCAGATACCGCCGCTGTACTTGTCACAGAAGCGGTCCATCCAGACAAAAATTCGTGGCTCCAGCGTTATCCACTGCGGAATGGAGCTGAAGTGCTGTGGCCAGAAGTTGATACGCTGTTCGTCGGGTACCAGCGTGGCACTGAGGGTGAACTGCGGTTCGTTAGCGGGAACAAACTCGTGCTGTGTCTGTGTTGTCATAGGGTTTCTCCGTCAATAAAAAACGCCAGCGGCGATGGCTGGCGTATGAGGTGGGGTAATCAGGGTCTGAAAAATGACTGCAGTCAGTCGGTGGATAATGCTCTGCAAATGCCATCCTGCCCGATATACCGGTTGAGGGCCGTACCGGCATCCGGTTCAAAGTTCCACGCCCGCCAGACCATCCGGCCTTCGGGGTCGCGAACCACCAGACGGAAGTGACTGTCCTGGTCGTCTTCAATGGCGATGTTGTGATATCGGCGGGTAATCGCTTCGGCCTGCTGTCGGATGAAAGGTCCCGGTGGTAACCATTTAGGTTCAGACATTCGGTGTACCTTAAAAGCAAAATCCCCTGTCGCAAAAGCGACAGGGGACTGAAAGAGAGGAAGGAAAAATAGGGTATGTTTCGTGTCGTAACGATAACACTACTGCTTAGCAGCTTGTTTTGCTTTTTCCCAGGATGGTCGGTTCGGGCCGGAAAACTCTTTCATGTCTGACCAGTAACCGATAGGGTACTGGATAACAGTTTCATCACCGACGCCGATGTCAACAGACAGATATTGACCACCTTTAATGGAGCCTTTGCGCACCCAAGCATTTGGACTACAGGTTCCAGTATCTCGCTGTTGCCAGGAACGGTCATCCCTGTCAATGATGTAAAAATCACCTAATGAACACCCACTTGCAGATTTGTGATTTAACACGGCGGCCACGTGTTTGGTATTACCAACAATCACACAACTGTTATGTTTACCGCCGCACATGTTCCACAGAGTGTCACCGTTACCCCCGGTAAATTCCCAGATGGTATTCGCTGGTGGTGCATCATTGGACGTGGTAGTGACGGTTGGCGTGTGTGTTGGTTCCGCAGTCCCATTGACTAATGCACGTAATACTTTCAGCTCACCATCACTTGGGGTGTTAACCCATTGCCCATCTTTACCGTTGCTGTAGAAGCCCACGAAGTTATGGAGGTCAGGCTGGTACAAGAATGTCAGATTGTGGTTACCACAGTTACCGTCTTCACACATAAAACCTTTCAGGTAGACTTTACCGTCAATTTTTACTGGTTCCATCGGACCCGCTGGACCATTCATCTCGTCGAGCATCGCCGGTAAACCATTCTGATTCATGGTCTCATCAAACGACTTTTTGTACGCTGGGTCGGTTTTGTACAGGTCGAAAGGATATGGGCAGGTATTGTTTTCTGACTGACAGTTCTTGGCTTCTACCGCCGTTTTGGCGGTTGCCTGGACTACAGTCGGGGCCATCAGTGCCACAGACAATGCCAACCAACTCCATTTCACATTTGCAGAGAAAGATTTTCTTTTCATTATAAGACTCCTTATAAAGCCCCTGATGCGTCAGGGGCTGTGGGCGTATGCTCGCGTATGGCGCTCTGAAGTAGCACCGAAGCTAGTGGGGTGGCGGAGACCGGTTGCCACTCCGTCATTCCCTGTCGCCAAACCAGAGTGGCGGCAGTCAGTTCACCGTGAACAATCAGGCCGGTGATGTCGTCTTCGGTCACATTGTCGTGACGTACGCCATTTATCTCGTAATGCCATGTCATTGTTTTTCCTTGTTAACAGAGGTCATTAAACCAAAGCTCATCCCGATCCCCCGTTATCGGCAGCCTGTGACAAAACTTCACGGATACAGCTGAAGTGAGGAAGTGCCCGGATAAAGCCTGCCTGAGTGGTTAACAGGCTGAGTCGTTTTCGAGGGGTAAAAGTGGTGTTCAGGATTGTCACTGCATGGATGGTCGCCAGAGGATGCACGGTTATATGCCCGTTAAGTTCACCGGTGAGGTACCAGCAGCCGTCGAGAAATATCAGACGGTACGGGGCCAGTCCGTCACAACGTTCACCGTCCGCGAGCAGCAATACACGCTGGCTGCCGGTGATGGCGCTGACCAGTCGATAAAATACCAGCGGGCTGGTGGTCGTTATCGGCTGTGGTGACTGCCACACCAGGCAAGGGGTTCCATCCGATGCCAGCAGTGCGCCCGCCAGACGCCGGTCCAGCCCCGGAAAGATATCGGCCAGCCCGGCCCGGTATGCAAAAGTCAGCACATCCAGTTCACCCTGCGGACCTGCACCGGTCCGCAGGCGATAGCATCCCTGATGACATTCGAGGTCCAGGTACATCAGTCGTTCGCGAAAATCCCGGTACAGGGTACGGACCGACACATCAAACTCGGTCGCCAGTTTTTGCATCTCTAACGTTTCACCCGCCACAAGACGGCTGATAATCAGCGACAGCCTGACCGCCAGCCTGTCGTAGCGGCGCTCTGTCAGTGGCATGGAGGCTCCTCCGCATGGTTAACTGACTGAAAGAAATAAGATTCTAAAGGAGAGGGTTGACAGGATATGTCCACGACGGGAATTAATTTGGGAAGCGCATGAAGCCCGTGATTATCAGACCTGCGCGGATTTCTGATGATTTAACCGGCAAGTTCTGTGCACCCGAAATGACAGGGTGTGTCATTTATTCACATTTTAATAACCATGCCAGAGGTAAAATGTGAACTCACGCAGGCCGGAAACCACTGAGCATGGCTTCCGCCATCACCCACAGTGCCCGGTTAAGCTTCACATCTCCGTCAATGCCGCGCACGGCACGGGTATGCGTTCGCACGCCTTTTACACTACGTCCGCTAAGCCCGCCTTTTATCAGGTTCTCCTGAATACGCTGGTAGGTGGTCCACAGGTCATTACTCTCATCCTGCCAGCGGCGTGGGGAAAGTATTTGTGACGGGGCAACCGGCTGGTGGTCCTCACCAAAGCGGTACGTCAGCGCGGCCTGTGCCAGAGCCTGCTGAGCAGGTGGCGGCAGCATCAGCGACTGCATGGCATCTCGCTTTTCTTCCACACGGTCAAAAATCCCCAGCACTTCATACGCCCCTTCAATCACCTGACTCACCACATCTCCTTTGTGCGGCACCCGCACCTCACCAAAAGACTCACCGCAGACGAGCCCGTTCTGGCACACTGCACGGAATAATCCCGGCAGCATCTGATACGAACTTGTGCCGTCATGCGAGTTGAGCAGAATGATTTCCGGGACCTGTTTACCGGTAATCTGTCCCTCCCGACGCAAACGCAACATATGCTTTGTATGCTCCCGACGACCAGGGTCACGTACCCGGGTCTGACAGGCAAAGAATGGCTGAAAGCCTTCGCGCTGCAGGCTGTCCAGCAGGGAGATGGTCGGAATATAGGTATAACGTTCACTGCGGGATTCGTGTTTATCCTCGCTGAACACGCTGGGCACCACACGAAACAGCTCTTCACGGGTTAACGGACGATCACGACGAATAAGGTTTGCTGCGCCAAAGCGCGAAGCCAGACGGGTCATAAGCAGACTCCTCATGATGGAAAATAAAGACAAAAAAGCCCTGCCGCTCAAATGGCGACAGGGCTCAGGAAACGACGGATTAAGAAGCAATATTCAGAAGAAGAAATTCCAGACGGCACGGGCAACCGACACCACTGTGCCGCGCACGGCCTGAATGACGGCCCGCATCGGGGCGGGAATAAGGGGCAAAGCACTGATGGTATCAAGTACTGCACCTACGGTTTCACCGAAATCGTCACGGGCCTGCTCCCGGACTACCGTTGTGCGAAAGGGATGCTGCAGTTGCGACACCACCGGGCTGCTGGCCTCACGCGGCAGGCAACGGATCATGCGCTCTGCCATCACCCGTAGTCCCCACTGTAGACGGACCGACACAGCACACACCGGATGCACGGGCTGGAACAGCTCATGCAACAGGCAGATTTTGCGGCTGATGTTTTGCTTCTGCTCTGTGGATAATCGTTCTCCTCCGCTGGTGGGTTCAGCTTTGTCTGACTGGCTGATAACAAACAGCACCTTATGCCGGTATGCCTCACCAATCACTTGCCGGTAAAAATGCTCATCCACCGCCAGAGCCCGATCATCAGCCTTAATCAGCCACAGTACTAGGTCGAGCCGGGGTAGCTGTTCGCGGTACAGCGCAGCATACTCAGTATCGCGTGCACCACTTTCCCCCACGCCGGGAAGGTCCACCAGCGTCATATAGCGCTCACCGACTTGCAGACGAAAGCGCAGAGGTTCACGTGTACAGGCCGCCACATCGCTGACCGGCGACACTTCACCGGCAAACAGGGCATTGCACAGCGACGATTTTCCCGCCCCTGTTTTCCCCATAATGCCGATAACTGGCTCGTAGTTTGTGAGCTGACGAATTTGCTGCATGACCCGTTCTGAGGCCCATTCTGGTAAGCCCTTAAGTGAGCCCTGCAAGGACTGCAACCCTCCCAGATTATTCATGATATCTCCTGAAACAAAGAAAACAAAAACGGCGAATCCTTATGGATTCGCCGTTATAGTGATATGTTCAAGATGATGATATATATTTGAAAAGTTTTGGAATGCGTTCTCATTGCGAACGGTATAAAATTTCTGGCGTTCCCTTTCATAATTACATTTTTTAGGATCAGGCAGGCACAATCTATGCAATGTCTGAGATAACTACATCCATTTTTACTTGACTACCACCAACAAAAATATAGTGGTGCAGGAGAAAACGTGAAGTATCAGATAGTAGGTGGTGCAGGCCTGCACCGCAGCGAAACCAAAACAGTTGATATGATGGTTAAGCAGTTACCAGATAGTTGGTTTGGCTATGCTGGCTTGGTTGTTACTGATAGCCAAGGATCGATGGAAATCGATACGCTAATTATTACTGCTGACCGGCTGCTATTAGTCGAGCTTAAAGAGTGGAATGGTAACATCACATACGAAGGGGGTAAGTGGCTGCAAAATGGTAAGCCACGAGGCAAAAGTCCCTATCAGATCAAGCGTGAGCATGCACTGCGACTAAAAGATTTGTTGCAGGAAGAGCTATCTCGTAAGTTGGGTTACTTTTTGCATGTTGAGGCTCATGTAGTGCTGTGTGGCACTGCAGGTCCTGAGAACTTGCCATCAAGTGAGAGTCGCTATGTTCATACCCGTGATGAATTCTTGACTATAGGCAACCCCAAAAATTACGAAAAGCTGGTGCAGGACACTAACTTTTCTCATCTTTTTGAGGGGGGAAAGCCTCGGCCAAATTCAGATGAGGCATTACCGATCATTAAGTCCTTCTTTGAAGGCCCAAAAGTCAGGCCTTTACCACTTAAAGAAAGCGGTTATCTTGCGAACGATAAGCCATTCTTTAGTCACCCTCACATGGTCTACAACGAATTCAGGGCTACCCACAAAGACAATAGTCAACACAGAGGTCTGCTGCGTCAGTGGAACTTTGATGCCCTGGGTGTGGCAAATGCAATGCAAACATTATGGTCTGAGATAGCGCTGCGTGAGACTCGAGTCGGTCGCTTGGTTCGTCATGGCAGTGCAACTATGCAGGATTATATGTTGCGTGCGGTAAGGGAATTATCCGAGGAGGATATAACTGATGATGCCCGTGAGCTGTATGAATTACGCCGTAGTTTTAGCCGATTGGATGAGATACTAGATAGCGAAGCTGACGGATGGAGTAAGTCTGATCGTATTGATCGCGTTCGTGCATTATTGGCTCCATTCTCTGAATTACATAGCCTAGGTATCGGCCATTGTGATATTGACCCGCACAATCTATGGTACGCAGGGGATCAAAAGAGCATTGTCGTTACTGGTTTTGGCGCAGCCTCGCTGGAGGGACATAATAGCCTAGAGGCATTACGTCCGACATTGCAAAGTGCTCCATATACTCTGCCCGAAGATGCTTTTGAAGAAGCAGTTGAGCCCTATCGCCTAGATGTATTCATGTTGGCTGTAATTGCTTATCGTATTTGTTTTGCAGGCGAATCGTTACTGACTCCTGGACAGATGCCTGAATGGCGAGCTCCATTAACTGATCCTTTTAGCGGCATTTTAAATAGCTGGTTTGAACAAGCTCTTAACCTTGAGCCAAGTAAACGCTTTCCACGTGCGGACATAATGCTCAATGAGTTTAATGCGGCTACTAAGGAACATAGCCAAGAATTTGATGAAGCTAACCAGATTTATCAAGAGTTAAAGCAAAACAAATTCTTTCGCGAAGGGATGAACAGCGTTGGTGTGTTAATTGAGTTTCCTCCGCTTCCTGAACAGTTGCCTATGGTTTACCCTGCGCTTGCTGCCATTGCTACGACTGGCAGCATCAGTTATCACTGTGAACAAGGTGGGAAAGCCCTGCAGGTAAAATTGTGGGATGGCGTGATTTTGAATCCTCAGCAACCTGGTGTTAACCGCCGTATCCACGCTTTTAAGCAGCGAATCGATAAGCTTACGCATATAAATCTGCCAACTCCTAAGGTGCGTTCCTGTGGACTATTAGGACAAGGCGGCTTGTATGTAGTGAGCGAGTATGTGGATGGTCTACCGTGGTCACAGTTTATTGCTGAGAACGTTTTAGAACAATCCCAACGTTTCACAATTGCGGAGACGTTGATCAACACCATTCATGCTTTTCATGAAAAACAGTTACCTCATGGAGATCTTTGCCCAGAGAAACTGCTGGTACAAGTCGGGGAGCAGACAGCAATTACTCTGATTGGATTGCTTGAATTCAGTGATGAATTAACTGCAGATAATCGCTACCAGCCAGATAATCCTGAAAGTACTGATGCTTTTGGGCGAGATTGCTTTGCAGTATATCGTATGGTGGAGGAGCTATTTAGTGAAGATATGCCAGTACCGGTGCAAGCTGAGTTAGAACGTGCAAAGCAAACCGTTGACGGTATACCTATCGCGCTCGATCCTTTGCTGCAGTCACTTCGAGCACCGGAACAAGCTGAGATTAAGCAAGTTGTGGAGTCTGAGTCACAGGATAATGTAATTCCTGTTTGCTGGGGCGCAGATGATTGGCCGCAAGAAGTGAAGCTTCTAGAACAAAATGATGGGATCTATCATTTTCACTGTAACTGGTCAGCTAACCCACGCTTTGCGCATGAATTGCGTTGTAACATCACTGGCCTAGGTGAGCGGCTATTGGTAGACCTGGATCCTGATAATCGCACTATTAATAGAATAGTGTATAAAAAAGGATTATCGATCGAAGAAAGTATAAAGGCTGGTAAATATTCCCAAGCTAAAATTAATACTCAACTTTCATTACAGCGTGGCTCACTTAATCAGCGCAATACTTTTATTGAACTACTGTTTAATCTCGAGCCAGTAATTGACGCCATCATTGAGCGGGCTAATCCTAATCAAGAGATGGATGAAGATGACTTCGATAGTAGTGAGTCAAGTCCAGTTGAGTTGTGGCAGGCATTGTCTGACACAGAAGTAGACCTACGAGATATAGTCAACATCGATTCAACTGACTTTCAGGAATCACCAAGTGGTTGCTTACTCTACCCATATACTACGGAATCCGGTGCTGACCTCAGCTTTGAACTTGATGATAAGATCATTGTTTATATTAAAGATAAGCGTGAATCAGTGCAGTTAGGGGAGTTGCGACTAAGTGAGACTACGCCGAATCTATTGGCTATTCGCTTTGATTTCGATGCTGCTCGTAAGCGAATTAGTAGCGGCAGCCAGCTACAATTGGAGTCGATCCGTGACAAATCATCAAGAGAGTTGCGTCAAAGAGCCCTTCAACGAGTAATTGAAAACAAAGCAGAGATCCAGCATCTGCCACAGTATTTTGATTACCACCAGAAACCCTGCATGCAGCAAATGCAACCGCGGCCATCCGCGGAGACATTACGCGAGCTTTATGATCAGCCTGGACAACGTTTTAATGAACAGCAGCTCATGGCGTTTCAACAGTTGGTCGAGTTGGGACCTGTTGGAGTTCTGCAGGGACCGCCAGGAACAGGTAAAACAACCTTTATTTCAAAATTTATTCACTATCTGTATCAACATTGCGGTGTGAATAATATTCTTCTGGTCGGCCAATCCCATGCGTCTGTTGATAATGTTGCCATCAAGGCTAGAGAGCTCTGCCATACAAAAGGAATGGAACTGGATACAGTACGTATTGGTAATGAACTTATGATTGATGAGGGTATGCTAAGTGTTGCAACTAAAGCTCTTCAGCGACAGATTCAGCATAAATTTCACCGTGAATATGACCTGCGAGTTAGCTCCCTAGGAAAGCGTCTAGGGATGGCTCCATTATTAGTCAAACAGTTATGTCAGTTACATCGTACGCTGAATCCCTTGATGGTGACATATGGCCAATATAGCCGTGAGCTGGATAAAGTAGAACAGACAAAGAGCAGTAGTATTAGTCATCAAGAGCGACTGACTGAATTATTAGAACAAAGCAATCAGCTTAAACTGCGAACACAAGAAATTATTAACTCAATATTCGATGACAGCTTGCTGAAAACTCTCGTCTATGATGAGACCTTGATAAGACAGTTGGCTGAGCAAATTGCCATACAATGCAGTTATAACAATCCAGAGAACCTTGAACGTTTTCTGCAGCTATTGGAAATGAGCCAAGAGTGGATGGATGTATTACGCGGCGGCGAGGCTGGGTTTGATCGATTTATGTTCAAAAGTAAGCGATTGGTTTGCGGAACTCTTGTTGGTGTTGGGAATCGTCGACTAGAGCTAGCTGAGTCTAGTTTTGATTGGGTAATAGTTGATGAGGCTGGCCGAGCACAAGCTGCTGAATTGATGGTAGCGCTGCAATCAGGCAAGCGAGTGTTGCTGGTAGGGGATCATAAACAATTGCCACCATTCTATCATCAACAGCATCTTAAGTTAGCCTCTAAGAAGTTAGAACTCGGGAAAGGGATCTTTTACGAGTCTGATTTTGAACGCGCTTTTAAAGCAACAGACGGCGTAACACTCGATACTCAATATCGAATGGTAGAACCAATTGGCGAGTTAGTATCGGAGTGCTTTTACGCTCAAGATATCGGTAAACTGCATTCATCGAGGAAAGTCTCGCCAGATTGGTATTCCCAGTTACCAAGTCCTTGGAACAAAACTGTTACTTGGATCGATAGTTCGAGCCCTAATGAAGCAGGTGCAGAAGAGCATAAGGGTAATGGCCGTTACTATAATCAACGAGAAGTCCGGCTACTGTTAGAGGCTTTGCAGTCATTGTCGAGCGATGACTGCATTGCACAGCTTGAGCAAACTATTACCACAGAGCAGCCATATCCTATTGGTATAATCACAATGTATCGTCAGCAAAAAGAGGAAATTGACAATGCTATCAGTCGGGCTGAATGGGCTGCATCGTTACGTGGTTTGATTAAGATCGATACCGTTGATTCATATCAGGGCCAGGAGAACAAGATAATTATCCTCAGTCTGGTTCGCGATAACCCCAACAAACTACAAGGTTTCCTGCGCGATGCGCCGCGAATAAACGTTGCTATTTCGCGAGCTCAAGAAAGGTTATTGATTCTGGGAGCTAGGCGTATGTGGTCAAAGACCAATAATGATTCAGCACTTGGAAACGTTCATGAATTTATTAGTAAACAGGTTGCCGTAGATGAACCCAACTACCAAATCCTGTGTGGTCAAAGTCTGCTTGGAGATAACAACTAATGTCAGAACCACGTCTGGGTAATCTGATTACCGTTTTACTACCTGCGCGTAGTTACAAGATCAACTGCGCTTTGACCACTGAAAAACTGATGCCTGGAATTGAACAGTTTGCATGTCGCTTGCTGCTGATTTTTGATCAGCTCTATCCCAGCGAGTTACAGAATTACTTTGGTCTAACCGATCGTGAGCGAGAGGTATTGCTTGATGGCTTGCTGGCTAACAGACTGATCAACATTAACCCTGATGGGCATATTGAGGCTAGCTCATTCCTACGTAAGCATGCAGCTAGTAATGGTGGGAAGCCAAGTTTAGTTAAGTATCAAGAACGTACAGAGGAAGTGGCATTCGATCTATTAACTCTTTCGATATGTAAACCGCAACCGAATCGTCGTTTTACTTCTGGACTGCCAGAGCTATTGCCTCGGCATCAGATCGGGGGAGATGCTGCTGCGGTAACAGAGGCTTTTAGCTCCCAGTTTCGCCACCATCTTTTGCTCAGCCGCAACAGCGAGTATGAGCGTCAAAGGACTAGATTATATAAGATAATGGGCTGTAGTTCGCATGAAATGGTGCAGCTCCCAATAGAGATAGAGGTTAGCTACGATGCTTCTGCTGGTAGCATTGAGCCGCAGAAATTTACTCGCTCCTATGAATATTTAGGTAACACCCGACTGCCGCTTTCAAACGAGCTGGAGGCTCATATCGCAGATTTTTTGGGAGAACATAAACTAGATGAATTTGGTATCGACTGTGAAGATTTCTGTAAACTAGCAAATGATAAAGTGTTGTTACAATTTGCTAATGGTTATAAGTTCGACTATTCCGGCTGGATAGAGGCTCGCGAACAACGGAAAACTGGCTACGGTACTTCATTGACTACCGGCATGTTAGGGGCTGTTTATTTGCCGCACAACTCTAAGCTGTTCATTAGTATGTTGCATAATGCATTACGTGATTATGTGGGTAAAACAGCTCCAAAAGCGCTGTGGTATAGCAGTAAAGTACCACTGTGGGGAGCTAATGGCAGTCAACTTTCGCGTTTTAATCGCGATCTAGGCGATATACTTGGTAATTATGCCGATGATAAGATTGCCCGCATTTCGCTTTTACACCCAAGCGCTGATGAAGGTGAGAAACGTCAAGAACGTAAGCGACACTTAGGTCGTTTTCCTACCGGTATTGGCCTTACTTCAGAGGCTAAGTTTGATCGTTTGGAGATCCTCTTAATTCCTGATGTGATTGCTTTGGTGCAATACCACGGTCAACCTAATTCTGATAGTGCATTAACCCTGCCGATTGGTTATATAACCGTTGAGCCAGAGCGTTTAGAATTACTTAAAAACCTAATGATTAAGCGAATTGAAGGGGTTGTTGCAACCATCAATTGGTCTGAATCAAAACTTGAAAATTTAACTTCGCTATTACCTGTTGAGTTTCTGATTAAACTGAATAAGAAAAGTGGTGAAGATGTGGATGCTGCAATACAAAAAATGCAAATTGCTAACCGTGCTGAAACCGCACGGGCAATTTTATCGCTGCGCAAGTAGCATTTATATTGCAGCGAATAAATTTTTCTAGGTTGCTATGAACTAGCTAAAGGACAAAAAATAGGTGAGCGGCGTTATTCATGTCAAATGAGATAATGCTAAATTGATAGGAATTTATACCCCTCCGACCATTTTGAATGGTCGGAGTTAATTATGCTTTTTTTTAAATAAATTGAGCTTTCGGTTTGACCTGCCCCCGGTGTAAGCATACCTGTTTTAGTTCCACGCACTTTTTGAGATTTCCGGGTTCCTGATGATATGCAGGCAGGGTAACGCTTGGAACCATAAGCGTGTTCACTGGATTTACTGTCTGCAGAAACTGAGTTTTCGTCGAAAAGGAAAGCAACGTCTGCCAAGCCGTAGCCCGGCACCACTGGCTACGCCAGAAGCGCTTAACCAGAGTGAGGTAATCCCCCCGTAGAAGGCCATGGAAGTCACTCTAAAATTTATGTTTGTAATGAATTTGAGTTCGACAGCAATTATCTACCTTATCCTAATAAAAACCTTGCAAATAGAAAGGGAACTTGCCCATATACTATAAATTCGGTAGCAGGTGTCGGGTCGAAGAACTTTCTGAGATTAGTAAACAGTTGTTTTGAAGAAAAATAATTGGGGACGTTATGTGGCATGACAATGAGACAACCGTTGATTACGTTAATTTTCGCCTAGTAGCAAAAGCATGTGCGGAGCTCATTCAAGATACCGGTGGGGAGCCAATCTCGATTGGGATCTCGGGAGGCTGGGGCGCAGGAAAATCGTCACTTGTACGGATGATCGCATCTGAGTTATCGCTGGAACAGACTGTCGGAGTGGGAATTGCCTCTGAGGAACGACCAAAACATGTAGTGATAACTTTCAATCCATGGCTTTACCAAGGCTTTGAGGATGCACGTACCGCGCTGCTACAGACGGTTGGAGATGCAGTACTTGAGGCTGTAGTCGCTCAGAATAGTGGACTTTTAGGTAAGGCAAAATCCCTCGTCAAGCGCATTAATTTTCTACGGTTGGCTCAACTTGGTGGAGAAGTTGCAGCCACTTTGATCACAGGGGTTCCGGTCGGTCTTATTGGAAAAGTTGTCGAGGCTGGAAAAGGTGCATTGCAGAATGAATCACTTAATGAAGGCATCGCAGTCGCCAAAGATGCATCAGATGCTACCAAAGGACTCTTGAACGAAGCTAAACCCGTTTCGCTGCCAAAAGAAATACAATCCTTTCGGGAAGCCTTGGAAGAGCTACTCGTCGAGCTGAATATCACGTTGGTAGTCTTTGTCGATGACCTTGATCGATGCCTACCTAAGACTGCTATTTCAACGCTCGAGGCTATTCGGTTGCTACTGTTTCTGCGTCGAAGTGCATTCGTCATTGCCGCGGACGATGTGTTTATTCGTGGAGCCGTCCGTGTCCACTTTGCTGGTACTGGTTTGGATGACGATATCGCAACTAATTATTTCGACAAGTTAATTCAAGTTCCATTGCGAGTACCAAGACTGGGCGCTAACGAGACTAAAGCATATACCGCGTTGCTATTTTTGGAACGTGCTCACCGCAGCGGACAGCTGAAAACCGAGAGTTTTGAGAAAGCTAAACTCAGCGTAGAAGCTCGACTACGAGAAACTTGGACGGGAAAAACCGTTGATCTTGCATTCCTCGAAACGCTGGTGGAAAAGGAGGATGCTGAGTTGCTCGACCTAATGGGGCTAGCTGAGAGGTTGGCTCCATTACTTTTTAGTGCAAGTACAGTCCAGGCCAACCCACGACTGATTAAGCGATTTCTTAATACCGTGTTTTTGCGTAAGACATTAGCTAAACCACAAGGCATTGATGTGGATGTACAAATTCTGGCTAAGTGGCATTTGCTCGAGCGGTGTGACGAAGCTACGGCGAATGCATTGGCAGAAAAGGTTTCGGCCGAAAACGAAGGCAGAGTCAGCATTCTTCATGACGCAGAGATGGCAGCTAAAGACCCGGATAATACGCTCCCCACCCTATTTGGAGATAAAGAGTTTGTTCGTGAGTGGCTGCAGCTTAAACCTCTGCTTGGTGATATGGATATGCGACCAATATTGCACCTCAGTAGAGATAGCACCGTTAGGGATTTTGGTGCCGATGATCTGAACGTAGCAGGTAAAGCATTACGTGATGCGTTGGTGGCAGCCCGAAATTCGAACGAAGCATTAAAACAGCAAATAATGGATGCTGGTGAACTGCAGTCTGGTCTTGCCATGGCTCGCGCCTGGGAAATTCGGCGACCAAACCGTTTATGGCAAAAGGCCGAAGAGGTCTTGATGCTTATCGAGGTGTCTCATATTCACCCAAGTACCGGGGCTCGAGCCGCTGCACTCATTAGTCAGGCACCTATTTCTCAGCTCGCCCCAGGCTTGGTTTCAGCTTTGACAGAGTGTAGCTGGGCGAAAGATGTTTTATCTAAGTGGGAACGGGACGAACAGATTCCGAAACCTGTTAAACGTGCAATTGAAAACGCAAGGAAGAAATAAATAAATGGGTACCTCGACCTCAAGCGCAGGAGCCGGTTCTGGCGCATCATTTGATCCACCATGGCTAGATGATGCTGAAACTGGCATTGACTCTAGCCAGGCAGACAAACCTATATCACCAAATCCAGCTCCCGAAGATGGCTCTGATGGTGCAAATGACAGTGACTCGGAGAATGACAACACTACACCGCAGCATGTAGAAAGTCCGGCGGCAGCGCCAGCGGGTCGTTATCAGGAAGCACGAAGGGCTCTCACGGGTTTCGTGCAATCTGGTAGTGGATCTGATTTACGGCGAGGTATTTCGAGTTTCATTAAAAAAGGTATGGGCGGCGCAGTAAAAGCGGCGAGTCGTATGCGCACCGGCGCTATAGCTTCTGCTTCATTAGGGGGCTTTCTGGCAACAGCCCGAGATGGGACCGACCCTGATATCGATGCGTGGGTTGCTTCGGTAAAACAGAGAAATCTATCTGCCCATGATACTGCACTAGAAGTTGTACAAAAGCTGCTGCCCACGGGTGGAAGTATTGACGAAGAGTCAGCCAAGCATGCAATGAATCAGGCCATCTCTCATCTTTATGAAGTAGATCCCACTGCTGATATCTTCAATCTTGCGGATGACCAGATTGCCAATGTAATGGCATTCACAGTGGCGTACGATGTTTACAACCGGGTTCAACTTGAACTCGGAAGGGTTTTTGAAAAGCTAAAATATGTACCCAGCGTCATACAACAGCGATTAGCACAAGTACTTGACTACATTATGGTTGTTGTTAACAAATCGATGGGAAAGGTACGTTCTGGCAGTACTTCACATTCCATGCGAGAAATTGCGACTTCGGCGTTACAAGACGCCCTTACGGTGTTCTCTGAATCATGAAAATTCTTTGCTCAAGTATCAATTCGCTACCCCAAAATGTGCCAGTAGGCACTCGTGCATTCACCTTCCTAGAGGCATCATCACGACCCGGCATTGGACGTATTGCCTCTGGTTGGCTGCGTAAGCTAGAAAGTGCTGGCTATGCCCCATCGATCCCAGTGTGGGATTTCATGCTTTTTTGTTTTGCTGTTTATGCCTCAGATGTTGCTGTTCTTCGCAAAAATAGTGCTGATGGTTGGACTCGCCAAATTGAGCTCGATATTACACTTAATGATCCAGTTCCTTGGGAAGCAAATAAAGCTATTGCAGAGGAAATGCTTCGAGTTCTTTCTGGTGACTTTTGGACGCTGCACTTCCTGCCTGGCGGCCCAACACCACCAAAAGGCAATCACAGAGAGTGCGACCGAGATTGTGTGTCACTACTTTCTGGAGGCCTTGATAGCCTGATAGGTGGTATAGATGCAACAGCAGCAGGGCGTAAACCAATTTTTGTGTCACAACTTGCTTTTGAAGATTCTGCTCGGCAAGTTGCCTATGCTGATGCACTAGGTGGAGGCGACTGGCATCAACAGTGGAGTCATAAAGTCGTTTTTAGTGGTAAAAAAGAAACATCGACCAGAGCTCGCTCAATGGCGTTCTATGGTCTTGCTGTGCTCGCTACATCATTGTTAGCGGTCAAAAGAGCCGAAATATTGGTACCAGAAAATGGATTCATAAGTATCAATCCTCCATTGCTTCCGGGAAGGATGGCTAGCCTCAGCACAAGAACAACACATCCACAGTTCATGACTTTCCTTCAAAAATTACTTGATGCCGTTGGCGTCAATGCTCAATTGTGTATGCCCTATCGGTTCATGACGAAGGGAGAGATGTTGGCACAGTGTGCAGATCAAACACTGCTAGCAAGATTTGCATGTGATTCGACAAGTTGTGGTCGTTTCCGTACCTACAACCGAACACACTGCGGTCGATGCGTGCCATGTATGGTTCGTAAAGCTGCGATTCAGCGTTGGGGTATTTCTGATACGACAAGATATAAATTCACCAATCTGTCGTTGGCAGGAAAAGCAAATGCTGACGATCCAATGGCAGTGGCTTGTGCTGTACTCGCCGCCGAAAAAAAAGGGATTGATGCCTTCCTAGGGGCCACACTAGCCTTTGCGTCAGCTGCGGATCGCCCTCATTATCGTCACGTTGCTGAACAGGGTTTAGCTGAGTTAGCTGCCTTGCTTCGAAGGGACGGTATAATTTGATGGATTTCCACTGCCACTTAGATCTTTATCCGAATGCCAAGAAAGTCTACATCGAAGCATTGCAGCGAACCGAATTTGTATGGCTGGTTACAACTAGCCCAAGAGCATACGCTGCAACTTCGAAAGTTCTGGCTACCACTCAGAAATGTTTCATTTCCCCAGGCCTACACCCTGAGATAGCAGATAAAAAACATAGCGAATTGGAAATGTTGCTATCACAAATGGAGGATTGCACTGGTATTGGCGAAATTGGTCTGGATGGTTCATCACGGTGCAGGCCGTACTTTGAACTTCAAAAGAATATATTTAAAGCCATTGTTGAAAAGTGTGTAGGACTAGGTGGGCGAGTTCTCAGCATTCATTCTCGGGCTGCAGCCAAGGAAGTTTTAGATATTCTTGATGTGAATCCTGGGTTTGGCACAGCGGTTCTTCACTGGTTTACCGATTCACCTTCCGTCCTTCGAAGAGCAGCCGATGCCGGCTGTTGGTTCAGTGTTGGACCAACAATGATGGAGTCTGCTAATGGACGTAAGCTGGCAGCACTGATGCCACGTGATCGAGTGGTCCCAGAGAGCGATGGACCATTTGCGAAAATGCGTGGTGCGCATGTAATGCCATGGGAGGCTAATACTGTAACAATTAAATTAGCTGAGATATGGAATATATCGCAAGATGAAACATCGTTTTTGCTGAGATCGAATGGCTTACTTCTAATGAAACGTTTAGGGCTCTAATTTTTTAGCATTACACTGAGTGTGGCTTCTTGACCTGAACAAAAGCATCATACTACGTCGGAAGTGGACGGATATAATTCTATTGAAACAAAGAAAAGCAATTGAAGAGACTCATCAGACGTTTGGGTATTTCCAGCATATCTTGCTGGATATGCCAGCTTACCCAGGTACTGTTAGAAATACAGAACGTTAAACCGATGAAGTGTTTTGAATTGCCGATAGTGGGAGCAACTCGTCTTCTCCTGAATGAGTAATCTAATGTGTATTAGCTTAGGCCAAAAGTGTGTATCTTGCTTCCTAGCAACTGCTACAGCTGCTACACGTAGCAGCTGTAGCAGGGGAGTCATAAAGCATCATTTGCTTTTTCGGACTGCGCCAGCGCTTTTCTGCTGACGTCTGGTCGTTTTTCCCTTCTTCTTAAATTCCCCCTCTCTACGTATTTCTGATGCAATCCTCAAAGCCTCACATATCTTTCCCCGAAGACGTCTTGGCTTTTCTGTTACTCCGGAAAATATCCTGATGTGTCCTAGTTCTTCTCCTGGGCATCTCAAATAACTAATAAAAACATTGATGCTACTCAGGAAATTATAAAGTGTGCATTTATCAAGTACGCCAACCAGGTTTTCATTCAATTCACGAGTTGTTAGTGTTTTATTTTTCACTATAAGCCCGGCTAGTTCATTACTGTCAATGCTATCACCTGTTTCGCGAATAAGGATATTTAATTTACCCAGCGCACATTCTATTTCATCAAGAATCCCGAATATAGCTTGTGGACACTCATCAGATAGTGAATCTTCAGATGAATAACTTACCTTTCTTATCAGGTGGTTATACATTTTTATTGCACGCATGATCGTCATGTTATCTGCGCATAATACAAGATTACTATCAGTTTCTCCCTGAGTTACAGCAATAAGTTCGGTAACAGCACCTTGATTGCTCAAGGTGCTGTTTATCACGGACAGTAATGTTTTGTTTCTTATTTTTTTTCTTTCCAGTTTCACTTTTAATGCCAGTTTGATAACTGAAAAGGCTGAGGGCAGGTAACCAATCGGTAAGGTAGTTAATGGGATTTTGTTTATAAGTCGGAATGCTTCATCTGTTTTATCCTGACTGAGAAAAATGATGACTTGCAAAAGTTGGAAGTAGGGTATTAGTACATCTGAGTTAGATGCGGATTTGAAACAAGATGCTATTTCGGCTAAATCCCATTTAGAATATTTGGTGTTATTCCTAGTGTTAAAAATAAGCCATTTTAATTCGTGTACATAACGATACGGTTTTTCCTCTATAGTTACCGAAACGGGCCGGATAGCCATATTATAAAATGGAAGAGTAATGTAATGTAACAGTTTTTCGTCATACCCCTTAGAGTAGATATATCGACACAAAATACCATAACTATTGTTATAATTAATGCCATTGTTCACTGTGTGTCGGTAATGCATGGATACCGCGGTGACTGCTGAGGTCTTGCGTTCGAATGCAAGCAGCACGTTAAGCGACAGATAAGCCCTTTCAATTTTATTTAAATTTAGTGAGTTGACTTTTATGTTCTTTTCAGGAATGTAGCTTTCATTATACTCTGAACGGCAATCTTCTATTACTCTCTTTATAGTCGCTTCCTTCTGTCCACTACTTGCTTTAATATTATTAATGAAATTAATAAGTGATGTCAGATGATCCGTGTAGTGAAAATCAAGTGTGCGAATATATTCCCGTAGATATTCTTTCACTCCTGCATAAATCTTTCTTTTATCAGCTCTTTCGTGTGGGCAGTGTGTGCTGATCAAAAAACGATGAATATGGTAATAGAAATGCATTTCATCATCGGGGGGAAGAGAATTATAGACGTCTAATGCTACTATGGGAGGCAATGCGACCTGAAGGTAGCGCTTTGTGATTTGGCGATTATCTAGATGAGAAAAGACCGGAATATGCATTAGCGCGTTATATAGTTGCTCGTATTTGTAAAAAACTTCGCGTCTTTCTTCGAGGCTGAAGACTTCATTGCTGTCAATTATTCTTATTACATCGTTATAGCCTTGATCAAAAAAATTCTGATGAAAGGAAAAACTGCTGTTTCCACGCACTTCACGCCGTTCGTCATCCTTTTCAAACAGGCCAAAGCACTGGTAAAGACGATACATCATATCAGCAAAAGCATGAGTCCCCACGTTCCCTCCGGTTGGTTTCCGTTTTATGACGGGGACAGTATCTCAGATGGTATGAGAGAGTTCGAGCGCTGACTAAGACGTCCAATAAGGGGAACTAACAATGTTAAAGCCATGCGAACAAACGAACCATTCTAACCAGCCTCTGCGCATTCTGCGTATGGCTGAATTGACGGCACTCCTGGGAATATCCCGATCCAGCATCTACGAGAAATTGAACCCAAAATCCCGTTACTACGATGCTGATTTTCCTAAACCGATCCGGCTTGGGGCTGCATCTGTCGGCTGGCGCTCTACCTCTGTAGACGAGTGGCTCGCTTCCCGAACAGTTTAATTTTTTTACCAAAAAAAGGATGATGCAATGAGCAATAAATTTAAAAGCAAAATTAATCATGAACTTAACCTGAAGTTTGACATACTACCACGCCACATCAGGTATTGGGCTTCGCATTTGCACTACATAACTGGAGTGGCTATCGAAATAATCCTTGTTACGTTATTAGCCTTTTTAGGGCTGGCCTGTCAGGATTTGTACTGTGTTCAGTTAAAGAATAAACAGCGATTTCCTCTGGCCTTATATCTGCTGCTGCTTTCAAGATCTGGCAGTGGAAAATCAACAATATTCAGATTGTTGAAAGACCCTTTTGCACAACAGGAACGGGAGTTTGAAGATACTTATCGTGCTGAGCTTAAAGCATATGAGCGAAAAAATATTCTTTGGGAGGCAGAGTTTGAAGTATTAAACAGGCTTTATAAAAAGACTCTGAGCAAGGGTGAAGATACTACCGAAACGGGTAAGGCGCTTGAAGAGTACATTGGTCGAAAGCCGGATAAACCAGTAAGAAAGATCATTATCACAACGAATCCGACAAGCGAAGCTCTCGCAAAAGCAATCGGGCTAGAGTATCAAAATAAGGCGCTTTTTAATGACGAGGCAACAGCAGTATACAAGGGGAGTGTGTTCAACAACCCCGCGCTTCTCAATACATACTGGTGCGGAGACAAAATCACGATAGACAGGGCATCCAGTGAAAGTTTTGTTATTGAAAATTATGTATTTTCATGTTTTTTAATGATGCAACCTCAACCTTATAACAATACCAGCAGACAGAAAAGAGTAAACATCAGAGAGACTGGATTGCAGGCGCGTACACTGATGATAGACATGGAGCAGATTACTACACCGTGCATCATCAGTGACCATTATACTCATAGTGAGTCAGTGCTTTCTGAATTGTACTCAGTGATAACGCGGCATTTAAAAGCGGGTGTGAGGCGAAGAGAAAATGATGATGAGTTAATAACACTGACGTTGACCCCGGATGCTCAGGAGCTATTGGGTGCAACTTCGTTAAGTTTGCAGCAAAAGATGAAACCTGGAGGCTCCTTGTATCACTACGATGATATAGGTGCTCGGATTATAGAGCAGGGGCTCAGAATGGCAGGCATTTTTCAAGTTTCTGGTGACCCTGATTCGACAATAATAACAAAGGAAAATTTGTTATCAGCTTTGAATCTGATGGACTGGTTTGTCAATCACGCCATCACAAAAATTGATTCTACAAGAGAGTTGAGTGATGAAGAAAAAATATTATTCTGGATGGAGTCGCGCCTTGTTCAAAATGGTTCTTATAATTTCAGTAGAAATGTCATGATCAAAAATGGACCGTTATCAACCAGATGCTCTGCGCGCTTGATGCCAGCATTGGCTAAGCTTGAATCTAAAGGAAAGGTACAATTATACGAAGAAGCAGGTATAAATTATGTCAAATTTACCGGTTCAAAAATGCATCCTGTCGAACTGGCAGAGAAAACTAACACACCCGTATACCTGTCTGGATCACTGGCAATGAGCAAGCTTGTTAAGCCTGAATAACTTCAGAGTAATATTTATTATTTATCAAGGGGTTACCTTGTTGGCAATCCCTGGCTGGTTGCGGGTTCGACTATCGCGGATAATATTTTTTCTTAGCTTAGCTAGTCGGTATATGTAATATACTGGATTGGCCCCTATATTTCCATACACTTTTTATCACTTAACCCATTACTGGTTCGCCGCCGCAGATATTCCCGTGGCGAACGATACCCCAGTGCACTATGCGGATGCCATTCGTTGTAATGTTCGAAGGCCTCCGCAAGGTTCTTTACCGCTGTTAACCCGTCGGGTTTCGGCATGATGCTGATGTAATCGCGCTTCATCGTTTTCACGAAGCTCTCTGCCATCCCGTTGCTTTCCGGGCTACGTACCGCCGTATGTTTAGGCTCCAGTCCTACCATTCTGGCGAACTGACGCGTCTGATAAGAACGGTAGGCTGAACCGTTGTCTGTCAGCCACTCAACTGGGGATGTCGGCAGGCTGTTACCGAAGCGACGCTCCACGGCACCCAGCATGACGTCCTGCACGGTTTCACTGTCATATCCACCGTTACTGGCCGCCCAGTAAAGTGCCTCGCGATCGCAACAGTCCAGAGCGAACGTGACCCGCAGTTTTTCACCGTTATCACAGCTGAACTCGAAGCCGTCAGAGCACCACCGCTGGTTACTTTCTCCAACGGCCACTTTCCCTGTATGCGCCCGCTTCGATGGCGGTATTTCCGGTTTACGCTCAAGCAGCAGCGCATTCTGACGCATGATGCGGTATACGCGTTTGGCATTGATCACCGCCATGTCGTCAGTTTCTGATTGTCTGCGCAACAGTGCCCATACCCGACGATAACCATAGGTGGGCAGATCGCCGATAACGGTATGGATACGGGCCAGCGCGTCAGTATCATCAGGCTTGCGCTTGCACCGACGATCCTGCCAGTCCTTCGACCGACGGGCTATGGCATGCAGTTGCGCACGTGAGACCCGGAGGCAACGACTGACAAGGCTTATTCGCCATCCTCCGGTAACAAGGGCACGTGCGCTATCCACTTTTTTTGTCGGCCATATTCAACGGCTTCTTTTAGCAGCTCGTTTTCCATGGTTTTCTTGCCCAACAGGCGCTGCAGCTCTTTAATTTGCTTCATCGCAGATGCCAGCTCCGACGCGGGCACAACCTGTTCTCCTGCGGCAACGGCTGTAAGGCTGCCTTCCTGATACTGCTTACGCCACAGGAACAGCTGACTGGCAGCAACGCCATGCTGACGGGCGACCAGCGACACGGTCATTCCGGGCTCAAAACTCTGCTGAACAATGGCGATTTTTTCCTGAACACTTCGCCGTCTGCGCTTCTCTGGACCTAAAACATCAATCATTCGGACTCCAACGACTAGTCTAAAAACTAGTATTAAGACTATCACTAACTTAAGTGATACCAACTGTCTGGAGATTCATGGGGCCAGTCTATATACCTCGTATATCTTGTTAACATATACGTGTATACCAGTTAACTAACCAGCCCTATATGACAGATACCAGCAGAGATAATACATCCCTGCAAAGGGACCTGTACGCCTAATTACATGGGTAGCCTACTGCTACCCACTAACAAAAATTACTTGAGTAATTTATTATGAGATCACCTAATGAGTTATCTGAAAAAGGATTTGAATCCCTTCTGCTGGATGCAGAAAATAAATATAGATCCCGGATGTCGCGATATATGCTTCGTCGCTCGCTTGCGGTGGTATATGATTTTCTTGAGAAGAATAACCGCATATTCGCCGTGTTTGCTGTCTTGAGATTTGCTCAGTCCCATGCTGCCGATGAACCTGATTTACCATTGTGTTTTCAAAGAGATGATGAGAAGGCTATCACCCGAGCCTTAGACTCCCTGAAAAGCCAGCTACGGGCTGAGCACCTGCGTTCAGGCAGGGCTGGTGAACCTGCATTACCCGCTTATATCTGGGCCCGAGAACGTAATACCAGCGAACATCCCCACTACCACCTAGTTCTGTTGTTTGACAGAGAGGTTTATGCTTATCTCGGGAATTATACCGAACCTGATGCTGATAATATGGCGACTCGTATTCAGAAAGCTTGGTGCAGCGCTATTGGACTTGATTATCCCGATTACGCCAGTCGGGTTCATTTCCCGAAGAACCACACAGCCTGGTTCACACGACACCACGCATTAACGTTAAGCCCTGATTATTATGACTTCCTGCTACGGGTCGCTTACCTGGCAAAGAACAACACCAAACATTTAAGTGACGGTTACCGGAACTTAGGCACAAGTCAGATAACGTCATAGCCACTGTAAGGCCAGTAGAACCTCAGTTGCAGATTTGCCGATATAAGCGCAGATCTGCACTCTTATCCTCGTTCTATGTTTACCATCAGCCAACAAGCTGGCGATAATCACATTCCATCTCATCGACGAAATCGTCACCGATTGTCGGAAATCCAAAGATTAAACGTTCCTTCCCTTGAATTCTAAATAAATTATAGAGATAGCTGTCCTTTCGGTGAGCGACGTGAACAGGCACAAATGGCCTGCTTCTTACGATATCTTCGTTTAGTTTACTGGCGTTGATGATGTTGTATTGGTCCCCAGTGATATCAATAGCGTAATCCCCCACTTCCAGCCAGTAGTGAGTTATCACGCCATTTTTACCGGTGGCTCCTGTGACACCCTTCAATTCCAGCTCGGGCCATAATTGCAGAAAGTGGAAGGAAAGCAGCATTGAGCAAAGCCTGCAACTCATGACAGGAAAGTCGTGAGGTATGAGGTAGGTTGTTGATGGATCACATTTTTCGAGTGGCTCTCTAAATCTACTCGCCTCTTCATGTGCAGCCCGAAGGGTAAACAAAATTTTTCCCCTGATTTATTATAATAGTGTCTGGAAGTGCCCGTACCAATGGAAGGCTGGTTTATCAGGTATTAGAGGTCGCAGCCAGAACATAATCTCCCATGTCTGCATCATTTGGCGTCATTCAACAAGTCTGTACGATTGCAGGCTGCTTCACATTTATTTCTGATAGTACGAGCCAATGCTCTTCCGGTCAAATCATGCATGTAGCCCAAGAAATAAGATATTTTAAAACAGGATTGCGTCATTACCACACACTCCTGTTTTTTGCTTTTGTGGATTAAGAATTTCTCCTATCCAGTGAGCTTTAATGTTGTAAATTCAACTTCAGTGAGGCTACCACTATCTGCCTTTTTCACAAAGTCAGCCCACCATTGCATCATTGGACGACGTTGCTCTAGGTAATCGCTACGATTATAAGCTCGCCGAACCTCATTTTTGTCAACATGAGCCAATGCTGCTTCAATAATATCAGGCGGAAATCCCTGCTCATTGAGAGCAGTGCTGGCGATAGAACGCAAGCCATGAGAAACGAGAACGCCTCCTAATCCAGCACGCTTGAGTGCTGCATTCACTGTTTGGCTGTTCATCGGCTGGGTTGGTTTGATGCGACTGGGAAAGATAAATTCTCGGCCACCACTGAGAGACTTCATCATTTCCAGAATAGCGAGAGCTCCATCAGATAATGGAACCGTATGGTCCCGGTTCATCTTCATTCGAGCAGCAGGAATTTTCCATTCTCTAGCATCAAAATCGATCTCATCCCATAGAGCTTCAGCGGCTTCGGCAGGGCGGGTAATGGTGAGAAGCTGCCACATGAACAGGCATCGTGTGGACAGGCTGATACTTGCCGTGCGCATAGTCTGCATTAGTTGTGGAAGTTGATCCGGGCGGATACTAGGCATGTTTTTCTTCTGCGGTTTCTCGAACGCTTTCCCGATGTTTACGCTGGGAACTGCATCAATCAAGCCTGTGTTCTGCGCATAAATCATGACTTCGTTAATACGCTGACAAAGGCGGCGAACAGTCTCTAATGCACCTCTGGCCTGAACCGGCTGAACTGCTTTAACCAGAGTATGAGCCTTAATCTCAGTGACACTGATATCACCGATTGCCGGGAAAACATCTCTCTCAAGCGAGCGCCAGATATCGTCGGCATAGTCCTCTGTTACGCTGGTTTTCTTCACATTCCACCAACGCTCGGCAACTAACAAGAAGGTATTGGTTTTGGCCTCTTGAGAATTCCTCACCTGTTCTTTCTGATGCTCCTGAGGATCAATGTCTTTTGCTAATAAAACTCGAGATTCAGCTCTTAGTTTACGCGCATCAGAAAGTGATACGGCAGGGTAGGCTCCAAAGCTCTGCTTGGTTCGCTGCTTTGTCAGAGGTCGATAGTAACGGAACTGCCATAGCTTACTACCACTGGACTTGATTAGCAGAGTAAGCCCGTCACCATCATACAGCTGGTAATCGGCATCTTTAGGTTTAGCGGCTTTGATTTCCGTATCGGTTAACGGCTTGGTTTTTCTTGCCATGGTGAGTCTCCATGCGTTTAGGACCAACGAAAACAATAGAGCTTTTCGTTGGGCCTATCAATGGGCCTAAAAGGTTCGGATTTAATTAGTTCTCTTCGGACTTAGCGGGACAAATTGAGGGCACAAAAAAGCCCGCAGGGCTTGCGCCGTGCGGGCTATTAGGACTTCATCGGATGACTCTGGTAATCACCGATGGAGAATTTTGGTGGAGCTGGCGGGAGTTGAACCCGCGTCCGAAATTCCTACATCCTCGGCACTACATGCTTAGTCAGTCTTTACATTCGCCTGGCACCTGCGGACAGACACGCCACTACCAGACTAGCCTGATTAGTTTTAACGCTTCAACCCCAGGCAGGGCTTCCACGCGATCTCTTTTGGGTTTGACCTCTCTTTGATCCCCGTCTTAAGAGCGGAAGCTAGGGAGAGAGGGCTCAGAGCAGGTTATTAAGCTGCTAAAGCGTAGTTTTCGTCGTTTGCGACTATTTTTTGCGGCTTTTTACGAGGCCAACCGCCCCTCGGCATGCACCTTGGGTTTCGCAAATCCCGTCGAATCCAGAATCAGCCCCAATGTGTTACAGCGAGTATAACAGATTTGCCATACGCCACACTAGTCCATATTGCAGGAAGTGTTGGGGAACATGCTTGCTGTATGAATTGCAATCAATCTGACAGCGGGATGCATTTTTTGATTGGGAAAAATCTTCGAACCACGGCAGCGAAACGTATCGATAGTACGTAATTAATTAATAAAAAGATATATCGTATATCTGCAATTTAATATCTTTAATAAGCTGATTATTTAAATTCTATTTAATGAATTTCATACTAAAGGTTTAGTGCTGCTTAACTTATGCATCAGAAGTATTGGATATATTATGTATCAAGAAAAATACCAATAAATTGTGATGTTTACATTTGCCTATACCGAGAACATTGATTATATGTTCTTATATTGTGAAAACATTGATGTCGATGAAAATAATGAATTTTCCGTTTAAAAACAGCCCCTTGGTATTCGGTGTGTTCATCTAGCATGAAATGTTGATTTCGCAAGTTTAATACTGTGCGTCAGGTCGCGTGCATCATAATTTCTGACGCTGAGATCGGATAATGCTTTTTCGAGGTGACAATATGGCCCCGCAAAATAGTCTTCCAGGTGCAGTTGATGTATTAAATCGAAAAACCGGCGATGTCGTCATGGAATATGCAAAAAATGGTGACCGGGTTGTGGATCTTACCGAAACCAGCGTTGTTCGGGTGAATGCATCACCGGATGTGGTGAGCGGATACGAGCGCCAAGGAAACGATCTGATTGTCCATATGAAAGATGGGACAACGGTTCGTTACCAGAACTTCTTTAAGCTTGATGCTGAAGGTTTACACAGCGAACTCATCTTTGAAGATGCCCTTGGCACTCATCATGCCGTCTTCCCTGCGGTCGAAGCCGCGCCGATGGCGGCTGAGGCTATTGTGCCGGTCTTTAGCGATGTTGCGCTGGGCACGCTGATTGGGGCTGGGGGAATTTCGGCGCTGGCCGTGTTAGGCGGACTGGCTGCCGTTGGCGGCATTGTTGGTATTGCGGCTGCGTCTGGTGGTGGAGGCGGTAATCATCACAGCGACGGCGACACGCCAACAAAACCTCCGGTCACGACACCAACTATCACCGTGTCTCCTATCGCCACCGATAACATTATCAACCAGGCAGAGAGTGCTATTGCGCAGATTGTTAGCGGCAATACGCAGTCGCAATTTGCCGGCAGCACGTTAACCGTCAGCCTGAACGGCCAGAGCTGGAGCACGACGGTAAATAAAGACGGTAGCTGGAGCGCCTCAATACCGCCGACGCTGCTACAGTCCATCGCGGATGGTTCGTATGTCGTTAAAGTGACCCTGACGACGAAAACGGGCGTCACGGTGAGTAAAGATGTCTCGATACTTATTGATACCACACCTCCCGATCTGACCCTGACGCCGTTCACTCCCGGCGGCGTGGTGGATCAAGCGCAGCATAGTGCGGATAAAATCGTTCGCGGTACGGTAAGCGATCTGGAGCCAGGCTCGACGATCGTTGTTACGCTCAATGGCAAAACCTACACCACCCAAGCTGATGCGAATGGTAACTGGCAGTTGCTGATCCCGCAGGCGGATATGGCGCTGTTGGGGGATGGTCAGTCTTATACCATTACCTATACCGCGACGGATACCGCGGGTAACAAAACCGTTGAATCCCAGACGATTACGACCAATTTCTCGGCCCCCGATATTTCTGTCGACCCGTTTGCTGGTGATAATATCGTCAATAGCGCAGAGGTGTTGGTCAACCAAACGCTCAGTGGGCATACCTCGAATATCCCGGCCGGACAGGTGGTGACCATCACGCTTGGCGGTAAAACTTACTATGCGGAAGTGCTGGGGGATGGCTCGTGGAAAACGATCATTCCTGCCGGGGACCTGGGTGCGTTATCGCAGGGGAACAATGCGCTGACGGTGACCGTTAACGATGGCAGCGGCAATTCCGCCATTAAGACCGTTCCTATCGATGTCGATACCACGCAGCCTGCTATCGCCATTGCCATTGTGTCAACCGACGACTACCTCAATGCTCATGAGGCCGAGCAGCCGCTGGTTGTGCGAGGCGTCGTAACGGGATTTGCTGCGGGCGTCGCGGTTACCGTGACGGTGAATGGCAAATCTTATACTGTGTCGACGATTGATGCCTCCGGGAACTGGAGCGTGTCGATCCCGTCGAGCGATCTGCTGGCGATGAAAGACGGGCCAAATGTTATCACCGCGACGGCAAGCCTGAATACCCAGACGGCGCAGGATCAGCATACGTTAAATGTGCAGATCCACACGGTGCCAGAACTGGTGATTGACCCGCTGTTTAACGATGGCTATCTGAACGCGAGTGAACAAAAGGTCAATCAGGTCATCAGCGGTAACACCGGCGTCACCGGCTCGGGGCAAAAGGTGACAGTACAGTTAGGCGGCAAAACCTATACCGCCACGGTTGATGGTGACGGCACCTGGAGCGTCACTATCCCAGCCGTCGATTTGCAGAAACTCCCGGATGGCCTGCTGACCGTGACGGTGAATGCCAGCGATGCGGCGGGCAACTCAATGCCAGCGACGCAAACCGCTATCGTCGACACGATTTCTCCACCTTTGACCGTTTTACCGCTGACCACCGACGGTAAACTTAATGCCGCTGAGCTGACGCATAACCAAACATTGAGTGGTATTAGCGGTGTGGGTGAGCAAGGGCAGGTGGTGACGGTGATCCTGAACGGGAAAACCTATTACGCCGTGGTGGGTAATGATGGTAACTGGAACCTGTCTCTGCCGAGTGTGGATCTCGGCCAGTTGCAAACCGGGAGTTATCCGCTGACGGTGACGCTTACCGATGCGGCCGGAAACACCACGACTGTGTCGCAATCCATCTCCGTGAAAACCACCCCGTTGCAACTCGGGGTGCAGGCATTAACGGATGGCAACACGCTGGACGCGGCGGAAGTGAAAGTCGACCAGATTCTGCATGGCACCTCCAATGCCGAAGCGGGCAGTATAGTCACGTTAACGCTGGGAAGTGCGACCTTCCAGGGGGTAACGGATGCACTCGGTAACTGGCAGATCACGCTGCCTGCGGCGGCGCTGCAAAAACTCAGCGACGGCACGCAAAACCTGACGGTCAGTATCACTGATGCTTACGGCCAGACCAAAACCATCACATCGAGCTTTGATGTTGATACCAAAACCGATGCGGTGGCGATCAGTATCATCTCCAATGATGATTACCTGAATGCCGATGAAGCGCTTGCCGGGTTAACTGTCCACGGGAATAGCGCCGGGTTACCCGCAGGCACAATCGTCAACATTTTACTCAACGGCGCAAGCTATGTAGCGGCTATCCAGGCCGATGGTTCGTGGCAAACCTTTATCAATGCCACCGCACTCAACGCGTTGACCGACGGCGTGCATACCCTTCAGGCAACGGTCGTGACGGCCAATGGTACGGTGATTGATAGCCACAACTTTATCTCGGCGATTCACACGCCGGTGGTGGTCTCCGTCAATACGCCGTTTGTTGATGGCATCGTAAACATTGTGGAATCAGGCCAGAACCAGACCCTGACCGGTACATCGGGGGTGACGGGGGCGGGGCAAACCGTGGTCGCCACGCTTAACGGCCAGCAGTATATCGGCGTTGTGAACAGCGATGGCACTTGGTCTGTTACGTTGCCACAGGGGGCGATGGAGAGCCTGCCTAACGGCCCTGGCACCGTTAATGTCAAAGTGACGGATGTCGCGGGCAATACCTCAAATACGGATGTTAACTTTACCGTCGATAAAACGGCGCCAACGCTGTCGATCACACCGCTCAACGGCAACGACGTATTGAATAATGACAACGTGACAAATGGGGTAACGCTTAGCGGTACAACCTCAACGGACACCGCGTCGGTGGTAGTGACCATTAACGGGAACAACTACACCGCCACGGTGACCAACGGAAGCTGGAGTATTGGCCTGGGCAACGGCGCACTGGGAGGGCTGTCGCAGGGGATCAATTCCTATACGGTGACGGCAACCGATAATGCCGGTAATACCACCTCAGTAGTGCGTAGCGTCAGCGTTGATACCGTCGCGCCGAACGTGGTGATGAACCCGGTCACCAGTGACAATACGCTTGATATCGCTGAACTGAACACAGGTTTTAGCCTGAGCGGCAAAACGGTACCCGCTGAACCGGGCGCGACGGTGGTGATTAATCTTAATGGGACAACGTTGACTGGAGTGGTGAGCGCGGACGGCAGCTGGACAATTCCTGTCTCGCCGAGCGTGGTCAGCGGCCTGACGAACGGTACCTACCTGGTTTCTGTCACCGTGACGGACTCGGCAGGTAACGCTTCCCAGACGGTCTCCAACGCCTTTAATGTCGATACCACGGCCAGCGCTATTGCGATTAACCCCATCGAGTCTGATGACAAAATCAGCGCTGTTGATATTGCCGATGGTTTGACCATCAACGGGACGTCGGCGCGCATTCCTGACGGTGGTACCGTCACCATCACGCTCAACGGCGTGCAATACACCACCACGGTTAACGCTAGCGGATTCTGGCAATTGACGGTACCGATGTCTGCCGCGGGCGCAATTGCCGACGGCACGGCGACGGTGACGGTTTCTGCGGTGGATATCGACGGTAAAGCCGTTTCCGGCGAACACCAGTTCACCATCATTACCCATAACTTACCGCAGCCTACCATTAACGCGCCGTTTGGCGATGGCGTGGTGAATGCCGCAGAAGCGGCGGCGGGCGGTAACCTTAGCGGCAGCACCGGTGTACTGGGCACGGGGCAAACGGTGACCGTCAGACTGGATAACGGTTCATTGCTGACGGCGACGGTGGATGCCAGCGGTAACTGGACGCTGCCGTTAACTCCTGCGCAGCTTGGCGCGCTAGGCCAGGGCGGACATACCGTGACCGTTACGGTGACGGATGCGGCTGGAAACCAGAATACCACCACCACGCCTGTTGTTGTGGACACGACCGCGCCGATCTTAGGGATTAATACGGTTACCAACGACAACATTGTCAACAGCATTGAGGCGGCAGGCACCGTCAACATTACCGGTACGGGCGTCTACGATCCGGCGCATCCCCAGACCATTAGCGTGCTGGTCAATGGGCAACACTACGACGCGATTCTGCAGTCTGATAACACCTGGAGCATCGCCTTACCGGCAGGGGCGTTATCCGGCGTGCCGGATGGCCCGGTCACGGTGAAAGTGACGATTACGGATTATGCCGGTAACAGCAATACGGTAACCTCCAGCTTTACCCTTGATGCATCTGCCGCGAATGCACCGCAGGTGCAAATTGGCAAAGTCTCTGGCGATGATTTTGTTAATGCCAGCGAAGCCGGTAATCCACTGATTATCTCCGGCACCACGGTGCGGGTGGAAGCGGGGCAATCGGTCACCGTGACGTTGAACGGCAAAACCTATTCCGGGACGGTGCTCGCCGATGGAACGTGGTCGGTCAGCGTACCCGCGCTTGACCTGGCAAACGTGCCGGACGGCGCGCGAGTGGTTACCGCTACCGTGACGGACATTTCGGGTAACACGGCATCGGTGAATCACAACGTGACGTTTGTCGCCCAGCCGGCGTCACAGCCGACGATCACTATTGGCACGGTGGCGCAGGATGATGTGATTAACGCCCTTGAACATAACGCGCCGCTGACGATCTCCGGCTCGTCGACGCATCTGGCGTCCGGTACGGTTATCACCGTGTTGTTCAACGGTAATATCTATACTGGCAGCGTGGGGAGTAACGGTAGCTGGAACGTTACCGTACCGCGCGCGGATGTGCAGGCGCTTGCCGACACGCCGACAAACGCCCCTTACGTCATTTCCGCCTCGGCGACCGATGCCGCGCAAAACCCGGCCTCCGCCACCCACAACGTCGCGGTGGATACCAGCGCGCCAACGCTGGTGGTCGATCTCGCCAACTCGTTCCTCAGCGATTCGCGAGTCAGTATTGCAGAGGCGGCCGTCGATCAAATCGTCAACGGAACCGGTACTGCAGGTGAGACGGTCACGCTGTCCATCAATAATAAAGTGCTCTCGGCGGTGGTTGATCAGAATGGAAACTGGTCGATGTCGATCTCGACAACGGACCTCAAATCACTGCCGCAAGGTTCTTCACAGTTGACGTTCAGCAGTACCGATGCACAGGGGAACAGCAGTTCGCAGACGGTGGGCATCAACGTGAAAACCACCGGTGGGCCGAGCCTCACATTGAACACCATGTTTGGCGATAACATTGTCAGCATTAATGAAGCGGCGAACGGCGCAACGTTGACGGGCACAGCCAGCGGTCTGGCAGACGGCTCAACCGTGGTTGTCAATATTAATGGCCAGCTTTTCACCGGAACGGTCTCCGGCAGCACCTGGTCGGTAGCGGTTGGTGCTGGTTTACTGACCACCAGCGGGCAGTTCACCGTGACCGTGACGGGACAAGATGCCTGGGGTAACCCGGCGACGGTGAACGGTAATCTGGATGTGGTGTTGCAGCGCCCAACCGCGGCGTTGATAGGCCCGTTGTTTGGTGATGACAATATTCTTAGCCAGGCAGAGGCCAACGCGGGCGTACAGCTGACGGGCTCAACGGGGCAGGCTGGGCCTGGGCAAACGGTCAAAATTATCCTTGATGGTTTACAGGAGTACACCGGGTCCGTTGATGTTAACGGCAACTGGACGGTTACACTCACTCCTCAGCAGTTGAACTCGATTGTTGATGGTACGCATGTTGTGAAGGTGTCCGTGACTGACCGCGCGGGTAATACCGCCGTCTCCGCCGATACCTCCATTAATGTCCGCACCGATCCATTACCGCAACCCGATCTGACGAAGCCGTTTACCGACGGTATTCTCAACGCCGCCGAAGCGGGAGTCGCGTTAGGTCAGACAATTACCGGGCAAATCGGGCTGTCGGCTTCGCTTGTCAAAAGTGTGATGGTCAGCATCAACAATGGTACGCAGGTCGCCGCAACGGTGAATGCCGACGGTAGCTGGTCGCTGCTTCTGGATACGGGAACGTTGCAGGCGCTACCGGATGGGACCTTGCCGGTTAGCATCATAGTGACCGATATCGCCGGCAACCAGTCCAGCGGGCAGGGCAGTTTCGACGTGATTACCCATGCGTTGCCGAAGGCAAACTACGCCATACCGTTTGGTGATTTTGCCATCAGCGCCAGCGAGATCCTGACCGACCAATCAATTACAGGGAACACGGGCGTCAAGGGCGCAGGACAAACGGTATCCGTGGTTCTGGGCACCAAAACCTATATCGGTACGGTGGATGATAACGGTGACTGGGTGGTGACCGTGCCGCAGTTGGATCTGTCTGCACTGACCAATAATGCGTCCCTCGGATTTAGCGTGACGGTTACCGATCGTGCGGGTAACAGCGCAAGCACCGTTCCGGGTGATACGCCAAACGTCACGGTACACACCAGCCTGCCTGCGCCAACGGTCATCAACCCGTTCGGCGATGGCATTCTCAACATCACGGAAGCTGCGGGCGCGGTGACGCTTATCGGGGCGACCGGTGTGACCGGGGCGAATCAGTATGTCACGGTAAAAATAGATGTGAATGGCATTACCTATACCGCCAATGTGGATCCGTCAGGCAACTGGTCGGTGAGCTTACCGGCAGGTTCATTGCAGTCGCTGACGGCGGGCCAGCATCAAATCACGATCTACGCCCAGGATCAGTACGGTAACAGCAGCACCAGCACCACCAATTACCAGGTTGCGTTGACACCACCTGCGGTGACGATCACCTCGCCTATCTTTGGCGATGGTTACGTTAGTGCGGCGGAGGTGCTGACGGGAACAACGCTGAGCGGCACGTTCTCAACGTCTTACCCGAACGGGACGTTGGTGAAAGTCACCATTGGCGGAAAAACCTTCGATGCGACGGTCAACGGTACGCAGTGGAGCCTGACGATGGACGCCACCGCCTGGGGGACCGTGACGGCGAGAGGCGCGCAGAGCATTATCGTGTCAGTAGAGGATGGCGCGCATAACGTCAATACGGCAACCTCGACGGTGACCCTGCTGCTGGATATCCCGACGGTAACCATTGGCACATTGTTTGCTGGCGACAACCTGCTCACCTACGCGGAAAGCCAAACCAACCAGTCAATTACCGGGACATCCACCAATCTGCAAACCGGCGACACGATACGTGTCACCTTTACCGGTGGCAGCGTCTTCACCACCACGGTGCAGGCGGATGGTAGCTGGTCACTGCTGTTGACGCCAGCACAAATGGCTACGCTGCAAACGGGGATAATTACCGTTGAAGGGATTGATAAAGCAGGAAACGTTGGCGGCATAGTGGGGAATGGCGGAGTACTGACCGTTAACCTGACGCCGCTATCTTATTCCGTCAATATGGATTTGGTGGCGGGAGATAACTACGTTAATGCCGGTGAGTTTACCAATGGCAACCTGCATCTTTCCGGTCATGCCTTCAATCTGGCCGGTACCACGGTCACTATCCTCAACGGTGTGACGCCAGTGGGGACGGAGTTGGTGGCAGCCGATGGTAGCTGGTACTTTGACATTCCTCGCGCTTCTCTTCCGGATGGGACGTATACCTTTACGGTACAAAGTAACGCCCAGGCGGCAATTCCCGCGTCGCAAACGGTAGTGATTGATACCGTGGCACCAACCTTAACCGTCGGCGCGTTTGCGGTGGATAACCTGGTGAATGCCGCGGAGAAAGGTGTCGCTCAGGCCATTAGCGGAACGTCAGATGCTAACGGCAGCCTGGTGACGATTACCCTGAACGGCAAAACGTACACCGCGCTGGTTGCGGCAGGCGTTTGGTCGGTAGACGTTCCTCAAGCCGATATGGCGGCGCTGGCGAACAGCAGTTACACCATCACAGCCACCATCCGTGATCCTGCGGGCAACCAGACGAATGCGTCGCAGACCTTCACGGTTGATAGCGTCGCGCCGTTGTTGACAGTTGATGCGGCGGGGATCCCGGCGGTACTGAGTACGGTCAACATGGCGACCGGGATCGTGGTGCAAGGTAAGGGCGAACCGGGAAATGCGGTTACCATTACGCTGGGGCCATTGACATGGAGCGGGACCGTCGATGCGCAGGGTAACTGGAGCTACACCTTCCCGCAGCTCAATCTGTCTTCGCTGACGGATGGCGCACAGGTGGTCAGTATCACCTCAAAAGATGCCGCGGGTAACGTTTCCACCAACAATGTGTCGCTGAATGTGGCGCTGAATGCCGGGCTGGGCGTGGTTGTCGACCAGGTCTTTAACGACGGCATTTTGAACGTTGCGGAGTCGCTGGTCACGCAGACGCTCACCGGGCATATCAACGGTAATTACCAAGGCGCGAAAGTGTCGCTGACGATTGCCGGGGCCAACTTCACGCTCAACAACATCGCTGTCGCCGCAGATGGGTCGTACTCCTTCTCGTTGCCGCCGTCGATTTGGCTGGGACTGGTGACCAATACGCTGCAACTGCGTGTCGATGTGGTGGATGCCAACGGCAACACGACCTATAAAACGGTCGATTTCGGCCTGGCATTAACCAATCTGCCGGTGATTAGCAATGTGCTGGTGGCGGGCGATAACTTCCTGAACCTCGCGGAAAGTACGGCTAACCAGGTAATTTCGGGTACCGTCAGTAACGTCACGAATGTAACTAAAGTGGTTATCAATTTCGGCGGGCAGGCTATTACGGCCACCGTTGATGCGCTGGGGAACTGGACGGCGAACCTTCCGTCTGCGCTATTGAGTAGCTTGCCGGACGGCGCGGCATCGATAGGCGTCGCGGTTACCGATAAATACGGCAACGTCATCAATACCAACGCCAGCTTTACGGTGGTCAGCCACAATCTGCCGATGATTTCGCTGGATGCGCTGTTTGGCGACGGCGTGCTGAGTATTCCTGAACTGGCTGGCGCGCTGTTAAGCGGTACGGCGACCAATCTGGCTGGGCGCACGTTAACCATCCAGATAGGCAATACCACGGCCTTCACCACCAACGTGGATAATACCGGGCACTGGTCGGTGAATCTGCCGGATGCGGTGAAATCAGTGCTGCAAGGGCTGGGCAGCGGTAATCAGACGGTGACGATTACCGCCACTGACCAGTACGGCAACCCGGCGAGCCAGACCGGCACGATTAAAGTCGATCTGATAGCCCCGGTCTTGAACAGCGTCGTGGCGTTTGGCGACGGGCTGCTTAGCGTCGCTGACTCGCTGATTAACCAAACCATCACCGGTACGGTTTTGAACGCCCCGCTGGGGTCCACCGTGCAGGTCACCATTGGCACGAAAGTGTTTAATGGCGTGGTGACGGCGTCGGGCAGCTTCACCATCGGTTTAACGCCGACCGATCTGGCAAGTCTGGCCGATGGCACCTTTACGCCGTCGGTGAAAATCACCACCCCGGACGGCAACGTCTCAACCACCGCCGGTGCGGCGATTACGGTGGGCTTGAAAAACCTGCCAACGGTGGCGATCACCTCCCTGTTCGGCAACGACGGCTATCTGAACCATGCCGAAGCCGTGGCGGCGCAGACCATCTCCGGGACGGTGACCGGGCTGACCTCCGGTCAGGTCACGGTGACGGTTGGGGGCACAAGCTATCTGGCTAACATCACCAACGGCACCTGGTCGCTGGCCTTGCCTGCGGGCGTACTGTCGTCTATTGCCGATGGCGCGATGAACGTCAGCGCGTCGGTCGTGGATGCGGTGGGGAATACGGTCTCCAGTAGCCAATTGATTAACGCCATCGTACAAGGGGTGCCGACAGTTGGGCTGAATACGCTGTTTGGCAACGGTATTCTTGACCTGGTCGATCTCCTGACCAATCCAATCCTTTCCGGGACCAGCACGCATCTGGCGGTCGGCACGCAAATCGTGGTGACGGTGGGGGCACTCACCTTCAATACCACGGTCGGTGCGAACGGTGTGTGGCAAATTGCCGTGCCATCAGTGTCGCTCCAGAGTTTGCCGGACGGAACCAACAGCCTGGCAGTGACGGTTAAAGCAACGGATGTTGCAGGTAACGTAGCGACGGCCTCGCAAAATGCCAGCGTGTCGATTCAGGCAACGCCGACGGTGTCCATTTCTTCGCTGTTTGGCGACAGTGCGCTGAGTCTGGCTGATGTGAGCGTTGCGCAGACCATTTCGGGTACCAGCCAGAATGCGGTGGGCACGACGCTGACGGTCTCGCTGGGGGGGAAAAATTACCTCACGACGATTGCTGCCGACGGTAGCTGGCTCGTCTCGATACCAAAAGCGGATCTCAGCGCGTTGGCCGACGGCTCTCAATCCGTCAGCGTTGCGCTGACCAACGCCGCCGGTAAGGTGGCAACCATTGCCAGCGCCGTTGACGTCATCACCCACAATCTGCCAACGATTTCGCTGACCTCGCTGTTCGGTAACGATGGTTACCTCAATATCAGCGAAGCAGCAAGTGGACAGGTGATCGGCGGCAAGATTGGCGGCGTAGTGAGCGGTTCCACGGTCGTGGTGACGCTCGGCGGGACGCAGCTCAATGCGGTGGTGGATTCCAGCGGTAACTGGACGGCGACGGTGAACAAGAGCTTGCTGCAAGGGCTGGCGAATGGTTCAACTACCGTCGGGATTTCGGTTACCGACCGGGTGGGAAATACCACGTCAACCTCGACCGATGTGCAGGTGAAATTTACCCAGCCGACGCTGAGCATGACGCCGTTAACTAACCTGGTTGGCCTGTTGCTGAACGTAGTGCTAGGGCTGGTGTCATCGGTCAAACTGACCATCAGCGGGACCTCAACGAACCTTGACCAGGGCTCAATTGTTCATCTTAACCTGGTGAACCTGGCGACCTCCACGGCCGTTGTCGGTTCTGACGGTAAATGGTCGGCACAGCTCGACGTCGGGCTGGATTTGGCAAAAATCCTGTCGTTGAGCACCATCATCAACCTCTATGCCGCGGATGTGGCGGGCAACGTTGGGTATCTCAACATTGGTTTAGGGGGCGGGAATGCCACCACAACGCCGCCAGCGGGCACCACGACGCTGGCGGCAGAGGCGACCACCTTCTCCCTGATGACGGCCAGTGCGGAGGATAATACCAGTACGCAATCAACGGACAGCTCGTCCACGACGACGCACACGACCACAACCACTGACGGTACAACCACCGAAAGCACGACGACGTCGGAGGCGGCTTACACCATTGGCGGGCTCACGATCTCGCTGGCCGACGGTACGACCTTGAGCAGCGATAGCGTACATGGCGGTACGGGTAACGACACAATCCACTTGTCGACGCTCGGGTTTACCGAAATTGATGGTGGGGCAGGTACCGATACGCTGGTGCTCGACGGTTCGAACATGGTGCTGAACCTGATCGAGCTTGCAGGGAAAGTGCACAACATTGAAGTTATCGATCTCGGTAGGGCGGGGAATAACAGCGTGACGTTGGACGTTAACGAAGCGCTGACGATCACCGATAAACCGGCGGACGATCTGTTGATCAAAGGCAGTGACGGCGACCAGGTCAACCTCAAGCAGGGAGCAAATGATACCTGGGCCGTTACCGGCCAACGTGAAGTGGACGGCGTCCAGTTCGATATTTACCACAACAGTTCGCAGACCAATACGCTCAGCGATGTGCTTATCCAGCATGGTTTGCACGTCAACATGGTTTAACAGAACGCGCCTCAGGGACGAGGCTAATTACCGACTGACAATATCACCACGGGCAATCCTAAGGTGGACAAATGAAAAACGCCGTATGTCTGTTGTTATTAGCTGTGCCCGTTGCGAGTCTGTTGGCGGCACCCGGTGGGGACGCGCAGTATCGCTGGCAGTCCGCGCCGAGTGAACAACTTCAGGCACAGCTCACCATTAAGGAAGCGATCCTCCGTGCTTTTGCCCGCAACCCGAAAATCGCCCAGGCCGCGGCGCAAATTCGCGTGGGGAAAGCCAATCTTGATGAAGCGAAAAGCGCCTGGTTCCCGCAAGTTTCCCTGCAGGGCAATATGGGGCGATCGCACCGTACCGACTCCGCCGGGTCGTTGAATAACAATGGTTCTGGCGGTGTGTTGCTAAAACAGCTGCTGTACGATTTTGGCAAAACGGGCGGCAGTATCGATGAGCAAAATAACCTCTCCGATGCGTGGCGTTTTGACCTTTACAGCACGCTCAATGACGTTGCGACGCAAACGTTGCAGACCTATCTCCAGGTAAAACGTTACCAGGCGCTGGCGCAGGTGGCGCGCGACAACATTCAATCGCTTAACAACATTGAAGAGATGGCCAAACTGCGTGCTCAGGCGGGATTAAGTTCACAGTCCGACGTGCTGCAAGCGCAGTCGCGGATTGCCGGAATGAACGCGACGCAGGCGCAGTATGAAGCACAAATGCATACCGCGCAGGCGGCGCTTAGCGTGCTCACCGGGGTCATGTCAAATTCACTTCCCGATCTGCCAGAAGATCTCATGAAGCAGAAAATCTCCGTAAATGCGCTGCCTTATGAGCGCAATAACGCCGTGCGCAGCGCGCAGTCCAAACAGCTGGCGGCGGAGCAGCGTATTCGCCAGGCGCAGGCGCAGCACTGGCCGACGATCTCGGTACAAGCGGGGCGTACTCGTTACGAAAACGATCAAAGCAACTATTGGGATGACCAGGTGCAGTTGGTGGTTGATGCGCCAATCTATCAGGGCGGCGCGGTCAGCGCCCGCGTAGATGCAGCACAGGGCGATCGGGCGAGCGCTCAGGCGCAGGTTGAAGCCAGCAAGCTGGATATCAACCAGCGTGCCGCCACCGCCTGGGCTGACCTGACCGGTGCGCAGACGCGCCAACAGGCGGGCGAGGCGCAGTCGGTCAGCGCTGAACTGGCACGTCGCGTTTATCGTGATGAATATCGTCTCAGCAAGCGTAGCCTGAACGATCTTCTGAGCGTTGAACAGGATGTGTTTCAGGCAGACAGCGCGTCAATTACTGCCCGCTATGATGGGTGGGACGCCGCCGTTCGCTACGCCGGCGCGGCGGATAATTTGTTGGATATGCTCGGGATTGAGCGCAGTCGTACCGTGGGCGATGACCTGCCCGCACTATAAGCCCTCAAAAGGCAGGAGTGTTTATGCAAGAGCCTGATACCGAAAGCTGGGTTAACGTCATGGTACGTGCGGCGGGGCGTTTTGGTTTACCCGCCGATGCGCCAGCGGTGCGCCAACAGATGCGCTGGTTTGAAAACCTGCCCCTCAATGCCCGGCTCGAGCGATTGAGCGGTTTAATGGGGTTGCAGGTACACCGTGTGCCGCTGGCAAAAATGCGCTGGAGCGCACAGAATCTGCCGGTCATCGTGCAGCTAGAAAGCGGCGAGCTGATGCTGCTGGAAGCGCTGAACGCCGATGGTTTGGTGACCTACTGGCTTAACAACGGCGGCGATCTGGTGCGTGAAGAGTCGCTGGAGACGTTGATTACCCGCATTAACCCCGAAGTGGTGATGCTGGGCATTGCCGTACGCGGGCGAGATTCACGTATTGATGACTTTACCCATCCGTGGGAAGCGCATTGGTTCTGGCGTCACTTCCGCCATACCGGGCGCAAGCTGTCGGAGATTGCGCTGGCCTCTATCGTGGGCAACGTGATGGCGCTGGCGGGGATTTTGTTTTCCATGCAGGTCTACGATCGCGTTATCCCGGCGCAATCTTTCCCCACGCTGTGGGTGCTGTTCTTCGGCGTGCTGCTGGCGGCGGCGCTGGAGTATATGATCCGTCTGGCGCGAACCTATGTGTCTGACATTATGGGCAAACATATCGATCTCGATCTATCGGCAATGTTCTTTGCCCGCGCACTGTCGATAAAAAACGATGCGCGCCCCAAATCCACCGGATCATTTATCTCTCAGCTTCGCGAACTGGATCAGGTGCGTGAATTGTTGACTTCGACCACCGTGGGCGCGGCGATGGATATGCCGTTTGTTCTGCTGTTTTTAGGCATTATTGCGTTGGTCGGCGGCCCGCTGGTGGTGATCCCGCTGATCGCCATTCCGTTGATTGTGATCCCTGGTTTACTGGTGCAGTGGCCGATGGCCAAGCTGGCGAAAGAGGGGATGCGCGAAAGCGCGATCCGCAATGCGGTGCTGGTGGAGTCGATCGAAGGGGTTGAAGACATTAAGGCGCTACAGGCCGAACCCTACTTCCAGCGTCAATGGGAAACAACTCATGCGGTGGGGGCCAGTATTGGCATGAAACAGCGCGTTTGGGGCGCAAGGCTTAGCGGCTGGGCGTCGACCGTCCAGCAGATTACGTATGCCGGTATGCTGGTGTTTGGCTGTTTTTTGGTGATTGATGGCAGTATCACCACCGGTACGCTGGTTGCTTGCAGCATGTTGTCTTCGCGTACGATTGCACCACTGATGCAGCTGACGATGGTCTTTTCCCGCTGGCAGCATGCAAAATCCGCCATGACCGGGCTGGATGAACTGCTGAAAAAGCCGCTGGATAAAGAGGCCGACAAAAAGATGGCGCATTGCCCTGTGCTGGCGGGGCACTATCAAATGCAGCAAATGCAATACAGCTACGATGTGGAAAAAGGCGAACAGGCGCTGAACATCGACGGGCTGGAGATTATGCCCGGTGAGCGAGTGGCCATTTTGGGGAAAACCGGGGCGGGGAAATCGACGCTGCTGCGGCTGCTGTCCGGACAGGTTCAGGCGACAAAAGGAAAAACCATTATTGATGGGGTCGATATGGCGCATGTCGATCCGAACGATGTTCGTCGTCAGGTTGGGTATTTATCGCAGGACTCGCGGCTGTTTTTCGGCACCTTGCGGCAAAACCTGATGCTGGGGCACCCGCATGCCACCGAAGCCGAGCTTATCCAGGCGCTGCGCATCAGTGGCGCGATAAACCTGGTGCAACAGGATGCCGCTAGCCTGGATCGGCTCATTAACGAAGGCGGCCGCGGTTTGTCCGGCGGACAGCGCCAGATGGTACTGCTTAGCCGCCTGATCGTGCGAAATCCGCAAATAGTGCTGTTGGATGAGCCGACCGCCTCCATGGATGAACAGCTGGAAGAGTGGGTGATCCGCCAGTTACACCAGTGGTTGACCGGGCGCACGCTGGTGCTGGTTACCCACCGGCCAGCGCTGCTCAAGCTCGTCGACCGAATTATCGTGCTGGAGAATGGCCGGGTTGTGGCGGACGGTCCGCGCGACGAGCTGCTGAATCAGGCACGGCGTAACAGCAATGTTGCTTCAATTGTTCCGGGCGGTGCGTCATGATCGAAGCCAAAATGCAGGATGAGCTTAATCGGCAAAGTCGTCTTTCTTCATCGGTTATCTGGCTTAGCGTGCTTGGGCTCCTGATCTTCATTCTTTGGGCGCGCTGGGCGATTCTGGACGAGGTGACGGTTGGCACCGGTAAGGTCACCCCTTCCACCCATGCGCAGGTGATTGAAAGCCTTGACGGCGGCATTGTGAGTGAATTGCTGGTGAAAGAGGGTGATATCGTCAATCGCGGGCAAATGCTGGCGCGGCTCGATCAGACTCGCTTCCAGTCTAATTTTGGTGAGGCGGCGGTGCGCGTACGGGCGCTGCGCGCGTCCAGCGAGCGTTTACGTTCTGAACTGACCGGCCAGCCGCTGAAGTTTAGCGCTGAATCACTGAAAGAACCGGCGCTGGTGGCACGTGAGCAGCAGCTGTACGACTCGCGGCGGAGAACGCTCAATCAAACGGTGGCGAATTTGCAAAAATCGCTGCAACTGGTGAATGCTGAAATCAGAATGACCAAGCCGCTGGTGGCGAGAGGCGCAGCCGGTGATGTTGAGGTTATCCGGCTGGAACGACAGGCGGCAGAGCTGCAGGGCAAAATGGATGAAGCGCAAAACCAGTACGCCGTGCGTGCACGCGAAGAACAGGTCAAAAACGATGCGGATCTCGACGCGCAGCTACAGGTGATGGCGGGGAAAGCCGACCAGGTTGAACGTGCGTCGCTATTTTCTCCCGTCCGCGGCGTCGTGAAGGATATTCAGGTCAATACCGTTGGTGGTGTGCTGCAGCCGGGCGGCAAATTGATGGAGATTGTGCCGCTGGAGGACCAGCTTTTGATTGAGTCGCGGATAAACCCGCGCGATATCGCCTACATTCGCCCCGGCCTGCCGGCGACGGTAAAAATCACCGCTTACGACACCTCCATTTATGGTGACCTGAAAGGGACCGTTGAGGTAGTGTCGCCAGATACTTTGCAGGATGAGGTGCGCCGCGATCAGTTTTACTATCGCGTGTATGTTCGCACGCAGCAGGCGGAGCTGGTGAATAAGCAGGGTAAACGGTTCCCGATAATGCCGGGGATGGTCGCTAACGTGGAGATCAAAACGGGGCAGAAATCGGTGCTCGATTATCTGATTAAACCGTTGAACAAAATGAAGGAAGCGCTGAGGGAACGGTAAGTTGTGAAGCACTTGCCTGCGATGGCAGGCAAGTGCGGGTATTATTAACGCCCGGCGTGTTTCATAATGCGGGCTTTATCCAACTGCCATTCGCGATCTTTGAGATCGGAACGTTTATCGTGCTGTTTCTTACCTTTCGCAACGCCGATTTTTACCTTACACCAGGCGTTCTTCCAGTACAGCGATAGCGCGACGACGGTGTAACCTTCGCGGTTGATACGCCCGAACAGGGAGTCCAGTTCGCGCTGGTTGAGCAGCAGTTTACGGGTGCGTGTCGGATCGCAAACGTAGTGCGTTGATGCTACGGCCATCGGGGTGAAGTTCGCGCCAAATAGGAAGGCTTCGCCATCTTTCAGGATAACGTAGCTATCACCAATGTTGGCTTTACCTGCGCGCAGGGATTTCACTTCCCAACCCTGGAGGGCAAGGCCCGCTTCAAATTCTTCTTCGATAAAGTATTCGTGGCGGGCGCGTTTATTCAGCGCAATCGTGGCTGATCCAGGTTTGTGTGCTTTTTTCTTTGTCATAATGTCCTGAACTTATCGCTTATCTCAATAACACTGCCTCAAGCTCCCGCGAGGCGCAATGGGTTATCTTAGCACGATATAGCCCGCCTCCGTTTTTTTTAGCAGTAGATAAATGATACTATTTACGCCGTGTTCGTGAATGGAAATTGCTATGCCTCAGATTAGCCGTACTGCGCTGGTTCCCTACAGCGCGGAGCAAATGTATCAACTGGTGAATGATGTGAATGCCTATCCGGATTTTATCCCCGGTTGTACAGGCAGCCGTGTTCTGGAGTCCGGCCCGACGCAAATGACGGCGGCGGTGGATGTCTCTAAGGCAGGTATCAGTAAGACCTTTACCACGAGAAATACGTTAACCAGCAACCAGAGCATCCTCATGCATCTGGTCGATGGGCCGTTTAAAAAACTGATTGGTGGCTGGAAGTTTACGCCGCTGAGCCAGGACGCCTGCAAGATTGAGTTCCAGCTTGATTTTGAGTTTACCAATAAGCTCATTGAGCTAGCGTTTGGTCGCATCTTTAAAGAGCTGGCGCTGAATATGGTGCAGGCGTTCACGATGCGCGCTCGCGAGGTGTACAGTGTCGGGTAAAATCGCCGTGGAAGTGGCGTATGCGCTGCCGCAAAAGCAGTACTTGCAGCGTGTGACGTTAGACGAAGGCGCGACGATAGAGCAGGCGATTCAGGCCAGCGGCCTGCTGACCCTGCGAGATGACATTGACCTCGCTAAAAACAAGGTCGGTATCTACAGCCGTCCGGCTAAGCTCGACGATGTGGTTCATGACGGTGACCGGGTCGAGATTTATCGCCCGCTGATTGCTGACCCGAAAGAACTGCGCCGCCAGCGCGCCCAGCAAAAGAGCTGACCATTCTGTAGCCCGGACGAGGTGCGATAGCACCGACTCCGGGGTTTCCCGGCGTCACTACGTTCGACCGGGCTACACGTTGTAGGCCGGATAAGGCGAAGCTGCCATCCGGCAAACCGTTCGGATCGCAGACATAAAAAAAGCGCTCAATGAGCGCTTTTTTTGCATTTGTGACACACCGCCGCTGATTTATTTGGTCAGCGCTGGCTTGTTGTCGATGTTAGTCAGTACGCCGCTGCTGTTGAAGGTCAGGGTCAGCGTCTGCTGAGTGACGGACTCATGCCCTGGCTGCTGACGGAAAACGTAGAACCAGGTGTTGGTGCCGAACGGGTCGGTCATCATCGGGGTACCTAAGGTATAGGCAACCTGTTGTTGCGTCATGCCAACACGGATTTTGGCAACGTCGTTAGGTACCAGGTAGTTCCCCTGACTAATATCAGGACGGTAAACCACTCGCTCCAGAGTGGAACAGCCTGCAGTCATCATCAGAAGAACCGCTGCGGCAGCAGTCAGCGTTTTACAGCGCATAGTGATTTGATTCCTTTTCGGGCCCGAGCAGTACGCGGCTCATATGTAATGTGCCGATGATAATAGACCTGAGGTAAGTTGGAAACCTTTGATATCAGGTCTTACGGCGTTTTTATTGTGAACTCAGACTCTAAGAAACCAAAAAAGTTTATGCGGCCAGCAACTCTTTCGCGTTTGCCAGCGTATTCCGCGTGACTTCGCTACCGCCGAGAAGGCGCGCCAGCTCCTGCAGACGGGCGCGTTTATCCAGCGGCTGCATGTGCGTTTCCGTCATTGCGCCGTCGGTCTCTTTGCTGACGTAGAAATGGTGGTGACCACAGCCAGCCACCTGCGGCAGGTGCGTTACGCACATCACCTGAGTGGATTCACCCAACTGGCGCAGCAGTTTACCCACCACCGCCGCCGTTGGGCCACTGATACCCACGTCGACTTCATCGAAGATAAGCGCCGGGGTTTCCATTTTACGTGCAGTGATCACCTGAATAGCTAACGCTATACGCGACAGCTCACCGCCGGATGCCACTTTGGCAATCGCCTGCAGCGGCTGACCGGGGTTAGTGGTCACGCGGAATTCAATGCGGTCTGCACCTTCGGCGGTCAGGTGCTGCTCTTCAAAGCGAACGTCGATATCAAACAGGCCGTGCGGCATAGAGAGCATGTGCATGCTGTCGGTAATCAGCTGTGAAAGCTCCTGAGCGCTTGCCTGACGCTGTGCATGCAGCTGGCGTGCCGTTTCCATTGCCATCTGGTGATGACGCGATACCGCGTGTTTCAGCGTCTCTAGTGAGTCGCTCTGGTCGTCGAGTAGCTGCTGTTCGTCCAGAAGAGATTGATAGTACTCCGGTAGCGCTTCCGGTGAGATTTGGTGCTTACGCGCCAGCGAGATCTGTTTGGACAGGCGCTGCTCCAGCTCGAACAGGCGATTAGGGTCGAGGTCCAGGCGGTCGCAGTAGTGGCGCAGCTCGTCGCTGGCTTCGCTCAACTGAATGGCCGCTTCCTCCAGCATGTCCAACACGCCAGACAGTTTGCCGTCCATGCTCACCAGTTCGTCCGCCAGCTGACGGGCGGTGTAGAGCTGGCTTTGCAGGTTGACGTCCTCACCATCGGCAAGGATTGTCAGCGCATGCTGGCTGGTGGAGATAAGCTGCCCGCTGTTGGCAAGGCGCTTGTACTCTTCGTCAATTTGTTCGTATTCGCCCGGACGTGGGTTGAACTCGATAAGCTCTTTTAGCTGATACTGCAGCAGCTCTGCGCGGGCGGCGCGCTCCTGGCTTTGCTGCTGATGGGTTGCGAGATCGCGGCAGCTTTGGTTCCACAGGCGGTAGTGTTCGGCCATTTGACGAACGAGAACAGATTCGCCGACGTAAGCATCAAGCAGGGTTTTCTGATGTTCAGGTTTAACCAACTGCTGATGTGCATGCTGGCCGTGGATCTGGATAAGCAACTGACCCAGCTCGCGCAGCTGAGAGAGTGGTACCGCTGTGCCGTTGATAAAGCCACGGGAGCGGCCGTCGCTGCTGATAACGCGGCGCAGCAGGCATTCGCGGCCGTCTTCCAGTTGGTTCTCTTCGAGCCAGCGCAGGGCTGCAGGGGTGTCTTTGAGTGCAAAGCGGGCGCAGAGGTCGGCGCGGCTGGCACCAGCACGGACCATATCGGCTTCGGCGCGGCCACCCAGGCATAGGCCGAGGGCATCGATTGCAATTGATTTACCGGCACCGGTTTCGCCGGTGATGGCCGTCATGCCGCTGTTGAAGTCGATTTCAAGTTCACGAACGATGGCAAAATTGCTGATGGTCAGTTGTGCTAACATAGCCGCTTCCTGTATGAAAACCCATAACTGTGTTTTCATACAGTATAAACTGGATTTTTATCCAGTAAAGAGGCGGCGATTAAATTAGAACAATTTTTTTGACCAGCCGAGCTTGGTGCTTAATGTGTTGAAATAACTGTAGTCTTTTGGGTGAATCAGATTGAGGTGGTAGTCGCTGCGGCGAATTAACACGTCTTCACCTTCCTGAATCGGCAGGGCTATCTGGCTGTCGCAGCTGATTTCAAGGTCGCTACGGCGGTGTGAGAAGCGCAGACGAATGGTGCTGTTGCTGTTAATCACCAGCGGGCGCGCCGACAGCGTGTGCGGGAACATCGGCACCAGGGTGATGGCATCCAGCGAAGGCGTCAGGATTGGGCCGCCCGCCGAGAGCGAGTAGGCCGTTGAGCCGGTTGGGGTAGAAATAATCAGCCCGTCTGAGCGCTGGGAGAACGCAAAGGTCTCGTCGATATAGACTTCAAACTCAATCATATGCGCGACTTTACCCGGGTGCAGCACCACTTCGTTGATGGCGGTGCTGATGCGCTTCTGGCAGTTTTGCTGACAGACCTGCGCTTCCAGCAGGAAACGTTTTTCAGCAATAAAGTTACCGTCCAGCACATCGGCTAATTGCTGGTGCGCGTTGTCCGGGTCAAGGTCGGTAAGAAAACCGAGATTGCCGCGGTTAATGCCGATTACGCTGATGTCGTAACGGGCAAGGGTGCGCGCCGCGCCGAGCATATTGCCGTCGCCGCCGACCACTACCGCCAGGTCCGCCTTCTGGCCAATTTCCGCCAGCGTGCCGGTCTGGACGTTGTCCAGCTTGAGTTCTTTGGCTATTTGACGCTCAACAATGACATCGTAGCCCTTGGTGCACAGCCAACGATAGAGCATTTCATGTGTCGTCAGGGCCGTCGGGTGACGGGGATGTCCTACAATACCGATACACTTGAAATGATTGTTCATTTTCTGAATGTCCTTGTGCCGAAGATGGGTGACAATGTGACAGCTTCCCTTGAAACCCGGAATCTGATCCCCATAATAAGCGAAGTTAGCGAGATGATTGCGAAAAAACGCGGAGAAATTCATGAGTAGTAAAGAACAGAAAACGCCTGAGGGGCAATCCCCGGAAGAAATTATCATGGAACAGCACGAAGAAGTTGAGGCGGTTGAACCAAACGCTTCTGCTGAACAGGTGGATCCGCGCGACGAAAAAATTGCGAACCTCGAATCGCAGTTAGCGGAAGCTGAAACCCGCGAACGCGAAAGCGTCCTGCGCGTGAAGGCTGAAATGGAAAACCTGCGTCGCCGTACCGAAATCGATGTTGAGAAGGCGCACAAGTTCGCGCTGGAAAAATTCGTCAACGAACTGCTGCCGGTGCTGGATAGCCTGGACCGTGCGTTGGAAGTGGCGAACAAAGACAACGAAGAGATGGCGCCGATGATCGAAGGTATCGAACTGACCCGTAAGTCGATGCTGGACGTGGTGGCGAAGTTTGGCGTGCAGGTTGTGGCGGACATCAACGTCCCAATGGACCCGAACGTACACCAGGCCATTGCGATGGTTGAGTCCGAAGACGTCGCGGCTGGCAACGTGCTGATGGTGATGCAGAAGGGTTATACCCTGAACGGTCGTACCATTCGCGCGGCGATGGTTTCCGTCGCGAAAGCGAAGGCATAATCTTCGCTTTTCCCTCTCCCCAGGCAGGGAGAGGGAATATTCTTTAATCCTTCACGCTTTCCCGAAGCGGCTTCACCGGATTCACCTGCACCTGCTTAATCACGTTATCCTGTACGTCGAGAATATCGATATCGTACTGGGCAATGCGCACGCGTGTGCCAGCGGCCGGGATCTCTTCTAACGCTTCCACAATCATGCCGTTAATGGTGCGTGCTTCGTCTTCCGGCAGGTGCCAGTTGAAGGCTTTATTTAATTCGCGCACGTTCGCGCCGCCGTCAATAATCACCGAGCCGTCGTTTTGTGGGTTGACCTCTTCGGCCAGCGAGGGAGACATTGACGTCGTAAAATCACCCACGATCTCTTCCAGAATATCTTCGACCGTTACCAGCCCCTGAATATCACCGTACTCATCGACCACCAGGCCGACTTTCTTCTTGTTACGCTGGAATTTCACCAGCTGCGTGCTGAGCGGGGTACCTTCCGGGACGAAGTAAATCTCATCGGCGGCGCGCAGCATCACTTCTTTGGTGAACTCCTTTTTCTCGGTCATCAGGCGGTAGGCTTCGCGGAGGCGGAGCATGCTGATGGCGTCATCCAGCGAGTCACGGTACAGCACGATGCGGCCATGCGGTGAGTGGGTGAGCTGGCGAACTATCGACTTCCAGTCGTCGTTGATGTTGATACCGACGATTTCATTGCGCGGCACCATGATGTCATCGACGCTCACTTTTTCGAGGTCCAGCACCGACAGCAGCATGTCCTGGTTGCGTCGTGAAATCTGCGAGCGGGATTCGTTCACGATGGTGCGCAGCTCGTCTTTGCTCAGCGCGCTGCTGATGGTGATGTCGGTTTTAATGCCCATCATGCGCATCAGAATGCGGGTAATCAGGTTCAGGAACCAGACCAGCGGCATCATCAGAATTTGCAGCGGTGCCAGCAGGAAGCTGCTTGGGTAGGCCACTTTTTCCGGGTAGAGCGCGGCAATGGTTTTTGGCAGCACTTCCGCGAATACCAGCACCACGAAGGTCAGCACCCCGGTGGCGATGGCAACGCCCAGGTCGCCGTACAGGCGCATGCCGACGATGGTGCCCAGCGCTGAGGCCAGAATGTTGACGAGGTTGTTGCCAATCAGCACCAGGCTGATGAGGCGGTCAGGTTTTTGCAGCAGTTTTTCGACGCGGCGCGCCGGTTTATTGCCCTGTTTTGCCAGATGACGGAGCCGATAGCGGTTCAGCGTCATCATGCCGGTTTCAGAGCCTGAGAAATAGGCAGAGATGACCACCATGATGATCAGCGTAACGATCAGCGTGGTGGTTGAGATATGTTCCAAGTGAATTCCTTAGTACTTAGCCCACAAATTGTTGAATGACACGGCTACCGAAGTAGGCGAGCGTCAGGATGCCGGCGCCGGCAACGTTAAACCAGACGACTCGACGACCGCGCCACCCTTCATGGTAGTGGCCCCATAACAAGACGATATAGACGAACCAGGCGATGATGGAAAGGACGGCCTTGTCGATATTTTCCATGCTGAAGAGGTTATGCATGTAAAACAGGCCGGTACAAAGCGTCAGCGTAAGCAGCACGACGCCAACCTGGGTGATGTGAAACATTTTGCGTTCAATGACCATCAGCGGCGGCATTTCATGGCTAAATGCCAGCTTCTTATTTTTCAGCTGATAGTCAATCCACGCTAATTGCAACGCATAGAGCGCAGCGATAATCAGCGTGGCGTAGGAGAACAACGATAGCCCGATATGCACCATCATTCCCGGTGTGGCTTCCAGGTGAGTAATAAACTCGTTGGGCATAAAGGTGGCGAAGGCGAGGTTTATCAGCGCGAAAGCGTAGACGATAGGCAGCAGCAGCCAGCCACGGTTTCGCGAGGCGACGATGGTCATTACCGTACAGATCATCAGGCTCACCAGCGAGCCGACGTTCAACAGGCTGAGATTCTGCCCGCTTTCACCGCCCGGCAGAATACGGGCTTCCAGCGCAAACGCATGGCACACCAGCGCAACGGTGGCAGAAAAAATCGCCATACGCCGCCAGCCGCTGTTTTTTTGCAGCAGGCCGGGAATGATCAGCGCCAGGCTGATGGAGTAGGCAACAAGCGCGAGCAGGGCAAAAACAGGCATAAAGTGTCGGCAGTCGTCAAATAGAAGAAAGAGATGCAGTATATACGCAAAATCATTCGAGTTGTATCAAGGCGCAGATCCTGCGTGAAGGATGATGTGAATGGCGTAACGTGATACAGCGCTAACCGCAGCATCACAACTCCCCCGGTGTCGTGTTATACTCCGGCAAATTTTCGTTTTTTTGTCGCGCTAGCGACTCACGTTTCCACCCCAGGCGAGAGACAATGTTTGATAATTTAACCGATCGTTTGTCGCGCACGCTGCGCAATATCAGTGGCCGTGGACGCCTTACTGAAGACAACGTAAAAGAGACGCTGCGCGAAGTGCGCATGGCGCTGCTGGAGGCTGACGTTGCGCTGCCGGTAGTGCGTGATTTTATCAATCGCGTAAAAGAAAAAGCGGTTGGTCACGAAGTTAACAAGAGCCTGACCCCGGGTCAGGAGTTCGTCAAAATCGTTCGTAGCGAACTGGTTTCGGCGATGGGCGAAGAGAACGAGACGCTCAACCTGGCGGCACAACCACCGGCCGTAGTGCTGATGGCGGGCCTGCAGGGTGCGGGTAAAACGACTAGCGTCGGTAAGCTGGGTAAATTCCTGCGCGAGAAGCACAAGAAGAAAGTGCTGGTCGTTTCTGCCGACGTTTATCGCCCGGCGGCGATCAAACAGCTGGAAACCCTGGCTGAGCAGGTTGGCGTGGACTTCTTCCCGTCTGACGTTGGCCAGAAGCCTATCGATATCGTTAACGCGGCGCTGAAAGAAGCGAAGCTGAAATTCTACGACGTGCTGCTGGTGGATACCGCCGGTCGTCTGCACGTTGACGAAGCGATGATGGACGAAATCAAACAGGTTCACGCGGCGATTAAGCCGGTTGAAACCCTGTTTGTGGTCGATGCCATGACCGGCCAGGATGCGGCGAATACCGCCAAAGCCTTTAACGAAGCGCTGCCGCTGACCGGCGTGGTGCTGACCAAGGTCGACGGTGATGCGCGCGGCGGTGCGGCGCTCTCTATTCGTCACATTACCGGTAAGCCAATTAAATTCCTCGGCGTCGGCGAGAAAACCGAAGCGCTGGAGCCGTTCCATCCCGATCGTATCGCTTCCCGTATCCTCGGTATGGGCGACGTGCTGTCGCTTATCGAAGATATCGAAAGCAAGGTCGACCGTGCGCAGGCTGAGAAGCTGGCGACTAAGCTGAAGAAGGGCGACGGTTTCGACCTGAACGACTTCTTAGAGCAGCTCAAGCAGATGAAAAACATGGGCGGCATGGCAAGCCTGATGGGCAAGCTGCCGGGCATGGGTCAGATCCCTGATAACGTCAAATCTCAGATGGATGACAAAGTGCTGGTGCGTATGGAGGCTATCATCAACTCGATGACGCTGAAAGAACGCGCGAAGCCTGAAATCATCAAGGGCTCCCGCAAGCGTCGTATCGCCCAGGGCTGCGGCCTGCAGGTGCAGGACGTGAACCGTCTGCTGAAGCAGTTTGACGACATGCAGCGCATGATGAAGAAGATGAAGTCGAAAGGCGGCATGATGAAAATGATGCGCGGCATGAAAGGTATGATGCCGCCAGGATTCCCTGGCCGTTAATCCCTCTTTGGAAGTGCGCTGACCAAAGGGTCGCGCACTTCTATACTGACAAATACGTCTACTTCACGCTGCCTATTACGATAACGCCCTGGTTATCGTGCGGTAAAAGGCAGATGTTGATTGCAATTCCCCCAAAAATGAGTAAAATTTTCGGGCTTTTAATATGACACCGGGCCCCCTCCCTCGATGGGGCCCGGTTGTTCTATTCACACAAGAGGATGTTATGGTAACTATTCGTTTAGCACGTCACGGCGCTAAAAAGCGTCCGTTCTACCAGGTTGTTGTTACTGACAGCCGTAACGCACGTAACGGTCGCTTCATCGAGCGCGTTGGTTTCTTCAACCCAATCGCTTCTGCGACTGAAGAAAGCACCCGTCTGGACCTGGATCGCATCGAGCACTGGGTTGGCCAGGGCGCAACTATCTCTGATCGCGTATCTGCGCTGATCAAAGAAGCTAAGAAAGCAGCTTAATCTGTCACGGTGGTCATGATGAGCAAGCAACACACCGCACAAGCACCTGTTGATCCGATCGTATTGGGGAAAATGGGTTCTTCCTACGGTATCCGTGGTTGGCTCAGAGTGTTTTCCTCCACCGAAGACGCCGAAAGCATTTTTGACTATCAGCCCTGGTTAATCCAGAAGGCGGGTCAGTGGCAGACCGTTGAGCTGGAAAGCTGGCGCTACCACAATCAGGATATCGTCATTAAGCTGAAAGGCGTTGACGATCGCGATGCCGCGAATCTGCTGACGAACTGCGAAATTATCGTGGATTCTTCGCAGCTGCCGGCGCTGGAAGATGGAAGCTATTACTGGAAAGACCTGATGGGCTGCCAGGTAGTAACCACTGAAGGCTACGGTCTCGGTAAAGTCATCGATATGATGGAAACCGGGTCGAATGACGTTCTCGTCATTAAGGCAAACCTGAAAGATGCATTTGGCATCAAGGAGCGGTTGGTTCCGTTCCTCGATGGGCAGGTTATCAAGAAAGTCGATCTCGCTACTCGTACTATCGAAGTAGATTGGGATCCTGGTTTTTAAACCACCGGATAAACGGTAAAAGACGGCGCTATGTGGATTGGCATAATTAGCCTGTTTCCTGAAATGTTCCGCGCAATTACCGATTACGGGGTAACTGGCCGGGCAGTTAAAAATGGCCTGCTGAACATCCAAAGCTGGAGTCCACGCGACTTCACGCATGACCGGCACCGTACCGTGGACGATCGTCCTTACGGCGGCGGACCGGGGATGTTAATGATGGTGCAACCTTTACGGGACGCCATTCATGCAGCAAAAGCCGCGGCAGGTGAAGGCGCGAAGGTGATTTATCTGTCACCTCAGGGACGCAAGCTTGATCAAGCGGGCGTCAGCGAACTGGCCACGAATCAAAAGCTGATTCTGGTATGTGGTCGCTACGAAGGCATAGATGAGCGCGTGATTCAGACCGAGATTGACGAAGAATGGTCTATCGGCGATTACGTTCTCAGCGGTGGTGAGTTACCGGCAATGACGCTGATCGACTCCGTTTCCCGGTTTATTCCGGGTGTACTGGGTCATGAGGCTTCAGCATTCGAAGATTCGTTTGCTGATGGATTGCTGGACTGCCCACACTATACTCGCCCTGAAGTGTTAGAAGGGATGGAGGTACCGCCAGTTCTGCTGTCGGGAAACCATGCTGAGATACGTCGCTGGCGTTTGAAACAGTCGCTGGGCCGCTCCTGGCTTAGAAGACCTGAACTTCTGGAAAACCTGGCTCTGACTGAAGAGCAAGCAAGGTTGCTGGCGGAGTTCAAACAGGAACACGCACAACAGCAACATAAACATGATGGGCTGGTCTGAGACCCCCAAATATCAGTTTACCCAGGATAAGAGATTAAATTATGAGCAACATTATTAAGCAACTTGAACAAGAACAGATGAAGCAGGACGTACCTTCCTTCCGTCCGGGTGATACCGTGGAAGTGAAAGTATGGGTTGTTGAAGGTTCCAAAAAACGTCTGCAGGCATTTGAGGGCGTGGTTATCGCTATTCGTAGCCGCGGTCTGCACTCTGCATTCACTGTTCGTAAAATTTCCAACGGCGAAGGCGTTGAGCGTGTCTTCCAGACTCACTCTCCAGTTGTTGACAGCATTGCTGTTAAACGTCGTGGTGCTGTACGTAAAGCTAAACTGTACTACCTGCGTGAGCGCACTGGTAAGTCTGCTCGTATCAAAGAGCGTCTTAACTAAGATTCGCGCAAGCGACATCCTGTTAAAGAGGGCTGGCCGAAAGGCTGGCCCTTTTTTATATACGCGGCCCTAACCATAGGACTGCGTAACGCTAACGGTTTAAAAATCCTCCATAAAATGGCACCTCTCGTTAACAGTTATTAGCTAAATCATTTACAATGCCTGCTCGTATCAGGAGAGTCGAGTGAGCAGAAAAGCCTTCAATCTATCAGCCCTTAAACAGCGAGCCGCCTGGCTTGCGCTGTTTGCTATGGCGCTGATTATTGTGGCACCGCTTATCTCGGTTTCGTTGCAGCAATCGCCGATGAGCGCGATGCCGGGTATGCATCATGAAATGAGCATGCCTATGCCGATGTCCGCACATCACTCTGCGCCGGACAGTATGCCTATCGATCACGGTGAGGCCTGCGGCTACTGCGTGCTCCTCACCCATGTTCCGGGACTGATTCTGGCCCTGTGCGTTCTGCTAAGCGCACTGATGCTTCGCGTGGCTACTGCACCTTTCCCGCCGCTGGTTTTCCACTGGCGTGAATTCCCCTGGCTGTTCCCCGAAACTCGCGCGCCGCCGGTGCCGTCTGCTTTACCTGCTTAATAACGATAACTAGCGCTTTAGCGTTACATCGCTCTTATTTGCTTAAAGGAAGAGTATGACAACCTGCACCTCGCGGGCGGCATGGGTGCACCTGCTGCGCCGCCTGCACTTTTTTATCGGCCTGTTTGTCGGGCCCTTTATTTTCATCGCGGCCCTTACCGGCACGCTGTATGTCGCAACCCCTCAACTGGAGAACTTGCTTTATCGCCAGGCGTTACAGGGGGAGATGACCGGTGAGCGGCATCCGCTCGTGGAACAGATTGCCGTGGCCAAGCGTACATTGGAAACGCCGCTGCGCCTGAGCGCGGTACGGCCTGCGTTGGAGGCGGGGGAGACGACGCGAATCATGTTCGACGACCCCGAACTCGCGCCTTCTGAGAACCGCGCTATCTTTATCGACCCCGTCACCCTTGCGGTAAAAGGTGATATGACGGTCTATGGCACCAGCGGAATCTTACCGCTGCGCCAGTGGATTGATTATGCCCACCGTTCGCTGCTACTGGGGGATATCGGGCGCTTGTACAGCGAACTGGCAGCATCGTGGATGTGGGTTGCTGCATTGGGAGGGATCGTGCTGTGGGCCTTTACCCGACCAAAACGACGCATCAAAAATCGTGTACAGAACACCCGCCGCATTCACGTTACGCTTGGCTGGTGCCTACTGGCCGGCATGTTGCTGTTTTCGGCGACCGGTTTAACCTGGTCCCAATGGGCGGGTGGTAACGTCGATAAGCTGCGTGCCACTTTTGGTTGGCTGACTCCACAGGTGAATACGCAGCTGCACGGTAGCAAAGCGATGGTGATGGACCCACATGCCGAGCATCATACACAACATCAGGGAATGGTGATGAATGAGCCGCCGGTAGCCCTGGATCGAATTGATGCGATCCTCCTGGCGGCACAGCGAAGCGGTATTGATGCAACGCATCTGGAGATCCGTCCACCGCGTAGCGTGGATCGCACCTGGACGGTGACGGAAATCGATCGCCGCTGGCCGACACAGGTTGATGCGGTAGCTATCGATCCTGGCTCACTGGCCATTCTCGACTATACCCGGTTCGCCGATTTCCCGTTGATGGCGAAGCTTACCCGCTGGGGCGTAGATTTCCACATGGGTGTACTGTTCGGCCTGCCCAACCAGCTACTGCTGATCGCCTTTGGTCTTGCGCTCTGTGTCGCGATCGTCATGGGCTATCGGCTGTGGTGGATAAAACGTCCGGCTCAAGCGCAGATAAGCCCGTTACAGACCTTGTCGCATAGCTGGTTGGCATTGTCGTTACCCGCAAGATTGGTGACGCTGGCGCTCGCCGTGGCTTGCGGATTATCACTGCCGGTGATGGGAGTGAGTCTGGCGTTGTTTATTCTGTTTGACTGGCTGCGCTGGCGAGCGGCGTTACGCATGCCTCTCGCCGAATCGTCCACCAAATAATATTATGGCGTGCTGATAACTACCGCAACCCGGCGGTTTTCAGCACGCCCTTGTGTGGTGCTGTTGCTGGCAACAGGGTATTTCTTACCGAGTCCTCGGGTAGTGAGATTACTACGAGGAATATTGGCTCCTTTAGCCCAGGCATCGGCAACGACATTTGCACGTTTCAACGACAGCATTTCGTTATAGCTGTCTTCACCGTAGTTATCGGTATGACCGTCCATTCTGGCATGATTTAAACCCGTTGCGGCAAGGCGTGAAGCCATGGTCTGGATCTGTGTTTCGCTCTCTGGGCGGAGCCCCGATTCATTTTTACCAAATAGAATTTTATCAGACAGCCCCAGCGACCAGTCGCCATTCAATTCGTTAAAGCCATAAGATTTCATCGCTGCGATTTGTTCAGGCGTAAATTTGCCTTCAGGTGGCGTCTGGCAGCCCGCCAGGACTAATGATGCCAGTAAACAGGGTGCAAGATATCGCTTTAACATGTTATTTTCCTTTCTAACTTGTTGTTTTATTTCGCTGATTTTTTACCTGATACATATTGCGATCTGCATTTTCCAAAAACAGCTCCAGTGAGTTACTTTCCCACGCCAGCGCATAGCCAATGCTAAGAGACATCGAGGTACGCTGGCCGTTGTGCAGATCGAACGAGCGATCAAACTGCTGCGCCAGGGCGGTACAAATACGTTGAACGTCTTGCACAGAATGGACGTCAGAGAGCACCATCGCAAACTCATCACCGCCGAGGCGGTAGGCGTGATAGCGTTGTCCGCCGAAGGTAATCATCCGGCTGGCAATTTCTGTCAGTACGCTGTCTCCCGCGTTATGTCCCCAGGTATCGTTGATGTGCTTAAAGTTGTCGGCGTCGAGAAAAAGCAACGCTGAGTGCGTTTTGGCAACGGGATCGTTCATTAACGCCGCAATGCTATTACGAAATGCCGCCCGGTTTGCCAGGCCGGTGAGAGGATCGTGCATAGCAGAGCGCATCAACTGGGCGTTTTTATCTTGTAGTTGTCGTTGCCATTCTTCCATTTCGTCCAGAAGGCTGTTGAAATCTTCGCCAAAGCGATGGAATTCCTCAATGCGTCCTTCTTTTACGCGGCGCGAGAAATTACGGTTGGTGCGTACATCATGGACAACATCGGTGATATTTTGCATTTCGTCGACCATGCCATGATGCAGCGAACGCGTGATGGTGAGCGCAATGGCGGAGGCAAAAAGAATGCAGCCGGTCAGCACCGCAAAGGACATCCAGATGAAGTGGCTGATCAGACTGTCGCGAGCCGTCAGACAGATTTCGCCCACCAGATTTCCGTTATGCATAATTGGCTGAGTGACAGGAACGGGGAATAGCCATTGGCTGACCAACAGGCCAAGCGTATCGGTATTCCCTTCTGGGCGCCATTCCCAGTGTGCGAACTGTTTGTTATTCCTGTCATAGACGTCCGCCATTGCAAACTGCCCCTGTCTACCCAGCGTGGCAAGGGTTTCATTGGCGGCCTGCGGATCGTTGAAAACCAGCGTGGCTTCAAGGGTGTGACTCATTGTGGCACCCGTGAGTTCGAGATTCTTTTGTGCGTATTGCTTTAACGTTAATACGGAAGCAAAACACAGCAGAAGCCATATAAATGTCATCGTTGTGATGACGCTTATCATACTGATACGCCTCAACGTTTTTTTAAACGTCGGACGGGTCGTTGATGTGGAATCCTTATTCATGCTTCTTATTCCGTGCAAGCATTAATACATCCGGATGGACCCTTACACCACTACGAGACAGTGCATCCAGATTGACAGAAAACCGGACCTGACCGCCATCGATGACTAAACAAAATGCGCTACCAACAGTACAGTCTGGGTTATGTTCCGAGATGACGAGCAGCGGCTGGCGGTGATATTGGTTAATTAACTCAATCTGTTGGTCAGGTGTTTCAGTGCCGAAATAAATACCATTACATTTTGCCACCAGAGCGTCCTGAGCATTGCGGACAAGCTCTGGAGTATAGGGTAATGCGCTTTGCTCACTGGCCATGCTGAGCGCCTGTATATATTGGGATGAAGAAAAAATACAGAGCTTTGGCTGCCCAGAAAGTGAAGGCCATCGCGTATAGCTTACGATACCAGACACCATAGAACGTACCGATTTATCGGTGTCCGTGAAGGGGCTAGCGGTTGCAGGAACCAGCGCCAGGGATAGTAGTAGTGTCAGTATCAGTCGGAGCAAAGAGGTCAATGGAGATTTTCTCACAAGAATCCGCCATTCCATCCGGAAAATAGTCACTCGGTTGAGTTGCTGGCAGAACATTATTGTTAATCAAAGCCATTATTATGTCAGATATTCTATGTGTGTAATTTAAGTTAAATCTCACTGTTGTATTTATTTCATCACGATAATAGAAATCAATGAGGGCTGTAGATGTTGAGTTTTCTTCCCTTGTATCTTTAGTCAGTCTTCATGGATAGTGTGGAAGAAAATATTCGCCAGCTAATATTTTGTGATGAGTAATATTTCGCATATCCCTTCTCTTTTGCAAGCCATCGGTATCATGGCTGGCATATTCATTACGATTTCTTGCTGCATTGTTAAATTTATCGGCCAGGGTCGGGTTATCTTTAATCTAAACGTCATGGCAGGATTTTTAACGCGACTCAGGCGTAAGAGAATCTGGAGCGAGCAGGAGAATGTGGTGCCAGTAACGCATCTCCCGCTTTGACTCGTCATCGGCTAAAAAGCGTGCGTACCAAAAACTTTACGCATTTAGAGGTGATTATTTGCAATAAAATAGGCTTTGTAAAGTAAAGTGTACGTATTTTGGATTGAAATCTTTACTTTCTGTGATATTGTTAGTTCACCTCATTGAGGAAACCACTATCGCAAACGAGCCATAACAGGTAATGCCATCATGCAAAAAGACGCGCTGAATAACGTAAATATCGCCGATGAACAGATTCTGATCACCCCGGATCAGCTGAAAGCTGAATTCCCGCTCACCGTTGAGCAGGAAGCGCAAATCGCCCAATCACGTAAAACGATTTCTGACATTATCGCCGGCCGCGATCCGCGCCTGCTGGTAGTGTGTGGGCCTTGCTCTATTCACGATCCTGAAGCTGCCATCGAATACGCGCGTCGATTTAAAACCCTTGCGGAAGAGGTCAGCGATAGCCTCTACCTGGTTATGCGCGTCTATTTTGAAAAGCCTCGTACTACCGTGGGCTGGAAAGGGCTTATCAACGATCCGCACATGGATGGCTCGTTTGATGTCGAAGGTGGTCTGAAAATTGCTCGTCGTCTGCTGGTTGAGCTGGTCAGCATGGGGCTGCCGCTGGCAACCGAAGCGCTGGATCCGAACAGCCCGCAGTACCTGGGGGACCTGTTTAGCTGGTCCGCGATTGGTGCGCGTACGACTGAATCTCAGACCCACCGTGAAATGGCCTCTGGTCTGTCTATGCCGGTTGGTTTCAAAAACGGTACCGATGGTTCACTGGCCACCGCTATCAACGCCATGCGTGCCGCGGCTATGCCACACCGCTTTGTCGGTATCAACCAGGCCGGTCAGGTCTGCCTGCTGCGCACCCAGGGTAACCCGGATGGTCATGTGATTCTGCGCGGTGGTAAAAAGCCGAACTACGGCCCGGAAGATGTAGCGCAGTGTGAAAAAGAGATGGAACAAGCAGGACTGCGTGCATCGCTGATGGTAGATTGCAGTCATGGTAATTCCAATAAAGACTACCGCCGTCAGCCTGCGGTGGCGGAATCCGTTGTCGCACAGATCAAAGACGGTAACCGTTCAATTATTGGTCTGATGATTGAGAGCAACATTCACGAAGGTAACCAGTCTTCCGAGCAGCCGCGCTGTGATATGAAATACGGCGTATCGGTCACTGATGCCTGCATCAGTTGGGAAGTGACGGATGCACTGTTGCGTGAGCTCGACAAGGATTTACGCGGCCATCTGGCGGCTCGTCTGGCGTAAGAGGATTGTATGGTTGCTGAACTGACCGCACTGCGCGATCAAATTGATGAAGTGGATAAAGCGCTGCTGAGCCTGCTGGCTAAGCGTCTGGAATTGGTGGCGGAAGTTGGGGAAGTCAAAAGTAAATATGGCTTACCGATTTACGTCCCGGAGCGTGAAGCGTCCATGCTGGCTTCACGCCGCAAAGAAGCGGCTGCGCTGGGCGTACCGCCCGATTTGATTGAAGATGTGCTGCGTCGCGTCATGCGGGAGTCTTACTCCAGCGAAAACGACAAAGGCTTTAAAACCCTTTGTCCGTCGCTGCGCCCTGTTGTGATCGTGGGCGGCGGTGGCCAAATGGGGCGACTGTTTGAAAAAATGCTGACGCTGTCTGGCTACCAGGTGCGGACGCTGGAGAAAGATGACTGGGCGCGTGCGCCTGAGCTGGTTGCTGATGCCGGAATGGTGATTGTCAGCGTACCTATTCATGTGACTGAGCAAATTATCGAGAAGCTGCCGCCGCTGCCAGCGGATTGTATTCTTGTCGATCTGGCGTCGGTAAAAGCGGGTCCGTTACAGGCCATGCTTTCCGCGCATCAGGGGCCCGTTTTAGGGCTGCACCCGATGTTCGGCCCGGACAGCGGCAGCCTGGCAAAGCAGGTTGTTGTGTACTGCGATGGCCGTCAGCCAGAGGCGTACCAGTGGTTCCTCGAACAGATTCAGGTCTGGGGCGCGCGTCTGCATCGCATCAGCGCGGTAGAGCACGACCAGAACATGGCCTTTATCCAGGCACTGCGTCACTTTGCGACCTTTGCCTACGGCCTGCACCTGGCGGAAGAGAACGTCCAGCTGGAGCAGTTGCTGGCACTCTCGTCGCCGATTTACCGCCTGGAGCTGGCGATGGTCGGGAGGCTGTTCGCTCAGGACCCGCAGCTTTATGCTGATATCATTATGTCGTCTGGCAATAACCTGGCGCTGATTAAACGCTACTACCAGCGCTTTGGCGAGGCTATCGGTTTGCTGGAGCAGGGGAATAAGCAGGCGTTTATCGACAGCTTCCGCAAAGTTGAACACTGGTTCGGCGACTACGCGCAGCGCTTCCAGAGTGAGAGCCGCGTCCTGTTACGGCAGGCGAACGACAGTCGACAATAACGAAACTGTATATACTTGAAAGCCAGGGGAAATCCTCTGGCTTTTTTTATGGGATGAACAGAATGGCTGACGCAAACCTGCTGTTTGATTACACCGGCCACCTGCCGGAATGCCCGACCTGGAGCGAAGCGGAACAGGCGCTCTACTGGGCGGATATCATGGAGTGTGAAATTCACCGCTATGTGCTGGCGACCGGCGAGCATCGGGTTTTACAGTTCCCGGAAGAGGTGGGCTGCTTTGCACTGCGGGAAAACGGTGGCTTTATTGTCGCCCTACGCAGCGCTATCTGGCTTGCCGACAGCCGTGGCCTGCTCCAGCATAAAGTGTGTGATAACCCGAGTAACCCGCAGCTGGCGCGCTTTAACGACGGCGGCACCGACCGCGACGGACGTTTTTATGCCGGTACCTTCTGGGGGCCGGGTGACTATAACGGCGCGCTGCTGGTGAGGATTGATAATCAACTGAGGCCGAAAGTGGTTCAGTGCGATATTCACGGCGCGAACGGGCTGGCGTTTAGCGAAGATAAAAACTGGATGTATACCTCGGATACGCCAAACGGCGTGATTTACCGTACGCCGCTGGATAAGCATGGCGAACCGCAAAGACGTGGGGTGTTCCGCCGGTTTAACGCGGGGGAGGGCATTCCTGACGGTGCGGCTATCGACGAAGAAGGATGCTACTGGAGCGCGATGTTTGACGGCTGGCGGATTGCACGCTTCTCGCCAACGGGCGAACAGCTTGCCGAATATCGCTTGCCGGTGCGCTGCCCGACGATGGTGTGCTTTGGTGGCGCGGATAGGCGCACGCTCTTTATCACCACCACCCGCGAGAACATGTCGGCGGCGGAGGTGGCGCAGTATCCGCTTTCCGGCGCCATCTTCACCCTGCCAGTAGAGGTAGCAGGGATGAAGAAGCTGCCGTTTATCGAACGTTAAACCGGGTCGACCGGCACCACGTTCTCGCTTGGGTAACAGCCCAGCACTTTCATCGAACGGGTGATTCCGGAAAGCTCTTTCAACGCCTTTTGCATCGGCAGGGATTCCAGGTTGGCCTGGATGTCGAGATAAAACATCTCTTCCCACGGGTTGCCGTAAATAGGGCGTGATTCGAGCTTAGTCATGATCAGGTTATGGTTGCGCAGAACCAGCAGCGCCTCAACCAGCGCACCAGCCTGTTGTCCGGTAGCGATAAGCAGGGTCGTTTTAGCCGGTACCTGATCGGAGACGTTCACTGATTTACGCGCCAGCACCAGGAAGCGGGTGATGTTCTGCGTCTGGTTGGCCTGGCAATGCTCCAGTACCTGCAGACCATACAGCTTCCCACCGGCTTCGCTGCCTAATGCGGCGACGGTAGGGGAGTTGGCCTGCGCGACTTTTTCCATCGCCGCCGAGGTGCTCTCGGTGTACTCAATTTTCCACTGCGGATAATGGCTCAGGAACTGACTGCACTGCTGGAACGGTTGCGGGTGGCTGTAGACCGTCTCGATGGTCTCAAGCGTTGTGGTACCGTTCACCAGCACGCAGTGGTCAATAGGCACCGTCATCTCACCGACAATCGACAGGCTGGTGTGCTGCAGCAGATCGTAGACATCGTTAATCCCGCCGGAACTGGTGTTTTCGATAGGCACGACGGCGTAGTCGGCCTGGCCGGTCTCGACCTGATTAAAGATATCGGCGAACTTCACGCACCCGCTTTCGATAAACTGCTCGAAGTGACGAGCGGCATACTGGCGCGCAGCCAGATGCGAGTAAGACCCTTTTGGTCCCAGAAACGCAACGCGAGCAGAGTGCGGGTTTATTTTGTTCAGGTGCTGCTGCAATAGCGTCTGCTGAGTGAGCACGGAATCTTCAATGATGAGCTGGAACAGACGCGTGATGTAGTGGGCATCGAGCTGATGCGTTTTGCCGATGGTGATAAGGCGTTCCAGCAGGTCACGTTCGCGATCGATATCGCGTACCGGGCGATGAGAGGCCAGCTTTGCCTTACCCACTTCTATGGCAAGGCCGCGGCGTTCTGCCAGCAGGCTGACCAGTTTCTCATCGAGGGCGCTTATCTTATCGCGTATTGCCAGTAACGGGTTTTCCGAAGTCATCATGTTTGCCTTTCTTGTTATCAATAAAAAAGGCCTCCCGGGTGGGAGGCCTTATTGTTCGTCTTCGCATTCTTTATCACACGACGAAACGCCTCCCAATCAGGGGAAGGTAAAAAAGAATGCGAAGAAAAACGGTAGTCGTATCACAGCAGGTTAAATCCTTAGTGTGGTGAGGTTTTACAGTACCTGCTCTGTTTTCGTTCTGTCAATAAAAAACGCGCCCGAAGGCGCGTTGGCGATACACATTAAAGTACAAAGTTCAGTTTACTCTTCTTCAACTTCTTCTACGAAGCTTGCGTCTTTCACCGACGTTGCGGCGCGACGGGCTTCCCCTTTGTGTTGCACCTTATTGAGCTGCCGCTCCAGCTTGTTGATCAATTCGTTAATGGCGGTGTACATATCTTCATGTTTAGCGCTGGCGACCAGATGCCCGTTTGGGGTATTCATCGTGGCGTCCGCTACAAATCCCTGTGGCTCTTTGGACAGGATGATATGTGGGTTAATTAAGTGGGTTTGCCATTTTTCCAATTTTGAGAGACGGTCTGCGACATGCTGGCGAATAGCCGGAGTAATTTCCATTTGTTTACTGGTAATGTTCATTGTCATAAATTTTACCTCTTGTCTTTCCGTCTTGGTGATTCCAGCATACCTCGGATTTGGTTAAAATGTGTGATAAAGATCACATTATTTTGTCACTTTTTGTCAGTGCATTCATTTTGTGAGTCAGGACAGGAAGAAGTGATTTTTTACTTGTCGGTTCGGGAAAATACCGCCATATTTGATAGGATGACCTGGAGCTAAACCGCTTCAGCTATGACGTGAAACGAATAAAAAAACGGCAGCCACAGGGCTGCCGTTTTGCTTGATAGGATTGTCCGAATCAGGACTGCGTATTTTTGCTGTTGGCCGCGATGATTTTCGCGACTTTATCAGCCTGCGCGGTCATCTGCATTTCACGATAGGCGTTTTCCATCTTAGGAAGCGCGTCGCGGGTAGCCTGAGTGTCCGGGTAGTTACGCAGCATGTTTTCGGTGCGGTTAACCACAGCTACCCATGCACCACGTGCAGTGTAGTAATCAACAACGGAAAGTTCATACTTCGCCAGACGGTCTTTCAGGAAGATAAGACGCTTGTTGGCATCGGTGACGTACTGACTGTTCGGGTAGCCGCGCACCAGCTTCGAGAAGTCATTGAATGCGTCACGCGCATGTTGCGGATCGCGGTCGGAACGGTCTACGCCGAAGAAGCCCTGCAGCGCGCTATCGTCCAGCGCCATGTTCGTCAGGCCGCGCATGTACATCACATAGTCGATGTTCGGATGGGTCGGGTTAAGACGAATGAAACGGTCAATTGCGGCCTGGGCCAGCGGCAGATCGGCATTCTTATAGTATGCGTAGATCAGATCCAGCTGGACCTGCTGAGAATATGGCCCAAACGGATAGCGGTTATCCAACGCTTCCAGTTGCGTTATTGCCTGTTTCCAGTTACCGTCCTGCAGCTTTTGCTGAGCAGTTGCGTAGATTTCATTAGGCGGATTATCAGGAACTTCGTCCTTTGAACCAGAGCACCCCGCCAAAGCCAGGCTCAACGTGGCCGCTGCCACCAGATATTTCATGCGCGTCATGACGTTTTGACTTTCCTCAAAATGTTTATACGGGATATTCACAGTTCCTGTTCCCGACTAAGACCAGCTACAATAGCACACTATATTAAACGGCGAAGCCGTAAAAACCCAACGTTAACGAAGAAGCTGTATATGGCACAACGAGTACAACTCACCGCAACGGTGTCCGAGTCACAACTTGGACAACGCTTAGATCAGGCTTTGGCCGAAATGTTCCCTGATTATTCGCGTTCGCGCATAAAAGAATGGATCCTCGACCAACGCGTACAGGTAAATGGCAAAGTTTCAGACAAGCCAAAAGAGAAAGTCATGGGCGGCGAGACCGTCTCTATTGACGCCGAAATCGACGAAGAGATCCGCTTTGAAGCGCAGGATATCCCACTCGATATCGTTTATGAAGATGATGACATCATGGTCATCAACAAACCGCGTGACCTCGTGGTGCACCCAGGCGCCGGTAACCCGGACGGCACGGTGCTGAACGCGCTGCTGCACTATTATCCACCGATTGCTGATGTGCCGCGTGCGGGCATCGTGCACCGTCTGGATAAAGACACTACCGGGTTGATGGTGGTGGCGAAAACCGTTCCGGCACAAACGCGTCTGGTGGAATCGCTGCAGCTGCGTGAAATCACCCGTGAGTACGAAGCGGTGGCAATTGGTCACATGACCGCAGGCGGTAGCGTTGAAGAACCTATCAGCCGCCACCCGACCAAGCGTACGCATATGGCGGTACATCCAATGGGCAAACCGGCGGTAACGCACTATCGCATCATGGAACACTTCCGTGTGCACACGCGTCTGCGGCTGCGTCTGGAAACCGGACGTACGCACCAGATCCGCGTGCACATGGCGCATATTACCCATCCGCTGGTGGGCGATCAGGTCTACGGTGGCCGGCCACGTCCGCCGAAAGGTGCATCGGATGAGTTCATTTCCGTACTGCGTAAGTTTGACCGTCAGGCGCTTCACGCGACCATGCTGCGCCTCTATCACCCGATTTCGGGGATTGAAATGGAATGGCATGCGCCAATCCCACAGGATATGGTTGATCTGATTGCGGTGATGCGCGACGACTTTGAAGAACATAAGGATGACGTAGACTGGCTATGACCAAAATCATTGTCCCGGAGTGGCCGCTGCCAGCAAGCGTAGCAGCCTGCAGTTCAACGCGCGTGGGCGGGGTTAGCGAAGGCGCGTGGGATTCTCTGAATCTCGGCGCTCACTGCGGCGATAACCTCGAACACGTAGAAGAGAACCGTAAGCGCATGTTCGCGGCAGGCAAGCTACCGTCGAAACCGGTGTGGCTTGAGCAGGTGCACGGTAAAGATGTTCTGCATCTGACCGGTGAGCCGTACGCTGCTAAACGTGCCGATGCCTCCTACAGCAATACGCCCGGGACAGTGTGTGCGGTGATGACAGCCGATTGTCTTCCCGTTCTCTTTTGCAACAAAGCGGGAACGGAAGTGGCCGCAGCGCATGCTGGCTGGCGTGGTTTGTGCGACGGTGTGCTCGAGGAGACCGTTGCCTGCTTCAAAGACAGTCCCGAAAACATTCTTGCCTGGTTTGGCCCAGCGATTGGGCCGCAGGCCTTTGAAGTCGGCCCCGAAGTGCGTGACGCGTTTATGGCGAAAGATGCCAACGCGGTTAGCGCATTCCGTCCAGTCGGCGAAAAATACTATGCTGATATCTACCAGCTGGCGCGTCAGCGTCTGGGTAATATCGGTGTGACCGCTGTCTTTGGCGGTGACCGCTGTACTTTCAGCGAAAAGGATGATTTTTTCTCTTATCGCCGTGACCGTACTACAGGTCGTATGGCAAGTTTCATCTGGCTGATATAACCTATAGAATCAAGACGATCCAGAAGGCAGACATTTTTTTCTCATTGACCAGGTCATTTAACCTTGAATAATTGAGGGATGACCTCATTTAATCTCCTGTAGCAAATTTGACCTAGTATGGGAGGAGTCATGCGTCTGGATCGTCTTACCAATAAATTCCAGCTTGCTCTTGCCGATGCCCAGTCGCTGGCACTCGGGCACGACAACCAATTTATCGAACCTCTTCATTTAATGAGCGCCTTACTGAATCAGGAAGGGGGCTCGGTACGTCCATTATTAACGTCTGCTGGCATTAATGCCGGCCAGTTGCGTACTGCTATCGATCAGGCGTTGAGCCGCTTACCTCAGGTGGAAGGCACCGGTGGTGACGTGCAGCCGTCTCAGGATCTGATGCGTGTACTGAATCTTTGCGACAAGCTGGCGCAAAAACGTAACGACAACTTTATTTCGTCAGAACTGTTCGTTCTGGCGGCGCTTGAGTCTCGTGGCACTCTGACCGACCTGCTAAAAACGGCAGGCGCAACTACCGCCAATATCACTCAAGCAATTGAACAGATGCGCGGAGGTGAAAGCGTGAATGACCAGGGTGCCGAAGACCAACGTCAGGCATTGAAGAAATATACGGTCGATCTGACCGAACGCGCCGAGCAGGGCAAACTTGACCCGGTTATCGGCCGTGATGAAGAAATTCGCCGTACCATTCAGGTACTGCAGCGTCGTACCAAAAACAACCCGGTATTAATTGGTGAGCCGGGTGTAGGTAAAACCGCCATCGTTGAAGGGCTGGCGCAGCGCATTATTAACGGTGAGGTACCGGAAGGCTTAAAAGGCCGTCGCGTACTGGCGCTGGATATGGGCGCGCTGGTGGCCGGGGCGAAATACCGCGGGGAGTTTGAAGAACGTCTGAAAGGCGTGCTGAACGATCTGGCGAAACAGGAAGGTAACGTCATCCTGTTTATCGATGAGCTGCATACCATGGTCGGTGCAGGTAAAGCCGACGGCGCGATGGATGCCGGTAACATGCTGAAACCGGCGCTGGCGCGTGGTGAACTCCACTGCGTAGGCGCAACGACGCTGGATGAGTATCGCCAGTACATCGAAAAAGATGCGGCGCTGGAACGTCGATTCCAGAAAGTGTTCGTTGCAGAGCCTTCGGTGGAAGACACCATCGCGATTCTGCGTGGTTTGAAAGAACGTTATGAACTGCACCACCACGTGCAGATTACTGACCCGGCAATCGTGGCGGCAGCAACGCTGTCTCACCGTTATATTGCCGACCGTCAGTTGCCGGATAAAGCCATCGACCTTATCGATGAAGCTGCGTCCAGCATTCGTATGCAGATTGACTCGAAGCCGGAAGAGCTCGACCGACTAGACCGCCGTATCATTCAGCTGAAGCTGGAGCAGCAGGCGTTAATGAAAGAGTCTGACGAGGCGAGCAAGAAACGTCTCGATATGCTGAACGATGAGCTGAACGATAAAGAGCGTCAGTACTCTGAGTTAGAAGAGGAGTGGAAAGCGGAAAAAGCGTCCCTCTCCGGCACGCAGACCATTAAAGCTGAACTGGAACAGGCGAAAATCGCCATTGAGCAGGCGCGTCGCGTCGGCGATCTGGCGCGGATGTCCGAACTGCAGTACGGCAAAATTCCAGAGCTGGAAAAACAGCTGGAAGCGGCAACCCAGTCTGAAGGCAAAACCATGCGCCTGCTACGTAATAAAGTGACGGATGCTGAGATTGCCGAAGTGCTGGCGCGCTGGACCGGTATTCCGGTTGCCCGCATGCTGGAAGGCGAGCGTGATAAGCTGCTGCGTATGGAGCAGGATCTGCACAGCCGCGTGATTGGGCAGAACGAAGCGGTTGAGGCGGTATCGAATGCGATTCGCCGTAGCCGTGCGGGGCTGTCCGATCCTAACCGTCCAATTGGCTCATTCCTGTTCCTGGGGCCAACCGGGGTAGGTAAAACCGAACTGTGTAAAGCGCTGGCTAACTTTATGTTCGACAGCGACGACGCCATGGTGCGTATCGACATGTCCGAGTTTATGGAGAAACACTCCGTGTCTCGTCTGGTCGGTGCGCCTCCGGGATATGTCGGTTATGAAGAGGGCGGTTACCTGACGGAAGCGGTTCGTCGTCGTCCTTATTCCGTCATCCTGCTGGATGAAGTAGAGAAAGCGCATCCGGATGTATTCAACATTCTGCTGCAGGTTCTGGACGATGGTCGTTTGACCGACGGGCAGGGGAGAACGGTCGACTTCCGTAACACGGTGGTCATCATGACTTCTAACCTCGGTTCCGACCTGATTCAGGAACGTTTCGGTGAACTGGACTACGGTCATATGAAAGATCTGGTACTGGGTGTGGTCAGCCACAGCTTCCGTCCAGAGTTCATTAATCGTATCGATGAAGTAGTGGTCTTCCATCCGTTGGGTGAAAACCATATCGCTTCGATTGCTCAGATTCAGCTGCAGCGTTTGTACCAACGTCTTGAAGAGCGTGGCTACGAAACGCAGATGTCTGATGAAGCGCTGCAATTGCTGAGTCAGAACGGTTACGATCCGGTGTATGGCGCACGTCCGTTGAAACGTGCCATCCAGCAGCAGATTGAAAACCCGCTGGCCCAGCAGATTCTGTCCGGCGAGCTGATTCCTGGCAAAGTTATCCGTCTGGAAGTTAAAGACGACCAGATTGTGGCAGTGCAGTAAGTCACAAAAAGCAGAAAACGAGCCCTTTAGGGCTCGTTTTTGTTTAAAAACCAGGCGAAAATAAGATGATTGAATGAAAAGTGAGCGAATGATAAGTTTTTTCTAATTTATGCTTGCGACTTCTCAGTATCTCCCTATAATGCGCCTCCACTGACACGGAACAACGGCAAACAAGCCGCCGGGTCAGCGAGATTCTCCTGAGAATCTCGAGAGACGAAAGCGAAAATAAACGCTTGACTCTCAAGCGGGAAAGCGTAATATGCACATCCCGCGCCGCTGGCAAAGCGAAGCGGCACTGCTCTTTAACAATTTATCAGACAATCTGTGTGGGCACTCGAAGATACGGATTCTTAACGTCGCAAGACGAAAAATGAATACCAAGTCTCTGAGTGAACACGTAATTCATTACGAAGTTTAATTCACGAGCATCAAACTTAAATTGAAGAGTTTGATCATGGCTCAGATTGAACGCTGGCGGCAGGCCTAACACATGCAAGTCGAACGGTAGCACAGAGAGCTTGCTCTTGGGTGACGAGTGGCGGACGGGTGAGTAATGTCTGGGAAACTGCCCGATGGAGGGGGATAACTACTGGAAACGGTAGCTAATACCGCATAACGTCGCAAGACCAAAGTGGGGGACCTTCGGGCCTCACACCATCGGATGTGCCCAGATGGGATTAGCTGGTTGGTGAGGTAATGGCTCACCAAGGCGACGATCCCTAGCTGGTCTGAGAGGATGACCAGCCACACTGGAACTGAGACACGGTCCAGACTCCTACGGGAGGCAGCAGTGGGGAATATTGCACAATGGGCGCAAGCCTGATGCAGCCATGCCGCGTGTATGAAGAAGGCCTTCGGGTTGTAAAGTACTTTCAGCGAGGAGGAAGGCATTAAGGTTAATAACCTTAGTGATTGACGTTACTCGCAGAAGAAGCACCGGCTAACTCCGTGCCAGCAGCCGCGGTAATACGGAGGGTGCAAGCGTTAATCGGAATTACTGGGCGTAAAGCGCACGCAGGCGGTCTGTCAAGTCGGATGTGAAATCCCCGGGCTCAACCTGGGAACTGCATTCGAAACTGGCAGGCTAGAGTCTTGTAGAGGGGGGTAGAATTCCAGGTGTAGCGGTGAAATGCGTAGAGATCTGGAGGAATACCGGTGGCGAAGGCGGCCCCCTGGACAAAGACTGACGCTCAGGTGCGAAAGCGTGGGGAGCAAACAGGATTAGATACCCTGGTAGTCCACGCCGTAAACGATGTCTATTTGGAGGTTGTTCCCTTGAGGAGTGGCTTCCGGAGCTAACGCGTTAAATAGACCGCCTGGGGAGTACGGCCGCAAGGTTAAAACTCAAATGAATTGACGGGGGCCCGCACAAGCGGTGGAGCATGTGGTTTAATTCGATGCAACGCGAAGAACCTTACCTACTCTTGACATCCAGAGAACTTAGCAGAGATGCTTTGGTGCCTTCGGGAACTCTGAGACAGGTGCTGCATGGCTGTCGTCAGCTCGTGTTGTGAAATGTTGGGTTAAGTCCCGCAACGAGCGCAACCCTTATCCTTTGTTGCCAGCGGTTCGGCCGGGAACTCAAAGGAGACTGCCAGTGATAAACTGGAGGAAGGTGGGGATGACGTCAAGTCATCATGGCCCTTACGAGTAGGGCTACACACGTGCTACAATGGCATATACAAAGAGAAGCGACCTCGCGAGAGCAAGCGGACCTCATAAAGTATGTCGTAGTCCGGATTGGAGTCTGCAACTCGACTCCATGAAGTCGGAATCGCTAGTAATCGTAGATCAGAATGCTACGGTGAATACGTTCCCGGGCCTTGTACACACCGCCCGTCACACCATGGGAGTGGGTTGCAAAAGAAGTAGGTAGCTTAACCTTCGGGAGGGCGCTTACCACTTTGTGATTCATGACTGGGGTGAAGTCGTAACAAGGTAACCGTAGGGGAACCTGCGGTTGGATCACCTCCTTACCTTAAAGAAGCGTTCTTTGAAGTGCTCACACAGATTGTCTGATGAAAAGTAAATAGCAAGGCGTCTTGCGATTGAGACTTCAGTGTCCCCTTCGTCTAGAGGCCCAGGACACCGCCCTTTCACGGCGGTAACAGGGGTTCGAATCCCCTAGGGGACGCCACTTGCTGGTTTGTGAGTGAAAGTCGCCGACCCCAATATCTCAAAACTTACCTTCGGGTGACGTTTGAGATATTTGCTCTTTAAAAATCTGGATCAAGCTGAAAATTGAAACAGCACACTGAATTCTGTTCTCCGTAATAAGAACAGACTGAGGTGTGTTTGAGTCTCTCAAATTTTTGCAGCACGATGATGAATCGAAAGAAACATCTTCGGGTTGTGAGGTTAAGCGACTAAGCGTACACGGTGGATGCCCTGGCAGTCAGAGGCGATGAAGGACGTGCTAATCTGCGATAAGCGTCGGTAAGGTGATATGAACCGTTATAACCGACGATTTCCGAATGGGGAAACCCAGTGTGTTTCGACACACTATCATTACGTGAATACATAGCGTAATGAAGCGAACCGGGGGAACTGAAACATCTAAGTACCCCGAGGAAAAGAAATCAACCGAGATTCCCCCAGTAGCGGCGAGCGAACGGGGAGCAGCCCAGAGCCTGAATCAGCATGTGTGATAGTGGAACGGTATGGAAAGGCCGGCGATACAGGGTGATAGCCCCGTACACAAAATTGCATGTGTTGTGAGCTCGATGAGTAGGGCGGGACACGTGGTATCCTGTCTGAATATGGGGGGACCATCCTCCAAGGCTAAATACTCCTGACTGACCGATAGTGAACCAGTACCGTGAGGGAAAGGCGAAAAGAACCCCGGCGAGGGGAGTGAAAAAGAACCTGAAACCGTGTACGTACAAGCAGTGGGAGCATCCTTCGGGGTGTGACTGCGTACCTTTTGTATAATGGGTCAGCGACTTATATTCTGTAGCAAGGTTAACCGAATAGGGGAGCCGCAGGGAAACCGAGTCTTAACTGGGCGTTAAGTTGCAGGGTATAGACCCGAAACCCGGTGATCTAGCCATGGGCAGGTTGAAGGTTGGGTAACACTAACTGGAGGACCGAACCGACTAATGTTGAAAAATTAGCGGATGACTTGTGGCTGGGGGTGAAAGGCCAATCAAACCGGGAGATAGCTGGTTCTCCCCGAAAGCTATTTAGGTAGCGCCTCGTGAACTCATCTTCGGGGGTAGAGCACTGTTTCGGCTAGGGGGTCATCCCGACTTACCAACCCGATGCAAACTACGAATACCGAAGAATGTTATCACGGGAGACACACGGCGGGTGCTAACGTCCGTCGTGAAGAGGGAAACAACCCAGACCGCCAGCTAAGGTCCCAAAGTCACAGTTAAGTGGGAAACGATGTGGGAAGGCTCAGACAGCCAGGATGTTGGCTTAGAAGCAGCCATCATTTAAAGAAAGCGTAATAGCTCACTGGTCGAGTCGGCCTGCGCGGAAGATGTAACGGGGCTAAACTGTGCACCGAAGCTGCGGCAGCGACACTATGTGTTGTTGGGTAGGGGAGCGTTCTGTAAGCCTGCGAAGGTGTCCTGTGAGGGATGCTGGAGGTATCAGAAGTGCGAATGCTGACATAAGTAACGATAATGCGGGTGAAAAACCCGCACGCCGGAAGACCAAGGGTTCCTGTCCAACGTTAATCGGGGCAGGGTGAGTCGACCCCTAAGGCGAGGCCGAAAGGCGTAGTCGATGGGAAACAGGTTAATATTCCTGTACTTGGTGTTACTGCGAAGGGGGGACGGAGAAGGCTATGTTAGCCGGGCGACGGTTGTCCCGGTTTAAGCATGTAGGCGGGAAGTTTAGGTAAATCCGGACTTCTTTTAACGCTGAGGTGTGATGACGAGGCACTACGGTGCTGAAGTAACAAATGCCCTGCTTCCAGGAAAAGCCTCTAAGCATCAGGTAACATCAAATCGTACCCCAAACCGACACAGGTGGTCAGGTAGAGAATACCAAGGCGCTTGAGAGAACTCGGGTGAAGGAACTAGGCAAAATGGTGCCGTAACTTCGGGAGAAGGCACGCTGATATGTAGGTGAAGTGATTTACTCATGGAGCTGAAATCAGTCGAAGATACCAGCTGGCTGCAACTGTTTATTAAAAACACAGCACTGTGCAAACACGAAAGTGGACGTATACGGTGTGACGCCTGCCCGGTGCCGGAAGGTTAATTGATGGGGTTAGCGGCAACGCGAAGCTCTTGATCGAAGCCCCGGTAAACGGCGGCCGTAACTATAACGGTCCTAAGGTAGCGAAATTCCTTGTCGGGTAAGTTCCGACCTGCACGAATGGCGTAATGATGGCCAGGCTGTCTCCACCCGAGACTCAGTGAAATTGAACTCGCTGTGAAGATGCAGTGTACCCGCGGCAAGACGGAAAGACCCCGTGAACCTTTACTATAGCTTGACACTGAACACTGGTCCTTGATGTGTAGGATAGGTGGGAGGCTTTGAAGCGCGGACGCCAGTTCGTGTGGAGCCAACCTTGAAATACCACCCTTTAATGGCTGGTGTTCTAACGTAGACCCGTAATCCGGGTTGCGGACAGTGTCTGGTGGGTAGTTTGACTGGGGCGGTCTCCTCCTAAAGAGTAACGGAGGAGCACGAAGGTTAGCTAATCCTGGTCGGACATCAGGAGGTTAGTGCAAAGGCATAAGCTAGCTTGACTGCGAGAGTGACGGCTCGAGCAGGTGCGAAAGCAGGTCTTAGTGATCCGGTGGTTCTGTATGGAAGGGCCATCGCTCAACGGATAAAAGGTACTCCGGGGATAACAGGCTGATACCGCCCAAGAGTTCATATCGACGGCGGTGTTTGGCACCTCGATGTCGGCTCATCACATCCTGGGGCTGAAGTAGGTCCCAAGGGTATGGCTGTTCGCCATTTAAAGTGGTACGCGAGCTGGGTTTAGAACGTCGTGAGACAGTTCGGTCCCTATCTGCCGTGGGCGCTGGAGAATTGAGGGGGGCTGCTCCTAGTACGAGAGGACCGGAGTGGACGCATCACTGGTGTTCGGGTTGTCATGCCAATGGCATTGCCCGGTAGCTAAATGCGGAAAAGATAAGTGCTGAAAGCATCTAAGCACGAAACTTGCCCCAAGATGAGTTCTCCCTGACTCTTTAAGAGTCCTGAAGGAACGTTGAAGACGACGACGTTGATAGGCTGGGTGTGTAAGTGTAGCGATACATTGAGCTAACCAGTACTAATGAACCGTGAGGCTTAACCTTACAACGCCGAAGATGTTTTGGCGAAAGAGACATCGATATTCAGCTTGATTACAGATTACATCAGAACGCACAAAGCGGTCTGATAAACAGAATTTGCCTGGCGGCTGTAGCGCGGTGGTCCCACCTGACCCCATGCCGAACTCAGAAGTGAAACGCCGTAGCGCCGATGGTAGTGTGGGGTCTCCCCATGCGAGAGTAGGGAACTGCCAGGCATCAATTAGTGAAGAAGCCCATCCTGACGGATGGGCTTTTTTGCGTGTGTGGAAAATGAAAGCACGAAGCATGAAGCACGCTGCCGGATGGCGGCGAAAACGCCTTATCCGGCCTACAAATGCCCTACCTTTAACGTTTTCAACCCCCTTCGTTTGCCCCTTGTACCTGCAGTTACTCCTAAACCGTGATCTTGCTAATGAAAAATGTGATGCTAATCACTAATTTAAATATAACAATTATATAACATTTTATTTACTAAAATACCTGCCTGCGTGACGTGTACGCCCGGTTAAGGCAGGAGATCGCTTTTGGCAGGAGTTAACGAATGGCTGTAACCAGTGTGACCCCAGAAGGGACGCTTACCGGCAGCGATACTCGCCGTCGAGTCATGGCAATTGTTGGGGCATCATCGGGGAATCTCGTTGAATGGTTTGACTTTTATGTCTACTCGTTCTGTTCTCTGTATTTTGCTCATATCTTCTTTCCATCCGGAAATACGACCACCCAGCTTCTACAAACCGCAGGCGTCTTTGCTGCTGGTTTTCTGATGCGCCCTATTGGAGGATGGCTATTTGGCCGTATTGCCGACCGTCGCGGGCGTAAAGTCTCGATGCTTATTTCCGTCTGCATGATGTGCTTTGGCTCGCTGGTTATCGCCTGCCTGCCCGGTTACAGCGTGATTGGTACCTGGGCTCCAGCGCTGCTGTTGCTGGCTCGTTTATTCCAGGGACTCTCTGTTGGCGGGGAATATGGCACCAGTGCAACCTACATGAGTGAAGTGGCGGTTGAAGGACGTAAAGGATTCTATGCGTCATTCCAGTATGTCACCTTAATCGGCGGCCAGCTGTTAGCGGTACTGGTCGTCGTTATCCTGCAAAACGTAATGGACAGCGACAGTCTTCACGCCTGGGGATGGCGTATCCCATTTGCTATGGGGGCGGTACTGGCTATTGTGGCATTGTGGCTGCGCCGTCAGCTCGATGAAACATCGCAGAAAGAAACCCGGACGCTGAAAGAAGCGGGCTCCTTCAAGGGGCTATGGCGTAATCGTAAAGCATTTATGATGGTGCTTGGTTTTACTGCTGCTGGCTCGCTAAGCTTCTATACCTTCACGACTTATATGCAGAAATATCTGGTGAACACAGCGGGCATGAGCGCTAACCTCGCCAGCGTCATTATGACGGCAGCATTGTTTGTCTACATGCTGGTACAGCCATTCTTTGGCCTGTTATCAGACAAAGTCGGTCGTCGTACCTCTATGCTTTGTTTTGGCGCCCTTGCAACGCTGTTTACCGTGCCGATTCTCTCCGCATTGCAGAACGTCACCTCACCGTATGCCGCGTTTGGCCTGGTCATGTGTGCATTGCTGATTACCAGCTTCTATACCTCGATTAGCGGGATCCTGAAAGCTGAGATGTTCCCGGCACAGGTGCGCGCACTGGGTGTCGGACTCTCTTATGCGGTCGCGAACGCGTTGTTTGGTGGTTCAGCTGAATACGTGGCGCTGTCGCTGAAGTCGCAGGGTATTGAGACCGCCTTCTTCTGGTATGTTACCGTGATGGCGGCGTTGGCCTTCCTCGTATCGCTGAAGCTGCACCGCAAAGGGAAGGGGTTACGCCTGTAGCGTTAATGCTGCGCCAGCTGCCACACCGCATAGCCGGTTGTGGCACCGGCGACGTCCCACGCAAAGTCTTTCCAACTCCAGCCGCTCCCAGCCGGGCGGCTGTCCCAGAGCTCTTTCGATGCCCCCAGACTCACCGAAAACATAAAGCCAATAGCGGCGCTGCGGTCACGACTGATACCCTGGTGCTGTGCATACTCATTACCAGCGGCAGAGAGCATAGCTGATGCAATAAAGTGCTGTGCTTTATCCTGGCCGGTCCAGCTATCGTTTGCCATGTGGCTACAACCGCTTAATAAGAGCGTACAGAAAAGAACAAACACGCGGATCATTGGAGGCTCCCTGAAAAAAAGCCCCGTCGAAACGAGGCTGCAATTTAAAGGATACGGCTGATGAGTCTGTCGATACGAATACGTCGCAGACGGCGGATAAGCTTGCGTACCTTAACCGGATATTCGGCGATACTTTGCAGATCGCGGAAATCATTCACCACTGTGGTGTGTTTGCGGATCAGATCCAGCTCTTTCTGGCGCATTGAGGCCAGCTGCTTTTTCGGATCGTGGATCAGCACGGCATTTTCCAGATCCAGACGCCAGGCGCGTGGATTGAGGTTATTGCCGGTGAGCAGGATCCACTCGTTGTCGACCCACATCCCCTTCAGGTGGTAGGTATTATCCTCGTCTTTCCACAGACGCACGGTTAACTGATCGGTATTAATGTAATACTGCAGACGGCTCAGGAAGCGACGCAGGTTAATTTCATACAGATAAGGCAGCGCGCCGATAATTTTAAACGGCTCGCTTTCCGGGATGTAGAAGTCATTTGCCGTTTTATCACCGACGATAATCTCGACCTTTTTTCCATCCCGCAGCAGGCGAATAATATTCCGTACTAGCAGCGCAGGCAGGTTGAAATACGGCGTGCAGATGGTGAGTTTTTCCTCAGTGCACGGCATCAGGTGGAAAATCGTCTTGTTCAGAACGCTGGTTTTACCCAGACCAACTAATGGCGTGACGGTGAGTTCATCATCGCTGGCATCGCCTTCAAAATGGTAACTGGTATCACGTAACTCCTGGCGGTACAGGCGGATATCGTTTTTGATTTCTGGGCTTTTCGGACGCTCGGTATTATCGAGACGGTTAACGCCGCGGCCTTCAACCAGATTTTCCGACACCCAATTAAACATGATGTCGGCCATTTTCGGATTACGAATGCACTGATAGCGGTCATAGCGATATTTATCGTGCTGGTGCAGATAGACATCGTTGATACTCGCGCCGCTGTACAGCACGCAGTCATCAATAATGAAGCCCTTAAAGTGCAGTACGCCGAGCGCTTCACGGGTGTTGATAGGCACGCCGTAAACGGGAACCTCTACGCCCGGGTTTTCTTTCGCGGTACGGCAGTACCAGTCGGCATTGGTGTTAGATGCCGCTGCACCAATACGCCCACGCTGTGCACGATGCCAGTCAACCAGCACACGGACTTCAAGTTCCGGGCGTTGACGTTTGGCGTTGTACAAGGCTTGCAGAATCGTCTTTCCGGCGTCGTCCTGTTCGAGGTACAACGCGACGATGCAGATTCGGCGCGTGGCGCTGGCGATTTTTGCGAGCAGAGCTTCACGGAAATCTGCTGGAGCATAGAAAAACTCAATATCATCAACAGACTGTGAAAGCTTGGGTAGTTGGGCAAGGTGTTGTTGATGTTTATTACGCTTAAATTTTGACAACATCACAGTGCGTTTCTTCTCTGGTTTAGTGAAGGGTCCTCTGTACCTGGCAGACGACGTAAGCGGTCAATGATATCATCTCTGTCGGGTAAGGGCAGCATTTCCAGCAACTTAGTCATTACTCAGCCTTAAGGAAAGACCCACAATCCCATCTTCCAGCTGAATATCAACGTCAAAGCCGAGCTTTCTCGCGAGCGCTATCATCCCGCGGTTATTGGGCATGGTAATGCCATTCAGGCGCAGTAAACCGTGAGCGCGGGTATAGTTAATCAGTTTATCGAGTAGCCGCCCGCCGAGCCCAAGGCCTTTCAGATCAGAACGTACCAGTACGGCGAATTCCGCATCGATATTATCAGGATCGGAAATCGCTCGTGTTACGCCGAGGATCTCTGTCTCATCGCCGGAACCATGAACGGCAACAAAGGCCATTTCTCGATCGTAGTCGATCTGCGTCATATTGGCTAAATCGTCGTGGGTAAACTCGTTAATCTCGCTGAAGTAGCGATAGTAAAGATCTTCTTTTGTGACTCGAGCGATGAACTGCTGCAACAGCGGTTCATCTTCCGGGAGGATAGGGCGGAACAAACAGCGCTCACCGTTTTTCATGATCACCCACTCCTCAAGATGTTGAGGATACGGGCGAATAGCAAGGCGGCTTTCGCTTGAACCGCTAAATGGAGCGATATCCAGCGTGACGTCCAGCGCGGTAAATTCACTGCCGGAAACTAACAGCGGATGAATATCCAGGCGTTGGATTTCCGGGCAATCGACAATCAGGTTAGAAACCTGGACTAAAAGCTGGCTTAAGCCCGGGATATCTAACGGACGGAGTGCGCTGCGGCCGCGGATTTTTTTGCTCTTAATTGCCTGAATAACCAGATAGCGCGCCAGCGTCATATTGAGCGGCGGTAGCGCAACGGCGGCCTGATCTTCCGCACGCCACTCTACACCCCCCTCGCCCAGCATAATCAGTGGGCCGAAAACCGGGTCGTGCTCAACCACCACGCGTAATTCCTGTGCGCCGGCACGGTTAGCCATACTTTGTACCAGCAGGCCGTGAATGCGCGCCTGTGGCCAGGTCATTTTGACACGGTCGAGGATTGCGTCGGCGGCTTGCTGCACTTCGGTAGCGGTGCGAAGATAGAGCATCACGCCCTGAACTTCCGATTTATGCGGGATATCCGGCGAGCGTAGCTTCAATGCCACGGGATAACCAATTTGCTCGGCGATATGAACGGCCTCTGCGCTGTCTGAGGCAATCCAGGTCGGCAGCGTATTCAGCCCGTAGGCTTCCAGAATCGGACGAACTTCGTGGGTGTCCAGCGCGCCGATGCCGTTGTCTATCGCCTGCTGTAATAGCTCGTGGGCCTGCGAGGTATTTGCCGTCAGGCTATGCGGCAGCGCCGGTGTTTCCCGCAGCTGCTTCTGGTTACGCCGGTATTCCACCATATGCATAAAGGCGGTAATCGTCCCTTCCGGCGTGCGGTAGGTTGGAATGCCCGCATCGCTGAACATGCGGCGCGCTTCCCGCGATGAGTATTCGCCGCACCAGTTGGTCAACACGCTAATATAGTTCCCGCGCGGGTGCTTCTTGATGAGGTCAATCAACGCTGTCGCGCTTTCACTTCCCGGCGCCGTGGCGCTTGGGGAGTGGATCACCATCAGGGCATCCAGGTCCGGGCTATCGAGCAGCACTTTCACCGCCGCTAAATAGTGTTCAATGCTGGCATCGTCACGCAAATCCAGCGGGTTATTGGCTTCGACGGTTTCCGGCAATAGCTGCTGTAGCTGCTGGCGCGTCTCGTCGCTGAGTGTGGTGAGTTTACCGTTGCGCGCCCAGTGTTCATCCAGCGCCAGTGCCGCTGGGGCCGCACCGTTGCTGATAATCATCAACCGCTCGCCGCGCAAGGGGCGCATATGGCTAAGGGTTTCAACGGCAGAGAAAAGTTCGTGAGTGTCCTGTACGCGCAGCAGACCCGCGCGTTGAATCGCGGCATCCCATGCCGGGTCCATACCTGAGTTAACGTGAAGCAGGCGTTGTGCCGCCGGGCTGCGTCCGCTTTTGATCACCAGAATCGGCTTATTGCGTGAGGCGCTGCGCGCGGCAGAGACAAAACGTCGCGCATCGCTGAGCTGCTCCAGATAGAGCAAGATGGCGCTGGTTTTGCTGTCCCGCGCCAGATAATCGAGCAGGTCGTCGACATCAATGTCCAGGCTGTCGCCAAGCGCGATAAAGTAGGAAAACCCCATTTCGCGCTGTTGGGCCCAGTCGAGAATGGTATTGGAAACGGCGGCAGATTGAGAAATAAAGGCCAGTTTTCCTTTGCGAATGGGCACCGGTGAAAAGCTGGCATTCAGACCCTGCCAAGGCGCGAGCAAGCCCAGGCTGTTTGGCCCAAGGAGGCGCATCTGGTAGCGGGCAGCACATGCTTTAAGTTCACTGAACTGGTCGGGCGTCGAGGAGAGAATAATGCAGGTTTTACAGCCTTTTTCCCCCAGAGCCTCCAGCAGTTCGAGGTTACGACGCGCGTGGGTACAAAGTACCGCAAGATCTGGAGAGAAGGGCAAGCTGGCAATAGTCGGCCAGGCGAGAACGCCGAGCACCGCTTTCCAGGCCGGAGTTACGGGCAGAACGGGGCCAGCAAAGCCACCGGCCAGCAGGTTCTGCATCATTAAAAAACCGGCCCGCTGTGGTTTCATCGAGGCGCCAATCACCGCAATAGATTTTGGCCTCAGAAGTGCTTCCAGCCCACGTTGACTCATAGCCGTCTTCCTTACGCGACAGTAATCCTATGAGTTTAACCGTTTTCCGCTTCGGCTGTTGTGATGTTGCCCTGATGATGAGCTTTTCCTGCAAGGTAGTTATCACGAAAGCGGGTGAAGTGCTGGCTAAGTGCTGAAGCCGCGCCGGTATCATTGGCTAAATCCAGCAGCGCAATGGCCACTTCCGCAGTGCAGTACTGACCTTCGGCATGCACCTCCCGCAGGCTGTAGGCGGATACGCGCGACAGGTCGACGGAGATAAGCGGGATATTGTCCAGCCACGGGCTTTTGCGGAACATTTTCCGCGCTTCTGGCCAGGTTCCGTCTAACATAATAAACAGCGGCGGCTTTCCAGCGGGGGGCGCGCTGAGTACCTGACGGTCCGGGTCGGCATAAGATGACGGGAAAACCACCATTGGCTGATAGTCCGGGTTTTTAACCAGCTCGAGCAGCGCCTGAGGCGGCTCGGTACGTGACCATTGGAACGCATCTGTTTGCGGCAAAATATCGGCAATCAGGCGACCCGTGTTGCTGGGCTTCATTGGTTCGGTATCGAACATCACCAGGCAAAAGCGGCTCTTTGCCGGATGCGGGGCGATGGTGTCGCACAGACAATAGCGTTGCACCAGCAGACAACGCTGGCAGCGGCGAACCCGATTACCACGGGCAAGGAAAGGTCGAGTCGCACGGGCTAAACGCTCAGCGCGCAACCGAAGAACGGCGTTATCAATCATGGGAATCGTACGGCAAAGAGACTATTGTCGCAGAGGCGGATACGGGGCACAAGATGTGCCCCGGTGGGATTATGCCTGCAGCGCTTCGTTCAGCCAGCTTTCAAACGGCGCTTTTGGTACCGCGCCGTTAAGCATATCGACGACTTCACCATTTTTGAAAATCATGATGGTCGGGATGCTGCGGATTCGGAAACGGGCGCTGAGCTCGCGTTCCGCTTCGGTGTTCACTTTCACAAAGCGAATTTTGCCGCTTTGTTCTTCGGCCACATCCTCGAAGATGGGCGCGAAGTTACGGCAAGGGCCACACCATGGCGCCCAGAAATCAACAACAACGGGGAGATCGTCCTTCAGCAGTTTATCCAGCGTGCTGTCCGTGGCATTAATGACTTCGCCATCAAACAGGTCTTCACCACAGCGTCCACATTTTGCCGCTTCGTTAATACGCGCTTCTGGAATGCGATTAAGCGCCTGGCAGTGGGCACAAACGGTATTCATAACTCACCTCTGGGTCATCGTGTTGCAGAACGGCAATGTTGCCGAATGTTTCTATAATGTTACGCATTATCGTTCAGAGCGTATTAATCGACAATGTGTTTTATCCAATGGGTACAATAGTCGTGGTCTTTTGTACGAAGTCATAGCTAAGCGCTAGCACATCAGGTAATCTGCGCGCTTCGCGCAGCGCAGGTGGAGAAAAACATGAGCGACGAACTGAAGAACAAAAACGGCAAGGTCAAAGTGATGTACGTCCGCAGTGACGATGACTCGGACAAACGCACCCAAAATCCTCGTACTGGTAAAGGCGGAGGCCGTCCTGGCACATCCCGTGCTGGTGCTTCCCGTGCCGAAGGCGGTCGTCGCCCTGCCCGTGATGAGAGAAAGGGTCCTAACAGCGAACGCGGCCGTGAACGTGGCCGTGACCGCGATGTAGAACGCGATCGCGATCGTGGTGAAGGCTCCCCATGGCGTACGGTTTCCCGTGCTCCGGGTGATGACGCACCGGCGAAAGCCGATCACGGCGGGATCAGCGGTAAAAGCTTTATCGATCCAGAAGTACTGCGTCGTCAGCGCGCGGAAGAGACTCGCGTATACGGCGAAAACGCCTGTCAGGCACTGTTCCAGAGCCGTCCGGACGCTATCGTTCGCGCATGGTTCGTACAGAGCGTAACCCCGCGCTTTAAAGAAGCGCTGCGTTGGATGGCGGCAAACCGTAAAGCCTATCACGTGGTTGATGAAGAAGAGCTGGCGAAAGCGTCCGGTACTGAACACCACGGCGGCGTGTGCTTCCTGATCAAAAAACGTAACGGGACTTCCGTACAGCAGTGGGTCGCCAAAAGCGGCGAAGATGACTGTGTACTGGCGCTGGAAGATGCGGGTAACCCGCATAACCTCGGCGCAATGATCCGCAGCTGCGCGCACTTCGGTGTGAAAGGCGTGGTACTGCAGGATGCGGCTCTGCTGGAATCCGGTGCGGCTATCCGTACCGCAGAAGGTGGCGCTGAACACGTTGAACCTATTACCGGTGACGGTTTCATCGATGCGCTGGAGCAGTTCCGCGATGCGGGCTACACCATCGTAACGACCAGCGGCAACGGCCGTGGCCTGCCGCTGTTCCAATCCGAGCTGCCTAAGAAGATGGTTCTGGCGCTGGGTCAGGATCGCGATGGCGTTTCCGAAGCGGCGGCCGCTATTGCTGACATGAGCGTTTCTATCGACGGAACTCGTGCCGTTGAAGGCCTGAACGTCTCTGTGGCGACGGGCGTGCTGTTAGCCGAATGGTGGCGTCAGCATAAAGCGTAATCAAACGCGATGTTGAAAAAAAACCGGAAGAGGCGACTCGACCGGTTTTTTTATATCTGCAATATTTCCCGAACTATTCCGGCAGCACCGGCATCCAGTCAATCGGCGCTTCGCCACGCTGCTCTAGCCACTCATTCGCCTTCACAAAATGGTTACTGCCAAAGAACCCGCGGTGCGCAGAGAGCGGCGATGGGTGAGGTGCTTTCAGCACGCAGTGGCGCTGAGTATCAATAATCGCGCCTTTTTTCTGCGCGTGCGATCCCCATAATAAGAACACGACGCCTTCGCGATGTTCGTTAATCAGCGCGATCACTTTATCGGTAAAAGTTTCCCAGCCAAGGCTTGCGTGCGAGTGCGCCTGTCCTGCACGAACGGTCAGCACGGTGTTGAGCAGCAGCACGCCCTGGCGCGCCCAGCTCTCAAGATAGCCGTGGTTTGGGCGCGTAAAACCGGGGATGGTTCCTTCAAGCTCTTTATACATATTCAAGAGGGAGGGCGGCGTCGCGATACCCGGCTGCACGGAGAAGGCCAGACCGTGCGCCTGATTGGGACCGTGATACGGGTCCTGCCCGAGGATCACGACCTTCACATCGTTTAACTCGGTAAAGCGAAAAGCGTTAAAGACATCTTTCTGCGGCGGATAGATAGTCTGGCCGGACTGACGCTCGCTGGCGACGGTGGCTAGGGTGTTCACAAAATAAGGCTGCTCTTTCTCAGCGGCCAGCACGTCGTGCCAGGTTAATGGGGTGGTCATCTCGCTCTCCTGCGAATTGCTATCGGTATAGCTTAACTGCTTCTTTCGACATCACAAAATCAGAAGGCGTCGGTTATTGCTGGTGGGACAAAAAAAGTTGAATCTTTACAAAGATTTTTGTGTGCATCGCAGGGCGTAACTTGATGCAAAACAAGTATATTCAGATATGACCTCTTTTATGGTGTGGTTTTTATTGATTTAAATCAAAGAATCAAGGGTGTTCGAGGGGTATATATACACTCAAGCAACAATGGTTTTACCAATTGGTCGCGGTCAGGCCGGTTAAAAACGAATATAAAGAGCCTTAGGGAGGCATCAAATGATTACAGGTATCCAGATCACCAAAGCTGCAAACAAAGACCTGCTGAACTCATTCTGGCTGCTCGACAGCGAGAAAGGCGAAGCACGCTGCCTGTGTGCAAAAGGCGGTTACGCAGAAGATGACGTTGTAGCCGTTAGCGCGCTGGGCGACATTGAATACCGTGAAATCCCGGTTGAAGCGAAACCAGAAGTTCGCGTAGAAGGCGGTCAGCACCTGAACGTAAACGTGCTGCGTCGTGAAACTCTGATGGACGCGGTTGAGCATCCCGAAAAATACCCACAGCTGACCATCCGTGTTTCTGGTTATGCAGTGCGCTTTAACTCACTGACTCCAGAGCAGCAGCGCGACGTTATTGCTCGTACCTTTACTGAGAGCCTGTAATTTCTCAGGGGTGGGAAAATGGCGTGCCGGGCTAGCCCGGCATCAGTAGACGAATCCCTCCGCAGGGTGCCTGCGGGGGGATTTTTTTATTTTGCTTCTTCGCGTCCAATCAGAAAGGTAGTGAGCGTAAAGGAGAGGATCAGCGCGATGGCCACGCCGGAAAGCGCAAAGACAAAATAGGGGCCGATATAGGCGGGCAGGCTAAAAATACTCGATAAAATATAGCCATACAGCCGCACACCAAAGAAGGCGATAAACGCCGATGCCAGAGAACTGGCGATGGTCGCCGCGATAAACGCTTTTTTGTAACGCGTAAGTACGCCGAACAGCGCGGGCTCGGTAATGCCCAACAGCGCGGAAATCGCGGCGGAAAGCGTCACCGTCCGGTTCTCTTTGCTCACTCGCCAGATGGCAAAGGTGGAGCCTGCGATGGCCATGTTAGCCATAAACATCATCGGCATCAGCATGTCGTAGCCACGGTCGCTAAAGTTTTGCAGGGCAATCGGCGTCATGGCGTGATGCATTCCGGTCAGAATCGCCACCGGACGAATCGCGCCGACAACCAGCCCGGCGAAGCTTGCCGACACGCCAAACAGCCCTTCGATAAACCACGCCAGCATTTTACCCAGCCAGATACCAATCGGACCAATGATGACCAGCGCTGCCAGCGCGGCAAGGAACAGCGTCAGCGTTGGGGTAAAGACCGTTTTCAATACCTCCGGCATGATTTTGTCGACCGCTTGATGAATGTATTTCAGCGCCAGAATCGAGAAAATGACCGGGATAACGCTTGAGGCGTAGTTAAAGACCGAGACCGGAATGGCGTTAAATAACCAGAGCGCAGAGGCAGCATCCGCCTGATGGGCCGCCAGCGCTTTTGCGGCGTCAATTAGCGTCGGATACATCAGGCATGCCGCAACCGCCGCCGCCAGATACTCATTGGTCTTGAAGATCTTCGCTGCCGAAACGGCCAGGAAAAACGGTAGGAAGTAGAAAACACCGCTCGCGATCAGGTCGATTATCATCACGGTATCACTTTTCGGCGACACCAGCTTCAGGGCGATAAGCCCGGCCAGCAGCCCTTTAATCATCCCCGCGCCCGCAATTGCGGGAACGATTGGACCAAATACGCCAGAGACCGTATCCATAAACAGCGATACCAGGCTTTTACGCGCTTTAGGCGTGCTGTGAGATACGTTCTGGCCGCCGGTGCCTAAGGTCTCCTGCAGTTGTTCGTACCAGCTATTGACCCTGGGCCCGATAATTATTTGAAACTGATCGCTTTGTAGCTGTGCGCCCAGCACGCCAGGCAGGTTTTTAATTTCTTCCTGCGCGACTTTATTATCATCAATTAAATCAAAGCGTAACCGCGTCATACAGTGCCAGACTTTATTGATATTTTCCCGACCACCCACCAGACCAATAATTCGGCTGATAGCCTCTTGCGTCCCCATAGCGGCTCCTGCGATATGTATGTTGTTATCTTTGTCTGTAGAAATGGTAAATAAGCTAATCAGTAAAAACAAACCAATAAATGATGATGAAAATCACATTCTTTCCTGTATTTGGTATTGAGTGGTAGGTAATCGGTAAATTGGTACGTTTTTTAAATATAAATATCTCTATTTCCAGACCAAAATATTTATTCGATAAAAAGGTTTACCGAACCCTGAAAATAGGGTGAAGATAATAAGAAATTGATATTTATTTTGCACAGGGAGCTTTCTGTGAAACCGACGTTGATTACTGCGATTGAGTGCTTTATCACCCGCCCAGACCGCCACAACCTGGTGACGGTGCGGGTGACAGCGGATAATGGAGTGGTGGGGTTGGGCTGCGCAACGTTCCAACAGCGCCCGCTGGCGGTGAAAACGCTGGTGGATGAATATCTTCAACCGTTGCTGGTGGGGCGAGACGCCAACAATATCGAAGACCTCTGGCAGATGATGAACGTTAATGCTTACTGGCGTAACGGCCCGGCGATGAATAACGCCATTTCAGGTGTGGATATGGCGCTGTGGGATATCAAAGCGCAGCTTGCTGGTATGCCGCTGTATCAGCTGTTGGGGGGAAAATCCCGCGATGCGATTGCGGCCTATACCCATGCCAGCGGCGAAACGCCAGATGAGCTGTTTATCTCTGTCGATAAGCTTCTGGAGCAGGGCTACCGTCATATTCGCTGCCAGCTCGGTTTTTACGGCGGTACGCCGCGAGAAATGCATACGCCGGAGAACCCAACGCCGGGAGCATGGTTCGATCAGGACGAGTACGTGCGCAATACGGTTGAGATGTTCTGGCTGCTTCGCGCGCGTTACGGGCATCGTTTCCACATTTTACATGATGTCCACGAACGCCTCTTTCCGCAGCAGGCGCTACAGCTGGCAAAGCAGCTTGAACCCTATCAGCCGTGGTTTATTGAAGATATTTTATCGCCGCAGCAGAGCCCGTGGCTGGCGCAGATTCGCCAGCAGAGCAGCGTGCCGTTAGCGATGGGGGAGTTATTCAATAACCCTGCTGAGTGGCATGACCTTATCGTCAACCGGCAGATTGATTTTATCCGTTGCCATATTTCGCAGATTGGCGGCATTACGCCTGCGCTGAAGCTGGCGGTACTGTGCCAGGCCTTTGGCGTGCGCCTGGCATGGCACGGTCCTGGGGATATGACGCCTATCGGCGTGGCGGTGAATACGCACCTGAATATCCATTTGCACAATGCCGCTATCCAGGAGTTTATCCCACGCTCTGCCATGACGGATGCGGTATTCCCCGGTGCGCCTGAGGTGAAAAATGGCTTTATCTACCCGCCGACGGTGCCCGGCATTGGCGTAGGTTTTGATGAGGCGCTGGCGTTGCAGCATCCGGTAGCGTACCGCCCGCACGAATGGACCCAGAGCCGTCTACCAGACGGTACTATTCACACGCCGTAAATCAGCTCTGAGGCTGCTGGCGGAAGGTGAGGTTGTCGCGGTTATGTGGGATCACGTAGGTGCAGCTGTAGTTGATATCGATAATGTCGCTTATCTCATACACGCGACCGCCGTCGAGGATCCCGCGGTTATTGATGTGCATCGCTGGGCTGCCCTTTTTGCAGCCCAGTAGAATTGACTGCTCGCGGCTTACGCTGACCGCCCGGTAGCTGGTCAGCAGGTGGGAAATCTGCAACCCTTTGCTCAGCACGTATTGCTGCAACGAGCGTTCAATCACGACCTGATTGAGATCGCTGAACATCTCGGCGGGCATGCGGGAGATTTCAATTTGGGTTGCGACGTCATCGACAATGCGTAACCGGCAGAACTGCCAGATAAAATCATCATCGGTGAGGCCGAAAATTTGCCTGTCTTCCCGTTCGGGCCGCTTTTTGTGCAGGCTTATCATACGATAGCGCATCTGATCGAAGCGCTTTTCGGTTATTGAGTTATAGACCAGCGGGTTGTTGCGCGTCTGCTCGTTAATCCAGATACCGGAACCTTGCACAATGCGAACCACCCCGATACTGGCGAGTTTCTCCAGCGCCTGACGAATGGTAAAGCGCGACACGCCGTACTCCTCTGCCAGCTGTCTCTCTGGCGGGAGCTTACGTGGCCCTTCGCTGTGCTGCTGGTAAATTTTGCTGAGGAGATCCTGGGTCACAAACTCTTTTTTCTTCATGGCCAGCGTCCGTTACTTTCCAATATGAAAACGCCGGGAGGTTATCCCGGCGTTTGCTTTACTCTTCGCTAGTCTGCTCTGGCGCAGCGCCGCCGCTTGGCTTGCGGCGTTTGCCAACGTTCTTGGCATCGCGATGGCGTACCTTGACGCGCGGTTTTTCTTTGTCCTTTTCTTTTTTCTTCTCAGCGCGTTTAGCGAGGACTTTCTTCGACGGTTTACCCGTCATTTTGTCGCTCGGTGCGCGCGTCGTCGGACGCAGTTCTTCAATCACGCGAGACTTCAGCGGTTCTTCGATATAGCGGCCAATTTTCAGCAGCAGCAGGTGATCGTGCGTTTCCACCAGGGAAATCGCCGTCCCTTTACGTCCGGCACGGCCGGTACGACCGATACGGTGCAGATAGGTATCTGCGCCGCGCGGCATATCGAAGTTAATCACGTGGCTGACGTCGGGGATATCAATCCCGCGCGCGGCAACGTCGGTTGCGACCAGCACGTTAACGCGACCATCGGTCAGACGCTTGATGCCCTCGTTACGCTTGATCTGCGGCATTTCGCCTTCGAGGTAGCAGTTGTTGATACCGGCCTGGCGCAGGATTTCCGCCAGCTCGTGCACGCGCTCACGCTTACGCACAAACACGATGGTACGGGTGGCATCTTCCTGCTTCAGCAGGTGTTTCAGCAGCTCAACCTTGTGCTCGAAGTTATCAGCGCGATAGTACCACTGATGAATTTTCTTACGCTCGCGGGTCGACGGTGTTGCAGATACTTCGACCGGATCTTCCAGCAGACGTTCGGCAAAGTCTTTAATCGCTTCGCCTTCCAGCGTGGCGGAGAACAGCAGCGTCTGCTTACGCCAGCGGGTTTCACCGGCAATATGCTCGATGTCCTGGGCGAAGCCCATGTCCAGCATACGGTCTGCTTCGTCGAGGATCAGCGTCTCAACGGCGCGGCAGTCGAAGTTTTCTTCTTTAATATACTGCAGCAGACGACCGGTGGTCGCCACCACGATATCCTGGTTTTCGCTGAACACTTCGGCGTGGTTCATATACGCGACGCCGCCGGTGATGGTAGCGATATCCAGATGCGTGTTTTTTGCCAGCTCGCGAGCATGATCGGCGACCTGCATCGCCAGTTCACGCGTAGGCGTGAGGATCAGGATGCGCGGCGGGCCAGATTTTTTGCGCGGGAAGTCGAGCAGGTGCTGCAACGCAGGCAGCAAATACGCCGCTGTTTTACCGGTGCCGGTTGGCGCAGAACCGAGAACATCACGTCCATCGAGCGCAGGCGGAATGGCGGCAGCCTGAATGGCAGTCGGGCGTGTAAAGCCTTTGCTCTGGAGGGCTTCCAGAAGGCTTTCGTCAAGTTCAAGTTCGGAAAAAGTCGTTACAGTCATGATTACCTCTGTGTGAGGCGCTGATTATAGACGTTACGGCTCTAATCTTCATCTGTTTGTATGGCTATCTGTTCTCGGGTATTGTGCATAGCTATAAAAGCACATGCAGTTCCCCTGGCAAGGTTGACCATGATCTCTGATTCTAAATCCGCGCTGCGCCGCAACGGATTTACTTTTAAGCAGTTTTTTGTTGCCCACGATCGTTGTGCGATGAAGGTGGGTACGGACGGTATTTTACTGGGTGCGTGGTCGCCTATCGCTCGGGTTAATCGGATCCTTGATATTGGTACGGGAAGCGGCCTGTTGGCGTTAATGCTGGCGCAGCGTACCGATGAAAATGTGGTTATCGATGCCGTTGAGCTCGATGAAGATGCGGCTGAACAGGCGCGGGAAAACGCGGCCGAATCGCCGTGGGCTGAACGTATTCAGGTTCACACAGCGGATATTCAGCAGTGGGTGGCTGGATTGACGACGCGCTATAACCTGATTGTCAGCAACCCGCCTTACTATGAGCAGGGCGTGGAGTGCGCCACGCCGCAGCGCGAGCAGGCGCGTTATACCACCTCACTCGACCACGAAACGCTGCTGGCCTGCGCGGCGAATGCGATTACTGAAGATGGTTTCTTCTGCGTGGTGCTGCCGGAAAACATCGGCCAGATGTTTACTCAACAGGCGTTATCCATGGGCTGGCATTTGCGCCTGCGCACCGACGTGGCGGAAACTGAAATGCGCCTGCCGCATCGCGTACTGCTGGCGTTTTCTCCAAAAGGGGGAGAGTGCTTTAGCGACAGGCTAGTGATCCGTGGGCCAGAGCAGCAGTACTCGGAAGGCTACACTGCGCTGACCCAGGCGTTCTATTTATTTATGTGAACCAGCGGCGAAAGGACGGATGGGCCCGACTCCGCTAACAGATCCGGATAATCCAGCGTGTAGTGCAGGCCGCGACTCTCTTTGCGCATCATCGCGCAGCGTACGATAAGCTCGGCAACCTGAACCAGATTACGCAGCTCCAGCAGGTTGTTCGATACGCGGAAACGTGAATAGTACTCGTCCAGCTCCTGTTGCAGCATGGTGATACGACGCAGCGCGCGCTCCAGACGTTTGGTGGTGCGCACAATGCCGACATAGTCCCACATAAAGAGGCGCAGCTCGTGCCAGTTATGCTGGATGACGACCAGCTCATCGGAGTTTTCCACGCGACTTTCATCCCACGCGGGCAGTTTTTCCGCCTGACGCGCGTACGGCATGCGCTTGTGAATATCTTCCGCCGCCGACCAACCGTAGACCAGGCACTCCAGCAGTGAATTCGACGCCATGCGGTTGGCCCCGTGCAGGCCGGTATAGCTCACTTCGCCGATGGCATAAAGGCCGTCAACATCGGTGCGGCCATAGTCGTCAACCATCACGCCGCCGCAGGTGTAGTGCGCAGCAGGTACGATCGGTACCGGTTCTTTGGTCAGGTCGATGCCAAGCCCCAGTAATTTGTCATAAATCATCGGGAAGTGCTGGCGCACAAAATCTTCTGGCTTATGACTGATGTCGAGGTACATGCAGTCGACGCCAAGGCGCTTCATTTCATGGTCGATAGCGCGCGCGACGATATCGCGAGGTGCCAGCTCAGCGCGCTCGTCAAAGTCTGGCATAAAGCGACTGCCATCAGGGCGCTTCAGATGCGCGCCTTCGCCGCGCAGCGCTTCGGTCAGCAGGAAGTTACGCGCCTGTGGATGGTACAGCGCCGTCGGGTGGAACTGATTAAACTCGAGGTTCGCCACGCGACAGCCTGCGCGCCAGGCCATGGCGATACCGTCTCCAGAAGAGATATCCGGGTTGGTGGTGTACTGATAAACCTTGGATGCCCCGCCGGTGGCCAGTACGACTGATTTTGCCGCACAGGTTTCAACCTTCTCTTTATTGCGATCCCAAATCCACGCTCCTACCACGCGACGGGTCCCTGGCAGGCCGACCTTATCTGAGATAATTAAATCAACGGCGTTGCTGCGCTCGAGAATACGGATATTGGGGTGGTTAATGGCCTTACTCACCAGGGTATTTTCGACTTCGCGCCCGGTAGCATCGGCGGCGTGCAGAATGCGTCGATGGCTGTGTCCGCCTTCGCGCGTCAGATGATAACTCTCTTCTCCGTTTGCCTGCACCTGAGTATCAAACAGCACGCCCTGATCGATAAGCCACTGCACGCAGTGTTTAGCGTTGCTGGCGACAAACGATACGGCCTGACGGTCGCAAATTCCGGCGCCGGCAATCAGCGTGTCATCAATGTGCGATTCAATGCTGTCCGTTTCATCGAAAACGGCGGCGATACCGCCTTGCGCATAGAAGGTTGAGCCTTCGCTAATCGGCCCTTTGCTCAGCACGATAACCGAACTGTGCTCTGCAAGACGCAGCGCCAGCGATAAACCCGCAGCCCCGCTGCCGATAATCAGTACATCACAAGAAAGTTCTGGAAGTGAGTTCATTATCTTTGTTTAATTTACTAAACACGGTGATCGCAGAGTAGCACTATAAAAGCGAGGTGTGCAGGGTTTTTTTGAACTATGGTTGTAATTGCTAAACATCTGGTGACAAAACAGGCGAGAAGAGAGGCGAAGAAATAAGAAGAACGCTATGAGGTTTGAGACGTATTTATGGTGAAATAAAAGCCGCGTTACGTTACTCTTCACGGGATTTGCGTTTTTATTTCGCAACTTACGTATTGGTAAGCATCAGCAGACTTATAATGATAGACAATGAACGGTTTGCGGCTAAAGAAAAAACAAAGCGTAACGGAACTTTACGAAACTCGAACACTCTAAGTCACTGCTTGCTCATAATGTAGTGCTGGAGTGGCATTCTGATTACGCATGGGAATAAGGTTTGGGGAGACATTACCTCGGATGAGCGAGCAGTTAACGGACCAGGTCCTGGTTGAACGGGTCCAGAAAGGAGATCAGAAAGCTTTTAACCTTCTGGTAGTGCGCTATCAGCATAAGGTTGCGAGCCTGGTCTCCCGCTATGTACCCTCTGGCGATGTGCCGGATGTGGTACAAGAGTCTTTTATTAAGGCCTATCGCGCGCTGGATTCTTTCCGGGGAGATAGTGCTTTCTATACGTGGCTGTACCGTATTGCGGTGAATACAGCTAAAAATTACCTGGTTGCTCAGGGTCGTCGTCCGCCGTCTAGTGATGTTGACGCGAACGACGCCGAAAACTTTGAAAGCGGTGGCGCTTTGAAAGAAATTTCGAACCCTGAGAACTTAATGTTGTCAGAAGAACTGAGACAGATAGTTTTTCGTACCATTGATGCGCTTCCGGAAGATTTACGCATGGCAATTACCTTGCGGGAGCTCGATGGCCTAAGCTATGAAGAGATAGCGGCTATCATGGATTGTCCGGTCGGTACGGTTCGTTCACGTATCTTCCGTGCGCGAGAAGCTATTGATAATAAAGTTCAACCGCTTATCAGGCGTTGATGGAAGCGGGATACTGGAAAAGGTATTAGGCATGCAGAAAGAAAAACTTTCCGCCTTAATGGATGGTGAAACGCTGGATAACGAGCTGCTGACAGAGTTGACGCGCTCGCCAGAGTTACAGGAAACCTGGGCAAGCTATCACCTGATCCGCGACTCGCTTCGCGGCGACACCGGTGACGTGCTTCACTTCGATATTTCCTCTCGCGTTATGGCCGCCATCGAAAATGAGCCCGTTCGTCTTCCGACAGCGCCGCTTATTCCTGAAGCCCAGCCAGCACCACATCAATGGCAGAAGATGCCGTTCTGGAGCAAGGTTCGTCCATGGGCCAGTTCGCTTACCCAGATGGGGGTGGCAGCTTGCGTATCGCTTGCTGTTATTGTCGGCGTTCAGCACTATAATGGGCAACCGGAATCCTCCCAACCTGAATCACCGGTATTCAACACGCTGCCGATGATGGGTAAAGCCAGTCCAGTGAGTCTGGGGGTTCCTTCGGAAGCGTCGGCAGGCAGCACCGGGCCGCAACAGGTTCAGGAACAGCGCCGCCGTATTAATGCTATGCTGCAGGACTATGAATTGCAGCGTCGCTTGCATTCAGAACAGCTTCAGTTTGAGCAGGCACAAACCCAGCAAGCGGCTGTTCAGGTGCCAGGATATCAAACTCTAGGAACGCAATCGCAGTAATGAAGCAACTTTGGTGTGCCATGTCACTTGTGGCTGGTAGCCTGTTCTTCACCGCCAACGCCTCGGCTGATGTATCGTCCGGGGCGTTGTTGCAGGAGATGAATCTGGCCAGTCAGTCACTCAACTACGAGCTGTCGTTCGTCAGCATTAATAAATCAGGCGTTGAATCTCTGCGCTATCGTCACGTGCGTCTTAATGGACAACCGCTGGCGGAATTGCTGCAGATGGACGGCCCTCGCCGCGAAGTGGTTCAGCGTGGAAACGAGATCAGCTACTTTGAGCCGGGTCTCGATCCGTTCACGCTGAACGGCGACTATATTGTCGACTCGCTACCCTCTCTGGTTTATACCGATTTCAAACGTCTGGCGCCTTACTACGATTTTATCTCCGTAGGACGTACGCGTATTGCGGACCGCATGTGTGATGTGATCCGCGTCGTGGCGCGAGACGGCACACGCTATAGCTATATCGTGTGGATGGACTCCGAAAGCAAGCTGCCGATGCGCGTTGACCTGCTCGACCGCGATGGCGAGACGTTGGAACAGTTCCGGGTTGTGGCTCTCTCAACGGGCGATCAGGTAAGCTCCAGCATGCAGGGGCTGGCGAAAGCCAACCTGCCGCCGCAGCTCTCCTTGCCAACAGGGACCAATGCGACCTTCAACTGGACGACAAGCTGGCTGCCGCAGGGCTTTAAAGAGGTCTCCAGCAGCCGTCGCACGCTGCCGAGCGTCGACAGCCCGGTTGAATCCCGTCTCTATTCCGACGGCCTGTTTAGCTTCTCTGTGAACATCAGCCGCGCGACGGCTAACAGCAGCGAGCAGATGCTGCGTACCGGTCGTCGAACGGTCACAACGACCATCCGCAATCAGGCTGATATCACGATTGTTGGCGAGCTTCCGCCTCCGACGGCGAAACGCGTTGCTGACGGTATTCAATTCAAGGGCGCACAATGATTAAAGAGTGGGCTACCGTTATTGCATGGGATAACGGAATTGCGCAGGTGAGTTGCGATGTAAAAGCCTCCTGCAATAGCTGCGCATCACGTGCAGGCTGCGGCAGCCGAGTGCTGAATAAGCTGGGGCCGCAGACCACCCACACCATTTCTGTTCCTAGCGCTGAACCGCTGGTGACAGGGCAAAAAGTGGAATTGGGCATTACCGAAGGTAGCCTGCTTGGCTCTGCCATGCTGGTTTATATGTCTCCGCTGCTGGGGCTGTTCGTGGTCGCGGCACTGTTCCAGGTCCTGTTCGGCACCGATATTGCGGCGCTCAGCGGCGCGGTGCTCGGCGGCGTTGGCGGGTTCCTGATTGCCAAAGGCCTCTCGCCGCGGCTTGCCGCGAGGGAAACCTGGCAGCCCATCATCATCAGCGTGGGGCTTCCGCCCGACCTGATTCGCACGACATCGTCTACCGAAATGAGCCAGTGATTACGCTGGCTTTATTATTTTTGGAACGCTCCTCGCAGGAAGCGCTATGCTTGCGGGAAGAGCATTTCCTGGTTACGCGGTTGTAGTGTAGAATGCGGCGTTTTCGAACGACTATACACAAAATCATTCGAGTTGCATCAAGGCGGCAAGCGAATGAATCCCCGGGAACGTACACCAGTACGTGATAGGGGTGAGTGAGTGCAGCCAACGCCGAGGCAACTCGAAGGATGACGTGTATACAACGTCAGGCTCCGTACCGCGGCCTCAAAGTATTCGTAAGGCATAAATATTTTAATATATGAAGAATATACGTAACTTCTCCATCATTGCACATATCGACCACGGTAAATCGACGCTGTCTGACCGCATTATTCAGATTTGTGGTGGCCTTTCCGACCGCGAAATGGAAGCCCAGGTTCTGGATTCAATGGATCTGGAACGCGAACGTGGCATTACCATCAAAGCGCAGAGCGTGACGCTGGACTTTAAATCAGCCGACGGGGAAACCTATCAGCTGAACTTTATCGACACCCCAGGCCACGTCGACTTCTCCTATGAAGTTTCCCGTTCCCTCGCGGCCTGTGAAGGCGCATTGCTGGTGGTTGACGCCGGGCAGGGCGTAGAGGCACAGACGCTGGCTAACTGCTACACCGCCATGGAAATGGATCTGGAAGTCGTGCCGGTTCTGAATAAAATCGACCTGCCAGCCGCCGATCCAGAGCGCGTAGCGGAAGAGATTGAAGATATCGTCGGCATCGACGCCACCGATGCAGTACGCTGCTCGGCGAAAACCGGCGTGGGCGTGACCGACGTGCTGGAACGTCTGGTGCGCGATATTCCACCGCCGGAAGGTGACCCGGAAGGCCCGCTGCAGGCGCTGATTATCGACTCCTGGTTCGATAACTACCTGGGCGTGGTATCGCTGGTGCGTATTAAAAACGGCACTATGCGTAAAGGCGACAAAATTAAGGTGATGAGTACCGGTCAGGTCTACAACGCAGACCGTCTGGGTATCTTCACGCCGAAACAGGTTGACCGTACCGAGCTGAAATGCGGCGAGGTAGGCTGGCTGGTTTGTGCAATCAAAGACATCCTGGGCGCGCCGGTAGGGGATACCTTAACGACATCGCGTAACCCAGCGGATAAAGCGCTGCCGGGCTTTAAAAAGGTGAAACCTCAGGTTTACGCCGGCCTGTTCCCGGTCAGCTCTGACGATTACGAAAACTTCCGTGATGCGCTCGGCAAGCTGAGCCTGAACGATGCTTCCCTGTTCTATGAGCCAGAAAGCTCTACGGCGCTGGGCTTCGGCTTCCGCTGCGGCTTCCTCGGCCTGCTGCACATGGAAATCATTCAGGAACGTCTGGAACGTGAATACGATCTGGATCTGATCACCACCGCGCCTACCGTAGTGTATGAAGTGGAAACCACGGGCAAAGAAACTATCTACGTTGATAGCCCTTCCAAGCTGCCGCCGCTGAATAATATTTATGAACTGCGTGAGCCAATCGCGGAATGTCACATGCTGCTGCCGCAGGCTTACCTCGGCAACGTGATTACGCTGTGTATTGAGAAGCGTGGCGTGCAGACCAACATGGTTTACCACGGTAACCAGGTCGCGCTGACCTATGAAATCCCGATGGCGGAAGTGGTGCTCGACTTCTTCGACCGTCTGAAGTCTACCTCCCGTGGCTATGCGTCGCTGGACTACAACTTCAAACGCTTCCAGGCGTCTGACATGGTTCGCGTTGATGTTCTTATCAACAACGAGCGCGTCGATGCACTGGCGCTGATCACGCACCGCGATAACTCTCAGAGCCGTGGCCGTGAACTGGTTGAGAAGATGAAAGATCTGATCCCACGTCAGCAGTTTGATATTGCGATTCAGGCGGCCATCGGCACGCACATTATCGCGCGTTCAACCGTTAAGCAGCTGCGTAAAAACGTTCTGGCGAAATGCTACGGTGGCGATATCAGCCGTAAGAAAAAGCTGCTGCAAAAACAGAAAGAGGGTAAAAAGCGAATGAAGCAGATCGGTAACGTTGAACTGCCGCAGGAAGCCTTCCTCGCCATTCTGCATGTCGGTAAAGACAATAAATAATCTCTAAGGAGTTGGCATGGCGAACATGTTTGCCCTGATTCTGGTGATTGCCACACTGGTAACGGGCCTTTTGTGGTGCGTTGATAAGTTTATCTTCGCGCCCAAGCGTCGGGAACGTCAGGCGGCAGCACAGGTTGCCACCGGCGAAGCGCTGGATAAAAAGACGCTGAAGAAAGTTGGCCCGAAACCGGGCTGGCTGGAAACCGGCGCGTCGGTCTTCCCGGTGCTGGCCATCGTGTTGATCGTGCGTTCATTTATCTATGAACCGTTCCAGATCCCGTCTGGTTCGATGATGCCAACGCTGCTGATTGGTGACTTTATCCTGGTGGAGAAATTTGCCTACGGGATTAAAGACCCTATCTACCAGAAGACGCTGATTGAAACCGGTCATCCGAAACGTGGCGACATTGTGGTGTTCAAATACCCGGAAGATCCGCGCCTTGATTACATCAAGCGTGCCGTGGGTCTGCCTGGGGATAAAGTCACCTACGATCCAATCGCCAAGCAGGTCACCATTCAGCCAGGTTGCAGCTCCGGTCAGGCGTGCGGTAGCGCGCTGCCGGTGACCTACTCCAACGTTGAACCGAGCGATTTCGTCCAGACCTTCTCCCGCAGCAACGGCGGCGAAGCGACCAGCGGCTTCTTTGAGATGCCACAGGGCGAAAGCAAAGCGGATGGCGTGCGTCTGACGCAGCGTCAGGAGACACTGGGCGATGTGAATCACCGTATCCTGACCGTGCCAATCGCGCAGGATCAGGTCGGCATGTATTACCACCAGTCCGGTTTGCCGCTGGCAACCTGGATAGTGCCACCGGGCCACTACTTCATGATGGGTGACAACCGCGACAACAGCGCGGACAGCCGTTACTGGGGCTTTGTGCCGGAAGCGAACCTGGTGGGTAAAGCGACCGCCATCTGGATGAGCTTTGAAAAACAAGAGGGTCAATGGCCAACCGGCGTGCGTTTAAGCCGCATCGGTGGGATCCATTAATTCTTAGCCTGACTTCACGCGGTGGCTGAATAGTCGCCGCGTGAATTATTTCGTGTTTTAATCCATTCAAACTAACGACATCCCTTGTCGTTGCGTATAGAATATCCCCCCGAAGTTTCGGATGTCTCTTATCAGGGACACGGCACACGAAACCGCATTGGTTTCCTTCAGGTCTGTTTCGTGTGCTGCATTTTTGACGCATTTATTTATTTGGTATCGCATGAACCCCATCGTAATTAATCGGCTTCAACGAAAGCTGGGCTACACTTTTGTTCATCAGGAACTGTTGCAACAGGCATTAACGCACCGCAGTGCCAGCAGCAAGCACAACGAACGCTTAGAGTTTTTGGGCGATTCAATTTTAAGCTATGTGATCGCGAACGCGCTCTATCACCGCTTCCCACGCGTGGATGAAGGCGATATGAGTCGTATGCGTGCGACGCTGGTTCGCGGCAATACGCTGGCGGAAATCGCTCGTGAATTTGAGCTGGGCGAATGCCTGCGCTTAGGGCCGGGTGAGCTGAAAAGCGGCGGCTTCCGTCGGGAATCTATTCTGGCGGATACGGTTGAAGCGTTAATTGGCGGGGTGTTCCTCGACAGTGATATTCAAACCGTTGAACAACTGATCCTCTCCTGGTACCAGACACGTCTGGACGAAATCAGCCCAGGTGATAAACAAAAAGATCCAAAAACACGCTTGCAGGAGTATCTGCAAGGCCGTCACCTGCCGCTGCCGTCTTATCTGGTGGTTCAGGTGCGCGGGGAAGCACACGATCAAGAATTTACTATCCACTGCCAGGTTAGCGGCCTGAGTGAACCGGTGGTCGGCACAGGTTCCAGTCGTCGCAAGGCGGAACAGGCTGCCGCCGAACAGGCGTTGAAAAAGCTGGAGCTGGAATGAGCGAAGAAAAAACTTACTGCGGATTTGTTGCCATCGTCGGTCGTCCGAACGTTGGCAAATCCACGCTGCTGAACGAACTGCTGGGGCAGAAGATCTCCATCACGTCTCGTAAAGCGCAAACCACGCGTCACCGTATTGTCGGTATTCATACCGAAGGTGCGTACCAGGCTATCTATGTTGATACCCCGGGTCTGCACATGGAAGAGAAGCGTGCAATCAACCGTCTGATGAACAAAGCGGCGAGTAGCTCTATCGGTGACGTTGAGCTGATCATTTTCGTGGTTGAAGGTACCCGCTGGACGCCTGACGACGAGATGGTGCTGAACAAACTGCGCGGCGGTAAAGCGCCGGTGATTCTGGCGGTGAACAAAGTCGATAACGTGCAGGAAAAGGCGGATCTGTTGCCGCACCTGCAGTTCCTCGGCAGCCAGATGGATTTCCTCGATATCGTACCGATGTCTGCAGAGACCGGTCTGAACGTGGATACCATCGCTGGTATCGTGCGTAAGCACCTGCCGGAAGCTATTCACCACTTCCCGGAAGACTACATCACCGACCGTTCGCAGCGCTTTATGGCCTCTGAAATCATCCGTGAAAAACTGATGCGTTTCCTGGGTGCAGAACTGCCGTATTCAGTCACCGTTGAAATCGAACGCTTCGTCTCTAACGAGCGCGGCGGATACGACGTTAACGGCCTGATTCTGGTTGAGCGTGAAGGGCAGAAGAAGATGGTTATTGGTAACAAAGGTTCCAAGATTAAAACCATCGGTATCGAAGCCCGTAAGGACATGCAGGAGATGTTCGAAGCGCCTGTTCACCTTGAGCTGTGGGTGAAAGTGAAATCTGGCTGGGCCGACGACGAACGCGCACTGCGCAGTCTCGGTTATACCGACGATCTCTGAGAATAACCCCCGATGGAAGGCTGGCAGCGCGCATTTGTCCTGCATAGTCGTCCCTGGAGCGAAACCAGTCTAATACTGGACGTCTTCACGGAAGAGTCGGGTCGCGTGCGCCTTGTGGCTAAAGGCGCACGTTCCAAACGTTCCAACCTTAAAGGTGCGCTTCAGCCCTTTACCCCCTTATTAGTTCGCTTTGGCGGGCGTGGCGAAGTCAAAACGCTGCGTAGCGCGGAAGCCGTCTCTCTTGCACTTCCCTTAAGCGGCATCACGCTTTACAGCGGCCTGTACGTCAACGAGCTGCTCTCCCGCGTGCTGGAGCACGAAACCCGCTTCTCTGAACTCTTCTTCGATTACCTGTATTGCATCCAGGCGCTGGCCGGTGCGACGGGCTCGCCAGAACCCGCGCTGCGCCGCTTTGAGTTAGCGCTGCTGGGGCATCTGGGCTATGGCGTCGATTTTCTGCACTGTGCCGGGAGCGGCGATGAGGTCGATGACACCATGACCTACCGCTACCGTGAAGAGAAAGGGTTTATCGCGAGCGTGGTTATCGACAACAACACCTTTACCGGGCGCCATTTGAAGGCGCTTGAGAGCCGCGAATTTCCTGATGTGGACTCGCTGCGCGCCGCGAAACGCTTTACCCGTATGGCACTGAAGCCGTATCTTGGTGGCAAACCGCTTAAGAGCCGCGAGCTATTTCGCCAGTTTGTCCCCAAGCGGTAACCCTGATTGCACTCATCCCGTTTTTCCCTCGCCCTGTGGGCGGGTTGCTGGGGTGAGGGGAAATGAACGTTAAAAATAAAGACACGAGGATTGTCATGGCTGAATTACTGTTAGGCGTCAATATTGACCACATTGCCACCCTGCGTAACGCGCGCGGCACCGCCTATCCCGATCCGGTTCAGGCGGCATTTATCGCCGAGCAGGCCGGTGCGGATGGCATCACCGTGCATTTACGTGAAGATCGTCGCCACATCACCGACCGCGACGTGCGCATTCTGCGTCAGACGCTGGACACCCGCATGAACCTGGAGATGGCCGTCACCGAAGAGATGCTGACCATCGCCTGTGAAACCAAACCGCATTTCTGCTGCCTGGTGCCGGAAAAACGTCAGGAAGTGACCACTGAAGGTGGTCTGGACGTAGCCGGTCAGCTCGACAAAATGCGCGATGCCTGCAAACGCCTTGCCGACGCCGGTATTCTGGTGTCGCTGTTTATCGATGCCGATAACGCACAGATTAAAGCCGCTGCCGACGTTGGCGCGCCGTATATCGAAATCCACACCGGCTGCTATGCCGATGCCACCACCGATGCGGAACAGGCTAAAGAGCTTGAGCGCATTGCGAAAGCGGCGACCTATGCAGCCAGCCTGGGACTGAAGGTTAATGCGGGTCACGGCCTTACCTACCACAACGTTAAAGCCGTTGCCGCGCTGCCGGAAATGCACGAGCTGAATATCGGCCATGCCATTATTGGTCGTGCGGTAATGACCGGTCTGAAAGAGGCGGTTGCCGAGATGAAACGCCTGATGCTGGAAGCGCGCGCGTAATGGCGATTCTGGGGCTCGGTACCGATATCGTCGAAATCGCCCGTATTGAAGGGGTCATTGCCCGTAGCGGCGATCGCCTTGCTCGTCGCGTGCTCAGCGATAACGAATGGGCCATCTGGGAGACGCACCAGCAGCCGGTGCGTTTTCTGGCGAAGCGCTTTGCAGTCAAAGAAGCGGCCTCTAAAGCGTTGGGCACCGGTATTCGTAACGGCCTGGCGTTTAACCAGTTTGAAGTTTACAACGATGAGATGGGTAAACCGAAGCTGCGGTTATGGGGGGAGGCAAAGTTGCTGGCAGAGCGAATGGGCGTGGCGCATATGCATGTGACGCTCGCCGATGAGCGTCACTACGCCTGCGCAACGGTGATTATCGAAAGCTAGATCTTGTCCGCGTGATGCATCTGGACGAATTTATCCCACAGCTGCTCTTCGCTTTCTGCATGTGCCGGATCCTTGAGAATGGTATTCGGGATCGGGCACACTTTCTGACAGGTTGGCGTGTCGTAATGGCCAATGCACTCGGTGCAGCGATCGCTGTTGATCTCATAGATGCTATCACCCATCGAAATCGCCTCGTTCGGGCATTCCGGTTCGCACATATCGCAGTTGATACATTTTTTGGTGATTAACAGCGCCATCAGGACATTCTCAGAAACGAAATAAACAGGGCGCGCATTATACGCTCATTTTCCGCCCAGGCCATACCTTTTCTGTGGTAATAGCACCGGCGATCAAACCAGCTTTTTCACCAGCGCTTCGCTATGGCGAATACGCTCCGGCGCGTTTTCCAGGTCCTGCTGTACCAGTCCCATAAACAGCAGGTCGGTCAGCATCATCTGCGCGCTGGTCGAAGAGATAGCCGCGCTGCGGGTGGCTTGCTCTTCGGCAATGGTATACAGACAGTGTGTCGCACGCTGCTGAAGGGCATTGGGCGAAAAGCCGGTGATAGCCACCACCTTGCCACCGACACGCAGCATCTCATCGGCGGCGAGATTAATTTCACGACGCGCACCGGAGTAAGAGATAGCCAGCAGCAAATCATCCTGAGTCATCGCCTGAACGGTAGCCAGCAGGGCGTGCATATCCTGCTCGGAAACGGCGTTCAGACCGATTTTCATCAGCTTCCAGCTAAAGTTACGCGCAACCAGGCCGGAGGCACCAATCCCCGTCAGGACAATGCGGCGCGCGTTGCGCAGCAGGTTGACTGTCTCCAGCAGCTTGTCTTCAGTGTTGACATCGAGCGAAGCGTGCATCGCCGCCACGTTGTCTTTAATCAGTTTCTCACCGACAAGACGCAGGGGGTCATCACCGCAGATCTGGTTATGAACCGGCACGGAATGCGGATTCGCGTTGCTGGCGAGGGCTTCGCTCAGTGCGAGTTTAAGCGCGGGAAAGCCTTTAAAGCCGAGCTTCTGGGCGAACTTCACCACGCTAGATTGGCTGACGCCAGACTGGCTGGCGAGCTGCTGCGAACTTAAATGCCGCGCTAAATCAGGCTGCGCCAGAATAAAATCGGCGAGCTTTCTATCGCTTTGCGCCAGCTGGGGATAACGCTGACGAATACTGAGTAAACAATTCATAATAACCTCGCGGGCACAATGAGCACGACGTGCCAGGCCACCATTCTGCTCGTTTGCAAGAATTTTGTATTCTATTATAACGGAATATATCGAATTAAATGTGCTATGTGTTTGTAAAAACGTCGCTATTTTTATCAAACGCGCCCGGTGGCGAAAGTCAGAGGGTTCTCTGATAGTCTGTAATCTGGAACGTCAGGAACTGACAGGAGTTGCATTTGGCTAATCACGTTCGCCGCGTGGTGTTTTTTGACCTTGATGGCACGCTGCACCAGCAGGATCTGTTCGGTGCTTTTTTACGATATCTGCTGCGCCGATTACCGCTGAATACGCTGCTGGTGCTCCCTTTGCTGCCGATTATTGGCGCGGCGATGCTGGTGAAAGGCCGCGCGGCGCGCTGGCCGGTGAGCGTGTTGCTGTGGGCATGCACCTTTGGCCGTCGTGAGACCACGCTAAGGGCGCTGGAGGCCAGCTTTATCGTCAGGTTTCGCGCTGCCGTCACGCCGTTTCCCGCGGTTCAGCAGCGGCTGGATAGCTACCTCCAGCATCAGGATGTCGACGTCTGGCTTATCACCGGCTCCCCCCAAACGCTGGTAGAGCGCGCATATGTGGATGCGCGTTGGATGACGCAGGTGAACCTGATTGGCAGCCAGATGCGTCGTGCCTTCGGCGGCCGAGTGTTATCGGTGCGCTGTCTGGGGCGTGAAAAAGTGGTGCAGCTTGAACAGCGCCTCGGCGCGCCGCTGCGTTTATACAGCGGCTACAGCGACAGCAAGCAGGATAACCCGCTACTCTTTTTCTGCGAGCATCGCTGGCGGGTGACTTCTCACGGCGAGCTGGAGCAACTGGAATAGTCAGCGCTGCGCTTTGGCGGAATTTGTGTATAATGCGCCGCGTTTTATCATCTGGAGTCCCCACGTTGTCCGACATTGAACTGAATCATGAATACTGGATGCGCCATGCGCTTGTGCTTGCCCAACGAGCCTGGGACGAGGGGGAAGTACCGGTGGGGGCTGTGCTGGTGCATAACAATCAGGTGATAGGTGAAGGGTGGAATCGCCCGATTGGCCGTCATGATCCTACTGCGCATGCGGAAATCATGGCGCTGCGCCAGGGAGGACTGGTGCTGCAAAACTACCGTCTGATTGATACTACGCTGTATGTGACGCTGGAACCCTGCGTGATGTGTGCCGGTGCGATGGTGCATGGGCGTATAGGTAATCTGGTCTTCGGCGCGCGTGACGCCAAAACCGGCGCGGCAGGGTCGTTAATCGACGTGCTGCATCATCCGGGAATGAACCACCGGGTAGAGATAACCGAAGGGGTGCTGGCTGAGGAATGCTCAGCGATGCTTAGCGACTTCTTCCGCCATCGTCGCCAACAGCAAAAGGCGCTCAGGCAGGCGGAGAAGGGCAGCTAGTTTTTCGAGGTGAAGCGCAGCAGCGGTGAGTCGCTGTTATTGCGATCGCCCCGGCGCAGGAACGAAAAAATGCCCGTGTCGTTTTCGCTGTGCTGTAACTCATGTGGCGATACCGCCGGATAGGCTTCCGCTATCGCCATCTCTTCCGTCGCTTTCTTCTCTTTTTCCTGCAAATAGCCCACCAGGCTTATCTGGTACTTACGGATGTTTTCCACATAGGCATAGGCCTCGTGCCCGCGGGCGTAGCCGTAGGTGAGCTTGCTGTACCAGGGTTTCTGGCTGAGCAGCGGAAGCCGCTGTTTGACGTCGGCCCAGCTATCCGGATTGCCTTTCTGCTTCGCCGTCAGCGCGCGGGCGTCGAGCATATGCGCATAGCCCATGTTATAAGCCGCCAGCGCAAACCAGATTTTTTCATCCTGCGGCACGCTGTCCGGCACTTTGCTCATCATATCCTGTAGATAGCGCATCCCGCCGCTGATGCTCTGCTCGGCATCGGTACGGTCGCTGAGTCCAAGACTCTGCGCGGTATTTTTGGTCAGCATCATCAGGCCGCGCACGCCAGTAGGCGAGGTGGCAAGCGGGTCCCAATGTGATTCCTGGTAGGAGATGGCGGCGAGCAGCTTCCAGTCGATTTCGCTCGCGTACTTCTCAAATAGCGGCTGCAGGTCTGGCAGTACGCTATCGACCGCGCGCAGGAACGAGCGGGTATCGACATAGTCGAAATCGTCGCCGTGGCCGAGGTACTTCTCTTCCAGGCGGGCAAGGGTGCCGTCTTCATTAATATTGTTGAAGAAGTCGAGCATCGCCGCGGAGAGCGTGTTGTCGTCATCTTGCAGGCTAAACCAGGTGACTGGCTGTTCGTCGGTGACATCAAGGGCCACCGCGAGCTCCGGGTGTACGCGCTGGAACAGGCCGATAGCCACGGAGTCGGCGATGGTGTAGTCGAGCTTACCGTCGATAACCGCCTGCATCAGATCGGCTGAACTGCGTTTTTCATCAACGGTCCAGGAGAGGTCCGGATATTTCTGTGCCTGCAAATTTTGCAGGTCGCTGATGACCACCTGACCAGGGGCAATGGTCAACTGGTCGGCGGTTACGTTGCTAAGATTTTTCGGCCGCGTGCTGCCAACGCGGTAAACCAGCTGCTGGGAAACCGAATAGTATGTCGGCCCCGCCTGGTAGCTTTTGATGCGCTCGCTGTTATAGACCAGACCGGCGGCCAGCATATCGGCATCACCATGGTCCAGGTCGTCAAATAGCTGGCTGATGTTTTGTCGCACCGTGACTTTCAGCTTCACACCCAGGTAGTCGGCAAACTGCTGGGCAAGCTCATAATCAAGCCCGTAGTCTTTATCATTGACGGTGGTGTAGGTCAGCGGGGACTGTACGGTACTGACGCGCAGCTCCCCCCGCTCTTTGATCGCGGCGATACGATTCTCTGGTTTGCCAAACCAGGGAATAGAGGGCCAAAGCGCCGCCGCGAGCAGCAGCGTAACCAGGCCAATGAGCAGGTAATTAATCTTTAACTTTTTCAAATAGTTAATTCACTGCGTTGCCAGAAAAGTAACCCGATAATCTAAAGTGTTGTTCCAGAATGAGCGGCATTTTGCTTAACATTGCGCCAGTTGGCAACTTATTCGAGAGATACGTCACATCTATTGATAAAGAAAAGAGATGCGTTTATTTCGACGCAAACGGTTTCGTCGGGACGCAGGATTCTCTATAATAGCGCCCGTTCTCCCCCATTGCGCACACTGAAAGCTGAGAAGACGAGAGACTTATGATGGAAATTCTGCGTGGTTCGCCTGCACTGTCTGCATTTCGTATTAACAAACTGCTGACGCGGTTTCAGGCAGCCAACCTCCTGGTAAGCAATATTTACGCCGAGTATGTCCATTTTGCTGACCTGGACGCGCCGCTTAATAAAGAAGAGCGAGCGCGACTTGAGCGACTATTGCAGTATGGCCCAAGCCTCAATAGCCATAACCCAACCGGTAAACTGCTGCTCGTCACCCCTCGCCCTGGCACCATCTCCCCCTGGTCTTCAAAAGCTACCGATATCGCCCACAACTGCGGCTTAGCGCAGGTTCTGCGTCTGGAACGCGGCGTGGCGTACTACATTGACGCTGCCAGCCTGACCGCTGAGCAGGTGAGCGCGGTGGCGGCCGAACTGCACGACCGCATGATGGAGAGCGTATTTGACTCGCTGCAGGACGCCGAAAAACTGTTTGCCCATCACCAGCCGGCACCGGTTGCCAGCGTGGATCTGCTGGGGCAGGGTCGTCAGGCGCTGATTGATGCCAACATTCGTCTGGGTCTGGCGCTGGCAGACGACGAAATTGACTACCTGCAGGATGCGTTCACCAAACTGGGTCGCAACCCGAACGACATCGAGCTCTACATGTTCGCCCAGGCGAACTCAGAGCACTGTCGTCACAAGATTTTTAACGCCGATTGGATTATCGACGGTAAACAGCAGCCGAAGTCGCTGTTTAAGATGATCAAAAACACCTTTGAAACCACGCCGGATCACGTGCTGTCTGCCTATAAAGACAACGCCGCGGTGATGGAAGGCTCTGAAGTCGGCCGCTACTTTGCCGACCACAAAACCGGACGCTACGATTTCCATCAGGAGCCTGCGCATATCCTGATGAAGGTAGAAACCCATAACCACCCGACGGCTATCTCTCCATGGCCGGGCGCGGCAACCGGCTCTGGCGGGGAAATCCGTGATGAAGGTGCAACCGGTCGCGGCGCGAAGCCAAAAGCGGGGCTGGTGGGCTTCTCCGTTTCCAACCTGCGTATTCCTGGTTTTGAACAGCCGTGGGAAGAAGATTTCGGCAAACCGGATCGTATTGTTACCGCGCTGGATATCATGACCGACGGCCCGCTGGGCGGCGCAGCGTTTAACAACGAATTTGGTCGTCCGGCGCTGACCGGCTACTTCCGTACCTACGAAGAAAAAGTGAACAGCCACAACGGCGAAGAGCTGCGCGGTTATCACAAGCCGATCATGCTGGCGGGCGGGATCGGCAACATCCGCGCCGATCACGTACAGAAAGGTGAGATCGTGGTGGGCGCGAAGCTGATCGTGCTCGGTGGCCCGGCGATGAACATCGGCCTTGGCGGCGGTGCGGCCTCTTCAATGGCTTCCGGCCAGTCTGACGCCGACCTCGACTTCGCTTCCGTGCAGCGCGACAACCCGGAAATGGAACGCCGCTGCCAGGAAGTTATCGATCGCTGCTGGCAGCTGGGCGATGCCAACCCAATTCTGTTTATCCACGACGTGGGCGCGGGCGGTCTGTCTAACGCCATGCCGGAACTGGTGAGCGACGGCGGACGCGGCGGTAAATTCCAGCTGCGCGACATCCTGAGCGATGAGCCGGGCATGAGCCCGCTGGAAATCTGGTGTAACGAATCCCAGGAACGCTACGTGCTGGCGGTAGCCGCTGATCAGCTTCCGCTGTTCGATGAGCTGTGTAAGCGTGAACGCGCGCCGTACGCGGTCATCGGTGAAGCCACCGAAGAGAAGCACCTGACGCTCAGCGACAGCCACTTCGACAATCAGCCAATCGACATGCCGCTGGACGTACTGCTCGGTAAAACGCCGAAGATGACGCGCGACGTGCAGACGCTGAAAGCGAAAGGCGAAGCGCTTGCGCGTGAACACATTACGATTGCCGACGCGGTGAACCGCGTGCTGCACCTGCCAACCGTGGCGGAGAAAACCTTCCTCGTGACCATCGGCGACCGTACCGTCACCGGCATGGTTGCGCGCGACCAGATGGTCGGCCCGTGGCAGATCCCGGTCGCCAACTGCGCGGTGACAACCGCTAGCCTCGACAGCTACTACGGCGAAGCGATGTCTATCGGTGAGCGTGCGCCCGTTGCGCTGTTGGACTTCGCGGCTTCCGCCCGTCTGGCGGTAGGCGAAGCGCTGACTAACATCGCCGCGACCCAGATTGGCAACATCAAACACATTAAACTCTCGGCAAACTGGATGTCGGCGGCAGGTCACCCTGGCGAAGACGCCGGTCTGTACGAAGCGGTGAAAGCGATCGGCGAAGAGATGTGCCCACAGCTGGGTCTGACCATTCCGGTGGGCAAAGACTCCATGTCAATGAAAACCCGCTGGCAGGAAGGCAATGAGCAGCGCGAAATGACCTCGCCGCTGTCGCTGGTGATTTCTGCCTTTGCCCGCGTTGAAGATGTGCGTCACACCATCACGCCGCAGCTGGTCACCGAAGACAACGCCTTGCTGCTGATTGACCTTGGTAAGGGTCATAACGCGCTGGGTGCGACCGCGCTGGCGCAGGTTTACCGTCAGCTGGGCGATAAACCGGCCGACGTGCGTGACGTCGCGCAGTTGAAAGGCTTCTACGAGGCGATTCAGGCGCTGGTCGCGCAGCGTAAGCTGCTGGCCTATCACGACCGTTCCGACGGCGGCCTGCTGGTGACCCTGGCCGAGATGGCCTTTGCCGGTCATTGCGGCGTGGAAGCCGACGTGGCAACTCTTGGCGACGATCGTCTGGCGGCGCTGTTTAACGAAGAGTTGGGTGCGGTGATTCAGGTTCGTGCCGCTGACCGTGAAGCGGTAGAAGCGATTCTGGCGGCCAACGGCCTGGCAGACTGCGTACACTTCCTCGGTAAAGCCGTTGAAGGCGACCGCTTCACCCTGACTGCCAACGGTCAGCCGGTATTCAGCGAAAGCCGCACTACGCTTCGTATGTGGTGGGCTGAAACCACCTGGCAGATGCAGCGTCTACGCGATAACCCAGAGTGTGCCGATCAGGAACACGACGCGAAAGCGAACGATAACGACCCGGGCCTCAACGTGAAGCTCACCTTTGATATCGACGCTGACGTGGCGGCACCTTACATTGCGACCGGCGCGCGTCCGAAAGTGGCGGTGCTGCGCGAGCAGGGCGTTAACTCCCACGTTGAGATGGCGGCTGCTTTCCACCGTGCGGGCTTTGATGCCATCGACGTACACATGAGTGACCTGCTGGCAGGACGTACCGGTCTGGCAGACTTCCAGGCGCTGGTGGCCTGCGGTGGCTTCTCCTACGGTGACGTACTCGGTGCGGGCGAAGGCTGGGCGAAATCCATCCTGTTCAACAACCGCGTACGCGATGAGTTTGCGACCTTCTTCCACCGCCCTCAGACGTTGGCGTTGGGCGTGTGTAACGGCTGTCAGATGATGTCTAACCTGCATGAGCTGATCCCTGGCAGTGACCTGTGGCCGCGCTTTGTGCGTAACCATTCCGACCGTTTTGAAGCGCGCTTCAGCCTGGTGGAAGTGGCCAGCAGCCCATCGCTGCTGCTCGCTGGGATGGAAGGTTCCCGCATGCCAATCGCCGTTTCTCACGGTGAAGGCCATGTAGAAGTTCGCGACGGTGCGCATCTGGCACAGCTTGAAAGCAAAGGGCTGGTGGCACTGCGCTTCGTAGATAACTTCGGCAAAGTTACCGAAGCTTATCCGGCGAACCCGAACGGCTCGCCAAACGGGATCACTGCCGTGACCAACGAAAGCGGTCGCGTCACCATTATGATGCCGCACCCGGAGCGCGTGTTCCGTACGGTCTCCAACTCCTGGCACCCGGAAAACTGGGGCGAGGACAGCCCGTGGATGCGTATCTTCCGCAATGCGCGTAAGCAGCTTGGCTAAGACTAACGCTTAACGTATCAAGCCCCTCCTGGTGAGGGGCTTTTTTGTTTCTGCGCTTTCCCGGCATTGCGTTTCTCGGCCGGGCTACATTCGAGGCGATGCGAGGGTGTCGGGAAACCCCGACATTGATGGTATTGCAGTGTCGCCAAATGGAGACGTTTAATTTAATGATTTATATATAGTTTTTAATAATCGATTTTTGGTGTTGCTAATTAGCGACAGAAAGCCCAAAAGCCGCTCAGCAGTGACCAATATGGTTATTGGTATATTTTCTATATTTATCATTATGTTAATTTATTGTTTTGTATTGTGGCACGCATCGTGCATAATATTAACCAGTGGCTCATTCACCTTCTTATGTCAGCCCCTTCGGGACGTGCTACATAAACTTCGAATGACGCACAACAAGGTGCCTGCCGTCCAGCAACTGATAATAGCGCTGCTTTATCAACCATCGGGCGAAACGTTGAGTTAGGCACCGCCTTATTCCATAACAAAGCCGGGCTTCTGCCCGGCTTTGTTATTTCTGGCCTTTCCCTCATCGATAACCTCAGTTAGCATTCCGTTACGTTGATTGACTGAGACATCTCTTTTGAAACGCCTCTCGCTTTCCCCACGATCGCTTCGCCAACTGGTGACGCTGGCTTTCCTGCTGATTCTGCTGCCACTGCTGGTGCTTGCCTGGCAGGCATGGCAGAGCCTCAATATGCTCAGCGCGCAGGCCGAACAGACCAACCGCACCACGCTGATGGATGCCCGACGTAGCGAAGCGATGGCGAACGTCGCGCTGGATATGGAGCGCAGCTACCGCCAGTACTGTGTGCTGGATGACCCGACGCTGGCGAAGGTGTATCAGAGCCAGCGTAAGCGCTATAGCGACATGCTGGAGGCGCACGCAGGCGTGCTGCCGGACGACACGCTTTATCAGCGGCTGCGGCAGAATCTTCATGACCTGACGACGCTCCAGTGCACCAACAGCGGCCCGGAAAAGCAGGCGGTGGCGAAGCTCGAAGCCTTCTCCAGCGCCAACGGCGAGCTGGTGCAGGCGACGCGAACCGTGGTCTTCTCTCGTGGACAACAGCTACAGCAAGCGATTGCTGAACGCGGCCAGTTCTTTGGCTGGCAGGCGCTGGTGCTGTTCCTGGTCAGTCTGGCGATGGTGCTGCTGTTTACCCGTATGATAATCGGCCCGGTGAAGGGCATTGAGAGCATGATTAACCGGCTGGGCGAAGGGCAATCGCTGGACGGCGAAGTGATGTTCCGCGGCCCGCGTGAATTGCGCTCCGTTGGGCAGCGTATTATCTGGCTCAGCGACCGCCTCTCCTGGCTGGAGTCGCAGCGTCACCAGTTCCTGCGTCACCTCTCCCACGAACTGAAAACGCCGCTGGCCAGCATGCGCGAGGGCACCGAACTGTTAGCCGATCAGGTTGTCGGCCCGCTGACGGCGGAGCAAAAAGAGGTGGTGGCTATTCTCGACAGCAGCAGCCGCAATCTGCAGACCCTGATTGAACAACTGCTGGACTACAACCGTAAACTCAGTGAAACCACCGTACGCATGGAGTACGTGGCGCTGGCACCGCTGGTGGAAATGGTGGTTTCCGCGCACAGTCTCCCGGCACGGGCTAAACTGATGCACACGCAGGTTGACCTACAGGCGCCAGCTTGTCTGGCTGAGCCGACGCTTCTGATGAATGCGTTGGATAATCTCTACTCGAATGCGGTGCACTATGGCACTGAATCCGGTAACATTTATCTTCGTAGCCATCGGGATGGCGCGCGGATAGCCATAGACGTTATCAATACCGGTACGCCGATCCCGGACGGCGAAAAATTAATGATTTTCGAGCCTTTCTATCAGGGCAGCCATCAGCGTAAAGGTGCGGTGAAAGGAAGCGGCCTGGGGTTAAGCCTTGCGCGTGACTCCGTTCGGAAAATGCACGGAGAGCTTCAGCTTCTCGACACCCCGGACGGCAGCGTCTGTTTTCGCATTGAGCTTCCCGTACCAGGGCTTGAAAAAACAATCACATGAATCAAAATCGAGTCACTATGCCCCAATTTTTAGCACGGACAAGTCGGATACCACGGCGGTGGTGCGGCGGGTTAATTGGACTCGCCTGCCTGATGCTTTCCGGGTGTAATAGCACGCTGACGCCGCATAGCCTTGGCAGCAGCGCCGAAAGCGGCGAACCGCGCCAGCAGGTCGCGGATTATCTATCGACCAACTGCGACGATATCTGGTCGCTGGACGGCGACACCGCCGAGAACAACCCCCTTTACTGGCTGCGCGGCGTAGACTGCGCCAACCGTTTGTCGGCGGCACACGCGCGTGCTGAAGCCAGCCCGCTGACAGCGGATACCTGGCAGGGTGCGTTGAAGCGCGGCATCCTGCTGGCTAACGCTAAAATCACCCCGACCGAGCGTCGGCAGGTGGTCACGGCGATTGATAACCTCAGCCCGCAAATACCGGTCCGCATTCGCCCGCTGTACCAGCTCTGGCGCGATGGACAGGTATTACAGCTGTCGCTGTCTGATGAACGTCAGCGATACAGCAAACTACAGGAGACCAGCGACGGACAGTTGGATGCGCTGCGCCTGCAACAGCAGCAGCTACAGGGCGAACTGGATTTAACCACCCGCAAACTGCAAAACCTGACGGATATCGAACGCCAACTCTCCACCCGTAAACCGGGCGCTGATATGTCTCATGGCGCGGCAGCTGACGAGGATAAACATGACTAACCGTAAACCTGCGCACCTGCTGCTGGTGGATGATGACCCCGGCCTGCTGAAGCTTCTCGGGATGCGTCTGACCAGCGAAGGCTATCGGGTCGTTACGGCAGAAAGCGGCCAGCAGGGGCTGCGTGTGCTGGCGAAAGAGCGTATCGACCTGGTGATTAGCGACCTGCGCATGGACGAGATGGACGGTCTGCAGCTGTTCAGCGAAATTCAGAAAGTGCAGCCGGGGATGCCGGTGATTATCCTGACCGCTCACGGTTCAATTCCTGAAGCGGTCTCAGCGACCCAGCAGGGCGTGTTCAGCTTCTTAACCAAACCGGTGGACAAAGACGCGCTGTATAAAGCTATCGATGAAGCGCTGGAGCGCACGTCACCGGCTAACGATGAACGGTGGCGCGAAGCGATTGTCACCCGCAGCCCGCTGATGCTACGCCTGCTTGAACAGGCGCAGATGGTGGCGCAGTCGGACGTCAGCGTGCTGATTAACGGCCAGAGCGGCACCGGTAAAGAGATTCTGGCGCAGGCCATTCATAACGCCAGCCCGCGCCACGCCAAGCCGTTTGTGGCTATTAACTGCGGGGCTCTGCCGGAGCAGCTTCTGGAGTCTGAACTGTTTGGTCATGCGCGCGGCGCGTTTACCGGCGCGGTCAGCCACCGGGAAGGTCTGTTCCAGGCGGCGGAAGGCGGCACTCTGTTTCTTGATGAAATTGGCGATATGCCCGCGCCGCTGCAGGTGAAACTGCTGCGCGTATTGCAGGAGCGCAAGGTGCGTCCGCTCGGCAGCAACCGCGACCTCGATATCAACGTGCGCATTGTCTCCGCCACCCACCGGGATCTGCCGAAAGCGATGGCCCGCGGCGAGTTCCGTGAAGATCTCTTCTACCGCCTGAACGTGGTAAATCTCAAGATCCCAACCCTTGCCGAACGTACCGAAGATATTCCTCTGCTGGCAAACTACCTGCTGCGTCAGGCGGCGGATCGCCATAAGCCGTTCGTTCGCGCCTTTTCCACCGACGCGATGAAGCGCCTGATGGCAGCCAACTGGCCTGGCAACGTGCGCCAGTTGGTCAACGTGATTGAGCAGTGCGTGGCGCTGACCTCATCGCCGGTTATCAGCGACGCGTTGGTCGAACAGGCGCTGGAAGGGGAGAACACCGCGCTGCCCACCTTCGTGGAAGCGCGCAATCAGTTTGAACTCAACTACCTGCGCAAGCTGCTGCAAATTACCAAAGGTAACGTCACTCATGCGGCACGTATGGCCGGACGAAACCGTACGGAGTTCTACAAATTGCTCTCCCGACATGAACTGGATGCGAACGACTTTAAAGAGTAGCACCCGAAATACGTCTGATTTATGATACGGTGAGCAACCGGTTACGCGATAAAAACGACAGGAACACCATGAAAAAGATTGATGCGATTATTAAACCCTTCAAACTGGATGACGTACGTGAAGCGCTGGCGGAAGTTGGCATCACCGGGATGACGGTAACGGAAGTGAAAGGTTTTGGCCGTCAGAAGGGCCATACCGAACTGTACCGCGGTGCGGAGTACATGGTCGACTTTCTGCCGAAGGTAAAAATTGAGATCGTGGTGACCGACGATATCGTCGATACCTGTGTGGATACCATTATTCGTACCGCGCAGACCGGTAAAATCGGCGACGGCAAAATCTTTGTCTTCGACGTGGCGCGCGTGATTCGTATCCGTACCGGCGAAGAAGACGACGCAGCAATCTAATCGAGGTGGGCCGGATGATGGCGTAAACGCCTTATCCGGCCCACTGCTTTACTCGTCGGCCTGCGCCAGCGGTACGCTGGACGAACCCAGCAGACGTTTCAACGCTACCAGCACCACAATCAACGCCACCACGCCCAGCGTCCATTCCCCCATCTGCGAGAAAAAGTGCCCATAGGCATCGATAGCCGTATCGCTAATTTGTGATTCGGTGGTTTTCTGCGCCACCACGCCCGCCAGCCAGTTGGCCACCGAGCCGGTTGCCAGCATGTAGATGCCGGTTAGCACGCCGGTTACGCCGGGCAGGTTCAGTCGCGTAATCTGCGCCATCGCCACCGGGTCAATAAACAGTTCGGCGAAGCCCATCAGCGCTAGTCCGGCGACCATCATGCCCATCGAGGCCTGACCGTGCAGTTGAGCACCGTGCGCGTTCAATGCCAGCAGCATAAAGCCCGCGCCCATTAGCACCAGCCCGAACGCGAACTTCAGCCATACCCGCAGGGCGGAGCTGATGCTGCTTTCCGGACGCGCAAGCCAGGCCAGCACCACGCCCGCCGTCATCACTGCCACGGCGTTGACCGACTGGAAGAGGGCGGTAGGCACCTCGAAACTCAGCCAGTGACGGTTAACAAAATGGTCGATGAACAGACTGATAGAGCTACCGCCCTGCTGGGCCAGCACCCAGAACAGCGTCCCGGTCAGCATCAACAGAATGATTTGCCACAGCGCGCGGCGATGTTCCGGGAAACGCAGCATAATGCGCGCGACGATAACCGTCGCGACCGCGCAGACCAGCGCCAGTAGATAGCCTGACTAGTCATTTTGCAGCAGCAGGGTGAAAAACAGCGGTGCGGCGCACAGCATCAGCACCAGCCAGCCCCAGGTCGGCAGGACGAACTTCACCGCCCGTAGCGCCGGTTGGTTAACCCCCTGCGTATGACGGAAGTGGCGATGGCCGCTTAAGAACACGATAAGGCCAATGAACATGCCGATGCCCGCCAGCGCGAAGCCGACGTGCCAGCCGTACCACTGCGCTGCCAGCCCGCAGGCGATAGGCGCGGCGATAGAGCCGATATTGCCAGCGGCGTAGAGCAGCGAGAAACCACCGTCACGGCGATGGTCGTCTGGTTCGTACATTTCACCCAGCAGGCAGCTGATGTTGGACTTAAACAGCCCGTAGCCGCAGATAATAATCGCCAGTGCGAGATACAGGCTCCACGTGGAGTCCGATTCCACGCCGAGCACGATATGCCCGAGCGTCATCAGTAGCGCGCCTGCAATGACGGCGGTGCGGTTGCCGAGCAGGCGGTCGGCGAGCCAGCCGCCCAGAATAGGGGTCACATAGACCAAAGAGGCGTAGGCGCTGAAGAGGTCGATAGCGTGGCTATCGTTGAAGCCAAGCTGGTGGGTAAGATAAAGGATGAGCAGGGCACGCATGCCGTAAAAACTGAAATATTCCCAGATTTGAATCGCCACGATGTAGTAGATCGCGCGCGGTTGTGAGGGTGTTTTCATCTCGACTCCTTGCTGTGTGAATGCATGAAAAAGGGAAGTGGCAAGCCACTTCCCTTTGGTCTTTCTAATTATTTTTTAGCGTCTTTCAGCACTTTAACCGTGTAACGACCATCGGCTTGACGATACGCGCCGTGGATGTCGGTTTCAAAGCCTGGGTAATGCGCGCCGATTTCGCACAGCATCTGCAGGAACTCCAGCACCGGACGGCTCTCTTCGGTGATCATCTCGCCTGGCATCACCAGCGGTACGCCTGGAGGATACGGCAGGATCATGTTGGCGTTGATGCGGCCAACCACTTCATCCAGGTACACCTCTTCCGTTTCGCCGTGCAGCTCTTTCTGGAACGCTTCGAACGGCGTGATTTCCATGGCTGGCAGCACTTCGAACGCGCGGAACATCAGATCCGGCAGGTTGTGGTGCTCAACCAGTTTATGGATGCTCTGCGCCAGCTCCTGGATACGCATGTTTTCATAGAATTCAGGCGCTTCCTGGTACAGCGAAGGCAGAATGTTTTTCACGCGCAGGTTCAGGTCAAAGGCGCGTTTGAACTCGGTCAGCGCGCGCAGCAGGCTCAGCGCTTTGGTTTTATCGATGCCGATGCTGAACAGGAACAGCAGGTTGTATGGGCCCGTTTTCTCAACGATGATGCCGCGTTCGTCGAGGTACTTAGCCACCAGGCTCGCCGGAATACCGAAGTCGTCCATGGTACCGTCTTTCTTCATGCCCGGAGTCAGGATAGTGACTTTGATCGGGTCGAGGTACATGTGTTCATTGTCGATATTTTTGAAGCCGTGCCATGCGCTGTCAGAACGCAGCGGCCAGCAGTCAGGGCCGTCGATGTGCTCAGGCTGCCAGACGTCGAAGAACCAGCCTTCGGACTCGCCTTTCAGACGTTTGATCTCTTTACGGAACTTGATAGCGCGTTCTATAGAACCGTTAATCAGACGCTTACCGGCATTGCCTTTCATCATCGCCGCGGCGGTTTCAGTGGATGCCACGATACCGTAATGCGGAGAGGTGGTGGTGTGCATCATGTAGGCTTCGTTGAAGGTCTCTTCGTTGATGTCGCCCTTCACGTGGATCATCGATGCCTGAGAGAACGCTGCCAGCAGTTTATGCGTGGATTGGGTCTCATAAATCACTTTGCCTTCAACACGGTCGCCGCTCATCCCACATTTACCCGCATAGATTGGCGAGAAATTGGTGTAAGGCACCCAGGCTGAGTCGAAGTGGATGGATTTCACATCCAGCGTCTTCTTGATGTAGTCGGTGTTGTACAGCAGGCCATCATAGGTGGAGTTGGTGATCACCGCGTGCACCGGCCAGGTGGCGTTTGGCGTAGCTTTCACGCGTTTTTCAATGGTAGCGCGCTGGAATTCGCTCTGCGGGATGCCGCCGAGAATACCGTAAGCGTTACGGGTCGGGCGGAAGTAGATCGGCGTGATGTTGCTCATCATCATCAGATGCGTCAGCGATTTATGGCAGTTACGGTCGATAAGCACCGTGCTGCCCGCCGGTGCGGAGTACATCCCGACGATTTTGTTCGCGGTAGACGTACCGTTAGTCACCATATAGCTACGTTCGGCGTTAAAGACGCGCGCAATATACTCTTCGGCTTCTTTGTGCGGGCCAGAATGGTCCAGCAGAGAACCCAGCTCGGAAACGGAGATGGAGATGTCAGATTTCATCGCGTTAGGGCCGAAGAAATCATGGAAGATGCTGCCTACCGGGCTTTTCTGGAAGGCGGTGCCGCCCATGTGGCCTGGCGTACAGAAGGTGTATTTGCCCTCACGCACGTATTTGAACAGCGCTTTGGTCAGCGGTGGCAGAATGGTATCGATGTATTCGTCGGTGCTCTGGCGGATTTTCGCCGCGATGTCTGCCGCTGCGCCCAGCGCATACTCGAAGAAGCGAACCTGCATGCGCAGATCGTTGAGGCTAACGTCCAGCGTGGAGTAGCTGTTGGCAAAAGCGTAAACCGGCATGTACTCGTTCAGCGCGCTGATCTCTTCGCACAGCTCAAGGTTGTACTTATCCCAGTCGAAAATCACGCCGCAAAGATTGGCATTATTTTCAATCAGCTTCAGCAGGTCTTCACGGTCATTTGGGTAAACGATGCGGAAGTTCAGGCCTTCCAGCGCACGATGAAGTTCACGAATAGGCTCTTCTTTAAAGTAGACGCCCATGTGGTTCATGATAGCAATAACGTTCATAGTCATAGTCATGTTTCCGGATAAAGAAGGCCCCTCCCGCAATGATGTTGCAGGTGAAGGAAGGAGCCTTAGAGAAATGAGGGGGAGCGATTAAAGCGCTTCAGCCGTTTTGTTTTCGTCGTCGTTATGCTGACGCTGGTGCATTTTGCGACCATAGAACATCAGGATGACCAGGCTGACGATAAAGGTGCCGGACAGTTCGAAGGAGCTTGCGCCCATCAGCGCGATGAAGCAGAACGCACAGCCCAGAACCGAACAGATAAGGCTCACGAAGTTGCGCACGTTGATGCCTTCGAAGCGAATCAGGTCAACGCAGGAGTAGAAGTAAGGCAGCATGGTCAGCAGTACGGCAATACCGGTCAGTTCGCCGAACAGGTCAGAGGCTTTACCGCCGCTGGAGTTCATCACAGTGATGATAATCATCAGACCGGTCATTTTCAGGGCCGCCAGCAGCAGGCCTTTCTTAGGAATGCCGTTTTTATCAAGCTCGCCATACACTTTCGGGAAGTTGCCGTCGTCGGCGGCACGCACGCCTGCCTGACCAACCAGCATCATCCAGGAGCCCAGAGAAGTCAGGCACGCGAAGGCGGTAAAGGCGGAAACCAGCGGCGCTGCCCAACCGCCCAGAATGGTAGAGGCGCTGACGGCAAACGGTGCACCGGAAGAGGCCATCACGGAAGCCGGGTACATACCGGAAATAACCTGAGTGGCGGCGATATAAACGATACCTGCCAGCGCGGTACCCAGCATGGTTGCCATCGGTACGGTACGTTTCGGGTTTTTCACCATGCCGGTGCTGACAGCGGCAGATTCCACGCCGACAAACGCCCACAGGCACAGCAGAATACTTTTGATAACCGCATGTGGATCGGTGGTGGTTGAGGTGTTCCAGTTTGCGTGGTAGGTCGCCATATCAAACCAGTGCCAGCCGACAACGGCGGTCAATACAACCGGAATCAACACCAGGAACAGGCCGATAGTGGTCAGACGGCTTACCCAGGTACCACCCAGCATGTTGATAAAGGTGAACAGCCACACGATGGCGATACACGCGATACCGGCAGGAATCGGGTTATTGAGAACTGGGAAGTAGGTAGATAAATAGGAGACAGCAGTAATACCGATAGCCAGGTTACCGATCCAGTTGGCGTGATAATAAAGTACGCCTGTCTGGAAACCGAAAGCCGGAGATAATTCGCCAGCGTACGCAATTGGTCCACCCTGCTGCGGGTTTTTTGTCGCCAGTCGGGCGTAAACGTAAGCCAGTGACATGGCACCAATAATAGAAATAACCCAGCCCCAAATAGCAATACCACCGATGCTGGCGAGGTTCGCGGGTAATAGTGCAATACCGCTCCCCATCATATTCCCGGCAACAACGCCGGTACAGGCAAATAGCCCGATCTTCTTGGCAGAACTCATGTTCGTTTCTCCTGAACAGTATTTTTAGGACCGGATCGCTGAATGAGTAATACCAAGTGACCCGACCAACTGATGGCAATTATTACTGAGCAGGCTAAGAGAAGTCCTAAAGTAAAAGTGAAATTAAAACAAACACAGAAAAGATGAGGTCTTTACCTTTTTCGCGTAACACATCAGGATAAAAACTTTATATCAGGAAAAGGTAAATGACGACTAATTACAAATGGTTAGGTGGTGGTATCTTGCGGAGCTTGATGTTGCTGCAAGGTAACAATTAACACCTTGCGGCAACATCAATATTACATTAAGAAATTGATTATTTAACCAGAATAATCGAATAGTCTGGCTAACGATTACTCATTGATTAAAAATGTCTGCAAATAAGGGACTATTTTTTCTATCGACGTCTGGAATACGCCGTTTTGAATCCAATACAGCGTGTTCTCGCCAGGGCGCAAATTGAATGCCGTAATATACGCATCTGCCGCCAGTCGACTCTCGCCTTTCATTTCATAAGCCTTACCGAGCAGCACGTAGTTGAGCCATGACATCTCCAGCGCAATGCTTTTATTGATGGCGTCATAAGCATTATCAACGTGGCCTTTACTTAAATAATCGATAGCTTTAATGCGATAAAGCACGGCGCTGTTTTGAATTTCCGGTATCTGCTCCACGCGCGTTAATTCTTCATTCAGCGCTGCCAACTGCTGGTTATCAAAAGGCTGCTGAGATTGGCGTAATACATCCACCATTGTTTTTTGTGCGGAGGCGTACGAGAAACCCGGTGAAGATTTAATAATGCTGTCGAGCAGAGTGCTGGCCTTGTTTAACGATGGCGCATCGCCAATCGACACCAGTTGCAACGCCTGGTAAAACTGCGCCAACGACTGTGCTTCAGGCAGCTTAAGCCGCGTCAGCTGCTTCTGCATGTCTTCAGGCCACGGCTGTGCCAGGACGCTGGAGAGGCTATCGAAGAGATCGCTCTGGATGGAAACGAGGTTACTGTCGGTCACGAAGTAGCGTTTATCGAGCATCGTGGAAGCATCGGCGTTGTCGACCAGCAGGACGGACATAAAGCATTGCTGGGCGCGATAGTGGCGCTGGTTAACAAAGCTGATGGTCAGCGTCTTACCCGAACTGCTGGGTTCATTGACGTTATAGTTGGTTTTGTCATGAACCATAAAGGTTGAGTAAGTGTTCAGCGAGGTGGTAATCAACGTCCCGAGACCGATGGCATAAGACTGCTGAGAGACCCAGTTATTACAGGAGGATCCGGGCTCAAAGCGTACGTCAATATCACGCGGGTTAAGCAGCAGATGCGAACGCGTCACCTGTGGGTGCGGGCGGACTATGGTCAACAGGACCATGGCAATCAGCACGCCAAGCGACAGTAAAAAGGCGCACTGGGTCCAGAAGTTGGCAAACCAGCGGCGATTTTTCTGCGTGGGTGGCGCTTGTACAGACGGTTTTTGCGTCGGGACGACCGGCGCTATCTCGGGGGCGGTCGCATCCAGAGGTACCTGCGTTTCATCTTTTATGTCGGACTCATCAAGCCAGGTGACCGCTGCCGTTAACTGATAACCGCGTTTGGGTACGGTAATAATGTATTCAGCGTTGCTGTCTCCGCCGTCGCGCAGCGACTTACGCAGCTCTGAAATACTCTGAGTGACCACGTGACTGGTGACGATATTACGCATCCAGATGTTATCAATGAGTTCGTCACGACTCAGTACTTCCCCCGGGTGACGGGCGAAATACATTAATAGATCGATTAACCGAGGTTCGAGGGTGAGCTGGCGTCCGGGCCGGCTGATTTGATTAACTGAAGGCGTGACCAGCCATTCTCCAACGCGCACAACGGGCTGTTGCATAACAATAAGTCACCAAAGGAAAAATAATGGGAGAAGTTATCAATGATAACACAGTTGAATACCCTATTTTTTGACTCGGGAGAGCGTTAATGAAGAGAGTCTGGTGCGGTGAGCGGGTAGAAAACTACCCGCTCGGAAAGAAAAGATTACAGGACTTTATGCGGGCCGAAGCATTCGTAATGAATACGCTCGGCGTTGACGCCTAAGGCAACCAGCTGTTTTGCCGCGTGCTGCATAAAGGCAACCGGGCCGCACAGATAGAATTGCATCTGCGGGTCACGCAACTTATCGGCAAGTGTTGAGAGCGTCATCAGTCCTTCGCTGTCGAATGCGTTGGACTGGCGGTCTGCGTCGGTCGGGGTGCGATACCACAGGTGCGACGTGAAGTCAGGCAGCGCGCTACCCAGCGTTTTCACCTCATCGGCAAAGGCGTGAACGTCGCCATTTTCGGCTGCATGGAACCAGTTAACCTGCGCTGGGTGGTGGTTTTTAGACAACGTATCCAGCATCGCCAGCATCGGCGTTTGCCCCACGCCGCCGGAAATCAGCGTGACCGGCGTCTGCGGGGTGACGTTCAGGAAGAAGTCGCCAGCAGGTGCAGCCAGATAGACTACATCACCTTCTTTTGCTGCGTTATGCAGCCAGTTCGATACCTGACCGCCGTTTTCACGTTTCACGGCAATGCGGTAGCCTTTACCGTCTGGTTTACGGGTCAGAGAGTACTGACGAATTTCCTGATACTCGAAGCCTTCCGGCTTCAGCCATACCGCCAGATACTGGCCCGGCTGATAATCCGCAACTGGCTGACCGTCCACCGGTTCCATCTCGAAGCTGGTGATAAGTGCACTGCGCGGCGTCTTTTTCACGATGCGGAAGGCGCGGGTGCCTTCCCAACCGCCGGTTTTGCTGGCGTTATCCTGATAAATCTCGGCTTCGCGGTTGATAAACACGCCCGCCAGCACACCGTAGGCTTTGCCCCAGGCGTCCAGCACTTCCTGGCCCGGGCTAAACATCTCATCCAGCGTCGCCAGCAGATGCGCACCTACGATGTTGTACTGCTCCGGCTTAATCTGGAAGCTGGTGTGCTTCTGGGCAATTTTCTCTACCGCTGGCAGCAGTGCAGGCAGATTTTCAATATTGCTGGCGTAGGCGGCAATGGCGTTAAACAGCGCTTCACGCTGGTCGCCGTTACGCTGGTTGCTCATATTGAAAATCTCTTTCAGCTCCGGATTGTGGGTGAACATCCGATCATAAAAGTGGGCGGTGAGCTTTGGTCCAGTTTCAACCAGCAGGGGAATAGTGGCTTTTACGGTGGCGATGGTTTGAGCGTCTAGCATGGCAGGTCTTCCTTTCAATGTTATCTAATGTTGCATGTTAAATGCATCTTATAAAAATACCCCTGCTTTGTAAATGGTTCTTTGAAGGAATGCGCTATTGCGGTTACAACTTGAATTATTCACATCACAATCCTGAAAAGAAATCCGTTTCCCTGTCGTAGCCCTTTATTCCTCAACCCCTTGTGTGGCGCGGAGGTAAACGTTTGCGTAATTTCGTTTGTCAAGACCTGTTATCGCAGAACTAATCAGTTATACTGTTGGCCGTTGTCCAATTGGACTGCCTTTTCAGGCCAAAATTTAATTGTTAGCTGAGTCAGGAGATGCGGATGTTAAAGCGTGAAATGAACATTGCCGATTATGATGCCGAACTGTGGCAGGCTATGGAGCAGGAAAAAGTACGTCAGGAAGAGCACATCGAACTGATCGCCTCCGAAAACTACACCAGCCCGCGCGTTATGCAGGCGCAGGGTTCTCAGCTGACCAACAAATACGCTGAAGGTTACCCAGGCAAACGCTACTACGGCGGTTGCGAATACGTTGATATCGTTGAACAGCTGGCGATTGACCGTGCGAAAGAACTGTTTGGCGCAGACTACGCTAACGTGCAGCCGCACTCCGGCTCTCAGGCTAACTTCGCTGTCTACACCGCGCTGCTGCAGCCGGGCGATACCGTGCTGGGTATGAACCTGGCGCAGGGTGGCCACCTGACTCACGGCTCCCCGGTTAACTTCTCCGGCAAACTGTACAACATCATCCCTTACGGTATTGATGAGTCCGGTAAAATTGACTACGACGAGATGGCTAAGCTGGCTCAGACCCACAAACCGAAAATGATCATCGGTGGCTTCTCTGCTTACTCCGGCGTTGTAGACTGGGCAAAAATGCGTGAAATCGCAGACAGCATCGGTGCTTACCTGTTCGTCGACATGGCACACGTTGCCGGTCTGATTGCCGCAGGCGTTTACCCGAACCCGGTTCCACACGCACACGTTGTGACCACGACCACTCACAAAACCCTGGCGGGTCCACGCGGTGGCCTGATCCTGGCGAAAGACGGCAGCGAAGAGCTGTACAAAAAACTGAACTCCGCCGTGTTCCCAAGCGCGCAGGGTGGCCCACTGATGCACGTGATCGCCGGTAAAGCGGTTGCGCTGAAAGAAGCGATGGAGCCAGAGTTCAAAGTTTACCAGCAGCAGGTTGCTAAAAACGCTAAAGCGATGGTGGAAGTGTTCCTGAACCGCGGCTACAAAGTGGTTTCTGGCGGTACTGAAAACCACCTGTTCCTGCTGGACCTGGTGGATAAAAACCTGACCGGTAAAGAAGCTGATGCCGCGCTGGGCCGCGCTAACATCACCGTTAACAAAAACAGCGTACCGAACGATCCTAAGAGCCCGTTCGTGACTTCCGGTATCCGTATCGGTTCCCCAGCGGTAACTCGCCGCGGCTTCAAAGAAGCTGAAGTGAAAGAGCTGGCCGGCTGGATGTGTGATGTGCTGGACAACATCAACGATGAATCTGTCATCGAAAGCGTCAAAGCGAAAGTGCTGGATATCTGCGCTCGCTTCCCGGTTTACGCGTAATCGCTAACCGTAAGATGCAAAAAAGGCCGCGTATGCGGCCTTTTTTTATGCCTGATAAGCATAGTGCCTTCAGACAAACCATCAACGCCTATCTAACGAAATTTTCCCCGGCCCGGCAATCGCCAGCAGCAGGAACGCGCCTGAAATACTGACGTTCTTGTAGAAGTTAATCATGTTTGGCATCACCGCATCACCGGTCATGTTCCAGAAGTGGTGGCCAATCACCGCCGTCCCCAGAGTGTAGAAGATAAAAAGCACCGCCAGCGGACGGGTAAAGAAGCCCAGAATCACCAGGATAACGGCAGGCACTTCCATCACAATGGCAATAATGGCGGCGAGGGAAGGCATCGGTGCGCCCGACGCCGCCATATATTGTACCGTCCCGTCGAAGTGAAGCATTTTGGGATAGCCGAAAAGAATAAACAGCAGCACGATGGCGATACGGGCGATTAGCAGTAGCAGATCGCGCGAAGCGCCGAAGTCGAGATAACGGAGAGCGTTCATGGTCATTCCATTGTGTAAGTACGTGTGATTTAAACGTAATACACAATATGGCTCCCTGCCAGCGCGCGCACATAAATCAGTCTTATGGCTGGAACGCACGTATTGTGCCTGACGGGACCATAACCCTGCTTTGATGCCCGGTTATATGAATATTTCTAATACGAAGTTCGTCGTTTTTCTGCTCGCTCTTATTACAGATTCAGCGAGAAGCCTTTAGAACCTTACCGCATTTTTCATCGCTCGCCTGGCCGTTGCCGCTCATTGCGGCCTGAATGCACTCCTGGTAATCCAGCGATGAAAGGGTTTCGTTACTGCTATGCGTTTGTGGCTTTGACGGTGTGCTGGCACAGCCCATCAAGAAAAATACAACGAGCGCGGGGAGAAGGGGTTTCATGGTTCCATCCTGAGATATTGGTGTCCGTGATGACAGTGTGCACCGCGGTGAAGCGAGCGCTGTAACCGTTTGTGCGGACGGATGACTGGCGCAAAAATAGATAAAGGTGACGCCCATCACAATTATCTCGTTAACGTGAGGAGTAGTTCTCTTCAGAATGTGGGTTGAGTCATTAGACTAGGGATTCCACAACGGGAGGAACCATGGTTTTGCACTCCACGCGCTGGCTGGCGCTCAGTTACTTCACCTACTTTTTTAGCTACGGTATTTTTCTTCCTTTCTGGAGCGTCTGGCTCAAAGGCGCAGGGCTATCGCCCGAAACCATCGGTCTGCTGCTCGGCGCGGGGCTGGTTGCCCGTTTTCTCGGGAGCCTGCTGATTGCGCCGCGCGTGAGCGATCCTTCGCGCTTAATCAGCGTACTGCGCATTCTGGCGCTGATGACGCTGCTGTTCGCCGCCGCGTTCTGGGCGGGAACGCAGGTCGCCTGGCTGATGGTGGTGATGATCGGCTTCAACCTGTTCTTCTCGCCGCTGGTGCCATTGACCGATGCGCTGGCGAATACCTGGCAAAAACAGATAACCATGGACTATGGCCGGGTGCGACTGTGGGGCTCGATTGCCTTTGTGATTGGCTCTGCGCTCACCGGTAAGCTGGTCAGCCTGTTCGATTATCACGTGATTTTGTTGATGCTGAGCCTTGGCGTCGCGTCGATGCTGTTGGGGATGCTGCTGAAGCCTTCGGTGATGCCGCTCGGCGAAACTCGCCATCAGGAGAGCGTTGGTTGGCCAGCCTGGCGCTCCTTAATCACGCAAAACTGGCGCTTTCTCGCCTGCGTCAGTCTGCTTCAGGGGGCTCACGCGGCCTATTACGGTTTCAGCGCCATCTTCTGGGAAGGGGCAGGATATTCGGCATCGGCCATCGGCTATCTGTGGTCGTTGGGCGTGGTCGCCGAAGTGGTCACTTTTGCGCTGAGCAAAAAAGTTTTCCGCCGCTTTAGCGCGCGGGATCTGCTGCTGCTGTCGGCGGTTTGCGGCGTTATCCGCTGGGGGCTGATGGGCTGGACCACGAGCCTGCCGTGGCTGATTCTGATTCAGATCCTGCATTGCGGCACCTTCACCGTCTGTCATCTGGCGGCGATGCGCTATATTGCCGCCCGCCAGGGAAGCGAAGTCATTCGCCTGCAGGCGGTCTACTCGGCGGTGGCGATGGGCGGCAGTATTGCGGTGATGACCATGTTCTCCGGCTTCCTTTATCAGCATCTCCATCAGGGGTTGTTCTGGGTGATGGCGCTGGTGGCACTACCGGCACTGGTGCTGCGACCAAAAACCGTCGCCCGCTAGGTCTCCAGAATCTTGCAGATATGCTGCTGCTGGTGCTCGCTGAGCGGTTGTTCGGCGTGGATCAGCGGCGGCGAAAACAGGGGCAGGGCAATCGCGTAAGGCGAGATAACCAGCGTGCTGTTTTTCGGCGCGCCTTCTTTCTGGAACGTATTAACCGCCAGGTATTTCACGGTCAGCGGCAGCAGCGTCAGTTCGCGAAGCTGCTGTTCTATCTCTTGCTCAAGCGCCGGGTTATTTCCGGTCAGCAGTACCACCTGTTTTTCCTGTAGATCGCTTTCCTGCATCAGTCCTGCTCCAAAAATTACCGCAATCAGCGCCGCTTCATCGTCGCTAAAATTCAGGCTATAGCGCGTTTCAAAGTCACTCAGCGCCGCGCGGGTGGTACGAATTAAGCGTGGGTAGAGGCGGTGGATCTCTTCGGGGAGATGATGATCGATACCGATCTCAAACACGCAGCGATTCAGCGCCTGCGACAGATGCACGTAGAGTTGATCGTGCAGACCGCGCTCATCGGTGAAATGGCAGTGCGCTTCATGTTGAAAACGATCGACCAGCCTGGCAATTGCCAGATGCAGCTGCTTATCCTGCTCACGCCCATCAAACAGAGGATTGGGCACCTTCAGCAGCATAAACAGCAACGCGAGGAAGTGCTGCTCGTTATGATTCGGCGTCTGCATAACGCGTCGCTGCCAGTGATGGACAATATCCGCCGCCATCTGGTATTCAACGGTCGACTGTGTCCAGGCGCTTTGTAGCGGAGTAAAGCGTGGGCTTTCTCCCTGATGGTGCTGTAGCAGACAGTATTGCAGATACAGACGCAGGAACTGCCCGTCGCGACATTCGAATTCGCGCTGCAGGCTGCGGGCACAGCGGTTTACCAGCGCCTGCAGGTTGGTTTCATCGTACAGCGTACGAGGAATTTTCAGCCGTTTGAGCTGCGTTTTAAGTGCCGGTGTAAAATGTTGGGTAACAAAATGGGGGCACAAACGCAATGCGCGGCGAAGCCAGTGCAGCAAGCACAGGCGCAGGTCGAGAGTGGTGCCTTCAATCCGATAGCAGCCATCCGCCTGAGTGGCGATCGCCAGACGATGGTAACGCTCAACCTCCTCTCCGGCTTCAATGACATCTTGCCGGGCGGTGGAAACATCGACATTATTCACCATGCCAATGTATTCCGCCGTGATGGAATGACCAGGGAGATAGAGCATCAGCAGCGCCTGGCAGCGGCGCTGCGGACTGGAAAGCACAGATGGCGGTTCGAGTACGGTCATCATCTGTTGGGATCCAGCAGCAGGTTATGAGCTTAAGAATAGACAAAAGATAACGGTAGCTAATGAGCTTTAGCTAAGGAATGCAGGTGACGGTCACAGAATTTTTCACTGAGGAACGGATGAAGAGAGTGAAACAATGCGCGGTTCTGACGTTTCTTACGCTTTTATCGGCAAACGCCGGCGCGCATCCGCATAGTTTTATTACCATCACCAACCAACTGGTGGTGGCCGATGGCAAGCTGACCGGCATGAAAATGCGCTGGGTGATGGATGAGCTCACCTCGGCGGATTTGCTCTATGACGCGGGGAAGGCGAAACCGGGCGATGAGGTCTGGAAAAAACTGGCAGCGGAAGTGATGGCAAACGTGCTGGGACAGCACTATTTTACCGAGTTCTGGCACGACGGGAAAAAGGTGAAGTTCGAGAATCTGCCAACCGCTTACGGCCTGGCTCGTCAGGGGCATCAGGCGGTGCTGACCTTTACGCTACCGCTGGCAACGCCGCAGCCGCTGGCGGGACAGACCTATACCTTTTCCACTTTTGACCCAACGTACTATGTCGATATGAGCTATGAAAAGGACGGTGACGTCGCGTTCGGCCCTGATTTCAAAGGGGCATGCAAGGTCAGCGTTCATACGCCAAAACCGAATGAAGACATGCTCTCCTACGCGCAGTCGCTCGACAAAGCGGATGCGCCGCCGGAGGACATGGACCTTGGAAAACAGTTTGCTCAGAAGGTGACTATCGCATGTCAGTAACCTCCTTTAGCCGCCGTACGTCGCGCCGCTGGCTTCCACTCTGGCCGCTGCTGTTGTTCTTCATCGTCGCAGCCTTCGGCCTGCTGTGGCTTTGGCACGCCTGGCCGCAGGTCATGATGAAAAGCGTTATCTGGCAGCGCGATGTTAACCAGCAGATGAGTGGCTTATTAAAAGCGGTGGCGGAGAATCCGACTCAGGCGGGTGGGGCGCTACTGTTGTTCAGCTTTGTCTACGGCGTACTGCACGCGCTGGGGCCAGGACACGGAAAGGTGGTTATCACGACGTGGCTGGCAACCCATCCTTCAAAATTAAAATCCAGTATTGGCCTCACGCTCGCCGCTTCTTTATTACAGGGGCTGGTGGCAATAGGGCTGGTGGTGGTGGTTCTGACGCTGTTGCAGCTTCCGGCGAGGCAGCTGCATCTCAGCAGCTTTTGGCTAGAGAAGGGCAGCTATGCGCTCGTGGGCGTACTGGGACTCTTATTGTGCTGGCGGGCGCTAAAAAAGCTGCGGGCAATGCTGCGCAAACCGAAGTTTACCGCGTTTACGCCGCACCACGTTCATGACCAACACTGCGGCTGCGGCCATCAGCATATGCCCGACCCGAAACAGCTTGAGCGCGATGAAGACTGGCGTGCCAGGCTGGTGATTGTGCTGTCGATGGGAATGCGCCCCTGCTCCGGGGCCATTATGGTGCTGCTGTTTAGTAAAGTGATTGGCGTGTTCGGCTGGGGCGTTGCCTCCGCGCTGGCGATGGCGGCGGGTACATCTATCACCATCTCTTCTCTGGCGCTGCTGGTTCACGCTTTTCGCACCCTTGCGGTGAAACTCAGCGGCAATCGCACGCCGGTACTCTGGCGGCAGGTAGGCTGGACGACGCTAGCGCTGGCAGGTGGGGTGGTTCTGGTGGCAGCGGCTGTGGTCATGTGGGTGAGCGCAGTGCCGGTCGGTAGAGGGTTAAGACCGTTCTAAAGCTGAAATGCTGGTCAAAATAAGGTGACCAGCATGCTTTCACGAGAGGATTCGGCCAGCTTTAACGTTAGTTCAACGTATAATTCAGCGTGATTTCAGCCTTCAACACCTGGGAAACCGGGCAGCCCGCTTTGGCTTTCTGGATGATGCCATCAAACTGTCTCGGATCGATACCGGGCACTCTCACCTTACTTTGCAGGGCGATTTTGGTAATGGCAAATCCGCTATCGGTTTTGTCCAGCGAGACGTCTGCCGTGGTATCAATGGTATCAGCGGTATAACCCGCTTCGCCCAGCATCAGTGATAACGCCATCGAAAAACAGGCTGCGTGTGCGGCGCCAATCAGCTCTTCCGGGTTGGTGCCTTTTGCGCCTTCAAAGCGAGTATTAAAGCCGTAAGGTTGTTGGTTAAGAACGCCGCTTTCGGTAGAAACCGTCCCTTTTCCGCGTTTGATATCGCCTGACCAGTGCGCTGAACCATGCTTGTGAATTGTCATTCTCATTCTCCTTTTGGCTAACAAAAGGTTAAGTATAGACGACGGATTTGGGAGTAACGGGAAGCGCGATAATTCTGGGGCAGGGGAGGGGTAAAAAAAAGAAGCCCACAACGGGCTTCTTCTTAATGACGCAATGTCCGGACTTAGCGCTTCAGCGCTTCGCTCAGCTCGTCACGCATGTTCGCCAGCATGGCTTTCACGATGCGTGGGTTACCAGCAACGATGTTGCCGGTCATCATGTAGTTGTGGCCACCGGTGAAGTCACAAACGATGGAACCTGACTCACGAGCGATCAGTTCGCCAGCGGCGAAGTCCCATGGCTTCAGGCCGATTTCGAAGAAACCGTCAACGCGCGCAGCGGCAACGTAGGCCAGATCCAGCGCAGCGGAACCGGAGCGACGGAAGTCCGCGCATTCGGTAAACATTTTGCCGAGGATGTTCATGTAGGCAGGGGCGTGCTGTTTCACTTTGAACGGGAAACCGGTCGCGATGATGGTGCCATCCAGGTCGCGGGCAGTGCTGCCACGCAGACGGTAACCGTTAAGCTGTGCGCCCTGGCCGCGAGTTGCGGTGAACAGTTCGTTGCGCATTGGATCGTAAACCACAGCCACTTCAGTACGGCCTTTGATGCGTACGGCGATGGAAACGGAGAAGTGTGGAAGACGTTTGATAAAGTTGGTGGTGCCATCCAGTGGATCGATAACCCATTGAACATCCAGATCTTCGCCAACATGTTCACCGCTTTCTTCGGTGATGATGGTGTGTTGCGGGTAAGATTTGCGAATGGTGTCGATAATCATCGCTTCAGCGGCTTTATCAACGTTAGTCACGAAATCGTTGCTGCCTTTCTGGCTCGCTTCAACAGCTTCTGGTGTTTCGTAGTTTTTGGCAATCAGGTTACCCGCCTTGCGCGCTGCGCGCACGGCGATGTTCAGCATCGGATGCATCAGGTTACTCTCACTGGATGTTAAAGAACGGGGAAAACGGCGTATATCATAGCAGCGAATTCGGATTCTGTCTCAGGTTTATGGTAATATGGTCGAATAATCTTTAGACGAAGAATGACAATGCTGCAAAATATCCGAATCGTGCTGGTCGAAACCTCTCACACCGGCAATATGGGCTCCGTCGCCCGCGCTATGAAAACCATGGGGTTAACCAACCTGTGGCTGGTCAACCCGCTGGTGAAACCGGACTCCCAGGCCATCGCTCTGGCCGCCGGTGCCAGCGATGTCATTGGCAACGCGCAGATCGTCGATACCCTCGATGAAGCGCTGGCCGGTTGTAGCCTGGTGGTTGGCACCAGCGCGCGTTCCCGTACGCTGCCGTGGCCGATGCTCGACCCGCGCGAGTGCGGTCTGAAAAGCGTCTCAGAAGGTGAACATGCGCCGGTCGCGCTGGTGTTCGGTCGTGAGCGCGTTGGCCTGACCAACGATGAACTGCAGAAATGTCATTACCACGTCGCGATTGCCGCTAACCCGGAATACAGCTCGCTGAACCTGGCGATGGCCGTGCAGGTTATTGCTTATGAAGTGCGCATGGCCTGGCTGGCGACGCAGGAAAGCAATGAACCGAAGGTTGAGCACGAAGAGACGCCGTACCCGCTGGTGGACGATCTTGAACGTTTCTACGGTCACCTGGAGCAGACGCTGCTCTCTACCGGTTTCATTCGTGAAAACCATCCGGGGCAGGTGATGAGCCGTTTACGTCGTCTGTTTACCCGCGCGCGCCCGGAAAGCCAGGAGCTGAACATCCTGCGTGGAATTCTGGCGTCTATCGAGCAGCAGAATAAAGGCAAGTAACCGCGTTAATGCCGGATGGCGCTTCGCTTATCCGGCCTACAAATCGTGCGGCCCGTAGGCCGGATAAGCGAAGCGCCATCCGGCAAATCAATACCGCACGGAACGCCAAATACCTGACTAAATTACTCAAGTAAATAGTTGACTGTTTTAGTCAGGAATGTCAGACTTGGCCCTGCTATGCAATACCCACAATATTATTAAAAACCCCGGGCAGGGGCGAGTTTGAGGTTAAGTAAGACATGAGACTGACATCTAAAGGGCGTTATGCCGTAACCGCGATGCTGGACGTTGCACTCAACTCCGAAGCGGGCCCGGTGCCGTTGGCTGATATTTCTGAACGTCAGGGAATTTCACTCTCCTATCTGGAGCAGCTGTTCTCCCGTCTGCGTAAAAATGGCTTAGTATCCAGCGTACGCGGACCTGGCGGTGGTTATCTGCTGGGTAAAGAAGCAAACCACATCGCAGTGGGTGAAGTGATTAGCGCAGTGGACGAGTCCGTTGACGCAACCCGCTGTCAGGGGAAAGGTGGTTGCCAGGGCGGCGATAAATGTTTGACCCACGCACTCTGGCGCGATCTGAGCGACCGTCTGACTGGCTTCCTGAACAACATCACCCTCGGTGAACTGGTCAATAACCAGGAAGTTCTGGATGTGTCTGGTCGCCAACATTCGCACGACACCTCCCGCAATACCCGCGTACAAGACGCAATCGACGTTAAGTTACGTGCATAATCCACCTGCTCTGCCGTGTGCCTTATCGGGCGCACGTAGCAGGGCTGGTTATAGATAAAAATGAGATTTCAGAGTCAGGCCGGGACAGCGTCCCGTCAACACGGTCGTACATCCAGCCGGTTGCCTGACTCCTTGCATTGAGTGATGTACGGAGTTAAAGAGCAATGAAATTACCGATTTATCTCGACTACTCCGCAACCACGCCGGTGGACCCGCGTGTTGCCGAGAAAATGATGCAGTTTCTGACCCTGGACGGGACCTTTGGTAACCCGGCCTCTCGTTCACACCGTTTCGGCTGGCAGGCTGAAGAGGCGGTAGATATCGCCCGTAACCAGATTGCCGACCTCGTGGGTGCAGACCCGCGTGAAATCGTCTTCACCTCCGGTGCGACTGAATCCGACAACCTGGCGATTAAAGGTGCAGCCAACTTTTATCAGAAAAAAGGCAAGCACATCATCACCAGCAAAACCGAGCATAAAGCCGTGCTGGACACCTGTCGTCAGCTCGAGCGCGAAGGTTTCGAAATCACCTATCTGGCGCCACAGCGCAACGGCATTATCGATCTCAAAGAGCTCGAAGCCGCTATGCGGGACGACACCATCCTCGTCTCCATCATGCACGTGAACAACGAAATCGGCGTGGTGCAGGATATCGCGACCATCGGCGAAATGTGCCGTGCACGCGGCATTATCTATCACGTGGATGCCACTCAGAGCGTGGGCAAACTGCCTATCGACCTGAGCCAGCTGAAAGTTGACCTGATGTCCTTCTCCGGTCACAAAATCTACGGTCCAAAAGGTATCGGCGCGCTGTACGTTCGTCGTAAACCACGTATCCGTATCGAAGCGCAGATGCACGGCGGCGGTCACGAGCGCGGCATGCGTTCCGGTACCCTGCCTGTTCACCAGATCGTCGGCATGGGCGAAGCTTACCGTATCGCGAAAGAAGAGATGGAGACCGAAATGGCCCGTCTGCGCGGTCTGCGTAACCGTCTGTGGAACGGCGTGAAGGATATGGAAGAAGTCTACCTGAACGGTGACCTTGAGCAGGGCGCTCCAAACATCCTCAACGTGAGTTTTAACTACGTTGAAGGTGAATCCCTGATTATGGCGCTGAAAGACCTGGCGGTTTCCTCCGGTTCTGCCTGTACTTCCGCAAGCCTTGAGCCATCCTACGTGCTGCGCGCACTGGGCATGACCGATGAGCTGGCGCATAGCTCCATTCGTTTCTCTTTAGGTCGTTTCACTACCGAAGAAGAGATTGACTACACCATCAATCTGGTTCGCAACTCCATTGGCCGTCTGCGCGACCTTTCTCCACTGTGGGAAATGTTCAAGCAGGGCGTGGATCTGAACAGCATTGAATGGTCGCATCATTAATCGGTACCGATAAGGAGAATTCATCATGGCTTACAGCGAAAAAGTAATCGATCACTACGAGAACCCACGTAACGTAGGTTCTTTCGACAACAGCGACGAGAGCGTCGGTAGCGGCATGGTCGGTGCTCCGGCCTGCGGCGACGTGATGAAGTTGCAGATTAAAGTCAACAATGAAGGTATCATTGAAGACGCGCGTTTCAAGACCTACGGCTGCGGTTCCGCCATTGCTTCCAGCTCCCTCGTGACCGAGTGGGTGAAGGGGAAATCCCTGGACGAAGCACAGGCCATTAAAAATACCGATATCGCAGACGAGCTTGAACTGCCACCAGTGAAAATTCACTGTTCTATCCTGGCAGAAGACGCGATTAAAGCCGCCATTGCGGATTACAAAAGCAAACGTGAAGCAAAATAATTAAGAGTTGAGGTTTTTATGTCGATTACCTTAAGCGACAGTGCAGCAGCGCGAGTCAATACCTTCTTGTCAAACCGCGGTAAAGGGTTTGGTCTGCGTCTTGGCGTGAGAACGTCCGGTTGTTCAGGTATGGCCTATGTACTGGAATTTGTTGACGAGCCGGCGGCAGAAGATACCGTTTTCGAAGACAAAGGCGTGAAGGTTGTCATCGACGGTAAGAGCCTGCAATTTCTTGACGGCACGCAGCTCGACTTCGTGAAAGAAGGTCTGAACGAAGGGTTTAAATTTACTAACCCGAACGTCAAAGACGAGTGCGGTTGCGGCGAAAGCTTTAACGTCTGATTTTGAGTCCTGCCAACCCCACCATAGTTTTACGGCTGTGCGTGGGGTTTGTTTTAAATAGTTAACCCTGAGATCGTCATGGATTACTTCACTCTCTTTGGATTGCCAGCCGATTATCACGTAGACACTCAGGCCCTCGCGGCACGCTTCCAGGACCTGCAGCGTCAGAACCACCCCGACCGTTTTGCTAGCGGCAGCGACGCTGAACAGCTCGCGGCGGTTCAGCGTTCTGCGAACATCAACCAGGCATGGCAAACGCTGCGTCATCCGCTGACGCGTGCTGAATATCTGCTCTCCCTTCACGGCTTTGATCTTGCCTCCGAACAGCACACCGTGCGCGACACCGCGTTCCTGATGGAACAGCTGGAACTGCGCGAAGAGCTCGACGAAATTGAACAGGCGAAAGACACTGACCGTCTGGAAGGGCTTCTCAAGCGTATCAAATCGATGTACAGCCAACGCCAGCAGCAGATGGTGGCCGAACTTGATTCGCAGACGTGGGACGCGGCGGCGGATACCGTACGCAAACTGCGTTTTCTCGATAAACTCCAAAGCAGCGCTGAATTACTCGAAGAAAAGCTGCTCGATTTTTGATTCTGGAAGCTTAACATGGCCTTATTACAAATTAGTGAGCCGGGTCTGAGCGCCGCACCGCACCAGCGTCGTCTGGCGGTGGGTATTGACTTAGGCACCACCAATTCCCTGGTGGCTACCGTGCGTAGCGGTCAGGCAGAAACGCTGGCCGACAATCAGGGGCATCACCTGCTGCCTTCCGTTGTGCACTATCAGGAGCAGGGCCACGTGGTCGGCTACGATGCACGCACCAACGCCGCGCTGGACCCTGCCAACACCATTAGCTCCGTCAAACGCATGATGGGCCGCTCGCTGGCGGATATCCAGGCGCGTTACCCACACCTGCCGTACCAGTTCCAGGCAAGCGAAAACGGCCTGCCGATGCTGGTGACCAAGGCCGGTGTACTGAACCCGATCCGCGTCTCGGCCGATATCCTCAAAGCGCTGGCGGCTCGTGCCACCGAAACGCTTGAAGGCGAACTTGATGGCGTGGTGATTACCGTTCCCGCTTACTTCGACGATGCACAGCGTCAGGGCACCAAAGACGCCGCGCGTCTGGCGGGCCTGCACGTGCTGCGTCTGCTGAACGAACCGACCGCCGCAGCTATTGCCTACGGCCTCGACTCCGGTCAGGAAGGGGTGATTGCCGTCTACGATCTGGGCGGCGGCACCTTCGATATCTCTATTCTGCGCCTGAGCCGCGGCGTGTTTGAAGTGCTGGCCACCGGCGGCGATTCCGCGCTGGGCGGCGACGACTTCGACCACCTGCTGGCCGACCATATCCGCGAACAGGCGGGCATTGCCGATCGCAGCGACAACCGCGTACAGCGCGAGCTGCTTGACGCCGCTATCGCCGCCAAAATCGCCCTGAGCGATGCCGACCGCGTGACCGTTGAGGTTGCAGGCTGGAAAGGTGAAGTGACCCGCGAACAGTTTAACGACCTGATTTCCGCGCTGGTGAAGCGCACGCTGCTGGCCTGCCGCCGCGCGCTGAAAGATGCGGGCGTGGAAGCCGAAGAGGTGCTGGAAGTGGTCATGGTCGGTGGTTCTACCCGCGTACCGCTGGTTCGTGAGCGCGTAGGTGAATTCTTTGGCCGCACGCCGCTAACCTCTATCGACCCGGATAAAGTGGTCGCCATTGGCGCCGCTGTTCAGGCTGATATTCTGGTCGGCAACAAGCCGGACAGCGAAATGCTGCTGCTCGACGTGATCCCGCTCTCTCTCGGCCTCGAAACCATGGGGGGCCTGGTAGAGAAGGTTATCCCGCGTAACACCACCATTCCGGTGGCGCGCGCGCAGGAGTTCACCACCTTTAAAGACGGCCAGACCGCGATGTCCATCCACGTGATGCAGGGCGAACGCGAACTGGTGCAGGACTGCCGTTCACTGGCGCGCTTTGCGCTGCGCGGTATCCCGGCGCTACCGGCTGGCGGTGCGCACATTCGCGTGACCTTCCAGGTGGACGCCGACGGCCTGCTGAGCGTCACCGCCATGGAAAAATCCACCGGCGTTGAGTCGTCTATTCAGGTGAAGCCGTCCTACGGTCTGACCGATGGCGAAATCGCCACCATGATTCAGGATTCCATGAGCTATGCCGAGCAGGACGTGAAAGCACGTATGCTGGCAGAGCAGAAAGTGGAAGCCGCTCGCGTGCTGGAAAGCCTGCACAGCGCGCTGGCCGCTGATGCCGCGCTGTTAAGCGCCGCAGAGCGTCAGGAAATTGACGAGGCTGCCGCCGTGCTGAGCGCGGTTGCCGAGGGCAATGACACTGACGCCATAGAACAAGCCATTAAAAACGTTGACAAACAAACCCAGGAATTCGCCGCTCGCCGTATGGACCAATCCGTCCGTGTCGCGCTGAAAGGCCAATCCGTGGACGAGGTTTAATATGCCAAAGATTGTTTTTTTGCCACATCAGGACCTGTGTCCGGATGGCATCGTTGTGGAAGCTGAGACCGGTGAAACTATTCTGGATGCTGCGCTGCGTAGCGGTATCGAGATTGAACACGCCTGCGAAAAATCCTGTGCCTGCACCACCTGCCACTGCATCGTGCGTGAAGGCTTCGACTCGCTGCCAGAAAGCACCGAAGACGAAGACGATATGCTGGATAAAGCCTGGGGGCTGGAACCAGATAGCCGCCTGAGCTGCCAGGCCCGCGTAACGGATGAAGACCTGGTGGTCGAAATTCCGCGTTACACAATTAACCACGCGCGCGAGCACTAAGAGGATAGTATGGGACTTAAGTGGACTGACAGCCGCGAAATCGGCGAAGCGCTATACGATGCTTACCCGGATACTGATCCGAAAACGGTGCGCTTTACCGACATGCACCAGTGGATTTGCGACCTCGAAGATTTTGATGACGATCCTCAGGCATCAAATGAAAAAGTTCTTGAGGCAATTCTGCTAGTCTGGTTGGATGAAGCAGACTAAGTCACATAACGGGCTGCCATTCGGCGGCCCGTTTGCTAATAAGGATAAAAAAATGACAGAAGCCATGAAAATTACCCTTTCTACTCAGCCAGCCGATGCGCGCTGGGGTGAAAAAGCGGCCTATAGCATTAATGATGAAGGTATTGTCCTGCACCTGACCGGCCGCGACGATGCGGGTCTTATCCAGCGCGCGGCGCGTAAGATCGACGGCATGGGCATCAAGCATGTTGCGCTGGCTGGTGAAGGCTGGAATGTTGATCTGGCGTGGGCTTTCTGGGCGGGCTACAAAGGGCCAAAAGGCACCCGTCAGGTTGAATGGCCTGAACTGGACGACGCACAGCGCCAGGAACTGGACAACCGTCTTATCTACATTGATTGGGTTCGCGACACTATCAACGCCCCGGCGGAAGAACTGGGGCCGGAACAGCTGGCGCAGCGTGCGGTTGACCTGCTGTGCGGTGTGGCGTGCGACAATGTCTCTTATCGCATCACCAAAGGCGAAGATCTGCGTGAGCAGGGTTACGCTGGCCTGCACACCGTGGGTCGTGGTTCCGAACGTCCACCGGTGCTGCTGGCGCTGGACTACAACCCAACGGGCGATAAAGAAGCACCGGTTTACGCTTGCCTGGTCGGTAAAGGGATTACCTTCGACTCCGGCGGCTACAGCATCAAACAGAGTGCGTTCATGGACTCCATGAAGTCCGATATGGGCGGTGCGGCGACGGTGACCGGCGCGCTGGCGCTGGCGATTACTCGTGGCCTGAACAAGCGCGTAAAACTGTACCTGTGCTGCGCGGACAACCTGATCAGCGGTAATGCCTTCAAGCTTGGCGATATCATCCACTACCGTAACGGTAAAAATGTGGAAGTGATGAACACGGATGCGGAAGGTCGCCTGGTGCTGGCCGACGGCCTGATTGACGCTAGCGCGCAGAAGCCTGAGCTTATCATCGATGCGGCAACCCTGACCGGGGCGGCCAAAACCGCGCTGGGCAACGATTACCACGCGCTGTTCAGCTTTGACGACAAGCTGGCTAACCGCCTGCTGGCGAGCGCCAGTGCGGAAAATGAAGCCTTCTGGCGTCTGCCGCTGGCGGAGTTCCACCGCAACCAGCTGCCGTCTAACTTTGCTGAGCTGAACAACACCGGCAGCGCGGCCTACCCGGCGGGCGCAAGCACCGCGGCGGGCTTCCTGTCCCACTTCGTAGAGAACTATCACGAAGGTTGGCTGCACATCGACTGTTCCGCCACCTACCGTAAAGCGGCCGTTGAGCAGTGGTCGGCGGGTGCAACCGGGCTGGGCGTGCGGACTATCGCGAATCTGTTGACCGCCGAATAATCTTTTCCCCTCACCCTAACCCTCTCCCCAAAGGGGAGAGGGGACCGTCCGGTGTTCTCCCTTACCCAATGGCGATGGTTTTTCTCCCTCGCCCCTTTGGGGAGAGGGCCGGGGTGAGGGGTATTCACACCTTCTGGAAGCACTATGTCTGAAAGCAAAAACGAACTCGAAACGCTGCTGGAACAAGCGGCGACCGAACCCGCTCATCGTCCGGCCTTTTTCCGCACCTTGCTGGAATCCACCGTCTGGGTTCCCGGCAGCGCGGCTGACGACCAGCAGGTTGTTGACGACAGCGCCTTAGAATTACAGCACTGGGAAAAAGACGATGGCACCTCCGTCATCCCGTTTTTCACCTCGCTGGAAGCGTTGAAAGAGGCGGTGACGACCGAGCAGGCCTTCGTGGTCATGCCGGTACGTACGTTGTTTGAAATGACCCTCGGTGAGACGCTGTTCCTGAACGCAAAGCTGCCGACCGGCAAAGAGTTTACTCCGCGTGAAATCAGTCACCTGATTGGCGAAGAGGGCAATCCGCTCAGTACGCAGGAAGTGCTCGAAGGCGGCAGCGCGCTGCTGCTCTCGGAAGTGGCAGAGCCACCGGCTCAGATGGTGGAGTCGCTGACTACGCTGTTTAAAACCCTGAAAACGGTGAAACGTGCGTTTATCTGTTCCATTAAAGAGCGTGCGGACGAGCAGCCGAATCTGCTGATCGGTATTGAAGCGGAAGGGGATATCGAAGAGATTATTCACGCCGCTGGCAGCGTGGCGACCGACACTCTACCGGGTGACGAGCCGATTGATATCTGTCAGGTAGTAGAAGGCGAGAAGGGCATCAGCCACTTTATGCTCGCCCATATCACGCCGTTCTATGAAAAACGCTGGGGCAGCTTCCTGCGTGATTTTAAGCAGAACCGAATCATTTGAAACCATGCCGGATGGCGGCGTAAACGCGTTATCCGGCCTACCATTGTAGCCCGGGCGAGGCGTTTACGCCGACCCCGGGATGGCTTTACACCTGAGGCTCAATCGGCAAATCGTCGCGCGCGCCCCATTCGCTCCAGGCGCCGTCATACAGCACCACCTCTTTTGCATCCAGCGTTTTCAGCGCCAGCAGCACTACCGCCGCCGTCACGCCGGAACCACAGCTGGTGATAATCGGCTGGCTAAGATCAACGCCCTGACGGGCAAAAATCGCTTCCAGCTCGTCCGTGGTTTTCAGTTCACCGTTAAAGGTGAGCTCGTTCCATGGCACGTTCAGCGCACCGGGAATATGGCCGCGGCGCAGGCCGGGACGCGGTTCATCCACTTCAGCATTAAAACGACCGGCTGGACGTGCATCGACAATCTGCACCGAGCGCTCATGGCTTGCCAGCAGCACATCGGTCAGACGTACAACGGCCTCGGCGTTAAACTTAACCTCAAATTCGCCTTCACCGGCATCAACATCGCCTTTTTCGAGCAGCAGTTCATCGCGCTGCCAACCCGCGAGGCCGCCTGCCAGAATAGAAACGTTTTCCACGCCGAAGGTTTCCAGCATCCACCACGCGCGCGGCGCGGAGAACAGGTTACCTTCGTCATAGACCACCAGATGCTTATCGCTGTTGACGCCCAGTTCGCGCATGGCAACAGCGAAGGCTTCAGGACGCGGCATCATGTGCGGCAATGAAGTGGTATGGTCGGAAAGCGCTTCGATATCAAAGAACAGCGCGCCAGGCAGATGACCCGCGCGGTATTCGCCTGCCATATCCCGGTGCTCCTGCCCTGGAGGTGCCATCCGGGCATCAATGATTTGAACTGCCGGGTCGTTAATGTGCTCAGCCAGCCAATCGGCGGCGACAAAGAAAGAGGTGGTCATGAGGTGCCTCCATTTGCAAACGTAGAGGAATTGTCGACGTTTTCCCTTAGGCTGACAAGTTAACTACGCCCTGGTTGTGATTGAGGCGATAGGGAATCTGAAAAGGATGTCCGGAAATGACCGTTCTATTGGTAAAAGTCACGTTTGCGCATAATACTATGTCAATTAACGAAATAGAGACTTAACGTCAGAGGTTCTAAGGATGAAACCGTTCCGTTTAGCCGTGCTTGCTATGCTGACCGCCACGCTTCTTGTCGGATGTGACGATAGCAAGAAAGCGCCGGATGCCAAACCCGCCGCTTCCGCATCGCAGAAAGCCGCGCCCGCCAAACCAGATGCTGCACAGTTGGAAAAGCTGGCTCAACAAAGCCAGGGTAAAGCGCTTACGCTACTTGATGCCTCTGAAGTGCAGCTCGATGGCGCCGCCACGCTGGTGTTGACCTTCTCTATTGCGCTTAACCCCGATCAGGATTTCAGCAAAACCGTCCACGTTGTGGATAAGAAAAGCGGCAAGGTTGACGGCGCCTGGGAGCTAGCACCCAACCTGAAAGAGCTGCGCCTACGCCATCTTGAGCCTAAGCGCGACCTTATTGTGACCGTCGACCCCGAACTGGTGGCGCTGAATAAAGCGACCTTCGGTACCAGCGTTGAAAAAACGCTGACCACCCGAGATATTGCGCCAAGCGTTGGTTTTGCCAGCCGTGGCTCTCTGCTGCCCGGTAAAGTGGTTGAAGGGCTGCCGGTGATGGTGCTCAACGTGCCGCACGTCGACGTTAACTTCTTCCGCGTGAAGCCTGAGTCGCTAGCGGCGTTTGTCAGCCAGTGGGAGTACCGCAGTTCGCTCAGCAATTGGGAATCTGATGAACTGCTGAAAATGGCGGACCTCGTCTATACCGGACGTTTTGACCTGAACCCGGCGCGCAACACGCGGGAAAAATTGCTGCTGCCGCTGAAAGACATCGCGCCGCTGCAGCAGTCTGGCGTTTATATTGCGGTGATGAATCCGGCCGGACAATACAGCTACAGCAATGCCGCTACGCTCTTTACCTTAAGCGATGTTGGCGTATCGCTGCACCGCTACCACAATCAGCTGGATGTCTTCACTCAAAGCCTCGAGAACGGCGCTGCCCAATCAGCAGTTGAGCTGACGCTGCTTAACGACAAAGGGCAAACGCTGGCTCAGGCCAACAGCGATAGCCAGGGCCATGCTACCCTCAAAACCGATAAAGACGCCGCGCTGCTGCTGGCGCGAAAAGAGGGGCAAACCACTTTACTCGACCTGAAACTTCCGGCACTGGATCTGGCCGAGTTCGATATTGCGGGGGACCCGGGCTACAGCAAACAGTTCTTTATGTTTGGCCCTCGAGATCTTTATCGTCCCGGTGAAACGGTGATCCTCAACGGTTTGCTGCGCGACGGTGACGGCAAGCCGCTGCCAGAACAGCCGGTGAAACTGGAGGTGGTGAAACCGGACGGGCAGGTCATTCGTAGCGTGGTGAGCCAGCCGGTCAACGGCCTGTATCAGTTTACCTACCCGCTGGACGCTAGCGCGGGAACCGGCATGTGGCATATTCGCGCTAACACTGGCGATAACCAACTGCGCGAGTGGGATTTCCACGTTGAAGATTTTATGCCCGAACGCATGGCGCTGAACCTGACGCCGCAGCCCACACCGCTAGCACCGGGTGACGACGTGAAGTTTGACGTGGTGGGTTACTATCTTTACGGCGCGCCAGCCAGCGGTAACAGCCTGCAGGGTAAGCTCTTTTTACGTCCGCTACGCGAGGCCGTGGCCGCGCTACCGGGCTTCCAGTTTGGTGATATTGCTGAAGAAAATACCTCCCGCAGCCTCGATGAAATGAACCTGACGCTGGACGGCAAAGGTCGTGGTGAGGTCACCACCGCCAGCCAGTGGCAGGAAACGCACTCGCCGCTGCAGGTCATCCTGCAGGCAAGTTTGCTGGAGTCCGGCGGTCGCCCGGTAACCCGTCGTGCCACTCAGGCCATCTGGCCCGCGCCTGAACTGCCGGGTATTCGTCCGCAGTTCGCCAGCAAGGCGGTCTATGACTACCGCACCGACACCACGGTGAATCAACCGATCGTCGATGAAAACAGCCAGGCGTCGTTTGATATCGTTTACACCAATGCGCAGGGTGAAAAAAAGGCTGTTTCTGACCTTCAGGTTCGGCTGATCCGCGAACGGCGTGACTACTACTGGAACTGGTCGGAAAGCGACGGCTGGCAGTCCCGTTTTGATCAAAAAGATCTGGTCGAGGGCGAAGAGTCGCTGAGCCTGAAAGCCGATGAAACCGGCAAGGTCAGCTTCCCGGTAGAGTGGGGCGCTTATCGGTTAGAGGTTAAAGCGCCTGACGACGCGGTGACCAGCGTGCGCTTCTGGGCCGGTTATAGCTGGCAGGACAACAGCGACGGCAGCGGCGCGGCGCGTCCGGACCGCGTCACCCTGAAGCTGGACAAACCGAACTACCGACCTGGCGATACCATTAAACTGCACGTCGCGGCCCCGGCGGCGGGGAAAGGCTATGCCATGGTGGAGTCCAGCGACGGCCCGCTGTGGTGGCAAGAAATCAACGTTCCGGCGGAAGGGCTGGATCTTTCCATTCCGGTGGATAAGAGCTGGAACCGTCACGATCTTTACCTCAGTACGCTGGTGGTGCGCCCGGGTGATAAATCCCGCTCCGCCACGCCGAAACGGGCGGTGGGCGTGCTGCATCTACCGCTTGGCGATGAACAGCGTCGGCTGGGTGTGACGCTTGAAAGTCCGCAAAAAATGCGGCCAAACCAGCCGCTGACCGTCAAGGTGAAGGTGAACCGCAAAGAGGGCGATACGCCGAAGCAGGTGAACGTGCTGCTTTCCGCCGTGGATAGCGGCGTGCTGAACATTACCGACTACACCACCCCCGACCCGTGGCAGGCGTTCTTCGGCCAGAAACGTTACGGCGCGGATATCTATGACATCTACGGCCAGGTGATTGAAGGTCAGGGGCGATTGGCGAGCCTGCGCTTTGGCGGCGATGGTGATGAACTTAACCGCGGTGGTAAACCGCCGGTTAACCACGTCACGATTATTGCCCAGCAGGCGCAGCCCGTCACGCTTGATGAAAACGGCGAAGGCACCATTACGATGCCGATTGGTGATTTTAACGGCGAGCTTCGCGTGATGGCGCAGGCCTGGACGGTGGAAGATTTTGGCAGCGCTGAGTCTAAAGTGGTGGTTGCCGCACCGGTGGTGGTTGAGCTGAATACGCCGCGCTTTATGGCCGGTGGTGACAGCGCGCGACTGACGCTGGACGTAACCAACCTGACGGACAAACCGCAGACGCTCAACGTTCAATTAGCGGCCAGCGGCCTGCTACAGCTGAAAGGCGCACAGCCGGAGCCGGTTACGCTGGAGCCTGGCGTACGCCATACGCTTTTTGTCCCAGTTAGCGCTGGCGAAGGCTACGGTGATGGTGAAGTCGATGTCACGGTGACGGGGATGACGCTACCGGGTGAAACTCTGGCCGACTTCCACAAACAGTGGAAAATTGGCGTGCGTCCGGCCTATCCGGCACAAACCGTCAACAGCGGCGCGGTGCTACAACCGGGTGAAAGCTGGAACGTTCCGGAAAACCAGCACCTGAACTTCTCACCGGCTACGCTACAGGGGCAGCTGCTGTTAAGCGGTAAACCACCGCTGAATCTGGCCCGCTATATTCGCGAACTGAAGGCCTATCCGTACGGCTGCCTGGAGCAGACCGCCAGCGGCCTCTTCCCGCAGCTTTATACCAACGCCGCGCAGCTTAAAACGTTGGGCATTGTCGGTGATAGCGACGACAAACGTCGCGCGGCGGTGGATATCGGGATTTCGCGTCTGCTGCAAATGCAGAAAGATAACGGCGGCTTCGCGCTGTGGGATAAAGACGGCCCGGAAGAGTACTGGCTGACCGCCTACGCGATGGACTTCCTGGTGCGCGCGGGTGAGCAGGGCTATAGCGTACCGGCAGAGGCGATTAACAAAGGCAATAACCGTATGCTGCGCTATTTGCAGGAGCCGGGGCTGATGAACGTACGTTATACCGACGATAACGCGGCAAGCCGCTTCGCGATTCAGGCCTATGCAGGTCTGGTGCTGGCACGGCAGCAAAAAGCGCCGCTTGGCGCGCTGCGTGAACTGTGGGAGCGTCGTGCTCAGGCGGGTTCCGGCCTGCCGCTAATGCAGCTAGGGATTGCGCTGAAAGCGATGGGGGATGCACCGCGCAGCGAACAGGCTATCCAGCTTTCGCTCACCACCAAACGTGAGGATCAGCGGCGCTGGCTGGCGGATTACGGCAGTGCGCTTCGCGATAACGCGCTGATGCTATCGCTGCTGGAAGAGAACAAGCTGCTGCCTGACGCGCAAAACACGCTGCTGCAAACGCTCTCCGAGCAGGCGTTCAGCGAACGCTGGCTGTCGACCCAGGAGAACAATGCGCTGTTCCTGGCGGCGAAAGGTGTACTGGACCTGCCGGGCAACTGGCAGGCGCAAACCTCGTTTGAAAGCCAGCCGCTGCAAGGGGAGAAAGCCCTGACGCGAAATCTCGACGGTGACCAGCTTTCTACCTTGACGGTGACGAACAAGGGTGAACAGCCGCTGTGGCTGCGCCTTGATAGCACAGGGTATCCGGAGAATGCGCCTGTGGCGTCAAGCAACGTGCTGCATATCGAGCGGCAGTTCTACGGCACCGACGGGCAGCGTAAATCGCTCTCATCATTGCGCAGCGGTGAACTGGTACTGGTGAAGCTGGACGTTAACGCCAGCCAGAACGTACCGGATGCCCTGGTTGTTGATATGCTGCCGGCGGGGCTGGAGTTAGAAAACCAGAACCTGGCGAACAGCAGCGCCAATCTACAGGACAACGGCGCTGAGGTGCAGGAGTGGCTAAACCAGATGCAGCAGGCGGATATCCAGCATATGGAATTCCGCGACGATCGCTTTGTGGCGGCGGTTTCGGTGAGCGCCAATCAACCGGTGACGCTTATCTACCTCGCTCGTGCGGTGATGCCGGGCACCTACCGCGTGCCGCCGTCTCAGGTTGAGTCTATGTATGTTCCGGGCTGGCGCGCCGTTGGGGCAGCGGACGATATGCTAATCGTTGTGCCGTAGGATGCGTCTTGCCTGGATTAAACGCCCCGTCTGGCGATGGCTAGCCGGGGCGGTCGTGTTGTTGTGCGCTGTCGTTGTGCTGGCTGATAAACTCTGGCCGTTGCCGCTCCATGAGGTCACCCCCGCTCGGGTAGTAGTGGCGGAGGACGGCAGCCCGCTGTGGCGTTTTGCCGATGCGCAGGGGATCTGGCGCTATCCGGTGACTATCGAAGAGGTGTCGCCGCGCTATCTTGATGCTCTCATTCAGTATGAAGACCGCTGGTTCTGGGATCATCCCGGCGTAAATCCGTTATCTATTGCGCGTGCGGCCTGGCAGGATGTGACTTCGGGGCGCGTAGTGTCCGGCGGCAGCACCCTGACCATGCAGGTCGCGCGCTTGCTCGACCCGCACCCGCGAACCTTCGGCGGTAAATTTCGTCAGCTCTGGCGCGCGATGCAGCTGGAATGGCACCTCTCCAAACGAGACATCCTTACCCTTTACCTCAATCGTGCCCCGTTTGGCGGTACGCTACAGGGTATTGGTGCGGCAAGCTGGGCCTATCTTGGCAAACCTCCCGCCCAGTTGAGCTACGCCGATGCCGCACTGCTGGCGGTGTTGCCACAGGCACCGAGCCGCCTGCGCCCGGACCGCTGGCCCGCTCGCGCTCAGGCGGCGCGTAATAAAGTGCTGGACCGCATGCTAGTGCAGCAGGTCTGGTCGGCCGAGGTGGTGAAAGAGGCGAAAGAGGAGCCGGTCTGGCTGTTTCCGCGGCAAATGCCGCAGCTTGCACCGCTCTTTTCACGCCATATGCTGGCCCGCAGTCGGGATGAGAAAGTGGTCACAACTCTGAATGCCGGGTTACAGCGCCAGCTTGAAGAGATGGCTCTGAACTGGAAATCGCGCTTGCCGCCGCGTAGTTCGCTCGCGATAGTGGTGGTGGATAACCGAGACATGAAAGTGCGCGGCTGGGTGGGCTCAGTGGATATCTCCGATGACAGCCGGTTTGGTCATGTCGATATGGTGACGGCGGTTCGCTCGCCGGGTTCGGTGCTGAAACCGTTTTTGTACGGCATGGCGCTCGACAGCGCGTTGATCCATCCGGCTTCGCTGTTGCAGGATGTGCCGCGGCGAGTGGGTGACTACCGCCCCGGCAATTTTGACAGCGGTTTTCACGGCCCGGTAAGCATGAGCGATGCGCTGGTGCGTTCATTGAATCTTCCGGCGGTGCAGGTGCTGGATGCCTACGGGCCTAAGCAGTTCGCCGCTCGTTTGCGTAATGCCGGGCTGCCGTTGATTTTGCCTGCGGGTGCGGAGCCAAACTTGTCGCTGATTCTTGGTGGCTCGGGGGCAAGGCTTGCGGATATTACCGCCGCCTATAGCGCCTTCGCCCGTCATGGCAAAGTGGGCAAACTGCGCCTGCTGGCCAGCGATCCGTTGGTAGAGCGCCCCTTGCTCTCTGCGGGGGCTGCGTGGATTATTCGCCGCATTCTTGCCGGAGAAGCCCAGCCGGTGCCCGATGCCTCATTACCGCAGGTCGTGCCGCTGGCATGGAAAACCGGTACCAGCTATGGCTATCGCGATGCGTGGGCCATCGGCGTAAACGCTCGCTATAGCATTGGTATCTGGACGGGCAGACCGGACGGCACGCCGGTAGCCGGGCAGTTTGGTTTTGCCAGCGCGATTCCGCTGCTCAATCAGGTGAGTAACCTGCTGCTGGCCAGCACTACGCGCCAGCAGGAAGGGCTCGACCCGCGCCCTGCATCGGTAAGCTCGGCGGAGATTTGCTGGCCAGGTGGGCAACCCTTGCCGGCTGGAGACAGCAACTGCCGTCGACGGCTGTCCACCTGGGTGCTGGATAACAGCCTGCCGCCGACGCTGCTGCTGCCGGAGCAAGAAGGGATGCAGGGAATTCGTTTCCCGCTGTGGCTGGACGCTGAAGGTAAGCGCGTCGCGGCGGATTGTCCTGACGCCCGTGAAATCAAGCTCGACGTCTGGCCGCTGCCGCTGGAGCCGTGGCTGCCCGCCGGAGAGCGCCGCGCCGCGCGACTGCCGCCGGTTTCGACGAGTTGCCCGCCGCGCCAATTGCAGAATGCCGCCCCGCTGATGCTTTCCGGTATTCGTGAAGATGCGGTGATTCGACGTTTGCCCGGTGAGCCGAGCGCAAAAGTCGTGCTGCAGGCAAGCGGTGGGGAAGGGCGACGCTGGTGGTTCCTCAACGGTGAACCGCAGGCGAGTGCTGGCGATAGTCTGACGTTAACGCTGACAGCCCCGGCGGCTTATCAACTGGTGGTGATGGATGAAGCGGGGCAGACGTCGGTGGTGAATTTTACGCTACAGTGAGTGACGTCGCCGGTTGGTGTTACGCTTACCCGGCCTACAATATGGCATCGACCCGTAGGCCCGATAAGCGTAGCGCCATCGGGCAAAACCGGCGCGCAATAACCAAACCGAGCGTGTTACAAAATGTGTTGCTTAAAAGTGTTTTATTTTAAAAAAATGTTACCTTCATCCATAGGCAACGACGCATCCGGTCTTTATAATCCGCGCCAGGTCATACAACTGCTGTATGCACGACAACATAAAATTAGAGGTAATCATGGCTATTGAACGTACTTTTTCCATCATCAAACCAAACGCGGTGGCAAAAAACGTTATTGGCAGCATCTTCTCTCGCTTTGAATCAGCAGGGTTTAAGATTGTTGGCACCAAAATGCTGCACCTGACCGTTGAGCAGGCTCGTGGCTTCTACGCTGAGCACGATGGTCGTCCATTCTTCGACGGTCTGGTTGAGTTCATGACCTCCGGCCCAATCGTGGTTTCCGTACTGGAAGGCGAAAACGCCGTTCAGCGTCACCGTGACCTGCTGGGCGCAACCAACCCAGACAACGCGCTGGCTGGCACGCTGCGTGCTGACTACGCGGACAGCTTCACCGAAAACGGCACCCACGGTTCTGACTCCGTAGAATCCGCCGCGCGCGAAATTGCTTTCTTCTTCGCAGAAGGCGAAGTGTGCCCACGTACCCGCTAAGGGCACGTTTACACTTTATTTAGCGAATGCCGCGTGCAGACGTGGCATCCGTGCGCCAGAATTTGTACAATGCAGCGCCCCCGGACGAGCAGACCGCTTTCCTGGGGCGCTTCTTTTTATCAACCCTCCAGGGGCCATAACGTGTAACAACGAGGCCGGAATAGAAAATGTCTGAACAAATTGTCACGCCTGAGAGCGCCATCCCGGCGGTTCCCAACAAAGATGGAAAAATTAACCTGCTGGATCTTAGCCGTCCGCAGATGCGCGAGTTTTTTAAAGACTTAGGCGAAAAACCCTTCCGCGCCGACCAGGTGATGAAGTGGATGTACCACTACTGCTGCGACGACTTTGATGAAATGACTGACATCAACAAAGTCCTGCGCGGCAAGCTCAAAGAAGTCGCTGAAATTCGCGCCCCGGAAGTGGTGGAAGAGCAGCGTTCATCTGACGGCACCATCAAATGGGCGATTGCCGTTGGCGATCAGCGCGTTGAAACCGTTTATATTCCAGAAGACGATCGCGCCACCCTGTGCGTCTCTTCACAGGTCGGTTGTGCATTAGAGTGTAAATTCTGCTCTACGGCTCAGCAGGGCTTTAACCGTAACCTGCGGGTATCGGAAATTATCGGCCAGGTCTGGCGCGCGGCGAAAATCGTCGGTGCCGTCAAAGCGACCGGCGTACGTCCTATCACCAACGTGGTGATGATGGGCATGGGTGAACCGCTGCTGAACCTGACCAACGTGGTTCCAGCAATGGAAATCATGCTGGACGATTTCGGTTTTGGTCTCTCTAAACGTCGCGTTACCCTGTCTACCTCAGGCGTTGTGCCTGCGCTGGACAAACTGGGCGACATGATTGACGTGGCGCTGGCTATTTCCCTGCACGCACCGAACGACACCATCCGTGACGAAATTGTACCTATCAACAAAAAGTACAATATCGCGACGTTCCTGGAATCTGTTCGTGGCTACATTTCGAAGTCCAACGCCAATCAGGGCCGCGTGACCATCGAATACGTGATGCTTGACCACGTCAACGACGGTACCGAGCATGCGCATGAGCTGGCTGCACTGCTGAAAGATACGCCGTGCAAGATCAACCTCATTCCGTGGAACCCGTTCCCGGGTGCGCCGTATGGTCGCAGCTCTAACAGCCGTATCGACCGTTTCTGTAAAGTGTTGATGGGCTACGGTTTTACCACTATCGTGCGTAAAACTCGCGGAGATGACATTGATGCCGCCTGCGGTCAGTTGGCCGGTGATGTTATCGACCGTACCAAGCGTACAATGCGTAAGCGTATGCAGGGTGAAACCATTGAAGTAAAAGCGCTGTAATTCAGCGTGACGTGCGCCTGAAAGGGCGCACGTAGAGTCAAGTGCTTAAGGATTAGGCGAAACGTACTGATCTGGTTAATAATTACGGTGCGTTTCGACAAGTATTGAGGCAGTATGTAGCGTTGCAATTACAGCGTGAATACTGCCTTTGACGCTGTTTTGGATAGGGTACACCCGACAGCCAGTCTGTCAGTTCGAACACACGACCGGATGTTTCGCGGTGCGGGCAAGATTCCGCATCAGAACCTTAAATTTCACGAATCAGCAGTTGTAGCGAATGAATACTGAAACCAACCACGACCAACAAGAAGCACAGACCACGGGTGTCCGTTTGCGTAATGCCCGTGAACAACTCGGACTCAGCCAGCAAGCCGTTGCAGAACGCTTGTGCCTGAAGGTTTCCACCGTTCGTGATATTGAAGAAGATAAGGCGCCTGCTGAACTCGCTTCAACATTCTTGCGTGGTTATATCCGTTCCTACGCTCGCCTCGTGCATATCCCCGAGGAAGAGCTGCTGCCGATGATGGAAAAGCAAGCGCCGGTACGCGCGGCGAAAGTCGCACCGATGCAGACCTTCTCCTTGGGTAAACGTCGCAAAAAACGCGATGGCTGGCTGATGAGCTTTACCTGGCTCGTGCTGTTCGTGGTGGTCGGTTTAACCGTCGCCTGGTGGTGGCAGAACCACAAAGCGCAGCAGGAAGAGATCACCACCATGGCCGATCAGTCCTCCGTTGAGCTGAAAGCGAACGGCAGCGACGCTCAGGATATCCCGCTGAACACCGGCGCGGATGCTAACCAGGCTCCAACAACCGCTGATTCCGCAACAGCACCAGATACCGCGACCGCCGCACCAACGGATGCCGCACCATCTGCGACTACCGCACCAGCAGCGACAGCACAGAATAACGCCGTTGTGGCACCGTCTCAGGCTAACGTCGACGGTACCGTAGCGCAAACCACAACTCCTGCACCACAGACCGCTACGCCGGGCGCACTGCCAACTGACCCGGCTCAGACAACTGCCCCGGTTGCTGATGGCAACGCGCTGGTGATGAACTTCTCCGCCGACTGCTGGCTGGAAGTCACCGATGCTACCGGTAAGAAGCTGTTCAGCGGTCTGCAGCGTAAAGGTGGTAACCTGAACCTGAGCGGTCAGGCACCTTACAAACTGAAAATTGGTGCACCGGCCGCAGTACAGATTGAATACCAGGGTAAACCTGTCGATCTGAGCCGCTTTATCAGAACTAACCAGGTTGCGCGCCTGACCGTGAGTGCTGAACAATCACCAGCACAATAACAGACGCGTAATGCGGGAGATTTTTCATGCACAACCAGGCTCCAATTCAACGTAGAAAATCCACACGCATTTACGTTGGGAACGTGCCGATCGGCGATGGGGCTCCTATCGCCGTACAGTCGATGACCAATACGCGCACAACAGACGTTGAAGCGACGGTTAATCAAATTAAGGCGTTAGAACGCGTTGGGGCGGATATCGTTCGCGTATCCGTACCGACGATGGACGCCGCAGAAGCCTTCAAGCTTATCAAACAGCAGGTTAACGTCCCGCTGGTTGCCGATATTCACTTCGACTACCGTATCGCCCTGAAAGTGGCGGAGTACGGCGTTGACTGCCTGCGCATTAACCCGGGTAACATCGGCAACGAAGAGCGTATTCGCATGGTTGTTGACTGCGCTCGCGATAAAAACATCCCTATCCGTATCGGCGTTAACGCCGGGTCGCTGGAAAAAGATCTGCAGGAAAAATACGGCGAGCCTACGCCGCAGGCGCTGCTGGAATCAGCCATGCGCCACGTGGATCACCTCGATCGTCTGAACTTCGATCAGTTTAAAGTCAGCGTGAAAGCGTCAGACGTTTTCCTGGCAGTGGAATCTTATCGCCTGTTGGCGAAACAGATCGATCAACCGCTGCACCTTGGGATCACCGAAGCGGGCGGTCTGCGTAGCGGCTCCGTGAAGTCGGCGATTGGCCTTGGTCTGCTGCTGTCCGAAGGGATCGGTGATACGCTGCGCGTTTCGCTGGCGGCGGATCCGGTTGAAGAGATCAAAGTTGGTTTCGATATTCTGAAATCACTGCGTATCCGCGCGCGCGGGATCAACTTCATCGCCTGTCCAACCTGTTCACGTCAGGAATTTGACGTTATCGGGACGGTCAATGCGCTGGAACAGCGTCTCGAAGATATCATCACCCCGATGGACGTATCGATCATCGGCTGCGTGGTAAACGGCCCTGGCGAAGCGCTGGTGTCGACGCTGGGCGTGACCGGCGGCAACAAAAAAAGCGGCCTGTATGAAGACGGCGTGCGTAAAGACCGCGTTGATAACGACGATATGATTAGCCAGCTTGAAGCAAGAATCCGCGCGAAAGCCTCGGTGCTTGATGAAGCGCGTCGTATCGACGTTCAGCAGGTTGAAAAATAACGAGATGGGAAGCGGCTTGCTTCCTGTGTATGATTGAACCCCAGGCGCAGAACGCGCTGAGGGTTCATTTTTATATATAAAGAGAATTAACGTGGCAAAAAACATTCAAGCCATTCGCGGCATGAACGATTATCTGCCTGGCGAAACCGCCATCTGGCAGCGCATTGAAGGCACACTCAAGCAGGTGCTCGGCAGCTACGGTTATAGCGAAATCCGTTTGCCGATTGTAGAGCAGACCCCGTTGTTCAAACGCGCTATCGGTGAAGTGACCGACGTGGTTGAAAAAGAGATGTATACCTTCGAAGACCGCAATGGCGATAGCCTGACGCTGCGTCCGGAAGGTACTGCGGGCTGTGTACGCGCCGGCATCGAACATGGTCTTCTGTACAATCAGGAGCAGCGTCTGTGGTACATCGGGCCGATGTTCCGCCACGAACGCCCTCAGAAAGGACGTTATCGCCAGTTCCATCAGCTGGGTTGTGAAGTCTTCGGTCTGCAGGGCCCAGACATCGACGCTGAGCTGATTATGCTGACTGCGCGCTGGTGGCGTGCGCTGGGTATCTCTGAACACGTGAATCTGGAGTTGAACTCCATCGGTTCTCTGGAAGCTCGAGCCAACTACCGTGACGCGCTGGTCGCCTTCCTTGAGCAGCATGTTGAAGTGCTGGATGAAGACTGCAAACGTCGTATGTACAGCAACCCGCTGCGCGTGCTGGATTCCAAAAACGCAGACGTTCAGGCGCTGCTGAATGACGCTCCTGCGCTTGGCGACTATCTGGATGAAGAATCCCGTGAGCACTTTGCTGGCCTGTGCGCACAGCTTGATGCTGCCGGTATCGCCTACACCGTTAACCAGCGTCTGGTTCGCGGTCTGGACTACTACAACCGTACCGTTTTCGAATGGGTTACCAACAGCCTCGGCTCGCAGGGTACCGTGTGTGCCGGCGGTCGTTATGATGGTCTGGTTGAGCAGTTAGGCGGCCGCGCTACCCCTGCGGTAGGCTTCGCGATGGGTCTGGAACGTCTTGTTTTATTAGTTCAGGCAGTTAATCCGGAATTTAAAGCAGATCCTGTTGTCGATATATACCTGGTTGCTTCAGGCACCGATACTCAGTCAGCCGCAATGCGTCTGGCAGAACAGGTGCGTGATGCATTACCGGGTGTAAAACTGATGACCAACCACGGCGGCGGCAACTTTAAGAAACAGTTCGCGCGCGCTGATAAATGGGGCGCACGTATTGCCCTGGTTCTGGGTGAGTCAGAAGTTGAGCAAGCCACTGTTGTCGTGAAGGATTTGCGCTCTGGTGAGCAGACAACCGTAACGCAGGAAGGCGTTGCCGCGCATTTGCGCACTATTCTGGGTTAATCTCCAGGACATCATTATCAGGAGAAGGGCTGCGTGGAAATAAATAACGAAAACGATCAGGTTGAGGCGCTTAAAAGCTTCTTTGCTGAAAATGGCAAAGCGCTGGCCGTTGGGGTAATTTTAGGGATCGGTGCGCTGGTTGGCTGGCGTTACTGGAATTCCCATCAGGTAGACTCGGCCCGGGAATCTTCCGCGGCTTACGAAAATGCCGTTTCTTCTCTTAGTTCAGGGAAACCGGAAGCGCTGGCCGCGGCTCAGAAATTTGCCGCAGAGACCAAAAACACCTATGGTGCGTTTGCCTCTCTGGAACTGGCTCAGGTCTTCGTGGACAAAAGCGACCTTGCTCAGGCTGAAAAACAGCTGCAGCAGGGCCTGGCAGCCGCATCTGATGATAATCTGAAATCCGTTATCAGCCTGCGTCTGGCGCGCGTTCAGCTACAGCTGAAGCAGCCTGACGTTGCTCTGAAAACGCTGGAAGGCGTGAAGGGCGAAGGCTGGACGGCAATTGTTGCTGATTTACGCGGGGAAATCCTGCTCAGTAAAGGTGACAAGCAGGGCGCACGTGCGGCGTGGGAAGCTGGCGCTAAGAGCGATGCATCGCCCGCGCTGAGCGAAATGATGCGCATGAAAATTAATAATTTGTCCGTCTGAGAGGGACCCGATGCAATTGCGTAAATTACTTTTGCCAGGACTGCTTTCTGTCACTCTGTTGAGTGGTTGTTCACTGTTTAGCGGCGAAGAAGATGTTGTTAAAATGTCTCCTCTGCCAACCGTAGAAAACCAGTTTACGCCGTCTACCGCATGGGATGTTTCCGTCGGCAGCGGTATCGGTGATTTCTACTCCAACCTGCATCCGGCCTATGCGGACAGCGTGGTTTACGCGGCTGACCGTAAAGGTACCGTGAAAGCGTTGAACGCGGATGACGGGAAAGAAGTGTGGTCCGTTAACCTGGCGGAAAAAGATGGCTGGTTCTCTCGTAAGCCAGCGCTGCTCTCCGGCGGCCTGACCGTTGCCGGTGGCCACGTGTACGTGGGCAGCGAAAAAGCGCAGGTTTATGCGCTGGATGCGGGCGACGGCGCTGTTGTCTGGAAAACCACGGCAGCAGGCGAAGTGCTTTCTCGTCCAACCGTCAGCGATGGCCTGGTTCTGGTTCACACCAGCAACGGTCAGCTGCAGGCGCTGGATGAAAACAGCGGTGTTGTGAAATGGACGGTGAACCTGGATATGCCTGCGCTCTCTCTGCGCGGCGAATCTGCACCGGCTGTTGCTTATGGCGCGGCGATTGTTGGCGGCGATAACGGTCGCGTGAGCGCGGTACTGATGCAGCAGGGTCAAATGATCTGGCAGCAGCGTATTTCTCAGGCTACCGGCTCTACCGAAATCGACCGTCTGAGCGATGTGGATACCACTCCGGTTATCGTGAATGGCGTTGTCTACGCGTTAGCCTACAATGGTAACCTGACGGCGCTGGATCTGCGTAGCGGTCAGATTATGTGGAAACGCGAGCTGGGCTCGGTGAACGATTTCATCGTTGACGGCGACCGTATCTACATCGTTGACCAGAATGACCGTCTGCTGGCGCTGACCACCGACGGTGGCGTGACCCTGTGGACGCAGAGCGATCTGCTGCACCGTCTGCTGACCTCTCCGGCGCTGTATAATGGCAGCCTGGTGGTAGGTGATGCAGAAGGCTACATGCACTGGATTAACCCGGAAGATGGCCGTTTCGTGGCTCAGCAAAAAGTTGACAGCGCGGGCTTCCTGACGGACCCGGTTGTTGCCGACGGTAAACTGCTGATTCAGGCGAAAGACGGTACGGTTTACGCGATTACGCGTTAACACCGGCGTTAATTCAGCAATGGACGGCTCCTGAATGCTCAGGGGCCGTTTGCTATTTATAGATTTTGTCAAAATTTTGAGTATATGAGGCTTTAACATGGTACCTGTGGTCGCGCTTGTCGGGCGCCCTAATGTTGGAAAATCCACGCTTTTTAACCGCCTGACGCGCACTCGTGATGCGCTGGTTGCGGATTTCCCGGGTCTGACTCGTGACCGTAAGTACGGTCGTGCTGAAGTTGAAGGGCGTGAGTTTATCTGTATCGATACCGGCGGTATCGATGGCACGGAAGAGGGCGTGGAAACGCGCATGGCGGAGCAGTCACTGTTGGCGATTGAAGAAGCCGACGTTGTGCTGTTTATGGTTGATGCACGTGCGGGGCTGATGCCTGCGGACGAAGGTATTGCCAAACATCTGCGTGCTCGTGAAAAGCCAACCTTCCTGGTGGCGAACAAAACGGACGGTATTGATCCGGATCAGGCCGTTGCTGACTTCTGGTCGCTGGGCCTTGGTGAAATCCACGCGATTGCGGCCTCTCATGGCCGTGGCGTGACCACCCTGCTGGAAACCGTTCTGCTGCCGTTCGTTGACGATATCAACCCGCCGGAAGAAGTGGACGAAGACGCCGAGTATTGGGCGAAATTCGACGCTGAAAATGGCGAAGGGGTAGAAGAGCCGGAAGACGACTTCAACCCGCAGGATTTGCCAATCAAAATCGCTATCGTCGGTCGCCCGAACGTAGGTAAGTCTACGCTTACTAACCGTATCCTCGGCGAAGACCGCGTGGTGGTTTACGATATGCCGGGCACTACCCGTGACAGTATCTATATCCCGATGGAGCGCGATGAGCGTGAATACGTGCTTATTGATACCGCAGGTGTGCGTAAGCGCGGCAAGGTAACGGATACGGTTGAGAAATTCTCCGTTATCAAAACCCTGCAGGCCATTGAAGATGCTAACGTTTGTCTGCTGGTCATTGATGCCCGTGAAGGTATCTCCGATCAGGACCTGTCGCTGCTGGGCTTTATCCTCAATAGTGGGCGCTCACTTGTTATCGTCGTCAACAAGTGGGACGGCCTGAGCATGGAAGTAAAAGAGCAGGTGAAAGAGACCCTGGACTACCGTCTGGGCTTTATCGACTTTGCTCGCGTACACTTTATCTCCGCGCTGCACGGCAGTGGAGTAGGTAATCTGTTCGAATCTATCCGTGAAGCGTATGACAGCTCGACCCGCCGCGTCGGTACCGCGCTGCTGACCCGCATCATGACCATGGCGACTGAAGATCACCAGCCTCCGCTGGTTCGTGGTCGTCGCGTGAAGCTGAAATATGCCCACGCCGGTGGTTATAACCCGCCGATTGTGGTTATCCACGGTAACCAGGTGAAAGACCTGCCGGATTCCTACAAGCGCTATCTGATGAACTACTTCCGCAAATCGCTGGACGTGATGGGTACGCCTATCCGTATTCAGTTCAAGGAAGGCGAGAACCCGTATGCGAACAAACGCAATACGCTGACGCCAACCCAGATGCGTAAGCGTCAGCGTCTTATTCGACACATTAAGAAGAGCAAATAAGCAATTCTTTTAGCGCCGAATAGCCAAAAACCCGCGGAAGCGGGTTTTTTTATGGTCGCTGTAGGCCGGATAAGCAGAGCGCCATCCGGCGTCAAAGCGCACGTTGCCCGCGCTAAGATTTCCAGCGCGACTGACGAATCACGCTGCAGAAATTGCCGGGAACAAACGTTGGGTCTTTGTCGGCAATAACGTCTGCCTTTACGTTACCGAAGGTGGTCTGCGTTTTACCCTTAATACCGTCGTAGAATGCGCTGATGATGTTCTCTTTAAAATTGTCGAGGCGCGGGTGCTGCTGAACCACGGCTTCACGGCTCTCGTCATTAAATTCCTCGTAACCGATACCCAGCACGTCCATTTCCACCCCAGCGGTTAACAGCGCAATTTCAGGTGCCATAAATTCCGGAATACCCGGCGTGGTATGCAGCGCTATCGCCGTCCACACTTTATCGATATCGGCAGTCGCCACGCCGTGCCCTTCCAGGAATGCGCGGGCGGCGTTAGCGCCATCCACTTCAAAACGTTTATCACAGCTGCAGTGCTCATGTGTCAGGCCAATATCATGGAACATGCAGCCGACATACAGCAACTCGTGGTCTACCTTCAGTTCGCGGCGTAAACCGACCAGTGCGCCCCAGTAGTAGACGCGGCTGGAATGATGGAACAGCAGATCGCTTTCGGTATCGCGAATAAATTCAGTGGTTTCGCGGGCCAGTTTGCTGTCGGGAATACGGATGCCTTGCACGTTGATAGTCATATTTTCCTCCTCACGGGTTGTTGAAGGGGAGTTTACAAGGCATTCTGTATGTCATGAATTGTCGTTTTACGACGATTTAAGACATTGCATCGAATCAGGACACTCCCATTTATGAAACGCGTTATTGCCCTTCTTGCCGTGCCTGGCGTTCAGCTATTGGACGTTTCCGGCCCGCTGGATGTCTTTGCTGAGGCTAACCGGATCCTACATCGCGAGGTGTATGAGTTTGCCGTTATCGCGCTGGAGGAGACGACGGTGAGCGCCTCATCTGGTGTGAAGCTGGTGGCGAACGCGCGATTGGCAGACACAGATGCACTTCAGCCGGATACGTTTTTGCTGGCCGGTGCGCCGGAAGTCTGGCAGCAGACGCTGAACGATGAGCAAATCACGCGTATCCGCAGGCTTTGTGAAAACAGTCGTCGCTATGGCTCCGTCTGTACCGGCGCGTTTCTATTAGCGCAAACGGGGCTGCTGACCCAGCGTAAAATCACCACGCACTGGGCCATGACCTCCCGCTTTATGGCGACGTTTTCAGACGTTGAGGTGGATGCGGATGCACTCTATGTCGCGGACGGCCCGGTCAGAACGGCGGCGGGCGTGACTTCGGGTATGGATTTAGCCATCCGACTGGTGGAAGAGGATTTGGGGCGCGAGGTGGCGCAGGAGATTGCCTGTAATCTGGTCATGTTTTTCCGCCGCCCGGTTAATCAGGGACATTTTATACTCCACAGCGCAGTCTCCACGACCGGTCGCAACGCGTTCCAGGATTTACAGCGCTGGACGCTCGCGAATCTGGCAACGGTGCTGAACCTGCAGGATATGGCCGACCATATTGGTCTGAGCGCTCGCCATCTGGGCCGGCTTTTTCGCCAGGAGATGAATATGGCCGCCGGTGAGTGGCTGGAGGCCGGGCGCATTGACCGCGCGAAAATGCTGCTGGAAAGCGGCACGCTGCCGCTGAAAACCATCGCTAGCCAGTGCGGATATTCCAGCAGCGACGTGCTGCGAAGGGCTTTTATCAAACGCGTCGGCATCACGCCTTCGATGTACCGACGGTTGAATGTGGCCCGGCCGTGGTCAGAATAAATGTACCTAAGCGGTGGCTTATAACGGAGTTTGCTCGCGTAGCTGAAAATTATCACCCAGACTTAAGTCAAAGACATAGTTTGTGCACGCATTGTGCTTTACACTGCGCGCTGCAAAAATTGAGTCAACAAACGGTTAAAGTAGGCGGTAAGGTCGATGAACGGAACAATCACAACCTGGTTTAAAGATAAAGGTTTTGGGTTTATCAAAGATGAAAACGGCGATAACCGCTATTTTCATGTGATTAAGGTTGCCAACCCCGATCTGATTAAGAAAGATGCCGCGGTGACCTTCGAACCCACGACGAATAACAAAGGGCTGTCTGCTTATGCGGTGAAGGTCATTCCGGAAAGCAAGCATATCTATATCGCGGGCGAGCGTATCAAGCTCACGTCGATCAAATCCTTCCTGGTTTACAGCGAGGAAGTACCTGCCGATGCCCCGATTGATAAAGAGAATGCGGTGCTGTCCGTGGGGCTTCTGATGAACAGCATCAAGCCGAAATCGGCGGAGAAAAAGGGTGAAATGCGTACGCTGAAGAAGCTGGCGATCACCACTTTCCAGGGCACGACGCTTATCTTCTCAGAAGATGAGATTGATATTGAAGCCACGGTGAAAATGCTGAAGGTCTGAAACCTGTACAGCGTCGAAGAATGAGACTAACCCCAGGAGCGATGTATGAATAATGACATTCCACTGAAGTATTATGATATAGCCGAAGAGTACGCCTCAGAATCAGCCAAGCCCGTCGGTGAGTCTGAATTGGATGCACTGGCGCATTACTTCCAGCTGCTGTTGACCCGTTTGATGAACAACGAAGAGATCAGCGAAGAAGCGCAGCAGGAGATGGCGACTGAAGCCGGTATCAGCGCCCAGCGTATTGATGAGATTGCCAACTTCCTGAATGAGTGGGGCAACGAGTAATTTGCTACGCCTCTCCGGGGCTTTGCATCCAGCGATCCCAGTCGGGGTTTTCCCCGATGCTTTCGACCAGAAAATCGATAAAACTTCTGACTTTGGGATCCTGGTAATGCCCCGGATGATACAGTGCATACAGGCTGTAATCATTTTCCCGTGCGCTGTATTCCGTCAGTACAGGCACCAGTTCCCCTCTGGCGATTGAATCGCCCAGCATGTAGGTCGGCAGGCTGACAATCCCCTGATGATGCAACGCGGCATGAAGTAGCCCGAGCGTACTGTTCACTTCGATTATGCTCTTCACCTTTAGCGCGCTAAAGCCGCCATTGACGTTCTGATAGCGCCAGTTATCGGAAACATTGGGGTTTATCAGACAGTCGTGTTGCTCAAGATCTTCCAGTCTTTGCGGTATGCCGCACCGCGCAAAATAGTCCCGGCTGGCGCAGTACACCCAGTTAATTTTGCAGATTTTACGCAATGCAAAATTGGTCGGCGGGTGTGCGGTAATCCTAAGGGCTATATCAAAATTTTCTTCGTTAAGATTAACGTTCTGGTCATTTAAATCGACACCGAGCGTGACGTCCGGGTTATCCTGGCGATATTCGCTATAAATTCGCATAAGATGGCAGACGCCGAAGGCAATAGAGCAGGTGACGCGCAGCTTGCCCTGCGGGTGATGGTTGAAGCTGGCGATATTGGCCAACGACTCGTCCAGCTCTTCTAACAGGCGCTGTGCGCGGAACAGCAGATATTGCCCCGGCTCGGTCAGAATTAGGGTACGGGTGGTTCGCTTTAACAGCACGACACCGAGCTGATCCTCAAGCTGGCTGATACTGCGACTCACGGAAGAGGGAGTCAGGTTCAGCTTGTGTGCGGCTGCAGAAAAGCTATTGCATTCCACCACTTTGATAAACGTTTTCAGGTGATGAAAAATGGAATAGTTATCAATTTTTAATTTCGCGAGTGCCGCATTTTTATTTGATGACATCGCTATTCCTTTTTTAACGATTTATAGCCGTGACGGTTTTGAAATTTGAGGCCAATCACAGTAAACATGACTCGACGCCCCATCTATTCGCTATGCGCAATAAAAAACGCCGTCAGCTGCTACCTTACCCGAACGAAGCAGGAAAGAAAAATAGAATCTTTTTATGGTTTAATGCTTTGTTTTTAATGATGTTATTTATTTTTTCATAAAAAGCGAGAGGCTCGTCAATTTTTGCGTTAAATGCAAAGGTATTGTTAGTGATTAACACCGTTCAGACCTTTCTTTATCCCTATCAGATCCCCTACCATTTGTACTGACAGATACATCAATACGGTTTTTTGAGTTTCTATTCTAAATAACACTTATAAATAGGAATGCATATAATGGCTGAGATACTCGAAAATAAATCTAATAATTTATATAAGTCCATTCCCTTTACGAAATATGATGTTGGCTGGGTGATTCTCTGCATTGGTATGGCCATTGGTTCTGGCATCGTTTTTATGCCGGTACAGGTGGGTATTAAAGGGATTTGGGTCTTTATTGTTTCGGTGGCAATTTCATACCCCGCCATTTACATCCTGCAGAGTCTTTATCTGAAAACGCTGTCAGAAACGGATGATTGCCAGGATTACGCCAGCGTCATCACCCAGTATCTGGGAAAAAACTGGGGGATAGGTTTAGGCATTGCCTACTTCCTGATGCTGCTACACGGAATGTTTTCTTACTCGCTGGCGGTAAGTTTTGATAGTGCATCTTATATTCAAACCTTTGGCCTGACGGAAGGACTGCTGTCTGATTCTATCTGGTATGGGCTAATAATTCTGACGGTGTTGGTCTGCATTGCTTCGCAGGGTGAAAAGCTGCTGTTTAAGGTTTCTGGCCCGATGGTGTGCGTAAAGTTCGGTATTATCGTGATGCTGGGTTTGGTGATGGTGCCATACTGGAACTTCAGCAATATCAGCGCATTTCCGCCCGTTCTGGAGTTTATGCGTGACGTTTTCCTGACGCTACCTTTTACGTTATTTTCTATTTTATTTGTACAGATATTAAGCCCAATGAATATCGCGTATCGCAAGATAGAAGCCGATAAACGTATTGCGACTTATCGGGCGATTCGCGCCAATCGAGTGGCCTATATTATTCTGGCCGTCGCGGTACTGTTTTTTGCTTTTTCGTTCACCTTTGCCATTAGCCACGAGCAGGCCGTATCGGCTTTTGAACAGAATATATCGGCGCTTGCTATTGCAGCTCAGGTTATTCCTGGTTCGGTCGTTAAGGCGATGAGCGCGCTGCTAAATATCTTTGCCATTCTGACGGCGTTTCTTGGTATCTATCTTGGTTTTCAGGAAGCCATCAAGGGGATCGTTGTTAACGTGATTACCCGGTTTATTCCAGAAGAAAAAATTAACCAGAAGGTGCTGCATGTGGCCATCAGCATTGGGGTGATCCTCGGGCTGTGGGTCTGGATCTCCACGCGCTTTTCGATCCTGTTCTTTATGCAACTGGGGAGCCCGCTATTTGGCCTGGTTTCCTGTCTGATCCCTTGCTATCTGGTTTATAAGGTGAAGGTGCTACATCAGTTTAAAGGGGTAGGTGTCTGGTTCATCATTTTCTTCGGCATCTTGCTGTGCTTATCGCCTTTCTTTAAGTTCTTTGAGTAACGTTCGGTGGTTACGATGTTTTCGCGACCAGGGAAATTAATGAGGTAATCCATGAGTAATCGATCCACATCCGACTTTAACATCAGTACCCAAATCACCCAGCTTGGCCGGGATGCCAGCAAACAGGCGGGGTTTGTGAACGTACCGGTCTATCGCGGCTCGACGGTGATTTTCCCGACGGTAAACGATCTCGAGCATAATCGCGCCGAGTTTAATTACGGCACGATGGGCACGCCGACCATTGCCAGCCTGGAAAATGCCTGGAGCGCGCTGGCGGGCGCGGCGGGTACGGTGCTATCGCCGTCTGGCCTGGGGGCGATTGCGCTATCGCTTTTGACCACCCTGAAAGCGGGCGATCACCTGCTGATGCCCGACAGCGTTTATCGGCCAACCCGCAATTTCTGCGCCGGGATGCTGACCAAAATGGGCATTGAGACCACCTACTATGACCCGCTGATTGGCGCGGAGATTGAGAGCCTGTTCCGGCCCAATACCACCACGCTGTTTCTGGAATCGCCGGGTTCGCAAAGCTTTGAGATTCAGGATGTTCCGGCAATGACCCGCGCGGCGAAAAAGCACAATATTGCCACCATTATCGATAACACCTGGGCGACGCCGATTTTCTTCCGCGCCCACGAACACGGTTGCGACCTGTCGCTGGAAGCGGGGACGAAATACCTCGGTGGGCATTCTGACCTGCTGATGGGGGTGGTGTCGGCTAATGAAAGCTGGTGGCCTAAGCTTCGCCAGACCTACGATCTGATGGCGATGCTGCCCGGCGCTGAAGACTGCTTCCTGGCGCTACGCGGCCTGCGTACCATGCATCTGCGGCTGAAAGAGGCGGAAAAACGCGGTCTGGAGATGGCGCACTGGTTAAGTGAACGCCCTGAAGTGATGAAGGTACTGCACCCGGCGCTACCGGAATGCCCGGGACATGAACTGTGGAAGCGTGATTTTACCGGTTCATCGGGGCTGTTTTCTTTCGTCCTTAAGCCGGAATTTACCAAAGCGGGCGTGGCGAACATGCTGGATCATATGGGCATTTTCGGCATGGGATATTCGTGGGGCGGCTTTGAAAGCCTGATGATTCCATTCAACTGCGCTGACTATCGTACCGCCACCACCTGGCAGCCGGGGGGCCTGACGCTGCGCATTCAGATTGGCCTCGAAGATATGGATGACCTGAAGACCGATCTGGCCGAAGGTTTTGCCCGATTACGTGCAGTTGTGTAACCCGATACGCCACCGCGGACAATACTTCACGGTGGCGCTTCACGCATAATGGCGCTAAATGTCGTTATCTTATACGTGAGTCGGAAATTATGAATATTGGATTTATCGGCCTGGGCGCCGTGGTAGAAACCGCCTATCTTCCTGCGCTAGCACGACTGTCATTCCCTATCTCCTCGCTTTGGGGATACGACCTGAATCCACAGCGCACGCTCCCGGGTGTGAACGCCTGTGAGTCACTGGCTGAGCTGCTGGAAAAGCCGCTTGATGTGCTGTTTATCACCACCGTCTCGTTGCAGCATCTGCCCGCGCTCGAGCAGGCGCTGCGTTCTGATATTCCCCGCATCGTGGTGGAAAAACCGGTTGCCGCCACGCTTGCGCAAATTGATAGCCTGCGCCAACGTCTTGTCCATGAAGACAATGCCCGACGCGTGCTGGCGCTGGACCACTGGATGGCTCGCGATGGCGCGTGGTGTCTGGCGCAGGGGAAAATGGATGACCGCTGGCAGCCGGAGGATTCGGCGAGCGTAACTGCGCCGCCGGTGACTTCGCTGGACGATATTGTCAGCATCGACGGCTTTCTGCTGGAGCCGAGCGGCTTTAATGCCGCAGGCGAGCCTATCGCCCTGAACTTTACCACCGGCGAGCCCGACACCCGTGAGTTTCGCCATCCTGATGGCGTGATTGTCGATATCGGCACCCACGTGCTGGCGATGATGCGTGAGACGGTGCGCTATCTCGGCGGTAGCGATGAAATTCAGCTGGTGGCGGAACAGGTGAAAGACCGGCTGGGGCGGCCTATCGCGCATGGCGATACCGAAACGGCGGAAGGGGAGGCGCACCTCAAAGGCACGCTGGGTCATATTCCGGTTAACCTGTGGCTGAACAAATACGCCGGGCCGGGCGTTGAGCGCAAAGGGATCCGTATTTATCTACGCGACGGGCGCATTATCAGCCAGACTCGTGCCCCCGGGGGTGAAAGCGTGGAGCTGATTGATGGTGATAGCGTGATGCGCTGGACGCGACCGGGTGCCATTTATGCACACTGTCTCGGAGAGCAAATCCTCGGCAAGCGCAGCCTGTTTTTCCGCGCGCCGGATGAAGTGGCAAAACTCACTCAGCGACGCATGGCGGAAGTGGAGACGCTTTTACGTATCCAGCAGCAGCTACGCGGGGAACACTGAGCGGTGAGTCGTGGTAAAATAGCGGCACAAGAACCGCGTTAAGGAGTCGTCATGGAATTCATCTGCCCAACCTGTCAGGCCTCGCTGGAGGTGCTGGGTAAACAGGCACACTGCGACCACTGCGAGAAAGATTTTACGCTGGAGGCGCGCTGCCCGGAATGCCACAAACCGCTGGAGGTGTTGAAAGCCTGCGGCGCGGTGGACTACTTCTGCCAGAACGGCCACGGCCTGATATCGAAAAAGCGGGTGGAGTGGGTGCCGGTCGGCGAATAATTTTACGGTGGTACCACGTTTATGCCGGGCGGCGGCTGTGCCTTACCCGGCCTACGTGCGTTTGTGCCCGACGGTAGGCCTGATAAGCGCAGCGCCATCAGGCATTGGCTTTATCATCGGCCTCTTACAACGCTTTTTTACGCGCTCGCGTTTTCTTCTGTGCGGTGATCGTGCGGATTTCACTTTCTACCCAGCCGTCTGCCAGACGCGTAGTCAGCATCTCTCCCGCCTTCGCCTGCTTCGTTTGCTTCAGCACTTTGCCATCGCTGGCGGTAGTGACGCTGTAGCCACGGGCAAGCGTTGCCAGCGGGCTGACGGCTTCCAGATGCGTAACCGCATTGCCAAAGCGCTCGCGCTGCTCGCTGAGGCGGGCGCGAATATTCTCGGCCAGACGATATTCCAACTGCTGAATACGCGATTGGGCGCGATGAATGCGCGGCTGCGGGTTTTGCTGGTTCAGGCGCTGTAGCGTGCGCTGCTGGCGCTGATTGGCCTGCTTCATCTGGTTTTCCAGCGCCGTGCTCATGCGCTGGCGAAGACGTTCTAGCGTCGTCTGCTGGCGCGCCAGTCGCAGCTGCGGGTGCTGCTGCTGGAGGCGATGGAACATCTGGGTAAAGCGGCGGCTGCGGTTGGCTAGATAGTAGTCCATCGCCATGCCGAGACGCTGCTGAGCGGATTGGATCTGGCGGACTAACTCCTGCTGATTGCGGCTGACGATTTCCGCTGCGGCGGACGGCGTCGGCGCGCGTAGGTCGCCAACGAAATCAGCAATGGTAACGTCGGTTTCATGGCCGACGGCGCTTACCACCGGAATACGGCTGGCAAAAATAGCCCGCGCCACGCGCTCGTCGTTAAAGCTCCATAAATCTTCCAATGAACCACCGCCGCGCCCGACGATCAGCACGTCGCATTCGCCGCGGGCGTTGGCCAGCTCAATGGCGCGCACGATTTGCCCCGGCGCATCTTCGCCCTGAACGGCGGTAGGGTAAATCACCACCGGCAGCGATGGATCGCGGCGTTTCAGCACGTGCAGAATATCGTGCAGCGCTGCCCCGGTTTTCGAGGTGATGACTCCAACGCAGTGCGCCGGTGAGGGGAGCGGCTGTTTAAACTGTTGGTCAAAGAGGCCTTCGGCCTGGAGCTTCGCCTTCAGCTGCTCGTATTTCTGCTGCAACAACCCTTCGCCCGCTGGCTGCATGCTCTCGACGATGATTTGATAATCACCGCGCGGCTCGTACAGCGTAATATTGGCGCGGACCAACACCTGTTGCCCATGCTGAGGGCGGAACGTCACGCGGCGGTTGCTGTTGCGGAACATCGCGCAGCGCACCTGGGCGTTATCGTCCTTTAAGGTGAAGTACCAGTGGCCAGAAGAAGGTTGAGTGAAGTTTGAAATCTCGCCGCTAATCCACACCTGGCCCATCTCCTGCTCAAGCAGTAGACGCACCGTCTGGTTAAGGCGGCTAACGGTAAAAATTGAGGGGCTTTGTGAGGATAACATGTGAGCGGGATCAAATTCTAAATCAGCAGGTTATTCAGTCGATAGTAACCTGCCGGGGGGCGATCGCAAGCATTTTTTGCAAAAAAGTGTAGATGCAATCGCTTACGCTCTGTATAATGCCGCGGCAATATTTAATAACCTCCCAGGTGAGATATTGCCCATGCTACGTATCGCAAAAGAAGCCCTGACGTTTGACGACGTCCTCCTCGTTCCCGCTCATTCTACCGTTCTGCCGAACACTGCTGACCTCAGCACCCAGCTGACCAAAACGATTCGTCTGAACATTCCTATGCTCTCTGCGGCAATGGACACCGTGACTGAAGCGCGCCTGGCAATTGCCCTGGCACAGGAAGGCGGCATTGGTTTTATCCACAAAAACATGTCCATCGAGCGCCAGGCGGAAGAAGTTCGCCGCGTGAAGAAACACGAATCTGGCGTGGTTACCGACCCACAGACCGTTCTGCCAACCACGACGCTTGCTGAAGTGAAAGAGCTGACCGAGCGTAACGGCTTCGCGGGCTACCCGGTTGTGACTGAAGAAAACGAACTGGTCGGTATCATCACCGGTCGTGACGTGCGCTTCGTGACCGACCTGAGCCAGCCGGTGAGCGTTTATATGACGCCGAAAGAGCGCCTGGTTACCGTTCGCGAAGGCGAATCACGTGAAGTGGTCTTCGCTAAAATGCATGAACGCCGCGTAGAGAAAGCGCTGGTGGTTGACGATAGCTTCCACCTGCTGGGCATGATCACCGTTAAAGACTTCAAAAAAGCAGAACGTAAACCAAACGCCTGTAAAGATGAGAAAGGTCGTCTGCGCGTAGGCGCGGCGGTTGGTGCAGGTGCGGGCAATGAAGACCGCGTTGATGCGCTGGTTGCGGCGGGCGTTGACGTCCTGCTGATTGACTCCTCCCACGGCCATTCCGAAGGCGTTCTGCAACGTATCCGTGAAACCCGTGCAAAATACCCAGATCTGCAGATCATCGGCGGCAACGTGGCAACTGGCGCAGGCGCTCGTGCCCTGGCTGAAGCCGGTTGCAGCGCGGTTAAAGTGGGTATCGGTCCTGGCTCCATCTGTACGACTCGTATCGTAACTGGCGTAGGTGTACCGCAGATCACCGCCGTTTCTGACGCGGTTGAAGCGCTGGAAGGCACCGGTATCCCGGTTATCGCCGACGGCGGTATCCGTTTCTCCGGTGACATCGCCAAAGCGATCGCCGCAGGTGCTGCTGCCGTGATGGTAGGCTCCATGCTGGCAGGTACCGAAGAATCCCCGGGCGAAATCGAACTCTACCAGGGCCGTTCTTACAAATCTTACCGTGGTATGGGCTCCCTGGGCGCGATGTCTAAAGGCTCTTCCGACCGTTACTTCCAGAGCGATAACGCTGCCGACAAACTGGTACCGGAAGGTATCGAAGGTCGCGTAGCCTATAAAGGTCGCCTGAAAGAGATCATTCACCAGCAGATGGGCGGCCTGCGTTCCTGTATGGGTCTGACCGGCTGTGGTACCATCGACCTGCTGCGTACGAAGGCTGAATTCGTGCGTATCAGCGGCGCGGGTATCCAGGAAAGCCACGTTCATGACGTGACCATCACCAAAGAGTCCCCGAACTATCGCATGGGCTCCTGATAAGTTTCCGCGCCCGGTTTTCACCGGGCGCTTTGTTATTGTTTCACTTGCCTCGGAATTAATGTCAAATGACAGACAATATTCATAAACATCGCATTCTCATCCTTGATTTCGGTTCCCAGTACACCCAGCTGGTTGCACGTCGCGTACGTGAACTGGGCGTCTATTGTGAGCTGTGGGCATGGGATGTTACTGAAGCCCAAATCCGTGAGTTCAATCCGAGCGGTATCATCCTCTCCGGCGGCCCGGAAAGCACCACCGAAGCAAACAGCCCACGTGCGCCAGAGTACGTGTTCAACGCTGGCGTGCCGGTCTTCGGCGTATGCTACGGCATGCAGACCATGGCAATGCAGCTCGGCGGCCACGTTGAAAGCTCCACCGAGCGTGAGTTCGGCTACGCGCAGGTTGAAGTGCAGACCGACAGTGCGCTGATTCGCGGTATCGAAGACTCCCTGACCGCTGAAGGCAAACCGCTGCTGGACGTATGGATGAGCCACGGCGACAAAGTGACCGCCATCCCAGAAGGCTTTGTCACCGTTGCCAGCACCGAGACCTGCCCGTTCGCCATTATGGCGCACGAGGAAAAACGCTTCTATGGCGTGCAGTTCCACCCGGAAGTGACCCACACCCGTCAGGGTCTGCGTATGCTGGAACGTTTTGTACGCGACATCTGCCAGTGTGAAGCGCTGTGGACCCCAGAGAAAATTATCGACGACGCCGTTGCCCGCATCCGTGAGCAGGTTGGCGACGATAAAGTGATCCTCGGCCTGTCCGGCGGCGTGGACTCTTCCGTGACCGCGATGCTGCTGCACCGCGCAATCGGTAAAAACCTGACCTGCGTGTTCGTCGACAACGGTCTGCTGCGTCTGAATGAAGCGCAGCAGGTGATGGATATGTTTGGCGACCACTTCGGCCTGAACATCGTTCATGTTGAAGGTGAGCAACGCTTCCTCGATGCGCTGAAAGGCGAAAACGATCCGGAAGCCAAACGTAAAATCATCGGCCGCGTGTTCGTTGAAGTCTTCGACGAAGAAGCGCTGAAGCTGGAAGACGTTAAGTGGCTGGCACAGGGCACTATCTACCCTGACGTTATCGAATCTGCGGCTTCCGCTACCGGTAAAGCGCACGTCATCAAATCTCACCACAACGTGGGCGGCCTGCCGAAAGAGATGAAGATGGGTCTGGTTGAACCGCTGCGTGAGCTGTTCAAAGACGAAGTGCGTAAAATTGGTCTGGAACTGGGCCTGCCGTACGACATGCTGTACCGTCACCCGTTCCCGGGTCCAGGCCTCGGCGTTCGCGTGCTGGGCGAAGTGAAGAAAGAGTACTGCGACCTGCTGCGTCGCGCGGACGCTATCTTCATTGAAGAACTGCACAAAGCTGACCTGTACAACAAAGTGAGCCAGGCGTTCACCGTGTTCCTGCCGGTCCGTTCCGTTGGCGTGATGGGCGATGGCCGTAAGTACGACTGGGTTGTCTCCCTGCGCGCTGTCGAAACCATCGACTTTATGACGGCACATTGGGCGCACCTACCGTACGATTTCCTCGGCCGCGTATCCAACCGCATCATCAACGAAGTCAACGGCATCTCCCGCGTGGTGTATGACATCAGCGGTAAGCCACCGGCTACGATTGAGTGGGAATAATATTCCTGCGGTAGTGACGTTAATAAGCCTCTGCTAGCAGAGGCTTTTTTTATGCAGCGTTATCTCTACTTTGTATATCCCATAGACATATCCCAAAACATCCTTATACTATTCATAAGTACAAAAAATAGCCGCCGGAGGTCGCAATGGAAAAGACAACGATATTCAAAAGCAACCGCAGCCAGGCGGTGCGTTTGCCAAAAGCGGTAGCGATGCCGGAAGACGTTAAACACGTCGATATTATTGCTATTGGGCGGACACGAGTGATTACGCCTGCAGGTGAAAGCTGGGATAGCTGGTTTGACGGCGAAAGCGTTACATCAGATTTTATGGCGACGCGGGAACAGCCGGGTGAACAGGATAGGGAAACGTTCTGATGCTCAAGTATATGCTGGATACTAATATTTGTATCTATACCATCAAGAATAAACCGCAGGCGGTTCGTGAAGCATTCACTCAGCACTACGGGCGAATGTGCATCAGTTCCGTCACGTTGATGGAGTTAATCTATGGGGCGGAAAAATCCGCAGCGCCGGAAAAAAATCTGCGCGTGGTAGAAGGTTTTGTGGCCCGGCTGGAGGTACTGAACTATGGCAATGACGCCGCCATTCAGACCGGGCAGATAAGGGCTGAGTTGGCAAAGGCAGGCACCCCTATTGGCCCGTATGACAGTATGATAGCCGCCCATGCTCGTTCGCTCGGGTTGATTATGGTCACTAATAATACCCGCGAATTTGAGCGAATCAGCGGGCTGCGTCTCGAAGACTGGAGCATTAGCTAGCCGCGTAACCGTCTGAACATCAAGCTCGGCTCCTTCCCCGGTACATCATCAATTTCCTGCACCAGCGTCAGCCCGCACTTTAGCAGCACCTTCTGCGAGGCAAGATGGTTTTTGCGCACGATGCCCACCACGTCTTCCAGCTTCAGCACGTTGAATGCGTAATCGATAGCCAGCAGGGCAAACTCGGTTGCCAGGCCTTTGCCCCAGGCTTCGGGGGAAAAACGATACCCCAGGTTGTTCACCGTAAAGTCGGGATAATCGACAATGCGTATACCACCAAAACCAATGATTCGCTGCGGGTTTGCTCGCAGGCTAATCGCCCAGTTGCCGTAGCCATAGCTTTCAATATGTTCGAGCCACCCCGCCAGCACCTGGCGCGAATAGGCGATATCCGCATGCGGGCCCGCGGGGTTAAAGGTGTTGGTCGCCGGGTCACCGTAAATGCGATAAAGATCGTCGAGATCGTCTGCCGTTGCCGGGCGTAAGGTGAGATGTTCGGATTGCAGATGCATGTGGATTATCCTTGTCGATAAGGTTGTTCATCGCGCGTTTTTATTGTGCGACTAGCCTGGCACAGCGCAATCGACACCGCCAGCCCCGCAACGATAAGTGCCAGTACGGCAGATATCATCAGGCTGCCATTGATGCCCAGATGCTGGTTTAGCCAGGCATAGGCAAACGGCGAAGCGGCGGCCAGCAACTGCGCAGGAATCAACAATATGCCGGTGCGTCGGGCATAGTCTTCTGCGGCGAAGAGCTGTAGTGGCAGGGTGGCCTTAAAGACGGTGGTTAGCCCATTGATAGCGCCATAGCCGAAAACAAAGCCACCGGCAGCCCAGGCGATATGCGCGCTGCTGATGCCGAGAAGAAAACAGAGCGGGATGGAAAACGTGGTGAGCAGCGTGAGCTTTATCGGCGTTAACGCTGAGCCTGAGGCTACCTCAAGAAAACGTGCGCCGGTCTGCCCGACGCCCCAGAGTATGCCAATAGTGACGGGCAGACCGTGGGCCGCGATAAACTCTGGTAGGTGCGTGGAGGTGCCGTTGGAGATAAAGGTCACCAGCGCAATCAGCAACGCGAAGAGCAGGCCGGTGCGGCGATCGCGCAGTGATGCGGGAGCGCGTTGCAAAGACTTCACTGAGGGTAATTTTTGGTTTGGCAACGTTGTTACCAGCAGGGCGCTGATAACCCCCAGTAGGGCGTAAACCAATAACGCATCTCGCCAGCCGATAACCGTCAATAGCGCCGCACCCAGCGGCCAGAACAGGGCGGAAGCAAGTCCACCGGCAAGCGTAACGCGAGAGAGTGTCGGGCGGGCGCGCTGGCCGTACAAATTCACCAGTGCGGCGAAAAGCCCGTCATAGAGCGCCAGCCGCATACCGATACCGGTTATCAGCCAGGCGGCATACCAACCCATGAGCGTGTGAATCACGGACATCAGCAGGCAGCCAGCGGCTATCAGTAGCGTGCCGCTCACGACCACACGCTGACCGCCAAAATGCGCCAGCAGGCGGGCAACCCAGGGGGAGAGTAGCGCCATCATCAGCATCGCCAGCGTCAGTCCCAGATAAATATGCGTTGATGCCCATCCGGTATCCTGCGCAATCGCGCGGGCGAAGGTGCCCGGCATATAAAATGAAATCCCCCAGTTGATGAGCTGGTTACCCCCAGCAGCGAGCGTGATGGAGAGCGGTGCGGCAGGTGTTTTCATTAGCTTTCCGTAAGTTATGCAGTTGCTGGCAGCATAACCTGCGCGCTATTGTGCAGGCAGAGCCCCCCGTTTATGACCCTGATAAGAGAAACTTTGAATGATGACGCTGAACCTGGGATATCTGGCGACGTTTCGTTTGGTCGCCCAACGTGGCAGCTTTTCCGCGGCGGCGGATGTGCTGGGTATTTCCCAGCCTGCGGTGAGCCTACAGGTGCGGCAGCTTGAACAGTTTTTGCAGACCAGGCTGATTGAACGTACCGGGCGCGGTGTGAAGGCAACGGCGGCGGGCATGGCGCTACTGTTGCATGGTGAACGTATTGAACAAGCGGTGAATGAAGCGGTGCAGTCGGTCAATGACTGCAGTCAGAACGTGAGCGGCACCGTTTCGCTTGGGACCGGCGCCACGGCCTGTATTCATCTGTTACCGCCGCTTTTGCAGCAGTTGCGTGAACGATACCCGATGCTGGTGGTGGGGGTGACCACCGGTAATACGCAGGATATTGCCCGTGCGGTGGAAGAGAACCGTCTCGATATGGGGTTGGTTACGCTCCCTGCTAGCGGACGCGGTCTGGATATCACGGCGGTATTACGCGAAGAGTTTGTGTTTATTAGCGCTAGCGCTCAGGCCGAACTCAGCCCTGAGGCGTTACAGAACCTGCCGCTGATTGCCTTTGAAGCCGGGAGCGGGACGCGCACGCTGATTGATGGCTGGTTTCAGCAGGCCGGGTTGCAGGTGACACCCGTGATGCAGCTTGGCAGCATTGAAGCCATTAAACGAATGGTGGCCGCAGGTTTGGGGTACAGCATTATTCCGCGTATGGCCGTTGCGCGTCGCTACGATAGTGAAGGGCTGCATGTTCAGTCGCTGTCGCCGCTGCTTTATCGTCAGCTGGGTGTGGTGCTGCGTCAGGATAAAATTCGCAGTAAAGGGATAACGGAGGTTATCCGGTTATTACAGCAGCATGAGTGGAATACTCCCCTCTGAAAAGAGGGGAGACGGCAGTTAGCCTACCCGGTGCAGCTGTCGCTGAGGCCGGTTGGTGACGTTCTCCACGCGAATATCCATCTGCGGGTACGGAAGGTCGATGTGATTGGCATCCATCGCTTCTTTGATGTTTTCCAGCAGATCGTAATAGGTGTTCCAGTATTCGGCGTTACGTACCCACACGCGAACGTAGAAGTTCAGTGATGAGGCTCCCAGCTCACCCAGACGTACGGTCGTCCCCCGGTTCTGGTCGATACGTTTATCCTGTTCGATGATGTGCGTAATCACGCTTTTCACATCAGCGATACGACTCTGATAGCCAACGCCAATGACCAGATCGATACGGCGGAATGGGTGACGTGAGTAGTTGATGATGTTGTCGGCGATGATCTTACCGTTCGGGATAACCACTTCTTTACTGTCACCGGTAAGCAGAGTGGTGGAGAAAATATGGACCTTCTCAACGGTGCCGGTCATGGTGCCAATCTGCACCACTTCACCGGCACGGAAAGGACGCAGGGAGACCAGCATCACGCCGGCGGCAAAGTTTGACAGCGAACTTTGCAGCGCCAGACCAACGGCCAGACCCGCAGCACCGATGACCGCAATGATGGAGGATGTTTCAATGCCCAGGCGACCCAGCGCGGCGACCACGGAAAAGGCGAGCGTGATGTAACGCACCAGTGCGGTAAAGAACTGCACAATGGTGATATCAACCTTGCGCTTTAACAGCAGTTTCTCCAGGCCACGGGAGAGCACACGGGATATAAATTTACCGATAAATAATAGAATAATCGCGGCAACGATGTTCCAGCCAAACTGGATAACGGCGTCACTGTGCCCTGACATCCACTCCAGGCCGCTTTTTATTTTTGGAAATAACGTAAAACCAGTCATGCTCAAACCCTGTCGCGTTAAAGTTAATAGTGGGTAAAACAATTAAATATTCAAAACATATATAAATTTTTTATATATTGGGGTGATTTTTGAGTTATGCCTTGGTGATTATTAGTGCGCTTACTGATTCTTTTTTATGCTCTTTATCTGGGCTGTAAAAAATCAGCGCGGCATGTTGCGACTGTAGAAAAAGAAAAGTTTGTGTAATTGTGCTGGAATTAGTTTTTTTACCAATATCGGCAGATAAAGTTCGGGGTTCAGCCAGAAAGCGGGGTAGCCAAATTCCTTACCGGATGGTTAAAAGTCGGGTTGTTAGCCATCCGGTAAGGAATCTCGGTGTAAAAAAATGGTGGGTGCAGGGCGTTAACGAACGTCTGTTTGTGCGGGAGGCGTCTTTTGCGACAGGCTGCTTTGCTGGGATTCTTTTTTGTCCTGGTGGTGATGCCACGCACCGATAGAGGAGTAGACGAAGCGTCCGAAGAAGAAGATAAAGCTGATAAGCAGTACGATTCGGGTCATTCGACCGTTAAATCGGTGTCGCTTGCGTAGGCTGGTAACCTGGCTCACAAAGGGGTCCTTTTGTTATACCCATTGACGGGCGATGGGTACATTAAGGCACAGAGAGGGGCGGGGGTCAATTGCGGTGAATGTAAAGAACCGTCAGATAAAACATTAATTAATGTTATATAAGATATTATTCGTATTCACAAGCTGGCGTTGATAATTGGCGATAGACCTAAAAATAGAAAATTAATGTTTTGATGTGTGCTATTTGTTGACTCATATCAAACTTCATTCGTAACCGATAACTAAAATCTTCGCCTGACCCGCGTAATAGCTTCTGTCGCGGCCTTTTTAAGCCAGGTTGGATGCCTGTCTGAAAATACCCAGCCGGATTTGGGGTATCCTTAGAGCATCTATGAATTTCTGTAAATTATATAAGCAATATCGAGATGAATGGTGGGGGCTACCCCTGATATTGCCTCTTCTTGTGTTACCCGTTATCAAAATTGCTAATACATATACCTATATTGGCGGTGCCAGGACTTATCTTTATTACCTTCCTCTGCCTTTTATGCTTTGCATGATGTTGTTTTTTAGCTGGAAAGCACTGCCTGGTCTGATTGCCGGTATTGGCTGCTATCTGACGAAAGATATGCACTTCGTTGAAAAGTTGGGCATCGCGCTACAGTTCCTCATTCCGACGATAGTGGCGTGGGGAGGCTATCAGTTTTTTAACCAGCAGAGAAAGATGGTCTCGCATGGCGATACACGGCTGATGGCGTATAGGCTGTTCTGGCAGATGTTCATCCCGGCGACGATTTTCCTGCTTTTGCTGCAGTTTACCTTATACCTGGGGCTCTACCCGAGCCAGAGGAATACGGCGTGGGCCTCGCCGCTGACCCAGCGTAATTTAATTAACTATCAGTCGCTGCTGATGGGGTATCTCACGGGGGTACCGCTGTGCTATTTGCTGATTCGCTTAATCCGTAATCCTAACTACTTCCGCAGCTTTTTATCGCAGGTTCGACGCGATTTCGATCCTAAGGTGACAGGGCTGGAGATGCTGGTCTGGGCGGTAATGGTTGCCGGCATCTTTTCGATGCTGATGTCCCCACTGACGAAAGCGAGCTCGATTTTTAGTACGAACTACACGATATCTTTGCTGCTGCCGGTTATGCTCTGGGGCGCAATGCGTTTTGGCTACCGCTTTATCTCGGTGGTCTGGACGATGATGTTGATTGTGGCCATCCATTATCATTACCACTTTGTTCCCCGAAGCGCGGGCTACAGCGTGCAGATGGCGATTACGTCATCCAGCTTTCTTATTTTCTCGTTCATTATCGCGTACATGGCGATGCTCTCCAGCCGTCAGCGGGCGATTCATGAACGCGTACGCCGTATTGCGTTTATCGACCCGGTTGTCAGCTTGCCCAATATGCGCGCGCTGAGTCGAGCGATTAACCATACTCCCTGGTCGGTACTCTGTTTTTTGCGGATGCCGGACCTCGAAGTACTGACGCGCCACTACGGCATTATGCTGCGCATTAACTACAAGCAGAATCTGGCTAAATATATCTGCGATGTACTTCGCCCCGGCGAGGATGTGTACCAGCTCACCGGTAGCGATTTGGCGATGCTGTTGCATACCGAATCCTACAAAGATCGCCTTGACGACCTGTATGCCCATATACAGCAATTCCGCTACAGCTGGAATGGGATGCCGCTCCAGCCGCAGGTTGGGGTCAGCTACTGCTATATTCATTCGCCGATCTCTCATCTCTCGTTAATGCTAGGCGAGCTGAATACGGTGGCAGAGCTCTCTTTGGTCACCAATAGGCCGGAAAACCTGCAGCGCCGTGGCGCGCAGTATCTGCAGCAGGAACTGAAAGATAAGATTGCGATGATGGTAAGGGTGCAGCAGGCGCTGGAGAACAATGGTTTCCGCCTGATGGCGCAGCCGATTGTCGGCGTGCGTGGCGATGATTATCACGAAGTCCTGCTGCGTATGGTGGGTGACGATGGCGAGCTGATTTCACCGCTGCTGTTCTTACCCGTCGCCTACGAGTTTGGCATGGCGTCGCGTATCGATCTTTGGGTGCTGGAAAATACGTTGCGCTTTATGGCGAGTCGTCGGAAAAGCAACCCGGGTATGCGTCTGGCGTTGAATCTCTCACCCTCAACGGCGAGCGGGACCGGGTTTTCTCAGCAGGTTAAAGACCTTCTGGCAGAGTACAGTATTGAGGCCTGGCAGCTGGTCTTTGAAATTACCGAGAGCCATTCGCTGGTTAACGCCGATCAGGCGCGGCGAACGCTGCATGAACTTCAGGATCTGGGCTGTCGGGTGGCGATTGACGACTTCGGTACCGGCTATGCCAGCTACGCGCGTCTCAAACATATCAGCGCCGATATTCTGAAAATCGACGGTAGCTTTATCCGCAATATTGCGACCAGCAGCCTGGATTACCAGATTGTCTCGTCTATTTGTCATCTGGCGCGGATGAAGAAAATGCGGGTAGTGGCGGAATACGTCGAGAACGAAGAGATTCGCACGGCGGCGATTGCGCTGGGGATTGATTATCTGCAGGGGTACGGTATTGGCAAGCCAGCTCCCCTGGAGGAGCTGGCGATAGCGGAACCAGCGGCGTGTGAATCAGGCGGCGACGACTTCGTCGGGCTCCCGCTCCTCAGTGATTTTTAACAGCCAGCCGGTGACGCTTTCCCAATACTGCTGCTCTTTTTCCAAATCGAGCAGCACCAGCGCGTTCTGGGTAAACCAGTCGTGCGGGAAGCAGAGCGTCCAGTGGTTCGCTTCCGTCGTCAGCTTCAGCGTCGGCGGCGTTGTCGTTGCCTGTCGCTGATTATTCAGCAGCACGCCAAGGCGCAGTAGCTGAATCATCGGCAGGAACTGTTTCTTTTTGAACAACGTAAAGCGTGGTAGCTCATCGAGCTTAATCGCCTTACGGTGGAAACGAACCAGCGTCGACATCAGGTACTGCTGCTCCTGGTTAAAGCCCGGCAGGTCGCTGTTTTGCAGAATATAGGCAGAGTGGCGATGCATACCGCTGTGGTTAATATTCAGCCCGACTTCATGCAGCATTGAAGCCCATTTCAGCAGTGCGGTCAGCTGAGGATTGCCCAGTTTAGGGTTCTGCTCCAGCCACTGATCGTACATTTGCATGGTCGTTTCCAGTACGCGCTGCGCCTGTTCACGGTCGATGTTGTACTGATTTGCCAGGCTTTGCGCGGTACGGCTGCGCACGTCCTGGTGACGGAAGCGGCCTTCCATTTCATACAGCACGCCTTCACGCAGCGCACCGTCGGAAAGACGAAGCTCTTTAATCGCCAGCGAATCAAACACGCCGCAGAGAATCGCCAGCCCGGGTACGAACACGCCTTTACGTTCTTCCGACAGGCCCGGCAGGCTCAGACTATTGAAGTTTTTATACTTCAGCACCTCTTCAACCAGCATCTCGAGTCGCTCTGGGGTGATAAACCCGTCCTTTTCGCCCATCTCGACCAGCACTTCATGCGCCGCTTTGATGGTGCCTGACGCGCCCATGGCAAAATTCCAGCCCTGAATACGGTACTGCCATGCCAGCGTCTCCAGCTTCTGCACCGCCGCAAGGCGAGCACGCTGGAAGTTCTCACGGTTGATGGTCCCGGCGAGGAAGAACTGTTGCGCAAAACTCACGCAGCCCATGCGACGGCTTTCAACCAGGCGAGGTTCAAAGTCTTCACCGATCACCAGCTCAGTAGAGCCGCCGCCGATATCGATAACCAGCTTGCGGCCTTTTTCAGGCTGGGTGTGCTCTACGCCCATAAAAATCAGACGGGCTTCTTCGTTCCCGGAGATGATTTCAATGGGGTAAGGGATCACCTTTTCTGCACGCGTCAGAAACTCGGTGGCGTTCGCCGCCTGACGCAGGGTGTGAGTACCCACGATGCAAACGCTGGAAGGGGAGAACCCCTGTAGGCGTTCAGCAAACAGTGACAGGCAGCTCAGCCCGCGTTCAATCGCCTCTTCGCTCAGCATGTTGTTTTCATCCAGCCCATCGGCCAGATGAACGCGCTGCTTCAGTCGGCCGATAATCTGCATCGCGCCGTCGACAACGCGCGCGATAACCATATGAAAACTGTTCGAACCGAGATCAACCGCCGCAAACTCCTGCGGCCGGGGTGCTTTGCTTTTTATTGGCATAGGTTAGTCAGGTTGTTCAAGTAATTTGAGGTAATCGTAAATCGCCTGCTGCGCGCGGACCTTGCGTCGGTTACCGCGTGGCACATAGCGATTACTCAGTTCTTTATCAATAAAGCGGGCCTTCACCGTATCACTGAACAGAATATCGATAATATCGAGGATCCGCTGTTTAAGACGCGGGTCGAGCAGCGGTGTGGCTACTTCGATACGGTAGTCGATATTTCGGGTCATCCAGTCAGCGGAGGAGAGATAAACGCGTTTATCGCCGCCGTTCTCAAAAATATAGATGCGATCGTGCTCAAGGAAACGGTCAACGATACTAATTACGCGAATATTATCGCTGATCCCTTCCAATTCTGGAATCAGAGAACACATGCCGCGGATGAGCAGATTAACCTGCACACCAGAACTGGAGGCCGCATACAGGCGATCGACCAGCCCTTTATCGACCAGGTTGTTCAGCTTCAGGGTGATCCCCGCGGCCTGGCCGTTTTGCGCATTGGCAATTTCACGGTCGATCATCTCGTAAAGCAGACGACGGGAGTTCTGCGGCGATACCAGCAGGTAGTCGAAGGTGACCGGGCGGTACGGGTTCTCAATAAAGTTGAACACTCGACGCACTTCGTTGGTGATACGGGCATCGGCGGTGATTAACGAGTAGTCGGTGTAGATTCGCGCCGTTTTCTCGTTAAAGTTGCCGGTACCAATGTGCGCGTAGCGCACCACGTCATCGCCCTCTTTACGCGAGATAAGGAACAGCTTGGCGTGAATTTTCAGCCCCGGTGCGGAGAAGATAACGTGAACGCCCGCTTCGGTCAGGCGCTTCGCCCAATGGATGTTGGCTTCTTCATCAAAGCGCGCCTGCAGCTCCACGACCACGGTGACTTTTTTACCGTTGTGGGCGGCATGGATCATCGCATCAATAATGCGTGAGTCTTTCGCCACGCGGTAGATGTTGATCTTAATGGCCAGCACGCTCGGGTCAAACGAGGCCTGACGCAGCAGCTCGAGCACGTGCTCAAAGGTGTGGTACGGGTAGTAGAGCAGCACATCGCGTTCGCGAATGGCATCAAAGCCGTTACGGAACTTATCAAACCAGACGTGGCGCAGGCGCGGCATCGGCTTGTTGACCAGGTTGGCTTTGCCGACGTTCGGGAAGCCAATAAAGTCTTTAAAGTTATGATAGCGACCGCCCGGCACGATGGAGTCGTAGCGGGAAATGGTCAGCTTTTTACGCAACATTTCTACCATGGCGTCCGGCATATCGCGCTGATACACAAAGCGTACCGGCTCAGCGGTGAGACGCTGCTTCAGGCTCGAGGACATCAGCTCCATCAGGCTCGACTCCATCTCGTGTACCAGATCGTACTCGGCATCACGGGTCATTTTCATGGAGTAGGCGTTGAGGGCATCGTAGTCGAAGAAGCCTTTGAAGATGTCATCCAGACAGTAGCGAAGGATGTTATCGAGCAGGATCATCGGTTTACGACGGCGCGGCGTTTCGGGTGGCAGGTTAACGAAGCGCGGCACTTTATCTGACGGGATCTCCAGCAGCGCGTAGTTGATCTCATCGCCGCGGATGATTTCTACCGCCAGATAGGTGTAATCGTCTTTCAGGAACTGGACCAGGTCGGTCTCCCGGTTCAGCAGAATCGGGGTGATATGCTGGCGCAGATGCTGTTTAAAGTAGTGACGAAGCCAACCCTGTTGATTAACGGAAAGCTGACGTTCGTTAATCAGGAAGATTTGGTTGCGGGCCATCTCCAGCAAGAGTTCGTTGTACAGGCCATCAAACTCTTGATCGGCTTTCAGCACCCGAGCCTGAATACGGCTCAGCAGGTGACGGGAATGCGTGGTTACGCCTTGTTCTTCACTAATGATGATGCGGCGCTTCAGCTCTGCAAAGCGGACCTTATAGAATTCGTCGAGGTTGTTGGAGTAGATCCCCAGAAAACGCATGCGCTCAATCAGCGGGTTACTTTTGTCTGCCGCTTCCTGGAGGACGCGCTCGTTGAATGACAACCAGCTCAGTTCTTTTTCGATGTACAGTTTTTCCTGACCCATTACTACTTACACTCCGGTTTGTTCACGGGACGCGGCAAAGTCGTCTCACTGTTTATATTGCTAGCTTTGCCGGGCTATGTCCAACTGTGTCATCTAAGTATGACAGTTATCCTGATTTGCATAAAAAAGAGGGCCATAAAGGCCCTCTTAGTAAGGTAGCCCGGCCGAACGAAGTGACGCCGGGGAGATACCCCGGAGTCGACGCTGACGCGTCTCGTCCGGGCTACAGGATTTATTCTGCTGCATGGCCTTCCGGTGGCAGCTTCACGTCATCCAGCCAGGCATGGTTATCCTGCATCTTCAGACGACCACTGAGGAACCAGCCCACCACCAGAGGATAGATAGCGTGCTCCTGCGCCTGAACGCGAGAGGTGATTTCCTCTTCATCATCTCCGTCGAAAACCGGTACCTTGGCCTGCAAAATGACCGGCCCGCCGTCCAGTTCTTCGGTAACAAAGTGTACCGAGGTGCCGTGTTCCGTATCGCCGTTATCGAGCGCCTGACGATGGGTATTCAGCCCTGGGTATTTCGGCAGCAGGGAAGGGTGGATGTTGAGCAGTTTGCCCTGATAGTGCTGAACGAACTCAGCGCTCAGAATGCGCATGTAGCCCGCCAGCACCACGACATCGGGCGCATAAGCGTCAATTTCATGCATCAGCTCGCGGTCAAAGGCTTCGCGGCTGGCAAACTGACTTGCCGCCAGCGCGTGCTGGGGTATGCCCGCCTCGCGCGCCCGCTCAAGGCCGAACGCATCGGCCTTGTTGCTGAATACCGCTCGAATGGTGCCAGGAATCCTTTTCTGCTCACAGGCGTCAATTAGCGCCTGTAAGTTGCTGCCGCTGCCGGAAATCAGCACCACGATATTTTTCATTTATTCGATGACCACACGCTGTTCGGAATCAGAGGCTTTGATATAGCCGATTTTCCACGCGTTTTCACCTTTTTCGTTCATCAGCGCAATGGCTTTGTCAGCCTGGTCAGCCGCCAGCGCGATAACCATGCCCACGCCGCAGTTGAAGGTACGGTACATTTCATGCTGACTCACGTTACCGGCATCCTGTAGCCAGTTGAATACTGCTGGCCACTGCCAGGAGGATTCATCAATAACGGCCTGAGTATTGTCTGGCAGCACGCGCGGGATATTTTCCCAGAAGCCGCCACCGGTCAGGTGCGCAATGGCGTGAACATCAACGCTGGCGATCAGTTCCAGGATAGATTTCACATAGATGCGGGTCGGTGCCAGCAGATGGTCAGCCAGTGTTTTGCCTTCAAGCTGGGTGGTGTCCGGGTTGCAGCCGCTGACTTCAACAATTTTACGCACCAGCGAATAGCCGTTGGAGTGCGGGCCGCTGGAGCCGAGGGCAATCAGCACGTCACCGTCGGTCACTTTGCTGCCATCAATGATTTCTGATTTCTCAACGACGCCGACGCAGAAACCGGCCACATCGTAATCTTCACCGTGGTACATGCCCGGCATTTCAGCGGTTTCGCCGCCAACCAGCGCACAGCCAGACTGCAGGCAGCCTTCAGCGATGCCGTTGATAACGCTTGCTGCGGTATCGACGTCGAGCTTACCGGTCGCATAGTAGTCGAGGAAGAACAGTGGCTCAGCGCCCTGAACCACCAGGTCGTTTACGCACATTGCCACGAGATCGATCCCGATGGTGTCGTGACGTTTTAAATCCATCGCTAAACGCAATTTGGTACCAACGCCGTCAGTGCCGGAAACCAGCACCGGTTCGCGATATTTTTGTGGCAGCGCGCACAGTGCGCCGAAACCGCCTAATCCACCCATCACTTCTGGACGGCGAGTTTTCTTCACCACCCCTTTGATACGGTCAACCAGAGCGTTTCCTGCGTCAATATCAACACCGGCATCTTTATAGCTGAGAGAGGTTTTGTCGGTCACTGCTAAGTCTCCACGCGTTTGCGATAGCAAGAAAAATCGGCGCAATTCTATCAGTCCAGGCAAACGTTTGCGAGCCTATTCTGATCCCAATTTTCGTGGCCCGGTTTTTCCATCGTTTCCATCAATATATCGGTCAAATATGATACTGCTCACGAAAATGAAACCGGGTACACCCTTGTTCTTGCATCCATTACGGCGAATCCACATCATGTCACTGAAACCGGTTTCTGTTTTTGTTTCAGCAGAGCCAATAGCAGATGTGAAAACGGCCACAAGGGATGAACGGAATGAAGATTGCTGCCTTTGATATTGGAGGTACGGCGTTAAAGATGGGCGTTGTTGCCGCAAGCGGTGAACTGCTCGAAAAAGGAAAACAGCCCATCAGCGACAGCGATGGCGACCAGATTCTGGCGGCAATGGAAAGTTGGATTGCGGCCCATCCTGAATGCACCGGTATCGCTATCAGCGCGCCGGGCTACGTTAACCCCCATACCGGTTATATCGAAATGGGCGGTGCCATTCGTAAATTCGATAACTTTGCCATTAACGCGTGGCTGGAAGAACGAACCGGGCTTCCGGTCGCTATTGAGAACGATGCGAACTGTGTGCTGTTGGCCGAGCGCTGGCAGGGCAAGGCTCGCGATATGGCTAACTGCCTGGTAATGACCATCGGCACCGGCATCGGCGGCGCTATCTTCTGTAACAACCAACTGGTGCACGGTGCCCGTTTTCGCGCTGGCGAATTCGGTTATATGCAAACCACCCGTCCCGGCGCTCGCGACGTTCGTCGCTACTCGATGAATGAAAACTGCACGTTGCGCGTGCTGCGCTATCGCTACGCGCAGCATATCGGCAAAACGCTGGACGAGGTGACGGGCGAGGAAATTTTTGACCGCTTTGAGGCGGGGGATGCCGTCTGCCAGCGGCTGGTGTCGGAGTTTCTCAATGATATCGGCACCGGCCTTTATAACCTGGTGAACCTGTTTGACCCGCAGACCATTTTCATCGGTGGCGGCATCGTGGAGCGGCCTGGCTTCCTGGCGCTGATGCGCGAACATCTGGCCTGGTTCGGCATCGCTGAATATATCGATACCGTCAGCCACGGCAACGACGCCGGGCTTATCGGCGCGGTTTACCATTTCAATCAGCACTATTCGCAGCGACAACTTACTGTTTAACGAGGGAAAGATATGTCTGGATTTAAAGCTGGGTTTCTCTGGGGCGGCGCGGTAGCCGCACACCAACTTGAAGGCGGTTGGCAGGAAGGCGGGAAGGGCGTGAGCGTGGCGGACGTGATGACCGCCGGGGCGCACGGCGTGCCGCGCGAAATTACCAACGGCGTCCTGCCAGGGAAAAATTATCCAAACCACGAAGCCATCGACTTTTACCACCGTTATAAAGACGATCTGAAGCTGTTCGCCGAAATGGGCTACAAGTGCTTCCGCACCTCTATTGCCTGGACGCGTATTTTCCCCAACGGCGACGAGCTGACGCCGAACGAAGCGGGCCTGCAGTTCTATGATGACCTGTTCGACGAATGCCTGAAGCTCGGTATCGAGCCGGTCATTACCCTGTCGCACTTCGAGATGCCGTATCACCTGGTCACCGAGTACGGCGGCTGGCGCAACCGTAAGCTGATTGAATTCTTCGTTCGCTTTGCCAAAGTGGTGTTTACCCGTTACCAGCACAAAGTGAAGTACTGGATGACGTTCAACGAAATCAACAACCAGGCGAACTTCCACGAAGATTTTGCGCCTTTCACCAACTCTGGCCTGAAGTATCAGCCGGGTGAAGACCGCGAGCCGGTGATGTATCAGGCCGCACACTATGAGCTGGTGGCGAGCGCGCTGGCGGTGAAAGTCGGGCATGAAATCAACCCTGCGCTGCAAATTGGTTGCATGATTGCCATGTGCCCAATCTACCCGCTGAGCTGCGCGCCGAATGACATGATGATGGCGATGAACGCCATGCACCGTCGCTACTGGTTCACCGACGTGCACGTGCGCGGCAAGTATCCGCAGCATCTGCTGAACTACTTCGAGCGTCGTGGTTTTGAACTCGATATCACCGATGAAGACCGCCAGGCGCTGGCTGAGGGCTGCGTCGACTACATCGGCTTTAGCTACTATATGTCGTTTGCCACCAAAGCCACCGACGATAACCCGCAGCTCGACTACGACGAAACCACCAGTCTGGTTTCCAACCCGTACGTACAAAAATCTGACTGGGGCTGGCAGATTGACCCGGTGGGGCTGCGCTACTCCCTGAACTGGTTCTACGACCACTATCAGCTGCCGCTGTTTATCGTGGAGAACGGCTTTGGGGCGATTGACGTGCTGGAGAGCGACGGCACGGTGAACGACCAGTACCGTATCGACTATCTTGCTGCGCATATCGCCGAAATGAAAAAAGCGGTCGTGGAAGACGGCGTGGATCTGATGGGCTACACCCCGTGGGGCTGCATCGACTTGGTTTCCGCCGGTACCGGCGAAATGAAGAAACGCTACGGCTTTATTTATGTCGATAAAGACAACGAAGGCAACGGCACGCTGGCGCGCAGCCGTAAAAAATCTTTTGCCTGGTATCAGAAGGTGATTGCGACCAACGGCAGCGAGCTCTAACTCGCTGAATACGTAATATAAAACCCCGCGAGTCGGGGTTTATTTTTATCCTGTCTAATACTCTCTGAGGACCCATTCGCCGCTTTGCTTGATCCTGGTCAATCATCATAGGTATGGCGCAATCGGAAAAAAGCGGTATAATCCCGCGATTTTTTTTGTGGCTGCCCCATCTAAAGGAGAAAGAGAATGAAGATTGTGGAAGTTAAACACCCACTCGTCAAACACAAGCTGGGCCTGATGCGCGAGAACGACATCAGCACCAAACGCTTCCGTGAACTCGCCTCCGAAGTCGGCAGCCTGCTGACTTATGAAGCTACCGCCGGTCTGGAAACCGAGAAAGTGACCATCGAAGGCTGGAATGGTCCGGTAGAAATCGACCAGATCAAAGGTAAGAAAATTACCGTTGTGCCAATCCTGCGTGCAGGCCTGGGCATGATGGACGGCGTACTGGAAAACGTACCAAGCGCGCGTATCAGCGTGGTCGGTATGTACCGCGACGAAGAGACGCTGGAGCCGGTTCCTTACTTCCAGAAGCTGGTCTCTAATATCGATGAGCGTATGGCGCTGATCGTTGACCCGATGCTGGCAACCGGCGGCTCCGTTATCGCTACCATCGACCTGCTGAAAAAAGCGGGCTGCTCCAGCATTAAGGTGCTGGTGCTGGTTGCTGCGCCGGAAGGTATCGCGGCGCTGGAAAAAGCGCATCCGGACATCGAGCTGTACACCGCGTCGATTGACCAGGGCCTGAACGAGCACGGATACATTATTCCGGGCCTCGGCGATGCCGGCGATAAGATTTTTGGTACTAAGTAAACGAAAAAATAAAAAGAGCCGACTTTGATAGTCGGCTTTTTTTTGAATAAAAAAACTGAGACTAATAACACAGAGGAAAACACAATGACGCGCCGTGCAATTGGGGTAAGCGAAAGACCACCGTTGTTACAGACCATCCCGCTTAGCTTGCAGCATTTATTCGCCATGTTTGGCGCAACCGTGCTGGTGCCAGTCCTGTTTCACATCAACCCGGCCACCGTCCTGCTGTTCAACGGTCTCGGAACGCTGCTGTATCTCTTCATCTGTAAAGGCAAAATCCCGGCTTATCTGGGCTCCAGCTTTGCCTTTATCTCCCCGGTACTGCTGCTGCTGCCGTTAGGCTACGAAGTGGCGCTGGGCGGCTTTATTATGTGCGGCGTGCTGTTCTGCCTGGTCTCCTTCATCGTGAAAAAAGCGGGCACCGGCTGGCTTGACGTGATGTTCCCCCCTGCGGCGATGGGCACAATCGTTGCCGTTATCGGCCTGGAATTGGCGGGCGTTGCGGCTAACATGGCGGGTCTGCTGCCGCCGGACGGTCAGTCTGCGGATACTAAAACCATCATCATCTCCCTGGTGACGCTGGGTGTAACCGTGTTTGGCTCGGTGCTGTTCCGTGGCTTCCTGGCTATTATCCCGATTCTTATCGGCGTGCTGGTGGGCTATGCGCTCTCCTTCGTGATGGGCGTCGTGGACACCACCCCGATTGCCGAGGCGCACTGGTTCGCGCTGCCAACCTTCTATACCCCACGCTTTGAGTGGTTTGCCATCTTCACTATCCTGCCAGCGGCGCTGGTGGTCATTGCCGAACACGTCGGCCACCTGGTGGTGACGGCGAACATCGTCAAGAAAGACCTGATTCGTGACCCTGGCCTGCACCGCTCGATGTTTGCGAACGGTCTCTCCACCGTGATCTCCGGTTTCTTTGGCTCTACCCCGAACACCACCTACGGCGAAAACATCGGCGTGATGGCGATTACTCGCGTGTACAGCACCTGGGTTATCGGCGGTGCGGCAATCATTGCGATTCTGCTCTCCTGCGTTGGTAAGCTGGCGGCGGCGATTCAGATTATCCCACTGCCGGTCATGGGCGGTGTTTCTCTGCTGCTGTACGGGGTCATCGGGGCTTCCGGTATCCGCGTGCTGATCGAATCCAAAGTGGACTACAGCAAAGCGCAGAACCTGATCCTGACCTCCGTTATCCTGATCATCGGCGTGAGCGGCGCGAAAGTGCACATCGGCGCGGCTGAGCTGAAAGGCATGGCGCTGGCGACGATCGTGGGTATTTGTCTGAGTCTGGTCTTCAAACTGATCAGCGTCCTACGCCCGGAAGAAGTGGTGCTGGACGCGGAAGACAGTGAAACCTCTAAGTCGTGATCCTAAAGCCGGGCGGATCGCCGCCCGGTTCTCTCCCCAGCTATTTCTGTGTTAAACTCTTCCCGTTTTTTCGTAAGCCCATGTTGAGGTCTCCTCTGAACGCACCGGCACAGCTCTCTTTGCCACTTTATCTTCCTGATGATGAAACCTTTGCGAGTTTCTTCCCAGGCGATAACCCTTCTTTACTTGCTGCACTGCAAAACGTGCTGCGGCAGGAACACAGCGGATACATCTATATCTGGGCGCGCGAAGGCGCCGGGCGCAGCCATTTGCTGCATGCGGCCTGTGCAGAACTCTCCCAGCGCGGCGATGCCGTGGGCTACGTTCCGCTGGATAAACGTACCTGGTTTGTGCCGGAAGTGCTGGAAGGGATGGAGCAGCTTTCGCTGGTTTGCATCGATAACATCGAGTGCGTGGCGGGAGACGAATTGTGGGAAATGGCGATTTTTAATCTCTATAACCGGATCTTAGAGTCGGGGAACACTCGCTTGCTGATCACCGGCGATCGTCCGCCGCGTCAGTTGAATTTGGGCCTGCCGGATCTTGCTTCGCGCCTCGACTGGGGGCAAATCTACAAGCTCCAGCCGCTGTCTGATGAAGATAAATTACAGGCCTTGCAATTACGTGCTCGTCTGCGCGGCTTTGAAATGCCGGACGATGTGTGTCGCTTCATGCTTAAACGCCTGGATCGCGAAATGCGCACGCTGTTCCAGACGCTGGATCAGCTCGATCATGCCTCCATTACCGCTCAGCGCAAGCTAACCATTCCGTTTGTGAAAGAGATTCTGAAGCTGTAGTACATTTCCCGGCGGCGCTTCGCTTGGCCGGGCTACACGAAGCAGTAGCCCAGCCGAACGCAGTGACGCCGGGTTTACTCTCTAATATCCAGATCGTTAAGCAAATGCTGCATCAGCAGCGGAATTGGCCTGCCTGATGCCACGCTTTTCCCCCCTTCGCGCCACAGCGCCGTACCGCTGACATCCAGATGCGCCCACGGAATATCTGCCGGGCAGAAGTGGTGAAGCAGCCAGGCCGCAGAGGCGCTGATCGCTGCGTTGTTGGTCGGCGTATTGCATAGATCAGCAATGGCGCTCTCCGTTTGCTTTTTCAACCTGGCATCCAGCGGCAGCGACCAGACTTCATCGCCGCTCTGTTCCCCGGCGGTGGTTAAGGCCGAACGCAACGCGTTATCCTGGGTCATCAGCCCGCTCAGATCATAGCCCAGCGCTTTAACCACCGCACCGGTTAGCGTGGCGAGGTCGATAATATACTGCGTTTGCGCATGACGCTGGCTGGCCCAGGCGATAGCGTCGGAGAGCACCAGGCGGCCTTCGGCGTCGGTATTATTAATTTCCACCGTCATGCCGTTACAGGCGCGGGCCACGCTGCCCGGCTGCATGGCGTCGGGGCCGATGGCGTTTTCCGCCAGCGCCAGTACGCCCATCACCCGCACCGGTAATTTAAGCTCAGCGATGCAAAGCATCAGTCCAAGGACGTTGGCCGCACCGCACATGTCATACTTCATGGTGTACATGCCCGCGCCTTCTTTCAGCCACAGGCCGCCAGTGTCGAAAGTCACGCCCTTGCCGACATAGCTGCGCACCGGGCCATGGCTCGCCCCTTCGTAATGAATGGCCAGCAGGCGCGGTGGGCGGCTGGCACCCTTGCCTACCGCATGCAGCAGGCCAAGGCCTTGTTCGACAATGGCCTTTTCATCCAGCACTTCACAACGCAGGGTAGGGAAGGGGGCGCACAGACGCTGGGCTTCTTCCACCACATACTGCGGCGTGCACTGCTCGGAAGGGGTATCCGCCAGGCGGCGGGCGGCAATCATGCCGTTGGCTATCGCCTGCTGTTGGCTGAACAGGGTTTCAAGACGTGCCTGTTCAGCGTCGGAACAGAAAGCATCAATATGCGTCAGGCGTACATCGCTTCGTGCGGACGTTTTCAGCCCGAGGTCCGTCAAGGTGTGGGACTGGTTAAACAGAAAACGCAACGTTTTAGTCAGGGCCGTGTTGTGAATGTGCGTACAGTCGAGCAGCACGTTGCTGCATATCGGCGTGGCAAACAGCGGACGCAGGAAGGTGAGCAGCGAGTCGGTCAGGCTGTCCTGCCAGGCGTTTTGCGGCACGATGGTGATACGGGCGAATGGCCCACAGCCGAAACCGGTGTCCGCCAGCTTTCCCTGGGCTGCGCGCGCCGTCATCTCGGCAATCAGCGGGTTATTGCGCAGCACATCCTGCTGGAGCAAAGGGCTGTCGGGCCAGGTGATGAGATGGCTCTGTTCTTGCTCGCTTCCGAGCGTCGTCACTAAGCGGTAGTTAATCATCGTTTATTCCTCGATAGGGGCGCGAATGCGGTCGGCATAGGCCTGCATCCAGGCGTCGTCCACCGGCTGATAATGGGTTTTCTCTTTAACGCGCTCGGCGCGGAACACCGTCAGCGGCTGAGTGGCGGTGGCGACCACAAACGAGAAGGTTTTGATGTTGGTTGCCGCGCCGAACTCGCCTTTGCGGTTCATGCAAACCACGGAGAGATCCCCCGCACGGCCAAAGCGCGACATCAGCTTATCTTCCAGTTCGTACACCACCGAATCCGCCGCCTGCTGCGGGGTCATACCCTGTTCCATCCGGCGGACGATTTCGTAGCTGGTGCAGCCTTTCATTAAATCTTCACCCACGCCGGTGGCGGTAGCCGCGCCGATGAGGCTGTCGCAGTAGAAGCCGGAGCCGATAATCGGTGAGTCGCCAATTCGTCCGCGTTTTTTCATAAACAGGCCGCTGGTGGAGGTGGCCACGCTCATCGAGCCCTTTTTGTCGAGAGCGATAACGCCGACGGTGTCGTGACCGTCGTAGGGGCTTAGCCCTTTGTCCAGCGTCTCGCGGCAGCGTTTACGGTAGTGCTGCATCGCGCGTTCGGTGAGCATTTTTTTCTCGGTAAAGCCCTGGCTCAGCGCCCATTCGCGCGCGCCCTGGCCGACCAGCAGCGAGTTATAGCGCTGGCGACCCAGCGCCTGCGCTACTTTCACCGGGTTAGCGATGTCGACCAGATTACCCACCGCGCCAAAGGCCAGCGTATCGCCGTCCATCCAGGCGGCGTCCAGTTCTACCTCGCCGTTCTCGGTTGGCAGGCCGCCATAGCCTACCGATTTGTAGAACGGAAAATCTTCTACTGCGACCACGGCATCCACCACGGACGTCGCTGCTGCACTGCCTGCTGCCAGCGCGGACGCCGACTCCTCTACGCCTTCCAGCGCCATACGCCAGGTTGCAATAATTCCCCACATCTTTTTGTTACTCCTGTTTTGCTAGCGTGCTGGATTCCTCAACGGTACTGATTTCCGCATTACGGTACTGCTTATCGACGATGCGCATAAACGGCAGGTACAGCATCGCGCCAATCAGCAGGTTAATGATTTGCATCACGCTGCCGGAAATATGTCCGGTAACGATAAATCCGCTGATCACCGGCGGCAGCGTCCACGGGATAAACACCCCGGTGGTCACGGCGACGGCACCCACTTTCATCGCCAGATACTGGATAGTCACCAGCACCAGTGGCACCAGGTTGAACGGGATCAGCATGATAGGGTTCATAATCACCGGCAGGCCGAAAAGTACCGGTTCGTTGATGTTGAAGATGGATGCCCCCGCGCCCAGTCGCGCCACTTCGCGCATGTTTTTACTGCGTGCGAAAATCAGCATGGCGATGACCAGCGACAGCGTGGCCCCTGCGCCACCCATCCAGATCATGTCGAAAAATTGTTCGGTAATAATGTGCGGCGGCGTGACGCCTGCCTGAATGGCTGCAATGTTGTCGGTCTGGTTTTCCATCCACAGTGGACGGATGATGCCGTTGACCATCGAACCCGAGTTAATCCCCACTGACCACAGAATGGTGATGCTGAATACGGTCATCAGTGCGCCAAAATAGGAGGTGCCGAAGTGGCGAACCGGGGTGGCGACGACGTCATAAATGAACTGGTGAATGGTGCTGTAGTGGGTGTTCTCAAAGCCGATGCGAATCGCCAGTACCAGAATCATCACCACCAGTGCCGGAATCAGCGCAGCGAAAGATTCCTGTACCGCAGGTGGTACCCCTTCCGGCATTTTGATGACCAGTTTTTTGCGCTTCAGCCAGCAGAACAGCTCGGTCCACAGCAGTGAGCCAATCATGGCGACGAACAGACCTTTGGTGCCAATCCATTCAACCGGCATCACGGTAATGCCGCCGTTTTCGGCAACCTTAATAAACGGCGTCAGGATCAGGAAGCAGACCAGCGCCAGAATGCCGCTGGAGATGCGGTCATCGCCGTAGTGCTCCGCGAGTCGGTAGGCGACAAGGAAGCTGATAAACAGCGACATGGTAGAGAAGACCGCGTTAAACGGGATCTCGATAATGGCGCTCCAGCTTGCGCCGAAGGTGCTGGACATAAACTGCTGATAGCCCTGATTCGGGAACGACGAGATAACCAACAGAATGGAGCCGACGATAATAAACGGCATAAAGGAAACATAGGCACCGCGGATGGCACCAAGATGACGTTGCTGTGCGGTTTTCGCCGCAATCGGCATCAATTTCTCTTCTAAAAATCCCAGAACATTGTTCATTGTGAACTCCGTATAAGATTAACGGACATTGTGTGTGTTATGTAATAGAAAACGACGAAGAGGATTATGGGAGAAAGCCTGGCCCGGAAAGGTGAAACGGGTCACAATGCATCGACTTTATTCATATAAATCTCATATGATTAGTTATAAATATCTCAAGGAAAGCCATGGAAATTAAGCTGCATGCTAACGCGACAACGACACCGCGTATTCGTAAATACCTCCAGGAATCGGATAAAAGTGACCGTGAACTGGCGCTGGAACTGGGTATTTCCGTGACGACAGTACGGCGCTGGCGTAAGCGTGAGCAGACGGCGGATAAAAGCACGACGCCTGTGGTGATACACAAAGCGATGAGACAAGAGCAGATTGTGTTGATTAACGCGCTGCGCGAAATCCTCCGCGCGCCGTTAGACGATCTGCTGTTTATGGTGCAGGAAGGGCTAGGCATTCCGCTGTCCCGCGCGACGCTCAGCCGTTACCTGACGCCGTCTTATCCGAAAAATGGTGAGGCCATACTGCAAGGTAAGAAGGCGCTTAAAGCGGGCATTCGGCCACAGACGCTGACGCTGCATTACCGCTTTTTGTCGCTGCATATGGACGATGACGGTGACCATCACCTGCTGTGGGCGCAGGAGCCCGTAAGCGGCTGGTGTGCGGCGCGCATCTACTCGGGTATGTCATCGCCGCTGGTTATCCACTGGCTGGATGCGGTGCTGGAACAGTTTCCGGGTGATATCCAATCTGTTGAGATTAAAAGTGATGAGTGGTTAAGCGAAACGTATATTACCGCGCTAAGTCAGCATCTGGCCGAGCGCGAGATAAACGTCAGCGTAACGACGACGGAGCGGAAGCATCAGGCGGTGGCGGTCACCGTACCGCTGGTGACGATTATCCCCGCGCTGCGTGCTTGTACGCCAGACGAACTCGTCATGAAGCTGTGTGCGTTATTTAACGGCGGCAAGGAACAGAAAAAACTGGGGAATATGACGCCGCAGGCTTTTCTGGAAGCGCTGCGGCTTTAGGGGGAATCAGCGGACGATTTCCAGGACCTGCTCCGGTGGGCGGCCAATGCGTGCCTGCCCGTTGTGGACCACGATAGGGCGCTCAATCAGCTTCGGGTTCTCTACCATCGCCTGGATAAGCTGTTTTTCGCTAAGCTGGCTATCGGCAAGGTTCAGCGACTTGTAGAGATCTTCTTTCTGGCGCATCAGTTCGCGTGCGCTGCCAAGCCCCAGCATCTTGATCAGCTTGCCGATCGTGTCGGCATCCGGTGGCGTGTCGAGGTAAAGCACGACCTCAGGGTCGATACCGTTATCCTTCAGCAGGCTTAAGGTCTCGCGGCTCTTTGAGCAGCGCGGGTTGTGATAAATCGTGACCGAATCCGTCATCGTCTCTCCTATTACATTTTCTGATAAGGGCGGAAGCGTTCCTGCAGCTGACGCAGCTGATCGATACGGGCATCGTAACGAGCCTGCTGCAGACTGCGCAATTTCACCTGCGCGCTGGCCGCGCTGAGCATGGAAATTGCCTGGTCGAGCCTTCCCACCAACGCCATATTCTCGGCGCGAGCGGCCAGCTCCTGGTCTCGGTTACCCAGTGCGGCCTCCGCCTGGGCGAGCAAATCCCAGCCGTTGGTGTCGTCTTTATTGTTAAAGGTGTAGCGATTAAGAATGGTTGCCGCTTCCGCTGGCTGCCCGCCTTCAAGCAGGGCGTTAGCGAGGTTGAGCTGTAGTACCGGGTTCGTGCGCAGTTCACGGGCATTCTTCAGACGAGTAATGGCCTCGTTGGTTTTCTTCTGCCCGAGATCGATATCCGTTGCCAGGTCAAGATACCAGGCATTTTGCGGATCGGCACTCAGCAACGGCTGAAGCTGTTTGCTTGCTTCGGCGTAGTTCTTGGCTTCCATTGCCAGCAGCGCACGTCCGTACTGGGCGGCATGCTGTTCGCGAATATTGCCCTTCGACCAACCGTCAAGCAGGTCGCTGCCGAGCTGGTTTTGCCCGGAGTTGTACATGCCCAGCGTACGTGCTTTGGCAAAGTAGAAATCCGCGGAAGATTGCACGACCACCGGGCGCATCTGGTTTGCACGGTTACGCGCATCGGCCAGACGGCTTTCCGGCAGGGGGTGAGTCAGCAGCATTTCCGGTGGTCGCGATGAGTAACGCGACTGGTCGAGCAGCTTTTCCATAAAGGCCGGCATGGCCTGTGGGTCGAAGCCTGAACGTTGCAGTACCTGAATACCAATACGGTCAGCTTCTTCTTCATTCTGTCGGGTAAAGCTGATGATGCCCTGTTGGGTGCCCGCCAGCGTACCGCTTAATGCGGCCATACCCGCCTGTGGGCTGGCCATAGCCAGCAGAATTGAGCCGAGCGCGCCGACCCAGGTCAGCGGAGCGTTGCGCTTTTGGTCTTCCATTGCGCGCGCAAGGTGGCGCTGCGTCACGTGGGAGATTTCGTGCGCCATAACCGAAGCCAGCTGGCTCTCGGTGTCAGAATAGCGGAACAACGCCGAGTGCAGCACCACGTTACCGCCGAAGAAGGCGAAGGCGTTGATATCGTCGTTATTAATCAGATAAAAGTGGAACGGTGTCCGCACGGAAAACGCGTGCGAGACCAGACGCATGCCGAGTGAGTTGATGTACTGGACCAACAGCGGGTCGTTAATCAGCGGCGCGCTTCCGCGCAGCTGGCGTACGTAATAATCCCCCATCTGCATCTCCTGACCAATGGAGAGCGTGCTTCCTGCGGAGGTGCCCATATCCGGGAGGTTGTCCGCAGAATCTGCAAAGGCGGGAGCAATTTGCCCGAGCGCAAGCGTTGCAATAAGGGATGCCAACAGCGTTTTTTTCAACTGCCTGAACATAACCTCTGTCCTGTAATGTGGGGATGTGCCTGTTTTGACCAACAGCCTAATGTTACGTTCCATTATGTGCTGCTCTGGGAGTGTATCTATCTGCTCACGGGTTGAAAATGATAATCGCGTGATTGTTGGGATAAATATAAAAAGCGGAGTCTTTTTTGTGACACTTCGATACAATTCATCTTCTGTGTGAAAGCAACACGTTCAGGGAATCGATTTATGCTCGAGATGTTGATGCAGTGGTACCGCCGCCGATTTAGTGACCCGGAGGCGATCGCGCTGCTGGTTATTCTGGTAGCAGGTTTTTGCATTTTGTTCTTCTTCAGCGGCCTGTTGGCGCCGCTGCTGGTTGCGCTGGTGCTGGCCTACCTGCTGGAGTGGCCGACCGTCCGTCTGGAGCGGCTGGGCTGGTCTCGTACCTGGGCTACTACCGCGGTGATGGTGCTGTTTATCGGCATTCTGCTGCTGATGGCCTTTGTGGTAATGCCGATTGCCTGGCAGCAGGGGATTAACCTTATCCACGATATGCCCGGCATGCTGAATAAACTCTCCGATTTTGCCGCCACGTTGCCGCGTCGTTACCCAGCATTGATGGATGCGGGCATTATTGATGCGATGGCTGAAAACATGCGTACGCGGATGCTGACGCTGGGCGATTCGGTGGTCAAATATTCCGTCGCTTCGCTGGTCGGGCTGCTGACGCTCGCGGTCTATCTGGTGCTGGTGCCGCTGATGGTCTTCTTCCTGGTGAAGGATAAAGAGCAGATGCTGAACGCCGTGCGCCGCGTGCTGCCGCGTAACCGGGGTCTGGCGGGGCAGGTGTGGAAAGAGATGAACCAACAGATTACCAACTATATCCGCGGTAAGGTGCTGGAGATGATCGTCGTTGGGGTTGCTACGTGGCTTGGCTTCCTGATGTTTGGTCTTAACTACTCGCTGCTGCTTGCCGTGCTGGTTGGGCTGTCGGTACTTATTCCTTATATCGGCGCATTTGTGGTCACCATTCCGGTGGTCTGCGTGGCGCTGTTCCAGTTTGGCCTGGGCACCGAGTTCTGGAGCCTGTTTGCGGTCTATCTGATTATTCAGGGGCTGGACGGAAACCTGCTGGTACCGGTGCTGTTCTCCGAAGCCGTGAACCTTCACCCGCTGGTGATTATTCTCTCGGTAGTGATTTTCGGCGGGCTGTGGGGCTTCTGGGGCGTGTTCTTTGCGATTCCGCTGGCCACGCTGATTAAAGCGGTGGTGCACGCTTGGCCAGATGGGCTGGTGACGGAAGAAGATGTGTCGAATTGACGTGTAGCCCGGGCGAGACGTTTACGCCGACCCCGGGGAAATCCCGGCGTCGCTGCGCTCGGCCGGGCTACGTTATTGGCTTAAGAATTTGCCTGCAGCCAGCCCAGCACGATGTCGTGGTGGTTGGTGGTCTTGAAGTCGTCAAAGACGTGCTCGACTTTACCATCTGCGTCAATCAGGAAGCTGGTACGGTGAATGCCGTCATAGGTTTTGCCCATAAAGGTTTTTTCACCCCAGATGCCAAACTGCTCGCAAACCTGGTGATCTTCATCGGAGAGCAGCGTGAAGTTCAGCAGCTCTTTTTCGGCAAAGCGGGAGAGCTTTTCAGGCTTATCGGTGCTGATGCCCAGCACTTCAACGCCCACTTTTTTCAGCTCATCCATATTGTCGCGAAGGCCGCAGGCCTGCACGGTGCAGCCAGGGGTCATTGCTTTCGGGTAGAAATAGACCAGAACACGTTGTCCCTGGAAGTCGGTTAAATTTACCTGCTCGCCGTCTTGATCGGGCAAACTAAATTTCGGTGCGATATCACCGGCTTTCAGTGGGTTCATTACTCAGCTCCATCCTGTTCGTCATGCTGTGAATAATTGATCACGTTTATACTGCCTTGTGCATTGAGTTCTGTACATAGGGCTTTGAACGCTTGCTCAATATTTGATGCATTTTTCGTAGCGGGACTGTGGGCCGTAATCTGGATGAACAGCTGTGCGACGCCTTCGTTATCGCCCGGCTGCGTGCGTGACACCAGCTCGGCAATGTTCATCTCCCAGCTATCAAACAGCGCGGTAAAGCGCTCAATAATATGCGGCGAATCAGGCACCTCGACCTGCACCCAGACCGTTGCCGGCATAGCCGGACGTGGACGCGCGGTGGTACGTTTCATCACGATAAGCAGATCCAGCTCTGCGCCTTTTAGCGGCAAGGTGGACTCAATCAGCGTAATCGCATTCCAGGAACCGGAAAGCAGCATAATAAAAGTGAACTCATCCCCCAGCATGGCCAAGCGACTGTCTTCGATATTACAGCCGCAGCTGCTCACGTGACGGGTAATCGTATTGACGATGCCAGGGCGATCCGCGCCCAGGGCTGTAATGACCAGATAGTGTTGTAATGAGGCTGTCAAACCTGTTCTTCCTTTAAAAAGGTGCGGTATTCCTTAGGAAAGCATAAAAAAAACCGGCATACAACATTCTGAAGGGCTTCAGTCTCTTGCTTTTATTACAAGACCAAACGTACCATTGAGATTCATGTCCGCACGTCAGCACAGAGGATGGCCCATGTTCACGGGAAGTATTGTAGCGCTTGTCACGCCGATGGATGAAAAAGGTAATGTCGACCGTTCAAGCCTGAAAAAACTGATTGATTACCATGTCGCCAGCGGAACCTCGGCGATTGTCTCGGTAGGGACTACCGGCGAATCAGCAACGCTCAGCCACGAAGAGCATGGCGATGTCGTGATGACCACGCTGGAGCTGGCCGACGGCCGCATTCCGGTTATCGCGGGTACGGGGGCAAATGCAACCGCAGAGGCGATCAGCCTGACCCAGCGTTTTAATAATAGCGGCGTGGTAGGTTGTCTTACCGTTACCCCGTATTATAACCGTCCGACCCAGGAAGGTTTGTTCCAGCACTTCAAAACGATCGCTGAGCATACTGACCTGCCGCAAATTCTGTATAATGTGCCGTCCCGTACCGGTTGCGATATGCTGCCGGAAACCGTAGGTCGCCTGGCGAAGATTAAAAATATTATCGCGATTAAGGAAGCCACGGGGAACTTAAGCCGTGTTCATCAGATCAAAGAGCTGGTTTCAGATGACTTCATCCTGCTGAGCGGTGATGATGCAACGGGTCTGGACTTCATGCAGCTCGGCGGTCAGGGCGTTATTTCGGTGACGGCGAACGTTGCGGCGCGTGATATGGCGGAAATGTGCAAACTGGCAGCTGATGGCCAGTTTGATAAAGCGCGTATCATTAACCAGCGTCTGATGCCGCTGCACAATAAATTATTTGTCGAACCCAATCCGATCCCAGTGAAATGGGCATGTAAGGAATTGGGACTTGTGGCGACCGATACCATGCGTTTGCCGATGACACCTATCACCGACCACGGTCGTGATGTTGTGGCATCTGCATTGAAGCATGCCGGTTTGCTGTAAAGTTTAGGGAGATTTGATGGCTTACTCAGTACAGAAGTCGCGCCTGGCGAAGGTTGCGGGGGTATCGCTGGTTTTACTGCTTGCGGCCTGTAGTTCCGACTCGCGCTATAAGCGCCAGGTGAGCGGTGATGAATCCTACCTGCAAGCAACACCGTTAAGTGAACTTCACGCCCCTGCGGGCATGATTCTGCCGGTTGAAAATGGCGACTACAACATTCCAGTCGCCAACGGCAGCGGTGCCGTCGGCAAAGCGCTGGATATCCGTCCGCCGGCACAGCCGCTGGCGCTGGTTTCCGGTGCGCGTACCCAGTTTACGGGTGATACCGCCACGCTGCTGGTAGAAAATAGCCGTAGCGGTTCTCTGTGGCCGCAGGTTGTCAGCATCGTTCAGGCGAAAAACTACACCATCACCAAACGTGATGATGCTAGTCAGACGCTGACGACGGACTGGGTTGAGTGGAACCGTCTTGATGAAGACCAGCAGTACCGTGGTCGCTATCAGATCTCCGTACAGCCTCAGGGTTATCAGCAGGCTGTAAACGTGAAGCTGATTAACCTCGAACAGGCTGGCAAGCCGGTTGCTGACCGTGCTTCCCTGCAGCGTTATAGCGCTGAAATGCTGAACGTTATCTCTGCGGGCCTGGATAAGAACGCGACAGATGCCGCGAACAACGCCAGAGGCTCTGCCGGTGCAACCTTCGACGTTCAGAGCGCCGCCGATGATACCGGTCTGCCAATGCTGGTCGTCCGTGGTCCGTTCAACCAGGTGTGGCAGCGTCTGCCAGCAGCGCTGGAAAAAGTGGGCATGAAAGTGACCGATAGCACCCGCTCTCAGGGCAGCATCGCGGTGACTTACAAACCGCTGTCCGACAGCAGCTGGAGAGATCTGGGCGCAAGCGATCCGGGCATGGTATCCGGTGACTACAAACTTCAGGTCGGTGACCTGGACAACCGTAGTAGCCTGCAGTTCATCGATCCGAAAGGCCATCCGTTGACGCAGTCTCAGAATGACGCCCTGGTAGCAGCATTCCAGGCAGCATTTACGAAGTAATTAAAGAGGGCTGGAGCAATCCGGCCCTTTTTTCTGTATAGTGACGCAATCGTGTGCGTCGGCAGAAAATGCACAAATATTTATCGTAATCATCACTGGAGTGACAAAGATGCAAAAGCTAGCTGAGTTGTATCGTGGTAAAGCGAAAACCGTATACAGCACCGAAAACCCGGATCTGTTGGTACTCGAATTCCGTAACGATACGTCAGCAGGGGATGGTGCTCGCATTGAGCAGTTCGATCGTAAAGGCATGGTGAACAACAAGTTCAACCATTTCATTATGAGCAAACTGGCAGAAGCGGGGATCCCAACCCAAATGGAAGCGCTGTTGTCTGATACCGAATGCCTGGTGAAAAAGCTGGATATGGTGCCGGTGGAATGCGTTGTGCGTAACCGTGCTGCAGGATCGTTGGTGAAACGCTTAGGGATTGAAGAAGGTATCGAGCTCAATCCACCGCTGTTTGACCTGTTCCTGAAAAACGATGCGATGCACGACCCGATGGTTAACGAATCCTACTGTGAAACCTTCGGCTGGGTGAGCAAAGAGAACCTGGCGCGTATGCAGGAACTGACCTTCAAAGCGAACGACGTGCTGAAAAAGCTGTTTGACGATGCGGGCCTGATCCTGGTCGATTTCAAACTGGAGTTCGGTCTGTTTAAAGGCGAAGTGGTGCTGGGCGATGAGTTCTCGCCGGACGGCAGCCGTCTGTGGGACAAAAAGACCATGGACAAAATGGACAAAGACCGTTTCCGTCAGAGCCTGGGTGGCCTGATTGAAGCGTACGAAGAAGTGGCACATCGTTTAGGCGTTAAGCTCGACTAAGTTTTTATGCTTTCCCCGGCGTCGCTTTGCTCGACCGGGCTACCTGATTCGTAGCCCGGTCGAGCAAAGCGACGCCGGGAATCCCCGCACAACATTTCCAGTGGTAATCCCCCCCGTAACCGCCTACGATCGTATCAGTATTTCTGAGAATAAGACTGAGGTAGTTATGCGTTGGCAAGGTCGTCGCGAAAGCGACAATGTAGAAGACCGGCGGAACAGTTCGGAATCCCCGATGATGGGAGGGCGCGGCCCTGGTTTTCGCATCCCGAGCGGTAAAGGCGGCATTGTTTTGCTGATTATCGTGCTGGTGGCCGGTTACTATGGCGTGGACCTCACGGGCCTCATGACCGGTGAACCTGTAGGCCAGCAGCAAACCTCTCAGCGGGTGAGCGGCCCGAAAGATGATGAGGCGGCGAAATTTACCTCAGTTATCCTTGCCACTACGGAAGACACCTGGGCGCAGGAGTTTAAGGCGATGGGTAAAACCTATCAGCCGCCGCGTCTGGTGATGTACCGCGGTGCGACCCGTACCGGTTGCGGCACCGGGCAATCGGTAATGGGGCCGTTCTACTGCCCGACCGACAGCACGGTCTATATCGACCTCTCATTCTACGACGACATGAAAAACAAACTTGGCGCGGGCGGCGATTTTGCGCAGGGCTATGTCATTGCGCATGAAGTCGGCCACCACGTACAAAAGCTGCTGGGTATCGAGCCTAAGGTGCGCCAAATGCAGCAGGGTGCGTCGCAGGCGGAGGTGAACCGTCTGTCCGTGCGTATGGAGCTGCAGGCGGACTGCTTTGCCGGTGTCTGGGGCCATAATATGCAGAAGCAGGGTATTCTGGAAGCCGGTGACCTGGAAGAGGCGCTGAACGCCGCCCAGGCCATTGGCGATGACCGTTTGCAGCAGCAGGGTCAGGGGCGTGTGGTGCCGGATAGCTTTACGCATGGCACCTCACAGCAGCGCTATACCTGGCTGAAACGCGGCTTTGATAGCGGTGACCCGGCGCAGTGCAATACCTTTAGCAAATCGCTCTGACGACATGCCGAAGGTCATGGATGAACTGCTGGCGCACGCTGAGCGCATGGCACAGGAAGGAATTCGCCGCCTGCTGGTGATAAGCGGCGAACGCGCATGGAGCGAGCAGCAGGCCGCGGCGTTTCGCGCCGCGGTGGGTGATGATGTGCTGTGGGTCGGCCTGAGTCCGGTCTCCGAGCCCTTTTGCCCGTCATCTAAGCTGGTGACGCTGCTGGGGCGTGAGTTCCAGCACGCTATCTTCGACGCCCGCGATGGCTTTGATGTCTCCGCTTTTGCCGCACTGGCTGGCACGCTGCGGGCCGGAAGCTGGCTGATACTGCTGGTGCCGGAATGGGGCGAATGGTCCCATCAGGCCGATGTGGATTCGCTGCGCTGGAGCGACACGCCGGAACCTATCGCTACGCCGAACTTTGTCGACCATTTTTGCCGGTCGCTCTCCCGACATCCCGAGACGTTAGTCTGGCGACAGGGCGCGCCGTTGCCGTTCCTTACGTTCTCCGTAAGAGCTGACTGGCATCGTGCTAACGGCGAGCCCGCGCGCGAGCAGCAGACGATTTTAGCGGCGTTGGCGAACGCGAGCGCACCGGTATCGGTAATAACGGCAGAACGCGGGCGTGGAAAGTCAGCGCTGGCGGGTATGCATATCCAGCGTATGCCCGGTGAAGCTATCGTCACCGCGCCTTCCCGTGCTGCTGCGGAGGTCATTGCCGCCTTTGCTGGCGATCGTTTTCGCTTTATGGCTCCTGATGCGCTGCTGGCGTCGGATGAACGCGCCGACTGGCTGGTGGTTGATGAAGCCGCTGCTATCCCCGCACCACTACTCCAGAAACTTATCGCTCGCTTTCCCCGTACGCTGCTGACCACCACCGTGCAGGGTTACGAGGGCACCGGACGCGGCTTTTTACTTAAACTCTGCGCTGCGTTTCCAGAACGTCACGTTTTCACCCTCAACCAGCCTATTCGCTGGGCGGCAGGGTGCCCGCTGGAAGCGCTGGTTAACGATGCGCTGATTTTTCACGATGAGGCGTTCACGACATCGCCAACCGGTGAGGTGACGCTGGTGCCCGTTTCGCAATCCGCCTGGCGGTCCAGCCCTGAACAACCTACCGCGCTGTACCAGCTTCTTTCCGGCGCCCATTACCGCACCTCACCGCTCGACCTCCGGCGGATGATGGATGCGCCGGGTCAGCATTTTATCAGCGCGGAAACGCCGCAGGGGCTTGCTGGTGCGCTCTGGCTGGTCGATGAAGGCGGATTGTCGCCCGAGCTGAGCCAGGCAGTATGGGCGGGCTTTCGTCGTCCCCGAGGGAATCTGGTAGCACAGTCACTGGCGGCTCATGGTGGCAGCCCGCTGGCCGCGACGCTTATCGGGCGGCGTATTAGCCGGGTTGCGGTCCACCCACAGCGTCAGCGCGGGGGTATCGGACAACAGTTGATAGCGCGGGCGTGGGCGAGGGCGGCGGGATGTGACTATCTCTCGGTGAGTTTTGGTTATACCGAGGCGCTGTGGCGGTTCTGGCAGCGCTGTGGTTTTACGCTGGTGCGTATCGGCACTCAACGAGAGGCGAGCAGCGGCTGCTACGCTGCGATGGCGCTGCGCCCGCTCACCTCGGCTGGAGAGGCGCTGACGCAGCGCGAGCACCGTCGGTTGTGTCGTGAGTGGCGTTGGCTTTCCCTGTGGGTCGATGAAAAAGTGCCGCTCGCGGAAATAACCGAGACTATCCTTACAGATGATGACTGGTGGGATCTGGCCGGGTTTGCTTTTGCGCATCGCCCGATGCTGGCAGCACTCGGGAGCTTGCATAAGCTGTGTGAAGCCAGCACGCTTTCGCTGCCAGCGCTGCGCGGGCGGCTTTCCGGTGATAGCGAACCCGCTCTTTGCACTCGCCTGCGGCTGCACGGGCGAAAAGCGCTGTTGGTGCGCCTGCGTGATGAGGCAGCACAGGCTATGCTGAGTCTTGACGGTGAACGAACAAATCAACTCGCCAAACGTGTCCAACAACTGCAATTTTTTTAACTGACTCATTCAGTTAAATGGCATGGTCATTATTTTGGTGCGGCGTAAACTGACCGTCAAAACCAAGGAGACAGCCATGACACACGATCACTTTGTTGTTCAAAGCCCCGCGAAGCCCGCTCAACAGCTGCTGCTGTTGTTTCATGGCGTGGGCGATAATCCGGTGGCAATGGGACAGATCGGCAGCTGGTTTGCGCCGCTGTTTCCTGATGCGCTTATCGTTAGCGTAGGGGGGGCGGAGCCCTGTGGTCCGGCACCAGGCCGCCAGTGGTTCTCCGTGGCGGGCGTGACGGAAGAAAACCGTCAGGCACGCATTGATGCCATCATGCCGACCTTTATTGAAACCGTGCGCTACTGGCAGAAACAGAGCGGCGTGAGTCCTCAAGCGACGGCATTAATTGGCTTTTCTCAGGGGGCAATTATGTCGCTCGAGGGGATTAAAGCGGAGCCGGGGCTGGCATCACGGGTGATTGCCTTTAACGGCCGCTACGCGACGATGCCGGAAAAAGCGGACACCGCCACGACCATCCACCTGATTCACGGTGGAGAAGATCGGGTTATCGATCTTGCCTGGGCGGTGAAAGGTCAGGAGGCGCTACAGGCCGCAGGCGGCGATGTGACGCTGGATATCGTTGAGGATTTAGGCCACGCGATAGACGATCGCAGCATGCAGTTCGCGCTGGATCACCTGCGTTATACCGTGCCGAAGCACTATTTCGATGAAGCGTTGGGCGGCAGCACCCCGAAAAATGACGATCTCATCGAGATGATGTAAGTCTTGTGGGTTCCCGGCTTGCCGGGAACCTGTAGGCCGGATAAGCCAAAGCCGCCATCCGGCAATTCATGGCGGCGATGCCTGATGGCGCTGCGCTTATCAGGCCTACATGAGAGCGGCCGACTGATGAAGTGATTTATTTCTTCGGCTGGTCCTTCTTCGGCCAGTCGTCGTCATCATCCCATTTGTCGTTAAAATCACGGTGCGGAGGCAGCTCCGGTTTATCGGCGAGGAATTTTTTGTGATCGACGCGATTCAGATCTTTGATCACGTTGATAATGACCCCTACCAGAAACACCAGTACCAGAATCCACCAGTATTTTGTCAGCCAATCCATGCGCATTACCCCTTATGTTGTGCCGTCAGGCGACAAGTTGTTCCATGATGCGCTGGTACATCCGCGCCAGCATCTGCAGGTCTGCGGCGTTCACACACTCATTAATTTTATGAATGGTGGCATTCACCGGACCCAGCTCAACAACCTGCGCGCCCATCTGGGCGATAAAGCGACCATCTGACGTCCCGCCGGTGGTCAGCAGTTGTGGTTCTATTTCATTATAGTGCGCGATAGCGTTCACTACCGCGTCGACCAGTTTACCGCGTGCGGTCAGGAACGGCTGTCCGGAAATCCACCAGTCAACGCTATAACGGAGCTGATATTTATCCAGCAGGGCGATAACGCGCGATTTGATCATCTCGTCGGTTAGTTCGGTGCTGAAGCGGAAGTTGAACTGCACGAACAGATCGCCTGGGATCACGTTGTTGCTGCCAGTACCGGCCTGAATGTTGGCAATCTGCATGCTGGTCGGCGGGAAGAATTCGTTGCCCTGATCCCACTCGATCGATACCAGTTCATTCATCCACGGCGCGGCGCGGTGAACCGGGTTATCGGCGAGGTGTGGATACGCCACGTGCCCCTGAACGCCGTGAATGGTCAGGTTGCAGGTCATTGAGCCACGGCGACCGTTTTTAACCACGTCACCCACCACTTCCGTGCTGGACGGCTCGCCCACCAGGCAGTAGTCCAGGCGCTCATTGCGCGCCATCAGCGCTTCAACCACTTTTACCGTACCGTGAGTAGCGCTGGCTTCTTCATCGGAAGTGATCAGGAACGCCAGGCGACCTTTATGATTCGGGTGCTGGGCGACGAAACGTTCTGCCGCCACAACCATCGCCGCCAGCGAGCCTTTCATGTCGGCAGCGCCGCGGCCAAACAGCATGCCGTCGCGGATTGTCGGTTCAAACGGTGGGTTAATCCAGCGGTCAGCATCGCCAGCAGGCACCACGTCGGTGTGGCCTGCGAACGCCAGCGTTTCTCCTTTGCCGCGCCATGCCCAGAAGTTCTGGGTATCGCCAAAGTCCATCGGCTCAATGGTAAAACCTGCTGCACGCAGGCGTTCAATCATTAACGCCTGACAGCCCGCATCGTCCGGGCTAAGAGAAGGGCGGCGAATAAGCTGCTGAGCCAGCTCAATGACTGGGCAAGACATAAACTAGACCTCGTTATTTTCGTTATCTGAAAACAGTAGAACAGGGCCAACGGCGTTAGCGCGCTTTGGCGACCCATTGGCTATAACTGGTATCACTAAAACCCAGCAGCATAGGCTGTGCGGGCGCGCAGAGCAATGGTCGTTTGATGATAGCGGGCATTTCCAGCATCAGCGCGGCAGCGGCGTCGGCGTTGTTGATTCCGACGCGGACCTGCTCATCCAGCTTACGCCAGGTGGTGCCACGGGTATTCAGCAGCGCTTCCCATCCCAGCTCATTAATAAAGGATGCCAGCAGCTCGGGCGTCAGGCCATCAACGCGATAATCGTGAAAGCGATATTCAACCTGGTGCTCATCCAGCCAGCGGCGGGCTTTCTTGATGGTGTCGCAGTTCTTTATTCCGTAGAGAGTGGTCATGTTCCGCCTTTATATCTGCAGGTTTTAGGGGACTCGAATATACACGTAATTCAGTCCGCTGCCCGTTTTAATTTCATCCGGCCAAAGTGGCTGAAAAAAGTACAGTTTATCATGCTGTCTACGCGCTTTTACGTAGTTTGATTGCTTTGTCGTAGGGTAAATTTGTATCATATGATTCACATTCTGATAACTATTTCAGAATGTTGCTGTGCGTCACATTAAATGTCAAAATTCCGGCCCATAGTGACCTCAAGCAGTAAAGAAAGGTTGGCAGCGGCAATCAAAGTAATCGGATTAACCGTATTCACAGGTCATACATTTGTACGTAAAATACGCATAATAATAAGAGAGGTAGTTATGATCGAACGTGAACTGGGGAACTGGAAAGATTTTATTGAAGTGATGCTTCGTAAATAATTTTCAGCAATGTGATTAAAAGCGCTGTGTTCTTTCAATTACCATGATGGTGTTGTTTGCAGTACAGAGTAGTTGCATCACATAAAGGTAAAAAGGCGACATTTAAATGTCGCCTTTTCTGTTTCTGGCTTTCGCGTTCAGGCTGGCTGAAACAGCCTGAACGATTTTGTAGCAATTTACTCTGGCTTCTCTTTCAGCGGGAAGCGTCGACGTACCAGAACAAAGAACAGCGGTACGAAGAAAATGGCCAGAATGGTTGCCGAAATCATCCCGCCAACCACGCCGGTGCCCACGGCATGCTGGCCGCCGGAGCCTGCACCGGTGGTGAGGGCCATTGGCAGCACGCCGAAGATAAAGGCCAGTGAGGTCATTAAGATCGGGCGCAGACGCTGGCGACAGGCTTCAAGCGTAGCGGTCATCAGATCTTCCCCTTTCTGGTTCAGATCGTTGGCAAACTCGACGATCAGAATAGCGTTTTTCGCCGATAGCCCGATGACCGTCAGCAGACCCACCTGGAAGTACACGTCATTTTCCAACCCGCGCATCCAGGTCGCCAGCAGCGCACCGATAACCCCCAGCGGAACCACTAGCATGACCGAGAAGGGCACGGACCAGCTTTCATACAACGCTGCCAGACAGAGGAAGACAACCAGCAGCGAGATAGCATACAGCGCCGGAGCCTGTGCGCCCGACAGCCGTTCCTGATAGGACATTGCCGTCCACTCAAGGCCGAAGCCGGTTGGCAACTGCTGCACCAGGTTTTGCATCACGTCCATAGCGGTACCGGTACTGACTCCCGGCGCGGCTTCACCAATAATTTCAACCGCCGAGTAACCGTTGTAGCGCTCCAGACGCGGGGAACCAGTCTCCCAGCGTGAAGTGGCAAAGGCGGAGAACGGCACCATCTGCCCGGAATTATTGCGCACGTACCACAGATTCATATCTTCCGGCAGCATGCGGTATTTTGCGGCGGCCTGAACGTACACTTTCTTCACGCGACCGCGATCCATAAAGTCGTTCACGTAGCTTGAACCCCACGCGGTTTGCAGCGTGTCGTTGATATCATCGATAGAAACGCCCAGCGCCTGTGCTTTACGCTGATCGATATCGACCTGCAGCTGTGGGCTATCGTCCAGACCGTTGTGGCGTACGCGCGTCAACTCTGGATTGTTGCCCGCCAGCTCCAGCAGTTTGTCACGGGCAGCCATCAGCGCATCGTGTCCGGCACCGGCGTGATCCTGCAGCTCCATATCGAAACCGGCAGAGCTCCCGAGGCCGCTAATGGCCGGCGGGCTGCTGGCGTAGACACGGGCCTCTTTGATTTTATTCAGCGCTTTGGTGGCGCGTTCGATAATGGCAAACGCGGTGCCGGTTTTGCTGTCACGTTCGTCCCAGTCTTTCAGGCGCACGAACATGCGTGCGACGTTTTGACCGTTACCGCCGGGGCCGGAGCCGATGGTGGCAAAGATGGACGTGACGTTGTCTTTCTCGTTTTTGAAGAAATAATCTTCAACTTGTTCAACTACCTTCAGCGTCTGCTGTTGGGTTGAACCGCTCGGCAGCTGTACCGAGGTGGTGAACATACCGCGGTCTTCCAGCGGCAGGAATGACGAAGGCAGGCGCAGGAACAGGAACACCATACCGCCCAGCAGCAGCACGTAAATCAGCATCCAGCGCACGCTGCGATGGAGAATTCTGGCCACGCCCGACTCATAGCGGCGGGCGCTGGCATCAAAGTGGCGGTTGAACCAACCGAAGAAGCCTTTAGTGCCGTGCACTTCCCCTTTATGAATAGGCTTGAGGATCGTCGCGCATAGCGCCGGGGTCAGAATCATCGCCACCAGCACCGACAGCACCATCGCCGAAACAATGGTAATGGAGAACTGGCGATAGATTGCCCCAGTGGTGCCGCCGAAGAAGGCCATTGGAATAAAGACCGCCGACAGCACCATGGCGATGCCCACCAGCGCGCCCTGAATTTGCCCCATCGATTTGCGCGTCGCCTGCCGCGGCGTGAGCCCTTCGGTACTCATTATTCGCTCGACGTTCTCAACCACCACGATAGCATCATCCACCAGCAGGCCGATGGCGAGCACCATCGCGAACATCGTCAGGGTATTTATGCTGTATCCGCAGGCGTAGAGAATGGCGAAGGTGCCCATCAATACGACCGGTACGGCAATAGTGGGAATCAGCGTGGCGCGGAAGTTCTGCAGGAACAGGTACATCACCAGGAACACCAGCAGGATGGCTTCGAGCAGCGTTTTTACCACATCCTTGATGGAGGCTTTCACGAACGAAGTGGTCTCGTAGGCGACTTTATATTCCAGCCCGTGCGGGAAGTACTGTTTCAATTCGTCCAGACGCTGGATAACCCGCTCGGCGGTGGCCATTTCGTTGGCACCGGAGGCGAGTTTAATCCCTAAGCCGGAGGCTGGGTTGCGGTTATAACGGCTGAGGTAGTCATACTTTTCGGCACCCATTTCCACGGTGGCGACATCGCCCAACGTCACCTCTGAACCGTCCTGGTTGACGCGAAGCGTAATGTCGCGGAACTGCTGCGGCGTTTGCAGCAAAGATTGGGCGTTAATCGTGGCGTTCAGCGCCTGCTTGTCGATAGACGGTGTGCCGCCAAGCTGGCCGACCGCAATCTGGGCGTTCTGCGATTTAATGGCATTGGTCACGTCCGCAGTGGTCATCTGATAGCTGTTCAGTTTGGCCGGATCCAGCCAGATACGCATCGAATACTGCGAGCCGTAGGCGTCGATATCACCCACGCCATCAACGCGGCTGATAGGGTCCTGAACGTTACTGGCGACGTAGTCGGAAATATCCTGCTTATCCATGCTGCCGTCGGTGGAGACGAAGGCGATGGTCAGGATGTTGGTATCCCCGGTTTTTCGCACCGTAACACCCTGGGTTTGCACCGCCTGCGGCAGCTTGTTCATGGCGGTTTGTAGCTGGTTTTGCACCTGCTGCACCGCTTCATCAGGATCGGTCCCGGCGACGAAGCTTAAGGTAATCGTCGCCTGCCCGGTGGCGCTGCTTTGGGAAGACATGTACATCAGGTTATCGATACCGGTCATATTCTGCTCGATAACCTGCGTGACGGTGTTCTCCAGCGTTTGCGCGGAGGCACCAGGATAGTTAGCGGTCACACGCACGTTAGGCGGTGCCAGGTCAGGGTATTGCTCAACGGGTAATGAAAATATCGCCAGGGCCCCTGTGAGGCACAAAAGGATTGCCAGCACCCAGGCAAAAATGGGGCGATCAATAAAGAAATTCGCCATCAGGATCAGAACCTCATGTTGTTCATTTTTTTATGTACTGAATTGCGTGAAACACTGTAGCCGTAAGGCTCTCAGCAATCGTGGAGAAAAAAAGGAGATAATGTAAATTATCATTCCGCTTTTCTGAAACGGTTTGCACATCCTTACGCTATTGGCCTCACGACCTGAAACGTAATTTCATTGAAGCTGAAATTTTTTGATCTGCCACATCATACTGATAAATAGTCCCCGTTTCTGGGCAAATGGACATTGCCTGGGGGATAAGTACTCGGCTAATAAATAGGACTTATAAATATAAGGTTAATTTGGACCATAGGCTGAGAATGTATGAACCGTTTTATTAGGGTAGATAGCCAAAAATGCATTGGATGCAAGGCGTGTGAAGTAGCCTGCGTGATGTCGCATAACAATGAACAGCATGTGTTAACCCCTGCTCAGTTTATTCCGCGTATTACCACCGTGAAGATGAATAATCAGCGAGGGGCGGCAACCTGCCATCACTGTGAGGATGCCCCTTGCGCTCGTAGCTGCCCGAACGGCGCGATTCGTCAGAGTGATGATGCTATTCTGGTCGATCAGGCGAAATGTATCGGCTGCAAATCCTGCGTCGTTGCCTGCCCGTTTGGCACCATGCAGATAGTGCTGACGCCAACTGCAGAGGGGCGCGTTAAAGCGAGCGCCCACAAATGCGATCTGTGCCATGAGCGCGCGGCGGGTCCGGCGTGCGTGGAAAACTGCCCGGCGGATGCACTTCAACTGATGACCAGTCAGCAGCTTACCGATATTGCTAAAAATCGTCGCCTACAGACCGCGTGCCGGGAAGCGCAGCCGTGGCATAGCGACAGCCGCGCCGTTGCGCCGGAAGTGAAGCGCAGTAAAGTCGAGCAGATGGCACAAACGCCGACACGCGGTGAGGCCGATAAGCTCAACATTGAGGCCCGCAAAACCGGCTTTGCGGAAATCTATCTGCCGCTAAAAGAAGCGCAGGCGCAGCAGGCTTCCTCACGCTGCCTGACCTGCGGCGAGCACAGCATCTGCGAATGGACCTGCCCGCTGCACAACCATATTCCGCAGTGGATTGAACGGGTGAACGCTGGTGATATCGACGCGGCGGTAGAACTGTCGCATCAGACTAACCCACTGCCGGAAATCACCGGCCGCGTCTGCCCGCAGGATCGACTCTGCGAAGGAGCCTGCACCATTCGTGATGAACATGGTGCGGTGACTATCGGCAATATCGAACGCTATATCTCTGATCGCGCGCTGGCTAAAGGCTGGCGGCCTACCGTCGGTAACGTTGCCAGCAGCGGCAGACGAGTGGCGATTATCGGTGCTGGCCCGGCGGGGCTGGCGTGCGCCGATATTCTGGTGCGTCAGGGGGTAGAGGCGGTAGTGTTTGACCGCCACCCGGAAATTGGTGGCCTGCTGACCTTCGGCATTCCTTCCTTCAAGCTGGATAAATCGCTGATGGCGCGTCGGCGTGAAATTTTCACTGAGATGGGCATTCGCTTTGAGCTGAACTGCGAGGTGGGTAAAGATATCGCCCTGGAGACGCTGCTTGCTGATTACGACGCGGTGTTTGTCGGCGTTGGGACCTATCGCTCGATGAAGGCCGACCTGCCGAATGAAGACGCGCCGGGTGTTTACGACGCCTTGCCGTTCCTGATAGCCAACACCAAAAACGTGATGGGCATCAGTGAGCTACCTGACGAACCCTATATCAATACCAAAGGGTTGAACGTGGTGGTGCTCGGTGGCGGCGACACGGCGATGGACTGCGTGCGTACCGCACTTCGCCACGGCGCGCAAAAAGTGACCTGTGCCTATCGACGCGACGAAGCCAACATGCCGGGGTCGAAAAAAGAGGTCAAAAATGCCAAAGAAGAGGGGGCCGAGTTTGAATTTAACGTTCAGCCGGTGACCCTTGAACTGGATGAGAAGGGCCACGTGTGTGGTATTCGCCTGCTGCGTACCCAGCTTGGCGAGCCGGATGCTCAGGGCCGCCGACGTCCAATGCCAATACCAGGCAGCGAGTTTGTGATGCCCGCGGATGCGGTGATCATGGCCTTTGGCTTCCATCCGCACAGTATGCCGTGGCTCAATGCCAAGGGTGTCGATGTGGATGACTGGGGGCGCATTCGCGCCAACGTCAATTCGCCTTACCGCTACCAGACCAGCAATCCACAGATTTTCGCCGGCGGTGACGCTGTGCGTGGCGCTGATTTGGTGGTGACGGCGATGGCGGAAGGGCGGCACGCCGCGCAGGGTATTCTCGACTGGCTTGGGGTAAAAATCACTCCAGCGCATTGACGATAGCTGGGCTCGGCGGCGTAATATGTCTTATCCGTATTACGCCGTGGAGCCCGCATGTCCCTGAATATTACCGTCATCAAAGATAAAATTCTCTCCGATAACTACTTTATCCTGCGCAATATCACCTACGATTTAACCCAGCGAAACGGCGATGTGGTCCAGCACAAACGTGAAGTCTATGACCGTGGTAACGGCGCGACGGTGTTGCTGTATAACCGCCAGAAACAGAGCGTGGTACTGGTGCGTCAATTCCGTGTCGCCACCTGGGTTAACGGTAACCTCGACGGGATGCTAATCGAAACCTGCGCGGGGCTGCTGGACGATGATGAGCCGGAAGCCTGCATCCGCAAAGAGGCGATTGAAGAGACCGGCTACCAGGTGAGCAACGTGCGTAAGGTCTTCCAGCTTTATATGTCACCGGGAGGCGTTACCGAGATAGTTCACTTCTTCATTGCCGAATACGATGAGCGTCTGCGACAAAATAACGGTGGTGGGGTGGAGGATGAAGACATTGATGTGTTGGAATTGCCGTTCGCTCAGGCAATTGAGATGATTCGTAGTGGCGAAATTTGCGACGGTAAGACGGTGATTTTACTTCAGTATCTGCAAAGTTCAGGCCTTATGGCGCAATAAAGGACAATGCTCAATCCGATAATTCTGATTGAGACTCGCCGCTTCGCTAGTGAAGATACCCCCCAGTATATTGATGTTTTTTTCTTCTGGGGTTGTACCGTCCATGCGTTACCACGTTCTCCTCTTTTTCTTCTGCATCGGGTTGCTCCCGACGTCGTTGACGTGGGCGGCCCCGGCGCAGCAGCTTTTCTCTGATTGGTTAGTCACCTGTAATAACCAGAATTTCTGCGTAACGCGCAACGTGGGGTTACACCATGGTCTGGTCATGACGCTCAGTCGCAGCGCCGGGGCGCACACCGATGCCCAGCTCCGTATTGAGTTGGGTGGCCTGGTCAACCCGGTAGCGGCCGTACCGGCGATAGAGCCGCGTCTGCTGCTTGATGGTCAACCGCTTAAGCTGACCGGCGAGCACTGGAAGGTGCAGCCTAAGCTACTGACCACCGGCGATAGCGTCACCATTGATGCCTTCTTACAGCAAATTCAGGATGCCGATGCCATCACGCTGGTGAAGGGCGTTCAGGTGATGTCGCTAAAAGGGCTGAAGGCGGCGCTGCTGTTTATCGATGCCCAGCAAAAACGCGTAGGCAACGAAACGGCATGGGTGCGCAAAGGGGATGAGCCGCCGATGAGCGTACCGCCCGCACCGGCGTTGAAGTCGGCGGTGAAAGTAATTCCTGCGCCGACGCCGCTCAGCCACGACGAGTACAACGACCTGCTCGATTTCGGCACCTGGCGTATGAACAATAATCAGTGCTCACTGGATCCTGGCCGCCGTGAAGTCTGGGTGACGGCATTAAGCGATGATAAAGCATTGATAATGACCAGCTGTGAATCAGGTGCTTATAACACCATCTATCTCGGCTGGCTGGTGTCGCGCAAGAAACCCTTTATCACCACGCCCATTCGTCTTCGTCTGCCGTTCCTGCCCGCTGGCAGCGACAGCCGCGATATCGAGTTGGTCAATCTGACCTTCAATGAGAACTCGCGGGAACTGGTGACGTTGGATAAGGCCCGCGGGCTGGGCGACTGCGGCGTGCAGACGCGCTGGCGTTTTGACGGCCAGCGTTTCCGCCTGGTGCGCTACGCCGCGCAGCCAGAGTGCGATAACTGGCAAAGCGCCGACGCGTGGGCGACACAGTGGGTCTCAGGTTAACGTTTTCTGATTTCCGTAATATAGGTAACGGCCACGTTGGCGGCAAAGTTGGGTACGTCGTCAAACGCCTTCTGGCCTACTGGAGAAGCAAAGGCAGCCATCGCATCCTCTAGTGAATCAAACCACAGTTCAGAAAATCCGTCGATCGGCGAGTCGGGGTAGACCCGGCGGTCGATAGGATTCAACACATAGCCACGTAGCCCCGGCAGTTCGAGGGCAATTTTGCTGTGTACCGCCTGCCAGTGGGCCACAAACTCTTCAAAACTCTGCGTTGTTTTTTTCGTCAGCAGACCGACGTGCTTAAAACCGTTTGCCGTTGTCATCGTGTTCTCCAGCCTATCAACTCAATGATTAATTTAACTATTTAGGATGATGGCTTAACAGGCCTGCTTTGCCACATGATGATGATTCGTCATCACGTTGCATACTATGATTGATTTTATTTTGGCGATAAATGGGGGATTGGTTGCTTCTTTGTAGACATAAATTCTCCAATACGCTAAAGCATAGCGATGGCAACCCAATGGATGAACAACGATGCGAAAAACCGATAATCTTGGCGGTATTACTGCTTTTGTAACGACCGCGCAGCAGGGAAGCTTTACCGCCGCCGCAGAGCTGCTGGGGCTGACTAAATCGGCTGTAGGCAAGAGCGTGAGCCGTCTGGAAGCGCGCCTGGGACTGACGTTGTTCCTGCGTTCCACCCGCCGTTTGAGCCTGACGCCGGATGGGGAAGCCTTCCTCTCCCGCTGCCAGCAGGCCATTGATATCCTTGAGCAGGCAGAAGCGGAGCTCACCGCCCACGTCATTCACCCGGCGGGCAGGCTTCGGGTTGACCTGCCGTCGGCCTTCGGTCGGCAACGTATTCTTCCCATCCTGCTGGCGATTACCCAGCGCTACCCTGAACTGTCGCTGACGGTGACCTTTAGCGAACGCTTTGTCGATCTGATTGAAGAGGGGATCGATTTGGTGGTGCGGATCGGTGAGCTGGCTGACAGCAGCGGGCTGGTGGCCAGAAGGCTAACGACGCAGAAGCTGGTTATCTGTGCGGCTCCCGCGTATCTCAAGGCGTTCGGAGAGCCGCAGTGTGTCGATGCTCTCGCTCGTCATCGCTGCGTGGTCGGTTTTCGGCGCAATCAGCCTCTATCCTGGCTTATCAAATCGGCGGACGGAAAGATAACGCGTTTCACGCCGCCGCCCACTTTTGAGATGGCCGACGGCGACGCGATGCTTGCCGCAACGCTTGCGGGCTGTGGGCTATCGCAGCTTCCACGCTGGCTGGTGGCGGAATCATTGGCGTCGGGGGCGCTGGTCGAAGTCCTGGCCGAAACCGCCGGTGGCGAAATGCCTATCAGCGCCATCTGGCCAAAAAATCGTCAGATGCTGCCGAAAATTCGTTATGCGGTGGACGAGCTGATAAAGGCAGGGCTTGAAGGACGGCTGGATTAAAACCATAACTTTTTGGTTATAGCTGGCATAACGAAAAAGCATAGATGGATATCATGATCTTGCTATCGATAATTGGTAACATATAGACAATAAATCAATAACAAATCAAGGCGTGTTCGCAAGAGTATGGCGGCCTTCAAAGTTTACCGGGCTGTCAAAGGCGATACTAGGCGCTTCCTTCGGGAGTGCATCAGGAACGTAATTGCGCTTCACCCTTTTAGTTCGATACGTGAAAGGAACCCCAAATGGACGACCAATTAAAACAAAGTGCCCTCGATTTCCATGAATTCCCTATCCCAGGAAAAATTCAAGTCTCTCCGACTAAGCCGCTGGCAACGCAGCGCGACCTTGCGCTGGCCTACTCTCCGGGCGTAGCGGCCCCGAGCCTGGAAATCGAAAAAGACCCGCTGGCGGCGTACAAATATACGGCGCGTGGCAACCTGGTCGCGGTGGTGTCAAACGGCACCGCGGTACTCGGGTTGGGGAATATCGGCGCGCTTGCCGGTAAACCGGTGATGGAAGGCAAGGGCGTTTTGTTCAAGAAGTTCGCCGGTATTGATGTTTTCGACATCGAGGTGGACGAAACCAACCCTGATAAATTTATCGACGTGGTTGCTGCGCTGGAGCCGACTTTCGGCGGCATCAACCTGGAAGATATCAAAGCACCGGAATGTTTCTACATTGAGCAGAAACTGCGCGAGCGTATGAACATTCCTGTGTTCCATGACGATCAGCACGGTACGGCTATCATCAGCACCGCGGCTATCCTCAACGGCCTGCGCGTGGTAGAGAAAAATATCTCCGACGTGCGCATGGTGGTTTCCGGCGCGGGCGCGGCGGCGATTGCCTGTATGAACCTGCTGGTGGCGCTGGGGATGCAGAAACACAATATCGTGGTATGCGACTCGAAGGGCGTGATTTACGAAGGCCGCGAGCCCAATATGGCGGAAACCAAAGCCGCTTACGCGGTGAAGGATGACGGTAAACGCAGTCTCGACGACGTGATTGCTGATGCGGATATCTTCCTTGGCTGCTCCGGCCCGAAAGTGCTGACCCAGGAGATGGTCAAAAAGATGGCACGCGCGCCGATGATTCTGGCGCTGGCTAACCCTGAGCCAGAAATTCTGCCGCCGCTGGCGAAAGAAGTGCGTCCGGATGCCATTATCTGTACCGGCCGTTCTGACTACCCGAACCAGGTGAACAACGTGCTGTGCTTCCCGTTCATCTTCCGCGGTGCGCTGGACGTTGGCGCAACGGCGATTAACGAAGAGATGAAGCTGGCGGCAGTCCACGCGATTGCGGAACTGGCGCACGCCGAGCAGAGCGAAGTGGTAGCCTCCGCCTACGGTGACCAGGACCTGAGCTTTGGCCCAGAATATATTATTCCTAAGCCGTTCGATCCGCGTCTGATCGTTAAGATCGCTCCTGCGGTAGCGAAAGCGGCGATGGATTCCGGCGTGGCGAAGCGCCCGATTGCCGATTTCGATGCGTATATCGAAAAACTGAGCGAGTTCGTCTACAAAACCAACCTGTTCATGAAGCCGATTTTCTCGCAGGCCCGTAAAGAGCCGAAGCGCATTGTACTGGCGGAAGGGGAAGACAATCGCGTGCTGCACGCGACGCAGGAGCTGATTACGCTCGGTCTGGCGAAGCCGATTCTGATTGGCCGCCCAAGCGTCATTGAAATGCGTTTGCAGAAACTGGGCCTGCAAATTAAAGCCGGCGTGGACTTTGAAATCGTCAACAACGAGTCCGACCCGCGCTTTAAAGAGTACTGGCAGGAATACTACAGCCTGATGAAGCGCCGCGGGATTACCCAGGAGCAGGCGCAGCGTGAAATGCGCAGCAACACCACCGCGATTGGCTCCATTATGGTGCTGCGCGGCGAAGCTGACGGCATGATCTGCGGCACCATCGGTGACTACCATGAGCACTTCAGCGCCGTACAGCCGCTGTTTGGCTACCGCGACGGCGTTCACACCGCGGGCGCAATGAATGCGCTGCTGCTGCCAAGCGGCAACACCTTTATTGCCGATACCTACGTCAACAATGACCCAACGCCAGAACAGATTGCTGAAATCACCCTGATGGCGGCGGAAAGCGTGCGTCGTTTTGGTATTGAACCGCGCGTGGCGCTGCTGTCACACTCTAACTTTGGCTCGTCCGATTGCCCATCAGCCAGCAAAATGCGCGATGCGCTGGAACTGGTGAAGGCACGTGCGCCTGAGCTGATGATTGACGGTGAGATGCACGGCGATGCCGCGCTGGTGGAAAGCATTCGTAATGACCGTATGCCGGACAGCCCGCTGAAAGGCTCTGCGAATATCCTGGTGATGCCAAATATGGAAGCGGCGCGTATCAGCTACAACCTGCTGCGCGTATCCAGTTCTGAAGGGGTAACCGTGGGGCCAGTGCTGATGGGGGTATCGAAGCCGGTACATATCCTGACGCCGATTGCTTCCGTCCGCCGCATCGTTAACATGGTGGCGCTGGCGGTAGTCGAAGCGCAGACCCAGCCGCTGTAACAATGTAGCCCGGGGAGGCATTCACGCCGACCCCGGGAATGGCACCGAGCTAATCCCGGCGGCACTTCGCTTGGCCGGGCTACAGGAGCCAGTCTTTCACTTTGATAAATTCGCTTAAGGCGGCTTCCGGGCTGCCTTCTTCCGGCTGGTAGTTATACTCCCAGCGCACCAGCGGTGGCATCGACATCAAAATCGACTCCGTGCGCCCGCCGGTCTGTAGGCCGAACAGCGTGCCGCGGTCCCACACCAGATTAAACTCCACGTAGCGCCCGCGGCGATAGAGTTGGAAATCGCGCTCACGTTCGCCGTACGCCATCGCTTTTCGTCGTTCAACAATTGGCAGGTAGGCATCGGTGAAGCCTTTCCCTACCGCTTGCATAAAGCCAAAGCAGTGGTCGAAATCAGGCGTATTCAGGTCGTCAAAGAACAAGCCGCCAATGCCGCGCTGCTCGTTGCGGTGCTTGAGATGAAAATAATCATCGCACCACTTTTTATAGCGCGGATAGACATCCTCGCCAAACGGCAGACACAGGTCTCGGGCGACAGTGTGCCAGTGCACCGCATCTTCCTGAAAACCGTAGTAGGGCGTTAAATCGAAGCCGCCGCCAAACCACCATACCGGCTCAGCGCCCGGTTTTTCGGCGATAAAGAAGCGGACGTTAGCGTGGCTTGTCGGCACGTATGGGTTGCGCGGGTGTACCACCAGCGACACGCCCATGGCTTCAAAACTGCGTCCGGCAAGTTCAGGGCGATGTGCCGTTGCTGATGCGGGCATCGCATCGCCATGGACGTGGGAGAAGTTCACCCCGGCCTGTTCAAAGACGCTGCCATCGCGCAGTACTCGGCTGCGACCGCCGCCGCCAGCTTCACGCTGCCAGCTATCTTCAATAAAGGTGCTGCCATCTACGCGCTCAAGCTGCTGACAGATATCGTCCTGCAGCTTGAGCAGAAAGGCTTTCACCTGCTGTACGTTGATGGTCATTAACGTCTCTTCGCGTGGGCTTTCTGGTTATCAAACCAGTGGAAGTAGCTGATGATGCCGGAAGCAATCGCATCGGCAATTTTCTGCCTGAACGCGGCGGTACCCAGCAGCTTCTCTTCTCCTGGGTTGGTGATAAACGAGGTTTCCACCAGCACTGAAGGAATGGACGGCGACTTCAGCACCACAAATGCGGCCTGTTCTGTACTGCGACTGTGCAGCTTGTGCACCGGCTTAATTTTCTTCAGCACGTGCGAGCCGAGCGTCAGGCTGTTTTTAATGGTGTCGGTCTGAACGAGGTCAAACAGCACCTGCTGGAGCAGGTGGTCTTTATCCTTGGCCTTTTTACCGGCGAGTTCATCGGCGGCGTTCTCTTTGTCCGACAGGTATTTTGCCATGGCGCTACTGGCCCCACGGTTAGAAAGGGCAAACACCGATGCGCCCGCCGCTGAAGGGTTAGTAAAGCCGTCCGCGTGAATCGACATAAACAGATCCGCGCCGTGCTGATGGGCAATTTCGACCCTGTCGTAAAGCGGAATAAAGGTGTCGCCCGAGCGGGTCAATTTGGCATCGATACCGTTCTTCTGCAAAATAGCGCGGACGTTTTTGGCAATCGCCAGCACCACGTGTTTCTCTTTCGAACCGTTATGCCCAATGGCGCCGGTATCAATACCGCCGTGGCCTGGGTCCAGCATCACTAAGCGTCTGCCCGACGATTTCTTCGCCGGTTTGCTGTGACCGTTGCTGGTTTTTAAATTGGTCTCTTTAGCGACTGCCTGAGAGGCGATCCCCGACAGCGTGAGTGCAGCCAGTCCGGCTTTTAGCACCTGGCGGCGCGAAGTCAGTATTTTTAAGGGTTTAAAAGTGCTCATTCCGGCCTGAGTTGTAAAAACAAGAATCCATATGTTATATCGTATCGAGAATTTCGTTACGACTGTTCGTGATGAGAATTGTTTTACTTTTCATTTCAATACGTGTCTGTACCGTATTATGCCATTTTTTTCACTGTGCCGCGTCAGATATTGGCTAAATTGCCCGTTCACGCCATAATCACTGTTTTTAAACCTGAAAAGGCGGGCAATACCATGGAGATACGCGTTTTTCGCCAGTCGGACTTTGAAGAAGTCATCACCCTGTGGGAGCGCTGCGATCTGTTGCGCCCGTGGAACGATCCGGAGATGGACATCGAGCGCAAGGTTAACCATGACGTGAGTCTGTTTCTTGTCGCGGAAGTCAACGGTGAAGTGGTCGGCACCATTATGGGCGGCTACGATGGCCACCGCGGCTCTGCGTACTACCTGGGTGTGCACCCGGAATACCGTGGCCGCGGCATCGCCAATGCGCTGCTGAATCGCCTGGAGAAAAAGTTGATTGCCCGCGGTTGTCCGAAAATCCAGATCATGGTTCGTGAAGAAAACGACGTGGTGCTTGGTATGTACGAACGTTTAGGCTACGAACATGCCGACGCACAAAGTTTAGGTAAGCGCCTGATAGAAGATGAAGAGTACTGAGTTTTCACCCGCTGATTACGACCCGCAGGGCCGTCTGCGCCTGCCTTTTCTGTTCTGGTGTCTGCTACTGTTGCAGGCGCGGACGTGGGTACTTTTCCTGATGGCGGGCGCATCACGCGATCAGGGCGATGCGCTGCTGAATCTGTTTTATCCTGACCATAGCCTTTTCTGGATTGGGCTGCTTCCCGGCGTGCCGGCGGTTCTGGCCTTTTTGCTAAGCGGGCGGCGGCATCTTTATCCGCGCCTATGGAAATGGCTGCGCCCGGTCCTGATCCTCGCCCAACTGATTTTACTGCTCTGGCAGCCGTGGATGTGGCTGGGCGGTGAAGCGCTTTCCGGCGTGGGATTAAGCCTGTTTTTACTCGATATTTTTGCCTTATGGTGGCTTATCACCAACCGGCGTTTACACGCCTGTTTTACGGATGTCGCAGAATAGACGGCACTTTTTGTGTTTACTGGACTCCAATAGGCCTGACTTGAATATATAGGAAGTATCAATGAAATCGCTGCGTTTACTCTTGTGTGCCCTCCCTCTGGCGCTGACCGGCTGTTCAACGTTGTCGTCGGTGAACTGGTCTGCCGCCTATCCGTGGAACTGGTTTGGTTCCTCCGCCGGTGTGACGGAGCAGGGCGTGGGCGGCCTTAATGGGTCCACCGCGCTGAACGAACAGGCGATTAGCGATGCGCTTGGTAGCAGCTATCGTCTGCGTAGCGGGATGAAGGCGCACGACGGTAACATCGTTCATTACTTTGAAGCGCTGCGCGGCGATAAGCTGGCGCTGGTGATTAACGGCGATAGCGGCACCGTTAGCCGTATTGATGTTCTTGATGACAGTATTGAAGCCGCAGATGACGTGAAGGTCGGCACTCCGTTTAATAAAATTTACGATAAAGCCTTTGGCAACTGTCAGGCGACAACGGGAGACGACAGCAACGTCGTCGAGTGTAAGGCCAAAGGCAGCGAGCACATCAGCTACCAGTTCTCGGGCGACTGGCAGGGGCCGCAGGGTTTGATGCCGCCGGACGATACCTTGAAAAACTGGACGCTGAAGAAAATCATCTGGCGTCGCTAAATTTGACGCTAGATAGCCCGTAGATGTCAAAAGCGGGTACAATGTGTGAGGTTTTTATATGCCACGATGTCGTGGCATTTTATTTTCAGGAGGAGCGATGTCTCAGGTTCAGAGCGGCATTTTGCCGGAACATTGCCGCGCGGCGATTTGGATTGAAGCCAATGTTAAAGGGGACGTTAACGCCCTGCGTGCCGGTAGCAAAATTTTTGCCGAAAAGCTGGCGGCGTTTCAGGATAAATTCCCGGACGCGCATTTAGGCGCAGTGGTGGCGTTTGGTCACGACACCTGGCGCGAGCTGAGCGGCGGCGTAGGTGCAGAAGAGCTGAAAGACTTCCCTCCGTACGGTAAAGGACTTGCACCCTCCACGCAGTTTGATGTGCTGATCCACATTCTGTCGCTGCGCCACGACGTAAACTTCTCCGTTGCTCAGGCTGCACTGGTGGCGTTCGGTGATGCCCTGGACGTGCAGGAAGAAGTGCACGGTTTCCGCTGGGTTGAAGAGCGTGACCTGAGTGGTTTCGTTGATGGCACCGAGAACCCGGCGGGCGAAGAAACTCGCCGTGAAGTGGCCGTGATTAAAGACGGCGTTGATGCGGGCGGCAGCTATGTCTTCGTTCAGCGCTGGGAGCACAACCTCAAGCAGCTTAACCGCATGAGCGTACCGGATCAGGAAATGATGATTGGCCGTACCAAAGAAGCCAACGAAGAGATCGACGGCGACGAACGCCCGGAAACCTCTCACCTGACCCGTGTTGACCTGAAAGAAGACGGCAAAGGGCTGAAAATTGTGCGTCAGAGTCTGCCTTATGGCACCGCGAGCGGTACCCACGGCCTGTACTTCTGCGCGTACTGTGCGCGTCTGCATAACATTGAACAGCAGCTGCTGAGCATGTTTGGCGACACCGACGGTAAGCGCGATGCGATGCTGCGTTTTACTAAGCCGGTGACCGGTGGGTATTACTTTGCGCCTTCGCTGGATAAGTTAGTGGCGTTGTAAGGTGCATTCTCTTCAGATGCCATAAAACGTGTCGTCTGATAGTGATACCGGCATGCCGCAATCAGTAGAGCATCGTTATCAAGTTTGTAGACAAGTCGATGCTCTAATGTGATCCGGCGGGACCAGAATCCCGCCAGATCAAATTTCAGCGGTTCTGGCTTACCTTTGCCGATAAAGGGCGTGCGTTTAATCTCCCTGATAAGCTCGTTTATCTTTTTTATCATGCTCTTATCCGTATCTTGCCAGTACAGATAATCGTCCCATGCCTGTGCTGACCAGATAAGTTTCACTCCATCAGATCCCTTTGGATACCTTTTCCAGTCTTTAGCTCCTCAATCGCATCCATGAGTCGTCCGGCATTTGCGGGTGATTGCATCAGATAAGCGGTTTCTTCCAGCGAACTGTATTCCTCGAGCGACATCAGCACGCATGCCTTACCGTTTTGTTGGGTGATGATAATAGGGGCGCGATCTTCCGTCGCTTGCCGTAACGTTGTGGATAGGTTTTGCTGGGCTTCGCTATCGCTGATTATTCTCATTGCACTCTCCAGATGATGTCATACATATCCATTGTATGTGTGCGGATATTTGACCCTGGATTAACAGCCCGAACAAGCCGTTGATAATGCTTTTGCGAGGCGTTATCCAGATATTCCTGGCATGTTAAAAATCCTTATTCTCTTTTCAACTTCCAAATCACCAAACGGTATATAAAACCGTTACTCCTTTCGTCTCCGTTATAAATACACTGGTGCTCAGAGAGTCTTCAAACGATAGGGTGCGCAATGGCTATGACGTTACTGAAAAAAAGATACCTGGCGCTGGCCGCTTCAATGCTGCTGGTGGCACAAGCACAGGCGACGGAGCTGTTAAACAGCTCTTATGACGTCTCCCGTGAGCTGTTCGCCGCCCTGAATACGCCGTTTGAACAGCAATGGGCGAAGGACAACGCGGGTGACAAGCTGACGATTAAGCAGTCTCACGCCGGTTCTTCCAAGCAGGCGCTGGCTATTTTGCAGGGCTTAAAAGCTGACGTTGTAACTTATAACCAGGTGACCGATGTGCAGATTCTGCACGACAAAGGCAACCTGATCCCGGCCGATTGGCAGTCTCGTTTGCCAAATAACAGCTCGCCGTTCTACTCGACCATGGCGTTCCTGGTGCGTAAGGGCAACCCGAAGCATATCGAGAGCTGGAGCGATCTGGTGCGTCCGGACGTGAAGCTGATTTTCCCGAACCCGAAAACCTCCGGCAACGCGCGCTATACCTATCTGGCAGCGTGGGGCGCCGCGGACCAGGCTGACGGCGGTGATAAAGCCAAAACTCAGCAGTTTATGACTCAGTTCCTGAAAAATGTCGAAGTGTTTGATACCGGCGGCCGTGGCGCGACCACCACTTTCGTGGAGCGCGGTCTGGGCGATGTGCTGATCACCTTCGAGTCTGAAGTGAACAATATCCGCAAGCAGTATGAAGATCAGGGCTTCGAAGTGGTGGTGCCGAAGGTCAACATTCTGGCGGAGTTCCCGGTCGCGTGGGTCGACAAAAACGTCAAGGCTAACGGTACCGAGAAGGTGGCGAAAGCCTACCTGAACTATCTGTATAGCCCGCAGGCGCAGACCATCGTCACCGACTACTACTACCGCGTGAACAACCCGCAGGTGATGGACAAGCTGAAAGACAAATTCCCGCAGACCGAACTGTTCCGCGTGGAAGACAAATTTGGCGCCTGGCCTGAAGTGATGAAAACGCATTTCGCCAGCGGTGGTGAGTTAGACAAGCTGTTAGCGGCGGGGCGTAAGTAATGTTTGCTGTTTCTTCCAGACGCGTGCTGCCGGGCTTTACCCTGAGCCTCGGCACCAGTCTGCTGTTTGTTTGTTTAATTCTGCTGCTGCCGCTGAGCGCGCTGGTCATGCAACTGGCGCAGATGAGCTGGTCGCAGTACTGGGACGTGATTACCAACCCGCAGGTGGTGGCAGCCTACAAAGTGACGCTGCTGTCGGCGTTTGTGGCTTCGATTTTTAACGGCGTGTTCGGCCTGCTGATGGCGTGGGTGTTAACCCGCTACCGTTTCCCGGGCCGTACGCTGCTGGACGCGTTGATGGATCTGCCGTTTGCGCTGCCAACGGCGGTGGCAGGCCTGACGTTGGCGTCGCTGTTCTCAGTGAACGGCTTCTACGGTGAGTGGCTGGCGAAGTTTGATATTAAGGTGACCTACACCTGGCTCGGCATCGCGGTTGCGATGGCGTTCACCAGCATTCCGTTTGTGGTACGTACCGTTCAGCCGGTGCTGGAAGAGTTAGGCCCTGAATATGAAGAAGCGGCGGAAACCCTGGGTGCTACGCGCTGGCAGAGCTTCCGTAAAGTGGTGCTGCCGGAACTTTCCCCGGCGCTGGTGGCGGGCGTCGCGCTGTCGTTCACCCGCAGCCTTGGCGAGTTTGGCGCGGTGATTTTCATCGCCGGGAACATTGCCTGGAAGACGGAAGTGACCTCGCTGATGATCTTTATTCGCCTGCAGGAGTTTGATTATCCAGCGGCGAGCGCGATTGCATCGGTTATCCTCGCAGCCTCTCTGCTGCTGCTGTTCTCCATCAATACCTTGCAAAGTCGCTTTGGTCGACGTGTGGTAGGTCACTAATGGCGGAAGTTACTCAATTGAAGCGCTATGACGCACCCCGCATCAACTGGGGTAAATGGTTTCTGATTGGTACCGGGATGCTGGTTTCGGCCTTTATCCTGCTGGTACCGATGATCTACATCTTCGTCCAGGCCTTCAGCAAAGGGCTGATGCCGGTGCTGCATAACCTGGCCGACCCGGACATGCTGCACGCCATCTGGCTGACGGTGATGATTGCGCTGATTACCGTGCCGGTAAACCTGGTGTTCGGCGTGCTACTGGCATGGCTGGTGACGCGCTTTAACTTCCCGGGTCGTCAGTTGTTGCTGACGCTGCTGGATATCCCGTTTGCCGTCTCGCCGGTCGTCGCGGGTTTGGTTTATCTGCTGTTTTACGGTTCCAACGGCCCACTCGGCGGCTGGCTGGAAGCGCATAACCTGCAAATTATGTTTGCCTGGCCGGGCATGGTGCTGGTCACCATCTTTGTGACCTGCCCGTTCGTGGTTCGTGAATTGGTACCGGTAATGCTGAGCCAGGGCAGCCAGGAAGACGAAGCGGCGGTGCTGCTTGGCGCTTCCGGCTGGCAGATGTTTAAACGCGTCACGTTGCCAAATATTCGCTGGGCGCTGCTGTACGGCGTGGTGCTGACTAACGCCCGCGCAATCGGTGAGTTTGGCGCGGTGTCGGTGGTCTCCGGCTCGATTCGCGGCGAGACCCTGTCGCTACCGTTACAGATTGAACTGCTGGAGCAGGACTACAACACCGTCGGTTCCTTTACCGCCGCCGCGTTGCTGACCCTGATGGCTATTTTGACCTTGTTCTTAAAGAGTGCGTTGCAGTGGCGTTTGCATAATCAAGAAAAACGCGCGCAACAGGAGGGAAATCATGAGCATTGAGATTGCCAATATTAAGAAGTCTTTTGGTCGCACCCAGGTGCTGAATGATATCTCTCTGGATATCCCTTCCGGCCAGATGGTCGCGCTGCTGGGGCCGTCCGGCTCCGGGAAAACCACGCTGCTGCGCATCATTGCCGGGCTGGAGCACCAGACCAGCGGGCATATTCGCTTCCACGGCACCGACGTCAGCCGCCTGCACGCGCGCGATCGTAAAGTGGGATTTGTGTTCCAGCACTACGCGCTGTTCCGCCATATGACGGTGTTCGACAACATCGCCTTTGGCCTGACGGTGCTGCCTAAGTGCGAGCGCCCAAACGCCGCAACCATTAAAGCAAAAGTCACCAAACTGCTGGAGATGGTGCAGCTCGCCCATCTGGCAGACCGCTATCCGGCACAGCTCTCTGGCGGACAAAAACAGCGCGTGGCGCTGGCTCGTGCGCTGGCGGTGGAGCCACAGATTTTACTGCTCGACGAACCGTTTGGCGCGCTGGATGCGCAGGTACGTAAAGAGCTGCGTCGCTGGCTGCGTCAGCTACATGAAGAGCTGAAATTCACCAGTGTTTTCGTCACCCACGATCAGGAAGAAGCGATGGAAGTCGCTAACCGCGTGGTGGTGATGAGCCAGGGTAATATCGAACAGGCCGATGAGCCGGATCAGGTATGGCGAGAGCCAGCCACCCGCTTCGTACTGGAGTTTATGGGGGAAGTGAACCGTTTGCAGGGCACCATTCGCGGCGGGCAGTTCCACGTTGGCGCGCACCGCTGGCCGCTGGGCTATACGCCGTCGTATCAGGGGCCGGTGGATCTGTTCCTGCGTCCGTGGGAAGTGGACGTGAGCCGCCGTACCAGTCTCGATTCCCCGCTGCCGGTTCAGGTGCTGGAAGCCAGCCCAAAAGGTCACTACACCCAATTAGTTGTCCAGCCTCTGGGGTGGTATCACGAGCCGTTGACGGTGGTGATGCGCGGGGACGACGCGCCGCTGCGTGGCGATCGTCTGTTTGTGGGCTTGCAGAACGCACGCCTCTATCACGGCGACCAGCGTATTGAGTCCCATGAGACGCTTGCTCTGGCAGAAACGGCCTGATAGCTTAATCGCACGTGGTTTTGCCGGGTGGCGCTACGCTTACCCGGCCTACAAAACAATACTGACAGGCCCGGTAAGCGAAACGCAGCCGGGCTTTTTATTGGACAGCAGAAGTGAATACATTAGAACAAACGATCGGCAACACGCCGCTGGTCAAATTACAACGTCTGGGGCCGGATAACGGCAGTGAAATCTGGATCAAGCTGGAAGGCAATAACCCAGCGGGGTCGGTCAAAGACCGCGCGGCGCTGTCGATGATTGTCGAAGCCGAAAAACGCGGTGAAATAAAGCCGGGCGATGTGCTGATTGAAGCGACCAGCGGTAATACCGGCATTGCGCTGGCGATGATTGCGGCGCTCAAGGGCTATCGCATGAAGCTGCTGATGCCCGACAACATGAGCCAGGAGCGCCGTGCGGCAATGCGGGCCTACGGTGCCGAGCTGATTCTGGTCACTAAAGAACAAGGGATGGAAGGGGCGCGTGATTTAGCCCTTGAAATGGCCCAGCGCGGCGAAGGCAAGCTGTTGGATCAGTTCAACAATCCGGATAACCCGTACGCGCACTACACTACAACCGGCCCGGAAATCTGGCAGCAGACTGCGGGGCGCATTACCCATTTCGTCTCCAGTATGGGCACCACCGGGACGATTACCGGCGTGTCGCGCTTCTTACGCGAGCAGGACAACGCGGTGACTATCGTTGGCCTGCAGCCGGAAGAGGGCAGCAGCATTCCGGGGATTCGCCGTTGGCCTGCGGAATATATGCCGGGCATTTTTAACGCCAGTTTGGTTGACCAGGTGCTGGATATTCACCAGAACGACGCGGAAAACACCATGCGTGCGCTGGCGGTGAAAGAAGGCGTGTTCTGCGGCGTGAGTTCCGGCGGTGCGGTGGCGGGCGCCATTCGCGTGGCTGAACAACATCCGGGAGCAGTGGTGGTGGCGATCATCTGCGATCGCGGCGATCGCTACCTTTCAACCGGCGTGTTTGGCGAAGAGCACTTCAGCCAGGGCGCGGGGATTTAAACTTCCGGATTATCCAGCAGGTCTGTGCCGTAGGAGTTATCTACGGTACAGAGCCAGCGGCCTGCGAACTTTTGAAAAACGTAGGTAGCGCGGCGCGTAACCTGCGTTGACTCTCCCTGCGCTAACGGAATATCCAACCGGGTTTCCATAATCACCAGCGCGTTATCACCGCCTTCAATAATCTCCATTCGCCCCTGCGTCACCACTAGTCGATGCTGAAAATAGTCGGCGATGGCAGTAAACGCTTTGCGAATATTCTCTTTGCCGCTAACGACCATGCCCGGTTTGACCACCAGGGTGGCGTCGTCAGCATAGTATTCCATCAGCGTGGCGTAGTCCTCCTGCGAGATGGCGCGGTCGCAGGCTTCGATAACGGCTTTAAGCGATGATGCTGGCATGGATTCTCCTTGGCTAGGGGGACTTCCCCGGCGGCGCTGCGCTTGGCCGGGCTACGGGGTGCAGACTCGTAGCCCGGACGAGGAGAAGCCGACTCTGGGGAACTACTGGGTCAGCTTATCAAGGAATGCCCATAACTTCTGGTTCATTTCGCGATAATCGTGCGCGCGCATCTCCTCCACCGAGCGGATAAACGGTTTGCCTTTGGCCTCCGCCAGTTCCTGCTCGGAATGCTGAATCAACCCTTCGACGGCGTCAGCGGTAAATTCCATATGGCACTGGAAGCCATAAACCTTATCGCGATACTGAACGATTTGGCGCGGGCAGCCGGCGCTTTCGGCCAGGATTACCGCGTCTGCCGTCAGACCTGGCATATCGTTGTGCCAGTGGCCTACGGTTAAAGGTGAGCCCAAATGGCTGAATAGCGGGTGTTCGAGCCCAGCTGCGGTAAGCGTAATCGGGTAGTGGCCGATTTCTTTATTTGGGCTCTGTTGTACCTCTGCGCCCAGCGCTTCACCAATCAGCTGCGAGCCAAGACAAATCCCTACCACGATACGCCCAGCTTCAATCGCCTGGCGAATCAGCCGCTGCTCGGCTTTCGAATCAAAATAGGGGCACTCGGCAAGAGTGGTGCGCGGTGACTGCGGGCCGCCAAAGACCACCAGCATATCAAACCCGTCGGCGTTCTCCGGCACCGCGTTACCGGCGTAAACGTGGGTCTCGCTCATATTATGGCCGCGCGTAGCAGCCCAGGGCAGGTAGGCTCCCGCAGATTCAAATGATTCGTGGATAACAAAATGGACGCGCACGGAAGTTCTCCTGTTAGCGGCTTAGCGCCTGACGAATATCGCCAGCTAGCCGGTTGATGTCGTTGTCGTTGAGTGTTGAAAGCGTAATACGCAGGCCTTGCGCCGGAGACTGCACGCCAAAAGCATCGCCTTCGCGTACCAGCCAGCCGGATTTGGCGAGCGTAAAAGCCATGTCCTGGCTGGAGTCCGTAAGCGGTAGCCAGAAGTTCAGGCCATCGCCGTGGGCAATATGGGTTATCCCTTGCGCACGTAGCGCCTGCGCCATTTTTTGTTGTTGCCCGGCGTAAAACTGTCGGGTCTGTTCGAGGGATTGCTGGAAATCTGTGTCGCTTAAGCAGGCGTAGACCAGATCCTGCAACAGATGGCTGACCCATTGACTACCGGCGTTAAGCCGCAATCTCAGCTTCGCCGAGGTAGCGGTATCGCTGGCGACAAAAGCTAGCCGCAGATCCGGGCCTAACGTTTTCGACACTGAACGAACCACCGCCCAGTGCTGTGTTTGCGGCGCAATCACCGGGTGCCAGGGCGCTTCGGCGAGTAGGGCAAAGTGGTCGTCTATTATCACTAGCGTTTGCGGGTAGCGGCTCAGCACCTGCTGTAATGCAGCGGCGCGGGCGGCGCTCAGGCTGCACCCGGTGGGGTTATGGGCGCGTGGCGTCAGGATCACGGCACGAGCGCCTTTACTCAACGCCTGCTCCAACTGTTCTGGCTGCATCCCTTCACGGTCAATGCTGACCGGGCTGGCGTTAAAGCCGCTGTAGCGTAGCATGCTGATGCTGCTCAGAAAGCAGGGGTCTTCGACGGCAACGCTGTCGCCAGGCAGAAGGTGGGCGCTCAGCAGGCGCTCAATAGCATCAATCGCCCCGCTGGTAAGGTCGATTTCTCCAGCTACGGGCATAACATCCTGCATCCACTGCGCCGCCCAATCGGCCAGAGCTGGTGATACCGGCGTATCGCCGTACAGACGCGGCGTGCTGCTGATGCGTGAGAGGTACTGCGCCAGGTTTGGCAGTCGTTTCGTTGCGGGATTACCGCTGGAGAGATCGGTAAGCGGCGTATGCGGATTACCGCCTTCCAGCGCCACCGGAGCGGCGGTCTCTTTAACCACGGTGCCGTTACGACCCAGGCTCAGCGCCAGCCCGGAGGTCACCAGCCGCTTATAGGCAGACGCCACCGTGTTGCGGTTTACGCCAAGCCGGGTAGCCAGTTCACGCACCGGCGGCAGCGTTTCTCCCTTCGCTAATGTCCCGCGGGTGATATGCTGACGAATACTGTCAAAGATTTCGTTGGCGCTTTTTCCGTCGATCATTATTGACCTATGACAAAATGAATTTTAGCATATGACGATAATAGTGAGGCGTTAGCCCGCTGTCCAGAGTCAGAGGAGAAGTAGATGGGGCAGGATAGTGAGATACAGTCGGTGCTCTTCAACGATACGCACCGGGCATTACAGACGGACATCGTGGCCGTTCAATCGCTGGTGGTCTACGGCAGCGTAGGTAACAGCATTGCGGTACCCGCGATAAAATCCCACGGCCTGAGGGTGACTGCCGTGCCGACGGTGCTGTTCAGCAACACGCCGCACTACGAGACGTTCTACGGCGGCGTCATTCCCGGTGAGTGGTTCGGCGGCTATCTGAAGGCACTGAATGAGCGTGATGCGCTGCGTGAACTGAAGGCGGTCACCACCGGCTATATGGGCAGCGCGGAGCAAATTGCGCTACTGGCCGAGTGGCTGAAAACGGTACAGGTATCGCACCCGGATATCTGCATTCTGGTCGACCCGGTCATTGGCGATGTCGATAGCGGTATCTACGTGAAGGCGGAAATTCCGCAAGCCTATCGTACCCATTTGTTGCCGCTGGCGCAGGGGCTAACGCCGAACGTGTTCGAGCTGGAAATGCTGAGTGGCAAGCCGTGCCGTACGCTGGATGAAGCGGTTCTGGCGGCAAAATCTTTACTCAGCGATACGCTGAAGTGGGTGGTGATCACCAGCGCGCCAGGACGGACGGAAAACAACATTACCGTCGCCGTTGTGACACCGGAAGCGGTAGAGGTGATTGAACACCCGCGTCTGGAAACGGACTTAAAAGGCACCGGCGATCTGTTTTGCGCTGAGCTGATTAGCGGCATCGTACGGCAACAGCCGCTCGCCGCCGCGGCACATGCGGCGGCAGAACGGGTGCTGGCAGTGATGAGTTGGACGCAGAAATGCGGTTGTGATGAGCTAATACTGCCGCCGGCAGGGGAGGTGCGATGAAGTGTTATCGTCTGGTTATTCGGCATAATGGCCGTCTGGTAGGGCATTTTGATACCAGCGGGCAGGATGCCCTTGAGGATGCCTGCGTCGCGCGGGCAATGTTTGGCGTTACCGGTGGCTATCAGTGTGAACTGCTGGTGTCCGATTCCGAGCGCCGGATGCTGGAAAGCGGGCCGGAAGGAATGAAAGTTCTGATGCGCGAACCGTGTTTTCGTCCGGTGACGTCACAGCTGTAACCCGTAAGTTGGCGCTGAAATGTTCGCAATATTGTAGGCCTGATAAGCGTAGCGCCATCAGGCAGTGCGCCGCTCCATCGCCGGATGGCGGCGCAAGCGCCTTATCCGGCCTACATACTACAGGCAAAAAAAATGGCGCCATTCGGCGCCATTTTTATATGCGGTTAAGCATTATTTTTTAATGCGAATAACCGGGGTCTCACCCACTGTCACGCTACCGGACAGTTTGGTCAGTTCTTTGATCTCGTCCATGTTGGAGATAACCACCGGAGTCAGGGTAGACTTGGCTTTTTCTTCCAGCAGGGCCAGATCGAACTCAATCACGGTGTCGCCAACTTTAACGCGCTGGCCTTCTTCCGCGATGCGAGTGAAACCTTCGCCTTTCAGTTCAACGGTATCGATACCGAAGTGAACGAACAGCTCGATGCCGCTATCGGATTCGATAGAGAAAGCGTGGTTGGTTTCAAAAATTTTACCGATGGTGCCGTCAACCGGTGCAACCATTTTGTTACCGGTTGGTTTGATAGCAATGCCATCGCCAACAATCTTCTCAGCAAACACTACATCCGGCACGTCTTCGATGTTGACGATTTCGCCAGAGAGCGGTGCAATGATCTCAATGGTTCCGGTGTCTTTTTTATCATCAGAAACCAGAGATTTCAGTTTATCGAACAAACCCATGATCTTCTCCTAAGCAGTAATTTGGGCCGCGTCTCGTGGATTAGCAGATTGTTTTTTCTTCAATGAACTTGTTCACCAACGCCAGCAGTTCGTCTGTGGTCGGTTGAGCAAGCGCTTGCTCTGCTAATACCTTCGCATCTTCGAAGTTCGTGTTACGGATAATCTTCTTAATGCGCGGGATAGAAATGGCGCTCATAGAGAATTCGTCCAGACCCATCCCCAGCAACAGAAGTGTAGCACGTTCGTCGCCTGCAAGCTCACCACACATGCCAGTCCATTTGCCTTCAGCATGAGAAGCATCAATAACTTGCTTGATCAAAGTGAGGACAGACGGTGACATTGGCTGGTAAAGATGTGAAATCATATCATTACCACGGTCAACTGCCAGAGTATACTGCGTTAAATCATTGGTACCGATACTAAAGAAATCAACTTCTTTGGCTAAATGACGCGCAATGGTCGCTGCCGCAGGTGTTTCCACCATTACGCCAACTTCGATTGATTCGTCAAACGCTTTACCTTCGTCGCGCAGTTCCTGTTTGTAGATTTCGATCTCTTTCTTCAGTGCACGCACTTCTTCAACAGAGATGATCATCGGGAACATGATGCGCAGTTTGCCGAAAGCAGAGGCACGCAGGATAGCGCGAACCTGGTCACGCAGGATCTCTTTACGATCCATTGCGATACGCACGGCACGCCAGCCCAGGAACGGGTTCTCTTCTTTCGGGAAGTTCATGTACGGCAGCTCTTTGTCGCCACCGATATCCATGGTACGGACGATAACTGCCTGAGAGCCACACGCTTCAGCAACGGCTTTGTACGCCGCAAACTGCTCTTCTTCAGTTGGCAGCGCGTCGCGGTCCATGAACAGGAATTCGGTGCGGTACAGACCAACACCTTCTGCGCCGTTACGCTCAGCACCGTCGATATCACGCACGGTACCGATGTTGGCACAAACTTCAACCTGGTGGCCATCAAGGGTGATTGCCGGCAGATCTTTCAGTTTAGCCAGTTCGGCTTTCTCATTGGCAACCTGCTCCTGAATGGCGCGCAGCTGCTCAATTTCTTCGTTAGTTGGGTTGACGTAAACTTTGTTGTTCACGGCATCCAGAATCAGATAGTCGCCATTTTTCACCTGAGTGGTGACGCTACCGGTACCCACGATGGCTGGCAGCTCCAGGGAACGCGCCATGATAGAGGTGTGGGAAGTACGGCCACCGACGTCAGTGATAAAGCCCAGCACCTTCTTCAGGTTCAGCTGTGCGGTTTCAGACGGCGTCAGGTCTGCGGCAACCAGGATAACTTCATCCTGAATGGCGCTCAGGTCAATAATGGCCAGACCCAGGATGTTGCGCAGCAGGCGCTTACCGATGTCACGTACGTCAGCCGCACGTTCTTTCAGGTATTCATCATCCAGTTCTTCCAGGGCAGTTGCCTGACCTTCGATAACTTCATGCGCAGCTGCATCAGCCGTCATGTTCTTATCTTTAATCAGGGCTATGATTTCCTGCTCCAGCTCCTCATCTTCGAGCAGCATGATGTGCCCTTCGAAGATGGCTTCTTTTTCTTCACCGAAAGTTTCGCCAGCCTTGGTCTTGATAGCTTCCAGCTGAGCTGACGCTTTAGAACGACCGCTCAGAAAACGTTCAACTTCCTGCTCTACTTTATCGGCAGAAATTTTCTTCCGGTCGATGACAATTTCATCTTCTTTCAGCAGCAGTGCGTTGCCAAAAGCGATACCCGGGGATGCTAAAATGCCTGAAATCATAACCCTACCTTACTTGTGACTGATATTTAAAAGAACTCGTTGAACTTACTCGAGTTCAGCCATCAGTTTAACCAGATGCTCAACTGCTTTCTGCTCGTCTTCACCTTCTGCGGACAGGGTAACAACGGTGCCCTGGGTCAGACCCAGAGTTTGCAGTTTGAACAGGCTTTTCGCGCTAGCGCTTTTGCCGTTGGAGGTCACAGTGATCTCGGAAGTGAAGCCTTTCGCTTCTTTAACAAACTGAGCAGCAGGGCGGGTATGCAGACCGTTCGGAGCGGTAATGGTAACTTCTTGCTGGAACATTATATTTCCCCAACTTATAGGTTTAGTGTTGTGGAACTAAAGTCTAGCCTGGTGGATAGACTTTAGCCTGTATTACAAATCAAGCGACGCCCACAAAATCAGCACTACCATCGGCGACAAACCATCCGACGCAGACGCTTCTGGCCTTTGACGTTTCGCTTATCATTAAACATTATGCCGTGAAAGCAGGATTTGAACCAAATCATAAAATCGATTCAGCTAGTGGAAAACCTGTTAAGAATAATTTCGCGGCTCAAAATAAATATGAGAGGTTAAATACCAGACCTACGGAGGTGAATCAATGCCAGGGGGGGTAAAAGTTTGATGTATGCCACAAAAAAGCACCCAGAAGGGTGCTTTTTTACACGATTTTAACCGACTGGCATTACTGTTGCAGTTCTTTCTCGGTGAAGAGATCTGCGAACAGCGCCGTGCTTAAATAACGCTCACCCGAAGACGGTAGGATAACCACAATATTCTTATTGGTAAAGGTTTCATCTTCCTGGAGTTTCAATGCTGCGGCAACCGCTGCACCGGAAGAGATACCCGCCAGAATGCCTTCTTCTTCCATCAGGCGGCGCGCCGTGGAAATAGCTTCTTCGTTGGTAATCGCGACAACTTTGTCGATCAGCTTCAGATCGAGGTTGCCTGGGATAAAGCCTGCACCGATGCCCTGAATTTTGTGTGGGCCTGGTTTCAGTTCTTCGCCCGCCAGCGCCTGAGCGATAACCGGAGAATCGGTTGGCTCAACGGCAACGGAAATCAGGTCCGTTTTGCCTTTGGTATTTTTGATGTAGCGCGTAACGCCGGTCAGCGTACCGCCGGTGCCCACGCCTGCAATGAATACGTCAACCTGCCCGTCGGTATCTTCCCAGATTTCCGGGCCGGTGGTTTTTTCGTGGATTTCCGGGTTAGCCGGGTTGCTGAACTGCTGCAGCAACAGGAATTTTTCTGGGTTGCTGGCAACGATCTCTTCGGCTTTTTGAATGGCACCTTTCATGCCTTTCGCGCCTTCGGTCAGTACCAGATTCGCGCCCAGCGCTTTCAGCAGCTTGCGGCGTTCAACGCTCATGGTTTCTGGCATGGTCAGCGTCAGCTTATAACCACGCGCGGCTGCAACATAGGCCAGAGCGATACCGGTGTTGCCGCTGGTTGGCTCAACCAGTTCGATGCCAGGTTTCAGCACACCGCGTTTTTCGGCATCCCAAATCATATTGGCACCGATACGGCATTTGACGCTAAAGCTTGGGTTACGTGACTCAACCTTCGCCAGAATACGTCCGTTACCGATGCGGTTCAGTCGTACCAGTGGTGTATGACCGATAGTCAGGGAGTTATCTTCAAAAATCTTACTCATGGCCTATCCTTAACTGTATGAAATTTGGGGTACTCGACCAGCATACCTGCTTAAAGATTCTGCGGAAGTAAGGATTTCGCATATCTATATACTGAAGGGAAATAATGGCTATCGGGATGGAATAAGGCAAGGCATAACGGTAAAAGGTAGGCCGGATGGCGCTGCGCCTATCCGGCCTAAACATCAGTTGTGCATTAGGTCTGAAAGTGAGGTTATTTCCACATGGCGTGTTTATCGCGATAGCAGTCAACCCACATCGCCGTTGCGCCGCAGATAGCGACGGGAATAATGACCAGGTTCAACACGGGAATCAGCGTGAACAGGCTTACCAGTGAACCAAACTGCATATTGGTCACTTTGCGGGTGCGCAGCGCCTCTCGCATGGTCTTAAACGGTACTTTATGGTTGTCGAATGGATAGTCGCAGTACTGAATGGCCAGCATCCATGCGCTGAACAAGAACCACAGCACAGGGGCTACCGTCTGACCGATTCCCGGAATAAAGTACAGCAGGAGCAGCACGATGGCGCGTGGCAGATACCACGCGAGCTTCTGCCATTCGCGTTTCATGATGCGCGGCAGATCCTTCATCATGCCAATCACCCCAGTATCCGGCGGCGTTGCACCAGTTAAGCGCGCTTCCAACTGTTCGGCCAGCAGGCCGTTAAACGGCGCGGCAATCCAGTTGGCGATGGTTGAAAAGAAATAGCCGAAAACCAGCAGAATGGAGATAACCACCACCGGCCATAGCAGGTAGCTCAGCCACTGCAGCCAGTCGGGGATACGGCTCATTAAGGACGGAATCCAGCTTTCCAGCTTGCTGAACAGCCACCAGAAGGCGCCGCCCATCAGAATAATATTGACCAACAGCGGTAAGATGACGAATCGGCGGATACCCGGCATGCCGATCAGTTTCCAGCCCTGAGAGAAGTAGTAAACGCCGCTACGTGCGGCAGGGGTGGGCGATGAAACCATGGTCAGATGAAGCTCCTTTAACTGACTACATTGAAAAGACGTCTATATATTATCGGGTTGTTGGACAATGACCAGTTAGGAAATGTTCGAAAAACCAGCAAAAAATACGATTTTACTCATCTTTCTGCGGTGAATGTCATGTGCACACTTGCACTTGACGTGATGGGCAAATACTCTTAGTGAGTAAATGTTTGCCGTGGTGGCAAGGTGTTAGAACAACAGAGAATATAATGATGCAGGATTTGCGTCTGATATTAATCATTGTTGGCGCGATCGCCATACTTGCTTTACTGGTTCATGGTTTCTGGACGAGCCGTAAAGAGCGTTCATCTATGTTCCGCGATCGTCCAATGAAGCGAATGAAGTCTCGTGATGCCGATGATGAATCGGAAGAAGACTTCGATGACAATGTTGAAGGCGTGGGTGAAGTTCGTGTCCACAAGGTCAATCACGCCCCTGGGGCTGCTGGGGAGCATGAAGCCCCTCGTCACGCGCCTCAACACCAGTACCAGCCGCCTTACGAGCGTCAGGCGCCTCAGCCTGCGCGCGCGCCAGAGCCGGTACAGCAGCCGCATGCACAACAGCCGCATCAGCCTGCACAGCCCGCGCCGGTACCGCCGCCGCAGCCTGTACAGCAGCCTCAGCGACCGCCGGTGGTAGAGCCTCAGCCTGTGGCCCAGGCGCCACAGCACGTTGCTCAGCAGCCCGTCGCACCGCAGGCACCACAGCCGGTTGCAGAACCCGTACAGCCGCCGCAGCCAGAACCGGTTGCTGCCCAGCCTGCGCCTGAACCCGCTCAGCCAGAGAAACCTGAGCGTAAAGAAACGGTCATCGTGATGAACGTCTCTGCGCATCAGGGTACGCAAATTAACGGTGAACTGCTGCTGAACAGCATCCAGCAGGCCGGTTTTAAATTTGGCGATATGAATATTTTCCATCGTCATCTCAGCCCGGACGGCAGTGGCCCGGCATTGTTTAGCCTGGCCAACATGTTGAAGCCTGGTACTTTTGATCCAGATACCATGGCTGAGATGCTCACGCCTGGCGTCACCATCTTTATGCAGGTGCCGTCCTACGGCGACGAGCTGCAGAACTTCAAGCTGATGCTGCAATCAGCGCAGTATATTGCTGACGAAGTGGGTGGTGTGGTGCTGGACGATCAGCGCCGTATGATGACGCCGCAAAAGCTGCGTGAGTATCAGGACCGTATCCGCGAAGTCAAAGACGCTAACGCCTGATAGGCTCGCGCGTTGCCAATCCTTCCTGAACCCCCGCCTGTCGGGGGTTTTTTATCATTGATGGTGTGATATGCAATCTATAGAACAACAACTGAATGAACTGCGAGCGACGCTTCGCCATCATGAATATCTGTATCACGTTTTAGATACCCCGGAACTGCCGGACGCGGAGTATGACCGTCTGATGCGTGAACTGCGCGAGCTTGAAGCGCAGCACCCGGAGCTGATTACCTCCGATTCGCCGACTCAACGCGTTGGCGCCGAGCCGCTGGCGGCGTTCAGCCAGATTCGCCATGAAGTGCCGATGCTGTCGTTGGACAATGTCTTTGACGAAGAGAGCTTCCTTGCTTTTAACAAGCGCGTTCAGGATCGCCTCAAGAGCACGGATAAACTGACCTGGTGCTGCGAGCTTAAGCTGGACGGCCTGGCGGTCAGTATCCTGTATGAAAACGGTGTGTTTGTCAGCGCTGCGACCCGTGGTGATGGTACCACCGGTGAAGACATCACTTCGAACGTCCGAACTATTCGCGCCATTCCGCTGAAGCTGCGCGGAGATAACATTCCGGCTCGCCTGGAAGTGCGTGGCGAAGTGTTTATGCCGCAGGCTGGGTTTGAAAAAATCAACGACGAAGCTCGTCGCACCGGCAATAAAGTGTTCGCCAACCCGCGTAACGCCGCCGCAGGCTCACTGCGCCAGTTAGACCCGCGGATTACCGCGAAGCGACCGCTTACTTTCTTCTGCTATGGCGTGGGCGTACTCGAAGGCGGCGAACTGCCGGATACTCATCTGGGGCGCTTGCTACAGTTTAAAGCCTGGGGGCTGCCGGTGAGCGATCGCGTCACGCTGTGCGACTCCCCGGAGGAAGTGCTTGCTTACTATCACAAGGTAGAAGCAGACCGTCCGACGCTCGGTTTTGATATCGATGGTGTGGTCATCAAGGTGAACTCGCTGGATTTACAGGAACAGCTAGGCTTCGTGGCCCGTGCGCCGCGCTGGGCGGTGGCGTTTAAGTTCCCGGCGCAGGAACAGATGACCTTTGTGCGCGACGTGGAGTTTCAGGTAGGGCGCACCGGGGCGATTACGCCAGTGGCGCGCCTTGAGCCGGTGCAGGTAGCCGGTGTGCTGGTCAGTAACGCGACGCTGCATAACGCCGATGAAATCGAACGTCTTGGCCTGCGCATCGGCGATAAAGTGGTGATTCGCCGTGCGGGTGATGTTATTCCGCAGGTGGTCAACGTGGTGCTTTCCGAGCGTCCGGATGACACTCAGGAAATCGTCTTCCCGACCCATTGCCCGGTGTGTAATTCCGATGTCGAGCGCGTGGAAGGCGAAGCCGTTGCTCGTTGCACCGGTGGCCTTATCTGCGGCGCACAGCGCAAAGAGTCGCTCAAGCACTTCGTTTCCCGCCGTGCGCTCGACGTGGACGGCATGGGCGACAAAATCATCGACCAACTGGTCGAAAAAGAATATGTCCATACTCCGGCCGATCTTTTCACCCTGACCGCAGGCAAACTGACCGGGCTTGACCGTATGGGGCCGAAATCGGCGCAGAACGTGGTCAGTGCGCTGGAAAAAGCGAAGCAGACCACCTTTGCTCGTTTCCTCTATGCGTTAGGTATCCGTGAAGTCGGTGAAGCGACGGCGGCCGGGCTGGCGGCCTACTTTGGCACGCTTGAGGCGCTGGAAGCTGCGTCCATTGAAGAGCTGCAAAAAGTCCCTGATGTCGGCGTGGTGGTGGCGAATCACGTCTTCAACTTCTTCGCCGAAGAGAGCAACCGTAACGTTATCCAGCAACTGCTGAAAGAGGGTGTGAACTGGCCTGCTCCAGTGGTGATTAACGCCGAAGAGATAGACAGCCCGTTTGCTGGCAAAACCGTGGTGCTGACCGGCAGCCTGAGCCAGATGTCCCGTGACGATGCCAAAGCGCGTTTGGTTGAGCTGGGCGCGAAAGTCGCCGGTAGCGTGTCGAAGAAGACCGACCTGGTGATTGCCGGTGAAGCCGCGGGCTCGAAGCTTGCCAAAGCGCAGGAGCTTGGTATTGAGGTTATCGACGAAGCTGAAATGCTGCGTCTGCTAGGAGTCTGAGGTGGATAAAGCGCAGCTGATTGAGATAGCCAACACCGAAATGCCGTTCGGCAAATATAAAGGTCGGCGGCTGATTGATGTGCCGGAAGAGTATCTGCTGTGGTTTGCCCGAAAGGATCAGTTTCCGGCCGGGCACCTTGGCGAACTGATGCAGCTGACGCTGCTCATCAAAACGGAAGGGCTGAGCCAGCTGGTTCAGCCCCTGAAACGCTAGCTTCCTACGCGGGCATGCTCTTTGGCCTGCGCTTTTTCGGCCTGCGCCTTGTAGCGACGGGCCAGCACCGCACAGGTCATCAGCTGAATCTGGTGGAAGATCATCAGCGGCAGCACCATCATCCCCAACACTGACGTCGGGAAGAGAATATTGGCCATTGGAATACCGTTGGCCAGACTCTTTTTCGACCCGCAGAAGACAATCGTAATCTCATCCGCCTTGTTGAAGCCCAGACGACGAGCGACCACGGTATTAATCAGAATCACCAGCGCCAGCAGCACGATGCTTACCACGACGATAAACAGCAGTGACCCTACGCCAACCTTATGCCAGATACCGTTGACCACCGCTTCGCTGAAGGCGGAATAGACCACCAGCAGAATAGAAGTCTGGTCGGTTTTGGATATCCACTTTTTGTGTTTGGTCACAAACGCCGCCGTCCATGGACGGGAAAGGTGCCCCAGCACAAACGGCAGCAGCAGTTGCAGCATGATTTTGCCCACCTGCTCAAGGCTACCGCCTGCGCCGTGTACGTTCATCACCAGGCCAACCAGCAGCGGCGACAGGAAGATACCCAGCAGGCTGGACGCCGATGCAGAACACACCGCGGCGGCGACGTTACCGCCAGCCAGTGAAGTAAAGGCGATAGCGGACTGTACGGTAGCGGGCAGAATGCACAGATACAGGAAGCCGGCATAAAGCTGCGGGTCGACGTTAATCGGTGCCCACCAGGCAAACAGTACGCCCAATACCGGGAAGACCACGAAGGTGCTGCACATTACCCACAGGTGCAAGCGCCAGTGGCTACCACCGGCAATAATCGACTCACGGGACAGCTTGGCACCGTGCATAAAGAACAGCAGTGCGATGGCGGCTGTGGTCAGATTTTCAAAAAAGGGAACGAAGTCGCCGCGCGCCGGAAAGAAGGTGGCAAGCAGGACAACCGCAATAAGGGTCAGCGTAAACGGATCTAAAATGCGGAAAAGTTTCATAAAGACTCCTGAAGATCGATGCATACATTTTGCTTTTTTATTTTTGAGAAATAAAATTGATTTATTGCATTCATTCATGAAAAAAACAGATGAATTACTCATTGCGGCAGTTGAAGGTGTTTGTCACGGTGGCGCAGGCGAAGAGTTTTAGCCGGGCAGGGGAGATAATCGGCCTCAGCCAGTCGGCGGTCAGCCATAGCGTGAAGGAACTGGAGAGTCAGACGGGCGTCCGCCTGCTTGACCGTACCACGCGCGAAGTGGTGCTGACGGAAGCGGGGCAGCAGCTTGCCGCTCGCCTGGAACGGCTTCTGGATGAGCTACAGGGCACGCTGCGGGAGGCGGGACGTACCGGACAGCAGCTAAGTGGTACGGTCAGGGTGGCGGCTAGCCAGACGATTTCAGCGCATCTGATCCCTCAGTGCATCGCCGAAAGCAACCGCCGGTATCCGGACATTCGCTTTGTGCTGCACGACCGGCCGCAGCAGTGGGTGCTGGAGAGTATCCGCCAGGGAGATGTTGATTTTGGTATCGTTATCGATCCTGGCATAGTGGGGGATTTGCAGTGCGAAACGGTGCTCTCCGAGCCGTTCTTCCTGCTGTGTCGCAACGATCACCCATTTGCCGTTATGCCGGAAGTGGACTGGCAGGCGCTTCAGGGGGCGGAACTGGTGCTACAGGATTATGCTTCCGGCAGCCGGATGCTGATTGATGCGGCGCTCCAACTGCATCAGATTGAGGCGAACATCGTGCAGGAAATTGGCCACCCGGCGACGCTGTTTCCCATGGTGACGGCAGGAATTGGCATCAGCATTATTCCGGCGCTGGCGTTACCGTTGCCGGAAGGGAGTCCACTGGTGGTGAAGCGGATGTCACCAGGCGTAGAGCGCCAGCTGATGCTGGCGAGACGGAAAAATCGTTCGCTCTCCACCGCAGCCCAGGCTCTGTGGGACGTGGTACGGGAGCAGAGCCAGTGTCTGACGAATAAACGTCAACAGGACCCGCTCTATCAGACGTAGATATCGATTTGGTGATCGTCGCTGGGTGAGTTGATGCCGGTTGTCGCGGCCGACGAGGCGTCGAGTTTTTCTTGCTCTTTTTCAGCTTGCTGGCGCTGTAGCTGAGCAAGCTGCGCTTCCAGCATGGTTATCTGTTCCTGAATCATTTCCGCTTGCTTTTGTTTTTCTTCCGTACTCCCGCTGCCATCAGCAATCTCTTTGAGCTGCTGGGTCAGCTTAACAATCTGTTGGGTGATACGTGCCATTTGTGATGCCGCATCGTTACCGCTCGGAGCAGCGTTGCTGGTGGTAGTTTTTAGCGAAGCGATAGAGGTAGCGCTGATGGTGGTCATGGTGAACGCCTTATTGGGAGAAATATAAGGAGTATCGGCAGAATGGGGGGAGACTTGAGCTTTTCCCGGCGGCGCTGCGCTTGGCCGGGCTACATAAAACGCAGATAGCAAAAAGGCGCCTTTAGGGCGCCTTTTTACATTGGTGGGTCGTGCAGGATGACTCACTTCGCTCGCCCTTCGGGCCGTCGCCGTAAACGGCTCCGTTGTCTCACTACGTTCGACACCGAACCTGCGGCAGGTTCGAATCGTTTATATCGCAGATAGCAAAAAAGCGCCTTTAGGGCGCTTTTTTACATTGGTGGGTCGTGCAGGATGACTCGCTTCGCTCGCCCTTCGGGCCGTCGCCGTAAACGGCTCCGTTGTCTCACTACGTTCGACACCGAACCTGCGGCAGGTTCGAATCGTTTATATCGCAGATAGCAAAAAAGCGCCTTTAGGGCGCTTTTTTACATTGGTGGGTCGTGCAGGATTCGAACCTGCGACCAATTGATTAAAAGTCAACTGCTCTACCAACTGAGCTAACGACCCGAAGTGGTGGGTGATGACGGGATCGAACCGCCGACCCCCTCCTTGTAAGGGAGGTGCTCTCCCAGCTGAGCTAATCACCCACTTCGGTACTTCACATTTTGACAGAAAATCCAGCTGGCGAGAAAGTGGTGGGTGATGACGGGATCGAACCGCCGACCCCCTCCTTGTAAGGGAGGTGCTCTCCCAGCTGAGCTAATCACCCACTTCTCAATTTTCTGTTCTACACGGCGGAGACTACATAAAGTAGTTGGTGGGTGATGACGGGATCGAACCGCCGACCCCCTCCTTGTAAGGGAGGTGCTCTCCCAGCTGAGCTAATCACCCCCGCTGTGTGGAGTCGCATTATAGGGAGAGTTGAAAATGAGTCAACGCCTTTTATAAATAATTTATCTGTTCGTCGTAAAATTAGACAATGCGATCGCAAAACGCGCTATGGTGTATGAATTGTATGCAAAAAATGCAAACCATGCGCTTGCGGTGGGAACAACCGAGTGGGAGTGATAGAATATTGCCCACTTCTATTTCCAGGATTTGCCGGTTGTCGGCATGTTTATAAACGTAAGGCCATTTCATGAAAATCAAAACTCGCTTCGCGCCTAGCCCGACTGGCTATCTGCACGTCGGCGGTGCTCGTACTGCTCTTTATTCCTGGCTTTTCGCACGTCACCATAAAGGTGAGTTTGTGCTGCGTATTGAAGACACCGATCTCGAGCGCTCAACGCCGGAAGCCATTGAAGCCATCATGGATGGTATGAACTGGCTGAATCTGGAGTGGGATGAAGGCCCGTACTATCAGACCAAACGTTTCGACCGCTACAACGCGGTGATTGATGAAATGCTGGAAGCAGGCACGGCATATAAATGCTACTGCTCCAAAGAACGTCTGGAAGCGCTGCGCGAAGAGCAGATGGCAAACGGCGAGAAGCCGCGTTATGACGGCCGTTGCCGACACGGTCATGAACATCATGCTGACAATGAGCCATGCGTGGTGCGTTTTGCTAACCCGCAGGAAGGTTCCGTTATCTTTGACGACCAGATCCGTGGGCCGATCGAATTCAGCAACCAGGAGCTGGACGATCTGATCATCCGTCGTACTGATGGTTCCCCAACCTACAACTTCTGCGTTGTGGTTGACGACTGGGATATGGAAATTACCCATGTTGTCCGTGGTGAAGACCATATCAACAACACCCCGCGTCAGATAAACATCCTGAAAGCGCTGAATGCGCCGGTGCCGGTTTACGCGCACGTATCGATGATCAACGGCGACGACGGTAAAAAACTGTCTAAACGCCATGGCGCGGTCAGCGTCATGCAGTATCGTGATGACGGCTACCTGCCGGAAGCGCTGCTGAACTATCTGGTGCGTCTGGGCTGGTCCCATGGCGATCAGGAGATCTTCACCCGTGAAGAGATGATCGAATTCTTCTCTCTGGGCGCGGTCAGCAAATCCGCCAGTGCGTTCAACACCGACAAACTGCAGTGGCTGAACCACCACTACATCAATACGATGGCGCCGGAATATGTCGCGACGCACCTGCAGTGGCATATTGAGCAGGAAAATATTGATACCCGCGTGGGCCCGCAGCTGAGCGAGCTGGTGAAACTGCTGGGTGAGCGCTGCAAGACCCTGAAAGAGATGGCGCAGAGCTGCCGTTACTTCTATGAAGACTTTGCAGAGTTCGACGCGGACGCCGCGAAGAAACACTTGCGCCCGGTAGCACGTCAGCCGCTGGAAGTGGTGCGTGATAAAATCTCCGCAATCACTGACTGGACCGCTGAAAACGTCCACCACGCGATTCAGGCAACCGCCGATGAGCTGGAAGTGGGTATGGGTAAAGTCGGTATGCCGCTGCGTGTTGCCGTTACCGGCGCAGGTCAGTCACCAGGCCTGGACGTAACCGTTCATGCGATCGGTAAATCCCGTAGCATCGAGCGCATCAACAAGGCGCTGGCGTTTATCGCCGAGCGTGAAAGCCAGCAGTAATCGGCATTCAGATGTAAAAAAAGCGGGGAAACCCGCTTTTTTTATACCTAATCATTTTGCTCGCTCAGTCCGAGCCGCGATAGAAAACCGCAAATTCCCTCACGCGCCAGCAATCGATGTAAACGCTCTTTCTCCGGCGGCGTCATATTCTGTAAGACATCGCTGATTTGCCGCCAGACTTCGTCAGAGGCGTGGGTGGTGTAACTGCCGGCTGGTTCGTCTATCTGGTTTTCATTCGGGAGTTGGCGAAAAGCGGGCGTATTAACCAGAAAGTCCATCACCTCATCGCTCATAAAGATAAGCCGCGCACGACCACCTTTAATGCCGGGCATCGGTTCAGTCTGCCAGCCCCTTTCACGAATCCAGCGATTGACCGTCTGTCGAGTCATACCCAGCATCTCAGCCAGTTCTTCTGTGGACATCTTTGCGGGAAGTTTTTTCATAGACATTGCTTAACCGCGAATTCCTAGACGTTGCAATAAACCACTAATCCCTTCCCGTAGCAGCAGTGACGTGAGCTGTTTCTGCTCGCTCTCGGTCATTTCATCAACCAGCGTCAGCAGCAGCGTGTGGAAAGGGTTGTCGCTGCCGTTCACCGCATAAGAGGCCGAAGATTCGGAGGCGCGCTGGGCGCTATGGATAAACTCCATCACTTCATCGTTCACGTGCACCACGCGAGCTTTTCCTCCCTGAACGCCGGGACGGGGGGACGTTTTCCAGCCCTCTTTGCGCACCCATTTGTTGATGGTTTGTCGGCTGTATCCCGTCAGATGAGCAATCTCCTCCGGCGTCATTCGTTCCTTGAGCATACAATTTCCTGAGTCGCAGTGTGGGAATTACAGGTCCATGTTATAGCATCATTTTATGAGAAAACGTGACCGGTTTAACTCCAACCTGCGAGGAGGCGAGCAATATGGCGCGTTTGCCTGCTTTTTCAGCGATTAGAACTATTTCGCCTATTTTGCCGTTGACACTGTGTAAGGGAATTCATATTATGCCGCCCGTCAACACGACAGCTTTACGTTGGGGCTATAGCTCAGCTGGGAGAGCGCTTGCATGGCATGCAAGAGGTCAGCGGTTCGATCCCGCTTAGCTCCACCAAATCCTGCTCCCATCAGGTTTGGAACGTAAAGAAACTGTGGGGCTATAGCTCAGCTGGGAGAGCGCTTGCATGGCATGCAAGAGGTCAGCGGTTCGATCCCGCTTAGCTCCACCAAAATTCGAAACCCTCGCCTAAGGCGGGGGTTTTTTTATCTTCAGCATGGATAAAAATTCAGCATTTAGCTTTTAAAAGCCCCATACAGATCAGGATTCCATCTCTTAAACTTGCGTCAATAAATTCACCACCATAATATTCAGAGAGTCAAACTACGTACGATAAAGGATATCGGCAGATACGCATGATGGCGATTCGGAGTACCCAAGCAAGGAAATTCTGTCTGGCTTTGATAATGAGCCTGGTGGCTATCCCTTTTTCCAGATATATATCTCCCACTGCTTTTTATGATGGTCATTCCGTATATCTAGCCTGGCTTCCGCTTGGCGTGATGATTGCGTTGATCATGCTATTTGGTCGCCATGCGATTGTTCCACTGGCAATTGGATTTACCGTCACCAACTATTGGCAACTGCATCTATCGCCATTTTATTCATTAACATTATTATTCTGTCAGTTGGCGGCTGTTTGTATCTCGTGTCTTATTTTGTACTCCGTGCTTGGGCGACGATGGCGACATGGTAATCCAATAAAAAACATATGGTTGCATGTTTTTTGGTTAGGGTTTGCTGCGCCCGTGATGGGCAAGGTCTTGATGTATCTCACCGGTAAAATCATTGCTATACCGGAATTAATGTACAGTTATTTTAATATAACTTCAGTTATTTACACTATTGTTGATATACAAGGATTAGTTTGTGCTTCATTGATTTTTACGAAGCTCTTCTATTATCCGTTAAGAATGTGCTTGAACCCAAGATACGCCAAAACATTTTGGCGTCGAAATTTCGTTTGTTACACCGGGTTCAAAAATCGTGTATTTATCATCTGTTGGTTTACCAGCCTCATCGGCATGCTGGTATTTTTATGTGCTCCCTTCGGTGATTATTATTTCGCTGGTTACCTTGTCCCTGCAATATTTATCTTTTTCTCTTTTGGCATCAGCCAGTTGGCCTACCCGATGGTCATTTTGGCCTGGACGGTTTCCGCCTTCCTGTTGGTGATGTACAACACCAATTTTCTCCATGGCGTACAGACGCAGTATTCACTGGCGTTTATTCTCTCGTCACTGATCTCCTTCACGGTGTGCTTGTTATATCTGCTTCAGGTTTACAATCGAAGCCAGCGGCTGAAGACGATGTGGCAAGAGCAGGCAATGCTGGATCCTATTACCGGCCTGCCCAACCTGCGCGCGCTGGAGGAGTACATGGCGCGTCCGGACCCGGTCAGCGTCTGCTGCCTGCATATCAGGAATCTTGAATTTCTCAGCCGTCACTACGGCATGATGATGCGTATTCAGTGCAAACGTAGCATAACGCAGGTGTTACAGCCCATTCTTTGCAAGGAGGAGAAACTATTCCACCTGCCCGGCAATGAGCTCCTGCTGGTGTTAAACGGGCCAGATACCCAAGCACGCTTAACTCATCTGATTGACTATCTTAGCAGTAAGGAAATTCGCTGGAATAATTCAGTGCTGAATCTCGAATACGGCATCTCCTGGGGACGGGCGCGCGCGCGCGATAACAATCTCCATCATATGCTGGGGCAGTTAAGCTGGCTCGCGGAACAGGCCGGCGAGGGGAATCAAATCCTGAAGCTGGATAATGGTCATGTGGAAGCATTCGATCTGAACAGCGAACGCATTGTTTTACTCAACCGGGTTAAAAATGCGCTGGATTGGGGGGGCTTTATGCTTTATGCCCAGCCCATCAGGAAATCTTCAGGTGAAGGATATTACGAGATTCTTAGCCGCCTTGTTGATTCACAAGGCATGGTGATGCCGGATAAATTTATCCCCGTGCTGGCACAGTTTAACCTCAGTAAGCGCTTTGATATGCAGGTGCTGGAGTACCTGTTCAGTTCGTTGGATGAGCTGGGTGGAAAGCGTTTCTCCGTTAACCTGATGCCGTATACCCTGATGCAAAAGGGGAGCGCCGCTGAGATTATCGCGCTATTTCGGCGTTATCACATCGATGTTAACCGTATCATCATTGAAATAACTGAGGAACAGGCGTTCTCTAATTCCGATGTCAGCGTAGCCAACATTCAGCAGCTACGTCGCTTTGGCTGTCGAATCGCCATTGATGATTTCGGCACCGGTTATGCCAACTATGAACGGCTCAAACGTCTGGAGGCTGACATCATTAAGATTGATGGCTGCTTTGTGCGTGATGTATTGAATGACCCAATGGATGCAATGATCATTCGCTCCATCTGCGAGCTCGCGAAGGTGCGTAATCTAGAGGTTGTGGCGGAATATGTGGAAACACAAGCGCAGCTGGAGCTTCTGGAGCAGCTTGGCGTCCACTACATGCAGGGTTACTTGATCGATAAGCCGCGGCCGCTGTGGCAGCTTGAGAACAAAAAAAAGGGTCTGTAACCACGTTACAGACCCTTGGATGTAGCGAGACTAAATTACAGAACCAGTGCCGCGATAGAAGCAGACAGTACGCTCACCAGCGTGGAACCATAAACCAGTTTCAGACCGAAGCGGGAAACCACGTTACCTTGCTCTTCGTTCAGGCCTTTAATAGCGCCCGCGATAATACCGATGGAAGAGAAGTTCGCGAAGGAAACCAGGAATACGGAGATGATGCCGACGGCGCGCGGAGAGAGCTCAGCGGCAACCTTTTGCAAGTCCATCATTGCAACGAATTCGTTGGAAACCAGTTTGGTCGCCATGATACTACCGACCTGCAGGGATTCACTCGCAGGTACACCCATGATCCATGCAACTGGATAGAAGATGTAGCCCAGAATGCCCTGGAAGGAGATGCTGTAGCCAAACCAGCCGGTCACGGTAGCGAACAGGGCGTTCAGCGCGGCGATCAGGGCGATAAAGCCGATCAGCATCGCAGCAACGATAATCGCAACTTTGAAACCTGCCAGAATGTATTCACCCAGCATTTCGAAGAAGCTTTGCCCTTCGTGCAGGTTAGACATCTGGATGTTCTCTTCGCTGGCATCAACGCGGTACGGGTTGATCAGCGACAGAACGATAAAGGTGCTGAACATGTTCAGTACCAGCGCCGCAACAACGTACTTCGGCTCCAGCATGGTCATGTAGGCGCCAACGATAGACATGGAAACGGTAGACATCGCCGTGGCCGCCATGGTGTACATGCGGTTACGGGACATTTTGCCGAGGATATCTTTATAGGCGATGAAGTTTTCAGACTGGCCCAGAATCAGGGAGCTGACGGCGTTGAAAGACTCCAGTTTGCCCATGCCGTTGATTTTAGACAGCACGGTACCAATCGCACGAATGACAATTGGCAGAACACGAATGTGCTGCAGAATACCGATAAGTGCAGAGATGAAGACGATAGGGCAGAGGACTTTCAGGAAGAAGAAAGCCAGGCCTTTATCGTTCATGCTACCGAAGACGAAGTCGGTCCCGTTGTTCGCGAAACCAAGCAGTTTTTCGAACATTTCAGCAAAGCCACGCACGAAGCCCAGACCAACGTCGGAGTTCAGGAAGAACCATGCCAGTAAAACTTCAATGACAAGTAGTTGAATAACATAACGAATACGAATCTGTTTGCGGTTGGTACTGACCAGTAAGGCCAGGATGCCTACCACAACGAGCGCGAGAATAAAATGCAAGACGCGGTCCATATTTGCTCCAAACATGAGACGGGTTAAATTTTCTTGCACATTCTATGTAACATCATTAAATAAAACGAGATCCCCGTCCCACTATATTTAGTTCCTGTGAGCAAACTCAAAATTAGTGATCAAAGATACATTTTTGTGATGTTAAGTAAATGTATGAAAAGTTCCCTTGTTGTACTACTCTCATCATAAGCGTACACCAAACCCCCGCAACCTCCAGTCTGGCAATTGATTCCGGCTATCAGAGTAATCATTATCATCTCTTACAAATGAACTTGATAATCATTCTCATTCTGTTAGCCTGAAACATAGCAAAGGCTATGTTTTTGAGGCAGAGAATGAGCAACAGTCGCGTTGAAAGTAACACCGGTCGAGCAGCGCGCCGTATGAGGCTTGCGCTGATGGGGCCAGCATTTATTGCCGCCATCGGCTATATCGATCCCGGCAACTTCGCTACCAATATTCAGGCGGGGGCGAGCTTCGGCTACCAGTTGCTGTGGGTCGTTGTCTGGGCAAACCTGATGGCGATGCTGATTCAGGTGCTGTCGGCTAAGCTCGGCATCGCTACGGGGAAAAACCTGGCGGAGCAGATTCGTGATCACTATCCGCGCCCGGTGGTGTGGTTTTACTGGGTGCAGGCGGAAATTATCGCCATGGCGACCGATCTTGCTGAATTTATTGGCGCGGCTATCGGCTTTAAACTGATCCTCGGGATTTCGCTGCTGCAAGGCGCTGTGCTTACTGGGATCGCGACCTACTTAATTCTGATGCTGCAACGCCGTGGGCAAAAGCCGTTGGAAAAAGTGATCGGTGGCCTGCTGCTGTTTGTCGCGGCGGCCTATATCGTGGAGTTGGTTTTCTCCCAGCCGCAGCTGGCGCCGCTCGCGAAAGGAATGATTATTCCGTCATTACCTAACTCCGAAGCGGTGTTTCTTGCAGCGGGCGTGCTGGGTGCGACCATCATGCCGCACGTTATTTATCTGCATTCATCACTGACTCAACATCTGCACGGCGGGAGCGCGAAAGAGCGCTATCACGCGACGCGCTGGGACGTGGCAATTGCCATGACCATTGCTGGTTTTGTTAACCTGGCGATGATGGCGACGGCGGCTGCGGCGTTCCATTTCCACGGGCACACCGGCATTGCTGACCTCGACGAAGCGTATCTCACCCTCGAACCGTTGTTGAGCCATGCGGCGGCAACCATCTTCGGTCTGAGCCTGGTCGCGGCGGGGCTCTCCTCTACGGTCGTGGGGACGCTGGCCGGTCAGGTGGTGATGCAGGGCTTTATTCGCTTCCATATTCCGCTGTGGTTCCGCCGTGCGGTGACGATGCTACCGTCATTTATCGTGATTCTGATGGGGCTCGACCCGACGCGTATTCTGGTCATGAGCCAGGTGCTGCTTAGCTTTGGGATCGCGCTGGCGCTGGTGCCGCTGTTGATTTTCACCAGCAACCGTCAGCTAATGGGTGAGCTGGTCAACACATTGTGGATTAAACGTATTGGCTGGGTGATTGTGGCGATTGTGGTAGCGCTGAATGGGTGGCTGCTGGTGGGAACGTTGATGTAGTCTGCATGGCGTCTCTACGCTCGCCCGGGCTACTTTTGAATGGTAGCCCGGGCGAGCGTAGAGACACCGGGAAAATCAATGGTGATGCCCGTGTCCATGACCGTGGCCTCGCCCACGACCGCGGTGATCGTCGCGATCGCCCCAGCCGTCGCGATAGCCGCGTTCATAGGCATTATGTTTATCCCAGCCCCGGTGCCAGCCGTTATCGCGGTGATACCAGTTACGGTGCCAGTAATCACGGTCGCGCCAGCGGCCGCCGTCCCAGTAGTTACCGTAGTTATCGCGATCGCCAATTTGTAATTTTACGGATGGCAGCAGGGTGATTTCACCAGCATTCGCGAACATCGGGGCCGATGCTATCAACACTGCCGCCAGAATCAGTGACCTGAACATACTTCTCTCCTATTACGATCGTGGCCTGTAAGGCCTGTTAACGCAATATTACAATTCGGTAAATACCGCGATTATTGGAGTAACTCTTAAATCGCCAGGAGAGAGCATTTTTTGCTAAAATCGCTGTTATTTTATACCGCTCAGAATGCGGTCAATTTCGGCACATTCTTGTGCGCTGAAATGACGGTTTTCCAGCATACCGACGGCGTCATCAAGCTGCGCGGTCTTACTGGCACCAATCAGAACTGATGTCACCGCCTGTTGACGCAGTACCCATGCCAGCGCCATCTGCGATAGCTTCTGCCCACGCTGCTCGGCCATCGCGTTGAGCTGGCGTACGGCGTCAAGCTTGCCGTCAGTCAGTTGCTCAGGCTTCAGAAAGATACTGCCGCTGGCGGCACGGGAATCGGCCGGAATGCCGTGCAGGTAACGGTCGGTCAGTTGACCCCCTGCCAAGGGTGAAAAGGCAATACAGCCCACACCTTCTTGCTTCAGTACCTGAAGCAGGCCGTTTTCAGCACCGCGCTCAAGCATCGAGTACTTCGGCTGGTGAATAAGGCATGGCGTGCCGAGATCGTTGAGAATCGCAATGGCCTGGCTTGCCAGTTCAGCCGGATAATTGGAAAGCCCAATGTACAGTGCTTTACCCTGGCGAACGATATGATCCAGCGCGCCCATGGTTTCCAGCAGCGGCGTTTCCGGGTCTGGGCGGTGGTGGTAGAAGATATCCACATACTCAAGCCCCATCCGCTTCAGGCTTTGATCAAGGCTTGAAATCAGATACTTGCGCGAGCCCCAGTCGCCGTATGGCCCGTCCCACATGGTATAGCCAGCTTTACTGGAGATAATCAGCTCATCGCGATAGGGCAGAAAATCTTCCCGCAGAATACGGCCAAAGTTGCTTTCAGCCGAACCTGGAGGTGGCCCGTAGTTATTGGCTAAATCAAAATGGGTGATCCCAAGGTCAAACGCGTGGTGCAGCAGCTGGCGGCTGTTTTCGACACGCGTTTCATCCCCGAAGTTGTGCCATAGCCCCAATGAAACGGCTGGTAGCTTGAGGCCGCTATTGCCGCAGCGCTGAAACGTCATGGCTTCATAACGCGTAGGGCAAGCCTGGTAAACCATTGTGTCCTCCAGATTATCCGGTTGTGTATACGCTTACACTAACCAATGTCCACCGGCTCGTACACTCCTGAAATCTGTAAAATTAGCTTTCCAGAGGACTTTCTTATGAATTCTGGACAGCCTTAACACTTCTTCAATACTCAAAGGAACAGCTGACTGGAGGAGGTGCATGATGACAACGTCCTATACCGTGGCAGATTACCTGCTAGACCGCCTCGCCGACTGCGGCGTTGACCACCTGTTTGGTGTCCCCGGAGACTACAACCTCCAGTTTCTCGACCATGTTATTGCCCACCGTCAGATACGTTGGGTTGGCTGTGCCAACGAACTCAACGCCGCCTACGCCGCTGACGGCTATGCGCGAATGCAGGGCTGTGGCGCACTGCTCACCACCTTCGGCGTAGGGGAGCTTAGCGCGCTAAACGGGGTGGCGGGGAGCTTTGCCGAACACGTCCCGGTGCTGCATATCGTCGGGGCGCCAAGTACCAGCGCACAGCAGCGACGTGAGTGTTTACATCACACGCTGGGAGATGGCAATTTTGACCATTTTCGCCAGATGAGCGCCCCGGTTTCAGTGGCGCAGGGTGTGCTTGATGCGGCTAACGCGCGCGATGAAATTGATCGGGTGCTGCGCGATATTGTGCGTTACAGTCGTCCTGGCTATCTCCTGCTACCCGCGGATATTGCTTCACTGCCCACCTCACGCCCTGTAAACGCTCTCACCGTGAATAATGCACCGACAGACTCAACTGAACTGGCCGAGTTTGTCTCACATGCCCGCGCTTTGCTGCGCGATAGTCGTCGCGTGTCGTTGCTGGCGGATGTGCTGGCGCTACGCTTTGGCCTTCAGTCGACGTTAAACAAATGGGTGGATGCGGTGCCGATTCCTCACGCCACCATGCTGATGGGGAAAGGGCTATTTAATGAGACTCACGCTGGGTTTGTGGGTACTTACAGCGGCGGGGCGAGCCTGCCGGAGACGCGCGCGGCGATTGAAGATGCTGACGTTATCTTTTGTATCGGCACCTGTTTTACCGACACGATCACCGCGGGATTTACCCACCATATTCCGCAGGAGAAATCCATTGAGATCCAACCTTTTGCAGCTAGAGTCGGGAAACGCTGGTTTAGCGGGATAAGTATGCAGGAGGCGGTTAATGCGCTTATGACGCTGAGTCGTGACTTCTCGGCCCAGTGGCAAATCCAGCCGGGCAGGGTGATGAAGTCTGCGTCAGCGGATAACGGGCATCTGACCCAGCGCCATTTCTGGCAGACGCTGGAAAAATACCTCCAGCCGCACGACATTTTACTGGGCGACCAGGGGACGGCGGCGTTTGGGCTTGCTGACCTGACGCTGCCGCAGGGGGCGAGCCTGATAGTTCAACCGCTGTGGGGGTCGATTGGTTACACGCTGCCCGCCGCGTTTGGCGCACAGACCTCACAGCCGGACAGGCGCGTGGTGCTGGTGGTGGGGGATGGCGCGGCACAGTTGACCATTCAGGAACTCAGTTCGATGCTGCGTGACGGGCTCCGTCCATTGATTCTGCTGCTAAATAATGAAGGCTACACGGTGGAGCGCGCGATCCACGGCCCGGAACAACGTTACAACGATATTAGCCTATGGAACTGGACCCAGATCCCGCAAGCGCTCAACCTGGACTGCCAGGCCGAGTGCTGGAAAGTGACCAATGCCTCGCAGCTCAACGATGCGCTTACCCGTGCGACACGGGGTGACAAGCTGATGCTGCTCGAAGTCATGCTGCCAAAAATGGACATTCCTCCGCTACTAAAAGCCGTCACCCAGGCGCTGGAAGCCCGCAGCAACGGGCATTAATCCTTCCGTTTACGCGGCACCATCATCGTCGGTTTCCCCGCCAGCAAGAGCCAGGCGGGGAGCATGACGATGCATAATAGCGGGAGCAGCGTAGTATCAGGCACGACGACGGCGGCCATAAACAGGCTCAGCCATGCATCGCGAGTGACAACCAGCACCAGCCCCAGAATGGCGCAGGAGACGGTAATGGCTGCCGGCACGGCGTCAACGTGCGCGTGGAGCATCAGACCGAGTGCCACAGCCACAAACACCGCTGGGAAGATGCGACCGCCGCGGAAACCACAGGCGGCGGCAACGACCAGCGCCGCCAGCTTGCTCAGCGCAAATAGCATGTAGTCGCCCGCGCCGAAAGATTGTCCGGCCGTTAACCTCTGCATCTCATCCAGGCCTTTAAATAGCGTAATCGGGCCGCCAACGGTGCCGATAAGCCCCAGTACAAAACCGCCCACGCCCAGGATCAGTACCGGATGCTTCAAACGATGGACCAGCGCGTGCAGGTGCGGCAGGCACCAGACCGCCACCATACCGATGGCGATAGCAAAGACGGCCACGATAGCACCGCTGAAAATGTCGACCAGCCGCAGGCCCTGATAGTGCTCAATGGGCAGGGAGAACTGCGGATGGAAGAACATGCCGGTGGTTAACGCCCCGGCGGCAGCGGCGAGCAGGGGAGCGAACAGCCTGTCCCACAGTGGGGAATCATTATTGCCCGTCAGCGTCTGGGAGAAAATCAGCGCGGCGGCAACCGGCGTCCCAAACAGCGCGCCGATAGTGCCTGCGGCGGCGAGAATGGTCCAGTCAAGGGAACTCACGCGCGGGAAAAATCGCGCACCCAGCGCCACGGCCAGCGCAATGTTCACCGACATAATCGGGTGTTCAGGACCGAGGCTTACGCCACCTGCCAGCCCGATAATTAGCGCAATCAACAATCCCGGCAAATGGGACGGTGGAACCGCCGCGCCGATGAGCGGCTCGCTGGCCGGGTCCGGCCCGGCATGACCAGGGCTATAGCGAATAACCAGACCGACGGCGATACCGGTCAGGGTTAGCATCAGGATTATCCAGAGCGGTGAGTCAAAGGATACGCCAAACGCGGCGGGCAGATTACGCCACAGCAGGTGTTGCAGCACGGACGCAATTTTCATCACCACAATCAATATCAGGCTAGAAGCGATGCCGATAAGCACAGCGGGAACAGAGAGCAACAACATCGTTCGGGCTCGCGGATGGAGCATGTTTTTATCCTTTTGACTGAATGCTGAGGTTACTTTGCATTTTCCTGCGTTTACGTTCAGCGCAAATGGTGCTGAATCGATACGGCGCTACGGCCTGTGCATCTGATAAAAATGACGCCAAAAATGTGACCGGGATCGATAATCCTGGGGTGCTCACACAAACGTCATTGTCGTGAAAGCGCCTTGAATTTACAGTGTGACAAAGATTTATTCTGACTTTAGCGGAGCCGTAACGGAATGACAAAGTTTGCTTTAGTGGGTGATGTTGGGGGCACCAATGCGCGTCTGGCATTGTGCGATTTAGCCAGCGGTGAAATTTCGCAGGCGAAAACCTATTCCGGCCTGGATTATCCAAGCCTGGAAGCCGTTGTCCGCGTCTATCTCGACGAGCATAACGTGTCGGTTGAAGACGGCTGCATCGCCATTGCCTGCCCGATTACCGGCGACTGGGTGGCGATGACCAACCACACCTGGCAGTTTTCCATTGCGGAAATGCAGAAAAACCTCGGTTTCTCTCATCTGGAAATCATCAACGACTTTACCGCGGTCTCGATGGCGATTCCGATGCTGAAAAAAGAGCATCTGATCCAGTTTGGCGGTACCGAGCCGGTTGAAGGCAAACCGATCGCCGTTTACGGCGCGGGCACCGGCCTTGGCGTCGCGCATCTGGTGCACGTCGATAAACGCTGGGTCAGCCTGCCTGGTGAAGGTGGTCACGTCGATTTCGCGCCGAATAGCGAAGAAGAAGGGATTATTCTTGAAGTGCTGCGTGAAGAGATTGGTCACGTATCCGCCGAGCGCGTCCTGTCCGGCCCGGGCCTGGTCAATCTCTACCGCGCGATTGTGAAGTCTGACAACCGCGTGCCGGAAAACTATAAGCCGAAGGATATTACCGAACGCGCGCTGGCTGACACCTGCACCGACTGCCGCCGTGCGCTGTCGCTGTTCTGCGTCATCATGGGCCGTTTTGGTGGCGACCTGGCGTTAACGCTTGGCACTTTTGGCGGCGTTTATATCGCCGGTGGTATTGTGCCGCGCTTCCTTGAGTTCTTCAAAGCCTCCGGCTTCCGTGGTGGGTTTGAAGATAAAGGCCGTTTTAAAGATTACGTTCATCCAATCCCGGTCTATCTGATTGTTCACGACAACCCAGGCCTGCTTGGCTCCGGTGCGCACCTGCGTCAAACGCTGGGGCAAATTCTGTAAACTGCCTGATGGCGCTACGCTTATCAGGCCTACAAAAAACACGTAGCCCGGCTGAGCGTAGCAACGCCGGGAAGCACATCCCCAAACCGCGTTCAATTCGCGGTTTTTTTTCGCCCGTCTTCTGCCATTCCGACACGCGTCACACTTCTGTCAGGCAGGATTATTTGTCCAGTAAAAGCATTGTTCGTCTGCTAACAATGACCGAGGCGACTTAGCCATAATCCCTCTCGTTAACTATCTGGAGGAGTTTGTGATGACTAAGAAACTGATTGCCGTCTGCGCATGCCCAATGGGGCTGGCACACACTTTTATGGCTGCCCAGGCGCTGGAAGAAGCGGCGGTGGAAGCGGGATATGAAGTCAAAATTGAAACGCAGGGCGCCGACGGTATTCAGAACCGCCTGACCGCGCAGGATATTGCCGAAGCGACCTTAATTATCCACTCCGTTGCCGTCACGCCGGAAGACAATGAGCGTTTCGAAACGCGCGACGTGTACGAAATTACCCTACAGGATGCCATCAAAAACGCCGCGGGCATTATTAAAGAAATCGAAGAGATGGTTGCAGCCGAACAACAATAACTGTCGACAGGGATACCACTATGGCCATAAAAAAACGCAGTGCAACCGTTGTGCCAGGCGCATCTGGTGCTGCCGCGATAAAAACGCCGCCAGCCGCCCGTAACAGCTTTTGGGGCGAACTCCCGCAGCATGTGATGTCCGGGATTTCGCGCATGGTACCGACGCTTATCATGGGCGGGGTGATCCTCGCCTTCAGCCAGCTGATTGCTTATAGCTGGCTGAAGATCCCTGCCGACACCGGCATTATGGATGCGCTCAATAGCGGGCAATTTTCGGGCTTTAACCTCTCTTTGTTAAAGTTTGCCTGGCTGTCGCAATCCTTCGGCGGTGTCTTGTTTGGTTTTGCGATCCCGATGTTTGCCGCGTTTGTGGCGAACTCTATCGGCGGTAAGCTGGCGTTTCCGGCCGGGTTTATCGGCGGATTGATGTCTACTCAGCCGACGCAAATGCTTAATTTTGACCCCAATACGCTGCACTGGGTGACGACCGCACCGGTTCCTTCCACCTTTATTGGTGCGCTGATTATCTCCATCGTTGCCGGTTATCTGGTGAAGTGGATGAACCAGAAGATCCAGTTGCCTGATTTTCTGCTCGCGTTCAAAACAACCTTTTTACTGCCGATCCTCTCCGCGATTTTCGTCATGCTGGCGATGTATTACGTCATTACTCCTTTCGGCGGCTGGATCAACGGCGGCATTCGCACGCTGCTGACCACGGCGGGCGAGAAGGGCACGCTGATGTACGCGATGGGGATTGCAGCGGCAACGGCTATTGACCTCGGCGGCCCGATCAACAAAGCGGCGGGTTTTGTGGCCTTTAGTTTTACCACCGATCACGTCCTGCCAATTACCGCCCGTTCGATTGCTATCGTCATTCCACCGATTGGCCTGGGTCTGGCGACCATCCTTGACCGTCGCTTAACCGGCAAACGCCTGTTCAGCGCCCAGCTTTATCCGCAGGGTAAAACGGCGATGTTTCTCGCGTTTATGGGCATCAGCGAAGGGGCGATTCCGTTTGCGCTGGAGAGCCCGATCACCGCGATCCCGTCCTACATGGTAGGGGCGATTGTGGGTTCAACCGCTGCCGTCTGGCTAGGTGCGGTGCAGTGGTTCCCTGAGTCGGCTATCTGGGCGTGGCCGCTGGTAAGCAACCTTGGCGTCTACATGGCGGGGATTGCGCTGGGGGCGATTATTACCGCGCTGATGGTGGTGTTCCTGCGTAACCTGCAGTACCGCAGAGGCAAACTGCTGATTGAAAGCCTCTAAGGATAAGGACGAAACAATGACGTTATTGGCATCGCTGCGGCAGTGGCTGGTTGAACAGGAGCTTGACGCGGTATTGATTTCATCGCGCCAGAATAAGCAGCCGCACCTGGGCATTTCTACCGGCTCTGGCTATGTGCTGATTGCGCGCAACAGCGCGCATATTCTGGCTGATTCGCGCTATTACGCCGATATTCAGTCTCGTGCCGACGGCTACCAGCTTCATCTGCTGAACGCCGAGCGAACCCTGGCAGACATCGTGAACCAGATTGTGGCCGACGAAGATCTTTACACCGTCGGTTTTGAAGGGGCACAGGTAAGCTGGCACACCGCCCAGCGCTGGCAGGCATCCATTAAGGCCGCGCTGGTAGGGACTTCTCTTGATGCGCTACGGCAAATTAAAACGCCGCGGGAAATTGACCTGATTCGCCAGGCCTGCCGGATTGCGGACCAGAGCGCGGAGCATATTCGTCGCTTTATTCAACCGGGAATGCTTGAGCGGGAGATTGCCGCCGAACTCGAATGGTACATGCGTACGCTTGGTGCGGAAAAAGCCGCTTTCGATACCATTGTCGCCAGCGGTTGGCGCGGCGCGCTGCCGCACGGTAAAGCCAGCGATAAACGCGTGGAAGCCGGAGAGCTTATCACGCTCGACTTCGGCGCTCAGTATCAGGGCTACTGCTCTGATATGACGCGGACATTTCTGGTTTCCGGTGCGATGGCACCCGAAGCGCATCCGCTGTTTTTGGTCTATCAGGTGGTACTTCAGGCCCAGCTTGCAGGCATTGCCGCCATTCATCCGGGCGCGCGCTGCCATGATGTGGATTTCGCCGCACGTCACGTCATTAATGAAGCGGGCTACGGGGAATACTTTGGACACAATACGGGTCACGCGATTGGCATTGATGTTCACGAAGATCCGCGTTTCTCGCCGACGGATGCCACCGCGCTTGCGGCGGGGATGCTGCTGACCGTTGAACCCGGCATCTATCTTCCAGGTCAGGGGGGCGTGCGAATTGAAGATATCGTGCTGGTAACGCCTGACGGCGGCGAAGTGCTCTATAGCATGCCAAAAACATTGTTATGCACGGGAGAGGCATGATGGATTTATCGCTACTGAAAGCCCTGAGCGAGGCGGATGCGATCGCCTCCTCAGAACAAGAAGTTCGTCAGATCCTGCTGGATGAAGCGGATCGTCTGCACAAAGAGGTGCGCTTCGATGGTTTGGGATCGGTACTGATCCGATTAAATGAATCCGATGGCCCGAAGGTGATGATCTGCGCGCATATGGATGAGGTGGGTTTTATCGTTCGCAGCATCTCTTCTGAAGGGGCGATTGATGTGCTGCCGGTCGGCAATGTCCGCATGGCGGCGCGTCAGCTACAGCCGGTTCGCATCACCACCCGTGAAGAAAGCAAAATTCCCGGCCTGCTCGACGGTGAACGTAACGGTAACGACGTGGGATCTCTGCGGGTAGATATTGGCGCGCGCTCTTATGATGAAGTGGTTCAGGCCGGGGTGCGTCCGGGCGATCGCGTGACCTTTGATACCCCTTTTCAGGTGCTGCCGCATCAGCGGGTGATGGGCAAAGCGTTCGACGACAGGCTGGGCTGCTACCTGCTGGTGGCGCTGCTGCGTGAACTGAGCGAGACCGAATTACCGGCCGAAGTCTGGCTGGTGGCAAGCTCCAGCGAAGAAGTCGGGCTACGCGGCGGGCAAACGGCCGCGCGCGCGGTGGCTCCGGATGTGGCGATTGTGCTGGATACCGCCTGCTGGGCAAAAAATTTTGACTACGGAGCGGCAAATCACCGTCAGCTGGGTAAAGGCCCAATGCTGGTGTTGAGTGACAAATCACTGATTGCGCCGCCGAAGTTGATTGCCTTAGTTGAACGCGTATCCGCCGAAGCCGATATTCCGTTACAGCTCGATATGTTCAGCAACGGCGGCACCGATGGCGGCGCGGTACACCTTAGCGGAACCGGGGTTCCGACGATAGTGATTGGCCCGGCAACCCGTCATGGGCATTGCGCGGCGTCTATTGCGGACTGCCGCGACATTATGCAAACCCAGGCGCTGCTATCCGCGCTGATTACCAGCTTTACGCGTGAGACCGTGGCTCATCTGACGGACTTCAGATGCTGATCTCACGCTAACAGGAGTGGTTATGTTAACGATTCAATTTCTCTGCCCGCTGCCGAATGGCCTGCACGCTCGCCCCGCATGGGAGCTGAAAGAACAGTGCAGTCAGTGGCAAAGCGATGTCACCTTTATCAACCATCGTCAGAATGCGCAAGCTGATGCGAAAAGCTCGTTAGCGCTGATTGGCACCGGCACGCTGTTCAATGATAGTTGCAGTCTGAACATTACCGGCCGCGATGCCGAACAGGCCAGGCGTGCGCTGGAGGAGTACATCCAGAACCGCTTTATTGACAGTGATAGCATTCAGCCGACGGCAGCGGAGCTGGCGGCACACCCGCTGCCGCGCTCGCTGATTCGTCTTAATCCGGACCTGCTGTACGGCAACGTGCTGGCCGCAGGGGTGGGCGCGGGAGTGCTGACGTTGTGCAAAAGCGACAGTCTGGATATCTATCGAGCCATTCCCGCCAGCGCCGAAGACACGACGCGGCTGGAACACAGTCTGGCGACGCTTGCCGAGCGCCTGAATCTCCAGCTTCGTGAGCGTGGAGGAGAAAGCAAAACCATTCTTAGCGCCCACTTATCGCTCATCCAGGACGATGAATTTGCCGGAAATATCCGCCGTCTGATGGCGGGGCAACAGAAGGGTCTTGGCGATGCCATCATCACCAATATGGAGCAGGTCTGCGACAAGCTGCTGGCCTCCGCCAGCGATTACCTGCGTGAGCGGGTGAGCGATATTCGCGATATCAGCGAACAGCTGCTGCATATCACCTGGCCCGACCGCCGCCCGCGTAACGCGCTGGTGCTGGATAAACCGACGATTCTGGTGGCGGAAGACTTGACGCCTAGCCAGTTTTTAAGCCTTGATTTACAACATCTTTCCGGCATGATTCTGGAAAAAACCGGGCGTACCTCCCACACCTTGATTCTGGCTCGCGCCTCCGCTATTCCGGTGCTCAGCGGGCTACCGCTGGAGGCGATTGCGGGCTACGCCGGCTTACCGGCGGTGTTGGACGCACAGTGCGGCGTGCTGGCGGTCAATCCCAATGACGCAGTGAGCGGCTACTATGCGATAGCGCAACGCCTGGCTGAAAAGCGCCAGCAGCAACAGGCGCGGGATGCCGCGCAGATAGCGCTTACCAAAGATAACCAACGCATCGACGTTGCCGCTAATATCGGCACCGCGCTGGAAGCACCCGGCGCCTTTGCCAATGGGGCCGAAGGCGTTGGGTTGTTCCGCACTGAAATGCTGTTTATGGACCGGGATAGCGCTCCCGACGAGCAGGAGCAGTTTGAAGCTTACCAGCAGGTGCTGCTGGCGGCTGAAGGCAAGCCGGTTATTTTCCGCACCATGGACATTGGCGGGGATAAAAACATTCCCTATCTCAATATTCCGCAGGAAGAAAACCCGTTCCTTGGCTATCGTGCGGTGCGAATTTATCCCGAATTTGCCGGGCTATTTCGCAGCCAGCTGCGCGCTATTCTGCGCGCGGCGGCCTTCGGCAATGCGCGGCTGATGATTCCGATGGTGCACAGCCTTGATCAGATCCTGTGGGTCAAAAGTGAACTACAGAAAGCCGCCGCGGCGCTTAAGCAGGAAGGGCTGCGGCATGCTGGAAATATTTCATTGGGCATTATGGTTGAGGTGCCTTCGGTCTGTTACATCATTGACCATTTCTGCGATGAGGTGGATTTCTTCAGTATCGGTTCCAACGATATGACGCAGTACCTCTACGCGGTCGACCGCAATAACCCTCGGGTATCTCCGCTGTATAACCCGATTACGCCATCGTTCCTGCGCATGTTGCAGCAGATTATTCGCGTGGCGCACGATCGCGGGAAATGGGTGGGCATTTGCGGTGAACTGGGTGGAGAAAGCCGCTATCTACCGCTACTGTTGGGGCTCGGCCTTGATGAACTGAGCATGAGTAGCCCGCGGATCCCGGCGGTGAAAAGCCAGATTCGCCAACTGGATGCCAGTACCTGCCGCGAACTGGCGCTTAAGGCGTGCGAATGCCGGAGCGCGCAGGAGATTGAAACGCTGCTGAACGCGTTTGCGCCGGAGAAAGACGTACGTCCGCTGCTAGCGCGAGAGAATATCTTTGTCGGCGAGTCGTTTGCCAACAAAGAGCAGGCGATTCAGTTCCTCTGCGGTAACCTCGGCGCGAATGGGCGCACAGAGCATCCGTTCGAGCTGGAGGAAGATGTCTGGCAGCGTGAAGAGATTGTCACCACCGGCGTAGGGTTTGGCGTGGCCATCCCGCACACCAAATCGCAGTGGATACGTCATTCCAGTATCAGCATTGCACGCTTATCACAGCCGATAGACTGGCAGTCCGAAATGGGCGAGGTGGAGCTGGTGATTATGCTGACGCTGGGTGCCGACGAAGGCATGAACCATGTGAAGGTTTTCTCACAGCTGGCGCGGAAACTGGTGAATAAGCAGTTCCGTCAGTCGCTGTTTGCGGCAGAAGATGCCAATGCGATTTTAACGCTGCTGGAGTCGGAACTGGTGTTCTAAAGTGAGCGTATGACGTTGCAGGCCGGATGGCGTTTCGCTTATCCGGCCTACGCGGAGATGGGGTTATCGGCCCAGGATTTCCTTACGGATAATCTCGGCGCCTGCGCTTAGCGCGTTGAGCTTGCCGCGAGCCACCTGGCGAGGCAATGGTGCCATGCCGCAGTTGGTTGACGGGTAGAGGTTCTCTGCATCGACAAACTGCAGCGCTTTGCGCAGCGTCTCAGCCACTTCCTCTGGCGTTTCAATAGCGTGGTTCGCAACGTCAATCGCTCCCACCATCACTTTTTTACCGCGGATCAGTTCCAGCAGATCCATTGGCACGCGGGAGTTGTGGCACTCCAGCGAGATAATATCGATATTCGAAGATTGCAGCTTAGGGAATGCCTCTTCGTATTGACGCCACTCTGAACCCAGCGTTTTCTTCCAGTCGGTGTTGGCCTTAATGCCGTAGCCGTAGCAGATGTGTACCGCGGTTTCGCACTTCAGACCTTCAATAGCGCGCTCTAATGCCGCGATACCCCAATCATTCACCTCATCGAAGAACACGTTAAAGGCCGGTTCATCAAACTGGATAATATCCACGCCTGCGGCTTCTAGCTCGCGAGCTTCCTGGTTGAGAATTTTGGCAAATTCCCACGCCAGCTTTTCACGGCTTTTGTAGTGATTGTCATACAGTGTATCAATCATGGTCATTGGCCCCGGCAGCGCCCACTTGATAGGCTGCTTAGTCAGCTGACGCAGGTAACGCGCATCGTCAACAAACACCGGTTTTTGACGTGCCACTTCATCGACAACCGTTGGCACGCTGGCATCGTAGCGATTACGGATTTTCACGATCTCGCGTTTTTCAAAATCCACGCCGCTCAGGTGCTCAATAAATGTGGTGACGAAGTGCTGACGGGTCTGCTCGCCGTCGCTAACAATATCAATACCGGCCAGCAGCTGTTCTTGCAGGGAGAGACGCAGCGCATCCTGTTTCCCTTCAACTAACTCGTCGTTCTGTAATTTCCATGGTGACCACAGCGTCTCTGGTTGAGCAAGCCAGGACGGTTTCGGCAGGCTGCCAGCGGTGGAAGTCGGGAGCAATGTTTTCATATTCAATAACCTGGTATTATTTGTTAATCAAAGAGCGTAGTTAGCGGACCATTGCTCAAGAATGTTCTGATACGGCTTGATAAAGTGCTCTTCGGTAAATTTCCCCTGCTCAATCGCTAAGCGGCTGCGTTCTTCACGGTCATAAACAATTTTGGTTAATGAGTGATCCTGCTGGTTCAGGTCTGGCTGATAGCACAGGCCCGCCGCCGAGTTGGCATTGTAAATTTCCGGGCGATAAATCTTCTGGAACGTCTCCATGGTGCTGATGGTGCTGATAAGCTCCAGGCTGGTGTAATCACTCAGCAGGTCACCGGAGAAGAAGAACGCCAGCGGCGCAACGCTGTTTTGTGGCATGAAATAGCGTACTTTCAGGCCCATCTTGCCGAAGTACTGCTCGGTCAGGGAGGCGCTGCTCGGCTGGTATTCAATGCCCAGCACCGGGTGTTCATTGCCCGTGCGGCGATAAACATCTTTGCTCGACACGCTAAGGCAGATAACCGGCGATTTTTTGAAGTTCGCTTTGTACTCCGGTGAGTTGGCAAAGTGCTTAAAGATATTGCCGTGCAGCTCGCCAAAGGTATCCGGAATGTTAAATTCGGTTCTGTTTTTATTATGCTCAAGCAGCAACACGCTGAAGTCATAATCACGAACGTAGGAAGAGAAGTTATTGCCAACAATGCCTTCAATACGTTCGTTGGTTTTCTTATCAACAATATGGGTTTTCAATATTTCGATGGCTGGAAACGCCGTGGTTTTACCTTCCGCATCGATATTCATCTCAACGGAAATAATCTCAAGCTCAACGCCGTAACGATCGCCTTTAGGGTTATCCCAATGCGCTAACGTATTGAAACGATTGTCAATCATCTTCAATGTATTGCGCAGGTTCTCCTGACGGTTCTCCCCACGAGCCAGATTCGCGAAGTTAGTGGTAATACGCGTATTTTCTGACGGGTTATAGTTTTCGTCGAAGGTGCTGCTCTTGATAGTAAAGGTAAAATCTTTATTCATCGTCTCTGTCATCCCGAGTGCTGATATGAAAATTAAATTCACTTACTGATTGCCAGAGACGCTGCTCTGCTTTTCTCATTCAGCAGTCTTAATGTTGCCGATAAGTTAATGTTGATAATTTATGCCAGAGGCGGTGAAAGAGGGAAAGCGACTTAATTTCAATGCAACATGAGGGAAGTTCATGATGCGGGGAATAGGTGAAAAAGAGAAGTGTGTCACGAAACGCCGCAGCGGGCTCTCCGGCGCGTTTAGCACCGGAGAATAGGGCTAATCAAGCTCAGAGAGCATTTGACCGTTGCTGAAGCTCCAGTCATCGGCGGTATTGAACTGAATCATCACCATCACATCATCAGGAGAAATATTCATCTTCGTATTGAGTCGTTCACAGAGCGTCCTGCAAAGGTTTCTCTTTTGCGCAGATGAACGCGGTTTTCCCGCAAGGATATGAAACTGAATGAAGTTGTCGCTACGCCCTGCGCTGTAATAGCGGCTATCAAACACGCGCTGGTTTGCCGGTAGCGTTTCAAACACCTGAAAACGATCGTGGGGCGGGACGACAAATTCGTCTTCGAGGCTTTGCTGCAGAATGTCAGATATCTGCGCTATCTGGGCATCGCTGTAGCCCTGGCGTAGGGTTATTCGGGTAAATGGCATTGTCGTTATTCCTCATCCAGACATTCGAGAGCGGACACCGCCGCAGGCCAGCCCGCGTAGAACGCCAGATGGGTGAACGCTTCCACCATTTCGGCTTTTGTCAGGCCATTTTGCTGCGCAAAGTGAATGTGCCAGGGGATTTGCTGCACGCGCCCAAGCGCGGTGAGGGCGGCAAGCGTAATCAGGCTACGTTCGCGTGATGAAAGTCCTTCACGTTGCCAGATATCGTTAAACAGCAGTTCCTGGCTTAGCTCGGCTAACTTTGGTGCGATGCGGGCCAGGGTTTCACGATCGAGGGGCTTTGACATGGTGTTCTCTCCGTATTGACAGTGAACCCATTCTGGCGAGATATTTTCGTCCTGAAAATTGAATCGTTTTTGATTGTCAATCCCGAATTTCAGGACAATTATGAATAAAGTTCCCCCTTCGCTCGACCTCGACGCGCTGCGCAGCTTCGTTACCGGCATGGAGTCCGGCAGCTTTGCGCTGGCGGCACAACGTCTTTGCCGCTCAACTTCTGCGGTCAGCGCGCAGTTGAAAAAGCTGGAGCAGCAGTGCGGTACCGCGCTGGTGGTCAGGAAAGGCCGTCATCTGGAGCTGACCCACAACGGTGAGATATTGCTGGGCTATGCCCGTCGGCTGCTGGCGCTAAACGATGAAGCGCAGCGCGCGCTAAACAGCGAACCGTTACAAGGTGAGATTCGTATTGGCATGCAGGAAGATTTCGGCGAATCCCTGATGCCCGGCATCCTTGGCGAGTTTAAGCGTCACCATCCGGGAATGCGGATGTCAGCCCGTATCGACCGTAACCCAGCGTTGCTCGAAGCGCTTAACGACAATAGGCTCGATCTGGCGCTGCTCTGGCAGCCGGAGGGAGAACTCAAAAACGGCAGGCTGATAAGTCAGTGCTCGCTGGAATGGATAGCGCATCCGGATCTCAATATTGCCGCGCTGCTGACGCAGGGCGAGCCGCTGCCCCTGGTGATGTTCGAGCACCCTTGTATGATGCGCTCTCGCGCCATTGACAGCCTGGATCGGGCGAATATTCCCTGGCAGGTGGTTTTTGTCAGCCACAGCCTGAGCGGTATCTGGTCGGCGGTGCAGGCGGGGCTGGGCATTACGCTGCGAACGCGTATTGGTATGCCGGGCAGCCTGTGTGTCGTGGAAAACCTGTTGCCCTCGCCGGGCAATTTAGGCATTACCCTGAAAATGAATACCGGAACGGCGACGGTTAGCGAAGCGCAAGCGGCGCTAGGCGCGCTTATGGAAGCGGCGTTAACCGGCGTGGCACGCGTGCGCTGATGATACGTTGGGTGAAGAAAATTCATTTATGATAAAAAGGGAGCGGGCAACAATGCCTGAAACCGGACGGAGCAGACAATGAGAACGCAAAAACGGTGTTTGGGGTACGTTGCCATCGTGGTGGATGATTACGATCGCGCCATCGCGTACTACACGCAAAAGCTTGGATTTACCCTCGTTGAAGATACGCCGCAGCCCGGTAAGCGCTGGGTGGTGGTTTCTCCGAACCCGGAAAGCGACTGCAATTTACTTCTGGCGCGCGCTTCAAACGAGCGGCAGGAAGGGTTTATTGGTAATCAGTGTGGCGGGCGGGTGTTTCTGTTCTTGCAAACTGATGATTTCTGGCGCGATTACAACGCCATGAAGGCAAATGGTGTGACGTTTTGCGAAGCGCCGCGAGAAGAAGAGTACGGTACGGTGGTGGTATTTGAAGACCTGTATGGCAACCGCTGGGATCTCTACCAGAACAAGCAAGGCTAACGTTGTGCGTATAATACGCTGTCGACACGCTCCATATGGCGCTATTTACTGATATGAATCTCAATCGTTTTTGCTATCTGCTGCTGGGCCTTGCGGCGCTCGGCAGTATTTTTACGCTGCATCCTTTTATGATGTGGTTTCTCCTGGTCAACGTTCTGACCATCGTGATTTATGGCGTCGACAAACTTGCCGCGCGCAAGGCCTGGCGCCGTGTGCCGGAATCTACGCTGCTGATTTTTGGTATGGTCGGTGGCTGGCCCGGCGCGATTGTGGGCCAGCAGTCCTTTCGCCACAAAACGCAAAAGCAGCCGTTTAAAACCTATTTCATCATCAGCGTGATAGTGAGTATCGCGGCGATGGTGGCGATTTACCTGCTGCTTACCAGGGGGATGGTATGAACCTGTACATCACTGACCCGAACGGGGACTTAGTCTTACAAAACGGCAGTCGCATCGTGGTTGAGTTTGATGACGGTAAAACGCTCGAACTGACAGACAGTCCGCAGCCGCTACCGGCTGAAATCCCAGAAGGTATTCACCTCTGGGGAGGCAGAATGCCATCTGAGACGGATTATACCGGGTGCTCACAGCTGAACATGATACCGGTGGCGGCGAACGGCATGATTATCTCTCCACGGCATGAAAATATTATTGCTTCGGGTGAAATAGCGCTGTTCATTGCGAGTACTGAAGGGGATTTACGTCCTGTGAAAGAGAATAAGTTACTGATTGAAATGAGCAATGGAAAAACGCTTGAGATCATGGCTGACTATGGCAAAAAGGGGCTGCTTATCTGGGGTGGGCGTGAGCCTATTGCTGGTCTGCCCCTGGAAGAACTCCAGAAAAGAACCGAAAGCCTGGGTATTTACCCGTTAGCCAGTAATGTTGTGCATCTCTTTCCCTATCAACTGGCGTAGTGCCGCGCCGCGCTTCTGAGCGGCGCCGGCGATCGCCATGATTGTGGTTAATGGTCTTTGTCGGCGGAGGTGTTTTCGCGCGACAGTGAGATATTTTTTTCGCGTAATAGCCGCAGCATCCGATTATGCTGCCATTGGGCAATACGTTCCCGGAAGACAAACGTCCTCAGTGCACGAACGGCAATCAGCGAGCCCCAGATAAGCGTCACTATCAGTGACCAGTAACTCCCCGGGGAGTAAAAGTAGTTCACCGTCATCAGCGCGGCGCAGATCAGAAAAGCAATGGTCAGGGTGCGATAGAAGCGAGCCTCTTCCAGTACACGACGCCTGGCATCGAGAATGCGCGTATCCAGTGCGTCGTTTGCCAGCTCTGCCTCATCGGACAGCTCAGATACCGTGACATTAAACACGGAGGCTAGCGCGCTGATTGTTTCTAGTCCCGGCGTATGCCCCTTTTCAATGCGTTGTACCGTTCTTACAGACAGAGAAGCCAGCTGCGCGAGCTGTTCCTGTGACCATGCATTTTTGAGCCGGTAAGCTTTGATTTTTTCACTGGTATTCATGATTGTTGCCTCGCAGATTCGTGATAGAAAGATTCTTGCACATCTTTTCCCGCAGCGGCACGACAGGCAGGCGACATCAACCCGACACGCGGACGACATCCTGATTTGGGTGGCTTTTTTAACCTGCCGCTCAACGGTAAAATTCGCTATGCAGGCCAGGATAGCGGATGCTAAAAACGTTAACGTATTGAGATAATAGATAAGGATAGGGCTGTGTTAAAAAAATTGGTCACAGGGCAACTGAGCTTGCCGATGACGTTCTGGGGATGGGGATTTTGTGGCGCTCTGGTGTTGGGCCTTCTGGGGCTGGCTGGGGTCCATACCGGCCATGCGGCGATGGTGCCGCTGTCTTATATCTTTAAGGTGATTCTGTTCTGCGCGGTATTATCCGGGATTACGTTTATTCAACGCCGGAAAATCACGGTGTTTGGCGTGCTGGCGTTTATTATTGTCCTGGTGCTATTGGTGCTTAACGGCATCATGTTTATCGGGCTATCTTCATTATTGTTTGAATAACTCTCGCGCGAAAATAACGCATTGATGGAGCCATTTCAGGTTATACGCCGGTAACCGACGATAGGTTATCGGTGAACTCAGTATTAACTACCGCTTTTTGGTGACCGCCTCACACTTTCCCTTATTTTTCGCTAAGACTAAGACGCCGGACCTCACAAACAGGCGTATTAAACATTTCATTAACATTTCTCTTGCGACGATTGTTGAATAATTTTATTAATATTTAATCGCTTACATTAAATAGCGAAGCACTCTATTCATCATCACTCACGAGCTGACCTATGACGACAAAACCTGCCGCTGAAGTTTGTGCGGCTCCTGGCCTGTTTCAGACGTTAAAAACGTTCCCCGCGACCGTCCATGCGCTGCTGTTTTTTACCCTGGTCATTCGGTTCAGCTATTTTATGGCGTGGCCATTTATCGCCGTTATCATGACGCAGAATTATCATATGTCGCCTATTGCCATTGGTCTGGCGATGACCAGTAGCGCGCTTATTTCGGTGGTGCTCGGGATGTATGGTGGGCAGATCTCTGACAGGTTGGGGCGACGGGTTATTCTTCTGCTGGGCTGTGGGTTTTCCGCCGTGGGCTACATCATTCTGGCGCAGGCGACGGGCATGGCGCTGTTTATCTGTGGCCTGATGATTATCGGCGTCTGTTTTGCGTGGGTTGACCCTCCGGTGCGCGCGCTGATGAGTGATTTATTGGGCGACCGTCGCCGCCGTGCGCTTGCCCTGCAAATGCGCTACTACCTGATAAACGTCGCGGCCGTCTTTGGCCCTCTGGTGGGGATCGTTTTCGGCCTGACATCGCAAAAGGGCACTTTCCTGATAACGGGCCTCAGCTACCTGCCGTTTTTCGTCTACGTACTGCTGTTTGTTCCTGCGGGTAAACTTCTGGATGAGGGGCAGCAGACCGGCAGCGGGCCTGCTATTAAGTTTCATCAGGTAATAGGCGTGATTGCCAGAGATAAAATCTATATTGCGGCGCTGCTGTGCAGTATTTTGTGCAGCGTGGTGTTTATCCATTATGAAGCCGTTCTGCCCCAGTATCTTCTGTCGCTGGATGGCAACGCAGCGATTAAACTGATAACCCTGATACTGGTTACCAACGCCTGTACTGTGCTGGTATTTCAGACCTTTATCGTGCGATTTATGGCGCAGATGACGCTGCCCAGGCGCATTCTGATGGGCGGTGCGGTCTTCTTTCTCGCGCAACTGAGCTTTTTTTCCATACGCTCGACGGACATGGGGCTCTGGCTGTCGGCTACCTGCCTGTTTAGCATGGGGGAGGCGATTTTGATGCCGAACCTGAACATTTTGCTCGATCAGCTCGCGCCGGCTGAGCATCGTGGCGCTTATCTGGGAGCATCAACGCTGTCGACGCTGGGTATCGCTGTCGGGCCGCTAATCGGTGGAGTACTGCTCGCGATGACCGGGGCGGGGGTGTTTATCGGCACAGCGTTGCTGAGCCTGCTGCTGTGCGCAATTATTTATATCAGCAGAAGAAACATGCTGGCGCGCCTGCTGGACGCTTAAATGGGGGGGGGCGCGCCAGCAAGCAAAATACGCTGTATCAGATTTATGCCTTAAATCGTGCACCGTACTCTCCCGGTGTGAGCCCAAATTCCCGATGGAAAAGTCGACAAAAATAGTCGCTATCCTGATAGCCGCAGCGCTGTGCCACTTCCGCAATCGAGAGATGGTATTTTTGCAGGATCATCCTTGCTTTTGCCATGCGCACCCAGCGCACGTATTCGACAAAGCTCATAGTGCCGTGTTGGGTAAACAGCTTTGAGAGATGGTTGGGCGTGATATTGAAAAACTGTGCCACGCTGTCGCGGGTGAGCGGCTGCGCATAGTTGTCCTGTACCCAGTTGCACATGCTCTGGTAGAGAAATTCTGAACGCGGGCGCTGTGCTTCCGGACGTATATTAACAACGCTCCGGCACAGGTGCAGCAGGCTGAGCATCAGCGGTTGAATAACATCCTGCATCTGCGGTGAGCGGCTCAGATGGGTTAGGGCGGTGAGGATGGCTTCGCCTTCGCCGCGCTGCAGATGCGGAAGTTCGATACGACGAACCGGGCGGAGCAGGGAGGCGGTGCGGTTATCGTAGAACGAAAGCCCCAGCCAGGCCGGAGCAAAAACCAGGCTTAACAGCATCACCGGTTTATCGCTCACCGGCAGGTTCGCGGCGCGAGCGGGAATAAACAGCATCTCCCCCTCGGTCAGGCGATGCTGATCTTTATGCAGTTGATTGCCGTATTCGCCGCGCAACACCACGTCGAGGCGCGGGAGGTCTAGGCACAGACTGCCGTTTGGCAGACTGGTGGGATGGGTGGCAAACCAGACTCGGCCTAGCCTTTGTGAATTGAGCACCAGGCCGCTGAACAGATCGGCAAAAAACTGTTGGTCTGCTGGTAGTTCTGATGCTTTCATTCCCCATCCTGCGCTATAAATGCATTATCTGCCTGAATTCTTTCACCTTACTGCGGCTTACCGGCACCTGGAACTCCAGGTCACGCAGGCGCAGAATATAGGTGTTATTAAACCACGGTTCTATCTCGCGTATTTTATTCAGGTTCACACAGAAGGAACGATGACAGCGGAAAAACTGGCTAGACGGTAGCTTGGCGCAAAATTCGGTGATGTTCATCGGCATCACGTACGATTCGCGCCGGGTATAGACGAAGGTCATTTTTTCGTGCGCTTCGGCGTAGTAGATATCGTTAACCGGCGTGACGATAATGCGCTCGTCTTTAATCAGGTTAACCGTGTCATTTTCACGCGGCGCGCTGCTGACAACGTTAACATTGCCAGATTGCTGCTGTTGCCAGCTCGACTCGAGCTTTTGCAGCATGGTGACGATGCGTGATTCCTGATACGGCTTCAGAATGTAGTCAAATGCTTCCAGCTCAAAGGCTTCTACCGCATGTTCTTTCCACGCGGTGATAAAGACAATAAATGGCTTGTGGGCAAACTGACTGATGTTTTGCGCCAGCAGCACGCCGTCGAGCGACGGAATGTTGATGTCGAGAAAGATGGCATCGACTTTGTTGTGCTGCAAAAATTTAAGCACGTCGAGCCCGTCGTCAAACGTACCGATAATCTCCATCTGGCTATGCTGTTGAATCAGCCAGGTTAGTTCCTGCTGGGCCAGGAATTCATCTTCAACAATGATGACCTTCATACGGGCTCCGGGTTAAGGCAGTAACGTGGCGGCGGCCGGAATGGCCGTACGCTGGTTTGGAATATAGAACGCAATCTCGGTGCCCGGCTCCAGGCGGCGGATATGCAGCCCTTCACCGTACAGCAGCTTAACGCGGTGGTGTACGTTCAGCAGGCCAATTTTGTTGCCCGGCATTTCATTGGCTTCGACTCGCGCAATCACCAGCGGGTCGATGCCAGGGCCAGTATCCCGCACGCCGATACGCACGCGGTTGCCGGACTCCGTCACACTAATGGTGACTACACCTTTCCCTTTGCTGCGCTGAATTCCGTGCACGATGGCGTTTTCCACCAACGGTTGAATCAGCAGGCTGGGAATAAAGCAGTTCACCTCATCGTCGATATCGTAAATCACCGTGAGCTTATCGCCGAAACGCGCCTGCTCAATGGCGATATAGTCTTTAATCTGGTACAGCTCTTTACGGATATCAATCTGCTCATCATCTTTTAATTCAATGTTATAGCGCAGGTAGCGTGAGAGATTGAAAATCAGCTGCCGTGCGGTATCCGGGTTCATGCGAATCGACGACGAAATGGCGTTCAGCGCGTTAAACAGAAAATGGGGATTAATTTTACTTTGCAGCGCGCGCAGCTCTGCCTTATTTGCCATTTCCCGCAGCTGTTCGGCGCGGGAAACCTCAAGTTGGGTCGAAATGATCTGCGATAAACCGATCGCCATTTCCTGTAGCGAGGACGTTATCTGGTGCGCGTGGCAGTAATAGATTTTCAGCGTCCCGGTCACTACCCCGGTTTCCAAAAGCGGGATCACCAGCATCGAGTGGATTTCCGGCGTGCGGTAGGCTTCATCATTGTTTTTAATGATGATTTCGTTGTTGTTGATAGCCTGTTTGGTGGTTGGGCTGATGGCGTCATCATTGTTGTGGTAGTTATCTTCTCCCACGCCAACGTATGCCAGTACGCGATCGGTGTTGGTTATGGCTACCGCATCGGCGTGAATATCCTGGCGAATGATGTCGCAAATCTGGCGCAGTGTGTCGCTGTTAATCTGGCGAAACAGAGGCAGGGTTTTATTGGCGATATCCAGCGCCAGCTTGGCCTGGCGCGCAGCGCTGGCCTCTTTTTCACCCTCAACGCTCTGCACCAGCAGGACGATAAAGCCGATACAGACGCTGCCGGCAATCATCGGGATGCCGATTTTCGACACAATGTCGACCCCAAGCGCCATGGTTGGTGCAAAAAGAATCACCAGAATCATGGTGCCCGTTTCGCACAACATACCGCCGAGGATACCTACACGCCAATGCCGCTCTTTTGGGACTTTGCGGTGAATGACGCCCGAAATAATGCCTGCGGCAATGGTGGTAATAAAACAAGGAATGGCGGTCACTCCGCCAATATCGCTTAAATAACGGTACGCACCGGCAATGATCCCGGTAATGATACCCACCCAAGGACCGAAAAGGATGCCCGCGGACATCACCGAAATAATCCTGACGTTCACCAGCGACCCTTCCACCGGCACGCCGGACCAGGTGCTGAAGATAGCAAACATCGAGAAAATAACCGTTACCGCCAACAGTTCTTTCGGGGTATGCGCGGATTTATGCAGCAGTTCGCGGAACAGACGGATGCGAATCAGGAAAAAGAGGCAAATCAGCATTAATGCGGCTCGATCATAGACCGCGAGCAGCATATCGAATATTTCGTGCATGGGAGCGCCGGGTTTTTCAGGAAAGTCTTATGATAAGAAACCCGGCGGCGGATGACCAGCGATACGCATGAATAGGGATAAACCTTATTTTTAAAAGGGGATTGATAGAGAAAATGAATCATGAAGGAGAGATGGTGAATCTGCGAAGCATCACAACAGCTACAATGCAAAAATCTGGATAACACACTGTTATTATAATGTTCTGTTTTTCACTTATCCGAACAACGGTGATTGATTCGTTTGTTCGCGACTTCCCCTTTTAACCACAGCAATAATTTTTTACGTCCCCTCTCGACAGCGCCATTTTTTTCAGGTTATTTTCTAGTCATGCCACATCGGTGGCAGCGTCGCTCGAACGGTTCGGGCGCTAACGTAAATCTGAGGAACCTATGGCTGACTCCAGTCCTGAACGCCGTTTTACGCGTATCGATCGCTTACCCCCTTATGTTTTTAACATCACCGCTGAACTGAAAATGGCTGCGCGTCGGCGCGGCGAAGATATCATCGATTTCAGCATGGGGAACCCGGACGGCGCGACGCCGCCGCACATCGTCGAGAAGCTCTGCACCGTGGCACAGCGCCCGGACACCCATGGCTACTCCACTTCGCGAGGTATTCCGCGCCTGCGCCGCGCGATTTCTCGCTGGTATCAGGAGCGCTACGACGTTGAAATTGACCCGGAAGACGAAGCGATCGTCACCATTGGTTCGAAAGAGGGTCTGGCGCACCTGATGCTGGCCACGCTCGATCACGGTGATACCGTGCTAGTGCCAAACCCAAGCTACCCGATCCACATTTACGGCGCGGTGATTGCCGGGGCTCAGGTACGATCCGTACCGCTGGTGGAAGGCGTCGACTTCTTTAACGAGCTGGAACGTGCGATTCGCGAAAGCTACCCAAAACCAAAGATGATGATCTTAGGTTTCCCGTCTAACCCGACCGCGCAGTGCGTCGAGCTGGAATTCTTCGAAAAAGTGGTCGCGCTGGCCAAACGTTACGATGTGCTGGTGGTGCACGACCTGGCCTATGCCGACATCGTGTACGATGGCTGGAAAGCGCCGTCGATTATGCAGGTACCCGGTGCGCGCGACGTGGCAGTAGAGTTCTTCACGCTGTCCAAAAGCTACAACATGGCGGGCTGGCGTATCGGCTTTATGGTCGGTAACAAAACCCTGGTCAACGCGCTGGCGCGTATTAAAAGCTATCACGACTACGGCACCTTCACGCCGCTTCAGGTGGCGGCCATTGCCGCCCTCGAAGGGGATCAACAGTGCGTGCACGATATTGCTGCCCAGTATAAGCGCCGCCGGGATGTGCTGGTGAAAGGGTTGCATGAAGCGGGCTGGATGGTCGACATGCCGAAAGCGTCAATGTACGTGTGGGCTAAGATTCCGGAGCAGTACGCGCATATGGGCTCGCTGGAGTTTGCCAAGAAGATGCTGCAGGACGCGAAGGTGTGCGTATCTCCGGGTATCGGCTTTGGTGACTATGGAGACACTCATGTCCGTTTTGCGTTGATTGAAAACCGTGACCGCATTCGTCAGGCTATCCGTGGAATTAAAGCCATGTTCCGCGCCGACGGTCTGCTGCCGTCAGAGCACAAACCGGCTGGCTGATTTTCGTTGCCCCACAAATGCAAACAGGAGCCAATTGGCTCCTGTTTTTTTTGCATTTTTATTGGCTAGATCATCAGGGCGAACGTGCCGGCAAAAACGATGACCATAAAGGAAATGCCCATAAAGAAATATTTCACGACTCATCTCTCCGCGTAATTTTTTCTACGCATTTATGACCAGGTAGTACTACGAGCTGATATCAACCGACGGAAAAAGACTGACCCATTTTCGCGGCTGACATCACCTCAGAATTCTGTGCATTTGTGCTCCAGATGGCGCTAATGTACGCCTAAAGATGAGGGGAAACAAGAGAGATTTTTTTATTAATTTTTAGTTACTTACGAGTGTCGTGATTCGGCGACACTTTAATTTCATCCGGTAATAAATTTCATTCTGGCGACGTTTATTTTGACCGTTTCTCGCCCTTTAAACCCTATTGATTTTATGGCTAATTTTGCGACAGACGTCAAAAAATTTTGCCGTACCTGCGTACCCCTCATCCTTTTTTCCGCTGCTGCAAAATGTGCTGCTGCTTTCGTGAGCGATCTCTGACTTTTGCTTTTTCGCCGCGATGTAAATATGGACCAGGCTCAATTGTGGAGATATTGGCAGGTTTTGTTTTTACTTTTTGTTTTTTCAATGAATACTTGAAGGCCGAGGGATAATACTAATAGAGGATTTTTTATGATGACTCAGAGCATTCGCCGCTCAATGTTAACGGTGATGGCGACGCTACCCCTGCTATTTAGCAGCGCAACGCTGCATGCGCAGACGAACAGCGTGCAACAGCAGCTGGAAGCCCTGGAGAAAAGTTCGGGAGGTCGGCTTGGCGTTGCGCTGATTAACACCGCCGATAATTCGCAGATTCTCTACCGTGCCGATGAACGTTTTGCGATGTGCAGTACCAGTAAGGTGATGGCGGCCGCGGCGGTGCTTAAACAGAGCGAGAGCGATAAGCACCTGCTAAATCAGCGCGTTGAAATCAAGAAGAGCGACCTGGTTAACTACAATCCCATTGCGGAGAAACACGTTAACGGCACGATGACGCTGGCTGAGCTTGGCGCAGCGGCGCTGCAGTATAGCGACAATACTGCCATGAATAAGCTGATTGCCCATCTGGGTGGGCCCGATAAAGTGACGGCGTTTGCTCGCTCGTTGGGTGATGAGACCTTCCGTCTGGACAGAACCGAGCCCACGCTCAATACCGCCATTCCAGGAGACCCGCGTGATACCACCACGCCGCTCGCGATGGCGCAGACCCTGAAAAATCTGACGCTGGGTAAAGCGCTGGCGGAAACTCAGCGGGCACAGTTGGTGACGTGGCTTAAGGGCAATACTACCGGTAGCGCGAGCATTCAGGCGGGTCTGCCGAAATCATGGGTAGTGGGCGATAAAACCGGCAGCGGAGATTATGGCACCACCAACGATATCGCGGTTATCTGGCCGGAAAACCACGCGCCGCTGGTTCTGGTGACCTACTTTACCCAACCAGAGCAGAAGGCGGAAAGCCGTCGGGATGTTCTGGCTGCGGCGGCGAAAATCGTAACCCACGGTTTCTGATGCAATAAATGGAGCGAGGTATCGCTCCATTTACGTTAAAAATGTGCTCCTGAACTTCAGTCTTGTCTTGCAACGAACCCTCATCTCTTTCTATCATTCCGCTCTTTTTTCTGAACCAAATAGCTTAGCTTTAGGAAGGTAATAGATAACGATTTCTTATGTAAACTATTTTATTTTAAATAATGTTTAAGGCATTTAATTATTAGGTTGTTTGTTTTTATTGTAATTATCTGATTTACACTTGCAGTATTCCTATTTTTTTACAGTGGAATAATTTCAGCCTTCCGTATCTCCTTTCTGTCTGCATGGTTGTTTTCTAATGGTTTTTTATGCTTTAAGAATTTTATTTATTTTTAATAGTTGAACTAAGAGCCATCTTAAAAGCTTATTGACAATAAATTACCTCAATGAAATTATTCTAATATGGATAAGGAGGGGACAATGAAGTCGCTCAATAATAATTTTGCAAGAGTTACCTGTATGAGCTGCCCTTCTCATTGTGAAGTTAAGCCAAATGCCTCTCTACGGGTTTCATTTTGTCAGGAATACTGTTTTTGTACCTGGCCTGAAGCCAGTCGCTATTTCTCACTCGGTATCATGGAGGGTCTCCTTAAACAGCAATATCACTACCTGTATCTTGGGTGTGTTTTTGTTGATTTCTCTATTAGCTATCTGCGTTTTTTTACTGACAAAAAATGGTTGGACTATTTATACGAAACAAAACTAAAGATTGTTCTCGTTTGCGATAGGCACCTCAGACCATTGGCTAATTACTGGTATAAGCATCACAAAGATATTTTTTTGATTATTTATCAACAGGATAATTTAAAGTCTGCTGGTGAGAAATTAAAGAAAAGATTTATCTATCAGAGAGATGCGTTTTTTCATGGACTATCTCTGTCAACGCTCGAGTTCGATGTCCTGGGGGCACTGATTGCGGGTGAAGATTGTAACCATCTGGCCAGGGGGCGCCATCTTGATATCCGTGCGGTGTATGCCGCAAAGCGACGGGCGGAGAAGAAAATGGGTGCTGATATCAATACGCTACTTCGATTTTCGCACTCATCATAAACGTCATTAAATAGGTTTGTTTTTATCTTTTCTAAATCACCTCATGGTGAGGGAGGCTTACAATTTAAATTCAATGAAAGGATGTTTTTCATTATTTAAACATTGATGTAAATACGTCATGACGGGCTCCCTGCGTCTTAATAAAAGGTAGTCTGATAAATAAATATTAAAACAACAATCTGGCAGCAACACAAAAAGGAAGAAGAGAAGGAGTTTATTATGATGCCAAAACCTCTGGAACGTAAGCCGTTAGCACTGTGTATCGCCACCGCGTTACTGATGTCTAATTTCTATTGTACTACCGCGCATGCCGAAACATTTCTTGCAACTACTACACTTTATTATTATGGATCCGGTAATAGCAATGGAAATAACAGCGACTTCACCAACTATGATGAGGTGAATATCACTACCACCGATAGAGGAACAACCAGCGGTGGTCTTAAAGGCTGGGCTATCTACATGAACGGTGAGAACTATAAGTTTAACGATCTTACTGTTAAAACCACCGGCATGACGGCGGACGGTATTCACACCAAGAATGGTGGCGGCAATATCGTTATTGAAAATTATAACGCTATTACCAGTGGTTACAGCTCCGATGGTATCAACCTTGGACGGGAGCTTAACGCGAACTATTCCCGCGTGACGGTCAACAATGAAACCAACATTAAGGCGGCGGGTATGGGCGTTCGCGCCAACGCCTCAATCAATAACGCCAATGCGGTTGCCACTATCACCCTTAATGGGCCAACAACCATTGAAACCACCTCCGCAGGCTCTACTGTGGCGGGCTATGCGGTGTATGCCGGCCAGGATACCGAAGCCAACAGTACGGCGGTGAAAGGCAAGGCGGAAATCTTCCTCAATGGTGATAGCACGCTTAAAACGGTCGGCAAGAGCGCACACGCCGTTTATGCCCGGGCTGCGGGCACCGTGTCGTTGGGTAATGTGAATATTTCGGCAATGGGTGACTTAGCCAACGGGCTGTTTGCTTCTTCGTCATCAGCAGGTCAGCAGGCGGCTATTTATCTGGCAAAAGATGCCGTGATTAACGTAGGCACCGGCTCAGCGGTTTATGCCTCCGGCGCCGAGGCGCTGGTAAAATCTTACGACATTGATAGCGGTACAGAGGTAGCGGGCGTTTACCTGATAAACGGGAATATCGTTGCCGATAACGATGGACAGGTTTCGCTGCATATGGCGGACGGTAGCGTGTTCACCGGTATCACCAACTCAAATCAACTAGCAGCCTCAGCCGCCAATGCCGGGGATATCGCCCTGCAGATTGATGGCAGTAACAGCCTCTGGAAAATGACCGGTGATTCGGTGCTGTCCTCACTCACGCTGAATAACGGTACGGTTGAGTGGGCGGGAGCATCGGCGGGTAACGTGTTGACGGTGGCCGGTAATTACCAGGGAAACAACGGCCTTCTGCGGATTAATACGGTGCTCGGTGATGATAATTCGGTGACCGATAAGCTGGTGGTGGAAGGCGATACTTCCGGTACCACGTTTGTCGCCGTCACCAATGCCGGGGGCAGCGGTGATAAGACGATTAACGGGATTGAAGTGATCCACGTTGATGGCGCTTCTGACGGCAACTTTGTTCAGTCCGGACGCATTGTCGCTGGCAGCTATGAGTATGCGCTGCGCCGGGGAGAAGGGACAGCGTTTAACCACTGGTATTTGATGAACGCCGCAACCACCCCGGAAGAACCGGTGCCAGAAAAGCCAACGCTGCGTCCGGAGAGCGGCTCCTATATTGCCAACCTGGCCGCGGCCAACACGATGTTTACGACTCGTCTGCATGACCGACTGGGTGAGACGCAGTATATCGACCGGTTAACGGGGGAACAGAAGGTCACCAGCATGTGGATGCGTAACGTCGGGGGGCACACGCGCTTTAAAGATTCCAGCGGGCAGTTGAGTACCCAGAGCAACCGCTATGTGCTTCAGCTGGGGGGCGATATTGCCCAGTGGAGTACCAACGGCCTTGATCGTTGGCATCTGGGGCTGATGGCTGGCTACGGCAATAGCCAAAGCAATACGCAGTCTGATGTGAGTCGTTATCACTCCCGAGGGCAGGTCACGGGCTATAGCGCCGGGATTTATGGCACCTGGTATGCAAACGAAGCGGATAAAACGGGCAGTTATCTGGATAGCTGGATCCTCTACAACTGGTTTAACAATAAGGTGTACGGAGAGAGACTGGCGAGCGAGAAATATGATTCAGACGGCATTACCGCATCCGTTGAGGGGGGCTATAGCTTCCTGATGGGTGAGCGTCGCGACGGGCGCTCTACTTATTGGCTACAGCCGAAAGCACAGCTCACCTGGATGGGGGTGCAGGCCGATAATCATACGGAAGCAAACGGTACGCGTGTGAAGGGGAAGGGCGATGGCAACCTGCAAACCCGACTTGGGCTGAAAGCGTTTATCAAAGGATATAGCGCGATCGATGAAGGGAAAGAACGTGAGTTTCAGCCGTTCGTTGAGACTAACTGGATCTACAACACGCGGTCCTACGGCGTTGTCATGAATGGTGTCACCAACTACCAGGCGGGGACGCGCAATATCGGTGAACTCAAAGCCGGTGTGGAAGGACAGTTAGGGAAAAACCTGCATCTCTGGGGCAACGTCGCTCAGCAGATTGGGGATAAAGGTTACAGCGATACACAGGGTATGCTGGGGATGAAGTACGCCTTCTGATGCTTTGGCTAGGTGGCTGGTGTAAAGCACTCCAGCCACCTGTTTTCGCTGGTGGTGCTGATGTGCTGGCGTATCGAGAACGCGATGAAAATTTATGCTGAAGAGTTGCGCATCATTATGGACGCTATCATGAAGATTATTTTTGATGATGGTGAAGACACTCAACGCGATATGACTTTTCGAACATTGTTACAGGAGATGGAGACCAGAGAGTACCCTGAATCGGTAAGAACGTTGTGCCAGCAGGCTGCTCATACCTGGAGCCTGGCGAATGATATGACGGAGGCTGCGGATAAAAAGACACTGCAGCAGTCGGCGATTGCAAATCTTCTGGCTGCCTTCGGGCGTATCAACGGCCTGGTAGCAACGGAAGCCTACATCCTACAACGAAATAAAGAGCAGCTCGGCTTACGCTAGGTGTTCAACGATTTCCCTGAAAGTTTGCCCCGTGATAAACGGGGCTTTTTTTATCGCCTTAATGGGGAAGATAGCGGTCACCCACCTGCGCTATCGCATACCAGGCCATCAGCTCGGCCGTACCCGCGTCTCCTTCTGCAGGGGACCACGGCGCATAATCTTCTTCAGCAACGGGTTGATAGGCTCCCTGCTTCACTTCAAAAATCACGCCGCCGTTATCGAGCGATAGCACCGCGTGCCAGATTCCGGCCTCCATTTCCAGCACGGTGCAGGTTTCTCCAGGCACCGCCCGGTGCGTCACCGTACCTTGCTCATCAAAATTCAGCACGACAAAGCGCCCGCTGAGCGGCAGTAGCAGCTCAAAGGTGTGCGGATGACGATGGGGGCGTACATAGGTGCCAGGCTCCATAGCAATCGCCAGGCGCTGAACCGGGTCGCTTAACTCCGGGTGAAAGTTACGGTGCGCACGCAGGCGAGGGGAATGTGCGGCGGCGGCACTTTGCTGTTGCATATCGTTACAGGTGATCTGCTTCATCCTGACGGCCTTGTTAATAGAGGAAATTATGGTCGCCAGATTGCCAGAACCTGATAGGTAAGTGAAGCGCCGGCTTGTGTCTTACATCACCAGGGCTCATAGTTGCATTGTTGTTATTTAATTTATGAATAATTGTTATGTGAGAGATGCCGATGGAGATGTACCTGAAGAAGATGAAGAGCGAATGGCTTTCGCTACTTGAGCAGACCGAACCTCACATACGACAGTTGACCGCAGAAATTGCGGTGGCAAATGCACGCACGCTGTGTGCCGAGTTTTATAAAGTGGTGCTGGCTGACCCGCATGCTGAAGAGTTTCTCAGCAATGAGCAGGTGGAAAAACAGCTTAAGAGCGCGCTCGAACGGTGGATCATCGATATCCTGTCTTGCAAAGAGGAGGATATTGACCGCCTGCTTGCGGCCCAGCACACTGTGGCTGAAGTGCACGCGCGCATCGGCATACCGGTTGAGCTAGTGGAGATGGGCTTCCGGGTGCTGAAAAAAATTCTCTATCCCGTCATTATTTTTAGTTCTCAGGTGTCTGCGGATAAGCTGCAGATCTACCATTTTTCTATCAACAGTATCGATCTTGCGATGGAAGTGATGTCACGGGCCTTTTCTTTCAGCGAAAGCAGTATGTCGAAAGACGATGAAAACTATCGTATTTTCTCACTGCTGGAGAACGCTGAAGAGGAGAAAGAGCGGCAGATTGCAACATTGCTGACCTGGGAGCTCGATATTCTTTATAAAGTCGTACTCGATGTTGATTTAGGGAATGGTATGCCGCTCAGCCAGTCTGATTTCGGCCTCTGGTTTAACCATAAAGGTCGCCACTATTTCAGTGGAATTGCCGAGGTGGGGCATATTTCAAGGCTGATGCAGGATTTTGACGGTGTGATTCATGCCCTGAGCACCGAGGGGAAATCACTCGGTAATAAAGCCGAGCGTAATAAATTCCTGATTCAGCTCAGGAGCACGGTATCGCAGATCCTGACCTTGTTACGCGAGCTGTTCGAAGAGGTCTCGCGCCATGAGGTGGGTATGGACGTCCTCACCCGGCTGCTCAACCGCCGCTTCCTGCCGACTATCTTCAAACGTGAAATTGCCCATGCTAACCGGGTTGGCACGCCGTTGTCAGTCCTGGTGATTGATGTGGACAAGTTCAAACAGATTAACGATACCTGGGGTCACAATACCGGCGATGAGATTTTACGTCGCGTCTCCCAGGTCTTTTATGACAACGTCCGAAGCAGCGACTACGTTTTCCGCTACGGCGGCGATGAATTTGTTATTGTGCTGACTGAAGCGACGCAAATTGACACGCTGCGTACCGCCGAGCGTATCCGCAGCCGGGTGGAAAAAACCAAGGTGAAGGCCTCGGACGGCAACGATATTTCGCTTTCGCTGTCGATTGGTGCGGCGATGTTTAATGGCCATCCGGACTATGAGCGTTTGATTCAACTGGCGGATGAAGCGCTTTATATCGCGAAAAAACGGGGAAGAAACCGCGTGGAGATGTGGAAGGCTGGGCAGTAAATTAGTCTGCTGTGGTTTCATTTTCTTGCGTGGAAGGAAGGTATTTTACGCAGCCGCATCGTTTTGGGTGCGGCTGTCACGCGTCATCCGACCTCATGCAATTCCAGATATCCTTTTCTGATGTCATACCGCAGATGTTTTGTCAGTGAAAACTGCGGATCTGCGGGATCGAATCTACGTCTGATCATGTCCTGGTAGGCCTGCACGGTCATGCCGTCATATATTTCTTGATTGATATTATAGCCTGAGCAGTTTGCACCATTGCTTGTTCCATTACGGTGGGACGTGCCGATAATACGAATAATAAAATCTGGATATTCAGACAGATTAATACCGTGGACGTTTTGAGCAGAAATAATCATGAGATATAAGCTTCAAAGGGGGAATGGTGTGCGACGAAGCATAGTGGAATATTCGGGATTTGTCCCTGCAGGAATCGAATAAATGTCTAATTTTATGATATTTATAGTTTTATTTTTATCGTAAATGTCTGGTACCAGCAAAAATACCATCAAGGGCCGTCAGAATGATGATTTTGGGCAAAGCAGGAATGTAATCCAGGGATGGCAAGGCATCATATGGCCGACACTATGCTGTATGAGGCATTGAGCTGTTAATATAGCCGTCCCGAGGATGAACGCTGCGTGTGATGGAGTGATATGACTAGTAATCATTGGCTGGACCAAATGACAGAGTGGCTCAACGAAGCCCGACAGATGCACCAAAATCTCAACAAAAAAAATGCTGTTGAGTTTAATGTTTTTCGGTATATCACTGCAGACGAAAATGGTCTTTCACGCATCCTGGCTGACTTGCTCGACGTGCGCGGTGTTCATGGTCAGCAAGCTCTCTTTCTCAGTACCTTTCTAGATTTGATAGGGAAAAGCTTATGGGATGCAACATCTTGTCGGTTTGTTGAGTGTGAACAGCAGACTGATGCCCTGGGCACTAAACGTCGAATTGATATCGTCGTACAAGGGGAGCGATGGACACTTGGTATAGAGAACAAACCCAGTGCCGCCGATCAACCCAATCAGGTTTTGGACTATCTCCACGAGCTAAGGAAGCGCCGCAGCGTACTAAACGAAACGTTGCTGATTTACCTGACTCCTGAAGGGAACAAGCCAACTCCGTTTAGTATTGATGTGCACCAATGTGACGCCGCGCTTCAGTCTGGTGAGCTTGTCCTCCTGTCGTATCAAAGCCTCGTCGTTTGGCTTGAAGGGCTGTGCAAAAATGATGATATACCTTACCGCTTGCGAGTCTTTCTATTCGATTTGCAGCGTTTTATTTCGGTGAATGTGCTGAATTGCAGGGAGGGAAAGGTTGTGGATGTTTTGTTAGACAAGATCTTTACTGACGAATCAACGCTGGATACCACGTTAAGTCTACTAAGTCTGCAAAATAGCATTTATCAAACGCTGACGAAAAAAGCGACTGCAGATTTGATTCCACCAGCAGGCTGGGAGGTATGTCGAAAATTATATCCAGATTACGGGATTGGATTGCGTCCACCAGAGGCCATTGGCTGGCACTACTGTATCGAACCTTTCAAAGGGAGTTATCAGGATTGGAGTTACGGCATCAAGCTGGATGATGCTTCGAATGCTACCGAATCAGCCTTGCTGGCTGCGCAACAACTCAAAATAGATTTCCCAACAGGGGCGAAAGCGAGTGCCTGGTGGCCATGGTGGCGTAGTTTTAATGGATATTTGTCGCATGACCTTGATCCCATTGAATACAGGGATTGGCTTTCGAGTAATCGTGCATGGCTTGAAATGAACAATGGTGAGTTCTCCAGGCGCTGTGTCGATTTGTTTGTTCGGTTACATGAGTCGGTTAGCAGTAGAAGTGGTTCTAACGAATAATGGTTTTCTAGTCGTTGCCCAAAACCTCGTGTCAGGTCATTACGTAACGCACTAATCTGTGTAAAATCAGAGCTCACCCAATATCGTGGAGTGCTTTGCTATGGCTGGCGTAAACAAATCTCATCTGAGCGAAACGGACATCATCACCAAATTTATCCTACCAGCGGTTAAGGGTGCTGGCTGGGACATGATGTCGCAGGTCCGTCAGGAAGTGAAACTCCGCGATGGTAAGATTGTGGTTCGCGGCAAACTGGCCTCACGTATCAAAGTTAAGTCTGCGGACATTGTTCTTTATCACAAGCCGAATTTGCCGCTTGCGGTGATAGAAGCCAAAGCCAATCAGCACGCCATCAGCAAAGGAATGCAGCAGGGTCTGGACTACGCCAGCTTGCTTGATGTTCCCTTTGTGTTTGCGACCAATGGCGACGGTTTTGTTTTCCACGATAAAACCAACCCGCAACAGCTTGAGTCAGAAATCACCCTCAGTGATTTTCCAACTCCTGAACAACTCTGGCAGAAATATTGTCTCTGGAAAGGGTTTACTCAGGAACAGCTGCCCGTCATAAGCCAGGACTACTACGATGACGCCAGCGGAAAATCCCCTCGTTATTATCAGATGCAGGCGATCAACCGAACGGTAGATGCTGTATCAGCGGGTAAGAACCGCATTCTATTGGTGATGGCTACCGGGACGGGGAAAACCTACACCGCATTCCAGATAATCTGGCGGCTGTGGAAAGCGAAAAACAAAAAACGCATTCTGTTTCTCGCAGACCGAAATATTCTGGTCGATCAGACCAAACGCAACGATTTTAAGCCATTTCGCTCAGCGATGACCAAAGTGACCGGGCGCACCGTTGACCCCGCTTATGAAGTGCATCTGGCGCTGTACCAGGCCATTACCGGGCCAGAAGAACATCAAAAAGCCTATAAGCATGTTGCACCGGATTTCTTTGATCTGATAGTCATCGACGAATGCCACCGTGGCAGCGCCTCTGAAGATTCTGCCTGGCGGGAGATCTTGGAATATTTTGGCAGTGCTACCCAGATTGGCCTGACGGCAACACCGAAAGAAACCGAAGAAGTCTCCAGCACCGATTACTTTGGTGATCCGGTTTATACCTATTCCCTGAAAGAAGGCATTGAAGACGGCTTTCTCGCACCTTACAAAGTCGTGCGCGTTGATATCGACGTTGATGTCCAGGGCTGGCGACCGGTTAAGGGTCAGTTAGATAAATACGGCGAAGAGATAGAGGACCGTATTTACAACCTGAAAGATTTTGACCGCATGCTAGTCATTGATGAGCGCACCATGCTGGTGGCGCAGACCATCACCGATTACCTGAAACGTACCAACCCAATGGATAAAACTATCGTTTTTTGCAACGACATCGATCACGCTGATCGAATGCGTCATGCCCTGGTGGTGCTCAACCCCGAGCAGGTGTTGAAGAACGAAAAGTACGTGATGAAGATCACCGGTGACGATGATATCGGCAAGGCTCAACTGGATAACTTTATCAATCCTAAAAAAGCCTACCCCGTTATCGCGACAACATCAGAATTGATGACCACTGGCGTTGATGCGCAGACCTGCAAGCTGGTGGTATTGGATCAAAATATTCAGTCGATGACGAAGTTCAAACAAATCATCGGGCGCGGCACACGTATCAACGAAAAGTACGGCAAGCTGTGGTTCACCATTCTCGACTTCAAAAAAGCGACAGAACTGTTTGCCGATCCACGCTTTGACGGCTTGCCAGAAAAAGTGCTGGTGGTAAAACCTGACGACATTTCGGACCCGGCGTCTGATTTTAATGATCAACTCGATGCGGAAGATAGCGCTGATGATGATAGTGTCGTCAATGAAACACGTGAAGATAGTGCAGAATATACGGTTAACCACGACAAGTTCACTGGAAACGGCGAATTCCACGACGATGACGAAAACAAAGTCCGCAAATTCTATGTGAACGGTGTGGACGTTAAAGTGCTGGCGAAGCGCGTTCAGTACTACGATGCTGACGGTAAACTGGTGACCGAATCTTTCCAGGATTACACCCGCAAAACGATGCTCAAAGACAGCGAATACGCCTCTCTGGATAGCTTCGTGCGCAAATGGCAGGAAGCTCCCCGCAAGCAGGTCATCATTGAAGAACTGGAGCAACTCGGAATTCTGTGGGATGTGCTGGCCGAAGAAGTCGGAAAAGATCTCGATCCGTTTGATCTGCTCTGTCACGTAGTGTACGGTCAGCCGCCGTTGACGCGCCATGAGCGTGCCGCCAACGTGCGTAAACGTAATTACTTCACCAAATATGCCGAACCCGCGCAGCAGGTGCTGAACACGTTGCTGGATAAATACGCTGATGAAGGCGTGCGGGAAATCGAAGACGTGCAGGTGTTGAAGCTGAAACCCTTTGATTCGATAGGGCGTCCGATTGAAATCATCAAAACCCGCTTTGGTGATAAACAAGCCTATGAGCAGGCAGTGAATGAACTGGAAAACGAAATCTACCAGTTACCGCCGCGCTCAGCCTGATAACGTATAAATACATTGCCATTGACCGCGTCTGCGACCGGTGGCATCCTTTTTTAAGTATGGAAAGAAAACATGTCGATTAGCTCAGTCATTAAATCCCTTCAGGACATTATGCGTAAAGACGCCGGTGTGGACGGCGATGCCCAGCGTCTAGGGCAGCTTTCATGGCTGCTGTTTTTGAAGATTTTTGATACCCAGGAAGAAGAGCTGGAACTGGAGCAGGATGACTACCAGTTCCCGATCCCCCAGCGCTATTTATGGCGTAGCTGGGCGGCGAACAGCGAAGGCATCACCGGTGATGCGTTGCTGGAATTTGTGAACGACGACCTGTTCCCGACGTTGAAAAACCTCACCGCGCCGATCGATAAGAACCCGCGTGGCTTTGTGGTCAAACAGGCGTTCAGCGATGCCTACAACTACATGAAAAACGGTACGCTGCTGCGGCAGGTGATCAACAAGCTCAATGAAATCGACTTCAGCAGCAGCCAGGAACGTCATCTGTTTGGCGATATCTACGAACAGATCCTGCGCGACCTGCAAAGCGCCGGGAATGCGGGTGAGTTCTACACCCCGCGTGCCGTGACGCGTTTTATGGTCAACCGCATTGATCCGAAGCTCGGCGAGTCGATTATGGATCCGGCCTGCGGAACCGGTGGTTTCCTCGCCTGCGCATTCGATCATGTGAAAGAGCATTACGTCAACACCACCGAAGACCATAAAACTCTGCAGCAGCAGATCTATGGCGTAGAGAAAAAACAGCTTCCGCACCTGCTGTGTACTACCAATATGCTGTTGCACGGCATCGAAGTGCCGGTGCAAATCCGCCACGACAACACCCTCAACAAACCGCTCTCTTCATGGGATGAACAACTGGACGTGATCGTCACCAATCCACCGTTTGGCGGTACCGAAGAAGACGGCATTGAGAAAAACTTCCCGGCAGAGATGCAGACTCGTGAAACCGCCGATCTGTTCCTGCAACTCATTATCGAAGTGCTGGCCGACAAAGGCCGCGCGGCTGTGGTGTTGCCGGATGGCACACTGTTTGGCGAAGGTGTAAAAACTAAAATCAAAAAGCTGCTCACCGAAGAATGCAACCTACACACCATCGTGCGTTTGCCAAACGGCGTGTTTAGCCCCTACACCGGTATTAAAACCAATATTCTGTTCTTCACCAAAGGCCAGCCAACCAAAGATGTCTGGTTCTATGAGCACCCGTACCCGGATGGTGTGAAGAACTACAGCAAAACCAAACCGATGAAGTTTGAAGAGTTCCAGACCGAAATCGACTGGTGGGGCAGTGAATCTGACGGTTTTGTCAGCCGCGAAGAGAACAATCAGGCGTGGAAAGTCAGCATCGGCGACATCATTGCCCGCAACTTTAACCTTGATATAAAGAACCCGTATCAGGGCGAAACCGTCAGCCACGACCCGGATGAGCTGCTGGCGCAATACCAGACTCAGCAGGCGGAAATCGGCGAGCTGCGTAACCAGCTGCGCGATATCCTCGGAGCCGCGCTGGCGGGCAACAAGGGGGCGAACTGATGGCCGTTGAGAAACTGATCACCGACTACATCGATATCTGGTCCTCTGCACTGCAAACCCGCTCCATGGCCGGGCGCAGCAGTAACGGTAAAATCGACCTCTATGGTATTAAGAAACTGCGCGAGCTGATTCTGGAACTGGCGGTGCGCGGCAAACTGGTGCCGCAGGACCCGAATGATGAACCGGCGTCTGAGTTATTGAAACGTATTGCTGTCGAGAAAGCGGAGCTGGTGAAGCAGGGTAAAATTAAAAAACAGAAGCCGCTACCTGAGATTAGCGAGGATGAAAAGCCGTTTGAGTTGCCGGAGGGGTGGGAGTGGCAAAGATTGATCGAGTTGGGTTCATGGGCCATAGGCTCAGGGTTTCCAACTTCTATTCAAGGCATTACCTCTGAAGATATCCTGATGTGTAAAGTTAGTGACATGAATCTTCAAGGAAATGAAAAATATATTAAAGCTACAAACAATACTATCTCCGAGGAATCGGCTATTCAGCGAAAAATAAATGTTTCCGAACCCGGAACGGTAATATTTCCTAAAATTGGTGGGGCTATTGCTACAAATAAAAGACGGATACTTGTCAAAAAAACAGCCATTGATAATAACTGCTTAGGGGTAAGACCTTTTGAACGAATAAATCTTGAGTGGTTTTTTTTAATCCTGAACGCCATTGATATGGCGAAGTATCAATCAGGAACATCTGTGCCTGCTATAAATCAGAGCGTGATTGGCAATATTGTTATTGCTCTTCCATCTGAGTGTATGCAAGCCAGAATAGTAGCAAAAGTTGAAGAGTTAATGTCCCTCTGCGACCAACTAGAACAGCACTCCCTGTCCAGCCTGGATGCCCACCAGCAACTGGTTGAAACCCTGCTGGCAACGCTGAGCGACAGCCTAAATGCCGAAGAACTCGCCGAAAACTGGGCGCGAATCAGCCAGCACTTCGACACACTATTTACCACCGAAGCGAGTATTGACGCGCTTAAGCAAACCATCCTGCAACTGGCGGTGATGGGGAAACTGGTACCGCAAGATCCTACCGATGAACCGGCATCAGAACTGCTAAAACGTATTGAGCAGGAAAAAGCACAATTGGTGAAAGAAGGCAAAATTAAAAAGCAAAAACAGTTGCCACCGATTAGTGAAGAAGAAAAACCGTTTGAGTTGCCGCAGGGGTGGGAATGGTGTCGTTTAGGTGGTATCGCTTATGTATTTTCTGGGAACACGTTCAAAAGCGAAGATTTTAATAATGAAAGTGGTGCGAAGTGTATTAAAATAACAAATGTAGGTGTTAACAATTTTGCTCATACTAATGACTACTTACCTGTTGATTTTTTGAATGTTTATAACGATTCGTTAGTTCAATGTGGTGATTTGTTATTAGCCATGACTAGACCTTATATTAGTGATGGACTTAAAGTATGTGTGTGCCCAAATTCATATGATCGATCTTTATTAAATCAGCGAGTTTGTGCTATTAGACCATATCATAAATCAAAACTTTATTATAAATATATGAGTTGTGAAACTGTATTGAATATTTATCAATCGAGATTTAATAACTCTGGGTTACAACCCAACTTAAAAATGAATGATATTACGGAACTTTTAATTCCAGTGCCACCAACTGCAGAACAGGACAGAATAATCACAACTATTGAAATGATGTCAGAAATATGTGACCAACTCAAATCTCGTCTGCAATCCGCCCAACAAACCCTGCTCCACCTGGCGGATGCCCTCACCGACGCAGCATTAAACTAAGGAGCAGACGATGCCGGTTCATCATGCTATCTGGCAGGTAGGGGAGAACCCTCAGCCGTTAACCATCAGTAAGCTCGCCAGTGAAAAACTGCTGCAGAAGATGATTATTCAAGATCCGTCCATACTATCCGATCAGTGGATGATTATCGGTTAGGAGGTCAATACGCTCGACAGTGGGCGTATTGACCTGTTGGCTATCGCGCCGGATGCCTCGTTGATCCTGATTGAACTGAAACGTGACCGAACGCCGCGTGAGGTAGTCGCGCAGGCACTGGATTATGCCTCTTGGGTGGATGACTTATCCACTGAGCATCTGTCGCAGATCTATGAAAAATTCTCTGGCGGCAATCTTGGTGACGCATTCAGGCAGCGCTTCAACGTTGAACTCGAAGATGACGCTATCAACAAGTCACACCAAATAATCATCGTCGCGGCAGAGCTAGATCCCTCCACTGAACGTATCGTTGACTATCTGAGTAAATATGGAATCTCGATTAACGTGCTGTTCTTCAGGGTGTTCCAGCACGGAGACGAGCAGTTCTTAAGTCGCGCCTGGCTTATCGATCCTAGTGAGACACAAACCAACGCCGCGCAGGCTACTGCCACCGGCGCTAGTGGCAAAGAATCCTGGAACGGTGAGTTTTACGTTTCGTTTGGTGATCCACAAAGCCGGGTTTGGGAAGAAGCACGACGCTACGGGTTTATCAGCGCGGGTGGCGGAAGTTGGTATAGCCAGACGTTAAAGCAGTTGCAGCCTGGCAATCGTGTGTGGGTAAAAATCCCGGCAACAGGTTATGTCGGTGTCGGCATAGTACAGAGCGCCGTTGAACCTGCCAGTAGTTTTACGGTCGATACTGATAGCGGTGAAAAGCTGGCGATGGACGTACTCAAGTTTGGCGACTGGTATCGCGAAAATGCTGACGACCCCGACAAATCAGAATACTTTGTCCCTGTGAAATGGCTTGAAACCCGCAGTGAAGAACAGGCGGTGAACGAGGTCGAATTCTTCGGCAACCAGAACACGGTATGTAAGCCTACCACGCCAAAATGGCGCCATACAGTGGATAAGCTAAAACGTATATTTTTACGTTGGGATAATGAACTGCCTGAATAAGGAGGGTAAGCATGATGTCTGTTAACGATAAGGTGTTGAGGCTCGCCTTCCAGGGGGAATGGGACGCTCTGTTACCGATTCTTCGTGATTATCCTCATCTGGTAAATCTTCCCAGTGAACCGAAAGGATATATACCGCTGCATCAGGCTGCATGGCATGGGGCTAATTTGTCGGTTATTGGCGAATTGTTAACGCTTGGCGCTGACCGAAGTGCGACAACGAACACCAAGCGGCAGACGGCTTATGACATCGTCATTGAAAAGCACAAACGACCTGATCTCGAGTTCCTTCTTTTCCCACAAAAAGTGACGATCGCGCAAATCATCAGAAAGGTGGTGGCCACTGAGCGGCAATTGTTTACAGATTATGATGGCAATCAACTTTTGGTCGATAAAATGATTGCTGCTTTAGGTGTTGAGCAATGTCCTGATGATCTTAACGAACTGGATGCCAGGCTAAGTCAGCTCTTTTTTGCGTTGACGGGGAAAGAGATATCAACGGCTGAAGCCATTCACTTTGATGTAGCAGAAGGTTTTACATACACGGTAGAGGCTGATTTTTTCAGGCTGATATTTTTCCCGTTGGTACATCAAGTAGCGGCAAAAAAGATTAGCTTTCTGGAACGCGAATGGGCCGTTGTATCAGACTTGTTTGACCCGGCCCCATCTCAATGGGGATCGCGTGGGAGCCTCTTCTTATGGCTGGAGATGCGCAAGGCATTATGTCAGGTAAGTATCTCGGAAGATGAAGACGAGTTGGCAAATATCATTGCGGCGGCATTTCAGGCATTGACTGGAAGATCATTAATTCATCGGGTAGGGGAAGATGAGTTTTTTGTAAAACGGTTTAGCCGTGGCGGCGGATCTTCAGGCTATGTTTCCTCCTTGTATTGGCTGAATAATGTCATCCCCCAGTTGCAAAAAAGACTGACCTGGATGCAGGCTGTTTGGTTGACCTTACCTCGTGAGGCTTAGTGCTTTTTTTTATTAAGTGCTGAAAGTTGGTTTTGTTGTTTTAGATGGTTATCTCATCGCTGCAAATTTGCAGCATTTACTGATTTTTTGAATCGTTTGAGAGAAAATTATGAACACAGCAGAATTAGGGCAGTTAGCGGTATTGCACAAATTAACCAGTCTTGGGGCCAGAAATGTTGCCATTCAGAAGGAAGGCAACAAGTCTTTCATCCTATTTGAGGCCCCCAACGGTAAAACGTGCAAAGTGACGACTCGTTCGAAAAAAGCGGGAACATGGCAAACCACAACCAACTATGCTGCCCAATGTACACTTGATAAAAAAGATAATGCGTTTTGGGTGTTTGTTGATCTCGGACAAGAGCCGAATACTTTCTATATCACGCCGCTGTCATGGATCAGGAATGATATTTATGAGGCTCATGTGGAATATCTGGATAAACACGGTGGGCACCGTGCGCAGAATGATGAGTCAACGCATCATTCTATTTCGGTAAAACGCATTGCTGGCTGGAAAAATGCTTGGGGAGAAATGGGCTTGAGTGAGTCTGTAAATAATTCTGCATAACTGGCATCACCTGAAAGGTTACGTTGAGCAGCTATCAGCCATTCGTATGCTGAAATCTGTGTGGCCATTTTTCAAAGCCGTCATATCTCATCTGACTTTTACTGATAGTAAGCAGAATAGGGCTGGTTCCGTTGGTTTAGTCGGTTCAATGCCCGCCAGACCTTGCCAACACCGGGTTTTGCTGAACCAACATTGGTGATGTTGAGCTGGTTCAGCGGGACTTTCTGTTGGTTTACTGCCTGCCAGAGTGAATGTCAGTATTACCAATTGTTGGTTCAAACGGGTATTTGTTGGTTCAGCGCTGGTTCAATATGCGAATTAAAATCCTTATAAAACAATGAGCATTGCATATTGAACAGACTGAGCTAACTGAACCAACACCCTTTTTACGTATGTGAAAAATGCTATTCCTCAGATGCGGCGTAGTCCTCTGTCTGGAAGGTCAGGACGTAAACGTTAATCTGCCTTCCGTCGATACGAGGTGATTTGCGCTGGTAACCTCGCCCGCTCGTAGGAGGGGTCAACATCCCTGAATTTTTCAGAACTTCAGCGAACTGCTTCGGGTTAAAGTTCCGGGCGATTTCATTTTCAAATGTGCCCCGGAAGGTGTAGTAGATTGTCGGATCGTTTTCGTGCTTCCCTTTCTGACGATACCCCGCCAGATCCTTAATCGGCATATCGGCTGAGCTATAGGGGAACGGTGCAAACCGGCTGAATCCATAGGCATTCAAAAACGCCTCGCACTGTTCAATTATTTGCTGGTGTTCTTTGTTGCCGGTGCCGAACTCGCGTAGCCACGCGTTGTAACTGTGCTGTATTGCATCACGGCAGGTCTGTGCATCCCATCCCGTGACCGCTTCACTCAGCTGTAACGCAGCCTCCAGAATGGCAAATCGTGCGGCCACACGATGCACCTGCTCGCCATAGTCGGCAGGAATAAGATTGCGCCAGTGTGCTTCACACTTACGCACGGTATCAATCGCCTGTTGCGAGTGGTCTGCCAGCCATTTTAACCACGACCTTCCAGCAGAACCGTGATGGTGCTGGTATGCTTCTTTGAGTGCGTCGGCATGTTGCTTGCCGTTCGCGTACTCGTGAAAGCGCACAGCTTTACTCAGCGGTATATTCAGTAGGCGCACCAGTTGCCCCGCTTTGGTTTTGCGCCCCGCACTGGCTATGAATGTTTCTAAATCCATTTCGCCTGTACTGATAGCCACGGTTCGCCAGCGTTTTAAATCGCGGTTGCCGCCTTCCTTCGCACCCTGTAATTTCCCTACACCGTTAAATAGCGCATAGGCAGACTGCGATACGCTCACCGGATCAGCCCCCTGTCCGACTTCATCCAGTGGCATCAAGCCGTCATTGTGGGCGGCGGCTTCGTTTGCCAGCCCCAATGCCGTTCCGTACCACGTCAGGCGTAATAAATCCGGATCGCCGTATAAGCTGCTCGCCACGTTCGCGGTGGTGGTTTTGCCTGCGCTCGACTGTTCATAGAAGTGAATGCCGAATCCGTCTGCACCCGTCAGGCCGATTAATGGCGCTGCCAGTGCGGCAGCGACGCCGGTCATCATTGCATAGTTGCCGTATGCCAGACGCGCCACACTGCCACGCCAGCTCTCAGTCGTGCCCTGTACGGCATAACCTGCACTTGCAGAGCTGCGACCGCTGAATAAAACAGGTCTGGCAGGTGTGCCGATGATTTCTCCGTCTGGCATGATATATGCCCCGCACTGCCAGCCAGTAGCATAGGTAACACGCCATAGCTCACGTGAGCTGTTGCACTGTAACCAGTCGGCCAGAATTGCTCTCATATTACTTTTAGCTGTGACTTTAACCCCGCCAGCTTTCAAAGCACGCCAGCCTTCTCGCTCTCCAATATCCGCCAGGGGAATGGCAGCTGTCGTCGGTACGTCTGAGCCAAAGGCCAGCCAGCGTAATATCAGATACTGGTCTTTATCGTCGCGTCCGGAGCCGATCACGTCCATTGCTGACGCCAGCCAGTTTTCGTTATTGATAATATTACCGCTTTCTTTGTCCACCTTTGGCACAATCCAGTACACACCATCCTCCCGACTCTCGATACGCGGTTTTAACGGGTCTCTTTCTGGAGGGCTAGATTTACCTTCCTCAATGGCCTGCAACTCTGGTTTCACGCTTTCCCCCTGTGTCTTGTACATCGAATCGGTAAACATGCGGGTGGCCTCAGTCAACCCGTATTGCTGGTGGATGTCGTTCCAGTCGGCTTTATGCTCCCCCGGCGGAAGAGCCACCCATCCAGCGATCAAAAGCGCCGCTTTATCTGCGGCCTCTTTCCCGGTGTTCGGCTGGTTGTTGTGGTGGTCGTTATCAGCGGCAATAATTATTTTTGCTTGTGGATACTGCTGACGCATCTGGATGGCGACGTGTAACAGGTTCCCGGCATCGACTGCACACACGGTCAGCGCATCCGGTCGCATTAAATTAACGGATAAGGCCGTTGCCAGTCCTTCAGCAAGGATCACTTCCTGCGGTTGCTCAGGTGCGTTAACGGCGTAGAATGCTCCGCGTTTGGCTGAATCCACTACAAGGCGCTTTTCCCCGCTCGAGGTAATGGTTTGTGCGGCAGTGACCGCACCGGTGTTATCCACCAGCGGCAGCAGGATCGCGCCATTAGTGAGAAGCGGATAGGTGAGGCCGTTCAGCCCCTTTGATTTCAGATAGTCAGATTCACCCTGTGTCACGTTCTGGCGCATCGAAGCATAGCGGCGAGCAAAGGCTAGGCGACGGTGCTCTGTGTCCTGTGCGGTCTGCCCCTGTCGCGTCTCCTCACGTTGCAGGCGCTCTGCCTCAAGGAATGCCCGGCGCTCGATAGCAGCGCTTGGATCGGTTTGCGTTGTCCGGTAATCAATACCTAGCACTTCCGCCACCAGCTGCGCGGCCTCTGTCGTGCCACAGTTATTCACTTTCTTAATCAGGTCGAGGCCATCGCCAGCGCCACACTGATTGCAGATATGCTTCCCGTGTTCGTTGTCGTCGAACCGGAAGCGATCTGTTCCTCCGCACGCGGGGCAGGCGGTATGCGTGAGCGGTGAACTAGGCACGGCTATATTCAGGCCAGCCAGAACGGATTGCCATTGCCCGGCAGCGGTATGAGTCACTTCGCGGATAAAGTCGATATTACGCATCGGATTTATCGCTCAAATGTTTGCTAATGATAATTAGCTGGTCACTTTTTTTAACGTGAGTTTGGCCACTGGCAGTTAAGCCAGAATTTTCTAATTTCATGGTTTTTACTCCAGGGGGTTAGCTGTGCTTCTTCGAATCCAGCCAGGATCGGATCTCTGCAGCGTCGTAGACAGTGACGCGTTCAGAAAGACGAATGGACTTCGGGAAATCGGGTTTGCTTGCTTCCCAGCGCCAAAGAGTGACTGTACTGACTTTGAGAAAATCAGCAGTAGCTCGTGGACGGGCATGCCCAGTTTGAGGGTAGGGATGTGTGGTCATGTGTTCTTACCTGCCATGTTGTGTTGCTTGTGTAATCGACATGGCAGATGTTAGGTGGGGCATTGAATGATTTAAATACAGGGTAAGCTTACACAGTAGCAGGGTAAGTTTACTCTGCATTATGTTGAGTAGTTTCCTCTTCCTGCATTTCTTTGAGTATTTTACTAATTCCTCTTTGGCTCGAATGAATAAATCCACCATAATTGTTTCTATATTTCAATGTGGCTGAAGCCCATTTTGTAAAAACCAATTTACCGCTTTTGTCGACACATTCATTCCGGTGGTTTGTGAGTACCTTTTTAGCAGCAGATTCGAGTCTCTGCCTATTTTTATCATGCCTAGCACTTTGTGTTAGCGATACAGGGTTTGGAAGAATAGGTTTATCTTCTCGAGGCTTACCCGTAAAGTAGCTATCCATAGGCTCGCCAAGGATTGTAGCTGCCCAGATTTTTTCGATATCTAACCTTGTTATGAAAAGCTCACTCAATTCAAGTGAAAACTCTTCTTCTCCTTTGTAAATAAAAAAGGTAGAGCAAATTTCATCGGATCTACTAACAGGGTGAAATAAACTATATCCTTTTCGGTTTTTATTTGTTATGAACACTCCATTGTTTTCATTTATAACTCCGGAGCTAACAATCCACAATCCATTAATGTACCCTGAGAAATTAAATCCATAACGGGATTGATGAAAATAAACACCTTCTTTATGTCCTCGCTTAGAATTAAAAACTGAACCATAAAAACGCAAATCGGCTGTGATATTGTACGAGAGGTTGTATCTTTCGATGTTATCAGCGGCATTTTCGTAAAAGCTAACAGACAAATCACCAGCTAGATTTTTTGGCTCAAAAGCTATTGAGATAGCACCTATTTTATTCCAGTGAATTAAGTCTTCACATTCGCAATTGAGCAATTTAGCCGCTCTTTCGAATGAGCAGTATTCTAAAGGCGCAATTCGGTTCTCTTTCCAGACGTTGCTATCCATCACCTCACCCTCGTGCTCACCTGATGAAAACTGAGGCAGGCGACAGGTGTTAATGCTTATCTCCTGACCGGGCTAGCCTCAGCCTCTTCGTTTAACTACCAACAACCCGTAATTTCTTCATGTCATATGGTGCAATATGTTGATCAGAGTTTGCTTCAAGATAGTCCGACCACCACTGCATCATTCGGCGGCGCTCTTGCATGTGCTGCGCCAGATGAACATAAGCCGCACGTACCTCATTACGTTCCTGATGGCTCATTTGTCGCTCTACTGCATCCCGTGACCACAAACCTGATTCGGTAAGAGCAGAGCAGGCCATTGCCCGGAAACCATGTAGACAAACATCGACCTGAGTATCATAACCCATAGTACGGAGCGCTTTATTAACCGTGTTCTCACTCATAGGCTTATAGGGGTTGCTATCGCCAGGAAAAATCAGCGTGTATTCATTGCTGATGTTTTTAATCGATTTCAATACGTCAATTGCCTGCGAAGATAGTGGTACTGCATGCCCACTGCCCATTTTAGCCCCACGTTCAGAAAATTTTACGCCTGCAATTTCTTCTCGCTGACCAGGGATTGTCCACATGGCAGTTTCAAAATTTATCTCGTCCCAGCGAGCATGTCGAAGTTCGCTGGAGCGAACAAACGTATGAAGAGATAGTAATACTGCGAGTTTGGTGAGAGATCTGCCTGTGTATGTTGCAGTTTTCGTCATCAATTCTGGCAGGCGATCCAGAGGAAGGGCGGGGCGGTGTTTAGTTTTAGGACTCGTCAAAGCACCTTTCAGGTCGTGAGCTGGGTTGTACTCGACTATTCCACGCTGAACCGCATAGCGGAATACGCTGCTCATCGTTGTCTTTACTCTTCCTGTCGTAGCACCAATACCTTGTTCGTTCATGCTGATAAGCAAGGGTAGCAGATCCCGTGTTTTTAAGTTGTCGATGGGTTTGCTACCGATGAGAGGAAATATGTGGTTTTCCATTTCCCTCAATATTTTCTTACGGGTGATCTCTTTCCACTCAGGATGTCCCATCGTTCCGCCGTGCCACTCACGGGCTATAGCCTCGAAAGTCGGTGACGTTGGTTCAGTGCTTTCAGCTTTTTTTGATTCACGTGGATCTCTGCCGTCGGCAAGAAGCTGTCTGGCTTCGTCTCTGCGTTTACGTGCCGTTGTCAGTGGAACATCTGGATAGACTCCCAACGCTAATGTCACCTGCTTACCAGCAAAGCGATAATTCATGCGCCAGTATTTGCCACCCGTTTTTTTGACCAAGAGATACAGACTGCCACCATCGGTTATTTTGTAATCGGTGTCTCGTGGCTTGGCATTCTCGATCTGTTTGGGTGAAAGCTCGTTTATAGCCATGAATGGCACCCCTCAAGAGGTAATTGATGGTATCTGGATATCGAACTGATGAATACCATCACTTATACCATCAGAGTGCTGTAATGTCATGAAGGTAATTGAACGTTGTGTAAGTGTGGTTTCTGCTGAAAGGGCTGGTATTGCTGATGTTGTGAAGTGAACTGAAGTGGTGTGAAATGACTCAATGGTGTCCCCTGCAGGAATCGAACCTGCAACTAGCCCTTAGGAGGGGCTCGTTATATCCATTTAACTAAGGGGACAAAGTGGCGCCGAGTATAGCGTTTTTTGCCCCCAGGGGTAAGTATGTCGTTGTTTAACTGCTCAAACCGTCGCCACTCAGGGATGATTCTTCTCACCTTTTGGCTGTATTTCTTTCTGTTCTGCCTGTAAACGCGTTTTTTCCTTACGCGCATTGCTCATATCATTGCGAATCTGTGCATGGCTCATCAGGGCGAAAATAAAGGTCCCGCCGCAGATATTGCCCGCAAGGGTTGGCAGGGCGAAAGGCCAGATAAAATCACTCCAGTGCAGCGTGCCGCTGAATACCAGATAGAGTATTTCGACTGAACCGACAACAATATGCGTGGTATCACCCAGCGCGATAAGCCACGTCATGAGGATAATGACCACGATTTTTGCCGCCCCCGCAGAGGGGAACATCCAGACCATCGTCGCAATCAGCCACCCTGATATAATGGCGTTTGCAAACATCTCTGTCGGGGTATTCTTCATCACGTCCATGCCGATTTTGGTGAAGGCATCGCGCGTCGGTTCATCGAAAATAGGCATGTACTCAAATGCCCATGCTGCGATGCCCGTGCCGATAATATTCCCAAGAAGTACTACGCCCCAAAGTCTCATCAGTAAGCCAACATTCCCCAGGGTTGGTTTTTGCATCACGGGCAGTACGGCGGTGACGGTATTTTCGGTAAAGAGCTGTTGGCGGGCCATAATGACGATGATAAAACCGAATGTATAGCCAAGATTCTCAAGAAGAAAACCGCCGGGCACGCCGTCTAGCTGAACATGAAAAATACCTTTTGCGAGTAACGATGCCCCCATCGATAGCCCCGCGGCGATGGCGGACCAAAGCAATGCCATCGCATCGCGTTCCATCTCCTTTTCTCCTTCCTGGCGAATATGTTCATGAATCGCCATGGCGCGGGAAGGGAGCCGGTCTTCATCTACTTCTATTTTTTTCCCTTGCTGTTTTTCTTCGCTTTCTACTGCCAGGTCATCATGGTGGCTAACCATGGTCTCTTTTTTGATTTCGTCCATCGCGGTGGCCCTGAATAAGCACGTATAGCCTAAGCGTAGCGGGTTACAGACAATGCAGGGTTGGCGCTATTCTGAAATACTGGCATGACTGCATAGATTTAATTGGTTTAGTCAGGCGTGGCACCCCACAGCCTTGTCTTTGCCAGGCTATGATAAAAACAACAAAACTTGGCTATATAGACATCGACCGATGGGCTGTTACAATCGCTCACATCTAAACAGGCGGATACGTAAACGTGCCGCATGGATGGCAATCTGCGATAGCCATAATCAACAGGGAGACATTTATGAAGCTTCGCCTGTCGGCGCTTGCGCTCGGGACGACACTGCTGGTGGGCTGTGCGAGTTCCGGTACTGAACAGCAGGGGCGTTCAGACCCCTTCGAAGGTTTTAACCGCACGATGTACAGCTTCAACTTCAACGTGCTGGATCCTTATGTCGTTCGTCCAGTGGCAGTAGCCTGGCGTGACTACGTTCCTCAACCAGCGCGTAATGGCCTGAGCAATTTCACCAGTAACCTGGAAGAGCCAGCGACGATGGTGAACTACTTCTTACAGGGTGATCCGTATCAGGGGATGGTTCACTTTACTCGCTTCTTCCTCAACACCATTCTGGGGATGGGCGGCTTTATTGATGTGGCCGGTATGGCTAACCCGAAACTGCAGCGCGTTCAGCCGCACCGTTTTGGCAGCACGCTGGGCCATTATGGCGTAGGCTATGGCCCGTATGTACAATTGCCGTTCTACGGGAGTTTCACGCTGCGTGAAGATGGCGGTGATTTCGCCGATACCACCTACCCGGTTCTTTCCTGGCTGACATGGCCGATGTCTATCGGTAAGTGGGTGGTGGAAGGGGTAGAAACGCGCGCTCAACTGCTCGACTCTGACGGCCTGCTGCGTCAGTCTTCCGACCCGTACATTATGGTACGTGAAGCCTACTTCCAGCAGCATGATTTTATTGCCAACGGCGGCAAGCTGAAGCCTGAAGAGAACCCGAACGCTCAGGCAATTCAGGGTGACCTGAAAGATATCGATTCTGAATAAAGAATCGGCGGCAATAAAAAAGGGTGAACATGATGTTCACCCTTTTTTTATGTCGGTTAACTATCAGAAGCGATAGTTGAAGTTAGTACCGAACAGCCAGGCTTTACCTTCGGATTTGAAGGTGTAACCGCCTTCTTCAATCGTCACGTTCTGGCCGTGCATATAGGATGCGCCGAAGTCGAGAGAAGCATCATCGTTAAAGGCGTAGGTGGTACCGGCGCTAATCCAGAAACGGTCCTGATCCGGAATGGAGATAGAACGGTTATCTGCCGGAACCGGGCTATCATCAAATGCGATACCGGTACGGAAGGTCCAATTTTTATCGTAATAGTAGGTGGTACCCAGAGCGATGCGGTACGCATCTTTAAAGCCTTCTTCTTTATAGAAGAGCTGCTGGCCGTTTGAACCGGTTGCTTTCAGCTCCTGGAATTGACTCCAACTGGTATACGCCATGCTGTAGTGGATAGCCCACTTCGGCGCAACGCGGTTATAACCGGATATTTCCCACATTTCAGGCAAGTTCAGGGTCAGAGAACCTGGGACGGTAGCGCCGTTGGTGCCGTATGGTGCGGCAATGCCCAGGCCTGGGAATGCTACATTTCCCCTGGAGGTAATTGAGCTTCTGTAGTCGCCATCGAAATCGATTTTCACTTCGGAGCGATAGGTCAGACCCCAGCGGTTGTTTTTATCCAGCTCATACAAAATACCTGCGTTCCAGCCGTAGCCCCATTCATCGTCCTTCAGGTGAGCAATCTGGGAGCTAGTTGAAGGGACACCCAGCGCATTTGCAGTTGGTGCACCACCGATAGCGGTAACGGCTGTGCTGATATCACCTGCCGTACGCTCGATTTTCGCTTTGGCATACACTGCATCAAAACCGAGACCGAAGCTCCAGGCGCTATTCAGTCGGTAAGCACCGCTCAGATTCAGGTTGATCGTTTGCAGATCGGTAGTGCCGCCAAACGGACCCGCTGCGTAGTTATCATTAAACTCCGTAGCCAGGCCATAGTTGGAGGTTACAGAAGCCCCCCAACCAAACTGTTCGTTAATAGGCATAACGAAGTGCATGTTAGGAACCCATGCCGTTGGCGCAATATTATCCGCATCGGTGCTTTTTTTGGTTTTTGGCGAAGTGCCTGAAATGTTCACATCAGGATCGATAAACACCGCACCGGCAGAAAACGTCGGGCGGTCGAACATCATAATCAGCGCCGGGTTACGGCTAGCATTACCCGCATCATCTGCGATAGCACCTTCGCCGGAATAGGCACGGCCCAGACCAGAGGCTGAGAATTCATTAAGCTGGAAGCCTGCTGACCAGGCTTGGGTTGAAACAAGTGCCACTGCGACAGCAAGAGCAGACTTCGTATAACGGGTTTTCTGGCTCATGACCATAACCTCATTGAGTTATTTTTATACAAACAATGTTACATGTAGTAACAGAAGCGCGAAGTGTAGGGGCTGGACTACAACAGAGAAATCAGACCAGTGACGAGAGTATAGGTCTGACCAGATGGTATGTTGCAATATTGTTTATTAAGTTTTTCAAAGATGTTGTTTAAAACGAGATCTGGTTGGCAAAAATGCGGGGGTGGTCATAGGGTGTGAAACACCAAATTTGTTTTAGATCATTTTTAATTGTGATTTCGGTCACTTAAGGGTTTAGATCTCATTATCGACTGGAGGCGTAAAGCGGGCGGACGTAAAATAGGCTCATCGTTTATCTGGCACCTTGAGTGCACAAAACAGAGGAAATCTACAATGAGCAAATGTAGTGCTGATGAAACCCCAGTTTGCTGCTGCATGGATGTGGGTACCATTATGGACAACTCCGACTGCACAGCCTCTTACAGCCGCGTGTTCGCAAACCGTGCTGAAGCTGAAGAGACGCTGGCGGCGCTGTCAGAAAAAGCGCGTAGCGTAGAATCTGAACCGTGCAAAATCACCGCTGATTTCAAAGACGTTGAAGGCGGCGTGCAGCTGGATATTGATTTTGTCTTCGCCTGCGAAGCCGAAACGCTGATTTTCCAGCTGGGCCTGCGTTAATCGCGCCTTTCGCACAACGGCTTTAAATAACGCCCCTGTTACCTGCGTAACAGGGGCGTTTTCTTTTGTTCTCAATGTGTTTTAGCTCTCAATTTTTTCTCTCCCCGATTGGCTAAGTGTAATAAATTAGTTAAAACTGTTATCAGGTCAGACCACTTAGATTTATTTCGTTAACAGGGGAGAGTTATGAGTCAGGCGTTACCGCTTATCACCCGTCAGGGCGATCGCATTGCTATAGTCAGTGGATTACGTACCCCGTTTGCCCGACAGGCGACCGCGTTTCACGGTGTGCCGGCCGTCGACCTCGGTAAAATGGTCGTGGGTGAAATGCTGGCCCGTAGCGAAATCTCCCCTGAAGTTATCGAACAGCTGGTATTTGGTCAGGTGGTACAGATGCCTGCTGCACCCAATATCGCCCGTGAAATCGTGTTGGGCACCGGCATGAACGTGCATACCGATGCCTACAGCGTCAGCCGTGCCTGCGCGACCAGCTTTCAGGCGGTGGCGAACGTTGCAGAAAGCCTGATGGCGGGGACGATTCGCGCCGGGATTGCGGGCGGTGCTGACTCTTCCTCGGTTCTTCCCATTGGCGTGAGTAAAAAGCTTGCGCGTACGCTGGTAGATGCGAATAAAGCCCGCACCCTGGGACAAAAACTCAAACTTTTCTCTCGGCTGCGTCTGCGTGACCTGATGCCGGTACCTCCTGCAGTCGCGGAGTATTCCACCGGGCTGCGGATGGGCGATACCGCGGAACAGATGGCGAAAACCTATGGCATCACGCGTGAGCAGCAGGATGCGCTGGCGAACCGTTCGCATCAACTGGCATCCCAGGCCTGGGCGGAAGGGAAGCTGAACGATGAGGTCATGACGGCCTACTCGCCGCCGTACCGTAATCCGCTAGAGCAGGACAATAATATTCGCGCAAACTCTACGCTTGCCGATTACGCCAAACTGCGTCCAGCATTTGACCGCCAGCACGGAACGGTAACCGCGGCGAACAGTACGCCGTTAACCGACGGCGCTGCGGCAGTTATCCTGATGACGGAATCCCGCGCTAAAGAGCTGGGGCTGGTGCCGTTGGGTTATCTGCGCAGCTACGCGTTTACTGCCATTGATGTCTGGCAGGACATGCTGCTTGGCCCGGCATGGTCAACGCCGCTGGCGCTGGATCGCGCAGGATTGACCTTCGCTGACCTTACGCTTATCGACATGCATGAAGCCTTCGCGGCGCAAACGCTGGCCAACATTCAGTGCCTGGCGAGTGAAAAATTTGCGCGCGAAGTGCTCGGGCGCAGCCACGCTACCGGCGAGGTTGACGAAAGCAAATTCAACGTTCTGGGCGGCTCAATCGCTTACGGTCACCCGTTTGCGGCGACGGGCGCACGCATGATCACCCAAACGCTGAATGAACTGCGTCGTCGCGGTGGCGGTTTTGGGCTGGTGACCGCCTGTGCGGCGGGTGGGCTCGGTGCGGCAATGGTCCTGGAGGCAGAATAATGGAAATTAAATCCGCATTTACGCTCATCGTGCGCCCGGACAACGTGGCGGTAGTGACCATCGACGTACCCGATGAAAAGATGAATACCCTGAAGGCCGAGTTTGGCGGTCAGGTACGCGCTATCCTTAAGCAAATCAGAGAAAACAGAGCCTTATTGGGCGTAGTACTGATTTCCGCAAAAACGGATAACTTTATTGCCGGGGCTGATATCAACATGATTGGCCGCTGTCAGAGCGCCCAGGAAGCGGAGTCCCTCGCGCGTCAGGGGCAGCAGGTAATGGCTGAAATTCAGAGCCTTACCATCCCCGTGGTGGCGGCGATTCATGGTGCCTGTCTGGGCGGTGGGCTGGAGCTGGCGCTGGCCTGTCATGCGCGTATCTGTTCGGATGATGGGCGGACGGTGCTGGGGCTGCCGGAAGTGCAGCTCGGCTTGTTACCGGGGTCTGGCGGCACTCAACGTTTACCGCGCTTAATTGGCGTGAGTACGGCGCTGGATATGATCCTCACCGGTAAGCAGCTTCGCGCCCGTCAGGCACTGAAAGCGGGGCTGGTGGATGAAGTGGTTCCGCACTCAATCTTGCTTGAGGCTGCTGCGGAGTACGTGCGCAAGCCGCGCCATGACCATCGCCGCTTGCCGGTTCGCGAACGTATTCTGGCGGGGCCGCTGGGGCGCAATTTACTGTTTAGCATGGCCGCTAAAAAGACCGCGCAAAAGACGCAAGGTAACTATCCGGCAACGGATAAAATTTTAAAGGTTGTTGAAACCGGCCTGGCGCAGGGTCTTAGCAGCGGTTATGAGGCTGAAGCACGCGCCTTCGGCGAGTTGGCCATGACGCCGCAATCAAAAGCGCTGCGTAATATTTTCTTTGCCAGCACCAATATCAAAAAAGATCCCGGCGCTACCGTAGCGCCTGGCCCATTACGTTCTGTGGGCGTGCTGGGCGGTGGGCTCATGGGCGGAGGGATTGCCTACGTCACGGCGATAAAAGGCAAACTGCCGGTACGTATTAAAGATATTAATGCCAATGGTATTAACCATGCGCTGAAATACAGCTGGGATCAGCTTGAACAAAAAGTGCGTCGCCGTCATATGAAAGCGGCGGAGCGCGACGCCCAGTTGGCGCTGATTTCCGGCGGTACAGATTACCGCGGCTTTGCCCATCGTGACCTGGTGATTGAAGCGGTTTTTGAAGATTTAGCCCTCAAGCAGAAGATGGTTGGCGAGGTTGAACAATATTGCGCACCTCACACCATTTTTGCCTCGAATACCTCATCTTTGCCGATTGGCGATATTGCTGCCTTTGCTCAGCGGCCTGAACAGGTTATCGGTCTTCACTTCTTCAGCCCGGTTGAAAAAATGCCGCTAGTGGAAGTGATTCCCCATGCAGGAACCTCTGAGCAGACCATTGCCACCACGGTGAAGCTTGCCAAGAAACAAGGGAAAACGCCGATTGTGGTGGCAGATAAGGCGGGATTCTATGTAAACCGCATCCTCGCTCCCTATATCGCTGAAGCCATGCGCATGCTGGTGGAGGGGGAAAGCGTCGAACATATTGATAATGCGCTGGTTAAATTTGGTTTCCCTGTCGGGCCGATTCAGTTGCTCGATGAGGTAGGAATAGACACAGGGACAAAAATCCTGCCGATTCTTGAAACCGCTTACGGCGAACGTTTTAGTGCGCCTGCAAGTCTGATTCAGGCGATTTTGAATGACGATCGCAAAGGCAGAAAAAATGGTCGCGGTTTCTATCTTTATGGGAAGAAAGGGCGTAAAAGCAAGAAACAAGTTGATAGCGCGGTCTATTCCCTGGCGGGAATGGCGGCTCGGCATAATCAATGCTCCGCAGAACAGGTGGCGGAACGGTGCGTTATGCTGATGCTCAATGAAGCGGCACGCTGCATGGATGAAGGTATTATCCGCAGCGCACGTGACGGCGATATCGGCGCAGTCTTTGGCATTGGTTTTCCACCGTTCCTCGGTGGCCCGCTCCGCTATATGGATTCACTGGGCGCGGGTGAGGTAGTTGCCCGGTTGCAACGATTGGCTACGCAGTATGGCTCGCGATTCACCCCAAGTGAGGCACTTTTACTTCGGGCAGAGCGCAGCGATACCTTTTGGCCAGGTGATGAAACAGATTTACCGAACTGAGGTCAAAGAATGTGATCCCAGATGAAACGCGCGGTTTTTGGTTATTTTGTAAACGGATGTTGACTATACTTACGCCAGTAAGGTAAAAATCAGCGTTTCATTCAGTGAATGGATAAGGCACAATGCCCGGCTACCGCGTCACCGTCATGGTGACGCAGGTGCTTCTGGTCAACAAAAGCGGTGCAATATGCAAGTTTTTATTATGCGTCACGGCGACGCTGCCCTCGATGCAGCCAGTGACTCGGTTCGTCCTCTTACCGGTTGCGGTTGTGATGAATCTCGTCAGATGGCAACCTGGTTTAAAGACCAAAAAGTGGATATCGATCGTGTTCTGGTGAGTCCGTACCTGCGTGCGGAACAGACACTGGAAGTGGTGGGGGAGTGTGTAAACCTGCCAAAAGAGGTGGATGTCCTGCCTGAGCTCACTCCGTGTGGCGATATCGGGCTGGTTAGCGCCTATCTTCAGGCGTTAGCGAATGAAGGTGTTTCATCGGTGCTGGTGATTTCCCACCTGCCGCTGGTTGGCTACCTGGTCGCAGAACTCTGCCCGGGCGAGGTTCCGCCAATGTTTACCACTTCAGCTATTGCCAGCGTCACTCTGGACGCAAACGGACAAGGTGTCCTGAACTGGCAAATGAGCCCATGTAATCTGAAAATGGCGAAAGCGATTTAATCGCTTTTTACCCGGCTTATGGCCGGGTGACGTCGATTTTTCCTGTAGCCCGGACGAGGCGTTCATGCCGACTCCGGGAGTCTGTCAGGGCAGTTCTGGCGGCAGCCACTCTTCTACTTCAATCAGCACCAGCAACGCGGCATCTCCGCCGTACTCTTTTGACGCCTGATGAAACGCCATCACGTGCGGATGCTGAGCCAGCCACAGCGGCGTTTGCTGCTTCAGAATATGTTTGCCGTGCCCGTGCATCACGCAGGCGCAGAACACATGCTCACGACGGCAGGCGGCAATGAGCGCACCCAGCTCCTGCTTGGCCTGCATCTGCGTTAACCCGTGCAGGTCAAGAAACAGCTCAGGGGAATAATCACCGCGGCGCAGTTTTTTCAGTTCAAAATGGCTGACGTCTTCGCGTACGTATTTGACCGGGCCGTTAGTGTTGAGCAACGGCTGGAACTCATCGGAAAAATAGTGGCTATTGTCGGCCTGCTCCTGGAGCAGACGCTTTGGCGGCACTTCGCTGATTTTTTTTCGTACGGGACGATGAACGATAGTGTCCTGCTTAATTTTACGCGTGCCCGTCATGAGCTGCTGGAAGAGTGCCTGATCCTCCTCGCTCAAAGCGTTTTTGTTTTTCATTGATTCTTCTCAATTCATCTTTTCTCCTAGTTTACCTTTTCACGCCGCTCCCTGCAGCGAAAACGCTTTTTTCCCCGCGGCCTACGCAAGAATGCTGATTTATCGCCGCCTTCATGGCAAACTAGCCGCCGAATTTACCCCGACGCATGCCCCTGGAGGACAATGTGGATAAGATTTTTGTTGATGAAGCAGTCAATGAGCTGCATACCATTCAGGACATGCTCCGCTGGGCGGTAAGCCGCTTTAGCGCGGCCGAGATCTGGTACGGTCACGGCACCGATAACCCATGGGATGAAGCGGTGCAGCTGGTACTTCCTACGCTCTACCTGCCGCTGGATATTCCAGAAGATATGCGCAGCGCGCGCCTGACTACCACGGAAAAACAGCTGATCGTTGAACGCGTGATTCGTCGCGTGAACGAACGTATTCCGGTGGCCTACCTGACCAACAAAGCCTGGTTCTGCGGTCACGAATTCTACGTTGACGACCGCGTACTGGTGCCGCGTTCGCCAATTGGTGAGCTGATTAACAACCGCTTTGCGGGCCTGATTAACCATCGCCCTGAGCATATTCTTGATATGTGCACCGGCAGCGGTTGTATTGCGATTGCCTGCGCCTACGCTTTCCCGGAAGCGGAAGTGGACGCGATTGACGTCTCTCCAGACGCATTGGCCGTCACCGAGTTCAACATTGAAGAGCACGGCATGATCCACAACGTCACGCCGATCCGTTCCGATCTGTTCCGTGATGCGCCGCAGCTGCAATACGATCTGATCGTCACCAATCCGCCGTACGTGGATGAAGAAGATATGTCCGATCTGCCGTCAGAATATCGCCACGAACCAGAGCTGGGTCTGGCTTCCGGTGCTGATGGTCTGCACCTGACTCGTCGTATTCTCGGCTGTGCGCCGGATTACCTCACCGATGACGGTATTCTGATTTGTGAAGTGGGTAACAGCATGGTACATCTGATGGACCAATACCCGGATGTTCCGTTCACCTGGCTTGAGTTTGATAACGGCGGTGACGGCGTCTTTATGCTGACCAAAGCGCAGTTGGTCGCTGCACAGGATCACTTCGCACAGTACAAAGACTGAATAATCCAGCACGCAACAACAGAACAACGATAACGGAGTCGTGATGGCAGGAAATACAATTGGACAACTCTTTCGTGTAACGACCTTTGGCGAGTCGCACGGTATTGCGCTGGGCTGCATCGTTGACGGCGTGCCTCCGGGCATCCCGTTAACCGAAGCGGACCTGCAGCATGACCTTAACCGCCGCCGCCCGGGGACATCGCGTTACACCACCCAACGTCGCGAACCGGACCAGGTGAAAATCCTCTCCGGCGTGTTCGAAGGGGTGACCACCGGTACCAGCATCGGTCTGCTGATTGAAAACACCGATCAGCGTTCCCAGGATTACGGCGCGATTAAAGACGTCTTCCGTCCAGGACACGCAGACTACACCTACGAACAGAAATACGGCCTGCGCGACTATCGTGGCGGCGGTCGTTCTTCTGCGCGTGAAACGGCGATGCGCGTAGCGGCTGGGGCGATTGCCAAGAAATTCCTCGCGGCGAAGTTCGGTATCGTTATTCGCGGTTGTCTGACCCAAATGGGCGACATTCCGCTGGTGATCAAAGATTGGGATCAGGTCGAGCAGAACCCATTCTTCTGCCCGGATCCGGACAAAATCGAGGCGCTGGACGAACTGATGCGCGGCCTCAAGAAAGAGGGCGATTCCATTGGTGCGAAGGTCACCGTGGTGGCTGATGGCGTTCCTGCTGGCCTCGGTGAACCGGTGTTCGACCGTCTGGATGCGGATATCGCCCACGCGCTGATGAGCATCAACGCGGTGAAAGGCGTGGAGATTGGCGATGGCTTTGAGGTGGTAAAACTGCGCGGCAGCGAAAACCGCGATGAAATTACCAAAGCCGGTTTCCAGAGCAACCACGCGGGCGGCATTCTGGGCGGTATCAGCAGCGGTCAGCAAATCGTGGCCAACATTGCGCTGAAGCCGACTTCCAGTATTACCGTACCGGGCAAAACGCTGAACCGCTTTGGCGAAGAAGTGGAGATGATCACCAAAGGTCGTCACGACCCTTGCGTGGGTATCCGTGCGGTGCCGATTGCCGAAGCGATGCTGGCAATTGTGCTGATGGATCACTTCATGCGTCAACGCGCGCAAAATGCCGATGTGACGACGTCTATTCCACGCTGGTAAACATGAAAAAAACCGTTATTGCGCTGCTGGCCCTGGCGGTCAGCGGCACGGCGTTGGCAGCAACGCCGTGGCAGAAAATCACTCAACCCATCAGCGGCAGCGCCCAGTCGATTGGCGCGTTTGCAAACGGCTGTATCGTGGGCGCGCAGGCGCTCCCGTTGCAGTCTGAAACCTATCAGGTGATGCGTACCGACCAGCGCCGCTACTTTGGTCATCCGGAGCTGGTGCAGTTTATCCAGCGCCTGGGTAGCCAGGTGCAGCAGCATGGTATGGGCACGATGCTGATTGGTGATATGGGGATGCCTGCTGGTGGGCGCTTTAACGGCGGACACGCCAGCCACCAGAGTGGACTGGATGTTGATATTTTCCTGCAGCTACCGAAAGCGCGCTGGAGTTCGGCTCAGTTGCTGAAACCCCAGGCGCTGGATTTAGTCAGCGCGGATGGCAAACGTGTCGTTCCAACACTGTGGAAGCAGGAAATTGGTCAGCTAATTAAGCTCGCCGCCGAAGACCCGGAAGTGACGCGCATTTTTGTTAACCCAGCGATTAAACAGCAGCTTTGCCTCGATGCGGGTAACGACCGTGACTGGCTGCATAAAGTTCGCCCGTGGTTCCAGCATCGTGCGCACATGCACGTACGCCTGAAGTGCCCGGCGAACAGCCTCGAATGTGAGGAGCAGGCACCGCCTCCGGCTGGAGATGGCTGCGGCGCAGAACTGCAAAGCTGGTTTGAACCGCCAAAACCTGGCACCACTAAACCTGTGAAGAAGACGCCTCCTCCGTTGCCGCCTTCCTGCCAGGCGCTACTGGACGAACACGTACTCTAATGGACAGCTTCTCCGCGTTATTTATGGTTGAACCACTGATGCTGGTGGTCCTTTTCTTTACCGCGATTCTGGCGGGTTTTATTGATTCATTGGCGGGCGGCGGTGGTTTGCTCACCGTCCCGGCGCTGATGGCCGCGGGCATGCCGCCGGCACAGGCGCTGGCGACCAACAAGCTACAGGCCTGCGGTGGCTCGTTATCCGCCTCACTCTATTTTGTTCGCCGCAAAGTAGTGAATCTCGCGGATCAAAAACTCAATATCCTGATGACCTTTATCGGCTCGATGACCGGCGCGCTATTGGTACAGCACGTGCAGTCAGAGATCCTACGCCAGATCCTGCCGCTGCTGGTGATTGGTATTGGCCTCTATTTCCTGCTGATGCCTAAACTCGGCGAAGAGGACCGTCAACGACGTCTGCACGGCCTGCCGTTTGCGCTGGTAGCCGGTGGCTGCGTTGGCTTTTATGACGGCTTTTTTGGCCCCGGCGCCGGTTCGTTCTACGCGTTAGCGTTTGTGACGCTGATGGGCTTTAACCTTGCTAAATCTACCGCGCATGCCAAGGTGTTGAACGCCACTTCCAACGTGGGCGGGCTGCTGCTGTTTATTATCGGCGGCAAAGTTATCTGGGCAACCGGATTCGTCATGATGGTCGGGCAGTTTTTCGGCGCGCGGATGGGTTCCCGTTTAGTGCTCAGCAAAGGGCAGACGCTGATCCGCCCGATGATTGTGGTGGTTTCCGCGGTGATGAGCGCGAAGCTGCTGTATGACAGCCATGGACAGCAAATTTTGCATTGGTTAGGGATGAATTAATGACGAACACACATGATTATCAGCAGTTAGTGACGATTTTTGACGGCTGCTTTGCCGATGAGTTTAATACTCGTCTGATTAAAGGCGACGACGAACCCATCTATCTTCCGGCTGATGCTGAGGTGCCTTATAACCGCATCGTTTTCGCACACGGCTTTTTTGCCAGCGCACTGCATGAAATTTCTCACTGGTGCATCGCCGGAAAGGCCAGGCGTGAGCAGGTTGATTTTGGTTACTGGTACTGCCCGGATGGGCGTGACGCTAAAACCCAGGGCCAGTTTGAAGACGTTGAGGTGAAGCCGCAGGCTTTCGACTGGCTGTTCTGCGTGGCGGCGGGTTTCCCGTTTAACGTCAGCTGCGACAACCTGGAAGGTGACTTTGAACCGGACCGGATCGTATTCCAACGACGCGTACATGCGCAGGTGATGACCTATCTTGCAGAAGGTATTCCGCCGCGTCCGGCTAAGTTTATCGAAGCGCTACAGAATTATTACCATACGCCGGCTCTAACGGCGGAACAATTTCCATGGCCGGAAGATCTCTAAAGCCATGTTACCGAAAGAGGAAAGAAGATGATCGCGGAGTTTGAAGCACGCATTCTGGCGTTAATTGATGACATGGTGGAGCACGCCAGTGATGATGAGCTGTTTGCCAGCGGTTATCTGCGTGGCCATTTAACGTTGGCTGTGGCTGACCTGGATGAAGGTGAGGTCCACACTGCCGATGCGCTGTATCGCAACGTGACACAGAGTCTTGAAACGGCAATTGGCGCCGGCGAGCTCTCTCCCCGTGACCAGGCGCTGGTGAAAGATATGTGGGATAACCTATACCACCAGGCCCAGAAGTAACGCACTACACAGTGGCATCATCAGTATGCCACTTTTACCAGACCCCCTCTATTTTCTCAACACGCCATGTTAGTTAGCCTAATTGTACGGTGGTATCTGCTAACAGCTGCCTGATAATGCCTGGAAATGACCACTAAATATAAAGCGTGGTCCTGGATACAATACAAGCATTAACTAATATCAATTCGTAAAATGAATGCAATATGAATAAATATACCAAATGTCGTTTTTGGTCTGGTGTATGATTTTGCTATTTTATTTGATGATTTTATTAAATTATTTACATTACTAATAATCTGCGTGAATGAATGTGTCATTTTTACATTTATACCTAGAATAATATCGATATATATTCAACGCTTTATGTACATGGTGTGAATATAAATTAAATCCTAAAGCGTGAAAATGTTCTTATTTTTTTTGACGGCCAGCTCTCATAATGTCATCGCTGATTTAGCATGAATAGAAAACATATCGTTTGTTTATGATAAATCATCAGGATGGATGTTTAATATATTTATGGATAGAGATTAATATAATGAATGATTTAGTTATTAAGGCATATGTCAAAACGACAATGGGTGTTGAAAAAGTTCGCGGCTTTATAAAGAGCGAACAGGGTGTAACTGCGGTTGAATATGCGATTGTGCTTGCAGGCGTTGCAGCTGTTGTGGCTGTTATATTTGGTAAAGATGGCACAGTACAGCAGTTGTTGACGAGCATCTTCAAAACCGTTTCATCGCAGGTTCAGGAATCCTTAAAATCGAAAACTACACCTTAAAATCGAAAGCTACAGGTAGCTGATTGATAGAAAAGCAGGCAGGATATTATTCCGCCTGCTTCTCATTATACTGAATTTAAAGAAAAAATTAGCCGGCTGATTACCTATAATCTCCACACTCCATGACTGAATCATCGGTTCAGTTAGTGCGGTAGCTATGTTTTAAAATATACATATCCAGTATGGGTTTTTCTCTTTCCTAATATTCTTTTCGGTTTGTGAACTTAGATACCATTGTGTATTTAAAATGTGATTTTCCAAGCGCTCTACACAATTTTATCTCATGAATATTAACTGTTGCATCTATATAAACTCTGAGGGTATCAATGGGCAAGAAGTACACACTAATAATTAATATTGCCATGGTTATCATCGGCATTCTTGGTTTATCGTTCTACTTTCTGATGGAAAGAAAAGCTGCTGTAAAACCACAACAAGTACAACAGATCCAGCAGGTTGAAGCGCCAGCAGTGCCAACTGAAAATATTACAGTTGCAGTAGCGCAGAAAGATTTAACTAAAGGCATGCGTATAACTGGAGGTGATTTTAAACTAGTCACTTTAAATATTGCTGAAGGGAGTGACGAAAAAAATAGCCTATCTATTGTCGATTCAATCGATAGCTGGATGATTAATAGTGATATAGCTGCAGGGGCATACATTCCAAAGGCGGCTTTAGTGGAGCCTGGTAGCGACGAGTATATAACGATGTCGGCTACGCCAGGTAGCATAGTCTATGGTTTTTCAATTAAGAATTCCGATAGCTACCTTTTCACAAATGCACATGCTGGTGGCGGCCTGGATATATATCTTTCATATAATCTGAGAACGACGGTAGGTAATAGCGGTGATACAAGGACAACACCAACTATAAATACTGATAATGATATTAATAGTCGACACTTTAAGCTGTTAATGAAAGATAAGAAAATACTCGCCATTTCTTCAACAAACATGAAGAATGTTGGAAAGAGTAATCCGTTAAAAAATGAAGGTTATGTATTAGTTGAGCTAACACCAGCTGAAGTTCGTATATTAAAGGGGCTGGATGGAGCCAGATTATATATTTTTCCGACAACAGCGAACCTTACCGAAAATGATTTGACACATTCAGTTCTTGTTGGTGATGAAGGTCAGTGGCCAATTGATAATCGAGATATTCTGTCAACAGAAACATATTCCGGTGGGGATAATAGCATCAGAGAATATCGAGGCCCAGGTACAGCAAGCACGAAAGTACAAAATGAATAAGCTGAGTGATATTTCAATAGCAATTCGGCCTATAGGGGCTAGAACTGTCTTTACATTTTATTTTTACTGAAATTTCTATACACATACTTTAATAAAAGGACTGATGTATGTTAAAGATAGCCAGGAAGTTTATACTATTGTTGACATTGCCTTGTATGGTATCAATGGCATCAGCAGAGGATGTCGTGCTTAAGGAGGGACAAGCTCGTAATATTTCTGTTTCACAGGCCATTGATACGGTATTCATTTCTAACCCAGACATTGCCGACTACAAAGTTATTGACAATAAAAAAATTGTACTTTTTGCAAAGAAAGTGGGTGTCGCTGATTTAACGGTATATGGTAAAAAAGGCAAGGTGCTCAACAAAATGAGTATCGCTGTCGATAGTTTTGGGAATGCATTGACTGATAAAGTTAATAAACAGTTTCCCGGTACAAATATCCAGATTGAACGCTATATGAGTGGTGATAAACTTACTTATATTCTCAAAGGTGATGTTGCAACAGAAGAAGTTCGGGACCAAATATATAATACGGTGGGGAGCCTGGTCGGCACGGATAAGAAAGAAAATCAGGTTTCTCACGGTGATGATAACGTGGAACTACTATCAAAAACTCGATGGGATAACGTTATTGATCGCATGACAATCCTATCCTCTCCACAGCAGGTCAATGTGAAGCTGACTGTGGTTGAAGTTACCAAACAATTCACTGATGCCTTAGGCATTGAGTGGAGCAGCTTAACTTTGGATAGCATTATCAACGGCGGTAGTGCGGCAAATAGTGCTGGGGTGTTTAGCTTGATTGGTTTTAAAGGGGGATTTGACGCCGGTAATATTAGTACGGTTATCAATGCCGTAAAAAATGACAGTATTGCCAGAGTTCTTGCCCAACCAAATTTAACCGTTCTTTCTGGTGAATATGCAACATTTCTGGTCGGCGGTGAAATACCGATTGTGGTAGATAGTGGTGGTGACAGCAGCACGAGCGTACAGTATAAAGAATACGGCATTCGACTGAATATTGGTGCAAAGGTAAATCGCACAGATAAGATTCGCTTATATATATCAAATGAACTCAGCAATGTGACAGGCAGCTATACTTACAACTCTTACGCTATTCCAACAATTAATACCAGGAAAACGCAGTCAACTATTGAACTAGCAGATGGTGACAGTTTTGTTATTGGTGGTCTGTTAAGTGAGTCTGACCGTGAGTCTTTGTCAAAGGTTCCTTATGCAGGTGATATTCCTATTCTTGGCGCATTTGCGCGCAGTTCACAAACGGAAAGAGAGAAGAGTGAACTCGTTGTTTTTGCTACGGTAAAATTAGTTAAGCCTATTCCAGCATCAGAAAATTATAAATTACCAGTACCGGAGTTTCACAAAACAACGGTAGATAAGCTGTTCTTCAACATTGGTGTTGCTGATGAACATAATGATGAATTAGATAAAAATGAAGGTATTGGCTTTATATCTCGTGGTGGATTCATCCGATAATTAAGGGAAGAGTATGCTAGATCTAACAAAAATAAACAAAAAAGGAACTGAGGGAAAAATAAGTGACTCATCTGTTGGTACCATAACGATAGTCTCTGCCCGCTCTCATATAGCATCTGGTCTATCGACTCAGGCACGAATGAATGGCAATCTTGATATAAAACTCGTGAATTGCTTTTTTAATGATATCGTGAATGACGATGATATTGCATCAAGTGAGTATGTTATTGTTGATATCGAGGACTACCGAGAAATATCTGAAATTGAACAAAAGATAAAATATTTATTCCCAGTCAGAACAAAAAAAATATTTGTCGGTGACGTTGATTCAATCAGTTTTTGCGATGGAATGAAACGGATAGGTGCAATATATTTACACCTTGATTCCCAGATGATGATGCTAGGTGAAGCGCTAAAAAAAACGGGAGATAGCAATGAAGTAACTAGCTATACCCAAAAGATGAGCGTACTAGGATGCAAAGGTGGAAGTGGGACATCGCTAGTAACGTGGCGGCTATTTCAGGCTTTTGGTGAATTGAGCAGTCTGCCAACGTTGTTGGTTCAGGGCCATACTGGCACACCGGATCTGGATTTATTATCTGATATCACATTGCATCGTGACGGCGTAATTACACAGATAAATACACATCAAGGGATGAAGATCGCCACTGATGAAGAGCAATGGCAATTCGATGCGCCAGATTTCCAGAACTACAATATTGTTATTTTTGACCACAATGTAACTACCCAAGTCATGGATAAATTAGCCTATATAGCTCCTGGTTCTGATTTTATATTTATTGTTGTAACTCGAGAATTATCATCAGTACGTAATGCTCGATTAGTTATTGATGAGCTAGAACGAACATCGACGAATCAGGATGGCGCAAAAGACACATCAAAAAACATCATTGTATTAAATGAAAATCATGCGACTAAACCAGACGAATTGACAAACGAAGATATTGAAAATTACCTCGGTAAACGTATTGATATTGTAAATCCTTACACGAAGGACTTAAAGAAAGACAAGGTGAAGTCTGAACTCTATTTTTTTGCCGCTAAGATGTTAGGCAAAAAATTGAAAGAAGATAAAAGTGGAAAAGGGAAAAAGGGTTTAAGTTTACCAATGTTATTCAGGAAAAAATGATTCTTAGTGGGAAATAAATATCTTCATCATAGTTTATAAATTTTCAGTAATGTAATGAATTAATCATGGACGAGCTATGAATAAATCGAGTTCCTTTGTGTATTTTAGACAGGAAGTGCTCAAAAATATCGATTTAGAGCAAATAGAGAGTATCAAGGACGATAGGGGAGAGCTTGTTAATGAGGTGAACTCTGTAATTCGAACCGTAATTAATGGTAATCGTACCGAAAACTACTTATCAGCGCCAGAACGACAGGAACTATGTGAACTGGTTGTTGATGAAATTACGGGGTATGGCCCATTGCGAGAGCTGATGGAGGATGACTCCATCAGCGATATCTTGGTTAATGGCCCCGATCGTATTTTTGTTGAACGTAAGGGGCGTTTAGTTCTGTCCGATAAACAGTTCATAAATAATGAACAATTAACCGATATTGCCCGTCGTCTTGTGGGTAAGGTCGGTCGCCGTATCGATGATGCACAACCGCTCGTCGATGCGCGTATGCCGGATGGTAGCCGTTTGAACGTTGTTATTTCCCCGATATCCATTGATGGCACATCAATGTCAATTCGTAAATTCGGGAAAGGTAATATTACTTTAGGCGAATTGATTAAATTCGGCAGTATCAACGAGATGATGGCTAATTTTTTAGTTATAGCCAGCCGATGTCGAATAAATATCATTGTCTCTGGTGGTACTGGTTCGGGTAAAACAACGCTGCTAAATGCTATGTCACAGTATGTTGATGAAACTGAGCGTGTTTTGACCTTAGAAGATGCGGCCGAATTACGCTTGCAGCAGACGCATGTGCTACGACTGGAAACTCGACTTGCCGGTTCAGAGAACCAGGGGCAGATAACCATGCGTAACCTGGTTATTAAGTCACTACGTATGCGACCTGATCGCATCATTATAGGTGAGTGTCGTGGAGCAGAGGCTTTCGAGATGCTACAGGCAATGAATACTGGCCATGATGGTTCCATGTCTACACTCCACGCAAATAACCCACGTGATGCGCTTGCCCGTCTGGAAAGTATGGTCATGATGGCCAGTGCGGCATTGCCGTTAGTGGCTATCCGACGAAATATCTCTACCGCAGTTAACATCATTGTACAGGCATCTCGCTTACCCGATGGTTCAAGAAAAGTAACCAATATATCTGAGGTTATGGGTATGGAAGGGGAAAATATTATATTGCAGGATATTTTTGCTTTTACCGCAAATCCTGAAAGAGATAGCAACGGAATGATCACTGGTACATTTACTTGTAATGGGCTTTTGCAGCGTTCTGCGGTTTATCGGCAGGCCCTTGTGCATGGCTATCTAGAGCCTTTACGCCAACTTTTTGGGAATAAAGTATCATGATAATGATTGCTGTGTTTGTCTTTATTCTTTTTCTCGGAAGTATACAGATTTATTTTTCAATTAAAAAAGCGAGAGATATTAAAGATAAAATATTATCTACAAATGTCATTGCTAGCCAGGAAAGAGCAAATAAAAGAGTTGCGTTACGAAACATAACTTCTTCTATATTTAACGTTGTAAATAAAATTAATAATAATTTGATTGGTGAAAATAGAGAGCTTTTGGGTAAACATGTCGGCATAATTATAATAGCATGTGCCGCATTTCTCTACATCAATATGGAGTTCTTAAATTTCGACAATACTATTATTATCACCGGCGTTATTATTGTAGGGCTATATATACTATATGTACGGCAAATTAAGAAAAAGAGGCGTGAGTTTGAAAGAGATTTCTCTGAAGCGCTAAATATTATTAATAGCTCAGTACGAGTAGGGCGCCCAGTGATGCAAGGATTTGAAGAGTGTTCTAGGGTTATTGATAGTGATTTTGGTAAAGAATTTAAACGTATACTTATGCGCCTTGATATCGGCGATGAACCTGAACGTGTTTTCATGGAATCCTATGCTCGCTATCCCTACAGTGAGTATTTTTCTTTTGTAATAACCGTGCTTATTAATATGAAAGGGGGCGGACAGGTCAGTGAAGTGATGTCTCGTTTAACAATGTTAATATCTGCAAGCAAGACGTTAGATCGAAAAAAGATTGCGATGACAGCTGAAGCGCGTATGTCAGTAAAAGTCCTGGTAATTATACCTGTTTTTTTCTTCCTGTTCTTAAAATTTGTAGCTCCTGATAACTTTGAAATATTGATCGGAACTGATTCCGGTAAATATATTCTTTATTATGCTCTAGGTAGTATTATTACTGGTCTATTAATTGTTTGGTCAATGATGAATAAGGTTGGGTGATATGGTATATATAATATCATTTGTGCTTTTTTTGATTGGGGTCAGAAGCATACTTCTGCTTGTCTATAGAAACCGAAGAATTAAGAAGGTTGAAAAATTAATTAATTTCTCAAATACTAATGCTGATAAGAAAAACATTTTAACCTATGGTACTAATTTAATAGAAACACAGCTGGATAAGACTTTCAAAAAAAATAGCAAAGTAGTTTCGATGTCCTCAGCGTTAGACCAAAACGTCAAAGTTAAAGCTCTCCTTTTCGCTATTATGGCTGGGCCAATTCTTGGTTTAAGATATTTTGGATGGATTGAGTTAGATGATCAAATGCTACTGATCGTCATGTTGGGGATTTTGTCTGTCATTATTATCGTTCCTGCGCGAGTACAGGCAGCAGTAACACAACGCCATTTTCGGCGAATATCAAATGATATTCCATATGCAATCGATCTTTTAGCTGTCTGCATACAATCTGGTATGACAGTTGAAGCATCGCTCGGATATATTGCGCATAAAATGGAAATGATCAATAAGGATCTATCATCACTATTGATCCGTACTGTGCTTAGAGCTGATGTGAGTGGTATTAATACTGCACTAGAGCAACTTTCTTCTGAAATTAATAATGAAGAAGTAAGAATGTTATGCTCGGCGTTATTGCAGAGCACAAAATTTGGTTCATCAATTTATGCGGTGCTAATTGATTTGTCGAAGGAAATAAGGCAGATGCAATTGCTCTCGATGGAAGAAAAAGTTGCTGCTTTATCTGCTAAAATGACATTCCCGATGATCGCCTTTATTCTCTTTCCCCTGATCGCGATCGTCGCGGGTCCGGGCCTGATTAAGATGAGCTCAACATTGTGAAAAAGATTCTATCCATAGTTATGCTTGCTGTACTTACTGGTTGTTCAGGTGGATTATCAAACGCAACTGACGCAGATCAGAAAGAGTATATACTCACTCAACTAAATGATTACCAAGGATTGATTGAGATATATCGAAATAAACTGAGTGTGAAAGACAATGATGATGAACGTTATCACTTATCCCAGCTTTATAACAAAATTGGCGATTATAGTTCGTCTAATATATATTTAGCACCTCTGGTAGAGAAGAATAAAGATAAAAAGTATTTGCTATTGCAAGCAAAAAACTACATTGAGTTAGGTCAAGAAGATAACGCTGAGCCAATCCTGAAAGAGTTGTTATTAAAAGATGGTTCGAATGGCGAACTTTGGAATTTGCAAGGTGTGCTATTTGCGCAGCAAGGACATTATTCTGAGGCTACAACCTCCTTTGAAAAGGCTCGAGGATTATTTTATAACGAAGAAATTGTTATTAATAACATAGCAATGATGGCGATATTGCAACAAGATTACCAGAAGGCAAGAGATTATTTATTATCACTATATTCCAGAAAAAAATATCAGCCACAAACTGTTTATAATCTTGTTTATACTTTGGTGAAAACAAATGATTATACAAGTGCAAGAAAAGTCATCCTTGATGAAAAACTATCACCGTCTAATCCTGATGCATTAATCCATTCGTTAGCTAATCTTTCACCCAGAGAACAGTTACATTTAGGGAACCCGGCAGCATCGGAAATGAATGCGCAAGAAGTTGATATTCCTGCTTCCATAGCACAGCCACCACAAATCGTGAGTAACCCATCGTCAGAAAATTTACCAAATAAGAGCAAAGATGTTATACCCTCGTTTGAATCAAGTGGCGATATGTCAATTTCCGGAACGTGCTCAGAGAAGGAGTTATTGGAAGGTCCTATAGCTTCTTTTGTGGGAAATATTCATGGAGCGAAAGAGATTGCGAAGTTGACATCGGCTCATACTACCAGTGGCGATCGATTGGCGTTATATTCTGCATATCCAATCAATTTTATTGTTATGCCAAAAGTCAAAGGTAACGTCCTCGAACTTGAACTTTTCAACTCACAACCAGTGAAGTCCATTTATCAATCGCAAATGAGTATTCTCAAAAATCATCCTGGAATACATAGAATCGAATTTGTTAATAATAGAAGTGGCAGTACAATAATGCGTGTTGTGGCGAAAGAATGCAATGTGCTGACTAATGTTACACGTGCTTCAGCCAACGGTAAGTATAAAGAGAAAATCATAATTGACTTGTCTTACAAATAGCCAGATATGCTTTGATAGTTGTCGTGCAATAATTTATCTTCTTTTCTTATGTTAGCCAAGATAAAGAAGTTAGTGGAGTATATATGGAATATGAAGTTGATAATTTGTTGAATGAGCTGTCTCAGATTGATGGTATATTAAGAGTGGCAGTAATCAATAATATAAATAAAAGAATTGAACGTAGTATTAACATGGATGGCAAGTGTGATTCTTTAGTTCAGGCAATGAGTGACGTTGTAAGAGCGAATATGAAATATTCGCGTCTATCATCAAAGCGGAATGAAATTGAAGATGTTTTAATTACGTACTGTGATGAAATCCATCTATTGAAACCTCTTATAAGAACCGCGAGATACTTTATTTATATAAGTATTCTGCGAGATGCAAATATTGCGCTAACTAGACTTAAGTTAAACGAAAAGTTGAAAATATATTTAAAATAGTCTTATTTACATCATGGTGGAATATATTCATCGTGGTCAAATAAATCAATGTTAACATGCTCATTTTGGTGAATTATTATGGATTTACATAAATTACCTTTTGAAATAAATAGCACTCTAGTTGATGGTGCTCCAGCCGATAATGACTTAGTCGACAGTACCTCAGTCGATAACTTACCTGTAGAACAGAATGAACTAATTGCCGAAATTATTGATGAATACCCCGTTGATAACGATGTCGGTCATATTCCTGAAGAGTTAATAAGTGCATTGCAAGTGGAATTGGAATCTTTCTCTAAAGAAAATGCAATACTAAAAAACATACTAATTTCAACTGCTGATGGATTTGAAGTAGCATCATTATTAATGCCGGGTTATGAACTTCATGTACGAAAGGTTTCGGCATTAACTAGCTCTTTATTGGGAATTAGTTCCGCCATGCTACAGGAGGTTGGTGAAGGGGAGCAAAATGCTGTTTTCATGGAAAGTGATGACAGTATGATTCTTTTTAATCGCGTTCCAGCAGCCCAGAAAATGCTTTGCTTGATGGCCGTCACTAGTAAAGATGAATCGATAGGGCAGATTTTCTGGCGGGTACGTAAGCTTTCAGACAGTGTTATTGAAATTTGCAACAAATACTTCTAAATATTAGCGGGATTATATAATGAACGATTCTTTTATTTTTGATTGTGCCATTAAACTGTGCTCTGCAGATCATGTTAGTGGATATGTTTCAGCAAACCCAGTAATTGATACTCGTGAAAAAATAACGGAAAAAAGGCTTTCTTTCATTTACCAATTATTAAACGATGTGAAAAATAAAGTTTTGCAGCAATGTGAAAATAAAAATGAAGATGAGATCGAATATTGCTTTGAAAAAGCAGTTCAGTTGACTTCTTCTGACATTTCATGTGGTGTTATTGCAGTAGAACCAATTCTCTATGATCGTGACCAAAAAATTTGTGAAACTATAGAGTTTTATTTTTCAATGGTAATTAAAGCAGTGGCAAGTTTATCAATTAGTTTAGTTTCAAAAAAAGGGAATATAGAATTACAAAATACTCAGGAAATTATCAAGCCTCCAGTTGAATATAAAACAGTAGTTATTCCTGTATATCAAAAAATGAAAAAGAGCAAAATTAAGAAAGGTAAGCGATAATATAACCCATGAAGATGTTCTGTTCCTGATTTAAAATACAGAACATCTTTTTTTATATTCCTGATTGTTTATCACATTATGGCTATAGTAATTTGTTCTATATTTTTAACTTTGTTCTATTGTTGTGTTACGGATATATTGTATAGAGAAATAAGGAATGGCAGTGTATTGCTGGTATTGATATGTGCTGTTTCTTTGGTTGGTTTTACTCATGATTTTAATGTTATTATCCCAACTCTTGTTCTCATTATTGGTTTTTTCTTGACATTAATCGGTGTTATTGGAGCTGGGGATATAAAATTACTTTTTGCGCTATGTATTAGTGTTCCCAGTGAACTGATGGGGATATTTTTCTTTGCTATGTGTTGCTTCGGTGCGCCAATATCAATACTAGTTCTTTTAATATCAAGGTTTATTTTTAAGATTAAAGTAAATACTGTGCCATTTGGTATCGCAATTTCAATTGGATATATAATGACAATGTGGAGATTTATTTGATATGTTCAGCGTTAAAAAATTATTATCCAGAAGTGAAGGTGCGGTGGCGATAGAGTTTGCCTTTGTAGTTATCCCGTTTATCATTTCTATCCTTTTTATACTGGAACTCTGTCGTGTTGTCTACATAATGTCATCGATTGATCTTATATTATCTGAGGCAAGTAGCGCGACGGCAACCAGAAGAAGTATTGTTGATAATAATGATTACTTCGAAAAGATGGTTAATAATATGTCGAATGGATGGGCGTTATTATTAGTTGGTAAAAATGTAAAAGTAAATACTAATATAGAATATTGTGCGACGATGAATGACCTGACAAGCAGACACTGTTCAACTGTCGGTTCAAATACGTCGCCGCTTGCCATTTATGAAGTAAATATACCTTATAGCCCTATTTTTTTTGTTTTCCCATCATCGCTTGTTCAAAAGCAAATGACACGTCGGATTGTTCTTGTTCAGGAACATAATTTAGCAAGGTAAATAAAATCAAAGGATGATTGGTTGTGATTATTAAATTTGTAAAATCGAATAATGGAGCCGCTGCCATTGAGTTTGCATTCTATATTTTTGTTTTTGTTCTGATGTGTGGTTTTATGGTAGATATGAGTTTTTTACTGATAAAAAAGAGTCAAGTAGAACGTGTAAATAATTCTTTAATAGCTGTACTTCGTGAAAGGGCGAACTTTTTTAATGGAAGAACGGACCTTACGAAAGATGATCTTAATCAATTAGAAAGTATTGCTGATATTCTCTTAGCCAATGATGACGGCACTGTCGCTCCGTATCAATTAGGCCTCAAGATGGTATCATTTTCGTCCAACTCAACACAGAAAAAACCTATTCCAATAGAGACTCATGTCGTTACTCAACCAGTTTCGCGCTGTGATCTAAATAGTGAATTTACATCAACCGCTGAGTTGAGTGCCCTTTCTGCCTGGGGGATCCCTCCTGCCTCCACGGCGAATACTCCTGCTTCCTGGTATCCAGTATATGAAGTGACTCTATGTGTTCCTGGCACTGTCAGTTGGTTTTATCAGGCAATGGGAACGTTCAACAGGAATCTAAGCAGCATCTACATAAGAAACGCCACTATTCCTCGTCTTTAATATTATATAGTTTGGGACAGTATAATGAAAAAGATAGGCTCATATCCTATAAATTTTTTTCGCCAGCACCAAGGTGCTATCACAGTTTCCGCAGCGCTTATGATGCCGATGTTGATCGGTTTTTTCTCTGTTGCCGTTGATGGCGCTCGTTTTAACTCAGAACGTTCAAGGTTGACGGATGCGTTAAATCAAAGCGTTTATGCCGTCGCTGTGATGGATAACAGAAATGCCACCACGGCAGATAAGAAAGATAATATTAATTTAGTAGGAGGCTATTTATCTTATTATTTCCCTACTAACGATGTGGATATAAACAATGCGAGTATTGAGGTCAACGCAAAATCAATTTATGATAATAAAAATGTTCTCCAGGCTGTTGATTATTCTGTCAATACCAGCCAAATAGCACACCCTATTTTTAATTCATCACAAGGCGATAGCATCGGGTTCCAGAAGGATGTCACATTACGTGGAAATGGTCTTTCGGGTTCCGTACGTCGTTCTACTGTTTCTCAAAGCATTCCAACTGATTATGCATTTGTAGTAGATTTTTCATCATCGATGACAGATGATTCAGCAGAATGGGGCTTATCACGTGAAGAATTACTTAAGAAAGTCGTAAGAACGCTTGGCCAGAAAGTTTTTAATTTAAAGGATGGTAGTACAATAGGACTTGTGCCGTACTCTACTGGTGTTACCACTGTTCTTAATAAAAGCAACTATGTAACTAGTAATAGTAAGGAATTTGGTTGCACCTATGCAGGGAAAATGAAAGATAAATATAATAATATAAATTGGGATTTTTGGTATAATAAACCAAACTCAAAAACTTTTGCCAGAAAGTATTCGTCGACAAGTCAAAATGCAGACACATTTACTGTATTGACAGATGATTTTTTAGAAAAATATTATATTAATATTGTCGCTCTGGCTAATGGACTTTCCGATAGTAACAAAAGTCCAGCTGCTACAAATTGGCTTGTTAATAAAGGTTATTGTTCTAAGTCTTCTAATGATAAATTAATTTGCGATGCCGATAGTAAATCGTCAATACATAACCCTGATAATGCCCAGGAATTACGAGAGAATCTAAATAATTACCTTGATGTGAGCCGCTCTGAAGCGGATTATTATGGGATCATTAACCCAACAACAATGGATATTGATGGTACGCTCTCTGGTGACTACCTCTTTGATGAGGATAATGTCAGAACCTTTGTAGCTTTTCAAAATTACCCAATGAAAATTGATGTGTTTGGCGGTGAATATGTATCCGTTCCATTTAGTCAGGCGTGTTACTATGCATATGGCACCTCTAATGGGGCATATTCTCATTCTGAAATTTTTTATAAAAAAGCTGATGAAGTAACGAAACCATCATATTATCTTGTTGACCTGACAGATAATGAAAGTGTACTTGATGAATTTGATGATATGCACCCATATGGTAATACCGATAGTCTCTCTGGTTTGCTGCGCTCGGTGCCAATGTTAGCAAAAGGCATGAACACCCGAAAAATTATTTTTGTTATCACCGATGGATTAGATAATAAACCTAATTTCCGACAAGAGCTTATGGCCCGACATGGATTATGTAATGTTATTAAAGAGGGGTTAAAAAAATATCCATACGGAACTCCGACGACTGACTCTGATATCTATTATATCTCTTTAGTGAGAAATACCTCAGCAGATGAGTGGGCTGATTATTGTGTTGGTCCCGAAAATGCATTTATTGCCACTAATCTAGATAGTTTATTAGAAATAATAGGTAATGTTATGTTCAAAAATACTATCGAATATATCAACCCTGGTGAATAATAGTTTCGGATCTATCGATGATTGATTTCCCTGCTATCGCTTTACAATGCGGGCCTGAGGTTGCGACGGAAGTGATTCAACGCATCGTTACCGTTGAGTCATCTTTCAATCCCTATGCCATTGGTGTTGTTGGTGGGAGACTAGAAAGACAACCTAAGACGGAAGAAGAGGCCGTGGTGACAGCTAAATATCTGGCTAACCATGGTTGGAATTTTTCTATGGGACTTGCACAGATTAACCGCTACAACTTACAAAAGTATGGCCTTGACTACCACTCTGTTTTTGATGTGTGTTCTAATTTGCGTGCTGCGGCTTCGATTTATGATGAGTGTTTTAACCGTGCCCTAAGCAACTCGGATTTTTCCAGCGCTCGACTCAAAGCATTCTCATGCTATTACAGTGGAAATTTTAGCCGAGGGTTTATAGCTGATGGTACGGGTAATACCAGTTATGTAGACAGGATCGCGAGTGCCAAAGTAGGTGATGGAGCTAGCAACAGTATAGCCCCGATACCTATCATTTCTAATGATGCAAAAAAGGGAATGTAGGTAAGACTAATCGCCAGGATTCGGGGGGAAATGCATCCAGAATGGATTCAGATAACCGACGCCTTCGTAAATTCAATGTTCAAAATGATGATTCAGGAGGAATAAAGCAGCTTCGAGGTAATTAATATTCATGTGCTAAATGCAATTATTCTTGTTACTTATGAAAGATGTGTTTGTATTCTCTGTTGAATATTAAATCTTCTCAGGTGATATGATTCTCATGGCTTTTTGCTTTGCTGTAATCATCAATTTTTTGTCTATAATTTGAATTTCAAATGTTATTGTTTGGATGTATTTTTCTCACCTTTTGTTTTATATTTTTATTATATTATTTGTCTTTTTCACTAGTCATAGAATTTTTTATAGCTATAATCACCGCCATGACATGAGATGTTTGTCAGCGTGAAGGTGCCCTTATTTATTATCTGGTGCTTTTATATATGGAAGAATTTAAAATACTTTTTGCAGGGCCTACTGGAGCTGGTAAAACTACAGCTATTGGTACTGTAAGTGAGATCTCGGTTGTGAGTACTGAAGTTCCTCGCTCTTCACTCGATATTGAGTCGGAGAATACTCAGTTGATACCAAAGAGCACGGTTACCATAGGTATTGATTACGGGGAATTTAGTTTTGATGATCATACCCGTGTAAGGCTCTACGGAGTCCCGGGGCAGGCGCGCTTTGAGTTTTTATGGGATCTTATCCATGAGGGCGCAAGCGGAACAATTATACTTTTTGATATAACCAGTCGAGCGTTTATCAATGAAGTTCAATTTTTTATTAAACGTTTTCGTGAAGTTTTGCTCACTGATAAATGTATCATAGGAATAAGTAAATATAGTGATGATTATTCTGTCAGAGTTACAGAACTTCTCTCTCTATTGAGAGAGTCTACTATTGATGTCCCTGTTATTGCTGTTGATATCAGGGACAAGAGAGATGTGCTGAAATTATTGGCTATGCTCATTAAGTAAGTTGTTGTTTGGAAATTAATCTATTTAATAAGGGATTTATCATGAGTAATATCACAGAATCATTGGAATCATTAATGACAGTTTCTGGTGCAATTGTTGCGTCTGTTGTTGACTCAAATAGTGGAATGATGTTAGGCCAGGCAGGTTCTGGCATCAATCTGGAGTTAGCTTCTGCAGGTAATACAGAAGTAGTTCGTGCTAAGTTGAGAACAATGGAAACCCTTAAGCTTAATGATAAAATTGATGATATTCTGATTACTTTAGGGAAGCAGTATCATATTATTTGTCCGATCGATAGCAACCCTGGCCTGTTTATTTATTATGTTTTAGATAAATCAAAAGCAAACCTGGCACTTGCCCGCCACCACGTCCAGGAAGTTGAGGCTCAGTTAGTCGTCTAACGCTAGCTATCCCCTGCTGAATATTACTTGCAGGGGATATTTTATTCCCTTCTTTAGCTATTTTTATATTCACAAACATCCATTCAACTATCCTCATTAAAATTATCATAAATTATAATATTGATGATATAAACATATCGTGTTATCTAAATATATCTGATGTTATTGTATTCATGTTAAATTGATAGCATGGGGAATTAAGATGTATTGTATTAACAAGGAATGATTTATCATGGCTATGGGAAATGATTCTTGGTCATTTTTATCTATAATTTTATATTTTTGTGCGCTTTATTTTTTCTTTAAAGGAATCAGGCGAGGCATACTTGGCACTATTGTTGTTATTGTCGTTGTTGTGGTTTCTCTTGTGTTTAGCTTATTGACCAGTGGTTACCTTATAGCTGACTGGTTCACAGGTATAGGATTTGATGATTCTGTTTTTTATCATCTACGCTTTGGTATCACTGGTGCAGGGCTTAGTGATTTTAACTTCCTGATATTCTATTTTGTGTTGGCACAACTATTTACTCTCACAATAATCCTACTATACTTAAAAAGATTTCATCATTGCCATAATTCACAAGCAGCAATTGTGTCCGTTTTTCAGGGGGGGATTATGGTATTTTGTGCTTTTGCCAGTGCTCCTGCGACATCTAATTTAGTCTCCTATCTTTTTACTACTCAGACAATAGATGATTTCCCAGAATACTTCATTAAGCCGAAAGTTACCATTACAAACAAGAAACCCCCAAATATCATATATTTTTACCTTGAGAGCTTAGAAAAAAACTATATGGACGAAAACCTGTTCCTAGGTTTACTTCCTGAACTACATAAAATAGAAAAAGAAAGCGTATCTTTCACCAATGTTGGTCAAACAATTGGCGGCTCCTGGACAATGGCGGGTATGGTTTCCAGTCAATGCGGACTACCGTTACTTTCCGCATTTACTAATAAAGATTTCCGTATGAATAACTTTATGCCTAACGCTGTATGTTTAGGTGATATTCTGAAATCTAAAGGTTATCACCTTGAATTTATGGGTGGTGCAGAAATGGAGTTTGCGGGGAAAGGCCTGTTTTATAAAGATCATGGTTTTGCCAGTATAAAAGGTAAAGATGAATTTATCGAAGCGCATGTTGGTAATAGTTATATCAACAACTGGGGATTGTATGATGATACGCTGTATCAGCAGTTACTGAAAGATGTTAACGCCCTGCGGAATACTCAGTCGCCCTGGGGGATCTTCTCAATTAACATTGGTACCCACCAGCCTGAAGGATATCTCTCACATCAATGTGAAAATGTGAGATATGGTGATGGGAGCGACCGTCTCCTTAATGCCGTGCATTGCACCGATCTATTGATTGGTAATGTTTATAAGGCATTGAAGGCTGTTGGTGTGTTAGAAGATACCATCGTGGTGTTTGCTTCCGATCACCTGGCACCTGTCATGGTTAAACCCTATCAGACGCTGGAGAAAGCTGAACGCCATAATTTACTGATGATAACTGGGGCTGGTGTTAAACCAGCACTGAATGGGCGTCAAGGAACTACATTAGATGTGGCCCCAACGGTATTAAATTATCTACAGTATGGCTCCAATCCGATTGCGCTTGGCCGCGATCTAAATGGCCCTTTACCTACGCTTGCTGAAACGTTTTCTTATCAAAGTATATTGGATAAAAAACTCGTCTCATGGCGCACAGTGATTGATATGGCATTTTGGGGGTATCCTGAACTCAAAAAGGAGATAACGATTGATTCCCGAACTAAGCTGATCAATATCGGTGGCCAGTCGTTAACTTTCCCATCTGTTGTTCGGTACTCGGCTGAAGGTAAAATTGTCGAAGTCTCTTATCGTAGCGAAAACCCGATATCCGGAGGTGATAATCGTTTCCTTCCTGAGTTTTATCTTGTTAATTTTGCCAGCAATACTCAACTGTTTTTATGGGTAGATCGCTGCCGCGTATTAGCGACCATTTCCCCTGATTTGGCTAAGTTTGGCGAACAGTACTGTTACTATAATGGGGCTTTGGCATCAATACATCATGCATCTGGTGTGCTCCCAGATGGTGCGCAAACTCTGAACATTAAGAAAGGTACTGATACAGAAGTTTCGACTACACAAGCTAATGCTTTACGCAAAGCCTTGGCTGATAAAAATTTGATCGAATGGGGTCAGGTACTGCTTAAATCGATTGAAACTTCAAGTTTTCCTTTCTCTGGCGTTCAGGCTTCAGGTCGAGATTCAGTTGTAAGGCCCTCGAATATTGGCGGAGAACAGATTGTCGATTCTGGACTGTATTTATCCCGATTATCGTATACTAAAGACCCCGATATCGGAGTGACTTTCTATGTCGATATTCTTGGCAAACTTCCCGTATGTAACAAAAATCAGGGACCGGTATTGGTTGATCAATACATTAAAAAATCGCCTTTAAAGCCAAAAGCTAAACCACTTTTTTATTCTGTTGTTGGTAATCTTGAAGCTGAATGTAAGGACGGTATTGTTAATCCACCTACCGACCTTGCACTACGTAATCTAAACAAGATTGCGGTGGGAAATCCCTATATTGCGGTTATGGATGCTCAGTTGAATATAGTCGAAGAAAAATCGGCAGGTTCTGACAAAACGATCGCGATTAAAGTTGATTTTAACGACGAGTAGTTGATTGAGGGTAAGTCAGGGTACGCCGTACGTACCCTGACTTTAAATCATAGTTTTCCTTTCAATAGCTTTCTTATCCACATCCGGTTTGGGTTTAACGCGTTCAGCGTTTCTCTATCAAGTGGAAGTGGCTCACTGGACATTTGCGCCGCCAGAATTTCAGCTGCTAACGGCGCTGAACACAGACCCCGTGACCCAAGCGCCCCCAGCATAAACAGATTAGGATAAACCGGTGCGTCAGCGTGGGCATTCGGGATATCACCTGGCATTGCATCATATTGTTTGAGCGTCTCGGCGTAGTCCGGAACATTGCCGACCATTGGGCGATGATCGCGCGTCGCACAGCGAACGCCACAACGTGCTTCGTTGGCGCTGATGTCTACCTCTTGCGTCCACATTTCATGTGGGAAGCAGTCAACCAATCTCTGCCTATTGCGATGCTGGTCTTCTTCATTAAACGCCATATCACGTTGTCCGCGATGGTAGCTTGCTCCAATACAGTGCTGCTGATTGCTTGGGTTTTGCGGTGTTAAATAGCCGTCGTAGCACAGTACCTGACGCAGGTTTGCTAGATTTTTATTTGTTGGGATATGGCTGACCTGACCGCCAACAGCGTAGACCGGTAGTGCTTCGGTCTGCATAAGCTGATTGATGTTATGCCCGGTCGCTAGTACTACAGCAGGCGATGTTACCGTTTGCCCATCTTCAAAGCCGAGCAGCCAGCGGTCTTCTTCTCGGGTGAGGGCGGTGAGTTTTTTCCCAAAGTGCGCTTTCATTCCCTGCTGTGCCGCGAGATCAAATGCGCCGGAGGTGAGTTGAGCCGGACACAGCCAGCCGCCAAGCGGATATTGAATACCGCCGCATCCTGTTTCGAGACCGACGCTATCGTGAACCTCTTTAGCGGTTACCGGGTGAGCAATTTCGGCGGGTAAACCCATTGCTAGCATGTTGGCGATTTTCTGCGCGCTTTTTTCATCATAACCAAGTTGGGTGACGCCACACCATTGATGATCGAAATCTACGGACAGGGCATCGTAGAATCGCCGGGCATAGAGGAATGCCGCTGGGAAAAACTGCGTCAGGGCGGCATCCTGAGGACTAAGCAGGGGATAGAGCGCGCCCTGGCGATTGCCTGATGCGCCATGAGCAGGGGCTTCATCGGCACAATAGAGCGTCACCGCCCAGCCACGACGCAGCAGGGCGAGCGAAAGCAGGGCGCTGGCGATGCCGCCGCCGACGATCGCCACTTCACGCGTCTCGCTAGCTGTACGTGCAAACCACGGCGTGCGCTTCACGTTGGGTTGTGCGGTGGTCATTTCGCCGGTCAACATTTCGCGTTTGCGGCCAAAGCCCTTGGTCTTATGCATGGTGAACCCAGCTTCCTGCAAGCCACGGCGGACAAATCCTGCCGAGGTGAAGGTGGCGAGCGTGCCGCCTGGTCTGGCTGTTCGCGCCATTGCGGCAAAAAGCGCCGGAGTCCACATATCCGGATTTTTGGCGGGAGCGAAGCCATCAAGGAACCAGGCATCAACCTGCTGGTTAAACGTATCGTCAAGCTTATCGGTCAGTTCATTGATATCGCCAAACCACAAATCCAGCGTAACGCGCCCCTCATCGAGCAGCAAACGATGACAGCCTGACAGCGGCAGCGGCCACTGCGCTTGAAGCTGTTCGGCCCAGGGTGCCAGCTCCGGCCAGTGCTGATGCGCCAGGCGTAGGTCGTCTGCCTTCAGCGGAAATTTTTCAAAACTGACGAAATGTAATCTTTGTAGCGTAGCGTCAGGATGCTGGCGGCGAAAGGCGTCAAACGCCTGCCATAGCGTCAGGAAATTGAGACCGGTACCAAAACCACTTTCTGCCACGACAAACAGCGGGCGGGGGTGGGTTGGAAAGCGTTCATCCAACTGGTTACCACCGAGAAAGACGTAGCGAGTTTCTTCCAGACCGTTGTCATTAGAGAAATAGACATCGTCGAAATCTCGGGAAACAGGTGTACCCTCACTGTTAAATTCGAGGTTGGCAGATTGTATGGTGTTATGTTTCACGTAAGTTACTCGTGCGGCAAGGAGTCTGAGGATCTTAACGATGCGGGCTCGAAGGCGCAAATTTCTGCATAAAATTGCTGATCGGACTTGTTCGGCGTACAAGTGTACGCTATCTTGCGACTCGAAACTTTAAAATAGTGATGACTTACAGAGGTATTGAATGAAACGTGCAGTGATTACTGGCCTGGGTATCGTTTCCAGCATCGGTAGCAACCAGCAGGAAGTCCTGGCATCTCTGCGTGAAGGACGCTCGGGGATCACTTTCTCTCAAGAGTTCAAAGATTCTGGTATGCGTAGCCACGTATGGGGTAACGTCAAACTGGACACCACCGGTCTTATCGACCGCAAAGTGGTCCGTTTCATGAACGATGCCTCTATCTACGCTTATCTCTCCATGCAGCAGGCGGTTGAAGACTCTGGCCTGAAAGCAGAAGATTATCAGAACAACCCGCGCGTAGGCCTGATTGCCGGCTCCGGTGGTTCTTCTAAAGCTCAGGTATTCGGTGCTGACGCAATGCGTAGCCCGCGTGGCCTGAAAGCGGTTGGTCCATACGTTGTGACCAAAGCGATGGGTTCTGCGGTTTCCGCGTGCCTCGCAACACCGTTCAAAATTCACGGTGTGAACTACTCCATCAGCTCCGCATGTGCGACCTCCGCACACTGCATCGGTAACGCGGTAGAGCAGATTCAGTTGGGCAAACAGGACATCGTTTTTGCTGGCGGCGGTGAAGAGCTGGGCTGGGAAATGGCCTGTGAGTTCGATGCAATGGGTGCGTTGTCCACCAAGTACAACGACACTCCAGAAAAAGCGTCCCGTACCTATGACGCACACCGTGATGGTTTCATCATCGCTGGCGGCGGCGGTATGGTTGTGGTTGAAGAACTGGAACACGCTCTGGCTCGCGGTGCGCATATCTATGCAGAAATCGTTGGCTACGGTGCAACCTCCGATGGCGCAGATATGGTTGCTCCATCCGGTGAAGGTGCAGTGCGTTGCATGAAGATGGCGATGCACGGCGTTGATACCCCAATCGACTACCTGAACTCCCACGGTACTTCTACTCCGGTAGGCGACGTGAAAGAACTGGGCGCCATTCAGGAAGTGTTCGGCGACAACAGCCCGGCAATCTCCGCAACTAAAGCAATGACCGGTCACTCTCTGGGCGCTGCTGGCGTACAGGAAGCTATCTACTCGCTGCTGATGCTGGAACACGGCTTTATCGCTCCAAGCATCAACATCGACGAGATGGACGAGCAGGCTGCTGGCCTGAACATCGTGACTGAACCAACCGAGCGTGAACTGACTACCGTCATGTCCAACAGCTTCGGTTTCGGCGGCACCAACGCCACGCTGGTCATGCGTAAGCTGTAATTTTACAGTTGGTGAGAAAAAGGAGCCTTCAGGCTCCTTTTTTTTGCGTTGACAATCGCCTGAAATAACAGGCAAACTCCTGGCTCAACATTATCATCACGATAATGCGTAAGCGTTCAACGTCAACCAACGCACCTTAATCCTGATTCACAGGTAGAGGGGGCGTGGCTATAGCACCTCGCCTTACTCGTTTTCTGGAGTAAAGCATGACAGCAGTAACTCAAACTGAATCAACATCTTCCTCGAACGGGGCGCTGTTTCGCATCGCTTTTGCGGTGTTTCTGACCTATTTAACCGTCGGTATTCCGTTGCCGGTCATTCCGCTATTTGTGCATCAGGAGCTGGGCTACGGCAACACCATGGTGGGTATCGCCGTGGGCATTCAGTTCTTTGCGACCGTGCTGACGCGCGGCTATGCCGGGCGCCTGGCGGACCAGTATGGTGGTAAGCGTTCGGCATTGCAGGGCATGGCCGCCTGCGCGTTTGCCGGCGCTGCCTGGCTTGGTGCGGCGCTGCTGCCGGTGGATGCGATGGTCAAATTTGGCCTGCTTATCGTCGGGCGCTTGATTCTGGGCTTTGGCGAAAGCCAGCTGTTAACCGGCACCCTGACCTGGGGCATGGGGCTGGTGGGGCCGAAGCAGTCCGGCAAAGTGATGTCCTGGAACGGCATGGCTATTTTTGGTGCACTGGCCGCGGGCGCACCGCTGGGTCTATTTATCAACGCTCGCTACGGTTTTGCCGTGCTGGCCGGGGTCACCATGGCGTTGCCGCTGCTGGCCTGGGCCTTTAATGGTTCGGTGCGTAAAGTCGCCGCCATGGCGGGGGAGCGCCCGTCGCTGTTCAGCGTGATTGGGCTTATCTGGAAGGCGGGTATGGGGCTAGCGCTACAGGGCGTGGGCTTTGCGGTGATTGGCACATTTGTCTCGCTCTACTTTATGAGCAAAGGCTGGTCGATGGCTGGCTTTACGTTGACGGCATTCGGCGGCACTTTCGTGCTGGTGCGTATTCTGTTTGGCTGGATGCCGGACCGCTTCGGGGGCGTTAAGGTTGCGGTGGTTTCCCTGTTAGTCGAAACGGTGGGCTTGTTGCTGCTATGGCAGGCGCCGAGCGCATGGGTGGCGCTTTCCGGCGCGGCGCTGACCGGTGCAGGCTGCTCGCTGATTTTCCCGGCACTTGGCGTGGAAGTGGTCAAGCGAGTACCGCAGCAGGTTCGTGGTACGGCGTTGGGCGGCTACGCCGTGTTCCAGGATATCGCACTGGGCGTATCCGGGCCGCTGGCGGGGATGCTGGCAACTTCGTTCGGTTATCCGTCCGTCTTCCTCGGCGGGGCCATTTCTGCTGTACTGGGAATTGTGGTCACCATTTGGTCATTCCGTAAGTAATCGTTATTGCCCGGCTCTGCGCGTCTGGGAGCCGGCAATCGTTTTACGTGGCAGGAAGTACTTCACCTGAAATTCAAACATATTGGTGTACAGAATCGAGTAATCGATAGGGTTTGACTGTTCATCAATAGCCTGTGTTTGCATTCGAATAATCGGGTCTAACGCGCTGATATGCAGCAGGTTGGCGACATCCGGTGACGGCAGAATGGGCTGAATTGACTCATAGCAGCCAAGAATTTTCACCCCGCATTCGTTCTCAATATACGCAAACTTCGACTTCTTCATATGCGCAATCGTCAGGTCCGGGAAGCGGCTGGCAGAGAGCCACGTTTCCTCAATCTGCATGGCAATATTGTCGATTAAGCGCAGGCGTTTGGCGTAATAAACCGGTTCGCCGTGCATTACCCGCAGGTTATTGGCGATTTCATCAGAAGCCGTCTGAAGCTCAAATTTTAGTATCTGGCTGGTGGGTGTTTTACCCTCGTTGCGGGCGATTTCGGTAAAGCTATCGAGATGAGTCACTGAGGCTTGAAAATGCTTGTTTCGCAAATAGGTGCCTGAACCATGCCGCCGTTCAATCATCCCTTCCTCTTCCAGCGTTTTTAGCGCTTTGCGTAAAGTATTGCGCGAAACATCATAATGCTCTGCCAACTCTTTTTCCGACGGTAGAAGATCGCCGATATTGTAGATCGAGCTATTTAATCTGTTTTTAAGCAGATTAATGACGTTCTGGTAGATCACTTTTGAACCTCCTTAAATCCTTTTTAAACAAAAGGTTACGAATCCGTTTTCGCAATAATGCACCAACACGTCCATCTATCAGTCAATTGTTGAACAACTTTGACACCGTTAACTGTGATCGGAATGCTGGTTACGAAAATTAACAATTATTAAAGTGGTCGTCAATTAATGGCATATTTTATTGAGAAAGGAAGATGGGGATGCAAAATATATTATTGGTCTGTGCGGCGGGAATGTCGACGAGCATGCTGGTGAAAAGAATGCGCGAACATGCTGAGGCGGTTAATATTCCAGCGAATATTAATGCGTTAGCTATTTCTGAAGCTAAAGAACAAATTAAGAAAAATGCCGTAGATGTTGTGCTGCTAGGTCCGCAGGTTCGTTTTCAAAAGAGTGAAATTGAAGCAATTGCACAGGGGAAAATTCCTGTTGCGGTCATTGATATGAAAAGTTATGGCCAAATGGATGGTCAGGCGGTGTTTGAACAAGCTCGTCAGTTATTAAATCAATAATTATTTTTTATTTCATTCGAAAATTAAGGGACCATTATGGGGTTAATGAATTCATTTGAACGCGGGATGGAGAAAATCCTCGTTCCGATAGCCATTAAATTAAACTCTCAGATCCACGTTTCGGCCATTCGTGACGCCTTTATTCTGTCATTCCCAATTGTCATGGCCAGCTCGCTAATTATTCTGATTAACTTTGCCATCCTCTCGCCGGACGGCTTTATCGCCAGTATCCTGCATCTGGGGACGATATTCCCGAACCTCGCCGATGCACAGCAAATTTTCACTCCGGTGATGAACGGCTCGGTCAATATCATGGCGGTGCTGATTACCTTCCTCGTGGCGCGTAACATGGCGATAAGCTACCAGCAGGACGACCTGCTGTGTGGCCTGACCGCGATTGGCGCGTTCTTCGTGGTCTATACCCCGTATACGATTATCGACGGGCAGGCTTATCTGAGCACCAAATATCTGGGACCGCAGGGGCTATTCGTAGCGGTGATCGTTGCTTTGTTGGCGAGCGAAATTTTCTGTCGTCTGGCGCGTAACCCGAAGGTCACTATCAACATGCCCGCGGCGGTACCGCCTGCTGTGGCACGTTCTTTCAAAGTGCTGCTGCCGATCTTCTTCGTGATGATCTTCTTCTCTGTACTGAACTACCTGCTATCTAAAATCTCGCCAAACGGTCTGAACGACCTGATCTACACCCTGATCCAGGCACCGCTGAAGGATATGGGCACTAACATCGTGACCGTACTGATTCTGGGGCTGGTGGCGAACTTCCTGTGGATCCTCGGTATTCATGGGCCGAACACTGTGGCGGCGATTCGTGAGACTATCTTCTCGGAAGCGAATCTGGAAAACCTCTCCTATGCCGCCTCTCATGGTTCCACCTGGGGTGCGCCGTACCCGATTACCTGGACCGGTATTAACGACGCCTTTGCCAACTGCGGCGGCTCCGGGATGACGCTGGGCTTGCTGCTGGCTATCTTTATTGCCTCTCGCCGCAAGGACTACCGCGATCTCGCCAAAATGGCCTTTGTGCCTGGTCTGTTTAACATCAATGAGCCGGTGATGTTCGGCCTGCCTATCGTACTGAACCCGATTCTGGTGATTCCGTTTATTCTGGTGCCGTTTATTAACTCACTGATTGGCTACTTCTTTATTACCCTGGAAATCATCCCGCCGATTGCCTACGCGGTACCGTGGACCACGCCCGGGCCGCTGATTGCCTTCTTTGGTACCGGCGGTAACTGGATGGCGCTGTTCGTCGGCATACTGTGTCTGGTCGTCGCAACGTTAATCTACCTGCCGTTCGTGATTGCCGCCAACAAAGTGAATATGTCGGCCGCTGCGGAACAGAATTCGTAATTCCTCAAAGCATATTTCCCTCGCGGAAGGGCGAATTATTTAAACCATCCTCTGTATTAGCACTTCACCTTCAGCCAGCAATGGCTGAAGGAAATATTATAATTATATTTTAAGGGTACCCTATGAATTCAAGCACATTGAAGGTTAGCTTATTGTCCTTATCTATCCTGGCCGCATTATCTCCACGTGATGTGATAGCAGCGAAATTAACTGTTGAACAACGTCTTGAAATGCTCGAGGCGGAATTATCTGCAAATAAAACGGCATTAAAAAAAACGCAATCAGAATTATCGAATTATAAAGATAGAGTCGCGACGCTGCAAAAAAGTATTCAAGAGAACGAGCAGCGTAACGTCATGGCTGCCAACGTGACGGCACAATCACCGGTGGCAGAAAATATTGAAAATGAGAATAGCGAAAAAGTTAAAAACGCGCCTAAGCCTGAGGTGAAAGCGACTCAACAGGTGGCGGTGATTAATACCGAAGGTAAAAAGCCGACGGTGGAAAGTGTCACCATGAAGGACATCAGTAAATTTGTTAAAGAGGATATTGGCTTCAGCTATGAAGGCTATTTCCGCTCCGGCTGGGGAACCTCTAATCACGGTTCGACGCAAACCTATGCCGCAGGTTCGCTCGGTCGTTTCGGTAACGAAATGAGTGGCTGGTTTGACCTGACTCTTAATCAGCGGGTTTACAACCAGGACGGGAAAACGGCGAACGCCATCGTGACCTACGACGGTAATGTGGGAGAGCAGTATAACGATGCCTGGTTTGGCGACAGTGATAATGAAAACATCATGCAGTTTAGTGACATTTTCCTGACCACCAAAGGTTTCCTGCCGTTTGCTCGCGAAGCCGATTTCTGGGTTGGTAAGCATAAGCTACCGGAATACGAAATCCAGATGCTGGACTGGAAATCGCTCACCACCGACGTGGCGGCGGCGGTGGGTATTCAGAACTGGAATCTGGGGGTAGGTCAGCTTGATGCCTCGTTAAGCCGCAACGACGTAGACGTTTACTCACGCGATTTTAATAACACCACCCAAATGAACACCAACTCGGTGGATCTCCGTTATCGTAATATTCCGCTGTGGCAGGATGGTTCGCTGTCGTTAATGGGCAAATATGCCTTTGCGAATAAAACCGATGACCAGAAGCGTAACGAGAGCAACAACAGCTATTTTGAGATGAAGGATACCTGGATGGTGACGGCGATTGTCCGCCAGGAGCTTGACCGTAAAGGGTTTAATGAATTTACCCTGCAGGTGGCAAATAACTCCTACGCCAGCAGTTTCTCCAACTTCTCCGGTGCCAGCAACTCAATGGCGCAGGGGCGTTATTACTACGGCGATCATACCAACGGCGTGGCCTGGCGTTTAATTTCACAGGGGGAGATGTATCTGGCTGATCGCATCATCATGGCGAATGCGCTGGTCTGGTCGCACGGGGAAGATGTCTATAGCTATGAAAGCGGGGCGCGTAGCGACTTTAATAGCTTCCGCGCGGTTATCCGTCCGGCGTGGATTTGGGATACCTGGAACCAGACGGGCGTCGAGCTGGGCTGGTTTGCCCAGAAGAATACCACCCAGCAGGGGCAGGATCTGAAAGAGTCAGCGTATAAAACGACGCTTTATCATGCTCTCAAAGTGGGGGAAAGTTTGCTGGGTTCGCGTCCGGAAATCCGTTTCTACGGGACCTATATCAACATCATTGATAATGAGTTGTCGCAGTTCAGGTTTAACGACAACAGCAAAAATGAGTTTATGGCTGGGGTTCAGGCTGAAGTGTGGTGGTGAGTTTGCTGAATTAGCCGGGAGGTATGAGTTATCGTTTATACACAAATTCAGGACAAAACCTGATATTTGTTAGGACGGTGTAGTGGTGAGGTCATATTGGCCACGGTTCTACAGTAAAAATGGTAACTGTTCTCTGACTCTTCCGGCGTCAGCCCACCGTTATAGTGGTGGGATTTTCATAGCGTGCCAGCGGCGTAAAACTGCCCGGTTCATATATCCAGCGGATAGCGTTTTCATGGTCCGGAGTGCCATCCTGACTGACCGGAATTTCCTCGGTTAACTGGTCACCGTTCCAGTGAAAATCCATTCTTGGCTTATCCCGATTGGTGCAACGCTTGCTGATGCGCCTGCCAAACGGGTCGTATTTATATTCCCAGCGTTCACCTTCCGGGGTCTCCAGCCCGGTAAGCTGGCTTCTCGCATCCCAGCGGTAGCGCCAGAGGAGAGGGCGGTAACCTCCCTTATCAACCGCTTTCTCCACCAGGCGACCGTTGATATCGTATTTCCAGGTGGTGTGTTCATCCCGGATGACTTTGACAAATTTACCGGACTCCGGCATTCCGCTGTGCGGGTTTATCCGGTGCGTCGAGTGCAGCCACTCCTTATACTCCCGCGATGTCACCCGGCCATGCTGCTGGGGCTGATGCGCTTCGCTTTCCATCACTTCATTCACCCACGTCTGGCGGCGGGTGATGTTCAGGTTCTGGTCGTAGGTGAATCGTTCTTCACACATCGGCACCTGGCTGCTGCCCGTCCAGGTGGCGTGGTTAATCTGGTCGTTTGCCGTCAGGCTGTTAACCATCGTTCCCCGATGAGAATCGGCAATCATTGTCAGGTTGTAAGCTTTGTCGTACAGCCACTGGCGGCTCAGGGGGTTGTTACGGCGGTAGTGCGGATTCAGTTCTTCCTGGTTGCCGGGCTGCTGTTCTGTCAGCATCTCCGTCTGTGTGTTTCCAAGGTGCAGCGGCGCTATACAGTCAGTTATGTGACCACCCGACATGTCGATCCAAAGACGCTACGCACACGGTGTTATTCACGCTATCCGGCGCTGTTGATGAAGGGGAACTGGCTGAGGCGGGTTTGATACCGGGCACGGTGTGACAGTGCGGATTTCGAAGGGGGGCATCGTGCTGATCGCCGACGGCGACGAGGTACAGGAGCTGCGCGAGCAGCTTTATCAGGTGCGGCAGGTGGTGAAGGGGATAAAGGACGTGCTGGTTTAGTGTACTGAACGGGATTAAATAATAAAAAAGCCGGGAAGATTTGATTACTTTCCCGGCTTTTATTTTATTGACTGATATATACCGAAGGCCCCATCAATTGTATGTGAGAACACTTCAGATTTAAAAAAATATCAGTTCCCTTTATTATAACTTCATTATTATCAGTATATATTTCTATTTTTGCCAGCATATCTGTAGACATACCGTCTATTTTTAAATATTTAACTCCGCTACAGTTTATACCACACCTGCATCTATTGTAACCTTTAACCCATTTCGGCGGTGGGTTATCTGGTAATTCATTAACCAGGTCAAAAGATATTATTACTGTAGCGGCTTCACGATCTATTTTGATGTCAAAGACATCGATTTCATTTACTTCAATAGGTTTAGTGAAAACCTTGTTAAACAATATATTACCATCAATATCATTCCAGTACACGCTGCGCTCCTCAAAATTCATAATGATCAAATGTACCAGGAACTGACCCCGTTCGAGTATTCTCAATCGGTCTTACATTTAAATGAGAACCTTGATTTCCTATTCCACCAGGATAAGAGTGTCCAGCAGAATGATCCTGGATGATAATTTTAGTTCCATCCGCTCTGGTAAACTGATATTCCCTTGTCCAGACTTGATTACCATTGCTATCAAAAATAGGATTTTTTCTGGAGTCAGTCATTGGTATATTTCTGTGATCACCATAAAATCCAGTTTTAGAATTAAATATTCTATCTGGTTGTTGATTCATTGGAATACCGGCATCTCTTTTCGCAGCTCTGAAGGCTTCATTTCTTGATTTGAATTGAGCACTACATCCAGCTAATCCTAATGGATCTATCCACGTCAGCGGATTTTTGACATACGCATAGAGGTTTAACCCGCCTCTCAGCCCTATCGGGTCCGCACACACATACTGTCCACTTTCGCAATCATAGTATCTGAACCGGTTATAGTACAGCCCTGATTCCACATCCTCATACTGCCCCGGAAAACGTAACCGACAGGTAGGCGCATCTTCTTTGTTCCGGCTTTCCTCCCGGCCCCAGAGCTGTTGTCTGCCCCGCCAGACGATAGTGCCGTCTTCTGTCACCAGCTCCTGAATACGGCCTACGGTGTCCGTCAGGGCATAGTGCAGTTGCCCCTTCTCATAACGTGCCAGCGGCGTAAAACTGCCCGGTTCATATATCCAGCGGATGCCGTTTTCATAATCGGCTTTACCGTCAGCACTGACCGGGATTTCTTCGGTTAACTGGTCGCCGTTCCAGTGAAAATCCGTACCCGGCTTGTCGCGGTTGGTGCAACGCTTGCTGATGCGTCTGCCAAACGGGTCGTATTTATATTCCCAGCGTTCACCTTCCGGGGTCTCCAGCCCGGTAAGCTGGCTGCGCGCATCCCAGCGGTAGCGCCAGAGAAGAGGGCGGTAACCTCCCTTATCAACCACTTTCTCCACCAGGCGACCATTGATATCGTATTTCCAGATGGTCTGTTCATCCCGGATGACTTTGACAAATCTACCGGCTTCCGGCATTCCACTGTGCGGGTTTATCCGGTGCGTTGAGTGCTGCCACTCTTTATACTCCCTCGATGTGACCCGGCCATGCTGCTGGCGCTGATGCGCCTCGCTTTCCATCACCTCGTTCACCCACGTCTGGCGACGGGCGATGTTCAGGTTCTGGTCGTAGGTGAATCGTTCTTCACACATCGCTACCTGGCTGCAGCCCGTCCAGGTGGCGTGGTTAATCTGGTCGTTTGCCGTCAGGCTGTTAACCATTGTTCCCCGGTGGGAGTCGGCAATCATGGTCAGGTTATACGCTTTGTCGTACAGCCACTGGCGGCGGAGGGTATTGTTGCGCCGGTAGTGCGGATTCAGTTCTTCCAGGTTGCCGAGCTGCTGCTCCGTCAGCATTCCCGTCTGCGTGTAGCCCTGCCGCAGGTCAAATCCGGCTGAGCTTGTTCTGCGGGTTTCCTGGCCGCACAGGTCGTGTTCAAAGGTTAATGGCCCGTGGTTGTCTATCTGCCACGTTTTCAGTTCGCCCATCACCCCACAGCTGAAACGCTCCGTGATACCGGCGGTGGTACGCTGTGTGACATAATTCTGCTGCGCATCGTACTGGTACTCAGTGCGCCTGCCGTTGAGGGTTTCGGCGATAACCCGGCTGGCGTCATCGTATTCATACGCCACCGTGGCGTCAGTGTTTTTCACTTCCACCAGACGGCACAGATTGTCATAGCGGAAGGTGGTGTGGCTGAGCGTGCGGTCACTGTCGCCGTGCGTCACTTCTTCATTCGTCACCTGGTCAGTGACGTTATAGCGGCGGTTAAGGTGCGTGCCGTCCGGGAAGGTGGTGCGGATGCAGCGGCCTGCGGCGTCATACTGATAGCGTAGCGTGCGCCCGGTAAAGTCGGTTTCGGCGACAAGCTGTCCGGCTTTGTCGTATTCCAGACGGTAGAGTTCCCCCTCGGTATTGACGATTTCGGTCAGGCGGGTGAGCTTATCGTAGCGGCACTCCAGCCGTTCGCCATCGGGACGAATAATCGCCGTCAGCAGGTCAAACGCGCCGTATTCATAACGCGTGGTTTTGCCTTCGCCATCGGTGAAGCTCTGCGGCAGTTTTTCACTGTTCTGGCGCATCAGTTCGCGTACGCCATCGGGGCGATTGACTTCTTCCACGCTGCCCTGTGGCCCGGCATGCGTTTTACTGTGGCGGAACTGCGTGGTGAACCCCAGCGGGTCTTTCACACTCAGCAGACGGCCGAGAAAATCCTGTTCAGTCTCCGTCACGCCGCCATCCGGTGCGATGGTTTTACATACCTGGTGCAGCGCATCGTAATCCCACTGCCAGCCTGCGCCGCCCGGCAGAATGCGTTTAAGTAAATCCCCCTGTTCGCTGTAGCTGAACTGCTGCTGTCGGCCCTGCGGGTCGGTCAGACAGACCATGCTACCGTGGTCGTCGTAAGCCCACTGCCAGATTTGGTTACCCGGTGTGGTCAGCCGGGTAAGCTGTCCGGCTTCGTTATAGTCGTAATACAGGCTGTAACCGCCCGGCAGGGCAACCTGTCGGATATCGCCTTCATCGTTGTACTGATATGCCGTGGTGCGCCCCAGCGCGTCGGTGCGGGACTGGAGCTGTGTGTTTTCCCAGACGGTGATTTCTTCCCGGCCCAGCGGGTCGAGGCTGCGGGTGACCAGGCCGTCTTCGTTGTACCAGTAGCGCGTTTCACCGCCTTCGGCGTCGATGTAGGTGGTGCAGTGCTCTTCGTCGTTATAGACAAAATGGTCATCGTAATACCCTTCAGTTGACAGGGTGCTGATGGCCCGCCCCTGGCTGTCATAATGAATATCGACACAAGTTCTGGCCGTATCCTTCCAGCGGGTCATATACCCTTCCTGCGTATACTCATGCCACAGGTGGGTGAACTGGAAGGTGTCGCACTCAGTCAGATAGCCATTATTGTCATACCGGCAGGTCACCAGACGCTGGCGCTGCGGGGCGACCAGGTCAATACTCATCAGTTGTTGTTGCTGCCAGGTGAGTGCCAGCCTGTAGCCGTCGCTGTGGTGGATTTCCGTCAGCAGACCATCGGTGCGGATGAAATCAATGCGGTTGCCATAGCGGTCATACATGGCGGACAGCAGATAAATGCCGCAACCTGTTGCAGAAAATACCCGTGTTTGCTGCGAGCGGCGGTCAAAGACGGTGAGTTCCCCGTGCATATCGCCTGACAGCCGGTAATGTGCCTGACGGGAATTGCTGATATTGCGGAAAATACCGTCCTGCGGGATACGGTACCAGAGCACCACGCCTTCATGGTCGGTAAAGTGGAGGTCGTTATCGTGAACCGTCAGTGAGCAGGACCATTCATCCGTCCATTTTTTACCAAATATCCCGCCACCTGTAGCCTGGGAACGGTAGAAACGCGAGAGGGTCAGGGGAAGGGAACCTGGAAGTATAAGTACACTGAGAGACTGAATGAGGCTGCCGCTGGCCACATCCACCGGGTCGCCTGTACAGGTCATGTCGGACTGGCTGGTATTTTTTCCCTGGCCGTTGTTTGCCTGACTTTCCCCCTTGATTATTGCCCCGCTGTCACTGTCGGGGAGCACATCATCAGCCAGTTTTTCCGGAGCTGTCACATCACTGATGGCATTTTCGCCATTTTTAATTTTCAGTAAGTCAGCGGTGAACTTACCGGCATTTTCCCCTTCATTTGCGAGTTTCCTGGCAGCCCGAAGGGTTCTGGCGAGCGTGAATCCGCCTTTCGCAAGGCCAAATCCCCCCAGCGCCAGCGAACCATAGTCGTAGATTTTTCCGCCTAGCGCCTGCGTCTCATTGCTCATCTCCAGACGGTACCGATCCAGATTAAAATCACTGGCATGGTCGCGGATATTACCTCCCATGTTATACATGTCTTCCCCCAGGTCTTCCTGACCCATGGCAGACAGTATGGCCCCGTTCATCTGCATTTCCCCGGCATGCTGCATCACCGCACCCTGGCCCAGCATTGTGACCATATCGGGAAACTGGTTCCAGAACGTTTTGGCGGCACCAATCGTCAGATCAAGCTGTGCGGGGGCTGAATCCATCTGCGCCTGGTTTCTGTCCCTCTCGACCATCAGCATCATGTCCCAGAGGCTTTGCTCCTTCTCCGTTTCCGGTACAGGTTGTGGGTCAGCCTCTTTTGCCTTAACACTGGCAGCGGGCGGCTGCCCGATAATCAGTCCCGTGGTATTACGGGCGTTCATCCAGAACTTATCAAAGTGACGCAGAACCGGCTTGCTACTGACTCTGAAGGTGGTGCTGTGCTCCAGCGGCTCGCAGATATCCCCTACCGTGCCGCTTTTCACTCCCTTAGCCACACCCGGCTCGTCGCCTTTTGTCGAGGGAACGAAACTTTGATCGAGAACCAGTACCGGATGCCGGTTTGCGTTGACTGACGGTACAACCTGGACGGCATCACCCAGTCTGGCGGTGACAGGGTAAGGAACCGGTGGTGTGGAGGGCCCCATCGGGGTTTTACAGACGTCCGGCGTCAGGCTGACGACTGTCCACTGCCCGTCCTGACGGGCGATATAGTTCTCCGCCATCATTGTTCTCCTGCGACGTGATAACGGGCTTCCATCACCCGCACTGACGAATTAACGGGCAACAGATAACGCCAGGTCTGCTCAACAGTCAGCGCATCCGTGTCAATGAGCAGCGTGTCGGTCCACATCAGCTGCGGAACACACTCACCGGAGACCATCCGCAGCAGAATACCGGCCTGGCTGGCGGGTAATGTAAACGTGATGTCGCCCTCAGGATGAAGGCCACTCAGGGTGAGCGTTGTTCCGGGACGGGGGAAAGGAATTTGCTGGTCATGGGGTGCCGCGTTCCAGTAGCGGAAATCAAAATCTTCCGGCAGGCCCGGATGGCGGTTTTCCAGCCATTCCTGATTGTAGGTTCCGGCCAGCGGCAACCGGGGGAGCCAGGTGCGGCCGGTGGCACCAAAACCGGCGGGCTGGTATTCCGGGGCCGACCAGTCAGCGTTATCGCCGGAAACGGCAATAAAATGCGCAAGGGTGAACGGTGTGTCCGTGGCGATAATGCGCGGGGCTTCAACCTGCTGTACTTTGCTGGCCCGCAGATACCAGGACGGCGCATAACCCAGCCCCAGCGGGTTAACCGGACAGACGGTGTGCGCCAGCGGTGGATTCTCTTTATCAGGATGCCCGCTGCGCTGTGTCTCAGTCAGGCGATGGGCTTCCGGGATGCGGTCAGCATAATCGCAGTCCGTCTCCACACGGCATTCCCCCCCAAAGGCGTAGCGATAGTTCAGTGGCAGCGAGGTGAAGGGCTCAGGTTCCGTTTCGTACCATTGCCCGGTTAACGCCTGATGCTGGTAAAAGCGCTGACCGGTTATGCGCAGCCTTTTGTCCAGTATCACGTCGCCGGATGGGGCGTGTATTGATACAGCCGCAGTCATTTCCGGCACAGCGATGCCATCCGGTGTGTAAGCCGTGCCATTGACGAGGATATCGCAGGCGGGTTTCAGCGGAGCGAGGTCACTTTCCTATCTGACCGGAGAAATATTTATTTCCCCGAAAAATTTATCTTCCAGGCATAACGGCAGCGCCGGATATTCCATCAGCACCGGCTGCAACTGACCCTTATCGCCCGGTACAAGACGAAAGCCGGTTTTCATGGCAACAACGTGATGCCGTTTGCCATAAATATCTTCCATGGCGTACGCCATCACGGAGAATGGCGTCAGATTACGAAATTCCATTTATTACGTTCCTGACCAGTAAAATAAAGCGTGTTTATTTATATTTCCTGGTTATCTGATATATGAATGGAAATAATTTAATTGCAGCGAGCTGTTGATTAGAAAGTCTTTTGAATGCAGGTGTTGTGAGGTGTGTCAGTATTATCGGATTTTATATTATATTTATCATATGGTTTTGTTTGCATGAGTGAAATCATTATTCAATGTGGTGATTGATATTGTTAATTATATTTGTGGTTTTATATTTTGTGACTTAATTAATATTTACTATGAATAATTGACAGCGCTCTTTGCTCCGTTTATTACGCCAGAACGCGGGTCTGACTCTGCATCAGACAACTCAACTTTACCAGCTCATGGCTGGATTCTGACACTGCCTTTTCAGGCCATTTTAATCATATGGAGAACATGAACCGATAGCGAGGTGAATCTGGATGAATGTGATCCGTTCATACAACCGCATCCCCCTTAACAATCCCCGCTGCCCGCAGGGAAATCGGTGTTTCACACCGCGCTCACCTACGAACTCCAGCTTGCGGCACGGTGAAACTCGAGATTACTCGGCCCATTTATGGACCTTGCCCCTTCGGGGTCAACGCAAGCGTTGTTCAAATTTACTCCCGGTAATGTTGTTCTGTCTCGGTTCGTTTCAATCCGCCATCCCTGGCGCATTGACCTTGTCTTCCACTCTCCGGCTCGCCGGTTTCCAGCAGAGGCTTCATCGTTCCAGTAATCGATTAGATGATGCAGTGATGCCCAGATGCTGAGCTTACAGCAGCACCCAAAGTAGCACCGCCACCACAATCAGCACCACAAAGGCCAACCCAGGCCGTGCCGACAGCGACTTAATCGAGGTAATCATCGGCGCAAACGGGGCGTAAATCGGCTGAATATTACGCGCTTCCAACACCTGCGCCTCGGCATGTGCCACGCGCTCACGCTCAATACGCTTGAGGAAAAGCAGATTAAGCAACTCCTGAACCTGAACGGGGGTCAGCACCGTTTGCGGCGTAATATTCCAGCTCTGCTGCCCGTAATCACGCAGCACCTGAAACTCCTGATCGCCCAGCGGTTGCTTAAGCGCCGCCTGAAGAACGTTAAGCGTAGGCGCAGGGTGCGTGCTCAGCGTCAATCGTGCTTGCAGCAACGTCACCAGCGAAGTGAAATATTTAGCGGGAATAAGCTCGCTGGTTTTAACCGGCGAAAATTCCTGAAGCGACTGCCACAACGGCTTATTGGCCTCGCTGGAAGGTGTTTGCGCTTTATCTGAATAGAGCGCCTCGGGCTTCACGCTGGCGAGCTCTATCAGCGACTGCCAGATTTGCTTGCTCGGCTCACCGGTGGCCGCAGAAAGCTTGCCAACCAGCTGATTGAGCGTGGTGTACTCCGCTGGGAGAAGCGGGCGGTCGGTCGCCGGGCGCTGCTGCGGTTGAGGAATAGAAAGCTGGCCACGCTGGAGTAGCTGCAGCACATTTTTAAGCTGCGGCAGCGTTAGCTGGTTCAACGCGGTTTGCCCGTACTGCTGGCGAATAAAATCGCTGACGGCCTGACGGTTGTTTCCCTGGCCCAGCAGCTCGGTCAACTGAGACAGCGTTTGTCTCATGCTGAAGTTCTGCTCGGCAGTACCGATGCGCTGATTTAAATTCTGTTCCGCTGCCGGGAAGTGACGCGACAGCAACGGCGTATCGCTTTTCACGCCCAGATCGTGCTTCACGCCAGCCCATACCTCAGCATTTTGCTGTGAGGTCATCGTGATAAGGCGCGTGATCAAGCGTTCCAGCACGGTGCGTTGCTGGAGACTCAGCGGTTGCTCTCCAGCATTGGAAAGCGGTGTAGGGCCGGCCCCCGGAGGGCGCGCAGGCATACCTGAGATGGGTTGCGTCATGATTATTCCTTTCTGCAAAGCGGTACTGATGCCAGGCGCGAGTATTCCTGGCGGCAAGATTATGGCACACTTCCCCGGTTTACTCTCGCTCTCAGACAGGTACTGAACCGTGAAAATCCTTGTTGATGAAAATATGCCCTACGCCCGTGAGCTTTTTAGCCGCCTGGGCGAGGTGAGGGCTGTTCCTGGCCGTCCGATTCCGACCGACGCGTTAACCGATGCCGATGCGCTAATGGTGCGCTCGGTAACGAAGGTGAATGAAGCGCTGCTCGGTGACAAGGCGATTAAATTTGTCGGTACGGCGACGGCGGGCACCGACCACGTCGACCAGTCGTGGCTGACCCAGGCGGGGATTGGCTTCTCCGCAGCACCTGGCTGTAACGCGATTGCCGTGGTGGAATATGTTTTCTCGGCGCTACTGATGCTGGCCGAACGAGACGGCTTTGCGCTGGCTGACCGCACCGTTGGTATTGTCGGGGTGGGTAACGTGGGCGGTCGTCTGCAAAAGCGCCTTGAGGCGTTGGGCATTAAAACCCTGCTCTGCGATCCGCCGCGTGCGGACAACGGCGACGAAGGCGATTTCCGCTCGCTCGACGAACTGGTTGCTGAAGCTGACGTTATCACTTTCCATACGCCTCTCTATAAAGAAGGGCAGTACAAGTCTCTGCATCTTGCCGATGAAGCGCTGATTCGCCGCCTGAAGCCGGGGACGATTCTGATCAACGCCTGTCGTGGCCCGGTCGTCGATAACGCTGCGCTGCTGAAATGTCTGGAAGAAGGACAGAATCTTAGCGTCGTGCTGGATGTCTGGGAACCCGAGCCTGATCTCAACCTGGCGCTGCTTGATAAAGTGGATCTGGGCACCTCGCATATCGCAGGTTACACGCTGGAAGGCAAAGCGCGCGGCACCACCCAGGTGTTTGAAGCCTACAGTCAGTTTATCGGTCAACCGCAGGAAGTGGCGCTCTCTACGCTGCTGCCCGCGCCGGAGTTTGGCCGTATTAGCCTGCACGGTCCGCTCGATCAGCCTACGCTGAAAAGACTGGTCCATTTGGTGTATGATGTGCGCCGCGATGACGCGCCGCTGCGAAAAGTGGCGGGGATCCCGGGCGAATTTGACAAACTGCGCAAAAATTATCTCGAGCGTCGTGAGTGGTCATCATTAACCGTTGAGTGTGATGATGCCGATGCCGCCGAGCTGCTGCAAAAACTCGGGTTTAACGCCGTACATTGTTAATGTCTTCTTAATCACTCTGCTGGATACTCCGGCAGAGTCGCTTTTTCTGGAGTAAATCACCATGTCTGAAGGCTGGAATATTGCCATCCTGGGCGCAACCGGCGCCGTAGGCGAAGCCCTGCTTGAAACCCTTGCTGAACGTCAGTTCCCGGTGGGTGATATCTATGCGCTGGCGCGCACCGACAGCGCGGGCGAACATCTGCGTTTTAACGGTAAATCGGTCAGGGTGCAGGACGCCGCAGAGTTCGACTGGACTCAGGCTCAGCTGGCATTCTTTGCCGCGGGTCAGGAAGCGTCGGCAAGCTATGCCGAAGAAGCCACCAACGCAGGCTGCCTGGTTATTGACCTCAGCGGTCTGTTTGCGCTGGAGCCGGACGTGCCGCTGGTCGTTCCGGACGTGAACCCGTTCGTAATGGCAGATTACCGCAACCGTAACCTGATCGCCGTAGCCGATAGCCAGACCAGCCAGCTGCTGGCCGCGCTGAAGCCGCTGATTGATGACGGTGGCCTGTCGCGTATCAACGTGACCAGCCTGATCTCCGCCTCCGCGCACGGCAAGAAAGCCGTTGATGCGCTGGCAGGGCAGAGTGCCAAGCTGCTGAACGGTATTCCGATTGATGAAGATGATTTCTTTGGTCGTCAGTTGGCGTTCAACATGCTGCCGCTGCTGCCGGACCGTGAAGGGAGCGTGCGCGAAGAGCGTCGTATTGTCGACCAGGTGCGCAAAATCCTGCAGGACGAAGGCCTGATGATCTCTGCAAGCTGCGTGCAGTCGCCGGTGTTCTACGGCCACGCGCAGATGGTGAGCTTTGAAGCCATGCGCCCGCTGTCTGCGGAAGAAGCGCGTGATGCTTTCTCCCGTGGCGAAGACATCGTGCTGTCTGAAGAGGGGGAATTCCCGACTCAGGTTGGCGATGCGACCGGCAGTGCGCATCTCTCTATCGGCTGCGTACGCAACGATTACGGCATGCCGGAGCAGGTTCAGTTCTGGTCCGTTGCCGATAACGTTCGCTTTGGCGGCGCGCTGATGGCGGTCAAAACCGCTGAAAAATTGGTGCAGGAGTATCTGTACTAATGTCTGACATGGAGCAACTGCCGGTCTATCGAATTGCGCTGGGTATTGAGTACGACGGCAGCAAATACTACGGCTGGCAGCGGCAAAACGAAGTGCGCAGCGTGCAGGAGAAGCTCGAAAAAGCGCTCTCGCAGGTGGCCAACGAGCCTATCAACGTCTATTGCGCCGGGCGTACCGACGCGGGCGTTCACGGCACGGGCCAGGTGGTGCACTTTGAAACCCACGCGTTGCGTAAAGACGCCGCATGGACGCTGGGTGTAAATGCGAATTTACCTGGTGACATCGCGGTGCGTTGGGTGAAAGCTGTTCCCGACGATTTTCACGCCCGCTTTAGCGCGACGGCGCGTCGCTACCGCTACGTCATCTATAACCACCGGCTGCGTCCGGCGGTGTTGGGCCAGGGCGTGACGCATTGTCACCAGCCGCTGGATGCGGAGCGGATGCACCGCGCCGCACAGAGTCTGCTGGGCGAGAATGACTTCACCTCGTTTCGTGCGGTGCAGTGCCAGTCGCGTACGCCATGGCGTAACGTTATGCATATCAACGTGACGCGCTATGGCAACTATATTGTGGTGGACATTAAAGCAAACGCCTTTGTGCATCACATGGTAAGGAATATTGTTGGCAGCCTGATGGAAGTTGGCTCAGGAAACCAGCCGGAGAGCTGGATTGCAGAACTGCTGGCGGCAAAAGACAGGACGCTTGCCGCCGCAACGGCAAAAGCGGAAGGGCTGTATCTGGTGGCGGTAGACTATCCCGCCCACTTTGAACTGCCCGCCGCGCCTATGGGCCCGCTTTTCCTGGCGGACTAACGAAGTCATTTAGGGCTAAGACAATATGGATCTCATCCGTTTTTTGATTGATTTCATCCTGCACATTGATGTGCACCTGGCGGAGCTGGTTGCGCAGTACGGCATCTGGGTTTACGCCATTTTGTTCCTGATCTTGTTCTGCGAAACGGGGCTGGTGGTGACGCCGTTCCTGCCGGGCGACTCGCTGCTGTTTGTTGCCGGTGCCTTGTCGGCGCTGCCAACCAACGATCTCAACGTCCATCTGATGGTGGTGCTGATGGTCATTGCAGCGATTGTCGGCGATGCGGTGAACTACACCATTGGTCGGCTGTTTGGTGAGAAGCTCTTTAGCAACCCGAACTCGAAAATCTTCCGTCGTAGCTACCTCGACAAAACCCATGCGTTCTACGATAAGCACGGCGGAAAAACCATTATTCTGGCGCGATTTGTGCCTATCGTCAGAACATTTGCGCCATTTGTGGCGGGAATGGGCCATATGTCCTATCGTCATTTTGCTATCTACAACGTGACCGGTGGGCTGCTGTGGGTGCTGTTGTTCACCTACGCGGGCTACCTGTTTGGCGATCTGCCGGTGGTTCAGGAAAACCTGAAGCTGCTGATTGTTGCCATCATCGTGCTGTCGATATTGCCGGGCGTGATTGAAGTGATTCGTCACCGTCGCAAGGCAGCAAAACAGGCAAAATAAACCCTGCACGCAGGGCACGATTCAGCCGTGCCCTGTTACGACATGTTTCGCGGTTCGACCACTTTTTTATGCCAAGTTTCGGGCTGTTATGTTTTAATGTGCAACATTCATGGTCTATGAGGGGCAAAAGTGGCATTATGCGCGCCCCCTTATGGCAAAACTGGCATCGACCAGGTTCAGGCAGAAAGGTTATCAATGAGCTGGATTGAACGAATTAAAAGCAATATCACACCTACCCGTAAGGCGAGCATCCCGGAAGGGGTGTGGACCAAATGCGATAGCTGTGGTCAGGTTCTGTATCGCGCTGAGCTGGAGCGTAACCTCGAGGTTTGCCCGAAGTGCGATCATCACATGCGTATGTCAGCGCGTAATCGCCTGCATAGCCTGTTAGATGAAGGGTCCCTGGTAGAACTGGGTAGTGAACTTGAGCCGAAAGACGTGCTGAAGTTCCGTGACTCTAAAAAATACAAAGACCGTCTGGCATCTGCTCAGAAAGAGACAGGTGAAAAAGACGCGCTGATCGTAATGAAAGGCACCCTGCACGGTATGCCGGTTGTCGGTGCGGCCTTTGAGTTCTCCTTTATGGGCGGCTCAATGGGTTCTGTTGTCGGTGCGCGTTTTGTCCGTGCCGTTGAACAGGCGCTGGAAGACAACTGCCCGCTTATCTGCTTCTCCGCTTCCGGCGGTGCGCGTATGCAGGAAGCGCTGATGTCACTGATGCAGATGGCGAAAACCTCTGCGGCGCTGGCGAAAATGCAGGAACGCGGTTTACCGTACATCTCCGTGCTGACCGACCCAACCATGGGTGGCGTCTCTGCGAGCTTCGCGATGCTGGGCGACCTGAACATCGCTGAGCCGAAAGCGCTGATTGGCTTTGCCGGTCCACGCGTTATTGAACAGACCGTTCGTGAGAAACTGCCGCCGGGCTTCCAGCGCAGTGAGTTTCTCATCGAGAAGGGCGCTATCGACATGATCGTTCGCCGCCCGGAAATGCGTCTGAAGCTTGCCAGCATTCTGGCGAAGCTGATGAATCTCCCGGCACCGAACCCGGACGCGCCGCGCGAAAGCGTGGTGGTACCACCGGTACCGGATCAGGAAGCAGAGGCCTGATAATCCAAAGGGCAGGGCCGGGTGGCTCTGCCCTTTTTGCTTTTACTCACCGCTGTTGGAAGTTGCGACACCATGGACAAACATCTTATTCCTCAGGCCACGTCGCCCCTGGCTACGTGGCTTTCTTATCTGGAAAATCTTCACTCCAAAACTATCGATCTCGGCCTGGCGCGCGTAAGTCAGGTGGGCGGGAATCTGGACGTGCTGAAGCCAGCGCCGTTTGTCTTTACCGTTGCAGGTACGAACGGCAAGGGCACCACCTGCCGCACGCTGGAAACTATCCTGATGGCGGCGGGCTACAAGGTGGGGGTTTACAGCTCCCCACATCTGGTTCGCTACACCGAACGCGTGCGTGTGCAGGGCGCTGAACTGCCAGAAAGCGCCCACACCGCCTCGTTTGCGGCGATAGAAGCGGCGCGTGGCGAAACATCGCTTACCTATTTTGAGTACGGTACGCTTTCAGCGCTGTGGCTGTTTAAGCAGGCTGCGCTGGATGTGGTGATTCTGGAAGTGGGTCTGGGCGGGCGCCTGGATGCCACTAACATTGTGGATGCCGACGTTTCTGTCGTCACCAGCATCGCGCTGGACCACACCGACTGGCTGGGGCCGGACCGTGAAAGCATTGGCCGCGAAAAAGCGGGTGTGTTCCGCGCTCATCGTCCGGCGGTAGTCGGAGAGCCGGATATGCCGCACACCATTGCCGATGTGGCTCGCGAAAAAGGCGCGCAGCTGCTGCAGCGTGACGTTGACTGGCGCTATAGCGTTGAAGGTGATAGCTGGACCTTCAGCGACGCGCAGGGCGAACTGCGTAACCTGCCGCTGCCAAACGTGCCGCAGCCTAACGCCGCCACGGCGCTTGCCGCGCTGCGTGCCAGCGGGCTGAAGGTGAGCGAGGAGGTTATCCGCGAAGGTATTGCCAGCGCGATTCTTCCTGGCCGTTTCCAGACCATCCAGCTTGAGCCGCGGGTGATTCTTGACGTGGCGCATAACCCGCACGCCGCGGCCTATCTTGCTGGGCGTCTCAAATCATTGCCGAAAACCGGGCGAGTGCTGGCGGTTATTGGTATGCTGCATGATAAGGACATCGCCGGTACGCTGGCGTGTCTGGAAGACGTTGTGGATAGCTGGTACTGCGCGCCGCTTGAAGGGCCGCGCGGTGCGACGGCGGAACAGCTGTGCGAACATTTGCGCGCTGGTGCCATTTATAGCAATGTGGCACAGGCGTGGCATGCGGCCATGGCTGATGCAGCGCCTGAAGATACGGTGCTGGTGTGTGGTTCGTTCCACACGGTAGCGCATGTGATGGAAGTGTTGGACGCGGGGAGTGCCGGTGGCAAGTAAGTTTCAAAACCGTCTCGTCGGGACGATTGTATTAGTCGCGCTGGGGGTCATTGTGCTGCCAGGGCTGCTTGACGGGCAAAAAAAGCATTATCAGGATGAGTTTGCAGCCATCCCGCTGGTGCCGAAACCGGGCGATCGCGATGAGCCAGATATGCTGCCGACGGCGACGCAGGCCCTGCCTGCTCAACCGCCTGAAGGCGCGGCTGAAGAGGTGAGGGCGGGCGATGCCGCTGCGCCGTCGCTGGATTCCAGCCGTCTGTCAGTTAGCGGCAACGGCGAGCTCGAGCAGATCCCGCCTGCGGCTGAACTGCCAAAGCCTAAACCGGTAGAAAAACCGAAGCCGCAGCCAAAACCGCAACCAGTGACTGAACAGGTTGCGGCAACGACGCCACCGCCGAAAGCCGCACCGGAAGAGAAACCGGCGCCGGTAGGCAAAGCGTATGTGGTGCAGCTTGGTGCATTGAAGAATGCGGATAAAGTGAACGAAATAGTGGCGAGTCTGCGCGGTGCGGGTTATCACGCCTACACGTCGCCTTCGACGCCCGTTCAGGGTAAAATCACCCGCATTCTGGTTGGCCCGGATGCCTCGAAAGATAAGCTGAAAGGCTCACTTGGTGAGTTGAAGCAGCTGTCGGGGCTGAGTGGCGTAGTGATGGGATATACGCCGAACTAAGGCGTAGGTTTTCTCCCTCACCCCTGAGGGGCGAGGCCTGAACAACGCCAAAAGCCACCCAAAAACGATGGCGTTGAATATTTTTTCAGCGCCATTTTTTATTTACGCCGGGGAAGGAAATCCCTACGCAAACGTTTTCTTTTTCTGTTAGAATGCGCCCGAACTGGATGACAGGGCGTAAAATCGTGGGACGTATATGGTCTGGATTGATTACGCCATTATCGCGGTGCTGGGCTTATCCTGCTTGGTAAGCCTCATCCGCGGCTTTGTTCGTGAAGCATTATCGTTGGTGACATGGGGCTGTGCCTTCTACGTTGCCAGCCATTACTACACTGACCTGTCTGTCTGGTTTACGGGCTTTGAGGACGAACGGGTTCGAAATGGGATTGCTATTGCGGCGCTGTTCATCGCGACGCTCATCGTCGGCGCTATCGTCAACTTTGTGATAGGTCAGCTGGTGGAGAAAACCGGTCTGTCGGGTACAGACAGGGTATTGGGGATCTGCTTCGGCGCGCTACGTGGGGTGCTGATCATCGCCGCTATCTTGTTCTTCCTTGACACCTTTACCGGAATGTCCAAAAGCGATGACTGGCAGCATTCGCAGTTTATTCCCTATTTCTCGCCGGTTATCAGATGGTTTTTTGAATACCTTCAAAGCTCGTCAAGTTTCTTGCCCAAAGTATAAGCTTTGGGTCGTTGCTTAACGAGGAAAAGACGTATGTGCGGTATTGTCGGTATCGCCGGTGTCATGCCGGTTAACCAGTCGATTTATGATGCGCTAACGGTGCTGCAGCACCGTGGACAGGATGCCGCTGGCATCATCACCATTGATGCCAACAACTGCTTCCGCTTGCGTAAAGCGAACGGTCTGGTGAGCGATGTCTTTGAAGCCCGCCACATGCAGCGTATGCAGGGCAACATGGGTATTGGCCACGTGCGTTACCCAACGGCGGGCAGCTCCAGCGCGTCTGAAGCCCAGCCTTTTTACGTCAACTCCCCGTACGGTATTACGCTTGCGCATAACGGCAACCTGACCAATGCGCACGAGTTACGTCAAAAGCTGTTTGAAGAAAAACGCCGTCACATTAACACCACCTCCGATTCTGAAATCCTGCTCAATATCTTTGCGAGCGAGCTGGATAACTTCCGTCACTATCCTCTGGAAGCGGACAACATCTTCGCCGCCATCGCCGCTACCAACCGCCAGATTCGCGGTGCGTATGCATGCGTAGCGATGATTATCGGCCACGGCATGGTCGCTTTCCGTGACCCTAACGGCATTCGTCCACTGGTATTGGGCAAGCGCGATATCGGCGACGGTCGCACCGAATATATGGTGGCTTCTGAAAGCGTGGCGCTGGACACCCTCGGCTTTGAATTCCTGCGCGACGTTGCGCCGGGCGAGGCGGTTTACATTACCGAAAATGGCCAGCTGTTCACCCGTCAGTGCGCTGACAACCCGGTGAGCAACCCGTGCCTGTTCGAGTACGTCTACTTCGCGCGTCCGGACTCCTTTATCGACAAGATTTCCGTCTACAGCGCCCGTGTGAACATGGGGACCAAGCTTGGCGAGAAGATTGCACGTGAATGGGAAGACCTCGATATCGACGTAGTGATTCCGATTCCGGAAACCTCCTGCGATATCGCGCTGGAGATTGCCCGTATTCTCGGCAAACCATACCGCCAGGGCTTTGTGAAAAACCGCTACGTGGGCCGTACTTTTATCATGCCGGGCCAGCAGCTGCGTCGTAAGTCCGTTCGCCGCAAGCTCAACGCTAACCGGGCTGAGTTCCGCGATAAGAACGTGCTGCTGGTGGATGACTCCATCGTGCGCGGGACCACCTCTGAGCAGATTATCGAGATGGCTCGTGAAGCTGGCGCGAAGAAAGTTTATCTGGCTTCCGCCGCGCCGGAAATTCGTTTCCCGAACGTCTACGGTATCGACATGCCAACCGCCACCGAGCTGATTGCTCACGGGCGTGAAGTGGATGAGATTCGCCAGATAATCGGCGCTGACGGGCTTATCTTCCAGGATTTGGACGATTTGATTGACGCGGTACGCGCGGAGAACCCGGATATTCAGCAGTTCGAATGCTCGGTGTTCAACGGTGTGTACGTGACCAAAGATGTCGACCAGAGCTATCTTGATTTCCTCGACTCTCTGCGTAACGACGACGCGAAAGCGGTGCAGTTGCAGAATGAAGTGGAAAATTTAGAGATGCATAACGAAGGGTAAATGTTCGGGGATTTTCCCCGCATTACTTTCGCTCGACCGGGCTACGTGGGGTGCGTAGCCCGGCCGAGGCGTTTTTACGCCTCGTCCACCCAAATCCGCATTTCGCCTTCGCCACGGTTGGCCCAGCTAAACCACGGGATAAAGGTTAACGACTGCTTCTCCACCGCCGTCTGGCGATTATCAAAGCTGATGACCGATAGCGACGTATTACAGTTGCGTCTGGCGCCGTAATCCGGCAAAGTTTGCCCCATTATGGCTACAGGGCGGTTCGTGTGAAACGACTCATCATTGGTATTTCCGGCGCAAGCGGCGCTATTTACGGCGTACGGTTGCTGCAGATACTGCAAACGGTAGCGGATGTCGAAACGCATCTGGTGATGAGCCAGGCGGCGAGGCAAACGCTGGCACTGGAGACGGATTTTTCGCTGCGCGATGTTCAGGCGCTGGCGGATGTGGTGCACGATGCGCGAGATATTGCCGCGAGCATCTCTTCCGGGTCGTTCAAAACCGCTGGTATGGTTATCCTGCCGTGCTCGATAAAAACGCTCTCCGGTATTGTAAACAGCTACACCGACGGCCTGCTGACTCGTGCTGCCGACGTGGTGCTGAAAGAGCGCCGTCCGCTGGTGCTGTGCGTTCGCGAAACGCCGCTGCATCTGGGCCATCTGCGCCTGATGACCCAAGCGGCGGAGATCGGTGCGGTGATCATGCCGCCGGTCCCGGCGTTTTATCATCGTCCGCAAACGCTGGACGACGTGATTAACCAGACCGTTAACCGCGTGCTCGATCTTTTCGATATCGAACTCCCAGAAGATCTCTTTACCCGCTGGACCGGTGCATAGCTCTGCGCCCATGTTGTGCACGATGTCGATTTCGCCCTGTTTCAGGGCAATTCTGTAACACCGATCAAATCCTCGATATTTAATTATCCCGTTTGCACTTTTGTGCTCGATTTATACGTAGCGGCTGATATCTTTCCTGATGATCACCTCTTGTTATCTTTTTATTAACATATTTAACATTGTTTATTTTGCAGGGTTAAAGATGGCACGGAAGATGCAAAGTAGGTCTTGCAGACACAACACAACATAACTATTAGCAGTTAACGACATCACGGTTTAATAGGGGAACGTATGAAAAAGACGGTTCTGGCTCTCTCTTTGCTGCTGGGTCTCAGCAGCGCCTCTAGCGTATTTGCTGCACTGCCACAGAGCATCCGCATCGGTACCGATGCCACCTACGCGCCGTTCTCATCGAAAGATGCCAAAGGCGATTTTGTTGGCTTTGATATCGATCTGGGCAACGAAATGTGTAAACGCGCCAGCATCAAGTGTACCTGGGTTGGCAGCGATTTTGACGCGCTGATCCCGTCACTGAAGGCGAAGAAAATTGACGCGATCATCTCTTCGTTGTCGATCACCGAAAAACGCCAGCAGGAGATTGCCTTCTCCAACAAGCTGTACGCTGCGGACTCCCGCCTGATTGCCGCTAAAGGCTCCCCGATTAAACCGACGCTGGACGGGCTGAAGGGCAAGCACATCGGCGTGCTTCAGGGTTCAACGCAGGAAGCCTACGCCAATGAAAACTGGCGTAGCAAAGGCGTGGACGTGGTGGCGTATCAAAACCAGGACTTGATCTACGCCGATTTGGCCGCAGGCCGTCTGGACGCGGCATTGCAGGATGAAGTGGCTGCAAGCGAAGGCTTCCTGAAACAGCCTGCCGGTAAAGATTTTGAGTTTGCTGGCCCATCGGTTAAAGATAAAAAATTCTTTGGCGACGGCACTGGCGTTGGGCTGCGTAAAGATGACGTGGAGCTGAAGGCGGCATTTGATAAAGCGTTAGCTGAACTGCGTGCCGATGGCACCTACGACAAGATGGCGAAGAAGTATTTTAACTTTAACGTCTACGGCGACTAATACGCCGTATGTATCATCATGGTGCATGAATGTTGCTGTGCACCATGATGGTGCGTTTTTTGTTCGAAAGTTGCGCGAGGTTGCATAATTAAGCATTTTTAATGAGAAAAAAGCCAGGCTGAAGGGCAGAATGCTTTGCCTTGAAGGGCCGAAAGATGGCACGATAACCGCTCAGATTATTTCTAAAAAACACACAAGAATCACAGCTTGTAGAGGATGATTATGAAAAAACTGGCGTTGTCTTTTTCTCTGGTATTAGCGCTTGCTTCTGCATCAAGCGCATTTGCAGCAATCCCGCAAAAAGTGCGTATCGGTACCGACCCTACGTATGCACCGTTCGAATCAAAGAATGCACAGGGTGAATTAGTGGGTTTCGACATTGACCTGGCAAAAGAGCTGTGTAAGCGCATCCAGGCACAATGTACCTTCGTGGAAAACCCGCTGGACGCCCTGATCCCCTCGCTGAAAGCGAAGAAAATCGATGCCATCATGTCATCGCTGTCGATCACTGAAAAACGCCAGCAGGAAATCGCCTTTACCGACAAACTCTACGCCGCAGACTCTCGTCTGGTGGTGAAAAAGGGTTCCCCAATTACGCCTGACCTCGCCACGCTGAAAGGCAAGCGCGTGGGCGTACTGCAGGGTACCACTCAGGAAACGTACGGTAACGAACACTGGGCGCCGAAAGGTATTGAAATTGTCTCCTACCAGGGACAGGACAATATCTACTCTGACCTGACCGCTGGTCGTATTGACGCAGCATTCCAGGATGAAGTGGCGGCGAGTGAAGGTTTCCTGAAACAGCCTATCGGTAAAGACTACCAGTTCGGCGGCCCGTCGATTAAAGACGTTAAGCTGTTCGGGGTCGGTACCGGTATGGGTCTGCGTAAAGACGACACCGAGCTGTTAAACGCGCTGAATAAGGCGTTTGCTGATATGCGTGCCGACGGCACCTACGACAAGCTGGCGAAGAAGTACTTCGATTTTAACGTATACGGCGAGTAATCATCACGAGTAACCCATCGTTTCGCACGCACGAAACGATGGGCGTAAAGACAGGACTGGCAGCATGCTGTACGGGTTTTCACAGGTAATTTTTCAGGGCGCCCTTGTCACCCTTGAGCTGGCAATCAGCTCAGTGGTTCTGGCCGTGCTTATTGGGCTGGTCGGCGCGGGAGCGAAGCTCTCCCGAAATCGCGTGCTGGCGTTAATTTTTGAAGGCTACACCACGCTGATTCGTGGCGTGCCAGACTTGGTGCTGATGCTGCTGATTTTCTACGGGCTGCAGATGGCGCTCAACGTACTGACCGACGCGCTCGGGCTGGCGCAGTTTGATATCGACCCGATGATCGCCGGTATCATTACCCTGGGCTTTATCTACGGAGCCTATTTCACCGAGACCTTTCGCGGCGCGTTTATGGCGGTGCCGAGAGGGCATATTGAAGCCGCGACGGCCTTTGGCTTTACCGGTGCGCAAACCTTCCGCCGTATTCTGTTCCCCGCCATGATGCGCTATGCGCTGCCGGGCATTGGCAACAACTGGCAGGTTATTCTTAAAGCGACCGCGCTGGTCTCGCTGCTGGGGCTGGAAGACGTGGTGAAAGCCACCCAGCTTGCCGGGAAAAGCACCTGGGAGCCGTTCTACTTCGCTATTGTCTGTGGCTTGATTTATCTGCTGTTCACTACCGTTTCCAATGGCGTGTTGCTGCTGCTCGAACGCCGCTACTCCGTGGGCGTCAAGAGGGCTGACCTGTGATTGAGATCATTCAGGAGTATTGGAAATCGCTGCTGTGGACCGATGGTTATCGCTTCACCGGCGTGGCGATTACGCTGTGGCTGCTGGTGCTGTCTGTGGTGATGGGCGGCGTAATGGCGCTGTTCCTGGCGATTGCGCGCGTCTCCAGCAATAAATACATCAAGTTTCCGGTGTGGCTGTTTACCTATATTTTCCGCGGTACGCCGCTCTACGTGCAGCTGCTGGTGTTTTACTCCGGTATGTACACGCTCGAAATTGTGAAAGGCACCGAGCTGCTCAACGCGTTCTTCCGCAGCGGCCTGAACTGTACGGTGCTGGCGCTGACGCTCAATACCTGCGCTTACACCACCGAAATTTTTGCCGGGGCGATTCGCTCGGTACCGGCAGGAGAAGTGGAAGCGGCTCGCGCGTACGGTTTTTCGTCGTTTAAGCTTTATCGCTGCATCATTCTGCCGTCGGCTCTGCGCATTGCGCTGCCGGCCTACAGCAATGAGGTTATCCTGATGCTGCACTCGACGGCGCTGGCGTTTACCGCCACCGTGCCCGACCTGCTCAAGATTGCGCGCGATATCAATTCGGCAACCTATCAACCCTTTACCGCCTTCGGCATTGCGGCGGTGCTTTATTTGGTCATCTCTTATGTGCTGATTAGCCTGTTCCGCAAAGCGGAAAAGCGCTGGTTACAGCACATGAAACCGTCTTCTACGCACTGAGAATATGATGTCTGATAAAAAACTAAACGTAATCGACCTGCACAAACGCTATGGCGAGCACGAGGTGCTGAAGGGCGTATCGCTGAAGGCGAACGCCGGGGATGTGATAAGCATCATCGGCTCGTCCGGTTCCGGCAAGAGTACCTTTTTGCGCTGCATTAACTTCCTTGAGAAGCCAAGCGAAGGCACCATTATTGTTAACGGCGAGAACATTGGTCTGGTGCGCGATAACGACGGCCAACTGAAGGTGGCGGATAAAAACCAGCTTCGTCTGCTGCGCACGCGCCTGACGATGGTGTTTCAGCACTTCAACCTGTGGAGTCATATGACGGTGCTGGAAAACGTCATGGAAGCGCCGATTCAGGTGCTTGGCTTGAGTAAACAGGAAGCGCGCGTACGCGCGGTGAAGTATCTGGCAAAAGTGGGTATCGACGAGCGCCAACAGAGTAAATACCCGGTGCATTTGTCCGGCGGTCAGCAGCAGCGTGTTTCTATCGCCCGTGCGCTGGCGATGGAGCCGGAAGTGCTGCTGTTTGATGAACCGACATCAGCGCTTGACCCAGAGCTGGTGGGTGAGGTGCTGCGCATTATGCAGCAGCTGGCGGAAGAGGGAAAAACCATGGTGGTGGTGACCCATGAAATGGGCTTTGCTCGTCACGTTTCCTCGCACGTGATTTTCCTGCATCAGGGCAAAATTGAGGAAGAGGGCAACCCGGAAGAGGTGTTTGGCAATCCGAAGAGCCCGCGTTTACAGCAGTTCCTTAGCGGTGCATTAAAGTAAACTTCACTCGCCCTCACGCGTGCGTGGGGGCGTTTTCCCGCCGATAGACCCAATCATCGTAATCTTTGCCGTTCAGCCGATAGGCTTTTGGTAGCACCTGTGTGCGGATAAAACCGTGCTTTTCCAGTAGCCTTGCCGAACCTTGATTATCGCCTAGCACCCAGGCATTGATGGCCCATAGGCCAAGCTGTTGAAAGCCATAATCGCATATTTCACCGAGCGCCTCGCTGGCAAACCCTTTGCCTTGCGCCTCTGGCAGTAGCGCGTAGCCGACATCCGCCTCATGGGGATTTTTACTGCTGATCTGCAGCCCTATATCGCCAAGCGGAGTACCGTTTTCATCACGGATAACAAAGATTGCGGGGGAGTTACAGCGTCGGGTAAAAATTGCACGTATCGCCGCTTCGTCCAGCACTTCCCCCATAAACTGCATCACCTCATGGTTTTGTCGCAGCTGAAGAAAGAAGGGCCAATCGCCTTCGTTAAAGGGGGAAAGCCTTAGCCGCAGGGTGGTGAGGATTGCCATTTTCCTATGCCATTAAGCCAAATCTGAAGCCGTACTTTAGCACCGGCGGCGAGGGAGTGGCACGGAATATATAAGGTGATAGACACATGCTATCACCGTTTCGAGGAGTATTAATGGGCGAGAATATCGCCCAGCGCTTCGTCTAAATCGTACCAGCGAAACGCGAACCCGGCGGCTTCCAGCCGTTTGGGGAGCGCGCGCTGACCGCCCAGCACCAGTACCGAGGATTCGCCCATCAGTAGGCGGATAACGGTGGCGGGAACGCGAAGAATCGCCGGGCGATTCAGTGCCTGGCCAAGGGCATGAGAAAACTGTTCGTTGTGCACCGGGTAAGGTGAAACCATGTTGAAAGGCCCGCGCAAATCGTTATCCAGCAGCCACAGAATACCGTTGACCATATCGTCGATATGGATCCACGCCAGATACTGCCTGCCGTTGCCGATAGGGCCGCCGAGGCCGAGCTTAAACGGCGGCAACATTTTGCCAAGAATGCCGCCTTTTGGCGCCAGCACCACCCCGGTACGCAGCAGGCATACTCGGGTGCGGTCGCTCTGCGCAGTGCAGGCAATTTGCTCCCAGCGCGCGCATAGCTTATGGGTAAATTCGTTATGCGGCGGCTCTTCTTCCGTCACCACGACTTCACCAAGGTCACCGTAATAGCCGGTGGCCGATCCAGAAATCAGTACCGAAGGAGGGGTTGTGCTCGCCTGGATCAAATCGCTAATCCGCTGGGTGATACCCCAGCGGCTGTCGCACAGTTTTTGCTTTTGCTGCGCCGTCCAGCGCTTGTCGGCGATAGGTTCACCGGCAAGATTGATAATGGCATCAATGCCGTCGAGCGATGAGATATTCTGTAGCCCTGGCCAAAGCTCAACGCGCGGGTCGAGCGTCTGGCGGGCTTTCTCCGGCGAGCGGGTCACGACGCAAACCGTATGCCCAAGCGTCAGTAAACGCGGAACTAAATGGCGGCCAATCAACCCGGTGCCGCCGGTAATCAGAATTTTCATGCCACCTCCCGAAGGGAGCGCTTAGCGTTGCCAGCTCAGGGTAATGGATACCGAATCGGCGTAGCGCAGCGCGTGAACTTTATCGATCTCCACTTCAGCATAAGTGACCCAGTGATGTTCGCGTGCGATATCGAGCACATCCTGAGTTAATTTTTCCAGCAAAGAGAAACGGTTATTCTCAACGTGACGAATTATGCTTTTGGTGATGGTGCGGTAGTTCAGCGCATCGTTAATATCTTCGCTATTGCGTGATTTGTCCGCCGGGTAGCGAATCTCAAGATTGATAACCACGTCCTGGCGGTTGGCAATCTCCTCTTCCTTAATGCCGATAAACGTACGCAGGCGTAAATTTTTGATGCGAATGATGGCGTCAGACTGAGACATTGCAGGTGTTCTCCGTAATTTTTGTTTTCCTCTACATCATACACTAAAGCATCTTCAGCGCGGCAGCGTCTGGCGCGCGTTCAGTTCGTGCGCCAGTTCAATAAATGCGCGGAGAGCGGGAAGCACGTGCCGGTGCCCCGGATAATAAAGGCGCAGGCCACCAAAGGTTGGGCACCACTCATCCAGCACGCTGATAAGTTTGCCGCTGCGGAGTTCGTCCTGAATAAACCATTCCGAAATAAACGCCAGTCCCAGCCCGGCGAGCGCCGCGCGGTGGATGGCCTGCATTTCGCTGACGATTATCCGCGGCGGAATATTCACGGTAAATTTTTGCTGATGGTACTCAAGCTCCCAGTGGTAAACGCCACCGTGGGACATGCGCATGCCGATGCTCTGATGCTGCTGGAGGTCGTCAGGCGAACGTGGCGTACCGTGGCGAGCGAAGTAGTCCGGCGAACCCACAATCAGCATGCGTGCATCGGGCGTCAGGGCGACGGCAATCATATCCTGCGGGACGGACTCGGCGAGACGGATGCCCGCGTCAAACCCTTCTGACACGATGTCGATAAGCCGTGATTCGGTGGTGATATCAAGTCGCATCTGCGGGTAGCGTTGCAGATAAGTTTCAAACAGCCGGAATAGCAGCGACACGCATTCGCGCGGGGCGTTGATGCGCAGCGTCCCCATTGGGTTTCCCGGCTCTGCGGCAATCTCCTCGGCGGCGCGCTGAATTTCCGCCAGCGCGGGAGCAATACGTGAAACATAGCGCTGACCCTGTTCCGTCAGCGCGACGCTGCGGGTCGTACGGTTGAAAAGCCGGACGTTAAGCCGCGACTCCAACCCGGCCACGGCGTTGCTGACGGCCGTCGCCGACATGCCTAACTCGCGCGCGGCGGCGCGGAAGCTTTGTCTGCGGGCGACGGCAAGGACAATTTCCAATTCGGTAAGGCCGCTACGGTGCATAATTATCCCGATTTTCGTGACAGGTCGTCCATATTATACCCTCTTATCGCAATGATGCGCCGTTCCTATACTGTGAAACATCCAAGGCGTAGAGGACCGAATCATGTTGCACATCGACAAAATTTATATCAACGGCGAGTTTGTTACCCCACACGGCAGCGAGCTTTTTGACCTGTTCAACCCCGCGACCGAAGCGGTTATTGGCCAGGTTCGCCTGGCGGATGAAGACGATACTCGGCGTGCCATTGTGGCGGCGAAAGACGCTTTTCCGGCCTGGTCGCGGACGACTCGTGAAGAGCGCATTGCGGTGCTGGAGAGAATGTACCTGGCCGTACGGGCACGAGAAGCGGACCTGCTGGAAGCGCTTATTACCGAGTACGGCGCGCCATCGGCCCGCGCAAACTGGATGGCGGCCTGGCCGGCCCAGACGATTCGCTGTGCCATCGATGCACTGAAACAATTTAACTTTGAAGAGCGGGTAGGGCGCGCAACAGTGGTAATGACCCCGGTCGGGGTGGCCGGGCTGATTACCCCGTGGAACAGCGACGCCGGTTTTATCTGTAGCAAACTGGCGACCGCGATGGCTTCTGGCTGCACTGCGGTTATCAAACCGAGTGAAATGAGTGCCTGGCAGACGCAAATTATTACCGAAGCGCTGCATGCCGCCCAGATTCCGGCGGGTGTGTTTAACATTGTCACCGGGCGGGGTGAGGTGGTGGGAGAAACCATCAATCACCATCCCGACATCGCCAAAATTTCTTTTACCGGCTCGACGGCGGTGGGCAAACACATCGTGGAAAGCGGTGCCCGCACGCTCAAACGCGTCACGCTGGAACTTGGCGGTAAATCGCCTACGGTTATCCTCGATGATGCGGACGTGAAAACGGCGGTACATCTGGCGCTGGAGGCCGGGTTTATGAATAGCGGACAGGCGTGCATTGCGGGGACGCGTATTCTGGTGCCGGCCTCACGCCAGGCGGAGTTTGAACACGCGTTTGTCGACGCTATTACCGCGTTCACCGCTGGCGACCCGAGAGACAGCCAGACGGTGATTGGCCCGATGGTCAGCCAGAAACAGTGGCTGCGTGTGCAGGGCTATATTCAGCTCGGCCAGCAAGAAGGCGCGCGAATTCTGGTCGGTGGTGAAGGGCGAGTTGCGGGCAAGGAAACCGGCTGGTTCGTGAAGCCAACCATTTTTACCGACGTGAATAACCAGATGCGTATCGCCCGCGAGGAGATCTTTGGGCCGGTGCTGGTGTTGATTCCCTATCGTGACGAGACTGAAGCGCTGGCGATTGCCAACGATACCGACTATGGCCTTAACGCCATGGTGCTGAGCGGCTCACGCGAACGTGGTGAAGCGCTGGCGTTGCAGATTGAGTCAGGTCGCGTAATGGTCAATACGCTTGAGCATGAGCCGCTGGCGCCGTTTGGCGGCGTTAAGCAATCGGGGTTAGGTCGTGAGATGGGCAAATGGGGAATGCAGGCCTATCTGGAGCCGAAAACGCTGGTCGTAGGGTGATTGCAAAATCCTCATGTTGCGGGCAAGTGACATAGTCTGTCAGACAGGCTATGTTGGCTATTATGTCGGATGGGCGCGTCCTGCGCCCACCGTTCGTGCATCTCTTGCCTGTGATTGAGGACGCTATGAGCCAGCCTGTGATAACGCTTTGGTCTGATTCTGATTTTTTCTCGCCTTACGTGATGTCCGTCAATGTCGCCCTGCAGGAAAAAGGGCTGCCTTTTACCCTCAAAACCGTCAACCTTGGTCTGGGTGAACACCTTCAGCCGAGCTGGCGAGGCTATTCAGCGACCCGTCGCGTTCCCTTGCTGGATGTTGATGGTTTTGAGCTGAGCGAATCGTCCGCCATTACCGAATATCTTGATGAACGATTCGCGCCGCCGGAGTGGGAGCGTCTCTACCCTCACGACCTCCAAAAACGCGCCCGTGCGCGCCAGATTCAGGCATGGCTTCGCAGTGACCTGATGCCCATCCGCGAAGAACGATCCACGGCGGTCATTTTCGCCGGAGAGAAAAAAGCACCGTTGACTGAAGCAGGACGCAAAAGCGCGGCTAAACTGTTTGACACTGCCAGTGCATTACTCGCCGATGACCGCCCAAACTTGTTTGGTGAATGGTGTATTGCCGATACAGACCTGGCGCTAATGCTTAATCGCTTGATACTGAACGGTGACGATGTGCCGGAGAGACTAGCCGACTACGCGACATTCCAGTGGCAGCGGGCCTCCGTGCAGCGTTATGTTGCACTCTCGGCCAAACGGGCAGGCTGAAAAAAGTGTGAAAATCCATTATGATGGCAAGGTTATCATTGTGGGGATTTGATTAATGAAACTGATGTTTGCATCGGATATTCATGGTTCGTTACCGGCCACGGAACGGGTACTGGCGCGCTTTGCTGAGAGCGGCGCGCGCTGGTTGGTTATTCTGGGCGATGTGCTCAATCACGGGCCGCGTAACGCGCTGCCGGATGGTTACGCCCCGGCCCAGGTTGCCGAGCGACTGAACACGGTCGCTGACCGCATTATCGCGGTTCGCGGTAACTGCGATAGCGAAGTCGACCAGATGCTGTTGACGTTTCCTATCACCGCTCCCTGGCAACAGGTGCTCACCGAAACGCAGCGCCTGTTTTTGACCCACGGGCATCTTTATCACCCTGACAATCATCCGCCGCTGGCGGCTGGCGATGTACTGGTTTATGGCCATACACACCTGCCAGTCGCAGAAAAACGAGGCGACATATTCTTATTTAATCCTGGTTCGGTTAGCATTCCTAAAGGCGGTTTTGCCGCGAGCTTCGGGATGCTTGACGAGGGTAAGTTGCAAGTTTTCGCACTCAATGATCAACAGGTTATTGCAGAGGTTGCCATTAACCCGTAAGTTACCCATCAATCATAAAACGCGCCGTAAGAGCGCTTTCAATTTAAGGTTTACGGATGGTCGAGCAGAATCATTTGGCAAGCACGGAATGGGTCGATATTGTCAACGAAGACAATGAGGTCATCGCGCAAGCGAGCCGTGAACAGATGCGCGCACAGTGTCTGCGTCACAGGGCAACCTACATCGTCGTTCACGACGGTATGGGGAAAATTCTGGTGCAGCGCCGTACGGAGACGAAAGACTATCAGCCAGGTATGCTGGACGCCACCGCTGGGGGTGTTGTTCAGGCTGATGAACCGCTGCTGGAGTCCGCTCGCCGCGAAGCGGAAGAAGAGTTAGGTATTGCTGGCGTGCCGTTTGCCGATCACGGGCAGTTCTACTTTGAAGATAAGAACTGTCGCGTCTGGGGAAGCCTGTTCAGCTGCGTTTCTCACGGGCCGTTTGCGCTACAGGAAGAAGAGGTGAGCGAAGTTCGCTGGATGACGCCGGAAGAGATCACCGCGCGCTGCGATGAGTTTACCGATGATTCTCTGAAGGCGTTGGCGCTGTGGATGACCCGCAATGCCAATAACGAAGCCCACGCTGAAGAAGAAGCGGAATAAGCGCGACTAAAAGACAGATACAAAAAATCCAGAGCGGCTTCCCGTCTCCGGATTTTTTTTGCCTTTAAACCGCCCGCGAACGGGCGGAATAAGGATTAGTGCTGTTGCTGTGAAGACTGGATCGCGGTCAGAGCGATGGTGTAGACGATATCGTCTACTAGCGCACCACGAGACAGGTCGTTCACCGGCTTGCGCATACCCTGCAGCATCGGCCCGATGGAGATCAGGTCGGCAGAACGCTGTACCGCTTTGTAGGTGGTGTTACCGGTGTTCAGATCCGGGAAGATGAACACGGTAGCGCGACCTGCAACCGGAGAGTTCGGCGCTTTGGATTTCGCAACGTCAGCCATAACGGCAGCATCGTACTGCAGCGGGCCGTCGATCATCAGGTCAGGACGTTTTTCCTGTGCCAGACGAGTCGCTTCGCGAACTTTCTCTACGTCGCTGCCTGCACCAGAGGTACCGGTGGAGTAGGAGAGCATCGCAACGCGCGGTTCGATACCGAAGGCAATCGCGGATTCAGCGGACTGAATAGCGATTTCTGCCAGCTGTTCTGCGGTTGGATCCGGGTTGATCGCGCAGTCGCCGTAAACGTAAACCTGTTCTGGCAGCAGCATGAAGAACACGGAAGACACCAGAGAGCTGCCCGGCGCAGTTTTGATAAGCTGCAGCGGTGGACGAATGGTGTTCGCAGTGGTGTGAACCGCACCGGAAACCAGACCGTCAACGTCGTCTTGTTCCAGCATCAGGGTACCGAGAACGACGTTGTCTTCCAGCTGTTCGCGGGCAACGGTTTCGGTCATACCTTTGTTCTTACGCAGTTCGACCAGGCGAGCAACGTAGCTTTCGCGAACCACTTCTGGGTCAACGATTTCAACGCCAGCGCCCAGTTCAACGCCCTGAGACGCTGCAACACGGGTGATCTCGTCTGGGTTACCCAGCAGTACGCAGGTTGCAATACCGCGTTCAGCACAGATAGCAGCCGCTTTAACGGTACGTGGTTCGTCGCCTTCCGGCAGAACAACGCGTTTGCCTGCTTTACGTGCCAGCTCGGTCAGCTGGTAGCGGAACGCTGGTGGAGACAGGCGACGGCTGTGTTCAGAGGTCGCAGTCAGGGAATCGATCCACTCTGGATTGATAAAGTTCGCTACGTATTCCTGAACTTTCTCGATGCGTTCACGGTCATCAACTGGAACTTCCAGGTTGAAGCTCTGCAGGCTCAGAGAGGTCTGCCAGGTGTTGGTGTTCACCATGAATACCGGCAGGCCGGTTTCGAATGCACGTTCGCACAGCTTAGTGATGCGCGCGTCCATTTCGTAGCCGCCGGTCAGCAGCAGGGCACCGATTTCCACGCCGTTCATGGCAGCGAGGCACGCTGCAACCAGAACGTCAGGACGGTCTGCGGAAGTCACCAGCAGAGAACCTGCACGGAAGTGCTCCAGCATGTGCGGGATGCTGCGTGCGCAGAAGGTGACGGATTTCACGCGGCGAGTGTTAATGTCGCCTTCGTTGATCACGGTCGCATTCAGGTGACGTGCCATATCGATAGCACGAGTCGCGATCAGGTCAAAGCTCCATGGTACCGCGCCGAGAACAGGCAGGGTGCTAGTGGTTTTCAGCTGATCGGCATCGATTTTAACAACTTTTGCTTTGGAAGAGTCGTCGAAGATCTCGGACAGGTCCGGGCGAGTACGGCCCTGTTCATCAACCGGTGCGTTCAGTTTGTTAACGATAACGCCGGTGATGTTGGTATTTTTCGCGCCACCGAAGCTGTTGCGAGTCAGTTCAATGCGCTCGTTCAGCTGTTCTGGGGTGTCGGTACCCTGAGACATGACGAAGACGATTTCCGCGTTCAGCGTTTTCGCGATTTCGTAGTTCAGAGACTGAGCAAACTGGTGCTTACGGGTTGGGACCAGGCCTTCAACCAGAACCACTTCAGCATCTTTGGTGTTTGCGTGGTAGTTAGCGATGATCTCTTCCATCAGCACATCTTTCTGATTGCTGGAGAGCAGGGCTTCTACGTGACTCATCTTCAGCGGTTCAGCTGCCGTAGTGGTAGATGAGTTAGCGCGAACGATAGTGGTCGTCTGGTCAGGTGCATCGCCACCGGTGCGCGGCTGAGCGATTGGCTTAAAGACGCTCAGACGAACGCCTTTGCGTTCCATAGCACGGATAACGCCAAGGCTGACGCTGGTCAGGCCGACGCTGGTTCCGGTAGGGATCAGCATAATGATACGGGACACGGTTTATCCTCTTTCGTTACCGCCAGTTTCAGGCGGGATACAAAACAGCACCGCCAGCTAGGCTGGCGGTGTGATATTAGGCAGTCAGACGGCTCGCGTCTTGTGCGATGACCAGTTCTTCGTTGGTCGGGATAACGATGGCAGGACGGGTGCCTTCTTTGTTGATGAAGCCAGACTTGCCGAAACGGGCAGCCAGGTTACGTTCGTGATCAACTTCGAAGCCCAGAACGCCCAGTTTGCCCAGGGACAGTTCGCGAACCATTGCGGCGTTTTCACCGATACCACCGGTGAAGATAACCGCGTCCAGACGACCTTCCATCAGTGCAGTGTAAGAACCGATGTATTTCGCCAGACGGTGGCAGTAAACGTCCATTGCACGTTTAGCGTCAGCTTTTTCTTTGTAGTTGTCTTCTACATAACGACAGTCGCTGGTCACTTCGGTCAGACCCAGCAGGCCGGACTCTTTGGTCAGCATCTTGTTGATCTGGTCGATGCTCATGCCCAGAGTGTCATGCAGGTGGAAAATGATTGCCGGGTCGATGTCGCCAGAGCGAGTACCCATTACCAGGCCTTCCAGCGGGGTCAGACCCATGGAGGTATCAACGCATTTACCGTTACGGATAGCAGATACAGAACCGCCGTTGCCAAGGTGACAAGTGATGATGTTCACTTCTTCAACCGGCTTGTTCAGTACTTTAGCGGCTTCCTGAGTCACATAGAAGTGGCTGGTGCCGTGTGCGCCGTAGCGACGTACGCCGTGCTCTTTGTACAGGCTGTACGGCAGAGCATAAAGGTAAGATTCTTCCGGCATGGTCTGATGGAACGCGGTGTCGAACACAGCAACGTTCTTGTCTTTCAGGTTAGGGAAGGATTTCAGCGCTTCAGCGATACCGATCAGGTGAGCCGGGTTGTGCAGCGGTGCGAAGGACGCAGAGTCTTTGATACCCTGGATAACGGAATCGTCGATCACAACGGAGCTGGTGTACTTCTCGCCGCCGTGTACGATACGGTGGCCGATTGCGGTCAGCTGAGCGGACAGTTCTGGTTTTTGTGCCAGAATAGTATTAACGATGAAGTTCAGCGCTTCACTGTGAGCGGCGCCTGCACCTAAAGCGGCCTCTTGTTTACCGCCATCCATTTTCCACTTGATACGTGCTTCTGGAAGATGGAAACATTCGGCTAAACCAGAGAGGTATTCTTCACCGTTCACTGCATCAATGATGGCAAATTTCAGGGAGGAGCTACCGCAGTTCAGAACCAGTACTAACTTACTCGACATGGAAGTACCTATTTATGATACGTGGCTAAAAAAACGTCAAAGAGTCATAAGCGTAGCGCAGGATGACATCGACATTTATGATTAACATCATGCCCAGAACACTTTTCAGGCATGATCTAAGAAATACATATTGATTCTAAGTCATTTTGCATAATTTTCCGCCAATGGCAGAATATGCGATAATTTGATATGCCGGAGCGTATAGGATCGCGCTATCTCAGGCTGGCACAGGATACCCGATTGCAGGGTGTATGCCAAAATTTTTTGAACGATGTCATACTCAGTTGTTGTTTTAAAAAATATTTTAATTTTTATATGTGAAGTTGAGGTAAGCCATGTCGACACCCGAGCAACGCCCGGTTAGTTTCTTCAGTTTGTTTAGCCGTGGGCAGTATTATGCAAAGACGTGGCCGCTGGAAAAACGTCTCGCGCCGGTGTTTGTTGAAAACCGCGTGATCCGCGCAACGCGCCATGCCATCCGGCTGATGCCGCCGCTGGCCATTTTTACGCTGTGCTGGCAAATCGCCCTTGGTGGGCAGCTTGGCCCGGCGGTCGCCACCGCGTTATTTGCGCTTAGCCTGCCGATGCAGGGGCTGTGGTGGTTGGGTAAACGTTCTGTCACGCCGTTGCCTCCTTCTATATTACAGTGGTTTTATGAAGTGCGTGGCAAGCTGCAGGAGGCGGGGCAGGCGCTGGCGCCGGTTGAAGGCAAGCCGGATTATCAGGCGCTAGCTGACACGCTTAAGCGCGCCTTCAAACAACTGGATAAAACTTTCCTCGATGATTTGTAATTGAGGGCGAAAAACGCATATAAAAGAAGACACAAACATTGTGTCTTTTTTTATGCTGCAAAGCGCAACAGGAGTCGAAGAATGGAAATGACCCATGCTCAACGTCTGATTTTGTCTAATCAGTACAAGATGATGACTATGCTTGATCCCGACAACGCTGAGCGCTACCGCCGCTTGCAGACCATTATCGAACGTGGTTATGGTTTGCAGATGCGTGAACTGGACAGGGAATTTGGGGAGCTCAAAGAAGAGACCTGTCGTATTGTTATCGACATCATGGAGATGTACCACGCGCTGCACGTCTCCTGGACCAACCTGAAAGACGCCGATACCATCGATGAACGCCGCGTCACCTTCCTCGGCTTTGATGCGGCTACCGAAGCGCGTTTCCTCGGCTATGTGCGCTTTATGGTCAACGTTGAAGGTCGTTATACCCACTTCGATGCGGGCACCCACGGCTTCAACGCGCAGACCCCGATGTGGGAAAAATACCAGCGCATGCTGAACGTCTGGCACGGCTGCCCGCGCCAGTATCATCTGAGCAGCAACGAAATCAATCAGATAATCAATGCCTAAGGAGACCGACGTGCAGTGTAAAGGTTTCCTGTTCGATCTGGACGGCACGCTGGTTGATTCGCTGCCGGTGGTGGAACGTTCCTGGCAGTTCTGGGCCGAAAGCTATGGCGTAGACCCACAGGCGGTGCTGGATTTTATTCACGGTAAGCAGGCCATCACCACGCTGCGCCACTTTATGCCGGGCAAGTCGGAAGCGGAAATTCAGGCGGAGTTTCTGCGCCTGGAGCATATTGAAGCGACCGACCTTGACGGAATCCAGGCTCTGCCGGGGGCTCTTGAGCTGCTGGAACATCTGGAAGCTAACGCGATTCCATGGGCGATTGTCACCTCGGGCTCTATTCCAGTAGCCCATGCGCGTCACCGCGCGGCGGGTCTGCCGCAACCGGCAGTGTTTGTTACCGCCGAACAGGTCAAGCGCGGTAAACCGCAGCCGGATGCTTATCTTTTAGGCGCTGAGCTGTTGGGTATCGCTGCACGGGATTGTCTGGTGGTTGAAGATGCGCAGGCTGGCGTGCAGTCGGGTCTGGCGGCCGGTTGTCATGTGGCGGCCGTCAACGTGCCACCGGAAACGCCTGAACTGCGCGAAGTTGATTTTGTGCTCTCTACGCTTGCGACGTTACGCGTTGAGAAACTGCCGGATGGCACCATCAACGTCACGCAGAATGCATGATCTTATGATTTAGCCCCACACCGTTGGGGCTTTTTTCTGTCACTATGGTCAACGCCTTATAGTTGAAAACCTTACCGATTATCTGATGACAAGGAAATGTTGTGAACGGTGAACTGATTTGGGTGCTCTGTCTGTTAGCGATTGCGGTTGTGCTGTTTGCCACCGGCAAAGTACGCATGGATGCGATTGCTTTGGGCATTATTGTCGCTTTTGTTCTTAGTGGTACGCTCACGCTGAGTGAAGCTTTTTCTGGCTTCAGCGATCCTAACGTCATTCTGATTGCCGCACTGTTTATCATTGGCGATGGGCTGGTGCGAACCGGCGTGGCAACCAACATGGGGTCCTGGCTGGTACAGGCGGCAGGCAGCAGTGAAACCAAAATGCTGGTCTTCCTGATGCTGACTGTGGCCGGGCTTGGCGCATTCATGAGCTCGACGGGGGTCGTGGCAATTTTTATCCCGGTGGTGCTTAGCGTCTCGGCGCGCATGAATATTTCGCCATCACGTCTGATGATGCCGCTCAGCTTTGCCGGGCTGATTAGCGGCATGATGACGCTTGTGGCTACACCGCCCAACCTGGTTATCAACAGTGAGCTTATCCGCGAAGGGCTGGAGGGGTTTAGCTTCTTCAGTGTCACGCCAATAGGTTTGGTGGTATTGGTGCTCGGCGTTCTCTATATGCTGGTGATGCGCTTTATGCTTAAAGGCGATGAAGGCAACCTGACGCGCGATGGCCGCAAGCGTAGTACTTTCCGCGATCTGATTCGTGACTATCATCTTACCGGCCGTGCGCGCCGCCTCGCTATTCGCCCCGGCTCCCCGATGATTGGCCAGCGTCTGGACGACATGAAACTGCGTGAACGCTACGGCGCTAACATTATCGGCGTGGAGCGCTGGCGTCGTTTTCGGCGGGTGATTGTGAACGTGAACGGGGTCTCTGAATTTCGCGCCCGCGACGTGCTGCTGATTGATATGTCCGCCGCGGAAATTGACCTGCGCCAGTTCTGCAGCGAGCAGCTGCTGGAGCCAATGGTGCTGCGCGGTGAATACTTCTCTGACCAGGCGCTTGATGTCGGCATGGCGGAAGTATCGCTTATCCCGGAATCGGAGCTGCTGGGGAAAACCGTGCGTGAAATGGGCTTCCGTACCCGCTATGGCCTGAACGTGGTCGGCATGAAACGCGACGGCGAGGCGCTGGACGGCTCGGTAGTTGATGAGCCATTGCAGCTGGGTGATATCGTGCTGGTGGTGGGCAACTGGAAATTAATTAGCCAACTGGGGCAAAACGGCCGCGACTTCGTGGTGCTGAATCTTCCCATCGAGGTGAGCGATGCTTCCCCGGCTCACAGCCAGGCACCTCACGCGATCTTCTGCCTGGTCCTGATGGTCGCGCTGATGCTGACCGATGAAATTCCCAACCCCATTGCGGCGATCATTGCCTGCCTGCTGATGGGGAAATTCCGCTGTATTGATGCCCAGAGCGCCTACAAATCGATTCATTGGCCGAGCATTATTTTGATTGTCGGCATGATGCCGTTCGCCCTCGCGCTGCAAAAAACCGGCGGTGTGGATCTGATTGTGAAAGGGCTGATGGATATCGGCGGCGGGCAGGGGCCTTATCTGATGCTCGGTTGTCTGTTCGTGATGTGCGCGGCGATTGGCCTGTTTATCTCGAATACGGCGACGGCGGTACTGATGGCGCCTATTGCGCTGGCCACGGCAAAAACGATGGGCGTGTCGCCCTATCCGTTTGCGATGGTGGTCGCGATGGCCGCATCCGCGGCGTTTATGACGCCGGTTTCCTCTCCGGTGAATACGCTGGTGCTGGGGCCGGGGAAATACAGCTTCAGCGATTTCGTCAAAATCGGCGTGCCGTTTACCGTGCTGGTGATGATTGTCTGCGTGGTGCTGATTCCGATTTTGTTCCCGTTCTGAGGCTCACCGGCGGGCCGGGCTACAAGTTGAAGGTAGCCCGGTCGAGCGCAGCGACGCCGGGAACGTAGACAATTACAGCGGTGAATCCTGGCTTATTTCATCGAGCGAAAGATGGAAGCTCGGCACAAACACCGCCATAAAGTAGTCCATCTCCTCGCTGCGGCGTGATGCCAGCGTCTTCTCCAGACGGCCTTTCGCCAGCAGGAATTCGTTGTTTCCCGCCGACAATTCCTCCAGACACTTCAGATAAGCGCACAGCGCGTCAGCCTGTTTCACAATCGCTTTTTCTTCATCGCTGCTCTGATGCTCGTCGATAAGCGGCGCAAAAATATCGTGCAGCTCTTCCGGCACCATATCGATAAGCTTCTGCTGGGCGATCTTCTCGATGGCTTTGTATTCCTGCGCAATCTGCGAATTGAAATACTTTACCGGGGTAGGCAGATCGCCGGTTAACACCTCAGAGGCGTCGTGATACATCGCCAGCAGCGCAATGCGTTCGGCATTAACCTGACCATTGAATTTACGGTTTTTAATCGCCGCGAGGGCATGGGCGACCATGGCAACCTGCAGACTGTGTTCAGAGACGTTTTCGGTGCGCACATTGCGCATCAGCGGCCAGCGGTTGATTAACTTGAGGCGGGAGAGGTGGGCAAAAAAATGACTCTGATTCATAACAACCCTTACGCGTTAACAACAGTAAAGGCATTGTGCGCAGAGATGACCGCCGGATGCAAATTCCGGCGGTCATGAGCCGCGTTAAAGCTGATGGTAGCCAGACAGGAAGCGGCCAAAGCGGGTAATCGCCATTTCCAGATCGTCTTCGCGCGGCAGGGTCACGATACGCACGTGATCCGGCCACGGCCAGTTAAAGGCGGTACCTTGAACCAGCAGTACTTTTTCCTGTAGCAGGAAGTCCAGCACCATGCGCTGATCGTCATGAATGTTAAAACGTTTAGCATCAATTTTCGGGAACATATACAACGCACCCTTTGGTTTCACGCAGGAGACGCCAGGGATTTCATTGATAAGCTCCCACGCACGGTTGCGCTGCTCGTACAGACGACCGCCCGGCATGATGAATTCGCTAATGCTCTGATAGCCACCTAACGCAGTCTGAATAGCGTGCTGTGCCGGGACGTTGGCGCACAGACGCATGGACGCCAGCATTTCCAGTCCTTCAATATAGCCTTTAGCATGTTTTTTAGGCCCGTTCAGCACCATCCAGCCCTGACGGAAACCGGCGACACGGTAGGTTTTGGACAAACCGTTAAAGGTAATGGTCAGCAGATCCGGCGCTAACGCCGCGATCGAATGATGCTGGGCTTCGTCGTAGAGGATCTTGTCGTAGATTTCATCGGCGAAGATTATCAGGTTGTGCTCGCGGGCGATCTCAACAATCTCCAGCAGCAGCTCTTTGGAATACACTGCGCCGGTTGGGTTGTTCGGGTTAATGATGACAATCCCGCGGGTACGTGGGGTAATTTTGGCGCGAATATCGTCTAAGTCCGGGAACCAGTCGGCGGATTCATCGCACAGGTAGTGCACCGCTTTGCCGCTGGAGAGGGATACCGCTGCCGTCCACAGAGGATAATCCGGTGCGGGAACCAGCATTTCGTCACCGCTATTCAGCAGTGCCTGCATCGCCTGGACGATAAGCTCAGATACGCCGTTGCCGATGTAAATATCTTCTACCGTCACGTCGCGCATGCCGCGTGCCTGGTAGTGCTGCATAATGGCTTTACGGGCGGAGTACAGCCCTTTGGAGTCGCAGTAACCCTGTGCGGTAGGCAGGTTGCGGATCACGTCGACCAGAATCTCATCCGGCGCGTCAAACCCGAAAGGTGCTGGGTTACCGATGTTAAGTTTGAGAACTTTATTGCCTTCTTCTTCAAGGCGTTTTGCCTCTTTAAGAACCGGGCCACGAATGTCGTAACAAACGTTGTCTAACTTGCTGGATTTTTCAATCGGAGACATGAACCTTTAACCTTTTTAGCTGTTATTGCCACTCCCTGCCGTGGAAGTCAGCACGGAACAATGTACTCCGCATCCCCGTGGTTTTGAAGGGTTAACAGTAGAAGATTTCGTGCATCCTTCGTTGTTGGTACATTCTTTTTCGCCACTCTTTGGTGACTATCGTTGCGTGATGTTTTGTTAATTTATTGTTTAATAGATTAAATCACTGCTGCTGTGGCAATGTGCAGCTTTTATCGCTGTTAAAAAGAAAATGGTTTAGCTTAGGTGCTAATATTGCTGGATATACTTTAAGCATTCTTCAACATTTTTAATTTTTAATTAAATAATGACGAATAAGGATTAGAGATGATACTCATTTTTGTGAAGTTGATGTTAAGGATGGCTTATGATCAATATTAATATTTTCTTATATTTTGAAAAGTAATGCCGGTGATTTGTTAGTTTTCTTAAATTGTTTTGATTCTAAACCTTTTTCGTTATTGAGATAGATCTTATTTAGGCTTATAAATTCTATGGTTTTCAGTTAATATGGAAAAGAGCGTCAGACTCCCATTAGCAGTTTTTGTTGATGATTATCAAGATTGATATCATAACTTGATGTTATTCATTGGATTTATTGGCTTCCTTTATAAATCCTGTTTTCTCTCTGAAGCATTATCGCGATGTCGCTACCTACAACTTCTTACGCGAGACGGTTATCAGGGTGAAAAGGATTATTAGCCTCTGGGTCGAAGGATATATTGCAAAAGGAACTGTTGCTCACGGTAGTAACAGAAAATTTAATACTGACACTCATCAGGCAGTCATTCGTCAATGATTGGTGAAAGATGATTTAAAAGGATTTGCCTGAACTTTTGAGTGCAGCATCAATAAGGCAGGTCGGTCCCCGAACCTGTAAGTGGATTAATATGATAAATGCCAATCGTCCGATACTGAATCTCGATCTCGATCTGCTGAGAACCTTTGTTGCTGTAGCCGACCTAAGCACTTTCGCAGCGGCGGCGGCGGCAGTTTGCCGTACCCAATCCGCCGTAAGCCAGCAAATGCAGCGTCTGGAGCAGTTGGTGGGTAAGGAACTGTTTGCCCGTCATGGGCGTAACAAACTGCTTACCGAACATGGCATCCAACTGCTGGGCTACGCGCGTAAAATCCTGCGTTTCAACGATGAAGCATGCACATCGTTAATGTTTAGCTCTCTTCAGGGACAGCTGACTTTAGGGTCGTCTGATGAATCTGCCGATACCATCTTGCCGTTCCTGTTAAACCGCATCAGTTCGGCCTATCCGAAGCTGGCGCTTGACGTACGAGTCAAACGGCATGGCGAGATGGCCAGTATGCTAGGCAATAAAGAGATCGATCTGGCGCTGACGACTCATCCATTGGAAGGCTTCGAGTCGACGATTCTGCGTACCTCGCCTACGCTTTGGTACTGTGCGGCAGAATTTACGTTGCGCCAGGAAGAGCCGGTACCGTTGGTACTGCTGGATGATCCTAGTCCGTTCCGCGATATGATTATTAAGACCCTGGATGCCGCCGGCATTGCGTGGCGACTGGCGTATGTCGCTTCAACGCTTTCAGCCGTTCGCGCGGCGGTCAAAGCGGGGTTGGGCGTCACCGGCCGACCGGCTGAAATGATGAGCCCGGATCTGCGTGCGCTTGGCAAAGGTGAGGGCATGCCCGATCTGCCGGAGACCGAGTATATGCTGAGCTACAACGTAGCCAGTGAAAACGAGCTGGCGCAGATGATTTTCCAGTCCCAGGAGCAGCGGTACGAACCCTGGCCGAACGGTGGGAGTTATACCCCTGAAGGGGGAGATAATTCCCTCATACATGAAAGGGATTTGGATTAACAACTCGCTTGAAATGTAGTAACAAAATGTAAATGTAAAAAAGAATCGTAGACGATGAAAAGCGTGTTTGCGGTTCTTTTTTCGTACTTCTGCGTAGGTGGTTTAAAAATAAAGCTAATAATGTGAGAGTAATCATGTAATTAGAAATATTTTTACCCTCAGTTATCCTATCATCATACCTAAAGTCTTATCTCCTGCTAATGTTAAAAAAACGGATAGATTGTTGCCGTTTTTCGGGGCGAATTAACAAAAGCGTGTCTTAGATCAAGAAAATACTCCTCATTGGGGGGAGGAATCATTAGTAAATCCTGTCAAAATAGAAGGGTAATTCTTGTCATTGCTACAAAACGGACACGATTCAACAACAGGTAAACCGCAGGGTCTATTGAGCTGAATCAAATCAAAGGGCACGTAATGTTAATGAAATGCTTTTGATGTAAATTAATGTGAGGAAACTTTTGTTAAAGTTGACAAAAGGTTATAGAAAGGAGTAAAAAACCTCAACATTTTGCGGTCTATGTTTCGAATTGGGCTGTTTGTAGGTTTTTTAATCCTCCCCATGAATCGATGTAGCGTCCATCTGCCGGTAAGAGCAGAGGTGGTAATGCTACCTATTTGGTAAAGCTTTGTGTATGTCAACATCCACTGAAATCATCGCCCATCATTGGGCATTCGCTATCTTTCTGATCATTGCCATTGGCCTGTGCTGCCTGATGTTAATCGGCGGTTGGTACTTGGGTGGTCGCGCACGCGCAAGAAGCAAAAACACTCCGTTTGAATCGGGTATCGACTCCGTTGGCTCCGCACGTTTGCGTCTGTCGGCGAAGTTCTATCTGGTCGCCATGTTCTTCGTCATCTTCGACGTGGAAGCGCTTTACCTCTACGCCTGGTCAACGTCCATTCGCGAAAGCGGTTGGGTTGGCTTTATCGAGGCCGCCATTTTCATATTTGTGCTGCTGGCCGGTCTGGTTTACCTCGTTCGCATTGGCGCGCTTGATTGGACGCCTGCGCGTTCTCGCCGCACGCTGGCTAACCCAGAAACCGACAGCGTCACTAACCGTAATACGCAGTAAAAGCGAGGCAATAAGATGGATTATACGCTCACCCGCATAGATCCTAACGGTGAGAACGACCGTTATCCCCTGCAAAAACAGGAGATTGTTACCGATCCCCTGGAGCAGGAGGTGAACAAAAGCGTGTACATGGGGAAACTCGAACACGCGCTTCACGACATGGTCAACTGGGGCCGTAAGAACTCAATCTGGCCTTACAACTTCGGCCTTTCTTGCTGCTACGTTGAAATGGTGACGTCATTCACTGCGGTGCATGACGTTGCGCGTTTTGGTGCGGAAGTACTGCGTGCGTCCCCACGTCAGGCTGACCTGATGGTGGTTGCCGGTACCTGCTTCACCAAGATGGCTCCGGTTATTCAGCGACTGTACGACCAGATGCTGGAACCGAAATGGGTTATCTCAATGGGCGCCTGTGCCAACTCCGGCGGCATGTACGATATCTACTCCGTCGTGCAGGGCGTGGATAAATTCATTCCTGTCGACGTGTACATTCCAGGCTGCCCTCCGCGCCCGGAAGCTTACATGCAGGCGCTGATGCTGCTGCAGGAATCCATTGGTAAAGAACGTCGCCCACTGTCGTGGGTCGTTGGCGATCAGGGCGTTTACCGCGCCAACATGCAGTCGGAACGCGAGCGTAAACGCGGCGAACGTATTGCTGTGACGAATCTTCGGACGCCGGACGAGATTTAATTTGCGCCTGCGGGCGGTGGCATCTTTTCGACTTCGCAAATCAATATACAACAGCGCGAAGGCCACCCCGGCAGTCACCACGGACCTTTTGCAATGGTGAACAATATGACCGATTTAACCGCGCAAGACGCAGCCGCATGGCAAACCCGCGATCACCTTGATGATCCGGTCATCGGCGAGTTGCGCAACCGTTTTGGGCCGGATGCTTTTACCGTTCAGGCCACTCGCACCGGGATACCCGTTGTTTGGGTTAAGCGCGAACAGCTGCTCGAAATTGTCGACTTCCTGAAGAGGTTGCCAAAGCCTTACGTCATGCTTTTCGATCTCCACGGCATGGACGAACGTCTGCGTACGCACCGCGAAGGTTTACCTGCCGCGGACTTTTCCGTTTTCTACCACCTGATCTCAATAGACCGCAATCGCGATATCATGCTCAAGGTGGCATTGTCTGAAAACGACCTGAACGTCGCAACAATCACCAAACTTTTCCCGAACGCCAACTGGTATGAGCGTGAAACCTGGGAAATGTTTGGCATTACCTTTAACGGCCACCCGAATCTGCGTCGCATCATGATGCCGCCGACCTGGGAAGGCCATCCGCTGCGCAAAGACTACCCGGCGCGCGCCACCGAATTCGACCCGTTTGAGCTGACCAAAGCCAAGCAGGATCTGGAAATGGAAGCGCTGACCTTCAAACCGGAAGAGTGGGGCATGAAGCGCGGGACTGAAAACGAGGACTTCATGTTCCTCAACCTCGGCCCGAACCACCCGTCTGCGCACGGTGCATTCCGTATTATCCTGCAGCTTGATGGCGAAGAGATTGTCGACTGCGTACCGGACATCGGCTATCACCACCGTGGTGCCGAGAAGATGGGCGAGCGTCAGTCCTGGCACAGCTACATTCCGTACACCGACCGTATCGAGTACCTCGGCGGCTGCGTGAACGAAATGCCGTACGTGCTGGCGGTAGAGAAGCTGGCGGGTATTACCACACCGGACCGCGTGAACGTGATTCGCGTGATGCTCTCCGAACTGTTCCGCATCAACAGCCACCTGCTGTACATCTCGACGTTTATTCAGGACGTCGGCGCGATGACCCCGGTCTTCTTCGCCTTTACCGACCGTCAGAAAATCTATGACCTGGTAGAAGCGATTACCGGTTTCCGTATGCACCCAGCCTGGTTCCGCATCGGCGGCGTGGCGCACGACCTGCCTCGCGGCTGGGATCGTCTGCTGCGTGAATTCCTTGAGTGGATGCCGAAGCGTCTGGACTCCTACGAGAAAGCCGCGCTGCGTAACACCATTCTGAAAGGCCGCTCCGTCGGCGTTGCTGCTTATACCGCGAAAGAAGCGCTGGAGTGGGGCACCACCGGTGCTGGCCTGCGTGCCACCGGTATCGGCTTCGACGTGCGTAAATGGCGTCCCTATTCTGGCTATGAAAACTTCGACTTCGAAATCCCGACCGGCGGTGGCGTTTCTGACTGCTACACCCGCGTGATGCTGAAAGTGGAAGAGCTGCGCCAGAGCCTGCGTATTCTTCAGCAGTGTCTCGACAACATGCCGGAAGGCCCGTTCAAGGCGGATCACCCGCTGACCACGCCGCCGCCGAAAGAGCGCACGCTGCAGCACATTGAAACCCTGATCACCCACTTCCTGCAGGTTTCCTGGGGCCCGGTTATGCCAGCACAGGAATCCTTCCAGATGGTGGAAGCGACCAAGGGGATTAACAGTTACTACCTGACCAGCGACGGCAGCACCATGAGCTACCGCACCCGTATCCGTACGCCGAGCTATGCGCACCTGCAGCAGATTCCGTCGGCGATCCGTGGCAGTCTGGTATCAGACCTTATCGTCTATCTGGGTAGTATTGATTTTGTTATGTCAGACGTGGACCGCTAATTATGCACGAGAATCAACAACCACAAACCGAGGCTTTTGAGCTGAGTGCGGCAGAGCGTGAAGCTATTGAGCACGAGAAGCACCACTACGAAGACCCGCGTGCGGCGTCCATCGAAGCGCTGAAGATCGTTCAGAAACAGCGTGGCTGGGTGCCGGACGGTGCGATTTACGCGATAGCCGAAGTGCTGGATATTCCGGCGAGTGACGTAGAAGGTGTCGCCACCTTCTACAGCCAGATTTTCCGCCAGCCGGTTGGCCGTCACGTGATTCGCTACTGCGACAGCGTGGTGTGTCATATCACCGGCTATCAGGGCATTCAGGCCGCGATTGAGAAGAAGCTCGACATCAAACCGGGTCAAACCACCTTTGATGGTCGCTTCACTCTGCTGCCGACCTGCTGCCTGGGCAACTGCGACAAGGGGCCGACCATGATGATTGATGAGGACACTCACAGCCATCTGACGCCGGAAGCCATTCCTGACCTGCTGGAGCAGTATAAATAATGAAAAATATTATTCTGACTCCCGAAACCCATCCGCTGACCTGGCGTCTTCGCGACGACAAGCAGCCGGTGTGGTTGGAAGAGTATCAGGCGAAAAATGGTTATGCCGGTGCGCGCAAAGCGCTCTCCGGGATGGCCCCGGACGAAATCGTCAACCAGGTGAAAGACGCTGGCCTGAAAGGGCGCGGCGGCGCGGGCTTTTCCACCGGTCTGAAGTGGAGCCTGATGCCGAAAGACGAATCCATGAACATCCGTTACCTGCTGTGTAACGCCGATGAAATGGAGCCGGGCACCTATAAAGACCGCCTGCTGATGGAACAGCTGCCGCACCTGCTGGTGGAAGGCATGCTGATCTCCGCGTTCGCCCTGAAAGCGTATCGCGGGTACATCTTCCTGCGCGGTGAATACATTGAAGCCGCACAGCACCTGCGCCGCGCCATTGCGGAAGCTACCGAAGCGGGCCTGCTCGGGAAAAACATTCTCGGCACCGGTTTTGACTTCGAGCTGTTCGTGCACACCGGGGCTGGGCGTTACATCTGCGGTGAAGAAACCGCGCTGATTAACTCCCTTGAAGGCCGTCGTGCTAACCCACGTTCCAAGCCGCCGTTCCCGGCGAGCTCAGGCGTTTGGGGTAAACCGACCTGCGTCAACAACGTGGAAACCCTTTGTAACGTCCCGGCTATTCTGGCCAACGGCGTTGAGTGGTATCAGAACATCTCCACCAGTAAAGATGCCGGCACCAAGCTGATGGGCTTCTCCGGGCGCGTGAAAAACCCGGGCGTCTGGGAACTGCCGTTTGGCACCACCGCGCGTGAAATCCTTGAAGACTACGCTGGTGGCATGCGTGATGGCCTGAAATTTAAGGCCTGGCAGCCGGGCGGCGCAGGGACTGACTTCCTGACCGAATCGCACCTTGACCTGCCGATGGAATTTGAAAGCATCGGTAAAGCGGGCAGCCGTCTGGGTACGGCGCTAGCGATGGCCGTCGACCACGAGATCGGTATGGTACCGCTGGTGCGTAACCTGGAAGAGTTCTTCGCCCGTGAGTCCTGCGGTTGGTGTACGCCATGCCGCGACGGCTTGCCGTGGAGCGTCAAAATTCTGCGCGCCCTTGAGCGCGGTGAAGGCCAGCCTGGCGACATCGAGACACTTGAGCAACTGTGTCGATTCTTAGGGCCGGGTAAAACCTTCTGCGCGCATGCGCCTGGTGCGGTTGAGCCGCTGCAGAGCGCCATTAAATATTTCCGCGAAGAATTCGAAGCAGGCATCAAGCAGCAGTTCAGCAACACCCATGCAATTAACGGGATTCAGCCGAACCTGCTAAAGACGCGCTGGTGATTCCCACAAACTCATTCAGGCAGCCAACGCAGAGGCAGCCTGAATGAAGAAGTGGTAACGATTTTTTAATTTGGAAGCACGCTAATGGCTACGATTCATGTAGACGGCAAAGAATACGAGGTCAACGGAGCGGACAACCTGCTACAGGCATGTCTCTCTATGGGCCTTGATATTCCATACTTTTGCTGGCACCCGGCGCTTGGGAGCGTCGGTGCTTGCCGCCAGTGTGCGGTGAAGCAATATCAGAACGCGGAAGACACGCGTGGCCGCCTGGTGATGTCCTGTATGACACCGGCATCCGACGGCACCTTTATTTCTATCGACGACGCAGAAGCGAAGCAGTTCCGCGAGAGCGTGGTGGAGTGGTTGATGACTAACCACCCGCACGACTGTCCGGTCTGTGAAGAGGGCGGTAACTGCCACCTTCAGGATATGACCGTAATGACCGGCCATAGCTTCCGTCGCTATCGCTTTACTAAGCGTACTCACCGTAACCAGGACCTGGGGCCGTTCATCTCTCACGAAATGAACCGCTGCATCGCCTGTTACCGCTGTGTGCGTTACTACAAAGACTACGCAGACGGTACCGATCTCGGTGTGTACGGCGCGCACGACAACGTCTACTTCGGCCGTCCAGAAGACGGTACCCTGGAAAGCGAATTCTCCGGTAACCTGGTTGAAATTTGCCCGACCGGCGTATTTACCGATAAGACGCACTCCGAGCGCTACAACCGTAAGTGGGACATGCAGTTTGCGCCAAGCATCTGCCAGCAGTGTTCCATCGGCTGTAACACCAGCCCGGGCGAGCGCTATGGCGAACTGCGTCGTATCGAAAACCGCTACAACGGCACCGTTAACCACTACTTCCTCTGCGACCGTGGTCGTTTCGGCTATGGCTATGTGAACCTGAAAGACCGTCCGCGTCAGCCGGTTCAGCGCCGTGGCGATGACCTCATCACCCTCAACGCCGAACAGGCGATGCAGGGCGCGGCGGATATTCTGCGTCAGTCGAAGAAAGTGATTGGTATCGGTTCTCCACGTGCGAGCGTTGAAAGCAACTTCGCGCTGCGTGAACTGGTGGGTGCGGATAACTTCTACACCGGCATCGCCAAAGGCGAGCAGGAACGTTTGCAGCTGGCGCTGAAAGTGCTGCGTGAAGGCGGCATTCATACTCCTGCGCTGCGCGATATCGAATCTTACGATGCGGTACTGGTGCTGGGTGAAGACATTACCCAGACCGGCGCTCGCGTCGCGCTGGCGGTTCGCCAGGCGGTGAAAGGTAAAGCACGCGAAATGGCAGCGGCCCAGAAAGTGGCTGACTGGCAGATTGCAGCAATCCTGAACATCGGCCAGCGTGCGAAACACCCGCTGTTTGTCACCAACGTCGACGACACTCGTCTGGACGATATCGCCGCGTGGACCTACCGCGCACCGGTAGAAGATCAGGCGCGTTTAGGCTTCGCGATTGCCCATGCGCTGGACAACAACGCACCGGCGGTTGACGGTATCGATCGTGACCTACAGGGCAAGATCGACGTGATCGTTCAGGCGTTGGCCGGGGCGAAAAAACCGCTGATTATCTCCGGCACCAACGCCGGTAGCGCTGAAGTGATTCAGGCGGCGGCTAACGTGGCGAAAGCGCTGAAGGCTCGCGGTTCTGACGTTGGCGTGACGATGATTGCCCGCGCGGTAAACAGCGTTGGTCTCGGCATGATTGGCGGTGGTTCTCTCGATGACGCGCTGAACGAGCTGGAAAGCGGCGCTGCCGATGCGGTTATCGTGCTGGAAAACGACCTGCACCGTCATGCGGCTGCTAGCCGTGTGAACGCCGCGCTGGATAAAGCCCCGCTGGTGATGGTGATTGACCATCAGCGTACGGCGATTATGGACCATGCACACCTGGTGCTCTCGGCGGCAAGCTTTGCCGAAAGCGACGGTACGGTCATCAACAACGAAGGCCGTGCTCAGCGCTTCTTCCAGGTGTATGACCCAAGCTACTACGACAGCAAAACCATCATGCTGGAAAGCTGGCGCTGGCTGCACTCGCTGCACAGCACCCTGGAAAACCGTCAGGTTGACTGGACCCAGCTGGACCACGTGATTGACGCTGCCGTCGCCGCGCTGCCGCAGCTGGCTGGCATTAAAGATGCCGCGCCGGACGCAACCTTCCGCATTCGTGGTCAGAAGCTGGCGCGTGAACCGCACCGTTACAGCGGCCGTACGGCAATGCGCGCGAATATCAGCGTGCACGAGCCGCGTCAGCCGCAGGATAAAGACACCATGTTCGCCTTCTCCATGGAAGGGAACAACCAGCCGGGCGCACCGCGCTCGCAAATCCCATTCGCATGGGCTCCGGGCTGGAACTCCCCTCAGGCATGGAACAAGTTCCAGGCTGAAGTGGGCGGCAAACTGCGTCACGGTGACCCGGGCGTACGTCTGATTGAAGCGTCGGCAAACGGTCTGGATTACTTCACTACCGTACCGGCAGGCTTCCAGGCTGAAGCCGGGAAATGGCGCGTGGCCCCGTACTACCATCTGTTTGGTAGCGACGAGATGTCACAGCGTGCGCCGGTGTTCCAGAGCCGCATGCCGCAGCCTTATATCAAGCTCAACCCGGCCGATGCCGCGGCGCTTGGCGTAAACGAAGGCGCGAAAATGGCGTTCAGCTTTGATGGTCAGACGGTCACGCTGCCGCTGGTGATTTCCAGCGGGCTGGTGGCAGGGCAGGTTGGTTTGCCGATGGGCATGCCGGGCATAGCTCCTGTGCTTGCGGGCGCGCGTCTTGAAAATCTGCAGGAGGCACAGCAATGAGTTGGTTAACGCCGGATCTGATTGAGATCCTCCTTAGCATCGTCAAGGCCGTGGTCATCCTGCTGGTGGTTGTCACCTGCGGGGCGTTCATGAGCTTCGGCGAACGTCGCCTTCTGGGCCTGTTCCAGAACCGCTACGGGCCAAACCGCGTGGGCTGGGGCGGTTCGCTCCAGCTCGTTGCCGACATGATCAAAATGTTCTTTAAAGAGGACTGGGTTCCGAAATTTACGGACCGCATGATCTTTACGCTGGCACCGGTTATCGCCTTCACCTCGCTGCTGCTGGCCTTCGCCATTGTGCCGGTCAGCCCAAGCTGGGTGGTCGCCGACCTCAACATCGGGATTCTGTTCTTCCTGATGATGGCAGGTCTCGCGGTCTACGCGGTGCTGTTCGCTGGCTGGTCGAGCAACAACAAATACTCCTTGCTGGGGGCGATGCGTGCGTCTGCGCAGACCCTGAGCTACGAAGTGTTCCTGGGTCTGTCTCTGATGGGCGTGGTGGCGCAGGCCGGTTCATTCAACATGACCGACATCGTCAATAACCAGGCTCACCTGTGGAACGTCATTCCTCAGTTCTTCGGCTTCATTACCTTTGCGATTGCGGGCGTTGCGGTATGTCACCGTCACCCGTTTGACCAACCGGAAGCCGAGCAGGAACTGGCCGATGGTTACCACATCGAATATTCCGGTATGAAATTCGGTCTGTTCTTCGTGGGTGAGTATATCGGTATCGTCACCGTGTCAGCGCTCATCGTGACGCTGTTCTTCGGTGGCTGGCAAGGCCCGTTCTTACCGCCATTCATCTGGTTCGCGCTGAAAACCGCGTTCTTCATGATGATGTTCATTTTGATTCGTGCGTCGTTACCGCGTCCTCGTTATGACCAGGTAATGTCCTTCGGCTGGAAAGTATGCCTGCCGCTGACGCTCATCAACTTGCTGGTAACGGCGGCTGTCATTCTCTGGCAGCAGCCATAAGGGGCTATAGACCATGACCTTAAAAGAATTACTCGTAGGCTTCGGCACCCAGGTACGCAGTATCTGGATGATCGGCCTGCATGCGTTCGCCAAACGCGAAACGCAGATGTACCCGGAAGAACCGGTCTACCTGCCGCCGCGCTATCGTGGCCGTATCGTGCTGACGCGCGACCCGGACGGCGAAGAGCGCTGCGTTGCCTGTAACCTTTGCGCGGTAGCCTGTCCGGTTGGCTGTATCTCTCTGCAGAAAGCAGAGACCAAAGACGGCCGCTGGTATCCGGAGTTTTTCCGCATTAACTTCTCACGCTGCATTTTCTGCGGTCTGTGCGAAGAAGCGTGCCCGACCACGGCGATTCAGTTGACCCCGGACTTCGAACTGGGTGAATACAAGCGTCAGGATCTGGTGTACGAAAAAGAGGATCTGCTGATTTCCGGTCCGGGCAAATACCCGGAATATAACTTCTACCGGATGGCGGGTATGGCAATCGACGGCAAAGATAAGGGCGAAGCAGAGAACGAAGCTAAGCCTATCGACGTCAAGAGCCTGTTACCGTAAGGAGAGGGGCAATGGAATTCGCTTTTTATATCTGTGGCCTGATTGCTGTCCTCGCGACCCTGCGAGTGATTACGCACACTAACCCGGTACACGCGCTGCTGTATCTGATTGTCTCGCTGCTGGCTATCGCCGGGGTGTTCTTCTCGCTGGGTGCGTACTTCGCCGGGGCGCTGGAGATCATCGTTTATGCGGGCGCCATCATGGTGCTGTTCGTCTTCGTGGTGATGATGCTGAACCTGGGCGGCGCTGAAGTCGCTCAGGAACGTCAGTGGCTGAAGCCGCAAATCTGGATTGGCCCGGCGGTACTGTCCGCCGTGCTGCTGGCGGTGATGGTCTACGCCATCATGGGCCTGAATGACCAGGGTATTGACGGTAACGCTATCAGCGCGAAAGAAGTCGGTATCGCCCTGTTCGGGCCGTACGTGCTGGCGGTTGAACTGGCATCGATGCTGCTGCTGGCGGGCCTGGTTGTGGCCTTCCATATCGGTCGTGAAGACCGCATGGGCGAAGTGTTGAGCAACCGTGCTGGCGATAGCGCGAAAAGGAAAACGGAGGAACACGCATGATTCCTTTACAACATGGGCTGATCCTCGCGGCGATTTTATTCGTGCTGGGTTTAACCGGTCTGGTTATCCGCCGCAACCTGCTGTTTATGCTGATTGGGCTGGAAATTATGATTAACGCCGCCGCGCTGGCCTTCGTGGTCGCCGGCAGCTACTGGGGCCAGACCGACGGTCAGGTGATGTATATCCTCGCCATTACGCTTGCCGCTGCGGAAGCGAGTATTGGCCTGGCGCTGCTGCTGCAGCTCCATCGTCGCCGCCAGAACCTGAACATCGATTCAGTAAGTGAGTTGCGCGGATGAACATGCTTGCCTTAACCATTATTTTCCCGTTCATTGGTTTCGTCCTGCTGGCCTTCTCCCGCGGGCGCTGGTCAGAAAACCTGGCCGCCACCGTAGGGATGGGGTCGATTGGCCTGTCGGCGCTGGTGACCGCGTACGCAGGCGTTGACTTCTTCGCCAACGGCAAGCAGGCGTTTAGCCTGCCGCTGTGGACGTGGATGTCCGTCGGTGATTTCAACATCGGTTTCAACCTGGTGCTGGACGGCCTGTCGTTGACCATGCTCTCCGTGGTAACCGGCGTGGGCTTCCTGATCCACATGTTCGCTTCCTGGTATATGCGCGGTGAAGAGGGCTACTCCCGATTCTTCGCCTACACCAACCTGTTTATCGCGAGCATGGTCGTTCTGGTGCTGGCCGATAACCTGCTGTTGATGTACCTCGGCTGGGAAGGCGTGGGCCTGTGCTCCTATCTGCTGATCGGTTTCTACTACACCGATCCGAAGAATGGCGCAGCGGCAATGAAAGCCTTCGTTGTGACCCGTGTCGGTGACGTATTCCTGGCGTTCGCGCTGTTCATTCTCTACAACGAGCTGGGCACGCTGAACTTCCGCGAAATGGTTGAACTGGCGCCGGCGCACTTCGCGGCGGGCAACAACATGCTGATGTGGGCAACCCTGATGCTGCTGGGCGGTGCGGTAGGTAAATCCGCGCAGCTGCCGTTGCAGACCTGGCTTGCGGACGCGATGGCTGGCCCAACCCCAGTATCTGCGCTGATCCACGCGGCGACCATGGTCACCGCCGGCGTTTACCTGATTGCGCGTACTCACGGCCTGTTCCTGCTGACGCCGGAAGTGCTGCATCTGGTCGGTATTGTTGGGGCGGTCACGCTGGTGCTGGCAGGCTTTGCCGCGCTGGTACAAACCGACATCAAACGCGTTCTTGCTTACTCCACCATGAGCCAGATTGGCTACATGTTCCTGGCGCTTGGCGTACAGGCGTGGGATGCGGCGATTTTCCACCTGATGACCCACGCGTTCTTCAAAGCGCTGCTGTTCCTGGCGTCCGGCTCGGTGATTCTGGCCTGCCATCACGAACAGAACATCTTCAAGATGGGTGGCCTGCGTAAGTCGATTCCGCTGGTGTATGCCTGCTTCCTGGTCGGTGGTGCCGCGCTCTCCGCGCTGCCGCTGATTACCGCGGGCTTCTTCAGTAAAGACGAAATCCTTGCCGGTGCGATGGCCAACGGTCATATCAATCTGATGGTAGCGGGCCTGGTCGGTGCGTTCATGACCTCGCTCTATACCTTCCGTATGATCTTCATCGTCTTCCACGGTAAAGAGCAGATCCACGCGCACGCAGGGAAGGGGATTACCCACCACCTGCCGCTGATTGTGCTGATGATCCTGTCGACCTTTATCGGCGCGCTGATTGTGCCACCGCTGCACGGCGTACTGCCGGCGACAACCGAACTGGAACATGGCCGTGTGCTGACCCTGGAAATCACGTCAGGTGTGGTAGCGATTGCCGGTATCCTGATTGCCGCATGGCTGTGGCTGGGCAAACGCACGTTGGTGACCTCCATCGCCAACAGCGCGCCTGGCCGTCTGCTGGGGACCTGGTGGTATAACGCCTGGGGCTTTGACTGGCTGTACGACAAGGTGTTCGTGAAGCCGTTCCTTGGCATCGCCTGGCTGCTGAAGCGCGACCCGCTCAATGCCTTGATGAACATTCCCGCTATCCTCTCCCGCTTCGCAGGCAAAGGCCTGGTGCTGAGCGAGAACGGATACCTGCGCTGGTATGTTGCGTCAATGAGCATCGGTGCCGTGGTGGTGCTGGCGTTGTTGATGGTATTGCGTTAATTCGTTGGGGAGGAGCTTCCTCCCCATGAAAATGTCGTGCTGTTTTCCTGTTCTGGTAGGCATTGTCGCCTCCGGATAGATTAATAAGGAAATGAATTGCCATGTTATTACCCTGGCTAATACTGATTCCCTTTATTGGCGGTTTCCTCTGCTGGCAGACCGAACGCTTTGGCGTGAAGATGCCGCGCTGGATAGCGCTGATTACCATGGGACTGACGCTGGCGCTTGGCCTGCAGCTGTGGCTGCAGGGCGGCTACTCACTCACCCAATCCACCGGCCTGCCGCAGTGGCAGTCTGAGTTTATTCTGCCGTGGATCCCACGCTTTGGTATCAACGTCCACCTGGCGCTCGACGGTCTGTCGCTGCTGATGGTGGTCCTGACCGGTCTGCTGGGTGTGCTGGCGGTGCTCTGTTCCTGGAATGAAATCCAGAAATACCAGGGCTTCTTCCACCTCAACCTGATGTGGATCCTGGGCGGCGTAATCGGCGTGTTCCTGGCCATCGACATGTTCCTGTTCTTCTTCTTCTGGGAGATGATGCTGGTGCCGATGTACTTCCTGATCGCGCTGTGGGGCCACAAGGCATCTGACGGTAAAACGCGTATCACGGCGGCTACCAAGTTCTTCATCTATACCCAGGCGAGCGGTCTGGTGATGCTGATTGCCATCCTGGCGCTGGTGTTCGTTCACCACAACGCGACCGGCGTATGGACCTTCGACTATCAGGACCTGCTGAAGACGCCGATGTCCCACGGCGTGGAATATCTGCTGATGCTCGGCTTCTTCATCGCCTTCGCGGTGAAAATGCCTGTCGTGCCACTGCACGGCTGGCTGCCTGACGCGCACTCGCAGGCACCAACCGCAGGTTCCGTTGACCTCGCCGGTATCTTGCTGAAAACCGCGGCCTACGGTCTGCTGCGCTTCGCGCTGCCACTGTTCCCGAACGCGTCTGCCGAGTTCGCGCCTATCGCCATGTGGCTGGGTGTGATTGGTATCTTCTACGGCGCATGGATGGCGTTCACGCAGTACGACATCAAACGTCTGATTGCCTACACCTCCGTTTCCCACATGGGCTTCGTGCTGATTGCTATCTACACCGGCAGCCAGCTGGCGTACCAGGGCGCGGTCATTCAGATGATTGCGCACGGTCTGTCTGCAGCCGGCCTGTTCATCCTGTGTGGTCAGCTTTACGAGCGTCTGCATACCCGCGACATGCGTCAAATGGGCGGTCTGTGGAGCAAAATTAAATGGCTGCCTGCGCTGTCGCTGTTCTTCGCGGTCTGTACGCTGGGGATGCCGGGTACTGGTAACTTCGTCGGCGAATTCATGATCCTGTTCGGCAGCTACCATGTCGTTCCGACGATTACGGTGATTTCGACCTTCGGTCTGGTGTTCGCCTCTGTTTACTCGCTGGCGATGCTGCACCGTGCGTACTTTGGTAAAGCGAAGAGCGAAATCGCGGCAAAAGAACTGCCAGGGATGTCGCTGCGCGAGCTGTTTATCGTCCTGTTGCTGGTCGTGCTTCTGGTTCTGCTGGGCTTCTATCCGCAGCCGATTCTGGACACGTCACATTCTGCGATGAGTAACATCCAGCAGTGGTTTGTTAATTCTGTTTCTACTACAAGGCCGTAATTCGCCATGACAATAACTCCACAACAACTGATCGCGCTATTACCGCTGCTGATCGTCGGCTTGACGGTGGTGGTTGTGATGCTCTCCATTGCGTGGCGACGCAATCACTTCCTCAATGCCACGCTGTCGGTCATTGGTCTTAACGCCGCGCTGGTCTCGCTCTGGTTTGTTGGCCAGGGTGGGGCAATGGACGTCACGCCGCTGATGCGCGTTGACGCTTACGCGATGCTCTATACTGGCCTGGTGCTGCTGGCGAGCCTTGCGACCTGTACCTTTGCCTATCCGTGGCTTGAGGGCTATACCGACAACAAGGAAGAGTTCTACCTGCTGGTGCTGATTGCGGCCCTCGGTGGCATTCTGCTGGCGAACGCCAATCACCTGGCGGCGCTGTTCCTCGGTATTGAACTGATTTCCCTGCCGCTGTTTGGCCTGATTGGTTACGCGTTCCGTCAGAAACGTTCTCTGGAAGCGAGCATCAAGTACACCATTCTGTCCGCCGCCGCATCGTCGTTCCTGTTATTCGGTATGGCGCTGCTGTACGCGCAGTCCGGTGACCTGTCGTTCCTGGCGCTCGGTAAGAGCCTCAGCGACAACATGCTGCACGAACCGCTGCTGCTGGCAGGCCTGGGGATGATGATTGTTGGCCTCGGCTTTAAACTGTCTCTGGTACCGTTCCACCTGTGGACGCCGGACGTTTATCAGGGTGCGCCTGCGCCGGTATCTACCTTCCTGGCAACCGCCAGCAAGATTGCTATCTTCGGTGTCGTGATGCGTCTGTTCCTGTACGCGCCGGTTGGTGATAGCGAAGCGGTACGCGTGGTGCTGGGCCTCATCGCCTTCGCTTCCATCATCTTCGGTAACCTGATGGCGCTGAGCCAGACCAATATCAAACGTCTGCTCGGTTATTCCTCCATTTCTCACCTCGGTTACCTGCTGGTGGCGCTGATTGCGCTGCACAGCGGCGAGATGTCGATGGAAGCCGTTGGCGTTTATCTGGCGGGTTATCTGTTCAGCAGCCTCGGCGCATTCGGCGTTGTCAGCCTGATGTCGAGCCCATATCGTGGTCCGGATGCAGATTCTCTGTACTCCTACCGTGGTCTGTTCTGGCACCGTCCGATTCTGGCCGCCGTGATGACCGTGATGATGCTGTCTCTGGCCGGTATCCCGATGACCCTTGGCTTTATCGGTAAGTTCTACGTGTTGGCCGTCGGTGTCCAGGCGCACCTGTGGTGGCTGGTTGGCGCGGTGGTGGTCGGTTCCGCGATTGGCCTCTACTACTATCTGCGCGTTGCGGTGAGCCTGTACCTGAGCGCACCGGAAAAACCAAACCGCGATGCACCGTCTAACTGGCAGTACAGCGCGGGCGGTATCGTGGTGCTGATCTCCGCACTGCTGGTGCTGGTGCTGGGTATTTATCCGCAGCCGCTGATTAGCATTGTGCAGAAAGCGATGCCGTTGATGTAATCCATCGTTACCGATGTGAAAAAACCCCGCGATGCGGGGTTTTTTATTGCCGGATGGTTCTCACAAGCTTAATCGCACCACGTAGGCTTATTTTCGTGCACGCTACGGATACTGGCGTGGATCTCTTCCGGCACGATGCGCGTCAGGGAGAGCGGCGGCAGATTGTGTGGGTCAACGTAGGCGACATCCAGCGATTCATGGCTGACGGCAAGCTCGCCGCCCTGCGTCTCGCACAGGAAAATCATCTTGTAGACATGCCAGGGGTAGGGCGGGTGGCCATGCTGATTGCGATCCCACACGCCGAGCAGACGGCTCACTTTCACCTCAAGCCCGGTCTCTTCGCGCACTTCACGCTCCACCGCTTTCGTAGGGCTATCGCCAATATCAGCCCAGCCGCCCGGCAGGCTCCAGCCTTCATCGTCGGCTTCCTGCACCATCAGCAGCTTGCCTTCATGCAGAATAATCGCGCGGACGTCGGTTTTCGGCGTGGCATAGCCGGTATCTACTTTATGCAGGTTTTGCAGCGTTTCTACGGGGAGATCAAAACGCGCGGTTAATAATCGTTCTGCAATTCCCATCAGGTCTTCATAGCGTTCGCGGTCGTAGACGTCCCTGGTGTAGGTTAGCCCGGTCTGGGCCAGCGCCTGCAGGCGTTGGGCAATAAGCGTTAGTTCGTTCTCGTTGAGTACTTCTGACATGCTTCCTCCCGTTGTGTCTTCCGGTAAGTGTGCCGGAAAACGGTCTTTGTAGGATACCTGGCGCGGTTACTCGTGCGTTAGGAGAATGAAATGTTGCTTCATTGTTACCTGGTAAATCCGGCTAAACGCTTCTATAGTCGAGACAGTTTCCCCGCAACAGGACTCACTAATGCGTTTTAACGGATTGACCAAAGGCTTTTTCATTTTCATTCTCGCGCTCGTGACCTGGGCATTCTTTGATGTATTGTCGCCGTACTTTTCCGCGATTCTGTGGGCCGCGATCCTCACGGTCGTCTTTAACCCGGTGAAAAACAAACTGCGCAGCGCGCTGGGCGATCGTAACGGATTGGCCTCGCTGCTGACTATCGGCATTATCTGTCTGATCGTTTTTATTCCACTGATGGTGATCCTCTCCTCGCTGGCGCTCGAACTGAATGTGGTTTACACCAAGCTACAGGAGAACAACACGCGCTTCCCGCAGGTGATAGCCAGCCTCTTTTCCCATCTTCCGCACTGGGCACGCGGATTCCTGATAGAGCACAACCTGGATAACGTCGCCCAGATCCAGAAAAAACTCTCCGAGGTGGCGCTGGCCGGTGGGCAGTACCTCGCCGGAAGCGCGTTCCTGATTGGTAAAGGCACCTTCGGTTTTGCTATCAGCTTCGGCATCATGCTCTATCTGCTGTTCTTCTTACTGAAAGACGGGCCGTATCTGGTGCACCAGATCCTTGACTCACTCCCGCTAACCGATTTTGTGAAGCAGCACCTGTTTGCCAAGTTTGTTGGTGTAACACGAGCAACGGTCAAGGGCACGGCGGTGGTCGCGGTGGTGCAGGGGACGCTCGGCGGCATTGCCTTCGCCATTGTCGGCATTGACGGCAGCGTACTGTGGGGGGCGCTGATGGCCTTCCTCTCTCTGGTGCCTGCCGTGGGCTCGGCGATTATCTGGGTGCCGGCAGCGATTTTCCTCTTTGCTACCCAGCAGGTGTGGCAGGGGCTGTTTATCGTCGGCTTCTTCGTGATTATTGTTGGGCTGGTGGACAACATTTTGCGTCCGCTGCTGGTGGGGAAAGACACCAAAATGCCGGATTACCTGATTCTTATCACCACCATTGGCGGCATGGAAATTTACGGTATTAACGGCTTTGTGATAGGGCCGCTTATCGCCGCGCTGTTCCTCGCCTGCTGGAATCTCTTCTCCGGGCGTGACCACGCGGGGAATGTGGAGGGGCTTGACGAAGAATTTATCGAAGAGGGCAAGAATCCGCCCGAGGTATGATGATCACGAAATAGCAAAAGGCGGCCTGAGGTCGCCTTTTTATTCTCACGAGAAATCAGGCGTTTCCTATAATTTCAATCATGCCCGTGATTTCAGGTTATAGAAGGAACCGACAGGTGAGAATTGCCACAATAACCAACTGGGCCTACGGCGCAACGGTATGCCTGACGATTGTTTCCGGTATCGTCATGCTGATGGCCTCCAGCGCGGATAACGCCGAACGGCAGGCGGTGCAGCAGCGTCTGCAGTTCGACCAATTGACGGATGAAGTGGACGGCGATGCCTGGTCGCTTTCTGACCTGGCACGTCTTTACGTGGTGAATAAAGACCCTGACGTGCTGAGCGAATATCACCAACGGGAAAAGCAGCAGGTTGATATTGAACAGCGCCTGTCAAAGCTGAAGGACGCTGGGGCGACGGGGGAAGAGCTGGCATTGCTGCATGAAGGGCTACAGATTGTTGATGAGCTGCAGGACGAACAGCAAACCGCGCTCGCCAACTTAGCGCACAACGAGGCACCGCTGGCCGTCTCGCTGCTGTATGGCAAAGTGTATGAGCAAGAGCTCGACCGCGCACAGGAGCGGATAGACCATTTCCGGCAGTTGCTCGATGGACGCGCGCTACGCGCAGTTCAGGAAGCAACCCGCGACTCCCGTATCCTGCGCACGCTATCCGAAGTGATGGTCGGGCTGACGGCGCTGCTGTTTTTATTTGTCCTCGGTTTTATATTAAAACGCCGCGTGCTGCGCCCGGTAGTGCGGCTTAGCGATGTAGTGCATCGCCTGGCCTCTCAGGACTACGCCGTTGAAACGCCTAACTTTAAACAGATTGATGAAATCGGCGACATGGCGCAGGCGATCCGCATTTTCCGCGAAAACGGCCTGGTGCGGCAGCAGCTTGAACGGCAGCGCGATGCCGACTGGGCGATACGTGAACTGCTGGCGCGCATGACTCAGCGCCTACAAGGGTGCGAGTGTTTTGACGACGTGGTGAACGTGGCGGAACTCTTCGCTCCCAATATTGCGCCAGGGGTAGCGGGAAGGCTCTATATCCTCGACAAAGACCCGTGGCAGATGCGCTGCGTGGCCTCCTGGCTATCGCCACAGGGCGAACCGACGCCGTTCCACCCGGATGAGTGCTGGGCGGTGCGCCGCGGGCAAAGCCACCCGCCGGTACACGGCGAGCCGGATATCGGCTGCTACCACCTCCCTGAATCGTGTCTTGACCATACGCTGTGCGTGCCGTTGATTGCCCAGGGCGAGGCCATCGGTCTGCTCTCTTTCCAGAATCACAACGAAGAAACCACACCTTCCCGGGCTTACCTGGAGCTGATGGCAGAAGCGCTTGGCCTGGCGTTAGCTAACCAGCGCCTGCGCGATGCGTTACTGGAAAAAGCGCTCTACGACCCGCTGACCGGCCTGCGTAACCGTCACCATCTGGAGGATACTTTGCGGACGCAGATGGGGCTCGCGGTCCGTAATGATGATCCGATAAGCTGCCTGATGATTGACATCGACCACTTCAAAAACATCAATGACCGCTTCGGCCACGAGGCGGGTGACGGCGTGATTAAAAGCGTCGCCTCCACCATTCAGCGTGTAGTGCACGACCGCGGCATGGCGTTCCGCTACGGCGGCGAAGAGTTTCTGGTGCTGCTCTACGATATGGATGACGACGGTGCTAACCGCATCGCCCGCGAGATTTTCGACGGCGTGCGTGAACTGGTGCTACGCTTTAGCGGCGCGGAGATTGGCCACGTGGACGTTTCCATCGGCGTGGCAAGCTACCCGCAGCACGCCCAGAGCGATAACCTGCTGCGTGCCGCGGACGTGGCGCTGTATCGGGCGAAGGAGCTGGGTAGGTCGCGGATTGTGAGTTTTGGGTCACTGGCGGGGTAATGCATTTTTTACGATGAGAGTCATATTGGTAAGGCACGCCGAAACGCAATGGAATAATGCCGGGATCATTCAGGGGCACAGCGATAGCCCGATAACGCCGCGCGGACAGCGTGAAACGTCATTGTTACTGGAAGCGCTTTTGGAAAAAGCGTACCCCATCGACCGTATTTACGCCTCTCCACTGGGGCGCGCGTGGCAAATGGGGCTGAGTCTTGCTGAGGGACTCTGCTGCCCGCTGTTGGCGGAACCTGCGCTAAAAGAGCAGGGATTTGGTCACTTTGAAGGGATGTACTCAGCAGATTTCATTCGCCATTATCCCAATGAGGCTGAAGCGTTATTCCGGCTTGATGCTGAGTACTGCCCACCCGGTGGTGAATCTTTGCTGACGGCGACCCGACGTCTTATGTACTTCTTGCAGCATTTACAGAACGCGGCAGAACACCAGACGATATGTCTTGTTTCCCATGGGCATATTCTTCAGGGCGTGCTGGCAATGCTGAAAGAAGGTAATATTTATAATTTCCCCCGCTATTCCCAACCTAACGCGAGCTACTCTGCTTTTGAGCTGGATGAGGGGAAATGTACGGCGCTGCAATGGGGGATTGCTACGCATTTGCTACGGACTTCGCCTGCACCAGACAATCCGGTTTGATCCTGTCCTATCTACCAGGTTTCTCAACTTAAACTTGGGTTGATACAACTAATCAGTAAGTTGGGAGCATTGCCATCAATTTCATCGAGTTGTTATGAGTGAACACTAAAGCCATTTTGTTCTGCTATTTTCCACGCTGAAGCAAGCTCAGTTGGTGTTGGCGGGATAATATCAAACCAGTCAAAATTAAATACTTTTTCTCTCTGTTTATGTAAGTCACCTGTCGTATCAAATCCATCTCCAGGTAATCCTGTCTCAGAATTTACAACCAATACACTTAATGGTGGTAATTTATTTTGAGCACAAAAGTGAAGAATATGCCCTAGCTGGCGATCCAGCGTACCTGCACCTTTATAACCAAGAATATTAGCAATCTCTCCATATGTAGTTATCTTACGTTCATAAGCGAATCCGATAAGAATTTGCCATATTTGCAATGCTCTATTCTCAAGGGTGTTTTTTTCAGAAAAATATTGGATCATAGATTCCTCTTCAGAGTTATGAAAAAAATAATATGGCAGACTAAATAAGCGCAGCGTTTTGTGTGTGCCGCGACTACAGGGAGCACACTGTTTGCGATAGCTTTTCCTTGAATAGGGTATCATGATCAAGGTTGTCTGCCATTCCCCAACTTTTAGTAGCGCGGGGTTATAGAGTGGGGATATCTGCCAAAGACAGCAATTTGTTCATAGCAGCCCCTTCGTGGTTGGCACCTTAGTGTTATCATCTGACGTTGTATTTTTTAATGCTAATACCCTTGATATTGTATATACCTGTTCGTTTAATTCGCTTGCCCTTTTTGTCCGTAATGGTGGCTGTGAGTGTGCTACAGCGGATAGAATGACGTTCGTCAATCACCAACCGAATTGCTTCTGAAGGATCTTCCACCTCTACGAGATCATCAGTCTTATTCAAGCCGAATGGCACAAGGTGGTATGCGGTTTTTCCCGATGATTTTCTGGTTATCTTTACAGGGTAAAGCACATCACCACTTTTATGGATCAATTCAAGGCGTTCAGTGTAATTCATGGCAATCTCCTTAGTTTGTCTGCATGAATGTACAAACTGAAGATAGGAGATACAACAAAAAAGATAGGTAAAACTAAAATAGCCTAACTCGACACATAATCTATTGAATTAAATATGGATTTTTGCAGTGGGTATGTAAAAACAGTAATCTTGACTAACCTCAGATTCAGTTAAAGTGATCTTCTGCCTATAACTCAAGACACACTAATTTAAATATGAATTCCGAACTTCCGCTCCTCCCTCAACGAGAATTTTACCGACTCCATCGCCCATCCCACTTTTTTGCCAGCAAACATGGCTTAAGCGGATTTACTACAAAACTTGCCAAACAATTATCCAAAGAAAACATACGGGTAACCGGATTATATCCACCGGATTTTGACGTGGCTGGGTTAGATGTGCCTGTCGATAATCTATCCCGAATGGGGGAGCGTCTTATGGATGGGCGCTCTATCTGGGAAACGATTCGTTTTGTGCTGACCCAGCCTCGCAGTTGCCACATCGGTAGCATCTGCTTTCAAGGGCCAACTCGCGAAGATTTGCGAGAATAGGGGCTAATTTTGGGTCTACAGTTAGTTATTGTCCCTTTTCTAAGCCACTCACATCATGACTCTTTCTTTCAGTACTTACTTTCGCGCGCGTTTGCGTTTATTGGTTGCTATTCTGGCTGGCGTAATCTGCTTTTTCACCCTTCCATCCGGGCTGGGTTATCTGCAACGGTTGTTGATTAGCTGGAATGTGCTGGCGTGGCTGTATCTGTTCTTTATGTGGTTTCTGATGTTGCGTACCGATGTTCGGGATATTCCGCGTATAGCCAGAATGCAGGACGAGAGCGCGGGGTTGGTGCTGGGTATGGTGATCATTGGCTGTCTGGTCAGCATCCTGGCGATCCTGATTGAGCTGACTTCGCTTAAACATCTTGCCGGAACACCACGCGTGCTGCATCTGCTGTTAACCGGTGCCACGCTGACGGTATCCTGGGCCTTGCTTCCCACCTCATTTGCCATGCATTACGCTCACCACCACTATCTGCATCGGAGTGAAGAGGTTACGCCGATGATCTTTCCGGAAAAGCCCGGCGAACCGGGTTACTGGGATTTTCTCTATTATTCCTTCACTATCGCCGTCGCGTCACAAACCGCCGATGTGGCGACGGGAACCACCGACATGCGGCAAATTACATTGCTCCATTCGGTTATCTCTTTTGTGTTCAATCTGGCGATTCTGGGGCTGTCGGTGAACGTTGGCGCGGGGTTGTTGAGCTGAACGTAGCATCATTATTTTTATTCGGTTTTACGAGCATCCTTCCAGTCACCCGTATTGCTCCGCCCCGTTAAGCGCAGTATCCTATTGTTGTACCTGCAAAATCAGGTGCCGGGATTGGAACCCTGAACTAACTTCATCGACGACATAAAGCGCGTAGCGCTATTTTTATGTCGTGCGCTTAGTCACATCTCAATGGTGGGCCAGCGGGGGCGTCGAAAGACGCGCCGGTGTCGATGAGGCCGGTAGTTCCAACCCCGTCTGGTTCCACCACCAACGAGATTGGAACCTCAGGTGGTGGGAGACAACATTACTCATCGGAGGCTGCCACTATGGCGACACCCCTCACCACAACTACCGTACCAGACTTCACCCACTGCGAGTTTTATTCCTTCGTTGAAGGCCGCGCCGTCCACCTTGGCGGAGAATGGCTATCTCAAGCCGGATTTATCGACGGCATGCCCGTAAAAGTCCGCGTGATGAAAGATTGCATCGTAATCACCCCGCAGAACACCCGCGAACTCTGGGGCTGCATTGAAGGCATGAGCGTCGCGAATATCAACCAGCGTAAAGTGAAGGCATGGCTGAAAACCTTTCTGGGGGCGTTGAACGATAGCGGGGATATACCGGCGATCAAGCGGAGTAAATCGGGCGGGAAGTTCTAACGACAAGCGACAATGGCAGCCCGGCCGAGCGGAGCGACGGCCGGGGTTTGCGTGGCAAGTACATGAGGATTGCACGTCTGCTTTGTGCTGTGAGTTCAACCGATGGATGCAACACATTGATTGAACCGCTCTGCGGGTGATTCATAGTCTAGCGTTTTTCTCGGCCTCTCGTTGAGCTGTCTGGCAACACTGTTTAGTCTTTGCTGGCTGTGAACCGATAAGTCAGTTCCTTTTGGAAAATACTGTCTGAGTAATCTGTTTGTATTTTCATTTGAGCCGCGTTGCCAGGGGGATTGAGGATCGCAGAAGTAAACCTGAATATCTGTAGCTACGGTAAACCGGGTATGGCTGGTCATTTCAGCACCCCGGTCCCATGTTAATGTTTTATAAAGCTCAGCAGGTAATTCACGGGCTTGTTTGATGAGTGCAGATATAACCGTTATGGTCTTGTTGTCCCTGACTTTGGCCAACATAACAAAACGGGAATGACGCTCTACGAGGGTGACGATATAGGAGTTTTTAGAGCCCTGGATCAGATCACCTTCCCAGTGACCTGGTATGGCTCTGTCAGCTGCTTCAGGTGGCCTTTCGCTGATAGAGATCGTATCCGGGATTGACCCTAATCCTTTCCCTTTAAGCGATGATGTTCTGGATCTACGCACGACTCTTCCGCTTCTGAGGCATTGCTGCAGTTCTTTTTTTAATGCACCCCGGGTTTGTATAAAAAGCGTTTTATATATCGTTTCGTGTGACACATGCATTTCCTGACTATCCGGATAACAGCGTTTCAGCCAGCCGGCGATCTGTTCCGGCGACCAGTCCTGATGCATCTTCTCTGCAATGATTTTACACAATGCGGGGCTTTGAATTAGCTTGCAAGGTTTTGGTCTCAGAGCATTTTCCCACGCAGCAGTATCGGCTTTTGCTGCACGGTATTGTTTTGCACCACCGTGTCTCCTAATCTCGCGGCTAATCGTTGAAGGAGCTCTTGATAATTTGGCAGCGATGTCCCTGATGCTGCGTTTTGCTACCAATCCTCTGGATATTTCCTCTCTTTCATCAAGCGAGAGCGCTAACCGGTGCCGCCTTCGCACGGGAGGACGGTAGCCACCTGTCTGGTGGATTGTAGGCATAATAGAAGAGTGAAATCTGTCGAACATTCTGGCGATATCGTGCAGGGAATCACCTTGCTTATATCGGTCCCAGATAATCGCTTTCTGTTCTGGCGTGTAGTAAATGCGCGTTCTTCGTTTCATGGCAACGTCCCCCCTTGATTAAGGATAGCGTTGCATCGACCCGTTGAACTCACAGCTCATATGGGACAACCATAATCACATCTCCTAACCCAAAGGAGATTGAGCATGACAATATCCCCCTGGAACAAGGGCCGTATTATTGGCCAGAAACGGCCTCTTCAGATCTCTCATATCTGGGGAATCCGTATCAGACTTGAACTGGAAGGAAAATGAGGTTAACGCAATTCTTGACTGAGCATTCCATAATTGCTAAGGTGATTACCGTCTTTACTACGGGAGAGCCTAATGGCAGGCAGACCGAGAGAATTTGATGATCAACTCGTTATTCAGGCGGCTATGGATGCGTTCTGGCGAAACGGCTTTGAAGCGACCTCCGCTCAGGAACTCGTTGAGAGTACAGGGCTTGGCCGTGGAAGTCTGTATGCGGCTTTTGGTAATAAAGAAAATCTCTACCATGAAGCTCTGCGCCGTTACCATAGCTCAAGCATTGAGTTTCATGAGGCTGTATTCAGCCAGGCCGGCAGCGTTAAGGACAGGCTACGCAGCCTGCTGAAAAAAGGTATTGAACTGGATTTCAGCAATATCGAGCGAAACGGCTGCATGGCAATCTTCTCTCCCTTAGAAAGAGCTGCAAAAGATAAAACCGTTGAAGATCTTAGCCGCCGTTATATCAAAAAGCTTGAGGCAATGTTCACCAGGCTTTTCGCTGCCGGGATTGCTTCCGGGGAGTTTCAGGCGGAACGGCAGCCTGAAGTTATGGCTAAGGCATTCATGTGTGCCTATTTCGGTTTCCGGGTGTTCGGCAGGATTGTGCATGAGCCAGAATTTCAACGTGATGCAATCGAAGCGTTAATAATGAACATTTAGTTAGGAAGGCCATCAGGCCTTTTTATTTACTTAATTCTTGAATGAACATTACAGTATTGTCTGGAGAAAGTTAATGTCTGAAGATTTAAACAAAGTTCAGTTGATTACTGCCCGGTACGGTGAGAAAGACCGACCAAAAAATATCATCTGGAATTCGCAGATTGAAAATCTGCTCAGCCATCGTTCCGTCAGAAATTTTTCACAGCAAGCCTTGCCGGAATACTGGTTTGAAACGCTTGTAGCGGCCGCTCAGTCTGCCTCAACATCCTCAAATCTTCAGCAATGGAGCATGGTGGCCGTTACCGATCCTGCACTCAAGGCGCAGGTCAGAAAGCTCGCTGCGGGAGATAAAGGTGTGGCGAATGGATACATCGAGGAGGCTCCTGCGATACTTCTCTGGATTGCAGACCTGTCACGAAATCACGATATGACCGTCTCAGACGGCCTTACTCCGGGTGTGCATGATTACCTTGATTCATTTGTCATGGCGACAGTTGATGCCGCACTGGCTTCGCAAAATGCAACGGTAGCAGCAGAGTCAATCGGGCTGGGTACGGTTTATATTGGTGCGACACGCAACAAGGCTAAAGAGCTGGCTGAACTTATTCAGCTACCGGCCCACAGCTATGTTATATGCGGCCTGGTGGTCGCATGGCCTGCCACTGACAGCGATGCAGCTATCCGCCCGCGCCTGCCGCAAAGCGTGGTGGCTCATCACAATCTCTACAGCGCTTGTGACCTTGACGCTCACGTCAGAAGTTATGAAGAGGCATTCCATGCATTCCGGGAAGGTCTGGGAATGAAAGATAAAACATGGAAACAGGCGGTTCAGAGCGCAGCAACCAGTCTCGCTTATATGGATGGTCGCCAAAATCTACGGACCACTCTTGAAGAGCGCGGTTTCGGTTTTAAGTAGGGCAGTTCAGGCGGTTGGGTATTCATGCGCAGCCGCAAAATTATCAACTTTCTCGTCTTCCAGCCCCATGCTTTAAAACGTCCGCTCCTCGCTCATAGCACCCCCTTAAACCCGCCAGGAACTTCCCCGTCCTGGCGGCGCCCCAAACCCTCACCTCACCGCATGCAGTCCACTTTCCCCACGCCCAGCCGCTTTATTCAGCACGCGCTCAATCACCGCCGCCAGTTCGTTAATTTCAAACTTCGCCACATACCCATCGGCGTTAACCTTACGAATATGGTCCTCGTTCGCGTTCCCCGATAGCGATGAGTGGATCACCACCGGAATATTGCGCAGCCGTGGGTCGGTTTTGATTTTGCGGGTCAGGGTAAAGCCGTCCATCTCCGGCATTTCGAGGTCGGTCAGCACGAGGGCGATTTTATCGCTCACCGGCACGCCTTCTTTCGCCGCTTCCTGGGCGATAAGCTCGATTTTCTCCCACGCTTCTTTGCCCGTCACGTGCAGCTGCGCGGGGATGTCCATCGCCTTCAGCCCTTTCTCCAGCATGGCGCGCGCCACCTTCGAGTCCTCGGCGACAATCGCCGTTGCGCCCGGCTTGATGTTGAACTTGCGCGGGTTCAGCTCTTTGGCGTGCAGGTCGTGATTGGAGGGGGTGATGTCGTAAAGAATTTGCTCCACGTCGATAACCATCGCCAGATTGTTGCTCTCCTGGTGATCGTCGAGGCAGGCGATGCTGGTGATGTATTTTCCGTTAACCGCTTTCTCGGCGGTATGGATCTGCGTCCAGTCGAGTCGGGTAATGTTCTCGACGGATTCGACGGCAAAGGCCTGCACGCTGCGGGCATATTCGGTAATCAGCAGAATGTTCAGGCCGGTGGCAGGTTTGCAGCCCGCCACGGCAGCGAGGTCGATAACCGGAATGATTTGATCGCGAATGTTCACCATGCCCATCAGCGGCGGCTTAATTCCGGCGGGGCGGGTGAAGCTCGGCATCGGGACGATTTCCCGCAGCTTAAAGACGTTAATACCGTACAGCTCCGAGGCGTCGCTCTGTGATGACGCGCCGAGGCGGAAAAGCAGCAGCTCAAAACGGTTGGACAGGGTCAGGTTAGCCCTGTCGTCGATCTCTTTCTGGAAGTTATCCATCATGCCCTCAGCGTAAAAAGCGTTCTCTATTAGCTGAGTTATCGGCAGGCGCGGCTAAAACGTTATCACAGCGTGAAAGTGGCAAAATCCTCGGCCAGTTCGCACGCCGGGAAATAGGCCTGGCACTCGGTGAGCAGGCGGCGACAGCCTTCGGCATCGTAGCGCGAGCTGACGTGAGTCACGATAAGCCGCTTGGCGTTGGCGTCCCGCGCCAGTTGGGCGGTCTGCTCGGTTGACGAGTGTCCGCGGCTGTTGGCTTTCTCCGTCATGGCGGCTTCCAGCGTCGCTTCATGCACCATTACGTCGACATCGCGGGCCATCGCAAGGGCTGAATCACACGGCGCGGTGTCGCCAAAAATCGCCACCTTTTTACCGGGCGTGGCGGGGGAAAGATAATCCGCGCCGTTAATCACGCGACCGTCCGCAAGCGTCACCTGCTCACCGGCTTTAAGCTGCTGGAACAGTGGGCCGGGCTCGACGCCTGCTGCAATCAGCCTGCGAGCATCCAGCGCGCCTGGCTTCTCGTGCTCTTCTACGCGAAAGCCGTAGCACTCGACCGGATGATTAAGCGGAAAGGCGGTGACGGTGCGCAGGCCGTCGTCGAGGAGCTCCCCGCCGCTGATTTCGACGACCTCCAGCGGGAAATCGGTCCATGAACCGCTCAGACGCAGGGTGGTTTCAATAAACTCCTTCAGCCCTTTTGGCCCGTACAGGGTGAGCGGCTGGGCGCTTCCCGACATTGAACGGCTGCAAATCAGCCCCGGCAGGCCAAAAAGATGGTCGCCGTGCAGGTGGCTAATAAAGATGCGTTCGATTTTGCCCGGATGAAAGGCGGTGTGTAGCAGTTGATGCTGCGTGCCTTCGCCGCAGTCAAAAAGCCACAGCCCCGGCTGCGTTGGGTGTTGCAGATTCAGCAGCATTGCTGTTACGTTGCGAGTCCGGGTTGGCACGCCCGCGGATGTGCCTAAAAACGTCAATTGCATAGCGCCGCGCCCCTGGCGGTAAAAATAAGGTCTAAGGAGCCTACCATGATTCGTTGGCAAGATTTGCACCATTCTGAATTAACCGTCCCGACGCTGTACGACCTGCTGAAGCTGCGCAGCGAAGTCTTCGTGGTGGAACAGGCCTGCGCGTATCTGGATATCGACGGCGACGATCTGGTGGGTGAAAACCGCCATCTGCTGGGCTGGAAAGACGATAAGCTGGTGGCCTACGCACGCATTCTGGTGAGTGAAGAGGACGTTGAACCGGTGGTGATTGGTCGGGTGATTGTCAGTTCCGAAGTGCGCGGTGAACGTCTGGGCTATCAGCTGATGGAACGCACGCTGGCAAGCTGCCAGCAGCATTGGCCGCAGCGGGCGCTGTATCTTGGCGCGCAGGCGCATCTGCGCGATTTCTACGGCCATTTTGGGTTTATCAGCGTTACCGACGTCTACGACGAAGATGGTATTCCGCACGTGGGGATGGCGCGAGAAGTGGCGCAGGCATAACCCCAAATCCCGTCTATAGTGAAAGGCAAAGAGCGTTGATTTTCAGTGCGATATTGCCTCGTTACGTTTCCGCTCCCTAATCGTGGGTACTGCTTTTTATAACAAGTACCCCGTATACTATGTGGTTTTTATGATAGGGAGGTTTGCGTGCGATCCATTCTAGCGGCGTTGCAGAGCCTGTCAGGGCTGCTGACGGACGATTTTCCAGCGTTGCCCGGCACGCAAAGTATTGAAGTCTCTTTCCCCCTGAGCGATGCCTTTGACCCGCTTGCCTGGCTTAGCGGGCAGGCGGTCTGGCCGCAGTTCTACTGGCAGCAGCGCAGCGGTAAAGAAGAGATTGCCGCGCTGGGTGCGGTCAAAACCTTTATCTCCCTGGCCCAGGCCAATGATTTTCTGCACACCCTTGAACGTGACGACCTGCGCATCTGCGGCGTGAACGCCTTCGACCCGAAGGTCGGGCAGTTATTCCTGCCTCGTCTGGAGTGGCGGCGCGAAGCCGGACGGGCCACGCTTCGCATCAACCTGTGGAGCGATAGCTCGCTTCAGCAGGATGCCGAGCAAGCGCGGGCATGTCTGGCATTGCTTACAACCCATCACGCTTCGGCGGAACTGGCGTTGCACCAGGAAAGCGAAACCCATCGCCCCGGCAAAGAGGGCTGGTGTCGGCTGATTGAGCAGGCTACCCAGGCGATTCGCGACGGCGCATTTAGCAAAGTGGTGCTGGCACGGGCAACGGATCTGGTCTTTAGCGGCGCACCGAACGCCGGGGCTCTGATGGCCGCCAGTCGCCGGGTCAATTTCTCTTGCTATCATTTCTATATGGCGTTTGACGCGCAGCGGACGTTTCTCGGTTCATCGCCGGAGCGTTTATGGCGGCGGCGCGGAACGGCGCTGCGTACCGAAGCGCTGGCGGGCACCGTGGCGGCGCACGACGATGCGGCAACCGCGAAGCGGCTGGGCGACTGGCTGATGCATGATGATAAAAACCAGCGGGAAAACAGCCTGGTGGTGGAAGATATTTGCCAGCGCCTGCAGGGGTTGACGCAAACGCTCGACGTGCTGCCAGCGGAAATCGTTCGCCTGCGCAAGGTGCAGCATCTTCGCCGCTGTATTCAGGCGGAGTTGACCGCGGCCGACGACACGCGCTGCCTGCTGCAACTACAACCCACGGCGGCGGTGGCGGGGCTGCCTCGTGCGCTGGCGCTGGACTTTATTGACCGCTTTGAGCCGTTTACCCGGGAATGGTACGCCGGGTCGGCGGGCTATCTTTCTCGTCGGCAGAGTGAGTTCTGCGTGACGCTGCGCTCGGCGAAGGTGGAAGGTAATACGGTGCGGCTGTATGCCGGTGCCGGCATCGTTGATGGCTCCGATCCTGAACAGGAATGGCAGGAAATCGAAAATAAAGCGGCGGGTCTGCGTTCTTTGCTGTTCCCTGAATAGAACATTACCGATTCATATCAAAATCCTACTGGTTCGTAGAATTTATACTGAGTCGATTATTTGATACCGGACAACTTCATGTCAGTAAGCGCATTTAACCGACGCTGGGCGGCGGTGATCCTCGAAGCATTAACCCGTCACGGCGTGCGGCACGTTTGCATTGCGCCCGGGTCTCGTTCAACACCGCTTACGCTTGCGGCAGCGGAGAATCGCACCTTTATTCATCACACCCATTTTGATGAGCGCGGTCTCGGGCATCTGGCCCTGGGGTTGGCGAAGGTCAGCAAGCAGCCGGTGGCGGTGATTGTGACCTCCGGCACGGCGGTGGCGAACCTCTATCCGGCGCTGATTGAAGCGGGCTTAACCGGTGAAAAAATTATTCTGCTCACCGCTGACCGTCCGCCAGAGCTGATTGACTGTGGCGCGAATCAGGCTATTCGTCAGCCGGGTATGTTTGCCTCGCACCCATCCAGCACCCTTTCGTTACCGCGCCCGAGCCAGGATATTCCGGCCCGCTGGCTGGTCTCCGTCGTGGATGATGCGCTGGGCTCTCTGCACTCCGGCGGCGTACACATCAACTGCCCGTTTGCTGAACCGCTGTATGGCGATATGGACGACACCGGCCTTGCCTGGCAGCAGGCGCTGGGCGACTGGTGGCAGGGTGAAAAACCCTGGCTGCGCGAAGCGCTGCATCAGGAGAGTGCCGTTCAGCGCGACTGGTTCTTCTGGCGACAAAAGCGCGGCGTGATTGTCGCCGGGCGGATGGATGCGGAAGAGGGCAAAAAAGTGGCCGAATGGGCGAAAACCCTGGGCTGGCCGCTGATTGGCGACGTGCTTTCGCAAACCGGGCAGCCGCTGCCGTGCGCGGATCTCTGGCTCAGTAATCCGGCCGCCATCAGCGAGCTTGAACAGGCCCAGATTGTGGTGCAGCTCGGCAGCAGCCTGACCGGTAAACGCGTGCTGCAATGGCAGCTCGCCTGTGAGCCGGACGAATACTGGCTGGTCGACCCGCTTTCCGGCCGCCTCGACCCGGCGCACCATCGCGGTCGCCGTCTGGTGAGCAACATTGCCCAGTGGCTGGAAAAACACCCGGCGGAGAAACGCGCGCCGTGGACCACCGTTATCCCTACGCTCTCCGAACAGGCATGGGAGGCCGTTGCCGCGCAAAGTGAGCACTTCGGCGAAGCGCAGTTAGCGCACCGCATTCGCCGCTATCTCCCGGAACAGGGGCAACTGTTCGTTGGCAACAGTCTGGTGGTGCGTTTAATTGACGCCTTAGGCCAGCTTCCGGCGGGCTACCCGGTTTACAGCAACCGCGGTGCCAGCGGCATCGATGGCCTGATTTCCACTGCGGCGGGCGTACAGCGCGCCAGCGCACGGCCGACGCTTGCTATCGTTGGCGATCTGTCGGCGCTCTATGACCTCAACGCGCTGGCGCTGCTGCGCCAGGTGTCCGCACCGCTGGTGCTGATAGTGGTCAACAACAACGGCGGGCAGATTTTCTCTCTGCTGCCAACGCCAGTGGAAGAGCGCGAGCGCTTCTACGCGATGCCGCAAAACGTTCACTTCGAGCATGCGGCGAAGATGTTTGGCCTACGCTATCAGCAGCCAGAAGATTGGGCGTCGCTGGAAACGGCGTTGAGCACCGCCTGGCGCACGCCAGCAACCACGGTGATTGAGCTGGTGGTTAACGACACCGACGGCGCGCAAACGCTGCAACATCTGCTGGCGCAGGTCAGCAAGCTATGATCCTGCACGCCGTAGCCGAGCAGGGAGAACCCACGCAGCCGTGGCTGGTTTTCCTGCACGGTTTTTCCGGCGACCATCGCGAATGGCAGCCGGTGGGGCAGCGCTTTGCGCGGGCGAATCGGCTGTATGTCGATTTGCCCGGCCACGGTGGATCTTCAGCCGTACGGGTTAATAACTTCGCTGAGATGGACGCCGCGCTCCAGACTACGCTGCTTAGTTACAACATACTTAACTACTGGCTGGTGGGTTACTCGCTGGGCGGACGGATTGCCATGCACTACGCCTGCTCGCGGCCGGAAGGCCTGGCAGGGCTGATTGTTGAAGGCGGTCATCCTGGGCTGACGAACGATGCGGAGTGCGAATCGCGTTGGCGCAACGACGAAGCCTGGGCACAGCGTTTTCGCGAGCTTCCGCTTGCCGACGTCTTTACCGCCTGGTATCAACAGCCGGTTTTTGCCAGCCTCACCGACGCACAGCGCGCCTCGCTGGTGACGCTGCGCCAGCAAAACGACGGCAACGCGCTGGCGGCGATGCTGCTGGCCACCTCTTTAGCCGTGCAGGAAGACCTTCGTCCTGCGCTGCAAACGCTTTCACTACCATTCTGGTATCTCTGTGGCGAGCGCGACAGCAAGTTTCGCGCGATTGCCGAGGAACTCTCGCGCCCTTGCCACCTTATTCATGATGCTGGACACAACGCGCACCGGGAAAACCCCGCGGGCGTGGCCGCGTGTCTGGCTCAGATTCTGCCTGTTAACTTATAGGACTCGCTATGATCTATCCTGATGAAGCTATGCTGTACGCCCCCGCTGAGTGGCACGATTGTTCTGAAGGTTTTACCGACATTCGCTACGAAAAATCCGCTGACGGCATCGCCAAAATCACCATTAACCGCCCGCAGGTTCGCAACGCGTTTCGTCCACTGACGGTCAAAGAGATGATTCAGGCGCTGGCGGATGCGCGCTATGACGACAACGTCGGCGTTATCATCCTGACCGGCGCGGGCGATAAAGCCTTCTGCGCCGGTGGTGACCAGAAAGTGCGCGGCGACTACGGCGGATACCAGGACGACAGCGGCGTTCACCACCTGAACGTGCTGGACTTCCAGCGTCAGATCCGTACCTGCCCAAAACCAGTGGTAGCGATGGTGGCTGGCTTCTCCATCGGCGGCGGCCACGTGCTGCACATGATGTGTGACCTGACTATTGCGGCGGATAACGCCATCTTCGGCCAGACCGGTCCGAAAGTCGGATCCTTTGACGGCGGCTGGGGCGCTTCTTACATGGCGCGCATCGTCGGCCAGAAAAAAGCGCGTGAAATCTGGTTCCTGTGCCGCCAGTACGACGCGAAAGCGGCGCTGGATATGGGCCTGGTGAACACCGTGGTACCGCTGGCTGACCTCGAAAAAGAGACCGTACGCTGGTGCCGCGAAATGCTGCAAAACAGCCCGATGGCGCTGCGCTGCCTGAAAGCCGCGCTGAATGCCGACTGTGACGGCCAGGCGGGTCTGCAAGAGCTGGCCGGTAACGCCACCATGCTGTTCTACATGACCGAAGAAGGTCAGGAAGGCCGTAACGCTTTCAACCAGAAACGTCAGCCTGACTTCAGCAAATTCAAACGGAATCCGTAATGCGTAGTGCGCAGGTTTACCGCTGGCAGATACCGATGGACGCAGGTGTGGTTCTGCGCGAGCGGCGGCTGAAAACCCGTGATGGGTTATTCGTCTACCTGCGTGACGGCGAACGGGACGGGTGGGGAGAAATTTCCCCACTACCGGGCTTTAGTCTGGAGTCGCTGGACGACGCGCAGTCGGCGCTGCTCGGTTGGGTTAACGCCTGGCGGCAGGGCGACGATGGCGCGTTGCCAGAGGTTCCCTCGGTGGCCTTTGGCATCAGCTGTGCGCTGGCGGAGCTCAACGATGCGCTGCCTGAGGCGGCGGATTATCGCGCCGCGCCGCTGTGCACCGGTGACCCGGACGATCTGGTTATCAAGCTTGCTGATATATCCGGCGAGAAGGTGGCTAAAGTGAAGGTCGGCCTGTACGAAGCGGTCCGTGACGGCATGGTGGTGAATCTGCTGTTGGAAGCTATTCCAGAGCTGACCCTGCGCCTCGATGCCAACCGCGCCTGGACGCCGCTGAAAGCCCAGCAGTTCGCCAAATACGTCAACCCGGACTATCGTTCGCGCATCGCCTTCCTTGAAGAACCGTGCAAAACCCGCGATGACTCGCGCGCCTTTGCGCGTGAAACCGGCATTGCTATTGCCTGGGACGAAAGCCTGCGCGAGGCGGATTTCCGCTTTGAAGCCGAGCTTGGCCTCAAAGCCGTGGTGATTAAACCAACGCTGACCGGCAGCCTGGAACGCGTAAAAGCGCAGGTGGCGGCGGCGCATGCGCTTGGCCTGACGGCGGTAATTAGCTCCTCGCTGGAATCAAGCCTCGGTTTAACTCAGTTAGCGCGCATCGCGGCCTGGCTCACCCCAGACACCATTCCGGGTCTGGATACTTTGAATTTGATGCAAACTCAGCTTATCCGCTGCTGGCCTGACAGCCCGCTGCCATGCGGGGCAATTGAGGATATGGAGCCGCTGCTGTGACCTTTTCTACCTGGCCGTGGCGGCACTGGCGCGAGGTACGCGGTGACGCCATCGCGCTGCGTCTCGATGACGAAACGCTGAGCTGGACGGCGCTGTGTGAGCGTATCGACGCGCTCGCCGCCGGGTTTCAGGCGCAGGGCGTTAACCCCGAAGACGGCGTGGCGCTCTGCGCGCGCAATCGCCCGGAGGCGGTGCTGGCCTGGCTGGCGTTGTTGCAGTGCGGCGCGCGTATCCTGCCGCTAAACCCACGGCTACCGGCGACGCTGGTCAGCGAACTGCTGCCGGGGCTCAGCCTGTGCCACTTTTTAAATCTGGAAGCCGATGATCACTACGGCCTTGCGCCGTTGCAGCTGCGTTCCGCACCGCTGACCTCGCCGTGCGACTGGCGTGCTGAACGCCTGGCTTCGATGACGCTCACCTCGGGTTCAACCGGCCTGCCGAAAGCGGCGGTCCATACCTGCGCGGCGCATCTGGCGAGCGCACACGGCGTGCTGAGCCTGATGCCGTTTGCAGAAAACGACTGCTGGCTGCTGTCGCTACCGTTGTTCCACGTCTCCGGCCAGGGCATTTTCTGGCGCTGGCTGCTGGTGGGCGCGCAGATGGCGGTGAGTGAGCATCCGCTTGCGCAGGCGCTGCACGGTTGTTCCCATGCGTCTCTGGTGCCGACGCAGCTTTGGCGCCTGCTCAATGATGAACAGCCGCTCACCCTGAAAACGGTGCTGCTGGGCGGCGCGGCGATTCCTGCGGTGCTGACCGAACAGGCGGCAGCGCGGGGGATTCAAACCTTCTGCGGCTACGGCCTGACCGAGTTTGCTTCCACCGTCTGCGCGCGCGAAGCCAACGGCGGCGAGGATGTCGGCATGCCCCTGCCGGGGCGCGAACTGCGGCTGGTCGATGGCGAAATCTGGCTGCGCGCCAGCAGCATGGCTTCAGGCTACTGGCGCAACGGTGAACTGCTGCCGCTGACCAACGCCGAAGGCTGGTTTGCCACCCGCGATCGCGGTGAAATCCATGACGGCAAACTGCACGTCATTGGTCGTCTGGATAATTTGTTTTTCAGCGGCGGTGAGGGCATTCAACCGGAAGAAGTTGAGCGAGTGCTGGTACAGCATCCAGCGGTGAATCAGGTCTTTATTGTCCCCATTGACGATATTGAATTTGGCCAGCGCCCGGTGGCAGTACTGGACGCTGAGCCCACGCTGAATATAGCTGAGCTGGCGCGGTGGGCGAAAGACAAGTTGGCGGGATTCCAGCAGCCGTGCCAATGGTTGACGCTGCCGGAAGAAATGAAGGGGACGGGCATTAAGGTGTCTCGTCATCAGCTGGTGCAGTGGGTAAACGCACAGTTAAAACCATGAATAATAGATACGTGTTATTTCATTAACATACGCCATCATTCCTGGTGATGTATTAGACGTAATTCGTTACAATCCGCCTGATTATTGCCTGTTTAGTACATTGAATCCGCTGCGTATCGCAGTACAATTCAGCGGTTTAAGGGCGTTTATTTTTGCGTTTGCATGAAAGGATGAAGATGAAAAAGAGCGTGTTATTTGGTCTGGCGGGGCTGATGTTTGTCTCCGCGTCAGCGAGTGCAATCAGCTTTAACGGTCAAGCTGGTAAAGATTACACTAACCTGGGCTTTGGTGTCGGTACCGAGACTTCTGGCCTGGCGTTAACCGGTAACTGGACGCACAGCGACGACGATGGTGATGTGGCAGGTCTGGGCCTGGGACTGAATATCCCTCTCGGTCCGTTCATGGCTACCGTGGGTGGTAAAGGCGTTTACACCGATCCTAACGACAGCGATTCCGGCTATGCCGCAGCGGTCGGTGGTGGTCTGCAGTGGAAAATCGGCGACAGCCTGCGTCTGTTCGGTGAGTACTACTACTCCCCGGATTCACTCTCAAGCGGTATCGACAGCTATACCGAAGCTAACGCGGGCGCGCGTTATACCATTATGCGTCCAATCAGCATCGAAGCGGGTTATCGTTACCTGAACCTCGCGGGTAAAGACGGTCATCGTGACAACGCCGTGGCCGATGGCCCGTATGTTGGCGTGAGCGCATCGTTCTAATCCCCCTCCGGCGCGGCGACACCGCTGCGCCAGTTTTTCTCTTCTTAAATCCTCCGCTTGCGTTATAGTGACTCGTCCTCTTTTTATTGGAGAAAGTGATGATAACGGTTGAGATGCTGTCCACCGGTGACGAAGTCTTATCGGGGCAGATCGTCGATACAAACGCTGCCTGGCTTGCCGATTTTTGTTTCCAGCAGGGTATTCCGCTGACGCGACGTAACACCGTTGGGGATAACCTGGATGACCTGGTCGCTATTCTGCGCGAGCGCAGTACTCAGGCAGATATTCTGATTGTGAACGGTGGTCTCGGGCCGACCAGCGACGACCTTAGCGCGCTTGCTGCGGCAACGGCGAAAGGTGAATCGCTGATTATGCACGAAGAGTGGCTGGCGTTTATGGAGCGTTTCTTCAGCGAGCGTGGCCGCGTGATGGCGCCGAGCAACCGCAAGCAGGCGGAGATCCCGGCCAGCGCCGAGCTTATAGACAATCCGGTCGGCACCGCCTGCGGCTTTGCCGTTAAGCTTAACCGCTGCCTGATGTTCTTTACGCCGGGCGTGCCGTCTGAATTTAAAGTGATGGTTGAACAAGAGATCCTGCCGCGTATTCGCCAGCGTTATCCAGTCGGCGAGCCGCCGCTGTGCCTGCGTCTGACGACCTTTGGCCGTTCTGAAAGCGATCTCGCCCAAAGCCTGCAGCACCTTGAACTGCCACGGGGCGTGAGCATGGGCTATCGCTCGTCGATGCCGATTATTGAACTGAAGCTGACCGGGCCTGCGGAACATCGTGATGCGATGCTGGCGCTGTGGCCAGAAGTACAGAAAGTGGCGGGCGAAAGTCTGATTTTTGAAGGCACCGAAGGGCTTCCCGCGCAGCTTGCCCGCGTGCTGAAAGAAAGACAGTTTAGCCTGACGTTAAGCGAGCAGTTCACCAGCGGGCTGATTGCCCTACAGCTTTCCCGTGCCCAGGCGCCGCTGCTGGCGAGTGAAGTGGTACCGCCGCAGGATGAAACGCTGGCGCAAACTGCCCGTTGGGCCGCCGAGCGTCGAGTGAACCATTTTGCCGGGCTGGCGCTGGCGGTAAGTGGTCTTGAGAGTGAACACATTAACTTTGCGCTGGCGACACCGGAAGGGACGCACGCGCTGCAGGTGAAGTTCAGCAATACGCGTCATGGTCTGGCGGTGCGTCAGGAAGTGTGTGCGATGATGGCGCTGAACATGCTGCGTCGCTGGCTGAATGGCCGTCCCGTTGCCAGCGAACACGGTTGGATTAACGTGGTGGACTCGCTCACGCTGTAAGCACCCGATGCGGCTTGCTTTTCTCCCTCTCCCTGAAAGGGAGAGGGGACCGTTGGGCGCAGGTTATCGGACCAACGCCCTCGCTAACAGCGTGATCGGATGCTCGCAGCGCTTACTGGTGGACATCTCAATCTGCCATTTGCAGGTCTCGCAGTCGGTAATCACCAGGTCTGCGCCGCTCGCTTCAATTTGCTCGAAGAGCGGTGCGCCTATTGCCTGCGACGTTGGGTAGTTCTCCGTTTTGAAGCCGTAAGTTCCCGCTATTCCGCAGCATTGTGAATCCAGCACCTGAAGCTCAATACCCGGTATGCGGCGTATTAATTCCAGCGTGTACAGCGACCAGCCCATCTTTTCCATATGACACGGCGTGTGATACACCACCTTTAGCGGCAGTGGCTGTAACGGCAGCTCCGCGCCATCATCCAGCTTGCGCCACAGCCAGCGGGTTGCTAGCTCAATGTTGTCGCGCAGATCGTGGTTATCGACGTCCAGCAGGTGCGGGTACTCATCACGCAGCGTAAAAGTGCAGGTGGACGAGGTGGCAATGACCGGCAGCTTTTTGCCGCCAATGGCTTCCCGCAGCGACTTGATATTGCTCTGCGCCTGTCGACGGGCTTTATCAAAGAAACCGTTAGCAATTAGCGGCACGCCGCAGCACTTCTCTTTGCTGAGTAGCTGCACACCAATGCCTATCGCATTCATCACCTTTATCAAATCCAGCCCGAGCAGCGGATGGTTGTAATTAACGTAGCAGCCGTGGAAGAAAGCGACCTGCTCGGCAAACTGCGCCTGTGCTGCGGCAATACGCGCGTAGCGGCGGCGGAAGGTGCCGAAGGAGTATTTCGGTAGGGCGCGGTGATGGTCAATCTTGAGCGCGCTATCCAGAAGTTGGCGCACGGGCTTCAGCCCGGTGGCGGCATTGACGATGGGGGCGAACGGCGTAGAGAGCGTGCCCATCAGGTCGGTATGGCTGAGGATCGTATCGCGGATACCCGGTTTTTGCTGGCTATAGTCGGCGCGGGCGCGCTGGATAATATCGCCAATTTTGACATCCGACGGGCAGGCGACTTCGCAGCGTTTGCAGTTGATGCAGTATTTTAGCGCCTCGTCATACAGCCCGGCGTCTTTGCGGCGCAGACGTTCGCCGTCCGGCCCGGCCTGTTTTGGCCCCGGATAGCGTGGGTTGACGCGGCTAACGGGGCAGACGGTGGTGCAAACGGTGCATTTAATGCAGTTTTCGAAACTTTGCTGGCTCATGCTTCGCCTCCCGCCAAACGGATAATCTGCGCGGCAGCGTGTAGCGCGGAGACGGCGCATACGCCCCCGCCGCAGCCCTGCGCGATCGGGTCGAAGCCGCCAAGCACCGAGCCGATGGCAAACAGGTTGCGCATCGGTAGACCTCGGAGCGTGGGATGCAGCTCGGCATCGACGATTGCGCCCGACTGCTGCCACGGCTGCGGGTCAAAGAAATCATCGCGATAGCCCGTGCTACGTGAGGCGGGTTGCTGAATATCCAGCCCCATAATGGACTCGCGAATGTGGTCGCGATCGGCGGTCAGGCCGTTGCTGAAGAAACTGCCGCTGGCCAGTACCGCATAGCGCGGACGTAATGGAATATCGCCGTGGTTACGCGTCCAGACTTCGCGAACCTCGCCGCGGTCGTGGCTGACGCGCACCGCTTCATCACCCGCCATCCAGGTTCCGCCCAGCGCAACAAACCGCCGTTGCAGGGTGGCGTGGAACCGCATACCCGGCACCGAAGGCGGCAGCGTTGGCAGAAGCAGCAGGGTACAGGGGAGATTGTGATTGAGCCAGTCGAATAACGCCGTGTCACGCAGGCCAAAGCAAGCGGGCATCACCAGCGTGTCGCATCCTTCACTGAGCGGTAATAGCGCCTGATGCAGCATTGGCCAGTGCGTTTTTTCATCCAGTACCCTGGCGATATTGACCGCGCGGAACTCGGTCGGGTTTTCCCGCAGCACATCCAACTCTGGTAAATCGATTTCAGCGGTATCGGCGTTTAGCCCCTGCTGCTGGAGGGATTCGGCGACCAGATGCGGCTGGAAATCGAGAAATCCACTAATACCGACGACCCGAACGCGGCCGCGCCTGAACGGGATAATCGGTACTTCCGACGGACTCAGCCAGGCGGCACGTTGAGTGCCCAGCGGGGTAATACGCTGATGAGGCGTCGCCATATCGCCGCGCATGTTGATTCCGCATTCAGCCAGCAGCGTCTGCGTCTGCTGCGCGTAGTGCTGCACAAGACGGGAGCCAATCAGGCTATAGGGATGCTGCGGGGATTGTTCGCGCAGCGCGGCCAGCCCGCCTGCGAGGTGGGTGACCTGCTGGCCATCGGGCAGGGCGCTGAGCAGGTCCAGCGAGCCGGAAGAGAAGTGCAGCGCGCTCTGGCCCCGGCTGACAATTACCGCGCGCAGACCCGCTTTTTGTAGCTGGATGCCGAACAGCAACCCGGCGAGTCCGCCGCCGATAATCACGCTATCAAATTTCATCTTCTGGCTCCTTTTTCAGGCCGCACAATCCCTGGTATACCCAGCGGGTTAATTCGCTCTCGCGCAGCGCATCGCCCCAGGCAATCGGCTGGACGCCTTTCCAGCGTTCATTGAGGAAGGCAGAAAGCTGGGTGAGCGATTGCGCCGAGGTGGCGACGCGATAACGCTGGAGCAGACCGGCTGCGCGGCAGGCGCACAGCTCGCCCTGGCATGTACCCATGCCGACGCGGGTGCGGCGGCGTAAATCCAGCAGGTTATTGACCGCCAGATTTTCCACCGCGTACTGCACTTCGCCCGCGGTGACGGCTTCGCATTCGCAGACTACGCTGCGCTGTAATCGAGTGTTGCCGAGCCATTCTGGCGTACGGTCGCCGTGACGATAGACCGCCGAACCGCGTAGCGGCGCGGGCAGGGAAATCATACGTTGCAGCGTTTTCTCCGCCGGCTCACGGGAGCCAGGCAGCGGCGTTTGTGCGGTGGTGCAGATGCCGCTGTGGTTAAGTTTGCGGCAAACGGCATCGGTGGCCCATTCTGCCATCAGGCGATAGGTCATCAGCTTGCCGCCGGTGATGGTAATGAACCCTTCCAGCCCGTCGCGCTCGGCGTGATCCAACAGAACAATGCCCCGGCTGACGTTGCGTCCGCTGGGGTCGTTATCGCTGGCAACCAGCGGGCGTACGCCGCAGTAGGCGCGAAGAATGCGAGTATTCGCCATGACTGGCGCCAGCTTTTCACCTTCGCGCAGCAGAATATCCACCTCGTCGGCGGTAACGCGGCAGCGGTCAATGTCGTCGTAATCGATATGCGTTGAAGTGGTACCAATCAGCGAAATGGTATCGCCGGGTACCAGAATATCGGCATCGGCGGGCGCACGACAGCGGTTGATCACATGCTGGTTGATACGGTTTTCAAATATCAGCAGCGAGCCTTTCGCCGGGAACATGCGGATGCGCAGGTCGGCGTATTCGGCAATGCGCTGTCCCCAGATCCCGGCGGCGTTGACCACCACCGGCGCACGCAGCGATTGCGGTTGCCCGGTAGTGTGGTTGAGCAGGTGAACGCCGTGGATGCGATCGTTGTGGCGAATAAGACCGGTGACTTCATGGGCGGTAAAAATCGTCGCGCCGTGTTCGCGGGCATCAAGCATATTAGCGGCGGTCAGGCGGAAGGGGTCGACGGTGCCGTCGGGCACGCGCACCGCGCCAACCAGCGCAGGGTTCACCGCTGGCTCCATCCGCCGCGCCAGCGCGGGGTCGATAGCTTCAGCCTGAATGCCCGCCGTCTGGCAGGCATCCATAAAGGTACGCTGATAGCCGAGGTCATCCTCAGGCAGGGTGATAAACAGCCCGCTGGTGGGTTCGATACAGTGGCGGGCGATGCGCCGCAGGATCTGGTTTTCGCTGATGCATTCGCGCGCGGATTCGCTGTCGGTCACCGCATAGCGCGCGCCGCTGTGCAGCAGGCCGTGGTTGCGCCCGGTTGCGCCAGTGGCAATATCAAAGCGTTCAACCAGCGCTACCTTCAGACCGCGAAGCGAGCAGTCGCGGGCGATACCGGCCCCGGTGGCTCCGCCGCCGATGATGATGGCATCGTATTCATTGACAGAGGCGCTGTCCATAATGTGTCCTCAATGTTCGTTTTGATAACATTAAGTCACGTATATGAATTGATTTGTTTGATTTCGAGCATATTCGAGCATTAAATCGAAAGTGATAATCGCGAGAAATGTGCCGTGTATCGCCTTTTCTTAGATATGCCCTTCTCTGACCAGCTGGTGCAGACAGTCGTGCAGCAGCTGCAAAGGGCTACCGCTAACCGGAGGCTCGCTGGCAATAAGTGATACCTGGCGATAGAACGGGGGTTCCAGCGGCACCGAGCGTAGCGGTTGTTCCAGCGTTTTCAGGGTCAGTTCCGGCAGCAGCGCGATGCCCAACCCCTGACGGATAAAGCTCATTGCCGTGGTGGGGTGGTTAAATTCGTATTTAATGTTGGGGGTAATATTCATCCCGGCGAACAGCGACATGATGCTCATTTCATAGCGCCCTTTACTGACAATCAAGGGCTCGTCGAACAGTGCGTTTAGCGAAATGGATTTTTTTCCCGCAAAGGGATGATTATCGGGCACGACTACGGCAAACCTGTCTTTATAAACCGGAGCCACAAACATGCCTTCTGCTGGAATATGTACAAAACCGGCGTCGATATTATTTTCGCGAATAGCATCGATAATCTCCGAGCTATTGGCTTCGTGGGGGACAATTTTTATATTCGGATGGTGTTGTTCAAAATAACGTACCACCTCCGGTAATATGCTGGCGCAAATACTGGGGAAGCAGCCTATGCGCAGCAAGCGAAGAGGCGTTTTTTTCTCCTGCTCGGCAATTTCTTTGACCGCGCTGACTTCGTTCATCAGGCGACGAAGGTGAGCCACGATACGGACGCCAGCTACCGTCAGCGTAATGGCTTTACGGCGTTCGCGCACCAGAATGGCGACGCCCAGTTCCTCTTCCAGTGCTGAAATAGCCTGGCTAACGGCGGACTGGGTCATATACAGTCGTTTACCCGCTTCGGTAAATGCCCCGCATTCGAGGACCGTTAACAGTGCGCCGATCTGCGTTAACGTCATTAGTTTTTCCTAACTAAAGTCATTAAAACGATTAATTTTACTAATTTATATCGCCTGCCTATAATTTTTTCTACGGACTCAATCACAAAATCACGCACGCAATTATTTGTGTTTTTAATGCATTCTTGAATTATATATTCGTGATGAATGTGATAATGCGCGACGTTTAATTAGGTTGCATATCAATGAAAGAGAAATTATGGACTAAAGATTTTTGGGCAATCACGATTATTAGCTTTATTATCTTCTTCGTATTTTATGTTCTTCTCACGCTCCTGCCGATTTATATCGCCGATAACCTCCATGCCACCGCGGACAAAGCCGGGCTGCTGGTGACCTTCTTCCTGGCCGCCGCGATAATCGTGCGTCCGTTCGCTGGACAATGGGTGGGAAAATACTCAAATAAAACGATTCTGATGCTCTCCTCCCTGGCGTTTTTAGCGGTAACTGCGCTGTATCCGTTCTGTCATTCCATTGAAGCACTGCTTTTTATTCGCGTGCTGCACGGTATTACTTTTGGGGTGATTACTACGGTGAAGGGCACTATCTCCGCGCGCCTGATTCCTGCTTCCCGACGTGGGGAAGGCATCAGCTTTTTCTCTTTAGCCATGGGGCTGGCGATGGTCGTTGGGCCGTGGATTGGCCTGAACATGGCGCGGCATAGTGCGTTTACCCAGGCGTTCTGGATGTGTACCGTGGTCTCGGCGATAGGCATCGTACTGTCGCTGATTGTCCGCGTACCACCGGTTATTCGTCATGCCGATGGTTCTCAGCCAAAGCTGGGTTTTTCAGCCATGTTCGACCGTGCGGCCATGCCGTTTGCGCTGGTCACGTTCTTTATGACCTTCTCCTACGCCGGAGTCTCCGCGTTTCTCGCCCTGTATGCTCGCGAACTGGACCTGATGGCCGCGGCCAGCAACTTCCTGCTGTGCTACGCCATTTTCCTGATGATATGCCGCGCCTTCACTGGCAACATCTGCGATAGAAAGGGGCCGAAATACGTGGTCTATCCTTGCCTGTTGGCGTTCACTATCGGTCTGGTGGTGCTGGGCTACACTCACGGCAGCGCATCGATGATTCTTGCAGGGGCGTTAATTGGTATCGGCTACGGTTCAGTGACGCCTATCTTCCAGACGCAGATTATCAGTTCGGTTGAACCGCATAAAATCGGCGTGGCGAACTCGCTGTTCTTCAATGCGATGGATGCCGGGCTGGCGATTGGCGCTTTCGTGATGGGGATGATGGTGGAAGGCGTGGGCTATCGCGCCATTTATCTGGTTGGGGCGCTGCTGGTGGTGCTGGCCGGGGCGCTGTACATCTCGCAGATGAAGCGCCGTGGCGCGATGCCGTTGGTTAGTGCACACGAAGTGCACTAACCATTACATCTCAATTTCGATATCACCCTTTGCCCTGCAACAGCAGGGCAAAATTTCATCCGGCTGGATAAAGGCCAGCGGTTTGGTCAGCCAGTCGACCTGGCCTGATACTAACCGCGTGCGACAGGAACCGCAGTAGCCTTCGCGGCACTGGTATTCGACCTCAACGTTGTGAGACTCCAGCGCCGCCAGCAGGGAAGGGTGTTCATCCTGGCACTGCAAACGCGTGCCAGAGATGCGCAGAAAAACGCGGCTCATTAGAGCTGGAAGTCGCTGAGATCGTCAGTATTGACTTCCGAGTCAATCTGGCCGACCAGATAAGAGCTGACTTCCACTTCCTGCGGGGCAACCTGCACGTTATCGGACACCAGCCAGGTGTTGATCCAGGGGATTGGGTTAGAACGGGTCTGGAACGGCAGATCCAGGCCAACCGCCTGCATACGGATGTTGGTGATGTACTCAACGTACTGGCACAGAATGTCTTTGTTCAGGCCAATCATCGAGCCGTCGCGGAACAGATAATCCGCCCACTCTTTTTCCTGCACGGCAGCCTGGACGAACAGGTCATAGCATTCCTGTTTGCACTCTTCAGCAATCTCCGCCATCTCCGGGTCATCCGCGCCGCTGCGCAGCAGGTTCAGCATGTGCTGGGTACCGGTGAGGTGCAGCGCTTCATCGCGGGCGATCAGGCGAATAATCTTGGCGTTGCCTTCCATCAGTTCGCGCTCGGCGAAAGCGAAGGAGCAGGCGAAGCTGACGTAGAAGCGAATCGCTTCCAGCGCGTTCACGCTCATCAGGCAGATGTAGAGTTTCTTTTTCAGCTCGCGCAGGTTCACGGTCACGGTTTTGCCGTTGACGTTGTGGGTGCCTTCGCCCAGCAGGTGCCAGTAGCTGGTCATTTCGATCAGCTCGTCATAGTAGCTGGAGATGCCTTCCGCACGCTTCTGGATCTGCTCGTTGGTGACGATGTCATCAAACACAATCGCCGGATCGTTGACGATGTTGCGGATGATGTGGGTGTAAGAGCGCGAGTGGATGGTTTCAGAGAACGCCCACGTCTCAACCCAGGTTTCCAGTTCCGGAATGGAAATCAGCGGCAGCAGCGCCACGTTCGGGCTGCGGCCCTGGATGGAGTCCAGCAGGGTTTGATACTTCAGGTTGCTGATGAAGATATGCTTTTCGTGCTCCGGCAGCGCCTGATAGTCGATACGGTCGCGGGAAACGTCAACTTCTTCTGGACGCCAGAAGAAGGAGAGCTGTTTTTCAATCAGCTTTTCGAAGATGTCATATTTCTGCTGGTCGTAGCGTGCCACGTTGACCGGCTGGCCAAAGAACATCGGCTCTTTGAGCTGATCGTTTTTCGTCTGTGAAAAAGTGGTGTATGCCATTGATGTCAATCCTGTCTGGAGAGTAATGCCGGATGGCGGTTACTTACCTGCTTACAATATCATCGCAAAAAAATCCGTACACCGAATAAGGTTTTGGTCGATACGGAAATCAAAGGCCGGGTCAGCGTATCGCTGCCCGGCAATCGTTATTAGATCTTACAAGCGCCGCTTTCGCAGCCGTCATCCTGAATGGATGGAGCCAGATCGTCCTGCGCATCTTCTGCACCGTCGCGGGTGTTCTGGTAGTACAGGGTCTTCACGCCAAATTTGTAGGCGGTGAGCAGGTCCTTCAACAGCTGCTGCATCGGGACTTTGCCAGATGGGAAGCGCGTTGGGTCATAGTTGGTGTTCGCAGAGATCGACTGGTCGATAAACTTCTGCATGATACCAACCAGCTGCAGGTAGCCGTCGTTGTTTGGCATTTCCCACAGCAGCTCGTAAGCGTTGTGCAGGTGCTCGTAGTCCGGCACTACCTGGCGCAGGATCCCGTCTTTTGACGCTTTGATGCTCACGTAGCCGCGCGGTGGCTCGATGCCGTTGGTGGCGTTGGAGATCTGCGAAGAGGTCTCAGACGGCATCAGGGCAGAGAGCGTGGAGTTACGCAGGCCGTGCGTCTTAATGGACTCACGCAGAGCTTCCCAATCCAGATGCAGCGGCTCGTTAGCAATCGCATCCAGGTCTTTCTTATAGGTGTCGATCGGCAGAATGCCCTGCGAGTAGGTGGTTTCGTTGAACCACGGGCATGCGCCTTGCTCTTTCGCCAGCTCGTTGGAGGCCTTCAGCAGGTAGTACTGAATAGCTTCAAAGGTCTGGTGTGTCAGGTTGTTGGCGCTGCCGTCGGAGTAGCGCTTGCCGTTTTTCGCCAGCCAGTAGGCGTAGTTGATAACACCAATACCCAGCGTACGACGGCCCATTGCGCCACGTTCAGCGGCTTTAATTGGGTAGTCCTGGTAGTCCAGCAGGGCATCCAGTGCGCGCACTGCCAGTACGGCCAGCTCTTCCAGCTCGTCCAGGCTATTGATAGCACCCAGGTTGAACGCGGACAGCGTACACAGGGCGATTTCGCCGTTTTCGTCGTTCACATCGTCCAGCGGTTTGGTCGGCAGAGCGATTTCCAGGCACAGGTTAGACTGGCGTACCGGCGCGACAACCGGGTCAAACGGGCTGTGGGTGTTGCAGTGGTCAACGTTCTGAATGTAGATACGGCCGGTAGAAGCACGTTCCTGCATCATCAGGGAGAACAGTTCAACCGCTTTCACGCGCTGTTTGCGAATGCTGTCGTCGTTTTCATATTTAGTGTACAGACGTTCGAACTCGTCCTGGTCGGCGAAGAACGCATCGTACAGGCCAGGGACGTCGGACGGGCTGAACAGCGTGATGTCGCCACCTTTCAGCAGGCGGGTGTACATCAGCTTGTTGATCTGTACGCCGTAGTCCATGTGACGCACGCGGTTGCCTTCAACGCCGCGGTTGTTTTTCAGCACCAGCAGGCTTTCGACTTCCAGGTGCCACATTGGGTAGAACAGGGTGGCCGCACCACCGCGTACGCCGCCCTGAGAGCAGGATTTCACCGCCGTCTGGAAGTGCTTGTAGAACGGAATACAGCCGGTGTGGAACGCTTCACCGCCGCGAATCGGGCTACCCAGCGCACGGATACGACCGGCGTTAATACCAATACCGGCGCGCTGGGAAACGTATTTCACAATTGCGCTGGAGGTGGCGTTGATGGAATCCAGGCTGTCGCCGCACTCGATCAGGACGCAGGAGCTAAACTGACGAGTTGGGGTACGCACGCCGGACATAATCGGCGTAGGCAGAGAAATTTTGAACGTGGAAACCGCATCATAGAAGCGCTTCACGTAGCTCAGGCGGGTTTCACGTGGGTAGTTCGAGAACAGGCACGCGGCCACCAGAATATAGAGGAACTGAGCGCTCTCGTAGATTTCGCCGGTCACGCGGTTCTGTACCAGGTATTTACCTTCCAGCTGCTTAACCGCTGCGTAGGAGAAGGTCATATCACGGTCGTGAACAATGAACGAGTCCATCTGCTTGAACTCTTCTTCCGTATAGTCTTCCAGCAGATGATTGTCGTATTTACCCAGGTTAACCATGTGTTTGACATGGTCAAGCAGTACCGGTGGCTCAAACTGACCGTAGGCTTTTTTGCGCAGGTGGAACACCGCCAGGCGCGCGGCCAGGTACTGGTAGTCCGGAGCTTCGCTGGAGATCAGGTCTGCTGCTGCTTTGATAATGGTTTCATGAATGTCGGACGTTTTAATCCCGTCGTAGAACTGGATGTGTGAACGCAGTTCGACCTGAGAAATCGAAACGTTGTGCAGCCCTTCGGCGGCCCAATCCAGCACGCGATGAATTTTGTCGAGGTTAATGCGTTCTGTGCGGCCGTCACGCTTAGTCACCAGCAGACTCTGATTCATGTGATTTTTACCTGTCCGTGAAAAGGAAAATATCCCCTGATTTATCCACAGTTGCCGTTGTAGCAAAACCTGTGGATAAATACTACATGTAGGGGTTCGTTGATTAATTAAACGCTATATGGTGAGTATTCTAGTCTGGATTCTTTTGAGCACAAGGGTTGATTTTGACGTTAACTTGAGGTTGATAAAGCGTAAAAAACGCTAAGTCCACGGCGCATAAGGGCTGGCGGGAATGTCAATAATTTGCAAAAAAAAATGAAAATTTGATCGAGTGCTGATTTCTTCGTCGAAGGGGGAATTTGCGCAATATGATGTGGCGCAATTTTGTTGTAAGCGCCCCCCATGATTGGTAGGCGATATGTCGAAGCCGGGTAGTGGTTGGTAGCCCGGGCGAGGCATTTATGCCGACCCGGGGGGCTCGGAGCCTATTCCCGGTGTCGCGTTCGCTCGACCGGGCTACAGGTCATGCTAATTTGGCGGTAGTGTGCAGCATATAGTTAACGTCTACGCCCGGTGCCAGCTTGAAGCTGTTGGTGATGGGGTTGTAGTGCAGGCCAATCATGTGACGCTCTTTCAATACGGTCTGGTCAACCCAGCTCAGCAGTTCGGCCGGCTTGATGAATTTCTTAATGTCGTGCGTGCCTTTTGGCACCATGCGCAGAATGTATTCCGCGCCGACCACCGCCATCAGCCAGGATTTGCCGTTGCGGTTGAGCGTGGAGAAGAAGACCTGACCGCCCGGTTTTACCAATTGGGCGCAGGCTTTCACCACCGACTGTGGGTCCGGAACGTGCTCCAGCATCTCCATGCAGGTCACCACGTCATACTGCCCGGCATGTTTCGCCGCGTGTTCTTCTACCGTTTCCTGCACGTAATCGACGGGAATACCGGTTTCTAATGAGTGCAGCTTTGCCACCTGCAGCGGCTCGAAGCCCATATCGAGACCGGTAACCGTCGCGCCTTCACGCGCCATGCTTTCGGCCAGAATGCCGCCGCCGCAGCCGACGTCCAGCACCTTTTTACCGAACAGGCCGCCGGAGCGTTCGGCGATATAGCCCAGACGCAGCGGGTTAATGCGGTGCAGAGGTTTAAATTCCCCCTCCAGATCCCACCAACGTGATGCGACGGCCTCGAATTTGGCTATCTCTTCGTGGTCTACGTTGTGCGCTACCGCAGCTTTTTCGGCATTCATGGCTGTTCCTGCTCCTTATTTCGTTATTGTCAGCGAGTATATCAGTACCACGGCGTGAATAAAGCGTTCGCGGGGTGCTAATGGGTTTACCTGTCTTTACGCTAATGTGTTATAATTTGCGACCTTTGAATCCGGGAATACAGTAGAGGGATAGCGGTTAGATGAGCGACCTTGCGAGAGAAATTACACCGGTCAACATTGAGGAAGAGCTTAAGAACTCTTATCTGGATTACGCGATGTCGGTCATTGTTGGCCGTGCGCTGCCGGATGTCCGAGATGGCCTGAAGCCGGTACACCGTCGCGTACTTTACGCCATGAACGTATTGGGCAATGACTGGAACAAAGCCTACAAAAAATCAGCCCGTGTCGTGGGTGACGTGATCGGTAAATATCACCCGCATGGTGATACTGCCGTCTATGACACTATCGTCCGTATGGCACAGCCATTCTCACTGCGATACATGCTGGTAGATGGTCAAGGTAACTTCGGTTCTGTCGATGGCGACTCCGCCGCAGCGATGCGTTATACGGAAATCCGTATGTCGAAAATCGCCCATGAGCTGATGGCCGATCTGGAAAAAGAGACGGTGGACTTCGTCGATAACTACGACGGCACCGAACGTATTCCAGATGTAATGCCGACCAAAATTCCTAACCTGCTGGTTAACGGTGCCTCTGGTATCGCCGTAGGTATGGCCACCAACATTCCACCGCACAACCTGACGGAAGTGATCAACGGCTGTCTGGCATATGTCGACAACGAAGACATCACCATCGAAGGTTTGATGGAACATATCCCAGGCCCCGATTTCCCGACTGCCGCCATCATTAATGGCCGCCGCGGGATTGAAGAAGCCTATCGTACCGGTCGTGGGAAAGTGTACATTCGCGCCCGCGCGGAAGTCGAAGCCGACGCCAAAACCGGTCGTGAAACCATCATCGTGCACGAAATTCCGTATCAGGTGAACAAAGCGCGCCTGATCGAGAAAATCGCCGAGCTGGTAAAAGATAAACGCGTTGAAGGCATCAGCGCGCTGCGTGACGAGTCTGATAAAGACGGTATGCGCATCGTGATTGAAGTGAAACGCGACGCGGTTGGGGAAGTGGTGCTGAACAACCTCTACTCCCAGACCCAGCTGCAGGTTTCCTTCGGTATCAACATGGTTGCACTGCACCATGGTCAGCCGAAGATCATGAACCTGAAAGAGATTATCGCTGCGTTCGTGCGCCACCGCCGTGAAGTGGTGACTCGCCGTACCATTTTCGAACTGCGTAAAGCACGCGACCGCGCGCACATCCTGGAAGCGTTGGCCGTTGCGCTGGCTAACATCGACCCGATCATTGAACTGATCCGTCGCGCTCCAACCCCGGCCGAAGCGAAAGCGGGCCTGGTGGCGCAGTCGTGGGAGCTGGGCAACGTTTCTGCGATGCTGGAACGTGCGGGTGATGACGCGGCGCGTCCGGAATGGCTGGAACCTGAGTTTGGCGTTCGCGACGGTAAATACTACCTGACCGAACAGCAGGCACAGGCGATTCTGGATCTGCGTCTGCAGAAACTGACCGGCCTTGAGCATGAAAAACTGCTCGACGAGTATAAAGAGCTGCTGGAACAGATAGCAGAACTGCTGCGCATTCTGGGCAGCGCCGAGCGTCTGATGGAAGTGATCCGTGAAGAACTGGAACTGGTTCGCGAACAGTTCGGTGACGAACGTCGTACTGAAATCACCGCCAACAGCGCCGATATTAATATCGAAGATCTGATCAGCCAGGAAGATGTTGTAGTAACGCTGTCTCACCAGGGTTACGTCAAATATCAGCCGCTTACCGATTACGAAGCTCAGCGTCGTGGCGGTAAAGGCAAGTCAGCTGCACGTATTAAAGAAGAAGACTTTATCGACCGCCTGCTGGTGGCCAACACCCACGACACGATCCTCTGCTTCTCCAGCCGTGGTCGTCTGTACTGGATGAAGGTTTATCAGCTGCCGGAAGCTAGCCGCGGCGCGCGTGGCCGTCCGATCGTCAACCTGCTGCCGCTGGAAGCGAACGAACGTATCACCGCCATCCTGCCGGTACGCGAGTACGAAGAGGGCGTGAACGTCTTTATGGCGACCGCCAGCGGTACCGTGAAGAAAACGGCGCTGACCGAGTTCAGCCGTCCACGTTCTGCCGGTATTATCGCGGTTAACCTGAACGAAGGCGACGAACTGATTGGCGTTGACCTGACCTCCGGTTCCGATGAAGTCATGCTGTTCTCTGCCGCCGGTAAAGTGGTGCGCTTTAAAGAAGATGCCGTTCGTGCCATGGGTCGTACTGCGACCGGCGTACGCGGTATCAAGCTCGCGGAAAAAGACAGCGTGGTATCGCTGATTGTTCCACGTGGCGAAGGCGCTATCCTGACCGTCACCCAGAACGGCTACGGTAAACGTACCGCTGCTGAAGAGTATCCGACCAAGTCGCGTGCGACACAGGGCGTTATCTCTATCAAAGTCACCGAGCGTAACGGCTCCGTGGTGGGCGCGGTACAGGTCGACGACTGTGACCAGATCATGATGATCACCGATGCCGGTACGCTGGTGCGTACCCGCGTGTCGGAAGTCAGCGTGGTAGGGCGTAACACCCAGGGCGTAATCCTCATCCGTACTGCGGAAGATGAAAACGTCGTGGGCCTGCAGCGCGTGGCCGAGCCGGTTGACGACGAAGAGCTGGACGCTATCGACGGTAGCGTGGCGGAAGGCGACGATGATATCGCGCCAGAAACCGAGAGCGATGACGACGTAGCGGACGATGCTGAAGAGTAATCGTTGAGCAACGTTGAGAAAGGGTCGGTGAAAACCGGCCCTTTTTTTTATGTTTGCGGTATACCCGGAGTCGGTTAGGCGACTCTCTGATTGCGGCTAACGGCTTTTCCCGCTACCTTAACCACATCCTGTTGACCCTCAACGGCGGAGTTTCGCCACTTTGAAATATCTTGTCTCCTTTCGCACAACGCTGAAAGTTTCACGTTACCTGTTTCGGGCTCTGGCGCTGCTGCTTTGGCTGCTTATCGCGCTGATTTCCGTTTTCTATATCGTGAATGCCCTGCATCAAAAAGAGTCTGAAATCCGTCAGGAATTCAACCTCAACTCCGATCAGGCTCAGCGATACTTCCAGCGAACCTCCGATGTGATTAAGGAGCTCAAGTACATTGCCGAAAACCGGTTGACGGCGGTAAATGGCGTGCTGCCCGGCGGGCTGGCAAAAGATAGCGCTGAAATTCCTGATTTTGAGCCGCTGTTCTCCGATTCTGACTGTGGCACGCTCGATACCACCTGGCGCGGCCCGCTGGAGTCGCTGGCCTGGTTCTTGCGCTACTGGCGGGAAAATTTCTCGGCCACGTACGATCTTAATCGCGTCTTTTTAATCGGTAGCGAGAATCTCTGTATGGCCAATTTTGGCCTGCGTGAAATGCCGGTTGATCGCAGTGAAGCCCTGAAGGCGCTGCACGAACGTATTATTGCCTATCGTAATGCCCCGCAGGATGACCGCGGGGGCAATCTGTTCTGGGTTGGGCAGGGGCCGCGACATAGCGTGGGGTATTTCTATGCGCTGACGCCGGTTTACCAGGCAAACCGCTTGCAGGCGCTGCTTGGCGTTGAGCAGACCATGCGGGCGGAAAACTTCTTTACCCCAGGCAGTATGCCGATGGGGGTATCCATTCTCGATGATAACGGCAATACGCTGATTTCCTTGGCGGGGCCGGACACCAAAATGCGTATCAGCCCACGGGGCTTACAGGAACGGCTGTGGTTTGGCTACACCTCAGGCTATCGCGAACTGGTGCTGAAAAAAACGCTGTTGCCTTCTTCACTTAGTATTGTCTATTCGGTGCCGCTGGATGTGGTGCTGGAGCGCATTCGCATTCTGGTGCTGAACGCGCTGTTGCTGAATCTGCTGACGGGTATTGCGTTGTTTACCATGGCGCGAATGTACGAGCGCCGCATCTTTTTACCTGCTGAATCTGACGCGCTGCGCCTGGAAGAGCACGAGCAGTTCAACCGTAAAATTGTCGCCTCTGCCCCGGTGGGGATCTGTATCCTGCGCACCCAGGATGGCACCAATATCCTGAGTAACGAACTGGCGCACAACTATCTCAATATGTTGACGCACGAGGACCGTCAGCGTCTGACGCAGATTATCTGCGGCCAACAGGTGAATTTCGTCGATGTGCTGACCAGCAACAATACCAACCTGCAAATCAGCTTCGTCCATTCGCGCTACCGCAACGAAAACGTGGCGATATGTGTGCTGGTAGACGTCAGCTCGCGCGTCAAAATGGAAGAGTCATTGCAGGAGATGGCGCAGGCCGCGGAGCAGGCGAGTCAGTCGAAGTCGATGTTCCTGGCAACGGTCAGCCACGAGCTGCGTACGCCGCTCTACGGGATTATCGGCAACCTCGATCTGTTGCAAACCAAAGAGTTGCCAAAGGGTGTTGACCGTCTGGTGACGGCGATGAATAATTCTTCCGGGCTGCTGTTGAAGATTATCAGCGACATTCTCGACTTCTCGAAAATTGAATCCGAGCAGCTGAAAATTGAACCGCGCGAATTCTCGCCAAAAGAGGTGATGAACCATATCACCGCTAACTACCTGCCGCTGGTGGTCAGAAAACAGCTTGGCATGTACTGCTTTATCGAGCCGGACGTGCCGATGAAGCTGTTGGGTGACCCGATGCGTTTGCAGCAGGTGATTTCCAACCTGCTGAGCAATGCCATCAAGTTTACCGATATCGGCTGTATCGTTTTACACCTGAAACGGGAAGGGTATTACCTGAGCATCAGCATTCGCGATACTGGCGTCGGTATTCCGGCGAAAGAGGTGGTGCGATTGTTTGACCCGTTCTTCCAGGTGGGAACCGGGGTGCAGCGCAACTTCCAGGGGACCGGTCTGGGGCTGGCTATCTGTGAGAAGCTGGTCAACATGATGGACGGCGATATTGCGGTGGATACCGAGCCGGGCATGGGCAGCCAGTTTACGCTGCGTATTCCGCTCTATGGTGAGCAGGATTCCACGCCGCTGGCGATTGACGGGCTGGCGAAAATTCGCTGCTGGCTGGCGGTGCGCAACGCTTCTCTCTCTGACTTTATTCATTCGTTGCTCAGCTGGCACGGCATTGACGTTCGTCTCTATGACGGCGAAACCCCAGAGCCGGACGATCTGCTTATCACCGATGATGAGCTGTCTCAGCCGTGGGCGGGCAGGGCCGCTGTGGTCTTCTGCCGCCGGCATATTGGTATTCCGCAGGAGTACGCGCCGGGGCAGTGGGTGCACAGCATTGTATCACCGCATGAATTAATGACGCTGCTGGGACGTATTTATCGCGTGAAGGTAGAGACGGGCGATGCCGCGGAGCTGCCAGCGCATGAACAACCGGCAGATAGCAACGACGATATGATGATCCTGGTGGTCGACGATCATCCTATCAACCGCCGATTGCTGGCCGATCAGCTAGGATCGTTGGGTTATCAGTGTAAAACCGCCAACGACGGTGTCGATGCGCTGAATGTGTTGAGTAAGAACCACATCGATATTGTGCTGAGTGATGTCAACATGCCAAATATGGACGGCTATCGTCTGACACAGCGTATTCGCCAACTGGGGTTGACGCTACCGGTCGTTGGCGTCACCGCCAATGCGCTGGCCGAAGAGAAGCAGCGCTGTCTGGAGTCTGGGATGGACAGCTGCCTGTCAAAACCGGTCACCCTGGATGTGCTCAAGCAGACATTAACGGTGTATGCCGCACGCGTCCGTAAAGCACGGGAATAAGGTATTTATGGGTAGCGCCGATGGCGCTGCGCACATCGGGCCTACGTAAAGCAGGCCCGATGTGCAACAGGTTTAGTCTTTGTCTGACGGCGAAAGCGTCACGGAGGAGAGGTAGTTCAGCAGCGCGATGTCGTTTTCCACGCCGAGCTTCATCATGGCCGACTTCTTCTGGCTACTGATGGTTTTGATGCTGCGGTTCAGTTTCTTCGCGATTTCGGTCACCAGGAAACCCTCAGCAAAGAGACGCAGAACTTCGCTCTCTTTTGGTGACAGGCGCTTGTCGCCATAACCACCCGCGCTGATTTTCTCCAGCAGGCGAGAAACGCTCTCTGGGGTAAACTTCTTGCCTTTTTGCAGCGCAGCCAGCGCTTTTGGCAGGTCCGTTGGTGCCCCTTGTTTCAGCACAATCCCTTCAATATCCAGATCCAACACCGCGCTCAGAATCGCCGGGTTGTTGTTCATGGTCAGCACGATGATGGACAAACCTGGGAAGTGGCGTTTGATGTACTTAATCAGCGTAATACCGTCACCGTACTTATCTCCAGGCATGGAGAGGTCAGTAATCAGGACGTGGGCATCAAGCTTCGGTAAGTTGTTAATTAGCGCAGTGGAGTCTTCAAATTCGCCAACAACATTAACCCATTCAATTTGCTCCAGAGACTTACGAATCCCGAACAGCACAATCGGATGGTCATCGGCAATAATTACGTTCATATTGTTCATGTAAAGGCTACCTTGCTACAGCAAGCTCTTGACGTAGGCGTCAATGTCGCTGATGTATTTTTCTATGCCTGAAGCATCTTTTTCACGAATCAGATGTTCAAGCGATTCACATAACTGCTTGCCAGGTACCAGATTTAGCATGGCAAACACACCCTTAAGGCGGTGAGCTGTCTGTGCCAGAGCAGCAAAATCCTTTGCCGCAGACTCAGTATACAGCCTGCTAACATCTTCCGGTACCGTATCCACAAACAGAGCATAATAGCCACTGGCCTGAAGCTCGGCACTTTCATCTCCGCCCAGCGGCGATTCCGTCACTTCTTCCTGCGCCAGTTGCTCTTCAATAAGCTGGAGTACGGCATCCTGCATGGCGTTGCTCATGTTAAAGTTCACACGCAGCTGACTCGGGCCAATTTTGCGTATCCCAGCCTCATCATCGCTTAAAAGCAAGCCCGAAGCAGTAAGATTAGACGGATTATCTGTTAAAAATAGATCATATTCTTGACTTGTAGCTCGCTCATCCGGGCTGATGCAGGTCGCGCCCCAGCTTTCGAGCTGTCGGGTGACAATGTTGCGAATTTCGTTTGAAGTGATGTCGACCATCACCACAACATCATCCAGCAGCTGTTCCTCTGACTCCATATCCTCTTCGCGCACCGGCATTTTGACGTGCAGGGTGTAGCGGGTTCCCAGCGACTCTCGCGCCTTAATATTGAGATGACCTCCGAGCTTACGGGCCAGCTGATCGCAAAGCCAGAAGGTGAGGGCGTTAGCTTTGCCATAACGATCGGACTGGGTGTCGTTTAGGTAGGGGAAGTGCAGGTTGTCGACTTCACCGTGCGACACACCGTTGCCCGTATCAAGAATACGGAAGGTTAAGCGCTCTTCGGCTGATTCATCGGCATTCACCTCAAGCGTGATTTTACCTATCTGGGTGGTGGTTACGGCATACTGAATCAGCAGTAGCAGAATACGGCGCAGCGCGTCGCGGTCGCCGTGTCGCTGCTCTTTGGCTGGAAGCTGGTTGTTAATCAGTAGCTGTAGCCCTTTGCGCTTAATGGACGGCAGAACCTCGGGCACGACTTCATCAATCAGTTCCTGGAGAGAGAACTGTGTAGAAGATCCTTTCCAGCTGTCATTTTCCAGTATGTTAGCGAGCTGAATTTCATCCACCAGGCGTACCAGCAGATCGGCATGGTTCGCCAGTTTCTGGCTGTCTGGGGTATCGATAGCGCTGGCTTCGGCCGCCAGAGCCTTAATCGGCTGTTTCAGCGTATCGCTGATATTCTGCATAAATGCCGTACGGCCTTGCTGGTTCTTCTCATACAGACGCTGGGCCTGTTTGAGCTTCTTATTTACCAGAATTTCCCGGTCCTGATCGCGAATAATAAAGATCTGCGTGCGTGGGGAGACCTGGCTGCGGAACTGACGAATCTCATACAGCTCATTATTAATGGTGGCCTGAATCACGCCCTGATGCTGATCCGCCATGCTGGTAATGTTCTGCAAATTGAGATGCGGCAGCAGATGATCGGCAATTTTGTTGCTGATCACCGTCCGGTTCGATTCCTGGTCATGCACCAGCAGCCCCAGCGGCAGCAAAGAGACAATTTCTTCATTTATTGCACGTAGCACGCGTAGCTCATTATTGGTTCCGGTAGACGGCGTACTGGTGTTGCCGCCGCGGGTGGGTAAATTGCGGAACGTGGAGTAGCCAAACAGCGCCAGCGCCAGCAGGCCAATGTTCAGCAGCAGCGGCAGCATGATGTTCTGGAAGGTATCGAGCAGCAGTGTACCAAACGGGACTTGCCACACCAGACGCATGCCGGTGCCATTCAACGCCGACGTTATTTCAATACGTGAGCTATTAAAATTGATGGAGACGCTATCGCTTGGATCTTTATCCTGGGCGCGCTGTGCGTTCTGGACCGGATCGGGCTCCATGCGGAAACTGTCCAGTGACATGGTTGGCGGCACCAGATCGTTTATCGGTAAATCAAATGCAACGACGGTCGCCAGATGACCTGGCTGGTTGAACGTGGTGCGCAGGGTAAAGTAGCGGCCATTCTGCCAGGCCAGGCGGCGCTAGGATGAGAAGGTTTCACGCTCATCCAGCGTATTGGCCTGTTGCAGCATTTCGGCGCGGCGTGAATCAACAATGTTTCCTACCGTCGATTCTTTAAAACCGGAAGAGAGATCTTTGAGCGGCAGGGTTGAGATAAGGATCAGACTATTGTCCTGGCCATTGAGATAGTACATCGACCAGGGCACGTTCTCCGCGCCCCACAGCGTATCGAGATAGGTCGACATACGCTGGGTAATGTCGAGCGTCGCGCTGTCGTGTGAGCCGAAGATCAGCGCTTCCGTTTTACGACGCGGCTTTTCGAGATAGTAGACATCTTGCTTTAAGCGAGTTTCCTGCAGGCCGTCTACGGGGGTGGCATTGGTGCCCGCCGCCGCAATATTGTCGTAGATCTGCCAGGTGGTGTAGCGCCAGGTATCAATACGCTTATGTACGGCATGCGTCATGTCGACAATCTGGTAGCTTTTATCTTTAAGCCACGCGTTAACCGCGCTTTGAATCATCACGCCCATCGTAACCAACAGAACGATGATCATAAGAAGGAAGAAACGCGTAATGCTCCCGGGAAGCAGGGAGAATTTCGTCGGGCTCGTCTTGTCGGACTGACTCATTGGCGTGTGTAACCCATCATAACGGCATCTGAATGAGGATATGCTCAAGCCAGTAGCGGCATTGAGATGTGAAAACCCTGTTTTTGCACTGTTGGCAGTATATACAAAAAAACCTTCAGGTTGCATCAATGCGGCGAATTCTGCGTAAGCATTGCGGTGGTAACAGTAACAAGAAGGGGGCGCTCTGCAGCGGAACGATGGGGAAATATTATGTTGCGTAATAACTGTACAATGTAACACTTATTGTACAGTTATTTACGAATAATGACTAAAAAATAGCACTAAATAACAAGACATTATTAATAAACAAGTTTTCAGGCGAAGGGAATTGTATGCAATGTGATTAATTAATAGTCGTTATAATTTGTGTGAGGTAGCACATTTCTGTTCAGTTTGCGTAAAGAAAGGTAAAAAAAACCGGATGCGAAGCATCCGGTTGAAATTGGGGTAAACAGACATTCAGAACTGAATGACGGTAATAAATAAAGTTAATGATGATAGCGATGACTATTTTAGTTGTAGGTGAAGGTTTTGTTTTACCATTCAGTGCTATACCCTTCTTGTTTTTTAAATCATTGATTTAGTGAATTTATTTTTCTTATCTTTGATTATTAGTGCTATTTTTCCAGGCTTTTTGTGCTTATAAAAGTTCCCTTGAATTTACATTTTGAAACATCTATGTAGATAAATGAAACATTTCATGGGTTTTCGTATCATATTCTTATTGGATTATTCTAATTTTTACAGCACAATGGGTCTGCCGACTGATTAATGAGGGTTAATCAGTAAGCAGTGGCATATATAAAGGCATATATATAACAACAGAGGGTTATTAACATGAAAGTTAAAGTACTGTCCCTCCTGGTACCAGCACTGCTGGTAGCGGGCGCAGCAAATGCGGCTGAAATTTATAACAAAGACGGCAACAAATTAGATCTGTACGGTAAAGTTGATGGTCTGCACTATTTCTCTAGTGACAACGGCAACGATGGCGACCAATCCTACGTTCGTCTGGGCTTCAAAGGTGAAACTCAGGTTAATGACCAGCTGACCGGTTACGGCCAGTGGGAATACAACGTTCAGGCGAACAACACTGAAGGTTCTTCCGATCAGGCCTGGACTCGTGTTGGCTTCGCGGGTCTGCGTTTTGCAGATGCAGGTTCTTTCGACTACGGTCGTAACTACGGCGTTGTTTACGACGTAACTTCCTGGACTGACGTTCTGCCGGAATTCGGCGGCGACACCTACGGTTCTGACAACTTCCTGCAATCCCGTGCTAACGGCGTTGCAACCTACCGTAACACCGACTTCTTCGGTCTGGTTGATGGTCTGAACTTTGCTCTGCAGTATCAGGGTAAAAACGGCAGCGTATCCGGTGAAGGCGCGACCGCTAACGGTCGTCAGCCTCTGAAACAGAACGGTGAAGGCTTCGGCGGCTCCCTGACCTATGATCTGGGCGCAGGCTTCAGCGTTGGTGGTGCAATTTCTTCCTCCAAACGTACCTCCGATCAGAACAACAACGTCTACATCGTACGTGATGACAACGGCGTTGCAACTGGCGACACCAGCAAAATCTACGGCAGCGGTGACCGTGCTGAGACCTACTCTGCTGGCCTGAAATACGACGCTAACAACATTTACCTGGCAACTCAGTACACCCAGACCTACAACGCAACTCGTTTCGGCGGTTCTCCGAACGCTGACGTTTACGGTTTTGCTGACAAAGCGCAGAACTTTGAAGTGGTTGCACAGTACCAGTTCGACTTCGGTCTGCGTCCATCCATCGCTTACCTGCAGTCTAAAGGTAAGGACATCAGCAACGGTGGCGTAGGCAAGAACTACGGCGACCAGGATCTGCTGAAATACATCGACCTGGGTGCGACTTACTACTTCAACAAAAACATGTCTACCTACGTTGATTACAAAATCAACCTGCTGGACAAAAACGACTTCACTCAGGCAGCCGGTATCTCTACCGACAACATCGTTGCTCTGGGTATGGTTTACCAGTTCTAATTCGGTTAACACCGGAACAAAAGGGGCCTTTGGCCCCTTTTTTAATGCCTGATTTTCGTGAATTAGTGTACTCTTGCGCCGATTGCAGGAGGGTAATAACGGATGGATATGACAATTTTACGCACGATGCTGCTTGGCATCGTTATTTTGCTGGCAGGCTGTGACAATACCAGCACACCAGCAACCCCGAAGGCACAGGTGACCGTGCTTGATGGTAAAACCATGGGCACGTTCTGGCGTGTGAGCGTGGTAGGCGTCGATCAAAACAGAGTGGAAGAGCTGCGTCAGAAGGTGCAAACCCTGCTCGATGGTGACGATCAGCTACTGTCGACCTGGAAGAGCGACTCGGCGTTGATGCGCTTTAATCAGTCGCAAAGCATGACGCCGTGGCCGGTGAGCGAAGGCATGGCCGATATCGTCACCGAATCTTTGCGTATTGGGCAGAAAACCCAGGGCGCGATGGATATTACCGTGGGGCCGCTGGTGAATCTGTGGGGCTTTGGTCCGGATAAACAGCCGGTGAAAACCCCGACCCAAGCGCAGATTAATGCCGCGAAGGCTCGTACCGGCCTGGAAAAGCTGACGGTTATCAACCGCGCGGGCCAACAGTATCTGCAAAAATCGATTCCCGATCTTTACGTTGATCTATCAACCGTCGGCGAAGGATACGCGGCCGATCATCTGGCACGATTGATGGTTGAAGAAGGGATCTCCCGCTACCTGGTTTCGGTTGGCGGAGCCCTGGTCAGCCGCGGAATGAATGGTGAAGGCCAACCGTGGCGCGTGGCGATTCAAAAACCGACTGACCGGGAAAATGCGGTGCAGGCCATCGTGGACATCAACGGTCACGGTATCAGTACTTCTGGCAGCTACCGTAATTACTACGAGCTCGACGGAAAACGGATCTCGCACGTTATTGATCCCCAAACCGGGCGACCGATTACCCATAATCTGGTCTCGGTCACCGTGATTGCGCCAACCGCGCTGGAAGCCGACGGCTGGGATACCGGTTTGATGGTGCTGGGCACGGAAAAAGCACAGCAGGTCGTCCGTGAGCAGGGACTGGCGGTATACATGATAATGAAAGAGGGCGATGGCTTCACTACCTGGATGTCGCCGCAGTTCAGCGCCTTTCTGGTGAGCGGGAAAAATTAAAAAGCAAGATTGCGGGTTTTTTAATTCCTCCTTTTGGTCACAGTGGCGGTTACACTAAAAGGAGGAGCCCGTTATGACATCTTATACTCTACATACCGATGATGACCGCTGGCTGGCGGTGACAAATCGCGATGCAAAGGCCGATGGTCAGTTTGTTTTTGCCGTGCAGACCACCGGTATTTTCTGCCGCCCATCCTGTCGTGCCCGCCATGCGCTACGCCAGAATGTGCGCTTCTATCCTGATGCCGAAACCGCGCAGACCGCCGGGTATCGCCCCTGTAAGCGCTGCCAGCCAGGCAACCTTTCGCCTGAACAGCAGAAAATCGATAAAGTCGCAAAGGCCTGCCGCCTGCTTGAACAAGATACTCCCGTTACGCTGGAGGCACTGGCTGAAGCGGTGGCAGTCAGTCCTTATCATTTTCATCGTCTGTTTAAATCCGTCACCGGCGTTACGCCAAAAGTCTGGCAACAGGCGTGGCGCGCGCGTCGCCTTCGTGGTGCATTAAGCGAGGGCGAATCCGTCACTCAGGCCGTTCTAGGGGCCGGATTTCCCACCAGCAGCAGCTACTATCGACAGGCCGATGAGGTTCTGGGAATGACGGCACGCGCCTACCGTCAGGGCGGAAAATCTACCCGTATTGACTACGCGGTTGGTCACTGTGAGCTCGGCCACTGTCTGGTCGCGCTGAGCGAGAGGGGGATCTGCGCGGTGTTGCTGGGGGATAGTCATGAGGCGCTCATGGCCGAGCTACAGCAAAGCTTCCCGTCCGCTCATTGTATGCCTGCGGCCCCTGAGTTCACTGAGCAAATCCAGTCCGTTATTGCGAGTCTGAATCATCGCGCCACGCCGCTCACGCTGCCGCTGGATATTCGCGGCACGGCCTTCCAGCAGCAGGTCTGGCAGGCGCTGCGTGAAATACCAACCGGTGAAACCCGCAGCTATCAGCAAATAGCCGATGGCATCGGCAACCCGAAAGCGGTGCGGGCAGTTGCCGGCGCGTGTGCGGCAAATCGGCTGGCGATTTTGATACCGTGTCACCGCGTGGTGCGGGGTGACGGTAGCTTGTCCGGTTATCGCTGGGGCGTGGCGCGTAAGGCTGCGCTACTAGCGCGTGAAAAAGAACAGGAGCGCTGATGCTGGATCTGTTTGCTGATGAAGCGCCATGGTCAGAGCCGCTTGCGCCAGGCGCCGTTGTCCTGCGCCGTCTGGCGCGCGATAGCAGCGATGCGTTGCTGGCCGCGGTTGCGCAGGTCGCCACCGTCTCGCCGTTTCGCCATATGGTGACGCCGGGAGGTTATACCATGTCCGTGGCGATGACCAACTGTGGGCCGCTTGGCTGGAGTACAGATAGCCGAGGCTACTGCTATTCGGCTATCGATCCGCTGACCGGGCACCCCTGGCCGGCCATTCCGGCGGTATTCCTGACGCTAGCGAAGACGGCGGCAAGCCAGGCCGGATACCCGGAATTTAGCCCCGATGCCTGTCTTATCAATCGCTATCAGCCGGGCGCAAAGCTGTCGCTGCATCAGGACAAAGACGAAGCGCAGCTGGATGCCCCGATTGTTTCCGTCTCGCTGGGATTACCGGCTACTTTCCAGTTCGGTGGGCTAAACCGCAGCGATCCCCTACAGCGCGTCTGGCTGGAACATGGTGACGTGGTGGTGTGGGGCGGAGAGTCCCGGCTGTTTTATCACGCCATTTTACCGCTTAAAGCAGGCAGCCATCCGCAGGTAGGCGCCTGGCGCTATAACCTCACTTTCCGTCGTGCCGCACAATGACGAATAAAAATAAGAATTATTCTTGATGTCGTTGCTCAGCAGTTTACACTGCTGGCTGTTTTTCTTGCCCTGGTTGCTGTTATGGAACTTCTTTTACTCGTCTGGCGTCAGTACCGCTGGCCCTTCATTGGCGTTATCGCCCTGAGCCTGCTGAGCGCGGCGCTCGGTATTGGACTTATCGCCTTTATTAACGTGCGTCTGATTGAAATGGTCGACACCACCGTGGCGGTGCTGCCGGAATTTCTCGGACTGTTGCTGCTGCTGATGGCCGTTACGCTGGGCTCTCAGCTGGCGCTGACCACGCTGGGGCACCACTTTGTCTATCGCCTGCGCCGTGAATTCATCAAACGTATTCTCGACACCCAGGTAGAACGCGTGGAGAAACTTGGCAGCGCATCGCTGCTGGCGGGCCTGACCAGTGACATTCGCGCCATCACCATTGCCTTTGTGCGCCTGCCTGAGTTGGTTCAGGGCATTATTCTGACCGTGGGTTCCGCCGCCTATCTGGCGATGCTGTCGACCAAAATGCTGCTCATTACCGCGCTGTGGATGGCGTTGACCATCTGGGGTGGCTTTATGCTGGTGGCGCGCGTGTACAAACATATGGCGACGCTGCGTGAAACCGAAGATAGCCTCTATAACGACTACCAGACGGTGCTGGAAGGCCGTAAAGAGCTGACGCTTAACCGCGAGCGCGCGCAGTACGTCTTTGAACAGCAGTTCACGCCGGACGCCAAAGCCTACCGTCACCATATTATTCGTGCCGATACTTTCCACCTGAGCGCCGTGAACTGGTCAAATATCATGATGCTAGGCGCTATCGGCCTGGTGTTCTGGATGGCAAACGGCCTGGGCTGGGCCGACACCAACGTGGCGGCAACCTATTCACTGACGCTGCTGTTCCTGCGCACGCCGCTGCTGTCGGCGGTAGGGGCGCTGCCTACGCTTCTGAGCGCGCAGGTCGCCTTCAACAAGCTGAATAAATTCTCGCTGGCGCCGTTCCGCGAGCCGTTCCCGCAGCCAACGGCGCATCCCAACTGGCAGACGCTGGAATTGCGTGACGTGACCTTCCACTATGAAGACAACACCTTCGCGGTCGGCCCATTAAACCTGACGTTGAAACGAGGTGAAATGGTCTTCCTGATTGGCGGTAACGGCAGCGGTAAATCGACGCTGGCGATGCTGTTGACCGGCCTGTATCAGCCGATTTCCGGGCAGATTTTGCTGGATGGCCAGCCGCTGGCAGCGGATAAACCGGAAGACTATCGCAAGCTGTTCTCTGCGGTGTTTACCGATGTCTGGCTGTTCGAACACCTGCTGGGACCGGAAGGCAAACAGGCGAAGCCGGAACTGGTAGAGAAGTGGCTTGCGCAGCTGCAAATGAGCCACAAGGTGAAACTTGAAGATGGCCGCATCCTCGACCTGAAGCTGTCAAAAGGGCAGAAAAAACGCGTGGCGCTGTTGCTGGCGTTAGCGGAAGAGCGCGACATCATCATGCTCGATGAGTGGGCGGCCGATCAGGACCCTCATTTCCGCCGCGAGTTTTACCAGGTGCTGCTGCCGCTGATGCAGCAAATGGGTAAAACGATTTTTGCCATTAGCCACGATGATCATTACTTCACCCATGCGGATCGCCTGCTGGAGATGCGTAACGGCCAATTAAGTGAATTAGTTGGGGAAGAACGCGAACGGGCTTCCCGCGACGCGGTGGCGCGTACAGCCTGATTTTTTAGCCGCTCTGTTGATTTTTTCAGCGTACGAGCGGCTCGTTTAACTATTTTTATATTTCTCCGCGCTATGCTTAATTCGTCTGACTATCCGGTTGGGCGAACTTTCCCGAATAAGGATTATTCATGTCTCTGTTGAAGAAGAACAGCGCCCGTCTGCGTGACGAAGAACGTCAGCGACTCATCTGGCTGCTGACAACCGATAAAGCGGTCACCTCTGCGCTGCTGGGCAAGCTGACGCTGGCCGAGCAGTACGATGAAGGCACGCTGGTGGACGACCTCGCGGAAGTGGGCGCGTTAGTCGCACACCTGCCGCCGCCGGATCTTGCCGATACCCTTGAGGCGCTGCCGTCAGAAGAACGTCACGCACTGTGGAATCTGGTCGAAGACACCCGCCGTGGGAAAGTGTTGCTCGAAGCATCGGAGAACGTCTGGGATGACCTCATTGAAGATATGAGCGACCGGGCGTTGCTCGATGCACTGCAAACGCTGGACATCGACGAACAGATTTACATGGTGCAGCATCTGCCGCGTGACCTGACCGGTCGCCTGCTGGCCTCCATGGACCCTGCTGAGCGCGCGCGCGTACGCCAGGTGATGAACTATTCCCACGAACAGGTGGGGTCCATCATGGAGTTCGAGGTGATTACCATTCGCCCGGACGTCACGCTGGCATCGGTACAACGCTTCTTACGCCGATTGGGCAAGATGCCTGAGAACACCGATAAACTCTTTGTGGTGCAGCGCGACCAGACCCTGATTGGTGAACTGGAGCTTAAAACCATTTTGCTCAACCCGGCAGAGCGCTACGTGCATGAAGTGATGGAGTCCGATCCTGTCGCCTTCCATCCGGAGGAAAAGTCGGAAAGCGTAGCGCGTACCTTTGAACGTGACGACCTTATCAGCGCCGCGGTTATTGACGCCGACGGCAAGCTGATGGGGCGTTTGACCATCGATGAAATCGTGGATGTGGTCTACGAAGAGACCGACAGTGATTTACGCCGCATGGGCGGCCTGAGCAGCGAAGAAGACGTGTTTGCGCCAGTGACCAAAGCGGTTAAAACGCGCTGGGCGTGGCTGGCTATCAACCTCTGTACCGCGTTTATTGCCTCACGCGTCATTGATGGTTTTGAACACACCATCTCTCAACTGGTGGCGCTGGCCTCGCTGATGCCGATTGTGGCGGGTATTGGCGGCAATACCGGCAACCAGACGATTACCATGATTGTGCGCGCGTTGGCGCTGCAGAAAATTCAGCCGGGTAACTTCTCGTTTTTAATTTTGCGTGAAATGGGCGTGGCGCTGATTAACGGTATCGTCTGGGGCGGGATTATGGGCACGGTGACCTGGTTGCTTTATGACGACCCGCATCTGGGAGCCGTCATGACGCTGGCGATGATCCTGAACCTGCTGGTCGCTTCGGTGATGGGGGTGCTGATCCCGATGACGATGGTCAAACTGGGACATGACCCGGCGGTCGGATCCAGCGTAATGATCACCGCCATCACCGATACCGGCGGCTTCTTTATTTTTCTGGGGCTGGCGACCGTGTTTCTGCTTTAAGCTTTGCGCGGTGCTTCAGGCGGGCAGGCACAATGACCATCATGATAATGCCTGCCAGTACTCCAATCGCCAGATTACCGGTACTGACCGTCGCGCCGACGGTCACCAGCATCACCAGCGTTTCCGGCCAGGGCGTGCGTTTAAGCGTGCCTGGCTGCAGGCTTTTCCAGTTAAAGGTTTTGAAGGCGACAATTACCATTATGCCCGCCAACACCGACATCGGTATTTTCGCCATCACTTCGCTTAATGCGGTGACCAGGAGTAGCAATACCAGCGCCGCCGCGACCGTTGATATCCGGCTGCGTCCTTTTCCCATTTCCACGTTCACGATGGTTTGACCAATCATCGCGCATCCGGCAATACCGCCGTAACAGCCCGCCAGAATATTCGCGATGCCAAGCCCGGCACTTTCGCGCGTTTTATTGGACGGCGTGACGGTCAGATCGTCGACCAGTTTAGCGGTCAGCAGCGATTCCATCAGGCCGACAAAGGCAATACTCAGCGCGCACGGCCAGATAATCTGCAACGTCTCAAGATTCATGGGTACCAGCCACTGGGTGAAGCCCGGCAGCCCGCCGCTCATCGAACCTTCATCACCAACGGTGGGTAAAATCTGCCCGCTGGTGGCGGTGTAGAGCGTTAACAGCACCACGGCGATAAGCGGCGACGGAATACTTTTCATAACGCGAGGAAGCCATAGCACGATGAGAATGGTGGCGGCAAACAGCGCGACAATCAGCGGGCTACGACTCCAGAAATGCGGAACCTGAGCGAAGAAAATCAACATCCCCAGCGCGTTCACAAACCCGGTCATCACCGACTGCGGAATAAAGCGCATCAGTTTTGCCATGCCGCAAGCAGCAAACAAAATCTGAATGATACCTGCCATCACGACGGCGGGCAAAATGTAGGCAACGCCGTGCTGATGTACCATCGGCCCGATAACCAGCGCGACTGAGCCCGCGGCGGCGGTGACCATGGCCGGGCGGCCGCCGAGAAACGACATCGACAGGCACAACACCACGGAGGCGATCAAACTGACTTTTGGGTCAACGCCTGCAATAACGGAAAACGAGATAACCTCAGGGATCAGCGCCAGTGCGGTAATAATGCCAGCCAGTACCTCACGCGTTAACATCGAAGGTGATGTCAGGACGGAGAGTAGGGAGCCAGAAAGAGGAGAGGAAGAAGCGTTGGACATAGGGTATTCACAGGTTATCGATGGCGGGTTTTCTATAATCCCAGCTTCCGTGCGTACCATCACAAATGGGAGAATAATACCGCTTTACGTCACATTCTACTAGTACCAAATCTCATTTTCTGTACACATTTATTAAACATTTTAATAACAGATCTCAAAACTCAACTTAAATTTTAAACAATATTTAATTTTATCTTCCTGGGTGGTAACGTAACCGTACGGATGTTTTTACCTGCATGTAACAAATCGCAAGTCAAGTAAGGCCCCCTACGATGAAAAAAAAGATAGCTGTACCCAACTCACAGAAATCGGGTACCGAGACGGTTTCTGTGGCGACTAAGGCGAAGACTCGTGTGGTTCATGAGACAGATGTATTGCTGATCGGTGGCGGCATTATGAGCGCTACGCTGGGTACGTGGCTGCAGGAGCTGGAACCAGACTGGTCGATTACCATGGTTGAGCAAATGGAGAGCGTCGCCGAAGAGAGCTCAAACGGCTGGAACAACGCCGGTACCGGGCACTCGGCGCTGATGGAACTCAACTATACCCCGCAGAAAGCTGATGGCTCCGTCAGCATCGATAAAGCCATTGATATTAACGAAGCCTTCCAGATTTCCCGTCAGTTCTGGGCCCATCAGGTTACGCGCGGCGTACTGACACAGCCGAAAAGCTTTATTAACACCGTGCCGCACATGAGCTTTGTGTGGGGCGATGACAACGTCAATTTCCTGCGTGCTCGTTACCGTGCGCTGCAACAGAGCCCGCTGTTTAACGGCATGCGCTACTCTGAAGACCACGAACAGATTAAGGCGTGGGCGCCGCTGGTGATGGAAGGACGCGATCCGCAGCAGAAGATTGCTGCCACGCGCACCGAAGCGGGTACTGATGTGAACTATGGCGAGATTACTCGTCAGCTCATTCAGGGCCTCAAAAAGCGCGATCGTTTCTCGCTGCAGCTCAACACCGTGGTGCGCCGTTTTCGCCGCAACGCAGATAACAGCTGGAACGTCACCGTTTCGGATGCTAACGGCAGCCATGAAAAACGCACCATCAAAGCGAAGTTCATTTTCATCGGTGCAGGCGGCGCGGCGCTGAAGCTGCTTCAGCAAACCAAAATTCCTCAGGCTAGAGAGTACGCGGGCTTCCCGGTTGGCGGCCAGTTCCTGGTATGTGAAAACCCGGAAGTGGTTAACCATCACCTGGCGAAAGTTTACGGTCAGGCTTCCGTGGGCGCACCGCCGATGTCCGTTCCGCACATCGACACCCGTATTATCGACGGAAAACGCGTGGTGCTATTTGGACCGTTCGCCACCTTCTCTACGCGTTTCCTGAAAAACGGCTCGCTGTGGGATCTGCTGGCGTCCACCAACAAATCCAACATTCTGCCGATGCTGAACGTCGGGCTGGATAACTTTGATCTGGTGAAATACCTGGTAAGCCAGGTATTGCAGAAAGATAAAGACCGTCATGCGGCGCTGCGCACCTACTATCCGATGGCGAAAAAGCAGGACTGGCGTTTGTGGCAAGCCGGTCAGCGCGTGCAGATTATCAAACGTGATGCGCGTATTGGTGGGGTACTGCGTCTGGGCACTGAAGTGGTCAGCGATGACGAAGGTACCGTTGCCGCGCTGTTAGGGGCTTCCCCTGGTGCATCAACCGCTGCGCCTATCATGCTGGAGCTGATGGAAAAGGTATTTAAGGACAAAATGCAGACGGCTGAATGGCAGCAAAAAATTCGCGCCGTGGTACCGACCTATGGCTCAACGCTAACGGAAAACCCGCATCTGATTGAGAAAACGCTGGCGTATACCAGCGAAGTGCTGGGGCTGCGCCATGAAGCGACCCGCGAGCCGGATCCTACGCCAGCAGTTCAGGTGACGTCAAAACCGGTAGAAGCCAAAGAAATGGCGGATATTGCGCTCTAAAAAGAAAAAGTCCCGGCATGACCGGGACTTTACTATTGGTAGCCCGGGCAAGCGCATGCGAGCCCGGGTTTTTTATTAACGCGCGACGGCGCTTTGTACCGCTTCCTGCGCTTCCCAGATGCGGTATTTCACTTCTACGTTCTCTGGCGCGTAGATAACGATCGGCAGCTTGCTGTTGTAGCGCAGCATAGCGTCATCACCCAGTGACGCGGTGACAAATTTTTTGGTTTTCTTCTGGTCAGGGCAGGCCATCATGGTCGACACCGGGCCGGAGATTTTCTCTACCACGTAGTAATCGTAGCCCCAGCCTTCCAGCGTTTTGCTCTCCAGTTCACCACCCAGGCGATGGTGGTTGCAATCAACCTCCAGCGTTTTGCCAATCAATAACTCTACCTTATAGGCAGACTCATCCTTCTGTTCCGGCAACTGAATGACCTGACGCGTCATACCTTTCTCCGCTTTTGGGAAAGGCGCAACCTTTTCCAGCGGCTGTTCTGCGGCCCAGGCGAAGCTGGAAGTGCAGGCGATGGCAAGTAACGATGCGGCAAGTTTATGTGTGTTTTTCACTGTTCATCCTTTTTATCAGTTTGCAACGAGAGGAGAATATCATTCCTGACATCAATGGTAATGGTATTTTACTGAATTTTGCATTAGGACTAGTTCTAAATGTTGCAGCGTTGTGTGAATCTAGCGATTAAGACTGCTTATATCATTTGATGGCATGCGGATATTCTGGGTAATGATGATAATGACACGATTTCTTATTATAGCTGCACTTCTGGGCGTTCTCCCTGCCGCACAGGCCTCAATTCAGGTTGGGTTCTCGCCTGAAGGATCTGCCCGTGAGCTGGTGCTGAGCACTATCGATGGCGCACAGCGGTCCATTGACATGATGGCCTACTCGTTTCAGGCCAAAGACATTGTCGACGCGCTGATTCGCGCCCAAAAACGCGGCGTGAAGGTGAGGGCGGTAATTGATAAGCGACGAAATCAGGGCGAGGTTAGCCTGAAGGCCATTGCCCGGGCGCGAGAAAACGGTATTGACGTTCGTATCGACGGCCATTATCACATTCAGCACGATAAGGTGATGATTGTTGATGGCAATACGCTGGAGACCGGGTCTTTTAACTTCGCTAAATCCGCAGAAACGGAAAATTCAGAAAACGTACTGGTGATCCGTGATGAGCCGGAGGTCATCCGTCAGTATCAGGCGCATTTTGACAGTCGCTGGGCGCTGGGTAAGCCGCAGTAAAGGCATAATCTTAAGCATGTGCAACATAAGATAAGCAAGAATGGCTTCTTTCAAACCTTTTCTCTGCTCTTATTCTTAGCTGGCTACCATACTAAAGAAATTTTTTTATTTAATTTCTTTATCTAAAATCAATTTACATTTAATTGCGATGTGAAATATTTTCACTAGGTAACTACCGCACAAGTTGCTACATTCTCGACCCTGCGAATAAAGTACTACTGAATTCGTAGTTATTAGAATGCTTGTAAAATGTTACTCATTTTCGTTAAAAATAATTGTTATATTCTCTTTAATATCTATGTGAGTTAATGATGAAATTGTATTTTATTTTGTCTTTTGCCGTTCTATTGTCTGGATGAGCCGCTCTAGTAATTCAACAATCTGGTAAACCAGCTTCTAATATAAAAACATAACAAATCTTTCCAGTTATTCATGGCTATTGATGATTGGGAGTTGATTAATTGTACTCATGGTTCTGTCAAAGAAGATAAAAATATTTAATTTGGTGATTGTATGAAGAGATTATTGATTGTTCTTTCTCTGGTTTCAATGTCTGCATTAGCAACGGTAGATTTCACCGTTGGTCAAGTAGTAGATAAAGCTGCTGATGGTTCTTACTCTGTTCATTTCTCAAATGATAATAGCGTTTGGAGTGGTGTATTAGAAAGTGATTTATCTGAACAGCAGATTAAAGACTATCAAGCAGAACAAGATAAATTAAATGCTGTTAAGTCATTACCACCTACTACCACCACTACAGTTATTACTCCACCTGTAGTCAGTGTCTTTAAAACTGTCAGAGGTGGGTATAATCAACATAATGATAATTCGTCTCATGAACATGGAACAGGCAACGGTGGTAATAATGCCGCTAATAGTAACTCTGCTCATGGTTTAGGTGGGGGTAATCATATTGGTGGTGGTTCTGCTCAGTCAGGCTCTAGAGGTCATTGGTAATGAATAAAATAACAATTGCTGTTGTTGCCACTCTGTTTTCTTTCCCTGTTGTTATGCCTAAGGCTCATGCAATTAGTGAGGGCTACAGGAATCAATTAGAAAGATCGGGGTGTACTCAGCTTAACGCAGGGGTGAGTTGTGATATTCATAAGACAGCTAAACAGAATCAACAGGCTCAAGCTAACGCTAAGATTAATTATTCATGGGGAGCCGTTAAAGCTGAATGTGAGGAAATCATAGGCATGGATAGTGGCAAACTTTACGACTATCTGATGCACAAGGGATGGAACCATACAGCCTATGGTGAGTGGTCTAAGGGTCAATACAAGATTCATTACGTGGTTGAAGGCGGGAAAGTAATTAACGCTCAATTAACTAAGTAATAGATAATTTTTCAAAAAGACTTCTATGTTTTACTTGGCTAGTACGTGGCATGATCACGATTACTCGGTTAGCGATTCACAAATGCTTATGTTCTGAATAAAACCTTCGGTAAATTTCAGGTATCGGCTCCTAAATACCGTCCGTAAGAGAAAACACTCCCTAATTTGGGGATCGTAGTTAAACAAGGTAGATCGCCATCCTATTAACGTGGGGTTAGTTTGTAATGTTGAACGTAGTTCAACCTTGCACATAGGTTGGCTACTCCAACTATTGGTGATCTACCTTTCTTCTCAACTGGAATAGATGACATATGACGATGAGTAATGTTTTTAATTTCAATATCCGGCAACGTGAGTAGAAATCGCGCTGTGAGATATGATCGTAATCCATCGAGGGAGTAAAGGGAATTGGTCGGCACGAGAGGATTTGAACCTCCGACCCCCGACACCCCATGACGGTGCGCTACCAGGCTGCGCTACGTGCCGACGCATGACAAAAATAGTACCGCTTTTATCCCCGATTGCAAGTCAGGGTTTATCAATTGATTTAAAATTAATCAATCAGTTAGCGATAAAGCGTTTTTCATCCGTCAGCACCTGCAGTAGCAAACTGAGCTGGGCTTTTTGATCCCGTTCCTTCTCGCCAGCCGCGTTCCAGGTTTTATAGTGACCGTTATGACTGAGCACTACGGTTATCGACGGCGTGGTGATAGCCAGCGTATCGTTATCTGCCGACGTCACCCAGTTATGGCGGCGCGTGGCGCTGAACAGATCCTGACCCTGCGAATATTCGTTGGCTGGTGTGCTGACGTGCAGCAATCGTTGCATCAGGGTGGTCATAATATCTTTATGATCGGTCAGCAGGTCGATGCGCTGAGCAGGGGTCCCCGGCCAGTGGATAACCAGCGGTACCTGGAGCTGGGCGCGTGACCAGTTAAAGGTACTATTCTCGTCGCTAAGCGGTACGCCGTGACCGGCGGTAATAATCACCACGGTGTCATCAAGCTTGCCGGAGTCGCGCAGTGCGTCCAGTACTTTAGCTATTTGGGTATCTACATCCGCCGCTGCCCGTGCATATTGACGGTCGTTGGCCTGCGCGTTGTTGATGGTGGTTCCGTTAAACGACACCCAAGAGAACCAGCGGTTTTCGTCCTGAGCATTGTTTTTGAGCCAGTTAGTCCACTGGTTTGCCGTCTGAGCATCGTTCTGCGATTTGCCCGGTGGCAGTGAGAAATCTGACAGCAACGCCTGGCGGTAAATCGGGCTGGTAAAGCCATCAGAAGAGAACAGCCCCAACTGGTAGCCTTGCTGGTTGAGCGCGCTAATCAACGCGGCCGGAATTCGCGCCGACAGAACACCATCCATATAGGACGGCGAAATGCCGTAGAACAAGCCAAAGATGCCGTTATCGGCAGTGTTACCCGCACTCATATGCTGCGTAAAGTTGACGTTCTCTCCCGCAAAGCGCGCCAGCGACGGCATTTGTTGTTCGAAGCGTGAATAGTTCAGGCCATCTACAGTTATCAGCAGGACGTTTTTACCGACGCCCATATCCCGATAGCGCAAATCGCTGAGCGGATACTGGACGGTCACGGCTTCCGGGTCGCCTTGTTCTACCAGACGACGCTGGTAATCCTGCGCGTCAAGCAAACCGTGCTTCTCAAGGAAGCGACGAGCAGTCATTGGATACGATAGCGGCAGGTTGGCGCGCTGCATGGTCACCGGACGATAGAAGTTCGCATCGGCCCAGATGTACATCACGTGTGAAGCGATGAACGACGCAAAGAAGAACCAGGCAACCGGGCGAGCATAGTGACGGCGGCGCGTCAGGCTACGCAGCTTCTGCCAGCTCCAGGTGGCAAACAGCATCTCGACCAGCAGAATAACCGGCACGCTGATAAACATCAGCTGCCAGTCGCGCGCGGTCTCGTTTTGATCGGGGTTGATAACCAGCTCCCATACCACCGGGTTAAGGTGCAGGTGGAAGCGGGTAAAGACCTCGCTGTCGATAAGCAGCAGCGTCATGCCGGCCGTCGCCAGAATAGCGGACAGGAAGCGCATCAGGCGCTGGGACATGACGATAAAGGTCAGCGGGAACAGAATCAGCAGATAGGCAGAGAACACCAGAAAGCTGAAGTGTCCGACAAGGCTGATATAGGAGAAAACGCGTCCAGTCAGCGTTGTCGGCCAGTCGGCGACAAACAGATAGCGGCTACCGAGCACCATGGCCAACAGCATGTTGAACAGAGCGAACCAGTGTCCCCAGCTAACCATCTGGGAGACTTTTTCTCGGTAAGGCTGACGATGTGTCACCATAAACTGTTGCTTGTACCCTTAGTGCGCAGGATCGCTGTTAATGGAAGACTGAAGCGCCTGGGCAAAAGAACGTGCGATAGCCTGGCGTTGAGCCGGAGCCACGCTGCTGTTAATCAGGTTGGTTACCATATTGCCCAGCACCATTAAAGAAAGGTCGGTTGGGGCTTTATGTTCTTCCAGCACGTTGGCGAGCTCGCTCAGCAGCTTTTCAACGTGTTCATCACTATAGCGGGATTGTTGTGGCATAAATCGAAATCTGTCTATTCATTAAAGGGCAGTATATTACCGTAGCAGCAGCATTTTTTCCGCTTTTTTTCAGCGTAACGCGTTATCCTTTCGCCATTATGCTGCCGCGAGGGCGGTAATGTGTGAGTTGCACTGTCGCATCGGGGGTGGTTGAATACACCCGATCTTAAAGGAGAGTTTAACATGAGTCTGGATATCGACCAGATTGCTTTGCATCAGCTCATCAAACGCGATGAGCAAAACCTGGATGTGGTCCTGCGCGACACGCTGCTGGAGCCGACTGCACCGGTTGAAGAAATGATGGCCGAGCTGCATCGGGTGTACAGCGCGAAGAACAAAGCCTACGGCCTGTTTACCGAAGAGAGCGAACTGGCGCAGGCCTTAAAGCTGCAGCGTCAGGGCGAAGAGGATTTCCTCGCCTTCAGCCGCGCGGCCACCGGTCGTCTTCGCGACGAGCTGGCGAAATATCCGTTTGCCGATGGCGGCATTGTGCTGTTCTGTCACTATCGCTACCTGGCGGTGGAATACCTGCTGGTGGCGGTGCTGAATAACCTCAGCAGCATGCGCGTCAACGAAGAGCTGGATATCAGCGCGACCCATTATCTCGACATCAACCATGCCGATATTGTCGCGCGTATTGATTTGACCGAGTGGGAAACTAACCCGGAATCGACCCGTTACCTGACCTTCCTGAAAGGGCGAGTTGGGCGCAAGGTTGCTGATTTCTTCATGGACTTCCTCGGCGCGAGCGAAGGCCTGAACGCGAAGGTGCAAAACCGTGGCCTGCTGCAGGCGCTGGACGATTTTGCCGCCGAAGCGCAGCTCGACAAGAACGAGCGTCAGAACGTGCGTCAGCAGGTTTACTCCTACTGCAACGAACAGCTGCAAGCCGGTGAAGAGATTGAGCTGGAATCGCTGTCGAAAGAACTGTCTGGCGTGAGCGAGGTGAGCTTCAGCGAATTTACCGCAGAAAAAGGCTACGAGCTGGAAGAGAGCTTCCCGGCGGATCGCAGCACGCTGCGTCAGCTGACGAAGTTTGCCGGTAGCGGCGGTGGGTTAACCATTAACTTCGATGCCATGCTGCTCGGTGAGCGCATTTACTGGGATCCGGCGACCGACACGCTGACTATCAAAGGCACGCCGCCAAACCTGCGTGACCAGCTGCAGCGCCGGACTTCCGGCAAAAGCTAAAGCCATCCCCCTTCAAGCCCGCTCATCCTCGAGCGGGCTTTGTCTATCCGTATTAGCGCCAGTTTTGAGTGACACTCCTCTCATTTTCTGTATCGATGTTTTTTCATCCAGGTTAAAACTTGAGCTGACTCTCAGTTAACACGCAATGAAATAAATGAAAATACGTTTCATTTTAAATGCAAAAATATTTTGATTTTATAAATGGAGAGCCATCCCTACTCAGGAGGGCTCAAGGACGCGGCAGCTGGGTGCCGCGAATTACTGAGAGGAATAATAACAAGATGCACAATACCTTCAGACACTCCCGACTGGCGATGGCAACCACAATGATGCTCGTGGGCGTATTAAACGGCTGTGACGATAGCCAGGCTGCTCAGGCGAAGGCGTCAGCGGCGCCACAAAACGTCCAGTCGCCGGTGCTCTCCGTTGACGATGACAGCGTGGTGCTGGTGTGGGAAAAACCGCTTCAGGAGGCGGACAAGGTGGTGGACTATCATGTCTATCGCGACGGTGAGCTGCTGGGCAGCGCGCGCGACAATCAGGACAAATTTTCCCCCGCTAAACCTTATATCGATAACTTCTACCAGACGCTGGATAACGATCATTGGCAGCAGAAGGTTGATTTGCGAAGCTTCACCGTCGAGGGGTTGAAAGCCGATACCGACTATCAGTTTACCGTTCGCGCGGTCTATTCGGACGGTAACGAGTCCGCCGATAGCGCGCCGATTTCTCTGCGCACCACCAGGGTGCCGCACGTGGTGGATGCCAAAGCGGCAGGTGCCGTCGGCGACGGGGCAACGCTTGATACCGCCGCGCTGCAAAAAGCGATTGATAGCTGTACGCTGGCGCAGTATCCGCAAGGCTGCAAAGTGAGCGTGCGCGGCGGCGTGTTTAAAACCGGCGCGCTGTTCTTACACAGCGATATGACGCTGGAGATTGCTGAAGATGCGACGCTGCTGGGCTCGGATGACCCGGCGCAGTACCCGATGGACAAAGGCTATTTTCTTTACCCCTATACTGATAATCCGCTGCCGAAGCGCCCACCGTCGTTGATTAACGCGCTGGAAGCGAACGATAAGGGTAACTCTCACGCCGGTACTTTCCGTAATATTCGCATTGTGGGTAAAGGGTCCATCGACGGTAATGGCTGGACGCGGGGCGTGAAGCACGGCGGGGCAGAATTTATCGTTGATGAAGCCGGTAATGCGCTGCCGCAGTACCGCGCCAGCAACGCCAATAAGGTGGGCGAAGACGGTATTCTGGCGAAGCATCAGACCGAGCTGGCGGTATCTGAAGGGATGAACCGCGACAGCGCCTACAAAAACCGCCGTTCCAGCCTGATGACGCTGCGCGGCGTCAGCAATCTTTATATCGAAGGGCTGACCATCCTCAACCCGGCATTTCACGGGGTCATGGTGCTGGAGTCGGAAAACATCGCGCTGAATGCGCTTAGCCACAAGACCTTTGACGGCAATAACGCCGATGGTATTGAGCTGGGTAACAGCCAGAATGCCCTTGTCTTCAATAACTTCTTTGATACCGGCGACGACGGGATGAACTTTGCCGCAGGCTACGGCAAGGGCGTAGAAACCTTTGGGCAGAAACCGCAGAGCGGGGCGTGGATATTCAATAACTACTTCCGCAAGGGGCACGGTGCCGTGGTGACCGGTAGCCATACCGGCGCCTGGATCGAGAAAGTTAAAGCGGAAGATAACGTTATGTATCTGACCGATATCGGTCTGCGGATGAAAAGTCGCCCGTATTACGGCGGCGGCGCGCGTGATGTTGTGTTCCGCAATAACGCGATGAAAGATCTGGCGAAAGAGCCGTTTATCTTCACCATCAAGTACAGCGCTGACGTTAACGACGCCACCCCAGCCACCGAGCCTCCTCAATTCCGCAATGTGACCGTCGAGAACGTCACCGTTGATGGCACGGCGGCGAAGAAAAGCATTCTGGTGGATGGCATGACGGTGCAGGAGATGACGGCGGCATACGGCATTACCTACCCGCGCGATGCCTATCATCAGAATCTGGCGTTCAGCAATGTGAAGTTTCGCAACGTGCAGGCGAGCAAAATCACCTTCCTGCATGACAGTCAGTTTACGCACGTCACGTTTGACAATACGGAGCACGCCTGGAATTTTGCGCAGGTGAGCGGTATTACGCTTTCAGACAGCGTGAATAATGAGGTGATAACGGCGGCAGGGAAGGAGACGGTGGTGCGGGAGGCGGCGAAGCAGTAAAAAAAAAACGGCTCCGCAAGGAGCCGTTCTTTCGTCACGAAGACTTGTCGGCGATTAAGCGCGAACGAAGTCGATGTGAGCCAGTTTTGGCTTGAACGGGTGACGCTGCACCGCCTGAGCCTTAACTTTTTCTTCTTTACCATCAACAACGATGGTCAGAACTTCGCTGTAGAATTCAGCGTTGATCTGCAGGTTCCACAGCTTGTCGTGATCCAGTTCGATAGCAACCGGAGCTGCTTCGCCACCATAAATGATAGCTGGGAACTTGTTAGCTGCGCGCAGGCGGCGGCTCGCACCCTTACCCTGCTCTTTACGTGCTTCTGCATTAATAGTAAACATTGATAGCTCTCTTAATTAATCCTGCTACAGGCGACCCAGCAGCAGGCAAATGATCTGCTTCACGGATGTGAAAGCGGGCGGCATTATAGCCGCCTATTGCCTTACGGGCAATGAAAACCTCACCTTCAGTTGGCCGTTAAGCGCAGCCGCAGACTGTCCGGATACGGCGAAAAATAACGTTGCGTCAGCAGGTAATCATCCGGGTGCTCGGCCAGGTAGTGCTTCAGCAGCGTCAGCGGCGCGAGAATGGGCAGGTGCCCGGCGTGATAGTTGACGATAACGTCGCGAAGCTCCGCACGCTGGCGGTCGTTGAGCTGTTTACGGAAATAGCCCTGAATATGCATCAGCACGTTGGTGTGATTTTTACGTGAAGCAGGGTGGCGCAGAATTGCCATCAGCTTGTCGCGGTAGGCGACAAAAAAGGCCTCCAGGTCCTGCCATTCATGCAGATGGGCGATAAACGGGCCAATTTCACGATAGCCCGGCTGGTTATGAGCCAGCAGATGCAGCTTATAGCGGCTATGAAAGGCCAGCAGGGCCTGACGAGTTAATCCCGCGTCCCGCAGCGTATTGAGCTCGTGCAGCGCAAATATCCGCGCCACAAAGTTTTCACGCAGCACCGGGTCGTGTAACCGGCCATCTTCTTCCACCGGCAGCCACGGGTAGCGCGCCTGTAGCGCTGCGGTAAACAGGCCAACGCCTTCCTTCGCGCCGCGATTACCGCGCTCATCGTACAGCCGTACCCGTTCCATCCCGCAGCTTGGGGATTTTGCACAGACAATAAAACCGGCGAAGTGCGCCGCGCCAGGCAGCACCTCCTCGGCAAAATGGTGCATCTTATCGGTGAGGTCGTTATCCAGGTCCTGACTCATGCGCACGCGGGTATCGCCATTGGCGGTCTTAATCAGACGCAGCGCAGGGCGCGGCGTAGGCAGGCCAATGCCCATTTCCGGGCAGACGGGTTTGAATGTCACCCAGTCGGCGAGCTCATCCATAATAAAGCCCATCCGCTTATGCCCGCCGTCAAAGCGAACGGCAGCACCGGTCAGGCAGCCGCTGATGCCGAGTATCGGTTTGTCGTTCATATTATTGTCCTGTTTGTCGTGGGCCATAGTTCAAGCATAGGTTCTCCCGCTTCTGACCGCGTAGGTTTTTATCCTCTACACTTAACCCATTATTGTCAAAAGGGAGATGTCGCATGAAGCTATGGCCCGTTGTCACCGGTGTCGCTATTTCGCTGGCTCTGGTAGCCTGCCGTTCACCGACGCCGCCGAAAGGGGTGACGCCAATTAGCCACTTTGATGCCAGTCGCTATCTGGGAAAATGGTATGAAATCGCCCGTCTGGATAACCGCTTTGAACGCGGTCTGGAGCAGGTGACCGCGACCTATGGCAAACGCAAGGATGGCGGTATCAGCGTGTTGAACCGCGGGTTTGACCCGGTGCGAGGCGAGTGGAAAGAGAGCGAAGGGAAGGCGTACTTCACCGGCGAGCAGAACGTTGCCGCGCTGAAGGTCTCCTTCTTTGGCCCTTTCTACGGCGGCTATAACGTCATTGCGTTGGATGATGACTACCAGTACGCGCTGGTCAGTGGACCGAACCGCGACTACCTGTGGATTTTATCGCGCACGCCAACGCTGCCGCCGCAGGTACAGCAAAACTACCTGACCATCGCCCGCGGGCTTGGGTTTGCCGTCGACGACTTGCTGTGGGTGAAGCAGACGCGCGGCTAGCGTAGCTCGTTAGCCCGGCGATACCGGCCTTCATAGTCGAACACTTTTTCGCGCACCTGCCAGTAGACGCCTTTCTTACGGGCAACGACAAAATCCGGTGCGCGGAGCAGCGCCTGCTGAGCGATAATATCGCCCGGCGTTATCCAGCGCAGCGGTACACCAGGCGTGCGGGTATGTGGGCGGATAAACAGCTGCTCGAACGCCGTTTTCTGCGCGGGCGTGTGCAGACGGAAGCGCTCACTCACATCTGCGCCGTCTTCGTCGTAATAGGTGATTTTGAGCCAGCCGCCTTTTTCGTCCATGCCGTCCTGTAGCACCATGCCGCTACAGCGCAACACCAGCGCGTCTTTGAGCTTCAGCGCCGCTTTCAGCATATCGTCGGGGTCAACCAGCACCGTGTCGCACTCGCGACAGCGGCGGGCGGCGATATCGTTTTCGGCATTACACTGCGGACAGTTTTTAAAGCGGAAGCGGTAGTCGCACTGCTCGCGATGGCCTTCATCATCCTCCAGCCAGCCCTGACAGCGTCGGCCAAAGTGCTCAATAATAGTGCCGTCAGAGGTGGTTTTCCCCCAGAAGGTATTGGCAAATCCGCAGCCGGGGCAGAAGACCTGCACCGGCACGTTATCGCTCTTGCCTTTTGGCGAACCCACTTCCGGCGTGTAGAGGTCGTGCGGGTTTCCGGCGTAGTCGAGAATAAGACAGTCCGTTTTCCCCGGCGCCAGACGTAGGCCACGGCCCACAATTTGTTGATACAGGCTGATGGACTCAGTCGGGCGCAGAATCGCAATCAGATCGACGTGCGGGGCATCGAAACCGGTGGTCAGGACGGCGACGTTAACCAGATAACGGAACTGCTGATTTTTAAAGGCCTCAATCAGTTCATCGCGCTGCGGGCCGGGGGTTTCACCGGTAATTAGCGCGGCGTCATCGGCGGGCAGCAGGCCGGTAATTTCACGGGCGTGCTCGACGGTGGCGGCAAAAATCATCACCCCTTTGCGCGTCTGCGCAAACTCCTCAATCTGGCTGATGATATGCGGCGTAATACGCTGTTGCTGCTTGAGTTCACGGTTGAGGTCAGACTCACTAAATAACCCGTTGCTGTTGGCCTGCAGGCGGCTGAAATCGTACTGCACCACGGGCATATCCAGCCGTTCTGGTGGCGTCAGGTAGCCGTGCTTAATCATGTAGCGCAGCGGTAACTCATAGATGCAGTCGCGGAACAGCGCTTTCTCGTCGCCGCGCACCATGCCGTGGTAGTGGAACTGGTAAATCCAGCCTTTGCCCAGACGGAAGGGCGTGGCCGTGAGGCCAAGCAGGCGGATGTGAGGGTTCACTTTTCCCAGATGAGTGAGGATTTGCTGGTACTGGCTGTCGTCGTCATCGCTGATGCGGTGGCACTCATCAACAATCAGCAACGAAAACTCGCCCTGGAAATGGTCAAGATTCCGCGCCACAGACTGTACGCTGCCGAAGACCACCTTGCCGTGGCTCTCTTTACGCTTCAGCCCGGCAGCATAAATATCGGCCTCCAGCCCCAGCGCGCAGTATTTCGCGTGGTTCTGGGCAACCAGCTCTTTGACGTGCGCCAGCACCAGCACGCGACCACGCGCCAGCCGTGCCAGTTCGGCGATAACCAGGCTTTTCCCGGCGCCGGTGGGCAAAACGATCACCGCAGGTTGGGTATGACGACGGAAGTAGGTCAGGGTCGCGTCAACCGCTTCCTGCTGATAGGGGCGAAGTGTAAAAGTCATTGGCGTGATGATTGTCCTTAATAGCCAAATAGTATGCCATGAATCTTTTCACTTGAGTGGGATAACAAGCCCGTTATACTTACAGATTGTTATACTCGTCGTCTTTCCCGTTATCGGTGTTTTTTGCCCGATGGCTGGATATCCAACGAGTCGATTACCCCATTTTTCGGACGTTTCGTCCGGCACCCGGCACTATTACAGGCTAAAAATACTTCATGCGACTTGATAAGTTTATCGCTCAGCAACTCGGCGTCAGCCGTGCTATTGCCGGGCGTTTGATCCGCGGCCACCACGTGACCATCGATGACGAAGTGGTGCGCGACACCGCATTTAAACTGCTACCAGAACACGCCGTAGCCTACGAAGGCAACACGCTGACCCAGCAGAATGGCCCGCGTTATTTCATGCTGAACAAGCCGCAAGGTTATGTTTGCTCCACCGAAGACCCGGATCACCCAACGGTGCTCTATTTTCTGGATGAGCCCGTGGCCTATAAGCTGCATGCCGCAGGGCGTTTAGACATTGATACCACCGGTCTGGTGCTGATGACCGATGATGGTCAGTGGTCTCACCGCATCACCTCACCGCGCCATCATTGCGAAAAAACCTACCTGGTGACGCTGGAAAACCCGCTGAGTGCAGACACTGCTGAACAGTTCGCAAAAGGCGTACAGCTGCACAACGAGAAAGATCTCACCAAGCCTGCCGTGCTGGAAGAGATTACGCCGACCGAAGTGCGTCTGACCATCAGCGAAGGCCGTTATCATCAGGTGAAACGCATGTTTGCCGCCGTGGGTAACCGCGTGGTTGGGCTGCATCGCGAACGCATCGGTGAGATTGCGCTCGACCCTACACTGGAACCGGGCGAATACCGTCCGTTAACGGAAGAAGAAATTGCCAGCGTTGGCGCGCCCGAGCGCTAACCAATAACCGAGGTAGATTGTGACGTCCAGGCCGCGCTCGTCGTTAAAAATTGTGTTTATTCTTGGCCTCCTGGCCATGTTAATGCCGTTATCGATCGATATGTACCTTCCGGCGCTGCCGGTCATTTCGGAACAGTTTGGCGTGCCGGCAGGCAGCGCGCAGATGACCCTGAGTACCTATATTCTGGGGTTTGCGCTGGGCCAGCTGTTGTATGGTCCGATGGCCGACAGCCTCGGACGTAAGCCGGTTATTCTGGGCGGAACGCTTATCTTTGCGGCGGCGGCGGTGGCCTGTGCCCTGGCGCCGACCATCGATTATCTGATTATCACGCGTTTCTTCCACGGCCTGGCGGCTGCGGCGGCAAGCGTGGTTATCAACGCTCTGATGCGAGATATCTACCCGAAGGAAGAGTTCTCCCGCATGATGTCGTTTGTCATGCTGGTGACCACCATTGCCCCATTGGTGGCGCCGATGGTAGGTGGCGCGGTGTTGGTCTGGTTTAGCTGGCACGCGATCTTCTGGATCCTGGCGGCAGCGGCGCTGCTTGCTTCAGCCGCGATCTGCTTCTTTATTGATGAAACACTGCCGGTAGAAAAACGTCAGCCGTTTCGTCTGAGCACCACGCTTGGCAATTTTGCGTCGCTGTTTCGTCACAAGCGGGTGCTTTCTTACATGCTGGCCAGCGGTTTCAGCTTTGCCGCGATGTTCTCGTTCCTGAGCGCCGGTCCGTTTGTGTACATCGAGCTTAACCACGTGTCGCCGCAGCACTTCGGTTATTACTTCGCGCTGAACATTGTGTTCCTCTTTATTACCACCACCATTAACAGCCGCTTTGTCCGTCGGGTAGGGGCGCTGTGGATGTTCCGTGCCGGGCTGACGGTGCAGTTTGTCATGGCAATCTGGATGGTGGTTTGCGCGCTATTGGACGTTGGCTTCTGGTCGCTGGTGCTGGGCATTGCGGTGTTTGTTGGCTGCGTGTCGATGGTGTCTTCCAATGCGATGGCGGTGATCCTCGACGAGTTCCCGCACATGGCGGGGACAGCATCTTCGCTGGCAGGGACGTTCCGCTTTGGCATCGGGGCTATTATTGGCGCGCTGTTGTCGTTTGCGACCTTTACCACCGCTTGGCCGATGCTGATTTCCATCGCGTTTTGCGCGACCTGCTCAATGCTCTTCTACCTCTACGCCAGTAGACCCCGCAAAACCGTACGCAGAATATAATGCGGTAGGCCGGATGGCGCTGCGCCTATCCGGCCTACTACCCACTATTCATCCGCGTAAAAACGCGCACTAATCATCCTTTCGGAGGGCGAAATGCGCGCCTTTGTTGATACACATCAACAGAAATTGCATTCCTGATAGGGCGCAATGTTTCTTTTATGTAAAATCCATTTATGTAAATAGTCACATTGTTGTAGATAAAAAGGTTGCGTTAGATCACAGATACGGGTACATATAGCGCGAAAACGCATCAGTGCACCGAACTATGTCGTAAGAAGAATGTTGAATGATGGCGTTTTTTTTCTGGATGCAGGACGATTTGTCAACAATGTGTTAATATGGATGTGAAATAATTGTGAAGCAGTTGCTTCCGGGGAAAAGAACGTAATGACATTACAGCTATCTATCGTACATCGACTGCCGCAGGACTATCGTTGGTCTGCGGGTTTTGCAGGTTCGAAAGTTGAACCGATTCCGCAAAATGATGCGTCCAGCGACAATACGCTGGTGGCGCTCAAATTGCTGAGCCCGGACGGCGATAGCGCCTGGCCGGTGATGCATTCCCTTAGCCAGGCGTTAACCGATATCTCCGTTGATTGCTCAGTGCTTGAGTGCGAAGGGGAGCCGTGCCTGTTTGTGAAACGTCAGGATGAGTTTGCAGCGACCTGTCGCCTGAAAAATTTTGGCGTTGCTATTGCCGAGCCGTTTTCAGGTAACAACCCATTCTAATCGTCAGCTCAGAGCAATGAGCTGACGCGTGTATTCCTGCTGCGGTGCTGAAAAGACGCGCCTGCATTCTCCCTGCTCGATCACTTCTCCCTGACGTAATACCATCACCTGGTGGCACAACGAACGCACAACGTGCAGATCGTGGCTGATAAAGATATAGGTCAGCTGATGCTTTTCCTGTAATGCCTTAAGCAGCGTCAGAATTTGCGCCTGAACGGTGCGGTCGAGCGAAGACGTGGGTTCGTCCAGCACGATGAGTTCAGGTTGTAGGATGAGCGCCCGCGCGATAGCGATACGCTGCCGCTGGCCGCCGGAAAAGGCTGACGGGTAGCGCTGTCGGGTTTCGGGATCGAGTCCCACTTCACTCATCGCGTCAATCACCTTCTGTTCGCGTTCCGCTGCGTTCAGCGAAGAGTGATGTACCCGCAACCCTTCTTCGATAATTTGCTGTGCGGTCAGCCGTGGGTTGAGCGACGAGTTGGGATCCTGGAATACCACCTGGATGCGACGACGCAGCGGCAGCATCTGCTGACGGCTACGCCCCTGAATCACCTCGCCGGCAAAGCGAATATCGCCCTCAGAGCCGATAAGGCGCAGCAGCGCCAGCCCGGTAGTGCTCTTACCGGAACCGGATTCACCGACCAATCCCAGCGTTTCGCCTTTGCGCAGCGTAAAGCTCAGACTGTTAACCACCTTATTGTGGCTGACGACCCGCCGCAGAATGCCCTTGCGGATAGGAAACGCGACGCTGAGCTGGTTGACCTCAAGCAACGGCACGGCGTCCGGCGGCAAAGGCACCGGGTCGCCTGCGGGCTCGCTGTCCAGCAGTTTTCGGGTGTAAGGATGCTGCGGTGCGGCGAAAAGCGCGGTGGCGTTGTTCTGCTCCACGCAGCGGCCCTGCTGCATGACCGCCACCCGGTCGGCCAGCTTGCGTACGATACTGAGGTTATGAGTGATAAACAGCAGCCCCATATTGAGTTCGGTACGCAGCTCTCGCAGCAGCTGCAGGATTTGCGCCTGCACCGACACATCGAGCGCCGTGGTGGGCTCATCGGCAATCAAGAGCTCCGGGCGAGTCAGTAGCGCCATGGCGATCATCACGCGCTGGCGCTCGCCGCCAGAGAGCTGATGCGGATAGTCAGCCAGCCGTTTAGCCGCGTTGCGAATGCCCACGCGGTCCAGACAGTCGAGGATCTCCCCGCGCGCGGCCTCTTTACGCATTCCCCGGTGCAAGGAGAGCACTTCATAAAGCTGCTTTTCCAGATTATGCAGCGGGTTCAGCGACACCATGGGCTCCTGGAAAATCATCGCAATACGGTTACCGCGCACGCTGCGCAGCGTCTGCGGGCTGGCGTGCAGCAATGATTCCCCGGCAAAGCGGATATCGCCGGTAGGGTAGCTGACCGGCGGCTCTGGCAGCAGGCGAAGAATCGATAGCGCCGAAACGCTTTTCCCCGAACCGGACTCTCCAACCAGCGCTAGCGTCTCACCGGCATTCAGTGACAGCGATAGCCCATCAACGACGGTGGTAGTGACGCCCTGCTGGTGAAAGGCAATAGAGAGGTTGTCGATTTCCAGAAGTGGTTTCTGCATCTTATACCGCCTTAGAAGGGTCGAAGGCGTCGCGCACCGCCTCACCGATGAAAATCAGCAGTGAGAGCAGCACGGCGACGCAGAGAAACGCGGCGATCCCAAGCCAGGGGGCCTGCAGGTTGTTCTTGCCCTGTAGCAGCAGTTCACCGAGCGACGGCGAGCCCAGCGGCAGACCAAAGCCCAGGAAGTCGAGAGAGGTGAGGGTGGTAATCGAACTGCACAGAATAAACGGAATAAAGGTCAGCGTCGCCACCATCGCGTTGGGCAGCATATGGCGCAGGATAATACTGCGGTCGCCCACGCCAAGCGCCTGCGCAGCGCGAATATAGTCGTAGTTACGGGTACGTAAGAATTCAGCGCGTACTACGCCAACCAGCGACATCCAACCGAACAGCACGGTAATCGCCAGCAGCCACCAGAAATTAGGCTGTACGACGCTTGAAAGCAGGATAATCAAAAACAGCGTTGGCATGCCCGACCACACTTCGATAAAGCGCTGTCCCCAGAGATCGATACGCCCGCCGTAGTAGCCTTGGACCGCGCCGACAATAACGCCCATCACGCTGGAACAGATGGTCAGGATCAGACCGAAGAGCAGCGAGATGCGGGTGCCATAGAGAATACGCGCCAGCACGTCACGACCATTAGCATCGGTGCCGAGCCAGTTTTGCCGCGACGGCGGGGAAGGGAAGGGGACATCGGTGCTGAAGTTAATGCTGCTGGCACCGAAGCGAATAGGGGTCCACAGCACCCAGCCGGTTTTTTCCAGCCGCTGCTGAAGCCACGGATCCTGATAATCCGCGGCGGTAGCGAATTCTCCGCCGAAGGTTTTTTCGCTGTAGTTTTTGACCACCGGAACATACAGGCTGCCCTGGTAGCTCACCAGCAGCGGGCGGTCGTTGGCGATAAGCTCTGCGCCCAGGCTACAGATAAAAATAACCAGGAAAATCCACAGCGACCAGTAGCCGCGACGGTTGTGGCAAAAACGTGCCCAGCGGGCTTGATTGACGGCGTTTAGCGTCATCGTTAGCGGCCCTCAAAATCAATGCGTGGGTCTACCAGCGTGTAGCTGATATCGCTGACGATGTTCATCAGCAGGCCAATCAGGGTGAAAATATAAAGCGTGCCGAACATCACCGGGTAGTCGCGCGACACGGTCGCTTCGTAGCCGAGCAGCCCCAGACCGTTCAGCGAGAACATCACCTCGATAAGCAGCGAGCCGGTAAAGAACATGCTGATAAACGTGGCGGGGAAGCCCGCTATCACCAGCAGCATGGCGTTACGAAAGATATGCTTCCAGAGGATCTGTTTTTCCCCCACCCCTTTTGCTCGTGCGGTGACCACGTACTGCTTGCGGATTTCATCGAGAAACGAGTTTTTGGTCAGCATGGTCAGCGCGGCAAAACCGCCGATGACCGTGGCCAGCACCGGCAGGGTGATATGCCAAAGGTAATCGGTGATTTTCTGGTACCACGGCAGGGTGTCAAAGTTGGCAGACACCAGCCCGCGCAGTGGGAAGATGTCGTAATAGCTGCCGCCAGCGAAGAAGACGATGAGCACGATCGCGAACAGAAATGCCGGGATGGCATAGCCAATAATAATGCCCGTGCTGCTCCAGATATCAAAACGGCTGCCGTTGTACACCGCTTTGCGAATGCCCAGCGGAATCGAAACCAGATAGATAATTAACGTACTCCAGAGCCCCAGCGTAATAGAAACGGGAAGGCTCTCTTTCATGAGCTGCATGACTGAGGCGTTGCGAAACAAGCTATTGCCAAAATCAAAGCGCAGATAGTCGCCCAGCATTTTGAAATAGCGCTCGTGCAGCGGTTTATCGAAGCCGTAGCGATGGGTGATCTCGGCGATGACCTCAGGGTCAAGCCCGCGTCCGCCGCGATACTGACTTTCCGCAATATTACCCACGCCTGCGCGCGCTTGCGTGCGCTCCATCCCGCCGCCGCCGGGTAATCCCCCCTGATGGCCGAACTCAACCGCCGCAATCGCCTGGTCAACCGGGCCGCCTGGCGCTATCTGCACGATAAAAAAGTTGAGCGTGATAATGGCCCACAGCGTGGGGATGATAAGCAGTAGTCGACGAATCAGATAGGCGCCCATGTTCTCTCCTTAGCGTCGGGAAGCGGGTAACTTCGCCGCTTTGTTCACGTTGTACCACCATGTGTCGAAGCCGGGCGCGTCCGTGCCGGAGGCATAAAGCGGGTGTACGCTGGGGTAGGAAAACTTATCCCAATAGGCCGTTCGGCTGCCGGACATATACCACATCGGCAGCATGTAATAGTTCCAGGTAAGCACCCGGTCGATGGCGCGTCCTAGCGGCAGCAGTTTCTGCTTGTTACCCTGCCAGCGGATTATCTGGTTAATCAGGCTGTCGATGGCCGGACTTGCCACGCCGGGCGAGTTGTAGGAGGAGTTAATGTATTCTGATGACCAGGATATTTGCAGGTCTGAGCTTGGCCACGGCATTGCCCGCCACAGGCGCGGCATCATGTCATAGTCGCGCTTACGCATGCGGTTGGTAATCTGTGAAATATCGACCTGACGGATATCCATTGTCACGCCCAGACGCTGTAGATTGCGCTGGAAGGGCATTACCCACTGATCGTTACCGCCTGACGGGAGTAGCAGCTCAAAGCGCAGCGGCTGGCCGGTTTTCGCATTCACCCGCTGCTGGCCCTTCAGCACCCAGCCGGCATCGGTAAGCAGATTGCCCGCTTTCAACAGGTTGTCGCGGTCAAAACCGTGGCCGTCAGAAGTGGTGGGTTGATAAATCGAGGTAAAGACTTCTGGCGGCAGCTCGCTTTTTAGCGGTGCCAGCAGCGTCAGCTCATCGGCGTCAGGATAGCCGCGCGCGGCGTATTCGGTATTCTGGAAATAGCTGTTAGCACGGCTGTAGGCGTTGTAAAACAGTGCCTTGTTCATCCATTCAAAATCAAAGGCCATGCTGACCGCCTCACGTACCCGTCGGTCTGTAAAGACCGGACGCTGGATGTTAAAGGCCAGCCAGCGCGTGTCCTGTGCGGCATTGTTCTTCTGTTCATCCTTAACGATATAGCCGCTGGCGAAGTTTTTGCCGATATAGCGCGTGGCCCAGTTTTTGGCGCTGCTCTCGGTGCGCACGTCGTAAGCTCCGGCTTTGAAAGCTTCAAAGGCCACGTTGTCGTCGAGGTAGTAGTCGTAGCGAATGGTGTCGAAATTCCAGCGTCCACGGTTTACCGGCAGGTCTGCGCCCCAGTAATCTTTGACGCGCTGGTAGACGATATATTGCCCCATACGCCAGTCGCTGATGCGATAAGGGCCACTGGCCAGCGGTGGCGTGCTGAGCGGCTCGCTAAGGTTATGATCCTTCCAGAACTTCTCCGGCAAGATAGGCAAAGTAAAGAGGCTCAGCATATCCTCTTTACCCGGCTTCGCGAGTTCAATGCGCACCGTCAGCGGGGCGATAGCCTTTACGGTCGTGCCTTTATAGACCAGACGAAACTGCGGCACGCCTTCGGTCATAAACTTATTGAAGGTGAAGGCGACATCGCGGGCGGTAATCGGGCTGCCGTCGTGAAAACGGGCGCGTGGGTTGATGGTGAGCTCTACCCAGGAGTAGTCGTCGGCATAGCGTGCCCGGTCGGCAACGAGCGGGTAGTAGCTGCCCGGTTCGTCATCGGAAGTGGTGAACAAAGCGTCATACAGAGAATCGGTGCGAACGGCCGCATTTCCCCGCAGCGCAAAGCGGTTAAAGTTATCGAAGGTGCCAAGCGCGGCAAGCGTGACGCTACCGCCTTTTGGTGCCGCAGGGTTGACGTAGTCAAAATGGTTGAAATCGACGGCGTATTTGGGCTCACCGATAACCGCAAAGGCGTAGCTCTCTTTGATGGTCTGTGCCTGTAGCGACAGGCTGAACAGCATCAGCAGGGGCAAAAAGACGCGCGCTACGATCACGATAAGGCTACCCCGCATGGAAAAGTATTGATTGAAAACGGCTTTTATCCCTGAATCTTAAATGACCTTGCTTAACTTGTGAAATACTTTGCCGGCTTACGATATTCCTCAATCAGCTGTTGTAGCGTGAGCGGGCGGCTTATCAGGTAGCCTTGCAGGTAGTCGACGCCGTGATCGCGCAGCCAGGCCGCCTGTTCTTCAGTTTCAACGCCTTCGGCCACGGTGACCAGATTAAGACGATGGGTCAGCGTGAGTACGGCATCCAGCACCGGCGAAGTAATCGTCTCACGGCCGATGGCGTTGACAAAACCACGGTCGATTTTGAGGTAGTCGAGGGTAAAGCGTTCAAGATAGATAAGCGCGCTGTGCCCAGTGCCGAAATCATCAATAGCGATCTCAATACCTTCGCCACGCAGCCAGGCAAACAGGTTCATAGCCCGCTCCTGATTCAGCATGTCACGCTCGGTTATCTCCAGCACCACCTGGAAATAGTTATCCGGCAGGCTTGCCGCCAGCTGGCGGATATCGTGCTGGAAACTCTCGGCGTGCAGATGGCTGGGTGCGATATTGATACCGAGCTTAGCACCCGGCGGCAGAAGGTCTTTCAGCATCGGCGCATCGCGGGCAATCAGTTCGAATAGATGGTGGGTGAGGGGAACAATTAAATCCTGCGCTTCTGCGTAGCTGATGAACGCATCGGGCGGAATATTCCCGACCGTTGGATGCGACCAGCGCATGAGCGCCTCTACGCCTGTAATCTGGCGGTTTTTCGCGTCCACGACCGGCTGATAAACCACATAGAACTGTCGATGTTTAATCGCGGCAAGGATCTCTTTTCCCGGACGTGAGCGGATCGCCAGAATGTAGAGACAGAGCAGGCCGCCAAGCAGGCCACACGTCAACCCGAGCAGGAGAGAATAGAGCGAGTTATCGGTGCCGAGCGCATTGCTATAGAGATAGACCTCCAGCGGGACACCTTTGATCTTCACGTGGCGAACGGCGGTGTCGGGGATCTGGTCGAGCGTAAGCGGTTTGCTACTGAAAGTGGAAATAGCCGTTTTGCCGTTGACGACCAGCGCGACGCCATTATAGGGACTCTGCTTTGAGGAATAGAGCACCCAGGGCATCAGGTTGGCGTTAATGGAGGCAAAAATGCCGCGGTTTTCCAGCAGCGGGCTTTTGACCCACAGCACGAAAGCCGGGGTGGTCGGCATCATTGGCGTGCCGGAGACGATCCCCATCACATGCGATTTGGTCAGATCGAGATCCGGTACTAGCTCCTTGAGCCCCAGTGACATCGGGCCGGTAGCGGAGGAACAGTAGGCAATATTATCTTTAACCAGGAGAAAGGCGCGTACGTTCATGCTGAACGCCGCGCGTGCGGTGAGTTCCGAAGAGACTGCTTGGCAGGAGTCCATCGTGAGCGGTTGCAGGGAGTCGATAGTGACCAGTATCTGATTAAAGTAGTTGTCCAGGTAACTTTGCAGACTGGAGATGGTGCTATCGAACTGGGCCGCACGACGATGATGAAAAATAGAATACTGTGCCAATCCCGCTGCAAGGGCAATGAGCAGGCCGACGACAACGCTAGTCAGAACAATGCGGCGGTTAATTAATGAGTGACGAGTAAACATGCAACTTCTCTATGCTACGGAACTCTAAAGAAAAGAATACTGATTAAGCATAAAAAAAGCACTGCCGAAGCAGTGCTTTTTTTATGCTTACCGTCAGCCAAGGGAAACCGACGGTAAACGGCATTACGAACGACTCAGGACACGGCGAGCTTCGTTGTAACGTTTATTCCAGTACGGTTCGTTCATGCTGGAAATGGTCACACCACTGCTGGTGGAAGCATGAACAAACTGGTTGTTGCCGATGTAGATGCCTACATGGCGGCCGGTAGAGCCGGCACGGAACAACACTAAATCACCGGTTCGGAGCTGACTGCGTTTAACGGATTTGCCCGTTTCCTGCTGCTCCCAGGTGGAGCGCGGCAGCTCTAAGCCAAACTGTTCGCGGAAGGTACGCTGCACAAAGCTGGAGCAGTCGATACCGCGCTTGGTGTCGCCGCCTAAGCGGTAACGAACACCTTTCCATCCTGCGTATTGATCCATCAGACGGGATTTCACGTCGAGGTTACGCACCATGGTTTCAAATTCATCCTGAGAGGCTTGCAGTGACGAGGCATCTTCGGTGCCCACTGCATGCGTCTCAGAATGCATGTTCTTTGCGGTGTTACTCGTGGAACTACAGGCAGAAAGCAGAACCGCAACTGCTACTGCTGGAATCGCTCGCAAGATATATCTCAAAATCGGCTGAGATTTGACCATTTTCGTTGTTTTCCCTTGAAGTCCTTAACGATGGAGTCGTTATAAAAAATGCCAAACGCGTCTGAGACTAAATACACGCAATCAATGAGACAATTCTTTGAATTCAGTTTTGTGGCATAGCGCACAAAGTTTTATTTGAGAACCGAATAATTGCACTTTGAAACGACAAACGCGAATGAGATTACCTTAACGAAAGCGGCATTGCGAGCGCTTTTGGCCGATTTTTTATAAGAAATAGTGATACACAAAGTTAAAAAATGTGAATGGGCAAAATTACGGCATTTATGAATAAAAAATGGGCAACTCATTCATTATCAAAATGAATATTGTGACGAGAAGATGACCGTTGCGGTAAGCGATTAAAAAAAGAAAAAGAGGGTGCATACCCTCTTTCTGGAATATCAGATGAATTGGTTATTTATTGCGCCGATTTTGCTTTGGTCAAATTGGGCAAATTTCGCTCGAACAAGGCAATCACGTTATCGCTTAATGACGTCATCAGAACCCATGGTGCACCAATCAGTACTGCGGTTAACGAGCCGACGGCAATATCGGTGAACCAGTGAGCGCCAATCATCACGCGTGGGAAGGCAAAAACCACAAAAATGACCAGCGAAATAAGAAACGCGTTACGGCCGAAATAGCGCCACATGAAGGTCGCGAATATCAACAGCATCATTCCGTGGTCGCCCGGGAAACTGTCCCGAGAGCCGTCTTTGGTTGAGAAGTCGATAAAGTCGCTAACGCGGTGTACGCCGGGCACAGAGAGTGACGGGCTACTGCGGGTCACCGGCATAAGATGCTGCGCCAACTGGTTAATGATCACCGCTGCCAGCAGCATCACCAGGCCAATAATCACAATACGACGACGACCTGCCGTCGTTTCTTTCAGCCAGAAGCTCAGCATCAGGCAGCCCATTGCCAGCAGCGAGCAGCCGTCGAACGCGCGGTTATTAATAATGGCTAAGAACCAGGCGTAGCCCAGATTATCTGCGTTTAAACCCTGGTTAAAGGCGTGAAAAATAGCGAGGTCAGCCACGGACCAGAATCCATGGTTGGCTGGCAGAAACCAGGAGAGAAATAACGCCACACCGGCGGCGTTAAGGAGAAGAATCAGGGGAAAACGTGTACGCATCTTAGTCATCATAGCAATTAGTTTCAGCTGAAACCTTAGCGGTTTCACCCTAAACGAAGTTTCAACAGCGCCGTTTGTAGTGGGTTCCAGTCGGTTTGTGCATCGTTTATCAGTTCAATACGGCTATCTGGTGGTGCAACATTCTGCGTTTCAATGTGCAGGTCCGCACCCTGGCGGTTAATACGGACCAGCCCCTCAGGAATGCGCATTACCGCCTTCAAACGAGTGACTGGCGCCAGACGCGCCCACTCCAGCAGGCCAATGGTGTCAAATTCGGTGTCGGCATCAAATATCCAGCCGCAGGCAAAGTAGCCTTGCCCCTCATTGACGCTTCGGCGCCAGCGCTGGTGCTCTGGCAGGCTCAACGCGCCAAGCCCCTTATTTGATGGGTGAGAGTGCGAATGCGCGGCGCTGGCATTCAGTTCTACGGTGTTGCTGCGGGGCATATCCAGCAGGGTAATATTAATGTTGCCCTGGGTGGCTTCAACATGCAGACGCTCGGCGCCATTCTGTTGCCACCAATGGGTCATCGCCTGCTGGCTTTCGGGCGTTGCGCGGTCTGCCTTGTTGCTGACGATAATATCGGCCGCCGCGAGCTGATCGCGGAAGTTTTCGTTGGTGGCGATTTTTTCGTCCAATAACTGACGCGGGTCCATTATGCACAGGGTGGCGCGCAGGTCTATCCAAGGCTCGTAGACCGGAGCAGTGAGCAAATCGAGGATCTGTTTCGGGTGGCCGAGACCGGTAGGCTCAATCAGCAAACGGTCGGGTTTTCCCTGACGCAGCAGCGTATTCAGGCCCACCTGCATCGGCAGGCCGTTCACGCAGCACATGCAGCCGCCGGGGATCTCTTTTAGTAGCGCACCGCTGTCCGCCAGCAGAGCACCATCAATGCCGACTTCGCCAAACTCATTGACCAGCACGGCCCATTTTTCGTCGGTGGGTTTATTGGCGAGCAGATGGAGAATTGAAGTGGTTTTCCCGCTGCCGAGAAAGCCGGTGATCAGATTGGTTTTAGTCACGAAAACTCCGCCGAGGACATAGTGATAGTGTTAACTGGATCACTTTATCCTGGCGAAGCAGCGTCAAAAAGAGAAGCGTTAAGGCGGACCAATCCACTGTTAGTCCGCAAAACAGCAGAAAATGCTAACTATTGAGCGCGGTCAGCACGGCCTGGCGTGCGCCCTGATGAACCAGATTTTGCCAGGCTTGCTGGACCGCCGCGACAAACTGCGGATTGGCAGGTAAATCGATGCCGAAGATTTCTTGCAGCGTCAGCAGCGCTGCAACGCGGTTCTCATCCGTGCTGTTATCCACAATACCGCGGATTTTTTCCGCCAGCGGGTCACGCACGTCAATCGGTTGACCAGCATCATCGACCCCGCTCACGTAGCGCATCCAGCCTGCCACGGCTAACGCCAGCAGCGGCCAGCGGCTGCCATTTTTGAGATGAATGCGAATGCCGTCAAGCAGGCGCTGTGGCAGCTTCTGGCTACCGTCCATCGCAATCTGCCAGGTACGGTGCTGTAGCGCCGGGTTGCTGAAGCGGTCGATAAGGCTGTCAGCATACGCGCCGAGGTCCACATCGGTAATCCGCAGCGTAGGAGCCTGTTCGGCCATCATCAGATGACGTGCGGCACGGCGGTAGGATTCATCCTGCATACAGTCGCTGATGTGCGCATAACCGGCAAGATAACCGAGGTAGGCAAGGAAGGAATGGCTACCGTTGAGCATACGCAGTTTCATCTCTTCCCACGGCAGCACGTCACTCACCATCTGTGCCCCGACGCTGCCCCAGTCAGGGCGTCCGGCAACAAAGTTGTCTTCAATCACCCATTGAATAAACGGTTCGCAGCTGATGGCGCACGGGTCTACTACGCCTAATTCCTGGCTGATTTCTGCCAGCGACGCTTCGGTTGCCGCGGGCACGATACGGTCGACCATGGTGCCTGGGAAGCTGACATGTTCAGCAATCCAGCTCGCAAGCGCGGGGTCACGGCGGGTAGCCATGTCCAGCACGGCGTTTTTCACTACGTGGCCGTTATCAGGGATATTGTCACAGGAGAGAACGGTAAAGGCAGGTAGTCCACGATCACGGCGGCGGTGCAGTGCTTCTACGAGAATGCCTGGTGCAGAGTGCGGTTCGGTTGGATGTTCAAGATCGTGGACGATCCGCGGCTGGGTAAAGTCCAGATGGCCAGTCGCCGGATCGATGCAGTAGCCTTTTTCGGTGATCGTCAGTGAGACGATCGCCACCTCAGGCTCACAGAATTTTTCGATGATGGCGGAAAGCGAGTCAAGCTTAGCGTTCAGGCATTCGTGAACTGCGCCAATCACGATCGGCTGGTTGCCCGTAGCGCTCTTTTCCATCACCGTAAATAGGTGATCCTGCTGACGAAGCTGGCTCATCAGCACATCGCCGCTGAAAAGGCTGATTTCACAAATTCCCCAATCGCCACCGTGCTGGTTCAGCACCCGGTTGGTTAACAGCGCCTGGTGGGCGCGGTGGAAGGCACCAAAACCAAAATGCACAATCCGCGAACGTAGCTGTTGTCTATCATATTGAGGTAACTGCACGTGGGCGGGGAGGGCACTTGAGGCGATTGTATTCATTGTTCACACATCCGATTAACGATTAATTAACGTTTGCAGTGTAAAGTTATATGACAGCAAATTAAATTGGTATGCCGTATTTATCGCGTTAATGTGAGCTTGATCAATCAATCCCAGCGGATTTATTGACGCTCATAAATAAACATGTATGGTAGTCGTCATTAACAGTGATTTTATTGGTATAACAACTTTAGAGGGTTGAGCAATGGAACAAACCTGGCGTTGGTACGGTCCGAACGATCCGGTATCTCTTGATGATGTGCGTCAGGCTGGCGCGACGGGCGTCGTAACGGCATTGCACCACATTCCAAACGGTCAGGTATGGCCGGTTGAAGAAATTAAACAGCGCAAAGCGATGCTGGCTGAAAAAGGCCTGACCTGGTCCGTTGTTGAAAGTATCCCGGTTCACGAAGACATTAAAACCGGCTCCGGTGAATACAAAACCTGGATTGCTAATTACCAGCAGAGCATCCGAAACCTGGCTGAATGTGGCATTGACACCGTCTGCTACAACTTTATGCCTATCCTCGACTGGACGCGTACCGACCTCGAGTACACGCTGGAGGATGGTTCTAAAGCCCTGCGCTTTGATCAGATTGCATTCGCCGCGTTTGAACTGCATATCCTGAAGCGTGAAGGCGCGCAGGCGGATTACACCGCTGAAGAGCAGCGTCAGGCGCAGGAATATTTCCAGGCGATGACCGAAGCGGAAGTGACGAAGCTGACCCGCAACATCATTGCTGGCCTGCCGGGTGCGGAAGAGGGTTATACCCTGGATCAGTTCCGTGCGCGCCTCGCGGAATATGACCACATCAGCAAAGAAAATCTGCGTGAAAATATGGCCGTCTTCCTGCGCGCCATCGTGCCGGTTGCTGAAGAAGTTGGCGTGCGCCTTGCCGTTCACCCGGACGATCCACCGCGCCCAATCCTTGGCCTGCCGCGTATCGTTTCTACCATCGAAGATATGCAGTGGCTGAAAGAGACCGTCGATAGCATCAACAACGGTTTCACCATGTGTACCGGTTCTTACGGCGTGCGCGCGGATAACGATCTGGTGAAAATGATCGAGACCTTCGGCGACCGTATCCACTTCACGCACCTGCGTTCTACCTGCCGTGAAGGGAACCCAAAAACCTTCCACGAAGCCGCTCACCTGCAGGGCGACGTGAACATGGTAGCGGTGGTTGATGCCATCCTGACCGAAGAACAGCGTCGTAAGAAAGCGGGCGATCTGCGTCCTATTCCAATGCGTCCTGACCACGGTCACCAGATGCTGGACGACCTGAAGAAGAAAACCAACCCGGGCTACTCGGCGATTGGTCGTCTGAAAGGTCTGGCGGAAGTACGCGGCGTCGAGCTGGCGCTGAAAATGACTAAGTTCCGCGATCTGTTGTAATTCGTCATTTTCCCGAAATAAAAAAGGGCAGCCAAAACGGCTGCCCTTTTTGTTTGCACTATCGAGTAGGCCTGATAAGCGAAGCGCCATCAGGCAGAACGATGCACATTGTCTGATACAGATTAGTCCGCACGGCCCATATAGCGTTTTTCTTCGATATGAACGCGGATCTTCTCGCCGGTAGTCAGGTATTCAGGAACCTGAACAACCAGACCGGTGGTCAGCGTCGCTGGCTTGGTACGGGAGCTTGCCGACGCGCCTTTGATTCCCGGAGCCGTTTCCACGATTTCCAGATCCACCGTCTGCGGCAGTTCCAGCGCCAGAACCCGGCCATCCCACAGCAGAACCTGCATTTCCGGCATACCGCCTTCAGGAATGAACTGCAGCTCTTCAGCAATCTGGTCGTGGGTGAAGATGTACGGGGTGTAATCTTCTTTATCCATGAATACGTATTCGTTGCCGTCGATGTAGGAGAAGTCGACGAAGCGGCGGTTCAGGGTCACGGTATCGACCATATCGTCGCCTTTAAAGCGCTCTTCAACTTTCAGACCGGTGCTGACGTCGGAGAAGCGCATTTTGTACAGCGTTGCCGCGCCACGGGCGCTCGGTGACTGAATATCAATATTTTTTACAATCAGCAGCTTGCCGTTGTAATTCAGCACCATACCTTTTTTAATTTCGTTCGCTCTTGGCATTGCAATTATCCTGTGAACTAGGGTGTCAAAAATATCGCGTAAAAGTACTCGTGCCGGGCGTTTCAGGCAAGTGGAATTAAAGGCTTTTGCTATGCTTGCTCAAAAGGTGGTACTGTGCGCGCAACCACCTATCAACACAACTGAGAACCCGCGATGGAATGTCGTCCGGACTGCGGGGCTTGCTGCACTGCACCTTCAATCTCGAGCCCAATTCCCGGCATGCCTGATGGCAAACCGGCGAACACGCCCTGCGTACAGCTTGACGAACGCCAGCGCTGTAAAATCTTTGGTTCACCGCTGCGCCCTAAAGTGTGCGCCGGGCTACAGCCCGCACGGGAAATGTGCGGGGTAAACCGAGACGCGGCGATGACCTATTTGCTGAACCTCGAAGCGCTTACCGCACCCTAAACGTCTTTAATTCGCACCAGACAGCCCAGGGTGGCGACGCAAAGCGCCAGCGCAATCCAGAATACGGTGTGATAGTTCCAGATTTCGGCCACCACGCCCGCCAGCGAACCGGCGATAATCCAGCCGACGCGCGACGTGTTGGCGTACAGCGTGGTTGCTGAACCTGCCTGGCCAGGCATCAGATCCTGGAAGTAAAGCATCCCAATCCCACCGAGAATACCGATATAGATGGCGTTCAGCAGCTGCATCGCGAGCAGCAACGTTGGGCTGTTAAACGTCAGCATACCTATATAGAAGAATAGCCCGGCGACGGCCGCCAGACGCATCAGAAAGCGTTTTCCCAATCGTTTAGCGAAATAGCCCGCGATGAGCATCGTTGGAATTTCAAGGCCGGCAGCCGTGCCCATCATCACTCCGGCCAGTTTCTCCGGCAGGTGCAGCTCATTGATGATGTAGAGCGGCATATTAATGATATAGAGGCTGTTGGTGCCCCACATCAGCGTGCAGATAACGAACAGCAGCAGGGCATCTTTGCGGTTGGTACGCGGAGCCTGAATCGAACCGCTGGCGGCGGCTTTCTCTTTACGCATGGTAGGCAGGAATAGCCAGACCATTGCACCGCACACCACAAACGCTACTGCGGCACTGAGATACATCACCGTAAAGCTGAAACCCATCGCCAGCGCGTAGGCCAGCGGTGGGCCAATCACCCATGCCAGTGACACCTGCGCACGCATAATCGAGCTGAACATTACCGCTTCGCGGCCGGTTTTATCGGCGTGCTCACGGGCAAGGGCGAACATTTGCGGGTTCGCCGTTGAGCCAAAGCTGCTCAGGAAGACGCCGACAAACAGCAAAATAAAGTAGTTACGGTTCCAGGCGAACAGTACGCAGGCGAGCACGCCAAGCAGACAGCAGCCAACGATCAGATTTTTTCGGTCGCCACGTTTATCCGAGTAGCTTGCCAGAAACTGGCTGACGAAGATGCCGATAACCGCGCTGCCGGTGAAAAAGAAGCCCACCATTGCTGGGCGAACGTGTACTTCATTGCTCAGAAACAGACTCAATGTTGGGGTCTGCAGCGCACCGGCAATACCGGTTAAAAAAGCCACAATCAGAAAAGACGATGAGGTGAAATCAAACGATCGCCGTGGGGCGGCGGCGGTACTGTTTTGCATGTTGTTTTATCGGTCACATAAGGAGAGGCGGGGAGTTTACGACGCGACTCAGAAAATGAACAGTCACCTAAATCAAATTCGGCACGAAAAAATAAAAGGCCATTTCAAAATCTGGCTTACATCTAGCTGAAGCGGCTGATAAGGGCGCACAGGTGCTTCAGCAAATGTGGCGAGAATGATAATGAAATGTGCTGTAGATCTAATTTATGCAATCAATTTGTCAGCAAAACTTGCAGGCTGATTAAGAAAGGCACAAAATTATTGAAACGTTTCAGCGTCGTCTTCAGCACCTAACCCGCTAAGTACGGCGATTATTTCTCACAAAAGCTGAATCGATTCAATTCAGCGAGCGAGGGGAACCATGTTCCAGTTAACTGTTCAGGATATTCATCCCGGCCAGCAGGCCGCGAATAAAGAAGAGGCTATTCGACAGGTTGCTGCAGCGCTCGTCAGCGCAGGCAACGTCGCTGATGGTTACGTTGCCGGTATGCTGGCGCGTGAGCAACAAACCTCCACTTTCCTTGGCAACGGCATTGCGATTCCGCACGGCACCACCGATACCCGCGATCAGGTGCTGAAAACCGGTGTTCAGGTTTATCAATTTCCACAGGGCGTCACCTGGGGCGAAGGCCAGACGGCGTATGTTGCCATCGGTATCGCCGCCAGCTCCGACGAACATCTCGGCCTGCTGCGTCAGCTGACGCACGTCCTAAGCGATGATGCGGTGGCTGAACAGCTGAAAACCGCGACCACCGCTGAAGAGCTGCGCGCGCTGTTGATGGGTGAAAAGCAAAGCGAAGCGCTGAAGCTTGATAACGACACGCTCTCAATTGACGTTGTCGCCAGTGACCTGGTGACGCTGCAGGCGCTGAACGCCGCGCGTCTGAAAGAAGCAGGTGCGGTAGACGCTAACTTTGTGGCGCGCGTGATTAACGATCAACCGCTGAATCTGGGCCAGGGTATCTGGCTGAACGACAGCGCTGAAGGCAACCTGCGCAGCGCTATTGCGGTCAGTCGTGCGGCGACGCCGTTTACCGTTGACGATGCTGCTGCCTCCGTGCTGATTACCGTCGCGATGGCCGATGCCCAGCCGACCGCGGTGCTTAACCGCCTGGTTAACCTGCTGCTGGACAATAAAGCTGAACGTCTGCTGAATGCCGATGCCGCCACTCTGCTGGCGCTGCTGACTAGCGATGACACGCTGGCTGACGACCTGCTCAGCGAAGAGTTTGTCGTACGTAACGAACATGGCCTGCACGCCCGTCCGGGCACCGTGCTGGTGAATACTATTAAACAGTTTAGCAGTGACATTACCGTAACCAACCTTGACGGCAGCGGTAAACCAGCCAACGGACGTAGCCTGATGAAGGTTGTCGCGCTGGGCGTTAAAAAAGGTCATCGCCTGCGCTTCACGGCACAGGGGGATGATGCTCGTCAGGCGCTGGACGCTATTGGCGAAGCCATTGCTGCAGGCCTTGGGGAGGGCGCATAAATGAGCAGAAGAGTAGCCACAATTACCTTAAACCCGGCCTATGATTTGGTAGGGTTCACGCCAGAAATCGAGCGTGGGGAAGTTAACCTGGTACGTACTACCGGTCTGCATGCAGCGGGTAAAGGCATCAACGTTGCTAAGGTACTGAAAGATCTTGGCATCGACGTCACCGTTGGCGGTTTCCTCGGTAAAGACAACCAGGATGGTTTTCAGCAGCTGTTCAGCGAACTGGGCATTGCTAACCGTTTCCAGGTCGTTCAGGGCCGTACCCGTATTAACGTCAAGCTGACCGAGAAAGACGGCGAAGTCACCGACTTTAACTTCTCCGGTTTTGACGTTACCGCGTCTGACTGGGAACGCTTTGTTAACGATTCTCTGACCTGGCTTGGTCAGTTCGACATGGTGTGCGTGAGCGGTAGTCTGCCAGCGGGCGTTAGCCCGGAAGCGTTCACCGACTGGATGACGCGCCTGCGCAGCCAGTGTCCGTGCATTATTTTCGACAGCAGCCGCGAAGCGCTGGTTGCGGGTCTGAAAGCGGCGCCATGGCTGGTTAAGCCAAACCGTCGCGAGCTGGAAATCTGGGCTGGCCGTAAGCTGCCTGAGATGAAAGATGTGATTGAAGCGGCTCACGCGCTGCGCGAGCAGGGCATTGCCCATGTGGTGATTTCACTGGGTGCGGAAGGCGCGCTGTGGGTTAACGCCTCCGGCGAGTGGATTGCCAAGCCGCCGTCAGTGGAAGTGGTAAGCACGGTAGGGGCGGGGGATTCCATGGTTGGCGGTCTGATTTACGGCCTGCTGATGCGTGAGTCCAGCGAGCATACCCTGCGTCTGGCGACTGCCGTTGCCGCGCTGGCGGTAAGCCAGAGCAACGTCGGCATTACCGATCGTACCCAGTTGGCCGCGATGATGGCGCGTGTCGACCTGAAACCTTTTAACTAACAGCAGGGGAGAGGCGTATGAAAACGCTGCTGATTATCGATGCCAAACTTGGACAGGCTCGTGCTTATATGGCGAAGACCCTGCTGGGTGCGGCGGCGCAGAAAGCGCGCCTGGAATTCATTGATAACCCGAACGATGCTGAACTGGCCATCGTGCTGGGATCCGCTTTGCCTGCCGATAACGCGCTGGCGGGCAAACAGGTTTACCTTGGCGACGTCAACCGTGCAGTTTCCCATCCGGAGCTGTTCCTGAGCGAAGCCAAATCACACGCCCTGCCTTACGAGGCTCCGGCGCAGGCGGAACCAACTGCGAAAGGTGCGGTAAAACGTATCGTAGCGGTCACCGCTTGCCCAACCGGCGTGGCGCATACTTTCATGGCGGCTGAAGCCATTGAGACCGAAGCCAAAAAACGCGGTCTCTGGGTGAAGGTTGAAACCCGCGGCTCCGTGGGTGCCGGTAACGCGATTACCCCAGAAGAAGTCGAAGCGGCTGACCTGGTTATCGTCGCGGCGGACATTGAAGTGGATCTGGCGAAATTTGCTGGTAAGCCAATGTATCGCACCACCACCGGTCTTGCGCTGAAGAAAACCGCGCAGGAACTGGATAAAGCGATGGTTGAAGCGAAGCCGTATCAGCCTTCTGGCCAGACGAAATCTCCGGCGGATGCTGGGAAGAAAGAGAGCGGCGGCGGGGCGTATCGTCACCTGTTGACCGGCGTTTCTTACATGCTGCCAATGGTTGTGGCGGGCGGTCTGTGTATCGCGCTGTCATTTGCCTTCGGTATTAAAGCGTTTGAAGTCAAAGGTACGCTGGCTGCGGCGCTGATGCAGATTGGCGGTGGTTCAGCCTTTGCGCTGATGGTGCCGGTGCTGGCAGGCTTTATTGCCTTCTCCATTGCTGACCGTCCGGGTCTGACCCCTGGTCTTATCGGCGGTATGCTGGCAGTGAGCGGCGGTTCCGGCTTTATCGGCGGTATCATCGCGGGCTTCCTTGCCGGTTACGTGGCAAAACTTATTAGCACCAAGCTGAAGCTGCCACCAAGCATGGAAGCGCTGAAGCCTATTCTGATAATCCCGCTGGTATCCAGCCTGATTGTCGGCCTGGCAATGATTTATCTCATTGGTACCCCGGTTGCCGCGCTGCTGACCTGGCTGACCCACTGGCTGCAAACCATGGGCACCGCGAACGCGGTCCTGCTGGGCGCTATCCTTGGTGCGATGATGTGTACCGATATGGGTGGTCCGGTCAACAAAGCAGCATACGCGTTCGGCGTTGGTCTGCTGAGTACCCAGACTTACGCACCGATGGCCGCCATTATGGCAGCCGGTATGGTGCCGCCGCTGGCAATGGGTATTGCAACGCTGGTTGCGCGTAAGAAATTCGATCAGGGTCAACGTGAAGGGGGCAAAGCGGCGCTGGTTCTGGGCCTGTGCTTTATCTCTGAAGGGGCGATTCCGTTCGCGGCTCGTGACCCGATGCGCGTTCTGCCTTGCTGTATCGTTGGCGGCGCAGTTACCGGTGCTATCTCGATGGCAGTTGGCGCGAAACTGATGGCACCGCACGGTGGTTTGTTCGTGCTGCTGATTCCAGGCGCTATCACTCCAGTGCTGGGTTACCTGATTGCGATTGTGGTGGGTACGCTGGTGGCGGGTCTCTCCTATGCGGTGCTGAAACGCCCGGAAGGTGTGGTTGCCGCGAAAGCGTAATCCTGGTACAAACGTAAAAAAGGGCCGATGATTCGGCCCTTTTTTTATGCCTGATAGCGGCTGCGCTTTATCATGTTTGCCCGAACCTGTAGGCCCGGTAAGCGCAGCGCCACCGGGCAATCAGACGGTAGCGCTCTCGGTCTGCTGCGCCTTCAGCCAGGCAATCTCTTCTGCCCAGATATCCGGATTAATGGTTTCCAGCACCAGCGGGATGCCATCAAAACGGTTGTCCTGCATGATAAAGCGGAACGCATCGTGCCCAATGTTGCCTTCGCCCAGGCTGTGGTGACGGTCAACGCGGCTACCGAACTCGCTTTTGGCGTCGTTCAGGTGCATGCCGCGCAGATACTTAAAGCCGACAATGCGTTCGAATTCAGCGAAGGTGTCAGCACAGGCTTCGGTGGTGCGCAGGTCATAGCCCGCGGCGAAAGCGTGACAGGTATCGATGCACACGCCAACGCGTGACTTATCTTCGACGCCATCAATGATGGCTGCCAGATGTTCGAACTTAAAGCCGAGGTTGCTGCCTTGACCGGCGGTATTCTCAATAACCGCCGTCACGCCCTCAGTCTGCGCCAGCGCAATGTTGATGGACTCGGCAATACGCGCCAGACACTTGTCTTCGTCGATTTGCAGCAGATGGCTGCCCGGATGGAAGTTCAGTAACGTCAGCCCCAACTGCTGACAGCGCGTCAGCTCGTCGATAAAGGCTTCTCGGGATTTCTCCAGCGCTTCTTCCACCGGATGACCGAGGTTAATCAGGTAGCTGTCGTGAGGAAGAATTTGTGCCGGAGTGTAGTGATACTTGTCACAGGCGGCTTTGAAGTCGTCGATAATCTCGGTGGTCAGCGGTGCGGCGCGCCACTGACGCTGATTTTTGGTGAACAGGGCGAAGGCGGTCGCTTCGATTTCCGCTGCCCGAATTGCGGCGTTTGCCAGGCCGCCCGCGGCGCTGACGTGCGCTCCGATGTATTTCATATAGTTAAACCCGCCATACTCAAAAGGGGGAGTATAGCGGGTTAAAAGCGCTGAGTCGTTGTCGATTATGCCATCAGGTAGTGGATAGCGAAGTTAATCGCGCCGCCGCCAACAATCAGCCAGATGAACAGCACCAGCGCCATCATCAGCGGTTTCGCACCGGCTTTTTTCAGTGCGCTAACGTGTGTGGTCACGCCCAGCGCCGCCATTGCCATTGCCAGCAGGATGGTGTCCAGCGTAATCAGCATTTGCACCACACTGTTTGGCAGCAGGTGGAACGAGTTGAAGATGGTGACCACGATGAACAGGATGGCAAACCATGGGATCGTGATTTTGCTTTTCTCTGTTGCACCTGCCGGAGCCAATTGTTTAACACGAGCGGCCATAAACAGCAGGAACGGAGCCAGCATCATGACGCGCAGCATTTTGGCAATCACCGCCGCGTTTTCCGTTTCTGGCGTTACCGCATGGCCCGCTGCCACAACCTGCGCCACTTCGTGCATGGTCGAGCCGATATAGATACCGTAGGTTTCAGGCGTAAACCAGTGCGCCAGAAGCGGGTACATGGCCGGGTAGATGAAGATAGCCAACGTACCGAAGATAACCACGGTTGCCACCGCGACGGTCACTTTACTCGCCTCGGCTTTCACGACCGGCTCGGTCGCCAGTACCGCAGCCGCACCGCAGATACTGCTACCGGCACCAATCAGCCAGCTGGTATGTTTATCAAGACCAAAGACCTTCTGCCCGAGCCAGCAGGCCATCATAAAGGTACTGCACAGCGTCAGGGCGTCGATGATGATGCCACTTGCACCCACGTCGGCAATCTGAGCGAAGGTCAGACGGAAACCGTAAAGAATAATGCCCAGACGCAGCAAATGCTGCTTGGCGAACAGCACGCCGCCGTCGCAAGACTGCCAGAGTTTTGGGTAAATCGTGTTACCAATCACCATCCCGAACAGGATGGCTAGCGTCAGCGCGCTCATGCCTACGCCTGCTACGGCCGGGATATTGCCGATCCAGACTGCGGCACCGGTAATCACGGCGCTAAGGGCGAGTCCAGGGATAAAATGTTTGATACCGCGATGATGATGCGTTTCTAAGGTGACCTGTGTCATAGCCTTCTCCTTTGTCTGGCTAAAAGGTTACGCCTCGCTGGTTTAAAGATAAAATTGATTATATATTTATAATTAATCGTAATAACTGGTAAGGGCGGCCCGAGCGGCTGAAACACTATGCACATCACGCTGCGGCAGTTAGAAGTTTTTGCAGAGGTACTGAAAAGTGGCTCAACGACCCAGGCATCTCAGATGCTGGCGCTGTCGCAGTCGGCGGTCAGCGCGGCGTTGACCGATCTCGAAGGGCAGCTTGGCGTACAGCTTTTCGACCGCGTCGGCAAACGTCTGGTGGTTAACGAGCACGGCCGCCTGCTGTACCCGCGTGCGTTGGCGCTGCTGGAACAGGCTGGGGAAATAGAGCAGCTGTTTCGTGAAGATAACGGTGCGATTCGCGTCTACGCCAGTAGCACCATCGGCAACTATATTCTGCCGGGCATCATCGCCCGCTACCGCAAGGATTTTCCTACGCTGCCGCTGGAACTGAGCGTGGGCAACAGCCAGGATGTGATTAACGCGGTGGCGGACTTTCGCGTCGATATCGGCCTGATTGAAGGCCCATGCCACTCTGCGGATATTATTGCCGAGCCGTGGCTCGAGGATGAGCTAGTAGTGTTCTCCGCACCAGACAGCGCCTGGCTGCTGGGTGAGGTGACGCTCGAAAAGCTGGCGATGGCACCGTGGATCCTGCGTGAGAAAGGATCGGGCACCCGGGAAATCGTCGATTATTTGCTGCTTTCGCACCTGCCGCAGTTCCAGATGGGCATGGAGTTGGGTAACTCAGAAGCCATCAAACACGCGGTGCGTCACGACCTGGGCATTAGCTGCCTGTCGCGGCGGGTGATTGCAGAACAACTGGAAGCCGGAACGTTGGTGGAAGTGGCAATCCCGCTGCCGACGCTCAGCCGAACGCTGTGGCGCATCCATCATCGGCAAAAACACCTCTCCAACGCCCTTAAGCGCTTTTTGCACTACTGCGATATCTAAAATCGCCATCGGCTGCTTTACTTATAATAAGAGGCCAATCATGAAGGTCTCTTATAACAGCGCATTTCTACCGTGATCTGCGGGCTTCGTCTGCTACAATCGCGCCTCATTTTTTGGATGGATAGCATTTTCACATGGGTTCCGAAACAAAAACCACACAAGCGCCCGCGTTACGTCGCGAACTCAAGGCGCGTCACCTGACGATGATCGCCATTGGCGGTTCCATTGGTACAGGCCTGTTTGTTGCGTCCGGCGCAACCATTTCTCAGGCGGGCCCGGGCGGCGCGCTGTTTTCCTATATTCTGATTGGCCTGATGGTGTACTTCCTGATGACCAGTCTTGGCGAGCTGGCAGCCTATATGCCGGTATCCGGTTCTTTTGCCACCTATGGTCAGAACTATGTGGAAGAGGGCTTCGGCTTCGCGCTGGGCTGGAACTACTGGTACAACTGGGCGGTAACGATCGCCGTTGACCTGGTGGCTGCGCAGCTGGTGATGAGCTGGTGGTTCCCGGATACCCCAGGCTGGATCTGGAGCGCGCTGTTCCTGTGCGTTATCTTCCTGCTGAACTACATCTCGGTGAAAGGCTTTGGCGAAGCGGAATACTGGTTCTCGCTCATCAAAGTAGCGACCGTTATCATCTTTATCGTCGTTGGCATCATGATGATCCTCGGCATCTTCAAAGGTGCGCAGCCTGTCGGCTGGAGCAACTGGACAACCGGCGACGCGCCGTTTGCCGGTGGGTTATCGGCAATGATTGGCGTGGCGATGATCGTCGGCTTCTCCTTCCAGGGTACCGAGCTTATCGGTATTGCGGCGGGCGAATCTGAAGATCCTGAGAAGAACATTCCGCGCGCGGTGCGTCAGGTGTTCTGGCGTATCCTGCTGTTCTATGTGTTCGCGATCCTGATTATCAGCCTGATCATTCCTTACACCGACCCAAGCCTGCTGCGTAACGACGTGAAAGATATCTCCGTCAGCCCGTTCACGCTGGTGTTCGAACACGCGGGTCTGCTCTCTGCGGCGGCGATTATGAACGCGGTTATCCTGACGGCGGTGCTGTCGGCGGGTAACTCCGGGATGTACGCTTCTACCCGTATGCTCTACACCCTGGCCTGTGACGGCAAAGCGCCGCGCATCTTCTCGAAGCTGTCTCGTGGCGGCGTACCGCGTAACGCGCTGTATGCAACAACCGTCATTGCGGGCCTGTGCTTCCTGACCTCGATGTTTGGCAACCAGACCGTCTACCTGTGGCTGCTGAACACCTCCGGGATGACCGGCTTTATCGCCTGGCTGGGGATTGCGATTAGCCATTATCGCTTCCGTCGCGGCTACGTGATGCAGGGTCATGACTTGAACAACTTGCCGTACCGTTCCGGGTTCTTCCCGCTGGGGCCAATCTTCGCCTTCGTGCTGTGCCTGATTATTACTCTGGGCCAGAACTACGAAGCGTTTCTGGCCGACACCATCGACTGGGGCGGCGTAGCGGCAACCTATATCGGTATTCCACTGTTCCTGGTTATCTGGTTCGGTTATAAGCTGACCCGCGGTACGCACTTCGTACGCTATAGCGAAATGCACTTCCCGGAACGCTTTAAGAAATAATCAGCCGTTCGGTTTACGATGAAAGCCTCTCTTCGGAGAGGTTTTTTTATGCTCGCCACCGATGAAATAGACGCAAATAGTTACTTCTTGACATAACTTTAAATAACCTTAATTGATAATCGTTATCATTACGTTTATTATCACACCTCATATAAAAGGATGAAGCCATTTCCACTCCTGATGGATAAAACCTGGAGGGACCAGCCACATCTGCATAAAACAACAGGCCGTCGGTCAACGGCATTGCAGCATTTGTGAGTAAGACCTCTTTGTTTTAATTCAGTATTCACCTCATGGAGATATGGAATGTTTAGGTTAAACCCCTTGGTTCGGGGCGGGCTTTGTGCGTCCGTAATGTCCCTGGCGCTGCCTGTCAGCGCTGCCGATGATAAAGACGTGATGGTCGTAACGGCGGCTGCCACCGAGCAAAGCGTGAAGGATGCGCCCGCCAGTATCAGCGTGATCACTCAGGAAGATTTGCAGCGCAAGCCGGTGCAGAACCTGAAAGACGTGCTGAAAGAAGTTCCGGGCGTTCAGCTCACCAACGAAGGGGATAACCGCCAGGGCGTCAGCATTCGCGGCCTGGACAGCAGCTACACCCTGATTCTTATCGACGGTAAGCGCGTCAACTCGCGTAACGTCGTCTTCCGCCACAACGATTTCGACCTCAACTGGATCCCGGTAGACGCCATCGAGCGTATCGAAGTGGTGCGTGGGCCGATGTCCTCGCTGTACGGCTCCGATGCGCTGGGCGGCGTGGTCAATATCATCACCAAAAAGATTGGCGCTAAATGGACGGGAACCGTCACCGCGGATACCACGATTCAGGAACATCGCGATCGCGGTGACACCTGGAATGGCCAGTTCTATACCGCAGGCCCGCTGGTGGATGGCGTGCTCGGCATGAAGGCTTTCGGTAGTCTGGCAAAACGCGAGAAGGACGCTCAGCAGACTTCTACAACCAGTACCACCGGTGAGAGCCCGCGTATTGAAGGCTTCACCAGCCGAGATGCCAACGTTGAATTTGCCTGGACGCCAAACGAGAACAACGATATTACCGCGGGCTACGGCTTCGATCGCCAGGACCGCGACTCTGACTCGCTCGATCGTAACCGCGTTGAACGCCAGAACTACTCGTTAAGTCACAATGGTCGATGGGAACTGGGCAACAGCGAGCTTAAGTACTACGGCGAGAAGGTCGTCAATAAGAACCCTGGCAACGCCAGTGAAATCACCTCGGAAAGCAATACCATCGACGGGAAATACGTGTTGCCGCTGGGGGTGATTAACCAACTGGTGACCTTCGGTGGTGAATGGCGCCACGATAAGCTTAGCGACCCAGTTAACCTGACGCGCGGTACCAGCAGCGAAACGTCAGCCAGCCAATATGCGCTGTTCCTCGAAGATGAATGGCGCATCTTCGAGCCGCTGGCGCTGACCACCGGTATCCGTATGGACGATCACCAGACCTATGGCGATCACTGGAGCCCGCGTGCGTATCTGGTCTATAACGCGACCGATACCGTGACGGTAAAAGGGGGCTGGGCGACGGCGTTTAAAGCGCCTTCTCTGCTGCAGCTGAGTCCTGACTGGGCCACCAATTCCTGCCGTGGCGGCTGCCGTATCGTTGGTAGCCCGGACCTGAAGCCGGAAACCAGTGAGAGTTTCGAAGTGGGTCTTTACTACCAGGGCGAAGAGGGCTGGCTGGAAGGCGTGCAGGCCAACGTCACCACCTTCCAGAATGACATCGACGACATGATTAACATCAGTCGTACGCGTGATAAGAATGCTGCGCCGGGCTATCCGAACTTTGTTGGTTTCGATAACGGTGTGCCGGTGTTTGCCTACTACAACGTTAACAAAGCGCGTATTCGCGGCGTGGAGTCCGAGCTGAAAGTACCGTTTGGCGACGACTGGAAGGTGACGTTGAATTACACCTATAACGACGGGCGAGACCTGAGTAACGGCGGTGACAAGCCGCTGCAGGAGCTGCCGTTCCATACCGGTAATGGGCGTGTAGACTGGAGCCCGATTCAGGACTGGACGTTCTATCTGGCGGGAAGCTATACCGGTAAGCAGCGTGCCGCGTCGGCTACGGCGAAAACACCGGGCGGCTATACCACCTGGGATATCGGCGGCTCATGGCAGGCGACCAAAGACGTCAAGCTGCGTGCGGGCGTGCTTAACGTCGGGGATAAAGACCTGAATCGTGATGACTACAGCTATAACGAAGATGGTCGCCGCTACTTTATGGCAGTGGATTACCGCTTCTAAGTCTGTGCTAACCCCGGCGGCGCTTACGCTTGGCCGGGCTACTGACTACGGTAGTCCGGGCGAGCAAAGGTACAAACCGGAAACATAGGTAACACTTTAGACCGGATACATGGGTAACAGTTATAACTGGCATAGAAGAGGAGACTCGCTATGCCCTGGACTGAGACCCGACCTATGCAACGCCTTGATTTTATCCGTGCCAGCCAGACTGGCACGATGTCTTTCTCCGCGCTCTGCCGCCTCTTCGGCATCAGCCGTAAAACGGGCTATAAATGGCTCGGGCGTTTTGAGCCCTCAGAGCCTGCGACGCTTTTTGACCGCTCACGCGCACCACACTCACATTCCCGCACCATCCCGCCAGATATTGCTGCCCATCTGATGGCGTTACGACAAAAACACCCTGACTGGGGGCCGAAAAAGCTGCGGATGTGGCTCCTTAATCATCAGGTCGACTTCCCGGTCCCGGCTGCCAGCACCATCGGTGACATCCTCAAACGCCAGGGGCTGGTTCCGGACAGAAAACGCAAACACAGAACCCCCGGTAATCGTCAGCCGCTGACCACTGTCCAGAATATTAATCAGGTCTGGAGCGCTGATTTTAAAGGGAAGTTCAGACTGCTGAGCCGGGAATACTGCCATCCGTTTACGCTAACGGATAACCACAGTCGTTACCTTCTGAGCTGCCGGGGTAACCATCACGAGAACACCGTGTTCGCCCGGCAGTGCCTCACTGATGCCTTCCTTGAATATGGTCTGCCGGATGTACTGCGAACCGATAACGGGCAGCCCTTTGCAGGTGTCGGGGTAGCGGGTCTCAGCCGTCTGTCAGTCTGGCTTATCAAGCTGGGCGTCAGACCCGAGCGCATCAGGAAGGGACATCCGGAAGAAAATGGTCGTCATGAACGCATGCACCGCTCGCTGAAAAGTGCGCTGAAGCACGGGAATATCTTCAGAACGCAGGAGGAGCAACAGGCCTGGTTCAGTCATTACAGAGAAGAGTTTAACCAGGAGCGTCCGCATGAGGCACTGGGAGGAAGTACGCCGGGCCAGGTATGGCGGCCTTCATCGCGTCGCTGGGATGGAAAGGTCCCTGAATATGAGTGGCCTGAGGGGGCACGGCTGTACAGGGTGATGTCGAAAGGAGTAATACACATCGGTAAGGAAGTGTTCCAGAGCGAGGCGCTGCTGGGAGAATACATCATGCTGGAAGAAAAAGATGATGGCGTTGAGGCCATCATCTTTAACGGAATAACGCTTGCTTACTATGACCGGAAAAGCCGTAGTATTATCCGGATAGACTAGGAAAGTGTTACCTATGTTCCCGGTCTGAAGTGTTACCTATGTATCCGGTCGTACAAAAGCGACCCCGGGAATTGCACCATAATAAAAGGCCCGATAAGCGCAACGTTATCGGGCCTTTTATTACCAGTAGCTTTGCCAGTTCCTCGTCGCTCGCACCATCGCTTCCATCAGGAAGTAATCCCCCCAGCTACAGCACTCGTCCACGCCAACCCCACCTTTAAAGTAATAGACCGAATGCTTAAGCAGACCCTGGCCCGGCGTATGCTCGCGGTTAACGTAACCGTCGATCATATTGCCAATCATCCGCAGCGCCAGCGTTTCATAGCTCTCACGATCCGGATGAGTAACAGGCAGATGCTTAACCAGCTCCAGCAGGGCGCAGGCGACGATTGCCGCCGCCGAACTGTCGCGCTCGCTGGTAGGATCGGTCAGCGCCAGATCCCAATAACAGACAAGATCCTCCGGCAACCGGTTCAGATAGTAATTCGCCAGCGTCTGGCTCAGCGTCAGCAGGCGTTCATCGCCGGTGTGCAGGTAGTTCAGCAGGAAGCCGTACACGCCCCACGCCTGGCCGCGCGCCCAGCATGAATCGTCGGAAAAGCCCTGGTGGGTGTTACCAAAGCGCGGCTCGCCGGTTTCTACATCCATATACCAGGTATGGAAGGTCGAGCCGTCTGCACGCACGATATGGCGACGCGCCCGCTCAATGTGCTGCTTTGCCGCCTCGGCGTAGCGCGGGTCTCCGCTAGCCGCGCTGGCTTCATACAGCAGCGGCAGGTTCATGTTGCAGTCGATTATCATGCGGCCCTGTTGCTCAGGATTATCTAGCTCACCCCACGCCTGGATGATCCCGGCCTTCTCGTTGTAGCGCTCCATCAGCGCTTCGGCGGCAAGCAGGGCGATGTAGCCCGCCTCGCGGTTGCCGGTCAGACGCTCGCCCGCCACGCAGGAGAGGCTATAAAGGAAGCCCAGATCGTGATGGTTAGTGTGGTCGCGGTTAATAATCCGCTGGCCGAAGGAGTGAATATGCTGCTCCGCCAGCGTGCGGTAGCGCTCAAGCCCCGTCCACTCATAGGCCAGCCACAGCTGCCCGGTCCAGAAGCTGGTGGTCCATTCGACGTTATCAATAATTGGATAGACCCCGTTTTTACAGGCCGCATCCGGGAAGCGCGAGCCGAAATAGTCGGCATTGTCATCAATAGCCTTCAGCAGCGCAGGCATCGCCCCGCGAATTTTACGGTCAATCTCTTCACGTTCTCCCGGTTTCAGAGTGTATGAGGCAAGGGGTTCTTTTCTGATCTGTTCAGACATCATGCTGGCATATTCCCGTTTTAATTAAGCGCTTGCTGCTTGATTTCCTGTTCTACAGCGCGCTTTTTGTGGCTGTAGCAGGTTGATAAGGTGAGGGCGGAGACGCCGGTGAACACCAGGGCGATAATGCCCATGATGAGATAGGTGTGCTCAAAGCCGATAGTTTGATAGGCATAACCCGCCGGCGGTGCGACGACGATAGAACCGACGTAGATCATCGCCTGGTAGCCCAGCAGGTACATGGTGGCGTTGACGCGTTTGTCGAAATGCTCGGCAATGTATTTGAAGACCGACACCAGAATCAGGGCAATCTCAATACCGTACAGCGGTTTTACAAGGCAGATAATCAGCGGATCGTTGGTCATGCCGGAGATAATCAGGCGCAGGCTGATAACCAGACCGGTAAGCAGCATGCCCTGCTTGGCACCGATGCGGTTGATAATCGCCGGAACCAGCATCATGCCGAAGAATTCTGCGGCGGACTGCGCGGTGCTCATATAGCCGAACATCGCGTTGCCTTCCTCTTTGGTTGAGAAGAAGGTGACGAAGTAGCGGGAGAACTGCTGCTCAGCGATAAACATCATCCAGGCCACGCCCGCGATGTAGAGCGAAAACATCCAGAACTTGCGGTTTTTCAGCAGGTTCAGCACGTCGGTAATGACGATTTTCTCTTTCGATAAAACGTTATTTTCTTCTTTGCCGAAATGGTCCACCTTGAGCGTCAGCAGCACGGCGAACATGCACAGCGCCGACACGCTGCTGATGGCGAAGTTGATTTTTGGCGAAATGTTATAGAGGAAGCCGGAGAAAGAGGAGGCAGTCGCCCAGCCGAGCGCCGCCCACATGCGGATACGGCCAAACTCCATATTATACAGGCGGCTGAAGCGGTCGACGTAGGACTCTTCAGCCGCCACGCCCGCGTACCAGCCGAGGCTAAAGAACAGCGCGCCGACAATCATGCCGGTGATGAAATGCGTTTGCAGCAGCGGCAGGTAGATCCAGATATAGAACGGTGCCATCAACGCCGAGACAATGCACACAAAATAGAGCAGGTGCTTCTTCATGCCGATTTTGTCCATGATGTAGCCGTACACCGGCTTAATCACCACCGCGAACACGCCGTTCACCGCGAAGACGGTGCCGATATCCACGGCATCGAGCCCCGCTTTATCGCCAAGCCAGATAGCGTACAGGCCGAAGCTTGCCGCCCAGGTAAAGGTAAACAGAAAAACAAAGAGACTGAGTTTTATATACGCCGAACGTGTCGACTGAATCATCGTGGTCATTGCGGTCTCCGCCGTTATCCAGAGGTCAGGGTTATCTTATGGTGAGCGTCAGGTCGTTCACGGTTAACTGCTGTGTCGTAACATCAAAATGTAATGGTGCCGGCAGTTCACGCACCGCGCCCGGGTCGGCGCTGACGTAGCAGGCGAGCCAGTAGGAGCCAGCGCTAAGCTGAGTGCGAAGGCAGGGAATCGTGGCCGGCGCGGCGTACAGCAAATTGCTGTTCGGCGGCGTGGTGACGGTGAACGGCTGACGATCGTCGGTCAGGCTCACCATCCGGCTATAGTGGTGCGCGGTTTCAAGGGTGACACCGTTTTCGGTGATGATCTGGTGCGTTTGCTGGTGGCGATTAGCGGCAAATCCGCCCTCAACGCAGTCCAGCGCTCGTGGCGTGTGTATGCGGTGGACGCGAACGTGGCCTTGTGGCAGCGCAACCAGCCAGGTGGTGACGGTCACGTCGTCCCACGGACGCCATTCGCTACGAACCCAGCTATCCGTCACTTCAGAGCATTCACACTCGCGGCGGCCGCGATAGTAGCCATCACCGTTGCTGAACAGCAGCATGGAATCCACCGCCGCGTGGCTCAGGCCGTAGCGCCCACGCTCCAGGGTAAAACCAAACTGGCTGGAATAGGCAAATTTGCAGTACTTCTGCTCGAAGTTAACGAAGTTATTTTTGTCGAACTGACCGGACATCAGCATCCATGCGTGGCGCTGCTCATCGCTATGGATGATGATTTGCCCTGCCTCGGGAATCGGGTGAATCGCGTCCAACGTTGGCAGCGGTTCACATGCGGCCTGCCAGAAGGCGCTCTCTTCCGGCAGCGCCAGAATCAGCATCGCCTTCAGCGCCCAGTAGGGGGAACCGGGGCTGTTGTAGTCCTCGGCCATAATCAGGTTTGGGTAGCTGTAGCCGATGGTGAACAGGCCATCTGCGCCGATAAACGGTTTATCGAGCCAGCTTTCAAGGTGGCGTAAAATCAGCCCCTTCACCACGCCCGGGGTAAATACCTCCAGTTCGGTAAAGGCAACCGCGCTCCAGAACGCAACCTGCACAAAGCGGTAGGTCAGGCTGCGGCCAAACGGTATGCCTTCGCCGTTAGCGGCAAAATAGTAGGCGTAATCTTTAGCGAACTGCTGGGCGCGCTGGCGATAGCGCAGGCAGCGCTCCGGGTCGACGTCCTGCATAAAGTGGCTGTAGATCAGGCCATAAAAATGGAAGGCGCTGGAGATATAATAGTCGCGCGGTTTGCCCGCGCCGTCGCTATACCAGCCGTTGCCGAGCCAGAAGGGCTCAATGGCGTCGAGATGACGGTTGATGACCGCCATGTCGTAGGGGCGTCCGACGCACTTCAGCCCAAGCTGGATGAGCACCGGGAAGAAGTGCCAGTTGTTGTCCGGCACCGAGACGTCTGCGCTCTGGCTGAGCCAGTGGGTGAGATTATCCTGCTCTTCGGCTGAGAGCGACGACCACAGCTTACCGTTGGGCAGCGCGAGGCCGAGACCAAAGGCCGCCATTTCTACGCAGCGTTGGTCGTTGTCGCCGACATCACCCCAGTAGCCTGCGTGCTGTGAGTTACTGCCATTGCGCACGCCGGTGACAAACGCATCGTGCCACGCTGGTACGGTACCGCCGCTCACCAGCGGAAATAGGCCCCACATCAGACGAACAAAACCCTCCATTCCGGCGACGTCGTCCGGGTATTGCGCGGCGGTATCGCCCGCATGAAGTCGCGTGCAGTCCGCCGATAAACGGGGAACCGCCGCCGCTATCCAACCCTCGACTAATGCACCATATTCTTGTTTTGTCCGCATGATGAAATCCCGTTTCAGTTTGTTGATGGCGGACGAATAATAGGAATTTGACGCGGTTGGCAAATGTGATTGTGCTCTTACTTTTAAGCATGAAGGGTAATTAAAAATAATTTTATGGCGTAATTTGGCGCAAAAGTTTTATTCCGATGATGAAAGTTTAAGTTTATTAACATGCGGGGCTGGCACTGTGGCACATTCACAACCAACGGAAGACACCACCTATCTCGAACAGATTCATCTCAACGATAAATCTATCTATTTCAATCGGATGCAGAATCTACCCGCCAACTATTACCACTGGCACCAGTGCGCGGAGATCCTTTCCGTTTCACGGGGGGTGGGCATCGCGCTGATGGAGCATCAGCAATATACGGTGAAGTCGGGGCGACTATTTATTTTTCCACCGGGCAAACTTCACAAGGTTTACGTCGAGCAAAGCGATCGCAACCTCTATCACCGTACTACGCTGCACTTTAACCCGTCGTTGATTGAACCCTGGCTGCGGGATTTTCCCCGTCAGCAGATGCTTCTGCGTCAGCTCTGCGGGCGCGGTGAAAAGGCGAGGGTGTTTGACGTAGGCGACCTACAGCCGGTGATTGAAACGCTGTTGCAGCGCTTTGAAAACTTAACGCACGAAGAGAGCTGGAGTACCAGCGACAGCGCGTTTTTGATTATGCAGCTGATTAGCCTGTTGCCGCAGCAGGAGCAGGCGGTAGGGCATAATACTTTCTCGTCGACGATTATCCGCTGGCTGGAGAACCACTATCATGAACGCTGTTCATTAGAAGAGATTGCTGCCGTGATGGGCTGCTCACGTGGACATACCTCACGGCGGTTTCATGATGAAACCGGCGGGACGATTCAGGCGTATTTAATGATGCGGCGCATTCGCCAGGCCTGCGAGCTGTTGCTGCATTCACAGTATTCGGTGCGGGAGATTGCCGAAAGGGTCGGCTTTACCGAGTACGCGTGGTTTATTACCTGTTTTCGCAAAAATATGGGGAAAACGCCGTTGCAGTATCGCAAGGCGTATCCGTATACGTTGCCGGAGAGATAACCCCCGGCGTCGCGATGCTCGGCTGGGCTTCAACGCCCACGTAGCCCGGACGAGGCGCATAAGCGCCGACTCCGGGGCTGCCATTATTTCAGCAGATACTCGGCGTGGAAGCGCAGGTGATCTTCAATAAACGAAGCAATAAAGTAGTAGCTGTGGTCGTAACCCGGCTGAATGCGTAGGGTCAGCGGCCAGTCTTTCTGCCGCGCGGCTTCGGCAAAGACCGCTGGCTGCAGTTGATCGGCGAGGAACTGATCGTTATCACCCTGATCGATCAACATCGGGATTGCATGCTCTGCCTGGCTTGCCAGCAGCAGCTCGGTGCTATCCCATTCTTTCCAGCGAGCAACGTCATCACCCAGATAGGCATTAAACGCTTTCTGCCCCCACGGCACCCGGCTTGGGTTGACGATCGGCGCAAAGGCGGACGCGCTGCAATATTTGCCTGGGTTTTTCAGCGCCAGCATCAGCGCGCCGTGGCCGCCCATCGAGTGGCCGCTAATCGCGCTTCGCGGGCTCACGTTAAACTGCGCCTGAATCAGCGCTGGCAGCTCGTCGCACAGATAATCATACATGCGGTAATGCGTGGCCCACGGGGACTCGGTGGCGTTCAGGTAAAAACCTGCGCCCTGGCCGAGGTCATATCCGGCATCATTGGCAACACCCTCGCCACGCGGGCTGGTGTCCGGCATCACCAATACAATGCCCAGCTCGGCGGCAACGCGCTGCGCCCCGGCTTTGGTGGTGAAGTTCTCGTCGTTACAGGTCAGGCCAGACAGCCAGTACAGCACCGGCGGCGGCGTTTTTTTCCCTTCCGGAGGCAAAAACAGACTAAAGGTCATCGTGCAATTTAGCGTGGCAGAATGGTGCTGCCAGCGCTGCTGCCAGCCGCCATAACAGCGGTGCTCTTCAAGCATTTCCATGCGGGCTCCTCGCGGTTTTGGTCAAAATATATCAGTCCATCATACAGATAATTCATCAGCGGTGAGTAACTTTCACTTCCGCATAACATCGACATGTTGCATCATAAAGATAACTTTACATTTACATCCGGGGCGTTCATGCCGGTACGTATTGCGCTAAGCGGTTTTCTGGTACTGGTGGCAACAATGGGGATAGGGCGCTTCGCGTTCACCCCTCAGGTGCCGCTGATGATCGGCGAAGGCGAGCTGACGTTGACCAGTGCGGGTCTCGTCGCCGCGCTGAACTATCTGGGTTATCTGGTTGGCGCGTGGGACGCCATGCGCGCCCATCGCGGCGTGGAAATGCGTCTCTATGCCGGGATTGCGGGCGCCGTTGCGCTGACCTTTATCTCCGCGCTGGCGGATAACGCCTGGCTGCACGGCGCGCTGCGCTTTGTGATTGGCTGCATGAGCGGCTGGGCAATGGTGCTGACGGCGGCGTGGGTTAACGAACGGCTGGCGCATTACGCCAGGCCGGGCTTAAGCGCGGCGGTATTTGCCGGGCCGGGTGCAGGCATTGCGCTAAGCGGGCTGCTCGGCGTGTTTATTCATGCGCAGTCGCTGAGCGCAGCGGCAGGCTGGCAGCTGTATGGCGTGCTGGCGCTGCTGTTGGTGGCGCTGATTGGTCGCTGGCTACCGCGTCCCGGCGAGCTGCATCGCAGCGGTGAAAAACCCGAGCCGCTGACCTTAACCACCAACCTCAAACGGCTGGTGTGGAGCTATAGCCTGGCGGGCTTCGGTTACATCTTGCCCGCCACCTTTTTATCGCAGATGGCGAGCCACCGTTTTCCCGAGAGCCTGTTTGCCCAGTTTATCTGGCCGATTTTCGGGCTGGCGAGCATGGTGGGGATTGGCCTGAGTATCGCAATGCGTCGAGTCGGTCACGCCCATCAGCGTCTGGCCGTCGTACTGTGGTTGCAGGGGGTAGGCGTATTGCTGGCCTGGCTGTTGCCGGGAATGAGCGGACTGGTTTGTGGCGCGCTGCTGGTCGGTGGTGGATTCTTAGTGGCGGTTCAGCTTTCACTGCTTTATGGCCGCGAACTGGCACCGAAACACGCACGATATATGGCCGGACTGCTGACCACAGGTTACGCCGTCGGGCAGCTGGTGGGGCCGATGACCTCGGCGATATCCACCTGGCTCACCCAGCGGCTGGAGCCTGCACTGGGCATCGCCGCGGTAGCCTTACTGATTGGCGGCGCGCTGGTCTGGCGTCCTCAGCCTGAAAGATAAGAACGATTGCAATAATTATCGCGACGAATACTGGATTCTGTGCGTCGCCTCACGCACAATGAGTGCAAACTTTGCACCGATAAAAGCAAAGCGCCACACCTGCAGGAGAATAAAAATGTCATCACTGAGTAAAGAAGCGGTCCTGGTACACGAAGCGCTGGTCGCCCGTGGTCTGGAAACCCCGCTGCGCCCATCGGAGCGCGAAATGGATAATGAAACCCGTAAGCGCCTGATTACTGGGCATATGACCGAGATCATGCAGCTGCTGAACCTCGATCTGAGTGATGACAGCCTGATGGAAACGCCGCATCGCATTGCCAAAATGTATGTCGACGAAATTTTCTCGGGTCTGGATTACGCCAATTTCCCGAAAATTACCGTTATTGAAAATAAGATGAAGGTCGACGAGATGGTCACGGTGCGCGATATCACCTTAACCAGTACCTGCGAACACCATTTTGTGACCATCGACGGTAAAGCGACCGTGGCTTACATCCCGAAAGATTCGGTGATCGGCCTGTCTAAAATCAACCGTATCGTGCAGTTCTTCGCCCAGCGCCCGCAGGTTCAGGAGCGTCTGACGCAGCAGATCCTGACGGCGCTGCAAACGCTGCTCGGTACTAACAATGTGGCAGTGTCTATTGACGCGGTGCACTACTGCGTGAAAGCACGCGGCATTCGCGATGCGACCAGTGCCACCACCACAACCTCTCTGGGTGGGCTGTTCAAGTCCAGCCAGAATACCCGCCAGGAGTTCTTGCGCGCGGTACGTCACCACAACTAATCGACTCACGGAGCAGGTGCATGGAACGAAACGTCACGCTGGATTTTATTCGTGGCGTAGCCATACTGGGTATCCTGCTGCTGAATATCAGCGCCTTCGGCTTGCCGAAGGCCGCTTATCTTAACCCCGCCTGGTACGGTGAGATTACCTCTCGTGATGCCTGGACGTGGGCCATCCTCGACCTGTTTGCGCAGGTAAAATTCCTCACGCTGTTTGCGCTGCTGTTTGGTGCGGGTCTGCAATTGCTGCTACCGCGGGGCTCGCGCTGGATTCAAAGCCGCCTGACGCTGCTGGCGTTGCTCGGGTTTATTCACGGGCTGCTGTTCTGGGACGGCGATATTTTGCTCGCCTATGCGTTGGTGGGGCTGGTTTGCTGGCGCCTGGTCCGCGACGCGCGCGACGTGAAAGCCTTATTCAATACCGGCGCGATGCTGTACGTCATTGGCGTGGCGGTACTGCTGTTGCTTGGGCTGATTGCGGATAACGGACAAAGTCGCTCGTGGGTGCCGGATGCTTCAAACCTGCTCTACGAACATTACTGGAAGCTGAACGGCGGATTTGAAGCCATCAGCAACCGCAGCGATATGCTCTCGGCAAACCTTCTGGCGCTGGGTGCGCAGTACGGCTGGCAGCTTGCCGGCATGATGCTAATGGGGGCGGCATTGATGCGCTGCGGCTGGCTGAAAGGTCAGTTCAGCCATCGTCATTACCGCCGTTGTGCGGTGCTGTGCATCTCTCTTGGCATGCTGATTAACCTACCGGCGATCGCCGCGCAGTGGCATCTCGACTGGGCCTATCGCTGGTGCGCGTTTTTGCTGCAAGCGCCGCGTGAAATTAGCGCGCCGATCCAAACGCTGGGTTACGCCGCGCTGGCTTACGCCTACTGGCCGCAAATCAGCCGTTCTCGGCTGGCGGCAGCGGTGGTCTGCGTGGGGCGCATGGCGCTGACCAACTACCTTCTGCAAACGCTCATTTGTACCACGCTGTTCTATCACTTCGGTCTGTTCATGAAGTATGACCGTCTGACGCTACTGGCGTTTGTTGTCCCCGTATGGTTGGTCAACCTTGGCTTCTCTGTGCTGTGGCTGCGTCATTTCCGTCAGGGCCCCGTTGAGTGGCTGTGGCGTCAATTGACGGCAAAAGCATCAGGCGTGTCATTTCGCAACACATTTAGATAACGATCCAGATCACAACCATTAACAAAATGGATGTAACCGTTTCCAAGGCTGTGACCTTTCTCACGTAGTTGCCGCAGACTCACTGCCAGAATAGCGCTCTCGCTGTACATAGGGGGTGTAACGTGAACTGCAGCAATATTAAATCGGGCGGTGAGTATGATCACCATTCGTGATGTCGCCCGCCAGGCGGGCGTTTCCGTTGCCACCGTTTCACGGGTGCTGAACAACAGCGCTCTGGTCAGTCAGGATACCCGCGATACCGTGATGAAAGCGGTGTCGGCATTGGGTTATCGTCCGAATGCGAACGCGCAAGCGCTGGCAACGCAGGTCAGCGATACCATTGGCTGCGTGGTGATGGACGTCTCCGACGCCTTCTTTGGCGCGCTGGTTAAAGCGGTGGATACCGTCGCCCAGCAGCATCATAAATATGTGCTTATTGGCAATAGCTACCACGAAGCAGAAAAAGAGCGCAACGCCATTGAGGTGCTGATTCGTCAGCGCTGTAGTGCACTTATCGTCCATTCTAAAGCCTTAAGCGATCGGGAACTCAGCGAGTTTATGGCACACATGCCCGGCATGGTGCTGATTAACCGTATCGTTCCCGGCTATGCCCATCGCTGCGTCTGCCTGGATAACGTCAGCGGTGCGCTGATGGGAACCCGGATGCTGCTCAATCATGGGCATCAACGCATTGGCTATCTCGCGTCCAGCCACAGCATTGAAGATGATGATATGCGCCGGGAAGGGTGGGCGCGTGCGCTGCTGGAGCAAGGCATTGTGGCCCCCGATAGCTGGGTTGGCACCGGCTCGCCGGATATGCAGGGTGGGGAAGCGGCAATGGTCGAACTGCTCGGACGCAATGCCGGGCTAACCGCCGTGTTTGCCTATAACGATAATATGGCGGCCGGCGCGCTGAGTGCGCTAAAAGATAACGGTATTGCCGTACCGCAGCAGGTTTCAGTCATCGGCTTTGACGATATTCCCATTGCTCGCTATACCGATCCGCAGTTGACGACCATCCGCTACCCGATTGTTTCTATGGCAAAACAGGCGACGGAGCTGGCGCTTTTAGGGGCGGCGGGCAAGCTTGATAGTGAGGCCACTCACTGTTTTATGCCGACGCTGGTTCGTCGCCATTCTGTGGCGCAGCGGCAATCTGTGCATCCCATCACGAACTAATTTGTTAGTGTTATGTAACCGTTTTCAATCTGTGAGTAAATTCACAGATTGTTAACATCGGCATCGCTATGATGGCAGCGTTTATCAGGCTGAAACATGATGTAACGGTGATTAATCACTTTTTATAGCGTAAATCAGCTGCAAAAACAGTTTAGAACGTCATCTGGATTGTTGCTCAACACGGAAGAACAAATTTTTATCAGTGAATTTCGTCGTGCAGTAACAATTTATTAACTCTGCCCGCCGACTATTTTCACCCGAACTACCCTGCATAATAAAACCGGAGATACCATGAATAAGAAGGTGTTAACCCTGTCTGCCCTGATGGCCAGCATGTTTTTCGGTGCAGCAGCGCACGCTGCCGATACCCGTATTGGCGTAACTATCTATAAATACGACGACAACTTTATGTCCGTTGTGCGTAAAGCTATCGAGAAAGATGCGAAAGCCGCGCCGGACGTTCAGCTGCTGATGAACGACTCCCAGAACGACCAGTCTAAGCAGAACGACCAGATTGACGTCCTGCTGGCAAAAGGCGTGAAAGCGCTGGCTATCAACCTGGTTGACCCTGCGGCGGCAGGCACGGTCATTGAAAAAGCGCGCGGCCAGAACGTGCCGATCGTCTTCTTCAACAAAGAACCTTCTCGTAAAGCGCTGGATAGCTATGACAAAGCGTTCTACGTGGGCACCGATTCTAAAGAATCCGGTATTATCCAGGGCGACCTGATTGCTAAACACTGGGCGGCAAACCCGAACTGGGATCTGAACAAAGACGGCCAGATTCAGTTCGTGCTGCTGAAAGGCGAACCGGGCCACCCGGATGCTGAAGCGCGTACCACCTACGTTATCAAAGAGCTGAACGACAAGGGTCTGAAAACCCAGCAGCTGCAGCTGGATACCGCCATGTGGGATACCGCTCAGGCTAAAGACAAGATGGACGCATGGCTGTCCGGCCCTAACGCTAACAAAATTGAAGTCGTTATCGCCAACAACGATGCGATGGCAATGGGTGCGGTAGAAGCGCTGAAAGCGCACAACAAATCTTCCATCCCTGTCTTCGGCGTGGATGCGCTGCCGGAAGCACTGGCGCTGGTTAAATCTGGGGCAATGGCGGGTACCGTGCTGAACGATGCCAACAACCAGGCGAAAGCAACCTTCGATCTGGCGAAAAACCTCGCTGCCGGTAAAGGTGCCGCTGATGGCACCAACTGGAAGATCGAGAATAAAATCGTCCGCGTACCTTACGTTGGCGTAGATAAAGACAACCTTAGCGAATTCACCGGTAAGTAATCTTTAAATATATAGGGCGCGCATTTGTGCGCCCTATAAATACTGACGCAGAAATATCGCAGCCAGGTATATATATGGACAACAATAATAGAGAGCCGTCTGGCGAATTCTTGTTGGAAATGAGCCAGATCAACAAGTCATTTCCGGGCGTAAAAGCACTCGATAATGTTAACCTGAAAGTTCGTCCGCACTCTATCCATGCATTAATGGGTGAGAACGGTGCGGGCAAATCAACGTTATTAAAATGCCTATTTGGGATCTACCAAAAAGATTCCGGCAGCATTCTATTCCAGGGTAAAGAAATCGATTTCCATTCCGCTAAAGAAGCGCTGGAAAATGGTATTTCCATGGTTCACCAGGAACTTAACCTGGTATTACAACGTTCGGTCATGGACAACATGTGGTTAGGTCGTTACCCTACCAAAGGCATGTTTGTCGACCAGGACAAAATGTATCGTGATACCAAAGCCATCTTTGATGAGCTGGATATTGATATCGACCCGCGCGCGCGCGTCGGTACGCTCTCCGTGTCGCAGATGCAGATGATTGAAATCGCCAAGGCCTTCTCCTATAACGCGAAAATCGTGATTATGGATGAACCTACGTCGTCGCTTACGGAAAAAGAGGTAAACCACCTGTTTACCATTATCCGTAAGCTGAAAGACCGCGGCTGCGGCATCGTCTATATCTCGCATAAGATGGAAGAAATTTTCCAGCTGTGTGATGAAATCACCGTTCTGCGCGATGGTCAGTGGATTGCCACCCAGCCGCTGGAAGGGCTGGATATGGACAAGATCATCGCCATGATGGTCGGTCGCTCACTGAACCAGCGTTTCCCGGACCGCCAGAACGTACCGGGCGAGGTTATCCTCGACGTGCAGCATCTGACGTCCCTGCGTCAGCCGTCGATTCGTGACGTCTCGTTCCAGCTGCGTAAAGGGGAAATCCTTGGCATCGCTGGGCTGGTGGGCGCCAAGCGTACCGATATCGTGGAAACGCTGTTCGGCGTGCGCGAAAAATCGGGCGGCACCATTACCCTGCACGGTAAGAAAATTAATAACCATAGCGCCAACGAAGCGATCAATAACGGCTTTGCGCTGGTGACCGAAGAGCGTCGCTCGACGGGTATTTACGCCTACCTTGATATTGGATTTAACTCATTAATTTCGAATATCAAGAACTATAAAAATAAAGTGGGTCTGCTGGATAACTCTCGCATGAAGAGCGACACCCAATGGGTTATCGACTCTATGCGCGTGAAGACGCCTGGACACCACACACAGATTGGTTCGTTATCCGGTGGTAACCAGCAGAAGGTCATTATTGGACGCTGGCTGTTAACCCAGCCTGAAATTCTGATGCTGGATGAACCGACTCGTGGTATCGACGTAGGTGCAAAATTTGAAATTTATCAATTAATCGCCGAGCTGGCGAAGAAAGATAAAGGGATCATTATTATTTCTTCAGAAATGCCAGAGCTACTGGGTATTACTGACCGCATCCTTGTCATGAGTAATGGCCTGGTTGCCGGGATTGTTGAAACGAAAACTGCAACGCAAAACGAAATTCTCCGTCTTGCGTCATTGCACCTTTAATTTCAGGGGCTCGACATGAGTGCGTTAAATAAAAAAAGCTTTCTCACTTATCTGAAAGATGGCGGTATTTACGTTGTTCTTTTGGTTCTGCTGGCCATTATTATTATCCAGGACCCAACTTTCTTAAGTTTGTTGAACCTCAGTAACATCCTGACCCAGTCTTCCGTACGTATTATTATCGCCCTCGGCGTTGCCGGGCTGATCGTTACCCAGGGTACTGACCTGTCCGCAGGTCGTCAGGTGGGTCTGGCGGCGGTGATTGCGGCGACGCTGTTGCAGTCGATGGAGAACGCCAACAAGGTGTTCCCGGAGATGGCAACCATGCCAATCTTCGTGGTTATCCTGATTGTCTGCGCGATTGGCGCGGTCATCGGTCTGATTAACGGGATCATCATCGCTTACCTGAACGTGACGCCATTTATCACGACCCTGGGTACGATGATTATCGTGTACGGCATCAACTCCCTGTACTACGACTTCGTGGGTGCGTCGCCGATTTCCGGCTTCGATGGCGGTTTCTCGACGTTCACGCAAGGGTTTATCGCGCTGGGCAGCTTCCGCCTGTCGTACATTACCTTCTATGCGCTGATTGCCGTTGGTCTTGTCTGGATCCTGTGGAACAAAACCCGCTTTGGTAAAAACATCTTCGCTATCGGCGGCAACCCGGAAGCGGCGAAAGTCTCCGGCGTTAACGTGGCGCTGAACCTGCTGGTGATTTACGCGCTGTCCGGCGTGTTCTATGCCTTCGGCGGGATGCTGGAAGCAGGGCGTATCGGCTCGGCAACCAACAACCTCGGCTTTATGTACGAACTGGACGCGATTGCTGCCTGCGTAGTGGGTGGGGTGTCATTCAGCGGCGGCGTAGGTACCGTGCTGGGCGTAGTGACCGGTGTCATTATCTTCACCGTTATCAACTACGGTCTGACCTATATCGGCGTAAACCCATACTGGCAGTACATCATCAAGGGCGGGATTATTATCTTCGCCGTAGCGCTGGACTCCCTGAAGTACGCGCGTAAGAAATAAGCGTAGTAAGAGAAACATAAGAGGAGCCCGGCGAAAAACGCCGGGCTTTTGATTTTGTCGCCGCAGGTTGAAGGGGTTAAAGCGCGACGGCGTGCGCTTTTTCACCCGGTTTAAAGGCTATCTCCCCAAGGCTAATGCAGGCCACCGGGCAGACGTGTCCGCAGAGCAGGCAGCCGACGCATTTTTCAGTATCACAGTGCGGCGTGCGGGTTTCCTCATTCCACTCCATCGCCTGATGCCCGCCGTCGTAGCAGGAGATATAGCAGCGGCCGCAGCCGACGCATTTTGCCTGATTAATATGCGGGTAGACGATATAACTGCGGTCAAGGTCTTCGGCCGGTACGATGTTGTGGTTGGCAAGGCCAATCATCTCATCAAGCGAATGGAAGCCTTGATCGTTAAGATAGTGGGAGAGGCCGCTTATCATATCTTCGACGATACGATAGCCGTACTGCATGATGCCGGTCGTGACCTGCAGCGTCGCCGCGCCCAGCAGCAAAAACTCGGCGGCGTCTTCCCAGGTTTCAATCCCGCCGATCCCGCTGATAGGGAAATCCTTCAGTTCGGGGTGAGTGCGTAACTGTTGAATGAAGCGCAGGGCGATCGGTTTCACGGCCTTGCCGGAATACCCGGAGATGCTGGATTTGCCGTTGACTACCGGCATGCCGATTTTACGGTTGAGGTCGATATTGGTAATGGATTTAACGGTGTTGATGGTCGCAATACCGTCAGCACCGCCGCGTTTAGCCGCCAGCGCCACTTCGCACATATCGCCGATGTTCGGCGTCATTTTGGCCAGCATTGGCAGAGAAGAGCCGCGCTTCACCGCCCGGCAGTATTTCTCTACCAGTTCCGGGCTTTGCCCGACGTCGCTGCCCATCGCGTGGGAGGTCATCTGCGGGCAGGAGAAGTTGCATTCAATCATGTCGGCACCGGCTTCTTCGACAAGTTTTGCCAGATCCTGCCACTGCTGTTCATTTTCGCCCATGATCGAGGCGATCAGCACTTTATCAGGGTAGTCCTGCTTGAGCTGGCGGATTGCCGCCAGGTTTTCCGCCAACGGGTGCTCGGCAATCTGCTCCATGTTTTTAAAGCCGATAAACCCGGTGTCTTCTTTGGTCAAATGGTCGAAGCGCGGCGAGACTTCATTGGCAATAAAGAAGCCGATAGTTTTAAACACGATACCGCCCCAGCCGCTGTCATAGGCCTTGGCGCACATGTCGTAGCAGTTGCCCACCGGTGAAGACGAGAGACAGAACGGGTTAGGGAATTTGACGCCGCAGAAGGTGACCGACAGATCTTTAGTTAACATGTTCATGCCTCCTCTAAATAGTGATGAATGGCCTGAGCGGCTTCTTTCCCGGTCTTCACGGCGTAGACGACGGTTTTGTCTCCCTTGACGATATCGCCCGCGGCGAACAGCTGAGGGTCGCTGGTCTGGTAGTCGTGCGTTTCCACGATGTTGCGTTGTACCTGAATACCCGCAAAGGCCTCTAGCTCGGCGCGTTGGCCCACGGCGAGATAAATACGCTCTGCCGTCAGCGTCAGCTCGCCGGGCAGGCGAACGTGCTGGAATGTGACGTTGTTACCCGTCACGGCGACAGGTGTAAAGCCATCGATAATTGACACGCCTAGCGCCTGGGTAGTGGTGAACTCTTTATCACTTGCCGGGAATTCGGCCAGCTCTTCGCGTGCAACACAGGTGACGGACGGGCAGCCGAGAATTTTCAACGTGCTGGCCACGTCCATCGCCACGTCGCCACCGCCGACAATCAGCGCGCTTTGCGGTACGGTGATATTGCCGCCAGAAGTGCGGGCTCGCTGGAGAAAATCGACGGCAATTTCGACCGGGTTGGCGTCGTTAAACAGAGGCAGCGTCGAGCCTTTGGACATCCCAACGGTCAGCAGTACGGCGCGGTAGTCGGCTTTTAGCTCGGCGAGCGTCAGGTTTTGGCCGACTTCGCAGCCGCAGCGAATCGTTACGCCCATTTCGCTGATTCGCGCAATTTCAGCATCCAGCACCTTTTGCGGCAGGCGGAATTCCGGGATGCCGTGCCGCAGCCAGCCGCCCGGCTGGGCTTCTTTTTCGAACAGGGTAACGTCATAACCCAAATTGGTGAGCGTCACGCTGGCCTGTAATCCGGCAGGGCCCGCGCCAATGATGGCGACTTTGCCTTTATCCTTACGACCCGGTTGGTAAATCTGCATCGCCGTTTGCTGCTCAAAGTCAGTGACAAAACGCTGCAGGCGGCCAATATCAATCGGCGTATCGATTCCTGAGCGCGAACAGCCCTGCTGGCACAGCTTTTCCGTTGGGCAGACCCGTGCACACACCGACCCTAACGCATTATTTTCCCGAATGGTTTCGGCTGCGCCCTTAAAGTTGCGGAAATAGACTGAGCGAATGAACTTGCCTGGGTCGGTCTCCGACGGACAAGACTGGCTGCATGGCGCGTCGTGGCACAGCAGACAGCGGGAGGCCTCTTTGATTGCCAATAGCGGCGTAAAGGCGGGAATCAGCTCATCCTGGTATTGATGTTGCGACATAATTGCTCCCTTAATGATTAGTTTAATTAAGGCAAATAAAGTGAAACAACTACTGGCAGGCTAAGCGGATGAAGGGGGAGGGTTCTGTGAAAGAATTCACAAATAACTATGTTTTTTATATGGTTATTTGGCGATGGCAGGAATACATAAGATGCAAATAAGAACTATTAGTGAATGAAGAATTCATCAACTAATTTGATGGCAAGAACGAAGGTATTTAGAAAAAGGTCACTGTGTTTTCTTCTTCTGTAACTCCAGCAACTGCTCTGGCGTCACAGCCGGATACCCCTGAGCGCCTGCGGGCACTTCCTGCTGGGCGGGAATTGGGATCAGCGGCCCTAAGAAACGCGGCTCGCGCTTGAAGAGATAAAGGTCAGCCAGTGCGCCAAAGCGGGCACCGAACTCACGAAGGCGGACGCTCCACATATCTTTCGGTGACGGCACGGCGTAGCACTGCGCCTGAATCCCCATATGCAGGGCGATAAACAGCGCGCGTTCGCAGTGGAAGCGCTGGGTGATGATGATGAAATCGTTAGTGTCGAAGACTTTGCGGGTACGCACGATAGAGTCGAGCGTGCGGAAACCGGCATAGTCGAGCACGATATCGGCAGGATCGACGCCTGCTTTGATCAGATCGCGCCGCATGGTCATCGGTTCGTTATAGCTTTGCAGCGCGTTATCGCCGCTCAGCAGCAGATAATTGACCTTGCCGCTGTTGTAGGCGTTGAGCGCGCCCTGAATGCGGTAACGATAGTATTGATTAATCACGCCCGTGCGGTAGTACTTGGCGGTACCGAGCACCACGCCTACCTGTCGGTAGGGGAGATCCTGCAGCTCATCGTAAATATAGGGCGACGTTTTCCAGCTCATCCAACGGTCAAGACCCAGCACGGTCAACAGCAGCAGGCCGAACAGGACTAACAGGCTGTATAACACACGCTTTAACATGAACTTGACTCAATAGTGGACGAGGGAGACATCAGGCTACTTTACCCGTCGGACAAGAGCAAGAAACCATCGTTTAATTGCGGGGAAATTAACCGGTGTCTGGTAGCCCGGCCAAGCGAAGCGCCGCCGGGACAGGGAAGCGAGTCACCCCGGAGTCGGCGTGTTCACGCCTCCTCCGGGCTATATCGTTAGCCCAACAGCACGCGATCGATATTGTGGCAGCCCAGCGCTTTCAGCGTAGCGGCGGTGGCATCCCACTGAATCAGCGGTGCGTCGGCGCGTTCGGCCAGAATGGCGCGCTGGATATCCGGGTAGTCGTAGCCGTTCAGGCTCAGGAGGTTCAGGGCACCCTGCAACGGTGGCAACGTCGGGTTGAACGCGGCATTTTCCGCATAGCTGCCGCTGAAAATAGTACCGTCGCGCAGTTCCAACGCTACGCCGGAAGGCGCTTTGCTGTATGGCGTATGGCTATGGTTGGCAGCCTGAATGGCGGCCTGCGCCAGCGCATCGCCTTCGAGCGGATAACCGTGATCCTGCTCGTCCATCAGTAAGGTTTTGATATCGAGATCTTTTGGTCCAAACGCATCCGGCAGGTAGTCTTTCAGCGTATGCGGCTGACGACCCGGCAGATTGATTCGCAGCGCCAGCCCGCTGTTCAGTTCATTCATAAACTGACGACAGTGGCCGCACGGCGTGTAGTTGACGGTGATAGCCTGTAGGGCTTTTTCGCCGCGCAGCCAGGCATGGCTGATGGCGCTCTGCTCGGCATGCACGGTTTGCTGCATGGTGGCGCCGAGGAACTCCATGTTGCCGCCAAAGTACCAGGTTCCGCTCACGCCGCGGGCGATAGCACCGACGTTAAAGTGAGACAGATCTGCACGAGCACAGGCGGCGGCCAGCGGCAGGAGGGCAAAAGCGAGCGCGTCTTCGTCCAGCCCCGTCGCTGCTTGCAGCGAAGAGACCTGCTCGGCGCTCAGCAGAGCAGGGAAGTGCGGATCGGCTAGCAGGGGAGCGATAGCGGTCTGCAGATCTGCCGCCAGTTGCGAAAAAGCAGATTGAAAACGTGGATGCATGGCGATGTGCCTCATAACAATGTAATGGGATCGTAGTGTACGGGGCGCGGACGCCCCAATTAGTGATCAATATCTCATTGTTAATGCAACGTGTGTAACATCAGTTAAAAATGTGTGATTTGTCTCGTTTTATCCCATCACCGACAGAATAATCGGGAACAGGAATGGCGCAATCAGCGAGGTAATGATGCCGCAGATAACCAACGCCAGCGAACTAAACGCCCCTTCCTGATAATCCATCTCAGCACAGCGTGCGGTACCGAGAGCGTGCGACGCGGTCCCCATTGACAGCCCGCGCGAGGCTTTGGTGGTAATCCGCATCAGGTTCAGCAAGGTGTGGCCAAACACCGCACCGAGAATACCGACGTAAATCACGCACACGGCGCTAATCGCCGGGATACCGCCGATACTGCCGCTGACCGCCATTGCAATCGGCGTGGTCACGGATTTCGGCAGAATAGAGGCGGCAATCTGTGGCGAAGCCCCCATCATCAATGCCACCGAGGTACCGGTAATCATCGCCACCGCGCTGCCGACAAAGCAGATAGTGATGATAGATTTCCAGCGGGCGCGGATCTGGTGCAGCTGTTCATACAGCGGATAAGCAAGAGCGACCACCGCAGGCTGCAACAGGTCGTTCAGCACTTCGCTGCCTTTAAAGTAATGATCGTACGGAATACCGGTCAGCAGCAGGAACGGAATAATCACCACCATCGACACCAGCAGCGGGTTGAGCAGCGGCATTTTAAAGCGTGTGGCAAGCTTACGGGCGGCAAAAAAGACAACCAAAGTTAGCGGTAAAGACCACCAGATATAGTGCAGCATTATTTATCCGCTCCATCACGACCAACCACTTTACGCTCACCGTGAACCAGGTGAGAGCTCCAGCTCACCACTACCAGGACGACCAACGTACTGATGGTGCAGGAGACGACTACCGGGCCGAACTGCGCGCTCAGCAGCGAGAAGTACTGCATCACACCGACGCCAATCGGCACAAACAGCAGCGCCATATAGCGGATCAGGATGTAGCAGCCGGGGTTAACCCACTTCGCGGGCAGGATTTGCAGCGCCAGCAGCACAAACATAATAAGCATGCCGATAATGCTGCCAGGAATGGTAATGGGCAGCAGCGACGAAATAAAAATACCGGCATACAAACAGGCGTAAATCAGCACGAATGCACGCAGGTATTGCCAGATTAAATTCAGCGATTTGAGCATGGGATTCACCTTTGGTGGAATGCATTCATCATACAATTAAACCCTGAAATGTGCTACCGATCACATCATGAAATCTGAGCATACCTGATATAGATAACGTGAACATCAGGCATCTGCCCGGCGTTATCCCTCCATTTGTACCGGATGCGACAAATAGTGGAGAAACCGGCTTAGCGCGAGGGAAGGCGTGCTCGATTTGCGCCAGAATACGCCGACGCTGCCTTTCTGCTCAACCTTTGGCAGAGCCAGAATGGCGAGCTGACCCTGATTTTGATAACGCTCGGCCAGACGCAGGGACAGAATCGAAATCATGTCGCTGCTTTGCAGCAGGTTAACGCTGACGTTCATTGATGCCGACTCGATGGTGTTTTCCGGCAGCATGACGCCGTTTTCCACCAGCGCGTTGTCGATACTTTGACGAATCGGCGTGCCGTTAGGCCAGACTATCCAGCGCCATGATGCCAGGTCTTCCCACGACAGGCGGCTGCGATGAGCGAGGGGGTGGTCTGTTCGCGCGACGAAGCAGACCGGCTCGGTGTACAGCACCTCGTAATTCAGCGGCAGTTCCAGCGCCCGGCCGCCGATGCGCCCGACTACCACGTCCACGACGCCGGACTGCAAATCGTGCAGCAGCGGCGTCATCACCTTCTCTTCAATATTCAGATGCAGTGTCGGCATCTCGGCGAGCAGTGGGAAAATAGCCTGAGAGACGCAGTCGGTGGCGACCGGCGAGCAGCCAATTTTCAGGCTTCCCACGAGGCCGCCCTGCTTAAAGCGCTCCATCTCAAACTGTGAACGTTCGATATCGTTAATCAGCCGCTGGGCGTGCTGGAGCAGCAGTTTGCCGCCTTCCGATACGCGTAGCCCTTTACTGTGCCGTTCAAACAGCGTGAGGCCCAGCTCCTCTTCAAACTGGGTTAGCCACTTAGAGAGCGCGGGCTGGGTGATGTGCATCATCTTCGCGACCTGAGTCAGGTTTCCCTGCTCGCCGAGTGCGACCAGCATTTTCAGATGGTGGAGCTTCAGCTTCTGCGTCCAGTCTGCCATGAGATATAACCTCCAGGTTATGGAAGGGCATGAAATGCCATTGTACAACTCATTTCACTTATCACAAAATGGCAACATAAAAGCAAAAAAAGAAACATCTTACCCTGAGCCGTTCTGGCGAAAGCGCGGACGGATACGTGGATAACCTGCACATACCGAGGCCCTCCCTATGACGCAACGACGTGAACTACAGGCACTCATCGATGTCGCTCCGATCGGCAAGATGCAGTGGCGCGTCATCATCTGCTGTTTCCTGGTGGTGATGATGGACGGTTTTGATACCGCCGCGATTGGCTTTATTGCCCCGGCTATTCGCGACCACTGGCAACTGACCGCAGGCGACCTGGCACCGCTGTTTGGCGCGGGGCTGTTGGGTTTAACCGCAGGGGCCTTACTGTGCGGCCCGCTCTCTGACAGGCTCGGGCGCAAACGCGTCATCGAATGGTGCGTCGCGTTGTTCGGCCTCTTCAGCCTGCTGTCGGCGTTCTCACCGAATCTTGAAGCCCTGATTATCCTGCGTTTCTTAACCGGCCTGGGCCTTGGCGGCGCAATGCCAAATACCATCACCATGACCTCTGAATACCTGCCGGCCCGCCGTCGCGGCGCGCTGGTGACGTTGATGTTCTGCGGCTTCACGCTCGGCTCAGCCTTTGGCGGCATCGTCAGCGCACAGTTGGTGGGAGTGATTGGCTGGCACGGCATTCTGGTGCTGGGCGGCGTGCTGCCAATCGTGCTGTTCTTCGCACTGCTGGCGGCGTTGCCGGAGTCCCCGCGCTGGCTGGTGCGTCGCCAGCGTCCACAGGCGGAAATTCGCCGCACCGTCAGCGCCATGACCGGTGAACGCTACGACGATACCGAGTTCTGGCTTGATGAACCGGCGGCGACCAAAAAGGGCAGTATTAGCCAACTGTTTACCGGGCGTCAGCTCACTATCACGCTGATGCTATGGGTGGTGTTCTTTATGAGCCTGCTGATCATCTATTTACTCTCTAGCTGGATGCCAACCCTGCTGAACCATCGCGGTATCGATCTCCAGCACGCCTCGTGGGTAACGGCGGCGTTCCAGGTGGGCGGCACGCTGGGCGCGCTGATGCTCGGCGTCTTAATGGACAAATTCAATCCGTTCTGGGTGCTGGCGGTGAGCTATGCGCTGGGGGCGGTGTGCATTGTGATGATTGGCCTGAGTGAAAACGGCCTGTGGATGATGGCACTGGCGATTTTCGGCACCGGCATCGGCATCAGCGGCTCGCAGGTGGGACTGAACGCCTTGACCGCCACCCTCTACCCGACCCAGAGCCGCGCTACCGGCGTGAGCTGGTCAAACGCCATTGGGCGCTGCGGCGCAATCGTCGGCTCCATTTCCGGCGGCGTGATGATGGCGATGAATTTCTCATTCGACCCCCTGTTCTTTGTGATTGCCGTACCGGCCGCCATCAGCGCCATCATGCTGACGCTCCTGACCCTGGTAGTACGCCAATCATCCCGAGTACCCGAATCGCAGCCTGTGATGGGCGCGGTGAAAAGTTAAGGAGAATAATAATGACCTCGGACGTAAAACACGATCGCCAACAGTTCTACCAGCACATTTCCGGGCAAAACCTGACGCCGCTATGGGAATCGCTGCACCATCTGGTGCCAAAAACGCCAAACGCCAACTGCGCTCCGGCCTACTGGAACTACCAGGAAATTCGCCCGCTGCTGCTGGAAAGCGGCACGCTGATTGGCGCAAAAGAGGCGGTGCGCCGCGTACTAGTGCTGGAAAACCCCGGCCTGCGCGGTCAGTCATCAATTACCTCGTCGCTGTACGCGGGCCTGCAGCTGATTATGCCGGGTGAAATCGCCCCGAGCCATCGCCATAACCAGTCGGCGCTGCGCTTTGTGGTGGAAGGCCACGGCGCGTTTACCGCCGTCGACGGCGAGCGCACCCAGATGAGCCCCGGCGACTTTATCCTTACCCCGCAGTGGCGCTGGCATGACCACGGTAACCCGGGCGATGAACCGGTTATCTGGCTCGATGGTCTTGACCTGCCGCTGGTGAACTACCTCGGTTGCGGCTTCGCGGAAGATTACCCGGAAGAGCAGCAGCCGGTGACCCGAAAAGAGGGCGATTACCTGCCGCGCTATGCCGCCAACATGCTGCCGCTGCGCCATCAGGTGGGTAATTCATCACCGATTTTCAACTACCGCTACGACCGCAGCCGTGAAGCGCTGCATGATCTGATGCACATGGGCGATGCCGACGAATGGGACGGCTACAAGATGCGCTACGTCAACCCGGTGACCGGAGGCTACCCGATGCCGTCGATGGGGGCGTTCCTGCAACTGTTGCCGAAAGGCTTCCAGTCGCGTCAGGCGCGCACTACCGACAGCACCATCTACCACGTGGTGGAAGGCAGCGGCGAAGTGACCATCGGCGAGCAGACCTTCAGCTTTAAAGCGAAAGATATTTTTGTCGTGCCGACCTGGCACAGCGTGTCGTTCAACACGCCAGAAGAGACCGTGCTATTCAGTTTCTCGGATAGACCCGTCCAGGAAGCCCTGGGACTGTTCCGCGAAGCGCGTTATTAATTCAGGAGAAGAAAGATGAGCAAATACGTATTTGAACCCCAGGCTCCAGTTGCCGTACCGGTTGTCGGCAGCGATGAGCAGTTCCCGGTACGCCGCGTTTACTGCGTGGGCCGTAACTATGCCGCCCACGCCCGTGAAATGGGCTTTGACCCGGATCGCGAGCCACCATTCTTCTTCTGCAAACCGGCGGATGCCGTGGTTCCCGTTGCCGCAGGTGAAACCCTGAATCTGGCCTACCCGGCGCAGACCGACAACTATCACTACGAAATTGAGCTGGTGGTCGCCATTGGTAAAAAAGGCAGCGATATCCCGCTGGAGAAAGCCGAAGAGTACATCTGGGGCTACGCCACCGGTCTGGATATGACCCGCCGCGACCGCCAGATGGAGATGCGTCAGATGGGCCGTCCGTGGGAAATTGGTAAAGCCTTTGACCTCTCTGCACCGATTGCGCCGCTGCACAAAGTGGCCGACGCGCCGTCTCTGGAAAAAGCGCCAATCTGGCTGCAGGTTGACGGCAAAGACCGCCAGCGCAGCGATATTCAGCACCTGATCTGGGACGTGAAGGAGACCATCAGCTACCTGTCTGGTTTCTTCGAACTGCAGCCGGGCGACCTCATCTTCACCGGCACGCCGGAAGGCGTTGGCGCGGTCGTGAAGGGCGAAACCATCACCGGTAACGTAGAAGGGTTAACGCCTATCGCGGTCAAAATTGTTTGAGGTGAATGATGAAGCTGTACAGTTTTTTTAATAGTTCGGCCTCTTACCGCGTACGCATTGCGATGGCGCTGAAGGGCATTGACTACCAGACCGTCGGGGTCAACATCCGCATCGGCCAGCAGAACGCGCTGGAGTACCGACGTCTGAACCCGGTAGGACTGGTCCCTGCGCTTATCACCGACGAGGGTGAATCGCTGGGTCAGTCGCTGGCGATTATTGACTGGCTGGACAGACATTTCCCGCAGACGCCGCTGCTACCGGCGAACGATCCCCAGCGCATGCGCGTGCTGGAAGTGGTGTACGCCATCAGTTGCGACATCCACCCCATCAACAACATGCGCGTATTGCGCTACCTCAGTGATGAACTGAAGGTGAGTGAAGAAGAGAAAAAACGCTGGTATGCACATTGGATCCAGCAGGGGCTGAGCGCGGTAGAACAGCTGCTGCGCCGTGGCCAATCAGGGGCGTTTTGCTTCGGCGATGCGCCAACGCTTGCCGACTGCTGCCTGGTGCCGCAGTGGGCGAACGCCGAGCGTATGGGCTGCGATTTAAGCGGTTTCCCACGCTGTAAAGCCGTATACGATGCGTGTACGGCGTTACCGGCGTTTATCGCGGCGGCCCCTGAAAACCAGCAGGACAAGATCCCGGCGTAGTCTGAAAAGGAGAAGAATCATGGCTAAAGTTACGCGTGCAATTATTGTCGGCGGCGGTATTGGTGGCGCAGCCACCGCGCTGTCGCTGGCGCGTCAGGGCATCCAGGTGATGCTGCTGGAACAGGCGCACGAAATTGGCGAAATTGGTGCCGGGATCCAGCTGGGGCCGAACGCGTTTTCGGCGCTCGACAGCCTCGGCGTGGGTGAAGTCGCCCGTCAGCGTGCGGTCTTTACCGACCACATCACCATGATGGATGCGGTCAACGGCGAAGAGGTGATTCATATTGAAACGGGGCAGGCATTCCGCGATCACTTTGGCGGCCCGTATGCGGTTATCCACCGCGTCGATATTCATGCCACCGTCTGGGAAGCGGCGTTGCAGCACCCGGGCGTGAAGTATCGTACCTCCACCCACGTGGTGGACATTCGCCAGACCGCCGACGATGTCACCGTGTTTGACGATAAAGGCAACAGCTGGACGGCGGATATTTTGATTGGCTGCGACGGCGTGAAATCCGTGGTGCGCCAGAGTCTGCTCGGCGATACGCCGCGCGTCACCGGCCACGTGGTGTATCGCGCCGTGGTGGAACGCGATGATATGCCGGAAGACCTGCGCATCAACGCGCCGGTATTGTGGGCTGGACCGCACTGCCACCTGGTGCATTATCCGCTGCGTGGCGGCAAACAGTACAACCTGGTCGTGACTTTCCACAGTAGGGAAACCGAGCAGTGGGGCGTGCGCGACGGCAGTAAAGAAGAGGTAATGTCATACTTTAAAGGCATTCACCCGCGTCCGCGTCAGATGCTGGACAAACCCACCTCCTGGCGTCGCTGGTCTACCGCCGATCGCGAACCGGTGGAAAAATGGGGCAACGACAGGATTACGCTGGTGGGCGACTCCGCACACCCGGTCGCGCAGTACATGGCCCAGGGCGCTTGCATGGCGCTGGAAGATGCGGTGACGCTCGGCAAGGCGCTGACCCAGTGTGACGGCGATGCCGCCAGCGCATTTGCGCTGTACGAGTCGGTGCGTATTCCGCGCACCGCGCGTATCGTCTGGTCTACCCGCGAGATGGGACGTCTATATCATGCGGCTGGGGTAGAGCGTCAGGTGCGTAACCTGCTGTGGAAAGGCAAGACTCAGGAAGAGTTCTATCGCGGGATCGAGTGGCTGTACGGCTGGAAAGAAGATAACTGCCTGCAACCGCGGTAGTTGTGGTTCCCCGGGGTCGCTTGCGCTCGCCCGGGCTACACTGAAACGCGTAGCCCGGCCAAGCGCAGCGCCGCTAACCCACCAGCGCCTTATCTTTGGCCAACATAAACGGCCGCAAATACCCCACGGCGTTGGACAGCGGCAATACGTCATCGCTCAACGCAATATTCAACGTCTCGCGGATATACGCTCGCCGCGCCTCAATGCGTGCCCACAGCGCCGGATACGCCTGCGCTATCTGCTGGCGCAACGCGGCATCGGCCAGCGCAATGCTCTCTTCTGCACTCGTCCCGGTATACCCCGGCACCGACGGAATAATATCAATCTGCATCACCATGCCGCTTTTCAGCGTTTCGACCGAGCCTGAATAAACCGGCGAAGACATCCACTCTTCATCAGCGCTCAAATGCCCCGGGTTAAGATGCCAGCCGTACTGCGCTTTTGGCAGCACGCGTTCCACTAAATCGTACAGATCGCCGCCCGGCATCCCGACCTTAATATGCTCAAGCCACGCTGCCACCGCACCGAAATAGGGTTTCACCACCCGCTCCAGATAATCCCGCTGGTTTTCCGGCAGCTCGCTTTCCTCGGCAATCACAAAGCCAGTGCGGCTGGAAAGCCCGCCCTTAAACCCGGTGGTCATCGACAGCGGCTGGCCGCGTTCGACTTTTTTCCACGAAGGGTAGAGGTTCGCTTTCTCGAAGCGTTGCCCGGCTGCCGCGATGGTGACGACCGACGGTGCCTGCCCCTCGGCGGCGAGCAGGGCGCCCAGCTCCACTTCACGAACGCCCGGTTCAACGGCGTCCAGCGCCGCCAGCATGCAGCGGGAGGCGAGGTTGGCACCGTATTCGTAATGGGCAATTTCGTTGGCGTTATTGACCGTTCTCGCCCCTTTATCACCGCGAATAAACAAATGCGCGGCGTTGACCAGATCGGCATGGGTACTCTGTTTTATCGCTTCGACGATAAACCACGGCAGGTCAAACAGCTTCGCGTTATCGCTCCCGACGGTGGTAAACATCTTCCAGCCCACCAGCCCGACCTTGGACATCGCGCTCAGCCCGGTTTCGCTGAACAACTGCGCCAGCGGCTTTTCATTGTCCATCGGCTGATTAGGCAGCGAGAACAGCGGGCAGTGCTTTAGCGTCACCGGAATGCGCGAATGAGCCGCCATCTTCAGGTTTTCGTTGCCGAGAATGGCGGTGGCGTGCCCGGATTTGTGCAGCACCAGAAGCCCCTCTTCAAAGCGCGGAATAAACCCGGTCAGGTACTCAAAGTTACCGCCGTGCTCTTTGTCGGCGTAAATCACCAGCGCATCAAAGCGTTCTTCCTGCATCCGTTCGAGCAGCTTGCTTTTGCGCTCGAGCAGGGTGGCATCGGTCAGCGTGACCGGCGGCACGTCGCTGAAACCGCACGGCGGCTGGATGGTCTTAAGCTTAATATCCCTTGAATTCATCATTCACCTCCTGATGTGTTGACTGGCAGTGGAAAGCGGCATACTAAGACGTTACCATAGCGCCTCTTTTTTTTCCGGATAACGATATGCGTGTTTTACTGGCACCGATGGAAGGCGTGCTCGACTCGCTCGTGCGCGAGCTGCTGACCGAAGTGAATGATTATGATCTATGCATCACCGAATTTTTGCGCGTGGTGGATCAGCTGCTGCCGGTAAAATCGTTCCAGAAACTCTGCCCGGAGCTGCATAACGAAAGCCGCACGCCTTCCGGTACCCGTGTGCGCATTCAGCTTTTGGGGCAATACCCGCAGTGGTTGGCGGAGAACGCTGCCCGTGCGGTGGAGCTCGGCTCCTGGGGCGTAGACCTCAACTGCGGCTGCCCATCGAGAACGGTAAACGGTAGCGGCGGCGGCGCGACGTTGCTGAAAGACCCGGAGCTTATTTATCAGGGTGCGAAAGCGATGCGCGAAGCGGTACCCGCGCACCTGCCGGTCACGGTAAAAGTACGTCTGGGCTGGGACAGCGGCGCGCGTCAGTTTGAAATCGCTGATGCGGTGCAGCAGGCGGGGGCGACCGAGCTTGCCGTTCACGGGCGCACCAAAGAAGATGGCTACAAGGCCGAGCGCATCAACTGGCAGGCGATTGCCGAGATTCGCCAGCGGCTCTCCATTCCCGTTATCGCCAACGGCGAAATCTGGGACTATGAAAGCGCACAGGCCTGCATGGCCGTCACCGGCTGCGACGCGGTGATGATTGGCCGCGGGGCGCTGAACGTGCCGAACCTCAGCCGGGTCATCAAATATAACGAACCACGTTTGCCCTGGCCGCAGGTGGTGGATCTGCTCAAGAAATATACCCATCTGGAAAAGCAGGGCGACACCGGGCTCTATCACGTGGCGCGTATCAAGCAGTGGCTGGGCTATCTGCGCAAAGAATATGCCGAAGCCACCGAACTGTTCATCGCCGTGCGCGCGCTACAGGAATCGAAGCTGATTGCCAGGGCGATAAACGACTGGCAGGCATAAAGTATCCGATCTGCATCACAATTTTCCGTTTGCTCCATTGAGCTTACGGCAGTGAAAATGAAATACTTCTTCCCGATTGTTACTGCTTCGGCAGGCAAAACCTGATGTTCTGGCTCCTGTCAGAAGTCAGGTTTTTTTGTTTCTGGGGTTCATAAATGCAGATCGCCAAAGTTCTTAATAATAATGTGGTGGTGGTTCTGGATGAACACCGGCGTGAGCAGGTTGTGATGGGGCGAGGGCTAGCCTTTCAGAAACGCGTCGGCGACTCATTGGATGAGACGAAAATCGAGAAAATTTTTGCCCTGCAAAGCGACGAGCTGGTAGGGCGTTTAAGTGAATTACTCAGTCAGATCCCGCTTGAGGTGATGACCACCTGCGACCGGATTATCGAACGGGCGCGCGAGCGGCTGGGCAGGCTACAGGAGAGCGTCTACATCACGCTAACCGACCACTGCCACTTTGCCATTGAACGGCAAAAAAAAGGCGTGGCGCTGCGCAATGTGCTGTTGTGGGACATTAAGCGGCTCTACCCGAAAGAGTTTGCGCTGGGGCAAGAAGCGCGGGCGCTGATTGAAAAGCGGCTCGGCGTGGCGCTGGCGGAAGATGAGGCCGGGTTTATCGCCCTGCATCTGGTGACGGCGCAGCTCAACAGCGAAATGCCGGAGGTGATGCACGTCACTCGGGTAATGCAGGAAATTTTGCAGTTGGTGAAGTATCAACTGCGGCTGGAGTACAACGAAGAGTCGCTAAGCTACCAGCGCTTTGTCACCCACCTGAAGTTTTTCGCCCAGCGGATGCTGACGCGAACGGTGGTGGAAGATGACGATGCTGAGCTGCACAGCGCGGTGAAAGACAACTACGCGAAAGCGTGGAAGTGTGCGGAAACCGTGGCGGTGCATTTGCAAAAAAGTTATCAGCGGTCGCTGACGACGGAAGAAATTATGTTTCTCGCCATTCATATCGAACGGGTGAGAAAAGAGGGGCGTTAATCCCCACAGCACAATGGGATTGTTACTGCATAATGCAGGCAAAACCCGAGCGCGGTGCCATCTGGCGTCGTTCTCGGGTTTTTTTGTTTTTATATACTCGGTCAAGGAATTCAGCATGAAATATCAGGAACTCGCGCAGGATATTCTCCGCCACGTAGGCGGCAAGGAGAATATAGTGAGTCTGGTTCACTGCGCAACGCGACTGCGTTTTAAGCTTAAAGAGAGCGGCAAAGCAGACGCCGAGGCGCTGAAGGCGAACCCCGGCGTCATTATGGTGGTCGAAAGCGGCGGTCAGTTTCAGGTCGTGATCGGCAACCACGTCCATGACGTCTGGCTGGCGGTACGTGAGGCGGCAGGGATAACCGACGATAGCGAACCGGTAGCTGATAAAGGCGAGAAAACGTCGGTGCTGGGCCAGGTTATTGATGTGGTCTCCGGCATTTTTGCCCCGTTTATCGGGGTGATGGCGGCAACCGGTCTGCTGAAAGGGCTGCTGGCGCTGGCGGTGGCGTGCGGCTGGCTGAATACCGAGCAGGCGACCTACAAAATCTGGTTTGCGGCAAGCGATGCACTCTTCTTCTTTTTCCCGCTGTTCCTGGGTTATACCTCAGGTAAAAAGTTTGGCGGGAATCCGTTTATTACCATGGTGGTGGGTGGTGCTTTAACGCATCCACTCATGATCCAGGCTTTTGACGCCGCGCAACTGCCGGGCGCAACGGCGGAATATTTCCTCGGTATTCCGGTGACTTTCATTAACTACAGCTCTTCGGTTATCCCCATTATTCTGGCGTCCTGGCTGAGTTGTTGGATTGAACGACGCAGCAATACGTTGCTGCCGTCGGCGATGAAGAACTTTTTCACTCCGGCAATCTGTCTTGCCATCGTGGTACCGCTGACGTTTCTGATTATTGGTCCAGTGGCGACCTGGCTTAGCCATCTCTTGGCCAACGGCTATCAGGCGGTGTATGTCGTCGCGCCGTGGCTGGCGGGGGCTGCGCTTGGCGGGCTGTGGCAGGTATGCGTGATTTTTGGCCTGCACTGGGGGCTGGTGCCGCTGATGATAAACAACATGGCCGTGCTGGGATACGATTCCATGATGCCGATCATTGTGCCTGCGGTCGTGGCTCAGGTGGGGGCGGTGCTGGGGATTTTCCTTGCCACTCGTGATGCGCGTCAGAAAGTACTGGCGGGCTCTGCGTTCTCCGCTGGCCTTTTTGGTATCACCGAACCGGCTATCTACGGTTTGACGCTGCCACTGCGCCGTCCGTTTATTTTCGGCTGTGTGGCCGGTGCGATTGGTGGCGCTATCACCGCATTTAGCCACAGCTACACCTTCTCATTTGGTCTGGCCAACATCTTCACGCTGGCGCAGATGATTCCGCCTGGTGGCGTGGATGCCAGTTTCTGGGGCGGTCTCACCGGTGCGGTCGTTGCCTTTATTCTGGCGCTGGTGATGACGATGGTTGCCGGTCTGCCGCATAAATCAGCAGAACCGGTAGCGGTGGCAAAAGCGTCAGAAAACGACGTGCTGGCGCCGATGACCGGTACCGTTCTGGCATTGGAAAATGTACCGGATAGCACCTTCGCGAGCGGACTGCTCGGCAAAGGGGTAGCGATAATTCCGAGCGAAGGCAAAGTGATTGCGCCGTTCAACGGTGAGGTTGCCTCGATTTTCCAAACCAAACACGCCATTGGTCTTGAGAGCGACAGCGGTATTGAGCTGCTGATCCACGTGGGCATTGATACCGTCAAGCTGGACGGCGTGCCGTTCACCGCTCACGTGAAAGAGGGCGATAAGGTGCAGGCGGGGGATCTGCTGCTCACTTTCGATCGTCAGGCCATTCTGGACGCCGGTTACGACCTGGCGACGCCAATTATTATCAGCAACAGCGACGATTACCCGGGGCTGGAAACCGTTGCAGGCAGTTCGGTTAGCGCCGGTCAGCCGCTGTTGACCATTACGCATTAATCACAGGAGAGAGAGATGAAAGCATTCCCGCAGGCATTTTATTGGGGCGGCGCAACCGCAGCGAACCAGGTCGAGGGGGCATATCTGGAGGACGGCAAAGGATTGTCCACCTCGGATGTGCAGCCGCAGGGCGTTTTTGGCGACGTGGTTGAACGCATCCCGGGCGATTCCGGCTTAAAAGATATCGCTATCGATTTTTTTCATCGCTATCCAGAAGATATTTCGCTGTTTGCCGAGATGGGCTTTAACTGTCTGCGCGTGTCGATTGCCTGGACGCGCATCTTCCCGAACGGCGATGACGCTGCGCCAAACGAAGCGGGTCTGGCTTTTTATGACAAGCTGTTTGATGAAATGGCCAAGCACAACATCACGCCATTGGTGACGCTGTCTCACTACGAGATGCCGTGGGCGCTGGTGAAAAACTACGGCGGCTGGGGCAATCGTAAGGTGATTGGCTTCTTCGAGCGCTACAAAGGCAAGGTCAAATTGTGGCTGACCTTTAACGAAATCAATATGTCGCTGCACGCGCCGATGACCGGCGTGGGTCTGCCGAGCGACAGCAGTAAAGCTGAGATTTATCAGGCTATTCACCATCAGCTGGTGGCGAGCGCGCTGGCGGTGAAAGCCTGCCATGAGATTGTGCCGGAAGGGAAAATCGGCAACATGCTGCTGGGCGGCCTGATGTACCCGCTCAGCTGCAAGCCGGAAGATATCTTTAAAACCTTGCAGGAGAACCGCGGCTGGCAGTTCTTCGGTGACGTGCAGGCGCGCGGGGCGTATCCAGGCTATATGCTGCGCTATTTCCGCGACAACGGTTTTACGCTGGAGATAACCGACGCCGACCGCGAAGCGCTGAAATCAACGGTCGATTTTATCTCGTTTAGCTACTACATGACCGGCTGCGTTACCGCTGACGAGGCGTTGAACCAGAAAGCGCGTGGCAACATTCTTAACATGGTGCCAAACCCGCATCTGGAAAGCTCGGAGTGGGGCTGGCAGATTGACCCGCTGGGGCTGCGTACGCTGCTGAACGTGCTGTGGGATCGCTATCAGAAGCCGCTGTTTATTGTCGAAAACGGCCTCGGCGCGAAGGACAAAGTCGAAGCCGATGGCAGCATCAACGATGACTACCGTATCAGCTACCTGAATGACCATCTGGTGCAGGCGCGGGAAGCGATTGAAGACGGCGTTGAACTGATGGGCTTCACCAGCTGGGGGCCGATTGACCTGGTCAGCGCCTCGAAGGCAGAACTCTCCAAGCGCTACGGATTTATCTATGTTGACCGCCACGACGATGGCACCGGTACGCTGGCGCGCAGCAAGAAAAAGAGCTTCGACTGGTATAAAGAGGTGATTGCGACCAACGGCGCAAGTTTGAAAGCGTAAGCGTTGGTGAATTGCCGGATGGCGCTTTGCTTATCCGGCCTACAAGCAATATCACTCTCCTGTAGGCCGGATAAGGCGCAGCCGCCATCCGGTACTCACCCTACTCACACTGGCTTACGCGCGCGCAGAATAAAAATCATCGGCCGTTCTTTCTCTTCATCCAGCGCCGGGTTGGCGGCAATCTGCGCGGCCGTTGGCCCCCATTCGTTGAGGCACTCAATGATGAAACCGGCGGCCACCAGCGCGTTAATCCAGCTACCCAGCGTCCGGTGTTGCTTCTTCACGCCGTCGGCAAACCAATTGCTGATGCGCTCGCCTTCCTGCTGATAATGGCTAACTGGCCAGCTTTTCTGTCCCTGTTCATCTTCATGCCAACCCTGCTTGAGCGGGGCGGTATATATGGGATGTTCGGCGGAAAATAATAGCGTGCCGCCCGGCGTCAGGGCCTGATAAACGCAGGCGAGAAGCGGGGCAATATCGGGCAAATAGTGCAGCGCCAGCGAACTGTAGGCGACGTCATAGCTATTGGCGGCAAGCGTGAGGGTTTGCAAATCCTCGCAGCGATATTCAATATCCGCGCTGTCGGTCATTTCCCGTGCGCGTTCCAGCATTCGACTAGAAAGATCCAGACCCGTAATCTGCGTTGCGCCCTGATCGCGCGCCCAGCGGCAAAACCAGCCGTAGCCGCAGCCCAGATCCACCACTCGCTGGCCTGTCAGCGCGGGCATCACTTGCTCAATAGTGGCCCATTCCGGCGCACCGTCGAGCCCTTTAACCGAGCGATCGAGCGTCGCGTAACCGGCGAAGAAATCAGGGTTGTCATAAATGTTCTGACTCATTTCTACTCCATGAAATTTAATGATTTTTAACTGTCACTAAGTATGTCAAATTATGTTCTCACACGCTTTACTAAAAGGATTTAATCCATTTAAATTAATATAACCCTCCTACTTTTGTTACCTGACTTCTCAAATGAACTTAATTCTGAAAAAAAGCGTGCTGTCTGGCTTACCCCTGCTCATCGCGCTGGCTGGCTGTGCGCCGTCGCATGATATTGGCAGTCCTGTTAAACAGCAGGTTCCGGCCTCGAACGTTTCTACGGATCTCCCTGCGGCGGTCAAAAATGGCTGGCCGCAGAATAACTGGTGGCAGGGTTACCACGACGCGCAGCTCAATAGCTTAATTAGCCGCGCGCTGGCGAACGCTCCGGATATGCAGATTGCCGACCAGCGAATCAAACTTGCCGAAGCGCAGGCGCGTATGTCGAAGTCGTCTCTGGGCCCGGAAGTGGATTTCGGCGGGAATCTTGAGCGTCAGAAAATGTCCTCTGAAGGCCTGATGGGGCCATTTGCGACCGATACGGACGGCAACACCGGCCCGTGGTATACCAACGGGACTTTTGGCCTGACTGCCGGATGGGATCTCGACCTGTGGGGTAAAAACCGGGCGCAGGTGCAGGCGCGTATTGGTGAAGTGAAGGCGCAGGTTGCCGAGCAGGCGCAAACCCAGGAACTGCTCTCCAGCAGCGTGGCGCGCCTTTACTGGCAGTGGCAAACCGAAGCGGCAATCCACGGCGTGTTAGAGCAGGTGAAAAGCGAACAGAATAATATCGTGACCGTGGATACCGAGCTTTACCAGCACGGACTGACCAACTCCGCCGAAGGGGCAGAAAACGATATTAACGTCAGCAAAACCGACCAGCAGCTGGCCGACGTTGCGGGCAACATGAAAGAGATTGAAGCGCGTTTGATGGCGCTGACCAACAGCCAGAGTCAGTCGTTGAATTTACGTAAAGTTGATTTGCCTGCCGTCGCCACTAAAATGCCGGCTCGCTTAGGCTATGACCTGCTGGCGCGTCGCCCGGATCTGCAGGAAGCGCATTGGTATATTGAAGCGTCACTCAGCGAGATCGACGCGGCAAAAGCGGCATTCTACCCGGACATTAACCTGATGGCTTTCCTGCAACAGGATGCGCTGCACTTAAGCGACCTGTTCCGTAGCTCTGCCAACCAGATGGGCGTAACCGCTGGGCTGACGCTGCCAATCTTCGATAGCGGCCGTCTGAACGCCAACCTGGATATCGCCAACGCGCAGAACAATCTCTCCATCGCTAAATACAATAAAGCGGTGGTGGATGCGGTAAACCAGGTAGCGAAAACCGCAAGCCAGGTCGAAACGTTGATGGAGAAAAACCAGCAACAACAGCAGGTTGAGAAAGATGCGCAGCGCGTGGTTACGCTGGCGCAGGCGCGGATGACCGCTGGGATCATTCCAGGTTCTAAGGTCAGCCTCGCCAAGCTGCCCGCCCTGCAGGAGCGCGTGAATGCGTTACGTCTGCACGGTCAGTGGCTGGATGCCAGCATTCAACTGACTTCCGCTTTGGGCGGCGGCTATCATCAGTCGGAAAAATAAACGCGGTTAATACTTCATTCCCCTCGGTATTTCAGATGCAGAGGGGAAATGAAAAATAAATACCGGAATAAAATGGTATTAGGTATTAATATATTTTTCGAATATCTAAATTTTATTTTTATTAAAAATAAACAATCCTGTATTCATTAAAGTGTATCACCGATCACGTATTGATATTTAAATGCATGACACGTGATGTCTCACCGCCTAATATCGCCAGCCATAAAATTAATATTTTTATTGGATAGATTTTTAATCGTTGTTTTTTATATTTGTCATTTCAATATTATAGCCAGTTCCTCACTGTTTTTGTTAACGAGAAAAATAGAGGACGATTGCGTGAAAAAATTAATAACCTTTGGGATGCTGGCATTAGCCAGCGCATCTGCGAGCGCGGTAACGATTGACCTGCGCCATGAATATACCGACACCTTACAGGGGCAGAAGGATAGGGTGCTGATCTCACACCGTTTTGCTAACGGCTTTGGTTTTTCCGTTGAAGCGAAAACCAAGTCAGGCGGTGAACATTCAGATAAAGCATTTAATGATGTTGTAGATAATGGCGATGAATATGTTATTAGCTATCAATTTAATGCCATGCCAAATATAACCGTTCAGCCTGGCTTTGCTTTAGAAACATCATCGTCGAAAGCAATCTATAAACCGTATCTTCGTGGGCAGTATAATTTCGAAGGGGGGTTTTACGTTGCCGCACGTTATCGCTATGAATATACCCGTGATACATCGAGTGCTAAAGATGATGAACATGTTAATCGTGGTGATCTATGGCTGGGATATAAAACCGGGGCGTGGACGTTTGAAGGGAACTATTTGTATAAGAAAAGCGAAGATTATAATCGTTACAATAACGGAAAAGATGACTATGAGCTGGATCTCAAAGTGGCCTACAGCATCGATAAAAACTGGAAGCCGTATGCGCAGATCGGTAACGTTTCTGTGAGCAGCGATGAAGACGATCGCCAGACACGCTATCGCGTCGGTGTGCAATATACGTTCTGATAAACCCTCGGTAGCCCGCCGCTCGGGCTACCTTCACCGTGCTTATTCCTGCGGTTTTTTCGCTTCCCGATGCTTCATCCACCAGCGACCGGCGATCACCAGCACGACGACCAGCACCAGCCAGATGAGATGCTTCAGATGCTTATCCAGATGGTGCAGCCATGGGCCAATCGCTTCTCCGCCCAGATAGCCGAGCGTGGTGAACAGCAACGCCCAGATTAACGCACCCAGAATATTCAGCGGCAGGAAGATCTTCGGCGGTAGCCCGCTGGCACCAATCAACAGCGGCCCAATGACCCTGAAGCCATACATAAAACGGGTGCCAATCACGAAAAGATAGGGACGACTTTTAATCAGCCGCTGTGCCTTGCGAATGCGCGCCTGATGGCGTGAAAAACGCTTAAGCAGCCGTCCACCAAAGCGTCGACCAAGCAGGTAAAGCAGTTGGTCGCCAATCATGCCGCCCAGTGCCACAGAAATGACCACTAGCGGAAATTTTAACAGACCCTGATGTGCCACCACCCCGCCGAGCAGCGTAATGGTCTCGCCTTCCGCCATACTGCCGATAATCAGCGCGGCATAACCATAGTGGGAAATCAGGTTATTGATATCCATGCAAACACTCACTCCTTACTGCCTCAATCCTTTAATCATACACCCTCACGCAAGAAGTGCGGCTGCGTCTATTTTTTACGTTGTACATAAAACAATCTATTCATGTGAATTATACTTAGTACAACGTGGTACGAAGCCGTGCTGAGGAGGCGTTATGAACCATGTATGGGGACTCTTCTCCCACCCTGATAAAGAGATGCATGTTATTCGCAGTGAGAATGAATCGGTCTCTCACCACTATGTGCATCATGTGCTGGTGATGGCGGCCATTCCGGTGGTGTGCGCGTTTATCGGTACCACCCAGCTTGGCTGGAACTTTGGCGAAGGCACCGTGGTGCGGCTTTCGCTGATGACCGGGATTGGGCTGGCGATACTCTTCTACGCCCTTATGCTGGCGGGCGTAGCGGTGATGGGCCGGGTTATCTGGTGGATGGCGCGTAACTACCCGCAGCGTCCTTCACTCAAACGCTGTATGGTGTTTGCCGGTTACGTGGCGACGCCTATTTTCCTGAGCGGTATTGTTGCGCTCTATCCGCTGGTGTGGCTGTGCGCGCTGGTAGGGACGGTGGCGCTGTTCTATACCGGGTATCTGCTCTATGTCGGCATTCCCACCTTCCTCAATATTAACCGGGAAGAGGGGCTGAGTTTTGCCAGCTCCACTCTGGCGATTGGGGTGCTGGTGCTGGAAGTGCTGCTGGCGCTGACCGTGGTGCTGTGGGGCTACGGGTACAGGCTGTTTTAACCCGCTGAATGCATTGCTGATGTGAATATGAATTCCGTCAGCAATGCAGCATTTATTCACTATTCTTTTCTGGTAGATTCCGCGCACTCCGCGCTATGATGAGCCATTCCGCTTCGTACCCCTTAGGTACGAGGCGGTTGTCTATCATAATGTGCATAAATAACCGCCAGAATACTCACCATGCAGAAATTTCGCGTTTCCCTGCTCAGCCTTGCCCTTGTGCTGGCTGTGCCTTTTGCGCCTCAGGCGAGTGCAAAAACGGCTGTAACCGCCGTTGCCTCGCAGCCGGAAATTGCTTCCGGTAGCGCGATGATTGTTGATCTTGAAACGAACAAAGTTATTTACGCCAACCAGCCAGATCTGGTGCGCCCGATGGCCTCTATCACTAAGCTGATGACGGCAATGGTGGTGCTGGACGCGCATTTGCCGCTGGATGAAATCCTGACTGTGGATATCAGCCACACGCCAGAGATGAAAGGGATTTACTCCCGCGTGCGCCTGAACAGCCAGATTAGCCGTAAAAATATGCTGCTGCTGGCGCTGATGTCTTCAGAAAACCGCGCGGCGGCGAGCCTGGCTCATCACTATCCGGGCGGCTATGACGCGTTTATCCGTGCGATGAACGCCAAGGCAAAATCGCTGGGGATGACCAACACCCGCTACGTTGAGCCAACCGGTCTGTCGATTCATAACGTCTCGACCGCACGCGACCTGACGAAGCTGTTGATTGCCACCAAACAGTACCCGCTGATTGGCCAGCTCAGCACCACCAAAGAAGATACCGCAACCTTCGCCCATCCGGCTTATACGCTGCCGTTCCGCAATACCAACCATCTGGTGTATCGCGACAACTGGAGCATTCAGCTGACCAAAACCGGCTTTACCAACGCCGCGGGTCACTGCCTGGTGATGCGCACCGTGATGAACAAACGTCCGGTGGCGATGGTGGTGATGGATGCATTCGGCAAATATACCCATTTCGCCGACGCTAGCCGTCTGCGTACCTGGGTTGAAACCGGGAAGGTGATGCCGGTGCCTGCGGCAGCGCTGAGCTACAAAAAGCAGAAGGAAGCCCAGGTGGAAGGCGATATCGCCAGAGCCCAACGTAGCGGGCAGACCACCCAGGACGATTAATTATTCTGGCAGCGTCCAGTCACCATCGTTGAGTGGACGCTGCATAATTACCGTATCCCGCCAGTCACCCATCTTGTAGCCTACGCTACGCAATTGACCGACCACCTCGAAACCGTGCTTTTTATGCAGGCGCAGCGACCCGGTATTGTTATTGCCGTCGCCAATCACCGCCAGCAGTTGCCGCCACGGGCCTTGCTCACAAATGGCAATCAGCGCCGTTAGCAGGCTGCTGCCAATACCGTGTGCCGTCATGGTGCTGTCGACGTAGATAGACTCTTCAAGGGTATAACGATAGGCCGGACGAGGGCGATATGGGCTGGCATAGCAGTAGCCGACCACTTCACCGCGATACAGTGCGACTAGCCACGGCAGGCCCTGCTCTTGAATGCTGCGCATGCGTTCATGCATTTCATCAATGGATGGCGGCACTTCTTCAAACGAGGCGCGGCCATTAAGAACGTGCCAGGCATACAGCGCGGCAATGGCTTGTACATCGTCAGCCTGCGCGTGACGGATTTCAACATCGCCGTCGCGGGTGACATCAAGCGTAGACATCATTGTATTCCTTATAGTGTTCGGAGAACTCCCGGCGTCGCTGCGCTCGGCCGGGCTACAATTCGAATGTAGCCCGGCCGAGGCGTTCACGCCGACGCCGGGAAACTCACCAACGTCGTATCACACGTCGGTTTTTTCGCCCCAATACTTGAGCTTGCTGGTTTTCCCGATCCCCGGGTTCATGCTGTTGGTCGGATCGTTCTCGCGATAATGACGCTTCAGGTTCTCATCCGCTTCATACAGGTGCCCGACGTTATGCTCTGCAGGGTACTGTGCGCCGCGTTCACGCAGCAGTGCCAGCATCTGCTCTTTGACTTCGTGCGGGTCGACCCCTTTCTTAACGATGTAATCCTGGTGGAAAACGTAACACATAAAGTGCCCGTAATAGAGCTTATGCACCAGCTTGCTGTCGATTTCTGCCGGCAGATGCTCGAACCACTCGGTATCGTTACGGCGCAGCGCGATGTCCAGCGCCAGGATATCTTCCACGTCATCGGCGTGAACCGCCTGGTAGCGGATAGCCGCGCCCGCTGCCGCAAAGCGATGCAGGAACGCCTTGCTGCCTTCTTCCGGCGTGCAGACGAAGAAGTCGCCTTCCGCTTCTTTGAAGTATTCGGTAAGCCAGGCCTGCGCTTCATCAATGCCGTCGCCGGACATTTTCAGCAGCAGGTGATGTTCGTATTTATCGCGCCAGGTTTTCATGCGTTCCGGCAGATGAGCCGGGAAAGCGTGCCCCAGTTTTTGCATAAAGCGGTCGGTGAAGTGCGGCTTGAACAGCGACACTTTCTCCAGCATGGCGTCGGCACGGCCCTTCAGGGTGAAGAAGAACGGCATTTTGTCAGTACCGAGTTTATCGATCATCAGGAAGGTGTCTTTGCCGTACTGCTCGGCAATATCGTAGATATCGCGGTGCATGTACTCGCCCGCCACCGGCAGGTTTTTGAATTCGGCCAGGATATGGCGACGAATCTCGGTCAGCACGTCAGGTTGGTTGGTGCCGATGTAAAACACCTGCTGGCGTTTTTCCGCCGGGAAGGTGTCGAGACGCACCGCAAACACCGCCAGCTTGCCCGCGCAGCCGGAAGATTCAAACAGACGTTCCGGGTCGGCGTTGTATCGCGCTGGGGTATCGGCATTCACGTCGCGCACGCGGTTCACGTAGTCGTAGTCATGGGCGTGGCGACCATCGTGCTGCACATCACCGTCTTTGACGCGCTCGTCATCGAGCTTGCTGAGGATCTGCTCCGGCGTTTCGCCAAGGTCAATGCCCAGATGGTTGACCAGCGTCAGCTTGCCCTGTTCATCAATGCGCGCAAACAGCGACATTTCGGTATAGGCCGGGCCGCGCTGCACCAGCGAACCGCCGGAGTTATTGCAGATACCGCCAATCACCGAGGCGCCGATACAGGAAGAACCAATCACCGAGTGTGGCTCGCGACCGAGTGGCTTCAGCGCTTTTTCCAGTGAATAAAGCGTGGTGCCCGGCCATGCCAGCACCTGCTCGCCGTTATCCAGCAGGTGCAGCTTATCGAGGCGCAGGGTGCTGATGATGACGATATCGCGGTCGTAGTCGTTACCGCTTGGGGTTGAACCTTCGGTCAGGCCGGTGTTAGCGGCCTGCATCAGAATAATTTTGTCGGCGTTGACGCAGGCGTTCAGCACGCGCCATAACTCTAGCAGGGAGCCGGGGAAGACCACGGCCAGCGCGTCGCCGTGACCGGAACGAAAGCCTTTGCGATAGCGAGCGGTTTTAGCGGGGTCGGTCAGCAGGTGGGCGTGACCAACCAGGCGGGAGAGTTCGTTAATCAGCGCATTATTATCAGTTGTGGTTTGAGAAGACATTCTCCACTCCTTGTGGCGAGACAATTTTGTCGTTTCTAAGAATAGCGCTTTGTATGATCATTTGGTGAGTGAATGTTTCTAAAAATCAGAGAATAACCTTAGCTTTCTGTACCGCCGTCATTTAAGTTTATGGCAAACTGCGGTTTTTCATTGATGCTAGCCGCGCTACCCGGCATGGAATAAAGAGATCACAATAATATGAAATGGCTACTTTCTGTTGGCGTCGCCGTGAGTCTGGCGCTGCAACCCGCTCTGGCGGAGGATCTGTTCGGCAATCACCCACTCACGCCGCAGGCGCGTGATGCCTTTGTGACCGGTCTGCTCAAGAAGATGACGGTCGATGAAAAAATCGGTCAGCTGCGTCTGATTAGCGTCGGGCCGGACAACCCGAAAGAAGCCATTCGCGACATGATTAAAGAAGGGCAGGTTGGGGCGATTTTTAACACCGTCACCCGCCAGGATATCCGCGCCATGCAGGATCAGGTGATGTCGCTGAGCCGCCTGAAAATTCCACTGTTCTTCGCCTATGACGTGGTGCACGGTCAGCGCACCGTTTTCCCGATTAGCTTAGGCCTGGCCTCCACCTTCAACCTCGACGCGGTGAAAACCGTGGGCCGCATTTCTGCCTATGAAGCGGCGGACGACGGTCTGAACATGACCTGGGCGCCGATGGTCGACGTGTCCCGCGACCCTCGCTGGGGCCGTGCCTCCGAAGGCTTTGGCGAAGATACCTGGTTAACCTCCATCATGGGTGAAACCATGGTTGAAGCAATGCAGGGCAAAAGCCCGGCGGATCGCTACTCGGTGATGACCAGCGTGAAGCACTTCGCCGCCTACGGCGCGGTGGAAGGCGGCAAAGAGTACAACACCGTCGATATGAGCCCGCAGCGCCTGTTCAACGACTACATGCCGCCGTACAAAGCGGGGCTTGATGCCGGCAGCGGCGCGGTGATGATCGGCCTGAACTCGCTGAACGGTACCCCGGCCACCGCCGATGCCTGGCTGATGAAAGATGTGCTGCGCAAGCAGTGGGGCTTTAAAGGCATTACCGTTTCCGACCACGGGGCCATCAAAGAGCTGATTAAACACGGCGTAGCCGCCGACCCGGAAGATGCGGTACGCGTGGCGCTGAAAGCCGGTATCGACATGAGCATGAGCGACGAGTTCTACAGCAAATACCTGCCGGGGCTGATTAAGTCTGGCAAGGTGACGATGGCAGAACTCGATGATGCCACGCGCCACGTGCTGAACGTCAAATATGACATGGGTCTGTTTAACGACCCGTACAGCCACTTAGGGCCGAAAGATTCCGACCCGCAGGACACCAACGCCGAAAGCCGCCTGCACCGTGCCGAAGCGCGTGAAGTCGCACGCCAGAGCCTGGTGCTGCTGAAAAACCGTCTGGAAACGCTGCCGCTGAAGAAAAATGCTACCGTTGCCGTCGTTGGCCCGCTGGCCGATAGCCAGCGTGACGTGATGGGTAGCTGGTCTGCCGCAGGCGTGGCCGCGCAGTCCGTCACCGTGTTGACCGGCATCAAGAACGTGATGGGCAATGAAGGCAAAGTGGTTTATGCCAAAGGAGCTAACGTCACTAATGACAAAGGCATCGTCGACTTCCTGAACCTGTACGAAGAGGCGGTGAAGGTTGACCCGCGTTCGCCGCAGGCGATGATTGATGAAGCGGTCACCGCGGCAAAACAGTCCGATGTTGTCGTTGCCGTGGTCGGCGAAGCGCAGGGCATGGCGCACGAAGCCTCCAGCCGTACCGAGCTTTCCATTCCGAAAAGCCAGCAGGATCTGATTGCCGCGCTGAAAGCCACCGGCAAGCCGTTGGTCTTAGTGCTGATGAACGGTCGTCCGCTGACCCTGGTGAAAGAAGATCAGCAGGCTGACGCCATTCTGGAAACCTGGTTTGCCGGTACCGAAGGCGGCAACGCCATCGCCGACGTGCTGTTTGGCGACTACAACCCGTCCGGTAAGCTGCCGATGTCCTTCCCGCGCTCCGTCGGGCAGATTCCGCAGTACTACAGCCATCTGAATACCGGTCGCCCGTACAATGCCGACAAGCCGAACAAGTACACCTCGCGCTACTTCGATGAAGCGAACGGCCCGCTGTATCCGTTTGGCTATGGCCTGAGCTACACCACGTTCTCGGTTTCCGACGTGAAGCTGTCTGCGCCAACCATGAAAGCGGACGGCAGCGTGACCGCCAGTGTGCAGGTGACCAACACCGGCAAGCGTGAAGGGGCAACGGTTATCCAGATGTACCTGCAGGATGTCACCGCCTCGATGAGCCGCCCGATTAAACAACTGAAAGGGTTCGAGAAAGTAACGCTGAAGCCGGGCGAAACCCAGACCGTCAGCTTCCCGATTGACGTTAACGCGCTGAAGTTCTGGAACCAGCAGATGCAGTACGCAGCGGAGCCGGGCAAGTTTAACGTCTTTATCGGCGTGGATTCGGCGCGCGTGAAGCAGGGCGAGTTCGAACTGCTGTAAGACGAAGCCTGATGGCGCTGCGCTTATCAGGCCTACAACATACCAAGTAGGCCTGATAAGGAGTAGCCGCCATCCGGCACGGGGGAGGGGGCAATCCCCCAACCCTGACTCCCGCACCGCTTTGTGATCCCCCTCCCAATTTATCCCCCATCTCTTCCCTATCTGCGTCAACCCACCGCTTTTCTCCCACCAAACTCAATCAATATGTGACCTCCGTCACTCATCAAACTCCACCGCCTCGCCATTTTGTGCGCTTGCTCAAAAGCGATGACCGGGGGCCATAACCGGCGTGATGCCATTCACTAATACGTAAAAAAGCCCGTATCTACCCGGCGAGAGAATCGGCGCAAGCGCGTTAAATGCAGCTATCTCAACATTCGCAGGTAGCCACATGAAGATTTCATTGCATAACACCACACTCGACCGCAGCGGCAAGACCCTGCTTACCGCACAGCTTCAGCAGTTGATTGATGAAATCGACCGCGCCGGTGGCGGCACGCTGGTGGTCTCTCCGGGCGACTGGATGACCGGCACGCTGGTCCTGCCGTCAAACTTTACCCTGCATCTGGAAGCCGGGGCGCGCCTGCTGGCGAGTCCCGATGCGGTAGATTATCCGGCTGAACTGACGCAAACCGTCGCCGAACTTTCCCGCATGGCGCTGATTTATGCGCGCAACGCTCACCACATTACGCTCAGCGGTGAAGGCTGCCTGGCGGGCGGGGCCAGCGCCTGGTTTTCGGAGAGCGCCGATGCCCAGGGCTACCGCCAGCCGAAAACCATGCGCCCGCGCATGCTGGTGCTGGAAGGTTGCCAGCAGATACGCGTTCGCGACATCACCATCAGCGACTCGCCGATGTGGACCGCGCATCTGGTGAGCTGTAACCAGGTGTTTATTCAGAACCTGACCATTGATAACGATCTGGCGCTTTCCAACACCGACGCGCTGGATATTGATAGCTGCCAGCACGTGCACATCAGCGACAGCTACTTCAGCGCCGCCGATGACGGCATCTGCGTGAAAACCACCCGCAAGCCAGAAGAGCTCCAGCAGCCAACGCGCCACGTGGTGGTCAGCAACTGCCTGATCCGCTCAAAAAGCTGCGCCATCAAAATTGGCACCGAAACGTTCGCCGACATCAGCCATATCGCGGTACACAACTGCTCAATCTTTGAGTCCAACCGCGGCATTGGCCTGGTCTCCCGCGACGGCGGGCGGTTCAGCCAGATGATCTTCAGCAACATTCTGTTCGACTGCCGCCACGGCCACCCGTGCCACTGGGGCAAAGCCGACCCGGTGTTTATCTCCGTACGCCACCGCGACCCGCAGGTGCAGCCGGGAAGGGTAGAAGACATTACCTTTAGCCAGCTCTCCGGAGTGAGCGAAGGCGCTATCAACCTGCACGCTGAAACGCCGGGCGATATCCGCCATGTCACTTTCAACGGGCTCTCATTGCAGCAGCTTGCTGGCCCGTCTGATGAGCAGGGCTGCTACGACATTCGCCCGCCGTGCAACCCGGCAAGCCCAACCGGCATGGGGCTCGACAACGCCTACCGTGTGAATCCGCAAACTGGCCGCGCCTGGGGCGTGGATGCCTACCCGGGCGGCCTGCCCGCGCTGTACGCCAACGGGGTGAGGAATCTCACCCTCAACGACCTGCGTATTCGCCGCCCGCAGCCGCTACCGCAGGGCTGGAGTGAGAACGCTATCGTGCAGGAAAACGCCGACGCCTGATGCTATTTGACGACGGCGCGGCTTGCGGCCTTGCCGTCCTGTTCTGTTCAAGGGGATGGAAAATGATAAAAAAAGTGCGGGAGATAAAACTCCACAACTATATCTGTTACGGCCTGGCCGATGTTATCGGTTCAGGGGCTTTTACTCTGGTGAGCGCCTGGCTGCTGTTCTTCCTGACCACCTTCTGCGGCCTGACGCCAATTGAAGCGGGGTCACTGTTTGCCGTGGCGCGTATTGTCGATGTGATCATGTGTCCGTGCATGGGCTACATCTCCGATAACTTCCACAAAACGCGCCTCGGTCGCCGTTTTGGCCGTCGCCGTTTCTTCCTGCTGCTGAGCATTCCGCTGGTGGCGGTCTACAGCCTGCTGTGGGTACAGGGCTTCAACTACTGGATGTACCTGCTGGTCTATATCCTGTTTGAAATTGTCTACTCAATGATTTTGATTCCGTACCACACGCTGTCGGCCGAGATGACCAATGATTTTACCAAGCGCTCTAAGCTGACCAGCGCCCGTATGTACATCGCCCAGTTCGCGGGTTTCACCGCCGCGTTCCTGCCGGGCCGCCTGCTGGCATACTTTGGTTCTGATTCAGCAATTTCGTTCTTCTACGCCGGGGCGATTTTCACCGTCGCCTTTATGGTGGTTCTGTTCTTCGTCTACTTCGGCACCTGGGAACGTTCGCTGGAAGAGATTGAGCAGAGCGAACGCAGCGTTGAGACCGAAGAGAAGCAGCCGTTCGCTAAACGTCTCTTCGATATCTACTACGATTTTGTCTCCACCCTGAAAATCAAAACCTTCCGTTCGCACCTGGGCATGTATCTGGGCGGTTCGGTGGCGCAGGATATCTTCAACTCCGTCTTTACCTATTTCGTGGTCTTTGCGCTGGCGACCTCGTCCGTTGTAGCCAGTAACCTGCTGAGCGTCATCAACGGGTTGCAGTTCTTCGGCGTCGGCGTGGCTACCTGGCTGACCCTGCGTTACTCGCCGTCTCGGGCGTTTGCGACTCAGGCGCTGATGGCGCTGGTGGCGTTTGCCCTGTTTGCGGTGACGTATCTCTACGGCTCGACCAGTATGTCGCTGCTGTATCTGGCGGCGGGCGTTGCTGGTCTCGCGCGTGGCGGTATCTATTCCATTCCATGGAATAACTACACCTTCGTAGCCGATGTGGATGAGATTCTGACCTGTAACCGTCGTGAGGGGATCTTTGCGGGCTTTATGAGCCTGCTGCGTAAAGCCTCACAGGCGTTCTCCATCTTCCTCGTTGGCGTAGCGCTGCAAATGTCCGGCTTTATCACCGGTCACACCAGCCAGCCGCAGTCGGCTATCAATATGATTCTCGCCATCATGATTATTCTGCCGGTTCTGCTGACCCTGTGGGGCATCTGGTCTGCCTTCCAGTTCAAAGTGAACAGCCGCACCCATGCGGTGCTGAACGATGAAGTGGCGCGCCTGAAACAGGGCGGCAGCAAAGCGGCCGTCACGGCAGAGACCAAAGAGGTTATCGAAAGCCTGACCGGGATGCCGTACGACCATTGCTGGGGTGATAACACCGTGGGCCACGTCAACCGCAGTCTGCTGAAAGCCAGGCAGCATCAGTTAGCGCAGTTGAAAAACGCGTAAACACCAAACATAAGCACCCTGTAGCCCGGCCAGGCGAAGCGCCGCCGGGAAACAAACCGCACGTTCCCCAGCTACGGCTGGGACGTTTTTTTGGATAACGGAAATGACCGATCAAAGTTTATATATTCAACAGGGCATTTGGGCGCGCCTCGGCCTGCCGCGCGAGCTGGCGTGGGGATTCGTTGGCGTCTTCCTGTTTATTACCGGGGCAACTATCGAACAGAGCTGGCTGGCCTCGCTGCTGCAACAGCGCGGGCTTGATGCCGTACATATCAGCCTGCTGTCATCGGTCTTTGGCCTATGCGTGGCGGCCATCTCGTGGTTTTCCGGGATTGGCGCGGGCGTACTTGGCATTCGTCGCCTGATGTGGCTGGCGACGCTGCTCTATTTTATCGGCTCAGTCCCGTTTATTTTCGTCGCGCTGCCGGACGGCAACTATCCGCTGATGATGGTGAGCTACGCGGTGCGCGGCATGGCCTATCCGTTGTTTGCCTACTCGTTTCTGGTGTGGATCAACCAGCGCTGCGAAAGTCGGATTCTCGGTCGCGCCGTCTCCTGGTTCTGGATTGCCTTTGGCGTCGGCATGACCATCGTTGGGCCGTGGTTCTCCGGCTTTATGATCCCTCGTCTCGGTGAAACCACCACTTTGCTCTCCGGCTTCATTTTCGTGCTGGCGGGCTGCGGCTGCGCGCTGCTCCTCAACCGCGACAAACCGCAGTGGCAGCAGGACGGTGCGGTAGGGCAGGCGCTGGCGGAAGGGATTATCGTGCTGGTGCGAGAACCGAAAATGCGCCTGGCGGTGGTGGTCAAAACCATCAACGATATTGGCAAGTTCTCGCTGGTTATCCTGATGCCGGTCTACCTGCCGCGCTTTGGCTTCAGCATTGAAGAGTGGCTCACCATCTGGGGCCTGGTGAACGTGGTGAACATCTTCGCCAGCTACTTCTTCGGTTGGCTGGGCGATACCATCGGCTGGCGTAACACCGTAGTCTGGTTTGCCGGTACGCTCTGCGGTGCGGCGGCGCTGGCGGTGTGCTATGCGCCGGTACTGTTTGGCCATAGCTGCGTGGCGATGGTTATCGCGCTGGCAATTTATGCCATCGGCCTTGGCGCGTTCGGGCCGCTGAGCGCATTGATTCCTTCGCTGCTGCCGGAAAATAAAGGTGCGGCGATCTCTTGTCTGAATCTCGGCTCGGGTCTCAGTAACTTTGTCGGGCCGTTTATCGTGACGCTGTGCGTGAATCCGCTGGGTGTAGAGGGCACGCTGTGGGTGATTGCGCTGCTGTACTTCGCCGCAAGCTTACTGACGATCCCGTTAACGATTCCGAAAAAGGGGTGATTGCTGAGATTTCGTCTACGCTTTTTGCTTAAGCGCCTGTTATATCTCGCGCAAAAATAAGAGGAAAGCGTATGACGATTTCAAGGGGATGGACGGCATCACTGGTACTGGCGGCAGCGGTTGCGCTGCCGTTGCAGGCGGCTGAACCGGTAAAAGTAGGGTCAAAAATTGATACCGAAGGGGCGCTGCTGGGTAACATTATTCTGCAGGTGCTGGAAAGCCACGGCGTTAAAACGGTGAATAAGGTTCAGCTCGGCACGACGCCCGTCGTGCGCGGCGCAATAACTTCCGGCGCGCTGGACATTTACCCGGAGTACACCGGCAACGGCGCGTTTTTCTTCAAAGATGAAACCGATGCGGCATGGAAAAACGCGACGGCGGGCTACGAGAAGGTGAAAAAGCTCGATGCTGAGAAAAATCATCTGATTTGGCTGACCCCAGCACCGGCGAATAACACCTGGACCATTGCGGTGCGCAACGATCTGGCGGAACAAAATAAACTCACTTCACTTGCCGACCTGAGCGGCTATCTGAAAAAAGGCGGCACCTTCAAGCTTGCCGCTTCTGCTGAATTTATCGAACGCCCGGACGCGCTGCCGGCGTTTGAAAAAGCCTACGATTTTAAACTGAGCCAGGACCAGTTGTTGTCGCTGGCGGGTGGGGATACTGCGGTCACCATTAAGGCGGCGGCGCAGCAAACGTCTGGCGTCAACGCGGCGATGGCCTATGGTACCGACGGCCCGGTGGCGGCGTTGGGGCTACAGACCCTGAGCGACCCGAAAGGCGTGCAGCCGATTTATGCGCCGACGCCGGTCGTGCGTGAAGCGGTGCTGAAAGCCTATCCGCAACTGGACGAATGGCTGAAACCGGTGTTCGCGAGCCTCGATGAAAAGACCCTGCAAACGCTGAATGCGAAGATTGCGGTCGAAGGGCTGGACGCCAAAAACGTAGCGGCAGAATACCTGAAGCAAAAAGGGTGGGCGAAGTAATCGGTTAATCGCATGCCTCGCTGTACTCATCGCGTGGTGGCGCTGCTGGCAATCCTGTTGCTTACTGCCGCCGCGCTGCCGTTCGTCAATTTCGCCCCGAACCGTCTGGTCTCGGGCGAAGGCCTTTGGTTATGGCAAATCTGGGCCTTTCCTCCGCTAATTCTGCTGTTTATTCCGGCGCTGTTTTTACTGCTTTGCTGGTTGCCTGGTCGGCTGCCGAGCCTGTTGATTCTGCTGCTTGCCGAAGCCAGCTTTACGCTTTTGCTGTGGGCGAGCGGCGAGGCCGCGCAGCAGCTGGCGCAGAATAGTAGCCCGCTGGCACGTACTTCGCCGGGAAGCGGGCTGTGGCTGGGATTACTGCTGATGCTACTGATATGCAGTGAGGCCATCCGTCGTTTGACCTCGCGGGCGTTATGGCGCTGGCTGCTGAACGTGCAGCTGTGGCTGCTCCCTTGTTGGCTGCTGTGGATTGGACAGCTTGACGGTCTATCGCTGATGAAAGAGTACGCCAACCGGCAAGAGACTTTTAACGACGCGCTCAGCCAACATTTGATGCTGCTGTGGGGCACGCTGGTGCCGTCGCTGCTGCTCGGGGTGCCCATTGGCATGTGGTGTTGGCGGCGGCCGGGGCGGCAGTCGAGCGTGTTTACCGTCCTCAATATTATTCAGACCATCCCCTCGGTGGCGCTGTTTGGCCTGCTGATTGCGCCGCTTGCCGGGCTGGTGCAGCGTTTCCCGTGGCTGACGAATCTCGGCGTGGCGGGAACCGGGCTGGCTCCGGCGCTGATTGCGCTGGTGCTCTACGCGCTGTTGCCTATCGTACGCGGCGTGGTGGCGGGGATGCAGCAGGTTTCATCGCAGGTGCTGGAAAGCGCAGCGGCGATGGGGATGAGCCGCGCCCAGACGTTTCTGCGCGTGCAGTTGCCGCTGGCATTGCCGGTGCTGCTGCGCAGTCTGCGGGTGGTGACCGTACAAACGCTCGGTATGGCAGTCGTCGCAGCGTTAATTGGTGCGGGTGGCTTTGGCGCGCTGGTGTTCCAGGGGCTGCTCAGTAGTGCGCTGGATCTGGTGCTGCTCGGGGTGATCCCGGTGATCGCGCTGGCGGTAATCGCCGATGCGCTGTTCAGCCTGGCAGGCACCTTACTAAAAGGAGAGACCGATGATTGATTTTTCTGCGGTCAATAAATCGTTCGGCCAGCATCCTGCGGTGAAGGATCTCACGCTGCGGCTGGAAGAAGGGGCGTTTTCGGTGCTGATTGGCACCTCGGGGTCGGGGAAATCGACCACGCTCAAAATGATTAACCGGCTGGTAGAGCCCGATAGCGGGAGCATCCGTTTTGCCGGACAGGATATCCGCGAGCAGCCGCTGCTCGCCCTGCGTCGTCGCATGGGCTATGCCATTCAGTCTATCGGTCTGTTCCCGCATTGGACGGTGGCGCAAAACATCGCCACCGTGCCGCAGCTGCTGAAATGGCCGAAGGCGAAGGTGGACGCGCGAATTGACGAACTGATGGCGCTACTGGGGCTGGAACCGGCGCTGCGCATGCGTTTCCCGCATCAGCTCTCCGGCGGCCAGCAGCAGCGCGTCGGCGTGGCGCGGGCGCTGGCGGGCGATCCGGAGGTATTGTTGATGGATGAACCTTTCGGCGCACTGGATCCGGTCACCCGCGGGGCGCTTCAGCAAGAGATGCGCCGAATACATCAGTTGCTGGGGCGAACTATCGTGCTGGTGACCCATGATATTGACGAAGCGCTGCGCCTGGCGGATAACCTGATTCTGATGGACGGCGGCGAAGTGGTGCAGCAGGGCACGCCGCTGCAAATGCTCAGCCAGCCGGGCAGCGAATTCGTCCGTACTTTTTTCGGACGCAGTGAACTCGGTGTGCGGTTGCTGTCGCTGCGTCAGGTGACGGACTACATGCGTCATGGTGAGCGCGCCGAAGGGGAGGCGATTACCGCCACCGCGTCGTTGCGCGATGCGCTCTCCGGTTTTATGGCGCAGCGGCGCACCGTGTTACCGGTGGCGGATGCGGCAGGTCAGGTCTGCGGCACGCTGCATTTTGCCGATCTGCTGCGCGAGGAGTTGAGCGATGCGCCTGCTTCGTGATCCGCTGCTGTGGCTGCTGGCGCTGTTTGTCGGGCTGCTCGTCGGCTTGCCTTACAGCGAGCCGCTGTTTCATTTTCTGTTTCCTGAACAGCCGCGCCCGCTCTACCAGCAGGCCGGATTTCTCTCGCTAACGCTGGCGCATGCCTGGCTGGTGGGGGTCTCGAGCCTGGCGGCGATAGTGATTGGGGTCAGTGCGGGTGTGCTGGTGACGCGCCCGGCGGGCAGTGAATTCCGGCCATTGGTCGAGACGTTAGCCGCGATGGGGCAAACTTTTCCCCCGGTCGCCGTGCTCGCGATGGCCGTTCCGGTGATGGGGTTTGGCGAAAAACCGGCGATTATTGCGCTGATATTGTACGGCATTCTGCCCGTATTACAGGGAACACTAGCCGGACTGGCGGCGGTTTCCGAGAGCGCATTAAGCGTTGCACAAGGGATGGGGATGTCGGGCTGGCAGCGGCTACGTCAGGTTGAGCTACCTTTAGCGGCACCGGTTATCGTAGCGGGGATTCGCACCTCGGTTATCATTAATATCGGCACAGCAACGATTGCCTCAACGGTTGGGGCAAATACGTTGGGCACGCCAATTATCATTGGCCTGAGCGGATTTAATACGGCCTATGTGGTGCAGGGGGCCATTCTGGTGGCGCTGGCGGCGATTATCGTCGACCGCGCCTTTGAGCGGCTGAGTTTACGGCTCAGCCGACACCGCCACGCACAATAAACGAATATCCCGCGAGCATGACACCGCCAATACCGCTGATAGCCATCAGCCCAAAAATGATGATTGCGGCGAGTTTGCTTGACTTCATGGTGTACTCCTTTTGTTAACCAAAAGATTATACCGCGAAGCTCGTCTGTTAACGAACGATTAATTTGCGGGGAGCGGGAAGGCGACTCCCTCCTCCTGCCAGCGCGACATTTGCTGTAGCTGGACGGTACTCGGGGTGGTGCCACACCAGATTAACAGCGTCTGGCCGGGGAACAGTTCCGGCTGAACGTGGGTGAGCGAATGGGCCATCACGTCAACCCGCCAGCCCTGCTCACAGGCCACCCACCCTTCAAGCCACAGGCGCGTCATGTCGGCGACGTTCCAGCCGATGACCAACGCGTGCGGCCCTGACTTACGGCGGCCGGAGGCCAAATTGAGCGCGATATCGTTAATCAATACCCCGTCAAGCAGGCCCAGCAGCGTTTGTAGCGCGAATTGCGCGCTTTGCAGACGCAGACGCAGCGGATTAAACAGGCAGTCGACCAGCGTGCGGGCGCTGTAGCTGCGACGCAGTTCTTTCACCCACAGGCGCAGCGGGTGCAGGTGACCGTTACGAAGATAGTTCAGCGCTTTTTCCTGCTGTTCGCGCCAGCCATCCTGCTGCTCGCTGAGCAGGCCTTTGACTTTGCTCACCTGAACGCCGTTTTCTATCCAGCGCTGAATTTCGCGGATGCGGTCGATATCGTCATCATTAAACAGGCGATGGCCGCCGTCGGTACGCTGCGGCTTCAGGAGGGCATATCGCCGCTGCCAGGCGCGAAGCGTTACTGGGTTAATATCACAGAGCTGTGCGACTTCGCCAATCGTGTAAAGCGCCATCTTTTCCTCCGGCATGCGATATCCCCTTTAACTTTAGACGGGGATTGCTGCGCTGACCTGCTCTGGTCGTTTTTTATCCACCTCCATGTCAAATGTGTGCGATAAAATGTGATCGGTAGCATTTTTTGCACTTTTATTGCCAGGTTTCAAAGAAAGTTATGCCGATTATGTGTATGTTACGCAGTTTTATTTCTGTTGTGGTGACGTGGTATGTACGAGTTTAATCTGGTGTTGCTGCTGCTTCAGCAGATGTGTGTTTTCCTGGTTATCGCCTGGTTAATGAGCAAGACGCGTCTCTTCATTCCGTTGATGCAGGTCACCGTGCGCCTGCCGCACAAGCTGCTCTGCTACGTCACGTTTTCTATTTTCTGTATTCTCGGCACCTATTTTGGCCTGCATATTGAAGACTCCATTGCCAATACGCGCGCGATTGGCGCGGTGATGGGCGGGCTGTTGGGCGGCCCGCTGGTGGGAGGGCTGGTCGGGCTGACCGGCGGTCTGCATCGTTATTCGATGGGCGGCATGACGGCGTTGAGCTGCATGATTTCGACCATCGTCGAGGGGCTTCTCGGTGGGTTGGTGCACAGCCTGCTGATTCGCCGGGGTCGCCCGGATAAAGTCTTCAGCCCGTGGACGGCGGGTGCTATCACCCTGGTGGCGGAGCTGGTGCAGATGCTGATTATTCTGCTGATCGCCCGCCCGTTTGAAGACGCTCTGCATCTGGTGCAGAGCATCGCGGCACCGATGATGGTGACCAACACCGTGGGCGCGGCGCTGTTTATGCGCATCCTGCTCGACAAACGGGCGATGTTTGAAAAGTACACCTCTGCATTTTCCGCCACCGCGCTGAAGCTTGCGGCGTCGACGGAAGGTATCCTGCGTCAGGGCTTCAACGAAGAGAACAGCATGAAGGTGGCACAGGTGCTGATTCAGGAGCTGGATATCGGTGCGGTGGCCATCACCGACCGCGAGAAGCTGCTGGCCTTTACCGGCATCGGTGAAGACCATCATCTGCCTGGCAAACCGATCTCTTCACGCTACACGCAAAAAACGATTGAGACCGGCGAAGTGGTCTACGCCGACGGCAACGAAGTGCCGTACCGCTGCTCGATTCACCCCAACTGCAAGCTCGGCTCGACGCTGGTTATCCCGCTGCGCGGTGAGAATCAGCGGGTGATTGGCACTATCAAACTGTACGAAGCTAAAAATCGCCTGTTCAGCTCGATCAACCGTACCTTAGGCGAGGGGATTGCTCAGCTGCTGTCGGCGCAGATTCTTGCCGGGCAGTACGAGCGGCAGAAGGCGCTGCTGACCCAGTCGGAGATTAAACTGCTGCATGCCCAGGTGAATCCACACTTCCTGTTTAACGCCCTTAACACGCTGAAAGCGGTGATTCGCCGCGACAGCGAACAGGCAAGCCAACTGGTACAGTATCTGTCGACCTTTTTCCGTAAAAACCTCAAACGTCCGTCGGAGATTGTGACGTTGGCAGACGAGATTGAGCATGTGAACGCTTATCTGCAAATTGAGAAGGCGCGCTTTCAGTCGCGGCTACAGGTGCACCTGGATATTCCGGAGACGCTGGCACACCAGCAGCTTCCGGCGTTTACCCTCCAGCCCATTGTCGAAAATGCGATTAAGCACGGCACTTCGCAACTGATGGATGTGGGCGAGATTACGCTGCGTGCCAGCCAGCAGGACAGGCATCTGGTGCTGGATATTGAAGATAACGCCGGGCTGTATCAGCCTGGCGCTCAGTCTAGCGGTCTGGGCATGAGCCTGGTGGATAAGCGTCTGCGGATGCGTTTTGGCGACGAATGCGGGATTGCCGTTGCCTGTGAACCTGACCGTTTTACCCGCGTCACTCTGCGGTTACCTCTGGAGGAGAGTGCATGATTAACGTGTTGATTGTCGATGATGAACCGCTGGCGCGGGAGAATCTGCGCGTTCTGCTGCAGACGCACGAGGATGTGAACATCGTTGGCGAGTGTGCTAACGCGGTGGAAGCCATTGGTGCGGTGCATAAGCTACGACCGGATGTGCTGTTTCTGGATATCCAGATGCCGCGCATCAGCGGGCTTGAGATGGTGGGCATGCTCGACCCGGAACATCGCCCCTACATTGTCTTTCTGACCGCTTTTGATGAGTACGCGGTCAAGGCCTTTGAGGAACATGCGTTTGACTATCTGCTTAAGCCGATTGAAGAAAAAAGGCTGGAAAAGACCCTGATGCGCCTGCGCCAGGAGCGGGCGGCGCAGGATATGTCGGTGCTGGGCGAAAACCAGCAGGCGCTGAAGTTTATTCCCTGCACCGGGCACAGCCGAATTTACCTGCTACAAATGGACGACGTGGCGTTTGTCAGCAGCCGGATGAGCGGCGTTTACGTCACCAGCGGCGAGGGAAAAGAGGGCTTTACCGAGCTGACGCTGCGCACGCTGGAAAGCCGTACGCCGCTGATTCGCTGCCATCGTCAGTATCTGGTGAACATGGTACACCTGAAGGAAATTCGTCTGGAAGACAATGGTCAGGCCGAACTGTTGCTGCGCAACGGGCAGACCGTGCCGGTAAGTCGTCGCTATTTGAAGACCCTGAAAGAGGCGTTGGGGCTATAATTCGTGTAGAATCAGCCATCATTTTTTCATTACCACCGTCGAAGGCACTATGGTCAGTAACGATATTTTACGCAGCGTCCGCTACATCCTGAAAATGAACAATAACGATCTGGTGCGTGTTTTCGCGCTGGGCGAAGCTGAAGTCAGCGTTGAACAGCTGGCGCCGTGGCTGCGCAAAGAGGATGAGGAAGGCTTCGTGCGTTGCCCGGACATTATGCTGTCGTGCTTCCTGAACGGCCTGATTTATGAAAAGCGCGGTCGTGACGAGTCTGCTCCGGCGCTGGCGGTGGAACGTCGTATCAACAACAACATCATGCTGAAAAAGCTGCGTATCGCGTTTGCGCTGAAAACCGACGATATTCTGGCTATCCTGACTCAGCAGCAGTTCCGCGTCTCTATGCCGGAAATTACCGCCATGATGCGCGCCCCGGATCATAAAAACTTCCGCGAATGCGGCGACCAGTTCCTGCGCTATTTCCTGCGCGGTCTGGCGATTCGCGAGCACGCTGCGAAGTAATCATCAGTAGTTTCCCGGCCAAGCGAAGCGCCGCCGGAAATGCAACGAAAGACAAATAAAAAACGCTGCCGAAGCAGCGTTTTTTTTATGCAGATTATTTCACCTGCTGGCCTGGTTTCGCACCGTCATCCGGGCTTAACAGGAAGATATCTTTCCCGCCAGGACCTGCCGCCATCACCATCCCTTCCGAGATGCCGAAGCGCATTTTACGCGGTGCCAGGTTCGCCACCATCACGGTCAGGCGACCGATCAACGGCTGTGGGTCCGGGTAAGCAGAGCGGATGCCGGAGAAGACGTTACGCTTCTCGCCGCCGAGATCCAGCGTCAGGCGCAGCAGCTTGTCGGAGCCTTCCACGAACTCGGCGTTTTCAATCAGCGCCACGCGCAGGTCAATTTTGGCGAAATCATCAAAGGTGATGGTTTCCTGGATCGGGTCATCCGCCAGCGGGCCGGTAGCCGGGGCAGCGGCTGCTTTCACTTCTTCTTTAGACGCTTCCACCAGCGCTTCCACCTGTTTCATTTCAATACGGTTATACAGCGCCTTGAAGGTGTTGATCTTATGGCCCACCAGCGGCGCGTTGATAGCATCCCAGCTCAGCTCGGTATTGAGGAACGCTTCGGTACGTGCAGCCAGCTCAGGCAGAACCGGTTTCAGCCAGGTCATCAGCACGCGGAACATGTTCAGGCCCATTGTGCAGATAGCCTGCAGGTCGGCATCGCGGCCTTCCTGTTTAGCGACAACCCACGGTGCCTGCTCGTCAACGTAGCGGTTAGCGACGTCGGCCAGCGCCATGATTTCACGAATGGCTTTACCGAATTCACGGCTTTCCCACGCTTCGCCAATGCTGGCAGCCGCGTCGGTGAAGGTTTTGTACAGTTCTGGGTCAGCCAGTTCCGCGGACAGCACGCCGTCGAAACGCTTAGCGATAAAGCCAGCGTTACGGGAAGCCAGGTTCACCACCTTGTTCACGATGTCGGCGTTGACGCGCTGGATGAAATCTTCCAGGTTCAGGTCGATATCGTCGATGCGGGAAGAGAGCTTCGCGGTGTAGTAGTAGCGCAGGCTGTCGGCATCAAAGTGCTTGAGCCAGGTGCTGGCTTTAATAAAGGTGCCGCGAGACTTGGACATCTTCGCACCGTTCACCGTCACGTAGCCGTGCACGAACAGGTTGGTCGGCTTACGGAAGTTGCTGCCTTCCAGCATGGCAGGCCAGAACAGGCTGTGGAAGTAGACGATATCTTTGCCGATAAAGTGATACAGCTCGGCGGTAGAGTCTTTCTTCCAGTACTCGTCGAAGCTAGTGGTGTCGCCGCGCTTGTCGCACAGGTTCTTGAAGGAGCCCATGTAGCCGATTGGCGCATCCAGCCAGACGTAGAAGTACTTGCCCGGCGCGTTCGGGATTTCAAAACCGAAGTAAGGCGCATCGCGGGAGATATCCCACTGCTGCAGGCCGGATTCAAACCATTCCTGCATTTTGTTCGCGACCTGCTCTTGCAGTGCGCCGCTGCGGGTCCATGCCTGCAGCATTTCGCTGAAGGACGGCAGGTCAAAGAAGAAGTGCTCAGACTCGCGCATCACCGGCGTGGCGCCAGAGACGACGGATTTCGGCTCGATAAGCTCGGTTGGGCTGTAGGTCGCGCCGCACACTTCGCAGTTATCGCCGTACTGATCCGGTGATTTACATTTCGGGCAGGTGCCTTTGACGAAACGGTCCGGCAGGAACATGCCTTTTTCCGGATCGTACAGCTGAGAGATGGTGCGGTTTTTAATAAAACCGTTCTCTTTCAGGCGACCATAAATCAGCTCGGACAGCTCGCGGTTCTCGTCGCTGTGCGTCGAGTGGTAGTTGTCGTAGCTGATGTTAAAGCCGGCAAAATCAGTCTGATGCTCCTGACTCATTTCGGCAATCATCTGCTCTGGAGTAATACCCAGCTGCTGTGCTTTCAGCATGATTGGCGTGCCGTGGGCATCGTCCGCGCAGATGAAGTTAACCTCGTGGCCGCGCATTCGCTGGTAACGGACCCAGACATCAGCCTGGATGTGCTCCAGCATATGGCCGAGGTGGATGGAGCCGTTGGCGTACGGCAGCGCGCACGTTACCAGAATTTTCTTCGCGACTTGAGTCATAGTGGGTATTACTTCTTCTGTTTGAAAAAAGGGGTTTTGATATTACCAAAAGGGTAGAGGGTGTGCCATACATGCTTGAGCGTACCTGTGGTAGACTTAGGCGTACTGAAAGCAATTGAAAACAACAAAGGAGTCGGGATGAACTCAGAATCCCAGGCCAAATCACCTGAACGTCTACGTGCGATGGTCGCCGGCACGCTGGCAAACTTCCAGCACCCCACCCTGAAGCACAATTTAACGACGCTAAAAGCGCTGCACCACGTCGCCTGGCTTGACGATACCGTGCACATCGAACTGCAGATGCCGTTTGTCTGGCACAGCGCCTTTGAAGAATTAAAAGAGCAAACCAGCGCTGAACTGCTGCGGGTGACCGGGGCGAAGGCCATCGACTGGAAGCTGTCCCACAGCATCGCCACGCTGAAACGCGTGAAAAACCAGCCGGGCGTTACCGGCGTGAAGAATATTATTGCCGTCAGCTCTGGCAAAGGCGGGGTGGGTAAATCGTCCACCGCCGTAAACCTGGCGCTGGCGCTGGCCGCGGAAGGGGCGAAAGTGGGCATCCTCGATGCCGACATCTACGGCCCGTCTATCCCGAACATGCTGGGCGCGGAAAACCAGCGTCCAACCTCACCAGACGGCACCCATATGGCGCCGATTATGGCGCACGGCCTGGCAACCAACTCCATCGGCTATCTGGTCACTGACGACAACGCCATGGTGTGGCGTGGCCCGATGGCCAGCAAAGCGTTGATGCAGATGCTGCAGGAGACCATGTGGCCGGATCTCGACTACCTCGTGCTGGACATGCCGCCGGGTACCGGTGATATCCAGCTGACGCTGGCGCAAAACATTCCGGTGACCGGGGCCGTTGTGGTCACTACACCGCAGGATATCGCGCTGATCGATGCCAAAAAAGGCATTGTGATGTTCGAAAAAGTGGAAGTGCCGGTGCTGGGTATCGTGGAGAACATGAGCATGCACATCTGCAGCAACTGCGGTCATCACGAGCCAATTTTTGGCACCGGTGGCGCAGAGAAGCTGGCAGAGAAGTATCATACCCAACTGCTGGGCCAGATGCCGCTGCACATCAATCTGCGTGAAGATCTGGATAACGGTACGCCGACGGTGGTTGCGCGTCCGGAAAGTGAATTTACCGAGATTTATCGTCGACTGGCGGGGCGCGTTGCGGCGCAGCTCTACTGGCAGGGCGAAGTGATCCCTGGCGACATCGCGTTCCGCGCGGTGTAACACAGGCAAAAAGAGGCCGGGCGCATCACTGATGCGCCCGGCCTTTATTCATTAACGGTGATAGAAAATCTCGCCGTCGTAGACTTTGCTAATGGTGCCGTCGGCATCGCTAATTTGCACATAGTTACCGCCCATGTACGTCCAGCGGGTGCCTGCGTCCGGCGCTGGCAGGTTACGCTGCTGCCATTGCGTGATGTTGTACTCTGGTGTCAGGTACATGGCTGGCGCTTTGTCGCCAATCTTGAACTGCGTGAAGTCGGCAGTGAACTCTTTCAGCTCATACTGCTGAATACCGGTAGCCGGAGCAGCCCACGCCGCGCCCGCCGTTGCCAACAGTACGCCCAGAAGCATCATTTTTGTTTTACGCATACTATCCCCATATTATCCTGGATATAAAATTGCAGCTCCGTATGATTCCTGATGCGCGCCCTCAATGGCAAGCGCTGGTTTCTTAAAAAGTGTAAGCAAACAGCGACGACCTCTCATTTGAGGATAATTCTGGCACCCGCCTCTAAGGACCCTTATGTTCAGGCTGGAAGACTTATCACTGTTCGTACGCGCCGCCGCGTTGAACAGCTTTAGCGATGCGGCGCGAGAAGCGGGCATACCCCCGGCGCAGGTTAGTTCAGCGATTAAACGGCTGGAGACAGCGCTAAACGTGCGCCTGTTCGCGCGTTCCACGCGCAGCCTGCGTCTGACGGTAGAAGGTGAGGCCTGGCTGCCGTATGCCTTACAGATGCTGGACGCGCTGCAAAATGGGCTACAAAAAATCCACACGCCGGATGATGAGGTGCGCGGTACGCTGCAAATCGCCGTGCCGTCAGATCTCGGCCGTAACCTGCTGCTGAACGTGTTTCGTCGTTTCCGCGAGCGTCACCCGGCGCTGCGGCTACGCATTCTGTTTTCCGACCATCTCACTGATGTCTTCAAAGACCCGGTAGACGTGGCGTTTCGCTACGGCGAAAACCACGATGCCTCGTTTGTGTCTCTCCCGGTCGCGCCGGATAACCGCCGCGTGGTGGTGGCATCACCCGACTGGATCGCGCGCCACGGCGAACCGCAGACGCTCGCCGACCTCGAAAAATGCAATGCGTTGACTTACGTGCTGCGCGGCAGAGCGTTTGACCGCTGGCCGCTCAGCCAGGATGGCGTTGAGTACAGCGTCCAGGTCAGCGGCAGCATCACCAGCGATGATGCCGAGGTGATTCGTCGGCTGGCGATTGCGGGAGAGGGCGTAGCGTTTAAATCGATGCTGGATGCCTGCGACGACCTGCGCGAAGGGCGGCTCAAGGTGCTGCTGCCGCAGTATCAAGGTGATGTGGTGCCGCTCAATATGATCTGCCCACACCGCAAGCAGCTTTCTGCGGCGGTGCGGTTGCTGTATGAGGCGGTGAAAGCGGAATGTGCGACAAAGCAGCTTTAGCCGCCGTTACGCTGGACTGGACCGGCGGAGGACGCTATTGCGCCGTCGGTTTCAGTAGCCCGCCCGTCGACTTGTTATGTTCTAAATACTGATGCTGGAAAATACACATTCGTATCGTGTTGCGGTATTCACCGTTAACGAAGAACTCATGAATTAATTCGCCTTCCTGGATAAACCCAAGCTTACGATAAATATGAATCGCTTTGGCGTTCTCTTTATCCACGATGAGATAGAGCTTATAGAGATTCAGTACCGTAAAACCGTAATCCATTGCCAGCTTAGCGGCGCGTGTCGCCAGGCCTTTGCCCTGGTATTCCGGCGAGATGATAATCTGAAACTCGGCTCGGCGGTGAATATGGTTTATTTCAACCAGCTCCACCAGGCCTGCGTTATTGCCATTAAACGAAATGACAAAACGGCGTTCGCTCTGATCGTGAATATGTTTATCGTAAAGGTCGCTCAGCTCAACGAAGGCCTCATAAGGTTCTTCGAACCAATAACGCATTACGCTCGCGTTATTATCGAGTTGATGCACAAAGCTCAAATCTTCGCGTTCAAGGGGTCTTAGTTTAATGTCTGATGGTTCTGGCATAATATTTTCAGCCTCTTGGGAAACTGGAAATATATTATCTGTTTGCGGTGGGCGTCATCAAGATTTGAAAAAAATTACAATTAATTCAGCGATGTAAGACAACCTATTTTAGGCCCTCATCAGGCGGAGGCGCTCGCCTGATGAGGGTAGGGGAATTAGTGCTTCACCAGCGTAGCAAAGTAGTACACCAGCGGCACCGCCAGTACCCACAGCCCGATGGGAATTTCACGCCATTTTCCGGCGATGGTTTTAATCACGATAAAGAACAGTAGACCGCCGGCAATCCCGGTGCCGAAGCTGTTGGCGATCAGGGTGATCATTACCATCATCAGTACCGGCAGCCCGTCGGTGAAGTTACCGAGGTCAACCTTACGCAGGCCGCTGAACATATTCAGCCCAATCAGCATCAGCGCGGGCGCGGTGGCTTCTTTTGGGATCATTAGCGCTACCGGGGTGAACAACAGCATCAGCAAGAACATCATTGCCGCCGCCAGCGCCGTCAGGCCAGTTTTACCACCGGCTTCCGCCGCCGCCGAGGATTCAATCAGCGCGGTTGCTGCCGGAATACCGAGCCACGGGCCGATAGCGGCGGCAATCGAATCGACCATAAACGGACGGTTGATGTGCGGCATATTGCCTTCTTTATCCAGCAGCCCGGCTTCACCGCCTACGGCGAGCGTGGTACCCATCGTGGAGAAAAACTCAGAGGCAAAAAAGACGAACAGGAACGGCAGGAAAGCGATATTGAGCGCGCCCAGCATATCGACGTGACCGAGCACCGGCGTCAGCGAGTGCGGCATATCGATAAAGCTGGCGGGTAAATGCGTCACGCCAGCGGGAATACCGACCAGGGTAGCGAATAAAATCGCCCATAAAATGGCCCCCGGAATGCGACGGGCTTGTAGCGCTATCGCGAGGAATAAACCGCACAGTGCGACCAACGCGCCTGGTGCCATAAAGTCGCCCAGCATCAGTGAATTGGTTTTGGCGTTGGCCAGCACCAGCCCGGCGTTACGAAAACCTAATACCGCCACGAACAGACCGATAGACGCGGTTAACCCTAGCTTGATTGACTGTGGCACCGAGCGGGTAACCACTTCCCGCAGGCCGAATTTGGTCAGCAGGAAGAAGAGAATGCCCGACCAGCAGGCGATGCCGAGACCAATCTGCCAGCCTATGCCTTCGCTGCCTGCGAGCGTCACGCCCACCAGCACTGAACCACCGATGCCAGGGCCAACGATAAACGGCAGGTTAGCGTAGAACGCCATCAGCAGCGTACCGCCAACGAACACCAAAATCGTGCCCGTTGTCGCCGCGCCTTTATCCATACCGCCAACGGCCAGTAAACCGGGGATCACCACCAGCAGATAGGCCGCGGCAAGGAACCCGGTGACCCCTGCCAGGCATTCGGTGCGCAGTGAACTGCCGCGTGAAGACAACGAAAAACGTCGCTCAAGCCAACTCCCAGCGGTTGGCGTTTGAAGGGTATTATCGGCCATTGTGTGGCGCTCCCATGATTATTGTTGTGTTGTGTGTTCCGGGGTTTCCCGGCTATCCAGTACCGGGTCGACTATCTGGCGCGTGGTGCCATCGGTCAGCCCTAAATCGGTTAAATGCGGCCCGGCGTTGCAGGCAAGACAGGTGCCTTCAATCGCTTTAAATACGCGATACGGCGGCTCCCAGTCGGCCACCATGGCGCTCAGGTCGCGCAGGTTGCGAAACTCGGCGGCCAGCGTTTCGGCCGGTTTGTCGGAGAGCATCCCGGCAATCGGCATGGCAACGTGTGCCAGAATGTCGCCATTTTGCGCCAGCGCCATACCGCCACCGGAGGCGATAAGCTGATTAGCGGCCAGCGCCATATCTTCAGCGTTGCGGCCGAGCACCACCAGGTTGTGCGAGTCGTGCGAGTAGCTGGTGGCAATCGCGCCGCGCAGCTCACCCCAGCCTTCCAGCAGGGCAATCTGCGGTTTGGCTTCGTGACGGCCGTGGCGGTGCTTCACCCAGATAAGGCTGAAGCCTGCGGGGATTTGGACCTCGCCGTTACGAATCTGAACGTCGACTTCACCCCACTGGGTAAAGCGTGCACCGCGGATGTGGCGCAGACGGGCGGTACCGTGCTGAATATCGTTGACGCGCAGCGCAAAATCGTTGGCCTGAAGCGGGGAGAGTTGCAGGGTATTGCGCGGTGGCATCACCCCAGGGGCGGCGGAGAGCGCGTTCAGCAGTTTACCGTCGCGGGCAATTTGCCGTCCGGCAACGTACACCGCGCGGGCTTCTAATTTTTCCAGCGAGTCGAATACCACGAGGTCTGCGCGCCGCCCGGCGGCAATCAGCCCCAGGTCGTGACGCTGCAAACGAATACCGGCGTTCAGCGTGGCAAAACGCAGGGCATCGGTCGCGGGCAGACCATGTTCAATCAGCAGGTTCAGCAGGGCGATAATGCCGCCTTTTTCCAGCAGCATGTCCGGCGGCACGTCATCGGTGCAGACGGTAATCTGCGAAGAGAGATGCGGCAAAGATTTCAACGCCTTGACGATATCCGGCAGCAGGTAAGGGTGTGAACCACGAATTTCCAGCGTCAGCCCGGCGCGCAGTTTTTCCAGCGCGTCGTCGGCGGAGGTCAGCTCGTGATCGGAGGTTACGCCTGCGGCAAGATAGGCCTGTAGATCGGCACCGCTCAGCCCGCGGGCATGGCCTTCAATCAGCTTGCCGCTGTTGAGCCCCGCCTGCACGATTTCCTGCATCCGGCAGCTACCGTGCAGCACGCCGTGCATGTCCATCACCTCAGCCACGCCGCGGACTTCCGGCCAGCCGAGCATGGTTTCCATTTCGGCACCGGCAAAATCGGCCCCGGACATTTCTAAACCCGGCGTAGACGGTACGCTTGACGGCGCGGCAACCATCACCTGCAGGGGCAGATGGCGGCTGGCTTCTACGGCGTAGCGCACGCCCGCCACGCCCAGCACGTTTGCCAGCTCATGCGGGTCCCAGAATACGGCGGTAGTGCCCTGTGCCAGCACGATTTCGGCGTAGCGTTCCGGCGGCAGGTGCGAACTTTCGAGGTGAACGTGGGTGTCCATCAGGCCGGGAGAGAGGTAAACGCCGGGCAGAGAGTGGCGTTCCAGCGTGTCGCTGCGGCTGCCGCGTGGGTGCACGCTGGCAATCATATCGCCAACGATACCAACATCAGCTTCGCGAACTTCGCCGGTCGCCATATCAACAATAGCGGCATCGGTGAGCAAAAGATCAAACGGGGACTCGCCTCGTGCGGCCTGAACGGCGCGGCGGCGGTTTTCAGCATTGCTGGACATAACAACTCCGGCACAGGGATAATGCGTGCTACTTTAAGGGCAGAGCAAACGGTTGCCCATATGATTAAATTTATCACCTGATAACTTCAGCTTATCCTGCGTGATAGCCACGAGTGAAGCACATCATGACCGACCCCTGGCAGCGATTGCCTGCGCTCTCGCTTAAACAGTTGCAGTATTTTGTCACGCTGGCGCAGCTGCGTCACTTTACCGATACCGCTAACCGGCTGGCGATTAGCCAACCGGCGTTGAGTAGCGCCCTGCGCCAGATTGAAACGGTGCTGGGCGGTAAGCTGGTTAACCGCACCGCCTCGTCGGTCACGCTCACTGAGCTGGGGGCGGCCATATTGCCTCACGCCCAGCGTGTGCTGAGCGTCGCGCAGATGGCATTTCACGATATGCAGCAGATAGTCGAAGCGGGCGGTGACGGCACCGTGCGCATCGGGCTGGTGCCGTCGGTGAGTTCGCTGCTGTTTCCGCTGCTGCCTGAAGCGCTGGCCCTGGCGTTTCCGCGTCTGCGGGTAGAATTTCTTGACCGTACCAACGATGCGCTAGCGCGTGACTTGCAAAGCGGGCAGGTTGATTTTGGCGTTGGCGCTATCGACAGTTCGTTGCCGGCGGAGCTACAGGTCTTTCCGCTGCGTGAAGACCCGTTGGTGGCCGTGTTGCATGCAGATGACCCGCTGGCAGGCCAGACACATCTGCCGTGGAAGCAGTTGGCAGGGCGCGATATTGCGGTGTTCTCTAAAGGTAATATTCAGCGTCTGGTTGGGGCATTAGTTGAGAGCCAGCGTCTGACGCTCAATACCCGCTATCAGGTCGATTATATTGAAACGCTGTATGGGCTGGTGCGCTCACGGCTGGCGGTGGGGATCCTTCCACAGCTGTACACCACGCATTTACAGGACGAGGCGCTTCGGGTTGCACAACTTCAGCAGCCAGCGTTAACCCGCACCGTTGCGCTGATGCGTGGCCCACAGACGCTGCCACCGCTTATCGAAGCGTGCTTCACATTACTGCTAAAAGAACTCCGCGAAACCAGCACCGTATAATAGCCGCCCGGCCGAGCAAAGCGACGCCGGGTCAATCTAAATGCTTAATCAGCACATCCACCGTTAAATGATTAATGTATTCCAGCGAATGTGAGGCTAGCACGCCCAACAGCCGGTTATGGTGACCCGCAATAATCAGGTCGATATTGTTGTGCTGTACACAAGCTTCAACATCTTCAAATCGTCGTGCCGTCACCAGCGCCAGCGTTTGCACGGGTAAAGAGACGGTTGCCGCCAGCTCGCTAAGCAGCGCTTTTGCCTGAATGACTTCCTGCGACACATCGTCGTCCATCAGGCTATCGGAGACATAGTTCAGCGCCCGGTAATCGGTACTGATATGGGCAATAGTAATTTTCATTGCGCTTTCTTGCGCCATCCTGGCTGCATGCTGTAACAACGGAACGCCATCAAGGCTATTGTTAATCAATACCAGCGTATGATGATAGACAGGCATCGCAATACCTCATTATGCAGGACAATCTTAGCAACTATTATGTGCCGATTGCGCGAGGAAGGAAAATGAAGCGCCAGGTGGGCAAAAAGAAAGGCAGCGGAAACCTCCTTGTCTAAATATGACTACGTTTTTTAGTACCGTGGCGTGACGCTTTTTGATTGTATAGTAAAATCTCACTGTACTATATTTAACCATTGCTGTAGCGCTTATGGGCGATGGTTTTCAATGGCTGTCGCACTCATTCTTATATTCAGGCCTGACTTTCTCTATGGAATCGAATTCTCACGCACCGTTGAGCAGTTTTATCGATCTCATGATGGACGCTGTTTTTGCCGTTGATGCCCACGCCAATATCATTTTTGCCAGTGCGTCCTGCGAGCGTATTTTTGGCTATACGCCGCAAGAACTGATTGGCCGTAACATGTTCGAAATAATGTTGCCGGAAGACCGGGAATTAACCCGGAATTCGATAGTCGACGTGATGTCGGGTAACCCGCAATTTCATTTCGAAAACCGTTATGTCCACAAAAATGGCCAGGTCTTGAATATCATGTGGTCAGCGCGCTGGTCTCCGGCCGATCAATTACGTATTGGTGTTGCCCGCGATATCACCGAGCGTAAACGTTCAGAACAGCTGCAAACTGTTCTTTATGCTATTTCAGAAGCTGCGCATACCGCTGAGGATCTGCTCAAGCTATTCCAGCGTATTCATCAGATTGTCGGTACACTGCTGCCCGCCGATAACTTTTCGGTAACACTCTACGATGATGAAACGGGCCAACTGAGCTTTCCATACCACGTCGATGAGTATCAGGACACCCCCGCGCCGTTTACCCTGATTCCGTCGACGTTTTACGCGGAAGTGATTCATACCGGCCAACCTCTGCTGCTCACGCCTGAGACGATGGCGAGCCGTATGGAAGAACTGCGTTTTTCTTTTGGTATTAACCCGTTCTGTTGGCTGGGCGTCCCGCTAAAATCACATAAAGGCACGATTGGCGCGCTGGTGCTCAAAAGCTATCCGGGCGGCGTGTGCTACAACGTACAGGATCAGGAACTGCTGCAGTTTGTGTCGACGCAAATTGCGACGGTCATTGAACGCCAGCAGATGCAGGCCCGATTGCAGCATATGGCGCAATACGATCAGCTCACCGACCTGCCGAATCGCGGCCTATTGTACGATCGCCTGAAAACGGCGCTGGCGATTGCCCGCCATGAGCTAAGCCAACTGGCGCTGCTGTTTATCGATCTCGATAAATTTAAACAGGTTAACGATACGCTGGGTCATGGGATGGGCGATCTCTTGCTACAAGAGACCGCCGTGCGCCTGAAGCGCTGCATACGAGAATCGGATACCGTCGCCCGTATTGGCGGCGATGAGTTTGTCGTTTTGCTTCAAAGACCGTTATTGCCTGAACACGCGGAGCTCGTCGCCAAAAAAATTGATGATGCGTTCCGTTTGCCTTTTAGCCTTGATGGCTACGCGGTGACGGTTGCCCCTAGTATCGGGATCGCGTGTTATCCTGAACATGGCAGCAATGAACAACAGCTTCTCGACTATGCCGACAAGGCGATGTATGTAGCCAAACAGGGTAAAACACGGCGGCAAAATTACGGATAAGCCATCGTCCAATGCCTGGGTTTGACGTACGGGCTTGTTTGTCGGATTGCCTGCTGGCATTATTGCGGGCAGCGATTAATAACATGTTAATCGCTAAAAATTGATTCAAATGACTCGGGGTGCCCTTCCTTGTGAAGGCTGAGAAAAACCCGTACCACCTGATCTGGATAATGCCAGCGTAGGGAAGTCAGAGGCCGTTTGGTCATTGCTTCTTCGCGTTTTGGCAGGAGCAAACCATGCAAGCCGACCTGCTAAGTCCCGCGCAATCAGCGCACACCGCATACTTTCTGCATCAACATTCCCCGCTGGTTCACTGTATGACCAATGACGTCGTACAGACCTTTACCGCAAACGTCCTGCTTGCGCTTGGCGCATCGCCAGCGATGGTGATTGACGCGGGTGAAGCCGCCCAGTTTTCGTCTATTGCCAGCGCGCTGCTGATTAACGTCGGCACGTTAACTCAACCACGTGCTCAGGCCATGAGGGCGGCGGTAGAAAGTGCGAACCGTGCCGGAACCCCGTGGGCGCTCGATCCGGTGGCGGTGGGGGCGCTGACGCTGCGTACTGATTTCTGTCGTGAACTGGTGCGGATGGCCCCGGCGGCAATTCGTGGCAATGCCTCTGAAATTATGGCTCTGGCGGGCGAAAGTCAGGGCGGGCGCGGCGTAGACACTACCGATACCGCCGCGACGGCGCTACCGGCGGCACAGAAACTGGCACGAGAAAGCGGCGCGATTGTTGCGGTAACCGGTGAAGTTGATTACATCACCGACGGTGAACGTACGCTGGCGGTAAACGGCGGTTCTCCGTTGATGACCCGCGTGGTGGGAACCGGCTGTGCGCTTTCGGCGGTGGTGGCGGCAAGCTGTGCCTTACCGGGTGACCGATTACTGAACGTGGCGGGCGCATGTGCCGTGATGAAACTGGCGGGGCAGCGCGCGGCGCAGGGACGAGGACCGGGAAGTTTTGTTCCCGCATTCCTCGACGCGCTGTATGCGATGCACGGGGAGGTGAAGGCATGAAGCGCATCAACGCATTAACTATCGCTGGCACCGATCCAAGCGGCGGCGCAGGCATTCAGGCCGACCTGAAAACCTTCTCGGCGCTTGGCGCCTATGGCTGCTCGGTGATTACCGCGCTGGTGGCGCAAAATACCCGCGGCGTGCAGTCGGTTTACCGAATTGAACCTGATTTCGTGGCCGCGCAGCTTGATTCCGTGTTCAGCGATGTACGCATCGACACCACCAAAATTGGCATGCTGGCGGAGACAGATATTGTGGAAGCGGTCGCCGAACGTCTGCAACGCTATCGCATTCAGAACGTGGTGCTGGATACGGTAATGCTGGCGAAAAGCGGCGACCCTCTGCTTTCCGTATCCGCCGTTGAGACGCTGCGCCAGCGCCTGCTGCCTCAGGTCTCCCTGATTACGCCAAATCTACCGGAAGCGGCAGCGCTGCTTGACGCGCCGCATGCCCGTAATGAGCGCGAAATGCTGGAGCAGGGCAGGGCGCTGCGGGCACTCGGCTGTGAAGCGGTGCTGATGAAGGGCGGGCATCTGGACGACGCTGAAAGCCCGGACTGGCTGTTTACCGCTGAAGGGGAAATGCGTTTTACCGCGCCGCGCGTGGCGACCAAAAATACCCACGGTACAGGCTGTACGCTGTCGGCGGCGCTGGCGGCCTTAAGGCCGCGCCATGCCAGCTGGCAGGAAACCGTGCCGGTGGCAAAAGCGTGGTTGTCGCAGGCGTTGGCCCAGGCCGATACTTTGCAGGTAGGTGAAGGTATCGGGCCGGTGCATCATTTCCACGAATGGTGGTAACTGTCCGGCTGACGTGCCAGCAGGTTGTGCTTAAAATCTGTCAAAAGTTGGACATTCCACACTCCCGGTACCAGGCTTATCCTGCTCAAAAGTGTTGAGCAGGACAACCAGCCGACATGATGTCGGCGCTTACGGGAGCATAGCTATGACTGATATTGCGCAGTTGCTTGGCAAAGACGCCGACAGCCTTTTACAGCATCGTTGTATGACCATTCCAGCCGACCAGCTCTATCTGCCTGGCCACGACTACGTTGACCGGGTAATGACGGATAACAACCGTCCACCTGCCGTGCTACGAAATATGCAGACTCTCTACAATACCGGGCGCTTAGCTGGGACGGGTTATCTGTCGATTCTGCCAGTGGACCAGGGCGTTGAGCACTCTGCCGGGGCCTCGTTTGCCGCCAACCCGCTCTATTTTGACCCGAAAAATATCGTTGAACTGGCGATTGAAGCCGGCTGCAACTGCGTGGCTTCCACCTATGGGGTGCTGGCATCAGTATCCCGCCGCTACGCGCACCGCATTCCGTTCCTCGTCAAGCTAAACCACAACGAGACCCTGAGCTACCCGAACACCTTTGACCAAACGCTGTACGCCAGCGTCGAGCAGGCGTTCAATTTGGGTGCGGTGGCGGTCGGGGCGACCATCTATTTTGGTTCAGAAGAGTCGCGCCGCCAGATTGAAGAAATCTCAGCGGCCTTTGAACGCGCGCATGAGCTGGGGCTGGTCACCGTACTGTGGGCCTATTTGCGTAATCCGGCGTTTAAAAAAGACGGCGTGGATTACCACGTGTCTGCGGACCTGACCGGTCAGGCCAACCATCTGGCCGCCACCATCGGCGCGGATATTGTGAAGCAGAAAATGGCCGAGAATAACGGCGGCTATAAAGCGGTGAACTTCGGCTATACCGACGAACGTGTGTATACCAAGCTGACCACCGATAACCCTATCGATCTGGTGCGCTACCAGCTGGCGAACTGCTATATGGGCCGTGCCGGGTTGATTAACTCCGGCGGTGCTGCGGGCGGTGAAACTGACCTTTCCGATGCGGTACGTACGGCGGTTATCAACAAACGTGCGGGCGGTATGGGGCTGATTCTTGGTCGTAAAGCCTTCAAAAAATCGATGGCCGACGGTGTGGAATTAATCAACGCCGTTCAGGATGTTTACCTCGATAGTAAAATCACCTTCGCCTGATTTTTGTTCATCCTCTCCCACCCGGGAGGGGATGACGATCCCCCTCACATTTCCCCATCCTTTTGTGAAAAACGTCACGCACTCTCGTGCGCATGCCCAAAAAACAGCCCGGTGTTAGCGGAAATTGTCCGTGGAAGTGGTGCTATTTTGTGCTTAGATTAGTGATGAAACGCCTTTTCAATTCGCTAAAACCGTATTACCGGAACCGTGTTTTACACAGAACCGTGGCGAAGTAATCGCCATGTAGCATGTTGTATTAAGGACACTTAATGAAAATTGAATCTGTAAATGTCACCGTTTTCCAGCACCCTACGCGCCGCGTCTCCGACAGCGCCGGACATTCTCATCCGGGGCCAGAAAGCATGGCCAAGATGGCGATGCTGACCATTACCGCCGACGACGGCAGCAAGGGCTATTCCTTTGCGCCGCCGGAAATCGTGCGTCCGTTCGTGGTGAATACCTTCTTTCGCAAGGTGCTGGTAGGGCAAGACCCGTTCGACCGTGAGCGTATCTGGCAGGATCTGGTGCATTGGCAGCGCGGCAGCGCGCATCAACTGACCGAACGTGCGCTCTCTTTCGTGGAGCAGGCATTGTGGGATCTCATTGGGCGTAAGCTCAATATGCCGGTTTACAAGCTGCTGGGCGGCTATCGCGATAAAGTCCCGGCCTACGGCAGCACGATGTGCGGCGATGACCTTGAAGGTGGCCTGTCCACGCCGGAAGAGTATGCGGCCTTTGCCGAAACGCTGGTGGCGCGCGGTTATAAAGCTATCAAGCTGCACACCTGGATGCCGCCGGTATCGTTCGCGCCAAACCCAAAAATGGATATCAAAGCTTGCGCCGCGGTGCGTGAGGCGGTGGGTCCGGATATCGACCTGATGATCGACGGCTACCACTGGTACAGCCGCACCGAAGCGCTGTGGATTGGTAAAGAGCTGGAAAAACTCAACTTCGCCTGGTTTGAAGAGCCGATGGAAGAGGACAGCATGTCCTCTTACGCATGGCTTGCTGAAAACCTCTCGATTCCGATTATCGGGCCGGAAAGCTTCGGCGGTAAGCACCACAGCCGTGCCGACTGGGTGAAAGCGGGGGCGTGCGACATCCTGCGCGCAGGGGCCAACGGCGTGGGCGGCATTACGCCAACCATGAAGGTGGCCGCGCTGGCGGAGTCGTTTGGTATGGACTGCGAAGTGCACGGTAACGGCGCGGCGAGCCTGGCGGTGATTGGCGCCATTCGCAACTGTCGCTGGTACGAGCGTGGCCTGCTGCACCCGTTCCTCGACTACGATCAGCCAGCGGCCTACCTGAACAGTATCGTCGATCCAATGGACGCCGATGGTTACGTTCACCTGTCTCAACGCCCTGGACTGGGCGAAGACATCAATTTTGCCTTTATCGAAGCCAACACCGTCAGCCACGACTGACACATAACAAATAAAAGACAGGCACGGACGGATTCGTCGCCTGTCGTACCCTACAGGCGATAGATAGATGAAAAAATCCTCCTTGCTGGGAGCGTGTTTGCTCGCGCTTACCATGACGATGGGGAGCGGGGCGGCGTTGGCAAAAACGCCGCCGGATCAGCTCATCATCGGCATGAACATGAATAACCTTCTCACCCTCGACCCGGCAGCAATGACCGGCAACGAAGTGGTGGGGATTGTGGTGAATCTCTATGACTCGCTGGTGGAGCTTGACCCTGAACAGCTCACCAACGTTAAACCGGCGCTCGCCAAATCCTGGGATATCAGCCCGGACGGCAAAACGCTGACCTTCCATTTGCAAAATAACGTTAAGTTTCACTCCGGCAACCCGCTGACCGCCGCTGATGTGGTGTGGTCGATGCGCCGCATACTGCACCTTAACCTGGCGCAGGCGTCGGTGTGGAAGTCCTACGGCTTCAGCAAGAAGAACGTCGACAAGCAGGTAACGGCGCTCGACGATGAGACGGTGCAAATTGTTCTGCCCAAAGATAACGACCCGCAGCTGGTGATTTATTCGCTGGCGGCGCTGGGTAACCTCGGCGTACTCGATAGCAAAACCGTGCAAAGCCATGAGCAGAATAACGACTGGGGCAATAAGTGGCTGACCACCCACGAAGCCGGTTCCGGGCCGTTTACGCTGGAAACCTGGCAGGCAAAAGACGTGCTGCGCATGAAGCGCAACCCGGACTACTGGCGCGGCGAGGCGAAGATGAACCGCGTGGTGCTGCGTCACTTCCAGGAGTCGCAGACCCTGCGTCTGATGATTGAGAAAGGCGACCTCGATATTGCCAGCAACATGGCGGTATCGGACATCAACGCCCTGCGTAAAGACCCACAGCTCACCGTCGATGCGGTACAGCGCGGCACCATGTATTACGTGTCGATGAGCATGAAAGAGCCGCACTTCGCTAACCCGAAAGTCCGTGAAGCGGTGCGCTACCTGATTGATTATCAGGGTATCAACAAAGCGCTGATGCCGGGTTACGGCGTGTTACACCAGCGCCCAATCAAAGCCGGAATGCCGTCAACGCTGCCCGATCCGGGCTACACCTTCGATCTCGCGCGGGCGAAAAAGCTGCTGGCGGAGGCCGGATATCCTGACGGCTTTGACACCACGCTGCGCGTGCTCGCCGACCAGCCGTTCCTCAATATCGCCATTGCCGTGCAGTCCACGCTGATGCAGGCGGGCATTAACGCCAAAATTATTACCGGCACCGGCAACCAGATTTACGGCGCCATGCGTGAGCGTAAGTTCGACATGCTGGTCGGGCGCGGTGGTAGCGGCATGGAGCCCCATCCGCACTCCAGCCTGCGCGCGCTGGTCTACAACCCGGACAACAGCGACGAAGCGCGCCTGACCAACTTCCAGGGCTGGCGCACCGGGTTCTATGACAAGCAGCTTAACGAGATGATCGACGGCGCGCTGCTCGAGCGTAACCCGCAAAAGCAGATTGCCGATTATCAGGCTATTCAGACCCGCTTTGATGCGCTGATCCCGGCGATGATCCCGGTGTCGCAGATGGTCGACTCGGTGGTGGTGCGTAACGAGGTGAAAGACTACAAACCGCACCCGTCCGCCACCACGTTCCTGCGTGAAGTCTACAAAGTCAGCGAAGGAGATAAAGGATGAGTACGGCAATTCTTGCGCCCGGCTCCCGAACCCGGCGCTTCTCAAAACGGTTGATGCAGGTGGCGATTACGCTGTTTGGCCTGCTGATGTTGACCTTTTTTATTGGCCGCGTGATGCCTATCGACCCGGTGCTGGCGATTGTCGGCCCGGATGCCGACCAGAGTACCTATCAGCAGGTCTATCACCAGCTGGGCTTTGACCAGTCGCTGATGACCCAGTTTGGTATCTATTTCGTCAATCTGCTGCACGGCGACCTGGGTAACGCGCTGCTGACCGGCAAGCCGGTAACCGACGATATTATTCGCGTCTTCCCGGCCACCATGGAGCTGGCGACGATGGCGATTATCGTCGGCGCAGGCCTCGGCATTCCGTTGGGCGTACTGGCGGCGGCGCGTCGCAACAGTATTTCTGATTACGTGGTGCGCATTATCAGCCTCGCCGGTTATTCCACGCCGATTTTCTGGGTGGGGATGATGGGGCTGCTGGTGTTCTACGCCTGGCTAGGCTGGGTGGGCGGTGCGGGGCGCGTTGACCTCGGGCTTGACGGCATTGTACCGCGTCGTACCGGGCTGATGACCGTTGATGCGCTGCTGGCCGGAAACAGCGATGTGTTCTGGAACGCCATTAATCACCTGATCCTGCCAGCAGCGCTGCTGGGCTTTCACTCGCTCGCCTACATCAGCCGTATGACCCGCAGCTTTATGCTGGCGCAGCTGTCGCAGGAGTTCATCATCACCGCGCGCGTCAAAGGGCTGACCGAGCGTCAGGTTATCTGGAATCACGCGTTCCGTAACATCCTCGTCCAGCTGCTGACGGTGGTGGCGCTGGCCTACGGGTCATTGCTGGAAGGGGCGGTGTTAATTGAAACCGTCTTCTCCTGGCCGGGCTTTGGTTCTTATCTCACCGGCAGCCTGCTGCTGGGCGACATGAACGCGGTGATGGGCTGTGTGCTGCTGGTGGGGGTGATCTTCGTGATGCTCAACCTGCTCTCCGACATGCTGTATCAATTCTTCGACCCGAGGACAAAATCATGACGGTTTCTCTCGATAGTCGACTCTCCGGCACCGCCGGTGAAGGCCGCCAGCGCCTGCTGCGCGGGCTGGCCAGAGCAGGGGGATTTATTGGCAAGATGGCGCGTAACCCGCTGACCGCTATCGGCGGCGGGATTATCTTCCTGCTGCTGGTGGTGGCGATATTTGCGCCGCTGATTGCCCCTTACAACCCGCTGGTGCAGGACCTCAGCAACGCGCTGAGCGCGCCGAGCGCCCAGCACTGGTTTGGCACCGACGAATTTGGCCGCGATATCTTCAGCCGCCTGGTATACGGCGCGCGCATAACGCTCTACATCGTGCTGCTGGTCTCGGTCACCGTCGGCCCGCTGGGGCTGCTGCTCGGCGTCTGTGCGGGCTACTTCGGCGGTAAGGTCGATATGGTGCTGATGCGCGTGACCGATATCTTTATTTCCTTCCCAAGCCTGGTGCTGGCGCTGGCGTTCGTTGCCGCCTTAGGCCCGGGGCTTGAGCACGTGGTCATTGCCATTACGCTCACCGCCTGGCCGCCGATTGCGCGTCTGGCGCGCGCGGAAACGCTGTCGCTGCGTCAGGCGGACTTTATTTCTGCTGTCCGTTTGCAGGGTGCCTCTCCGGTCCGCGTGCTGTGGCGCCACATTGTGCCGCTGTGCCTGCCGTCGGTGATTATTCGTATCACCATGAACATGGCGGGGATCATCCTGACCGCCGCCGGCCTGGGCTTCCTTGGCCTCGGCGCGCAGCCGCCTGATCCAGAGTGGGGTGCAATGATCTCCAGCGGCCGTACCTACATGATGGAGTGCTGGTGGGTAGTAACGATCCCGGGGCTGGCGATTTTGATCAACAGCTTAGCGTTCAACTTCTTAGGAGATGGCCTACGTGACATCCTCGATCCTCGCAGCGAATAGCGCTGCACCGCTACTCGACGTACGCGATTTAAGCGTGGATTTCGTCAACGGCAGCGCGGTAACCCATGCGGTGCGCGGCGTCTCCTTCCAGCTCGGGCAGGAGAAGCTGGCGATAGTGGGTGAATCCGGTTCCGGTAAATCCACCGTGGGCCGTGCGCTGCTGCACCTGCACCCGAAAAAAGCGCGCATTGACGCCAGCCGAATGCAGTTCGGTGATATCGATCTGTTAAACGCCAGCGAGGCGCAGATGCGTGCCATTCGCGGCAAGCGTATTTCGATGATTATGCAGGACCCGAAATATTCGCTGAACCCGGTAGTGCGCGTCGGCGACCAGATTGCCGAAGCCTGGCTGACTCACCATCCGGGCTATAAAACCGAGGCAAAAACTAAGGCGATGGAGATGCTCGACGTGGTGCGTATTCGCCAACCGGAACGGGTCTACAACCTTTATCCGCACGAGATTTCCGGTGGGCAGGGGCAGCGCATCATGATTGCGATGATGCTGATTACCGACCCGGAGCTGGTGATTGCCGATGAGCCGACCTCGGCTCTCGACGTGTCGGTACGTTTGCAGGTGCTGGGGTTGCTGGATGATCTGGTGAAATCGCGCGGCCTGGGGCTGATTTTTATAAGCCACGATATCAACCTGGTGCGCAGCTTCTGTGACCGCGTGCTGGTGATGTACGCCGGGCGCGTGGTGGAGTCGATTGCCGCCTGCGATCTTGATAACGCCACCCATCCGTACACGCAGGGGCTGATTAGCGCCTTGCCGGATATGCACCATCGCCGCCCGGTTCTCCCGGTGCTACAGCGTCAGACCAGCTGGCTGACCGATTAAGGAGCGCACAATGATTGAAGTGAACAACTTAAGCCTGGTGTTTGGTGAGGGTGAAAAGCGCAACCAGGTGCTGTTTGATGTCAATTTCCACGTTAAGCCGGGCGAGATTTATGGCCTGGTGGGGGAGTCTGGCTCCGGGAAAACCACGGTGCTGAAGTGTCTCGCCGGGCTGTTTAATCACTGGCAGGGCGAGCTGGCGATTAGCGGCCAGCGGCTCTCGCATAAGATTAGCCGCGAGCGCTACCGTCAGGTGCAGATGGTGTTTCAGGACCCCTACGGGTCGCTGCATCCACGTCATACCATTGGCGACATCCTGGAGGAGCCGCTGCAAATTCACGGCATCGGCGAGCGCGACCGGCGCATCAATACGCTGCTCGACCGCGTGGGGCTGAACCGCGCTTTCCGCGACCGTTATCCGCACCAGCTCTCCGGCGGCCAGCGCCAGCGCGTGGCGATTGCCCGGGCGTTGATCCTCGAGCCGCAGGTGCTGTTGCTGGATGAGCCGACCTCGGCGCTGGACGTGTCGGTGCAGGCGGAAATCCTCAACCTGCTGGCGGAGCTGCAAAAAGAATCGAATCTCACGTACCTGATGGTGACGCACGATCTGGGCGTGATTTCCCATCTCTGCCAGAAGGTGGCGGTGATGCAGTACGGCAAGATTCTCGAAACGCTCACCGTTGATGCCTTGGTCAACGGTGAAGCGCAAACGCCGTACACGCAGATGTTGGTCAACGCCAGCCGTCAATACACGCGAGAAATGGCCCGTGAGGTGGCTGCATATTAACTGTAGGCCCGATAAGCGTAGCGCCATCGGGCAGTTCGGCTCAGGTGCCGGATGGCGGCGTAAACGCCTTATCCGGCCTACCCCATCAATTTGCCTCTGGGAATAATAAAAATGCATAAAAAATCTTTCCGTCTTGCCCTACCGCTCGTCCTCTGTGCCTGTACTGCGTCCGCGCTGGCAGCGGAACCCGTCGATCTACGCATGTCCTGGTGGGGCGGCAACGGCCGCCATCAGGTGACGCTGAAGGCGCTGGAAGCTTTTCATCAGCAGTATCCGGATATCAACGTCAAAGCCGAATACACCGGCTGGGACGGGCACACTTCGCGCCTGACCACGCAGTTAGCGGGCGGTACCGAGCCGGACGTGATGCAGACCAACTGGAACTGGCTGGCGCTGTTTTCTAAAGACGGTAACGGCTTTTACGATCTCAACAAGGTCAAAGCGGAGATTGGTCTCGACCAGTTTACCGCCAAAGATCTCCAGCCGGTCACGGTTAAAGGCAAGCTGAACGGGATCCCGGTCGCCATGACCGCGCGTATCTTCTACTACAACGATCAAACCTGGAAAAAGGCCGGTATCAGCTACCCGAAAAACTGGGATGAGTTGATAAGCGCCGGGAAAACTTTTGAGAGCAAGCTTGGTAAGCCGTATTACCCGGTGGCTCCGGAAAGCCTCGGCGTGCTGGCGCTGCTCAACTCCTATATGGTGCAGAAATACAATATCCCGGCCATTGATGAGCAAAGCAAAAAATTCACCTACAGCGACGCGCAGTGGGTCGAGTTTTTCCAGCTGTATAAAACGCTTATCGACAACCACGTCATTCCGGATATGAAGTACTACGCTTCGTTCGGCAAAGGCAATATGTACGAGATGAAGCCGTGGATTGAAGGGGAGTGGGGCGGTGTTTATATGTGGAACACCGCCGTCACCAAATACTCGGACAACCTCAAGCCACCGGCGAAGCTGGAGCTGGGTGACTACCCAATGCTGCCGGGCGCTAACGACGCGGGGCTATTTATGAAACCGTCGATGATGCTGTCGATTGGCAAGACCACTAAACACCCAGAAGAAGCGGCGAAGCTGATTAACTTCCTGCTGAACAGCAAAGAGGGCGTAACCCTGCTGGGGCTTGAGCGCGGCGTACCGCTGAGTAAAAGCGCGGTGGCGACGTTGACGCAGGCCGGGGTGATTAACGATAAAGACCCGTCGGTTGCCGGTATCAAACAGGCGCTGGCGCTGCCGACCACACTTTCCGTTTCGCCATATCTGGAAGACCCGCAGCTGGTGCAGGAGTTTGATAGCGCGTTGCAGTCCATTGATTACGGCAAGAAAACCGTCGCCGAAGCGGCAACGGATTTCAAACGCCAGTCGGAGCGTATCCTGAAACGCGCAATGCGTTAACGTAACAGCGGACAGTCCGGCGGCAGGCGACAGCGCAGCGCCGCCGGTAAAATCTCCATACGGAAAGTTTTGCCGCTGAGCGGCTCGCCGTCGAGGTTAAAGGTCATCTCGTGCGACGCGGTGACTTCAAACCACGGCGAGACGCTATCCACCAGATTCTCAGCGCCATCGTTGCTGGCGAGCGTATTAAATAGCGCCGGAATGAGTTCCTCTCCGGTGAAAATACGCAGGTGCAGCAAACCGTCGTTAATCAATGCGTCCGGGCACAGCTGCTGCCCGCCGCCCGCCTGACGGCCGTTACCAATACCGATAACCAGCGCATCGCCCTGCCAGCTAAAGTTCTCGCCGCGAATTTCGCAGCGGTCTGGTTTCAGCGTATCCATCCGCATTAGCCCATGAATCAGGTACGACACGCCGCCCAGCGCGGCTTTGAGTTTTTCTGGCGTTTCGGTGGTGATGCGCGTGCCGAAGCCGCCGGTGGCCATATTGATAAAGCAGGTTTTGTGGTTCACCTGGGCGATATCGACCGGCACGTCGCGACCGGCAATGGCGAGTTTCAGCGCATTAGCCAGATCCGCTGGAATATTGACGCTGGTGGCAAAATCGTTGGCGGTGCCGAGCGGCAAAATGCCGAGCGCCGGTACCTCGCGGCTTTCACTGTGGATCAGCGCTGTCGCGACTTCGTTAATCGTCCCGTCGCCGCCGCCCGCGATCACCGTCTCGACGTTCAGGCGAATGGCCTCTTCCACATAACGCAACGCATCGCCTTTCTCCCAGGTGACGCGAACATGAATGGTCACCCCTTCATCGCGCAGCAGTTCAACCGCCTCGCGGAGCTGGGGGGTATTGGCACCCTTGCCGTTTAAAATCAATAAGCTTGCAGGAAAATCGGACATCCGTGGTACCTCTTTGTGGGGTATGCAAAGAGTGTAACAAATGATACGCAGATATGCCTGTTGTCTCTTATAGGTGACAAACGCCTTGCCAGCTTGTCTCTTATAAGTGACAATTGAACTCAGGAAAAGGAATGAGGGTAAAGGGATGTACAAATCTCAATTTTATCAGGATAAAAACGGTGATAAGCCTTTTTGTGAGTGGCTGGCCCGGCTAAAAAAGAAGGACCTCCTAGCCGCCGTAAAGATTGATACCAGACTAGACCGGGCTGAATCAGGAAACTTTGGTGATCACAAGTTTGAAAGGGATGGCGTCTGGGCGTTACGTATTGATTATGGCCCCGGCTATCGAGTGTACTACTCCTTAGAAGACGGCGAGATTATCCTTTTGCATATCGGCGGTACGAAGAAAACGCAGGCCGCGGATATCCATAAGGCAATTGAATATCTTAGAGATTTTAAAGTGAGGGCTAAATGACGATAGCGACTAAAAAAGTGGAAACCATTGCCCCAGCGGTAGATCGTGACAAGCTCATGATTGAAGCATTTCGAGCCGATCCTGAGTATGCGGATCTTTATCTCAAAACCGCGCTTGAAGATATTAATGAAGAAGGCGGTTTAGGGGGGTTCCTTATTGCATTACGCCGCGTGCTAGAAGCGCGTGGTGGTATCGCCGAGGCGGCGAAAAAGACGGGACTGGCGCGTCAGAGCATTTATCGTGCTTTATCTGAGAAGGGAAACCCGACGGTCACAACGCTTGCTCAGCTTGCTGCGGTAGCGGGTTTACAGCTTACGTTAAGCAAAGCACAACACTGAACTTTTGCTGCCAGACAAAAAAATAAGCCCGTGTAAGGGAGATTACACAGGCTAAGGAGGTGGTTCCTAGGTACAGCTAGCATTTATGGATTATGTTTTTCAGCGAAGCGAATGATATCTACAATCGATTATTACGTCTGTGATCTATTTCTAAGAATCTTTGCTATTGAAAAACAATATAAATGTACTAGCTGGTATGCGGATTCCGAGTCGATTCTCCTGCGAAGTTACGCATCAGCAGGCCATACTCCAGCGCCACGTCTTCCGGTACGGGTAACCATACGGTGTGGCCATCGCCAGGTGCGACGGAAGTGGCTTCGCCTTTGAGGTTTTCCATGTGCTCAAGGGTGAAGTTGACGTTACCCTGTGGGGTCATCATTTCCAGGCTGTCGCCGACGGTGAATTTGTTTTTGACCGCGACGGCGGCCAGGTTGCCTTTACGCTCGCCGGTAAATTCGCCGACAAACTGCTGGCGCTCGGAGACGGAGTAACCGTGCTCGTAGTTCTGGTAGTCGTCGTGGGTGTGGCGACGCAGGAAGCCTTCGGTGTAGCCGCGGTGAGCCAGGTTTTCCAGCGTTTCCAGCAGAGAGGCATCGAACGGTTTGCCCGCGGCGGCGTCATCAATGGCCTTGCGGTAAACCTGCGCGGTACGGGCGCAGTAGTAATGCGATTTGGTACGGCCTTCGATTTTCAGCGAGTGCACGCCCATCTGGGTCAGTCGCTCAACGTGAGCGATGGCGCGCAGGTCTTTGGAGTTCATGATGTAGGTGCCGTGTTCGTCTTCGAAGGCGGTCATGTACTCGCCCGGACGTTTGGCTTCTTCAATCATAAAGACTTTATCGGTTGGCGCGCCGATGCCTAATGTTGGCTCAACGTTCTGCACTGGAATCGGCTCGAATTTATGGACGATGTTGCCCACGTCGTCTTCTTTGCCTTCCTGAACGTTGTATTCCCAGCGGCAGGCGTTGGTGCAGGTGCCCTGGTTCGGGTCGCGTTTGTTGATGTAGCCAGATAGCAGGCAGCGGCCAGAGTAGGCCATACACAGCGCGCCGTGAACGAAGATCTCAATCTCCATATCCGGCACCTGAGTGCGGACTTCTTCAATCTCTTCCAGCGACAGTTCGCGGGAGAGGATCACGCGGGTCAGCCCCATCTGTTTCCAGAACTTCACCGTTGCCCAGTTTACGGCATTTGCCTGAACGGACAGGTGGATGTCCATGTCCGGGAAGTTTTCGCGGACCAGCATAATCAGGCCTGGATCAGACATAATCAGCGCATCCGGCCCCATATCCACTACCGGCTTCAGGTCACGAATAAAGGTCTTCAGCTTGGCGTTATGCGGGGCGATGTTCACTACCACATAGAATTTTTTACCGAGCGCATGGGCTTCGTTGATGCCGAGCTGCAGATTTTCGTGATTGAATTCGTTGTTACGGACGCGCAGAGAGTAGCGTGGCTGGCCAGCGTATACTGCGTCGGCACCGTAAGCGAAAGCGTAACGCATATTTTTCAGCGTTCCCGCCGGGGAAAGAAGTTCCGGTTTAAACATGATTATCTCGTTCTGATGACAGGTCAGATTCGTCGCACCTGATGCGGCGAGTTGGGGAGTGCCCCCACATTAAGGGCGGGCATTGTAGCGCTGTGGGGGAGGGGAGTAAACCTTTGTCCGCATTGTGCCGGATAAGCGCAGCGCCATCCGGCAACTCGTCACATTACGCCATGCGGCAGGCGTCGGCTTCCCAACGGTAGCCCACGCCGTAAACGGCGCGAATAAACGACTGTTCGGCGTCCAGCGACTCCAGCTTACGGCGCAGGTTTTTAATGTGGCTGTCGATGGTCCGGTCGGTCACCACGCGATAATCATCATAAAGATGGTTCAGCAGCTGCTCGCGGGAGAAGACTTTTCCGGGCTCCTGCGACAGCGTCTTCAGCAGGCGGAACTCGGCGGGCGTCAGGTCGAGCAGGCGATCGCGCCACGAGGCCTGAAAACGGTTCTCGTCCACGATAAGCGGGCTTTGCTCGTCCATAGCCTGCAGTTCGGTGCGTGGTTTGCAGCGACGTAAAATGGTTTTTACGCGCGCGACCACTTCGCGCGGGCTGTAGGGCTTACAGATATAGTCATCGGCACCAATTTCTAAGCCCAGCAGGCGGTCGATCTCTTCGATTTTGGCGGTGACCATCACGATAGGCACATCGGAAAAGCGGCGGATTTCACGGCATAGCGTCAGACCATCGGTACCCGGCAGCATCAGATCCAGCAGGATAAGATCCGGCGGGGTCTGATGAACGTACGGCAGCACCTTGTCGCCGTGGCTAATCAGCGTCGGGGCATAGTGGGCTGCCAGTAAATAGTCGATGAGCAGTTGTCCCAGTTTGGGTTCATCTTCAACAATCAAGATGCGTGGGGCGCTTTCATCAATCGGTAACTCGGTCATATTTCTCTCGATATTGCACGTTCCAGCGGTAATTCTACTTTAATGCTAACCCCACCAAAAGGCGAATGTCCGACGTTAAGCTTCCCGCCGTGGGCGGTGACGATGTTGGCGCAAATCGCCAGCCCCAGCCCGGAGCCGCCGCTGGCGCGGTTGCGTGAACCCTCGGTGCGGTAGAAGCGTTCGCACAGTCTTGCCAGCTGTTCGTCGGTGACGCCGGGGCCGCTGTCGGCAAATTCCAGCACGATATTCTGGGCGTCGAGCGCGGTGCGAATCAGCACCTGACCGCCGCTGTCGGTGTAGCGTAGGCTGTTTTCCAGCAGGTTGTTGAACAGCTGCATTAAGCGGTCCGGGTCGCCAAACACGGTGGCGTTTTCCGCTGACAGCGCAAGGTTAAGCGTTAGGCCTCGGCTGGCAAGGCGTTCGCGGAAGGCATCAGCGGCAATCTCCACCAGGGAGATGATATCGACGGCGGATTTCTGATAGGCCAGCGCGCCCTCATCGGACATCGATAGCTGATGCAGGTCATCGACCAGCTTGGTCAGCGTCGCGACTTCGGCCTGTAGCGAAGTCACTGACTCAGGGGTGAATTTGCGCACCCCGTCCTGTATTGCTTCCAGCTCGCCACGTAGTACCGCCAGCGGGGTGCGCAGCTCATGGGAGATATCGGCCATTAAATCCCGACGCATCTGCTGGTTTTTCTCAAGCGTACTGGCGAGCTGGTTAAAATCTTTTGCCAGACGGCCAAGTTCATCGCTGCTGTTAGCCGGAACGCGGGTCGAGAAATCACCCGCCGCTAGCTTGTGGGTGCCATCAACCAGCCGCCTGACCGGTGCCAGCAGACCGCGGGCCAGCGGGAAAGTGGCTAATGCCGCAAGCAGTGTGGCCAAGCCAACGATAAGCCAACTGGTGCGGCGCTGCTGCTGGTCAAAGTTGATATCGGTGTTGCGCGTCAGGCGCTCAACCGGTGAGGCGATAACCGCGCCAACCTCCATGCCGTTTACGATAATCCCACGGCGTGAGCCGTCGTGTGGAACCGCTTCGCGAGGGCCAACCAGCACGCGAGCGTTCTGATCGACAACCCAGAACTGCGTGCGCCAGCCGTGAGGCGGCATACCGCCGCGATCCGGTCCGCGGTCAGGTTCTCGTCCGGGCTCGCCGTCTGGCCCCGGTGGGCCCGGCGGTTGGCGGTCTTCGTTATTGTCATGCTCAAAAGAGCGCAGGATCTGGAAAATAAAACGGTCGTTATTGCGTAAAAAGCGCCAGTTTCCGTGCTGCGCATACTGTTCTGCCAGTGCGTCGCTGAGTAACTGTAATCGCTGCTCATTACCACGCTTGATGTAGTCAATAAAGCCACGCTCAAAGCTGATGCGTACAGCCCAGTGCATGCTAATAAGCAGCACAATACAGGTGGTTAAAATGACCAGAAACAGTTTGCCGGAGATACCCGGACGCCATAATTTCACGGTTTATTCCTTGAGTTTGTGTCGGGCGATCACCGCGTTTTTGGTGGTGTCGTCCGGGACGCGGGCAAAGACCAGCGCCGGGAGCGCAATAATCACGGCCATGCAGAGATAGGTATACATAAAGACGTGGTGGGTCGCTTCACTACCCACGGTAATGTGCTGCTGGCCGAAGGTACCGAGCAGAATACCGGCGATGGTGACGCCGATACTCATCGATAGCTGCATGATCATCGACAGCAGGCTATTGCCGCTGCTGGCATAGTCATCGGGCAGGTCTTTCAGAGTCAAAGTGTTCATCGACGAGAAGCGGCTGGAGTTCACCATCCCCTGCACGAACAGCACCACCGGCAGGGCGTAGTACCAGCCTGCCAGCGCGGTAAACATAAACAGCAGGCTGATAATCGCCAGGCTGACGGTGCTGAACACCAGCACGCGGCGATAGCCAAAGCGGTTCACCACCTGGACCACGATACGCTTCATTCCCATGCTGCCGAGCACCATTGGGATCATCATCAGACCCGCATGAAACGGCGTGAAGCCCATTCCAATTTGCAGGAATACCGGCGTCATAAACGGCAGCATGCCGCTGCCGATACGCCCGCTAAAGCTGCCGGCCAGGCCAAGCGAAAAGGTCGGGGTGCGGAACAGCTTCAGGCTGAATAGCGCGCTGTCATTGCCGCGAGCATGCCACAGATAGATAACGATAGCGGCGATACCAATCGCCACCAGCGCGCCCACCATCAGCGGCGAGATACCCAGGCCTTTTTGTCCATCCAGCGCCAGGGTGAGCGTAGCCATCCCCAGCGCCAGCACGATAAAGCCGGAGATATCGAAACGCCGCGTTTGCACGGTGTAGTTGGGCATCAGGGCGAGGGTGGCGATACAGCCGATAATGCCGACCGGGATGTTAATGAGGAAAATCCAGTGCCAGGAGGCGTACTCGACCAGAATCCCACCGAGGGCAGGGCCGAGCAGTGGGCCAATCTGGCCGGGGATGGTGACAAACGTCATCGCCGCCATGTACTGGTCGCGCGGCACGATTTTCATCACCGTCAGCCTGCCTACCGGCACCATCATCGCCCCGCCAATACCTTGCAGGACGCGCGCCATGACCAGCTCGTTGAGCGTGCTGGATAGCGCGCAAAACAGCGAACCGACGGTGAAAAGCACAATGGCGGTGAAAAAGATATTGCGCACGCCAACTCGGTCAGCCAGCCAGCCGCTGGCGGGCAGCATGACGGCGACGGTCAGCACATAGGAAACCACCACCATGTGCATATGCAGCGGGCTCTCCCCCAGGCTCAGCGCCATAGAGGGGAGGGCGGTGTTGACGATTGTGGTGTCCAGCGCTTGCATAAAAAAGCCGAACGCCACAATCCAGAGTTGCCAGCGAACGTTGGCAGGTAGCTCAGTCATCGTTATTCAGTTACCGATTGTCGGGGTTGACGCGAAAAACGCAGACGCAGACGATCGAAGAACAGATAAACCACCGGGGTGGTGTAGAGCGTCAGCAACTGGCTCATCACCAGACCCCCTACAATCGTAATCCCCAGCGGTTGACGCAGTTCCGAGCCATCGCCCCCGGAGAGAACCAGCGGCAGCGCGCCAAAAAGCGCCGCCAGCGTGGTCATCATAATCGGGCGGAAACGCAGCAGGCAGGCCTGGAAGATTGCCTCTTCAGGGGCCAGATTACCGTTACGCTGCGCTTCCAGGGCGAAGTCGACCATCATGATGGCGTTTTTCTTCACAATGCCAATTAATAACATGATCCCGATAAGGGCGATTAGGCTGAATGGGGCATTGAACAACTCCAGTGCCAGCAGCGCCCCGACGCCCGCAGACGGCAGCGTGGAGAGGATGGTCAGCGGGTGAACGTAGCTCTCATACAAGATCCCCAGCACGATATAGACCGTAGCAATCGCGGCGATGATTAAAATCACCTGTGAATTCATCGTGTCCTGGAACACCTGGGCTGTCCCGGCAAAAGAACCGCGCACCGTGTTGGGTACGCCGAGCTGCGTCATGGTGCGGTTGATGGCATCGCTTGCTTCCGACAGTGATTTGCCGGTTGGCAGGTTGAAGGAGATGGTCGATGCCGCCGACAGCCCCTGATGGTTAACCGACAGCGGCGCGTTCGCGGGCTGCCATTTGGCGAAGTACGACAGCGGAATGGCCTTGCCTTCGCTATTAATCACAAACATCTTGTCCAGCGCGCTGACGTCCTGGGTGTAAACCGGGTCCACCTCCATCACCACCTTATACTGGTTCAGCGGTTGGTAAATGGTGGATATCTGGCGCTGACCAAAGGCGTTATTCAGCAGGCTGTTGGCTGCTTCAACGCTGATCCCCAGACGAGACATGGTTTCACGGTCGTAGATAAGATCCATTTCCGCGCCGTTGTCCTGCTGGTCTGAGTTGACGTCGGCAAGCTCTGGCAGTGCGGCCAGCGCTTTACGGATTTTCGGCTCCCACTCCCGCAGTGCGCTAAGGTCGTCGGAGAGCAGGGTGTACTGATAGCTGGCATTGGCCTGACGGCCGCCGACGCGGATGTCCTGCACCGCCATTAAGAACAGGTTTGCCCCAGGCTCTTTAGCGAGCTTTTTACGAAGCCGGTCGATAATCTGCTGCGCCGTTTCATGGCGCTCATCGCGAGATTTCAGGGTGATAAACATCATACCGCTGTTGACGCGTGAACCGCCGGTAAAGCCGGTGACGTTGTCCACCGCCGGGTCTTCACGGATGATTTTCATAAAGTCCTGCAGTTTGCCGCGCATCGCCTGGAACGAAATGCTCTGGTCAGCCTGAATTCCGCCCATCAGCACGCCGGTATCCTGTTCCGGGAAAAAGGTTTTAGGAATGCTGATATAGAGCCAGATATTCAGCGCAATGGTCGCGAGGAAGACGACGCCGACTAATCTGGCATGCGCCAGCACCCATTTCAGCGACTTACCGTAGCCCTGCTGCATGGCGACCAGCACGCGACCAAATCCCTTGTTGCGGGTTGGCGAATGTCGACGGTTGGTTTTGAGCATCCAGCCGCACATCATTGGCGTGAGGGTGAGCGAAACGGCGAGCGAAATACCGATAGCTACCGACAGCGTGACGGCAAACTCTCGCAGCAGCCTGCCCGGCAGGCCGCCCATCAGCAGCAGCGGCAGGAATACCGCCACCAGTGAGACGCTCATCGACAGCACGGTGAAACCCACTTCGCGGCTACCCTGAAGCGCCGCCTGCATGGGTTTCATTCCGGCCTCAATATGGCGTGAGATGTTTTCCAGCACCACGATGGCATCATCGACCACAAACCCGGTGGCGATGGTTAACGCCATCAGCGACAGGTTATTGAGGCTAAACCCGCACAGATACATGGCGGCAAAGGTACCAATCAGCGACACCGGCACCGCGACAGCGGGAATAAGCGTCGCGCGACCGGAACGCAGGAACAGGAACACGACCAGAATCACCAGCGCGACCGAAATCACCAGCGTCTGCTCAACTTCTTCCAGCGACGCGCGGATGGTTGGCGAGCGGTCCTGGGCAATTTGCAGGTCGATAGCCGCCGGAATGGTTTGCTGCAAGCCCGGCAACTCTGCCCGGATGCGGTCAACGGTGTCGATAATGTTGGCTTCCGGCAGCTTGCGGATCATCAGCAAAATGGCCGGTTTGGCGTTGGTCATCCCGGCGTTACGGACGTCCTGCACCGAGTCAGTCACGGTGGCAACATCGCCAAGACGCACCGCGCCGCCGTTGTTGTAGTGGACAATCAGCGGCTGGTACTCCGCCGCTTTTTTCAGCTCGTCGTTAGTCTGTAGCTGCCAGCGGTGGCTGGTATCCTCAATCGCCCCCTGCGGTTTACGCACGTTGGCATTACTGATGGCGGTGCGCACGGCGTCCAGCGACACGCCCTGGTTAAACAGCGCCTGCGGGTTAAGGTCAACGCGCACGGCGGGCAGGGAGCTGCCGCCAACGTCGACGTCGCCCACGCCGTCAATCTGCGAAATGCTCTGCGCGAGCTGAGTTGACGCGAAGTCGTACAGCTCACCCTGCGAATAGGTATCCGAGGTGAGCGTCAGGATCATGATAGGCGCGTCTGACGGGTTAGCTTTACGGTAGGTCGGACGGCTTGGCATACCGCTTGGCAGCAGGTTTTGCGCGGCGTTGATGGCCGCCTGCACGTCACGCGCCGCGCCGTTGATATCGCGGTCGAAGTTAAATTCGAGGATGATGCGCGTACTGCCGAGCGAACTGCTTGATGTCATCTCGTTGACACCCGCGATACGCCCCAAAGAGCGTTCCAGCGGTGTGGCAACGGAGGACGCCATTGTCTCCGGAGACGCCCCCGGCAGCGAGGCGCTGATCATAATTACCGGGAAGTCGACCTGCGGCAAGGGGGCCACCGGCAGCAGGCGGAATCCGAGGACCCCGCACAGCGTAATGGCGAGCGAAATTAAAATCGTCGCCACCGGACGATAGATAAAAAGCGCAAAAAATTTCACTTACGCTTCCTCTTCACGACGCGGGAACCGGCTTTTCAGGTACAGCGACAGTCGGTCGAACAACAGGTAGATAACCGGCGTGGTGAACAGCGTCAGCACCTGGCTTACCAGCAGGCCGCCGACCATACCGATCCCCAGCGGACGACGCAGTTCGGCACCAACGCCGGTACTGAGCATCAGCGGCAGCGCGCCCAGCAGGGCCGCCAGCGTCGTCATCAGAATCGGGCGGAAACGCAGCAGACAGGCCTGATAAATCGCCTCGCGCGGGGCCATGCCCTGTTCGCGCTCTGCGGCGAGCGCAAAGTCGATCATCATGATCGCGTTCTTCTTCACGATACCAATCAACAGAATTATCCCGATGATGGCGATAACGTCCAGCTCGTTCCCCGCAATCATCAGCGCCAGCAGCGCGCCGACGCCAGCGGTCGGCAGGGTCGACAGAATGGTGATTGGGTGGATGAAGCTTTCATACAGCACGCCGAGCACGATATACATCGCTACCACCGCTGCGACCACCAGCCAGATGGTGCTGCTCAACGCCGACTGGAAGGCGAGGGTGCTGCCCTGAAATTCGGTACGAATATCCGACGGCAGATTCAGCGTTTTTTCGGTATCCAGGATCGACTGCACCGCATCACCAAGCGAGTACTTATCCGGCACGTTGAACGAAATCGTGGTCACCGGGAACTGGTCGAGGTGGTTTATCGACAGCGGCGCAAAACGCTGCTCCACTTTGGCAATCGCGGTTAACGGCACAATGCCGCCGTCGCTGCTAGTCAAACGAATGTTATCGAGCGCCGAAAGCCCCGGCGTTTCGCGGGTGTCGTGTTCCAGCACCACGCGATACTGGTTAGCCTGAGTGTAAATGGTGGAGATAAGCCGCTGACCAAAGGCGTTGTAGAGCGCGTTATCAACGTCCGCCATCGAAATGCCGAGACGGCTAGCGCTATCACGGTCGACGTTAACGTAGGCGACCAGACCTTGATCCTGCCAGTCGCTGCTGACGTCGGAAAGCTGCGGCAGCGCCTGAAGTTGCTCCATCAGTTGCGGCACCCACTGGCTTAATGCGTCGAGCGAGTTGGCCTGTAGCGTGAACTGATACTGCGTGCGGCTCACGGTAGTATCGATGGTCAGGTCCTGCGTCGGTTGTAGATAGAGCTGGATACCGGGAATGCGGTCGACCGACTGCTGAAGGCGGCTGATAACGGTCTGCACGCGGTCATCACGCTCGCTCAGTGGCTTAAGGTTAATTTGTAAGCGGGCGCTGTTGAGCGCTGGGTTCGTGCCGTCCACGCCGACAAAGGAGGTCAGACTTTCAACCGCCGGGTCTTTCAGAATGGCATCGGCCACCGTCTGCTGGCGCTGCGCCATGCTGGCGAACGACACCGACTGCGGCGCCTGCAAGGTACCCTGAATAATGCCGTTATCCTGAATCGGGAAGAAGCCTTTCGGAATGGTCACCCACAGAATAATCGACAGCGCCAGCGTGCCGAGCGCCACGCTCAGGGTTAACCACGGATGGTTCAGCACGCGTGCCAGCAGGTGTCCGTAACCGGCAATCACCCGGTCAAAGAAGCGCTCGCTGGCGCGAGAGAAACGGTTCTGCTTGCGCAGCGATTCGTGGCTCAGCATGCGTGCGCACATCATCGGCGTCAGCGTGAGTGAGACCACGGCGGATATCAGGATTGCCACCGCCAGGGTGACGGCGAACTCGCGGAACAGACGGCCGACGATATCGCCCATAAACAGCAGCGGGATCAGCACCGCAATCAGCGAGAAGGTCAGTGAGATGATGGTGAAGCCAATTTCGCCTGCACCTTTCAGTGCCGCCGTCATCGGTTTCTCACCTTTTTCGATATAGCGCGAGATGTTCTCAATCACCACGATGGCGTCATCGACCACAAAACCGGTGGCGATGGTGAGCGCCATCAGCGTTAGGTTGTTGATAGAGAAATCAAGAAACACCATCACCGCGAACGTACCCACCAGCGAGAGCGGAACGGCGACGCCAGGAATAATGGTCGCCGGGACGTTACGCAGGAACAGGTAGATGATCATGACCACCAGCGCAATCGCCAGCATCAGTTCGAACTGGGTGTCAGAAACGGAAGCACGGATGTTGGTTGTGCGGTCGGAAAGTACCTCAACCTTAACCGATTTCGGCAGGCTTTCGGTGAGCTGTGGCAGCATCTGGCGGATGCTGTCCGCCGTGGAAATAATGTTCGCGCCCGGCTGGCGCTGCACGTTCATGACGATGGCCTGTTTTTTATTGGCCCATGCGCCAAGCCAGGTGTTCTCGGCACCTTGTTCCACGGTTGCCACGTCGCCTAAGCGAATTGGCGCACCATTTTTGTAGGCGATAATCAGCGCCCGATACTCTTGCGCCGACTGCATCTGGTCGTTCGCTGAGAGCGTCACCGCGCGCGCTGGGCCGTCAAGGCTCCCTTTCGCCGAGTTGACGTTGGCGTTGGTAATGGCGGTGCGGATATCTTCGCTGGTCAGCCCGAGCGCGGCAATGGCCTGAGCGTTGAGCTTCACGCGCACGGCTGGGCGCTGGCCGCCCGCGAGCGTCACCAGACCAACGCCGGAGACCTGGGAGATTTTCTGCGCCACGCGCGTCTCGACCATATCTTCTACTTCGGTCATTGGCGTAGCGGTGGAGGTGACGGCGAGGGTCATGATCGGCGGATCCGCCGGGTTAACCTTGCTGTAAACCGGCGGGTTAGGCAGGTCGCTTGGCAGCAGGTTGGTCGCGGCGTTAATCGCGGCCTGTACTTCCTGCTCGGCGACGTCCAGCGGCAGCGTGAGCTGGAACTGGAGGGTGACGACCGACGCGCCGCCGGAGCTTTGCGACGACATCTGTTTGAGCCCGGACATCTGCCCGAACTGACGCTCAAGCGGCGCGGTAATGGCCGAGGTCACGACGTCCAGACTGGCACCCGGGTAGAGCGTGACCACCTGAATGGTCGGGTAGTCGACCTCTGGCAGTGCGGAAACAGGCAGAAAACGGTAGCCGATAATCCCGGCCAGCAGAATTGCCACCATCAAAAGCGTGGTGGCGACAGGGCGCATGATAAACAGGCGGGATGGGCCGCCCGTGTTGCTCGGCGGTAAAACTTGCATCAGCCGCGCGCTCCTTTATGACCGGCGGCATGGCCTTCCGCCGCCGCTGGTTTTTCCGTGGCGGTTGCCGTGGCGTCGTGGGCGGTGACGACTTCCACTTTGGCGCCTTCGGTTAAGCGGTCAATACCGTCTGTGACCACGCGGTCACCCGCGGAGAGCCCGGCGTCGATCACCACTTTCTGGCTGTCCTGAATGCCCGGCACTACGGTGTGTTTGCTGACTTTGTTGTCGCTGTTCAGCACCCAGACAAAGTGCCCGTCGTTACCCATTTGCAGCGCGGCAGTCGGGATAACCACTGCATTTTGCTGAGTGTCTACCAGCATGCGTGCGTTGACGAACTGATTCGGGAACAGCGCATCGTCCTGGTTATCAAAACGTGCTTTGAGTTTGATGGTGCCGGTAGTGGCATCAATCTGGTTGTCGAGGCTCAGCAGCGTGCCGTTGCTCAGCTTCTGCTTGTTGGTGCGATCCCAGGCTTCAACCACCAGGCTTTTACCCGCTTTTTGCGCGGCAACCACGGTAGCAATGTCGTTTTCAGGCAGGGTGAAAACCAGATCGATCGGGTGCGTTTGGGTCAGAACGACGATACCCGTAGTGTCTCCGCTGGAGATTTGGTTACCGATATCAACCTGTTTTAAGCCTACGCGGCCATCGATAGGTGCGGTAATACGGCTCCAGTCGAGCTGCAGCTGCGCGCTGGCAACGGCGGCTTCATCGGCTTTAATCGTGCCTTCGGTTTCGCTAACCAGCGACTGTTGGGTATCCAGTTCCTGGCGAGAGACCAGATTGGTTTTTACCAACTGCTGATAGCGGGATAAATCGCGACGCGCGTTGGCGAGCGTGGCTTTATCTTTTGCCAGTTGACCCTGCGCCTGGGCAAGGGCGACTTTGAACTGGCTTGGGTCGATTTCTGCCAGTAGATCACCGGCTTTGACCTGCTGTCCTTCCTGGAAGTGAATCGCCATCAGCTGGCCGTCAACGCGGCTGCGAACGGTCACGGTATTGGCGGCGGTAATGGTACCGAGCCCGCTTAGATAGCGAGGCACAGCTTCACTGGTGGCGGTGGCTGCCTGAACTGGCGCCAGGGTGCCGCCAAAGCGCCCGCCGTGACGCCCACCGGCGGCAGGTGCGCCCGCCGGCTTCGCTGCGGTGGAACCGGAGGTATCAGAATTGCTGCTGAAGTGCCAGATACCAAACGCGACTGCGATCGCCACCAGCACGGCCAGCGCAATGCGCCAGCGATAGTTAAAAATGCCTTTCATTGTTATTCGTTTCTCGCCCTGAATCATTTCACGAAATGATACTAGTTTAGTAACGGAACGCTCAGAAAAAATGGAGGAAATATGAAAGACGGAAGGAATCGTCCGAATCCTGTACGGCTTTACGAGTAGGCTCGCAAACTCTGGGGACGAAACTGCGTGGAATGCCGACGCGTGCTACCGTCAGCGGCGTTTAGCAGGGCGCTAAAACAGGAAAGCCCCTCCTGACGAAGGGGCCTTATATAAGGAAAGGGTTATGATGAAGTTAGTCATCATACTGGTGATACTCTTAGTGTTTAGCTTACCGGCTTACTAAGACACCAGGGGGAGGATAAATCCTCCCTTACCCTAACTCCTTTACGATAGGTCGAAAAAACAGCGAAGTCAACGACGATATATCAGGCGAAAACCACCTGCGCCCAGCGGGCCAGACCGGCGGTTACCGAGCCAAAATCATCGCCGCCGGCAATTGGTATGCCGGGAAGCTGTTGGGCCAACGCTTTCTTAATCAGCGGTGAGCGTGCGCTGCCGCCGGTTAAGTAGATGACGTCCGGCTTTTCGCTGCTGTTTTCCAGCGCCAACTGCACCTGCTCGAGGATGCGCGTCAGCGGCTGGTTCAGCGCCGCTTCAAGACCGTCCTGGCTGATGGCGGTCGCCAGTTCATCGCTGATAAACGGCAGCGAGGTGTCAATCTGGGTGGTTTCGGACAGCGCGATTTTGCTCTCTTCGGCGCTACGCACCAGGCGGTAGCTCAGGCGCTGCTGCCAGACTTTATAGAGCAGAGAGACTTTCTCTGCATCTCGGGCATCGCGCGCCAGGTCGCGCAGTAGTCGGCCATTAGCCGCGCTGTAGAAGTCGGTCTGCGCCGGAACGTCGTTGATAGCCACCGCGTTCCACCATGGCAGAATCGGCAGAGCGATGCCTTTTTCGGTGTCGCCGCCCATGCCGAGCAGCGGCATCAGGCTCTTGAAGGCCAGCGCGATATCGAGGTCGTTACCGCCTACGCGGCAACCGCTGTGGCCCAGCAGGCTCTGTTCACGGTCGTGACGGGTGCGCCATTGTGGCCCCATCAGCAGCACTGAGCAGTCGGTGGTACCGCCGCCGATATCGACGACCAGCACGCGTTTTTCTTCGCTGAGCGTGGCTTCGAATTCCAGCCCTGCCGCGACCGGCTCATACTGGAACACCACGTCACGAAAGCCCGCGCGCTTTGCCGCACGTTCAAGGATGCCGACGGCCTGGGCGTTGGCTTCATCGCCGCCAAGCCCCTGGAAGTTTATCGGGCGGCCGATCACCGCTTGATCCAGGCTTTCCGTCAGCTGTGACTGTGCCTGCTGGCGAATATGCAGCATCATCGAGCAGACCAGGTCTTCAAATACCGCAACCTGCTGCGGTTTCAGACCGCTCGCGCCAAGAAAGGATTTTGGTGATTTAACAAAATAGACCTCTTCCGGGTCCGTGATGTACTGTTTGAGTGAGGCGAGGCCAAACTGCACGCTGTTGCTCAGCACATCGATATCTTCTTCGCGGTTGAAGTTCATCGCCCGACGCAGCAGCGCCTGCGCTTCATCGCCGGTGGCGGGAACCTGATGATGGCGATAGAGCCATTCACTCACCGCTTCACGCGTAGGAGCAGAAAGCATAGAAGGCAGCAGCGTACTGCCGTTTTCCATCGTCAGCATGCGCGGAGCGCCATCCTGCATCACGGCGATAGAACAGTTCGCCGTACCGTAATCAAAACCAATAAACACGTCAATCATCCCCATGCCAGTGAAGAAAGGGGGGCGACTTTAGCGGAATGTCGCGAAGGCGGCAACAGGAATATGAAAGCAAGGTTATCGAGGTGATTACCCGCTATGCTATGACGTCGGGCCTACCGTTATGTGTTTAAGGAGCAACGATGTTTGAACTGCCGTGGTTACCGCCGTACGACTGGCAATGGATGTTTGGCTTTCTACAGGCGCGTGCCGTCAGCGGCATTGAACGCTTTCAGGACGGTAGTTACACCCGCAGTTGGCGCTGTGGCGAACATCACGGGCTTATCACCATGTCGCCCGACGTGGCGCATAACCGACTTTGCATCACGCTCACAGCCGGGCTTATGCCGGTTGCCGACCAGGCGCTGGACGGCGTGGCCAGATTATTGGATTTGCACTGCGACCCGCAGCAGATTCAACGCTCGCTGGGGAGTCTTGCTGCCGCCAGACCGGGGCTGCGCCTGCCGGGGGCGCTTGAAGCATTTGAACAGGGGATAAGGGCGATTCTCGGCCAGCTAGTTAGCGTGAAGATGGCCGCGACGTTGACCGGGAAAGTGGTGGCGCTCTATGGTGAGCCGCTGGCTGAAGACGAGGGATTTTTCCTGTTTCCTACCGCCGAGCGTATGGCGGCGGGCGACCCGCTGGCATTAAAAGCGCTGGGTATGCCGCTAAAACGCGCGGAGGCGCTTATCTATTTCGCTCAGGCAGCGGTCAACGGTGAGCTGCCGCAGACGCTACCAGCAGATGTCCCGCAGGCGCTAAAAATGCTGCAGCAGTTTCCTGGCATTGGCCGCTGGACGGCAAACTACTTTGCGCTGCGCGCCTGGCATGCACAGGATATTTTTCTGCCGGATGATTACCTGATTAAACAGCGGTTTCCAGGCATGACGCCCGCGCAGATTCGCGATTATGCCGCGCGCTGGCAGCCCTGGCGCTCCTACGCATTATTGCATATCTGGCATACGGACGACTGGTCGCCGGTATGAACCACCGGCGTGTAGACCGTGACTCTACCGCGACCGTTGTTTTTTGAGTCGTAGCAGGCGGCATCGGCCTGTACCAACAGTTCTGCCAGTTTTGCGTTGTGCTCATGTACCAGCGTTAACCCAGCGCTGGCACCTACCCGGTGCAGGCGGCCTGCCCATATAAATTCGTAGTGATTAATCGCATCGACGACGCGCTCGGTAACATTTACCGCTTGCTCTGTGGAGCAGTGGCGCAGAATAAAACCGAATTCGTCGCCGCCCAGACGCGCCAGAATGTCGCTGGGACGCAGCACTGAGCGCATCAGCTTGGCAATTTCGTGAAGCAGGGCATCGCCCGCAGCGTGGCCCGCACTATCGTTAACGGCTTTGAAGAAATCGAGATCGAGCATAATCAGCGCGTGCGCCTGGTGGCTACCCGGCAGTGCTTTCAGCAGGCCTTTCAGCTGGCTTTCAAAACTGGCGCGGTTTGGCAGCCCGGTCAACGCATCGTGGGATGCGCTGTAGCTTAGCTGGCGCAACAGCTTACGCGACTCGGTCACGTCCTGAATAACCAGTACGAACCCGATTCGTTCACCATCAAGGGTTTTCAGCGGCGTCATGCTGTAGTGAATATCATAGCTGCCGCCGAAGCGATTTTTTAGAGTGTTGTCGTACGCGGCATCGCTTTCCGGGCCAGCCTGTGCGCTGAGTGCCTCCAGCTTCTCTCCATCCGGCCCTTCGGTAATACGCAACACGCTAAGCAACGGCTTGCCCTGAGCTTCCGATTGTTTCCAGCCGCTCATCTTTTCCGCGACCGGGTTCATGAAAATAATGTTTTGCTTATTGTCGGTGCTGATCACCGCATCATGAATGGAGTCGAGGGTGATATGCAGGCGCTCTTTTTCCTGGAACAACGCTTCGTTGGCTTGGGTTATCCCCGCCATCAACGCTTTATTCGCTTCACGGCTCTTTTTCAGCGAGTTGATATCTTCAACCTGCTTAATGAAATAAAGCGGCGTGCCGTCGTCATTGCGCACGACCGAGACGGCGAGCAGCGCCCAGACGACTTCTCCCTGCTTGGTGCAGTAGCGTTTTTCCAATGAATAGCTGTCAACTTCACCGCAACTCAGTCGATCGAGTTGAGCCAAATCGGTGGCTAAATCTTCCGGCCAGGTCACCTGCTGGAAGGTCATCCGGTGAAGTTCCTCCTGGCTGTAGCCGAGGAAGGCACTCAGCGATTTGTTGACCTGCATCCACTGCCCGTAAGTGTCGACCAGCCCCATGCCGATGGCGGAATACTCCATCGCATTACGAAAGCGGGTTTCGCTCTCGGCAATATGTCGGCGTTCGTTGTGCACGGCGTACATGGCGATACTCATTACGCCGGTTGGTAGCAGTACCATCAGGAACGGCAGTCCCGGCAAATCGTTCAGACGATAGCTGGCGAGCGTGTTTTCGATCATGTGCTGAACTAGCGGGTGCAGTGAGGTCAGCATTAGCACAACCATAATGGTCAGCAGGGAAATGATAAACGCCTCTAAACGCGGCAGGCGTACGGCGCTCCACATCAGCAACACCATGATGAAGGTGAACGGCCACGGCAGATAGAGCATGGCTGTAATGCTTAGCGCCAGGGTAATCACGGTGGTCAGCAGCGTAGAGAACAACAGTGAGGTATTTTGATAACGTGTGGCAAACCGGGCTTTCAGCAGCAGGCCAATCGGAACCAGCGCTAACGCACCGGTGGCTTCAGCGATCGCCCACACTATCAGCGTTTGCAATGCGTTCGTGCCGGGAGAGAGGCTGGCGACCAGAATGCCGCCCAGCAACGCTGGCACCAGTGCGCAGGCGATCGCCATGCGGGTCCAGTCCACCAGGTTTTGCAGCGGGTTATCGAGCACCAGCCAGCGGCGCAGTAGCAGTGCACCGACCAGCGCCTCCAGAATGTTAATCGCCGGGTAGGTGAGCCCGACCGCCGACGGTGAGTACAGGCTGGTTGCAGCAATAACGCCCAATGCTCCCGCCAACGCAATACCGGGCCATAGGGAACGTTTAAAACGATAGAATCCCGCCATCATGACGGCCGTTGGAAGCCACACCGGCGAAAGGTCACTCGGATGATGCATTAGCGCGAAGGAGTAAAGCGTGAACAGGAACGTCAGGAGCCCAAGGCTGAACAGGAGTTGCGCCGTGCGAAACGGTGAGGTCAGAACGATGGGGATGTACTGTTTTTCTTTCTTCATTACCACGATTATCCGGAGCGACACGGTCCGGCCTTGCTGACATTACCGTCGAGTATGCACCAACTTACGCGCCATTTATCGGTTCGATGACACTTATTGACAATAATCGGCAATTGATCACAAGTGTAATATTTTCTTCATGAATAACGATTTGCGCTGCAACGCGCCTCGGCGGCGTTTCACCGATTGTCGCCGCCGATCGATGCATACGACTGGTATCGTCGCTATGAAATCCCTATAATTGCCGCGTTTGGCGCTGGTACATGTGATTATTCAGAACTTCACCTCTTGAATAATATTGTCTGTCCGTGCCGTCCTTCCTATCATCCAGGTTAATCGGGTCGCAAAATTTATGACTGATAAGTCTCATCAGTGCGTCATTGTAGGCATCGCCGGCGCATCGGCTTCAGGTAAAAGTCTTATTGCTAGTACGCTGTATCGCGAGTTACGCGAGCAGGTTGGTGATGAGCATATCGGTGTTATCCCTGAAGATAGCTATTATAAAGACCAAAGTCACCTGTCCATGGAAGAGCGGGTTAAAACCAATTACGACCATCCTAACGCGATGGACCACAGTCTTCTGTTCCAGCATTTGCAGACCTTAAAACGCGGCACCGCTATTGAGCTGCCGGTTTATAGCTACGTCGAGCACACCCGTACTCAGGAAACGATCCACATCGAACCGAAAAAAGTGATCATTCTTGAAGGGATCCTGCTGCTGACGGATGCGCGTCTGCGCGAAGAGATGAACTTCTCTATTTTCGTCGATACCCCGTTAGACATCTGCCTGATGCGTCGTATTAAGCGTGACGTTAACGAGCGCGGGCGTTCAATGGACTCCGTGATGGCGCAGTATCAGAAAACCGTGCGTCCAATGTTCCTGCAGTTTATTGAACCTTCCAAGCAGTACGCTGACATCATCGTGCCGCGCGGAGGCAAAAACCGCATCGCCATCGATATTCTGAAAGCGAAAATTAGTCAGTTTTTTGAATAACTCACGCGAATTGTGTAACGTGCATTAATAGCCCTCAACCATGCCGGAAGAGGGCAGTAGTACATTAAGGAGAGTGATATGCGTCTGTGTGACCGAGATATAGAAGCCTGGCTGGATGACGGCCGACTGTCGATTAACCCGCGTCCGCCGATTGAGCGTATCAATGGCGCGACGGTTGACGTACGTTTGGGCAATAAGTTTCGGACCTTCAGCGGTCATACGGCGGCCTATATTGATTTAAGCGGCCCGAAGGCGGAAGTCAGCGCGGCGCTGGATCGCGTGATGAGCGAAGAGATTGTGCTGCCTGAAGGCGATGCATTCTATCTGCACCCGGGCGAACTGGCCCTGGCGGTCACGCTGGAGTCGGTCACGCTGCCGGCGGACCTGGTCGGCTGGCTTGATGGTCGTTCATCGCTGGCGCGTCTGGGGCTGATGGTACACGTGACCGCGCACCGTATCGATCCAGGCTGGTCTGGCTGCATCGTGCTGGAGTTCTACAACTCAGGCAAACTGCCGCTGGCGCTGCGTCCCGGCATGCTGATTGGCGCGCTGAGCTTTGAGCCGCTGTCCGGCCCGGCCGCTCGTCCATATAACCGTCGCGAAGATGCTAAGTACCGCGACCAGCAGGGTGCGGTCGCCAGTCGTATCGATAAAGACTGAACCATCGCGAACCTGATGAGGGTGCCATGAGACGAATATTGACGACGCTGATGATCCTGCTGGTGGTGTTGGTTGCCGGCCTGTCATCGCTGGTGCTGCTGGTGAATCCTAACGATTTCCGCAGCTATATGGTGAAGCAGGTAGAAGCGCGTAGCGGCTACCAGCTTCAGCTCGATGGTTCTCTGCGCTGGCACGTCTGGCCGCGCTTAAGCATCCTCGCAGGGCGAATGACCCTCACCGCGCCGGGCGCCACCGCGCCGCTGGTGCGGGCTGACAATATGCGTCTTGATGTGGCGCTTTTGCCGCTGCTTTCTCATCAGCTTCAGGTGAAGCAGGTGATGCTGAAAGGGGCGGTTATTCAGCTCACGCCGCAAACGGAAGCCGAACGCGCGCAAAATGCCCCGGTCGCCCCGAAAGGCACATCGCTGCCGCAGGAGCCCGGTGATCGCGGCTGGTCGTTTGATATCGGTGCGCTGCAGGTTGTCGACAGCGTGCTGGTTTTCCAGCATGAAGATGATGAACAGGTCACGGTACGCGATATTCGCCTGCAGATGGAGCAGGATGCCAATCATCAGGCTGAAGTAGATTTTTCCGGCCGCCTCAACCGCGATCAGCGCGATTTAACTCTTAGCTTCTCCGCGCAGGTTCAGGCGGGTGACTATCCTCAACGCCTTGATGCCCAGTTATCTCAACTCAGTTGGCAGCTTCAGGGCGCAGACCTTCCGCCGCAGGGAATTAGCGGTAATGGAAGTCTTAACGCCAGCTGGCAGGATGCCACGAAAAAGCTGAGCTTTAGCAATCTTAGCCTGACGGCCAATGACAGTACGTTGGCGGGTTCTGGCAGCGTCATTCTGGGGGATTCCCCGGTCTGGGTGCTGAATCTGCAATCCGATAAGCTCAATCTGGATAACCTGCTGCTGCATTCGGATATCCTGCCTAACGGCGGCAATGGTGTCCAGAAGGCGCAGGCAACGCCTAAGCAGCCACGTCCGATTATTGCCAATGGGGTTAGGGTTGTCCCTTACAGTGGACTGAGCGGCTTTGAAGGGACGCTGGCAATGACGGCGAAACAGATTAGCTGGCGAGGGATGCCGTTCACCAACGTCAGTATTGCGGCCAGCAACCAGCGCGGTCTTTTGCAAATCACCCAACTGGAAGGCTCGCTTGATGGTGGGACGCTTTCCCTGCCAGGTACGCTCGATGCGCGTGACGGCACGCCGCAGGCAGAATTCCAGCCGAAGCTCGATAACATCCAGATTGGCAGCCTGCTCAAAGCCTTTAATTACCCTATCAATATGACCGGCAAAATGTCGCTGGCAGGGGATTTCTCCGGCACCGTGATTGATGCAAACCATTTCCGTCGTGACTGGCAGGGACAGGCGTCTATTGAGATGCAAAATACCCGTACCGAGGGGCTCAACTTCCAACAGCTGGTCCAGCAGGCCGTTGAACGCAGTACCGATGTGCGTGCCCAGGAAAACTACGATAGCGCCACGCAGCTGGATAAGATGACGACGGATATTGACCTTGATAGCGGTATTCTGACGCTCAGTAATATCCGCGGTTCCTCATCCCTGATGACGTTGAACGGTAAAGGGACGCTGAATCTGCTGAAAGAAGAGGGCGATTTACAGTTTGCCGTTCAGGTGATTGACGGCTGGCAAGGGCAGGGGAAACTGATTGATATGCTGAAGCAAACGGCCATTCCGCTGCGCGTATACGGTAAATGGTCCGCGCTGAATTACAGTTTGCAGGTGGATCAAATCCTGCGACGTCAGCTACAAAATGAAGCTAAGCGCCGGTTGAATGACTGGGCTGAGCGGAATAAAGGGACGCAGTCCGGTAAGGAAGTGCAGAAGCTTCTGGATAAACAGTAGGTCGGAAAAGACGGTAGCCGCCATCCGGCTGACAAACAAAACCCGGCATTGCGAAGCTCTGCCGGGTTTTATTTATTCATGATATTCAGTAGCCCGGCTAAGCGAAGCGCCGCCGGGACAGACTTCTCACTACACCTCGTAATCCCACTCATCATTCTGCGGCGGCGGAATGATCTGCACTTTCTGCACGCGGTGGCTTTCTACCTGCAGCGTTTTGAGTGTCCACAAACCAATCTGCACTTCCTCACCGGCTTTAGGAATACGCTGCAGATGTTCCATCAACAGCCCGGCGATGGTGTGGTATTCGCGCTTCTCGTCCAGCGGCAGCGGGATGTACTGCACCAAATCTTCCAGCGGCATATGCCCATTCGCGGTCCACGTACCGTCGGCATTCTTCTGAATGTCGTGGCGCGCATCAATCTCTTCTGCTTCATTAGGCAGGTTACCGGCGATGGTCTCCGTCACGTCACTCAGCGTCACAATCCCCTCAACCGAACCAAACTCATCCACCACGAAGGCGAAGTGGGTTCGTGCGTTGCGGAACTGTTCCAGCGCCGACAACAGCGGCAGCGCTTCCGGGAAGACCAATGGCTGGCGGATTAACACGCGCAGATCCAGCGGCTCACCGCGCAGCGACTGCTGCAGCAGGTCGATAACGTGTACGACGCCGAGTAAATCCTCTTCATCATTACCGCCGGTCACCACCAGGCGGGTATGCTGGTTTTTCTCCAGCAGCGCGCGCACTTCGCTTTCCGGCGCGCTGAGATCGATGTGCTCGATATCATGACGGGAAGTCATGATGCTGCTTACCGTACGCTGATTGAGATTCAGCACGCGCTCGATCATCCGCCGTTCCTGCGGGTCGAAGATTTGCTGACTGTCCTGGTCTACCAGCAATGAAGCTGTGCCGGCATCAAGTTCTGCATCCTCTTTTTTACCGCTCAGCAGGCGCATCACCGCCTCGGTGGTACGGCTTCTCAGCGACTGATTAGCGGTGAGGAAGCGACGACGGTTGAAGATAGCCAGCTGGTTCAGGAACTCAATCATCACCGAGAAGCCAATAGCGGCGTACAGATAACCTTTCGGAATGACGAGGCCAAAGCCTTCCGCCACCAGGCTGAAGCCAATCATCAGCAGGAAGCTCAGACACAGAATGACAATCGTTGGGTGACTGTTCACAAAACGGGTGAGCGCCCGGCTGGCCATTAGCATCAGGCTGATGGCAATAATAACCGCCGCCATCATGACGGCGAGATGGTCGACCATGCCGACCGCGGTGATGACCGAGTCGAGCGAGAAGACGGCATCCAGCACCACGATTTGCGCCACAACGCCCCAGAAACGCGCGCCGCGCCGTTGTGTTGGGTTGTCGTTATCTTTTCCTTCTAACCGCTCGTTGAGCTCTACCGTCGCTTTAAACAGCAGGAAGAAGCCGCCGACCAGCATAATCAGGTCGCGAGCGCTGAAGGTAAAATCACGAATGCTGAACAGCGGTTTCGTCAGGGTTACCAGCCACGAGATAGAGGCCAGCAGAAGCAGACGCATAAGCATCGCCAGAATCAGGCCGGTGACGCGCGCGCGGTCACGTTGGGCTGGTGGCAGCTTTTCTGCGAGGATGGCGATAAACACCAGATTATCAATTCCGAGAACCAGCTCGATGACGACCAGCGTCACGAGTCCCGCCCAAATAGACGGATCGGCAATCCATTCCATACGTTGGTTAAAACCTTATGTTACTTGACGAATTGATCATGGATAAAGCGACGGCAAATTGCAACGTTTGGCTGCGATTTCTCGCGGCAAAAAACCAATGTACGTCAGGAAATAATAGCGAGAAATGGCCTTAGGTTTATTATTGAGAATATATTTTTAAGTGGCGCGGTACTAAAGTTGTCAATATAAAGAAAATCCTAAAAAGTCATACGGTATTGATCTTAATCTTATTCTTAAAATTATTTTTTAAGCGGGGCTAACCTTGCCTGCTATTCGCTTAGCTGCAACAATTCTCCCGGTACTGAATGGAATAGCCATTGAGGTACGTCATGAAATAGTCATGCAGGAATGAAAATCCCTGCATTATATATCCAGGAATATTCTCTACGTTTATTTTTAGCGTGGCTGGATTCCTCATAACAACATGATTTTTAGGTGAATTGGTAGCTGAGAGCCAAGGGCGGTAGCGTGCCTGAAAGCGTGAAGCAAAGCCTCGATTATTCTGTCAATAGCCTGCGGACGAATCCAAACTTTTTTCAGATATATGCCAGTTATATTCACCGGAAAATAAATGCATGGTGAGTGTTAGGGTAATCAAATGGTACGGATTAATTTAATTCGCACAGGATAATTTTCTGCCAAAGTGATAAATAATCAATGATGAAATCCAAACTAAAATTGATGCCATTATTGGTGTCGGTAACCTTGATGAGTGGTTGCACCATACTTCCAGGCAGCAATATGTCTACCTACGGAAAAGATGTGATTAAGCAGCAGGATGCTGATTATGACATTGGCCGAATGGTGAATGTTTATCCGCTGACCCCGCGACTGATTGAACAATTACGCCCGCGTCCTAACGTCGCGCAGCCCAACATGTCGCTGGATCAGGAGTTAAGCAATTACCAGTACCGCGTGGGCTCGGGTGACGTACTGAACGTCACCGTCTGGGACCACCCGGAGCTGACGACCCCGGCGGGGCAGTATCGTAGCTCCAGCGATACCGGCAACTGGGTCCAGCCTGACGGCACCATTTTCTATCCCTACATCGGCAAAGTTCAGGTTAAAGGCCGCACGCTGGCGGAAATCCGCCAGACCATCACCCAGCGGCTGGCAGCCTATATTACCGACCCGCAGGTTGACGTGAACGTCGCCGCCTTCCGCTCGCAGAAAGTCTATGTCTCCGGCCAGGTGAATAAATCCGGCCAGCAGGCGATCACCAACGTACCGCTGACCGTACTGGATGCGATTAACGCTGCCGGTGGGCTGGGCGAACTGGCCGACTGGCGCAACGTGGTGCTGACGCACGATGGCCGCGAACAGCGTATTTCCGTTCAGGCGTTGATGCAGAACGGCGATCTGAGCCAGAACCGTCTGCTTTATCCGGGCGACATTCTGTTTGTGCCGCGCAACGACGACCTGAAAGTGTTCGTGATGGGCGAAGTGAAGAAACAGAGTACGCTCAAAATGGACTTCAGCGGCATGACGCTGACCGAAGCGCTCGGCCAGGCGGAAGGTATCGACCTGACCACCTCGGATGCGAGCGGTATCTTCGTGATTCGTCCGACCAAAGAGGGCAACAACGGCAAGATGGCTAACATTTACCAGTTGGATATGTCCGATGCGACCTCGCTGGTGATGGCGACCAACTTTGTTCTGCAGCCTTACGACGTGGTTTACGTCACTACCGCACCGGTTGCCCGCTGGAACCGTCTGATCAACCAACTGTTGCCGACCATCAGTGGCGTTCGCTACATGACCGATACGGCAAAAGACATTCACGACTGGTAACCGACATGTTTAACAAAATTCTCGTGGTATGCGTGGGGAACATCTGCCGTTCCCCTACGGCGGAGCGTCTGTTACGCCGTCATCTCCCGGCGGTCACCGTCGAGTCGGCTGGGCTGGGGGCGTTGGTCGGGAAAGCGGCGGATGAGCGCGCCGCCAGCGTCGCAGCGGTGCATGACATTTCCCTTGAAGGGCACTGCGCACGGCAAATCTCCGGACGTATGTGCCGGGAGTACGATCTCATTCTGGCGATGGAGAGGCGACACGTTGCCACCCTGCATGAAATGGCGCCGGAGATGCGCGGCAAAGTGATGCTTTTTGGGCATTGGGATAACGAACGAGAAATCCCCGATCCGTATCGCAAAAGTCGCGAAGCATTTGAAGCGGTGTACCAGTTACTCGACAGGTCTGCCAGCCAGTGGGCGCAGGCATTGAAAGCTCAGCAGGGATAACCATGACTGATAAAGTAAAACAAATAAGCCCGGCGGCCTCGGGCGGTGATGAGATTGATATTGGCCGCCTGGTGGGGACCGTTATTGAAGCGAAGTGGTGGGTGGTTGGCATTACCGCGCTGTTCGCCGCCGCCGCGATTGTCTACGCCATCTTTGCTACACCGATTTATAGCGCCGATGCGCTGGTACGTATTGAGCAGAATCAGGGCAGTGCGCTGGTGCAGGACATCAGTAACGCTTTAACCAGCAAGCCACCTGCCTCTGAGGCAGAGATCCAGATGATCACTTCGCGTCTGGTACTGGGCAAAACCGTCGACGACCTGGACCTCGATATTGCGGTCAGCAAAAACACCTTCCCGATCCTCGGGGCTGGCTGGGATCGCTTAATGGGGCGTCAGAACCAGACCGTCAAAGTCACCACCTTCGAGCGTCCGGCCTCGATGGCCGATAGCACCTTTACGCTTGATGTCCTGAGTCCAACCACCTTCCGTTTTAGCAACGATAGCGGTTTCAGCGTTGATGGCAAAGTGGGTGAGCCTGTCAACAAAGGCGGCGTATCGCTAATGGTTGCGGGGATTGCCGCCGATGAAGGGGCCAGCTTTACGGTCACCAAATACTCGACCCTGGGGATGATCAATACCCTGCAAAATAGCCTGAGCGTTACCGAAGATGGTAAAGACTCCGGCGTGCTGACGCTGACCATGGTGGGGGAAGACAAAGACCAGATCCGCGAAATCCTCAACAGCATTGCCCGCAACTACGTGGCGCAGAACGTGGCGCGTAAATCCGAAGAGGCGGCAAAGAGCCTGGAGTTTCTTGAAGTCCAGCTCCCGCAGGTACGTAGCCAGCTTGATATTGCTGAAAACAAGCTGAACGCCTACCGTCAACAGAAAGACTCCGTCGACCTGCCGCTGGAAGCAAAATCGGTACTCGACTCGATGGTGAACATCGATGCCCAGTTGAATGAACTGACCTTCCGCGAAGCTGAAATCTCCAAGCTCTACACCAAAATACACCCGGCGTACCGCACGCTGCTGGAGAAACGTCGTGCGCTGGAAGAAGAGAAGGCGAAGCTGAGCCAACGCGTCACCGCGATGCCAAAAACCCAGCAGGAAATTGTGCGCCTGACCCGTGACGTGGAGTCCGGCCAGCAGGTGTATATGCAGCTGCTGAACAAACAGCAGGAGCTGAAAATCACCAAGGCTAGCACCGTGGGCGACGTGCGTATCGTTGACCCGGCGATTACCCAGCCGGGCGTGGTAAAACCGAAGAAAGCGCTGATTGTGCTTGGCAGCATTATTCTTGGCCTGATGTTGTCGATTGTCGGCGTACTGCTGCGCTCGCTGTTTAATCGCGGTATCGAAAGCCCGCAGGTGCTGGAAGAACATGGTATTAACGTTTACGCCAGCATTCCACTTTCTGAATGGCAGAAATCCCGCGATAGCGTGAAGAGCGTCAACGGCGTGAAGCGCTATAAGCAAAGTCAGCTGCTGGCGGTGGGTAACCCTACTGACCTCGCAATAGAGGCGATTCGTAGCCTGCGCACCAGTCTGCACTTCGCCATGATGCAGGCGCAAAACAACGTGCTGATGATGACCGGCGTGAGTCCTTCCATCGGTAAAACCTTCGTCTGCGCCAACCTCGCTGCGGTGATTAGCCAGACCAACAAGCGCGTGCTGATGATTGACTGCGATATGCGTAAGGGCTACTCCCACGAACTGCTCGGCACCACCAACGATAACGGCCTGTCGGATGTGCTGGTGGGCAAAACGCCGATTGAACAGTGTGCGAAGAAAACGTCGGTTGCCAACTTTGACCTCGTTCCTCGCGGACAAATCCCGCCGAACCCGTCTGAACTGCTGATGGGGGAGCGCTTTAGCGAGCTGCTGAAGTGGGGGAGTGCGAACTACGACCTGGTGTTGATCGATACGCCGCCAATTCTTGCGGTGACCGATGCCGCGATTGTGGGACGCCATGCCGGTACCACGCTGATGGTCACACGCTATGCGGTGAACACGCTCAAAGAAGTAGAGACCAGCTTGAGCCGCTTCGAACAGAACGGCATCGCGGTGAAAGGGGTGATCCTCAACTCTATCTTCCGTCGTGCTACCGGTTATCAGGATTACGGCTACTACGAATACGAGTATCAGTCGGACTCAAAATAATTTTTACACCTCACCTGTAGCCCGGACGAGGCGCGCGAGCGCCGACTCCGGGGCATTCCCGGCGTCGCTTCACTCGGCCGGGCTACTCCATAAGGGATATCGTATGACAACAGACTACCCGTTGATCTCCATCTATATGCCGACCTGGAACCGACAGCAGTTGGCGATTCGCGCCATCAAGTCGGTTCTGCGCCAGGACTATCCCCATTGGGAAATGATTATCGTCGATGATTGTTCCAGCAGCTTCGAGCAGCTCCAGCAGTACATCGACGAACTGAACGATAGCCGCGTGCAGTATACCCGCAACGATTTTAATTCCGGCGCCTGTGCAGTGCGCAATCAGGCGATTTTACAGGCCAAAGGCGAGTTTATTACCGGCATCGACGACGACGACGAGTGGACGCCAACGCGGCTCTCGACCTTTCTGGCAGATAAACAGCAGCTCACCAGCCACGCGTTTCTCTACGCCAACGACTACGTCTGTGAAGGGGAGGTGTATTCGCAGCCAGCGAGCCTGCCGCTGTACCCGAAATCACCGTTCTCTCGCGAGCTGTTCTACAAACGCAACATCATTGGCAACCAGGTCTTTAGCTGGGCGTGGCGTTTTAAAGAGAGCCTGTTTGATACCGAACTAAAGGCGGCGCAGGACTACGACATCTTCCTGCGTATGGTGATGGCCTACGGTGAACCGTGGAAAATTGAGGCGGCGACGCAAATCCTGCACATCAACCACGGGGAAATGCAGATAACCTCCTCGCCGAAAAAATTCTCCGGCTATTTCAGCTTCTATCGCAAGCATAAAGAGAAGTTTGACCGTGCCAGCAAGAAGTACCAGCTGTTCACTCTGTACCAGATCCGCAATAAGCGTATGACCTGGAAGACGTTTCTGACCCTGCTGTCAGTGCGCAACGGCAAGCGTTGGGTTGATGGATTACGGAGCAAATAATGCTACTGGAAGATTTACGTGCCAATAGCTGGAGCCTGCGTCCGTGCTGCATGGTGACGGCCTATCGTATTGCCCATTTTTGCTCGGTGTGGCGCAAAAAAAACGTCCTCAATAATCTGTGGGCCGCGCCGGTGCTGGTGCTCTATCGCATTATCACCGAATGCTTCTTTGGCTATGAAATTCAGGCGGCGGCAACCATTGGCCGACGTTTCACCATTCACCACGGTTATGCGGTGGTCATTAATAAAAACGTCGTCGCGGGGGATGATTTAACCATCCGCCACGGGATTACGCTCGGCAACCGCGGCCCGAATAGCCTGGCGTGCCCAACGCTTGGCAACGGCGTGGAGCTGGGTGCGAACGTGGTGATTATTGGCGGCATCACCATCGGCAACCATGTGACTATCGGCGCGGGCAGCGTGGTGCTGGACGATATTCCCGACCACGCGCTTGTCGTGGGGGAGAAGGCGAGAGTGAAGGTCATTAAATGAATATTATGCAATTTAACGTGCGCCTGGCCGAAGGCGGCGCGGCGGGCGTTGCGCTGGACCTGCATCAGCGTGCGCTGCGTCAGGGATTGTCATCGCAGTTTGTCTATGGCTACGGTAAAGGTGGCAAAAAAAGCGTCAGCCACGACAGCTACCCGCAGGTGATGAAGCAGACGACACGCCTGACCTCGATGGCGAATCTTGCGCTGTTCCGTCTGTTTAACCGCGACCTGTTTGGCAATCTGAATAACCTCTACCGTCAGGTGACCCGCACCGAGGGTCCGGTGGTACTGCATTTTCATGTGATGCACAGCTACTGGCTGAATCTCACCGAGGTGATTGATTTTTGCGAGCGCGTCAAAGCGCACAAAGCGGACGTCACGTTGGTCTGGACGCTGCACGACCACTGGAGCGTGACCGGACGCTGTGCGTTTCTCGACGGTTGCGATGGTTGGAAAAGTGGCTGCCAGAAGTGCCCGACGCTGGAGAACTATCCGCCGGTAAAGGTAGATCGCGCGCATCAGCAGGTGGAAGAAAAGCGCCAACTCTTCCGCCGCATGCTGGCACTTGGCTGCCAGTTTATCTCCCCCAGCCAGCACGTGGCAGACGCCTTTAATAGCCTTTATGGCCCGGGGCGCTGCCTGATTATCAATAACGGTATAGATGTGGCGACGGAGGCAATTCTGGCGGATCTGAAGCCGATGACGGTGACTACGGCTCGACCAAAAATTGCCGTGGTTGCGCACGACCTGCGCTACGACGGCAAAACCAACCAGCGACTGGTGCGCGAGATGATGGCGCTTGGCGATAACGTGGAAATTCATACCTTCGGTAAGTTCTCGCCGTTTGAAGGCGCCAACGTGGTGAACCACGGTTTTCTGACCGATAAGCGCCAACTGATGAGCGAGCTAAACCAGCTTGACGCGCTGCTGTTTAGCTCCCGCGTTGATAACTATCCGCTCATTCTCTGTGAAGCGCTGTCGATTGGTGTCCCGGTCATTGCCACCCATAGCGATGCGGCAAAAGAGGTGCTGGAAAAATCCGGCGGCCATACGGTGGATGAAAGTGCGGTCATTTCGCTGGTGCAGCGAACGAAAGCGGAGATAGCCCAGGCGGTGTTTGGCACCACGCTTGGTGAATTTAGCGCCCGCAGCCGCAAGGCCTATAGCGGACAACAGATGCTGGAGGAATATGTCTCGTTCTATCAGAGTCTGTAGCTATTTGCTGCTGCCGTTAATCTACCTGCTGGTTAACGTCAAATTGGCGCAGCTTGGCGAGAGTTTTCCCATCACCATCGTGACCTTTCTCCCGCTCCTGCTGCTGCTGTTCGTTGAACGCATTAACCTGAAAAAGCTGATGATTGCCCTTGGGGTGGGCGTAGGGCTGACGCTGTTTAACTACGTGTTCGGCCAGTCGCTGGACCCGAGTAAATACGTCACCTCGACGATGCTGTTTGTTTACATCGTTATCATCATTGGCATGGTGTGGAGCATTCGTTTTAAAACGATTTCTCCGCATAACCATCGTAAGATCCTGCGCTTCTTTTACGTGGTCATCGGCATCGTGGTGACGATTGCCGCGCTGGAAATGATGCAAATTATTCTCTCGGGCAGCAGTAGCCTGATTGAGATGATTTCGAAATATCTTATATACAGCAATAGCTATGTTCTGAACTTTATCAAGTTCGGCGGTAAGCGTACCACGGCCCTCTATTTTGAACCGGCATTCTTCGCTCTGGCATTAATCTCAATTTGGCTCTGCATCAAACAGTTTGGTATCAAAACCCCAAAATCTGATGCTATGATTCTCGCAGGGATAATTCTTTCAGGGTCGTTCTCCGGGGTAATGACATTTATCTTGTTTTACCTGCTGGAGTGGGCATTTCAGTATCTGAATAAAGAGGCGATCAAGAAGAAATTGCCCTTGGCAATTATTTCATTAGGCGCATTCTTTGTCGGGTTGATATTTGCCGGTCCGTATATTGCGGAACGTCTTGGCGACCTGGGAACGGAAGGGTCATCCTCATATTATCGTATTATCGGCCCGCTGGTGATGGTTGGTTATTCATTGACCAGCATTGATGGAGTGGTGCGATTCGGTTCTCTTTACGAATATGTTGCATCATTCGGAATATTTAACGGTGCGGATGTCGGAAAAACAATAGACAATGGTCTGTACCTGTTAATGATTTATTTTTCATGGTTTGCCGTAATATTAACGGCTGGCTATCTGTATTATGTTTTTAAAATGTTCATTAACGCTTTTGGGAATAATCGCAATTTCGCCGTGCAGTTGTATCTTTTTACGCCGGTGTCATTATTTTTTACCGGTTCGATATTTAGCCCGGAATATGCATTTTTAATTGTGTGTCCTTTTATTCTGCGTAAAGCGCTGAATATTGCCGACAGCAGATGAGGTGAAACATGTTGTTAAGTGTGATTACCGTGGCGTTTCGCAACTACGATGGTGTGATGAAAACCTGGCGCTCGCTGGCGCATCTGGCTAACGATCCCAGCCTCGATTTTGAGTGGATTGTGGTCGATGGCGGCTCTGAAGATGGCACCGCGGAATTTCTCGAAAAACGTAATGGACAGTACAAGTTACGCTATGTCAGCGAGCCGGATAAAGGGCTGTATGACGCGATGAATAAAGGCATCCGCATGGCGCAGGGGAAGTTTGTTCTGTTCCTCAATTCTGGTGACAGCTTTCACCCTGACGTCTCGCAGTTTGTCCGTCAGTTGCGCGGTAAGCCTGATGATGCCATGTACCTCGGCGATGCTATGCTCGACTTCGGTGACGGCACCCAGGTTCGCCGCAGTGCGAAGCAGGGCTGGTATATTTACCACAGTCTACCGGCCAGCCATCAGGCTATTTTCTTCCCGCTGCGTGGGCTGAGAAATTATCCTTACGATGTGCAGTATCGTGTTTCATCAGATTATGCACTTGCCGCCAGAATGTATAAGTCAGGCTATGCCTTTAAGCGAATTAAAGGACTGGTGTCGGAATTTTCGATGGGCGGCGTGTCAACCACTAACAATCTGCAACTGTGTCAGGATGCTAAAAAAGTTCAGCGTGAAATATTACGCATGCCAGCTGTGCTGACGGAATTATCTTATTTATTACGCCTGCGGACGACCGGAAAAACGAAAGCCTTATATCACAAAGCATAAGGAAGCAGAATGCAGGATTTATCTGGCTTTACGGTACCCAAAGGTTTTCGCGGTGCCGGAGGCATTAAAGTTCAAATTTGGTGGGCGGTGCAGGCAACATTATTTGCCTGGTCTCCGCAGATACTCTACCGCTGGCGTGCATTTTTATTGCGTTTGTTTGGCGCAAAAATAGGAAAAAACGTAGTGATTCGCCCCTCGGTGAAAATCACCTATCCGTGGAAATTAACCATTGGTGATTATGCGTGGGTCGGCGATGACACAGTGTTATATACCCTTGGTGATATTACTCTTGGGGCAAATTCAGTCGTTTCACAGAAATGTTATTTGTGCACCGGCAGCCACGATTATCAGAGCGCGCATTTTGATATTAACGCCGCGTCTATTGTGGTCGGTGAGAAATGCTGGCTGGCAACGGATGTGTTTGTTGCACCCGGTGTAACGATTGGCGACGGCACCATCGTTGGTGCGCGAAGCAGCGTTTTTAAATCGTTACCGGCAAATGTGATTTGCCGTGGCAATCCCGCAGTGGTCACGCGTCAACGCGTTGAGAAAGTTACTCCCTAAACGGGACTATTTGAGGAAAATATAATGTCGAAAGTCGCACTTATTACCGGCGTAACCGGGCAGGATGGTTCTTATCTGGCGGAGCTGCTGCTGGAAAAAGGGTATGAAGTTCACGGGATCAAGCGTCGTGCTTCCTCTTTTAACACCGAACGTGTCGATCACATCTATCAGGATCCACACAGCAGCAACCCGAAATTTCACCTGCACTACGGCGATTTGACCGACAGCTCCAACCTGACGCGCATCCTGCAAGAAGTGCAGCCGGATGAAGTGTATAACCTGGGGGCGATGAGCCACGTGGCCGTATCCTTTGAATCCCCGGAATATACCGCTGACGTGGATGCGATGGGCACGCTGCGCCTGCTGGAAGCCATTCGCTTCCTGGGCCTGGAGAAGAAAACCCGTTTCTATCAGGCGTCTACCTCTGAACTGTACGGCCTGGTACAAGAGATCCCGCAGAAAGAAACCACCCCGTTCTATCCGCGCTCGCCGTATGCCGTCGCCAAACTGTATGCCTACTGGATCACCGTTAACTACCGTGAGTCCTATGGCATGTACGCCTGTAACGGCATCCTGTTCAACCACGAATCCCCGCGCCGCGGCGAAACCTTCGTGACCCGTAAAATCACCCGCGCGATTGCCAACATTGCCCAGGGTCTGGAGAAGTGCCTGTACCTCGGCAACATGGACTCCCTGCGTGACTGGGGCCATGCCAAAGACTACGTCAAAATGCAGTGGATGATGTTGCAGCAGGAACAGCCGGACGATTTCGTTATCGCCACCGGCGTGCAGTACTCCGTGCGTCAGTTCGTCGAAATGGCCGCAGCACAGCTTGGTATTAAACTGCGCTTTGAAGGCAAAGGCGTGGAAGAGAAGGGGATTGTGGTCTCCGTGACCGGTCATGATGCGCCGGGTGTGAAGCCGGGCGATGTGATGGTAGCCGTTGACCCACGTTACTTCCGTCCTGCTGAAGTGGAAACCCTGCTCGGTGACCCAACCAAAGCGCACGAAAAACTGGGCTGGAAACCAGAAATCACCCTGCAGGAGATGGTCTCTGAAATGGTCGCCAAAGACCTCGAAGCGGCGAAAAAACACTCCCTGCTCAAATCCCACGGTTACGAAGTGGCGATCGCGCTGGAGTCTTGAGTATGACCAGACAACGTATTTTTGTGGCGGGCCACCGGGGAATGGTGGGCTCTGCCATCGTCCGACAGCTTGAGCAGCGCGGCGACGTGGATCTGGTTCTGCGCAGCCGCGACGAACTCAACCTGCTGGATAGCCGCGAGGTGAACGATTTCTTCGCCCGCGAAAATATCACTCAGGTGTATCTGGCGGCGGCGAAGGTGGGCGGTATTGTCGCCAACAACACCTTCCCGGCGGACTTCATCTACGAAAATATGATGATTGAAAGCAACATCATTCACGCAGCGCATACGCACAACGTGAACAAGCTGTTGTTCCTCGGTTCATCCTGTATTTATCCGAAGATGGCCAACCAGCCGATGCACGAAAGCGAACTGCTGCAGGGCACGCTGGAAGCGACTAACGAGCCGTACGCGATTGCCAAAATCGCCGGTATCAAGCTGTGCGAATCCTACAACCGTCAGCATAACCGCGACTACCGCTCGGTGATGCCGACCAACCTGTACGGGCCGAACGACAACTTCCACCCGAGCAACTCCCACGTGATCCCGGCGCTGCTGCGTCGCTTCCACGAAGCGGTGCAGAAGAACGATGCCGACGTGGTGGTGTGGGGCAGCGGTACCCCTATGCGCGAGTTCCTTCATGTCGATGATATGGCGGCTGCCAGCATTCACGTGATGGAGCTGGACCGCAGCGTGTGGCTGGAAAACACGCAGCCAATGCTGTCGCACATCAACGTCGGTACCGGCGTTGACTGTACCATCCGCGAGCTGGCGCAGACGCTGGCGAAAGTGGTGGGCTTTAAAGGCCGCGTGGTGTTTGACGCCACCAAGCCGGATGGGACGCCGCGCAAGCTGCTCGACGTATCACGCCTGCATCAACTGGGCTGGTATCACGAGATTTCGCTGGAGGCTGGTCTTGCCAGTACCTACCAGTGGTTCCTTGAAAACCAGCACCGCTTCCGGGGGTAACGCATGTTTCTGAACGAGGAGGCGTTTGCCACCGTGGTGCAGTCTACGCCGCTCATCTCTATCGATTTGATCGTCGAGAACGCGCAGGGCGAGTTTCTGCTAGGTAAACGCACCAACCGTCCAGCGCAGGGATTCTGGTTTGTCCCTGGCGGCCGGGTACAGAAAGATGAACCGCTGGCCGAGGCCTTTGCCCGCCTCACCCTGGCGGAACTGGGGCTGAGCCTGCCGATGACGGCAGGCCGCTTCTACGGCGTCTGGCAGCATTTCTACGATGACAACTTTTCGGGTACGGATTTTTCCACCCATTACATCGTGCTGGGGTTCCGCCTGCAGGTGGATGCTGATGCGCTCACGCTTCCAGAAGCTCAGCATAACGACTATCGCTGGATGAGCCCTAAGGCGCTACTGGCGGCGGATAACGTCCACGAAAACAGCCGTGCCTATTTCCGGGTCGACAAAATGGCCGAGGTACCGGGCTTATGAAGATTCTGGTGTATGGCATTAACTACTCGCCTGAACTGACCGGCATCGGCAAATACACCGGCGAAATGGTGGAATGGATGGCGCGACAGGGACACGAAGTGCGGGTGATTACCGCACCGCCGTACTACCCGGAATGGCAGGTTGGAGTGAACTACTCAAGCTGGCGCTACCGCCGGGAAGAGGGCGAGGCCACGGTGTGGCGCTGCCCGCTGTACGTACCAAAGCAGCCCTCGACGCTCAAGCGCCTGCTGCATCTTGGCAGCTTCGCGCTCAGCAGCTTCTTCCCGCTGATGGCCCAGCGTCGCTGGAAGCCGGACCGCATTATCGGCGTGGTGCCGACCCTGTTCTGTACGCCGGGCATGCGCCTGCTGGCAAAACTCTCCGGGGCGCGAACGCTGCTGCATATTCAGGATTACGAAGTCGACGCGATGTTAGGGCTGGGCATGGCCGGTAACGGCAAATCCGGAAAAGTGGCCAGGCTTGCCAGCGCCTTTGAGCGCAGCGGGCTGCACAACGTTGACAACGTGTCGACTATCTCGCGTTCGATGATGAACAAAGCCTGCGAGAAGGGCGTTCCGGCGGAGAAGGTGATCTTCTTCCCTAACTGGTCTGAAGTATCGCGTTTTCGCGAGGTGCCTGAGACGCTGGTTATCGCGCTGCGTCAGCGGCTGGGGCTGCCTGATGACCGCAAAATAGTGCTTTATTCCGGCAACATCGGCGAAAAACAGGGGCTGGAAAGCGTCATTAGCGCAGCTGTTCAGCTTCGCGAACAGCCGCTGCTGTTTGTGATTGTCGGCCAGGGCGGCGGCAAAGCGCGGCTGGAAAAAATGGCCGCTGAACGCGGGCTGGACAACGTGAAGTTCCTGCCGCTGCAATCCTATGAAGATTTACCCGCCCTGCTGGCGATGGGCGACTGCCATCTGGTCATTCAGAAGCGTGGCGCGGCGGATGCGGTATTGCCGTCCAAACTGACCAATATTCTGGCGGTGGGCGGCAACGCGGTGATTACCGCAGAAGCGGACACCGAGCTCGGACAGCTGTGTCTCGACAATCCAGGCATCGCAGTGTGCGTTATGCCTGAATCGGTTCCGTCGCTGGTGGAAGGGATTGAACAGACGCTGAGCATGCCAAAACGCAATGCGATTGCCCGCGCCTGGGCAGAACGCTCGCTCGAAAAAGAGCACGTTCTTAACCAATTTATTGCTGATATTCGGGGTTAAACGATGAGTCAATCTACGCTTTTCCCGGTCGTGATGGCCGGTGGCTCAGGCAGCCGCCTGTGGCCGTTGTCCCGAGTGCTGTACCCCAAGCAGTTCCTGTGCCTGAAAGGGGACATGACGATGCTGCAGGCCACGGTGAATCGACTGGATGGGGTCAAGTGCGCAAGTCCGGTGGTTATCTGCAACGAGCAGCACCGCTTTATTGTGGCTGAACAACTGCGCCAACTGAACAAGCTGACTGAGAACATCATTCTTGAACCGGCCGGGCGTAATACCGCGCCGGCCATTGCCCTGGCGGCGCTGGCGGCCAGGCGCCGTGAACCGGAAAACGATCCGCTGATGCTGGTGCTGGCGGCAGACCACGTTATCCAGAATGAAGACGCTTTTCGTGCCGCAGTACGTGAAGCCACGCCATATGCCGAAAGCGGCAAGCTGGTGACCTTCGGTATTGTCCCTAATGTGCCGGAAACCGGCTATGGCTACATTCGTCGCGGTGAGATCACGCCAGGCGAGGGTGACGCGCTGGCGTTTGAAGTTGCGCAGTTTGTCGAAAAACCGAATCTTGAAACCGCTCAGGCCTACGTTGCCAGCGGCGAATATTACTGGAATAGCGGCATGTTCCTGTTCCGTGCCGGGCGTTACCTGGAAGAGCTCGGCAAATACCGCCCGGATATTCTCAGCGCCTGTGAAAAAGCGATGGATGTGACCGACCCGGACCTCGATTTTATTCGCGTTGATGAAGAGGCGTTCCTGAGCTGCCCTGACGAATCCATTGACTATGCCGTCATGGAGCGGACCAACGACGCGGTGGTGGTGCCGATGGACGCAGGCTGGAGCGACGTGGGCTCCTGGTCATCGCTGTGGGAAATCAGCAACCATACGCCGGAAGGCAACGTGCACCACGGCGATGTGATAAGCCATAAAACCGAAAACAGCTACGTGTACGCGGAATCCGGACTGGTGACGACCGTCGGGGTAAAGGATTTGGTGGTGGTGCAGACCAAAGACGCGGTGCTTATCGCCGATCGCAACGCGGTGCAGGACGTGAAAAAGGTGGTCGAGAAAATTAAGGCCGATGGCCGTCACGAACACCATATCCATCGCGAAGTCTATCGCCCATGGGGCAAATACGACTCTATCGACTCTGGCGACCGCTACCAGGTGAAGCGCATCACCGTGAAGCCGGGCGAGGGACTCTCTCTGCAGATGCATCACCACCGGGCTGAACACTGGATTGTGGTAGCCGGCACCGCCAAAGTGACCCTCAATGATGAAATCACCTTGCTGGGTGAAAACGAGTCAATTTATATCCCGCTGGGCGTCACGCACTGCCTGGAAAACCCGGGGAAAATTCCGCTCGACCTGATTGAAGTGCGCTCCGGCGCCTATCTCGAAGAGGACGACGTGGTGCGATTCGCCGACCGCTACGGGCGCGTCTAACTCTTGTAGGCCGGGTGAGCGAAGCGCCACCCGGCAATTCACGATACGAAAATAATGACCCTCACCGGTCAGGGCTAACTGCTGCCTGAAGAAAGGTAAAAACATGAAAAAACTGACCTGTTTTAAAGCCTACGACATCCGCGGCAAGCTGGGCGAAGAGCTCAACGAAGAGATTGCCTGCCGCATTGGCCGCGCCTATGGCGAGTACCTGAAACCCAAAACCGTGGTACTGGGCGGGGATGTTCGCCTGACCAGCGAAGCGCTGAAATTAGCGCTGGCGCGCGGTCTGCGCGATGCGGGCGTGGACGTGCTGGATATCGGCCTTGCCGGTACCGAAGAGATCTATTTCGCCACCTTCCATTTAGGCGTGGACGGCGGGATTGAAGTGACCGCCAGCCACAACCCGATGGACTACAACGGCATGAAGCTGGTACGCGAAGGCGCGCGCCCTATCAGCGGCGACACCGGGCTTCGCGATATTCAGCGCCTGGCGGAAGAGAACTTCTTCCCGCCGGTTGATGAGGCTAAACGCGGTAGCTATCAGCAGATTAACCTGCGCGATGCCTACGTTGACCATCTGCTTGGCTATATCGACGTAAAAAATCTCACGCCGCTTAAGCTGGTTATCAACTCCGGTAACGGTGCGGCTGGCCCGGTGGTTGACGCGCTGGAAGCCCGCTTTAAAGCGCTGAACGTGCCGGTCAGCCTGATTAAGGTACACAACGACCCGGACGGTAACTTCCCGCACGGTATTCCTAACCCGCTGCTGCCGGAGTGTCGCGATGACACCCGCGATGCGGTGCTGAAGTACGGCGCTGATATGGGCATCGCCTTTGACGGCGACTTCGACCGCTGCTTCCTGTTCGACGAGCAAGGGCAGTTTATCGAGGGCTACTACATCGTCGGCCTGCTGGCGGAAGCCTTCCTCGAGAAAAATCCGGGCGCGCGCATTATTCACGACCCGCGTCTGTCCTGGAACACCGTTGACGTGGTGACCGCCGCAGGCGGCACGCCGGTGATGTCGAAAACCGGCCACGCGTTTATCAAAGAGCGCATGCGTAAGGACGACGCGGTATACGGCGGCGAGATGAGCGCCCACCACTACTTCCGCGATTTTGCCTACTGCGACAGCGGCATGATCCCGTGGCTGCTGGTGAGCGAGTTGCTGTGCCTGAAGGGTAAAACGCTGGGGCAACTGGTGCACGACCGTATGGCGGCGTTCCCGGCAAGCGGCGAAATCAATAGCCAGCTGAAAGCGCCATCGGAAGCGATTGCCCGCGTGGAAGCACATTTCGCCAGCAGCGCGCTGGAAATTGACCGCACGGATGGCATCAGCCTGGCGTTTGCCGACTGGCGCTTCAACCTGCGTTCGTCAAATACCGAGCCGGTGGTGCGTCTGAACGTAGAGTCTCGCGGCAATACGCCGCTGATGCAGGCGCGAACGCAGGACATTCTGGCGCTGCTTAATCAGTAACAACTGCCCCTCGTCCTCTCGAAGAGAGGACGTACCCGGTTTTCTCTCGCCCCTTTGGGGAGAGGGTCGGGGCGAGGGGAAAACGACGAAATAGGACCGACGATGACGACTCTAAAAAAGCGCGAACGAGCCAAAACGAATGCATCGTTAATCTCCATGGTGCAACGTTTTTCAGATATCACCATCATGATAGGTGGGCTGTGGCTGGTGTGTCAGGCGGTCGCGTTGCCGTTTTTGTACCTGCATCTGTTGATGGCACTGGTCACGCTGGTGGTATTCCAGATGATTGGTGGGATCACTGATTTTTATCGTTCATGGCGCGGCGTCCGTATTACCACTGAGCTGCTACTGCTGCTGCAAAACTGGACGTTGAGCTTAGTCTTTACCGCTGGGCTGCTGGCGTTTAACGACGACTTTAATACCAACTTCTCCATGTGGCTGGCCTGGTATCTGCTGAGCACCATCGGCATGCTGGCGAGCCGGGCGTTCATCCGCTACGGCGCGGGTGTGTTGCGCCATCGTGGTTATAACACCCGCTATGTGGCGGTGGCCGGTGATATGCCGGAAGGGCAGGCGCTGCTGGAAAGCTTCCGTAATCAGCCATGGCTCGGCTATGCGGTAGTCGGCTGCTATCACGATGCGAAACCAGGCGGCGTTAACACTGACTGGATGGGCAACTTTGAACAGCTGCTGGACGATGCGCGTAACGGCAAAATCCACAACGTCTATATCTCCATGGCGATGCAGGACGAAATCCAGATTAAAAATCTGGTGCGCGACTTAGCGGACACCACCTGCACCGTGCTGCTGATCCCTGACGTCTTCACCTTCAACATTCTGCATTCCCGCGTCGAAGTGGTGAACGGTATTCCCGTTGTCCCGCTGTACGACACGCCGCTCTCTGGCGTGAACCGCATCCTGAAACGGCTGGAGGATATCGTGCTGGCCAGCGGCATTCTGCTGCTTATCTCACCGGCGCTGTGCTGTATCGCGCTGGCGGTGAAGCTGAGTTCGCCGGGGCCAATCATCTTCCGCCAGACCCGCTATGGCATGGACGGCAAACCTATCAAGGTGTGGAAATTCCGCTCCATGAAGGTGATGGAGAACGACAAAGTGGTGACACAGGCGACGCAGAACGACCCGCGCGTGACCCGCGTGGGCAACTTCCTGCGCCGTACTTCTCTCGATGAACTGCCGCAGTTTATCAACGTTCTTACCGGCGGAATGTCTATCGTCGGCCCGCGTCCGCACGCGGTGGCGCACAACGAACAGTATCGTCAGTTGATTGAGGGCTACATGCTGCGCCACAAAGTGAAGCCCGGTATTACCGGCTGGGCGCAGATCAACGGCTGGCGCGGCGAGACCGACACCCTGGAAAAAATGGAAAAACGCGTGGAGTTCGACCTCGAATACATCCGCGAGTGGAGCCTGTGGCTCGATATCAAAATTGTTTTCCTGACGGTGTTTAAAGGCTTCGTCAATAAAGCAGCCTATTGAGGACGTAACATGGGCTTACGAGAAAAAACCATTAACGGCGCGAAATGGTCGGCGATGGCAACGGTGGTGATTATTGGCCTCGGGCTGGCGCAGATGACCGTGCTGGCGCGGCTGTTTGACGGCCATCAGTTTGGTCTGCTGACCGTGTCGCTGGTGATAATCGCGCTGGCGGACACGCTGTCGGATTTCGGCATTGCCAACTCGATTATCCAGCGTAAAGCAATCAGCCACCTGGAGCTGACCACGCTCTACTGGCTGAATGTGGGCCTCGGAGTGGTGGTCTTTGCGGCGGTCTATCTGCTGAGCGATACCATCGCCAATCTGCTTAACAATCCGGACTTAGCGCCGCTGATTAAAACCTTGTCGCTGGCGTTCGTGGTGATTCCCCACGGCCAGCAGTTCCGCGCGCTGATGCAAAAGGAGCTGGAGTTCAACAAGATTGGTTCCATTGAGACCGCCGCCGTGCTGTCGGGCTTCACCTTTACGGTGGTGAGCGCCTGCTTCTGGCCGCTGGCGATGACAGCCATTCTCGGTTATCTGGTGAACAGCGCGGTGCGTACGCTGCTGTTCGGCTACTTTGGCCGCAAAATTTACCGTCCGGGTCTGCATTTTTCGCTAGCTACCGTGATGCCCAACCTGCGTTTTGGCGCGTGGCTAACGGCGGACAGCATCGTTAACTATATCAACACCAATCTCTCTACCCTGACGCTCGCACGCATTCTCGGGGCGAGCGTGGCGGGTGGCTACAACCTGGCCTATAACGTGGCGGTGGTGCCACCAATGAAGCTCAACCCGATCATCACCCGCGTGCTGTTCCCGGCGTTTGCCAAAATTCAGGACGATAACGACAAACTGCGGGTGAACTTCTACAAGCTGCTGTCGGTGGTGGGGATTATCAACTTCCCGGCGCTGCTGGGGCTGATGGTGGTGAGCAATAACTTTGTACCGCTGGTGTTTGGCGAGAAGTGGATGCACATCGTACCTATCCTGCAATTGCTGTGCGTGGTGGGGCTTCTGCGCTCGGTGGGTAACCCGATTGGCTCGCTGCTGATGGCCAAAGCGCGAGTAGATATCAGCTTTAAATTCAACGTGTTTAAAACCTTTCTGTTTATTCCTGCGGTGATTGTCGGCGGAGAGATGGGCGGCGCGATTGGCGTCACGCTCGGCTTCCTGCTGGTGCAAATCATCAACACCATTCTCAGCTACTTCGTGATGATAAAACCGGTGCTGGGGCCGGGCTACCGTGACTACCTGCTGAGCCTGTGGCTGCCGTTCCGGCTTTCACTACCAACGCTTATCACCAGCTATGCGGTCGGCCGACTGCTGGCGGACAGCGTGTCGCTGCCGATGCTGCTGGCGTTACAGGTGCTGGTTGGCGTGCTCAGCTTTGCGCTGGTGATTGTGCTGTCGCGCAATAGCCTGCTGATTGAACTTAAAAAACCGCTCTGTCGGAGCCAGAAACTGAAGACGCTGCTACGCGTCCCTAATTGATTTGCTTGAAACCCCTTTGATGAGGCCATGATGAAATTATTAATTTTGGGAAATCACACCTGCGGCAACCGCGGCGATAGCGCCATTATGCGCGGGCTGCTCGATGCCATCGTCCGCCAACAGCCGGACGTTGAAATGGACGTGATGAGCCGTTTCCCTGTCAGTTCTTCCTGGTTGCAGGGGCGTGAGATTATCGCCGATCCGCTGTATCAGCTGAGCCAGAAGCAGCAGGCGGTCGGGGGCATGAGCGGGCGCGTGAAGAAAGTGCTGCGCCGCCGCTTCCAGCACAAGATCCTGCTGGCAAAGGTGACCGGCGAGGGCAAACTGCGTAACTTTGAAATTGCGCCGGAGTTCCATGAGTTTGTGCGCTTTCTCGGCAATTACGATGCGATTATCCAGGTTGGCGGCTCGAACTACGTCGATCTTTACGGCTTGACCCACTTTGAATACCCGCTGTGCGCTTTTATGGCCAATAAGCCGATCTACATGATTGGCCACAGCGTAGGGCCGTTCCAGAATCCGGACTTTAACCAGCTAGCGAATTACACCTTTGGCCGCACCAATGCGCTGATCCTGCGTGAGACGGTGAGCCGCGAGCTGATGGCGAAAGCGGAGATTGATACCTCGAAAGTGGAGCAGGGGGTGGACACCGCCTGGCTGGTTGAGCACCGTAACGACAGCTTTGAACCGAGCTACGCGGTGCAGCACTGGCTGAACCTGACCGCACAGCGCAAAACCGTGGCGATTACCCTGCGCGAGCTGGAGCCGTTCGATAAACGCCTTGGCACCACCCAGCAGGCGTACGAAAAAGCCTTTGCCGAGGTGGTGAATCGCATGATTGCTGACGGTTATCAGGTGCTGGCGCTCTCAACCTGTACCAGTATCGACCGTTATAACCGCGATGACCGCATGGTCGCGCTGCGTATGGCGCAGTTTGTGGAAAACCGCGAGCATTTCCATATCGCCATGGATGAACTGAACGACGTGGAGATTGGCAAGATCCTCGCCTCCTGCGAGCTGACCATCGGCACACGTCTGCATTCGGCGATTATCTCCATGAACTTTGGCACCCCGGCGATTGCCATTAACTACGAGCACAAGTCCGCAGGCATCATGCAGCAATTGGGGATGCCGGAGATGGCTATCGACATTCGCCACCTGTTGGATGGTTCGATGCAGAGCGTCGTGGGCGATATCCTTAATCAGCTTCCGGCGCTGGGTGAGCGCGTTGCCGCCGCAGTAGAAGGAGAACGCCAGAAGGGCTTCACCATGATCGAATCGGTGCTTAGCCGCATCCGGGAGGGCCGATGAAAGTCAGCTTCTTTCTGCTGAAATTCCCGTTATCGTCAGAGACCTTCGTCCTGAACCAGATTGTGGCGTTTATTGAGATGGGCTATGAGGTGGAGATTGTCGCGCTGCAAAAGGGCGACCTTACTAACACCCATGCTGCCTACACCCAGTACCGGCTGGCGGAGAAGGTCCGCTGGCTGCAGGATGAACCCGCCAGCACGCTGGAAAAGCTGCGCTACCGTGCCTTCAGCACGTTGCGCGGCCTGCATCGTCCCGCCGTCTGGCGGGCGTTGAATACCCGGCGATACGGGCAGGAGGCGCGTAATCTGATCCTCTCCTCGATTTGCAGCCGCACGCCGCAGGCAATCACCGCCGACATCTTCATCGCGCACTTTGGCCCTGCGGGCGTGACGGCGGCGAAGCTGCGCGAGCTGGGCGTTATATCAGGCAAGATTGCTACTGTTTTCCACGGCATTGATATCTCCAGCCGGGAAGTACTGAACCACTATACCGGTGAGTATCAGCAGCTGTTCCGCCGCGGTGACATGATGCTGCCCATCAGCCAACTATGGGCGGAACGCCTACAGGCAATGGGCTGCCCGGCGGATAAAATTACCGTCTCACGCATGGGCGTGAATATGGACCGATTTTCGCTGCGCCCGTTAAAAGCGCCAGATGCCTGCTTACAGATTATTTCCGTCGCCCGACTGACCGAGAAAAAGGGGCTGCACGTGGCGATTGAAGCCTGCCGTCAGCTCAAAGAGCAGGGCGTTAATTTTCGCTATCGCATTCTCGGCATTGGCCCCTGGGAGCGCCGTTTACGTACACTGATCGAGCAGTATCAACTGGAAGACCGCGTGGAGATGCCGGGATTTAAACCCAGCCATGAGGTGAAAGCGATGCTCGATGACGCCGACGTGTTCTTGCTGCCGTCCATCACCGGCGCTGATGGTGACATGGAGGGTATCCCGGTGGCGCTGATGGAGGCGATGGCGGTAGGCATTCCGGTGCTTTCTACCGTACACAGCGGAATTCCCGAGCTGATTGCCTCCGGTGATTCTGGCTGGCTGGTGGCTGAAAATGACGCGCAGGCGCTGGCCGAGAAACTCGAGTTCGTCGGGCGGATGGATGAACGGAGCCTTCAGCCCGTGCTTCAACGCGCGCGCGCTAAAGTAGAAACTGATTTTAATCAGCAGGTTATCAACCGACAGCTTGCTAACCTGCTGCACACGCTTTGCTGAGGAGGTGCCATGCGTACTTTGACTCGACGACACTTTCTGACGGCAGGCGCAACGCTTGCAGTCCTGCCATTACTGCCCGCCGTTTCCGCACGCGCAGCGGGGCAACCCGCCACCGTTGATATTCGCGACTACTACCGTGATGGCGACTGGATCCGCGCTTTCAACGAAGCTTTCAGTCATGGTGATACGGTCTCCGTTCCTGCCGGCGTCGTTTGCGACAATATTAATGCTGCCATCACGCTGCCGCCTGGCAAAACGCTGGCGGTTGCTGGCGCCTTGAAAGGCAACGGGCGCGGGCGGTTTATCCTGCAAGAGGGATGTAAGGTTAGCGGCAGCGGTGAGGCCAGCCTCTATAACGTCACGCTCGATGTTCGCGGTAGTGACAGTACGATTGAAGGGCTGACCCTCAGCGGCTATGGCCCGGTGGCACAGATCTTTATCGGTGGAAAAGACAAACGCCAGATGAAGAACCTGACTATCACCCGCCTCACCATCACCAAAGCCAACTACGGCATCCTGCGACAGGGCTACCATAATCAGTGGGAGGATGTCAGCATTACCCACTGTCATTTCAGCTACTTGCAAGGCGATGCCATTGAGTGGAACGTGGCGATTAACGACAGCAATATCCTCATTTCCGACCACGTCATCGACCACATCGATTGTACCAACGGCAAAGTGAACTGGGGGATTGGCATTGGGCTGGCGGGTAGCACCTATAATAACGGCTACCCGGAAGACCAGGCGGTGAAGAACTTCGTCGTGGCTAACATCACCGGCAGCAACTGCCGTCAGCTGGTGCACGTTGAGAATGGGAAACATTTTATTATTCGTAACGTCAAAGCCAGCAATATCACGCCGGAATTCAGCAAGAAGGCGGGAATAGATAACGCCACCGTGGCGATCTACGGATGTGATAATTTCGTTATTGATGGTGTTGATATGGTTAATAGCGCGGGAATGCTGATTGGCTATGGTGTTATCAAAGGTAACTATTTGTCTATACCGCAAAATTTCCGTTTGAATAATATACAGCTTAATAATGAGAAAGCAGGTTCAAACCTGCGGGGGATACAGATCTCCTCAGGAAATGCCCAGTCTTTCGTCTCTATCACCAACCTGAATCTGCGTTACGCCTCGCTGGCGCTGCACAACAAGCCACAGCATATTTTTATGCGTAATATCAATGTTATGCAGGTGGCATCGCGTGAGCCCGCTCTGTCGCTAAACTTCGATTTGCGCAAGGATATCCGTGGAAAATTTATGGCTAAACAGGACACGCTGCTGTCGCTTGCACACATCAATGCCGTCAACGAAAAAGGGCAGCCCTCGGTGGATATCGACCTTATTGATCAACATGTTGTCAATTCCGAACGGCTTAATTTCTCTCTACCACGCCGCTAAACGCCAATTTCCTCTTCATTCTCGGACTATATCCAGAGATTTCTCTAAACCCAAAGGGATACTATGAGAAAACAGAGTGGATTAAACATGTTTAATCGCTATAATTCATCAACCGAATACAGGTGGACAAGATAATGGTTAATTTGAAAGCAGTCATTCCGGTAGCGGGCCTGGGCATGAATATGCTCCCTGCCACAAAAGCGATTCCTAAAGAGATGCTGCCGATCGTCGACAAACCAATGGTTCAGTATATCGTTGATGAGGTGGTTGCTGCAGGGATCAAAGAAATCGTTCTGGTGACACACGCTTCGAAGAACTCGGTGGAAAACCACTTTGACACCTCGTACGAACTGGAAGCGCTGCTGGAACAACGTGTTAAACGTCAGCTGCTGGCTGAAGTTCAGTCTATCTGTCCTCCTGGTGTCACCATTATGAACGTTCGTCAGGCTCAGCCGCTGGGCCTGGGACACTCTATTCTTTGCGCACACCCGATCGTTGGCGATAACCCATTTGTGGTTGTGTTGCCAGACATCGTACTGGACAGCGCAAGCGCCGACCCACTGCGTTATAACCTTGCTGCAATGGTGGCGCGTTTCAATGAAACCGGGCGTAGTCAGGTGTTGGCGAAACGTATGCCGGGCGATCTGTCTGAGTACTCCGTCATTAAGACCAAAGAGCCTTTGGATGTAGAAGGTAAGGTGAGTCGTATCATCGATTTCATCGAAAAACCGGATCAACCACAAACGCTGGATTCTGACCTGATGGCCGTAGGACGTTATGTTCTTTCTGCTGATATCTGGGCTGAACTTGCTAAGACCGTGCCGGGTGCATGGGGACGTATTCAACTGACCGATGCTATTGCTGAACTGGCTCAGAAGCAGTCTGTTGACGCGATGCTGATGACCGGTGAGAGCTATGATTGTGGGAAGAAGATGGGGTACATGCAGGCGTTTGTACAGTATGGGTTACGGAATCTGAAGGATGGGGCTAAGTTTAGGAAAGGAATTGAGAAGCTACTGGGCTAGTTAATTTTTAGAAAATTGTTACAAAATATTAGGAAGGCGACAGTAAACATCCCACTATTTATGCTTCGCGCAATGGAATGTTACTGTCGTTTTTTATTTGAAAAACAATGAATAAAGACGGCTCGGTCTGTATGGAGTACCGTAAACCCCATTAGATTTTCACTTGTTTCTGGATAGATTTGGTAAGACAATTGGTTACTAAATTTCAGATTACTTTGGAATAGCGGACGGGCTGGCTACATCTCAGATATTAAGCAAGTGCACTGGTAGCTTCTGAGCCAGGGGCGGTAGCATGCGTAAATATCAGAATGACTATATCTTACTGCCAGTAAGAAATGGCTTCTGCTTACAATATTCGGAATTAAAACGTGAAAATACTTGTGATCAGCGGACCTGGTTTCAATGGTGCTGCAGTCATTATCAACCTTATAAGAAATACATAAGGTTCTGTTGCGAATGTTGATAAATTGAAGTGAGCGGGTAACTTGTAATCACTTGCGGAAGTTACAGATAGCGAGTGCATAGCGTTGAACGTGTGGATATTTGTGATGCTACTAAGGTTACGTGCACATATTGGTCATTGGTGGATGACGAAGTGAAAAAATCTTTCGTTTTCATCATCTATCCATCGAGAAACGGCTTACGCCCCAAGTTCCCCTTATTCAACTGCTTAGGTACATAGTGATCGCCAGGTACATATTTACGACCTGCTTGATAAGATCGGGCAAACAGTTGCCTCATGCCGTGAGTTGGTAACGTGCGGTTCTGACCGATGGGGATATGATCGCCGTTATGCTATTGATGTTAACAAAATCAGTCGTGAACTGAGATGGAAGCTCGAGGAGACCTTTGGGTTGAGTATTCGTATGATAGTTCATTGGTATCTTGAAAACCCAATGTGGGTGGATAATATAAAAACGGTAACTATAAAATCTGGGTTGAGCAGAATTATGGAGAATGATAATAATGAATATTCTGCTGTTTGGTAAAACTGGACAGGTAGGCTGGGAATTACAGCGAGCACTTGCACCTCTCGGTACAGTGACCGCGGTTGATGTTAAATCAACCGTCTACTGTGGGGATTTTAGTAATCCAGAGGGGGTGGCAGAAACGGTTCGTGTAGTGCGCCCGAATATAATTGTTAACGCTGCAGCACATACAGCGGTTGATAAAGCTGAGTCAGAGCGTGAGTTTGCCGAACTTCTCAACGCGACAAGCGTTGAAGCTATTGCTGTTGAAGCAGAAAAGCTTGGGGCGTGGCTAATCCATTACTCGACAGATTATGTCTTTCCTGGTTCGGGAGAAAAACCGTGGCTTGAAACCGATATTGCTGCGCCGATTAATGTATACGGTGAAACTAAACTGGCGGGGGAAAAGGCAATACAGAAAAACTGTAAAAAGCACCTAATTTTCCGCACCAGTTGGGTTTATGCAAGTAAGGGAAATAATTTTGCTAAGACCATGCTGCGTTTGGCTAAAGAACGCGCTGAACTATCGGTAATTAATGATCAATATGGCGCTCCTACCGGTGCGGAACTTCTGGCCGATTGTACTGCTCATGCCATTCGAGTTGCACAGCAAAATCCAGAGGTTTCAGGGTTATACCATCTGGTCGCTTCTGGCACTACCACATGGCATGACTATGCAAAGTTAGTTTTTGCTGAGGCAAAAAAAGCGGGCATTGAACTGGCGATTGAGAGAGTTAACGCGGTTGCGACTTCTGCCTATCCTACCCCAGCACGTAGACCAACAAATTCTCGTCTAAACACTGAAAAGTTTCAGCATCAATTTGACTTAGTTCTTCCTGACTGGGAGCTAGGTGTTAAACGTATGCTGGCGGAGTTGTTTACCACAACGACATTTTGAATTGACATGACTAATGCCTGAAAGCGGCATATTCAGTATATAGAGAAAATAATGACAACACGCAAAGGTATTATTCTGGCCGGAGGTTCCGGTACGCGCCTCTACCCGGTTACCATGGCCGTGAGCAAGCAACTGCTGCCCATTTACGATAAGCCAATGATTTATTACCCACTTTCAACACTGATGCTTGCTGGTATTCGTGATATTTTGATTATCAGTACGCCTCAAGATACACCACGTTTTGAGCAATTATTGGGTGACGGTAGTCAATGGGGTTTAAACTTGCACTATAAAGTTCAAGCTAGCCCTGATGGTTTAGCCCAGGCGTTTATCATTGGCGAAGAGTTTATTGGTAACGACAACTGTGCACTGGTTCTTGGCGATAATATTTTCTACGGTCATGATTTACCGAAGCAACTAGAGACCGCAGTCAATAAAGAGAGTGGTTCAACTGTCTTTGCATACCATGTTAACGATCCTAAACGTTATGGTGTTGTCGAATTTGACCGTAGCGGCACTGCGATATCGCTAGAAGAAAAACCGCTGGAGCCAAAAAGCAACTATGCGGTAACAGGGCTTTATTTCTATGATAATCGTGTAGTGGAGATGGCCAAGAGTCTAAAACCATCGCACCGCGGTGAACTGGAAATTACAGATATCAATCGTCTCTATCTGGAACAGGGTGATCTTTCTGTCGCTATGATGGGCCGTGGCTATGCTTGGCTCGATACCGGCACACATCAGAGCCTAATCGAAGCTAGTAACTTTATCCAAACCATTGAAGAGCGTCAGGGGCTAAAAGTTTCTTGTCCGGAAGAAATTGCTTTTCGGAAAGGGTTTATTGATGCCGCACAGGTTAAAAAATTGGCTACGCCACTTGCTAAAAATGCCTATGGTCAGTATCTGTTGAAAATAATTCAGGGTTATTAAGTAATGAATGTGAATGAAACCGTTATTCCCGACGTACTGATTTTTGAACCGAAGGTATTTGGTGATGACCGCGGGTTCTTTTTTGAAAGTTTTAACAAGCGTATATTTGAAGATACCATTGGTCGTCAGGTCGAGTTTGTTCAGGATAATCACTCAAAATCAAGCAAGGGTGTATTTCGAGGTCTACACTACCAATTAGATCCCCACGCGCAGGGCAAATTAGTTCGTTGTATTGCTGGTGAAGTTTTCGATATTGCTGTTGATATTCGAAAAACATCGGCCACATTTGGTCAATGGGTTGGTGTCAATCTTTCAGCTAGCAATAATCGTCAACTATGGATACCGGAGGGGTTTGCACATGGTTTTCTGGTCTTGAGTGAGACAGCTGAATTCGTCTATAAAACAACCAACTATTATCATCCTCTATCAGAACGTGCAATCAGGTATGATGATCCACAGCTCGACATCCAATTACCTTTTAACGCCAATTTAAAATTATCTCCTAAGGATGAAGCAGCTCTATATCTGAGTATGGTACCAGCAAATGAGCTTTTTGAATGAGCATAATAAAAAATAGTATCTGGAATCTCATCGGTTATGTGATTCCATCATTAATTGCTATACCTGCTCTAGGATATATGGCCAGAAAACTCGGGCCTGAGCTCTTTGGCATTTACACCATTGCAATAGCTGTCGTAGGTTACGCCGGTATCTTCGATATGGGATTAACCAGAGCAATCACTCGAGAGATTGCAATATATAGAACCAACTGGGATGAGAGAAAAAAAATAGTAGCTAGCGCAACTTTATTTCTACTCACCTTAAGTATCCTGGGTGGTTTTATTGTATTAATATTTTCCTCATCGATTGTTCACTTCCTGAATATATCAGCAACTGATTTCTCCGACATTAATAACTCGTTTAAATTGCTGGCCTTTTCCATTCCGCTTTTTTTACTCAATCAATTGTGGATAGCTATTCTGGAGGGGGATGAAAAATTCAAAGTAGTGAATATTCAGAAGTCATTCAGCAGTACTTTTATCGCAGGAATGCCGGCGCTATTTGTAATATATAATGGAACCTTACTTTCAGCAGTTGCTGGATTAGTTGTTTCGCGGATTATTTCGCTACTAATAGCCTTTGTGCTAGTTCGTAAAGAAATCATGCAGTCTGGCATGCAACCAGATGTAAAAACACTTAAGCGGCTTATTTTCTTCGGTGGTTGGATCACTGTCAGTAATATTATTAGTCCTGCTATGGTCTATTTTGACCGATTTATCATTTCGAATATGTTAGGCGCGAAGCATGTCGCGTTTTATTCGGGTCCGTCGGAAGCTATTTCTAGATTAGCTATCTTCCCCGCTGCTGTCGGAAGGGCCATCTTCCCAAAATTAAGCAGTGTTAAGCATCGTGATGAATTAAAAAAGAGTATTACTCTCTCTTGGTTGTTGATGTTTGCTGTCTGTGCTCCTGTTGTTATCATTGGCATAATATTTTCGGAGAATATATTAAATTTGTGGTTAGGTGCAAATTATGCACTTCACTCAAAAAATATATTGATTATTTTATTGGTAGGTTTTCTTTTTAATGCCCTTGCACAAGTGCCTTTTGCGGCCATTCAATCAGCAGGTAAAGCTAAAATTACTGCTTTGCTGCACTGTGTTGAGATTATACCTTATTTCATCATGCTCTACTTTTTTGTACAACATTATGGATTGACGGGAGTTGCTTTTGCCTGGAGTATTAGAGTTATCGCGGATTGCGCTATTTTGACGTTTATTAACCAGCGGCTGTTGAATCGACAAGTAAGTGTAGTTGAACCTACATAAATGTTGATACTAACAGCGTTATTACTAAATATTTCATTAAAAGCAATAAGATAACCATGAAAGTTAATATTATAGTTGCACTATACTATCCGCATTATTATGGAAAAGTCAGAAAAGAAATATTTGCAATATTCAAAAACACTGATTTAAATATTGTTTTCGTTGATAATAGTAGCAAAATTTTACCTGAGAATGAACCAGCGCCTAACGTCCAATGGCTCAAAGGTAGCAACACCGCGGGCGAGTTCTCTGCGTGGGATGAAGGCTATTCGCTACTTGAGCAGGGCAATACAATAGATAACGATGATATCGTTATATTTATGAACGATACATTCTGCCATCATCGTTTCTTTACCATCTATGATAGGATTTTGTACCGCAGGGCTGTTAAACATTGTAGCCTTAAGGGCGTTTATGGTGAATTAAATAGTACTGGGAAAATATTTGCGATACATCAAGTACCATTTGCGGCCTGGATGTCATCTTATGTTTTTCTGGGGCGTAGAGAAAACATTATAAAATTACTTCCATTAAATAGCACGTCGACCATTAGTGAAGAATCGTTTTCTGAGATTGGACATGATTTAACAAATAAGAAGGTGAACATTCCATTCTTCTCAGATGATCTTAATCAGCATCTTAGTAATTGGTTATTCCCAACTAATGAGAACGGTTGGTATAATGCGGGTAAAATATCTGGAAATCAGCTGTTATTTAAATTAAAAGCTATTATCAATGAAAAGCTATTAACTTATAATGCAATAAATAACAATCTGGATGTGAATGATATATATCAGGGTAAAATAAACAGAATTTATAATTCGGTGCGAAATAAACTCTTTATTTATTTTAATAAAAAATAATTAAATATAAGAGGGATTATTTATGGACGTAAATAGTAGTTTAATAAGCACTCGGGCAAGAGAATGTTATAGGTTTTCGTCACTGTGTTTACTATGCATCTTACTGTCGATGGTCTTTAATGATCTATCTACGCAGAATACATTAGGTACCCTTGGCGCAAGTCCAATGTGGGCTGTATCAATAGTCATTTTCGTGCTTATTCTTACTAGAAGCCAATTTCGCCTCTACTTAGATAAGTATAGTCGTTACTTTCTGTCGTTTTATATAGCGACGTTTCTCATTTCTATCATTCAGTGCATTTATTATTTCTTTATTAAGGGTGAAGCATTAAATCAATACGGCGTATCCGTATTCAATAAGCATATATTTGCTTCGTCTTATTATCTTTTTTATTTTTTAGTTATTTATTGTTCAAACTTTGTGATGCGTACAGTATCCGGGAGTTTTTTAAGAAAATCGATCATTTCAATCTCGGTTCTTCTAAGTTGTGTAATTGCAATTGAGAGCATTGCCCCTGAGCTATTATCACCTTTCCATCTGAGTATGGACGGGTACATTTTTGGTCCTCGTTTACGTTTGCTTTCACCAGAGCCTTCGATTGCCGCTTTTACGTTTAATATATTCTTGCTGCTTGCAATTATGCTAAGCAACCTTAACCCTGCCAGGTATTTATTTTGGGGGTTGTTGCTTATTGGAAATATATTGATTGGTTCCAAGGCTTCTCTGATGTTGATAATGGTTAGTGGTATTTTAGTTTTCTATTTTAATATGACATTAATGCAGAAACTTAAATCACTTATTGGACTTATTCCTATCATTGGCTTAGTAATATATATTTTTATTCACAATGTAATGCCTGCGTTAATTGTTGATATAGATAGATACACCAGTGTCAGCACCCGATTGATTACATCACTTTGGGCCTTGTGTAGTTTATTCTATTTTCCGTTAGGCGAGGGGTATGGTACCTATACGGTATGGTTTGCTCAACCATTAAAGATGGCAACTAATCTGGCTAATAACTTAGTGTCGTTTCCACTTAATATGTCCGAAATTAATGACATGGTCAGTAGTGGGGATTATCTATCTGCAAAGTCTGGGATTCTTTTTTCAGTTATTCACAGTGGTTTTTTAGCTATTATTTTCTACTATATTATTTTTAGAAATTCGTTCCGAGATGTGCAAGTTATTGATATCAGCTATTATCAAAAAACATTGTTGAGAGTGGTGCTTTGGTATTCTCTGCTATCGATTTTATTAGCTGTCAACATGGAGGTTCTATATTCATTTTTATTACCTTTTATTGTCGTAAACTATCTAAAATCAAACTCATAAAGAATAAGTGATAATAATGGAAAAATTGTTATATATATCAATGTCTCTGGAAAATTCTAATTATGGTGGAAGCATTGTTTCGCGAGCAAATTTAAAAGCATTACAAGCTATTGAATATCTGCAAATAAAAGAAATTGCAATTGTTAGAAGAAAAGAAGGTACATATAGTTGGGAATTACTAGCTAAGAATTCAAAAATCCAGACTGCTTTAAACAATTTTCGAGGATATGCTGGTAGGTTAAATACTGGAATCTATAGTAGGATCAAAGAGATTGTGAAAGAGTATGAACCAACAATCCTTTATCTTGATTCTAGCTTGCTCGGCAGCATAGCTGAATGGTGTAAAGAGCTATACCCAACTATCAGAATAGTGACTTTTTTTCATAATACAGAAGTCGATTTTGAAAAAGGTCGCCTTAAGAGTGGAAAAATCCATTTCCTACCATCTTTATTCTCAACTGCACGTGCGGAAAAAAAAGCAGTCAAATACAGTGATGTGTTGATAGCACTGCACCAGACTGATTCAAATCGACTTTATGAGCTTTATCAGAGGAAAGCTGACTTTTGTGTACCCGTTTGTATTGTAGATGACCCGATTGCTGATGAGTCTTTTTATACCGAGCCTAATATTTTAACAAAGCCGTTTGTCGTTGGGTTTATCGGTACTGCATTCTACGCCAATATAGAAGCTGCAGAATATATTTCACAAAACATTGCACCTGCATTTATCGATGATAATCAGGTCCAGTTTGCTGTTGCTGGATCTGGTTTTGATGCATATGCACATAAACTGAATAAGCCTAATCTTATAACATCTGGTTATATCGAGTCACTACAAGAGTTTTATCAGAATGTTGATGTAATAATATCACCGATCTCGATAGGGGGAGGCATGAAAGTTAAAATCGCCGAAGCATTAAGATATAATAAGAAAGTTATTGCTTCTCCATTTACTTTGATTGGTTACGAACAGACCCTGTCTTGCCCAGATGTAATCAGCTGTAACAGTCTGGATGAATATGTTTCAGCAATTAAAAAATTAAAAAACCTTCGCACTATAGAATCATCAACAAGAGAGCTATTTAAAAAATATTACTCAGATTCCGCATGTGTAGAACATTTTAAGAATCTATTTAAGAGATAGTTTTTTACAACGGTTATTTTATGTTTTAAAGAGGTTTAAGTGCGAATTCTCGAAGTCAGTAAGTTATATCCTCCATTTTGGGGTGGGATCGAGACCGTTGTTTACGATATATCAACGGTTTTAAGACAAAAAGAACATAACGTTGATGTGTTGTGTGTATCTGATAAAAACAAATCGACTAAAGAAATTGTAGATGGTGTCAATGTTTATCGCTGTGGTAGTTTTGCCCATCTCGCAAGTACCTATCTTTCTTTCAAATTCATCAAGGTCTGGAGGAAAATTAGAAATAATTATGATGTTATTCATGTTCATTTGCCGAATCCACTTGCAGTCCTTGCTATTGTCTTATTCAAACCACAGAAGGGTTGCAAAATAATTGTTCATTGGCATAGCGATATTGTAAAACAAAAATATCTTAAAATACCGTTTATTCCTTTGGAGCGGTGGTTACTGAATCGGTCATCCAAAATTATCGCAACTAGTCAGATTTATGCAGATGCTTCACAAGACCTTAAAAAATTTCTTAGCAAAGTTGAAATTATTCCGATTGGTATTGATGAAGAGAGAATGGTAGCAGCACCTGAAGCGATTGAACGGATTAGACAACGTTATACAGATAAGTTTGTTATCTTTGCTTTGGGTCGCCATGTCTACTATAAAGGGTTTGAATATCTTCTCGATGCGGCAAAATATCTTGATGATAAATATATTATACTGCTTGGTGGTCAGGGAGAGTTAACCCCGAGGTTGCAAGAGAAGATCAAACAGCATAATCTTGATGAAAAAGTGAAATTGCTAGGGAAGATATCGGCTGAAGAATTACCGGCCTACTTCAGTGCAGCAGATGTATTCTGTCTTCCTTCCGTCGAACGTTCTGAAGCTTATGGTGTAGTACAGCTAGAAGCGATGGCTTGCGGCACGCCTGTTATATCAACTAACATCAAGGGCTCAGGGGTATCTTGGGTAAATAAGCACGGTATTACAGGGATAGTTGTACCCGTTAAAGATTCCAAAGCTCTTGCAGATAGCTTTAATTATCTGTACGAACATCCCATCAACAGAAATCAAGTTCAAGAATTTTTTATACAACATTATACTAGATCAAAAATGGTTGATTATTTTATCAAGGTAGTTGTGAGAGCTTAATATGAAAATATTACCAGTTGTTATGGCCGGTGGTTCGGGTACGCGGCTATGGCCGCTTTCACGCTCTTTCTACCCCAAGCAGTTTTTATCGTTGGTTGATGATACGACTCTATTACAGGCCACGTTACTTCGTCTCAATAGTCTGGAATGCGCACCTCCTCTCATTATCAGTAATAACCAGCATCGGTTTATTGTGGCTGAGCAGCTTTGTCAGGCTGGAATTGCAGATTTTGACATAATATTGGAACCTGTTGGTCGTAATACCGCACCAGCTATCGCTCTTGCCGCTTTCCATGCACTAAAAAATGGTGACGATCCGATTATGCTGATATTGGCCGCCGACCATGTTATCCAGAACACTAAAGCATTCTGTAGCAGTATAACCTTGGCCCAGACTCAGGCAGAAAAGGGCAAAATGGTAACCTTTGGTATCGTACCATCCCGAGCAGAAACAGGTTATGGTTACATTCGACAGGGAGAGGCTGTTGCTAAATCTGTCTATAAGGTTAATGAGTTCGTTGAAAAACCTGATCTAGTGACAGCGGAGACCTATTTGCGTGATGGCCATTATTTGTGGAATAGTGGCATGTTCATGTTTAGAGCCAGTGTTTATCTAGCTGAACTGGAAAGATTCCGTCCAGATATTTTTAACGCTTGTAAGCTAGCGATGGCGGGGGCAACGGTAGATCTTGATTTTATCCGTCTCGAAAAAGATGTATTTTCTGCTTGTCCAGACGATTCCGTTGATTATGCCGTAATGGAGAAAACGAAACACAGTGTTGTCGTTCCTATGGATGCCCAGTGGTGTGACGTTGGTTCATGGAATTCACTGTGGGAAATTTCCAGTAAAGATTGTAACGGTAACGTGACACATGGTGATGTGATCAACCACAACGGCAGCAATAACTATATTTATGCCGAAAACTCATTAGTTGCAACCATCGGTGTTGATGATCTTGTGGTTATCCAGACAAAAGATGCGTTATTGATTGCAAAGCAAGATAGTGTTCAGGATATCAAAAAGATTGTTGATGTCCTCAAGCATGAAAATCGTATTGAACATCTCCGCCATCGCGAGGAATATCGCCCATGGGGACGGTATGATTCTGTTGACCAAGGGGGACGCTACCAGGTTAAACGCATCACCGTGAAGCCGGGCGAACGAATATCAACACAAATGCATTATCACCGTGCCGAACATTGGGTAGTGGTATCAGGTACTGCGAGGGTTACACGTGGTGATGATATTTTCCTTGTTTCTGAGAATGAGTCGACTTTTATTCCAGTTGGCGTTGTGCATACGCTGGAAAACCCGGGTAAAGTTCCGCTCGAGGTTATTGAAATTCAATCAGGAACGTATCTTGGCAGTGACGATATTGTGCGGTTTGATGATAAATATGGCCGAGTGAAGGACAATAAATAATGTTAAATTCTAGACATGTCATTGAAAATAGCGATATTGAGTTTGGTACTAGTGGGGCGAGAGGATTAGTTGTTGATTTTAAGCCTGAGGTATGTGCCGCGTTTGCGCATTCATTCATTGATGTAATGGCAAAGGATTTCACTTTTGATACCATTGCCCTGGCCATTGATAACCGACCAAGCAGCTACGCTATGGCACAAGCCTGTGCTCAGGCCATTATCGATAAGGGCATCAAAGTTGCTTACTATGGTGTAATTCCTACGCCGGCATTGGCTAATCAATCCTTGCAAGACAAGATCCCCGCCATTATGGTCACGGGGAGTCACATTCCTTTCGATCGTAATGGACTGAAATTTTACCGTCCTGATGGTGAAATAACGAAGGCCGATGAACTCAGTATTTTACAATGCGAGTCTGCTTTTAGCTTTGTGCCATCGCCGCCTGACTTGATTACGTCTCCGGGTGCAGCAGATAATTATATCAAGCGCTATACGTCATTGTTCCCGCTTAATATGTTTGTAGGAAAGCGAGTGGGAATTTATGAGCACTCCAGCGCTGGACGTGATCTCTATGCTAGGATTTTCACTCAACTTGGTGCTGAAGTAATTAGTATTGGTAGAAGTGATAAATTCGTGCCAATAGATACTGAAGCTGTAGCTGAGGAAGATAGAGTAAAAGCGCGCCAATGGTCGGTAGAGTTCGAACTTGATGCAATATTTTCAACCGATGGCGACGGCGATCGCCCGTTGGTTGCTGACGAAAAGGGCGAATGGTTGCGTGGCGATATCCTAGGACTGCTTTGTGCCAAAGTCCTTCGTATCGAAGGATTGGCTATTCCAGTCAGTTGCAATACAGCGATTGAAAAATCACGGTTTTTCAAGTATATAGAATTAACAAAAATTGGTTCACCATATGTTATCGAAGCTTTTAATTTTCTTAAAGCGAGTTTTTCTCGTGTTGCTGGCTTTGAAGCTAATGGTGGCTTTTTGTTGGGCAGTGACGTCTCTTTTGGCGGAAATACAATTACAGCATTGCCGACGCGCGACGCCGTCCTACCGTTTCTTATGGTATTTGCCGGTGCGGTGACAGCAAATACTTCAGTTTCAAGTTTGTTAATTTCTTTACCGCAACGCTTCACATATTCAAACCGTATACAGAGTTTTTCAAAAGCACTCAGTAACCAAATTATTGCTGGCGCGCAGCAAGACCCTCTTGCATTTGTACATTCTCTTGGTGTTAACAAAAGCGTTAAAAGCGTGGATTTAACTGATGGTATGCGTATCTTGCTAAGCGATGATGACGTGATTCATCTGCGCCCATCGGGAAATGCACCAGAATTACGTTGTTATGCAGAAAGCAGTAGTGTTTCAAATGCTACCAAACTGGTTGAAATCGCACTGGATAAATTAACAAAACTATCGCTGTAGTGTGTATTCTGCAATGCATCTAAACAGGATGATAGTATTTGTTGTCCTGTCTACTGTCACCTTGTTGATATAAAATTATTATGATTGCAAAAAGAATGCAGGGTATTGAGATTCTGAGAGTCTTTGCTATATTCATGGTGGTTTTAATTCATTCGACACCAGAGTATAAGGTCGATGCTAATTCCAATGCCGCAGCATTGATGTGGCAATCAGTATCACGTGCGGGATTTATTTCATTTTTTTTAATTAGTGGGTATTTTGCGCTTAATGAGAAAATTACTAACCTGAAAATTTACTATTACAATAGATTAATCACTATAGTTATACCGTTTTTAATTTATGCATATATCCATTATTTTATGGTGCATTTTAACTTTGGACGAGCGGAACATGCACTGTCAGGTTTTTTTTCATTAGCTACCATCACTGACTTCTTGCATGCGGTTATGATTGGCCCTATTCATAATAGCTCAATGTTCGTTTCTCTGCATTACTGGTTCGTATACTGGATCATTGGTGCTTATGCCGTTGCTCCCTTCGTCGGTTATATTACACAGAGAATAGAACCAGATAACCGCCTCAAAGCAATCTCATTCTTACTTGTGATTAGTTGGATTCCACTTTACTTGAATCGCTACTTCCCTGAGTGGAATGTTATTCCCACACCTTATATTACTGATGGTTGGTTTGTCTATTTTCTCATTGGTGGTTTGCTTAACGGTTTGGAACTTTCTAGATATAGGAAAAATGCTTACATATTGGCTATCGTCGGATATTTTATGACAATCACATTTACATTAGTTAATTTTAATGTATTGGGAAATAATCAGACGCCTTATGGTATTGATATAAACATGGTGTTTTGTGCTGGTGGTTTGTTTATTCTATTTCAAACTCTTCGGGAGTCGATGATAACGCGATGGGTTGCAAAGGTATCTAAACATACATACGGAATTTATCTAACTCATGTTTTTATAATGTATGCAGTTAGTGGGGTCACAAAAAAAATTATCCACAGTGATATTATTAACTCTGTATTAACCGCGGTCGTTGCTTTTACGTTGGCATTAATATTTACCCTAATCATTGATAATCTATTTGTCCTAAAGTTATTAACGAAAATGAAACTAAACAAAAAATGATGGTTGTATTTATTTTATCACGTTTGACGATATTTTGAACATTCGAAACATAGAATCATGCTATTCAAATGTGCCTAAGATAGGTTAACATCACATGAGTATTTGCCTGCGTAATGATCCGCAGTAACCACACCTGACAGGAGTATGTAATGTCCAAGCAACAAATCGGCGTCGTCGGTATGGCAGTGATGGGGCGTAATCTGGCGCTCAACATCGAAAGCCGTGGTTATACCGTCTCTGTTTTCAACCGCTCCCGTGAAAAGACTGAAGAAGTGATTGCCCAGAACCCTGGCAAGAAGCTGGTGCCTTATTATACGGTGAAAGAGTTTGTTGAATCCCTCGAGACGCCTCGTCGCATCCTGTTAATGGTGAAAGCAGGAGCGGGTACCGACGCTGCTATCGATTCCCTGAAGCCGTACCTTGATAAAGGCGACATCATCATTGATGGCGGCAACACCTTCTTCCAGGACACCATTCGTCGTAACCGTGAACTGTCTGCTGAAGGCTTCAACTTCATCGGTACCGGTGTTTCCGGTGGTGAAGAGGGCGCGCTGAAAGGCCCATCTATCATGCCTGGCGGCCAGAAAGAAGCTTACGAGCTGGTTGCGCCAATTCTGACTAAGATTGCTGCAGTCGCTGAAGATGGCGAACCTTGCGTAACTTACATCGGCGCTGACGGTGCGGGTCACTACGTGAAAATGGTTCACAACGGTATCGAGTACGGCGACATGCAGCTGATTGCTGAAGCTTACTCCCTGCTGAAAGGTGGCCTGAATCTGTCTAACGAAGAGCTGGCAACCACCTTCACCGAGTGGAACGAAGGTGAGCTGAGCAGCTATCTGATCGACATCACCAAAGATATCTTCACCAAGAAAGACGAAGAAGGTAAATACCTGGTTGATGTGATTCTGGACGAAGCGGCAAACAAAGGTACCGGCAAATGGACCAGCCAGAGCTCTCTGGATCTGGGTGAGCCGCTGTCTCTTATCACCGAATCCGTGTTCGCACGTTACATCTCCTCCCTGAAAGACCAGCGCGTTGCGGCAGCTAAAGTGCTGTCTGGCCCGCAGGCGAAACTGGCTGGCGATAAAGCAGAATTCGTTGAGAAAGTGCGTCGCGCACTGTACCTGGGCAAAATCGTCTCCTATGCACAGGGATTCTCTCAGCTGCGTGCCGCGTCTGACGAATACAATTGGGATCTGAACTACGGCGAAATCGCGAAGATCTTCCGTGCGGGTTGCATCATTCGTGCACAGTTCCTGCAGAAAATTACCGATGCGTATGCTGAAAACAAAGGTATTGCAAACCTGCTACTGGCACCGTATTTCAAAAATATCGCTGATGAATACCAGCAGGCGCTGCGTGACGTTGTTGCTTATGCGGTTCAGAACGGTATTCCGGTTCCAACCTTCTCTGCAGCCGTCGCGTACTACGACAGCTACCGTTCTGCGGTGCTGCCTGCGAACCTGATTCAGGCTCAGCGTGACTACTTCGGTGCGCATACTTATAAACGCACTGATAAAGAAGGTGTATTCCATACTGAATGGTTGGATTAATAAATAAATAAACATAGCCTGGGGTTTACCCAGGCTATACTCAAGATGAGCAAATGTATCCATATAAATTATTTATTCATTATTTGTTGATATTCTATTATTCTTTGACGTAACGCTTTATTTATAGTGTTTACTATAAAGAGTGGCGTATTTTCATTACACATTAATATACTGAAAGCACTTGATAACATATAGGTTGATGCAACATGAATCAAAAATCAGTGAAAGACATTTCGAATGATGAAAAACAGAGTGAAGTGGATCTGATTAAAGTTGCGATGAGACTATGGCGTGGAAAATGGACTGTTCTTTTTTGCGTTATTATATCATTGGCTACTTGTATGATATATTTGAAACATTCAAAAGAAAAATGGGTCTCAAGTGCATTAATAACTAGGCCAGCAGTAGGAGAAATATCTCCATATATTGATATTTTAGGTATTATATATGGTGAGGATGCGCCTAAAATTAGTGATAGTCAGAAGTTGTTTTTGGAACAATTCAAATCATCATTATATACATTGTCGTTGGATTATATGGGGAGGACTAGTGATGTTATTAGCTTTGATACGCTAGATATCGACCAGGCTAAAAATGCTGCATTGTCCCCCCTTGCTCCAACATTGCCTTTTAGAATTTCATACATGGTGCAGAGAGGCTCTGCAGAAGAGGCTCAAAGATCTCTAATTAGTTTGATTCATAATGCCAATGACGTTGCAACTGAGCGGCTAAAGAAAGATTTGGTGGCCTCATTAAATCACAAACTCTTCTTGCTAAAGAATGAGTTGTTAATTCAAAAGAATTTGGCCGCAGAAAAAAAACTACAGCGTGTGTCTGATGTCGAACAATCTTTAAAATTAGCAAATGAATTAAATATTAAAAAATCGAAAGCTGGCTTTGCTGAATACGTTAGCAACGATAAGCTTTTTATGCTTGGTAGCGATAATTTAGAACTTCTTTTGCAAAATTATAAAAATAGCCCTGTGGTACTTTCTGATAAATATTACGCTGTAGACAATAAAATAAAAATATTGGAGTCAGTCGACATTAAAAATATCAACATTGGTTCTTATGACTATTTAATGAGGCCTTTCTTGCCAACTGTAAGTATGGGCCCTAAAAAAATACCACTAATAGCTTTTTCCATTCTATTTGGTTGCATGCTGGGTGCTATAGTTGTATTAGGCTACGGTGCATTCAGAAAATATTGGTTAGAAAAAGCCTAAGAAAAACTGAGTCGCTTAGTTAATGCTCTTATGTTTAGTCGGTTTATTTTAGGGGGTTAGAGAAACTGAGACTCTGTTACAGAGTGTTTATAATTGAATAATTATATAATTCAGCATTGTGGTCGTGCTCACTAGCGTTTCTCCTAAAAATGTCAATACTAGGCTAACTCTTATCGGCCCAAGTTCAATTCAGTTTATACTTGCAGGGTTATTACTGAATGATCACTATATTTGGTGACAAATCAAGTAATATCGATGATGCATTCACCCTAAATGTTTAACCGGAAGAAGTTACACAACGAATGAAGATAACTATTTCAGGAACAGGTTACGTAGGTTTATCTAACGGCATTCTGATTGCCCAGCACCATGAAGTGGTGGCGCTGGATATCGTGCAGGCCAAAGTCGACATGCTGAATCAGAAAAAATCGCCGATTGTCGATAAAGAAATTGAAGAGTATCTGGCGACGAAGTCGCTGAATTTCCGCGCGACGACCGATAAGCATGATGCTTACCGTGATGCTGACTTCGTGATTATTGCTACGCCGACCGATTACGACCCCAAAACCAACTACTTTAATACTGCAAGCGTTGAATCCGTGATCCGTGATGTGACGACAATCAACCCGAAAGCGGTGATGATTATTAAATCGACTATCCCGGTTGGTTTTACGAATTCTATTAAAGAGCAGTTGGGCATCGATAACGTCTTCTTCTCGCCGGAGTTCTTGCGTGAAGGGCGTGCGCTGTACGACAACCTTCATCCGTCACGTATCGTTATCGGTGAGCGTTCAGAGCGTGCCGAGCGTTTTGCCGCATTATTGCAGGAAGGGGCAATTAAGAAAGACATCCCTACGCTATTTACTGACTCGACAGAAGCCGAAGCCATTAAGCTGTTTGCGAATACCTATCTGGCAATGCGCGTGGCCTACTTCAACGAACTGGATAGCTATGCGGAAAGCCTGGGTCTGAACTCCCGCCAGATTATCGAAGGGGTCTGCCTGGATCCCCGTATTGGCAACCATTACAACAACCCATCGTTTGGCTACGGCGGCTACTGCCTGCCGAAAGATACCAAACAGCTGCTGGCCAACTACGCTGCGGTACCCAATAACATTGTGGGCGCGATTGTGGATGCTAACCGTACCCGTAAAGATTTTATCGCTGATTCTATTCTGGCACGTAAGCCGAAAGTGGTCGGTGTATATCGCCTGGTCATGAAGTCAGGCTCGGACAACTTCCGTGCCTCCTCGATTCAGGGGATCATGAAGCGCATTAAAGCGAAAGGTATCCCGGTTATCGTGTACGAGCCGGTGATGGAAGAGGATGAATTCTTTAATTCTCGCGTTGTTCGCGACCTGGATGCGTTTAAACAGGAAGCTGATGTCATCATTTCTAACCGTATGGCGGAAGAATTGTCAGACGTCGCGGAGAAGGTATATACCCGCGATCTGTTTGGGAATGATTGATTGTTGATCTAAGAAATAAAAAGCCCGGTTCTGATACCGGGCTTTTTGTTGTTTACTGATGCCGCTCCCGCAAATTATCGATAACGGTCGTCAAATCTAACTCCTGATCCTGCAGCAGCACCAGCAGGTGATACATCAAATCTGAAGCTTCATTCTTCAACTCAAACTTATCGTGCACGGTAGCCGCCAGAGCGGTTTCCACGCCTTCTTCGCCCACTTTCTGCGCAATGCGCTTGGTGCCGCTGGCATACAGTTTCGCCGTGTAGGAGCTAGCCGGATCGGCGGTCTTACGCTCGGCCAGCAGTTGTTCAAGCTGATACAGGAACAGCCATTTGTGGCTGGTGTCACCGAAGCAGCTCGACGTGCCTTTGTGGCAGGTTGGGCCGATAGGGTTTACCAGAATCAGCAGCGTGTCGTTATCGCAATCGGGGGCGATACTGACCACGTTCAGGAAGTGGCCGGAGGTTTCACCTTTGGTCCACAGACGCTGTTTGGTGCGCGAGAAGAAGGTGACTTTGCCCGTTTCCTGCGTTTTCGCCAGCGCTTCCTGGTTCATATAGCCCAGCATTAACACTTCGCCGGATACCGCGTGTTGGATAACGGCGGGCATCAGTCCGTCGATTTTTTCCCAGTCCAGTTGTTCAGTTAACATACCCGTATCTCCACGCCCTGTGCTGCCAGGTACGCTTTTAGTTCACCAATATTAATAATCTGTTTGTGGAACACCGACGCGGCCAGCGCACCGTCGACGTTGGCGTCGCGGAATGCTTCCAGGAAGTGCTCCATGGTGCCAGCGCCGCCGGAGGCGATCAGCGGCACGTGGCAGACTCCGCGTACTTTTTTCAGCTGTTCCAGGTCGTAGCCGTTACGCACGCCATCCTGGTTCATCATGTTGAGGACGATTTCGCCTGCGCCGCGCTTTTGAACTTCCTGTACCCAGTCCAGCGTTTCCCACTGGGTCACGCGGGTGCGGCTCTCATCGCCGGTATACTGATTGACATGATACTTGCCGGTGTCGGCATCAAACCAGGTATCAATACCTACCACGATGCACTGCACGCCGAAGCGATCCGCCAGGCGGGTAATCAGTTCCGGGTCGGCGAGTGCCGGGGAGTTGATAGAAATTTTGTCCGCGCCGAAGGAGAGGATGCGCGCGGCGTCATCGATGGACTTGATGCCACCGGCAACGCAGAACGGGATATCAATGACTTCGGCAACGCGGGAGACCCAGCTTTTATCGACCACGCGGCCATCGCTGGAGGCGGTGATATCGTAGAACACCAGCTCGTCTGCGCCTTCATCAGCGTAGCGTTTTGCCAGCGGAACAATATCGCCGATGATTTCGTGGTTGCGGAACTGCACGCCTTTAACGACCTGACCATCACGCACATCGAGACAAGGGATTATCCGTTTTGCCAGCATTGGATGGCCTCCGTTACGTTAAATTTACCTTCCAGCAGCGCACGCCCAACAATCACGCCGCGCACGCCGGTACCGCGCAGCGCGGCGATATCGTTAAGGTCGCCAATACCGCCGGAAGACTGGAATGCCACCTGCGGATAGCGAGCGCAGACTTCTTCGTACAGCGAGACGTTAGAGCCCGCCAGCGTGCCGTCGCGGGAGATATCGGTACACAGCACGTGCTGCAGGCCAACCGGCAGATAGGTTTCGACCAGCTCTTCCAGCGTGACGCCGGAGTTTTCCTGCCAGCCGCTGACCGCCACCTGCTTGGTGCCGTTCTCATCAATGCGCACGTCAAGCGCCAGCACTAAATGCTCGGCGCCAAAACGTTTGAACCAGCCTTTGACCACTTCCGGTGATTTTACCGCCGTTGAGCCCACGACTACGCGAGCTACGCCTGCGTCGAGCAGGGCGGCTACATCTTCTTCAGTACGCACGCCACCACCAACCTGAACCGGCACCTTTACACCGGCAACCAGCGTTTTCAGCAGTGGGATCTGCCGCTGTGCCGGGTCTTTCGCGCCGGTTAAGTCTACCAGGTGCAGCACTTCTGCGCCCTGAGCCGCGTAATCTTGCAAACGCGGCATCGGGTCATTGCCGTAGTCACGCTGTTGCCCGTAATCTCCCTGATGGAGACGCACCACGGTGCCGTTAATCAAATCTAAAGCAGGAATGATCATCACATCTCCAGGAAGTTTTTCAGCAGCTGTGCGCCTGCGGCACCCGACCGTTCTGGGTGGAACTGCACGCCGTAAAAGTTATCTTTCTGCACGGCGGCGGTGAACGGCTCGCCATAGTTGCACTGGGCGATGGTGTACTCGTTGACCGGCATGGCGTAGCTGTGGACGAAGTAGAAGTAGGCGCCGTCTTCAATGCCGCGGAACAGACGGTCGCCTGCTTTCGGGTAGACGCGGTTCCAGCCCATGTGCGGCAGCGGCAGGCCAAAATCGGTCATCTTCGGCACATCTTGTTCAATGATGCCGAGTAGGTCTACGCCGTTTGTCTCTTCGCTACGGCGGCCGAGCAGCTGCATACCGAGGCAGATTCCCAGCACCGGCTGAGTACAGGCTTTGATTAAATCGACCAACTCGCGCTCGCGAATCTGGTCCATGGCGGCTTGCGCCGTGCCTACGCCCGGTAGAAAGAGCTTATCGGCGCGCAGCACCACCTCCGGGTCGCGACTCACCACTGGCTCGTAGCCGTGGCGAGCAATCGCTGACTTCACCGAGTTAAGGTTCGCGCAGCCGGTATCAAGGACGACCACATTCATCACAGCACTCCTTTCGAAGAAGGAAGGGTGTTGCCGTCTACGCGAATCGCCTGGCGCAGAGTACGGCCGAAGACTTTGAACAGACTTTCTACGCGGTGATGATCGTTTTTGCCCTTGGTTTTCAGGTGCAAGGTGATGCCCATGGCGTAGGAGAGCGATCGGAAGAAGTGCTCGATCATCTCGGTGCTGAGATCGCCTACGCGCTGGTAGGTGAACTCGGCTTTATATTCCAGGTGCGGGCGGCCGGAGATATCCAGCGCGCAGCGCGCCAGACATTCGTCCATTGGCAGTACAAAACCAAAGCGGTTGATACCGCGTTTGTCGCCGAGCGCCACCTTCAGCGCCTCGCCGAGCGCCAGGCCGGTATCTTCCACCGTGTGGTGATCGTCGATATACAGGTCGCCCTTCACGGTGATGTTCATGCGGAATCCGCCGTGGGTGGCAATCTGATCCAGCATGTGGTCAAAGAAGCCGACGCCGGTATTGATTTTGCTGCCGCCTTCGCGATCAAGCCACACTTCCACGTCAATCTGCGTTTCGCGGGTGTTGCGTTCGATGTGCGCGTAGCGGTCGCGGCGGGTCAGCCGTTCGCCAATCATCGCCCAGTTCAGCGTGTCGCGGTTATAGCGCAGGCCGGTAATGCCCATGTTGACCGCCAGCTCAACGTCGGTGGCGCGGTCGCCAATCACGTAGCTGTTGGCCGTGTCCATTACTTCATTCGCCAGCCATGCGGTCACCAGCTGCGTTTTTGGCTTGCGGCACTCGCAGTTGTCGGCTGGCAGGTGCGGACAGATCAGCACATCGTCAAAGATCACGCCCTGAGAGGTGAAGATCTGCATCATCAGGTTGTGCGGGCCGTCGAAGTCCGCCTGTGGGAAGCTGTCGGTGCCCAGTCCGTCCTGGTTAGTGATCATCACCAGCTTATAACCGGCTTTTTGCAGTTGAAGCAGCACCGGAATAGCGTCGGGTTCGAAGGCCAGTTTGTCAAAACGGTCTACCTGATAGTCGCTTGGTGGTTCGGAAATCAGGGTGCCATCGCGATCGATAAAGAGAAACTTCTGGGTCATACGGTCTCCGCTTTCAAAGCGTCAATCACGCGCTGGCTTTCAGCACGAGTGCCGATAGTGATGCGCAAACAGCCGCTTAATGAAGGTTGTTTATTCTGGTCTCGTAAGATAATGCCCTGATCCCACAAAGATTTAAATACGCTACTTGAGGCTTTGATTCGGGCCAGTACGTAGTTGGTCTCGGAATCAAAAACCTGCTCAACGCAGTCAATGGTGCGCAGGGCCTCTACCAGATACTCGCGCTCGCTTAAAATCTGCGCCACGCGCTCGCGCATCGCGGCAATCCCCTGCGCGCTAAGCGCCTGTGCCGCGATATCAGCAACCGGGGTTGAAAGCGGATAAGGCGCGATCACTTTCATTAATAGAGCAATGACTTCCTCGTTGGCGAGCGTGAAGCCGCAGCGCAGCCCTGCCAGGGCAAAGGCTTTGGAGAGGGTGCGCAGAATGACCAGGTGCGGGTATTCCGCCAGCCAGCCTGCCAGCGTCGCCTGCGGGCAGAATTCAATATAGGCTTCATCGGCAACCACCAGCGCTTTGTCGCGGGTCATCTCCAGCAGGGTACGGAAATCCTGCGGGTTAATAACCTGCCCGGTTGGGTTGTTCGGGCTACAGACGTAGACCACTTTCACGTTGCCAAGGCTATCGGCGATGGCAGGCAGGTCGAGCTGCCAGTCGGCTTTGGCCGGCACGGTGCGGCACTCTACGCCGATGGTTTCGGCGCTAACGCTGTACATACCGTAGGTTGGAGGGCAGAACAGTACCGCATCGCGGCCCGGCTCACAGAAGGCGCGTACCAGCAGTTCAATGCCTTCATCCGCGCCGCGGCTAACCAGCACCTGCGTGGGCTTCACGCCCGCATAGGCGGCATAGTTTTCAATCACCGCTTTTGGCTGACACTCCGGGTAGCGGTTCAGCGTTTGCTGGCTCAGCTCGAATGGCACCGCCGTCGGGTATTCATTGGCATTCAGCCAGACGTCACCTTTGCCGCCAAGACGACGGGCAGACTGGTACGGGGTTAAAGCGCGAATGTTGTCGCGGGCTAACTGTTCAATGCTCATGCTTGCTCCTTCAGGGCGTTAACGCGCAGGGTGACGGCATTTTTGTGGGCGGTAAGCAGCTCGGCGGCGGCCAGCGTTTCAATCGTGGCGGCGATAGCACTAAAGCCATCGCGGGACAGTTCCTGAACGGTCATCCGTTTCTGGAAATCGGCCAGCCCCAGGCTTGAACAGGTTGACGTGTAGCCGTAGGTCGGCAGCACGTGGTTAGTACCGGAAGCATAATCGCCCGCTGACTCCGGCGACCAGTCACCGAGGAACACGGAACCGGCGCTGGTGATATCGTCAACCAGCTCACGGGCGTTGCGGGTCTGGATGATTAAGTGTTCCGGGCCATAAGCATTGGAAATCGCCACGCATTGCGCCAGGTCTTTTGCCACGATAAGGCGGCTAGCGGAGAGCGCTTGTCGCGCGGTATCTGCGCGGGAGAGTTCGGCAAGCTGGCGTTCAACGGCTTCGGCGACGCCTTCGGCAATCTTCGCATCTGGCGTCAGCAGGATAACCTGTGAGTCCGGGCCGTGTTCCGCCTGAGAAAGCAGGTCAGAGGCGATAAAATCTGGCGTGGCACCGCTGTCGGCGATCACCAGCACTTCAGAAGGGCCGGCAGGCATATCAATTGCCGCACCGTCGAGGCGCTGGCTGACCTGGCGCTTCGCTTCGGTGACATAGGCATTACCTGGGCCGAAGATTTTATCGACCTTCGTAATCGATTCGGTGCCCAGCGCCAGCGCGGCAATCGCCTGCGCGCCGCCGACTTTATAGACGTTCTCTACGCCGCAAAGCTGCGCGGCATACAGGATCTCATCGGCAATCGGCGGTGGTGAACAAAGCACCACTTTTTTGCAGCCGGCGATACGCGCCGGGGTCGCCAGCATTAATACGGTAGAGAACAGCGGGGCGGAACCGCCTGGAATATAAAGGCCAACTGAGGCGATAGGGCGGGTTACCTGCTGGCAACGCACGCCCGGCTGAGTTTCAATATCCACCGGCGGCAGAATCTGCGCCGTGTGGAAGGTATCGATATTACGCACTGCCGCCTGCATCGCCTGCTTAAGTTCATCGCTCAGACGATTGCTGGCCTGCTGAATTTCGTCTGCGGTAACTTTCAGCGCGCCGACTTCGGTTTTATCAAACTTCGCGCTGTATTCACGCAGCGCGCTGTCACCGTTGGCTTTGACGTTATCCAGAATCTCGGCCACCGTGCGGGTGATGCTGTCGGAGGCGGAAATGGCCGGGCGCATCAGCAGCGCTTGCTGTTGTTCGGGGCTACAGCTATTCCAGTCAATCAGGGTATTGAAGCTCATGGTTATTACTCCATCATCTTCTCAATTGGCAGCACCAGAATAGAGCTGGCACCCAGGGCCTTCAGTTTTTCCATGGTTTCCCAGAACAGAGTTTCGCTGCTCACCATGTGCATCGCCACGCGCTGCTTATCGCCCGCCAGCGGCAGAATGGTTGGGCGTTCAGCGCCAGGCAGCAGGGCGATAACTTCATCCAGACGCTCGGTTGGCGCGTGCATCATGATGTACTTCGATTCGCGAGCCTGAATCACGCCCTGAATACGGGTTAACAGACGGTCGATCAGCTGCTGTTTGGCTTCGCTCATCTCGCCGTCGCGCTGGATAAGGCAGGCTTTAGAGCGGAACATCACTTCGACTTCGCGCAGGCCGTTGGCTTCAAGCGTTGCGCCAGTCGATACCAGGTCGCAAATGGCGTCGGCAAGGCCAGCGCGTGGGGCAACTTCGACGGAACCGTTCAGCAGACAGGATTTAAAGCTGATGCCTTTCTGATCGAGGTAACGCTTCAGCAGGTGTGGGTAAGAGGTGGCGATGCGTTTGCCGTCGAGCGCAGCAGGGCCGTTCCACGCTTCATCCGCCGGGGTTGCCAGCGACAGGCGGCAGCCGCCGAAGTCCAGGCGACGCAGGGTAAAGTAGCGCGGGTCTTCGCCCTGAGCGCGGCGGCTCAGCAGCTCTTCTTCCAGCACGTTCTCGCCAATGATGCCGAGATCAACGACGCCATCCATAATCAGACCAGGGATATCGTCATCGCGAACGCGCAGAATGTCGATAGGCATGTTCTCCGCCATCGCAATCAGGCGCTGGGTGTGGAGATTGATTTTGATGCCACAACGGGCCAGTAATTCGCGTGAATCATCGCTCAGGCGACCTGATTTCTGCATAGCTATGCGTAAACGGCTGTTATCTAACATTCTGTATTCCTCATTACCCTGCTGAATTTTGTTCAAAAAAAAGCCCCCGGAAGATATCTTCCGGGGGCTCTCTTGCGTTCATGCACCACTGGAAGATCTGAATGTCTCCCAGCACACATCGCCTGAAAGACTAGTCAGGGTGATGGTGATGATGGTGGTGTTTAAATTGAACGCGGCTCATAAATTTCTCGTTGAATGACTATTCACTTGATGTCTTTTAACCTAAACCACTTTTGTCATTGAACGCAAGCGCTTTTTACATTCATTAAATCAATTCATGTAGCGACTATAAATTGTCAGTTTTATCGTGGTGGCGTAGCCTTATTAAGGTAGTTCGGCAAGAACCAGGAGATAGCGCAATGAAGAAAGTGGCAATCGTCGGTTTAGGGTGGCTGGGTATGCCGCTGGCGCTGTCGTTGATGGCGCGTGGCTGGCAGGTGACCGGCAGTAAAACGACAGAGGACGGCGTGGAAGCAGCACGGATGTGCGGGATTGATAGCTATCCGTTGCGGCTCGATCCACAGCTGGTGTGCGAGGCCGATGACCTCGATGCTTTAATGAACGTCGACGCATTAGTGATTACATTACCGGCGCGTCGTAGCGGCCCGGGGGAAGATTTTTACCATCAGGCGGTGCAGGAGATTGTGGACTCGGCGCTGGCGCATCATATTCCGCGCATCCTCTTTACCAGTTCGACGTCGGTGTACGGTAATGAAGAGGGGACGGTAAAAGAAATTTCTCCCCGCAATCCTGTGACGGCGAGCGGACGAGTACTAAAAGAGCTTGAGGATTGGCTGCATCAGCTGCCGGGAACGTCGGTCGATATTCTGCGCCTCGCAGGGCTGGTGGGGCCGGAACGTCATCCCGGCCGTTTCTTTGCTGGAAAATCGGCTTCTGACGGCCAGCAGGGCGTAAATCTGGTGCATCTGGACGATGTGATTGCAGCTATTACGCTATTGCTGCAGGCACCGAAAGGCGGTCACATTTACAATATTTGTGCGCCAGGGCATCCAGCCCGCGGTGTGTTTTATCCGCAGATGGCCCGTGAGCTGGGGCTGCCGGTGCCCGTTTTCAGCGATAGCGGTAAAGGGCAGGGGAAAATCATCGATGGCAGTCGAATCTGTCGTGAATTAGGCTTTGAATATCAATTCCCAGACCCCCTGCGGATGCCTCTGGAGTAGCAGTCTGGAATAGCCACTCATTTATGTAACATATAGATAGATATAAAATTTGTAGGGTTATTGATTATTGTTGGCTCAGATGTTTTAGCAAATCGTGCTATAAATCTGAGTCACACTTTATAGATTGCTGGTTAATCAGCCAGTTGGATGAGAACTCGCATTATTCCTTCTCTCACCGGCTTGTGTTTTTGCATTCGTTTGGTGCAAAATATGTCGAATGTAAAAAATGAGACTAACCGACGTGATTGCCACGTCGGTTATTTTTTTACATCAAAACAACCATCCAATAAAAGAGGCCGGGCTTCGTACCGGATAGATATTTACTTAAAAAACGACAGTTGTTGTCGCTGAGGAAACAGAAAAAAAATGGGGCAATTTTTCTTTTTTGCACCGGCAGTCGCCGAACAGGGGGCTCACCGTGTCAAATAACGTTACTCCAAACACCTCTCGCGTGGAATTGCGTAAAACGCTTACGCTGATTCCGGTTGTCATGATGGGCCTGGCCTATATGCAGCCAATGACGCTGTTCGATACGTTCGGTATCGTATCTGGCCTTACAGACGGTCACGTTGCAACGGCGTATGCCTTTGCGCTGATCGCTATTCTCTTTACAGCGCTAAGCTACGGTAAGCTGGTTCGCCGGTTCCCGTCCGCTGGCTCTGCGTACACCTATGCTCAGAAATCCATTAGCCCGGTCGTTGGCTTTATGGTGGGCTGGTCATCACTGCTGGACTATCTGTTCATGCCGATGATCAACATTCTGCTGGCTAAAATTTACTTTGAAGCGCTGATGCCTTCTGTACCATCGTGGATCTTTGTTGTCGCGCTGGTGGCCTTTATGACCATCTCTAACCTGCGCAGCATCAAAGCCGTGGCGAACTTCAACACGCTGATTGTGGTTCTGCAGATGGGTATCGTGGCGGTTATCGTCGGCCTTATCATTTACGGTGTGATGCACGGTGAAGGCGCAGGTACGCTGACCAGCACCCGTCCGTTCTGGTCTGAAGGCGCGCACGTTGTGCCGATGATTACCGGTGCGACCATTCTGTGCTTCTCGTTCCTGGGCTTCGACGGTATCTCTTCTCTGTCTGAAGAGACTAAAGATGCAGAACGTGTGATCCCGAAAGCGATTTTCCTGACCGCGCTGATTGGCGGGATGATCTTTATCGGTGCATCTTACTTCCTGCAGCTGTACTTCCCGGACATCTCTCGCTTTAAAGATCCGGATGCGTCTCAGCCAGAAATCATGCTGTACGTAGCGGGCAAAACCTTCCAGTGGGGCGTACTGATCTTCTCCAGCGTCACCGTACTGGCATCAGGTATGGCGGCACATGCGGGCGTATCGCGTCTGATGTACGTTATGGGCCGTGACGGCGTGTTCCCGAACAGCTTCTTCGGTTACGTGCATCCGAAATGGCGTACCCCGGCGTTCAACGTGCTGCTGGTTGGCGCGATTGCGCTGCTGGCGATTAAATTCGACCTGGTAACCGCAACGGCGCTGATCAACTTCGGTGCGCTGGTGGCATTCACCTTCGTTAACCTCTCCGTGATCTCTCAGTTCTGGATCCGTGAGAAGCGTAACAAGACGTTGAAAGACCACTTCCAGTACCTGGTGCTGCCAGTGTGTGGCGCGCTAACCGTTGGCGCACTGTGGATTAACCTGGAACAGAGCTCAATGATTCTGGGTCTGATCTGGGGTTCTATCGGCCTGCTGTACCTGGCATGCGTGACCAAGCGTTTCCGCAACCCGGTACCACAGTACGAAGACGTCGCATAATTTGCGAGTGCTGAAAAGCGAAACCGGAGGCCATGTGCCTCCGGTTTTTTTTCGTCTGAATAACAGAGAATTAATAACCATCAGGAATAACATAGAGTTTTTGGTTATTGGAGACCAAAGACACGGTCGGGAATAATTTTACGACTGATAATATTGGGTTAATTAATTCTTATGTTGCACATGATAATAAGCGGAATACTCTGCGGCGCCTTATTGGGATTCGTTATGCAGCGCGGTCGCTTCTGCCTGACCGGCGGTTTCCGCGATATGTATATCACTAAAAATAACCGCATGTTTTACGCGTTATTAATCGCCATCTGTATTCAAAGCGTGGGCGTTTTTGCGCTGATTCAGACCGGTCTGGTGCAGTATGACGCAGGTGCGTTTCCGTGGTTGGGCACCGTCGTCGGCGGCTTCGTCTTTGGTATCGGTATTGTCTATGCAGGTGGATGTGCCACCGGGACTTGGTATCGCGCCGGGGAAGGGCTTATCGGTAGCTGGATTGCGCTGATAACCTACATGGTGATGAGTGCTGTGATGCGCTCGCCTCACGCTGCGGGTCTGAATAAGTTTCTTGGTGAACATACCACCGCGCACAACGGCATCGCGGAAACCCTCAATATCTCCGTCTGGCCGATTATTGCGCTGCTGGTGGTGGTCACGCTCTGGTTTGTACGCAAAGAGCTGCGTAAACCAAAGCTGAAAGTGGCTTCGTTGCCGCCACGCCGTACCGGTCTGTCGCATCTGCTGTTTGAAAAACGCTGGCATCCGTTTTTCACCGCGGTGTTGATTGGTCTGATTGCGCTGCTGGCGTGGCCGATGAGTGAAGCGACGGGCCGTATGTTCGGTCTGGGTATCACATCGCCTACCGCCAATATTTTGCAGTTCCTGGTGGGCGGTGACAGCAAATACCTTAACTGGGGCGTGTTCCTGGTGCTGGGCATTTTCATCGGTTCCTTTATTGCTGCCAAAGCTAGCCGTGAATTCCGCGTGCGTGCCGCCGATGCGAGCACGACGCTGCGCAGCGCCGGTGGTGGTGTGTTGATGGGCTTTGGCGCCAGCATTGCCGGTGGGTGTTCTATCGGTAATGGCCTGGTCATGACCGCGATGATGACCTGGCAGGGCTGGATTGGCCTGGTATTTATGATCCTTGGCGTGTGGTGTGCGTCCTGGGTGTTATATGTTCGCCCGCAGCGGAAAGCCAAACTGAAATCCGCGACGGCATAAGGAGCTAAACATGGTTGTGAAGAAACTGGATGTGGTCACCCAGGTGTGCCCGTTCCCATTAATTGAAGCGAAAGCGGCGATGGCTGAACTCGCCAACGGCGACCAGCTGGTGATTGAGTTTGACTGTACCCAGGCGACGGAAGCGATTCCACAGTGGGCGGCAGAAGAGGGTTATACGGTGACGGATTACCAGCAGTCCGGCGATGCGGCCTGGACTATCACCGTACAGAAGTAAATATGTTGCCCTACGGGGCAAAGCGACGTCGGGTTCTGGTTGCGAGCAATCCCGGCGTCGCTTCGCTCGGCCGGGCTACAAGGGTTAAACAATCTCCTGCGCGTACTGATACAGCGCCTTCAGCAGTGACAGCTTTTCCGCATTCCCTTCATATTGCCCATAGAGCATTTCGAGCTCCTGCGCGTAAGCCTGTAAAAACTCCGGAGTAAAGATCTGCCGACGGTGCTCTAACCAGCGCTGCTGCTCGTGTTCATCGAGCGTACCGGGGAAATTTCGCGCCCGATAGTTAAACAGCAATTTCTCAATACGTTTATCCGCGAAGGTAATATCCAGCGCGGGAAGGTTGCGTGGCTCGGTCTCCAGCACGATTTTCATCGCTGCCCTGTCGGCATCGCTAAAGAAGCCGTTATAGAGCTGGGCATCGACGTTCTCCGACGGTACAAACGGCTCGGCTTCGGCAAAAATCGCCACGGCTTTCTCGCGTACCTGCGGATTTTCACGCAGCGTTTTCAGATTATCCAGACAGTGTTGACGGTTGATTCCCAGGCGGTCGGCATCTTCCGGGCGCAGGGTGTTGGCCTGGGCCAGCACCGGGCACTTATTCAGATGAACCAGCTTAATCGGAACCGGAGCATTATCGCCAAGATCAGCTTTTGCCGTATAGAGACGCTCGCGCAAGGAATCAACATCAAGCTCCAGCAGTGGGCTGATATCACCAGCAAGATCCACCATGATAACCGCGTTGCGGTTATCCGGATGCCATGCCAGCGGTGCGACCCAACTGGTGTTACCGCGCCACGCGCCGAACATCCCAGAGACGTGCACCAGCGGCTTCATCTGCGGCACATCGATCAGCGTCATCAGCTTGTTTTTACCGCGATAGGCATAGAGATAATCAAATAGCTTAGGCTGCTGCGTTTTCACCAGTTTCGCCATGGCGATGGTGGCATAAACGTCGGCCATCGCATCGTGGGCGTTGCTGTGTTCAATGCCGTTGGCTTTGGTTAAATGCTCGAGGCGGAAGCTTGGCAGGCCGTCGTCGTTTTCTGGCCAGTTGATTCCTTCCGGGCGCAGGGCGTAACAGGCGCGCATTACGTCGAGCAGATCCCAACGCGAGTTGCGGTTTTGCCAGCTCCAGGCATACGGGTCATAGAAGTTGCGATAGAAGATATTGCGCGTCACTTCATCGTCGAAACGAACGTTGTTATAGCCCACTACGCAGGTATCCGGGACGGTGAAAATATCGTGGATACGCTTAGCAAATGCGGCTTCGTTATCGCCTTTCGCGCGCGCTTCCTGCGGTGTGATACCGGTTATTAACACCGCTTCGGGCTGCGGCAGATAATCCTCAGCCGGCTTACAGTAAAAAACCTCAGGCTCACCGATTATCGTAAAATCTTTATCGGTACGAATGGCGGCGAATTGCGCAGGGCGGTCGAGGGAAGGGCTGGTTCCGAAGGTCTCGTAGTCGTGAAACAGGAATCCCGGCGCGCTTGAAGTTTCTTGCATGGCGTTAACAGTGTCCGTCTATGGCTTTGTTGCTCATGGTAAACGATTTAGCGGTGCATCAGAAGGGCGTTAACCGAATCTGGAAGCGGGCGCGCAGGGTATTTTTTCACGCCCGAGACGAGTAATGTCATATTTTCTTGCAATTTAAGCCTGTCACAAAGCACGAACTTCCGTAAAAAGGACGACGAATTTGTGAATGTTGAGGATTTACCGTTGAAAGCCCGTTTTTTTATTGCCGTTTCTTTGCTCGCTTCGAGCGTTTCCTGTGCCTTTGCTGGCGAATCCGCGATACCTTCCGTCACCCCTCCGCCGATTAAAGCTGGAGCCTGGGTCCTGATGGATTACACCACTGGGCAAGTTCTGACGGCCGGTAATGAGCACCAGCAGCGCAACCCTGCGAGCCTGACCAAGCTGATGACCGGCTATGTAGTGGACCGTGCCATCGACAGCCATCGTATTACGGCCGATGATATGGTGACCGTGGGCCGCGATGCCTGGGCGGCGGGTAACCCGGTGTTTAACGGCTCTTCACTGATGTTTCTTAAGCAGGGCGACCGTCTGAGCGTTCGCGATCTCAGCCGAGGGCTGATCGTCGACTCCGGTAACGATGCCTGCGTGGCGCTTGCTGATTATGTCGCGGGCGGACAGCCGCAGTTCGTCAAAATGATGAACGACTACGTGCAGAAACTGAATCTGCGCGATACCCACTTTGAAACCGTACATGGCCTGGATGCGCCGGGGCAGCACAGCTCCGCCTATGACCTGGCAGTGCTCTCCCGCGCGATTATTCACGGCGAGCCAGATTTCTATCATATGTACAGCGAAAAGAGCCTGACGTGGAACGGTATTACCCAGCAGAACCGTAACGGCCTGCTGTGGGAAAAATCGATGAACATCGATGGCTTGAAAACCGGTCATACCTCCGGTGCGGGCTTTAACCTGATTGCTTCTGCGGTTGACGGCCAACGTCGTCTGATTGCCGTGGTGATGGGAGCCGACAGCGCGAAAGGGCGCGAAGACCAGGCGCGCACGCTGCTGCACTGGGGCCAGCAGAATTTTGATACCGTACAGATTTTGCAAAACGGTAAGAAAGTGGGCACCGAGCGTATCTGGTACGGCGATAAAGAGAACATTAACCTGGGCACGGATCAGGATTTCTGGCTGGCGTTGCCAAAAGCCGAAGTGCCGAATATCAAAGCCAAATACGTGCTGGATACCAAAGAGCTCGATGCACCGATCGCCGCGCACCAGCGTGTAGGCGAGATACAGCTGCTCGATCGCGATAAGGTTGTCGCACAGTGGCCGCTGGTTACGCTGGAAAGCGTTGGCAAAGGCGGGTTGTTCTCGCGCATGAGTGATTATTTACATCACAAAGCCTAACCAAGCGTTGCTCGTCCGGGCTACTTGCTCATGTGTAGCCCGGACGAGGTGCTTAGCGCCGACTTCGGGGCGGCTCGGTGCAAAATCCCGGTGTCGCCTTGATCGGCCGGGCTACTTTCTTCATGCAGGAGCAGGTACAATTCGCGCTTTAGTCTTGTCGGAGAGTGGGTGTGCGTCCGGATAAGTCACTCAGCCCTTTTGAAATTCGTTTATATCGTAATTACCGCACCGTGCACGGGGCGCGTATCGCTCTGGCCTTTGTACTGACCTTTTTGCTGGTCCGCTTGCTGGATATCCCTGACGGCTCCTGGCCGCTGATCACGCTGGTGGTGGTGATGGGGCCCATCTCTTTTTGGGGTAACGTGGTGCCGCGTGCGTTTCAACGCATCGGTGGGACAGTTTTCGGCTCGGCTCTCGGGCTGATAGCCCTGAAGCTTGAACTCTTCTCTTTGCCGCTGATGCTTATCTGGTGCGCTGCGGCGATGTTCCTGTGCGGTTGGCTTGCGCTGGGTAAAAAACCATACCAGGCGCTGCTTATCGGCATTACTCTCGGTGTGGTAGTTGGCGCACCGGCGGGGGATATGACCACCGCGCTGTGGCGAAGCGGCGACGTTATCTTTGGCTGCCTGTTGGCGATGCTCTTCACCGGTATCTGGCCGCAGCGCGCTTTTATCCACTGGCGAATCCAGATGGCTTCGTTTGTGACCCAGTTTAACCGTATCTATCAGGCGGGACTGTCACCGAATCTTATCGAGCGACCGCGTCTGGAAAAACATCTGCAAAAAGTCCTCAACGACGTCGTGAAAATGCGCGGTCTGATTACGCCAGCGAGCAAAGAAACGCATATTCACAAGGGTATTTTTGAGGCCATCCAGACCGTGAGCCGCAACCTGGTGTGTATGCTGGAGCTGCAAATTAACGCCCACTGGGCATCGCGCCATGGTCACCTGCTGATGCTCAACGCCCATACTCTCCGGGAAACGCAGCTTATGACGCAAGACACGCTGCTGGCGATTGCCCACGCGTTGTACGAAGGCAATCCACGTCCTATCAAGGCAAACAGCGAAAAGCTCAACGAAATTGTCGCGGAGCTGCGTCAACTGGTGAATGAATACAAAGACGACAATCTGGCTGAGACCTCCATTCATGGCTACGTCTGGTTAAGCATGGAATTGGCGCGTCAGCTGGAATTATTATCGAGTCTGATGTGCCGCGCGTTGCGTAAATAAAAGACAGATGCACGCGCTTTTGCGCCAGGTTGTTTCGATTCAGCTAGATTTAGGGTTATGATGAACCCAAAGTAAAAATGATTGTTTGCTACAACGGCAGTACGAAAAATCATACAGGTTGAAGGGTATATGACTAATGTGTACCTTATCGTGTAGCCGTTGTTTAACGAATCCGACTCTCAACATATCAGGGGTATAAAAATGGAAACCACGAAACCTTCGTTTCAGGACGTACTGGAGTTCGTACGTTTGTTCCGTCGTAAGAACAAGCTGCAGCGTGAAATTCAGGACGTTGAGAAAAAGATCCGTGACAACCAGAAACGCGTGCTGCTGCTGGACAACCTCAGCGACTACATCAAACCAGGCATGAGCGTTGAAGCTATTCAGGGCATCATCGCCAGCATGAAAGGCGACTACGAAGATCGCGTTGATGACTACATCATCAAAAATGCCGAGCTGTCCAAAGAACGCCGCGACATCTCCAAGAAACTGAAAGTGATGGGCGAGCAGAAAGGCGAGTAACCGTCATTAACGGGTGGTGGCTTCGTCGCCACCCGGTCTTTGTTTTATTCCTCCCAGTCCCTCTCCTCTTCGACAATCCAGTGACATCGCGAGCAATGCGGAGTATAAAGCTTTCTGTTTGATATATTAGCCACAGTGATGTGGGAACGTATTGATATCAAAGGATCTCGCCTACAATGCAGCAACATCTGGAAGCGCAATCATGATTCTGGTAACCGGCGGCGCGCGCAGCGGAAAAAGCCGTCACGCTGAAACGTTACTCAGCGGCTCGCCTCGAGTTTGCTATATCGCCACTTCGCAGATTTTCGATGCCGAAATGGCCGAGCGCATTCAGCACCATCGGGACGACCGTCCTGCACACTGGCGCACCGAAGAGCGCTGGCAGCACCTTGCCGACATCATCACGCCACATAACGATCCTGCAGAAGCCATTCTGCTGGAGTGCATCACGACGCTTGTGACCAATATTCTGTTTGCCTCGGGTGACGAGCAGGAGATAGATAATTGGGACTTCACGGCGCTTGAGGCGAAGGTCAATGTGGAAATCGATGCGTTGATAGCCGCCTGCAAGCGCTGCCCATCGCCAGTTGTGCTGGTGACCAATGAAGTAGGAATGGGCATCGTGCCCGAAAATCGTTTGGCCCGGCATTTTCGTGATATCGCCGGGCGTGTGAATCAAAAGCTGGCGCAGGCGGCAGATGACGTCTGGCTGGTGGTTTCAGGGATTGGAGTCAAAATAAAATGAGTCGACTTTTTTTCGCCACACTCTCTTTCATGAGCCGTCTACCGGTGCCACAGCGCTGGTCGCAGGGGTTGGATCTGGACCGCTACGTGAGCGGTGTTATCACCTTTCCCGTAATTGGCCTGCTGTTAGGTGCGATTAGCGGCCTGGTGTTTATAGTGGTTCAGGCCTGGTGCGGCATTCCTCTGGCTGCATTCTTTACCGTACTGGCGCTGGCGCTGCTGACCGGCGGCTTCCACCTGGATGGTCTGGCGGATACCTGTGACGGTATTTTCTCCGCGCGCCGTCGCGAGAAGATGCTGGAGATTATGCGCGACAGCCGCCTTGGCACCCACGGTGGATTGGCGCTGATTTTTGTCCTGCTCGCGAAAGTGCTTACCCTGAGTGAACTGGCGCTACGAGATGTCCCTATGCTGGCGGCTATTGCCAGCGCCTGCGTTGCTGGCCGCGCGGCGTCGGTGTTCATGATGTACCGCCACCGCTACGCGCGCGAAGAGGGGTTAGGGAACCTGTTTATCGGCAAAATAAGCTTCCGCCAGACGTGGGTTACTCTGGTGATTGCGGGTGCGCTGGTCACTGCGATGCTCGGCATGCATGGCCTGCGGGCACTGCTGGTGGCCTTTATCGGTATCTTTATCCTGGGTCAACTGCTTAAGCGTACGCTGGGCGGTCAAACCGGCGATACGCTGGGAGCAAGCATTGAGCTGGGCGAAGTGATTTTCTTGCTGGCGCTTTTGTAAGCCAGCGTATGACAATGTGGGAATAACAATGCAAACACTGGCTACACTGCTGGCCGCTATCCCTGAAATGGATAGCGCCGCGATGGCGCATGCGCAGCAGCATATTGATGGGCTTTTAAAACCTACGGGCAGCCTTGGGCGGTTGGAAGAACTGGCGATACAGCTAGCGGGCATGCCCGGGCTTAAGGGCGCGCCGCGCGTCGATAAAAAAGCGATTCTGGTGATGTGCGCCGATCATGGCGTGTGGCATGAAGGCGTCGCGATTTCACCGCAGATAGTGACCGCCATTCAGGCTGTTAATATGACGCGTCACAATACCGGCGTTTGCGTGCTTGCTGCGCAGGCGGGGGCGGACGTGCATGTGATTGACGTCGGTATTGATGCTGACCCGATCCCCAGCCTTATCGATATGAAAGTCGCCCGCAGCAGCGGCAATATTGCGCAGACCGCCGCCATGACCGCTGAGCAGGCGCAAACCGTACTGCTGTCGGCAATCAACTATACCCGTAGTCTGGCAGAGCAGGGCGTGACCCTGTTTGGCGTTGGTGAACTCGGCATGGCCAACACCACGCCAGCGGCGGCGGTGGTTAGCGTTCTGACCGGCAGCGAGCCGGAGGCGGTCGTGGGCATTGGCGCTAATCTGCCGCATGAGCAGTTGACGCATAAAGTTGAGGTTGTCCGCCGCGCGATTGCGGTAAACCAGCCCGATGCAACTGACGGGCTTGATGTGCTGACCAAAGTGGGGGGTTACGATCTGCTGGGGATGACCGGCGTGATGCTGGGTGCAGCCTCCTGCGGCCTGCCGGTCGTGCTGGATGGCTTCCTGTCATACGCTTCCGCGCTGGCGGCCTGCCGAATGGCACCTGCGGTAAAACCTTACCTGATCCCTTCCCATTTCTCGGCGGAGAAAGGGGCGCATATTGCACTGGAACATCTGGAACTCAAACCGTATCTGCATATGGAGATGCGTCTGGGGGAAGGAAGCGGTGCGGCTATCGCGATGCATATTGTTGAGTCTGCTTGTACTATGTACAACCGCATGGGCACCCTTGCAGGCAGCAATATTGTGCTGCCTGCCTAAAGGTTACGTTCCTGCCATTTGTCGTAAAAGCCATTCGCGTAGCGCCGTAATATCCTGGCGCTGCGCGTTCTCTTCGGTTGTCACCAGATAGTAATTTGCGCCAGACAGTGACATGTCGAACGGCATCGTCAGCACCCCACGTTGCAGTAAATCCCTCGCCAGGAGTTCGCTAGCAATGACCGCGCCTTGCCCTGCGACCGCCGCCTGTAGCGCATGCGTTTCATCGCTGAAGGTCAATCCTGCCTGGAGGTTCAAGGCCTGAGGCCCATAGCGCTTTTTCCAGTTAGCCCAACTAGGTTCATCAGCAGGGACATGACGATTTTCGACGTGGAAAAGCGTCACGCCGCATAGGTCTTCCGGCCGTTGAAGCGCCAGAGCAGGACTTGCCACCACGATAAACCTATCGGCATGCAGAAGCGTGCAGTGCAGCGCGGATTCCGGCGTTTCACGATAGCGGATCGCCACATCCACGGTACGCTGGCTGAGATCGACACGCTCAACGCTGGTATGCAGCCGCAGGTCGATGGTCGGGCATTCGGCTTTAAACTCCGCAAGCCTCGGCACCAGCCAGTGGGTGAGAAAATTTGAGGTGGTGGTCACCGTCAACGCGGGTGGCTGCTGGGTCTGAAGCACCTGCGCGGTAGCCTCTTCCAGCGCGCTAAAGGCGCGTTGTGTACCGGCATAAAGTAGTTTACCGCTTTCGGTCAGGCTGACGCCCTGCGCACTGCGTTCACAGACCCGACACTCCAGCACCGACTCTAGCAGTTTAATCTGATGGCTGACCGCCGTAGCGCTCACGCCAAGTACCTCTGCGGCACGTTTGAAGCTCAGCTGTTCAGCCAGCGCATGAAAGGCGCGCAGCGCGCCGAGCGGTGGCAATCTGACTTTTCTCATGGGTGAGTTTTTCTCATCTATGGCTGAAAACTATGAGTTTGTTTTACCCATTATCGCGGCAGTAGTCTACACGGCATATGAAAGGTGATGAATTAATCTCATGGTCGCGTAAGGAGCGAGAAATGAACGTATGGGTGAACGGTAATGTGCCGAGAAACGAAAAGCGCGCAGAGCGGGCGATAGCGCTAAGCACGACTATTGCCGCTGCGGGCCTGCTGATAAAGCTATCGATAATGGTGAATGTCACAATGTGCCTGATACAACTTGCCGCACTGGGCGTGAGTTTTGCGGCCGGGCTGATGTTGGTCAATAAAGGTGGCGTAGCGCGCTATGGGTTTATGCTCTCGGCGGCGGGCTGGCTGCTGGTGCTATTGACCTTGCTGGGTGGGCATATGGGGGCAATGCTGTTGCCGGGCATCGTCGTGGGCGGTCTGGGGTTAGGGCTGGCTCATGGGCCATTTCATTCCAGCAAGAGCAATATCAGCGTGTTGAGCAGCGTGGCAGCGCTTGGAGCGGCATGGTTAATCCAGGCGAATTCGGCACCGGGTGTTAATGGCTACGGCTTTGCCTTTGCGCTGTTGATTGATTTGGCGTTACTGGGGGCGATACTGGTCAGCATTGCGGAGCGTGAGGAAGTTTAAAAAGCAAAAAGCCTGCTTAGTTTCCTAAGCAGGCTTCTTAAATGTGGCTCCTCTGACTGGACTCGAACCAGTGACATACGGATTAACAGTCCGCCGTTCTACCGACTGAACTACAGAGGAATCGTTGTGGAGTCGTATCTTAGCGGCGAAAAAACTTTTGTCAAACACCAATTCTCGCCTTGTGATGCGATTGCCTATTCCATCAACAATTTGTCGCCATTCCCAACAAAAATTAAGGAAAAATGCTTTGCAGGATCGGCATTTCTCAATCATCATTTGAAATGGAGTTTCAACTTTCTGATCTAAGGCCCATTTTGAACGTCACCGCCGTACTTCGCCAGGCAGTCACACGCACGCCCTGGTACAAAAAACGTAAAAGTTATCGAGTGCTCTTCTGGCGTGAAATCACCCCCCTTGCCGTACCTATTTTTCTGGAAAATACCTGTGTTTTATTGATGGGGGTGCTGAGTACCTTCCTCGTGAGCTGGCTGGGTAAAGAGGCGATGGCGGGCGTGGGTCTGGCCGACAGCTTCAATATGGTCATCATGGCCTTTTTTGCCGCTATCGACCTTGGTACTACGGTGGTGGTGGCCTTCAGTCTGGGCAAGCGAGATCGCCGTAAGGCGAGGGCAGCTGCGCGGCAGTCTCTGGTTATCATGACCATCTTTGCCACCATTCTGGCGGCGGTGATTCACTATTTTGGCGCCGGGATTATTAACATTGTGGCCGGTGACGCCACGGAGGAAGTAAAAGGGCTGGCGCTGACCTACCTTGAACTGACCGTACTGAGCTATCCGGCGGCGGCGATTGCGCTCATTGGCAGCGGTGCGCTGCGCGGGGCAGGGAATACAAAAATTCCGCTGATGATTAACGGCGGGATGAATATCCTCAACATTATCATCAGTAGCTTCCTGATTTATGGCGCATTCTCCTGGGACGGTATGGGGTTTGCCGGGGCGGGGCTGGGGCTAACTATTTCTCGTTATATTGGCGCGGTGGTGACCATTATTGTGCTGATGGTTGGCTTTAACCCGGCGCTGCGCATTCCGCTCAAAAGCTATTTCAAGCCGCTTAACTTTGCCATCATCTGGGAGGTGATGGGGATTGGTATTCCGGCAAGCGTGGAGTCGGTGCTGTTTAACGGCGGTAAATTGCTAACGCAGATGTTTGTGGCCGGAATGGGGACCGACGTTATCGCCGGTAACTTTATCGCCTTCTCGGTGGCGGCGCTGATTAACCTGCCGGGGAACGCCCTGGGTTCGGCATCGACCATTATCACCGGTAAACGTCTTGGTACCGGGCAGCTTGCCCAGGCAGAGCGTCAGCTACGCCATGTGTTCTGGATGTCGACCATCGTGCTGACGTTGATTGCCTGGAGTACCGCACCGTTTGCTGGGCTGTTTGCCTCGTTCTATACCCACGAGCAGGATGTTAAAGACGTGGTGAAGATTCTGCTGTGGATGAACGCGGCGTTTATGCCTATCTGGGCGGCGTCCTGGGTACTGCCCGCGGGCTTTAAAGGAGCACGAGACGTACGCTTTGCCATGTGGGTCTCCATGCTGAGCATGTGGGGCTGTCGCGTGGTGGTGGGTTATGTGCTGGGTATTCTGTTGGGCTGGGGCGTGGTCGGTGTCTGGATGGGGATGTTCCTCGACTGGGGCGCGCGTGCGGTGCTGTTCTACCGTCGCCTTATCACCGGCCGCTGGGCGTGGAAATACGCGAAGGCAAAGAATACTGATGCGGCGTAACGGCCTGATTGCGGGGAAAATCGGCAAGAAAAGTCAGTTTTCAACCGAATCGAAGAATTAATCGGCAAACGATTTATTTTGTGCAAATCAGGCTTTGACAACAATGGGGTACATCGATAATATGCGCCTCGTTCACACGATTCCTCTGTAGTTCAGTCGGTAGAACGGCGGACTGTTAATCCGTATGTCACTGGTTCGAGTCCAGTCAGAGGAGCCATATTTAAGAAGCCTGCTTAGGAAACTAAGCAGGCTTTTTGCTTTTCTGCGTCTGGTAAAAAAAGCCGGACGAGCGTCCGGCTGGGGTTGGCTTAACGGAATGGCGGTTCGTTGAAGGTGCGCAGTTTGCGTGAATGCAGGCGGTCGCCCTCGGCGCGCAGCAGGTCGATGGCCCGAATGCCAATCTGCAGGTGCTCTGAAATCGCCCCTTCATAGAAACGGTTTGCCTGACCGGGCAGCTTAATCTCTCCGTGCAGCGGTTTGTCGGAGACGCACAGCAGCGTGCCGTACGGTACGCGGAAGCGGTATCCTTGGGCGGCAATGGTCGCACTCTCCATATCAATCGCCACGGCGCGGCTCAGGTTGAAGCGTAACGCCGATGCGGAATAGCGCAGCTCCCAGTTACGATCGTCGGTGGTGACCACCGTCCCGGTACGCAGCCGCTGTTTGACCTCTTCGCCAGGCATACCGCTAACCTGCTTGGTCGCGTCATAGAGCGCGCGCTGTACTTCGGCAATGCTCGGGATCGGAATATCCGGCGGCAGCACGGCGTTCAGCACATGGTCGTCGCGCAGATACGCGTGTGCCAGCACATAGTCGCCAATCGACTGGCTTTCGCGCAGGCCGCCGCAGTGGCCAATCATCAGCCAGACGTCCGGACGCAGCACCGCCAGATGGTCGCAGATGTTTTTAGCGTTAGACGGACCTACGCCGATGTTGATCAAGGTGATCCCTTGTCCGTCTTTGGTGATCAGGTGCCAGGCCGGCATCTGATGCTTTTTCCACGCGAGGTCGGAAATGGCCTCTTCCGGCGCTTCGGTGTCGGCGGTAATCCAGATTCCTCCGGCGCAGGAGAGTGAAACATACGGGCTGTCCGGGTCGAGGATCTGGCTGCAGCCCCAGCGCACAAACTCATCGACGTAGCGGGTGTAGTTGGTGAACAGGACAAACGGCTGGAAGTGCTCGACCGGCGTGCCGGTATAATGACGCAGGCGCGCCAGCGAGAAGTCTACGCGGCGAGCGTCAAAGTGCGACAGAGGATAAAAATCGGTGGCGTGGGTCAGGCCATCCGCCGTTTCGTCGCCAATCTGCGATAGCTCGGTGGTTGGGAAGACACGCGTGAGATCGGCGCTCATCGAACGGTCGAGGTTGAGGCCGTCAATCACGTAGGGATAAGGAATCTCATGCTGTGACAGGCCAACCTCAATATGCGCGTCGTAGTCTTCATGCAATAGACTTAGCTGTTCGAGCAGGTAGCTGCGAAAAAGCGTCGGGTGCGTGATGGTCGTGGTGTAGCAGCCGGAGTGGGTAAAACGACCAAAGGCGCGCGTTTTTTGCGCTTTATGCGCGTTGCCGCTCCAGGAAACAGAAAGCTGCGGGTAGACAAATAATCCATTCGCGCGTGCTTCAGCGCTGGGTAGCGAGCGGTCGTCAATAAAAAGACGAATAGCGTCACGTAATGCACTTACCGATTGATCGTACAGCGCCTGGAGTTTCTCCAGCGCCTGTTCTGGGGTCAGACTCACACCCGTATTACTCATCGTTCGCTCCTTGTGTGCGGCTTTCCCCGATAGTATGCCAGCCGATGATGAAACAAAAGCGTATGCCAGTTTCAATGTAACAACTGATTAACCTTTAACCGGATGATTTCTGATACGGTTAAACGCAACGCAGTGGGGCAAAAAAGCTATAATCAACCCACATCTGCCGTGAATTGAGGAAAGGGAAATGAAACCTCGTGTAAAACTCTTGTGTGCGTTAGCGCTGGCCTTTAGTAGCCAGAGCGCGCTGGCTGTGACTTATCCGCTTCCACCGGAAGGGAGCCGTCTTGTGGGCAGCACGCTGAACATCACGGTGCCGCAAGATAATCACCTGCCGCTGGAGGCCTTTGCCGCGCAGTACGGACAGGGGCTGAGCAATATGCTGGAGGCGAATCCGAATGTGGATGTCTTCCTGCCAAAATCGGGTTCCACGCTGGTGATTCCGCAGCAATTGATTTTGCCAGACACGGTACGTCGGGGGATTGTGGTGAACGTCGCTGAAATGCGGCTGTACTATTATCCGCCTGAAGGGAATACCGTCGAGGTGCTGCCGATTGGTATTGGCCAGGCCGGACGAGAAACACCGCGCAACTGGGTCACTACCGTTGAGCGTAAGCAGGAAGCGCCTACCTGGACACCAACGGCAAACACCCGTCGTGAATATGCCAAGCGCGGTGAAAGCCTGCCGGCTTTTGTTCCCGCAGGGCCAGATAACCCGATGGGGCTCTACGCCATTTATATCGGTCGACTTTATGCGATTCATGGCACCAATGCGAACTTCGGTATTGGGCTTCGCGTCAGCCAGGGCTGTATCCGTCTGCGCAACGACGATATTAAATACCTGTTTGACAACGTGCCGGTTGGGACGCGGGTGCAAATTATCGACCAAGCGGTGAAGTACACCACCGAGCCTGACGGCAGTCGCTGGGTGGAGGTTCATGAGCCATTGTCGCGCAACCGCGCAGAATATGAATCTGATAACAAAGTTCCGTTGCCTATTACGCCTGCACTGCGTAGTTTTACTCAGGGTGAAGGCGTAGATGGCAGCCGGGCAAGAGGGGCGTTGGATAGACGTTCCGGTATGCCTGTGAACATCAGCGCCTCGCATAACGCGTTATAAGTCTGCTTGTATTCAGCGCCAGAAGCCCGCGATTGCGGGTTTTTGACTTTTTAACCAGGGTTGGCGGAAGGAGCATTGAATGAGTGATGTTGTGAACTGGGGCGTGCTTGGTTATGCCCGAATCGCGAAGAATTCCATTATTCCTGCTATTGCGCGTGCCGATAACGCCCGCGTCTACGGGGTGGCTTCCCGCCATCAGGATGAACTACCGGTCGGTGAATGGCAAAAAAGCTACGGTGACTATGCCGCACTGCTGGCCGACGATGCGATTCAGGCGGTCTATATTCCTCTGCCGAACTCGCTCCACAAAGAGTGGGTTATCCGGGCGCTGGAAGCGGGTAAGCACGTGCTGTGCGAAAAACCGATTGGCCTGACCGCTGATGAAGCGCGCGAAATGCAGCAGGTGGCAAAGCAGCAAAACCGTCTGCTGATGGAAGCCTTTATGTATCAGTACACCGACCGGGTGCGGGTTATTAAGCAGGTGCTCGAGAGCGGTGAACTGGGCGAGCTTCGCCATATTAACGTTTCGTTCCGCTTCCTGCTCGACCGACCTGGCACCATCAAAATGCAGCCTGCGCTCGGCGGCGGCGCGTTGTATGACGTCGGCTGCTATCCGGTGAACTTTATCGGTATGGTTACGGGTCGCCTGCCGGTGAGCTGCAAAGCGGTGAGCGAAACGGAGCAGGGCGTGGACACTAACCTGTCTGCACTGCTGCAATATGACGATGGTTTGATCGCCAATATCCACTGCGGCTTTAACGCCTTTGGGCGTAACTACGCGGAAATCATTGGGACGAAAGGGATGCTGGTGGTTGATAAGCCGTTCCTGGATGACGCGGGAACGCTGTATTTGCATACCAATGAAGGCGTGCGTGAACTGCCGGTCAGCGAATCAGATCGCTATCAGGCAGAAATCCGCCACTTCTCCAGTGCGATCCTCAACGAGCCGTCGCGGTTAATCCCGCTTGATGAGACCGTCCGCAATATGCAGGTGCTGGATATGATCCGCGCTGCGCTATAGTGCAGCTGGCCCGGCGGTGGGCTGCCGGGCTGCTTTAGTGGAAGTGCATTTATAAAAGAAAAACCAAATTTATCAGGGTAAAAAGGGCTGATTTTTTCTGCCATTCTTCCGTGAAACCTCTGGCGTAACGTAGTCGTGAGGGCCTGCTACGACAGAATGCACCTGACGAAGCTGATAACTGTGAGGCGAGAATGGGAGATTTTTGCTCTGTATCTAAGGGGTAACAAACTCTCACCGGATTAAATTCACTGAGCGGTGCTGAAAACGGATATCAGCCGATACTGACGGTGCCGCTACCGAGAACCACGCCGCCACAGTCAACCGCATCACCGGTTCTGGCGGCAGGGAGCCCATCAATAAATACAGTGGATGAGCCACTGGCGATTTTTCGCGGATGAGGAGGGTGTTTGGGTTTTGAATGCGGAGTTAACGGGTCCCCCATACGGGCGGCGGGTAACCCGTCAATAAAGACGGTAGAGGAGCCTGCGGTAATTACGGTCTCGTAATAACCATCATGCTGAGTACCTTTGTCTGATAGTTTAGCGGCCAGCGACATAGTATTCTCCGGATAATTTATTATCTTACGATAACGACTTTGTCATTGATAATTGAAAAATATGGCGTGTAAGAATACACGATTTCATTATTTTTATTTTTAAGTCTCAATGGTGAATTCTCATAAATGCCACTAGATAATCTGAATACCCGGCCATTACAATAGGTAGTAAGTTTATATTTTTTCCACTCTAAATCTATCGGTGTTAAATTCATATCAAGAACATTTCTAGGGAGGTCATATGATTCAAAAACGATATCAGGAGATATACCTTCCGCATTTCCCATTTCCTCGTTTGAAATAGCTGCCATTTTCTTCAATGTATTCACATCTTTGTCCTTCATGGCCTGCCAGATTTCCCTGTATATATCCTGAATGGCAGGTAAATCCTTTTCTGATACGACTCTGTCTGCATCTACCCATGACCATGTCTTTATACCGCTAAATTCAATATCACGATAAAATCGATGCAAATACAACCAGCTATCTTCGGGAAGTTGCTCCTCAATAATTCTCCCCTCATGTCTGGAACCATCATAGCTAGAGGATGATGTTGCGATAATATTTTTTTCATCATCGACAGAAAGTTTGACTGTTGTTACGTTTTCGCTGGAATTAATAGTGTCTCTGGTAATCGTAAATTCACATTCTGAATCAGAGAAAAGGGTATCCCGGTCTTGAGAATCCACTGACCCCATGAGTACTTCAATCCTGTTTTTCCCATTTTCGATAAATGACGTAATGTTGTCACCTGCTGCTATTGTGCCACTTGAGTACGTGAAATTATCAAAAACAGGAAATCCATTAACCCTGACCATGCATGCGCTACGTTTTGTTTTAAATGACACTAAATATTTTATACCATCCATTGTTTCTGCCTTGGGTGAAGAAATGTTGAATAATATAAGTAAAAAAGTAATGCTATAATAAATGAAATCGATAAGGTGATTTTTTTTCTCAAGTTTACCATGAATAATCCATTCCTTTTTTTGTCCTTCGGTGTGCTTTGTCGTTACACCAGTAGTTTTTGTTGATACTCGACCGCTTTCTCCGTTTCTTGTTTTATCGCCATCTTTGGCAATACCTACTAAAAGCTGGCCCCAACCTCTGCCCGAATTCCATTATGATAAAATATCATCTCTATATTATTTTGTGCAGTTGAATCAAAGACAATGACCCCTTCAGCAATTGCCTTTGCATAAACTTCAAAAGCCCCTTCAAAAACATAAATTTTGACCCCGGACCGGGCGTTGGCTTCCAGAGATAATGCCAGCTTAACCTCATTACTTCCTTCCACCCGCCAGTTCCAATTTTTCTTATCATCTGATTCAAATATTAGGGACAAATTAATTGTTCCGGAAGCTATCAGATCAAATTTCAATCCCAGATATGCTCCATTATCACCACTCTTGACGGAACTTTCACGCGCGGCAAGTTGTTGTCTGATTATATCAGTGACACTTGCAGCGCCATACCATGCAGCAAAGGCCTGTAATAAATCAAATGTTATCCTGAGTCCTATTAGAGGGGAAAATCCTGCAGAGACTTTTCCCTTAATATAAACTGATTGTGTATTATTATCTTCAACCAGTTCTCCACTCCCCCCGACTGATAATTTTGGGTATAATATATCAGTATTCAATATTTTATATTTAGTGCCAGCGCCTTCATTTGTTGATAATGCTTTACCAACCATATCAAGGGTTCTGGTGGCATCCTGTAACAGTTTCAATTCTTTAGCTTTTCTTTTAAAGTCAACTTTTAATTTTTGGCTCAAATCATGTCGTGGAGATGTGCCTAATTTATATGACAGGGTTCCATCAATATCAAGGGCATCACTAATTGAATATTTAGGTCGTTTGGTCCAGCCTCTGGTTCCTCGATTTTGCTGTCCTGCCTTTCTGTTCTCTTTACGCTGTTGATCTTTTAATTCACCATCGCTGTATTCTTTAGTCTTATCAGTAAGACCAATTTTGACATCTATCTTCCAGTCATAATTTGGATATACATTGATATGGCTCCATATTCTGTCATGCGGGGCAATATTGAATATTTGCCTGAATCCATCTGAAAAATTAATGTCTCTTTCAACAAGTTGGTCGCCATAGCATTGACCCACGCGTAATATATATTGACTCTTTGGTAACCAATTTAACGAACTGTTTTGATAGAGTATATATTTACTTATAAATATGATTGTATTTATATCTGATAGAGTGTTTGTTACTTTCTCATTGTAATTTACTTCATAGTTTACAGTTCCACTTGTGAATTTTTTTAACGTTTCCTTGTTGTCTATGTTATATATAATGCCATTGGGGCAGGCAGGATTATGAGAAACACAGGTTTTTCCTGTCAAGGATAAAGCAAGCGGAGTGGACTTATCGGTCTTGTTAATTATTTCTATATGAGAGTAAAAATCATTCTGTTTGTATTCATATGTCCTTTTTTCGATTGTTAATTTAAATGAATGAATACATGTATCCGGGTGTTTACAATTGCAGATAGATGAACCTGCGGTTGTACTTGTCATAATTCGCCTCTATTTACAATGGAACATTACCTAGTTCCCTGATTAACAGGGTTTCGGCTTTAAATACCCCATCTTCATTGATGTCGCAGAGGATTTCCCTGAAATCTGTGGGTATCAAACCCACCTCCAGACAGCCACGTCGGCAGAATAAATAAAACAATCCACGAATACTTCTGTCATCTGTGATCTTCTGGAGTCTTAGCCATTGTAATATATCTGATATTACTTCATTATTAATCTGTTTTGGATGTACCCCCCACGATTTGAGGCATTCTATAAGTTTCACAATATAGCGTTGCTCAAATATTGATGTTAGGGTATTCATTTGAGCAGGAGATATTTTTATCATTTTATGCCTGATGCCAGCACCTGCTGGGAACTTATTCTTGATAGCCATAAAAACTTCTATTTTTTGTTTACCATCCAAATTAGTAGATATTGTTTCTATGGGGCCAAGAAACAGATATTTTTCCCATTCAGATAAAACAGAAAGAAAATCCCAGACATTTCGGGGATCATAAAAGCGAAACAATACTGGCTTCGTTTCCCCTGGTATCAATACCTGGAGATATCTTCGTAAATGTTGCCGTAGCACATTCATGGAGGAGGGCGTGGTCAGAGATATTCCCCACGGAGTATCTTTGGCACTTAACCAAGCCTCCACCTCCTGCGTCACTTCTGTCAGGTAAGGTGCTAACGCCACTAAATCTGGCTGTATTGGCTCCGCATACAGGCAGCAATGAGGTGGATTCGTCTCCCTTAAAAAATCCAGCAATCCTTCTTCAACGGCGCCATCAATAATGGCATACTTTTTCTCCATTACTGGTCCTCCTTCGGACAGTGCGCCACAAACATTGAGCCACTTCCGGCTGCTGCTTTCAAGATCACTGGGCGCATCGGCAAAATCACATCTCCTGGGCTGCCTCCGCCATTGAGGTTAATTTTCGCTCCTTTTATATCCACCCCTCCTGAATGAATGACTACGAATGTACTACCTACACGCAGGCTGATTTTACTGTCGCTCTGCAATACAACATCGCCCTGTACACTAATACCTAGCGCACCGCTTATTTTCTGTGCCAGGTCGCCTTTTACTTCTAACCCTTGGTTGCCTTCCGTCAGGCTGAGATGGTCTTTCGTGGTTTTATGGTCCTGCTTTCCTTCAACCGTAACTTTCCTATCATTCGCTACGACCAGCGATTCATCATGGCCGATACTGGTTGTCCGGTCATAATTGACCCGTACATCCTTGCTATTGAGTACTTTTACCTGCATATTTTTCTGTGCGTGAAGAAAAATCTCCTCATTATCAGTCGCATCCTCAAACCGCAGTTCGTTAAATCCGCTTCCCATATAGGTTTTCGAGCGGATGGTCATCTGCGTTTTTGTTCCCGGCAGGCTGCCCGGCGAGCGGTTATCCTGGTGGTAGGTGCGTCCCATAATAATGGGCTGGTCGGGGTCGCCGTTGAGGAAATCCACTATCACTTCCTGGCCCACGCGGGGAATGGCGAGGTTGCCAAATCCGGCACCGGCCCAGGCCTGTGACACCCGTATCCAGCAGGAGCTGTCTTCGTTGCCCGGGCAGTAGCGGTCCCAGTGAAAACGTACCCGGACACGGCCATGTTTATCGCAGAAGATTTCCTCGCCAGCCGGCCCGGTGACGATGGCGCTCTGCGGGCCGTCCACGGAGGGTTTTGGCAGAGGAGAGGAGCGCCATGTCCGGTCAGCCGGAATGACGTCAAAATTGTTGCTCAGCGTGGTTCCCTGACCCTGTCTGCCGTGCTGTGCCTGAGACTGTTCCCCTTTCAGCACACAGGCGGTGACCTGCCATTCGCGGTTCAGCGTGAGAGAAGGGTGACCAGTAAGGGTGAAACGTCTGCCGGGCCACAGCTTCGCTGAGTTACTGACCCCGGCAGCGGTTTCTGCATCGTGGCGGAAGCCGTCAGCCAGATAGCGGGCAAAGTCCTGCCCGTGCTGCTCGTCCTTGAAGCGCCCCGGATAATCGAAGATTTCGTACTGGGTGCGCTGACCGTTGAGGTGTGTGGCGTGGTGGCTGAAGTAGCCGGGCCAGCCGGGGGTTTTAAAGGTGTAATCCTGGTTTTCGACGGAGGAGGGGCGAATCTGTGCCCGATAGAGGAACTCACTGACGCATTCCGTGGAGACCTCGCTGCGGGTGTTAGGATTAAAGGGCAGGGAGCCCAGCGTGGAGACTCCCGCCACATCGTCGCAGAGCATCAGCGTCTGCTCCGTTCCGGTCGGCGAGCACCAGTCAAAATAGAAAATGCCTTCTTCGGCCCACAGGCGGGAGAGAAAGGATAGGTCACTTTCGCCATACTGTACGCAGAATTCGCGTGCAGGATGGGCTTCATAAAAGGACGGAGTCCAGTCGGAGACGCCGTTTTCGTCCAGCAATGTGGACGTGATGGCCAGGATATCCTGCTGCTGAAAGATGCGGAAGTTTTGGCGCAGTCCGGCCCGCCAGAGCGGTGGCGAAAGGGTCAGATGGTAATTCATCTGCCAGTCGTTGTTCTCGCCAAGCGCCACGCCGGTGATGATAGCGCAGAGGCAGCGCTGGACAACATTCCCCTGCCAGACAGTGAGGGTGGCGTTTTTCTCGAGAAAATTTTTAGCTGTGAGGTCGGGGAGACCGCTGGCGATATCGACTGTGAGTGTAAAGGGGGTGGAGAGGTTTTGATGGAGGGTGAAGCTCACCACGGCGGTGCTCATCGCCAGTAACCCGTCCACGTCGAGTGTAAAACGCAGACCCTGTTGTGACATAACCTTATTCCCGGAGTTGTTGGCAGAAAACAGAGCCACAGTCAGACATTCTTACAGTAATGGCACGGTGCAACGTGCGTTTTCAGACATGCTACCGCCGAAGTTTCCGGCATCCACCATCTCCCGTATGCAAAACGTAACTCTGTACTGATACTGCTTTTTATGACCTGACCTTTAAAAACAGCACCCTGCCTTTCGGCAGAATGCTGTCAGTTTTTACTTATGCTTCCAGCGGCGCGCGCCAGTCGTCCGCGCCTGAGGTGCCTGCTGAGACGTGCTCCCACTCAATTTTGCGGTAAGCCAGGGAGACTTTGACCAGTTGAGTGAACTCACGTTTCCCTTCATCCTGGCAGTGCGGCATATGGCAGTCGATATCCACGATGGTGGAATCGGTCAGACGGGTGGTGAAGAAGTGCTCCTGTTTACCTTCCACAGAGGTGCGGTACCAGTGCAGTTCGGTGGTCGGCAGCATTTCACCGGAGGCCAGTGCGTTGTACAGCAGCGGAACTGCTTTGTTCAGAGCCACGGTAAATATAAACGGTTTGTGCGAACGCTGGCCTGACGGCTGACCGGACTGCGGATCGGTCGGAACGGTGACGTTATGGCTGAATTCCTGCACCAGCATTTCGTCTTCATGGCCCTGAACGTAGATATTACCGACGGATTCAGCGGTAAAGGCGCGATCGGTGATCAATCCCTGAGTTTGTCCCTTAATTGAGATGTAACACGGTGTTGGCATTTTCTTAACTCCTTTGCACTATTTTATGTTTACGCTAATTTCCATTAGCGCGGTAAATATTTTCCGACAAACGCAAAAACATTTTTCCAAAATTTTTTGCGTTTGTCTCTGAACTGGCCACTCTGCTGTTTGTATAGATTTCAGTAAAATTTAATCTACAGATTATCATGCCTGGTAATAGATTCTTGAAATAATAAGAACCTCAAGAATTAATATTAATTAACCCTGTTTTATGTTAGTTGTTTGATTTAATGGGCCTACTTATTTGTTTTTTAAATGCATTTATCTGTTTCATTTTCCGTAATTATTAAAAATGGACGTGGAAACAAAATATCCATACAAAACAACGCGTTAATTTAGTGTCTATCCTTGCTGTCAAACTAGGATATACCAACATAAAAAATAAAACACGAAATTGTGTGTTATCTTTCGTACGGATACATATTCCTTGACTAGTGCTTGGGAAATGGTTTTAAAATTACAAATCGAGATCGTTGTAATCCTATGATGATGTTTTTGTCATAGCGATTTTTATTCCCTTTGTCGTATATTTTTTATGGATGATTCGACCCTGTATAATCAGGGAGAATATTTATCATTATCTACGGAATATATCTATGATTAATCATAATGACGGAAGTATAGCTCCAAAGGAAAGAATTAACGTCCGTTACATTCCACGGACGGATGGCCAGACAGCTGAAGTGGAATTACCGCTCAGCTTGCTGGTTACCGGGGATTTAAAAGGTAAACCGGACGATACTCCTTTGGATGAACGCCAGCCGGTGGCTATTGATAAAAATACCTTTAACGCCGTGCTGGCGAAGTCTGGCATTGAACGTAACGTTTCTGTGCCATCGGTACTTAACGGCGTGTCGGGTGCCCGTATGGATATCAGCCTGAAGGTGAAATCTATGGCCGATCTCTCGCCGGATAACATCGCAGCTCAGGTACCGGAGTTGAAAAAAATGCTGGAGCTGCGCGAGGCCCTGGTCGCCCTGAAAGGGCCGATGGGCAATATCCCTGCGTTCCGGGCCCAGCTACAGGCGCTGCTGGATAACGAGGAAACCCGTGAGCAGTTGATTCAGGAACTGGGTCTTGCCAGCGGCAAATAACGTGTACAAGGATTTCACTATGTCAGATATTGCATTGCAGGAAGCTCCTGGCTCCACCTCTCCAGCAGCTTCGTCATCCCTGCTGGATAACATCATGGCGCAGAGCCGCTTTCAGCCAGAGTCCGAAAGCTATGACATTGCCCGCCAGGGCGTGACGGCGTTTATCTCCGCCCTGTTGCAGAATGAAGCCGAGTCCGTCGATATCCTGGCGGTGAACGCTATGATCGCTGATATTGACGATCGCACTGGCCGGCAGATGGATCTGATCCTCCACGACCCGGCCATTCAGGAGCTGGAAGCGCTGTTGCGCTCTCTCAAACTGCTAGTTGAACGCACTGACCCACGCGAAAACATCAAAATTTATCTGCTGCATGCCACCAAAGAAGAACTGCTGGATAATTTCGAGTTCGCCCCGGAAATCACCCAAAGTGGCTTGTATAAACACGTTTACTCCAGTGGTTACGGCCAGTTTGGTGGCGAGCCTGTTGCAGCGGTGATTGGTAACTACGCGTTTAATAACAATGCGGCAGACCTGAAGTTACTGAAATACATCAGTGCGGTGAGCGCGATGGCCCACGCGCCGTTTATTTCATCAGTAGCGCCGGAGTTCCTGGGGCTGGAGTCCTGGACTGAGCTGCCGGGCATTAAAGACATTGGTGCTATCTTTGAAGGCCCTGCTTACACCAAGTGGCGCGCCCTGCGTGAGTCAGAGGATTCCCGCTATCTGGGGCTGACCTCTCCGCGTTTCCTGCTGCGCCAGCCTTATGCGCCGGGAGATAACCCGGTGAAAAGCTTCAACTATCGCGAGAATGTCAGCCATCATCATGACGACTATTTGTGGGGCAACACCGCCTTTCTGCTGGCGGCAAACATGGCGGACAGCTTCGCGAAGTACCGCTGGTGCCCGAATATTATTGGCCCGCAGAACGGTGGCTCGGTGAAAGATCTGCCCGTTCATCTGTATGAAGCTATGGGACAGGTTCAGGCCAAGATCCCGACCGAAGTGTTAATCACCGACCGCCGCGAGTTCGAACTGGCGGAAGAGGGCTTTATTACCCTGACCATGCGTAAAGGTTCGGATAACGCCGCGTTCTTTTCGGCCAATTCGGTACAGAAGCCAAAAACCTTCCCGAATACGCCGGAAGGTAAGGAAGCCGAGACCAACTACAAGCTGGGAACGCAGTTACCTTACCTCTTTGTTATCAGCCGTCTGGCGCACTACATCAAGGTGCTGCAACGTGAGCAGATCGGCTCCTGGAAAGAGCGTGGCGATCTGGAGCGCGAACTGAATGCCTGGATACGGCAGTATGTGGCTGACCAGGAAAACCCACCCGCAGATGTTCGCAGTCGTAAACCGCTGCGCCAGGCAAAAATTGAGGTGCTGGATGTGCAAGGCGAGCCGGGTTGGTACCAGGTGTCGTTATCGGTGCGTCCGCACTTCAAATATATGGGCGCCAGTTTTGACCTTTCGCTGGTCGGGCGTCTGGACCGGGATTAAACATCATGATGAAGCGGGATATTGAGAAAGGGGGCAGCCTGTTTGACCGCATTGGCGAGGCGGCGACTTCCCGGTTTTATCGCCGGCCAGGCGTCAGTCTGCTGCACTCCATCAGCGAAAACCTGCACAACATTCTCAATACCCGCACCGGCAGTTGCGCTGGTTCTCCAGCTCTAGGCATTACTGATTTAAATGACGATATTTTAGCCTCAGGTAATTTCAGGGAAGAGATTGCCAGAGGTATCCACGACTGCATCCGTCGCTATGAGCCCCGCATCACTCGGGTGACGGTGACAGCGGCGTCACCGGACGACTATGTACCGCTGACGCTGCGTTTTCATATTGCGGGGCAGGTCAGTTTTCATGACGCCAGGGACGTTCTGGAGTTTGACATTCTGCTGGATAACCGCCAGCGCTACCGGGTGGAGTACCTCTGATGGCCTTTGAAGAACGCTATTACCGTGAAGAGTTGGACTACCTGCGGCAACTGGGCAAGTTGCTGGCGCGGGATAAACCCTATCTGTCCCGCTTTCTGGCTGAGAAAGAAGGTGACCCTGACGTTGAGCGCCTGATGGAAGCGTCGGCTTTTCTGGCTGGCGGCGTGCGGCAGAAGCTGGAGGACGCGTTCCCGGAGTTCACTCATGGGATAATCCGCATGTTATGGCCTAACTATCTGCGCCCGGTGCCTTCTATGTCGGTGATTGAGTATCTGCCTGAAGGTAATATCAAAGCACCGGTGCAGGTTTTGCGTGATGAACTAGTCAGTTCAGGCGTTCGCGTCACCTCATCAGGCCGGAAGGTGCTGGGAGACGATGACCGGACGCCACCGTCTTCCTGCCATTTTACGCTGGCGCGCGATATCTGGTTACAGCCTTTACAGATTCGGGATGTGTGTAATGCCAGTAGCCTCGAGGAAGGCATCATTGATATTGACTTTTTTGCCGAAAACGGTGTGTCTTCCCGAGCGCTGAATTTAAATAAAATCAATTTCTGGCTGGGTAATGAAGATGACTACACCCGCTATCAGCTATACCTGTGGTTCAGTGAACGTCTGATGGACGCTGAACTGATTATCGGAGAACAGCATGTTCCTCTGCCGGATCTGTGGCTGAAAGCCGCCGGGTTTGAACGCGAGGATGCGTTGCTGCCGTGGCCAAAAAACGTTCACAACGGCTATCGCGTGCTTCAGGAGTACTTCTGCTACCCGGAAAGCTTTTTCTTTTTTCATCTGCGTGATGCTGTGCCGTTACCGGATAATTTTCACGGTGGCGCATTTACACTACGCCTGCACTTTAACCAGCCGTTGCCGGTGGATATCAAGCTCCGTGCCTCATCGCTACACCTGTTCTGCACACCGGTGGTGAATCTGTTTGTCCATCAGGCCGAACCCATCGCGCCGGACGGTAGCGCTCCGCAGTATCCGCTGCGGGCCAGCCACCAGAATGCCAATGCATACGATATTTTCCGCGTGAAGTCGGTATCCAGCAAGATATCCGCTTTCGATGAGGCTTCCGGAGTTGCCAGCGCGTCGCGTCTCTGGCCGGAGTTCGAAAGTTTCAACCACCAGATGGAGTACAGCCGCCAGCGTGAGGTGGTCTACTGGCATCACCGGACAAAAACCTCGCTGTTTCATCGCGGGCTTGAGCACAGCATTGCGTTTGTGCATGCCGATGGCAAACTGCCCGATCCCGCACACCTGAGCGGCGAGGCACTCAGCGTTTCGCTGGTCTGCACCAATCGGATGCTACCCACGCAGTTGCACATTGGCGACATTTGCGTGGCGGTGGGCAAAAACCCAGCGGTCGCTAGCTTCAGCAACGTTACCCGCCCGACGCGTCCACTTTATCCGGTAACCGACGGCGATATGCAGTGGTCGCTAATTTCCTGTATGAACCTGAACTATCTCTCGCTACTGGATCGGGAGGCGCTGGTGCAAATCCTGCGTACTTTCGACCTGCCGGGTATTCAGCATCCGCAGCAGGCCCGCTTGTCGCAGCAGAAGCTGGACGCCATCGAGAGGATGGAAACAAAACCGGTGGATCGGCTGTTTAAAGGTGTACCGGTGCGAGGTCTGTCCACCACGTTGTGGATCAATCCGATGCCGTTTGTTTGCGAAGGAGAAATCTACCAGCTTGGTAATGTGCTGACCCATTTCTTTGCGCTCTATGCCAGCATCAATTCATTTCATTGTCTGAAAATTATCAACACGGAAAGTCAGGAGGCCTGGGAATGGCAGAACAACGGCCAGCACGCCCTGATGTAGATTTTCCTGCAGACGTCCGTGATACCAGTTTTTATGTCCTGCTGGAGTCGCTGTACCGTCGTTACGGAAAGCCTGGCTGTGAACCTTCGCTGCGTGCGGAACCGGAACAGGAGGTGGTGCTGTTTAAATCCGATGCCAGCATTGCGTTTCCGGGCAGCGATCTGACCTCACTCACGCGTGATGACAACGGACAGTTTACGCTGACCACAAAATTTCTCGGCTTTTCCGGTAGCCAGTCGCCGTTACCCGGTTACTACCTGGATCGGATGGCGCGGGAGTCGGCGCAGAATGAAGAAGGGCTAAAAGAATTTCTCGATCTGTTCAGCCACCGCTGGACGCAGTTTGTGTATCACGCCTGGAGAAAATACCGCTATCACATCTGCTTTCGCAATGGCGGGACGGATAGCTTTTCGCAGCGCATGTATGCGCTGGTCGGACTGGGTAGTCAGAGTCTGCGTGACAAGCTCGCCATCAACCACAGCAAGATGCTGGCTTATGCAGGGGTGTTGGCCGCGCCGGGGCGGGCACCGGAAGTGGTCTGCGATCTGGTTTCACACTGCTTTGATTTACCGGATGTGACCCTTGAAAGCTGGCAGCTGCGCCGGGTGGCAATTGATCCCGGCGAACAAAACCGGCTGGGCGAGCGTAACCCGAAAAATAAAACCGCCGGATATGTTCCCGGTCGCTCGGTTGTAGGCGTCAATTTTACGCTCGGTGCCCACGTACCGGATCGTAGCGGCAAATTCCTGCTGCGGATCGGCAGCCTGTCCATGTCCCGCTATCTGTCGTTTTTGCCTGGCGGAGAACACCATGAGGCGCTGACCCTGTTTATCGCCTTTTTGCTGCGTGACCAGTTCGCCTGGGATTTACGTCTGGATCTGGCTCCGGCGCAGGCGCAGGGCATGAAGCTGGGCGACCGCCGCCGTGCCTGCATTGGTCGCACTGCTTTTATTGGTGAGCCGCAAACGCCGCCATCCATCACTCTCCACATCAGGGACTAATTTTATGGAGCCGCAAATGGCTGAGGAAAAAACGACATCTTCCGGATTATCGCTGACGTTGCAGGTGATGAACGGCAATGAGCTAGAAAGCGGCCGCGCCGCGAAATGTCTGTTTTCCGCTGAGGGTGGAGATATTGGTCATGCTTCCACGTGCCACTGGTCGGTGCAGGACAGAGCTGGTGCAGTTGCCGGTCGCGCCTGCCAGATAGTGCTGCATGACGCCGCGTTCTGCCTGCGTAGTCTGATGCCCGGCGTGATGATTAACCTGGCGGCGGTTGCCACGGATACCGGACTGGTACGTCTGCGTCAGGGCGATGAAATCAGCATTGGCGCGCTGGCGCTGAAAGCCTTTTTACATGAAGGCCGTCGTGTCAGCTATGACGAACAGATGGCCGCGCCGGAAAGCATTGTTAACCACCGTGACAGCCTGACAGAAACGTTGATGTCCACCGAAGGTCAGCCGGATTATTCGGGGCTGCCGTACCGCCATCAGCTGACAGCGACCGTGGCGAACGCCTTTTCCACCGATCCGTTGCAGGTTTTGCAGAGCGAAACTCTCACCACGGCGGCAGCAGGTGCCTTCGGTCAGCCGACCGTACCGCTGTCCGATCTGAAAGCGGGCGGCGGGATCGACACGCCATTTATGGATCTGCCACCCGTGTATACGTCACCGCATGATGAGGCGCTTTCCTCGGCGGAGACGGTGCAACGGCATCTGGCGGTGACGCCGCTGCTCCGTGGGCTGGGCAGTTCACTCAGCGTCAGCAATTCGCAGGATGCGGATGCCTTTCTGGAAGAATCCGGACGTGCGCTGCAGGCGGCCATTCAGGGACTGCTCGATTTGCAGTACAGCCAGAACAGTCTGTCGGATAAACATCTGCGTCCGCTGGAGGATAATCCGCTGCGTCTGAATCTGGACTATGCCACGGTGCTGGAGGTGATGTTCGCCGAAGGAAAAAGCCCTGTACATCTGGCAGCCCCGGCAGCAATCCACGAGAGCCTGCGCAACGTTCGCCATCACGAAGAAGCCAACCGGGCCGCGATTGCCGAAGCGCTGCGGGTGATGCTTGATGCTTTCTCACCACAAAACCTGCTGAAGCGCTTTGTTCAGTACCGGCGCAGTCATGAACTGCGCCGGGCGCTGGACGACGCTGGAGCCTGGCAGATGTACCGCCATTATTACGATGAACTGGCGTCTGACCGCCAGCAGGGGTTCGCGATGCTATTTAACGAGGTGTATGCCCAAGTCTATGACCGCGTGCTGCGTGAAAAGCAGCGGGAACCGGAAGCATGATGAGAGGCAGGTTTGCGTGCGTTCTGCTGTTTATGGCGCTGGTTGGAACGTTAAGCGGCTGTGAGATGAGCAAAAAAATCGGCCAGGTTATCGCCAATCCGGACATCACGGTGGGTGACCTGAAGCTGCAGTCCTCAACGGTGACACTCACGCTGCTGACTGAACCTGATGCCAATATGAACACGGAAGGGGAAGCTGCGCCAGTGGATGTGCAGCTGGTGTATCTGAGCGACGATTCAAAATTTGAAGGAGCGGACTATGACCTGGTGGTGTCCACGCCGTTGCCAGAGGCGCTGGGGAAAAACTATATCGACCATCAGGATTTTACCCTGCTGCCCGATACGCTTAAAACGCTGCCTGACATAGAGCTGGATGCCAAAACGCAATTTATCGGTATTGTCGCTTATTTCTCCGACGACCAGGCAGGCGTCTGGAAGCAAATCGTACCGGTGGAGAACACCGGCCACCACTATCGCCTGCTGGCGCATCTCCGGCAGAACAGTATTGAAATGAAAACCGAGGATAACTGACGATGGCAACCACCAATAACCGCGTGCTCTGGCAGGAGGGGCTGTTTGCACTGCCGCAGCATTTTCAGCAGCAGCAGCGCCATACCGATTATCTGCTGCACGAACGGCTGGACGCGCAGACGGACTTTGCCTGGGGATTTACCGAACTATCTCTGAATACCGAACTATTGGCGCAGGGAAGGGTGATGATTGACAAGGCCGCGGGTTGTCTGCCGGACGGTACGGTATTCCGCATTCCTGACCAGGATCTACTGCCGCTGCCGTTTCAGCCGGGCGAACTGACAACGCCGGAGAGCCACGACATTTATCTGGCGCTGCCGGTCAGTGGCCATAATATCAGCGAAATTCAGGACGTACGCCGTGCCGGGCAGAGTTCAGAACGTTATCGTCTGAGCTATATGGACGTCTGCGACGTGCATACGGAAAACGGTGACGTCCAGCCACTTTCGCTCGGTCAACTGGTGTTCCGCATTGTCAGCGGAGCGGAGGATCTCAGCGCGATGATGGTGCTGCCGCTGTGTCGTATTCGCAGTCTCCGGGCAGGCGGCGGTCTGGTAGTGGATGAGGAATTTATCCCCACCTGCCAGACGGTGCGTGTCAGTCCGATGCTGAACCGTTTTGTCGGTGACGTGCAGGGGATGATCGCCACTCGCGCCGCCGATCTGGCGAAACGAATTGGCTCGCCGGAGCAGAGCGGTATTGCCGATGTGGCCGAGTTTATGATGTTACAGATGCTCAACCGTAGCCAGATGCACTTCACTCACCGTGCTCATCTGCATACTCTGCACCCGGAGACGTTTTACCTGGATCTGGTGCGTCTGCTCGGCGAACTGATGACCTTTACTGAAAACAGCCGTCTGCCGTGTGCGGTCGAACCCTACGATCACCGGGATCTCACACAGTCCTTTAAAACGGTGATCCCCGAACTGCGCCGGGCGCTCAACATTGTTCTGCAACCGCGCGCGCAGAACCTGCCGCTGATCTTTACCGAGGGGGTGTATCTGGCGACGGTCAACGATCCGGGATTGTTGCAGTCCGGGGTGTTCGTGCTGGCAGTCCGTGCCCGGATGCCACATGCGCAACTAATCCTCCAGTTCACCCAGCAGTCTAAAATCGCCGCCACTGACAAAATCCGCAATATGGTCAGCGTTCAGGTGCCGGGTATCCCGCTGCGCGCACTACCTGCTGCGCCTCGCCAGTTGCCGTACCACGATGGCTATGTCTATTTCGAGCTGGAAAAAAGCGGTTCCACCTGGCAGGACGTGTTAACGGCGGGCGCGCTGGCGATGCATATCTCCGGTACTTTCCCGGATCTGGATATGCAGCTGTGGGCAATCAGAGGCTGATTTTATGAGTGAAAAGACGGTCCTTTCGCTGGATGAGCATGATGAAGAAGCCACCTCCCGCCAGTATAAACTGAGCCTTCGCGGCAACAGCCTTAACCCGATGATCGACGCCGCCACGCCGCTGCTGGGGATGGTGATGCGCGTGACCGAGATGAGCGGCAACGCCATGCCTGAGCACCTGTTCACGCAGGTGGTGACGGACGTTCAGGCGGTGGAGCAGTTGCTTCAGGAGCAGGGTTATGAACCTGGCGTGATCGTCTCGTTTCGATACATCCTCTGCACTTTCATTGACGAGGCTGCGCTGGGTAACGGTTGGTCGAATAAAAATGAGTGGATCAAACAGTCACTGCTGGTTCATTTCCACAACGAAGCCTGGGGCGGCGAGAAGATCTTTATTCTGTTGGAGCGTCTGATACGCGAACCTGCGCGTTACCGGGACCTGTTGGAGTTTTTGTATCTCTGTTTTTCGCTCGGTTTTCGCGGGCGCTACAAGGTGGCCGTGCAGGATCAGGGCGAGTTTGAGCAGATATACCGCCGTCTGTATTACGTTCTGCATAAGCTGCGTGGCGACGCGCCATTCCCTTTATTACATCAGGACAAGAAAACCCGAGGCGGGCGCTACCAGCTTATTAAACGACTCACCGTTAAGCACGTCCTGCTCGGCTGCGCTGCCGTGCTGGCGACATTCTATCTGTTTTACCTGCTACGTCTGGACAGCCAGACCCAGGACATTCTTCACCAGTTGAACCGGCTGCTTGCCAGGTAAGGACGCCTTTTATGATCCAGATTGATGTATCCACGCTGGTAAAACGACTGAACCCGTTTTCCCGCCAGGCGCTGGAGATGGCCGCCACGGCCTGTATGAGCCTACAGGCCACCGAAATTACCGTCAGTCATGTACTTATACAGATGCTGGCTATTCCGCGCAGCGATCTGCGCGTCATTATAGAAAAAGTCGCGATTGGTAGGGAAGAACTGGGGCTGGCGCTGACGGTGGAGCACTATGCCACGACGCGCCACGCCGACAGTTACCCGATGTTCTCACCGCTGCTGGTTGAATGGCTGCGTGACGGCTGGCTGCTGGCCTCCGCCGAGATGCAGCAGACCGAACTGCGTGGCGGCACTTTGCTGCTGACACTGTTGCAGTCGGCACACCGCTATGTCCCGCCCGCAGCGGCCCGCCTGCTGACGGGGATCAATCGTGACCGGCTGCGCCAGGATTTTCCCGACTGGACGCGGGAATCTGCGGAGTCGGTAATGCAGAACGGGGAGCAATCCGTATCTGCGGCGCATTCAGAAGACAGTCTGCTGGGACGCTACGCGAAAAACATGACTGAGGATGCCCGTCAGGGACGACTCGATCCGGTGCTGTGCCGTGATAACGAAATTGACCTGATGATCGACATTCTCTGCCGCCGCCGTAAAAACAACCCGGTGGTGGTAGGCGAGGCGGGCGTCGGCAAGAGCGCGCTGATTGAAGGGCTAGCGCTGCGTATCGTTGCAGGCCAGGTGCCGGATAAACTACGCGATACCGATATTATGACGCTGGACTTAGGCGCGTTGCAGGCGGGGGCATCAGTCAAAGGCGAATTTGAAAAACGGTTCAAGGGGCTGATGGCGGAAGTGCTCCAGTCACCGAAGCCAGTCATTCTGTTTATTGACGAGGCGCATACACTGATTGGTGCGGGCAACCAGCAGGGCGGGCTGGATATCTCTAATCTGCTTAAACCGGCGCTGGCGCGCGGCGAGCTGAAGACCATCGCCGCTACCACCTGGAGCGAATACAAAAAATACTTCGAGAAAGATGCCGCGCTGTCGCGCCGCTTCCAGTTAGTGAAGGTTAGCGAACCCAACGCCGCCGAGGCGACCATTATACTGCGCGGTCTGTCGGCGGTGTATGAGCAGGCGCATGGCGTGCTGATTGATGACGACGCCTTACAGGCTGCGGCAATGTTAAGCGAGCGCTACCTCTCCGGGCGACAGTTGCCGGATAAAGCCATCGATGTGCTGGACACCGCCTGTGCGCGGGTAGCGATTAACCTCTCTTCGCCGCCAAAGCAGATTTCAGCGTTAACCACACTGTGCCGCCAGTGCGAGGCGGAAATCCGTCAGCTCGAGCGGGAAATTCGTATTGGTCTGCGAGTGGACACCACACGTCTTGGTGAAGTCCACACGCAGTATGAAACCGCACAGACGGAACTTCAAACGCTGGAAGATGCCTGGCATCAGCAGCAGGCGCTGGTACAAGAGATTATTGCGCTGCGTAAAGGGCTGCTGGAGGAAACTGAAGCGATGGCTGAAGCAGAATCGGCAATTTCTCCTGCTGAACGCCTGGCGCAACTGACCGATGAACTGGACATCCTGCACTGCACACAGTTGTTGGTTTCCCCGCACGTGGATAAAAAACAGATCGCTGCGGTAATTGCTGAATGGACCGGCGTGCCGCTTAACCGTCTGTCGCAGAATGAGATGTCGGTCATCACCGACCTGCCGCAGTGGCTTGGCGACACCATCAAGGGCCAGGATTTAGCCATTAAGCATCTGCACAAGCACCTGCTCACCGCGCGCGCCGACCTGCGCCGTCCTGGCCGTCCGCTGGGGGCATTCCTGCTGGCGGGGCCGAGTGGCGTGGGCAAGACCGAAACTGTGCTGCAACTGGCGGAGCTGCTTTACGGTGGTCGCCAGTATCTCACCACCATCAATATGTCAGAGTTCCAGGAGAAGCATACCGTCTCCCGTCTGATTGGTTCGCCGCCGGGCTATGTCGGTTATGGCGAGGGCGGGGTGCTGACCGAAGCGATTCGCCAGAAACCGTACTCTGTTGTTTTGCTGGATGAAGTCGAAAAAGCCCACCCGGACGTGCTTAATCTGTTCTACCAGGCATTTGATAAAGGCGAGATGGCCGACGGCGAAGGGCGGCTGATTGACTGCAAAAATATCGTCTTTTTCCTCACGTCCAACCTTGGCTATCAGGTGATTGTCGAACACGCAGACAACGCAGAAACCATGCAGGAAGAACTGTACCCGGTGCTGGCCGACTTCTTCAAACCGGCGCTGCTGGCGCGTATGGAAGTGGTGCCGTACCTGCCGCTGTCACGCGACACGCTCGGGACTATTATTGCAGGGAAACTGGCGCGCCTCGACAACGTGCTGCGTTCCCGCTTTAACGCGGAAGTGATAATTGCGCCGGAGGTGACTGATGAAATTATGCAGCGCGTCACCCGCGCCGAGAACGGTGCACGCATGCTGGAGTCCGTGATTGACGGCGATATGCTGCCGCCGCTGTCGCTTTTGCTGTTGCAGAAGATGGCGGCAAACGCAGCGATCACAAAAATAAACCTCGGCGTGGCGGACGGCGAATTTACCGCTGACATTGAAGAAGAGATAGCCGTCAGCGATAGCGTGCCGGAGCAGGAAGCAGAGGATGCTGCCCTGTGAGTCACGCGCACGTTTTCCGGTATATCGCGTTACTGGCAGGGATGACTGTCAGCGCTGCACAGGCCACGGTTCAGCCGGAGCGGGGTGTTCCCGGTATTGCTCTGGAGGCCGCGGCGGCGACGGCGGCAGATATTCGGATCATTACTGGTGCGGATGTACAGGCCCGGGTGAAAGCCATGAACGCCTGCCGGAAAGAGCCTGCTCCGCTAGAGCGGCTTGACTGCTATGACCGCATTCTTGCGCCAGAACAACCGGAGGGCTTTACTCGCGTGCTGACAAAAGCGCGTTATCAGGGCGAGTCCTGGACACGAGCTATTGAACAGGAGAAGCGGCGCACGGATAACGCTACGACGCTGCTGATAAGCGAAAACACCGGTGAACGCCCGACGGTAATTATCACCACTCCCGCCATCGGCAGCCTGCCGCCGCGCCCGGTGCTGGTTTTCTCCTGCGTGGACAACATCACCAGGATGCAGGTGGCACTGACCCATACCCTTTCGGAAAACGATATGCCGGTCAGCCTGGTGACTGAGGGCGGCACGTTTCGTTCGCACTGGTTTGTGCGGGAAAACGGCATGCTGCTGGAATCCAGTCGAGGCCTGACCGGGATTGAAGAAATCAAACATCTGTTCGGCTCAAAAACGCTGACGATTGATACCGGACCGGGAAACAAACTGACCTTTAACATTGACGGACTGGCACAGACCATTGTGCCGTTGCGTGATGCCTGTCACTGGGCAGGGGAGTGACGAATATGGATATACAGAACCCGGAGTTCTGGCTGTCTCACTTGCTGGAAATACTGCCGGAAGAGAAACTGACTGCGAAACTCAGCGATGATAACCCGCAGTGGGAATATATAGACGGTGAAATCGTCAAGCTCGGCTCGCTGAATCATGCGCAGCTTGATGTGCCGGAACTCCAGCGGCAGGGGCTGATGCTTCTGGCTTCAGAAAGCAAGGATTTTCGCCTGGTGGCACATCTTCTGCGTACCTTGCAACACGCGGGGAATCCGCTGCTGGCGCTCAGGATGCTGATGCAGTATGTCGCGCACTACTGGACCACCGGCTGGCCGCAGAACGCCGCGAACAAAGGGCGTTTTGCCAGCCAGATACTGAAACGCTTTGAACCGGGGATCGCCGGATTTGCCGCCGCTTCAGCGCCGGAGCAACGGGACTTTCTGCTGGGCGAGCTGACAAAACTGGCGCAGTGCTGGCAGTCGCATAATATGCCGGAATTGGCCTCCGCGACGGATGATTTATTCGCGTTGTATCAGCGGGCGTTTCGTGACCGTTCTCCTGCAACGGCTACGTCAGTACCATCAATCGTAACAACAGATACCCCGGCCGCCATTTCTGCTCCTTCCGCGCCGGACACCGCTGTCCCTGCGCCGGTGGTGAGTATTGACAGCCACAGTGATAAAGCCTGGCGCGACACGCTGTTGAAAGTCGCCGCCATTCTCTGCGAACGCCAGCCGGACTCGCCGCTGGGCTACCGGCTGCGCCGTCAAGCGCTGTGGCAGACCATCACCAGCGTTCCTCAGTCGGAAAGCGACGGGCGCACGCCGCTGGCGGCAGTTTCCGCAGATATGACGGCGGACTACCGGGCGCGGCTCGCCAGTGCTGATGTGGCGCTCTGGCAGCAGGTGGAAAACAGCCTGCTGTTGGCCCCGTACTGGATGGATGGTCATTATCTGTCCGTACAGATTGCAAAGAGACTGGAGTTCAGCGATGTGGCAGAGGCGATTCGTGATGAAGTGCGTCGCTTCCTGACCCGCCTACCGCAGCTTACTGCACTGAGTTTTAACGACCACACCCCGTTTATCAGCGACGCCACCCGGAAGTGGCTGGCGGATGAACCTACAAAGAGCACAGGCACAGTGATGGACGGTGATGAATTAACACAGCAGGTCTGGCAAAGCTACCGAGAGCAGGGGCTTGAAGCCGCGCTGGTGCTGGCGGAACAGCAGCCGCAACACTCGCCTCGCCGGCGATTTTACAACCAGTTTTTGACGGCGCAGCTTCTGGATGCGTCCGGTATGGCACAGCTGGCGCAGCAGCACTACCGGATGCTGTTTAAGGCGGGCTTGCAAACCATGCTGTCCGATTGGGAGCCGTCGCTGCTCAAGCAGCTGGAAGAAAAACTCACGCAGGAACAGTGAGATAAAAACAGGAGCGTTTTGTGTTCAGAATACCCACACCCCGTGTCCCCCGTCTGTTCAGCGGACTGGCTTCCATGCTCAGACCGGCCATGCCCCGATTTAAGATTTCTGTGGCGTGGCTGTTGGCGCTGGTCTGGGTCGTGCTGTTGGTCTGGATCTGGTGGAAAGGTCCGGCATGGCAATTTTATGACGAATCATGGCTGAAACCGCTGTCACACCGCTGGCTGGCCACCACTGTCTGGGGCCTGATAACCCTGGCATGGCTGACCGTCCGGGTCACAAAACGCCTGCAAGAGCTTGAACGGCAGCAGAAACAACAGCGTGAGGAAGAAAAAGACCCGCTCAACCTCGAACTGAACGCCCAGCAGCGCTACCTTGACCGCTGGCTGCTGCGTCTCCAGCGCCATCTCGACAGCCGCCATTATCTGTGGCAACTGCCGTGGTACATGGTTATTGGCCCTAGCGGAAGCGGCAAAACCGCGCTGCTGCGCGAGGGCTTTCCGTCTGACATTATTTACACGCCGGAAGTGATACGCGGAACGGAACAGCGGCTGTATATCACGCCGCACGTCGGTAAACAGGCAGTGATTTTTGACGCCAGCGGTGCGCTGTGCGGAGAGCCGGATGCGGATACGCTGCACCGGCGTTTGTGGGAACACTGGTTGGGCTGGCTGGTACAAAATCGCGCCCGCCAGCCGCTGAATGGCCTGATCCTGACGCTGGACCTGCCCGATCTGCTGACCGCTGATAAGCGTCGCCGCGAAGCGTTGTTACAGATCTTACGCAGCCGCCTGCAAGCCGTGCGCCAACATCTTCACTGCCAGCTGCCGGTCTACATTGTGCTGACCAAGCTAGATCTGCTGGCCGGTTTTTCCCCGCTGTTTACCTCGCTGGATAAGGCAGGGCGCGATGCTATTCTCGGCGTCACCTTTACCCGCCATGCCCATGAGAATGATGACTGGCGTTCTGAGCTGAACGCATTCTGGCAGACATGGGGAGCCCAACTCAATCAGGCTTTGCCGGATCTGATGCTGGCGCAGAACCACCATCGCAGTGCCCTGTTCAGCTTCGTCCGCCAGATGCAAGGGGTCAACGATACGCTGACTGCGCTGCTCGACAGCCTGCTGGACGGTGAAAACATGGACGTGATGCTGCGCGGCGTATATCTCACGTCATCCCTACAGCGCGGGCAGGTGGACGATATTTTTACGCAGTCCGCCGCCCGGCAGTATCAACTGGGTATCAGCCCACTCATGGCCTGGCCTCTGGTCGACACCATGCCGTATTTTACCCGCAATCTGTTTCCACAGACGCTGCTGGCGGAACCGAACCTGTCCGGGGAAAACAGCATCTGGCTGGGTAACGCCCGCCGTCGGATGATGGCATTTACCGCCGCCAGCGCGGTGTTGATTGTGCTGGCGGCCGGTGGCTGGCATCACTATTACAACAGCAACTGGAGTGCGGGCGTCAGGGTGCTGGAGCAGGCCAGAACCTTTATGGATGTTCCCCCGCCGCAGGGAGTAGATGACTATGGCGATCGGCAACTCCCTTTGCTGAACCCGGTACGTGACGCCACTCTGGCCTATGGCGACTGGGGCGATCGCAGCCGTCTGTCTGAGCTCGGGCTATATCAGGGAAGGCGCATCGGCCCGTATGTGGAACAGACCTATCTGCAACTTCTGGAGCAGCGTTATCTTCCGGCGCTTACTAACGGGCTGATAAAGGATTTGGCAACTGCCCCACAGAACAGCGAGCAGAAATTGGCCGCGCTGCGCGTGCTCAGAATGCTGGAGGATAAAAGCGGGCGTAATAACGAAGTGGTGAAACAGTACATGGCGAAACGCTGGAGCGAACGGTTTCACGGCCAGCGTGATACTCAGGGGCAACTGATGGCGCATCTGGACTATGCGCTGCAACACACCGACTGGCACGCGCAGCGTCGGGCGGGTGAAGGGGAGGCCATCAGCCGCTGGACATTATACGATAAACCCGTCATTGATGCGCAGAAAGAACTCAGCAAACTGCCGGTTTACCAGCGTGTGTATCAGAGCCTGAAAACGCGCGCACAAGGCGTTTTGCCTGCCGACCTGAATCTGCGCGATCAGGTCGGCCCGACTTTTGATCAGGTGTTTATCTCCGGCGATGACGACAGACTGATTATTCCACAGCTTCTGACCCGTCACGGGCTACAACGCTATTTTGTGGCGCAGCGCGATGAACTGGTGGCGCTGACGGCGATGGATTCCTGGGTGCTGAACCTGACCGGCAGCGTGAAATACAGTGACGCCGACCGCACGGAGATCCAGCGTCAGCTGACCGAGCAGTATCTCGGTGACTACACCGCCACCTGGCGTGCCGGGATGGATAACCTTAACGTGCGCGAGTATGAGTCCGTCACGGAACTCACCGGGGCGCTGGAGCAAATCATCAGCGGCGACCAGCCGCTCCAGCGGGCATTAACCGCGCTGCGTGATAACACCCATGCCATCGTCCTGCCGGACAAGCTGGATGATAAAGAGCGTGAGGAGGTGCGGAACGCGCCGGACTACGCACTGTTGACGCGCCTCGGCCACGAGTTTGCTCCGGAAAACGGCACGCTGGACGCGCAGAAAGACAAGGAAAGCACAATGCAGGCGGTTTATCGGCAGCTGACGGAGCTGCACCGCTACCTGCTGGCGATACAGAATGCCCCGGCACCGGGAAAATCGGCCCTGAAAGCCGTGCAGTTACGGCTTGACCAGAACAGCAGCGACCCGATTTTCGCCACCCGCCAGATGGCGAAAACGCTGCCCGCGCCGCTCAACCGCTGGGTAGGTAAACTGGCGGATCAGGCCTGGCATGTGGTGATGGTGGAGGCGGTTCACTATATGGAAGTGGACTGGCGCGACAGCGTGGTGAAACCGTTCAGTGAGCAGTTAGCGGATAAGTATCCGTTTAACCCGCGTTCGTCGCAGGATGCGTCATTGGATGCCTTCGAACGCTTCTTTAAACCCGGCGGCGTGTTGGATACGTTCTACACGCAGAACCTGAAGCTGTTTGTCGAGGGGGGCTCGGAGGTGAACGATGACGATGCCGTAGTGATCCGCGAAGACGTGCTGCAACAGCTTGAACGGGCACAAAACATCCGCGACATCTTTTTCAGTCAGCAGAATGGATTAGGCGCGCAGTTTGCGGTGGAAACCGTGTCGCTCTCCGGCAACAAGCGGCGTAGCGTGCTGAATCTAGACGGGCAGTTAGTGGACTACAGCCAGGGACGTAACTATACCGCCCATCTGGTGTGGCCGAACAACATGCGCGAAGGCAATGAAAGCAAGCTGACGCTGATTGGCCTTAATGGCAGCGCGCCGCGCAGCATCAGTTTCAGCGGGCCGTGGGCACAGTTCCGGCTGTTTGGCGCGGGGCAGCTCACCGGCGTGCAAGAGGGCACCTTCAGCGTGCGCTTTAACGTGGACGGCGGGGTGATGGTCTACCGGGTGCATACCGATACTGAAGACAACCCATTCAGCGGCGGGCTATTTAGCCAGTTCCGACTGCCGGATACGCTGTACTGAGGAGACAGGGATGAATAACAACGTACTGACACAGACCATTGTGACCGGTAGCGATCCGCGTGCTCTGCCAGAGTTCGGCGCCATTCGCGAGGAAATCAATAAGGCTAGCCACCCGTCACAGCCAGAGCTTGACTGGAAGTTGGTGGAGTCGCTGGCGCTGGCGATTTTTAAAGCCAGTGGTGTGGATTTGCATACCGCGAGCTACTACACCCTAGCGCGTACCCGCACGCAGGGGCTGGCGGGGTTTTGCGAAGGCGTGGAACTGCTGGCGGCAATGATAAGCCATGAGTGGGACAAATTCTGGCCGCAGAGCGGCCCTGCACGCACAGAAATGCTCGACTGGTTCAATACCCGTACTGGCAGTATTTTGCGACAGCAGTTGTCCTTCACGGAGGCCGACCTGCAGCTGCTGTACCGCATCGAACGGGCGTTGCAGCTTATCTGCGACAAACTCCAGCAGGTGGCACTGAAGAAGATGCCGCGGGTGGAAAATCTGCTGTACTTTGTGCAGAACACGCGCAAACGGCTGGAGCCGCAGCCGAAGAACGCTACGGACACGGAGGCGAAAATCACCGTCAGGACGCTGGTCTATGCCCCGGAAAACGCCGTTGCCGCCATATCGACAGTTGCGGAGACTGTTCCTCCGTTACCTGACCTGCCGGAAATGACGGTGGAAGTTCACCCTCACGCGGCGGGAAACGCACCGCTTCTCAGCGTAAAAGGCTTTGTGGCGGGCGTGACCTGTAGCGCCATTATCGCAGCAGCGCTGTGGTGGTGGCAGGTGTACCCGATGCAGCAACAACTGGCCCAGGTAAACGACATCGCCTTGGGGGCCGCCACGGTCTGGCTGGTATCCCCCGACCTGAACCGCTACGGGCAACGTCTGCAACAGCTTTCGGATGTCTCGCCGCTACAGACGCTAGAAACCGGCATGCAGATGACGCTGACGGCGGACAGCCGCTGGCCGGATAGCCTGCAACAGCAGCAGGCGACCGCGCAGTGGAATGAAACGCTGAAAAACCGTGCGCAGAGTAGTCCGCAGATGAAAGGCTGGCAACAAACCCGCCAGGATTTACGGTCATTTGCCGAACTGCTGGTTCAGCGCGAACGGGCAAAAGAGGGCTTCACACTTTCCTATATCAAGACGGTGGTTTACCAGGCAGAGCGGACGCTGAACCATGAGATGCCGCTGGAATCGTTGTTGACGCAGTACCAGGACGCACAGGGGAAGGGGCAGACGACCGGTGTTCTGGAAAAACAGATTAATGAGCGGCTGGATGGTGTATTAAGCCGCTGGCTGCTGCTGAAAAATAACACCATGCCGGGAACGGCAGCCGGAACACCATCCGGAAAATAATAGCTGAACTAAAAGGAATTTATTATGGCAAATCCAGTTTACCTCACACTAAACGGGCAGCGTCAGGGGCTGATTTCAGCGGGATGTTCATCGCTGGCCTCCATTGGCAATAAAGCACAACTAAAACATCTGGACCAGATTATGGTGATGAGCCTTAATCATGGGTTAAGCCGGGTGCAGAATGTGAATCATCTGATGCTGACATTCCGCAAGCCGGTGGACAAATCCTCTCCGTTACTGAGCAAGGCTATTAGTGAAAATGAATGTCTGACCTGTGATTTTGATTTTTATCGTACCAACCGTTTTGGTATCAACGAAATGTACTACAGGATTAAGCTGTCAACCGCCCGGATAGCAAAAATAGATCTGATCGTTCCTCACACTATTACCAGCACTCAGGGACAACCCGAAGAATCTGTGTCGTTTACTTACGAAAGTATCAGTTGGGAGCACTGTATTGCTGGGACCAGTACGTACAGTTTGTGGGAGGACCGAATTTATTAAGGGAGCGGATGAATAGCGGGACAATCTATTCCATCCGGATTACCGATATTTTTCGTAGACAACATCCGCAGGTGCTGGCGAATATTGAACAGGCAAGCCTGAAGAAAGAGGAAAAAAATTACGGATCAGATACGGGCATGATTTCTGATCCGGTAAAAGAGATAAGCCTGTGGACCGAGCGTTTTTATATCACTGTCTGCCGCCGCAGATTATTGGTGGCAGACGTCATGATAGAGTTTACTGATAGCGGTTGACCAGATCTTTAACCACTGCAGCATAGGTTTTCTGTCTGAGCTGGGTAATTTGCAGATCGGTTACTGCCGTTTTTCCTTTCATGGCAGGCAGAATGCTATATTCATAGTTAACCGGAGACCAGGTGGCCCATTCCCCTGTCGCCACATCTACAAGCGCGAAGCGAACCAGATAGCGCAGTGACGTGGTGTCCTTCAGTTTTTCATTACGGTAATCTGACCAGCGGGTACTTTTTATTGCTGTATCATATGTCCCGGTCTGTAATGTGTCCCAGTAAACAATAATGGCCTTCTGATTGCCTTTTGCAGCAATATAACGCAATGCCTGCATATAATTCATGTTTTCACTGACATCGGTATTCTGCTCTTCATTTTTAACCGACTTATTGCAGGAGACCACTTTTTGTTTATCCGGAATACCGGAGAATGTCGATATCTGGTAATATTTCGCCATTTCTTGCTGCATTAACGTTTCTGGCGCACGATTTCCTGACTGAACCAGGATCACAGCTGCGTTCAATGGAACATGAAAATCTTCCCCATCAAGTGCCGTCTGAATATCTTCTTCCGAAACCGATAATGTGGTTTCGTTACCGAATACATCTTTATCAGTGAGTTGTATCGTGTGTTTACTGACGATGTCTACTGGCATCGGTTTTCCATTTTTTTTTGCATCAATAGGGGAGCGGGAGCATCCCGTTAACAGTAATGTTAACGCACATGAAAATATCACTAATCTGATATTCATTTTTATATTCCTTTATTTCATGATAACTTGCTTTTAACAAGACGAAACACCCTATTATTATAGCTTTCTGGTGGTTTTGTATATACTTAAATAAGTATTTACTTCTTCAATGAATGTTGTATTAATTATGTATTTTCCCTATTTTTAAATTTTGTAATGAATAGCGCTTGTACTTTAAGATGAAATACAAACTATGGAAAATAAGAAAGGAGAAGTTATGAATACTTTCCCCTGCTACAGTAATAATGCTTCTATACCACTCTGGCTTACCATTGACGAAGCACTTGAGGTTGTTAACCGGCAAACAGGAGTGAATATTATGGTCAGTGAAGGGGGGATGCCCTGGGGGGCTGGATGTCACTACAACTACACTCCAGCCTGACGCAACGGTCTTGCCTCAGAGAGTGAAATGAGGGGATAAGCACCGAGACTGATGCGGGATTTTTTGCCGCCAAAACGATACTTGAGATATCACAAACGCAGGCAGCCCGGATTGACTAGCAGACTTGAATCGTATGAATCAGAGAGTTTTACAGGATGTGGAGGAGAAAACAGATGAGCATCGGCAAGGATTTTCACGCTAACTTACTGAAACCTAATTATATAGGTACTTCCATAGTACGCCTGAAAACAAAAATTTGGCTCCTCTGACTGGACTCGAACCAGTGACATACGGATTAACAGTCCGCCGTTCTACCGACTGAACTACAGAGGAATCGTGTGAACGGGGCGCATATTATCGATGTCACCCCGGCTTGTCAAAGGGTGAAAAGCGCTAATAAGTTCGTTTGCTGACAATTTCAGCAATCAAGCCTCATTTGCTGTTTTTTTGACTGATTTGCACCGTGAAAGTGCAGAAGTACCCCTTATGGGGCAGATCGCAATCTTCTGATAGCCGCTAGAAAACGCCTGAACCATAGGTTTCCACGGATTTATTGGCAATTTTAAAATTGGCAAGCATTTTGCACCTCCTCCGATTACTTAATGCCAGCGTGGCAGTGGATGTTGAACCGGAGGCAAAAATGAACTTAAGACGGCTGAAGTATTTTGTGAAAATCGTCGATATCGGCAGTCTGACTCAGGCCGCTGAAGTGTTACATATCGCCCAGCCCGCTTTGAGCCAGCAGGTCGCGACGCTGGAGGGGGAGCTGGATCAGCAGCTGCTGATTCGGACTAAGCGCGGTGTGACGCCAACGGAAGCCGGCAAAGTGCTATATACCCATGCGCGTACCATCTTGCGCCAGTGCGAACAGGCACAGTTGGCGGTGAATAACGTTGGGCAGACGCTCAGCGGCACGGTATCCATCGGCCTTGCGCCGGGAACGGCGGCGTCATCGATTACCATGCCGTTGCTACAGGCGGTACGTAATGAGCTGCCGGAAGTGCTGGTTTATCTGCACGAAAACAGTGGCACCGTACTTAACGACAAGCTGCTGAACGGCCAACTGGATATGGCGGTGCTTTACGATCGCGCACCGCTTGCCGGGATCGTCAGCCAGCCGCTGCTGAAAGAAGACCTTTACCTGGTCGGAACACGCGATTGCCCGGGGCAGAGCGTTGATCTTACCGCGGTAGCGGAAATGAATCTTTTCCTGCCGCGTGATTACAGCGCCGTGCGGGCCCGTGTGGACGAAGCCTTCTCGCTGCGTCGCTTAACCGCCAAAATTATTGGCGAGATTGAGTCTATCTCAACGCTGACGGCGGCTATTGCCAGCGGTATGGGCGTGACGGTACTGCCGGAATCGGCAGCGCGTTCACTGTGTAGCGCCGCAAATGGCTGGATGGCGCGGATCACCACGCCATCGATGAGCCTGCCGCTGTCGTTAAACGTGTCGGCACGCGGTCAACTGACCCCGCAGGCGCAGGCGGTGAAAGAAATACTGATGTCACTGGTCAGTCGCCCTATGTTGGATAATCGTGAATTACTGTTGGTGAGCTAAGCTTATATTCCATTCAGATATAACTTGCTGGTTTTTATTATTTGTTCACGAGGGCATCAGACTTTAACAATAGCTGAACGTCTGATTGACCCGGAGAGAAGCGTGAACTTCCAGCAGCTCAAAATTATTCGTGAAGCGGCGCGGCAGGATTACAACCTGACCGAAGTTGCCAATATGCTTTATACATCACAGTCCGGCGTAAGCCGGCATATCCGTGAGCTTGAAGAAGAGCTGGGGATTGAGATTTTTATCCGTCGCGGTAAACGCCTGTTAGGGATGACGGAGCCGGGCAAAGCCCTGCTGGTGATTGCCGAACGTATACTGAATGAGGCCAGTAACGTCCGACGTCTGGCCGATCTCTTTACCAACGATGCGTCCGGCGTGCTGACCATTGCCACGACGCATACTCAAGCCCGCTATAGTCTGCCGCCGGTTATCAAAGCGTTCCGGGAAATTTTTGAAGACGTGCGCCTGGAGTTAATTCAGGGCACGCCGCAGGAGATAGACGCGCTGCTGCATAACGGCGGAGCGGATATCGGTATTGCCAGTGAACGCTTAAGCAATGACGCGACGCTGGTGGCCTTCCCCTGGTTCCGCTGGCACCACAGCCTGCTGGTACCAAAGGATCACCCCCTCACGCATACCACCCCGCTGACGCTGGAAGCTATCGCCCGCTGGCCGCTGATTACCTATCGCCAGGGAATTACCGGGCGCTCACGCATTGACGAGGCATTCAACCGCAAGGGCCTTACGCCGGATATTGTGCTAAGCGCGCAGGACTCCGACGTGATTAAAACTTACGTTGATCTGGGGCTGGGGATTGGTCTGGTAGCCGAACAGTCTGGAGATGCGCAAGAGTCCGGGAACCTGGTGCGGCTGGATACGCATCATCTGTTTGATGCCAATACGGTCTGGCTGGGGCTTAAGCGCGGTCAGCTTCAGCGCAACTACGTATGGCGCTTTATCGAGCTCTGTAACGCCGGGTTGTCGCTCGAGGAGATCAAGCGCCAGGCCATGGAACTGGAAGAGACCGTACTGGATTACCAGATTTAACGCCGCGCCCCAGCCTGGGGCGCGCGGGTTTTTATCCCACCATGTCATTGCTTCTCTTTAACTCATTATATTCTGGGCCCACAAACTGGAGCCTGGTTTAGTCTATGTTTAAAAGGCACATCGCAGGATCGCTTTTGATTTTGTGATAACCCCTTTGCGAACAGAGAGATGATTCGGATAGCACTATGGCAATGATGCGTTTAACACGACTGCTGGATACGTCTGGCAAGACCATTATCTCGTGGGGGAAAAGGGCGTTTATCGGCCTGATGGTGGTCGTCATTGTCTTTTTCATTGGTCGTGTATACGAATCGCAACGTGGCCCGGCGCTGCACCGCTGGCATACCTGGACGGCGGATGAAATGACCGCCAGTGAGATAGACCATGCGACGTTTGCCGATTATCAAGCGCGGGAAACGACAATTTTTCGCGATCTGAAAAGCAAAGTGACGGATACGCTGAATGATGATGAAAAGACGCCGATTAACCGTTTTTACAGCCAAAGCCTGGTTTATCCGGGTAAGTTTCAGCCTGACTGGAATCGCTCTTTTGTCTTGCTGCCGCAGGGGAAACCTCGCGGCGTGGCGGTGTTGCTCCATGGCCTGACCGATTCCCCCTACAGCGTGCATTATCTGGCACAACGTTATCAGCAACAGGGGTTTGTTGCCGTCGTCCCGAGACTGCCAGGGCACGGCACGGCGCCGGGGGCGTTAACCGGAGTCGACCGTGAGCAGTGGATAGCGACAACCCGTATGGCCGTGCGTGAAGCAACTCGGCTGGCGGGAAATGATGTGCCGCTGCATATTGTCGGCTACTCCAACGGCGGGGCGCTGGCGATGAAATACGCCCTTGATAGCCTTGAGGATAGTTCGCTGCGTCGGCCACAACAGATAATTTTGCTATCGCCGATGATCGGTGTGACCGCTTTCGCGCGTTTTGCCGGGCTGGCTGGATTACCGGCGATTTTCCCCGCCTTTGCCCGCGCGGCGTGGCTCAACGTTGTACCGGAGTTTAATCCGTATAAATACAACTCTTTCCCGGTCAAGGCTGCGCGCCAGTCGTGGCTGCTGTCTCAGGCGTTGCAGCAGCAAATTGTGCAGGAGGCGCAGAGCAAGCGGCTGGCGGCGCTGGCGCCGGTATTAACGTTCCAGTCCATTATGGATTCGACGGTGAGTACCCGAGCGGTGGTGGATTCGCTGTATCGCTATCTGCCGGATAACGGCAGTGAACTGGTGATTTTTGATATTAACCAGGCAGCCAATTTACGCGCGTTGTTCCGACCAACATTATATTCCGCCGTGAATACGTTACTGCCACCTGCGCCACGTCCTTACCGGACCACCGTCATTACCAATACCGACTCTGGCACCAACGAAACGGTGGCTCGCACGACGCCAGCTGGGGCACAAGACGAAACCGTAACGCCATCGCATATCGCCTGGCCGCAGGATATGTATTCGCTGTCTCATATAGCGGTGCCGTTCCCATTGACCGACTCGCTCTATGGCCGCGAGCCAGCGGAGAAAAATCGCTATGGCATCAGCATAGGCACTATTTCGCTACGCGGAGAGACCGCTACGTTGAGCGTTGGCCTGGACACGCTGATGCGCGTGACCTCCAATCCATTTTTCCCCTGGATGATGACGCGCATTCAACAGCATATTGATTGTAGTCACCAGACCAATGTGGCGGCCTGCCTCCGGTCAGAATAGCGTGACGTGCAAAAGGGTGCGGATGATGATTCCAGCAAGGGCACCCGTCGCCGCAAAGCGGAACAGGCGGACGAAGCGTGAGCTGACGCCTAAAAAGATGCCGATGCCGGGAAGATCAAAGGTCTGAATTAACAGTCCGGCAGAGGCGTTAATCTGGCTGACGGTGACTTTGCCCTGCTGGACCATCTCAGAGACGACGCCAAAGTAAGCGGTGCCACCAGCCACGCATTTAACCAGCGCAGGCAGCACGAAGTTAACCGGAATATTCAGCCACAGCAGCAGCGGCATCAGCAGTTGCTGGAGCATTTCAATCAGGCCCGCTTTCTGCATTACTCCGACGATAGCCAGTGAAAGAATAAGCATCGGGACGGCACCGAGCGCCAGGCGAATGGCATCGGAGCCCGCGCTGTTAATAACCGAAATGATCCCCTGATTATTTTTCTCGGCGTCGGGCAGCGCCTCGGCGCGGGCACTCTCAACCATCGAGAGCCGGCGACCGGTAACGTGCCAGGTAACGGCGGCCGCGCACAGTCCCCCGACAATGGAAATGACGATAGAGGCCAGCCAATGCAGGCCAAAAGGGGTCAGCGGATAGAAGACGTTTCCCTGGCCCATCGCAAAGAGCATCGCCAGCGTAGCGGCCATCTGCCGGTCAGAAACGCCGCGTTTGTCCATAATGGCGAGGGTAGCCAGCGGCGCGGCGAAGCTCACAAAGTTCATCTGTATCAGCGCAAAGGCGCTCATTCCGGTCAGGCCAAACGGTTTGAGAAGTGGGGCAAGCCAGCGCACGATAACGTCCAGTACACCGCGCACTTCCAGATATTTCATGACAATGAGCATAACCACCATAATCGGCAGCAGCGTATAAAGCGCTACGTCGACGGAGGTCTTCCCTGCCGACATAATAATGCTGATGAAGTCCATCTAATTCTCAATCACTGCGGGAAGTAAGGATAGTTAGCGCCATCATAATACCAGCAGCAAGGAAGTGAAATCACCGTGGCGTATTTCTCTGTCCTGGAATTGGGGGCTAACTGTACTGCTCATCCCGCGCATTCAAAGCGTAATGACTTTTTTCATCACCGAATGGGATAGCACCAGCATTGAAATGGCGACGGAAAGAATAAATGTCAGCACTATCAGCATTAATTTCGTGCCTAACGAGCTAATGGGGATAAGCGCCGTCAGCAGGTGGAATACCGAATAGTGAAGGATATAGACGCCGGTCATTGTTTTACTGATGGTGGCCAGAATGGTCTCTTTAAGCTCGCTGTTTTTGCGAAATTGCACGCCGTTCGCGGCAATAACCAGCGCTAAGACCAATATATAGATTTGTGAGCCGGTAAGAATGAACGCATTTCTGTCGGCCTTAAACAGCGCGAAAAAGAAATGACGCTCATAAAACCAGGTGAAGAGGTAAATAAACGGTATGGCGATCATCGCGGCCCTGACGACTTTTTTACTGGTGAGCCATTGGGTCACCATTGGATCGCTGAACAGCTGGCCGGTCAGGTAAAAAAGTAACCAGGTCCACAAACGGTACTGCGGTGCCAGGCTCAGCGCGTGAACGTTAGGGTAGAGTGCAGCCAACAGGTCGTAGGCGTAAGAGAACAGCAGCAGCAAAAATACCGTGATGAAGAACAGCTTGCGTCGTTGACTGAGCCACTCAATTAACGGGTGAAAGGTGTAAATCACAATAAAAGAAAATACAAACCACGGCTGAATGAGATAGCCGCGCTGGTAGGGTTCCCAAAGGTAGTAAATTGTCACCCAGAACAGGAAGACGATGACCACGCTTTTAATTTTTCCCATTTGCCACTGTGCATTATGCCGGGATTGAGAATCCAGATACCCGGCGACCACAAAAAACAGCGGTGTGGCAATGGTTGAAATAAACGTCAGAAAGCCGAGGATCCAGTGATAGTCATAATCATAATGATCCCAGGTGTTATAGATAGTAAAAAACGTTACTGCCGTCATGCATCCCAGCGTTTTTATGATGTTCAACCCAGTCGTATTCATTGTTGTGGCTTTATATCCTTATGATGGAAACAGGCGTAAATCACTGGCAGCACCAGTAACGTCAGGATTGTCGCAAATCCGAGTCCAAACATAATAACCACAGCCATGCTCTGGAAGAAAACATCCAGCAGCAAAGGTGCGAGGCCGAGCACGGTGGTAAACGCGGTTAGCAGAATAGGGCGCAGGCGCGACGTTGCGGCATAGATAATGGCTTCCTGCTGCGCTTTTTCCTGCTTTTGCTGCTCAATTTCTTCAACCAGGACGATGCCGTTACGAATTAACATGCCGCTCAGGCTGAGCAGGCCTATCAGCGCCATAAAGCCGAAAGGGATCCCGGTAATTAAAAAGCCCGGCGTGACGCCAATCAGTGCCAGCGGCACGGTAAGCCAAATGGCAATCGCATTCTTCAGCGAGCTGAACATCAGCACGGTGATGACAAACATGACCAGATAGCCCAACGGTAGCGTCGTGAACAGCCCCTGTTGCGCTTCGCTGGAACTCTCGGCGTCACCGCCCCATTCAATGCTGTAACCGTGGGGAAGGGCAAGCGCATCAATCTTTGGCTTCACGCGGGCCAGGATATCGCCCGAGGTTTGGTTACTGAGCGGGTCTGGATCGGTCTGAACCGTCAACACGCGGCTACGGTCGCGGCGCAGAATGAGCGGATCTTCCCATTCAAGGTTAAAGCCGCTCACCACGTTGCTGAGTGGAATGTATTGCTGACGGCTTTGGCTCCAGACCAGGACATTGTTCAGATGGTTGGCATCCTGACGTTCAGCGGCGGGTGGGCGCACAATGACCGGTAGCAGATCGGCCCCTTCACGATAAAGTCCAGCGCGGCTACCGGAGAAGTTCATCTCCAGCGCGTTATCGATATCCTGTTTATCCACGCCCAGCTCGCGGCCTAATGCGGCAGAATATTGCGGGCGTATCACTTTGCTGCGGTTTTGCCAGTCGTTACGCACGCCGTCAGTGGCCGGGTCCGCGGATAAAATATCGCTCACCTGACTGGCAAGCAGGCGAAGCCGGTCGGGGTCAGGGCCTTTAATACGAACTTCAATCGCGCTATCACCGGAAGGGCCGAACATCACCCGTTTGGTACTGGCGTTAACCTGTGGGTAGTTGCGCGCAATATAGCTATCAACGTGCTGCGTCAGGGCGGAAATTTTGCGCTGATCGTCCATCCGCACCATGATCTGCGCGTAGTTGCTGTATTGCCGTTGGCCGCTGTAGGTGAGGATGAAACGCATGCTGCCCTGACCGACGGTAGCAATCGTGGTGACGACACCCGGCTGACCGTTAATTGAGGTTTCAATATCGCTGGCCATCTGCTCGGTTGCAGCAATATCGGTGCCGTAGGGCAGCCAGAGATCAACGAAGAAAATGGGCGTATTAGAGGAGGGGAAAAAGTTCTGCCGAACTGAACCAAACCCCCATATTGAAGCAGCCAATAGCACAACCATCACCGCCAGAGTTATGGCTTTACGCATCAACAGCGTGCGCAGAATTTGCTGATAAAGGCGATAAAAGCGGCCCGCGTACGGGTCGGTATCCGTTTGCTCTGTGGGCTGAGGTTGACCTTTTGATTGCCACCATTTAATCAACACCGGCGTAATGGTCAGCGCGGAGAACCAGCTCAGCATGAGTGAAATCAGCAGAACCTGGAACAGGGATTTACAGTATTCACCAGTGGAGTCCTGCGACAGGCCAATGGGCGCAAAAGCAAGAATGGCAATGACGGTGGCCCCGAGCAGCGGCAGCGCCGAGCGGCGAATGACGTAGTTAATGGCCGCGAGCTGCGTCGAACCCTGCTGGCGGGCAATCATCACCCCTTCGACGATAACGATAGCGTTATCGACCAGCATACTCAGCGCGATGATGAGCGCTCCCAGAGAAATACGCTGTAGTTCAATGCCCCAGAGATACATGATAAGCAGTGTGCCCAGCACGTTGAGCGCCAGCGACAGGGCGATGATAATACCGCTGCGGATGCCCATGAAAATGAGCAGCACGCCAACGACAATCGCCAGCGCCATCAGGAAGTTAGTAATAAAGCCGTTCACCGAGTGGGCCACTTCTGCCGCCTGGTCGTAGAACAGGTCAATCTTAATGCCTGCCGGTTTTTCCGCCGACATCTGCTCAAGTTTCTGCTCGAGCGCGCGGCCAACATCCACCACGTTAACACCGGGAATAAACGAGACCCCCATGGTGACGGCCTGTCGCCCATTGGCGTGGTAAATGCTTGATGGTGACTCACTGAGCCCGCGCGACAGCGTGGCAATATCGCGTAGCCGCGTTGCGGCACCGGAGCCATGCGGGCTGATGAGCAAATCGCTAAGCTCATCAATATTTTCAAACTCGCCCGTAGGATGCAGACGAATGGACTCGCTGCCGGATTTTATCTCCCCGGCGTTGGATACGACGTTCAAACGGCTAAGGGTGGCGGCTAACTGGTTTAGCGTAATACCGCGGGCAGCCATTTTCGCCAGCGAAATATCAATATTGATTTGTTGGGGAATGGCGCCGCCGATAGCGACTTTGCCTACTCCGGGAACCAGCACCAGTTCGCGTCTGAGCTGCTCGGCGTAGCGAACCAGCTCTGGATTGCTGTAGCTATCTCCCGAGAGAGCAAAGAAAAAACCGAAGACATCACCGAAATCATCGTTCACAAAGGGAGACGCCACGCCGGGAGGGAAGAGGCGCGCGGCGTCGCCGACTCTACGGCGCAGTTCATCCCAGATTTGCGGCAGTTCGCTGGAGTGATAGTTCGATGCGATATTGACGGTGATTTGCGATAGCCCATTGGAGGAAATTGAACTGACGTTATCCAGATAAGGCAACTGCTGCAGCGCATTTTCCAGCGGTAACGTCACCTCCTCTTCAACCTGTTGCGCCGATGCGCCCGGATAGTGGGTGACGACCACGGCAGTTTTAATGGTAAACGCCGGGTCTTCAAGGCGACCAATGTTCAGCAGGGCGAAAATGCCCCCGATGCCCAGCAGTAAGATAGTGAGCCAGACGCGCACGGGGTTGTTAATAAACTGGCGAGAGATATCCATTACAAACCTCGTTCACGCGTCCAGATTCTCACCGGCTGCTGCGCACGCAATTCGCTGACGCCTGCCGCCACGACACGATCGCCGACGCTCAGCCCATCGGTAATCACTACGCCCTGTGAGGTCACCTGGCCTACGCTAACTTTTCTGTCTTCGAGATGGAGCGCCTCGCCTTCACCTTTGACCAGCCAGACGTGCGGCTCATTACGCTGGCGGTTATCGGGATTAAAAACGGCTTCAACCGGCACCACCACGGCGTGTTCGCCCTCGCTTGCGGGAAGATTTGCCAGGTTCACCGTGACGGTACCGCTGACGCCGCCGACGGAGGGGAAATCATCCGGGCGCGGCATGGTCAGGATAATTTGCCAGGTCAGGGTGCTGGCGTCGCTGCTGCCAGTGTGCTCTTTATATTCGGCGGTGAACTGCCTGTCCGGCAGGGTGTTGATCCTGACGACCGGCCGGTATTGCGCATTACGGATATCAATGGCGGTAAACAGATTTTCCGGGACGCTGAAAACAACGTCCAGCAGATCGGTTCGCGTCAGGGTGACGATAGGCTGCCCGGCGGCCACCACCTGGTGGTTTCGCACTGGTACACTGGCAGCCACTCCGCTGAACGGCGCGGTCAGCGTCATCTGAGAGAGTTCTTCCTGGGCAATTTTTAGGGCGGCGTTGGCGGAGTCACGGCTCGCTCGCTGGATATCCATTTCTGCTTTTGAAATGGCCTGACGGCCAGCCAGCGTCTGGAAGCGGTCAAACTGCCGCTGGGCGAGCGTTGCGGCGGTCTGCCGTTCGTTTAACCGTTGCTGTGCCTCTCGGGCATTCAGGCGGGCGAGTGTCTGCCCCTGAGTAATGTTGGCTCCCTGGCGCACGTCGAGCGCTTCTATCTGACCGCCCCGCTTGAACGACAGGTCGGTAGAGTCGCCAGACTCAATGCGGGCAGGGAAAATACGCTGCTGTGAAGCGCCAATGGCAACCACTTCCACGACTTTCACCATCTTCGGTTGCGGTGTAACTTGTGGCGCTTTCTGGTCGCAAGCCGTTGTTATTAAAATAACAATGGGAATGAGAGAAAAATAACGGTTCACAGTATTCCCCTCGGAATTTAAGGACGTATTTTACATATTGTTCACAATCTTTGGTTTTAATTAGCCAACGCAGATACTACGAAATAGGTGAATAGGCCTGAAGCAGTGCAGGCAATTATTGCTAGTGCAATAAACAAGGCCAGGCGAAATAAACTGTAGCCGAACATTATCCCTCCTTCAGCACCAATCATTTGATGATTACATTCTTATCTACATAATTATTGGATGATTTTCGCAAGACGCAGTGACGCCTGTTAATGAGCATAGTCGCAGAAAATCGAAAATGTTAAAAAGAGTAAAATTTGCGGCAATGTCGACGATTTGGCGGGTTTTATAGTTGAATTGACTGGCGCGTGCTGCCGCCATGATATTTTTCAATATATTAATTGGTGTCTTAATTGTATCGCACGCCGTGTGCTACGTTTAGTTATGCCCTCATACCTCAATTCGAGATGTCTTTATCAGCGCCTTTCGTGGGCCATTTTTACTACCTGACATATTGGTTTATAAAAGGATTCTCTATGTATAAAAATATTCTTGTGCCGGTTGATGTGTTTGAAACTGGCCTCGCAGATAAAGCTTTATCCCACGCGCATTTTCTCGCACACAGTTCCTCCGGGAAAATTCATCTGCTGAACGTTATCCCTCCTTTTTCACCCGCACTGACGCGTGGGTTTATCGCCGATGCGAGAAAGATGGAAGAGTATCTAATTAAAAATTCGAAAGAAAAACTTGCCGAGCTCATTAACAAACTCTCGATTAAAGAAGACGAGGTGCAGATACATGTCCGCAGCGGCAACGTCCGCGATGAGGTGACAAAACTGGCCGATGAACTGAAGGCCGATGTCGTCATCGTAGGTTCTCGTAACCCCAATATTCAGACTCATCTTCTGGGATCAGAGGCCTCCGGTATCGTGCGTTATGCTCATGTGCCGGTATTTGTGGTGCGTTAAGAGCAGCCAATAGCTGTCCTGATTTCCGTTACAGGAGTGAGGAGATACGAATGAACACAGACAAACCGGGCAGCCCGTATTACCAGCTCTCCGTGGATGAAACCCTGACCAGCACCAACAGTGCGCCGGAAGGGATTAGCAGCGCAGAGGCCGCCGCACGATTGCAGCAATACGGCGAAAATGCGCTGCCGCAAAAAGCGGGTAAACCGGCGTGGCTGCGCTTTCTTGCCCACTTTAATGATGTGCTGATCTACGTTCTGCTGGCGGCGGCGTTGCTGACCGCCGTAATGGGGCATTGGGTCGATACGCTGGTTATTCTTGGCGTGGCGGTCATCAACGCCCTGATTGGTCATATTCAGGAGAGCAATGCGGAGAAATCACTGCAGAGCATCCGCAATATGCTTTCCAGCGAGGCGGTGGTGATTCGCCAGGGGAATCATGAAACCATTCCCACCACGGCGTTAGTGCCTGGCGATATTGTGGTTATCCGCGCCGGTGACCGTATCCCGGCTGACCTGCGGGTAATTGAGGCGCACAATCTACGGGTGGAGGAGGCGATCCTCACCGGTGAGTCGACGGTGGTGGAGAAAAACACCGACGCGCTCAGCGGAGAACTCCCGCTGGGTGACCGTACTAATCTGCTGTTTTCGGGGACGACGGTGAGCTCCGGCGGCGGTAAAGGTCTGGTGGTGGCCACCGGTGGTGATACCGAGCTTGGCCATATTAACCAGATGATGGCGGATATCGAGAAGCACCGAACCCCGCTGCTGGTGCAGATGGATAAGCTTGGTAAAGCGATATTTATCATCATTCTGGTGATGATGGCGGCGCTGTTTGTCTTTAGCCTGCTGTTCCGCGATATGCCGGTTTCCGAGCTGATGCTGTCGCTGATTAGCCTGGCGGTGGCTTCGGTACCGGAAGGGCTGCCGGCAATTATTTCGATTATTCTCTCGCTCGGCGTACAAACCATGGCGCGGCAGCAGGCGATTATTCGCAAACTGCCAACGGTGGAAACGCTGGGGGCCATGACGGTGATTTGCTCGGATAAAACCGGGACCCTGACCATGAACGAAATGACCGTTAAAGCCGTTATCACGGCGGACACGGTATATCGGGTTGAGGGGGACAGCTACGAACCGGTGGGGAATATTCATCCGGTTGATAGTGAAGAGCCTATTACCGTGGCGCCCGATACGCTGCTGGCTCGTTATCTACGGACTATCGACCTCTGTAATGACAGCCAGCTTATCAAGGATGAAAGCGGGCTATGGAAAATAACCGGTGGCCCAACGGAAGGGGCGCTGAAGGTGCTAGCGGCGAAAGTGACGTTGCCGGCCGTCTCGACTGAACTGCGCAGTAAAATTCCTTTCGACTCGCAGTACAAATACATGTCGACGCTCTACCGCATCGGCGATGAGGAGTCGATTCTCATCACCGGCGCGCCAGATGTATTGTTCCGTCTGTGCCAGCATCAGCAAACCGACCATGGGCTGGAGCCGCTCAACCAACCGTACTGGGAAGCGAAAATTGAGGAGTACGCGCGGGAAGGGCTGCGTATGGTCGCAGCGGCATGGAAACCGGCAGCGGAGGGGCAAACGGAGCTCACCCATCAGGATCTGCAGCAGGGCGTTATTTTGCTGGGGATTGCCGGGATGATGGATCCGCCACGGCCTGAAGCTATTACCGCGATCGGCGACTGTCTGCAGGCGGGGATCCGCGTGAAGATGATAACCGGCGACCACCCGCAAACGGCGATGAGTATTGGCAAAATGCTGGGGATCGGCAACGCGGGCAACGCCATTACCGGGCGCGAACTGGAAGTGATGGACGATATCCAGTTGAGCGAAGCGGCGCAGAAATTTGATATTTTTGCCCGTACCAGTCCGGAAGATAAATTCCGCCTGGTCCAGGCGCTGCAAAGTAAAAAAGAGGTGGTCGGGATGACCGGTGACGGGGTGAACGATGCCCCAGCGCTGAAGCAGGCCGATGTTGGTATCGCCATGGGGATTAAAGGCACTGAAGTGACCAAAGAGGCCGCTGATATGGTGCTTACCGACGATAACTTCGCCACGATTGCCAGCGCGGTCAGGGAAGGGCGCCGGGTTTACGATAACCTGAAGAAAACCATCCTTTTCATTATGCCGACGAACCTCGCGCAGGGGTTGCTTATCATTATCGCGCTGCTGGCAGGTAACTTAATCCCGCTCACGCCGGTGTTGATTCTGTGGATGAATATGGCCACCTCCGCCACGCTGTCGTTTGGCCTGGCGTTTGAAGCGGGTGAAAAGAACATCATGCGGCGTCCACCGCGCGATCCTAAGCTGCACGTCATGGACGGATTTGCTATCTGGCGCGTGATTTTTGTGGGCTCAATGATTGCCGTGAGCGCCTTTGTGCTGGAGGCCTGGCTACAGCCGCGTGGCTATTCACCTGAGTTTATTCGTACCGTGTTGCTGCAAACATTGGTGACCGCGCAGTGGTTCTATATGCTCAACTGTCGAGTCGCGGATGGTTTCTCGCTGAGTAAAGGCCTGCTGGCCAACCGCGGGATCTGGATAGTGAGTGGCGTACTGCTGGTGCTGCAATTGCTGATTATCTACGCGCCATTTATGCAGGTGTTGTTCGGTACCACAGGGCTGCCGTTCCGCTATTGGGTCATCACCTATATTATCGGGTTTGTCATGTTCCTGATAGTCGAAGTGGAGAAACCGCTGACCAGGAAATGGCGTACGACCTGATAGGTCGATTTCTGAAGCGTAGAAAAGCAAAAAGCCTGCTTAGTTTCCTAAGCAGGCTTTTTAAATTTGGCTCCTCTGACTGGACTCGAACCAGTGACATACGGATTAACAGTCCGCCGTTCTACCGACTGAACTACAGAGGAATCGTGTGAACGAGGCGCATAGTACTGGCACCCGATATTTGTGTCAACACTAAATTTAACTTGCTGATTCAAATGAATGAATTTAGCGCAAGATGCCGTTTTAGTGAACTACTGGTGAGTTTTTACCCAGTTCGCTGTTATCACGCAACCGCTGTAGAGGATCCTGGCGGTAGAAGCCGCAGAAACGTTGCCACAGGGCAGGGAAGCGTGGGGCGAAAAGTTCTGGCGCGCTGAAAAAATACTCAGATAAGACGGCAAAACATTCTGCGGGGTCGGTCGCCGCGTAGGCATCAATACTGGCAGCGTTTTCGCCAACTAAATCAATCTCATCCTGAATATTATTCATGGCTGCATGGAGGTCGTGTTCCCATCCTGCGACCTCGCGAAGCGGGATAAACGGCACGCCGCTGGCGCGGTCGCCATTACGGGCATCGAGCTTATGCGCCACTTCATGAATAATCAGATTAAAACCGGAGGCATCGAAAGAATCCTGAATATCGAGCCAGTTCAGCACGATGGGCCCCTGTTGCCAGCTCTGACCGGACTGCACCACGCGTTGGCTGTGGACCAGGCCAATATCGTCTTCCCACTCATCGTCCACGATAAAGGGAGCAGGGTAGATGAGAATTTCATGGAATCCATCCAGCCATTCAAGCCCAAGTTCGAGTACGGGCAGACAGAAAAGCAGGGCAATACGCGCCTCAATAATCGGCTCAGCCGTCAAACCTTGCAGAAACACCAGCCGTTTTTGTTGTAAAAAACGGTCGGCGAGCTGCACCAGCTTGAGTTGCTCGTCGTCAGAGAGATTGGCTAACAGCGGAATAGCCAGAGCCTGCGCCCATGGCATATTGCTTATTTCGACGGTATCACTTGCTTTCCAGGGCCATTTAATCATCGTTTTGCTCGCAAACTCGTCACTTGAACGCAATTGAGGAGACTGGGTCTGTTAAAATGCCAAATAACCTGGCATGATGGCAACCATCAAAACGGAGAGATGCCAGAGCGGCTGAATGGACCGGTCTCGAAAACCGGAGTAGGGGTAACTCTACCGGGGGTTCAAATCCCCCTCTCTCCGCCAATTTTCAACAAGTTATACTCCTCTCGTGCCCGTCAGACTTCCCTTTTTTTAAACGTCCACAGGATATTTTCGTAACCGCCTAGCGTCACTTCATTATGTCTGCAATTGTGACATTGAACACAGGAATATCGGATTCGCGACCGATTTACCGTACCTGGCGTCGGCCCAAGGCAAAGCACATCATCGGCAGCGGTAGCGTGACAATCAGCAGCATCCACAGCAGCGTATAGACGGCATCTACACCATCATTTTGCAGGTTAGTGTATAGCTTGACGGGGATACCCTGGGGGAAATAGGCGAAGATCATGACGATGCCAAACTCGCCAACGGCACGAACCCAGGCGAGCGTGACGGCGGAAGCCAGGCCGGGGAGGGCGATGGGCAGCGTCAGATAGCGAAAGCGATTCCATCCTGAGGCGCCAAGCGTCTGGCCAGCTTCAAGAATGTCTTTTGGCACGGTAGAAAACGCCGAACGCGCCACCACGATGAAATAGGGTAGTGAACCGTAAATCTGCGCCAGCACAAATGCCGCCGGGTTGTTGACCAGAGTTATCCCTATTTTTGAGACCCAGGAACCGACCAGCCCATAGGGCCCCAGCGCGGAAACCAGCAGGATCCCCATCGCCAGCGGTGGGGTTAGCAGGGGGATCATCACCAGCATCTCGGCAATTAACCGCCGTCGCCCCGTTGCCTGCGACAACCACCAGGCTGCGGGCAAGCCAATCGCGACCGTGATGCACAGCGCAAACCCACCCAGACCCATTGATACGGCAATCGCATTATCGTCACGCCATGCCAGCTGTAAATGTTGCCAGGGTGTGACGCTGAGCAGCGTCACAAACGGAATGCTGAGCAGGAGAATAGCGGGCAGCGAAAGCCAACCCGCTATTTTGCCAGGACGGCTTAGCGAGCGTATAGCGCATCCCCTTTCGGTTCCGCGTAGCCATACTGTTTAAACAGCGCCTGACCTTGTGGGCTTTGCATAAATTTGACGAACTTTTTGCCTTGTTCAACGCCGTTAGGTGCATTTTTCAGCACGGCAGCGTAAAACACCATTGGCTGAGTATGCAGAACCTGGTCTTTGCCCTTGCTGTCTTTAATGGTGAAGCTGACGGTGTCATACCACTGCTTTTCCATCGCTGGGTTACTCAGGTTAATTTCATCCGGCAGCGCAACATATGGCAGGTGCGCGGAGCGAATTTCGCTCTCATACGCTGCGGCGGCATCGACCTGACCACTTTCGAGACGGGTTAACAGACCGCCTTCCTGGTTCGTTTGCTGCGGGTTCTGGAGGCTACCGAGGATCTTCATCGCGATACCCGGTTGCTGATAATATTTTTCAGCCAGCATCAGGGTGAAGACGATATTCTGGCCTTTCGGATCGACATACGGGTCGGTGCGGCCAAAACTAATATCTTTTTTTGCCAGCAGATTGAGCCATGAGCCATCGTTCTTTTTGCTGGCTTCGGCAAACTGCTCGCCATATTTACCTTTTGGGTTGTACGCCAGCACCATGCTGGTGCTGGCCACAGGCACAGCATCGTCAATCAGCCCTGCATCCTTCAGGATCTGCATTGGACCTGGGTTGATAGAGACGAAGACATCGGCCTCAATCTTGTGGCTAGCGAGCAGACGAGCCATCCCGTAGGCCCCTTGTCCTTGCCCCTGATATTCACCGTTGTCTGCTTTGCTGAACGCCGGGCCCAGGCCCTGATCCATCACTTTGCCCATTGAACCGGCATAGGTGACACGGATGTCTTTGGCGAAAACCGTCGGGGTACATACCATCAGCGCTAAAATCCCGTACTTCATTTTTCCTGAAACCATTGCCCTGCCTCGTTATGTATTTTTTTACATATCGATTTTTCACGAAAAGGAGAGGAGGGGCAATGATGATGAAACGGTCGTTGAGCTTAAATTGAAAAAATACTCACTCTGGGGTAAATCTTGTATGTATCTGTTTCTGAATATGAAGGATTTATGCTCAGAACCGTTTAACGATAATATTGACGGCGAAAACCGTAGCCTGCGCGAGGCGTTCACGCCGCACCCGGGGATCTGGCGCCAGAGGTACAGAATAAGCGGGAAGGGAATGTGCTGGCGGCTTCTCAATCCGCAAAGATAAGAAGCCGCGCGTCGGAAAGTATCAGAAACGATAGCCTACGCCGATGTTAAAACCGTTGATGCTGTACTTGTCTTCGATATCGGCGGTGGTCCCTTCGTAACCGACGTTCACGGTCAGATTTTCGATTGGGTTAATGATGATGCCTGCGCCGTAAGCGAAAGAGGTTGAATCACGGGATTCGCTTTCACGATAGACTTCGTTGTTGCTCGATTCCAGCCATTTGACATCGATATCGGCTTTGGTACGCGCCGCACCGCCCAGCGCATACAGGGAGACATATTCGTTGATGCGGTAGGCTGGGCCGACTAACAGCGAGTAATACTTGACGTCGATATTGGTGTTGACGGAATCAGAGTCGACATAATAGTTCTGGTCCTGACTGCCGCTCATATAAGTAAATGAACCTACGACGCTGAACGGAGAATCAAATTCATAGCGATATTGCAGGTTAACACCGCGGATATTTTTGAAGTCCTGTACGTCAGCTTGAGCATAACCAATGGAAACGCTTTGGCTATCCGCAATGGCCATTCCACTTGCCAGACTCCCCAGGACCAATACTGCCAGAGATAGTTTTTTCAATTTATAAAACCCTTTAAAATTATTGTGTTGTGTTAATCAATGAGTTTGAAAAGCGCGGGGATTATATCGGGAATGTTTTTTCTGATGAACTACCTGAATTTATGGGATGAAACGGGAATAACGTTCTGGAGATGTTTCTGCAAGGGGGCGGGGTAATTAATTGCTTTATTGGGATGTTTCTTAAAATAGAATTAACCTCTATTGTGGCGTGGTCTCTTATACATGAATTTCAGGGGGGGCTGATATTTTTCAGTGAGGTGCGTGGTTCCGTTCACTTTGCATCAGGCGGAATATGAAGGCTCTTCACCGGTGAACGTGTTAAGGGGGATAACCGCATCCCCCTTAACAATCCCCGCGGCCCCGCGGGGAAATCGGTGCTTCGCACTACGCTCGCCTACGACTCCAGCCTGCGGCACGGCGAAACTCGACGTCGTGTCTCGGTTCGCCTCAGTCCGCCATCCATGGCGTCCTGACCTTGTCCTTCGTGCTACGGCTCGCCGATTTCCAGCGGGGGCTCATCGGTTTCAGTGACATTTGTGTTGGTTTTTGCTGTTAACTAAAAGACCGCAATGGAGCGATAAACCCAAATGCGTCTCCCCTTACCAGATAATTGTCCTCAACATTTACGTGCAAGAGACAGACCATAGCAGGGGGAGAACAAACTTATCGCTGAGAACACCCTGCACACTGCTTGTTCTGAATCTGCTGGAAGAAATCATTCCCTTTATCATCCACCAGAACAAATGCCGGGAAATTCTCCACTTCAATTTTCCAGATAGCTTCCATACCCAGCTCAGGATAGGCCACACACTCCAGGCTCTTAATGCTGGTTTGCGCCAGCACCGCCGCCGGGCCGCCGATACTGCCGAGATAGAAACCGCCGTGTTTATGACAGGCGTCGGTCACCTGCTGGCTGCGGTTTCCTTTTGCCAGCATCACCATACTGGCGCCGTGAGACTGCAACAGGTCAACGTAAGAGTCCATACGTCCTGCGGTGGTTGGGCCTAAGGAACCGGACGCGTAGCCTTCCGGCGTCTTGGCTGGGCCTGCGTAGTAGATTGGGTGATCTTTCACGTATTGCGGCAGTTCCTCCCCGTTATCCAACAGCTCTTTCAGCTTAGCGTGCGCAATATCGCGGGCAACGATAATGGTGCCGTTCAGCGAAAGGCGAGTGGATACCGGGTGAGCAGCAAGCTGCGCTAAGATCTCGCTCATCGGCTGGTTGAGATTGATGCTGACCGCAGCGCCTTCACCCTGCTGACGCAGTGCTTCAGGAATGTACTGCGCCGGGTTGTGCTCCAGTTTCTCAATCCAGATACCGTCGCGGTTGATTTTGGCTTTAATGTTACGGTCAGCAGAGCAGGAAACGCCCATGCCGATCGGACAGGATGCGCCGTGACGTGGCAGACGGACGACGCGGATATCGTGAGCGAAGTATTTACCGCCAAACTGTGCGCCGAGGCCGAGATTCTGCGCCTCGATCATCAGTTCTTTCTCCAGATTCACGTCTCGGAATGCCTGGCCGTGTTCGTTCCCTTCGGTTGGCAGACCGTCGTAATAACGGGTTGAAGCCAGTTTGACCGTTTTCAGCGTCACTTCAGCAGAAGTACCGCCAATCACGAACGCGATATGGTACGGCGGGCAGGCCGCGGTACCCAGGGTACGCATTTTTTCCACCAGGTAGTTTTTCAGCTTCGCTGGGGTAATCAGCGCTTTGGTTTCCTGATAGAGATAGGTTTTGTTCGCCGAGCCGCCGCCTTTGGCGATGCACAGGAATTTATACTCGTCTCCGTCGACGCTGTAGAGGTCAATCTGGGCGGGCAGGTTAGTCCCGGTATTCACCTCTTTATACATATCCAGCGCCGCGTTCTGCGAATAGCGCAGGTTGTCGGAGATATAGGTGTTGTACACGCCCTGAGACAGCGCGGCTTCATCGCCACCGCCGGTCCAGACGCGCTGGCCTTTTTTACCCATAATGATGGCGGTGCCGGTATCCTGACAGGTTGGCAGCACGCCTTTGGCGGCGATTTCGGAGTTACGCAGGAACTGCAGGGCGACGTATTTATCGTTTTCGCTGGCTTCCGGGTCATTCAGAATGGCGGCAACCTGTTTCTGATGAGAAGGACGCAGCATAAAGGCGGCATCGTGGAAGGCCTGCTGGGCAAGCAGCGTCAGCGCTTCAGGTTCAACTTTTAAGACGTCCTGACCGTCAAACTGGGCCACGGAAACGTGCTCACGACTGAGCAGATAGTATTCAGTGTCATCGTGAGACAGTGGGAAGGGGTTCTGGTAATAAAATGATTTATTCGACATAGCGCTTCACTCCATAAAAATAAAACCGCCGGAGGTTGCCCGCCGACGGTTATGAATCAGAACATCATAGACATCCATGGGTAGCCGATGACCAGCAGTGCTACCAGGAAGATGCCCCCAAAGATGGTGCCGAGGCGCCAGTAGTCTTTGGTCGGCAGATAGCCACTGCCGTAGTAAATTGGGCTTGGGCCAGTACCGTATGGGGTGATGATCCCCATGATACCCAGCGAGGTCACCATCAGCAGCACGAAGACGTTCATGTTCATGCCCGGAATGGTTGACGCGATGGTCAGCATCGCTGGCAGCAGCGCAGTGGTGTGCGCGGTGGTGCTGGCAAACAGGTAGTGCAGCAGGTAGAACGCCAGCAGCAGAACGATGGTCGCCACGCCCGGGGAGATACCGCTCATCAGCATGCCGCCTTCTTTACCCAACCAGCCGATAAAACCGGTAGAGGAGAGGCCGTCGGCCAGAGCCACCAGAGTGGCAAACCACACGAAGGTGTTCCACGCGGCTTTATTACCGGTGATGTCGCTCCACTCCAGTACGCCGGTCCACAGCATCAGGCCGATAATCAGCAGAGCGGCCATGGCGGGTTCAATCCACGCGGCGGCGAAGATCCACATCATCAGCGCACAGCACACGAACACCAGCAGCAGAATTTCGTTACGAGACAGTTTGCCGAGTTTTTCCAGCTCACGTGCGGCCCACAGCGGCACTTCGTCGTTCACCTTCACTTCCGGCGGGTAGAACCAGTAAGCCAGCAGCGGCATGGTCAGAATCAACAGCAGACCCAGCGGCAGGAAGGCGATAAACCAGGTACCCCAGGAGATGTTGATACCAACGATGCTTTTCACCAGCGCCAGCGCCAGCAGGTTAGGTGCCAGTGCGGAAAGGAACATGGAGCTGGTAATACAGGCGGCGGTAATCGCCACCCACATCAGGTATGAACCAATTTTACGCGCGCTTGGGTCATTAGGTTTTGAACCGTACAGCGGCGGCAGGTTAGCGATAATCGGGTAGATGGTCCCGCCGCTACGCGCGGTGTTGGACGGGGTAAACGGTGCCAGCAGCAGGTCTGCCAGAGTAATGGCATAGCCAAGCGTCAGGCTGCGGCGACCGAGGTATTTCACCAGGATCAGCGCCAGGCGGCGACCGAAGCGGGTTTTATCGTAACCGGCCGCGAACATAAACGCGCCGAAGATAAGCCAGACGGTGGAGTTGCCGAAGCCGCTGACCGCCCATTTAAAGGAGGCACCCGCCAGCTGGAACTTCGGTGCCGCCATCTGTTCAGGGCTGAACAGCACCCACTGGCTGCACAACGCGATGGCAACCACCCCGGTCAGGCCGATAACGGCACCTGGAAGCGGTTCAAAGATAAGGCCAACAATTACGCCGACAAAGATAGCGAAGTAGTGCCAGGCATACGGTGGAAGCCCGTCAGGAACCGGGACGAAGAGGAGAAGCACCGCCACAATAATAGGCAGCGCCATCATCACAAGACGGTTTTTCTTACCATCCTTTGGTTTACTCACCGGGGTCGGTGAGTGCGATGTCGCAGATTTCTCGTTCATATTACGCTTCTATAAGTAGTTAATAATTCGATTGACTAAAATTGCCGCTTTGCTTTTTTTAGTTTTTTTACTTTCTTTATATTTCAAAAGCACGGCTGGCAATTTCAAAAGTTAGGTGCTTAACGCTATTTTATTTAGCGCTAAGTTTTAAAAATCTTATATTCATATAATGCGCTTTTGGATGCTATTACAATTGATCGGGATCAAAAAATCACAATCGCCGTATTAATTTTACGCATTGATAAATAACCCTATTGGCTTATTGGGTATTATGGAGGTTAGGTTAAATTAATTTTTATATTAGATGGTGTTTTGCTTGTTTTTAATTGTCACAAGTTGTTGTTTTTATTGGTTTTAACTTTGGCTTTGCACTGGTTTGACCACTGTTAACAAAGTTGCATTTGTATCGATATTTATTAAATTATTGTGAATAAAAAAGAATTAAATTAGTAACTCCATGGGGGTATGTGTGTTATTTAGGGGATTAAATAGTTTTATAACTAACGTAATTGCTTTAGTAACTAAAATTATCGTTATATTAATACCATGATATCGGCATAACAAATAACTCAAATACAGCCCGATCCCGAATTCTTAAATTTTAATTTTTTAAAAGTTTGGAGTTAACCCTTATGAACAATCAACATCGCGTACTGAGCTCTTGTACATTACCGAATGGTACCGAGCTTAAAAACCGTCTCTTTATGGCACCGATGACAACCTGTTCAGGTTATTACGATGGTTCCGTCAGCAGCGAGCTGGTGGAGTACTATCGTGCTCGCGCCGGTCTTATCGGTACTATCATCGTAGAATGCTGTTTTGTTGACGATTTAGGTCTGGCTTTCCCGGGCGCACTCGGCATTGACAGCGATGACAAAATTGCCGGGCTGGCAAAAATCGCTGAAGCCATTAAATCGAAAGGCTCTAAAGCACTGCTGCAAATCTACCACGGCGGCCGCATGGTCGATCCGAAACTGATTGGTGGCCGTACGCCGGTTGGCCCAAGCGCCGTAGCGGCCCCGCGTGATGGCGCGGCAACACCGGTAGCTCTGACCACTGAAGAAGTGGAAGGGATGGTCGGTAAGTTCGGCGATGCCGTACGTCGTGCTATTCAGGCCGGTTTTGATGGCGTCGAAATCCACGGCGCAAATACCTATCTTATCCAACAGTTCTACTCGCCAAACTCCAACCAGCGTGACGACGAGTGGGGCGGCAGCCGCGATAACCGCGCGAAATTCCCGCTAGCGGTGTTAGATATCACCCATAAAATGGTGCGCCAGTATGCGGACGACGCCTTCATCATCGGCTATCGTTTCTCGCCTGAAGAGATGGAAATTCCAGGGATTCGCTTTGACGACACGATGTATCTGCTGGAAAAACTGGCTGCTCGTGGGCTGGACTATCTGCACTTCTCCGTTGGTGCGACGTTGCGTCCGTCTATCGTCGATACGACCGACCCGACCCCGCTGATTGAAAAATACGTTGCGATGCGTTCTGAAACGCTGGCACAAGTGCCGGTAATGGGCGTGGGCGGCGTGGTGAACGACAGCGATATCGAAAGCGCTATGGACCACGGTTACGACCTGATTGCGGTTGGCCGCGCCTGTATCGCTTATCCTGACTGGGCTGAACGCATTGCCGACGGCCAGACGCTGGATCTGTTTATCGACAGCACCCAGCGCGAAGCGCTGAATATCCCTGAACCGCTGTGGCGTTTCTCGCTGGTGGAAGCGATGATCCGCGATATGAGCGTGTCGGTGTCTAAATTCAAGCCGGGCGTGTTCGTTGAAACAGTGCAGGATGAAGCCGGTGAACTGGTTATCAACGTTAGCCTCGAAACCGACAGAATCGCCGACATTGAACTGACCGGCGGCGTGGATCAGGACGTGGAGTTCGTCACCAGCTTTGAAGAAATTCGCTCACGTATTCTGGATGCGAACACCCCACATGTGGATGCCATCTCCGGGGCAACCAGCCAGAGCGAAGCGGTGAAAAAAGCGGTCTCCAAAGCGATGGTGAAATCCAGTAAAGCGCTGGTGGCTGAAGAGGGCGGCGATACCGCGGCACCAAAATCTTACGATGTGGTGGTAGTCGGGAGCGGCGGTGCAGGTCTGGCGGCGGCTATTCAGGCGCACGATGACGGTGCCCGCGTGCTGATCGTTGAGAAAATGCCGACCATTGGTGGGAACACCATTAAGGCATCCGCTGGGATGAACGCTGCAGAAACGCGCTTCCAGCGGGTGAAAGGGATTCAGGACAGCAAAGAGCTGTTCTATGAAGAAACCCTGAAAGGCGGCAAAAACAAAAATAATCCTGCGCTGCTGCGCCGCTTTGTTGAAACGGCACCGCAGGCCATTGAATGGCTGGCGGATCGCGGCATCATGCTGAACGACATCACCACTACCGGTGGGATGAGCATTGATCGTACGCACCGTCCAAAAGATGGTTCTGCAGTGGGAGGCTACCTGATAAGCGGTCTCGTGCGTAACGTCACAAAACGCCAGATTGATGTCATGCTCGACACCTCCGTGGTCGATATTGTAATGGAAGGGGGCGAAGTTGCCGCCGTACGTCTGCTGACCGATGAGCAGGAAACGGTCACCATTCAGACCCGCAGCATCATTGTGGCGACAGGTGGTTTCAGCGCTAACAGCGAAATGGTGGTGAAATACCGTCCTGACCTGGCGGGCTTTGTCACCACTAACCACAAAGGGGCGACCGGCGGCGGTATCGCGCTGCTTGAACGCATCGGTGCTGGTACGGTAGATATGGGCGAAATTCAGATTCACCCAACCGTTGAGCAGAAAACCTCTTATCTGGTCTCTGAATCTATTCGCGGCGGCGGGGCTATTCTGGTGAATCAGAAGGGTAACCGATTCTTCAACGAGATGGAGACCCGTGACAAAGTGTCCGCGGCGATTATCGCGCTGCCGGAGCACTATGCTTACATCGTGTTTGATGAACATGTTCGCGTCAAAAACAAAGCGGCGGATGAGTATATCGCGAAAGGGCTGGTCACCAGCGCCAGCACGCCTGCGGAACTGGCGGCAAAACTGGGGCTGGACGCTGAAGCCTTCCAGGCAACCTTGACGCGCTATAACGGTTTTGTGGAAAAACAGGACGACGAAGAGTTCGGTCGTAAAACTGCACTGCGCGCACCGTTGAATGAAGGGCCGTTCCACGCAATTCAGATTGCGCCGGGCGTACACCACACGATGGGCGGCGTAACCATCAACACTGATACCTGCGTGCTCAACGCCAACAAACAGGCAATTCCTGGCGCTTATGCCGCCGGTGAAGTGGTCGGTGGCATCCACGGCGGTAACCGTATTGGCGGGAACGCGGTGGCAGATATTATTATCTTTGGTACGCTTGCCGGTCGTCAGGCCGCGCAGCGCGCGCAGCAGGTACCCTGGGCGATGCTTGAATCCGCATAATTAACCGGCATCGAATTGCCTGATGGCGCTGCGCTTATCAGGCCTTCAAAACCCAACCCGTAGCCCGGCCGAGCGTAGCGACGACGGGTTGTTACCATCAGCAAAGGGGGATATCGATGTCAGACAGCACAAGGGTTTATAGCTATTCTGCCGTACTGATGGGCTCACCCATCCTGCTTAAGCTTTTCGCGCATAACGAACCGCTCGCCTCACGCGTTTTCCGCCTTATCAAACACTATGAAGACCTGCTCACCGTTAACCGCGCCCAGTCGCAGGTGATGGATATCAACCATGCGGCGGGTCAGCATCCGGTTGTTGTCAGCGCCCCCGTTTACACCCTCATCAAATGCGCGAAAGCGGCGAGCCTGCTGCCACAAAGCACCTTTAACTTTGCCATTGGTCCGCTGGTTAAGCGCTGGCGCATCGGTTTTAAAGGCGACAGCGTGCCACCGGCTGATGAAATTACCCAACTGTTGACGCTGACCAATCCGGAACAGGTCGTGCTGAACGACGACGATATGAGCGTGTTTCTGGCACAGCCCGGTATGGAAATCGATCTCGGCGCGATTGCCAAAGGCTTTATTGCCGACCGCGTGCGTGACTATCTGCGCCAGGAAGGGGTGGAGCAGGGGTTAATTAATCTCGGCGGTAACGTTCAAACGCTGGGGACGCCGGAAGGGGGCTGGTCAATTGGTTTAAAAAAACCGTTCTCAACCTCTGGCGCGATGATTGGTACCCTGGAAATTGAGAATAAATCGGTGGTGACTTCAGGCGTGTACGAGCGTTTTTTCGAACAAAACGGCCATCTTTATCATCATATCCTCGACCCACGCACGGGATATCCGCTGGATAATGAACTTGATAGCGTCACCATCATCAGCGCGGATTCAATCGACGGCGATATCTGGACTACGCTGATGTACGGCATGGGGGTCGAAAAAGGGTGCATGGCGCTGCGGTCGCGGCCGGACATTGAAGCTATTTTTGTCACCAAAAACAAAGAGGTGGTGCTTTCATCGTCCCACCTCTATCGTTTCACGCTGCTGGACAGCGATTACCGGCTTACTGGCAGTACTGTTTGAGCAAGCCGTATTGCTCGGCCTGTAGGCGGTAGCGATAAACCGGGCGGCCGGTAGCACCATAGTGAATGCTGGTAAACAGAATATTAATTTGTGCCAGCCAGATCAGATATTTACGGCAAGACACACGTGAAATATTCACCGCCTGCGCCAGGTCGTCGGTGGAGAATTCGGTCTCCGGGTGAGCATCAATCCACTGGCACAGCGTGCGCAGCGTCTGCGGCGTTAAGCCCTTCGGCAAGCGTTTGGTATCCGCCAGTTCCGGCGTACCGCCGTGCAGCAGACGGTCAACGTCGGCCTGCTCGTAGTAGGCGTGGCTGCCCATCAGCTGTTTTTTCTCACGCCAGCTCAGCAGCGCCTCTTCAAAACGCGGGAACTGGAACGGTTTAATGAGGTAGTCCACCACGCCGTAGCGCAGCGATGTCTGGACGGTGGCGGCATCTGAAGCGGATGAGATCATAATGACGTCGATCGCGCGGCCAGAATCGCGCACGATGGGCAGCAGATCCAGACCGTTATCTTGCTGCATATAGACATCCAGCAAAATAAGATCGATAGAGAGCGTGGCATCCTGCACTTTCTCTTTTGCCTGTTGGAGCGTAGAGGCAATGCCGCAGCAGACGAACCCGTCGACCCGCTCGATATAGCAGCGGTTAAGGTCGGCCACCATGGCATCATCATCGACTATCAATACATTCATCACGCGCTGTTCCTCTCGCTATCCCAGGGAATTTGTACAAAAAATTGCGTAAACACGCCAGGCTCAGACTCGACGGAAAGGGTGCCGCCGAGGTTTTCCGTTTGCTGGCGGGCCAGAAATAGCCCGACGCCCCGGTTCTCGCCTTTGGTTGAAAATCCTTTATTAAAGATGGCATCGATACGATCGGCCGCGATGCCGGGACCATCGTCGCTAACCTCGCCGCTGAGCCAGCCATTCTGGTAGTGCAGCAGCAAACCAATCTCGCCTTCGCCCTGATCTGCCATCGCATCCAGCGCGTTTTCTATCAGGTTACCGAGCACCGTCACCAACACCGCAACCTGCTCTTCATTAGGGTTATCCGGGATCAGACTTTCTTCGGCCAACGTCAGGGTAACGCCTGCGTCGCTCGCACGGTTAATTTTACCCAACAGGAACCCGGCAATGATCGGTGATTTAATTTTATGCTGCAACGTGCCGATATCCGTCTGATAGTTCTGCGCGGTCTGGAGGATGTAGCCTTCCAGCTTGTCGTAGCGCTTCATGTGCAGCAGCCCCAGAATCACGTGTAGTTTGTTCATAAACTCGTGGGAGTGGCTGCGAAGCGCATCAACGTAGTTCACTAGCCCGTCCATGCGCTGCATCAGTTGACTGATTTCCGTTTTGTCGCGGAAAGTACTAATGGCGCCAATAACCCGTTTATTGTTGAGCACCGGGACGGTGCTGCACAGCAGCAGACGCCCGTTACAGCCAATCTCACGATCCTCAATAGGCGTGCCGCTGACCAACACTTCTTTCAGGCTATCCAGCAGCGGCGCGTGCTGCACGGCACCGAGGGCTGGTGCATCGACGGAAAACAGTATTTGGCGAGCCGCCTGATTAATTAGCGTCACCCGACCTTGACCATCAACTGCAATCACCCCTTCGCGAATTGATTGCAGCATGGCCTGACGTTGCTCAAATAAGCTGGAGATTTCGTGAGGCTCGAGACCGAACAGGATATTTTTGAGCACCCGCACCAATCCCCAGACCCCGAGCAGGCCGACAATCGCGCTGAACAGGACAAACCAGACTGCGTTCCAGCGTGCGGCGCTGATTTGCTGATCGACCTTTTGTAGAGAAATGCCGACGATCACGACGCCAATCTGTTGATGCTGGCTGTTATAAATCGGGGTGAAAACGCGCATCGCTTCAGCCAGCACGCCGTGGTTGATGGAGAGGTTCTCTTTTCCTTGCAATGCGGGCTTAAGATCCGCGCCGATAAAGTGCTGACCAATCAAATGCGCATTGGGGTGTGAGTAGCGGACCGCGTCCATATTAGTGACGACGGCATAGAGCAGGTCGTTTTGCTGCTGCACCGCGCTGGCGATAGGCTGAATGATGTTGCTGTCAGGCGATTGCGCCAGCCCGCGCTTTATCTCGGGCGAGTTGGCAAGCGTGCGGGCGATGGCAAACGCCGTATCTTCCACGCCTGCGCGTGTTGCTTTGGTTATCTGTACAAAGTAGAAGGCGTAGACCACCAGTAACACGGAGGCAATGACGCTGCAAACCATCAGCGTCACCAGCGTACTGAGCTTCATGGGGCGCTTGGGGTGGGGCTGATTGTGCGGCATGCGTACGTTAATACCTTTTATTATCGGAGGTCAAAAAACCATTATCGCCGATGTGCCTGATTTCATAAAGCTATCCTCCCTTACAAAACCAAACCTCTCTTTGTGACCGTTCTCGCAGAGCAATCCATACAAAACACTTTAGTATTGCTTAAGAACCCATAATAAGGAGTCCGTTTATGAGCATTAAGCTTACCGGTTCAGTCATGGAACGACGCAATTCAACGACGGCTGAGATTGATAGACTGTCTACTCGCGATATGTTGAGCGTTATTAATCAAGAAGATAAACGCATTGCTGATGCGATAACCCCTTGTCTCGACAACATCACCCAACTGATTGATAACGCGGTGGCGACGTTAAGCCACGGCGGGCGCGTGGTAATAGTGGGGGCCGGTGCCTCTGGGCGTAACGCGGTGATCGCGGCGAATGAGTTTTCCCCGGACGAAAAGCACCCGGTAATGGGACTGATTGCCGGCGGGGCGTTGGCCATGCTGCATGAGATGAGCGGTGCAGGGCAGGATTACGATCGCGGGGTACTTGATCTTCAGGCTATCGGGTTCACCCAAAAAGACATGCTGGTGGCGCTTACGGTGAGTGGGAAAACACCATGGTTGTGGGGGGCGTTACGCCACGCATGGTCTTTGGGGGCGATGCGGGCCGTGATTACCCGCAATCTGCACAGCGAAGCGACCGATCTTGCCGAGATCGTGATTGCGCCGCAAACGGGGGCTGAAGTGGTGGCTGGCTACGGCGAGCCTAAGGCGATGGCCGCACAGAAAATGGTGCTCTCTATGCTGACAACCGGGCTGGCTATTCGCAGTGGCCGGGTTTATAGCAATATGCGCGTGGATATCCGTGACACGGATACGCGTATGGCTGAGCGGCAAATTGCGATAGTGATGGAAGCGGGTGGGTGCAGCCGCGCGGTGGCGAAAGCGGCGCTGGAAAGCTGCGATCACCAGTGTAAGACGGCTGTGCTGATGGTACTTACCGGCCTGGACGCCTGGAAAGCGCACGAGCTGCTGGCGCAGAACAATGGTTTTGTGCGGGTGGCGTTGCAGGAAGCGCCGTAATTCAGCTAAGGAAGAATAAAGCCCGTTTAGCGGGCTTTATTCTAGCTACAGATTAGAACTGATAGGTTAAACCAATGCCGAAGATATCATCGGTAGAGATGTTGTTAGCGCGGTAGAAGTTGTCGTCGTCCAGCATGTTGATTTTGTAATCAACATAGGTGGAGAAATTCTTGTTGAAATAGTAATAAGCACCAACGTCAATGTAGTTCACCAGATCTTGATCGGTCAGGTGAGAACCGTGATTGTCGTAATGAACACCGACGTCGACGCCTTTAGAATAGACCCACGCCAGCGATGGGCGCAGACCGAAATCGAATTGGTATTGTGCCGTAATTTCAAAGTTTTGTGTTTTGTTGGCAATACCATCGTCGCCAAATGGGGTCATGTTGCGAGTTTCCGCATACATCATCGCCAGATAGAAGTCGTTGGCATCATATTTCGCACCAATGGTCCACACATCGGCTTTATCTCCGCTAGCGCTCACGCTGCCGTTCTTGCCGCTACCATAAGCATTGTACACGCCGCGGTAAGCCACCTGATCGTTAGTGCGATCGGATGAAGCATAAGCTGCACCCACGCTCAGACCTTGAAGTTCGGGAACGGCATCGCTGAAATCAAAAGTGGTTGACATGCTGTAGCCGTCACCGTTCTGGAAGCGAACATCGTTATGGCCGTTTTTGGTCCCTTCCTGGTTGTTTGAACCAGATTCGTTAGCTCCCTGATACTGCAGCGCGAAGTTCCAGCCATCAACCAAGCCGAAGAAGTCACTGTTACGGTAGGTGGCGACGCCGTTAGTACGACCAACCATGAAGTTGTCGGTCCAGGTATAGGAGTCCCCCCCCTGAACTGGCAGCATATCTGTCCAGCCTTCAATGTCGTATACCGCACCGTAGTTACGGCCGTAATCGAAAGAGCCCAGGGTGGCGAACTTCAGACCGGCGAACGCCAGACGGTTGAAGGATTTATCACCAGCGCCTTCGGTATCGTTCGCGTAGGTTTTGTATTCCCACTGGCCATAGCCAATCAGATCGTTAGAAATCTGAGTTTCGCCCTTGAAACCAATCTGCACGTAGGTTTCATCGCCGTCATCGCCAGCGTGGTCGGAGAAGGTATGACGCGCGTCAACCTTTCCGTACAGATCTACTTTATTACCGTTTTTATTATACATTTCTGCCGCATTTACCGTGCCAGCCACGAGTAAAGCAGGGACTAACAGTGCCAGAGCTTTCATTTTCATTATATTTTCCTTTGCATTATTGCGCATGTGAATATAAGTAACGCCATCCGGCGTTACTGCGCTGGATAATATAGTGAGAGTTCAATTTATTTTAAAATATAAATGTAATTAAATTATATTAAATATTTCATAATGTTTCATCTATATTCAATTTAATATGAATAAAAACGTTTTATTTGTTTTTATCATTGTTTTTACTGGATTTATTTGTCGCGATGATGTTAATTTTATCGATATCAATCATCTGAATGATTATGTATAAGATAAAAAAATCCCGATCGCACTGGCATACGATCGGGAAGATCAAAAAACAACAAATTGATTGATGCATAACAAAAGGCTAATAACGGTAAGGATAATGGCATGATCGCCATAAAAAATAAAGATGCAGAAAAATACTTTATTGTTATTTATTTTATGAATTTAAAATGGCAACTGTTATAAAATTTTTATCATTAGAATATCGTGATTGAGTACTCTCCTGGAGAATGGGGCGAAAGAACCTAACGCGAATCAGCAGTACTTCCATTGATGTAGATGTCATCTGACAAAATTGCCGAAGATCAAGCTAACGGTAGTTTGTTACCGGTAACGTTGAGTGAGACTACCTCACATCAATTTAATCGTTATAATGTGACCGATATCACATCTATTGCCAGCGTGATGTCGTGGCAGTGAACATGAATAGCGTAATGAGAGTATTTTTATGGAAGAGCAAATAGAGCGTGGCCCTGGTGGCAAGCTGGCACTGTGGGTATTTTACGCATTTTGCGGTTACTTTGTCTGGGCGATGGCGCGTTACCTGTGGGTCATCAGCGATGTGCAGACTATCCCCGGCGCGACGATCGACGGTGAAATAGGTTCGTCCGTGGGGAAATGGATTGGCGCGCTGCTCGGTTTCCTGGTGCTGAGTATTGTCGGTGCGTTGCTTGGCGGGATAGCCTGGTATACCCGACCTCGCCGGCTTGAACAGGAAGAACAGCGCTAATATTGCTATGCTGGGGGCCAATATACACTCATCCGCGGTGAAGGAATGGAACTAACAGCATGGCAGCAGGACGTTGAACGTTGGTTTGAAACTCATTATGTTGGTAGCGATGCGGCGCATGATATCGCCCATTTTCGTCGAGTCTGGCGTACTGCCAGGCGCATCGCTGCCGACGATCCCGTCGACCTCACGGTGATATTATTGGCAAGTTATTTTCACGACCTCGTTAGCTTGCCGAAAAACCATCCCGATCGCGCCCGTTCCTCTCAGTTATCGGCTCAGCAAACGCTGCTGATTCTACAGCGCGATTTCCCGCAGTTTCCCGCTGAGCGCTATGGCGCCGTTGCTCACGCCATCGAAGCGCACAGCTTCAGCGCGCGCATTACGCCGAACACACCCGAGGCCAAAATCATTCAGGATGCTGACCGGTTAGAAGCGCTGGGTGCTATTGGTTTAGCGCGGGAATTTGCCGTTTCCGGGGCGATGAATGCGGCGCTGTTTGACGCTGACGATCCCTTCGCTGATAACCGTGAACTGGATGATAAAACCTACGCCCTCGACCATTTCCAGACCAAGCTGTTGCGGTTACCTGAAACCATGCAAACCGCAAAAGGGCGCGAGTTGGCACAGCATAACGCCGATTTCCTTGTGCACTTTATGGCGAAGTTGAGCGCCGAGCTGGCGGGCGATCCGCTCTCGGTGGACGCGCAGGTGCTGCGGAGATTCGCAACGCCAGACTCAAGCAACTTATGGTAACCTCAGGTTTATTTTTCTGTATCTGGTCAAACTTATGCAACAACGAGTCTTATCACATGAGAGTGCGTCGTTAGACGCACCGGATGCTCAGACGCTGCTTGAGCATATTCTGGAGATTTACGATTTAAAGACCGTTGTCGCTGAGCTTAGCGCTGTGGGGGAACAGCACTGGAGCCCGGCTATCGTAAAGCGCGTCGTAACCCTGGCGCGCGCCAACACACGTCTGAGTGAAAATGAGTGTGCCCATCTGGCCTCTTTGTTACCGAGGCCGTCTAAGCATCATCCGAATTATGCCTTTCGCTTTGTCGATCTTTTTGCCGGCATCGGCGGCATTCGCCACGGCTTTGAGGCGATTGGCGGCCAATGCGTGTTTACCAGCGAGTGGAACAAACACACGGTGCGCACCTATAAAGCCAACTGGTACTGCGACCCTGTAGAGCATCGGTTTAATACGGATATTCGCGATGTGACGCTGAGCAATCAGCCTGACGTCAGCGACCGTAAGGCTCAGGAACATATTCGGGCGTCGATTCCTCAGCACGACGTGCTACTGGCAGGCTTCCCGTGCCAGCCTTTCTCTTTAGCAGGCGTCTCCAAAAAGAATGCGATGGGTCGCGCGCACGGCTTTGCCTGCGATACTCAGGGCACGCTATTTTTCGACGTGGTGCGGATTATTGATGCTAGACGGCCACCTATCTTCGTGCTGGAAAACGTCAAAAACCTGAAGAGCCACGATAGCGGCAAAACCTTCCGAATTATTATGCAGACGCTAGATGAACTGGGATATGAAGTTTCCGATGCCGCGGATATGGGCGCCAATGACCCGAAAATAATCGATGGTCAGTACTTCCTGCCGCAGCACCGCGAACGCATTGTGTTAGTCGGTTTCCGCCGTGACTTAGGGCTACATGAAGGCTTTACTCTGCGTGATATTCCGTCGCTCTATCCGGCTCAGCGCCCGACCTTTGGTGAACTGCTGGAGCCAAACGTTAACCCCAAATTTATCCTCACCCCGGTGCTGTGGAAATATCTCTACCGCTATGCGCGTAAGCATCAGGAGAAAGGCAACGGTTTTGGCTACGGACTGGTTGACCCGACAAAAGCCAGCAGCGTGGCGCGAACGCTGTCGGCGCGCTATTACAAAGATGGCGCCGAAATCCTGATCGACCGGGGCTGGGATCTGGCGCTGGGGGAAAAGCACTTTGATGACCCGCAAAATCAGCTGCATCGCCCGCGTCGCCTGACGCCGCGAGAGTGCGCTCGCTTGATGGGTTTTGAATCACCGCAGGGATACCGTTTCCGTATTCCGGTGTCGGATACCCAGGCGTACCGGCAGTTTGGTAACTCGGTGATTGTACCGGTGTTTGCCGCCGTGGCGCGCCTTTTACAGTCGCGTATTTTGCAGGCGGTTGCGTTGCGTGATTCGGAAACCGGCGATGGCGGACGTTCACGATAAGGCCACCCGCAGTAAAAATATGCGCGCCATCGGCGCGCAGAATACCGCGATTGAAAAACGGATGGCGGTACTGCTGGACGGCCTGGGCTTGCAATGGCTCGCGCAGGACTCGCGCCTGCCGGGCCGTCCCGATTTTACCCTCGACGACTACCGTTGCGTGATATTCACGCATGGCTGCTTCTGGCATCACCACGATTGCTATCTGTTTAAGGTGCCCGCGACGCGCACCGACTTCTGGCTGAATAAAATTGGCGCTAATGTCGTACGCGATGAGCGGGATATACGCCAGCTTATTGCTTCAGGCTGGCGCGTGCTGGTGGTGTGGGAGTGCGCGCTACGCGGGCGGGAGAAGCTCACAGATCTTGCATTGAGCGAGCGGCTGGAAGAGTGGATCTGCGGCGGCGAGGGCAGCGCGCAGATCGGTATTCAAGGGATCTCAAGCCTGAGGTTTATTTCTCAGTCTGACAAGGAATAGCGCTGGCTTTTGCCGGGAAAAGATATTTCCCGAGCGTCACCAGCACGACGGCGGCGATGATAATCGCCAGCGCGAGCCATTCGGTTCCAGAGAGGTGCTCCCCGTTAAAGCCAGTACCTAACAGCACGGCAACGACCGGGTTCACATAGGCGTAGCTGGTGGCTACAGCAGGCGTGACGTTGCGAATCAAATACATGTAGGCGTTGATGGCGATAATTGAGCCAAAGATGGCGAGATAACCTACCGCCAGGAAACCGTGCAGGCTGGGCAGGGCAGTCAAACGCTCGCCGCTGAACAGCGACGCCACCATCAGGATAATTCCGGCTGCCAGCATTTCGACGGCACCGGCCATCATGCCGGTGGGCAGCTCAATACGTGAACCATACACCGAGCCAAACGCCCAGCTCAGCGAACCAATCAGGATCATCAGCGCGCCCCACGGATTGCCGCTCAGGTTGCCGCCGCTGTTGAGCAGCACAATGCCCGCGAGACCAATCGCAATCCCCAGCCACTCCAGTTTACGCGTTGCGATACCAAAGAAGCGGCTGAAGCAGAGCGTAAATAGGGGAACGGTTGCCACCATAACGGCGGCAATACCGGAAGGCACGTTCTGGTGTTCGGCGACGGTTACCATGCCATTACCAACGGCCAGCAGCAATACGCCAATGATAGCCGCATTAATCAGCGGTTTTCGCGCCGGCAGACGGTGACCGGTTGCTAGCAAAAATACCATCAGCACCACGCCCGCCGAAAGAAAGCGAATGCCTGCCATCATTAAAGGGGGCCAGCTGGCGACGCCGATGCTAATGGCAAAATAGGTTGAACCCCAAATGATATACAGCGCGAACAGCGCGCCAATCAAGGGTAACAGTTGTTTAATACGCATACTTCCTCACGGCAAAATAGCAAGCAGGCAGATAGTAAACGCCAAAACTACCGTGCTGGCGAGTGCTTTAATTCAGGGGTTGATGTTGTTTTTATGTTATAAATATGTATCTCTTACGCCCCGCGTCATTTTGCTTCATACTTTGTTATCAATACAAAAAATAAAGGATGTGGTTTGTGGCAGGAAGTAGCTTATTAACCTTGTTAGATGATATCGCCACTTTACTCGATGATATCTCGATGATGGGCAAACTGGCGGCGAAAAAAACGGCTGGCGTGCTGGGGGATGATTTATCGTTGAACGCTCAGCAGGTTTCTGGCGTGCGTGCGAATCGCGAGCTGCCGGTGGTGTGGAGCGTGGCGAAAGGGTCGCTGCTTAATAAAGTCATTCTGGTACCGCTGGCGCTGTTAATCAGTGCTTTTATCCCGTGGGCGGTAACGCCGCTTTTGATGATTGGCGGCGCGTACCTCTGTTTTGAGGGCGTGGAGAAAGTGCTGCATACGCTGCATGAGCGTAAACATAAAGGCGACGACGACGCGCGCCAGCAGCGTCTGGAGGCTATTGCGCAGCAGGACCCTGGCAGCTATGAGCGAGATAAAGTGAAGGGCGCTATCCGCACCGATTTTATTCTCTCTGCAGAAATTGTTGCCATTACCTTAGGCATCGTCGCTGAAGCGCCGTTGTTGAATCAGGTGCTGATTTTATCCGGCATCGCCGTGCTGGTGACCATTGGCGTCTACGGCCTCGTGGGCGTGATTGTGAAGCTGGATGATATGGGCTACTGGCTGGTCGAAAAACGCAACGCCCTGGCGCAAGGTGTCGGTAAAGGGCTGCTGGTGGTAGCACCGTGGCTGATGAAAACGCTGTCGGTCGTTGGGACGCTGGCCATGTTCCTGGTGGGTGGCGGTATCGTGGTTCACGGCGTTGCGCCGGTGCATCACGCCATTGAAACCTTTGCCACGCAGCAGGCATCCTGGCTTGCCACGCTGGTGCCGGTGTTCGCCAATCTGGTGCTCGGTTTTGTGATTGGCGCCGTCGTGCTGGCGGGGGTGAATGTCATCTCACGCTGGCGCCAGTCTCGTGCATAAAAAATGCGGTTCCGGTACGCAAACCGTTCGTGGATCGGCTAAGGTGAAACAGTTTCACCCTGATACCGGAGGCAACAATGGTCTTTTTGGTCAGTGATGAAGTCCGGCCCAAAAATGGTGGGCCGCGAATGGTCGTAACGGGATACGCCAGCGGGATGGTGGAGTGCCGCTGGTACGATGGTTTTGGCGTTAAGCGGGAGGCATTCCGTGAAGATGAGCTGATTCCAGGCAATCTATCCCCACAAGAGCAAACGTAATCTTTGCCTTTGCGCCCGGCGAATGCCGGGCGGTTTAGGGCCGTTATCCCGGCCCTTTGTCGTAGCATTGTCGTCGTGGAGCAGCATGAATTATCAGCAGCAATCAATTCTGGAACTGTCGCGGGTTGTTAATTCAAACAGCCGTTTAGGAGCGCTACCGTGCATCCCTTGAAGGCGACGACACCAACGCCCACAGGATGGTGGTCTAAGCTGGCGCGCCGGGTTAAGCCTGAGCGGGTCGTCAATATTTGTTTTGTCGTGGTTCTCTTTTTTTCAACGCTGCTGACATGGCGCGAAACCATCGTGCTGGAAGATGCCTACATCTCAAGTCAGCGTAATAATCTGAAGAACGTGGCCAATGATATGGATGCGCAGCTTCAGTTTAACACTGACCGCCTGCTGTTTTTCCGCAATGGTATGCAGTCCGCTCTCCAGGTGCCGCTGGCGTTTGAAGTGCTGCGCGCCGCCGAACAGCAGTTTGAACGCCAACGTGCGCAGTCTGACTGGCAGATCTCTTTGAACAACAACCGAACGCTGCCGCTACACGGCGTATCCGACGCGTTCGTTGAGCATACTAATCTGCTGTCACGCGACAATCCGCTGCTGGGCAACGAGTTCATGGCGACCATTGAACTGGGCTACCTGCTGCGTTTATCCGCGATGACCCGTCAACACCTTGCGCGTTTTGAAACCCATATGCTGTATGTCTCGCGTGCCGGTTTTTACCTCAGCACAGATGCTACCCAGCAGGACAGCATAACCGAATATTACTATCGTCTGGCAACCAGCCCCTGGTTTACCCAGCAGTCGCAGCGCGACAACCCCAATCGTGGGGTGAAGTGGCAGACGACCTTCAGTCGGGATAAAACGCCTGCTGCGCAAACCGTGACTGCCGCCGTTCCGCTGGACTATGAACAGTATTGGTTCGGCGTGCTGGCTATCCAGCTCTCTGTCAATGAAATGACGCAGTTTCTGACGCAATCCGTTGAAGGAGAGGAAGAAGGAGAATACCAGCTATACGACCGCCGAATGAACCTGATTGCCTCTTCTGAGTCGGATGCGTCAAAGCGCACTCAGCTCTCGCAGGAGGTTCAGGCCCAACTGGCTCATGCCTATGAACAACAAAACGAAGGCAGTGTGCGCCAGTTATCGCGTTATATCAGTTGGGAGAAGCTGCGAAATTTTGATGGCGTGCTGCTGCGCATTCATAGCCTGGAAGAGGGCGTTCGCGGAGACTTCGGTAGTATCAGTATTGCGCTGACGCTACTTTGGGTACTGTTTACCACGATGCTGATTATCTCCTGGATAGTCATCCGCCGCATGGTGCGCAATATGTCAACGCTTCAGGACTCGCTGGCGTGGCGTGCGTGGCACGATATGCTGACTCGCCTCTATAACCGCGGCGCGTTGTTTGAAAGAGCGAGTAAATCCCTTGCCGACTGCCAGAAGGCGGGTGAGTCGTTGGCGGTCATTCAGCTCGACCTCGACCATTTTAAAAGCATTAACGATCGCTTTGGTCACCAGGCGGGTGACCGGGTGCTTATTCATATTGGCAGGGTGATCCTTAATAAGATCCGTAAAGAAGATATCGCTGGCCGGGTAGGTGGTGAAGAATTTTGTCTGGTGCTGCCGGACACCTCGCTGGCTCAGGCAACGGTCATTGCCGAACGTATCCGCGAAAGCATTAACAGCCGGGAAATCCTTATTTCCCGCAACCAGACCATTCGGGTTAGCGCCTCGCTGGGCGTTTGTAGCAGCGATGAACTGGCGCAGTATGATTTCCAGGTTCTGCAATCTATTGCGGATAAAAGGCTCTATCTGGCGAAAACGAGTGGGCGAAATCGTGTGTGTGCGGAAGACGGAGAGGACAGGAATAAATAGCGTCATAAAACATAAATTTAACTTATGTTGAAAGCGTATATTGAGAAAAATCTTAAAGATGTGATGGCGAAATTCTGAAAATAAAACTGTCATCTTGTTGATTTATCATTAGGTTAGCGAAGTGTCTGCGTAAGCAGGACTACGCTGTCATATTTATTTCTTAGGTGAATAATTCTTGTCATTTTAAATAAACGACGATAATGTTTCACCCACGTCAGGTTTCCTGATGTAACGAATATTTCAATGCTTCTTGCTTCGGCAAGGTTGATCCCGACGCTTGCGTGTCGGGATTTTTTTACCCCGCTAGCGCGTCACTTCCGTGATGCTGAAATCATGAATGTCCAACTCGAAGGCTTCTGCTAACTCGTGCCAGGTATGGTATTCGCGGCCATCTACGCTCACGTGATGTGGGTCCTCCGTCGCGCGGTGGATTTCACTTTCGCTGATTTCGTTAATCGCTGCTAGCAGCGCATCAATGTTAACCCCTCGGGGGTCGCTTGCTATCTTCATCACAGACACCCTTTGTTTCGGTCCCTGTATAAGTATACATCTAATTGATGGATATGCTTAAAAAATGAGCAATTTCGCGATAATGATGGATAATTAAGCACTTATGCAACGGAGCGCTGTCAGCGCGGCAATTTTGTTCTAAACTGGGCTAAACCACTCAGGAGATGACGTTTATGCAAGTTAACGATCGTGTGACGGTCAAGACAGATGGGGGGCCGCGTCGCTCCGGCGTCGTGCTGGCAATTGAGCAATTCAATGAAGGGACGATGTATCTGGTATCGCTGGAGGATTATCCTATGGGGATCTGGTTCTTCAATGAGTTGGGCCACGCAGACGGTATTTTCGTTGAAAAAAGCGAATCGTGATTTAGTCATCTGGCGGTAGCGATACCGCCAGTTTCCCTGCTGTCGTTATCCTAACGCATATTGACGAAAATGCCTGATGTGACATTCTCAGCCAGACGAACAACATGATAGATAACCTGTTTGTTATGCGTTTTTATTTTCTTTTTAATATTACCCTTATGTGACGATACGGTTTTAGCTTTAATATTCATCTGATCGGATATTTGTATCGTTCCCTGACCCGACATCCACATTTTCAACATGCTGGATTCTGTACGACTTAATGACAAGGTAGAGATATTAGTTTGCTTTACTTCTGCTGTTTCTTTTTTCAGATAATTACCCAAAATGATATCGAGCGTTTCAGGTTTTATCGATTTAGAGCTAATTAGCAGATTACTCCTAACCATCAGATATTCGTCAAAATGAATATTGGCAATCGCCATAAAAACAATGAACAGCGTCCTGGGGTGTTGATTAATGATCTGCTTAATATGCAGACTACTCTGCACATCATGAATGAAGCAGTCCTCATTAATAAACACGACAGCTGGACGGCGAACGGCGCATATCTCAGCGAGCCCGTCAACGTTGTCTACATTGTCAATATCACGTTTTTTTACCCCACGACTGGCCAGGTATCCGGTTAACCCTAGCCGCGTATAACTGCATAGATCCATAATAATCGTTGACATGGCATACCCTCACTCAATGCGTAACGATAATTAACCCACTGCCTTCGAACTTCATCGCCGCAACGAACCTGGTGAAAATAAAAAACAAGAGGATGAAGACGAACAGGCGGCATCAACTATCCCGTAAAGTTACGTATAATTTGCCAGGAATCATCTCAAAGTAAAGTAAATGTTATGTAGTGTGAATCACCTAAAAACAAATAACCCGCGCCAGCGATATGCTGGTAGATGTTTTTGCAATTTTACTTTAGGAATTTCCTCATAATAACCGGGTGGCTTATGGAGAATTTATACGTGGTAACTCACTGATAATATCTGCTAATAGATCAAATATCTCACTAAATAAGTGTTCGCAAAACGGTGCGATCAGCGGCATTAATGCTGCCATTAATAGAATGCCGACGGTGAGAGTAATCGGAAATCCGATGACGAATACGGAGAGCTGCGGTGTCATACGGTTGAGCATACCCAGCGCCAGGTTGACCGTCAGCAGCAGCGTGATAATAGGCAGAGCCAGCATGACGCCGTTGAGAAAAATCATTCCTCCCGCGCGCGTCAGCGCTAAAAACGCGTTGCTGTTAATGGGTTCGCCGCCGATGGGCAGGGTGTGAAAAGTATCGACCAGCAGCGAAATAAGCCATAAATGGCCGTTAAAAACCAGGAACAGCAGCATCGCGAGCATGTCCATGATTCGTGCCAGCACCGGCATATTGAGGTTGCTTCCTGGGTCAACAAAGGTGGCAAATGAGAGCCCCATCTGCAGGCCAATGACCTCGCCGGAGTAGCGAACGGCCGCAAAGGCGAACTGCATGGTGTACCCTAGCGCAATGCCGATAAGAATCTGCTGTAGCGCTAGCCAGAGCGCATTTGCCGAGAAGATAGGGACTTCAACGACCGGCAGAGAAGGGGCGATAACGACGGTGATAATAATCCCCAGCCCCACCTTCACGCGTTTCGGTATGGTGCGTTCATTCAGAATCGGCGCGGTCGTTATCAGCGCCAGTACCCTCAGCATGGGCCAGAAATAGAGGCTGAGCCAGGAGAGCCACTGGTCGCTGGTGAAATGGATCATCGTGCTTAGCCGATGATATAGGGCAAGTTGTTGAACAGCGTTCGCACGTAGTCCAGCAGGAGATTCAGCATCCACGGTCCGGCAACGATAATCGCGATAAACACAGCGATGATTTTTGGAATGAACGACAGCGTCATTTCGTTAATCTGCGTCGCGGCCTGCAGGATACTGATAATCAGGCCGGTCACCAAAGAAACCAGCAGCAGCGGGGCGGCCAGCGCCAGCGCCACTTTCATCGCTTCGGTGCCCATCATCATGACGGATTCAGGGGTCATGGGTACTCCTTAACTGTAAAAACTCTGCGCCAGCGAGCCGACCAGCAGTTGCCAGCCATCCACCAGTACAAACAACATCAGCTTAAACGGCAGCGCGATGGTGGCAGGCGGCACCATCATCATCCCTAGCGCCATCAGGACGCTGGCGATCACCAGATCGATAATCAGGAATGGAATAAAAATGGTGAAGCCAATCTGGAAGGCGGTTTTCAGTTCGCTGGTGACATAGGCCGGGAGCAGAATACGCATAGGAACGGCCTCTGGACCTTGAATAGGCTGGCTGTTGGCGAGTCTGGCAAACAGCGCCAGATCCGCTTCACGGGTCTGGCGCAGCATAAATTCACGCAGCGGCTGCGCGCCTTTTTCCAGCGCATCCTGCATGGTGATTTTATCTTCGCTAAACGGCTGATAGGCGTCGGTGTAAACTTTGTCAATAACCGGCGACATAATGAAAAAGGTCAGAAACAGCGCCAGTCCCAGCAGGACCTGGTTAGGTGGCGCAGACGGTGTTCCCAGGGCGCTACGCAGCAGGCCGAACACAATGATGATGCGGGTGAAGCTGGTCATCATCAGTAAAATGGCCGGGATAAAGGTCAGCGAGGTAATAAAAACCAGCGTCTGAACCGGCAGCGACCAGCTCTGACCACCGTTGGCTAGCGGCTGGCTGATTAAACCTGGAAGTTCTGCAAAAGCGGAGGGCGACAGCAACAACAGCCCGCTCAGCGCAAGGGAATAAATACGACGCATCAGGATCTCCCGGGACGCTTAAGCATGTTTTTCATCAGTGAAGCAAATTCGGGTGCGGCAGCCTGCGGTGGCTGATTCTCCGCTGAGGCTGGCGGCAGCTTATGCAGCAACGTAACCTGTTGCGCGGTGACGCCGAGCACCAGACGCGCATCTTCAACGTTAACAATCACCACGCGTTCACGGGCACCCAGCGAGGCGCTAGCGCTCACCTTCAACCCGCTTGCTGGCTGATTTCTCATGGCGCCGGGCATGACGCGCTTCACCACCCATGCCGCCGCCAGGATGAGCACGATAATGCCCAGCAGGGCACCGCTAACCTGAATTAATGGCGACGTCGCCGGCTCATTAACATGCGCAACGGTCACCGGTGCGGTGGGGGTTGCGGATGCGGCAGTATGGTTTGTCGTCGCCACGCCGTGTCCAGACGGCGTAGCGCTATGAGAGACCGGTGCCGGTGGCACAGCGTGGTTTGTGCTCATCTTAACGGCTCAGGCGGCGCATACGCTCTGATGGCGTGATGATGTCGGTGATACGTACGCCGTACTTGTCGGCAACCACCACAACTTCACCCTGGGCAATCAGATAGCCGTTGATTAAGATATCCAATGGTTCACCCGCCAGGCCGTCCAGTGCGACCACGGAACCCTGCGTCAGGCGCAGCAGCTCTTTGATGGTCATCCGGGTACGACCCAGTTCAACGGTCAGCTTGACCGGAATATCCATGATCAGGTCGATATCCTGCAGCGTGCCGCTGACGTCGCCGCCGCCAAGTTGCTGGAATACCGCATCGGCAGCACTTTTGCTGCTGGTGGTTTTCTGTTCGTTCAGCGCTTCAGCCCACAGATCGTCCACGGATCCGCTGTTGTCATCGGGTGGAGTATTCATATCACTCATTTGGGCTGTTCCTCGTTCAGCGAATTCAATATCGGGTTGATCAAATGTTCTACGCGCAGCGCATATTGTCCGTTAACCGTGCCGTACTGGCTGGTTAACACCGGCACGCCGTCGACGTGCGCAATAATGCGATCGGGCTTCTCTATCGGCAGGACATCACCGGGTTGAAGTTTGAGTATTTGTGACAGTCGAAGCGAGATATCGGCGAAGTTCGCTATCAGTTCGAGCTCGGAGTGCTGCACCTGACGCACCAGATTTTCACGCCAGTTCTGATCTTCATTGCGTGAGTTTTCCAGCGGCGGGTTAACCAGCAGTTCGCGCAGCGGCTCAATCATGCTGAACGGCAGGCAGATATTAAACTCGCCGGTCAGATTGCCTATTTCTACGTGGAACGGCGTGTTCACCACGATGTCGTTCGGCGAAGTGGTGATGTTGGTGAACTTCACCTGCATCTCCGAACGGACATATTCCACTTCCAGCGGGTTGATGGCTTTCCATGCATCGCTATAGCCTTCCAGAGCCAGCTTCAGCATGCGGTTGATGACCCGCTGCTCGGTATGGGTGAACTCACGACCTTCTACTTTGGTCGGAAAGCGTCCATCTCCGCCGAACAGGTTATCCACGGCGATAAACACCAGGCTTGGGGAAAAGACCACCAGGCCCGTGCCGCGCAGCGGCTTTAGATGGATCAGGTTAAGGTTAGTGGGCACCGGCAGGTTACGAGCAAACTCGTGGTATGGCTGAATACGAATCGCCCCCACTGTAATGTCCGGACTCCGGCGCAATAGGTTGAACAATCCCATACGGAAGTGGCGGGCAAAACGCTCGTTGATGATCTCCAGCGCCTGCAGACGTTCACGTACAACGCGTCGTTGGGTATTGGGGTCATAGGGGCGAATGTCATCTTCGCCCGCAGCGCGTGCCTGCGGCTCGTTAGGATTGTCGCTGTCGCCGTTCAACAGCGCGTCAATTTCGGCCTGAGAAAGAATGCTATCGCCCATAGTCCTACCGCAAAATAAAGGCTGTATACAGCACGTCGGTAATGTTCTGTTTAGGCTGACCAGCAATTAGCGGTGCGCTCAACGTTTCTTTAATCTCGGCAGCGAGCTGCTTTTTGCCGTCATCAGTAGCAAGCTTAGTCGCATCCTGGCGTGACAGCAGCAGGAGCATGCGGCTGCGAACTTCCGGCAGATAGTCATTCAGGCGCGCGCGGTCAGCCTCAGACTTCATGCGCAGCGTCACGCCAACGTACAGCACGCGGTCGGCATCGCCGAGATTGACGGTAAAGGTATCCAGCGGGAAGAAGACCGGCGCAGCTGGCGGCGGCGCTTCTTTTGGCGCGGCGGTCTCTGCTTTGTTGGTTAAACGCCAGTAGCTGTAGCCTGCGGTGGCGCAGGCGGCGAGCGTTACCAGCACCAACAAAGGGATCCAGAGGGAGCGTTTGCTCTTTTTATTGATAGCGGTGTCAGTCATTTGATGCGGTCTTCCTTTTAGAGCCTATCCAATGATTATCCCGCCTCCCGCGCGGGTCAAAGCGTGGAAAAGACGGGAATAATCGTGTTACCTCGGGCGTTTAAGCGAAGATATCTACCGCATTATCCCCGCGAGCCGAAGATTGCAGGGCGGCAGGGACGGCGAGAAGTTCGGTGTCGTCCTGGTTTTCACCGCCGTCGGCGTTATGACGTGCGGCAAACGACTGCTGAGATGAAGGTTGCTGCTGTTGACCTGCAAAGCCATCGCTGCTGATATTGCTTTGTCCCAACTGAATGCCATTGTCTTCAAGCTGAGTGCGTAGTACCGGAAGCGCGGCCTCCAGTGCAGCGCGCACGTGGCTGTGCGGTGAGGCCATCTGGATTTGCGCCAGGTTATCTTCCACCTTCAGCGTAATGTGTACCTGGCCCAGCGATTCCGGGTGCAGGCGCAGCTCGGCGGTCTGCTGGCCCGAACGGGTAAACAGCGTGATGTGCTGGCTCACGTTCTGCTGCCAGTCCGCGGTGCCCAGTTGGGCGCGCACGTTGGCCGTCGCGGTGGCAGGAAGGACCGGCGCGGCGTTGTTCTGGTTGGCGACCGGTGCCAGCGCGGCGGTGGCGGCGGTTGGGCTCGAAACGCTTTCTGATTCCGCTTTCTGGGTTGGGATCACAAAGGCGGAGTCGGCGGGCAGCGCGCGGGTATCAACGCCAGTTTGCGTGGTCGGTGTGCCTTTAACATCCACAAAGCCCTGAGATTTCGCGCCACCACGACCGAGTGCGGTGGTCAGGGAGCTGAGCGTGTCGCTATTTTGCGCAGGCGCAGTAACGGTAGCCGTCTGCTGAATCTGCGGGGTGACCGGCAGCATCGCCATGAGCGCGCTGAGACTTTTCAGATCGTCGTCGCTCAGTTTGCTCTCAGCGGAGTCGTCGTCGCTTTTCGCGTCCGTTTTACCGGTGGTCAGTTCACTTTTCAGATGGGCGGCCAGTGAGCTTAACAGGGTCTGAGCATCACTTGAGGTCGCTAAGTCTACGTCGCTCTCGGCGCTGGCATTGGCCTGGGTAGCCTCCTGTTGAACCAGCCACTTGGTCAGCGACTGACCCTGAACTTTGATATCTTTCAGACCTTTCACATCGGCAAGGCCTTTGACATCAGCGTCGGTGAGCAGCGCGTTTTTTGCGCCAGCGGGGTCGGCGCTCTGGGTCAGTGCGCCTGCCAACAGCGCCAGGAAATCCTCGGGTGACCCCGGGGTTTTTGCCGTCGCGTCTGTGCTTGCAATATTTGCATCGCTGACGGCAAGGTTAGGCAGAGTAATCATTCGGGTTTCCTCAAGGTTGCGCGTTGGGCAAACTCATCCATTTTTTTCTGATCAAGCCGGTTTTCCGCCAGCAGCGCGGCGGATTCTTGCCGGTCCTGTAGCGTTTGCCATGCCTGCAAACGCTGTTTTTTCTCGCGCCAGAAATTCAGCGCCTGCTCCACTTTGTTGTTCCACTGAATCAACTGCTGACGGTGCTGGTCGATAGCTTTCTCCAGCGTTTGAATAAACTGCTGGTAGTTCTGCCATCGCAGACTGGCAATGCCCTGCGTCATGTCGTTATTCAGGCTGTTTTGATATTCCAGTTGATAGTCCATCAACATCTTGAGCTGTTCTTCCGCCTGCTGGCATCCGCGCCGCATTTCACCCAAAACGAGGGCGGCGTTGTCCACATCAGTTTCTGCCAGCTCTTTCAGCGTTGCTAATGCACCGTGCTGCGCCATATTTGTGATCCTCTTGCTTCACTATGACGATGGGAAAATCATTTCCAGGGCCTGGATGGATGATTCCCAGTCTGCTTTTTCAAGAATGCCTTGCTGTAAAAATGCTTCCAGATGCGGCCAAAGCGTGATGGCTTTATCCAGCATCGGGTCGCTGCCCTTGGCGTATGCGCCGACGCTAATCAGGTCGCGGTTACGCTGGAAGCTCGAGAGCAGCTGCTTAAAGTTGCGTACCCGGGCGTAATGCTCTTCGCTGATGAGCGCGGTCATCGCACGGCTGATCGAGGCCTCGATATCAATGGCCGGATAGTGCCCGGCTTCCGCCAGCCGACGGGACAGCACGATGTGACCATCAAGGATGGCGCGCGCGGAGTCGGCTATCGGATCCTGTTGGTCATCGCCTTCGGTCAATACGGTATAAAACGCGGTGATCGAGCCGCCGCCGGTAATGCCGTTACCAGCACGCTCAACCAGCGCGGGCAGTTTGGCGAACACCGAAGGCGGGTAGCCTTTGGTCGCTGGCGGTTCGCCGATGGCGAGCGCGATTTCACGCTGCGCCATGGCGTAGCGGGTCAGGGAGTCCATGATCAGCAACACATGCTGACCGCGGTCGCGGAAATCTTCCGCCACGCGGGTCGCATAGGCGGCACCCTGCATGCGCAGCAGGGGAGAAACGTCGGCCGGAGCCGCAATCACCACCGAACGCGCGCGGCCTTCGGTGCCGAGAATGTTCTCGATAAAGTCTTTAACTTCACGCCCACGTTCACCGATAAGCCCGACGACGATGACGTCGGCGCGGGTATAGCGCGCCATCATGCCGAGCAGCACGCTCTTACCGACGCCGGAACCGGCAAACAGTCCCATACGCTGGCCGCGTCCGACGGTGAGCAGGGCGTTGATTGGGCGTACCCCGGTATCCAGCACGTGTTCAATCGGCGTGCGCTGTAAGGGGTTAAACGGCGCGGTGATAAGCGCACCGGTTTCGGTGGTATCCGGGGCGGGCAATCCGTCAAGCGGTTTGCCGCTGCCGTCCAGTACGCGGCCCAGCAGCGCCGGGCCAAGCGGCAGCTGTTTGCCGCTTTGCAGTCCGTCACCGGCGGTGTTACGCGCATAGACGCGCGCGCCGGGCAGGATGCCTTCAACTTCTTCGAGCGGCATCAAAAATAGGCGGTGACCGTTAAAGCCGACAACCTCGGCTTCTACTTCCTGCATCTCCGCGCCCTGTTGGCGTTCGATAATGCAGGTCGCGCCGAGCGGAAGCTGTAGCCCGGTGGCTTCCAGCACGAGGCCAGTTGCGCGGGTGAGACGTCCGTAGCGGCGCACAGCAGGAAGCTGCGCGATACGCGCCTCGAAATTGTCGAGCGTGTTGAGCCAGCGGGTCAGACGCACGGTCATCAGCAAGCTCCCGGTGCCGCCAGGCGGCACAGTTCCTGCCAGCGCGTGGCGACGCTGGCATCCAGATCGCCTTCATCGGCGGAGACTTTGCAGCCGCCGGGATGCAGCGTTGGGTCGCCTCGCAGCCGCCAGCCGTGCAGGTTCAGCGTTGCGCCGAGCATCTCTTCGACGCGTGGTAAATCTTCCGGGCTAACGCGCAGCTGAGGCTTGCCGGTGAACAGCGGCTCCTGTTGAAGCAGGGATTGAATCTGCTTAATCAGCGCGGTGTTATCCACCACCGGCACCTGCCCGACAATCTGCCGCGCCGCTTCCAGCGCCATCTGCATCAGACGTGAAGCAATGACGCTATCGAGGGTATCCAGCGTATGCTGAAATTCGCTCGCCAGCTGCTGCATACGGGCGTGAATTGGCGCCTGTTCCTGTTTGGCCTGCGCCAGACCCTGTTCGAGCCCTTGCGCCAGACCTTCCTGATAACCCTGCTGTTGACCGGCGGCGTGGCCTTCACGCAGACCGGCCTGGTAGCCCTGTTCATGAGCCTGAATCTGTAGCTGAGCCAGCTGTTGCTGTTGCAGCTGTTCGGCGGAAATCTCTTCTTGCTCCTCGTCCATTTCGTCAACGGAAAGTGGGGTAAACTCCATTTCCATTGGCGGAGAGAGATCGTCAGGCTGCCAGACTTTCCACGGCGTGGTATCAGACATAGGTGTCGTCTCCGCTGCCAATCACCATCTCGCCGGTTTCGGCCAGACGACGCACAATAAGCAGGATGGCTTTCTGTTCGTTCTCGACCTGAGACAGACGTACCGGGCCACGGTTGGCCAGGTCGTCGCGCAGAATGTCGGCCGCACGCTGGGACATATTGCGCAGGAACTTCTCGCGCAACGGCGGCTCGGAGCCTTTGAGGGCAATGAGCAGCGATTCGGAGTCCACTTCCTGCAGCAGGCGCTGGATGCTGCGATCGTCCACGTCGACCAGGTTTTCGAACAGGAACATCTCGTCGATGATTTTCTGCGCCAGATCGCCGTCGAATTCGCGCACTGCGGTAATAACCGCTTCTTCCTGCTGCGTTTTCATCAGGTTGATAATTTCGGCCGCCGTTCTCACGCCGCCCATTTTGCTGCGCTTGAGGTTCTGGCCGTCGAGCAGGTTGTTCAGCACCTCGGTAAGTTCCGCCAGCGCCGCCGGCTGTACGCCGCCGAAGGTGGCAATACGTAGCATCACGTCGTGACGCAGACGTTCGTCGAACAGCGCCAGAATATCGGCTGCCTGACCGCGTTTGAGGTGCACCAGAATGGTCGCGATAATCTGCGGGTGCTCCTCGCGGATAATATCGGCGGCGCTCTGTGGTTCCATAAAGTTGAGCGTTTCGAGGCCGCTGGTGGTTTCGCGGGTTTCGAGAATATCTTCCAGCAGGCTGGCGGCACGCTCTTCACCCAACGCTTTGACCAGCACCGTACGCAGGTAGTCGTTGGCATTGACGCTCAGTGCCGCAAACTGCTCGGCTTCTTGCTCGAACTCCGCCAGCACGTCGGTCAGCTGTTTATTAGAGATCTGCTTTACGCCCGCCATGGCGGTACTGAGCTGCTGTACTTCGCGGGTGCTGAGGTGCTTGAACACCTCGGCCGCGCGGTCTTCGCCAATCGTCATCAGCAAAATGACGCTTTTATCGATTCCAGTCAGGTTACTCATGGTCGTTATTCATCCATTGGCGAATGACCAGCGCTACCACGCGCGGATCGTTATCAGACATTTCGCGAATACGCTGGCTCATCACTTCAGCGCTCAGGCGCTGGTTAGCACGGCGCTGCTGCGTTTGTTCATCTTTGCTGAGGCGAACCTCAACGGCGTCCTGCGCTTCCTGCTGAACTTTCACCTGCTCGGCGGACGCCAGCGCGATGGCTTCACGGCGTTGGAGCTGCGGCTTAATCGCTTTACGCCATAGGAGCCAGGCGACAATCAGCACCAGTAACCAACGACCGGCGGTCATCAGCTGATCGATAAACGACTGCTGCTTCCAGAATGGCAGTTCACCACCGCTTTCATCGGTATCGTTAAACGGTGAATTGACCACGTTCAGGGTATCGCCACGGGTGGTGGAGAAGCCCATCGCTTCGCGGGTCAAGTCTTCAATCTGCTTCATCTGATCGTTCGTAAGCGGCAGCGGTTTGCCATCCGGCAGATTACGGTAGTTGACCACCACGGCCACCGACAGACGTTGAACATCGCCAACGTTTTTCCTGGTGTGCATGATGGTGCGGTCGAGCTCGTAGTTGCTGGTTTCATTACGCTGCGTATTGCGCGGACCGGTCGTGGTGGTGGTGTTGCGGTTCGCGGCGGTCTGACCGTTGGCCTGGTTTGCCGGTGGCGTACTGATAGGTGCCGATGGCGCAGGTGCAGGAGTGTTTGACAGCGCGCCCGGAACGCCGCCTGGATAAGGGCTGCCTACCTGATCGCTCTCGCTCACCTGACGTGAACGCACCGCTGCCTGGCTGGCATCGCCGTTCGGACGATACTGCTCGTCGGTTTGCTCTTTGTTATCAAAGTTGATTTGCGCGGTCACCTGCGCGTGGACGTTACCGTTGCCGACAATCGGCCCGAGTATTGCTTCGATACGGCGCTGAACGCGGCCTTCAACGTCGGCGGCATACTTCAGCTGCGCGTCGTTCAGGTCACGAGCGCTGGTATTCGACTGCGTCAGCAGGTGCCCGCCCTGGTCGACAAGCGTGACGTTGCCCGGCGGTAAACCGGCGACGGCGCTGGAGACCAGATGCACAACTGCAGATATCTGCCCTTCATCGAGCGCACGGCCGGGCTCCAGATTGACGGTTATCGAAGCGGAAGGGGATTTTTGTTCACGGACAAACAGCGATGGTTTCGGCATCGCTAAATGGACGCGCGCGCTTTTGACCGGGCCGAGGGTTTCAATAGTGCGGGCCAGCTCTCCTTCCAGCGCGCGCTGGTAGTTCACCTGCTCGCTGAACTGGCTGATGCCAAATTTTTCCTGGTCGAGCAACTCAAAGCCAACTGAGCCACCTTTCGGCAGGCCAAGCTGAGCCAGGCGCAGACGCAGCTCGTGAACTTTATCCGCAGGAACTTCCAGCGCGCCGCCGTTATCGGCAAAGCGGTAAGGGACGTTCATCTGGGTTAACTGTGTGACGATAGCACCGCCGTCCTGGTCAGACAGGTTGCTGAACAGCGTGCGGTAGTCCGGGGATTTTGCCCACAGCACCATTGCCACAAGAACGGCCACCGCGGCCGCGCTGGCGACCATCAGTGGGATTTTAGGATTCGCGCGCAGGCGGTTGACCCACTCTAAGGTTTTATTTTGTGGTGTAGCCGTAGCACTCGCGCTCATTGCGCACCTCGTCGATCCTGATCAATGGCGTTAAACGTTAACGAAAACAAAGCAGACTCCCAGGTCAGAACTCATAAAGATAGCTATGCCATTATTTGTTTCTTTAGGATTTTTGATGGGCCAAATAACCCATTTTTATGGTGCTATTTAGCGCCTTTATCTTATTGACAAGCTGGTAAGCTCATTCCCAGGTTAAATACAATCCGGGAGTTCATATGGCGATTCAGGGTATTGAAGGTGTTCTGTCACAGCTGCAAGCCACGGCGGCAATGGCACGCAATCAGAGCGTGGATACGCAACCAAGCATCAGCTTTGCCGGGCAGCTTCACGCCGCGTTGGATCGCGTGAGCGATACGCAAAACAGCGCGAAAGCGCAGGCGGAGAAGTTTTCGCTGGGCGAGCCGGGCATTGCGCTAAACGATGTTATGACCGATCTGCAAAAAGCGTCGGTGTCGCTGCAGATGGGGATTCAGGTGCGCAATAAGCTGGTGAGTGCGTATCAGGAAGTGATGGGCATGCAAGTTTAATACTCAGTCCGTAGGCCGGATAAGGCGTTCACGCCGCCATCCGGCAATTTGTTCGGGCGATGCCGGATGGCGCTTTGCTTATCCGGCCTACAACTGATTTGTGTTTTTCCTTCTATTTTCTCTTCCTCGCTCCAACGTCCGCGTTTTTTATCGCGGCACGCCTACCGCAATAGTCAATTACCGTGAAACGGTCATCGGTTTAACGCTATAATGTTTCTGTTTTTTTCTCCCGGAACAGGACGAATAATGAAAAAATTAGCCATTGTGGCGGCGCTGTTAACGCTGGCGGGTTGTGCGCAAATTACCGATTACTCCACCGTTGTAAAAGCACCGGCTCCGGCGGGGCTGGCTGGATACTGGCAGTCGGTTGGGCCGCAGCGTGCGCTGGTGAGCCCGGAGGCGATAGGCAGCCTGATTGTGACTCGTGATGGCGATACGATGGACTGCCGTCAGTGGCAGCGCGTGATTGCGCTTCCGGGGAAACTGATGCTGAAAGATAAAGACGTTTATAACGTGACGAATAAGCTGGACGTGTACGCGGTTGAACGTGACGGTAACACGCTGAAGTATGACGGCATGACGCTGCAACGCGTCGAACGCCCAACGGTGGAATGCGCGGCTGCGCTGGCGAAAACGCCGCTGCCGTCGGTACTGCCATAAAAAACATTCACTCCGGCACGCCGCGTGTCGGAGTGAATATCACTAATGATTAAGGTCGGCATTATCCTGGGGAACCAGCACGTGGCCACCCTGTTTACCGTAGGTCGACATCACCGACTTTTGTATCGACGATTGCCCCACCAGTTTTGCCAGCTCATCCATGCGCGCTTGTAGCAGACGTTTTACGGTGTTTTCATTATCCAGTACCTTGCGCAGCAGGGGACGAAGCTGCTCCTGAACCGGGTCGGACGGTTCACTTAGCTGGGTTAACTGAGCAATCTTTTGCACCGCATTAACGTATTCCATTTCACTGGCAATCAGTTCGTCCCACAATCCTTCCGTGGCAAGTCGCAGCATCCTGTTGCTTTTTTCAACCAGCTGTTGGTACGAGAGATAAAGATGCGGTGCATGGCTCATTAGACGGCGTCCTGAATCAAATTAGGCGTAAGGAGAGATTCCTTCCAGGCATCGGCGATATTGCGCATGAGGTGTTCAACCTCCTCAACGGCGCCAGCGTCATTGCGCAGATTAGCCTGTAAAAGTCGTCTTACCATATAGGCGTAGAGCGCTAACAGATTCTGCGTCAGTTCATCATGACTCTTTTCATCCAGCCCCATTTTCAGGCCGTTTTCGATGATATTAATTGCCTTCGACAGGGAAAGCCCTTTTCCCTGCAGATTGCCGTCCTGCATAAACAGGCGGGCGCGGATAAGCGCGCTCAGCGCGCCGTCAAACAGCATGCTGACTAGCTGCTGCTGACTGGCGCTCATCACTGCGCTTTCTACGTCAATCTGTGCGTAGGCTTTTGTTGCTTGGGCCCCGTACATGATGTTTCTCCCGGTTAAGAATAATTACTTGGAACTGCTGGATGTTGATTCAAACTGCTGCGTTAAATAGCTACTGGTGTTATTTAACGAGGTCATCAGAACGTCCAACTGGGTAAACTGGTCTTTATAACGGGCGACCTTTACATCAATCAGATCGCTGGCGGCGTTATAGTCTTTGGTCAATTTGTTCAGCGTTTTGCTGACCCCATCTTTGGCAGCCTGAATAATCCCGGTGCTGGAAAGCCAGCTGGTCAGGTTGTTACCGATAGTGGTGGTAATGCCGGTTTTTTTACCGTCACCCACAATCAGAGCGCCGACTCCGGATGAATCTTTTTTCAACGCAGCGCTGAGTTTGTCATCATCAACGTTCAACTGGCCGGTGCTTGGGTCAGAAGTGACGCCAATCTGTGCCAGAGTTTTATAAGCCGAGGAGCTCAGCGTATTGCTCAGTGCGCTCTTCAACTGGGTCTGAATGGTGCGTAGCGTGGTGTCACCAATCAATGCACCGTTGCTGGTATCCTGACTATCGGAGCCTACATCAACCGCCGTGTATTTGGTCAGGGAGCTGAAGGTATCCTGCAGGGCGTTGTAGGCTGTTACCCATGCTTTAACCGCAGCTTGCGCTTTTGTCGTATCCTGAGTGATGGTCAGCGTTTGGTTGCCGCTGGTCACGTCATTGAGGTTCAGTGTAATGTCTTCAAGCGCATCACTAATGGTATTGCTGCTGTTTACAATGGCAACGTTGTTTACTGTGAGCTCGGCATTCTGCGCCGTCACACTCTCGGTCATACCATTGCTGGTATCGCCTTTGGTGCCGTTGTAACCCATAAAGTTTTGCAGTGCGCTGTCGCCGCTGACGCTCAGCGTCATGGCGTTATCCAGGCCGGAGTCATTTGAGGTAATCGACAGGCGATAGGCTCCGCCGACGTTAATGATACTGGCGCTGACGCCCGCTTTGGCATTGTTGATAGCGTCGCGCATTCCGGTTAATGAGGAGTTTGCTGCGCTGATGTTAATGGTTACCGGCTCTTTACCTCCACCCTGTTGAATAGTCAGAACGCTGTCACTGGTGGCAATGGCCGTTTTGTTATCAGCCTGCGTTGCTTTGGTGGTCAGCGTTTGCGCCTGTGCCAGCTGTGTGACGTTGATGGTGTATTTACCCGCAATCGCGTTACCGGTAGTGGTTGCGCTGAAGGCGGTAGTAGAGCTGGCCGTTGTGGTCGCCGTAAAAAGATCGGCTTTAGAAAGCGCTGTGTTAGCGGTCTGGAAGGCCTCTAAGGAGCTTTTCAGCGTGCCATAGGCGCTGAGTTTAGCGGTGTAAGAGGTCTGCTGTTTTGTAATAGGTGTTAACGTGGCTTTTTCAGCCGCGGTAAGGCTATCCAGAATGTCGCTCAGCTTCAGGCCCGATCCGATTCCCAATGAAGAAATGCTTGCCATTTTTATTCCTTAATGTGTCGACACGTATAATGAATGTCTGGGTTATCGGCCTGAATGCGTCAAAGTTTACGCTTAATTGTTTTTTTTTAATGGCGAGAATAAGCGCAAGAGAAAAGAGTATTTCGGCGGCTAAAAAAATGCGGGATTGGTGAAAAAAATTCTAAAGGTTGTTTTACAGCAGACGATAACAAGTTTGACGGCGATTGAGCCGACGGGTGAAAACCCATAACGTAATCAACGACTTGAAATATAGGGTAACGAATCATGGCACAAGTCATTAATACCAACAGCCTCTCGCTGATCACTCAGAACAACATCAACAAGAACCAGTCTGCTCTGTCCAGTTCTATCGAGCGTCTGTCTTCTGGCTTGCGTATCAACAGCGCGAAGGATGACGCAGCGGGTCAGGCGATTGCTAACCGTTTCACCTCCAACATTAAAGGCCTGACTCAGGCGGCACGTAACGCTAACGACGGTATCTCTCTGGCGCAGACCACTGAAGGTGCACTGTCTGAAATCAACAACAACTTACAGCGTGTACGTGAACTGACCGTTCAGGCAACGACCGGTACTAACTCCGATTCTGACCTGTCTTCTATCCAGGACGAAATTAAATCCCGCCTGTCTGAAATTGACCGCGTATCCGGTCAGACTCAGTTCAACGGCGTGAACGTACTGGCTAAAAACGGTTCTATGGAGATTCAGGTTGGCGCGAACGATGGTCAGACCATCAGCATCGACCTGCAGAAGATTGACTCTTCTACTCTGGGTCTTAAAGGCTTCTCTGTTGCCGGCGGCAGCGTAAGTGTTGGCGACTCTATCACGCAGATTCCTTCAGCAACAGCAGGTAGTCCGCCTGTTGCTATCAAATATGCTGCGAGTGTAGCTACTGCGCTGAACATCACTGATACTTCTGGCCTCAGCCTGCACAACGTAAAAAATGCTGATGGTTCAGCATCAGGTAATTACGTTGTACAAAGTGGCAGTGATTCTTATGCAGCGTCTATTGCGGCTGACGGAACTGTTTCTCTGAACACCGCAGACGTAACTTATTCTGATGTTGCTAATGGTGTAACTTCAGCAACCCAATCTGGCCAGTTAATTAAAGTTGGCTCGGATTCGAGCGGTGCTGCAGTTGGCTATGTAACTGTTCAAGGCAAAAACTTCTCTGTAGCGGGCTCTCTCGCTAACAGCGGTCTTGCTGCCGCCACTAAAATTACTGTAGATGGGACTGGTACTAACCCGGCGGTAATTAAACTCAGTTCCAGTGCAGATGGTACTACTACTGTAGCTACTAAGGAGTTTGATGGCGCGTCTTCTAACAACCCGCTGGCTCTGCTGGACAAAGCTATCGCATCCGTCGATAAATTCCGTTCTTCTCTGGGCGCGGTACAGAACCGTCTGAGCTCTGCTGTAACCAACCTGAACAACACCACCACCAACCTGTCTGAAGCGCAGTCCCGTATTCAGGACGCCGACTATGCGACCGAAGTGTCCAACATGTCTAAAGCGCAGATCATCCAGCAGGCTGGTAACTCCGTGCTGTCCAAAGCGAACCAGGTTCCACAGCAGGTTCTGTCTCTGCTGCAGGGCTAATCGCTCTCAATCTGACAAACCCCGCCTCGGCGGGGTTTTTTTGTTAAGTAAATTTCACTTACTCCGCAAATAACCCCCACTTTTCCCCATTGTTCCATCGATTAAAATTCCTGTAGAAACGGATAATCGTGCCGATAACTCATATTAATGCAGGGCTGTTTATCGTGAATTCAATGTATACCGCTGAAGGTGTAATGGATAAACACTCGCTATGGCAACGCTATGTGCCGCTGGTGCGACACGAAGCGCTGCGCCTTCAGGTGCGTTTGCCGGCGAGCGTGGAACTGGACGATCTGCTCCAGGCGGGCGGTATCGGCTTATTGAACGCAGTTGAACGCTATGACGCTCTGCAAGGTACGGCATTTACGACTTACGCAGTGCAACGCATCCGTGGGGCGATGCTGGACGAATTACGCAGCCGAGATTGGGTACCGCGTAGTGTCCGGCGGAACGCGCGTGAAGTTGCGCAGACGTTGGGACAGCTGGAGCAGGAACTGGGACGAAACGCGACCGAAACCGAAGTCGCGCAGCGACTTGGGATCGCGATTGAAGAATACCGTCAGGTGCTGTTGGACACCAATAACAGCCAGCTTTTCTCCTACGATGAGTGGCGTGAAGAGTATGGCGACAGCATTGAGCTGGTGACGGAAGAGAATCAACACGAAAACCCACTGCATCAACTACTGGAAGGCGATCTTCGCCATCGCGTGATGGAAGCCATCGAGGCTCTGCCAGAGCGCGAGAAGTTGGTGTTAACCCTCTATTACCAGGAAGAGCTGAACCTCAAAGAGATCGGCGCAGTGCTGGAAGTGGGGGAGTCGCGCGTAAGCCAACTGCACAGCCAGGCCATTAAGCGTCTGCGCATAAAACTGGGTAAGACGTAGGTTGGAGTAACGTTAAGTTTCGCCAAAAATGCCGCATTATGTAATGAGAACCCGGAGTTATCATAATGATGCAGGTAAAAAGACGGCCATTAAGCCGCTATCTCAAAGACTTTAAACACAGCGAAACGCATTGCGCCCAGTGTCACAAACTGCTCGACCGTATCACCTTAGTGCGTCAGGGCGTAATCGTGAATAAAATCGCTATCTCCCGCCTGGATACGCTGATGGATGACAACGCGTGGCAGCAGGAACGTAGCGCCTGGTCAGCGCTATGCCGCTTCTGCGGCGATCTGCACTGTAAAGAGCAGAGTGCCTTCTTCAATATCATCGGCTTCAAACAATATCTCCTCGAACAAACGGATATGAGCGCGGGTACCGTACGTGAGTACGTTGTGCGTCTGCGTCGTCTTGGCAACCATTTTGTCGACCAACAGGTGCCGCAATCGATACTGCTTGAGCGTCATGCGGATGAAAAACTGGAGGCCTGGCTGCCGGACACCAGCACCAACAATTATCGTATTGCCTTGCGGAAATACCTGCGTTTTCAGCGCCACTTGCCGCGTGATAACGAGCAAAATTTCGCAGACTGTGAAACCTCTGATATATATTAAATTGGAATAAGATGTATCTCATGGGTGTTTGTCATTGAAGACGAACGGTTTACACTACGAAAAAAAGTGATGCTTTTCGGGGGTATAATGAAACTGAAGTTTCTGGGTCGTCAGGTGCTGATGGGTGCTATGGCCGTTGCGCTGGTTGCTGGCGCAAGCGTACAGGCGTTCGCTGCTGAGAATTTATTAAACCAGGTGAAAGAACGCGGCACGCTGCGCGTTGGCCTGGAAGGCACTTATCCTCCGTTCAGTTTCCAGGGCGATGACGGTAAGTTGACCGGCTTTGAAGTGGAGTTTGCCAATGAGCTGGCAGAACACCTGGGCGTTAAGGCTGACCTCAAACCGACCAAGTGGGATGGGATGCTGGCGTCGCTCGATTCAAAACGTATCGACGTGGTGATTAACCAGGTAACTATTTCTCCTGAGCGTCAGAAGAAATATGACTTCTCCACCCCGTACACCATCTCCGGCATTCAGGCGCTGGTGAAAAAGGGCAGTGAAGACACCATCAAAACCGCGGCTGACCTGAAAGGTAAAAAAGTCGGCGTGGGTCTCGGGACCAACTACGAAGAGTGGCTGCGTAAGAACGTCCAGGGCGTCGATATTCGTACTTACGATGATGACCCGACAAAATACCAGGACCTGCGCGTAGGCCGTATCAACGCGATTCTGGTTGACCGTCTGGCGGCGCTGGATCTGGTGAAGAAAACCAACAATACGCTGGCCGTTGCGGGCGACGCGTTCTCCCGTCAGGAATCTGGCGTTGCGCTGCGTAAAGGCAACGAAGACCTGCTGAAAGCGATTGATGGTGCCATCTATGCCATGCATAAAGACGGTAGCCTGAAAGCACTGTCTGAAAAATGGTTCGGGGCAGACGTGACAGAATAATCGTCATGCTTTAAAAAAGGCGCTGATAGAGCGCCTTTTTTTATTTAAGGCGCATAATAAAAACAAGACTAAGGAGATGCTATGTCACTGCAAAATTTAACCCGTTTCCCACGCCTGGAATTTATTGGCGCGCCGACGCCGCTGGAATATCTGCCGCGTTTTTCTGATTACATCGGGCGCGATATTTTTATCAAACGCGATGACGTCACCCCGATGGCGATGGGTGGGAACAAGCTGCGTAAGCTGGAATTCCTTGCCGCCGATGCGCTGCGCGAAGGCGCTGACACGCTGGTAACTGCCGGGGCGATTCAGTCTAACCATGTGCGCCAGACGGCGGCGGTGGCGGCGAAGCTCGGCCTGCACTGCGTCGCGCTGCTGGAAAACCCAATGGGCACGACGGCGGAAAACTACCTCAGCAACGGCAACCGCCTGCTGCTGGATCTGTTCAACACGCAGGTTGAAATGTGCGACGCGCTGACTGACCCGAATGCGCAGCTCGCCGAGCTTGCCACGCGCCTTGAAGCGCAGGGTTTTCGTCCGTATGTGATCCCGGTAGGCGGTTCCAACGCGCTGGGTGCGCTGGGCTATGTTGAAAGTGCGCTGGAGATTGCCCAGCAGTGCGAAGGGGCGGTCTCTATTTCATCCGTGGTGGTGGCCTCCGGCAGCGCGGGGACGCACGCGGGTCTGGCGGTAGGGCTGGAACAGGTGATGCCAGAAGCCGAGCTGATTGGCGTGACGGTCTCGCGCAAAGTGGCGGATCAACTGCCGAAAGTGGTGACGCTACAGCAAGAAATTGCCCGCAACCTCGAACTGACGGCCAAAGCCAATATTACGCTGTGGGATGACTATTTCGCGCCAGCCTACGGCATTCCTAACGACGACGGTATGGAAGCGGTGAAGCTGCTGGCACGCCTTGAAGGCATTCTGCTCGACCCGGTTTATACCGGCAAAGCGATGGCCGGGCTGATTGACGGCATTAATCAGAAGCGCTTTAAAGACGAAGGGCCGATTCTGTTTATCCATACCGGCGGTGCGCCTGCGCTCTTTGCCTATCATCCTCACATTTAAATAGAACGCGCTCATGCAAGAAAGTATTCAACTGGTTATCGACTCCGCGCCGTATCTGCTCAAAGGCGCGGTCTTCACGCTACAGCTTAGTATTGGCGGGATGTTCTTCGGCCTGATTCTGGGCTTTATTCTCGCGCTGATGCGCCTTTCGCCCATCGGCCCCATCCGCTGGCTGGCGCGCTGCTATATCTCGATTTTTCGCGGTACGCCGCTGATTGCGCAGCTGTTTATGATTTACTACGGTTTGCCGCAGTTTGGCATTGAATTGGATCCTATTCCCTCAGCGATGATTGGCCTGTCGCTTAACACGGCGGCCTATGCAGCAGAAACGCTGCGCGCGGCGATTTCGTCGATTGATAAGGGACAATGGGAAGCGGCGGCAAGTATTGGGATGACGCCATGGCAAACCATGCGTCGTGCGATTCTGCCGCAGGCTGCGCGCGTGGCGCTGCCGCCGCTGTCGAACAGCTTTATCAGTCTGGTGAAGGATACCTCTCTGGCGGCCACCATTCAGGTGCCGGAGCTGTTCCGCCAGGCGCAGCTGATTACCTCGCGTACCCTGGAAGTGTTCACCATGTATCTGGCCGCATCGCTGATTTACTGGGTGATGGCGACGGTGCTGTCGGCGCTGCAAAACTATTTTGAAAACCAGCTTAACCGCCAGGAGCGAGATCCAAAATGAGCGCAATTGAAGTCAAAAACCTGGTGAAGAAATTTCACGGCCAGACGGTGCTGTACGGGATCGATCTCGAAGTGAAAGAGGGTGAAGTGGTGGCGATTATCGGGCCGAGCGGCTCGGGAAAAACCACGCTGCTGCGCAGTATTAATCTACTGGAGGTGCCGGAAAGCGGGACGATCCGAGTCGGTGACATGACCATTGATACCGCGCGTCCGCTTAGCCAGCAGAAAGGGCTGATTCGCCGCCTTCGCCAGCACGTGGGTTTCGTTTTCCAGAACTTCAATTTATTCCCGCATCGAACGGTGCTGGAGAACATCATTGAAGGGCCGGTGATTGTGAAGGGCGAAGCCAAAGTGGAAGCCATTGCCAGAGCGCGCGAGCTGCTTAGCAAAGTGGGCCTGTCTGGCAAAGAAGAGAGCTACCCGCGTCGTCTCTCCGGCGGGCAGCAGCAGCGCGTTGCCATCGCTCGGGCGCTAGCGATGCGGCCTGACGTCATTCTGTTTGACGAGCCAACCTCCGCGTTAGACCCTGAACTGGTAGGTGAGGTGCTGAATACCATCCGTGCGCTGGCTGAAGAGAAGCGCACCATGGTTATCGTCACCCACGAAATGAGCTTTGCCCGCGATGTGGCTGACCGCGCCATCTTTATGGATCAGGGCCGCGTGGTCGAGCAGGGCGAAGCGAAAGCCCTGTTTGCCAACCCGCAGCAGGCGCGTACCCGGCAGTTCCTGGAAAAATTCCTCATGCAGTAACGTTAACCGCACGTGTTCATCGATAACATGAGCACGTGTGGAATGACTTATTTTTCATCGCAAATGATGAACGCGAACGATTAGCGCCGTTTTAATGAAAAATTTTACTTAAGTGTGCTTAATCAATAGGTAGATTTTATGTCGCCTGTTAAACGTGAAAATAGCCTGGCAGCAGTCATTCTGCGTCATCCGTTGCAGAAATAGGGCAAATCAGGATTATTTTGCCGAAGCGTGATATTTTATACATATAAATAAGATTTATGTGTTAGGTTTCTGTATTCATAAATATGATTATTGATCAGGGGATTTCTCGTAGTCATGGGAGACGATGATTTTTTCAGCTGGCGGCGGGAAATGCTGCAACTTTTCCAGGCAGCCTCGGCAAGCGACCAGATATATGCGCTTTTACAGCAGCAAACCGAATATCTGGAATATGATTTCTTCGCCTTGTGCGTTCGCCATCCGGTACCTTTTACCCGGCCCAGAATATCGGTGTTCACCACCTATCCCGATGCCTGGATGTCGCATTATAAGTCGGCAAACTATATGGCTATCGATCCGGTACTGAAGCCGGATAACTTCTCACTGGGACATCTGCGCTGGAATGACGAGCTGTTCAGCGATGCTCAGGAATTGTGGAACGCTGCGCGTCATCACGGCCTGCAAACCGGTGCAACACAATGTCTGATGCTACCAAACCATGCTCATGGCTTCCTGTCGGTATCACGTAAGCGCGTGGCGCGTCATCCTCATGATGAAGATGAAATAGCGCTACGATTGCAAATATTGCTGGAAATGAGCCTGCTGGCATTATTACGCGTCGAAGACGAAATGGTGATGCCGCGGGAAATGAAATTCAGTAAACGGGAATTAGAAATTCTGAAATGGACGGCAGAAGGAAAAACGTCGGCGGAGATTTCGATTATTCTGGCTATTTCCGAGAATACGGTGAACTTCCATCAGAAGAACATGCAGAAAAAATTTAATGCGCCTAATAAAACGCAAATTGCCTGCTATGCGGCGGCGATTGGATTGATCTGACTCGTTCTTGCGTTCTGCGTGCCAGACGGCAAACCGGCTGTAAGCAGCGATGCTCCAGCCGGTTTAAGATTACTGGCGGTAAGCTTGTTTAATTTGCTTAACGGTGCTGGAAAATACGGCAGCCTGAGCTTCATCTTCTAACTGCGCAATTTGCTTTTCCATTTTAATAATCACACGTCCCGCGTCCGCTTGACCCATCGCTTGCAGCATCAGCGTCAGCATTGCCTTCAGGCAGGACAGCTCCTGGGCCAGATTTTGATTATTTTCTGCAGTGGAAAAATCAGGTGTGCTCATTTATTGCCTCGTACAATTTCTGCGCATTATGCGCGATCCGGATTATGAAAGCGGCGCAGTATACCACAAGCGGAGAGAAAAAAAGGAGTGCCTGTTTTTTGTGCGCTGCTCAGAGCTGATATTAATTATTATTTAAAGTTTTGAAGACAGTCAGTTAGCGACGAATTGTTTAAATATGGTTCCTTCGACGTTAATTGTTGTTACATATTATAGGGGCTAATTATCAAATATACGACAAAGCGCCTGTTTACTCCGTTTATTGCTGACGACATACTGATTTTGACGCAGGGCATCCTATTGTTTTTTAGGTCTTTCCAGCACCTGTACACGAATATTTCCAAAAACGAGATCGAAATCCATGCTCTGGCATTTTTAGACTTTCACAGTTGATATAAAACCCGGTAGTATGGGCAAATTAAGATGTAGTAGCGTTATCCCTATCCTGGAGATTATTCCTTTGATCAACGTCCTTCTTGTTGATGACCACGAACTGGTGCGCGCAGGGATACGACGCATTCTCGAAGATATAAAAGGCATTAGAGTGACCGGCGAAGCCAACTGTGGGGAAGATGCGGTGAAGTGGTGCCGTGCCAACCCGGTAGACGTTGTGCTGATGGATATGAATATGCCGGGCATCGGTGGCCTGGAAGCCACGCGTAAGATTGCGCGTTCCGCCGTCGACACCAAAGTCATCATGTTAACCGTACACACGGAAAACCCACTACCGGCAAAAGTCATGCAGGCGGGAGCCGCTGGCTATCTGAGTAAAGGTGCTGCGCCGCAGGAAGTGGTCAACGCCATTCGTTCCGTGTTCTCTGGGCAGCGTTATATTGCTTCGGATATCGCCCAGCAGATGGCGCTGAGTCAGATTGAACCTGAAAAGACCGAATCGCCTTTCGCCAGTTTGTCTGAACGTGAATTGCAGATTATGCTGATGATCACTAAAGGCCAGAAGGTGAATGAGATTTCAGAACAGTTGAGTCTGAGTCCTAAAACGGTCAACAGCTATCGCTATCGTATGTTTAGCAAATTGAACATACACGGCGACGTTGAGCTGACGCACCTGGCAATTCGCCATGGCCTTTGCAATGCGGAGTCGTTAGCAAGTCAGTGAGTGATGTTTTTGATTCAAAAGCCTTTCTGAAAACTGTAACCAGCCAGCCCGGCGTTTATCGTATGTATGATGCCGGCGGCACGGTTATTTACGTTGGCAAAGCCAAAGACCTCAAAAAACGCCTTTCCAGCTATTTTCGTGCCCAGGTGGCCTCCCGTAAAACGGAAGCGCTGGTGGCACAGATTGCCCAGATTGATGTCACCGTTACCCATACCGAAACGGAAGCGCTGCTGCTTGAGCATAACTATATCAAGCTTTACCAGCCTCGCTATAACGTCCTGCTACGTGACGATAAGTCATATCCTTTTATTTTTCTGAGCGGAGACGCTCATCCGCGTCTGGCAACGCATCGCGGCGCAAAACACGCGAAAGGGGAGTATTTCGGACCTTTCCCGAACGGCTACGCAGTACGAGAAACGCTGGCGCTATTGCAAAAGATTTTCCCCATCCGCCAGTGCGAAAACAGCGTTTACCGCAACCGCTCACGTCCGTGCTTGCAGTACCAGATTGGTCGCTGCCTGGGGCCGTGCGTGAAGGGGCTGGTGAGCGAGGAAGAGTACGCGCAGCAGGTTGACTACGTGCGCCTGTTCCTCGCCGGGAAGGACGACCAGGTGCTGACGCAGCTGATTGCGCGCATGGAGAAAGCGAGCCAGGTGTTGGCGTTTGAAGAGGCCGCGCGCATTCGCGATCAGATTCAGGCCGTTCGTCGAGTGACGGAAAAACAGTTTGTCTCCAACAACGGTGATGATCTTGATGTGATTGGCGTCGCGTTTGAAGCGGGCATGGCCTGCGTCCACGTGTTGTTTATCCGCCAGGGCAAGGTGTTGGGGAGTCGCAGCTACTTCCCGAAAGTGCCAAACGATACTGAACTGGGCGAAGTGGTGGAAACCTTTGTTGGTCAGTTCTATTTCCAGGGCAGCCAGATGCGTACGCTGCCGGGCGAGATCCTGCTCGACTTCACGCTCAAAGATAAAACCCTGTTGGCTGATTCGTTATCGGAGCTGGCAGGCCGTCGGATTCAGGTGCAAACCAAACCGCGCGGCGATCGCGCTCGCTATCTGAAGCTGGCGCGAACCAACGCGGTGACGGCGCTGTCGACTAAACTTTCTCAGCAGTCTACCGTTCATCAACGTTTGCAGGCGCTCTCCGCCGAGCTTAAGCTGCCGGCCATCAAACGTATGGAATGTTTTGACATCAGCCACACCATGGGGGAACAAACCGTTGCCTCGTGCGTGGTGTTTGATGCCAACGGCCCGCTGCGTGCGGAGTATCGTCGCTATAATATCACCGGGATCACCCCGGGCGATGACTATGCGGCGATGAACCAGGTACTGCGCCGTCGCTATGGTAAAGCGATTGATGACAGCAAAATTCCTGACGTGATTTTGATAGACGGTGGGAAAGGGCAGCTAGGGCAGGCGAAAGCGGTATTTGCTGAGCTTAACGTGCCGTGGGATAAAAACCATCCGCTGCTGTTAGGCGTGGCAAAGGGTAGCGACCGTAAGGCCGGTCTTGAAACGCTGTTTTTTGAGCCGGAAGGTGAGGGCTTCAGCCTGCCGCCGGATTCACCGGCGCTGCACGTCATTCAGCATATTCGCGACGAATCACACGATCATGCAATTTCCGGGCACCGCAAGAAACGCGCTAAGGTTAAAAGCACCAGTTCGCTGGAGACTATCGAAGGCGTGGGGCCAAAACGCCGTCAGATGCTGCTCAAGTACATGGGTGGCCTACAAGGTTTGCAGCAGGCAAGCATTGAAGATATTGCAAAAGTGCCGGGAATCTCGGTCGGGCTCGCAGAAAAGATCTTCTACTCGTTGAAACATTAGGGGCTCTGTAGCAACATAGGGCTAATATTTACTGACAACAGATAGTTACCTCGCCATGCAATATAATATTCCTACATTGCTTACGTTGTTCCGCGTCATCCTGATTCCGTTTTTCGTGCTGGCGTTCTACCTTCCGTTCGTCTGGGCGCCGTTTGTTTGTGCGCTGATCTTCTTCATTGCAGCGGTAACCGACTGGTTTGATGGCTATCTTGCGCGTCGCTGGAACCAAAGTACCCGTTTCGGCGCCTTCCTCGATCCGGTTGCGGATAAAGTGATGGTGGCGATTGCGATGGTGCTGGTGGCCGAACACTACCACACCTGGTGGGTGACCTTGCCGGCTGCGACCATGATTGCGCGCGAGATTATTATCTCTGCGCTGCGCGAGTGGATGGCCGAACTCGGTAAGCGCAGCAGCGTGGCCGTCTCCTGGATCGGTAAAGTAAAAACAACGGCGCAGATGGCTGCGCTGGTTTGGATGCTGTGGCGTCCAAATATCTGGGTTGAGTGGGCGGGTATCGCGTTATTCATGGTCGCAGCGGTGCTGACGCTGTGGTCAATGCTGCAATATTTGAACGCTGCACGCGGTGATTTGCTTCAAGAGTGATCGTTTCGGCGTAATTTTCAGCAAACGGCACAAAGTTGCGAAAAATACCGTTGACTCACCGCGTCAGATAAGTAGAATGCAACGCATCGAACGGCAGCACTGATTGCCAGACGATAGCAAAATCAAGTGGTTAGCAAATCAACTTGATAATGCGGGAATAGCTCAGTTGGTAGAGCACGACCTTGCCAAGGTCGGGGTCGCGAGTTCGAGTCTCGTTTCCCGCTCCAAATTAAAAGCATCGGCAATTGCGGGTGTTTAAGATTTAAAGGCGCGTTAGCAAAGCGGTTATGTAGCGGATTGCAAATCCGTCTAGTCCGGTTCGACTCCGGAACGCGCCTCCACTTTTTTCCCTGGCCGGATGGTGGAATCGGTAGACACAAGGGATTTAAAATCCCTCGGCGTTCGCGCTGTGTGGGTTCAAGTCCCACTCCGGCTACCATGGGAAACAAAAGAATAATCAAAGCAATAAGCAGTGTCGTGAAACCACCGAAAGGTGGTTTTTTTGTGCCTGCAATTCACGCCCTGTTCATATCTTGTGCTCACGAAGTGTAATGAGTTGCAATCTCCAGCTTGTCAATGCCGAATCGAACGTATCGCCTTTAGCATAGAGAACCTGACCGCTTTGTCCGTTTTCCGGTGGTGGCGCAGATTTAGCGGTCGCTCCGTCCGCTGGGTGTATTTTTTGCTGATAACATGGCTGGTTGAAGCCAGTAAACTCCGCCACACCTGTCTTCTTGTTTGAAATAATTCTTATCACTAACGGTATGCCATCTGCTGAGCAATGTCATTAAGAGCGGGTTGGGGATAATAAAAGGGCCAGCCCGCTGCAGGCCCTGGCACACTAAGGATGACTGATAAAGCGAGACAGTCGCTGGCGAAGCAGGCGGTTTTCCTGACGCAACTGCGCATTCTCTTCCAGCAACGTTAACGCAACGGCAATTCCCGGCCAGTCAAGTTCCAGCTCCTGACGCAGGCGCACCGCGCGACGCATTACGGTCAGCGCATGGTCGTCAAACGTCTCGTTTTCATGAGGCTCAATCACCCCTAAGCCGACAATCTCATGGAGCTCCTCTTCTGATACACCGGTGTACAGACAAAATTCGGTAATGGTAAAGTTGACGGTGACGTTAGCCATTATGCTTTCCCCCACTCTTTGCGCGGATCAAAGAACTTTTGTGCATCCGCAAGCTGTTGCCACAGGGCGGCGCTGGTATCGTCAGGTTTTGGCGGCATGACTATTTTGATCACCGCATACAAATCGCCGGTATGTTTTTTACTTACCAGACCCTTGCCCTTAATGCGTAGTCGCTGCCCGGCCTGGCTTCCCGCCGGAATGGTCAGCAGGATGCTCTCTTTTAGCGTCGGAACGGTAACTTTCGCGCCCAACGCGGCTTCCCATGGAGCCAGGGGAACAACCACTTCCAGATCCTGATTAACTATATCGAACAGCGGATGCGGCGCAATATGGATAACCAGCCACAAGTCACCGTTTGGCCCACCGTTTTCGCCGGGGGTACCCTGGCCTTTCAGACGGATACGCTGGCCGTTACCGACACCAGCCGGAATTTTCACATTTAGCGTTTTGGGAATTTCACGTTCAACCATGCCAAATGCATTGTAGACCGGCAGGTTGTAACTGATAGTGCGGCTATGCTCAGTAAGCGTTTCTTCGAGGAATACGGCAACTTCAATTTCGATGTCGTGCCCGCGGCTGGCAGGACGCTGGCGCGCATGCTGACCAAAAATGGAGGAGAAGATATCGTCGAAATCTTCGGAACTGTAGCTTTGATTCTCTCCTTGCTGGAATTGACTGCTGAACTGTGGATCGTTACGGTGCTGCCACAGCTGGTCGTACTCGGCGCGTCGCTGCTCATCACTCAGTACTTCCCAGGCTTCAGCAACCTCTTTAAATCGGGCCTCCGCGTCAGTCTCTTTACTGACATCAGGATGGTATTTACGGGCGAGTCGACGATAGGCGGTCTTGATTGTCTTGAGATCGTCTGTCGGTTTCACGCCCATAATGGCGTAATAATCCTTTAATTCCATAGCGTTCTCTCGTGTAAATCAACACTTGCAGAAGGTGAACCGTGACAACAGGTATCACCGCTTAGTTTAGGGTAATCCTGATAACAACGAATGCCAACCTGGAAGGCGGGATATTGCTATAAACGATGTGGTTGTGCGCCACCAGCAGCGCTTTTGACGTTAGGTTGCGTCCAGGATGGTAAACCTGAGCGGACTGACAACGGGGACAATGAACGTTTACGCTGGCGGGTTCGAATTGCGTTCCAGGCATTGATTTTCATATTAAAATCGCACGGGTAAAATCATAAAGCTGCGTTATGCTTATCAGGATTTTCCCAGCGGGATGCTCCCGTGGACTGATATCGTTCAGGAATAAATAATGGACTCTACACACATTGGTTTTCCAGCCGAAACGGTTCTGGTATTTGTTGCGTTATCCGTAGGGGCCATCGCCATCGATCTGTTTATGCATCGCCATGACAAACCGATATCGCTGAAAAGCGCGGCGCTTTGGTCCGTTTTCTGGGTCATTGTGGCCATGGTCTTCGCCAGTTTCTTATATGTTCACCACGGAGCCGAAGTCGCGAGCCTGTTTATCACCGGGTACGCGCTTGAAAAGGTACTTTCGGTTGATAACCTGTTTGTCATGATGGCTATCTTCTCCTGGTTTGCGATTCCAGACCGTTTCCGACACCGTGTGCTCTACTGGGGGATTATTGGAGCGATTGTATTTCGCGGCATTTTTGTCGCTATTGGTACCGGCTTGCTTAGCCTCGGACCGTACGTCGAAGTGGTGTTTGCGCTGATCGTGGCGTGGACGGCGGTGATGATGCTCAAAAGCAAAGATGAGAGCGATGAAATTCAGGACTACTCACAGCATCTGGCCTACCGCCTCGTAAAACGGTTCTTTCCTATCTGGCCGAAACTGAAAGGGCACGCTTTCCTGCTGAATCAGCAAGAAGTTGATGAGGAACTGGCTAAGCCGGAAAACCGTGATGTGGCGATTGGACGCGGGGCAAAAGCCGCGCGTTATGCCACGCCGTTACTGCTGTGCGTTGCGGTCGTTGAGTTGTCTGATGTGATGTTCGCCTTTGACTCTGTGCCTGCGATCATCGCCGTGAGCCGCGAGCCTCTGATTGTCTATAGCGCAATGATGTTCGCCATCCTCGGCCTACGTACCCTTTACTTTGTTCTCGAGGCGCTGAAGCAGTATCTGGTGCATCTGGAGAAGGCAATCATTCTGCTGCTGTTCTTTATTGCGGTTAAGCTTGGGCTAAACGCCACTGACCATATCTGGCACCACGGTTACAGCCTGAGTGCGACGACCAGTCTTTATGTGGTACTGAGCGTGCTGGCGTTGGGTATCCTTGCCAGCGTGCTGTTCCCGGAAAAATCGGGCGAAGACCAAAAGAACGGATAAATTACGCCCCGGTGATTCCACCGGGGATGAATCAGGTTAACTCTTTCATAAACTCGCTGCGAAACCGCGCAATTGGGTTTTTCTTACGCGACCAGCTTGATTGGAAATGCTGCCAGTGAGCGTCACTGGCCGTAGCCAACAGTTCATAGTCCCCACGCGTATCGCCCCATGCGCGGATATGATACTGATTGAGCGGGCCATAAACCGCTTCAAGGCGGTTAATCTTATGAATACACCGGCAGTTATGACCAACGATCCGCCCCGTCAGGACGCCGTCTTTGCTTTCGAGCTCTGTACCAATCAGCTTAATCCCCAACCTGTCGGCAAAAGGTCGCAGGACAATCATCGGCGAAGCGGAGCATAGCGTCACTTCGGCACCGGTTGAGATCTCGGCGGCAACCGCCAGAAGCCCTGCCGGACGCATCAGCTTTTTCCACGATTTCAGACAGTAGGCTTCTGCTTTTTCCTGAACCCATTTTTCATCACGGCCAGCAAGGAAGGTGGTGATTAACACTTCCTTGAGCTCGTCGCGGGTGAGGCGGCGGCGGAAGCACTGCAATGTGGGGATCACGAGGCGCAGCATCTTGCGGGCAAACTGACGACGGCCGAAAGCAAATTTTAAAAAAGGAATAAAGCTATCGTGCCGGGTCAGCGTTCCGTCAAAGTCAAAAACGGACAGGATCTGCTTATCGGCCTCGGTTATCGTCATCATTTTTCACGCCATTATTTGTAAAAACAGAATATTAGAACATTTGGTTGTGGATGCAAAATGCATCTGGATTCATGCCTTCGTGTACTTTCTATTAGCGTAGAACAAGAAAAGCTCCGGAATCAACGAAGATACACGTGAATGCTGTAACGGGAAGACAACGGATGAGGCTGAATGCTCTTATGGCCATTGCTCCATCAAATATCCCGCCTTGCACCATCAGCTAACACAACCCGCCCATTTTGCTACAAAAATGCACAAAGCGTGACTATTGCATTATTTATGTACTTTATTGTTAAGGAGATGTGATCCCCGCTGTAATTTCACCGCAGCGAGGCAGAGGCCTTATCCACGCACTCTATACTCAAAATTGTCAAAATCGGGGCATGGCTGCGTAAAGTTGGCAGCCATTTTGCTTAATGATTTGGCCTGAAAAGCGTAAGGAAACCTCGCCGTTATCAGCAGGATATTGTCAGGATGTCGTTTGTCCGGCGCGTGCGCCGGTGGCTCGGCTTCACACCGTTATGCATAAACCTCTTTTGCTAAGGTAGATAATAATGTCGCTGAAATTAATAAGAAGTCCGCTTTCTATTGTGTTGGCAGGGTGTCTGGTGACGGCGTTTTCCGCCCAGGCCGATATCGTTATCGGTGTTGCGGGACCTTTTACAGGCCCTAACGCCACCTATGGCGATCAATACTGGCATGGTGCCACCCAGGCAGCAGCAGATATCAACGCTGCCGGTGGGATAAACGGCGAGAAAATTAAGCTGGTGCAGGGCGATGATGCCTGTGAACCTAAACAGGCCGTATCGGTTGCAAACCGCCTGGTCGATCAGGACAAAGTACAGGCCGTGGTTGGCCATTTCTGCTCTTCTTCCACTATGCCTGCATCAGAGGTCTATAACGACGCTGGCGTGCTGGCTATTACCCCGGGCTCTACCAACCCGCTTATCACTGAACGTGGAATGAACGACATGTTCCGCATGTGCGGCCGTGATGACCAGCAGGGTGGCGTCGCCAGCGATTTCATTATTGATAAGCTGAAGGCTAAGCGCGTGGTGATCATCCACGATAAAGACACCTACGGTCAGGGCCTGGCCGATGCTACCCGCGCGGCGCTCGCGAAGCGTGGCGTGAAGGATGTGATGTACGAAGGTCTGTCGCGTGGGGAAAAAGACTTTAACGCCCTCGTGACCAAGATTGGCGCACAGAAACCGGACGTGGTGTTCTTCGGTGGCTGTCACCCGGAAGCAGGACCGCTGGTACGTCAGATGCGTGAGCAAGGCGTGCAGGCGAAATTCTTCTCCGGCGACTGCATCGTCAACGAAGAAATGGTTACCGCCGCGGGTGGACCACAGTATACCAAGGGCATCTACATGACCTTCGGTAAAGACCCTCGCTTGATCCCGGACGGCAAAGCGGTTATCGAGAAATTCCGTGCCAACAAATTTGAGCCGGAAGGCTACACCCTCTACTCCTACGCCTCTATTCAGGCCATTGCGGCTGCGTTCAAAGCGACCGGCGGTGCCGATTCTGCGAAAGCCAGCGCCTGGTTGAAAGCAAACCCGGTTGAAACGGTGATGGGCAAAAAAGCCTGGGACAGCAAAGGTGACCTGAAAGTCTCGGATTACGTGGTCTACCAATGGGATGACCAGGGCAAGTACAAGGAAGTCGAATAACGAGACGGAATCACGCTCAGCGCCGGGATACTCCCATCCCGGCGCTCAATAATAGATGGCACAACATGAGTGAGCGATGATGGAGACATTCTTCCTGCAACAGTTAGTCAATGGATTGACGCTAGGTTCCGTCTACGGATTGATAGCCATTGGTTACACCATGGTTTACGGCATTATCGGCATGATCAACTTCGCACACGGCGAAGTGTATATGATATCGGCCTATCTCTGCGCCATCGGTCTGGCGCTGCTCTCCTTTTTTGGTCTGCACTCTTTTCCACTGCTGATCCTTGGCACGCTGGTGTTTACCATCGTGGTAACGGGGGTTTATGGCTGGACGATTGAACGCATCGCCTACAAGCCGCTGCGCAACTCGACGCGCCTGGCGCCGCTGATTTCAGCCATCGGGATGTCGCTCATCCTGCAAAACTACGCGCAAATCAGCCAGGGGCCACGTCAACAGGGCGTACCGACGATGCTCGATGGCGTGCTGCGTCTGCATATCGGCGAAGGTTTTGTACAGATAACCTATACCAAAATCTTCATTCTGCTGGCCTCGTTTGCGGGCATGCTGCTGCTGACCTGGATAATCGGTCATACCCGCCTTGGGCGTATGTGCCGTGCGGTACAACAGGACCGCAAAATGGCCTCGATTCTGGGGATTAACACCGACCGGATCATCTCGCTGGTGTTCGTTATCGGCGCGGCAATGGCGGGGCTGGCCGGGGTGCTTATCACCATGAACTACGGCACCTTTGATTTCTATGCTGGGTTTATTATCGGCATTAAGGCCTTTACCGCCGCGGTGCTGGGCGGCATTGGTTCGCTGCCGGGGGCGATGCTCGGCGGGCTGCTGCTTGGCGTGGCTGAAGCGCAGTTCTCGGGGCTGGTGAACACCGACTATAAGGACGTCTTCTCCTTTGGTCTGCTGGTGGTCATTCTGATTTTCCGTCCGCAGGGGCTGCTTGGCCGCCCGATTGTCGCCAAAGTGTAGGAGCCGAACATGACGCATTCAACGGCCGTACACGACGGTTTTTCTCTTAAGCGCTGCGTGCTGGATATGATTTTCGCAGGCCTGGTGGCGCTGATTATCTTTGGCCCCATCGTGGGCGTGGTGCTGGACGGTTACAGCTTCAACTTTAACGGCCAGCGGCTGGTGTGGATTGTCGCAGCGGTGATGATCGGGCGCTTTGCCTTAAGCGCGCTGTCGATGACCGCGTTTGGCAGGCGCTTTAGCGCCCGCTTTGAAGGTGATAGCTCCGGGGTATACGTGCGCTCGCCGGACTATAAAAGCAGCCTGCGCTGGGTTATCCCGCTGATACTGGCGCTGGCGGTTTGCTTCCCGTTCGTGGCGACAAAATATGTGCTGACGGTGGCTATTCTCGGGCTTATCTACGTGCTGCTCGGTCTGGGGCTGAATATCGTCGTCGGGCTAGCGGGGCTGCTGGATCTGGGCTACGTCGCCTTCTACGCCATTGGTGCCTACGGGCTGGCGCTGGGGTATCAGTATCTGGGACTCGGGTTCTGGTCGATGCTGCCTATTGCGGCGCTAATGGCCGCCGCCGCAGGCGCGCTGCTTGGCTTCCCGGTGCTGCGAATGCACGGTGACTATCTGGCAATCGTGACGCTAGGCTTTGGGGAAATTATCCGTCTGGTGCTGAATAACTGGCTGAGCTTTACCGGCGGCCCGAACGGCGTATCGGCACCGCCGCCAACGTTCTTCGGCCTGGAGTTTGGCCGTCGGGCTAAAGAGGGCGGGGTACCGTTCCACGAGTTTTTCCATCTCACCTATAATCCTAACCTCAAGTTTATCTTTATCTATGCGGTGCTGGTTCTGGTCGTGTTGCTGGTGCTGTACATCAAACATCGCCTGACGCGAATGCCGATTGGCCGCGCGTGGGAAGCGCTGCGTGAAGATGAAATTGCCTGCCGTTCAATGGGGCTTAACCATGTGCTGGTGAAGCTGTCGGCGTTTACGCTTGGCGCGTCCACGGCGGGTATCGCCGGGGTGTTCTTCGCGACCTATCAGGGATTCGTCAATCCGACCTCGTTCACTTTCTTTGAGTCAGCGTTAATTCTTGCCATCGTCGTACTGGGCGGTATGGGCTCGACCATCGGCGTGGTGCTGGCGGCATTTGTGTTAACCGTCACCCCGGAGCTGCTGCGCAGCTTTGCTGAATATCGCGTGCTGCTGTTTGGCGTATTGATGGTGGTGATGATGATCTGGCGGCCGCGTGGCCTGATTCGCATTAACCGCAGCGGTTTTGCCGTACGTAAAGGAGTCGCGCCATGAGCCAGGACGTGATTCTGAGCGTCGAGCACTTAATGATGCATTTTGGCGGTATCAAGGCGCTGAACGACGTCAACCTTGAGGTTAAACGCGGGTCAATCACCGCGCTGATAGGCCCGAACGGCGCGGGGAAAACCACGGTGTTTAACTGCCTGACCGGCTTTTATAAAGCCTCCGGCGGCAACATTCTGTTCAACACCCGCAATAAAACCACCAACGTGATTCAGATCCTCGGGCAGAAGTTCCAGCCTGGCGACTGGATTAATCCGGCGCAGTTCGGCCAGCGGCTGTTCTACAAAATGTTTGGCGGCACTCATCTGGTGAACCGGGCGGGGCTGGCGCGAACGTTTCAGAACATCCGCTTGTTCCGCGAAATGTCGGTGATTGAAAACCTGTTGGTGGCGCAGCATATGCAGGTCAACCGTAACCTGATTGCCGGGGTGCTCAACACGCCTGCCTATCGGCGAGCTGAAAGCGATGCGCTGGATCGCGCCTTCTACTGGCTGGAGGTGGTGGATCTGGTGGACTGCGCCAACCGTCTGGCGGGCGAAATGTCTTACGGCCAACAGCGTCGCCTCGAAATCGCCCGCGCCATGTGTACCGGGCCAGAGATGATTTGCCTCGATGAACCGGCGGCGGGTTTGAATCCGGTTGAAACCCGGGCGCTTAGCAAGATTATCCGCTTCCTGCGCGAACACCACGCGATAACGGTGCTGCTGATTGAACACGATATGGGGATGGTGATGGAAATATCGGACAACATTATCGTACTCGACCACGGCGACGTGATTGCGCAGGGAAGGGCTGAGCAAATTCAGAACGATGAAAAGGTCATTGCGGCGTATCTGGGCACCAGCGAAGACGAGGTGAACCTATGAGCGAGGCGATGCTGGAGTTTCGTGAGGTTGACGTGTTTTATGGCGTGATTCAGGCGCTAAAACAGGTCTCTTTACAGGTCAATAAAGGCGAAACCGTCTCGCTGATTGGCGCCAACGGGGCGGGGAAATCCACCCTGTTGATGTCGATTTTTGGCCAGCCACGCATTCGCGGCGGGCAAATTCTCTTCTGCGGGGACGATATCAGCCATAAATCGACCCATTACGTCGCCTCGGGGGGCATTGCGCAGGCGCCGGAGGGGAGACGTATTTTCCCCGATATGACCGTCGAAGAGAACCTGCTGATGGGCACCATCCCGGTGGGAACACAGTATGCGACGGAAGACCTGCAAACCATGTTCGATCTCTTTCCGCGTTTAAAAGAGCGGCGCAAGCAGCGGGCAATGACCATGTCCGGCGGTGAGCAGCAGATGCTGGCGATTGCCCGCGCGCTGATGAGCCGCCCGAAGCTGCTACTGCTGGACGAACCGAGTCTTGGGCTCGCGCCGATTGTGGTTAAGCAAATCTTTCAGACGCTGCGCGAGCTGGCGCGCAATGGTATGACGATTTTTCTCGTGGAGCAGAACGCCCACCATGCGCTGAAGCTTTCAGACCGCGGGTACGTAATGGTCAACGGCCAGATTCGCCTGACCGGCAGCGGTGAAGAGCTGCTCGGTAATCAGGAGGTACGCAAAGCGTATCTGGGCGGGGCGTAGCGTGCTGGCGGCGGCGTAATGTCGCCGGGGAAAGGGCAATGACGCTGGAGTTCAACGCCAAACTCCTGCATCATTGCGCCTCAAATGATATGCCTCATCAACAACGATAGAGAAAGAGTATGAAAACGGGACCGTTAACCGAAAGCGAACTGGAATGGCTGGACGAGACAATTGCAAAGTATGCTACCGATGCGTCAATTATTGATGTGTCTGAACTGGACGGCATGCTGACGGCGATTTTGTCGTCTCCACTGGAGATTGAACCCGCCGAGTGGATGTTCGCCGTATGGGGTGGGGCCGACCACGTGCCGCACTGGGCAACCGACCGCGAACGTGACCGTTTCGTTAACCTGACGCTGCAGCATATGAGCGACATCGCTGACCGCCTCAATGACTACCCGGATCAGTTTGAACCGCTGTTTGGTACCCGTGAAGAAGAGGGCCAGGAGCTGACCATCGTTGAAGAGTGGTGTTACGGCTACCTGCGCGGCGTGGCGCTGACCGATTGGTCCGGCCTGCCGGAAGCACAGCAGGCGGCGTTTGACGCGATTGCCCTGCACGGTGACGAAGAGAAAACGACGGCGCTGGGTGCCTTCACCGCCGAACAGTATCTCGACAGCATCGACCGCATCAGCCCGGCAGCGCTGGCGCTGTTCGACTACTGGATGGACAACCCAAAAGAAGCGCCGGTTAAACAGCCGATTAAAAATGAGCAGAAAGTGGGACGTAACGACCCATGCCCTTGCGGCAGCGGTAAGAAATATAAGCAGTGTTGCTTAGCGAAATAATGCGGTAGCCCGGACGAGGCGTTTACGCCGACTCCGGGAAATCTCCCGGCATCGCGAAGCTCTGCCGGGCTACGAAGTTCTTAGCCTACTGACGGTAACAGCCCCGTCGCAATCCCCGCCTGAATCAAAATCACCGCAATCCCGCAAGCAAAGACCAGCCACAGCACCGGCTTGCCGCCCGCAACACGGTATCCCCCTTCCGGGTGATGCTTACGGCTTTGCATCGTTAGCAGTGACGGAATGATCAATGCCAGCACCGCCAGCGCTACGCCCGCATAGCCGAGCGCCATCACGAACCCGCGTGGGTAAAACAGTGCGAAGGCCAGCGGTGGCAGGAAGGTGATAGCCCCGGTTTGCAGTCGTCCGCGCACGCTGTTTTTGCGCTGGAACAGGTCGGCCAGGTAATCAAACAGCCCTAAGGCGACGCCGAGGAACGAAGTTGCCAGCGCCAGATCGGCGAACAGATGCACCGCGAGTTCAACGTGCGGTGAGGCCACCACTTCACGAATGGCCAGCAGCAGACCGTTCAGGCCGGTGTGTTGCTCCATCAGTGCGCTAAACACCGGTGAGTCAATGCTGCCGAGCGTGGCAAGCTGCCAGAACAGATAGGCAACCAGCGGGATGGCGCTGCCGATAACAAAAACGCCGCGCAGTTTACGAATATCGCCGTTCATGTAGCTGACAATACTCGGCACGCTGCCGTGAAAACCGAAAGAGGTGAAAATCACCGGGATGGCGGAGAGGGCCAGACCTTGTTCCAGCGGTAGCGTTAGCAGATTGATTTTATGAATGTGCGGCAGCAGCAATATCAGCATGATGACCAAAAAGATAATTTTGGCGCTGAACAGGAAGCGGTTAAACAGATCGACCAGCGAAGTGCCGATACAAATCACCAGACCGCCGACGGCGGTAAACAGCAGAACGCCGAGCGATGGCGGCATATCCATACTGAACCACTGACTCAGGCTGGAGGCCAGCAGTTCGCCCGCGCCGCTGATGTAGGCTGCGGTCAGCGCATACATCAGGAACATCATGCTAAAACCGGTCGCCCATTGGCCGTAGCGGCCGAGATAGCGTAATGCCAGCGTTCCGAGGCCCGTGTCGGCAGGGACGTGCTGGTAGACTTCCAGCAGCAGCAGGGCGGTATAGCACATCAGCGCCCATAGACCAGCCAGCAGCAGCACGGTAACGCCAAAACCGACGCCTGCGGATGCCAGTGGCATCGCCAACATTCCTGCGCCGATCGTGGTGCCGGCTACGATTAAAATACTCCCCAGGGTACGGTTTTTCACGCTTTCCTCTACTTCAGAACAGATTAACGACTAAAGATGCCGCGCAGAGTATGTGAAACCTGTCGTTTCGTCAAATCTGAATTACAGTGGGTGTATGAAATTGTTTACGGTTTGCTTCGGCGTGGGAAAAGCTGCGCTAGCGCAAAACATGCAAAGTAAATGCAGTTTATGGTGGCGTTTTTACGGGAGGAATAATGGAATCCATTCACGGTCATGAAGTTCTGAATATGATGATTGATTCAGATGAGCAGTACAGTATTGAAAGTCTGGAAGCGGCAATTCATGCCCGCTTTGGCGAGCAGGCGCGTTTTCATACCTGTTCAGCAGAAAATATGAGTGCTGCCGAGCTGGTCGCGTTTCTGCATAAGAAAGGAAAGTTTATTCCGCGGGAATCGGGATTTACGACGGTGGAAAGTAAAATTTGCCGCCATTAATCGGCAGCGGCGTGTAATACGCCGCTGCACGAGAGTTAATTTTGCGTATCGAGCGTGGCCAGCTCTTTATCAATAAAGTACAGGCCTTCACCGCTTTTACCCGCCAGCGTCAGCTTATCGATAACGGATTTAAACAGTTTCTCTTCTTCGTGCTGTTCTGCCACATACCACTGCAGGAAATTAAAGGTCGGATAGTCCTGATTGGTCATCGCCGCATGCGCCAGTTCATTGATTTGAGCGGTGATCAGCTGTTCGTGCTCGTAGGTGACGCGGAACAGTTCGTCCAGCGAGGCGTACTCGGCAAACGGTGACTGAATGCTATTAATGCGTGGCAGGCTACCGGTGTCGGTCAGGTAGTCAAACAGGCGTTGCATGTGAGTCATCTCTTCCTGCGCGTGGCGGCGTAAAAAGGCAGCAGCGCCTTCAAAGCTATTGAAGCTACACCAGGCACTCATCTGCTGATACAACAGAGAAGAATAGAGTTCGAGATTCATCTGTTCATTTAATTTCTCGATCATTGCCGCTTTAAGCATGTTTTCGCTCCAGGAATAATACGTTACGAGTTAATTACAGCGGCACTATAAATTGTTATTAATTTATTTGCAAAAGGTAAATATAAAAACATTTATATAATAATGCGAATGGGAATAAAACGCATTGGCATAAATATAACGATTAAATTATTGGTAATAATAACGCCGGGATAAACCGGCGTGGAATTAATAATAAGCGGCTGACGTTGGTACGTTGGCAATGCCGCGGCACTGGTATTGCAAGGTAACATGCTCATTCAGGCACAGTGAGCCGCTGGTGGTAGTGCAGGTGGTGATGGGCTGGCCGTAGGAAAACGCGGTGGCATATCCTATTTGCTGGCAGGCTTTATTGGCTTCAGATTGAGCCAGATAGCTATCGGTTTTGGCATTCTGCAAAATGGCCTGCCCGTAGGTCAGGCGCACGATGCCGCTGTTGGCATCCACTTCGCTTACGCTCGCCGCACGGGGCACGGTACAAGCCGTCAGGGCCAGGAGGGAGGGAATAAGAATGAGGCTTTTCATTAATTCGCTCTGCGCAATCAGTCGTGACCTCATTGTAACCATCGCCGCTGCAAGCAATCCTTTGAATAGTCGCTATAACCTGGGGTTAATCCTTCTGTGACTCATAAATTTCCTGAAACTGCAGGTGTAGCGCGCAAAAATGTTTCACCAGCGTCGGGTCAAAGTGGGTTCCGGCGCTGTTAACGATAATTTCAGAGGCGCTTTCATGGGAAAAGCTCGGTTTATAAACGCGCTTTTGCCGCAGCGCATCGTAGACATCTGCCAGTGCCAGGATACGCGCCTCCAGCGGAATCTCTTCGCCGGCGAGACCTTCCGGATACCCGGAGCCGTCCCATTTTTCATGATGGTAGTGAATCAAATTTTCGGCCACTGAACCGAGAACCAGTCCCTGGACAATTCGCCATCCCTTAGTGGTATGTTTTTGAATCTGTTTAAATTCCTCGTCGGTGAGTTTGCCCTTTTTACGCAGGATATGCTCAGGTACCGCAATTTTTCCGATGTTGTGCAGGGAGGCAAACGTCTCAATGTCACGAATTTGCTTCGGCGGCAGTTTGAGCGCGTCTGCAAGCAAGCGGCAGTAGGCGGCCACGCGACGAATATGACAGCCGGTTTCATCATCGTGAACGTGATTTATCTTCTCCATTGCTTCAACAATGCTGCGGTTAATGGCCCGGTTCTTATTCATATGGCGCCACATCATCAGCATCAGGCTGAGAATAAAGAACAAAAGGGCCAGAAGCCCGGCGCTGATAATTTGCAGCGCGTTTTTGCTTAAGGAGGTGGGTTGCACTACGCTCGCTGGCGGTACCTGCTGATAACGATAGCTGGAGATAAGATGCACCTGTGATATCAGGGCGTACAGCGGATGGGCAATGTTCATCCAGGTGCCAATCTGATAGTTTGAGTGGGTCATCCCGGCAACTTTTAACGCCCCACGGAATAGATCGCTTCCGCGTAGCGCCTGTTCCATTGAACTCAAATCCCCAAGAATGTAATCAATATGATTGCTGTCGATGGTATCGAGCAGTTCATCAATTGATGCACGGGCAATAAGCGTAACGTCGTTACCAAAGCGCTGACGCAGATAGTCGGCGGCAAACGAGCCGCGAATGACGCCGACCCGCTGATGGCGAACCTGCTCTTCGTCGAGAATAAAGGGCGCGGTGGCTTTGTTGTAATAGGCGTTATACCAGTTGACCAGCGGGCCAACCTGACCCTCCATTTGCGTACCATTGCTCACGTCAAAAATCTCGGCCAGGCGGATTGGCCAATCTTCATTTTTCATTCTTATCATGTAGTTATCAACGAACTGCACGTCGACGTTAATATTCAACAAATCGCGAAGATCGTTGACCAGACTGATAGCACTGCCATGATAGCCCTGGTCGTCACGCCAGATAATGGGCGCGAAGTTTTCATTCTTTGGCAACCAAAGGGTGAGCCGGTTTTTCTCCATCCAGATGCGCTCGTCAGGCGTTATCGTCAAACGTTGACGAAAATACTCAAGACGACTTTGTTCCTCTAGCGCCCGGAGTTTTCCGTTCTGCTGCCATTCGTTAATCAGTTGATTGATATTGCTACGAAGCGAAATCAGCTCCGGGCTGATCCCGAAGGAGGCCGTGATACGCAATGAGTCAAACGGTCGTGAAATCGTGTAGTAGTACTGTGGTCCACCAATTTCACGATTTTCATTAATATAGAAATCTGCGCCGCCGCTGCGCAGAATTTGCAGCGCTTCTCTGCTGCTGTCGACTTCGATAACCTGCTGGAACCTTAACGTAGGATACGCCTGCTTCACCAACCGCTGAGTCGGGTCGTTTCGCCGGAAAATGACCCGCGTATTATTGATATCACTGATGGATTTAGCCTGGCGAGTAATGCTGGCGGTAACGATGGGATTCTCAAGCAGCCGGGATGATAAAATGGTGTTCTTGAGGTGTTCTCGCGTTTGCAGCACGCTGGCGTAGAGCCCGTAGTCATGATGGGTGAAGCGCTGCTCAAAGGTGGTGCCGTCGATGGGGCGTAGCGTCAGGTTGTAGCCGTAACGCGCGTTAATCGCGTGCAGCAATTCGGGATAGAAACCCTGGAATTGACCGTGATTGTCGCGCCAGAACTCAAAGCTATCCGCATTGAGAATCCATACAGGGATAGGCGCCGCCGCTCGAATTTTTTGCGGTGGCACGGCATGAGCGCGGGGCGCCCAAAGTAGCATAAGGGTCAGTAGAACAAGGAGACCCAGCGCGTGTCGAAATCCTCGGCGGTCCTGTGTCACAAGTCAGTTCCTTTGCAGTGACTATTTCATCCATTGAAACGCTGACAAACAGCAGGGGCTTTCTGCCCATTTACCCAGTCTAGTCGACCATTCACCCAGGTGATAGTAAATAATTAATGGTTTATGTAAGGTTTTATCTACAGGTCAAAGGCAAAAATGTGACCCCATTGGTAAAAATTAAAACTACTTTTCATAAAATTTGAAAGTATGTTTGACTGGTAGTAAGGTGAGAATACTAATCGAACGACTGCGGATAACCCCGCTTAGCTTTCAGGAGAGGAAAGAATGAAAATTGCACTGATGATGGAAAATAGCCAGGCCAGCAAAAACGCGACTATTCATCATGAGTTAAAAGCCGTTGCCGATGAAAAAGGCTTCCCGGTCTATAACGTGGGTATGAGCGATGAAAACGATCATCACCTGACCTACATCCATCTGGGCATCATGGCCAGCATCCTGCTGAACTCCAAAGCGGTCGATTTCGTCGTGACCGGTTGCGGTACCGGCCAGGGCGCGATGATGTCTCTGAACATTCACCCAGGCGTTGTGTGCGGTTACTGCCTGGATCCAGCAGACGCCTTCCTGTTTGCTCAGATCAACAACGGTAACGCACTGTCTCTGGCCTTTGCAAAAGGCTATGGCTGGGGCGCAGAGCTGAACGTTCGCTACATGTTTGAAAAAGCGTTCACCGGTCGTAACGGCGAAGGCTATCCGCCAGAGCGTAAAGAGCCGCAGGTTCGCAACGCCGGTATTCTGAACCAGGTGAAAGCGGCCGTGGTGAAAGAAAACTATCTGGATACCCTGCGCGCTATCGACCCAGCGCTGGTGAAAACCGCCGTTTCCGGTCAGCGTTTCCAGGAATGTTTCTTCGAAAACTGCCAGAACAAAGAGATCGAAGCTTTTGTTCGTGAGGTTCTGGCGTAAGCCTGACGCTCAACGGATAAATAAAAACCCACGCTCAGGCGTGGGTTTTTTGTTGGTACGGTCAACGGCTCACCGTACCTTGCAACCAGACCCATCCCGGATGGGTTACTGTTTCACTTTCTTCGACACCGAACTGCCCGCATCCCGCGTTAAGTGCAGCGTATCAATCATCCCCACCAGACAAATCAGCGCGATAAAGATGAACGCCAAACGGAAGCTAATGCCTGGAACATCGCCGAGGCTCAGTATAGCGCTGACTTTCTCACCCAAACGAATACCGATAGCGCCAAGCGTTATGCCAAGGCCGATAGCCAGCTGGCTGGCGGTACTGAATAACGTGTTGGCGTAACTCATCTGGGCGGACGGTACGTCGGCAAAAGCCAGCGTACTGACCCCGGTGAACTGAATGGAGCGGAACACGCCGCCAAGGTAGAGCACCAGCATTATCACCCATACCGGCGTGTGCGGCGTTAAGAAGGCGCAGGCAACAAGCGCAATGACGTTTAACGCGCCGTTGAGCAGCAGCAGGCGGCGGAATCCCAGCTTGCGGATGAGCGGCGTCGTAGCCGGTTTAATCGTCAGGTTACCCACGAATACCGCCAGCACCAGCAGGCCGGAATGGAACGGATCCATACCGAAGCCCACCTGAAACAGCAGCGGCAGCAGGAACGGCACGGCGCTGATGGAGGCGCGGAATAGCGATCCACCGTACATCGTGACTTTAAACGTTGGGACCTGTAGGGCGTCCATACGAATCATTGGCCATTGACTGTTGCGGAAGTGGCGCAGTGCGTAATAGAAGGTGACGCCGCCGAGCACCAGCAGGCCGACGATTAACCCACCTTGTAATTTTTCAGCCCCCAGTAGTTCCATGGCATAGACCAGGCTCACCATCGAGACCGAGGTCGCCACAAATCCCGGCAGATCAAAGGGTCTCCGCTCATCGTCACGGATATTAGGGATTATCTTCAGTGCCAGAAGAATGGCGATGATGCCAAGTGGAACGTTAATAAAGAAAATCCAGCGCCAGTCTGCGACTTTGGTGATGAACCCACCAAGCGGTGGCCCAATAATGGGGGCAATCAGCGCGGGCCAGGTGAGCGTGGCGATGGCGGTAATCAATAGGTGCTTGGGCGTGGTACGCAGCACGGCGAGTCGCCCGACCGGTACCATCAGCGCGCCGCCGACGCCTTGCAAAATACGCATAGCCACAAAGCTGTGCGCGCTGGTGGCTAGCCCGCAGAAAACGGAGGAGACGGTGAAGATAGCCAGCGCAAGACTGAAGATAGTTCTGGCGCCGAAGCGATCCGCAATCCAACCGCTGGCGGGGATGAGTACGGCGAGGGTGATCAGATAGGCGCTGATGCCGATGTTCAGGTCGACGGCTTCAACGCCAAATGTTTTCGCCATATCAGGAAGGGCGGTGGCAATCACCGTACCATCCAGGAACTCCATAAAGAATGCACCGGCCACAAGCAGCGCAGCAGGGGATACCCCGCGGCTCGCCTGGGCCTGGAGAGGCTCACTCATGGTTGTTTTACCCTATCAAAATAATTTTTAAAATTTATAGCTTTTGTAGTTTTGGTAAGTGGTCGATTTCTATAACAAAATTTTTATAAATTTAACGCAATCGATAAAACTAGTGTGATTTTTGTCGCAAAACGGTTGATTTTTGTGACGGTGGTCATATTATGTGCGTAAAGACAATAACACCTGCATAACAAAACCGGAGCATCAACATGAAACAGCGCATGCGTAAAATCCTCAAAAGCATGTTTGAGAACTACTGCAAAACTTTCAAAGACGTACCGCCAGGCGCTATGTTCTGATAAAAAAAACCTGCCACGGCAGGTTTTTTTATCTTCTGCGAAAGTAGGTTACTATTACGCTCCGCAAAATAGGAGCAAAAAATGTCTCAGAACCTGACCCCGAACGATGAACTGGTTTCCGATGTGGTAGCCTGCCAGCTCGTTATCAAACAGATCCTCGACGTCATCGACGTTATCGCCCCGGTTGAAGTCCGTGAAAAAATGGCGAGCCAACTGAAATCCATCGATTTTACCGCCCACCCAGCAGGGGCTGACCCGGTGACGCTGCGAGCGATACAGAAAGCGATTGCACTGATTGAGCTGAAGTTTGCGCCACAGGATGCAACGCACTAATACGCGGTGAGGTTTCGGGCAAACGGCCCGGAATACCAATAAAAGAAGGGCGGAGACGCCGCCCTTCTGAAATCAATTAATGTTGCTGCTGAGTCACGATATTCAGCAGATGCTGGTCGGTTTGTTGAATGCAAAGACCGGCTTTTCGTGCGCTGCGAACTTCATCCAGAATCGTCTTCAGCAAGATACCATCCTGTTCCTGCTCTTCTTCCAAAGCGTTCAGGAACGTCAGGGTGTTATCGTCATGAAGCACTTTAGCTTGTTCAGTTAATTCTGACAGCGTTGAAGCACGTTGGTCATGGCCTTCGATTGTTTTCAGGAAAAGATCTTCGAGGGTCGCGCATTTATCTTCGTTGGTTTCAAAAGCTTTAACCACCGGATAAGCGCCAGACTTCTTCATATAGTCGAACACGCGCATCATCTGCGTTACGCTGGACTGAGCCCGTGAACGTAGAAACGTCGCGGTCCCATTCAGCCTATGTTCTGAGCACCACTCGCTCAAACGCAAATAATGATTAGATGCAGAAAACTCAAGATTCATCTGTGCATTAAGCTTTTGAACCATTCCTGGAACTGCCATACAAATATCCTTATTGCTGGTAGGAACGATACGCGTTAAATCGCATAGTTCGTAATAGCCGCTAACCATGCGCTATTTCCGCGTTAGAGTGTGACTACATATTACCTGTAGTCCTTGCGTCTGACTTTGGGATATTAAATCCCTTCGTCAAAAAAATAATACGCTGAGTGTAGATATAAGAAAAGTCTCATGGGTTGCTTTTTACGTTTCGTTACAACCTATATTAAAATTAACGCCATTGGCAGAGATATATTTTCTTAATGCGATGATTAACAGTGAATATAACGCGTTTGTATAATTTCCGTAAGGCTTTGTTAACATGAGGTTTGCTAGGGCTCGATGGGCATTTAAAGTGTGATCGCGATCTTGTTTTTCAATGAATATTAAAGTTAAAGCGAAATTAATACGTATTATTTACGATGAATGGCATTTTACGAATAATGTTTATCAGACAAAGCATGTATTTTTAAGTGGCTGTCTTGAATATCAAAACAAGGTTAAATTTGTTTTAGATCATTTTTGCTATTAGACAGCCGGTAGATGCTGTTTGCCGTAATTAAGGGTACGCAAGTTCTTCCCGTTTTGCCGCCTCAGGGAAGATGCGTTGATTAAAATGACAGGAGTTAAAATGAAACAGGTTGCTGTACTGCTGGCCCCAGGTTTTGAAGAAGGGGAAGCGATTGTCACGATTGATATCCTACGTCGTCTGCACATTGGCGTTGAACTGGTGTCCTGCGCTGAGTCCCGAGCGGTTGTCAGCTATCACGATATTCCGATGGTTGCCGATGCGACGCTGGCAGAACGCCTTGATACGCTGTACGACGCGGTTGTCCTGCCAGGCGGCCCTCAGGGGAGCGTGAATCTGGCGGCGAATGCCGATGTTGTTAAATTCGTCGCGGCCCACGATGCGGCAGGTAAGTTTATCTGCCCAATCTGCTCTGCGGCGGCACGTGTATTAGCAGGTAATGACTTGCTGAAAGGGCGCCGTTACGTTTGCTCCGGGGATTTATGGCAGGATGTGAAAAACGGTGAATATGTTGATGCACCGGTTGTCGAAGATGGCAATCTGATTAGCGGCAAAGGCTTTGGTCATGTCTTTGATTTCGCCTTCACCGTTGCCGCTCGCCTGCTGGGTGATGAAGCGCCGGTTCGCGACCATGCCGATCACATCTATTACCGCTGGTAATTGTTAACAAATTCCGGTTAAAGGGATTTTCCCACTCGTTATATAGATAAATCTGCTATCCCTTAGCGTGAATTGTCCGACAATTCACGCTTTCTATATGTACTTAATTGCTGAATATATGCATCACCCTACTGTAATTCTGCGGTGTGATGCCGCTCTCTTCTGGAAAACGCATTCCGGGCTATTAATGTTTCAACAACGTTAACGCTGTTAATAATACGGCTAATACTTTGTTTTATGTCTAATTTAAATCACCTATTTGATTTTTCCCTACATAAAAGAACATTAAGGCTGGAGTTAACCATGCACAAATTTACCAAAGCGCTGGCGGCCATTGGTCTGGCAGCGGTTATGTCACAATCAGCTATGGCTGAAAATCTCAAGCTCGGTTTTTTAGTGAAACAACCCGAGGAACCCTGGTTCCAGACGGAATGGAAATTTGCCGATAAAGCCGGTAAAGACCTCGGCTTTGACGTGATTAAAATTGCCGTGCCGGACGGGGAGAAAACGCTGAATGCGATTGATAGCCTGGCGGCTAGCGGCGCAAAAGGCTTTGTTATCTGCACCCCAGACCCGAAATTAGGGCCAGCCATTGTGGCTAAAGCGCGCGGCTATGACATGAAAGTGATCACCGTCGACGATCAGTTCGTCAACGCCAAAGGTAAACCGATGGAAGATGTACCGTTGGTTATGATGGCGGCGAGCGAAATTGGCGCGCGTCAGGGCCAGGAACTCTACAAAGAAATGCAAAAGCGCGGTTGGGATGTGAAAACGACCGGCGTGATGGCCATCACCGCGAACGAACTGGATACGGCGCGCCGTCGTACGACCGGTTCAATGGACGCGTTGAAAGCGGCGGGCTTCCCGGAAAAACAAATCTATCAGGTACCTACCAAATCTAACGATATCCCGGGTGCATTCGATGCCGGTAACTCCCTGCTGGTACAGCATCCGGAAGTGAAACAGTGGCTGATTATCGGCATGAACGACAACACCGTACTGGGCGGCGTGCGTGCGACGGAAGGCCAGGGCTTTAAAGCGGCCAACGTCATTGGTATCGGCATTAACGGCGTTGATGCGGTCAATGAGCTTTCTAAAGCCCAGGCTACCGGCTTCTTCGGCTCATTACTGCCAAGCCCGGATATTCACGGCTATAAAACCAGTGAACTGCTCTACAACTGGGTACAGAAAGGCGCTGAGCCACCGAAATTTACTGCGGTGACTGACGTGGTGCTGATTACCCGCGATAACTTCAAAGAAGAGCTGGCGAAAAAAGGCCTCTGAGTCCTGATAGTTCTCCCTTCGCGACAGCGGAGGGAGACGGGTCGTGTCATTGTGGAGGTTGCGATGCAACAATCTACCCCTTATCTCTCTTTCCGCGGTATTAGCAAAACCTTCCCCGGCGTAAAAGCGCTGTCCGATATTAGCTTCGATTGCTATAGCGGACAGGTGCATGCGCTGATGGGGGAGAACGGCGCGGGTAAATCCACGCTGCTGAAAATTCTCAGCGGCAATTATGCGCCAACCTCTGGGTCATTGGTGCTGCGGGGAGAAGAGATTTCTTTTGCCGATACCACTGCGGCGTTGAACGCAGGTATCGCAATTATTTACCAGGAACTGCATCTCGTCCCGGAAATGACCGTGGCGGAAAATATTTATCTAGGGCAGTTACCGAGCCGCGGCGGCTTCGTTAACCGCTCGTTGCTGAACTATGAAGCCCGGCTGCAGCTGGAGCATCTGGGTCTGGATATCGACCCCGATACGCCGCTGAAGTATCTCTCCATCGGCCAGTGGCAGATGGTGGAAATTGCCAAGGCTCTGGCGCGTAACGCCAAGGTTATCGCCTTTGACGAACCGACCAGCTCGCTATCCGCGCGCGAAATCGACAATCTGTTCAGGGTCATCCGCGAACTGCGCAAAGAAGGCAGGGTGATCATTTATGTTTCACACCGCATGGAGGAGATTTTTGCCCTCAGCGATGCGATTACCGTGTTCAAAGACGGTCGTTATGTCTGCACATTTGACGATATCAAAGCGGTCAGCCATGACCGCCTGGTACAGGCAATGGTCGGGCGTGAAATCGGTGATATCTACGGCTGGCAGTCACGCGAGTATGGCGATGAGCGTTTGCGCCTTGACCAGGTGAAAGCGCCGGGCGTTCGCACGCCAATCTCGCTTGCTGTGCGCAGCGGCGAAATCGTCGGGTTGTTTGGCTTAGTCGGGGCGGGACGAAGTGAACTGATGAAAGGGATCTTCGGTGGCACCAGGCTCAGCGGCGGGCAGATATTTATCGACGGCCAGCCGGTGACTATCGATAAGCCAGCGCAGGCCATTCGTGCCGGGATGATGCTTTGCCCGGAAGACCGCAAAGCCGAGGGGATTATTCCGGTCCATTCGGTGCGCGACAATATCAACATTAGCGCCCGGCGTAAGCATATCCACGCTGGCTGTCTTATCAACAATGCGTGGGAGTCAACCAACGCTGAACATCATATTAAATCTCTGAATATCAAAACGCCGGGGGCGCAGCAGCTGATTATGAACCTCTCCGGGGGTAATCAGCAGAAAGCAATTCTTGGGCGTTGGCTCTCTGAGGAGATGAAGGTCATCCTGCTGGATGAACCGACGCGCGGGATTGACGTTGGGGCCAAACATGAAATCTATAACGTGATTTACGCGCTAGCGGCCTCGGGCGTAGCGGTGCTTTTTGCCTCCAGCGACCTGCCGGAAGTATTGGGCGTTGCTGACCGCATCCTGGTGATGCGGGAAGGGGAGATTTCCGGTGAGCTGCTGCACGACAGCGCCAATGAACAACAGGCGTTAAGCCTGGCTATGCCTAAAGTCAGTCAGGCTGTGGCCTGAGGAAGGAGGTTACGATGTCATCTGTTACTACACCAGGCGCACGCCGCACGTCGCTGAGTTTTGGCCGTATCTGGGATCAGTACGGCATGCTGGTGGTCTTTGCCGTGCTGTTTATTTGCTGCGCCATTTTTGTGCCAAATTTTGCCTCATTCATCAATATGAAGGGGTTAGGGTTGGCGATTTCTATGTCGGGAATGGTGGCCTGCGGAATGCTCTTCTGCCTCGCTTCCGGCGACTTTGACCTGTCGGTAGCGTCGGTGATTGCCTGCGCGGGGGTCACCACGGCGGTGGTGATTAACCTCACTGAGAGCCTATGGATTGGCGTATTTGCCGGTCTGCTGCTCGGGGCGTTAAGCGGGTTGGTCAACGGTTTTGTTATTGCGAAACTGAAAATCAACGCCTTGATTACCACGCTTGCGACGATGCAGATTGTGCGAGGCCTCGCCTACATTATCTCAGATGGCAAGGCGGTGGGTATTGAAGACGAGCGCTTCTTTACCCTCGGCTATGCCAACTGGCTAGGGCTGCCGGCACCAATCTGGCTGACCGTTGGGTGCCTGATTATTTTCGGTTTACTGCTGAATAAAACCACCTTCGGGCGCAATACCCTGGCGATTGGCGGTAATGAAGAAGCGGCGCGTCTGGCGGGGGTTCCCGTGGTGCGTACCAAGATAATCATTTTTGTCCTATCCGGGCTGGTGTCCGCGGCGGCGGGTATTATTCTGGCCTCGCGTATGACCAGCGGCCAGCCGATGACTTCCATTGGTTATGAGCTGATCGTTATCTCGGCGTGCGTGCTGGGCGGCGTGTCGCTGAAGGGCGGGATCGGCAAGATCTCTTATGTGGTGGCCGGGATCCTGATTCTGGGAACGGTAGAAAACGCTATGAACCTGCTGAATATTTCCCCGTTCTCTCAGTATGTCGTGCGTGGCCTGATCTTACTGGCGGCGGTGATTTTTGACCGCTACAAACAGAAGGCGAAGCGTACAGTCTGATTGTGTGATATTGGTCCCGGCGTCGCTGCGCTCGGCCGGGCTACAAAAAATAGCTATCCGTAACCCGGCCGAGCGCAGCGACGCCGGGTTTCATCATTTGTTACAGTGTCACCAACAGCACATCAACGCCGCTATTCCCGGCAATCGCTTTGGCCGAGCAGGTGGCGCGTGAGAAGAAGCTTTGGTTATGGTTACCACAGATAACCAGGTCAACCTGGTGATTCTGGCAGAATGCTTTGACGTGATCGCACAGCTCACCCGAGGCAATATGGCTTTTCCAGATAGGGTAGTGGGTAGAGTCAGAAAGGCTTTGCAGAAATTGATGCGTTTCTTCCTGCATCAATTCACGCAGATTTTCCAGCATTGGTGCAGCCAGCTGGTTGTACATCTCCGGGTCAGTTGACAGCGTTATCAAACTAATACGGGCACCGGCAGGCTCGGCGATTTCCACTGCTTTCCTTAGCAGCTCATGACTCTCTGGGGTAGGCGCAACGGCCACCAAAAGATGTGAGTAAGACATCAGACCTCCTTGCTTGAATGACACGCACTCGATCCTTCATCTCTTACTCTTTTTACCGCCTCGCTGCAAGCATTGGGGGGAGTATCGCTGTCTATAACTTAACCTAATACATTAGCAAGGTTTATGCGAATGACGGTATTAAAGGTGCGTAAATTGCATAAGCCGCACTGAATATATGATGTAACCAGTAAGGCGGATAAACATTTAATTTTTGCTGAAATATTGTTAATAAAAAGTAAATAACATGCAAATTAATTTGTGGCAAATGATTATATGTTTCAATTTGTTGAATTTAAAATGAATTTTATTTATTAGATGAAAGCATGATCTGTGATAATTTTTTCGCATCTGGCTCGCGTAAAGTCCCTCGTCCTGAATCTTTGTTAAATACTTTCGGTGAATGAATATCCGTTAGGCTGGAATAAAATAGCGATTTTTTTGCTTAAATAATACTCAAAATACAATTGAGACTGATGGATTGAGGGGCGAAATTTGATTTGATTTTGTGACGGAGATCACATAAATTTCAAATTAACAGCGAAGTAACATTGTATGTGTCACATCTGGCGAGTAAAGTTGCGTCGAATTAGGAAAAATCTTAGTAAATTGTAAGAAATGTTTAGGTTAGTCGGGCGAGAGGTCAACGCGCCGACCGACAACCCTGCAGAAAGATTCACCTAATCGGCTATGCATTTCGACCGATTTTTTTTATCGGGCCTTGCCCGACGACATCACGGGGTATGCGGTTTGACCGCATAAAGTACTAATTGGTTATTCGGGATGGGGAAAATGCATACATCCGAGTTGCTAAAGCACATTTATGACATCAATTTGTCTTACTTGCTTCTTGCACAGCGTTTGATTGGTCAGGATAAGGCTTCAGCTATGTTTCGTCTCGGCATCAACGAGGCCATGGCTAAAGTTCTTGGTGAACTGACTCTTCCGCAGATGGTGAAAATTGCGGAGACCAACCAGTTAGTTTGCCAGTTCCGTTTTGATGATGCTCAAAGCATCACCCGTCTTACGCAAGAGTCACGAGTTGACGACTTACAGCAGATTCATACCGGTATTCTGCTCTCCACCAGACTGCTGAATGAAGCCAGCCAATCAGGCGAACCTGCACGTAAGAAAAGGGCCTGAAAATGAGCGAAAAAAGCATTGTTCAGGAAGCCCGCGATATTCAGCTTGCTATGGAGTTGATAACGCTGGGCGCGCGTTTGCAGATGCTGGAAAGTGAAACCCAGCTCAGCCGTGGTCGTCTGATTAAGCTGTACAAAGAACTGCGCGGCAGCCCGCCTCCAAAAGGAATGCTGCCGTTTTCCACGGACTGGTTTATGACATGGGAACAGAATATTCACTCTTCCATGTTCTGTAATGCCTGGCAGTTTTTACTCAAAAGCGGACAGTGCTCTGGCGTGGACGCCGTGATTAAAGCCTACCGCTTGTACCTCGAACAATGTCCACAGCAGGATAACGGGCCGCTTCTGGCGCTGACTCGCGCATGGACGTTAGTCCGCTTTGTGGAAAGCGGAATGCTTGAACTCTCCAGCTGCCATTCCTGCGGCGGCAATTTCATTACTCATGCGCACCAGCCAGCGGGCAGCTTTGTTTGCAGCCTTTGCCAGCCACCATCTCGCGCAGTAAAAAGACGTAAACTTTCCGACAATCTTGCCGATAGTAATCCACAACTGCTGGATGAACAGATAGAGCAAGCTGTTTAACCCACACGGTGTGGATAAAACACTCCAGCAGCGGTCTTGATGATCGCTGCTTTTTTTTACCCGTCGGTTAGTGACTTTGCTCATCTGTCTCCACTCATGGTCAACGGTGGAAGGATGATAACGTGCTTATCTTAATAGGTTACCTGGTTGTTTTGGGGACAGTTTTCGGCGGCTATATGATGACCGGCGGACACCTTGGGGCACTGTATCAACCGGCCGAGCTGATTATCATCGGCGGGGCGGGTGTCGGGGCTTTTATCGTCGGGAACAACGGCAAGGCTATCAAGGGCACGCTTAAGGCGCTGCCGCTGCTGTTTCGTCGCTCGAAATACACAAAAACGATGTACATGGACCTGCTGGCACTGCTTTATCGTCTGATGGCGAAGTCGCGCCAGCAGGGGATGTTTTCGCTCGAACGCGATATTGAAAACCCCAAAGAGAGCGAAATTTTTGCCAGCTATCCGCGCATTCTTGCCGATAAAGTGATGCTGGAATTTATCGTCGACTATCTGCGTCTGATTATCAGCGGCAACATGAACACCTTCGAAATTGAAGCGCTGATGGACGAAGAAATTGAAACCCATGAAAGCGAATGTGAAGTTCCGGCGAACAGCCTGGCGCTGGTCGGCGACTCACTGCCGGCTTTCGGTATCGTTGCGGCGGTAATGGGGGTTGTTCACGCGCTGGGTTCAGCTGACAGACCCGCAGCAGAGCTTGGGGCGCTGATTGCCCACGCGATGGTGGGAACATTCCTTGGCATCTTACTGGCCTACGGATTTGTCTCTCCGTTAGCCAGCGTACTGCGCCAGAAAAGCGCAGAAACGACTAAAATGATGCAGTGCGTCAAAATTACGCTGCTGTCGAACCTCAATGGCTATGCACCGCCGATTGCCGTCGAGTTTGGCCGTAAAACCCTTTACACCAGCGAACGTCCTTCGTTCGTCGAGCTGGAAGAACATGTGCGTGCGGTGCGTAACCCGGCTGGCCAGCAGCAGACCACAACCGAGGACGCATGAAAAACCAATCGCATCCTATTGTCGTCGTAAAGCGGCGTAAACATAAATCGCACGGTAGCGCCCACGGCTCGTGGAAAATTGCCTATGCGGATTTCATGACCGCCATGATGGCCTTCTTTCTGGTGATGTGGCTTATCTCCATCTCAAGCCCGAAAGAGCTTATCCAGATCGCGGAGTATTTCCGTACCCCGTTGGCGACGGCTATCAGCGGTGGCCCTCGGATGGCGAACAGCGATAGCCCGATCCCCGGCGGCGGTGATGATGTCACCCAGCAGCAGGGGGAAGTGCAGAAACAGCCGAATATTGACGACCTGAAAAAACGGATGGAGACCAACCGTCTCAAACGGATTCGCGGTGAGCTGGATCAGCTGATTGAAGCTGACCCTAAACTGCGCGCGCTGCGCCCGCATCTGAAGATTGACCTGGTTCAGGAGGGGCTGCGTATTCAGATTATCGACAGCCAGAACCGACCAATGTTTAAAACAGGCAGCGCCGAAGTGGAACCGTATATGCGCGATATTTTGCGCGCGATAGCCCCGGTACTGAATGAAATACCGAACAAAGTCAGCCTGTCTGGGCACACGGATGATTACCCCTACGCTTCTGGTGAACGAGGGTACAGCAACTGGGAACTGTCGGCCGACCGCGCCAACGCCTCGCGCCGCGAGCTGGTCGCTGGCGGGCTGGATGATGGCAAAGTTTTGCGCGTTATCGGGATGTCTAACTCGATGCGCTTATCAGAGCACGGTGGCAACGATGCGATTAACCGTCGTATCAGCCTGCTGGTGCTGAATAACCAGGCTGAGCAGGCCATTCTCCATGAGAATGCCGAGAGCCAGAATGAACCTTTAAGCGTAATCCAGTCGCCGAATACCTCTTCAGCAGCGGCAGGGACTACGCCGCCACAACCCGACTCGAGGTGATAGCGTGAGCATGGATATCAGCGATTTTTATCAGACATTTTTTGATGAGGCCGATGAACTTCTGGCCGATATGGAACAGCATCTGCTGAACCTGGTAGTGGACGACCCTGATGCTGAACAGCTGAATGCTATTTTCCGCGCTGCGCACTCGATTAAAGGCGGCGCGGGAACCTTTGGCTTCACCGTGTTGCAGGAAACCACGCACCTGATGGAAAACTTGCTGGACGAGGCTCGTCGCGGGGAAATGCAGCTCAGCACCGATATTATCAACCTGTTTTTGGAAACCAAAGATATTATGCAGGAACAGCTCGACGCCTATAAAAGCTCCACCGAACCGGACGCTGCCAGCTTCGAATATATCTGCAATGCGCTGCGCCAATTGGCGCTGGAAGCGAAAGGTGAAAGTGTCCCTCCCGTGGCGGGTGGTGCGCGCTTAAGCGTGGTAGACAACGCAACGCAGCAGGCGGAGGTATCAGCTAACGCGGATGCATCGGCTGTTGCCGGGAAAAAACAGATTACGCTCTCACGCCTGAAGGCGGGCGAGCCGGATATGCTGGAAGAAGAGCTGAACAACCTGGCGACGTTAAGCCAGGTCAGCAAAACGGCCGATAGTTTAACCGCCGTGATAGAGGGCGGCGTGGACGAAGATGATATCGTCGCCGTGCTGTGCTTTGTCATCGAAGCCGATCAGATTGACTTTACTACCGCGCCTGCGGCCGAGGAGAAAGCGCAAGCCGAACCTGACGTAATGGAAGAAGTGGTCGCTGAACCGGTTGCCGCCGCAGTCGCAACGGCGGCTGCACCAAGCCCGGCTGCACCGCGCGCAGAACGCGAAAAACCAGCCGCCCGTAGCAGCGAATCGACCAGCATTCGCGTCGCGGTAGAAAAAGTTGACCAGTTGATTAACCTGGTTGGTGAACTGGTTATCACCCAATCCATGCTGGCGCAGCGCTCAAACGCGCTTGATCCGGTATCGCACGGCGATCTGATTACCAGCATGGGGCAGTTGCAGCGCAACGCGCGTGACCTCCAGGAATCGGTGATGTCGATTCGTATGATGCCGATGGAGTATGTCTTTAGCCGCTTCCCACGCCTGGTTCGCGACCTGGCGGGCAAGCTTGGCAAACAGGTTGAACTGACGCTGATGGGCAGCTCAACCGAACTCGATAAAAGCCTGATTGAACGCATTATCGACCCGTTAACGCACCTGGTGCGTAACAGTCTCGACCACGGGATTGAACTGCCGGAAACGCGTCTCGCCGCCGGGAAATCGGCCGTGGGCAACCTGATTCTGTCCGCAGAACACCAGGGCGGTAACATCTGTATCGAAGTTACCGACGACGGCGCGGGGCTGAATCGCGAGCGTATTCTGGCGAAGGCGATGTCGCAGGGCATGGCGGTAAATGAAAGCATGACCGATGAAGAGGTCGGGATGCTGATTTTTGCGCCGGGCTTCTCGACGGCAGAGCAGGTGACTGACGTCTCCGGGCGCGGCGTGGGAATGGACGTGGTGAAACGTAACATCCAGGAGATGGGCGGCCACGTTGAGATCCAGTCGAAGCAAGGTTCCGGTACCACCATCCGCATCTTGCTGCCGCTGACGCTGGCGATACTGGATGGTATGTCGGTCAAAGTCAGCGAAGAGGTCTTTATCCTACCGCTTAACGCGGTGATGGAGTCGCTGCAGCCGCGCGAAGAAGATCTGCATCCGCTGGCGGGCGGCGAGCGCGTGCTGGAAGTCCGCGGTGAATATCTGCCGCTGGTGGAACTGTGGAAAGCGTTTGAGGTTCAAGGGGCGAAAACCGAAGCGACGCAGGGCATTGTGGTTATCCTGCAAAGCGCGGGGCGTCGCTATGCGCTGCTGGTGGATCAACTGATTGGTCAGCATCAGGTGGTGGTGAAAAACCTTGAAAGCAACTATCGCAAAGTGCCGGGTATTTCCGCGGCCACCATTCTTGGCGACGGCAGCGTCGCGCTGATTGTCGATGTCTCTGCCTTGCAGGGGCTCAACCGTGAAAAACGTCTGGCGAGCACCGCCGCCTGATACGCAGAAATAAGGGAACAACATGACCGGTATGACGAATGTAACAAAGCTGGCGGGTGAACCGACTGGGCAAGAATTCCTGGTATTTACGCTGGGCAATGAAGAGTACGGCATCGATATTCTGAAGGTGCAGGAGATTCGTGGCTACGATCAGGTGACGCGCATTGCGAACACCCCGGCCTTTATTAAAGGCGTGACCAATCTACGTGGCGTGATTGTGCCGATTGTTGACCTACGCGTGAAGTTCAGCCAGGAAGACGTCGAGTACAATGACAATACGGTGGTTATCGTGCTGAATCTCGGTCAACGTGTTGTGGGTATCGTTGTGGACGGCGTGTCCGATGTTCTTTCTCTGGCCGCCGAGCAGATTCGCCCGGCGCCGGAGTTTGCCGTAACGCTTTCTACCGAATATCTGACCGGGCTTGGCGCATTGGGCGACCGTATGCTGATTCTGGTGAATATTGAGAAGCTGCTCAATAGCGAAGAGATGGCATTGCTGGATAGCGCGGCAAGCCACGCTGCATAATGGGCACAGGGTTCATCGTCATAAAACGATGAACCCTGTTTTTCCGCTGAAGTTGAATATTTAAAATTTGTGATTTTAATACCTACCTGGTTCTCAATTCCTGATAACACCCACTTTATTTTATTTATGATTTATGCACCTCGATAAAATATAAATATTCTCAAAGTGAATAATTCAATCAAATCAATAGAATTAATATATCAATAATTTCAATTTTTGCGATTGGGGTATATCGCAAATTCATTGGGTGTAAATGAAATCAACCTGAGTTGACGATAGATTAGCGCGCTATGAAAAAATAATGTTAATGTAATTAATGATATTGGTAGTCGGTGTTGTTTTTTAATGTACTGTAATTATTAATAAATGGTTTATCATTTATAATTAGCAATACTTATATCTATATTTGAATTGGCTTATTCATAAATTGAATTCTAAATTCATCAAACTGTAAAAATATAATCATTATGTGATTGCTGGAAAGGAAATAATTCTTAGTGATCATTGTCTTATTTTTTATTGTTCCGCGTAGTAAATAGAATCTTTCTGCAATTAATATTTCCCTCGTGGAGAGAACGCTTTCTTTCCCACTTATAAATTTAACGTTATCAAAAAACATAATCTTAAATATTGATTAAGGGATTTCTATGCGCGTAAAAACAGTAATGATTAAACCCTCTATTATCGCTCTGGCCATTACCGCAGCGGTAGGCGCTCCGGCATATGCGCTGGCTGCCAGCGGCGACTTCGCCTCGCCAGCCTATACGGCGACACAAACTAAAGGTGAGATGGTTTATCAGGGCGATGACACGGCAATTTCTATTATGGGTTCCATTCGCCTGTATGCCAAAGACGACTCCGCGCATAGCGTAGAACATAATATCCAGAACAACGATTCACGTCTGGGCGTCGCGCTGCGTCAGAAAATTAATGATAAAGGCTATTATGCCGCCGGTTATTATGAAACTGGTATGCACGGTCTGGATTCCGCGACTGACGATCAGGGTAACGATGTTTATACCCGCCAGGCCTATGCCGGTTTAGGAAACGATGAATACGGTGTTATTACCTTCGGTAAACAATACGCGCCAACCGACTGGGGTTTGGGTATTGATACGACTTACGCTTATGGCGGTAAGGCAAAACATGACACTGCCGGGATGTCGACCGATATTGTTAACTCGGCAGCGATTTACTATTACAACACCAAAGCATTTACCGTTGGCGTGATGGGCCAGGGAAATGATGATGTGGATAGCATTGGATTTGGCAGCGGTTACGGCGATGGCCCGGATATGCATGATGCCTATCATGATGGTTCTGCTACCGTACATGGCGGCGGTGCGCTGGCGGCGCAATATCGCTTTGATAACGGCTTCTCTATTTCTGGTGCGGCGGCATATAACAACTATACGGTGAATCAGGGAACGGAAACGATCAACGAAGATTACGGTACGACAGGCGGCACCGTACCGGTTACCTATGTTACCGGCCCATCCTATGACGGTAATACTTACTCCATGGGGATGAACGCCAAATACACCGCGAACTTCGACGGTTTCACCTGGTATAACGCCGCGCAGGCTACCTATTACATCAACAAAGTTGATGATGTTAATGCGGCAAGAAGCGGTACGAGCAATGCCACCGATGACCAGGAAACGATTCTCGGTCTGGAATATGCGTCCCAGTTTAAAATTACGCCGGAGTGGAGCGTATACGCTAACTTTGACTGGACCGAAGGCGGTGACGCGATGGACGGCCAGCACTTCCAGTCCACGACGTTAGGTACCGATTACTGGTTAGGCAAAAATGCCGTCACTTATATTGAATACGGCTATGAGAAAGCCAGCGGCAATACGGATGACAGCTATAACGTTTCCGATCACCTTGCTGCGGTCGGTATGCGTATCTTTATCTAAACCCTGTTTTATCCCGTCTCTGGCCAGTGAGGCGGGCTTTTTCATTGCGCTTGAGTATTTGCTTTTGGGTCGTCGGGGGAAGGGGAGTCAACTTCAGGGCGGCTGTGATAGGTTTTTGTTGGATTTAGCCAGACCCTGGGGTCTGGCTTTTGTTTGAGTGCATTTCCCGGCCAAGCGAAGCGCCGCCGGGAACGGCTCAAATATTACATATTCTGCTGCACAACCTCAGGCTCAACTTCTTCGAGCTGACCTTCGTTCTGCGACAGCATTGCCGTCGCCACGCCGTTACCCAGCACGTTAATCGCCGAACGACCCATATCAAGGAAGTGGTCGATACCCATCAGCAGCAGGATACCCGCCACCGGAATATTAAAGCTCGGGATGGTGGCTGCCAGCACGACCAACGCGGAGCGCGGTACCCCGGCGATGCCTTTGGAAGCCAGCATCAGCGTCAGCATCAGCACGGCAATCTCAGAGAAGCTCAGGTGGATGTTGTACGCCTGGGCGATAAACATCGAAGCAAATGAGCAGTACACCATCGACCCGACCAGGTTAAATGAATAACCAATCGGCAGTACGAACGACACGATATTGCGCGAGCAGCCGAACTTGGTCAGCTGTTCCAGCGTTTTCGGGTAGGCCGCTTCAGAGCTGCTGGTAGTAAACGCCACCAGTACCGGGTCTTTCAGCATGCCGAGCAGACGGAAAACGTCTTTCTTAAGCACCATGTAGCCCAGCGCAACCAGCACGCAGCAGGTCAACAGAATAGCCACATAGTAACCGCCGATGAACGAGGCGTAGTTCAGCAGGATCCCCAAACCTTCCGTCGCAATCACCGAAGAGATAGCGGCGAAAATAGCCAGCGGCGCAACGTACATCACGTATCCGGTGACCTTCAGCATGATATGGGAAACCACGTCCAGCGCGGCAACCAACGGGGCGTTGAACTTCTGTCCCAGCGACGCGCCGCCAATACCGAAGAACATCGAGAACACCACAATCTGCAGGATTTCGTTATCCGCCATCGCACCAACGATACTGGTTGGGATTGTGTGGGAAAGGAAACCTTTCAGGCTCATACCGCTGACGGCGAGGCCGGTATCAACGGTGTCTTTGGGAATGGCCAGATTCAGACCGCTGCCAGGGTGCTGCAGCGTCACAATAAACAGGCCCACCAGAATAGACAGCACCGAAGAGCTGATAAACCAGACCATCGCTTTACCACCGACGCGACCGATCGTTGAGGTCTCGCCGAGCTTCATGATCCCAACCGTCAGGGTACTGAAGACTAACGGTGCGATGACCATTTTGATTAAGCGTAAGAAGATATCGGTAAGCAGCGTGATGTTACTGGACCAGACTTGAATGGTGGTTGCGGATGCGTAGGAATGGATCATTGCGCCAGTCAGAATGCCTGCCAGCATGAAAATCACGATAAAAACCGTGAGTTTATTTGCGTTTGCCACGAAAAAATACCCCGTCAGATTACAAAAGTGTCGTGCGATGAAAAATGCTTTTTTAGTTATGTAATGTCATTAATCATTCACCACATAAATTGTATGAAAGTGAGGTGATTTACAACTTTTTTTTATGATTTATAAAAAACGTTGTTATTCAGTGACTCGCGTCAGCACCGCATCAACCCTCAGATTTTTACTCGCCCGGCACTTAAGTTTCTTTTTGGGATGCCGATAACAGCCGTAACAAGTCATAGAGAAGGTGCTGTATGTTAAACCGTATCCGCGTTGTCACGCTGCTGATGTTGGTGCTGGTCGTCTTCGCACTTTTGCAGCTGGTCTCCGGGGGCTTTTTGTTCTCCTCGTTGCACCAGAACCAACAAAGCTTTGCATTATCTAATACGCTTCGAACCCAACAGGCAGAGCTCACGAAGTCGTGGGATCTGTTATTGCAAACCCGTATCAACCTGAGCCGTTCTTCGGCCAGGATGATGATGGATACCGCCAATCAGCAGAGCAGCGCAAAAACCGAACTGCTGAAAAATGCGCGTACCACCCTTGAGCAGGCGGCAGGTCATTTCGCGCGTTTCAGCGAAACGCCCGCGCTTCCCGCGATGAGTGATACCAGCCAGCAGGTCACGAAAACCTACCAGAACTACTATGCTGCCTTACAGGAGCTGGTGGGGTTCCTGGAAAACGGCAATATGGATGCCTACTTCGCTCAGCCAACGCAGGGAATGCAAAACGCGCTGGGTGACGCGATGACTCAGTATGCGACCCAAAGCGAAGGCCTCTATCAGCACGCATTTACCACCAGTAGCCGCGATTACCAGATTGCCCGCTGGCAACTGCTGGTACTGGCGGTGGTGCTGGTTATCGTGATGGTGGGCGCGTGGTTTGGTATTCGCGCCATTCTGCTTAAACCGCTGGCATCGGTCATGGGCCATATCCGCCATATTGCGGCGGGCGATCTGACCCAAAGTCTGACGCTGCGCGGACGCAACGAAATCACCGAACTGGCGGGAACCGTCAGTCATATGCAAGCCTCACTTATCGATACCGTAACGCATGTGCGGGAAGGTGCCGAGGCGATTTATCACGGCACCAGTGAAATTGCCGCCGGGAACAACGACCTGTCGGCGCGAACCGAGCAGCAGTCTGCTTCCCTCGAAGAGACGGCTGCCAGCATGGAACAGCTGACGGCGACCGTGAAGCAGAACGCCGAAAACGCCCGTCAGGCCTCGCATCTGGCGCAAAGCGCTTCTGAGACCGCCCAGCGCGGCGGCAACGTGGTCAACGGCGTGGTGAACACCATGCACGAAATTGCCGCCAGTTCGCAGAAAATTTCCGATATTACCGGCGTTATCGACGGTATTGCCTTCCAGACCAATATTCTGGCGCTGAATGCCGCCGTCGAAGCGGCGCGCGCGGGTGAGCAGGGCCGCGGCTTTGCCGTCGTCGCCGGTGAAGTGCGTAATCTGGCAAGCCGCAGCGCGCAGGCGGCAAAAGAGATCAAAGCCTTAATTGAAGATTCTGTCTCCAGGGTCGATACCGGTTCTGTGCTGGTAGAAAGCGCAGGCGAGACCATGACCGATATTGTGAATGCCGTCACCCGCGTGACCGACATTATGGGCGAAATCGCCTCTGCTTCAGATGAACAGAGTCGCGGTATCGACCAGGTGGCGATAGCCGTCGCAGAAATGGACAGCGTCACCCAACAAAACGCCGCGCTGGTGGAAGAGTCGGCAACCGCCGCCGCCGCGCTGGAAGATCAGGCCGAACGTCTGAATCAAGCCGTTGCGACTTTCCGTCTTAACGTAGCGTCCGCACAGCATGCAACAAAAGCGGATCAGGCACCGACAGTGGCAAAACGCCTCGCGTCGAGTCCCGAACGCGGTACCGATACTAACGGGAAACATTTTAATTTTATCTGCGGTCTTTGCCGCCTTTAGGAGTGTGGTGATGCTTTATCGTATTCGAATCTCTACCACGTTGTTTCTGATTTTGATTCTCTGCGGCATTTTGCAGATTGGCAGTAACGGACTCTCTTTCTGGGCTTTTCGCGATGGGCAGCAAAACATTAATCAGATAGACCAGAGCAGCCAGCAGTTGAATACCCTAACGGAATCGCGCGCTGCGATGCTGCAGGCCAGCACGATGCTGAACAAAGCCGGCACGCTGACGGCGCTGAGCTATCCGCCGGATGAAGTGCGCGGCATCGTTGATGACGTGAAACAGAATCTGTCGCAGGCCGATGCGCTATTCCAGGGCTTTATGGCGCTGCCGCTGATGAGCGAGCACGATAAAGAACTCCAGGCTCAGACGGCGACAACCTTCACCGCCTGGCATGAAATGTTAGCGCACCAGACGGCGTGGCTTGAGAACAACCAGCTGTCTGAGTTTGTTGCGGCACCGGTGCAGAAATCGCAGGACCAGTTTGATAACGACTACGAAAGCTGGCGCAAAAATATCGAGACCTACGTGGCTTCCGCTGAACGCGAAAGCCAAAGCGATTATCAGCGTTCGACCATTACCTTTATTGGCATGGTGATTATCTCTGTGCTCATCACCGTTGGTGCGCTGTGGTGGGTGCGCCATATGGTGGTCAAGCCAATGGATATCATCAGCAGCCATTTTGACAATATTGCCCACGGCAACCTGGCGCGTCCGATTGCCGTCTACGGTAAGAATGAAATCAGCGCCATCTTTGCCGGTCTGAAAACCATGCAACAATCGCTGCGTGACACCGTCGGCCAGGTGCGCGAAGGCAGCTATGCGATGCATACCGGCATTTCGGAAATTGCCGCTGGGAATAACGATCTCTCCTCACGCACCGAACAGCAGGCGGCATCGCTGGCGGAGACTGCCGCCAGTATGGAGCAGTTGACGGCAACGGTGAGCCAAAACGCCGATAACGCCCGCAAGGCTTCAAATCTGGCTCACGGTGCGGCGGATACGGCGAAGCGCGGCGGTGAGCAAGCCTCCCATGTGGCTCGGACAATGCAGAACATCGCCACCAGTTCGCGCAAGATTAGCGACATTATCAGCGTGATTGACGGTATTGCCTTCCAGACCAACATTCTGGCGCTGAACGCGGCGGTGGAAGCCGCGCGTGCCGGTGAACAAGGGCGTGGGTTCGCCGTTGTGGCCGGTGAAGTGCGCAACCTGGCAAGCCGTAGCGCACAGGCAGCAAAAGAGATCAAAGGGCTAATTGAAGAGTCGGTTGCCCGCGTGCAGGAAGGTTCCGCACTGGTGGAAACCTCCGCGAATACCATGACCGAGATTGTGCAGTCCGTCACCCGCGTAAACGACATCATGGGTGAAATCGCCTCCGCTTCTGACGAGCAGCGTCGCGGAATTGAACAGGTGGCGCAGGCGGTAACGCAGATGGACCAGGTCACCCAGCAGAACGCCTCGCTGGTGGAAGAGGGCGCGGCGGCCACGCAGCAGTTGGCCGATCAGGCCGATCGCCTGACCAACGTCGTATCGGTATTTTCGCTGGAAGAAATCAAAGCAGCGGCGCCGCGCGAAAGCGTAGAGCTGGCTGCGGTACCCGCAGTTTCGTGAATGATGTGATGTAAGAAGGCGCTATGACTGTATCTCTGCCAAATGGGCAATCGCAACTACTGAGCCAACTGACACAGCGCCTGACGCTCACCGACGGACAATTCCGTCGGATCTGTCAACTGATCTACCAGCGCGCTGGGATCGTGCTGGCCGATCATAAGCGTGACATGGTTTATAACCGCCTGGTGCGGCGTCTACGCACGCTGAACCTTGACGACTTTGGTCACTATCTCAGCCTGCTGGAGGCCAACGGCGACAGCCCCGAGTGGCAGGCATTTATTAACTCGCTCACCACGAACCTGACGGCATTTTTCCGTGAGGCGCACCATTTTCCGACGCTTGCCGAGCATGCGGCGCGTCGGCAGGGGGAGTATCGGGTGTGGAGCGCAGCGGCATCGACGGGCGAGGAACCTTACTCCATCGCCATCACCCTTGCCGATACGCTCGGAACCGCGCCGGGCCGCTGGAAGGTGTTTGCCAGCGATATCGACACCGAAGTGCTGGAGAAAGCGCAGAGCGGTATTTACCGCATGGACGAGCTGAAAACGCTCTCCCAGCAGCAGCTGCAGCGCTATTTCATGCGCGGAACCGGGCCACATTCTGGCCTGGTACGTGTGCGTTCTGAGCTGGCGAACTACGTGGACTTTTCCACGCTGAATTTGCTGAATGCTCACTACAACATACCCGGGCCGTTTGATGCGATCTTCTGTCGCAACGTGATGATCTATTTCGATAAGACCACGCAGCAGGAGATCCTTAAACGCTTTGTCCCGCTGCTGAAACCGGACGGGCTGCTGTTTGCCGGACATTCGGAAAACTTTAGCCATCTTGCCCGTGAGTTCAGCCTGCGTGGACAAACGGTCTATGCGTTAAGTAAGGGAAGAACATGAAAAAAATAAGGGTCCTCTCCGTCGATGATTCCGCGCTGATGCGGCAAATCATGACGGAAATTATCAACGAGCATGACGACATGGAGATGGTCGCCACCGCGCCCGACCCGCTGGTGGCTCGTGACCTGATAAAAAAATTTAATCCTGATGTATTAACGCTGGACGTGGAAATGCCGCGCATGGATGGCCTCGATTTCCTCGAAAAACTGATGCGTCTGCGCCCGATGCCGGTGGTGATGGTGTCTTCGCTGACCGGGAAAGGTTCGGAAGTCACGCTACGCGCGCTGGAGCTGGGGGCGGTGGATTTTGTCACCAAGCCGCAGCTTGGTATTCGCGAAGGAATGCTGGCTTACAGCGAAACCATTGCCGAGAAGGTGCGTGCCGCTTCGCGAGCACGTATTAGCGCCCATAAGCCGCTGCCAGCCCCGGTGACGCTTAAAGCCGGTCCGCTGCTGAGCTCTGAAAAATTGATTGCCATTGGTGCCTCTACGGGGGGTACCGAGGCGATTCGTCATGTGCTGCAGCCGCTGCCGCTTTCAAGCCCCGCGTTGCTGATAACCCAGCACATGCCGCCGGGCTTTACCCGCTCGTTCGCCGAGCGTTTGAACAAGCTGTGCCAGATAACGGTAAAAGAAGCCGAGGACGGCGAGCGCGTCCTGCCGGGCCATGCCTACATTGCGCCGGGCGATAAACATATGGAGCTCGCGCGTAGCGGGGCCAACTATCAAATCAAAATTCACGACGGGCCGCCGGTTAATCGCCATCGCCCGTCGGTTGATGTGCTGTTTCATTCGGTTGCGAAGCACGCGGGGCGTAACGCCGTGGGGGTCATCCTCACCGGCATGGGCAACGACGGTGCGGCCGGGATGCATGCCATGTTTCAGGCGGGTGCCTGGACCATTGCGCAGAATGAAGCCAGTTGTGTGGTGTTCGGCATGCCGCGTGAGGCCATCAATACCGGTGGCGTCAGCGAAGTGGTCGATCTTAGCCAGGTAAGCCAGCAGATGCTGGCAAAAATCAGTGCCGGACAGGCAATACGTATTTGATCAGGAGAATTATTTTATGGCGGATAAAGAGCTTAAGTTTTTGGTTGTGGATGACTTTTCCACCATGCGTCGCATCGTACGCAACCTGTTAAAAGAGCTGGGATTTAACAACGTTGAAGAAGCGGAAGACGGCGTGGATGCGCTGAATAAGCTGCAGGCGGGCGGGTTTGGCTTCGTGATTTCTGACTGGAACATGCCGAACATGGATGGCCTCGAGCTGCTGAAAACCATTCGTGCCGATGGCGCAATGGCGGCCATGCCGGTGTTGATGGTAACGGCTGAAGCGAAAAAAGAGAACATCATTGCTGCCGCACAGGCAGGGGCCAGTGGCTATGTGGTGAAACCGTTTACCGCCGCGACGCTGGAAGAGAAGCTGAACAAAATCTTCGAGAAACTGGGCATGTAAGGTGACGAACATGATGCAATCTTCCATCAAGCCCGGCGATGAACACTCTGCCGCGGATATTATCAGCCGTATTGGCAATCTGACCCGTATGCTGCGCGACAGTTTGCGCGAGTTGGGTCTGGACCAGGCGATTGCGGAAGCGGCAGAGGCGATTCCCGATGCCCGCGATCGTCTCGATTACGTGGTACAGATGACCGCTCAGGCGGCTGAACGCGCGCTTAACAGCGTTGAGGCATCGCAGCCGCATCAGGATGAAATGGAGAAGGGCGCAAAAGCATTGACCAAGCGTTGGGATGAATGGTTTGAAAACCCGATTGAGCTTGCCGATGCTCGCGAACTGGTGACCGATACGCGCAAATACCTTGGCGATGTGCCGGGTCATACCAGCTTTACCAACGCGCAGCTGCTCGACATCATGATGGCGCAGGATTTCCAGGATCTGACGGGTCAGGTTATCAAGCGCATGATGGATGTGATTCAGGAGATCGAACGTCAGCTGCTGATGGTTCTGCTGGAGAACATCCCGGAACAGGGCGCACGCCAGAAGCGTGAAAACGACAGCCTCCTTAACGGACCACAGGTCGACACCTCCAAAGCCGGCGTAGTTGCCAGCCAGGATCAGGTAGACGACCTGCTGGACAGCCTCGGCTTCTAAGCCACTGTAGCCCGGCTGAGCGAATGCGACGCCGGGAAATCCCGCTTCACCCCTATCTGCATTTCCCGAAAATGAAACCAGCGTCACGCTGGCTTACGCCTGAGTGCCACTCCGATATATAGACTTGTCATAATTATTACGCTTAAATAGTTATCAATGAGACCTGCAACAATATTTATTTTTTAATCCTTGCTATTAGTTAAGGTCGGAATGTTATTGCCCAAATAAAATCGGGAGTGCTCATGCGGATATTACGGGATAGTGATTTTTTTCACTCGGATCAACATGCGTTTTGCCTTTTTACGATGAATAATCAGCTAATGGAAGGTGTGCATGGGCATGAATTTGATGAGCTGGTTATTGTTCGTGATGGCAGCGGGTTTCATATTGTTAATGATATTGTCCACTTTATTTGTAAGGGTGATTTCTTTATCGTTACAAAAAATGATACGCACAGCTACGTTTCCACTAATCATCTCTCGGTGATTAATATATTAATCCGCAGAAATCATAACTTTCATTTTTTACAGCATATCGACACTCTGCTGCAATGCGTGAAAACGCAGCTGCAGTCACGCAACGACCGCACCCTGACCTCGAGGGCGCTGGCCAACATCGAGGCCTGGAGCGACCAGATTGTTTCTCGTAACGAGAACGACTACGACGCGCTCTATTTTTCGCAGTGTGAAGCGGCATTCCTCAACGTTGTCAACACGCTTTGTCAGTGCGGACGCCAGACGGAGGTGCTTAACGCGGAAGAGAGAGGACAGGCGAGTCTTATCAGGACGCTAAAATCTAACAGCCTTCGGCAGCTCGACTGGGGGGCACTTAGCGATGAAAGCGGCGTCGCGCGACGCACGATGTTTCGCTTTATTAAACGCATTACCGGCTATACCCCGGTAAGATTCCAGATGCTGTTTCGGGTTCTTAAAGCTCAGGAGCTGTTACGGACTACTGATAAAACGGTGAGCGAAATAGCCGCCCGCTGCGGTTTTATGAATGGAATCAGATTAACCGAATCATACCGACGATATTTTAATTATTCTCCGACTCATGAACGGGAACTACATTCTCGCGTGTTAACGCGGATCTGATTTTCGGCTAATAACGACAATAAAACGACTGCAATTTTATCTCAACAATCGTCGTGAGAGGGGATTCTGCACGCTTCTCCTTTCGCGCTCAGCATTAAGGGATTCGTCATGGCAAAAAATAAAACGCCCGGCCCCTGGTATATTGGGGTGGTGTCAGGAATGGCATCGTATATAGACTCGGCGGCCATTGTTTCTAATGGTACCGCGTTGGTTATTTATCAAAAAACCATTGGCATTACTGCGCTGGAAATTGGCATTTTATCCGGCTTATTAACCCTCTGTATTGCCGCCGGAGCGTTCTGCGGTGGCCGTCTTGGCGACCGTATCGGGCGGCGTAATGTCTTTATTATCACAATGGCGATGATCGTTCTCGGTACGCTGGCGTTAGCCTTTGGACTGAGCTTCCATTTCTTGCTGCTTGGCACCCTGCTGGTGGGGTTGGCGACGGGAGCCGATTTACCGGTTTCGCTGGCGACGATATCGGAAGCCGCCTCTGACGACAATCGCGGCAAGATTATCGGCCTGTCGAATCTGCTCTGGCTGGTGGGTATCGGCGCGACGATGGGGATCTCGGCGGTGGTGGGGGACTGGGGGCAGATTGGCGCGCAAATCATGTATATGCACGTCGGTCTGGTGGCAGCGGTATTGCTGATTCTGCGCTGGTCAATTCCCGAATCGCCGCTGTGGCTTGCCGCACGTGATGAACAGCGGCGGGGCGTGGCGACCGTTCGCGCCCAGAAAAGCGGCTGGCGCGACCTGCTTGATGCTAAATATCTGTGGCCGTTTCTCTCGCTGTGCGTCTTTTACACCTTCACCAATCTGGCGGCTAACACCGGCGGGCAGTTTGGCACCTTTGTTGCCGTCAACGTTGTCGGTATTTCGGTCAGTACAAACTCGCTGTGGGGGCTGCTTATCCTGCCCGTGAGCGTGGCATCGGGTCTGCTGTTTATGCGCATTGTGGATACTGATAAACGCATTCCCTTTTTCATCTTCGGCGCGGTGATGATGTCCGGAGGTTACTTCGTGCCTGTACTGCTTAATTTTTCTCCTCTCTCCTGGTTCTGCTGCTTGCTGTTTACCAATATCGGCACCGGCTTTGCCTTTGAAGGGATTATGAAAGTGTGGGCTCAGGAGTCGTTCCCGACCATGCTGCGCGCCACCGCCCAAGGGGTGATTGTTGGCGTGGCGCGTTTGACCTGTGGCCTGCTGGCCTTCGTGACGCCGGTGCTGCTGAGCGCCGGACCGATAGTTCTCTATTGCCTGCTAACGGCAGTTGTCGTGGCCGGAATGATCATCGGCTGGCTCTGCTTTCACGGCAGGCAGCGCAATGAATTCAATGCAGAAACGGAAATGGTCGCCACGCCCGGGAGCGACGTTTCTTCACGCGACACTATGCAGGTAAAAGCCTGAAAAATTAAGTCATTGAGGAAATCACTATGTTGGCCGTAGAAAAAGTAACGCTCAATTATGAAACCACGCTGGCGGGTTGCGAAACGCTCCCGGTGTTCGGCTGGACTATCAGTAGCGCTCTGCGCAATGTTGTTCAGCGCAGCTGGCGGTTGCAGCTGGCAACGTCGATGCAGTTTGATGAACTGCTGTATGACAGCGGCGACATTCATGACGACCGCTCTAATAACATCATCCTGCCGGATATCGAATGCGCCCCTTCAACCCGCTACTACGTGCGGGTGAAGATTACCGATAATCACGGACAGGCAAGCGACTGGAGCCCAGAAGCTTCATTTATCTCCGGGCTGTCTGCCGCAGCGTGGCAGGGCGATTTTATCTCCGCGGAAACGCCGCAGGAGAAGGACGTCTCAAAAGGGACGCTGCTGCGCCATGATTTTAGTTTGCCGCAGGCCAACGACATTGTCTGTGCGGTGGTTCATGCCAGCGCGCTGGGGCTGTATCAATTGTGGATCAACGGTGAAAAGGTGGGGGGCGATGAGCTCGCGCCGGGCTGGACCAGCTATCACCATCATCTTCTGTACCAGACCTGGGACGTCACTGAGCGTCTGCGCCGTGGGGACAATACCATTGGTGCGATGGTGGGTGCCGGTTGGTATAAAGGCGATATGAGCTTTAACCGCTACCGTAATTACTACGGCGAGCAGACCGGTTTTATTTGTCACCTTGTGGTGACGCTGCGTGACGGGAACCAGCAGGTGATCGCCAGCGGCGCTGACTGGCAGGCAAGCGACTCGGCGATTCTGTTCTCCGAAATTTACGACGGCGAAATCTACGATGCGCGCCGCGAACAACGCGGTTGGTGTGAACCTGGCTTTGATGCTCGGGGCTGGCGCGCGGTGAGCGTACTTGCCGCGGACCGTGCGGTGCTGCAGCCCCAGACCGCTTGCCCGGTAAGGGAAATAGAGCGGCTCGCGCCGTGGTCACTCTTCACTACGCCGAAGGGGGAAACGGTGCTTGATTTTGGCCAGAACCTCAGCGGTTGGGTCGAATTTAAGGTGCGAGGGGCCGAGGGCGATAACGTATCGCTACGCCATTTTGAGGTATTGGACGCGGAGGGGAACGTCTATCTGGCGAACCTGAGAACGGCAAAACAGCGGATTGACTATACCCTGCGCGGAGGGGAAGAGGAGCGATATCATCCGCACTTTACCTTTCAGGGCTTCCGTTATGTGATGATTGAACGCTGGCCGGGAACGCCGAAACTTGATGATTTTGTGGCGGTGGTTCTGCATTCAGCGATGGCCCCAACCGGCTCCATTGAAACCTCAAATGCAGAGCTTAATCAGCTGCATCACAATATTCTCTGGGGGCTGAAGGGAAACTTTGTCGATATTCCAACGGATTGCCCGCAGCGTGACGAACGCCTTGGCTGGACGGGGGATGCGCAGATTTTCTGTCGTACCGCCAGCTATCTGATGCAGACGGATACCTTCTTTGCTAAGTGGTTGGCGGATCTTGCGCATGATCAGACGGCTGAAGGCGGGGTACCGCACGTGATCCCCGATATCCTGACCGGTAAATGCGATAACGACCGCTTCCTGTCACATGGTCGCACCCATTCGTCCGCTGCGTGGGCCGATGCGGCGGTGATTAATCCGTGGACGCTATATCTAATGTATGGCGATACCCAAACGCTGGCACGCCAGTACGGCAGCATGAAGGCGTGGGTCGAGTTTATGCGGGCGAACGCGGTCGACAATATGTGGTCGTGGAAGCTGCAGTTTGGCGACTGGGTGGCGCTGGATGCCCGCGAAGGCAGCTATTTTGGCGCGACGCCGAACGAACTGACCTGCATGGCCTACTACGCGCTGTCAACGCAGCTGTTGGCAAAGTCGGCGAAAGTGCTCGGTCACGTGGAGGACGCGGAACGCTACGAGGAACTGCATGCGTCGATTGTTGACAGCTTCCACCGCGAGTTCTTTACCCCGAACGGCAGGCTAGCGGCGAGAACGCAAACCGCGCACATTCTGGCGCTCTACTTCCAACTGGTCCCGGAGGCCTACCGTGAACGCACGGTGCAAACCCTGCTGACGCTGTTGGAAGAGCAGGATGGTCACCTGGTGACCGGGTTCGTCGGCACGCCATACTTCTGCCATGCGCTCAGTGAGAACGGTCAGGCCGACGCCGCGTGGAAACTGCTGATGAAAGACGATTTCCCGTCCTGGCTGTATCAGGTGAAAGCCGGGGCGACCACCATCTGGGAGCATTGGGACGGCGTGAAGCCGGACGGTACCATGTGGAGCCCGGACATGAACTCGTTTAACCACTATGCCTATGGTGCCATCGGCGAATGGCTGTACCGGGCGGCGGCGGGAATCAATACACAAGAAGATGCTCCGGGCTTTAAACGCTCGGTGCTGTACCCGATTCCGGGCGGTAATCTGGCCTGGCTGAAAGCGCGCTATGCCTCGGTATATGGCGATATCAGCGTGCACTGGACGCAGGAAGGGGCGCAGGAAAGTCAGACGATAACCCTCGAGGTTGAGATCCCTGCGAATACCCGCTCGACGCTGGTGCTGGACAGGGCGCATACGCTGCTGGAGGCGGACGGTCTCGACTTTACGCCGGTGGCCGAAGGGTATCGCGCTGAGGTTGGTTCAGGGCGTTATCGGGTTGTGTTCTTGCGCTAATCATGCAGGCCGGATAAGGCGTTGATGCCGTTATCCGGCCTAATTTGTGCAGATTGCCGTATGGCGCCGCGCTCATCCGGCCTACAAAATCCATAAACGCCCGAATTCCTCTACTTTCATTCCGTTATTCCCCGTATTGGCAAACTCGCGCATCGAGATAATACTCGCGACCGTAATTGTGAGAGTGCAGCCGTGGCAGAAGAAAGCGACGACGACAAAACAGAAGACCCCACACCCCAACGACTTGAAAAAGCGCGTGAAGAGGGGCAAATCCCGCGTTCCCGCGAGCTGACATCCGTGCTGATGCTGCTGGTGGGCGTTTGTGTGCTCTGGTTGGGCGGGGAGTCCCTTGCGCGTCGGCTGGCGAACCTGCTTTCCGGCGGGCTGCGTTTTGATCACAGTATCGTGAACGATCCTAATCTGATCCTCGGGCAGATAATCATGCTGCTCAAAGAGGCCATGCTGGCGCTGCTGCCGCTGATTGTCGGCGTGGTGACGGTGGCGTTGGTGGCCCCGATGATGCTCGGTGGCCTGGTGTTCAGTACTAAATCCCTCGCGCTCAAGCTCGACAAACTTAACCCGCTGCCGGGCATTAAACGCATGTTTTCCGCACAAACGGCGGCGGAGCTGACAAAAGCCATTATGAAAGCGGTGCTGATGGGCACCGTTGCGGGCTTCTTTATGTGGCTGCACTGGCCGCAGATGATGCGTCTGGTGAGTGAGTCACCGCTGTCTGCCATGGGCAACGCGCTGAATATGGTTGGCCTTTGCGCGCTGCTAGTCGCGCTTGGCATCATCCCAATGGTCGGTTTCGACGTCTTCTGGCAGATCCACAGCCACCTGAAAAAGTTGCGCATGTCACGTCAGGATATTCGTGACGAATTCAAACAGAGCGAAGGTGACCCGCACGTGAAAGGGCGTATTCGCCAGATGCAGCGTGCCGCAGCGCGTCGCCGCATGATGGCGGATGTCCCAAAAGCAGATGTTATCGTCAATAACCCGACCCACTATTCTGTGGCGTTACAGTACGACGAAAACAAAATGAGTGCGCCGAAAGTGGTTGCCAAAGGCGCGGGGCTGGTGGCGCTGCGCATTCGTGAAATTGGGGAAGAGAACCGCATTCCGATGCTGGAAGCCCCGCCGCTGGCACGTGCGCTGTATCGTCATGCGGATATCGGTCAGCAGATCCCCGGCCAGCTTTATGCGGCGGTGGCGGAAGTGCTGGCCTGGGTCTGGCAGCTTAAACGCTGGCGGCTCGCGGGCGGTCAGCCGCCGAAAAAACCGGATAACTTACCGGTGCCAGAGGCACTGGATTTTTTGAACGAGAAGGACTCTGATGGCTAATCTTGTCGCAATGCTGCGTCTTCCCAGCAACCTGAAATCCACCCAGTGGCAGGTGCTCGCCGGGCCGGTGCTGATTTTGCTCATCCTGTCGATGATGGTGCTGCCGCTGCCGGCCTTCGTCCTCGACCTGCTGTTTACCTTTAACATTGCGCTGTCGATTATGGTGCTGCTGGTGGCGATGTTCACCCAGCGCACCCTGGAGTTTGCTGCGTTCCCGACCATTCTGCTGTTTACCACCTTGCTGCGCCTGGCGCTGAACGTGGCCTCGACTCGTATCATTCTGATGGAAGGGCATACCGGCGCGGCGGCGGCGGGGAAGGTGGTTGAAGCCTTCGGCCACTTCCTGGTCGGCGGTAACTTCGCCATCGGTATCGTGGTGTTTATCATCCTCGTTATCATCAACTTTATGGTTATCACCAAGGGTGCCGGGCGTATCGCGGAAGTTGGCGCGCGCTTCGTGCTGGACGGGATGCCGGGTAAACAGATGGCTATCGATGCCGACTTGAACGCCGGGATCATCGGGGAAGATGAAGCGAAGAAACGACGTTCTGAAGTCACTCAGGAAGCGGACTTCTACGGTTCGATGGACGGTGCGAGTAAGTTCGTTCGCGGTGATGCCATCGCCGGTATTCTGATCATGGTCATCAACGTCATCGGTGGCCTGCTGGTTGGCGTATTGCAGCACGGGCTGGATCTCGGTAAAGCGGCGGAATCGTATACGCTGCTGACCATTGGTGACGGTCTGGTTGCACAGATCCCCGCGCTGGTTATCTCCACCGCGGCGGGTGTTATCGTGACGCGCGTGAGTACCGAGCAGGACGTGGGCGAGCAGATGGTTGGCCAGCTGTTCAGCAACCCGCGCGTCATGCTGTTGAGCGCCGGGGTACTGGGTCTGTTGGGCCTGGTTCCGGGCATGCCGAACCTGGTGTTCTTGCTGTTCACCGCCGCGCTGTTAGGTCTGGCCTGGTGGATCCGCGGTCGTGAAATGAAAGCGCCGGAACCGCAGCAACAAGCTAAACCTCAGGAAGCGAGTACTCAGGCGGTAGAAGCGACCTGGGGCGATGTACAGCTTGAAGATACCCTCGGTATGGAGGTGGGCTATCGCTTGATTCCGATGGTAGATTTCCAGCAGGACGGTGAGCTGCTGGGGCGTATCCGCAGTATTCGTAAGAAATTCGCCCAGGAGATGGGCTTTTTACCGCCGGTGGTGCATATCCGCGACAACATGGATCTGGCTCCCGCGCGTTACCGCATTTTGCTTAAAGGGGTAGAAATTGGCAGCGGCGAAGCCTATCCGGGACGCTGGTTGGCAATTAACCCCGGCACCGCAGCCGGGACGCTACCGGGTGAAGTCACCACCGACCCCGCCTTCGGACTGGCCGCTATCTGGATTGAAAGCGCGCTGAAAGAGCAGGCGCAAATCCAGGGCTTCACGGTGGTAGAAGCCAGTACCGTGGTGGCTACCCATCTTAACCATTTAATTAGCCAGCACTCTTCAGAACTGTTCGGTCGCCAGGAAGCGCAACAGCTGCTGGATCGCGTGTCGCAGGATATGCCTAAGCTGACGGAAGACCTGGTGCCGGGCGTCGTGACGCTGACCACGCTGCATAAGGTGCTGCAAAATCTGCTTGATGAGAAGGTACCGATTCGCGATATGCGCACCATTCTGGAAACGCTGGCGGAGCATGCGCCGATTCAGACCGATCCGGGCGAGTTAACGTCGGTGGTGCGCGTGGCGCTGGGCCGGGCGATTACCCAACGCTGGTTCCCGGGGAACGACGAAGTGCAGGTAATAGGTCTGGATACGCCGCTGGAGCGTCTGTTGCTGCAGGCGCTGCAGGGCGGTGGTGGTCTGGAGCCGGGTCTGGCGGACCGTCTGCTGGCGCAAACCCAGGAGGCGCTGTCGCGTCAGGAGATGCTCGGTGCGCCGCCGGTGCTGCTGGTGAACCATGCGCTGCGTCCACTGCTGTCACGATTCCTGCGTCGTAGCCTGCCGCAGCTGGTGGTGCTGTCAAATATGGAGCTTTCCGACAACCGTAATATCCGCATGACGGCAACCATTGGAGGTAAGTAATGCGCAGATTACTGCTATTACTTTGCTTGCCGCTGATGGCGCAGGCGGCGGGTGAGGGAGCCTGGCAGGCGAGCCGTATGGGCATTACGCTTAACCATCGCGGCGTTGCTGCCTCGTCAGCCCCCTTGATCTCGTCGCAGCCTGTTCAGGGGGCAACAACGTTGGTGGCCTGGCGCTATGAGCTTAATGGCCCAACGCCTGCGGGATTGCGCACCCGGCTTTGTTCGCTAACCCGCTGCACTGAACTTGATGCCCAGAGCGGTACTACCATGGCATTCAGCCAGGTATCCGCGGCGGAACCGTTTCGCTTCATCTGGGAAGTTCCCGGTGGAGGGCGGTTAATTCCAGCTTTGAAGGTTCAAAGCATACAAATTATCGTCAACTACCGCTAACTGCCGCACATTTCACCAATCGCCACCGCAATCCGGTGGCGATGTCGCATTTCTGGTCCTTCCTTTTGATCGTAAAGAAACGTTGTTTTATAAATCAGTGACGCATATGCCACGACTCTTTGCATTTTTGCCAATCCCACGCCTGTGCTGGCAGAAATAGGAAGGTATCCCTTTACGCATACTTTTACTGTAGCCGTGTCAGTACTCCTTTGGTGAAGCTCTAGCGCGCCGAAGGAGTTCCAATAATAAAAGGCACAGGATTGACGGCAATGAATAGAACGCGAAAAATAGGACTGGTGAATTACTTCGCCTACGGTTCGGGCGATTTTCTCGGTGCAGGTACCACTGCGCTGACCGCCGCATGGCTCCTCTACTTCTACACCACCTTCTGTGGGTTATCTCCCATTGAAGCCACCTTTATTTTTGCTACCGCCAGGGTTCTGGATGCAGTGGTCAGCCCGCTAATGGGCTTCTTAACCGATAACTTTGGTTCGACCTGGTTCGGTAAACGCTTTGGTCGCCGTAAGTTCTTTATTCTGCTCGGCATTCCTTGCGTGTTCAGCTACTCCTTTATGTGGATAGGGGAGATGAGCTTCTGGTACTACCTGGTGACCTATCTCATCTTTGATGTGGTCTACACCATGATTCTGGTGCCGTATGAAACGCTGGTGCCGGAAATGACCGACGATTTCAAACAGAAGACCAAATTCTCCGGCGCGCGTATCGGTATGGCACAGATGTCAGCGATTCTGGCCTCCTTCCTGCCGGGCATCCTGCTGACTCACTTTGGTAAGGACAACGCGATTTCCTTCTTCTACGCAAGCCTGGTGTTCTCCGTGCTGTGCGCGCTGATGCTGACCTTCGTCTGGTTCTTTACCTGGGAACGCCCGCGTGAAGAGTGGACCGCGGCGGCGCTGCAGGCTGAAGCTGAGAAAAAGCACTTGACCTTCGGGCAGAGCATGAGCCGTCTGTTCATCGAACTCTCCTCGACGCTGCGCATTAAGATTTTCCGCCAGCATCTGGGTATGTATCTTGGCGGCTATATCGCTCAGGACGTGTTTAACGCCGTCTTTACCTACTACGTGGTGTTTGTGCTGATGCAGGAAGCTTCAGTGGCCTCTAACCTGCTGGGCACCATGGCTATCTTCCAGTTCATCGCGGTTATTGCCATGATCCCGCTGTGCATTCGCTTTGGACCGGCGCCGTCTTACCGCATGGTGGTGGTTCTGTTTGGCCTGGGTTCCTTCTCTTACGCTGCGCTTTACTATGCCGGACTGAGCGATATCTATTCGCTGCTGCTGCTGATTTCCGCCATTGCGGGTCTGGGCCGTGGTGGCATCAACTACGTGCCGTGGAACACCTACACCTATATTGCCGATGTGGATGAAGTGGTCACCGGCCAGCGCCGTGAAGGTATCTTCGCGGGCATCATGACCCTCACGCGCAAGGCTTCTCAGGCGGGTGCGGTGATGCTGGTGGGGATCATCATGCAGCTTTCTGGCTTTGTTTCTGGGCAGAAAACACAGCCTGCTGAGGTGAGCCATACCATTCTGATGATCCTCAGCATGGGTACCATCATCGTGCTGACGCTGGGCTTCCTGGTTTCTCTGCGCTTTAAACTGAATCTGACCACTCACGGCGTGCTGCGCGAAGAAACGGCAAAAATGCGTGAAGCAGGCCATGTAGTACCAGAGAGCGTCGCGCCGCAGGCTCGTGCCACCGTAGAGATGCTGGCCGGTATGCCGTATGAGTGCCTGTGGGGCAACAACAATATTGGTTATCTGAATCGCAATAAACCTGCTGCACCTTCACTGAAGCAGGCGGCAACATTGAATTCGACTTACAACAGAGGTTAGAAATATGAAAGTTTGGCCCGTCAAACATAGCCCATTATTACGTCAACCGGAGCGTTTTATCTCCCGGGAAGAGCTGAAAGCCTTGATTCAGACGGTGACGAACAATCTGGTGAATATCAAGGATGAGACAGGTCAATTTCTGCTGCGCCTGGACGATGGTCGCGTCATCGATACCAAAGGCTGGGCAGGCTGGGAATGGACGCACGGAGTGGGGCTGTATGGCATCTATCAGTACTATCAGCAGACCGGCGATGTCGCCATGCGCGACATCATCGATAGCTGGTTTGCCGACCGCTTTGCCGAAGGCGCGACCACTAAAAACGTCAACACCATGGCGCCGTTCCTGACGCTCGCCTATCGCTATGAAGAAACGCGTAATCCGGCGTATCTGCCATGGCTGGAAACCTGGGCTGAGTGGGCAATGAACGAGATGCCGCGCACCGATCACGGCGGCATGCAGCATATTACGCTCGCGGAAGAAAACCATCAGCAGATGTGGGATGACACCCTGATGATGACCGTTCTGCCGCTGGCAAAAATTGGCAAGCTGCTGAATCGTCCGGACTACGTTGAAGAAGCGGTATATCAGTTCCTGCTGCACGTGCAGAACCTGATGGATAGAGAAACCGGGCTGTGGTTCCACGGCTGGAACTACGAAGGGAACCATAACTTTGCCAACGCCCGCTGGGCGCGCGGTAATAGCTGGCTGACCATCGTGATTCCAGACTTCCTTGAGCTGGTGGATCTGCCGGAGAACAACGCGGTGCGTCGTTATCTGGTGCAGGTGCTGAATGCGCAGATTGCCGCGCTGACGAAATGTCAGGACGACAGCGGCCTGTGGCATACGCTGCTGGATGACCCGAATTCTTACCTGGAAGCCTCGGCGACCGCCGGTTTTGCCTACGGTATTTTGAAAGCGGTACGTAAACGCTATGTTGGTCAGGAATATGCCGTCGTCGCGGAGAAAGCCATTAAGGGCATCGTGAAGCACGTTTCGCCGGAAGGGGAACTACTGCAAACGTCCTTCGGCACCGGGATGGGCTCAAACCTCGATTTCTATCGTGAAATCCCGTTGACCTCTATGCCGTACGGCCAGGCAATGGCGATTTTGTGCTTGACGGAATATCTGCGTAAGTTCTTCTAACCTTTAGCGCTTTGAAAACCCGGCTATGCAGATGGCCGGGTTTTTTATTGCCCTTTCAATCAAACAAAGTTGTTATTTTTTACTTTTGGTTATAAAAAAATTTTAACCAGATCCCATTCCTTGCGTATGGCTAATAGCCGTAATGACATTGGTGATATAGCTCACATTTCATCATTCATCATAAGAATATAAAAACAGTGTTTCAAAATTATAAAACACGAGGTTTATTTTTATGGCAAGAAATGCGGCTTCAGCCCCCCACGGGCTGCAGGGAAGACCTGTCAATCTGCGCCATCAACTGGCATACGGAGGCGGAAACCTCCTGGGGAGCGGCGCGCTGGCGATCAGCGGCGCGTGGCTTCTGTACTTCTATACCACATTTTGTGGTCTGACGCTGATTGAGGCAGCGTTCATTTTCTCCGTAGCCAGCGTCATTGACGCCATCAGTAACCCGCTGATGGGGTATCTCACCGATAATTTTGGTAAAACCGCGCTGGGCAAACGCTTTGGCCGCCGCCGTTTCTTCCTGCTTATCGGCATCCCATTAATGATGTTCTACCCGCTGCTATGGGTGGAAGGGCTGAGCTTCTGGTACTACCTCGCCACCTACGTGATGTTTGAGATTATCTACACCTCGGTGATGGTGCCATACGAAACGCTGGCCACCGAAATGACCGATGATTTCGCCCTGCGATCGAAGCTGACCGGCTATAAAGCCATTTTCGGCAAGCTGGCCAACTTCCTCGCCGCATTTATTCCAGGGCAGTTTATCCTCATCTACGGTAAAGACTCCGCTACGCCGTTCTTCCTGACCGGCCTGACCTACGGCGCAATCCTCATCGCGGCGGTAGCCTGCCTGTGGTACAACAGCTGGGAGCGTCCGCGTGAAGAAGAACCGGAAGCTCAGGTCAAATCGACCCTGCTGCATACGCTTGTGTCGCTGGCGAAAGACATGCGCTCTACCTTCTACCTGCGCGTGTTCCGTAAGCACCTCGGCATGTATCTGTGCGGTTTTGGCGCCGAGTGGCTGTTCGCGTCTATCTTTACCTACTTTGTTATTTTCGTACTGCAGCACGACCCGGCGATGGTGGCAGGGCTGAACAGCCTGAACTCTATCCTGCAGCTGATCTCCACCGCACTGTTTATCGGCCTGTGCGTGAAAAAAGGCTTCAGCAAGCCGTATATTATTGCGCTCTGCATCGTGATTTTCGCCGTCTTCCTCTATACCTCACTGTGGTTCTTCCATCTGCCGGTGCATCTGGCGACCATTCTGATGTTTGGGATAACGATTCTTTTCGGTCTGGGTACCGGCGGCGTGTACTACATTCCGTGGACGGTTTACACCTTCCTGGCCGACGTGGATGAAGTTTATACCGGCCGTCGCCGCGAGGGGATTTACGCCGGGGCGATGACTTTCTCCGGCAAGATTCTGCGCTCGATTATTGTGTTTGTAATGGGGGCTATTCTGAGCTACTACGGCTTCCAGTCGAAAGCACACGTCCAGCCCGAAAGCGCGGTGAACGCGATTGCGGTGGTATTCTGTGGCGGCGTGGCGCTGCTGGCGCTGATGGCGATAGTCTTCAGTAAACAGATGAAGCTGGACCGCGAAACTCACAAAGTGGTGCTTCAGGAAGTCGCGCGTATTAAGGCGGGCGGCAGACTGGAAGATATCACGCCGGAAGTGCGCGCGGTGATAGAAGACCTGGTCGGCCATCGCTATGAAGAGTGTTGGGGTAACAGCCCGCTGTTCAAAAACGATGAATCACCGGTTGTCGTCGAAGCAGTATCCGCCGGGCGCTAATTCATGCACCCGACGTTCACGTCAACTTATCCCTGGGACGGCGGCAGCGGTGGGCCGTCCTGAGGGACAAATAAATGGTCGAGGATTTGGCGCATAACCGGAGCCGCGACCACACCATCACTTCCCCCGTTTTCCAGCACCAGCGCAACGGCCACCTTCGGATTTTTATACGGCGCAAAGGCGGTATAGAAGATATGGTCGCGCAGGCGCGTTGGGATCATCTTCGCGTTATAGGTCTGGTTCTCTTTCAAACTGAACACCTGTGAAGTCCCGCTTTTTGCGGCAATACCGTAAGGCGCAGTATGGAAGAACTTGTAGCCGGTACCGTTTGGCGCGTTGGCCATGCCGAACATCGCCTGACGTACCAGATTCCAGTACGGCGAGGCGGCGCTGGCAATCTGCGGTTCATTGGCTGGCTGCTGATACGGAATAATCGTCTTGCCGGACTCTTCATCTTTCAGCAAGTGCGGCGGGATCACGCGGCCATTGTTGAGCAGGGCTACCATTGCTTTCACCATCTGAATCGGGGTGGCAATCCAGTAGCCCTGACCGATGCCGACAGAAATCGTGTCGCCCTGGTACCAGGCTTTCTTATGCACTTTCTCTTTCCAGCTGCGGCTCGGCAGTAGGCCGGTGTACTCTTCATCCAGATCGATCCCGGTCGGCTTGCCGTAGCCAAACTGGCTGAGCATATTATGGATGCGGTCAATCCCCATCATGTATGCCACCTGATAGAAGAAGGTGTCGGCGGACTCTTCAATCGCTTTGGTGACGTCCAGCATGCCGTGGCCGGATTTTTTCCAGTCGCGGTAGTGGCGCTGAGTACCGGGCAGCGTCCAGGTTGGCGCGCCGAAGAAGCTGGTTTGCGGGGTGATCACGCCGTCGAGCAGCGCCGACATCGCCATATACGGCTTCACCGTCGAAGCCGGCGGGTAGAGGCCTTGGGTGACGCGGTTAATCAGCGGCAGGTCTTTGTCCTGTAGCAGCGAGTTGTAATCTTTGTAGCTTATGCCTTTCACAAACGGGTTTGGGTCATAGCTGGGATTGGAGACCATCGCCAGCACTGAGCCATCGTGCGGGTCTTCGACCAGCACCGCTGCGCGTTGGCCGACCAGCAGGCTTTCGATGTACTCCTGCAGGTGTAGGTCCAGCGTCAGGTGGATATCTTTACCGGCGACCGGCGGCACGTCCTTCAACAGACGAACGATGCGTCCATGGTTATCGACTTCCACTTCCTGGTAGCCGGTTTTGCCGTGCAGCTCGTTTTCGTAGTAACGCTCGATACCCTGCTTGCCGATGTTATGGTCAGCAGCATAGTTTTCCGCAATGCCTTCTTTATCCAGCGTTTTGAGATCGGTATCGTTGATTTTCGACACATAGCCCAGCACGTGCGCCAGTTCAGCGCCGTACGGGTACTGGCGGTCTTCATAACTGTCTATCGTCACGCCGCTGAAGCGAAACTGGTTAACGGAAAAACGGGCAATTTCAACGTCGGAGAGGGCGTTTTTTAAGACCACCGGGCGATAGCGGCTGCTGGATTTGAGCGCTTTATGGAACTGGTCAATGTCGTCAGGGGTCAGGTCAACGATGGGTGACAGTTCACGCAGCAGCGCGTCCATATCGTCGATTTTGTAGGGGGTGACGGAGATATCGTACCAGGTGACGTTCTTTACCAGCGGAATACCGTTGCGGTCGTAGATAATGCCGCGCGTCGGCGCAACCGGCAGCATCTTGATGTCGTTAGCATCGGAACGCGTGGTGTAGTAGCTATGTTCTTCAACCTGCAGATGGTAGAGATTGAAAATCAGTATGCCAAAGCAGACGACCACCAGGCCAAAGGCCACGAGCGCGCGGCGCAGGAAGAGCTTTCGCTCCGCTTCATAGTCTCTAAAAGTCATTACGGTACCCAGTGTTTAAGCCGCCTAATGATACGGAGCGGTCACCGTCATGACAGATAAAAAATGTACCATCCCTCTGGAAAAATGTGTCAATCCTTGTGATTTGTAACAAATTGCAGTGGGCGTAGGCCGGATAAGGCGTTTACGCCGCCATCCGGCAAGGTGCACTGGCCGCCTGATGACGCTTCGCTTATCAGGCCTACACGGGGTGCATTCGGGAGAATAAAAAAAGCCCGCGACATGCGCGGGCTTTTTTATATCACTCGAAGTAATTACATACGTTCGACGGTTTCGATACCCAGGGTATCCAGACCCAGCTTCAGGGTTTTCGCCGTCAGCAGCGCCAGCTTGAGGCGACTGTTACGTACGCTTTCATTCTCGGCGGAGAGGATAGGGCAATGCTCGTAGAAGCCAGAGAACAGGCCCGCAAGATCGTACAGGTAGGCACACATCACGTGTGGCGTACCGTCGCGAGCGACGACGTTCAGCGTCTCTTCGAACTGCAGCAGACGAGCGGCCAGCTGCGCTTCACGGTCTTCGGTGATGGTCACTTCGGCGTTGATAATAGCGCTTTCTTCCAGCTCCGCTTTACGGAACACAGACAGTACGCGGGTATAGGCATACTGCATATACGGCGCGGTGTTGCCTTCGAAGGCCAGCATGTTGTCCCAGTCGAACACGTAGTCGGTGGTGCGGTTTTTGGAGAGATCCGCATATTTTACCGCGCCGATACCGACGACGTTGGCCAGTTTTTCCAGCTCGTCTGCTGGCATTTCCGGGTTCTTCTCTGCGACCAGGCGGCGTGCGCGCTCCAGCGCTTCGTCCAGCAGATCCGCCAGCTTCACGGTACCGCCAGCACGGGTTTTGAACGGCTTGCCGTCTTTGCCCAGCATCATACCGAACATGTGGTGCTCCAGCGGCACGGAATCTGGCACGTAACCGGCTTTACGCACGATGGTCCACGCCTGCATCAGGTGCTGGTGCTGGCGGGAGTCGATGTAGTACAGCACGCGGTCGGCATGCAGGGTTTCGTAACGATATTTCGCACAGGCGATATCGGTGGTGGTGTACAGGTAGCCGCCATCCTTTTTCTGGATGATGACGCCCATAGGCTCACCTTCTTTGTTCTTGAACTCATCCAGGAACACCACGGTTGCGCCTTCGCTCTCAACCGCCAGACCTTTAGCTTTCAGGTCCGCTACGATACCCGGTAGCATTGGGTTGTAGAGGCTTTCACCCATCACGTCATCACGGGTCAGGGTGACGTTCAGGCGATCGTAGGTCAGCTGGTTCTGGGTCATGGTGATGTCGACCAGCTGGCGCCACATTTTACGGAAGTATTCGTCACCGCCTTGCAGCTTCACGACGTAGCTACGCGCGCGCTCGGCGAAGGCTTCGTCTTCGTCGTAGTGTTTTTTCGCTTCGCGGTAGAAACCTTCGAGGTCGGCCAGCGCCATTTCACCCGCGTTTTCCTGCTGCTGCTTTTCCAGATACGCAATCAGCATACCGAACTGGGTGCCCCAGTCGCCAACGTGGTTAGCGCGGATAACTTTATGGCCCATCAGCTCCAGCGTACGAACGGCAGCATCGCCAATGATGGTGGAACGCAGGTGGCCGACGTGCATCTCTTTTGCCACGTTTGGCGCGGAGTAGTCCACGACGATAGTCTGCTTTTCTGGCTGCGCGATGCCCAGACGGTCGCTTTTCAGCGCCTGGCTAACGTGCTCTGCCAGGAAGGTTGGGTCGAGGAAGATGTTGATAAAGCCTGGCCCGGCGATCTCGACTTTATTAGCAATGCCGTTCAGATCGAGATGAGACAGTACCTGCTCTGCCAGTTGTCGCGGTGCCATGCCCAGTTTTTTGGCCACTGCCATCATGCCGTTTGCCTGATAGTCGCCGAACTGTACTTTTGCTGACTGACGAACCTGTGGTTCGCAATCGGCAGGCGCGCCTGCCGCAATCATGGCCTGACTGACTTTTTCTGAGAGAAGAGCCTGAATATTCACCGGAATACCTTACGTTTTAGACGCTGCAACCTGCACGGTTCAGCGCCAGGTGTGGATAAATTAAGGCGGGAGTATACTGCATTTGCCTGATGCCGTCAGCACTGGGCCATCCTCTCGTGCCTTGAAAAAACGTTGCCTGAGCAGGGATTAATCGCTCATGCGCCTGAACGGTTGGTTCAGAGAGAACAACAGGGTAGATTAGCCTTTTCATGTAATAAGAGTAGGGCTGAAATGGCAAACTGGCAGACTATCGCGGAACTGCAGGATATTTCTGCAGATCTCCCACGTTTTACTGACGCACTGGCGGCGCTTTCCCACCGGCTAGGGCTGGATATCACGCCGCTTAATGCCGATCATATTTCGCTGCGCTGCCATCAAAACGCCACCGCCGAACGCTGGCGCCGCGGGTTTGAGCAGTGTGGCACGCTGCTGTCGGAAAATATCATCAACGGCCGACCTATTTGCCTGTTCAAACTTGAGGAGCCGGTATGCGTGGCCCACTGGCAGTTTACGGTGATTGAGCTGCCGTGGCCGGGCGAAAAGCGCTACCCGCACGAAGGCTGGGAACATATTGAAATCGTTCTGCCGGGCGAACCGGAAGGGCTAAACGCGCGCGCGCTGGCGCTGCTCTCCGATGATGGGCTGAGCCAGCCGGGCATTTCGGTGAAAACCAGTTCACCAAAAGGCGAACGCGAACGTCTACCGAACCCGACGATGGCCGTTACCGACGGGAAGGTCACGATAAAATTTCATCCATGGACGATTGAAGAAATTGTTGCCAGTGAGCAGCCAATGTAACAATGTGAACTAACGCCGGGTCTGCAGATGGGAACGGTGGCATGATCTTTCGCTGAATCAAACGGAGAGAACTATGGCATTGCTGGAAATCTGCTGTTACAGCACGGAATGCGCGGTTATCGCGCAGCAGAACGGGGCGGATCGTATTGAACTGTGTGCGGCACCGCTTGAGGGCGGCCTGACACCTTCTTACGGTGTGCTGAAAGCCACGCGTCACCGGGTAACGATTCCCGTCCACCCGATAATCCGGCCCCGAGGCGGTGATTTCTGTTATACCGACGGTGAGTTCGCCGCCATGCTGGAAGACGTGCGTCAGATTCGCTCGCTGGGCTATCCCGGCTTTGTGATTGGCGTGCTGAACCCAGAAGGGCAGGTGGATATTCCGAGGATGCGCCAGATTATGGTCGCGGCTGGCCCACTGGCGGTGACTTTCCATCGCGCCTTTGATATGTGTGCGAATCCGCAGCAGACCTTTGAACAGCTTGCGGAATTAGGCATTGCGAGGGTGCTCACCTCCGGTCAGCAACCGTCGGCGGAGAAAGGTATTTTATTAATTCGGGAACTTATTGGTCGAAGGGATACTCCAACTATTATGGCTGGTGCGGGTGTAAGAGCGAGCAACCTTGCTCTGTTCCTCGACGCCGGTGTTAAAGAAGTACACAGTTCAGCCGGGCAATGGGTGCCCTCCGAAATGCGTTATCGCAACTCCGGACTTTCAATGTCAACGGATCCTGAAGCTGATGAGTATTCTCGCTATACCGTCGATGGCGCGGCGGTAGCAGCAATGCGGGAAATCATTGAGCGCCACGTGTAGCTAAAAGTTTTTTACCGCGTGTCATATTCGCCCAATATGATGCTTGCTTGTACCAGGCCCCTGCCCATTAAACAGGGGCCTTTTTTTCGCCGTCATATTTCACTCTGCGACTGCGTTGGCTTTCCTCGCTCGCCCCAGTCACGTACTGATGTACGCTCCCGGGGACTCGCTGCGTCGCCGCCTTGTTGCAGAGCGAAATATTTAGGCGAATCGCTGTCATATTTCCTCGGCGTTGGGTACGAACCTGTAGCCCGGCCAAGCGCAGCGCCGCCGGGAACGGCGCAACCGTTAAGGCTTACGCGCAATCAACACCGCGCGCAGCGGTGCCGGGTAGCCTTCAACCGTTTTGCTCGGGTCGTTCGGGTCGAGGAAATCGGCCAGCGACTCGGTGACCATCCACTCGGTGCGACGCTGTTCTTCGGTTGAGGTCACGCTCATATCGGCAATACGCACGTCAACGAAGCCACACTTCTCCAGCCAGTTTTTCAACGCCAGCGCCGACGGAATAAAGTAGACGTTACGCATCTGCGCATAGCGGTCGCCCGGTACCAGTACCGTATTTTCATCGCCTTCAACCACCAACGTTTCCAGCACCAGTTCGCCGTCGTTGACCAGCTGATCTTTAAGCTGCCAGAGGTGCTCCAGCGGTGAACGGCGGTGGTACAACACGCCCATTGAGAAGACGGTATCAAACGCTTTCAACGCCGGAAGCTGCTCAATGCCCAGCGGCAGCAGATGCGCGCGCTGATCGTTACCCAGCAATTTACGCACCGCTTCAAACTGGCACAGGAACAGCTGGGTTGGGTCGATACCCACCGCCAGATGTGCGCCCGCGCCAATCATGCGCCACAGGTGATAACCACTGCCGCAGCCTACGTCGAGAATGGTGCGGCCGCTGAGGTCAGACAGGTGCGGCAATACGCGCTCCCACTTCCAGTCAGAGCGCCATTCGGTATCGATGTTCACGCCATACAGCGAAAACGGCCCTTTACGCCATGGCATCAGGTGGCGCAGCAGCGTATCGATGCGCTTCACCTGACCTTCGCTCAGCGGCGTTTCGCTTTCAGCCGTCACGCTGTGCAGCAGGTCGAGCTTCCACGGCTGGATTTCAGGCAGAAATTCCACTGCGTTGGACCACTGCTTAAACAGACCGTGCTGATCGCGTTGCCAGGCGCCAATCTGCGCAGGCAGCGTTTCCAGCCAGTGGGAAAGCGGGCTTTTGGCGATTTGCTGATAAAAATTGCCGAACTCGATCATGCCGGGGTTCCTGCTTTCAGTGCGACCAGAGAGCCAAAGTTAAAGCACTGGAACCACAGCTCGCTGTGTTCGAAACCGGCCTGACTCAGGCGGGCTTTATGCACTTCAACGGAGTCAGTCAGCATCACGTTTTCCAACATGCTGCGCTTCTGGCTGATTTCCAGTTCGCTGTAGCCGTTGGCGCGCTTAAAGTCATGGTGCATGTTGAACAGCAGCTCGCCGACGGTCGCGTCTTCGAAGCTGAATTTTTCGGACAGCACCAGCGCGCCGCCGGGGTTCAGCCCCTGATAGATTTTGTTCAGTAATGCCTGACGCTCTGCGGGTTCAAGGAACTGCACCGTAAAGTTCAGCACCACCATCGAAGCGTTATGAATCTCGATATCGCGAATATCGCCCTCAATGACATCAACCGGCGTCGGCGCTTTATAGGCATCGATATGGCGACGGCAGCGTTCAATCATCGCCGGGGAATTATCGATAGCGATAATCCGGCAGCTGTCGTGGGCAATGTTGCGGCGGATAGAAAGGGTCGCGGCCCCCAGCGAGCAGCCCAGGTCGTATACCTGAGTATTCGGCTGCACAAAACGCTCGGCCAGCATGCCAATCATTGAGATGATATTTGAGTAGCCGGGGACGGAACGCTGGATCATATCCGGGAAAACTTCAGCAACCCGTTCATCGAAGGTCCAGTCGCCGAGGCGGGCTATCGGTGCAGAAAAAAGCGTATCGCGGTCAGACATAAGGTTAAATCCGGAAAAATAAAAACGGCGTATTGTGCGCTAAAGCAGCGAGAAAACCAACTCCCACGGCATATACCACAGATTCATCAGCACCATTAGCAACAGTGAGAGGTAGGTGGCAATCATGCCAGAGCGTCGCCAGCGAAACAGGCGATGGTGAAAACCGTAGTAGTGCATGAGGCGACCGGCGAGCAGCATCAGGCCGCAGATATGTACCATCCAGGTTTCTGCGCCGTTCATCTCCATAAACAAAAGAAGCGCGACGCCAATTGGAATGTATTCCACCGCATTACCGTGAATGCGAATCGCACTTTGCAGCTCGCTAAAGCCGCCATCGCCATAGGCGACACGATAAAGTCTGCGCAGACGAACCACGTCGAAGGAAAATTTAATCAGTAACAACGCCGCGAGTACGGCGTACAGCGCGCTAACCATACAAACTCCCTTTAGGTTGGCAGAGGCTACTCATTATCATAGGTATGAATGTCAAAAAAGAGAAGATTGTTGTGGAATCGACGGGGTAGAACCCAGCTCGGGAAGGGCGGAATGCAGCGCTTCCCACAGCGAATGCACCAGCTCTGGCGCCTGGGCGATATCCGGGGTGTGCAGAAACAGATAAGGCGTGGTGGAATGTTGCCACTGTGCCAGTTTCTCTAGCCACGGCGCGAACATGGCCTGGTTCAGCGCCATGTCGTCACTGCCGATAAACCTCACCATCGGTTGCTCGGCGGTCACTACCGCATGTACCGGGACTTTGGGCTTTTTACGCTGAGCTTCTCGCACCGCTTCGTTGTGCGGTATGGCGGCATGTACCGGTCGGCTATCGAGGATCACTCGGTTCACGCCGCGCTCATGCAGGCCGCGGTTGAGCTGCCGCTCGCTGTCACTCTTATCGAAAAATTGCGGGTGGCGAACTTCAACGCCGTAGTGAAACATCTTCGGCAGCCCGTCAAGGAAATGCCACAGCGCGGGCAGGTCTCGAGGGCCAAAAGTAGCCGGAAGCTGAAGCCAGTATTGCCCAATTCGCCCGTCAAGCGGTGCCATCCGCTGGAAAAATTCGAGCGTCAGATCGTCACAATGACGAAGCGCTGCCTGGTGCGAAATGGTGGCCGGAAATTTAAAGCAGAAGCGAAAATTATCATCCGTTTGCGCCAGCCAGCGGTCGACTATTTCGGCTTTTGGCAGGGCGTACAGCGTCGTGTTGCCCTCCACGCAGTTAACATGTCGGGTATGGTGGTTTAACTGACTGATTTTAATAGTCCTCTGCTGCTGGTTTGTGGTCTATGGGGCATCAATGGGGCAAAATTGCCTAGCCTCTGATTCAGCATTGCGATCTGCTCTGCGTTATTGTCTGCCATCCATGCGCCGTACACGTTGAAAACCATTTGTGCGCTAGCGTGACCCATCTGACTGGCTATAAAGCTTGGGTTGGCCCCGGCCGCCAGTGACCAGCACGCGTAAGTGTGGCGCGACTGGTAAGCTTTTCTATGCCTGAGTCCCCCCTTCTTTAACCCTGCATCCCATGAGTCGCCAAGCGAATCAACCTTGTAGATAATCCCCACATCTTTACTTCGCCTGACCATCTTGGGGTTAAAGACAAAAGTACACCTGTGCTTCGCCGTTCGACCATACTCACGCAATTGCACATTGATGTGATGCTGCTGCCCGAGCCTGGTCATTTCCATCTGGTTCCTCAGAACATCAATGGCTGGCTGAATCAGGTGTATCACTCTATCCGTACTGGCGTCAGTTTTCGGTAGTGTGAACTCGCCCAGCTTTGTATAATTACGGCGAATTGTTATTGTACCCGCTTCAAGGTCGATATCTTCCCATGCAAGGGAAACCAGTTCCCCGTGACGAACACCCGTGTACACCGCCAGTGACCACATGTTTTTCGTCTGCTGATGCCGGCATGCACCTATCAGACGGATGAATTCATCACGACTAAGTGGGTCTGGCTCCACCCTGGCTCTTTTTAATGGTTTGAACCCATCAAAGGGATTTGCCTTTATGTATCCATTATCGGCTGCGAACTGGAACATTCCGGCGATAGTCGTCATGTAGTAGTTGACGGTGACCGCGCTACGGCCTTTAACGGGAATCCTGCCCTTTACAGCGCACTGATAACCCATCAAAAGCTCTTTCCTGATGTACAGCAACTCTTCTTTCTCAATTGCCGTCACCAGTCGGTTAGCCCCAATCAGCGGCACAACAACTGCCACGACCGACTCATACCTTTTGTGCGCGTTCGCGCTGATTTCCATCTTTTTCAGATCCAGCCACTTCTCTTCGAGTTCTTTCACTGTGATTTCTTTCTTGCCCAACCCAAAAATTTTAAGGTTAGGTGAATCAGGAAACCGTTCAGCATAATCAAAGCTCCCCGTGCGGACGGCAAAGCATACCGAAACCCGAAGCTCCCCGGCGATCTTCCTGTTCTTAGCGGTGTCAGGAACACCGAAGTTTTCCCTGACACGCTTACCTTTAAAATTAAACCAGATGCGCAGACTGCCACCATGGTTTTCGACGCCTGTTGGATAGGTGATTTTATCCATTGATTCCTCCAGACGCCCAAGAGCGATATGAGCTTACCTTTTTCATGGCGTCAAATCACCCTGGTTGCTTGTTTCTCAGGGACTCGACCCATGAATCAACTGCTTTTCTGTTGTACATGCACTCGCTGGACGGCTTTGGGCTGCCGTCAGGGGAAACATGGATATACTCCCGACCAACGAGCCAGCATTCTTTTCTGGCCCGGAGAATAGTTCCTGGTTTAAGCCCGGTCACGGCTATAAGAACACTCTCGCATACCCACTCGTTCGGGGCTAACTGGATAACATTGCTCATGATTATTTCTCCACTTAAACCGGCTGCACCCGGTTATTCATCTTTGTTAGTTTCGCTAACAGGTTGATTAAGCTTTTCTGTATTGAGCACTCCCGGCGCAGGTGGTGCCGTATTAAGTGGACCTGGAGCAAAATCGAAACGCCGCCACCGAATATCGCAGGTACGCTCTTCGTTCGGAGAGGACCATGCGACTACATCAGCCACTGGTTCCGCAGCAGCCTTCCGCCACTCCCGCAGCTCTCTCATCAGCGATAGCAGCTTGGGTGTCATGCCGCCGTCACGCTCTAACTTCCATATCATCTGGTCGAGTTCATCGTTTCCAACCGGTTTGCTGGCTGCCTCCTTTTCCACCAGTAACTCTTCCAGCCCTTTAATTGCATCTGCAATGACGCATGCCATATCACCACCGTTCTGGTACTGAATGGAACGCTGCAATGATTCGATTATGCGGATAACGCGCTCAACAGTAAGCGGCCCGTTTGCAGGGTGGTTAACACCCAAGCCTGTTAACTGGTTATTGTCCATTTAATCAATCTCCCGGTTGCGGTTGTATTCCAGCTCGTTTTTGGCCGTTGGAGTTATGTGCATTTCAGCTTCCCAACCAGGTGAACGAGCGCCGTAGTCAAAAATTAATCCCTTGTTTTGCAAAGCACGGCCCGTAGGAGTGCACTTCTCTTTTGAACCAGCCCAGCGGTAGGTATTGTCGAGAGCGTCCCGAAGCAACTTTTCACCAGCAGCAATTCGGCGTAGAACTAAAAGCTGCGGAACGGGCATCCACCAACTAGCCATTCTTCTACTCTCTTTCGATAACCTGGAGGCCAGCGGCTGTGATTTGCTGCCTTACCTGCCAAAGTTCTATTAGCACTAACTGGACTGCATAAGCGAATACAGCAACGGGCCGTTCACCAAGTTTTTCGGCATCTCGCTGCATGCTTACTGCAACAACCATCAGTTCATCCAATTGCTCACGGGTCATTTGTTGATTAGTTGCTTTCATGGTGAGCCTCCTGCTGCAGTTTGTACTGCCTGACGAAGTGGGCAACTGCTTTGGACTGGCTCGAAACAATTTGCTTATCGCCCAAATCAAGAGTAACGGTCTTGCTGCGGTAAATTATCGCTTTGCCAATTTCCTTACCGTCGTACATCACATACAGCGTTCTGCCACGAATTTCTGTTGTTGGGATTGGCTGTGACAGACGGTAAGTTTCACGCGCTTCAGCAATAGCTTTGTGTTCGTCGACAATTGCCAGGGCTTCTGCAAGAGCTGTGCCTTCCAGTGTGAACACACCGTCATCACTGATAGTGGCCATAGACATCAGTTCCACGAACCGGCGCGCACTCTTCACGTTAAGTTCTGGGGCTATAGAACTGCGGGTAACTTTCGTTTTACCTTGGGCAGCAGCAACAGCCTTGTCATGCTGGAGAACTTCACCGGCTTTCTCACCAAACTCTTTAACGCGGTCTACAGCAACATCAACGGAAACGGCACCGGATTTAACTTCCTGCTGAACATCATAATTTGCAGTGCTGAGCGTCAGGAGTTTTTCAACCGTGGCTACTGATTTATTGACCAGTTTTGCTATCTCGCTGGTGGTCTGGTTAAACGCGTTATGTAGTTCCTGAATGACAGCAGCTTGTTCGATATCCGAAAGCGGCAACTGGTTGTTACTGGTCATGATGCGCGCCAGGCGCTGAACATCGCTACCGTTGAACGGCATAATGTGAATGCGGTCAACTGGTTTTCCGGCATCACGGCAGCGCGCATAGCAGCGGCGACGGCGGTGACCTTCAACAACCCACACACCACCTTCATCACGTGCGATAACTTCCAGCGGTGGAACTGAACCACCGTTCATCAGATAGTTGAACAGGTCGTCATCTGCCTGGCGGGTACGTTCATCATCTTCACGCTTGTTGAAACCATCACGAACGTGGATATCGTCGAGGCTGATAAACATGCCTGTATCGGTACGCTTGATAACCCCGGAACGGGTCATTAGCTTGAATGAGTTAGCAGCCATCACAGAGCCCCTTCACTAATCACAACAGCAGTTGTTGGGTCCAGCTCACGCAGTTCTCTTTGAGCTGACAGAACGTGAAGGTTGCATGGTGACTTGGTATGATGTTCAGTGACCCGATCACATTCTCTGGCCCAGTTGATGACGTCATCTTTAAGCGCTTTACGCTGTTCCATGGATTCACACAGCGCCACGCAGGCTACATCGTAGCGGTTCGCCAGCTCGTTCATCAGCCACTGGGAAGCAGCTGGAAGGAGAGGGGCGACTTTACGGGCAGCATCAATCAACTGCTCTCTGGTCATGCGTGGTTGTTGCTCAGAAACGACTACTAAGTTGCCCATTGTTAGTTTCTCCGTGTTATATGCGTCCTGCACGACGCTGAATTTTGGTTGCACGAATCCCTCACCCGAAGGTGAATATAAGTTTGGGTCTCGTTTAAGTAAGCTCTTATGTTCAAGAATTTACTTAAACGTTTCGAAGTATTTTTATGTACGCCGTAATATGAGAATACTTAGTGGTTATACAAAAGCATCAATTTAACTTAAGTCTTTGCATTTTCTGCAAAAACAATAGATAAAACCAATTTTCTAATCCTTAGTTAGATATCTAGCATGGAGTAAACACATTTAAAGGGGTTAACCATGACTAGTCCTGCAGAACAGTTCAAAGCGAATTTAAAAGCTAGAGAGGATGCTAGTAAAAAACACTTAGATGAACTTAAAGATAAAATGAACAAACAGCGTGATGCACAACAAGCAAGGATGAATCATTACAATGATTCATTGCATGAACTAATCCCTGATCTTAAAAAATGGGCTGAATCAGGCGGGCTCAAAGCGCAGAAGGTTTCGTGCAGCTATCAAGACTACAATTTACTTGTTTCAACGGATGCATTGATCATTTCTGATGGTCATAAAGAAATTAGATTCTTCCCAGAGGGGGTATCAAGAGCTGGAATCTGGCTTGGTACAGTCGAAATCGGATTACCAAAACCTGTTGCATACCATCAAATTTTCCTAGCCTTAGATTTTGATGAGAAAGAACAAAAAAGGACTTGGTTCTTCGTGGATCATGATACTCAAAAAAAGCGTATCGTCACCAAATGTCCTGTAGATGAAGCGTTCTTCTTCAAATTAATGGAAGAAGTTTTCCTGACAAAATGATGATTGGATTTTTAAAGAGCGAAGCGTCCTATGGGCGCTTTTTTTGTTGCTTGCGAATCATCCGGACATTCATACGCCACCGGCGGCTACTTCGTGGGCGTCCTGCCTGTTCGCTTTCGATAAACTCAAGATAATCATTAATTGCGAGTAACGCAAGTTAAAAGTGCGTTTTGCGCAAATGCAGGGGCAAAAAAAAGACCTCATTATGAGGTCTTTGTCTAATTTTTAACCGTGTCGTTTATACGATTGAGTCTGACTTATCAGAACCTTCCCGTAGATGTAGAAGCGATGCTCATTTTCTTTATTTATGCTCCATTCACGATATTTAGGGTTATCAGAGATGACTAACAACTGATCCGGTATCATTTGGAGGCGCTTTACATAAATCTTGCCATCAAACCCGAACACATAAATTCCATCCCCATCGAACTCGTTAATGTGTACATCTACGAAGATGAGGTCACCTGGCTCAATCGTGGATGCCATGCTGTCTCCACGAACGTTAATGACTTTAACGCCAGATGGTGTCCTACTACCAAACATCGATACTGCCTGCTCGGTATTGTATTCGATAGCCTGAATCACATCGATGACATCACTACCCTGAATATGCCCTGAACCGGCGCTTGCACTCACATCAAGTACCTCGACTCTATACACATCAACATCCTTTCGAGATGGCGAATCGCTTTCACTGTATTTATATACAGTAGACTCATTTTCAGTAGAGGTAAATAGGTCAGGGACACTAACGCTCAATGCTTGAGCAAGTCTGTTAAGTGTTTGTTCTGAAAACTGCTTTTGCTTGCCGGTTTCAAGGCGAGAAATATTGGCAGCATCAATGCCGACGGCTTCGGCAAGTTCTGCAATTTTCATGTTCTTCGCTAGGCGAAGTTGTCGAATGCGATTTCCTATATTCATGCGCCCATTACATGTTGTTTTTGCGTTTCATGCAAAGCGACTTGCGCAATTCGCTAACGTGAAATAAAATGCGAATTACGCAAATTAAGGAGGAAATATGCAATCACCACTAAGAAAAATGCGTAAATCGCATGGCATGACACTTTTGCATGTAGCAACTGGCGTACAGGTTGACCCTGCAACACTAAGTCGAGTTGAAAGATGCGAGCAAGTCCCTTCGGCAGAACTGGCAGAACGGCTAGCTAAGTTTTTCAAAGGAAAAATCACTGAGCTTCACATTATCTACCCATCCAGATACCAAGAAAAAGACGATTAGTTGGGCTCTATTAATTTAGTCCCAAATCAATTTTCGGGAAACTACCAGAGGAAAATCAACATGGTAGACAGCATAAATACAGCAATTCGCATGATGTGTAAGGCTCACAAACATGGTCGTTTAGGGATGGCTTCCGATTTGGGGATGACTATCGACCAGTTCCACAACCACCTGTACCAGAAATGCGGCAGTCGTTTTTTCGCTGTAGCTGAGCTGGAGCAGATGCAGTTCCTGTCGAACAGTTCTTACTTGGCTGAATACTTCGCTGGTCGTTGCGGTAAATGGCTGGTGGATGTCCCTACCGCAGAAAGTCTCGATAACGTCGAGCTGTACAGCATTGAGATGCAGGCAACAGTGGCGGCCGGTGAGCTGGCAATCGCCCAGGTAGCAGCTGCTGCTGATGGTGTCATCGACTCATCAGAGCGTAAGACGCTCTCAGATTTATTCAGCAAGAAACTGCGTCACCAGATTCATGGGTTCCTGGGATTCATGGCGCTGTACGGAGTGGGAGTTTCGGATCAGGCAGTGGACGTATTTGTTTCTACCGGCAGGAAAGGTGACGCCCCGAGTGTGCAGCTCGGAGCGTCTGGTGCGCCGGTTCTTTAAGTGGAGAAACTAACGCATGAACAGTTTAAACCGATTCAGACCAGCTAAGCAATTCAGATGCCTGCCGCTGGTGGGGAAAGACTCCCCGTTCGGCTATGTGGAAATCATAAATAACGCGGCTGGTGGAGACAACTACCAGCCAGCAGACTTGATGGTAGAAGCATTTGTTCAGATGAACGAGAAGGGGCGCGCGGAATGGCTGAAGTTAACCGGCGGTTCAGAGATCACTACGGAGTACCCGTCAGAGTCATCCGGTGGGAACCCGATACACAGCGCGTTATATACCTTCGCGAAGGGTACGATCATGAGTGCTTCAGCCCTCTTGAACAATTCCAGCGTAAATTTACAGAATTAAAGGACGACCATGAGCACTAAATTAACCGGTTACGTATGGGACGCATGCGCTTCGTCAGGCATGAAGTTATCCAGCGTTGCCATCATGGCGCGTCTGGCAGACTTCAGTAGTGATGAGGGTGTTAGCTGGCCGTCTATTGGCACGATCGCGCGTCAAATCGGTGCTGGAGAAAGTACGGTAAGGACGGCCCTTGCTCAGCTTGAGAAGGATGGCTGGCTTTCCCGTAAGCAGCGCCGTAATGGGAACCGTAACGCATCGAATGTATATCAGCTTAACGTCGTTAAGTTGCGAGAGGCCGCTTTTTCTCACCTGTCAGAATCTGACACATCAAATTCTGACGCGTCAAAATCTGATGCATCAAAATCTGACCCGTCGAAATCCAGCAAAAAAGGCGGTTTTCACCCGTCAGAATCTGGTGGGGATCCGTCAGTAAATTCAAAACAAGAACCACAAGTAAATTCAAAACCTATTAGTCCGGTTGCGGGGCAACCAGACCAGGTCGATTCAGAATCTCTGGTTCTGGATCATTTCAATCGGGTAACGAACTCAAACTACGGGAAGGGTGGCAGAACAAAATCCACTTTGGGTTATATCCGTGGACGCCTGGCAGAAGACTACAGCCCTGAAGACCTGATGCTGGTGGTTGATTACCTGAACGAGAAATGGGCGAGCGACCCAAAAATGTCGGATTACCTGCGCCCGAAGACGCTTTTTGCCCCTGAGAACTGTGTTGAGTATTTCGAGAAGGCCAAGAAATGGCATTCGGCTGGACGCCCGTCCTGGGTGAACGGTAAGTGGTCCCGTGAGGATATTGGGTTCAAGTCAGAATACAAATGCGATACCCGGATTCCGAAGGGATTTCGCGGTTATGTCCCTGAGGGAACGGAGGCTTCATCATGAGCAAACCATTCCTGAAGTGGGCGGGAGGTAAGTTCACCCAACTGAGCGAGCTGTTCCAGCACATCCCCAGTGGCTTGCGCCTGATAGAGCCGTTTGTCGGAGGTGGTTCGGTGTTTCTCAACAGCGATAAACACACCGATTTCCTGCTGGCTGATGTGAATCCTGACCTGATTAACCTGTACCAGATGCTGGCCGTCGTTCCGGACACGGTCGAGAGCAGCGCGCGCTGGATGTTTGAGCGAATGGGAACGCCGGAAAACTACGAGCTGATCCGCCAGGAGTTCAACGGTCAGACATTGGATGCCGCCGAACGTGCTGCCGCGTTCTTGTACCTGAACCGCCACTGCTTCAATGGCCTGATGCGCTACAACCTGTCTCACCAGTTCAACGTGGGCTGGGGCAAGTACAAAGCGCCGTACTTCCCGGAGAAAGAACTCAAAGACTTTGTAGGGAAGGCGCACAACTGCGTGTTCATGACTGCCGGTTTCCGCCGGACGATTGGCCTGGCCGGGAAGGGAGATGTGGTTTACTGCGATCCGCCTTACGAACCGCTACCGGGTACCAGTGGCTTTACTGCGTATTCCGCTGGTGGCTTTACCTGGGATAACCAGGTTGAGCTGGTGGAATGCTGCGTTGCTGCACACCACCGTGGCGCAAGCATCGTTATCTCAAACTCAGTAGCGCCTCATGTCGTTGAACTTTACGAACAGCATTGTTTCAGCCTGAACACCATTCCGGCGCGCCGCTCCATCTCCTGCAAAGGCAGCACACGTGAAGTGGCAAAGGATCTGGTTGCTGTTCTTACAGGAGATATTGAGTGAGAGCTTTACTAACCCCTGAAATAGCACCACGCATGGGCATTGTGCTGTTTCGCCCTGGTGCTGATCTGATGCCGCTGTTTAACAGAGGCCGCGTTCTGCTGGAGACTGAACCGCAGGGATACGCGAACTTTGCAACGGGAGCTATTCCATCCGCAGCCCAGCCGCTGGCTTCTGACCCTGCGATGTCACCTGTATTTGAGAGCGAGAAGGTCATCAATGCTGCTGGTGGGCTGCCTGGCCTTGATTACTGGCTTGAGCAGGAACTTACCTGCCAGTGGGCTCTGAGTGACTACCATAGCCACAACTTCACAACCCTTCGCCGCCACCCCGGAGCAATCCGTTTATGCTGGCATTGCGATAACCAGCAGCGAGAGCAAACAACTGAACGTCAGGCAGGAATCGCCAGAGCAAACCTGGTATCCTGGATTTTATCGGTTGCATGCCGGGAATTGGCTTTTCCCCCGGAACACGAGCTTACATTACCGGAGTTCTGCTGGTGGCTCGTCACTAAAGATGCGGCTGATGTTATTCCTGAAAGCATAGCGAGAAAGGCACTCAGGATGCCTCAGGAAATACACCAGTCAGTGCTGCGTGAAAGCGATATTGTCCCGGCAGTTGCGGCCACACAACTGGTGCAGGAGAAAGCAAAACGGATTGTGGCGTTAAAGATAGACCCGGAAACGCCAGAATCCCTGATGTTGAAGCCAAAGCGCAGGCGCTGGGAGAACGAGAAGTACACCCGCTGGGTTAAAGCGCAGCAATGCATGTGCTGTAACAACCCTGCAGACGACCCCCACCACCTGATTGGCCACGGGCAGGGTGGAATGGGTACCAAGGCACACGACCTGTTTGTGATTCCTCTGTGCAGAGAGCATCACGACGAGTTGCATGCTAGCCCTGTGGCATTTGAAGCGAAATACGGTGACCAGCTGGTTCTGCTGTTTCGCGTTTTAGATCGTGCGCTGGCAATCGGCGTACTGGCGTAGTGGAGACGCATAATGATTAATCCTTCTGAAGTAGGCAAAGCAGGCGAAATGGTTCGCCTCCGAACCCTCGAAAGCATCTGGATTCAGGGCAAGCTCCGCATGTGGGGTCGCTGGTCTTATATCGGCGGTGGTTCTGGCGGGAACATGTTTAACCAGCTGCTGGCATCCGGGAAAATCACCAAAACAGCAATCAACGAAGCGCTTCGCCGCATGAAGAAGGCGGGCATCAGCAAACCTGAGTTGGAAGCATTCTTCAAAGAGATCCTCAACGGCAAAAATAAAAGTGGCTTGGCGTTCTGCTCTGATGAGGAAGCGCTGAAGATAGACTCAGTGATCGGCGCTGAGCTTTTACGTGCTGACAACAAGCAACTGCATAAACTGATTGAAGACCGTTACGTCTACCGAATGAGCAAGAAGGGTATGGCTAGGGCGCTTAATGATAAACATCCTGAGTGGTGTTTGAGAACGTGTGAAAGCCGAATTGATGTTTGGCTAAATGTTGTAGAATCGATGCTATATAGACCAATGTGTGACGCATTCGGCACAAATGCCGACAGATTTTACTTGCAGGGTTGCGCGGAAAGTGATTAAATTGTGGTATGCTCGGGACGTTAAACCGAACTGAGCAACAAACATTAAGAACCCGCCACTGTGCGGGTTTTTTGTTATAACCACCTATTTCACATACTCCGACCTATTGTAAGATGCAACATTCACTTAGGAGGGGTTATGGACTGGCAGGGTATTCCTTTTAAAATTATTGATACAGATTCGATACAGAATACATTTCTTAATGTAAGTCATATTCCAGAAATTGTTTTAAAAACCGGATTTTCTTGGGAAACACTGATTTCAGGTTTGGTTGCTGGTGCCATCCCGGCAATTGTTGCTATTGTTGCTATGCGTACTAACTCAAAAAATATACAAGCTGAGCGGATGCATCAGTTAGAGTTAGCTAATAAAAATATTAATATGCAAATTACTGCAGCCTCTCGCCAGGTTTGGATAAATGATTTAAGAGAATCCGCGTCTAAACTTTTAGGAGAGTTTACATCTGCTATAAATTCTAGCAACGCACTGGCTTATGAGTTTAATGAGGGAAATCAAGGTTCTGATGTTTTTAATAAACACTATGACGACCATGGTAGATCTATTAATGAATTGGCTACGCTTATCGCAAAAATAACCTTACTGCTAAATCCTGATGAGGATGCATCCAGAAGAATAATTGATACGCTCGAGAGAATAAAAGATTTTGTGAATTCTAAAAGCGATAATTATGATATGATTAACATCGATGATAGTGAATTATTAAGATCCGAATTTAGAATTAATATCTATAAAGTGATTAAAAATGAATGGGAAAAACTAAAAGGCAACAACAGTTAGATTTATAAATAATTGTTCTGAAATTACGTTCTTAAAAATTTACTCAATCCCTAGTGTAACGCTGGGGATTTTCATTTTCAGGCTCCAGGAATCACTCCTAACTTACTCTTTACCTAAGAGCTCGCGAGCCTGACCTTTACTCCCTTCATTAATTCTTCTGAGAGGACTCACAGCAATATCAATGGGGGGGATTATATCCGATTCTGTTTCTGACAATCGCCGGGGCTTGTGAATTTCTGGAGAACAAGAAAATGCACCAGTAGACGGATAGACCGCAACCGAAAGGTAATGCAGCAGTCGTGATGCTGCCCTGAGTCGCCATTGAGCGAGCCTGTATAGCGATGGGTTAAGGTTCCTATATCAAAAATAGCTCCGGTAGAGCAGCGCGAACGCCAGACGCGCACCGGTTATCAGCGGCGATATAGCGACAGCACCTCAAGGGCATGAGCGTGGCCACTTCGGATAGTGGCAAAATCATTGCAACGGCAAACACCGTCAGCCGTAATGGATAATGCATTGACGTAATTTATGAAAATGTTTTACGTTATTGATGCAGTGAATCCCCCTATGCGGCGGGGCGCTCAGTCAAAACTGATAATGTTCAAATGCTCGCGCGAGGAAGTTTGACTGGCTGACTCACTGGGAGGCACCCGGCACTGCATTTGATCTACAAAACCTCGCTCCGGTGGTTTTTATTAAAAAAAACCCGCATCAGAGTGCGGGTTATCAGAATCATTTGATAAATGGACACCGAGCCAGTCTTAAGACTTTCGGTTTATCAAATGATATGAATTTATTAGATATTTGTAAACAATCCACATCCACAGGGGCTGCCGTTTGGCAGCCTTTTCTTTTTCAGGCTTCGGGAAACTCCTCGACGTGTGTTGTTGTTAAATCAGCCCGCGAGCCTGATCCCCTTTCCAACACACAGCACCCGCCACGCAGCGAGGTGAGAGCATGTATCGAATGGATAAACTGACAACAGGCATTGCCTACGGTGCGTCAGCCGGTAACGCCGGATTCTGGGTGCTTCAGTTGCTGGATAAAGTCAGCCCGTCGCAATGGGCTGCCATCGGCGTTCTCGGAAGTCTGATGTTTGGACTGATGACGTACCTGACAAACCTCTATTTCAAAATTAAAGACGACAGGCGCAAGGCCGCGAGGGGTGAGTGATGTCGAACAAAGTAAAGTTCAGCGCTGCCATGCTGGCACTTCTCGCTGCCGGGGCAACTGCTCCTGAATTGTTTGATCAGTTCGTTGGTGAGAAAGAAGGCAATGCGCTGGTGGCTGTTGTCGATCCCGGTGGTGTCTGGTCCTTATGCCATGGCGTGACGGTTATCGATGGTAAGCGCGTTGTGAAAGGTATGACCGCCACCGAAGCACAGTGCAAGAAGGTTAACGCCATTGAGCGTGACAAGGCGCTGGCGTGGGTTGACCGCAATATCAAAGTGCCACTAACCGAACCGCAGAAGGTCGGCATCGCGTCGTTCTGCCCCTATAACATCGGGCCGGGTAAATGTTACCCATCGACTTTCTATAGCCGCATGAACGCCGGTGACACGAAAGGCGCCTGTGAAGCAATCCGATGGTGGATTAAAGACGGTGGCCGCGATTGCCGCCTGACCAAAGGCCAGAAAAATGGCTGCTATGGTCAGGTGGAACGGCGGGACCAGGAAAGCGCGCTGACGTGCTGGGGGATAGACCAGTGAAAGCGGGTGCGGTATGCATCATCGTGATTGTCTCTCTGGCGGGCGCGTTTCTAGCTGGCAGCCAGTGGACGAATCACAGCTGGAAAACAAAGTGGGCCGAACGGGATAGCGCGGAATCGTCACAGATTGCGAATGCGCAGACCGCAGCTCGCATGATTGAACAAGGGCGAACCATTGCCCGGGATGAGGCCGTTAAAGATGCTCAAGCTAAAGCTGCTCGTGCTGCCGTTACTTCTGCTGGTTTGTCTGCCACTGTTAGCCAACTGCGCGCCGAAGCAACAAAATTCGCTGCCCGCCTGGACGCCGCAAAGCACACCGCAGATCTTGCCGCTGCCGTCAGAAGCAAAACAGCAGGAGCTGAAGCCGCAATGCTCGCCGACATGCTCGGAAGTCTTGCAGAAGAAGCTCGATATTATGCTGGACGAGCTGACGAAAGCTACCGGGCCGGAATGACGTGTGAGCGTATCTATAACTCGGTGAGAGAGTCAAACAATAACCCTACAGCCTTGCAATAGAAGGGGTTTTAACAGAGGTGACCACTGGGCTTTTGAATTTGTTGTCTTTAGGTTAAAATATTAGTTCTCATAAAATGGAGAATTTAATGTTCAAGCAATTCAGGCGCAATATTGCTTCTGCAAAGGTAAGAAAGTATATAGCTCACTGGATGGAAGTTATGTCGCTTACATTCAGAAATTCTATGGCAGGAAATTATATTGACCAGAAGGATTTAGACAGAATTAGCCTTGTTATTATTAGCACTGCAATCACTGAGGCAAAAGTTGGTAATGCTGCCAACTTACTGATTTAGTGTATGATGGTGATTTTAAGGTGCTTGCGTGGCTTCCATTTCCATCAGATGTCCCACTTGTTCAGCTACCGAAGGCGTCGTGCGTAACGGTAAAAGCACTGCCGGACATCAGCGCTATCTCTGCTCTCACTGCCGTAAAACATGGCAAATCAGCTTCACTTACACCGCCTCTCAACCCGGTACACATCAGAAAATCATTGATATGGCTATGAATGGGGTTGGGTGCCGTGCCAGTGCCCGCATTATGGGCGTTGGCCTCAACACGATTTTACGGCACTTAAAAAACTCAGGCCGGAGCCGGTAACATCGCGCATACAACCGGGCAGTGACGTCATTGTCTGCGCGGAAATGGACGAACAGTGGGGCTACGTCGGGGCTAAATCATGTCAGCGCTGGTTATTTTACGCCTATGACAGGATGCGCAGGACGGTGGTGGCACACGTCTTTGGTGAGCGTACTCTGGCCACACTGGAGCGTCTTCTGGAGCTGCTGTCGGTCTTTGATGTGGTGGTATGGATGACGGATGGCTGGCCGCTTTATGAATCACGCCTGAAGGGAAAGCTGCACGTTATCAGCAAGCGTTACACTCAGCGCATTGAGCGACATAACCTGAATCTGAGACAACATCTGGCAAGGCTGGGACGGAAGTCACTGTCGTTCTCAAAATCGCTGGAGCTGCATGACAAGGTCATCGGGCATTATCTGAACATAAAACACTATCAGTAAGTTGGAGTCATTACCCAAAAGTTTGTAGTGGCATAATCATGACATGTGTTGCTGATGTGGCGGCTAGAGCAGGCATGACCGAGGAGGATTTAAGCTATCTTCCGTATCAGGTGCTTGCCATAACGAAAGGGGTGGAAGGTCGTTCCCCGTTAGAGTCTAAGAAAGGTATGCTTGGGCTCATTTCACCTGGTTATGAGTTTTCTGATCAGGATGCGGGTTGGTTCGATACTAATATTGAAATCATAACTAAGCAGCTTAAAAATGATTTGCGAAGCGTAGTTAATACGTTGCAGGATTGATTACTTTTGCGCGTATGATTTCATAGCCCCATTTGGGGTGGTTTCCATTGGTTTAGGTATTACAGCAGGCATTCACTGAGTGCCTGCTGTAACATTAGTTCGCTGTGCTAAAAACTACTTTATTTCTTTTCCTAAAAGAGCTGATGCATGTTGCTTGGCATCAGCTAATCCAGAAATGATGTTTATGTCTTTATCATCAGAGCCTTTTGTGTAGGCGTCAAAATCTTGTTGAACGCTATTCACAACCTTATTTAGCTGCTCTTCAGTAAGCACCTCAATTAAGGCTTTGATAATAATGTCATGAGACATATGGCGTGACTGCATGGATGCTAAAGACATGTAACCTCCTTATGTGTGAATGATATACATTGGGGCGTTAAGATTAATCTCAATACCAATACTAGCGCGAATTGTATTGCTATCACAAAGGCCACCTCTAACAGGGTGGCCTTTTTAATGGAGTAGGCATGCCACCACGAACACCAAAAGCCTGCCGGGTTCACGGATGCAGAAACACCACAACAGACCCATCAGGCTACTGTGAAAACCACAAAGGTGAAGGCTGGAAGCAATACAAACCAGGACAGTCCAGGCATCAGCGCGGATATGGGACTAAGTGGGAAGTTATACGCGCTCGCATACTGAAGCGCGACAAAGCGCTATGCCAGAACCATCTGCGTCAGGGGATTGCAAAGCAGGCTTCCTGTGTGGACCACATCAAGGCTAAGGCCCACGGCGGTACTGATGATGACAGCAACCTTGAGAGCCTGTGCTGGTCGTGTCACGCCGTGAAGACTGCGCGTGAGCGGCTCAAGTGAGAATCAATGTCATCATCGGACAGGGGAGGGGGAGGTCAAATCCCTGCGACCGCGCGCCTTCTGGACTGCCCGCCTCCTCGAATTTTTTTACCCGCGAAAAATCAAATTTAACCAGGAGTGTCGCTTATGGCTGGAACGGCGGGGCGTTCCGGGCGTCGGCCTAAGCCAACGGCGCGCAAGGAGCTGGCTGGAAACCCCGGCAAGCGAGCCCTGAATAAAGAAGAGCCGGTGTTCACTCCAATAAAAGGAGTTGCACCGCCGGAGTGGTTTGCAGATGTAGATGATGGGCTGCCGCTGGCAACGATTATGTGGGAATTGACCACAAAGGAGTTATGCGGGCAGGGGCTTTTATGCGTCACCGATCTTGCTGTGCTGGAGCGGTGGTGTGTCGCATATGAGTTCTGGCGGCGCGCTGTGAAAAATATCGCCAGCGAAGGGCTGTCGATTGTTGGTGCCATGGGGGGGAAAATTAAGAACCCCGAGCTCACCGCAAAAAAAGAGCAGGAATCGGAGATGAGCTCTACCGGTTCAATGTTGGGCCTTGACCCCAGCAGCCGCCAGCGACTGATCGGGCTTGCTGGTCAGAAGAAAACCTCCAATCCATTCCTGAAGATGATCAACTCATGACCCGGAAATCGTACCCGAACGTTAACGCCGCGAATCAATACGCCCGCAACGTTGTGCGGGGGAAAATCCCGGCTTGCCAGTATGTTATTCAGGCCTGTCAGCGCCACATCGACGACATGGCTTCTGAGAAGAGTAAGAAATTCCGGTACCGCTTCGATAAAGATGCAGCGGAGAAGGCCGCAAAGTTTATTCAATTACTGCCACATACAAAGGGTGAGTGGGCGTTCAAGAGAATGCCTATCACCCTGGAAGCCTGGCAGTTGTTTATTGTGTGTTGTGCCTTTGGCTGGTTGCAGAAAGGCTCTAAGTTACGTCGTTTTCGTGAGGTTTATACAGAAATCCCCCGCAAAAATGGGAAGTCGGCAATTTCTGCTGGTGTCGCTCTGTTCTGTTTTACCTGCGATAACGAGTTTGGTGCAGAGGTTTACTCCGGGGCCACAACTGAAAAACAGGCCTGGGAAGTATTCAGACCTGCTCGTCTGATGTGCAAGCGAACGCCGCTGCTGGTAGAGGCGTTTGGTATTGAGGTGAACGCGTCAAACCTGAACCGCCCGGAAGATGGTGCCCGATTTGAGCCGCTGATCGGCAATCCCGGTGATGGGGCTTCACCGCACTGTGCGATTGTTGATGAATATCACGAACACCCGACAGATACGCTTTACACGACGATGCTGACGGGCATGGGGGCGCGAAGACAACCGCTAATGTGGGCAATCACCACGGCTGGCTACAACATTGAAGGGCCATGCTACGACAAGCGCCGCGAAGTTATCGAAATGCTCAACGGGACGGTGCCAAATGAAGAGCTGTTTGGTGTGATCTACACGGTCGACGAAGGTGACGACTGGACAGACCCGAAAGTCTTGGAGAAAGCCAACCCCAATATGGGCGTCTCGGTTTACCGTGACTTCCTGTTAAGCCAGCAACAGCGCGCGATTAATAACGCCCGTCTAGCTGGCGTGTTCAAAACCAAGCACCTCAATATCTGGGTCGCCGCGCGCGCAGCATTCTTCAACCTTGTGTCCTGGCAGAACTGCGAAGATAAGACGCTAACCCTTGAACAGTTTGAAGGTCAGCCATGCGTTCTGGCTTTTGACCTGGCGCGAAAGCTGGATATGAACAGTATGGCGCGGTTGTTCACCAGGGAGATCGACGGTAAGACACATTACTACAGTGTTGCACCTCGTTTCTGGGTGCCTTATGACACGGTTTTCAGTGTTGAAAAAAATGAAGATCGTCGCACGGCTGAACGTTTCCAGAAGTGGGTTGAAATGGGGTTGCTCACTGTGACTGATGGGGCAGAGGTTGATTACCGTTACATCCTCGAAGAGGCAAAAGCGGCAAACAAACTGAACCCGGTTACTGAATCACCGATTGACCCATTTGGCGCAACTGGCCTTTCCCACGAACTGGCTGATGAGGGGTTGAACCCTGTCACTATCATCCAGAACTACACCAATATGTCTGATCCGATGAAGGAGCTTGAAGCCGCTATTGAGTCAGGCCGCTTTCATCACGACGGCAACCCGATTATGAGCTGGTGTATCAGCAACGTCGTCGGCAAATATCTACCGGGTAATGACGACGTTGTGAAGCCAATCAAGGAGCAGAATGAAAACAAAATCGATGGTGCAGTAGCAGAAATCATGGCGATTGGACGGGCAATGCTTAAAGAGCCTGGCGATTTCCTCTCATCCCTTGATCCGGACGACGACCTCTTAATTCTATGAAATCACTTATTACCGATGTTATCGGGCTGGCCGGTTTTGGTCTGCTCACGTCCGGGGTTTACCTGCGTTTTGGTCTGGCCCCGGCGCTCATGTTCTCGGGCGGCCTGCTGTTGCTGGGTGCCCTGGCGATGGCCAGAAGGGGGAAGCGTGCTGCTTGATGCTTTGTTCAGAAGTGAATCTCTCGAAAATCCCGGTACACCAATAACTGGAGATGCAGTTGATACTGATGGGCTTTTCAGAGCAGATGTATATGTAAGCCCTGAAACAGCGATGAAGCTGGCCGCGGTCTATGCCTGTATCTATGTATTGTCCTCAAACCTCGCCCAGATGCCGCTGCATGTTATGCGTAAGCATAATGGAAAGGTTGAGCCTGCACGGGATCATCCGGCGTTTTATCTGGTGCATGATGAACCCAATACCTGGCAGACCAGCTATAAATGGCGAGAACTGAAGCAGCGCCACATCCTCGGATGGGGTAACGGTTACACCTGGGTTAAGCGCAGCAGGCGCGGAGAAATTATCGCCCTGGATTGCTGTATGCCGTGGGAAACGACCCTGATCAATACAGGCGGGCGTTACACCTACGGGTTGTATAACGAAGAGGGCTCTTTCGCCATCAGCCCTGACGATATGATCCACATCCGGGCACTGGGTAATAACCAGAAAATGGGGCTTAGCCCTGTAATGCAGCATGCCGAAACAATAGGTATGGGGATGAGCGGCCAGAAGTACACGGAAAGCTTCTTCAGCGGCAATGCCCGCCCGGCAGGGATTGTATCTGTTAAAAGCGGACTCACTAAGGAAAGCTGGGGCTGGCTTAAAGAGCAGTGGCAGAAGGCGGCGCAAGCATTACGCAGCCAGGAGAACAAAACCATGCTGCTGCCTGCCGATTTGGACTACAAGGCGCTGACTGTATCGCCAATTGATGCCCAGATTATTGACATGTCAAAGCTCAATCGTTCGATGATAGCCGGAATTTTTAACGTGCCGGCACACATGATTAATGACCTCGAAAATGCCACTTTCAGCAATATCACACAGCAGGCAATTCAGTTTGTCCGCTACTCCATGATGCCATGGGTGACGAACTGGGAGCAGGAACTAAACCGCCGTCTATTTACTCGCTCTGAGCTGGCAGCCGGATATTATGTCCGGTTTAACCTCACAGGCCTGTTACGAGGTACCCCGCAGGAACGCGCGCAGTTTTACCACTTTGCCATTACCGATGGGTGGATGAGTCGCAACGAAGCACGTGCTTTCGAGGATATGAACCCTGTCGACGGCCTGGACGAAATGCTCGTCAGCGTGAACGCCGCCAATCCCGCTAAAGATTTCAAAACCACCAAAACCGAAGAGGATAAAACCGATGAGTGATCGCGAGACTCGCTGTTATAGCGGTGAGGTCCGAGCCGAACAGCAGGGCGAGCAGCCCACGCGCATTATCGGTTACGGATCGGTTTTTAACAGTCGATCTGAGCCCCTCTGGGGATTTCGTGAAATTATCAAACCTGGCGCTTTCGATGATGTGCTTGGCGATGATATCCGGGGACTATTCAACCACGACCCGAACTTTATTCTCGGCCGTAGTTCCTCCGGAACGTTGAGTGTGAGCGTCGATGATAAAGGCCTTCGCTACGACATTTCGGCACCTGATACTCAGACTATCCGTGATTTGGTGCTGGCGCCGATGCTGCGGGGTGATATCAATCAGTCCTCGTTCGCATTCCGGATTGCCCACGATGGGGAGAACTGGTACCAGGACGACGAAGGGATAGTCATTCGCGAAATTAACCGTTTTTCACGCCTCTTTGATGTCAGTCCGGTGACTTATCCGGCCTATCAGGAGGCAGACTCTGGAATTCGTTCCATGAAAGCCTGGCAGGAAGCGCGCGACAGCGGCGCGCTGGCGCAAGCCATTAATCAACGAATGGCGCGTGAGCGCCTGCTGACTCTTCTTAACGCGTAAGGAAAAACCATGAAATTGCACGAACTGAAGCAAAAACGTAACACTATCGCCACTGACATGCGTGCTCTGCACGATAAAATTGGCGATGCGACCTGGACCGATGAGCAGCGCACCCAGTGGAACTCTGCAAAATCTGAGCTGGATTCGCTTGACGAACGAATTAAACGAGAAGAGGAACTGCGCCGCCAGGACCAGACCTATATCGACGGTAATGAAAATGAACAGCGGCAGCAGATGGGCAATGATCCGAATAACCCGATTGCAAAACCTGATGAGCGCCGCGCCGCCGCTTTTGATAAATTTTTACGACATGGCTTTGGCGAACTCTCTGCAGAAGAGCGCCAGGCAATCAAAGAACTGCGCGCGCAGGGAACTACGCCTGATGCGAAGGGCGGTTATACCGTACCGACGCAAATGTTGAATAAAATCGTTGATTCTATGAAGGCATATGGCGGTATCGCCAGTGTTGCTCAAATCCTGAATACATCCAATGGTCAGGACATTACCTGGTCAACGTCCGATGGTACCTCTGAAGAGGGGGAATTACTCGGGGAAAACAGTGAAGCATCGGAAGAAGATGCAACCTTTGGTACCGCTACTTTAGGTGCCAAAAAACTTTCCTCGAAAATCATCCGCGTATCCAATGAACTCCTGCAGGATAGCGGCGTAGATATTGAGGCGTATCTGGCAGCGCGTATTGGACAGCGCATTGGGCGTGGAGAAGCCAAATACCTGGTTCAGGGCAGCGGCGCAGGCACTCCTGTTCAGCCAAAGGGCCTTATTACCTCCGTAACAGGCACGGTGAACACCGCGGCGGCGGCAGCGTTTACCTGGAAGGAAATGAACTCCCTCAAGCATGCTATCGATCCTGCTTATCGCGGTGGGCCAAAATATCGTTGGGCATTCAATGACACCACTCTCCAGTCAATTGAAGAGATGGAAGATGATCAGAAACGCCCGCTGTGGCTGCCTGATATTGTGGGCGGTTCTCCTGCCACCGTTCTGGGTGTTCCTTATGTCATCGATCAGGCGATTGATAATGTGGCAGCGGGGAAAAAATTCATTTTCTTGGGTGACTTCAACCGCTTTATCATTCGTCGTATTACATATATGACACTGAAACGCCTTGTTGAACGCTACGCTGAATACGATCAAACGGCATTCTTGGCATTCCACCGCTTCGATTGCGTGCTTGAAGATGTGGCCGCTATCAAAGCGCTGGTGGGTAAACCGGCCTAAGCGTAATTATTCATCCTGTTTTATATGATGCCGCGAGAGCGGTTTTTTTATGCCCGTCATCTGACGGGCACGGAGGTTTTATGCTTCTGACACTGGAAGAAATTAAACGTCAGTTGCGCCTGGAGGACGATTACGACGATGAAGATGAGCTGTTGACGCTTCTGGGCGGTGCGGTTCAGAAGCGTACAGAAAGCTTTCTGAATCGAACGCTATACGATGCAAATTCAGGTGTTTCAGATAATGATCCCGATAGCCTGATTTTAACCGACGATATCAAGCTTGGGATGCTGCTTCTCGTAACGCATTTTTACGAGAACCGCTCATCGGTTTCTGAGGTCGAAAAAACAGAAATGCCGCAATCCTATACCTGGCTCGTTGGCCCGTACCGGTTTATTCCGTTATGAAACTCCGGCAAGCGCAAACCAGCGCAACTTACTTACTCCCTGACCCTGGCGAGCTCGATAAACGGGTGAGAATCCGGCAACGTGTCGATTCTCCGAGTGATGACATGGGGATTGAGCCAACTTATCCGGTGCAGTTTCCTGCATGGGCAAAAGTAGTGCAAACCAGCGCCACTACCTACCAGGAGACGGCCCAGACCGAAAACGTTATTACGCATTACATCACCATTCGCTGGCGCAGCGGGATCACCACTGATTTTGAGGTGGTTCTGAAAGACCTGGTGTACCGGGTTAAACGGGTGCGTGACCTGAACAGCAAGCGCCGATATTTGCTTCTGGAATGCACTGAGTTGGGTGAGTTCCCGGTAAATACTGGAGGTAATTCCAATGGCGGAACCCTTTTTTCACGTTGATTTTCAGCAGCCGAATGACATGCGCTTTAATCGCGCTCGCGTTCGTCGTGCCTTTGTCACCATCGGTCAGCGTCATATGCGCGATGCTCGTCGCCTGGTGATGCGTCGCGGTCGATCTGAACCTGGTGAGAACCCAGGCTACCAGACAGGCCGCCTGGCTAAATCCATCGGTTACATGGTGCCTAAAGCGAGCGCTAGACGTCCCGGTTTTATGGCCCGAATAGCGCCAAACCAGCGCAACGGGCAAGGCAACAGACTGATTACCGGCGATTTCTACCCGGCGTTTCTTTTCTACGGTGTACGCGGTGGGGCTAAACGTCGTCGCAGTCATCATCGCGGTGCTTCCGGCGGCAGTGGCTGGCGGCTGGCTCCGCGTAACAACTTCATGATTGAAACGCTCAATAAAAACAGCCCATGGACGCGCTATTACCTGGCGCGGGAACTGCGTTTATCACTAAAACCGGAGAAGCGGCGCTGATGAAACTTGCCCCGATAATTGCTGCGCTACGTGCGCGCTGCCCCATTTTTGAAAATCGTGTTGCCGGTGCCGCCCAGTTTAAGGATTTACCCGAAGTCGGGAAGATGAAACTGCCAGCGGCCTATGTTGTTCCCGGTGACGATTCACCAGGTGAACAGAAAAGCCAGACGGACTACTGGCAGGATTTGACCGAAAGTTTTTCCGTAATCGTTTTTGTCAGCAACGGTCGTGATGAGCGTGGGCATTTTGCATCTTATGACGTGGTTCACGACGTGCGACAGATGTTGTTCAAGGCGTTGCTGGGGTGGAACCCGGAAGAGCGAGGTGAGCCCATAACCTATGCTGGCGGTACGCTGCTCGATGTTAACCGTCACGAACTCAGCTACCAATTCGACTTTACAGTGCAGAACGAACTCAGCATTGATGATACGCGGCAGATTGATGAACTTAACAATCTGGACGAATTCAAAACGCTGGCTATCGATGTTGATTTTATCGACCCGGGACATGGCCCCGATGGGGAACCCGAGCATCACACCGAAATAACGCTTCCCACCTGAGGAACCCCATGTTTGTAAAACCCCAAAAAGGGCGGTCAGTACATGACCCTGCCCGAGGCGACCTTCTGCCTGTTGAAGGGCGAAATGTTGAAGAAAGCAGCTACTGGCTGCGCCGGGAAGCCGCTGGCGATATTAAGCGCGTGAATAAAATTAAACTGAAAAAGGTGGAAACCAATGACCGTTAGTTTCAGCACTATCCCAGCGAATACGCTGGTGCCGCTGTTTTATGCTGAGATGGATAATTCGGCGGCAAACACAAGCCAGGAGTCAGCGCCGTCGTTGCTGCTGGGCCATGCGAATACCGGTGCGGCAATTGAGCCTGATTCACTGGTACTGATGCCGTCCGCTGATTATGCGACGCAGATTTGTGGCCCCGGCAGCCAGCTGGCGCGCATGGTTGCAGCGTACCGCAAAACCGATCCTTTCGGTGAGCTTTACGTTATTGCTGTCTCTGAGCCAGCGGCTGGGGCTGCGGCAACGTACACCCTGACCGTAACAGGCGCCGCAACAGCGAGCGGCACTGTAAATGTGTATGTTGGCCGAACTCGCATTCAGGCGGCAGTTGTCAGTGGTGACGACGTTGAGGCTGTGGCATCAAGCATTAAGGATGCAATCAATGCCGATCCTACGTTACCGGTTATCGCTTCGTCTGCTGCTGGCGTGGTCACGCTGACAGCACGTCACAAAGGTCTGAGCGGGAATGAAATCCCTGTCGTTCTGAATTATTACGGTTACGGTGGTGGTGAAGTGTTGCCTGCAGGCGTAGCAATAGCAGTCGCGGCTGGCGCTTCCGGAACGGGGGCTCCGGTACTCAATGGCGCTATTGCCGCTATGGCTGATGAGCCGTTTGATTATATTGGCCACCCGTTCAATGATTTGGCCTCGGTTAATGCATTTGTCAGCGAAATGAACGATACCAGCGGTCGCTGGAGCTACGCGCGCCAGCTGTATGGCCACATTTATACCGCGAAACTCGGAACGCTCTCTGAGCTGGTTGCAGCTGGGGATCAGCTTAACCAGCAGCACATTACTCTGGCGGGCTACGAGAAAGAAACGCAGACCCCGGCAGATGAGCTAGCGGCCAGTCGTACCGCGCGAAATGCGGTCTTTATCCGTAACGATCCAGCGCGACCAACGCAAACGGGTGAGCTCGTGGATATGCTGCCGGCGCCGAAGGGCAAACGCTTCACGATGACTGAACAGCAATCCCTGTTGTCGCATGGTATTGCCACGTCATACGTTGAAAGCGGGACGCTGCGCATTCAGCGTGACGTTACGACGTATAAGAAAAACGCCTACGGTGTTGCGGACAACAGCTATCTCGATAGCGAAACGCTGCATACCAGCGCATATGTGCTGCGTAAGCTGAAGTCAGTCATCACCAGCAAATATGGTCGCCATAAACTGGCGAACGATGGTACCCGCTTTGGTCCCGGTCAGGCGATTGTGACGCCATCGGTTATCAAGGGCGAGCTGCTGGCAACCTATCGTCAGATGGAGCGCGCCGGGATCGTAGAGAATTACGATCTGTTCAAGCAATACCTCATTGTTGAGCGTGACGCGACTGACCCGAACCGCCTCAACACTCTGTTCCCGCCTGACTATGTTAACCAACTGCGTATATTTGCGGTCGTTAACCAGTTCCGCCTTCAGTATCAAGAGGAGTCAGCATAATGGCGAAGATTGGTGGTACTTGTTTTTTCAAAGTCGACGGCCAGCAGTTGTCGCTAACTGGCGGCATTGAGGTGCCGCTGAATAAAAACGTTCGTGATGACATCATCGGCATGGCTGGTGATGTTGATTACAAAGAAACGTGGCGCGCGCCGTATATCAAAGGCACCTTCAAAGTGCCGAAAGATTTTCCGGTCAGCAAATTGACGACTTCAGACCAGATGACCATTACTGCCGAACTGGCAAACGGCCAGGTCTATGTCTTGTCGACTGCTCATCTGCACGGTGAAGCCAACCACAACGCCGAAGAAGGTACGGCCGATCTTGAATTCCACGGTGAAGAAGGGGATTACCAGTAATGAAGGAAATTAAACTTAGTAAGCCAGTTCGAGCCCATGGGGAAGATATCCATGTTCTTGAATTGAGGGAGCCGACGGGAAAAGATGTTCGTGAGCTCGGTTTTCCATATACGGCCAGTGGTGATGCAGGTGTAAAAATGGATGCAGGGGTAATTGCAAAATATATTTCACGGCTGGCAAGCGTTCCTCCTAGTTCTGTTGATGAAATGCAACCATCGGACCTGAACTCTATCAGTTGGGAGATTGTGGGTTTTTTCCTCGGGAACTCAGCGCAGGACAACTCCTGAATCATTATTTTGATTGCGCCAAATATTGGCGCATCAATCCTCTTGAAATGCTTGACGAACCGTTTTCAGTGCTCGGCTTATTTGCAGAACAGGCCAATCGCATAATTCAGGAAAATAAAAATGGCTGAATTCGAACTGAAAGCCCTTATTACTGGGGTAGATAAACTCTCTCCTGCGTTGTCTTCAATGCAGAAGAAAATTAAAGGTTTTCAGAAAGGTATTAAATCCAGTGGCCTGGGCGATTTTTCTGTCGGTGATCTGATTGGTGGCGGCGCATTTGCCGCTCCATTTATTGCAGGCGCGAAAGCTGCTATTGATTTTGAATCGCAGATGGCCGATGTACGCAAAGTTGTCGATTTTGACACGCCAAAGCAGTTTGCTGAAATGGGGGAAGACATCTTAAAAATGTCGGATCGCCTGCCAATGGCAGCGAACGATATTGCTAAATTGGTGGCGGCCGGTGGACAGGCTGGTATCGCGCGAGAAGATTTGAAGCAATTTGCTGAGGACGCCCTGAAAATGGGGGTCGCCTTTGACCAGTCTGCAGATCAATCTGGCGACATGATGGCGAAGTGGCGAACATCCTTTAAAATGACTCAAGGGGAGGTTGTTTCTCTTGCGGATAAAATTAACTACTTGTCGAACAATGGCGCAGCCAATGCTCAACAAATATCTGACATCGTCACCCGTATCGGGCCACTTGGTGCGGTAGCCGGTATTGCGTCAGGCCAAATTGCTGCGTTAGGGGCCACCTTAGCTGGTGTCGGTGTTGAGCAGGAAATTGCAGCTACAGGTATAAAGAACTTCATGCTGGCAATTACTGGTGGCTCGAAACAGCAGCAGGAAGCATTCCAGTTCCTTGGGTTTAACTCCAAGAAGCTCGCCGCTGATATGCAAAAAGATGCCCAGGGCACAATGCTGAAGGTTCTCGAAAGTATTTCGAAACTGGATAAAGCCAGGCAGCCGAAAGCACTGAACGCACTATTTGGAAAAGAGTCTATTGGCGCTATTGCACCGCTGCTAACGAACCTCGACCTACTGAAGAAGAACTTCAATATGGTTGGAGACGCGTCACAGTATACCGGCTCAATGCAAAAAGAATATGAGGCCCGTGCTGCAACAACAGCAAACCGGTTACAACTCTTACGAAATCAGGCTACGCATGCTGGCGTGGCGCTTGGTAATGCGCTATTACCACAGATTAATGCCAGCGCTGCTGGGCTAATGCCTCTCATCCAGAAAACAACGGATTTTGTATCACGAAACCCAGCTATGGTCCGTGCGTTGCTTGGCGCAGCTGCTGGTTTTGTGGCGCTCCGCGTCGCAGTGGCGGGAGCTAGTATGGCTCTGAAAGTTATGTCGTTCGTCGCTAGCGCTTCGCCAATAGGATTAATTATCCGAGGTATTGCACTTGCTGCAGGGTTATTAATTGCCAATTGGGATGTTGTCGGCCCATTCTTTAAAAATATGTGGGAAGCTATATCGCCTTACTTCACTACTGGTTGGGAACTTTTTAAAACCGTGTTCGGCTGGACTCCCTTAGGCCTGATTATTAATAACTGGGGCCCTGTAGTAGAATGGTTTCAGGATATGTGGGAAAAATTAAAGCCGATCATTGAATGGTTCACTGATGGTTCCAGTAATGCCAGCGCTAGTATGAATGCTTCACCTTACGGCGCAGGTGGTTACGGGATGTATGGTTCAGGCACACCATACCAAGAGTACAATCCTTACAATATAAATAAAAACCAGAGCAAGCCAGAAGCAACAGTGACAGTAGACTTTAAGAACTCTCCAGCCGGGATGAGTGTTACCGGCACGAAGTCGTCAGGCATCGATGTAAACCATGATGTCGGTTACACCAGAATTGGGATAACTGGTATGGGTGGGTGATCACGCTTGACCAATAAGGCCATTTGTATGATGGTTAGCGTGAATGTAAGCACTCAAAACAGGGAATGGAAATGAAATACAATTTATTAGTTGTTGGCTTGCTGGTGGCCTTACCACACTTAGCAATTGCGAAAGATGGTCTTGCTTCCTCATTTGTTAATGAGACTAAAACGGCTGCTGATGGAAATGGTGAGATAAACGCATCAATTGATATTGATTGCCCGGTTAAATCAGCCAGTGGAAAAATTGTTGTTTCAAATGCCTCCTATGATATTAATAAGTCTGTTGGCGCTTTTGTTTTCAAAGGCTCAGATGAAACTCCAGCCCAAATGACATCCATTGTTACTGTGTCGCCAGATGATAACTTTATGTCTGATGAAGTTATTGGCATGAGTTATATCTTCAAAATGGCAAGCGGGCAGTTTTTTGTTGATATCCTTAAGAATGGGAAAGCAAGAGCTGGCGTTAATAAAAATGGCGAATCTGGTATCAAATGGATTGATTGCAAAATAGTTAAACCATCCTGATTATTATTAATTTCTAAACAAACCCGCTTCGGCGGGTTTTTTTTGCCCGGAGTTTATATGGCGTGGAAAGATCGGCTGGTGGATGCATCGTTTCGTGGCGTTCCATTCAAAACTGAAGATGAAAGTCTAACCGCTGGGCGTCGTGTCGAAACACATGAATTTGTGAACCGGGATAAGCCCTATACCGAAGACCTCGGTAAAGCGACATCCCGACCTAAATTTTCTGCATACGTCGTCGGGGATGACTGCTATGAGCAACGTGACAGACTGATTGAGGCGCTCAATAAGTCGGGGCCGGGAACCCTTATTCATCCCGCATATGGTGAGATGAGCGTTTGCGTCGACGGCGAAATTAACGTGAGCTCATCGAGCAGTGAAGGGCGCATGGTGCGCTTCGATCTTCGCTTCGTTGAGGCCGGTGAACTCACTTATCCGACATCTGGGACCGCGACGGCCAACACGCTGGTTTCTTCCTGCTCTGCTCTTGATGACTGTATCAGTGATAACTTCGACCAGTTTGGCATGGACGGTATGCCTGATTTCGTCCAGAGCGGTGTGATTGACGATGCGACCAGCATGCTTGGCTATGTCTCTGACAAAATGGCAATGGTGGATTCTGGCATTTCTGCCGCCGCCAGGTTGATGCAGGGTGATATTTCCGTTCTTCTCCCGCCGCCGTCTTCCGGGAAAGGTTTTATCGATCAGTTGCAGACAATGTGGCGTTCTGGAAACCGTCTTTCAGGAAACGCCAGCGATCTGTACACAATGATTAAAAACTTCTCCGGCATTACTTTGGGCAGCGATCTGGCCCCACGCGGTGTATGGAAAACCGATAGCAAGACGACGCAGAACCAGAAGCAGCAAAGTAATTATATTGCTAGTGCCATTCGCACAACCGCAATAAGCGAAGCGGCTTATGCTGTCACGACATTACCTGCTCCAGTTATCACGGCAAGCGAGCAAAGCCAACAATCTACTGGCTGGCCTTCTGTGACGCATCCTGAGCTGAATAATGCGCCAGATGAAACGACCGTTGTAGACGTGCCTACCTGGGACGATCTGGTCGATATCCGCGACACATTGAATACTGCCATCGATAAAGAATTATCTCGTACCACAGATGACAGCCTCTTTCTGGCATTGCGTCGCGTGAAGTCAGACCTTAATAACGACATAAAAAACCGCCTGACTCAGACTCAAAAAACAGTGATCAGAACCCCTGATGAGGTTAGGCCAGCGCTTGTTCTGGCTGCGACCTGGTTTGATAACGCTGCGCGTGAGTCCGACATTGTCAGACGTAATGCTGTGGCTCATCCTGGCTTTGTGCCGGTGTCTCCACTGAGGGTTCCTGTCCGATGAACGATAACGTAACTCTTCGTGTAAACGGGCGTGAGTGGGGGGGATGGACCTCAATCCGTATCGGTGCAGGTATTGAACGGCTGGCGCGCGATTTCAGCGTAGAGATTACCCGACAGTGGCCTGGTGGTGATGGTGTTGCGTCGCTTCAGCCTCGCGTTAAAAACGGCGACAAAGTCGAGGTGCTCATTGGTGATGACCTGGTGGTTACCGGTTGGATTGAAGCCACCCCGGTTCGCTATGATGCCAACTCAATTAGTGTCGGAATTAGCGGGCGCAGCCTTACCGCCGATCTGATTGATTGTGCCGCTGAGCCGACTCAGTTCAATGGACAATCCCTCGTTCAGGTAGCCTCGGCGCTCGCCAGACCTTTTGGTATTACGGTGATAAACGCTGGTGCGCCGGGTAGCGCTATTCCCGGTGTGCAGCCCGATCACGGTGAAACGGTTATTGAAGTCCTGAACAAGATGCTTGGACAACAGCAGGCGCTGGCATACGACGATCCACGCGGCAGGCTTGTAATAGGTGGGATAGGTTCCGGACGAGCGAATACGGCGCTGGTTCTTGGCCAGAACGTAATTTCCTGCGATACCGAAAAAAGTATCCGTGAACGTTTTTCAACGTACCAGGTATCTGGTCAGCGCGCCGGGAACGATGATGATTTTGGCGCGGCCACGACAACGGCGCTTCGCGCAAAAACAACGGATGCCTCAATCGGTCGCTACCGCCCGATGGCGGTACAGCAGACGGGGCAGGCTACGGGAGCAAGCTGCATTGCACGCGCTGCGTTCGAAGCGCGGCAGCGCGCAGCTCGCACTGATGAAACCACGTACACGGTGTGGGGCTGGCGGCAGGGTGACGGTTCTTTGTGGCAGCCAAACCAGCGAGTCATCGTCTATGACCCAATCTGTGGGTTCAATAACCGCGAACTGCTCATTTCAGAGGTGTCATTCACTAAAGACAACAACGGCACGATTACCGAGCTACGCATCGGGCCGCCTGATGCCTACCTTCCCGAGCCTGAAGAGGACAGCAAGAAGCGTGGCAAAAAACGCAAAGTCAAAGAGGATCCGTTCTGATGGGCGCATTTCAAAGCCTGCAGAGGCAGGTGCTGGGACTCATTGGTCGCGCTGTGGTGAAGAGCATCAACGCGGCTTCCAAGTGCCAGATGATAGATGTTGAGCTACTGGCGGGTCAGCAAAAGACGAAGATTGAGCATCTTGAACCCTATGGCTTCACGTCCTGCGCAAAGTCCGGGGCAGAGGCTGTTGTTCTGTTTCCCGACGGTGACCGTTCTCACGCCATTGCTATCACGGTGTCTGACCGCCGCTATCGCCTCAAGGGACTCAAAACAGGGGAGGTCGCTCTCTACGATGACCAGGGGCAATCAGTCACGCTGACTCGTAACGGGATTGTTGTGGATGGTGGCGGGAAAATTATTACGTTCAAAAATGCCCCGAAGGCCCGCTTTGAAATGGATATTGAATCAACGGGGCAGATCAAAGACCTCTGCGATTCTGGCGGCCTGACAATGTCAGCAATGCGAACGGACACAGGCACAAAGAAAACGGGCAGGGCAATAACACTGATGCACCTGACAAACAAATGGAGGCGTGATGGAACTCTGGCTGACAGTTAACGGAAAGCGAGTGAATGCCAGTTCTCAACTCGACCCACTGACCCGCGCCGTAGTGATTTCTTTCTTCACCCATCGCCGCGCAGACCCCGACGATAATGCTGATGTGCCGATGGGATGGTGGGGCGATACCTGGCCCACAGTCGCAAATGACCGCTATGGCTCAAAATTATGGCTCCTGCAACGAAGCAAGCTCACAAATTCCCTGGTTAATACGGTGCGCACCTATCTCCGTGATGCTCTCCAGTGGATGCTGGATGACGGCGTGGTTTCACGCATTGATATCGACATTCAGCGAACGGGAATCAACGAACTGAGCAATCAGGTTGTGCTCTGGCGGCGGGACGGGCCCGTAATCATTTCTTTTAGCGATTTATGGAGTGTGATCACCAATGGCGGACAGTGAATTTCAGCGGCCTACGCTGGCCGAAAACATCAGCATGATCCGCACCGACCTTTTCGCTCTTCTCGACCTCAACGATGAATTACGTCGGATGGATGAGGATGTCAGGGCGAAGGTATATGCGGGGGCGCTGCATACGGTCTACGGCTATATCGATTACCTGGCGCGAAACATGTTACCCGATCTGTGCGACGAGGATTGGTTGTACCGCCATGCGGGGATGAAACGTTGCCCGCGGAAACAGGCCGTCGCTGCTTCAGGGTTTATTCGCTGGGATGGTGTATCGGACAATCTCACTGTGAATGCAGGCGCTGTCATTCAGCGTGACGATCTGGTGCAGTACACCGTTCTTGCTAATGCAACCAGTGCAGGTGGCGTTCTTCGAGCTCCGATCGCATGTAGTGTCGCCGGTTCAACGGGGAATACAGATGATGGGGTTTCGTTATCTCTCGTTACGCCAGTGAACGGCCTTCCATCTGGCGGCCTGGCTGATACCGTAATTGGCGGGTTTGATATCGAAGACATTGAAGAATGGCGTTCACGCGTACTGGAACGTTACTACTGGACCCCTCAGGGTGGTGCTGACGGTGATTATGTCATCTGGGCAAAAGAGGTCGCTGGTATCACCCGCGCCTGGACATACAGGCATTGGATGGGAACGGGTACCGTAGGCGTTATGGTCGCAAGCAGTGACCTCATTGACCCTACACTGGATGCTACGACCATCGCTGCAGCTCAGGCACATATTGAACCTCTTGCTCCTGTAGCAGGTTCGGATTTGTATCTGTTCACGGCGACGAAAAAGGTCGTCGATTTCACGATCGATTTGAACCCAGATAACGAATCGACCCGCGCAGCGGTGAAGGCTGAGTTGCTTTCATTCCTGCAGCGCGACGGCTATCCAGAAGGCACCCTTGAGTTATCGCGCATCAACGAAGCAATCTCTATTGCCGCAGGGGAACACAGCCATAAGCTAATTTCTCCTACTGTTGATACGCCGATCGCGAAGAATGAACTTGCTATCATGGGGAGCATTACATGGGCATAAGTGAAGATGACTATGTTCAGCTGCTTTCTGCTCTCTTGCCACCGGGTCCAGCATGGTCATCTGATGATGTTGCTATAAAAGGTGTCGCCCCTTCGTTGCTTCGTGCCCATCAGCGTGCTGACGATCTCATGCTGGAACTCGACCCTAGAACAACCTCTGAGCTTATCAATCGCTGGGAACGGTGTTGCGGACTTCCGGATGAATGCATCCCTGCCGGAACGCAAACATTACGCCAGCGGCAGCAGCGGCTGGATGCAAAAGTAAACCTCATTGGTGGTATCAACGAAGATTTTTACCTTAATCAACTGGCTGCACTCGGTAAATCTGGCGCAACAATTACCCGCTACAACCAGGGCCCCTTCAAATGCACATCATCATGTACCGATGCTGTGTACTCCACGGAGTGGCGTTATTACTGGCAGGTGAACATGCCAGCAACCTCTGATGCAACGTGGATGACATGCACAGATGATTGCGAATCCCCTATCCGTTACTGGGGCGACACGGTAGCTGAATGCGTTATCAATAAGCTCTGCCCGTCCCATACCTACGTCGTATTCAAATATCCGTAATCGGAGACATTATGCATCGCATTGACACACCAACTGCGCAGAAAGATAAATTCGGCGCGGGAAAGAATGGTTTTACCCGCGGTAACCCACAAACAGGCGTTCCGGCGACGGACCTCGATGATGATTACTTTGATTCCATTCAGGAGGAACTCGCTGGATTGGTCGAAGGTGGTGGCTTAACCCTGGATAAAGCGGACCGTGGTCAGGTTCTCAAAGCGCTGAAGCTGCTGTTTGCTGCAAACACTGATTCAATGGGTGCGCTTGCCGCTCTGGTAGGTGCTGCTAACAAACTCCCTTATTTCACTGGCCCGAAAGCTGCTTCCTTAACTGACCTTACCGCTTTTGCCCGCGAAATTCTGGCGCAAACTGATGCCGATGGCGTTCTCTCAAAGCTTGGTTTGGGAAACACGAAGTATGGAGCACCACTAATCGGTCAGTTAATCGAATGGCCGCTTCAGAAAATGCCACATGAAATCTGGCCTGATATGGGACAGGAGTATATCCCGTACATGGCTCAGTCCTTCGACCCGGTTAAATACCCGCTACTGTCTCAACTCCATCCAACAAACGTATTGCCTGCTGATATGCGAGGGTATGGAGTGCGCGGATGGGATAATGCTCGCGGCGTTGATACTGGACGCGCATTGATGTCAGCTCAGAGCAGTGGCGCGCCAAACCTTACAGGTACGGTTCAGAACGTGGTGGGTATTCTTGGCGCTGGTAGTACGGGGGCAGCATTGGGCTGGACACCGGGAGGAGTATCCTCAACGGCGAAATCTGGTACAGATAGCGGCGTGATTAGCATCGTACTGGATGCGTCGAAAAGTAGCACTGAGTACCAGGCGATTACTGAAGTCAGAAGTAAAAACGTGGCGTGGAATATGATTGTGAGGGCGAAATAGTGACAAATTTATTCGATGTAAACGGGAACGCCACAGAAACGCATACCGTGGCGGTGAGCGGCTTTGAGCCAGGTACTGGCGAGCATATTGCTACGTATGACGTGCGTATCCTTGTTGGTACGGGTATTCCCGGATTTTCAACGATGACGCTTGCGCCAATTGCTGACGACGGGTATGCGGTATGCTGGGATGGTTCAGCATGGGCTCAGGTTGGAGACCTGCGTGGTAAAACGGCCTATAAGAAAAGCGACCTCACGACGGAAACCGTTCGCACGCTTGGCCCCCTTGATGATGCTTATACTCTCCTGGTTCCAGCAACCTCCTACGACAAATGGAATGGATCTGAGTGGGTGACGGATGCAGATGCTCAGCATGCGGCTGACGTTGCTTCAGCAGAACAGAAAAAATCACAACTACTCTCTGAGGCAGCAGAAGAGATTGCATGGCGAAAGTATGCTGTAGATAAAGGGATTGCCACTGCTGAAGAAGAATCAGAACTTGATGCCTGGGAGATGTACCGGGTGCAGCTGATGCGTATCAAAACAGATGCCGCACCCGATATCGAATGGCCGCCGCGCCCACAAACCTAACGCCACAGCGCTTTGCCCTGGCGAACCACCATCATAATAGCTTTACCCATGCTTTCGCACTGAGGTAAACCAGGTGATATCCATCGCGAGTTGATAAACGCCAATACGCTAAATTGCTCCTCCCCAGCATCCCTGATAGCAAAGGTCTGCATGCCTTTTTCTGGGGTGGGGAGGGGCTCTTCTGATTTTGGGAAATAGATCCTGATACCAGAAATAATCATATTATCCATCATTCAGCAACCAGCCAAAATTCGGCCTCTTCGAACATCTCCTGCACCGTGCGGCTGATCTGCTCTTTCTCGTGCTTACTGGCATCTGTATTGATCGCCGGCAGCGTCATCATCGGCTTAACCCGGATATCTGCTTCGGGGAAGATGCGGTGTACCCTCTTGCTCAATTCACCCAGAATGATGTCCTTCGCACCAGGCAAACCATCAAAATTCCTTTTGTCATAAACGAGTTCCACAAACATGATTAACTCCCTCTTTACTGGTTATGTATACAGTATTTATACTGTGTTTTCATCCAGTGTTCAAGTGAGGGCGCAATTATGGGATTTCCATCACCAGCGGCTGATTTCGCCGAAACAAGCATTTCTCTTGATAGGCTGCTTATCGGTAAGCCAGCGGCGACTTACTTTATGCGAGCTGCGTGCTCGTATTTTCGGGAAGGAGTTTTACAAGGGGCTTTGCTGGTGGTCGACTCTTCGCTTTCTCCATTCGATGGTTCACTGCTTGTGTGTGCTATCGAAGGGGAATTCAGGATAAAGCGTTATTGCCTGCACCCGGCCCCACATCTGATCAACCTGGAAAATGGGCGAAGAGAAGAGCTACCTGAAGATGAAGGGGGGTATACAGGGTCGCATCCTGTTTTTTTGAGTAATTACGTACATCATCAACGATGCCAGAACGGGAGAGTTTGACGATTGACCGGTGATGTGAAGAGCTGAAATTTTACAGCAAAGTCGATGCTCTGTGTAGGGTGGTTCCTATTATTCTCCATTCAGAAAACGCTCATAAAACAACAGGTGTAATATGCTGATTCTTACATGGTTTTGTGTCGGGGTGAGGGTTTGAACCTCCGAACTCCTACACCTCATGACGGCGGCTTAATATATCCTTAAGCCGCGCCAGTTCTGGTTTATTTATTTATTTGCATAAAGTGTCAAATGAAATAATCATATTTTCACCGCTAACGTGAAGTGAGTAGTCAGGAGTTGTAGATATAGCTCTCTGTCTGCATATTTCACTAATTTCTTCTGAAGAGAAATCTTTTCTAGAAACATTTACCCCATAATAATTTAGCATATATGCACTCCAGTCAGTACCTAAATAAGACTTTGTAAGATCTTTTAAGATTGGAAATCTCAGCAATGATAGTGCCTTTTGAGATGCAGGACTTACCACCCCACTGAAATTAACGTATTTTACTTGTGGTGAAAGGTGAGAAATATCATAGTATATAGAGTTAATGATACGGAAGTCTTTTTTATTCTGAGCTAATGAAGCGTTAACATAACTTGTCATCAAAACATAGCTGAACATAATAAATGGAAAAAGGGCGAATAATTTAAGTTTCTGGTTTTTTATTGCGGTGAGAAAATAAAAAGACAAGCCTATTAAAGTTGCACTAAACGATACCATTACGCGCGAAGTTACTGATGCGTTTTCTAAAAAAAGGAAAGTTGCATATGAAAAGAAATAAAAAAGGAAAGGTAAACCTATTAGGGTGATTATATTAACAATGCTTTTAGATGAACGCCATGATTCTTTTGCAACTATATAAACAGCTACCACTAGCAATAACATATAAAAGTAAAGTATCGCAACAGGGATTGAATCGATATAATTCCCAATGAAACCGTTAAATCTATGGAAATTTTCAACAAGGATTTTAAAACCATCAGAATTTATAGCAATGGTTTTGGAAAGTTTAATAGAATAATCGCCAGCAATAAATATATTCGCAATAATAAACTTGTATAATAGGTAGGCTATAAAGAGCTGCAATGCTCTTGTTGCAGCTTCAATAAATCTAGATTTATGAGTTCCTTTGTTATTTAAAGTTGACTCTGCTAATTCGATAATAGAAAATATAACAAACATTCCTAGCGTGGCTTGATATAATCCAAGTGAAATAAATACTAAAAACACTGGCAATGTAAGATTTATGAAACGATTTTTTGTATGACAAAATGCCAATGAGATTGATAATACACTTAAAGACATCGGGAATATGTCGTATTTAAAAGATAAATTTTCAATAAAGAAAGGGTTTACTATAAGTAATAGTGCAACCAAGGACCTTACGATAGGTTTTTCATTTCTGAAGAATCTATCTGCAATAATGACCCCGGAAACTGCCATTACAAAAATTGAAGCTATTAATGACAAAGGGGTTAGGTCTAGTAATGGATACCCCATATTTATAATTGTTAAAGCCAAGTCAGCAATAGGCCGTCCATTGACTGATAAACCTGAGTATCCTAATAAATATCTGCCATAATCATCTAAATAATTGATGTCAGATATAATTAGTCCGATGCAGTAAAGTAAAGAAAACAACACCGTTAGAAAAATTTGGTTTTTCTCTCTAATAATAATCATTTTGTTTTCTTCTCCTTAAGTAAATACCGTGGTCTTTTCTTAACTTCCATATATATCCTTCCTATATATTCACCAAGAATTCCAATGCCTATAAGCTGGATACCTCCCAAGAAAAGCATAGAAATAAGTAAAGAGGGATAGCCTCTGACTGGATTACCAAATGCTAACGTGTCGCAAATCATCCATGTGCCATACAGGAATGCGGCACCGGCAACGAAAAGACCGATGTAAGTCCACATGCGGAGCGGTAATGTAGAAAAGCTGGTAATGCCCTCAACAGCAAGATTCCAGAGCTTCCATCCGTTGAACTTTGTGTTTCCAGCAATGCGTTCTGCGCGAGTATATTCGACGACATTAGTGTGGCCACCGACCCAGCTCAAAATACCTTTCATGAACAGGTTGCGCTCTGGTAATAACTTGATGTTTTCCACTACAGCACGAGACATCAGGCGAAAATCACCAACGTTTTCTTCAATTTTTGGACTGCTGATTTTGTTATGCAGCTTATAAAACCACTCAGCAGACTTTCTTTTCAGCCTGCCGTCATTGGAACGGTCAGAGCGTTTAGCGAGGACCACGTCAGCGCCGGCCTGCCACTTCTCTATTAGGAGAGGAATGACTTCAATCGGGTCCTGTAGATCAACATCTATCGGGATGACTACATCACCTGATGTGTGCTCAAGACCGGCAAACAAGGCCGGCTCTTTACCGAAATTTCGAGTAAATGACAGCGGAACTACAAGCGGATCGGCGATTGCAAGCGCGTTGATGATGGATTCTGTTGCGTCTTTGCTGCCGTCGTTAATGAAGACTATTTCGACTTCATGCTGCTGAAGCCCTTCAAACTTCCGGACAGTTTTATAGAAGATTGGAATTGTATCTTCTTCATTAAAGACTGGAACAACCAAAGAGATTTTCATTTCGCATCCCTAAAGACAATGAATTTTGAATAAATAAAACCGCACACAAGACTGATGGCCGAGAACAGTATTAACGTGATGATAGGAGCCATGCCTGATATATCAGCACACCAGCCAACAACTCCACTAAGCGAGCCCATGAAGCCCACATAAAGCAAGTAGCGCATTGTGGTGGTTGAAGATTTAAATGTGAACTTGGCGTTAGCGAAGAAGCTGAATGACGCAGAAACAACGAACCCTGAAAAGTTGCCAAGTGCCTGTCCTGTGTGGAGCGTATATATGCAAACAGCAAACACAACCCAGTGAATGAGTGTATTGATAACACCAATTGATGTATATTTTGCGAAGAGTTTTAACATTAAATTGATATATTATTTAGTCAGTTAAGAAAAGTCTGAATTCTAGCACGTGTCATTGACTTGATCGACCCTCACATTTGAAGACGCTGTGACCTGTGTCTGACCTGCCCCCAGGATTAGATACAACCTTCGTTTGTAATGCCGGTTGGTGCATTTACATCTACTTGTTCATTTCGTCATATACCCATTTGTTATGGTTAACCCTGATTTTAGTTAGGCGCGTATCAATTGGACTTCCGTTTTTTTTGAGCACGGTCAACAAAACTGGCCACATCATAAGATGTGTGTCAAGAAATGCTGCTTCCATCGGTTGAACTCACAGCACAAAGGGGCCTCCAATGGCCGCATTACCTTTGTCCTCTTTACAGGTTTAATCCGAAACCAACAACATATCGGCTTCTTCAAACATCTCTTCCGGCATGCGATTCAGCTTTTTCCGATCACTTTTGCTGGCATCGCTATTCAAGCCGTTCGCCTGCATCGGCTTAACCTTTACCTCTGCAGCGGGAAAGATCAGGTGCACCCGCTTTGTTAGTTCATTCAGAATTATTTCTCTGGAACCTGTTAATCCTTCTACATTTCGTTTGTCGTACACCAACTCAACGAACATAACGCCTCCAAAACAACAATGATTTACCATGCAATTTACACTGTTTATTCATACAGCATCAACGGTGGGCGCGTAGCTTTTTAAGGAGGATTTTTGGGGCAGGGATGGGGCATAAATGCTTGCTTTGGGGCATGGTTGGGAGATTTTAACTCATATGAATTTTACCGAATTTCATATAAGTGATGATTGTAATGAATTGATTCTACTGAAGAAATATATGCTCTCGGGCGTTCTTTAGTGATTTAAAATATTACCGCGTCACGCAGTTAAAGTGGCGGGCATACTCTTCAAGGCTGGTAATACCAAGGCGCACCCATTTCGGGTGCGACCATTGGGGAAGCCCAAGATAAAACATAAGGCGGCAAGGATCTCTTCAGTGCTGCGCACGCGAGCAATGCGCGGGAAAATGTAGGAGAGGCTGCTCTGGTGCTGATCGTTATTGAACGCGCTGCAGGCATCTTCGGCAATAATCAGGTTAAAGCCCAGTTCCCACGCGTTACGGGCGGTGGACTCCACGCCGATGTTGGTGGAAATACCGCACAGAATAATGGTGTCGATGCCGCGACGGCGCAGCTGCACTTCGAGGTCGGTGCCGTAGAACGCGCCCCATTGACGTTTGGTCACTTCAATATCGCTGTCCTGTTTACCGAGCTCAGCCGGATAGGTCCACCAGTTTTCCGGCAGCGCTTTGGCCGGAGCGGGGGCATCAACCGGTTGTTTCAACGCGTCTGCAAAGTCAGCTGACCAACCTACGCGAACCAACACGACTGGCGCGGACGCGGCACGGCATTTGTCGACCAGGCGGGCGGCACGGGCCACCACGTCAGCAGCGGTATGTGGGCCACCGGCAAACGGCAGAATGCCTTCCTGCAGGTCAATAACGACAAGAGCGGTTTTTTTGGCGTCTAAATTCAGCATGGTTGTTCCTCTGTAAACGGGCTGTCGGGGGCATACCTTACAATCGACGCCAGGTTATTGAACTGATAATTATTGTTAATTTTTGTGAGCGTAGGCAATAAGCGTTCAGCAAACAGTCGTATAAGCTGCTCCGGGCTTATCGCGAGCGAGAATTTCCAGTATAATAGCCCCCTTTTTTCATCCAGTAGTGACATTCAGCTAAAGCTGCGACAGTAACGCCTGCACGGCAGGCGACAATCCGCCGACGGCTAAGTTAAGGGATATCTCATGCGTACAGAATATTGCGGACAGCTTCGACAGTCCCACGTTGGGCAGCAGGTGACTCTGTGTGGTTGGGTCAACCGCCGTCGTGATCTCGGTAGCCTCATTTTTATCGACATGCGCGACCGTGAAGGCATCGTACAGGTGTTCTTCGATCCGGACCGTGCGGATGCCTTGAAGTTAGCCTCTGAACTGCGTAATGAGTTCTGCATTCAGGTTACCGGCACCGTTCGTGCGCGTGACGAAAAGAACATCAACGCGGATATGGCGACCGGTGCGATTGAAGTTCTGGCTTCTGACCTGGTTATCATCAACCGTTCAGAATCACTGCCGCTGGACTCCAACCACGTTAACACCGAAGAAGCGCGTCTGAAGTACCGCTACCTCGACCTGCGTCGTCCAGAGATGGCTCAGCGCCTGAAAACTCGCGCTAAAATCACCAGCTTCGTACGTCGCTTTATGGACGATCACGGTTTCCTCGATATCGAAACCCCGATGCTGACCAAAGCGACCCCGGAAGGCGCGCGCGACTACCTGGTACCGTCTCGCGTACATAAAGGTAAATTCTACGCGCTGCCACAGTCTCCTCAGCTGTTCAAACAGCTGCTGATGATGTCCGGCTTCGACCGCTACTATCAGATTGTTAAATGCTTCCGTGACGAAGACCTGCGCGCTGACCGTCAGCCTGAATTCACCCAGATCGACGTCGAAACCTCCTTCATGACCGCACCACAGGTGCGTGAAGTGATGGAAGCGCTGGTGCGTCAGCTGTGGCTGGAAATCAAAGGTGTGGATCTGGGCGACTTCCCGATTATGACCTTCGCCGAAGCTGAACGCCGTTACGGTTCCGATAAACCGGATCTGCGTAACCCAATGGAGCTGGTTGACGTTGCTGACTTGCTGAAGTCCGTTGAGTTCGCGGTCTTCTCCGGCCCGGCAAACGATCCAAAAGGTCGCGTGGCGGCTCTGCGCGTACCGGGTGGTGCTGCGCTGACTCGTAAGCTGATTGATGAATACGGCAACTTCGTGAAGATTTACGGCGCGAAAGGCCTGGCTTACATCAAAGTGACCGAACGTGCAAAAGGCGTGGAAGGTATCACCAGCCCGGTGGCTAAGTTCCTGACCCCAGAAATCATTGAAGCCATCCTTGAGCGCACCGGTGCGCAGGACGGCGACATGATCTTCTTCGGCGCTGACAACAAGAAAGTGGTTGCCGACGCGATGGGCGCACTGCGCCTGAAGCTGGGTAAAGACCTGAGCCTGACCGACGAAAACATGTGGGCACCGCTGTGGGTTATCGACTTCCCAATGTTTGAAGACGATGGTGAAGGCGGTCTGACCGCAATGCACCACCCGTTCACGTCGCCGAAAGACATGACCGCTGAAGAACTGAAAGCGGCACCGGAAGACGCGGTAGCAAACGCCTACGATATGGTTATCAACGGCTATGAAGTGGGCGGCGGTTCCGTGCGTATTCACCGTGGTGACATGCAGCAGACCGTGTTCGGCATTCTCGGCATCAACGAACAAGAGCAGCGCGAGAAGTTTGGCTTCCTGCTGGACGCGCTGAAATACGGTACGCCTCCGCACGCGGGTCTGGCATTCGGTCTTGACCGTCTGACCATGCTGCTGACCGGCACCGATAACATCCGTGACGTTATCGCCTTCCCGAAAACCACCGCGGCAGCTTGTCTGATGACCGAAGCGCCAAGCTTCGCTAATCCGGCATCTCTGAGCGAACTGGGTATTCAGGTTGTGGCGAAAGAGCCAAAAACGTCGGCGGAGAACGAGTAACATGCCATTCAAGCGACCCGTCTCTATTCTGGTGGTGATTTACGCCCAGGACAGTAAGCGGGTGCTGATGCTGCAGCGACGCGATGACCCTGATTTCTGGCAGTCGGTTACCGGCAGCCTGGAAGAGGGGGAAACCGCGTCGCAGGCCGCCATGCGTGAAGTAAAGGAAGAGGTCACTATAGACGTTGTTTCTGAGCAACTGACCTTGATGGACTGTCAACGCACGGTGGAGTTTGAAATTTTTCAACATTTACGTCATCGCTATGCGCCGGGCGTTGAGCGCAATACAGAATCCTGGTTCTGTCTTGCGCTGCCCCATGAGCGGGAAGTTGTGTTCACCGAGCACCTGACCTACCAGTGGCTCGATGCGCCCGCGGCGGCGGCGCTCACCAAGTCGTGGAGCAACCGGCAGGCGATTGAAGAATTTGTCATTAACGCTGCCTGAAAGGGCATAGTTTTTTGGAGATATTTTTATGGCAGGTCATAGTAAATGGGCCAACACCAGACATCGTAAAGCGGCGCAGGATGCTAAGCGCGGCAAAATCTTCACCAAGATCATTCGTGAGCTGGTGACAGCGGCCAAACTGGGCGGCGGCGATCCGGATGCGAACCCACGTCTGCGTGCTGCGGTAGATAAAGCCCTGGCCAACAACATGACGCGTGACACCCTGAACCGTGCTATCGCGCGCGGTGTGGGCGGTGATGAAGATTCCAACATGGAAACCATCATCTATGAAGGTTACGGTCCTGGCGGCACCGCGGTGATGATCGAATGTCTGTCCGACAACCGTAACCGTACCGTTGCTGAAGTGCGTCATGCGTTCAGCAAAACCGGTGGCAACCTCGGTACCGACGGTTCCGTTGCTTACCTTTTCAGCAAAAAAGGGATTATTTCCTTTGAGCAGGGCGACGAAGACACCATCATGGAAGCGGCGCTGGAAGCTGGTGCTGAAGACGTTGTGACCTTCGACGACGGCGCGATTGACGTGTACACCGCGTGGGAAGAGATGGGTAAAGTACGTGACGCGCTGGAAGCGGCTGGCCTGAAGGCTGACGCGGCAGAAGTGTCTATGATCCCGTCCACCAAAGCGGACATGGATGCTGAAACGGCACCAAAACTGATGCGTCTCATCGACATGCTGGAAGACTGTGACGACGTTCAGGAAGTCTACCACAACGGCGAAATCTCTGACGAGGTTGCAGCAACCTTAGAATGAGGTGGCTGTTCCGCAACCTGACAGGAGGTGCGTGATGTCTATTATTCTCGGCATTGACCCGGGGTCGCGCATCACCGGTTATGGTGTCATTCGCCAGGTTGGCAGACAGCTAACCTACCTTGGCAGCGGATGCATCCGCACCAAGGTTGACGATCTTCCGTCACGCCTGAAGCTGATTTATGCAGGCGTGACGGAAATTATCACCCAGTTCCAGCCGGACTATTTCGCTATTGAGCAGGTTTTTATGGCGAAAAACGCCGACTCGGCGCTTAAGCTGGGACAGGCGCGCGGGGTAGCGATTGTCGCCGCAACCAATCAGGAACTCCCGGTTTTTGAGTACGCCGCCCGCCAGGTGAAACAGACCGTCGTGGGTATTGGTAGTGCGGAAAAAAGCCAGGTTCAGCATATGGTCCGTACGCTGTTAAAGCTTCCCGCCAACCCTCAGGCCGATGCCGCCGATGCGCTGGCTATCGCCATTACCCACTGCCACGTCAGCCAGAACGCCATGCAAATGAGCGATACCCGGCTGAACTTAGCGCGTGGACGATTACGATAATCACAAATCAGGCTGGATAAATATCCAGCCTTTTTTTATGATAGTACATTACTCTTTTAGCCCTTAACGCAGGAGCGTCACGTGATAGGCAGACTCAGAGGCATCATTCTCGAAAAACAACCCCCGCTGGTTCTTCTGGAGACGGGCGGCGTAGGCTATGAAGTGCATATGCCAATGACCTGCTTTTATGAGCTGCCGGAAGCCGGGCAGGAAGCGATTGTTTTCACCCACTTTGTCGTCCGTGAAGACGCGCAGCTGCTATACGGCTTTAATAACAAGCAGGAACGTACGCTGTTTAAAGAGCTGATTAAGACCAACGGCGTTGGGCCGAAGCTGGCGTTGGCCATTCTCTCCGGCATGTCGGCGCAGCAGTTCGTCAACGCGGTAGAGCGCGAAGAACTTGGGGCGCTGGTTAAGCTGCCGGGCATCGGCAAGAAAACGGCGGAACGCCTTATTGTCGAAATGAAAGATCGCTTTAAAGGTCTGCATGGCGATCTCTTTACGCCAGCCGCCGATCTGGTGCTGACGTCTCCTGCGGGTCCGAGTGCCGACGACGCCGAGCAGGAAGCGGTTGCTGCGCTGGTGGCGCTGGGCTATAAACCTCAGGAAGCCAGCCGAATGGTGAGCAAAGTTGCCCGTTCGGATGCCAGCAGCGAAACATTGATCCGCGAAGCGCTCCGCGCGGCGCTATGAGGTAGAGGATGATTGAAGCAGACCGCCTGATTTCGTCAGGCAGTAGCATGGCAGAAGAGGTGGCGGATCGCGCCATCCGTCCTAAGTTACTGGCCGAATATATCGGTCAGCCGCATGTTCGTTCGCAGATGGAGATCTTTATCCAGGCGGCGAAGCTGCGCGGCGACGCGCTTGACCACCTGCTTATTTTTGGCCCGCCGGGGCTTGGGAAGACCACGCTCGCCAATATCGTTGCCAACGAAATGGGCGTAAACCTGCGCACCACGTCAGGCCCGGTGCTGGAAAAAGCGGGCGATCTGGCGGCGATGCTGACCAACCTCGAACCTCATGATGTGCTGTTTATCGATGAGATCCATCGTCTTTCGCCGGTGGTGGAAGAGGTGCTCTATCCAGCAATGGAAGATTACCAGCTCGATATCATGATTGGGGAAGGCCCGGCTGCGCGGTCGATTAAAATCGACCTGCCGCCGTTTACCCTGATTGGCGCCACCACGCGCGCAGGTTCTCTGACGTCACCGCTGCGTGACCGCTTCGGCATCGTGCAGCGCCTGGAGTTTTATCAGGTACCAGATTTACAGCATATCGTGGGGCGCAGCGCGCGCTTTATGGGGCTGGAGATGAGCGATGATGGTGCGCTGGAAGTGGCTCGTCGTGCGCGCGGAACGCCGCGTATCGCCAACCGTCTGCTGCGCCGAGTTCGAGACTTTGCGGAAGTGAAACATGACGGTACCATTTCGGCAGATATCGCCGCCCAGGCGCTGGATATGCTCAATGTCGATGCGGAAGGCTTTGACTATATGGACCGTAAGCTGTTGCTTGCGGTCATTGATAAATTCTTCGGTGGGCCGGTTGGGTTGGATAACCTCGCGGCGGCAATCGGGGAAGAGCGCGAAACGATTGAAGACGTGCTGGAGCCGTATCTGATTCAGCAGGGATTCTTGCAGCGCACTCCGCGTGGCCGTATTGCGACGACGCGGGCGTGGAATCACTTCGGTATTACGCCGCCGGAGATGCCGTAATGATGAGCAGACGGAATGATATATTCCGTCTGCGAGCCTGACCCATTATTTTCCTCATCAGATTTATCATCCATGTCATTTTAGATATTTCGCTCATTTGTGATGAATTTATAGCGAAACCCCCATGCTATAAATCAATTTCATCAATACATGAGGAGTAACAAAATGAAATCAATGACCGTCCTATCAATTGCTGCCCTGACTATCGTCGCGATGTCTGGCGTAGCGAATGCGGCTATTTCCGGAACCCAGACATGGAAAATGGTAAATGACCAACTTCAAAATACCAGTAACGGACAAACATTGTGTATGACCGGTGTTGCTTTCCAGCAGGCAACGATGGGAGTATGTGGTTCTAATCCAGGTATGCAAAATATTCGTCAGGTCACTTTCGAGATGAATGGCGCACTGCGACTGGATGCGCATCCAAATTATGCTTACACACCATTAGACGGTAAAATTTATATCCGCGAATATGATACCGTTGTGAGTAATTGGGACTATATCAACGGACAGCTGAAAAAAGTTGATTCCGATGGTGTTCTCAAGTGTCTTGATATTGAAGGCGGCAAAAACGTTCAGGGCGCCAAATTGTATTTAGCAGCTTGTACCCAGTAATAAAATAAGCACCGGTAATATCATCGGTGCTTATTTATTTAGCCGATTTCAAATCACCTCCTATGGAGGTGTTTATCGTTTATTTAGGCATTCGGTTGTTTTTTCATCATGCTGAAAATAAACAACAGGGCCGCACACAGCACCACCGACGGACCCGCAGGTGTGTCATAGAACGCTGAGAAGGTTAAACCACCGGTGACCGCTATCATGCCCACGCCAACGGCGACGCCCGCCATCTGCTCCGGCGTGCGAGCGAAACGACGCGCCGTGGCCGCCGGGATAATCAGCAGCGACGTGATAATCAGCGCACCGACAAACTTCATCGCCACGCCAATGGTGAGTGCCGTGACCAGCATCAGCAGTAGCTTCACCCGCTGCAGCTTCACGCCGTCGACAAAGGCCAGATCCGGGCTGATGGTCATCGACAGTAAATTGCGCCACTGCCAGAACAGAATCGCCAGCACCACCATCACGCCCAGCGCAATGGAGATAAGATCCTGCGGCGTAACCGCCAGCAGGTCGCCGAACAAATAGGCCATCAGATCGACGCGAACATTCGACATCAGGCTGACCACCACCAGGCCCAGCGACAGCGCGCTGTGCGCCATAATACCCAGCAGGGTGTCCACGGCGAGGTGAGGGCGTTTCTCCAGCCACACCAGGCCGCCCGCCAGCAGCAGCGTCACAAAGATAACCGCATAGAATGGATTAACGTTCAGCAGCAGGCCAAACGCCACGCCCAGCAGAGAAGCGTGCGCCAGCGTATCGCCAAAATAGGACATCCGTCGCCAGACAACAAACGAGCCAAGCGGGCCGGCAGCACACGCCAGCATTATTCCGGCAAGCCAGCCTGGAAGTAAAATTTCAATCATGACTGCCCATTTCCCCGACGTAGAACGATACGGCCCTGTAAATCATGGCGATGATTATGCTGATGGCGGTAAATACCCAGCTGTTCTGCACCGCGAGGGCCAAACATTGAGATAAATTCCGGATGCATAGAAACCACGTCCGGTGTTCCGGAGCAGCAGATATGGTGGTTAAGGCAAAGCACGTCGTCGGTCTTGGCCATCACCAGATGCAGATCGTGCGAGACCATCAGTACCGCGCAGTCGAGTTCCTGGCGAAGCTGGTTGATGAGATCGTAAAGCGCAACCTGACCGTTTACGTCCACGCCCTGAGTCGGTTCATCCAGTACCAGCAGCTGCGGTTTATTCAGCAGCGCACGCGCGAGTAGCACGCGCTGGGTTTCCCCGCCGGAAAGCTTCTGCATGGGGGCGTCTTGCAGATGTCCCGCCTGAACGCGCTTCAGCGCGGGCAGAATATCTTCTTTTCGCGTCGCCGGATGTAAACGTAAAAATCGCTTGACGGTCAGCGGCAATGTGGCGTCGAGGTGTAACTTTTGCGGCACATAACCAATGCGCAGATGTTTATCGCGGATGACAACACCTTCGCTAGGTGCTACGAGGCCGAGCACCACGCGTACCAGCGTTGATTTGCCCGCGCCATTCGGACCAAGCAGCGTCAGAATGCGGCCTGGCTTGAGATTCAGCGAGACGTCAGCGAGCACCCGGCGTTGGCCGAAGGTGACGGAGACATTTTCCAGAGATACAAGATTCGTCATAGCAATTAGGGGTTGCACAAGATAGTGAATGTTATAATATCACACTTCACTTATTCATTTCGATTAATAGACGCATTATGTTACAGAAAAATACGCTTCTTTTCGCAGCTTTATCCGCTGCACTTTGGGGAACGACAGCACAGCATGCTGATGCTGCCGTTGTAGCATCGCTCAAGCCGTTAGGCTTTATTGCTTCAGCCATTGCAGATGGCGTCACTGAGACGCAAGTATTACTGCCAGACGGTGCGTCTGAACATGATTATTCACTGCGTCCATCTGATGCAAAACGCTTACAGAACGCGGACTTAGTCGTATGGATTGGTCCTGAAATGGAAGCATTTATGGACAAGTCATCGCAAAGCATTCCCGACAATAAAAAAGTCACCATCGCTCAGCTTGACGGTGTGAAACCGTTGCTCATGAAAGGGGCAGATGACGATGATCATGATGCCGGTGACGGAGATGACCATGACCACGCTCACGGCGAAAAAGGTGACGCGCATCACCATCATGGTGAGTACAACATGCATCTGTGGCTCTCCCCAGAGATAGCGCGGCTGTCGGCGGTTGCAATCCATGACAAATTAGTGGAACTTATGCCCCAGAGTCGAGCCCGGCTCGATGCCAACCTGAAGGATTTTGAGGCCAATCTGGCCGCAACCGATAAAAAGGTGGCGAACGAGCTGGCACCGGTAAAAGGAAAAGGGTACTTCGTTTTTCATGATGCCTATGGCTATTACGAAAAACACTACGGTTTGACGCCGCTTGGGCACTTCACCGTTAACCCCGAAATTCAACCTGGTGCGCAGCGTTTACATCAAATAAGAACACAGTTGGTTGAGCAAAAAGCAACCTGCGTTTTTGCTGAGCCACAATTCAGGCCCGCCGTCGTTGAATCAGTTGCGCGGGGAACCAGCGTTCGCATGGGAACGCTCGATCCTCTAGGCACGAACATTAAGCTGAGTAAAGAAAGCTATCCGGCGTTTCTTACTCAACTGGCGACCCAGTATGCGAGCTGCCTGAAAGGAGATAAGTAAGGAAGTGAATACGTGCAGCAGATAGCCCGCTCTGTCGCTCTGGCATTTAACAATTTGCCGCGGCCCCACCGCGTTATGCTGGGGTCACTCACCGTTCTCACGTTGGCCGTCGCTGTCTGGCGGCCTTACGTTTACCATCCAACCTCTTCATCCCCCGTCGTCCGTACGATTGAGCTGGAGAAAAAAGAAATTCGCTCGCTTCTGCCAGAGGCCAGCGAACCGATTGATCAGTCCGCGCAGGAAGACGAAGCCATCCCTCAGGATGAGCTGGACGATAAAGCCGATAACGAAACGGGCGTGCATGAGTATGTAGTATCCACGGGCGATACCCTGAGCAGCATTCTGAATCAGTACGGAATCGATATGGGGAATATCAGCCAGCTCGCCTCGGTTGATAAAGATCTGAAAAATATGAAAGTGGGGCAGCAGCTCTCCTGGACGCTGAATGACGATGGTGATTTACAGCGTTTAACCTGGGAGATGTCGCGCCGCGAAACCCGTACCTACGATCGCGTTGCTAATGGTTTTAAAATGAGCAGCGAGTTGCAGAAGGGCGACTGGGTTAACAGCCTGGTGAAAGGTACCGTTGGTGGAAGTTTCGTCACCAGCGCCGTCAACGCCGGCTTAACCAGCGCGGAAGTCAGCGCGGTGATTAAATCAATGCAGTGGCAGATGGACTTCCGTAAGCTGAAAAAAGGCGACGAGTTCTCGGTGCTGATGTCACGCGAAATGCTGAACGGCAAGCGTGAACAGAGCCAACTGCTGGGCGTACGTTTGCGTTCCGACGGTAAAGATTATTACGCGATCCGCGCCGAAGACGGTAAGTTCTACGACCGTAGCGGTACCGGGCTGGCGAAGGGCTTCCTGCGCTTCCCAACCGCGCGCCAGTTCCGCGTGTCGTCTAACTTTAACCCGCGTCGTCTGAACCCGGTAACCGGTCGCGTAGCGCCGCACCGCGGCGTGGACTTCGCGATGCCGCAAGGCACGCCAGTGCTGGCCGTCGGTGACGGTGAAGTGGTGGTAGCGAAGCGCAGTGGCGCAGCAGGTTACTATGTCGCCGTGCGTCATGGTCGTACCTACACCACGCGATATATGCACCTGCGTAAGCTGCTGGTGAAACCAGGTCAGAAGGTTAAACGTGGTGACCGTATTGCGCTCTCCGGTAACACTGGTCGCTCTACTGGCCCGCACCTGCACTATGAAGTATGGATCAACCAGCAGGCGGTGAACCCGCTGACGGCGAAGTTGCCGCGCACCGAAGGGCTGACCGGTTCGGATCGTACCGATTACCTGGCCCAGGTGAAAGAAGTGCTGCCACAGCTGCGTTTCGACTAATTTCGCCTAAGAAGTATCCGTTCAGAGCCGGTGCCTTTACAGCACCGGCTTTTTCTTTTGTGCGAAGCACCCGGCCTCGCTACACTATCTGATTATCCACATTGACCGATGATTCAACCCCGGAATAGGCATGGAAACGAAAAAAAATAACAGTGAATACATTCCCGAGTTTGAGAAATCTTTTCGCCATCCTCAATACTGGGGTGCCTGGTTAGGCGTACTGGCATTTGCGGGAATCGCTTACGTACCGGCAAAAATCCGTGACCCTATTTTGGGTAAGCTCGGTCGCCTGGCGGGTAAATTTGGCCGCAGCGCTCGCCGTCGCGCGCAGATCAATCTGCTGTACTGCTTCCCGGATAAAAGCGAAGCTGAGCGCGAAGCCATTATTGATGAGATGTTTGCCACCGCGCCGCAGGCAATGGTTATGATGGCAGAGCTGGCGCTGAAAGGGCCGGAAAAAATTCTGCCGCGCCTCGACTGGCAGGGGCAGGAGATTATCGATGAGCTCCGCGCCAATGGCGAAAACGTCATTTTCCTCGTGCCGCACGGCTGGGGCGTTGATATCCCGGCAATGGTGATGGCGTCGCAGGGCCAGAAGATGGCGGCGATGTTCCATAATCAGGGCAACAAAGTCTTCGACTACGTCTGGAACACTGTTCGTCGTCGTTTTGGCGGTCGTCTGCACGCCCGTAACGACGGCATCAAGCCGTTTATTCAGTCCGTCCGTCAGGGCTACTGGGGCTACTATCTGCCGGACCAGGATCACGGCCCAGAGCACAGCGAGTTCGTGGATTTCTTTGCTACCTATAAAGCCACGCTGCCGGCGATTGGCCGTCTGATGAAGGTGTGCCGCGCGCGCGTAGTGCCGCTGTTCCCGGTTTATGATGGCAAAACGCATCGCCTGACCATTCTGGTTCGCCCACCGATGGATGACCTGCTGGAAGCGGATGACAACACCATTGCGCGTCGAATGAACGAAGAGGTGGAGATTTTCGTTGGGCCGCATACTGAGCAGTACACGTGGATCCTGAAGCTGCTGAAAACGCGCAAGCCGGGTGAAACCGAGCCGTATCAGCGTAAAGAACTCTATCCAAAGAAAAAGAAATAGCCCCGTAGCCCGGCGACACGACGCTTAGCCGGTTACGCGGATAAAAAAACCGGACATTGTCCGGTTTTTTTATAGCGAGAATAACTTACTCAACGGTCAGAATACGCGTGGTGTTGGTTGAACCCACGGTGCTCATCACGTCGCCCTGGGTAACGATAACCAGGTCGCCAGACATCAGATAGCCTTTATCACGCAGCAGATTTACCGCGTCGTGTGCCGCCGCAACGCCGTCACATTCGCTGTCGAAGAAGACTGGCGTCACGCCGCGATACAGCGCTGTCAGGTTCAACGTACGCTCATGGCGGGACATCGCGAAGATAGGCAGCCCGGAGGTGATACGGGAGGTCATCAGCGCGGTACGGCCAGACTCGGTCATGGTGATGATGGCGGTCACGCCTTTCAGGTGGTTAGCCGCATACATTGCCGACATGGCAATGGCTTCTTCCACGTTGTCGAACTGTACGTCCAGACGGTGTTTAGAAACGTTGATGCTTGGGATCTTTTCTGCACCCAGGCAAACGCGCGCCATGGCGGCAACGGTTTCAGAAGGGTACTGACCCGCAGCGGTTTCCGCTGAGAGCATCACCGCATCGGTACCGTCCAGCACAGCGTTCGCCACGTCCATGACTTCCGCGCGGGTTGGCATTGGGTTGGTAATCATCGACTCCATCATCTGGGTCGCGGTGATCACGGAGCGGTTAAGCTGACGAGCGCGACGAATCAGCGCTTTCTGGATACCGACCAGCTCAGGGTCGCCGATTTCAACGCCGAGGTCACCACGAGCAACCATCACGACGTCGGAGGCCAGAATGATGTCATCCATCGCGTCCTGGCTGCACACGGCTTCCGCACGTTCCACTTTGGCGACGATTTTGGCATCGCAGCCAGCTTCGCGCGCCAGACGGCGAGCGTAGTTCAGGTCTTCACCGCAGCGCGGGAAGGAGACGGCCAGGTAATCAACGCCAATTTTAGCCGCGGTATGAATATCCGCTTTGTCTTTATCGGTCAGCGCTTCAGCCGAGAGGCCACCGCCTAACTTGTTGATGCCTTTATTGTTGGACAGCGGGCCACCGACGGTCACTTCGGTGAATACCTTCATGCCCTGGATTTCCAACACTTTCAACTGTACGCGGCCATCGTCCAGCAGCAGGATGTCGCCCGGCACGACGTCGGCAGGCAGACCCTTATAGTCGATGCCCACTTTCTCTTTGTCGCCTTCACCTTTACCGAGGTTGGCGTCGAGCAGGAATTTGTCGCCGATATTGAGGAAAACTTTACCTTCTTTGAAGGTAGAAACGCGAATCTTTGGTCCTTGCAGATCGCCAAGAATAGCTACATGGCGGCCCAGTTTTGCTGCGATTTCGCGTACTTTGTCAGCGCGTAGCTGATGATCTTCTGGCGTACCGTGAGAGAAGTTCATGCGTACGACGTTAGCACCGGCGGAAATTACCTTCTCGAGGTTGTTATCGCGGTCGGTTGCTGGGCCTAACGTGGTGACGATCTTGGTTCTGCGAAGCCTTCTGGACATGTAATACTCCGTTGACTAATACAACTCAGGTGTTGCGTGAACAGGGATCCGGTATCAATCATTACCGAATGTTTAAATCGAATACACCGTTATTATCGGTTTTAGTGATTATCGCTGTGTGCTGAAAGCTCTTTATCAAACCGCGATTCCTTTAATGCTTCTTTGACTCGCTTCAAGTTATCCCTGAATTTCGCCCCTCGACGTAAGGTAAAACCGGTTGCCAGGACATCGATCACGGTTAGCTGCGCAAGTCGGGAAACCATCGGCATATAGATGTCGGTATCTTCGGGAACGTCCAGCGTGATAGCGAGGGTCGCTTCTCTGGCCAGCGGCGTGCCGGCGGAGGTGATGGCGATAACCATAGCATCATTTTCCCTCGCCACTTGGGCGACCTCGACCAGGCTTTTGGTTCTGCCGGTATGGGAAATCAGCACAACAACGTCATCGTCGCTGCAATTCATACAGCTCATACGTTGCAATACGATGTCATCAGAATAGATGACCGGGACGTTAAAGCGAAAAAACTTGTTCATCGCGTCATGCGCCACGGCGGCGGAAGAACCCAGGCCAAAGAAAGCAATTTTCTTGGCCTGCGTTAGCAGGTCTACCGCACGATTAACCGCCGACATATCGAGTGACTGACGAACGTGTGCCAGGCTCGCCATGGCCGACTCGAAAATTTTCGCCGTATAAGCCTCAACGCTGTCATCTTCATCAACATTACGATTAACATACGGTGTACCGTTGGCCAGGCTTTGGGCAAGATGGAGTTTGAAGTCGGGGAAACCCCGGGTCTCCATACTGCGGCAGAAGCGGTTAACGGTGGGTTCGCTGACCTCAGCTTCAAGCGCGAGTGCGGCAATGCTTGAATGGATTGCCTGTTCTGGCGCGGCCAGAATAACTTCCGCCACTTTTCGCTCGGATTTGCTAAGGTTTTCCAGTTGGGTCTGGATTCTTTCCAGCATGTTCATCGTGACAAGTTGCTCATAGATTGAAACGATTCCATTAATGGGTGAAATCTGCAGGCGTTTTAGCAAGAATATACGCCTGAAGATGAGTGAAAAGCGAAGAGGAACAGCAAAAAATGTTGTTTTTTTTCATAACATGATCACCGTCGTATTTTAACAGACGAGGCTCAGGCGAAAGAACGAACAAAACTGGCGGATTGCCTAATGCCGCAGCCGCAATGGTTCCGAATTGTGCGATCGGAGCCAGCGAAAGGCGTTAAAGGGTTTCGGCAATTTCGTAAACACAGTACAGTGCACCGTAAGAAAATTACAACGATATCCGTCGCTTTTCGGCAAAAGCTGAACGGTGACGGGTAGATAGCCTGGCATAGAACCGGGAATATAAACTGAGGAGAATGACATGGCGGTAACGCAAACGGCCCAGGCATGCGATCTGGTCATTTTCGGCGCGAAGGGCGACTTGGCCCGCCGGAAATTGCTGCCTTCCCTGTATCAGCTGGAAAAAGCTGGCCAGATTAATCCGGACACCCGGATTATCGGCGTCGGCCGTGCCGACTGGGATAAAGCGGCATACACCAAAGTTGTCCGCGAAGCGCTCGAAACCTTCATGAAAGAGAAGATTGATGAAGGTTTGTGGAACACCCTCAGCGCACGCCTTGACTTCTGCAACCTCGATGTCAACGATGCGCCAGCATTTTCGCGTCTTGGCGAGATGCTCGATCAAAAAAATCGCACCACCATCAACTACTTCGCTATGCCGCCAAGCACCTTTGGCGCCATCTGCCGCGGTCTGGGTGAAGCGAAGCTGAACGCTAAGCCGGCGCGCGTCGTCATGGAAAAACCGCTGGGCACTTCGCTGGAAACTTCCCGCGAGATTAACGACCAGGTGGGCGAATATTTTGAAGAGTGCCAGGTTTATCGTATTGACCACTATCTGGGTAAAGAAACGGTTCTGAACCTGCTGGCGCTGCGCTTTGCCAACTCCCTGTTTGTGAACAACTGGGATAACCGCACTATCGATCACGTGGAAATTACCGTTGCTGAGGAAGTCGGGATTGAAGGCCGTTGGGGTTACTTCGACCAGGCCGGTCAGATGCGCGATATGATTCAAAACCACCTGCTGCAAATTCTGTGCATGATTGCGATGGCTCCGCCGTCCGATCTGAGCGCCGACAGCATTCGTGATGAGAAAGTAAAAGTGCTGAAGTCGCTGCGTCGCATCGACCGCAGCAACGTGCGTGATAAAACCGTGCGCGGTCAGTATACCGCAGGGTTCGCGCAGGGGCAGAAAGTCCCAGGCTACCTTGAAGAAGAGGGCGCTAACAAATCCAGCAGCACCGAAACCTTCGTTTCTATTCGCGTGGATATTGATAACTGGCGTTGGGCAGGCGTGCCGTTCTACCTGCGTACCGGCAAACGTCTGCCGACCAAATGCTCTGAGGTTGTCGTTTACTTCAAAAACCCTGAACTGAACCTGTTCAAAGAAACCTGGCCTGAACTGCCGCAGAACAAGCTGACTATTCGTCTGCAGCCGGATGAAGGCGTGGATATTCAGATCCTTAACAAAGTTCCTGGTCTGGAGCACAAGCATAACCTGCAGGTGACCAAGCTGGATCTGAGCTACTCAGAGACCTTTAATCAGACTCACCTGGCGGATGCCTATGAACGTCTGCTGTTGGAAACCATGCGTGGTATCCAGGCGCTGTTCGTTCGCCGCGACGAAGTGGAAGAGGCCTGGAAGTGGGTCGACTCCATCACTGAAGCATGGGCAAGCGATAAAGACGCCCCTAAACCATACCAGGCTGGCACCTGGGGACCGGTTGCTTCGGTCGCGATGATCACCCGTGACGGCCGTTCCTGGAACGAGTTCGAATAAGGGACCGCGATAATCCGGAAGGGTTATTTTACCGGTAACATGATCTAACACAGCATGTAGTGCTATTTTTGCTCATTTAAGCCCCGAGTGGATTCACCTCCGGGGCTTTTTTTATTACACTACGGGTAGACCTTTGCCTCTGAGCTGCGCTATACGGTGATTTTCGATAAATCAGACCAATGATTTACCCGTGTAAGATAGCGGCCTGGACAGAAAAATTTGAGGAGCCTTTATGAACTCTGTAATGTTACGGGTAACAAATCGTATTATTGAACGCTCGCGCGACACGCGTGAAGCCTACCTGGCGCGTATCAATCAGGCCAAAACTGAAACGGTTCACCGTTCTGAACTGGCCTGCGGTAATCTGGCGCACGGTTTTGCCGCCTGCCAGCCCGACGATAAAGCATCGCTGAAGAGCATGCTGCGTAACAATATCGCGATCATTACCTCCTATAACGACATGCTTTCTGCCCATCAGCCGTATGAACACTACCCGGATGTGATCCGTAAAGCGCTGCATAGCGTGAATGCGGTCGGTCAGGTCGCGGGCGGCGTGCCGGCTATGTGCGACGGCGTAACCCAAGGGCAGGACGGCATGGAGCTTTCTCTGCTGAGCCGCGAAGTGATTGCGATGTCTGCTGCGGTAGGCCTGTCTCATAATATGTTTGACGGCGCGCTATACCTTGGTGTGTGTGACAAAATCGTCCCAGGGCTTGCCATGGCGGCGCTCTCCTTTGGTCATCTGCCTTCCGTCTTTATTCCATCGGGCCCGATGGCGAGCGGTCTGCCGAACAAAGAAAAAGTACGCATTCGTCAGCTTTATGCTGAAGGCAAAGTGGATCGTAATGCGCTGCTGGAATCCGAAGCCGCGTCCTACCACGCGCCGGGCACCTGCACTTTCTACGGTACCGCCAACACCAACCAGATGGTGATCGAATTTATGGGCATGCAGCTGCCGGGCTCCTCTTTTGTTCACCCGGATGCCCCGCTGCGTGCAGAACTGACCGCTGCCGCTGCGCGTCAGGTGACGCGTATGACCGGTAACGGTAACGAGTGGATGCCGCTCGGTAAGATGATCGACGAAAAAGTGGTGGTTAACGGTATCGTGGCGCTGCTGGCAACCGGCGGTTCGACCAACCACACCATGCACCTGGTGGCGATGGCGCGCGCGGCGGGCATCATCATCAACTGGGATGATTTCTCCGACCTGTCTGAAGTCGTGCCGCTGATGGCGCGTCTCTACCCGAACGGCCCGGCGGATATCAACCACTTCCAGGCGGCGGGCGGTGTACCTGTGCTGGTCCGTGAACTGCTGAAGGGCGGTCTTCTGCATGAAGACGTAAACACGGTAGCCGGTTTCGGTCTCTCTCACTACACCATGGAGCCGTGGCTGAACGAAGGCAAGCTCGACTGGCGCGAAGGCGCTACGGCTTCGCTGGATGACAACATCATCGCCACCTTCGACAAGCCGTTCTCTAAACATGGTGGTACCAAAGTCCTGAGCGGCAACCTGGGCCGCGCGGTCATGAAAACCTCAGCCGTCCCGGTTGAAAACCAGATTATTGAAGCGCCAGCGGTGGTGTTTGAAAGTCAGCACGATGTGCTGCCAGCCTTCGAAGCTGGCTTATTGGATAAAGATTGCGTGGTTGTTGTGCGCCATCAAGGGCCAAAAGCGAACGGCATGCCAGAATTACATAAACTTATGCCGCCACTTGGTGTATTATTGGACCGCTGTTTCAAAATTGCGTTAGTCACTGATGGACGACTGTCCGGTGCATCCGGTAAAGTGCCGTCAGCGATCCACGTAACCCCTGAAGCATATGACGGTGGCCTGCTGGCGAAAGTGCGAGATGGCGACATGATCCGCGTCAATGGCCAGACCGGCGAGCTGACGCTGCTGGTTGATGAAGCCGAACTGGCAGCACGCCAACCGCATATTCCTGATCTGAGCGCTTCGCGCGTGGGGACAGGCCGTGAACTGTTTGGCGCATTACGGGAAAAACTGTCCGGCGCAGAGCAGGGCGCAACCTGTATTACCTTTTAAGATGACACGTTTTGTAGATCTGGCGAGAGAAAATTTCTGATGAAAAACTGGAAAACAACTGCAGAAGCAATCCTGACCACTGGCCCGGTAGTACCGGTAATCGTGGTTAACAAGCTTGAGCACGCTGTACCGATGGCGAAAGCGCTGGTTGCTGGTGGCGTACGCGTACTGGAAGTGACGCTGCGTACTGCCTGTGCGATGGACGCTATCCGTGCTATCGCAAAAGAAGTGCCGGACGCTATCGTGGGTGCGGGTACCGTGACCAACGCTCAGCAGCTGAAAGAAGTGACCGACGCTGGCGCGCAGTTTGCTATCAGCCCAGGCCTGACCGACAACCTGCTGAAAGCCGCTACCGCGGGCACCATTCCACTGATCCCAGGTATCTGCTCCGTGTCTGAACTGATGCTGGGTATGGAACACGGCCTGAAAGAGTTCAAATTCTTCCCGGCTGAAGCGAACGGTGGCGTGAAAGCGCTGCAGGCAATCGCGGGTCCGTTCTCTCAGATTCGTTTCTGCCCAACCGGCGGTATCTCTCCAGCTAACTACCGTGACTACCTGGCGCTGAAAAGCGTTCTGTGCATCGGCGGTTCCTGGCTGGTTCCGGCCGACGCGCTGGAAGCAGGCGACTACGATCGCATCACCAAACTGGCTCGCGAAGCGGTTGAAGGCGCGAAGCTGTAAGGTGTTCGTTGCGCCCGGTCTGATAGCCGGGTAAGCAAAAGAAGGGCGGGTATGCGTAAGCAGCCCGCCTTTTTTCTTATCCCTGAACGACGACTGCCGCCGCGGCGATTTTGGCGCGTTCCACGGCCTCTTCAACGCTGTCTGCGGTTGCCAGCGCGACGCCCATGCGACGAGAACCCGCGATATCTGGTTTGCCAAACAGGCGCAGCTGTACGCCAGCATCCAGCGCATTCTGCACGTTATCAAAGGTGACGTTGCGACTGGTCAGCGTCGGCAGCAGTACGGCAGAAGCGGACGGACCGTACTGACGGATGCCGCCAATCGGCAGCCCGAGGAAGGCGCGAACGTGCAGGGCAAATTCCGATACATCCTGCGAAATCAGCGTCACCATGCCGGTATCGTGCGGGCGAGGGGACACTTCGCTGAATACCACGTCGTCACCGCACACAAACAGCTCCACACCGAAGAGACCGTATCCGCCCAGCGCCAGCACGACCTCGCGGGCGATCTCCTGCGCGCGTGCCAGCGCCAGTTCGCTCATCTGTTGCGGCTGCCAGGATTCACGATAGTCGCCATCTTCCTGGCGATGGCCGACAGGAGCGCAGAAGTGCACGCCGTCGACGGCGTTAACGGTCAGTAGGGTGATTTCGAAATCAAAATTAACCACGCCTTCCACAATCACTCGGCCCGCACCGGCGCGACCGCCTTCCTGCGCATACTGCCAGGCCTGCGCCAGCTGGTCTTCATGGCGAATAAAGGTCTGGCCTTTTCCGGATGAACTCATGACGGGCTTCACGATGCACGGCAGACCGATATCGGTGACCGCCTCACGGAACTGCGCTTCGCTGTCGGCAAAGTGGTAGGCTGAGGTTGGAAGCTTGAGGGTTTCTGCCGCCAGACGGCGAATGCCTTCGCGGTTCATCGTCAATTTGGTCGCCCGGGCGCACGGCACCACCTTCTGGCCCGCCTGCTCAAGCTCAATCAGCGTATCCGTGGCGATGGCTTCGATTTCCGGGACGATAAAGTCCGGTTTTTCCTGCGCAACCAGCGCTTTCAGGACATTGCCATCGAGCATGTTGATAACGTAAGCGCGGTGCGCGACGTGCATCGCTGGCGCATCGGCGTAACGATCGACGGCGACCACTTCAATGCCTAAGCGCTGGCATTCGATCGCCACTTCTTTACCTAACTCACCTGAACCCAGAAGCATTACGCGCGTCGCAGCGGGACGCAAAGCTGTTCCTAATAACGTCATTACCCATTCCACCGTCTATCCAAAGTTTGGCACATTATAAACGAAAACGTTTGCGTCTGTCTTGCGAGTGGCACAAAAGGCTGATGAAACGTAGGATGAGGGGATAGGTTAAGTTGGCAATGAGCGCGACTTTTGCCAGGCTTAATAATGAATTAACACAACAAGAAGAATAACGAGATGCCACCTAAAGCGAAACGGATACCCCACACCATGACATTGCATGGTGATACGCGCGTCGATAACTACTACTGGCTTCGCGATGACACCCGCACCAAACCGGCGGTGCTTGACTATTTACAGCAGGAAAACGCCTACGGGCGCGAAGTGATGTCCTCCCAGCGCAGTCTACAGGATCGCGTGCTGAAAGAGATTGTCGACAGGATCCCACCGCGTGAGGTCTCCGCGCCTTATATCAAAAACGGTTATCGCTACCGCCAGGTTTTTGAGCCGGGACGCGAATATGCGATTTACCAACGTCAGGCGTTAGATAGTGATGAATGGACGTTGCTGATTGATGAAAATAAGCGGGCGGCGCACAGCGAGTTTTATACCCTGGGCGGGCTGAACGTAGCGCCGGACAATAACCTGCTGGCGGTGACCGAAGATTTCCTTTCCCGCCGTCAGTACAGCCTGCGTATTCGCCATCTGGAAAACGAAACCTGGCTGCCAGAAGTGATTGACGATGTCTCGCCGGGCGTGGTGTGGTCAAATGACTCCCGCGTGCTTTACTACGTTCGCCAGCACCCCACGACGCTGTTGCCGTGGCAGGTCTGGCGGCATCAGGTTGGGGCATCTACGGAACAAGATGAACTTATCTATGAGGAGCAGGACGAGACGTTTTACGTCAGCCTGCACAAGACCTCTTCACGCCAGTACGTGGTGATTGTGCTCTCAAGCACCACGACCAGCGAAATGCTGCTGCTCGATGCTGACCAGGTAAACGCCCAGCCGCGCGTCTTTGTGCCGCGGCGTAAAGACCATGAATACAGCCTCGATCACTATCAAAACCAGTTTTACCTGCGCTCTAACCGCGATGGCAAAAACTTTGGTTTGTATCGCAGTGAATCCTTTGAAGAGGCGGAGTGGCAAACTCTGATTGCGCCGCGCGACGCGGTCATGCTGGAAGACTTCACGCTGTTTCGTGACTGGCTGGTGGTTGAAGAGCGCCAGCGTGGCTTAACCAGCCTGCGCCAGATCCATCGCCATAGCCAGCAGGAAACGTCCATCGCTTTTGATGATCCGGCCTACGTGACATGGATTGCCTACAACCCGGAACCGGAAACCGCCTGCCTGCGCTATGGCTACTCGTCGATGACCACCCCTGACACGTTGTTTGAGCTGAACATGGACAGCGGAGAACGCCGCGTGCTGAAGCAGCAGGAGGTGAAAGGTTTTGATGCCAGCCGCTATCGCAGTGAGCGTCTGTGGGTTACCGCACGTGATGGCATAGAGGTCCCGGTTTCACTGGTTTACCGCCATGAACATTTCCGTCGGGGTAAAAATCCGCTGTTGGTTTACGGCTACGGCTCTTACGGTGCCAGCATGGACGCCGACTTCAGCAGCAGCCGCTTAAGCCTGCTTGACCGCGGCTTTGTCTTTGCTATCGCCCATATTCGCGGCGGCGGTGAGCTGGGGCAGTTATGGTACGAAGAGGGGAAATTCCTCAAGAAGAAAAATACCTTCAACGATTATCTGGATGTGACGGAAGCGCTGCTGGCCAAAGGCTACGGTGACTCCTCGCTGTGTTATGGCATGGGCGGAAGCGCGGGAGGCATGCTGATGGGCACGGTGGTCAACGAGCGTCCCGATCTGTTCCACGGTGTCGTTGCACAGGTGCCGTTCGTTGATGTCGTGACCACTATGCTCGACGAGTCGATTCCGCTGACCACCGGCGAGTTTGAGGAATGGGGTAACCCGCAGGATGAAACTTACTATCGCTATATGAAATCCTACAGCCCTTACGATAATGTGCGTGCGCAGGCCTATCCGCATCTGCTGGTGACATCGGGGCTGCATGATTCCCAGGTGCAGTACTGGGAACCCGCAAAATGGGTCGCTAAGCTGCGCGAGCTGAAGGTAGACGACAATCTGTTGCTGCTGTGCACCGAGATGGACTCCGGTCACGGCGGGAAGTCCGGACGCTATAAAAGCTATGAAGGAGTGGCGCTGGAGTTTGCCTTCCTGATTGCCCTGGCGCAGGGAACGTTGCCGGGGCAAACCGAGCGTTAATTACAGCTCGAGGTAGTGCTTAAGCGTAACGCGCATTTCCGGGCTCATGCGGTCGAGGTTGTTAAACAGCCAGCGCAGGTAGCCCGGATCGTTTTTCGCCACTTCCGCGACTTCCTGCCCGCGGTACTTGCCGAAGGTAAAGGTACGCAGCAGCGCCGGTCGACCGGTGACGTCTACCATTTGATCCGGCGTCCAACCTGACACCTGCATAATATCAATCAGCAACGACGCGGTGATATAGCAGTCGTAAAGTGCGCGGTGATGATGCAGACCTGGTGGTGTCGCCACGCTTAGCTTGCGTGATTTATACAGCGCCATATTGCTGTACTTGATTCCCGGCCACAGGCGGCGGGCCATCTTCATGGTACAAATCCACTCGCCGTCCATTTCAGGCAACACGCGGCGGTCGAAGCTGGCGTTGTGGGCGACATACCACGGGCTACCCTGGTAAAACGGCACCACTTCTTCAATCCACGGTTTGTCGGCCACCATCTCTTCGGTTATCCGGTGGATGGCCATCGCCTGCGGGCTGATAGGGCGGTCCGGGCGAACCAGATGACTCATCGGGTTGACGATTTTACCGTCAATAACATCGACGGAGGCTATCTCGACGACGCCCCCTTGTAGGTCACAGGTTTCTGTATCGATAACGCGCAGCATGGCAAACTCCGGCCTAAAACGTTTAGCGTAATGGAATGATCTCGCCTTGCCAACCCTGGGCGCTCTTTCTGCCTGTCAGCAACAGTTCACCGCCGTCGGCGCGGACGATAAGCTGACCGTTTTCATCCCACAATGCGCTGCCGCCCGAAAACGTGCCGCTGGCATAGTTCGATTTTAAAACGGCAATGGCGTATTTGTGGGCGAAGCGCTGAAGCCGCTGGCTGGTGCGCTGCTGCTGTGGCTCCGCCATGGAGCTGACGGTTGCCAGCACTGAGGCTTGTGGGGAGAGTTCACACCCCTCATGGTTCAGCTCAAAGACGCTGATTTGATCTGATTCGGGAGCGAGACAGGTTCCCTGGCCTTGATGCTGCTTAATGAGGCCTGGGGTATGCGGGGCAAAAATGACAATACCCTTAATGCGTTTGCCGTCGTTGTCCATTGGCAGGCCAGCAATAATGGTCATTTGATGGCGCTGAGCGGCTTCGCTTAACGGCAAAAGCTGAGAATCGTCCGGCGGCGCAGGTAATGTCTGTTCGTCGTCAGGGCCGGTAAGCGAGAGCTCTGGAAATATCAATACCTTACAGGCCTGTTCGGCCGCGACATCGATAAACCGCAAATGGTGGGTGATGTTCTCCGCAACATCTCCCTTGCGGGGAGCATATTGCGCTGCTGCAATAGTCCATGTCAGCATCGTTGCATCCTTCAACACGTTGTCATTGGGCTTTTATTCCAGCTCATAGTATCAGGATTGGCGTAAGGAACTGTAACCAAGCGTAAGCTTTACTTGGATTTAGGCTCGTACGGCAGCCGGGAAAGATTGACGGAGGCCAAACGGTGCGTAATCAGGCGTTCGCGGAACCAGTCTCGCAGATGCGCTGGCTGTTCACGTTCAACCACTTCGGCGACGACCGGCATGTTATAGCGCTCTTTAAACGCCACGCCAGCGGCAGCCAGATCAACGTTCACTTTGTCCATCTCGTCTTGTGGTAGGGTTGCCAGATTGGTGTGCATGATTTTCTCCTTGGAATAACGCGCAAAAGTTACTAAGAGTATCGCAAAATGGCAAGTCCAGAGGGTGCTCATCTCGACGAGAACATTATACAGCGTTATTCTTTGTCATATATCGATAACAAAAGGGAATGATGGAAATGAAATTCACCGCGCCTCGCGCACTCAGTGCCATGGTGTTTGTCCTGGGTTCACTCAGTGCTTCATCCGTCTGGGCTCATGCCCATCTTCAGCAGCAAATCCCGGCAGCAAATTCAGCGGTCAGCCCCGCACCTCACGCATTAACGCTTAACTTCTCTGAAGGTGTTGAGCCTGGCTTCAGCGGTGTGACGCTGATGGGGCCAGATAAGCGCATTATTCCCGTTGGTAAAGCCACGCGTAGCGAAAGCGATAAAGCGCAGCTGGTTATTCCGCTGAACGAAACGCTGGGAGAGGGGCTGTACACCGTCGAATGGCACGTTGTTTCCGTCGACGGGCACAAGACTAAAGGTCAGTACCAGTTTAGCGTGAAGTAATATGCTGGCGGCTCTCTACGTTGGTTTGCGTTTTGCTCACTTTGCCGCGCTGATGGTGGCCTTTGGCTGCACGCTTTATGCGGGGTGGTGGGCACCTACAGAACTCAGGCGTTTGCTGGCCCAGCGCTTTTCTCGGCTACTGCGCAGCGCGTTAGCGGTAAGCGTGCTTTCAGCTATGTTGATGCTGGTGGTGCAGGGCGGGCTGATGGGCGACGGCTGGTCAGATACCTGGCGGCCCGAAGTCTGGCGGGCGGTGATACAGACTCACTTTGGCAGCGTCTGGCTGTGGGAGGTTGTCCTCGCGTGGGTCACATTAGGCATCGCCTGGGTTCAACCTCGACAGATGATGCGTCGGCTTTTGCTTCTGGGCGTCGCACAGTTTATCCTGCTGGCGGGTGTAGGGCATGCCGCCATGTATGACGGCGCGCTTGGTGTGCTGCAACGTATCAATCATGCGGTACATCTCCTTTGTGCTGGCGCATGGGTTGGCGGGCTGGTGCCGTTTCTTTATTGCCTGCGTCTGGCAAAAGGGCGCTGGCGTAAAGCGGCTATTGACACCATGATGCGCTTTTCCCGTTATGGGCACCTGGCGGTGGCTGGGGCGATTGCAAGCGGTCTGGTTAATGCCTGGCTGATTCAGGGTGGGCTTAGCGTTGCAACACCCTACGGGGTCGCGCTGTGGGTGAAGTGCGGCTTCGTGGCGTTAATGGTGATGGTCGCGTTGGCGAATCGTTATCTGCTGGTGCCGAGAATGTCGGCCGCGACGGAACTGACGCAGCGTATTTTCCTGCGAACCACGCAGGCGGAAATTGTCCTGGGGGCTCTGGTGCTGGCGTGTGTAAGCCTGTTCGCCACCTGGGAACCTTTTTAATTGAACTGGCGAATTATGAAAAAGATTATTCTCTCTTTGTTGTTACTTACCACCACCGGCTCAGCGTTGGCTGCACAGATTATTACCGTCAGCCGTTTTGAGGTGGGTAAGGAGAACTGGGCGTTCAACCGCGAAGAGGTCATGCTGACCTGTCGCCCTGATAATGCGCTGTACGTCATCAACCCGAGCACGCTGGTGCAGTATCCGCTTAATGATGTGGCTGAACAGCAGGTGAAAGCGGGCAAGACTCAGGCGCAGCCGCTAAGCATCATCCAGATTGACGATCCTAAACAGCCGGGTGTGAAAATGAGCCTGGCACCGTTTATCGAGCGAGCGAAGAAACTCTGCTGATTCTCAGAATATCTGTTTAAAAATCAATAAAAAACCGCAATCATTCTCATGGAATGGCTGCGGTTTTTTTATCTTATGCCGTTTATTCAACGAAATTTTTCAGCTCACAGCGGTTGTGGACTGGAAAACCTGTCACGGTCATCTATTCTTATAAAGCAAGGCGACTTAGCCTGCATTAATGCCAACTTTTAGCGCACGGCTCTCTCCCAAGAGCCATTTCCCTGGACCGAAAACAGGAATCGTTTTCGGTCTCTTTTTATCTGTCGTTTCCTTCCAACAGGTCAAACACGGTATACGACTCGCGTGCTTGTTAAACCAATGTAAACAGATTTTCTGCCGCATCCAAGTACTTTTGTGTCATTTCGCAAAAAAAAATTTCCGTGGAAATGTGATGCAGGAAATGGAACTGCTGAAAAACGCAGAAGAATCATTTCACTCACTAAAACCGCTATCGTGCTAATTATATTTATGCTCAGTATTAGAATAATTATTTCAATGCGTGAATAAAAATCGCTATTTTTTTTAAAAGAAAAAGCGCATGCTTGCGGCGAGTTAAGCCACAGCCTGCCACGCCGTATTACACCTCCGTATTCTGCCGTTTTGTAAATAAACGTCCGGACAGTGAATTTGTCGAATGCAGTACTGTCAAATACTCATACGTACCGCGTTAAGACAGAGGAATGGACTCATTTTTTTCTTAAGCGTTACCTTGTGCAGTGCTCCACGTTATCCGGAAAAAATGATGTTCCAGAATTTTGATGTTCGTTTGCTTCACCCACGTAATGGGTTGAAGTGGTTTGCGCTTGCTCTCTTATGGCTAGTAGTCCAACTCCCTTATCCGCTTTTACACCTGCTCGGTACCTCCGTCGGTAAAGCCTCGCGTCGTTTTCTGAAACGCCGTGAGCAAATTGCTACGCGCAACATTGAGCTCTGTTTCCCTCATATGACGGCGGAAGCGCGCGAAAAGCTGATTGAACAAAACTTTATGTCTTTGGGTATGGGGCTTATCGAAACCGGTATGGCCTGGTTCTGGAGCGATGCGCGCGTGCGCAAATGGTTTGATGTCGAAGGCTATGCCAACCTAATGCACGCGCTGACAGAGCAGCGTGGAGTGATGGTGGTTGGCGTGCACTTTATGTCGCTGGAATTAGGTGGCCGTGCGATGGGGCTGTGTCGTCCGATGATGGCAACCTATCGCCCGCACAACGACCCGTTGATGGAGTGGGTACAAACCACCGGGCGTCTGCGTTCAAACAAAGCGATGATCGATCGTCGTAACCTGCGTGGCCTGGTTCAGGCGCTGAAAGCGGGAGAAGCGGTGTGGTTTGCGCCGGATCAGGACTACGGCCCGAAAGGCAGCGTATTTGCTCCGTTTTTCTCGGTGAGCGAAGCGGCAACCACCAACGGTACTAACGTATTGTCACGCCTTTCCGGTGCGGCAATGCTGACCGTGACGATGGTGCGTAAGCCTGATACGAAAGGCTACACGCTGCACATTAGCGAAGCGATGACCGATTATCCTTGTGGGGATGAAGTGTCGGCGGCGAGCTATATGAACAAAATTATCGAACGCGAGATTTTACGTGCGCCGGAGCAGTATCTGTGGGTGCATCGTCGGTTTAAAACCCGACCGCGGGGAGAAGCATCGCTCTACAAAGTGGTGCCACACGCCAAATAAATAACCCGCCTATGGGCGGGTTCCTTTTGGGTTAGACAAGCCGCATAACCCAGGCATCAGACGGTTGATCGTAATGTTTGCGATAAAGCACTGAATGTTCGCCATCAAGAAGGGCCGGGATGCTGATATCGGCATCCCAGGCATCTAACTGCATGCACAAATCGGGATCGGACTTACAAGGGATGCTTAACGTTCGCTCGCCGTGTTGCTCGGCGTGCAGCACGGCATCATCAATTTCGAATGCGCCGATGCGTACGCTGGTTTTGCTCATAATGCTCTCCGTTAATCTGCTGACCGGTGTGGTACGACCAGTGGCCGTACCTTTTCATCCTAGCCAACACAGAGCATTTCGCCAATCAAAAAATGCGCTTTTTTTGTGCGCTACTCCGACCTGTTAGCAAAAAGTTTCCCATCGCGCACCAGTTCACGTGGATAGCTGTTCTTCAGACGTGAACCAATACGTTTTGCCAGCCCAAGCGGGAACCCCTGGAACGTGACGATGACATCATCCTGAGACGGGGCATTTCCCGGGTAGACGTCGCGACCACGATACCATTCCTGCGCGTCAGCTGATGTTAATTCGTGGCCGAGTTCAGCGGGGTTGGCCAGCGCAATCACCGCTTCATGCTGCCAGCGGAAGCCTTTATTGTGAGTTTCGGCAAGCTTAATACCAATGCGTGAGAAACGCACTTTACCCAGCAGCGGCTCGATTTCTTTCGGGAACAACCAGACTTCTTTGTCACGCTGCCATAGCACCAGCGACTCATCCCATTCAATACCGACGCGGCGTGCAGCATCGATGACGGTATGGGATTCTCGGGTTTTCATTGGTACGAACGGGAATTTACCCACTTTGTAGCCCGGCGCGGGCAGCGGGTCGATCGCCGCCGTTTTCTGCAGACGGGCCACGAAGAACCCTTCACAGTCATAAATCTGCGGGAAAACGTGCAGGTAACCTTCCGCAGTCAGCGCCTGGTCGGCAGTAGGGAAAAGGTCGCCTAACGGGAGAACGTGCACCGCATCGGGATAGCGCTCGAGCAGCCAGTTCACCACCGATTCATTCTCATCACGGTTGAGCGTGCAGGTGGAGTAGACCAGCGTACCGCCGGGGCGCAGGGCGTGAAATGCGCTGTCGATAAGCTCACGTTGGGTGTTGGCAATATCCTGATTGCTGGCAAGCGACCAGTTCTTCAGCGCGTCCGGGTCTTTGCGCACTACGCCTTCGCCGGAGCACGGCGCATCCAGCAAGATAGCGTCGAAGCACTCCGGCAACGCCGCGCCGAATACGCGACCATCAAAGTGGGTCAGTGCCGTATTGGCAATGCCGCAGCGGCTGATGTTGGCGTGCAGCACCTTGACCCGGCTGGCGGAAAATTCGTTAGCCAGCAGCATGCCGCGGTTTCCCATTCGGGCGGCAATCTGAGTGGTCTTAGAGCCAGGTGCGGCGGCGACATCCATCACTCGCGCAGGCGCGTCGCCGTCGGCAAACAGGGCCGCAACCGGCAGCATGGAACTCGCCTCCTGAATATAAAACAGACCGCTCAAATGCTCTGCGGTACTGCCCAGCGGGAACTCGTCTTCGTTATCACGCTCAATCCAGAAACCTTCGGCGCACCAGGGCACCGGCGTTAACTGCCAGCCATAAGGCGCGACCAGCGCCAGAAAATCATCGACGGTAATTTTGAGCGTGTTGACGCGAATACTCCGGCGCAGTGGGCGCTGGCAGGCATCAATAAATGCTTCAAAGGAGAGATTCTTCGGCATGGCCTCGCGCATTTGCGCAAGGAATTCATCGGGGAAAAAGACTGCGTTTTGAGCCACTGGCGAATACCACAAGGAGATAAAGAGCGCGCAGTTTACCATAAAAATGCGCCGGTGATGGGCACCGGCGCAGAGGTTGTTAGCGTGGCAGGGCGGTGCCCCATTCTCGCCATTCTTTCGGCTCTGACTCCAGCAGCAGGAAGTGTTTTCCTTCCTGCGCTTTTGGCGCCAGCGGAATGCCCGGTGGAGTGGCAAAGGCAATGCCGCCGCGGATGAACTGATTGAAGGTGCCGGTTTTAACCACGCCACCAATCAGCCCGAAATCGAGGCTGTAGCCAGAAGCCAGCCAGAACACCGAGTTGTTGCGTACCAGATGCTGATAACGTTGGCCGATGCGCATTTCGATCATCACGCGGTCGGAGAGGCTACCCAGGCGCAGACCGGTGACGGTCCCGACTTCAAGGCCACGGAATAATACCGGCGTGCCGATACTCAGCGAACCCGCTTCTGGTGCTTCGACGACGATGTTCAGGCCGTTGAGGTAGCGTGAGTCGGAGATGGTCGCTTCCTGCAGCTCAAAATCACGACGCATTTCACCGTGGCCCGGCTCGACGTTAACGTACGGCTGCAGCAAGGTATCCAGATGCTCAACGCCTGCCGCCGAAATTTGCGGCGTAATCACCGAGAAGCGAGTGCCGCGCCGGGCGAACGTTGACACGTACTCAGGGTAGAGCACGGCGCTGGCCTGGACTTCGTTGCGTGAGGCGTTCAGCTCAAGGCTTTGCACCTGGCCGATGTCGATACCGAGGTAGCGAATCGGCATGCCGGATGAGAGCTTATCGGCATCAAAGGCGTGTAGCGTTATCTGCCCGCCGATAGCACGAGCGGCGGTTTCTGATGCATAAAGCAGGCGTTTGTCACCCTTGCGGCTGCCTGCGCCGGCAGCGTTGAGATTATCGAAGCTGATAGCCCCTTTCAGCGCACGTGAAAGCGGTGAGGCTTGCACCGTTAGCCCGCTGCCGTTCAGCTGCACTTTCGCACCCCCTTCAGCCCAGAACACGCTATTTGGGGTCAGCAGTGAGCGGTATTCCGGTTTAATGTGAACTGCGATATCGAACGCATTAGCGCGCGGCTGCACCGAGGTGACTTCGCCGACTTCAAACTTACGATACAGCACGATAGAACCGGTCTGAATATCCGGCAGGGTATCGGCGGTCAGCATCAGGGTCGTGGTAGGGTAGTCGCTTAAATTGTTCTCCTGCGCTTTCTCGAGATTAGAGAACAGCGGGTAGCTCGCCTTCATTGGTCCTTTTTCGCCAGGCAGAATGCGAATGCCGCCGCTTAACCACTCATTGGCGCTGGCACCTAAGAATTCAACGCCGTCGATACCCACTTTGACATCCATCTTGCTGTTGACCACAAATTTGCTGTCGCCGTGGAGCAGGTCGCGGTACTGCGGGTCGATGGCTACCGCAAAGCTAATACCTTTCGCACTCAGCGTGCGTTCCATCACCTGACCGATTCTGACCCCGTGCAGCATGATAGGCTGTCCGGCATCAATGCCGTAGCTTTCCGGCGCGGTCAGCGTCAGCGTCAGGACGCCAGGCTGTTGCAGTAACGTTTTGTCGGCGGCCAACACGGTAAAGCGGTCTTTTGGTTCGCCGTCACCGGGTACCAGTTCAAACGTACTGCCGGTCAGCAGGGTGCTCAGATTCGGATTATCCAGCGACAGCTTAGGCTGATTCAGTTCAATCCGGGTTTTTTCTCGCAGCAGCGAGACGACGCTCGGGTCAACGGTCATTTCACCGGTAACGGAGCTATCCGGATTCAGCGTCAGTTTGGTCAACTGACCCACTTCCAGCCCTTGGTAGAGCATGGGCGTGGAACCCGCTTTCAAACCGTCGCCGCTCGGCAGCTGAAGCTGGATCAACACGCCACGTTGGCTGTGGGCGAGGTCTTCATAGAGGCCATACTCATCGTTTTGCGCAGCGGCCTGCGAGTCGGGCGGTGAATCAAAAGCGATAGCACCGTTGACCAGCGCCGCGAGGCTTTCGAGCTGCACTTTGGCACCGCTCAGCCCTACATCCGCTTTAATGCCCGACACGTTCCAGAAGCGGCTGCCTTTTTTCACCAGATTGGTGAAACGACGCTCAATCAGGACATCAATGGTTACGCCCTGATTGTTTGGATTAATGGCGTAATCATAAACGCGTCCCACGGGGATTTTGCGGAAATAGACCAGCGAGCCGCTGTTGAGCGAGCCTAAATCCGGCGCGTGCAGGTGGATCATCAGTTCGCCGTTGTTCAGGCGATATTTCGGCTGCGTGTCCAGTGCGGTGAAGTGATCGCGCGCTTCGCCTTTACCGGGCATCATGCCGATATAGTTACCGCCAACCAGCGCATCAAGCCCGGACACGCCAGCGAGGGACGCTTTCGGGGTCACCAGCCAGAACTGAGTTTCGTCGCGCAGGGCGTCTTCCATATCGCTTTTAATGCTCGCGCGCACTTCAATCTTGCTGCGGTCCTCGGCGAGGCGAATGTCCTGAACGGTACCGACCTCGACGCCCTGGAAGCGCACAGGGGTACGTCCCGGGACAATACCGTCTGCCGACATGAAGTCGATAGTAATGGTGGTACCGCGATCCTCGTAGCTGTTCCAGATTAGCCAGCCAGCAATCATCAGAGCGATGACCGGCAGCAGCCAGAACGGAGAGATGCGGCGTTTGGTTTTAATTCGCGCCTCAGTCTGTGAAGCGGGCGTTTCCTGACTCATGTGCGTCCCAAAGTAAGCGGCTGTCCAGCCATTCAACAGCAAGAATAGTTAATATTACCGCAGCGCCAAAATAAAATGCAGCGGGGCCCATCGTGAAGGCGAGAAGCTGATCGCGATTGATGAGCGACATGGTTAACGAAATGACAAACAGATCGAGCATTGACCAACGGCCAATCCAGGTGACAAAACGCAGCAGCAGTATACGCGTGCGCAGCCCCTGTTCACATTTAAAGTGGATGCTAATGAGTAGCGTCAGCATCACGATGATTTTGGTAAACGGCACCAGAATACTGGCGATGAATACCACCGCCGCGACCGCGATGTTACTGTTAGCCAGCGACATGATACCGGAGAGGATAGTGTCGGTCTGACGCCCACCGTTGACGTAGATAACGGAGATAGGCAGCAGGTTAGCCGGGATCAGAAAGACAATGGAGCTGACCAGCGCCGCCCAACTTTTTTGCAGGCTCTGTCGGCGCCGGTAGCGCAGCGGCGTATGGCAACGGCGACAGCGACCACGGGTATCGGCGTGCCCGGTGTAACCGCACGCAATGCAAACCCGCAGGTTGGCATCGGGCCGCGTTGAAGGGCGCTGCGGATAAAAACGCTCCCACAGCTGTTCAACGTTAAGGTGAATCAGGGTCAGAATGCTGAGCACCACCAGAGAGATAAAGGCGAACAGGCCAATTCCCGGCTGCAGGAAGGCATAGTCCTGGACTTTGATCGAGGCGACCGCGATGCCAACCAGGTAAATATCCAGCATCACCCACTCTTTGAGCTTATCGAGCATCAGCAGGACAGGGCGCAGATTCATGCCCAGAATATTACCGAGCCACAGATAGGCAATGGAGACGACCAGCACAGCAGGCGCGCCGACGGTGCAAAAGAAAACCATTGCTGCGGTAATCGGGTCACCCTGGTCAGTCATCTGCCAGATCCCCGACAACAGATTGGCGTCAATACGCACCCCCAGCAGATGAAGACGCAGCAGTGGCTCACTCCAGGCGAACGGCATCAGTAACAGCATGGTGATGGCCATCGCGCCAAGGCGAGTCAATGACCAGTCGCGCCCGTCGCGCACTTTGGCGTTACAGCGTGGACAATAGGCACTTTGCGATGATTTTACGACCGGTAACCGAAAAAGCATATCGCACTGCGGGCAACGTTGGTAATGTGCCCACGGCAACGGTGCATCAATCTTGTGAATATGTATTTTTTTCGACGGCGTTATGCGTGATGTTTTCAGTGCCATTTATTACATTGAGAAATGAATGTATAACTCTATCTTAACCTAAGTATCGATTCATCTTGAGCCCGAACGCACTTAATGCGTATTTTATAAGGCGATAAGCTGAGTAATGCATCAGTAACACCGTAAACAATAATGGTTATATAATGAGCAAAACAGAATTTTACGCGGATCTTAACCGCGATTTTCAGGCATTGATGGCAGGTGAAACGAGTTTTTTAGCTGTAATCTCTAATACCAGCGCGCTGCTGTACGAGCGTCTTTCTGAGGTGAACTGGGCGGGATTTTATCTGCTGGAAGGCAAAACGCTGGTCCTTGGGCCATTCCAGGGCAAAATTGCCTGCGTGCGTATTCCGGTTGGCCGTGGCGTCTGTGGTACTGCCGTGGCTGAAAATCGCGTGCAGCGCATTGAAGATGTCCATGCCTTTGATGGTCACATTGCCTGTGACGCAGCCAGCAATGCCGAAATCGTCCTGCCTCTTGAGGTGAACGGTCAGGTTATTGGTGTGCTGGACATCGACAGCACGGTCTTCTCCCGCTTTAGCGAAGAAGATGAAAAGGGCTTGCGTGAACTGGTCGGCCACCTTCAAAAAGTGCTTGAAGCGACCGATTATCAAAAATTCTTTGCCCCCGTCGAAGGATAATCAACGGATAACGTAGCATTTACGGATTGCGTCATTATAATGTCGCCTGTTCATGCCTGCGGCTTGTTGGCTACGTCCGTTGTAATCAGGAAATTTCATGGAAAATCAACCTAAGTTGAACAGCAGTAAAGAAGTTATCGCATTCTTAGCCGAACGTTTCCCGCAGTGCTTTAGCGCGGAAGGTGAGGCTCGCCCCCTGAAAGTCGGTATTTTTCAGGATCTCGTAGCGCGTGTTGAAGGGGAAATGAACCTCAGCAAAACTCAACTGCGCTCCGCATTACGTCTTTATACTTCAAGCTGGCGCTACCTCTACGGTATCAAAGCGGGTGCAGTACGCGTCGATCTCGACGGCAACCCATGCGGCGAACTCGACGAGCAGCACGTGGCGCACGCGCGTCAGCAGCTTGAAGAAGCGAAAGCTCGCGTTCAGGCGCAGCGCGCTGAACAGCAGGCAAAAAAACGCGAAGCGGCTGCTGCTGCGGGCGAACAGGGTGACGCACCACGTCGTGAGCGTAAACCACGTCCTCCAGTACGTCGTAAAGAAGGGGCCGAACGTAAACCACGCGCCGCCGCAGCTAAACCTGCAGCTAAGCCAGTTCGCGAAGTCCGCGAAGAGAAGTTTACCCCGGTATCCGATCTGTCCGCGCTGACGGTCGGCCAGTCCCTGAAAGTTAAAGCCGGCAATAACGCCATGGATGCGACCATCCTGGAAATCACCAAAGATGGCGTTCGCGTTCAGCTTACTTCTGGTATGTCAATGATTGTACGCGCAGAACACCTGGTGTTCTGAAACGGAGGCCTGGCCAGGCATGAACAAATTCTTTAGGCTCTCCGCGCTTGCTGGTCTGTTATTGATAACAGGCCAGGTCTTAGCGGTGGAAGATATTACCCGTGTTGATCAGCTTCCTGTTCTTAAGGAAGAGACGCAACACGCGACGGTGAGCGAGCGCGTAACCTCGCGCTTTACCCGTTCTCACTACCGCCAGTTCGATCTCGACGAGGCTTTTTCAGCCAAAATCTTCACCCGCTATCTGAACCTGCTGGACTATAGCCACAATGTGCTGTTGGCCAGCGACGTTGAGCAGTTCTCAGCGAAGAAAGGGCAGATTGGCGATGAGCTGCGTTCTGGCAAACTTGATGTCTTTTACGATCTCTACAATCTGGCGCAAAAACGCCGTTTTGAGCGCTATCAGTACGCGCTGAAGGTGCTTGAGCGCCCGATGGATTTCACCGGCTCCGATACCTTTAATCTTGACCGCAGCAAAGCGCCGTGGCCGAAAGATGAAGCCGAATTGAATAAGCTTTGGGACGGCAAGGTCAAATTTGACCAGTTGAGCCTGAAGCTTGCGGGCAAAGACGATAAAGAGATTCACGATACGCTGGCGCGTCGCTATAAGTTCGCGATCCGCCGCCTGGCGCAAACCAACAGCGAAGATGTGTTCTCGCTGGCGATGACCTCTTTTGCGCGCGAAATCGACCCGCATACCAACTACCTCTCTCCGCGTAACACCGAGCAGTTTAATACCGAAATGAGCCTGTCTCTGGAAGGTATCGGCGCGGTGCTGCAGATGGACGACGACTACACCGTGATTAACTCCATGGTGGCAGGCGGTCCGGCGGCGAAGAGCAAGGCGATAAGCGTAGGCGATCGTATCGTTGGCGTCGGCCAGACCGGTAAAGGCATGGTTGATGTAATCGGTTGGCGTCTTGACGATGTGGTGGCGCTGATTAAAGGACCGAAGGGCAGCAAAGTGCGTCTGGAAGTCCTGCCTGCTGGCAAAGGTTCGAAAACCCGTATCGTGACCCTGACCCGCGAGCGTATTCGTCTTGAAGACCGCGCGGTGAAAATGTCGATTAAAGGTACAGGTAAAGATAAAGTTGGCGTACTGGATATTCCAGGATTCTACGTTGGCCTCACTGAAGACGTGAAGGTTCAACTGCAGAAGCTGGAAAAACAGAACGTCAGCAGCGTGATTATCGATCTCCGTAGCAACGGCGGCGGTGCGCTGACCGAGGCGGTTTCGCTCTCTGGTCTGTTCATTCCTTCCGGCCCGGTGGTGCAGGTACGTGATAACAACGGCAAAGTTCGCGAAGACAGCGATACTGACGGCGTGGTGTATTACAAAGGCCCGCTGGTGGTGCTGGTTGACCGCTTCAGTGCTTCGGCGTCGGAAATCTTTGCTGCGGCGATGCAGGACTATGGTCGTGCGCTGATTGTCGGTGAACCGACCTTCGGTAAAGGCACCGTCCAGCAGTACCGTTCGCTGAACCGTATCTACGATCAGATGCTGCGTCCTGAATGGCCTGCGCTGGGTTCCGTCCAGTACACCATCCAGAAGTTCTACCGTATCAACGGCGGCAGTACCCAGCGTAAAGGAGTAACGCCGGATATCATGATGCCTACCGGCACGGAAGAGACCGAAACCGGTGAGAAGTTTGAAGACAACGCACTGCCGTGGGACAGCATTAATGCTGCCACCTATGTGAAGTCTGGCGACATGAAACCGTTTGAACCAGAACTGCTGAAGCTGCATAGCGATCGCATCGCAAAAGATCCAGAGTTCCAGTACATCGCCAAAGATATTGCCCACTTCAACGCATTGAAGGATAAGCGCAGTATCGTGTCTCTGAACTACGCCCAGCGTGAGAAAGAGAACGAAGAGGATGATGCAACCCGTCTGGCGCGGATTAACGATCGCTACAAGCGAGAAGGTAAGCCAGCGCTGAAGAAACTGGAAGATCTGCCAAAAGACTACAAAGAGCCGGATCCATACCTTGATGAGACGGTGGATATTGCCATCGATCTGGCAAGGCTTGAGAAGGCTGCCCCGGCAGAACAGCCGGCGGCGAGCAAGTAAGACTCTGACAGGCACAAGCAATTGTGCCTGTTTTTTTATCTCTCTCTTCTTCTCGTAAACAACTATGCTACAAAATGTAAAGTTGTGTCTTTCTCGTGACTTAGCCTAACGTAATCGTTGAAAATTCCCGGATTACCCCTACGATATGGGTAATCGCATAGTGCGTTTTGTTAAAAAGAGGTTAAAAGTAAATTATGATGCGAATCGCGCTCTTCCTGATGACCAACCTGGCAGTGATGGTTGTGTTTGGGCTGGTGCTAAGCCTGACAGGAATTCAGTCGAGCAGCATGACCGGCCTGCTGATTATGGCGCTGTTATTTGGTTTCGGCGGTTCCATTGTGTCATTGATGATGTCGAAATGGATGGCGCTGAAATCCGTCGGTGGGGAAGTGATTGAACAGCCGCGTACCGAACAGGAACGCTGGTTGGTGGATACCGTTGCGCGTCAGGCGCAGCAGGTGGGTATTGCTATGCCACAGGTCGCGCTGTATCACGCGCCGGACATGAACGCCTTTGCTACCGGCGCACGTCGTGATGCGTCGCTGGTGGCCGTGAGCACCGGTCTGCTGCAGAACATGAGCCGTGACGAAGCCGAGGCGGTCATTGCCCATGAAATCAGCCACATTGCTAACGGCGATATGGTGACCATGACCCTGATTCAGGGCATCGTGAACACCTTCGTTATCTTTATCTCTCGCGTTATTGCGCAGATTGCGGCCGGTTTCCTCGGCGGCAACCGTGATGATGGTGAAGAGAGCAGCAACGGCAACCCGCTGATTTATTTCGCGGTGGCTACGGTGCTGGAGCTGGTATTCGGTATTCTGGCGAGCATTATCACCATGTGGTTCTCACGCTACCGTGAATTCCACGCCGATGCGGGTTCCGCAAAGCTGGTGGGTCGCGAGAAAATGATTGCTGCGCTGCAGCGTCTGAAAACCAGCTATGAACCGCAGGAAGCCAGCAGCATGATGGCATTCTGCATCAACGGTAAATCCAAATCGCTGAGCGAAATGTTCATGACTCACCCACCGTTGGATAAGCGTATCGAAGCGCTGCGCAGCGGCGAGTACATGAAATAATCCCTCGGGGTTCTGAGAATGCCAGTCGGTAACACGACTGGCATTATTGTTTTTACTCCTCAACTTCTTCCTGCCGATTAATCTTTAAATCAATAATGCGGCCAATTCCATCGTGATAGACCGTGAGCAGATTATTACGGCTCATCTCCGAAATGATTTGGGGTTCAACCTCAAAGCTTCTTGCCAGTTCGTCCCGCGGCAACGCCAACCGCCAGGTATGACGGCGAGCGTGGGATCGCCGTCGGTTGTACTGGTACCAGATAATCAGCAGCCAGCCGTTAAGCGCGGCAATCAGCAAATAGGCCAGCACCGCATTAAACGATCCGGTAATCGCGTCCCAGCGGCCATATTTCTGCTCGGTAAACTGCATCAGCAGATTAGCGTACAGAAAAAACAGAAAACCGCACCAGGCGAGCGCCGTGAGCACGGCATCAAAAAGCCGGGGAAACGGTCGGTGCTCGGTTAAAATTAACGTACTTTCGTTCATCAAATGCTCCTTTTTCCACGATCCGGACTTACCCAGCGAGCCCTTGCGCGCTGGCGTTTCAACATGACTTTGGGAAAGGCAGCCACGGTGGTAAATAGCCCAATCATCCAGTAAACCATCGGAAACCAAATGACCCAGAACAGCGCCCCGGCGACCTGTTTTTCATAGCGCCGCTCAATGTACAAACTGACGACGAATTGCAGCAGACACATGATCCCTAGCAGCATTCCGGTAAAGCCCGGAGGGAAAAGACTCTCCACCGTCAGGTTTGCCGGAAGCGGTGCGAGATAGCTGAGGATAAAAAGCAGCACCGTTGTCGCGTAAGCAAAGGCCCAGAATGTTGACAGGGCGTACTCGGCAAACAGCGGCCACATGCGGTGATGCTCCCAGCGGGTCAGAATGCGTAGATTCACCAGAAACACTTCTGCGCCGCCCTGTGCCCAGCGAAGCCGCTGTCGCCACAGGCCTTTTAAGGTTTCCGGCATTAAAATCCAGCACAGTGCGCGCGGTTCGAAGAAGATGTCCCAGTGATGGAGCTGGAGCTTCCAGCTGATATCGATATCTTCGGTTATCATGTCCGGGCTCCAGTAGCCTACCTCGGCCAGCGCCTGTCGGCGAAAGGCGGCAATGACGCCTGAGACGGTAAATACGCGGCCATAAATCCGCTGCGTACGTTTGATTAGCCCGATAATGGATGAAAACTCGCCCACCTGAATGCGCCCGATAAGCGTAGAACGCGTGCGGATGCGCGGGTTGCCGGTGACCGCACCGACGTGGGGATACTGAATCAAGGGCGCCACCAGATAGGCTGCGGTATCGCGGTCAAGCAGGGCGTCGCCGTCAATACAGACCAGCAGGTCGCCTCTGGCCGCCGCAGCACCCGCTTTCAAGGCTACCGCTTTTCCCTGATTTTCCGCCAGATGGATAACCCTCAGCCCCGGTTGTTCTTGCGCTATCTGCGCTAATACGTCCGCGGTGTTATCGGAAGATCCGTCGTTAATGGCGATAACCTCAATATTGGGATACCGCTGCGCCATGGCGGCCGCGATGGTCTCGCGAGCGTTCTGGGCTTCGTTAAAACAGGGGATCAGAATCGACACCAGCGGGTTACCCGGTAATGATGGCGCAGGCATGTCGTGGCTCCACGGCCAGTGTCGTTCCAGTTGAAACCAGAAATAGAGCCCGCCGGTTATCCATAATACCGACATAAACAGCGGCCAGAAAAAGACGAAATCCAGAATCAGTTCACCGGTAAATACGGCGGCGACGCCAAACGGTAGCCCGAAAACCAGACATAAAATGCAAAAAGCGAGCAGACGATCGGTCATTTGTTTGGGTACCAATACGATGAGAATTCAGGCCTGATTTGTGAAATATCAGGTTGGTTATGGATAAAATCGTCGGGGTAGTAGCCGTAATTTTTAACGCCCTGTAGCTGAAGCAGACGCATCCACGCCACCATCTGCTTATCAGCAATGGCGCGATGTTGATTCCAGTCTCTGGCTTGTAGCTCAAAAATAGTTTTGTTAAGCCCACCAGGGCGCTGTGCGACGGCGTTCACCACGCGCGTCAGCCACTCATCGCTGTTTTTCGCGGGTACGGATTCCATTAATGGCATCGCCATCGGAACGGTCCAGTCATAAGCCCGGAGAAAATCATCCAGATTTTGCGCAAACCAGGCTTCGCTTTCGGGTTCAATAAGCGGCAGCGCGAAAATATTGCGTGCTGTTTTTATCTGTGGGCCGCGAATGGCTTTAGCGGCCAGGCTCAGGCGTTGGGTGAAATCGATAAGCTTCTGGCTTTTAAAACGAGTCCAGGCGTGTAGCGCAGACGGCGTTTGCTGGAAGTGATGCATATCGAACGCACGTCCTGTGCGTTGCCAAGCTTGCAGGGCATCTGGGCTAATATCCTCATAATCCGTCAGCACGGCATCATCATGGAACAGAATGCCGTTGAAGGGGGCGTAGCGGGCGAGATCCTGATAAATATCGATGACCTGCTGCTGCGTTTGCGGGTTCCACGGCGAGAGCCGCACGTAGGGTTCAGTGGACATCTGCGCGCGTTGGGTTTTCGGGTCCCAGCGCTGCACGCGGGGAAGTGAAGACGCGAGGTTGAAGGAGAGTACGGGCATCCAGGCGAACACCTGGACCTTCGCGCGGGTTTGCAATTGCCAGGCGACAAAGTTAAACAGGTCGGCGCGCACGGGGAGATGGCGGTTGGGGAAATAGAGCGCGTTAATTTTGCCATCGCCAACCGGGTCTGAAAACGCCTGTAGAAAGACGTGGGTGATTTTCATGTCGTAGACACGCTGCACCAGTTTATCGATGTTGCGGGTCTGCTGTGCGGTATCGCGGTCGTAGACATAATCGAGGTCGACGTGCATCACGCGGACGGGTTCCTGTTCCTGAACCTGCGTGACCGTACTGGCAAACGTCTTGATAGAAGGATTTCCTGAGATAAGCAGGCGAGGAATATTATCAAGATGGTGCACGTCGCCAAGTCCATCGGCAAGCGTGAAGGCCAACTGATAACCCTGACGTTTTGCAATGGCAAGCGACGTGCCGTTTGCCTCGCCGTAAGGCCATACCCAGGCGCGCGGTGCTTTGCCGGTCACTTGTTCGATTTTGCTGGTAACGTGGCGTACGTCTTCGCTAATACGCTGGTCGAACTGGGCGTCGGTTTCATAGCGCCCGGTGGTTTTATCGTAGAATCGATTGGCGATGGCGGGTTCGAGACTGCCTTGAGGGTTCGCTTGAATACCGTAATGGGAAGCCCAGGTATGGGCACCAATTTCGACCCGTGAAGAGTGGCTCAATTCACGGACCATGTCCCAGGTAGCAAAGCGTTCACGCGGGGTCATCAGCCCGCCGAAGTTAACCGCCTGTCGCTCTGGAGTATCAACCCAGCTTCCGACCGGCGCCCACAGAGCAGGGACGTCCCAGGCCTGAAGCAGCGGCCAGACGCGGGTATAAAAACTGCTGTAGCCATCATCAAAGCTCAACAGAAACGCTTTTGGCGGCAGCGTTTTACGCCCCTGGTGCGCGTCCAGAATGTCCTGAACGCTGATGGCTCGATAACCGTTATGGAGCAGCCAGCCAATCTGATCGTTGAGGGCACTGGTTCGTACCGTCAGATAGCGTTGATCGGCTGCATCATCTTCGACATCGTGATAAGCCAGCACCAGAAAGCGATTGGTGGGCCACGGTTTTTCTGCCTCCAGCGGCGTTCTATTTTGTGGTGGAATAAAGGTCAGCGGTTTGGCACAAACTCCCGCACTCAGGCACAACCAACCGGTGAGAACCAGGCGGCAACCCAGACTTCTGTTCAACATAATCATCCTTAAAAACGTAGCGTTGCATCAATGGCGATGGCGAGGTTACTTTCGCGTTTGCCGTCATAGGGGCGCTTGTCCCAGCTCAGCACCACGCCGGTATCAACGACGTTGTTCCACTGAATTCGTTGACCGTAACCGGCGAGGGTAATCGCGCCGGGAGCCTGCGCTTTTTGCCAGTAACCGCCACCTCCGGCGAGCAGCTGTTGGCTCCAGAGCGTGTCATAGTGGCGATACATGAGATGCTCAAGGGCAAACGTCGCGGCAGCGGAGAAATCGCGGGCCGGGTTGTAATAATCGGTATCGACCTGGCTGTTGGTACTGGCCGAGAGTTCCGGCATGAGAGAAAGCGTCAGCGCCGGTGTCTGCCACAGGCGTTCTGAGCCCGTGAGGGTGTATTCCTGTCGGTGGTCGCCGTCAGTGAAGTCGCTTAGCGCCGCGCTGAGGCGGTACTCGCGTCTTTCGTTCTGATACCAGCGGAGCCAGGCCTCGCCTTGATTAGCGCTAATGCCGCTACGCAATGCGCGCAGCGGGGTGGTGCGGGAAATTCGTTCGAGGTTGCTGCCTATCTGCCAGCTATCTCCGAGGCTATAGCGGGTGGAAAGCCGGGCACCCACTTTGCGGGTGCCGTGAAAATGAATAGAGGACACTTCTGCCTCGGCCCAGAAATCACGCGGTCGCCACTCAATCCCGCCAAACTGCTGGCGGCTGATGCCTTTGCCTTCATCAAATTGCCCTTGCGCAAAACGACTGCCCGCAAAAGGACGCCAGCTACAGTCAATCGGTGGGCCGTAAAGCGTGGCATCCCAGGAGAGGTCATGCGAACCGCTAATGGGGTTATCGGAATGAAGACCTTTACCCACGTTCAACTTCAGCTCTGAGAAATGGTGCAGGCTGCGCATTCTTGCCAGGTCGCGAGAGTCGGTGTCCTTTGGCGTTCTGGCAACGACATCGTTGGTGAGCAATTCCATTTGCTGCCATTCGTGAAGGTCCATGGCCACGTACGCCTGCTGACGCTCCAGCTCAATGTTGGCGGGCTCCAGCGCTTCTGCCATTTTTAGCGTCCGTTCTGCGGCGCGCGGCAGCCCGCGGGCCTGAAGCAAGGTGGCGTAATCAATTTTCAGCCCTTGATTGCCCGGTGCTGTCGATGTCAGATGTTGCGCGAGTGCCTCCGCTTCAGGCAGCGAGTGGGTTTGCAGCAGATACTGAAAATAGAGGGATTGACCGGTAAGCCATCTATCATTTGGCTGCGGCGAGGGATCTCCGTAGTCATAGCGGGCCCAAGGAGTCTGTTTCACGATGCTATCGACGTACTCACGTGCGGACTCATAATGGCCGGTATTCAGCAGGGCGAAGAAGAGATCCTGCCGGTCGTCATCAGGATCGGGCTTATAGTTCGGGTGCTGTGCCAGTAGCGTAAATGCAGCGTCGGCATTTTTTTGTTCGAGATAAGCGGAAATGACCCAGCCGATAGCCCAATCTGGCAGGGACTGGCCTTGCGCAATGAGCGACTGATATGCGCTGATGACGCCGGGGTAATCGGCGTTAGCGTACAGGGCGCCAAGTCTATCGATTTGCGCACGATATCTGTCCGCCTGCGCATCGGGTTGGGCCTCCCAGCGTGTTAGCAGAGTGCGATAGCGGCTCAGGGTACGTTGAGGCAGTACAAAGCGCTCCTGCTCCGTTCGTGTTGGCAGCGCAGCCACGCGCACCATGCTGGCCGCATCATTCAACGCCAGACGACGTTGTTGTTCTGGTGACGGCGTAATTTCCCGCGAAAAGGAAAGGGCGGGACTATCGATCCGGTTTTGCGTCAGCGCGTCGACCCATTCCTGCCGTATTTCAGGGGTATCCTCACCGCGGTTAAGTATTTGCGTATCAACCAAAAGCCGGTCGGCATTTTTCCCCTGACGCTGATACACATAAGCGAGCGTTTGCAGATGCGCGAGACTCGGCTGCGACGCGAGCAGGCGCTGCGCCTCCTGTAGGGCGAGATCATCCTTCCCCGCGTCGGCTAACGTTTTCACGTAGCTAATGCGATAGTCATCGTTGTCCGGTGACAGGGTAATGACTTGCTCCCAGAGGGGAAGAGCATTATCCCACTGATGAAGGTTGCGCCAGGACTGTGCCGTTGCCGCGATCGCGCGTGAGGGCATCGGCATATAAACCTGATAACGCTCCCAGAGATGAATAACGTCCCAATCTCGTCCTGCCCAGGAGGCTACCTGCAGCCAATCCGCAACCTGCTGTGAGGTTAACGGATGGTGCTGCTCATAGCGCTGAACATAAAGGAGATACGGCGCATAATTTCCGTCGCGTGCCTGCTGAATTTGTTGGTCATATATCGATTCAGTGCCCAGTACTCGCCCAGGGAAAAGTAATAACAAGCTAATTGAAATCGACAATGTTGCACGATGATAAAGGTATGATTTATTGAAATGAATTGTACTTTCCATATCTATTAGCCATTGGTGTATCAAAAGTCACTGCAAAACCTATCCGCCTTTCAGCGCTGGGTGAAAGGTAAGGTAATGAACGCATTTATCCTGATTGCACATTGCGATGGTCGGTTTATTTTATGGAAATAAATGGCTTCCTTATTAATGGCTGGGAGTGCCAAGCAATATACACCTGATATGGTTGTTGTTAAATATGTTCGAGGAAGGCTAATGTTTTAGGATTTATCTGTGGTGATTCGGAATTTTTGTAATCGAAAGATCGAGTTTGTATTTTTATCGCATTGATATTATTGTATTTTATTGTTTTTTGATTTTTTTGAAACCATTCTGGCAACTGCGTTTTAGTATTCTTTTTCAGGCTTTTATGGGCACATTTGGGACAGTTTTTGACAGAAATTCCTAATGTCCAGAATGCTCTCTTTTACTCTGTTGCAATTTAATTATAATTAACCGCACTAGACGTAATGATACTTCTTTTTAGAGAAGGGATGAATTCATAAAATACACCTTTATTAAAGGTGGTGAAGCCCTATCATCATAATAAAAATATTGTGAGGCGGCATTCTATCCACTTCTTCCATGGACGCTCTTGTTTGAAAATATAAAGGGATGATTGTGGCAACATCAATACTGTTAGTGACGCAGGATTGTTATCTCGTCAAAGGTATAAAAATATTTTTCCCTGACATCATCCAACTCAGTTCGATTAACCACCAGGTTTTTGAAAGTCAGGCTGACGAGTATTCTGTACTGATCGACAGCCGCTCACCGCTGCGTTGTTATGACTACCTGATTATAAATGCCGTAAAGGCCAGGAAGCCTGTCTATTGCGTGATGCTGGATATGCGTCAACGGGAGTCACAGCTGTTTAGCCTGAAGATGTTTTTAAACACATCGCGATCATCAGGAGATATGGCAGGCCTACTCACGCTGTTTCTTAATATGAAGAGCAAACGTCTCACGCCAGTATGGCTCGAGAATCTCGGACTTAGCGTGCATGAGCAAAGCATGCTTCGCATGCTGAACGCAGGGATGTCGATGGAGGAAATAGCGGGCGTATTGAAGGTGTCGGTTAAAGGGCTTTACCGGGAAAGAACGGCGCTCTATGAACGCCTTGGTGCCACGAATTTTAACGAGGCCTGTCTGTTTATCTTCCGCAACCGTCTTCTGGACGATTTGAGTGATGGCCCATTGGCAATGCGCCATACCCCTTGAGGTATGACGCTCGACAGGATTTTAGCTTTGCGCGCGCGGTTGCGTGACGCGCAGTCCGCTGAACAACGTGGCGACGACTGCTAGCGTACCGGCCAACAGCAGTGATACGTGAGTACCGCCGTTGCCAAAAGAGTTAAACATCAGGGCGACGAGCGCTGCACCGGTACTTTGTCCCAGCAATCGCGCGGTACCGAGCATGCCGCTGGCGCCACCGCTGCGGTTACGCGGTGCGGAAGCAATAATGGTGTGGTTGTTCGGTGATTGGAAGAGGCCAAAGCCGGCACCGCACAGCAGCATACGCCAGATAATATCGATATCGCTCGATGACGACGGCAGCAGCGCCAATCCAAACAGGCCGCAAGCCATAATTGCCATACCCAGCGCCCCCAGCAGGCCCGCATGAACGCGCTCGATAAGATAGCCCGCTAGCGGAGCCATCACCATGGTCGCCAGCGGCCACGGCGTCAGCAGCAATCCAGTCTCTACCTCGGTACGGCCGACAACCGACTGCAGGAAGAACGGCAGAGACACCATTGCCAGCATTTGCGCACAGAAAGAGCAGATAGAAGTGCAAATGGAGAGTGAGAACAGCGGAATACGCAGCAGGTCGACCGGTAGCAGCGGCACCGGCAGACGTAGCTGGCGACGGACGAAGAAGAAGCCAATCACCAACAGCGCAACGATTTCCAGCAGCACCACTTGAGTGGACTGCCCTTGAGCAAAGCCACTCAGCGCCGTGATAAGCAAACCGAAAGTGAGCGCATTCATCACCGCGCTCGGCAGGTCGAAGCGTTGTGTCTGACTACGTGTACCGTTTGAAGGCAGGAAGCGGACGGCCAGTAACCAGGCAATAATCCCGAGCGGCACGTTAATAAAGAAAAGCCACTGCCAGCTGGCGAGTGAAAGAATCGCCGCTGCAATAGTGGGGCCTGCTGCCGAAGAGACCGCGACCACGAAAGAGTTTATCCCCATCCCACGACCTAACTGACGCTGCGGGTAAATCAGGCGAATGAGCGCCGTGTTGACGCTCATGAGCGCGGCACCGCCGAAGCCTTGCAGAATACGCGCTAACGTAAGCATTTCCAGGGAATTGGAGAACGCGCAAAACAGTGAAGCCAGCGTGAAGACCACCAGACCCGCTTTATAAATGCGGTGGTAGCCAATCATGTCGCCGAGGAAAGAGAGGGAGAGCAGGGAGATAACAATCGCTATCTGGTAGGCGTTGACTATCCAGATGGACGCTGCCGGTGAGGCGTGCAAATCTGTCGCTATGGTGGGTAGCGCAACGTTAGCAATAGCCCCGTCTAGCACTGCCATCGTAATACCGATAACAATGGTAAGAATAGCCCCGTAACGTTGTGGGATCGGAAGGCCATCAATCAGGTTTCGAGTCATGTTAGAAACTTGTTTTCATGTAAATTATTATCCAGAGAATGATTCTAGCATCGATTATTCGTTTGAATGTCGTAGATTTGTAACCAGGTCACAGAAGTTTCATTGCTACGGAGGCATTGCGAAATTATAATAAAAACCGGTTCTAATTTTTATAAAACAGTTGCGATGAGGTGATAAATGTCAGCAACGGATTTGGACAAACAACCAGATTCTGTCTCTTCGGTACTCAAGGTATTTGGTATCCTGCAGGCACTTGGCGAAGAACGTGAAATTGGTATTACTGAACTGTCGCAACGCGTCATGATGTCAAAAAGCACCGTCTATCGCTTTTTGCAAACCATGAAATCATTGGGATACGTTGCCCAGGAAGGAGAATCCGAAAAGTATTCACTCACGCTGAAGCTGTTTGAGCTAGGTGCGCGTGCCCTGCAGAACGTCGATTTAATCCGCAGTGCGGATATCCAGATGCGCGAACTCTCTCGTCTGACGAAAGAGACCATTCACCTGGGCGCGCTGGATGAAGACAGCATTGTCTACATTCATAAAATCGACTCTATGTACAACCTGCGTATGTACTCTCGCGTAGGTCGCCGGAATCCACTGTACAGCACCGCGATTGGTAAAGTACTGCTGGCATGGCGCGACACGGCTGAGGTTCGTCAGATCCTCGAAGGGGTTGAGTATAAATGCAGCACCGAGCGCACCATTGCGAATACCGATGAACTGATTACCGTTCTGGAGCAGGTACGTAAACAGGGCTGGGGTGAAGATAACGAAGAACAGGAAGAAGGGCTGCGCTGTATCGGCGTACCGGTATTCGATCGTTTTGGCGTGGTGATCGCCGGGTTGAGTATTTCTTTCCCAACGCTGCGTTTTTCTGAAGAACGTCTGCATGAGTATGTGGCGATGCTGCATACCGCAGCGCGTAAAATTTCAGAGCAGATGGGATACAACGATTACCCGTTCTGAGTTTGAAATAAGAAAGCCCGGCGTTGAACCGGGCTTTTTTTTACTCATTTTTAACCGTTATCGACCACGCTTGTACTTTTTCTCAGCAGCGGGCAACTAGACCGACCGACCACACCATTGTCACCGTGTAGATAAAATGCGGTGCTATAGCCTTGTGCAGTCAGATACTTACATTGCAGGCCCAGGCCGCCAGCCGTTTTCTGGCTTCCCACCAGTACGCCGTAACCGCTCAGGAGCACCCCGATCGATACGATAACCAGAAAAACGATAGTTCTGATAAACAGGCGCATAAGAATTCCTCTTCTATTATTTCTTTCATGAATACTACGTTACTGCGATAACGGATTGACACAAGTCTCTGATTCCTAAAAGCGGGAGATGCCGTTACAGTTAGCCGCGGTTTAAGGTTAGCATGCTAACCTGGTTGCATCTGAATAAGAATTCATGCGGAGAGTGGAGTGAAAAAGTTTCGGTGGGTATTACTAATACTCGTGATTGCCGCCTGCCTGCTGCTCTGGACACAGATGATCAACGTGATGTGCGATCAGGATGTTCAGTTTTTCAGCGGCATTTGCAGCATTAACCGGTTTATACCCTGGTAAAACATTTTTGCCGGCTATGATTTCCTTCCGTAATGTGAGTGGTAGAATAGATCGTTCCTTTTGAGGTGGTAAAATGAGTGATCTTGTAAGTTCTGGGGCATTAAATCTGGTATCTCTGGTATTTTCCTTCCTGCTGCTGTTAGTCGGTCTGGTGTTGTGGTTCTTTGTGAATCGCTCTAGCTCCCGCGCTAACGAGCAAATTGAACTCCTTGAATCGCTGCTCGATCAGCAAAAGCGCCAGAATGCGCTGCTGCGTCGTTTATGCGAAGCCAATGAGCCGGAAGCGAAGGAAGAAGAGGCACCAAAAGCAGAAGAAGTTGAAGACGAAAGCAAAGATGATTTCATTCGCCTGGTGGCAGAACGATAGTATCTTTAACAGCCAACGCCGGGCAGCCTGATTCAGGCTGCCGGACGCCGTTCGATGCACTGTCCTGGTGCGCTTATTTCCGCTCTCCTTACTCTCAGCCGTTACGCCACATGCCACGCTTATTGCGCAATGGAGAAAGGATATATTTGTCCCCCGTCCAAACGGCCTTATCTATAACGTTATGTTATTATTGCCTATAAATCATTCAATGAATCTATTCCTCACGCAGAGATATTATTGTTCGTATTAACCTTGTACGAAGTGGTTAATTAATCACCCGGTGGGGTAAGCATAATCTGCGCCATAATAGCGAAACGTTTTTATTGCTTTGTAATGAAGCAATGTCACGAAACTTTCATTATTTTGGTGCAATATAAGATGTGATTGTGAGTCGTATGCTCATCGTTTGGTCGACGGGTTCGGACAGGGGACTTATAACTGACGGGCTAATCGGCATGCGAAAATGTTATAGCGAAAATAATCTAACGATATAAAAAATTTTTGAGGCGATAAGGTTAATCTGGACGCTGAAAAAAAGTTGGTCTATGTTAAAAATGTCTTACGTTACCGTAAGCTAGGTCACATTTCAGGTCTGCTAACATTCATTAAACACCGCGTTTTGTTGTGGGGAAATGCGCCTCGAGACAACGGAATTGTTGGGATTTGTGCGGCTGATCGAGACACCTTTAAAAATGGCTTGCCATTATTAACGTTGTATGTGATAACACGTTTTGGGTTAAACGAGGTACAGTTCTGTTTATGTATGGCATTATCAGTAAAGAAGTTCTGAGTAAACACGTTGACGTTGAATACCGCTTCTCTGCCGAACCTTATATTAGTGCCGCATGCAGTCATGTCTCAGTTTTATCTATGAAAACGCCTGCGGGCGCAGAAAACACTCTAAGGAATTTTGCAAATGGCAAAGATTAAAGGTCAAGTTAAGTGGTTCAACGAGTCTAAAGGTTTTGGTTTCATTACTCCTGCTGACGGCAGCAAAGATGTATTCGTACATTTCTCTGCAATCCAGGGTAACGGCTTCAAAACTCTGGCTGAAGGTCAGAACGTTGAGTTCGAAATTCAGGACGGTCAGAAAGGCCCAGCGGCTGTTAACGTAACCGCTATCTGATTCGACAATCACTGATCTTGCAGCGCGTTAGCGCAACATTATCAGACATAAAGCCTCGTTAATGCGGGGCTTTATCATTTTATCCCCATCGCTTCACCTTTCTCCTTCGCCTGAATAGCGGTACACTTTCGCCCTTTGAAATAGAGCCGGAGTTGCTATGTCCTACAGTTGTCCGCTTTGCCATGCGCCGTTAGCGCGCAGCGGCAATAGTTATCTTTGCCCGCAGCGTCATCAGTTCGATCGGGCGAAAGAGGGATACGTTAACCTCCTGCCAGTACAGCATAAACGCTCCCGTGACCCCGGTGATAGCGCCGAGATGATGCAGGCGCGTCGCGCCTTTCTTGATGCCGGGCACTATCAGCCGCTTCGCGATGCCGTCAGCGCTAAATTACGCGCGATCAAACCCGAACACCTGCTGGATATTGGCTGCGGGGAAGGGTACTACACCCACGCTTTTGCAGATGAAGCACAGGTAACCTGGGGGCTGGACGTGTCGAAAACCGCGATTCGTTATGGTGCGAAGCGCTATCCGCAGGTAGATTTCTGCGTGGCATCCAGTCAACGTCTCCCTTTTGCTGATAACAGCATGGATGCGGTAGTGCGTATTTATGCGCCTTGTAATCAACAAGAGCTGAAGCGGGTAGTGAAACCGGGCGGTTGGGTGATAACCGTAACGCCGGGGCCACGACATCTGGTCGAGCTGAAAGGGCTGATTTATAACGAAGTGCAGCTTCACGCCCCGCATTCAGAAGTGCTGGATGGCTTTACCCTACAAAGCCACGATGCGCTGGCCTATCCAATGCAGTTGACCGGTCAGGAAGCGGTTACGCTTTTGCAGATGACGCCGTTTGCGTGGCGGGCGAAGCCGGAAGTGTGGGAGAAGTTAGCGGAGCAGACACAGTTTGCATGCCAGACGGATTTCGCGATTCACGCCTGGCAAAGAGATGCGGATTAACCCATATAGTGGGCGTAAAGAATCTGCGCACCGATAGCAATCAGCACAATCCCGCCCAAAATTTCGGCCCGTTTGCCAAGCAGCGGGCCGATAAAGCGACCCACCATCATCCCTAAGGTTGACATCAAGAAGGTCGCGCAGCCGATGGCAAACGCGGTTGCGAGAATGTTGACCTGCAGGAAGGCCAGGCCAACGCCGACGGCCATTGCGTCCAGGCTGGTGGCAATGGCGGTGGTCACCAGCAGCCAGAAACCATGACGACGCGGAGTTTCTGCATCATTGTCGTCATCTGTGCCACGGAACCCTTCCAATACCATACGGCCGCCGAGGAACACCAGCAGAACGAAAGCGACCCAGTGGCTCCACTCCATAACGAACTGACTCGCCAGCATGCCAAGACCCCAGCCAATAAGCGGCGTTAGCATTTCAATGATGCCAAAAATGAGGCCAGTACGCAGGGCTTCGGAGAATTTAGGTTTGTGTAGCGTGGCGCCTTTACCAATCGATGCAGCGAACGCATCCATTGACATGCCAAGGGCGAGAAGGATAGTGGCGGTTAAGTTCATGCGAAGGTCCAGACCGGGAAGTTTCCATATGACACATTCCTGCCCCCAGTAATCAGCAGTAAATGCGTCTATGGTCTCGCTTGACTACGATGTAATCCGTACGCACCACGTTTTTCAACGAGTATGTTGACACGTACATTTCCATTTAATGGAAATTAGCTACTCCCCAACGACGGGCGCAACCTTAACATATTTTTAGAATATAAAACAACTCTAAGGCTTGCTTATTTAATCTTTTAATGATAACGATTTTCATTTAGATTTATTGGGTAATCAGGAGGTTAACAAATATGGAGGTATTTTGCGGAATAAACATAGCCAACGCTATAATTGATCTGTTTGAAAATAGCACAGATATAGCGATGGCTATATTTTAACTCATTGAGAATTAATGAGAAGTTTGTAAATCTTTTCCAGGTCGTCAATATTCTTTACGCGGACAAGAAGGCGGCGCTGTTCTAATTGCATAACCAGTACACCATCTTCCGATAAATTCATTTTTTGGATTCGACTGTATTTAATCCAGGCATTTGCAAAGAAGAAGCCTTCGGTTTTAAAGATAATTTTCGGGCTACGGATCCAGAACAGATAAAATCCAGTCAGCGCTAGAGCACATAATAACCATGTGGTGATTAATTCACCGTGGTTATTCACATTGTTGTAAACCAGGATAACGATCAGTACAACGAAGATAACGCTGTCGACACGGTCAGCGCGCAGCAGCGGAACGGACAGCAGAGTGGTGCCATGACGGCGGGGCATGATGAACTGGTCGTAGATGGCAAATGCCAGCATTGCAATGATAAAGAGAACCAGTACCAGATCCGTGATTGTCATTAAGCCTCCAGATAAAAAAAACCGGGGGCAGGGCCCCCGGCATACTACAGATATTACAGACCCAGCAGGCCGACAGCGTAGCCTGCGATACCAATGACGAAGAAGCCAATGATGATCCACAGGGCGTTAACTTTCTTACGCAGCAGCCACATACAGGCGAAGGTCAGCAGCAGCGGTACCAGACCCGGCATCAGCTGATCCAGGATGGTCTGCACGGTGGTAACACGAGTCTGACCATCCTGACCGGTGATGGTCGAAACCACCAGCGGGATGTTCACGTGCGTCCACTTGTTAACCAATGCCCCCATGACAAACAGGCCGAGGATTGACGCCCCCTCAGTCAGTTTCTGCAGGAAGCCGCCGCCCATATCCTTAACGATGTCGATCCCTTTCTGGTAGCCGTAAGCCACGCCGTAGTAACGGGTCAGCAGACGTACTGCGTTGAAAAGGATGAAGAACAGCAGTGGCCCAAGCAGGCTGCCGCTCATCGCGATACCGGCACCCAGTGCCGCGAATACCGGACGTACGGTACCCCAGAAGATTGGGTCACCCACGCCTGCCAGCGGACCCATCAGACCAACTTTGATACCGTTGATAGCACCATCGTCGATCTCTGCGCCGTTCGCACGCTGCTCTTCCATCGCCAGCGTTACGCCGAGTACCGGCGCTGCTACGTATGGATGGGTGTTAAAGAATTCCAGGTGACGCTTGATGGCCTGTTTGCGCGCATCGTTGTTCTCTGGGTACAGACGACGAATCGCTGGAACCATAGAGAAGCAGAAGCCCAGCGCCTGCATACGTTCGAAGTTCCATGAACCCTGGAACAGGTTAGAACGAATGAACACGCCACGAATGTCACTCGGTGTGAGTTTTTTCTCGGTGGTGGTAGTTTTAGTCATATCAACCATTTCGCTCACCTGTTAGTCCAGTTCGTTATCAAGATCGTTATTACCAGCAGCCTGAACTGGCGCACCGGCTACGCGGTTATATTTCGGGCTCAGCTGAATGTAGAGGATGGCCATAACTGCACCAATCACACCCAGAGCAACCAGGTTGAAGTTAGTAAACGCCGCGGTAACGAAGCCGAGATAGAAGAACGGCATCAGGTAGCCTGCGCGCATCATGTTGATGACCATCGCATAACCAACTACCACAATCATACCACCGGCGATGTTCAGACCGCTGGTGACCACTTCTGGCAGAGCGTTCAACAGGCCCTGAACTTCACTGGTGCCTACGGATACGGCAACGATAACCGCTGGGATAGCGATACGCATTGCTTGCAGGAACAGGGAAGAGACGTGCAGCCACGAGATGGCCGTCAGGTTACCGTTTTCCGCCGCTTTATCCGCCGCGTGCTGGAAGGCAACGGTGATAGTACGAACGATGATGGTCAGAACCTGGCCTGCTGCTGCCAGTGGAATCGCCAGAGCGATACCTGCACCAATGCTTTGGTGACCGGCAATAACCAGAACGGTTGAAATAATTGAGGCTAATGCGGCATCTGGTGCTACTGCTGCACCGATGTTCATCCAGCCCAGCGCGATCATTTCAAGGGTACCACCGATGATAATACCGGTTTTCATGTCCCCGAGAACGGCACCGATTAGCGTACAGGCCACCAGCGGACGGTGGAACTGAAATTCATCAAGTACCGACTCCATACCCGCGATACATGCGACGATGAACACCAGCACAATCTGAAGAGTGGTAATCTCCATTGTACTTCTCCTATTGCTTATACAGACTTAAGTGTGAAGGCTAAAAAACGTTGCCCGAGCGGTTATTTATCCGCTTTGGCAATCAGATCCATCATTTTCAGTTTCTGATCGGTGGAGACCTTACGGGCTTCCAGCTCAATACCGCGGGCATTCAGTTTCTTGAAGGCTTCGATATCTTTTTCATCAACGGAAATCGCGTTGTTGACCTGGGTTTTGCCCTGACGGAATGCCATGCCACCAATGTTTACGCTGGTCAGTTTCACGCCGCCTTCGACGATACGTTCAACGTCGGTCGGGTTGGTGAACAGAAGCATCACACGATCGCCTGCATATTTCGGGTTATTGTAAACGCGGATCATTTTGGCGACATCGACAACGTGTGCCGTTACGCCTGGAGGAGCAACCTGAGTCAGCAGGGTTTTACGCACGGTATCGGCGGCAACTTCATCGCTCACGACAATGATGCGGGTGACGTTGGTCTCTTTGGTCCAACGGGTCGCAACCTGGCCGTGAATCAGACGGTCATCGATACGCGCCAGACCGATGGTCATGTAGTCGTTCGGGCCCATTGGTTTCGCCGGAGCGGCGGCTTTCGGTGCAGCAGGAGCCGCAACCGGAGCAGCTTTCTCGACAGGTTTGGCTTTCAGCGCTTTCACGCCTTCGCTACCGGTTTCCACCGCCAGCGCAACCAGCTCGTCAAAGCTTGGGTTATCGTCACGCGCCATGAAGGTTTCGACCAGCATCGGTACGTTGACGCCCGCAATCACTTCATAGTTTTCTTTATCAACAACAATGCGGCTTGCCGCGTTGAATGGGCTACCGCCCCAGGTGTCAACAAGGAACAACACGCCTTTGCTGGTATCAAGCTTAGCCAGTTGCGCATTGTATTTTTCGATTAACGTGTCTGCATTCTCGCCAGGCACGAAATCGATCCAGCCAACATTGTCCTGCTCGCCCAACAGCATTTCTGCCGTTTTCAGCAGTTGTTCTGCTGCCCAACCATGTGTGCCTATTACAATAGCAATCGTCACTTGCTACCTCCTTTATTATCGTGTGTATCAGTAGGGCTGATACATTCATGAGTCGACACGTTACCGAATCGATTCAGACAAGGGTTAGAGACAAAAAATAAATAACTACCGAGAATTATTTTAGACAGTGAAAGAATAATTAATGTGATGAAGATCCGTAATTTAGTTAAAGAGCCGCAATTATTTTGTGGTGCAAAAAATTACCTTACATTTTGCAAAGACTCGTAAATCTCTGCCAAAATGTCATTTGTTTTTGCTATGTTAATGCTTCGTTTAATCACACAGGAGTATAGGGCATCAGCCCGATGTATGGATCGTCACCGACGCCTTTTTGCACACGCTCGCTTTTGCGACGCACTTCCCGGCCTTTCGCGCCACGCTTTTTTATCGTCTGGTATCGTCTCGCTTAAACATGACATAGCGATGACTCGTCTCGTCTCTCGTTGGAGTGGTTTATGGAATTGCTAATGGACCCGTCAATCTGGGCTGGATTATTGACGCTTGTCGTTCTGGAAATCGTTCTCGGTATTGATAACCTGGTGTTTATCGCCATCCTTGCCGATAAATTGCCACCAAAACAACGAGATAAAGCGCGTCTGATTGGCCTGTCGCTCGCGTTAGTGATGCGTCTGGGATTGCTTTCCGTCATCTCATGGATGGTCACGCTGACCGCGCCGCTCTTCAGCGTATGGGGGCAGACGTTCTCCGGACGAGACCTGATTATGCTGGTCGGGGGTCTATTCCTGCTGTTTAAAGCGACGACCGAGCTGCACGAACGGCTGGAAAACCGCCAGCACGATTCCGGGCACGGTAAAGGCTATTCCAGCTTCTGGGTCGTGGTGGCGCAGATTGTCGTACTGGATGCCGTCTTCTCGCTTGATGCGGTGATTACCGCGGTCGGGATGGTGAACCATCTGCCGGTGATGATGGCGGCAGTCGTGATTGCGATGGGCGTGATGCTGCTGGCCTCGAAGCCGTTGACGAATTTCGTCAACCAGCACCCAACGGTGGTGGTGCTGTGTCTGAGCTTCCTGCTGATGATCGGTCTGAGCCTGGTTGCCGAAGGCTTCGGCTTCCATATTCCGAAAGGCTATCTGTACGCGGCGATTGGCTTCTCGATTATTATTGAGCTGTTCAACCAGATTGCCCGTCGTAACTTTATTCGCCACCAGTCGACGCTGCCGTTACGTGCGCGTACGGCAGATGCCATTCTGCGCCTCATGGGCAACCGTAAGCAGGTGAATGCGGCAAATGACGAAGGTCAACAGCCGACGATGCCGGTGCCGGAAGGCGCGTTCGTGGAAGAAGAACGCTATATGATTAACGGCGTTCTGACGCTGGCCTCTCGTTCGCTGCGCAGCATTATGACCCCGCGTGGGGAAATTAGCTGGGTGGATGCGGACCTGAGTACCGAAGAAATCCGCCAGCAGCTGCTGTCATCGCCACACAGCCTGTTCCCGGTGTGTCGGGGTGAGCTGGATGAAATCGTCGGCATCGTGCGTGCTAAAGAGCTGCTGGTGGCGCTGGAAGCGGGTGAAGACGTCCTGGCGATAGCCTCGGCAACACCGGCGATTATCGTCCCGGACACGCTGGACCCTATCAATCTGCTGGGCGTACTGCGTCGGGCGCGCGGAAGCTTCGTTATCGTGACCAACGAGTTTGGTGTGGTACAGGGGCTGGTCACGCCGCTGGACGTGCTGGAAGCGATTGCCGGTGAATTCCCGGACGCCGACGAAACGCCGGAAATTGTGGCGGATGGTGACGGCTGGCTGGTGAAGGGCACCACCGACCTGCACGCGTTCCAGCATGCATTGGGGCTGGATAACCTGGTGGATGATGATATCGCGACGGTGGCGGGGCTGGTGATTGCCGTCAACGGGCAGATCCCACATATTGGCGATGTGATTGAACTGCCATCGTTGCACATCACGATTACGGCGGCCAATAACTATCGTGTCGATCAGATTCGCGTGGTGAAGCTGGCTTCACCACACGACGAAGACGAATAAGGTAGTTGAGTAATCCCGGCGGCGCTTTGCCTGGCGGGACTACGAGAAGAAGTGACTTTGGGGAACTCCCGGGTCACTTCGTTCACTCGGGCTACGATATCTGCGAATTCAATTTGTTATGCGTCGCCAGCCACTCGGGAAATGCCTCCAGCGGCATCGGCTGCGCATAGAGATACCCTTGCAACAAATGCACGCCGTGCTGCTGCAAATAGAGCGCCTGCGCTTGGGTTTCGACCCCTTCAGCAACCAGCTCAATATTCAACCGCTGACCCAGCGCGATAATGATATCCGTCACCGCCGAGTTCACCGCATCGGTGCCAATGGCGCTAGTAAAGGACTTATCAATTTTCAGGATGTCTGGATGCAGCATTTCAAGCCAGGAAAGCGAACTGTTGCCGGTGCCAAAATCATCGATAGCCAGTTTAATCTGATGGTTCCCCAGCTCGCTGCGTAACGGGTAGCTCACGTCATTCAGCGCGTCACGCTCGGTGAGCTCTACCGTCAGTTGCTGTACGGGGTTTACGTTGAACCAATTCTGCTTTAAATCTTTCAACAATTTGTCGTTTTTAAAGTGCGGAGCCGCAACGTTGATGCCTATCTGAAAATCGCTATCCTGAGGGAACAAATGCAGACGCTGCGCTGTTTCGCTGATGACGTAGCGGGTCAGCGGAATAATCAGGTTTTGCGTTTCGGCAATGGGAATAAACACGTCCGGCGCGACCCAGCCGACGCGCGGATTGTTCCAGCGCAGCAGGATTTCCACGCCGATACAGCGCTGCGCGCGAGCATCCATTTGCGGCTGGCAATAAAGGCCGAACTCTTTACCAGCGATGCCCATGTTAATTTCCCGGGAAAAGCTCAGTCGACCAGCGGTCGCAAGCCAGGCTATCCACGTAAACAGAACGCTCATGATAAGCGCCAGCGGCAGGTCGGTGACCAGATTAGTGAGCGCAAGCCGGTTCGGGCCCGGGCTTAGCGCCGCGACGCTAAACGGGAAGGCAGTTGAAGCACGTAGATACACCTGATTGCCTGTGCTGTCTAACTGCCCGGTTATCCCAATATCGTGCTGATAATGCTGGTCAGCGACGTTCAGGCTAACGTGCGTTATCAGCGGTGGGGCGGACTCAAGGATGATATTGCTGATTAAATCAATGTTGATGGAGACCATCACGCCATCCTGACCATCCGCTGATGCAGGAAACCACTGGACAAGGATAGGGCTGCCTATCATTAAGGAATGATCGGTTGTGAGCAGGAGCAATGGATTTTTAGTTGGCAACTGCGGCTGAAGTGAATGGACGTCGATATTGCGTGAACCCAGCGCGCTGGAGCAATAAAGCTTGCCCGATTTAACCAGCGCAATAGAGCGTACCGTTTGCAGCATGACGGCCAGTTTACGCAGCGGCAGATGAATGGCCTCACACGGCTGTCCGACCAGGGCGAGCATCTCTGCACGTTGTGTTTTTAGCGGTTGTAGGATTCGGTTGAGACGATCGACGGAGTGGGCCGTGAGAGCATCAATCTGATGCTGATTTATGCTGCGCTGCGAAATAAATCGTATTCCTAGTGTCAACGCAAAAGCACAGAGCGCGACAATCACACAGACGGCGATTCGCTTATGAAGGTAGAGCCTGATAATTCCTTGTGCTGATTGCATATCCGCTGCTCGTCGCGCTTTGAGTGGTTATGAAAATAGCAGTGACAACAGAGCAAGTGTAGTGGGTAGCGAAAATAGTGAGAAAAAATAGGCAAATAAATCGCCTACCCGTATTAGGGGTAGGCGAAATAACGTATTAGTCGCACTGAACCTTAATAGCCAGACCACCACGCGACGTTTCGCGATATTTGGCGTTCATGTCTTTACCGGTTTCGTACATGGTTTCAATAACCTTGTCGAGGGAAACGCGCGGCTCGCTGGTACGACGCATCGCCATACGTGCGGCGTTAATCGCTTTGACCGAGGCAATGGCGTTACGCTCAATGCACGGCACCTGAACCTGGCCTGCAACCGGGTCACAGGTCAGGCCGAGGTTATGCTCCATACCAATTTCCGCCGCGACGCACACCTGCTCCGGGCTGGCACCCAGCAGTTCAGCCAGGCCGGCTGCCGCCATCGAACAGGCTACGCCCACTTCACCCTGGCAACCCACTTCCGCGCCGGAGATAGAGGCGTTCATCTTATACAGCGCGCCAATGGCACCGGAGGCCAGGAAGTAGCGAATATAGATATCCGGGCTAACGGACTCGATAAAGTGATCGTAATAGGCCAGTACCGCCGGAACGATACCACAGGCGCCGTTGGTCGGTGCTGTGACCACGCGGCCACCGGCGGCGTTCTCTTCGTTTACCGCCAGCGCGAACATGTTCACCCAGTCGATGACGTTCATCGGGTCGCTGGAGAGCTTATCGCTGGAAACCAGCATACGGCGCAGCGCGGAAGCACGACGCGGTACGCGCAGCGGACCCGGCAGCACGCCTTCGGTATTCATGCCGCGGTCAATACAGGCGCGCATGGTCTGCCAAACGTTCTCGAAGTAGTCTTCAATCTCTTTCTTGCTGTGCAGCGCCAGTTCGTTCTGCATCACCATGCCAGAGAGCGACAGGCCGGTCTCTTTGCAGTAGTTGAGCATTTCGGTCGCTGAAGCAAACGGGTAAGGCACCTGCACTTCGCCGCTGTCCGCTTTGCCAAAATGCTCTGCGTCGACGATAAAACCGCCGCCGATAGAATAATAGGTTTTGCTGTAGAGATCGGCGTCACCTGCCCAGGCGGTTATCTGCATGCCGTTTTCGTGCAGCGGCAGATTACCGTTATGGAAGCGCATGCCGTTATCGGCCGGGAAATCGACCTCAACGCGGCCAAGCGCTAGCAGCAGACGGCCACGTGCTTCAACGTCACGAATAAATGCCGGGATGGCATCAATATCGACGGTATCCGGCTGGTTGCCCGCCAGACCCATAATAATCGCGATATCGGTATGGTGGCCCTTACCGGTGAGGGACAGTGAACCATAGACGTCGACGGCAACGCGCGTCACGTCATCAATCAGTCCCTTTTCGACCAGGTCATCGACGAACTGTTTGCCAGCCTTCATCGGCCCTACAGTATGGGAAGATGAGGGACCAATCCCCACCTTAAACATGTCGAATATACTAATCACTTTAACACTCCTGACAGGGTTGCCGCGTTGTTGCGGCAACGATGTAATAACTGCGCATAGTGTATGAGGGAACCTGAAACTCAGCTTAACTATTCACATGAATTTAATTAATGTGTAGCGTTGATTTTACTAATGCTGAAATGACGGTTTTCAGGGTAAGTATAGTCAGGGTTTTAGGCCCACCTGTAGCGCCAGCTCACGAATAATGCCTAAGGTTAGCCCCGACATAGTGCTGAGGCTACAACGTCCAGACTGTATTACTGCGTAGCAATACAAATAGAGAACCCGGAGCGTAAATTATTGCCGGGCTCTCTATGGTGGAAAGAACTAGTCGCCTGAATCAAAGATGAAATAGTGGGCTGGTTGGAATCCGAGAGGAACTGAGCACAGGGCCAAAATCAACGATGCTATCTGCATCATCGTCAAATTCTGACATAAATGCCGCCATCTGTTCGCGGATCAAAGACATTGAGATCGGCGCATCGGTTGGCGCAGCCAGAGGCAGTTGAATATCATATTCTACATAATTCAGGATATCTTCCGGTGCCCAGTCAGTGCCATCGGCAAAACTAATATGTTCCACCTGATATTTCGCCGCAGTGAAGTAATTTTTCACCGTCACGCTGTCAGTATTGCCGGAAAAATTGATCACCAGATCGCCACCATTGCGCTGTATTCGGGCATCCTTTGCCTGCACACCTTCACCAAAGCGTAAGGTATCTGCATCACCGGTGTTTTTGCGGCCTTCAGTAATCGTGTCCTGTCCATCTCCGACATTAAAGAGATAAGTATCGCTACCGGTTCCGCCTTTCAACGAATCATTGCCTGTACCTCCAGCCAGCAAGTCATTATCGTCACCACCGTCCAGACTGTCATTGCCATCACCGCCGCTCAGCCAGTCGTTATCGAAGCCGCCGGTAAGCATATCGTTTCCTGCATCGCCGTACAGCATGTCCCGACCGTATTCCCCTTTGAGCGCATCATCTCCTTCACCGCCAGACAACAAATCATCCCCGTCCCCACCAAACAATGCATCATTACCGTCGCCACCATAAAGCGTGTCTTCACCACTCGCACCATCAAGTGTGTCGTTTCCTGCATCGCCGTACAGCGCATCATTGCCACCCGCGCCGTAGAGGCTATCATTTCCGCCAGCGGCATGGATAACGCTGCCACAGTCCAGTGCCAGCAGGGTCTGTGCTTCACTCGTACCGGTATGTATTTGTGATAATACGGCGGCGGTATCCCAGACCGTACCGTCGGCAAACATGATCTGTTCTATCTGGTAGAGGAGCTCATCGCCCCCCTCGGTAGAGAAATAGTTTTTAATCGTCACGCTGTCAGCGCTGTTTTGAAAATAAATGATAAGGTCGTTATCCCACTGCTGCATGACAGCATTTTCTGCCAACAGACCATCACCGAAATGCAGCGTGTTGGTTTCGTTTACGTGACGACTTTCGCTGATGATGTCCTGCCCATCTCCTGCATTAAACAGATAGGTATCCCCATCCTCACCACCTTCGAGGGTGTCATTGCCCGCGCCACCTACCAGTATGTCGTGGCCACCGTGTCCCATCAGTCGATCATCGCCATCATCACCATAAAGCGCGTCATCAACATCAGAGCCGTACAATTTATCGTTTCCACCTGCTGCATGGATATTGCTCCCGCGATCGAACGCCCACAGTGTCTGAGCTTCGTCGCTACCAATCAGTATCTGGGCTTGTACGGTGGCATAATTCCATACCGTACCATCGGCAAAAGTAATCAGGTCGACCAGACAGCGATCCTGATCAAAGTAATTTTCTACCGTAATACTGTCGCTGTTATCGCGGAAGGTAATCGTTAAGTCAGCGCCGCTCTTATCAGCAATGGTGTTGCTCGCCAGCAGGCCATCACCGAGCACAAGGGTACCTGGAACGTAACTTTCGTTATCTGCATTAGGGGAGGGGATGTCTCCATAAGAAAAGTTTGCAGTGATTCGATCCTGACCATCTCCAGCATTAAACAGATAGGTATCATGACCAGACCCACCGTACAGCACATCATTGCCTGTACCGCCTGCCAGCACATCATCACTCCGCCCGCCGTACAGTACATCATCTCCGCCACCTGCATAAATTACGCTGCCGTGGTCGCTCGCAATCAGCGTTTGATCTTCATCTGTTCCCACTTGCGCCAATGCTTCCACCGCAGCAATATCCCAGAGTGAGCCGTCGGCAAAAATGATCAGGTCAACAGGGTGAACGTCCTGCGCGAAATAGCCTGGAATGACGATGCAATCGTCACTCCCGCGGAAGTCAATAACCAGATCATCATAGTAACGAGCAACATGGGAATCTTCCCTATGCAACCCATCGCCAATGCGCAAAATGTTGTGGTCGAGATTGTCGGCATAGCGGCAATCCTCGATAATATCCAGACCATCCCCGGCGTTAAATACATAAGTATCGCTACCTGCGCCACCCGTTAAGATATCTTGTCCGGCTCCACCGGTTAGCGTATCGTTACCATCATTGCCATAAAGGCGATCGTCTCCGGAGAGCCCCGTTAACGTGTCATCATGACTACCGGCCTCCAGAACACTGCCTTCTTCTTGAGCAATGAGGTTTTGCACAACATCTTTTATGACAACGACACCATCAAGAATGGTTGCCGTATCCCAGACTGAGCCATCAGCAAAAACAATCTGCGCTATTGGCCAGGTGTTAGAATGGAAGTAATCAATGACGGTAATACTGTCCGCACCGTCGCCAATGGTAATCAGCAGATTGCCATCCTTTCGCTGCAGTTGTATCTGGTCAGGAAGAATGCCGCTACCCAAGCGCAGGATATCCTGCTCCTGATGAGTGTTATTCCACGAGTCGTCAGTGTCGCCATAAATGACATCATGTCCATCGCCGACATTAAACAGGTAGGTATCATTACCGCCGCCACCGCATAACGCGTCGTTTCCCTGGCCGCCGGAAAGAATATCATCTCCTTCATTACCAATAAGCTCATCTGAGCCATTATCACCATAAAGAATGTCATTCCCTAGCTCTCCGAAAAGAACATCATCCCCGCCCGCGGCATGAATTTCATTGCCCTCAGGGAAGGCCCACAGGGTCTGGTTGCCCTCAGTGCCGACAAGAAATTGGGAGTTTCTTTCGGTAAGATCCCAAACAAAGCCGTTGGCAAACGCCAGCTTTTCGACTTTGTAGTCGTCAGCAAGGAAGAAATCCGTTATCGTCACGCTATCGTCGCTTCCTCGAAAGCCGACAATAAGATCGTCCCAATCGCGACTGAATTCCACCTGCTCGGGCGATAATCCTTCGCTGAAATAGATAATATCCCGCTCGCCGTGATACTCTTTTATTATATCCTGTCCGTCACCAACATTAAAAATATAAATATCATCACCACCTTCTCCTTTAAGTACGTCATTGCCTTTTCCGCCGGAGAAAATGTTATCATCTGCATTGCCGGAAAGTGTATTGCTGCCGTCATCGCCTAAAATGATATTATCATTTACAGTTAAAGATGGCAGATATTGGAGCATCCCAGGTTCATTTTTGATGAGATTGACATACAGACTGACTAATTGTACTCGGTTATTATCCGAATAGATGGATAGATTAAATAATGCTTGTGTAACGTCATCAAGCTTACCATATTCTCCATTTAAATATAGGCTGTGAATTAACTGTTCTGCCGCGCTCAGGCTGAGTACCAGACCAGTAACCCTGGAGTTATATCCCGTCAGAACCACATCTTTAAGCTCTTCGTATAAATAAGTCTGCGCAAGAATTTGAGCTTCGGTATAATTTCTGAATTTTTGATATTCATTAAGTAGTACCAGTGATGCTGAATCTCCTACCGTCGACCCGCTATATTTATTGTTATAAGGTGACATGGTTAACTGCTCAATGACAGCAACCTGTTGTAGGGTAATGGCATAGAGTTGAGTCGCCTTAACATCCTGTACCCCTGCCCACTGGTAAATTAGCTTGTCTAGTAACGCATCTTTTTTAGTACGGTCTGTTTCGATAAGATAATCACGAAGTAATGCTTGCAGAATATCATCCGCCACCATCGCCTGACGTAAATCAGGAAGATGCCCAAAACCCCGAGCATTAGGGAGCCGAATGACCTCTTCGGTCAGAGGCAAATCGTTATTGTGAATTCGAACGGATTTGTCCACCTTAAACCAAATATCCGCGCAGGCTGCGGTTATACCGTTGTCCAGCGTAACGTTGCTAATTTGCTTATGATATTCACCGTTATCATCCTGATATGTTGAAGCGGAATAGCGAACGTTGACGGCAGTGATACCCGCATCCGCCATGCTATATAATTCCCCGGCGTCCGTTTTGCCATTACTATTTTTATCCTGCCAGATATGGAGCGACGACCAGGCTTTATCATTGCTATCCAGACTACCGTCCAGATTATCATCCAGTTCCGCTAGTGCCTGAAAACCATTACTGGCTATGCTACCATCGCGCAAGCGCGTGTTGTTACCAAACAACTCTAGACCGCTGGTAATCTTCCCATCGCCATTAAGATCCCGCACTAACAGGCCATCGGTGGCGGCTACCCAGCCGCTAAGTTCTTTGAGTCCATCATTGGCATGATCAAAATAGACCTCTTTATCGGATAATGTTTCGACGCCATTACCGTTCAGATCGATAACAACAGGAGATACCGTCTCTTCAGCTGCACCATCGTCTGGTTCGTCATCGGGCTCTCCTTCTTCACGTAACGTAATACCCATTGCGGAATAAATGTCGCCGCCATCGGAATCCTTGGTTTGCCGGGCATATTTTTTAAAATCAACAATTCGCAGCCCATCATTAATGACCAACGTGTCACCGTCAAAATAGTATTTGTCACCTTCGCTACTTAAATAGGTGATGTTGCTATCGGCTTCAGTTTCTGGAACTGTTTCTGAGTTTTCATCTGTGTTTTCTTTTATCTCAAGAATAGCTTCGGTCAGTTCTATTAATTGACCGTCAGCATTCTTAAGAAATATAGCACCATCAGGATTACTCCCTGCCGTAATAATAATAGTGTCATACTCATCGACAATATAGGTATTAAAACCGGCACCTCCATATAAAGTGTCGGCTTCACCATCATCAAGCTCATCTTTACTGCCCCCGTAAATGACATTTCTGCCATCACCGCCGTACAAAATGTCTTGTCCCGAACCGCCTTCAAGGGTGTCGTCGCCGTTTCCTCCTTCCAGATAATCGCTTCCCGCAGCACCCGAGATGACATCATTCCCTTCATTGCCATAAAGATAATCGCTCCCACCGGCGCCAGTAATACTGTCAGATTTCTGGCTACCAAATATGATTTTGTGGTCATCCATCGAGATTCCGCGGCCGTCTATGCTTAATTGCATATAATCACTGCCAGACAGCGGTGTGCTCATGTCCACAAAATCATAATTGCCGTATGTTGAATCGCTGTTCATCTGCTCACTGACGTCCAGACCCTGCAGTTGATACTGAATCCGCCAGTAGGTCATTTTTGCGCGATCCTGCCAGTACTGTTCAGAGTAATTAGCGTACTGATACTCCGTGTTGAGCGCGTATGCCGAATAATTGTAATCAGTAATCACAAAGGGATTAAGGTTAATCAGTGCATAACGGTACGCCAGGCTGTTTTTTGCCATTGCCGCCATGGCACTCGCACTGGAGCGCGTATCTAACGTATAGCGGTGTTCTGGCGTAAATCCGGGAGGTAAGCGGTTTGGTAATTGATCATTCACTCCAGTGAAGACATTCTTCATTCTGTCCAGCAGATCCATCACCCCGTTGGCATCATGGTCGCGGATCAAATCTGCGTATTGGTCCACCGTTTCTGCCGTAATGAATCCTCCCAGTACCGCAGTCCCAAACCCTACTGCTGCAATGACCGATGCAGGCGCTCCCACCGTTGTGGCCGCTGCTCCAGCCGCGATCCCAGCCAGAGTAGCAACGATCTCGCCACCAAACTCTTCAAGGGCAAATTCAATCCAAATGGAAATGGCTTCATTTTTATCACCGCGATCCATCGCAGCTGACGATTCCGCAGCCACCATCGCCAGTGATGCCCCTAATAATGTCTTGCCAACTAATGGAGCATGTTTGACCAGTTTTGTACTTATTTCCGCCAGGTCGTTCGCCGTTTTTTTATAGCTGGTGAGTTGGGCATCATTCAGTGTACGTAGTTCTTTTCTAAGGTTATTAATATAATCTACATCGCTGTAGCTTTCCGGAGTGATATTAAGCCACGAGTCAATGTGTCCGTGTATAAGGTCGGTGCCCATGATGTTTTGCCAGGCGGAGTCGCGTAGCAGTTTAAATATCTCAGAGGTGCTTTTTCCTGAAAGTTCTGATTTGGGGATACCCTCAATCGTCGTGATATTAGGGTTATCCATCAGGGCCGGTAATTCCGTTGCGCCAAATACCCGAGTGGGGTCGGTGTTCATGCCGACAAGCAGACGGACTTCACCGGTGGTTTCCGCAACAAAACGCTGGGAAATGATATCCCATGCACCGTTGGGCTGGCGGACACCATCGATAATTTCGCCAAAGAGGAATTGATTGGATTTTGAACCTATGTCAGCACGATCATCACCGAATATTTGGAAGAGTATATCATCAAGTTCAGGATTTGATAGAAATGTGCTAGCCTCTGTTTTATCGATAAGACGAATGTCAGAATTGTTTTTTAAATCATTAACTATATCAGATGCTCGAACAATACTAACCGTTTCACTAGCTGTTTCGACCTCTCCTAACACGCCACTATAAAGCACGGTAGTGCTGCCAGCACAACTGACATCCAGTTGATATAATAGAGCCTTTAATTCTTCCTCAGATGTGATGGTCTTAAGAAGGCTATTCGCTTGCTTAGTTGTTAACATATCCCTGTCTCTAATAGTCTTTCAGTTAAAACTCAAATCTGACAATTGTGTCAGGGACTTGGATTCTGGCTCCGCGAACGCCGAAAATTGTCAATGCATTTTTTAAAGACGAGATGATCTCAATATACTCTTTTTCATTATTTATTTCTGGTGAGATAGATGATAGCTGCCAGATGATAACAAATGGCAAATTATGAATATTCGGGCTGCTATCCTGTGACTTTTTAAGTTTAAACTCATAATTTTTCCCTTGGTAATGCAATACAAATACACGCACTCCTGTGGGCTCTGGATAACCGGAACGACTATTTTCATAACTATCTATTCCACCGACATACATGAGCCAAATATTCCTTTCCCGATCAATAGTGAGGCAAGGTCTGGCAGAACCGTCAAGGCGGGCCTCAGGCCATTTGCGATTGCCCGGCCCCAGGTCACAGGCGTTATAGACATTGTCCAGATCAAATTTTTGGATCTCTTTTTCATCGGTAATAAATTCATTCACAAAACCCATATTATTCACCTCATTAAAACATTTCATTAAAACAATAAGTATCAGTATATTAATATACATAGGATACATGGTTCTCTGCTTTCTTTATATCGTAGAAAATCGCGTACGTCATGAACTATTATTTACGATAACGATTTTTTCTTTGCACGTTAAGCCCTGGTGTCGCTAGTCAACATCGCAGGATAGGGAAGTTTGCCATGCTAAAGATATCTGGTGTGGGGGGATGATATTGCGTGTATCTACTAAAGCTCAGATCAAGGATTCATTCAGAGGAAAGAGATTTGTTAACGAGGACTATGCAACGGCGCCAAATACCCGAGTGGGGTCGGTGTTCATGCCGACAAGCAGACGGACTTCACCGGTGGTTTCCGCAACAAAACGCTGGGAAGTGATATCCCATGCACCGTTGGGCTGGCGGACACCATCGATAATTTCGCCGTAGAGGAATTGATTGGATTTTGAACCAAACTCATCTGGAATATCACCGAAAATAGAAAATAATGTATTTTTAAATGCACTACTTTCCATGAATGCACTTGCTGCTGTTTTATCAATAAGACGTATATCAGGATTATCTTTTAAACCATTGACTATATCTGATGATCTGATGGTATTCATATTACCATCAGATGTTTCAACTTCACCTAAAGCCCCTCTGTAAAGTACCGTTGTATTGCCAGTACAACTGACGTCGAGTTGATATAATAGTTTCCGTAACTCTGCTTCAGTAGTGATAGAGCTCAGCAGATTGTTTGCCTGTCTTGTCGTTAACATATCCCTGTCCTCATATCCTTTAATTAAAATTCAAATCTGACAATGGTGTTTGGTCTCTGAATATTTGCACCAAGAATTCCAAAAACCTCTAGCGCTTCTTTCAGTACAGACATGAGTTGTTTTTTTTCTGTGCTTTCCTCTATTTCAGGAGGAAGGGAGACAAGCTGCCAGATTACAATTCGAGGTGATTCAGTATTGAAATTACGCGTTCCACTCTTTGATCTTTTAAGTCTGAACTCATAGTTTTTTTCTGAATAATGGAGAATAAATACACACACTCCCGTTGGTTCAGGATAGCCAGTCCGACTATTTTCATAGCTGTATACCCCACCAGGGTGCATGAGCCAGATATTTCTCTCCCGATCGATAGTGAGATTCGGTCTGTCAGAACCGTCAAGGCGGGCCTCTGGCCATTTCCGATGACCCGGTCCCAGGTCACAGGCGTTATAGACATTATCCAGATCAAATTTTTGGATCTCTTTTTCATCGGTAATAAATTCATTCACAAAACCCATATTATTCACCTCATTAAAACATTTCATTAAAACAACAAGTATCAATATATTAATATACGTATGATAAATTGTTCTCTGCTTACTTTATATCGTAGAAAATCGCGTACGTCATGAATTATTATTTACAACAACGATTTTTTTTGCTCGCTAAGTCCTGGTGTCGCTAGTAAATATCGCAGGATAGGGAAGTTTACCATGCTAAAGATATCTGGTGCGGGTGTGATGATATTGCGTGTATCTACTAAAGCTCAGATCAAGTATTCATTCAGGGGAGAAAGAAGAGATTTGTTTACGAGGATAACGCAACGGCGCCAAATACCCGAGTGGGGTCGGTGTTCATGCCGACAAGCAGACGGACTTCACCGGTGGTTTCCGCAACAAAACGCTGGGAAATGATATCCCATGAACCGTTGGGCTGGCGGACACCATCGATAATTTCGCCGTAGAGGAATTGATTAGATTTAGAGCCAATCTTATATGGGTTATCAGCAAAAATAGAAAGTAATGTATCTTTAAATGCCTTGCTTTCCATGAATTCACTTGCTTTAGTTTTATCAATAAGACGTATATCAGGATTGTCTTTTAAACCATTGACTATATCTGATGATCTGATGGTATTCATATTACCATCAGATGTTTCAACTTCACCTAAAGCCCCACTGTAAAGTACCGTTGTACTGCCAGCACAACTGACGTCGAGTTGATATAATAGCTCCCGTAACTCTGCTTCAGTAGTGATAGAGCTCAGCAGATTGTTTGCCTGTCTTGTCGTTAACATATCCCTGTCCTCATATCCTTTCGTTAAAATTCAAATCTGACAATGGTGTCTGGCATTTGATATCTTGCGCCGAGAATCCCAAAAACCCCCAGCGCTTCTTTCAATACCGACATCAGTTGATTTTTATCTTTGTTCTCCTTGATTTCAGTAGGAAAAGAGACAAGCTGCCATATAACAATTCGAGGTGATTCATCACGATAATTGCACGTGCTATCATTTGAACATTTAAGTCTGAATTCATAATTTTTTCCCGAATAATGGAGGATAAACACATACACTCCGGTCGGTTCAGGATAACCACTACGACTATTTTCATAACTATGTATAACTCCAGGGTGCATCAGCCAGATATTTCTCTCCCGATCGATAGTGAGATTAGGTCTGTCAGAACCGTCAAGGCGGGCTTCTGGCCATTTCCGATTACCCGGTCCCAGATCACAGGCGTTATAGACATTGTCCAGATCGAATTTTTGGATCTCTTTTTCATCGGTAATAAATTTATTCACAAAGCTCATATTATTCATCTCGCTAAAATATTTAATTAAAACAATAGATATCGATAAGGTAATATGGCGCGACATCGTATTTTATGCTTATGTTATATCGCAAAAAATCGTTCTCGTCGTGATTTATTGCTTACGATAAATACAATATAGTGGTGAATATATACTGATTGATAATTGATCTACTGTATAGTGGTTACCACTATTGCCGAGGTGGGGTTTAACTATTATGTTCACAATAGTAACCGCCAGCGGCATCGCGCTGGCGAAAATAATCTCTATTTGAATTGGTGGACGCTCAGGGTTTAAGGCCCACCTGTAGCGCCAGCTCACGAATAATGCCAGCGGTCATGCCCCAGACAAAATAGTGCTGATACCACGAGAGCCAAACGCGATGCTCATTGCCACGGCGGTGAATATCGAGCGGGTGATAACGCCCCAGACGCAGCGCTTCGGCAAGCGGCATTTCAAACACCGACGCCACTTCATCTTCACTGGCGTGATAGTGCAGATCCGGTGGGATCACCCCGAGCACCGGCGTAACCTGAAAGCCGGTCACGCTGTCGACCGGCGGCAGCACGCCGATGATATCCACGCACTCCGGAGGAATGGCGACCTCTTCCTGCGCTTCACGCAGTGCGGCGGCAATCAGCGAGGCATCGGTGCTGTCTACGGCACCGCCGGGGAAGGCCACCTGGCCGGGGTGTTTGCGCAAACGCGCCGAGCGCTGGGTCAGCAGCAGGCCCGGCTCGGGGCGGCGAACAATGGGCACCAGTACCGCCGCCTGTCTGGCGTTTAATGCTGCCCGCGCGGTCTGCGGGCGAAGCAGCTGAAAGCGGGAGAGGAAGTCATCCAGGTTCAGCGCGGGCTCTTGCATTGTCAGGACTCCAGTTGTTGAAGGATTCTATTCACTTTATCAAATGTTTCCTGATATTCCGCATCTTCGTCGCTGTCGGCGACAAGGCCGCCGCCCGCCGAGCAGTAAAGCGTGCCGTCCGAGGCCGTTACCGTGCGAATGGTGATGCTGGTATCCATGTTGCCGCAGGCGCTGACATAGCCGATGCTGCCGCACCAGGCGTTACGGCGATGGGGCTCCAGCTCGTCGATAATTTCCATCGCGCGAACTTTTGGCGCGCCGGTAATTGAGCCGCCGGGAAACGCGGCGCGCAGCAGATCGGTAGCGTGCAGCGTCGCTGGCAGCTGTGCGGTGATGGTGCTCACCAGATGATGTACCGCCGGGAACGGTTCAACGACGAACAGCTCCGGCACGCGTACACTGCCCGGGACGGCGACGCGCCCGATGTCGTTGCGCATCAGGTCGACAATCATCAGGTTTTCTGCACGATCTTTCGGCGAGTTGGCCAGCCGCTGGGCCTGCTCGGCGTCAGCCTCTGGCGAGCCCAGACGCGGCAGGGTGCCTTTAATCGGCCGAGTCTGAATGCAGCCCTGCTCGAGCTGAATAAAACGCTCGGGAGAAAGGCTAAGAATGGCGCTCTCATCAAGACGTAAAAACGCGCTAAACGGCGCACGATTCGCGCGGTTGAGTTCCACAAAGGCCGCCCATTCGTCGCCGCGATAGCGCGCCTGAAAACGCTGGGCGAGGTTCACCTGATAGCAGTCGCCGCTGTGCAGATAGGCCTGCACCTGGCGAAACTTCTCGCCGTATTGCTCGCGGGTCATGTTCGACTGCCAGCCAGAGGTGAGGGCGAACGGCTCGGCGACAGGGGCAATCTGTTGTTCCAGCCAGCGTAAGCGGGCCTGAATATCGCCGTGGCAGAGCAGCGTTACCGCCTGGCGTTGATGATCCACAATCAGCGCCCAGTCATAAAGCCCAACGGCCATATCCGGCACGCTCACATCCTGCCGCGCCTGGTCGGGCAGCTTTTCAAAGCGACGGCCCAAATCATAACCAAAAAGACCAACCGCACCGCCGGTAAACGGAATGTCGGCGAGGGGAGCGGTCGAGATGTTAAGCCGTTCAATGGCCTGCTGCAGCAGCGCGAGCGGGCAGTCACCGGAGGCCTGTGTTTGCCCTGCTTGGGTGATGAGGGTGCTATCGCCACGGGTTACCAGGGTCTGGCAAGGGTCGGCCACCACGATATCGTAACGGCTGTGCGGGTGGTCCGCGAAGCCTGAGTGCAGCATCATCGCCCAGGGCGATGCGTTTAACGGGGCAAAGTAGTGTTCGGCGGCATCCTGTCGCCAGGGAAGCGTCATCGTTGAAGGGGGTAACATTGTTTCTCTGTCCAGCCTTGTTGCACTGCCACTGGCGAATGTTCGGGCAGCATGAAATAATACGCGCTCACAATGTAGCAGGAGTAAATGATGTTTGCAGGATTACCTTCACTGAGCCATGAGCAGCAGCAAAAAGCCGTTGAGCGCATTCAGGAACTGATGTCGCAGGGCATGGCTAGCGGTCAGGCGATTGCGCTGGTGGCCGAGGAGCTGCGTGCTACCCATACTGGCGAGCGTATTGTCGCGCGTTTTGAGGATGAAGACGAAGACGAATAACGTCATGTCCATTCGTACAATACCGCTGCTGCTGGCGCTGATGGCCGTGCCTTTCGTGGCAGCTGCGGGCAGTTCGTGTCGCCTGACGGACCCCAATCTCACGCTACAAAGCTATACCGCCGATCCCCAGTACGAACGTATTGCCATGTACTGGCTAAAAGCCAACGGTAAAGACTATGGTTCGCTGCGCGCGCTGCTGTCCGACATTAACGGCGACGGTCGCGTGCGGATGGCGATGAACGGCGGCATCTACGATAAAGCCTACGCCCCCCTTGGGCTGTATATTGAAAACGGCCAGCAGAAGGTGGCGGTGAACCGGGCGTCCGGCGGCGGAAACTTCTTTATCAAACCCGGCGGTGTTTTCTACGTTAAGGGCGACCGTGCGGGGATAGTCAGCCTCGACAAACTGAAATCGACGAAAGGCATGGACTACGCGGTGCAGTCCGGCCCGATGCTGATTGAAAACGGCGTGATTAACTGGCGGCTGAAACCGTCGGCAAGTTCACGCAAACTGCGCAACGGTGTAGGGATCACCGCGCAGGGCAAGGTCGTGTTTATGCTGAGCGAGCGGGAAACCAATTTCTATGATTTCGCCTGCTATGCGAAATCGCGCCTGAACGTGCGGCAAATGCTCTATCTCGACGGCACCATCTCAAAGATGTACCAGCAGGGGAGCAGTGTCCCCTGGCAGTACCATCCTTTCGTCACCATGATAACCGTGGAAAAACGCGAGTAGCCTGGACGCGCGCATCGCGCCGATTCCGGGGACTTATCCTCGCATATTACCGCTCGCCTGGTTACGCACCTATGCCAACAAATAGCTTAACCCCATAAACGCCGCCATTCCCGCAATCACCGTCGCAAACAGGCTGCGGCTCAGCGCGCCAATCAGCGTGGCTACCGCGGCCGCCAGCAGTGAAATGCTGATTCCACTGCCGGTTAACGCCGGTTTTCCCACCAGCTCAGCGGCGATAATGGCCGACATAATCGCCGCAGGAATAAAGCTCAGCCACTGCTGCAACGCAGGCGGCATACGAAAACGCGACAGCAGCAGTACCGGCACCACGCGCATTAGCGCGGTTACCCCCGCCGAGAACACAATCGCCAACAGAATATTACGCTCCATCCTGATGCTCCTTTTGCTTAGCAAATTGCATTCCTAGCGTTGCCAGCGTCGCGGCAACAGACGCGGCGACAATCACCACCAGGCTGGTATCGGTATGCCCGGACATGAGCAGCGTAATGATCACGGCCACCGCGATGCTGAAAGACTCCAGCAGCTTACGACGGCTGGCAAACCACAGCATCAGCACCAGGCCGATAAACATCGATACCAGGCTAAAGCTCAATCCTTCCATCAAGGCTTCCGGCAGCGCTGATGCCAGTCCCGCGCCAATCACGCAGGCCAGGATCCAGTTCAGCCATGCCGCAACGTTCAGGCCAAACATCCACGCAAAGGACACCTTATTCTGCGCGCCCGCACGCTGTATCGCGACGCCAAACGTTTCATCGGTCAGCAGCAGACCGCTGACGATTTTCTGTAACGTTGTCTGCTCACGAAAATAGACGCTCATTGCCGAACTCATCAGCAGATAGCGCAGGTTGACCAGCAGCACGCTGAGCACCACTGAGGCGACTTCCGCGCCAGCCGCCCAAAGCGAATAAAAAAGAAACTGCGCCGATCCGGCGTAGAGCAGGCTTGCCAATAGCGCCGTTTGCAGGTTAGTAAAACCGGAAAGGGTACCGATGGCACCGGCGGCGAAACCAATGCTCCAGTAGCCTGGAATGGTGGGGAAGCAGGCGATTACCCCGGCGCGAAACTGTGCCCTGGCCTCATTGCGTGGTGAGGCGGCGGTGTGAGTTAACATCCATCTGTCCTGTGGTTTGTGTGTCGGTCTGACGATGGGCACGAGTGCACCATCTTTTATAAGAAAATCGTATGTATCAGAACAAACAGCATATTACAGGTTTGATGTCGGAGGATAAAAAAATCCACGCGGGGGCGTGGATTTTAGAGGCGATGCCAGAACGTCGGATTAGCTTTCGCGTTTCGCCATCATCACCGCGAGGTCGACGAGACGGTTGGAGAATCCCCATTCGTTGTCATACCAGGCCAGGATTTTAACCATATTGCCGCCAATCACCAGCGTTGACAGACCGTCAATAATGGAAGAGCGCGGGTCGCCCTGGTAATCGCTTGAAACCAGCGGCTCATCGCTATAGCCGAGGATCCCTTTCAGCGGACCTGCCGCGGCGGCCTCACGAAACGCATTGTTCACCTCTTCAACGGTGACATCACGCTCAAGGGTTACGGTCAGGTCGACGATGGAAACCACCGGTACCGGTACGCGCAGCGAATACCCGGTTAAGCGTCCGTCCAGTTCGGGAATGACTTTACCCAACGCTTTCGCCGCACCGCTGGAGTAAGGCACGATTGACAGCGCAGCAGCGCGCGCGCCTCGCAGGTCTTTTTCTGGCTGATCGTGCAGTGCCTGGCTGTTGGTATAGGCGTGGGTAGTGTTCATCAGACCATGTTTGATACCAAAGTGCTGATGCAAAACCTGCGCGGCAGGCGCCAGCCCGTTGGTGGTGCAGCTACCGTTGCTGACGACAACGTGTTTGTCCGGGGAATAGAGTCCGTCATTCACGCCCATCACGATGGTCAAATCCTCGTTTTTACCGGGGGCAGAGATAATCACGCGTTTTGCGCCACCGCTGTGGATATGCACCGCCGCCTTGTCGCGTTCGGTAAAGAAGCCGGTGGCTTCAATGACGATGTCGACCTGCTCCTGGCGCCACGGGATGTTGGCCGGGTCGCGTTCGCTAAACACTCTGATGGGCTTGCCGTCGACCACCAGCCGTCCTTCACCGGCGGAGACCTCTGCGGCGAGGGTGCCGAGCAGTGAGTCGTGTTTCAGCAGGTGCGCCAGCGTTTTGCTATCCGTCAGATCGTTAATCGCCACAATCTGCATATCCGGGTTGCCCAGCGCCGCGCGCAGTACGTTACGTCCGATTCGGCCAAAACCGTTAATACCGACCTTTACCATGATCAACTCCTTATCTGTTGTCTCTGGCATTACTGTAGGCCGGTGGCTATTTGGCGTAAATGACAAAAAAGGATCACTTTACGCCATTTTGCGGCAGTGGAACCGCTGGCGATATTCTCCCGGTGTCAGGTGAAGCTGTTTTTCAAACATACGACGCAGATTAATGCTGCTGCCAAAGCCGGTTTGCTGGGCAATTCTCTCCAGCGTGTCGTTGGTCTGCTCTAGTCTTTGTCGAGCGGCGGCCAGACGGGCTTCAGCAACATAGCGGGCCGGAGATGCACCCGTTTCCCGGGTGAAGACGCGGGTGAAATTGCGTGGGCTCATGGCCACTTTTTCCGCCAGTTTCTCCACGCCAAGGTCGTCGGTGAGATTATCAAGGAGCCAGGCCAGCAGGTCGTTAATGGGGCCAAGCGTGCTGGTTTGTTGGAGGTGGTAGCGGCTAAACTGCAGCTGACTGCCGGGGCGATGCAGGTACATCACAAAATCCTGGGCGATATCGCGCGCCAGGCTGAAGCCGTAGTCCTCTTCAACCAGCGCCAGCGTCAGGTCAAAACCGGAGCTGACGCCTCCGGAAGTCCAGATATTGTCGTCCTGCACATACAGCGGCCCACCTTCCACGCGTACCTGAGGATATTCTGCCTGCAGGGTTTCCAGCAGCTTCCAGTGGGTTGTGGCGCGCCTGCCGTCCAGCAGTCCGCTTTGTGCGAGCAGCATCGCGCCGCCGCAGATAGAGGCGATACGGCGAGTATGGGGGGCGGCAAGACGTAGCCAGTCGACGACGGCAATCCCTTCCTGCGGATTCTGCCCCCTGCCGGTAATGATGATGGTATCAAGAGGTTCCCGCGGGTCTATCTCGTGGAGGCGATGATCGGCCAGCAGATTTAAACCCGACTGGCCGTGGATCACCTGATGCGGTTGAGTGGTTGCCAGCTGGACCTGGTAGCAGGTAGCGGTGGCGTTTTCTGGATGCAGACGGTTTGCCTGCATCAGGATGTCAGCAATACCAGCGGATTCGAACAGCATGCCGCCATCGGGGACGATAATCAGGATTTTCTTCATGTCCTGAAAAGTAGTCTTTTTACAGAATAAGTCAACAGGACATAAGAGGGCGGTGACCCGTTATCCCTGAAGCAGCGACAGTACCGCTTCGGGTTGATGGTTTGATTTTGCCAGCACAGAGTTGCCCGCCTGCTGTACAATTTGTGCGCGAGACATTTGAGAAACCTCGGCTGCGTAGTCAGCATCTTCAATCCGTGAACGTGAAGCGCTGAGTGCTGAAGAGGTGTTGGTTTGTACGTTCTGAATGGACTCAAGACGGTTCATTGTGGCCCCCAATTGACTTCGGCGCTGATCAACCCGAGCAATGGCAGCATCAATCGCCGCCAGCGGGTCGTCAGGCTGGCGAAGCCGAATACCGTCTGCTGTTTCTTTCAGGTTGATGGTCGTCCAGCCTGTAGCCGCATCGGTAGAGGCGGTGTAGCTATTTGGATAATAAATCTGGACTTCACCGCTGCCGTTGAGAGTTTTAATCAGCAGTGTCCCGTCGGTTTGTTTCACCATCGTCGCGGTTTTTCCATCAACGCCGAGGTTCATGATGTAATTGCCATCGGCATCCGTGCTCAGCACATTCGCAAAGGTCCTGCCTGCGTTATCGGTATAGCTGAGCTGCATTTTGCTCGGGTCGAGGGTGATATTCGACGAGCCACTTACGGTGGTGACGGGAGTAAAGGCATTCTGCGAAACTGCGCTATTCGCCTTCACGGTGACGCTTGGTACCCCGCCATCGCTTTGCATCGAGACCGACGCCGCGTAATAGCGATAATCGCCACCGCCATTATCCACTTCCATGTAGTATTGATTTCCGCTCTTGACCAGCCGAGAGGCGCTGGAGATATCCGCACCGCTGTTATCAAGGAAGGTTGGCGTTATGCTGGTTAAATCGACGTCAGGCGTGCTGGTGACCTGGACGGGAGCGTTGAGCGTGGTCAGCGCCGTGGCGTCGGTTATCTTTGCCTGCATCGCACCAGTCGGCCCCCAACTGAGCTCTGCGGCAAAATAGTCAGTGCCTTGCTGGATGTAGTACTTCCCATCGCTATTCACCAGTGCATCTGCTGTGATAGGCGTGTTGGTATCATCCATAAAGGACAGTCCCACGACGGCGCGGGAAGACAGCGTATCGACACCGCTATACAGCGCTGTGGCGGAGGTCGGTATCACGTTAACGTCGGCAGAATCAGTGGCGGTGGTGTAGGTCGCACCATAGGTCGCTGGAAGATAGGTATTTTTACCTTGCGCGTCCGTCGCCTGAATATAAAGTTGTCCGTTATTGTTGCTGCGTACCAGCTGCGCGGAACTGTAGGTGCTGCTTAGGGTAAATGTCACGCTGGTGGATGGATCGCTCAGTGAAATGTTGCTGGCGCTGCCCAACAGCTGGTCGGTTGGCGTCACTTTACCGCTTATCCCGCGAATAACCAGATCGGTCAGACCCAGTTCATTAACGCTAAAGCCCGGCTTACCAAGGAAAAGGCCCATGGTTTCGTTGTCGTTGACGCCGACCTGCAGGGAGACGGTTCCCGCGCTACCATCAAGGACATTTTTGCCATTAAAGCTGGTCTGGCCGTTGAGTCGGGCTATCTCTTTGAGGTTGAGGTTAATCTCGGCCTGGATGCTGTCTGCATCCTCTAAAGAGTAGGTTTCACTCATTGCCTGGACGGAAAGTTCACGGATGCGCTGCAAGCGCTGGTTTACTTCACTCAGTGCACCTTCAGCGGTTTCTGCCATGGAGCGTCCGTCGCTCGCGTTTCTGCGTGCCTGCAGCAATCCCGCTATCTGGCTCCCCATTCGGTTGGCGATCGCTTGCCCAGCAGCATCATCCTTAGCGCTGTTTATGCGTGATCCTGAGGAAAGGCGTTCAATCGACTGCTGTAAAACAGAGCTGTTTTTTAATGCGTTGTTTTGTACGACCAGAGTATTGATGTTGGTGTTGATCCCTGCCATCTTGCGCCCGCATTTTTGATTTTGCTTTTACGGTATATCGTCCGGATGGAAGAAATATTTAGACATAAACATAAAAATCAGCGGGTAATTTGACAAGGGGCGGTGTTAACCCCCGTAATCTTTGATTAAAAGCAGCCCTGTTGGATGATAGGTTTACCTACTGCGACCACGTTATTGGTTTTTGGGTCGACGTTCAGCACCACTGAGCGAATTTGCGGGCAGATAACCTCCATGCTCTGTTTACTGCATTCCAGCTGTAACCAGCGATGCTGAACGCCATCCTCGGTCTGGACGTGATTCAACGCGGGGGCGGGGCTACAGATGAAGCCGTTTTCAGCCACTCTTGCCTTTGCGGCGTTCATATTCAGGCCAACGACATGCAGCGCGTCAACCTCTTTGGCATGCGTACTGTCTGATACACGAGTCAACATGCAGCCAGACAGCGAAGCGATGAGAAGGAGCAACGGCGCAATGCGCAGGAAGGCGAAGTATTGAGTGAGCATCCGGCAATCTTTGTGGGGTGACATCATCATTCACCGTAACGGGTTATCGAGGTGTTACGGCACGCTATCATTGAATCATAGACAATGAAAACCACGCTGCGCCGTTTTTGTACCCGAGGAATTCAGCTATTGACTGCTTTGTGCGGTTTCGCCTGCGCGGCATTATCTAGCCGTCGGATAGCGGGCACCAGGCTCGCGCATACCGTTGCCATAACCACCGCGACCGCAGATACCATCAGCACATGACTGCTGCCAAAACGCATGGCCAACGGGCCAGCAACCAGCTCGCCGAATGGGATAGCCACAAAGGAACCTACTGCATCGTAGGCATATACGCGCGCCAGCTTTTCTGGCGGAATATGCGTCTGCAATGAGTGCGCCCAGGAAACACCGAAGAGGCCAAAAGCCACGCCGGTAACAAAGAAAGCGACAATCAACCACGATGCGCTGACAGCCTGGCTCAGCATAAAAATCGGCACCGCGCAGAGGACAACCAACATCACGCCAATGAAGAGATCCCGGCGCGGACGCCAGCGCAGCGCGAGGAAGGTACCGGCGATAAGCCCAATGCTTTGCGCCGCGACGATCATGCCCCAGCGCGCGCGACCAAAAGAGGCGTCCGCAATGGCGGGACCGAGCACCATCACCACGCCGCTGAACGCCGCATTGACGATGGTGAACTGCACGACGATAGACCATACCCAGGAACGGCTGGCGAACTCTGTCCAGCCTTCTTTTAAATCCTGCAAGATATTGCTTTGCGACTCGCTTGCTTTGATGGCGCTGACCCGAATCAGGGAATAGAGCGGGGCGGCGGCGGCGAAGCCAAGCGCATCAATCGCCAGTCCCCAGCCGGGCCCCACCGAGCTTGCCAGCACGCCGCCCAATGAGGCGCCAATAACCGTACCGCTATAGACGCCAAGCTGAATCAGGGCGTTGGCTTCACGCAGGTTTTGGGCGGGCACCGTTTGAGGAACCAGCGCAGACGACGCCGGTAGAGCAATGCCCGCCGCCGCGCCGTTCAGCGCACCGAGGAGCGCAAGGCTGATGACGGTGGCGGAGCCATCCAGCACCGACCATGCGACAATCCCCTGGGAAATGGCGGCCACAACGGAGGAGTAGACCAGCACGCGGCTGCGTGAATAACGGTCGGCCAGCACGCCGCCGAGCAGCAGAAACGCGACGTTAAAAATCGAACGTGACGCGACGACAATGCCTAAATCGGAGACCGAACCGCCGATATCAAGCACCGCAAAAGCCAGAGCAATTGGGGCAATGCCGTTGCCAAGAACGGTCAGTAAACGCGCCGTAAAAAGATGGCGAAAAACGGGGAAATGCCAGGCTCGAATTTTTTTATTATGCGTCGTCATTGTCGCGGCAACTTCTGGTCTGAAGAATGGGTAAGAGCAAGAGGTCGCAACAGAGTATCGGCAGGTTCAGCGGGGGTAAAGCGGCAGCGCAAAAAAAATCCACGCCGCGACGTGGATTTAGCATGATGCGGTATTCGATATTAATTCAACCTGACCGGCATGCCTGAACGCATCGTCAGCGCCTGTTTGAGAACGGGCTGCTGGATATCCGCCGCCGCTAACGTGGCGTTGAGGGATGCGGGTATCACCGTTGCTTTTGCGGTGCTGGCACCCGATTCAGATAACGGGCTGTGGACTTCGATGTAGCGCGCGCCGTCAGGTTCAACGCTGGCTTTTACAGGCTGATTAACAAACTCAACGCGGGTGCCAACGGGAACTTCGCTAAAAAGTTTTTTCAGATCGTCGGCCCGTAAACGCACGCAGCCGTGGCTGACGCGCAGCCCAATACCAAAATTCGCATTGGTGCCATGAATGGCAAACTGATTGCCAATATACATGGCATACAGTCCCATTGGGTTATCCGGCCCCGCGGGGACGACCGCTGGCAGGATATTCCCTTCGGCGGCAAATTCAGCACGCTCGTTCGGGGTTGGTGTCCAGGTCGGCCCGACCTTTTTCTGTTTCACTGAAGTGACCCAGTGTTCTGGGGTATCGTGGCCAATCTGACCGATGCCGACCGGGTAGATTTCAACCGTACCACTGCCCGCGGGGTAGTAGTAAAGGCGCATTTCAGCGGTATTTATGACGATTCCCTGATGGACGGTGTCAGGTAAAAGTGTCCGTGACGGGAAAGTCAGGACGGTACCCGGTGCAGGTAAATACACATCCACGCCGGGGTTCGCATCCAGCAGGTTACTCATACCGATATGATGCTTTGCCGCGTAGGTCTCCAGCGGCGATTTTTGCCCCTGTGGGATCTGTTCGTATTGGTTGCTGCCGACCAGACTGCCGCCCCCGTTGGGCAGTGGGTAGGTGAGAGCAAATGCGGGCGAGACGCTGAAGGAGATGACCAGTGATACCAGTAATGTGTTAACTTTCATTTGGTTGAATTGTACGACAAATTAGCGTGTCATTGATTGTACTCGCCTGGTATCTGCAACTCCATTGTTTTCGGCGGATAGGGTTACGTACCTCGCCGGCTTGGAATTCATGGGGAGCGGATAGGTAGTTTTAAACGGAAGTCGCCAACCGGCGGCGCAAGTGCCGTTAGACACCGCCGGATGATGGCCGGCGACTCTGCATTATTTGCGCGAACAGCAGGCTATATAGTTTAGCTGGTGGCGGTTGCGGCGAAAGAAGCGAAACATGCCCAAAAAGCGCGTCCGATTCTCGCGGGTGCGCAAAGCGTTAAACAGAATTTTTGCGGCGCGCGCCAGCCCCTCGTCGCGAATCATTCCGGCGGGGGACATCAGAGACATCGCGCCGTGGTGAGTGTCGACCGAGCGGAAACCGCTATCGAGAAAGAGCGTTTTCCACGCCGCCTGGGTCATCGGGCTGACGTTGGATTTCACTATCTCTTCCAGCTGCGCTTGTCCCCGGGTTTCCAGCCGCTCCTGGGTAAACATAATGTCATGCGTCAGCAGGCGGCCGCCCGGTTTAAGCACGCGATAGTACTCGTCGATAAGCCGGGTTTTAGCCTTGTCCACATACATGGTTAGCATGGCTTCGTTGATCACCACGTCGAAAGTTTCATCCGCAAAAGGAAGCTTTGTTGCGTTGGCTTCCATGACCGTAATGTTCTCTCCAAGGCCAGCGGCGGCGATATTTTCACGTGCTTTAGCGAGCGCGTTTTTATCCATATCGACGGCATAGATAGTGCAGCCAAAACGCTGGGCCAGCTCGATAGAAGTGGTGCCCATATTGCAGGCGACTTCCAGAACGGTGCTGTCCGGTGACAGCGCGGACTGATTAAAGAGCCATTCAGTGGCATCAACGCCACCGGGACGCAGCCGGGTTTTCCCCAGACTTGCTAAAAAGGTGTGACCGGCTTTTTCACTTGCGCTCATGGTTTGCTCCTGCCAATAAGATTCATTTAAAATACAACTTATCATATTTGCAAGTTAATGAGAACCATTTGCATTGACGAGCATTCCAGCCGGTCTTACCTTTGTGAAGCCCACGTTCAGGGCGCGAGGCGATTAAACCAGTGTTACCATTTCATTTCACCGGTATTCACCTTGGCGCTGAGTTCGAGCGAGCTTTCATCCGCCAGGTTCGGGTAGGCCGCTTTCATCGTCTTGATAACGTCGGCAGATCCTTTGTGGTTTGCCAGCGCCTGCTCGAACGTTTGCAGATAGCGGTGAGTAAAGGTGATGGCCGCGTCTTTTGCCGGGCGCTCACCGAGATAGTGACCCGGAATAACCTGCTGAGGTTTCAGCGACTGCATTTCGCTTAATACCGTCATCCAACCCTGGCGAATGGCGGGAGTCTGGGTATCGGCGGTCCAGACGTGAATGCCGGACGCAATACCGGTTCCGCCCAGAATGGCCTTGTTTGCGGGGATCCACACATAGGCGGCATAGTCACCAGAATGCTTGAGTTCCAGCGGCTCGCCGTCAACGGTGAAACGCGTCACCTTGGTCGCCTGCGGCACGGTGATTGTTGTTGGCGCACCGTCCTTCATCTGCGGGCCCCAGAAGGCCAGCTTGGCATCCTTGGTGGCCTTGATATGTGCCACGACCGATGGCGAAGCGACGACGCTGACGCCCGGGAATGCTTTCACCAGCGGCTCAAGCCCAAAATAGAAGTCGGGGTCGCCAGAGGTAATCACGATCGTTTTTAACGTCTTACCACTGGCTTTGATCATCTCTACCAGTTTTTCGCCATCTTTGACGCTGAACTGGGCATCAACCAACACCGCTTCTTTCGGGCCAGAGACCAGTGTGGAGGATACCGGGAAAATGCCTTTTTCCTGTGGATTGTAGACTTCCAGGTGCAGCGGGGCGGCAAATACGGGAGCCGCTGCCAGTGACAAGGCCAACGTGAGTGATTTCATGTTCATAGGTTCCTTAGCGGTGTATCCGGGTAAGTTGAGGTTTGACTAACGCCAGAAAGGCATCCGGCTGGCCGTAGTGCTGTGCGACGGGCAGCAGCGTGCACTGTCCGTCGGTATCGATAATGACCGCCGTTGGAAATCCCTGGCCTTTAGCCATGGCCATCAGCATCCGCGCGTGCTGAATGCTCTCCAACGCTTCACTCTCGGTGATTTGCTCGAGTTTCACGCCAGGCGAGATGGCCTGTTCGAGCATCTGGTTGACGACGGCGGTCTGGGTAATATTTTGCCCATCGACATACCAGGCGCGCTGCACGGCGTTGAGATAGTTGAGATCCTCGCCGGGTTTGGCAAAGCGCTGCGCCGCTAGCAGCCCGCGCGTCGCGGGTAGGGAGTCGAGCATTAACGTGCTGTCTTCCAGCAGCATCTGGTGATAGCGATCGCCAAATTTCATTCCGGTTAACGTTGCGATGCGAGCATCGTGTTCATTCACGTGCGCCACCCACTCGGGGTTCAGCGTGCGGCGGTTGGCGCCAATAAAAAGCCCGCCGGACAAAATTGGCTGGTGGGGAAAATGTTGGGCGATACGGTTCATCAGCGGCAGCGCGCCGTAGCTCCAGCCGCATAGGGGGTCGATAATCCAGTAAAGCCCGGCCTGAAATGCCATGACGTCGTTCTCCGTTAATGGGGTAAATCCATTCTACGGATTTTGGCTTCTGCTAGAATTCCTGAAACAATACATGCTGAGTTTCATAAAACGATCAAATGGAGTGGCGATGGATAGGGTCATGGCGGCAATTACCTATAACCGCATTTGCGAGCTTGGGAGTCTGAGTGCGGCCGCGCGCTCGCTGGGGATTTCTCGTCCCATGGTCAGCCGCTATCTTGATGAGATGGAACAGTGGGCCGGCGCGCGGTTAATTCATCGCTCAACCCGGCGGCTCACGATTACTCCCGCGGGGGAGAAAACGCTGGAGAAAACGCGCCAGCTGGCGCTGTTATCTCAGGGTATTGAGGGCGATGCGACGCGGCTGACGCCGTCGGGTACGCTGCGCATTGCCTGCGCCCATTTTACGGCGACGCATCTGCTTGGCCCTGTTATCCCAACCTTTCTGAATCAGTATCCCGCGTTGCGCATTGAAGTGGATATTAATAACCATCCGGTCAGCCTGGTGGGCGAGCGCATCGACCTGGCCATTCGCATTACCAATGAACCGGAGCCGGGCGCGATTGCCCGTTTTCTCGGAACCTGTCAGTCGGTGCTGTGCGCCTCCCCGCGGTATCTTGCACGAGCGGGCATGCCTGAGACGATTGAGAGTCTCGCGCAACACAACTGTCTGCACTACAGCCGCTTTTCCGGGCAGTCCTGGTCTTTCCGCGACGGGGAAACAGGGGGGATGTCGGTGGCGGTGAGTGGTAATTTCAGCGCGGGGATATCGTCACTGCTCTGCGATATGGCGGCGGCGGACATGGGGCTGGCGATGGTGCCTGAAATAGAGGCGAGGGCGGGGTTGGAAAGCGGGCGTTTGGTACGAGTGTTGCCGCACCTGGAGCCTGCACCGCTGGGAATATACGGACTTTATCAGTCGCGAGACCATCAGCATGCGGCGCTGGGGCTGCTTATTGATGCGGTTAAAGGGTATCTGGCGGCCGGGTAAGTACGATTGAGGTACAACGGGGCCATTCTGGCCCGTTGTACCGTTGAGCCCACTTTACTGCTCGGCCGCCAGTTCCTGCCGTTCGCTCTGCGGATGATGTTTCTTGCTGAGCGTGAAGTAACCAAATATTAGCGTGATGACCACGATACTCGCCATAACCAGGAAGATTTCCTGATAGCCCACCTTATCAAACAGCTTACCGATAGGCAGCGACAGTACGATGATGCCGATGGAGCTGGCGATATTAAAGCCAATCAGGTACATCGTTGATGAGAGGCGTTTATCAAAGTTCGCGACGCTGAATTTAAACACGGAGATGACAAACAGCGGCACTTCCAGCGCGTGCAGCATTTTGATCAAGGAAATAATATAGATATCGGTGAACAACGCAGAGCCCAGAATGCGACAGGTCATGATTGTGCCACCCAGCAGCAATGCGGATTTAGGTCCGATGCGGTTAATCAGGAACGGAATCATCGCCATGCCGACGGCTTCCATAAACACCTGTACCGAGTTGAGGTAGCCGTAGACGCGCGGAGCCAATTCAGGGTCGTCAAATAAGCTGGCGTAAAACACCGGGAACATTTGCTGATCGTAGATGCTATAGAACGACCAGGTGCCGACGACAAAGATAACGAAAAACCAGAACTGCGAATCTTTAAAGATGGTGAGAAAATCCTTTCGGGTCAGCGCGTCTGGCTCGGGCGCACGTGTATCCGCGGATGCCGGGGCCGGTGCGTCGGTTTTGAACACTACGTTAATCACCAGGAATAACACCCCCATGACCGACACGCACCAGAAGTTAATATGCGGGTTGATACTGAAGAAGATGCCACCCACAAACGTCCCTGCGGCGTAGCCAAGCGATCCCCAGAAGCGGGCGGTGCCGAATTCAAAGTTGAATTTGCGGCTCACTTTTTCGACGAAGCTTTCCACCAGACCGCAACCGGCGAGATAGCCAAGGCCAAAGAAAATGGCGCCCAGCACCATGCCAAGCTTGAAGTTGGAGACCAGCAGCGGTTCATAAACATAAATCAGGAACGGACCGCTGAGCGTGATGACGGTCCCCATCATCCAGATAAGGGGCTTGCGGGTACCGAGCTTATCCTGCAGAAAACCGTAGCCCAGCATAAACAGCATGCTGAAAAACTGGTTTACGGCATACAGCATTCCCAGCTCCGTTCCTGACAGGCCTAATTTGCTTTTTAGCCAAATGGCATAAAAAGACCACCACAGAGACCAGGCGGCAAAGAAAAAGAGCAGATACCCGGAGGAATACCGGTATTTATCATTACTGAACGGCATCGTTATTTTCATGTTTTTCCAATCCAGATTAGGTCATTGTAAGGTCTTGCCGCCGAGACGTAACGCGTGCTCGGTATTACGGGTTTATCGTTCTGCGTAACGAAGGTTGTGACTGAATAAAGCGGCTCAGCTGCTGGTTGTTGGGGAACGCGCTAAGCGCGCCACGCTGGGTAGTTGCCAGAGCACCGCAGGCGCTGGCCTGCTCGAGAAGGGAGGACAACGCCGCCGTTGACGCAGGCCAACCTGCACCGGCAAGTGCTGCCAGCAGCCCGGCCATAAAGGCATCACCTGCTCCGGTGGTATCGATGCTGTCGACGTGATAGCCGCTTAACGTCATCCTATCGTTTTGCCAGAAAGCGATAGCGCCATCGGCGCCGCGGGTGATGATTTTCAGGCGTGCGGGAAAACCAGTCAGACGCTCGCAGGCGCTGTTCAAATCGTCGGTCTGCGTTAGCCAAAGCAGTTCTTCCTCCGACATCTTCAGTATGTCGCTCTGCCGTGCGAAGTCGCTCACCTGGTCAAACATCTGCGTCTCATTGCTCCACATTTGCGGACGCAGATTGATGTCGAAGCTCAGCGTGCCACCGGCCTGGCGCATAGCCGCCATCGCCTGGGTAAGCGTGGCTCTGCAGTCAGGGGCGACCAGCGCCAGCGAGCAGAAGTGCAGAATATCGTGGCCAAAGTCGGGCAGGCTCGCCGGACTGAGAAACTGATCGGCAGAGGGGTTGACCAGAAAATCAAATTGCCGCTCACCGTCAGAGTCCAGCGACACCAGTACGGTGCTGGTGTGCCGCTTGGGATCAAACTCCAGGCTTTTGGTGTCCACCTGCGCCGTCACCAGCGTTTGGTGCAGAAAGCGGCCGAAGGCGTCATTGCCTACGCGGCCGATAAAGCCGCTGTCATGGCCGAGGCGGGCGACGCCGATGGCCACATTGAAGGGCGCGCCTCCCGCACAGGCTTCAAACTGCATATTGTCGCGCGGTAGCAAATCCACCACGGCATCTCCGAGCGTCCAGATTGTCATTATTTTTCCCCAAAGCAGTGAGACGGGTGGTTATTTGGCGGCGAGCGGCCAGGCATGCCCGTTATTAAAAATGGCGTGTCCGTTCTGGCTAAATAAGGTCAGTTGGCGATCGTCCGGTTCAGGATAAATACGGCTGCTGAGGGTGTACTCGCCGTGATTAACAAAGATTTCTACCGACGAACTATCGATAAACAGGCGTAGGTCCAGCACATCATTGGCGGGCAGCGGTACGCTACGGCAGCCCGACAGGCCGTGTTGCGGATAGCGACGTTCCAGCACCAGACGCTGTGCCTGGGTATCGACGAAGACGCGCAGCCCGTCACCCAGCGCGATGCCATACTGTTCAGCTTGGCTGCGGGCGATATCGAGGCTCAGTTCGACTTCGAGAGCAAGCGCCTGTTCTTCTACCATCAGGGTGCGATTGTTAAGGTCACTGACCGGCCAGACATGAAGCTGACCGCGTAATGACTCCAGCTCTTTGACCGGGTTCATGCGCAGCCGCAAATCTGCATCGAGCGTCACTTCCCGGGGAAGAGTAAGCATGCCCGCCCAGCCGTCGGCCTGTTCTGGCATCGGCGACTCCCACATGGATAGCCAACCGATCACCACGCGGCGACCGTCCGGAGTGATAAATGACTGAGGGGCGTAAAAATCATGCCCGTGATCCATCTCCTGGAAGGGTTGGGTAACGTGGAACTGATGGTTATCCTGCCATTCGCCGACCATATAGCCGCTCTGGAACAGGTTACGGTAATTGTAGCCGTCGGCGGCGATACCCTGCGGCGAGAACATGAAGACGAGCTTATCGTCCAGCGGGAAGAGGTCCGGGCACTCCCACATGTAGCCCATGCCGTCATCGGCCTGGGCGAGCGTGCTGGCAAACTGCCAGTGCTGCAGATCCTGCGAGCGATAGAGCTGTACTTCGCCCACGTCGTCAACCCGGGCGCCCACCACCATGTACCAGCTTTCTCCCTCTTTCCAGACTTTCGGATCGCGAAAATGGTGAACACCCTGCGGGGTATCCAGAACCATACCCTGGCGTTCGAAGTGAACGCCATCGGTGCTGGTGGCCAGACACTGCACCTGATACAGGTTTTCCTCTTTCGCTTCGCCGTCGAATTTGTGCCCGGTGTAGATCAGGGCCAGTTTATTGCCGTCAACCACCGCTGAACCGGAAAAACAGCCGTCTTTATCTTCTGGTCCTTCTGGCGCCAGTGCTATCGGTAAGTGCTCCCAGTTCACCATGTCGCGGCTGCGCGCATGGCCCCAGTGCATTGGCCCCCAGACCGGTTGCCACGGATAGTGCTGATAGAACGCATGGTAGTAACCATCAAACCAGGACAGGCCGTTAGGGTCATTCATCCAGCCCGCTGGAGGGGCGAGGTGATAGCGCGGATACCAGCGCGGATTGATACGGTCTTTTTGCTGGTTTAGGGCCTCGTTGGCCGTGGCGAGTAATGCTGTCATTTGTTTGTCCCTATCAGTTAATTGAGTAAAAGATAACGTTAACATTCTCGGTTTTCTCGCAGAATTGATGGTAATATCGATGTTAATCACAAAAGTTAACGTTAACATTTTGCGAGTGTTATCGAGATCGCATTTTCAGACCCGGTAGGGTGAACGCCGTCAAAGGAGAGGGTATGGCATCTTTAAAGGATGTGGCGCAACGGGCTAACGTCTCGTTAATGACCGTATCGCGAGCGATTAACGAGCCCGAACGACTGCGGCCAGAAACGTATAAAAAGGTGATGGAAGCGGTAGATGCGCTGGGGTATGTCTCCGATCTCTCGGCGAAAAAAATTCGTGGCGCGAAAACCACGGCTAACACTATCGGGGTGTTAGCGCTGGACACCATGACCACGCCATTTTCCGTGGAGATAACGCTCTCTATCGAAGAGACCGCGCGGGCGCACGGTTGGAATAGCTTTGTGGTGAATATGTTCAGCAATGACCAGCCAGAGAAAATGGTGGATCTGCTGCTGGCGCATCGCCCTGACGGTATTATCTACACCGCGATGGGGCTGCGTCAGGTTCCGGTGCCGGAAAAGCTGCATAAGTATCGCTGCGTGCTGGCGAACTGCGAAAGCATCAGTGGCCCTTTTCCCACCTATATTCCTGATGATGAGCAAGGGCAATACCTTGGCGTGAAAGCGCTGTTGGCCGCAGGCTATCGTCGGCTGCTGTGCATCCACCTGCCAAAAGGGATTGTGGCGACCGATCGTCGTAGGGCGGGAATGGAGCGCGCCTGTCGTGAAGCGGGTGTCGACCCTGATGCCATGTTCCACCACTATCTGCCGCCCGGTGAGCGCCACCATATTGATGCGGCGGAGATTGCCGGGCATTACCTGAGCGGCACGCGTCCGATGTTTGATGCGGTGGTATGCGGTAACGACCGCGTGGCTTTTGTTATCTACCAGGTCTTGCTGGGGCGAGGGCTGCGCATTCCGCAGGATGTTGCCGTTCTGGGCTATGACAACATGGTAGGCACCGGCGAGCTGTTTTTGCCGCCGCTATCCACAGTACAGCTGCCGCACTATGAAATCGGTCGTCTCAGCGCACTGCATCTTATCCAGGGGCTCGATCACCGCGATACCGTGCGGGTAGACAGCCCCTGGCTTGCGCGTGAATCGATATGATTAACCGAATCCGCGGATTATCTGTTAAGAGCATGGCTTATTTCTTCTCGCTCTCCCGCATCGTTAATCAACCGAAAGGTGATGTTATTTCCCGTCCCGAGTGACGCTTGCGGCAGCGCTTTTAATCCAAATCGCTGAGTGGAGAAGGGGGGCAGCATCAGGTCAAGCTCGGCAGTGGCCTGGTAGCGGTGTCCGCGAAAGCTCACGCTTATGTCGTTATAGGAGAGAAAATAGCCGCTCGGATTACGACAAACTAAGGCGAGGGGCGCATTATCTTCTACCGTACACGAAACGGATTCCCCAGCAGCAGTGACGTTATCGCGCAAACTTTTGGGGCGGTAAATGAGCTTTAGCTGCGTCTTCATTGACATCAACAGATACTGCTGCTGGGTAAGCCCCGTTTTTACCGCCGGTACCTCGTAGAGGTTAATCCAGAACAAACTTTCCCTATCGGCCGCTAACTTTTTACCGTCGTAGATGATTTTCACCGATTTCACTTCGTCTGCCCGGAGATTAAATATCGGGGGGATAAGGACAAACGGTGCATCGGGGCTCTGGGTGAAATTATTAATGTCGCCGGTATCGACCCACACCTGCACAAAAGCAGGGTAGGCGTTAATGTTCATGACGTTGATGCCCTGCGTGTCTTCACCTTCATGAAAAATGACGCGCGTTTTGTCGACCAACATCCCCGCGTGCGCGTTTAACGTCATCGCCGCGAAAAATAGTGCAGTGAGTTTACGCATCACTGTACTCTCACCCAGACGTACGCTTTAGCGCTGACTTTGCCTGCGGTGACCGTCTGCCCCGGTATTTTTTTCAAGGTCGCGGTCAGCACTGACTGGTAGTTGGTATATCCAGAGGCCGAACTACCGCTAGCGGATGCGCCGTTGAGCACAGAATACCAGCCCACGTCGTTACCGCTTGGGCAACCGGTGGAGGTACAGGCACCCCAGCCCAGGAAGTTCATCGCCGTACCGGTTGCGGCGTTGCTTAACGCGATGCCGACACCGGTGGCGATGGTGGCATCGGTGCCATAGCCATCGGATAAGAGATAGCTGACGCCGCCGGAGGCATTCACTAGCCCCAGTTTTTGCGCTGCTAAATAGCTTTCATACGGTACCTGTAGCCCTAACGCCGTGCCTCCTGATGAGACGCCGGACACGGCGGTGTTATCGCATTCAATGGAGACGGTAAAGTTAGACTGTGACGTTCCGCCGCCTTCCAGAGATTGGATGCTGATAGTGGGTAACAGAACCAGTGGCGTGACGTTACGCGCCACGCAGGTCGCCGTGTGGGTTAAGGTCGAGATGGGGGACGTTCCCATGCCCATCGCTATCCAGCGTCCGGTGCCCCAGGTTGAATAGTTATAGGCTGAATCCGAACCGATAGTATCGGTGGCGATACCTGGCCCTTTGAAGGTGACGTAACCATTCGGCTGAGTACAGGAATAACTTGAGGTTCCCGTAGCTGAGGCCATTCCCGCATAGGGATTGCTGGAACTGGTCGCGCCACAATAACGGCTTGCACCATTGCCAGGAAGCCCGCTGATACGTATCAGGTCAGCGCGAATGGCGCTGAAATCTTTCACCCGGATCTGTATTTTGCTGCCGACAGTGGCGTAGCTGGTAATCGGGTACTGCTGCCAATAGCGCGTGAAGGGCATACCAGAATTGAGGTGTGTGAGCTTAATGCCGACATAGGGAAAATAGGTCGCGTAATAGTCTGGATTCCCGTCATCGGTGCCCAGGTCGTAGAAACCGCCTACGCGGTCGTCACCGTTGGTGGCAAACACTTCGTAGATACTGCCGACATCGCTGGCGTCGCATTCGTATAAAACCAGGTCGCCTGCGCCGCTGCTGCTGTAGCGTGATGCGGTGGTGATGCTGAATACGGTGCTGCCCAGCGGCGTACCCGTAGGCTGGAGATAGGCGCTGGTGATATTGACGTTGCCGAGCCCAATCCCCACGCCACAGCTATCGCAACCGGCATCGATTGATGATTTACGGGTACAGGTTGCCTGCGCGGTGGCGACAGATAAAAGCAGGAGGGCAGCGCCCCAGATTAATGTACGGAACATGGAATGGTGTCTCACCGGCATTCTCCAGGCGTTTTAATAATGGTGTCGTGGCTCTGCTCATCCGCAATGTGATAATGCAAGCGGCAGGATTGCTGATTCCCCCACTGAATGGTCAAGGTGTCTTCCAGTTTGTCATTGCGAACCCAAGCCTGATTGTTCTGCCCAACCGTGCCAACAGGGCGACCGTCGTTGTCGTAAATGCTGGCGCCAATCGGCAGGCTGCCGCGATAGCGAATATCAATGAGCATGGGGTAGCCGTGGATGACGCTAAATTTGACCCGAACCATCGCGCCAGCCAGAGGCGCAATGCGCTGACTGCTTGATACCAGTTCGGCATTTTTGTTTATCCCGGACGAGTCGAGAACGACGTTGTTATATTGATATGGCGCGACGGATGGGCTCAGGGCAAAGCCAAATCTGTCGATAGCCACGTTCTGACTTCCGGCGATCGTCGCGCCCTGGGCGCCTTTGGCCTCCACTAACGCGAAGGTTTCGCCCAGATAAGGTCCTGCGGTGATGCCATCTTTATGAATCACCACCGCGCCCTGCAGCCCCGCTGAACCCTGAGAGTAGTTTTTGCCATGTGAGAGGGTGCCTTGCAGAGACCCAATTGTCGTAGCAGCTTGCAGGGTACCGCCGACGGAATGCGTGTTGTCGTAGTCGCGCGCGTAGGTGACGCCATAGCTTAACGGGCGTTCGCTGTCCGTGACGCCGGATAGCGTGGATTGCAAGGTTGATCCGATGCCGTTTTGTTGCGTGTAGGTTGAGCTGAGCGTCGTCTGCCGGTTCTGGCCAAAGGGAATGGAAACCGAGACCGAGCTTAGGGTCTGCTGATTGGCGGAATAATAGTTATTGATATAGTTGTCATAGCCAATTCCTCCATCAATGGTTGAGCGATAAACCTCGCTGTAGCGGGTACGCGCAATTGACGCATTTATCGATATGCCGTTGGCAAACTGCTTGCTATAGCCAAACTGGTATTGCTTATCCGGGCTTCGGCCGTCGCGGTAGGCCTGCGTTGAGCCCGAAAGCCAGACGCTACCAAGGGCATCCATATCCTGGGTGACGGAGACTTCAAAGCGGGAGGACTGGTTTAAGGTCGTCGAGGTCCAGTCTTGCTTATTCTCTTCCCTTGCCTGGCGTAAGCCAAAAACGTCTGAAAGATCGCGGTAGCCAGCCGTTGAGTAGCGATATCCGGCGATGGCGATGGTGGTATTGGTGGGTTCAATACGTTTGCTATAGCTGGCATGGAACATCCAGCCGGTTTGCGAACCGCTGGGTAAATCGGCCTGGGAGAACGTTGAGTCCAGTCCGAAGGCGCCAAGCTCGGAGGAGTGCACTGCGCCCATGACGGCGGAGAAGTAGCCCTGCGCCAGGCGGCTGCCAAGGTTGGTGGTGACGTTATTGCTCACGCCGTATTGTAGCGTGAATTCGGTGAAAGGGTCCTTGTCGCCCACATAGCGAGAACGGCCCGCGATGGCTGAGTATTTGAACATTCCCTGCCTGACTGATTCTGGACCCGCTGCGTAGGGCACAGTAAAGGTGCTGATGCTGCCATCGGCTTCGGTGACCGTCACGGCGAGATCCCCGGAATAAGAGACCGGGTACAGGTCGCTAATCTCAAAACTGCCGGGAGGAACGGTGGTTTCGTAGATAACGGCTTTGCCCTGGCTCACGGTGACGCGGGCATTGCTTCTGGCAACGCCGCGCACCACAGGGGCATAGCCCTGCTGGGACTGAGGCAGCATCCGGTCGTCAGAAGCGAGCGAAACGCCGCGAAAGGCCATACCGGAGAAGAAATTACCGGCGGTATAGCTATCGCCAACCGTCAGGCTGCTTCTGATGGGCAAAATAGGGCGTTGGAGGTAGGCGCGGTTGCTGGACCATAAGGTTTTCCCCGGAGAGCTATGTGACCAGGAGCCCTGCTGATGCAGCTGCCATTGCCCGAAGTTTATCGCGTTATTTAAGCTAACCCAGGTTGATTGATAATCACCGTTAGCGCTGCCGTTAAATCGCGAGTAGTACTGATTCAGGCTGTAATTCGACAGGAACATGGTTTCTCCGGCATTCAGATCGTCCGGCGGAACATATCCTCGAGGTGTTTTAATCAGCTCGGTTTCAGGAATAATAATATTCACCCGCATTTTGGTCATGTCGGTATCGACGGATGACTGTGCAACCACCGCGGATAAAAAATAGCAACTGTCTGATTTTACAGTGGCTTTATCTTTTAACGGCAGCTGCGCGATGAGTGCAGGCGAGAAGCATGGCTGCGTACTATCTTTCGTGACGCGGAAATCAACATTCTCATGAGATAAGAATATGCCATTAACCTGAATATCAACCGAATAGACGCCAGGCTTTATTTTATCATTAGAGATATAGTTGATAATATCATCAACCGGTAAACCGCTCCCTTTTAATAGTGTTGTGTCAAAAACATAGTCGCTATCGCTGTTATGTATATCCGTGCTGCCCGAACTGGCATATACGGATAATGATAACGGGGTAACGAACAGTGTTAACACTATTGTCCTTAACATCATTCCCACGTTTCCCGGTTAACGCGCTTTCAGCGTTTTTTCTTGCAATACGCCGTAGTCATTGAGGAAACCAACGCGAATCTCTTTTGCATTCTGCACGGCATCGCAGTTGGCCTTTAGTTGGACAGTTGACTCAGGTGCGAGCATGGTCATGGGGATTGCGCTCTTTGTCGCGCCAGACGGCATAGAGACACGAATACTATTGAGATAATAGGGTGACTGATTGCTGACCTCGAGGTAGCAACCATGGGTATTTTTCTCAATTTTATAATGAACGAAATCGAGCATCTGCTCGTAGGCAATAGGCAAGTCAGAGGGGCGCAAGAAGACCTTCACCGTACTATTAACGATGAGAACTAGCTTATTTTTATCTTGCTGGTCTGCGGGCATTGAAGGGACCTGAGTAAAATGCAGATAGGATACCTGCTCTTTAGTCAGTTTCTGTCCCGCCGCCGGATTTAGCAGGCTGATCACCTGATCTTGCTTCGGCCCAATTTTAAAAATAGCCGGCGAGACCGCGAGCCTATTTTGCTGGCCGTCAGCCTCTTTGCCATCTGGCGTTACGGATAGCCAGACCTGAACGATGTAGGGGAAACTATCGTTGTTGGTAAATTTGACGGTCTTCTGCGCGAGGCTGGCATCTAAAATGACTCGGTTACCTTCCATAACAACGCTAGCGCTGGCCGGTAAGCCGGTGAAATACAGCAATGGCAGAATGCAGACTGTTTTTTTAAACATGGGGATCCTGGCAGGCACATATTGCTATGCGCCTGACGGTTTAATTATAGGAAATGGAATACTGTGCCGAGGCGATTACGGTCCCAGGCGTCACGCCTGCCGTTTCTGCGTAGTAACGTGCGGTGAGATCCTGTGACGCGGTTGCTGAGGCAGCGTCTTTACTAAATGAGGTGGTTTTCACCGTTGAACCATTTACAAAAGATAATGCCGTAGAGCCGTCGCTATCCAGAATCTGAATAGAAACGTTGGTTGCAGTACCGCCCACGTTGCCAAGGTTGCTGTTTGTGGTGATGCTATTGCCAGCCAATACGGTTGAAATGGTTGCCGCATCGGTGGTGTTGCAGCCGGTGACGTTCACGGTAAATTTAGTATCGCCCGCGGTGGCTTTTGCTGTGCTAAGAGAGCCCGTTGATACCGTTGGCAGCAACACAATCGGTGCCGTTGAGTTGCCATTAATATTGACCGTACAAGTTTGTGCGTTGACTTCACCTTTAAATTGCACGGTATTTGTCGAAGCCGCAAATGCGGATGACGACATCATGGCAAGAGAGATGAAAAAAAGTTGAGCTTTCATTAAGCATCCTTGTTTTGAAGATGAATCATTGTGTGTGGTAAGCGTGCAAAACCGCCCGCCGGTGTTAAATTCGGGTTGAGGTTAGTGTGAGGGTTATTATTTTAGAGTAGGGGCATAAGTAAATGGCGGATACGCCAGCAAGGTGTATCGAAAGTATTCATGGCTGGGTTTTGTTCCGCTCGCCAATTCAGTTCTGATGGTTGGAAATATATCAAGCCCTACCTAACATAAACCACGAGATTTATCTTAAGACTAATCTCATCTAACTTTAATTTTTTTCATTTTTTTTACATGATTTCAGATTTGTCCCGTTATTTTCTGATGGAATTAGTTGTTTTGGGAAGAATCCTAAAAGATATGAATGCACTCATAAAATTTGTTATTTTTCCTATGTTGCTCATAATGACTGCAAGTTAATCATTTGAATACAAAGACTTAAGTATGTTGCATTGTTGTTTTTTTGAGCGTATTACGTGTCAAGATATTGAGCGGAATGGGGAAAAATCGTAGTGATAAGATCGTAGGCATCATGATCTAACGTAATACTACTTAAGTGGGTGAATGGGATGACTGTTGACAGTATCGTGTCGCGAATGCCACGGTGGTTTAAGCATCGTTTTATTCAGTTAGCGCAGTATAAATTAATATAAAGTTATTTTTAGTAGTTTAAAAAATGAGGAATGATGGATGTTGGCGCATTAAGATTACCGATGGTGTTTATCTGTACCAGGAGGTTTTGCATTCTAAGTCTGTATTCAAACATGAGTTTTAAAAGCATATTTAAACATATGATCACTTAAAATACGGATAGCCAGGACAGAGGCTACTGTGTTGATTTTGATGCCATAGTGTAAATTCTTAAACCTCGTTTTGTGTATGACAACGTCGAATCAAGGTGATTTTCAGACAAATGAGGCAAGGATGTTTGATAAAGACATAGATAGTGTCAGTTGTAGAGATGTTGATTATATTTTATCACCCTGTGGTATGGCTACTCATGGTCTTCTCGCGATGCTGCACGACAATAATGATGTGGCTGTTTTAGATGTTGAAAGTGAGGAAAGTATCGATAATGTGCAAGTCCTTCAGAACGAAAGAATGGTTGTCTATGTCCCTAATGAACCCTATTGGATGCTTTCAACGCTTAAGTCATTAATATCGATATTAAATCGCTCGGGACATATCTTTTGGGTGCTCATTATCAGCAAACTGCCGGCTTCCTGGCTGTGGAATGTGATTAAATCCCAGGTGGCAAAAACTAAAATTGATAACGCAGTGATTCATATTGCGCCATCCGATCTGCCCTGTGATAAATTATCTGAACTTTTATTGCCTGAGAGGAATGTTTGTCCATATTTAAAAAGTGTGGTGATAGCAGAGAATTTCTATTTAGGGAAGCATGATGATCTGCGTGGTAATGATAGGAAAGAAGGGCTATCAAAAAAAGAAATGCAGGTCATGGCGGGCCTGTTTCAGGGAGTTAATATTGCCGAACAGGCTGACTATCTAGGTGTGAGCAAAAAAACGCTATATAATCAGCGCCTGTCTGGGATTAAGAAAGTATCGGGAGTAATTCCCTATTTATTTTCTAGTATCCATGAAAAAACAGGCATGGCTAACGGAGATATCACTATGCTAAGTCGTCTTTCTTCATTTGAGAGGGAGTTCGCACATGCTTTGTACAGTAATGAGCTGTTTGTTGTCTTCCAGCCGGTGACTCAAGGTCCTAAAAATCTTGAGGGTTTTGAAATTCTGATTAGATGGTATAGCAAAGGTCATGTTTTAACACCGAATGAGTTTTTGCCTAAGTTACATTCCACTTATGTGTGGATTATCTTGACGGCATTTCTTATCCAGAAAACGGTAAGTTATATTAACTTTTATCAAGGCAAGTATTTCTTCTCAATTAATATTGAGTCCAGTACCATCGACAATGATGGTCTGGTCAGGATGCTGGAAACAGCCAAAAAACAGCTGAGTTCCTCTGACTGGACTAAAAAATTTGTTCTGGAGATTAATGAGCGTAACGATCTTAGCCAAAATGAACAATCGCTAGACAACCTTGCCTATCTGCAAAAGTTAGACTTTAGCATCGTCCTGGATGATTGTTTTTCACGCAATAGCGTGAATTTCCCTGTACGAAAGTTTCAGTTTGATGGCTACAAGCTGGATATGAATGTGGTGGATGCCCTGAGTCGAGATAGAGAAGCGCTAGCGCTGGTCAAAAGTCTCTCTTATTACTGCAAGTTGACGAATCGCTATTGTATTGCCGAAGGCGTAGACCGGCCGGAGAAAATGGATATTTTGCAAGAATCTGGTATTTCGTTCTATCAGGGCAACTATATATCAGAGCCTATTACCGGTGATGAGTTGCCGCAGTTTATCAGCGAATTTACCGTTAAAACCTAAGGTTTACGCGCTCAGAGCAGGCTAAGTTACGTAAGAACAACAACGATTTTAGCAGCGTTGAGAGCCCTAACAGCCAACCACATGGCTCTTGCCTGTGTCTGGATAGCCACAATTGGCTGGTGGTGGTATACGCCCGCTAACACCGCTGCTATATGGCCTTAAGTCCCGGCAGCGGTATCCCGCTGGGAAGTGCTGGTGATGAAAAAAATCCACGCAGTTGCGTGGATTTTTAGATCATGAGCTGGTTTCCCAGGCGATGGATGACCGCCAGGAATAGCGGATTAGACGTTGAACAGGAAGTTCATCACATCGCCATCTTTAACGATGTAATCTTTCCCTTCTGCACGCATCTTGCCAGCTTCTTTCGCGCCTTGCTCACCTTTGTAGGTGATGAAGTCTTCAAACGCGATGGTCTGTGCGCGGATAAAGCCTTTTTCGAAGTCGGTGTGGATTTTACCCGCCGCCTGTGGTGCCGTTGCGCCAACAGGGATGGTCCATGCACGCACTTCTTTCACGCCAGCGGTGAAATAGGTTTGCAGGTTCAGCAGTTCATAACCGGCGCGGATAACGCGGTTCAGGCCAGGCTCTTCGAGACCCATTTCTGCCATGAATTCTTCACGGTCGGCGTCGTCGAGTTCAGCGATGTCGGCTTCAACGGCGGCACATACGGCGACCACAACAGAACCTTCAGCCGCTGCAATTTCACGCACTTTGTCGAGGTACGGGTTATTTTCAAAACCGTCTTCGTTGACGTTGGCGATATACATGGTTGGTTTCAGGGTCAGGAAGCTCAGGTATTTGATGGCCGCTTTGTCTTCTTCAGTCAGCGTTTTCAGCGCGCGCAGCATGCCCGCGTTTTCCAGCTGTGGCAGACATTTTTCCAGCGCAGCCTGTTCAGCTTTAGCGTCTTTATCGCCACCTTTGGCTTTTTTCTGTACACGGTGCAGGGCACGTTCGCAGGTGTCGAGGTCAGACAGCGCCAGCTCGGTGTTGATAACGTCGATGTCGTCAGCCGGGTCCACTTTGTTGTTCACGTGGATGATGTTGTCGTTTTCGAAGCAGCGAACAACGTGGCCGATAGCTTCGGTTTCACGGATGTTGGTCAGGAACTGGTTACCCAGGCCTTCACCTTTGGAAGCACCTTTTACCAGGCCCGCGATATCAACGAATTCCATGGTGGTTGGCAGGATGCGCTGAGGTTTAACGATTTCCGCCAGCTGGTCCAGACGCGGATCGGGCATCGGAACAACGCCTGTGTTCGGCTCAATAGTACAGAACGGGAAGTTTGCCGCTTCAATACCCGCTTTGGTGAGCGCGTTGAACAGGGTGGATTTGCCTACGTTTGGCAAACCAACGATACCGCATTTGAATCCCATGTTTAAATCACCTTAATCTTTTGATATTCAACCTGTTGTAGAAAACAGATTGTAGAAAAGTAAATAACTCCGCCTATTATACACGTCATACAGGAAAAAAACCGTACTTCATCCTGATGCGGTGGCGGCACCCGAAGACTTTTTCGTACCGCAGTAGATTTATTGCGCTTTAAAGGCGTGCAGGCGATTCGTCGCTTTGGTCAGCCCGTCTTTCAGCCAGATCTCGGTACAGCGCGCCGCTTCGTCTACGGCATCGTCAATCAGCTTCTGTTCGGCAGACTGCGGTTTGCCTAAGACAAAGCCGACTACTTTGCTTTTATCGCCCGGATGACCAATTCCGATGCGTAAGCGGTGAAAATTAGGGTTATTACCCAGTTTGCTGATGATGTCCTTCAGGCCATTGTGGCCGCCGTGGCCGCCGCCGAGCTTGAACTTTGCCACGCCGGGTGGGAGGTCCAGCTCATCGTGAGCCACCAGAATTTCATCTGGATTAATACGATAGAAGGTCGCCAGCGCCGCAACGGCTTTGCCGCTGAGGTTCATAAAGGTGGTTGGCACCAGCAGGCGAACATCTTCTCCCGCCATATTAATGCGCGAGGTGTAGCCAAAAAACTTACTTTCTTCACGCAGCGGCGCGCGAAAACGCTCTGCCAGCAAATCGACGTACCAGGCACCCGCGTTATGACGCGTTCCCGCGTACTCTGCGCCGGGGTTAGCCAGGCCGACAATCAGTTTAATCGTCACGTTGTTATTCCTGAGTGGGCAATCTTTTCGGCGGCTAGTTTACGTCGAGAGGGCGCGCTTGACAAAAATAAGCGCCCTGAGCGGCAAAACTTGAATAATTCATTACCGGAATAATATTGATTGAAAAGTATTTCAGTCACTTAAATGTAAAGATTTGTTGATGAGATGTTCTTATTTGTGATCGCCAGCGCACTTATCCACAGCGGTGTTGTCTATACTTTACACACTAGGAATAGGGATATATCCCTAAACCCAAAGCCAATCTACGGAGGTGACATTATGAAACGCAAAAACGCTTCGTTACTCGGTAATGTGCTCATGGGGTTAGGTCTGGTCGTTATGATCGGCGGCGTTGGTTACTCAATTTTAAACCAGATGCCACAACTTAACCTACCGCAGTTTTTTGCGCATGGTGCGATTCTAAGCATCTTCGTCGGCGCGGTGCTTTGGCTGGCTGGGGCGCGTGTCGGTGGGCACGAGCAGGTGAGTGATAGATATTGGTGGGTGCGTCACTATGATAAACGCTGCCGCCGCAACTCTCATCGCCACAGCTAAAATACAATAATGGCTCCCGCAGGAGCCATAAATAAAGTTTTCAGAGTCCTGGCCAATGGCCGGGACTTTGTGCTTTCAGGACGGTCGACGTTATTCGAACAGTCGGTGATGCAACGCTTTGACCGCGCTGTCGGCCGCATCGCCGGGCAGCAGGAAGCAAAGATTGTTATGAGATGCGCCGTGGCAAATCATCCGCACCGCATGCTCTTCCAGACGAGAGAAAACATCGTTGCACACGCCCAGCTCTTTCGTCAGCTGATTTCCCACCAGCGCCACCAACGCCAGCCCGGTTTCCACTTCAACACGACAGTGTGAGGCGAGGGCGGTAAACAACGCCGTGGTCAGCGTATGGTCTTCGCCGGAGGTGGCGTTCGAAGAGTCCAGCGCCAGCGCAATGGTCGATTCTGATGTGGTCACCAGATCCGTTGCGACGTTGTGCTCAGCCAGCAGCGTGAAAATCTGTGCTAAGAAACGGTTAGACGGCTGCTCGTCCAGGCGATGCAGGCGCAGAAGCGTCTGCTTGCGACGTACCGCCACTGCACGATAGCGCGGTGGGTTGTCGGTAGTGCAGCAAACCAGCGTACCGCCAGCGGCCGTATCTTTGCTGGAACCCACAAACACCGGTATGTTCTTACGCATTGCTGGCAGCAGCGTAGCTGGGTGCAGTACTTTCGCGCCGTAACCTGCCATGTCACTTGCTTCAGAGAACGAAATGCTGTCGATGCGTTTCGCGTTCGGCGCGATACGAGGATCGGTGGTGTAGATACCGGCGACATCGGTCCAGATATCAACGCGGCCTGCGTGCAGCGCTTCACCCAGCAAAGAAGCCGTATAGTCGCTGCCGCCACGGCCAAGCGTGGTAGTGCGACCGTTAGCATCACGGCCAATGAAACCCTGGGTAATCATTATTTCTTGTTCGATGCGCGGGCGCAGGTGCGTTTCAGCAAGTTCAGCCACGGCGCTAACCTGAGGTTCAGCACAGCCGTGAGTGGAATCGGTGCGAATCACGCTACGCGCGTCAAACCAACTGCTTTCTACGCCGCGCTCACGCATGACTTCCGTAAACAGCAGACTGGACATCAATTCACCATGACTCACCAGCTCATCGCTCAGCGCTGCCGACGGAGAAACCGTCGCCGTTTGTGCCAGGCGGCTGATATTGTCGAGGAGATTATCGATCTCTTTGCTGATAACGGTCGGCTGCTTCAGACGGGAAATAATGTTGTACTGAATCGTCCGTAGGGTATCCAGTTTGTCCAATTGCTGATGACTTTCCAGACCTTCAGAAAGCTCAACCAGTAAGTTGGTGACACCTGCGGAAGCAGACAGTACGACTAAACGAACATTTGGATTGGCAAGCACAATGCTGGCACTGCGGTTCATCGCATCAAAATCAGCAACGCTGGTGCCGCCAAATTTGGCAACGATGAATTGTGGGTAAATGCGGGTCATAACACTCTCATATCAGGGCGCCATATGGTGATGGCTAGAAAATTTTCATTCTCGGCATAAGGGAAGGTTCCTTCTCCTTACGAAATGTCCGCCCGCGAACATTTCTGGATGACAACCCAGGAGTAATCCTGTTGTCGATAACGTGTTCTGCCCGTCACACGCTACCGGGTGCTGCGCATTAGTCTATATTTACTGGGGGGTAAATAAGCGCGCCATAGTAAGTGATTTATCTCTATGGATCGACTTTTTTATTTATATCTCAGTAAATAAATGAAAAATCCCGTTTTATTCGAAATCCTCAAGCCTATTAACGGTAAAAACACGTAAAAAAATAATAAATCCTTAACAATTGGGTGGCTATCATTACATCATCAGCTTTGTATTTATCTGAAGCTTTTAAAAATAAATGGTAACAATTTGGTACCAGGGTGTTGTGGGTTTTGTAATGTTATTCATTGATTTTAAAGTGAAAAATGACGACTGGAAACCGCGAAAAATAAATGATTGAGTCCTTCGCTAAAACAACATATATTAGCCGCGATTTTTTACAGGTAATCCTTATAACCATTTATTCAATCAGGCGTTAATCTACACCTGGTTGTAGGAGTGATATGATGACGGATAAAGTCCGTATTGATACTTTACGTGCTAATTCATTACCACAGAGCAATGATACCTTTTTAGCAAGACAAGCTGAGTTTGAATCTAACGTCAGAAGCTATCCACGTAAGCTGCCATTAGCGATTGCGAAGGCACAGGGCGTTTGGATCACTGACGTTGAAAATAATCAATACCTTGACTGTCTGGCGGGTGCCGGCACCCTGGCACTTGGTCATAATCATCCTGATGTACTTCAAAGCATTCAAAGTGTCATCACGAGTGGCTTACCGTTACATACGCTTGATCTCACGACCCCATTAAAAGATGAATTTTCATCTTATTTACTTTCCCTGTTACCGGGTGAGGGTAAAGAATATTGCCTGCAGTTCACCGGCCCATCCGGCGCGGACGCTGTAGAAGCGGCTATCAAACTGGCGAAAAAAGCGACCGGTCGTTCTGGCGTAATCAGCTTCTCCGGCGGTTACCACGGTATGACTCACGGCGCGCTGTCCGTGACCGGTAACCTGTCACCGAAAGAAGCCGTCAGCAACATGATGCCGGAAGTACAGTTCATGCCATATCCGCACGAGTACCGCTGCCCGCTGGGTATCGGTGGCGAAGCGGGCGTGAAAGCGCTGACCTACTACTTCGAAAACCTGATCAACGACGTTGAAAGCGGCGTACGTAAACCTGCGGCGGTGATTCTGGAAGCCGTTCAGGGTGAAGGCGGCGTGAACCCGGCTCCGGTCGAGTGGCTGCAACGCATCCGTAAAGTGACTCAGGAACACGGCATCATGCTGATCCTCGACGAGGTTCAGGCTGGCTTCGCGCGTACCGGTAAGCTGTTCGCCTTCGAACACGCTGGTATCGAGCCAGACATCATCGTGATGTCCAAAGCGGTTGGCGGCGGTCTGCCACTGGCTGTTCTGGGTATTAAAAAGCAGTTTGACGCATGGGCACCAGGCCACCACACCGGTACCTTCCGCGGCAACCAGCTGGCAATGGCGACCGGCCTGACCACGCTGAAGATCCTTAAAGACGACAAGATTGCCGATAAAGTTGCCGCCCAGGGCGAGTGGCTGAAAGGCAAACTGGCAGAGCTGCAGAAACGTTACCCGGTTATCGGCCACGTTCGCGGTCTGGGTCTGATGATCGGTCTTGAAATCGTTAAGCCTAACGAAGCACCGGATCACATGGGCTGCTTCCCGGCTGATGGCGAGCTGTCTGCGTTGCTGCAGAAGAAATGCTTCCAGGCGGGTCTGATCCTGGAACGCGGTGGTCGTAATGGTTGCGTACTGCGCCTGCTGCCATCCCTGCTGATCACGAACGATGAGCTGGAAATCTTCCTCGATAAATTTGAGAACGCCCTGAATGCCGCTGGCGTGAAGCCGGTTTAAACGGAGTAGGATCGAATGTCTGACGTAAACCCGATTCTGTCCGGCTCGGCGCAGAGTATTGCTGCCTATCAGGACGCTATCGAGCAGAGTACTAAAGCGGTCGTTGAATGGTTAAAACAGCCTGAGATGTATCAGGGTAAAACCGTTGAACAGCTGCGTGAACGTATCAACCTGAACTTTACGTCTCAAGGCCTGGGTAACCAGGCCGCTATTGAGCGTGCGGTTGAATACTTTCTGAAAGACAGTCTGTCCGTTCACCATGCGCAGTGCGTGGCGCACCTGCACTGCCCAAGCCTGGTCATTAGCCAGGCGGCGGAAGTACTGATCAACGCCACTAACCAGAGCATGGACTCCTGGGACCAGAGCCCGTCCGCGACCATTATTGAGATCAAACTGATCGAATGGCTGCGTGAACAGGTTGGCTTCCCGGCAGGCGATGCAGGCGTGTTCACCAGCGGCGGCACCCAGAGCAATCTGATGGGCCTGATGCTGGCGCGTGATGCGTTCTATGCGCGTCAGGGGCACTCTGTACAGCAAGACGGTATTACCGGCGACCTGCGCAAGATGAAAGTGTTCTGTTCTGAGAACGCGCACTTCTCCGTGCAGAAAAACATGGCGCTGATGGGTCATGGCTATCAGTCCGTCACGCTGGTGAAAACTGATGCTTTCTCTCGCATGGACATCAATGACCTGAAAGAGAAGTTGGCGCAGGCGAAAGCCAACGGCGAACAGGTGATGGCGATTGTTGCGACGGCTGGTACTACCGATGCGGGTGCAATCGACCCGTTAACGGAAATTACCGCGCTGGCAGCGGCAGAGCAGATCTGGGTTCACGTGGATGCCGCATGGGGCGGGGCATTACTGCTGTCTGAGAAGTATCGTCATTTCCTCAATGGACTTGAGCAGGCTGACTCCGTCACCCTGGACTTCCATAAGCAGTTCTTCCAGACCATTAGCTGTGGGGCGTTCCTGCTGAAAGATGCGCGTCATTATGAACTGATGCGTTATCAGGCTGCGTACCTGAACTCTGATTTCGACGAAGAGCACGGCGTGCCGAACCTGGTATCCAAGTCTCTGCAGACCACGCGTCGTTTCGATGCGCTGAAGCTGTGGATGGGCCTCGAAGCGCTGGGCAAAAAGCAGTATGCCGAAATCATTGATAACGGCGTAACGCTGGCGCAGCAGGTTGCTGAATTTGTTGCTTCCGAGCCGCACCTGGAGCTGGTCATGCAGCCTCAATTGGCAAGCGTTCTGTTCCGTTTCCGTCCGGAAAACAACGACAGCGCGTTTGTGGCTCTGCTGAACCAACGTATTGGTGACGTACTGCTGGCTTCCGGTAGCGCGAACGTGGGTGTGACCGAAGCTGATGGCGTAACCTGCCTCAAGCTGACGCTGCTGAACCCAACGGTATGCCTGGAGGACGTTAAAGTTCTGCTGGCGAGCGTGAAAGACACCGCTGAGCAACTGTTGAAAGCATAAGCAATCTCGTTGCGATAAAAATGGCTCCCGAGGGAGCCATTTTTTTTGCCTGTTATGCCGCCCGGCGGCGTTTCGCTTGACCGGGCTACGGTTAGAGGATGTCTGCTAATGCGGCATCTTTGTTTGGGAAGAAGGTCAGGCGTCCTGGGATTGGCTGAATACCCGCGCGAGCCATGGTGCGCAGCGGCTGGAACTCCAGGTTGGAGACGCGCAGCTCGCAGCCTTCAGGCAGTTTTTTCACGAAACGCTGGAAGGCATCCAGACCACCGGCGTCCAGCACCGGTACGGCATCCCACTTCAGCACCACGATACGTTTGCCCTCAATACGTGTTTCAAGATCGCTGAACAGGCCTTCGGCGGCGGCAAAGAACAGCGGGCCAATCACGCGCAGCACCAGCACATCGTCCGGCACGGTCACGTTCACGGCGGAAAGGCGGGTCATACGCGCAATACGGCGCATAAACAGCAGCGAAGCCAGCACGATACCGACGCTGATGGCGATAACCATATCAAACAGCACGGTCAGCGACATGCAGATAAGCATCACGATGATGTCGTCTTTCGGTGCTTTGCGCAGCAGGTACACCACCTTGTGCGCCTCGCTCATGTTCCATGCCACCATCAGCAGCAGGGCCGCCATGGCAGAAAGCGGCAGCCAGGAAAGCACCGGGGCCAGAATCAGCAATGCCAGAATCACCAGAATCGCGTGGATCACCGCCGAAACCGGTGAGGTAGCACCGGCACGAACGTTTGCCGCCGAACGGGCAATTGCCGCGGTGGCGGTAATGCCGCCAAAGAACGGCGCGACGATGTTACCGAGACCTTGGCCGACCAGCTCGCTGTTCGCTTTATGTTTAGTGCCGGTCATACCGTCGAGCACCACCGCGCACAGCAGAGATTCAATCGCCCCCAGCATCGCCATGGAAAACGCCGCTGGCAACAGGGCGTGAATAGAAGCCCAGCTTAAGGTGAAGGTTGACCCCGGCATGTCCCATGGCAGCACAAACTGCGGTAGCAGCTGCGGGATACCGTTGCCCTGAGAGCCGTCAGCCAGGATGTAGTGGAACTGGGAGCCGATGGTGGCGACGTGACCACCGAGCAGGTTCACAATCAGCATCACCACGCAGCCCGCAATCAGCGCAGGTAGGTGGCCCGGCAAACGCAGGCCGAGGCGCGGCCAGAGGATCAGCGTGCCGAGGGTGACGATGCCAATAGCCGCATCGCCGACGTTGATGGTCGGCAGCGCCATCACCAGCGCGCCGACCTTCTGTAAATAGTGTTCTGGAACGTGCGTCATCTGCAGACCGAGGAAGTCCTTAATCTGCATGGTCCCGATGGTGATACCAATCCCCGAGGTGAAGCCCAGCGTCACCGACAACGGAATATATTCGATCAGGCGGCCAAAGCGGGCCAGGCCAAAGAGGATCAGGAATATACCGGACATCAGGGTCGCGACCAGCAGGCCCGCCAGGCCAAACTGCTGCGAAACGGGGTAGAGAATAACCACGAAGGCCGCCGTCGGCCCGGAGACGCTAAAGCGCGAGCCGCCGGTCAGGGCGATAACAATCCCCGCGACGGCAGAGGTGTACAGGCCGTACTGCGGTGCCACGCCGCTGCCGATCGCCAGCGCCATCGCCAGCGGAATAGCGATAATCCCGACGGTGATACCGGCAATCAGATCGCGCATAAATCGCGCGGAGGTGTATTTCTCTTTCCAGCAGGCATCAATCAGCGCGCGGAAAGGCATAACGTGAGGGGAGAGTAATTTATTCACAGTCGTGTTTCATCCATGAGCGCATCATCTACCATGTGAATGATAGTTGAAGTTGGCATAAATCATACAAATTAAATACATAAACAAAAAAACCCGCCGCAGCGGGTTTTTTAACCAGATTCGATTAATGTTCGAACATGGCAGAGATGGATTCTTCGTTGCTGATACGACGAATCGCTTCGGCCAGCATCCCGGACAGAGTCAGGGTACGAACGTTTGGCAGCGCTTTGATCTCATCACTTAATGGGATGGTATCGCAGACGACCACTTCATCGATAACGGAGTTACGCAGGTTGTTCACCGCATTGCCGGAGAAGATCGGGTGAGTTGCGTAAGCGAATACGCGTTTAGCACCACGTTCTTTCAGCGCTTCAGCGGCTTTGCACAGCGTGCCACCGGTATCGATCATGTCATCAACCAGTACGCAGTCACGACCGGCAACGTCACCGATGATGTGCATTACCTGGGAAACGTTCGCGCGAGGACGACGTTTGTCGATGATAGCCATGTCGGTATCGTTGAGCAGTTTAGCAATAGCACGAGCGCGGACTACGCCGCCGATGTCTGGAGAAACCACGATTGGGTTATCCAGGTTCAGCTGCAGCATATCTTCGAGCAGGATTGGGCTACCAAATACGTTATCAACCGGAACATCGAAGAAGCCCTGGATCTGTTCAGCGTGCAGGTCTACGGTCAGTACGCGGTCAACGCCAACGCTTGACAGGAAGTCAGCAACAACTTTAGCGGTGATAGGTACACGAGCAGAGCGAACGCGACGGTCCTGGCGAGCATAACCGAAGTAAGGGATAACGGCGGTGATACGACCTGCGGAAGCACGGCGCAGGGCATCTACCATAACGACTAATTCCATCAGGTTGTCGTTAGTCGGGGCACAAGTGGACTGGATGATGAAAATATCACCACCGCGTACGTTTTCGTTAATTTGTACGCTGACTTCGCCGTCGCTAAAGCGACCTACAGCGGCGTCGCCGAGAGAAGTGTACAGGCGGTTGGCAATACGTTGTGCTAGTTCCGGGGTGGCGTTACCAGCAAAAAGCTTCATATCAGGCACGAGAAGAACCTCAGGCATGCGTCCAGTGGTGGATGAAACGAGCCAAAAACTGTGCGGGCCAGGCGCGGTTTCATCCAGGCGGTGTATTAAAGAGCGCGATGCAACGTCTGGAACAGGGTGACGTTGTCACCAGAGCTCAGTTTGCCCGGCTTGGTTACTCATCACTATTCTTCTTTCGTCAGCATGACTGACGAAAAACGAATGAATCAGAGCAGGGCTTGCTTCAATGGTGAAAGGTTTACGCCTTTCGCCACAAAGCCTTGCAACCATTCCGGGGCTTGCTCAAGCACCTGGCGGGCAGCGAGTTCTGTGTCGAATTCAGCAAAGACACAGGCTCCTGTTCCAGTCAGGCGCGACGGCGCGTATTCTAACAGCCAGGAAAGCACATCATCAACCTCGCGAAAACGTTTTCTTGCGATAACCTCGCAATCATTGCCGAATTCACAATTTAATAACGTTTCTATTGACCTGACCGGGGTGTTTCGTGGCAGCTCCGGGTCGCGGAAGATAACCGGAGTTGGAATGCTGACGCCGGGGTGGGCCACCAGATACCATTTTTCCGCAACTTCTACCGGCGTTAGCACCTCACCAACCCCTTCAGCGAAGGCCGCATGACCGCGGACGAACACCGGAACATCGGCACCGAGCGTCAGGCCAATGGTCGCCAGCTCATCTTCCGAGAGCCCGCACTGCCATAAATGGTTAAGCGCAACCAGCACGGTAGCTGCGTTAGATGAACCGCCGCCAAGGCCGCCGCCCATTGGCAGGCGCTTATCAATGCTGATGTCCGCGCCGCTGCCTTCAGGCAGACGCTGGCTATCGGCGGCGGTTTTCATCAGCAGGCGCGCGGCGCGAATAATCAGGTTCTCTTCGTTCGGCACGCCGTCCACGGGGGTGAGCAGCCGCAGCTGACCATCATGACGCGGCACAATGGTCAACGTATCGCCGTAGTCGAGAAACTGAAACAGCGTCTGCAACGTGTGATAACCGTCAGCACGCTGCCCGGTGATGTATAAGAACAAGTTCAGCTTTGCCGGAGAGGGCCAACGGGTCATCATTTAACGATCCAGTTATCCATTTTCAGCTTGATGCGCTGTGAACCTTCGGTCAGTTCCATGTTAGACGGTAGGGCCGGTTTGGTTTTGCTGTCATAGCCGCCGTACACCACTTTCCAGGTTTTCCCGTTCTGGGTGTAGTTAAGCTCGCTCAGGCGATACTGGTCATCGAGCTTATAGTCGGTAGCGTCGCCCGGCAGGCCGAGGATCCACTGACGCAGGCTGTTGAGTGGAATGGGCATCCCGGTGAGCTTACCAATCATCTCTTCGCCGTCGGCGGCGGTATAGTGCTGGCCTTTGTTATCGGTCAGCTGTGCGGAACCCGGTTTACCAATCAGCTCAAGCTCAGTGCTGCCAAGCGGGTTGGTCAATAGCAGACGATAGTTGTCCTGGCCGGTTTGCTGCCAGAAGAAGCGAGCGTAAACCTTTTGCTGGTCGGACAGATACGCAAACGCGCCGCGGGTCTGATACTGGCTTAATTGACGGACCTCTTGCTGGTGCTGCTTCCACTCAGGGGCGGTTGGGCTTTTGCCCGGGCCCGTTGGCGCAGTGGTGGTACAGGCGGTAAGGACCAGGGCTGCCAGCGGCAGCAGACGAATCAGGCGGAAATCAGACATGACAATCCTTGAAATGCGTTGCAGTGATAACGCTTAATGCTAGCGTTGCCTGCGGGCAGCGTCTACGCTGAAGTTGTCTTAAATCATAAAATTAACCAAGCCCGCCTATTACTCCAAAAGGGGGGCGTCCCTTTTATTGATCTCGCGCATCCTGTATGATGCGCTCAGACTAACCTTATCAACGCTGGTACTACTCCCGCACAATGACCCTTTTAGCTCTTGGCATCAATCATAAAACAGCTCCGGTAGCGCTGCGAGAACGTGTGACGTTTTCGCCAGATACGCTTGACCAGGCGCTGGAGAGCCTGCTGGCTCAGCCAATGGTGCAAGGAGGCGTGGTACTGTCGACCTGTAACCGCACCGAACTCTACCTCAGCGTAGAAGAGCAGGATAATCAGCATGAAGCGATTATTCGCTGGCTGTGCGATTACCACGGCCTGAATGAAGAAGAACTGCGCCAGAGCCTTTATTGGCACCAGGACAACGACGCCGTCAGCCATTTGATGCGCGTTGCCAGCGGGCTGGACTCGCTGGTATTGGGTGAGCCGCAAATCTTAGGGCAGGTTAAAAAAGCGTTTGCTGATTCCAGCCGCGGGCATCTGCACGTCAGTGAGCTGGAACGCATGTTCCAGAAATCCTTCTCTGTTGCCAAGCGCGTGCGCACGGAAACGGATATCGGCGCCAGCGCGGTGTCGGTGGCGTTTGCGGCCTGCACCCTGGCGCGACAGATTTTCGAATCGCTCTCGTCGGTCACCGTACTGTTGGTGGGTGCGGGTGAAACCATCGAGCTGGTGGCGCGCCATCTGCGCGAACATCACGTGAAAAAAATGGTGATTGCCAACCGTACCCGCGAACGCGCGCAGGTGCTGGCCGATGAGGTCGGAGCCGAAGTGATTGCGCTGAGCGACGTCGATGAACGCCTGAAAGAGGCCGACATCATTATCAGTTCTACCGCCAGCCCGCTGCCAATTATTGGTAAAGGGATGGTGGAGCGCGCGCTGAAAGCGCGTCGCAACCAGCCGATGCTGCTGGTGGATATTGCCGTGCCACGCGACGTAGAGCCAGAGGTGGGGAAACTCGCTAACGCCTATCTCTACAGCGTGGACGACCTGCAAAACATTATTCAGAATAACCTCGCGCAGCGTAAAGCCGCCGCGGTACAGGCTGAAACCATCGTTGAGCAGGAAACCAGTGAGTTTATGGCCTGGCTACGCGCGCAAAGCGCCAGTGAAATCATCCGTGATTATCGCTCCCAGGCTGAAACGGCGCGTGAAGAACTCACCGCTAAAGCGATCGCCGCACTCGAACAGGGTGGCGATCCGCAGGTCATCATGCAGGATCTGGCGCGCAAGTTAACCAACCGCCTGATCCACGCGCCAACCAAATCTCTTCAGCAGGCCGCCCGTGACGGGGATGACGAACGCCTGCATATTCTGCGCAACAGCCTCGGGCTGGAGTAGCACAACTCTATTTATAACAAGGTGCATTTACGCCAATGAAGCCTTCTATTGTTGCTAAACTGGAAGCTCTCTACGAGCGCCATGAAGAAGTTCAGGCGCTGCTCGGAGACGCAGCAACTATTGCCGATCAGGACCGTTTCCGCGCGCTGTCCCGCGAATACGCACAGCTGGGCGACGTGGCTCGCTGTTATACCGACTGGCGTCAGGTTCAGGACGATATTGAAACTGCCCAGATGATGCTCGACGACCCGGAAATGCGTGAAATGGCGCAGGAAGAGTTGCAGGAAGCCAAAGCCAAAGAAGAAGAACTGGAGCAACAGCTTCAGGTACTCCTGCTGCCTCGCGATCCGGACGACGAACGCAACGCCTTCCTTGAAGTACGCGCCGGTACCGGCGGTGATGAAGCCGCGCTGTTTGCCGGCGACCTGTTCCGCATGTACAGCCGCTACGCCGAATCGCGCCGCTGGCGTGTTGAGATCATGAGCGCCAACGAAGGTGAGCACGGTGGTTACAAAGAAGTGATCGCCAAAATCAGCGGTGAAGGCGTTTACGGTCGTCTGAAATTTGAGTCCGGCGGCCATCGCGTGCAGCGCGTTCCGGCCACCGAATCTCAGGGGCGTATTCACACCTCCGCCTGTACCGTGGCCGTGTTGCCAGAGGTACCGGAAGCGGAATTACCGGATATCAATCCGGCGGACCTGCGTATCGATACCTTCCGCTCCTCGGGCGCGGGCGGTCAGCACGTTAACACCACCGACTCCGCTATCCGTATTACCCACTTGCCGACCGGCATCGTGGTGGAATGTCAGGATGAACGTTCCCAGCATAAAAACAAAGCCAAAGCGATGTCGGTGCTGGGCTCGCGTATTCGCGCGGCGGAAATTGCCCGTCGTCAGCAGGCTGAAGCCTCCGAACGTCGTAACCTGCTGGGCAGCGGCGACCGCAGCGACCGTAACCGGACCTATAACTTCCCGCAGGGCCGCGTGACCGACCACCGTATCAACCTGACGCTTTACCGTCTGGATGAAACCATGGAAGGTAAGCTGGATATGCTGATTGAGCCTATCGTGCAGGAATACCAGGCCGACCAGCTGGCGGCGCTTTCCGAGCAGGAATGATGACTTATCGACAATGGCTGCAGCAGGCCGTGACGGCGCTACAGGGTGGCGAAAGCCCTCGTCGTGACGCGGAAATCTTGCTGGGACATGTAACCGGTAAAGCACGAACCTATATCCTGGCGTTCGATGAAACCGAGCTGACTGCGCCGCAGGCTGAAACGCTGGCGCAACTGCTGGCCCGTCGCGTGAACGGCGAGCCCGTGGCCCATCTGGTGGGCACGCGCGAATTCTGGTCGTTGCCGCTGTTTGTCTCTCCCGCTACGCTTATCCCGCGCCCGGATACCGAATGTCTGGTTGAACAGGCGTTGGCGCGTTTGCCGTCGACGCCGTGCCGTATTCTTGATCTTGGCACCGGCACCGGTGCGGTGGCGCTGGCGCTGGCGAGCGAACGCCCCGACTGTACGCTTACCGCCGTAGATTATGTTGCCGATGCTGTCGCGCTGGCGCAGCGTAATGCCGATAATCTGCGCATTAATAACGTCACTATCCTGCAAAGCGACTGGTTCAGCGCGCTGGGTGAGCAGCGTTTTGCGATGATCGTCAGCAATCCGCCGTATATCGACGAGCAGGATGAACATCTTGCGCAGGGTGATGTGCGTTTTGAGCCGAAAACGGCTCTCGTGGCGGGGGATAACGGTCTGGCTGACCTGGCGCATATCATCATCCAGGGGCGTACGTGGCTGGAACCCGGTGGCTATATGCTGCTGGAGCACGGCTGGAAGCAGGGTGCCGCGGTGCGTGAGCTGTTTACGTCCTCTGGCTATCTTCAGGCTGAAACCTGCCGCGACTACGGCGACAATGACCGCCTGACGCTGGCACAGTGGCCTGGTAACGTGGAGGCACACGGATGAATCTGTTTTTATGGGTGCTCTATTTGCACATTGGGGCGGCTATCGTCTCGGTGAGCTTTTTCGCACTGCGCTTTTGGTGGAAACACCATCAAAGCCCGCTGTTTGATGCGCGCTGGGTGCGCGTACTGCCGCATGGCGTCGACAGCCTTTTGCTGCTCAGCGGTGTGGCGCTAATGGTGATGACGCGCTATTTCCCGTTCACCGAAGAAGGGACGTGGCTGACGGAGAAGCTGTTTGGCGTTATCATCTACATCGTTTTAGGGTTTGTTGCGCTGGGTCGTCGTCGACCGCGCAGTCAGCAGAGCCGGTTTGTTGCCTTTCTGCTGGCGTTGGTGGTGTTGTGCATCATCGTTAAACTCGCCATCACTAAAGTTCCGCTGTTAGGGTAGGGTATGAAGTCACTGGCTGATTTTGAATTTAATAAAGCGCCGCTATGCGACGGCATGATCCTGATTTCCGAATTCATTCGTGATGATTTCCCATCGCAGGTGGTGCGTGAACAGCTCGAGTGTCTGGTGGCGCTTGCGCGTGAAGAGATCAGCCCAGCCTGGCCGTTACCGCGCCAGATGGAGCGTCTGATTGAACTCTTCTATCATGAGTGGAATTTCAGCGATTCCTCGGGCAAATATCGCCTTTCAGACGCACTGTGGCTGGATCAGGTGCTGAAGAACCGTCGCGGTAGCGCGGTGACGCTGGGGGCGATAATGCTGTGGATCGCCGGCAACCTTGATATTCCGGTGGTGCCCGTTATCTTCCCAACGCAATTACTGCTGCGTGCTGATGTAGACGATGCGGAGATGTGGCTGATTAACCCGTTTAACGGCGACACGCTTGATGAGCACACGTTGGAAGTGTGGCTGAAAGGTAATATTGGCCCGATGGCCGAGCTGTTTAATGAAGACCTTGATGAAGCAGACAACGCCGAGGTTGTTCGCAAGCTGCTGGATACGCTGAAATCGGCGTTGATGGAAGAGCGGCAGATGGAGCTTGCGCTGGGCGCTAGCCAGACGCTGCTGCAGTTTAACCCGGAAGACCCGTACGAAATTCGTGACCGTGGGCTAATCTATGCGCAGCTTGAATGTGAACATATCGCGCTGAATGATTTGAATTATTTCGTTGAGCAATGTCCGGAAGACCCGATTAGCGAAATGATCCGCGCGCAGATTAATACCATCTCGCATAAACAAATTACGCTTCACTAATTAGCGACAAACGCGGTTATAATCGCGGAAAATTCCCTAACAAGGCGATCTTATGAAAGAAAAAGTGGTTAGCATTGGTGATATCAAAGTAGCAAACGACCTGCCGTTTGTTCTCTTCGGCGGTATGAACGTGCTGGAGTCTCGTGACCTGGCGATGCGTATCTGCGAACACTACGTGACCGTGACTCAGAAACTGGGCATCCCTTACGTATTTAAAGCCTCTTTTGATAAAGCCAACCGTTCATCCATTCACTCTTACCGTGGTCCTGGCCTGGAAGAAGGGATGAAGATTTTCCAGGAGCTGAAGCAGACCTTCGGCGTGAAAATCATCACCGACGTTCACGAAGCAAGCCAGGCACAGCCGGTTGCTGACGTGGTTGACGTTATTCAGCTGCCAGCGTTTCTTGCGCGTCAGACTGACCTGGTTGAAGCGATGGCGAAAACCGGCGCAGTCATCAACGTGAAGAAACCGCAGTTCGTAAGCCCTGGCCAGATGGGTAATATCGTCGACAAGTTTATCGAAGGCGGTAACGACAAGGTTATTCTGTGCGACCGTGGTTCTAACTTCGGTTACGATAACCTGGTTGTGGATATGCTGGGCTTTGGCGTGATGAAAAAAGCGTCCAACAACTCCCCGGTTATCTTCGACGTTACCCACTCCCTGCAGTGTCGCGACCCGTTTGGTGCAGCAAGCGGCGGTCGTCGTGCTCAGGTTACCGAGCTGGCGCGCGCGGGCATGGCGGTGGGTATCGCTGGTCTGTTCATTGAAGCGCATCCGGATCCGGAAAACGCACGCTGTGACGGCCCGTCCGCGCTGCCGCTGGATAAGCTGGAACCATTCCTGAAACAAATGAAAGCTATCGATGACCTGGTAAAAGGCTTCGATGAGCTGGATACCAGCAAATAAGTTTTGCTGATGAATAAAAAAGCCGACCCTGGGGTCGGCTTTTTTGTCATGGTTGCTGGATGGCAAATCGTCTGTAGCCCGGCTAAGCGAAGCGCCGCCGGGAACAGCACTCAGGCAAAAATCGTCATCAGATACGCCGCAAACAGCGCCAGATGCGCCGCGCCGTTCAGCACGTTGGTACGCCCGGTCGAGAAGGAAATATGGCAAAGCACCAGCGAGGCGACCATCACAATCATCTCCGGCATGCCCAGGCCAAACATCAGCTCGTTCCCGGTCATAAACGCAATGAGCGTCACCACCGGCACGGTCAGCGAGATGGTCGCCAGCACCGAGCCAAAGAACAGGTTCATCGCGCGCTGTACCTGATTGTTCAGTACCGCCTTCAATGCCCCCAGACCTTCCGGCGAGAGGATAAGCAGTGCGACCAGGAAGCCGGTAAAAGCAACCGGTGCGTTCATGCTGGTCAGCAGCGTCTCCAGCGGATTGGCGTTCATTTTCGTGACCGCGATAACCGCAACCAGATGCACAATCAACCATACCGCATGCCACAGGCTGCTGTGCGCCGAAGGTTTACCGTGGTGTGGGTCATCATCGTCGCTGTCATCTTCATGCTCGTAGACAAACAGACTCTGGTGCGTTTTGGTCTGAATAAGTAAAAACACGCCGTACATCGCGGCAGAAATTAAGGCCACCAGCAGCGACTGACCAATCGTAAAATTGGCACCCGGCAGTGAGGTCGGGAATACCAGTACAATAATAGCGAGCGGGAACAGGGCAATTAAATACTGCTTGATGCCAAACAGGTTCATATATTGCGTGGCAAATTTACGTCCGCCGAGCAATAACGAGAAGCCGACTAAGCCGCCGGTTACAATCATGATGATGGAATAGAGCGTATCGCGCATCAACGTTGGCGCGGCATCGCCGGTTGCCATAAGCGCTGAAATCAGGCTCACTTCTAGGATAACAACGGAAAGACTTAAAATCAGAGAACCGTACGGCTCACCCAAACGGTGCGCAAGCACGTCCGCGTGACGAACGACGCTAAAGGCGCTGCTGAGAATACCGACCAACGCCATAGCGTTGATAGCAATGACCACTGGCAATGACTGACTGCTTCCCCAGAAGAACAGAATTGCCAGTGCCACCAGCGGGAAAATAAGCGACGTCTCCTTATGGCGAGTTTTCACCGCCTCTTGTGCGTGGGTCATGTTTGTCTCCATATCTGCAGGTATTTATAATTATAGAAAAAATCAGCAGCGTAAATTAACAAATTTTAGCGTTCAGAATGCGATTTTTTACTAAAGTTTACCCATAACGCTTTTTTTTCTAATAGATGGCTATAATATAAAGTACTGACTAAATATTTTTTAAATAACAGCGTATTAATGCGCTGGATTTCCTATTTTACTTATCGGTAAAACCCGCTTGAACCGAGGATCGCAATGGGAGACAAATTGCATCCTGAACCATAAAGCTGGATAATATTTCATCAAAGACAGCTCCGGAGGTCGCCATCCGTTCCCGTAAGAACGCATGTGAAGCAGGGAAGAGAAGTGGCGGTGGAGGTTTAAAGTGTTAACGCGTGATTTCTTAATGAAGGCGGATTGTACAACGGCGTTTGGCGCCATTGAGGAATCTCTGCTTTGGTCCGCTGAGCAGCGCGCAGCGTCGCTGGCGGCGACGCTGGCCTGTCGGCCCGATAACGGCCCGGTGTGGATTTTTGGCTACGGCTCCCTGATGTGGAACCCGGCGCTGAATTTTAGCGAGTCGGTCACCGGTACCCTGGTGGGCTGGCATCGTGCTTTCTGTTTGCGTCTGACGGCGGGGAGAGGTAGCGCCTGTCAGCCGGGTCGTATGCTGGCGCTGAAAGAGGGCGGTCGCACCACCGGTGTGGCCTACCGTCTGCCGGATGATGAAATTGAAAACGAGCTGTCGCTGCTGTGGAAGCGCGAGATGATCACCGGCTGCTATCTGCCCACCTGGTGCAAGCTGGCGCTGGACGATGGCCGGACGGTCAACGCGCTGGTGTTTATCATGGACCCGCGCCATCCGCTGTATGAGTCAGATACCAGCGTGCAGCTGATTGCCCCGCTGATTGCCCGCGCCAGCGGCCCATTAGGTACCAATGCGCAGTATCTCTTCTCATTGGAGCAGGAGCTACAAAAGCTGGGGATGCAGGATGACGGCCTGAATGAGTTGATTAACAACGTGCGGCATCTGGTGGGTGGGAATTAATCCGCCGGGCGTGGCATAAAGAAAAGCCCCGCAAGTGCGTGCTTTCGGGGCTGAATGCCGGATGACGCTTCGCTTATCCGGCCTACATGCTCTATATCAGGCGGCAACGTAGCTGATGGAGTGTTCAAGAGACTGGCTGTGGCTGTCGATCAGCACATTCCAGGTCCCGCTGTAAGGCACGGTCAGGTACGCTTTCTCTTCGTTTTGCACGCTTAAAATATCAGAACCGCAGCTGCTGGTGTTTTTCTGCGTGCTCATCAAATGAATATGGCAACGCTCAGAACAACGCACCACGACTGTATCCCCACCAAATAACGTCAAACTTGCTTTTACCATCGCCAAAATACCCCGCTGCAAATGAGTCTACGCACTCCCTACGCGTTAATCCTGCCTGTGATGTTGTTCACAAATCACTCATCGCATAACACCAAACCCTGACCACACCGATGCTGATTTTGATCAAAAAATGCCGTAACACTTCAACAAAAATGACAATATCCCTGAATGCATTCAGCTATCGTGACAAATCGGTGAGGAACGTCACAAAGGTGAAATAATATCCTTTAAATGGCCATGGTTTTAGCGGGCTGCGCTGATTGGGGCTTTGACGATGCTAAATCAGAAGGTCAGCACTTTGTCGGCCGCCAGCGTCCACTGGGCCAGCTCGACCAGCGTACCAATCTCCACGCCGTCAATCAGCGGCAGGGCGGTGATGCCGCGCCCGTCGGTGCAGGTCTTACACAATTTCACGGGAACACCCTGAGCGGTGAGAATTTCCAGCATCTGCTGAATGTTGTAGCCCTCGGCGGGTTTCTGCCCGCGCAGGCCCGCCGTCACGGCGTCAGACATCAGAAAAAGCTGAAGCTGCAGGTCATCCTGCTGTTCGCGCAGGGCAATAGCTAAACGCAGGCTGTTGAACAGCGACTCACTGCCGTAGGCAGCCCCATTGGCGATAATGACAATACGTTGCATCTGAACTCCTTTAAGGCACGGTTATTGCTAGACATCAGGATGGTAAGCAAATCCTCTAACGGGAGAGCGCATGATAAACCGTGAAGATGATACACCCGGCGCTATCGAGTGGTTTCGTTACGCGCGTCAGGTGCAGAAAACACAGCTCCAACAGCTGGCGCAGCAGGGGAAACTGGTCAGCCAGTTAAGCCACGTGGTGCACATGTTACAGTGTGAACGCGGGGCGTCCAACATCTGGTTATGTTCGCAGGGGCGATTATACGCCGCCGAGCGTCGTGCCAGCGCGGCACTGGTGGATGAACAGATTCGCCAACTGCTGGCCCATCTCCAGCCGCAGTATTTACCCTCTGCCAGCGGTTTATGCCAGCGCATCGCCCGCGCGGTCTGGTCGCTGGAGCAGGTGCCTTCGTTAAGAGAGAGCGTTGCCAGCCAGCAGGTCTCTGCCGAAACCGCATCCAGCCAGTTCAACCGCACTATCCGCCATTTGCTGAATATCATCCCACAGCTTAACGACAGTATTGATGACCCGACGCTCGCCGGGCGTCTGGTGGCGCTGTACAGCTTTATGCAGGGTAAAGAGTTGGTGGGACAGGAGCGCGCGCTAGGAGCGCAGGGTTTTGCGCAGGGCAGCTTTAGCAGCGAACTGCGCCAGCGGCTCGTGGATCGCATCGACGGTCAACAACCCTGTTTTGACAGTTTTTTATCGCTGGCGACCAGCCCGCTTAAGATGCTGTTTTATACCGAATGTCAGGCGAGCATCGCCATTGAACAGTTGCGACGCATTGCCTGCACTCGCCAGCCTCCGGCGGACGATGGTGCCAGCGCGCTGCGCTGGTTCCAGTTGCAAACCCAGCGTCTGGAGCAAATGCGCGGGCTTGAAGAAGCCTTGATTAGCGAACTGATGACGGCGGTGGATGACCTGCTGCTGGATGATGAAGAGCAACAGGCGCTGGACCCGGTGGGTGACGATCCGGCCAGCGATAACATGGTGCTGCATCTCGACCGCCAGCTTTTGCCGCTGGTACGCCAGCAGGCGCGGGAGCTGGAGCAACTCTCCAGTCAGTTAGCCTCGCTCAAGGATACGCTGGAGGAGCGTCGGCTGATTGATAAAGCCAAAAGCGTGCTGATGACCCACCGTCATATGAACGAAGAACAGGCCTGGCACTGTCTGCGCAAAATGGCGATGGATAAGAATCAGCGCATGGTGGAAATTGCCCGTGCGCTGCTGGCGGTAAAGGCGCTGTGGCAGAACGAACCGGCATCGCTGTTGCACAATGAACGGGCATGAATGCTTTGCGTCGGTGCAAAAATAGCGATTGAGTGCACATTTTTCCGCGGATTTAGCGCTGTAAAAGCTGGCATCTGAATTGCATTAGTTAAGTAAATAGTCGGTGGCGGGCCAATGGCGGCCTGCACACCGCGAGGATAAAGGCGTCCTGCAATGCGTAAGCATTGCCGGGCGCTTTTTTTTTTGCATTCGGGAGCGAGTATGGACGAAACGGTTTCACTATCACGGCGACGTTTGTTACAGGCGGGCGCGGTACTCGGCGGCGCTATGCTGCTGCCTGGCATGAGTCAGGCGGTCTGGGCGGCGGGCTCCGATAAACCGGAGCTACAGACGGTTAAGGTGGGCTTTATTCCGCTGACCGACTGCGCGCCGCTGGCGATTGCCTCACTGAAAGGCTTCGACAAAAAGTACGGCATTACGCTGGTACCGAGCAAAGAAGCGAGTTGGGCCGCGGTGCGCGACAAGCTGGTCAACGGCGAACTTGATGCGGCGCATGTGCTTTACGGCCTGCTGTACGGGCTTGAACTGGGCGTGGCGGCGAAACCACAGCCGATGGCTAACCTGATGACCCTTAACCGCAACGGTCAGGGGATCACGCTGTCGAGCGATTTGCAGGAAAAGGGCATCACCCACCTCGGCGCGCTGAAAAACCTGGTCGGTCAAAGCGCGCCGGGCACCTACACCTTCGCCCATACCTTCCCGACCGGCACCCATGCCATGTGGCTCTATTACTGGCTGGCGAGCGGCGGGATCAACCCGTTTGACGATGTACGCACGGTGGTGGTGCCGCCACCGCAGATGGTGATGAACATGCGCATCGGCAACATGGTGGGGTTCTGCGTTGGCGAGCCGTGGAACGCTCGCGCCATTAACGACCGTATCGGTTTCACCGCTGCCACCAGCCAGGATATCTGGCCGGAGCACCCGGAAAAAGTCCTCGGCACGCGCCGCGATTGGGTAGAGCAAAACCCGAATACCGCGCGCGCGCTGGTGGCCGCGCTGATGGATGCCGCCCGCTGGATTGACGCCTCTGACGATAACAAACGCGAAACCGCGCAGATCCTCTCTCACCGCGGTTGGCTCAACACCAAAGAACAGTACCTCACCGGGCGGATGCTCGGTGCTTATGACAACGGCATCGGCCGCCGCTGGCAGGATGCGCACCCGATGCGCTTCTTTGAGCAGGGGGAGGTGAGCTACCCGTGGCTTTCCGACGGCATGTGGTTCTTAACCCAGTTCCGCCGCTGGGGTCTGCTGAAGAGTGACCCGGACTATCTGGCGGTCGCTCAGCGTATTAACCGCATTGATGTCTGGAAAGAGGCGGCGCAGGCGGTTGGTGGCATTGCCATTCCGACCCAGACCCTGCGCAGCAGCACGTTAATCGACGGTTCTGTCTGGAACGGGGCTGACCCCGCTGCATACGCCCGCAGTTTTGCCATTCAACGTATAGGGGCATGAGATGAATACCAAAACGAAACCTATTGACGCGCCGACTCCGGCAGGAGAAGTGATTGCCATGCCGCCGGTGCAGGTTCGCCGTAGACCGCCTGCGCTGCGGCGCCATCTTCGTGAACTCGCAGAGCGCACTATTCCGGCGGCGCTGGGGCTGGGCCTGTTGGTGCTGCTCTGGCAGCTGGCTGCGGTGAACAGCAAAGGTTTTCCAACGCCGCTCAGTACCCTGGATTCGGCGATAACCCTCTTTTCTGACCCGTTCTACAACAACGGCCCCAATGACGTCGGCGTGGGCTGGAACGTGCTGGCCTCTTTACAGCGCGTGGCGGTGGGCTTTGGTCTCGCGGCGCTGGCGGGCATACCGCTTGGTTTCCTGATTGGTCGCTTTACCTTTGCTTCGCGGATGTTCACTCCGCTGATTGCGCTGCTGCGTCCGGTCAGCCCACTGGCCTGGCTGCCGATTGGCCTGCTGCTGTTCCAGAAAGCGGAACCGGCATCGAGTTGGACGATTTTCATCTGCTCCATCTGGCCGATGGTGATTAACACCGCCGAAGGGGTGCGTCGCATTCCGCAGGACTACCTCAACGTGGCGCGAGTGCTGAACCTCTCCGAGTGGACGGTGATGCGCAAAATCCTCTTCCCGGCGGTGTTGCCGTCGGTGCTTACCGGGGTTCGTTTATCGATTGGTATCGCCTGGCTGGTCATTGTGGCGGCCGAAATGCTCACCGGCGGGCTGGGTATCGGTTTTTGGATCTGGAACGAGTGGAACAACCTCAACGTCGAAAACATCCTTATCGCTATCGTCATTATCGGCGTAGTGGGGCTGCTGCTGGAGCAAGGGCTGATGCTGATTGCACGCCGTTTTAGCTGGCAAGAGAAATAGGAGCACATCATGAAACCATTAATTCAGGTGCAGGCCGTGAGCCAGCGTTTTCATACCGCCAGCGGCGAGTTTCTGGCCTTACAGAACGTCTCTTTTGATATTCACGAAGGGGAGACCGTCAGCCTGATTGGCCATTCGGGCTGCGGTAAATCGACGCTGCTCAACCTGATTGCCGGTATTACCCTGCCGACCGAAGGCGGGCTGCTGTGCGATAACCGCGAAATTGCCGGACCGGGGCCGGAGCGGGCGGTGGTGTTCCAGAACCACTCGCTGCTGCCGTGGCTCACCTGCTTTGACAACGTGGCGCTGGCGGTGGAACAGGTGTTTCGCCACACCATGAACAAAGCGGAGCGCCGGGAGTGGATTGCGCACAACCTCGAACGCGTCCAGATGGGCCACGCGATGCAAAAACGCCCCGGTGAAATTTCGGGCGGCATGAAGCAACGCGTCGGCATTGCGCGTGCGCTGGCGATGAAGCCAAAGGTTCTGCTGATGGATGAGCCGTTTGGCGCGCTGGATGCGTTGACCCGCGCCCATCTTCAGGACTCCGTAATGCAAATCCAGCAGTCGCTGAACACTACCATCGTGCTGATTACCCACGACGTTGATGAAGCGGTGCTGCTCTCTGATCGGGTCATGATGATGACCAACGGCCCGGCGGCTACGGTGGGCGAAGTGCTGGAGGTGAATCTACCGCGTCCGCGTAACCGCGTGCAGCTGGCGGATGACGGCCGTTATCACCACCTGCGCCAGCAGATCCTCCACTTCCTTTACGAAAAACAGCCGAAAGCGGCGTAAGGGGCTTCTATGCGGCGACTAGTGATGATTGGCAACGGGATGGCGGCGACCCGGCTGGCGGAAAAGCTGGTCACGAGCGCGCCGGGGGAATTTGCCATCACCCTTATCGGCGACGAGCCGCATCCGGCCTATAGCCGCATTCAGCTTTCTCCGGTGCTGGGTGGCGAAAAGGATTTTAACCAGACGCTGCTACAACCGGCGCAGTGGTATCTCGACCATCACATCACGCTGTGCCTCGGTGAAACGGTGCTGGCGGTTGACGTACAGGCGCGGCGTGTCACCACTACCCAGCGCGAGCTGGAATGGGATGAGCTGGTGTTTACCTGCGGCTCGCAGGCTTTTCTGCCGCCGCTGCCGGGTATTGACCTGCCGCACGTTTTTGCCTTCCGCACTCTCGCCGACGTGGAGGCGATTCTGGCCACGCCGGGCGATGCGGTGGTGATTGGCGGCGGAGTGCTCGGCGTGGAAGCTGCCGCCGCGTTGCGCTTAAGAGGTGACAATGTCACTTTGGTGCATCGCAGCGAACGACTGATGGAGCAGCAGTTAGACGAGATGGCGGGTGAACTGTTGGCCCTGCGATTAGCGGAGCGTGGCATCGGATGTGAACTGGGTGCGGGTATCGCACAGATTACCCCTGACGCGGTGGTGTTAAACAACGGACGTGCCATTGCAGCAACTCGCGTGGTGATGGCAACCGGTGTCCGTCCCAACATTGCGCTGGCGCAGCGGGCCGGTATTCCTTGCCAGCGCGGGATAGTTGTCAACCGCCAGCTTGAGACGGGCATTCCCGGCGTCAGCGCTATTGGGGAATGCTGTGAGATTGACGGACAAACCTTCGGCCTGGTGGCTCCCTGCATACAGCAGGCGGACATCCTGGCAGCAAGGCTCTGCGGCAGCCCGCAAGCAGATTTCCACTGGCAGGATCGCGGTACCCGTCTGAAGGTGACGGGGATTGACCTGTTCAGCGCCGGGCGGGTTCAGGCCATCGATGGAGATAGCCAGTGGTCCTCCTATGACCCGCAGACCGGGCACTATCGGCAGTTGTTGGTGGCAAACGGTCAGCTGGCCGGAGTCCTGCTGCTTGGCGACTGCACCAGCGCCGCCGCCTTTACCGATTTATTGCATACCGTCCAGCCCGCGCAGGCGAGCTGGATATTCGACCCCTTTACCACGCAGCCATCGGCTGCAGGAACGCAAACCATGACAAAACCAACATTAGCGGTCGTCGGGCACGGGATGGTCGGCCACCATTTTCTTGAGCAGTGTGTCAGCCACCAGTTGCATGAACAGTACCAGATTGTCGTGCTGGGCGAAGAGCGCTATGCCGCCTACGACCGGGTGCATTTATCCGAGTATTTTGCTGGCCGCAGCGCCGAGTCGCTTTCGATGGTAGAGGGCGATTTCTTTGCCGATTACGGCATCGAACTGCGGTTGTCGCAGGTGGTTACGGCCATTGATCGTGAGGTGAGAGTCGTTCGCAATGCCGAGGGCCATGAGCTGCATTGGGATAAGCTGGTGCTGGCTACCGGCTCGTATCCGTTCGTGCCGCCCATTCCCGGTAATTCGCTGCCGGGGTGTTTTGTCTACCGTACCCTGGACGGTCTTGATGCCATTGCCGCCAGCGCCAAAACGGCCAGCCGTGGCGTGGTGATCGGTGGTGGTCTGTTGGGGCTTGAGGCCGCTAACGCCCTGCGTCAGCTGGGGCTGGACACCCACGTGGTGGAGTTCGCGCCGAATCTGATGGCGGTGCAGTTGGATAACGGCGGTGCCGCTATGCTGCGGGAAAAAATCACCGAACTTGGCGTGAGCGTACACACCAGCAAAGCCACCACCGAGATTCGCCAGACGGAAGCAGGGCTTACGCTACAGTTTGCCGACGGTGAAAGTCTGACGACCGACATGGTGGTGTTCTCGGCGGGGATTCGCCCGCAGGACGCGCTGGCGCGCAGTAGCGGTATTGTCCTGGGCGAGCGCGGCGGTATTGCCATTGATAACCAGTGTCGTACCTCCGACGATGATATTTTCGCCATCGGCGAATGCGCGCTGTGGGATAACAAAATTTATGGTCTGGTGGCCCCTGGCTACCAGATGGCAAGAGTCGCCGCAGCGACGCTTGCGGGTGAAACGAGTGAATTCAGCGGGGCGGATATGAGCACCAAGCTCAAGCTGCTCGGCGTTGACGTTGCCTCGTTTGGCGATGCCCACGGGCGCACGCCGGGTAGCCAGAGCTATCAGTGGATCCACGGCCCGGAGCAAATCTATAAGAAGATTGTGGTCAGCGCTGACGGCAAAACGCTGCTCGGCGGCGTGCTGGTAGGCGATGCCAGCGACTACGCCACGCTGCTGCAAATGATGCTCAACGATATAGCGCTGCCGCCTCGCCCGGAATCCTTGATTTTACCGGCGCTGGAAGGCAGTACGCCGAAAGCGCTCGGCGTCGCGGCGCTGCCGGATAGCGCGCAAATCTGTTCCTGTCACAACGTCAGCAAAGGCGATATTTGCCAGGCGGTGAGCAATGGCGCCAGCGAAATGGGGGCGATAAAAAGCTGCACCAAAGCGGCGACCGGCTGCGGCGGCTGTAGCGCGCTGGTTAAACAGGTGATGGAGTATCAGCTGGCACAGCAGGGCGTGGAGGTGAAAAAGGACATCTGCGAACATTTCCCGTACTCACGCCAGGAGATTTATCACCTGGTGCGGGTCAACCGCATTCACACCTTTGAGCAACTGATTGCCCGCTATGGTCACGGCGACGGCTGCGAAATCTGTAAACCGCTGGTGGGGTCGGTGCTGGCATCCTGCTGGAATGAATATCTGCTTAAACCGGCGCATCTGCCGCTACAGGACACCAACGACCGCTATTTCGCCAATATCCAGAAAGACGGCACCTACTCCGTGGTGCCACGGATGCCTGCCGGAGAGGTGACGCCGGACGGGCTGATAGCCATCGGGCAGATAGCCAAACGCTACGCGCTGTATAGTAAAATCACCGGCGGCCAGCGTATTGACCTGTTTGGCGCGCGATTAGAGCAGCTGCCTGCTATCTGGCATGAGCTGGTGGAGGCCGGGTTTGAGACCGGTCATGCCTACGGCAAGTCGCTGCGCACGGTGAAATCCTGCGTCGGCTCGACCTGGTGTCGCTACGGAGTGCAGGATTCCACCGGGCTCGCGGTGATGCTGGAGCATCGTTACAAAGGGCTACGCGCGCCGCATAAAATTAAAATGGCGGTCTCCGGCTGTACCCGCGAGTGCGCTGAAGCGCAGGGCAAAGATGTAGGGGTGATTGCCACCGACAAGGGCTGGAACCTTTATTTATGCGGCAACGGCGGCATGAAACCGCGCCATGCGGATCTGTTTGCCAGCGACCTTGATGACGCGACGCTGCTGCGCACCATTGACCGATTCCTGATGTTTTACATCCGCACCGCCGACCGATTGCAGCGTACCAGCACCTGGATGGATAACCTGGAGGGCGGGCTGGACTATCTGCGTCGCGTGATCCTCGACGATGCTCTGGGTATCGGCGAAGAGCTGGAGCAGGAGATGGCCCGCGTTATCGACAGCTATCAGTGCGAATGGCAAACCACCCTGAACGACCCGCAGCGGTTGATGCTGTTCCGCTCCTTCGTCAACAGCGATACGCCGGATGAAGCGGTACAACGTGAATCCGTTCGCGGTCAGCCGCAGCGGGTTCCGGTCTCAACGAAGCCGGCAGCGGTAGGCCATGCTAAGCCGTGGCAGGCGATTTGCCTGCTGGAAGATATTCCCGCGCAGGCCGGGATTGGCGCTCGCCTGGGCGACATGCAGATAGCGCTGTTTCGTCTTAATGGTCACGTTTACGCGCTGGATAATCTGGAGCCCGGCAGTCAGGCCAACGTGTTGTCGCGAGGGCTGCTGGGGGATGCCAGCGGCGAGCCTATCGTTATCTCACCGCTTTATAAGCAGCGCATTCGTCTGCGTGACGGTCGCCATTCCGAGAGCGGTGAGCCGGTGGTACGCGCCTGGCCGGTGAAAATTGAAGGTGGCACCGTGTGGGTAAGCAACCAGGAACTGGTGATGCGCGCGGAGGCCTCATGACAGAGACCCGGACAACCTGTCCTTACTGCGGCGTTGGCTGCGGGGTAGTAGCAAGCGTGGTTGATGGCGCGGTGAGCGTTCGGGGTGATAGCGAGCATCCGGCAAACGTTGGCCGCCTGTGCGTGAAAGGGGCTGCATTGGGCGAAACGACCGGTCTGGAGGGGCGTCTGCTGCATCCGTTCGTTGACGGACAACAGGTGAACTGGGAGCGGGCGCTGGATGTTGCCGGTGAGCGGTTACGGGCGATTATCAACGAACACGGCCCGCAGGCGGTGGCGTTTTATGCCTCCGGGCAGTTGCTGACCGAGGATTATTACGCGGCCAATAAGCTGATGAAAGGATTTATCGGCGCGGCGAATATCGATACCAACTCGCGTCTCTGTATGTCGTCGGCGGTGACCGGCTATAAACGCGCGTGGGGTGCCGACGTGGTGCCGTGCAGCTATGAGGACGTAGAGCGCAGCGACCTGGTGGTGCTGGTGGGATCCAACGCCGCCTGGGCCCACCCGGTGCTCTATCAACGTCTGGTGCAGGCGAAGCAGCAAAACCCGCAGATGAAGGTGGTGGTTATTGATCCTCGACGCACCGCGACCTGCGATATTGCCGACCGCCATCTGGCGATTGCTCCCGGCACGGATGCCGGGTTATTTGTTGGGCTGCTGCGCGCCATCGCCGAGTGCGGCGCAAAGCTGGACGATTTTACCGATGCGCCCGCCGCGCTGGAGGCGGCACAGCCCTGGAACGTTGCGCGCGTGGCGGCGTTTTGCGGGCTGCCATTAGCTGAGGTTGCCGCGTTTTATCAGGACTTTATTGCCGCGCCCAGGGCCATCACGCTCTACACCATGGGAATTAACCAATCCTCCAGCGGCAGCGATAAATGCAATGCCATTATTAACGTCCACCTTGCCAGCGGTAAGTTCGGCCGCGAAGGCTGTGGCCCGTTTTCGCTGACCGGGCAGCCAAATGCCATGGGCGGCCGTGAAGTGGGCGGGTTGGCAACCATGCTGGCGGCGCATATGAATTTTGAGCCTGCCGACCTCGCCCGGGTAGCGCGATTCTGGGGTACCGAACGGCTGGCGCAAACGCCGGGGCTGATGGCGGTGGATCTCTTTGCCGCTATCGGGCGAGGTGAGGTGAAAGCGGTATGGATTATGGGGACTAACCCGGCGGTATCGCTGCCGGACAGCCATGCGGTGAGCCAGGCTCTGAAGCGCTGCGAGTTGGTGATCGTCTCTGAAATTTCGGCCCATACGGAAACTTCGCGTTATGCGCACATCCGTTTTCCGGCGCTGGGGTGGGGGGAGAAAAACGGTACCGTGACCAATTCAGAGCGCCGAATCTCGCGTCAGCGGGCTTTTTTGCCTGCTCCCGGTGAGGCTCGCGCGGACTGGTGGATTATCGCCCGCGTCGCCCAGCATCTGGGATATGGTGAGGCTTTTGCCTGGCAGCATCCGCACGAGGTCTTTAGTGAACATGCCGCGCTCTCTGGGTTTGAAAATGAAGGTCAGCGAGCGTTTGATATCAGCGGGCTTGCCGAATTAAGCCGTGAAGCGTGGGATAATCTTGCGCCGGTACGCTGGCCGGTTAGCCGCCACGTCCACACGTTGGATCTCAAGCGAGGCTGGCGTGCCGACGCACGTGTACGCATGGTACCCGTCTCGCCACGCGGGATGCAGGCTCAGACCCAGGCACTTTATCCACTTATTCTTAACAGCGGGCGTATCCGCGACCAGTGGCACACCATGACGCGCACCGGTAGTGTGCCAAAACTGATGCAGCATATTTCGCAGCCCATTGTCGAAGTGGCGCCGCAAGATGCCCAGCATTTCGGTCTACAACACGGTGGTCTCTCACGGATAAGCTCGCTGCACGGTGTGATGGTGGCAAAAGTCGTGGTGACCGATAGCCAGCGTCGCGGTTCGCTGTTTACGCCGATGCACTGGAACGACTGCTTTGCCCGCCAGGGGAAAGTCAACGGCCTGGTGGCACCGGTGGTGGACCCGCACTCCGGGCAGCCGGAAAGTAAACAAACGGCGGTGCGCATCGCCCCCTGGCAACCTGCATGGCAGGGCGAGCTCTATTCCCGTGATGAAGTACCGTTAGCGGGGCATGTGACCTGGTGGCGAAAAGCCGCAACCGGGCTGCACCATCTCACGCTCTGCAGCGATCGTCTTATTGAACAGGATATTCTGGCCTGGTGTCAGCAGCACGGCTGGCAGGTACAGGTGGCGAATGCTGGGGATCTCTGGCATTTGTTGGCGTGGCAGGGCGAGCAGTTGATGCTGGGGTTCTGGAGTAGCCATCGGCTGCCGGAAGTGGACGACTCGCTGGTGTGCAGGGCGTTTAGCGAAGCGCCGCAGACGCTTGTGGACCGTCATGCGCTGCTGAGCGGTCAGGATTTGGCACGACCGGCGGCAGGGAAAATTGTTTGCAGCTGTTTCAGCATTGGTGAAAAAAACATCCTTGACGCGATTGAAAAACAGGGTTGCCGCACGGCGGGCGAACTGGGTGAACGGCTGAAATGCGGCACCAACTGCGGCTCCTGCGTGCCAGAGCTTAAAGCATTGCTGGCAAGTACGACGATAAAAGTGACGGTTTTATAACCTTCAGGCAATTCCTGGAATAAGGGGCAAAGGCTGAACCCTCCCGGTAAAGGGGTTAAACTGATGAGCCTGGGGCTGGTTTTTTCCAGTCTGCTTTGAAGCTGGCTATGGGGTTGTGGTTTTGTCTTTGCGTTTTTACTCGTCATTTTTGGTGTTGCTGGTGTTGACCGTGGGCAGCGCGCGTGCGCGAACGTCGTTCGTCGAAGAGGCGGAGCACCCCTTCGATAATCCGGCTGATAGCCTGCCGGACCTCGCCATCACTCCGGATAATCACGATGCAGAGAAACATTTTGCCGAGATGGTGAAAGCCTTTGGCGAAGCCAGCATGACCGATAACGGCCTGGATACCGGCGAGCAGGCGCGGCTGTTTGCGCTGACGCAGTTGCAGGATAAGGTCAACGGTCAGATGAACCAGCAGTTGGAAAGCTGGCTATCTCCCTGGGGGAATACCAATATTCAGCTGCTGGTGGACGGCCAGGGGAAGATGACCGGCAGCCACGGCAGTTGGTTTGTGCCGCTGCAGGATAATATGCATTATCTCACCTGGAGCCAGTTTGGTCTGACCCAGCAGGACGATGGGCTGGTGGGGAATCTGGGGTTAGGGCAGCGTTGGGTCGCCGGGCAGTGGCTGCTTGGCTATAACACCTTTTATGACAGCCTGCTGGATGCCAACCTTAACCGCGGCGGGCTGGGCGCGGAGGCCTGGGGCGAAAACCTGCGCTTTTCTGCCAACTACTATTACCCACTGCACGATTGGCAGAATACGGGCACGACGCTGCAACAGCGTATGGCGCGCGGCTACGATCTGACGGCGCAGGCCTGGATACCCGCTTATAACCATATCAACACCAGCCTGAGCGTCGAGCAATACTTTGGCGACAGCGTTGACCTGTTCCGCAGCGGCACGGGCTACCGTAACCCGGTCGCGGTCTCCCTTGGCCTTAACTATACCCCGGTGCCGTTATTCACCTTCAGCGCCCAGCATAAGCAGGGAGAGAGTGGGGTAAACCAGAACAATCTCGGCATGAAGGTTAACTATCGTTTCGGCGTACCGTTGAAGAAGCAGCTTGCCGCCGACGAAGTGGCACAAACCCGTACGCTGCGTGGCAGCCGCTACGATGCGCCGGAGCGCAACAATTTGCCAGTGATGGAATTCCGCCAGCGTAAAAGCCTGAGCGTCTATCTGGCAACGCCGCCGTGGGATCTGACCGGGTACGAGACGGTTGAGCTTAAACTCCAGGTGCGGGATGAATACGGCGTGAAATCATTAAGCTGGCAAGGGGACACGGCGGCACTAAGCCTGACGCCGCCGGCATCCAATGCCAGCACCGATGGCTGGAGTATTATTATGCCGGCCTGGGATCCGACGGAGGGTGCCAGCAATACCTGGCATCTGTCGGTCATTGTGGAAGATAACAAAGGGCAGCGCGTCACCTCGAATGAGATAACGCTGGCGCTGACCGAACCTGTCGTCAGCTTTGCCCCGCAGGGCAATAGCTGGTTGGACATGGCGCCATAGCGGCAACGGTCAGAAAATACGTTCCTGGTGTACCCATACGGCGGCTTCGACGCGGGATTTCAGCTTCATTTTCTTCAGCATGTGCTTCACGTGAACCTTCACGGTGCTTTCCGTGATGTCCAGACGGCGGGCAATCATCTTGTTCGGCAGGCCCTGGGCGATCAGTTTGAGAATATCGCGCTCACGCGGGGTCAACTGGTTGATGTCGCGATCGGAAGTCGCGCGGTTGGCGCGCAGGCTGGCGGCCAGCACGGGCGTTAATGCTTCACTTAATACCATTTCACCGGCGGCAGCTTGTTGCAGGGCTTTCAGCAGATCTTCCGGTTCCATATCTTTCAGCAGATAGCCATCAGCACCGCGTTTGAGGGCCGTGACCACGTCTTCTTCATGGTTGGACACGCTGAACACCACCACGCGGCCAGACAGTGATTTCTCACGCAGCTTGTCGAGGGTTTCCAGACCGTTCATGCCAGGCATGTTGAGATCGAGCAGAATCAGATCGGGATCGAGGGTTTCTGCCAGTTCAATTCCTTGTTCACCATTGCTGGCTTCGCCTACAACCTGAATATCTGATGCCATACTGACCAGTTGTTTCACGCCGGTACGCAGCATAGGATGATCGTCAATTAACAGGATAGTAGCCCGTTCCTGATTACTCATGAGTATCTCCTTGGGGAGTAGAAAGCGATTGTTCGGGGACAAACGTAACCACGACTTCAGTGCCGCCGCTTTCACGACGACGAACCTGGCAATCGCCACGCAGGCTTTGTGCGCGGTCACGCATAATAATGAGGCCATAATGGTTGCTGCGTTCAGCGTGCAGCGGGACGCCGCAGCCGTTGTCGGCCACCACCAGTTTGACCTGGTTGTTTTGTTGGGTAACGCTGACTTTGACTTCTGTCGCCTGCGAGTGCTTAAGCGCGTTGCTTAAGGCTTCGCGGGCAATCTGCAGCAGGTGAATCGCCTGGTGCGATGGCACGCAGCGTGGCGGCAGTTGATAGTCGAGCTGCACCGGGAAGCCGAAATGGCTGCTGTACTCCTGGCAGCTGTCCTCCAGCGCCGGACGCAGGCCAGACTCGGTCAGCTTCAGACGGAAGGTGGTCAGCAGTTCGCGCAGCTGCGCCCACGAGGTGTTTAGCTCATTGCGCACCTGGCTTAGCAGTTCGCGACTTTCCGCAGACGACTGCTCTTTTTGCATCATTTGCAAACAACTGACCTGCATCTTCATGCAGGAGAGGGACTGGGCGATGGAATCGTGAAGTTCGCGGGCAATCGTTGAGCGCTCTTCCATCACGATCAATTGCTGCTGGCGCTCGAGCTGTTTATCCAGCGCCAGCGTTGAGGTGATTTGCTCGAGTAGGGTATCAACCAGCTGTTGCTGATCGTGGCTTAGCTCGCGGCCGTGCGGCAGGGTCGCCAGCAGGATGCCGTACTGGTTGCGCGGGTCGGTCAGCCGCCATTTCAGCGTGATGCCGTCATGCGGTGCGGTATCGACGTCGCGCGGGCAAAGATAACAGCCTCTGTCGTCGCACTCCCAGCCGGAGTGGCAGCTGAATTCCTGATGGTTATCTTCGTCTTCGGTATCGTAAACCCGGACTTCAATTTCCCGCAGCGGGGTCAGTTCCTGGAGGCCGTTCAGCACCGGAGAGATGCGTTCACACAGCGGCACGCTGGAATGCAGTCGGCGGTTAGCCTGCCACAGGAAAGAGAGGATCGCATTTTTCTGCTCCAGCCCGGCGGTTTTCTCCTGTACACGACGCTCCAGCGAGGCATAGCTCTCCGCTAGCTCGGCGGACATATTGTTCAGCGCCATGCCAAGGGTGGCCATTTCGTTGCGGCCACTGATTTGCGCGCGATGGGTAAAATCGCGATGGCTGATGGCTTCGGCCATGCGTAGCAACTGTCGCCACGGGTGCAGCAGCCGGGTGCGTAGCCAGAAGACGGTGAAGATAAGCAATACCGCCATGAAAAAGGCCATCAGTCGGTGCATCCATACCACGTGAGAGATGCGCTGTTCGGTGGTGTGATCGAAGACGGTGACCAGTTGGTCTATACGGTTCACAAAGCCGGTAAGATCGCTGGCGACTTCATCCGGATTGCTCGCCTGACTAATATCCGGTGCCAGATGCTTCAGCCAGTATTGCTGGAGTTCTTGAAGCTGCTTCACCTGGCCATCGCGTTCAGCGGCCAGCTGTAATTGCGGGCTGAAGACGGTTTTCTGCATCTCGTCAAACAGCACATCGTCGTCCTTATCCACCGGAATAGCGGCCAGCAGGCGATAGCTCTGCATACGCAGCGAACCGGCCTGGTTGATGGCATGGGCGCTACCCTGCACGCCGTTCACCAGGCGTGCGGAAATCATCATACTTGCCACGCCAATAAGGGTAGACAGCAGTACGATGAGGGCCAGTTGATTCACCAGCGTGAGTGGTGTAAAAAAACGTCTAAACATGGTGCGATAAGGCTCCTGACGGAAAACTCTCCGGCGAGTGGCGTTATTTTCGACTATCGCCTGGAGTATACCCATACCCCTAAAGAGTTACCCCTTTATTTCCATCATAGTTGAGGTGCTGAGGGTAGAGGAGTATGAGCGTAACAGCCACGTGAAATAACAGGTTTTTTTAACCATAAAAATCTACCCATAAAGGGTGATGATTTATTTTTAAGCAATATAATGCCAACTTTTCCTTTGATTTATATCAACTTACCGCGCGGTGTAAACCCTAATGTGGCAGGGGTTGATATTAATAATCAGAGGTGTCTATGAGTCACTCCACTGCCCCGGAAAGGGCAACCGGCGCTGTCATTACCGACTGGCGTCCGGAAGATCCGGCATTCTGGCAGGAACGCGGTCATCGCGTCGCTAGCCGGAACCTGTGGATTTCAGTTCCGTGCTTGCTGCTCGCATTCTGCGTCTGGATGTTGTTCAGTGCCGTTGCGGTCAATTTACCAAAAGTGGGCTTCCAGTTTACAACCGACCAGCTGTTCATGCTGACCGCGTTGCCTTCCGTTTCCGGCGCACTGCTGCGCGTACCGTATTCTTTCATGGTACCGCTGGTGGGTGGCCGTCGCTGGACCGCGTTCAGCACCGGGATCCTTATCATTCCTTGCTTATGGCTGGGCTTTGCCGTTCAGGACACCTCCACGCCGTTTAGCACCTTCATCATTATCTCTCTGCTGTGCGGCTTTGCGGGTGCAAACTTCGCGTCCAGTATGGCGAACATTAGCTTCTTCTTCCCGAAAGCGAAGCAGGGCGGTGCGCTCGGCCTCAACGGCGGCCTCGGCAATATGGGCGTGAGCGTTATGCAGCTGGTGGCTCCACTGGCGGTTTCTCTCTCTATCTTCGCGGTATTTGGTAGCCATGGCGTGACGCAGCCGGACGGCAGCGAGCTGTTTCTGGCAAACGCGGCGTGGATCTGGGTACCGTTCCTGGCCATCTTCACCGTAGCTGCCTGGTTTGGCATGAACGAACTGGCGACGTCGAAAGCGTCTTTGAAAGAGCAGTTGCCGGTGCTGAAACGTGGTCATCTGTGGATCATGAGCTTGCTGTATCTGGCCACCTTCGGTTCGTTTATCGGCTTCTCAGCCGGTTTTGCGATGCTGTCAAAAACCCAGTTCCCGGAAATTCAGATCCTGCATTACGCCTTCTTCGGTCCGTTTATCGGTGCGCTGGCGCGTTCTGCCGGTGGGGCGATTTCCGACCGTCTGGGCGGGACCCGCGTGACGCTGATTAACTTTATCCTGATGGCGGTATTCAGTGCGCTGCTGTTCATGACCCTGCCAGATAACGGCGTAGGCGGTAACTTCATCGCCTTCTACGGTGTCTTCCTGGCGCTGTTCCTGACCGCCGGTCTGGGGAGTGGTTCCACCTTCCAGATGATTTCCGTTATCTTCCGTAAGCTGACTATGGATCGCGTGAAAGCCGAAGGCGGTTCTGACGAGAAAGCGATGCGCGAAGCGGCAACCGATACGGCGGCAGCGTTGGGCTTTATCTCGGCGATCGGTGCTATCGGCGGCTTCTTTATTCCGAAAGCGTTCGGTACCTCTCTGGAATTAACCGGCTCACCGGCTGGCGCGATGAAAGTATTCCTCGTGTTTTATATTGTTTGCGTCGTGGTGACCTGGGCGGTATACGGCCGTAAAGCGAGAAAATAACGGATTACGTTATTTCTGAATAAGGGCGCGAGGTTTCGCGCCTTTATTTTTATCCCCACTTAGTTACAACATACTATTGGTGTTTTTCATTAGTCTGGCATCGTGCCCGGCAAGGATGAGGCCTCGCAAGAAAGGCTCTACCCCTTAATACCGCCGGGGCTTATTTTTACATCTTGAAATATGCGGTTTTCGTAAAAACCCCTTAATTTACAGATGGTTGAAAAATAAGAATGCGTACCACCTTGGTGGTATGTGCTATTTCTGTGGCATTTGTTAAGCAAAGCCACCTTGATCGTTATCAATTCCCTACACCTTTCAGCGCGTTAACTTCGCTGCAAATTCAGCAATGTCGATTTATCAGAGAGCCGACAGGCTCCAAACAGGAGAGACCCGATGAGTAAATTCCTGGACCGGTTTCGCTACTTTAAACAGAAGGGCGAAACATTTGCCGATGGGCACGGACAGATTCTAGATACCAACCGGGATTGGGAAGATGGATACCGCCAGCGCTGGCAGCATGACAAGGTTGTGCGTTCAACGCACGGCGTAAACTGCACCGGTTCCTGTAGCTGGAAAATTTATGTCAAAAACGGTCTGGTTACCTGGGAAACCCAGCAGACTGACTATCCGCGCACCCGTCCGGATCTGCCTAACCATGAACCTCGCGGCTGTCCGCGTGGGGCGAGCTATTCCTGGTACCTCTATAGCGCCAACCGTCTGAAATACCCGCTGATGCGTAAACGCCTGATGAAAATGTGGCGTGAAGCGAAAAAACTGCACAGCGATCCGGTTGATGCCTGGGCATCCATTATTGAAGATGCCGACAAAGCGAAAAGCTTCAAACAAGCACGTGGCCGCGGTGGCTTCGTTCGTTCCTCCTGGCAGGAAGTGAACGAACTGATTGCCGCGTCCAACGTTTACACCGTGAAAACCTACGGCCCAGACCGCGTGGCAGGCTTCTCACCAATTCCGGCGATGTCGATGGTCTCCTACGCCTCTGGTGCACGTTACCTTTCCCTGATTGGCGGTACCTGTCTGAGCTTCTACGATTGGTACTGTGACCTGCCGCCTGCTTCTCCGCAGACCTGGGGTGAGCAGACTGACGTTCCAGAATCCGCTGACTGGTATAACTCAAGCTACATTATCGCCTGGGGTTCAAACGTTCCGCAGACGCGTACCCCGGATGCTCACTTCTTCACCGAAGTCCGCTATAAAGGTACCAAAACCGTTGCTATCACGCCGGACTACGCTGAAATCGCTAAACTCTGCGACCTGTGGTTAGCACCGAAACAGGGTACCGATGCGGCCATGGCGCTTGCCATGGGTCACGTGATGCTGCGTGAATTCCACCTCGATAAGCCGAGCCAGTACTTCACCGATTACGTTCGCCGCTATACCGACATGCCAATGCTGGTAATGCTGGAAGAGCGTGACGGCTTCTACGCCGCGGGTCGTATGCTGCGCGCAGCGGATCTGGTTGATGGTCTGGGTCAGGAAGAGCATCCAGAATGGAAAACCGTCGCCTTTGATGAAAAAGGCGAGATGATCGCGCCAAACGGTTCTATCGGTTACCGCTGGGGCGATAAAGGTAAGTGGAACCTCGAACAGCGCGACGGCAAGACCGGCGAAGAGGTTGAGCTGCGCCTCAGCTTGCTGGGCAGCCATGACGATGTTGCACAGGTTGGCTTCCCGTACTTTGGCGGCGACGGCACCGAACACTTCGCCAGCGTAGAACTGGAAAATATTCTGCTGTACAAACTGCCGGTGAAACGCCTGCAGCTGGCAGACGGCAGCACCGCGCTGGTGACCACCGTTTATGACCTGACCATGGCTAACTACGGTCTGGAACGCGGTCTGAACGATGAAAACTGCGCAACCAGCTACGAAGATATTAAAGCGTACACCCCGGCGTGGGCTGAGAAAATCACCGGTGTATCCAGCGCGCAGATCGTCCGTATCGCGCGTGAGTTCGCCGATAACGCCGATAAGACGCATGGTCGTTCGATGATCATCGTCGGTGCCGGTCTGAACCACTGGTACCACCTCGATATGAACTATCGTGGTCTGATTAACATGCTGGTGTTCTGCGGCTGTGTCGGTCAGAGCGGCGGCGGCTGGGCGCACTACGTGGGCCAGGAAAAACTGCGTCCGCAGACCGGCTGGCAGCCGCTGGCGTTTGCCCTTGACTGGCAGCGTCCGGCTCGTCACATGAACAGTACGTCCTACTTCTATAACCACTCCAGCCAATGGCGCTATGAGTCGGTTACCGCGCAGGAACTGCTGTCACCGCTGGCGGATAAATCTCGCTATACCGGTCACCTGCTGGACTTCAACGTGCGTGCTGAACGCATGGGCTGGCTGCCGTCTGCTCCGCAGTTAGGCACTAACCCGCTGCGCATCGCCGATGAAGCGAAGAAAGCGGGCATGACGCCAGTGGACTACACCGTTAAAGCGTTGAAAGAAGGTTCTATCCGCTTTGCTGCGGAACAGCCGGAAAACGGTAAAAACCACCCGCGTAACCTGTTCATCTGGCGTTCGAACCTGCTGGGCTCTTCCGGTAAAGGTCACGAATACATGCTGAAGTACCTGTTGGGTACCGAGCACGGTATTCAGGGGATGGATCTCGGCAAGCAGGGCGGTGTGAAGCCGGAAGAAGTGGAATGGCAGGATAACGGCCTCGACGGCAAGCTGGATCTGGTGGTGACGCTGGACTTCCGTCTGTCGAGCACCTGTCTGTATTCCGACATCGTGCTGCCTACCGCGACCTGGTATGAAAAAGACGATATGAATACTTCGGATATGCATCCGTTTATTCACCCGCTGTCAGCCGCCGTTGATCCAGCCTGGGAATCAAAAAGCGACTGGGAAATCTACAAAGGCATCGCGAAGAAATTCTCCGAAGTCTGCGTGGGGCACCTTGGTAAAGAAACCGACGTGGTGACCCTGCCAATCCAGCACGACTCCGCTGCCGAACTGGCACAGCCTTTAGACGTGAAGGACTGGAAAAAAGGTGAATGCGACCTGATTCCTGGCAAAACCGCACCGCACATTATTCCAGTTGAGCGTGACTACCCGGCAACCTATGAACGCTTTACCTCCATCGGCCCATTGATGGAAAAAATCGGTAACGGCGGTAAAGGGATTGCCTGGAACACCCAGAGCGAAATGGACTTGCTGCGTAAGCTTAATTACACCAAGGCAGAGGGCCCGGCGAAAGGCCAGCCAATGCTGGATACGGCGATTGATGCTGCAGAGATGATCCTCACCCTGGCGCCGGAAACCAACGGTCAGGTCGCGGTGAAAGCCTGGGCGGCGCTCAGCGAGTTTACCGGTCGTGACCATACGCACCTGGCGCTCAACAAAGAAGACGAAAAAATTCGCTTCCGTGATATTCAGGCGCAGCCGCGCAAGATTATCTCCAGCCCAACCTGGTCCGGTCTGGAAGACGAACACGTCTCTTACAACGCTGGCTATACCAACGTTCACGAGCTGATTCCATGGCGTACGCTGTCTGGTCGTCAGTCGCTGTATCAGGATCACCAATGGATGCGTGACTTCGGTGAAAGCCTGCTGGTTTACCGTCCGCCTATCGACACCCGCTCGGTGAAAGAGGTGATGGGTAAGAAATCCAACGGTTACCCAGAGAAGGCGCTGAACTTCCTGACGCCGCACCAGAAATGGGGCATTCACTCTACCTACAGCGACAACCTGCTGATGCTGACCTTAGGTCGTGGCGGCCCGGTCGTGTGGATGAGTGAAGAAGATGCCAAAGAGATCGGTATTGAAGACAACGACTGGATTGAAGTCTTCAACAACAACGGTGCGCTGACCGCGCGTGCGGTAGTCAGCCAGCGTGTACCGGCCGGGATGACCATGATGTACCACGCGCAGGAACGTATCGTAAACCTGCCGGGTTCAGAAATTACCGGTCAGCGCGGCGGTATCCATAACTCGGTGACCCGCATTACGCCGAAACCGACCCATATGATCGGTGGCTATGCGCACCTGGCCTACGGCTTTAACTACTACGGTACCGTCGGTTCAAACCGTGATGAGTTCGTTGTGGTACGTAAGATGAAGAACATTAACTGGTTGGATGGCGAAGGCAATGACCAGGTACAGGAGAGCGTAAAATGAAAATTCGTTCACAAGTCGGCATGGTGCTGAATCTCGATAAATGCATCGGCTGTCATACCTGCTCAGTCACCTGTAAAAACGTCTGGACCAGCCGTGAAGGGACCGAGTACGCATGGTTCAACAACGTTGAAACCAAGCCGGGCACCGGTTTCCCGACCGACTGGGAAGATCAGGAGAAATACAAAGGCGGTTGGATCCGTAAAATCAACGGCAAGCTGGTGCCGCGCATGGGTAACAAAGCGCTGCTGTTGGGTAAAATCTTCGCTAACCCGCATCTTCCGGGTCTGGATGATTACTACGAACCGTTTGATTTTGACTACCAGACGCTGCACAACGCGCCGGCTGATAGCAAGGCGCAGCCGATTGCACGTCCACGCTCGCTGATTACCGGCAAGCGCATGGACAAAATCACCAAGGGTCCGAACTGGGAAGACGACCTCGGCGGTGAGTTCGAGAAGCTGTCGAAAGACAAAAACTTCGAGAACATGCAGAAGGCAATGTACGGCCAGTTCGAAAACACCTTCATGATGTATCTGCCGCGTCTGTGCGAGCACTGCCTGAATCCGGCGTGTGTCGCCACTTGCCCGAGCGGTGCAATTTACAAGCGTGAAGAAGATGGCATCGTACTGATCGATCAGGATAAGTGCCGCGGCTGGCGTATGTGCATCACCGGTTGCCCGTACAAAAAAATCTACTTCAACTGGAAGAGCGGCAAGTCTGAAAAATGCATCTTCTGCTATCCGCGTATTGAAGCGGGTCAGCCGACCGTGTGTTCAGAAACCTGCGTGGGCCGTATTCGTTACCTCGGCGTGCTGCTGTATGACGCGGATGCCATTGAAACGGCTGCAAGCACCGAGAACGAGAAAGACCTGTATCAGCGTCAGCTGGACGTGTTCCTCGATCCAAACGATCCGAAAGTGATCGAGCAGGCGCAGAAAGACGGTATCCCGCTGAGCGTGATTGATGCAGCACAGAAATCGCCGGTTTATAAAATGGCGATGGACTGGAAGCTGGCGCTGCCGCTGCACCCGGAATACCGCACGCTGCCAATGGTCTGGTACGTGCCACCGCTGTCACCAATTCAGTCCGCAGCCGATGCGGGTGAACTGGGCAGCAACGGCATCCTGCCGGACGTGGAAAGCCTGCGTATCCCGGTTCAGTACCTGGCAAACCTGCTGACCGCAGGTGACACCCAACCGGTACTGCTGGCGCTGAAACGTATGCTGGCGATGCGCCACTTCAAGCGTACCGAGACCGTTGACGGTGTGATTGATACCCGCGCGCTGGAAGAGGTCGGTCTGACCGAAGCGCAGGCGCAGGAAATGTACCGTTACCTGGCGATTGCCAACTACGAAGATCGTTTCGTGGTTCCAAGCAGTCACCGTGAACAAGCGCGCGACGCGTTCCCAGAGAAAAACGGTTGTGGCTTTAGCTTCGGCGATGGCTGCCACGGTTCGGACAGCAAGTTCAACCTGTTCAACAGCCGTCGTATTGATTCTGTGGATGTGAGCAGCAAAACGGAGCCACACGCATGATTGAACTCGTGGTGATTTCACGTCTCCTTGAGTACCCGGATGCTGCCTTATGGCAGCATCAAGGCGAACTCTTTGACGTTCTGTCTGAATCAGAAAAACTGGAAAAAGCGGATGCCCAGGCTCTGGGCGTTTTCCTGCGCGATTTAACCGCGCAGGATCTGCTGGATGCTCAGGCTGCCTACAGCGAGCTGTTTGACCGCGGTCGTGCGACGTCGCTGCTGCTGTTCGAACACGTGCATGGTGAATCCCGCGACCGCGGGCAGGCGATGGTCGATCTGCTGAATCAGTACGAGCAGCATGGCCTGGTTCTCGACAGCCGCGAGCTGCCGGACCACCTGCCGCTGTATCTGGAGTACCTGGCGCAGCTGCCAGAGAGCGAAGCGATTGGCGGCTTGCAGGACATCGCGCCGATTCTGGCGCTGCTCTGCGCGCGTCTGCAACAGCGTGAGAGTCGTTATGCGGTGCTGTTTGAGCAGTTGCTGAAGCTCGCGAACAACGCGGTTGATGAAGCCAAAGTGGCGGAAAAAATTGCCGACGAAGCCCGCGATGATACGCCTCAGGCGCTGGATGCGGTGTGGGAAGAAGAGCAGGTGAAATTCTTTGCCGACCAGGGCTGTGGTGACTCGGAAATTACTAACCACCAGCGTCGTTTTGCCGGTGCCGTGGCCCCGCAATATCTGAATATCTCTAACGGAGGACAGCAATAATGCACTTCCTGAATATGTTCTTCTTCGACATTTATCCGTACATTGCGGGTTCTGTCTTCCTGATTGGCAGCTGGCTACGTTACGACTACGGCCAGTACACCTGGCGCGCCGCGTCCAGCCAGATGCTGGATCGCAAAGGGATGAACCTCGCATCTAACCTGTTCCACCTTGGGATCCTGGGCGTGTTCGCCGGCCACTTCCTGGGCATGCTGACGCCACACTGGATGTATGAAGCATGGCTGCCGTTGGAAGTAAAACAGAAGATGGCGATGTTTGGCGGTGGCGCGGCTGGCTTGATGTGTCTGGTCGGCGGTGTTCTGTTACTTAAGCGCCGTCTGTTCAGCCCACGCGTACGTGCCACGACGACCGGTGCTGACATCCTGGTGCTGTCCGTTCTGGTTATCCAATGTGCGCTGGGTCTGCTGACGATTCCGTTCTCTGCGCAGCATATGGACGGTAGCGAGATGATGAAACTGGTTGGTTGGGCACAGTCCGTGGTGACCTTCCACGGCGGCGCTTCCGCACACTTGGACGGCGTGGCGTTTATCTACCGTATGCACCTGGTGCTGGGTATGACGCTGTTCCTGCTGTTCCCATTCTCGCGCCTGGTGCACATCTGGAGCGTGCCGGTCGAGTATTTGACCCGCAAGTATCAGATTGTTCGTGCGCGCCATTAATAGGGCGTAGTGATGTGCTAAACCCCGCTTAGGCGGGGTTTTTTGTTTGTGCGGCCTATTCCCCGGCGGCGTTGCGCTTGGCCGGGCTACACGAATATCGAAGCATTTGTAGCCCGGCCAAGCGCAGCGCCGCCGGGATGTATATGGCAGAGAGGCAAGATAGAGTCAGAGGAATAACAGAAATAACTAAGAGAGATTTGAATATTTAATCGAATGAGGTACTACCGAGAAGAGATGGTGGTGGGGGAAGGATTCGAACCTTCGAAGTCGATGACGGCAGATTTACAGTCTGCTCCCTTTGGCCGCTCGGGAACCCCACCACTGGGGTAATTCAAATTGTAGGTAAAGCTGAGAGATGGTGGTGGGGGAAGGATTCGAACCTTCGAAGTCGATGACGGCAGATTTACAGTCTGCTCCCTTTGGCCGCTCGGGAACCCCACCACGGGGTAATGCTTGGTTTTACTGGCCTGCTTCCTTCTTGGGAAGCGGGGCGCATCATATCAAATGACGCGCCGCTGTAAAGCATTCGTTTACCGAAAATGAACTGTTTGCGTACTTTTCATCCGTAACGGATTAAAGCTAATCAATTCATTTCTCAAGTGATTAAAGAATGATCGTCCGATTACCGTACACGAAGACGCGCTGAGCTAATACCTGATATAGCGCACGGCTCAGTACGTTTTTCTCTACGTCTCGACCGGCACGCATCATATCTTCCGCGGTATAGGTATGATCGACGTGAATCACGTCCTGCATGATGATTGGACCTTCGTCCAGATTATCGTTCACGTAGTGCGCCGTCGCACCCACAATCTTCACGCCGCGTTCATAGGCCTGGTGGTAAGGGCGCGCGCCGATAAATGCTGGCAGGAACGAATGGTGGATGTTGATAATCTTGTTCGGGAAACGAGAGACGAACTCAGGCGTCAGCACGCGCATATATTTCGCCAGCACCACGTAGTCCGGCTCGTGCGCTTCGATAGCGTCGGCCATTAACTTATCATGCTCCTCGCGCGCCAGCCCTTCGTGGCTAACCAGTTGGAAAGGAATGTCAAAACGTTCAACAAGGGTGCGCAACGTTTCATGGTTGCCGATGACGGCCGCGATTTCGACATCCAGTCCGCCATAGTTGGCCTTCATCAACAGATCGCCAAGGCAGTGGGCTTCTTTCGTTACCAGAATCACGATACGGCGACGGCCCGCAGGGTTTAATTCACGAACAGAACCTTCCGGCAGCGCGCTGTCTAAGTCTGCGAGCAGGGTAGAGTCGTTAAAGATCCCTTCCAGCTCCGTACGCATAAAGAAGCGTCCGGTGCGGTGATCGACGAACTCGTTGTTCTGCACGATGTTTAATTCGTGCTTGTAGCAGATGTTGGTGATGCGCGCGATAAGCCCTTTTTGGTCAGGGCAGATGGTGCGAAGAACTTTACGTTGTATGGAATGCATTGCCGGGTAAATCCTGTTGATGATGTTTGCGAAGCTGTTATTGGGTTTATTGCCCACAGCATTTTTTAAATTTTTTGCCAGAGCCGCATGGGCAGGGATCGTTTCTGCCAATGACCGGACGTGTGCCATCAATATAGTACCACTGACCGTTTTCTTTTAAGAATCGTGAACGCTCAATGATGGCACCATTCTTGTTATTTTCATGAAAACGGGCAACGAAGCTGACAAAACCTTCATCAGGCGTACGACCTGCTTCGGTGGCAAATACGGTAAGCCCAAGCCATTCGGTTCGGGAGAATCCGCTCTGGATATCGTCGCGGAAAGCCGCCGCCTGACACGAAGGGTGCCAGGTCTTTACTAGATAGTCGGCGTCTTGTTTAACGAAGGCGCTGTAACGTGAGCGCATAAGCAACGCTGGCTCAGGGGCGCATTCGCTACCGGACAGATAACGCTGGCAACATAAGCTATACTCGAGAGCGCTGCCGCAAGGACAAAGTTCAGACAAAGACAACTCCTGAATCGATAATTAACGGCGAATTAACGCCTGATAGCACTATGTTAACCGAGCGCTGGCTATGATGCCACGCTATCAGTAAGAGGATGTTCATCGGTCGCAATGAGAAAACTTAAAATTGGCCTGGCATTAGGCTCAGGAGCTGCGCGGGGCTGGTCGCATATTGGTGTCATTAAGGCGCTACAGGAAATGGGTATCGAGGTTGATATCGTTGCAGGATGCTCAATCGGCTCGTTGGTTGGTGCGGCGTATGCCAGCAACCGTCTGCCTGAACTGGAAAAGTGGGTCTGCTCATTCAGCTACTGGGATGTGCTTCGCCTGATGGATCTTTCGTGGCGGCGGGGTGGACTACTGCGTGGGGAACGCGTCTTTAATCATTATCGACAGATTATGCCTAATGAGGTGATTGAGCAGTGCGAGCGACGCTTTGCTGCCGTTGCTACGAACCTCAGTACCGGACGCGAAATTTGGTTTACCGAAGGCGATCTCCATATGGCGGTACGTGCGTCATGCAGCATTCCTGGGCTGATGGCGCCGGTATTACACAATGGCTATTGGCTTGTCGATGGTGCGGTAGTCAACCCGGTACCGGTATCGCTCACACGTGCGCTTGGTGCTGATATTGTTATTGCGGTTGATTTGCAGCATGACGCACATCTTATGCAGCAGGATCTTCTGTCTGTCAATCTTCAGCCTGATACGGAGATGAATGAATCGCCAGATGAGCTATCATGGCATGAGCGTCTTCGCGCCCGTTTAGGGCGAGTGGCCGCGCGTCGGTCGGTTGTTGCTCCGACGGCGATGGAGATCATGACAACCTCAATACAAGTCCTGGAAAACAGGCTGAAGCGAAACCGCATGGCCGGCGACCCGCCGGATATTATATTGCAGCCGTTCTGCCCCCAGATCTCAACTCTGGATTTCCATCGAGCCTCATCTGCGATAGCCGCGGGTCAACAAGCGGTTGAAAAAAAGACAGATGAGCTTTTGCCTTTAGTGCAGAGTTCAACTTAAGGCATTTTTTTCGACTACTTCAGCAAAATCTGAAAGGCGATTATCACAATAGCATGCCACTATTTACTTATCGTCGGGCAGGGGAGACATCATGACGCAGCCGTTGGCGGGAAAACAGATTTTAATAGTCGAAGACGAACCCGTTTTCCGCTCACTTATGGATTCATGGCTTTCGTCATTAGGCGCGAATACGCTGTTGGCGCAAGATGGCGTCGACGCCTTAGCGCAATTGGCGAACCAGAAACCCGACCTGATGATTTGCGACCTTGCCATGCCGCGCATGAACGGTCTCCAGTTGGTTGAGCACGTCCGTAATGCAGGACAGCAGATACCTATTCTGATTATCTCTGCCACTGAGAATATGGCTGATATCGCCAGGGCATTACGTCTTGGAGTACAGGATGTCTTATTAAAACCGGTTAAGGATCTTAATCGCTTGCGAGAGACTGTGCTCGCTTGCCTCTATCCCAATATGTTTAATTCGCGGGTTGAGGAAGAAGAGCGTCTGTTTGAAGATTGGGATGCCCTGGTTAACAATCCTGCCGCCGCTGCTAAACTCTTGCAGGAGTTACAGCCGCCGGTACAGCAAAATATTTCACACTGCCGTATAAATTATCGCCAATTAATGGCGGTGGATGCCCCTGGTTTGGTTCTGGATATTGCGCCATTGTCAGAACAGGACCTGGCGTTTTATTGTCTTGATGTTACTCGCGCCGGAGATAATGGCGTTTTGGCCGCGCTATTACTTCGCGTGCTTTTTAATGGCTTGTTGCAGGAACAGCTCTCGCATCAAGGGCAACGCCTACCTGAATTGGGGAGTTTGTTGAAACAGGTCAATCAGCTTTTGCGCCAGGCAAATCTTCCTGGGCAGTTCCCTCTATTGGTCGGTTATTACCATAGCGGATTAAAAAATCTGATCCTTGTGTCGGCTGGTTTGAATGGAACGTTAAATACCGGCGAGCATCAAATACAAATAAGCAATGGCGTCCCGTTAGGGACGTTAGGAACGGCTTATCTCAATCAAATAAGTCAACGTTGCACCTCATGGCAGTGCCAGATTTGGGGTGCCGGTGGCCGTTTGCGCTTAATGTTGTCTGCGGAATGAGCAAACGCATTTTTTTACAGGGATAGCTTTAACAGCTTATCTGCCATAGTGATACTATCTGCCAAATTGATGTGGATATACTCGTCATGTTTCAGCGTGCTGGTGCGTTAGCCAGGCTCATTATCTTTCGTTACAGCGATTAATCTGTACTTGAGTTTATGAGTGGCGTTCCCTCCTGTAGCTCTACGTCTTCGAGTATTTATCTTAATTCGAGGTCAACGCATCCTTTTCGGACCAGCCTCAGGTGGCTGTGATGATATACTCAATGCGTTATTAATTAACGAGCAAGTTCAAAGTTTGAACAGTTCAGGAGATTTGAATGGCTGCCCTAAATTCGAAAGTAAGAAAGGCTGTTATCCCGGTGGCGGGATTAGGTACAAGGATGCTGCCGGCTACCAAAGCAATTCCTAAAGAAATGCTGCCTTTGGTGGATAAGCCTTTAATTCAGTATGTTGTGAACGAGTGTATTGCAGCTGGTATCACTGAAATTGTACTGGTGACCCATTCTTCTAAGAATTCCATTGAAAACCACTTTGACACCAGTTTTGAGCTTGAAGCCATGCTGGAGAAGCGCGTAAAACGTCAACTTCTGGAAGAAGTGCAGTCTATCTGCCCTCCACATGTAACCATCATGCAGGTCCGTCAAGGGCTGGCAAAAGGTCTTGGGCATGCGGTTCTGTGCGCGCATCCGGTTGTAGGGGATGAACCTGTTGCTGTGATCCTGCCGGACGTTATTCTTGATGAATACGAGTCTGACTTAAGCCGCGAAAACCTCGCTGACATGATTGCACGTTTCGATGAAACGGGCGCAAGCCAGATCATGGTTGAACCGGTTGCAGACGTGACGGCATACGGTGTCGTGGACTGTAAGGGCGCCACCCTGAATCCTGGCGACAGCGTGCCGATGGTTGGGGTTGTCGAGAAACCAAAAGCGGACGTTGCGCCTTCTAACCTCGCTGTTGTGGGTCGTTATGTGCTGAGTTCTGAAATCTGGGCTCTGCTTGCCAAAACCCCTCCGGGTGCTGGCGACGAAATTCAGTTAACCGATGCCATTGATATGCTGATCGAGAAAGAAACCGTTGAAGCGTATCACATGAAAGGCAAAAGCCACGACTGCGGTAATAAACTCGGTTATATGCAGGCATTTGTCGAATACGGTATTCGTCACAATACGCTAGGTGAGGATTTTAAAACCTGGCTGCAAGAGACACTTGGCGTCGCGAAGTAATTTAACGAATGTTGCTAAAGTCGGGGAGACCCGGCTTTTTTTTATTTCTAAATAACACAAATGGATAAAAAATGAGCGTCAATGTGCCTGCTGGTTATCAGTTGTCACATTTTTCAGATATAAAAAATCCCGCCGAAGCGGGATTTTTTACGAAGCAGATGGATTAACCTTACAGCAGGAAATCATCCAGGGTTTTACCCTGCTCATCCATTGCTTTTTTGATAACAGCTGGAGTACGACCCTGGCCAGTCCAGGTTTTGGTTTCGCCGTTCTCATCAACATAGCTATATTTAGCAGGACGTGCAGCGCGTTTAGCTTTAGTGCCAACTTTAGCAGCAGCCATGCTATTCAGCAGTTCGTTCGGATCAATTCCGTCTGCAATCAGCATTTCACGGTATTGTTGCAGTTTACGAGTGCGTTCTTCGATCTCAGCGGCTGCTGCGTTTTCTTCTTCACGGCGCTCGTTAACAACAACTTCTAATTTTTCCAGCATTTCTTCAAGCGTTTCAAGGGTGCATTCTCTTGCCTGCGCACGAAGAGTACGGATGTTGTTCAAAATTTTAAGTGCTTCGCTCATTGTAGTAATCTCAAACTTATATTGTGGGGTGGTTTGTTGAGGTAATAATAGAGCGATAAAATCAGTTGTGCAATAGGGAAGAATGTAAGGAATTCAAAATAACGTGTTATTTGGTGCGATATTTAATATGTATAAGTTAAATTGCTGACGAGCTTCGACATCTTCACGGTGCTTATTGCTGGGGCGAAATCGCGATAACACGCGGGGTGTAGGTGTGTTTTTACACGCAAATATACTCCGTATGGATAAATATCAACCTTATGTATTAGCCTGCATGCATCGACCCAACGCACGACTTTATAAAATGATGCATGGCGGTATCCTTCCGTCCTCACGACCTCTCCGGGCTTTCTGCAGCTGATTGTCCTCATGGATATTCATCTATTTGACTGATAGCGACCGGTGATAAATTGTATACTTCCGGTTAGTAAGTTCATTGCAGCACAGTGACAATAACCGTGTGATGCTCAAGGGTGTACTGGTTTATGCCCATAGTTATGACGATGTTATTTTGCTGATGGTTACGTTTAATTTACAGATAACAATGGTGAGTACTTCGCTACACAAATTGTGGTCGATCACATTTTCAATGATGGACTCATTAATCTTTTCAACTATTAACCTTGCTAGCTATTTTTACTGCCGGGTTGGAGTACAGCAGCAGAGTAGGTGTCTGAAAAAAAACACTAACTAATTGAGTCTAATGATGATGTTACCGATGCATGTCACATAATTATGCAAGACGGTCGTTGAGGTATTGTTTAATATTGGACGCAGCGTGGTGTCCAGCTGTACGGTGTGTGCTTTCTTTATGTGTACGTATACATAGCGGTGGGATGACACAGGAAGCCTGGGGGTAAATATGTTACACTGCGCCCCGTTTAAAAAACGTATCGATTAGGACTCCTCAGCCAATGGCACAACTTTATTTCTACTACTCAGCAATGAATGCGGGGAAGTCGACGGCGCTTTTACAGTCGTCATACAATTACCAGGAACGGGGTATGCGAACCGTGGTTTATACCGCCGAAATAGACGACCGTTTCGGGGCAGGCAAAGTCAGCTCACGAATTGGTCTCTCTTCTCCAGCGAAGCTTTTTAATCAGGCGAGTAACCTGTTTGCTGAAATAAGCGCTGAGAACGCACGTGAACCGGTTAATTGCGTGCTAGTGGATGAATGCCAATTCCTGACGCGTGAGCAGGTCTACGCGCTGTCTGACGTGGTAGATAACCTCGATATTCCCGTATTATGCTACGGACTGAGAACGGATTTCCGGGGCGAACTGTTCGGGGGGAGCCAGTATCTGCTTGCGCTCTCCGATAAGCTGGTTGAGCTAAAAACGATTTGCTTCTGCGGCCGTAAGGCCAGCATGGTACTACGTCTCGATCAGGAGGGTAGACCTTATAACGAGGGCGAGCAGGTGGTGATTGGCGGTAACGAGAGATACGTCTCCGTGTGCCGTAAGCACTACAAAGAAGCGCTGGAAGAAGGCTCACTGGCCGTCATTCAGGATAAGCATCGTAAGACCTGTCGTTCTTGTTAATCCTCTCCTGATGCGTTTGCTGCCGTTTTAGTGACGGTGAGGGAACGCAGAACCTATTAATTTCAGCCAGCCAGGCATAAAAAAAGCCCCATCATGGATGGGGCTTGTTTTTTTATGCTTTCAGCAAGAAATCAGCGGATTATTTCTTCGCTTTTTTCTCAGCTTTAGCGGGTGCAGCTTCTTTCTTCTCTTCAACTGAACCTTCTACGAATTCACGACCGTAGTAAGTATCCAGCAGAATCTGTTTCAGTTCAGCAATCAGCGGGTAGCGTGGGTTAGCACCGGTACACTGGTCATCAAACGCATCTTCAGAGAGTTTGTCAACGTGTGCCAGGAAGTCGGCTTCCTGTACGCCTGCTTCACGGATTGATTTAGGAATACCCAGTTCAGCTTTGATCTCTTCCAGCCAGCCCAGCAGTTTTTCGATTTTCGCTGCGGTACGGTCGCCCGGTGCAGACAGACCCAGATGGTCAGCGATTTCAGCGTAACGACGACGCGCTTGTGGGCGGTCATACTGGCTGAAAGCAGTCTGTTTAGTTGGGTTGTCGTTCGCGTTATAACGAATAACGTTGCTGATCAGCAGGGCGTTCGCCAGACCGTGAGGAATGTGGAACTGAGAGCCCAGTTTGTGCGCCATTGAGTGACATACACCCAGGAAGGCGTTCGCAAACGCGATACCCGCGATGGTTGCTGCACTGTGTACGCGTTCACGTGCTACCGGGTTCTTAGAACCTTCATGGTAAGACGCTGGCAGGTTTTCTTTCAGCAGTTTCAGCGCCTGCAGAGCCTGACCGTCGGAGAACTCAGAAGCCAGTACGGAAACATAAGCTTCCAGGGCGTGAGTAACTGCATCCAGACCACCGAAAGCACACAGGGACTTCGGCATATCCATGACCAGGTTGGCGTCAACAATTGCCATGTCAGGAGTCAGCGCGTAGTCAGCCAGTGGGTATTTCTGGCCAGTTGCGTCGTCGGTTACAACCGCAAACGGAGTCACTTCAGAACCAGTACCGGAAGTGGTGGTGATCGCAACCATTTTTGCTTTCACGCCCATTTTCGGGAACTTGTAGATACGTTTACGGATATCCATAAAGCGCAGCGCCAGTTCTTCGAAGTGCGTTTCTGGGTGTTCGTACATGACCCACATGATTTTTGCTGCGTCCATCGGGGAACCGCCGCCCAGCGCGATGATCACGTCTGGTTTGAAGGAGTTAGCCAGCTCTGCACCTTTACGAACGATGGTCAGAGTCGGGTCAGCTTCAACTTCGAAGAACACGTCAGTTTCAACGCCAGCAGCTTTCAGTACAGAAGTGATCTGGTCTGCATAGCCGTTGTTGAACAGGAAGCGGTCGGTCACGATCAGCGCGCGTTTGTGGCCATCAGTAATCAGCTCATCTAACGCGATTGGCAGTGAGCCACGACGGAAGTAGATAGACTTCGGAAGTTTGTGCCACAACATGTTTTCAGCTCGCTTAGCAACGGTTTTCTTGTTGATCAGGTGCTTAGGACCAACGTTTTCAGAGATGGAGTTACCACCCCATGAACCACAACCCAGGGTCAGGGAAGGTGCGAGTTTGAAGTTGTAGAGGTCACCGATACCACCCTGGGAAGCAGGGGTGTTGATCAGGATACGCGCGGTTTTCATCATCTGACCGAAGTGAGCAACGCGTTCTGGCTGGTTGTCCTGGTCGGTGTACAGGCAAGAGGTATGACCGATACCGCCCATCGCAACCAGTTTTTCAGCTTTCTCAACGGCATCGTTGAAGTCTTTTGCACGATACATCGCCAGGGTTGGAGACAGTTTTTCGTGTGCAAACGGCTCGCTTTCGTCAACAACTTTCACTTCACCAATCAGGATCTTAGTGGTTGTTGGAACGGTGAAGCCTGCCAGTTCAGCAATTTTGTATGCTGGCTGACCAACGATAGCGGCGTTCAGCGCGCCATTTTTCAGGATAATGTCCTGAACGGCTTTCAGCTCTTTGCCCTGCAGCATGTAGCCGCCGTGGCTGGCAAAACGTTCGCGAACGGCATCGTAAACGGAGTCAACAACAACAACGGACTGCTCAGAAGCACAGATAACGCCGTTATCGAAGGTTTTAGACATCAGCACGGATGCAACAGCACGTTTGATATCAGCGGTTTCGTCGATAACAACAGGGGTGTTACCTGCGCCAACGCCGATTGCTGGTTTACCGGAGCTGTATGCTGCTTTAACCATGCCTGGACCACCGGTCGCGAGGATCAGGTTAATTTCAGGGTGATGCATCAGTGCGTTAGACAGTTCGACAGACGGTTGGTCAATCCAGCCGATCAGATCTTTTGGCGCGCCAGCAGCGATTGCCGCTTGCAGAACGATGTCTGCTGCTTTGTTGGTCGCATCTTTCGCACGTGGGTGTGGAGAGAAGATGATGGCGTTACGCGTCTTCAGGCTGATCAGCGATTTGAAGATAGCGGTAGAAGTTGGGTTAGTGGTTGGTACGATACCGCAGATGATGCCGATTGGTTCAGCGATGGTGATGGTACCGAAAGTGTCGTCTTCAGACAGAACACCACAGGTTTTTTCATCTTTATAGGCGTTGTAGATATATTCAGACGCGAAGTGGTTTTTGATCACTTTGTCTTCAACAATACCCATGCCAGATTCGGCAACGGCCATTTTTGCGAGAGGGATTCGAGCATCTGCAGCGGCCAGAGCGGCGGCGCGGAAGATTTTGTCAACTTGCTCTTGAGTGAAACTGGCATATTCACGCTGGGCTTTTTTTACGCGCTCTACAAGTGCGTTAAGTTCAGCGACATTAGTAACAGCCATAATGCTCTCCTGATAATGTTAAACTTTTTTAGTGAATCATCTGCTCGACAAGTCAGTATAGACAAATCGCCTGCAGCTGGCGAAAAAGTTAAGAAAACAAGGTGTTATCCACAACTGATTCACTGATTTACTAAAAGAGCTTTAATTTAGCCAAGGAGCTCACCGAGCTGGATACGCCGTTTTTTATCAGAGCGTCTCCCTTTCGGTGTAAGCAGATTACTCACTTCTGAGTACGATTTGCATGATCTAAATCAAGTTTAAGCCAAGCTGACACCTTTCAGCATGACCCTTTTAGCAAATTATTAATGCTGTTAATCAATCGTGAGTAGAGGTGGGTTTAACATTAGCATATTTTATACAACTCAGTAACACTCTGTTTTGTACCCGGTTTTATGGATAATTCAGATGAACCTAAGGCTTAAACAGGGTATTGTCAGCGCAAATTATGGTTTGCCGTTCGTCAAATACTAACTTTTAATGATGCTCTGGGGTTAACGTGATTCAAACGCTGTTTGATTTTCCTATCTTCTTTAAGTTCTTTATCGGCCTGTTTGCGCTGGTCAACCCGGTAGGGTTGATTCCCGTGTTCATCAGCCTGACAAGTAATCAGACGGCGATGGTACGCAACAAGACCAACCTGACGGCGAGTCTCTCTGTTGCCATTATCCTGCTAACTTCGCTTTTCCTTGGCGACGTTATTCTGCAACTGTTTGGAATTTCCATCGATTCTTTCCGTATAGCCGGTGGGATTCTGGTCGTCAGCATTGCGATGTCGATGATCAGCGGGAAACTGGGGGAGGATAAGCAGAATAAACAGGAGAAAACGGAAACCTCGGTACGAGAAAGCCTGGGCGTTGTGCCGCTGGCTCTGCCGCTGATGGCTGGCCCTGGGGCGATTAGCTCAACCATTGTGTGGGGGACGCGCTACCATTCCCTTCCTTATTTGTTAGGCTTCTCACTTTCTATTGTGCTTTTTGCTTATTGCTGTTGGGGCATTTTCCGTATTTCACCCGGGCTTGTGCGTATGCTGGGGCAGACGGGCATCAACGTTGTGACACGTATCATGGGGCTGCTACTGATGGCTCTGGGTATTGAGTTTATTGTGACGGGTATCAAATCTATCTTCCCAGGCTTGGTCGGTTAATTATTCTACGGCGGTAGTGACGCGCTAGCCGTCATTACCGCCGTGACTATCGGAAAAACATATTCTTCAACTTTTGTTACATGCCATACATAATTAATTTGAATGTTATGAAAAAATATTAAATATCAATAGGCTATAACTTCATTTTCTGCCTGCCATCTCGAACCATCATGTTATTTCTCTCACACCATACTCTGATACTTGCTGTTAGATAATTGAAATGATATTAGTAATTTCAGTTTCAATGCAGAGTTATGTGCTAAAAAATAAGCAACTGTTAATTTTTTGTACAAAAAACACGCAAGCGTTCAACGCGCGCAGTTCCAGGACTGTTTTTTTTATCTATCTATTTGAAAAATATTGAGTTCAGATAGATTGGTTTTGCGATTACGCTAACGACCATCGCGCAAAATGTTGAACAAAAGAGAATTGGTTAACAAATTTGCAAATTATATTGGCGGCAGTGGTAGGCATTTGGTACTTTCCGGCCAGGGTAATTTTCAAGATAAAGTTTTGTAAACGATAACTGTTTCTAGTTGTAAATAGTTATGAACAGAATAAGAAAGGCTTCCCGACAGGGGGGAGGCTTTTAATGAATCGACGTCAGGTTGCCAATAAGAGCAGCCGTAATAAAAAAGTCGGTGATAGCAGCAGTAAACGACCCGGCAGACGCAAAAATCTCCTGCGCTGTACGGGAACCCGAAAGGGGACTAAACAGGCTGGCGTGAGTCAGTAATAATAATGAACGGAGTATCAACACAATGTCCATCATCACAAAAAAAAGCCTGGTTGCGGCAGGCATTCTATCCGCACTGATCGCGGGAAGTGCTATGGCTGCAGATGTTCCTGCAGGCGTGCAGTTGGCAAGCAAGCAAACGCTCGTGCGTAACAGTGGCGCAGAACCACAGTCTCTCGACCCGAATAAAATTGAAGGGGTACCTGAGGCGAATATTAGTCGCGACCTGTTCGAAGGGTTGCTGAATACCTCTCCTAAAGACGGTCACCCGATTCCGGGCGTTGCAGAAAGCTGGGATAATAAAGACTTTAAAGTCTGGACATTCCACCTGCGTAAAGACGCTAAATGGTCTAACGGCCAACCGGTTACCGCACAAGATTTCGTATATAGCTGGCAGCGCCTGGTGGATCCGCAAACTGCTTCCCCCTATGCGAGCTATCCGCAGTACGGCCATATCGTGAACGTTGATGAGATCATCGACGGTAAAAAAGCGCCGAGTGAACTGGGCGTGAAAGCGCTGGATGACCACACGCTGGAAGTCACCTTGAGTGAACCAGTGCCTTACTTCTATAAATTGCTGGTTAACCCGGCCATGTCTCCGGTCTACAAGCCAGCCATTGAAAAATTCGGCGAAAAATGGACTCAGCCTGGTAATATCGTGACCAACGGTGCTTACACCCTGAAAGATTGGGTTGTTAACGAACGTATCGTGATGGCACGTAACCCGCAGTATTGGGACAACGCCAAAACCGTCGTTGACGAAGTTACCTGGCTGCCAACGTCTTCTGAAGTGACCTATGTGAACCGCTACCGTAGCGGTGAGCTGGATATGACCTATAACCAGCTGCCAATTGAACTGTTCCAGAAGCTGAAAAAAGAGATCCCGAACGAAGTTCACGTCGATCCGTATCTGTGTACTTATTACTACGAAATTAACAACCAGAAAGCACCATTTACCGACGCACGTGTTCGTACCGCGCTGAAGCTGGGTCTGGATCGCGATATTATCGCCAACAAAGTGAAAGGCCAGGGCGACCTGCCTGCATATGGCTACACTCCGCCGTATACCGATGGCGCGAAGCTGACCGAGCCAGAATGGTTCAAGTGGTCACAGGAAAAACGTAACGAAGAAGGTAAGAAACTGCTGGCTGAAGCAGGCTATACCGCTGACAAGCCGCTGACCTTCAACCTGTTGTACAACACCTCCGATCTGCACAAGAAACTGGCTATCGCAGCGGCTTCTCTGTGGCGTAAAAACCTCGGCGTAGAAGTGAAGCTGGTGAACCAGGAATGGAAAACCTTCCTTGATACCCGTCACCAGGGTACCTACGACGTTGCGCGTGCGGGCTGGTGTGCGGACTATAACGAACCCACTTCCTTCCTGAACACCATGCTGTCCGGCAGCTCCATGAACACGGCGCACTATAAGAGCGAAGCGTTCGATAAGATCATGGCTGAGTCCGTGAAAGCGTCTAATGAAGAACAGCGTACCGCCGCGTATGCGAAAGCTGAACAACAGCTGGATAAAGATACCGCGATCGTACCGGTCTATTACTATGTGAACGCCCGTCTGGTGAAACCATGGGTTGGCGGCTACACCGGTAAAGACCCGATGGATAACGTTTATACTAAAGATCTCTACGTTATCAAGCATTAATGGCAATACGTGGGGCGGGTGCTGGCTCGCCCCATCGTGTCTTATTTGAGAGCAGTGCAAAGGCACATGCCAGAAGGTACGGGCAATGTTAAAATTTATATTACGTCGCTGTCTGGAAGCGATTCCGACGCTATTTATTCTTATTACTATTTCCTTCTTTATGATGCGTCTCGCCCCGGGAAGTCCGTTTACGGGTGAACGTACGCTGCCGCCAGAAGTGATGGCGAATATCGAAGCGAAATACCATTTAAACGATCCAATTCTGGTTCAGTACGGTAATTACCTGAAGCAGCTTGCTCATGGTGATTTCGGTCCTTCCTTTAAATATAAAGATTATACGGTTAACGATCTGGTGGCGGTGAGCTTCCCGGTATCCGCGAAGTTGGGCGCCGCGGCGTTCCTGCTGGCCGTTATATTCGGTGTCACTGCCGGGGTTATTGCGGCCTTAAAACAGAACACCAAATGGGATTACGCGGTCATGGGGGTGGCAATGACCGGGGTGGTCATACCGAGCTTCGTTGTCGCGCCGCTGCTGGTGATGATATTTGCGATCACGCTGCATTGGCTGCCCGGTGGTGGCTGGAACGGCGGGGCGATTCAATTCATGATCCTGCCGATGGTGGCGCTCTCTCTGGCTTATATTGCCAGCATTGCGCGTATTACCCGCGGCTCGATGATTGAAGTTTTACACTCCAACTTCATCCGTACCGCACGGGCGAAAGGGTTGCCGATGCGTCGGATTATTTTCCGTCACGCGTTAAAACCTGCGCTGTTGCCGGTGCTTTCTTATATGGGGCCTGCCTTCGTCGGTATCATTACCGGTTCGATGGTCATTGAGACAATCTACGGTTTGCCGGGGATTGGACAGCTGTTCGTTAACGGGGCGCTTAACCGCGATTACTCCCTGGTGCTGAGTCTGACCATTCTGGTTGGAGCACTGACGATCCTGTTTAACGCGGTAGTAGACGTGCTCTACGCCGTAATTGACCCGAAAATCCGTTACTAAGGCTGGAGTTCGCCATGATGTTAAGTAAAAAAAGCAGCGAGGCGCTGGAAAACTTCAGTGAAAAGCTGGAAGTCGAAGGGCGTAGCCTGTGGCAGGATGCGCGTCGACGTTTCATGCATAACCGCGCCGCGGTAGCCAGCCTGGTTGTATTGGTTCTTATTGCGCTGTTCGTGACGCTGGCCCCGATGTTGTCGCAGTTCTCCTACTTCGACACCGACTGGGGCATGATGTCTAACGCACCGGAAATGGCCTCCGGGCACTACTTCGGTACCGACTCCTCCGGGCGTGACCTGCTGGTGCGCGTGGCCATCGGTGGACGTATTTCCCTAATGGTTGGGATCGCCGCCGCGCTGGTGGCTGTGATTGTGGGTACGCTCTATGGCTCACTGTCCGGCTATCTGGGCGGTAAAGTTGACTCAGTGATGATGCGCTTGCTGGAAATCCTCAACTCCTTCCCGTTCATGTTCTTCGTGATACTGCTGGTCACTTTCTTTGGGCAAAACATCCTGCTTATCTTCGTGGCTATCGGGATGGTGTCCTGGCTGGATATGGCGCGTATCGTGCGTGGTCAGACCCTAAGTCTGAAGCGTAAAGAGTTTATTGAAGCGGCGCAGGTTGGTGGTGTTTCTACGGTGAGCATTGTGGTTCGTCATATCGTGCCAAACGTACTGGGCGTGGTGGTGGTGTACGCCTCACTGCTGGTACCGAGCATGATTCTGTTTGAATCCTTCCTGAGCTTCCTCGGCCTGGGTACCCAGGAGCCGCTAAGTAGCTGGGGCGCACTGTTAAGCGATGGGGCGAACTCAATGGAAGTTTCGCCGTGGCTGCTGCTGTTCCCGGCTGGATTCCTGGTTGTGACCCTGTTCTGTTTTAACTTTATCGGCGATGGCCTGCGTGATGCCCTCGACCCGAAAGACCGTTAAGGAGAGTTGCCATGAGCACAATTGAAACGGCAACGGCATCTGAGCGGTTGCTTAACGTAAAAGATTTACGCGTGACTTTTAAAACGCCGGACGGTGACGTAACGGCCGTGAACGACCTCAACTTTAGCCTGCGTGCGGGCGAAACGCTGGGTATCGTTGGTGAGTCCGGTTCTGGTAAGTCGCAGACCGCGTTTGCGCTGATGGGGCTGTTAGCCAGTAACGGGCGTATTGGGGGGTCGGCGCTGTTTAACGGTAAAGAGATCCTTAACCTGCCTGAGCATCAGCTAAACAAGCTGCGTGCCGAGCAGATCTCGATGATTTTCCAGGACCCGATGACCTCGTTGAACCCGTATATGCGCGTCGACGAGCAGCTCATGGAAGTCCTGATGTTGCATAAAGGCATGGGCAAGGCTGAAGCGTTTGAAGAGTCGGTCAGAATGCTCGATGCGGTCAAAATGCCGGAAGCGCGTAAGCGCATGAAGATGTATCCGCACGAATTCTCCGGCGGGATGCGTCAGCGCGTGATGATCGCCATGGCGCTGCTGTGCCGGCCAAAACTGCTGATTGCTGATGAACCAACTACCGCGCTGGACGTGACCGTTCAGGCGCAAATTATGACCCTGTTGAATGAACTGAAGCGCGAGTTCAATACGGCGATTATCATGATCACCCACGATCTGGGCGTTGTGGCTGGGATCTGCGATAAGGTGCTGGTGATGTACGCCGGGCGAACCATGGAATATGGTAAAGCGCGCGATGTCTTCTATCATCCTGCACATCCTTATTCTATTGGTCTTCTGAATGCCGTACCACGTCTTGATGCTGAGGGTGAATCACTGTTAACCATCCCTGGTAACCCACCTAACTTACTGCGTTTGCCGACTGGTTGTCCATTCCAGCCTCGTTGTCCACATGCGATGGAAGCATGCAATAGCGCGCCACCGCTGGAAGAGTTTGCGCCGGGCCGTTTGCGTGCCTGCTTTAGAAACGTGGGGGAGCTGGTATGAGCGCCGTAACTGATGAAAGAAAAGTCCTGCTCGAAATTGCAGACTTAAAGGTTCACTTCGAGATTAAAGACGGGAAACAGTGGTTCTGGCAGCCACCAAAAACGCTGAAAGCGGTTGATGGCGTCACCCTGCGTTTGTACGAAGGTGAGACGCTGGGCGTGGTGGGGGAATCAGGTTGCGGTAAGTCGACGTTTGCTCGTGCCATTATTGGGCTGGTGAAGGCGACAGAAGGCAAAGTGGCCTGGCTTGGCAAAGATCTTCTGGGAATGAAACCGGATGAGTGGCGCGCCGTGCGCAGCGATATCCAGATGATTTTCCAGGACCCGCTGGCTTCGCTGAACCCGCGTATGACCATCGGTGAGATCATTGCCGAGCCGCTGCGCACGTATTATCCGAAGATGCCGCGCCAGGAAGTTCGCGACAAAGTGAAAGCCATGATGATGAAGGTTGGGCTGTTGCCAAACCTCGTCAACCGCTATCCGCATGAGTTTTCCGGTGGTCAGTGCCAGCGTATCGGTATTGCCCGTGCGCTGATTCTGGAACCAAAGCTGATTATCTGTGATGAACCCGTATCGGCGCTGGACGTTTCAATCCAGGCGCAGGTAGTGAACCTGCTCCAGCAGCTACAGCGCGAAATGGGGCTGTCGCTGATCTTCATCGCTCACGATCTGGCGGTGGTGAAGCACATTTCCGACCGTGTGCTGGTGATGTATCTGGGTCATGCGGTCGAGCTTGGCACCTACGATGAGGTGTACAACAATCCGCTTCACCCGTACACCAAAGCATTAATGTCAGCTGTCCCGGTTCCTGACCCGGATATGGAGAAGAACAAAACCATCCAGCTACTGGAAGGGGAGTTACCTTCGCCGATTAATCCACCATCAGGCTGTGTATTCCGTACGCGCTGTCCGCTGGCAGGGCCAGAATGTGCGAAAACGCGTCCACTTCTGGAAGGGAGTTTCCGCCACGCGGTTTCCTGTCTTAAAGTAGACCCGTTATAATCGTCAGGGCTGGCAAGTTGCCAGCCCTTTTTATTTTGACGAGGAGATAACGTGGCGGGTATTAGCGCTTTGCGCCATCGTCTTTATCATTTCTTATTCGATCAACGTACGCTTTCAGGCCGACGGTTTGAAGCCCTATGCGGTCTGTTTGCGTTATTAAGCGTTGTCGTTATTTTTATCGAATCAGGGATTGGCACAACCTACCATCTGACGTTTGATGAATGGCACACATTTGTCATGCTAGAAGTGGGGTTTACCTTGATGTTTACCCTGGAGTATTTCCTGCGCGTGCTTTGTTGGCCAAAACCGGCAAAATACGTTTTCAGTTTCTGGGGATTTATCGACCTTGCCACCATTTTACCGCTGTACGTCATATTATTATGGCCGCAGATAGGTGTGGAATACCTGTTCGCCTGGCGAGCAATGCGCGTGATCCGCGTATTACGTATTCTCAAATTACTGCGTCTGATGCCCGCATTAAATAGCCTGTGGGGCGCGATTGTTAACTCCCGACATCAGCTTATTCTGTTCTATGCCTTTATTGGCATTGTCATGGTTGTCGCGGGGGCGCTGATGTATGGTATCGAAGGGCCGGTTAACGGCTTTACCACCCTGAGCACATCGGTTTATTGGGCTATTGTGACGGTGACAACGGTGGGCTATGGGGACATCACGCCGCACACCGCGGCAGGGCGAATGGTGGCATCCGTCCTCATCCTGATAGGCTACTCGGTGATTGCTATCCCGACGGGGATTATCACTTCTCAGATGACCAATGAATTTCAAAAACGCCGTCATGAACGCGTTTGTCCGCACTGTAAGCAGCGTGACCACGACCCTAAGGCGCGTTACTGTAACGGCTGCGGTACCTCGCTTCCTCACGAATACGGGGCATAAAAAAGGGCAGCTTTACGCTGCCCTTTAATCAATATTGGACTTATTCGCGCCACAGAATATGGCAGAGCTTGTGATCCTTTTCGCGGCACAGCAGAATGCGCGCAAAAACATCATTCAGTTCGCCGCCATCGGTTTCCGCCAGACCAATGACCACTTCTGCGAAGAAGTCTGGATTCAGGTCGTAATCGACGTGTTCCTGCCAGTCTTCCGATGGGTCGAACAGCTCAGCGCCGCCGCGTTCTTCAAACTGCAGGTTGAACAGAATAACATCGGCGGGGTCGAGATTATCGACGGCCAGCTCGAGGAAAATGTCGTAAGCCTGCTCAAGCGTTTCGTCTTCAGTAAGACGATTATTTAAATCCATATCCATGATGGCTACCTGTTGAGTTCTATTGGGCACGTTTTACAGCAACGGGCTGAAGAAGTAAAACAGACGTTCGGCAATGCGGTGCCAGAAAGGACGTTTTACCCATAACCGCGCATCCAGTAAGCGGGAGCGGGAAATATAGTCGTCCTGAACAGAGGCTAAATCGGCGCCGAATCCGGCATCATCAATCACTAGCGTAATTTCGAAATTGAGCCACAGGCTGCGCATATCGAGGTTCACGGTACCGACCAGGCTTAGCTCGCCGTCAACCAGTACGCTCTTGGTGTGCAGCAGACCGCCTTCGAATTGATAAATCTTCACGCCTGCAGCCAGTAGTTCGGTAAAGAAGGCTCGGCTTGCCCAACCGACCAACACCGAATCGTTCTTACGCGGCAGGATGATGCTAACATCAACACCGCGCTGGGCGGCGGTACAGATGGCGTGCAGCAAATCTTCGCTCGGGACGAAATAAGGGGTGGTCATGATCAGGTACTCACGGGCGGAGTACGCCGCAGTCAGTAACGCCTGGTGAATCAAATCTTCCGGGAAACCAGGCCCCGAGGCGATGGTCTGAATAGTGTGTCCGCTGGCCTCTTCAAACGGCATAATATTGAGGTCTGGCGCGGGCGGTAATAGGCGTTTGCCGGTTTCTATCTCCCAGTCGCAGGAGTAAACAATACCCATGCCGGTGGCTATTGGGCCTTCCATGCGCGCCATCAGGTCTATCCACTGACCGACGCCGGAGTCTTGCTTGAAGAAGCGTGGGTCGACCATGTTCATACTGCCGGTGTAGGCAATATAGTTATCAATCATGATCATCTTGCGATGCTGTCGCAAATCCATGCGGCGCAGGAAAACACGCATCAGATTGACCTTCAGCGCTTCAACTACTTCGATGCCGGCATTTCGCATCATCGCAGCCCAGGGGCTACGGAAAAACGCGACGCTCCCGGCGGAATCTAACATCAGGCGGCAGTGAACGCCACGGCGTGCGGCAGCCATTAATGATTCGGCAACCTGGTCGGCCATTCCACCGGGCTGCCAGATGTAGAAGACCATTTCGATATTATGGCGAGCAAGCTGGATGTCACGAATGATTGCCTGCATAACATCGTCGGATTCGGTTAACAGCTGAAGCTGGTTTCCTTTCAGGCCGGCAATACCTTGACGACGTTCGCACAGCTTGAACAGCGAAGAGGCCACCTGGCTGTTGTCTTCGGCAAAGATATGATTGCAGGCTTTCAGGTCGCTGAGCCATTTTGCGGTTGATGGCCACATGGCACGCGCGCGTTCGGCGCGGCGCTTGCCGAGGTGGAGCTCCCCTAAAGAGAGGTAGGCGATAATACCGACCAGCGGCAGAATATAGATGATCAGCAGCCACGCCATTGCTGACGGAACGGCGCGACGCTTCATCAAAATGCGCAGCGTTACCCCGGCTATCAACAACCAATACCCCAGAATCGCCATCCAACTCACTACGGTGTAGACGGTTGTCATATTTCGAAAATCCTTTTGAATGCCAGTTGTTAAGAGTTTACGCATCCGAAGGCATCTGGCAAATAAAAACACCATGAGAAAGCGCTGGTCAGCCCTTAGCAAGGGGCTATAATGGGCCGTCTTTTTTTGAAAGAGCGTTAGAAATGAAGCGTAGTAGACCTGAAGTGGGACGCTGGCGGATGCTGAGACAAGCGAGCCGTCGTAAATCGCGTTGGCTGGAAGCTCAGTCTCGCCGCAACATGCGCATCCACTCCATCAGAAAAAGCCTTGTTGGTCGGCAGCGCAATTGCCTGCTGTTCGCCATCTACGATCTCTGATGATATAAAAAGGGCACCGTCAGGGTGCCCTCAGTTTTTTAGCAAGCTACAGCCCGCTTTTATTAAAATACTTTCTTATAAGGTTTTACTGAAACCTGCTGATAAACCCCTGCGGCAACGTATGGGTCATCCTGCGCCCATGCCTGAGCGGCTTCCAGTGATTCAAATTCAGCAATAACCGTTGAACCGCTAAAACCGGCCGCGCCTGGATCGTTGCTATCAACGGCTGGCATTGGGCCTGCGGTCAGCAGACGGCCTTCATCATGCAGAAGCTGCAGGCGAGCCAGATGAGCAGGGCGGACGGAAAGACGTTTTTCAAGAGAGTCGGCGATATCCTGAGCGTAGATGACGTAAAGCACGGGCGGAACTCCTGTTTAAATAATTTGCGGATTACGTTAAGGGAAAGCGCTAGCGACTGCAATGCAAAGTTTTGCCGGTGTGAAAAGTTGTGTTTGGACGGGGATTTTTTGGGCAGGAAGGGCAAAAAGTTGATCGAAGATAAGATGTCTTATTGAATATGATTGTCATTTGCATTTAAAATCGGGGTCTCATTTTTTAACTGTAACGATTATGACTGCAATGACCCTTGATTTACCTCGCCGCTTTCCGTGGCCGACGTTACTCTCTGTTGGCATTCACGGTGCCGTCGTGGCCGGTCTGCTTTATACCTCGGTACATCAGGTTATTGAACTGCCCGCACCCGCTCAGCCGATTACCATCACGATGGTGGCTCCCGCTGATTTAGAGCCCCCACAGGCAGTGGTTCAGCCACAGCCAATCGTTGAGCCTGAACCCGAGCCAGAACCGGAACCTATTCCTGAGGTGCCGCAGGCCCCGGTCGTTATTCATAAACCGAAACCTAAGCCAAAACCTAAACCGAAGCCGGTGAAAAAAGTTGAGCAGCCAAAACCGGAAATTAAACCGGTTGAACAGCGTCCGCTCTCCACGGTGAATAATGATGCGCCGCCAGCGCGCTCCGTTGCGAATAACCTGCCGGGCGCCAGTGCGCCATCGGTCAATGCGCCCACTGGCCCGCGCGCGCTTAATCGTCCGCAGCCAGGTTACCCTACGCGTGCTCAGGCTCTGCGTATCGAAGGTAAAGTTCGGGTGAAATTTGACGTAACCGCCGACGGGCGCGTCGAAAATGTGGAAATTCTTTCCGCTCAACCGTCAAATATGTTTGAACGCGATGTGAAAACGGCTATGCGCAAATGGCGCTATGAAACCGGTAAGCCGGGCACAGGGCTCATTATGAATATTGAGTTCCGCCTGAAAGGCGTGCAGATGAACTAAAAAAGCCCCGAAAGGGGCTTTTTTTATGCAGCGAGAACGTGGTCCAACGCTTTCTGCGCAGTGACAAAGTGCTGACCGCCGAAAAGAATGGCGCGGTTAATTAAGGTATAAAGCTGATAGACCGACTGCCGGTCAAGGAAATCTGCCGGAAGTGGGGACACGGACTGATAGCCATCGTAAATTTGCGGTGGTTGATCCGGGTGCAGCGGTAACATGGCCAGGTCGCATTCGCGATCTCCCCAATAACAGGCTGGGTCAAAAATATACGGCCCGTTTGGCCCCAGTGCGCAGTTGTTTGACCAAAGGTCGCCATGCAATAGAGAAGGCTGTGGCTGGTGGCCGCTCAGGCGCTGCTGGATATGGTTAACAATGGCGTCAATATCCCCGAACTCCATGCCTTTTTCAGCCGCAAGCTCAAGTTGCCAGCCAATACGCTGTTCGGCGAAAAAGTTGGACCAGCGCCGTTGCCAGGCATTGGGCTGTGGGGTGGTAGACAGATCGTTGTCGAAGTCGAGGCCAAACTGCGGCTGATCGCTCCATTCGTGCAAACGGGCAAGCTGCTGACCCAGTAAGAATGCATTATGCGCATCCAGCGGACGAGGAGGCAGGTACTCCATCACCAGGAAGCTGTAATCGCGGTCTGAACCGACGACAAACACTTCCGGAACGGACACGGTTTTACTACGGGAGAGCAGTTCAAGTTGATCGGCTTCCGCGGTGAAAATGGGTAATAGCTCTCGTTCATCGCATTTGACGAAAAAATCGCGACCTGTATAGCGTATATGCCATGCGGCATGGATCTCTCCGCCGGGCAGTTCAGTACGCTGATCGATTTCGCCACTTCCAAGTTGCTCGCCTAACAGACTACTGATCGCTTGCCACATGATGTCTCTCCCCATGTTTTCTGCCATATCATAAGGTTAGCGCATAAATGCCGGGTAAAAATACGAGCTATACCGCACAACGGGTAAAAAGAGTGTAGAAAGCAGGGACAAGGTCGTATGCCTTCTGCGACAGGTGCATGATGGCTCACCCGTGGCGATCGTGAGTTAAACCATCGTGATGCACGCCATTGTTAACAATGGAGTTTGGTTAGCATAGTTGATTACCGTGATTTCGCGACTCGTAGCATGTGCTACGAGCCCGATTCTTGAGCATTTAGTGCTGTTGCAGGTAGGCGTAAATCTTATGGGTATTTTCCTGCGAACACAGGCGCGTCCCCTGGTTAATCGTCGCTGCACTGCCTGCGGCAACGCCAAAGCGAACCATCTCTTCGAGGGACGCATTTTCAGCAAGCTTGAGGGTCATGGCGCCAACCATACTGTCGCCCGCACCAACGGTGCTCTGACTTTTGATGGGAGGCGGCACAACCTGAACGCAGTTTTGCTCGTCAATCGCCAGCGCCCCTTGCGCACCTAACGATACCACTACGCGCCGAGCCTTCCCGCTGCGGATGATTTCCAGCGCTGCATTGCGCACATCATCAGGTTGTACAAGTTCACGTTGGACCAACGCGCTGAGTTCTTTCTGATTCGGCTTAACCAGCTCAATCTGGCCTATCGCCAGTGCAGCGGTAAGGGCATCACCGGAGCTATCGATAACGCAACGTAGGCCATGATGTTGGGCGGCTTGAATGAGTGCAGTGAACTGCTCAAGGGAAACGCCAGGCGGCAGACTGCCGCTGATGACCAGTAGCGACCCAGGCGCAATTTGCAGAACCTTTTCCTGTAATTTCATCAGTTCATCACCGTTGAGCGTGGCTCCCGGCATCACAAAGCGGTATTGCTCGCCGTTAGCCGCAACGTGAACGTGAAGGTTCTGGCGAGTCCACTCGTGTGCTTCGATGCTTTCAACCGGTACGTTTTCAGCCTGAAGTAGGGCGACCAGGTGTTCACCTGTTGCGCCACCGGCGGGGAAAATAGCGGTCGCGCTGCCGCCCAGAAAGGTGATTGCGCGCGCAACGTTAATCCCACCGCCGCCAGGCTCGAAAACAGGGGCACTACAGCGGAGTTTCCCTTCTGGATAAATCTGTGGCGTTTGGGTGGCGCTGTCGAGTGAAGGGGCGAGCGTCAGCGTGTAGATCTTGACCATATCGATAACCTCCCTTTTTAAGCCAACAAGTGGCTTAGAACACAATTGCGTTTAAGTCTGGCACCGGATAGAGAATAAAGAAAGAATCAACGGACTGATTTTTATAGAAAAGCGTAAAGAAGCTGCGGCTTTTTTATTATAAATTAAAACGTGCTTTAAGAGGTCTCTTATTCAAAAAATGAAAGAAGAATAGATTGCTATGTTATACGTGCCTTTTTATAATTTGTTGCCTTTCTATGGACCACCCCGTCGTTGATCCTCGCGAAAGTTTCCGGGACGGAATTGTCTCCTATTTTGTTGTACGGACCCTTAATAAATGAAGCTTTTGAAGACAGTACCGGCAGCGGTTGTGCTGCTGGGGGGCGTGTTTGCGTCTGCATATGCAACCGCCAGTGATACCGTTTTTACTGTCATGGATGACCCGAGCACCGCCAAGAAGCCTTTTGAAGGCAACGTCAATGCGGGCTATCTCTCGCAGGCTGGTAATACCAAAAGTACTTCAGCGACCGCTGACTCCACGCTCACCTGGTACGGTGAATCGACGGCCTGGTCCCTTTGGGGTACCGCCAGCAACACGTCTGCAAACGATGAACGTTCTTCAGAGAAATACTCTGTAGGGGGTCGTAGTCGTTACAATATGACGCATGAAGATTACCTGTTTGGTCAGGCGAGCTGGCTGACCGACCGCTACAATGGTTACCATGAGCGTGATGTGTTTACCGCGGGTTATGGTCGTCAATTCCTGAATGGACCTATCCACAGCTTCCGTTTTGAATTCGGTCCTGGCGTTCGTTATGACGAATATACCGATGGCGATTCAGAAACTCGGCCGCTGGGTTATGCTTCCGCGACCTACGCGTGGCAGATGACTCAAACCGCGAAATTCACTCAGGGCGTATCCGTACTGGGCGCGGATGATACGACCGTCAACTCAGAAACCGCACTGAATGTCGCAATCAACGAACACTTTGGTTTGAAAGTGGCTTACAACGTGACCTGGAACTCTGAACCACCAGCAACGGCGCCGAATCATACCGATCGCCGTACCTCGCTAACGCTTGGTTATACGATGTAATAATTTACAGGCCGGAGAATTCCCGGCCTGTATTTTCAATTTATCGTTTTGTGTTATTATTTAAAGCAACCGCTGTTTTATTTTATTAAAAATACAAGTTCTTCATAATATCTCCACATTCGACCTTTCTGACATATATATTCAATAAATTTGACACGAATAGCTAAATATTTTGACTAGGCAAAAGTGTGATCTGGATCTAGACTATGTTCAAGGGCGGAATGATGCCTTAGCGTTCTAAAGTCTTAATCAAGTCAGAGAATAAACATTATGAAAAATATCAAAATCGCATCCGCAGCTATTCTGCTGTCAGCACTCTCTTTCGGCGTATTTGCTGCCGAACCAGTAGCTCAACCTGCCAGTTCTACGAACACCACTACCGCACAGCACATTGGTATCTCTAGCGCGCACGACGTTGAAGCGGGCTCTAATATGGCGCCTGGCTCTCAGTCTACCGGCCAGTCAATGGATGATGCTTTTAATGTACATACCCTGGTTGCTGGTGGTTGGTCCTAATATTTCTGTGCTGTAATAATCTGATTTTTGTTCAATTAGTTATAACGGCAGAGAAAACCGGGTAGAGTGGTACCGGTTTTTCTTGCTGCCATTTATTTCTAATTAAAATTCAGTCTTTGTATTATGAGTGTAAATCTGAATCGGGTTTAGTCGCACATATTGTCAATAAATCTGTGTTAACAGCATTTTCTGTATATATTCTAATGCGCTAGTCTGAATGTTAAAAATGGACTGAAAACTCCGCGCCATTAGCCTTTACACTTCCATCATTATCCCCAAATCATCGCCGCCCATCTAAGCAGTAGCATTGCGCCACAGATAGCGATCAGTACCAGCACCATTTTCCAATGTTTTTTTGCGAATCGATGAGTGGGCATGTTCTGTCCTTTTTCCTTTAAGATTTAATGTAGTGTATCAGAATTGTTGGTAAAGATAGCAGTGTGCGCCCCACAAGGTAATTGCGGCTTTTATCATGTCCTGATGATGTGTAAACTAACCCACGGTGTTATCAGCAGGCGGATGCAGGCGGAGCAGGGTACACAATGTGTACACACTCCTCATTTTTTGCAGAGTGAAGCAGAAATCAATCCATAACCTGTTGATAAATTTAATCATATAGTTTTGTATGTGCTCTTTCGTGTGGGGCACCACTGCAAATAAGGACATTAAATGCCTGTAATTACTCTTCCTGATGGCAGCCAACGCCATTACGACCACGCCGTAAGCCCAATGGATGTTGCTCTGGACATCGGTCCTGGCCTGGCAAAAGCCACCATCGCTGGGCGCGTGAACGGTGAACTGGTTGATGCTTCAGATCTGATTGAAAACGATGCCACGCTGTCTCTTATCACCGCAAAAGATGAAGATGGTCTGGAAATCATTCGTCACTCGTGTGCTCACCTGCTTGGTCATGCGATCAAACAGCTGTGGCCAAACACCAAAATGGCGATCGGCCCGGTGATTGACAACGGTTTCTATTATGACGTTGATCTTGACCATACGCTGACCCAGGAAGACATCGACGCGCTCGAAAAACGCATGCATGAGCTCGCCGAGAAAAACTATGATGTCATCAAGAAGAAAGTGAGCTGGCATGAAGCTCGTGAAACTTTCGTCAAACGTGGTGAAAACTATAAAGTTTCCATCCTTGATGAAAACATCGCGCATGATGACAAGCCTGGCTTGTATCATCACGAAGAATACGTCGACATGTGCCGTGGTCCGCACGTGCCGAATATGCGTTTCTGTCACTACTTCAAGCTGATGAAAACCGCCGGTGCATACTGGCGTGGCGACAGCAACAACAAGATGCTGCAGCGTATCTATGGTACTGCATGGACGGACAAAAAAGCCCTCAATGCCTACCTGCAGCGTCTGGAAGAAGCGTCAAAACGCGATCACCGTAAAATCGGTAAGCAGCTCGACCTGTATCATATGCAGGAAGAAGCGCCGGGGATGGTGTTCTGGCATAATGACGGCTGGACTATCTTCCGTGAACTGGAAACTTTTGTACGCTCCAAGCTGAAAGAGTACCAGTATCAGGAAGTGAAAGGCCCGTTCATGATGGACCGTGTGCTGTGGGAAAAAACCGGCCACTGGGACAACTACAAAGATGCAATGTTCACCACCTCTTCTGAGAACCGTGAGTACTGCATCAAGCCAATGAACTGCCCGGGGCACGTTCAGATCTTCAACCAGGGTCTGAAATCCTACCGTGACCTGCCGCTGCGTATGGCGGAGTTCGGTAGCTGCCACCGTAATGAACCGTCAGGTGCGCTGCATGGCTTAATGCGTGTACGCGGCTTCACTCAGGATGACGCCCATATCTTCTGTACGGAAGAGCAGGTGCGTGATGAAGTGAACGCATGCATTCGTTTAGTCTATGATATGTACAGCACTTTCGGTTTCGAAAAAATCGTGGTCAAACTTTCAACGCGTCCGGAAAAACGTATCGGTAGCGATGAAATGTGGGACCGTGCTGAAGCGGATCTGGCGGTTGCGCTGGAAGAAAACAACATCCCGTTTGAATATCAACTGGGTGAAGGCGCATTCTACGGTCCGAAAATTGAATTTACCCTGTATGACTGCCTCGATCGTGCATGGCAGTGCGGTACTGTACAGCTGGACTTCTCTCTGCCGTCTCGTCTGAGCGCCTCTTATGTAGGCGAGAACAACGAGCGTCAGGTACCGGTGATGATTCACCGCGCAATTTTGGGGTCTCTGGAGCGCTTCATTGGCATCCTGACCGAAGAGTTCGCTGGTTTCTTCCCAACATGGCTTGCCCCTGTGCAGGTTGTGGTGATGAATATCACTGATTCTCAGTCTGAATACGTTAACGAATTGACCCGTAAACTACAAAATGCAGGCATTCGTGTAAAAGCGGACTTGAGAAATGAGAAGATTGGCTTTAAAATCCGCGAGCACACTTTACGTCGTGTCCCTTATATGTTGGTCTGCGGTGACAAAGAGGTGGAAGCTGGCAAAGTTGCCGTTCGCACCCGCCGTGGTAAAGACCTGGGCAGCCTGGACGTAAGTGAAGTGATTGAGAAGCTGCAACAAGAGATTCGCAGCCGCAGTCTTCAACAACTGGAGGAATAAGGTATTAAAGGCGGAAAACGAGTTCAAACGGCACGTCCGAATCGTATCAATGGCGAGATTCGCGCCCTGGAAGTTCGCTTGACAGGTCTGGAAGGCGAAGCTTTGGGTATTGTGAGTCTGAGAGAAGCTATCGAAAAGGCTGAAGAGGCCGGAGTAGATTTAGTTGAAATCAGCCCTAACGCCGAACCGCCAGTTTGTCGTATTATGGACTACGGCAAGTTCCTTTATGAAAAAAGTAAGTCTTCTAAGGAACAGAAGAAGAAGCAAAAAGTTATCCAGGTTAAGGAAATTAAATTCCGTCCTGGGACAGATGATGGCGATTACCAGGTAAAACTCCGCAGCCTGGTTCGCTTTCTCGAAGATGGCGATAAGGCTAAGATCACACTGCGTTTCCGCGGTCGTGAAATGGCCCACCAGCAGATCGGTATGGAAGTGCTTACGCGCGTCCGTGACGATCTGAGTGAACTGGCAGTAGTCGAATCCTTCCCTACGAAGATCGAAGGCCGCCAGATGATCATGGTGCTCGCTCCTAAGAAGAAACAGTAAGGCCTTCAAGTAGCGATGTTGGTGAAGCCTTAGGGCTTCACTGAAATTGTTCGCCTATGTTTCGTTTATTAACAATGCGAAGTGGAAGTTATTAAGATGCCAAAGATTAAAACCGTACGCGGTGCTGCTAAGCGCTTCAAAAAAACCGGTGGTGGTGGATTTAAGCGTAAGCACGCAAACCTGCGTCATATTCTGACCAAAAAATCTACTAAACGTAAACGTCACCTGCGTCCAAAAGGCCTCGTGTCTAAAGGCGATCTGGGTCTGGTTATCGCGTGCCTGCCGTACGCATAAGCCGTTAACGTTTAATTTTTTTTACTAAGAATATAGATACAGGAGAGCTCACATGGCTCGCGTAAAACGTGGTGTAATTGCTCGTGCACGTCACAAAAAAATTCTGAAACAAGCTAAAGGCTACTACGGTGCGCGTTCTCGCGTATACCGCGTTGCCTTCCAGGCTGTTATCAAAGCTGGTCAGTACGCTTACCGTGACCGTCGTCAACGTAAACGTCAGTTCCGTCAGCTGTGGATTGCACGTATCAATGCAGCAGCACGTCAGAACGGTATTTCTTACAGCAAATTCATCAATGGCCTGAAAAAAGCCTCTGTTGAAATTGACCGTAAGATCCTGGCTGACATCGCAGTATTCGACAAAGTAGCGTTCACCGCTCTGGTCGAAAAAGCGAAAGCAGCACTGGCATAAGCCAGTTGGAAGAGGGAGCTAGTCTCCCTCTTTTCATTTTAACCGTATCAATGCATTGACATTTATCAGCGTAGACCTTTCAATAAAGACTCTACGGTTATTACCACATAAGGTAACGCAAGCATGAATGCTGCTATTTTCCGCTTCTTCTTTTACTTTAGCACCTGAACTCAGGAGGCTTGCGCGTGAAAGAAGAAACGAAAAATCAGCGCCAATAAGCCTCCGGATGGAGGCTTTTTTTGTATCTGAATTCGAGATTAAGTCCACCAAACCGGTGTCTGCACCGACATAATGAGGAAAACCATGTCACATCTCGCAGAGCTGGTTGCCAGTGCCAAGGCAGCCATTAACCAGGCTTCAGATGTTGCCGCGTTAGACAATGTCCGCGTCGAATATCTGGGTAAGAAAGGGCATCTGACCCTTCAGATGACCACACTGCGTGAACTGCCGCCAGAAGAGCGTCCAGCAGCGGGTGCCGTCATTAACGAAGCAAAAGAGCAGGTGCAGCAGGCACTGAACGCGCGTAAAGCTGACCTGGAAAACGCCGTGATGAATGCCCGTCTGGCCGCAGAGACCATCGATATCTCCCTACCGGGGCGTCGCATTGAAAACGGTGGTTTACACCCAGTTACCCGTACTATCGACCGTATTGAAAGTTTCTTCGGTGAGCTCGGCTTTACCGTAGCGACGGGTCCGGAAATCGAAGATGACTACCATAACTTCGATGCGCTGAATATCCCTGCGCACCACCCGGCACGCGCTGACCACGACACTTTCTGGTTTGATGCGACCCGTCTGCTGCGCACGCAGACTTCCGGCGTACAGATCCGCACCATGAAAGATCAGGAACCGCCAATCCGTATTATCGCGCCGGGCCGCGTATATCGTAACGACTACGATCAGACGCACACCCCAATGTTCCATCAGATGGAAGGCCTGATTGTTGATAAGAACATCAGCTTCACCAATCTGAAGGGCACGATTCACGACTTCCTGCGCAACTTCTTTGAGGAAGATTTGCAGATTCGTTTCCGTCCGTCCTACTTCCCGTTCACCGAACCGTCCGCAGAAGTGGATGTGATGGGTAAAAACGGCAAATGGCTGGAAGTTCTGGGCTGCGGGATGGTGCACCCGAACGTACTGCGCAACGTTGGTATCGATCCGGAAGTTTACTCCGGCTTCGCCTTCGGTATGGGTATGGAGCGTCTGACCATGCTGCGTTACGGCGTCACCGATTTGCGCGCATTCTTCGAAAACGATCTGCGTTTCCTCAAACAGTTTAAATAAGGGCAGGATAAAACAATGAAATTCAGTGAACTGTGGTTACGCGAATGGGTGAATCCAGCCATTGATAGCGAAGCGCTGTCTGGCCAAATCACCATGGCAGGCCTGGAAGTGGACGGCGTTGAAGCCGTTGCCGGTAGCTTCAACGGCGTGGTTGTCGGTGAAGTGGTTGAGTGCGGCCAGCACCCGAACGCAGATAAACTGCGCGTGACGAAAGTGAATGTAGGTGGTGAACGCCTGCTGGATATCGTCTGCGGTGCGCCAAACTGCCGTCAGGGCCTGAAGGTTGCCGTGGCGACTATCGGTGCGGTACTGCCTGGCGACTTCAAAATTAAAGCCGCTAAGCTACGCGGTGAACCGTCTGAAGGGATGCTGTGCTCTTTCTCCGAGCTGGGCATTTCCGACGACCATAGCGGCATTATCGAACTGCCAGCCGACGCGCCTCTGGGTACCGATATCCGTGAATACCTGAAGCTCGATGACAATACTATTGAAATCAGCGTGACCCCGAACCGCGCCGACTGCTTAGGCATTATCGGCGTTGCGCGCGATGTTGCCGTGCTGAACAAGCTGCCGCTGAACGAGCCGGAAATCAAAGCAGTTGCCGCGACCATTGCCGATGTTCTGCCAATTCAGGTTGATGCTGCCGATGCGTGCCCACGTTACCTCGGCCGTGTGGTCAAAGGTATCAACGTTAAAGCGCCAACTCCGCTGTGGATGAAAGAGAAACTGCGTCGTTGCGGTATTCGCTCCATCGATGCGGTCGTGGATATCACCAACTACGTCCTGCTCGAGCTGGGCCAGCCAATGCATGCGTTCGATAAAGATCGCATCGAAGGCGGCATCGTTGTACGCATGGCGAAAGAGGGTGAAACGCTGGTGCTGCTGGACGGTACCGAAGCTAAACTCAATGCCGACACTCTGGTCATCGCCGACCACAACAAAGCGCTGGCCATGGCCGGTATCTTTGGTGGTGAGCACTCTGGCGTGAACGATGAAACGCAAAACGTGCTGCTGGAATCCGCATTCTTCAGCCCGCTGTCTATTACCGGCCGTGCGCGCCGTCATGGCCTGCACACCGATGCGTCCCACCGTTACGAGCGTGGCGTTGACCCGGTTCTGCAGTACAAAGCTATCGAACGTGCGACTGCGCTGCTTCTCGATATCTGCGGTGGTGAAGCCGGTCCAATCATCGATGTAACGAATGAAGCAACGTTGCCGAAGCGTGCGACCATCACGCTTCGCCGCAGCAAGCTGGATCGCCTGATTGGTCATCATATTGCTGATGATCTGGTGACTGACATTCTGACCCGTCTGGGCTGCGAAGTGACCGTGGGTAACGATGAATGGCAGGCCGTTGCGCCAACCTGGCGCTTCGACATGGAAATTGAAGAAGATCTGATCGAAGAAGTCGCGCGCGTTTACGGCTATAACAGCATCCCGAACGAGCCGGTACAGGCTGGTCTGGTGATGGGCAGCCATAAAGAAGCTAACCTGTCGCTGAAGCGTGTGAAAACCATGCTTAACGATAAAGGCTATCAGGAAGTGATTACCTATAGCTTCGTTGATCCGAAAGTTCAGCAACTGGTTCACCCGGGTGAAGAAGCGCTGATTCTGCCAAACCCAATCTCCAGCGAAATGTCGGCAATGCGTCTGTCCCTGTGGACCGGCCTGCTGTCTACCGTGGTCTACAACCAGAACCGTCAACAGAACCGTGTACGTATTTTTGAAACCGGTCTGCGCTTTGTGCCGGACACTCAGGCTCCGCTGGGTATCCGTCAGGACGTGATGCTGGGTGGCGTTATCTGTGGCAACCGCTACGATGAACACTGGAACCTGGCAAAAGAGACCGTTGATTTCTATGATTTGAAAGGCGATCTGGAGTCCGTTCTCGATCTGACCGGTAAATTATCTGAAATTCAGTTCAAAGCAGAAGCGAACCCAGCCCTGCACCCGGGCCAGTCTGCGGCGATTTATCTGAAAGGTGAACGCGTTGGTTTCATTGGTGTTATTCACCCGGAACTGGAGCGTAAACTGGATCTGAACGGCCGTACTCTGGTGTTCGAACTGGAGTGGAACAAGCTCGCAGACCGCGTGGTTCCTCAGGCTCGCGACGTTTCACGCTTCCCGGCGAACCGCCGCGACATCGCGGTTGTGGTTGCTGAAAACGTGCCCGCAGCAGATATTTTAAACGAATGTAAGAAAGTTGGCGTAAATCAGGTAGTTGGCGTAAACTTATTTGACGTGTACCGTGGTAAGGGTGTTGCGGAAGGCTATAAAAGCCTTGCTATCAGCCTAATCCTACAAGATACCAGCCGTACACTCGAAGAAGAGGAGATTGCCGCTACCGTCGCCAAATGTGTAGAGGCATTAAAAGAGCGATTCCAGGCATCATTGAGGGATTGAACCTATGGCGCTTACAAAAGCTGAAATGTCAGAATATCTGTTTGATAAGCTTGGGCTTAGCAAGCGGGATGCCAAAGAACTGGTTGAGCTGTTTTTCGAAGAGATCCGTCGCGCTCTTGAAAACGGTGAGCAGGTAAAACTCTCCGGTTTTGGTAACTTTGATTTGCGTGACAAAAACCAACGCCCGGGACGTAACCCTAAAACGGGTGAAGATATTCCCATTACAGCCCGGCGTGTGGTGACCTTCAGACCAGGACAGAAGTTAAAAAGCCGGGTCGAAAACGCAACACCCAAAGAAGAGTAATCTGAACTAACTAAAAAGGCCGCGCATGCGGCCTTTTTCTTTTCCTGGTGGCGTAACCACCGTAAAATCTAACGCTTTTCCACGAGCTTACGGATAACTATGCTGGTCTATGCATCCCAACAGCAGCGGCTTCACCGCCGCTGGCTAATCGTGTTGTCGCTCATTCTCCTGCTGATGTTGGTTATTGGCCTGTGCGCGGGCGATCAATGGATTGCACCAGCTGAATGGTTTACGGCGAAAGGGCAGCTCTTTATCTGGCAAATCCGCTTACCGCGCACGCTGGCAGTGATGCTGGTGGGAGCGGCGTTAGCATTATCTGGCACCGTGATGCAGGCACTGTTCGAGAACCCTCTTGCTGAGCCCGGATTACTTGGCGTATCAAACGGTGCGGGTGTAGGACTTATTGCCGCCATCATGCTCGGGCAGGGGGTGTTACCTGCCTGGGGGCCGGGTCTGGCGGCCATTGTCGGTGCATTGACGATTACTGCCATTCTGATGCGTTTTGCTCGTCGTCATCTATCAACCAGCCGTTTGCTGCTGGCCGGGGTGGCGTTGGGTATTATCTGTAGTGCCTTGATGACCTGGGCTGTTTACTTCTCGACGTCGTTCGACCTGCGCCAGTTGATGTACTGGATGATGGGGGGCTTTGGCGGTGTGGACTGGCAGCAGCTTTGGCTAATGGGAGCGCTGGTGCCGGTGATGGTCTGGCTATGTCTGCAATCGCAGCCGCTAAACCTGCTGGCGCTGGGCGAAACGTCGGCCCGACAGCTCGGTGTGCCCATTGTGCTGTGGCGCAAACTGCTGGTGATGGCAACCGGCTGGCTGGTTGGGGTAAGCGTCGCGTTGGCGGGTGCTATCGGGTTTATCGGCCTGGTAGTGCCGCATATGTTACGTCTGTGTGGCCTGACCGATCATCGCGTCCTGCTGCCTGCTAGCGCGCTCGCCGGAGCCAGCACGCTTCTGTTTGCGGATATTGTGGCGCGTCTTGCATTATCGGCGGCTGAGCTGCCCATCGGTGTGGTCACCGCCACATTGGGAGCGCCGGTATTTATCTGGCTATTGCTGAAGTCGGGCAAATACTAAGGGAAAATGGCCGCAGGACAGCAGCACCTTGATGAAAAAGCCTTGGTGTCACACCTGCGTCTCTGGCTATTATGAAAGGCCGGGCGATAAGACCCCACACACGCTGAAAAGAGGATGCTATGCAAACCAATGTTCTGAACACCCCCGTCACTACCATCGATGGAGAAAAAACCACGTTGGAAGGCTATAAAGGCAAAGTGCTGCTGATCGTTAACGTGGCATCAAAATGCGGCCTGACGCCACAGTACGAGCAACTGGAAGCGCTTCAGGAGTCCTTACAGGGCGAGGGCTTTACCGTACTGGGCTTCCCATGCAATCAGTTCCTGGGCCAGGAACCGGGCAGCGAAGAAGAGATCAAAACCTTCTGCAGCACGACTTATGGCGTCACCTTCCCGCTGTTTAGCAAAGTGGAGGTGAACGGTGAGCAACGTCATCCGCTGTATAGCCTGCTGACGCGCGCAGCGCCAGATGCCATTTCACCAGAAGGCAGCGGTTTCTACGAGCGTATGGCGAGCAAAGGCCGCGCACCCGCGCATCCGGGCGATATCCTGTGGAACTTTGAGAAGTTCTTAATTGGTCGCGACGGTGAAGTGATTAATCGTTTTTCTCCTGATATGACCCCTGACGACCCGATCCTGACTGCCGCCATCAAGCAGGCCATCGCTCAGAAATGATGCCATTGATGCAGCTTCAGAATGTCGGTGAAGGTGTTCGACTCCAGAGCATTAGCGCCGTTGTAGAACGAGGCGAAATGGTACATCTGGTGGGACCAAACGGTGCCGGGAAAAGCACGCTACTGACCAGAATGGCCGGACTCAGCCGCGGGAAGGGCGATATCGTGTTCAACGGTCAATCGTTGGAAACCTGGCCTGCAGCGCAGTTGGCACGACATCGGGCCTATCTTTCACAGCACCAGGCACCGCCGTTCGCGATGCCGGTCTGGCAATTTCTGATGCTGCATCAATCCCAGACTCAAGATACTACAGTGTCCGTCCATGTGGCGGATGCGCTTGGGCTGAGTAATAAACTTAAACGAAACGTCAGCCAGCTTTCCGGTGGCGAGTGGCAGCGCGTCCGACTGGCTGCCGTTATTTTACAGATTCATCCCGCGGTTAACCCGAATGGACAGCTTTTGCTGCTGGATGAACCGATGAACAGCCTTGATGTTGCTCAGCAGGCTGCGCTGGATAAACTGTTGGTAGAACTCTGCGCTGCCGGGGTTGCCGTGGTGATGAGCAGTCACGATCTTAACTACACCCTGCGCCATGCAGGCCGCACCTGGTTGCTCTGTGAAGGCCGGATGATAGCTAGCGGTGGTACCGAATCCGTATTGCAGCCAGGCCATTTAGCGGCCGCTTATAATATGACCTTCCAGAAACTGGAAATAGCCGGTCACCAAATGCTCATTTATGAGAATGACGGCGAAAATTAATCCATACTCTTCTTGCTACTATCGGCATTGCTTGCTAGTCGATCGTGAATCGATATAATTTATGAGTGAATAAAAAAACAGAGGATGCGCTGGATATGCGTTTCTGGACTCTTTTTCTTGTGGCATTCATTTTAGCAGGGTGTAGCAGCCACCGGGCTCCGCCACCAAATCCCCGACTTTCGGATTCCATCGCCGTCATTGCCGGCCTTAATGACCAGCTACAGAATTGGCATGGAACACCTTATCGCTATGGCGGCATGACTCGCCGTGGCGTTGATTGTTCGGCGTTTGTGCTGATGACGTTCCGCGACAAGTTTGAAATGCAGTTGCCAAGGGAGACGCGGCAGCAGGCAAAAATTGGCACTGAGATAGATAAAGACGAGCTGCTTCCAGGCGATTTAGTCTTTTTCAAAACCGGCGCGGGAGAGAGCGGACTCCATGTCGGTATCTACGATACGGATAACCAGTTTATTCATGCTTCAACTAGTCAGGGCGTAACGCGTTCCTCTCTGGATAACGTCTACTGGCGAAAGAATTTCTGGCAAGCCAGACGAATTTAATCAGAAAGAAAAGGAGGCGAAATGCCTCCTTTTCTTTTAATCGGCGGTGAAAATTAAAATAAATAGCCTGCTATATTCTCGTTTTTGTTAGACAAGATCATAGAACTTAAGGTTGATTGTGTTATTCCGTGACTTTCGATTACAATCATTACGATCCAGTGACGGACCGATGAAATAAAAAGGAACCGATGAAAGGAATAGGCTCAGCATCCATTACCGTAGGTTTTTTGCTTTGTGACGTCAGGAACCCGGACATGACTTTTAGTGAAGGGCAGTCGCAATGATTGTAGCGCTGGATAATACATATAGTTCTCAGTTGTATTTTCTTCCCGCCCGAAATAGCGACGGGCTGCTTGTTGGCTTAAAAGTGGTGTGTCAGTTTAGCGGTCTTAATAACCACGTTCGAATTCCAACTAGCCTGGTGTTACCTCGCCTGACGCAACAACAAGAAATAACCTTGTTTCAAGAGAAACTGGCGCTATTGACCACCTGCCAGCTGTTTTTTATGCAGCATAATCTGACCGCGTGGATAATGATCCCGCCTGGTGTGGTCGATGCCTTACTGAATGATGAAGAACTCGCCGCCAGCGTGCAGCGTTTACCCTTTCTCGAGCTTGCCGTCAGTGAGCAGTTCCCTGGGTTAAATGATATTGATGAAAATCATCCGCTGAGTAAACTCAGCCACTATTTCCCGCTCGCGCTAAGCGATTTTGGTGCGGGTAATGCCTCTACCAGGGCGGTGTTTACCGGGTTATTTAAACGAATTGTGCTGGATAAAAGCTTTGTGCAGCGTCAGCTTAAATCCCTCTCGTTTGAACCTTTTATGCGCGCTATTGTGAGCCAGATTCAACCGTACTGTCAGGGGATCATGGTATCGGGGATTGATGATGAAACTATTCGTCAGCGCGTAATGCCTTATGGTTTTAACGGTATGCTCGGCAGTTTATGGCCAGTGGTGCCGGAATCATCTTTAATAACATTAGTGCAACAATAACCCTGCTGTTCCTCGGGTGTTTTACGTAGCGTAACCCAATACACTACGGACAGGAGGAACCATGAACCTGTCATTTAACACTCGCTGGCGCGATGAGCTGCCGGGATTTTACACTTCGCTACAGCCTACACCGCTGAGCAATGCTCGCGTTATCTGGCATAACGCACCGTTGGCGCAGAAATTAACCATCCCTGAATCATTATTTTCCCCACCACAAGGGGCAGGTGTGTGGGGCGGTGAAACGCTATTACCGGGCATGTCACCGCTGGCACAGGTCTACAGCGGACATCAGTTTGGGGCCTGGGCCGGTCAACTCGGTGACGGACGCGGTATTCTGCTTGGTGAGCAGCAGCTGGAAAATGGCAAAACGCTCGACTGGCACCTGAAAGGCGCGGGCCTGACGCCCTATTCGCGGATGGGGGATGGTCGCGCGGTTCTCCGTTCCACGATACGCGAAAGCCTGGCTTCTGAGGCGATGCACTATTTGGGGATCGCCGGCACTCGTGCGCTGGCTATCGTTACTAGCGATACGCCGGTCTACCGTGAGACGGTGGAATCTGGTGCCATGCTGATGCGCGTTGCTGAAAGCCATATTCGCTTCGGTCACTTTGAACATTTCTACTATCGCCGCGAAATGGAGAAGGTTCGCCAGCTTGCTGATTACGCTATTCGTCACCATTGGCCACATCTGCAGGATGAGCCCGACCGCTACGGTTTGTGGTTCAAAGATATGGTTTCCCGTACGGCAATAATGATTGCTCGCTGGCAAACGGTAGGGTTTGCCCACGGCGTGATGAACACCGATAACATGTCAATCCTGGGCTTGACGATGGATTACGGTCCCTTCGGTTTTCTGGATGATTATCAGCCGGAATATATCTGCAATCATACGGACACTCAGGGGCGTTATCGTTTCGATAATCAGCCAGCGGTAGGACTGTGGAATTTGCAGTGTCTGGCTCAGTCGCTGTCTACGCTTATTGATGTTGATACGCTCAACGCAGCGCTTGAGGGATATCAGCACACGCTATTCCGGGAATATGGCCAACGAATGCGCCAGAAGCTGGGGCTGTTTAGCGAGGAGAGCGGGGATAACGATCTGCTCAACGGCCTGTATGCGCTGATGGAGCGTGAGGGCAGTGACTACACGCGCACCTTCCGTCTGTTGAGCGATACTGAACAGCACAGCACGGCATCACCGTTGCGCGATGAGTTTATCGACAGAGCGGCGTTTGATGATTGGTTCACTCAGTATCGCTCCCGTTTGCAGCAAGAGCACATTGATGATGCCCCGCGACAGCAGGCGATGAAGCAGGCCAACCCCGCTCTGGTTTTGCGTAACTGGCTGGCACAGCGTGCAATTGAGCAGGCTGAAAAGGGCGACTATCAGGAGCTAGAGCGTCTTCATGAAGCGCTTCGTGACCCGTGGCGTGACCGTGAAGATGATTACAGCCGCCGTCCGCCTGATTGGGGTAAACGGCTGGAAGTGAGCTGCTCAAGCTAACCGCTATGCTGCGTTGCCGCTGGCCGCGCAGCTACTTAGTCAGAATAAGTTTTCCCGCCTGAGTCTGGCGGAGCAAATACTGTTGTTCACCGTGTTCAATGATGACACGACCTTCCTGACCTAACAGCGTATGGCTGTCGATCCGTCGATCGGAGGGGAGAGGACGAGGAGAGTTATCCTTTTGCGGTTCCACTGCTGCGCACGTATCCATTAGCGACATATTTCATAATGAAAATCAATGTAACAATGATAACTATTATCAGTAATCGCTATGTTAACCGCAAGCGTTATTTATCATTTTGTGTGGTAAGGATTTATAGCCCGCTGCGGTGCAGCGGGCAGAGCGTACTACAGGCGGGTTGCGACGGCTGCCGCCAGTTTTTCCAGCAGCAGTTCGGTATCTTCCCAGCTCAGACAAGGATCGGTGATCGACTGGCCGTAGGTTAATGGCTGGTCGGCAACGATTTTCTGTGTTCCTTCGCGCAGGAAACTTTCTGCCATGATCCCGGCAATCGCGGAAGAGCCGTTGCGGATCTGCTGACAGATGTCGTCACACACTTCCAACTGACGGCGGTGCTGTTTCTGACAGTTGCCGTGGCTGAAATCCACCACCAGATGTTCCGGCAGGTCGAACTCGTGCAGCGTATCGCAGGCCGCTGCAATATCATCAGCGTGGTAGTTCGGCTTTTTGCCGCCGCGCATGATGATATGGCCGTACGGGTTGCCGCTGGTCTGGTAAATGGTCATCTGGCCATTTTTGTCCGGTGACAGGAACATGTGGCTTGCGCGGGCGGCGCGGATCGCATCCACCGCAATCCGCGTATTACCGTCGGTACCATTTTTAAAGCCAACCGGGCAGGAGAGCGCAGAGGCCATCTCGCGGTGGATCTGGCTTTCCGTGGTACGTGCTCCGATAGCGCCCCAGCTAATGAGATCGGCGATAAACTGTCCGGTCACCATATCGAGAAATTCGGTCGCTGTCGGTACGCCAAGGGTGTTTACCTGCAGCAGCAGCTTACGTGCCTGCTCAATGCCGTGATTTACGCGGTAGCTGCCGTTGAGGTCTGGGTCAGAGATCAATCCTTTCCAGCCCACGACGGTGCGCGGTTTTTCAAAATAGGTGCGCATCACGATTTCGAGTTCGCCCTGGTGTTTTTCGCGCAGCTGCTGCAAACGGCGCGCGTAATCCATCGCGGCATCAAGGTCGTGAATAGAACAAGGGCCGACGATTGCCAGCAGGCGGCGGTCTTCACCGTTAAGAATTTTTTCAATGCGACGACGGGAAGCGGTAACGTGCGCCGCAACGTCTGGTGACACAGGGTGGCGCTGAGCAAGTTCAGCAGGCGTAATCAGGCTCTCAATGCGAGCGGTACGCAGTTCATCGGTCTTATTCATGGATATCTCAGAAATTTGTTGCTTCGCCAGTCAATATGCTGGGAAGTGATGCACATCACGATAAACCAATCCCCGCTAAATTCAAGGGTGGCGCGTAATGTGCGCTCAATCACACTGCTATGATAAACAAATTTGATGTAATGTACTAGTGTATTAGTACATTCTGCGGCTTAATCCCATTATATCCATGATTTTTGTGGCAATTTCCTCTACGGAGTAATTGGTGCTGTTCAGCCACGGGATCTGGTGCCTGCGGTACAGTGCCTCGACTTCGGCTACTTCCATACGGCACTGGCGCATTGAGGCGTAGCGGCTGTTCTCCCGGCGTTCTTCGCGGATGGCGGCCAGGCGTTCCGGGTTAATCGTCAGCCCAAACAGCTTGTGTTGCAGCGGTTTTAATGACGCGGGCAGAACGAGGTTATCCATATCATCGGCGATAAACGGATAGTTGGCGGCCCGAATACCAAACTGCATCGCCAGGTAAAGGCTCGTCGGGGTTTTTCCACAGCGTGATACGCCGAGCAGGATGACCTGCGCCTGATCGAGGTTACGCAGCGAGATACCGTCATCATGCGCCAGCGTATAATCGATGGCCGCAATGCGCGCGTCGTATTTGGTCAGATTACCCGGAGTTAAGCCGTGGGTGCGGTGGGCAATGGGCGTCGGGTCAAGCTTAAGCTCTTCCTGCAATGGGGCGACCAGCGCCTGGACGATGTCCTGGCAGAACCCTTCACATTGCAGAATAATGTCGCGAATTTCGGGGATAACGATGGAATAGAAGACCAATGGGCGGACGCCGGTTTGCTGATAGATAGCGTCAATTTGCTCCTTCACTGCCCTGGCGCGGCTTTCACTTTCGATAAACGGCAGAGTGATACTGTTTATCGCCACCGGGAACTGCGACATCACCGCGTGGCCGAGGACTTCTGCCGTAATGGCGGTACCGTCAGAAATATAAAATACCTGCCTGTCGACTGCGTTATCCATATTGCTTGACTCCCATTAATTGCCTGAAAGGGTAAATTAAATTTAAACACAACCCTGTGCTATTTGTCTTAAATTTAAAAATGAAACGGTATTTTTATTTTTAATGAAATGGTCGTTTCAATTTCCAAAAGATGCCAATAGACCGCTGGTTGCTGTGCCTTTTTAGTCGAATCAGTAGGTTATGAATAACCGGGAATCAATCCGAAAAAGTAAAAAAATAATTTGCTTACACGATTCACCGTTTTTTTCAGCCGTTTAAATATGCGAGGATAATTTAAGTAGTCAGTCGTTACTTATCACTGCTTCTTTAATCAAAAAAGGATTGTCTCGATGTCCAACAATGGCTCGTCACCGCTGGTGCTTTGGTACAACCAACTCGGCATGAATGATGTAGACAGAGTTGGAGGCAAAAATGCCTCCTTGGGTGAAATGATTACGAATCTGTCCGGAATGGGGGTTTCTGTCCCTAACGGATTTGCCACCACTGCCGATGCGTTTAATCAGTTTCTCGACCAGAGCGGTGTGAACCAGCAGATCTATCAACTGTTGGATAACACTGATATTGACGACGTTACCGCCCTGGCGAAAGCCGGCGCGCAGATCCGCCAGTGGATCATCGACACACCTTTCCAGAGCGAACTGGAACAGGCTATTCACGAAGCCTACAACCAACTGGCTGCCGATAACGCCAACGCCTCTTTCGCCGTGCGCTCCTCAGCCACCGCGGAAGATATGCCGGATGCATCCTTCGCCGGCCAGCAAGAAACTTTCCTCAACGTCCAGGGCTACGAAGCGGTGCTGGTGGCGGTGAAGCACGTATTTGCGTCGCTGTTCAATGATCGTGCCATCTCTTACCGCGTTCACCAGGGTTACGACCACCGCGGCGTTGCGCTGTCTGCGGGTGTCCAATTGATGGTGCGTTCTGACCTTGCGTCTTCCGGCGTGATGTTCTCCATTGATACCGAATCCGGCTTCGACCAGGTGGTATTCATCACCTCCGCGTGGGGCTTGGGTGAAATGGTCGTACAGGGCGCGGTTAACCCGGATGAGTTCTACGTACACAAGCCAACGCTTGCCGCAGGTCGCCCGGCGATTGTGCGCCGTACGATGGGATCGAAAAAGATCCGTATGGTCTACGCGCCAACGCAAGAGCATGGTAAACAGGTACGCATTGAAGATGTGCCGCAGCAGCAGACTGACATCTTCTCGCTGACCAACGATGAAGTGCAGGAGCTGGCGAAGCAAGCCGTGCAGATCGAAAAACACTACGGTCGTCCAATGGACATCGAGTGGGCGAAAGACGGTCACACCGGCAAACTGTTTATCGTTCAGGCGCGTCCGGAAACCGTGCGTTCGCGCGGACAGGTGATGGAGCGCTACACGCTGCACTCTCAGGGGCGTATTGTCTCTGAAGGCCGCGCTATCGGCCACCGTATTGGTGCAGGCCCGGTGAAGGTCATTCATGACATTAGCGAAATGAACCGTATCCAGCCAGGCGATGTGCTGGTGACCGACATGACCGACCCGGATTGGGAACCGATCATGAAAAAAGCGGCGGCGATTGTCACCAACCGTGGCGGCCGAACCTGTCACGCGGCGATCATCGCTCGTGAACTGGGGATTCCTGCGGTAGTGGGCTGCGGCGATGCTACCGAGCGCATGAAGGATGACGAGAAAGTCACCGTTTCCTGCGCTGAAGGCGACACCGGCTACGTTTACGCGGATCTGCTGGACTTCAGCGTGAAAAGCTCCAGCGTCGATACCATGCCGGACCTGCCGCTGAAGATTATGATGAACGTTGGCAATCCTGACCGCGCGTTCGACTTTGCCTGCCTGCCGAACGAGGGCGTCGGTCTTGCTCGCCTGGAGTTCATCATCAACCGTATGATTGGCGTGCACCCGCGTGCGCTGCTGGAGTTTGATGACCAGGAGCCTAAGCTGCAAAACGAAATCCGCGAGATGATGAAAGGCTTCGACTCGCCGAAAGAGTTTTACGTTGGTCGTCTGACCGAAGGGATCGCGACGCTGGGCGCAGCGTTCTATCCGAAACGCGTCATTGTCCGTCTCTCTGACTTCAAATCGAACGAATACGCCAACCTGGTGGGCGGCGAGCGTTACGAGCCGGAAGAAGAGAACCCAATGCTGGGCTTCCGCGGCGCTGGTCGCTACGTGTCCGATAGCTTCCGCGACTGCTTTGCGCTGGAGTGCGATGCGGTGAAACGCGTGCGTAACGACATGGGGCTGACTAACGTTGAGATCATGGTGCCGTTCGTGCGTACCGTGGAGCAGGCGAAAGCGGTGGTGGACGAACTGGCGCGCCAGGGGCTGAAACGCGGTGAGAACGGGCTCAAAATCATCATGATGTGCGAGATCCCGTCTAACGCCTTGCTGGCGGAGCAGTTCCTTGAGCACTTTGACGGTTTCTCTATTGGCTCAAACGACATGACGCAGCTGGCGCTGGGTCTTGACCGTGACTCTGGCGTTGTCTCTGCGCTGTTCGACGAACGTAACGACGCGGTAAAAGCACTGCTGTCGATGGCGATTCGCGCCGCGAAGAAGCAGGGTAAATACGTGGGTATTTGCGGTCAGGGTCCTTCTGACCACGAAGACTTTGCCGCCTGGCTGATGGAAGAGGGGATCGATAGCCTGTCGCTGAACCCAGACACCGTCGTCCAGACCTGGCTGAGCCTGGCCGAACTCAAAAAGTAGCGCCATCGTGAACTGAAATCCCGGGCATCGACCCGGGATTTTTTTGCCCATCGGGTTGCGGGGGATCACACTCCGGAAAGAAAACCAAAAATCATAAATCTGCTGGCAATTTCTACAATTGTTCCTCACGCATCACTTCTGAATACTGATTCGTAAATGTTAACACCATGTACTTACCCATCATCATTAGCCAATGATTTCGGGTACTTATCAGCGACTCAGGAGACCGGCTATGACCCCGATTTACAAAGACCCTCAGCGCCCGATTCAGGAACGTGTAGCAGACTTACTGGCCCGTATGACCCCTGAAGAAAAATATGCCCAGATGCACGCCTGGTGGTTGGTGCTATCGGAAGACGGCAATCACCGCGAAAGAACGGATATGAGCGATGAGTTTGCAGGGGTAAGCGAACAAACGTCGCTGCATGAACGTTTAAAACTCGGCGTCGGGCAGATTACCCGTCCGCTGGGTACCCATATTGTGGATGCGAAGACCGGCGTCCGGGCGGCAAACCGTCTGCAAAAAATGATGATGGAAGAGACGCGCCTGGGTATTCCCGCGTTGTTCCACGAAGAGTGCCTGGTCGGGCTTTTATGCAAAGATGCCACTCTGTTCCCGTCATCGCTGAATTATGGCTCAACCTGGGATGCGGAACTGGTCAAATGTGCCGCTCAGCAAATTGGTGAAGAAGCTCGTTCTACCGGCTGTAAGCAGGGGTTAGCGCCCGTGCTTGATGTTTCCCGCGACGTTCGCTGGGGACGGACAGAAGAGACCTTTGGTGAAGATCCATGGCTGGTAGGGGTCATGGCTTGCGCCTACGTTGAGGGACTGCAAGGTGAAAAGCGAGACGTGCTGGCGACGCTGAAACACTATGTGGGTCACTCATTCAGTGAGGGCGCGCGCAACCATGCACCGGTCCATCTGGGCTTCCGCGAATTGAATGACACGTTCCTGCTGCCGTTTGAAATGGCGGTGAAGCAGGCAAACGCGGGGTCGGTGATGCCCGCTTATCATGACATTGATAATCAACCGGGCCATAGCGACAGCTTCCTGCTGACCACGGTACTGCGTGAACAATGGGGCTTTGACGGCATTGTCGTCGCAGACTACGGCGGCGTGAGTCTGCTGCATCAGCATCACGGTGTGGCGGCAGATGCGGCAGAGTCAGCGGCGCTCGCCTTTAATGCCGGGCTGGATGTGGAGCTGCCAAAAGATGATTGCGCTCGCCATCTGGCGGAAGCTGTCGCTCGCGGACTTATTACGCCGGAAAAAATTGACGAGATTGTGGCGCGCACGCTCACCGAGAAATTCCGCCTCGGCCTGTTTGAACATCCGTATACCGATGAAACCGCTATTTCGCTGCAATCCGATGCTACTCGCCAGGTCGCGCGCGAGGTGGCTACCCGCTCGATGACGCTACTGGAAAATCGAAATGCGTTACCGCTTACCGGTAAGCCGCGCGTCGCCGTGGTGGGCCCAACGGCTGACGACCCGTTGGCGTTGCTGAGCGGCTACAGCTTCCCGGTGCATCTGATTATCAGCGATATGATGGAAAAAACATCACAGGTCACCACGCCGCTGGTGGCGCTACGCCATTATCTGGGTGATGACCTTGTTCGCTATGCAAAAGGTTGTCATATCATCGAACAGCGGATGGCTGGTGCGCCGGTATTCCCTGGGGATAGTTCGGGTAAACCGATGCAAGCGTCACCGGTCTCTCACAGTCTGAGTCTGATTCCAGAAGCCGTACGTGCAGCGCAAGACAGTGACGTGGTAGTCGCCTGTGTAGGCGACCTCGCTGGATTATTCCAAAGCGGCACGGTGGGTGAAGGTTCGGATACTGACAGCCTTAACCTGCCGGGCGTACAGCAACAGCTTTTGCAGGCGCTGGTGGATACCGGTAAGCCAGTCATTGTGGTCATGACCGGCGGGCGTCCGTATAACCTACAGGGATTAGAGTCGAAGGTGGCCGCCTTGATGCTAGCCTGGGCGCCGGGTCAGGAAGGGGGCTGGGCCATCGCTGATGTGTTGACCGGACGCGCCGAACCGCAAGGCCGTCTGGTAGTCAGCGTGCCAAAAAGCGCAGGGGCGATGCCGTTTTACTATAACCATAAGCTCAAAAGCGGCGGTACACCGTTCGCCTTCCACTTTGGGGCACGTTATCCGTTCGGTTACGGAAAAGGTTGGGGGGAGTTTAGTTTTGGCACCCCGCAGCTTCAGCAAAGCCAGGTGGCAATTGAGGGTGAAATTACGCTGCGTGTAACGGTGAAAAACAACGGTGAACGTAGCGGGAGTGAGGTCGTACAGCTCTACGTTCGCGATAAAGTGGCTTCGATGGTACGCCCACTTCAGGAGCTCAAGGCCTTCCAGCGGGTGACGTTATCGCCGAATGAGCAGGCGACACTGACCTTTACCATCCCTGTCGATATGCTCAACTTTACCCGCTACGATGGCCAACGCATTGTAGAACCCGGCGAGTTCGAACTGCAGATAGGTACGTCTTGTGCGCAGATTCATGGGCGTGCGTCGGTACAGGTTAAGGGTGATACCCGCGTGCTACCGCCTGACTGGCGGATGATGAGCCACTGCGAAGTGCGCTAAGGTGCTGCCATCCCGGACGAGGCTCGGTGAGCCGGTTCCGGGATGTGACCGTGCGGTAGGCAAAAAAAAGCCCAACGTGGGAGTTGGGCAAAGACTACACACAGCAATTCGTTGTTTCACTCAGGGGATAGATAAATCAAGGGGTTGATCTATTACCTTAGGACTCATACTAGGCCATGCGCCGTTTTTGCGTCGATCAGATTCCTCTCAATAGTTAAAGAAATGTGAATAATTTCCGTGGCATGTCGCAAAAAGCGAGGGGAAGAAGCTGAGCGAAGTGGAGTAATGGTGAGATTTGCTTAAGTAAAAGGCGGGTTGCCCCGCCTTTTTTAGCTTACTGTTTTGGATAGTTATTCTGCTCAAGCTCGGCCAGCTCTTCCAACACCTGGTCCGGGTCTCGTGAAGGTGGCGGAACTTCATGCAGCCAGGCATCAAACAGACGCCAGGAGACGGCGAGCAGCACCGGGCCGATGAACAGGCCAATCATGCCAAATGCAACCAGGCCGCCGATAACGCCGGAGAGGATCAGAATCATCGGCAGGTCTGCGCCCATACGAATCAGCATCGGGCGAATCACGTTATCCATCGTCCCAACCACGCAGCTCCATACCAGCAGAACCGTTCCCCAGGTGGTGTCACCCGTCCAGTAGAGCCAGATAATGCACGGCACTAACACAATCAAGGGCCCAAGCTGTACCAGGCAGGAGAAGATCATCACCACGGTCAGCAGCGTCGCGTACGGGACGCCAGAAATACCAAGGCCAATACCGCCGAGCACAGCCTGTACCAGCGCGGTCACGACCACGCCCAGCGCCACGGCACGAATTGCCTGTCCTGCCAACAGCACCGCCGCATCACCGCGTTTCGCCGCCAGACGGGTCGCGAAATAGCGCATACCAAACGCGACTTTTTCACCTTGCCAGTACAGCAGGGCGCTGAACAGCAACATCAAAGTACTGTGCATCAGAAAACGCCCAACGTGTGCGGCCTGCCCGACAAACCAGGTGGTCGTGGTGCCGATATACGGGCGAACCTTAGCCATCAGCGCGCTGCCGCCCATATCCAACAGGCTATGCCAGCCGCTATAAAGTTTGGCTCCAACGAAAGGAATGCTGTTGAGCCAGGCCAGATCGGGCAGGGTCAGCGTGCCGCTGGTAATGGCGTGCACCAGCGGCGTGGAGCCATCAACCAGGCTATTGACCAGCAACGCAATGGGGATAACGAACAGTAAAAAGAGCAGCAGCGTCATCACCAGCACAGCCAGCGAACGGCGACCGAAAAGCTTACGCTGGAACCAGAGCAGAACCGGCCAGGTGGCAATAACGATGGTGGATGCCCAGGCGAAGCCCAGAATAAACGGCTGAACTATCCATAAACAGGCGATGATCATCAGTGCCAAAAACAGCACGGATAGCAGTATTTGTGGAATATCACGAGGCCGAGGAATCGTGTTCATAAATGAGTTTTACCTTCAGTTGCTTGTCAGCGTGTTGACGCAGCGTAAATCCGTTCATCGATAATAATATCAATAAATTCCCGGCGCTGATTCTGCGACAAAATCTACCGGGCGTATAAGAAAAAAATGTGATAAAAGAATAACGGCACGACGCAAACGATTAATTACTCTCTACACATCATCTTTGCCGTTTGGCTGTTCGCGTAAACCGGCAAAATTTTGTGCGTACAACACAACATTCAGAAAGGGTCACAAGTAATGATCCCACAGATTTCCCAGGCACCGGGCGTAGTTCAGTTGGTGTTGAATTATTTGCAAGCACTGGAGCAACAAGGCTTTACCGGCGACACCGCCACCCGTTATGCCGACAGGCTGACGATGGCGACCGATAACAGTATCTACCAGCTTCTTCCCGATGCGGTGATCTTCCCTCGTTCCACCGCAGATGTCGCACTGCTGTCCCGTATAGCGGCAGAAGAGCGCTTCCAGTCTCTGATTTTCACCCCGCGCGGCGGTGGTACTGGCACCAACGGTCAGTCGCTGAATCAGGGCATCATTATTGACATGTCCCGCTACATGAACCGCATCATTGAGATCAACCCGGAAGAGGGTTGGGTGCGCGTTGAAGCGGGCGTGATTAAAGATCAGCTTAACCAATATTTAAAACCTTACGGTTATTTCTTCGCGCCGGAACTGTCGACCAGTAACCGCGCGACGTTAGGCGGGATGATTAATACCGATGCCTCCGGGCAAGGTTCGCTGGTGTACGGCAAAACATCTGACCATGTGCTGGGCGTTCGCGCCGTGCTGCTGGGCGGCGATATTCTTGATACGCAGCCGGTTCCCGTTGCGCTGGCTGAAACACTGGCGAAAGAGCAGTCGGCGGCAGGACGCATCTACCGAACCGTCTATGAACGCTGTCGGGAAAATCGTCAGCTGATTATCGATAAATTCCCGAAACTGAACCGCTTCCTTACGGGCTACGACCTGCGCCACGTCTTTAATGACGAGATGACCGAGTTTGATTTAACCCGCGTGTTGACGGGCTCCGAGGGGACGCTGGCCTTTATTACCGAAGCACGGCTGGATATTACGCCGCTGCCGAAGGTACGTCGTCTGGTGAATATCAAATACGACTCCTTTGATTCGGCGCTGCGTAACGCGCCGTTTATGGTTGAAGCGCGCGCGCTGTCGGTCGAAACCGTCGACTCTAAGGTCCTTAATCTGGCCAGGGAAGATATTGTCTGGCACTCGGTTAGTGAACTGATTACCGATGTTCCAGATAAAGAGATGCTGGGGCTGAATATCGTCGAGTTCGCGGGTGATGATGAAGCGCTGATTGAAGGTCAGGTTAGTGCGCTCTGCCAGCGACTGGACGAACTGATTGCTCAACATGAAGGCGGCGTTATCGGCTGGCAGTGTTGCAACGAACTCGATGGTATTGAGCGCATTTACGCGATGCGTAAAAAAGCGGTCGGGCTGCTCGGCAACGCTAAAGGGGCGGCTAAGCCTATCCCATTTGCCGAAGATACCTGTGTACCGCCGGAGCATCTGGCTGACTATATCGTTGAATTCCGCGCGCTGCTTGATAGCCACGGCCTGAGCTACGGGATGTTTGGTCACGTTGACGCGGGCGTATTGCATGTGCGTCCCGCGCTCGACATGTGCGACCCGCAGCAAGAGATCTTAATGAAGCGGATCTCTGATGATGTGGTGGCGCTGACCGCCAAATACGGCGGTCTGTTATGGGGAGAACATGGTAAAGGTTTCCGTGCGGAATACAGCCCGGCGTTCTTCGGTGAACAGCTTTATGGCGAACTTCGCAAAGTGAAAGCGGCGTTTGACCCAGACAACCGTTTGAACCCAGGGAAAATCTGCCCGCCTGAAGGTGTAGACGCGCCGATGATGAAGGTGGATGCGGTAAAACGCGGTACCTACGATCGTCAGATCCCCGTCACTGTTCGTTCATCCTGGCGTGGCGCGATGGAGTGTAACGGTAACGGTTTGTGCTTTAACTTCGACGCGAAAAGCCCGATGTGTCCGTCGATGAAAATCACCAACAACCGTATGCATTCACCAAAAGGTCGTGCGACGCTGGTGCGCGAATGGCTGCGCCTGCTGGCGGATCGCGGCGTTGACCCGCTCCTGCTGGAAAAAGAATTGCCGGAAAAACGCGCGAGTCTTCGCTCGATGATCGAACGGACGCGCAATAGCTGGCATGCCCGTAAAGGTGAGTACGACTTCTCACACGAAGTGAAAGAGGCGATGTCTGGCTGCCTGGCCTGTAAAGCCTGTTCAACGCAGTGCCCGATAAAAATCGACGTACCGGAATTCCGCTCCCGGTTCCTGCAGCTTTATCACACTCGCTATCTGCGTCCTGTGCGCGATCATCTGGTGGCAACAGTAGAAAGCTACGCGCCGCTAATGGCGCGTGCGCCGAAAACATTCAACTTCTTTATGAGTCAGCCGCTGGTCCGTAAGCTTTCTGAAAAGCATATTGGCATGGTGGATTTGCCGCTGCTTTCGGTACCTTCGTTGCAAAAACAGATGGTGACGCATCGCTCGGCAAACATGACGCTCGAGCAGTTAGAAGCACTGTCGCCTGAGCAAAAAGCGCTGACCGTGCTGGTGGTGCAGGATCCCTTCACCAGCTACTACGACGCGCAGGTAGTGACGGACTTTGTCCGCCTGGTTGATAAGCTCGGCTTCCAGCCGGTGCTGCTGCCGTTCTCGCCAAACGGTAAGGCACAGCACATTAAAGGCTTTGTGAGTCGCTTTACGAAAACGGCGCAAAAAACCGCTGATTATCTTAACCGTGTGGCCGAACTTGGCATGCCGATGGTGGGAGTCGACCCGGCCCTGGTGCTTTGCTATCGCGATGAATATAAACAGGTACTTGGCGATAAACGCGGTGATTTCAATGTGATGTTGGTACACGAATGGTTGCCACAGATACTGGAACGCAAAGCGCATACGCTGTCTTCTGGCGAACCCTGGTATCTGTTTGGTCACTGTACTGAGGTCACGGCATTGCCGACGGCACCGAAGCAGTGGGCCGCCATTTTTGCCCATTTTGGCGCGAAGCTCGAAAATGTTAGCGTGGGCTGCTGCGGCATGGCCGGAACCTACGGGCATGAAGTAAAAAATCACGCCAATTCACTGGGTATCTATGAGCTTTCATGGCACCAGGCTATGGAAACGTTGCCCCGTAACCGCTGTCTGGCAACGGGGTATTCGTGTCGCAGCCAGGTGAAGCGCGTCGAAGGAAGCGGCGTACGCCATCCATTGCAGGCATTACTGGAGATGATGGGATGATCTGGAAAAGACAAACTACGCTGGAAGCACTTAATGCGATGGGCGAAGGCAATATGGTCGGGCTACTGGATATCCAGTTTGACCATATCGACGACGATTCATTGGCGGCGACAATGCCGGTGGATCATCGCACGCACCAACCGTTTGGTCTGCTTCACGGTGGCGCATCGGTGGTGCTGGCGGAGACGTTAGGCTCGGTGGCGGGCTATCTGTGTACCGAAGGTGAAGACAGGGTGGTAGGGCTTGAAGTCAACGCCAACCATATTCGTTCCGCGCGTAGTGGTCGCGTTCGTGGCGTGTGCAAAGCGCTCCACGCAGGTCGTCGTCATCAGGTCTGGCAGATTGAAATCTTCGATGAGCAGGGGCGTTTATGCTGCTCATCGCGGTTAACGACTGCCGTCGTCTAAGAGATTTGCACGGCGCTATATCTGGCGCCGTGCAAACCCGCTATTCAGCCCATCCTAGGTATTATTGCGGCAGCGCATCTGGTGCAATGTTCATGTTCTTCAGAACCGGCCCCATGATATTGCCAAAGATAGGTGCTGCCACTGAGCCACCAAAGTGGGTGCCGGCGGTTGGGTTGTTCACCACGACCACCAGCGCCACCTCAGGATGACTGACAGGGGCAACCCCGGCGGTATAGTTCACGTAACCCCCATCGTATTTACCACTGTCACCCAGTTTTTCCGCGGTACCGGTTTTGGTCGCCAGCCGATATCCAGGCACTGCGGCTCTCACGCCGCTGCCGCCGGGAAGCACGTCACTTTCCATCATATGGACGACAGTTTTTACGATTCTAGGGTCGGCAACCTGCTGGCCCATCACCGGTGGCGTTACCTTAGTGATGGAAAGCGGGCGGTAGACGCCATATGAACCCATGGTGGCATATTCGCGGGCAATCTGTAGCGGTGTGACGCGCAGTCCATAGCCGAATGAGAAGGTGGCGCGTTCAATATCTGCCCACTGTTGGCGGTGGAGTGGGAAATAACCCACGCTTTCACCGCTCAGCCCCAGATCGGTCGGTTTCCCAAGTCCAAATGCCTGGTAGGTGTCAACCAGCGCCTGAGCTGGCATTGCCAGCGCGATGTGGGACACACCGATATCACTCGATTTCTGCAGGATGCCGGTCGGAGTCAGTTGCGGCCAGTGGCCAACGTCACGAATAAGGTGACCGTTCACGCTATACGGTGTGGTATTGAGTAGCGTATTAGGCTGAATAATATTCCTCTCCAGCCCTTCAATAATGACCAATGGCTTAACCGTAGAGCCAGGCTCAAAGCTGTCGTTGATAGCCACATCGCGCATTTGCGTTTGGGTGGCGTTATCAAAGTTATTGGGGTTGTAAGAAGGATAAGAGGCCATGGCGAGGATCTCGCCAGTATCAATCTTAACCAGCACGGCGGCACCGGAGTCGGCTTTATTCAGCAGTACGCCGTCGCGCAGTTTGCTGTACAGGGTGTACTGGTCGAATTTATCAATACTGAGCTGAACGGTCGGCGCTTGCTTCGGTGCATCGTAATTTAATACGCTGATAATGCCGCCATTGGCGTCCTTACGGTAAATTTCCTTACCGGGCTCACCTTGCAGAATATTGTCATAACCCTTTTCGACGCCGTTCAGCCCCGTATTATCCGCACCCACGATGCCAATTAACGGCGCGGAAGCTTCACCCATCGGGTAGAAGCGGCTGTCATCGTAAATTTCGCTGATACCTTTTATATGAAGGTCAGCCACATCTTTAGCGATACCGAGCTCAACTTTACGTCCGAGAAAAAGAAAATGACGGCGTGAGTTCTGATAAATTTTGCTCGCAATTTGATCCGGTGTGGTATTTAGCGCAGACGCAAGATACTGCCATTTTGGGTCGCGAAAATTAGGACTGGCCTCAACGATTTTCACCGGGTCCGCAACCACATCACGCGAAGGAACGCTCATTGCCAGTGCTTCGCCGTTGCGATCCACTAAGGTACCGCGGTTAGTTGGCAGCACGATGGTCCGCAACGAACGCTGATCGGCCTCGCGTGCCAGCATGGGATGATTAAGGAATTGCAGATCTGCCACTCGCACCAGTAAAACAGCAAGGCAAAACAGAATACCAATACAAAGTATTATGTAACGAGATGTAATAAATGAGTCTTTATTTTGCTTTTCTGTTGATTTGTTTTTCATTTGTAACATTAAACCACATGATTTTTATTTTTATTAATAAAATGCCGATGGCCGAAGCATAAATCATGACCACAGTTATACGATGTAAATATCCATTTTTCAGGCAAGCGTGGCAATCAGTTTACAGGTAATGTCATTGATAACAAGCCATTAAGTTAACATATTATTTCAAGGCTCAAGTCATATTATCTCGCGCCAGTTAAGGGATGATAGCGGTGATATTCCGAAGGATAGCGACACAAAAGTGCCCATAGGTGAATTTGTCATCACTTACGTTATGGGTATTTTGTCGTGTGCCATGCCGTTATCGGAATTATCCAGGCTGAATTGACTCATGCTGGCGAGGTTATCGCACTTTCTTTAAAAGATACCAAGGCGTCATTGCTGGATGATAAATCTGCAGGGGGCAAAGCGTGGGTAAAGGGTGAGTTGATAAACCAAGACGGCCGGATAAGCAGTTACTCAAAAGAATACAGAAATAAAAAAGGCCACATGGGTGGCCTTATGCTGTTATTTTTCACACAGTTCTACGTCGATACGATAACGTATTAGTTGAAGCCAAGACGGATCAAATCCAGTGGGCAATACACACCATCGCAGCCCTCAATTTCAACGCAGTCAGTACGGCGCAGTTGCTCAGCCGTTTTACCTTCACCGTGAATTGACCGGATAACGCCCGTCGCGCCATTGTTAGCAATCATGACGCGGCTGCCGATAGTGATAGCGTTACGGTTACGATCGTAGGTTTTCATCGTCTCCTCCTTTCACATTCAAGACGGGATATATTTGCGGTGTGAATTAATACCGCTATCGAACACGTCATGTTTTGAGCTTCGTCAAAAGAGAGGGTTATTCCGTTGTCGGAAATCCCTTGATTATCAAGGAGGCCGTTAAGATTTTCTGGAACCAATAAACCAGATGAGGAATCCTGCGGCGGCACCGGTACAGGCAGTGCTAAGGTAGAGGAAAGCGTGTTCGAGAAAATAGCGCTGAAGGGTCATCCGCCCAGTCCAGACATCCTCAGATGAATCACCAACGGCAAAGTCAATGAAGACCAGCACAAAGGTAAACATGAGCGCATAAGTCATCATCATGTAGCAAAGTGAGAAAAAATTGAATGAAGAATGGCTGCGCACGAGGGGAACCTAGGTTTGGTTTGAACAGGTAAGATAGCTTATTGTGTAACAGATGCCTAGATGTGAAATGCAGCGTTGAGACCGATGACGGGTAAAGACGAGAGTGAAATGTGTGAGTGGTGAAACCGGATGAGGATAGACGTCCGTTTGAACGATGACGTTTCCTCAACCGCTAGATTTGCTGTCCGCTACCCGCGCTTAGCCAAAAGTTGGATAAACCGCGCGTTCGTCTAATTTGATGCAATGTTTAAGACGCTCTTCTCCGCGATAGATATAACCGAATGAGTCGGTCGATACGCGATGAAGAAGAGTGTCGCCATTGGCGAAGGGGATGATTTCGACATCACCTACGTGCTTATGGCCCGCGCCGGTTTCAAAATGTCCTTCCCATGCTTCCTGTGTGTGTTCATAGACGTGCAGAATGACCTCGACGAACCCGCGTCCCTGGCAGTTCAACTTAAGAATGGTTGACGAGAAATTGAGGGCGTAGGCCTGAAAAGAGAAAAGGAACAAGAAAATCGCTAACTTCATAACATTCACTTTATTTATTAAAAACCAAGAAACGAGGGATTGTTACTGTTTTGGGTAAGGATAATCTTGCTGTCGATCAATGAGAGGCGTATCAACTACTATTTGCTGTTTAATTAATATGTTAGTCATATCTCAATGGTTGCAATATGTTCAGTGATGGTGTGTCTTTGCGCAGGAGCTTATCAGCTCGAAAGAGCGTTATCGCTAAACGAAATATTTCTATTGATTAAGTTTTCAGGTGTCTATGTTCACGATGATTTACCGCGCGTTGCTGAGTTGTCTACGCGATTAAAAAACGATCAGGAGACTCTTTGATGAGTAGTAGAAATGGATGCGAATAGATGAAGGGTTGAAAAAAACAGGTGTAAATAAACTGATGAATAAATGCACAGGATCAATAATCCCATGTATTATCCACATCACTAAAATTGATATACATCAATTTTAGTGAAAAAAATCGAAGGCCTCATATTTAATTCTAAGCCTTTCTTTGAGTACCCCATAAGCGGTATCCCCTATCATGAAATGGATTAATTATCTAAAAATATAAATTTTAACAAATTTAATGTCTTTGGTATTGCTTCTTTGTAGTGTTTTGTATTGATTGTTTTGCGTTTGAAAATGTAATTGTAACTCTTATTGCGCCTCGGTAATCTTGAAAACGAGAATATAACACACGGGGTGGCGGTGGATAATAATATTAAGCTTCTTGGATATAGAATTGATAATAGACTTTATTATTCCGTAGAAAACAAAACCTTGATTTCTTTAGATGGCAGTGAGAAAAGCATTCCACTCAGAACAACCAAAGCACGCTTGCTTGAATATTTATTGCTAAAATCAGGTAGTAAAATAATTACCGATCAGGAGTTGCTAATAAATATCTGGGACAAATATGGGTTGAGTTCTTCGAGTCAACGTCTGTGGTTGGTTATGAGAGAATTGAAAGTCATCCTGGGTGGGTTCAATGTGTCAGATGATCTGTTTATACGGGTAGAAAACAACGGCTATCTCGTTGATGTTGCATTTGTTCGTGAAGTTGTCGAATTTACGAGGAAGGTGAAGACCGGAGAACGTTAGGTTACATCAGGAAGATACTGGCAAATTTTAGCGCACTTTAATTGAGGATAATAAAATAAATCCAGCGTTCACCAGCACAAAAAGCAATCTAATAGTTGTGTACACGAATAACTATTGGCTTTACCAGGGGATAAAACTTTCTCTTAAAGACTTTGATGTATTCCACTATATAGATGAACGCATCGACTTTAATCAACAGAAAATGATATTTGTAGACGGCAATATTCTTCTTGAGGGTAAAAGTGATAACTTCATCTCTTTTATTTATTCGAACTGCATTGATCGGATAGTATGGCTGACAGGTCACGATACGGGAATGGTATATCCTCTTTGGGCTGCTGGTGACCGTGTTATCAATATAAATAAGAGTCGCGACTGCTTCTCACAGGTTTTGCGAGCTGCGGCGACAGAACTGTCGATGGAAGGTATTGCATACTACGTACGACTTTCACCAACAGAAGCCCTTATCCTTAACTATCTTGCTAAGGGCTTCTCTATCGCCCAAATCGCTTTTATGACGGACAAAGCGGCTAAAACAATCTATCAACACCGCGCGACGATACTGAAAAAACTGGGTTATAAAAATGCGGCTTTCATGCAATCTATATTTTTGAAGTTAGGCAAGTTGATGTGGACGAACAGAAGGCCACGGTTGGCAGACGTTTCTGCAGCATCATAGCCACCTACACCTGCAGGTAGGGCAAGCGTTCAGCATATAGATAGGACGTCGTTTTCGACCGGGTGGTAGGGCAGTAAAGAACATTTAGGATGTTGATTTTACTTTGTTTATTGGCATTTTCTTTGACCAAAAGGTATTGGAATTTTCGCCGGGGCGTAGTTGGGGCGCTAAAAGCCCCCTACATGTCCTGACAGTGTTTTTGCTAACCTGTTGATAATGCTCTAAGTGCTTGATTCACAGAAAGTCGAAAAACCGATTAAATAAATAGGCATTGGCTATACATCTTTAGCACATCTCGCCAACCCACCTATCATCCTCAATAAATCCATTATTTTTCAAAGCATTGTAAAAATAAATCTATCTCATTCGGCGTTTGTCGCAGGGTCTATGCTTATAAAAAGGCATTTATAAAGGGAAAACCGCGAATACCCCCACGCGGCGCGGGTTGAAGTGATAATCATTATCACTAACATAGCGTTATCCCTTTGTAGCTCCACTGATGAGGTAGACCTATGGATTTGCATTCAGGAACTTTCGATCCTAACGACGTCAGCTGGCGTGGTATTACGCTGACTCCGTCTGCGGCGGCGCATATCCGTGAGCTGGTAAAACAACAGCCCGGTATTCAGGGCGTTCGACTCGGAGTGAAGCAGACCGGCTGTGCGGGTTTCGGCTATGTGCTGGACGCGGTCAACGAGCCGGATAAAGACGATCTGCTGTTCGAAGCCGACGGCGCGAAGCTGTGGGTGCCTTTAAGCGCGATGCCGTTTATTGACGGCACGGAAGTGGATTACGTGCGGGAAGGCCTGAACCAGCTGTTTAAATATCATAACCCGAAGGCGCAGAACGAATGTGGCTGCGGCGAAAGCTTCGGGGTATAGGCGGTACATAATGACGCGCAATACTGATGCAAGTGACGATGTCCAGACCTGGGCCGGTGGCCCGCTGAACTATAAAGAAGGGTTTTTTACCCAACTACAGACCGACGAACTAGCAAAAGGCATCAACGAAGAGGTGGTGAGAGCCATCTCGGCCCGGCGCAATGAACCCGAGTGGATGCTCGAATTTCGCCTGAAGGCGTACCATGCCTGGACTCAGATGGAAGAGCCGCATTGGCTGAAAGCCCACTATCAATCGCTGAACTATCAGGACTACAGCTATTACTCCGCGCCGTCCTGCGGTAACTGCGATGATACCTGCGCTTCCGAGCCTGGTGCGCAGCAGCAAACCGGGGCCAGCAGCTTTCTGACCGATGAAGTTGAAGCGGCCTTCAACCAGCTCGGCGTTCCGGTACGCGAAGGCAAAGAGGTGGCGGTGGACGCCATTTTTGACTCTGTCTCGGTCGCCACTACCTATCGCGAAAAGCTAGGCGAGCAGGGGATCATATTCTGTTCCTTTGGCGAAGCGATCCACGATCATCCTGAGCTGGTCCGGCGCTACCTGGGTACGGTCGTGCCCGAAAACGATAACTTCTTCGCCGCGCTGAATGCGGCGGTGGCCTCGGACGGCACCTTTATCTACATCCCGAAAGGGGTGCGTTGCCCGATGGAGCTGTCGACCTATTTCCGCATCAACGCCGAAAAAACGGGTCAGTTTGAACGGACGATTTTGATTGCCGATGAAGGCAGCTACGTCAGCTATATCGAAGGCTGTTCCGCCCCGGTGCGCGACAGCTACCAGCTTCACGCGGCGGTTGTTGAGGTGATCATCCATAAAGATGCGGAGGTGAAATACTCCACCGTACAAAACTGGTTCCCTGGCGACAACAACAGCGGGGGGATCCTCAACTTCGTCACCAAGCGTGCGCTGTGTGAAGGGGAAAATAGCAAGATGTCGTGGACGCAGTCGGAAACCGGCTCGGCTATCACCTGGAAATACCCAAGCTGCATCCTGCGTGGTGATAACTCGGTTGGTGAGTTTTTCTCGGTGGCGTTGACCAGCGGTCATCAGCAGGCCGATACCGGCACCAAAATGATCCACATTGGTAAGAACACCCGTTCAACCATTATCTCGAAGGGGATCTCTGCCGGGCATAGCCAGAACAGCTATCGCGGGCTGGTGAAAATCATGCCGACGGCGACCAATGCGCGTAACTATACCCAGTGCGACTCTATGCTGATTGGGCCTGACTGCGGCGCGCATACCTTCCCGTACGTTGAGTGTCGCAACAACAGCGCGCAGCTAGAACATGAAGCCACAACCTCACGTATCGGGGAAGATCAGCTGTTTTACTGTTTGCAGCGAGGAATTAGCGAAGATGACGCTATCTCAATGATTGTGAACGGTTTCTGTAAAGATGTTTTCTCGGAGCTGCCGCTGGAATTCGCCGTGGAAGCGCAAAAATTGCTGGCTATCAGCCTTGAGCACAGCGTCGGTTAAGGATTAAGGGAAACGATATGTTGAATATCAAAGAATTAGCGGTCTCGGTTGACGATAAAGCGATTTTGCGCGGCGTTAACCTGAACGTGCGTCCGGGTGAGGTGCACGCCATTATGGGGCCGAACGGTTCGGGAAAAAGTACGCTCTCCGCGACGCTGGCTGGCCGTGAAGATTACACCGTCACCGGTGGTTCAGTCAGCTTTAAAGGAAATGACCTGCTGGCGCTGTCGCCGGAAGAACGCGCGGGAGAGGGCATTTTCATGGCCTTCCAGTATCCGGTTGAGATCCCGGGCGTCTGCAATCAGTTCTTCCTGCAAACCGCGCTGAACTCGGTCCGTGCGCACCGGGGCCAGGAGCCGCTCGATCGTTTTGATTTCCAGGATCTGATGGAAGAGAAAATCGATCTGTTGAAGATGCCTGCGGATCTCCTGACCCGCTCGGTCAACGTCGGTTTTTCCGGCGGGGAGAAAAAGCGTAACGATATTCTCCAGATGGCGGTGCTGGAGCCGGAACTCTGCATTCTCGATGAAACGGACTCCGGGCTGGATATCGATGCCCTGAAAATCGTCGCCGACGGGGTGAACTCACTGCGCGACGGCAAGCGGGCGTTTATCATCGTCACCCACTACCAGCGCATTCTGGATTACATCAAGCCTGACGTGGTGCACGTGCTCTATCAGGGGCGAATTGTGAAATCCGGCGACTTCCGTCTGGTGAAACAACTGGAGGAACAGGGCTATGGCTGGCTTAGCGAACAACAGTAGCGCGCTGCAACAGTGGCAGGCGCTGTTCCAGTCGCGGGGCGGCAACGTTTCACCTCAGGCGCAGCAGCACCTCCAGCAAGTACAAAAGCTGGGTTTGCCGACACGTAAGGATGAAGACTGGAAATACACCTCGTTGGATAAACTGCTTGCCAGCACTTTCGTTGCTCCGGCACTGCCCGCGCTGACCGCAGAAGAGCGTGATGCCCACGCGGTGGCGTTGGATGCTTACCGTCTGGTGTTTGTTGATGGGCAGTTCGATGCCCGTCTGAGCGACGATTTATCGGCGAGCGGATTTGAGGTAACGATCGATAACCAGCGTCAGTCGCTGCCGGAAGCGGTTCACGGCGAAGTCTTTCTCCACCTGACCGAAGGGCTGGCGACCAGCGTGACCCATATTCAGGTGGCGCGTAACCAACATCCGGCAAAACCGCTGCTGCTGCTGCATATTACTCGTGGACTTGATTCTGATGAGATGAACACCGTGCACTATCGCCATCACCTGCGGCTGGCGGAAGGGGCGCAGGCGACGGTGATTGAACAGTACGTTAGTCTGAATGCAGCGCGCCATTTTACCGGTGCAAGGTTGACCGCGGAGGTGGCGGACAATGCGCAGCTTCATCATTTTAAGCTAAACGTTGAAAACGCCCTGAGTTACCACTTTGCCCATAACGATCTTCGCCTGGGACGCGACGCCTCGGCCTTCAGCCACAGCTTCCTGCTGGGCGCGGCGGTCACGCGCCATCACACCAGCACGCAGCTAAACGGTGAAAACAGCACCCTTCGGGTGAACAGCCTATCGATGCCGGTGGGTAACGAGGTATGCGATACCCGCACCTGGCTTGAGCACAATCAGGGCTACTGCAACAGCCGTCAGCTGCATAAAACCATCGTTAACGATAAGGGCCGGGCGGTGTTTAACGGCGTGATTACCGTAGCACCGCACGCGATCAAAACCGACGGGCAGATGACCAACAACAACCTGCTGCTTGGCCGCCTGGCGGAAGTGGATACCAAACCGCAGCTGGAAATCTACGCCGATGACGTGAAGTGCAGCCACGGTGCCACCGTAGGCCGTATCGACGACGAACAGCTCTTTTACTTACGCTCACGCGGGGTCGCATTAGAGGAAGCGAAAAGAATCATCCTCTATGCGTTTGCCGCTGGGCTGACCGATGCCATTGCCCTTGAGCCGCTTAAGCAGTATGTGCTGACGCGTATTGGGCTGCGTCTGGCAGGAGGTAAACAATGACTTTTTCCGTACAACAGGTTCGTGGTGACTTTCCGGTGCTGGCTCGTGAGGTTCACGGTCAGCCGCTGGTTTATCTCGACTCGGCCGCCAGCGCGCAAAAACCGGAGCAGGTGATCAACGCCGAAGCCACCTTTTATCGTCACGGCTATGCCGCCGTTCACCGCGGGATCCACACGCTAAGCGCTGAAGCCACGCAGCGCATGGAAGACGTTCGTCAGAAAGTGGCGCACTTCCTCCATGCCGCCAGCGCCGAAGAGATTGTGTTTGTGCGCGGCACCACCGAAGCGATTAACCTGGTGGCGAATAGCTGGGGAAACAGTAACGTCAAAGCGGGTGACAATATCGTGATCACCGCTATGGAGCATCACGCCAATATCGTACCCTGGCAGATGCTCTGCGCGCGCAGCGGGGCGGAGCTGCGGGTTATCCCTCTTACCCCTGACGGTACGCTGCAGCTTGATGCCGTAGAGGCATTGTTTGACGAACGTACCCGGCTGCTGGCGGTCACGCAGGTCTCTAACGTATTGGGCACAGAGAATCCGCTGCCGGCCCTGATTACTCTGGCACATCGCCACGGTGCGAAGGTGCTGGTGGACGGGGCGCAGGCGGTGATGCATTTGCCGGTTGATGTGCAGACGCTTGACTGCGACTTCTATGTCTTCTCTGGTCATAAGCTTTATGGCCCGACCGGGATTGGCGCACTGTACGTCAAAGCCGAGATTCTTCAGGAAATGCCACCGTGGGAAGGGGGCGGTTCAATGATCGCTACCGTCAGCCTGAGCGAAGGTACTACCTGGACCAAAGCGCCCTGGCGCTTTGAAGCGGGTACGCCTAATACTGGCGGTATTATCGGGCTGGGCGCGGCGTTGGATTACGTGAACGGATTGGGGCTGACGGCGATTGATGAATATGAACAGACGCTGATGCGTTATGCGTTGGACGCGCTGGCCACCGTGCCTGATCTGCATCTTTACGGTCCCGCTGAGCGCCGTGGGGTGATAGCCTTTAACCTCGGCAAGCATCATGCTTATGACGTGGGCAGTTTTCTCGACAATTACGGCATCGCCGTGCGTACCGGACACCACTGTGCGATGCCGCTGATGGCGTTTTATCAGGTTCCCGCAATGTGCCGTGCCTCGCTAGCGATGTACAACACCGTAGAAGAGGTCGACAGACTGGTCGCAGGGTTACAGCGCATCAGGCGTTTACTGGGTTAACAGGGAGCAACAATGGCGGCTTTACCGGATAAAGACAAACTGCTGCGCAACTTCCAGCGCTGCGCAAACTGGGAAGAAAAGTACCTCTATATCATCGAACTGGGCCAGCGCCTGGCGCCGCTTAGCGCGGAACAGCACAGCCCGGAGCATATTATTCAGGGCTGTCAAAGCCAGGTGTGGATAGTAATGGGGCGTGATGAGCAGGGAAGAATCACGCTACAGGGCGATAGCGATGCCGCTATTGTTAAAGGCTTGATTGCCGTGGTATTTATCCTTTACGATGGAATGACTGCCGCCGACGTTCAGGCCTTCGATGTTCGCCCCTGGTTTGAACAGTTGGCGCTGGCGCAACACTTGACTCCCTCACGCTCCCAGGGGCTGGAAGCGATGATTCGGGCAATTCGTACGCAAGCAGCAAGTTTTAGCTAATATCAAATAGACAGCTTTCATTCTGTTACGAAAGGCGGGCCTGAGCCCGCCACGCTGGTGGTTCAGCTTTCTGGCACGTTGTCAGTGAATATGAATAAGGAATCCAGATATGAAGCGCGCGTCCCTCTTAGCACTCAGCATTTTAGGAGCCCTCAGCGCCATTTCTAGCGCCTGGGCCGTTGACTACCCATTACCCCCTGCCAACAGTCGTTTAATCGGCCAGAACCAAACCTACACCGTTCAGGACGGTGATAAGAATCTACAGGCCATCGCCCGACGCTTTGATACTGCGGCGATGCTGATCCTCGAAGCCAACAACACGATTGCACCAGTGCCAAGACCTGGAACCGTCGTGACTATCCCGTCGCAAATGCTGCTGCCGGATGTGCCGCGCGAAGGCATTGTGGTGAATCTCGCTGAACTGCGCCTCTATTACTTCCCGCCGGGAGAGCAGCAGGTACAGGTTTATCCTATTGGTATAGGTCTTCAGGGGCTGGAGACGCCGGAAATGACCACGCGAGTTGGGCAGAAAATTCCAAACCCAACCTGGACACCCACGGCGGGTATCCGTGCGCGTTCACTGGAGCGTGGCGTCACGCTGCCAGCAGTGGTTCCCGCAGGGCCCGGTAACCCGCTGGGGCTCTTTGCGCTGCGCCTGGCGTACGGCAACGGTGAATATCTTATTCACGGTACTAACGCGCCGGACAGCGTCGGACTGCGCGTCAGCTCGGGCTGTATACGCATGAACGCGCCAGATATCAAAGCGCTGTTTGCTCAGGTGCGCAGCGGAACGCCGGTCAGGGTTATCAACGAACCGGTTAAATATGCTGTAGAGCCGGATGGCTCTCGCTATCTGGAAGTGCATCGTCCACTGTCGCAGAACGAAGCACAGGACACGCAAACCATGAAGATGACGTTATCCCCTGGCTTTAAGCAATTCGTCCAGCAGGCGAGCGTGAGCGAAGATCAGGTGAAGAAAACGCTGTCGCGTCGTGCCGGTTATCCGGTGATTATCTCTACGGGGAAAGGAACGGCTTCTGCGGCTGAGCCGGTGCTGTCGGTGCAGAACAGTGCGCGAAATGAAACGGTTGGCACAGAAACGTCATCAGGGAAGGTGACGCAGTAGAGCGGGGCAAATCGCAGGCAAAAAAATGGCGCACAATGTGCGCCATTTTTATTACCAGAACTCTTACTTACGGTAAGAGTGAGCCTGGTTGTCCAGACGCTGGTTAGCACGAGCTGCGTCGTCTTTAGCAGCCTGAACGTCGGAACGCATTGCGTTCACGTCGTTGCTCAGCTGGTCAACTTTAGCGTTCAGAGTCTGAACGTCAGAAGACAGCTGATCGATTTTAGCATTGCTGGAGCAACCTGCCAGCAGAGTAGAACCCAGGATTACCGCGCCCAGTACCAGTTTAGTACGATTCATTATAAATACCCTCTAGATTGAGTTAATCTCCATGTAGCGTTACAAGTATTACACAAACTTTTTTATATTGAGAATATTTTTTTATGCGTTTTCCCTTATTTTTGATCGTTCGCTCAAAGAAGCATCGACTTTGGGGTTTTGCAGCGAAAAAGTGTGTGAAAACAGGGAACTTCCATCGGATTCATCTTAGATAATCCGAGTTTAAATAGTGACAGCCTATTTGATTTTTTATTGAGCCCAGTTATCTGAGTGTATAAAAAAAGCGCCCTGAGGGCGCTTTTTTAAGCAAACTATAATAAGTATGTAGATTATTACAGTACGTGTACGGACGCAGTGTTGGTGGTTCCGCTTGGAACCAGCGCGCCAGAAACCATGACAACAACGTCACCTTTCTGAGCCAAACCGCTTTCTACAGCGACTTCTTTACCCAGACGGTAGAAATCATCGGTAGAGCTGATTTCTTTGACAACCTGAGCGATAACGCCTTTGCTCAGCACCAGCTGACGCGCGGTCGTTTCGTTGGTGGTCAGTGCCAGAATGGTGGCATCTGGGAAGTATTTACGGATAGCACGTGCAGATTTACCGCCCTGGGTAGCAACAACGATCAGCGGTGCGTCCAGTTTTTCAGCAGTTTCAACGGCGCCACGGCACACTGCTTCAGTGATGCGCAGTTTACGGCTGTCGTTGTTGAAGTCCAGACGGCTGGTCATAACGCGGTCGGTACGTTCGCAGATGGTTGCCATGATAGTCACAGCTTCCAGCGGGTATTTACCTTTAGCGGATTCGCCGGACAGCATGACTGCATCGGTGCCGTCGAGGATGGCGTTCGCTACGTCGCCTGCTTCTGCGCGGGTAGGGCGTGGGTTTTTGATCATGGAATCCAGCATCTGAGTCGCAGTGATAACGACTTTACGTGCACGGATACATTTCTCGATGATCATTTTCTGCGCGAAGATAACTTCTTCTACAGGGATCTCAACGCCCATGTCGCCACGAGCAACCATGATGCCGTCAGAAGCTTCGAGGATTTCGTCGAAGTTGTTCAGGCCTTCCTGGTTTTCGATTTTGGAGATGATCTGGATGTTTTCGCCGCCGTGCGCCTTCAGGTGCTCGCGGATTTCAACAACGTCAGAACGTTTACGGATAAAGGAAGCCGCAACGAAGTCAACGCCTTGCTCGCAACCAAAGATCAGGTCTTGTTTGTCTTTCTCAGCCAGTGCTGGCAGTGCGATAGAAACGCCAGGCAGGTTAACGCCTTTGTTTTCACCCAGGTCACCGTTGTTCAGCACTTTACAGATAACCTTGTTACCTTCGATAGCGGTCACTTCCATACCGATCAGACCATCGTCTACCAGTACGGTGTTGCCCACGGTCAGATCAGTGGTGAAGCCTTCGTAGGTGACAGCAACGATTTCGTTGTTACCGATAACGGATTTGTCGGTGGTGAAAGTGAAAGTCTGACCAGCTTTCAGGGAAACGTCGTTACCGCCTTCCAGCTTGATGGTGCGGATTTCTGGGCCTTTGGTATCCAGCAGGATAGCGGCTTTCTTACCGGTTTTGCTCAGCACGTTGCGCAGGTTCTTGATGCGCTGACCGTGTTCAGCATAGTCGCCGTGGGAGAAGTTCAGACGCATTACGTTCATGCCAGCGTCAAGCATTTTGCCTAACATCTCTTCAGATTCGGTTTTCGGTCCGATGGTACAAACAATTTTGGTCTTTTTCATGACAGTCTTAGTCTTTAAGTTGAGATTGAGAAGGATTGGGATTTTGAATTCTCGCTCCATGCGCGCACGGCCACGGAGTTAAACCTGTATTACGAAAGTTGCGATGCCACGCCATAAGGATAGGTGACATAAAAAAAGCGTGCAGAGGAAAGTGTGCTAGAGGTTCAGCATAGTTAAATAGGCGATGTTTTAATCGTTTATTAATGCAGTCCAATGAGCTGAAACCATTCAAGAAAGAAACGCCGCAGATTATACGATGGAATGTTGCAAAAAGAAAATAAAAACGCCGTTTCAAAATCAAATTAGGCTAATTAACAAAATAAAAACGAATTATTTGTGAAAGCGTAACAGTAAAGATGCGCAACAACGTCGCCAGAGCCGTTGTTTGCGGTATCGTTGATTTGCTTTATCCGGCAATAGAATCAATAATGATTTGATTATTAATGGAAATTAGCGAGCGTAAATGATGGGAAATCAGGCAAAAGACGACGTTTTATACCAGGAAATGTGCCGCGTGGTGGGCAAAGTGGTGCTGGAAATGCGCGATTTAGGCCAGGAGCCGAAACATATCGTGATTGCTGGCGTCGTCCGTACCGCGCTGGCTAATAGCAAAATTCAGCGCTCCGAGCTGACGCGCGAAGCGATGGAAAAGGTGGTAACTGCGCTTTCAGGGCAGTAACAACGCGTAAAAAAATCATCATCAGGCGATGACGAAGCGCAGGATAGCTTTTACTGCCAGCTCGCTGTGGTGGGTAATGAGCGCTTCATCATCGATTTCCGGAAGTGGACCGTCCAGATAAAGGCTATTGAAGCTATAAAAGTTGGAAACCTGATAAAAGCTGAAGCTACTAATGAGACGGTGGACGTCACGGGCTTCAATTTCAGGCTGGAAAATGCCCTGCACCTGACCGCGATGAAGAATGTGCTCAAGCAGCGAAAGGGCGCTTTTGTTGAGTCGTTTCAGGTCGCCTGATGCCAGCAGCCATTTCCCGCGCTGCATGTTCTCCATACAGATAATCCGCATAAAATCTGCATGCTCGGCGTGGTAACGCACGCTCCACTTCACCAGTTGCACCAGTGCTTCGACCGGTGGTTGATTCTCCAGCCCTAACTGCTGCTCCGTTTCACGGATCCGCGAATAGACATATTGAAGAACCGCCTGGTACAGCTGCTCTTTGGTTTTAAAGTAGTAAACCACCATACGCTTGGTGGTTTGTGCTTCCCCGGCAATCTGTTCCATTCTGGCCCCCGCCAGCCCATGTTCAGCAAACACGGTAATTGCAGCGGTGAAGATACGGTTCTTGAGCGACTGGGCTTCATCTTGAGCAATGGCGGGCATAACAACTCCTGTTAACTTTTCCAAGGGAACAAAAAATACACACAATGATCACAATTTAGCAACCAAATCTGGCGTCTACGAACCAAATGATTCATATTCATCCCACCGTTACCGTAAAAGCCTGGTGAAACTATGTTGCGTTCAATTGCTACCGTGTCTATTTCTGGAACCCTGCCTGAAAAACTGAGCGCAATTGCAGCGGCAGGCTATCAGGGTGTTGAGATCTTCGAAAATGATTTGCTCTATTATACCGGTACGCCTGCGGATGTCCGTAGCATGGCCGACGATCTGGGGCTTAAAATCACTTTATTTCAGCCGTTTCGTGATTTTGAAGGCGGTACTCGCGCACAATTTGCGGCAAACCTCGAACGCGCTAAACGCAAGTTTGCGCTGATGCATGAACTGGGCTGCGACACGTTATTGCTGTGCAGTAACGTTCAGGCGGACTGTTCCGCTGATGTTGAACTCCAGATAGCCGATCTGCGCGCATTAGCGACGCTTGCTGAGCAGGAAAATATCCGCATTGGCTATGAAGCGTTAGCCTGGGGCACACACGTCAACCATTGGTATCAGGCGTGGGAAAGAGTAAAAGCGGTGGATAGCCCGGCGCTCGGTATTGTGCTCGATAGCTTCCATATTCTGTCGCTCGGTGACTCTCTCAGCCGCCTGCATGAAGTCCCGGTCGATAAAATTACCTTCCTGCAGCTGGCTGATGCGCCGCTGATGAAAATGGACGTCCTCGAATGGAGCCGCCATTTCCGCTGCTTCCCAGGCCAGGGCGAACTACCGCTGGTGGAGTTTACGCGTGAGCTTACTCGCTTAGGCTATCGCGGGCCGTGGTCGCTGGAGATCTTTAACGACGGTTTCCGTGCCTCGCCGAACGGCGCAACGGCCAAAGATGGCTATCGTTCTCTGCTATGGCTAGAAGAACAGACGCGCAACGCGCTTGACGATACCGACGCTGACTTGTTCCAGTCCGCCAATCTACCGACCTATCAAGGCACCGAGTTTATTGAATTTGCCGCAAGCCCTGCAGAAGCAAAAAAACTGAGCGCCATGCTCAGCGGCATGGGCTTTACGCTTGCGGGTATGCATCGTTCAAAACAGGTGGCGCTGTGGAGCAACGGCGGTGCGAGAGTGATAATCAACTATCAACCGCATAGCTGGGCGGATCATTTCTATCAGCGTCACGGCGTATCTCTGTGCGCAATGGCGCTACGGGTGAGCGCAAGCGCACCGATTGTGGCGCGAGCAAAAGCTTATGGTTACGCGACATGGCAAGGCGAGGTGGGGCCAAATGAGAGCGCTATTCCTGCGGTATGCGCGCCGGATGGCAGCCTTATCTATCTGGTTGAAGGACATCAGGATATTTACAGCCAGGACTTTAACCTGACCGGCGACGCGACCCAAGGGGCGTTGCTGGGGATTGATCATCTGGCATTAGGGATGGAAGCCGACAGTCGGGATAACTGGGTGATGTTCTGCCGGTCGGTATTAGGCTTTACCCTTGAACATGAACAGACGATGCCAGACCCCTACGGTCTGGTGCGCAGTCTGGCGGTGCAAAGCCCGCAAGGTAACATTCGCCTCGCGCTGAATATCTCGCAAAGCCGTGCCACGCAGATTGCTCGCTCCGTTGCCTGTTATCAGGGCGCAGGGCTTCAGCATGCCGCGTTTGCCTGCCATGACCTGCCGGGGCTACTGGACAAACAGCCGTTGGCGGACTCGCTCTCTTTGCCCGTACCGGCAAACTACTATGACGATCTGCTGGCGCGTTTTGGCGGCCCGGAGAAGGTTACCCTCATGCAGCGCCAGCAAATACTGTACGACCGCGATGCCGCGGGCGGCGAATTTTTACATCGCTACACCTGGCCCTTCAGCGAAGGACGCTTCTTTTTTGAATTAACCGAAAGACGCAACGGCTATACGCAGTATGGCGCGGTCAATGCTGCCGTTCGTCTCTCGGCTATGCAGTACCGCTAGCGCACTGGACTGAACCACCTGGTACGCTAACGTCACACGATAGACCATAAAAATAACATTCATCTGCACTCGACAACGACAGGTAAACACTATGAACTCACTTGGCCATAATCGCGTGGCTACCGCTGAGGCGGTTAACGCGGTCCCCCGTACCCGGCGGCGCATCGGCATTCTGGCGCTGCTGGCCGTCGGGACAATGATTAACTATCTTGACCGCACCGTGCTTGGCATTGCCGCACCGCAACTGACCCAAGAGCTGGGTATCGGCGCGGCGGTGATGGGGATTGTTTTCTCCGCCTTTGCCTGGACCTACGCGCTGGCGCAGATCCCCGGCGGCATGTTTCTCGACCGTTTTGGCAATAAGGTGACCTATTTTCTGGCGCTGGGCTTCTGGTCTCTGTTTACGCTGTTCCACGGGTTTGCCGTTGGGCTCAAGTCGTTGTTGTTGTGTCGTTTTGGTCTTGGGATCAGCGAAGCGCCGTGCTTCCCGGTCAATAGCCGCGTGGTGAGCGCCTGGTTCCCTCAACACGAGCGTGCCAAAGCGACGGCGGTCTATACCGTCGGGGAATATCTGGGCTTAGCGTGCTTCGCGCCGCTACTGTTCTGGATTATGGATGGCTTCGGCTGGCGTACGCTGTTTATCACCGTGGGGGTGGTAGGGATTGTGTTTGCGTTGATCTGGTGGCGCAACTACCGGGAACCGCATGAAGACGTGCGTCTGAGCGACCAGGAGCGCGACTATATTACTGCGGGCGGCGGCATGACGACCGGCGCGGAACAGCGCAAAGTGTTTAGCTGGCCGTTGGTGCGTCAACTGTTGCGCAAACGTCAGATTGTGGGGGCCAGCATCGGTCAGTTTGCGGGTAATACCGTGCTGGTCTTCTTCCTTACCTGGTTCCCGACCTATCTGGCGACGGAACGACACATGCCGTGGATTAAGGTGGGCTTCTTCGCCATCATGCCATTCCTGGCCGCTGCGGGCGGTGTTATGTTCGGCGGTTGGGTATCTGACAAGCTGCTCAAAGCGACCGGAAGCGCCAACCTCGGGCGTAAGCTGCCGATTATTGCTGGCCTGTTAATGGCAAGCTGCATTATCAGCGCTAACTGGCTGACCAGCGATACGGCGGTCATCATGGTGATGTCCTTCGCCTTCTTCGGGCAGGGAATGGTGGGGCTGGGCTGGACTCTGATCTCCGATATGGCGCCAAAAGGGCTGGGCGGTTTGACCGGCGGTTTGTTCAACTTCTGCGCTAATCTGGCGGGGATCCTCACGCCGCTGGTGATTGGTTTTATCGTCGCCGCATTCGGTAGCTTCTTCTACGCGTTGATTTACATCGGCGGGGCGGCGCTTCTCGGCGTGGTGGCTTATCTATTTATTCTCGGCGACGTGAAGCGTATCGAGCTGGATCTGCCGGAGCAGGAGAGTCGTCATGCAAATTAGTGGGCATACGCGGTTAATTGCTCATCTGGGGTACCCGACCGAAAGTTTTAAAGCACCGATGATCTACAACCCCTGGTTTGAGAATCAGGGCGTCGATGTCAAAGTGGTTCCGATGGGCGTAAAGCCAGAAGACTATGCGGCGCTCATCCCAACGCTCTTTTCACTGACAAATATAGCTGGCGCGCTGGTGACAATGCCGCATAAGGTTGCCACCTGTGCGCTGGTCGACCGCCTGAGTCCCACCGCAGAAATTGCAGGCGCGTGCAACGCTATTCGGCGGGAAGCCGATGGCACGCTGACCGGTGATATGTTCGATGGTGATGGTTTTGTTCGCGGGATTCAACGTAAAGGATTTCGCACGACCGGTGCGCGTGCGCTGGTGACGGGCTGCGGCGGCGTGGGGTCGGCAATTGCCGCCTCGCTTGCCGCGGCGGGTGTCAATGCTCTGACGCTTTATGATACGCGCGAAAGCACGGCCAGGGCGCTGGCACATCGCCTTCAGGTACATTATCCGCAGCTTAAGCTGACGGTGATGTCCTGCGACCCACAGGGTCACGATTTGGTCGTGAATGCCACGCCGCTTGGCATGTCTCCCGGCGACCCGTTGCCGATGGACATGGACCGAATTGCTCCCGGTACCTTTGTTGGCGAAGTAGTGATGAAGCAGGAGTACACGCCGTTTCTACAGGCCGCTATCGCGCGGGGATGCCCGGTACAGCGCGGCACTGACATGCTGTTTGAAATGATCCCGGCCTATCTGGATTTCTTCCATCTACCGGTAGCCACGCCGGAGCAGCTTCAGCAGCTGGCGCAAATTCGTTACTAAAGCGCTGGTCAGTAGCGTAATAGCCCGGGTAACATAACGGTTATGTTATCCGGACTTTTGCGTATCCTATATGAACTCCACGCTCACGCTGCTGGCGGCAGGCAGCCTTCGCCGCGCCTTTATTCCTCTCCAGTCACAGTTCATGGCCAAAACCGGGACCCCGGTTGAGATTGTTTTTGGCCCGGCGGGGCTGCTGCGCGAGCGCATAGAGAAGGGCGAGGCGTGCTCGCTATTCGCTTCCGCTAACCACCACCATCCTAAAGCTCTGTGCGATGCGGGATTGGCGCATGGCCTGCGGATTTTCGCGCGTAACCGTTTAATTTTGACGGTCAGACACTCCCCGCAAACGGCGGCTAAAACCTGGCTAGAGCTGTTAAGCGACAGTACGCTGCGTCTGGGCACGTCGACGCCGCTTTGCGACCCTTCAGGCGACTATACCTGGCAACTGTTTGAGCAACTTGAAGCCGGTTTTCCCGGCCTTGGCGAATCCCTCAAGGAGCGTGCGATGCCACTGGTTGGCGGACGCGATTCGCTGACGGTACCTGCGGGCGAAATGGCAAGCAGCTGGCTGATTCGTGAAGGGAAGGCGGACCTGTTTATCGGCTATGCACATTACGCCACGGCGATGGGTGAGCAGGAAGATGTGCGCAGCGTGGCCATCCCGGAACCGTGGAATATTCGCTGTGACTATTACATGGCGATGTTAGAGGAAAGCCCGGCCGCGCAGCAGTTCTACCAGTTTATCCTCGCAGAAGAGGGGCAGCGCTGCCTGCGTGATGCGGGCTTTATGTTGGCTAGCGACGAAGGCTAAACAGCGGCGTGACGACGGCGGCTGGATAATCTTCAAGCTGCAGCTTACGTACCGTAACGCCATACGCGCGCTGCAGGTTGGCTTCTGAAACCACCTCTGCGGTAGGGCCCGCCAGCCATTGACTATCGGGCAACAGCAGCAGCGTATGGCTGGCGACCTGTAGCGCATGAGTTGGGTCGTGGGTGGTAAACATCACCGTGCGTGACTGCACGTGTGCCAGGTCGCTGATAAGCTGCAGTACCGTTTGTTGGTTGCCCAGATCCAGCGCTGAACAAGGCTCGTCTAATAAAATATTCTGACTGGCGCTGACCAGCGCGCGAGCAATCATCACCAGCTGCTGTTGGCCACCTGACAGGTTGCTGAACAGCGCATCGGCAAGCGTGGTGATATTCAGCAGCGCTAGCGCCGCCATCACCTGCTGTTCATCTTCCTCCTGCGGTTGCGCGAAGAGGGCGATATGCCGGGCACGGCTCATCAACACCACTTCGCGTACTCGCCAGGCAAAAGCCGGGCGAAAGGACTGCGGCACAATCCCCACGCCACCCGTGACGGTGATATCGCCTCCGAGCGTTGGCAACACGCCGGTGATAGTATCCAGCAGCGTACTTTTCCCACGGCCGTTAGCGCCTAAAATGGCCCAGATATCACCCGGCTCACAGTGCAGGCTGAGCGGCGCAAACAGCGGCGTTTTATGCCCATATTCCAACCGGGAAAGCGAAAGCGTTGGGGTCATTTGAGCAGTCCTTTTCGGCTGGCGCGTACCAGCATCACGGTAAAGAGCGGTGCGCCGACCAGTGCGGTGATGATCCCAATCGGAATTTCAGCGGCGGTGAGCGTGCGCGCCAGATCGTCAACCAGAATCATAAAGCTCGCTCCCATCCAGAACGCACAGGGCAGCAGGCGACAATGATCGGCGCCCGACAGCATCCTGGCCAGATGTGGAATGACTAAACCCACCCAGGCAATGCTGCCGCTCACCGCGACCTGAGCGGCAACCAGCAGCGCACAGCATAGCAGTACGCCGCGACGAAGCGCGGTTACACGCACGCCGAGCGCGCGCGCATCTTTGTCATCAAGCGACAGCAGGTTAATGCGCCAGCGCAGCTTGTAGAGCACCAGTGCCGCCACGGCGACGGGAATGACGAGCAGCAGCACTTTGGTCCAATTGGCGGTGGCAAAACTGCCAAGCAGCCAGAAAACGATATTGGGCAACACCTCTTCGGTATCGGCCATGTATTGCATCAGGCTGACCAGCGCCGCGAAGAATCCGCTGAGAATGATCCCGGCGAGGATAAGCACCAGCGTGCTTTCTCTCCCCTGAAGCGCGGCAAGCAGATAGACCAGCGTTAGGGCGAGGAGGCCGAAGAAGAAGGTGGAACCCATCATCATCGGCATGCTGAAACCGAGCAGAATCGCCAGCGTGCCGCCAAAAGCGGAACCGGAAGTGACGCCAATAATGTGCGGGTCGACCAGGGGGTTCTGAAACACGCCCTGCAGGGTCGCGCCGCACAGGCCGAGCGCACCGCCGGCCAACAGGGCCATTAGTATGCGCGGCAGGCGGACGGACCAGACAATCTGATGCGCAATATCGGCGTCATGATGCGGATGCGCAAGCTGATTAAGCACATCGCCAATCGACAGACCGTACTGTCCAAAGCAGAGGGAAACGACGGCAACCACCAGGGTGAGCAACATTAGCCCACCCTGTACCGTTTTAGGGTGACTACTGATGTGCATTGGCCTGCCAATTAGTGCGGTAGAAACGTTGATAGTAGTCCTGTGCCTGTGCGTCGACATCAACGTTTTTATAGCGTTCTGGATAGAGTTTTTTCGCCATCCACAACTCGCCAATCGCCAGCGCTTCCGGCATCGGGTAGCCCCATGCTTTGGCGTATTCCGGCATCAACCAGACGCGATGGTTTTTGACGGCATCAATTCCTTGCCACTGTGGGTCAGTGGTAATCTGTTTCACCACTTCCGGGTAGCGGTCCTGGACGAAGATAACCTGCGGGTTCCACTGCAGCACTTGCTCCAGTGACACCTGGCGTGCGCCTTTTACCGTTGCCGCGGCAACGTTCATCGCCCCCGCATGCTCCATCATCAGACCGGTATATTTACCCGAACCGTAGGTGTTCAGATCCGGATTTGCCATGTAGACGCGAACTTTTTCCTGCTGTGGAATAGCGGCAACCGGAGCGTTAAATTTCGCGCGAGCGTTAAAGGTGTAATCGATGAGTTTGCTGGCGTCGGCCTCGCGATTAACCACTTCACCAATCAGGCGGATACCCTGTTTCAACCCTTCGTTATAGGCGTGTTCTTCATCCGCCATCGTCGGGTTCATCTTGTTCTTTTCACCGGCAGCGTCTTCACGCAGCGACACCGCTACCACCGGAATACCAGCATTGGTAATCTGCTGGATCATCGCTTCCGGCGCATAGTTCGCGACAAAGACCACCTGCGGATGCAGCGCGAGCAGACTTTCGATGTTGACCTGCGTCAGATCGCCCGGCATTGGCAGCTTTTCAATTCCGGGCATAAAGCGCGCAAATTCAGGGCCTAACTGCTTTTTCCAACTGCTGAGTACGCCGACAATATCGTCAGCGGCATTTAACTGGACCAGCAGATTCAGCGTCTGGTGCTGCAAAACCACGACGCGGTTCACGGTATCCGGAAGGGTAACCTGACGACCCAGTTGATCGGTGATGGTACGGTCGGCCATCGCCGGGTTTGCGGCCATCAGGCTCGCGCAAGCCAGCGTCAGCCCGAGCAGGAAGCGTTGTAATGTAGACATGAGTCACTCATTATGAAGGAGGGGATAAACGGTGTGTATTTGATTATATAACGTATAGAAATGCAAACCGTCTGAGAAAATTACCCCTAAATATCTGCGGATAACGCCGAACATAACAAGCCCTTAACGAAAAGAGCCACCAGCTTTTACTCCGGTGGCCCGGTTCGGGCGCATATTGCCATTGCAGCGACACATGACGCCCACTTCAGGTTAGATATTGCAGAAATGACAGACTAACGCGACCACAATCGGCCCGATAATCGAAGTCACAACCGCAATCACTAACGCTTCCCTGAACGTCATATAACCGCCTGTGTTGCAATGGCAACCGTACGCGGCTATTCTCAACTTGTCGAAGGTCAAGTTAGCCCCCGTTATGTTGCCAGGTTTACCAAGCAACGTGCGGGGGTTTTCTCTTTCCAGCAACAATCGCCACCGGGGATCAAGCCCCCGCAACATTGCGCCTCTCCCGAGATTCGGGATTACCGCAATCCTATAGCAGCCCGTAAGGGGTCGCAATCAAGGAGTACTGTTTGCCTATCCAGTTATCCTGTTTTAGGAATTCTGCTCGATCTCGCGATAGACAGCTTCGGTAAGTCACAATTCGCCATAAATCCTTCATCCTCTATCCTTTCTTTTTTGCTTAACTGTCTATTCCTTACCTACGTATTGAGACGCGCCTATGCATCGTCGTCATTTTCTGTTGGGTTTTGCCGCCACGCTGTTCTCGGCGCGATATGGTTCAACGCTTGCCTACGCCACGTCATATCAACAGCAGACGATCCCGCTATGGCCCGCGATTCCCCCTGGCGGCGGCGGTCCCGTGGGGAAAATGCACGTGAGTGCGAAAGGGGCGCAAAGCCAGATAGCGGTTCCGTCGCTCACCGTACTGACGCCGTCATCGCCTAACGGCCGTGGCGTGCTGATTGCGCCAGGAGGCGGTTATCAGCGAATTGAGATGGCGATGGAAGGCTGGCCCGCCGCTCTGTGGCTGGTAAACCGCGGTTATACCGCGTACCTGCTGAGCTATCGCTTGCCCGGTGAAGGCTGGAATGATGGCAATCTGGTCGCGCTGCAGGACGCGCAACGGGCGCTGCGGATCGTGGCACAGCGCGAAAGGCGGGTAAGCGCTCTGGGCTTTTCAGCCGGTGGGCATCTGCTTGGCATGGCGGCGACGCGACCAGACTACCAAAGCTATCCCGCGGTAGACGCACTGGATAAGCATCCCGCAACCATGGACGGTGCGGCGCTCATTTACCCCATCATCACGCTTGAAAAACCGTACACTCATACTGCGACGCATAAAATTCTGCTCGGAAGAGAGGCTTCACAGGCGGCCAACGCTGCGTGGTCAGTTCAGCGCTATGTTACGCCAGAAACACCGCCGATGTTCCTGGTGCAGGCTGAAGACGATCCGGTGTCTGACCCTCACAATACGCTAATCATGCAAGCGGCCTGCCTGCACGATCAGGTGCCGGTCACGATGTTCCGTTATCCAACCGGTGGACATGGTTTTGCGATGGGGAAGCCGGGAACCGCAACCGTTGAATGGCCTGGGCACTATGCATCCTGGTTACGAGCCCTGAGCTAAAGATGTTCGTAGACGATGTCTTCTTCCGACATCCGCTCTTCAATTTGTCGCGTGACGCGCAGTAGCGCGGCCAGGTGTTTTTCCGCTGCCTGTTCTATGGTCATGGCTTTCGCAATATAAACCAGATTCAGGCAACCAATCACTCTCTCCTGGCTGCGCACGGGAACGGCGATAGAGGCAATTTTTTGCTCCATTTGCCAGCCCTGGAAATTTTCGCCATAGCCGTTCTTGCGCGTCCGCTCAAGAATGGCATGCAGCTTTTCTGGTTCACGCGCCAGTTGGTATTCCGCTTCGGGACGTGCCGCCAGCATCTCAACAATCGGCTGCCGCTCCTGTTCGGGAGAGAACGCCAGCCAGGTCAGACCCGAAGCCGTCAAGAGTAGCGGTAAACGGCGGCCGACCATGGCTCGGTGAAAAGAGAGGCGGCTAAAACGGTGGGTCGTTTCGCGAACGACCATAGCATCAACGTCGAGAGTGGTTAAATCCGTCGGCCAAATGACCTCGCGCAATAATTCTCCAAGCAGCGGTGTTGCCAGCGCAGAAATCCAATGTTCGTCACGAAATCCCTCACTTAACTGCCTGACGTTGATGGTCAGGCGGAAACTATCATCTGACAGACTTCGCCTGACATAACCTTCTTCCTGAAGCGTCTCCAGCAGCCTTCTGACGGTGGTGCGATGCAGGCCGCTAAACTCAGCGAGCGCCGCGATTGACGCGCCTCCGTCGAATTTATTTAACAAATTTAGTAACAATAGCCCGCGCGTTAACCCCCGCACCGTTTTGTAATCAGTTGCATCGCTATTTTTCATTTTATCCGCTTTTTCTATATCTAAAACAACGGTGTGCACCCGGTGCACATTTCGGCTTGTTTTGATTGTAGCCCAGTTTGTCGGACATATACTCCGCTCATTACAAAAATAATTTCACATTAAATTAACAGGCAACGCGGAGTGAGATCGTTCTGCATTGCCTGGTTCGAGCCGTGAGGTATTTAAGATGACAACGTCAAATCCGGATATTCAACCTGCTGTTCAGCACCGTGTTCAGGTCGCTATCGCTGGCGCGGGCCCAGTGGGACTGATGCTGGCGAACTATCTGGGGCAGATGGGCATTGACGTGCTGGTGGTCGAGAAGCTGGATAAATTAATTGATTATCCGCGTGCCATTGGTATCGACGATGAAGCGCTGCGCACCATGCAGTCGGTTGGCCTGGTCGACAAAGTGCTGCCACACACAACCCCCTGGCACGCGATGCGTTTCCTGACCCCGAAAGGCCGCTGCTTTGCTGATATTCAACCGATGACCGACGAGTTCGGATGGTCTCGCCGCAACGCCTTTATCCAGCCGCAGGTGGATGAGGTGATGTACCAGGGGTTAAGCCGTTTCCCGAACGTCCGCTGTCTGTTTTCCCGTGAGCTAGAGGCCTTCAATCAAAATAGTGACACTGTCACGATTAATCTGAAGGGGCCGGACGGGGAACGTGAAACGGTACAGGCTGACTGGCTGGTGGCATGTGACGGCGGGGCGAGCGTCATTCGCCGTACCCTGAATGTGCCGTTCGAAGGCAAAACCGCGCCTAATCAGTGGATTGTTATTGATATTGCCAACGATCCGCTGGCAACCCCGCATATCTATTTATGCTGCGACCCGGTGCGCCCGTATGTCTCAGCGGCATTACCGCACGGCGTTCGTCGCTTTGAATTTATGGTGATGCCAGGCGAAACCGAAGCTCAATTGAGCGAGCCGGACAATATGCGTCGTCTTCTGAGCCAGGTACTGCCAGACCCTGACAACGTTGAACTTATCCGCCAGCGTGTTTATACCCATAACGCGCGCATTGCCGAACGTTTCCGCATTGATCGTGTACTGCTGGCGGGCGATGCCGCGCATATCATGCCGGTCTGGCAAGGCCAGGGCTACAACAGCGGCATGCGCGACGCTTTCAACCTGGCATGGAAGCTGGCGATGGTCGTGAAGGGCAAAGCCGGTGATTCATTACTCGATACCTATCAGCAGGAACGCCGCGACCATGCCAAAGCGATGATCGATCTCTCCGTCACCGCCGGTAACGTGCTGGCTCCCGCCAAACGCTGGCATGGCACGGTCCGTGATGGTCTCTCCTGGTTACTCAACTATATCCCGCCGGTGAAACGCTACTTCCTGGAAATGCGCTTTAAACCGATGCCGCAGTACCGCGAAGGCGCGCTGTTGATGAACGGTACGGCGAAACGGTCCCCGGTCGGCAAAATGTTTATACAGCCCAAAGTGACCCGTGAAAACGGCGAAGTAGTGCTGCTGGATGATGTGATTGGCGCGAAGTTTGCTGTGATTGCCTGGGGCTGTAACCCGCTGTGGGGCATGAGCGAGAGTCAAATTGCGCAGTGGCGCGCGCTGGGCACCTGCTTTATTCAGGTCGTGCCGGACGTCCAGATTCGTACGCCGCAGGACAATGTTGACGGCGTCATCCGCCTTGGCGATACCCAGAACCGCCTCAAAACCTGGTTTGCCGCCGAGGATGCCTCGATTGCTGTGGTGCGCCCGGACCGTTTCGTCGCCGCTCTCGCTATCCCGCAAACCTTGAGCAAAACCCTGAACAAGCTTGCTGACGTGATGGCGTTAACGAGTGCAGCTTCCGATCTTAACGTTGAAAAGGTGGCCTGAGATGAATGCTTATCTCCACTGTCTCTCCCACACGCCGCTGGTGGGCTATGTCGACCCGGCGCAGGAGGTGCTGGATGAAGTGAACGGCGTCATCGCCGAGGCCCGCGCGCGCATTGCCGCGTTTGCCCCTGAACTGGTGGTGTTGTACGCCCCTGACCACTACAACGGCTTTTTCTACGACGTGATGCCACCGTTCTGTTTAGGCATTGGTGCGACGTCCATCGGGGATTTCTCCAGCGCTGCTGGGGTACTACCGGTACCGACTGAACTCGCGGAAGCCTGCGCGCACTCGGTCATGAAAAGCGGCATCGATCTGGCCGTTTCCTACTGCATGCAGGTGGATCACGGCTTTGCTCAACCGCTGGAGCTGCTGTTGGGTGGGCTCGATAACGTCCCGGTATTACCGGTGTTTATCAACGGCGTCGCGACGCCGCTGCCGGGGTTCCAGCGCACCCGCATGCTGGGTGAAGCTATGGGCCGTTTTCTGTCCACCCTCAACAAACGCGTGCTGATTTTAGGCTCCGGCGGTTTATCGCATCAGCCGCCGGTGCCGGAACTGGCGAAAGTGGACGCGCATATGCGCGATCGCCTGCTGGGCAGCGGTAAGCAACTCCCGCCTGAAGAGCGCGAACTGCGCCAGCGTCGAGTGATTGAAGCGGCCGAACGCTTTGTCGAAGACCAGAAAACGCTGCACCCGCTGAACCCTATCTGGGACAACCAGTTTATGACGTTACTGGAACAGGGCCGCCTGGCCGAGCTGGACGCTATCAGCAACGAAGAACTTTCCGCCATCGCCGGGAAATCGACCCACGAAGTCAAAACCTGGGCCGCCGCGTTCGCCACGCTTTCCGCGATGGGTAAATACCGCAGCGAAGGCCGCTATTACCGCCCGATCCCTGAGTGGATCGCCGGCTTTGGCTCCCTGAGCGCCACGACAACGAATTGATTAAGCAGGAGAGAATAATGACCTATCAACCACAAACCGAAGCGGCAACCAGCCGTTATCTCAACGTTGAAGAAGCCGGGCAGATGCTGCGTATCCACTATAACGACTGCGGGCAGGGCGATGAAACGGTTGTGCTGCTGCACGGCTCCGGCCCAGGTGCGACCGGCTGGGCGAACTTCAGCCGCAATATCGACCCGTTAGTGGAGGCGGGCTACCGCGTACTGCTGCTTGACTGCCCGGGCTGGGGGAAAAGCGATTCGATCGTCAATACCGGTTCTCGCTCTGATTTGAACGCCCGCATTCTGAAAAGCGTAGTCGATCAGTTAGATATTCAGAAAGTCCACCTGTTGGGTAACTCAATGGGCGGCCACTCGGCGGTGGCGTTCACCCTGACCTGGCCTGAACGGGTGGGCAAACTGGTGCTGATGGGCGGCGGTACCGGCGGTATGAGCCTGTTTACCCCAATGCCAACCGAAGGGATCAAACTGCTGAACGGCCTGTACCGCGAGCCCAATATCGACAACCTCAAAAAGATGATGAGCATTTTCGTTTATGACACCAGCGACCTGACCGAAGCGCTATTTGAAGCACGCCTCAACAATATGCTGTCGCGCCGCGATCACCTTGAGAACTTTGTTAAAAGCCTGGAAGCGAATCCGAAGCAGTTCCCTGATTTTGGTCCACGTCTGGGCGAAATTAAAGCGCAGACGCTGGTGGTCTGGGGCCGCAACGACCGTTTTGTGCCGATGGATGCGGGTCTGCGACTGCTCTCGGGTATTAACGGCTCTGAGCTGCATATCTACCGTGACTGCGGTCATTGGGCGCAGTGGGAACATGCCGACGCGTTCAACCAACTGGTGCTGAATTTCCTCGACCGCGCGTAAGGAGCCGAAATGTCGAATTACTCTCTGGAAACGCTGGCGCAGAACCTGCGCGAGGCGGAGAAAAATGGTCAGGCGATTGAGCCGTTGCGCGAGGTTATCGGCCTTGATAACGCCGAGGCGGCGTATGCCATCCAGCGCATTAACGTTGAGCACGCTGTGGCTCAGGGGCGCCGCGTTGTCGGTCGCAAAGTGGGATTAACCCACCCAAAAGTGCGGCAGCAGTTGGGCGTCGACCAGCCGGACTTCGGCACGCTGTTTGCCGACATGTGCTATGGCGATAACGAAACCATTCCGTTCTCCCGCGTCCTGCAGCCGAAAATTGAGGCCGAGATTGCGCTGGTACTGAACCGCGACTTACCGCATGCCGACACCACGTTTGATGAACTGTACAGCGCGATTGAGTGGGTGGTTCCGGCGCTGGAAGTGGTGGGAAGTCGCGTACGCGATTGGTCGATTAAGTTTGTTGATACCGTGGCCGACAACGCCTCCTGCGGCGTGTACGTGGTCGGCGGCCCGGCGCAGCGCCCGGCGGCGTTGGATCTCAAGAACTGCGCCATGAAAATGACCCGTAACCATGAAGAGGTCTCCAGCGGCCGCGGCAGTGAATGCTTAGGACATCCGCTGAACGCCGCAGTCTGGCTGGCACGCAAAATGGCGAGCCTGGGCGAGCCCTTACGGGCGGGCGATATTGTGTTAACCGGTGCGCTGGGGCCGATGGTTGCCATCAATCCTGGCGACCGTTTTGACGCGGTTATCGAAGGTATCGGTTCAGTATCTGCGACGTTTTCAGCGCTAGAAGGAAGTCAGTCATGAGTAAATGTAAAGTCGCCATCATCGGTTCAGGCAATATCGGCACCGACCTGATGATAAAAATTCTTCGTCACGGTAAACATCTGGAAATGTCGGTGATGGTGGGGATTGACCCGAATTCCGATGGTCTGGCCCGCGCCAAACGCCTCGGCGTTGCCACCACTCACGAAGGGGTGAAAGGGCTGATGGCGATGCAAGAGTTTGCCGATATCGACATCGTCTTTGATGCCACCAGTGCGAGCGCGCATGTGAAAAATGACGCGGCGCTGCGTGCGGCGAAGCCCGACATCCGTCTGATTGACCTGACGCCAGCGGCCATTGGCCCGTACTGTGTGCCGGTGGTAAACCTCGACAAAAACCTGACCCAGGGCAACGTCAACATGGTGACCTGCGGCGGGCAGGCCACGATTCCGATGGTGGCCGCCGTTTCTCGCGTGGCAAAAGTGCACTACGCGGAGATTATCGCCTCTATCTCCAGTAAATCTGCTGGCCCCGGCACGCGCGCCAACATTGATGAATTCACCGAAACCACCTCGCAGGCGATTGAAGTAGTGGGCGGTGCGGCGAAAGGCAAAGCCATTATTATTCTGAACCCGGCCGAGCCGCCGGTGATGATGCGCGACACGGTATACGTGCTGAGCGAAGCGGCTTCACAAACCGAGATTGAAGTATCAATTGAAGAGATGGCCGCAGCGGTACAGGCGTATGTGCCGGGCTATCGCCTGAAGCAAAAAGTCCAGTTTGAAGTCATTCCGCAGGATAAACCGGTCAATATTCCGGGCGTCGGTCAGTTCTCCGGCCTGAAAACGGCCGTTTATCTGGAAGTGGAGGGGGCGGCGCACTACCTGCCAGCCTATGCTGGCAACCTCGACATTATGACTTCCGCGGCGATGTCGACCGCAGAAAAAATGGCCCAAACGCGGGTGAACGTGGCAGGAGAAGTCGCATGAACGGTAAAAAACTCTATATCTCTGATGTGACTTTACGTGACGGAATGCACGCGATCCGCCATCAGTATTCCCTTGATAACGTCCGCCAGATTGCCAAAGCGCTGGACGACGCCCGGGTGGATTCCATTGAAGTGGCGCACGGCGACGGCCTGCAAGGCTCCAGCTTTAACTACGGTTTTGGCGCGCACAGCGACGTGGAATGGATTGCGGCAGCGGCGGAAGTTGTGCAGCACGCCAAAATCGCCACGCTGTTGATTCCGGGCATCGGAACGCTGCATGACCTGAAAAACGCCTACCAGGCCGGTGCGCGCGTCGTGCGCGTGGCCACACATTGTACGGAAGCGGATGTTTCCGCACAGCACATTGCCTATGCCCGTGAGCTGGGGATGGACACCGTTGGCTTTCTGATGATGAGCCACATGACCACGCCGGAAAACCTCGCGAAGCAGGCGAAGCTGATGGAAGGCTACGGCGCAACCTGCATCTATGTGGTGGACTCGGGTGGTGCGATGAACATGAATGATATCCGTGACCGCTTCCGCGCACTGAAAGCGGTGCTGAACCCAGACACCCAGACCGGGATGCACGCGCACCACAACCTGAGTCTGGGCGTTGCCAACTCACTGGTGGCGGTGGAAGAGGGCTGCGATCGCATCGATGCCAGTCTGGCCGGAATGGGGGCGGGTGCCGGTAACGCCCCGCTGGAGGTCTTTATCGCCGCCGCAGACAAACAGGGCTGGAACCACGGCACCGACCTGTACTCGCTGATGGCTGCGGCAGACGAACTGGTGCGTCCGCTACAGGACCGTCCAGTACGCGTCGATCGTGAAACGCTGGCGCTGGGCTATGCGGGTGTCTACTCCAGCTTCCTGCGCCACAGTGAAGTTGCCGCCGCGCGTTATGGTCTCAGCGCGGTCGATATTCTGGTTGAACTCGGCAAACGCCGCATGGTGGGCGGTCAGGAAGATATGATCGTTGACGTGGCGTTGGATCTGAAAGCCAAAGCATAAGCCTGATAACGATCCGGTCGGCAATGTACCGCCCGGACAACTGGCAAAGGAAAATAATGCGGCCGACCAGGTATCGGCCGCCTTTTCATCTGCACTCTACAAGAAGGTCGCACTATGTCGAATGTCACCAACGTGTCCTCCGTACCGAAAAACTCCCGCCTGATGTTAACCGTCGGGCTTTGCTTTTTAGTTGCCCTGATGGAAGGGCTGGATTTACAGGCCGCGGGCATTGCGGCAGTAGGTATCGCCCAGGCGTTTGGCCTGGATAAAATGCAGATGGGCTGGATTTTCAGCGCCGGAATCCTTGGGCTCTTGCCCGGCGCGCTTGGCGGTGGAATGCTGGCCGACCGTTATGGTCGCAAAAAAGTCCTGCTTGGTTCGATGGTGCTGTTTGGCCTGTTTTCAATTGTGACCGCGCTGGCATGGGATTTTCACTCGCTGGTATTTGCTCGTTTGATGACGGGTGCAGGGCTTGGTGCGGCGCTGCCAAACCTGATTGCCCTAACGTCTGAAGCCGCTGGCCCCCGTTTTCGCGGTACGGCGGTGAGCCTGATGTACTGCGGCGTACCGATTGGTGCGGCAATGGCCGCGGCGATGGGGTTTAGCGGCCTGACGCAAGCCTGGCAGACCATTTTTTGGGTCGGCGGCGTGGTGCCTTTGCTGTTGGTTCCGCTATTAATGTCCCGTTTGCCGGAGTCGCAGGCGTTCAGCAGCCAGCAGCAGAAATCACCCGCACCGCTGCGGGCTATCTTTGCTACCGGTACCTCTTCCGCCACGCTGCTCTTATGGCTGTGCTATTTCTTTACGATGCTGGTGGTCTACATGTTGATCAACTGGCTGCCCATGCTATTGGTCGATCAGGGCTTTAGCCGTCCACAGGCTTCTGGCGTCATGTTTGCGCTGCAAATCGGCGCCGCTTTGGGCACCCTGATGTTGGGGGCGCTGATGGACAAACTCAGCCCTCTCAAAATGTCATTGCTGATTTATTGCGGCATGCTGGCGTCGTTGATTTCATTGGGGGCCGCGAGCTCTTTCAGCGCCATGATTGCCGCCGGATTCGTTGCCGGAATGTTCGCGACCGGCGGGCAGAGCGTGCTGTATGCGCTGGCACCATTGTTCTATCGCACCGAAATCCGCGCCACCGGTGTCGGTACTGCCGTTGCGGTAGGGCGTCTGGGGGCGATGAGCGGACCGCTGCTGGCGGGTAAAATGCTCGCGTTGGGTACGGGCACCGTCGGTGTCATGGCCGCTTCCGCGCCGGGTATTGTGCTGGCGGGCGTGGCGGTGTTCTGGCTGATGAACCGGCATCAGCGCCGAGAGTCGGTAGCGCGGTAAACGGCATTTTTTTGCGTTTATGGCATAAAAAGCACAGTCATACCGGGAAAACCGTTCCTATACTGTCGGTCACATTCATCATGATGATACAGGCAGGACGTTATGACCCGTTACACTACGTTTTCCCTTGGTTCTCAATTTGTGAATCGCCTCGGTTACGGGGCGATGCAGCTGGCGGGGCCAGGCGTATTTGGTCCACCGAAAGACCGACATGCCGCCATCTCCGTGTTACGCGAAGCGCTGGCGCTCGGCGTCAACCATATCGACACCAGCGACTTCTACGGCCCACACGTCACTAACCAGATTATTCGTGAAGCGCTGCATCCTTATGCCGACGATCTGGTGATCGTGACCAAAATTGGGGCCCGTCGTGATGATAAAGGCGGCTGGCTGCCGGCGTTTTCCGCCGAGGAATTAAAGCAAGCGGTGCACGATAACCTGCGCAACCTCGGGCTTGATGCGCTGGATGTGGTGAATATGCGTGTGATGATTGGCGACGGTCATGCTCCGTGTGAAGGCTCTATTGAAGCCAGCGTTAGCGTACTCGCCGAGCTGCAACAGCAGGGGCTTATCAAGCATATTGGGGTCAGTAACGTTACGCCAACGCAGGTGGCCGAGGCACGCAAAATCGCCAATATTGTCTGCGTGCAAAATGAGTACAACATTGCCCACCGCCGCGATGATGAACTGATTGATACGCTGGCGCGCGACGGTATCGCCTATGTGCCTTACTTCCCGCTGGGCGGTTTCTCACCGCTGCAATCTTCCGCGCTGAATGAGGTCGCCAGTTCGCTGAACGCCACGCCGATGCAGGTGGCGCTGGCCTGGCTGCTGCACCGTTCGCCCAATATTCTGCTGATCCCCGGTACTTCTTCAGTCACGCATCTGCAGGAGAATATGGCTGCGGGTCAGTTGACCTTACCTGAGGATGCGCTGGCGACGCTCGACGGCATTGCGGCTCGCGCATAACGGGAGGCTTAATGAGCGACAAACGTTCCGCCCAGTGCCACTGCGGTGCGGTGGCTTTCACCGTTGTGCTTAGCGATGGACTCAATACCGCCCGCCGCTGCAACTGCTCCTACTGCCGTATGCGCGGTGCGGTTGCGGTTTCTGCGCCGTTGTCCGGCATCGAGATTCTACGCGGGCGGGATAAATTGACGGAGTATCGCTTTAATACTGGCGAAGCCGTTCATTTTTTCTGTTCGGTGTGCGGGATTTATACCTTCCATCAGCGGCGCTCGAATCCTCAGCAATACGGGATTAACGTTGCCTGTCTCGAGGGCGTTTCGCCGTTTGATTTTGCCTGCGTGGAAGTTCATGACGGTATTCACCATCCGAAAGATGGCGGCGGTGGCATAGCGGGATATTTACGCTTCGACAAAAAGTAGCCCAGACGAGGCGGTACGGCGACTCTGGGGGGCTCGGAGCCAGTCCCGGCGGCGCTGCGCTTGGCCGGGCTACAAAAAACAAAAACCCTGCTTATGAGCAGGGTTTTTGTATTGCTGAGGGCGATTACGCTACCAGGCTGTCGATCGCGGCTTTTGCATCAGAGGTCGCTTTGGTGGCCACTTCTGGACCGTAAGCGATACCTTCGGCGAAGACCACGTTCACGTCGGTGATCCCGATGAAGCCCAGGAACACGTTCAGGTATGGGGTGATAAGGTCAGTTGGGCTATCTTTATGGATGCCGCCGCGGCTGCTCAGGACGATAGCGCGTTTACCGGTGACCAGACCTTCTGGACCTTTTTCGGTGTAACGGAAGGTTACGCCAGCGCGGGCAATCAGGTCGAAGTAGTTTTTCAGCTGCGTTGGGATGTTGAAGTTATACATCGGCGCGGCGATAACAATGACGTCGTGGGCTTGCAGTTCAGCAATCAGCTCGTCAGAGAGCTTCAGCGCTTCCTGCTGACGTGGGGTCAGTGGGGAATCGCTTGGGCGCAGCGCGCCGACCAGTTCGCCATCCAGCACCGGGATTGGATTGGCAGCCAGATCGCGGACGGTGATTTCGTCAGCGGAGTGCTTTTCACGCCACTGTTCAACAAAATAGTCGGACAGCTGACCTGATTGAGAGTAGCCTGCCAGGATGCTGGATTTCAGAACTAATACTTTGCTCATAGGTAATTCCTTATATTTGATTGACGGGCGATGCCCTGTTGCTTGCTGACACTTTATTCACAATCCTGCCACAGAGATAGCGCAATATATCGAATCCTATATTCAGTTTTTTTGAACAAGGCTCGAAATGCGCAAGTGTGGTATGCTATGACGATTCTTTATGAGAGCTTTTCCCGGCAGTGCGCTGCCCAATAAGACTATGACAGAACAACAAAAAATCACCTTTGCGATGCTCAGTCAGCGCCTTGACGCGCTGACTCTGCGGGATAAACAGCGCTTTGCCCGCCGATTACACGGCGTTAAGAAGGTTAAAAATCCTGAAGCACAACAGGCCATTTACCAGGAGATGGCGCAGGAAATTGAACAGGCAGCCGGTAAGGTTGTGCTGCGTGAAGCGGCGCGTCCGGTGATTGAGTACCCGGAAAACCTGCCGGTTAGCCAGAAGAAACAAGACATCCTCAACGCCGTGCGTGACCACCAGGTGGTGATCGTCGCCGGGGAAACCGGGTCGGGTAAAACCACCCAGTTGCCGAAAATCTGCATGGAATTGGGGCGCGGCATAAAAGGGCTGATTGGCCATACCCAGCCGCGTCGTCTGGCGGCGCGCACCGTGGCTAACCGTATTGCTGAAGAGCTGAAAACCGAGCCGGGCGGCTGCATTGGCTACAAGGTTCGCTTTAGCGATCACGTCAGCGACAACACCATGGTCAAGTTGATGACCGACGGTATTCTGCTGGCGGAAATCCAGCAGGACCGCCTGCTGATGCAGTACGACACCATCATTATCGATGAAGCGCACGAACGTAGCCTCAACATCGACTTCCTGCTCGGCTACCTGAAAGAACTGCTGCCGCGTCGCCCGGATCTCAAGGTGATCATCACCTCGGCGACCATCGACCCGGAACGTTTCTCGCGCCACTTTAATAATGCGCCGATTATCGAAGTGTCCGGCCGCACCTATCCGGTTGATGTGCGTTACCGTCCGATTGTTGAAGATGCGGACGACACCGAGCGTGACCAGCTACAGGCGATTTTCGATGCCGTCGATGAATTGGGGCAGGAAGGGCCGGGCGATATCTTAATCTTTATGAGCGGTGAGCGAGAAATCCGCGATACCGCCGATGCGCTAAGCAAACGCGACCTGCGCCATACCGAGATCCTGCCGCTCTACGCCCGCTTATCGAACAGCGAGCAGAACCGCGTCTTCCAGTCGCACAGCGGACGGCGCATCGTGCTCGCCACCAACGTGGCAGAAACCTCGCTGACGGTACCGGGCATCAAGTATGTGATTGACCCAGGCACGGCGCGTATCAGCCGCTATAGCTATCGCACCAAAGTGCAGCGTCTGCCGATCGAGCCGGTTTCTCAGGCTTCCGCGAACCAGCGTAAAGGCCGCTGTGGTCGCGTATCGGAAGGTATCTGTATTCGTCTGTATTCCGAAGATGACTTCCTGTCGCGCCCGGAGTTTACCGACCCGGAAATCCTGCGTACCAACCTGGCGTCCGTTATTCTGCAAATGACCGCGCTGGGTTTGGGCGACATCGCCGCGTTCCCATTCGTCGAAGCGCCGGATAAACGCAATATTCAGGACGGCGTGCGCCTGCTCGAAGAGCTGGGCGCTATCACCACCGATGAACAGGCAACGGCCTACAAGCTGACGCCACAGGGCCGCCAGCTCAGCCAGTTGCCGGTCGACCCGCGTCTGGCGCGCATGGTGCTGGAAGCGCAGAAACACGGCTGCGTGCGTGAAGCAATGATTATCACGTCGGCGCTCTCTATCCAGGACCCGCGTGAACGTCCGATGGACAAACAGCAGGCGTCCGATGAAAAGCATCGCCGCTTCCACGACAAAGAGTCAGATTTTATGGCCTTTGTGAACCTATGGAACTACCTCGGCGAGCAGCAAAAAGCGCTATCGTCAAACCAGTTCCGCCGCCAGTGCAAGCTCGATTTCCTTAACTACCTACGCGTGCGTGAGTGGCAGGACATCTACACCCAGCTTCGCCAGGTGGTGAAAGAACTGGGTATTCCGGTAAACAGCGAACCGGCGGAGTACCGTGAAATTCATATTTCACTGCTGACCGGTCTGCTGTCGCACATCGGGATGAAAGATACCGACAAGCAGGAATTTACCGGTGCGCGTAACGCGCGCTTCTCCATCTTCCCGGGCTCAGGGCTGTTTAAGAAGCCGCCTAAATGGACGATGGTTGCCGAACTGGTCGAAACCAGCCGCCTGTGGGGGCGCATTGCCGCGCGTATCGACCCGGAATGGGTAGAGCCGGTGGCGCAGCATCTGATCAAACGTTCCTACAGTGAACCGCACTGGGAACGGGCGCAGGGCGCGGTGATGGCGACCGAGAAAGTCACCGTCTACGGCCTGCCCATTGTGGCCGCGCGTAAGGTTAACTACAGCCAGATTGACCCGGCGCTGTGCCGCGAGCTGTTTATCCGCCACGCGCTGGTGGAAGGCGACTGGCAGACGCGTCACGCCTTCTTCCGCGACAACCTCAAGCTGCGCGCTGAAATTGAAGAGCTGGAAAATAAATCACGTCGCCGTGATATCCTGGTGGATGACGAGACGATGTTTGAGTTCTACGACCAGCGCATCAGCCACGAAGTGATTTCCGCGCGCCATTTTGATAAGTGGTGGAAGCAGGCGAGCCGTGAAACGCCGGATCTGCTCAATTTCGAAAAGAGCATGCTGATTAAAGAAGGGGCGGAGCAGGTCAGCAAGCTGGACTACCCGAACTTCTGGCATCAGGGCAACCTGAAGCTGCGTCTTACCTATCAGTTCGAGCCGGGAGCCGATGCCGATGGCGTAACGGTGCACATTCCGCTGCCGCTGTTAAACCAGGTGGAAGAGGCCGGTTTTGAGTGGCAGATCCCGGGGCTGCGCCGTGAGCTGATTATCGCGCTGATTAAATCGCTGCCGAAACCGGTGCGCCGTAACTTTGTGCCTGCGCCGAACTACGCCGAAGCCTTCTTAGGCCGCGCCACGCCGCTGGAACTGCCTCTGCTGGATTCGCTGGAGCGTGAACTGCGGCGGATGACCGGCGTTACCGTCGACCGAGAAGCCTGGCAGTGGGATCAGGTGCCCGATCACCTGAAAATCAGCTTCCGCGTGGTGGACGATAAAAACAAGAAGCTTCAGGAAGGACGCTCACTTCAGGCGTTGAAAGATATGCTGAAGGGAAAAGTACAGGAGACGCTATCGGCGGTCGCCGACGACGGTATCGAGCAAAACGGGCTGCATATCTGGAGCTTTGGTGACCTTCCGGATCGCTATGAGCAGAAGCGCGGCAATTACAAGGTGAAAGCCTGGCCGGCGCTGGTGGACGAGCGTGACAGCGTGGCCATCAAGCTGTTTGATAACCAACTGGAACAGCAGCAGGCAATGTGGCGCGGCTTGCGCCGTCTACTGTTGCTGAATATTCCGTCGCCGATTAAGTATCTGCACGAGAAGCTGCCGAACAAGGCAAAACTGGGGCTCTACTTCAACCCGTATGGCAAGGTGCTTGACCTGATTGACGACTGTATCTCCTGCGGCGTGGACAAGCTGATCGACGAGGCGGGCGGGCCGGTGTGGAGCGAAGCGGGCTTCGCTGCGCTGCACGAAAAGGTGCGCGCTAATCTCAATGAAACGGTGGTGGAGATTGCCAAACAGGTTGAGCAAATTCTGACGGCGGTGTTTAACATCAACAAACGTCTGAAAGGCCGCGTGGACATGACCATGGCGCTGGGGCTGTCGGACATTAAGGCGCAGATGAACGGCCTGGTATACCGTGGCTTCGTTACCGGCAACGGTTTCCGTCGCTTGGGCGATACGCTGCGTTATTTGCAGGCGATTGAAAAACGTCTGGAAAAAATGGCCGTTGACCCGCACCGCGACCGCGCGCAGATGCTGAAAGTGGATAGCGTCCAGCAGGCCTGGCAACAGTGGTTGAACAAGCTGCCACCATCGCGTCGTGAAGATGATGATGTGAAGGAAATCCGCTGGATGATTGAAGAGCTGCGCGTGAGCTTCTTTGCTCAACAGTTGGGTACGCCGTATCCGATTTCGGATAAACGTATCCTGCAAGCGATGGAGCAGATTGTCGCCTGATCCCGGCGGCAAATTAGCTGTAGCCCGGGCGAGGCGTATGCCGACCCCGGGGCTTCACCGAGGCTTACGCGTTCACCCACGCCAACGTAAACCCATCCCACCCCTTAATCCCGACCGTTTGCAGCGCCGTGACCGTCAGGCGCGGGTCGTTATGCATCATCTCAATAAACCGGCGCACGCCCTGCACGCGGGCGTCGGTGCTGTTGGGGTTGGTCACCTCACCATCGCGCACCACGTTATCGCCGATAATCAGCGTGCCGGGGCGAGAATATTTCAACGCCCATTGCAGGTAATAAGGGTTATTCGGCTTATCCGCATCGATAAAAATCACGTCAAACGGCGCGGCATCTTCAAGCGTCGCCAGTGAATCCAGCGCCGGGCCTTCGCGCAGCGTCACCACCTTATCAAGCCCGGCGAGGGTGATATTCTCCCGCGCCACGCGGGCGTGCAGCGGGTCAGCTTCGAGGGTGATTAACCGCCCGCCCGGGGGCAGTTCGCGTGCCATCCAGATGGTGCTGTACGCGCCGAGCGTTCCTATTTCCAGAACTGACTTCGCGCCCACCATGCGCATAAACAGCGCCAGCAGTTGCCCTTGATTGGCCGCCACATCGTGCGCGGGTAGTCCGTTTCGCTGGTTGTTTTCCAGCACGAGAGACAGCACGGTATCGCCGGGAATCAGGTTCTCTATCAAATAATTATCAACATCTGACCACTGTTTTTGCATTGTGACACCCCTTAGGATTTGTCAGCCTGACAGCGAAGACCAGCCGCCTCCGAGCGACCGGTAAAGATCGATTTGCGCCAGTAGCAGATTGTTTTTCACCTGCACCACGCTGATTTGTGTTGAGAACAAGGTACGCTGCGCGTCCAGCACATCAAGATAGGAAGAGTAACCGTTGTTATAGCGGTTCTGCGCAATACGCAGCGTCTCTTGCGCCACCTCTTCTTGTCCCTGGAGTTCGCTGAGCTGCTCGCCATAGCGGGTGATGGCATCGAGGCTATCGTTGACCTCTTTAAACGCGCTGCGCACCGTTTTTTCATAGCTGTACAGCGCCTGGTTGCGCTGCGCCATCGACACGTCCACCTGGGCATTCAGCGCCTGATGGTTGAGCAGTGGTGCCAGAATGCTGCCGCCGATGCTCCAGAGCCGCAGCGGGTTATCGAGCAGGTCTGGCAGGGTTCGGTCTTGTAAACTGCCTGTTGCCGTCAGGTTTATCGATGGTAGCAGTTGTGCTTTTGAGGATGCCAGACTGGCATCGGCGGCGAGCAGCTGGCGCTGGGCCTGGGTAATATCGGGACGGCGATTGAGCAGCGTAGAAGGCAGCTGCGACGGTAGCGAAAGCGGAGTCAGTTTATCAAACGCGTTGCGTTTAACGTCGCCAGGATTATTGCCAAGCAGCACGCTCAGCGCGTTCTCCTGCTGGGTGATTTGATGGCGCAGCAGCGGCACCTGAGCGCGGGTTGCGCGCAGTTCAGAATCGGCCTGCATCAGCTCAAGGCGGGAGGTGTAACCCGTTTCAAACTGTCTTTTCGCAAGCGTAAACGCCGCTTCCCGGGATTTCAGCGTCTGCTCCGTAACCTGTAGCTGTTCGTCGAGCGACAGCAGGGTGATATAGCCGACGGACACCGAAGTGGCGACCGTTAAATCTGCGGCGGCGGCGGCCGCTTTTTGTGCTTCCAGGCTTGCTTTGGCGGCCTCGGCGGCGCTGCGATTTGCCCCCCAGAGATCAACATCGTAACTCGCGGTCAGTCCGCCTTTATAGACCGTGCTGTGAATGGGCAAGCCCGTTGCGGCCGACTGTGAGCGAGCGCGAGTACCGCTCAGCCCGGCATCAAGGGTAGGGAACAGGCTGCTGTCGGCGGCGTAGGCGCGCGCCTGATATTCGTTTACCCGCTCGCGCGCAATCAGCACGTCGCTGTTGTAGCGCAGCGCCTGGTCAACGTACTGATTCAGCGCGCTGTCGTGAAAGTTGCGCCACCATACGCCCTCAACCGGTCTCGTTGGGCCAATGTCGGCGCGCCAGGCAGCAGGAATGGTCAGCGTAGACTCGGCACGCTGCACGTCGGCGGACTGACAGCCAACCAGCGCGAGGGCCAGCGCAAGGGCGACGGGGCGGATCATGGCTTCGCCTCCGCGCGGGTATCTATGGTGACCTGTACCGACATCCCCGGACGCAGTCGCTGCAGGTTTTTCTGTCCTTCATCCACGGCAATGCGTACCGGAATACGCTGGGCGATTTTAACGAAGTTGCCGGTGGCGTTATCCGGCGATATCGCGCTGAATTCCACGCCGGTTGCCGGTGAAATGCTCTGTACGGTGCCGCTGAATTTTTCGCTGTTCAGCGCATCAACGGTAAAGGTCGCGGGTTGACCAATTCGCACCGTGGCAAGCTGGGTCTCTTTCAGGTTGGCGATAACCCAATGCTGCGGTGGCACCAGCGGCGTTAAGTGCGTTCCGGCGGTGACATATGCGCCAAGCCGCACGGCGATTTGCCCAAGCTGGCCATCGGTGGGGGCGATAATGCGCGTGTTTTGCAGATCGATTTCCGCCAGCTCCAGCGAGGCTTTAGCGTTCGCCACGTCGGCTTCCAGCGAATCCCGGTTGACGATGGTGGTTTGCAGATCCTGCTTCGACATCTCCAGCGTCGCCTTCGCCTGCTCGATATCCGCGGTGCCCTGGGCGGCGCTGGCACGCGCCGAGTCACGTTCGCGAATCGACAGCGAACCGTCGGCCGTCAGATCCTGCACGCGTTTTAAATCCGCCTGCGATTTCAGATTTTGTGCGCGGGCGTTTTGCAGCGCCGCTTCATTACGCGCAATCACCGCTTCGGCGCTTTTACGCTGTTGAAGATTATTGCGTAGCGCCGCTTCCTTCATCGCCAACTGCGCCTGCGCCTGATGCACGCGCTGCTTATAGATGCGGTCATCAATCTGGAACAGCACCTGTCCCTTTTTGACCTGGTTAAAGTCCTGCACGTTAACGCCGGTCACGTAGCCGTTGACCTGCGGGCTGATAAAAGTGGTCAGGCCGCGCACGTAGGCGTTATCGGTAAACTGACTGTGGCGGGTAAACGGCGGTAGCTGCCAGGCGTACAGGACAACCAGTACGCCGACGAGACCGATGGCTGCGGCGGTAAAAATGGATACCACGCGGATATTGTTTCGGGTATTGGCCTGTTGCTTGGCCGCATCCTGCTGACTCATAACGATTCCAGATCTCTCTTGTTGTTATTTGCTGCCCGTCGCACGTTTCAGCGCGATGTGGGCGGTAATACGCAGTCTTAATAATCGCCAGAACACCCATAGCAGCGTGGCGGCAGAAATGGCTGCCGTCAGCAGATAAGTATCATTGTAGGCGAGAATATTGGCCTCCAGCGTGGAGAGGTTTTGCAGTACGGCGCTGGCCTGAACGTTCAATAGCGCGCTGTCGCCTAGCTGGCTTTGATACTGCTGGGCGTAAAGCTGTAGCCGCTCGTTAATGACCGGATTGAGGGTGGTTATCTGGTCGGCAAGCTGGCTTGAGTGAAACTTCTCTCGCCAGGTCTGAAAGGTGCCGAGGATAGCCGAACCGAGCAGGCCGCCAATGTTCTGGCTCATGCCAAACAGCACCAGAAGCTCACCAGATTACGCTGGTCGGCAATAACGCCGCCGATGCCTGCCAACATGGCGGGCGCGAGGAAAAAGGCACTGCCGAAGCCGAGCAGGAACTGGCTGAACATCAGTTGGTCAGGGCGCGTCAGGCTGGTGGACTGGCTGTCCAGCAGCGAGGCTATCATGATGAGCGTCAGTGCCGTGGCGGTGGGCCAGTAAAGTCGCCGCGGGTTGAGCGTCAGGCAACTGGCGATAATCCCGCAGGTAATACCTGCAAAAATCGACCACGCCAGCGTCGTCATCTGCTCGTTTTGCAGCCCCACGTACTGAAGCCAGCCGATAACGCCGGTATTCTGCTCCGCCAGCACGATACGGATAAGCACCATAATCAGCCCCAGGCGCAGAATACTGCCGCTGGAGAGCCACCGAGTGTTTAATAGCGGGTTAGTACGGTTATGTTCAAAGATGATGGCAGAGACAATCAGCACAATCGCCGTGGCGAGCGACCAGCCAATCCACGGCGCTTCAAACCACCATTCGAGACGCCCCAGGGACAGCACTGCGCATATCAGCGCCATACCGGGGGCCAGTAAAATAAAGGTGATGAAATCTTTCTTCTCGAACACCTTTTTACGGTCGCTCGGCGGTAGCTTAAGGGCAATAACGCAGGCGAGCGACACCAGCGCCAGGCCTAATTCAAAGAAGTAGAGTCCACGCCATTCGTCAATTTGTAACAGTTCGGTCGAGAACAGCCTTGCGATGGGAATAGCCAGCGACGAGCCGGTTATCCCAATGGTCAGCGCTTTCAGGCGGTGCTTAGCAGGCCAGGCCTGCACCTGATAATAGATCCCGAGCGAACTTAAGGCCGCCGCCACCATACCGTGGGCGGCGCGCACCATCAGCGCCGAGCTGAGGTCGTTGACGAACAGGTGAAAGAAGGTCACCAGCACATACAGCACCAGAAAGCCTTCGGTAAACGCCCGCAGACCAAACTGCTGGCGAAATTTCACCAGCAGCAGGTTAATGGAAACGTTAGTCATGACGTAAACAGCAGGCAGCCAGGCGATTTCCGTCGACCAGGCGGCAAATGAACCCTGAAGGTTTTGCAGATTCGCGGTGACGACCGCATTGCCCAACGCACCGGTGAGACAAACCAGCAGGCCGACGATGCCGTAGGCGACACGTTTTGGTGCGCTGTGAATCGGCGTTGATGGAGAGCCGAGGATCGCCGGTTTTTCGTGGGGCGCCCAGTCGTGCGGGGCGTAGGGGTCGCGACGCGGTGGAGCCATTATTTTTTCTCCACTTCGTGCAGCAACCGGGTGAGCACCCGCTGGGTAATCTCTTGTTCTTCTGGAGTAATCACCGTCAGAATCTCTTCACGCAGTTCATCCGCCACGGCTTTTACCTGGTGATAAAGCTCAAGGCCTTTTGGCGTCGCGACCAGCAGCCGCTTACGTTTATCACGCTCGGTGAGGACTCGCTCGACCAGCCCAGCCTCTACCAGACGGTTAATAAGCGGCACCACGGTGGCGCTTTCTACTCCCAACTCCTGAGCAAGTTCAGACTGCGACAGTGGCTGTTCGTTGCGCGCAATGCTGGCCACGGCGACCCATGTGGCCTGGCTCATACCGAGATCTTTCAGCCGACGGTTTACCGCCAGCCGCCAGTGATGGGCGGTGAGATAGAGGAGATGAGAAAAACTAAGCTGACGGTTATCCATAGGCGATGTATTCATGATCATTAGAGCTCTAATGATTCTACGTTCGCCGAAAACCATAATTCAAGTGAATATGAAAAATAAATGTTATCGGAAGGTGACTATTTGTTTGCTATGGGATGGGGGTGTAGGCCGGATAAGGCGGAGCCGCCATCCGGCACTAGGCTCAATGCTGCCCGATGGCGCTTCGCTTATCGGGCCTACAGATTAAATCTGACTGGTCTGCGCGTTCACCGACGCGGCTGCATTTTTACGACGGCTGGCAAAGAAAATCGCCGTCAGAGAAATCGCCACCGTCGTTGCCAGATACCAGGCCACCGGAACCCAATCGCCGTTGTATTTTGCCAGCAGACCGGTTGCAATCAGCGGCGCGGTACCGCCTGCCAGTGCAGCGCCAATCTGATAGCCCAGCGTGATGCCGGTGTAGCGTACGTTGGCGCTAAAGATTTCCGAGCACAGCGTTCCCAGCACGGCGGTAATCGGTGACCATAAAATCCCGAAAGTGATAACCGTTGCGAGGGTGATCCCCCAGGTGGTGCCGGTGTTGAGCAGCAGGAACCACGGCACGATGAACAGACCCAGCAGCACGACGCTAATGGCGTACATTCGCTGACGACCAATTTTATCCGAGAGCAGGCCCATCAGCGGGATCATCACCGTTGACACCAGCGCACCAAGCGTGACGGCTTCCAGCACCTGCGACTTCTGATAGGTCAGGGTTGTGGTGGCGTAACTCACCACGAAGGTGGAGAAGATATAGAACGGTGCGGTTTCCACCACCTTCAGGCCAGCGGCGATAATCACTTCACGCCAGTGATGGGTCAGGGTTTCGCGCAGCGGCGCTTTAGCCACTTTACCGGAGGATTTCACCTTCTTAAATTCCGGCGTTTCATCGATATCTTTACGGATCCACAGGCCAATCAGCACCAGCGCCGCGCTCATCAGGAACGGAATGCGCCAGCCCCAGGAGAGGAACTGCTCTTCGCTGAACAGCGTCATCAGCGAGACGATAAAAGTGGCCATCAGCATCCCAATCGTCACGCCCGCCTGTGGGATACTGCCGAAGAAGCCTTTACGCTTTTCCGGCGCGTATTCATAGGCCAGCAGCAGCGCGCCACCCCATTCACCGCCGATGCCAATCCCCTGAATAATACGCATCAGAATGAGTAGAATCGGTGCCCAGATACCAATCATGTCGTAGGTCGGCAGCAGACCAATCATCACTGTTGCACTTCCCATCAGCGACAGGGTTAACACCAGCGTCTTTTTACGACCGATGCGGTCGCCAATGTGAGCGAAAATAACGCCGCCAATCGGACGAATAAAGAACGTGAGCGAGAAGGAAAGGTAGGAGAGAATCAGGCCGATGACCGGGTCAACCATCGGGAAAAAGATCTTATTAAACACCAGTGCGGCGGCCGTTCCGTATAAAAAATAGTCAAACCATTCAATGGAACTGCCGGTTAGGCTAGCAATCAGGACCCTCTTATTCTTTTTCAGGATCGTGGTGCTACTTTCTTGTATTGTCATGAAGAATAACTCCCGCCACATTGGGTTAAAATCAGGTATCACCTTTTTTATGGAATGGTGCAACCTGGATTGTGAAAAAGGTTGTGTGTTTGTTAAGCAACTTAGATATGGGCGTTATCTTTGGCAAGCGCATCATTGAAATTTGTGAATAAAAACGAGCATCATTTTTGTTTTAACTGACTATTTATCCTAATTATAACGGTAGTAAATTCTGGATTGTGTTATAGAAATAGCGTTTTATTCAGGTGCAACCGCGCTGTTTTTAGATGTTTCTGGTTATTTCATAATTGTTACAAAATGGTGTGATTAACGTGAGGCCGTGCCCGCCAATTTGCACGAATGAGGAGAGTAGAGAGGACCATGAACGTGTCATATTTACCGCAGGAAACGCTGATGGCGGCCAACTTACTGGGCCGCTGGCTGGCGCAAAATGATTTTGACAGCTCGCCAAAGGCTGAGGAAACGCAGTGGGTGGTGATGGCCGGAAATGCGGTGATGCCCACTATCGATGCCGTTTGTCGGTTGGTCAGTGAAAACGGCGGTTCGCTGTTAATCAGCGGTGGTATTGGTCATTCGACCAACTTTCTCTATGAGGCGATGGCACAGCACCCGCGCTATCAAAGCATCGAAACGAACGGGGAGGCGGAGGCGACGCTGCTGGCGGAAATTGCGCACCGCTTCTGGCAGATCGCGCGAGACCGCATTGTGGTGGAAGACCAGTCGACGAACTGCGGTGAGAACGCCTGGTTTACCCGTCGGGTAATGGAAGCGCGTGGCATCCACGCCCCCAGGGTGACGGTGGTGCAGGACCCAACCATGCAGCGCCGCACTATGGCAACCTTTGCCCGCGTCTGGCAAGAGGTGGAAAACGCGCCGCGATGGTTAAGCTACCCGGGCTACGTACCGGAACTGATCAACACAGAGGAAGGCGTTGGTTATCGCCAGCCTGAGGCGGGGCTATGGCCGGTGGCGCGCTATTTATCGCTGCTGCTCGGTGAAATTCCACGCCTTCGCGATGATGCGCAGGGTTATGGACCACGCGGTAAGGATTTCATTGCTCACGTCGATATTCCTGCTGAAGTAGAGGCCGCCTGGGCACAGCTCAGCGCTGACCCGCTACTTCAACAGGTATTAGCCAGTCGTACGCTGGGATAATAGCGACCGACCGCCGAAGCGGTCGGATTAACGAAAACTCCATTGCACGGTAATAACAAAAATCGACGGTAAAATAATGCCGCTTTCGATGCCGAAATAGTCGGTGAAGTTATATTGCAACCCGTGGTAGATATACGGCGAGAAGCCCACACCAGTGATTTTTTTCGCCGTATGATAGGTGCCGGAATCCCCACAGTGGCTGAAGGCATCAAAAAAGAATTCGCCCGTATAGGCGTAAACGCCTTTAAACGTCCAACCCTCGGTGGGGCCACTGCCTTTCAACCAGTCACGGCGTACGCCTATCGAAAAACAGCGGTCATCAAAGCTGTTTTTCATCGTCCCGACCAGCAGGCTATATTTCGAATCCTCAGAAAATTTACGTTCGACGGAGAAGTAGTTGTTGTCGAATTCTTCAGTATATTGCCCGTGGTTACCCGTCAGGTGGTAGACAAACGAACCGGTATTAACGGAGTAGAGATTAATCTCATCAGCAAAGCTGAAAGTGGCCGGCAACAGGGCCGACGTAAATGCCAGAACGCCTGGGATTTTATGCATGATTGAACTCGGTAAAACCGAAATAAGAAGACAATATATTCAATGATAGTGCTTGTGCGATAAACCGTAGTTCAATCAGCACCGGGGATGAGAAAAAATTAGCGAACTATCTTTTCGTGTTGCTTCACAGAAACGGACATGACCAGTTGGAAAAGTTGCCAAAGTGTATATGTATTTAACAATATCTTTACTTGTTAACTACCTAACGCAGACAGGAGCAGGACATGACGTCACCCGTGCAACATCCGATGTATATTGATGGTCAGTTCGTCAGCTGGCAGGGCGATAGCTGGATTGATGTGATTAACCCGTCGACCGAAGAGTGCCTTTCCCGAATTCCTGATGGTGATGCCGAGCATGCGAAGCGGGCGATTGATGCCGCCGAGCGCGCGCAGCCAGCATGGGAGGCGCTGCCTGCTATCGAACGCGCTGGATGGTTGCGTAAAATTGCTGCCGGTATACGCGCGCGCGCGGCAGAAATCAGCCAGATGATTGTGGCTGAGGGTGGCAAAATTCAACAGCTGGCGGAAGTCGAGGTAGGGTTTACCGCGGACTACATCGAATACATGGCGGAATGGGCGCGCCGTTATGAAGGGGAAATACTGCAAAGCGACCGTCCTGGTGAGAACATCTTTGTTTTTAAACGTGCGCTGGGGGTTACCACCGGTATTCTACCGTGGAACTTCCCATTCTTTCTGATAGCGCGCAAGCTCGCGCCTGCGCTTATCACCGGTAACACCATCGTGATTAAGCCGAGTGAGTTTACGCCGAATAACGCTATCGCTTTTGCTGAAATCGTTCACGAGATTGGCTTGCCTAAAGGGGTCTTCAACCTGGTGCTGGGGCGTGGTGAAACCGTCGGTCAGGAGCTGGCGGGCAACCCGAAAGTGGCCATGGTCAGCATGACCGGCAGCGTCGGGGCGGGCGAGAAAATTATGGCCGCCGCGGCGAAAAATATCACCAAAGTCTGCCTTGAACTTGGCGGTAAAGCACCGGCGATTGTGCTGGACGACGCCGACCTTGAGCTGGCGGTTAAAGCGATTGTCGACTCCCGCGTCATCAACACCGGACAGGTCTGTAACTGCGCTGAGCGCGTATACGTGCAGAAAGGTATCTACGACCGCTTTGTCAATAAATTAGGTGAAGCGATGAAAGGGGTGGCATTCGGCGACCCGGCAAAACGCAACGATATTGCGATGGGGCCGCTGATTAATGCTGCCGCGTTGGAGCGCGTTGAGCAAAAAGTCGCGAAAGCCGTTTCTCAGGGGGCGCGAGTGGTACTTGGTGGCAAAGCCGTCGATGGCGCGGGCTATTTCTATCCGCCGACGCTGCTGCTGGACGTTCGTCAGGAGATGAGCATAATGCACGAAGAGACCTTTGGTCCGGTGCTGCCGGTGGTGATGTTCGATACGCTGGATGACGCTTTGAAGATGGCCAACGACAGCGATTATGGACTGACATCTTCTGTTTATACCCGGGATCTCAACCAGGCGATGAAAGCCGTACGCGGCCTGAAGTTTGGTGAAACCTATATTAACCGCGAAAACTTTGAAGCGATGCAGGGCTTCCATGCTGGCTGGCGTAAGTCCGGCATCGGCGGCGCTGACGGTAAACATGGGTTGAATGAGTATCTGCAAACCCAGATGGTCTATTTGCAAACTCAGGGTTAAGCGCTAATCCCCAGCGTACGGGTTTGTAGGCCTGATAAGCGCAGCGCCATCAGGCGATTCAGGCGCTGATTGCCAGATGGCGTCATTGCCTTATCCTGCCTACAAGACCCGTAGCCCGGCAGAGCTTCGCGACGCCGAGAACTCACCGAGCCACGATCTTTTTCTCATGCTCCAGCAACCAGCGCTTACGGGCCACACCGCCGCCATAACCGGTCATGCTGCCGTCTTTGCCGATCACCCGATGGCAGGGAATGACGATAGCAATGCGGTTAGCACCGTTAGCGGCCGCCACGGCGCGAGCGGCAGTGGGTTTATTGAGGGTTTCCGCCAGCGCCTGATAATGGGTGCTTTCCCCGCAGGGAATCTCGGCTAGCGCCTGCCAGACACGGCGCTGGAACTCACTGCCTGGCGTATCCAGCGCCAGCGTAAACCTCAGACGTTTGCCGGCGAAATACTCGGCAATCTCGTTTTCTGCCTGGCGGATATGCCCGTTTTGACCGGCAATAATGCGGGCATTCAGCAGGCGCTGGAGGTCGCTAAATTCGGTCTCGAGCATCCGGCGGTCAACAAACTCCAACAGACACACCCCGCGCTCGCTGGCGCAAACGAACATCGGCCCAATCGGCGTGGTAAAACGGTGAATGAGCAGCGTTTGCTGCGCCATCGTGGGCGAATGGCCGGTGAGTTTTTTGTAGGTGTAGCCGAAGCCGCTAAGCGACTCGTAGCCGCTATCAAAGGCGACATCCGTGGCGCTACGGCCACCCTTGAGCTCCTGCAATGCGACGTCAACTCGCTGCATACGCTGGAAAGCCTGAAAGGTAATGCCATGATGCTGTAAGAACCAGCGACGCACGCGCTCCGGGCTGATGTTGCTGTCACGCAGTCTGGCATCGCTGATGCGTACTTTAGGCGTCTGACGAACCAACGCCAACGCCTGTTCAATATAATCAGGCGCGCTACAGGCGTTTTCCGTTGGCCGACAGACTTTGCAGGGACGATAGCCTGCGTCCAGCGCCGATTTAAAATCACGGTAAAACTCGACGTTTTCACGTTTGGGCTTGCGCGCCCGGCAAACCGCAATACAGAACACACCGGTGGTTTTCACCCCGACGTAAAAGACGCCGGTGTACTCCGGCGCGCGCGCCAGCAGCGCCTGGTACCAGGTATCGCATTGGGCGCTATCGGTGACTTTCATCGTCAAAGACTCCTGCAAAGGACCGCTGATGGCGAAGCGATAACAGTAGACGGTTTAGTTGAGTTTGTAATGCACTATGTACGGCATTGCCCATGGAAATTCGACGCACGCCAAGTTCCGAAAGCGTCGCGAAATCAGCAAGACCGGGAACCGCCATCACGTTCAGCGGCAGCGCGGTTTGCCTGACTAACGCCGCAATATCCTCGGGATGGTGAACGCAGGGGACAAACAGACCATCAGCGCCATGGCTGGCATACAACGATGCTCGTGACAGTGTCACGCTTAACGCCTCTGGCATACCGAGTAAAAAGGGGTCGGTACGCGCGTTGAGAAAGAGCGAAACGCGGTGGGTCGCCAATCCCTCCCGAATGGCTTGCAGGCGCTTTGCAAAATGTTCAGCATCAAGGAGTTCGCGGCGGCCGTCGCGTACGTGGCTGTCTTCCAGATTGATTCCCGCTACGCCAAGCGCAGAGAGTTGCAGCACATTATCCACGATATCGCCCACGGATTCGGCATAGCCAGATTCAATATCAACGCTCAGTGGCAGCGTCGTCGCGGCACGGATGCGGCCCACAATATAGCGCAGCTCCGCAAACGACATCCCTTCGCCGTCAGGGTATCCTAACATGTCGGCAATGGCGGCGCTGGAGGTTCCCAGCGCCTGATAACCGGCACGCTGTGCGGCCAGGGCGCTCGGGACATCCCAGACATTCGCGATGAGCAGTGGGGCACTTTGATGGTGCAGTTGAGTGAAGTTCATGTGATTCTCCGGTTGTGTGTGCAATCGGAGTGTGTCGCAGAGCGCAAAAGGGCAGCAACCGAAAATCAGACGACCATTTTTTGCGTGGAAACGGCGGGGGCGTGATGCCGCCCGCCGGCGTGTTTACATTTTGGCGAATTTTTCCAGTACGCGAATCAACTGGGTCACAAAGCCATATTCGTTATCGTACCAGGAGACCGTTTTGACAAGCTGCAGGCCGCCCGCTTCGGTCACTTCAGTTTGGGTCGCATCGAAGACGGAGCCGAAATGCGTGCCGATAATATCGGAAGAGACAATTTCCTCTTCGGTATAGCCAAATGACTCATTGTTGTGCGCGGCGTTCTTCATCACCTGGTTCACTTCATCTACGGTGACTTTTTTACTGAGAATCGAGACCAGCTCGGTCACTGACCCTGTTTTCGTTGGCACGCGCTGAGCGTGGCCCTTCAGCTTGCCGCTTAGCGCCGGGATCACCAGACCAATCGCTTTTGCCGCCCCGGTGGTGTGCGGAATGATATTCTCCGCCGCGGCGCGAGACGCGCGCAGGTCTTTGCCTCGTGGACCATCAACCAGTGACTGCGTGCCGGTATAGGCATGGATGGTGGTCATGGTGCCTACTTCAATGCCGAACGCGTCGTGGAGGGCTTTAGCCATTGGCGCCAGACAGTTGGTGGTGCAGGACGCAACGGAGATAATCTTATCGCTGGCGTTCAGCGTATCGTCGTTGACGTTAAAGACCAGCGTTTTCATATCGCCAGCAGGCGCGGAGACCAGCACTTTTTTTGCCCCGGCATCAATATGCGCCTGCGATTTTTCCGTCGAGGTATAGAAGCCTGTACATTCGACAATCAGCTCTGCACCCTGGGCGGTCCACGGAATATTTTTCGCCTCTTTTTCAGCGTAAACGGTAATGGTTTTACCATTCACAATCAGCGCATTATCGTTGTAATCAACGCTCCACGGGAACGGGCCGTAGTTGGAGTCATGCTTCAATAAGTAGGCCAGAACTTTGGGGGAGGTCAGATCGTTAATTGCGACCACTTCATGACTGCTGGAAACTTCCAGTAAACGGCGTAGAACCAGACGACCAATACGCCCAAACCCGTTAATGCCAATTTTACTCATGGTACTCTCCTGTCAGTGATGGGTATCAGCCCAATACGCGTACGTCAGATTGACTCAATTAATAAGTGTGGATTATGTATTTCATCTGTCCAGGCTTAGTTCAGCGAGCCGGGAAGGGCAACGTTGTCGCGAAAATTTAATTTGTATCGATTTGAAAAAGTTAATGAAATTTTAATGAATCGCGGCTATTTTGCTTTTTTATGTTACTTCTCAGAGTATTTTGGCGATGAACGATAAATATTCCCGCTTACAAATTGCCATCCACTGGCTGGTATTTTTGCTGGTGGTGGTAGCCTATGCGGCGATGGAACTGCGCGGATTTTTCCCCCGTAGCGACCGCCCGGTCATCAACATGATCCATGTCTCCTGCGGGATCAGCGTGCTGGTACTGATGGTGGCGCGTCTCCTCATTCGCCTGAAGCGCCCGGCGCCGCCTATTGTGCCGAAGCCAAAGCCGATGATGACCGGGATGGCGCATCTGGGACACCTGGCAATCTATCTGCTGTTTATTGCACTGCCGCTGATTGGTCTGGTGATGATGTACAACCGCGGTAATCCGTGGCTGGCGTTTGGCCTCACCATGCCGCATGCCGCTGAGGGGAATTTTGACCTTGTGGATACGCTGAAACACTATCATGTGTTCCTCGCAAACCTCGGCTACTGGCTGATTGGCCTGCACGCGCTTGCGGCGCTGGCGCACCACTATATCTGGAAGGACAACACGCTGCTGCGCATGATGCCACGCAAGCGTTAACCTGCTTTCAACTCCCTGTTCTCTGCGCTACCATAAGTCATATATTTGACGTATGAATGGAGAGAACAGGGTGTTCGCAGATTTTGGTGTGCTTAATTACTGGACCTATTTGCTCGGGGCCATCTTTATTATTCTGGTGCCGGGGCCAAATACCTTCTTCGTACTGAAGACCGGCGTGTCGCACGGTATCCGCAAAGGATATATGGCGGCGCTTGCGGTCTTTATTGGCGATGCCGTTCTAATGTCTCTCTCGTTTGCGGGCGTCGCCACGCTGATTAAAACCACGCCGGTGCTGTTTAATATTGTGCGCTATCTTGGAGCGATTTATCTGCTCTATCTCGGCGGCAAGATGCTTTACAGCACGCTTAAGCGTAAAAATGCCGAACATGACGAAGCCGCGGAGCCGGGCCACGCCATCTTTAAGCGTGCGTTAACGTTGAGCCTGACCAACCCGAAAGCGATTTTGTTCTACGTCTCGTTCTTCGTGCAGTTTATTGATGTCCACGCGAAAACCCCCGGCCTGGCGTTCTTTATTCTGGCGCTGACGCTGGAACTGGTGAGCTTTACCTACCTGAGCTTCCTTATCGTCTCCGGCTCGCTGGTGACGCGCTATGTGAAAACGCGTAAAAAGCTGGCAAAAATTGGCAACAGCCTGATTGGCCTGGTGTTTGTTGGCTTTGCGGCTCGCCTGGCGACCCTCCAGTCCTGATAGTTCTCCTGGCCCGATATTCTTATCGGGCCAGTCTGTTTTTACTCCCATCCAAATTGCTATAACGGCATAGGCCTGTCCTACGGTCACCTCATAAACGTCTAAACTAAGAGCTCAGGGGGGAGTAAACCCGTTTGGGGCTGTCTATGCGCTTGAGCAAGTAAAAATTTAAAACATTTATTTTACATCAAAGCAATGAACTTGATAGTATACCCCCCTATACTATCGGAGGGCCTATGCCGCATTCACTCGAAGACAAAAAACGGGCTTTAAGCCGGGTACGTCGTATCAAAGGGCAGGTTGAAGCCCTGGAGCGCGCGCTGGAATCGGGTGACTCCTGCCTGACCATTTTGCAGCAGATTGCCTCTATCCGTGGGGCCTCTAACGGCCTGATGGGTGAAATGGTTGAGATGCACCTTAAAGATGAACTGGTGAGCGGCGAAACCACGCCGGATCAGCGCGCGGTGCGCATGGCTGAGGTAGGTCTCCTGCTTCGATCCTATTTAAAATAATCCCCTAATGGAAAAGACAGTTATGAAATCACGTGCTGCAGTTGCGTTTGGCCCTGGTCAGCCGCTGAAAATTGTTGAAATTGACGTGGCGCCGCCGAAAAAGGGCGAAGTGCTGGTCAAAATCACCCATACCGGCGTTTGCCATACCGATGCGTTCACGCTGTCTGGTGATGATCCGGAAGGCGTATTCCCGGCGGTGCTTGGCCATGAAGGCGGCGGTGTGGTGGTTGAAGTCGGTGAAGGCGTTACCAGCCTTAAGCCTGGCGACCATGTGATCCCGCTTTATACCGCCGAATGCGGCGAGTGTAAGTTCTGTAAATCGGGCAAAACCAACCTCTGTCAGGCCGTACGTGCCACTCAGGGTAAAGGCCTGATGCCGGACGGCACCACCCGTTTTTCCTATAACGGTGAACCGATTTATCACTACATGGGCACCAGTACCTTCAGTGAGTACACCGTCTGTGCAGAAATTTCACTGGCGAAGGTGAACCCACAGGCACCGCTGGATAAAGTCTGCCTGCTGGGCTGCGGTGTCACTACCGGGATCGGCGCGGTCCATAACACGGCGAAAGTGAAAGAAGGCGACACCGTGGCCGTCTTCGGGCTCGGCGGCATTGGTTTAGCGGTTATTCAGGGGGCGGTGCAGGCGAAGGCCGGACGCATTCTGGCGGTGGATACCAACCCGGAAAAATTCACCTTAGCGCGTGAAATGGGTGCCACCGACTTTATCAACCCGAAAGACTACGATAAACCGATTCAGGATGTGATCGTTGAACTGACCGACGGTGGCGTCGACTTCAGCTTTGAATGTATTGGCAACGTTAACGTCATGCGTTCGGCGCTGGAATGCTGCCACAAAGGCTGGGGCGAAAGCATCATCATCGGCGTGGCCGGTGCGGGTCAGGAAATTAAAACCCGTCCGTTCCAGCTGGTGACAGGCCGCGTATGGCGCGGTTCGGCGTTCGGCGGCGTGAAGGGCCGTACCCAACTGCCTGGGATGGTGGAAGAGGCGATGTCGGGCAAAATCCAGCTCGATCCGTTTATCACCCACCGCCTGCCGTTAGACCAGATCAACGAAGCGTTTGATCTGATGCACGAAGGGAAATCTATCCGTACCGTGATTCATTTCGGCGATAAATAATCCCCCCTCAACCAGCGGGATCTTCCCGCTGGTTTTCTGAAGTGTGACCCGCCTTACGTTTTGCACCTTTCCTGATAAGAATTCAGCGTCTATGGCCGATGACTCTATTACTTACCTCAAGTACAAGAGAGTTACTCATGGAAAAAAAATCCGCGCAGCCGAATCGCTCGCAAAAGGTCAGCTTTCTACATCATATTCGCCTTGTGCCGTTCTTCGGCTTTGTGCTGGGCGGTATTCTGGTGCTGTTTGCCTTGAGTTCAGGGCTGGCAGGCTATTTCATGTGGAAAGCCGATAACGACCAGCGCGATGTGACGCAGGAGTTGCAGGTCCGCGTTGGGCTTTCTGACAGCGCCAACTACCTGCGTGAAGCCCGTATTATGATGATTCATGCCGGGGCGGACAGCCGTATCGCCGAGATGGAGAGCATGAAGAAGAACCTGGCAGCGGCAGAAAACAGAATTAAACGCTCTCAGGACGGGTTCAAACTCTACACCAATCGCAGCGTGAAAACGGCGGCCGATGAAGCGCTGGATGCCGAAATGAATCAGCGCTATAGCGCCTATTTAGACGGCATGACGCCGATGCTGAAATATGCAAAAAACGGCATGTTTGAAGCCATCATCAACTATGAAAGCGAACAGGCTCGCGCGCTCGACGATGCCTATAACGACGTGCGCTTGAAGGTCATTGATATTCGTACCGCACGAGCTAACCAGCTTGCGGCATTAGCGCATGACCGTACCCGACTGGGCGGGTTGTTTATGGTCGGTGCTTTTATTCTTGCCGTAGTGATGACCATTATTACCTTTACCACCCTCCGTAGCGTGGTGATCCTGCCGCTGCAGCGAGCGGGCGCACGTATTGCCCAGATTGCGAGCGGCAATCTAACCATGGCAGATGAACCCGTAGGACGCAGTGAAATTGGTCAGCTCAACGGCAACCTGCAAAAAATGCAGCATGCGCTGGTGCAGACTGTGGGTACCGTGCGTCAGGGCGCGGAAGAGATCTATCGCGGAACCAGCGAAATTTCCGTTGGTAATACCGATCTCTCTTCGCGTACCGAACAGCAGGCGGCGGCCATTGAACAGACGGCGGCCAGCATGGAACAGCTCGCGGCGACGGTGAAACAGAACGCCGAGAATGCACACCATGCCAGCAAGCTGGCGGAAGATGCTTCCGGCAAGGCCTCCCGCGGCGGGCAACTGGTATCGGGTGTGGTATCGACGATGGGCAGTATCTCGACCAGCTCGAAGAAAATCTCGGAAATCACCTCGGTGATTAACAGCATTGCATTCCAGACTAATATTCTGGCGCTGAACGCCGCAGTAGAAGCGGCGCGTGCGGGCGAGCAGGGGCGCGGGTTTGCGGTGGTCGCCAGTGAAGTTCGCACGCTGGCAAGCCGCAGCGCCCAGGCCGCAAAAGAGATTGAAGGGCTTATCAGCGAATCGGTAACGTTAATTGAACGTGGGTCTGATGAAGTGGTGCGCGCGGGGACCACGATGACCGATATTGTTGATGCGGTGAAACGCGTGACCGACATTATGCTGGAGATTGCAGCGGCTTCTGATGAGCAGAATCGCGGGATTCAGCAGGTGAGCCAGGCGGTGACCGAAATGGATAACGTCACCCAGCAGAACGCCTCGCTGGTGGAAGAAGCCTCTGCGGCGGCGACGTCACTGGAAGAGCAGGCGGCGCGCTTAACCGAAGCGGTCGGCACTTTCCGCTTACAGGCAAGTGAACGTATTGAAACGGTCAAAACCACAGCAAAAGCGGCGTTTAACCCGGCTCGTCCGACTGCGGCAACCGCCGGTGCGGATAACTGGGAAACGTTTTAAGCGAAGGTCTATCAATAAAAAAGCCTCGTCACCATAAAGGTGGCGAGGCAGTGTAGGCCTGATAAGCGCAGCGCCATCAGGCACAATACGCGCACGATAGTTCGACTATCAGTGGCTATCCGGCAGCGCGTAGGCAATGATGTAATCACCGCGATCCGGCGACTGACGTGCGCCACCTGCGTTAATCACGATGTACTGTTTGCCAGTCTTCGGCGAAACGTAAGTCATTGGGCCTGACTGGCTGCCGACCGGCAGACGGTCTTTCCAGATCTCTTTCCCGGTTGCGGTATCAAACGCGCGCAGGTAGAAATCCTGAGTGCCAGCGAAGAACAGCAGACCAGACTGGGTAGACAGAGAAGCGCCCAGGGTTGGCATACCGATAGGGATTGGCATGTGCATGCGGATCCCCAGCGGACCGGTGTCTTCAACGGTACCTACCGGCACCTGCCAGACGATCTTACCGGACTTCAGATCCACGGCGGACATCGTGCCAAACGGTGGCTTCTGGCACGGAATACCCAGCGGAGACAGGAAACGCTCGCGCATTGCGCCATACGGCGTACCGTCCATCGGTACAATACCCATCTCGATGCCGCTGGCATTTTTCGCCACATTGGCGCGCGGCACCATGTAGTTTGCCAGACCCAGACGCATATCGTTGACGAACATCAGGCTGTTGTTTGGGTCAACGGATACGCTGCCCCAGTTCATCCCACCCAGTGAGCCAGGATACTGCAGGGAACGGTCTTCGCCTGGCGGGGTGAAGATACCCTGATGACGCATCTCTTTAAACTGGATGCGGCACAGCAGCAGGTCAACCGGCGTGGCGCCCCACATATCGGATTCTTTCAACTGCTCGTTGCCGATCATCGGCATGCCGACGGAGTAAGGCTGAGTCGGAGAGTAGCGCTCGCCAGGAACGTTGCCCGCCGGAACCGGACGTTCTTCGACTTTGGCTACCGGCTCGCCGGTTTCACGGTTGAGCATAAAGATCATGCCCTGTTTACTGGTTTGTACCAGCACCGGCGTGGTGCCGCCTTTACCATCTGGCAGGTCATACAGCAGCGGCTGAGAAGGCAGGTCGAAGTCCCACAGGTCGTGGTGGGTTGTCTGATAGTGCCAGCGTACTTTACCGGTGGTAGCGTCAACCGCCACGATAGAGGAGCTGTATTTATCGTCGAGCGCGGTACGTTCACCGGCCCAGAAGTCTGGGGTGGCGTTACCGGTTGGCAGGTAAATCAGGTTCAGCTTCGCGTCGTAAGACATGGCGGACCAGACGTTCGGCGTACCGCGCGTGTAGGTCATGCCTTCTGGTGGCAAACCGGTCAGGTTCGGGTTGCCCGGATCCCATGCCCAGGCAAGTTTGCCGGTATGGACATCATATGCGCGAACTACGCCCGGCGGTTCACCGGTAGAGAAGTTATCGGCAACGCGACCGCCGACCACCACCACGTTACCCGCCACTAATGGCGTAGAGGTCTGCTGGTAGTAACCCGGTTTGATATCGCCCATACCGACGCTCAGATCAACCACACCGTGGTCGCCAAAGTCGTCGCACACTTTGCCGTTATCGGCATTGATGGCAATCAGGCGGGCATCCGTGGTAGGCAGGAACAGACGACGCGGGCAGGCGGCGGGTTGCGTTGCCGTGGCTGGCGTGGTCAGGGCCTGGGTGTCTTCAAAATAACCGAGACCACGGCAGCGCTGCCAGTTTGGCGCGGTGGCTTTGGAATCGTAACGCCATTTCTCTTTGCCTGAATCGACATCCAGCGCCAGCACTTTGCTGTACGGCGTACAGACGAACAGCGTGTCGCCAATCTGCAGCGGTGTGTTCTGATCTTCGGCACCGGAGCCGTTGCTCTGTGGAATATCACCGGTATGAGCAACCCATGCGACCTGCAGCTTATCGATATTCTGCTTGTTGATCTGATCTAACGCGGCAAAACGGTCGCCGTGGGTGGTGTTACCCCAATGCTCCCAGTTTTTCTGCGCTTCGCCTGGTGCGACCGGTTTAACCGGTACCGGTTCCGTCGCGGAGACCAGCGTTTGCGGCTTGAACATGCCGCCAACGCTCACCAGCAGGATAACGGCGATAATCCCGGCGAGGATAAATGCCGGGCCTTTTTTCGCAGGCTGCGCGTGGGACATAAACGGCCATACCAGCGCACAAAGAAAGGCCAGTACGCCAAAGGTAAACAGGCGCGAGAAGAGCGGCCAGAAATCCCAGCCCGCATCGCTGATAGACCAGACGATCGCCACAATAAACGCCAGCGCGTACAGCACAATCCCGGCACGACGTTGACGCGCGATCAGAATGGCGCTGACCACCATCACGATACCCATCAGCGTAAAGAACCAGGTGCCACCAACGCTGGCGAGCTTAGCCCCCAGCGCGCCGATAGCCAGGCCGACGATCAACATCAGCGCGATAAGAAGCCACTGCAGAATTCGTGGGAATCCTCGTGGCACGTTGCCAGTTGCCATACCGTTCTCCTTAAAACAGCAAAATGTGCACAGTTGAACCATGTGGTGTGTTTTGTGCTGTGCTTTTGTTTTGAATGAAATGCTAGCGTGCTTCTAAATGAAGTATTTGGTTTGCCAATGCAATAACGAATGAACCATTTGGTTAAATTATAGGTATGATAGATCTGTTAAATTGCATTGCGCAATTGTTAATAAATAATTTCGCATTAATTGCGTAGAGCAATAGTAAAAGGGTGCGGAAAAACGAAGGAACTTAGCCCGCCAGGCGACGGGCCCGGGTGATTTTTCAGGAAGGCATTGACTTGCGAACTGCGCTCAATAGCGTCTGCGCGCCGGAAGAAAGCGGGGTATCCACTCGCGTCAGGATACCAATGGGTTCACCCTGACCCTGCGTCGCAATCGGCAGGGCGGTCAGCACGCCGCGGCGCAAATCGTCCTTCACCGCGCCGGAAGGGACGAACCAGATATAGTTGAAATCGACCGTCAACTGGCGGGAGAGCGACGCGGAAAGCGTCTCAATGCAGCCTGCGGGCATTTTGCAGCCCTGGCTTTGGAGCAGCGTTTCCGCATTCTGGCGGGGAACGGTACCCTTCGGTGAAACCACTACCGGCCACTCCAGCACGCGGCTCAGAGTGATATTTTCATGCAGCAGCGGGTGGTCGGGACGGACGACCAGCTTCAATGATTCCAGGAACAACAGCTCATAGTTCAACCCGGTCATCAGTTCCGGGTCGGACATGCGACCAATGCCCAGATCGATATCACCGGACTTCAGCGCCGCCAGCAGCATCGTATTGTTCATGGTGGCGACCTGAAGCGTCACGTCTTTTTGCTGCTGATGAAATTGTCCGATAACGGCAGGGAGCACGCCGAGCGCTGCGGTGGGCAGGGCACCGATGCGCACAACATCATTGTTAACACCTTCTTTACGTGTCAGCGCCTGACCCGCGGTATTTAGCGCATCAAGCACCTTCACGGCATGGGTTAAAAATTGTTCACCCACGAGGGTGAGTTGAGCCCCCAGACGGCCACGTTCGAAGAGACGTGTACCGGTTAGCTGTTCAAGTTCATTGAGCGTCTTGGAGAGCGCTGGCTGGCTTAAATTAAGGGTTTCAGCCGCTCGCCCCAAAGTTCCTTGCTGGGCGACGGCTACGAATGTGTGCAGATGGCGCAGGCGAATGCGCTGACTAAAGAGTGCGTTTTTTTCCATAAGCGATGTTAAAAACAGAGCGGCATGAGTGACAAGTAATGTTGTTTAAATTTGATAACTTGCTAGCAAATTATTATTAACATTTGTGCGGTTTAACAGACAAGCGATTTGTTGGATTAGAGACGTTCCCGGCGTCGCTGCGCTCGGCCGGGCTACTTTGCGATAGGTAACCCGGCAGTACAAATGCGACGCCGGGTCAAAGCGCACTAACCTTACAGATCAAAAAACACCGTTTCGTTTTCGCCCTGCAAATAAATATCGAACCGATACACCGTCTCATTGCCGCGCGTCTCTTTATGCGCAATCAGCGTCTTGCGACGCACTTCCCACTCAATCAGGTTCAGCACAGGATCTTTGCTGTTTGCCTCTTGCTCGTCTGGGAAGTACATCCGCGTATTCAGACCGATGTTGATCCCGCGCGCCACGATCCACAGATTGACGTGCGGTGCCATCATGCGCCCATCGCGGCCGACCGCTTGTCCCGGCTTAACGGTATCAAAACGCCAGACGCCGCTATCGAAGTTGGAGCAGGCGCGACCCCAGCCGCGAAAATCTTCATCCAGCGTTTTTTCGTGCTGTTGGTCCGCGACATGGTTATAGCGCCCGGCGGCGTTGGCTTGCCATATTTCAATCAGCACATCGCGCACCGGTGTGCCGGAGCCGTCGAACACGCGCCCCTCGATGGCAATATGCTCTCCGGGCGTGTGGCTGTTGGTCAGGGTTGAACCAAAATTCTTCTCAAAAATATGGAAGCCTGCGGCATCCGGCGCTAGGCCAATATGCACATAAGGGCCGGCGGTTTGTGACGCCGTTTCCGGTAAATAGTCTTTCATCGTGCAGCCCCCTGAGTACGATTTTCAAACAACGTGGCGCGCTGGCCGCGCAGCACCAGATCGAAACGATAGGCCAGACAGTCGAGCGGTACGGCAGCATGGGTATCCAGCTCGGCGATAAGCGTACGTACGGCATCATCGTTATTGATGGTTTTGACGATAGGGCACTGCTTGATAAGCGGATCACCCTCAAAATACATCTGGGTGATCAGGCGCTGGGCGAAGGCTTCGCCAAAAATAGAGAAGTGAATATGCGAAGGACGCCAGTCGCTCACCTGGTTACGCCACGGATATGGGCCGGGCTTGATGGTGCGGAAGAAGTAATAGCCATTTTCATCAGTGAGAACGCGCCCACAGCCGCCAAAGTTGGGGTCAATCGGAGCCAGATACTGGTCCTTCTTATGGCGATATCGGCCCCCGGCGTTGGCCTGCCACACTTCAACCAGCGTATTTTTCAGCGGGCGGCCGAAGCCATCGCGCACGTAGCCATGAACGATGATGCGTTCGCCAATAGGCAAACCGTCTTTGGCGTAGTTGAGGATAAGATCGTTATCCAGCGGGCCGAGATCCTGCTGGGAGAAGACCGGGCCGGTGATTTCTGACAGCGAATTTTGCAGCGAGATAAGGGCATTGCGCGGCGAGCGCAGCACGCTGGTTTTATAGCCCGGCGCGTGGGCTGGGGGATGATTGTTGTAATCCCGGTGAATCACTTCTTGCGGTGACCATTTTGTGCTCATAGGTGGCTCCGTGTAGGGTATTTTATTATTGCCACAGACAGTGTGTGTAAATGTTTTGTTAATTTAAAGTGAATTTAAGGTATATTTTTAATAACCCTGGGTTATGTAATCAGAACCATTCACTCAATAAGTTCAGTCAGTTGCCGCGATCACAGTTTGTAAATTCTTACCGCATAGCGTCATGGCCTTTCCTACACTGCAAATATATTCACAGGAGGCAAGGCATCATGGCGCACACCCTTTCGGCGGATGATATTCGTGAGGAATTTTCACAAGCAATGTCGGCAATGTATCAGCAAGAAGTTCCGCAATATGGAACCCTGCTGGCATTAGTGGCTGACGTAAACCTGGCCGTGCTGGAAAATAACACGCGTCTGTATGAACAGCTGGCCAATGCGGATGAGCTCGCGCGACTTAATGTTGAACGTCACGGCGCGATCCGAGTGGGTACGGCAGAAGAACTTGCCACGCTGTGCCGGATGTTCGCCATAATGGGAATGGAGCCGGTGGGCTATTACGATCTGTCGGTGGCGAACGTTCCGGTACACTCGACCGCCTTTCGGCCGGTGGACGATGCGGCGTTACAGCGTAATCCGTTTCGTATTTTTACCTCTTTATTACGTCTTGAGCTTATCGACGACCCGAATCTGCGCCAGAAAGCGGCAAAGATCTTAGCCGAGCGCGATATCTTCACGCCGCGCTGCCGGGCGCTGATGAATCTGCATGATGAGCAGGGCGGATTCACCGCTCAGCAGGCGCAGGAGTTCGTGCGGGAAGCGCTGGAAACCTTCCGCTGGCATCGGCATACCACCGTTGACCAGGAGACCTATCAGGCGCTGAACCAACAGCATCGCTTGATTGCCGATGTGGTCTGTTTCCCCGGCTGCCACATTAACCATCTCACGCCGCGGACGCTGGATATCGATCGCGTGCAGGAACTGATGTCCGATTACGGTATTGAGCCCAAAGCAGTAATTGAAGGGCCGCCGCGCCGGGCGGTGCCGTTACTACTCCGCCAGACCAGCTTTAAAGCGCTGGAAGAGCCTGTGCAGTTTGCCGGGGAGTCGAACGGCACGCACACCGCGCGCTTTGGCGAAATTGAACAGCGTGGGGTGGCGTTAACGCCTAAGGGCCGTGCGCTGTATGACAAACTGCTCAGCGAGGCGGGGGTTGGCAAAGATAACCTGACTCATCAGCAGCATCTGCAAGAGGTATTCAAAGCGTTCCCGGATAGCGAGTTCTTACTGCGCCAGCAGGGGCTTGCCTGGTTCCGCTATCGCCTAACGCCGACAGGTGACGCCCACCGCCAGGCGATTCACCCAGGCGATGATCCTCAGCCGTTTATCGAACGCGGCTGGATTATCGCCCAGCCCATCACCTATGAAGATTTTCTGCCGGTGAGCGCCGCCGGGATTTTCCAGTCGAACCTGGGCGGTGACGCGCAAACACGCACGCAGGGCAATGCTAGTCGCGATGCCTTTGAAACGGCGCTTGGCCGACAGGTACTGGACGAATTCAGTTTGTATGAGGAGGCTTCTCTACGCAGTAAACGGCGTTGCGGTCTGCTCTGAAACGGGTACTCTGCACAGGAGTGAAGAGAAAAAGGATGAGAATCAATGCAGAGTGCCGCAATTCAGGTGGAAACCAGACAAGGGACGTTAACGGGCGTAGTCGAAGGTGATACCCATCTGTGGTGCGGTATTCCTTACGCGGCACCGCCGGTGGGCCCGCTCCGTTGGCGTGCGCCACAGCCGGTGACGCCCTGGCAGGGCGTGCGTCAGGCGAATGCCTTTTCCGCTGCCAGTTGGCAGAGCGCGGAGTACTGCCAGGAACTTGGCGGCGGTGACCCCGGCCGCTTTTCTGAAGACTGCCTCTACCTTAACGTCTGGTCCCCCGCTAAACGTCAGAGGCCGCTGCCGGTGATGGTCTGGCTGCACGGCGGTGGTTTTACCATTGGTGCAGGCGCGCTACCGCCTTACGACGGTAAAGCGCTGGCTCGACGCGACGTGATTGTCGTTACGCTCAACTATCGTTTGGGCCACCTCGGCTTCTTTGCCCATCCGGCTCTTGACGGGGAAGACGGCGAACGGCTCTACAATTTTGGTCTGATGGACCAGGTTGCCGCGCTACGTTGGGTGCAGGAAAACATTGAAGCCTTCGGCGGCGATCGTGACAACGTCACGTTATTCGGTGAGTCGGCAGGCGCGCGCAGCGTGCTGTCGTTGATGACCTCCCCGAAAGCCGTGGGGCTGTTCCATAAAGCTATCATTCAAAGCGGCTATACCTTGCCCGACCAACCGCGCGACGTGGCGCTAGCGCGCGGTGAGCGACTGGCCGAACATTTCAATCTGCCGAATGCGTCAGCACAAGATCTGCGTGATATTCCCGCCGAGGCATTCTGGCCGCTGACCGCACCCCATAATATTGGCCCCGCGCCCATCGTCGGCGACTCCGTGCTGCCGCAGCCGATGCTCGACGTTTTCTTCGCCGGGAAACAGCACGTCATGCCGGTGATAGTGGGTTCCAACAGTGATGAAGCTAGCGTGATGGCGGTATTTGGCGTGGACCTGGCGGGCGAAATTCAGAAACTTCGCCGCGAGCGCCGTCTGGGGCTGGGACTTATCAAGCTGCTCTATCCGGGGGTGAAAGGTGATGAAGAGCTGGGCCGTCAGGTCTGCCGGGATATGGCGTTCACGACCCTGGGCTATGTGGTGATGCAGGCGCAACAGCGAGTGAATCAACCCTGCTGGCGTTACTGGTTTGATTACGTCGCCGAAGCCGAACACGACACCTATTATCACGGCGCGTGGCACGGCAATGAGGTGCCCTATGTCTTCGACACGCTGGGGCAAATCATGCCCTCGCGCGAGTACGCTACGCCGCGCGATCTCAAGGTGGCGTCTCAGGTGGCGGACTACTGGGTCAGCTTCGCCCGTGATGCCAACGCGCGCCATACCGTGCTGCCGGGACCGGTGCGCTGGCCCGCCTGCATGCGCGGTCGCGACCGGCTTTTGCGCATTGGCTTACGCAAGCACGCCGGGTTCCACGTGGAAAATCGCTTTATGCGCGCGCGGCTGGCGCTGTTCAAACGCGTCATGAAGCATCATGTGAGTCTGGATTGACAGATTTTGTTGCGCTAGCAATTGGATTATCAATCAATTTTGTCTAGAGTGGGCGGCAATAACGCCGTTTTTATTTTGCAGCATTCCGACTTTAAAAGGACGCTTTGCCAGGCATGAACCGCAGACACTTTCTTAAATCTTCAATGGCTGTTGCCGCCGTGTGCGGAACTTCCGGTTTCGCATCGCTATTCTCCCAGGCCGCGATGGCAGAGGACTCCGGCATTGCCGACGGCCAGACGCGTCGCTTTGATTTCGGCGTACTGCAATCTATGGCGCACGATCTCTCCCGCCAGCCGTGGAGCGGCGCGCCGCGCCCGCTGCCGGATACCCTGGCTAACCTGACGCCGCAGGCCTACAACAGCATTCAGTATGACGCTGAACATTCGCTGTGGAACAACGTCAAAGAGCGCCAGCTGGACGTGCAGTTTTTCCATGTCGGGATGGGCTTCCGCCGTCGCGTACGGATGTTCTCGCTGGACCCGTCAAGTCATCAGGCGCGTGAAATTCACTTCCGCCCGGAACTGTTCCAGTACAACAATGCTGGCGTAGACACCAAACAGCTGGAAGGGCAGACCGACCTCGGTTTCGCCGGTTTCCGCGTGTTTAAAGCGCCGGAACTGGCGCGCCGCGATATCGTGGCGTTCCTTGGGGCGAGCTACTTCCGTGCGGTAGACAGCACCTATCAGTACGGCCTGTCCGCGCGCGGCCTGGCGATTGATACCTATACCGACTCGCTGGAAGAGTTCCCGGACTTCACCTCTTTCTGGTTTGAAACCGCGAAGCCGGGCGATACCTCCTTTACCGTGTACGCGCTGCTGGATAGCGCCAGCGTCACCGGAGCGTACAAATTCGTCGTGCACTGCGAAAAAGCACAGGTGATCATGGATGTGGAGAACCATATCTATGCGCGTAAAGACATCAAGCAGCTCGGCATTGCGCCAATGACCAGTATGTTCAGCTGCGGCAACAACGAGCGCCGGGTCTGCGACACCATCCACCCGCAAATCCACGACTCCGATCGTCTGGCGATGTGGCTTGGCAACGGTGAATGGGTGTGTCGTCCGCTGAACAACCCGCAGAAGCTACAGTTCAACGCCTACCAGGACAAAAACCCGAAAGGCTTCGGGCTGCTGCAGCTCGACCGCGATTTCACCCACTATCAGGACGTCATGGGTTGGTACAATAAACGTCCAAGCCTGTGGGTGGAGCCGCGTAATCAGTGGGGTAAAGGGGCCGTCAGCCTGATGGAAATCCCTACCACCGGCGAAACGCTCGATAACATCGTCTGCTTCTGGCAGCCGGAAAAACCGATGAAGGCGGGCGATACGCTGAACTTCAGCTACCGCTTATACTGGAGCGCAATGCCGCCGGTACGTTCCCCGCTGGCGCGCGTGCTGGCTACCCGCACCGGTATGGGAAGCTTCCCGGAAGGCTGGGCACCGGGCGAGCATTACCCGGAAAAATGGTCCCGTCGCTTCGCTATCGATTTTGTTGGTGGCGACCTCAAAGCCGCTGCACCGAAAGGGATCGAACCGGTCATTACGCTCTCCAGCGGGGAGGCTAAGCAGATTGAGATCCTCTACGTTGAACCGTTCGACGGCTATCGCATTCTCTTCGACTGGTATCCAACCTCTGATTCCACCGACCCGGTAGATATGCGCCTGTTCCTGCGCTGTCGTGGCGATGCCATCAGTGAAACCTGGCTGTATCAGTACTTCCCGCCAGCGCCGGATAAACGTCAGTATGTTGATGACCGCGTAATGAAATAATTTGCCTGTCATCGTGTAGGCCGGATAAGGCATAGCCGCCATCCGGCACTCTGCGCCGTTATGCCTGATGACGCTGCGCTTATCAGGCCTACTCGACTTCCGCCAATTGAGGCACCAGAATGACTACCGCTGAAATTATCACCGTCAATGACACCGTTACCCTTCATGCGGTGAATGAAAGCCACGTTACCGGTCTCTTTGAACTGGTGATGCGTAATAAAGTCTGGCTACAGCAAACGCTGAATTGGCCGCAGTTCGTCAACAGTGAACAGGATTCTCGCCAGAACGTGCAGGGTAATATGATGCTGCACCAGCGCGGTATCGCCAAAATGTTCCTGATTTTTGTCGATGATACGATGGCTGGCGTCCTGTCTTTTAACCAGATTGAACCCTCAAACAAAACGGGTTATATCGGCTATTGGCTGGATGAAGACGCGCAGGGGAAAGGGATTTTGTCGGCGTCACTACAGGCGTTTGTTCGCTACTATGCCGAACGCGGCGAGATTCGCCGCTTCGTCATTAAGTGCCGGGTCGATAACCTGCGCAGCAATCAAGTCGCGCTGCGCAATGGCTTTGCGCTGGAAGGGTGCTTGCGCCAGGCCGAGTTTCTCAACGGTGTTTATTACGACCAGAACATTTATGCCCTGATTGTTGACGACGCGGCGCTATAGCGCGCCAAACAGCGGGGTGCGGGTAATATGCTGCGCCCCGGTCAGTGCTTTACGCCCGCGCAGATGGATCGCCTCTCCAGGCAAAGCCTCCACCACCACGCTATCGGTGATATCAATGTGATACTCGATCAGCACATCGCCAATCACCCGCGCATCGCCCTGAATAAGCACGTGATCGTCGAGTAATATCGGCCCGCCCTGTAAGCGCGCGTTGCCGCCAACCATCACGTGGTGCTTCAGCACGCAATTACCTTCTACTACCGCATGTTCAGCCACCTGCGAGCTGTAACGAATCGTTGGGATCTCATCTTCGCCGCGCCCGGCGATAATGCGCGCATTGCCGTAAACTTTAGCGCAGTCGCACACCCAAATGTTGTTCTCCTCATTCCCATCCAGACGAGCGCTATCGAAGATTTCTGCACGGTGTTCAACAAAGGCATGAATCAGCATGGCTTTGCCGAAGATTTGCGCCTGATGCACTACCCGGCAGTGGCGAAGCTGCGCGGCGTCGTAGATTTGCAGGAGTTGCTCGCTATCGGCGGTTAACCCTCTGGCCCCGACAATTTGCGACTGTTCCGCAATGTAGGCATAGCCGAACAGATGGCAGTGGCCATGAACCTGGGAATCATGTACGGCCGCATCGCCGTTGACTCTAGCGTAATGGCTGATGCGGCTGGCTTGCACCCATGCGTTACCGCCAACTTCTGCCTGATGGCTAATTTCGCAGGGTTGCGTAATTCTGGCGTTTTCGGTGACCCGGGCCCCGGCGTACACCAGGCTGTTTTGATCGTAGATCCAGCATTCACCATCGTGGCTGAGCGACAGCTCGTTTTCTACCCAGCCTCCGAGGCTGCCAGCGCTGACATCGGCAAAATCCTGTAGGGCAATAATCTGGCGTACCACCACGCTCTCTCTGGCGCCGGGTTCGCCAATTTGAACGCTGCGCGTTTCATCGCTGAGACGGTATTTTTTCATGATGGCCTCACAGGTATGCAGATAGAGTAAATGTAGCAAACCATTGTGAATCGCGAGCGAACCGGTGTATAACCCACAGTTAAACGAATAGTATTATTTAATACAAAGTGTATTGAGGTGATGAAATGAGTGAACAAAAGCTCCCTGATTACGGCGACGTAGTGGCCGCGGCAGAACGCATTGCGGGCTACGCGAACCGAACACCGGTGATGACCTCACGGACGGTTAATGAGGCGTTTGGTGCTGAAGTCTTTTTCAAATGTGAGAACTTTCAGCGTATGGGGGCGTTCAAATTTCGCGGAGCGATGAATGCGCTGCTGCAGTTTACGCCTGCCCAGCGTACGGCAGGGGTCGTAGCGTTTTCATCCGGCAACCACGCGCAGGCAATTGCCCTGTCGGCGAAGTTGCTAGGCATTCCGGCCACCATCGTGATGCCGCTGGATGCTCCTGCGGTTAAGGTGACCGCGACGAAGGGCTATGGCGCTAAGGTTGTCACTTACGATCGCTATACCGAAGACCGAGAGCAAATTGGCCGTGACCTGGCGCAAAAATACGGCCTGACGCTGATCCCGCCGTATGACCATCCACACGTGATTGCCGGTCAGGGGACAGCGGCTAAAGAGCTGATTGAAGAAGTCGGCCCACTGGATGCGCTGTTTGTCTGCCTTGGCGGCGGTGGGCTGCTTTCGGGTTCTGCGCTGGCGGCTCGTCATTTGTCGCCGGAATGCGCCATTTACGGCGTTGAGCCAGAGGCGGGGAATGACGGTCAGCAATCGTTTCGCAGCGGAAAGATTGTTCATATCGACACCCCTAAAACCATCGCCGACGGCGCACAGACCCAGCATCTTGGGGCGATCACCTTCCCGTTAATTCAGCAGAATGTTGATGACATTCTGACGGCCAGCGATGATGAACTGATCGCGGCGATGACCTTCTTCGCTGAGCGCATGAAAATGGTGGTTGAGCCAACCGGGTGCCTGGGATTTGCCGCCGCGCGGGCGCGAAAAGCTGCGTTACAAGGTAAGAAGGTGGGCATTATCGTCAGCGGTGGCAATGTGGATATCAGCCGCTATGCCGCTTTGCTGGCGGGCTAGCATCGAGTCGCCTGTCCTGACAGGCGGCATCATCTTATGGAAGACAAGGCGCAACCGATGGCAAATCATGATGACCACTCCCTGCTAAAGCAGATTGAGACCATTGCAAAAGGGCTCAGCGACACCTTTGCGCCGTTTTGTGAAGTGGTGGTGCATGACCTGACGCACCCGGAACACTCGATACTGGCGATCCACAATAATTTATCCGGTCGTAAGGTGGGCGAACCCACGACGGAAATGGGGCTTGCGCGTATCTCCTCACCGGACTTCCCGGCGCTGGTTGCCAACTACGCGAATCAGTTTGCTGATGGTCGCCCGGTGAAAAGCACCTCTATTGGTATTAAAGATACCTCGGGACAGTACGTTGCGGCGCTGTGCCTGAACGTCGACATGACGCTGTTTCGCGGAATGCAAAGCGCATTGGCGCAGTTTACCTCGGTGGAGAACGCCCCGGTAGAAGAGCATCTTGAGCCGTCGGGGCTTGAGACCATCCGCCTGCGGATTGACCGTTTCGCCGCGAAGCGGGCCACGACCGCACGCGCGCTGAGCCCTGATGACCGAAAATCGGTGATTCAGGCGCTGCGAGCGGAAGGATTGCTTGAGCTACGTAAGTCGATGGAGACAGTGGCGCAGCATCTGGGAATATCCCGAGCCACGGCTTATCTCTATGCGCGGCAGAAGTGAAATATGAGCGGGGATTTCACGGACTGAAGTTCGTCTATACTTCCTTTTCGCGCTAGCGCGGCATAAAAGAATCATTTAAAATGCAACTTAACTAAATTTGATTAATTAAACTAAATGCATAATAACGATAATGAAGCACGGGTCCTTAATCTGCCCGTAGGCTACTTTGGGATGGTACTGGGCACCATTGGTATGGGCTTTGCCTGGCGTTATGCCAGCACGATTATGCCGGTGAGTCATTATATTGGCGATGCGCTGGTGGTACTTGCCATCATGATGTGGAGCTTGCTGACGCTGGCTTTTCTGACGCGTGCGGTGCGCTTTCCGTACAGCATCTGGCAGGAGATGAATCATCCCATTGCCAGCAGCTTTGTCAGCCTGTTTCCGGCCACCACCATGCTGGTGTCGATTGGCGTAACGCCGTGGGTAAGACCGCTGGCGCTGGCATTGTTTTGTATCGGGGTGACGTTGCAGCTCGGTTACGCCGCCTGGCAAACCGCCGGACTGTGGCGAGGGGAGCATCCTGCGGATGCGACAACCCCGGGGCTCTATCTCCCTACTGTGGCTAACAACTTTATTAGCGCAATGGCCTGCGGCGCGCTGGGCTTTAACGATGCCGGGCTGGTGTTTCTTGGTGCCGGGGTTATCTCGTGGATTACTCTTGAGCCAGCCATCGTCCAGCGTTTACGCAGCGGCGGCGTGCTCTCCGTACCGCTACGTACCTCACTTGGCATTCAATTGGCTCCGGCGCTGGTGGCCTGTAATGCGTGGCTGAGCATCAACGGCGGTCATGCGGATGTGTTCGCCAAAATGCTGTTCGGCTACGGGCTATTGCAGCTATTGTTTATGCTGCGCCTGATGCCCTGGTATCTGCGCCAGGCGTTTAACGCCTCGTTCTGGAGCTTCTCGTTCGGTATTTCCGCACTGGCCTCCACCGGGCTGCATCTTGGGCACGCCAGCGGTTCTGGTTTTTTCCATAACCTGGCGCTGCCGCTGTTTATATTCACCAATATCGTGATCGGCCTGCTGCTGATTAAAACGCTGCTATTGCTGCTTCAGGGTAAACTTTTGACCCGTGTTGCGCGGTCAACACTGATGAAACCGAAGGATGAACAATGACAACTCGTGACGAAAACTACTTCACCGAAAAATATGGCCTGACCCGCACCCATTCCGATGTGCTTCACGCGGCGTCGCTGATTAAACCAGGTAAAACGTTAGATCTTGGCTGTGGCAACGGGCGTAACAGCCTCTATCTGGCAGCGAACGGCTATGACGTCACGGCGTGGGACAAGAATCCGATGAGCATTCAGAATCTGCTCTCGATTCGTGAGTCTGAAGGGCTGGAAAATCTACAGGCGGCGGTGAAGGACCTGAATACGCTGACCTTTGACGGTGAGTACGATTTTATTCTATCGACGGTGGTGATGATGTTCCTTGATGCGAACACCATTCCGCGCTTGATCCCGAATATGCAGCGCTGCACCAAACCGGGCGGCTACAACCTGATCGTTGCCGCGATGGATACCGATGATTTCCCTTGCACGGTCGGTTTCCCGTTTGCGTTTAAAGCCGGTGAGCTGAAAAACTATTATGAAGGGTGGGATTTGCTGAAATATAACGAGGATGTCGGCGAACTTCATCGTACCGACGAAAACGGCAATCGTATTAAATTACGCTTCGCTACGATGCTGGCACGTAAGAATTCATAATTAATATTTATATAACGGGCGCAAGCCCGTTATGCTGTGAATGTTATTTTTGAATAATGCGAGCACTCTCTATTTTTGCCGCGACAAACTCCTGATTCATTTGCTATAACTTACTGGCATTTGTGCATTTATCAGGGATTATTCTCATGCGTACTCAAGCGTTTTTCAAAGCGGCGGCCCTCGTGGGCGTTCTGGCATTAGCAGGCTGTGCATCAAAGACCACAACTCCTCAGCAATACTCAGGATTTTTAAAAGACTATTCTGGCCTGAAGGAAGCAACAACGGCGTCAGGAAAAACGGAACTGCGTTGGATCTCTCCGGACTACAACCCGGCTAACTACGCGAACGTCGTCTACAACCCGGTAACGTATTATCCGGTACCGAAGCCGACGACCCAGGTTGGGCAGAAAGCGCTGACCGACATTCTGAACTACACCAACACCGAACTGAAAAAAGCCATCAGCGAGCGTAAGCCGCTGGCAACCACCGCTGGCCCACATAGCCTGATCTTCCGCGGCGCGATTACCGCCGTTGACTCCAGCAAAGAAGGCCTGCAGTTCTATGAAGTGATTCCAATCGCGATGGTGGTTGCGGGTACTGAAGCCGCCACTGGCCACCGCACTATGAATACCAACCTCTACTTTGAAGGTGAGCTGATTGATGCGGCGACCAACAAGCCGGTCATTAAAGTGGTGCGTAAAGGCGAAGGTAAAGACCTGTCTAACTCCAACGCTCAGCTGACGCTGGATACGTTGAAACAGGTGATTGATGATATGGCGATTGATGCGGTTAAATTCGATCCATCGCAGAAATAATTTTACTTTGGCGTGATGAATAATAGAGGGCGACACTCAGGTGCCGCCCTTATTTTATTTATTCAGATTTTTGCTTCTTTTAAAAGCGCGGCAATCACCGCATCTTGCTCCGAATAATTTCCCTCACCGAAGAAGGTATATCGTAACTGACCTCGCGCGTCGAAAAGATAGTGCGCTGGCCAGTATTGATTCCCAAAAGCGCTCCAGATTTGGTAATTATTGTCGGTGACGACGGGATAGGTGATGTGCCATTTTTTTACCGCGTCTTGCACCGCGTTGACGTTTTTCTCATGTGGATATTCCGGCGTATGTACGCCAATGACCTCCAGACCCTGCGGCCGATATTTTTCCGCCCACTCACGCACGTGTGGCAACGTGTGCTGGCAGTTAATACAGTCGAAGGTCCAGAAATCTATCAGTACCACTTTGCCTTTGAGCGACTCGCTGGAGAGAGGGGGGCTGTTGATCCAACCGGTACCGCCGTCCAGCGGCGGCAGGGCGCTATCGGCGACCGGCTGAAGCTTCACCGGGGTGACAGGAAGCCAACTGACCAGATGCTGCTCAAGCTGCGCCGAGAGACCCGTCGCGCCTTGCAGTACGCTGGTGGTGCCGGATGCAATCAGCACCACCGACGCCAGCATCGTCATTCCGGCCAACTGTTTCAGGCGCTCGATCACGGCTGTCCTGTTGCGTAACCAATGCAGCACGCGCTGCCCGCCAAGCCAAAGCAGCCCCAGCATGGCGGCACAGCCGCTCCCGTAGGCGGCGAGGAGCACGCCGCTGGAGGCGCTACTGCCCTGAACAACGCCAAGACTCAGGATAGCGCCCAGCACCGGGCCTGCACATGGCGCCCATAAAAGTCCGGTTGCAATGCCTGCCAACAATGCAGCCATCACGCCGCGACGGCTCAGACTTTTGTCGTTTACCCGGTTTCCTAATCGCACCGCCGGAGCCATCAGGCGCTGGGCGATGCGCGGGGATATAAGCGATAGCGCCACCGTGCCAAGAAAGACGAGCGCCAACCAGCGGCCTGCCTGCGCCACGTGTACGACCCAGGCGCTGGCAACCGTCACCAGCAGCGACAGTACGGTAAACATCACAACCATACCCGCGAGCATAGCGAAAAGATGTCGCTTCTGGCCTTTCACGCTGGCAAACAGGAAGGGGATCACCGGCAGCGTGCAGGGGCTTAGCAGCGTTAACATCCCGCCGAGAAACGCGATGATAATAGCCATCAGACACCTCCTCGTACGTTACGAACACGAGCCGGTTGGTCGGCGGTTTGTACGGCATTCGTGGGGATGCTGCTGCCTGTGAGTGCCGTGCGTAGCGTCTGGCTATCGGCGGCGGCGCAGGCAGCCGCCTGTAAGGTGGTGGCAGCAAAGCCGAAGAAAAACTGTCTGAACCGGGTCATAAATCACCTCATCTTAACGATGCCTGGCTGGCAGGCGATGAGATGATTTAATCGTACCGGTGTCGTGGGAATGTGTCGGCAAAAGGCCGTTTTGTCTGCTTACATGTCGTTGGATGGCGCAGATACATGAAGATACAAAGGCAGCTGCAGTTTCGCCGACAGGCCACCCTGCGGACGGTTGCTGAGGCTGAGCTTACCCTGTAAACGTACCGCCAGCTGCGAGGCAATAGCAAGCCCCAGCCCGGTGCCGCCGGTGTGGCGGTTGCGCGAAGACTCCAGCCGGTAAAACGGTTGCAGCACGGCGTCCAGTTCATGGTCTGGTATACCGGGCCCGTTGTCCGCAATATCAATGATCAGCCAATGGTCATCGACCTGCTGAAGCGTTAATTGCGCTGATTCGCCGTACTTCAGCGCGTTATCGACGAGATTCGTGACCACGCGCCGTAGCGCCTGAGGGAAGGTGGTGAGCGCCATCGGCGTGCCCGGAGAGCGGTACGTTACCGGATGCCCGGTATCGGTATAGTCGCATACCAGGGTGTCGAGAAACGCGTTAAGGTCGAGGCGCTGGCTTGGCTCCTGAACGCTTTCGGTGCTGCGCGCATAAGCAATGCCTTCGCGCACCAGACGCGTCATGGCATCCAGATCCTGCATTAGCTTGTCCTGTAACGCCGGTTCCTGCGCCATCTCGACTCTCAATTTCATGCGCGTGATTGGCGTTTGCAGGTCGTGAGAGATGGCGGCAAGAATGTGCGTGCGCTCTTTGAGATAGTGCTGGATCCGCGCCTGCATGGCGTTAAAGGCTCGTGCCGTCTGTTGTACCTCCAGAGGGCCGTGCTCGTTCATCGGTTGCGGACTGTCGGAGGCGGGCTCGAGGGTCTCTACCGCGCGGGTAAACTGCCCCAGTGGGCGAACAACCTGGCGTACGGCAAGCCAGGCGAAAATCAGCAGTAGCAGGGGTTGCGCTACCAGTACGATGGGGAGCCAGCGGGCAAGCGCCGGAAGCTGCGGATGCATATCAATTGTTAATGGGCTGCCATCACTGAGGCGTAGGTGAGCCTGAATATGCTCACGCGGGCCGGGGAGGTGGCTTACCGTCAGTGAATACTTATTTCCCAGCGCATTGTTAAGCGTCTCGACAATGCCGCGCGTTCGCCAGCCGGTGGGTGCCGGCCCCGATTCACCTGCCGTAGTCAGGTACTGATAGTTGCCGCGCGCCAGATGGGGAAGCCAGGCTTGACGTTCGCTTGCGGGCAGGCGGTCGAGGATGGCGACGCTGGTGGCAACATCGTTCTCCAGGGTATTGAGCATCACGCTGCGCGCGCTGCTCATTCGCTCGTACAGCAGCAGCGACAGCGTCAGACTATTGGCCAGCAGCAGGCCGCCAAGCACGATCAACACCAGCCGATAAAGCAAAGATTGCGGCCATAGCCTCATTCGTGGTGTTCCCTAATTTCCACCGGCATTGCCAGCACATAGCCTTCACTGCGCACGGTTTTGATATACGCCGGTTCGCGAGCGTCATCGTTCAGGCGCTGGCGCAGGCGGCTGACCAGAAGATCGATTGAGCGTTCGAACAGCTCTGCGTCGCGCCCCTGGGTCAGGCTGAGCAACTGGTCGCGGCTTAACACCCGTTGCGGATGATCGACAAACACCCGCAGCAGACGGTACTCCGCGCCGCTTAACGCCACCACCAGTCCGCTATTGTCTATCAGGTGTCTGGCGGTGGTATCGATCTGCCAATCGCCGAAGGCAATCAGACGCCCGGTTTCGCTAATCTGCAAATTGGGCGGCAGGGCACGATAGCGGCGAAGAATCGCTTTAATACGCGCCAGCAGTTCGCGGGCGACAAACGGCTTCACCAGATAATCGTCCGCGCCCATCTCCAGCCCCAGAATGCGGTCTGCATCATCACCGCGGGCGGTGAGCATCAGCACCGGCACGTTCTGGCGATCGTTACGTAGCTGGCGGCACAGCGTCAGCCCGTCGTCGCCGGGCATCATGATATCCAGCACCACTAAATCCACCTGATTACCGCCCATATAGGCGCGCATCGCCTTGCCGTTGCTGGCCCCTGTTGCCCGGTAGCCTGATTTAATCAGGTAGTCGACGACCAGTTCACGGATGTCGTGGTCGTCGTCCACCACCAGGATATTGTCGATATGTTCCATGCATTCTCCACAAAGGGCTAAGGGGCCACGGTGACGCTACAGCTTATCGGCATCGATGACCGCGGTCGTAAAATCAGTTGGATCTTCTTGCGGCGGGTTATGACCGACATGGGCACCAAAAGTACGGTGCTCATACTTGCCGGTAAAGTGCGACGCATAGGTTTTTGGGTCCGGGTGTGGTGCGCCGTTGTTACCGCCTTCAATGGTGATGGTCGGTACGGTAATGGGCGGCAGCGTCGCCAGCTTCTGCTCATATTTATCGTATTTTGCTTCGCCTTTTTCCAGCCCCTGACGCCAGCGATAGTTATTTATCGTTATCGCCACGTGGTCCGGGTTATCCAGCGATTTGGCGCTGGTATTGAAGGTCTCATCGCTGAATTTCCAGTCCGGTGAGGCCTGCTGCCAGATAAGTCTGGCGAAGTCGTGGGTGTTTTTGGCGTAGCCCGCCTGGCCGCGCGGTGTGGCGAAATAAAACTGATACCACCACTGGAGTTCCGCTTTCGGCGGCAGCGGCTGCTCGCCGATTTTCTGGCTGCTGATGAGATAGCCGCTCACGGAAACCAGTGATTTCACGCGTTCCGGCCACAGTGCCGCAACAATATCAGCCGTGCGTGCGCCCCAGTCGTATCCCGCGAAATCCGCCTGTTTAATGTTCAGTGCGTCCATCAGCGCCACAATATCGGCCGCCATCGCGGAAGGTTGGCCGTTACGCGGGGTGCTGGCAGAGAGAAATCGGGTGGTGCCGTAGCCGCGAAGATGGGGAACAATCACGCGAAAGCCTTTGCTGGCGAGCGCGGGTGCGACTTCAGCATAGCTGTTGATGTCGTACGGCCAGCCGTGTAGCAAAATGACCGGCTGTCCGTCGCGGGGGCCAATATCGACGTAGCCGACGTCGAGCACGCCAGCGTGAATCTGATGGACCGTTTTAAAATCGTTGGCGTAGTCGGTTGCTGCCAGCGCGGGAATCGCGGAGGCCATCAACACAGAGGCCAGACACAGACGGTGAAAGCGGGATACGTTAGAGGCTGAAGCGTTCATGAATTTCTCCTGGACAGAGGCTTGATATCATCAAATCAAAAACGATAGCGAACGAAGTATAGGTGGCTATCGCGACCAGATAATAAAAACAATCTGAAGTGTCGAGGATGTGTGGGAATTCTTGAATTTTGCCAGCCACTGTATCCGGGAAGGGGCCGGATACAGTGTGATACAAACTGCGATATTGTAGCCCGGCCGAGCAAAGCGACGCCGGGATCACGCCCGACTTAAAAACGGCACGCGCCACATCTCTGGCTTGGCAAACATCACCAGGTTCCCCAGCAGAATCAGCACCAGTCCGAGAACCGCGTTCGCGTGCCACTGATAGCCTTCGTACATCGTCGACAGCGTCAGCGCGACCAGCGGGAACAGCAGCGTGCTGTAAGCGGCATTGCTGGCACCGATACGCCCGACCAGGGTGAAATAGACGCCAAAGGCAATCACCGAACCGAAAATCGCCAGATAGAACAGCGCGCCCATGTAGCTCACCGTCCACTGCGGCGTGAAATCATCGCCGCGCAGTAGGGCGATAACGCCAACGATTATCGTACCGTACAGCATTGCCCAGGTATTGGTGGTCAGCGTTTCCAGCCCACGCCGCTGGTGGCGCAGGCTCAGCATGTTGCCCAGCGAGAAGCCGTAGGTGCCGAGCGCGCTGAGTAAAATCCCGGCCAGCAGCGTGCTGCTCATGCCGACTGCGCGCAGGTCATCCCAGAAGAGGGTGATAATGCCGCACAGCCCTAGCAGGGCGGCCAGATAAAAGCGCTTTGGCGGCGTCTGGCGGAAGAAGATAAAGCTGTTGATGGCGTTAAACAGCACCGCCATGGAGAAAATCACCGACTCCAGCCCGGTATTAATCCACTTTGCCGCCGTGTAGAAGCACAGAAAGTTGAAGCCGAAAACGCAGCAGCCTTGCAGAATGCAGAACAGGTGGTCGCGTAGCGCCAGCGGACGTAAACGACGCAGGCACAGCAAAATGGTCATCATGGTGACGCTGGCAATGGCGAAGCGCCAGAAAATCGAAACGGCCTCAGGCACCGGGCCCTGTTGTAAAAAGATGGCAATCCAGGTGGTTCCCCAGATAACAACGACCAGGGCATAGAGCAGCGCGTTCATAGTTCCTCGCATCAATAACAATAAAAAAACCAGTGTGACGCGATGCACATCCCGGCGCTTGCAGAAGGCTGCGGGTGACTTGCATATTCTTGCGGTTTTTTTGCAAGCGGGTCGCGCAGAACGCTAGATTCTGCGGCCGACAGCCCCTAGACTGGCACTATCGTTAATCGTGATAGATATGTTAATGGCATACGCAACCTTTGAGAGATTACAGAGTCAGAACGCACAGCTGCGGGAAACCGTTGCGCTTAACTCTGGGATCCAACTGGCGGCCTGGTATAACAAATGCGATAACCTGACGGTTAAGAGCGATCATCACACGCTTAGTCTGTACGTAGCAGATGGCTACGAGAGCTATCAGAAAACGCCGCACGGCTGGAAGAATGGCGGGGGGCCAGACCGTTTCTGCCTGATGCCGAAAGACTCGGAATCAACGTGGGATATCCGCGGCGATCTATCATTTGTGCATCTCTATTGCACCGATGAGCATTTGCGTAAGGTGGGCGAGCAGGTGTGGGATCGCAGCCCAGCGACCTTAACGCTCGACGAACACATTTTTGGCGACGACCCGAAAATAACGCTACTGTACCGCCAGTTCCTCCTGGGCTATGACTGGCAGCAGCCCGCTAACCAGCTTGCTTTGAGCAGTGCCAGCACCCTGTTGCTGACGCATCTCATCCAGCATCACGCCAACGTACAGTGGCGACTACCTACGGTAACCGGCGGGCTGGCTCCGGTGGTACTGCGTAATACGCTCGACTATATCGACGCCCATCTCTCTTCAGCGCTGACTCTTGCCGACCTCGCCGCGCAGGCGACCCTAAGCGAATACCATTTTGCGCGCATGTTCCGTCAGAGCGTAGGCCTGGCACCGCATCAGTACGTGATGCAGCGCCGGATGGATCGCGCGCAGCAGATGGTGCGCTACACCACGCAATCCCTGACCGATATTGCCCTGTGCTGTGGGTTTAGCTCCGCCAGCCATTTCAGCAATCGCTTTAAAGCGGTGAATGGCATGACGCCGTCACAACTACGCGCGGGTCTTGCGGGATAACAGCGCGAAGCTGATGCCGCCAATCACTAACCCCCAGAACGCCGACCCCACGCCCGCCAGCGTTATCCCGCTGGCGGTGACCAGAAAGGTGACCATGGCTGCGTCGCGTTCTCTATCGTTATTCAATGCCTGAAACAGGCTTCCTCCCAGCGTACCGAGCAGCGCCAGTCCTGCCAGCATCTGGATCCACACCGTCGGTAGCGCTGACATCAGCGCGGTAATGGAGCCGCCAAAGACCCCGGCAATCAGATAGAAAACCCCCGCGGCGGCGGCCGCCTGCCAACGTTTGAGCGGATCGGGGTGAGCATCCGGGCTCTGACAGATGGCGGCGGTAATGGCGGCGATGCAGACGGAGTACACCCCGAACGGTGCCAGCAAAAGGCCAAATGCGCCGCTGACCACAATCAGCGGCGAAATCGGAACGTGATATCCAGAGGCCTGAAGCGTGGCAAGCCCTGGCGCATTTTGCGACGCCATCGTCACGAGGAAAAAGGGAATACCGATGCTCAACAGTTGGGTTAGGGAAAAGTGTGGGGTAATAAACTGCGGGACGACCACGGCCAGACTCAAGGAATGAGTGACAATGTCACCTTTTAAAGCCGCCATCACGATACCCACCGCCAGCGCCGCGACAACCGCGTAGCGCGGCGCAAGGGCTTTAAACAGCAGCCAACCTACCAGCATGCTGCCGCACAGCACCAGCTGTCCCTGCAATGTGGCAAATGCCTGCAGACCGAAACGCAGCAAAATACCGGCCAGCATGGCCGCCGCCAGCGAATGCGGAATCAGCTTCATCAAGCGGGCAAACCAACCGGTCAGGCCGCAGATAACAATCAACGCGTTGGCAAAAATGAAAACGCCTACCGCGTCGTTGAGCGTCGCCCCCTGTAAACCACCCACCAGAAGCGCCGCGCCGGGCGTTGACCAGGCGGTTAAAATCGGCACTTTTCGCCACAGGGTCAGCGCGAGCGTGCTGATGCCCATCGCCAGACCGAGAGCGGTCATCCAGCCAGATATTTGCATTGATGTTGCGCCCGCCGCTGCGGCGGCCTGCCAGATGATTGCTGCAGAGCTGGCATAGCCGACCAGCACGGCAATAAAACCGGCCAGCACGGTGGGGAAAGGAACGAAAGCGGTTCGCATAAAAGCCTCTTGTGCGTTATAACATCCAATTAATGTAGCATTGTGCGCTATAGCGCACAACAGTCGGTTATGATTTGCTAAAACGTCGCAGGCAGCGTGGGGTATACTTCGGCGATGGAAGAAAATGGAGGTGGAATGAATATTGCGCAACACCTGGCAGCGACGCTCAAATCCTTACGTCAGCAGCGTGGCTGGAGCCTATCTAAACTCGCGGAAGAGACGGGGGTCTCGAAGGCGATGCTGGGGCAAATCGAACGCAACGAATCCAGCCCAACAGTCGCAACGCTGTGGAAAATTGCGACCGGCCTGAACGTGCCGTTCTCGGTGTTTATCACGCCTGAAGTGCCGGGCGCAGAACAGTCGTTCGACCCGCAGCAGCAGGCGATGGTCGTCACGCCGGTATTTCCCTGGGATCCGGTACTTTTCTTTGACCACTTTTCTATTACCCTGGCGCCGGGAGCGTTAAGCGAATCGACCCCGCATGAAAAAGGGGTGATTGAGCATGTGGTGGTAATTAGCGGCCAGCTTGATATGTGCATTGAGGGCGAATGGCGCACGCTGTACGCCGGAGAAGGGCTGCGGTTTGCCGGGGATCTGGCGCATGCGTATCGCAACAGCGGCGAGCAGGTCGCGCATTTCCACTCTATTATTCATTATCCCAAAGAAAACGCCGCAGGCAGGCCTGCGGCAAATCATGACAATGAACCATAACGTGGCCGTTACGAGGAAAGTCCGGAATACGGAAATGACTCTAACTGACTGATGTCGAAAGCAGAAATACCCATTTCGGCAATAGGTTACTGAAATTTTGCTAACCGTGGCGCACAAGCGCTGGAAACTGTTTTCGTCCGCCGCGGCTTCTGGCTACAATAGCCGCCATTTTGTGACCCGACTGGATAACCTCGACCGTATGCGCCAGCAGAATGCCCTTCTTGAACTCCTTAGCCCGGCTCGCGACACTGCAATTGCTCGCGAAGCGATTCTTCATGGTGCCGATGCCGTGTATATCGGCGGCCCAGGCTTTGGCGCACGCCACAACGCCAGCAACAGCCTGCAGGATATTGCCGCGCTGGTGCCGTTTGCCCATCGCTACGGTGCTAAAATCTTTATTACGCTCAACACTATTTTGCATGATGATGAGCTTGAACCCGCGCAGAAGTTGATTACCAGCCTGTACGACGCTGGCGTTGATGCGCTGATTGTGCAGGATATGGGCATTATGCAGCTCGACCTGCCGCCCATTGAACTGCATGCCAGCACCCAGTGCGATATTCGCACCGTTGAGAAAGCGAAATTCCTGTCTGACGTTGGGTTCAGCCAGATAGTGCTGGCGCGCGAGCTGAATTTGCAGCAGATCAAAGCCATTCACGACGTGACCGACGCGACCATCGAGTTCTTTATTCACGGCGCGCTGTGCGTGGCGTATTCCGGCCAGTGCAACATTTCACACGCTCAGACCGGGCGCAGCGCCAACCGCGGCGACTGCTCACAGGCTTGTCGTCTGCCGTATACCCTGAAAGACGATCAGGGGCGGGTGGTCGCGTTTGAAAAACACCTGCTGTCGATGAAAGATAACGATCAGACCGCCAACCTCGGCGCGTTGATTGACGCGGGCGTGCGTTCCTTCAAGATTGAAGGGCGCTATAAAGACATGAGCTACGTGAAGAATATCACCGCGCACTATCGCCAGATGCTCGATACGATTATTGAAGAACGCGGCGATTTGGGCCGTGCTTCTGCCGGTCGCACTGAGCATTTCTTCGTGCCATCAACGGACAAAACCTTCCATCGCGGCAGCACCGACTATTTCGTTAACCAGCGTCAGATGAATATTGGTGCGTTTGACTCACCGAAATTTGTCGGTCTGCCGGTCGGGGAAGTGCTGAAGGTCAATAAAGAGACCCTCGACGTAGAAGTGAGCGAGCCCTTGGCTAATGGCGATGGGTTGAACGTGTTGATTAAGCGTGAAGTGGTGGGCTTTCGTGCCAACACGGTAGTGAAAATCGGCGAAAATCGCTATCGCGTGTGGCCGAATGAGATGCCAGCTGACCTCTATAAAGTACGTCCGCATCAGGTGCTTAACCGCAACCTGGACCACAACTGGCAGCAGGCGCTGCTGAAAACGTCCAGCGAGCGCCGTATTGCGGTGGATATCGAGCTTTCCGGCTGGCAGGAACAGCTGGTGCTGACGATGACCAGCGAAGACGGCGTTAGCATCACGAATACCTTAGACGGTGAGTTTGCTGCCGCCAATAACGCTGATAAAGCGCTGAGCCAGCTTCAGGACGGGATTGCGAAACTGGGTCAGACCATTTATTACCCGCGCGGCGTTGAGGTGATGTTGCCGGAAGCGCTGTTTGTGCCAAACAGTATGCTGAACCAGCTGCGCCGCGAGACCGTGGAAATGCTCGACAACGCGCGTCTGGCGGCTTACGTGCGCGGTAGCCGTAAAGCGGTGGCGAACCCGGCGCCGGTCTACCCGGAAAGTCATCTGAATTTCCTGGCCAACGTTTACAACCATAAAGCGCGCGAGTTTTATCATCGCTATGGCGTGCAGCTAATTGACGCGGCCTATGAGGCGCACGAAGAGAAGGGTGACGTGCCGGTGATGATCACCAAACACTGCCTGCGCTTTGCGTTCAATCTGTGCCCGAAACAGGCGAAAGGCTCTATCAAGAGCTGGAAGGCGACGCCGATGCAGCTGGTTAACGGTGATGAAGTGCTGACGCTGAAGTTTGATTGCCGTCCGTGCGAAATGCACGTGATTGGCAAAATCAAAAATCACATTCTGAAGATGCCGCTGCCAGGGAGCGTAGTGGCGTCGGTGAGCCCGGATGATTTGCTGAAAACGCTGCCGCGTCGTAAATAGTGGGGAAGCAACAATGCTAAAAAAAGGCCGGAAATTCCGGCCTTTTTTATTTAGTCATGCTGCCCGTCTTTTGGTGGCAGTTTGTTGTCGCCGTCGTGTTTTGGCGGCTGGCCTTTGCCATCATGCTGCGGGCCTTTATTGTCGTGCGGCGGCTGGCCTTTGCCATCGTGCTGTTGGCCTTTTTGGTCGCGCGGGGGCTGACCTTTGCCGTCGTGCTGCTGACCTTTGCCATCGTGCTGAGGGCCTTTGTTGTCATGCGGCGGCTGACCATTATGCTGCTGTTCTACAGGTGGTTTTTTTGGTGGTTCCTGATGATCAGCTGCGAAAGCGGTTGAACACAGACCCATAGCCAGGATTGCAGACAGTGCAATAATTTGTTTCATCATGTACTCCATACATTGCTTTTGTGTAATGGCCTTAGTTGACCAATAAAAAATGGAGGAAATGTGAAGGCCCCGGCCAATTAAGAATAGTCCGGGGATTTAAAGCTGATACTGCCATTTCATTGTTATATCAAGACTTAAAACCGGCAGCCGTCATCAGTACACGAAATAGACTGCCTACCACTGCCAGCGTCAGAACGCTGCCACCCCACAGCGCCACCAGCCAGAAAATGCGTGAAGCCCAGCGACTTTTCATCAATGATAGCCCTCGTTTTGCGGGACCTTTCCGCGAAACACGTAGTAGCTCCAGAAGGTGTATACCAGAATGATCGGGATGATAAAGAGGGCGCCAATCAGCATAAATTCCTGGCTTTGTGCCGGTGCGGCGGCCTGCCACAGGGTTATGGACGGCGGAATGATAGCCGGCCAGATGCTGATGCCAAGCCCGCTAAAACCGAGGAAAACCAGGATCAGCGTCAGAATAAAAGGCTGAGCATGGCTCTCTGTTCGCGCCAGATGCCACCATAGCAGCGCGCTGGCCATAAGAACCAGCGCCGGTACCGGCAGCAAATAGTAGAGGTTCGGCAGGCTGAACCAGCGTTGGGCGATAGCGGTATGCTGAAGTGGGGTCCAAAGGCTGATGATGGCAATGACGGCCAGCAATGCCAGCAGCAGACCGCGAGCATTCCGCTTCATGCTGCGCTGCAACGTTGCTTCGCTCTTCATCACAAGCCATGTCGCGCCAAGTAGCGCATATGCGATGGTAAGCCCCACGCCGCAGAAGAGCGTAAACGGCGTCAGCCAATCGAAAGCACCGCCGCTATAAGCGCGCCCCGTTACCTCAAAACCGTTTATCACGGCGCCGACGACAACGCCCTGGCAGAACGTCGCCAGAATTGAGCCGCCCATAAAGGCGTTATCCCAGAACGGACGGTGTGACGGCGTAGCATTGAAGCGAAACTCAAAGGCAACGCCACGGAAAATCAAGCCAACCAGCATCAGCGAAAGTGGGATGGTCAATGCGTCAATAATGACGGCATAGGCCAGCGGAAACGCGCCGAACAGCCCCGCGCCGCCGAGCACCAGCCAGGTTTCGTTGCCGTCCCAGACCGGAGCCACGCTGTTAACCATCACGTCGCGCTCCTGCGCATTGTGGGTAAAGGGAAAGAGGATTCCGATACCCAAATCAAAGCCGTCCATAACGATGTACATCAGGGTGGCAAAAACAATAATCACGAACCAGATAATGGACAGGTCGATGCTCATGCTTGTTCCTCCTGGGATGAGTGGGGATCTATGGCGGCGGAAAGCGGGCGCGCAGCCGTTCCTTGAGGGGGATGGTCAAACGGCTGCGGGCCTTTGCGGATAAGGCGTACCATATAGCTGTAGCCCACGCCAAAGACCGAGCTGTACACCACAAAGAAGGTTAACAGGCTGATACTCATATGCAGGTTGCCGTGTGCCGATACGGCATCTGCCGTGCGTTGCAGGCCGTAGACCACCCATGGCTGACGTCCTACTTCGGTGGTGACCCAACCGGCGAGGATGGCAATCAGGCCGGAAGGGCCCATCAGCAGCGCAAACCACAGGAACGGGCGTGAGGTGTACAGTGTCTGTCGTTTGCGTAACCACAGCGCCGCCACGCCAAGCAACAGCATCAGCATTCCGAGCCCCGCCATAATACGGAACGACCAAAAGACAATGGTTGAGTTCGGGCGATCTTCCTTCGCGAACTCCTTCAGCGCTGGCACCTGCTTATCCAGGCTATGCGTGAGGATCAGGCTCCCCAGCAGTGGAATTTCCAGCCCGTAGCGTGTGCGTTCCTGTTCCATATCCGGCCAGCCAAACAGCAATAGCGGAGTTGGCTCGCCCGGCGGGTTTTCCCAGTGGCCTTCAATAGCGGCAATTTTGGCCGGCTGATGCTTTAAGGTGTTGAGCCCGTGCATGTCGCCCACCATTGCCTGAATAGGGGCAACAATCAAAGTCATCCACAGCGCCATGGAAAACATCGTGCGCACCGCAGGCGTCTGGTTGCCGCGCAGCAGGTGCCAGGCCGCTGATGCCCCGACAAACAGCGCGCTGCTCAGAAATGCGGCAATGGACATATGCAGGAGCCGGTAAGGGAAAGAGGGATTAAACACCACGGCAAACCAGTCTACGGGCACGACCTGACCATTAACGATTTCATAGCCTTGTGGCGTCTGCATCCAGCTGTTGGAGGCGAGGATCCAGAAGGTGGAGATAATCGTGCCCAGCGCCACCATGCAGGTGGCGAAGAAGTGCAGCCCCGGCCCGACGCGGTTCCAGCCGAAAAGCATGACGCCAAGAAAACCGGCTTCAAGGAAAAATGCGGTTAACACTTCATAGGTCAGCAGCGGGCCGGTTATGCTCCCCGCGAACTGGGAAAAACCACTCCAGTTAGTCCCGAACTGATAGGCCATCACTAGCCCGGATACGACCCCCATACCGAAATTGACGGCGAAGATCTTAGACCAGAACTGGTACAGCGAACGCCAGACCGGGTTACGGGTTTTCAGCCATAGTCCTTCAAGCACAGCCAGATAACTGGCGAGGCCGATGGTGATGGCAGGGAAAATAATGTGAAATGAAACGGTAAAGGCAAACTGAATTCGCGCGAGGTGAAACGCATCAAGACCGAACATGCAAACTCCGTGGAGAAGAAGACTCGGCGTGATTTTAGGGCGTGTTGGCGCAGGGGGGCAGAGACAGTCCGTGGGTATTAAATGATAACAGTTCTAACTTTTCATTCACTTTTTAGCGGCTGTTATCGCCGCTTCTGCTTATGCGTTAACCCCGGGTAAACCGGGAGGCGAGTTTTTTGGTTTTCGGGTAAAGGCACACCATCCCGCTGCCCAGTGCCACGATAAACAGCAATGGGTTTATCAAATCCAGCGCTTCAGAGTGTAATTCCCCGGAAGCGACGACGGAGGAAAAGCACAGCGCCGCCGAATAACCCAATAGCTCAATACTTGTCATTTTCATGTAAAAAGAGATCCGCCTGCATGATGAGAATCATGACTACCGTGTTGCAAAATGAAGGTTTGCGATATTGATAAATAGGGATTGGCCTGGCGTGATGAAATAACCGAGCTCTATTTCGCAAGGCGCACATCATGCCGTGTTTATATTTTTTTTCACGTCAATAAGTGCCCATTTTTACAGGATTTGCTTAAACGGTAAGCAGGCTCGCTTAATATTTGATATTTTTCGCCTTTTAGCGCAGGTGAACGGTTCAACGCGCCCACTGGGGGCGCGTTAAATGAGAGCATCAACTCTCGGTTTCTGGTTTGGCAATTAAATCTTCAACCTGATTCGTGTCGTGGCTAACCCATGAATTATCGGCACCTTCACCAGGTGCAGACCCCGCATTATCAGCATAATCTAGCGGTAACTTCGGTTTCTGTAAGGTAATACGTAAAAATTAATGGTGAGTAGTGCGTATTCACAAAATATGAAGTCGCGGACGAATCGCTATCAACCCATATCAGTTACAAAAAAATGCATATTTATTAACGCTGATATAAAATGGTTGCAATGTCAGATTCACCGGGAACCTCCATGAAAAAGTACCAGCGCCTCGCCGAGCAGATGACGGAGCAGATAGCTCTTGGGGTATGGCTTCCTGGCGACAAACTGCCGTCGCTCCGTGAACAGGTGGTTAACAGCGGTATGAGTTTTATGACCGTCAGCCACGCGTATCAGCTACTGGAAAGCCAGGGCCGTATCGTTGCGCGCCCGCAATCTGGCTACTATGTCGCGCCGCGTGCTGCTGCACCGCGCGCGGCAGCGCCACCGGCGCAGGTGATGCCGGATAACGTCGTCGACATCAATACCTATATCTTTGAAGTGTTGCAGGCCAGTCGTAATGCCTCAGTGCTACCGTTCGCGTCGGCATTTCCGGACCCGAAACTGTTTCCACTGCCTCAGCTAAACCGTTCGTTAGCGCAGGTCAGCAAAACCGCGACGGCGATGAGCGTGATTGAAAACCTGCCGCCGGGTAACGATGAGCTGCGTCACGCGATTGCGCGGCGCTATGCCCTACAGGGCATGACCATTTCGCCCGATGAGATTGTCATCACCGCCGGTGCACTGGAGGCGCTCAATCTGAGTCTGCAAGCCGTCACCGAACCCGGTGATTGGGTTATCGTCGAGAACCCTTGTTTTTACGGCGCACTTCAGGCGCTGGAACGACTGCGGCTTAAAGCCTTATCGGTGGCCACCGATGTGAAAGAGGGTATCGATCTGGATGCGCTGGTGCAGGCGCTGCAAACCTATCCTGTAAAGGCCTGCTGGCTGATGACCAATAGCCAGAATCCGCTGGGTTTCACCTTAACGCCGGAGAAAAAGGCGCGTCTGATTGAGATCCTGAGTGAACATAACGTCACGCTGATTGAAGATGATGTGTACAGCGAACTCTATTTTGGCCGCGACAAACCGCTTCCCGCCAAAGCGTGGGATAAAAGCGATATGACGCTGCACTGTAGCTCTTTCTCAAAATGCCTGGTGCCTGGGTTTCGCATTGGCTGGGTGGCGGCGGGCAAACACGCGCGGCGCATCCAGCACTTACAGCTTATGAGCACACTGTCGACCAGTTCGCCTATGCAGCTGGCGCTGGTGGATTATCTGGCAACCAAGAGATACGACGCGCACCTGCGGCGTCTGCGTCGCCAGCTTGCCGAGCGTAAACAGCAGGCTTGGCAGGCCCTGATGCGCGCGCTGCCGCCGGAAGTGCATATTCATCATAACGACAGCGGCTATTTTCTGTGGCTGGAACTTCCCGCCGGGCTGGATGCCGGGGCGCTCAGTGCAAAAGCGCTAGAGCACGATATCAGCATCGCGCCAGGCAAAATGTTCTCGACGACCGATAACTGGGCGTCATTCTTCCGTTTTAATACCGCCTGGGGGTGGGGAGAAAGAGAAGAGCGTGCGGTAGAAACGCTGGGTCAGCTTATTCGTGAAATGTTGAATTAATCTCGTCATATTCTCTTCCAGGACGACATTCTCGCCCTGATAAAGACCGGCCATAGGAAATACGCATAGATCTCCTGGCCGGTAACTCCTTGTCTATAATCCAGATTATCAATGTCCTTTTGCCATTTTTGCGGAATGCGTCCTTGGTCACAACCTGTGCAAATTTATATCGGCTGCACAGGTGTGCTGCATTGTGATGTCTATTTTTATTAAGGGAGATATTTTTAACGGCACGGCTGCCGCTCAAATTCATTGTGACAGGAGTAAAAACTTTATGAGCAAGAAATTTGCCCGCAGCAGCCTGTGCGCGCTGGTGATGACCGTCGCTACCGCGAATGCCGCCGAACCCCCAACGTCGCTTGGAAAAGCAGAAGGGCGCCTGGATATTATCGCCTGGCCGGGGTATATCGAGCGGGGTCAAACCGATAAACAATATGATTGGGTGACCCAGTTTGAAAAAGAGACCGGCTGTCAGGTTAACGTTAAAACGGCGGCAACCTCTGACGAAATGGTCAGTCTGATGGCGAAAGGAGGTTATGACCTGGTGACGGCCTCCGGCGATGCCTCGCTGCGTTTGATCATGGGTAAACGCGTGCAGCCGATTAACACGGCGCTGATTGAAAACTGGAAATCCCTCGACCCGCGCCTGGAAAAAGGTGCCTGGTTTAACGTTGACGGTAAAGTCTATGGCACGCCCTATCAGTGGGGGCCAAACCTGCTGATGTACAACACCAAAACCTTCCCGACGCCACCAGACTCCTGGAACGTCGTCTTCGTTAAACAAAATCTGCCGGACGGTAAAACTAATCAGGGGCGCGTGCAGGCCTACGATGGCCCTATCTACATTGCCGATGCTGCGCTGTTTGTCAAAGCTACGCAGCCGCAACTGGGTATCAGCGACCCATATCAGCTTACCGAAGCACAATATCAGGCGGTATTGAAGGTGCTGCGTGACCAGCATGAGTTGATTCACCGCTACTGGCACGATACCACCGTGCAGATGAGCGACTTTAAAAACGAAGGCGTGGTGGCCTCCAGCGCCTGGCCGTATCAGGCTAACGGCCTTAAAGGCGAAGGTCAGCCGATTGCTACCGTGTTCCCGAAAGAAGGGGTGACCGGTTGGGCGGATACCACCATGCTGCACGCTGAAGCAAAACATCCGGTCTGCGCCTACAAGTGGATGAACTGGTCGTTAACGCCAAAAGTGCAGGGCGACGTCGCGGCCTGGTTTGGCTCGCTGCCGGTGGTTGCTGAAGGCTGTAAGGCCAGTACCTTACTGGGCGATAAAGGCTGTGAAACCAACGGCTACAGCTTCTTCGACAAAATTGCCTTCTGGAAAACGCCGATCGCTGAGGGCGGCAAATACGTGCCTTATAGCCGCTGGACGCAGGACTATATCGCCATTATGGGCGGCCGCTAATCATCCAGGAGTCCCACATGACGTATGCAGTAGAATTTCATGACGTCTCGCGGCTTTATGGTGACGTGCGCGCGGTGGATGGTGTCAGCATCGCCATCCATGATGGGGAGTTCTTTTCTATGCTGGGGCCATCCGGCTCCGGCAAAACCACCTGTCTGCGGCTGATTGCCGGGTTTGAGCAGCTCTCTGGTGGCGCTATCTCTATTTTTGGCAAGCACGCCAGCGAACTGCCGCCCTGGGAGCGGGATGTCAACACCGTTTTCCAGGACTACGCGCTGTTTCCGCACATGTCGGTGCTGGATAACGTCGCCTATGGTCTGATGGTGAAGGGCGTCGGAAAAAAAGAACGTCAGGCAAAAGCGGTGCAGGCGCTGGAAAAGGTCGCGTTGGGCTTTGTGGCAGGACGCAAGCCGTCGCAGCTTTCCGGCGGTCAGCGTCAGCGCGTGGCGATTGCCCGAGCGTTGGTGAACGAGCCGCGCGTGCTGCTGCTTGATGAACCGCTGGGCGCGCTGGATCTCAAGCTTCGCGAGCAGATGCAGTTTGAGCTGAAAAAGCTCCAGCAGGATCTCGGCATCACGTTTATCTTCGTCACCCACGACCAGGGCGAGGCGCTGTCGATGTCTGACCGGGTGGCGGTGTTCAATAACGGTCAAATTGAACAGGTAGATACGCCGCGCGCACTGTACCTGCGACCGCGAACGCCGTTTGTAGCGAGCTTTGTCGGGACCTCTAACGTTTTCGCCCCTGCCGTGGCGGAGAAGCTCTGCGGGATTGCGGGAAGCTGGGCGCTGCGGCCTGAACATATTCGTCTGAACGAAAGCGGAGAAGTGCAGGTGCAGGGACGCGTGCAGGCCGTGCAGTATCAAGGTGCGGCAACGCGCTATGAACTGCTGCTGGAAAGCGGCGAGAAGCTACTGGTCAGCCAGGCCAATTTCTCTGCAGGACTCAATGCCGATGGCCCTACCGTGGGGCACCAGGTGCAGGCTTCATGGGCGCGGGATGCGATGGTGGCGCTGGATGGAGGGAGGTAGATGGAGATGAGCATGACGCCGGTTCCTCCCGTTCACCGCCAGGGGCGTTTATCGAGCCTGTTCTGGCGCAGGCCGACGCTCGGGCTGTTTCTGCTGCTGCTCGGCCCGCTGATGTGGTTTGGGATAGTCTACTTCGGTTCGTTGTTGACTCTGCTCTGGCAGGGGTTCTACACCTTCGACGATTTCACCATGTCCGTCACGCCAACGCTGACGCTGGCAAACCTCTATGCGCTGTTTAACCCGGCCAACTACGACATCATCGTGCGTACGCTGGTGATGGCGCTTTCGGTCACCGTCGCCAGCGCATTGCTTGCCTTTCCGATGGCGTGGTACATGGCCCGTTACACCCACGGGAAGAAAAAAGCTTTTTTCTACGTGGCGGTGATGTTGCCGATGTGGGCGAGCTATATCGTCAAAGCCTACGCCTGGACGCTGTTGCTGGCGAAGGATGGGGTGGCACAGTGGTTTCTTAACCATCTGGGGCTGGAGGCGCTGCTGGCGGCGGTGCTGACAATACCGGGCGTGGGCGGTAATACGCTCTCGACTTCCGGATTGGGCCGCTTCCTGGTGTTCGTCTATATCTGGCTGCCGTTTATGATTTTGCCGGTGCAGGCGGCGCTGGAGCGGATACCTGGTTCCTTGCTTCAGGCCTCCGCTGACCTCGGCGCGCGTCCGCGCCAGACCTTCCGTCACGTGGTGCTGCCGATGGCCATTCCCGGCATTGCCGCAGGTTCAATTTTCACCTTCTCGCTGACCCTTGGCGATTTTATCGTGCCGCAGCTGGTGGGGCCACCGGGGTATTTTATTGGCAACATGGTCTATTCCCAGCAGGGGGCTATTGGCAATATGCCGATGGCTGCCGCCTTTACGCTGGTCCCTATTGTTCTTATTGCCCTCTATCTGGCGTTCGTGAAGCGTCTGGGAGCGTTCGATGCACTCTGAAAGGGCACCGCTGTTCCTTAAAATTGCCGCCTGGGGCGGCGTTATCTTCCTGCATTTCCCGCTGGCGATTATCGCCATTTACGCGTTTAACACCGAAGACGCTGCGTTCAGCTTTCCGCCGAAAGGCCTGACGCTGCACTGGTTCAGCGAGGCGGCTTCTCGTGGCGATATTTTTGATGCCGTGACACTGTCACTTAAAATTGCGTCGCTGTCGACGGCTATCGCACTGGTACTTGGCACGCTTGCTGCAGCAGCGCTATGGCGACGTGATTTCTTTGGCAAAAGCGCCGTGTCACTGCTACTGCTGTTGCCCATCGCGCTACCGGGCATTGTGACCGGGCTGGCGCTGTTGACGGCGTTTAAGGCCGTTAATCTTGAGCCGGGTTTGCTGACCATTGTTATCGGTCATGCAACGTTCTGCGTAGTGGTGGTGTTTAACAACGTCATTGCCCGTTTTCGCCGTACTTCGTGGAGCCTTGTGGAAGCGTCTATGGATTTAGGGGCCGACGGGTGGCAAACCTTCCGTCACGTGGTGCTGCCGAATTTAGGCTCGGCGCTGCTGGCTGGCGGTATGCTGGCGTTCGCGCTGTCGTTTGATGAAATTATCGTCACCACCTTCACCGCCGGACACGAGCGAACGCTGCCGCTGTGGTTGCTTAACCAACTGGGGCGTCCTCGAGACGTGCCGGTGACTAACGTGGTGGCACTGATGGTCATGCTGTTAACGATGATACCGATTTTAGGGGCGTGGTGGCTGACTCGCGAAGACGACTCTGCCGCTAGCGGTGGTACGACATTTAAATAAAACAGGATCATACTATGCAACATAAGTTACTGATTAATGGTGAACTGGTCGCAGGTGAAGGGGAGTCCCAGCCGGTCTATAACCCTGCGACGGGTGAGATCCTGCTGAACATCGCGGAAGCGTCCGCCGCACAGGTTGACGCCGCCGTGACGGCCGCCGACCGGGCGTTTGTGCAGTGGGGGCAAACCACGCCAAAGCACCGTGCGGAATGCTTGCTCAAGCTAGCCGATGTTATTGAAGAACACGCCGCTACCTTTGCCCGGCTGGAATCGCTCAACTGCGGTAAGCCGCTGCACTGCGTCACGAATGATGAAATCCCGGCGGTGGTGGACGTGTTCCGCTTCTTCGCGGGGGCCGCCCGCTGTCTGAACGGGTTGGCGGCGGGTGAATATCTTGAAGGCCATACATCGATGATTCGCCGCGATCCGGTGGGCGTGGTCGCGTCAATTGCGCCCTGGAACTATCCGCTCATGATGGCGGCCTGGAAGCTGGCTCCTGCGCTTGCCGCAGGGAACTGCGTGGTGATTAAGCCCTCAGAAATTACCCCGCTTACCGCCTTAACCCTGGCTGAATTGGCGAAAGATATCTTCCCTGCGGGAGTGCTGAACGTGCTGTTCGGCCGAGGGAAAACGGTTGGTGACCCGCTGACGGGTCATGCCAAAGTTCGTATGGTGTCGCTAACCGGCTCGATTGCTACCGGGGAACATATTATTGCCCATACTGCGCCATCGATTAAACGCACGCATATGGAGCTTGGCGGTAAGGCGCCGGTGATCGTTTTTGACGATGCCGATATTGACGCCGTGGTAGAAGGGGTCAGAACCTTTGGTTTCTACAATGCCGGGCAGGACTGTACCGCAGCGTGCCGGATCTATGCGCAGAAGGGCATCTATGAACGGCTGGTGGAAAAATTAGGGGCTGCCATCGCGAGTCTGAAATCAGGCAACCCGGAAGATGAGTCGACCGAACTGGGGCCATTGAGCTCCCAGGCGCATCTTACCCGAGTAAGCGAGGCAGTTGCCCGAGCCAAAGCGCAGCCGCATATCAAAGTCGTCACCGGGGGAGAAAAAGCCGCCCGTGCAGGATATTACTTCCAGCCGACACTGCTTGCGGGGGCAAAACAGGAAGACGATATCGTGCAGCGCGAGGTTTTCGGCCCTGTTGTCAGCGTGACCATGTTCGACAACGAAGAGCAGGTGCTTGGTTGGGCTAATGACTCCCAATATGGGTTGGCTTCATCCGTCTGGACGCAAGATGTTGGGCGGGCGCATCGCCTGAGCGCACGGTTACAGTATGGCTGCACCTGGGTTAACACCCACTTTATGTTGGTCAGTGAAATGCCGCACGGCGGGCAGAAACTCTCAGGTTACGGCAAGGATATGTCCATTTATGGCCTTGAGGATTACACCGTGGTTCGCCATGTGATGATAAAGCACTGAGTGAGTGGTCAAGGGATGTCATACCGCGTTATGGTGTTGCATCCCTTATAACCTGTCATCGGTTTGGCTTAGGAGGATGTGTGAATCAGGATTTCCAGGATATCAAAAATGAGTTTGATAAATGGGGGCCCGAGGCGGGTGAAAGTGTCGCGCAGCGGATGTATGAGGCACTGGCAACAAGGTTGGCTCCTTTTTTCTTTAACCAGGAAAGCATCAATAAAAGAAGGTTAATCATCAAACTTGAAGAGGGAGAAAAAGAGGTCGGTACCCAAACCCGGTATGATTGGCTGGAAGCTTTTAATCGGTTGAAACCAGAGGGTCGCTAAGGCGGCCTTTTTCTTATTCAGTGTTTATCTAAACACGGTGCGGTCTACAGGGGCGTTTATCGGTGAGCTTGATGACGATTTACTCCCTTGTCGGTAGGCGTGACGCTTGCCCATACTCCTCCCTGGTTTTGACATACCCAATGCAACGTGCGAGGATCCGCGCCGTTGTAGAACCAGGTATAGTCAGAAAGATGAAGAAAAGTATCGTTTGTAGCGCTGTAGTGATTGCTGCGGTGATGGGGATTGGGACTTATTATTCGGTTAGTCGTGTTGCGACCTGTGAAGGACAAAACCGAGTCAGTGCGGCCTGCATTGCGCAGTCCTGGGATATGGAAAAGGTGAACGTCATTCCGCAATACGATCCCAACCACTACGTTAGTGACCCGACGGCAGACAGCATCTTTGCTGCCAGCGTGCCAAAACGCTAACCGGACGGTGTGTCACAGAATTAAAACCCAGCGCGGCGTAATGTAGTGCTGGGTTTTCTCTTTTTAGCAGTCAATTCGGCTGGAGCCGAATTCCAGGATCAAAAAACATTTCAGCGATAAGTGGCGAAAAACTTGATGTACGTCAAAAAACGTAGCATATTGCGCCGCTTTAACGATCAATGACAAGGATTCAATTGGTGACGCTATATCAGCATATGCTCATCTTTTACGCCGTTATGGCGCTTATCTGTGCCGGTATTACCTGGTTTCTGACCCGTGAGACAACGTCAATCCGCCTGATTGCCACCGTGCTGATTGGCGCAACGTGGCCGTTTAGTTTCCCCGTTGCGCTGATGCTGTCGCTGTTCTGACGGTTATTTGCTTAAATCACTCAGCAGGATGGCAATGCTTTTCCCGCCTTCGGTCTGCTCAAGGGCAATTTTAACGATAATGGTCAGCGGGACGGAGAGCAGCATGCCAACCGGACCAAGCAGCCAGCCCCAGAAGATCAACGATAAAAAGACCACTAATGTCGATAGACCCAGGCCGCGCCCCATGATGCGGGGTTCAAGAATGTTGCCAAACACAAGGTTAATGACCAGATACCCCGCAAGGACGACAAGCGCGTCGTAAAAGCCGGTGAACACCAGTACCTGAAGGATAGGGGGAATGGCCGCCAGCACCGAACCAATGTTCGGAATGTAGTTGAGCGCAAAGGCCAGCAGCCCCCAGATAAAGGCAAAGCGTACCCCCAGTAGTTCCAGCATTCCCCATACGACAAGCCCCGTCACTACGCTGATGGCCGTTTTCAGCACCAGATAATGCGAGACGCTATCCAGCGCGCGCTGAATCGCCGCCATGCCTTCAGTAGGCTTTGCCATGATTTGCTGTAGTTTGGCAGGCAACTGCGGGACTTCCAGCAGCATAAACACCACCGTTAGCAGCAGTAAAAAGATAGAGGACATGGCGTTCGAAAGCTGGCTCAGAAAACGAGAAACCAGCGTCATGGCGGCATTGGGGTCAATGTATTTAATCAGTTCGTCCGGGCTGACGCTGATACCAAAACGCTGAAACCACGGCTCGAGATTATAAATAGGCACCGCCAGTGAGGAACGATACTGTGGCAACGTGCGCGTGAGCTCATTGAGCGATGTACCAAGCGTGGCAAGCAGCAGAACGGCGGCAAGAATAATCACCCCAATCAACAGCGAAATGCCCAATACCCGCGGTACTCGCCAGCGCACCATCAGTTGAACCAGAGGGTTGAGTATCACGGCGATAAACAGCGCCAGGACGAACGGGACGATGATATCGGCGGCAAAGCGAATACCGGTGAGAATGATGACCAGCATGCCCAGCATGATGACTATCTTTAATCCATTAAGCGTGATGATCGGCCTGGACATGTTGAGCTAACTCCTGCGAATATCTATGCAGAATATGATAGTTGCGAATCTACTGATAATAAATGCATTTATATCAAATAACATCAGTAAAGATTTGCAAACATTTTGAAATATTTAGATGTTTGTGTTAGATATTAACTGTGTTTAACTACTGAGGACAATTTTAATCCGCAATGATGAGAAGCAATACCGCGGATAATTGTAATTTTATGGACAATATGTTCAGGACGTTCAGCCTTACCAAACCTTCTGTTTTTCCTTCCTATTCTGCCTTCTATGGTGAGCAGCACTGGCGCAACGCGCTTTAGTACCCTTCTTCGTTTGAGCTAAATTTTAATCATTTTATTTCAGTTTGCGCCTTGCCGCGAGCTGCACGGATTATATTCTCATGCAGGAGAAGGACTATGTTTTACTGGATTTTATTAGCCTTGGCCATTGTTGCTGAAATTACTGGTACGCTTTCTATGAAATGGGCGAGCGTATCTGACGGAAACACTGGCTTTATTTTGATGCTTGTGATGATCGCCTTGTCATATATTTTTCTTTCGTTTGCGGTTAAAAAAATCGCACTGGGTGTTGCCTATGCGCTGTGGGAAGGCATCGGCATTGTATTGATTACCCTGTTCAGCGTAATGCTGTTTGACGAGAGCCTGACGGTGATGAAAGCGGCGGGTCTGGCAACGTTGATTGCCGGTATCGTACTGATTAAGTCCGGTACGCGTAAAGCCACCGCGGTAAACAAGTCTTTGAATAAAGAGGTGAATCATGCATAAGTTTGAAATGATTCACGGCGTATGGCTGGCAGGCTCCATTGTTCTGGAAATTGTCGCTAATATTTTCCTCAAGTTTTCTGACGGCTTCCGCCGCAAAGGATACGGCATCCTTTCCCTTGTCGCCGTACTGGCTGCGTTCAGCGCGCTGTCGCAGGCGGTGAAGGGAATTGATCTCTCCGTTGCCTACGCCATCTGGGGCGGATTCGGTGTGGCCGCGACGCTGGCGGCGGGGTGGATCCTCTTCGGCCAACGGCTGAATAAAAAAGGCTGGGTTGGTTTAGCTTTACTGTTGGTGGGTATGGTTATCATTAAGCTCGCCTGATGTGATCGCTGCCTGAGAAATCGGGCAGCGAAATCCTTCGTCTGTATTACGCTTGTAACAAAGGGTTAGCGTATTTGATGCGAGGGGCAACCATGTTCGATCCGTCACGCTGGCGTAATATAGCCACAGCCAGAACGCTTTTTGTGATTATCTTTTTTGCAGGCATCGGCCTGATTTTTTCTATTATTTCGCTTCTATACCTCTCGCAAAGCCTGATCACCAGCAAAACCAACGATATTGATGCCCGTCGCTCGGCGCTATCCGTCGATGGCGCGATCCAAACGTCTATTAACCGCGTGCTCTCATTAGTGATTGATAACGCCATCTGGGATGATGCCGTCCGTGAAGTGTATGCGCCCAGGCTCGACACCACCTGGCTTTACAACACCTGGGGCGCTGGCTTCAAAATTAACAATCTTTATGACGGTACCTTTGTGCTGGACGAGAACTATCGCGTCTTGTGGGGATCGTTTCGTAGCTCGCCGTTCAGCGAGCGCGATCTCTCGTTTTTTGGCAGTGGTTTAAAGGCGCTGATCGAGCAGAATCAGGACGCCTTGCTGCGAGGAAAAAATAACGTTGCCGGAATAACCCATACACGTGAAGGCGTTGCCTTTATTGGCATTGGCCTGATCCGCCCAATGGTAGGTCGCCTGAATGTATACGATGCCACCCGTCGTTATCTGGTCATCACCCGGCACGTCAACCCGGCGCTGTTAAATACCCTTGGCAACACCTTCCAGATTGAGAACCTGACGCTCACTACTTCGCCACAAAACAGGTACAACATACCGCTGCGCACCTCCAGCGGTGAAGTGGTTGGCTGGCTTAACTGGCAGCTAAGGCAGCCCGGCGTTGAGGCGGCGCAGGCGGCCTCGCCGGAGATTCGAAAAATTGTCCTGCTGGCGTCGGGGCTTATCCTGCTATTTATCCTGGTGAGCAGCCTGGGATTGTGGAAGCTAGCCCGCGGCGAGCGGCAGGCGCGTGAAATCGCGTTGACCGATTGGCTGAGCCATTTGCCAAACCGCCGGGCGCTAATTGAGCAGCTTGAGCATATTAGTCGCCGGGGAGACCGGGATATCAAGACGGTGGTCTTTATCGATCTTGATGGTTTTAAAGATGTTAATGACATCTATGGCCATGATATCGGTGATATTTTAATTATACGCATTGCCGATATGCTACAAACGCTCGTCCCTCATGGCGGCATGCTGGCGCGTATGGGCGGCGACGAATTTGCCATGACAGTGGGCGGTGCGCACTCTGAAGCCAGCGCTTCGGCGTTTGCTGGCAGCGTGCTGGATTATCTCAGCACGCCAATTCGTATCGGCGAACGAACGCTGCATATCAGCGCCAGCCTGGGGATTGCTAGCGGTACGTTACAGGATAAAACCAGTTCCGAGCTGTTCCGCCAGGCCGATATTGCCATGTATCACTCCAAAATAACCGGGAAAGGGCGGATCACGCATTATGACGCGGAGCTCAGCAGCGCCCGCGAATACCAGCTTTCTCTGGAGAACGATATTCGCCATGGGCTCGAGCACGATGAATTCGAAGTCTGGTATCAGCCTATTGTCTGTGCCCGCTCGCAGGCGATGGTAGGGGTAGAAGCGCTGGTACGCTGGCCGCGACGGCCAAAGGGCGAACTGATGCCCGATGCCTTTATTGCGATTGCGGAAACCAGCGGGCTTATCTATTCCCTTGGCCAGTTTGTACTGGCGCGCGCCTGCCGTGACTTGTTGAATCATAATGATTTAAAACTGTCGGTGAATATTTCCCCCGCACAGTTCCGCGACCCGGAGTTTGAGAACAAAGTATCCAGCGTACTGAAATCGTCCGGTTTCCCACCGTCGCGACTACAGCTTGAGGTGACGGAAACCTATGTTCTGGAAAAACCCGAGCGGGCAAGGGCGGCGATTTCCGCGCTCAAAGCATTGGGTACCGCCGTGGCACTGGATGACTTTGGCACGGGGTATTCCAGTATTGGCTACCTGCGACGTTTTAACTTCGACACGATTAAAATCGACAAATCTTTGGCGGGGCTGGTGGGTGATGACGATCAGGCGGCGGCGCTGGTGGGAGGAACTATCCGAATTGCCAGCGCGTTGGGGATGACGGTGATTGCGGAAGGCGTGGAGACCGAAAAACAGATGAAACTGCTACGGCTTGCCGGCTGCGACCAGCTTCAGGGATTCTACTTCAGTGAGCCGATGCCGCTCTCATCGCTGCTGGCGTTGCGTCACCAGCAGCGTCTGAGTTAGTTTCCGGCAGCTAACGCCTCAAGCTTATCGCGAAAACCGGTCACCGAGATGGCGCGGTTATCGGCACGCTGGCGATCTTTTGCCGCCGGAGCAGAGCTTTGCACGGCAATAACCTGCCAACCGGCGTCCGTTTTCAACAGCAACGGGGAACCGCTATCGCCCGGCAGCGTGTCGCACTGATGGGAAAGTACCGAGGTTTGTGCCCACCCCGTGACCGTACAATCTTCATGGCTGTACAGCGAATCCAGATGGTCGAGCGGATAACCTGACTGCGTCACTTTACGCCCCGTCGCTTTCAGTGCGGCGGTGAGATCATCTTTATTCCCGGCGAATACCGGTAGCGGCGTGATGCCTGAAGGCGGGTTACGCAGCACAATAATGCCAAAATCCCACGGCGCCGCGGAAGCCGGAACAATCCAGCCGTCGCCATCCGCCTTGAGACGTTTTCCTAAAGAGGGGTCAACGCGACCTTCAATATCGTGAATCTCGTAGCGCCAGGTGCCTTTCTGCGACACAAAACGCAGCGCCACGGCTTTGTCCAACTTGCCGCGCGGTGGTTCAAGCAGGCAGTGCCCGGCGGTGAGCGCCAGGTGAGGAGAAATTAACGTCGCGGTACACAGATTGCCGCTAGCGGTTTCCAGCTGGCCAATGGCGTCCCACGGTGCCTGAGCAGGATGGGTGACCAGGGTACGATCGTCATGACCGAAGAACAGCGTTTTAATATCTTTAGCACTGATGCCAATATCATCGTCATCAGCGTGAGAAATTAAGGGTAGGACGGATAACGTTCCCAGTAAACAACACACAAAGGCTGTACGCATATCACTCTCTGATGGGGCAATTATGATTATAAAAAATAAACCCAATGAGACTACTATAGACGGGAGAAGCAAAAAGTGGGAGTAAAATCAGCGAACTACGCTCAGTAAAAGAAAAACTGGGTTGCGATCAGTGCGCAGACGATAAGTAATGCCAGGATGAGCTCGAAACGATAGCGCCGCAACATGATTGCTCTCCAGGGAAAAAATCGGCGCTAAGTAAGCGCCGATACGGTAGTTGATTAACTCAGGTGGCCACCAGGATTTAGCATTGCTGCAAGTCTCCCGGCGCCACCTGTATCGGCGTATTGCTACGCGGATACGTTATCAAGAATGATTATGCAGCTGGCTGAGCGGCTGGTTTAGCAGCAGTGTGTTTAGCTTTTTTGTGGTGCTTTTTAGCAGCCTGAGCTTTCTGCGCTACAGCTGGTTTAGCAGCGGCTTTTTTGTGTTTTTTAGCAGCCTGAGCTTTCTGAGCTGCAGCTGGTTTGGTTGCTGCTTTGTGGTGCTTTTTAGCAGCCTGAGCTTTCTGTTCTACAGCTGGTTTAGCAGCGGCTTTTTTGTGTTTCTTAGCGGCCTGAGCTTTCTGCTCTGCAGCTGGTTTAGCAGCTTCTTTCTTGTGTTTTTTGTGGTGAGTGGCTTTCGCTGGAGCCGCATGAGTAGCGGTTGCAGATGCAGCCGGAGCCGGAGTTGCAGTTGCGTCAGCAGCAAAAGCAGCGGAAGACAGACCCATAGCAGCGGCAACAACCAGAGCTAATACTTTTTTCATTCTGATACCCTCGAATTGGTTTTTTCATTCAACCCCACTGCGGGGCCGTTGAAATAACTATATCGATGAGCGAGCTGTCTTTCCGTGAGTGATTGGTATCGGCTTGTAACGTAATGTACGAGATTTGTTGTACATCCGTAACGGGGCGGATTTTGACCGCCCCTCAAGGCGTTAGCCAGTACAGGTAGTCTGTTTTGCGCGCTGAGAAAGGTACACACGCAGGATAAGGACAAAGGCCCAGGCGACGACAATGGCGGCAATCAAATAGATGCTGCCTAAGCCCTGGTAGCCAGCAATCCAGCCCGCAATGGGCCCGGTAAGGCCCAGCGCCAGATCCAGAAAGGCTGAATAAGTACCCAGCGCGGTGCCCTGGTTCTGTTCTTCCACCTGTTTTACCGCCTCAACACCCAGCGCTGGGAAGACAAGAGAGAAGCCCGACCCGGTCAGAAACGCGCCAACGCCCGCAACCCACGCATTTGGGGCAAACCAGATAATCAGCAGCCCCAGACATTCGACCACATAACAGATAAGCGAGACGCGGATCCCGCCAAAGCGGGTGATAGTATTGCCCAGTACCAGGCGAATACAGATAAAACCGATGCTAAATAGGGACAGCGTGAACGCCGCGCCCGCCCAGCCGTGGGAGGAGAAGTAGAGGGTGATGAAGGTCGCTATCACCCCAAAACCGACCGTCCCCAGCCCCAGGCCCAGACCGTATGGCCAGATCTTGCGCGCCACCACGTGGAAGGGCGCTCTGACACCGGCGCTGACGCTGACGTCGGCGCGGGTGCGAGCAAACAGCAGGCCAATGACCGCAATAATCACAATCAGCGCCGCAAAACCACTAATACCGAACCAGCCGTTTAGCACAACCCCTAACGGCGCGCCTGCCGCCATCGCCACATAGGTAGCAACGCCGTTCCACGAGATAACCCGTGAGGTGTGAATCGCGCCGACGGTTTTAATCCCCCACAGCGTAGAGCCCGTGGAGGTGAAGCTCTCGCCCACGCCGAGGAAGATGCGCCCAACCAGCAGTAGCGCCACCGCCAGTATCGGGCTGGCATGCGCTGCTGCCGCGCCAAGGGTAAACAAACCGCTCATCAGGCAACAGATGATCCCCAGACTGACGACCTTTTTGGGCCCCCAGATATCGGTGTAGCGCCCGGCGTGCGGCCGACTAAGTAGGGTAGAAATATACTGCAGGCTGATGACCGCCCCCGCAACCAGCGTACTGTAGCCGAGATCGTAGTGAATAAAGCCCGGCAATACTGCGAGCGGTAAGCCAATGGAAAGGTAGCAAATACAGGTGAAGACAACTATTGAGATAATACGTAGGTTGAGTTGGGTATTGCTGGCACGGGTCGTCATAGCGCTACATTGGTAAGACAAAAGTGAGGGTATTATAGGAATTGCCAGCTAGTATGGCGAGATGGCAACGCATTTTATGTCAATAGTATAAGTATTAGTTATCAGTATCGTAGGCCGTATAAGAGGAGCGCCGCCGGGGATTTCCCGGAGTCGGCGTTGTCTCATCCGGGCTATGTGATGCTTTATGTTAATGCAGGCGTTTATGCAGAGTGACGCCAACCAGCAGCGCGCAAACCAACAGCAGTGCGATAAACCCGCCAACCCCGTTCCAGCCGTACTTGTGCCAGAACACGCCGCCGAGCGTACCGGCGATACTAGAACCGAGATAGTAACTGAACAGATACAGTGAAGATGCCTGTCCTCTGGCGCGGCGCGCGCGCGGGCCAATCCAACTGCTGGCAACCGAGTGGGCGGCAAAGAATCCGGCGGAGAAGAGCAACATGCCGGGGAAAATCACCCACAGCGGGGAAAATAGCGTCAGCAGCAGGCCGACCAGCATCACCCCGGTAAAGAAGATCATCACCGGGCCGCGACCGTAGCGCGTGGTCATCATTCCCGCTTTTGGTGAACTCCAGGTGCCGGTCAAATAGGCGACCGAGAGCAAACCCACCACCGCCTGGTTGAGCGACCACGGTGACAGCATCAGTCGATAGCCGATGTAGTTAAAGAGAGTGACGAACGCGCCCATCAGCAGAAAACCCTCGACAAACAGCAGCGGCAGACCACGGTCGCGCCAGTGCAGATGCAGGTTTATCAGCAGCGTTTTCGGTTTTAATGAGCTCGGACGGAAGTGGCGAGATTCCGGCAAAATGCGCCAGAACATAATGGCTGAGGCCAGCGCAAAGGCGCTAATGACCGCCAGGGCGACGCGCCAGCCAAAGAAGTCGGTAAATACCCCGGTCAACAGACGTCCGCTCATCCCGCCTATTGAGTTCCCGCTGATGTACAGCCCCATTGAAAACGCCACAAAGCTCGGATGAATTTCTTCGCTGAGATAGGTCATGCCAACCGCCGCCACGCCGCTAAGCGACAGGCCTATCAGCGCGCGCATAACCAAAATGCCGTGCCAACTGGTCATCATCGTCGAGAGCAGAGAGCAGCAGGATGCGAGCAGCAGCGCCGTCACCATCACTTTTTTACGCCCAATGGCATCGGACAGCGGGCCAGTAAACAGTAGACCAATGGCTAGCATTGCCGTTGAAATAGAAAGCGAAATACTGCTGCCTGCTGGGGAAATCCCGAACTCGTGCGACAGCACCGGCAGAATGGGCTGTACGCAGTACAGCAGAGCGAAGGTTGCCAGTCCCGCGGAGAAAAGCGCCAACGTTACGCGAATAAACGGTGGAGTTCCTCGGCGAATAAAGGTGTTTGTTTGAAGTGGGGTATCAACGCGGACATCGATGGCAGGCGTATCGTCTGCGGTGGTTGTGCGGCTCACGGGAAATCCTTGCGTAAAACAATGGGTAATATCGACTCAGGTCACATAATTAGAGTAGGAAAATGTAAATATTCTGTCTAATATATTAATAATCTCAATTGATATCTTTAAAATATGAATATTGAACTGCGCCATTTACGCTATTTTGTTGCCGTTGCCGAAGAGTTGCATTTCGGGCGCGCGGCGGCGCGGCTTAATATTTCCCAGCCGCCATTAAGTCAACAAATTCAAATCCTTGAGCAGCAGGTGGGCGCACGACTGTTTGCCCGTACCAACCGCAGCGTTAGCCTGACGGAGGCGGGGCGACAGTTTCTCGCCGATAGTCGGCAGATTCTGTTACAGGTCAGTGAAGCCGCCGCGCGGGCCAACCGCCTGCATAACGGCGAAACCGGTGAGTTGCATATTGGCTTCACTTCCTCTGCACCGTTTATTAAAGCGGTCTCAGACACACTCTCCACCTTTCGTCAGCGTTACCCGGACGTTCACATCCAGACGCGGGAAACCAACACCCGCGAGCAGATCTCACCGCTTACCGAAGGGGCACTTGAGTTAGGGCTGATGCGCAACACGTTGCTGCCCGACACCCTCGACTGGCAGGTGATCCTGCGTGAACCGCTGCTGGCGATGATCCACCGCGACCATCCGCTTGCCGATAAGCCGGAAGTCAGCCTGGTGGAGTTGGGCAAAGAACCGTTTGTCTTTTTTGACCCTCACGTTGGTACCGGTCTTTATGACGATATTCTTGGCCTGATGCGTCGTTACGATGCGGTGCCAACGATTACCCAGGAAGTTGGGGAGGCGATGACGATTATTGGCCTGGTGGCCTCCGGTTTGGGCGTATCGATTTTGCCAGCGTCTTTTCGGCGGGTTCAGCTTTATGAAATGCGCTGGGTTCCGATTGCGGAAGAGGATGCAGTCTCGGAAATGTGGCTGGTGTGGTCAAAACACCATGAGCTTAGCCAGGCAGCAGAGCGCTTCAAACAACACCTATTAAACGCGGCCAAGGTGAGCGTTTCGTTGCCAAAAGTGTGAAAAATTGTGCAGTAAATCACAAGGCTAAGTAAAAATTTGACGCAGGGCGTTCAAGTACTTCACCATAGCCCAAAGTGTTTATTTCGAAGCGCGAAAATAAGGGAGTCTTACGGTGGTAGCGGACAGTCAGCCAGGGCATATCGATCAAATCAAGCAGACCAATGCAGGGGCGGTATATCGCCTTATTGATCAGCTCGGCCCGGTTTCGCGTATCGACCTTTCCAGACTTGCGCAACTGGCTCCGGCCAGTATCACCAAAATTGTTCGTGAACTGCTGGAAGCCCACCTCGTTCAGGAAACGGAGATTCAGGAAGCGGGTAGCCGTGGTCGTCCAGCCGTAGGGCTTATGGTCGAAACGGAAGCCTGGCACTATCTGTCCGTGCGCATCAGCCGAGGCGTTATCCATCTGGCGCTGCGTGACCTCAGCAGTAAGCTGGTGGTGGAAGAGCAGCTTGAACTGGCGCTGGAAGATGAGTCCCCATTCCTGAACCGCGTCGTGACCCATATTGACCAATTCTTTATTCGCCATCAGAACCTGCTGGAACGTCTGACCGCGATTGCCATTACGCTACCGGGAATTATCGACACCGAAAACGGCATTATCCATCGTATGCCGTTTTATGATGTCACCGATGTTCCGCTGGGCGGAACTCTTGAGGCGCATACCGGCGTGCCGGTGTATATTCAGCATGATATCAGCGCCTGGACCATGGCCGAGGCGCTGTTTGGCGCATCGCGCGGCGCACGCGATGTCATTCAGGTGGTTATCGACCACAACGTCGGCGCAGGTGTTATCACCGATGGCCGTTTGCTGCACGCGGGCAGTAGCAGCCTGGTGGAAATTGGCCATACCCAGGTCGACCCATATGGTAAGCGTTGCTACTGCGGTAACCACGGGTGTCTTGAGACGATCGCTAGCGTGGAAAGCGTGATGGAGCTGACTCAGGTCCGCATGCAGCAGTCGATGAGTTCAATGCTGCACCAGAAGCCGCTCACCGTGGAGTGGCTGTGTCAGGCCGCGATGCAGGGTGATTTACTGGCAAAGGATATCATTAGCAGCATTGGAACCAACGTCGGGCGAATCCTCGCCATTATGGTTAACCTCTTCAATCCACAGAAAATTTTGATTGGCTCGCCGTTTAATCAGGCCGCCGACATCCTCTTCCCGGCGATTGGCGATTGTATTCGCCAGCAGTCGCTGCCTGCCTACAGCAAACATATTGCGGTAGAGCAAACACAGTTTTCTAACCGCGGCACCATGGCTGGGGCGGCTCTGGTAAAAGATGCCCTATATAATGGAACATTGCTGATAAGACTGTTACAGGGTTAACAATTTTTAGCAGTTTTGCAAAAAATTGCGCTATCTCAATCTGACCCATTCGCACATCACGTAAACTTTCACTCCATTGAATTATTCATTGCCATGATATTTACGTGGCGTAGCAGTGGGGTTAGTTTGTGATGCTTAATCGTTTCTTTATTACTGGAACTGATACTTCTGTCGGCAAGACGGTGGTTTCTCGTGCGCTTTTGCAGGCGCTCGCCGCCAGCGGGAAACGGGTGGCAGGATACAAACCCGTTGCCAAAGGCAGCAAGGAAACTGCAGAAGGGCTGCGCAATAAAGATGCGCTGGTTCTGCAAGCCGTTTCATCGCTGGACTTACCTTATGATGCTATCAACCCGATTGCGCTGAGCGAAGAAGAGAGCAGCGTCGCCCACAGTTGCCCAATCAACTACACCTTATTGTCTGACGGCCTGGCCAATCTGAGCCAGCAGGTCGATAACGTGGTGGTTGAGGGTACCGGCGGCTGGCGCAGCCTGATGAATGACCTGCGCCCGCTCTCCGAATGGGTGGTGCAGGAACAGCTGCCGGTGCTGATGGTGGTCGGCATTCAGGAAGGCTGCATTAACCATGCGCTGCTGACCGCTCAGGCCATCGCCAACGACGGCCTGCCGCTGATTGGCTGGGTGGCGAATCGTATCAACCCAGGCCTGGCGCACTATGCGGAAATTATCGACGTGCTCAGCAAAAAGCTGCCGGCACCGCTGATTGGCGAACTGCCGTATCTGCCGCGCCCGGAACAGCGTGAGCTGAGTCAGTACGTCGACCTAGCGATGCTCCGCAACGTGCTGACGGTAGATAGAATCCTGGCGTAAGGTTCTCGACAGTACAGACGCCAGCACGCAGGCAATCAGTAAACCGGGCAGCAGCGTATACTGCCCGGTCATTTCGCAAATCATCAACGTTGACATAATTGGCGCATGCGTCGTCGCTGCCAGTAACGTTGCCATTCCCGTCACGCCAAGCAATATCGCCATCGCCTCGTTCCCAGGGAACACCAGCGCCCACGTATTAGCGAACAGAATACCGACCGCCAGGCCAATAAACAGCGTTGGAGTAAACACACCGCCCGGTGCGCCAGAGCCGCTGCTGGCAAGAATGGCGAGCAGCTTACACAGGAAAATCCCGGCAATAATGGCAAAACTCGGCGGGCTTAACAGAAACCCTTGCACCACGCTGTAGCCATTGCCCCACACCGCGGGCGTTAATAGCGAAAGCAAACCAACGACCAATCCCCCCAGCGCAAGCTGCCAGGGGGGCGAAAGTTTGAGCTTAAGGAAAACACGATGGCTCATGTCCATCAGCCAGATAAGCAGCGGCCCGCCTAAACCGCAGACGAGCCCGGTAGCGAGCATTAAGCCGTAATGCGCCGCGTTAAGAGCCGGTAAATTGCCGGTAGTGTAGAGTAGCTCCGCGCCACCGTTCATCAACTGCGTGCTGAGCAGCGCGACCACCGCGGCGATGACGACCGGGCCAAGCGAGGCCAGCATTAAGGTGCCAAAAAGAATTTCGGCGATAAACAGGCTACCTGCCAATGGGGCATGATAGGCGCTTGCCATCCCCGCAGCTGCGCCGCAGGCAATCCAGAGCTTCCATTCATCCTTTGGCGTAAAACGCTGGGCAAAGAAAGAGGCGGCAAGGGCGGCTAAGAGGATCATCGCGCCTTCGCGACCAATAGCGCTACCGCTGACGACCACTAATAACGAGGCGGTGGATTTGATAAGGCTTGAGCTGGTATCAAACTTGCCTTCATCGCTTTCCAGCGCCTCCATATAGTCCGTCGGCGCATGGGGACGTTGTTGCGTATGACGTTGCCAGGCCCACAATAACGTCCCGGCGGCGAGCCCGCCAAGCGCCGGGGTGATAAGCCGTCGCCACCATACGAGACCGCCAGCGGCGTTGACCAGACTGCCGCTGTCATTACTGAGAAACAGCCACTCCCCCAGATACATGGCGTGACGAAATAGCGCCACCGCCAGCGACGCGAGGACGCCAATCACGGTGGCAATAAGCAGGCGACGGAACATCGCCTTAATATCGGGGTAATGGTGAAGACGCTGCATCGTGAGCTGAGGGCTTAGCGATAAAGTTTTTTGTCAGCGACGGGGATCAGCAGCGTGCTTTGCCATTGTGCCAGCGTCTGCTGCGCAAGCTGTCCCAGTGCGATGAAGAATGGATGGTTCGCTTTTTCAATAAATTCGGCGAGGAATCGAGCAGCCCATGGCAGCAGATGCCATGCCAGCAGCTGATTGCAGGCCTCTTCGCGGCCATTTTCAACAAGCCAGGCGGCGAGCATGAGCAAGGTCCCAAAGTGATCTTCTGGTTCGTTTTGCTGCACATCGAACGCAATCTGGTTTTCACGCATCCATTGGCGCAGTGCCAGCGTGGAGTCGCCAAACAGAACGCTTTCGCGGTCTAACCAAACGGAACCCCACGGCGGAGACGGTAGCGCATCCGGGCCGATAAACAGGCGCTGCCAGGCCTCTGCCAGAGATTCTTCCGCGTGAGAAGCAAATCCAGCGGAGAGGGTATTGGCGTGCGGAACTTCGTACGGCCACTGTGTCACCCACTCACCGTCGGTAAAGGCTGTTACCAGCGGTTCGGCAAGCGTGCTGTTCGGCGCGAAATAGAACAAAGCACCCAGTACACGGGCAGAGAACGCTAAAGCGTTGTTGTGCTGAACGTCATTCATTACTGCATATCCTTAAAAGGGTGCGGGATTGCTCCCGCACCGATGAATTACCCGGCAATTGCCATGCCGACGGTCATATGCAGGCCATAGAACAGCCCACGACCGATAAGTTCGCCTGCCAGCATCAGTACCAGACCAAGCGCCAGACCCGCAGCCCGCGGCGGAACGCGACGCAGTAACGGGCAGAGCCAGCAGCCTAAACCTGCCGCTAACAGTACAAAGCGCCACACCTGTAAGGTGCCCCAGTCCGGCAGCAGCGCGTTCGCCTGCTGAACGGAACTGTGAATAAAGCCCAGATCAGCGGTTTGCATCACGACGACGGCGATGCTGAGCAAATAGCCCAGTACGCTGACCGAGGCAAAGAATTTCCCGTTGAACGGTACCTTTGACATTTTAAGCAGCAGGGCTGCAAACAGAGGCCCGGTGAGCAGCACGGTCAGGAAGAACGATGCCGTCGTGTAACCATTATACCAGGTTGGCACGGTATCTATCTGATAAACGCGTGTCATCGCCCAGACAAATACCAGTCCGAGCACCATGCTGACCAGCAGCCAAAAACGCCCAAGCGCGGCGGGCATTTTACCCATCACCGACAGTAACCACCAGAAGCCCCCTACGGCGAAGAAAACGGAACCGCTGGCTATCTCGTTACTGAGCGCAGAACTTCCCACGCGATTAAGCGAGTTGAACGCGCGCAGCGGTGAGCCGAGGTGCAGCACAGAGGCAAAAAAAGCGATGCCCATCACCACCCACAGGAAAAACATATTAAGCGCAATGCGACGTTGATCTGCGGGTTCATGGCGCGCCGCCAGCCAGCCTAAGCCGGTGACGATGGTGGCTCCCGCAACGCACTGCCCCAGCACCGTAAAGAGTACCAACGGCCATTCATGCCATCCACTTCCCATCTTACACCTCCTTCGGATTGGCCAGATAGCCAGTGGTATCGCCGCACGGACGTGCATTGGCGTTGGGTTTAATCACAATGCTTGGCTTAGTGAAGTGTGCGGACGGCAGTGGTGCCACCGCCGCCAGCGTACCGTGCTTCTGACGCAGCTCTTCGATTGGGCCAAAGTCCAGCGCGCGCAGCGGGCAGGATTCCACGCAAATCGGTTTCTTACCTTCCGCCACACGCTCGTGGCAGCCGTCGCATTTGGTCATGTGACCTTTGGCTTCGTTGTACTGCGGCGCACCGTACGGGCAGGCCATGTGACAGTAGCGACAGCCGATACAGACCTCTTCGTTGACGACCACAAAACCGTCTTCACGTTTGTGCATCGCGCCGCTTGGGCACACCTTGGTACAGGCCGGGTCTTCGCAATGGTTACAGGCGATGGACAGGTAGTAAGCAAAGACGTTCTGGTTCCAGACGCCGTTGTCCTCCTGCCAGTCGCCGCCTGCGTATTCATAAATACGACGGAAACTGACGTCCGGGGTTAAGTTTTTGTAATCTTTACACGCCAGCTCGCAGGTTTTACAACCGGTGCAGCGGGCCGAGTCGATGAAAAATCCGTATTGGGTGCTCATGGTCTAGTCCTTATACCTTCTCGATCTCAACCAGGTTGGTGTGCTGTGGATTGCCTTTCGCCAGTGGAGAAGGGCGATGCGTCGTCAGCGTATTGATGCAGGAACCGTGATCGATTCGGTCTCCGTTCATCTCGGCATCGTGCCAGGCACCCTGGCCCATTGCGGACACGCCCGGCATAATGCGCGGCGTGACTTTTGCCGGAATACGCAGTTCACCACGGCTGTTGAATACGCGCACCATGTCACCGTTGCGGATCCCACGTTTTTGCGCATCCAGCGGGTTTAACCAGACTTCCTGGCGGCAAGCGGCTTTCAGCACATCAACGTTGCCGTAGCTGGAGTGCGTTCGCGCTTTATAGTGGAAGCCGAACAGCTGTAGCGGGAAAGTACCGCGCAGTGGATCGTCCCAACCTTCGAAGGTTGAGGCGTAAACCGGCAGTGGGCTGATGGTTTCGTCTTTCTCAAGCTGCCATTTCGCGGCAATGTCGGCCAGACGACTGGAGTAGATTTCGATTTTTCCCGACGGTGTTTTTAACGGATTTGCCTCCGGGTCTTTGCGGAAAGCCTGGTAGGCGACAAAGTGCCCGTTCGGATCTTTACGCTTGTAGATGCCCATCTTTTTGAGTTCATCATAGGTCGGCAAATCCGCGTCTTTGGCGCGCATTTTGGCGTACAGATACTGCAACCACTGCTCCTGCGAACGTCCTTCGGTGAATTTCTGGTAGACATCGTCCCCAAGACGTTTCGCCACTTCGCTTAAGATCCAGTAGATGGGCTTGCGCTCAAATTTTGGCGCTGTGGCTGGCTGGATAAAGATCAGGTAGCCCATATTCCCGGCGTAATCGTTCGGGATAATGTCTTCCTGTTCGACGGTCATTAAATCGGGCAGCAGGATGTCGGCGTATTTCGCCGAGGCGGTCATGAAGTTTTCAATCACCACGATCATTTCGCATTTGCTGTCGTCCTGCAAAATCTCGTGGGTTTTATTGATATCCGAATGCTGATTAATGATGGTGTTGCCCGCATAGTTCCAGAAGAACTTGATGGGCACATCCAGCTTATCTTTGCCGCGCACGCCGTCACGGGTGGCGGTCATCTCGGTACCGTGGTCGATAGCATCGGTCCAGGTGAAGCAGGAAATCGCCGTTTTGACCGGGTTTTCCAGTACCGGGAAGCGTTCGATGGTTATCGTGTAAGTGGATTCACGCGCGCCGCTGTTACCGCCGTTGATGCCAACGTTGCCGGTCAGAATGGGCAGCATGGCAATCGCACGGGCAGAAAGCTCGCCGTTTGCTTGGCGCTGTGGCCCCCAGCCCTGGCAAATATAAGCCGGCTTAGTGCTGCCGATTTCACGCGCTAACTTGATGATTCTATCGGCTGGAATACCGGTAATGTGCGATGCCCACTGCGGGGTTTTCGCCACGCCGTCATCGCCCTGACCAAGAATATAGGCCTTATAGTGTCCGTTGGCCGGTGCGCCTTCTGGTAAGGTTTTCTCGTCGTAACCGACGCAGTATTTATCGAGGAACGGCTGATCGACCAGGTTTTCGTCAATCAACACCCAGGCAATACCGGCAACCAGCGCGGCATCGGTACCAGGACGGATAGGTATCCACTCATCCTCCCGGCCAGCGGCGGTATCGGTATAGCGGGGATCGATAACGATCATGCGCGCATTTGAGCGTTCGCGAGCTTGTTCAAGATAATAGGTAATGCCGCCGCCGCTCATGCGGGTTTCTGCCGGATTGTTGCCGAACATCACCACCAGTTTGCTGTTTTCGATATCGGAGGTGCTGTTGCCGTCGTTGGTGCCGTAGGTGTACGGCATGGCGCAGGCAATCTGGGCGGTACTGTAGGTGCCGTACTGATTAAGCGAACCGCCGTAGCAGTTCATCAGACGCATCACCGCGGAACCGGATGGTGAGGACCGAGTGATATTGCCGCCAACGATGCCGGAAGAGTAGTTAATGTAGACGGATTCGTTGCCGTAATCTTTCACCACGCGTTTGAGGTTGCTGGCGATGGTGTCCAGCGCCTCATCCCAGCTAATGCGCTCGAATTTGCCTTCGCCACGCTTGCCTACACGCTTCATGGGATAGTTCAGGCGGTCAGGGTGGTTGATTCGACGGCGAATGGAGCGCCCGCGCAGCCAGGCGCGTACCTGGTGATCGCCATAAACGTCGTGGCCGGTATTGTCGGTTTCTACCCAGTAGACTTCATTGTCTTTGACGTGCAGACGCAACGCGCAGCGGCTACCGCAGTTGACGGAGCATGCGCCCCAAACCACTTTATCTTCCGGCTGATTAGCCTGCTGTACTGCAGCGGCCGTGGCGCGCAAGGAGAAGGGGAGCGAGAGGCTACCCGCCGCGAAGGCTAATGAGCCGATAGCCGATGATTTAATTAGGGTGCGTCGGCTCAGCCCCCCTGGCTTTTCCTGATTTGACATCACTCACTCCATTATTTTTGTTTAATGATTTCAACGAGAAATTAAAAACCTGCTAATGATGGAAAGAGGATACCTGGTTAGTGGTATACAAGTATTAACCCTGGTCAAAATACACTGTTGCACTAACGGGGTATTTGCATGTCGGCGTTTGCCAGTTGCGAGGGGCGTGTGCATAATTGTTTTACAACATAAAAACAGTTTTATTGCGGTTAACCGTTTATTGTTAATCGAATTTCTTACCGCTAATCCGCTACTTATGGAAGTCATCTATGCAGGATATTGCTTCTTCTGTTATTCCGATGCCCGCGATTGAGACGGTCACGGTTCCCTACAAAGGGTTAAATTTTTTACGCCCCGAAATTTTGCTTGACTTCATCAGCGTGACGGAGGTAAAAGTCCTCGCTGTTACGCCAGTGGCAGTTTTGTATTCCACGGTAGGGGTGTTGCAATCCGCTGCATTGCGCAGGATACCTGTACTGGTTTCCGGGCGCGTGGTCTATCCGGTCAGTTCGCAGGCGCTGCCTTGTTTGCATTCAAAATTGACCATTAACACCACTGCACAAAAGCTGCGTTTTCAGGGAGACCTGGATGCGTTATCCGATGATCAAACGCTGCGCGATGGCGTACTGGTTGGCATTGCGCTGGAGTTTATTGTCGAGAAGAAAGGCTAGAAAGCACCGCCTCCTGCTGGAGGCGGTAGCACATTACTGGGCGTTATCGGTGCGGGTGTAGAGAATTTTAAAGGTGTCGTTAGCACAGTGGCCGACGACCTGGGCCCCAGCTTTATCAGCCTGATCGTTGGGCACGATATCAAGGGTAAAGGCGCTTTCGGCTACGCCGTTCTGGATGATTTTCTGCTGAATGTCGCTCCTGACACGCTCACAGGAGTCAGGTACGGCGGCAAGCGCAGGCATAGCGCCTGCGAGCAGTAATGCCAGTAACCAACGTGATGATTGCATGATTAGCTCCTTTTCATGAGATTCGCAGGGAAGTATAGCATCGGCAGTGTAAGCGACTGTCTTTGACGATAACTTTCTGATTTGTCTTAAGCTTACGTTTTTCATCCCCTGAAAGGGCACTTAGATTTTAAGTGCAGCAACGATCGTGCCTTCCATTTTCTCTGGGGTGGTGAAAGGGGCAAAACGCTTGAGCGGCTTGCCATCGCGGCCCACCAAAAACTTGGTGAAGTTCCACTTGATACGCCCACCCAGTATGCCGGGTAACTCGTCCTTCAGGTAACGAAATACCGGGTGCGCGCCGGCGCCGTTGACCTCAACTTTTTCAAACATCGGAAAGCTCACACCGTAATTGATGTGACAGGTTTGCGCTATGTCATCAGCACTACCGGGTTCCTGTTTGCCAAACTGGTTGCAGGGAAACCCCAGTATCACAAGACCCTGAGACGCGTATTTCTTGTAGAGCGCTTCAAGACCTGCATACTGAGGCGTGAAACCACACTGGCTGGCGGTATTGACGACCAGAACCAGTTTGCCAGCATAGTCGGACATTGAGATGAGCTCACCGCGTAGGCTGGTGGCCTCTAGATGATGAAACGTGGTCATGTTGGAATACTCTGTTTGCCATGTTTGATTTCTGCAGCGATATACGGCTGAGGTTTGCTAAAAAGATACCCTTGTGCGAAATCACAGCCGAGTGCCTGAAGGCTTTCGAGTTGTTCCTGCGTTTCTACACCCTCTGCAATGGCCTTCATGTTGAGGGACTTCGCCACGCCAGTGATGAGCTTGATGATATTCAGCGCGTCTTCTTGTGTCGCTAACGAATTCACAAAGGATTTGTCGATTTTGATTTTATCAAAGGCCAGCCTGCTCAATCGAGAAAGGGAAGAATAGCCGGTACCGAAATCATCGATAGATATCTTCACACCCAGCGCTCTGAGCTTGTTAAGCGCATTCATCGGCGTATTGCTCTCTGTGAAAAGAGAGGATTCCGTCACTTCCAGTTCAAGGCGGTCAGCTGGAAGCCCCGTCTCTTTTAATATCGACACCACAATTCCGGCAAATCCTTTAGTGCTAAGCTGGACAGGGGAGACGTTGACGGAAATTTTAGCCGGAACGGCCCAGGAAGCGGCTTCCCGACAGGCCATTTCAAGCACCGATTTTCCCATCTCGTTAATCATGCCTGTTTTTTCCGCAACCGGAATAAAGCTATCCGGCGACAGTAGACCTTTTGTAGGGTGAATCCACCGAATCAGCGCTTCATAGCTGTAAATCTCGCGGCTGAACGAATCAACGATCGGCTGATAATAGACCACGAATTCTTTATTCATTAATGCCATGGCCATATCATGCTCAAGCTTTCTGCTTTCTGCTTTCTTGCAGCTTATCTAACATTCGCTGGCGGAAAACTTTTATTTTCCCTGGACCTTCATTTTTGGCTTCATAAAGCGCCAGGTCAGCATATTTGTAGAGATAATCGGAGCGGCGCTCGGTTTGCGAAATAACGATACCAATGCAGGTGGTGATATTGATAATCGTGTTATAAATCGTGTAGGGTTGGTTGAGCGACTCGCCTATTTTTTGCGCTTGTGAAACGGCGCTACTCTCAGTCAGATCGCTCGAAAGAAACGCAAACTCATCGCCACCCAAGCGATAGAGCGTATCTGAAGGCATATTCAGCGATATCAACCGCTGGGAAATCTGGCGCAGCAGCATATCGCCAGCATCATGCCCATAGGTGTCATTAACCTCTTTGAATCGGTCTAAATCAAACAACATGACCGCCACGGTAGTATTATTTTGTTTTGCAGTTTTGATCGTTTTATTTAAATTCCACCAAAAAAACTGACGGTTGTTCATTTCGGTCAAAGGATCATGGAAAACATCATATTCCAGTTTTGCATTTTGGCTTTGCAGTTTTTCTTTCGATCTCTGGAGTTCTTCAGCCAGGCTTTTAACCTGTAGATGCGCCTTCAGAATGTTTCTGTTCTGAAAGAAGATCATCATACCCAGTATGGCACTCAGTATTATCAGTAATACAGCGGTTGCCGAATATATGTAGTACAGGGTTTGAATTTTGAGGTTGGCTTCATTAACAGAGTTAACGTCCTTGTCCAACGCGCCGGATGAGAGACGACTGAGAGGCACATCGAGCGTATGCATTACCTTAAGGTATGACTTAAGATCAGAACGGTTCATTTTCTCAAGCTGAACGTCGAGATCGTCCAGTACTTTTTCAAGCCTTAAAGCCAGTTCATGATGGGCTTTACTGCTGTCTATATAATGGCCTAAATCGCCTTCTTTCATTAAATCGCTCTGGCTGAGCATAATGTCCAGACGCAGACGCACACCATCAATCGGCATGGTATCGTCCAGCGTGTAAAGACCGAGCCACGATTCCAACCGGTAATATTCGGATACCACCTGCGCAGCAGACCAGGAGTTAGCGTAGTGGGTCAGCTTTTGTAACTCTTGTTGTCTTTCATGCACAAGGAAAGACACATACCCTGTTGATATGAAAAGAGAAAATATGATGGCAGCCAGTATTCTGTTCATGATGTTCGCCAGAACTCCTACTCGATACTCATTCTGCTGACTTGCCAGGCCGATCTAGAATAATAAACCTGATTATTCAGTTCAGGTAAGCTGTCATAGGGGTAAACAATAAATAGAGGGCCTTTATCACGGACGCGCATATATTCTCCGTTGATTTTTAAGGCAAGCATGACATTGTATTTTTTGAAGTCACTAAGCGGGATAACGGTAGTGTAGTCATTGAGCGCAGTGACCTTAACTACAGAGCCTTTTGCGCCGACGTAATCCATGAGTTTTTGCAGGGAGATGCCCGTAAACGTCGTACGTCCATTATACCAGGGAGAGGTGGTCTGAAAACTCATCATGCCCAGTTTCTCAAGGCTGGCGGTGTCAAAAACGGCTTTTCCGTCAGCATTGGTATTTGCAATATTACCGGTCAGTGTTAAAAGCACTTTACCCTCGGGCTTGGGAAGCGTTCCAGCCCAGATCTGGGTGGAGATCACAACGCTCAATAACATAACAATTAACCGCATTTTAACCTTACCTATCGACTGGATGTTAAGGAATTATAATTTAGTTAACATACTATTTATATAAGCTAACCGGCTATTATTGATATGACAAATACTTGGCGTTGGTTAATTGATTTAAATCAATGAGATAACTAAAGCTAATGGTCTAATTTTTGAGTAAAAACGGTCAGTGAAATAATTAAAACGCGTTGTTTTTATTGTGTCTGTATGAAAAACAAACCAAGGATAAGCGTGGTGTAAATAAAGGCATACAAACATAAAGGTCTATTAGTTTGAGCTGTCATAGGGAACGCTGATTGGCGGAAATGAACGCTGTACTGCGCTTCCTATTTCGGCTTTGGACGTGACGTGGGCAGGGGGGGTGAGCGAGAAGCATACGTTGGAACATTTATTAAATAATCTCAACTGTAGACTTTTCTAGCCCTTAATGTTCTGAGTAGCAAATCATACAAACTATCCACAGCAGAAGACCCCTGAGAAGCGCGGCTTCTGAACAATGATACTTCCATAGGCTCAAGGGGCCCCAAAAGATGTTCACTGCCAAGCACCTGCAGATGAGGTGGAACGCTGCATTGTGTCAAAACGGCAACAGCCAGGCCACTTTCAACTGCTGTAATCTGTCCTGACAGACTTGAGCTGTTATATACCACTTTATATCTCCGCCCCTGAAGTGCTAATGCATTGATAGCACTACGTTTAGCAAGACTTGTGCTTTCATAAACTGCAATAGGTAATGGGTCGCGCCTCCAGACTTCAAACTGCGGAGACCCCACCCACACCATCGGTTCATAAAATAATAACGAGCCCTGGCCAGGATGTTCCCGGGAGACCAGCGCCAGGTCGAGGTCGCCACTCTCGACGCGAGGAATTAATGACGTCGATTGTTCGCAGCTAAGTTCAATTTCGACTGACCCAAAGTTAGGAGCGAATCTCTTTAGAGCCGGAGTCAGGTATTTTGCCGCATAGTCATCAGGAACTCCCAGACGAATGCGTCCTGTTAACTCTTTGCCGTGGAATGCAGCCTGGGTTTCAGAATGAAGATCGAGCATCCTTCTGGCATACCCCAACAGTTTCTGACCCTCAGGTGTGAGTTGATTCTGACGTGGACCACGAAGTAGAAGCTGACATCCTAATGCCGTTTCGAGCTTTTTGAGCTGCATGCTGACAGCAGACTGTGAACGATGAACTTCCGGTGCTGCAGCCGAAAGTGACCCCGCATCTATCACTGCAACAAAGCATTTAAGCCAGTCTATCTGTAGATCCTGATAATACATTTGCGACCTTTATCATTCGATAATCAAATAGCAATATACATTATTATGCGTTTTTCTTGTTTATACTACATTGGCATAGTGCCTTCCTGTTGGCTTTTATTTTCAGGAAATCACGATGTCTCAGGCAACGCGCAGCATCCCAAATTTATCTCGACTAAATCGACCACTGATATGGTCTGGTTTTCAACAACTTATCCCGGTTTCTCTCTTTGTCTCCATTTTTGGCGCCGCTTTTGGCTTGGCCGCAGCACAAGCGGGTGTGGGGCATCTGACGGCAACGGCGATGAGTCTGTTGGTCTTCGCCGGCTATGCACAATTCGCCGCGTTAGACCTTTGGGGGACTCAAATCCCTTTATTCACCCTTATGGCAACAGTGTTTGCCATTAACGCCAGACATCTGTTGATGGGAGCAACCCTATACCCGTGGTTGTGGCCTTTATCACCAGCAAAACGCTACGGGATAATGATGGTTGCCTCAGATGCTAACTGGGCTATGTCCATTCAGGCATTCAATAGGGGAAAACCTGGGCTGGGCTTACTCTTTGGCGGTGGACTCGCGCTATGGCTTTTTTGGGTTATTGGTACGGTGGCGGGGCTGTATTTTGGTAGCGCCGTCCAGGACCCTAAAAGTTATGGTCTTGATATGGTGATGGGGTGCTTTCTGCTCTCTATGGTGTTTGAAGGCGAAAGAAATCTCAGAATGGTTGCTATCTGGATTGTCGCGGCAGCGTCATCGCTGATGGCTTATCAATGGTTACCGGAAAATAGCCATGTGATCGTTGGCGCGCTCGCCGGTGGCATAGCTGGAGTGCTGATGAGGAAGAAAAAATGACTATTGAAACGACGGGTATGGGCCCACTGATGATTGTTATTGTGATGGCTCTGGTTACGCTTGCAACCCGATGGGGCGGTGTTTATGTTATGTCATTCATTTCATTTAACAACAAAATCAAAGCTTTTATTCAGGGAATGTCAGGTTCCGTGCTTGTGGCCATTTTAGCTCCCGTTGCATTAACAGGCGACAAAGGTTCGCAGATGGCACTGCTGACCACCGCGATGATGATGTTGGTTTTTAGCAGACCGTTGCTCGCTATTACTTTTGGCATTGTTGTCTCAGCACTGGTCAGATATTTTTAATGGAAATGAGTTAGTCCTCTGATGCGTTTGGCGAAAAACATGAATATAAAACCTCGTACGATTGTCCTGGTTCCGGGTTATATGCTTGATGAAAATCTGTGGAGCCGATTTGAAACGTATTTGCCGCCGCATTTTAAGGTCCATTATGCTTCCCTCAATGGCGGGCAAACCATACGTGATATAGCCAGGCATATGAGTACTTATCTGCCCGGAAAATTTACTTTGATAGGTTTTTCGCTAGGCGGGTACATTGCCAGACAGTTTGCTGCGGATTTTCCGGAACGCGTGGAGTCTTTGGTACTGATTGCCAGTTCGTTACGGGAAGATACGCCGCGACAGGTGGAGTCGAAGCGGCAAAGCATCCAGTCATTGTCTTCCAGAACGTTTAAGGGGTTGAGCAACCATGCTATTGCTCGCTCACTACACCCTCGAAATGCGTCAAATCTGGATATGATATCGAATATTCAACAAATGGGATGCCGTCTTGGATTTGAAGCCTTCGTTACGCAATCCAGCTTGCTAAGGCAAGATATTCCTGCCGCGACGCTATGCTGCCGAACGCTGGTCATTGCGAGCAATGACGATGTAATACGCTCAATGACTGAGGCAAAGGAACTGGTCGATACCATTCCTCATGCGTCGTTAAGGATTATCACTGGGAGTGGTCATATGGTTCCACTGGAGCAGCCTCAGGCGCTGGCAAATAGGGTGTCTGCATGGCTCGAGGATATTTAAATTGAGCGCATTTTAATTTTTTCATCAGAGAGCCAGAGCCAAAGACTTCAATAAATATAGATTATTTCGGTAAGTTTTTATCTAATTATTATAACAATGCTATAAGATAAAGAAATCTGCCATAACGACAGATTTCTTTAAATGAAAATTAGAGATTCGCAACGTTATGATATACTTTCTGTACATCATCGTCAGCTTCAAGGCCATCAACAAGACCTTCAAAGATTTCTAAATCTTCTGGTGAAAGTTCAATTTCTGATTGCGCAATTAATTCTAATTCTGTTGTTGAGAACTCGGTAATGCCAGCAGCTTTTAGCGCTGCAATGCCTTTATGAAGGTCTGTGGCTTCAGTATAAACAACGATGTTGCCTTCTTCTTCGGTGACATCGCGAACATCAACTTCAGCATCAAGCATGATTTCAAAAATACGGTCAGGGTCTGTGCCTTTAAAAACAATCACCCCAGTGTTATCAAACATATAGCTGACAGAACCAGCTGCTCCGATATTGCCGCCTTTTTTATTGAAAATGTTGCGGACGTTAGCAATCGTACGGTTAACGTTCGAGGTCAGCGTTTCAGCAATAATCATGGAGCCGCTTGGACCAAAGCCTTCATAACGCCCAGGTACGAAGGTCTCATCTCCGCCACCTTTGGCTTTATCAATAGCTTTATCAATAACGTGCTTAGGGACTTGAGCTTGTTTTGCTCGTTCAATAACGAACTTTAAAGCTGAGTTCGATTCTGGGTCTGGTTCACCTTGCTTAGCCGCAGCATAGATTTCTACGCCGAATTTTGCATAAACATTAGACGTTGCCCCGTCTTTAGCCGTTTTTTTAGCAACAATATTGGCCCATTTACGTCCCACTGGAATGCTCTCCTCGAAAATTTATTTACATTTTTGACAGGGTATTAACCTGTATATTCTTCTTTGATATTATATCATAACAAGTAAAATCTCGTCTATGAGAAAAGAAAATACATCCATTTTACGAGATGTTATTTTAATTTAATTAAGGGTTCACATAGTGGCTGATTTATTTAATTATTTTGGTCTGTTTTTCTTTTTTAATTATTAATGACTAGATTGTAGTGGCAACAATATATACTCAAGATAAACGGAAGCGGGGGCTATGAATACCTCTGTGTTCCACGCTACAGCGTTACCTTTTACCGCGAACGGTCTACACCATACTTCCTTACATTACAATTTCTATGCTACTTTCATTTCTTTTTCAGAAATAAAATGATGACGACGAGCCTTCAGTTTAACTTCTCTACGCGGCCATTGGTTCCTTTTGCCCATGATTACCCTCACGGTGCGACGGAACCCTGGCATCGTCATGATTGCGCGCAGTTGCTGCACACGCTGAGTGGTGTCGTAAGGGTCGAAACGGAGCAGGGATACTGGATTGTCCCGCCTAGTCGGGGTGTATGGTTGCCAGCAGGGACGTATCATTGCCTTAAGATAACAGGCAACGTTGCCGCCAGAACCTTGTTTATCGATCCTTTTGCCCGGGCTGACTTACCTTCAGTTTGCCAGGTTGTTCAGATTTCAGATTTGCTGCGAGAATTGATTATTAATTCGTTGTCGTTGCCCACACATTACGCAGCCGGAACCCGTGAAGAAAGAATCTATGAACTGATTCTGGATGAGATCCGCGTAATGAACGTGCTGCCGTTTAATCTTCCTGAACCAAAAACACCCGCACTACAGACGCTGTGTCAGCAGATTCAGAACGAACCCGGTAAATCCTGGACCGCCGCGATGGCCGCGGCCCAGCTCAACGTGAGTGAGAGAACGTTGTTACGGCATTTCCAAAGACAAACGGGGCTGTCATTCAGCGAGTGGGTGCGGCGCGCAAAATTGATGATTGCCCTCAATTATCTTGCCCAGGGGCAATCGGTTTTACGCGTGGCGCTGGAACTCGGGTATGAAAGCCACAGCGCATTTAGTGCCATGTTCCGTCGTATTCTGGGGGCTTCCCCAAGTGATTACTTTCAGTAGCGTGGATAAAGTGACACGGCATTCAGCAATGCCTGCAATGACGCTCGGGCGACGTCGTTGTTGATGCACACACCCCAGCGGCTTTCACCATCGGCAAACGTACAGTAAATATAGGCCGCAGACCGACTCTCGTTATGTCTGCCGAGCGTATGCTCATGATAGTCTTCAATCGTGAAGGCCAATTTACACTGCGATTTCAGTGCATCGGCGGCAGCTGAAAGCAACCCATTACCTTTTCCCTTTAACGCTATGGTGCCATCTGCTGTTTGAATTCGCGCACGAAGCGACGTTCCGCCGTCCTCCAGGCTTTCACTCTGGTATTCCAGCAATTGCCACTCGGCTGTTTGAAAGCGAATATAAAGCTTACGGAATAAGTGCCAGATATCCGCCAGCGTCATTTCGCGACCATCGCTATCCGTCTGTCTTTGCACATGGTGGCTAAAGTCCTGCTGCAGACGGCGCGGGAGTTTGAGACCGTGATTTTGCTCTAATATCCATGCCGCACCGCTTTTCCCTGACTGGCTGTTAACGCGAATCACTGCTTCGTAGCTGCAGCCAATATCGTTTGGGTCGACGGGAAGGTAAGGCATTTCCCAGCGCTCACTAGCGGATTGTCCCCGTGCGGTGAATCCCTTTTTGATAGCGTCCTGGTGCGAACCAGAAAAGGCAGTAAAGGCGAGTTTACCGGCATAAGGATGACGCGGATGGACAGGCAACTGGTTACATTGCTCGACCACTTCGACGACGTGTTTCATATCGCTAAAATCAAGTTTCGGCGATATTCCCTGACTGTAGAGGTTCATTGCGAGCGTAACCAGACACACGTTTCCCGTGCGCTCACCGTTGCCAAACAGACACCCCTCTACGCGGTCTGCGCCTGCGAGTATGGCCAACTCCGCGCTGGCGACACCGCTTCCGCGGTCATTATGCGGGTGCACGCTGATACAAACTGCATTGCGTCGTGAAAAATGGCGGCAAAAATACTCTATCTGATCGGCGTACACATTCGGGGTATTCACTTCAACGGTCGCAGGCAGATTAATGATCATTTGCCTTTCAGGGGAGGGTTCCCAGACATCAGCGACCGCTTCACAAATTTGCAGGGCAAAATCAGGCTCGGTAAAACAAAATGTTTCCGGGGAATATTCATAGCGCCATCGGGTCTGTGGGTTAGCTTCACACAGTGCGCGAATTTTTTGCGTTGCGCTTGCAGCCAACTGGATGATTTCTTCTTTGCTCTGGCGGAACACCAGTTCACGGAAAAGGGGCGCAGTAGCGTTATACAGGTGCACTGTCGCGCTCTCCGCGCCATCAAGCGCTGCGAAGGTGCGTTCAATCAGATCGGTACGCGCCTGGGTGAGCACCTGAATTGTGACATCTTTTGGTATCAGGTTGTCTTCAATCAGTTGGCGAACAAACTGGAAATCGGTCTCTGACGCGGCAGGAAAGGCCACTTCAATCTCCTTAAAACCACATCTGATCAACAGCTCCCAGAAACGTAATTTTCGTGCTGAATCCATCGGTTCCGCCAACGCCTGATTACCGTCGCGCAGGTCGGTGGAAAGCCAGCGTGGGGCCTGAGTTAGCTGTTTATTCGGCCACTGGCGGTCAGGCAGCGAGATGGGAATATGGGGGGAATATTTTTGCGATGGTTCTTGTAACATGGCGACTCTCCTTTGCGTTCGACTTCCTTTATCCTGCTCAATCAACAGGCGGATTACCGACGCAAAGGTGACAACCTATGTAGCGAAACCGTCAGGTTACAGGTAGACCAAACTAAACTACGCTTAGTTTCTGCTCAAAGCCTTCGTGTAAGCATCACGGTTCTATTCCCCTTTAAAGTAATGGGGAACATCCTGGTAACGGCTATGCTACGATATTGATTAATATAGCCATACTATAAATACATTCATGCCAGAACACCGGGGCTCATAGCCAGAAAGCGTGCCCATGAGCGAACGTGCGGGTTAAGGTACGAATTGTTATTAACGTGCTAATAGAACTGGAAAAATTTCTAGAACAGGATTGTGACGTGAAGAAACTGATCTTACTGGCCTGCGTGATGACCGTACTCGCCGGCTGTGATAACAATAATCCCCCTGCGGCATTCACCCCAGAAATGGCAAGTTTTTCTAATGAGTTTGATTTTGACCCGCTGCGCGGCCCGGTTAAGGATTTCAGCCAGACGTTGCTCAATGAGAAAGGTGAGGTGGCGAAACGCGTGAGCGCGCAGCTGTCACAGGAAGGGTGTTTCGACCTGCTTGAATTTCATGATATTGAGCAGGATACCGGCGCGCTGCTGGTCCTGAATGCTAACTATTACCTTGATGGTGTCACCCATGAAAAGCGTGTCCTTCTTCAGGGGAAGTGCCAGCTGTCTGAGTTTCCGTCGGCGGGCGTCAAATGGGAGACCGATGACAATGGCTTCGTGGTGAAAGCGCTCGGTAAGGACGGCGAGGTGGACTACCATTACGATAGTGAAGGTTATCCGCTGGGCAAGGTGTCAACGCAAAAAGGTATCACGCTGTCGGTTATCTCAACGCCGTCGCAGGACGCCCGTAAAAAGCTCAACTACACCGCGGTGAGCCTGCTCAATAAGAAGCCGGCGGGAAACGTAACCCAGAGCTGCGACTATGACCGACATGACAACCCTGTGAGCTGCGATCTGACCATCGTTGACCAGAGTGTGACCCCATCGGTCACTGAACATTACACGATTAAGAACACCATTCAGTATTATTAAGCTAATGATATTGAATAGAAAAGGGCGCTAAATAGCGCCCTTTTTAATATTATCTGATGACTCGTCCGGTTGAGCGGTCAAGGCAGCGTAGGGTATTTGGCTCCCAGTACGCGTTCACGTTGGTGCTTTTCAGGCAGTTGTCACGGGCATCAAAAGCAACATCTGCTTTATCCCACTCTTTTTCAGCGCGTTTGTTAACTTTCTGACGCAGCTGACGGGTGTCGTTCCATTGCTCTTTATCCATCGCCGCGTTCTGGCGACTCTGTGCGCTATCGCCAGATTCAATAACCAGTTTGTTGGTTTCAGCAGAAGCAGAGGCGGTGTACACAAAGGCACCCAGCGTCAGCATAGCCGTCAGGCACAGGCGTTTGCTAAGTGTAATTTTCATCGATGAGTTCCTTTAACGTAGTGAAAACGATAACTCCTTAAGCCAGTCTACTACAACTCTCACCACCGGCATACCCGTGAAAATAGCGTGGTCGAATGTGCTTGATATTTGAGTATGATAGGCCATTCGTATGTTGATGATGAATAACGATGTTAAAGACTTCTCTACTCTTTTTTGCCACCGCGCTGTGCGAAATTATTGGCTGTTATCTCCCGTGGCTTTGGTTGAAGCGGGGAGCGACGCCTTTGCTGCTGGTCCCTGCGGGGCTTGCGCTGGCGATGTTTGTCTGGCTTTTAACGCTGCATCCCGCTGCCAGCGGCCGCGTGTATGCGGCCTACGGTGGCGTTTATATCTTCACCGCGCTGCTGTGGTTGCGGGTTGTCGAAGGTGAAAAACTCACCGTGTACGACTGGCTCGGCGCCGTGGTCGCGCTGTGCGGAATGTTGATTATTGTCGCCGGTTGGGGACGTAGCTAATATGCGGCCTGAGAGGGCCGCACTGCCTCATTTCTCTTCGTATTTTCCCATCATTTCTCTCGCAACCCACCGCTGAATTTTTGTGATCTTCACTGGTAATTTTCGATTTTTATACTTGTATGGTAGTAGACTGAGGCGTAAGTTCGCCTCACTAACCGATGAGATGTGAATTTAAGGATTGAAGATGAAAATTGTGGGTGCTGAGGTTTTTGTAACCTGTCCTGGACGTAACTTCGTCACGCTGAAAATTACCACCGATAGCGGCTTGGTTGGCTACGGTGACGCAACGCTAAATGGTCGCGAACTGCCCGTTGCCTCCTACCTGAAGGATCATCTGTGCCCGCAGCTGGTGGGGCGCGATGCGCACCGCATTGAAGACATCTGGCAGTTCTTCTACAAAGGCGCCTACTGGCGTCGCGGCCCGGTGACCATGTCCGCTATCTCGGCGGTTGATATGGCGCTGTGGGACATTAAAGCCAAAGCCGCCAATATGCCGCTATACCAGTTGCTGGGTGGCGCATCCCGCGAAGGCGTGATGGTTTACTGCCACACGACCGGTCGTACCATTGATGAAGTGCTGGAAGATTACGCGCGTCATAAAGAGATGGGATTCAAAGCCATTCGCGTGCAGTGCGGCGTACCGGGGATGAAAACCACCTACGGGATGTCCAAAGGTAAAGGTCTGGCCTACGAACCCGCTACCAAAGGGCAGTGGCCGGAAGAGCAGCTGTGGTCGACCGAGAAATACCTCGACTTCACGCCGAAACTTTTTGATGCCGTACGTAGCGAGTTCGGTTTTGACGAACACCTGCTGCACGATATGCACCATCGCCTGACCCCAATTGAAGCGGCCCGTTTTGGTAAGAGCATCGAAGATTACCGCCTGTTCTGGATGGAAGACCCAACGCCGGCCGAGAACCAGGAGTGCTTCCGTCTGATTCGCCAGCACACCGTTACTCCGATTGCGGTTGGCGAAGTGTTCAACAGCATCTGGGATTGTAAACAGCTGATTGAAGAACAGCTGATTGACTATATCCGCACCACCATTACCCATGCGGGCGGCATCACCGGTATGCGCCGTATTGCCGACTTTGCCTCACTCTATCAGGTACGCACCGGTTCTCATGGACCATCGGATCTCTCTCCAGTTTGCATGGCGGCTGCGCTGCACTTTGACCTGTGGGTACCAAACTTCGGCGTGCAGGAATATATGGGGTATTCCGAGCAGATGCTGGAAGTCTTCCCGCATAGCTGGACCTTCGATAACGGTTATATGCACCCTGGCGACAAACCAGGATTGGGCATCGAGTTTGATGAAAAACTGGCAGCAAAATATCCGTATGAACCTGCCTACCTGCCGGTAGCACGACTGGAAGATGGCACGCTGTGGAACTGGTAATAAGGAATCCAGAATGAAAAGCATAGTGATTAAAGAGCCAAATGCGCTCGTGATTGAAGAACGGGAACGGGCGGAGCCCGGAATCGGCGAAGTGCGCGTAAAAGTAAAATTGGCGGGTATCTGCGGTTCCGATAGCCATATTTACCGCGGCCACAACCCGTTTGCCCGTTACCCACGCGTTATCGGGCATGAATTCTTCGGCGTGATTGATGCGGTTGGCGAAGGTGTCACCGATAAGGAAATCGGCCAGCGCGTATGTATCGACCCGGTCATTAGCTGTGGTCATTGCTATCCGTGCTCGGCGGGGAAACCTAACGTATGTACTTCTCTGGTGGTGCTCGGTGTCCATCGTGATGGTGGCTTTAGCGAATATGCGGTGGTACCGGCAAAAAATGCCTGGTTGGTCGCCGACAATATTGCCGACCACCATGCGGTGATGGTTGAGCCTTTTACCATCGCGGCGAACGTTACCGGACAGGTTAAGCCAACGGAAGCTGACGTGGCATTAATTTATGGCGCAGGCCCGATGGGATTGACGACCCTGCAGGCGCTCAAAGGCGTCTATCACGTTAAACAAGCGATCGTCGTCGATAGAATAAATGAACGATTGGCGATGGCAGAGCGTTGCGGTGCTGACTGGGTTATCAACAATGGTGATAAACCGCTTGCGGATTGGCTGGAAGAAAAGGGGATCAAACCGACGCTTATTGTCGATGCCGCTTGTCATCCAACGATTCTGCAGGAGGCCATTACGCTGGCTTCTCCGGCGGCGCGTATTGTGCTGATGGGCTTCTCAAGCGACCCATCGACAATTACCCAGCAGGGCATTACCGGTAAAGAGCTGTCCATTTTCTCCTCACGCCTGAATGCGAATAAATTCCCAGTGGTACTGGAATGGCTGGAAAAAGGGTTAATTGAACCTGATAAATTAATAACGCATTACTTCGATTATCACCATGTAATTGATGCAATCGAACTGTTTGAGAAAGACCAAAAATCTTGCTGTAAGGTCCTGCTTACGTTCGATAAATAAAATTAAATAATGCGATTGAGCTGTTCGCATCTTACCTGGATATGACTGCAATGACGCAATTAACACATGAAAGAACGACATCTGATTTAGTGAGAGCCGCTGTTTCTGGTTGGCTTGGAACTGCATTGGAGTTTATGGATTTTCAACTCTATTCCTTAGGTGCGGCATTAGTTTTTCATGAGATATTTTTCCCAGAACAGTCTGCGGCAATGGCATTAATTCTGGCGATGGGGACCTACGGCGCGGGATATATTGCGCGCATTATTGGTGCCGTTATTTTCGGCAAGATGGGAGACCGCGTAGGACGTAAAAAGGTGTTATTTATTACCATCACCATGATGGGAATATGTACTACCTTGATTGGCGTGTTACCCACCTATGCACAGATTGGCATTTTTGCTCCTGTACTGCTGGTGACATTACGCGTCATTCAGGGGCTGGGTGCCGGTGCTGAAATTTCAGGTGCGGGGACGATGCTGGCGGAATATGCCCCCAAAGGCAAACGTGGGTTAATTTCGTCATTAGTCGCGATGGGTACAAACTGCGGAACGCTGAGCGCGACCGCTATCTGGGCCGTGATGTTCTTCTTGCTCGATCGTGAAGCGCTGGTGGCGTGGGGCTGGCGCGTGCCTTTCCTGGCAAGCGTTGTGGTGATGATCTTTGCTATCTGGCTGCGTCTGAATCTGAAAGAGAGCCCGGTATTTGAGAAAGTCAGCGAAGGGGACGCTTTGGTTAGCCACTCTCCGGCGAGTGATAACACCATTGGCGCTATGCTTCGCAGTAAATCTTTCTGGCTGGCCACTGGACTTCGATTTGGTCAGGCGGGGAACTCAGGGTTAATTCAGACCTTTCTTGCGGGATATCTTGTACAGACACTGCTGTTTGATAAAAAGATCCCAACAGATGCGCTAATGATTAGCTCCATTATCGGCTTCCTGACGATTCCACTGCTCGGTTGGTTGTCGGATAAATATGGTCGCCGGCTGCCTTACATCTTACTGAGCATTTCAGCCATTATTCTTGCGTACCCTATGCTGGCTATTATCGTGGATAAAACCTACAGCGCTAGCGTGATTATGCTGTCAATTATCATTATCCATAATTTCGCGGTGCTGGGGCTGTTTGCATTGGAAAATATTACGATGGCAGAAATGTTTGGCTCTCGTAATCGTTTTACTCGCATGGCTATCTCGAAAGAGGCGGGTGGTCTGGTGGCTGTTGGTTTTGGACCGGTGCTTGCAGGTATTTTCTGCAACATGACGGGTTCCTGGTATCCGATTGTTATCATGCTGGTTTGCTATTCGCTGATTGGCCTTATTTCTGCATTGATGATGCCGGAAGTTTGCGACCGCGACCTTAGCCTTGCCGCAGATGCAGCCGATATGCAGTCTGCAGAAGAGAAAAAAACCAACCAACAATATGCTTAAAACACTGCCCATCGCTTTAGGGTGATGGGCTGTTAATTATAAAAATGACATCCTCAACCCATACACATTAGGTTAATAAAATATTATGAGCTTTATTAACGATCGATTCATGATCGAGAGTGACGTTGGTGCTCGGTTATATAAAGATGTAGCCACTCAATTGCCGATTATCGACTATCACTGTCACCTTGATGCAAAAGAGATCTACGAAAACAAGAACTTCGATAATATCACCCAGCTATGGCTGGCCGGAGACCATTATAAATGGCGCGCAATGCGTGCTAACGGTATTTCAGAGCATTATATTACCGGGGCGGCAACGGCGGAGGAGAAATTTAAAGCCTGGGCGGAAACCGTAGAAGCTGCTTTCGGTAATCCGCTGTATCACTGGACCCATCTGGAACTGAATAAATATTTCGGCTGCAATGACATGTTGAGCAGCGAAAACTGGCAGCAGGTAATGCAGCATTGTAATCAACAAATTACAACCGATGACTTTAAACCGCGCCGCCTGATTGAACGTTCGAACGTGGCCGTGATTTGCACCACCGACGCACCGTTGGACTCGCTGGAATATCATCGCCTGCTCAAGCAGGATGCCACCTTCAAAACACAGGTGCTGCCAACGTTCCGCCCGGATGACCTTTTTATCGAAGACGCGCAGGCATTTTCTCAGTTTGCCGACAAACTCGCGCAGATAACGGGAACGGAGACTCACGCTTTTGGCGACTTCTCGGCGGCATTGGCTAAGAGAATCGATCATTTCCACGAAACAGGGTGCCGCATCTCGGATCATGGCCCTGTCACCATCGAGTATCAGCCAGCGGATGCCGCCTGCATCGACGCCTTGTTCAGCAAGAAGCGTCACGGCGAATCGCTGAGCCTTCATGAGACCGCGCAGCTCAATAGCGCTCTGTTTGTCATGTTGGCCCGCGAATACAAAAAGCGCGGCTGGGCGATGCAAATTCACTTTGGCGCCATCCGCAGTAATAACACTCAGATGTTGCGCAAGCTGGGGATCAATACCGGCTTTGACTCTGTTGCCGATCAAACTCATCTGGCCGCGGGATTAAACCGCCTGCTGGACGCCATGGCGCGGAATAACGGTCTGCCAAAGACCATTCTTTATAACCTGAATGCCAGCTACAACGACGTGGTTGCGACCACTATTGCCAACTTCCAGTCGGGTGAAGACGGCGTGAAATCCCCAATGCAATTTGGTTCTGGCTGGTGGTTTAACGATACCCGTCGTGGCATGGAAAATCAGCTCAATAGCCTGGCTGACCAGGGATTATTAATGCACTTTGTCGGCATGCTGACGGATTCCCGTAGCCTGGTGTCCTACACCCGCCATGATTATTTCCGCCGTATTCTTTGCAACTTAATTGGTGGTTGGGTTGACCGCGGCGAGGTTCCTGATAATGAGAGGATCTTAACGCGGATGATTAAAAATATTTGTCACGATAACGCCGTTAATTATTTCCGATTCTAACGTCCTTCCTTACATGAGGGTAGAACATGTCTCGTACTAATAGAAAAATAACAATCCCTGTCAGTATCGGCTATGGCTTAACAGATATTATGGGCGGCGGTGCGTTTACCGTTATCGGCGCCTGGCTTTTATTCTTTTACACGACATTTGTAGGTTTATCGCCGGTTGAAGCGGCCTCCATTGTCGCGATTGCCCGTATTGTCGATGCGGTCGTCAGTCTGTTTATGGGGAGCTTTACTGACCACTTTTATAAAAACCCGCTCGGTAAGCGTTTTGGTCGTCGGCGTTTCTTCTTGTTGATCGGCGCGCCGTTGATGCTGGTTTATATTCTGTTATGGGTTACCGGAATGAGCTTCTGGTTCTACCTGGCAGTATACCTGGCCTTTGAAATCATTGCGGCCGTTGTGTTGATCCCGTGGGAGACGCTGCCGTCTGAAATGACCAAGGATTTTAACTCACGTACCAAGCTCTCTACCTGCCGTATGTTCCTGTCGGCATCCGGGACCTTCCTCGCCACCTTTATTCCGGGTTTATTAATCAGCCATTTTGGCGAACACGATCCGCATGCCTACTTTATTAACGGTGTGGTCTTCGCGGTGCTGTTCATGTTCTGCGTGTTCATTTCCTGGAAAGTGACCTGGGAGCGCGAGTTAACGCCAGAGATGCTGGCCGAACTGGAACGCGATCGCCAACCGCGCTCATTCATCGAGAAAATCGCAGCCGTTGGCAACCTGTTTAAAGAGTATTTTTCCACGCTGAAGGTTCGTGCTTTCAGGAAACATCTGGCTATCTATCTGTTCTCGTTTACGGCGAAAGATGTCTATAACACGGTATTTGTCTTCTTCTGCGTGTACTGCCTGAATGTGTCGCCATCGCTGTCCGGGACGCTGCTGTCGATGAGTATTGTCGGTCTGCCGGTAACGCTGTTGGCCGGGGTGGCCATCATTAAATTTGGTCCATCGCGTCTGTACGTTTTCGCTTATACCCTGATGATGCTGTGCCTGGTCGGACTGTTTATGGTTTACCAGTTCCCGACCGAAAATAAAATCACCATTCTGGTCGTGCTGGCGGCATTGTATCAGGTCGGCCGCTGCGTTCTGGAGTTCACGCCGTGGAACGTATTCCCGTTCATCCCGGATATTGATGAGATGATCACGCGCCAGCGTCGTGAAGGCCTGTTTGCCGCGGTAATGACGTTCTCTCGTAAAACCACGGTAGCCATCGCAACCTTTATCGTGGGTGTGATGCTGCAAGAAGGGGGCTTTGTGAAGGGAAGCCAGGTACAGCCAGAAAGCGCGGTGAATACGATTGCGATGCTGCTGTTCATTGGAACGGCGGGTCTGTTGCTGATTGCGCTGTGGCAGGCCGTGACTTTCCGGCTCAATAAACGTACGCACAAAATCTTTGTTGATGAGGTTGAGCGTCTGAAAGCGAAAGGTTCGAAACACGATGTGACCCCAGAAACGCGCCGCATTGTAGAGGACCTGACCGGGTATTCTTATGCCGATTTGTGGAACGAACCGCAGCAAGCGGGCAGCAAGCTGAGCCGCCCTGCACAGGTAAACTAACGTCCTGCCGTGACAGCATGGGTAAGAAGCGATGACTTTTGCCTATGCTGTCACACAACTTAAAAATCATGTCATACCAATCGCCAATATATTAACGCAAATCAAAATCTCCTCAGATGAACTCGTTAATCTAGTATGGCAATCAACATTCTCTACAGCGAGTCAAAAAGATGCAGAATAAGCTATTAACCGCTAAGGCAACTCTCCCAACTTACGATCGCAGCAAACTGGTGCCGCGCATTGTACACCTCGGTTTTGGTGCATTTCACCGTGCCCATCAGGCTGTCTATGCCGATATTCTGGCCGCAGAACACGGCAGCGATTGGGGTTATACCGAAGTTAACCTGATCGGCGGTGAGCAGCAGATTGCCGACCTGAATCATCAGGACAATTTATACACCGTGGCAGAAATGTCCGCGGATGCATGGACTGCCCGCGTGGTGGGCGTCGTCAAAGAAGCGCTGCACGCCCAGGTCGATGGTCTGGAAACCGTGCTGGCAAAAATGTGTGAACCGCAGGTCGCGATTGTCTCCCTGACCATCACCGAAAAAGGCTATTGCCATTCTCCGGCTACCGGCCAACTGATGCTCGATCACCCATTTATTGTGGCTGACCTGCAAAACCCGCATCAGCCGAAATCCGCTCCTGGCGTGATTGTTGAAGCGCTGGCGCGTCGTAAAGCTGCTGGCTTGCCGGCGTTCAGCGTGATGTCCTGTGACAATATGCCAGAGAACGGTCACGTGATGCGTAACGTTGTCTGCGCCTATGCGCGCGCTGTCGATGCGGGTCTGGCCGACTGGATTGAGTCACACGTAACGTTCCCGTCGACCATGGTTGACCGTATTGTGCCCGCCGTCACCCCAGAAACGCTGGACAAAATTGAACAGCTGACCGGTGTTCGCGATCCGGCTGGCGTGGCATGTGAACCGTTCCGTCAGTGGGTTATCGAAGATAACTTCGTGGCTGGCCGTCCGGCGTGGGAAAAGGCGGGTGCGGAGCTGGTCAGCGATGTGATTCCGTTCGAAGAGATGAAGCTACGCATGCTGAACGGAAGCCACTCCTTCCTGGCATATCTGGGCTATCTGGCGGGCTACCAGCATATCAACGACTGCATGGGTGACGAAAATTACCGTCGCGCGGCGCATGACCTGATGCTGAAAGAGCAGGCGCCAACGCTGAAAGTGCAGAACGTCGATCTGGCGCGCTATGCTGACCTGCTAATCGAACGCTATACCAACCCGGCACTGCGCCACCGTACCTGGCAAATTGCGATGGACGGTAGCCAGAAACTGCCTCAGCGTATGCTGGATTCTGTGCGTTGGCATCTGGCGGATAACAGCAGCTTCGCGCTGTTGGCGCTGGGCGTGGCTGGCTGGATGCGCTACGTCGGCGGCGTCGATGAGCAAGGTAACGCTATCGAAGTGTGCGATCCACTGCTGCCGGTGATTCAGGCGGCGGTACAGCAGAGCGAAGAAGGTGAATCTCGCGTGAAAGCGCTGCTGGCAATCGAAGCTATCTTCGGCAAAGACCTGCCGCAGGAAGGGCAGTTTGTGGAGCTGGTGACGAGCGCCTATCTGTCGCTGCTGAACAAGGGCGCAAAAGCGACCGTCGCTGCTGCCGCTCAGTAAACGCTTTTCGTGCCGCCGTTCTGGCGGCACGCTTTCCTTCTATTCTTCTGACATTGCCTCTCATCGTTATTTCCCCTGCGGATTATGTGTCATCGCTTTATACCCTCATTAGCGGTCGTTTTGTGAGCGTGATAGCTTTTTTTATTCATTCATACTTGTATGGTAGTTTCTGTAATGATGTTATCCTGATGACTTATTGGACTGGAGATTAAACCATGACAAAAATTTCATTTAGTGAAATGAAGCGTACGGTTAAACAAGCATTTCTCAATGCTGGGCTAAGTGAGAAGCAGGCAGATATTTGTGCCCAGATTCATACTGAAACCAGCTGTGATGGAATTTTCTCTCATGGACTTAATCGCGTAGCGCGGTTTGTTGATTACGTTAATAAAGGCTGGGTCGATATTCAGGCGGAGCCTGAATTAATTAAATCGCTGGCTTCCATGGAAATATATGATGGCTGTCGAGGTATTGGCATTACCAACGCGTTATTTGCCACTGAACGGGCTATGGCGTTAGCGAAAGAATATGGCGTAGGCATTGTTGGTATGCGCAATACTACCCACTGGATGCGGGGGGGAACGTACGGCTGGAAAGCTGCCCAGCAAGGATATGCGGCAATGTGCTGGACGAATACGGAATCCTGTATGCCTGCCTGGGGAGCAAAAAATACTCGTCTGGGAAATAATCCCTTTGTCATGGCGGTGCCTACCGAGGAGGGAGCGCTGGTCCTGGATATGGCCATGTCGCAATATGCCTACGGCAAACTTCAAGTCACGCGGCTGAAAGGTGAAAAGCTGCCATTCCCCGGTGGTTACGATAAAGAGGGGAATTTGACGGATGAGCCGGGGCCAATCGAAGAGTCGATGCGTATTCTGCCGACCGGCTACTGGAAAGGTTCGGGTATGGCGATTCTGCTTGATGCGATGGCGGCATTTCTGACGGCCGGCTCCCCAACCAACGAGATTGACAAGGTTCAGGAGGGCAGCTGCACCGGGGCAAGTCAGGTCTATATGGTCTTTGACCCGACACATTTCGGCGGTGCGGAATGGAGTGAAACGATGGCCAAAAGCGTGGCTGATTACGTGAAAACCTCAACACCGGCGGAAGGTTGTCACGAAGTGTTCTATCCTGGGGAAATGGAAATGCGTAACCGCGCCAACTTTATGCGTTCCGGTATTCCCGTTGATGATGGCGTATGGGCAGAGGTTCAGCAGCTAGCGGAGCGAAATTAGCGGGAAACGGTTGTGAGCGGTAGGCCGGATAAGCGAAGCGCCATCCGGCAATGTGCGCGAGGTCTGCCGGATGGCGCTTCGCTTATCCGGCCTACAAAAAAATAGCAGGATGACGCTTCTTTATGTTCCTTTAAATAATTTGAAATAATGGACGGTTATTTTCACATTGGAACTATCATTTTGGTGAATTAATGCTATCGACATAGTCATAAATATGTCATGGTTATAGCGAAATAATAATGGAACCTCTGGAATAAGGAGCTCGGGCTATGTACAAAAAAATTCTTATGCCTGTAGATATTTTTGAAATGGATTTAAGCGATAAAGCGATTCGTCATGCCGTTTATCTGGCGGGCGAAGCGGGTGAGATTACGTTATTAAATGTATTGCCAAACAGCAATCGTTCTATTTTACGCGGCTTCGCAGCGGATATTAAAAAGTTTGAAGAGTTTATGCAGGCGGAATCCGTCAAAAAGATGAAAAACCTGCAGCGGCTCTTTGATATGCCCGCAGAGCGTCTGCACACCGACGTGCGCTTTGGCAATATCCGTGATGAAGTGATTGCGTTAAGCAAAACCGGTGAGTACGACGCTATCGTCATTGGTTCTCGTCAGCGCGGTATTTCGACGCATCTGCTCGGTTCGAACGCCGAATCTATTCTGCGCTACGCGAATATCCCAACCATGGTGATCCGATAAAAATAAGGCCTTCATTATTGAAGGCCTTGTTCCATTAATCTTCACTAAACCAATCGCTGTTTTCCTGGCGAATCAACAATACGGATTCCCCAATCTCCTGAAGATGCTGAGTCATCGCTTTATCCACTCTTGCGACATCACGTTTTTCCAGCGCATCAAAGATTTCATGATGCTGCTTTAATAGCATTTCCGGAGAGGATACATGGTCGAGGCTCATATAACGCACGCGGTCGATGGCGGCTTTAATATTTTCGATGGTGTCCCAGGCTAGCTGACAATCGGCAATATTTGACAGCAACTGGTGAAATTCGTCGTCGAGAAGGAAGAAATCATTTAATTGCTGACGGTCGATGGCAATGCGCTGTTGATGCAGATTCTGCTCAAGCTGGTAGCTTTGCGCATCGGTAATCATGGTGGCGGCCCGGCGCGCGACGGCACACTCGATGGCCTGGCGAACAAAACAACCGTTACGAACCTGAGACAGTGAAATCTTGTTCACATAACTGCCGCGCTGCGGGCGAATCTGAATCAGACCGTTTTCAGCGAGTTTAATAAACGCTTCGCGTACCGGCTGGCGGGAAACGTCAAACCGCAACGAGACCTCTTTTTCTGAAAGCGGGGTGCCTGGCGGAATAAGGCAGTGCACGATATCGCGACGCAGAATGCGATAAATTTGTTGGTTAACAGGTTGTGTTGGGTTCAGTTGGGTTTCGGCGGCCATTGAGTCGTTCTTATCAGCTGATTAAGCTGTTATTTTACGCTTTTTTTGCCGCCGAGCCCATACCCGACCGGTGGTCGGGTTGCGTTAAAATGCTAACTTTGGCGATGAACGCTCAGGCCTGCGTAAGTCTGGCTGACCGGCATCATCTCAACGGTGTTGATGTTGACGTGTTTTGGCAGCGTCGCTACCCACCATACCGCTTCCGTCACGTCTTCTGGTGTCAGCGCGTTGGCATTTTCGTAGGTTTTACCGGCTTTGCTGTCATCGCCTTTAAAGCGGACGTTGGAGAATTCGGTTCCCCCGACAAGGCCCGGCTCAATATCGGTCACGCGAACGGCTGTACCATGTAGATCGGTTCGCAGGTTCAGGCTGAACTGACGCACAAAGGCTTTCGTGGCGCCATAAACGTTACCGCCCGCATAAGGCCAGCTACCCGCGGTGGAACCAATATTAATCACGTGCCCACGATTGCGCTCGACCATACCTGGCAGCACGGCACGCGTCATATACACCAGACCTTTGTTGTTGGTGTCGATCATGTCTTCCCAGTCTTCAACGCTTGCGCGGTGCGCCGGCTCCAGACCCAGCGCCAGCCCGGCGTTGTTGACCAGAATATCGATATCGCGCCATTCTGCAGGCAGGTTAGCAATGGTTTCTTCAATGGCCGCGCGGTTACGCACGTCCAACTGCACGGTCAGGACGCTATCGCCTAATTCATCTTTGAGCGCTTTTAAACGTTCATTGCGGCGACCTGTGGCAATCACTTTGTGTCCGTTGGCAATAAAACGGCGCGTAATGCTTTCGCCAAAACCCGCCGTTGCTCCGGTTACCAGTACGATCATCTCTCTGTTCCTTCAACGCGTTAGTGTGCTATCTACGATAGCAGAACACGCAGTTTTCAATCATCTGTTTTGTAATGAGATTTTTTCTTTCAGCAAAACCCCAGCAAAATCTGCCACTTTGCCAGCCTGGTCTTCGGCATGAGACGATTAAGCCGCTATATCCTATACTCTCTATAGCGACGTTCGCCGGAGGTTCAACATGTACACTCCAATTGTTGCAATCATGTTCGTCTTACTGGTTACACAGGCGCTTGTTGAGATTGGCGTGCTGAAACCCTGAACGACGACAGCGTCTGCTGAGCCCATGGTTTCACGGGAAACGGCCGATGCGCATAGAAGGTAAATGGCCTTCAATCAACACCATTCCTGCGGATAGCGTTCTGCCAGCCTGTCTATTTCTTGAATTTCCTCAATACGCTATTGTCACTATAGGGAAAAACAGTCGTTTTTTCGGGTAAAACCATTGCGGTCTATCAGGGGCTTGTTACTCTGAAGCCTGTTATTTTCAGGAGCACAAGATGTCGGCCATGAATCCATTTTTTGCCAGCAGTACGTTACCTTACCAGGCACCGCAGTTCGATGCGATTAACGACAGCCACTATCGCCCAGCTTTTGATGAAGCGCTCAAGCGCAAGCGTCAGGAGATCGCCGACATTGCCAATAACCCCGCGGCAGCCACCTTCGATAACACATTTGTGGCGCTTGAAAAGAGCGGTGAGATGCTCTCACGCGTGAACGCGGTCTTCTTTGCGATGGCGGCCTCGCATAGCAACGATGAAATACAGCGTCTTGATGAAGCTTTTTCGGCAGAGCTTGCTGGGTTGGCTAACGACATCTACCTGAATGATGCCCTGTTTGCGCGTATTGAAAGTGTGTGGCAGCAGCGTGATTCTCTCGGCCTGGATGCGGAGTCTCTGCGTCTGGTAGAGGTGGTTTATCAACGCTTTATTCAGGCCGGGGCCAAACTTGGCCCGGTGGAAAAAGCAGAGCTGAAAACCCTCAACACGGAAGCAGCAACCCTAAGTAGCCAGTTCCACCAGTGTCTGCTTGGCGCGGCGAAAAATGGCGGCCTGGTGGTAGAAAGCGCAGACGAGCTGCTGGGGTTTAGCGATGATGAAATCGCGGCGGCGGCGAGTGCCGCTGAAGACCGCGGGTTAACCGGGCGTTGGCTTATTCCACTGGTCAATACCACTCAGCAACCTGCGCTGGCAGCGTTGCAGCGACGCGATACGCGTGAAAAATTGTTTAAAGCGGCCTGGGCGCGTAATCAGCAGGGGGACAACAATGACACCCGCGAAAAACTGCTGAAACTGGTGGCCCTCCGTGCGCGCCAGGCGGCACTGCTGGGTTATGAGGACTATGCCAGCTGGAGCATGGCTGATCAAATGGCGAAAACGCCAAAAGCGGCGTTTGATTTTATGCGTGAGATTGCGCCAGCGGCACGAGCGCGCGCGGAAAGCGAACTTGCTGATATTCAGGCCCTTATCGATAGCAAATCTGCCTCATTTGAGGCGCAAGCGTGGGACTGGTTGTTCTATTCAGAGCAGGTTCGTCGGGATAAATACGCTATCGACGAAGCCCAGATTAAACCCTGGTTTGCCCTTGAGCGCGTCCTGATTGACGGTGTTTTCTGGTCCGCAAGCCAGTTGTTCGGTATTCAATTTATCGAACGCTTTGACCTGCCGGTATATCACCCGGATGTCCGCGTCTGGGAGATTTTCGACGCCAATGGCGAGGGGATGGCGCTGTTTTACGGCGACTTCTTCGCCCGAGATAGCAAAAGCGGCGGGGCGTGGATGGACAATTTTGTACCGCAGTCCACTCTGCTGGGAACGCGTCCGGTTATCTATAACGTTTGCAACTATCAGAAGCCCGCCGCCGGTAAAAGCGCGCTGATCTCCTGGGACGATGTGATCACGCTGTTCCATGAATTTGGCCATGCGCTGCATGGGCTGTTTGCCAATCAACGTTATGCCACGCTCTCTGGCACCAGCACGCCACGTGATTTTGTTGAGTTTCCTTCGCAAATCAACGAACACTGGGCGAGTCATCCTGACGTCTTTGCTCACTATGCCCGTCACTATGAAACCGGCGAGCCAATGCCAGAGGCGCTGCGTCAGAGTCTGTTCCGAGCCTCAAACTTTAATAAAGGCTACGATATGACAGAATTGTTGAGTGCGGCGCTGCTGGATATGAACTGGCATAGCCTTAACGTCAATGCGCTACCGCAAAATGTTGAACAGTTTGAAGCTGAGGCTTTAATTAAAGAGAAATTGGATCTTGCCGCAGTGCCGCCACGCTATCGCAGCAGCTATTTCTCGCATATTTTCGGCGGTGGTTATGCCGCGGGATACTATGCCTATTTATGGACGCAGATGCTGGCAGATGACGGTTACCAATGGTTTGTCGAGCACGGCGGATTGAATCGTGAAAATGGTCAGCGTTTCCGTGAAGCTATTTTGTCCCGCGGAAACAGTAGCGATTTAGAAACGCTTTATCGTGATTGGCGTGGCCACGATCCGCTTATTGCGGCGATGCTGAAAAACCGTGGCTTAAGTGAATAAACGTCGCTGCTAAATCAATACCTGGCACCGAGCCTGGTGCCAGGCATCATAAAATAGATATAAAAAAAACCCGCACACAGGTCTGGCGGGTCAAGTACGTCAAAATAGAGCATTCTTGCTATCATTCCTGGAGGAAGGACAACGGCGCTATTTTTACGAAATGTTAACAGTTACACAACCTGACATATTCGGTAGGGTGAAAAGGTAAAATGATTATTGTAATGGGGCGAGCACTCTTTACAAATACGTGAGGTTGTTGACGAAACTCACCATTCGGCTTGCTATTATCGCTGTGTAAATCGTTGAGTTAATGGATTTAATTTCGATATTCAGCCCGGAGGCAACCATGAAAACATCCCCGCTCAAAACGCGTCGCGAGTCTATCTGGTCGAATCGACCTGAACATCAGGACCTGCAGGAATCCCGCTCTGGCAGACCATGGGCAGGCCGTCAGGCGAGCTGCCGGAGTAAAAAAGCGTGGAAGCAATCAGGGCTGAATAATGTACTTGTCGTTTAGCATTAGTTGAATAAAGCGGTGCTAAAGTTATGCCCAGCAACGGTTATCTAATCAGGAAGAGCGGATGACTGTAGAAACAAAAAATCTATCCATGCAAGCATTTATACCGCCAGTATGACTGGCGGTTTTTTTTGGCCGTTAATCATTCCATCTTCCGCTAAAATAGGCAGTCAGGAAACCGGAAAGCAGAATGAGCCCATTCCAACCAGAAACACTTGCATATTATCCAGCATGATGACCTCCTCTTTAACGATTCTCATCACGAGCACCTACAAGCCTACTGATTTAAACTTAGACTAACGCCACCGTTTGTTAATTAATTATTTGTTGCAGTAAATTTTTTTCTGTATGCCAGCGGGCTTGTTGCAAAATGTTGCTGAAAACGAAAACGCAGATTTTTCGCATTGCCGAAGCCACTGAGTTCCGCCACTTTTTCGACGCTATCACGACTGTTGGTCAGACGGTACTGGGCATGCTGCAGCCGCTCGTCCAGCAGCCAGCGGGCAGGGGTTTTTCCTGTGGCATCCTGAAAGCGCCGCAGAAATGTCCGCTCACTCATGCCCACACGCTTCGCGAGCGAACTTACGCTATGGCTTTCCGCCAGATGCTGATAAAGATAATCAAATAGCATCCCGAGACGCAGGCTTTCACGATCCCTCGCGACCGGTTGTTTTATCTGCTGCTTCTGTGCGCCGTCACGATGCGGCTGAATCACCAGCCGCCGCGCTACCTGATTCGCTGCCTCAAGGCCATAGTCCAACCGCACAACGTGCAGGCAGAGATCGATGCCTGCCGCGCTGCCCGCAGAGGTCAGCACGTTTCCGGCGGCGATATACAGCACATCCTCAACGACATCGATGGCCGGATAGCGCGTCTGAAGCTGTTCAACGTAGCGCCAGTGGGTAGTGGCGCGTCTGCCATCAAGCAGACCGGCTGCTGCCAGGACAAAAACGCCGGAGCAGATAGAAAGCACCCGACAGCCTCGCTCGTGGGCTTGCCTGAGTGCCAGGCAGAGTGTTGATGGGACCTCGGCATCCATTCCACGCCAGCCGGGAACGACAATGGTGTCAGCTTTCTCCAGTAGGCTTAAATCGCCGTCAGACATCACCCGTACGCCGCCCGTTGCCCGCAGCTCACCGTTATCAACGGCGGCCACGGAAAAGCGGTACCAGTCATCGCCCATTTCAGGTCTCGGTAAGCCAAAAATTTCTACCGCCACGCCAAATTCAAAGGTGCACAGCCCGTCATAGGCAAGTACAACCACCAACGGGGCGCAGTTTGTCATTTTCTGGCTGTTTTCTGTCATCTCTACGGGCGGTTGTTGCATGGGGTGCCTGTTTATACTCATTCGGTCGTTGCCATAGTGGTAACACAGAACCGGAGAATAAACGATGAGTTACGTGACTGAGTATCCTGCCGCCAACCCCGCTGACGCCCTGGCGCATTTCCGCCAGCGGCTGAGCTTTGAGACCGACTGCGCGGATGTCCATGCGGCAATGCAGCAACATGACGTTGATTTCGTGTTGCTGCACGTTGTCGGAAGTACAGAAGCGTTCGAACGTCGTCACATTCCCGGAGCCATTCACCTACGTCACGCGGATATTACCGCTGAGCGTATGCAGGCCTGGCCTGAGGATACGCTGTTTGTGGCCTACTGCGCGGGGCCGCACTGCAACGGTGCCGATCAGGCTGCGTGGAAACTGGCCGCGCTTGGGCGCGCGGTGAAAATTATGATTGGCGGCATCACCGGTTGGCAGGATGAAGGATTTGCCTTTCAATCGGGATCATGAACATTTTAAATTTCTCCTGACGGATTTTCACTCCTTCCCTCGAACGTTGTGGTAAATATTCGTCAAAGTTCATGATTTATGCCCCGGAAGAATAGGCATGTTGATATCCGTGGCTAAATACTGAGTGATTCGTTGTTGGGTATTTAGTTGTATTAAATATCCTCCAGAAAATAGAGCTTGAATAAGCACGCATAATCAATTCGCCGTACCAGTGTTCTGTAGAATCATGTTTTTAAAGGAACAGTAGGTGAGTTTATGACTCTGAAAGGGACATTTATTATTAGTGGCGCTGATTATTCTCCGCTTTCTATTTATGGAGTGGGTACGTTTATGGCATTTTCCGGTAATGGCATATACAGGAATAAGGGGGCATGTGCGACGATTTCGGGAAATGGGCCAATTCCTGCGGGTAAATACTGGATTGTTGACCGTCCGGAAGGCGGTGTGAAATCAAGAGTAAATGCGGGTGTCAGGGACATGTATAATCATTTTGCGAGTGGTGCTACGTTCAAGCATTCGGAGTGGTTTGCGTTGTGGCGAGATGATTGGAATATCGATGACTACATGTGGATAGAAAGCGTTAAACGGGGTAATTTCCGCTTGCACCCTGGCGTGCTCTCGGATGGATGCATCACGTTGGCGCATGATTCAGACTTTGCCTTGCTCCGAGATGCGTTGCTAAGAACGACGAAGGTAGACGTCCCCTGTATGAAAAAACTGAAATCTTACGGGACGATAGAGGTGGTTGCCAATGGCACGACATGCCCTTAGCTTATTCATTAAAATAGCATTATTTATTGTCATTATGGTTGCTGTTATGAAGTGGGTTCCTTATGAAGGGCTGGTTGATTCAATCATGAAACGGTTCGATTACCAGAGCGCTGATAAGGTTACGCACTTTATTTTAGGGGAGCCGGACGCAGAGGTTTGGGAATCACTATCAGAATACTTCAGCGTACTAATAAATACGCTAATTAGTGTTCCTGTTCTGAGCGTGATTACCACTGTTTATATAGGGATCGTGAACGAAACTCATTATGTGAACCTTCTTGTAGTGTGTGTGTCATTAGCATTCCGCAGATTCGCAAAAATATTCGGGTTTACTTTTCTGTTTTGGAGTTTGTTCCGCGTGCTGCCATATGAATCGCTATTTTCTAATAGGATGTATTCAGGATTCGAACTGGTATCAATCGTGATATCTCACTTGCTCTTGACTATTACCTGTTATTGGTTAATCACAAACAAAATCACTTTTAAAAGGAATTAATAATATGCCTATTCCAGCTTACATGTGGCTTAAAGACGATGGCGGTGCTGACATAAAAGGTTCTGTAGATGTACAGAATCGCGAGGGTAGCATCGAAGTCATCGGATTCAGTCACGGACTAAATCTGCCGGTCGATAGTGTTAACGGCACTATAACAGGTAAGCGCAGCCACTCGCCGATGCTGATTGAGAAAGAGTTCGATTCCTCATCTCCTTATCTCTACAAAGCGGTAGCGACTGGACAGAAGCTGAAAAGCGCCGAAATACGTTGGTACCGTATTAATGATGCAGGGCAAGAAGAGTGTTATTTCATCATGACAATCGAGGGTGTGAAGGTTACCGGTGTGAATCCAGGTATGCCAAACGCTAAGATGGCCGGGAATGCGCAGATTAATCACATGGAAGCGGTGTCGCTGATGTATGAGCGTATCACCTGGAAATACTGTGACGGGAATGTGCAGTACACGGACGATTGGAATATTCGCACATGAAAATACCTGTATTAATTATGATTGGCGGTATCACCGGTTGGCAGGATGAAGGATTTGTCTTTCAATCGGGATCATGAAAATTTTTCAATAGTCATGAAGATTTCTCGTTTGCCTGAATGACGGCCAAATGACACTATCTGGACATATAGCCATCCAGAAGTCTAAATGGTTCAAATAATAAATTATCACTCAGGGCAACGAGTTTGCCTGATGGAGTAAGGAGATCGCATGACACATCAACACGCCCCTTATCGCGCCGACATCGTTGGCAGTTTTTTACGCCCTCTGGCGATTAAAGAAGCCCGCCAGCAGTTAGCCAACGGCGAAATCAACGCGCAGCAGCTTCGTGCCGTAGAGGATGCCGAGATTCGGCGCGTGGTGCAGCATCAGTGCGACTGCGGTCTGCATGTGGTCACCGACGGTGAATTCCGTCGCGCCTGGTGGCACTTTGATTTCTTTGATGGACTACAGGGCGTAGAGCGTTACGACTCCGATAAGGGCATTCAGTTCAACGGGGTACAAACGCGTGCCCACGGCATTCGTGTGACCGGTAAGCTGGGCTTTGGCGAGCACCCAATGCTCGAAGATTTTCGCTTCCTGAAGAGCATCAGCGGTGATGCCACGCCAAAAATGACTATCCCAAGCCCGAGCGTGCTGCATTTCCGCGGTGGTCGTAAAGATATCGATGCCAACGTATACCCGGATCTGGCCGATTACTTTAACGATCTGGCTGACACCTGGCGCGACGCTATCCGCGCATTTTATGACGCAGGCTGTCGCTATCTGCAGTTGGATGACACCGTCTGGGCGTACCTGTGCTCTGACGACCAGCGCCGTCAGGTACGTGAACGCGGTGACGACCCGGATAAGCTGGCGGCTATCTATGGCGACGTGCTGAATCGCGCGCTGGAAGGAAAACCGGATGACCTGATCGTTGGTCTGCACGTGTGTCGCGGTAACTTCCGCTCTACCTGGATTTCCGAAGGCGGCTACGAGCCGGTGGCGGAGATTCTGTTTGGTCGCGTGAATGTTGATGCGTTCTTCCTTGAGTATGACAACGACCGTTCCGGTGATTTTGCGCCGCTGCGCTTTATTCGTCCTGGGCATCAGAAAGCCGTGCTGGGGCTTATCACCACCAAAAACGGTGAACTGGAAAACCCACAGGGTGTGAAAGCGCGCGTAGAAGAAGCATCACAGTATGTCGCGCTGGATCAAATTTGCCTGAGCCCGCAGTGTGGATTTGCCTCGACGGAAGAGGGGAACAGCCTGAGCGAGCAGCAGCAGTGGGATAAAGTGCGTCTTGTGACCGGGATTGCGGCTGATATCTGGTAATTTCTGTGCATCCCGGCGGCGCTTCGCTTGGCCGGGATGCACAACGGGTAGCCCGGGCGAGGCGGAACACTGACCCCGCGAAAGCCTTCACGCAACGCTAACCGTCGCTCCCCAGGAACTGGCCTTAATGCCGCGAATAATCAGCCACCACGCCAGCACGATAACCACCATCATAATAGGGAACAGCGCGTAAGGCGCGAAATGCGTCAGTATCTGCCCGGTCAACAGCGGGTTCAGCGCTGCACCAAGCCAGCCCAGCGCCTGCGCGGAGAAATAGCTGGCCTTCATGCCCGGTGGGGCAATGTTATCAATCAGCATATATTCACCCGGCGCGTAAATAACCTCGCCCAGCGTAAAGACCGCCGCTGCCAGCCCCCAGAACAGCAGGTTGCTTCCCGATATCATAAAACCGGCCAGACCCAGCACATAACACAGGGTGCCGAAGGTCATTAGCGGTTTCAGGTTGCTGGCCGTTAGGCGGCGACCGATGGCGTACTGCAACGTCACCACCACCGCAGCGTTAACCGGCAGGATCACCGCCACCACTTTCTCGGCAAAAGTGCTATCGCCAAACGTCAGTACGTACTGAGACATACAGGTGGCGAATGAGCCGCCAACGAACGAGGCCAGCAGGCCGGAAAGGGTAAACCACAGCAGGGCCCGGTCGTGCAACAGCACGGACGGCGACCAGGCCACCGGCGTCTCCGTCATTTCAGCGGAATTGACGTGCGCCACGTAGCGCTGGATAAACAATAGCGGGAACGCAGCGCAAATCGCCGCCAGCCAGAACGGCAGGTTAATGCTGTGCATCACCAACAGCGTGCCAATCGGCGGGCCAATGGTCCAGCCAATATTGAGGAAGGTGTAGTTAAGCGAAAAGATGCGCGCTTTGGTCGTTGCCGTCAGCGTATCGGAGAAATACGCCTTCAGAACGGTTGAGAAAACCGAGTACGAGCAGTTGATTAGTGAGAAAAAGAACACCACCAGCGGCACGTTGTGTACCAACGGGATCGCGACAAAACCGGCGATAAAAAATGTCACGGCTATCAGCATATAGCGCTTCTTATCGAACTTGTCCGCCAGAATGCCGAAGCCAAGGCTGAAGATGACGCCGACTACCAGGGCGATGGACAGCGCATAGCCGATAGCGTCTACCTTCATTGCGTACTGCCGCGTGAGGTAAATAGTCATAAACGGCAGCGTTGCACCGCGCCCGATGGTTAATAGTAACGACGAGGCCAGCAGCGCAATCGTGGATCGTCTGGTTGTTGGTTTCATTTTCCTGCCCGAGAGATGTGGTTGTGTTTTTTTTGTTATCTCTTTCACAAATATCACGCCATAAGAAGCTTGTATAGATAAGTCCGTGTCGGGAAGTGCGATCGCAGCCTGCCAGAAATAATGATCTATTCCTGGGCTGAATTTTTCGTTACTTTGAATGTGTTTACATAAATTTAAAAAACGGTGGAGCGTGTATGACGCGTAAAGATGGGCTTCTAGCACTGCTGGTAGTGGTGGTATGGGGACTGAATTTTGTGGTTATCAAAGTTGGGCTGCATGGCATGCCGCCGCTGCTGCTGGCGGGACTTCGCTTCCTGTTTGTCGCCTTTCCTGCGCTGTTCTTTGTGCCGCGCCCCCGTGTACCGCTGCCGTTGTTGCTGGGCTATGCGCTGACCATCAGCTTTGGCCAGTTTGCCTTCTTGTTCTGCGCCATTAACTTCGGCATGCCAGCCGGATTAGCGTCACTGGTCCTCCAGGCGCAGGCCTTCTTTACCATCATTCTTGGGGCGTTTGTCTTCGGTGAACGCTTGCAGCGTAAGCAACTGGTGGGGATCTCGCTGGCCGTGTTTGGCGTGCTGGTGCTGATTGAGACCAGTATGACCGGGCAGCACGTGCAGCTATTGGGCTTTATGCTGACGCTAGGCGCCGCGCTTTGTTGGGCGTGCGGCAATATCTTCAACAAAAAGATTATGCTACACCCGTCGAAAACCGGCGTGATGTCGCTGGTGGTATGGAGCGCGCTGATTCCGATAGGGCCGTTTATGCTGAGCTCATGGGTGTTCGAAGGCCCACACCTGATGGCGCAAAGCCTCATTCATATTAATCTCACCACCGTGCTGTCGCTGGCCTACCTCTCTTTTGTTGCGAGTATCATTGGCTATGGGATATGGGGCTCACTGCTGGGGCGTTATGAAACCTGGCGCGTGGCACCGCTGTCGTTGCTGGTACCGGTGGTTGGGCTGGCTAGTGCAGCGCTGCTGCTGGATGAGACGCTGACGGCCATGCAGTTGGTGGGCGCACTGCTGATTATGGCCGGGCTGTTGATTAACGTCTTTGGTCTGAAGATCCCGGGGTTTCGCCGAGCGGTGAAGGGATAGGGCAATAAAAAAGCCCCGCCGGAGCGGGGCAACAGCGTTTAGCGATTGTTATCGTTGTAATACGGTACGCCCAGTTCATCTGATTTATCGCTACCGGCGGCCATATGATTAAAATCAAACGGCGACTGGTTGCTGGCAGAAGGCATCAGCATGGTTTGATGGGCGTTATTTTGTGCCGGTAGTTGTTCCGCATAGCTTACGCTTGCGGCCATCGTCAGGGTGACGAGAGCAACGGCAGCGAACAGTTTCATTCTTTCCTCGATACGTCTTATTGCAGGCGATTAGCAGACACAGTGATTAATAGGGAACAGGTAGCGAGAGTCTTCACGCATATTCGTTACGCGATACTTGTGCGGTGGCACATCAAAGTAGTTTTTAAACGTTCGCGTCAGCGTCTGCTGCGATTCAAAACCGTAACGTTCGGCCAGATAGAGAATGGGCTCATTGCCTTCTTTTAACTTCTGGGCGATTTCCGTCAGCTTACGGGTGCGAATGTACTGACCTAATGAATGACCGGTCTCTTTTTTGAACATCCGCTGCAGGTGCCATTTTGAGTAACCAGAACGCTCTGACACTTTTTCCAGTGACAGCGGTGATTCCAGGTTATCCTCGATCCAGTCCAAAATGCTATGAATAGTAATAGCGTCAGTGTTACGTCTGGACATCGTCTTACCTCTTCTTCTGTTTACGGCAATATTTTTTTAAGGAGAAGTTCGAGCGTCGCAACTTCATTTGCCGTTAAGTTTTTTGTTAATTCCTGGTGCAGGTTTTGCCCAACGAGCTGGTGGCATTGTTCACAAATAGTGGCGCCTTCTGGCGTCAGTTGAATCAATACACCCCGCTTGTCGTTTGGATTAGGTAACCGGGCTATCCAGCCCCGACACAGCAAACGATCAAGCATGCGAGTGAGCGCGCCCAGATCCACCGACAGGGTCTTTTTCAACTCCACGGGGGTGATACTGCCTTTGCAGCGAATAGAGCAAAGCACTCTGAACTGCGAAGCGGTAATGTCTTCTGGCGATAAATGCTCGTTGAGTAAGCGATCTTTTTTCTGGTTAACCATGTGAATCAGATGCCCAAGTGGAATCATTTCATTGAAGAGATCGCTTGTGCTGTTCACAGTGGTTGCCCTGGCAAGTACTTTAGTTGCGGTGGATATTATTTCTCATGCAACCATAAGTCAACTGAATGAATGGAGCGATGCCACGAATTGCTAAAACGGTTCAGACAGCCATAAATAGGATATCCTGTACTTAGCCTTCCCGAAGCCAGATATGCTGCGCTGGTGGGGAATGGCCTTGTGTACAGCATGTATTTTTTCGTCAAACAGACAGGATTTTGAGACGTTTATGAAGGAACTTATTCAGGCAATTGGGCTTGGGCTGGTGGTATTACTGCCGCTGGCAAACCCTTTAACGACCGTAGCGCTGTTCCTCGGGCTCTCGGGTAATATGAACAGCGCAGAGCGCAACCGGCAGTCGCTGATGGCCTCGGTGTACGTCTTCGCCATTATGATGGTGGCCTATTATGCGGGCCAGGTGGTGATGAATACATTCGGGATATCAATACCTGGGCTGCGCATCGCCGGGGGCTTGATTGTCGCCTTTATTGGTTTCCGCATGCTGTTCCCGCAGCAGAAGGCGCATGACTCGCCGGAGGCGCGCAGCAAATCAGAAGAGCTGGAGGATGAGCCGACCGCGAATATTGCATTTGTGCCGCTCGCCATGCCAAGCACCGCAGGCCCAGGAACGATTGCCATGATCATCAGTTCCGCCTCGACGGTAAAACATGGCGCCAACTTCCCGGATTGGGTGATTCTGGTAGCACCGCCGATTATCTTTGCGCTGGTGGGGGTCATTCTGTGGGGATGTTTACGCAGTTCAGGGGCGATTATGCGTCTGGTCGGGAAAGGGGGCATTGAAGCCATTTCCCGTCTGATGGGCTTCCTGCTGGTGTGTATGGGCGTGCAGTTTATTATTAACGGTGTGCTGGAGATTATTACGACGTATCACGCGTAAGGTTTCCCCGGCCGGGCTACGTTCAGCGTTGTAGCCCGGCCGAGCGCATCAATGCTGATGCGCTTGTTCCTCTAACGATGCCGCAGGCCAGCGGCGGAAAATCACTACCGACCAGATAAGCGCCGCGAGCGCCGGTACGGCGCCCACATAGCCAATCGACGACATCGACAAATGGGTACTGATCTGGCTTCCAAGCAGCGCACCTGCGCCAATCCCAAGATTAAAAATCCCGGAAAATAGCGACATCGCCACGTCGGTAGCATCCGGTGCCAGCGCCAGCACTTTCACCTGCATACCGAGACCGATAACCATAATGGCGATGCCCCAGAAGATGCTTAACACTGCCAGGTGCGCCGCATCCTGCGCCGCGGGAAGCAACAACAGCAGACAGGCAAGCAGCAAGCCGATTGCGCTGCTGATTAACCCCGATGCGTGCTGATTGCCCAGTTTGCCAAAAATCACGCTGCCAATAATCCCCGCACCGCCGAGCACCAGCAGCAGAATGGTCGCAAAGTTGCCGCTCAACCCGGCGACGGTCTGCACAAACGGTTCAATATAGCTGTAGGCGGTATAATGCGCGGTCACCACTACCACGGTAAGCAGATAGATGCTCACCAGCGCCGGGCGACGGAACAGCAACGGCAGGCTTTTCAGTGAACCGGAGTGTTCGCTTGGCAGGCGCGGCAGCAGTTTTATCAGCGCCAGCATGGTTATCAACGCACCCACGCCAATGGCAAAGAAGGTGGTTCGCCAACCGAAGTACTGGCCCACGATACGGCCAAGCGGGATCCCAAATACCATCGCCAGCGCCGTACCGGTGGCCAGCAGGCTCAGCGCCTGAGCGCGTTTACCGGCGGGAGCCATGCGAATGGCTAAAGAGGCGGTAATTGACCAGAACACCGCGTGGGCAAAGGCAATACCGATACGGCTGATAACCAGCACGGTAAAGTTCCACGCAAGGAACGACAGCACGTGGCTGGCAATGAATAAGACAAATAGCCCAATCAACAGCTTACGGCGTTCAATCTGGCTAGTGAGCAGCATAAAAGGCAGTGACATCAGCGCCACGACCCAGGCGTAGATGGTCAGCATAATGCCCACCTGCGCCGTTTCCATACCGAAGCTGCTGGCTATATCAGACAGCAGGCCAACCGGCACAAATTCAGTGGTATTGAAGATAAAAGCAGCGATAGCCAGCGTGACTACCCGAAGCCACGCGATCCGACGAGAGACCGTGTTTGTTGTCATAAAAATGCACCGGGAGCGTTAGAAAAAAGAAGAGACGTACGATCTTAAAGCGAATAATGCGGCAAATACAATCGTTTTGTGACATACCTCTCATTATTATATTTGTGTGACGTTGTCACCTTTTGCAAAAACAAAGAGACTTGTCGATGTTAATTTTTTGTGTCAGTTTGCTATGACGCACCGATGACGAGGGAATACGCATGCACGAGATTGATTTTTATATGGTTGATGCCTTCAGCGACCGGGCTTTTGGCGGCAACGCGGCGGCGGTCTGCCTGCTGGATGACTGGCTACCCGATGAAACGCTATTGAGAATGGCCCAGCAACATAATCAATCGGAAACGGCGTTTATCGTGAAACAACGCAGCGGTTTCTCCCTGCGCTGGTTTACAACCCAAAATGAAGTCAATCTTTGTGGTCATGCCACGCTTGCTAGCGCGCATGTTGTCTTTCAGCACCTTCACTATCCCGATGAACGCGTTCACTTCGAGACGCTCTCCGGGCGCCTAACCGTCTCTCGACGCGAAGCATGGCTGACGCTGGATTTCCCAGCCTGCCCAACCCACGACGCCGTGCCGCCAGCAGACATGCTGCAAGCGCTTGGCCTGAGCCACTATGTGAATGCACGCAAAGGTCGTGCTTGGGTTATCGAGCTTGAGAGCCGCCAGCAAGTTGAAGCGCTGAAACCGAATATCAGCGCGATGATCCCTGGCGAACATAAGGTCTCCGTGACGGCACCAGGCGACGGTGAATACGATTTTGTCAGCCGATTTTTCTCTCCGGGAGAAGCTGTGTGGGAAGATCCGGTCACCGGTTCTGCGCATACCATGCTAATCCCATACTGGGGTGAAAAATTGGCTAAAACGCAGATGTTGGCGCGGCAGGTTTCTGCGCGGGGCGGTGATATCCGCTGTGAATGGGTGGGAGAGCGAGTGTTGATGAGCGGCGTCGCGCGAACCTATTTACAGGGCAAAGTGTTGCTGGATTAGTGTAGGCTGCCGGCCAATAAACCGCGTGACACGGTTTATTGGCTTTGCGAAAGGGCGAGTGGCATGTCACGAATGCTAAAAATTCACTAGAACGGCAGCTTTCGCGGCTGCGTCTGCATTGTCACCCAGCGCAGTTCCGTAAATTCATGTATCCCCGCTCGACCACCAAAGCGTCCGTATCCAGAATCTTTGGTGCCGCCAAACGGCATTTGGGCTTCATCGTGTACCGTAGGGCCATTGATGTGACAAATCCCGGTTTGTAAAGCCTGCGCCACGTTCCACGCGCGGGCGGTATCCCGACTGTAGACGGCGGATGAAAGCCCGTAGGCGCTGTCATTGGCTATTCGCACGGCATCCTGTTGGTCATTCGCGCGTATAACGGCTTTCACCGGACCGAATGACTCCTCGTGCCAGATACGCATAGCCGGTGTGACGCCATCCAGCAGCGTGGCGGACATGAATGTTGACTCCGCTTTCCCACCGGTCAATAGCGTCGCACCCTGGGCCAGCGCGTCATCAATCAGCGCATTGCAGCGCTCCACGGTTTTGTTATCCACCACCGAACCCAGTACGCCATTCGGCAGCGCATTGACCCGTTTAACGAGCGCCTGAATAAACGGTTCGGCAACCGCCTGCTCAACGATAATGCGCTCGGTCGACATACAGATCTGCCCAGCGTTAGCAAAGGCTCCGAAGGTCGCGCCAGAGGCGGCCTGGTCGATATCCGCGTCATCCAGCACCAGCAACGGCGCTTTACCGCCGAGTTCGAGCACCACCGGCTTAAGGTATTTAGCACAGGTCTGGGCAATGATTCGCCCAACCGGCGTAGAGCCGGTGAAGTTAATCCGCCGTACGCCGGGGTGGGCAATTAAGGTCTCAACCAGCGCGGGAGCATCCTGCGGCGCACAGGTAAGATAGTTCACCACGCCTGCGGGGAAGCCCGCCGCTGCCAGCGAGGCAATAATCAACCCTTGTGTCGCCGGTGAAAGTTCGGAGCCTTTAAGGATCACCGTATTGCCGCAGGCAAGCGGCGTGGCGATAGCGCGTACCGCCAGAATAATCGGCGCATTCCACGGTGCCATACCGAGCACGACGCCCGCGCCCTGACGGGTGGCCACCGCCAGATTACCGGGAATATTTGACGGGATCACCTGACCGTCAATCTGCGTGGTCAGCGCCGCGGCTTCGCGCAGAATATCAGCCCCGAGGTGCACATTGAACCCCGCCCAGTGCGGCGTAGCGCCGGTTTCGGCGTTCATGGTAGCGACAAACTGCTCGCTGCGTTTTTCCAACTCATCCGCGGCGGCCAGCAGCAGACGGCGACGCTCACCTGGCGACGTATCGCGCCACTGTGGAAACGCGGCGGCGGCGGCATCGGCGGTGCGGGTGGCATCTTTCAGCGTGGCGGCAGGCGCAATGCTCGCCGTCTCTTGGGTGACCGGATTCTGGCGTGTGAAGATGGCGGCGTTTTGCGCGGCGCAGGCTTCGCCGTGAATAAATAGGGTACAGGTGATGGTCATGGTGGCCTCTTATCGACTCGGGTTATTTATCGAGTGTAAAGAGGCTCCCGCGGGTTGAATATCCGTGATGCGGATTTCGCACGTTTTTTTTCAGCTTTTGAAAGCGGTTCACATCCTTGTGCCGCCGAGGGTTTACCGGAGAATCGTTTGTAGCGTTTGCTGTGCGTCACGGTTTAATGCCAGCGGGTTAACGGCTTCACCTGGTTCGGTGCTGCGCGCATAAAGCGCAACCAGCCAATCATAAACGTAGCGCGTTGCGGCATGTACCGGCTGCTCACCTAGCTGGGTAAGACGCACACGGGATGGCGCGGCGGGCAGGGCGAAAATGGCCTCACCTTTGGCGATGCGGCTTGCCGGGCGTTGCGACACCGGTTGCTCTGCGTAGCCCAGCCAGTTAATGAAGTTGCCGATAATAGCCCGAAGCTGTGCGGCACCGGCCTGCTGTTCGGCGCTGGCGCGTCGCAGCTGCTGCGCCAGCGCCAGACGCTGGCTGGCAACGAGAAGCGATAAGGCGAGCTGCTGCTGCGAATCGGCGCTGAGCAGGGCATGTGGCTGACGGCTCCATTGACGTAAATGTTTACACCACAGCGCGTAGGCCTGCGAGCCATGATCCTGATGAACCAGCGTATTTTCCATCACCGATTCTGGTGCGGCGAACAGGTCTACCGCATCATTAAACAGGCCGCTGACTTTCTCTTCGCGCTGCTGCTGAACCTGGCAAAGGGCATCGAATGCCGCAAGTTCAGGCAGTAGGCTTTCCAGCAGCTCACCATGGCGTGCGGCGTGCGTCTGTAGTTCGCGGATCATGGCTTCGACTTTTCCGGTGTCTGGCTGCGCCGGAGCCAGCAGCGGCTGGCACAGCGTGCGTAACTGTTGCTGACGGGCAGTCGCCATCGCGGCGAAACGACGCTGGCGTAATTCTGACTGTGAGGCCTGAGACAGCCACTCAATCAGGCGCTGTAGGCTACTGTGATCGAGCGCTTGCAGGGTTCCCCAATGCTGACCGGGTTTGCCCACCAACTGTTGGATCGCTTCATCGAAATGACGTTTATGCACGAAGCGGTCGTCTTCCGGCGTAATGGCCCACACCAGACCCGGCAGTTTATTCTCCTGCACGGGTTGAGTTTCGGTTACCCAACGCAGCAGCGTTTTTGCGGTGTCCGGAATCGCCGTTCGCTGGGCGGTGGCGTTACAGGTGAGCAGAATGTCCGGCTGCTGTTGCTGGCGGTAGTAATCCAGCAACCAGCGGCATTTGCAGGCCCATAGCGGAGACGCTTCATCACGTGGCGGTACGGGAATATCGATAATATCGACGTTATCCAGCACGCCGTGTTCGGTGCTGAGCACCAGTTCCAGCGTAAGCTGCGCCAGCGTCGTGACCGGCACACTGACGGCGTTCTGGTAGCCGTCGTGGGTTAACGGATGCACCAGAACGGCATCGTCGGTTTCGCCACCCGGCGTTAAGAAAGCATCCATCGGCAGGGCGAACGCATCAACCAGCAGGCTCAGCGGCGCCATCACTTCCCGGCGATTGCCCAACTGATGCAGCGTATGGGCAAGCGTTAACCACTGCTGGGTCAGTTCCTGTTGTTCACCCCACAGCAACGACCAGGCGCGAGCGCGAGCGCTGAGATCCAACGACGGCAGCAGGTGAGCAAACTGATACCACAGCGCATCATCAATCTGCTGATAGGCCGTTGGCAGCGTGTCGCGCCAGAAACGGCTGATGGTGGCAATGTCCGTCGCCGTCAGACCTGGAACCGGCTGCGGCTGGCGTAAACTTTGCCAGCCGCGCAGGCGTTGGGCGATAACGCTGCTGTCCGGAGGACGGACATCGCCGCGCTGCCAGGCGTGGGTGATAAATAGTTGAACCAGCTCCGCTTCGCTAATCAGTTTTAGGCGCAGCGGGAAGGCATCGTCCGGCGTGGACTGATCTCGGCTAAAGCGCAGCGCCATTTGCGTCAGGCTATGGCCCGGATTGATGTGGCTGAAGTAGTCGAGCGTTTTGCTACCGCTTTGCACCGTCAAGCGACCTTCGCCGCTGCCGCATAGCGTACGGAGCAGATGCGCTTTAGACGGCTGTGAATGGCCGAACAGCGCGATGCTGGCGCGGCGCGCTATCGCCTGTTGGTGTGTTTGCTGCTGCGCGTCAAGAGCCAGCAGCCGAATAAGCAGGGCGTCTGCATCATCATCCAGCGCCGGGTGCGCGTGTCGCTCGGTGGCGAGCCAGTCCATTACTGCGTGTACGGTGGTCATTTCAGGAATACGCTCCCGCTATCAATCCAGTAGTGGCTGCCGCTATGACGGCGGTCGGCCAACGTATTTAGCTTCAGGGTCAGCGCATCCGGTGAGACCGGCGTGCCGTCCTGCAGCCACGCATCGCTGAGCACGAATGCCTGCGGCGCTTCGCTTTTGCTCCCGCCCTGAAGTTTCAGTCGTACCTGCAGTACGCCATCACCGGCGATGGCGCGGGCCAGTTCCGGCGAGTTGATACTCAGGGTGTAGAGCGGCGTGGCTGGCCAGCGGGTATTCGCCAACTGACGGAAGCCGAGGGTGACGTTGCCGCGCAGCGGGAAGTGCAGGCGGGCGTCGAGCTTCGCGCCGGGCTTATCGAGGTCGAGATCCTGATACCAGATATTCTCATCGCGCAGCGTATTGACGGTTTTATCCAGTACGCCCAGATAGCGCACGGTGGAATAGGCGCCGATATCTGCCGCTTTAAAGTTAAAGTGCGGCAGGCGAAGATCCAGCGCCAGGCTGCACAGCATCGCGCCGACGGCGGCGGTGGATTTGGGGTTGCCAATACGCCCTTGCTGGCTGAACGGATACCACTCGTGAACGTGGTATTTATCCAGCCAGACCATGCGGTTAACCGGTACCGGCTGGAGGTAGCGAATCAGCGCCTGGACGCCCGGCAGGCAGCCAGGACGCCCGGTTACCAGCAGCACGTCGCAGCGGTAATGGGAAATGGCCTCACACAGCGCGTGTAGCGGACCCGCAAGGGTAAATTCGCCTGCCAGCATGGCTGACTGGAGGGTGCTGAAGGTGACTTCCAATGGTACGGCAAGCAGGTCAAACGGCGCGCTTCCGGCGGGCAGGGCATGTTCGATGGCCTGCCCGACATAGTTCATGACGTTACGGGTTGGCGTTTGCGTCAGTAATTCACCAAAGGTGGCATGCAACCCGGCCAGCGGGTCCTGTACATCGCTCTGCTCCCACGCCGCGAGAATCGCGTGGCCTAACGGCATAAACAGTTGCAAGGTGGTCTGCTGGCGCAGCACTGCCTGCGTGTCTAAGCGCCCTGAATCGCCAAACAGCGTTGCCATCAGCGCCTGGGCATCGGCGACGCCCGATTTTTGCAGCTGGGTTTGCAGCGCGGGCAGGACGCAACGCTGAATAATATCCAGCAGCACATCATCACCGGCAATTTTGAACCCTTCGCGGAACAGCAGCTGCGGGGTGATTTTGACGTTGCCGCCGATACCGTCATCTAACTGGTACTCGGCGATGGCCATATCGGTGGTGCCGCCACCGAGATCCAGTGAGGCAACGCGCAGCGTACGGCCAGCCGTTTCACCGGCTTCGGGTTGGCGGTCCGGGCGGGCCATCGCGGTGAAGAGCGCTTCGGTTTGTCCGGCAAAATGGGAAATGGCTTCGTTGTACAACCACACCAGCTGACCGCAGCTGGCTTCATCCCATTCCATATGAATTTTCGGAATCGGCACGACGCTCTTTTCCTGCAGGCGAACGTTAGCAAAATCGTCGTCCTGCGGGTGCCAGCCCATGGCTTTCCATACCAGCGCAATGGCTTCAAACATGCGGCGACGGAAAATCTCGCGCTCCTGCTTCGGCATCGCCGACGGCAGGGTGAGGATAAGCGTACGTAGCTGGCGTGGCGAAGCCGGGAAGCCCAGACGCAGACGGGTAGCCACGCTGTTAATTTGCCCCAGCGCCTGTGCCAGCAGCTCGCAGAGCATGTGGGTCATCAGGGTACTGCGGCTATACTGCGGCGAGAAGACCGGCATGCGCTCGTCCGGCGGCAGGGTAAACAGCGGCTGGCCCTCATCATTCATCAGGTTCATCAGCGGGAAGGCCGTCGCCAGCGGTTCGCGCTGGGTTTTGCCGTTCATCTGGCTAAAACGCCAGTCCTGGACCGTTGGAGTTTCATCCCACAGGTAGCGGCGCGGGCTGGAGATGCCGCTGTAGCCTTCGGTGCCGGAGCGCTGCATTGCCAGCTTGCGGGCTTCATCGCCCACGCGCACCAGCGATGGCCAGATAAAGGCGTCTTCGCGCCCGCTTTCGACGGAGAAGTGCTGCTTGCCAAAGCGGGATTCTGAGAACTCGACCCGGCTGGTAAACAGCGGTTCGTTCAGATATTGCGGCTCGCTTAGCGAGCGCACCTGTAGCTCTGCGGTCTGACGCAGGCCGTCGTTGGCATCGCCGTGATCTTCGATGCTCACGCCGCAGGTGTGGGTGTTGCCCACGTCGAGAATTAAATCCACCGGGATAGCCGGCGTGCTGAGGGTGGCGGTGACCATTTTAATTTCCGGCACCGTCAGCTGTTCGCCGAGCAGCGCCAGGATGTTCATCCAGTGGCCCTGATATTCAAAGCTGCGCAGCGCCTGGGCAATATCACGTTCGCTTCGGGCTTCATGGGTGGTAGTGGTCTGCTGGAACACTTCGCGCAGCCAGCCGTCAATCCAGGTCTGATCGAGGAAGTCGGCAATTTCATTATCGCGCCAGGCCAGCGCAAAACGGGTACCGTTCAGCAGATCGCCAGCGACCGGGGAGAGCGACATCGCATCGTCCGGGCTTATCTGGCTGTCGAACGCCAGCGTTACGCGGTGAGTGTTGCCCGCGCTGTCCGGTTCGGCGAGTTTTCTTATCTGCACGCGAGCCCAGTTATCCGGCCCTTCAACGAAGGTCCGCGGCGGGTTAAAGCGCAGGAACGGCAGCGGTAGCCAGACGCCGTCGAGCAGCGTCAGCGAGTGGTGCAGGGCAAGCGTGGATTCGGGCTTAACCACTTCAGGCGCGCGACCGGGCTCACCCGGCAGCGTATAGCGCTGATTGACTACGTCATAATCAAGGCGCAGCAGGGGGCCGTTGGCGGTTTTGCGCACGAAGCGCCCGTGCTGCAACGACTCTTGTGGACTCAGGCCGAAATCCAGGAACTGTACGCCGCTGTTGGCAATCAGCGTAACGCTCTGTTTGTAATCGCAAAGGGTGACCAACATGGCTTAGGCTCCCGTCTTTTTAAAGGTCAACGGCACAACGGTTTTAGCATCAAACCGTGCGGTGCAGACGGCGACGTTGCTGTTGCCAGGCTTGCAGCTAATTTCCGGCAGCGGATAGCGTGCGCCGTCGCTGCACTGCGCGTTACCGCGGCTCTTTATCATCAACTCGCCGTTTTGATGCAGGCCAGAGAAGACCGCCGCTTTGCAGACGATACTGCCTTCACGCACCACGCGAGCGGTGCCTTTGTTGTTCTGAATCTGATAACGCAGGCTTGGTGCTTTGCCACTGTGGGCGTCGCTGACGTCCATCTGGACGCGCCAGGTGCCGTTCAGGAAGCGGGTGGTTCCGGCGCGAAGCTGGTCGGCATCCATCACCATCGCATCTTTAGGAATAACGGCGATCACCACCGGTTTCTCTTCTGGCTCAACGACAGGTTCTGGCTTGACGCTCGCCTGATGCAGCGGCAGATCGCTAATTAGCATCGGCATGTCGGGCGCTTTTGGCATGGCTGGTGCAGGCACAGGCGCAGGTTCAACCTGAGCGACGGGTTCGGACTCAGCCTGCGTAGTTGGGATCATCAACGGGACGGCAATGGCTACGGCTGCAACCGCAGCGGCCAGCGGCAGCCCCCAGACCCAACGCGGACGACGCGTTTTTGGCACTGATATTACAGCAGCAGCCGGTGTATGCGGCTCTTCGGCTTCTTCCACCGGCAGCGTATAGGCGTTTATTAATGGTTCATTGGCGGAGATAAGCGGAGCATCGGCTTCACTAAACGTGACGAGAACCTCTTCAGGCTCTTCCACTTCAGGCACTTCGGTGATTACCGGCTCTTCTTCGACTATGATTTCCGGCTCGACGTAGCGCAGGCAATCGAGCGCATCTTCACGCGCGCTTTCGTTAAGATTCACGAAGCCCCAGAAGCTGATAACCGGTTTGCCCGCTACCAGAAAGAGGTGGTTTTCGCCGGGAAACTGCAGCGATTTTTCCAGCAGCGCGCCAAAAAGCTGCTGTGCGGTTTTATCTGATTGCAGACATTTTTTACTGAGCGCTCGGGCGCTTTCCTGCAAGCTTTCTAAATAGTGTAGCGCGCGGGTGCGCTCGGCCTCATCGGCGGCTTTCCAGCCAATGATCTCGCCATCGACCGGGGAGTACCAGTCAACGCGGTCGCCTTCATCATTCAGTTGCGGTATCGCCAGGCAGTCGGCCAACGCCAGCTGTTTGCGTAAACGCAGCGTTTCGCGCACCTGAAGCGCAGAATGAAATACGGTTTGCCCGCCGCCGCCTACGGCCTGAAAGTCATCAAGACTTCCACTGCGTAAAAGAGTTTTTGCCACGTTCCTGTCCCATAGACTTCTTCACGGGATTACTTTACCCAAAGCAAAAAGCAACAAACGGCGAAAGAGAGGGGTAAATAGGGTAATTCTCGCGGCATTGAATGGCTGGACTTAAGTCAAATCAAAAGACAGGCGATGAAGAAACCAGCAATAAACGGTTATTCAGCATAACCTGAGACAAATTGGTTATTTGCCAGTTATCTGCCCCTGTGCTGTTATTAAGCCGTCCATATAATAAAATCGAAAGGCTTATAACCATGATCACAGGGAACACCACAGGGAAAACGCTCCTCGCGCTGGCCTTCAGCGCGCTGTTACCGGCAAGCGCCTATGCGGCAAACACCGACACGCTGGTTTACTGTTCCGAAGCATCGCCAGAATCCTTCAACCCGCAGATTGCCAGTTCCGGCCCGTCTTTCGTGGCCAGCTCGCAGGTGCTGTATAACCGCTTGATCAACTTTGATCCGGTGAAAAATACCCCGGTGCCTTCACTGGCAACGGACTGGACCATCTCTCCGGATGGCCTGACCTATACCTTCACGCTGCGTCAGGGCGTGAAGTTCAACAGCAATAAATTCTTCAAACCAACGCGTGATTTCAACGCTGATGACGTGATTTTCTCCGTCATGCGCCAGAAAGATGTCAATCACCCGTATCACAAAGTGTCGCAGGGCAACTACGAGTACTTCAGCGATGTTGGCCTCGATAAGCTCATCAAAGAGGTGAAGAAGGTCGATGATTATCATGTCCAGTTTGTGCTGAGCGAACCGAACGCCGCGTTCCTTGCTGACTGGGGGATGGACTTCGCTTCGATTCTGTCGGCGGAATATGCCGACCAGATGATGAAAAAAGGCACGCCGGAAAACGTCGACAACTGGCCAATTGGCACCGGCCCGTACGTACTGCAACAGTACAAGGTGGATTCACAGATTCGTTACCTGGCAAACCCGAACTATTGGGACGGCGCGGTACCGACTAAGCATCTGATCTTCTCCATTACCCCGAATGTGGAAACGCGTCTGGCGAAACTGCAAACCAACGAATGCCAGATAATCCCGGCACCGTCGCCGGTTCAGTTCGACGTCATTAAGGGTAATAAAGATCTGACGCTGCATGCGGTTGAGGCACTGAACGTCGGCTATCTGGCGTTTAATACCGAGAAAAAACCGTTTGATAACGTGCTGGTACGTCAGGCGTTAAACTACGCCACCGACAAACAGGCTATCGTTAACGCGGTGTTTATGGGTTCCGGCACCGTGGCGAAATCGCCGATCCCACCGAATATGATGGGTTACAGCAAAGATCTCAAAGACTACAGTTACGATCCGGAGAAAGCGAAAGCGTTGCTGAAACAGGCAGGGCTTGAGAAGGGCGCGGAAGTGACCCTGTGGTCGATGCCGGTACAGCGTCCGTATAACCCGAACTCACGCCGTATTGCGGAGATGATCCAGAATGACTGGGCGAAAGTAGGTATCAAAGCGAAGATCGTTAGCTATGAGTGGGGTGAATACCTCACCGGTATCCGCAAGGGTGAGCACGACAGCGCGCTGTACGGCTGGATGTCGGACAACGGCGACCCGGATAACTTTGCCAATACGCTGCTCGGCTGCGACAGCATTAAAACGGGCTCTAACGCCGCGCGCTGGTGCAATAAAGAGTATGATGGTCTGGTGAAAAAGGCGCTGGTGGTGAGCGACCCGGCTAAGCGTGCCGCGCTCTACGGCCAGGCGCAGGAGATTTTCTACCAACAGGCACCGTGGATTGCGCTGGCAAACGGCAAAACCTTCTACGCGACGCGTAGCAACATTACGGGTTATAGCGTCAGCCTGATGGGCAGCGATTTCTCGAAAGTGAAAATCAATTAAGGAGTGAATATGTCACATTTGGATGAGGTCATCGCGCGCGTGGATGCCGCGGTGCAGGAAAGCGTGATTACGCATATGAATGAATTGCTGGTGGTATTAAGCGACGATCCAGAACTGAGTCGCGAAGATCGTTTCACCCAGCAGCAGCGCCTGCGCGTGGCGATTTCACATCATGGTCAACACCTGCGCGAGCAGGAAGAGACGCGTAAAGAGCAGCTCACTTCAGGTGGGGCCATTCTTTAAGTCTGGCATTGTTCCCGGCGGCGCTTCGCTTGGCCGGGCTACGGTTGTTCACGACATTCTGTAGCCCGGCAGAGCCACGCGCCGCCGGGAATGGTCGTGCATCAAAACTGGCGCTTTGCTACCAGCCATGCTCCCACAATCAACATCACCGCGCCGCATACCGGCCCGATGAGCGCTCGCCAGGGTACGCCGTGGCTTCTGACGACGTCCATCACCAGCCCGCCGATGAGTTGACTCGCGACCAGCACAGCAATGGTCGTTGCCGCCCCCACGTACTGATAGCCGCTGATGCTGGCAAACACGAAGAACGACCCGAGCAGGCCGGGAATTAGCGTCCACCATTTAATGGTCGCCACCAGCTCGCTTACGCCCGCGAGCCCGTGTTTAATCAACAAAATACTGACAAACAGCACAATGCCCACCAACGAGTTCAGCAGCATCGCCACCAGAATAGTGGAGGCTGACTGGGTAATACGGACCATCAGCGTATTCTGGATAACCAGCCCAATCCCGGCGGCTATCAGGAACGTCAGCGTGAGGGACTGATTCATGCCTGTCCATCCGGGTCGCTGCGATTATCGAGCTGCAGCTGCATGAAGGTGAGATCCAGCCAGCGACCAAACTTCGTCCCCACCTGCGGCATCTGCCCCGTGATGACAAAACCGTGCTTCTCGTGCAGGTGCAACGAAGCGTGGTTTTGTGATTCGATACCCGCGACCATCATGTGCTTGCCGCGACGGCGGGCCTCATCAATCAGCGCGCCGAGCAGAATATTGCCGAGCCCTTTGCCCTGGTGTTCCGGATGGACGTAGACTGAGTGTTCAACGGTGTGGCGGAAACCGTCAAAGTTACGCCAGTCGCCGTAGGAGGCATAGCCGGTTACGACACCGTTTTCTTCGCTCACCAGCACCGGGAAATGACCGAGCTGACGCGCTTCAAACCAGGCAATGCGGTTATCGGTATCGACGGTTTTATCGTTCCAGATAGCGGCGGTATGGACGACCGCGTGGTTATAGATTGCCGCAATGGCGGCACAGTCTTCTTTTGTTGCAAAACGAATAGCCATGGAGTTGCGTCCTGAGTGTTGTTCACTATATTATTACGATATGAATACTATTGAAGACAACTTAAATCAACGGATCGGTGCAAGAATTCGCATTGAGCGTGAGTCGCGCAGCTGGTCGCTGAGCGAATTGGCCGAGCGTGCGGGTGTCTCGCGGGCGATGATCCACAAAATTGAACGCGGCGAGAGCAGCCCAACAGCGGCACTGCTGGCGCGGCTTTCGGGTGCCTTCAGTATCAGTATGTCGACGCTGATTGCCCGTGCAGAAATGCAGGAAGGGAAGCTGCTGCGATTTGCCGACCAGCCGGTCTGGCACGATCCGCAGACCCACTATCTGCGTCGCCACGTCTCGCCACGCGGCGAGCTTCCGGTCGATCTGGTGCAAATTGAGCTACCGGCGGGTAGCGACATCCCGATGCCCGCATCGGCCTACGCCATGGCGCGACAGCTTATCTGGATGCAGGAAGGCGAGCTGCTGTTTATGGAAGGCGATACAGCGCATCGAATGCAAACCGGAGACTGCCTTGAACTTGGGCCGCCAAACGACTGCCGTTTTATTAACGACAGCGGTAAATCCTGCACCTATCTGGTCGTCAGACTTAACGTGCCGCTGTAGTTAACGATTCAGCAGCCAGATTACATAGTTTACGCATGATTAATTTTCTATTAATTTTGCTTAAATCTAATTGTGATAAAAATATATATCGTATTTTCTGCGCAAAAAATAAAACCCCAGCTATTAATTATAAATGGTCTGGGTAAATAAATACGCGGAGTTATAATAATTATGCTGGATTTTGCTAAAGCACAACGTATCAGTTTGACACAGCAAGTAGAGAACAATATCAAGAATGCGCTTGTCATGGGGGCGTTAAAACCCGGGGAGCGATTAGTCACCCGAGAAATAGCCATAAACCAGGGCGGTAATGCTGCCAACTTACTGATTTAGTGTATGATGGTGATTTTAAGGTGCTTGCGTGGCTTCCATTTCCATCAGATGTCCCACTTGTTCAGCTACCGAAGGCGTCGTGCGTAACGGTAAAAGCACTGCCGGACATCAGCGCTATCTCTGCTCTCACTGCCGTAAAACATGGCAAATCAGCTTCACTTACACCGCCTCTCAACCCGGTACACATCAGAAAATCATTGATATGGCTATGAATGGGGTTGGGTGCCGTGCCAGTGCCCGCATTATGGGCGTTGGCCTCAACACGATTTTACGGCACTTAAAAAACTCAGGCCGGAGCCGGTAACATCGCGCATACAACCGGGCAGTGACGTCATTGTCTGCGCGGAAATGGACGAACAGTGGGGCTACGTCGGGGCTAAATCATGTCAGCGCTGGTTATTTTACGCCTATGACAGGATGCGCAGGACGGTGGTGGCACACGTCTTTGGTGAGCGTACTCTGGCCACACTGGAGCGTCTTCTGGAGCTGCTGTCGGTCTTTGATGTGGTGGTATGGATGACGGATGGCTGGCCGCTTTATGAATCACGCCTGAAGGGAAAGCTGCACGTTATCAGCAAGCGTTACACTCAGCGCATTGAGCGACATAACCTGAATCTGAGACAACATCTGGCAAGGCTGGGACGGAAGTCACTGTCGTTCTCAAAATCGCTGGAGCTGCATGACAAGGTCATCGGGCATTATCTGAACATAAAACACTATCAGTAAGTTGGAGTCATTACCAACCAGGGCATCAGTATTACACCGGTGCGTGAAGCGCTGCTGCGTTTGGTTTCCTTCGGGGCGCTTCAGGCAGCGCCTGCTCAGGCCTTTATGGTACCAGCGCTAACCAACTCGGCCTATCTTGAAATTAACCGGATTCGAAAAAACCTTGAAGGGATGGCGACAGCAGCGGCCTCAGAACATATAACCGCAGATAAAATGAGGGCATTAAAGTCTCTCTCCGAAGCCTTTCATGAGGCAAAATCTGCCGGTGACGTTACCCGTATGCTGCATACTAATTATCAATTTCGATTCCAGATATACACCTATGCGGAAATGCCAACCTTAATGGCAATGATTGAACAATTATGGGTGCGAGCGGGACCAAGTCTGCATTTTTTATATTTAAATTCTATGGAACCGTTTCAGCATCAAAATGTGTATCAACCATTGTTGGATGCGCTGGAAAAAAGGGATTCAACAGAAAGTTATTCGGCGATATGTCAAATTATTGATGAATCAACATCGTATTTGAAACAGCAGTATCGGCATTAATTTACGTCTGGAAAATACGTTTCCGGGCTGCCCCGGAAACGTTGTCATGCATTATTCAAAACGCCACGCCACATTAACGCCCACGCCGTAGTTACGACCTGGTGCCGGTTCGTAGTAGCGCCCTTTAGATTCATTCACGATAACCGAGCCGACGTATTCGCGGTCAAACAGGTTATCGACGCGCCCGAAGACATCCAGCGTCCAGTTGCTGAGATTGAACTTGTAGCCGGTATTCAGGCCAACCACGGTCCAGGACGGCGCACGGGCGGTGTTAGCATCGTTGGCCATAATATCGCCCATGTAATGCACGTCCGCACCGGCGTACCAGCCGCTTTCCGGTTCATAGCCCAGCGAAGCGAAGCCCATATTGCGGGCGATGCCTGGAATACGATTGCCGTTACAGCTGCCGTCGCCACAGACATCGGTGCGGTAGGTGGCGTTAAGCCAGGTCCATGCCGCTTTGGCGCGCCAGTTTTCGGCAAACTGTTGGTCAATCGCCAGCTCAGCACCCTGACGACGGGTCTTACCGGCGTTTTTGTAGCTGGCGCGGCTGTCGGTGTTGCTGTCGGTGACTATCTCATTAGTGGTGTTGGTCTGGAACAGCGCGGCGCTGAGTAAGCCATTGCCAATACGCGTTTTGCTCCCAATCTCATAGGTCTCGTTGGTGGCAGGCTTAAGATCCAGATTCAGCCCATTTGCCGTGCCGGAACGGTAGGAGAGTTCGCTGATGGTCGGGGTTTCAAAGCCGCGGCCAACGCTGGCATAGACGTTCCATGCATCGGTAATGGCATATTTTAACGAGCCCGCAGGCAGCCATTCGTGATAGCTGGTATCGCCGCTGCTGTCGCCATTACCCGTTGTCACGTAGTGATCGTTGGAGTCAAACCACACCGAGCTATAGCGCACCCCCGCATCCAGGGTCAGCTTGTCGGTCAGCTGCCACTGGGTTTGCAGATACGGGTCGAGATTCCACATCAGGTTGCGTTCGTTGCGGCGTAAATTACCTTTTTCGCCATACTCCGGCGTTGAACCATTCATAACGAAGTTTTCGTAGCCCCGGCGCTTCTCGTTCATATTTTCGTAGTTAAGCCCAGTGGTGAAGGTCACCGGAATCAACATTTCGCCGCGGTGCGTCCAACGAGTATCGATACCCTGATAGTGACGATCGAGGTCGATCACGCCGCCGGAATGAGCGGGGTTCTTCTGATAAGTGTTGGGAATCGACTGGTACTGCGTGGTCTGGCGCTCCCCGGCGTACATCATCACGCTGAGGTCGTCCTGCTCGCTGAGCTGACGCTCATAGCGCAGGCCCGCCTGGGTTTGCTTCACGCTTTTACGCGTATTGTATTGGTCACCGCGCGGGGACTGCTGGCGGTCAGCGTCCATCTCACTTTTCGTCAGGCCGCCCGGATCGTTAGCTTTTATATCGACGGTGTTGAACAGCAGCGTTAGCTTGCTGACGTCGTTGATCCGTACGCCGAGTTTGGCGTTGGCGAGGTTCTTGCGCGCCGCGCTGTGATCGCGATAACCGTGGGTGGTGAATCGATTCGTCGACACCGTGTAATCAACGTCGCCCGCATGGGTACCGTCGCCCACTGCGCCGCTGGCTTTCATGCCGTAGTGCCAGGTACCGTAACTGCCGTAATAGCTGTTGGCTTCAATGGTGGTGGGCTGCTTGCCGGTCTGGGTGGTGACGTTGACCACGCCGCCGGAGGCGTTACCGTACAGCGCCGAGAAGGGGCCACGCAGCACGTCAACGTGATCGATGCTGCCGATGTCGATGTTCGAGGTTTGCCCCTGACCGTCAGGCATGGTGGCCGGAATACCGTCAACGTACAGACGAATACCGCGAACGCCGAAGGTTGAACGGGAACCAAAACCACGTATAGAAAGCTGAAGATCCTGAGCATAGTTCTGACGGTTCTGCACCTGCAAACCCGGCACAGCGCCCAGCGATTCTGAAAGGTTAACCTGCGGTGCGGCGTGACGCATGTCTTCGCCGTCTACCACGCTAACGGCGGCAGGGGTATCCAGCTCAGAAACGGCCTGTGGGGCGGCGGTGACGATTAAGGTTTGTTCATCATTGGCCCAGGAAAAAGGAGAAAAAACAAGCGGCAACAGCAGCGCAGGCAGCGCCACAGAGCGTACGGTTATGATTTTCATGAAAAACTCGCAAAATGTACCAAATGGAACAGACCCCAATAGGTTAATACTTTTGTAAATGTATTGAAAACTTTAGCAGCATAAATCGTTAATTTCAGGTGATGAAATAGAAACTAATTGGTTGCCAGGGGTAATAAAAGCTCCACTTTACATAAATTAATGATTACTATTCGCATCTATAAACGTAGTGCAATGACGCTGCGAAGCCAGAAGCGATGTGAAGCAGAAATCATTAAGTTCATCAAAGGGAGTCGTCATGTCATTACGTCAATTGTCCGCGCCGCGTCTGCGCCGTTCTCTGTTGTTGAGTGCTTTCCTGCTGGCGGGAAGCTTTAGCGCGCATGCCGCAGATGAAATGCTGCGTAAAGCGGTAGGCAAAGGGGCATATGAAATGGCCTACAGCCAGCAGGAAAATGCGCTGTGGCTGGCCACATCACAAAGTCGTAAAACCGATAAGGGCGGGATTGTTTATCGCCTTGATCCGGTCACGCTGGAAGTGACGCAGGTTATTCATAACGATCTCAAACCGTTTGGCGCGACGCTGAATAATCAGACCCAGACCCTGTGGTTTGGTAACACCATTAACGGTGCGGTGACCGCGATTGACGCCAAAACGGGCGACGTGAAGGGACGCCTGGTACTGGATGGCCGTGAACGTAGTGAAACGGTTAAACCATTGCAGCCGCGTGAACTGGCGGTGGATGAGAAAACCAATACCGTATACATCACCGGCATTGGCAAAGATGGCAGCTCCGTCTGGGTTGTTGACGGCGACAAACTGACGCTGAAAACCACCATTACCGGTACCGGAAGCTTCGGCACGGGCTTGGCGGTCGACTCGGATAAACAGCGCCTGTACGTCACCAACGGCGACGGCGAGCTGGTCACCATCGATACCGCAGGCAACAAAATTCTGACTCGTCAGAAGCTGCAGGATGACGGCAAAGAGCACTTCTATATCAACATAAGCCTGGATAAAGCAGGTCAGCGTGCCTTTATCACCGACTCCAAACAGCCGGAACTGCTGGTCGTGAGCCTGAAAGATGGCAAAGTGCTGTCGAAGGTAGACACCCAGGAAGGGCTGGCGGTGCTGTTCAACCCGGTTCGTAACGAAGTTTACGTGACGCAGCGTAAAGCGGGCACCGTGACGGTGATTGATGCGAAAGACTATAAAGTCACCAAAACCATCAAAACGCCAACCTTCCCGAACAGCCTGACGCTCTCCGCCGACGGTAAAACGCTGTACGTCAGCGTGAAGCAGGAATCTACCCGTCAGAAAGAGGCCACCGCGCCTGACGACGTGATTCGTATCGCGCTGTAATTTGTACGCCGGGAGGTCCATTGACCTCCCGGAAATCATCACGTTAACTTCTGTTACAACCCGTCGATACCCCATTTCACCGTATCCGGCATACAATATGCCGACTTAACCTTGCCATTGGCGGGGACAATGAACGGAGAAATGATGAAAAAGCCTTTATATTTTCTGTGTGCGGGCGCAATGCTGCTGGCGCTGGCAGGCTGTACGACTAACTACGTAATGACCACCAAAAGCGGTCAGACGATTGTGACGCAGGGTAAACCGCAGCTCGATAAAGAGACCGGCATGACCAGCTACACCGATCAGAACGGCAATGCGCGTGAAATCAACAGCAACGACGTGTCGCAGCTGGTTGAAGATAATTGATTTGAGTTTTGTTTAGCGACCACGCTTGCGGTATTCGCCTGGCGAAATACCGAACCGCTGCTTGAAGGCGGTAGAGAAATGGCTGTGGTCGCTGAACCCCCAGCGATAGCCGATGCCGGCGAGCTTTTCGTCGTCTGGCGCACGTTGTAGCGCTTGGGCGCAGAGGTCAAGACGACGGTTCTTGATATACTGCGCCACCACCAACCCTTTATCGGCAAACAGTCGGTACAGGCTTCTTACCGACATACCGGTTTCATCGGCGAGCCACTCCGGGCGCAGATGCTCTTCCTGAATCGCATCGTCAATCAGCGTCATGATCTTCTGAAACTGCTTTTCGCGCCGTGAAGGGGCCACCTCCCGCTGATGCAGCATCGGGCGCAGCAGGCACACCATCGCATCCAGCGCCGCTTCACTTTCGCTTGCCGAAAGCTGCGGGCTGCTCATGCTCTCATGCAGCAGGCGCTGGCTAAGCTGCACCATCGGCAGGGATTTATCTAAACGGGTAGCGACGCTAATTCCGCTGCCGCGCAGCTGGTTTTCCAGCAGTTGACGCGGTAGCAGCAGTGAGACCTGACGGGAGGTTTGCTGCCAGAGAATAGAGCAGGGGCGCGACGCGTCAATCAGCGTCATATCGCCGGTTTGCAGCTTCACCTGACGATCGTCCTGCTCAATATCCGCCTGACCGGCAAGCTGAAACACAGTATAGAACCAGGCATCGTTGCCGCTGCGGATCTCCTGGCGGGTGCGGAACAGATTGACGTTGCGGGTCGTAACGGTGCTGAGCTTGAGGCTGCCCGCGTAGCTGGTATCTATCTCACCATGAAAGTCGCCATCTAACGGACGTGCCGCGAAATGCCCGCACACCTGGTTGATTTTGGCCAGCCACGCCTGATATGTCTCACCGCCATTTACCGCTGCCATACGCCATCTCTGCAATGAAAATGTTTTGGTATTGTTGCATTTATGTTGCCTTTAACAAGGCTTCGCAGGGGAATATATGAAAGAACTATTACCTGTTGCACATTTCTGCCAGAGCAATCTGTTTAATTGCGGCGTCTGTCACAGCCGCACAAGCGAATGTCACAGAGACAAAAGCGCGATCTCCAGACCCGCCGTAGACTGAAATGACTAACCGCGAAGAATAAGGAGACGATATGTCCTCATCACAGGTAGCACTGCTCCCAAGCGTGCAACAGTTTTTAGACCGTCAGCATGGCCTGTTTATTGATGGCGCGCAGCAGGCGGCGCAGAGCGAAAAACGTCTCACCGTCTGGGACCCGGCAACGGGCAAGGCGATTGCCACCACCGCGGATGCTAATGCAGCAGACGTTGACCACGCCGTCATGTCCGCCTGGCGCGCATTTGTTTCTCGCAGTTGGGCTGGGCGTACGCCTGCCGAACGCGAACGTATTCTGCTGCGCTTTGCTGACCTCGTTGAGCAGAACGGCGAAGAACTTGCTCAACTGGAGACGCTGGAGCAGGGCAAATCCATCAACATCTCCCGTGCCTTTGAAGTCGGCTGCACCCTGAACTGGATGCGTTATACCGCCGGGCTGACCACTAAAATTAGCGGCCGTACGCTGGATGTCTCCATTCCATTCCCGCAGGGCGCACGCTACCAGGCGTGGACCAAAAAAGAGCCGGTCGGCGTCGTTGCCGGTATTGTGCCGTGGAACTTCCCGCTGATGATTGGCATGTGGAAGGTGATGCCAGCGCTGGCTGCGGGGTGTTCTATCGTCATTAAACCGTCAGAAACGACGCCGCTGACGCTGCTGCGTGTGGCGGAACTGGCCATTGAAGCGGGCGTGCCGGAAGGCGTATTCAATGTGGTGACCGGCAGCGGCGCCGAGTGCGGCGCGGCGTTAACCTCGCATCCTCATGTGGCAAAAGTGAGCTTTACCGGCTCTACCGCGACTGGTAAACAGATTGCCCGCGTCGCCGCCGACAGGCTCACCCGCGTGACGCTGGAGCTGGGTGGTAAAAACCCGGCCATCGTACTGAAAGACGCCGATCCGGCCTGGGTTATCGAAGGGCTGATGACCGGCAGCTTCCTTAACCAGGGCCAGGTGTGCGCCGCCAGTTCACGTATCTATATAGAAGCGCCGCTGTTCGATACGCTGGTCAGCGGCTTTGAGCAGGCGGTGAAATCGCTACAGGTGGGGCCAGGTATGCTGGAAACCACGCAGATTAACCCGGTGGTGTCTCAGGCGCATTGCGCCAAAGTGGCGGCGTATCTTGATGACGCGCGTAAACAAAACGCCGAGCTGATTACCGGCAACGTTGGCCCGGACGCTCAGGGCTTCTACATTCCGCCAACGCTGGTGATCAACCCGGATGCCAATCTGCGCTTAACTCGCGAAGAGGTGTTTGGCCCGGTAGTGAACCTGGTACGCGTCGCCGACGGCGAAGAGGCGCTTCGCCTGGCCAACGACAGCGACTTCGGCCTGACCGCTAGCGTCTGGACCCGTGATCTGACTCAGGCGTTGAACTATACCGACCGCCTGCAGGCCGGCACGGTATGGGTCAACAGCCACACGTTGATTGACGCCAACCTGCCGTTCGGCGGCATGAAGCAGTCGGGTACGGGACGTGATTTTGGCCCGGACTGGCTGAACGACTGGTGTGAAACTAAATCGGTGTGCGTGCGCTACTAATTTGCACTCAACCGTGCCCTCTCCTCGATGGGAGAGGGCCTTGCACATAGCCTTATCAAAACGAGGTGTTCAGCGAGTGACGTTCGTTTAAGCGACCCATAATAATTAGTTGTTAAGGAACTTCTGAGCATGGAGAAACAATGTGTTACTATAATTCAAACGGGGGTATGAGGATTCAGGGATTATAAATATATGAGATTTTATGGCATCGATTATCTTCAAACGCAGTCTAATATTAATGATTATTTAAAATACATCATTATATTTAGTGCGCTATTTATTCTGATTGTTGTTTTTAGCCTGTACATGCGTCATCGCTTGCAAACTAAATATCGTGACTTAACGATCATCGTCTTCTTGTTTTTACTCTTCATTTCTGGTGTCCAGTATGCTGATTATACTGATAGCCAAAATTTCCACTCTCAATCATCGCAAATGGTTAATTTCGTTAAGTTGCTATCGAAAGAAAAAGAAGTGAACGTAAATACTATATTCTCGAGTTCAGTACAACTCTCAGATGGTATTATCGTTAAAATTAATGAAATTTATTATCGTGTTAACTTAAGCCCGGATCAGAAAACATACGGTTTAGTAGAAGTTTCGTTAGTAAACCCAGACATAGAAATTATAAAACACTGAGGAGTGAAAATGATAATTTATACACCTATCATTATAAAGCTGGGCCTGGGAATACTGTGTCTAATTGTTCAAATCAATCTCATGGGGAAGGGGAATCTGGCTCCCTCATCCGCAATGGATCAGGTTCAGAACTATGTGCTGGGGGGGATCATCGGTGGTGTAATTTACAATGAATCGATAACAGTACTACAATTTGTTCTGGTGTTAATTATATGGACTTTTCTTGTCTTTGTTCTTAAGTTTTTGAAAGAGAACAATCGGCTAGTTAAGAGAATTATTGATGGCAAACCCATTACTTTGGTTCATAATGGCAGCGTAGATGTTAGGGAGTGTTTACGCAATGGCGTTTCTGCAAATGATTTGATGTTCAAATTACGAGCCAATGGCATTTATGAAATAGAACAATTAAAGCGTGTCGTACTCGAACAGAATGGGCAGTTAACCATTATACAAAATGGTGATGAAAATATACGCTATCCAATTATAGTGGATGGATTGGCCAACCATGACCTGCTCGAAATCCTTAACAAGGACAGCGACTGGTTAGAAAGTGAAGTGACAAAACAAGGTTTTAATAAAATCAGTGAAGTATATTTAGGTGAGTATTTATCGGGAAAGATTAATTTATATGGATATGAAAAATAATACCCAAAAGCAAATTAAACTGTGGTTAATGTTCACTTCCAGCATGAAGTCAGACCTCGTCGTGAGGTCTCTCAAGATGCTGACGTATTTCTTCACTGGCATCAAAAATGCAGTCTAAGTGTTTGCTGTGCTCAACAATCCTGTGGAGTAAATTCGGGTTGCCGCATCCTGCTACAAACTCTGACATCTGCTTTGCGTCAAATAACTCATCATTCTCGGCAATCAGAACCGTTACAGGTAGCGGTAGTGCTGCAAGTTGCCTTGTGGGATGGTTCGGTGTTAAAGCATTCGCCATATTGACACTGTATCGCTGAACAAATTCAGGCCGTAATAACATGACCTCATTGGGGTAATTCAGCGTAACGGCAAAATGGTTGCCACACAATAATCCGCCACTGAGCGCATTGAGTATAAAAGGCCACTTGCTTACTGAGGCGAATGGCACCGATGTGCTGTTGAAAATTTTGGCTGGCGCGAAAGGCCCAAACTCTGGCGCAAGTAGAATCAGACTGTCACTTTTTTGCGATGGGGTGTGGCGAGTGAAATAATTGATCAGCATTCCCCCTCCGCTTGAATGACCCAGTAGATGAACCCTGGCCCGGGGGTATTTTACGTGCAGATGTTCAAGAATCGTGTCGACATCCAGCCAGATTTGCTGTGGATTATCAACGCGCCCTTTATCACCCGACGACTGTCCGTGTCCACGAATATCAATAAGACACGTACAAACAGACCCTCGATGACTTATCTGATGAGCAAGGATATCGTAACCCGCATCTGAGTTGACGCCACCACCGTGATAAACGAGAAGCACATCCTCGACGGCATTTTCCGGCTCATAGAGGCGAATATGTAACCCGGCGACCCAATAGTCAGCCACATTTTTAGCATGCGGTAATAGCGAACTGGATTGTTGATGGCGGTCGTTAAAATGGATGAAATCAATCACGTTAAAATTTCCATGTGCAAGTACGCTAAAAATCAGTCTTGTTCTTCTTCTTTACCATAGTAAAGCTTACCGAGTTTGATAAGAGGGCGGCCCTGGGATTTGCGGTGCAGGTTGCTGTCACGCAGCGAGTAAACGCAGCCGCAGTATTCCTGCTGATAGAACTGCTCGCGCTTACTGATTTCAATCATGCGCGAGGAACCGCCCTGTTTGCGCCAGTTATAGTCCCAGTACACCATGCCCGGATAATGCGCGGCGGCTCGCTGCCCGCAATCATTGATTTGCTGCATATTCTTCCAGCGTGAAATCCCCAGCGAGCTGCTAATCACGCTGAAACCATTTTCAGCGGCGTACAGCGCCGTGCGCTCAAAACGCATGTCAAAACACATCGTGCATCGAATGCCCCGTTCAGGTTCCCATTCCATGCCCTTGGCGCGTTCAAACCAGTTGTCAGTGTCGTAATCCGCATCGATAAACGGTATGCCGTGCTGTTCAGCAAAGCGAATATTTTCATTCTTACGAATGAGATACTCTTTCTGCGGATGAATATTGGGATTGTAAAAGAAAATCGTGTACTCGATGCCCGACGCCTGGATAGCTTCCATAACCTCGCCGGAGCAGGGGGCGCAGCATGAGTGCAATAACAATTTGTCCGCGTCGTTAGGGAGTTGCAGTTTTGGCCGCTCAAATTTAGCTATAGTCATCGGTCATTTTTTTATGATAAGAAAATTTGCGAAAATTGTAGCATTTATAAGGGCATTGTAAAAAAAATGATAAACATCAGGCGCGTGTCCGCTCCTGGCGCCAATCAGGCACCCCTTTGGGGCCGAAATCTGCAATGAACGAGAAGCAGACCTGTTCAGTAAGGTCAGCTAACTCACAAGAGCATAGAAGGTGACTTTTTGATTTAATAGAATATTCACGCCACTATCCATTCCCTGGTCACGATTCATTACTTCCACTGATTTACTTAGTTTTTTTGCTTGTTTAAATAGAATGAAATAAAAATCAGCGCTAGTTCATGATTTATATTTCGTCAAATAATAAAGATAATGTGAAAAAATAAAGTGCTGTAAATTCAATCAAGTACCTAATAATTTTAATTTTTAAGAATTACAAAGAAAGCCAACGTCAATTCAATGTATGAATTCAATTCCATAACATTGCCAAATGTAAAAAAGAGGCCAATCTTTAATAGTTAATTCCTGCAGATGATTTGAAGGCGTTATAGACGGGGATGCAACATTTGTTTATCACTAAGTCAATGAGGGTCGTAATGAAACTAACGCTTATTGTTAAAAGCCTAGCGCTGGCCGGACTAATGACAACCGTTAACCTGCCTGTTTATGCTGATGTTCCTGCGAAAGATGCTACCGACGCAACGAAAACTGCTAACGATGCGCTCTATAACCAATTGCCTTTTTCTGACAATACCGATTTTACGAATGCCCATAAGGGGTTTATCGCTGCACTGCCAACTGAAGTTATCAAAGGTGAGCAAGGTAATATCATCTGGGACCCACAGCAGTATGCATTCATCAAAGAGGGTGAGAAAGCCCCTGCTACCGTTAACCCGAGCCTGTGGCGTCAATCCCAGCTTATTAATATCAGCGGTCTGTTTGAGGTCACTGACGGTGTTTACCAGATCCGTAACCTTGATCTTTCCAACATGACCATTATTGAAGGTAAAGAGGGGATCACGGTTGTTGACCCTCTTGTTTCTGCGGAAACCGCCAAAGTGGGGATGGAGCTCTATTATAAAAACCGTGGTAAGAAACCGGTTGTGGCCGTCATTTATACTCACAGTCACGTCGACCACTACGGTGGCGTTCGCGGCGTCATTGATGAAGCGGATGTGAAATCCGGCAAAGTGAAGATTTACGCACCATCGGGCTTTATGGAAGCCGCCGTTGCAGAGAACATCATGGCCGGCAACGTAATGAGCCGTCGTGCAAGCTATATGTACGGTAACTTGTTGAAGCCTAATGCCAAAGGCCAGGTTGGCGCCGGCCTTGGAACAACGACCTCCGCAGGTACCGTCACGCTTATCGCACCGACAAATATTATTGAAAAAGATGGTCAGAAAGAAGTGATTGATGGCCTGACCTACGACTTCATGTTAGCGCCCGGCTCAGAAGCGCCATCCGAAATGCTGTGGTATATCGAAGAGAAAAAGCTCATCGAGTCCGCAGAGGATGTGACTCATACCCTGCATAACACTTACTCATTGCGCGGTGCGAAGATCCGCGAACCACTGCCGTGGTCTAAGTATATCAACGAGGCTATCGTTCGCTGGGGAGATAAAGCTGAGATCATCATGGCCCAGCACCACTGGCCAACATGGGGCAATGAGAACGTGGTTAACCTGCTGAAAAGCCAGCGTGACCTCTATCGCTACATAAACGATCAGACGCTACGTATGGCTAACCAGGGCCTGACGCGCGATGAAATTGCCGCCGACTTCAAGTTGCCAGACTGTGAGTTCAACGGGTCGATGCAACGCTATCCTTAATCAAGGGGGGACGTTGCCATGAAACGAAGAACGCGCATTTACTACACGCCAGAACAGAAAGCGATTATCTGGGACCGATATAAGCAAGGTGATTCCCTGCACGATATCGCCAGAATGTTCGACAGATTTCACTCTTCTATTATGCCTACAATCCACCAGACAGGTGGCTACCGTCCTCCCGTGCGAAGGCGGCACCGGTTAGCGCTCTCGCTTGATGAAAGAGAGGAAATATCCAGAGGATTGGTAGCAAAACGCAGCATCAGGGACATCGCTGCCAAATTATCAAGAGCTCCTTCAACGATTAGCCGCGAGATTAGGAGACACGGTGGTGCAAAACAATACCGTGCAGCAAAAGCCGATACTGCTGCGTGGGAAAATGCTCTGAGACCAAAACCTTGCAAGCTAATTCAAAGCCCCGCATTGTGTAAAATCATTGCAGAGAAGATGCATCAGGACTGGTCGCCGGAACAGATCGCCGGCTGGCTGAAACGCTGTTATCCGGATAGTCAGGAAATGCATGTGTCACACGAAACGATATATAAAACGCTTTTTATACAAACCCGGGGTGCATTAAAAAAAGAACTGCAGCAATGCCTCAGAAGCGGAAGAGTCGTGCGTAGATCCAGAACATCATCGCTTAAAGGGAAAGGATTAGGGTCAATCCCGGATACGATCTCTATCAGCGAAAGGCCACCTGAAGCAGCTGACAGAGCCATACCAGGTCACTGGGAAGGTGATCTGATCCAGGGCTCTAAAAACTCCTATATCGTCACCCTCGTAGAGCGTCATTCCCGTTTTGTTATGTTGGCCAAAGTCAGGGACAACAAGACCATAACGGTTATATCTGCACTCATCAAACAAGCCCGTGAATTACCTGCTGAGCTTTATAAAACATTAACATGGGACCGGGGTGCTGAAATGACCAGCCATACCCGGTTTACCGTAGCTACAGATATTCAGGTTTACTTCTGCGATCCTCAATCCCCCTGGCAACGCGGCTCAAATGAAAATACAAACAGATTACTCAGACAGTATTTTCCAAAAGGAACTGACTTATCGGTTCACAGCCAGCAAAGACTAAACAGTGTTGCCAGACAGCTCAACGAGAGGCCGAGAAAAACGCTAGACTATGAATCACCAGCAGAGCGGTTCAATCAATGTGTTGCATCCATCGGTTGAACTCACAGCCCAGAGCGGACGTGAATGTGTACATAAACATCGACAAATATGCCCAAAATCCTGCCCGCTGATTTTGGGCTTTAACTACTTTTCAAATCACCATAACCCGCTTCCAGGCAGCAGATAAAACAGCGTCAGCAGCTTAATTTATCGATCTTTTTCGCCTGCAACTCTCTAACAATACCGGCCAAGGCAAGAGCGATGGGAACAAGGGAGCCCCACAGGACGGCGTTCCAGCCGTAGAGGCTGAGCAGGGCACCTGAAGAGAAAGAACCGACGATCATCACTCCAAACACCACAAAATCGTTCAGGGACTGGACCTGGGTTTTCTCTTCGGGACGGTGGTATTCAATGATCTTCGCCGATGCGCCGGTAAAGCCAAAATTCCAGCCGAGACCCAGTAAAATCAGCGATAGCCAGTAGTGGAAAATATCGGTTCCACCGAGCCCGGCCAGAACAGAACTTGCGGTGATAAGCAGACCGGCGGCAGCGATACGCATGGCTCCGAAGCGGTTGATTAATTTGCCGGTGAAAAAACCTGGGCCATACATGGCAATAACATGCCACTGGATACCGAGATTCGACGCCTGCTGAGAAATGCCGTGCATATGCATGGAGAGTGGTGCTGCCGTCATCAGGAAGTTCATCACCATATAGGTTACGGCACCGCTGAATACGGTTCGGGCAAACCCTGGCTGACGGACAATGTCGCGCAAAGGTCGCCCACCCATTTTTACCGTGCTGGCAGGTTCTGTTGTTTTCACGCCTTTGAGAATGAATGCCGAAATGACGGCGACGAGCGCCTGGGCGATGAATGTGACGGCAAAGGTATGAGGCGGCCAAAGGTGCATCGTACCTGAAACCAGCATTGGGCCAATCACACCGGCAATCACTCCGCCGCCCATCACCAGCGATAGGGCCCGGGCACGACGTTCTGGCGTGACGCCGTCGGTTGCGGCAAAACGAAAGCTAAGCGCAACGGCGGCATATGCGCCACCTAAAAATGCGGCAATGCAGAACAGCAGAAATGAGCCGATGACCACGGCCAGCGCAGCCGTCAGGCCGGTAATGACGCCCGCCCCGGTGCCGACCATAAAGGCGGCTTTACGGCCTTCTTTTCGCGCTAATGTACCTAACGGCAGGATACAGGCTGCCATCCCCAGAACAAACATGGTGATGGGAAGTGTTGCCAATGAGCTACTGGGCGCGAGGGCGTTACCCACAATGGCGCCGGTGGCATAAAAGACGACGGAGTTGGCGCCGGCAAGGGCCTGGGCGGCCGACAGGCGGATAATATTATTGTTCTGGTCTGCAACGGGCAGGAAATGTTCTGCGGACATGTGATTAATTATCCTGGTTCATGGTGAGGACTATCCGGTATCGCGCCATACCCTGCTTAAGTCTGTTGAGCGCCTCATTTGCCCGTTCGAATGGCAGCAACTCTGTGATGGGCAACGTTTGAAAGAGCTGGCTGAACCGCAGTGCGCGCTCGGTTTGCGCAGGTGTGCTGACGAAGGAGCCAGTCAGTGTGCGTTCAGCGCCGATCATCATACCCGGCGAGACCTGCAACGGCGTTTGTCCTGTACCAAGCAGGATCGTCTTTCCCCGAGGAGAGAGGGCGGACAAGAGGGCTGCAACCGTTTTTGAATCCGCTGCCGTAGCCACAATATAATCCACACCGCCGTCGTTTTTCAGCCGTTGTGATGCATTTTCCTTCAGCGTATCGATGTAGTGGTGTGCACCCAGTTGAAAGGCCGCACGTTCTTTTTCATTACCCCGCGCAACCACCGTCACGTCAAACCCCATTTTGCGGGCGTACTGAACCGCCATATGGCCAAGGCCACCCATCCCGATAACCGCCACTCTCTCGCCCGCTCTGGCACCAGAATTACGCAGCGCGTTGAAGGTTGCGGTACCGGCGCAAAGGATTGGGGCGGCATGCACGGAAGCGAGCGCGGTGGGGATCGCTATCAGCGCGGTATGCCGCATGACAACGTACTCTGCGTAGCCGCCATCGCAGCTAAGTCCTGGTGTAAGCTGATTTTCACAGAGATGAAAAAGCCCGCTGCGACAGGGTTTGCAGTACTGACAGTACCCACCCAGCCGCCCGACGCCTACCCGCTGCTCGGTTTGCCAGATATCGGGTACCTTTTCTCCCTTGCGGGCAATAAACCCGACGATCTCATGTCCCGGTATACGACCAGGCTGGCCCTCTTGCGGCGCGCTTTCCGCGTCCCGGAGATCGGCACCGCATACTCCGCATGCTTCAATTTTGATAAGCACCTCATCCGGGCCGGGAGCGGGTATCGGCCGCTCTGTCATTTCCAGCACGCCGGGGGCAACGATCTGCATCGCGCGGTATTTTTTATTCATAAATGGCACCGGTAAAAATAGGGATTATCAGATGGCAAGGGCGACGAGAAGACGAGACACCATGTTTTATGCGGCGACGGTCCACGGTCTCTTTCTCCTCTGGCTTTCATTGACGAAAAGCCGTGATCCTCATTGTGCAATACCAGAATGCCATCGGAGCCTCTGATTGACGACTGAGAAGAAATTGCGATACAGGAAAGAAAATCTATCTTGCGTGCGTATACTGGGTAAACATGAATCAGAATGATCAAACGCGTGACCTTTCAGTAAAAGAATGAAGCGTTATCTTCAGTCATCTAATAACTGCAAAAGTCACTGTTCATATGCACTCGCACATCAACCAAATAGGGCAGAACGCAATGGCGACATGCTTAAAATAAGGTTTTGTCGACGGTTAACCCAAAGATGTGTCCTGATGTTCAGTGATTGAATGGCGGAGATAGCGGGTCGGTGTTGTGCCCGTATATTGACGAAAGAAAACAATGAAGGCGCTGTCACTGACAAAATCAAGCTGTTGCGCCACCTGACTTAGCGACCAGGCGTCACACAGCATTTCCATCGCTTTCAGCAGCCGCCACTGCTGCCTCCAGCTCTGATAACTCATTCCCGTATCCCGAATAAATATACGGCTTATTGTGCGTTCACATGCGCCGACCTTTTGGGCTAACTGCCCCAGACGTGGGGGTAATTCGCCTCCGCGCACGCTGTCCAGCCAGACACTCAGGCGAATATCTAACGGAAACCGCAACGTCCAGTTTTCGCTTTGGGCGTTTTTAATTTCTTCACAAAACACGGTGATGAGACTGCTTTGTTGTTCTTCAGGCATCCCCCATTGCCAGAATGCCATCCTTTCGATCACTTCAAAGAACAGGGGATTAACCTCAACGATCTGCAGGGGCAACGCCGATAACGGTAAAACGTTTGAAAAGTAAAGAGAACGATAGGCCATTGCGCCATTCATAATGGCGCGATGAACCGTGCCGGCAGGTATCCAGGCAGCGCGCCGGGGCGGAAGTAGGCAAAGGGTATTATCCAGCTCGATTGTGATGCTTCCCGCTGCCGAAAAAAGCAACTGATGACGAAGGTGGCTGTGCATCCCTGAATCATGTATTCCCATATCAGATGCAATTCCAACAACCCTCTCATCGAACGTATCCGGATCAAAAGAATCGTCTGGATTGATCTTCATCTTGTGTCCTATTTTAAATATAAATAGTCCTTATCATGGTAATACGACATAACCACTTCCGCAATAATAGCCGCATATTCTGATTATCTAAGGATTGTTGCTATGAAAACCAATAAAAAACCACCGTTGTGGTTACTTACATTACTGATTATGTTTCCCCAGTTGGTGGAAACCATATACAGCCCAGCGTTGCCCGACATTGCTCGTGCTTTTCAGGTGGGCAGTGAACGTGCCGCACAGACGCTTTCAGTCTATTTTGTCGCGTTTGCCGTCGGCGTGGCGCTCTGGGGATGGTTAAGCGATCGCGTTGGTCGGCGCCCCGCGATGATGGCCGGGCTTCTGTGCTACGGGGCCGGTTCAGCACTCGCTCTTGTGGCTACCGACTTTAGCATATTGCTCCTGGCTCGCATGGTCGCAGCCATAGGTGCCGCTGCTGGCTCAGTTGTCGTTCAAACCATGCTGCGAGATAGCTATGAATCGACGGCGTTAGCCCGTGTCTTTTCCGTGATGGGAGCGGCGCTGGCAATCAGTCCCGTTTTCGGTCTGGTCAGTGGCGGCTGGCTGGTTAGCCTGTACGGACATACCGGCGTGTTTGTTGCGCTGGTCACGTTGGCGCTGATACTGCTGATGCTGACAGCATGCTTGCTGCCTGAAACGCGGTCGGAAAATACTTCCGGCTCGCGATTTGGCGGACTGGTCTGCCGGATGGCGGGGGATGGAAGGCTGTGGAAAAATGCAATGCTCGTTGCACTGCTTAATACAATGCTTTTCAGTTACTACAGCCTTGCACCGTTTCTTTTCGGCCAATTGGGTTGGAGTGCCAGGGCTTTCGGATGGACAGGGATTTTACTGGCCTTTGCTTCCCTATCGGGCAGCTTATGGAACCGGAAACTGTTGTCTATCGGTTTGTCGCCAGAACAACTGGTGAAAAATGCTTGCCTGCTGGCGCTATTGTCGGGTGTTGCAGCATGGATCTTACAGCAATCTGTATGGATCCTTGTGCCGGTAGTTGGGGTTGTGATTGCCTATGGTATTGCGATTCCAAACGTGCTGAGTCAGGCCCTAAGCCAGTATCGTGAACAGGCAGGCGCAGCCGGAGCGCTGTTTGGATTGGTCTACTATTTATTGCTGGGAATGATGCTGGGACTTGCCGGCATCGTGCAGCAACTTGGACTCGTTCTGACCGCATGTGCAGTAATAGCCTGCCTTTGCAGCCTGTCACGGCGCTAAGCCTGCTGGTTTTACTATTTACCCGGGAACCTATTGTCGTATGGGTTCCCGGTATAATATTAAATGGTTTACGACTGCCAGGGCAGATTAGCTGGGAGCGGGAACTGCTTTAGAGATTAATGGGCTTGGTAGTAGGACATATCACCAGCTTTAATCAGTTTAAATGTGCCGTCTCCCTGGTAAGATAAGGTGGTAACACTCATATTATCAATTAACGGCACAGCCTCTTTACCTGGTGTAAGTGTGTCGATAATAGTGCCAATAGCCCCACCATGGCTAACTACCAGTACATTTTTATAACCGTTTTTTTCGGCATTTTTTGCTATATCTTCTAGAGAATTATGTAACCGTGTTTCAATCTGTTGGTAGTTTTCGGCCCAATGCATGGGATCGTTTTGACTGATTTCATTTGCAATATCCCTATCAGTCGCCTTACTCATCAACTGATCCCACTGAGTGAAGTTTTTGTCATAGCTCAGATTCCACTTTTTGAAAATCGGCGTCCACAGCTCACCATCTAAGCCGCCTTCGTACCCTCCGTAGTTCCACTCTCTGAGTCTGTTATCTTCGATAACAGCTAAGTTACTATGTTGCCTGCTTTTAATTATACTAGCGGTTTCCCTAGCCCTACCAAGATCGCTGGTGTATAGGATATCAAATTTGATTGTTGAAAGACCATTAGCCACCATATAGGCGTCTTTCTTGCCCTTTTCTGTTAATGGTGAATCTGACCAACCCTGCACCCGGTGGAGCGTATTGAACATCGTTTTACCGTGTCTTACGATATAGATTTTTATTTCTTTATTTTCTATATTTGATTTTTCTACTGGTTCAGCTACGGCAGTTGAAAAGAACATTGCCGAAACAATACCAAGGATAATCTTATTTATAATAGTCATACAGAGTCCTTTGAGCGTAAGTGTATCTATAATATCCAGGAAGTAATCGATAATAAATATTAAAGCGCGTGATATGATGCAGTATTACTATCCATCACTAAACTCATATACTCACATTTTGTTTAACGATGTCTTCCTTTTTTTTGTTTTAAAAGTTCCTGTTTTTTGCGTTACCGTCAAAAAATAGTGAACTTGTGAATTAAATCACTTTTGACAACCCCACCTGGCCCCGAATATTTTGCATGGCAAAGAACTCTGATAGCACGTTGAACTTCAGCGAGCAGCGTCGCGGTAGGGGGAATCAACACAACTGTGGTTGATAGCGAAACTGATGATAATGGGTGAAGGCGTATTGAAGAAAAAGGCATCACAATACTAAAAGCGTGATGCCAGGTCTTTATTTATATAAAACCCTTAGGGTAATTAGCTTGGTTTTATCGTTGATCTTCTTCAGTGACGATGAGAAATAAAATCGATCATTGAGGTTGCCGGATGCTTTTCTGGAGGTTAACACGTACGTGTTGGCTTCTTGGGTACGTCCACAGGACAACCTGACCTGGTTGTTATTTGTGCTAACAAAGCACGACGGTTCTACTATTTTTCCTAGAAAATGAACATCACTGCCTGACGAGTAAGAGCTGGCAAAAGCCAGGCTTGAAGAACAAAGTAAGGAAAAAACTGGCGCTATCATTGATAATTTTTTAATCATACAGTATCTCGTCAAATAACGTAACGCGAGTAAAATTAGTATCGCTTTCTGGAGAATAAGAACCTGAAGGATGACTGGGTTTTCACAGAATATATGATGAGAAGAGAGGGGGGGAATTGATCTTGATTATGTTTTATGGGTGAGATTAACAGCAAACAACTATTCATTGAGATCTATCAATAGATTTATTCGTTTGTCTGTCTAATGAAAAGGGGTAGGAATATCTATTTTAGACTTATACAGTCAATGGTTACGAAAGAGTAGCAAAGGACAACCCTAAAGAGGTATGTCCTTATAAGTGGAGAGGGGGCAAGTAAATACGGCGATTTCCAACGTTACAAAACACAAGTTTGCAAGGTTAGTAGTTTCAGATTATCTCACTCCCGTTGAGACTCCGTGCTAAATGTGCGGGAAAACTGATGGCCTTCATCATCGATAATAGAAGTTTCGACGGTCGCATTATCATTAAAGGATTCAACAGCTCCTTCAACCTCAAACGTTTTCTGGCTCAGTGGTGCAATCATCATGTTGCTTTCTTGTTTGACCTCATATTTCTTACCGTTGGCTAAGAGTGAGATTTTGGCAAATGAGATATGAAATAATGAATCATTTTTACCGGTCAGCGATACGGAACGGCCATTTTTTCTGACTGTAAAACTAAGCTGGTTGACAGCAAGGCCTGCTTTTTTAGCGATACTATGCGGACGATAAAAAATCTTCATTTGCGTATTCATGGCCAGAGTCACCTGTGTCTGGTAGGGCGGTATCGTTGGTTTGCCAGGTGGTATTTCATAAAGATTAAGCCAGGCAACGGATTCTCTATCATCAGGTAGACTTAAGTTATTCCTTACGATACGTAAACCTTTCATGGCTCCTGAATGCATTTTGAATACACCAGGCAACGATACGAATGGTGCAACAGTAGAATCTGGCGTGCTTTTAATGTCGCCATCATCAACCCAGGTCTGAACAATGACGGGGTAGGCATTCGTATTGACAAGCATCAGGCTTTTTTCATTGTCACCCTCAACAAAAATAACCCGGGTGGCTGATGCAATAATTCCAGCATTTGCATATTGACCCGACGAGGCAATGAAAACAGCACTGAGGAGCAGTAGTAATGATATTTTAATCGGACTCATTGGACCTTTACCCAGATATATGCTTTGGCATCAACCTTACCCGCTGTTACGGTTTCCCCTGGAATTCGGGTAAGCGTTGCGGTTAATTGCGTGGTGTAGTGGGTGTAGCCGTCAGTTGTGCTACCGTTGCTGGTTGAACCATCCAGCACCGGGTACCATCCGCCGGCATTGCCGGTTAAGCTGGAAGGATTGGAAGCTGCCCAGCCTAAAAAATTCATGGCTGTTCCAGTTTCGGTGTTTGAAAGTTCAATTCCAACGCCGGTTGCTACGCTGCTATCAGTACCGTAACCATCGGAAAGAAGATAGCCCACACCGCCGCTTGAATTAACGAGGCCGAGTTCCTGAGCAAGGGTGTAAGCTTCATAGGGAACCTGTAAACCCAACGCTGTTCCGTCGCTACTGACACCTGATACCGCTGAGTTATCACACTCAATGTTAATGACGAATTGGGCCTGAGAAGATGAACCATTATTTAATGCGGAAACAGAAATCGTCGGTAATAAAACCAGTGGGGTCACATTACGGGCAACACATGTTGCGGTATGCGTAAGCGTTGAAACTGGAGAAGTGCCCATGCCAAATGCATTCCAGCGACCGGTTCCCCAGACACTATAGTTCGTTGCGGAATCACTACCTACTGTGTCAGATTCAATGCCTGGGCCTGCAAAAGTCACATAGCCGTTGGGTTGGGCGCAGCTGTAAGTAGACGTTCCGGTTGTTGACGCCATACCGTATGTTAAGTCAGATGCGCTATAACCACAGTACTGATTTGCCCCCTGGCCGGGCAGTGAACTGATTTTAATCAGGTCGGCGCGAACTGAACTAAAATCCTTAACCCTTATCTGAATATATCCATCGGATGTAGTGGCATAGCTTTTAATTGGATATTGCTGCCAATAGCGTGTGAACTCAAGCCCCGAATTCAGATGCGTGAGCTTAATTCCGACATAAGGAAAATAGGTGGCAAAATAGTTAGGATAACCGTCAGCGGCCCCCAGGTCATAATATCCACCGACACGGTCATCGCCGTTCGTGGCGAATACTTCATAAATACTTCCAGCATCACTGGCTGCACATTGATAAAGCACCTGGTCGGGATCCGAATAACGAACACCTGAAGTAAGGTTAAAAGTGCTACTACCTAAAGGGGTGCCCACCGGTTGAAGATATGCACTTGTAAGGTTAACTCTCCCAAGGCCAATACCGACACCACAGGTATCGCACCCGGCATCCACAGTGGGCGAGACGCGTGTACAGGTGGCGTAAGAGGGTAATGTATAACACAATGATAGAAATACGATGGAGAAAAATAAATTATACATAGTGGTTCCTCGGTAAACTAACGGCATTGAGCATCAAGTAACGCAACAGGCGCATCAAGGTTAGTGGGTAAATCATATTCTAAATTGCATTTTTGATTATCTTGATTGCCCCACTTCAAGGTGATTTTGGCATGCTGTTTTACGCTACGCAGATATACCTGGTTAGCTTGCCCGACCATACCTATTTCTTTCCCGTTTGAATCGAGAACAGAAGTCCCCATGGGGATGATTTGATTATTTAGCGTTTTAGCCGTAATCAAAATAGCTTGCCCATTAATAGTATTGAATTTCACTCTAACGGTGGCGCCGGCATAAGGCGCAATACGTTTGTGACCATCTTCAAGTTCGACTTTATTATTCATACCCTGTGGATCTAAGGCTACCGTATTATAATGATATGGCGTCAACGATGGCGCCAAAGCATAACCAAAGTAATCAATTTTTGACCCCTGTCCGCCCACAATTTTGGCTCCCCTGGCTCCGGGCGCATCAATAAGTGCAAAGCTGTCTCCCACATATGGGCCAAGGGTAATCCCTCCACGGTGCACTACAGTAGCACCCTGTAAGGACATTGAACCTTGCCAGTATTGTTGCGATGTCGATGCCGAGCCGGTGACATTAGCGTAAGGTAATCGAGTTTGAAGATTACCTCCCCAGATATTTTGGTGACTGGTGTTATCTGTGGAGAAATTAACGCCGTAGCTCACAGGATTATCATCACCCACGCTGCCAGATAATGACGTCTGGTAACTACTTCCTTGACCTCTGGTGTTGTTTGCCACTACTGACACACTAGGTGAATTCATTTTCCGTCCGAGCGGAAAAGTTAATGATAATGCTGTAGTCGTCTGGGATTTATATTCATTACTATAACTGGTACTAGAACCATAATCGTATTGGTCATTATAGTTATAAGCATAACTTAATGTTCTCGACTTCGTTACTGACAGATTTAATGCCACTCCATTATTGAATATTTTTCCCCAGCCAAATTGCAGTTGCTTATCGCGATTACGGTTATCACGATAATCCTGTATTGAACCTGACAATGTCAGGTTGCCCAAATCACCTATATTTTGATTAAGCGATAACTCGAAGCGCGAACGTTGACGATAAGTTGTGGATGACCACGCATCACCGTTTTTAGCCGCTTTGCGCAGACCAAGTACATCGCCCATTTCCCGGTAACCGTCGGTTGAATAGCGATATCCTGCAATGGACAATGTCGTATTAAAGGGTTGAAACGTTTTGCTATATGAGAGGTGCATAAGCCATCCTGCGACATCATCATCAGGGAGGCTCGCATGGGAGTAGGTTGTGTCCATCCCAAAGGCCCCAAATGAATTGGTGTATACACCGCCAAGCATTATTGACTGATAGCCATCAGCAAATTGGTTACCAAGGTTAAGCGTTAGCTCATTTGTTAACCCGCGCTGCCATGTTAATTCGCTGAATAGATCGTCATCACCAACGTACCGCGTTTTGCCTAACGTAAAGCTGTATCTTGATAATCCTGGGCGCATAGATTCAGGAACCGCAGCAAAAGGAACGGAAAATGAATGCGTCGAGCCATCCGCCTCGGTCACGATAACGGTTAGATCACCTGCATAGTTGGTTGCGTAAAGATCTTCTATTGAAAAGGGGCCGGGAGCCACCGTAGTTTCATATAGTACATTCTTACCTTGAATAACCCTTACGCGAGCATTTGAATTAGCCACGCCACGAACGGTTGGTGCGTATCCGCGCAATGAATCAGGAAGCATACGTTCATCCGAGCTTAATTTTATGCCTCGAAACCCCAAACCGCTAAAGAAATGACCGGTGGTAAACCCTTCCCCCAATAACACTTCACTTTTGAGCGGATAAATGGCTCGCTGAACATATCTTCGAGACGTATCAAAGTTAGTGCCACTCCCGCTTTGATAACGTAGGTTTGATATCTGGCGATAACGCCACAGACCCAAATTTATGCCGCCATTCATGCTTGCATAGGTAGAGTTCAGATCGCTGATATTGCTTTCTTTATAACTCACATGATATTGATTGAGATTGTAGTTCATGAAAAACATTGACTCGCCAGATTCGAGAATGTTTTCAGTAATATATCCACGCGGCCTACGATTCATCATGGCCTGGGGGATGCTCAGATCTATTCTTAACTGCGGCAGATCAATGGTGGGCTTTATATCAGTGCCGAGGGGATAAGTTTTAGTATCCTCCTGAGATTTTATTTTTAATCCAATATTTTGAATCTGTTTTAGGGTAAGTTTTGGCGATGTATGACCGTTTTTATCTTGCTCAATTGATATATCATCGCGGAATACAAAATTCCCGTTAACGTAGACATCAAGCAGGTACTTGCCAGGCGCTATAGTCTCTTCTTGTTTGAATTTATCAAGCATTGCATTGTTAAGTGAACTGCCGCGTAACAATGAGGTGTCAAATGTAAATCCGTCATCCGCACCGTGAGCAAGAAAACTAAATGGAAAAATAATAAATGTATTCCAGATAAAGAAATTTATTTTTTCATTAAGTAAGTTCATAGTAGCAAACCTGTTAAAAATCATAAGTCCGTTTAATTTCTACGCCATAATCGTTGATAACTTTCAATGTCACTTGAGATTTTTTAAACGTTCCCTGAATCGGAAAATCTTGAGAGGAAAAAGGGGCGATCATTTTTATATTTTTAATGTTTTCTATTTTATTATTGCTAACGATCGTTGCCGAGCTTATATTGGCATGAAATGGCATCGGATTTTTTATCGTCAGTGAATTACCTGTCCTTGAAACCAACAAATTATCTGCCATCTGATTAGGGTCACCCTGAAGATTGGCCGGGCGATAGAACAACTTTAGGTTATTGGTCACCATTAACAGGAGTTTATTCTTGTCTTTATCCTCATCATTGACCGCGGGAACCTGGAGGAAATTAAAATAAAATACAGACTCTCTATCCGCAGGTAATTTTTCCTTGCCTGAAAACATGATTCTAACTAACTGACTTTTTTTGGCGTCAATCCTGAAAATAGGTGGTGTAATAATGAATGGTGCAGATGCCTTATCCGGTGAGGAGTTTTTCGCTTTGCTATCAACCCATATCTGCACTAAAGAAGGCTTATTGTCTTGATTGCTAAACTGTAATGTCTTTTCCTTTGATGCCGAATTATAGATAATGCGGGTGCCGACCAATGTTACACTCGCCATTGTTTTATTGATGAAAGCGAACAGGAAAATAATGATGATATACTTATTAACATGTAACATTAATAACGGCCATTTATCTAATAGTATTAAAACCCTAAACTGCATCAATTTAGGGTTAACGCATATTTAAAAAACTATTCGTAGGTGATTGCGTACTGGGCGCTGGCAATGACGGTACCTGCAGTAACACCGGTATCCTCAGCATAGTAACGGACGATTAAATCTTGTGACGTCGAGTCAGCACCGGTAGCCAGCGTCATGGCTGAGGTTGTGGCTATTGAGCCTGAGGCGAAAGATAACGGTGTGGTTGCATCACTGTCGACCAACTGGATTGATACATTTGTGGCATCACCCGTATTGCCAAGATTGCCGTTGGTCGTAATATTATTACCAGCAAATTCCGTCTTAATCGCGGTATCAGCCGTAGCAACATCGCAGCCGGTAACGTTCACGGTAAATGTCGTTTCACCTGCAGTTGCGCCAGCGGTTGCCAGAGAGCTTGTCGAAACTGTAGGCAGCAATACAACTGGATTAGCTTCATTGCCGTTAATGTTGACGGAACAGGTTTGGGTGCTGACTTCCCCTTTGAATTGCACTGTGTTGGTCGAGTCAGCATATACGCTGGATGCTGAAACTGATGCTAACGATAAGACAAGTAATTTCTTTAACATGATTTTTCCTTTATTGATTGCATAACACGTATGTTGATTTTCCATAAGTTAAAGCATCCTTTTTATTGTAATGCCCATTTTTCGTTCTATTGAGCTGCGTAAGTTATATATTCTCTTGTCAGTGGTGTATGTACGAGAAGCTATTTCCTGGACAGACATTCCTTTGATTAGATACTTAAGCACCTGAAGTTCTGTGTAGTTTATTTTTCCATAACTTCTTGTACTGATGCTTCTTCCTGATAAAAAGTATTCAAGCCTCCTCCTGAAGACAATCACACCATCGGTACTGCTAAGCACTTCTTTGATTCCTGGATTGATGCTTTGAAAATACAGAGCAAGAGCTTTTAAATATCTATCGGTAACCAGGATGACAGTTAACCCCGAACTAACCAAGCGAGCATTCCAGTCAGTATTTAAAAAGTACTTAATGTTGTAATACGAGAAATCTACAAATAAGTAGCCTTTACCAATGATTATCGCTCTTGTGGATTTGAGCATATCAAGAAGGCCATCCGTAAAAAACATATTGCTATTAGGCCATATACTTACCTGACCATTGAGACAATTAGCGGACTTCACCATTCGCTGCGGTAAGATCTCACATTTCAATGCACAACTTTGGCACAGCAGTTTGTATCCTTTGTCAAACAATGATTAAGCCTCAGTCAATTCAGGATATTAAGAATTAACATCATAATAACTGTAATTTGATTTAAGACAAATGAAATGCATTTAAATTACAAAGGATTATCTTCATATATTCTCCTATACAATCAGTTTGGTTTTTATTCATATTATGAGGTTTATTAAGACTTTTCATGTTTATACTAGGAATTTTCATTATAAATTGTCATTGTCTATAACCCTTCCTGGGGATATAGAATTATATTTTTATTCAATCCGTTTTCGTGTAAATCATTGATTTATTGAGTGATGTGAAGAACATGATGATTTTTCATTAAAAGTAATATTTGAGGCGAGTTCTTAATCTGCTGGTTGTTATTTATACAGCCATATACGGGAAGGGCGCCAATATTGATGTTGTGATGAAAAAATGTTTACAGGTGAGGCCGAAAAACGGTCAAGTTAATAGAGTCGCAGAGGATGATTGGAACAGTATTAAGTGCACGGGATAGGCTGAATTCTGGTACGCAGCATGCGAAACCCCATAAAGTACAGATACAGCTATGAAAGCATAATCCAGCTGACCGGCAACCGTTGCAAATAGCCCAGTTCGGAGGAGAGCGCGAAAAGTGACGGGACATCGACCACGGCAGCAGTGGAAGCATTAGCAAAGATAAATAGAACTATTTTTTGAATCAATCTCATTCGTTAATTGCACTTTTTAATTTGATTTTCAAACCATATCCTTATCTCAACCACTAGAGTTCATACTCAAAGTTCAACGATATTTATCATCAAGGATAAGAATATGGAAAACCGTTCACTGCAAGAGATGTCTTCCGACCTGTCAGAGTTCGTGGGAACCCACTTCGTATACACCTATGACAACGGCTGGAAATATGAGTGGTACGCACGTAATGACAATACCTGCGACTACCGTATTCATCAGGGGTTAGTTGGTGGGCGTTGGGTGACAAATCAGAAAATGCATGCCATCCAGTTTGCTCCGGGCATCTACAAAGTCGACTGGCATGAACCGACTGGAACCTGTGTGAGCCTGCTGTTTGATCTGAAACGTAAACTCGTACATGGGACAATCTTTTTCCCACAGTGGATTGCCGGCGAAGGGCAGCACCCAGAAAAAACCATCTGCTATCAGAATGAGTTCATCGAAGATATGCATCGCTTCCGCGATGAAGGTCCAGCCTATCCTTATGTCATCATCCCTGAGTTTGCCCAGGTAACCTATATGAAAAATGAAGGTGCCGACAATGACGAGGTTATCAACATGCCTCCTGGCCAGCTTCCTGATAACTTTTTTGATGGTAAGTAAAAGCGAATAATCTGCCCGCTAAGAAAGTAGCAGGCGGTAGGAACGATGGATAATCACCCGGTAAAGTAGATACTCACTATACCGGGGAACTCACAGTTTTAGACTGCGCTATTTACCGCGTAAAAACGAATCCGGCCCAGGTTTCCCCGGGCCGCACCTCATCAATCCAACACCGTCCGATCCCTCTTAATCACCATCTCCTTCATCTCCTCAAAATGCCGTCTCGAAAAGTCCGCAATCTTCTCCCAATCCTGCGCCGTCTTTTCCGCCACCTCATCCGATAACACCTTCAGCGGCTGCCCGGTCGACCACGCGGTAATCAGAATCTGGCAAGCGCGTTCCAGCGTCCAGATATCATCAAACGCCTCGCCAATATTGGGTGCCGTCACCAGTACGCCGTGGTTGCCCATCAGCAGGCGGCGTTTATCTGCCAGCAGCCCCGCCAGTCGCGCGCCTTCTGCGGTGGTGTCCGCCATGCCGCCGTACAGCGTGTCGACGGCAACGCGGTTAAAATAGCGGGCGGTGTTTTGGTCAACCGGCAGGATCTGCGGCGTGGCCAGACAGGCGAGGCTGGTGGAGTAGACCGGGTGCAGATGAAGCACCACTCGTACGTCCGGCAGACGCTGGTGAATTTGCCCGTGAATCGCCCACGCGGTGGCGTCCACGTCCGGGCGCGCCGCGCAGCTTTCATCATCAGCGTTCAGCAGCAAAAGGTCGCTGGCGCGAATGCGTGAGAAATGCTTCCACTTCGGATTCAGCAGAAACGTTTTCCCATCGGGTGAGAGCGCCGCGCTGAAATGGTTGGCAACCGCTTCATGCATCCCAAGCTGGGCGATGATGCGAAAGGTCACCGCGAGATCGATACGGGTTTGCTCTTCGTGCGAGTAGCGCATGGTGATTACTCCGCTTTTGGCATCAGGGTTTGCAGGTCCTCTGCGCTCGGTGCCTGGAAATTGTATTTCTTCAGCAGCGCGGCGTATTCAGGCGTGGCGCTGAATTTCTTCAGATCTTCCTCAAGGGCTGTTTTCACCTCGGTATTGCCTTTCTTCACGCCATAGCCGTTCAGCACCGGGTAGATAAGCGTCTCGGAGGAGATCACCACACGGTCGCCGAGCTTCTCAACAACCCCGCGCGCAACCGCTGCATCGGTGATCTGCGCTTCCACCGCACGGGAGAGCATCGCCTGAGTGGTTTGCGGATCGGTGGTGTATTCACTTAGTTGAATTGGCTTAAGACCTTTTTTCACGCAGTAGTCGACGGAAAGCTTCTGCAGCTGCGCCAGCCAGGAAGTAGCGCCCATCGAGCCAATTTTATGGCCGCAGAACTCCTCCGGGGTTTTGGGCTGATAGTCACTGCCTTTTAGCGACAGAATCGCTTCGCCGCTTTTCAGATATGGCACCATGTCGATAACCTTCAGACGCTCGGCGGTGATGTACATCGACGAGTTGGTGATGTCGAAACGGCCACCCTGTAGGCCCGGAATCAGGTTCGGGAAGCGGGTGTCGATATTGACCGCTTCCCGGCCCATGGTTTTTGCCAGACCATCGAGAAACTCGATATCAAACCCGGCCGGTTTATTGTTCTCCATATATTCATACGGGAAAAAGGTCATGTCCGAACCGGCGGTGATCTTGCCGTCGTGCTGGAAGGCCAGCGCGCTAAAGGACGTCAGCGCGCCAGCGGCGCAAAGGAGCAGGGCAACAGGACGCAGTGCAGTCAAACGTGTCATAAAACCTCCAGAAAAATGAGCAAATTACATGCTGGCGCTGTCGGCACCGGCCTGTTGAACAAAGAAGGATGCGCCGCGTGGTTTCTGCGGCAGACGAAGCTGGTTCACGGTGCTGCGCACAAGGCCGCTCTCTGCACCCGCGACCAGTTGCCCCGCGTGGGCGCTCGGCAGCGGGTTTTCACCAAACGGCAGCGCGTCTTCTGCGGCATAGACGCTGATGAACAGCGTGCGCGGCTGTGCGGTCTCGTTCGGGCTTGAAGCGTGCAGCAGGCGCGTGTGCATAAAGCAGACGGAGCCCGAAGGGCCAAAGCAGGCCTGCGGCTGCTGGCAATGCGCGTCAACCACGTCGGTGTCCACCGCGCCGGTAAAACGCTCGTTCTGCCAGTGTGACCACAGCGGCCCTTTATGGCTGGCGGGCACCACATTCAGCGGGCCGTTCTCCGGGGTGACGTCGCTCACCATCAGCAGCGCGGTGATGATGTCGTCGTTGCTATGCGGGGTGAACAGAAAATCCTGATGCCATTTCACCTGCGTGGCGGTGTGCGGCAGCTTGGAGTTAATTTTGCTGTGATGAAAACGAGTGCCGCTGCCGCCGATAAGCTGGGCGGCAATGGTCGCCATCCGCGAGTTCAGCGCCGCGTGGTGATAGGCGGCGGAGATCTCGGTAGGCGAGGTGACGCGGCGAAGAGAAGGGTGATCCGGCGAATGATCCTGCTCAAGATCAAAACGCGGGCGTCCGTCCAGCGTCTCGCCCCATACCGCGTCGTGGGCGCGGCTCTCTTCCACCCAGCCGTCAAAATCGGTCTGCAATGCGGCGATTTCATCGCTGGAAAGCACCCCTTCGACAACCAGATAACCCTGCTGATGAAACTGCTCGATTTGCCATTGCGCGATCATAGTGGTTCCTCTTCAAGTACGAATGATTAAGCCAAAGAGACATCTTTCAGGAAGGCATCGACGCGCGGGTGTTGCCCGCTACGCATAGCCTGCGGCGTGTCGTCACAGACCACCCGGCCTTTTTCCATAAATACAATTCGGTCAGAGACTTTGAAGGCGAAGTTCATCTCGTGGGTAACGATGACCATGGTGATGCCTTCATGCGCCAGGGATTCAATTACCTGTAGTACTTCGTTAACCTTTTCCGGGTCCAGCGCTGAGGTCGGTTCATCAAACAGCATGATCTGTGGGCGCATCATCAGCGCGCGGGCAATCGCCACACGCTGCTGCTGGCCGCCGGAGAGCTGGTGCGGATACTTCCACGCGTGTTCCAGCATGCCGACCTTATGCAGCAGTTCACAGGCGTGCTGGCGCAGCTCGGCATCGGTCGCCAGGCGGTGGTAGCGCGGTGCCAGCAGCAGATTGCCGAGCACGGTGAGGTGCGGGAACAGGTTGAAGCTCTGGAACACCATGCCGATATTCAGGCGATGCTTAGCCTCTTCCATAAAGCGCGGCTTCTGCTGACCCTGACGCTCAAGGTGGATAAACGGCTGGCCGTTGATGCTGATTTCGCCGTTATCAATTTGTTCCAGGCCGTTCAGGAGGCGGATAAGCGTAGTTTTTCCCGAGCCGGACGGGCCAATAACCGAAACCACTTCGCCTGGCTGGATCTTGAGGCTTACCGCGCCGAGCACTTCGACATTGTTATAGGCTTTGTGCAGCTTCGAGGCCTGCAACGCGGGCTCTTCAGCGGTCGCAACGCTTCGCGCCACCACCGGGCGTTGCGCGGTGGCCAGCTTCTGCATTTCAGCGTCAACCTGACGGGTGGTTTTGCGCTGGGTGACGTCGAGATACTTCTCCAGCCACTTGAGCAGGAAATCAAACACCGTGACGATCAGGATGTAGTAGAAGGCGACCGCCGCCATCGTCTCCATGACGAGGAAGTTCTGCGAATAGAGACGCTGACCAACCATCAGAATTTCGGTCAGTGAGATAACCGACACCAGCGAGCTGAGCTTCACAATAGCGATGTATTCGTTGGCAAGCGCAGGCAGCGCGACGCGCAATGCCTGAGGAATAATGACTCGCCACTGAATGCCGGCGTAGCGCAAACCTAGCGCCCGCGCGGCTTCGCTTTGCCCACGGGGAATGGAAAGCAGCCCACCGCGGTGAATTTCGGCAATATAGGCAGATTCGCTTAGTACCATGGCGATGAGCCCGGCCCAGAACGGATCGTTAAGCAAAGGGGCAACGGACGGTAGCGCCTGCGGCATGTTGTAGACAAAAATCAGCAACACCAGCAGCGGCATACTGCGAAACAGCCAGATATAAAGTCGGGCCGGTGTGCTTAACCAGGCACGCGGCGATTGTTTGGCCAGCGCCAGAATAAACCCCAGCACAATACTGCAGCCCCAGGTCAGCAGACTTAATTTAATGACGGTCCAGGTGGCCTGCCAAAAATCGACATCGCTGAGCAGGCTTAACATGTAGTTCCAGTTAAACGTCATGGGCTATTTACTCGCCATAATTAACAGAAATGGAAGCGACGTGATGGTGCATTAATCCAACGTCGCCGATATTCATCGTGCAATGACACTATGCTGGCAGGACGTTAATCGAGGCAATTAGTAAATTTTTGGTCTTTAAGTTTAAAAAAACTATGCAGCGATATTAACGTTATGGAATGTAAAGTGATTATCGCGATACTGACCTGAAACAATTAAAAAACAATCATCGAAATTAAATAACGATATTTAGGACGAGGAGAGGTATTTGCACATTATCGGGGCAGGAAGTGCGTGGTAATAGTGCAGCATGGCTCGTGATGGTGCAATCAGAAAATAACAGCGTTAATAAAATGACCGTTGATAAATATCAGCACTCCGTATTGGGGATAAATACCCCGTTTGGGTTAAATGGCATGAGGATTGCAACGCCATAGCAGGAAACTATTTCCGATGAGCAATGAACAATATTTTATCAATGGTGATGCGATGAACCGATTTACACTCAAACAGCTGAAGTACTTTGTGACGGTCGTGGAGACGGAAAGTATCGCCGAGGCCTCCCGCCAGCTGCATATTGCGCAGCCGTCAATTTCTATTGCGATAAAAAACCTGGAAAGCACCTTCGACCAACAGCTGTTTATTCGCCACCATGCTCAGGGCGTGTCGCTCACCTCCAGCGGCCGCCGCATCTACGATAAAGCCAAAGAACTGCTGCGCCTGTCGTGGGAGTTTGAGCAGAACTCACGGGCAGATAAAGAGCTGGTTTCCGGCATGATTTCAGTGGGTTGCTTTGAATCCGTGGCGCCGCTGTATATGCCAAAACTGGTGGCCGGGTTTAAAAAGCTGTACCCGGAAATTACCCTGCATTTATACGACGGTGAGCAGCATGAATTAATGCATGGCCTGCATCGCGGGCGCTTTGATTTAGCGCTGGTTTACGATCTCGAACTGGGGCATTCCATTAACAAAGAGCGCCTGAACGCGCCGCACAAGCCCTATGCATTATTGCCAGCCTCACATCCATTAGCGCAAAAATCGGCGGTGACGTTACAGGAATTAAGCCGGGAACCGATGATCTTGCTGGATGCCGTCCCCAGTAAAAACTATTTTATCTCGATATTTAAAGAAAAAGGCTATCACCCGGAAGTCGCCTACAGTTCGCCGTCCATTGAAATGGTGCGCTGCATGGTGGGGCAAGGATTAGGTTTTTCGGTATTAGTCACGCGTCCGTATTGTGATATGACCTATGACGGTGAAAGGGTGGTGCAGCGAGATATTGTTGATGAGATGCCTGCATCAACATTAATTATGGCGCATCTTGCCAACAATGAGCCAACGCGCCCGACGCAGCTGTTTATGGATTATTGCCGCAGTATTGAGTTAACGCCTTCATGCGCATGAAAATAATGCCTGCATAACCTGCAGGTTTATTTTATTGCATTACGGCTACCCTCATAAAATTCTATTCAGACGATCGTTTTATAATAATTTACGATTTCCTCACAGTTACATAACCTGAGTTCTGTCAATTCCGGCGAAGACGTCGGCAACCGTGCTTGAAGGACAGAGAAATGACAGAACACATTACCGAAATCGATACCCTGGTGGTTGGCGCGGGGCAGGCGGGCGTCGCCATGAGCGAACATCTGACGACGCTCGATATTCCGCATCTGGTACTGGAAAAGCAGGGCATCGCCCAGGCGTGGCGCACCGGCCGCTGGGATTCGCTGGTCGCCAACGGTCCGGCCTGGCACGACCGCTTTCCCGGCATGATGTTCCCGGAGTGCGACACCGACGGCTTTGTCGCCAAAGAACAGATTGCGGACTATTTCGCGGCTTATGCCCGTAGTTTTAACGCCCCCATTCGTACTGGCGTTGAGGTCTATAGCGCTGAGCGCCTGAAGGGCCGCCCGGGTTTTCGCGTGGAAACTTCGCAAGGGGTGATTGAAGCGCAGCGCATTGTCGCCGCCACCGGTCCGTTTCAGCGCCCGACGATCCCGGCGATCGCGCCACAGACTGATGCTATCGATCAAATTCATTCCGCGCAGTATTACAACCCGCAGCAGCTTGCCGACGGCGGCGTGCTGGTGATTGGCGCAGGCTCTTCCGGCGTGCAGATTGCCGATGAATTGCAGCGTGCGGGGCGTAACGTGTGGCTCTCGGTCGGCGCGCACGACCGCCCACCGCGCCGCTATCGTGATCGCGATTTTTGCTGGTGGCTTGGGGTGCTTGGGCTATGGGACGCCGCGGCAAATCAGCCGGGCAAAGAACACGTTACCATTGCGGTGAGCGGCGCGCGCGGTGGCCATACCGTGGATTTCCGTCAGCTTGCCTACCAGGGCGTAACGCTGGTGGGGCAAACCCAATCGTTTGACGGCGCAACGGCCACTTTCCAGAACGATCTGGCCGACAACATTCGACGCGGTGACGATTCCTATCTGGCGCTGCTCGATGCGGCGGACGCCTATGTCGCCCGCAACGGTCTCGATCTCCCTGAAGAACCGGCGGCCCGTGAGTTCCTGCTGGACCCGGCGTGCGTCACTGAACCACTGTTAAATCTTGATCTGATACAGGCCGGGATCACCACCATCATCTGGGCCACCGGCTACACCACCGATTACCGCTGGTTGAAGGTGAATGCTTTTAACGACGCGCAGCGTCCTCAGCATCATCGCGGCGTTTCTAGCGAGCCGGGGGTCTATTTCCTGGGCCTGCCGTGGTTGTCGCGTCGCGGTTCAACCTTTATCTGGGGCGTGTGGCACGACGCGAAATACATCGCCGACCAGATTGCTATCCAGCGCCAGTACCAGCACTACCAGCCATCCTGATAATCCGTGAATAAAGGAACCCAACGATGCCAACCCATACCCGTATTCGCATGTTTAACACCAAAGAGACCTACCCGAACCAGTCGCTGAACAACGATTTATGCCAGGCGGTGCGTGCGGGCAACACCGTGTACGTACGCGGTCAGGTCGGTACCGATTTTGACGGTAACCTGATTGGCCTTGGTGACCCGCGCGCGCAGGCGGAACAGGCAATGAAGAACGTGGCGCAACTGCTGAAAGAAGCGGGCAGTGACCTGACGCACATTGTGAAAACCACTACCTATCTTATCGACCCGCGCTATCGCGAGCCGGTGTATCAGGAAGTCGGCAAGTGGCTGAAAGGCGTTTTCCCTATCTCAACCGGCGTGGTGGTGTCGGCGCTGGCGCAGCCGCAGTGGCTGATGGAAATTGACGTCACGGCGGTGATCCCGGACGACTGGAACGGCGAGGTGGCGTAATGACGATTTCGATTGCAGCACTGTGCCCGGAGTCCGGACAGTTAGGTATCGCGATTAGCTCTTCAAGCATTGCCGTGGGCGCACGCTGCCCGTGGCTGCTGGCGGGGGTAGGCGCGGTCTCCAGCCAGAACATCACGCTGCCGTCTCTGGGGCCGCATATTCTTGCTAGCCTGGAAGCAGGCGAGTCGGTGGAGCAGGCGCTGAACCGCGCGCTGGCGGAGGATCGTTTTAGCGAGTATCGCCAGGTGACGGTGATTGACGCCAGTGGCGAAATTGCCACCTTTAGCGGTGAACACACATTGGGTATTGGTGAAACGCTGGCAGGTGAGAACTGCGTGGCCGCAGGGAATATGCTGGCGGAGCGCGGCGTCATTGCCGCCATGGTTGAAGCCTTTGAAAACGCGACCGGGGAACTGGCTAGTCGACTGATTGCCGGGTTACGCGCGGGGATCGCCGCTGGCGGCGAAGCCGGGCCGGTGCACTCGGCGGCGGTGAAAGTGGTGGAAGATTATGCCTGGCCGGTCGTCGACCTGCGCGTTGACTGGGCGGACGACGATCCGATCGCCGAGCTGGAGCAGCTATGGCTGGCGTATGAACCGCAGATGGAGGCCTACATTACCCGCGCCCTGGACCCGCGCGATGCACCATCTTACGGCGTGCCGGGCGATGAATAATTCCGCGCGCGATATTCTGGCCGCGCTGCTGGCGTTTGATACCACCAGTCGCGAATCCAATCTGGCGCTGATTGACTGGATTGCCGATTTTCTGGCCGTGCGTGGCATTACTTGCCAGCGTTTTTACAACCAGGACGGGCGCAAAGCGAACCTCTACGCCCGCCTGGGGCCAGAAGGGCCGGGCGGGGTGATGCTCTCGGGTCACACAGACGTGGTTCCCGTCGATGGGCAGACCTGGAGCGTGCCACCGTTTGCGCTCACCGAGCGTGACGGGCGTTACTACGGGCGCGGCAGTGCTGATATGAAAGGTTTTATTGCCTGCGTGCTGGCGAGCGTCGATACCTTTTGCGCAGTGACGCTGCGCATGCCACTGCATCTGGCGTTCTCCTATGACGAAGAGGTGGGTTGCCTTGGGGTGCGCAGTCTGGTGGATTTTATTGCGGCCTCGCCGGAGAAACCCGCACTGTGCCTGATTGGCGAACCGACGGAAATGCAGCCGGTCTACGGCCACAAAGGCAAACTGGCGATGAGCTGCTGCATAGAAGGTCAGGCCTGCCATTCTGCCTATGCGCCGCAGGGCGTCAACGCTATCAATTATGCCGCGAAATTAATTACCCGGCTGGAATCATTGGGCGACGCGCTGGCGCAACATAAAGATCCGCGTTTTTCACCAGCTTTCAGCACATTACAGGTGGGGATGATTCAGGGCGGGGCGGCGCTGAACATCGTCCCGCAGTCTTGTTGGTTTGATTTTGAAATCCGCTATTTGCCCGGCGTTAACCCGGACACCGTCACGACATCGCTGGCGGACTATGCCCATCAATTGCTGCCGCAGATGCGGCAAATCGCCGCACGCAGCGACATTCAGTTTCAATCCTTAAGTCATTATCCGGGGCTGCTCAACGACCCGCAGTCTGACTTTGCCCGCTGGCTGGCGCAGTGGTGCGGCAGCGATAATTTCTCCACCGTGGCGTTTGGCACCGAGGGGGGATTGTTTGATGACGTGGGGGTAGCGACGCTGATTTGTGGGCCCGGCAGTATGGCGCAGGGCCATAAACCCGATGAATACGTCAGCATTCCGCAAATGGAACGCTGTGCACAGATGCTGGAGAACCTTTGCGCCTGGATGCGCGCCGAACCCTAAGATTCCCTCAACACAGGATCGTAAGTGATGCAAAAAGATCTCACTGCACCTATTGATCAACAAACCATCGACCGCTGGCAGGCCGATGGCGTGGTGTTACTGAAAGGCGTTTTCACCCCGTGGATTGAACCGCTCTCCCGAGGCGTGGCGGCGCTGATGGCGAATCCCAGTGAATATGGGCATGCGCGCACGGTGATCCCCAAAGATGGCTCGGCGCCGTTTTTTCAGGATTACTGCAACTGGTCGCGGATACCGGAGTTTGAGGATTTCGTGTTTCAGTCGGCGGCAGCAGAAATCGCCGCCGCGTTGATGCAGTCGCAGACGGTGAAGTTTTTCCATGAGCATACGCTGGTGAAGCAGCCGGGGGGCAGTACGGTGACCCCGTGGCATCACGATCAGCCGTATTATTGCGTTTCTGGGCGGCAGAACGTGAGCTTCTGGATCCCGCTGGACCCGGTTGCACAGGCCACCTCGCTGCGCTGTATTCGCGGCTCGCACCGCTGGGACGCCGAGTTCAGCCCAACCCGATTTAACGGTACGAAGCTCTACGATCATGCCAGTTTTCGCTCGCTGCCGGATATCGATGCCCATGAAGAGGAATACGATATCGTCAGTTGGGATCTGGAACCAGGGGATGCCGTGGCGTTTCATTTTCGCACCGTTCATGGCGCGCGAGGGAATCATACCGCGCGTTCCCGACGGGTCTTTTCTGCCCGCTGGGTGGGCGATGACGCCGCTTTTGCCGATCGCGGCGGCGTGACCTCTCCACCGTTTCCGGAACTGAGGTTGCGAGATGGTGAACCGCTCGACTCTCCGCTGTTTCCGCAGGTCTGGCCGAGAGGCTAGTTGTTGGTGCCGGGTGGCGGCCAGGCCTGTAGGTTTGGGCGTTGCTGTTATCCCGGCGTCTCGCTGTACCCGTCATTCATCTCAGTACCAAAATTCAGCGCCGAATAGCATCGACGTCAGGAAATGAGTCAGTTGCGACATAAAGCGATATATAGTCAAATATATAGCGATCAGAATAACCTATGAGGTTCAGCATGAATTTGTTTATGTTTTATATTGGTGGGAATGCGGGAAAATCGAATATTGAAGTGCATGATATTCAGTTTGTTGCAGCCAACGAGCCTCAGGATGCCTGGCCTGCGCTCCGTGAATCATGGTTTGGCGATAGCGATAAAATTCATATCGACGGTTACAGTCGTATTACCTGGGCAGACGGCTATGCTGTCACGCTTTCTCCTGAGCCACCTCAGTTTGCATTAAGATTATTTTTCGTCAATGCGGGGGGCTACAGCCCCGACACGCTTGCCGAGCTGCACGAATACGATTTGTTTGTCGCAGAGAGTGCCCAGGAGGCGAAGAAAAAAGCGTTGAGTACGCTGTTGTGTGGTGCCTTTCAGCAACATAAAGACAATTTGGTCGAGGTCGATGACTGCCTGCTGCTTGAAAAACTCGGTGAGATGTTTATTCATCTCACGCCTTGTAAAAACGGATCCCGCGCTCGACCTGAGTGGCAGGGGTATTTACCGATAGGTGTTTAAATCAGGACGCTTCTGCTGCCGCTGCCGACGCAACGGTCAGCGAAGCACCTACTATTTACGTCTTCCAATCTCAGCGTCGCTGCCTCGTCAACGTGCGCGGCAGCCCCGGGGTCGTCTTGCTCGCACCAGCTAACGCTCAGTAGCCCGGCCAAGCGCAGCGCCGCCGGGAACGGCGCCTAACCAAACCACAAGCACAAAAAATGGCACCATCCCCGAGGTCGCGCTCGCTCGGCCGAGCTACGGTGTTGTTAGAATTTCCCGCCCGTTTTACTCCGCTTAATCGCTGGAATATCCCCACTATCGTTCAACGCACCTGGGAAGGTTTTCAGCCATGCTTTCACTTTGCGCTGGTTGATATTCGCGACGCTCATACCTTCAATGCATCCCCATAGCTCGCGGGTATTCTGCGGGGTAATCACAATACAATCTTTCATTACGCGGACTTTAACGGGCATGCCGTCGATAAATCCGGCCTGAGAGAGCCAATCTCCACCAAGGTGAACGGCGCGGCCTTCAACGAAGGAGTAAAACTCGCAGTGACTGAAGTCTGGTACGGTAGTTGGGGTGAGGGGTGTTGCCATGGGGCTGCCTCCGATGAGTGGTTTTTTCTCTCTCATTGGCGGCTAAATCAGATGGGTTAGAAGACCGACTCATCGATACCGGTGCATCTTTCGACGCCTCGCTGGCCTACCATTGAGATGGTAACTGTGCGAACGACATGCGCACGTTTCTCCGATGAAGTTAGGTCAGGAGGCTAATCCCGGCACCTGATTTTGCAGGTACAACAATAGGGTACTGCGGTTAGTGGGGTTGGGCAATAGTCGGGGCTGGAAGTGGGATCGCAGAAATGAAAATTGGTAACGGTGCCGTGGGAGAATTGGGAGACACGATGATTTACCCGCGATATATCTTAGAATGGCGAAATTAATGACACAAAATATTTATGTAATTTTAAATAGGTTATGTTGCATCTTTGTAACTTATATAAAGGCCCGTTAAATGGGCCTTTTGTTATATATACCTTAATTATATTGTGTAATATATATTAAATTTATCTGAAGCGCTCGAATAATGCTCCTAGTTTATCAGCAGGTATATCTTTGACCTGAGCACCTTGACGCTCTACCCACTTTCCGTTCCAATGAGATGGAGAGTCCTGACCTTCAACTTCGAAAACAAAAACCGTCTTATCATAATAACGTACACATTTAAGATGGTTATAAATGTATGATCTTAATGGTTCCGAAAGCCCTGAGCGTCCCACTCTATCAGAAATGTCTTGGAACATTTGATCCAGGTTTTTACCAGCGAAATTAGCTTCATGATCGACCCCAGTTATATGGAAGCCATTATAAGAGAGTGCACTGCTTCCGAAAATTTCAAATATTCTAGCAGCTGTCTTTGCTGTTTCAGCTACACCTACTAGCACATAGCCTTTATGTCCTTTGCCTATGTTAGCGATAGCAGCACAAGTCTCCATTATCTTATCAAATGAATTTTCATCAAAAGAAGGGTTAGGATCTAAAGTATAGAAACCTTGTTTGAAATCGTAGGCTGTTGTTCTGTAATCGAGTTTGTAAGCAAGTTTTGGAGTTTAGTTATCCAATGAACCTTCGCTGGATCCGGATTATGATCGTTCTCAAAAAATCCTTGCACCCAACCAATAATAGAATCGATCATTCTGCTTCGATTATCAGCCCCCCATCGGCCACCATCTTGAACTTGAATATTCTTTCCACAATCCCTTAACCGAGCAATAAGCCCTGCACTATCAGAAATAACCATACCTTTTTTAATCATCAAATCATGAAGGGCGAGGAAAATCACTTGAAAATATCGAGGCACTGGATTGCCTCCATTTCCAGTAGGGAAAATTAATCCAGAGAAAGTAGCCTGAGCTTGGCTTAGAAGTAAAATCAAAGCATCATGTACTCGTTGATAATCAAGATCAACAAGCTCTGTACTTCTCTTTTTGACGGCTTGATCGATTGCTTCAAATCTTGCCTTGCTAGTCATCGTTTCTGGATATGTTGCACCAAAATAATCATCTAAAAGTTCGGTACGCGATGCAACCGGTTTGTCAGAAACCATATAGGCAAGTATATCTGCAACTAACTCTTCATCACGACTCTGACGTAGTTGTTCCTTCGTCAAAATTCCGTGAGCAATCCAAAAAACAGTGTCTGCATTTATACCATAATGCAGTTCCCTATTAGTGATACTAATTTTTTGCATTTCACTTAATAATAATAGGTCAGTATTCGAAGTGTCACCACGAACTCTTGCAGATATTTTTCGAACACAATCAGCGAAAGCATTAGTCGCTCCAGCTGCTCGCAACTCTTGTCGTGATAATTGACGCCCACCTGAGTTGATGCGACGAAATACTTCTTCCACTGACTCTCTTTCAGCTGCTTCATAAATTGAAAGAGGTACAGGATATGATGCAATTGCAAGGCACTTCGTTCGATCGAGCACAGGCTTCTTCTGATCAAGTACTCCACGATCTAATAAATCTTTTGTAGTTGCAAAAGTATTAAGATCAAAATAACAACCATCGAACGAGAAATCATTCGTGATAAAAGACATGACGGCATTCATACGTTGCATACCATCAATGATCTCTAGAGTACCGTCGTTTCGACCAAGAGGCTCTGCTAACAATATGATAGGTATAGGGAAACCTTTTATTATTGAATCGATAAAACTTTGTTTTTCTTCAATAGTCCATATCAGCTTACGCTGATACTGACGGTTAACGACGTATTTTTTATCCTGATAGTTGATGAAAACTCGCTCAACTTGTTCGCCACGAACTATCAATTCTTGCTGTAATATTGCCATTTTATCGCTGTCCTGAGCTGTTAAAGTGACACTAAAGAATGAGGAAAATCTGCCTTAAGCATTTTTAAGTAACACGTTTTATTCAGTTGCTAAAAAGAATTTATCTTGTACCTCACAACGCTTAACTTCTCAAGTTTCGCAATAGCCTTGTTCACAGATTTTCATGAAATCCGTCCGGGCTACCCGCCATGTAACCCGGCCAAGCGCAGCGCGCTGGGAACGGTTACGAGCAAAACCCTACACAAAAAAACGGCCCCATCGCTGAGGCCGTCTTAAATCACAACTTACTTCTTCTTCTCGCCCAACGTCGGCGTCTCGTCAAAGAAGTTCCACGGTTTCAGCAGCGCGTGGGCCCACTCGGTTGCCATAATCGGCCACTCTTCGGCGCGCGCCACGTGGGTGGTGCCGGTGGTTATCCATACCACGTCATCGTGGTTGGTCAGCGACTCATCATCCTTCGCGTACTGGCCAAGGCCGGTATCGTGCACCGAACGGTTCGGGTATTTCCCTTCCGGATAGCGCTCATCCTGATGGTAACGTGTGACCCACAGCTGTTTATCCATAAAGCTCAGGCGGTGATAAATCCACTCGTCCGGGGCAAACTTCGCGCCGGTCGCTGCCGGGTGCGTGCCGCCAGCGTAAGGGATAATCTGGTAGGAGACCGGATTACCCATACGGTTTTCTTTAGTGGTGTTGCTCAGCAGGCGAATCGTGCCCGGGTCAAATTTCTGCGCCGCTTTCTGCTCGCTGTCGATGGTGTACTGGTTCACCTGCATGGTACTGGTACGTGGGCCGCCCGCGGTGTTCGGCTTCACTTCCGGGTCCATTGCCACCAGGCTGTTATTCTCGCCGTCCACGTCGAGGTCGAGGCGGAAGTTGTAAATATGCTGGTGGGTGGTGCCGACGATATTATGGTCGATCAGCGTACCGTAACGAGTGTCGTCTTTAGCGCTAGGGTCGTGCATGGTTTTCGCCTTCACGCCCTTAACCGCTTCAATACCGGTCGCCCCGGCATCGATGCCGATGGTGCCGTTTTCGTGGAATACCCAGTCGAAGATGTAGTCGTAGTTGCCCACGGTACTGATCCAACGGACCACCAGTTCACGGCGCTCGGTGCTGACGTTCGGCTGGCCCATCTCCTGGTGCTTGTACTCTGGTCCAGCGTAGCGTTCGAATACCGCCACGGCGCGAGGAATGGTGGTTGGCGTGCCGGTGTAGTCGGCGATGGCCTCATCCAGCAGTACGGCGTTGTTCGGCGCATCTTTGCCGCGAGCGATTGGCGAGGTCAGGGTGCCCATGCCGTAGTCGCCGGAGTCGAGATACGCTTTGAAGTACCAGCCCACATCCGGGTCGCCGTAAGGCACGATCATGCCACCCAGCGAGCCTTCGTACATGACCTGGCGCTTGGTGCCGTTGTCGTTATAGGTCACGGTGGAGAGAATTGGCCCCACGCGGGAGTTCAGGCGCAGGTGGAAGTCCCAGTTCTGCCAGTGGATCATATCGCCGGTGATGGTGTAGTTTTTACCTTCCGGCTCGATGATATCCAGCGGTTTCACCGTTTTAGCTACGCGGTCGCGGCCATCAAACGGACGGGCTTCCATCGGGACAGGAATCACCGGGCCTTCTTCAATCTTGATGATTTTCTTCTGCTCAAGGTCAACCACCGCCACCAGGTTTTCGATCGGGTGCGCCCAGTAGTTGCCGTCGCCGGTATCCAGATAGCTCACCACTTTCAGCAGGCGCGCGTCCTGCTTCAGGCCGTCTTTACCGTCAAAGTAGCCGACGGTCAGCGGGGTGGTGACCACTTTAGTGGTGTCTTTAATGCCGTGTTTTTTCAGCACGTCAGCAAATTCGGTGCTGGCGTTGATGATGTTCTGCACACTGACGAAGTCGTCAATCAGCACCATGCCGTGCGCATCTTTAATCGGTGTCCAGGAGAGGACTTTTTTGTTTTGCAGGTCAACCACGGCTTCAATCACGTGCTTGCCGTCCAGCATCACCACGTCGGCGGTGCGCGGGGCATTAACCGGGGTGCCTTTTAAGGCAAAGGCCCATACCGCCTGTTTGTCCGGTTCATGCAGGGAAATCTCGGTAAAGCGGGTGTTCGGCTGGAACTCCGGTGCGGCCTTCACAATGGTGACCGCTTCGCTGATTTCAGCGGAAGAGAGCGAGTTCAGCGGGTGCGGCACTTTCTCAACCTGGAAGGTTTGATCGAGGCCCGACTGGAAGACGTCGTTGATAAAGGTGTCGGATACCCACGCTTTACCGTCTTTCATCACCACCGGCACCTGCAGGTTCAGGGTTTTGCCGTTGACGATGGCGGTTTTTGCGCCCGGTTTTACCTTCACGAACGCCCCGTCTTTAATTAGCGTGTACATCTGCGCGTAATCATCCCACTGGACGTCCGCGCCGAAATCTTGCAGGGTTTTATCCATCGGAACCATATGCGCTTCGCCGCCGTGGGCGAATGCCGGAGCTTGCCAGGCGCAGAACAGGGCGACGGCCAGCGCCAGCGCTGTTTTACGGTTTGAACGAATCGAGCCTTTTGACATTGTGACCTCATTTTATCGTTATGTTGTGCCTTGCCGCTGCTACTTCGGCTTCAGTCTCTTAAGCTAACAGCGGAAGGTCACGAAGCGTTTGCTTGCTCTTGCCAGGTTGTTTGTCAGTTTTGCCAGTTACAAAAAATGCCTCCGCAGAGGCATTGGGTTTTCATGTGGTGCATTCCCGGCGTCGCTTCGCTCGGCTGGGCTACGAGTTCATTTTGTAGCCCGGCCGAGGTGTAGCCGACGCCGGGGTCTTACGCCGGGAAATCCCCGTGCTGACGCGCAACCAGCGTCAGAATGGAATACAGCGCCACCGCCTGCTGATGCTGATTGAAAATCTCCACCGCCCATTCCACTACGCCGGTGGCTTTTTCTTCGGCGTTGCGCTGGCGTTTGACCGTTTTACGCTTACAGGTGAGACGCACCTGAATGGTATCGCCTGGTTTCACCGGCTCGATAAAGCGCAGGTTTTCCATACCGTAGTTGGCGATAACCGGGCCGACGCCCGCATCAACAAACAGACCCGCAGCGGCGGAAATCAGGAAGTAACCGTGCACTACGCGCTCGCCGAAAATGGAGTCGGCGGCGGCAATCTTGTCCATATGGGCATAGAAGTGGTCGCCGCTGAGGCAGGCGAAGTTCACGATATCCGCTTCGGTTAACGTACGGCGTGGCGTCAGCAGGCTATCGCCAGGCTGGATCTCCTCGAAGTACTTACGGAACGGATGAATACGATCTTCTACCACCTGTGCGCCGCGCACCCATTGCTGGCTTACCGCCGCCAGCATGGTTGGGCTGCCCTGAATGGCGGTGCGCTGCATGTAGTGTTTCACCGCGCGCAGGCCGCCCAGCTCTTCACCGCCGCCTGCACGTCCCGGACCGCCGTGTACCAGCTGCGGCAGAGGTGAACCGTGACCGGTGGATTCTGTCGATGATTCTTCGTTCAGTACCTGAATACGCCCGTGTGCGCGGGCCGCACCGAGGATAAATTCGCGCGCCAGTTCGCCGCTTGCCGTCACCAGCGTACCCGCCAGGCTGCCTTCACCGGAACGGGCCAGCGTCATCGCGTGTTCGCTATTCTTATACGGCATCAGGGTGGCGACCGGGCCAAAGGCTTCAATCGCATGCACCGCGGAAACTTCATCCGGCTGCGCGCAGAACAGCAGGGTTGGTGGGAAGAACGCCCCGGCCGCGTTGAGATCCGCTTTGCCGCCCAGCAGCACTTCACATCCCGCTTCCACCAGACGGTTAACGTTGTCCTGCACGTCCTGACGCTGATCGCTATTGACCAGCGAGCCCATCTTCACGCCTTCCTGCGCCGGGTCGCCGACCACCACTTTTTGCAGACGAGCAATCAGCGCGTCGCCCACCGCTTTCACCTGAGCCTGCGGCACGATAATGCGGCGGATAGCGGTACATTTTTGCCCGGCCTTGGTGGTCATCTCGCGCACGACTTCGCGGATAAACAGGGCAAATTCCGGCTGCTCTGGCGTGACATCGTCGCCCAGCACGCAGCAGTTCAGCGAGTCCGCTTCCATGGTGAAGGGGACAGACTTCGCCACCAGATTCGGATGCACGCGCAGCTGCTGTCCGGTATGCGCCGAACCGGTAAAGGTCACCACGTCCTGGCTGTCGAGGTGGTCGAGCAGGTCGCCCGCGCCGCCGCAGATAAGGCTAATCGCGCCGTCCGGCACCAGGCCGCTGTCGATGGTGGCTTTCACCATCGCCTGGGTGAGTTGGGCGGTAGCGGTCGCCGGTTTGATGATTGCAGGCATCCCGGCAAGCCAGGTCGGTGCCAGCTTCTCTAACATGCCCCAGCAAGGGAAGTTAAAGGCATTGATGTGCACCGCAACGCCGGACTTTGACGTCAGCACATGGCGTGCGGCAAAGCCACCCTGTTTGGACAGCGGGATCAGCTCGTCTTCCGGCCACAGCACGTCGTCCGGCAGCTCGCGGCCGCCCAGGCTTGCATAGGTGAAGAGGGTGCCGATACCGCCTTCGATATCCACCCAGCTATCGCCGCGCGTTGCGCCGGTCTCGGCGGAGATGGCGTAGAAATCGGCCTTGAGATCCATCAGATGTTTGGCGACCGCCTTCAGCATCGCGCTGCGTTCAATAAAGGTCATCGCCTGAAGCGCTTTGCCGCCGTGCTCAATGGCGAAGCGACGCGCCTGCGCCATATCCAACCCTTCGCTTGTCACTTCCCACAGCGGTTCGCCGCTGATGGCGTGGTGAATGGTACGGGCACGGCCCCGGCCGGTTTGCCAGGTGCCGGACAAATAGCTGGCTAACTGCTGCATGGTGTTTCTCCAGATATGTTACGTAAACCTGCCTTTAATAGTTCTTTTCTGAATCATGAAAAGCAAGCCTGATTTTAATAATTTATTAACAATGCGATCGCAGACACTTTACGTGTATTGATTATGATTCGGTTTCACTGCGATAAATCAACGGGTATTGCGGTGCCCATCACAAAATTCACAAACAAAATTTGTGGTTTTATTTAACTAAGATGTAACTTTTACAAAACAACATGATTCACAAAAATTTATTTGTTGAATTTATCGGAATCATAAGGTGATGACGTGACAACAGAAGAACAACGCTTTGACCGGCGCATCGCGCAGGATACCGCTATCGAACCGCAGGACTGGATGCCGGACGCGTACCGCAAGACGCTGATCCGCCAGATTGGCCAGCATGCGCACTCGGAAATCGTCGGCATGCTGCCGGAAGGCAACTGGATCACCCGTGCCCCAACGCTTCGCCGTAAAGCGATTCTGCTGGCGAAGGTGCAGGACGAAGCCGGGCATGGCCTCTACCTCTATAGCGCGGCGGAAACCCTTGGCTGCGCGCGTGAAGACATCTACCAGAAGATGCTCGACGGGCAGATGAAGTACTCCTCCATCTTTAACTACCCGACGCTCACCTGGGCGGATATCGGCGTGATCGGCTGGCTGGTCGATGGCGCGGCGATCGTCAACCAGGTGGCGCTGTGCCGTACCTCTTACGGCCCGTATGCCCGTGCGATGGTCAAAATCTGCAAAGAAGAGAGCTTCCACCAGCGACAGGGCTTTGAAGCCTGTATGGCGCTGGCGGCGGGCAGTGAAGAACAGCGTCAGATGCTGCAGGACGCCATTAACCGCTTCTGGTGGCCGGCATTAATGATGTTTGGGCCGAGCGACGACAACTCGCCGAACAGCGCCCGCAGCATGGCGTGGAAAATCAAACTGCATTCCAACGATGAACTGCGTCAGCGTTTCGTCGACAACACCGTCCCGCAGGTCGACATTCTCGGCATGAAGGTGCCGGATGCGGACCTCTATCTGGACGAGTCCACCGGTCACTATCGCTACGGCGAAATCGACTGGCAGGAACTGAATGAAGTCATCAACGGGCGTGGTATTTGCAACCACGAACGTCTGGGCGCCAAGCGCAAAGCCTGGGAAGAGGGTGCATGGGTGCGCGAAGCTGCGCTGGCTCATGCCGAAAAACAACGCGCTCGCGATGCCGCCTGAGGAGAAAAAAATGAGCAAAACATACTGGCCGTTATACGAAGTATTTGTCCGCAGCAAACAGGGGCTGTCGCACCGTCACGTGGGCAGCCTGCACGCCGCCGACGATCAGATGGCGCTGGAAAACGCGCGTGACGCCTACACCCGCCGCAGCGAAGGCTGCTCCATCTGGGTGGTGAAGGCGAGCGAAATCGTCGCCTCCCAGCCGGAAGAGCGCGGTGAGTTTTTCGACCCTGCTGAGAGCAAGGTCTACCGTCATCCGACCTTCTACACCGTGCCAGACGGCATGGAACATATGTGAGGCAACGATGAACACGCAAAACCCCGTTGCAACCTATGCACTGCGTCTTGGCGATAACGGCCTGGTGCTGGCCCAGCGTTTAGGCGCCTGGTGCGGCCACGCGCCGGAGCTGGAAATTGACCTGGCGCTGGCCAATATCGGCCTCGACCTGCTGGGTCAGGCGCGCAACTTCCTGAGCTATGCCGCGGAACTGAACGGCAGCGGCGACGAAGACACGCTGGCCTTTGGCCGCGACGAACGCCAGTTCAGCAACGTGCTGCTGGTCGAACAGCCGAACGGCAATTTCGCCGACACCATCGCCCGTCAGTTCTTTATGGATGCCTGGCACGTGGCGCTGTTCAGCCGTCTGGTTAACAGCCGCGACGCGCAGATTGCCGCCATCGCCGCCAAAGGGCTGAAAGAGGTGCGTTATCACCTGCGCTTTAGCCGCGGCTGGCTGGAGCGTCTGGGCAACGGTACCGACTACTCCGCGCAGTTGATGCAGCAAGCGGTCAACAGCCTGTGGCGTTTCACCGGCGAACTGTTTATGGCCGACGAGCTGGATATCAGCCTGAGCGAGCAGGGCATTGCCGTTGACCCGCGCGAATTAGCGGCCGAATGGCAAACGACGGTGCACACCGCGCTGCTCGACGCCGGTCTGCAGATCCCTGAAGAAGCGGCGTTCCGTCGCGGCGGCAAGCAGGGGCTGCACAGCGAACATCTCGGCCCGATGCTGGCAGAGATGCAGTATTTACAGCGGTCGTATCCCGGCCAGCAGTGGTAGCAGGAGGTGGCTATGCAACGTCTCGCCGCAATCGCGCCCCCGGAGGTTCGTACCGTCTGGGGATTGTTAAGCGCCATTCCAGACCCGGAAGTGCCGGTGCTGACCATTACCGACCTCGGCATGGTGCGCCGCGTTGAGCGTCACGGCGACGGCTGGGTGATTGGCTTTACGCCGACCTACTCGGGTTGCCCGGCCACCGAACATCTGCTGGGTGAAATTCGGACGGTGATGGCGGAGCACGGCTATACGCCGGTGCACATCGTGCTGCAGCTCGATCCGCCGTGGACCACCGACTGGATGAGCCCGGATGCCCGCGAGCGTCTGCGCCAGTACGGTATCAGCCCGCCGCAGGCTCATGCCTGCCACGCCGACGAGATGCCAAAGGATGTGGCCTGCCCACGCTGCGGCAGCATCCACACGTCGCTGATTAGTGAATTCGGTTCCACGGCCTGTAAAGCGCTGTACCGCTGCGATAGCTGCCGTGAACCCTTTGATTACTTTAAATGTATTTGAGGCTGCGATGACAACATTTCATTCGCTTACCGTGGCAAAGGTCGAACCGGAAACCCGTGATTCGGTCACCATTACCTTTGCCATTCCTGATGCACTGCGTAGCGTCTACGCCTTTCGTCCGGGCCAGCACCTGACGCTCAAAACCCGCCTGGGCGGGGAAGAGTTACGCCGCTGCTACTCCATTTGCCGCAGCCGCTCGCCGTCAGAAATCAGCGTGGCGGTCAAAGCCATCGACGGTGGCCGTTTCTCCCGCTATGCCCAGAGCGATATTCAGCAGGGCATGGAATTTGAGGTGATGGTGCCGCAGGGGCACTTTGGCTACCAGCCGCAGGCCGAGCGTGAAGCGGAATATCTGGCGATTGCCGCCGGTTCCGGCATTACGCCGATGATGGCGATTATTGAAGCGACGCTGACGACCGAACCGGCCAGCCAGTTCACCCTGATTTACGGCAACCGCAGCAGCCACAGCATGATGTTCCGTCAGGCGCTGGCTGACCTGAAAGACCGCTACCCGCAGCGTTTACAGGTGGTGCATCTGTTCAGCCAGGAGTCGATGGACAGCGACCTGCTGCAAGGGCGCATTGACGGCGCCAAGCTGCATGCACTGGGCAAAACGCTGCTTGATTTCAGCCGCTTTGACGACGCCTTTATCTGCGGCCCGTCGGCGATGATGGACGAAGCCGAAGTGGCGCTGCGCGAACTGGGCGTGCCGGAAAAATCCATTCACCTCGAACGCTTCAATACGCCGGGTACCAGCGTGAAACGCGCCACCGGCGTGCAGGCGGAAGGCCGCACGGTCACTATTCGTCAGGATGGCCGCGATCGCCTGATTTCGCTGAACGCCGAAGATGACAGCATTCTTGATGCGGCGCTGCGTCAGGGCGCTGACCTGCCGTTCGCCTGTAAAGGCGGCGTCTGCGCCACCTGCAAATGCAAGGTGGTGAGCGGTGAGGTGGCGATGGCCGCCAACTATAGCCTCGAAGCCGATGAAGTGGCGGCGGGTTATGTACTGAGCTGCCAGGCGCTGCCAACCAGCGGCGATGTGGTGGTCGACTTCGATGCGCGGGGGATGGCATGAGCGAACTGCTGATTACCCGTCATGACCGCGTGCTGCAACTGACCCTGAACCGCCCGCAGGCGCGTAATGCGTTAAACAACGCGCTGCTAACGCAGATAGCCGACGCGCTGGAAACCGCGGCGGCGGACGCCAGCATCAGCGTGTGCGTGATTAGCGGCAACCCGCGCTATTTCGCTGCCGGTGCTGACCTCAACGAGATGGCAGAAAAAGACCTGCCCGCCACCTTCGACGATATTCGTCCGCGTCTGTGGGCACGCATTGACGCCTTCAACAAGCCGTTGATTGCGGTGGTGAACGGCTACGCGCTGGGCGCGGGCTGCGAGCTGGCGCTGCTGTGTGACCTGGTGATTGCCGGTGATAACGCCCGCTTTGGTCTGCCGGAAATTACCCTCGGTACCATGCCGGGCGCGGGCGGCACGCAGCGTCTTATTCGCAGCGTCGGCAAAGCGCTGGCGAGCCGCATGGTGCTGAGCGGCGAAAGCATTGACGCCGAACGCGCACAGCAGGCTGGGCTGGTGAGTGACATTCACCCGGCGAATCTCTCAGATGAATATGCGCTGAAGCTGGCGGCGACCATCGCCAGCCGCTCACCGCTGGCGCTGCGGGCGGCGAAACAGTCACTGCGTCTGGCGCATGAAGTGAGCTTACAGGCCGGTCTGGTGCAGGAACGTCAGTTATTTACGCTGCTGAGCGGTACTGAAGATCGTCGTGAAGGCGTGAGCGCCTTTTTAGAAAAACGCACACCGGAATTTAAAGGACGCTAATCGTGGACGCATTCATTCTCAGCGAAGTGGAACAGGGCGTAATGACCCTCACCCTGAACCGCCCGGACCGACTCAACAGCTTTAACGACGTGATGCACCAGCAGCTTGCCGATTGCCTGAAACAGGCTGAACGCGACGACACCATTCGCTGCCTGCTGATTACCGGTGCCGGACGCGGTTTTTGCGCCGGACAGGATCTGAACGACCGTAACGTTGACCCGAGCGGCCCCGCGCCGGATCTGGGCATGTCGGTAGAACGCTTTTACAACCCGCTGGTGCGCCGTTTAGCCGCGCTGCCGAAGCCGGTTATCTGCGCCGTTAACGGTGTGGCCGCAGGTGCCGGTGCCACGCTGGCGATGGGCTGCGACATCGTGCTCGCCGCGCGCTCGGCGAGGTTTGTGATGGCCTTCAGCAAGCTCGGTCTGGTGCCGGACTGCGGCGGAAGCTGGGTGCTGCCGCGCGTTGCCGGTCGCGCTCGCGCCGTCGGCCTGCTGATGCTCGGCGATAACCTCAGCGCCGAACAGGCCGCGCAGTGGGGGATGATCTGGCAGGTGGTGGACGACGCCGAGTTGAAAGACACCGCGCTGACCATGGCTCGCCATTTTGCCACTCAGCCGACCTACGGCCTGGGGCTGATTAAGAAAGCCTTACAGCTTTCCGAAACCAATACGCTTGATGAGCAGCTTGAGCTTGAGCGCGACTATCAGCGTATGGCCGGTCGCAGCGACGACTATCGCGAAGGTGTCAGCGCCTTCCTCGCCAAACGTCCACCACAGTTCAGCGGGAAATAAGCCATGAGTCAGACTCTTCACACCGTCGCCGTGATTGGCGGCGGCACCATGGGCGCCGGGATTGTCGAAGTAGCGGCCAGCGCCGGGCACTCGGTGCTGCTGTATGACATTTCCGCCGAGGCGATTACTCGCGCCATCGACGGCATTGCCCAGCGTCTGAACGCCCGCGTTAGCCGCGGCAAAGTCAGCGCCGGGCAAGCGCAGGCGCTGTTGGCGCGCATTACGCCAGCAACCGAATTAACGCAGCTAGCCGATGCGCAGTTAGTTATTGAGGCCGCCTCCGAACGTCTTGAGATTAAAAAAGCGCTGTTCAGCGAACTGGCAGAGATTTGCTCGCCGTCGGCGCTGCTGACCAGCAACACCTCGTCCATCTCGATTACCGCCATTGCGGCGGGCATCAAGCATCCGGAACGCGTGGCGGGGCTGCACTTCTTTAACCCTGCACCGGTAATGAAACTGGTGGAAGTGGTGAGCGGTCTTGCCACCTCAACGGAAGTGGTTGAGCAGCTTTGTCAGTGCGTGAGCGCCTGGGGCAAACAGCCGGTACGCTGCCGTTCCACGCCGGGCTTTATCGTCAACCGCGTGGCACGCCCGTTCTACGCCGAAGCCTGGCGCGCGCTGGAAGAGCAGGTGGCATCCGCGGAAGTGATTGACGCGGCGCTGCGCGACGGCGGCGGTTTCCCGATGGGGCCGCTGGCGCTGACCGACCTTATCGGCCAGGACGTGAACTTTGCCGTGACCTGTTCGGTGTTTAACGCCTTCTGGCAGGACCGCCGTTTTCTGCCGTCGCTGCTGCAACAGGAGCTGGCGCTGGCGGGGCGTCTGGGCATGAAGAGCGGGCACGGTGTCTACCGCTGGCCTGTAGAAAATCAGCCTGAACTGGCGCTGGCTGCCGTTTCTGCTGACCGCGCGGCGAACACCGTTAAAAGTGACGTTGTCACCGAATTGGACGATGTACTGCTGCTGGAAACCACCGGTGAAACGGCGCTGGCCTTAAGCGTGCAGCACCAGCGCCCGGTGGTGGTGTATGACCATGCGGCGGGAAATACCGTCGTGCTGGCAAGCGCTTCAACCAATCCGGATTCAGCCACCGACAAAGCGGTGTACTACTTCCAGCAGCAGGGCAAAAACGTGCTGCGTATTGCCGACTACCCGGGGCTTCTGGTGTGGCGCACGGTAGCGATGCTGGCGAACGAAGCGCTGGATGCGGTGCAAAAAGGCGTCGCTAACGCGGACGATATCGATACCGCGATGCGCTTAGGGGTGAACTACCCACGTGGGCCACTGGCCTGGGGAGAATCGCTGGGCTGGGGACGCGTGCTGCGTCTGCTGGAGAATCTACAACAGCATTACGGCGAAGAACGCTATCGCCCAAGTGCGCTGCTGCGCCAGAAAGCGCTGATGGAGATGCGTCATGAGTAATGAAGCCTGGCGCAATGCCCGCGCCATGTACGAGAAGGACACCTGCGCTCGTGAGCTGGGGATTGAGCTTATCGAAATGGACCAGGGTTTTGCGCAGATGACGATGGTGGTCACGCCAAAAATGCTCAACGGTCACCAGACCTGCCACGGCGGTCAGCTGTTTTCGCTGGCGGATACCGCGTTTGCCTACGCCTGCAACAGCCAGGGGCTGGCGGCGGTCGCCTCGGCGGCGAGCATCGATTTTCTGCGCCCGGCCTTCACCGGCGACCTGCTCACCGCCACCGCGCGGGTGAAACAGCAGGGCAAACTGACCGGCGTGTATGACATTGAAATTGTGAATCAACAGCAAAAAACCGTGGCGCTGTTTCGCGGCAAATCGCACCGCATCGGCGGCACTATTACAGGAGAAGTCTAATGCGTGATGCGTTTATTTGTGACGGTATTCGTACCCCGATTGGCCGCTACGCGGGCGGGCTAGCCGGGGTTCGCGCCGACGATCTGGCGGCGATTCCGCTGCGCGAGCTGCTGAGCCGTAACCCGACGTTAGACCCAACCTGTATCGACGACGTGATTTTCGGCTGCGCTAACCAGGCCGGGGAAGATAACCGTAACGTCGCGCATATGGCGACGCTGCTGGCGGGTTATCCGTACGGCGTGTCTGGTACCACCATTAACCGCCTGTGCGGCTCCGGTCTCGACGCGATTGGCTTTGCCGCGCGGGCCATAAAAGCGGGCGATGCGGACCTGATGATTGCCGGTGGCGTGGAGTCCATGTCCCGCGCGCCGTTCGTGATGGGCAAGGCGACCACGCCTTACCAGCGTCAGGCTGAAATGTTTGATACCACCATCGGCTGGCGTTTTGTGAACCCGCTCATGCAGCAACAATTTGGTACTGACAGCATGCCGGAAACGGCAGAGAATGTAGCGGAATTGTTAAATATCAGCCGTGCCGATCAGGATGCCTTTGCGTACCGCAGCCAGCAGCGTACCGCCAAAGCGCAGCGCGACGGCATTCTGGCGCAGGAAATTGTGCCGGTGCAGATTATCGGTAAGAAAGGCGCGGTCAGCGCGGTGCGTGAAGATGAGCATCCGCGCGCGGAAACCACGTTGGAGCAACTGGCCTCGCTGAAAACCCCGTTCCGTAAGGGCGGCGTGGTGACGGCGGGCAACGCTTCCGGCGTCAACGACGGTGCGGCGGCGCTGATTATTGCAAGCCAGCAGCAGGCCGCCGCGCAGGGCTTAACGCCACGTGCGCGCATCGTCGCCATGGCGACTGCGGGCGTTGAACCGAAGTACATGGGGCTGGGGCCGGTTCCGGCGGTGCGTAAAGTGCTGGAGCGCGCCGGGCTGAATATTAACGATATGGACGTGATTGAGCTGAATGAAGCCTTTGCCGCCCAGGCGCTGGGCGTGCTCAGACAGCTTGGACTGGCGGACGACGCAGCGCATGTGAATCCCAACGGTGGCGCCATCGCCTTAGGCCACCCGTTAGGCATGAGCGGCGCGCGGCTGGCGCTGGCAGCGACGCTGGAGCTGGAACGACGCAATGGACGCTATGCGCTGTGTACGATGTGTATTGGCGTGGGTCAGGGCATTGCCATGATCCTCGAGCGAGTGTGAGCTAATTGACCTGCGAGTACCCTACAACATGACAACTACAACAAAATTAGATCCGATTGAAACCGCATCGCGTGACGAGTTACAGGCTCTGCAAACCGAACGCCTGAAGTGGACGCTGAAACACGCCTACGAAAATGTGCCGATGTACCGCCGTAAGTTTGATGCGGCGGGGGTTCACCCGGATGATTTCCGTGAGCTGAGTGACCTGAGTAAATTCCCGTGCACCACCAAACAGGATCTGCGTGATAACTATCCGTTCGATACCTTCGCGGTGCCGATGGAGCAGGTGGTGCGTATCCATGCGTCGTCCGGTACTACCGGCAAGCCGACCGTCGTGGGCTATACGCAAAATGATATCGATACCTGGGCGAACATCGTCGCCCGTTCGCTGCGCGCTGCTGGCGGTTCGGCGAAGGATAAAATTCACGTGGCCTACGGCTACGGCCTGTTCACCGGCGGCCTGGGCGCGCACTACGGTGCCGAGCGTTTAGGGGCGACGGTGATCCCGATGTCCGGCGGCCAGACCGAGAAACAGGCGCAGCTGATCCGTGATTTTAAGCCCGACATGATCATGGTCACGCCATCTTACTGCCTGAACCTGATTGAAGAACTGGAACGCCAGATGGGCGGCGACGCGCGCGGCTGTTCGCTGCGTACCGGCGTCTTCGGCGCCGAGCCGTGGACCACCGGCATGAAGGCGGAGATTGAACGTCGCCTCGGTATTACCGCGTTGGATATCTATGGCCTGTCCGAAGTCATGGGGCCGGGCGTGGCGATGGAGTGTATTGAAACCGCCGACGGCCCAACCATCTGGGAAGATCATTTCTTCCCGGAAGTGGTCAACCCGGAAGACGGTACGCCGCTGGCCGACGGCGAGCACGGCGAACTGCTGTTCACCACGCTCACCAAAGAAGCGCTGCCGGTCATTCGCTACCGCACCCGCGACCTGACGCGTCTGTTGCCGGGCACCGCCCGCACCATGCGCCGGATGGATCGCATCAGTGGCCGCAGCGATGACATGCTGATTATTCGCGGCGTGAACGTTTTCCCATCGCAGGTGGAAGAAGAGATCCTCAAAATTGAACATCTGGCGCCGCACTACCAGCTGGAAGTCGATCGTCGTGGGCATCTTGATTCACTTTCGATTCGCGTTGAGCTGAAAGAGAGTAGCCTCGTGCTGAGCCACGAGCAGCGCTGCCAGATTTGCCACCATCTGCGTCATCGCATTAAGTCGATGGTGGGCATTTCAACGGATGTCAGCATCGTTAACTGCGGCAGCATTCCACGCTCCGAAGGCAAGGCCTGCCGCGTGTTTGACCTGCGTAAAGCCGCCGCCAACGGCTAAGCAATGTAGCCCGGCCGAGCGAAGCGACGCCGGGTTTTTGCACCGAACTACTCCCGGCGTCACTTCGTTCGGCCGGGCTACAAATTCCTGTGCTATGATTCAAAAAGGACAAAAACAACAACACTATGAATCATATGGAAAAACTCGATAGCTTTATTCAGCAGGCGGTGACCGCGATGCCGATCAGCGGCACCTCGCTGATTGCCTCACTGTACGGTGACTGTTTATCTCAGCGCGGTGGAGAAGTCTGGCTTGGCAGCGTGGCGGCGCTGCTGGAAGGGCTGGGCTTTGGTGAACGTTTTGTGCGTACCGCGCTGTTTCGCCTCAACAAAGAAGAGTGGCTGGACGTTGTTCGCATCGGCCGCCGCAGTTTCTATCGCCTGAGCGATAAAGGGCTGCGCCTGACGCGTCGCGCCGAAAGCAAAATTTATCGCGCCAGCGCACCGGAATGGGACGGTACCTGGCTGCTGCTGCTCTCCGAAGGGCTGGAAAAAAATACCCTTGCCGAAGTGAAAAAACAGCTGATCTGGCAGGGGTTTGGCGTACTTGCGCCAAGCCTTCTGGCTTCGCCATCGCAAAAGCTGGCGGACGTCCAGTCGCTGCTGCACGAAGCGGGCGTAGCGGAAAACGTTATCTTCTTCGAAGCCCATTCGCCGCTGGCGCTCTCCCGCGCCGCGCTGCGTGAGCGAGTCGAAGAGTGCTGGCATCTGACTGAACAGAACGCCATGTATGAGGCGTTTATTACGCTGTTCCGTCCGCTGCTGCCGCTGTTACGCGATGCCGAGCACGATGAGCTAACGCCGGAACGCTGCTTCCAGATTCGCCTGCTGCTGATTCACTTCTATCGCCGCGTGGTGCTGAAGGATCCGCTACTGCCAGAAGAGTTGCTGCCCGCCCACTGGCTGGGCCAGACCGCGCGCCAGCTCTGTATCAACATCTATCAACGCGTTGCCCCAGGGGCGCAGGCTTTCGTCAGTGAAAAAGGCGAAAGCTCGGTGGGCGAACTGCCCGCGCCGGGGCCGCTCTATTACCAGCGTTTTGGGGGATTACCCGAAGCGTAACAGGAGAAGCCATGCCGATTTACCAGATTGACGGGATGACCCCGGTTGTTCCAGTGGAAAGCTACGTTCATCCGACCGCCGTACTGATTGGCGATGTGATCCTTGGCAAAGGGGTTTACGTTGGCCCCAACGCTAGCCTGCGCGGCGATTTTGGGCGTATCGTCGTCAAAGATGGTGCGAATATCCAGGATAACTGCGTCATGCACGGTTTCCCCGGGCAGGACACGGTGGTGGAAGAGGACGGGCATATCGGCCACGGCGCTATTTTGCACGGCTGTGTGATTGGTCGTAATGCGTTGGTCGGCATGAGCGCGGTGATTATCGACGGTGCGACCATCGGTGAGAACAGCATCGTTGGCGCGTGCGCTTTTGTCAAAGCGCGGGCGGAAATGCCCGCCAATCACCTGATTATCGGCAGCCCGGCGAAGGCGATTCGCAGCTTAACCGAGCAGGAGCTTGAGTGGAAGAAACAGGGCACGCGCGAGTATCAGGTGCTGGTCGAACGATGCCAGAAGACGCTGGTTGCCGTCGAACCGTTAACCGAAGAAGAGCCGGGCCGTAAGCGTCTGGAGTTTGACGAAAACCTGCGGCCGAAATCCGCTATTTAGGGTAGCGCAACGCCTCCACCAACAACGCAAACGCGGTGGTGTGCTGGCGGCGGCTGGGGTAATAAAGATAATAACCGGGAAACGGCGCGCACCAGTCGTCAAGCACGCACTGTAAGCGCCCGGCGGCTACGCTATCCAGGACGGTGTCCTCAGGAACATAGGCCAGCCCCAAACCGGCTTCTGCGGCTTCAATACGCTGCGGCAGGCAGTTTAGGATCAGTTGCCCCTCAACGCGCACGCGCAGAGGCTCGCCGTTTTGTTCAAACTCCCAGGCATACAATCCGCCGCGCGTCGGCAGGCGCATATTAATACAGCGGTGTTGCGCTAAATCGTGCGGCGTTTGCGGAACGCCATAGCGGGCAAGGTACTCCGGCGAACCAACGACGACCATCCGCATATCCGGGCCAATCCGCACCGCAATCATATCGCGCGCCACCTGTTCCCCTAAACGCACACCGGCGTCTAAACGCGCATCGACAATATCCGTCAGGCCGTTATCGACCGTTACCTCAATATTGATTTCCGGGTACTGCACCATAAAAGGCTTAATCAGCGGCCAGATGACGGTATTCATCGCATGCTCGCCGACGGTGAGGCGAATGTTGCCCGCCGGGCGATCGCGCGTATCGCGCAGCGCAGAAATTTCCTGTTCAATTTCCTGCAGGTGCGGGGTAAGCCGCTGATACAGCTTTTCGCCCGCCTCGGTCGGGGAGACGTTGCGGGTGGTGCGCGTTAGCAGGCGCACGTCGAGACGGCTTTCCAGATTGCGCATCGCGTGGCTCAGCGCCGACTGCGACACGCCAAGCTGCGCCGCCGCGCGGGTAAAACTGCGCTCGCGCGCCACGACCATAAAAGAGATGAGGTCGTTGATGTTGTCTTTAAGCATGGGATGTGGCCATTAATGAATCTGGTTCATAGCTCCAGAGGGATTTTTTTAGTTTAATGTTCGTCGCGCGATATGCAACCCGGGAACGTGAGTGAGAGGCCAATGAAAATCAATGTGGTAGGCACCAGCGGCGTGGGGAAGTCTACGCTGGCAAAGCGTCTGGCGGCGCTGTTTTCTGTGCCCTATATCGAAATGGATACGCTTTACTGGCGGCCAGACTGGCAGGGCGTAACCGATGAGGAACTCTTTGCCGCGCTGACGCAGGCAACCGCTGCGCCCGGTTGGGTACTTGACGGTAATTACAATCGCAGTCGCCCGGTAAAATGGCGCGACGTGGATCTGGTGGTGTGGGTGGATTACAGCTTCTGGCGCACCTTCCGCCAGGCGGTCTGGCGTGCCGCAAGCCGGGCGTGGCGACAACAGGAATTGTGGCCTGGCACCGGTAACCGGGAGAGCTTCCGGCGTTCCTTCTTCAGCCGTGACTCCATTATCCTCTGGACGCTGAAAACCTGGCGGCCAAACCGCGCGCGTTATCTGCGGGATATGGCCGATCCTGCCTGGCAGCATATCCGCTTTGTGCGGCTGCGCAATCAGCGTGAAACCGAAGCGTTTATCACGCAGTTGATGGCCGAAAAAGCGCGGCAATCTACCGCTTAAGCGCACGAAAAGGCAGTGGTTTACGCCAGGCTATGGTAGCTTTATGGCTCTAACCATAAGGAGCCCTGCAGATGCCACACGTTGATATCAAATGTTTTCCCCGTGACCTGAGCGACGAGCAAAAAACCGCGCTGGCAGCGGACATCACCGAAGTATTAATTCGCCATCTGAATAGCAAAGAGGGCGCCGTTAGCGTTGCCCTGAATCAGGTACAGCAGAGCGACTGGCAGCAGGTGTGGGACACCGAGATTGCCCCACATATGGATGAGCTGATTAAAAAACCCGGCTACAGCATGTAAGCCTTTCGTAGCCCGGACGAGGCGCTAGCCGACTCCGGGGAGGCTCGGAGCCATTCCCGGTGGTGCTTCGTTTGGCCGGGCTACCCTTGCTGGCTACTCTGAAGGAGTGTTGGCGCGGATTTGTTTTCCGCTCGCGACGAACGTTCCTGCGCCGAGATGATGCAGCGTATTGCGCTTATCGTCGTCGAAATGCCAGCGTCCGGCGACAAATGCCTGCTCATCCGCCGCGGCGGAAACCACTTCGCCAAACAGCGTGTCGTATTGCCCGGCGGCGGCCGTGGCGGGCAGCAGTCGGCACTCCATCCACGCCAGACATTTCTCTTCAATTACCGGCAGCCCCAGCACCGGGCCTTTCACCACCGGAATACCGTAGGCGTTGAATTTATCCTCTTCGCGTCCGCTGACGCTGCCAACGGCATACGTCCAACTGGCGGCGGCGACGCCTGGTACCACGATGCCGAACGTGCCGTTGCGCTCAATAATCTCCCGCGACCAGGCGCTCTTATCGACCACGATAGCGATGCGCGGCGGCTCGAACTCCACTGGCATTGACCAGGCCGCGGCCATCACGTTGCGTCGTTTTGACTCGACGTCAAAGCTGGTAATGAGGATGGTCGGGCCGTGATTGAGCAGGCGGCTGGCGTGGTGAAGTTCAACGGGGCGAAAACGGCTCATAAGGATTTCCTGAATAATGGGATGGGGTTAACCACACACTAAATCGCAATAAAAGCGTAATCAATACGTCATATCACCTGCCTATAGTCGCCAGCACTAAGTCCCAAAGAGGATAACAATATGTTGGCTCCCCTGATCTTCATGCAGGTGAGCGCGGCCCGTCGGATTTCGACCGCGGGTGAAGCATTGCTTTCCCATCGGGGAGGGCGAAAATGCGCGCGCTAACTGGCATTCGGCTCGACGGCGTTTCTTTCGCTTTCGGTGCCGCCACCGTTCTTAATCACATCAACCTGCAGATCGATGCGGGCAGCATCGTGGCATTGCTTGGGCCTTCCGGCTGCGGCAAAAGCACGTTACTGCGCCTGCTGGCAGGACTTACCGTTCCCGCTGAAGGTGAAATTCATTTCGGCGACCGTCTTATTGCCAGACCCGGCTGGGGGCTGCCGCCCGAACAGCGCGATATCGGCATGGTTTTCCAGGACTATGCGCTGTGGCCGCATATGACTGCCGCTGAAAACGTCGCTTTTCCGCTGCGAATGCGCGGCGTGGCCCGTGATGAGCGGACGCGCCGGGTTAATGACGCGCTGGCGATGGTCGGGCTTTCCGGTTTCGGCGAACGTAAGCCTTCCGGGCTCTCCGGCGGGCAGCAGCAGCGCGTGGCGCTGGCAAGGGCGATCGTCGCCGAACCACGGGTACTGCTGTTTGATGAGCCGCTTTCCAACCTCGATAGCGAACTGCGTGAATCGTTATGTCTGGAGATGAGCCGACTGCTGCGCCAGCTCGGCATCACCGCCGTGTACGTCACCCACGACCGCCGCGAGGCCGAACTGCTGGCCGACCGAATTGTGCACCTTTCTGCGGGCAGCATTGCTGCTGTTCGCACCGTTGCTTCTACCTCAAGGGAACTTGTATGAAATCCGTTAAAAAAGGCGTTGCGCTCGCGATGATGTTATCTGCTTCGATGATTTCCAGCGCCCATGCGCTGACCGTATACACCGCAGGCCCAGGTTCTCTGGCAAAAAATCTGGCCAGCGGCTATGAAAAGAAAACCGGCGTGAAGGTGAATATCTTCCAGGCCACCACCGGCAAGGTGATGGCCCGTCTGGAAGCCGAGCAGGCTAACCCGCAGGCGGACGTGCTGATTTCTGCCTCGTGGGACACCGCTGAAGACTTGCACGGCCGCGGCTGGTTGCTGCCATATCAGAGCGGGAATGCCGATAAGGTTCCGGCGGCGCTGAAATCTACCGACTATGTGGCGCAGGGTATTTCGGCACTGGGTATTGTCTGGAACACCAAAAGCGGTACTCCGGAGCCGAAAGAGTGGCGCGACCTGACCGAAGCGGCGTTTAAAGACAAAGTCACCACGCCGGACCCGGCGCTTTCTGGTGCCTCACTCGATTTGCTGATCGGGTTACAAAATGGCATGGGTGATAAAGCCTGGGCGCTGTTTGATGAACTGAAAAAGAACGGCATGGTGGTGAGCGGGCCGAACGCGCAGGCGGTTACGCCGGTGATGCAGGGGGCGAAAGCGGCGGTATTTGGCGCGGTGGACTATGTCTCCTACGGTAATATCGATCAGGGCGAATCGCTGAAGGTGATTTTCCCGGCAAGCGGTACGGTGATTGCGCCGCGCCCGATGATGATCCTCAAATCCACACAACATGCGGATGAGGCGAAAGCCTTTGTCGACTACGTGCTGTCGCCGGAGGGGCAGGCAATGGTGGCCGAAGCGTGGCTGATGCCGGCTCGCAGCGATGTGTCGGCGAAACGCCCGTTGCTGAACGACCTGAAAGTGCTGCCAACCGCCAGCGATGGTAGCAGCGAGCGCAGCGCCGTTCTGGCTCGGTTCAATACGTTGTTCGGGCAGTAAATTTCCGTCGCCCGGCCGAGCAAAGCGACGCCGGGATTTAGCATTGTGTACAACCCCGGCGGCGCTTCGCTTGGCCGGGCTACAATCTGGAACCTCGGGTGAAACAAAAATCCCTCTCTTTCGTCACCCTCATCGCTCTGGTGGCGCTGGTGGCATTACCGCTCTTTTTCATTCTGTTGCAGGCTATTTTCCCGCAACTTAGCGCAGGTTCGCTGCATCAGCCATTTAGTGGGATTACGGCTTTACTGAGCGATCCGCAGCTGATGCCGATGCTCGGTGGAACCCTATGGATTGCCTGCGGCGTGGCGTTGATGAGCGTGATTGTCGGCCTGCCGCTCGGCGTGCTGCGCGGGCTGTTTAACCTGCCGCTGCCGAAACTGTGGGATCTGCTGTTCTTAATTCCGTTCCTCACGCCACCGTATATCGCTGCGCTGTCATGGATGCTGGTGTTGCAGCATAACGGTTACCTGCAGCAGTTGACCGGTTGGGATCTGAACGATCTACTGTTTAGCCGCACGGGGATCGTGCTGGTGATGACCCTGAATATCTTCCCGGTGGTCTATTTTGCCGTCTCCCGCAGCCTGCTGGCGAGCGGGCAGCGGCTGGCAATTGTTGCACGGGTTCACGGGGCGAGCGCCTGGCGGGCATTCTGGCACGTCACGCTGCCGATGCTTTCCCCGGCGCTGGCGGCGGGGATGCTGCTGGCCTTTACTCTGGCGATTGAAGAGTACGGGGTGCCTGCGGCGCTGGGCTCGCGGGCGGGCGTGGTGATGCTCACCGTAGGCATTGAGAAAAAGCTCGCGGACTGGCCTATCGATCTCACCGGTGCGTCGCTGCTGTCGGTACTGCTGATTACCGTGGCGCTGCTCGCCTGGTGGTTACAAAAACGGCTGACGGGAACGACGGAGGTCACCAGCGTCACCGGAAAACCCGGGGAGAACAGCGGGGCGTCGCTCGGAGTGATGACGCTACCTGCGCTGCTGGTGATGGGCGGTGTTGGTGGCCTGGCGGTACTGCTTCCCGGCGCGTCGATGGTCGCAACCAGCCTGATGGGGACGCTTTCCGGCGGATTGAACATGGGCAACTTTACGTTGAAGCACTTTAGCGCGCTGTTCGCGCAGCAGGGCGATGCGCTGTCGGCGCTGGGTACCAGTTTATCGCTGGCGCTAGCCTCTGCACTGATTGTCGGCCTGCTCGGGCTGGTGGCGGCCTGGCTGGTGCTGGTACAAAAAATCAAAGGCAGCGCACTGATCGATGCCCTGTCGCTGATGCCTGCCGCGCTGCCGGGAGTGGTGGTGGGCGTTGGGCTGATTCTACTGTGGAATCAGCCGTTCTGGCCGGTCTCACCTTACAATACGTGGTTTATGCTGCTGCTCTCTTATTGCTGTCTGCTACTGCCGTGGCCGGTACGCTATGTCGGCAGCGCCCTGCGTCAGTTGGGGAATAATCTGGAGCCCGCGGCGCGGGTGCACGGTGCGTCGCCGTGGCAGGCGCTACGGCTGATTGTCCTGCCGCTGGTGTTTCCGGCGCTGCTGGCGGCGATGCTGATGGTGTTTGCCGTTGCTTCCCGTGAACTGGTGACTTCTCTGCTGCTGGCACCGGCGGGGACGCAGACCGTAGCGGTGTTTATATGGCGGCAGTTCGAGCAGGGGTCGGTCGGTCAGGGGATGGCGATGGCGAGCCTGACGCTGTTCGTCGGGCTGGGGTTAATGCTGACCGCGCTGGGGTTAATGCAACGAAGTACACGGTAGGTTAACCGATCGCACAAATCGGTCAGTAGACCGGGCAAAATAGGTTATAAAGAACGGACACCAACGCTGGAGGCATTGATGACCCCTTTCTTAAGCGCCTATTTTGCTCGTCTCGGTTGGACGGGAACCCCTGACGTATCCATTGAGACGCTGCGCAGTCTGCATATCCACCACAACAGCGCCATTCCGTTCGAGAACCTTGACGTGCTGTTACCGCGCGAGATGCACCTCGACGATCAATCACTGGAAGACAAGCTGGTTCACGCACGTCGTGGCGGCTACTGTTTTGAACAAAACGGTCTGTTTGAGCGCGTACTGCGCGAACTGGGTTTCCACGTGCGCAGCCTGCTGGGCCGCGTGGTGCTATCGCATCCGCCGCAGATGCCGCCACGAACCCACCGCCTGCTGCTGGTGGACGTTGACGGCGAGCGCTGGATTGCTGACGTAGGCTTTGGCGGGCAGACGCTGACCGCGCCAATCAAGCTGCTGGCGGATATTACCCAGACGACGCCGCACGGCGACTATCGTCTGCTGTATGAAAATCAGGAATGGATTTTACAGTTCAGCCACCACGATCACTGGCAGTCGATGTATCACTTCGATTTAGGTCGTCAGTATGCGTCAGATTACGTGATGGGCAACTTCTGGTCGGCGCACTGGCCGCAGTCGCATTTCCGCCACCATCTGCTGATGTGTCGTCACCTGCCGGACGGCGGCAAAATGACGCTGACCAACTTCCACTTTACCCACTGGGATAACAATCACGTGGTCGAGAAGATTGATTTCCCGGACGTGCCCGCGCTGTACGAGGCGCTGCAAATCCGCTTCGGGCTTGGTGTGACCGACCCGAAATATGGCTTTAGCGTCAGCGAACTGGAAGCCATTATGGCGGCATTCGACACCCACCCCGAAGCCGGAAAATAACCCGTAGCCCGGCCGAGGCGTAGCTGACGCCGGGGTTTGACACCGAGATGCCCCGGCGGCGCTTCGCTTTGCCGGGCTACGAAATGTTCAGGGATGAGATGATGGCATTAACGATTCATATATTGCTTGAAAACCACCTGGCTCGCGGTGCCGATAGCGGACTCCGAGCCAAAGCGGGATTAAGCCTGCAGCTTGAGGATGAAACCACCTCGATTCTTTTCGATACCGGCCCTGATGACAGTTTCCGGCACAATGCCGAGCGAATGGGGATTTCGCTGGATAACCTCACGGCGACGGTGCTTTCACACGGTCATTACGACCATTGCGGCGGCGTACCCTGGCTGCCGGATAACAGCCGCATTATTTGCCATCCGACCATCGGCAACGAGCGCTATGCCACGCTGAACGTGGCGGGGCGCAGCCATAAAATCAAAAAGCTGTCGCTGGAGATTGATTACGCTCGCCATCGTATGGAGTGCACCCGCGCGCCGCTGCACATTAGTGACCGTTTTATCTGGTCAGGCGAAATAGCCGTTGATAGCCCCAAAGCCTACGGTGTGACCGGCTACCAAACGGATTACGTGATTGATGAGGGGGTGTTGATTTATCTGTCCGAACGCGGGCTGGTCATTATTACCGGCTGCGGGCATCGCGGGATTATCAACATCGTGCGGCACTGCCAGCAGATTACCGGCATCGACAAGGTTCACGCGATTATCGGCGGTTTTCATCTGCGCAGTGCTTCACCGCGCACGCTCTGGCAGGTCAGGCAATTTTTACAGCAGCTTAACCCCGATAAAATCATGGGCTGCCACTGCACCGGCGCGTGGGGAAAACTGTGGCTGCCGGAGGTTATCTCCCCGGCAACCGGCGACACCTTCACCCTGTAGCCCGACGTCGCTTCGCTTGGCCGGGCTACGGAATGAGAGGCTTCGCGCTAGCTTAACCCTAAGAAATGCTGAGCGATTTTGAAGTAAATAATCAGCCCGGTGCCGTCAATCAGCGTGGCGATAAACGGCGCGGAAACCACCGCCGGGTCGATGCCGACGCGTTTAATGACCAGCGGGATCACCGAGGAGACGATCGCGCTCCAGATGGTAACGCACACCAGCGTCAGGCTGACGATAAAGGTGATTTCCGGGCCAATGCCCATGATCCATGCTCGCAGACAGCCTGCTGCGCCGAGCGTGATGGCGACAAGCATCGCCGTCGACATCTCTTTACGCAGAATTCGCCCCAGATCCCTTAAGCCCACTTCGCCAAGCGCCATGGCGCGCACCAGCGTCGAGGTGATTTGCGTACCGCTGTTGCCCCCGGTGCCAATCAGCAGCGGGATAAAGAAGGCCAGCGCGATGGCGGACTCCAGCGCCTCTTCAAAGTGCTGAATCACGGTACTGGTGTACGCTTCCGCGATAAACAGCAGCAGCAGCCAGACGGCGCGTTTTTTCCACAGCGTAACCGGGCTAATCTCCAGATACGGTTTTTCCAGCGGCAACGTCGCCCCCTGAAGCTGCGCATCTTCGGTGATTTCATCGGCTAACAGCTTATCAATCTCTTTTTCATTGAGGCAGCCGATAAGCTTGCCGTTTTCAATCACCGGTAGCAGCGTCAGGCGGTGCTTTTCGATAAGCTCTGCGGCCACGTCGCGGGTATCGTCCGGACCGACGTGGAATAGGGTGGTGGTCATCAGCTGCGCGACCGGCTGATTATCGTCGGACGCTTGTAACAGCGCGCGAGTGGATAATATTCCACGCAGGTTGTCGCCGGAAACCACGAATACGGCGCAGGGGAAATGATCGTCATTTAATTGTCGCAGGAACATCTCGCGCGCTTCTTTTACGCTGAGAGGTTCCGGCAACGAAATAAATGTTTTCGACATGTAGCTTGAGATAATATCGCCCGTAGCCGGGGCAGTTGGGTAGTGCGGCGCAGTGGCATGAATATAAGACATCAAAATGTTCCCTATAGAAATTCTATATAGGGCGATCAAAACTGGAAATGCTGAGAAAAATCCCTACGTCCCGGTTTTAGCACTGAACAACGTATCTGTACGACCTTGAGCCGTCAGAAGTTATCTTGGCAACACCTTGATTCGATGGATGCCTGTATTTCCCTGTGATGGTCTCTCTCGATACCACCAGGGCGATAACTTATGTTTATTCAGGAGCCTCGCCATAACAAGATTATTAATTACGATGCTGAGTGAATTTATATTTCCCGCGTGATTTCAGACACGCTGGTAAATTCAACGAGCGTAATATAGCGCGTTATTATTCATTGTGGTGGTGAAAGATAAAGTGGTTGAGATTAGGTTTAGTATTTTGTTTGTGGCGTAAAAAACCCGGCGTCGCGATGCTCAGCCGGGCTACAGGGATTAAAACGGTTATCGGCGTGAGCGTACGACCTGATAACGGCGAGTCAGGTATTCCACCGGCGCGCTCCAGACGTGTACCAGGCGGGTGAACGGGAACAGCAGGAAGATGGTCATGCCGAGCACCAGATGCACGCGGTAAATCCAGGCCACGCCGTCCAGGTGCGCCGATGCGCCGCCGTGGAAAGTGACCACCGCCTGCGCCCAGTCCACCAGCTTCAGCATCTCGCTGCCGTCAGGGTGCTGCGCGGAGAACGGAATGGTGGTCAGGCCGAGGCAGCACTGGATCAGCAAAATACTGAGGATCAGAATATCCGCCGTCGATGAGGTTGCGCGAATGCGCGGGTTGAACAGACGACGAATCAGCAGACCCGCGCCGCCGACCAGCGTCATTACCCCACAGGCACCGCCGAGAATCATCGCCATCAGCTGTTTCTGCGACAGCGGCAGCCAGGATTCATATACCCAGTGCGGCGTCAACATGCCGAAGAAGTGGCCGAAGAAGATCCCCAGAATACCGACGTGGAACAGGTTGGACCAAATCACCATCCCGCGCTTATCGAGCATCTGGCTGGAGGAGGCGCGCCAGGTGTACTGACCATAGTCGTAGCGCAACCAACTGCCCAGCAGGAACACCGTGCCGCAGAGGTAAGGGTAGATGTCGTAAAAAAAGACGTTGAGGTACTGTATCATTTCGGGCCTCCCGCACGGACGTCCACGTACTGTGGCGCCACGTCCTGGCTAAAGCGTCGTTGATAACTTTGCAGCGGGGAACTGTCACAGGCGGTGGCGTTATCTTCGATAAACTTCACCTGTTCCTCTTCCCAGACTGCGTCCAGCGCCTGACGGGTATCATCTCGCGCTTCGCCCGCCACCTGTTTTGTGACACTGTCACTTGATAATGATGTTTTCGCCAATGACAGCAGGGTATCGAACAGCTGATACCACGGTGCCTGACGCTGTTTCAGCCGACCGCCAATCAGCGCCAGAATTGGCGCGACGTTTTGCAGGCCTTCCTGCGCCTGAGCCTGTGGCAGAATGCTGAGATACTCGAGATAGAGCGGCAGATGGTCAGGCAGCTCGCGGCAGTCGAGCTGCAAACCGGCCTGTTCATACTGCGACATGAGCTCAACCATCGCTTGACCACGATCGCGGGATTCCGCATGGACGTGCTCAAACAGCATGAGTGACGTTGCGCGCCCGCGCTCGAAAATCTCGCACCATTCGGCCTGCTTATCGAGCAGCGAGGCCGCCAGATGCTGTTCCAGGAACGGGCGCAGCGCCGGGGCATCGCTGTCGATTAACGCAAATAGCTCATCCTTGTTGTCCCAGCTGAGCTCATCGGGGTACTCCAGCAGCAGCCCGATTATTTTCAGGACTCGCATTAGTTTTTCTCCCCGATATTGATGGCGTCTATACGATGGCTGTTAAACAGGTTGAACTTGGTGTCCGACCCGTGACAACCGTCGCCGAAGGTGAAGCCGCAGCCCTTGCTTTCCGGGAAGGCATCTTCCGCCATTTCACGGTGGCTGGTTGGAATAACGAAACGGTCTTCGTAGTTGGCAATTGCCAGGTAGCGGTACATCTCTTCAACCTGTTCCACGCTTAAGCCCACTTCTTCAATCGCGCGGGTGTCGGTGACGCCTTCAACGGTCTGAGAGCGTTTGTAGTGACGCATTGCCATCATGCGTTTCAGCGCGCGCAGTACCGGGCCAGTGTCGCCCGCGCTGAGCATATTCGCCAGGTACTGTACCGGAATACGCAGGCTTTCCACCGCCGGCAGAATGCTGTCGGTTTTTGGCAGACCACCGGCATCGGCAACGGACTGAATCGGTGACAGCGGCGGTACGTACCACACCATCGGCAGCGTGCGGTATTCCGGATGCAGCGGCAGAGCTAGCTTCCAGTCCATCGCCATTTTGTACACCGGTGAACGTTGTGCGGCGTCGAGCGTGTTCTGGGTGATGCCCTGTTTCAATGCTTCTTCAATCACCGCAGGGTCGTGCGGGTCGAGGAACACATCGCACTGACGCTCGTAGAGATCGGTCTCGTGTTCGGTGCTGGCTGCTTCTTCGATACGGTCAGCGTCATACAGCAGCACGCCGAGATAGCGAATTCGCCCCACGCAGGTTTCCGAACAGACGGTTGGCTGGCCGGATTCAATACGCGGGTAGCAGAAAATGCATTTTTCGGATTTGCCGCTTTTCCAGTTGAAGTAGATTTTTTTGTACGGGCAACCGGTGATACACATACGCCAGCCGCGGCACTTGTCCTGGTCAATCAGCACGATGCCGTCTTCTTCACGCTTGTAAATCGCGCCGCTCGGGCAGGTGGCGACACAGCTTGGGTTCAGGCAGTGTTCGCACAGGCGCGGCAGGTACATCATGAAAGTGTTTTCGAACTGGCCGTACATCTCTTTTTGCATCGCCGCGAAGTTCTGGTCATGGGCGCGTTTTTCAAATTCGCCGCCGAGCAACTCTTCCCAGTTCGGGCCCCATTCAATTTTGTTCATCCGCTGGCCGCTAATCAGCGAGCGCGGGCGGGCGGTGGGCAGGTTTTTGCCTTCCGGCGCATTGTGCAGGTGCTGGTAGTCGTAGGTGAAAGGTTCGTAGTAATCGTCGATGCCAGGGATAAGCGGGTTGGCGAAGATTTTCGACAGCACGCCCAGACGGCCGCCCATGCGCGGGGTCAGTTTTCCGCTGATACCGCGCACCCAGCCGCCTTGCCATTTCTCCTGGTTTTCCCAGTCTTTCGGGAAGCCGATGCCCGGTTTGGTCTCGACGTTGTTAAACCACGCGTATTCCATCCCTTCGCGGCTGCTCCAGACGTTTTTACAGGTCACGGAGCAGGTGTGGCAGCCAATGCATTTATCAAGGTTTAAAACCATCCCAACCTGTGAGCGTATCTTCATTTTGCCGCCTCCTGAACCTGGTCATTGCCTTCATCATCCAGCCAATTAATGTTTTTCATTTTGCGAATCATAATGAACTCATCACGGTTCGAACCGACCGTTCCGTAGTAGTTGAAGCTATAGGCAAGCTGCGCATAGCCGCCAATCATATGGGTGGGTTTCGGGCAGATGCGAGTGACCGAGTTGTGAATCCCTCCGCGTCGTCCGGTGACCTCAGAGCCTGGAATGTTCATGATGCGTTCCTGAGCGTGGTACATCATGGTCATGCCCGGCGGCACGCGCTGGCTGACTACCGCGCGGGCGGTGAGCGCACCGTTGGCGTTGAACGCTTCAATCCAGTCGTTATCGGCGATACCTAGCTCTTTGGCATCGGTTTCGCTCAGCCAGACGATCGGCCCGCCGCGCGACAGCGTTAACATCAGCAGGTTTTCGCTATAGGTGGAGTGAATGCCCCATTTCTGGTGCGGCGTCAGGAAGTTCAGCGCTTTTTCCGGGAAGCCGTTTGGCGGAATTTCCTTCATGTGGCTGACGCTGCGGGTGTCGATTGGCGGGCGATAGGCCACCAGGCTTTCGCCGAAATCGCGCATCCACGGGTGATCCTGATACAGCGACTGGCGGCCCGACACGGTGCGCCACGGGATCAGCTCGTGCACGTTGGTGTAGCCCGCGTTATAGGAGACGTGCTCATCTTCAAGGCCGGACCAGGTCGGGCTGGAGATGATTTTGCGCGGCTGCGCCTGAATATCGCGGAAGCGAATTTTCTCGTCTTCTTTGTTGGTCGCCAGATGGGTGTGGTTGAGGCCGGTAAATTCGCCTAGCGCTTGCCAGGCTTTCACCGCAACCTGCCCGTTGGTTTCCGGGGCTAAGGTGAGGATCACTTCGGCGGCATCAATCGCCGTTTCAATGCATGGGCGGCCTTTTGCCGGGCCGTCGAGCTTGACGTAGTTGAGCTTACCGAGGAAGTCGATCTCGGTCTGGGTTTTCCAACCGATGCCTTTGCCGCCGTTGCCGAGTTTGTCCATCAATGGGCCGAGCGAGGTAAAGCGCTCGTAGGTGGCCGGGTAGTCGCGTTCAACGGCGACAATGTTTGGCGCGGTTTTGCCTGGGATCAGGTCACATTCGCCTTTGCGCCAGTCCTGAATGGCAAACGGCTGCGCCAGCTCCGCCGGGGAGTCGTGCTGTAACGGTTGCAGCACCACGTCGGTTTCTACGCCGAGGTGACCCTGACAGATTTCCGAGAACGCTTTGGCGATGCCTTTGTAGATTTCCCAGTCGCTTTTGGACTCCCACGCCGGATCCACCGCCGCGGAAAGCGGGTGAATGAACGGGTGCATATCCGAGGTGTTCATATCGTCTTTTTCGTACCAGGTGGCGGTCGGCAGGACGATATCGGAGAACAGGCAGGTACTGGACATACGGAAATCAAGCGTGACCAGCAGGTCGAGTTTGCCCTCGATGGCGGCGGTCTGCCACTCCACTTCTTCCGGTTTTACGTCGTCGGTCGAACCCAAATCCTCGCCCTGAATCCCGCTGTCGGCACCGAGCAGATACTTCAGCATGTACTCGTGGCCTTTACCGGAGGAGCCCAGCAGGTTGGAGCGCCAGATAAACAGGTTACGCGGATGGTTCGCGCCGTTATCCGGCTGTTCGCTGGCAAAACGAATATCGCCAGACTTCAGCGCCTGAACGGTGTACTCCTGCGGCGTCATGCCTGCCGCTTCCGCTTTGGCCTTCACGGTCAGCGGGTTGAGGTTCAACTGCGGTGCGGACGGCAGCCAGCCCATACGCTCGGCGCGGACGTTAAAATCTATCAGATGCCCGGTGTACTTTTTCGGGTCGGCCAGCGGTGAGAGTAGTTCTTGCGCGGTCAGCTTCTCATAGCGCCATTGGCTGGCGTGGTTGTAGAAGTAGGAGGTGCTGTTCATCTGGCGCGGCGGACGGTTCCAGTCCAGCGCAAAGGCCAGCGGCAGCCAGCCGGTTTGCGGACGCAGCTTCTCCTGGCCCACGTAGTGCGCCCAGCCGCCGCCGCTTTGACCGACGCAGCCGCAGAACACCAGCATGTTGATCATCCCACGGTAGTTCATGTCCATGTGGTACCAGTGGTTGACCCCGGCACCGAGGATGATCATCGAACGACCGTGCGTTTTGTGCGCGGTGTCGGCGAACTCAAGGGCAATCTTTTCGATGTTGTGGCGTGATACGCCCGTTATCTGCTCGCCCCAGGCCGGGGTATAGGCTTTCACCTCATCGAAGCTTTTCGCCGCCAGGTCATCGTCCAGGCCGCGATCGAGGCCGTAGTTAGCGAGCACCAGGTCATAGACGCTTACGACCAGACGGCTGCTGCCATCGGCGAAGGTCAGCTGTTTTGCCGGCAGCTTGCGTACCAGAATCGGGTCTTGTTTGACGCTGCGAAAGTGCGGGTTTTCGTTGCCGCCAAAGTAGGGGAACGCCACGCCAGCCACGGTATCGCGGTTATCCAGCAATGAGAGCGCAAGCTCTGTCTCTTTGCCCGAGGCCAGCGATTCAAGGTTCCATTTGCCTTTTTCCCCCCAGCGGAAGCCTATCGAGCCGTTAGGTACCACCAGTTCGCCGTCGAGGCTATAGGCAACGGTTTTCCATTCCGGGTTATTGGCTTCGCCGAGCCCATCGACCAGGTCAGAGGCGCGCAGCAGGCGACCTGCGGTATACGAACCGTCGTCGCGGCTGTCGAGCATCACCAGCATCGGCATGTCGGTGTAGCGGCGGCAGTAGTTGATGAAATATTCGCTCGGGTTATCGAGGTGGAACGCTTTGAGGATCACGTGACCCATCGCCATAGCCAGTGCGCTGTCGGTACCCTGTTTCGGTGCCAGCCATTGGTCGCTGAGCTTGGCGACTTCAGAGAAGTCTGGGGTGATGGCAACGGTCTTGGTGCCTTTGTAGCGCACCTCGGTAAAGAAGTGGGCGTCCGGGGTACGGGTCTGCGGCACGTTAGAACCCCAGGCGATGATATAGCTAGAGTTGTACCAGTCGGCGGATTCCGGCACGTCGGTCTGCTCGCCCCAGGTCATCGGCGACGCTGGCGGTAAGTCGCAGTACCAATCGTAAAAACTTAAGCAGGTGCCGCCAATCAAGGAGAGATAGCGGGTACCGGCGGCGTAGGAGACCATCGACATCGCCGGAATAGGTGAAAAGCCCGCCACGCGGTCGGGGCCGTACTTTTTAATTGTCCAGACGTTGGCGGCGGCAATCAGCTGATTAAGCTCTTTCCACGAGGAACGCACAAAGCCGCCTTTACCGCGCGCTTGCTTGTAGCTGCGGGTTTTTTCCGGGTCTTTCATGATGCTGTCCCAGGCCACCATTGGGTCCGGGTGCGCGGCGAGGGCTTCGCGCCACAGCTCAATCAGCTTTTTGCGCGCCAGCGGGTATTTGAGGCGGTTGGCGCTATAGAGATACCAGGAGTAGCTGGCGCCGCGCGGGCAGCCGCGAGGCTCATGGTTTGGCAGGTCAGGGCGGGTGCGGGGATAGTCGGTCTGTTGAGTTTCCCAGGTGACCAGCCCGTTTTTAACATAGATTTTCCAACTGCATGAGCCCGTACAGTTCACCCCATGCGTGGAGCGAACGATTTTGTCGAATTGCCAGCGCTGACGATAGCTGTCTTCCCAGTCGCGGTTGTTGTCATAGACCTGTCCGTGACCGTTGGCAAAGGTCTCGCCTTTCTGCTTAAAGTAGCGAAAGCGATCCAGTAGCTTGCTCATACTTGCTCCTCCTGACGGGGGGTTTTGCTCCCCCGTGGTTACACTGCTCACATAGTTATGTTTATTTTGACGTCGGTTTGCGGCGGCCGTAGACGAGCCATGTCACCAGTACGCACACGACGTAGAAGACAAAGAACACTTTCATGGCGCCGACCGGTGAACCGGTCATGGCTAAAGAGGTGCCGAAGGCTTTCGGAATGAAGAAACCGCCGACTGCGCCGATAGCGGAGATAAAACCCAGCGCGGCGGCGGTATCGGTTACCGCCTCGTGCTGGGCCTGTTCATCCGTACCGCCGCGTTTTTTAACGCTGTCGATAGTGATTTGACGGAAAATCACCGCGATCATCTGGAAGGTGGAGCCGCTGCCGAGCCCGGCGGTGAGGAACAGGCCCATAAATACGACGTAGAAGGCGAGGAAGCTGCCGGAGCCGCTGCCCGGTAAGGTCAGGAACAGCAGGCCGGTGAATACCGCCATCAGTACGAAGTTCACCAGCGTCACCTTCACGCCGCCCAGTCTGTCCGAAATCACACCGCCAAATGAGCGCGCCAGCGCGCCGATAAACGGCCCGAAGAAGGCGAGTTTGAGGATGTTAACGTCCGGGAACTGGGTTTTTGCCAGCATCGCGAAGCCCGCTGAAAAACCGATAAAGGATCCGAAGGTCGCCAGATAGAGCAGGCTCAACAGCCACATATGCGGGCGCTTCAGTACCGGAAGTTGGTCACGCACGGAGGCTTTGGAGCTGGCAATATCATTCATCCCCACCCAGGCCGCGATAGTCGCGATAATTAGCAGCGGTACCCAGATAACGGCAGCATTCGCCAGCGAGAGAATGGAACCATCTTCCTGCGGTACGCCGTGAATGCCGATAAAGGTGAAGATGGGCAGGAAGATCACCGCTGGCGCCACCATCTGCATCACGCTGACGCCAAGGTTGCCCAGGCCGCCGTTGATGCCGAGTGCGCTGCCTTGTTTCGCTTTCGGGAAGAAGAAACTGATGTTGCCCATGCTGGAAGCAAAGTTAGCACCAGCAAAACCACATAGCAGTGCGATGATAATAAATACCCAGTAGGGGGTAGCGGTGTTCTGAATGGCAATGCCTAACCAGATGCACGGTACCACCAGGATCACCGTACTTACCACCGTCCATTTGCGCCCGCCCAATATGGGTACCATAAAGGAGTAGGGGACACGTAATATTGCACCGGAAAGTGAAGGTAGTGCTGTTAATAAAAAGAGTTGGTCGGTGGTGAAATTAAATCCGACTTTATTAAGATTGACCGCAACTGCACTAAATAACATCCAGACGCAGAAGGCGAGTAATAAACAGGCTACGGAAATCCACAGATTTCGCCTCGCAATTGATTTTCCTTTATTTTCCCAGAAGCCAGGATTTTCAGGTTTCCATTCTTTTAGAAGGTAATAATTCTCTTTCTCATTGCTTGCCATATAATCCTCGAGGAACGCGTCATAAAAAAGAAACAAAGGAAAAACAGCGAGGTAGGTGAGGAGGGGTATTATTGTCAGGCCGTTTTATCTCTTTATCGTTGAAGAATAGATAAAAAAAACGCGTTGTAAGAAAACGCGCTGTGAATAAAACGTTGTTAATTGTTACTAAATGTAAATTAAGTGGGCTTGAGCTCTAGCGTAATATAATGTTGTATATAGCGAGTGAAAATTTCGTCACTTATTTCTGCCATCCCTAGTGCATAAATTCCGTCTAGTCCACACACTAATGCAATTAATCGCCACGCAATGTTTTCCGCGCTATCTATTGGCCTGAATTCATTCGCTTCTGTTCCCCGCAAAATGAGTGATACGGTTTCCTTATGCCACATATCCATCGTGAGCAGGTAGGCCCCTTTTATTTCACTATCGCTGTCTGCCAGCAGCTGCGCTTCACGCCACAAGCGTATATAGGGTTCAAGTCGGCCATCGTCACTGCCAAGCATAGAAAAGAGGCGGTCATGCCAGCTCGCATCGTCCGCCACCAGAGGCATATCGAGCATTTCACGGATCAGCCTGACGAAGGCGAGGGATTTGAGTTCACCAATTGAGGTGAAGTGGTGATGTACCTGGCCGCTGGATACGCCGGCGACGCTGGCAATGTTGCGCACGGTCATGGCATTAAAACCCCCGCTTAGCGCCACCTGCATGGCGGTTTTGAGGATCGCTTCGCGCCGTTCTTCTCGATTTAAATAGTTCATTTTTCTTCGTTTAAGTAGGGTTTAGATGAGAATAACAAACAATTGGACATGCGTTCAACAATCCGGCAGGATCCTTTTCCTGGACATGCGTCCAACAAATTAACGATGTGAGGAATGGAAAAATGTCACGCCAATGGTTAACGCTCATGGCTATCCTGATGGTCTATATCCCGGTGGCGATTGATGCCACCGTGCTGCACGTAGCCGCGCCGACGCTTAGCGTTGCGCTGGGCACCAGCGGCAATGAGCTGCTGTGGATCATTGATATCTATTCATTAGTGATGGCCGGTATGGTGCTGCCGATGGGGGCGCTCGGCGATAAAATTGGTTTTAAACGTCTGCTGCTGCTCGGCAGCGGGATCTTTGGTCTGGCCTCGCTGGCGGCAGCGTTTTCACCGACCGCGATGACGCTGATTGCTTCCCGCGCGCTGCTAGCGATTGGTGCAGCGATGATTGTTCCGGCAACGCTTGCCGGGATCCGCACCACCTTTGCTGAAGCCCGTCACCGTAATATGGCGCTGGGGCTGTGGGCCGCCGTTGGCTCCGGCGGCGCGGCGTTTGGCCCGCTGGTGGGCGGTCTGCTGCTCGAGCACTTCTATTGGGGCTCGGTGTTCCTGATAAACGTCCCGATTGTGCTGGTGGTGATTGCGATTAATGCCCGAGTGGTACCGCGTCAGCCTGCGCGACGTGAACAGCCGCTTAATCTTTTCCAGGCGCTGGTGCTGATTGCCGCCATCCTGATGCTGGTATTTAGCGCCAAATCAGCGCTGAAAGGGCAGCTTGCGCTGTGGCTGGTGGCAATGGTCGCGGTTGCCGGTGCCGGAATGCTGTACTGGTTTGTTCGCAAACAGCTATCGGCCACGCGCCCGATGGTGGATATGCGCCTCTTTACCCATCGCGTTATTTTAAGCGGGGTGATGATGGCGATGACGGCGCTGATCACGTTGGTCGGCTTTGAGCTGTTGATGGCGCAGGAGTTGCAGTTTGTGCATGGCAAAACGCCGTTTGAAGCCGGGCTGTTTATGCTGCCGGTCATGGTGGCGAGCGGCTTTAGTGGCCCGATTGCCGGGGTGCTGGTGTCGAAGCTTGGGCTGCGTGAAGTGGCGACCGGCGGGATGTTGTTAAGCGCGCTGAGCTTTATTGGTCTGTCGATGATTGATTTTAGCACCCAGCAGTGGCTGGCGTGGGGGCTGATGACGCTGCTGGGCTTTAGCGTAGCCAGCGCGCTACTGGCTTCCAGTTCAGCCATTATGGCGGCGGCCCCGAAAGAGAAAGCGGCGGCGGCAGGGGCGATTGAAACGATGGCCTACGAGCTGGGCGCGGGGCTGGGCATTGCGCTGTTCGGCCTGATCCTGACCCGCAGCTACACTTCGTCGATTGTGCTGCCCGCAGGGGTAGACGGCGCGGCGGCTGAGCAGGCTTCGTCATCGATTAGTGAAGCCATTAAGCTGGCGCAGTCGATGCCAGCCATTCCTGCGCAACACCTGATTGAGGCGGCAAAAACGGCCTTTATCAACTCGCACAGCATCGTGCTGGCGACGGCGGGCGTACTGTTGCTTCTGCTGGCCGCCGGTATCTGGCGCAGCCTGGCGAAGGTGCCGAATCCGGCATGATTTTCTGATGGACCAGTCGTGCCCTCTCAGGTGGATGTGTACATTATTGAACATTTACACTACAATCGTTATTAAATGTACACGCCTCTTTTCGGATGATGTACGGAGATAACGTACGGGAGGGCATATGGCCACAGTACAAGAAAGCCATGTAAACGGGAATGTCGACACCAGCAAAGCGCTGCCGGTTGTCTTCCGCATTCTGGAAAAATGGCAATGTAACACAGATGAACAACTTCGATTGTTGGGTATTAGTTCACGTTCAACATTGAACAAATACAAAGAATCGAAGGGCGGCATTCGCTTAAGCGCGGATATCCAGGAACGTATGAGCTACATCCTGAACATCCATAAGTGCCTGCGGTTACTATTCACCGCCGATGACAGCATCTACGGCTGGGTGCGTAAACCGAACTCGCATCCTTTCTTTGCTGGGCGTTCGGCCATGGACGTGATGAACGGTGGCCGGGTTGCCGACCTTTATGAGGTCGCCACGCGGCTTCAGTCCTGGCGAGGAGGCATGGCTTGAGCACTGAAGCGCCACCACTCATTGATTTAACCGGGGCCGCGGCGTATCGGATCATCCCTAGCCGCTATCCCACCATCGATTTGTTCGAGGACGTTGCCAGCAGCGATGAGCTGGAAGCGGTCTGGGCCGTTGAAGCCCTGACCAACGAGCGGCTGCTTGAGCAGGCGGGTGAGTTGATGCGGGTGCCGAAAGCCGATTGGCTGGTCGGGCTAAACGGCAGCAGCTATGTGATGGCGGCCTTTACGCATATCAATCCTGAAGGGGCGCGATTTAGCACCGGCGATTTTGGCGGCTATTACTGCGCCCCTCAACTCGATACCGCCATTAAAGAGACGGTGTATCATCAGGAACGTATTTTCGGTTATACCAATGAACCGGCGCAGAAGGTACAGATGCGGGTGCTGTTTACCGAATTTGATGCAACCTTAGCGGATATCACCCAAGAGCCGTTTATTTCATCACCACTCTATCACGCCACGGATTACAGCCAGTCTAAGGTTTTTGCGCAGGCGCAGAAAATGCAGGGGAGAGACGGGATTCATTACTGTTCAGTGCGCCATACCGGCCACACCTGCTATGTGCTTTATCGGCCCTGCCTGGTCACAAAAGTCACGCAGGCAGAGCATCTGGAGTACCACTGGAACGGTCGTTCAATTACTAACATTCTGAGCATTAAGCTCTACGGCGACTAATTGATTTACCGCCGGGTGGCCTGCCAGCAGAGCAGTGACCCCACGCAGACCATCGCCGCGCCTTGCCAGAATGACCAGGAGAGCGCGGCGCTAAGCAATACCGCCGCCAGCGCCGAAGAGAGGACGGGCGTAAAGTAAGACGCAACGGCCAGCAGGCTGACGTTGCCGTGGAGAATTCCCACGTTCCACGCCGCATAGGCTAATCCTAACGCCAGGGCGCACATCACCAGTTTAATGACCACCGGCCAGCTAAAGATCATCGGCGGTTGGTTGCTTAGCAGGAATTTCACCCACAGGCTTAACGCCGTTAGCAGAACAAATAGCGTAATCCCGTTTTTGCCTTTGGCGTATTTGGCGGTGACGGTGCAGTACGCCGCCCAGATAAACGCTCCGACAAAAGCCAGAATATAGCTAAGCGGGCTGGAGATGACGTTGCGGGTTATTTCGTTGAGATCCAGCCCTTGTTCGCCGCCTAATACCCAGGTCACGCCGAAAACGGAAAGCAATAATCCAGGGATAATTAACCAGCTACTTTTTTGACCGTTGAACACAATGGCAAACAGAATCGTCAGGCTTGGCCAGAGATAATTGACCATGCCGACCTCAATTGCCTGCTGGCGGGTGCCCGCGTAGCCGAGCGAAAGCGCAAGACAGATTTCATAGCTGACAAACAGCACGCTACCGGCCACAAGATAACGCGGTGGAATCTGACGCAGCTGTGGGAAGCCGACGGTGAAGATGAGCAGCAGGCCGCTCAGGCTGTAAATCATCGCCGCTCCGCCTACGGGGCCAAGCCCTTCACTGACGCCGCGAATCAGCCCTACCATAGTGCTCCATAAGACAATAGCGCTGAGTCCCGTTAGCGTCGCTTTCTTATTATCCATCTCTAACCTGATGCTTTTACGAACGAAGTTTTCGGTTATAACATTTTTTTGCGACGGCTGGTGATATTTCTCCGCGACACCTAACCCTAAAGGATTAATGAAAATCGCTGACCCTGACTATTAAGGGGGGCTCAGTTTTCGACATTGATTTGACGCAAAAAAAACAGGGGCATTGCTGTTAGTTTTTCTCCCGAAGTACATCCATACAATGAGGAAAATAATGGACGTCAGCCGCAGAAAGTTTTTTAAAATCTGCGCGGGCGGTATGGCTGGGACGACGGCTGCGGCATTAGGGTTTGCCCCAAAAATGGCGTTAGCACAGGCGCGAAATTTCAAATTACTCCGCGCTAAAGAAGTTCGTAACTCCTGCACATACTGCTCCGTAGGTTGTGGGCTATTAATGTATAGCCTGGGCGATGGAGCCAAAAATACCCGGGAAGCGATTTACCACATTGAAGGTGACCCGGATCATCCGGTAAGCCGTGGCGCACTGTGCCCGAAAGGCGCGGGGCTGCTGGACTATGTACACAGTGAAAACCGCCTGCGCTATCCGGAATACCGCGCACCTGGCTCAGATAAATGGCAGCGTATTTCGTGGAATGAAGCCTTCGATCGCATCGCAAAATTGATGAAGGCCGACCGCGACGCCAACTTTATTGAGAAGAATGAGCAGGGCGTAACGGTTAACCGCTGGCTCTCCACCGGGATGCTGTGCGCATCCGCGGCAAGTAATGAGACCGGCATGCTGACGCAGAAGTTTGTGCGCTCACTCGGCATGCTGGCGGTAGACAACCAGGCGCGCGTCTGACACGGACCAACGGTAGCAAGTCTTGCTCCAACATTTGGTCGCGGTGCGATGACCAACCACTGGGTTGATATCAAAAATGCTAACGTCGTGATGGTGATGGGCGGTAACGCCGCAGAAGCCCATCCAGTGGGATTCCGCTGGGCGATGGAAGCGAAGAACAACAACGATGCGACGCTTATCGTCGTCGACCCGCGCTTTACGCGTACGGCGTCGGTTGCCGATATCTATGCGCCGATTCGTTCCGGTACTGACATTACCTTCCTGTCGGGCGTACTGCTGTATCTTATCGAAAACAATAAGATCAACGCCGAATACGTGAAGCATTACACCAACGCCAGCCTGCTGGTGCGGGATGACTTTGCCTTCGAAGACGGCCTGTTCAGCGGCTACGATGCCGAGAAGCGCCAGTACGACAAATCGTCCTGGAACTATCAGTACGATGAAAACGGCTATGCCAAACGCGATGAAACGCTGACCCATCCGCGCTGCGTGTGGAACCTGCTGAAGCAGCACGTTTCCCGTTATACGCCGGACGTGGTGGAAAACATCTGCGGGACGCCGAAAGCGGACTTCCTGAAAGTGTGTGACGTGCTGGCTTCTACCAGCGCGGCAGACCGCACGACAACCTTCCTGTATGCACTGGGCTGGACGCAGCACACCGTTGGGGCGCAGAACATTCGCACCATGGCGATGATTCAGCTGCTGCTCGGAAATATGGGGATGGCAGGCGGCGGCGTGAATGCTTTGCGCGGTCACTCAAACATTCAGGGCTTAACCGATTTAGGTCTGCTGTCGACGAGCCTGACCGGTTACCTGACGCTGCCGTCAGACAAACAGGCGGATCTGCAAACCTACCTGGCCGCCAATACGCCGAAAGCGCTGCTGCCGGATCAGGTGAACTACTGGAGCAACTATCCGAAGTTCTTCGTCAGTCTGATGAAGTCGTTTTACGGCGATGCGGCGACGAAAGATAACGATTGGGGCTTTAACTGGTTGCCGAAATGGGACCAGGCCTACGACGTTATCAAATACTTCAACATGATGGATAACGGTAAAGTCACCGGCTACATCTGCCAGGGCTTTAACCCGGTTGCGTCGTTCCCGGACAAAAACAAGGTAGTACGCAGCTTAAGCAAGCTGAAGTACATGGTGGTTATCGACCCGTTAGTGACCGAAACCTCGACCTTCTGGCAGAACCACGGCGAGTCTAACGACGTTGACCCATCAACGATTCAGACTGAAGTGTTCCGCCTGCCGTCGACCTGCTTTGCCGAAGAAGATGGCTCTATTGCCAACTCCGGCCGCTGGCTGCAGTGGCACTGGAAAGGCCAGGACGCTCCGGGTGAAGCGCGTAACGACGGCGAGATTCTGGCCGGTATTTATCACCGTCTGCGCGAGATGTATCGCAACGAAGGTGGTAAAGGCGTTGAACCGCTGCTGAAAATGGGCTGGAACTACAAACAGCCAGAAAGCCCTGAGTCTGAAGAAGTCGCGAAAGAGAACAACGGCTACGCGCTGGCAGACCTGTATGACGCCAACGGCGTGCTGGTGGCCAAAAAAGGTCAGCTGCTTAATAGCTTTGCGCTGCTTCGCGATGACGGTACTACGGCTTCCTCCTGCTGGATCTACACCGGTAGCTGGACCGAAAAAGGTAACCAGATGGCCAACCGCGATAACGCCGACCCGTCAGGGCTGGGTAATACGCTGGGTTGGGCATGGGCATGGCCGCTGAACCGTCGCGTGCTGTATAACCGCGCCTCGGCGGACGTTAACGGCAAACCGTGGGATCCGAAACGGATGCTGATCCAGTGGGATGGTACTAAATGGGCCGGTAACGACATTCCGGACTTTAATACCGCGCCGCCGGGTAGCAAAACCAATCCGTTTATCATGCAACAGGAAGGGCTGGGCCGCCTGTTTGCGCTCGATAAGCTGGCAGAAGGGCCGTTCCCGGAACACTACGAGCCGATGGAAACGCCGCTGGGGACTAACCCATTGCACCCGAACGTCATTTCGAGCCCGGTGGTTCGTCTGTACGAAGAAGATGCCGTACGTCTTGGGAAGAAAGACAAGTTCCCATACGTCGGGACCACCTATCGTCTGACCGAGCATTTCCACACCTGGACTAAACATGCGCGTCTGAACGCTATTGCGCAGCCGGAACAGTTTGTGGAAATAAGTGAAGGGCTGGCAAAAGCCAAAGGCATTGCCAACGGCGATCGCGTTACCGTCAGCAGCAAGCGTGGCTTTATTCGCGCGGTGGCGGTGGTGACGCGTCGTCTGCAAACCCTGAACGTGAACGGGCAGCAGGTCGAAACCGTCGGTATTCCGTTGCACTGGGGCTTTGAGGGCGTGGCGCGTAAAGGCTATATCGCCAATACCCTGACGCCGAACGTCGGCGATTCCAACTCGCAGACGCCGGAGTATAAGGCGTTTCTGGTTAACATCGAGAAAGCGTAAGGAGCGTTTAAATGGCGATGGAAACACAAGACATTATTAAACGCTCTGCAACTAACCCGATTACGCCCGCGCCTCGAGCGCGGGACTATAAGGATGAAGTTGCCAAGCTGATTGATGTCTCCTCCTGCGTGGGCTGTAAAGCCTGCCAGGTGGCCTGCTCCGAGTGGAACGATATTCGTGACGAAGTGGGGCATTGCGTCGGGGTTTACGATAACCCGGCGGACCTGAGCGCCAAGTCCTGGACGGTGATGCGTTTTAGCGAAACCGAACAGAACGGCAAGCTCGAGTGGCTGATTCGTAAAGACGGCTGTATGCACTGTGAAGATCCGGGCTGCCTGAAGGCATGCCCGTCCGCCGGGGCGATTATTCAGTACGCTAACGGGATCGTCGATTTCCAGCAGGAAAACTGTATCGGCTGCGGTTACTGCATCGCCGGGTGTCCGTTTAATATTCCGCGCCTCAATAAAGAGGATAACCGCGTTTATAAATGCACCCTGTGTGTGGATCGCGTGAGCGTGGGTCAGGAACCGGCCTGCGTGAAAACCTGTCCGACCGGTGCTATTCACTTCGGCACCAAGAAAGAGATGCTGGATGTGGCACAAGAGCGCGTCGATAAGCTTAAGAAACGCGGCTACCCGCATGCCGGTATCTATAATCCGCAAGGCGTGGGCGGAACGCACGTGATGTATGTACTGCATCATGCGGATCAGCCAGAGCTGTATCACAAGCTGCCGAAGGACCCGGCCATTGATACCAGCATTAATCTGTGGAAAGGGGCGCTGAAACCGCTCTCCGCCGCGGGCTTTATCGCCACCTTTGCCGGGCTGATCTATCACTACATCGGTATTGGCCCGAACAAAGAAGTGGATGATGACGAAGAGGAGGATGGCCATGAGTAAGTCGAAAATGATTGTGCGCACGAAGTTTGTCGATCGCGCCTGTCACTGGACGGTGGCTATCTGCTTCTTCCTGGTGGCGGTATCGGGGATTTCGTTCTTCTTCCCGACGCTGCAATGGCTGACCGAAACCTTCGGTACGCCGCAGATGGGGCGTATTCTGCACCCGTTCTTCGGCGTATTGATCTTCGTGGTGCTGATGTTTATGTTTGCCCGCTTCGTGCATCACAACATTCCGGATAAGCAGGATATTCCGTGGGTGCTGGGGATTGTCGAAGTGCTGAAAGGCAACGAGCATAAGGTGGCGAAGGTCGGGAAGTATAACGCTGGGCAGAAGATGATGTTCTGGACCATCATGAGCATGATTTTCGTGCTGCTGGTGACCGGGGTGATTATCTGGCGTCCTTACTTTGCGCCGTTCTTCCCGATTCAGGTGATTCGCTACGCGCTGCTGATTCACGCCGCTTCCGCTATCATTCTGATCCACGCGATCCTTATCCATATGTATATGGCGTTCTGGGTCAAAGGGTCGATTAAAGGGATGATTGAAGGGAAGGTGAGTCGCCGCTGGGCGCAGAAACACCATCCGCGCTGGTATCGTGAAGTTGAGCGAGTAGAGGCGAAGAAAGAGAGTTCGGAAGGGATGAAGTAGGGATTTTTTCCGGAAGTGAAGAGCGGTTTGATATCCCTTGACGGGGAGCGTTAAGCCGCTCTTTTTGTTTGTGATTTTAATATACTCAAGTGTTGGTGACGAGAGCATCAATTGCCGATATCACGCTTGAACGAGCATGGCGTAAATTACAGACAAAATAGAGGTTGCTAAGCTTCTTTTTATCTATGCTGGTCATCGATGGCGTATTGATTGCTACTGTCTGGAAGTCAATATTCACCAACGGCGTTGCCTGATGGTAATAACCGTTTAAATAAGCATGACTACTTAAAGGAAGTACCAGGCGTGTTGACAGATCGCCATAATAGTCATGTTGGATCACCATAATAAACGGATGAATAAGACGGGTCCTCTCCGATGGATTTCGATAAACATCAAACTGTTGGCACATTAAAGTACCTCGTAAAAAGGATCATCGGATAACAGCCCTGTCATTTGCGTAAACCCGTTCATTCTGTTGATAAATTCACGATCTTCGTTAGCGTTGTTGAGTTGACCGATATCTCCAGGCGAGGTGTTACTCACTGAGCCGTTTGGAATGGTGTTTTTCGGCATTTCCCTAACCGTGTTGTTTGATTTCATTATGACCTCCTTGTAAAGAATAGGACGATTATCCGCCGTTCTCGCTAAAACACAATTAGCCTGATTCAGCCTTTGCGCGCCGCCTTCCAGAAAATATTCTTCTGTTGCATTACGCACTAATATCGGCATCGTATATGAATCATTCACGCTGTATATATGGACAAACCCGTTACCGCACCTTTTTGTCTGGTCTGCTTCCCATGAATGGTCAATAATGCCCCTCTGCAAACGCAACAGAAACAAGTGATTAGAGGGATGAAAAAAACAATTTTTGCGCTGGCGCTGGGCACGTTTGGTCTGGGGATGGCGGAATTTGGCATTATGGGCGTGCTGCCGGAACTGGCGCGTGATGTGGGGATCTCGATCCCGGCGGCAGGCAATATGATCTCCTGGTATGCCTTCGGCGTGGTGATCGGTGCGCCGATTATTGCGCTGTTTTCCACGCGCTTCTCCCTGAAGTCAATCATGCTGCTGCTGGCGGCGCTCTGTGTGTTGGGTAACGTTATTTTTACCGTGTCATCGAGCTACACAATGCTGGCTATTGGGCGACTGGTGTCGGGCTTTCCGCACGGGGCGTTCTTTGGCGTGGGGGCCATTATTCTGTCGAAGATTGCGCCGCGTGGCAGGGTGACGGCGGCGGTAGCGGGGATGATCGCCGGGATGACGGTGGCAAATCTGGTTGGCGTACCTGCGGGGACGTGGCTGGGTCATCAGTTCAGCTGGCGCTATACCTTCCTGGCGATTGCGCTGTTTGACGTGGTGGTGCTGGTGGCGATTATTGCCTGGGTGCCAACGCTGTTTGATAAATCCGACGCGCGCCTACGTGAGCAGTTCCACTTTCTGAAAAGTCCTGCACCGTGGTTAATCTTTGCGGCGACGATGTTTGGTAACGCTGGCGTGTTCGCTTGGTTCAGCTATATCAAGCCGTTTATGATGAACGTCTCAGGTTTCCCCGAAGGGGCAATCATGTTCATTATGATGCTGGTGGGACTGGGCATGGTGCTGGGTAACATTCTCAGTGGCAAGCTTTCCGGGCGCTACAGCCCGCTGCGCATTGCGGCAACAACCGATTTCGTTATCGTGGTCGCGCTGCTGCTAATATTCGCGCTCGGTGGTTTTAAAATTGCGTCGCTGGTGCTGGCGTTTATCTGCTGTGCGGGGCTATTTGCGCTTTCCGCACCGTTGCAGATTTTGCTGCTGCAGAACGCGAAGGGCGGTGAAATGCTAGGGGCGGCGGGTGGTCAGATTGCTTTTAACCTTGGTAGCGCGATAGGTGCGTTCTTCGGGGGGCTGATGATCACGTTGAATTTCGGCTGGAGTTCAGTGGCACTGCCGGCGGCGGCGCTGTCGTTCCTGGCGATGTCGTCTTTGCTGCTTTATGCGCGTTACCAACAACGGCAACAGAAGCTGGTGGCGGCCTGAGAGTAGCCTCTCCTGTGAGGGAGAGGCTCAGGGCATTAATGGCGAAGATCGATAACCATACGGCCACGGATCTGGCCCAATTCCATCTCTTTGAAGATAGCGTTGATGTCGTTTAACGGACGCAGCGCCACTTTCGGCACCACTTTCCCTTCAGCGGCAAACTGGAAGGCCTCGGTCAGATCCTGACGGGTACCGACCAGCGAACCGACCACTTCAATACCGTCCAGCACCAGACGCGGAATATCGAGGCTCATCGCTTCCGGCGGCAGGCCAACGGCCACCACGCGGCCACCGGCACGTACGGCGTCAACCGCAGAGTTAAAGGCAGCTTTCGCGACGGCGGTAACGACCGCAGCGTGCGCGCCGCCGGTCAGTTCCTGCACCTGCTTCGCGGCATCTTCACTGCGTGAATTGATGATAAGGTCCGCGCCCATCTCTTTAGCCAGCTTCAACTGCTCATCGTTCACATCGAGGGCAATCACTTTCGCATTAAAGACGTTTTTCGCGTATTGCAGCGCCAGGTTGCCCAGACCACCCAAGCCGTAAATGGCAATCCACTGGCCCGGTTTGATTTTCGAGATTTTGACCGCTTTGTAGGTGGTGACGCCAGCACAGGTGATGCTGCTCGCCGCGGCGGAATCAAGGCCATCCGGAACCTTGACCGAATAGTCAGCGGTGACGATGCACTCTTCAGCCATCCCGCCATCGACGGTATAGCCTGCGTTTTTCACTGAACGACACAGCGTTTCGTTGCCGCTGTTACAGTATTCACAGTGGCCACAGCCTTCGAAGAACCAGGCAACGCTAGCACGGTCGCCTACTTTAAGAGAGGAGACGCCAGGACCGATTGCTTTGACGATCCCAATACCTTCATGGCCGAGGATAACCCCAGTCTTGTCACCAAAATCACCGTTTTTCACGTGCAGGTCGGTGTGACAGACTCCACAGCATTCCATCGCTAACAGGGCTTCACCGTGCTGCAGTGGGCGCAGCGTTTTTTCAGTGACGTTTACCTGATGGTCATGTGTGACAACAGCAGCCTTCATATCCTACTCCTGGTTAATATGTATTTGATAATAATACTCATTAATGATTAGTGATAATGACGAAAATTGCAAGCCGGAGGGTGGGAAGAATCTAGTGGTTTTTCATATTGATAGCACTGAGCGTTAACAACTTTGTCATCAAGCGGTCATCATTTGTTCATCCGTAAACTCTACCGTGTCGTTTTTGATTTTCTTATAACGATAGAGTGACAACACAATGCATCTGGTAAAAACAATCCTGGCCGCAAGCCTGTTCCTTTCTGCCGCCGCGCAGGCGCACAACGTACTTGACTTCCCGCAGCCTGAAAACAACCCTGAAGAGTTTTATGCGGTAACTGAGATCCCGGCGGGCGGCATTATTAAATATGAAACTGACGCGAAAACCGGTTTTCTGGTCGCCGACCGCTTTCAGTCTATGCCGGTTGCCTATCCTGCAAACTACGGTTCACTGACGCAGTCGCTGGCAGGTGACGGCGACCCGTTGGACGTTGTGTTCTATACCCGTGCTCCAATGGCGCCGGGCACGCTTATCAAACTGCGCGCGATTGGCGTGTTGAAGATGATTGATGGTGGCGAGAAAGACGACAAAATTATTGCCGTACCTACCAGCAAAATTGACCCAACCTACGACGATATCAAGAACGTGAGCGATCTGCCGAAGGTTGAGCTGGAGCGCTTGCAGGCGTTTTTCCGCGTCTATAAACAGCTTCCGGAAGGGCGCAAAAAGGTAGAGCTGAACGGTTTTAATGATGCCGCTGCGGCGAAGCAGGAAATTAAGCAGGCGTGGGACGCCTGGAAAGAGAAGAATCCACAGTAATACGTAGCCCGGATGAGGCGGAACGCCGACTCCGGGATTATCTGGAGTAGGGAGAAAACCCGGCGTTGCTGTGCAAGGCCGGGCTACGGGTAGGTTAAACTAACTGATTATTGATGGTTGCAATCTCCTCACGCCAGCGCTGCTGCAACTGCGGCTTCTGATGTTTAGGTTTACGCGCCAGGTCTTCGGCTAACCGCCACTCAAGCTCAATTAAGCGCTCCAGCAGGTCATCCGCCTCCGTTGTGGCTTTTTCTTCTGTGACGGTGACGGAGCGCGGTGCGTCCGGGCAAGCACGGTGGCGAAGTTGCTCGTACACCGCGTCAGCGTCCGGCCATTCGCTCAAGCCATTCTCGTCAATCAACCAGAAACGGTTACAGCTATTGCTGATGAGCTGACGGTCGTGGCTGACCAACAGCACGCCGCCGGGATACTCACAAAGCGTTTGCGCAAGCGCCGCTTTACCGTCGATATCTAGGTGGTTCGTGGGTTCATCAAGCAACAGCAGACTGTATCGGGCAAGCGATAATCCGACGAACAGCAGGCGAGAACGCTCACCGCCGCTTAAAGTACTGACCTTTTGCCCGTGCCGCGCCCAGCCAAAACCCGCTGAAATCAGCGCGCGTTTTCGGGTTTCTGCATACGGTTCAAATGCTTCAAGTGCGTCCAGCAGGCTATCTTCGTCGGCTAACTGGTGCAGCGTCTGATCGTAATAACCTGCTTTCAGGCGCGGATGAAGCTTCAGCCCGGCATCGGCCGACGACTGCTGCATCTGCCGCCACAGTAGGCGCAACAGCGAGGACTTACCGCCGCCGTTACGTCCCATAATGGCAACGCGATCGCCGCTTTGTAGCCGCGCAATATCAGTCGTAAACAGCGCCGGTAGGTCTGGTGCAGGCGGCACGGGCAGGTTGTCCATTTCCAGCAGACGGTCTGCCCGCAGCGCATCGCCGTGGAGCGCGAGCGTCCATGGTGTGCCGGCGGTAAGTTCCGTTTGGCTCTCCTTCAATCGCGTAACCTGTTTTTCCATCTGCTTGGCTTTACGCGAGAGATCTTCGTTGTCATACACCCGTCCCCAGGTGGCCAGCCGTTTGGCGCTGGCGGTGACGCGGTCAATCTCTTTTTGTTCCGCCTTATGCCGCAGCGCATCGCTCTCATCCTGCTCTTCCAGCGCCTGACGGGCTTTTGTGCAGGGGAGTGAAAATGCGTGCAGGGTTTTATCACGCAAAATCCAGCTGGTATTAGTGACGGCATCCAGCAGCGGATTATCGTGTGAAACCAGTACGAAGCTGCCGCTCCAGCTATTCAGGAAGTTCTCCAGCCACAGCAGCGTTGGCAGGTCGAGGTGGTTGCCCGGTTCATCCAGCAGCAGCAGATCCGGTTGCAGGATGAGCGCTCGAGCCAACAGCAACCGCGTGTGCTGGCCGCCGCTCAGCGTTGCCGCCGGGTTATCTATCTCTGCGGGGGAAAACCCCATTTCCGTTAACAAACGCTCGGCTTGCCAGCGTTGGCTTTCACGAGCCGATTCCGACAGCTGTGCCAGTACGGCCTGGATCAGCGTGCGGTCGAGTAGTTCAGCGGGAAGATGTTGTTCTACGCGAGCCATCAGACAATGGTTAGCCAACGCGACGAGCCCGGAAGAGGGTATCAGCGTGCCGTCCAGTACCTGTAACAGGGTACTTTTGCCGCAGCCGTTGTAGCCGATAAGGCCAATGCGGTCGCCTTTTTTCAGGGTAAAGGAAAGGTCTGTAAAAAGAGGGCCGAAAGCCGTCTCAACATGAAGAGATTGTGCAGTTAATAATGTGCTCATTTGCTTACTCAAGAGTTACAGGCATGGGAATGCCTCGTCAAACATCGCTGACGATAACTAAGTAAGCCCGAGGGAAGGGTTTAGGGATTGGTGTCTTCGCTCAAGCAGAAGTTATCGCAGCATGAAACCGATAACGCTTGAGCTGGTGCGATCACCAAATGTATGTGAAACATTGAAAATTTCACAGTACAGCATAATTAACCTCCTCTTAATGTTGTCAGGTTGAAAGGTAATGGCAGTGTAGCGGCCATGTGAATATTAATCTAGTGAATATAATATTAGTTACAACATACATTATAAGGGCTGTAAAATAATCAGCATTGACTATCGTGCCAGTTTTCTTTTGTTCTACAGGGGAGCGAGGAATGAACCCGGCGACGCTGCGCTTGGCCGGGCTACAATTTTGCTACGAGTTAGATGGAGGTACGACGGTAGCTACGGTATTCCGGCAGCCAGAAGTTCTCATCAATCGCTTCTTGCAGGGCGTCGGCGGAGGTATTGGTTGCGACACCTTGTTGCTGGGCCATTTTACCGACCGCGAACGCGATAGCGCGGGAGACTTTATGAATGTCTTTCAGCTCTGGCAGCACCAGACCGTCGCCATTGTTCGCGAGCGGAGAGTGTTTGGCCAACGTTTCACTTGCGGACATCAGCATCTCGTCAGTAATACGCGACGCGCCCGAGGCAATCACCCCCAGACCAATTCCCGGGAAGATATAGGAGTTGTTGCACTGAGCGATAGGATAGACGGTATCTTTCCAGGTGACCGGTGCGAACGGGCTACCGGTGGCAACCAGCGCCTGACCGTCGGTCCAACTGATGATGTCTTGCGGCGTAGCTTCAACGCGTGACGTTGGGTTCGACAGCGGCATCACAATCGGACGTGGGCAGTGCTTGTGCATCTCACGAATAATTTCTTCCGTGAATAGCCCGGTCTGGCCGGAAACGCCGATCAAAATGTTTGGCTTCACGTTGCGCACCACGTCGAGCAGGGAAATCTCGTCGTTATCGTGCTGCCAACCCTGAATTTTTTCCTGTTTCTGCGCCAGTTTGCTCTGGAATGGAAGCAGGTTAGGCATCTGGTCGGTCAGCAGGCCAAAGCGGTCAACCATAAATACGCGGCTACGCGCCTGTTCCTCACTCAACCCTTCGCGCTGCATCTGAGCGATAATCTGCTCGGCGATACCGCAGCCCGCAGAGCCTGCGCCCAGGAAGACCACTTTCTGCTCATTAAGCTGGCTGCCCGCCGCGCGGCTTGCCGCAATCAGCGTACCGGCAGTAACCGCCGCGGTGCCCTGGATGTCATCGTTAAAGCAGCAGATCTCATCGCGGTAGCGGTTGAGCAGCGGCATCGCGTTTTTCTGCGCGAAGTCTTCAAACTGCAGCAGCACGTTTGGCCAGCGGTGTTTCACGGCCTGGATGAAATCATCCACAAACTGATAGTACTCGTCGTCACTGATACGCGGGTTACGACAGCCCATGTAAAGCGGGTCGTTCAGCAACTGCTGGTTATTGGTACCCACATCCAGCACCACCGGCAGCGTATAGGCCGGGCTGATGCCGCCACAGGCGGTGTACAGGGAAAGCTTACCGATAGGAATACCCATGCCGCCGATGCCCTGGTCGCCCAGGCCGAGAATACGCTCACCGTCGGTCACCACAATCACTTTGATATTGTGGTTTGGTACGTTCTGCAGAATATCGTCCATGTTATGACGATTCTGATAGGAGATAAAGACACCGCGGGCGCGGCGGTAAATCTCAGAGAAACGTTCGCAAGCCGCACCCACGGTTGGGGTGTAGATAACCGGCATCATCTCATCAAGATGATTTTCTACCAGGCGATAGAACAGCGTTTCGTTAGTGTCCTGGATATTGCGCAGGTAGATATGCTTGTCGATTTCAGTTTTAAAGCCCTGGTACTGGATCCAGGCACGTTCGGCCTGCTCCTCAATGCTCTCAACCACTTCAGGCAGCAGCCCGAGCAGGTTGAAGTTGCTGCGTTCTTCCATACTGAACGCGCTGCCTTTATTCAGCAGGGGAAATTCCAACAGAACCGGCCCCGCATAGGGGATATAAAGGGAACGATTTTTATTGCCTGGTAACATCTTACGTAACTCCGTTGTCTTTCAATCCAGCCATCTTTGCCGGGCCGGTAGAAACTGCAGCGCGCAAGATTATAGAGCAACGATTAACACGATGCTGACAAATTGGGCGTAAGAGCACAAAAAAACGCACGATTGCTTATAACATCGCCAATTAACCCTTTGTGCGATGGTGAAGGCGGGGATGTATTCATGAACTAAGCTCATGACGGTATTGCAACAGTGGGCATAGTTTCAGTGAGCAATGTGCTGTAGGTTGTACCCTGGCTGAAAATGAAACACGTAATGCGAGGTAACGTCATGAAAGTGTTAGGTTATGCTGCTACAAACCCATCGACACCGCTAGCGCCATTCACCTTCGAGCGCCGCGAACCGCGCCCGGATGACGTGGTTATCGATATTCTCTACTGCGGCGTATGCCATTCGGACCTGCACCAGGCGCGCAACGACTGGGGATTCAGTACCTATCCGATTGTTCCCGGGCATGAAATTGTCGGTCGCGTACGTACCGTTGGAAAGGGTGTGACCAAGTTTAAGCAGGGCGATCTGGCCGCTATTGGCTGCATGGTTGACTCTTGTCGCGTTTGCCAGCCGTGCCAGCACGGGCTTGAGCAGTACTGTGAAGAGGGTAACGTTCAGACTTACAACGGTCAGGATCGTCACGACCATTCCACCACCTATGGCGGTTATTCTCAGACGATTGTTGCCAGCCAGGATTTTGTGCTGCACGTCCCGGAAAACATGGATTTAAAAGGTGCCGCGCCGCTGCTGTGCGCCGGTATCACCACCTGGTCGCCGCTGCGTCACTGGAAGGTGGGTGCCAACAGTAAAGTGGCGGTAGTAGGGTTAGGTGGGTTAGGGCACATGGCCATCAAACTGGCCAGCGCGCTGGGCGCGGAAGTCACGCTATTTACCCGTTCTCCTGGTAAAGAGGCGGATGCCCGCCGCCTTGGTGCCCATCACGTCGTGGTGTCTACTGACCCGGCCCAGATGGCGAAAGTGCAAAATCAGTTCGATCTGATTATTGATACCGTACCGTACGTTCACGAGGTCAATCCCTATCTGCCAACCCTGACGCTCGACGGCACGCTGGTCTTTGTTGGCCTGCTGGGCGATATGCCGGAGTCGAGCACGCTGCCGCTATTACTGGGTCGCCGTTCTATTGCCGGTTCCTGTATTGGCGGGATTGCCGAAACGCAGGAAATGCTCGATTTTTGCGGTAAACATGGCATCACTGCCGATATAGAAATGATTGATATTCATAACATTAACGATGCGTTTGAACGTATGCTCAAAAGCGATGTGAAGTACCGTTTTGTTATCGATATGGCGACATTGAGCGCATAACTTTTGTCAGGCTTAAGGCTTCCCCGGCTGAGCGCAGCGACGCCGGGAAACACATCAATATAAAAGGTCGGGGACATAATCGTGACACTGTAACTAATTAAGGCGTTATGGTCGGGCGGATTAGTCTTTGCCGCACATCCTGCAATGTGCCGGGCAATGCCTGATGGCGTTGCGCTTATTAGGCCTACACCAGGCCAAGTGCAATAAGACTTTCGGCGGTGGCGACAATCGCCGCCTGCGGGGAACGCGGTTTCCAACCCAGTAACGTCGTCGCCTTTTCATGGCTCACGTTCATATCGACCCCCAGCAGTTTTACCATTCCCAGCATTACCGGGTTGTTCTGCGCTGCGGCGCGCACCATTTCATCGCTCATCGGCAGCGTCGATACTTTACTTGCCGCATCCCCCAACGCCTGGCGAAGCGTGTTCGCCACATCGAGGATAGTCAAGCTGTGCCCAGCGCTGGCAAGAAAACGCTCGCCGTTGGCCGCCGGATGCGTCATCGCCAACAGGTGCAGGTCGGCAACGTCACGCACGTCCACAAAGCAGGAGTTGATATTCGGGCAGCCCGGCTCGCCATCGAGCATGTTTTTGATAATGCGGGTGGAGTGAGAATAGTCAGCGCCCAATACCGGCCCCAGTACCGCGACCGGATTAATTGCCGAAAGTTCCAGACCGTTGCCTTCGCGGGCGATGAACTCCCACGCAGCGCGTTCGGACAGCGTTTTTGATTTCTGGTATGGCCAGACATCGCCGCTGACGTCACTCCAGTCGTTTTCGGTAAATGGGCGAGGGTAATCGGCCGGGTGGCCCACGCCGATAGCGCCAAACGCCGAGGTTAACACCACGCGCTGTACGCCTGCATCGCGGGCGGCGCGCAGTACGCGCAGGTTGCCGTCAATGGCCGGATTCACCCAATCGGCCTCTTGAGTCTGGCTGCCGGAAGGAGTTGGAGACGCACCGTGCATCACGAAGCGACAACCCGCAACGGCATCGTCCCAGCCGTTGTCAGCGGTCAGATCCGCCACCACGAACGAAAGATCGGCGCCAGGTTCAACGCCGCCTTGCTGTAAATTGCGGCGAACCTCTTCTTCACGCTCAGCGGAGCGTACGGTGGTACGTACCTGATATCCGTTATTAAGCAGGGAAATAATGCAGTGTTGAGCGATAAAACCGGTGCCGCCGGTGACTAAAACGCGTGCTTTACTCATGATGCAATTCTCTTTATGCGATGGGTATATGACATAGAGTAAGCAGCGGTAGTCAGATTGTGAATGCTTGATAGTGCGTCTGAGTTGCTCGATAGTACGGAAATGAACATTGATCCGTTTTCAGACATCCTCAAACTGACGCATGCCGAATCGCTGGTAACCGGTGGGTTCACCGCCGGTGGTCGGTGGGCGCTGCGTTTTCCTGCGCCGGATAAAATCAAATTCTTCGCCATTCTTCGCGGTCAGTGCTGGGTATTGCTGGAAGGGGAACCGGAACCCATCTTATTCGCAACCGGTGATGTCGGGTTACTCAGCGCGAAGCGCGAGTTTGTGCTGGCAAGCCATCCGGACGTCGAGCCTATTGATGCCATGAGCGTGTTCTTTGGCGCGGGCAAACCGCATGCGCCCATTGGTGAAGGTAATGACATTGAACATATCGGCGGTCACGTTCTGCTGAACCCGACCAGCGGTAAGTTGCTGACCCACGTGCTACCACCGTGGATTCATGTACCGGCAAACTCAGCGCAGGCCTCATCGTTCCGCTGGCTTTTGGATCAACTAGTACAAGAACGTGTTCAACATCAGCCCGGTTCACAGCTGGTTTCAACGCAGTTGGCGCAGCTGTTATTTGTGCAAATCCTACCCGCTCACTTGCAGAATAACGAGACGCTACCCGTCGGTTGGCTTCGGGTGTTGGGCGACCGCCGCTTAACGCCAGCGTTGCAGCTGATGCACGGCGACCCGGCTCGTGCGTGGCACCTGGAGGAACTGGCAAAGGCCTGCGCCATGTCGCGTACGGTATTTGCGCAGCATTTCCGACAAACCGCAGGCATGACCCCGATTGCCTATCTGACACAGTGGCGCATGCGGCTTGCCAAACAGGCGCTAAGCGAAGCGAGCGAGCAGGTGGCTGAAGTGGCACAAACGCTCGGGTACGCCTCGGTTAGCGCGTTTAGCAACGCGTTTAAGCGGGAAACCGGTTTATCCCCAAAAGCCTGGCGACAAACCGCACTTAGCGCGCCTGAAACATAATGGTGTCGCTGACAAAGCTACCGTCGGCGGCAATCTCAAAATGCGTGCGCACTTCATCAGAGACTTTATCCTGCAAATAGCGGATAGCCTCGACGATATTTTCTGGCGTTTTCATTCGAGCCACCCAGGATGAAAATTCCAGATGCAGTTTATCGCCGACCAATTTATCCACCACCATCCCGCGATTGTTGACCATCGACAACCATTCACCCTGAGAGTAGTTATGAATGTGCGATGGATCACGCAGCATTTCGACCGTTTGCAACCAGACGTTGAGCATTGCTTTGCCCGGAGACGCGATATCCATCAGGATAAAACGGCCGCCAGGTTTGAGGACGCGGCGAATCTCCATCAACGCCGCCTGAATATCATGCCAGTGGTGCGCAGAGTAGCGGCTGATAACAATATCAAAGCTGTTATCCGCGAAAGGCAGAATTTCCGCCGGACCTTGTGCACAGCTGATATTACCCATCCCGCGCTTTTGGGCTTCCTGTTCCACAACTTCCAGCATCCCTTCGGACAAATCATACGCGGTGACCTCAGCGACCAAAGGAGAGGCGGTAAAGCTGGCATGCCCGGCACCACAGCCGACGTCCAACAGGCGTGCTTGCGTATCATCGACCAGCCATTCGGCCAGACGACGTAAATCAGCCCCCTGGGCGTGGACGTTACTCTGCAAATAAGCGGCAGCCTGACCGCTAAACTGGGACTTCACTAATGCTTCATGATGGTTGCTCATACCGGTCTTCCTCTGTTGTTATGTTCTTGTTAAAACGGACTATACGCCGGGATTAATACGGGTACAATATTGGCACTTATACTGGTATATCGAGTTACTACCATGGACAACACGGGACTGAAAGGGCCAGAAGCGCTGGGGACATTTTTACGCGTTAAACGGGAAAATACCTCGCCGGAAATGCTGGGGATCCCGGTGCTTTCGCGCCGGAGAACAAAAGGGCTGCGCCGGGAAGAGGTGGCGCAGATGAGTGGGATCAGCACCACCTGGTATACCTGGCTTGAACAGGGACGCGATATCACCGTTTCGGCTCAAACGCTGTCAGGAATTGCCTTTGCGCTCAAGCTCAAGCCTGCTGAGCGGGAATATCTTTTTTTGTTGGCGCATAAAAGCGATCCGCTGATTGAGCAGGTTCCCGCAGTCGAGCAGACCATTTTGTCCGCCGTATACGCCGTGTCAGAGCCCTGTTATTTACTGGATCTCACCTGGCAGGTGCTGTCATGGAATAAAGGTGCCGAAACGTTGTTTAAGGGCTTTCTCGATAGCGAAAAATCCCCGAACATGATGCACTTTATGTTCCTGAACCCGCTCGCCCGGACGTTGGTCGATAACTGGGAGGTGCGTGCTCGCCGTATTGTCGCGGAGCTTCGTTCTGATGCTATTCATTATCCTAACGACACCACGCTCAACGCGTTTGTGCAGCAGATGAGTGAAAACAGCAGTGATTTTCGTGAATTCTGGTCCCAACAGCAGGTTATCGTGCGGGAAGGTGGCGCGCGTGTTTTTCATCATGCCACGCGAGGCGATCTGACCTATCGCCAGCTCAGCTGGCAGTTGGCAAGCAACCGAGCGCTGAAAATGATCATGCTGGTTCCCGAATCGTGCTGACGAAGCTGGTTTTATTACCCGGCGGATTGAAAGGCTTAATAAGTGACAGTGTCACTTAAAAACGGTTAGTTACTCGGTAAACAGACGCATAAAACAACGGCGTAACCAGGTGTTGGCTGCATCCTGATGCACATGGCTATGCCAGAACAGGTTAATCTGGATAGTCGGCAGATCGTAAGGTAATGGACGGATAACCAGCCCAAACCGTTGCGCTGTCTGTAACGCCAGTTTTTCAGTCACCGTGACGATAAAATCGGTTTCGCTCAGAATATAAGGAATCGCCATAAAATGGGGGACACACAGTTGCCCCTGGTCGGCAATACCGGCTTTGGCAAAGAGTTCAAAAATACGTTTATGGCCGGAGTCTTGCGCCATGACCTTGATATGCTGCGCCTCGCGAAAGGCGGCCTCATCAAAGGGCTGGTTGCTCAGCGGATGGTCTTTACGCATTAAGCAGACATAGCGCTGATCGAAGAGCCGCCGCTGATAAAACCCGGCTTCAAGCTGCGGCAGCAGACCAATAGCCAGATCCACGCCACCGTTCTCCATTTCTGTTTTTAGCGGTACTGCCGTATCACGAACCGTCGTGATACGCACGCCGGGCGCTTCTTTGCTCAATAAATTCATCAGCCTGGGCAGCAGGTAAATTTCCCCAAGGTCGGTCATCGCGACGCGAAACTCACGCTGACTTTCCCACGGGTTAAAACTATTGCGGTAGCTCAGCGTCTTTTCCAGCGCGCAGAGAATTTCATCCACATCACCGGCAATCGCTTCCGCATATGGCGTAGGGCGCATCCCTCGGGATGCTTTTTCAAACAGCTCATCGCCCAGCATCGTCCGCAAGCGCTTAATAGCATGGCTGACGGAAGGTTGGGTAAGGCCCATCATTTCGGCGACTCTGCCGGTATGGCGCTCATTGTACATATGGCGAAAGAGCACCAGCAGGTTCAGGTCGAATTCAGCTAAACGTGACATAGATATCGTTATCAATCCGATTAATAACCGCTATAAACCACACGGTATATCTCACCGCTCCGTTTCTTTATACGATTCATTAACAAAATAACAACATTAATGGTAAGGAACTGTGATGCAAGTGGATTTCATGCCGTCTCGTCGTCAGGTCGCCGTTACCCCCGGCAGTAATCTGTTGGATGTATTACGTGAGCACCAAATTCCCATCTCTTACAGCTGCATGGCCGGTCGCTGTCAGACCTGTCGCTGCCGGGTGATATCTGGCGATGTCGCTCATACGCTGCCGGACGATGCACCAGAACTGGAAACGGGTGAGGTGCTGGCCTGCTGCGCCACGTTGCTGTCACCGAGCGTCATTGAGCTTCCGCCTGCGGATGAAGTTGTGGTGCATCCAGCGCGTACCCTCAAAACCACGGTTGTCTCTTTTACGACGCTTTGTCACGACGTATGGCGTCTACGCCTGAAGCCCGCCAAGCCGTTTTCCTGGTCCGCTGGGCAGTTTGTCCGTTTGACGTTTCCCGGAGGCGGCCAGCGTAGTTATTCCATGGCGGGCTGTCCGCAAGATGACGAACTGGAGTTTCATATTCGTATCGTCTCCGATGGACGGGTCACACCTGGGTTACTGGAAACGCTCGAACCAGGTACCGCCATCAAGCTCAACGGCCCGCTGGGTGCCAGTTGGCTACGTCAGAAACATGAAGGCCCGATACTCTGCGTCGCTGGCGGCACGGGCCTTGCGCCGCAGCTATCCATTATCCGCTCCGCGCTGGCCGCCGGCATGCGTAACCCCATCCACCTCTATTACGGCAGCCGCTGGGCGGCAGATCTCTATGGCGTTGAGATGCTGGACGAGCTGGCACAGACATACGGCAACTTCCGATATCAAGTGGTGTTAAGCCAGGAGTCATCAGCATCGGGTGTCCGCAGCGGAAGATTACCTGCTGCGGTCATTCAGGATTTGCCGACGCTGGCAGGCTGGAAGGTTTATCCCGCCGGGCCGCCCGCGATGGTTGAGGCGATGACGCTTCAGGCAAAAGCGTTGGGCGCAAGAGCAGAGGATATTCACGCCGATGCGTTTTATTACCAATCGTAATGTCGTTTACCTGCATAGATAACAAAAAGGAGTCACGATGAACTTCACCTCTGAACCGCAAAACAATTTACTGTGGCCTGACGATGGCACTAGTCGGATACCGTTCTGGGCCTACACTCGCGACGATATCTACCACCGCGAACTGGAAAAAATCTTCTATGGGAAGCACTGGTGCTACGTGGCGCTGGAAGCTGAAATCCCTGAACCGGGCGATTTTGTTCGCAGCGTGGTTGGCGAACGCTCGGTCATCGTGGTGCGCAATCAGCAGGGCGAGATCAACGTGGTTGAGAACCTCTGCGCCCACCGTGGCATGCGCTTTTGTCGTGAAAAATCAGGGAATCGCACCGACTTTGTGTGCCCCTATCACCAGTGGAACTATGACCTTGACGGTAACCTGCAGGGCGTGCCGTTCCGACGGGGCGTAAAGCAGGACGGCAAAGTGAACGGCGGCATGCCGAAAGACTTTAACCCGTCTGAACATGGGCTAAAAAAACTCAACGTCGCCCGCCATAACGGCGTGGTGTTTGCCTCGTTCTCATTCGACGTTGAACAGTTGGAGCACTATCTCGGCCCGGACATTCTGGCCTATTTCGAGCGCGTATTCAGCGGCCGTCAGCTAAAGCTGCTGGGCTATAACCGCCAGCGCATTCCCGGCAACTGGAAACTGATGCAGGAAAACATTAAGGATCCGTACCACGCGGGGCTGCTGCACACCTGGTTTGTCACCTTTGGCCTGTGGCGCGCGGATAACCGCTCGCAGCTGATAATGGATGATAAATACCGTCATGCGGCGATGATAAGCCGCAAAGGAAACGGCGGGAAAAGTGCGGTAACGCAAGGGGTGAGTAGCTTTAAAGAGCAGATGCAGCTGAACGACTCCAGCTTCCTCGACGTAGTTGAGGAACCGTGGTGGAACGGCCCAACGGTGGTGATGATGACGCTGTTCCCAAGCCTGGTGATTCAGCAGAACGTGAACTCGATGTCGGTGCGTCATATCCAGCCCCGCGGGGCGAATGAATTCGATTTTGTCTGGACACATTTCGGTTTCGCCGATGACTCCGAGGAGATGACCCAGCGCCGCCTGAAGCAGGCGAATCTATTCGGCCCGGCGGGGTTTGTCTCCGCCGACGATGGCGAAGTGGTTGAATTTTCCCAGCAAGGGTTACGCCAGAACCCGTCCCAACGCACCATCGCGGAAATGGGCGGCACCGGCTATGAAAATACCGATCACATGGTCTCGGAAACCTTAATCCGAGGGATGTACCACTACTGGCGCGGCGTGCTGGAGATTTAAAACATGATGATTAACAGTGAAATCTGGCAGCAACTGGTCACGCTGCAAACGGAATATAGCGATATCGTAGACCGCGCCGAATGGGATAAATGGACCGAACTCTTCACCGATGATTGTGTGTATAAGGTGATCCCACGCGAAAACTACGACCGCAAACTGCCGCTCTCCACCATCAATCTGGAAAGCAAAGGGATGTTGAAAGATAGAGTCTACGGCGTGGCCGAGACGCTGTTCCACGACCCGTACTATCAGCGTCACGTGGTGGGGCTTCCGCATATTACGGCAATGACCGAGGAAGGGATTTTCGCCCGCACCAACTATGCCATCTTTCGAACCAAAGCGGATGGACACAGTGAAGTGTTCAACGTGGGTTACTACCTGGATAAGGTCGTACAAACGGCAGAAGGGCTGCGTTTTGCCAGCCGGCTGTGCATTTTCGACAGCGAACTGGTGCCAAACTCCTTAATCTATCCAATCTGAGGTGAGTAGATGTCTGATAACTGGATTTTAGCCGCTGAACTCGCCGACTTGCCGGAAGATGATGTCATCGGCATTGACGTGAACGGTCATGATATTGCGCTGTACCGCACTGAAGATGGGGTGTTTGCCAGCGCCAATCTTTGCTCTCACGGCAATGCACGTTTGAGCGATGGCTTTCTGGAGGACGGTGAAATTGAGTGCCCGTTGCATCAGGGGCGCTTTTGCATCAAAACCGGCAAAGCGATGTGCAGCCCGTTAACCGAAGGAATCGCCACCTATCCGGTGCAAATTGAGGGAGAACAGGTCTACCTGAAGTTTGCCTGATAGCAATGCGGCCGGGCTGAAACCAGGCCGCATGAATAGGGGCTTACGCTGTCAGTTGTTCTACCACGTCCGCCACGCTCGTCACGTGATGGATACCCCCAATGCCGGTTCCCAGGGCGATATAGCCTTCATCGGTATTACCTTCCAGCATCCCCAGACGCAGGCCGCGCAGCCCGCCCATAACATGGGCAATCTCTTCCTTGCTGGCACCGGCTTTATCCATTTCAACCAGCGTTGACGTCAGCTTGCCTGGCAGTGAACGATAGTAGTCAGGCAGGGTGCGGAACAGGTTCAGATCCAGGCCGTTTGCCTCGACAATTTTGTCCTTAATGGTTTGGGGAACGCGACTTTCTTCGGTACTGATAAAGACGGAACCCGCAAACACGCCCTCTGCGCCCAGTGCATGTGCCGCTCGCGCCGTGCGCTTATCAACAATCCCTCCGGCGGCCAGCACCGGGACATGTTCGACAGCGTCAGCAATCAGCGGCACGATAGAAAAGGTGCCGAGCGCCGTCGCCGGCAGCGTACCGCCTTCATCAAAGCCCGTTGCCACGATAATATCCGCCCCGGCACGCTCAGCTTCGCGGGTGTTTTCGGGGGTAGGATTTATATCGCGGTAGATAATCGTAATACCCGCTGCTTTTAGTTCATCGAACAGCGCGGGGATAATCGCCCCCTGGCCATAGCCGGTATACACCACCACTTTTACCGCTTCTTCTTTGATGACCTGTAGAATACCCGGCGTCCAGATATCGTTCTCCGGGCTTGGGATCAGGTTCACGCCAAAGGGTTTGTCGGTCAATCTTTTGGTTTTACGGATCTCTTCACGCATTTTCTCCGCCGTGGCTTCCGGGGTAGAGACCGCCGTTTCCGCCGTTAAACCGGCGTTTGGCCCCAACACTCCCAAACCACCGGCGTTGCTGACGGCCGCAACCAGGCGGGCATCGGTGAGCCATGACAGCGGTCCCTGAATGACAGGTTTTTCAATGCCAAGAATCTGACTGATACGGTTATTTTTCATGATGTTATCTCCTAATCGCAGCGCAAAATGGCTGGTATGCGTGCAGTGTAGGCGTCTTTATTATTAAGAAAAATAGTGAAAAAAGTGCATCACTATTATTAAATAAATAACAATAAGAACTTACTCCACAAAGGCATGCCGTATGCAGATAAATCTATTTGAAAATATTAAGATTTTTATTGAGATTATTGATTCGGGTAGCTTCAGTAAGGCGGCTGAAAATTTGCAGCTGCACCGACCGGCGGTCACCAAAGCCTTACAGCAGTTGGAAAAAGAGAGCGGGGTGAGGCTATTGCAGCGCACCACGCGGCGTATTTATCTGACGCCGGAAGGGGAAGAGTTTTACCGACGCAGCAAGCCGCTATTGGCGCAGGCTGACGATCTGCTGGCATCGTTTGCACCGGAAAAACCGTTGCATGGTCAGCTACGCGTCGATATGCCCATCGCCTTTGCGCGTCTGGTGGTGGTGCCGAAATTACCCCAGTTTTACGCCAGGCATCCGGATCTCGAGATAATCCTCAGCAGCTCAGACATGCGTCGGGATATGCTGCGCGATGGGCTGGACTGCGTGCTGCGCATGGGTGACCTGGACGATGGCGATTATGTCGCTCGACCGTTGGGGAATATTAAAATGACGACCTGCGCCAGCCCGGAGTATCTGGCCCGATACGGTACGCCGGAAACACTGGATGATCTTAAGGCGCATCACCAGGGGGTAAACTGGATCAATAGTAGCAGCCGACAGATCATGCCATGGCGTTTTGAAACGGCAACGGGGACTGCGGAAATCGCACTGCCGGGGAAACTTATCCTCGATAATTCCGAAGTGTATATTTCAGCTGGTCTCGCAGGGCTCGGCTTATTACAGGGTATGAATTTCTTTTTACAGCCCTATATCGACAGGGGTCAGTTGGTGGAAGTGCTGCCCAATCACCCTTGCCCGCGGCGTCAGCTTTCGCTGATGTATCCGCATAGACATCTATCGCATAAGGTTCGCGTGTTTGCTGAATGGATGGATAGCCTGCTGGATGATTTACGTTAACTTCGCAGCCATACTTCGTTATCCAACGAAGCATTGCCATTTCATCTCTTTATAGTGGTCTCACTTATCTGGAGGAGACCGCGATGATTGCCGTACTGTTTGAAGCCAATGCCGTTGCTGAAAAGCAGGCCCGATATCTTGAACTTGCCGCCCAACTTCGTTCTGAGCTCGACAACGTTGAAGGGTTTATTGCCATCGAGCGCTTCCAAAGTTTAACGACGGAAGGGAAAATCTTATCGCTCTCGTGGTGGGAAAATGAAGACGCCGTGTTGGCGTGGAAAAGAAATACCCAGCACCAGGCCGCACAGAGAGAAGGGCAAGAAACAATATTTGCCAACTACCGTATTCGGGTAGCCCAGGTGCTTCGTGAATATTCATCCGACTCAAGGCTGGCCGCTCATGTTTGATATCCACGTTATACTGCGTAATAGTCCCGGAGAACTGGCGCGTTTAGGTTCCACGCTAGGGGAAAATGGCGTAGGGCTTGAAGGCGGCGGCGTTTTTAGCGTCGGTGACGAATCCCATGCGCATTTTCTGGTCAATAACGGCGAGCGGGCCAGGGAAGTGCTAGAGGCCTCGGGAATACCGGTCAGCAAGGTAAGCAAACCGCTTATCCGGCGGTTAAAGCAGGAGCGCCCCGGAGAACTGGGCAATATTGCTTTTGCGCTGTCCGAGCACGGGATTAACATACTTGTACAATACAGCGATCATGACAATCGATTGATTTTACTCACCGATAATAACGAACTGGCCGCTCAAGCCACCGGACAATGGGATGAATAAACCGCTTAACATCGCCCCGGCAAACGCTGATGGCAAGACGCTTGAAAGCACCATGTCGGAAGTGGCTGCCGCCATTGCTGACCCGTCGCGGATCAGCATGCTGTGCGCTTTGATGGATGGTCGAGCATGGACGGCAACTGAGTTAAGTGCCGTCGCGGATATATCCCCATCAACCGGTAGCGCCCATCTGGCAAAATTAGTGCAGGGGCAGTTAATTAGCTGTTTATCTCAGGGGCGCCACCGTTATTACCGTCTGGCCGGAAACGAGGTGGCGACGCTGCTGGAAATGCTGATGGGCGTGTCCATGCGAGCACAGCCGACAAGGCCAATTACGACCCCAGTCCATTTGCGAAAAGCGCGAACCTGCTACGATCACCTGGCCGGTGACGTTGCCGTCCGGCTCTATACATTCATGCAGGAAAAGGGCTGGTTTACGGAGGAAGGCACAGAACTTTCAGCGGTCGGATTAGCCGGTTTTCGACAAATTGGCGCCACGCTTACCGCACAAACCCGGCGCAAAACGGTCTGCGCCTGTCTGGACTGGAGCGAACGACGGCCGCATCTTGGTGGCAACGCTGGCGCCGCGTTATTAGCTGCATTTGAACATCATGGCTGGATTGAACGAATTGCTGGCTACCGGGAAGTGCGTTTTACCGATGCGGGAAGAAGGGCGCTGGCAAAAAACTTTGCCATCACCCTTAGCTGACATCTTCCGAGCGTTATGATTTACGTTGCGCCACTATAAAGAGGCGAGGGAACGCCAGCAATATCTGGCCATCTTGCTGTACCGGATAGTGTTCCTGCAGCCGTTGGTGGTAACGAGCTAAAAATTGCTGCTTTTGCGATTCATCCAGATCCTGCAGCCACGGCCGCAGCCCGGTGGCGCTGACCCAATCGATAATCGCCTGGTGCGAATTCATTTTGTGATAATAGGTTGTACGCCAGATATCAACCTCGCTTCCCGCCTGACTCAAAATATCATAGTAGCGATGAACGCTCGGCAGCGGATCGCGACCGCGATTAGGGTAGCCTTGTTCTTTTGCCACTTCACGCATCAAAACGTGCGAGGGTTCTTCCCAGTTATACGGCATCTGAACTGCCAGAAAACCATTATGTTTCAGTAGACTGATAAGTCTGGGGAACAGTTCATCGTGATCCGAAAGCCACTGCAGCGAGGCATTGGCATAAATCAGATCTGGCGGTATTTCTGGCTGAAGAGATCGTATATCCGCTTCAATAAAATGGCATTCGGGTAATGCATTTCGGGCTTCACTAAGCATTGCGGGGGAATTGTCGATGCCGGTAATGGCGGCATTTGGCCAGCGTTGATAAAGTAATGCCGTGCTGTTGCCGGGCCCGCAGCCAAGATCGAGAGCTGAAACAACATCGTTGAGCGGAATACGCGCCAATAGTTCAGCGGCTGGTCGTGAGCGTTCTGCCCCGAACTGCATGTACAGCGTTGGGTTCCAGTCGGACATATCAATTATCCTTAGGCGTTGTTAGGCAAGTGGTTGATGGGATATGTTATTTCAATGTTAATAAGGAATATTCCATGAAAATACGCTTCCCGTCCAGATTAGTTTCTGGCGATTTAATTGCGATAACCGCGCCATCGTCAGGCGTTCCTGCGCATCGCCATGCTCGACTTGATCTTGCCATTAATGCCTTAAAATCCAAAGGGTTTAGGGTTGTTGAAGGCCAGTGTTTGCGCTCGCAACATAAGAATAAGAGTGCGGATAAAGCGCTGCGGGCAAGTGAGCTAATGCAGTTTCTGTGCGACCCGGAGGTTAAAGCCGTAATGCCTCCCTGGGGTGGCGATCTGGCCATCGAGCTATTGGAGCTCATTGATTTCGAGAAATTAAAAGCGGTTGAGCCAAAGTGGTTTTCAGGTTTTTCAGACCTGACTACGCTGCATTTCCCGCTGACCATCTTAAGCGGCTGGGCAACCGCCCATGGCCCAAACCTTATGGAACTCGGCGCCAGAGTACTGGATGAAACCACAGGTCGCATCTGGACGGTGCTGGAGAGCGAACGTGGTAGCACGGTAACTCAATATTCGTCAGCACAGTATCAGGTTGAAGAGAACCAGTGGGGAGCAGAAACTGACACCGGTTTCAATCTGACTCAAAAAACAGTGTGGAAACGCCTTGATGGCAAAAGCGAGCGGCTCACGTTTACTGGACGATTAATTGGCGGATGTCTGGACATCATCGGCAGGATAGCCGGAACCCAATTCGGCAGCATTGAACCGTTTAAACAGCAGAGCACTGGCGATGGCGTCATTCTTTATTTTGAGAATGTAGAAATGGGCCCGTGTGAATTAACGCGGGCATTATACAGTTTACGTTTACAGGGCTGGTTCAGCGGCATCAATGGCATCATGATTGGCCGAAGTGCTGGGCCGAACGCTGACAGTGACAATCAACAGAATTATCTCGACGCGCTGCAATCCGCATTGGGGGATATCAACATACCGGTTTTATACGACGTAGACATCGGACACATACCGCCGCAAATGACGTTGGTGAATGGTGCAATGGCAACGGTGACGTTTAGTGATAGTGGCGGTTCGGTCGTGCAAGAGCTGTGGTGGTAAAAAACGGCGTGATTGTGATAATGGCGATAAAACGGACGGATTATTGAGGTGCACAATCACAGCCGCAAAACGTTGGATTTGGCCTGATTCTATGTTAGTGCGCATAATGTATATTATGTTAAATTACTTCCGTGAGTCTATTACTTCATGGTTCACTCGTGCGGCTACAGAATTCAGCATGTAGTGAATTTTGAGATACCTCCCTTTTGTTGCGCTAGGCCGTGCTACGATAAGAATTGTTTGCTAAGGCATCTACTCTGATTGGGATTGAACGCAAATAAGGAAGTAACATGCTGAACCCTGGGTTCGTTACCCGTAAAGCACTTGCTCAATGGCAGGATATACCCGTTTTCTTGCCACAGTTTCAGTTCCATGAAAAACACCAGACGGTCATCAAAACGCACTCGCCTGAAAAAATTCTGTCGTTAATTGCGACATTCGATATTCAGCAGGACGCCGTCATCCGGCTATTGATGTCGGTAAGACAACTACCGCAAAAATTCCGGCGCAATAAACAACACCAGACGGTTAGCAGCTTTGGCCTGGACAGTTTTACGCTTCTGGAAAAGTCAGCATCCGAGCTCTGCTACGGGCTGCGTGGGCAATTCTGGCGCGCTGATTTTGGGCTGGAGAATGTGCCGGATACTGATGCTTATCTGGCTCCAGTGATGCCGGGCAGCGCAAAGCTCTTACTGCGCTACCGAGTAAAAAAAGTGGAAGAAGGACATTATGAGCTGCAAACTGAGACGTTCATTTACTGTCCGGATCAAGCCACTCAGCTGAAAATGGCGGCTTACTGGCTTGCGATTCGGGCAGGGAGCGGATGGATTCGAAAAAGGACGCTGATGGCTGTTAAGTCCGCAATTTGACAACAAAAATAGGCGTCCCCCCTTCTCTCTGCACCATTTCCGCACATATTTAATAATGCCGAAGGCCCGACGATATCCTCGGGCCCTCAGTTATAACGCGTCTGAACGCTAAATTTGCGCCAGACCACCGTCAACATAGATTTCAGCCGCATTAATAAAGCGTGAATCATCGGATGCAAGGAACGCGACGGTTTTACCCACTTCTTCAGGTTCACCCAAACGGCCCAACGGCACGCCAGCGGCGAGAGCATCAAACAGTCCCTGCCGGTGTTCTTCATCAACCAACCCGCCAAGACCTGGCGTACGGATTGGGCCTGGGCTCACGACGTTAATGCGGATATCTCTTTCTTTCAGATCAAGAGCCCATGAGCGAACCAGACTGCGTAGCGCGGCTTTGCTGGCGCTATAAACGCTGAAGTTCGCCGTGCCTTTCACTGCGGCCGTGGAGCCGGTCAGGATCACCGAGGCGCCTGGGGTTAACAAAGGTAGCGCCTTCTGAACCGTAAACAGAACACCACGCACGTTGGTGCCGAAAATTCGATCGAAATGCTCCTCCGTGATAGCCCCAAGTGGCATCATGTCACCACCGCCGGCGTTGGCAAACAGCACGTCGAGACGACCCACGTCACTCGCAATCGTTGAAAACACGGTATCGAGGTCACTCAACACGGAAGCATCCGCGCGAATCCCTTTCGCCGCAGGGCCGATTAACGCCACGGCAGCATCCAGCTCTTCCTGTCGGCGTCCGGTGATATACACCTTCGCCCCCTGTTCAACCAACACGTGTGCTGTTGCAAGGCCAATACCTGAAGTACCGCCGGTTACTAACGCAATTTTTTCCGAAAGTTTCTTATTCATGATGCATTTCCTTAACTAAAGTATGAATATGCTAATTGAGTCATCGACTTACAGAGATAATCAGTCGTCTCAGTACGGTTGGTACTGTAGCGTTGTTAACCTATGCAGAAAAATACAGCAAAATGAAAAACACTCTTCACCTGTGTGAATAATGGCGCTTTATCGTCGGGATAATGTGAATAATGGATCGATTTTCAGCCCTCAAAGTCTTTACGCGCGTTGTCGAAACGAACAGTTTTACCCGCGCCGCAGACTCACTGGACATGCCAAATGCCACCATCAGCAAAACGATTCAACAGCTTGAGGCGCATCTGGGGACACGCCTGCTACAGCGCACCACGCGACGCATTACCGTCACGCCGGAGGGGCTGGAATATTATGATAAAGCGCTGCGTATTCTGACGGAGTTGGATGAGATTGATGCGTCGTTTAAAACCTCCAGCGCTAAGCCCAAAGGTCACCTACGGATAGCGATTGGCGGCTCAACCGCACGTGACGTTCTGGTGCCGTTGCTAGCAGATTTCATGACCATCTACCCGGATATTCGTATCGATCTCCAGGTCGCGGATAAACCTTCGGATCTTATTAGTGGCAATATTGACTGTGCTATCCGAGGCGGCCCGATGGAGGACTCCTCGCTTATCGCACGAAAAATCGGTGAAGCGACGATCATTACCTGCGCCACGCCAGGTTACCTGAAACGCTACGGCGTCCCCGCCTACCCTGATGAGCTCAGAAATGGGCACCGTCTTATCAGCTATTTGTCCCCCGCCAGCGGAAGAGCATTTCCATTCCGCTTTGAACACAACGGGGAAAAAATGGAGATAAAAGCGGAACATCATCTCGGCATTAATGAGAGCAATGCGCATATTGCCGCGGTAGAAGCCGGGTTGGGAATAGTGCAGACCTTTACCTACTCGCTAAAAAAAGCGCTGGCTGCCGGTGCGCTAGTAGAAATACTCGGTAAATGGCGTCCTGCTCCCTATCCTTTTCACGTGGTCTACGCGCAAAATCGCCATGTGCCTCCCCGGCTTCGAGTTTTCCTGGAATGGCTTGCTGGGTCGTTTCCGGCGGCAGTTAAGGAATAGCGTTAATATCGGGGGATAGTAATGGGTGACTACCAACTATCCCTCAATATACCTATTCTGCCTACACACGCTGACCTTATACGCATGGCCCGGTGGCGCAGCCGTACATCATAAACAGCGGGAATAATGGGAGTAATGGAATTAGTGCAATACTCCCCGCAGTGGTTAGCGACTGGGTTTTATCGTTGATAGACACCACAATTGGCTGATCTAGCCGGTAAGGTGCCGCCAACTCTTCTGCGTAAGAAGAGGACCAGAACCCGTTGGCTTTAAACATCACGCCAAGGTGGTCGTTATCAAGAGTTGTTGCCTTGTACTCATTGCGCAGAATAGTTTGCTGGTTGGCATCCACATTACGCTTATCAATCACCACCATGTATTCAGCCGTGACCTCATGATCCTTAACCGCAAAATTCACCCTCACGCCGGATGCCTGCTGATGGAAGCGCTGATAAAACGTGTTATAGCGTTGATATTCCTGCGGCATCCCCTCACGGAAAAAGCGATAACTGTGTTTTTCAGAGCTGGCAATAATGCCGGAATCAATCGGTTTAATCGCCACGATCGTTTCAGTCGGCGGCAGGTTCGGGGTATTGGCGCAGCCAACCAGTAGTAACGCTACCAGCAATGACGCATATTTCAACATGTCTTCTTTTCCTGTTCGCTATCGTGTTATTCACGACATCATAGAACCTGGACGTAGGTATTCGTAACCCCCAGATACTTGTAGCATTGCCATTCTTATCATCTTTTAGAAATAACAAAAAATGTGACAACGTCACTTAAATAACTAACAGTGACAATGTAACGATATGAATTATAATGAATTTAGTGCTTTTCCGTGCGCTGTGTGAATTCTGACATTTAACCAGTGCCATTGTACGTCAGAATCCGCGTACAACCGCCTTAAAATTGAGCGCAAATTTAACCTGCGTACCTGCGCCATTGCCGGATGCTCAGCTTTCTTGTAACCTTCCCTCGCACATCATTTTGGCCTCAATTTTAACGGACCTCCCATGACAGAACATATTTCTAAAGATCCTTTGCACGGCGTAACCCTGGAAATGCAGGTCAATGCGCTGGTAGCTCGTTATGGGTGGGAGCAACTGAGCAAGCTGATTAACATCAACTGCTTTAAGAATGACCCGAGCGTTAAATCCAGCCTTAAATTTTTGCGACGTACCCCGTGGGCCCGTGCCGAAGTGGAAGCGCTTTATCTGGACTCATTGACCGGTGACGTGGAAATAACGCCGGAAGAACCGGCGTTTAATCCGTGGGGAACGGGGCGAACTAAGGGTTAACGAGAATCAACGGTTTTCCACTGAACTGACGGTGACGAAGTTGATTTAACAGCGCGGGCAGTTTGTCAAAATCAGAGACCACCGTCTCCTCTGCCACTAAACGCTTCGTCGCCAGATCCAACATAATTTTTTCTCCGGCCGCCGTTAGCTGATGCCAGGCATCATCATCTCCGAACCAGTGGAGTGCGCCGAGCGCCACTTCATGCATCGACAACGTGCGACCAAACGGCGCGCATGGCCACTCCGTCAACCGCCCCTGAATCGCGATGATGTGACCATTTGCCTTCAGCGCGGGAGTCAGACGAGCTGCATGATCCTCGTTAACGCTATCAATCACTGCAAAGAACGTTGCCGCTTTTTCCTCTGGCCACGTGGTACCGGAAGGCAATGGCCCGGCGATGCAGGTTTGCGCGCCCAAAGTCTGCAGGCGCTGCCAGTGACGGGGATTGCACATCGCGGTAACCGCAAATCCTCTCGCTGCTGCAAACTGCACAAGATAGTGACCGACGGCACCGCCGGCACCGCTAATCAACAGCGGCGCTCCGTTAATTATCGGCAGCTTTTCAATAGCCAGCCACGCCGTTAGCGCCGGACAAGGAAGGCTTGCCGCCGTTTCAAAACTCAATGAATCAGGCAAGCGCATCAGGGCACGAGCGGCAACGGGCGTATGTTCCGCATAACTACCAGGCTTCAATAGGCTTTGGTGATACGCCACACGCTGGCCCAGCCAGCTTTGATCGACACCCTCGCCCAGCGCGACCACCGTTCCCGCGCCGTCAACGCCGGGGACATGGCCCTTTTCCCAGTCAACCAACCCCGGACTGAATACCTTCCAGTCAACCGGATTAAGTCCGATAACCGCGTTGCGAACCAGAACATCGCCCGCCGCGAGCTGCGGGACGGCGATACGCGTTAATTCAAGCGCTTCAGGTTCGGCGCTGCCCTGCCATGTCCAGGCAAGATGCGTATCAACAGGTTGTGAATATTCAGGCATAGGGCTTCCCTTGCTGTTGTCAGGATGAATAAGCATCAACAATAAAAAACTGGCAGAAATAAGGCAAATGACATATCGGAATGATGCTTATCATTTTGTGTGATATCACTGTAGCTAATTGATTGACTTCACCGTGAATAGTACGAAAATATTTGCCACTCGCGATAACCCGAATAACGGCACCTATGACTCTCAGTTCTTTTAGTTTCTCCCGAATGTCAAAAACGAAAAAAGCCGCCGCGCTGATTGCCGCCGCACTATTTCTGGTCAGCTGCGACTCAAAAACCCCCGTTAAAACGCCTTCTGGCGTGAATACCGGCAAAACCCAGCAGAATAATGAGCCAATGCGCGGCGTCTGGCTCGCAACGGTGTCTCGTCTCGACTGGCCACCGATTAGCTCAATTAACGCCAGCAGCAGTATGCAGCGCGTTATCCAGCAGCAGGCCGCGATGCGCGACAAGCTTGATAAGTTGAAAAGCCTCGGCATTAATACCGTTTTCTTCCAGGTAAAACCGGATGGCACGGCACTGTGGCAGTCGAATATTTTGCCATGGTCTGAAACGCTCACGGGCACCATTGGTCAGTATCCAGGCTACGACCCGCTACAGTTTATGCTGGATGAAGCGCACAAGCGCGGCATGAAGGTTCATGCCTGGTTCAACCCGTACCGCGTCTCCACCAATATCAAGCCTTCAACGGTTACCGCGCTGAACAATACGCTGTCGATGATGCCGCCGAGCGTTTACGTCCTGCATCGCGATTGGATCCGCACCGCGGGAGACCGCTTCGTGCTAGACCCAGGTATTCCGGAAGTTCGTGACTGGATAACCAGTATCGTGGCGGAAGTTGTATCTCGTTACCCGGTTGATGGCGTGCAGTTTGACGACTATTTCTACACCGAAACCCCGGCTTCAGCGCTGAACGATAACGCGACCTATCGCCAGTACGGTCAGGGTTTTGCCTCAAAAGCCGACTGGCGACGCCACAACACCCAGCAGCTGATTTCGCAGGTTTCGCACACCATTAAGCAGCTCAACCCGAACGTTGAATTTGGCGTGAGCCCGGCCGGAGTATGGCGAAATCGTTCGCACGACCCCGCTGGTTCCGACACCCGTGGCGCTGCTGCTTATGATGAATCCTATGCCGATACGCGCCAGTGGGTGCAACAGGGTTTACTCGACTATATTGCGCCGCAGCTCTATTGGCCGTTTGCTCGTGATGCCGCGCGTTATGATGTTCTGGCGAAATGGTGGGCGGACGTCGTCAAACCAACCAATACCCGCCTGTACATCGGTATAGCGCTGTATAAAGTGGGTGAACCGTCGAAAAATGAACCAGACTGGACGGTCCAGGGCGGCGTGCCAGAGCTGAAAAAGCAAATTGATATGAATGAGTCCGCCACCAATATCAATGGCACAATATTGTTCCGTGAGGGTTACCTCGAACAGCCGCAAACGCAGCAGGCTGTGGATTATTTAAAAAGCCGCTGGGGTAATTAAATAGAGAATGGAATCGGCGAACTGTCGTCGATTCCTTTACTATAAATGACAAGAAGTTATAGCGATGTAAAAGGTGTTATTAAACCTCTTGAATTTTCCAGTAAATACCAAAAAATACTTGCGGGGCTTATCGCGCAACCAGTAGTATCGAATAGAAGCTTCCAGAATAGCCTCATACAATAAGAAATCGTTTTTCCATCCTTTTATATTTTCCGCTTAGGTTACCCCCAATAGCTCCTCCATTAACGTCCGCGTTATTCTCGGTATATATGAGTACTATGACTAAAGAAACAGCGATATCTCGTCCTCAATGGACGAAAAAAGATACCATCTGGATGATGGGTGTTTACGGCGCAACGGTGGGTGCAGGCACGCTTTTCCTACCGGTTGAAATCGGTACTCGCGGCCCGCTTATCTTTATTCTGCTACTCCTGCTGGGATTTCCACTATCGCTCGTACCACACGTGCTTATCTGCCGGGTCTTTATGCGCGACCAGCAGAAGGACGATGGGAACGACCATACGCTGCCGCTGTTTGGCTCGTTCTTTGGCCCAAAAGGCCGTCAGGCCATGAAGCTGTTTTTCTGCGTGGCGCACTACCCGGTTACGCTGGTCTATGCCGTGTCATTGGTAAATGCGCTGAGCCACTTTCTGAGCGACCGCCTGCACATTGTCGGCATTAACCGCGCCACGCTCACGTTGATCGTTCTGCTTATTCTCCACCTGGTGTTGAGCAAAGGTCGCGATAAAGTCGTGAGTACCATGAGTGCGCTGGCTCTGCCGTTTGCCACTGCTATCATCGTTATCGCCGCCTCACAGATCCCGGCCTGGAACATAGAAAACATCACCCATGCATGGCAGCAAACGCAGACCTCAACCCCTGGCAGTGCGCTGAAAGATCTGTGGCTAACGCTGCCGCTTATCGCCTTCTCTCTGTGCTCGGCGCCGCTGATTCCCGCGCTGGCCTCCTGGTATCGTGAACCGGGTAACGGTGGCGAAGAACAGTCCGTGCGGGTTATTCGCCGCGCTTATGGCTTAATTTTCTTCAGCATTATTTTCTTCGTGCTGAGCTGTATTTTGAGTACGCCGCGTGAAATCTTTGAGATGGCGAAAGACCAGAATCTGAACGTGTTGTCAGTTATTGGCGGCAATGGCGGCATGAGTGCGCTGCTCTATCTGGCACCGTTTATTGCCATTCTGGGAATGACGAAATCGTTTTTAGGGATTTCAATGCCGGTTGCCGAAACCTTTAACGTGCTGGCGACCGATCTCTTCAACATTAAACGGACCAGCCATATTAAGCGGGTTAAATTAATCACCTCGGTGCTGATGTTTATCGTCACCTCCGTGGTGGTTTATCTGAATCCCGACGTGATTAATATGATTGAAACGCTCTGCGGGCCGTTAATTGCGATCTTCCTGTTTGTGATCCCAACCTGGTTGATTTTCACGCGTCCGGCGCTGAAAGCGATGCGAGGGTTTATCTCAGTGGTGGTGATGGCGAGCGGCGTGTTGACCGTTTCGGCGCTGCTGTATGCGATGTTTTGAGTAAGTTAAGTGAGGGGGGCGATGTAGGTTCCCCTCACCTATTCCCCGACGTAGCGAGGGGATCGGTTGGTACTGATAGTCAGAGAGGCTTTTTTAATCGACTGATATTATCTCGAATCTGTCGCTGAATCTGGCTTAATGTCTCTTCAGTAATCTGGTCTGGATACAACGACCTTGCGGTGTCCGCAAACGCGTCACCTACCGTGCTAAACGCCTCTATTTTTTCGTCAATCTCTGCCAGAGTGAGTTCAGCTTCCTGCTCACCCAACGCCATCATATGCTGACGTTCGATATCCAATGCTTCCCCCATCACGTCCATCTGATGATAGCCACCCGGCCCATCGTTGTAGGTAACGTCAAAAGCGGGAGCCAGCGACCATTGGCCGTTTGCCGCCATCAGATAGGCGAAGTTCTTTGGGTGATCGTCGCGGTTATTAAAGATAACGTTAAACAGCACCCGCTCAAAGGCGCGGGTCTTCTCCCGAACATCATTCGTACACAAATGAGTGGCGCGTAGGAAGTTAACGTAATCCAACGACCCGGCAATCTGATAGTTTGCGCCGGTAAACGCGGCAAGACTTTGCATTGGCACGCGCATCCCGTCCTGGCGGTCAAAGCGCTTACTGGCAAAAGCGGTCTGCCCGTCCGGCAACGCAAAATAGGCGGTGTCTGGCGCGGAAATACCGCATTGACGAAGGCACTCACCGTAGACGGCTTCAATGGCGCACACTTCCGGGTGCTCTTGCTTCGCCGGGAATTTCACCAGCCAGCTTTCAAGTTCGGGTGCGGCGATCGTCGTAAACAGCCCCGTTTGCGGATGACGATACAGCAGCACCTTTGGGCGTGCCCCCTGAGGCGAGCCCCCCATTTGCAGCAGCTTTTGTAGAAACTGACCACCTTCACCGCTCAGTACGGCCTGAACTTCCTGTGCAAGTTGGGCAAGTGGAACATTATCTTTCGTCGCTAACGAATCATCGGCCTGGAGAGGATGGAAAGTCATTGCGCCCATCGCGCCATTACCGATATAGGTCAAACGCTCCAGCGGCCCAATGCGCGCGGCGTTGAGTCCCCGGCGTTTGAAGAGGCGATCCATCAGTAGCATCCCCCAACCGTCGGGCAGTGCGTCGTAAACCGGGCCCGGCAGACCAAGCTGGTGGGCAGGGAAACCCCGACGTAGGCGTGGGCCATTGAGCGGTAACGTCAAGCGGGCTAACTCCAGCCCTTTTCGCACCGCCTCTTCGCTGTATTCAAAGGCAATCATTGGCCGCCCGGTCAGTGCAGTAGAGGAAACCAGTCGCCCCCATAGCCAGCGTTCTCCCCAGCCTTCGTAGTATATCTCTATTCGGTCAGGCATCGTCGTGCTTCCTCTTTATCCGATGGCGCGTGGCGCTTTTTTCATAGCGCAGGATATCGTCCAGGCTCTCAATCTTTGGCTTAAATAACGTTTCCAGTTCGTCGGCGAACCCCAGCACCATGGCCACCCTGACTAGACTATCAAAGTTGATGTTACGCCCTGCTTCCAGGTTAGAGACCGTGTTGACCCCAACACCGGCGCGAGCCGCGAGGTCGGCCTGGGTCATTTGCTGTGAAAGCCTTTCCTTGCGAAGTCGACCGCAAAGCAGCTTTACAATTTCTGCGGGTTTGCTAAGTGATAAATCCATCATAACGTGGCTTATCCATGATTATTTAGGTTAATATCCAATATTATAGAATTAAGAGATAAAAATAGGAAGGCTGCATAAAACACAAAATATTGTATTTAACGCAGAGATATGAAGATAGGAACCAATAAAAAGGAATTAAATAAGAAGTACGTCGCCCGAAGGCGACGTGACAAGCAATTAACGATAGACGTACATGCCACCTTCAGTGCCACGGCTGAACAGCACCTGCCAGAGCTCAATATCACGGGCGCGGAACGCGCCAGCGCAGGCGCACAGATAGTAGTTGAACATCCGACGGAAACGCGGCGTGTAGTTGGACGACAAACCAGACCACGCCTGGTTAAAGCGTTCGTGCCATGCCATCAACGTTTTGTCGTAATCACTACCAAAGTTATGCCAGTCTTCCATCACCAGGCGCGATTCACTGACGCTCGCAATCTGGCGAATCGACGGTAGACAGCCGTTCGGGAAGATGTATTTGTTGATCCACGGGTCTACGCTGAGTCCGGTTTGGTTACTCCCGATGGTATGTAGCAAAAACAGTCCATTAGGTTTAAGGCAGCGGTCAACAACGCTAAAATAGGTCTCGTAGTTTTTTGGCCCGACATGCTCAAACATCCCGACTGACACAATCCGGTCGTAGGTGGTATTGAGGTCGCGATAGTCCTGCAGCAGGATATTCACATCCAGCCCTTCACAGCGCTGCTGCGCCAGTTTTTGCTGTTCGCGCGAAATGGTCACGCCGTCCACGCTAACGGCATAGTTTCGCGCCGCATAGGCTGCCAGCCCTCCCCAGCCGCAGCCGATATCCAGCAAGCGCATACCGGGCTCAAGCTGCAGTTTTTCGCAGATCATTTTGAGCTTGGCATTTTGCGCTTCTTCCAGCGTTTGTGCATGACGCCAGTAACCGCATGAGTACTGCATGTGCGGGTCGAGCATCAACGCAAAAAGATCGTTGCCGATATCGTAGTGTTCTTTGCCGACAATCCATGAACGGCTGCGCGACTGAAGATTAAACAGGCGCGCGCTGATAACACGTAAAATATCCTTCAGGTTACCGGGAACCTGTTTATCCAGTTTTGCTTTCAGGATTTTGCAGAACAGAATATCCAAACGCTCGCAGTCCCACCAACCTTCCATATAGCTCTCGCCTAACCCCAGCGAACCCTGCTGAAATACACGCTTAAAGAAATCAGCGTGGTGAACCTGAATATCCCATGGCCGGGCACCATTGATTTTAATATCGGCCTGACTGAGCAGGTCGTTTCCCATTCGCGACCAATTATCGTTCAATTCATCAATGCTAATTACATCTGAGCAAACCGTGGCCATGTTTCTTATCCATAAACGAGTCAATATGATGTGCAGAAGATTATTATGGATAAGACGATGGTATGTATTATGATGTGAGGACAATATTTATCGAACAGATGCCATAATGATGGACGGTACCCTTCCTTTCTCCCTTCAGCAGGCTAAACAGTGGTTTTCATCGCAAGATGACTCAATGAAAGAGCTGCCGCAGTCGGTCTACTTTCGCTCTTACATGCTACCAGCAAACAATCACGTCGCCAGGCACAGCCATAGCTTCGCGCAATTTCATTTTGCACGTAAAGGCAGTATGCGTATCGATGTGGCGGGGAAATGCTGGGTGATCCCCGCGCATTACGGTATCTGGATCCCGCATAACACCGAACACGCGGTATGGGCGCTGGATGACGTCTATCTGGAGAATCTGGATATCGACCCGGATTTTTTACCGGAATCGATCGACGAATGTAAGGTCGTGGCCATCAGCGATTTTGTTCGCGAGTTCATCCACTACGCGACAACCACTACGCCCGAGTGCTATGACATTGGCGCTAAGGAAGGTCAGCTGGTGAGCGTGTTGCTTGATGTGATTTTGAAGCTGCCAGAAGTTGAACTAATGCTGCCCTGGCCGCACGATGCGGCACTTATCAAGGTGTGCAGAACCATTCAGGAGTCACCGAGTCTTGAACATGCGATGGAAGACTGGGCTCATCATCTTGGCATGTCCGCCCGCACGTTTTCCCGTCATTTTAAGAAAGAGACCGGCATGCCCTTCAGCGCATGGAAACAAAAAATGCGGCTTCTGGAGTCGGTCATTCATCTGAAGAAAAATAAAAACGTCACCGCCGTTGCGCTGGAGGTGGGATATTCCAGCACCGCCGCATTCAGCTATGCGTTTCGTCAGGCATTCGGCGTTCCGCCTTCAAGCTATTAATGGATGGTTTTATTTCTGGGGTTGTACTTATAGATAAAGGCAATCGACCTTCCGGTTATATGCTGTACTTCTTTAATACTATGCCCCTGTGAGAGCAGCTGCTGAATGCGTAATTTATCGCGCTCAACGTCCTGCTTTCGGCTATCACGAGTCACCACCTCACGCGGCGTATTGATTTGCAGTTGAAGATGACACGCGCTTATTTTCTCCCACGCTAAGCGGCACTGATCTTTCGTCGCATCGAAATGCGTCGATATCTCCTGCCAGAGGCGTAAAGCTCGGCGGTAAAAGCCCTTAGATTCATTACATTGTGCAAGCAGGATGAGAGCGTTAACTTCGGCGGTCATAATCGTAAACCCACGAGTGAATGAGTGGAACGCATGTGCGCTATGGCTTAATTTATTTGTATGATAAATACAATTTAACGACCCTGTCTACGGCCCAACAGACCAAATTCCATACTCATTTTTCATGATTCCCATGCCGTGATGGCATAAACGCTCGCCAAAATGGCCCAATCACATCGAATGTTGGCTTTTAGCCAGCGGCGCAGTAGCATCGTAATGCGCATAATGTGTTTATCGAAACCGAACACGAGGATGCCACGATGAACATTACCCAGATCCGCAATGCTACTCAGCTGATTACCTATGCTGGAAAACGTTTTTTGATTGACCCTATGCTGGCACCGAAAGACGCATATCCCGGTTTTCCCGGCACCGCTCGTGCGGAGGTTCGCAACCCTATGGTGGAATTACCGTGTGAAATTGACGCACTGCTCGATGTCGATGCCATCATCGTGACCCACACTCACCCCGACCACTGGGATGAAACCGCTGCAAGCGTCATCCCAAAATCAATGCTCATTTATGTTCAGAACGACCGTGACGAAGCGTTGCTTCGCGCGCAGGGCTTTACCCGGTTGCAGCAACTTTCAGCAACTAGTACCTTCGGCGATATTACGCTGACAAAAACTGACGGCCAGCATGGTTCTGATGAAGCCTACGCGATTCCTGAACTGGCTGAACGTCTGGGCGAAGCCTGCGGGGTAATTTTCCAGCATCCCATGGAGAAAACGCTGTACCTGGTGGGGGATTCTATCTGGATTGAGGATGTAGCGGATAACATGCGTCGGTATCAGCCTGGTGTCGTTATCATGAACACCGGCTGGGCGCATGTGCTGGGGTTTGGCCCAATCATCTTTGGGCTGGAAGACGTATTGAAAGCGCACCATCTTCTGCCGCAAGCGCAGATTGTGGCCACCCATATGGAAGCGGTAAACCACTGCTTAGTCACCCGCCGCGCCCTACGTACCTATGCTGAAGATAATATGATGGCAGATGTCGTTCATGCCCCAGATGATGGTGACACTGTCACTTTATAGCGGAGATTAACCCTATGACCACCACCACGGTTGCGATTGTTGCGAGCGAGGGTTTCAGTACCTTTCACTTCTCTGTGCCGCTGATTTTATTTGGCGACAGCGTGAGCGAGCAGCCTCGTTTCACCCGCTTTATCTGTGCCGAAACGCCGGGCCTGGTGTGGTCAAAAGAAGGAACAGCGGTTCAAGCCGATAGCGATTTTTCGGCCCTGGCCCACTGCGATATCGTGATTGTTCCCTTCTGGCGGCATGTGGATGAAAAACCATCAATAGCCCTTCTGGAGGGACTAACTGCCGCCCACAAAAATGGTGCAACGCTGGTTGGCCTATGCCTTGGAACGTTCGCCCTGGCCTATGCTGGGCTACTCGACAATCGGCGTGCCGTTACCCACTGGGAATATGAAAAAGCGTTCGAGCAGCTGTTTCCGAAGGCGAGACTTGATGTCAACGTCCTCTATACCGATGACGACGGTATCATCACTTCCGCCGGGACTGCCGCCGCGCTGGACTGCTGCCTGTATGTGATTCGTCAGCGTTTTGGCGCTCGTGTGGCCAACCAGATAGCCAGACGAATGGTGACGCCACCCTATCGTGAAGGTGGACAGGCTCAGTACATTGAACAGGTGGTGCCACACCGTACCGGGGATACCCGCATTAACCAACTTCTGGCCTACCTGCAGGATAATCTTCAGCAGGTACATCAGATTGATATGCTGGCCGAGCGCGTGGCGATGAGCCGTCGTACGCTGACTCGCCATTTCCAAAAAGCGACCGGCATGTCGATTGGTGAATGGATAACCACTGAACGTCTGCGTCGCAGCCAGACGCTGCTAGAAAGCAGTGAACTCAGCGTCGAACAGGTTGCGGAACGGTCAGGATTTCAATCTTCCATCACCTTCCGCCAGATATTTCGCGAGAAACTGGGCGTCAGCCCGGTGGAATGGCGCAAAACCTTCCGGGGAATGGCAATCGAGCATTAGCCAGAAATGTTATCCACAGAAACGGTGCACAACCTTGTGGGTAATTAGCCTAAAAGCCGTTGATTATCTGAAGATTCGTCCGCTGCTTAAGGGCGCAGCCGTAGTCTGCGCCCGAACAGGAGTGCGTTATCGGGGGTTAAGTGCTACCAGTTGAAGGCGCGAACCAGCGATAAGTCCCAGGCGGTTGCAAAGAGTGAAATGAACACAATGATGTTCACGGCAGTTTCGATTCTTTTTTCCATTCTGATTCTCCTTATGTCGGTGCAACCATTAAACATGGAAAACCTTAATGATTTATTCTGTTTGTTTAGTTTAAAGCGTAACAGAATAACGTACGAAATCATCGGCGGTGACAAACTCATCATAAAGCTTACGCGCCGGATTATGAATACGCGTATGCCAATAGAAGCGTGACCATCCCTGCTCTTTTCCTTCGTTTAGCACAAATTGTATGAGCGAGCGCGCTACCCCGTTACCGCGGAATGCTGGGTCAACGAACAGGTCTTCCAGATAACAGATAGGCGCCGTAACCCAGGTACCTTCATGCAATACGCAAAGCGCAAAGCCTGCCAGCTGCCCTTCAACCAGCGCCACACGACAAAAAATGGGCGACTGAGGATCTAACATACGCTGCCAGGTGTGTTCGGTAACGTCCGCAGGCACGCTACTGGCGTAAAACCCGCAATAGCCCTGCCATAGCGCCAACCACTGCGCTTTATCTTCTGCCTGTACCGGACGAAATGTGACGGTCATTGATGCCTCTCTTAGTTCAGCTGATAGTATTTATCAGCGATGATCCGGGCGGGTATCTGCGACTCATCATTCATTTGCAGCAAATCTATCTCGATAGCGTTACAGATAGCGTCCAGCGGTAAGTCATTATTTTCCATACCGAAGGGTTCTTCAAGCTCTTCCGCCAGCGTATCGAGCGAGATAAAGGTGTACGAAATCAGCACCGAGATAAACGGCGTCATGTAGTGCAGGTCAACAACCAGCGCGAACGGCAGCATGATGCAGAACAGATAAACGGTGCGATGAAGGATCAGCGAATAGGCAAACGGCACCGGCGTATTGGCAATACGCTCGCAGCCAGCCAGCACGATAGACATATCGTTGAGACGAATATTGAGGCTGTGGAACAGTATATCGGACAGTACCCCGGAGCGGCGGCGTTCGGCCAGCCATTCTCCCATGATAAGCAGAATACGGTTAGCCGGTGACTGGGCGGCCAGCACCTGGGCCAGGTGCGCTTCAGAGAGGTATTTAGCCAGCACAACACGATTAGGCTGGCGACGGAGCGTGAGGCGCAAACAATGGGCAAACGCGATTTGCAAACGGACAAACTCCCCCACGTGCGGGTCGTCATGGAGGGTGTTTTTCACCTCGCGCAGCAGAGACCGGGAGGCAATCATTAGCTGCCCCCACAGCTGGCGCGCTTCGACGTAACGCGAGTAGCAGGCATTGTTACGGAAGCCGAGAAATATCGCGATAGCCACGCCAAGAATACTAAACGGTGCCACGGTAAGCTTGAAGCCCAACGAGGAATACCACGGCAGAATGAGGATCACGACTATCGACAGCAAGAAATTGAGCAGTAAGCGAGAGAAGATTTTGGGCAGTACAGAGCCGTGCCAGACGAAAATGCGTGCCAGCCAATGCTGGTTAGGACGAACGATCATGAGTTTTTCAATCAGGTTAATAAGTTGTGTATTAAACGTGATCTTGGTCATGTATTCAAGCGGTACTGAGGGAGGAATGGCATGCTGACGAGGCCCTTTTCGTGCTGTTTAGCTTTGTTTGCACGGGGTTAAAGCGGGGACATAGAGAAGGGAATAAATGTATGTTGTAACTAATTAATGTTCAACTAGAAGGTATGGTGCAATCCCGGGGTCGGCTTCGCCTCGTCCGGGCTACGTTTATAGGTAGCGGCTGGCCAGCGCAGGCGACTGCCCGCCAAACGCCCGTAAATTCTGTTGTAGCGCCTGATCGATAAGCGACTTATCTTCTACACCCGGCGCGCAAACCATTTCTCCCAGCTCTAGCGAGCGCAGGCTGGCGGTGACGACATCTTCAGCCGTCATACGCGGAATGGCGCTAAGATCCATCCCCTGCCGCTCGTGGAATTCTGTAGCAACAACCCCCGGGCAAAGCACCTGCACCTTCAGGCCTGCAGGCGTCAGTTCTTCATGCAGAGCCAGCGAAAGCGAAATCAGATGCGACAGTGAAGCGACATAAGTGGCACGGCCTGCTGCCTGACCGAGCGGTGCTATGGCACCAAATCCCAACATGCCAGCGACATTGATGATGGTGCCCTCTTCTCGTTCCACCATACCCGGTACCGCGGCGTGCGCCAGAAGTGTCGGAGCAACCACTTTTACCTGCAGTAGCTCTTGTGCTTTTTCCAGCGGCAGCGCGGTAAAGCCCATATAGTGAGAGACACCTGCGTTGTTGATTAACAGCGCCAGAGGTTCATCATGGCAAAGCTCGCGAATGCGGTTAACGCCTTCAGCGCAGCTTAAATCGGCTACCACACCACGAATTTGTCCCGCCGGAAACTCAGCGGCCAGCGCATCCAGGCGTTCCTGGCGGCGACCAACGGCAATCACGTTGTAACCCTTATTTGCCAGCCGGCGAGCGAATGCCTGACCGATACCGGAAGTGGCGCCAGTGACAAGCGCTAAATGTTTTTGCGTAGACATATGATTTTCTCCTGTGGGGTTGATGGGAATGATCATAGTCGTATGTTGTCCGGCAGATAAGACCGCTAAGTCCGCACAGGTTGTTCGATAAAACGGACAATGAGGTGCATAATCGCATAATTCCCGCGGCTATCGAGAAAACCAATATGCCAAAGCGCACAACGGATGAACTGGGCGATTTGAAAGCTTTTGCAGCGGTAGCGCATGCCGGAGGCTTTCGCGAAGCGGCGCGATTACTGCAGCTAAGTCCTTCAGGCTTAAGCGATGCGGTACGACGGCTGGAAACACACCTTGGTGTTCGTCTGCTGCACCGCACTACGCGCAGCGTATCGGTCACCGAGCAAGGCGCTCAGTTGTTGGAGCGTATTACACCTGCTTTTGCCGAGCTCTCTCTGGCGTTAAAAACGGTAACGTCATCCCGGGACAAACCCGCCGGAAATCTGCGGCTGAACGTTCCGATCAATGCGACGCGACTTTTTTTGGCCCCGTTGCTGACGCGTTTTCTGCAACGCTACCCGGACATTAGCGTGGAAGTGGTGGCAGAAAGTGGCGTCATTGACATTCTGGCAGCGGGCTGCGATGCCGGTATTCGCTATGACGAGAGACTGGAGCAGGACATGATTGCCATCCCGATTGGCCCACGCGAGCAGCGGTTTGCCACGGCTGCTGCGCCTGCGCTTCTCGAACAATTTGGGCGTCCTCAGCATCCCCATGATTTACTCAAGCTGCCTTGCCTGCGCGGCCGTTTTGCTAAAGGGAATCTGGAACGCTGGACTTACCAACGTGACGGGGATATGTATCACATAGACCCGCATGGCCCGCTGATCTATAGCGGGGGCAGCGCTGTTGATATGGGCGTCGCGATGGCGGCGGAGGGCGTGGGCGTTATCTATCTTTTTGAGGCATGGCTTCAGCCGTGGTTGGAAAGCGGGCAGCTCGAGCCCATACTTGAACCCTGGTGGCAGACCTTTACGGGGCCGTTTCTTTACTATTCGGGGCGCAAGCTGGTGCCGCCTCCGCTTCGCGCTTTTATCGATTTTGTCAAAACGTCCGATTCCTATCCAGGATGATTCCCGTTTTCCAGGTGGACCCCGTTATAAAAAACCCGGCCGGAGCCGGGTTAGGTTCGTACTTCAGATAAATTAGCAGAGCGGCTGTACGGCTTTGCGCATGCCTTGAGTCAGAATAGCGTCGAGGTCAGCTGCAACCTGTTCGACCAATCCGTCAACCTGTGTAAGATCTTGTTCCCAGTGATCGCTCACGGACAGCACCGATTTCACCAGGTCGGTGGTGCTAATCTGCTGGTCGCGATGCTGAGCCCACACCTGCTGGTAACGGTCAATCCAGTGCGCGTCGTCCTGCACCGGGTATGCTTCACCGTTACGCTCTGCGCGGTAGAAGGCAATCAGCGCTGCCAGCGCAAAGGTCAGACGTGCTGGCAGTTTACCGCTCGCCTTCTGCCCTGCCAGCAGCTGCGGCAGGATACGTGTACGGAATTTGGTCATGCCGTTCAGCGCAATGGAGAGCAACTGGTGTTTGATGTACGGGTTACGGAAACGGCCGGTCACCGCGCTGGCAAAAGACTCCAGCTCGTCTTTTGGCAGATCCAGTACCGGGATAATTTCTTCGTAGATGGCTTTCTCAACGAACGCGCAGATTTCAGCATCGTTCATCGCTTCGCCCACGGTATCAATCCCCGCCTGGAATGCTACCGGAACCAGCGCCGTGTGCGCACCGTTGAGGATAGCCACTTTACGTTCTTTATACGGTTTGATGTCGTCGACAATCAGCACGTTCAGCGCCAGTTTGTCCAGGCGTAGTTCGCTGGCCAGTGATTTAGGCCCCTGAATAACAAACAGGTAGAAGTGTTCAGCGGTATCGAGGAAACCGTCTTTATAGCCGAGTTCTGCTTCCAGTTTAGTCGCTTCATCACGTGGGTAGCCGGTAACAATACGGTCCACCAGCGTTGAGCAGAAAGCGTTGGATTCGTTCAACCAGGTCATGAATGCTGCCGGCAGCGCCCACTCTTGCGCATAACGAACCACCAGCTCATGCAGCGCTTCGCCGTTATAGTCGATCAGTTCGCAAGGAATGATCACCCAGCCTTTATCCGCAGCACCGTTGAAATGGGTGAAGCGTTCGAACAGCAGACGCGTCAGTTTAGCCGGGTAGCTTACCGCTGGCGCATCATCAAATTTGTCACCCGCATGGTAGCTGATGCCCGCTTCGGTAGTGTTGGAGAACACGAAACGCATGTCAGGGTTGTGTGCCAGTTTGAGGAACTCGGCATAGTCAGCATAGGCGCTGATTTCACGGTTTACAGAACGAATCAGGCGCGCGTCGCTGACGGCTTCACCCTTCTCATTCAGGCCACGGATGATGGTCGTGTACAGACCATCCTGGGTGCTCAGAGATGGCGGGAAATCGCTCGCGATAGGACGAACGATCACCACACCAGAATTCAGGTCGGTATGTTCGTTCAGCAGGTCAATCTGCCAGTCAACGAAGGCGCGCAGGAAGTTGCCTTCGCCGAACTGGATAATGCGTTCAGGGTATTGGGCACCGGGGAAATCATGGCGGTTCAGTGTTTTCACAATGGGTTCCTTTCTGGATTAGTCATACAACCTGCTCAATTGGTCTAATAACTTATCAGATTTTCCGCTTATGAAACCCTGTTTTGATCAAAAGTGAGAGAATAAATAGTGAATCTATAAAAATTTGTAAAATATTGAGGTTGCCGTGAGTTCGCCATCAGGCATATAGGCATAGCGCGGGACTTCGCCAACTTTCTGCCAGCCACAGCGCGTATAGAATGTCTCAGCGCCGCTACCCGTGGCGGTATCCAGCACCAGCACGCTTTTCTGCGCATCCGCGGCAATCTCCTCCAGACGCTGCATCAGAGCGCGGGCAATGCCGCTACGGCGCGCGCTTTCATGCACCAGCAGCTTAGCCACATCAGCGCGATGTGGCTGGTTCTCAGGCTGGTCGACAACTAATTGCACCGTGCCAACAATATTCTGCTCGGCGTTCTTTGCCACCAGCACCACGCGCTCTTCACGCCCCACGCTTGCCGCCATGCGCTGCCAAAAAGCCAGCGCTGTTTCAGGCTTGAAAGGCTGCATAAAACTGACTGAAGCGCCGCCGTTGACGCAGTTACTGAGAACCTCAGACAGAGGCGCCAGATTGGCAAGTATGTCGGCCTCAGAAAAGGTGTGTAGAGTGAAAGTCGCGGTCATGTTGTTCTCCTTGTTGATATGCGCTTTACTATCACGCTAACAATTTGATAACACAACGCCCTTTGTCATTGGATATTCTTATGCCTTTAATGGGCAAATATTTGATTTTTTCCCCGACGCTTCGCTTCATACAGCGCGCTATCCGCCGCCTGTAGCCAATCAGAAACTTCATGCATATCAGGAAGCGCATCGGCAATACCGATACTCAGGGTCAGCGTCTGGTGATGATCCGGACGCTCCGTCACCACCGCAGTCGCATCCATAATTCGTTGCGCAATGCCGCGCCCCTCTTCCAGTGACGTATCGGGCAGCAAGATAACAAATTCGTCTCCCCCCAGCCTTGCGGGCGTATCGGTCCCCCGCGTCGCCATCTGCAGGATCTGTGAGACGGTTTTCAGCATCACGTCGCCGACCTTGTGCCCGTGACGATCGTTAATCTCTTTGAAGTTATCAAGATCGATAAACATCAGCAGCGAATGGCCGCAGTGTTGCTTGAGACGAATCAGTTCCCAGGCAATACGCTGCTCAAGAAGACGACGGTTCGCGATATCAAGGAGAGGATCGAGCATCGCAATACGTTCAAGCTCCTGGCTTTTCAGCCGTAGTTTCACCGCAATGCTATCGGTCATAAAGCTCAGGGCGAGCAAATAGAGCGAGATAAGCGGTAGCGTCGCCAGCATCGTCTGCTGCGACACGAAACCGTTAAACGGCATTCCCGTAAGCACCCAGGTACCGGCAAAGACGCTGAGCATCGTCGCCGCCGCTTTACGCATCAGCGGGATCCCTCCGGCAGAAAGTCTATCCGCCAAAAGGATCGTGGCAATTGTCACCGAAGGTAACGGATTGACCGCCATCATGGCTATCCAGAATCCCCCGGCTCCGGCATCAAAGAGCAGATTCTCAAATTCAGCATCGCGGGGAATGGGCGCTTTGACAGCACGTAGATAGGCCACCGTTGGCCAGATGAAGGCATTGCACGCCAGCAGCAGTTCAAAATAGACCGGCTGATGACGTTCAATCAGTACAGAAACAATAGGCAAGAAGCACAAAAAGGTGCCAAGCATCCGCATCAGATACATTCGTCTGACAAACCGGGTACCCGTCACCCCATTATTCGTAATTTGCTTGCCAAATGCATTCATAACACAATTTATTCCGATACGTCGCCCGGCATATCATATTCAACGAGTGATGTCACTTCAACCTATCAGAATAGATAGCTTTTCAGAATAAACCTATAAATGTTAGCGATCGGGACGATTCATCTGCAGCACTAGCCAATGATGGATCACGCTGACCACATAATGCTGTTGCGCTGCGCTAAGCGGCTGCCCTTGAGGAATTCGGTGCCATTTCTCGAGACAACCGCGACAACAGGTTGCCGTCGCATGCTGCGCAATGAACACGGGATGCCCGCGCATCGGCGTTTGCTTACCATCATTTTTGGGCCAGGCGGGAGCAAGCCTGCCCGCGACAAAATCCGCCGCATGCTGGTCGATAGTCTCCGCCCCTTTGTCATAACAGTACTGCCGTTCTTTTACGCCCAGATGAAAACGGCTGCGAAACGGTGAACGTTGCAGTCGTTCAAACAGGCTTTCTAACGCGTCCATCAGTAAACCGAACGTCCTATTTGTTGCGTGAGTTTTTCCAGCACGGCGACCCCTGCCAGCGAGTTACCCGTTTCATCAAGCTCCGGGCTCCAGACGGCAATCGCCATCTCGTGCGGCACAATTGCCACCACGCCGCCGCCAACGCCAGATTTCGCCGGTAGCCCCACGCGCCAGGCAAATTCCCCGGCGTTCTGATACATCCCGCTGGTTGCCATTAACGCATTTACCTGGCGAGCCTGCATCGGAGAGATAACCGGCGTGTCGAGATGGAGCGCCTTCCCCTGGTTAGCCAGAAACAAGAAGGTGTGCGCCAGTTCTACGCAGTTCATTTCCAGTGCGCAGTAGTGGAAATAGTTTTGCAGCACCGTGGTGACATCATGATGGAAATTACCAAAGGATTTCATCAGCCAGGCAATCGCCGCATTACGCGCCGAGTGTTCAAACTCGGAACGCGCCACCTGCGCATCGTAGGCAATGCTGGATACACCGCTAAGCTTGCGCACAATTTCAAGCATCCGCTGACGCGGAGCGCTAAGCCGCCCCTGCAGCATATCGCAGACCACCAGCGCCCCGGCGTTAATAAACGGGTTGCGCGGGATGCCCTGCTCAATTTCGAGCTGCAAAAGGGAGTTGAAGGGTTGCCCGGAAGGATCTTTGCCGACGCGGGACCAGATCTCCTCAGCCGGATAGTGATTCATCGCCACCACCAGACTCAGGACTTTCGAGATCGACTGGATAGAAAAACGTTCATTGGCATCGCCCGCGCTAAAATGCTGCCCGTCGACGGTGCTGATAGCAATCCCCAGTTTATTGCCGCTGACGCAGGCCAGAGCCGGAATATAATCCGCCACCTTCCCCTGCCCAATCAGCGGCCTGACATCATCAAGAATAGATGTCAGCATGGCATTATTGATAACCGTAGCCACTTACACTCCTTGCCCACAGGCTATTTTCGGCCTGGGAGTATAGCAGAGCCTAAGGGCTACGTCGTTTCGCTTAGTGTCTATCTTTCCAGACCGTCTGCACATTACAGAATTCGCGCAGACCAAAGTGCGAGAGTTCACGGCCAAAACCGCTTTTCTTCACGCCGCCGAAGGCAACGCGCGCATCGCTAGCGCTATAGCCATTGATAAACACGCCACCGCACTCCAGCTCATCGGCAAAACGTTGAGCCACTGCCGTATCGCCGGTAAAGATAGTTGCAGACAGACCAAATTCACTGTCATTAGCCAGCGCCAGCGCATGACTGGCATCACGGGCGACGGTAATCGCCGCCACCGGGCCAAACATCTCCTGGCGGAAAGCGGTCATGGTCGGCGCCACGTTTGCCAGTACGGTGGCCGGATAGTAGTTACCTTCACTACTCAGCAGTTCACCGCCAAGCAGCAGAGATGCACCCTCACTAACGGTCGCCATCACCTGGTTATGCAGCTCGTCGCGCAAATCAAAACGCGCCATCGGCCCCAGATAGTTCTCTTCATCGGTCGGTTCACCCATTTTGAGCGCCGCCGCTGCCGCAACAAACTTCTCGGTAAACAGCTCAGCAATGCCCGCTTCAACAATAAAGCGTTTCGCCGCCGCGCAGACCTGCCCGGTATTCTGGTAACGCCCAATCACCGCCGCCTGCACCGCCATATCGATATCGGCATCGTTCAGGACGATAAACGGATCGGAACCGCCCAGCTCTAGTACGCATTTTTTCAGCGCCGCGCCCGCCTGAGCGCCAATCGCTTTCCCGGCACGCACGCTACCGGTCACGGTAACCGCCGCAATACGCGGATCGTTGATAATCTGCGTCACGCCATCGTTAGTCGCGTTAACCCAGTTAAATACACCAGCCGGAACACCCGCTTGCGTTACGATATCGCCAATCAGTGCCGCGCAGCCCATCACGTTAGGCGCATGCTTAAGAAGATAGCTATTACCCGCGAGCATAATAGGCACTGCCCCGCGCAGCACCTGCCACAGCGGGAAGTTCCACGGCATTACCGCCAAAACGGGGCCAAGCGGACGGTATTCAATCACCGCCTGGTTGTTCTCAACCTGGGTAGACTCGGTCGCCAGCATCGCTGGGCCATGTTCAGCATACCAGTCGCACAGATGGGCCGATTTCGCCACTTCGCCACGCGCCTGTTTAATCGGTTTACCCATTTCACGGGTAATACATTGCGCCATCTCTTCGCCACGTTCACGCAGAACACGGCCAATCGCGCGCAGCGCATCGGCGCGCTGCTCAATTGCCGTCTTGCGCCATTGACGAAATGCCGTATCAGCAAGGGTAATAGCCATATCCACTTCCGGGCCGGTGGCCCACGGCAGCGACGCGATGGTTTCGCCATTGGCCGGGTTAATAGAGATGGCGTGAGTTGCAGGTGAAGTCATCTTTTTTCTCTCTCAATCAATTGCGCAGTGGTGACAGTTTCGCCTATCCTGCCGTTTATGAAAAATGAATAATATTAACCGAACCATTCACGATATGAGAATGCCATGGATTTAACCCAGCTTGAGATGTTTAACGCCGTTGCCGAGACGGGCAGCATTACCCAGGCGGCGCAGCGCGTGCATCGCGTGCCCTCTAACCTGACAACCCGCATTCGCCAGTTGGAAGCGGATCTCGGCGTTGAGCTGTTCATCCGGGAGAATCAACGGCTACGTCTGTCGCCCGCCGGGCATAGTTTTCTGCGCTATAGCCAGCAGATCCTCTCGCTGGTCGATGAAGCGCGCATGGTGGTTGCCGGAGACGAGCCGCAGGGGTTGTTTTCCCTCGGTGCGCTGGAGAGTACCGCCGCCGTACGCATTCCCGAAACGCTGGCACGCTATAACCAGCGCTATCCGCGTATCCAGTTTGATTTAGCGACCGGCCCGTCAGGCACAATGACCGACGGCGTGCTGGAAGGCACGCTCAGCGCCGCGTTCGTCGATGGACCGGTGATGCATCCGGGCTTAGACGGTATGCCGGTCTACCCGGAGGAAATGATGATTGTCGCCGCCCACGGGCATCCGCCAATTAGCCGCGCCAGTGAGGTCAACGGAGCCAGTATCTATGCGTTTCGCGCCAACTGTTCTTACCGTCGGCATTTCGAAAGCTGGTTCCATGCCGATCAGGCGACACCCGGACGCATTCATGAGATGGAGTCCTATCACGGTATGCTGGCCTGCGTGATTGCCGGGGCCGGGCTGGCGTTAATCCCGCGCAGCATGCTGGAAAGCATGCCGGGACATCATCAGGTCGAGGCATGGCCGTTGGCGGAGAAATGGCGCTGGCTAACGACCTGGCTGGTGTGGCGACGCGGGGCGATGAGCCGACAACTGGAAGCCTTTATTGCCCTTCTGGATGAACCAGCGGTTTCATCATAAAGACGCTGAGCGGATCGGGCTGATACGGCGCAAAAGCGTCGCACAGTTGATAGCCACAGCGCTGGTACAGGCAAATAGCCGCATGTTGATGGACTCCCGTTTCCAGCTGCAATATGCGGCAACCGCGCTGCAATGCGGCGGTTTCCAGTTCTGCCAGTAGTGTTTCCCCCAGACGCTGACCACGGTGCGTCGGGTTAATAAAGACCCGCTTCATCTCGCCCTGTCCTTCTTCTCCCAGCACAATCGCCCCGCATCCCACCGCCTCTTCACCTTTGCGGATAAGCATCACGATAAGCTGCTCGGACGGCAGCTGTGAGAGATCCAGCAGGTGATTGCTCTCCTCTGGATAGAGCGCCTCCTGATAGCGGTCAAGTTCAGCAATCAGGGCATTAACATCCGGGTTAGCAGCGTGTGTTATGGCGGTCGAGTACATAGCGGGTTCCTGTTCTATTGTTGTTTATTCACTCTATCATTCGACCTCGTGTAGTCTCATACCATTAACTTATAATCGTCGCCGGCTATTGCGCTAACCACTTGTTAACGAGTAGTTTTATCCCCTGTTGTTTGCCCATGCAATGGAATAACCATGAACACGAAAGCGCGTAAAGTCATGATAATTGGTGCCGGCAATGTCGGTGCATCGGCAGCCTATGCGCTGCTGAATCAGAATATTTGCGAAGAATTAATCCTGGTCGATCTGAATAAGACCCGTGCCGAAGCCCATGCCCAGGACCTCAGCGATGCCGCGGCCTATATGCCGGGAATGATGACTATTTCCTGTCGCGACGTCAGCGACTGTGCGGATGTCGATATTGCGGTTATTACCGTTTCCGGCGGCGCGCTCAAGCCCGGTCAGACGAGGCTTGATGAACTGAAAAGCACCGCCAATATCGTTCACAGTATTGTTCCGCAGATGATGGCTGGCGGCTTTAACGGTATTTTCCTGATTGCCACCAACCCTTGTGACATCATCACCTGGCAGGTCTGGCAGCTCTCCGGCCTGCCGCGTAACCAGGTTATCGGTACCGGCGTATGGCTCGATACCACACGTCTACGTCGTAAGCTGGCTCAGGATCTGGAGATTGGCGCGCAGAGTATTGACGCATTTATTCTCGGCGAACACGGCGATAGTCAGTTCCCGGTCTGGTCACATTCGTCGGTGTACGGCTCCCCCATTGAAAATGTTTATCGGCATCGCACGGGGAAAGCGCTCGACCGTCAGGCCATGGCGGATAACGTACGCAAGCTGGGTTTCGAAATTTACGCGGGTAAAGGCTGCACGGAGTACGGTATTGCGGGAACGATTGCTGAAATTTGCCGCAACATCTTTACCGGTAGCCACCGCGCGCTGGCCATTTCCTGCATTCTGGATGGAGAGTATGGCGTTGATGGCGTGGCAATCGGTGTACCTGCGGTGCTCGCACAAAGCGGCGTACAGCAGATAATCGAGCTTCAGTTGGCCGACGATGAGCGGGAGAAATTTGCCCGTTCGGTAGAGATTATTAAGACCAATATTACGCTGCTGCCAGCTTGAAACCACAGGCACAATAGTGTTGCACAGTCCGAATCTACCCTCGGACTGTGCGTTTGTGCGTGATTTTCTGGCACTGGACTTATTTCTCCCAGCGCGTATTCCACTCCCATAATCGGTTGAAATTGACGTCGTTAAGCTCTCGTGAAGCGCTGGAATTCGCTTTATACGGCCTTGCGGTGGTCGCCGCTGCCCCCCAAGGCGACAGCGCGTCGTAACCGCTATCGATGGTGCTATCAACAATCAACACCTGACCGTTCGCCGTTTTACCCGGCAGATAACCCGTTTTTCCAGCACCCTGATCCCACGCGCGGCCGAGTTTCGCTTTGAACGCACCTTTATAGCCATCATCGGTGGTAAAACGGCTGTTCGTCACCAGAAAACCGTACGGATTATCCGGCAGCGTATTAGGAGCGAGCACATACGCTTCCGGCGAGCGACGGCTGGAGACGGTGTGAAAATGCACGCGGTCAAAGACGACGTTAGCGCGACCAAACACGTAATCCACATCGCCCTCTACGTAACTGTCCTGCATCAGTACGCGGTTGATCCTACCAGTCAGCGCCTCGTTGTGGCGATCGCTGACGTTGAGATACAGCGTATCCTGACGTCCCAACAGCCGGACGTGTTGTAGCTGGATACGGTCGCCGTCGGTGCGCAACGCTACACCCTGATGGGTACCCCCATCCACCGTATCCAGCAAACTGTTAGCGATTGTCAGGTTATAGAGCTGTAAATCATGGCTTTGCGCCCAGAAAACGGCGGCACAGTTGGTGCCAATCAGCGCGCTGGTTCTTCCGGCGCACAGTGCGTACTGGTAGTAAGCCGGTGAACCCGGCGGGTAGCGGTCTGCCCTGACGGTTTTGCGATAGGTTGCAGGGCTAAACTGAGAGTCCAGCGCGAATTCGATTCTCACGTCCTGCGGCTGTTTGCCAGTACCAAAAAGGGTTATTGGCGGCGCATTGTCGGGGATATAAACCGTTCCGGTGTAAACGCCAGGATCGATGCGGATATAAAGGCGTTCGCTTCCCTGATGCTGGGCAATGGCAGCATCAATCGCTTGCTGAATATCATTATAGGGAGCCCCGGAGGTCGCGACGCGCCACGGAGTATTGTTGTCGGGAACGATGGGTTGGGGTTGCCAGGCTCCCTGCAAATCATGAACCTGCCCACCGTGGGCGAAATAGTTCTCTGCGGTATAGGCGACGGCTTCCTGCGCCGTCAACAGCGGCTTGCTTGCCGTACCCGTTGACGAAGCAGCGACGCAGCCCTGCAGCACCAGCGGCATACAGAGCAACGTCGACATTCCAGGGTAACGTAATCTTGTCATCGGTTCTCCATTAACAGCGTTAAATAGAAAAGAGGACCGATAATAATGGAACTACGTTTTATTTTTCAGGCCAGGGATCACGAATTCCCCGCATCAATTTCATCAAACACCTGCTGAGCCAGATGCATCGTCGCATTTGCCGCCGGTAAACCGCAGTACAGCGCCGAGTGCATAATCAGCTCTTTCAGTTCGTCGCGGGTCACGCCGTTATTAAATGACGCCCGCAGATGCATTTTGAGTTCGGCTTCGCGGTTGAGTGCAATCAGCATGGCGATGGTTATCATGCTGCGCGTATGGTGACTCAGACCCGGACGCGTCCAGGTTTCACCCCAGGCGTAGCGCGTGATAAAGTCCTGAAACTCCTCGTTCAGCGGGGAAAGTTTCGCCACAGTGCGATCAACATGAGCGTCGCCTAGTACCTTTCGGCGAACCGCCATACCCTGCTGATAGCGTTCTTTATCCGCCATGATTCCTCCGTAAAAAAGCCACCAGCGCGGCATTAAATTCGTCGCTGGCTTCGATATTTGATAAATGTGAGGCCGGGAGACAGACCTGGAACGCGTCATCAATCTGTTGATGCAGGAAATCGGCATCGTCCACGGTAGTAACCGGATCATTTTCCCCGGCGATAATCAGCATCGGCACATGAATAGCCGCCACCTCGGCACGCAGGTCTGCGGCGGCAAGCGCATCGCAGCATTCGGCGTAGCCTTCTGCTTCCGACTCGGCCAACTGATGACATAGTTGCTCAACCACCGCGGGATGATGCTCACGGAAGGCATGAGTAAACCAGCGATCCGCAGAGCCGGCGGCAACCACGCCCATGCCTTCACTGCGCACGGTACGCGCTCGCGATAACCAGCCCGCCTGCTCGCCAATTTTAGCCGCGGTGTTCGCCACAACAACCGCCTCAAAACGTTCCGGCGCGAAGCGTGCCAGCCACAGTCCGGTCAGGCCACCCATTGAAATACCGCAGAAACTGGCGCGTTCGATATTCAGATGATCGAGCAGCGTAATCACGTCCTCACCCAGCTGTGACAACGTCACCTTTCCGCGTTTCGTTGTTTGTCCATGACCGTGCGTATCATAGCGCAGCACGCGAAAGTGTTCGGTCAGCGCGGGCATTTGCGCATCCCACATCGTGAGCGTAGTGCCCAGTGAGTTTGATAACACCAGTACCGGTGCCTTTTCCGGTCCGTCGAGGCGATAATGGATATTCATGTCCCTAACTCCTGAAAGCGCGCCAATACCTGGCGCACAAAGTGGTCCGCGCTACCGACAGCGTTTGCCGGATCCAGCAGCTGCGTAAGTTGCTCTGAAGAAAGATGCTGGCTCACCAGCGAATCCTTTTCCAGTAGCGGTCGTAACGGACAATCAAGCGCGATTGCCCGATGGCAAATTTTTTCAATCAGATGGTGGGCATCCGCTTTACCGATATGGGCCGCTAGTGCCTGAGTGACGGATTCAGCCATGATCAGGCCATGAGTGATATCGAGATTATCACGCATCTTTTGCGCATTAACCTGCATCCCTGAAAGCAAATATTCGCTGTTTTCGAGCACGCCCCCCGCCAGCATCACCAGCTGCGGAAGCGTTTCCCATTCGGCCTGCCAGCCACCCAGCGCGCGTTCGTGCTGTTGAATCTGGCTCGCATACAGCGTCGCCATCAGCCCCGGCGTACGAGCGACCGCCGCAAGGATCGCAGCACAGCTAACCGGATTACGTTTATGCGGCATCGCGGACGAACCGCCGCGCCCTTCCGCAATAGGTTCACTCACTTCAGCGACTTCCGTTTGCATCATTAACGCAAAGTCATTGGCGAACTTACCAAGGGTCGCGCAAAGACCGGCATACCAGCTTGCCAGCTCAATAATACGGTCTCGCTGGCTATGCCATGGGGTATCGGGAAGCGCCAGGTTCAGTTCATCGGCCAGCGCTTGCGCAACCAGCGGCCCTTTAACCTTTAACGAGGCGAGCGTACCCGCCGCACCGCCAAATTGCAGAGTCAGGACGCGAGGACGCATTTGCTGGAGCCGTTCGTGCCAGCGCAGTAACGCATCCAGAGTGCCCGCAAGTTTCAAACCGTAGGTGATCGGCAGCGCATGCTGCATCCAGGTTCGGCCCGCCATCAGCGTATGCTGATAACGCGCTACCTGTTTGGCCAGCACGTGCATAAGACGCTGAAGCCGGGACTCCGTCTGCTGTAACGCTTGCTGAAGTTGAAGCATCAAGCCGGTATCAATGGCATCCTGGCTGGTTGCCCCCCAGTGGACATAGCGGGCCGCCTCCGGGGCGCTCGCTTTCACCACCTGAGTTAACTGCTTCACCAGGGGAATCGCCAGATTGCCAGCATTCGCCGCCGCCGCGGCGAGCGCCGGAAAATCGAGCCGTTGAGCCCGACAGGCCGCAACGATAGGCTCCACCGCCTCGTGGGGAATGACTCCACAGCGAGCCTGCGCTTTGGCTAGCGCGGCTTCAAAATCCAGCATCCCCTGAACGAGCTGCTCATCGCTGAACACAGCCGTGAGTGCATCCGTGCGCAATAGCGGGGTTAACAAACTCATTCCTGCTCCTTATACGCGTTCAATAATCAGCGCGATTCCCTGGCCTACGCCAATACACATGGTGCACAGCGCATAGCGCCCACCGGTACGGCGCAGCTGGTAGGCCGCGGTCATCGCCAGGCGTCCACCTGACGCGCCGAGCGGATGGCCCAGCGCAATCGCCCCACCGTTTGGATTAACATGTGCCGCATCATCCGGCAATCCTAAATCGCGCAGTACCGCCAGCGCCTGTGCGGCAAACGCTTCATTCAACTCGATAACATCCATTTGCGCCAGCGTTAAGCCGGTTTGCGCCAGCACTTTCCGAACGGCAGGTGCCGGGCCAAAGCCCATAATTCGCGGCGCAACCCCGGCGGTGGCAATGCCAACAACACGAGCCAGCGGCTGCAAGTCATTTTGCGTCATTGCCTGTTCGCTGGCTAATAATAACGCACAGGCACCATCATTTACGCCAGAAGCGTTGCCCGCCGTGACGGTGGCGTCCGGGCGCACAACACCTTTTAATTTTGCCAGCGACTCCAAAGCGGTGCTGCGCGGATGTTCATCCTGGGTAAAGAGCAGCGGCTCTCCTTTACGCTGCGGGATCTGCACCGAAATGAGTTCATCATTAAACGCCCCATTCGCCTGCGCCAGCGCGGTTCTCTGCTGGCTTCTCAGCGCGAAAGCGTCCTGGTCGGCACGCGCAATAGCAAAATCGGTTGCCACGTTTTCCGCCGTCTCCGGCATCGAGTCCACGCCATAGCGCGCTTTCATCTGCGCGTTAATAAAGCGCCAGCCGATCGTGGTGTCTTCCATCTTCATGGCGCGGCTAAATGCGCTTTCCGCTTTGCCCATCACAAACGGCGCACGGGACATACTTTCCACGCCGCCAGCAATCATCAGCTGCGTTTCACCGCTTTTAATCGCACGGGCTGCCACACCAATCGCATCAAGGCTCGAACCGCAAAGGCGGTTGATGGTGGTTCCCGGTACCGTCTCCGGCAGCCCGGCCAGCAGCAGCGCCATGCGGGCGACGTTGCGGTTATCTTCCCCCGCCTGGTTGGCACAGCCAAAAATCACATCATCAATCAGCGCCGGATTGAGCCCTGGATTGCGTTCCAGCAGCGCTTTCAGCGGCAGCGCGGCCAAATCGTCAGCGCGAACGCCTGAAAGAGTACCACCAAAACGACCGAACGGAGTGCGTACCGCGTCGCAGATAAATGCCTGATTCATCATTGTTCCTTAAGCGATTTCCGCTACGGCGTGATAAGAAAGCGTGACCGGTGTGATGCGCTGCAGTTCTTCAAAGGAGAGTCCGTTGAATATCTCGCGTACCACCGGGCCGCTTGCGGTGATGTCGATAACGGCCAGGTCGGTATAGATCCGGCTAACACAGCCCACACCGGTCAGCGGATAGGTACAGTGTTCAACCAGCTTGCACTCCCCGTCACGCGTGAGATGGTCCATCATGACGAAAACCTGACGCGCGCCGACGGCTAAGTCCATCGCCCCGCCAACGGCCGGAATCGCATCTGGAGCGCCGGTGCTCCAGTTGGCGAGGTCGCCCTGCGCTGAGACCTGGTAGGCTCCCAACACGCAGATATCCAGGTGCCCACCGCGCATCATCGCGAAGGAGTCGCCGTGGTGGAAATAGCAGCCGCCCTGCAATAAGGTGACGTATTCTTTACCTGCGTTAATCAATTCCGGGTCTTCCTCGCCGGGAGCCGGTTTTGGCCCCATACCCAGCAGGCCGTTTTCGCTGTGCAGGAACACTTCTTTGTCCGTCGGCAGGTAGTTGGCGATACGCGTCGGCAGGCCGATACCTAAGTTGACGTAGGCCCCTTCGGGAATATCCTGCGCCACGCGCTTTGCCATATCATCACGAGAGAGTTTTTGCATCATGGGCCCCTTAAGCGCGCATTGCCTGGTGGTTGAGGTTTTCCAGCGAGAAGATACGTTGAACGAAAATGCCTGGCGTCACCACGTTCTCCGGGTCGAGCTCCCCCAGCGCCACCAGATTGGTGACTTCGGCAATCGTCGTTTTTGCCGCGGTGGCCATGATCGGTCCAAAGTTACGCGCCGCCTTACGGTACACGAGGTTGCCCCAGCGATCGCCCTGGTGGGCTTTAATCAGTGCAAAGTCCGCTTTAATCGGGTACTCCAGTACATAGTGGCGACCGTCAATTTCCCGCGTCTCTTTACCTTCCGCCAGCGGCGTGCCGTAACCTGTAGGGGTAAAGATAGCCCCAAGCCCTGCCCCTGCGGCCTGGATGCGCGCGGCCAGGTTACCCTGCGGCACCAGCTCGAGCTCCACTTTGCCGCGGCGATAGAGGTCATCAAAAATCTGCGAATCGACCTGACGTGGGAATGAACAAATCATTTTGCGTACACGGCCCGCTTTCAGCAGCGCCGCGAGGCCAATTTCACCGTTACCCGCGTTGTTATTGATGATGGTCAGGTCGCGCGCGCCCTGCTCAATCAGCGCATCAATCAGTTGGGTTGGCTGTCCGGCTGGCCCGAAACCACCAATCATTATCGTCGCCCCATCGTTGATACCCGCGACGGCATCGGTCAGCGTCGGCACACTTTTATCGATCATCAGGTTGCTCCTTGATGTGCGACTATCGCACTTATATTCGTTGTTCGCACAAAATGTGACCCGCTTAACGATGCCGGTCAAGGGCGATAATCGAAATATGGTGCGATAATCGAACATCGTGTATGTTTAGCTGAAGAATGTGATCGATGGCATAAACGGAGAGAAAAATGGAGAAACATCCAGACGATATTTTGACGGGCGATAGCGATCCGTTTAAAGGTGACCCGAATTTTATGGCGTCGCTGGCGCGAGGGCTGGAGGTGATCCAGGCCTTTACGCCACAGCGTCGGGTGCTGTCGATTTCACAAATCAGTCAGAAAACGGGTATTCCGCGCGCCGCGGTGCGACGCTGCCTGTATACGCTCGGCAAGCTCGGGTTTGTTTACGCAGAAGATGGGAAGAACTTCCAGCTACGGCCACGGATTTTATCCCTTGGGCACGCCTGGCTGGCATCAACGCCGCTAGCGCGTTCGGCGCAGCCGGTGCTGAAACACCTGAGCGATATGCTTAATGAGTCCTGCTCTATTGCCACCCTCGACGGCGACGATATTCTCTATATCGCTCGAGCATCCAGCTCACGCATAATGACCATCGATCTCGATATCGGCAGCCGTTTGCCCGCCTGGTCCACTTCGATGGGGCGCGTGTTGCTAAGCCACCAGCCGGAAGAGAAGCTGAATGACATGCTGGCGCGTATTACAATGATTCGCTATACCCCTCAGACCATCTCCTCCGTTGCCAAACTGCGAACCGAGCTGAAAACGATTCGTCAACAGGGATATGCGCTAAACGATCAGGAGCTGGAAATGGGGCTGCGTTCGCTGGCGGTGCCGCTGTTTAACCCACAGGGGCACGTGGAAGCGGCATTAAACGTTGGCGTTCATGCGGGACAAGTTTCCGCCGCCGATCTGTTAGAACGGGTGTTGCCGGAACTGCAAAAAGCGGCGGCAGAGCTGAGTTTGTTGCTGCGTTAGTGCCGGATGGCGCTTCGCTCATCCGGCCTACAGCGAGTTTATCTAGCGGCTCCGTTTGGCGTGCCGTTCCCAGTTTTCTTGCTTCGCGGAGTCCGATTTTCTCAGCGCAACGTAGCACGCACCGCTGCCGCCATGGTGCGGTAGCGCGCAGCAGAATGCCTGTACTTCGTCGAATTCGGTCAGCCAGCGGGCCAGATAGCTGCGAATGATATTGGCGTGAGAACCGTCCTCTTTGCCTTTGCCATGAATAATCAGCACGTTGCGTAAATTCTCTTTCTGCGCCTGGCGGATAAAGGCAAACAGGTTCTGGCGACAAGATTCAACCGGCTGGTGCAGCAGGTTCAGGCTGGCCTGCTGGTTATATTTCCCCAGCCGAAGCTTATCCAGCACACCGTTCTGTAACCCTTCACGCTTAAATTCAAGCGGTGTCGCAAGCGGGACGATATCGAGAAAGCCGGTGGTGAGAAAGTTATCCAACTGCAGCGTGTCTAACTCCTGACGAGTGCGGGCGTTACGAACGGGCTGCCAGTGTACATCGTGGCACTGCTTAAGCGGCTGGACATCCTCCATGGCGTCAAGAAACAGCGATTTGTCATCAAGATTCATGAGAGCTCCCCTTCGTTACGTCTGGTGCATACTATAGCCGCGTCGCCGGGTTGGCTCAATGCGTTGTCATCCAGTTGCGTAATTCCTCACCGTCCAAATATCTTCATTCGCAACTTATTATTTATTTGTATAAATTAATTCATGCTTAAATGTCGTAAATTGAGAATTAATATTGAACGGGCATTTCGAATGCGTGAAATAAATCACCAAGAATTATCTGGAAAATTAACGCGAACCCGTTATAAATAGTAATACCCGCTGTTCGGAGCAAAAGTGGGAACAAGTATGGACACAATTGTGTGGTTGCTGCGGGGTCTGGCGATGTCGACAGGCCCCGATTTTTATTCTACTGACCGCTCTCGCCTTTTCATTACCCCGCTATTCAATAGCTTACTTATAGTCGGCTATACATTATTTTATATTTCTTGCCATCGGAAAAATTTAATTTTTATATCCTCTTAATTCGCACAATCCGAATTGGTTATATAAAACCCTATATTTTACAAGGTTACACATTTGGGGTATAGGGCATCGTTGTATTCACATGGTATGGTGGAGTATAGGAATAATTCATTTAAATGAGAGCGTACGTATGCTGACTTTGCTCGAAGACAAAATTGCTACCCCCGTGGGGCCGCTGTGGATCCTGTGCGATGAAAATTTCCACCTGCGGGCGATTGAATGGGAAGAACACAGCGACCGTATGGAACAACTGCTGGACATTCATTACCGTCATGAAGGTTATGCGCGCGTCGCTTCCCGCAATCCGGGCGGGCTGAGTCAAAAGCTCGCTGATTACTTTGAAGGCGATCTGACCGTAATTGAAACGCTGCCAACGGCGACAGGCGGAACCGACTTTCAGCGAGAAGTGTGGAAGACCCTGCGTACCATCCCTTGCGGACAGGTTATGCATTACGGGCAGCTTGCCGAACAGCTGGGTCGCCCCGGCGCCGCGCGGGCCGTAGGTGCGGCAAACGGCTCGAATCCTGTCAGCATTGTCGTTCCCTGCCATCGGGTGATTGGGCGCAACGGCACCATGACGGGCTATGCCGGTGGCGTACAGCGAAAAGAGTGGCTTTTACGCCATGAAGGTTACCTGCTGCTTTGATTTTCTGTGCCTTATCGTCGCCTTAAGACATCTGCTTTCACAATCACTCCTGAAAATAAATGAGGTATATCAATTGGATATATCTCAATAGGAACTATCCCTTTTTAATATTGGGTGAATCCCTTCGCCGAGACTTACCTGCTCCATAAAAAGATGTTAAAATTGACTAATATCAATTACGGCTTGAGCAGACCTATGATCCCGGAAAAGAGAATTATACGACGCATTCAGTCTGGCGGTTGCGCTATCCATTGTCAGGATTGCAGCATCAGCCAGCTTTGCATCCCGTTCACTCTTAATGAGCATGAGCTTGATCAGCTGGATAATATTATCGAGCGCAAAAAGCCCATTCAGAAAGGGCAAACCCTCTTCAAGGCCGGTGATGAACTGAAGTCTCTGTACGCTATTCGCTCCGGTACCATCAAGAGCTATACCATCACCGAACAGGGCGATGAGCAGATTACGGGCTTCCATCTGGCCGGTGATTTAGTGGGCTTTGATGCCATCGGGACAGGCCACCACCCAAGCTTTGCTCAGGCGCTGGAAACCTCAATGGTTTGTGAGATCCCGTTCGAAACGCTGGACGATTTGTCCGGTAAGATGCCAAACCTGCGTCAGCAGATGATGCGTCTGATGAGCGGTGAGATCAAAGGCGATCAGGACATGATCCTGCTGTTGTCGAAGAAAAACGCGGAAGAACGCCTGGCGGCCTTTATCTATAACCTGTCTCGCCGTTTCGCGCAGCGTGGTTTCTCTCCTCGTGAGTTCCGCCTGACGATGACCCGTGGCGATATCGGTAACTACCTCGGTCTGACGGTAGAAACCATCAGCCGTCTGCTGGGTCGTTTCCAGAAAAGCGGCATGCTGGCAGTAAAAGGCAAATACATTACGATTGAAAACAGCGATGCGCTGGCAATCCTCGCGGGACATACTCGCAACGTTGCCTGATAGATTCTGAGCACTTGCTGAAAAACCCCGAATTTTCGGGGTTTTTTATTGCCGTTATGTTTCCACCACTCGCTTCAGTCATCGTGATTTTCTGATGGCTGGAGATAGTCTGAAAATCGGCAACATTCCCTCCCCCAATGCCTGACCATCTCGCAGAATGCCGCAGAAATAGCGTTAATTCCATTCCAGCTATAAGTAAATCCTTGGGGCTAAATTCCAATACGGCAGTAATGTTAATTTATCCTGTTTGTTGATCTAGCGAAGGTTATCCCCTGTTTCATTCTCCATATATGAGTTATCTTTTACTTACAAACTGTGGTTACAGCTGTAAGGAGACCTGTATGGCCAAGTATCAAAATATGCTCGTTGCTATCGACCCGAACCAGGACGATCAGCCGGCGCTGCGACGCGCTGTTTATCTACATCAACGAATTGGCGGGCGCATTAAAGCCTTTTTGCCTATCTATGACTTCTCTTATGAAATGACCACCCTTTTGTCTCCTGACGAGCGCACCGCAATGCGCCAGGGCGTAATTAGCCAGCGAACCGCATGGATCCGCGAGCAGGCTAAATTCTACCTGGAGGCTGGCGTACCGCTGGAAATTAAAGTGGTGTGGCACAATCGCCCCTTCGAAGCGATTATTCAGGAGGTTATCAGCGGTGGCCACGACCTGATGCTGAAAATGGCCCACCAGCATGACAAGCTGGAATCCGTCATCTTTACCCCGACCGACTGGCACCTGCTGCGCAAATGCCCTTGCCCGGTGTGGATGGTGAAAGATCAGCCGTGGCCAGAAGGCGGTAAAGCGCTGGTGGCCGTCAACCTCGCCAGCGAAGAGGAATACCACAACGCGCTGAACGAGAAGCTGGTCAAAGAGACGATGGAGCTGGCAGACCAGGTTAACCATACCGAGGTTCACCTGATTGGCGCCTACCCTGTAACCCCTATCAATATCGCGATTGAACTGCCTGATTTTGATCCAAGCGTGTATAACGACGCGATTCGCGGTCAGCATCTTCTGGCGATGAAATCGCTGCGCCAGAAATTTGGTATCGACGAAAAATTCACCCACGTTGAGAAAGGGCTGCCTGAAGAGGTTATCCCGGATCTGGCCGCGCATCTGGATGCCGGTATCGTGGTGCTGGGCACCGTCGGCCGTACTGGTATTTCAGCGGCATTCCTGGGTAATACGGCGGAACAGGTCATTGACCACCTGCGTTGCGATCTGCTGGCCATTAAGCCAAATGATTACCAGACGCCGGTCGAGATGGATGACGAAGAGGACGATTAACGGTCCTGGTGATGGTAATAAAAAAACCGGCTCATGCCGGTTTTTTTATGTCTGGTATCACACACCTATCAGTGGAGCCCTAGTCGCCAGGCAAAATCGATTTCTTCTTTGAGCTCAATGGCGGAAAGTGACATCAGGTCGGCAAATTCCAGCTCAAGCTGTTTAACGCGTTTCAGGTACTGTGCGGGGGTTAAAGGCGTGGTTTCACGGCGGAGATATTCGATGGCCAGTTGTGCAGGCGATAACAAGGTATCCATAACTTCCTCTTAGGTGTGGACGACTTGAAGTAGTATAACACCTTTGAGTGTGCAATTTTTGACCAAAAGCAATCAAGAGACAAATAAAAAAAGCCGCCGGTCCACGAGACCCGACGGCTTCATTTTCAAACGAACAATCAGAGCGCTTTCAGAATCGCGTCTACGCTTGCTTTAGCATCACCAAAGAGCATAGAGGTGTTCTCTTTAAAGAACAGCGGGTTCTGCACGCCAGCATAGCCCGTGTTCATTGAGCGTTTGAAGACGATAACGTTCTGCGCCTTCCACACTTCCAGAACCGGCATCCCGGCGATTGGGCTCTTCGGATCGTCCTGTGCAGCCGGGTTAACGGTGTCGTTCGCACCGATAACCAGCACCGTGTCGGTATCGGAGAAGTCGTCGTTAATCTCGTCCATCTCCAGCACAATATCGTAAGGCACCTTCGCTTCCGCCAGCAGCACGTTCATATGGCCTGGCAGACGCCCGGCAACCGGGTGAATACCGAAACGAACCTTAATACCGCGTGCACGTAGCTTGTCGGTGATTTCAGCCACCGGATACTGCGCCTGTGCCACCGCCATGCCGTAGCCCGGGGTGATAATCACCGTGTGAGAGTTTTTCAGCATTTCCGCCGTCTCTTCCGCGGTGATTTCACGGTGCTCGCCCACTTCTTCGTCGCTACCGGTAGAGGAACCATCGGTACCAAAACCACCGGCAATGACGCTGAAGAACGAACGGTTCATTGCTTTACACATGATGTACGACAGGATGGCACCAGAAGAACCCACCAGCGCACCGGTCACGATCAGCAGGTCGTTGCTGAGCATAAAGCCCGCCGCGGCCGCGGCCCAACCGGAGTAGGAGTTCAGCATCGAAACCACCACCGGCATATCCGCACCGCCGATGGAAGCCACCAGATGCCAGCCAAAAGCCAGCGCGATAACGGTCATCACCAGCAGGCACAGCACCTGAGTCCCGACGCTATCGGTACGAACGAACGCCACCAGCAGCAGGAAAGAGACTACCAGCGCGGCGAGGTTCAGCTTGTGACGGTTTGGCAGCATCAGCGGCTTAGACGACATTTTGCCGCACAGCTTACCGAACGCCACGATAGAACCGGTAAAGGTCACCGCACCGATGAAAATACCGAGGAACACTTCGGTCAGGTGAATATTGACCAGAATCTGCTCCATGCCGGTTTCGTGCTGCAGGTAGCTGTTAAAGCCCACCAGCACCGCTGCCAGACCCACGAAGCTGTGCAGAATCGCCACCAGCTCCGGCATTTCGGTCATTTCAACTTTCTTCGCCAGGCGAATACCAATCGCGCCGCCGATGATCATCGCCAGCAGGATCCACGCCACGTTGCTGGTATCCGGCCCGAAGATGGTCGCAATCAGTGCGATAGCCATCCCGGCAATACCGTAGTAGTTGCCCTGTTGGGACGTTTCGTGTTTGGACAGCCCTGCAAGGCTAAAAATAAACAGGATCGCGGCAACAATGTATGCAGCTGTAACTAATCCTCCAGACATGTGTTACCCCTTATCCTTTGCGGAACATTTTCAGCATGCGCTGAGTGACGGTGAAACCACCAAAAATATTAATGCTGGCGATCAATACCGCGATAAAACTCAGGAAGCTGACCCAGCCACCATGGCCAATCTGCAGAAGCGCCCCGACCACGATAATGCCCGAGATGGCATTTGTGACCGACATCAGCGGCGTGTGCAATGCATGAGAAACGTTCCACACCACGTAGTAACCCACTACGCAGGACAGCGCGAACACCGTAAAGTGACCGAGGAACTCTTTTGGCGCGACGTTCGCCAGCCAACCGAATAGAATAATCACCAGCGCCATCAGCGCATACTTGCGCCATGGTGAAGCCGGTTTAGCCGCTTCTTTTGGCTCTTCAGCCACTTTCTTCGCCGCCTGAGGCTGCGCAGAAACCTGAATTGGCGGTGCCGGCCAGGTGACTTCGCCTTCGCGGATCACGGTCACGCCGCGTACCACGACGTCGTCAAAGTCGATGGTGACGTTGCCGTCTTTCTCTTTGCACAGCAGCTTCAGCAGGTTTACCAGATTGGTACCGTACAGCTGGGAGGATTGCGTCGGCAGACGACCGGCAAGGTCGGTATACCCAATCACCTTCACGCCGTTTGGCGTGGTGACGATTTGATTCGCCACGGTGTATTCGCAGTTACCGCCGTTTTGTGCCGCCAGGTCAACGATGACGCTACCCGGCGTCATGGAGTCAACCATTTCACGGGTGATCAGTTTCGGGGCCGGTTTACCCGGGATCAGCGCCGTGGTCACAATAATGTCGACCTCTTTTGCCTGCGCGGCAAACAGCGCCATTTCCGCGGCGATAAACGCCTCGGACATCACTTTAGCGTAGCCATCACCGCTACCCGCTTCTTCTTTGAAATCCAGCTCAAGGAACTCGGCGCCCATACTCTGCACCTGTTCTTTAACTTCTGGACGCGTATCAAAGGCACGGACAATCGCACCGAGGCTGTTAGCCGCGCCGATCGCTGCAAGACCTGCGACGCCAGCACCAATCACCATCACTTTTGCCGGTGGGACTTTGCCCGCCGCGGTGATCTGGCCGGTAAAGAAGCGACCAAATTCATGGGCCGCTTCAACAATCGCGCGGTAGCCGGCGATGTTTGCCATCGAGCTTAAGGCATCGAGCGACTGCGCGCGGGAAATGCGCGGCACAGAGTCCATTGCCATAACGTTAATGCCACGGGCGGCCAGCTTCGCCATCAGCTCAGCGTTTTGCGCAGGCCAGATAAAGCTAATCAGCGTGGTGCCCGGATTCAGCAGCGCGATTTCTTCATCCAGTGGTGCATTCACTTTGAGGATAACCTCTGACTGCCAGACCGCGTCGCCTGTGACGATTTCTGCCCCAGCCTGAACAAATGCCTCATCATCAAAACTTGCCAGTTTTCCTGCACCACTTTCAATTGCCACGCTGAAACCGAGCTTAAGCAGCTGTTCCACCGTCTTCGGTGTTGCTGCGACTCGCGTTTCCTGGGCCCACCTCTCTTTTGGTACACCAATACGCATAACTATTCCCTTACATCGGTTTTTATTTGATGGTTTGCTATTTTGTCAGTGTGTTGCGGATGACCCGTAAGCGAACAAACAGGCGAGCAACCTGAATAAATAAAACAGTAACAAACTGTCTATAACCTACTGAAAATCACGATTGTGATCTAGCTCCGGAAAACACTATTTTTGCATTAAATGCCAAACACCGAGTGATGACGGTTACAAACAGCGATATTTACCCCGATTTGTTTAGCGAGCCTCATAATTCGCTTCATCGACGAGTGAAAACATGATTTTTTGCGGGCAGGATATGCTAATTAACATTCCATTAACTTAAAAAAGTCATATGGTTGACCGGTTTTTCTGGTCAAGCGCCCGTTTTTTCAACATATCAGGAAAAGTTATCCAAAACCGTCATCGGGTTCGCATCTGAAGTGAAAAATGACGCAGACAGTAGCGTCATTTCAATGCCATAATCAGGCGTTTCCCGTTTACAACATTTCCGATTTTGGTTTGCGCAAGGCGAAGGATTATTTTTATGAAGCTTAAGAACACCCTCCTCGTGTCCGCCATGCTGTCTGCCGCGGCCTTGTCCGCTCATGCAGCTACCGAGCTGACCCCGGAGCAAGCGTCCGCACTGAAGCCATACGACCGCATTGTCGTAACAGGTCGTTTTAACGCCATTGGCGATGCCGTCAATGCTGTGTCCCGTAAAGCGGACAAAGAAGGCGCAGCCTCCTTCTATGTTGTCGATACCTCAGATTTCGCTAGCAGCGGGAACTGGCGCGTAACGGCCGACTTATATAAAGCCGATGCAGGCAAAGCGGATACGCCTAAAAACCGCGTCATCAACGGTATCGTTGAACTGCCAAAAGATCAGGCCGTTGCCCTGGTTCCTTATGACACCGTTACCGTGCAAGGCTTCTACCGCAGCCAGCCAGAAGTGAACGATGCCATCACCAAAGCCGCAAAAGCCAAAGGCGCTGCTTCCTTCTTTATCGTTCGTCAGGTTGATGCCAATGACGGCGGCAACCAGCGCGTAACGGCATACATTTATAAAGCTGACGCTGAAAAACGCGTTCTGCAAAGCCCGGATGCTATTCCTGCTGACTCCGACGCTGGCCGTAAAGCCCTGGCCGCAGGCGGTGAAGCCGCTAAACAGGTTGAAATCCCAGGCGTTGCCACCACTGCCGCCGTAGGTTCAGGCACCGGTGTTGGCCGGTTCTTCGAAACCCAGTCCTCTAAAGGTGGACGTTACAGCGTCACGCTGCCAGACGGCACTAAAGTTGAAGAGCTGAACAAAATCGCTGCTGCACAGATGGTGCCGTTCGACAGCGTTAAGTTCACCGGCAACTACGGCAACATGACCGAAGTGTCCTATCAGGTAGCCAAACGCGCCGCCAAGAAAGGCGCGAAGTACTACCACATTACACGTCAGTGGCAAGAGCGTGGCGGCAACGTCACCATCAGCGCCGACCTGTACAAGTAATCACAAAAAAGCCGGTGATGATTCACCGGCTTTTTCATCATCACGCTCACTCTCTGACTTTCACCCCTTTTTTACACCAGCACCGCCGCCGGGACATTCCTTTTTGATTCTCCAGAATCCAATATCCTGACTTTTTAAGTCATACATTGTTGCATGTATGCACTGCTCTCCGTAAAATCGCCGCCTCAGCGCAATCCTCCATTTTTATGCGATTTCGCCAAATAAATATTCTTGTTCTTCTTCTTCCACAACAGGATTCACATGGAAAAGAAATTAGGGCTTAGTGCTCTGACGGCACTGGTTCTGAGCTCTATGCTCGGTGCAGGCGTTTTTAGTCTGCCGCAAAACATGGCGGAAGTTGCCAGCCCTGCCGCGCTGCTGATTGGTTGGGCGATTACCGGCGTCGGTATTCTGTTCCTGGCTATCGCGATGCTGGTGCTGACCCGTATTCGCCCGGACCTCGACGGCGGCATTTTTACCTATGCACGCGAAGGTTTCGGTGAGTTGATTGGTTTTTGCTCCGCATGGGGTTATTGGCTTTGCGCGGTGATTGCTAACGTCTCTTATCTGGTGATTGTCTTCTCAGCGCTAAGCTTCTTTACCGATACGCCCGAACTGCGTCTCTTCGGCGACGGCAATACCTGGCAGTCCATTGTTGGCGCATCGGTTCTGCTGTGGGTGGTCCATTTTCTGGTACTTCGCGGCGTGCAAACTGCTGCTGGCATTAACCTGGTCGCAACGCTCGCGAAGCTGGTGCCGCTGGGGCTGTTTATCGTACTTGCCGCCATTGCCTTCAACAGCAACACCTTCACCCTGGATTTCCACGGCATTGACTTAGGCGTACCTGTCTGGGAGCAGGTGAAAAACACCATGCTGATTACCCTGTGGGTATTTATCGGCGTGGAGGGCGCGGTGGTCGTATCCGCTCGCGCCCGCAATAAAAAGGATGTAGGCCGTGCAACGCTGCTGGCTGTGGTTTCCGCGCTGGGCGTGTATTTGCTGGTGACGCTGCTGTCGATGGGCGTGGTGCCTCGCCCGGAGCTCGCGGAGATGCGTAACCCATCGATGGCTGGCCTGATGGTGCGTATGATGGGCTCATGGGGTGAAGTGGTGATTGCCGCCGGGCTGATTGTCTCGGTCTGCGGCGCTTATCTGAGCTGGACGATTATGGCGGCAGAAGTGCCGCTGCTGGCCGCCACGCATAAAGCCTTCCCGCGTATTTTTGCCCGCCAGAACGCGAACAATGCGCCATCCGCTTCGCTATGGCTGACAAACCTCAGCGTTCAGGCAAGTCTGGTACTGATCTGGCTGACCGGCTCAGACTACAATACGCTGCTAACCATCGCCTCCGAAATGATCCTTGTGCCCTATTTCCTGGTGGGCGCATTTCTGTTAAAAATTGCGAATCGTCCGTTACATAAGGTTATCGGTGTCGGCGCCTGCATTTATGGCTTATGGTTATTGTATGCTTCTGGCCCCATGCACCTGCTGCTGTCGGTCGTGCTCTACGCACCGGGGCTGTTGGTCTTTATTTACGCGCGCCGCACTCATGTCGACAACGTCATGCTGAAGCGTCGTGAACTGGCTTTAATTGGTTTGCTTCTGGTTGCCGCCGTACCGGCAACATGGATGCTGGTGGGGTGATACGCGTGACCCCATCGTCTGCAAAATAAGGAGAGTACGATGGGTTCAAACATGCTATCACGCCCGATTCTGATAACCGGTGGAGGCCGCCGCATTGGCCTCGCCCTTGCCCACCATTTTCTCACCCAGCAGCAGCCGGTTATTTTAAGCTACCGGACTCACTATCCCGCCATCGATGTCATGCAACGAGCTGGCGCGGTCTGTATTCAGGCAGACTTTTCTACTGATGAAGGCATTTATACTTTTGCGGATGCGGTAAGAAGCCACTGCTCCGGCCTGCGCGCGGTTATTCATAACGCCAGCGGGTGGCTGGCAGAAACGCCAGGCGCATCGCTGAGCCATGTGCTGAACGCGATGATGCAGATTCACGTCCATGCTCCCTACCTGCTTAACCATGCGCTGGAAGATATGCTGCGCGGCCACGGTCATGCTGAAGGCGACATTATTCACTTCACCGACTACGTGGTTGAGCGCGGTAGCGATAAGCACATCGCCTACGCCGCCAGTAAAGCGGCGCTGGATAATATGACCCGCTCGTTTGCTCGCAAACTGGCGCCGGAGGTCAAAGTCAATGCCATTGCCCCAGCGCTGGTGCTGTTTAATGAGGGTGATGATGCGGAATATCGCCAGAAAGCGCTCAACAAGTCGCTGATGAAGATTGCCGCCGGGGAGAAAGAAATTATCGATCTCGTCGAGTATATCCTCGGCAGCTGCTACGTCACCGGGCGCACCTTCGCCGTCGATGGCGGTCGTCCATTGGTTTAGCGTTTAGTGGAAGCGTCCCCACAGGAAGATAAGCAGCCAGGCGCTCACGCCCCAGCAGGCCACCGCGCCTGCTAACGCCAGCGGCAAGCGCATCATGCCGGTGAAATACCACAGCGAAAGCAGATAGAGAAAATAGGGAATAATCGACCACATGCCGAAAACGATAGTGGCACGCAGCGCCTCGGTACCGCGCTCGCTGGCGACAATGTAGTGCGCAATCAGCGCAAAGGTCGGGAACAGCGGGATCAACCCGGCGATCGCGTAGTTTTTAGTTTTCGCAAGTACGCCAATCAACACCACCACCAGCGCTCCCAGCAGCGCTTTAATTAACAACCCCATTTTTTGTTCACCAATAAACAACATGTTGTCCGAGCATAACGGAAGTCTGCTTATTAATGAATGGTTAATGCAGCGCGGAAATTAAGAAAGGAATGATGGCGGGCAACAGGCGCTCAGTGTATCGTAGCCTTTTTTCCGTCAGTGCGTAGAGTAATGAATAAGATCGTTTATGTTGAGGATGATCCGGATGTTGGGGCGTTGATCGCCGCTTATCTCGGAAAGCATGATATGGAAGTGGTGGTCGAGCCGCGCGGTGATAACGCAGAGGCGACGATTACCCGGGAAAACCCTGACCTGGTGCTGCTGGACATCATGTTGCCAGGCAAAGATGGCATGACGCTATGCCGCGACCTGCGCGGTCAGTGGGCCGGCCCAATTGTGCTGCTCACTTCGCTCGATAGCGACATGAACCATATTCTGTCGCTGGAAATGGGCGCTAATGATTACATACTCAAAACGACGCCCCCGGCGGTGCTGTTGGCACGTCTGCGCCTGCATCTGCGCCAGCGCCCTGCCTCAGCAAGCAGTACGACACCGGCGCAACCCGCGCTGACGCCACATAAAGCCATTCGCTTCGGCACGCTTTCCATTGACCCAGTCAATCGCCAGGTACTGCTAAGCGGTGAGAACATTGCGCTCTCGACGGCGGATTTCGATCTTCTTTGGGAGCTGGCGACCCACGCGGGGCAAATTATGGACCGCGACGCGCTGTTGAAAAATCTGCGCGGCGTCACCTACGACGGTATGGATCGCAGCGTTGATGTGGCTATCTCGCGCCTGCGTAAGAAGCTGCTCGACAGCGCAACCGAACCTTACCGCATTAAAACCGTGCGTAATAAAGGCTATCTTTTCGCGCCGCACGCCTGGGAGTGATGAAACGCCAGACAGCATAAAATGCTGGGTGAAAAATTATAACCCCCGAGAGACGCGATACAACCACCTTCAAAAACAGCGTGTTTATGCTACCAATAGAACAATAAACACGCTTCCAGCCCTACTTTATAAAATCAGCTGCTCTACAACATCAATTCGGTTGCGTTAGCCCCGCGAGCAAACCCCGCTTCCAGCAATCCGAGCGTCACGTTGAAGATACTCTCTGCGCTCAGTCCGGCGTTATCCAGCGGGAAACTCAGGACAGCATCGCGCACCACCGTCATGTTGAAGCCCAAATCGCATCCCGAGCGAACCGTTGAGTTCACGCAGAAACCGGCCACGGCACCGATCACCGTCAACTCGGTTATCTGTGCCCGCTGCAGCCAGCCTTGAAGATCGGTAGAACTAAACGCCGAAGACGTCCGTTTAACCCATACCGTTTCTTCGCCCTGCTCTTCAAAACCGACTACGGGAGGATAATGTGGAGAATTTTTATGTAGGTCAGACCCCGGTTCTATCGTTTCGTGACGAACGTGAATCACCGGCTTTCCGGCCGACCGAAAAGCGGCAATAACAGATTTCATGTTTTCAATGCTGTCAGTGGGAAAATACGTTATCCCACGCGCGATTCTATCGCTGACAAACCGTTGCATATCAATAACCAGTAACGCCTGCATAATGCCCCCGAATGGAGATAAAAAAATAACCTACGAGATCCCCGTACTGAAAACAAGCCGCCAATGATGGTGTGGACCGCGGATAATCGCAGAGGGTATCAAACGCATAAAGTCACAATTTTTGTGTGACATTACAGAGTTTTATTCTTTATAATTCGCCGCGTCGCTATTATCCATCCGGGATAATAGGTTAATTAATTGAAAACAACTCTTTCCGGCATTTCAGGTGCTGAATGGGGCAAGAGGCTTAAAGATGTTCACTACGCTCGCGTATATTGCGCTTTTTTTGATCTGCTCATGGGGCATTTTCGAAATAGATAAACGCAGTCAATCGCTCTCCCGCTCTGTCTTCGTCGCCATTTTCATGGGTGCGATCCTTGGGCTCTCTCTTCACTTTATCTCTTCTGGCAGCAAAGCCACTATTATTGACTGGTACAGCGTCATTGGTAACGGGTATGTGAATTTATTAAAATTGGTCGCCATCCCGCTGATCTTTATTTCCATTCTGTCTGCCATTAATAAGCTCGAAAATAACGCGGGGATCGGCAAACTGTCCCTGACGATTGTCGCGTGTATGCTTGTGCTGGTGATGATCGCCGGGTTTATTGGCCTGACCACCGCCCACGTTATCGGGCTCAACGCCAGTACCTTCGGGCAGATGCAGTCCAGCTTAACGGCTGATGACGTCTCGAAAACGGCCGCCGTTTCATTGCCACAGCTCATCACATCGTTAATTCCAACCAACCTGTTCCTTGACCTGACCGGTGCAAGAAGCGTTTCGGTGATCGGGATTGTCATATTCACCCTGCTGGCAGGCGTTGCTCTACTGAAAGTGAAAAAAGAGGCACCAGAAGAAGGTGAAAAATTAAGCAGCGGGATTAACGCCATTCAATTCTGGGTAATGAAGATGGTGCGTATCGTTATTGCGCTCACGCCTTATGGCGTGCTGGCATTAATGGCAAAAGTGTTCTCCACCTATCAACTTGCGCAATTTACCAGCCTGCTCGGTTTTATTGTTGCCTGCTACCTGGCGGTGGCAATGATGTTTATTGTGCACGCTATTTTGCTGGTGCTGAGCGGTCATAATCCGCTGCGTTATTATAAAACCGTCTGGCCAGTGTTGACCTTTGCCTTTGTTTCCCGCAGCAGCGCGGCGGCCATTCCGCTGGCAATTACCGCGCAGGAGAAATTCGGCGTGCCGAGTACCATCGCCAATATCGCTGCTTCATTTGGTTCCAGCATGGGACAAAACGGCTGCGCGGGGATTTATCCGGCGATTATGGTTGCCATGATTGCGCCAACCCTGGGTATCGATCCGTTCTCCGTACATTTCTTATTGACCTTGCTACCTGCCATCGCGCTGGGTTCTATCGGCGTGGCAGGCGTTGGCGGCGGCGGAACGTTTGCCGCGCTGATTGTCCTCTCTACTCTTAATTTCCCGGTCGCGTTGGTCGGTATCTTTATTGCGATTGAACCGATTGTCGATATGGCACGTACGGCGCTGAACGTGAATGGTTCGATGATGTCTGGGGTTATTGCTACCCGAGTGTTGAATAAAAAAGAAACGGAGCAAGAAAAACCGATTTCCGTTAACTGATAAAACGCGCCTCAGTGCCCTGAACGCTGAGGCGCGTCAAACCGCTATTGATAAGCGACCGTTAATTTCATTTCTGCTGTTTTATCCGCGCGCATAAAATAGTGCGTCGTCAGTAGCAACCCAACCATGAACGGTATTTCATACAGTTCTTCCATCATATCGGCATAATGCAAATCGCGTACAAACAGCGGCGCCAGCAAGCGGTGATGTTCTACGGTATCCGATATTAAGAACGTGACCACCGTGACCGCCAGCAGCCAAAACGGTATCGATTGTTCCTTAACCCGTCGCTTAATTTCGCGGCGTAAGTGGCGTGAAAACAGCGACAGTAGCAGCGCGCCAATCAATATGACCGAGATAATTCTAAAAACGATATGCGGAGTCTGCGGAAAATAGACACGACCCCAACTGGTGCTTCGTCCCAGTAAAACCACCCACCACAGCGTGGCCCACAGCCAGAACTGCTTTTCGCCTTCGGGGCGCGAGAGCGGTCTGATATACCAGACGGTAAATACCGCACCAAACAATAGCCAGAGCGCCTGACCATTTTCAATCCAGGCCACCACTACACCGCCCAACAGCGGAACGTGCCAGTCCGCAGCAAAAGGAAATAGCACCGATAAACCAGCAAGCAATACGACGGAAACCGTCAAACGAGTATCAAATTTCATAACTAGTATTCATGAAAATAATGTAGAACTGATACTAATCAGAAATTTTTTCCCCTCGTTAGCATTGAATGCGATCTTCTTAAGGTTATCTTAATGTTCGCATAAAACGCGAAAAAAAGGCGGTTGAAAACAACCGCCCCATGCGCTCAACACGACACCTAGCGTAACAGCACTTTACCTATCAGGTACGTGGTGGCCTGCCCACCGATGTGAACGCGATCCCCCGCGAACTGACAACGTAACTCCCCGCCACGTTCAACTCCCTGATGCGCCAGCATGTGCGTTTTGCTGAGTTTTTCCGCCCAGTAGGGGATCAACATGCTATGCGCTGAACCTGTCACCGGATCTTCCGCAACGGCTTCGCCAGGACAGAAGAAACGGCTGACGAAATCGTAGGTTCCCTCACCTTTGGCGGTAACGCTGACCATTTTTCCCAGCGGGATCATGGCATGAATATCCGGACGCAGCGCCTCTACCTGCTGCTGATTTTCCAGCACAATCAGATAATCACGCGCTACGCGCGCTTCTTTGTAATCTGTTATCCCCAATGCTTCCAGTAATAACGCTGGGGGAACAACGGGTTCTGTTTTCCAGGCGGGAAAATCAAGCGTTAGCCATTCACCGTTGCGTGTCACCGTGAGTGGCCCGACAAATCGAGTATCGAAATGAATCGTCGCCTCGGGATAATCAAGATATTCAAAGATAACGTGCGCGGCGGCAAGGGTTGCATGCCCACAGAGATTTATCTCACCCTGAGTCGTAAACCAACGCAGCTCAAAACCATTATCATTGGTGACAAAATAGGCGGTTTCAGACTGGTTATGCTGCTTAGCCATGTTTAATAGCGTCTCATCCGGCAGCCATTCGGTAAGCGGGCAAACCGCAGCAGCATTGCCATCAAACGTAGCGGTAGCAAAGGCATCTACCATATAAAAATCAATTTGTTGCATAGCATTCACCTCAAATTTAGCGCGGGCATTTGTATCTTATCCAAACGAGGAACGACACAATTTCTTTTTTTTATGCACTCACCACCCTATCAGATCTCATTGTCGTCGCTCCAGACTTTCTCGCCTTTCAGTAAGTTATCTGATTTGATAGCACCAGGACTCTCCAACGTTAAAGGCTAACGCAGATGATTTTAAGCCACGCTTTCCAGGTGCCCTTTAGGGATGAAAATGTACGTCGGGCATTTGAGAAATGCTTATCAGGCAAAGCAAATTAGCGCAGCAATTTAGCCATCAGCTCAGGGAACATCGGCACATCAACGTGCAGCGAAAACGTCGAATTGATCGCCTTACGAGCAATTAAACCATCAATAAACGCAAACAGAATGATGGTCATTTCCTGCGGGTTAATGTCCGGTCGGAACTCGCCTGTGGCCATACCCTGCTCAATGATCGTCGCAAGACTTTGCCGCATGATGGTGTCGCTGGCGATAAAGGCTTCCTGTAGTTCAGCGTTGCGGGAGGATTCCGCCATAATTTCAACCCAGAGACGATGCGTCACTGGATAACCCACATCGCTGATACAGGACGCGACCTGTTGACAGAGACGGTCAAAATAGGTCCCCGGTGCGGCTTCTTTATGGGCAGACAGCGCGGAGTTTTGCTCCTCAAGAACGATAGCCCTTATCAGCTCATCCTTGCCTTTAAAGTAGGTGTACATTGCGCCCTGGCTGATACCTGCTCGGGTAGAAATCTCGCGCACGCTGGTCGCACTGAAGCCTTTTTCGGCAAAACAGGCTGCCGCGGCAGTAATCAGCTTATGGTACGTTTCGGTGTCCTTTGACATACATGACCTTTTGAATCACTCAATGGCCCAGACTTTACCGTCCTTTAAAGGTTGGAGCCAGCGTTAAGCACACCACGCTGGCTCTTGATCCTCCCCATTATTTCAGCAACGGTAAGCCGTTGAGCATGTTTTTAAGGTTCAGCATATCCCAGGGCATATGTTCGGCGAGCGTAAGCCCAACAGCCTCTGCTTTAGACGTCGCCAGATTAACGAGCATGAGTACTTCCTCAATGCTTAGCTTACCTTCAGCCACATCACCAAAGTCATGCGCACCGCGCCCCGGTTGAGCAAACAGAACGGAGCGGAAAAATGCGGGATCCAGAACGTCCAGATCGATATGAATCGCCAAATATTCGATTTTCTCTCGGTCTATCCATTCCAGCACCTCCTGTGCCCCATTTCTCACCGCTTCCGGGCTAGCGGTTGCGATATGATGTTGAGCCAGGTATTCGCTTTCGTAAGCCAGTGGATCATGAATACCAGCAATCATCACTTTTTCAGGAGAAAGCGTATTGGTGACGTGAGCCACTAAATCATTATCGCCCGTCCCCAATAGCGCTCCCAGCACATGCGCATGGGCATTAGGGTACTGCGCCGCCGTCTGGACGTCGGGATGAGAATCAATCCATAGCACGCCCAACTTATTGCCATATTGATTCAACAAATGCGCAAAAGGCGCGAGCGACACCAGACAATCGCCGCCCAATACCACAATGGCCTCAGGATTATGTTTTTCAATAAGCCCGGCAGCGTCATTCAGTTGACGGAGTATCTGCGCTTTCCCTCTGATACCATCAACTTCAGCCAGTGGAATACCATCAGGCAAAGCAACGGGCACTTCTTCAACCGGCCCGGTGGGTCTGGGGGCCAGGAAAGAGAGCAGAAGCGAGCCAAGATGGTAAGGCGGGTTGTTCCCTCCCTGCCATTGTGGGAATAACAGTCGAAGCGTTTTTCTGGACATTGTTTACCTACCGTTGGTATCGAGGATGGCGTCTGGTGACATTAACGCCACATAATGAATGAACGTTCATTCATTATGTGGCGAGTACAGAACAGATGCAAGCCAGAGAGCCTCCAGGATGAGACAGAAATGAGTTTGCGATTGTGTCCATGAGCATGCAGAAATGCGTTATACAGTGTACTCTGCCTGGATAACGCGCTTGTTGGCGATCGAATAGCATTTCTGAACCAGCGCATCGGCGGATATAACAGTGTCCTCCAGAGAAAGACGTATACTAGTTAACACATTGAACGTTCGGTGATTTTTCATGAAAAAACTGTTTGTGCAGTTTTACCTTTTACTGTTTGTCTGCTTTCTGGTCATGACCATGCTGGTTGGGCTGGTCTATAAGTTCACCGCCGAACGTGCTGGCCGCCAATCGCTCGACGATTTGATGAAAAGCTCTCTGTATCTGATGCGCAGCGAACTGCGAGAAATCCCGCCGCGCAACTGGAGCAAAACGCTAAACGAACTGGATCTCAATCTCTCGTTCGATTTGCGCATTGAGCCGCTCAGCAAGTTTCAGTTGGCTGAAAGCTCCATGCAGCATCTGCGGGCGGGCGATATTGTGGCGCTCGACGATCAGTACACCTTTATTCAGCGCATTCCGCGCAGCCACTACGTGCTGGCCGTCGGGCCGGTACCCTATCTGTACTTTATGCATGAAATGCGGCTGCTTGATATCGCTCTCATGGCGTTTATTGCTATTTCACTCGCCTTTCCTGTCCTTATCTGGATGCGTCCCCACTGGCAGGACATGCTACGACTAGAAAGTGCCGCCCAGCGCTTCGGTGAAGGTCATTTAGGCGAACGCATTCACTTTGACAGCATGTCCAGCTTCGAACGTCTTGGGGTCGCCTTTAACCAGATGGCTGATAACATCAATGCGCTCATTGCCAGCAAAAAGCAGCTGATTGACGGTATCGCCCACGAGCTACGTACACCGCTGGTGCGTCTGCGCTATCGCCTGGAGATGAGCGAAAACCTGACCGAGGCCGAATCGCTGGCGCTCAACCGCGATATCGGGCAGCTTGAAGCGCTGATCGAAGAGCTGCTGACCTACGCCCGCCTTGACCGCCCACAGACCGAACTCTCTCTGACATCGCCAGACCTGCCGCAGTGGATCACCGCGCACGTTGAAGATGTTCAGGCCGTCAACCCGCAGCGTGAAGTCACCGTTAATCAGATAACACCAGGGGATTACGGCGCGCTGGATATGCGCCTGATGGAGCGCGTGCTGGATAATTTGATTAATAACGCCATGCGCTACAGCCAGTCACAGATTCAGGTCAACCTGACGCGCAATGGCAGCCTGGCGTGTCTTCAGGTCGATGATGACGGCCCTGGCATTGCTGAAGGTGAGCGCGAGCGCGTATTTGAGCCGTTTGTTCGTCTCGACCCTAGCCGTGACCGGGCCACCGGCGGCTGTGGTTTAGGGCTGGCCATCGTTCACTCAATCGCCGTAGCTATGGGCGGACAGGCGCACTGCGACGTCAGCCCGTTGGGCGGCGCCCGATTCAGCCTGACGTGGCCTATCTACCACCACATTTCCCTGCCCGCGGCTAGCTGACCGCGGTTTGCACGGTGCCTGATTCTGGCTTATAGTTAGCGGCATGAATAGTATGTTGTAACTAATTAAGATGCGGAGAGCGAACCATGGCCAGCTACGACCTCGTGGAGCGGTTAACTGACACCTTTCGTCAGATAGAACGCCATCTGCTGGAGCTGCGCGATGAACTCTCCGACTGCCGCCTGCTCACCGCGCGAATATTTGAACTACCGGAAGTGAAAAAAACGGCCGAGCACGCCCCGCTCTCCCAGATTCAGGTCGTTCAGCATCTGGGGCAAACCGCCTTTGAAATGGCGCTGAAGCATTTTAACCATCTGTTTATTCAGCAGCAGTCTGAGAATCTCAGCAGCAAGGCGGCGGTGCGTCTTCCCGGCGCTATCTGTCTGCAGGCAACGACCGAACAGCATGAAGCGCTCATTGCTCGCGTACAGCACATCAATACGTTAAAGACGACGCTGGAACAGATAATCACCGTCGATTCCGGCCTGCCGCCAGTGGCGCGCTTTGAATGGGTGCACCGCTATATTCCCGGTTTGATTACCCTCAACGCCTACCGTTCACTCACCCTGCTCTCCGACCCAAGCACCATTCGTTTTGGCTGGGCGAACAAACATATCATCAAGAACTTAACTCGCGATGAGGTGCTGGCGCAGTTAGAAAAAAGCCTGAAATCTCCGCGCGCGGTACCGCCTTGGACGCGGGAACAATGGCAATCAAGGCTGGAGCGAGAATATCAGGATATTGCCGCGCTGCCGCAGCAGGCGAAGTTGAAAATTAAGCGTCCGGTGAAGGTGCAGCCGATTGCCCGCGTGTGGTACGCGGGTGAGCAAAAACAGGTGCAGTACGCCTGCCCCGGCCCGCTGATTGCGGTGATTTCCGGGCGTAACGGCGTCAGCGTGCCGGATCTTGGCGAACTGCTGAACTACGATGCCGATAACGTACAGCACCGGCACAAACCGGAAGCGCAGCCGCTTAAACTCATGATTGAGCGGCTGCACCTGTGGCTAGCGCCGGATTAAGCGCCGCTGACCTGACTGCCGACCATCTCTTCTGGCCGCACCCAGCGGTCAAACTCTTCGGCGCTGAGATAGCCTAAGGCCAGCGCCGCGTTCTTCAACGTCAGCCCCTCTTTATGCGCTTTCTTGGCAATCTCCGCCGCTTTGTCGTAGCCGATGTGGGTGTTCAGCGCCGTCACCAGCATTAGCGACTCATTAAGCAACTGATCGATACGTTCACGATTAGGCTCAATTCCCACCGCGCAGTGTTCGTTAAAGCTCTCCATGCCGTCAGCCAGCAGGCGCACGGACTGCAGCACGTTGTGGATAATCATCGGGCGATAAACGTTAAGCTCGAAGTTGCCGGACGCGCCGCCCATATTGACCGCCACATCGTTACCCATCACCTGGCAGCACAGCATCGTCATCGCTTCACACTGGGTCGGGTTTACTTTACCCGGCATGATGGAAGAACCCGGTTCGTTTTCCGGAATGGATAGCTCGCCGATGCCGCAGCGCGGGCCGGAAGCCAGCCAGCGCACGTCGTTGGCAATTTTCATCAGCGATGCCGCCAAGCTTTTCAGCGCGCCGTGCGTATGCACCAGCGCATCGCAGGTGGCTAATGCTTCAAATTTATTCGGCGCAGTGATAAATGGCTGCCCGGTCAACGATGCCAGTTCTTTGGCCACGCGAACCGCATATTCCGGGTGGGTATTTAACCCTGTTCCTACCGCGGTGCCGCCTAAGGCTAACTCGCTCAGGTGCGGCAGGCTGTGCTCAAGGTGGCGACGATTGTGCTCCAGCATCGCCACCCAGCCGGAAAACTCCTGGCCCAGCGTCAGCGGCGTGGCGTCCTGTAGGTGGGTGCGGCCAATTTTGACGATGTCACGGAAGCTTTCCGATTTCTGGCGCAGCGTCTCCTGCAATACCGCGAGCTGCGGCAGCAGATGCTCGCGCAACGCAATCATTGCCGCCACGTGCATCGCCGTGGGGAAGACGTCGTTCGAGCTTTGGCTTTTGTTCACGTCATCATTCGGGTGGATCTTACGCGACATGCCGCGCTCGCCGCCGAGCAGTTCGCTGGCGCGGTTAGCCAGCACCTCATTCATGTTCATATTGCTTTGGGTGCCGGAGCCGGTCTGCCAGATAGCCAGCGGAAACTCATCAGGATGCTGATCTTTCAGGACTTCATCGGCGGCCGCCATAATGGCATCGGCCTTTTCAGCCGCTAACAGACCTAAATCCAGGTTAACCTTAGCTGCCGCGCGCTTGGTCAGCGCCAGGGCATAAATCAGCGAAAGCGGCATTTTCTCGGTGGAGATACGAAAATGCTCCAGTGAGCGCTGGGTTTGCGCGCCCCACAGTTTGTCAGCGGGAACCTCAATCGGCCCCATAGAATCGCTTTCGCGGCGTGACGTTGTCATTACCTTCTCCTTGAATTCAAAGTGATTGTGAAGTGACATTGCTCTTGCGAAAAAGATAAGTATGGACGGAGAAACAAAAACCGCCCCGAAGGGCGGCAAAAGAGATTACTTCACGCAGCGGGCGCACTGCGACGCCTGAATCTGCTGGAAGAAGTCGTTGCCTTTGTCATCCACCAGGATAAACGCCGGGAAGTCTTCCACTTCAATTTTCCAGATGGCTTCCATACCCAGCTCCGGGTATTCCACGCATTCCAGACTCTTAATGCTGCTTTGCGCCAGTACCGCCGCCGGGCCTCCGATGCTGCCGAGGTAGAAGCCGCCGTGCTTGTGGCAGGCGTCGGTCACCTGCTGGCTACGGTTGCCTTTCGCCAGCATGATCATGCTACCGCCTTCCGACTGCAGCTGGTCGACGTAGGAGTCCATACGCCCCGCGGTGGTTGGGCCAAGGGAACCAGAGGCATAGCCTTCCGGCGTTTTCGCCGGGCCTGCGTAGTAGATCGGGTGATCTTTAATGTACTGCGGCAGCCCCTCGCCTTTGTCCATGCGCTCTTTCAGCTTGGCGTGCGCAATATCGCGACCCACGATGATAGTACCGCTCAACGACAGGCGCGTGGAGACCGGGTACTGGGACAGCTGCTTAAGGATGTCGCTCATCGGACGGTTCAGGTCAACCTTCACCGCTTCGCCTTCGCCCGCTTTACGCAGCGACTCCGGAATGTATTTGCCTGGGTTGTTTTCCAGTTTCTCAATCCAGATGCCGTGGCGGTTGATTTTGGCTTTGATGTTACGGTCAGCGGAGCAGGAAACGCCCATCCCGACCGGGCAGGACGCGCCGTGACGCGGCAGACGCACCACGCGGATATCGTGAGCGAAGTATTTGCCGCCGAACTGCGCGCCTAGCCCTAAATTCTGCGCTTCGACCAGCAGCTCTTTTTCAAGCTCAACGTCGCGGAATGCCTGGCCGTGCTCGTTACCTTCGGTTGGCAGACCGTCGTAGTACTTGGTCGACGCCAGCTTAACGGTTTTCAGCGTGGCTTCTGCCGAGGTACCGCCAATCACAAAGGCGATATGGTACGGTGGGCAAGCCGCGGTGCCAAGGGTACGCATCTTCTCAACCAGGTAATTTTTCAACTTAGCTGGGGTAATCAGCGCTTTGGTTTCCTGATAGAGGTAGGTTTTGTTCGCTGAGCCACCGCCTTTGGCGATGCACAGGAACTTATATTCGTCGCCATCGACGCTGTAGAGGTCAATCTGCGCAGGCAGGTTGGTGCCGGTGTTGACCTCTTTGTACATATCCAGCGGGGCGTTCTGCGAGTAGCGCAGGTTATCTTCGATAAACGTGTCGTAGACGCCGCGAGCCAGGGCCGCTTCATCGCCACCGCCGGTCCAGACGCGCTGGCCTTTTTTACCCATGATGATCGCGGTGCCGGTGTCCTGACAAGTTGGCAGGATACCTTTCGCCGCGATATCTGAGTTACGCAGGAACTGCAGCGCCACGTACTTGTCGTTTTCGCTGGCTTCCGGGTCGTTCAGAATATCGGCTACCTGCTGCTGGTGGGCGGGGCGAAGCATGAAGGAAGCATCGTGGAAGGCGTGTTTAGCAAGAAGCGTCAACGCTTGCGGGGCAACTTTGAGGACTTCCTGCCCTTCAAATTCTGCGACGGAAACGTAGTCTTTGCTTAACAGGTAATACTCGGTCTCATCCTTCTCTAACGGAAAAGGATCCTGATAATAGAAAGGTTTATTCGACATTGTACTCTCACTTACTGCTTTGATGATGTTATGAAGGGCAGTCTTTCCATTTGCCCAGGTTAAAAGCGAGTTACCCTATCGTACACAATTTTTTAACAAAAACTGAGACAAGTACGACTTTTTATTTCTACGGCATACGGCAGCGCATTTTTTTGCTTTAATACGACCCAAAGAATCCACATTGAAACAGGGCTTGATAATGCAAAAACTCATCAACTCAGTGCAAAACTATGCCTGGGGTAGCAAAACTGCGTTAACGGAACTCTACGGAATGGCCAATCCTGACGGTCTGCCAATGGCTGAACTCTGGATGGGCGCGCACCCGAAGAGCAGCTCAAAGATTACCGACAGCCACGGTGCCGTGCAGTCGCTACGCGACGTTATCGATGCCGATAAGACCGCGCTGCTGGGCGCTAACGTTGCCGCCCGTTTTGGCGAATTACCTTACCTGTTCAAGGTGCTTTGCGCCGCACAACCGCTCTCTATTCAGGTCCATCCGAGCAAAAAAGCAGCGGAAGTGGGTTTTGCAAAAGAAAACGCCGCCGGGATCCCGCTGGATGCTGCAGAGCGTAACTACAAAGATCCAAACCACAAGCCGGAGCTGGTGTTTGCGCTCACGCCGTTCCTGGCAATGAACGCTTTCCGCGAATTTGCGGAAATCGCTACGCTATTGCAGCCGGTTGTGGCTGCCAATCCGCTTATCGGTGAGTTTATCGCCCAGCCAAACGGCGAACGCCTGAGCGCGCTGTTCGCGGGCCTGCTGAATATGCAGGGTGATGAAAAAGCGCAGGCGCTGAAGGTGCTGCGCACAGCGCTGGAAACCCAGCAGGGTCTCGCCTGGGATGCCATTCGCCTGATTGCCGAATTCTATCCAGATGACAGCGGCCTCTTCTCTCCGCTGCTGCTCAACATCGTTCAACTCAACCCGGGTGATGCGATGTTCCTGTACGCCGAAACCCCGCACGCTTATCTGCGCGGTACCGGCCTTGAAGTGATGGCAAACTCCGATAACGTACTGCGTGCGGGTCTGACGCCGAAGTATATTGATATTCCGGAGCTGGTCGCTAACGTCAAATTCATCGCAAAACCGGCTAATGAGCTGCTGACCCAGCCTGAGCTGCGCGGCGATGAAATGGACTTCCCGATCCCGGTTGAAGATTTTGCTTTCTCCCTGCACGCTCTGGGCAACAACGCTGCAACGTTGACTCAGGACGGTGCCGCCATTCTGTTCTGCGTTGACGGCGAGTCTGTACTCAGTAAAAACGACCAGCGCCTGGTGCTGAAGCCCGGTGAGTCCGCGTTCGTCGCGGCGAATGAATCACCGATTCAAGTCAGCGGTAACGGTCGTTTAGCGCGTGTATATAATAAGTTAAAGTAAATACTGAAGTTTCAGGACAGGCTTGCTACTCTTTTGCATAGCCTTATGACTCAACCAGGCGGCTTTCCCGCCTGGTTTCATTTTTATGGATAAAATACTATGAAAAAAACGCTGGTTGCCGCAGGTATTATTGTCGCTTTAGGGGTGGTCTGGACAGGTGGAGCCTGGTACACGGGCAAACAACTGGAATCGCATATTGCGGATATGGTCTCTCAGGCGAACGCCCAGCTTAGGCTGAGCGCACCGGAAGCCGGTCTTGAGATTAGTTATCAGGACTACCAGCGTGGTGTTTTCAGCAGTCAACTGAAAATGGTGGTGAAGCCGCTGGCCGGCGCTGAAAATTCATGGTTAAAAGCAGGTCAGAGCGTGATTCTGGATGAGTCCGTTAGTCACGGTCCTATCCCACTGGCGTCGCTTAAATCCTTCAACCTTGCCCCGGCGATGGCAAGCGTGAACACCGTACTGGTTAACAATGAAGTGACTAAGCCGCTGTTCGACCTCGCCAAAGGGCAATCCCCGTTCGATATCAACACCCGCATCAGCTACAACGGCGACACAGAGTCCGCCATTGCGCTCAAACCGCTGGATTATGAAAAAGATGCCGAGAAGGTCACCTTTAGCGGCGGCGATTTCGTACTCTCTGCGGATAGCCAGGGCAGCCTGGTGTCGCTGACCGGTGAAGCCAAAAGCGGCCAGGTCAATGCGGTTAACGAATACAATCAGAAAGTTCAGTTCATCTTCAACGGCCTGAAAACCGACGGCTCCAGCAAGCTGACTTCATTTGATGAACGCATCGGCGATCAGACTCTCTCCCTGGAGCGCCTCGCGGTCTCTGTTGAAGGTAAAGATCTGGCCGAGTTAACCGGTATGCGTATTGCCGGGAAGTCTGCCCTGACGCCTGACGGAAAAAAAATTAACAGCCAGCTCGATTACACGCTGAATAACCTCAAGCTGCAGAATCAGGATTTCGGCAGCGGGCAGTTGACGCTGAAGGTTGACGGTATTGACGGCGTGGCAATGCATCAGTTCAGCCAGCAGTATCAGGCACAGACCCAGGCGCTGATGGCGCAGCCGGATCTGGCGCAAAACCCTGAGCTGTATCAGCAAAAAGCAGTCGACGCGCTGTTCAGCACTCTGCCACTTCTGCTGAAAGGCGAACCAGTTGTGACACTGTCACCGCTGAGCTGGAAAAATGCTAAAGGCGAAAGCTCTCTGAACCTCTCTCTGGCACTGAAAGACCCGGCACAGGCCACTGGTGAAGCCACCACGCTGGCGCAGCAGGTCGACCGCGGCGTGAAATCGCTGGATGCTAAACTGTCTATTCCAATGGATATGGCAACCGAGCTGATGAGTCAGGTCGCACGTCTGGAAGGCTATCAGCAGGAAGATGCCACTAAATTAGCTACGCAGCAGGTTCAGGGTCTGGCGGCGATGGGGCAGATGTTCCGTCTCACCACCACTCAGGACAACGCGATCAGCAGCAGCCTGCAGTACGCTGATGGGCAGGTGACGCTGAACGGGCAGAAAATGCCGCTGGAAGATTTTGTCGGGATGTTCGGTATGGCGGGCCTGGCCCAGCCGGAAGAACCCGCAACCATTCCTGCACCATAATCAAAAAAAGCGCCTTTTCAGGCGCTTTTTTATTACCGTAATCGGTGGTTTCATGCCCGACAGCGCTACGCTTATCAGGCATGACGTATAACGTAGCCCGGCCAAGCATCGCGACGCCGGGAACGTGCTCAGTACCCTATTTCCTCGCCACCAGCCGCGGCGGCATAATCAGGTTTCTGGCCGCCCCTTGCCCGGTATCAATGCGCTGTAAAATCCGCTCGGCAACGCTTTGCCCCATCTCGCGCGCAGGCGTGGTAACCCAGGTCAGCGGCACATCGTCCAGCGCCTTTTCCGGCACATCGGCAAAAGCCGCCAACGCCACGCGCTGTTCAAAATAGCTCTCAACGCTGTCTTCACCGCTCTGCTTACCAGCCCGCATCAGGCCAAACCACGCCCCCATGGCAATCACGCTGTTGTAGCACAGCACGGCGCTAATCGTCGGGTTGTGCCTCAGCAAGCCGGTAATCGCTTCCGACGCCTGCTTCTGGCTAGACTCACACTCCAGCACCCATTCACTATGGAACGGCAAACCATACTTGATGAGCGTAGAACAGTAGCCGCCGACTCGTTCCGCGCGGGTCAAGGATGAGCTTTGTCCACCGAGCCAGGCAATGCGCTGATGGCCCCGACGAATCAGATGTTCGGTCACCAGTTGCGCCGCCTGCATATTGTCCGGGCGAATAATATCAACTTCATCGAGGTAGCTCGCGCGAGAAGCGAACACCAATGGCGTTTCGGATTCTGCCGCCTTGGCCCGCAGTTCAGCGGCCTGGTCGACCGAACCGGCGATCACCACGCCATCAACGCCCTGCGACACCAACGCATCGAAACGTTGCAGCATCTGCTCGCCCCGCTTTCCGCCCTGGGTCAGAAACACCATTTTACCCTGAGACTCGAGAGCGGCGGTCATTCCCGCCGTTAGCTCGGCATAAAACGGCGACGAGAGATCGCCGACAATCAGGCCAATCACTCCCGTCTGCCCGCCGCGCAATGAGACGGCCTGACGGTTACGCACAAACCCCAGTTGGTCGATAGCCTGGTAAACGCGCTCACCCGTCGCGGAAGAGATTCGCCCCTTACCGCTGAGAACCAGCGAGACGGTACTCACGGACACGCCGGCCGCCAGTGCAACATCGTTAATGGTGACTTTTTTTGCAATCGCCATGGTTCCAGCGGGGCTCCTTTTGCTCAAGAGATAAAACGTTTTATCAATACATGTACTTTATAAACCTTATTATCACTTGCTTTTGTGATTTGTTTCTCACTAAAAAATGGTAAAACGTTTTATCTTCCTGTCCCAAGATTGTTACAAACCCTTTTTTCAGGATTAAGGAGTCGTTTCATGACGGCGAATACCACACCAAAAGTCACCCTCTGGGAATTTTTCCAGCAGCTTGGCAAAACCTTTATGCTGCCGGTTGCCCTGCTTTCCTTCTGCGGGATCATGCTCGGAATCGGCAGTTCGCTAAGCAGCCATGATGTCACCACGTTGCTGCCGTGGCTTGATACGCCGTTCCTGCAAGCCGTCTTTATCTGGATGAGCAAAGTCGGCTCCTTCGCGTTTAGCTTCCTGCCGGTGATGTTCTGTATCGCCATTCCACTGGGGCTGGCTCGCGATAATAAAGGCGTTGCGGCTTTTGCCGGTTTCGTGGGCTACGCGGTAATGAACCTGGCCGTTAACTTCTGGCTGACCGCCAAAGGTATCCTGCCAACCACCGACGCGGCGATTCTGAAAGCCAATAATATTCAGAATATTATCGGTATTCAGTCCATCGATACCGGTATCCTCGGCGCGGTTATCTGCGGGATTATCGTCTGGATGCTGCACGAGCGTTTCCACACTATCCGCCTGCCAGATGCGCTGGCTTTCTTCGGCGGCACCCGTTTTGTACCGATTATCACCACCGTCGTGCTGGGCCTGGTTGGTCTGGTGATCCCGCTGGTATGGCCGGTATTTGCTCTGGGGATTAAAGCGCTGGGTCAGGTTATTAACGGCGCTGGTGATTTCGGCCCGATGATCTTCGGTACCGGTGAACGTCTGCTCCTGCCATTTGGTCTACAGCATATTCTGGTGGCGCTGATTCGCTTTACCGAAGCGGGCGGCACCATGGACGTCTGCGGCCACGACGTCAGCGGCGCGCTGACCATCTTCCAGGCGCAGCTGAGCTGTCCAACCACCCACGGCTTTTCCGAAAGCGCAACTCGCTTCCTGTCTCAGGGCAAAATGCCGGCCTTCCTCGGCGGCCTGCCGGGTGCAGCATTGGCGATGTACCACTGTGCTCGCCCAGAAAACCGTCATAAAATTAAAGGCCTGCTGATTTCTGGCGTGATCGCCTGCGTCGTGGGCGGTACCACGGAACCACTGGAATTCCTGTTCCTGTTCGTTGCACCGGTGCTGTACGCTATCCATGCGCTGTTGACTGGCCTGGGCTTCACCATGATGGCGGTACTGGGCGTCACCATCGGTAACACCGACGGTAATATTATCGATTTCGTGGTGTTCGGTATCCTGCACGGTCTGTCGACCAAATGGTATCTGGTGCCAGTTGTCGCTGCGGTTTGGTTTGCGGTTTACTACGCCATTTTCCGCTTCGCTATCGTGCGCTTTAACATCAAAACGCCGGGCCGTGATGTAGATACCACGCCTACAGCAGAACAGACCACCAGCGGCGTGACCGGGAAGTCCGGCTACAATGTGCCGGTTATCCTGCAGGCCCTGGGTGGCGCAGAGAACATTTCCTCTCTTGATAACTGCATTACTCGTTTGCGTCTGTCCGTTAATGACATGGATAAAGTAGATGTCGATACGCTGAAAGCCAACCGCGCCATTGGGGTGGTAAAGCTGAACCAGCATAATCTCCAGGTGGTTATTGGCCCGCAGGTTCAGTCGGTAAAAGACGAATTGTCGGTACTGATGAACTCCGTGCAAGCGTAAAGCCCTTTGCCCCTGTGCATAACAGGGGCAAAATAGCCCAATCTTCCCTTCGTTAGGATCTCCACATGTTTGATTTTTCAACGGTGATTGACCGACACGGCACCTGGTGCACCCAATGGGACTATGTTGCCGACCGCTTTGGCGACGCCGACCTGCTGCCATTTACTATCTCTGATATGGACTTCGCTACCGCGCCCTGCATCCTGGACGCGTTGAGCAAACGGCTTTCCCACGGCGTGTTTGGCTATAGCCGCTGGAAAAACGATGAGTTTCTTCCTGCCATCGCCCACTGGTACGCCCACCGTTTTCACGCGGTGATTGATACCAACACGCTGGTTTACGGCCCATCGGTTATCTATATGGTGGCCGAGATGATTCGCCAATGGTCCGCTCCCGGAGACGGGATCGTGGTGCATACGCCTGCCTATGACGCGTTCTTTAAAACTATCGAAGGTAATCAACGCCGCGTGGTTGGCGTTCCGATGGATAAACAAGACGGTCAGTGGTTCTGCAATATGGACAAACTGGAAGCGGCACTTGCCGAACCGCAGAACACCGTGCTGCTACTGTGTAGCCCACAAAACCCGACCGGCAAAGTCTGGACCCGTGATGAACTCGAAACCATGGCGGCACTATGTGAAAAACATAACGTGCGCGTCATTAGCGATGAAATTCACATGGATATGACCTGGCAGGGCCACGCGCATATTCCGTGGAGCGAAGTAGCTCGCGGCGAGTGGGCGCTGTTCACCTCAGGGTCAAAGAGCTTCAATATTCCGGCATTCACCGGCGCATACGGCATGATTGTTGGGGACACGGCACGCGAAGCCTATCTTACGGCGCTAAAAAACCGTGATGGCCTCTCTTCACCTTCTGTACCCGCGCTGGTCGCTCATATTGCTGCCTACGAGCACGGGGAAACCTGGCTGGATGCACTGCGCGATTATTTGCAGGAAAATATGCGTTATATCGAGCAGACGCTGAATACCGCCTTCCCGGAATTAAAGTGGGCGATGCCACAAGCAACCTATCTGGCGTGGATTGATTTACGCCCGCTGAATATTGACGATCGTGAACTACAGGACGTGTTAATTAAACAGCAGAAGGTCGCCATTATGCCGGGTTATACCTACGGCGAAGAAGGCAACGGCTTTATTCGTCTGAATGCGGGATGCCCGCGCGTGAAGCTGGAACAAGGCGTCGAACGGCTGATTGCAGCTATTCGTACCCTGCGCTAACCGCCGTTGCGCAATGTTTCCAGGCATTGCGCAAGCTTTATCGACTAGTCATCAATTGTTAATATCAGATCAGGTCATTCACATTTCTTAGACATAGCACGATTACTCACTCTAAGATTATTCCCAACCTCTATTCTCCGCGCCGTTATTATCCCACCCCGAAAATTATTAATATTTAGCGAGTTTTAAAATGATTAACCGTCAAGCCACTGTATTAACGCTGACTGCGATTAGCATTTTATTTTCATCTGCTGCATTTGCAGATGATTCACAGTTGACGACATCTGCGGATATGCACGTCAAATTAACCGTCGAGAAATCTTGCCAGATAAGTGTTGCTGATATGGATTTCGGTTCACACGCCAGCGACTCCGGTGAAATTGACGTTTCTGCAGACGCCTCTGTGACCTGCACCAACGGCACCAGCTATAGCCTCACCAGCGAGAGCGGTCGCACTTATGCAATGAAAAACAAAGACGCTTCGGAAACGGTGGCCTACAACCTGTACGGTGACTCCGACAGAACAAGCGACCTCTCTACGACCGCGATTTCTGGCAGCGGTAACGGCTCCGCTCAGCTGATCCCAATTTACGGCAAAGTGGCTTCTGATGCGCTGGCGCAAGCGCCCGCAGGCGACTACGCCGATACCGTAACCCTCACTGTCACTTACTAATTTAACTCCGGGCTTAGCATATGAAACGCAAACTGGCTGGCATTATTCTTTCTACTTTAGGAGCGCTATTAGCCCTGCCTTCATATGCGGCCACCCTGCAGGTGTATCCGGTGAACGTCGGTTTTTGTGCCGGGGAAACCGCCCAGGCTATCTACGTGAAAAACGTCGGTAGCGCGGCTATCGGCGCACAAATTCGCGTTTACGCCTGGCACCAGCAAAACAACAAAGACTCCCTCAGCGACACCGAAGATTTGCTGGTTAGCCCGCCGATGACCAGCATTCCCGCGGCTCGCCAGCAGCTTATCCGCGTGATCCTCCCGGTGCCGCCAAGCGGCGATACCGAGCGGGCTTATCGCCTGGTAGTTGATGAACTGCCCGGCAGTAACAACATGGCAGAAAAAGATGGCGTGCGCTTTCTTCTACGCTACTCCATCCCGGTTTTTGTGAACTGCAAAGACCAGCAGCCGGATCTCAACCGCGTGACGTTCTCCTTCGACCGTCTCGCGCATCCGGTGATGCTTAAAGTCCGTAACAATGGCACACAGCACCTCAAGTTAAGCGACATCACGCTTCACGCCGGTGCACAAAGCGTGTCGATGAGTAAAGGGTTGCTCGGCTACGTACTGCCTCAAAGTGAAAAGGAATGGCCTTTACCGAAAGGAATGACTAATGCGTCATCTTTATCACTAAATCTGAACGATAATGAGAAACAACAGACCATCAATATTACTCCGTAATACCCTACCGCTCTGGTTTTTGGTCTGCACTCACGCATACGCTGCAGCAAATGCGACGCTTTACCTGACCGCAACGGTGAACGGGCGGGTGATTAAAGGCTTCGTGAAAGCCAAAAATAGGGATAATAAGCTCTATATTTCCGCCAACGATGCCAAAAAACTCGACATCGAAACGGCCTCTCTGCCTGAAAAACAGGGCTATCTCGATCTCAGCCCTCAGGATGGCCTGGACGTCACCTTTGATAATCTGAGTCAGAGCATCAACATTGTGGCCAGCAAAGAGTGGCTGGGTCGTGACAGCCGCCTGGTCAACCGCAATGGTTCGCACCTGGTTCATAACTCTCAGCTTTCGCCTGAAGTCCGTGGTCTGGCGTTGAACTACAACATCTTTACCAGTCACGAAAGCGGTGAGCAGGATACTTCACTCTTCAGCGAGTTTCGGACCTTTGGCCTGGGCTCCGGTTTTTTTAGCTCATCGTTTAACAGCAAAGACACTACCAACACAACCGACGCCGAACGCGGCACGCGTCGGTTAATGAGCAGTTGGGTGTATCAAAACGTCGACAAACTGTTCTCAATGACGCTGGGCGACAGTTTTACCACCAGCCAAAGCTGGAACAACAGCGTACGTTTTGGCGGCATCAATATTGCCCATAACTACGCCACACAGCCTAACTTCAGCACCTCATCGCAGGATATTCTGACCGATAGCGTCACCCTGCCATCAACCGTGGATTTGTACGTCCGCGGGGTGAAAGCGTCGTCGCAGCGCGTTGACCCCGGGCAATTTACCCTCAATACCGCGCCGATTTTCACTGGCAACGAAGGCGCGCAGGTGGTGATTACCGACATCAACGGCCAGCAGCGCGTGGTGAATCTCGATCTCTATGGCGCCACGCAATTACTCTCTGCAGGGCTAAATACCTGGGGCGTGAGCGCGGGCTGGGTACGAAAAGATTACACCTACCAATCAAATAGCTATGACAGCCAATTTGTCGGCGTCGGCGACTGGCGCTATGGATTCAGTAATAAATCGACGGTTGGGCTACATGCCGAGCAAAGCGCGCAGCTGCACAATGAAGGGATGGGCTGGGATTACCTGCTGTCACCGACGCTCGGCGTATTTCATCTTAACGCCTCAAACAGCCAGTATGATGATAATAGCGGCTCGCAGTGGGGTTCCGGCTGGCAGTGGAATAACCGCCGCTATAACGTCGCGCTCAACCATTCCCAGGCCAGCAACGGTTATCGGGACGTGTCATCCATTGCGGACAATACCCTGACGACCCGTGAAGATTCCGCGTTTGCCAGCGTGACTTTTGATGCTGCCGGCACTTTCGGGGTGAGCTGGGTGAACCAAACTTATCAGGATTCCTCATCGCAGTATGCAGGCGTGTCGTGGTCTAAAAGCTACGCCCATGGCATTACGCTTGCCACCAGCCTGACCCGTGAACTGGGCGACGAACGCAATACGACGGTTTTCCTGAACGTCAGCATGCCGCTGAACCAGCATAAAGATTACCTCTCGCTGCAAGACAGCCATGATAACGACGGCAACGCCATGCAGGCGAGCCTGGCACACTCGCTCGATGCGAATAAGCCGGGATGGGGCTGGAACATGTCGGCCCAAAATGGGGATAACGCCGCCGTCCACGCTACCGTCCAGCATCGTAATCACTGGAGCGATATGGCATTGGGCTTTAACCGCCAGGACAACGCCAACGATTATTATGGCTCTCTGTCTGGCGCGCTTGGTCTGTTTATGGGTCATCTGTATGCCACCCGCGTGTTGGGTAGCGCCTTTGCCATTGTTGATACCTCTAACGTACCCGATGTACCGGTTTATCTGGAACACCGTCCTGTCGGTCATACCGATAACAATGGGATGTTGTTCCTCAATAACCTCAATCCGTATCAGGAAAACCGTCTGGATATCGATGTGCTCCAGTTGGACGAAGAATACCGCGCACCTTATACCAGCGAGGTACTGATCCCGAAAACCGCCAGCGGCGCGCTGGCTAAATTCACCATTTATAAAACCCATGCGCTACTGATGACGGTGAAAACCGCTGACGGTAAAAACGTGCCTTTCTCGGCGCAGGTCAGCGTGAGTACGACGCAAGGTGAAGCGCCATCACACGGCACGCAACAAACCATCGCTGGCTACGATGGCAAAATATACCTTGAAGACCCACCGGCTAGCGGCAAAGTTAGCGTTCAATGGGCATCTTCATCCTGTCAGGTGACGCTGCCGCAGCAGCGTAGTCATTCCCATTCCGTAGAGGTCATCAACGCGCTATGTCAGTCACTCGCTCATTAGGGTTCATCAGCCTGCTTCTGGCGCTAATGGTGGTATTGTGCCCTGCCGCAAAAGCGGCAGACTGCTGGAACGGCAGCCCTCCCGGGCTCAATTTTGGCACCGTTACGCCAGGCGCAAGCAGTACCACCAGCACAAAGCTGTCGTTCACCTGCAATAACTACGATGGCAAGGCCGAGTATGTTCGCGCCTGCCTGAAGCTCATGGCAGATGATCCTATCCCCATGAGCCAGAATGAGCCTTCGACCACACCGCTCTATTTTTCGCTCTACTCCATTTACGATCTGCACCATCCCCTGAGTCAAAATGGTGACGTTTACGCGCAAATTGATATGGAACTGGGGAGTAGCCAAAGTAACGTCGAGCATGATATTCCGCTCATCGGCAAGATAAACGCTGGGCAGACAAATATCAGCGCCGGAACATATTACGACTACGCCACCAGCGTACAGATTCGCTACGCCTCAGCATCATCAATACAGTCGTTGCCCTCATGCAGCGGGCTCTTCGGGACGCTGGTTACTGACCAAATCAGCGCCACGGCGACGGTGAAAAATGGCTGTGAGATTGTCAGCACCGATGACATGGAATTTGGTAGCAAAACCCCCGCCGCGACGAATTTGTTGCAGGCAAGTTCAACCGCCAACATCAGCATTCAATGCCCAACGGGTACGTCGTATTCCGTCGGAATAGGCCATGGTCTGCACCCTGACGGCAATACGCGTTCGCTGTGCCATAACGACGAATGCGTCAGCTACGGCCTCTATCAGGACGCCGCACATTCCATTGCATGGTCACAAGACAACCAGGAGAAACAATACTCCAGCAGCGGACAGCCGCAGGAGCTGGTGGTCTACGGGAATATCCCCGCGCAGAAATGGCCCTCTCCCGGCGTTTATACCGATACGGTAGTGATTACGCTTACCTACTAGCAGCCAACAGCGCGTTTAACATCTGGCGTAGCTGTCCTGCGACCCGATCAACGGGATAGCCCATCTGCGCGTGCATGATAGCGCCGTCCAGCGCCATGACAACGGCGGCAAGCGCTGAATCATCCAGTGACCACCGTGACGCCAGCTCGGCGGCCACGGCGGCTTTATGGTCTCGAGTCAGTTGCTCAACCTCCGGCAGAACCTCACTCATCTCCGCCGTCGCATTCAAAAACGCACAGCCGCGAAATTCAGGATCGGTCCACCAGAGACACAGGGTGGACAGCAACGCTTCCACTGGGTCAGGCGTTGTGACTTCGTTCTGTTTTAGCGCATTGGAAAACCAGTCCATCCATAGGATATGGCGGTAATCCAGATAGGCGAGGATTAGCAAATTTTTGCTGGGAAAGTGGCGATAAAACGTCACTTTGGTGACGCCAGCATGATCGATAATTTTATCTATTCCCGTAGCGCGAATACCGTGGAGATAAAATAACGTGTGTGCGGATGTCAGGATTTTCTCTTTGGCACTCACGGCGTGCGGGCTGCTGTTTTCCCTGTTCATCGTCTTTTTTCTCCGTTGACAAACGCTGGTGGTCGGAATATTTTAGCACCAAGTAGACAGACCTGTCTACATCACTAACCCGGAGACTCCTATGAGCACTAGCCGCCCACCGCTTCCTCCCTTTACGCATGAAAGCGCCATTGAAAAAGTCCGCCTCGCAGAAGATGGCTGGAATAGCCGTGACCCGGCCAAAGTTGCTTTGGCCTATACGCTCGATACGCAATGGCGTAACCGTGCCGAGTTCGTCAATGGTCGCACTGAAGCGCAGACATTCCTGGCACGGAAATGGAAAAAGGAGTTTGAGTATCGGCTCATCAAAGAGCTTTGGGCGTTTGAAGGCAATCGCATTGCCGTACGCTATGCCTATGAGTGGCATGATGATTCCGGCAACTGGTATCGTTCATACGGTAATGAAAACTGGGAATTTAACGACGAAGGTCTGATGCAGCGCCGTTTTGCCTGCATCAACGACCTGCCCATCCGCGAGGATGAACGTCTGTTTCATTGGCCTCAGGGACGCCGCCCGGATGACCATCCGGGACTCAGCCAATTGGGGCTATAGCATCCGCGTAATTAGCTGACGGGTATGGCTTTTGAAGCCATACCCTAAACAACCCATGCTTTATTCTGCAACACCACCCGATAACCATCAGGATCAACGAATGTCCGGCCGCTCATAATTAAAACCGCCGAGAAATCTGGTCTTCAGACCAGAAATAACTATCGCTAGCCGTTCAGAACCACACTTTTAACTGGTTACTAACCTGTTGTATAATGGTTTGCACTTTAACTAAAAAAACGAGTGCGACCATGATTGATATCAACCTGCCTTTAACCGATGTCCACCGCCATCTTGACGGTAATATTCGTGCCCAGACCATTCTCGATCTTGGCCGTCAGTACAATCTCGCGCTCCCCGCTACTACGCTTGAAACCCTGCTACCACACGTGCAGGTCACCAGCAATGAACCCGATCTGGTCAGCTTCCTGAGCAAGCTTGACTGGGGGGTAAAGGTTCTGGCCTCTCTGGATGCCGTACGCCGCGTGGCTTATGAAAACATTGAAGATGCGGCCCGTAACGGCCTGCACTACGTTGAGCTTCGGTTTTCCCCGCGCTATATGGCGATGACGCACCAACTGCCGGTTGAGGGCGTGGTAGAAGCGGTTATCGCTGGGGTCAAAGAAGGCTGTCGCGTGTTTAACGTCGACGCACGCCTTATCGGCATTATGAGCCGTACCTTTGGTGAAGCGGCCTGTGAAGAAGAGTTGAACGCGCTGCTTGCGCACCGTGACGGTATTACCGCGCTCGATCTGGCGGGTGATGAGCTCGGCTTTCCTGGGCATCTGTTCCTTAACCATTTCAGCCGCGCGCGCGATGCGGGATGGCGCATTACCGTACACGCAGGCGAAGCCGCAGGCCCGGAAAGCATCTGGCAGGCGATTCGCGACCTCGGCGCTGAGCGCATTGGCCACGGTGTGAAGGCGGTACAGGATCCAGCGTTGATGGATTTCCTCGCGGAAAAAAGCATCGGCATCGAGTCCTGCCTGACTTCCAACATTCAGACCAGCACCGTGCCATCGCTGGCTCAGCATCCGCTGAAAACCTTCCTTGAGCACGGCGTATTGGCGAGCATTAACACCGATGATCCGGCAGTCCAGGGGATTGATATTCAGCACGAATACCATACCGCTGCTCCGGCTGCGGGTCTGAGCAAAGCGCAGATTCGCCAGGCACAAATCAACGGTCTGGAAATGGCATTCCTCACCGCCGCGGAAAAACAGGCGCTTATCGCGCGCGTCAAACAGGCATAAAAAAAACCGGCAGGACCAACCTGCCGGTTTTTCCATCTCTGGACACTTACACTAACGTCAGTGCTGCTCTGTGCTTCGCAGACTCAATACCCAGTTCAATCAGTTCCATAATCTGAATAGCCTGATTTGCCGGAACCGGATTCTCGCCAATGCCGTTCAGCGCATCGCGAATCGCCGCATAATAAGCAGGATAGTTGCCCGGCTGCGTCAACAACGTGGTTTCCAACCGCGTTTCACCTTCTACCGTGGTTAAGATGCCGTCGCGCATATCGTAACCCCAGTCCGACTGCGGTAAACGCTCGCCGTTTTTCAAGCGGTCTTCCTGCGGATCAAGACCAAATTTGACATAGCTTGCCTCGGTACCGTGCACGATATAGCGCGCCGTTTCCGCCGCCGCCAGCAGTGTGCCATGCAGCACCACGCGACGCTGCGGATACGTTAAGACCGCATGGAAGTAGTCCGTCGACTGCGCGCCCGGTCGCAGTTGACCAAGATCGACATACAGACTTTGCGGTAAACCAAACAGGCTGACGGCCTGATCGAGCAGATGCGGTCCTAAGTCGTACCAGATACCACTTCCCAACCCTGCCTGTTCACGCCAGCGTGCGCGCACCTGCGGACGATAGCGGTCAAAGTGTGATTCAAAGTGGACCACCTCACCCAGTTTGCCGTCGTTGATCAGCGCTTTCACCGTCAGGAAGTCGCTGTCCCAACGGCGGTTATGGAAGACAGAGAGCAGCTTACCTTGCTGTCTGGCAAGAGTATCTAATTCGCGAGCTTGTGACAGTGTCACGGTAAAAGGTTTATCGACCACCACGTTTTTCCCGGCTTCCAGCGCCGCTTTCGCCAGCGGGAAATGGGTATCGTTCGGCGTTGGGATAACAATCAAATCAATATCAGGGTTGTTAAACAACGCGCTTGGGTCTGAAACAACCTGCACCGTTGGCCAGTCGGCGTGGACCTTACTCGCATCGCTGCTGGAGACAACAGACAGCTCCATACCCGGCGTACCGCTGATAAGCGGCGCGTGAAATGTCTTACTGGCATAGCCATAACCCACTAGTCCAACACGGATTTGGTCACTCATGTGTCGCCTCACTTCTGTATTTAATGTGCTTGATTGTATTTTGTAATCGATTTCTTTATTTGAACTCATCTGCTAGTTTCATACAACAGTTTAATAACATTATGGCGTAGCAACCCGCCAACTGATGAAATAAACACCACCTGACGAAACGATTCGGCTGAAAACTTGCGTTGTGACGCCAGCACGCTAAGATCTTGCTCTGGCATTATTTTCTCAATGGACTGTTAGCTAAATTTCATGAATTCCGTATTGACTCGTATTGTTGAATTAATTGGTTGGATTATTCTGGGCTTCTCCGTTCTGCTATTGATTGTGGCCCACCACATTGATAATTATCAGCCGCCTGAGCCGGCTACCGCGACGCTACAAAAAACCATCACCCCTTCTACTTGAAAAAGTGATTCGGATCTCATCTATGGAACCGGTTTCTGAAACCGGTTGCACGCATTAACCTCACTCTTTACACTCGTGATATCACACAGGTAAGGAGTGTTTTATGTCCGCTTTTCCCCCAAATTTCCTCTGGGGTGCTGCTACCGCAGCGTACCAGGTTGAAGGTGCACACGATGAAGACGGTAAAGGCCCGTCTATTTGGGATATATTCTCCCACCAGCCAGGGACAACCTATCAGGGTACAAACGGCGACATTGCCGTCGATCACTACCATCGCGTAAAAGAAGACGTCCAGCTAATGGCTGAAATGGGGCTGCAAAGCTACCGTTTCTCTATCTCGTGGCCTCGCCTGCTGCCAAACGGGCGCGGCGAGATAAACGAAGCGGGCGTGAAGTTTTACAGCGATCTGATTGATGACCTGTTAGCACACAATATTGAGCCAATGATTACCCTTTATCATTGGGATCTCCCGCAGGCGTTGCAGGATGAAGGCGGCTGGGAAGCTCGTTCAACGGCGGAAGCCTTCGAAGAATATGCACGACTGTGCTATGCCCGCTTCGGGTCACGCGTCCAGAAATGGGCAACGTTTAATGAAACCATCGTCTTTATTGGTCACGGTTACATTACCGGAAGCCACCCGCCTTCAGTACGTAATCCGGCTCGCGCTATTCAGGCTTGCCACCACGTCTTTATTGCCCATGCGCTGGCGGTTAAAGCCTTCCGAGGGATGCAAATCAAAGGCGAAATTGGCTTTGTTAACGTGCTGCAACCGCATTCACCGTTGACCGATAGCCCAGAAGACAAAGCGGCGACGGCGCTGGCCGACGCCATCCATACTCATTGGCTCTACGATCCGGTGCTGAAAGGCCACTACCCTGACGAACTGCTGGCGCAATCTCAGGCGCTGTGGGGCGTGCCCCGCTTTGCGCCGGGCGATGACGAATTGCTGCGCAAAAATCGCTGTGATTTTATCGGCCTGAATTACTATCGTCGTGAAACCGTTTCTGCCACGCCGCCTGCTGAGAAAGTCAGCGGCGAGCAAGGGGTTGAAGGGCTGTTCTATTTCGTGCGCAATCCGCAGAGTGTTTACACGGAATGGGGCTGGGAAATCTGGCCGCAAGGGTTAACCGACGGCATTATGATGATCAAAGAGCGTTACGGTGATATTCCTATTTATATTACCGAGAACGGTCTGGGTGCCGTCGATCCTATCGTCGATGGCGAAGTGGTTGACACACCACGTATCGATTTCTTACGCGTGCACATAGAGGCGCTGGAAAAAGCCATTGCGCTGGGAGCCGATGTCCGTGGCTATTATCCGTGGTCGTTTATCGATCTGCTGAGCTGGCTGAACGGTTACAAAAAACAGTATGGCTTTGTCTACGTCGACCATAAGCAAAATCTGGCGCGCAAACGTAAGAAAAGCTTCTTCTGGTATAAAGATGTGATTGCCAGCCGCGGCGAAAATCGTTAATTTTCCGCGAAATCAGGGTGCGGCAACGCGCCCTGATTGCATAAAAAGTCGCTTTTTTTGGGTCAAAATCAATAAGCACATTTTCTGTTATTGTAATTCCCGCCTATAACCCAAATAATCCAGGCTATCCTGCTGAGGTTTAGTCATCTGCGCTGAACGCTCGATAAAAACGGATGTCGAACCACCTATTAGCAGTACAAACTCTATTAACCGCTTCGTGTTTCAGCCCTCCAGGCTGCTTTAAACACATTGTACGGTGAGCATTAACATTATAAATGGATACCCACAAATGACCGTTTTGGATTATTTATTAAAATTCCGCAAAGTCAGTTCATTGGATAATCTTGAAAAACTCTACGATCACCTTAACTATTCGCTGACCAACACTGAAGAACTTATCAATATGTACCGTGCCGCCGACCACCGTCGCGCAGAGCTGGTATCCGGCGGTCGACTGTATGATGTTGGCCAGGTGCCAAAATCCGTTTGGCGATTTGTGCAATAGTAGTTTTTTCCAGAGCGCCAGTTGCTTATACTCCTCGGCCTGTATTTTTTTCCTCTTCACTGGCGCTGATTTTCAGGAGACACAATGTCAGATAATTCTGCAGAACGTATTGGCGGATGGCTGCTTGGCCCGTTGGCCTGGCTTATCGTTCAGTTAATAAGCATCTGCCTGACGCTTATCAAATTTGGCTATGTGCTGCTGACACCACAAACGCTTGGGCTGGTTAAAGAGATGGGAGCGGCAAATATCACGCTGCTCGCCCTGTCCTTCTTGTCGTTTATTGCCATGTGTTATTACACGCTATGGCTGACCATCGCCTTCTTCAAGCGTCGCCACAACGTACCGAAACACTACATTATCTGGCTGATGATTGGCGTCCTGTTGGCGGTTAAAGCCTTCGCCTTTTCCCCGATTTCTGACGACCTTGCGGTACGTCAACTGCTGCTTCCGCTGCTGGCGGCTGCGCTGATTGTTCCTTATTTCAAGCGCTCGCAGCGGGTAAAACGCACCTTTACTCAGGCGTAATACCCCCACACTTAGCCTGTTGTCGCCAAAGTCACTTTGTCAGATAATAGGAAGCTTTTTTTGTAACAGGTCGAATGATGACTGACTATTTATTGCTCTTTATCGGTACCGTTCTGGTAAATAACTTCGTCCTGGTGAAATTCCTGGGGCTATGTCCGTTCATGGGGGTTTCCAAAAAACTGGAAACCGCGATGGGGATGGGCCTGGCGACCACCTTCGTGATGACGCTGGCCTCTATCTGTGCCTGGCTGATTGACACCTGGATACTGATCCCGCTGGATTTGGTTTACCTGCGCACGCTGGCGTTTATTCTGGTGATTGCCGTGGTGGTCCAGTTCACCGAAATGGTGGTGCGGAAAACCAGCCCAGCGCTCTATCGTCTGCTGGGTATCTTCCTGCCGCTCATCACCACTAACTGCGCCGTACTCGGCGTGGCGCTGCTGAACATCAACCTTGGCCACAATTTCCTGCAATCCGCGCTGTATGGTTTCTCTGCTGCCGTCGGGTTTTCGCTGGTTATGGTGCTGTTCGCTTCTATTCGCGAACGCCTGGTGGTCTCAGACGTCCCGGCCCCCTTCAAGGGTAACGCTATCGCGTTGATCACCGCAGGTTTAATGTCATTAGCCTTTATGGGCTTTAGCGGGCTGGTGAAGTTGTAATGATGACCTTCTGGATTGCTGTCGCTGCAATCAGCCTGTTGGGGCTGATTTTTGGCGTCATTCTGGGTTACGCCTCACGACGTTTTGCCGTTGAGGATGACCCGGTTGTTGAAAAAATTGATGAGTTGCTGCCCCAGAGCCAGTGCGGCCAGTGCGGCTATCCTGGCTGCCGTCCGTATGCGGAAGCGGTCAGCAACGGTGAAAAAATTAACTGCTGCGCGCCCGGCGGCGAAGCCGTGATGCTGAAAATCGCCACGCTGCTCAACGTTGATCCGCAGCCGATTGGTGGCGATGAAAATGCGGCTGAGCCCGCGCGTATGCTTGCCATTATTGATGAAAATAACTGTATCGGTTGTACCAAATGTATTCAGGCTTGCCCGGTAGACGCCATTGTTGGCGCGACGCGAGCCATGCACACCGTCGTAAGCGACCTGTGCACCGGCTGTAATCTGTGCGTGGCGCCGTGCCCGACGCAGTGTATTGAGTTACGTCCCGTTGAGACGACGACCGACAGCTGGAAATGGGATTTGCAAACTATCCCGGTACGAAATATTCCTGTGGAACACCATGCTTAAGCTATTCTCCGCCTTCAGAAAAGACAAAATCTGGGATTTCAACGGGGGTATTCACCCGCCCGAAATGAAAACCCAGTCGAACGGTACCCCGCTGCGCCAGGTTCCCCTCGCCCAGCGTTTTGTCATTCCGCTGAAACAACATATTGGTGCCGAAGGTGAACTCGCCGTTCAGCCTGGCGACCACGTTCTCCGCGGCCAGCCATTAACCCGTGGCTGGGGACGTATGCTGCCTGTTCATGCGCCGACATCCGGAACGGTTGTTGCCATTGAACCTCATGCCACAGCCCATCCTTCTGCACTGCCGGAGATGAGCGTCATTATTGACGCTGACGGCGAAGACCGCTGGATTACCCGTGACGGCTGGGCCGACTACAAAAATCACAGTCGCGAAGCCCTCATCGAACGTATTCACCAGTCCGGCGTGGCCGGTTTAGGCGGCGCGGGTTTCCCGACGGGTAACAAACTGCGCGGCGGTGGTGACAAAATCACCACGCTGATTATCAACGCTGCCGAGTGCGAACCATACATCACCGCCGACGATCGCCTGATGCAGGATTGCGCCGCGCAAATTGTCGAAGGCATTCAGATCCTCGCGCACATTCTTCAGCCGCAGCAGGTGCTAATCGGGATTGAAGACAATAAACCGCAGGCCATCTCAATGATGCGGGCTGTGCTGGCTGACTGCCACGGAATTAGTCTACGTGTTATCCCGACGAAATATCCTTCCGGCGGCGCAAAACAGCTAACACAAATTCTGACCGGTAAACAGGTTCCACACGGCGGGCGTTCATCGGACATCGGCGTACTGATGCAAAACGTCGGTACCGCTTACGCCGTAAAACGTGCGGTTATTGATGGCGAACCGCTGACCGAACGCGTGGTGACGCTGACCGGTGAGTCCGTCGGTAAGCCGGGGAACGTTTGGGCGCGTCTGGGTACACCGGTTCAGCATCTGCTCAAACACGCCGATTTTTGCCCGGCCAGCGATCAAATGGTGATTATGGGCGGCCCGCTGATGGGCTTTACTCTGCCCTGGCTTGATGTGCCGGTGGTGAAAATCACCAACTGTCTGCTGGCGCCTTCTGCCGCTGAAATGGGTGAACCTGAAGAAGAGAAAGGCTGCATTCGCTGTAGCGCCTGTGCCGATGCCTGCCCGGCGGATTTGCTGCCGCAGCAGCTTTACTGGTTCAGCAAAGGCCAGCAGCACGATAAAGCCACGGCGCACAACCTTTCCGACTGTATCGAATGCGGTGCCTGTGCGTGGGTCTGCCCAAGCAGCATTCCGCTGGTACAGTATTTCCGCCAGGAGAAGGCCGAAATCAGCGCCATCCGACAGGAAGAACAGCGTGCGGCAGAAGCTAAAGCGCGCTTTGAAGCACGTCAGCAGCGCCTGGAACGCGAGAAAATCGCCCGCGAAGCACGGCATAAAAAGGCTGCCGTACAGCCTGCGGCAAAAGATCAGGATGCCATCCACGCCGCGCTTGCTCGCGTTCGCGAAAAACAGCAGCAGGCTACTCAGCCGATTGTTATTCAGGCCGGAGCGCAGCCAGACAATAGTGCAGTTGCCGCCGCACGAGAAGCGCGTAAAGCACAGGCACGCGCAGCACAGGCCGAAAAACAGCAGGCAACGACAGAAACCGTTGACCCACGCAAAGCCGCGGTAGAAGCCGCTATTGCACGTGCTAAGGCTCGCAAAGCAGAACAACCCGCGGAAGTAGCAGCAGCGGCTGTAGATACCACTGTTGACCCGCGTAAAGCTGCTGTCGAAGCGGCGATTGCCCGTGCCAAAGCGCGTAAGGCAGCAGAGCAAGCAACCGTTGAGCCCGCAGCCTCCGAAGAAACCATCGACTCGCGTAAAGCCGCTGTCGAGGCGGCAATTGCGCGCGCCAAAGCACGCAAGGCAGCAGAGCAAGCAACCGTTGAGCCCGCTGCCGATGAAGAAGCCCTAGACCCGCGTAAAGCGGCCGTCGAAGCGGCAATTGCGCGTGCTAAAGCACGCAAGGCAGCCCAGCAGGATATCAGCGAACCTGCTGCCAACGACGACCCACGCAAAGCTGCCGTTGCCGCTGCTATTGCCCGTGTTCAAGCCAGGAAAGCCGCTCAGGCCGTTAACGAGGATTAAATGGTTTTCAAAATCGCAAGTTCCCCTTATACCCACAATCACCGCCAGACATCGCGGATTATGCTGCTGGTGGTTATCGCCACCCTGCCCGGCATTGTGGTCCAGAGCTGGTTTTTTGGCTGGGGAACCGTTATTCAACTGGTGGTGGCTATACTGGCCGCCTGGCTTGCGGAGTCCCTGGTGCTTCGTCTTCGCAAACAAAATATCGGCCAGACGCTTGCCGATAACTCAGCGTTGTTGACCGGTCTGCTATTGGCTATCAGTATTCCGCCGTTGGCGCCATGGTGGATGGTGGTATTGGGCACCGTATTTGCCGTGATTATCGCCAAGCAACTTTATGGGGGACTGGGGCAGAACCCGTTCAACCCAGCCATGATTGGCTATGTTGTTCTGCTGATCTCCTTCCCTGTGCAGATGACTTCGTGGTTACCACCGCACGATATCGCCGCCGCAGCGCCTGGCTTTATGGATGCTATCCACGTTATTTTCAGCGGCCATACGACGGCCGGTCAGGATATGAATGCCTTGAAGATGGGCGTTGATGGCATCAGCCAGGCCACGCCGCTCGATACCTTCAAAACGTCGCTTCATGCCGGACATCCGGTAGATGAGATCCTGAAATCGTCGATTTATCACGGTGCGCTTGCCGGTGCGGGATGGCAATGGGTCAACGTGGCCTACCTGGTCGGCGGCCTGTTCCTGCTGTGGCAAAAAGCGATTCGCTGGCATATCCCCGTGAGTTTCCTGCTGAGTCTTGCCGTCTGCTCAACGCTTGGCTGGCTGTTCCACCCGGAAAGCGTTGCCTCGCCGCAGATGCATCTGCTCTCCGGCGCCACCATGCTGGGCGCGTTCTTTATCCTCACCGACCCGGTCACCGCATCAACCACCAACCGTGGCCGTCTGATCTTTGGGGCGCTGGCAGGTCTTCTGGTGTGGTTAATCCGCAGCTTTGGCGGGTACCCGGACGGCGTGGCATTTGCCGTGCTGTTAGCCAACATCACCGTACCGCTGATTGATTACTACACGCGCCCGCGCGTTTACGGACACCGCTGAGGAATCACATGTTAAAGACCATGCGTAAACACGGTGTCACGCTGGCGCTGTTCGCAGCCGGTTCTACCGGGCTGACGGCGGCGATCAACCAGTTAACCAAGCACACCATCGACGACCAGGCCGAAAAGCAGCAGAACGCCCTGTTCCAACAGGTAATACCGGCAGGCAGCTATAATAATGACCTGCTGAAGAGCTGCTTTGTGGTCGAAGCCCCAGAGCTAGGCAAAGGCACACATAAGGTTTACATCGCCCGTCAGGACGATAAACCGATCGCCGCCATACTCGAAGCCACCGCACCAGACGGCTATTCTGGCGCCATTCAGCTGTTGGTCGGTGCCGATTTTAACGGTACCGTGCTCGGTACCCGCGTGACCGAGCACCATGAAACGCCGGGGTTAGGCGATAAAATTGAGCTTCGACTGTCTGACTGGATAACCTTCTTCGCCGGTAAAAAAATCGACGGCGCGAACGATAGCCAGTGGGCAGTGAAGAAAGACGGCGGCCAGTTCGACCAGTTCACCGGGGCAACCATCACCCCTCGTGCGGTGGTAAACGCGGTAAAACGCGCGGGACTGTATGCACAAACGCTGCCCGCGCAACTCTCACAACTGCAAGCCTGTGGAGAATAAACAATGAGCGAGGTTAAAGAGGTTATTGTCCAGGGGCTCTGGAAAAATAACTCCGCACTGGTTCAGCTTTTGGGGATGTGCCCGCTGTTAGCGGTCACCTCGACCGCAACCAACGCGCTGGGTTTGGGTCTTGCCACTACGTTGGTATTGACGCTCACAAACCTGGCTATCTCCAGCCTACGCCGCTGGACGCCAGCGGAAATCCGTATCCCTATTTACGTCATGATCATTGCCTCGGTGGTCAGCGCCGTTCAGATGCTGATTAACGCCTATGCATTTGGTCTGTACCAGTCGCTCGGGATCTTTATTCCGCTTATCGTCACCAACTGTATCGTGGTGGGACGTGCGGAAGCCTTCGCCGCGAAGAAAGGCCCGGCGCTATCAGCGCTGGATGGCTTTGCTATCGGGATGGGCGCAACCTGTACGATGTTCGTGCTGGGCTCCATTCGTGAGCTCCTTGGCAACGGGACGCTGTTCGACGGCGCTGACGGGCTGCTCGGCAGTTGGGCGAAAGCGCTACGAATCGAAGTCTTCCATACCGATACTCCTTTCCTGCTGGCAATGCTGCCACCGGGAGCTTTTATCGGTCTTGGAATGCTGTTGGCTATTAAATATCTTATCGATGAACGGACTAAGAAACGTCATGCTCAGCAGGTTATTGCTGCGGAAAGCGTGAATGTGGATGGGGCAGAGAAGGCCTGATGAACAAAACCAAGCGTCTGGAAATATTGACTCGGCTGCGGGACAACAACCCGCACCCGACCACTGAACTTAACTTTACTTCGCCGTTCGAGCTGCTGATTGCGGTTTTGCTCTCCGCACAGGCGACGGACGTTAGCGTCAACAAAGCGACCGCCAAACTCTACCCGGTGGCAAACACGCCGCAGGCGATGCTCGATTTGGGCGTCGATGGCGTGAAGGAGTACATCAAGACGATTGGCCTGTTCAACAGCAAAGCGGAAAACGTCATCAAGACCTGCCGCATGCTGCTGGAACTACACGGCGGTGAGGTTCCTGAAGACCGGGCGGCGCTGGAAGCTCTGCCTGGGGTCGGGCGCAAAACCGCTAACGTGGTGCTGAACACCGCATTTGGCTGGCCGACCATTGCCGTCGATACCCACATCTTCCGCGTCTGCAACCGTACGCAGTTTGCCCCGGGAAAGAACGTCGAACAGGTAGAAGAGAAGCTGCTGAAAGTGGTGCCCGCCGAATTTAAGGTCGACTGTCACCACTGGCTCATCTTACATGGGCGCTACACCTGCATCGCCCGTAAGCCTCGTTGTGGTTCTTGTATTATTGAAGATCTCTGTGAATTTAAAGAGAAAGTCGAGCTGTAGACCCTATATCGCGGTTTGGCAAGCCCGCCTGCCGCGTCCTTTTGAGTGACTAAACCGCGTTTAATCCCATCTATTTATTCATTATTTGGCATTTCTCACGCCTATATAACGCTTTTACAGATTAAACACGCCATCACTACCAAATTTTTCTATACAAAAACTGACCAGATCATCACCACAACACGATGTTGCATTTATGTTTCTTTACGGGCATTTTCCTTACATCATTAGGATGAATCCTCCGTAACGCACAATATGATCATCCAGTTATTTTTCAGAATACAGCCTATATCACTATATAAAAGCGCCATCAGCAGAAGATATCGTTGAATTGCCGTTTTTGCCCCTCCTTTTCAGAATAAAAAACCGCTTAAATTTAAAGCGTGAAATTTAACGCTAAATAACATTTATGTGTCTGGTTAATTATTCCACTCTTTTTATTTGTAACGGAGTATTACAAAGGTCTTGTCTGAAAGCGCAGGATAGTGAACATTACTTCCCGTTTCCCTCCAGAATAACTATAAGGTGGATGCCCATGAGCACTCCGCCCAGTACACCCCCCATTAGAATGGGATGTAAATAAGAGGTATATGTGTCTACTGCAAACAATAAACCAACTGAAAGCGTGAGTTTGAACGCTTTCAAACAACCTAAAGCGTTCTATCTCATCTTCTCTATCGAGTTATGGGAGCGTTTTGGTTTCTACGGCCTGCAAGGCATTATGGCCGTTTACCTGGTTAAACAACTGGGTATGTCAGAAGCTGACTCCATCACTCTGTTCTCTTCCTTTAGTGCCTTAGTGTACGGTCTGGTTGCTATCGGCGGCTGGCTGGGCGACAAAGTACTGGGTACGAAACGCGTGATTATGCTGGGTGCCGTGGTACTGGCCATCGGCTATGCGCTGGTCGCGTGGTCTGGTCACGATGCCGGTATCGTTTATATGGGTATGGCGGCAATCGCCGTGGGTAATGGCCTGTTTAAAGCCAACCCGTCTTCCCTGCTCTCTACCTGCTATGCAAAAGATGATCCGCGTCTGGACGGTGCATTTACCATGTACTACATGTCCGTCAACATCGGTTCATTCTTCTCTATGCTGGCAACCCCGTGGCTGGCCGCTAAATACGGCTGGAGCACAGCGTTCGCGCTGAGCGTTGTCGGTATGCTGATTACCGTTGTGAACTTCGCATTCTGTCAGCGTTGGGTTAAACAGTACGGTTCCAAGCCAGACTTCGAGCCGGTTAACTACCGTAACCTGCTGCTGACCATTGTCGGCGTGGTGATTCTGGTAGCCGTAGCGACCTGGCTGCTGCACAACCAGGGCATCGCACGTATGGTTCTGGGCGTGATTGCACTGGGTATCGTTATCATCTTTGGTAAAGAAACCTTCTCTATGACCGGTGCGCCGCGTCGTAAGATGATCGTGGCTTTCATTCTGATGCTGGAAGCGATTATCTTCTTCGTGCTGTACAGCCAGATGCCAACCTCTCTGAACTTCTTCGCGATTCGTAACGTTGAGCACTCCATTCTGGGTATCGCGTTCGAACCGGAACAGTATCAGGCGCTGAACCCATTCTGGATCATCATCGGTAGCCCAATTCTGGCCGCTATCTATAACAAGATGGGTGACAACCTGCCAATGCCGACCAAGTTCGCGATTGGTATGGTGCTGTGCTCTGGTGCCTTCCTGGTGCTGCCTCTGGGCGCGAAATTCGCTTCCGACGCGGGTATCGTCTCCGTTAACTGGCTGATCATCAGCTACGGCCTGCAGAGCATCGGTGAGCTGATGATCTCTGGTCTGGGTCTGGCGATGGTGGCACAGCTGGTTCCACAGCGTCTGATGGGCTTCATCATGGGTAGCTGGTTCCTGACGACTGCCGGTGCGAACATCATCGGTGGTTACGTTGCTGGCCGTATGGCGGTTCCGGAAAACGTGACCGACCCGCTGATGTCCCTGGACATTTATGGCCACGTATTCCTGCAGATTGGTGTGGCAACGGCCGTTATCGCCGTGCTGATGCTGCTGACCGCACCGAAACTGAACCGTATGACTCAGGACGACGCAAAACCTGCTGCTGACGGTAAAGTCGCTTCCGTATAACGTCATCGGGAAACGAATAAATATTTAGGCCGCTAACTTCTGTTAGCGGCTTTTTTTTTATCGCGTCAGGCACTAACATACCTCCATATCCCTCGGCTGCCCTTCGGCCACGGGAAAACAAAAATAACCAAGTCTGAAGGAGTTACCCATGAAATTGTTCTACAAACCCGGCGCCTGTTCCCTGGCATCGCACATCACACTGCGGGAGAGCGGAAAGGACTTCACGCTTATCGGCGTCGACCTGATGCACAAACGCACGGAAAACGGTGACGATTTCCTGAAGGTCAACCCAAAAGGCCAGGTTCCTACTCTGCTGCTGGACGACAACACCCTGCTGACCGAAGGCGTGGCTATCATGCAGTACATCGCCGATAGCGTTGCTGACCGCCAGCTGCTGGCACCGGTTGGCACTATCAATCGTTACAGAACGCTGGAATGGCTGAATTACATCGCGACAGAGCTGCACAAAGGCTTTACGCCGCTGTTCCGCCCTGACACTCCAGAAGATTACAAACCAACGGCGCGCGCGCTGCTGGATAAAAAGCTGGCCTACATTGATGAATCACTGGCGAACGCACAGTGGATCAGCGGCTCACGCTTTACTATTGCCGATGCCTATCTGTTTACCGTGCTGCGCTGGGCGTTTGCCGTGAAGCTGGAAATGGCGGGATACAAAAACATTGCGTCCTACATGGAACGCGTTGCGGCGCGTCCTGCGGTAGCGGCAGCCATGGCGGCTGAAGGTCTGAAATAATATCGGTGCGCTGACTCGGCGCTTCGCACCTCTGCCGGGCTACCACAAACGTTGTAGCCCGGCAGAGCTTCGCGACGCCGGGAACGGCGCCGAACGAAAAGTTTATAGCTGAGTCGCGCTAAAACAATGCACTGGCTTCGCAATACGATCCTGTGCCGCCACGACCTGCAACTCATACTCACCCATCTCTTTCGTCGTCACCATAATCTCGTACACCGCTGCAGTCACATGCTCCAGCGCATCGCGAAGCGTCGCCCCCTGCAACAGCTTAACCAGCAGCAGACCGCTGGTCACATCGCCCACGCCCACCGGATGACGAGCGCCAAAGTCGATCAGTGGACGGCTAATATGCCAGGCTTCATCCGCCGTCACCAGCAGCATCTCAAAGCGATCCTGACTGTAGCCCGCACGCGCCAGATGCTTCACCAGCACGATTTCCGGCCCCTGAGCAATTAGCTCACGCGCGGCCAGCACTGCATCAGCGACATCCTTCACGTCGCGACCGGCGAGAATTTCCAGCTCAATCAGGTTCGGCGCAATAATATCGCTGGCCGGCATGGCATAGCGTTTATGGAATTCCGCCACGCCCGGTGCCACGATACAGCCCTTTTCCGGGTGTCCCATCACCGGGTCGCAGAAAAACTTCGCCTGCGGGTTCGCGGCTTTCACCTGGCGCACAATGCCAAGAATATGTTCACCCTGCTCTGCAGAGCCCAGATAACCGCTCAGCACCGCGTCACAGCGCTTCACAGCGCTTCAGCTGGTCGATAGCCGCAATGCCCTGCACAATCTCCGTCAGGTGCGCTGGCGGCATCACGCAGCCCGTCCACTGACCATACTGAGTATGGTTGGAGAACTGTACCGTATTCAGCGGCCAGACGTTTGCACCAAGGCGGCGCATAGGAAACTCCGCGGCGCTATTGCCCGCATGCCCGAAAACGACGTGAGATTGAATGGCGAGGATGTTGTTCATTAGCTCTACTCAAACGACAAAAAAGAAGGGGGCGTAGTTTCCCACGCCCCCTCGTTTCGGAATATTACTTCCAGCAGATCAAACAGTAATTTTTCTTACCACGGCGTAACAGGGTGTAACGACCGAAGAGAATATCGCTATCCTGGAAGAAGTATTCCGGGTCAGCCTGTTTTTGACCGTTGATAGTGACCGCGTTAGAGGCGATGGTTTTACGCGCCTGGCCGCGAGACGGCTGCAGCTCGGAGTCTACCAGCGCCTGCATCAGGTCAGCACCTTTATCCATCTCAACCATCGGCACGCCGTCCTGCGCCAGCTGTTCGAAGTCCGCTTCGCTCAGCGCGCTCAGTGAACCGCTGAACAGGCTATCGGTGATGCGTTTTGCAGCCACCAGACCTTCTTCGCCATGCACCAGACGAGTAACCTGCTCTGCCAGTACGTACTGGGCACGAGGTGCTTTACCGCTGTTTTTGTCTTCTTCTTCCAGGGCATTGATCTCTTCAATGTCCATAAAGGTGAAGAACTTCAGGAAGCGATAAACGTCAGCATCCGCGGTGTTGATCCAGAACTGGTAGAATTTGTACGGGCTGGTTTTCTTCGGATCCAGCCAGACTGCGCCGCCTTCGGTCTTACCGAACTTGGTGCCATCTGCTTTAGTGATCAGTGGAACGGTCAGGCCGAACACCTGATTCTGGTGCAGACGACGGGTCAGGTCGATACCGGAGGTGATGTTACCCCACTGGTCGGAACCGCCAATCTGCAGCGCCACGCCGTGCAGTTTGTTCAGGCAGGCAAAGTCATAGCCCTGCAGCAGGTTGTAAGAAAACTCGGTGAAAGAGATGCCCTGATCGTCGCGATTCAGACGCTGCTTCACCGCTTCTTTGTTGATCATCTGGTTAACAGAGAAGTGTTTACCGATGTCACGCAGGAAGGTCAGCACGTTCATGCCGCCAAACCAATCATAGTTGTTGGCCGCGATAGCCGAGTTGTCGCCGCAGTCAAAATCGAGGAACGGTGCCACCTGTTTGCGGATTTTATCCACCCACTCCTGCACGGTATCTTCGGTATTCAGTTTACGCTCGGCCGCTTTAAAGCTTGGGTCGCCAATCAGACCGGTTGCGCCGCCAACCAGTGCAACAGGCTTATGCCCTGCCTCCTGGAAGCGTTTCAGGCATAACAAAGGAACAAGATGCCCCAAATGCAAGCTGTCAGCGGTAGGATCGAAGCCGCAATAGAGCGCGATCGGGCCTTGCGCCAGTCGCTCTGCTAACGCTACCTCGTCCGTTACCTGGGCGACTAGCCCCCGCTCTTGCAGTTGTTTAATCAAGTTACTGCTTGCCATCAAATTCTCCATCTATATCCGACTGCACCTTTGCCGGTACACGACTTTTCGCCAGACGCGAAAGCTCTATAGAATAAAGCGCTGGCGCATTCAGCGCTAGCGCTTAAAACAACAAATTTCGGGGTTTACGGTGCCAGACGGTCGATTTTCCAGGCATCCGCGTCACGCTGGTACAAAAAACGATCGTGCAGACGGTGCTCGCCGCCCTGCCAGAACTCCATCTGCTCAATGGAGACACGGAAACCACCCCAGAAGCTCGGTAGCGGAACTTCGCCCTGCTGGAATTTCTGTTTCAGTTCCATAAACTTGCTTTCGAGGATACCGCGCGCGGAGATACGACTGGATTGTTTGGATACCCAGGCGCCAATCTGGCTGTCGCGAGGACGGCTATGGAAGTATTTCACCACTTCCAGCGTCGACAGGCGTTCAGCTTTGCCGATAACCATCACCTGGCGCTCCAGCATATGCCACGGGAACAGCAGGCTGATACGCGGATTGTTCTCAAGCTGATGCGCCTTGCGGCTGCCGAGGTTGGTGTAAAAAACCAGCCCTTTCTCGTCGTAGTGCTTCAACAGAACGATACGCTGGTACGGCTGACCATTTTCATCAACCGTGGCAACCACCATCGCCGTAGGATCGGCAAGTCTGGCATCACAGGCCTGGCGTAACCAGCGTTCGAACAGGGGCAAAGGTTCAGCAGGAAGATCGTGGCGACGCAGGCCGCCACGGGTGTACTCACGGCGCAGATGCGCGATTTGTTGCAGATCGTCGTTATCAGACATGGCGTTTAAGAGAGTAGTCAACGGGTGGCGTTATTGTGCGCCGCCCGCCTGAAAATCTCAACGCTTGGGGTTTTGTAACTGGCAGTTATTCAACACGATGTGGTCGCGTTTGTAGACGGTCGCTTCGTTGCCTTTAGACCAGAACACGTAGATCCCGTCGGTATAGCGAGCGCCGGACGCGGAGATCCCTTGCTGAAGATTCAGCTGCTGGTTGTCATAGATAAAGCTCACCTGTTGGCGCTGATTGTTAAGGTGCACGGTCAGCGGTTTTTCTTCACACTGGTATTCCAGCGTGTCGGTCTGCATGCGTTCCATAAACTGATTGTACGCACTGCAGCCAGCGAGCATAAAAGGGAGAGCAACGATAAGTAGTTTTTTCATTGTTTTGGGCCTTTCGACATTCCTGGTCAAGGAGCGATTGTCACACTCCCGTTCAGCTTAAGTCTACCGGCCCAATGTAAAGGAAGATGTCAGTTAACTCTGATTATGCTGGGGATTTGCGGGAAAAATCGCCCCTAGTACGGTTGCTTGCGATGCGCCGGTTACCGAGGGTAGATTTCCCGGAAGCCCTGCTACAGTGCGCCAGGCAAGCCAGGCGAACGCCAGCGCTTCCATGTCGTCGCCGCTAATACCGTATTCGTCTGTCGTGGCCACTTCAGTGCCGGCCAGCAGCCCTGCCAGACGAGCCATAATCAGCGGGTTACGGCTTCCACCACCGCAGACCAATAGTCGCTCACAGCCACCGCTTAACATCACCTGCTCACTGATAGTGACCGCGGTAAGCTCGGTAAGCGTCGCCTGCACATCCTGCGGACGCAAACCCGGATAGCGCGCCAGATACTGCGCTAGCCAGCCATAGTTGAAGTATTCGCGTCCCGTGCTTTTAGGCGCAGGTGCCGCAAAATACGGGTCGCTCAGCATATCCTGCAGCATAGGCAGAATGACTTTCCCTTCGTTGGCCCACTCTGCATCTTTATCGTACGGCTTACCCAGGCTGCGCCAGATCCAGGCGTCCATCAGCATATTGCCAGGGCCCGTATCGAAGCCGCGCACCGGCATGCCCGGCACCAGTAAAGAGAGATTGGCAATACCGCCAATATTGAGGATCATTCGACGTTCATCCGGCCGCGCCAGCAAAGCCTGGTGGAATGCCGGAACCAGCGGAGCACCCTGCCCACCCAGCGCCATGTCGCGTCGGCGAAAATCACCAACCACGCTTACGCCCGTACGTGCAGCGATAATATTGTTGTCGCCTATTTGCATGGTATGCGGCGCTTCGCCCGTCGGTTCATGCCACACCGTTTGCCCATGGCAACCAATCGCAACAATATCGTGTGGCGCAAGACGGTCCTGATTCATTAGCGCCATGACTGCATCAGCAAACAAATTCCCTAACCGATTGTCGAGCTGACCCAGCTGTGAAAGCGTCAATGGCTGCCCCTGACAGATAGCAAGAACCGCCTCTTTAAGCACAACAGGAATGGGCCATGTGAGGCTGGCAAGCTGGGCAACCCTGCTTTCGTCAATCGCCGCCAGAACCACATCTACGCCATCGAGGCTGGTTCCTGACATCACGCCAATATATCGCCCGGATTTCATATGACATCCTTAGTCATCTATGTAAAGTCAACACTCCATCATAAAGTGACACTCAATGCTATTAACTAATAATACTTTTTAACAATATACGACATTCGCCCTTCTCAGTGTGATGAAGTGAGATTTTTCCTTGCGTTTAACGTTGGTTAAGCCATGATGGATTATTCTTTTTATTATTGAATGCGGAATATATGACCGCTCGAATCAAATACCATATAATTGCTTAGTACGGATGCTCTTAAGAGCAATTCTTATTGAACTGGAGATTCAAAAATGATGTTACGCGTATTGGCTGTTTCAATGATTGGTTTATCCCTGGCTGGGTGTGTCAGTAACAGTGGCCTGTCAGGCGATGTTTACTCTGCATCCGAAGCGAAACAGGTCCAGAACGTGACCTACGGTACCATCGTCCACGTACGTCCTGTACAAATTCAGGGCGGCGACGAAAACAACGTGATTGGTGCGATCGGCGGTGCGGTTCTCGGTGGTTTCCTGGGTAACACCGTTGGTGGTGGTACCGGTCGTTCTCTGGCAACCGCAGCGGGTGCCGTTGCCGGTGGCGTAGCTGGTCAGGGCGTCCAGGGTGCGATGAACAAAACCCAGGGCGTTGAACTGGAAATTCGTAAAGATGACGGCAACACGATCATGGTTGTGCAGAAACAGGGTGATACCCGCTTCTCCGCAGGCCAGCGTGTTGTTATGGCGAGCAACGGCAGCCAGGTTACCGTTTCTCCGCGTTAAACCCTACTCTAGGTACGTGGCCGCCTGGCCGCGTACCTTTCACCGCTCCGGTGAGCCTCGCATTATCACCTTCCTCACCAAACTTATTCATAACATGAATACATGGAAATCATTTAGCTTATGTATTGTTTGCGCGCGGACAATATTTCCTGACAGTTTATCTATTATACTTCCAGTATAAAGGGCCGGATGCCCGGCGCATACCACGCGTTGTGTACACAGGATGCATATATGCTGATAAAATTCCCGCTACAGCGATTTTTGATTTATCTGACCATCACCCTGATTGGGACACTTGTCCTGAACCACTTTTCGAACACCATTATTCGCCACGCCCCCGCTATTGCGCCGATATTGTTCCCGACATTAACCATGTTTCTGATGGTCTTCCATACGATGATCGCCGTATTTATGATCATGAAGTATTTGTGTGACAAACGCCGGCTTTACCTCATGCCAATCGCCTGCGCGTTTGCCAGCTCTGCACTGCTGATGCTGGGCACACTGAAGAGCTATCCCGATTGGTTTCTGTGCGGCGGTGTCACTAATACGAATTATAATGACGCGCTTATTTTTTACGTATTTCGCAACATTTTAATGGCAGTGCTTTTTATGAGTTCTGTCATTCTTTATATGTTTAAATTACGAGACATGCATACTCGTAAAATTCACGCTTTCATTCTTGGTGGGATAATTATATTTTGCGTCATTATAATAGAATTTGCCTGGTTATATTCCAGTAACAATCAATTACTGAGCGTCAATTTCATTGACAACTTAACGTTTAAATATACAAACATATGGAAAGATGTCATTAGTTGGATATTAATTGGCATTTGGGTTATTACCTTATTGAGTATTTTGCTGGTCACACAGTTGCGCAATATTTTCTGGTATAGCGGAGCCTTCTTCTGCGCCTGCTATATTTTTACCATGTTTGTGCTAATGACCGGGCAGGATACGGCCAGCTACAGTTGGTATCAGGCTCGGCTGTTTGAGACCATCTCAACGCTGTTCCTGATCTTTGTCCTTTTTTGCGATGTCTTCACGCTCTATCGCCAATCCAATGTGAAGTATCAGAACTCGTACCAAAACTCCATCCGCGATCCATTAACCCGGCTTTACAACCGCAGCTACTTCTACGACTCCTTTACCGCACTGCGGCCTACCATTGCCGATGGGCATCCGGTGTCGGTCATTGTCAGCGATCTGGACTACTTCAAACGCATCAACGACAAATATGGCCACCTGCAGGGTGATAAAGTGATTCAATTCGTGGCAAAAGTCCTTCAGGATTCAGTGCGGCAAAATGACGTTGCCGCCCGTATCGGTGGCGAAGAGTTTGCCCTGCTGCTGGTCAACACCACGCCAGAAGTCGCATACACAATTGCGGAACGTATTCGTATCGCTATCAGCCAGCATGATATTCACAGCAGTAATGCCCAGCTACCGGAGTCCATTACTATCAGCATGGGGGTGTTTACCGCCGTCGATCTTTCGGTGCCGGTTGAAGAGTGCGTAAGACGTGCTGATGAAGCGATGTATCGCGCAAAAGCCGCAGGAAGAAACCGGGTTGTCGTCTGGGAATCAGCCGAATAATTGAAAAACCCGCGAAGTTCGCGGGTTTTTTGAGTATCAATCGCGGGATTGTAGCTCGTTGATATTCTGCTCGAGTTTGCGGATGAGCATGGTCAACATCTCCAGCTCTTCAGCAGAAATCCCTGCCAGGATATCACCGCGCGTGTGGCTAATCACCGCTTCCATCTCCTGGATCAGCGGTTCCGCTTTCTCAGTTAACTTAATACGTTTAGCACGACGGTCGTTCGCACAGGTCTGGCGAGAAATAAGCCCTTTCTCTTCCAGTTGATCGAGCGTACGAACTAAAGATGGCTGCTCAATGCCGATCGCTTTAGCCAGTTGGATTTGCGACTGTTCGGGCGGTAGCTGATGAATATTATGCAGCGTGACCCAGTGAGTCTGCGTGAGTTCCAGAGGTTTGAGGCGATGGTCAATCAGAGCACGCCAAATGCGCACCAACCGTGCCAGATCAGAACCTAATGGCGATTCCAATTTCATCTCCTTATAATTAGCTTGCTAAGTTATTATACTGATTTTAGAATAGTGTGCAGTATTTAAATTAGCAAAACAAATGAATTGCCACGTGCACGCAAACCAGATCCTTGAGTTACACTGTTTCAAATAATGTGATTTTATGTCAAAACACGACACACTATCGAGCCATAACTCTTCAATTGCAAAGGATTTCTGCTTGTGAAGTCGATTTTCCACATCCCCGGAGTCCCGCTACAAGACCTTGTGGTCGGTGCTTCTATTTATTTTCCTCCTGTATTTAAAGCCGTGCTGCTCGGCTTCCTGTTTTGGCTCATTATTCACCGTTTATTGCGCGATTGGATGTATGCCGGTGACATCTGGCATCCGCTGTTAATGGATCTTTCTCTCTTTGCGCTAATGGTCTGTGCTGCGCTGATGGTTCTGGTTTGGTGGTGATGTAATCCAATGAAAAAATTAAAGTATTTCTCTACGCTGCTCATCGCTGCCCTGGCTATCATTGCCTGCTGGCTGGTCTGGAACTACTACATGCAGTCGCCATGGACGCGCGATGGCAAAATTCGTGCTGAACAGGTCGATATTACCCCGCAGGTCTCCGGTAGCATCCTCACGCTTAACGTGAAGGACAACCAGTTTGTCAAAGCGGGTGATGAACTGTTCCAGATAGACCCGACGCCATGGAAAATCGCCGTGATGAACGCCCAGGCGAAGCTCGCTAAAGCCCAGTCCGACCTCTCCCGCGCGAGCCATGAAGTTGAACGCCGCCGTGGGTTATCGCAGAATTTTATCTCTGCCGAAGACCTCGACACCGTCAATATCGCATTGAAAGTCGCACAGGCTAATTTTGATGCGGCAAAAGCAGAACTGGAACACGCGCGCTGGCAGCTTGCGCAAACGACGGTCAAGGCCCCGGTAGACGGTTGGATAACCAATCTGACGACCCGTATTGGCAACTACGCAACGGTCGGGCATCCCGTCTTTGCGCTGATCGATAGCCACTCCTTCTATGTCGTTGGTTATTTTGAAGAGACGAAGCTGCGCCATATTCGTGAAGGAGACCGTGCGGATGTTGTGCTGTACAGCGATGACAGAAAGTTACAGGGTCACGTCTCCAGCATCGGTCGCGCCATCCATGACCAAAGCCTGGCAACGGACGGTAAGCTGGTTGCCGACATCAAGCCTACTATTCCGTGGGTGCGCCTCGCCCAGCGCGTACCGGTTCGTATTGAATTAGACGCGCAGCCTGCGGATACCGTGCTGGTTGCAGGCACCACCTGCACCGTCTCTATCACGGGCGGGAAGCAATGACCCTACCCGCCTTGACATGGAAGTCACTGCCTTGGGTTAAAGCCACCGTACCGCAGTGGCGCTATGCCATGCGTAATGCCATCGCCATGTGCCTGGCGTTAAGCATTGCTTACTGGTTAAATCTGGATGAACCCTACTGGGCAATGACCTCCGCCGCCGTGGTCAGTTTCCCGACCGTCGGTGGCGTTATCAGTAAGAGCCTGGGACGTATTGCCGGCAGTATGCTCGGTGCCTGCGCCGCGCTGCTGATTGCCGGCCACACCCTGACTGACCCCTGGTTATTTCTCTTTGCTATGTCTGGCTGGCTGGCGTTTTGTACCTGGGCATGCGCGATGTATACCAACAACGTCGCCTATGCTTTCCAGCTTGCCGGCTATACCTGCGCCATCATTGCCTTTCCTATTATTAATGTGGTCGACGCCACCAAACTGTGGGAGATAGCGCAGGCGCGCGTATGCGAGGTGATTGTCGGTATTCTGTGCGGTGGCCTGATGATGATGATCCTGCCCAGCACCTCCGACGGCAGCGCCCTGCTGGCGGCGCTCAAAAATATGCATGCGCGATTGCTGGAGCACGCCAGTCTGCTGTGGCAACCGGTCACGACCGACGCTATCCGCACCGCACACCAAAGCGTTATTAGCCAGATCCTGACCATGAACCTGCTGCGTATTCAGGCGTTCTGGAGCCACTACCGCCTGCGTCGGCAAAACACGCTGCTTAACTATTTGCTCCACCAGCAGCTGCGTTTAACCAGCGTTATCTCAAGCCTCCGTCGCCTGATGCTGAACTGGCCGGATGCGCCGCAAACCATTCGCCCGGTGCTGGAAACGCTATTGCAAGCGCTGGCAAAACCCGACTGTGATGCCTACACCGTGGCACGGATTATCGCCCCGCTGGCGCCGAGCGACCCGCAGGACTATCGCCACCACGCGTTCTGGCATCGTTTACGCTATTTCTGTCGTCTCTACCTCACCACCAGCCATTGGCTACAGCGGCTGGAAAACGCCACGGCGGTAACGGAATTTACCGTGCCAGCCGCTCCGGCCTTGATGCGCCACACTGACCACGCCGAAGCGGCATGGAGCGGTATTCGTACTTTCTTTGCGCTGGTCAGCGTCGGTGCGCTAAGCATCAGCACGCAATGGGAATCAGGCGCGGCAGCGTTAACCCTTGCGGCCATCTGCTGCGTCCTCTATTCCAACGTTCCGTCACCGTTCAGCTCGCTGACGCTGCTGATGCGCACGCTTATTCTGCTGTCTATTTTCAGCTTTGGCGTGAAATTTGGCCTGATGGTGCAAATTAGCGACCTCTGGCAGTTCATGCTGTTCCTCTTCCCGCTGCTGCTCACCATGCAATTGCTCAAGCTGCAAATGCCGAAACAGGCGAGGCTCTGGGGTTCGCTTATTGTCTTTATGGGGTCATTTATCGCTGTCACGAATCCGCCGGTCTACAGCTTTGGTGATTTTCTTAACGATAACCTGGCCAAAATCATCGGCGTTGGCCTTGCCTGGCTGGCGTTTGCCGTACTGACGCCAGGGTCAGATGCGCGAAAGAGTCGACGTCATATTCGTGCGTTACGGCGTCACTTTGTTGACCAGTTGAGCCGCCACCCGGAGAACAGCGAACACGATTTTGAATCGCTGGTTTATCATCATGTTAGCCAGCTGAGCGCAAGCCAGGATGAACCCGCCCGCCGCTGGCTGCTACGCTGGGGTGTTGTTCTGCTTAACTGCTCTCATGTCGTGTGGCAGCTACGCGCCTGGGAAGCCCGTTCCGACCCGCTCTCCCAGGTTCGGGATATGTGTATCAGTCTGCTACGCGATGTTATGAGCGAACGCGGGGTTCAGCAACGACCGTTAGCCGCCACCCTTCAGGAACTACAGCGCATTTGCGACACGCTAGCGCACCATCATCAACCGGCAGCACGTGAGCTTGCCTCCATTTTGTGGCGGCTATACTGTTCGCTTTCGCAGTTAGAAACGGCACCGGCTCCCGGTACGCTGACCGAAAAAACGGCCTGAGTGAAAGGATGCAGGCGGGATTTCCGCCTGCATTTAAGACGTTACGGTACGTCGTAACCCAGTGCAGCTTTACGAATACGGAACCACTGCTGGCGAGTCATATCCAGCGACTGCGCGACGATGGCCGAGCGAACTCGCTCGATTTTACCGGAGCCAATCAGCGGCAGCGGTTGGGACGGTAAGCGCATCACCCACGCATAAACCACCTGTTCAATACTTCCCGCATTCAGCTCATTCGCCACCTTCGCCAGTTCATCGCGCAGCGGCTGGAACGCATCGTCATTAAACAGACGACCGCCGCCGAGGCAGGACCAGGCCATCGGGCGAATGCGTAGCTGCTGAAGCTGATCCAGCGTACCGTCCAGAATCGTCGGCTGATGAACCGGTGAGATTTCTACCTGGTTGGTGGCAAGAGTAAACGGCAGACGCGATTGCAGCAGCGTAAACTGCGCAGGGGTAAAGTTAGAGACGCCGAAATGGCGCACTTTGCCGCTCTGATGCAGCACAGAAAACGCTTCTGCCACTTCATCAGCATCCATCAGCGGGTCCGGGCGATGGATCAGCAACAGATCCAGCACATCGGTCGACAAATTGCGCAGTGATTGCTCGGCGCTATGAATAATATGATGGCGATCGGTAATATAATGCCCAAGGGCATGTTCCGGTTTCGCCGTCGTGGCAATACCGCACTTGGTGACAATTTCCATTCTTTCGCGCAGATGCGGCGCCAGCTTCAGCGCTTCACCAAACGCGGCCTCGCACGCATAGCCGCCGTAGATATCAGCGTGGTCAACGGTTGTCACCCCGAGATCCAGATGCTCTTCAATAAAACTCACCAGCTGGCGCGGCGTCATATTCCACTCCATCAAGCGCCAATAGCCCATGACGAAACGTGAAAATTCTGGCCCCTGCGGTGCCAGGGTAATACGTTGAACCATAACGACTTCCTCAACAAAAAATTTGAATTGAGTATACCCAGTTTGGCGCTTAAAACAGTGAGGGCTGCTGAGGTTCTTCAGTATTCGTCGCTTTACCCGCGCGTAATTTACGCAGCAGCCGCTGGCGACAAAGCCGCAGCACCTCCTGTTTTTGCGCATCGCTCATTTTTTGCCAGTTAAAGCGTTCATCGCGGCTACGAAAACAGCCACGGCAGAAACCGCGCTCATCCGACTGACAAATTCCCCGGCACGGACTTTGAACCGGGAAAAACTCCAGTTGCTCCGCCACGTTAGCCCCCTTTTACTTCGCCATACTCTCATTGAAGACGTTTAATCATCGCGACGCAACTTTTCTCCCACATCGTGCGGGCAAACCTTCGTTTTCAAAAATTCATTTGCATTAGACCAATCGGTCTATTACAGTGCCTCCCATGAGCAAATCAATTGAACATGATACCCGTGAACACATTCTGGCTACCGGCGAGCGTCTTTGCATGCACCGGGGGTTTACCGGAATGGGGCTTAGCGAACTCCTGAAAACGGCGGAAGTGCCGAAGGGATCGTTTTATCACTATTTCCGTTCAAAAGAGGCGTTTGGCGTCGCCATGCTGGAACGGCATTTTGCCGATTACCACCAGCGTCTGGTACAGCACTTTACCCAAGGTGCTGGAAACTACCGGGACCGCCTGCTGGACTATTACCAGCATACGCTCACCCAGTTTTGCCAGCAGGGACTTATCAGCGGTTGTCTGACCGTAAAACTCTCTGCGGAAGTGTGCGATCTTTCCGAAGATATGCGCACAGAAATGAATAAAGGTGCCAGCCAGATTATGGTTCTGCTGGCACAAGCGCTGGAAAATGGCCGCCGTGAAGGCTGCCTTAAATTCAGCGGTGAGGCCGAAACCACCGCACAGGTGCTCTACTCGCTGTGGTTAGGGGCCAATCTGCAGGCGAAAATGGCCCGCAGCTCAACGCCGCTTGAAAGCGCGCTGACGCACGTCAGGAATCTGATTGCCGCGCCGGACTGATCCCGGCGTTTTTATTTCGTTAATCACTAGACGACCGGTCTACTCAGGAGTCACTATGTCGCAAGAAAAACTGTTTACCCCACTGAAAGTGGGTGCGGTTACTGCCCCGAACCGCGTATTTATGGCCCCGCTGACGCGTCTGCGCAGCATTGTACCGGGTGACATCCCTACCCCGCTGATGGCCGAATACTATCGCCAACGCGCAAGCTCCGGTTTGATAATCACCGAAGCGACTCAGGTTTCTGCACAGGCAAAAGGCTACCAGGGTGCACCAGGCCTGCACAGCCCTGAGCAAATTGCGGCGTGGCAGAAAATCACCGCAGGCGTTCACGCTGAAGATGGCCGAATCGCCGTTCAACTGTGGCACACCGGGCGTATTTCCCACTCCAGCCTGCAGCCAAACGGTGCAGCACCGGTTGCGCCTTCAGCGCTGAGCGCCAATACTCGTACCTCTCTGCGTGATGAGAACGGTCATGCGATTCGTGTGGATACCTCTATGCCACGCGCGCTGGAAACCGAAGAGATCCCAGGCATCGTTAACGATTTCCGTCAGGCTATCGCCAACGCCCGTGAAGCCGGTTTTGACTTGGTTGAACTGCACTCTGCGCACGGTTACCTGCTGCACCAGTTCCTGTCGCCATCCTCTAACCATCGTACCGACCAGTACGGCGGCAGCGTCGAAAACCGCGCACGCCTGGTGCTGGAAGTGGTTGATGCCGGGATCAAAGAATGGGGAGCCGATCGTATCGGTATCCGCGTATCGCCAATTGGCACCTTCCAGAACGTCGATAACGGTCCAAACGAAGAAGCCGATGCGCTCTACTTAATTGAAGAGCTGGGCAAACGCGGCATTGCTTATCTGCACATGTCCGAGCCAGACTGGGCAGGTGGTCAACCTTACAGCGAAGCGTTCCGCGAAAAAGTCCGCGCGCGTTTCCACGGCCCAATCATCGGTGCTGGCGCCTATACGCCAGAAAAAGCGGAAGCGCTGATTGAGAAAGGGTTAATCGATGCCGTGGCCTTCGGTCGCGACTACATCGCCAACCCGGACCTGGTCGCTCGTCTGCAGCATAAAGCCGAGCTGAACCCGCAGCGCCCGGAAAGCTTCTATGGCGGCGGCGCGGAAGGTTACACCGACTACCCTTCGCTTTAATCCCGCGTTGATTGATAGCGGCGGGCTTCCGCCGCTATACTAGCTAGATTATTCATAAGTAAGGACGAGGGATAACATGCGTTTACTGCATACCATGCTGCGCGTCGGCGACCTGCAACGCTCCGTTGATTTCTACACTAAAGTGCTGGGCATGAAGCTGCTGCGCACCAGTGAAAATACGGAATACAAATACTCACTGGCCTTCGTCGGCTATGGCGAAGAAAGTGACGAAGCGGTAATTGAGCTGACCTACAACTGGGGCGTGGATAAATACGAGCTGGGCACCGCCTACGGCCACATTGCTCTGAGCGTGGATAACGCTGCTGAAGCCTGCGAGCGTATCCGTCGCAATGGCGGCAACGTAACTCGCGAAGCCGGTCCGGTAAAAGGTGGCACCACGGTGATTGCCTTCGTTGAAGATCCGGACGGTTATAAAATCGAACTGATCGAAGAGAAAGATGCCGGCAAAGGCCTTGGCAACTAACTCCTCCACGGGTGCTTAACGCGCCCGTTTTTTTCCCCGCCTTTCCAAGCCGCGGCAAAATTTGCCATAATGCGCGCTACTTTTTCTAAGTGATGAGATTCTGATGTCCGACAATGTGCAACTTAATGGTCTATGCGACCGTTTTCGTGGGTTTTATCCCGTGGTTATCGATGTAGAAACTGCTGGATTCAATGCCAAAACGGATGCCCTGCTCGAAATAGCGGCAATTACGTTGAAAATGGATGAGCAAGGCTGGCTGATGCCGGACAACACGTTACATTTCCACGTTGAACCTTTTGAGGGCGCGAACCTCGAGCCGGAAGCGCTGGCGTTCAATGGTATTGATCCAAACAACCCCCTGCGTGGCGCGGTCAGCGAGTACGATGCGCTGCATGCTATCTTCAAGATGGTCCGCAAGGGTATTAAAGACAGCGACTGCAATCGCGCGATTATGGTGGCGCATAATGCCACTTTCGACCACAGCTTTATGATGGCCGCGGCCGATCGCGCATCGCTCAAGCGAAATCCGTTCCACCCGTTTGTCACCTTCGACACCGCAGCACTTAGCGGGTTGGCACTGGGGCAAACCGTACTGTCAAAAGCCTGTGCCGCCGCGGGCATGGACTTTGACAGCAGTCAGGCGCACTCGGCGCTGTACGACACCGAACAGACCGCGATTCTGTTCTGCGAAATCGTCAACCGCTGGAAGCGCCTCGGCGGCTGGCCGCTGCCGATAGCGAGTGAAGAGTAGCAGCATAAAAAAAGCGACCGATGGTCGCTTTTTTGTTTCCGCATTCGGTGCAGATGGCCGGATAGCGCTTCGCTAATCCGGCCTACACCAACCCGGCAATTATTCTGCCTTCGGCTCTTCAGCGTATTTGGCTGCGGTCTCTTTAATCAGAGGCTGCAGTTCGCCGCGCTGGTACATTTCGATAATGATGTCACAGCCGCCAACCAGCTCACCATCAACCCACAGCTGTGGGAAAGTCGGCCAGTTTGCATACTTTGGCAGCTCAGCGCGGATGTCCGGATTCTGCAGGATGTCGACGTAAGCAAAGCGCTCGCCACAGGCGGACAGCGCCTGAACGGCTTGGGCAGAGAAACCGCAGCTTGGCAGTTTCGGGGAACCTTTCATGTACAGCAGGATTGGGTTTTCAGCGATCTGGCGCTGAATTTTTTCAATTGTCTCGCTCATTGTCTTGCTTCCTCAAACTTCTTTTTACGGCAGTAGTCTGACATTGTAACGTTTCAGACCCTGAACAGAAAATAACATTTTGTTCACGCTTTACTATTTTATCGTCTGACGCGGTAAGTTGCTTTATAAATATGAGTTTATCGGCAGGTGGATGAAAAGCTTGCTCATTATTTGACTCATTATGTATCAAATGATGTTTTTTTTTGCAGTTGCTAACGAAACAACGTTTTATCTATAAAAACACTATTAACATTTCGTGTTTTTATGGATTAGAATCGTTGGGTTTTGTAAACCATACCCAGGCAAGGACATTTAGCCTGCATCTTACTCAGAGGGTTGTTCAGTGGCGCAGATAAAAAAATGGTCGTTCACGCTCTGTGCATTGCTGTTTACATCGTTATCCTTCACGCCGTTGGCGCATGCTACAGGGCATGCCAAAACCCCAACGGCGCAAAAGTCGCTCCCTGTAAAAAGCAGTGAACGCAAGAAAAAGAACGCGGACAATAAATCTAACGCTAAGAAAAAATCGACTCCGGTTGCCGCTAAGAAGAAAACCACGCCAGCCGTCGCGAAGAAAGCGGCCCCAGTTTCCAGCAAATCAAAAACCGCCTCCGCTAAAACCCGCGTGAAAAGCAGCGCAGTGAAAACCGCCAGCGTCACTACGACCTGCAAGGTTCGCAAAGGTCACAAGAAGGTCTGCACCACCAGCCCTGTAGAGTCCAAACCAACTACCATTGCCGCCGCGCACAAAGTTCGCGTTCAGAAAGTACAGAAGACCGCAATGAATAAGCTGATGGGTCAGTTAGGGAAACCATACCGCTGGGGTGGCAACTCTCCGCGTACCGGTTTTGATTGCAGCGGTCTGGTCTATTACGCTTACAAAGATCTGGTCAACATCCGTATTCCACGCACTGCTAATGAAATGTATCACTTGCGCGATGCGCGTCCGGTTGAACGTGGTGAGCTGGAAAGTGGCGATCTGGTCTTCTTCCGCACTCAGGGCCGCGGCACCGCCGATCATGTAGGCGTGTATGTCGGTAACGGCAAATTTATTCAGTCCCCGCGTACCGGCCAGGACATCCAGATAACCTCGCTGAGCGAAGATTATTGGGTACGTCACTACGTCGGCGCACGCCGTGTTGTTACCCCTAAGACAATTCGTTAATCACTTACCCCGTTTGTTAATAAACGGGGTAAGCTTATCTTTTATCTCACCTTTTAATTTGCTACTCTATCCCTACTCAGTACATGGTTATTGAGTGTACAAATATAATAAGGAGAGAAGCAATGTCGTTCGAATTACCTGCATTACCGTATGCCAAAGACGCTCTGGTTCCACACATTTCCGTGGAAACGCTCGAGTATCACTATGGCAAACACCACCAGACCTATGTCACTAACCTGAACAACCTGATCAAAGGCACCGCGTTTGAAGGTAAAACGCTGGAAGAGATCGTGCGTTCATCTGAAGGCGGCGTGTTCAACAACGCTGCACAGGTCTGGAACCACACCTTCTACTGGAACTGCCTGGCACCAAACGCCGGTGGCGAACCAACCGGTGCAGTCGCTGAAGCCATTACCAAATCCTTCGGCAGCTTCGCTGAATTCAAAGCGCAGTTCACCGATGCCGCGGTTAAAAACTTCGGCGCTGGCTGGACCTGGCTTGTGAAGAAAGCTGACGGCTCCCTGGCTATCGTCTCTACGTCTAACGCAGCGACTCCGCTGACCACCGACGCGACGCCGCTGCTGACCGTTGACGTGTGGGAACACGCTTACTACATCGATTACCGCAACGCGCGTCCAAACTATCTGGAGCACTTCTGGGCTCTGGTTAACTGGGAATTCGTTGCTAAGAATCTGGCAGCCTAAGCAAAAATAACCCGGCATCGCAACGCTTCGCCGGGTTATCTCGTATCACGCAGAAGGGAGACCTTCTGCGTTTTTGTTTTTACTGACGAGCCAGGGCTTCTTCACCACGCGAACGTCCGCTCAGAAAAACCACCAACAGGGCCAGGGCTGCCACTATTGCCCCCATGACCGGTACAAAGCTATATCCCAGACCACCGGAAATAACCGCCCCACCCGCAACCGCACCCAGTGCGTTCCCCAGGTTGAACGCCCCGATATTCACCGAGGAAGAAAGGCCCGGCGCTTCGTGAGCCACGCGCATCACGCGCATTTGCAACGGTGGCACCACCGCGAAGGTTGCCGCACCCCAGACCACCATACTGAACGCCGCGCCAACCTGCGTTTGCGCAAGGAAAGGTATGGCCAGCATTATGACCATCAGCAGCCCCAGGAAGCCTTTCAGCGTCCCGCTCACCGAGCGGTCTGCAAATTTACCGCCGAGGAAGTTACCGATAGAAAAGCCCACGCCAATCAGCACCAGCATCAGGGTAATAAAGCCCGGGGTCGCGTGAGTGATGGTACGCAGCACCGGCGAAATATAGGTATAGAGTGTAAACATCGCGCCCGCGCCCAGCACGGTGGTTAACAGGGCTGAAAGCACCTGTGGACGCACCAGCACCGACAGTTCACGCTTCACGTCCGGTCTTTCGCCTGCCCCGCCCTTCGGCAGCGAGAACCACAGCCCCAGAATCGCGATAACGCCAAGCCCGGCGGTGGCCAGGAACGACATACGCCAGCCGATGGTTTCACCCAGCCACGTCGCGGCAGGTACACCACCGATATTCGCGATAGTCAGCCCCATAAACATAGTGGCTACTGCGCTCGCCTGTTTGTGCTTCGGCACGACGCTCGCCGCCACCACCGAACCCAGGCCAAAGAACGCGCCGTGATTAAGGCTGGTAATAATGCGCGACAACAGCAGCGTGGTGTAATCCGGCGCGATGGCAGAAAGCACGTTGCCGAGAGTAAAAATCGCCATTAAGAAAATCAGCGCATTTCGGCGAGCGCGATGCGAAAGCAGCAGCGTCATCAACGGCGCACCGACCATGACGCCGACCGCATAGGCACTGATCAGCATCCCGGCGGCAGGAATGGAAACGTCCACCCCTTTGGCGATGACCGGCAGAAGCCCCATCGGCGAGAACTCGGTGGTGCCGATACCAAAGGCACCGACGGCTAACGCCAGTAAGGGGAAGTTAATTTTCATGCTCAAGCTCCGAGTGGCCGCACAACAGACGCGGCATAAGGACATAATGCAAAAGCATGACATTAATCACAGAAAAACAGAAGTGTACAAAACTGCAAAAGATTATTGCGAATTCGGTAACAATCAGACAGGAGGGAGCGGACGCTCCCCCGCAGAGGAATTAATGCAGAACGGCAGTCAACGCGGCAGCGACGATCAGCGCCAGCGTAATAACGGTGGTAGAGAGCGACAGCTTAAGTTCGGTACTCATCAATTTTTTCTCCTTTTTATTTCCACAGCAAAACTGAGCTAACTCATTTTTGCACAGTATTGCGCAAAAATCTTCACAGTTTTAGCAGGATGTTGTTTTTTGCTCTTCCACTTTGCGCCAGGATAAGTCAGAATTCGACGCTTATTTATAAGCGTACCGGCCATTGACCCCCTCCTGTCGTCCTGTATCGTTTTCCCGGCGAATCGCAATCCATAAAATTGCGTCAGGGTGTGTGAAGGCAAACGTTTTCCTTTCGATTTTATCAGGGGCAGGCCAGGGTCTGGAGTGAAATGGAATGGCAACTATTAAAGATGTAGCGAAGCGCGCAAACGTTTCCACTACAACCGTATCACATGTAATTAACAAGACGCGTTTTGTTGCTGAAGAGACGCGTGAAGCCGTCTGGGCGGCAATCAAAGAGCTGCACTACTCGCCAAGCGCCGTTGCCCGTAGCCTCAAGGTTAACCATACCAAATCGATTGGTTTACTGGCGACCAGCAGCGAAGCGGCCTACTTTGCCGAAATTATCGAAGCCGTTGAGAAAAACTGCTTTGAGAAAGGCTATACCCTGATTCTGGGTAACGCCTGGAACAACCTGGAAAAGCAGCGCGCCTACCTGTCAATGATGGCGCAAAAGCGCGTCGATGGCCTGCTGGTCATGTGCTCTGAGTACCCAGAGTCGCTGCTGTCGATGCTGGAAGAGTACCGTCACATCCCGATGGTCGTCATGGACTGGGGCGAAGCCAAAGCAGACTTTACCGACTCCGTTATTGATAACGCATTTGAAGGTGGTTACACCGCGGGCCGTTACCTGATTGAGCGCGGACACCGCGATATTGGCGTGATCCCAGGCCCTCTGGAGCGTAACACCGGCGCAGGCCGTCTTGCGGGCTTTATGAAAGCCATGGAAGAAGCGCAAATTAACGTGCCAGCCAACTGGATTGTGCAGGGTGACTTTGAGCCAGAGTCAGGTTATCGCGCCATGCAACAAATTCTGTCACAGCATCCGCGCCCTACCGCTATCTTCTGCGGCGGGGACATTATGGCGATGGGTGCCCTGTGTGCGGCAGATGAGATGGGGCTGCGCGTGCCGCAGGATATTTCGCTCATCGGCTATGATAACGTGCGCAACTCACGTTTCTTCACCCCAGCGCTGACCACCATTCATCAGCCGAAAGATTCACTCGGCGAAACGGCCTTCAATATGCTGATGGATCGCATCGTCAGCAAACGCGAGACGTCTCAATCGATTGAGGTGCATCCGCGCCTTATCGAACGTCGTTCCGTGGCCGACGGTCCGTTCCGCGACTATCGCCGCTAAGCATGACCCGCGGACACCCTACTCGGGTGTCCGCAGCCACTCTTCATTTAACGTTTCGCTATCCCCCAGATACTCCAGCAACCAGTTAAGCGCCGGCGACGCTTCGCTTTGCTGCCACGTCAGACAACAGGCGGCATCCGGGAACGGGTTCTCAAGCTGTAACACGACCCACTCTCCGCTTTCCAGCCACGGCTGCGCCTGATGTCCTGGCACCATCGCCGCACAAAGCCCCGCCGAGATACAGGTTTCCGCTGAGGCCCAATCCGGCACGACCACGCGTTTTTGGTTATCGAGCAGCCAGGTCGTTCGCTTCGGCAGAGATCGCGACGTATCTTCACGCACCAGCGACGGCCAGTTGCGCAACACGTCGTCGCTCAGTGGACCGTCCATTCGAGCCAACGGATGCGTACTGGCGACCACGCAATGCCAGTTGAGCATCCCCATATCACGGAAAGCGAAACGGCCACCGACCGGAATCGCCTGGGTTGCGCCAATCGCCAGTTCCACACGACCGTCCGCCAGCGCATCCCAGACGCCGTTGAATACCTCCTGGTAAACAATCAGTTCCACATCGCTGAAATGACGATAGAAATCGACGATCAGCTGGCGAGTTCGCTGGGGCTTCACGATATTATCGACCGCAATCGCCAGCTGCCCTCGCCAACCGTTAGCAATTTGCTGGCACTGCTGACGGGTGATCTGCATTTTTTTGATAACAGAACGTCCCTCTTTCAAAAACCATGCCCCCGCTGGGGTCAGTTCTACGTCGCGATGACGACGTTCGAACAGCGGCACGGCTAGCCACTCCTCTAGCTGGCGTACCGTGTAGCTCACCGCAGAAGGCACACGGTGCAGTTCCTGCGCCGCGGCGCTAAAGCTGCCGTTGCGCGCCACCGCATCAACGACTTCCAGAGAATATTCAGACCACATTTTTTGCCTTCAAATATTTTGAATCCATGGCGCAAATATTAGCGTTTCACAAGCCGTTATGCACTCTCTACACTCAGCGGCATTGTTTACTCATGATAAAAAGGGCGAAGTTTATGCAACCTGGGAAAGGATTTTTAGTCTGGCTCGCGGGATTGAGCGTATTAGGCTTTCTGGCCACCGATATGTATCTCCCCGCTTTTGCCGCCATTCAGGAAGACCTGCAAACGCCGGCTTCCGCCGTCAGTGCGAGCCTCAGCCTGTTTCTGGCAGGCTTTGCCGTCGCGCAGCTTTTGTGGGGACCGCTGTCAGATCGCTATGGTCGCAAGCCTATTTTGCTGACTGGGTTAACCATTTTTGCTATTGGCTGCATTGGTATGCTGTGGGTGCGCGATGGCACCACGCTGCTGGTGCTGCGCTTTGTACAGGCCGTTGGCGTCTGTGCGGCTGCGGTGACCTGGCAGGCCATGGTCACCGATTACTATCCGGCCCAGCGTACTAACCGTATTTTCGCCACCATCATGCCGCTGGTTGGGCTATCACCGGCGCTCGCCCCGCTGCTGGGTAGCTGGCTGCTGGCACACTTTGACTGGCAGGCTATTTTCGCCACGCTGTTTATTATTACGCTGCTCCTGATGCTGCCGGCATTCCGCCTGAAACCGGCGCACAAAAAGCACGCCGCGAGCGAAGAGAAGCTCACCTTTATGCGTCTGTTACGCAGCAAAGACTATCGTGGCAACGTACTTATCTACGCCGCTTGTTCGGCAAGCTTCTTCGCGTGGCTTACCGGTTCGCCGTTTATTCTGCATGAGATGGGCTACAGCCCAACGGTGATAGGCCTAAGCTATGTACCGCAAACCATCGCCTTCCTGATTGGCGGCTACGGCTGTCGCGCGGCCTTGCAGAAATGGCGTGGCGCACAAATGCTGCCATGGCTTTTGGTTATCTACGCGCTGAGCGTGGTGGGCACCTGGGCAGTAGGTCTGGCTGAGAATGCGTCGCTGACTGCCCTGCTGATTCCATTCTGCGTAATGGCTATTGCGAACGGTGCTATTTATCCGATCGTCGTCGCTCAGGCTCTGAAGCCTTTCCCACAGGCTACGGGGCGCGCCGCAGCGCTGCAGAACACCCTGCAATTAGGACTGTGCTTCCTCGCAAGCCTGGCGGTCTCTACGCTGATTGCGACGCCGCTGTTGACCACTACCAGCGTAATGTTGGTCACCGTGCTGCTTGCTGGCGTCGGTTACAAAATTCAGCTGGCCGCGCGCCGCGCTGAACGCGATATGGAACACGCCACTTCCCACGCCTAAACATCACCGATATCAATATCTCAGGAAATGATTAGGGCGCTAAGATTTTTAGTTGAATCAACAAACTTAGCGTCCTATACTGGATCCGCATCACATAAATAATATAGATTTAACTTATTAAGCGGGAGCAGGATAGCTTCCCGTTGGACCATGGATAGGCTTTCGGCAAGGGATACTTCCCTTCCTCTGTGCTACGTCGGATAGCAGGCTCACGAATTTCGTGAGATTTCTCACAAACCCATAAAAAGCGTCTACGCTGTTTTAAGGTTCTGATCATCAGGTCGGGATGGAGAAGCTATGAGCTCATCGTGTATAGAAGAAGTAAATGTACCGGATGACGACTGGTATCGTATCGTTAGCGAGCTGCTAAGCCGAGCAGGCATTGAGATTAACGGCAATGCTTCCTGCGATATTCAAGTCAAAAATCCGCGTTTGTTTAAACGTGTTTTACAAGAAGGTTCGCTGGGTCTTGGCGAAAGTTATATGGACGGTTGGTGGGAATGCGATCGTCTGGATATCTTTTTCGACAAGGTACTGCGCGCCGGATTAGAAACGCAACTCCCTCACAATATTAAAGATACGCTTCGCATTGCCGCCGCGCGTCTTTTTAACCTACAAAGCCGTAAGCGTGCCTGGCAGGTCGGTAAAGAACACTACGACCTCGGCAACGATCTCTTTAGCCGCATGCTCGACCCGTTTATGCAGTATTCCTGTGGCTACTGGAAAGATGCGCAGACGCTGGAAGCAGCTCAAGAAGCCAAACTGGACCTTATCTGCCAGAAATTACAGCTCCAACCCGGCATGAAAGTACTGGATATCGGCTGCGGCTGGGGCGGTCTGGCCGAATTTATGGCCAAAAATTACGGCGTGAGCGTTAAGGGCGTGACCATTTCAGCGGAGCAGCAAAAAATGGCGCAGGCGCGCTGTGAAGGGCTGGATGTCGAAATACTGCTGCAGGATTACCGCGACCTTAACGATCAGTTTGACCGCATTGTTTCCGTCGGGATGTTCGAGCACGTTGGTCCGAAAAACTATGACACCTATTTTTCCGTCGTCGACAGAAACCTGAAGCCCGACGGACTGTTCTTACTGCACACTATCGGCTCGAAAAAAACGGACAATAATGTCGATCCCTGGATCAATAAATACATCTTTCCGAATGGCTGTTTACCCTCAGTACGCCAGATTGCGCACGCCAGCGAACCTCACTTTGTGATGGAAGACTGGCACAACTTTGGCGCTGACTACGATACGACGTTGATGGCATGGCATGAACGCTTCCTCGAATGCTGGCCGGAAATCGCGGACAACTATTCTGAACGATTCAAACGCATGTTTAGCTACTATCTCAACGCCTGCGCGGGTGCGTTCCGTGCACGAGATATTCAGCTATGGCAGGTGATGTTCTCACGCGGCGTAGAGAGCGGTTTGCGCGTCGCCCGATAAATAAAAAGCCCGGAGCACACAGCCCCGGGCTTTTTTTTCTGCCTATTCCGCTTCAGCTTGCTGCTGTGCCGCTTCTTTTGCCGCCATCACACGCTCAACGGTATCGACTACCGCCTGCGTTTGCGGATCAATTTCAATGTTGACGCGGTCGCCCAGGCGTTTTTTGCCAAGCGTAGTGCGCTCCAGGGTTTCCGGGATCAGGTGGACGCAGAAACGCGTCGCCGTCACTTCACCGACCGTCAGGCTGATGCCATCAATACCGATAAAGCCCTTGTACAGGACGTACTTCATCAGCGTCGGGTCCTGAATTTTAAACCAGATCTGCTTATTATTTTCAGAGGTCAGGATTTTAGAGACTTCCGCCGTGGTCATAATATGACCGGACATTAAATGACCACCGATTTCGTCACTGAATTTCGCCGCGCGCTCAACGTTCACGAGGTCGCCCTCTTTCACATCGCCAAGATTAGTGATGCGCAGCGTCTCTTTCATCAGATCAAAGCTTATCTGGTCGCCGTTAATTTCCGTCACCGTTAAGCAGCAGCCGTTGTGCGCAACCGATGCGCCCGTCTCAAGACCCGCCAGCATGTGTTCCGGCAGCGCCACAACGTGGGTACGGAAGTTCGGTTTCTCATCAATGGACACGATTTTTGCCGTGCCCTGCACAATACCAGTGAACATGCAGTTAACTCCTGTTGATAATCATTACGGTACGTCTACCGATTCGTCTGCTACGCACAATAGCAGTTGATAAAACAGGTTGCTACCTTCCCCGCCGCTCCACCTATTTTTTGACTAGATTAAAAGCAAATCCTCGCTACAATGATGGAGCAAATCCTCTATTTATTCTTCTTGCTGCCGGTTAAGGCGGCTTTTCTGTCTCCCGTACCCAGCGTACGGCGAGAATAAATAACAACAATACAGGTGTTCACGTGCAGAAGTACTTTAGTGAAGCGCGGCAGTTATTAGCGCTGGCTATCCCAGTTATCCTCGCGCAGGTTGCCCAAACCGCGATGGGCTTTGTCGATACGGTTATGGCAGGCGGCTATAGCGCTACCGACATGGCTGCCGTCGCCATTGGTACCTCTATCTGGTTGCCAGCCATCCTCTTTGGTCACGGCTTACTGCTGGCCCTCACCCCGGTGATTGCCCAGCTCAACGGTTCCGGTCGTCGCGACCGAATCGCACAACAGGTGCGCCAGGGATTCTGGCTGGCGGGACTTGTCTCCGTGTTGATTATGGTGGTGCTGTGGAACGCGGGATACATCATCCGCTCAATGCATAACATTGACCCTGCGCTGGCGGATAAAGCGGTCGGCTACCTCCGTGCCCTGTTATGGGGTGCACCGGGCTACCTCTGTTTCCAGGTTGCACGTAACCAGTGTGAAGGCCTTGCCAAAACCAAGCCCGGAATGGTGATGGGCTTTATTGGTCTGCTGGTGAATATTCCCGTGAACTACATCTTTATTTACGGCCATTTTGGCATGCCGGAACTCGGCGGCGTGGGCTGCGGTGTCGCCACCGCATCGGTCTACTGGGTGATGTTCTTCAGCATGTTCTACTACGTTCGCCATGCGGGCTCGATGCGCGACATCCGTAACAAAGAACACTTTGCCCGCCCAGATACGGCCATCCTGAAACGACTGGTCTCTTTAGGGCTGCCCATCGCGCTGGCGTTATTCTTTGAAGTGACTCTGTTCGCCGTGGTGGCGCTGCTCGTCTCTCCGCTGGGAATCGTCGACGTCGCCGGCCACCAGATTGCCCTGAACTTCAGCTCGCTGATGTTCGTACTGCCAATGTCGCTGGCGGCGGCGGTTACCATCCGCGTCGGCTTCCGCCTTGGGCAGGGCTCTACGCCGGATGCGCAGGTTTCCGCCCGCACCGGGCTCGGCGTCGGGGTGTGTATGGCAATGTGCACGGCGATTTTCACCACATTGATGCGCACGCACATCGCACTGCTGTACAACGACAATCCGGAAGTGGTGACGCTTGCCGCTCAGTTGATGCTGCTGGCAGCGCTGTACCAGATTTCTGACTCGGTGCAGGTTATCGGTAGCGGTATTCTGCGTGGTTATAAAGATACGCGGTCGATCTTCTTTATTACCTTTATCGCGTATTGGGTTCTCGGCCTACCGTGCGGCTACGTGCTGGCGCTGACCGATATCGTGGTACCGCGAATGGGCCCGGCGGGCTTCTGGTGGGGCTTTATTATTGGTCTGACATCGGCCGCGGTGCTGATGATGCTGAGAATGCGTTTCCTGCAACGCCAACCGGACGTGGTGATTCTTCAGCGCGCCTCGCGTTAACATTTCCAGGCGGCATTTCGCCTGGCCGGGCTACACTCAAAGGTAGCCCGGCCGAGGTGCAACGCGGCGCTACCGCTTAGTGGTGTAGCATCTCGTCTACCACCTGCTGTTTCGTTAACTGGAACGGATAATAGGTCGGCCAGTTATCCATTTCTGCCAACAGCGCTTCCTGAGACTGATTCCCCATAAAGATATGGAAATGACTGGACTTGCGCGGGCCAATAATATGGTCGCTGAACTGCACGAATTTCGGTGCCTCGCTCTTCGCGTCCTGGCATTCAAATAGATAGCGCACGCCCTTCTTGCCGGAGGTGTAAGTCAGGATTTTGTGCCCCGCGTAACGGTACTGGCAGGCACTCACCTTGTCACCCACGTGAAACTCCATGGTGCCGTTTTCGATACCAATCATATTCACATCGGTAGCATAGCCTTTACGGTAGTATTCTTTAATCTGGGCAAAGGTTTTACTCTTGTCTTTATTAGCCTTTTGCTGGAAAACCGGGTCGAGATCGCCAGAAAGCAGCAGTGCGTTTACCGACTCCCAAACGCCATCCCAATCTTTCAGTTCACGATCCTTAACATCGCTATTGCTAAAAACCCCCTCTGCCGCCTTTTGTTCTACTGCCGTGAGTGGTTGACCGTGGTCATGATGCCCGTGTGACAGCGCCTGCCCGCTGACGACCAGCGCGCCAACTGCCAGCGTTACTTTTCCCAGAAGTTTCATTGCTATTTATCCTTATATGATGTGAGAAAAAATGAGATGTTATATTATAACAATTCATTTCTCAACCACACAGACCTTCCTGTTTTGTCTATGCGTTCGGTCTTCAGGGTCGCGCCGTTGGATAAATAAAATGCAGACAGATCAATGAATTTTATCAACCGCGTTAAAACGCGAGCAATGTGGGCAAAAGTTCTCCAGTCGGGTGAAATCACACATTTTCCGCTTGCCACCGACCGCCGCTGCCGCTAATATTCGTCCCCGTTGTCGCAAGCAACAATGCGTCTGTAGCTCAGTTGGTTAGAGCACCACCTTGACATGGTGGGGGTCGATGGTTCGAGTCCATTCAGACGCACCATTAATGCGTTTATAGCTCAGTTGGTTAGAGCACCACCTTGACATGGTGGGGGTCGTTGGTTCGAGTCCAATTAAACGCACCATTATGCGTCTGTAGCTCAGTTGGTTAGAGCACCACCTTGACATGGTGGGGGTCGATGGTTCGAGTCCATTCAGACGCACCATTCCGCTTTATCTCCGAATTTTCTTACCGCTATCCCCTATCGAGTTGATTCATCACGCAGCAATCTCGCGTCATGACGTGGGAAGATATTTTCACCTCCCCACTACAACGATTCGCTACTCCGCTGTTTCAATACGAATTGTGCTGTTGTCGAAATCTGTAGTCACCGTTTCAGGACTTACCACCATCACATCAATCTCGTCGCAGGGAACCACTTTGTAGCGGGCCACCTGAGACATTTTTTCTGCCGTGACGGCGACAATGACCTCGTTACTCTGCGCGATAACCTCTTTCTTAAAGCACGCATCTTCATAGTACACGGCACTCAAGCCAGCCTGCTGATCCAGACCGCACACCCCAATAAAAGCCTGGTCGAAGACCATTTCGCGTACCAGATTTACCGTATCTGAACTGAGCGTACTGCCGGTTTTCGGATTCACCTTACCGCCGAGAAGTATCAGTTCTCCGTTCGTTCTGGCCCCTAATGCCGCGGCTATCTGCGGGCAGTTAGTGACTATCGTCAGTTCAATATCCTCGGGAATAAACGCCGCCATCGCCAGGTAGGTCGAACCTGAATCAATAAAGATGCAGGATTCCGGCTTCAGCAGCTCGGCACATTTTTTACCCACCAGCGACTTTTCACTGACGTTCTGTTCAATCCGCGTGGCCAGCGAACTTGACGCAATAAGCTGACTAACAGCGCCGCCGTAGACCTTCTTACACACCCCTTTTCTGGCGAGTTCCTGCAGATCACGGCGAATAGTGTGTTCCGAGACCCCGAGCTGCCGCGCAACATCAGCGCCAATCACCCGACCGGTGGTCATCAATAGCTGATGAATAAACGCCTGTCTCTGGTCAGGTAAAGCATCATAATCAATCAAGAGAACCTCCAATGACCGAGCAACATATTGCACAATCTATCACAATGTATCATAGTGGCGCTATCTTTCAGGCCGTGCTGAAAAGCTTAGCCGGACAAAACTCTCCCGATAACCAGGAGCATCGCGTGCACATCACCTTATCTCAGGGTCTCAGCGCTTATCTACAGCAGCTTGAACAGCGAACGCATACCTGGTTTATCGCCCAGGATATCAACGCAACGGAAGAGATATTTATCCGCTATTACTACGAAGCGCGACGCGGCAGCCTGAAGCCGCTGTATGCGCAACTGATGCAGCATGCCAGTGAACATCAGCTTGCCGTTCAGCCCGCAATCACTGACTGTCTGACCCGCGTGGTCTCTGGCATCGTACCTGCATCAGGGCGCGCCATTCGCCTGATTCTGGGGATGCTGACCTACTGGCTCTCGCAATATCACTGTGGCCAACATCGCGAGTTACCCGAGGCACGAGAGGCTCGCGATATCATCGCGGGGATCTTACACAACCAGGTGATTTCAGTAGGCTGACCCTTTATCTCAGCGCTTATCTTTACCGACCAGGAGTTCAAATGAGCAATCAACCTATTGGCAAAATTATCCTCGATGAAGCCGCCATTGCCTCCGGCGTGCGTCAGGTCGCCGCACAGCTAAACCGTGATTTCAGCGATGCGGTCGTGATAACCGTGGTTCCGGGCGGAATACTGTTCACCGCAGACCTGACCCGGCAGTTAGATTTTGATATCAGCATGGACTATATTTCATGCCCTCATACCCCCGGTGAGCGGCATAACGACTCAACCATCGTCTATCACCAGAATATTGATATCACCAACCGGCATGTCATCGTTATTGACGACGCGATTGAATCCGGCGGCACGATGAAGCGGCTGGTCGCGCACCTGGCAGACAACTATCACCCCGCTTCCGTTTCGGTTGCCGTACTTTTTGTGAAGCCCGGCCGCGTCGCGATCCCGGTCAAACAATACTACGCCTATGAAATGGAAAGTGACTGTCTTCTGGTTGGCTACGGGATGCCGTGGGAGAATAAATACCGTAACCGGCCGAATGTCGCCCGACTGATAAAATAGATCCCGTCTGAGCGTTGGTTTTCTTTACCCATTAGAAAGACGCGTGGCAAAGACCTTTTGCCACGCGTCATTTAGGTTGGCTTTAGTCAGTCTCATCAAACTGCAATAACCGGCCGGTATTGAGCAACACCAGCAACGTGCTCAGGTTATGCAGCACCGCCGCAATCAGCGCCCCGGCGGCACCCAGCAGGCCCATGGCTGCGGCGGCGACAATCAAAATTGTCCAACCGAGCCCGATAAAGACGTTTACCTGCAGCGTGGCGCGGCATTTGCGGCTCAGCCGAATCGCCGTGGGTAAACGCCTGAGATCGCCACCGGCAAGCACCACGTCTGCCGAAGCCAGTGCGATGTCAGCACCGTTACCGCCCATCGCAATACCGACGGCCCCCGCTTTTAATGCAAGCGCATCGTTGATACCGTCGCCCACCACCATCGGTCGCCAGCCTTCATCCACCATGTTCTGAACCTGGCGCAACTTTTCTGCTGGCAGCGCTTCACCCGCAAGTTCATCAATGCCCGCCTGCTGCGCCACGCGCTCAGCAACGGACATCCGATCGCCGGTCAACAACTGCACACGGCCAATACCCAGCGATTTAAGTTCGTCAACGACCGCGGGCGCTTCGGCACGCAGCGTATCATCCAGAAGGAACCAGCCGAGGAACACGCCGTTCAGCGCCAGGCCAACGACCGGCCCTTCATGCGCTGGCAACGGTGTCGTCTTGACGCTGTAGCGCGTAAAGAGCGCCTGTCGCCCCAACAATGCGATGCCGTCATCGGTCGTCGCCACAATCCCCACGCCCTGAATCTCTTCGACATCACGAAGTGCGTGCCCGCCGGTATCAGATAAGGTTTCGGCCAGTACCCGGCTAACCGGATGGTTACTGGTCGCCCCCAGCGCCGCCGCAAGCGCAAGCGCCTGCTCGCGAGGCATCTCGGTTACCAATAGCGCATCGACAAAACTGAGTCGGCCCTCGGTTAAGGTACCCGTTTTATCGACAATCAGCGCATCAACATCCGCCAGTTCTTCAAGAAACGCCGCGTTGCGGATCAGAATCCCGTGACGCGCGGCCACGGCAATGCCCGCCATCGCCGTGGCGGGCGCTGAGAGCACCAGCGCGCAGGGACATGCCGCCACCAGCACCGCCAGCATCGCCTGGCTGTTGTAGGTTAAAAACCAGGTGGTCGCCGCAATCAGCAGCACCAGAATAAGATAGTGACCGGCATAGCGCTCAAGCATACGGGTGATCGGCGGTTTTGCCTGCTCAGCGTCCTTCATCAGCGCGATGACTTTGCCGAGCGTCGACTGGTCGCCCGTGTGGGTCACTTCAACGCGCAGCAGACCGTTCAGGTTAATACTGCCGGCAAAAACGTTCATACCCGTTACGGCTTCAACCGGCACCGATTCACCGGTGATGTGCCCCACGTCCAGACTGGCCTGCCCGGAAAGTATGCGCCCGTCAGCAGGGAGCCGGTCACCGGCTCTCACCTCAACCACCTCTCCAGCACGCAAATGCTGGCTATCGATCAACTCCATCTCGCCGTCTGCCCGCACGCGCCGCGCCTGGCTATGCGTCAGTTTACTCAGCCCGGCGATCGCCTGCCGGGTTCCCATCACGCTTCGCTCTTCGAGGATATGACCGAAAATCATGATGACCGGCAGCAGCGCAGCGGTCATTAAATCCCCCAACGCCCACGCCCCCAGCATGGCCAACACCACCAGCAGGTCGGTCACGCCATGCAGGTCAGGGTGCAGCAAACTGTGCCATCCGGCACGGAAAACCGGCACCGCCACCAGCAGCCAGGCCACCCCGGCGAGAATGTCGCTAATGCCGGGCTGATCCGGCGCAATGGCTCGCCAGAGCAAGCTGAGCAGCAGCAGACCAATGGTTATCATCGTAAGCGTAAGCTGGCGCTGCATCCGCCGCTGTTCCTCGGGGGTTTGCAGATTGCCGCTAAAATGGATATGCCCGTGGCTACACTGATGACTCATGGTTGTTTCTCGCTATTGGTCGGCGTGGCAGGCTGAGCCGGTAGCCCCTGCAAAATCAATCGACTATCGTCACCGGGTGCGACGGTAATCACCTGTCCCGCCTGGGCCAGAATACGGGTCACTTTATCGCGCCAGATACGCTGCAACAGCCCGCCATCGAGCCCCGCACGGCGAGCGTCGGCCAGTTGTGTAATGGTTTGGGTATCCACGTTGGCCTGCGCCAGTATTTCTTGACGGCTAGCCTCAGCCTGCTGGAGCGTGCGGTCCGCCTGCTGCTGCGCCTGTTGGGTTCGCAATGCCGCGGTGGTGCGGGCGCTGGCAACGGCCTGCTCCGCCTGCTGCCCGGCGGCCAGCACGGCGTTAAACGCGGCGACGGCATTTTCCGGTAGCGATGAGGTGATATCCACGCGTTCAATACGAATGCCCGGATCGTTGCCCCCATCAGCCAGCTTCAGCAGGCTTTGCGTCATGGCCTGTTTAAAATCGCTGCGCAGCTGGATGCGTTCCTGCCCGCATGGCTGTCATTTTGTAAGGTCTCCGGGCGAGTAACCAGAATGGAGTCGAGATCGCGCCCCACGCAAACCACTGCCGCCGCCCGCTCCGTCAAACGGTCGATCAGCGGGTCAATATGCGGTTGCTGTAGCGCAAACTGTACCGGGTCGCTCACGCGCCAGAACACCCGCACATTAAGCTGCACTACGCCCGCATCGCCGGTTAACAGATAACCGGCCCCCGCCCCAGCGTCGTTGTCACGATCCCAACTGTTAATCTGGCTCAGCTGCTGCTCGCGCTGTAATGCCAGCACGTCGCGTTCCAGTATGCGCTCTGCGCCCGGTACCCGTTCTACACGTTCAATGGGATACGGCCACGCAAACAGCAACCCGGCACCTTCAACCCGAACGGGCTTGCCGAAGCGATAGACAATCGCTCTGCTGTCAGGCGCAATCTGGTAAATACTGGAAAACAGCCACGCGCAGGCCGCCATTATCGCCGCTGCGTAAAGGGTGAAAAAAGCTATCCGGTACGACTGCCCCCAGGGCGTCGCCTTTGGCGATTCGCGCATCATGGTTTGGCGCTCTCTTGTAACTGCTCCGGCCCTTGCACCAGTGCCTTAAACGGTTCTGCGTCGGTACGCAGCACCAGCCGCGTGTTGCTATTCACGATGGTGCTCAGCGTATCCAGTGAACGCAGCAGGCTATACAGCTGCGGGTCGCTGGCCCAGGCTTTACCATAAATAGAGGCCGCGTCGCGTTGCGCATTGGCCATAATCGTCGCCGCTTTTACCGAGGCGTCCGCTTCCACAATACGCCCATCGCGATCCGCCTGAGAATGAATCTCCGCCGCCAGACGCTTGCCTTCCGCCGTCCGCTCTGCGGCGATGGTTTCACGTTCAGCACGCATGCGATCGACGGTAGCGTTTAGGGTGACCGCCGGAAGCGTCAGCCGCTCGATGCCGGTCTGAATCACCTCAATACCATAGCTGTTGAGCAATTGGCTTTTCAGCTGCGCTTGCAACCCCTGCTCGAGCTGGTCAATTTTGACCTTGTTACGATCTACGTTGACGATATCCGCCAGCGCGTAGTTACTGGTGGTGGTTTCCAGCGCAGAACCAATAAAAGTCCGTATCTGACGCGCCGCTTCATCCGGCTGATTCTGCACGGCGCGAATAAAGCGCAGCACATTGTTATCATCCGGCTTCACCTTCCAGATAACCCACGCCTGCACCAGTACGCGCAGACCGTCCCGGGTTCCCACATCCTGCAAACCGCTGGAGGTCGAGCGCACGCGCAGGTCGACATTAATCGGCGTTTCAAACGGTGCCGGTAGACGCCATGCCAGACCCGGCGACAGCAGCACACGCTCCGGGTTACCAAAACGCGTAACAACCGTCGCACTGCCGGCGCTCACGTTGAGCAGACAGGCCGTCAGGACGGCAAGCGTCAGCAAAAAGGCCGCAATGCCGAGGCGCAGCGCCCGCTTATGCCGCAGCGGCTGGGGCGACGGTATCTGACGCACGCCAATTTTTTCCGTCGGTTGCGGAGGAACGATTGAATGGATCTTCATGGTTTGCTGGCCTTCTGTGGTGCGGTGCTATCCGTAAGCGCGGGATACTGGCGCATATCGAGGACGGGTTCATTCGTGCCCTGGAGATGGCTATCCAGGATTAATAACGGCGTGTGCGCCAGCGTCTGGCTAAGAATGTGGTAACGACGCTCAAGAATAAAGGCCTGACCGGCCTGCTGCCAGGACTGGCTATCCGCGGCAAACTGCACCGCAGCGGCCCGGGCGCGCGACAGGTTTTCTGCGGCAAAGGCCTCGGCGCCATTCTCGCGGGTTTGCGCATTTTGGCGGGCGTTGATGGTCATCGTAGCCGCATAACCCCGTTCACGGGCTACTCGTGCGCTGGCGGCAATTTGCGCCGCCTGAACGCCGTGATAGGCATCAGCGGCCCCCGCTGGCGGATGAATAGCTTCAATACGGGTAGAAAGCAACTCGACACCGGTATGCAGCGCCGTTAAACGCTGCTGAATTTGCTGATTAAGCGCGGTTGCCAGGCTTGCACGTTGCTCATTAAGCAGTTCATCGAGCTGCTTACTGGCAAACTCAGCCACCAGCACCTGGCGGGCAATGCTGCGCACCAGTACCGGGAGATCCTCTGCCTGATACTGGCTGTTTAACGCATCCTGATTGCTCAGCCCTACGCGCCAGATAAGACGAATATCCATATTCACTATCTGAAAACTCTGGTTATCCGCCGCCTGGCTGGCGATCACCTGAGATTGATCGGTCAGGTGGCTGCTGTCCCATAGACGCCAGCTGTTTTGTGGTGCCGGGCCTTCTGCGGTATCGGGCTCTGCTCTGCTTGCCTGTTGCTCTGGTTCGTCGCTCAGCCGTAGTTCATGTACCGCGCCGAATTCCACGGCACGCACCCGACCAAACGGCCAGGGCAATCCGGCATGCAGCCCTGGAGAAAGCACCGCCATCGGTCGGCCAAAACGTTCGTAAATCCCCCGCTGATGCAGCGGCACCTGCGTCAGACCGCTCAATAACCAGCCGACAATGGCCAGACCGAGCACAACCGGTAACAAGGTTTTCCCCATCAGGCGAAAGGCCTGAACCTGGCGAAGATCGATACCGAAACGTTGCTCAAGGGTATTCAGCACCAGAGTCAGGGGCCGCAGCGGCCAACGATACTGGGCGGCAAACAGACTACGGGTCAGGAGCCGCGGAGCAAGGTCTGCTGAAAGCGGCGACGCCATCACCATTATCGTGCGCAGGAAATACTCCAGCGCCACCAGCAGAATCATCAAACAGCCCAGCTTGATAAGCCACAGCGTCAGCGTCGGCGAATAGGTGACCAGCAGCAGCGCAGAAGCAAGCAAAACCAGCAGGCTGAGCATCATCCGCGCCAGCCCGACATACTCCTGCTGATAGCGCCAGTGACGCAGCGCTTTAAAGCTAATCGTGCGCTCAATCACCAGCAGGCCAAAGCTTAATGCCAGCAGCACGCCGGGAATGACGCGGCTAATTGCCGTATCGGCTTCGCTGGCGGGACTGCGGTCGGCAAGGCCCGCGATAGCAAACGCCATCGCCAGTAGCGACAGCACGGCGGGCATCGCCAGATTTTGCTGGAAATAGGTCCACCAGGTCTGGAGTGCTGGCGGTATCGGCAACCACTTGTTTGCCACCGTCGCGGGTTCGCCCTCCGGCGTAGGTGGCGGCGGGTTTTCAAAACGAATAGCGTTATCAATGAAAGCCAGTGCGACCAGCACCACCGCCAGCAGCAGGCGAAACGCGGGCAACCAGATGCCCGTGCCGGCAATCATCGAGAGAAAGGCGTAGATCAAACCGACCAGCATCAGCAGGCCAGCGAGAGAGATTTTGATGATGGTAAGACGCAGAAGCAGGCGGCTACGTTGAGCGCCCTTCGGCAATAATGGTGGTAATGACACCCTGATGCTCCCAATGGGCTCGCCTGACCGGCTGCAACACATAAGGTAATAGCAGGAATGGCAAACCGACGCGAATTTTTGCGTTACGATATAACATCATGGCAATATACAAAACAGAATATAATTAGCCGTCGGAATCATTTTGGTATCAATATGTAACCGGATGTTCCGTACGGCTTTTCGTGTCTGAATTCGCAGGCCCTACCCGCGCTTTCCCTTCATCACCATCACAAAACACAGCAGCGTGAACGTCATCATAATCCACGCCATCGCCCACGGTGTGCCATCGCTAAAGATAGATAACAGCAACGAAGAGACAATCCCGCTGCCGTACTGTAATGAGCCAATCAGCGCTGAGGCGGAGCCCACCATGTTTCCGGGTACGGTATCCAACGCCGCGGCGGTAGAAGCAGCGGCAACAATGCCGTTCATCGAGAAGAAGATAAAGATGGTCAGCACCATCATCAGCATCCCACCGAGGTGCATTTTCACCGACAGCGCCAGCACAACGGTCGCCAGCGCGGCCACGCAGGACGCTATGCGCAGCAAAGTATGCAGCGGGTGACGCTGCACCAGACGGCGGTTCACCGAGCTCAGCGCCATCACGCCGACAATATTCACCGCAAACAGCCAACCGTAGTGCTGCGGGTCAACGTGGTAGTAGCGGATATACACAAACGGAGAACCGGCAATAAACGCGTACGCCGCCACGTAGAAAAAGCTTACGCACAGGGTGTAACGCATAAATTCGCGGTTTTTTAGCAGCGTACCGTAATTGCCAAAGGCGCTGCTGATTGGCGTCGTCAGCCGCCTTTCCACAGGCAGCGTTTCCGGCAGCCACCAGAGGGCAATAAACATCGCCGCCCCCATCACCACCAGCAGCCAGAACACCATTCGCCAGGAGGCAACGGTAACAATCTGACCGCCCAACAGCGGGCCGATAACCGGCGCAATTGCGCTGATAATCACCAGTGTTGAAAGCATCTGTGCGGCGCGTGTACGCGCATAAAGGTCGCGAATCATCGCGCGCGCCAGCATCGGCCCGGTACAGGCACCAAACGCCTGGAACACGCGCCAGAACACAATCTGCGGCATATCACTCGACAGCGCACAGCCCGCAGAGCCAATCACAAACAGGACCATCCCGATAAACAGCGGAATGCGACGCCCGATACGGTCGCTTATCGGCCCCCAGACCAGCTGAGCAAAGGAGAAACCAATCAAAAAACCGGTAATCGTCAACTCGACATTACCCTGAAGCTGCGCGGCCATCATTGGCATCGCAGGCAGATAAATGTCAGTAGAAAGGGAAGTAAACGCCATCAGCGCGCCAAGAATGACGATGAAAAAGACGCCGGAAGTGGCAGCACGTTTATTCGGTGCGGAATGTTCTGTTCGACTCATAATATCCTGGAAAAAGAAGAAACCGGCAGTGTGTCGCTGCCGGTGATCGACGAGGGCTAAGGTATGGAGATATGCACCAAATAAAGCGTCAAACGCCCTCACCGTTACGCTTAAGCGGACGGTATCTCATCAAGAAATTGCGCCAGCATCGCATTAGCGTTTGCGGCAATATCCGGTGCACATTTTGCCACCAGCACCGCAATAAACGCGTGGAATTGTTCCGGGCTGATGCCGTTATGCTGGCTGATAGCAAAGTGGCTTTTGAGCTGGCTTTCCGCACCGGGAATAGCAGCCAGCGCGGAAATGGTTGCCAGTTCGCGCGTCTGCCAGTCCAGCACGTCACGCTGGAAAATATCACCGAACAGATGCGCTTTCAGGTAGGTATCGATAGCAGGAGCAAAATCGAACAGCGGCCCGCTGACGGTTCTTCCCACTAGCGCAGTCTGCGTATCACGTCCGGCAGTCAGGCTATCCCACCCCGCTGCGGCCAGGGTGGCTTCCTTCCCTGCTTCATCCACAATCCCTTGCGCCTGACGGGTGTTCATCACCGACATAAAACAGCCAAGGCCATTCAGGCTGCGCGGGAAACCGCAGTAGGCGTAAAGCTGAACCAGCACTTCTTTGATTTCATTGACGGTCAGACCGGCATCGAGGCCTTCGTGAAGCGCGGTGGTGAGCCGGGCCATATCGCCGCAGGCGGTCAGTGCCGCAATCGGGATAATCGCCTGCTGGCAGGTATTCAGTGGGTTTTGCATCGTGGCATCTCCGAAGGGAGCCCTGAGGCTCCCGTATAAACGAGTAAATGGGAAAAGTATAGGGCGTTGGTATTAGGTTGATTAGGGCGTAAATTCAGAACTGAGCTATGAATCAATTTCATTAATACCCTCACTTTTTCATGCTGCCTTTCCTCGTGTTATGCCGCACGCAGCTCGGCGGCAAACCGTGTCTGGAACTCGCTGAGTTTGTCTTTATTGCGCGCCGCCACCTCATAGAACGCCAGCGGTTGACGGTAGCGCATGCCCACGTAGCGGGCGCTGGCTTTCATTGGCGTCAGAACCTCTTCCATCGTGCTGTTGAGTAGCCCATCGTGGGAGTACGTGAACTCACTCGCTCCCGCCGTGGTCACGATTTGCAGCTGTTTATCTTTAAGTGCCTCACCGCTGGGGCCAAACGCCCAGCCGTAGGTCCAGACCGCATTCAGGTACGCTTTGAGCATCGGGGTCAGGTTGAACCAGTGCGTGGGATAGAGAAATACCACCCGATCGGCGTTGGCATACGCTGCTTGTTCTGCCGCGACGTCGATGGCATCCGGGGAGTCGCCATACAACGTTTCCAGATTACGTACCGTTACGTTTTCCGCTGCTTCGGCGGTTTCCTGCAGGGCGTGAATCGCCCGGGACTGAGAGAAATAGGGATGTGAAACAATCACCAGCGTTTTCATGTATCGATAACCTTGTCGTGTTTATTGCGAATGACAAGCAGTATGCGACGAGAGATTGATAACTTTAATAGCGCCTATAGTTGATACACTTTCAACTCAAGGTTAATAATAAAGATTATTTACCCGAGACCGGAGTTACATATGGATCTCTCACAGCGCGTGCGCGCCATTACCTCTTTCATCGATGCCGCCGATGCGGGCAGCTTTGCCGCCGCCGCAAGACTTCAGGGGGTGAGCGCGGCCGCCATCAGTAAAAACATCGCCGGGCTGGAGCAGGCGCTCGGGGTACGACTGATGAACCGCACCACCCGGAAGCTCAGTCTGACCGAAGAAGGCACGCTCTTCCTCCAGCAGGCGCGAATCGCCGTAGAAGCGCTGGATACCGCAGTAGATACGGTGGTTGCCGGGAAAATGGAGACGCGAGGCCACGTGCGTATCTCTACCAGCGCCGCTTTTGGCCGTGAGCAGCTTTTGCCCGCCCTTCCGGGACTTCGCCAGCGCTATCCTGGCCTTTCCGTTGAAGTTGATTTCGACGATCGGGTGACGGATATTGTCCGCGACGGTTACGACCTGGCCATCCGCGGCGGGCGTATCGTCGATTCGTCGCTGATTTCCCGTCCGGTGTGCCTGCTGAATATGGTGCTGGTGGCCTCACCGGCATACCTTGCTGAATATGGCGTTCCGACCACGCCCGAAGCGCTTAAACACCATCATCTGATTGCCCGCCGTTTTCTCGGCGGCAAAGTGTCCCCCTGGAACTTCCACGGACCCGACGGCAGCCTGATAACCCTCGAACCGGATGCCGCCGTTGTCACGTTGTCCGCCCCGGAAGCGCAGCTTCAGGCCGCCCTGCTGGGGCTTGGTATCGCGCAGGTCGGTGTACATCATGCGCTCTCGCATCTGCAAAGCGGGCAGCTAAAAACGCTGCTTTTTGGCCAGCACGATACCGGCAGCTACGAGATGGTGATTCAGTATCCGCATCGGGCGCTGGTGGCACCGCGGGTTAAGGCGACCGTTGAATACCTGTTGGAAACCTTTCGTCAGGACAGTAGGTTGCATTTCCCCGTTGCCAGACTGGCAGAGTTTGTAGCATAGTTCAGGGACCATGCATTCATCACACAAATAATGCATTTCATGCCGTATTTTCGGCATTTCATGCCCATTTTCAGGCCGTTAATGCCGGGAACCGCCGTCGAGCGACAAAAAGACCTACAGTAGCGTTTATTTGCAGGTGTAACCTATGCCGAAGTCTCTGTATCATCGCGAAAACCTGTTATCCGGTTTTCAGTGGTTCTTCTTTATTTTCTGCAATACCGTGGTGGTGCCGCCGACGCTAGTCTCCGCCTTCCATCTGCCGGACAGCAGCCTGCTGATGCTGACGCAGTATGCATTTCTCAGCACCGCCGTGGCCTGCCTGTTACAGGTGTTTTTCGGCCATCGCCGCGCCATTATGGAAGGCCCAACCGGCTTGTGGTGGGGAACGATTCTGACCATCACTCTTGCGGAAGCCTCGCGCGGTACGCCGCTTAACGACATCGCCAGCAGCCTGGCCGTCGGTATCGCGATTTCTGCCGTGCTGACCATCCTTATTGGCGTCAGCGGGCTTGGCAACCGTCTGGCTCGCCTGTTTACCCCAACGGTAATGGTCGCGTTTATGCTGCTGCTCGGCGCGCAGCTTACCGCCATCTTCTTTAAGGGCATGTTGGGACTACCGTTTGGCATCGCTAAATCTGACGTCAGCCTTCAACTGGCGCCGTTCGGCGTTTCCGCCGCGGTGATGTTCTTCGTGATTGGCCTGATTGTCTTTCTGCCTCAGCGCATTTCCCGCTATGCGCTGTTGATTGGCACTGTGGTGGGTTGGCTCGTCTGGCGTCTGTGCTTTGGCGCATCAACGGTCGCCTTTGGCGAACTGCATTGGCAGCTGTTCCCCTTAGGCAGCCACGGTACGCTCTCGCCGGGGATTATCCTCACGGCGGTCATGACCGGGTTGGTCAACATCAGTAATACCTACGGTGCCATCCGTGGCACCGATGTGTTCTACCCGCAAAGTCCAGCAACCGGCGTCCACTACCGCCGGAGTTTTGTGGTCTCCGGAGTCATTACGCTCATCACCGTCCCGCTGGCGGTGATCCCGTTTTCACCTTTTGTCTCTTCTGTGGGTTTATTAACCCAGACCGGCGATAGCTCCCGAAGGTCATTTTTCTACGGTTCGCTGCTGTTTCTGCTGGTGGCGATTATCACCCCGCTCTCGCGCTTCTTCTGCGCCATCCCATTAGGGGTCAGTAGTGCAGTCATGCTGGTTTCTTATCTGCCGTTACTTTATTCCAGCCTGGTATTCAGCCAGCAGGTGAAGTTCACTTCACGCAATATTTATCGTCTGGCACTCCCGTTATTTATAGGGTTATTTTTAATGGCGCTGCCTCCCATGTATTTACAGGATGTTCCACTGACTATTCGCCCGTTGTTAAGTAATGGCTTATTGATGGGAATTTTGCTGTCCGTATTGTTAGATAATATTATTCCTTGGGACCGTTTTAAATAATTCCCATTTCGCTTCCTGTGCCGTGGGGAGCATGCCCTTCCGCTTCCCACGCTGACCGCTTTACATACCCTCATAATGTGCTATTAATAACGGTGTTGTCTGGCAAGAGAATAATACAACACCCCTTCACGCAAGCGTTTCCTGTTGCATAAGAGAGAACGGTAAGAAGCTTTTTATCCCTTCCATAAAGATGTGAATAAAGTGTTTCCTTACGTAACCAAATAATAGGCAAATCGTAATGAAAAAACGTATTGATAGCGATAAAATAACAAAAACATTTCTCGAATATACCTTAATCAACACCACTTCCGTCCCAACCAGTCAGAATTTACCGAGCAGTGAGAATCAATTTAAACTCGCCCAACACGTTGTCAGTCAATTTGCCCACCATGCCGGTGTCTCCGTTGAGATAAAAGACAACGCTATCACTACGATTACCCTTCCCGCGAATATTTCCAACGCCCCGTCAATCGTATTCTTTGGCCACCTCGATACCGCGCCGGACCACACCGGTGATACCCATGCGGTGCGCGTAAACCATTACGACGGCAAAGCCATTGTGCTGCCGGGAAGCGGCGAGGTGTTCTCCCCGGAAAACCACCCGGAGCTGCTGGACTACGTTGGCCAGGATCTCATTACCACCGACGGCACCAGCCTGTTAGGTGCCGATGATAAAGCAGCCATCGCCGCAGGAGCCGAAGCGCTGCAATATCTGATTGCTCACCCGGAAGTGCCGCACGGCGATATCCGCCTGGTACTGTTGCCGGACGAAGAAATTGGCATTCGCGGGGCGAAAGCGCTGGATGTAGCTGAGCTAAACGCCGACTTCGGTATTTGCCTCGACTGCTGCGGCGTGGGCGAATACGTTGTTGAAAACTGGTATGCCGGCAGCGCGCAGATTACGGTGAAAGGCATGACGGCCCACCCGATGAGCGCCAAAGGCAAACTGGTTAACGCGCTGTGCATCGCCACCGAGGTGATTACCGCCCTGCCGCCAAAAGAGCGCCCGGAGCACACTGAAGGTCGCGAAGGTTACTACTGGCCACACAAGCTAAGCGGTGATACCGCCAGCGCGACGCTGGATATTGCCATCCGTGATTTTGAAATCGACGGCTATCAGCAACGTAAAGCCACGCTGCAAGCGATTGTCGCCGACCTCAAGCAGCGCTGGGGCGAAGAACGTGTCTCCATCACGCTGAATGATATTTACGACAACGTGAAGCCAAGCCTCGACCGTTCGCCGGAAATTCTCGAGAACGTGAAACGGGCAATGCATAACCTCGGCATTACGCCAAAACCGCTGATTATGCGCGGCGGATACGATGGCAGCGTGATTACGCCAAAAGGCCTACCAACCATCAATATCTTTACCGGCGCCCACAATTTCCACTCCACCAAAGAGTTTTTACCCGTTGAATCTCTGCGTCTGGCAAGCGAGATGCTGCTGGAGATGGTTGAACTGAGCATCAGTGAGGCTCGCGCGTGAAAAAATGGACCATTGAATTTGTACTCTACGCCGTCTACATGGTGTTTGGCGCAGCATGGGCCACTACCGGCTCGGTGATGCCGCAGATCATGCATGACTTCAACGTCGACGTGTCGCACGCGGCGCTGATGTCGAACGTGATTCTGTGGGCCAAAATCGTGGGCGCCGTGTGCACCGCGGTGCTGGTTGCCCGTATGGGCACCCGCAGGTCATATCTGCTGGGCTGCGTGATGATTGGGGTATCGGTATTTATTCCGTTTATTGATAACTTCACGCTACTGCTGATTATCCGCTTTCTCGGCGGCCTCGGCGGTGCGGTATGTCTGGTCTCCCTGGTGCCGACGGTGGCCCGCTTCTTTGATAACAAGATGGCCGCCACGCTTAACAGCATCAACTGTACCTCGAACATCATCGGCACCATTATTGCGCTGACCCTGGCAGGCTACCTGTCTACGCTGTTTGGCGGCTGGCGCAATCTGCTAGCAGGCTATGGCGTTATCACGCTGCTGCTGGGCGTGGTATGGATGCTGTGCTTTACCGACGAAGAGCGCAGTGAGGAAAATGCCGCGAGCCAGAGCCGTGAAAGTAAAATGGCGGTGCTGAAAGAGGCCATTTTCAGCCGTATCGTGTGGGGGATGATTGCGCAGTATGCCGGAGCGATGATCATGATGGTCTTTATGTTCACCTTCTTGCCGCTCTACTACGCCAAATACGCGCATCTACCGGCGGATTCGCACGCGCATCTTAGCGGGACGGTAAACCAGGTGGGGATCATGCTGGGCGCACTGGTGGGGCCTTACTTTAAGAACCGTGGCTATCACTATAAAAACTGGCTGTTTATCTCCAGTATTTTTATGGCGGTCACCACCTTTGCCATGCTATTTGCCACCAACGACATCGTGATTCTGGTCTGTTCGTTCCTGACCGGCGGTATCTTCGCGACCTGGTTTGCGTTTATCTTCTCGATTCCTAAAGAGGGGCTCAAAAACGCCACCACGCAGACCGTCACCTATGCCATGTCAACCTTCTGGGTCTGCACCTTCCTGCTGGCAACCATCAACAGCCAGCTCATCGGCTGGTCGGTTGACCTGACGGGCGGCTTTAGCGTGGGCTTTACCTACGTCTTCGCCCTGATGGTGGTTTCACCGATTGTGGCGCTGCTGGTCTTTCCTAAAAAAGCACGTTAATCAGAAACAACAACGGGCACGTTTTGTGCCCGCTTACCATCAAAAACGGGCCACCAGGCCCGTTAACGATCAATACACTTCAACTACCTGCTGCTTTGCGCTTTCTGCCTGTGTTCGGTAGTACTCATACCGCGCACAGAACCATATTCTCTGCTGCTCGTTCATATTGCCGGTTACCGCGCAAATATCGACAGGGCGGCCTCGCGACTGCATTTGGGCAAAACTGCGGGCCAAGAAATCAAAACTCATTAACGTTTGTTGATCCTGTTGTTGCATTGCATATCCCTCCGGTCTGATACTCGTTTTCAAGGCTATATGCTCTACTGTTTCCAGTATTCGCCTGTTATCAGTTACTTTTTGAACACTGCGTGCGCATTCCTGTTGCGCGCCGTCACACTTCAGCCATCTCTCTCTTTTTTCATCACGAGCGGATCGTGCTGAATACGCGTGCGGGTCCAGATGCGGGTACATCAATCAACATTTTTGCAATATACTGTGACAATTGTAGAACAGAGTGAGCACAGGTGAGCGATGGAAATGGAAATTGATCTCGATAATCTGGTCTTTGACGGACTGGAAGAAGCGCAAGAACGTAACGCGGAGCGTCTTGATGATGCAGACAAGAAAGCGCAGGCGATTGTTGCCGACGATGATTGCGGCGATGCCTGCAAAATCTAATGAAAAACCGGCCTGATGGCCGGTTTTTCATGTTAGTGGGGAGTCTGTCCCGGCGTCGCTGCGCTCGGCCGGGCTACAACTGACTTTAAAATGTGACAACGTCACTTATTATCAACTTCTTTCGTCAGCGCCAGCAGATTTGTAATCACCGCCATACGCTCGCACTTTCGATGCAGTAACCACAATACCGAGGCAATTTCCTCCCCGGCTATATCCCGGTAACAGATGCCCGGCAGACTCACCGTCTGCGACAATATTGCCGGAACAACCGCCACGCCGTTACCCAGTAAAACCTGCGCCAGCACTTCGGTCAGACTTCCCGCCCTTTGCGTGCGCTCCAGAGTGAAACCACCGCGTCGCGCCACCTCCAGCGTTCCGGAGCGCTGCTCAGGCAAAATAAACGTTTGCTGACTCAGACTCTCCGGGCGAATCGCCTCATGCACGGCAGACAGCGGGTGGTTATCGCTTAACGCCAGACAGAAATAGTCATGATGCAATACCCGGTGCGCCACCTCCGCGGGCAGCGCTATCGGGCCACGGACCAGCGCCACGTCGAGCTTTCCCGCAACCAGCAGTGCCGCCATGCCCTCCATCGCTATTTCACTGACGGTCACGGTGACATCGGGATAACGCTTACGATAACGCGTAAACAGCGTGCCGAGTACGCCAGACATCAGCGTCGATGACACGTACCCAACGCGTAGATACCCCTGCTCGCCCCGCGCCACGCTCTGTACCCTCGCCTTTGCCTGCTCGGCCTGGCGAATGGTGGCTTCTGCTTCATCGCGAAGCATTTCCCCCGCCTGCGTGAGCGCTACACGTCGCTGAGTGCGCACAAACAGCGGCGTACCCAGTTCTCGTTCTAATTGGGCTATCTGCACGGAGAGCGTCGGCACAGCTATATCCAGCGTTTGCGCCGCCGCGCCAAAATGCAGGGTATTCGCGACTTCAAGAAAATAACGGAGATGTCGAAGCTCCATGACCGCTCCTGATTGTTAGGTTTTACCTAATAATAAACTCAGGATAAAGAATTGAACATGGGTGCCGGAACGCCGATGCTACAGGCATCTTAGAGGTTGCTGGATGAATACCATGTGTAGCCGTTTTGCCATTTTTAGCGATGTTCACGCCAATCTACCGGCGCTCAACGCTGTGCTTGCCGATATTGACCGCCACGGTATTACCCGCATTTATTGCCTGGGTGACGTGGTCGACTTTGCCCCCTGGCCTAACGAAGTGATTGCGCTGCTGCGCGAGCGTCAGATACCGGTTTTGCGCGGTAATCACGACCAGCGCATTGCCGGCAACGAACCCGTAACGCCGATGGCAAAGCACAGCCCCGAGGAACGTGACGCCCGCGCCGACGCCATTGCGCTAAGCAAACGGACGATCACAGCGGAAAACCGCCGCTGGCTGCGGTCGCTTCCCGCGTCGATACTGCTGGAGCAACCGCTACGCATTTTGCTGGTACATGCGAGCCCACGTTCGTTGTCGGAATACCTCTACGCCGATACCCCCGCGAACACGCTGCTGGCCTTCCCGCAGCTACAAACCGTTGATGCGCTGATTTGCGGGCATACCCATTTCGCCCACGTCAGAACCATTAATACGCCAGAAGGCAGGCCGCTGGTGTTCGCCAATCCCGGCGCCGTTGGGCGCATCAAACCGGGCCAACCGCCGGCGAGTTGGCTATCTGGAGACGTTCAGGAAGGAGCGCTCTCGCTCACCATAAAAACGGTGAATTACGATGTCCAGCAGGTTGCCATCGCCATTCGACAAAGCAACGTCCCGGATTTTTATGCCGATGAACTGACCCGGCGCATCGCGCAGTGGTAAGCGCCGTTACGCACTGAACGGCGCAGTACCGCCGCAATGGAGTGAACCCCACCGCGCACAATGCGCTGTTCTAACGGGCTCAAACGGAGATTCAGCATCTCCTGCGCCCAATCCGGCAGCAGGTCTATCCCAGCTTTCATCAAAATAGCGCCCGCGGGCTGCGCCATCCTTCCCGGCAGCCGAGTGGTCATCAGCACGCGAGCCACCTCCTGCGTGCGCTCATCGCAGCGCAGTTGAGGCCGCATGTTCTGCAGGTAATCGGCTACCGCCTGCGGCGTTTTCGGTACGTTACGCGCGCCCAGACGCTCGGCGATACTCGCGGACTCAATAAAATATTGGGTCTGTCTTGCCGGGCTCACCACCACCCGGCGATAGCGCAGATGAGAGGCCATAAACGAGCTGCATTCAGCGATATGAACCCAGGTGAGCAAATCAGGGTCGCTGGCAGCATACGGCGTACCGTCGACGTCGACGCCGTTTATCCGCTCGTGAATAGCTTTCACTTTGGCAATCAACCGCTCAGCATCAGATTCGGTGGCGAACGTCGTGGCGGAAATAAACTGGCTGGTGCGGCGCAGGCGACCAAAGATATCCTCGCGAAAGGAGGAATGGTCCCACACGCCAGCCAGCGCCAGCGGATGCAGCATCTGCAAAAGTAATGCGCTGATGCCGCCGCACAGCATAGAGGTGAAGTCGCCATGCACCGGCCAGATAGCCGACTGCGGGCCAAACAGCCCCGGTTCGCCTGCTGGGTGCTCAAAATCAATTTCGTTGAGCGCCATCCCCGTCAGGCCAAGCACCTGATGTTCAATGCGCTGGCGTAGCCACTCCATGCTTCATCTCCCTGCTTATTTACGCCTTGCGCGAGTTATCAAGCCAGGTATAAACCGCCGCCAGATCTTGCTCGGCCAGCCCACCCTGTGAAGCCTGCGACCACATGTCGACTATCTCGTTCATCACCGGCATGGTGCCCTGCGGGGCGTTTGCCAGCGCCAGACGCGCATCCTTCAGCGCATGCTGAAGCTGCATTTGTGGGGTGTAGTCTTCTTTGCGGATCATCTCAAGCTTACCCTTCACGTACGGCGCAGCCAGCGGCCCGCCGTCCAGCGTTTCCCACAGTTGTCCCGGCGTGAAGCCAAACTGTTTGGCTAGCTGCATGCTTTCGGCGACCCCCTGCATCATTGAGATCAGCCAGGCATTAATGACCAGCTTCATCTTCTGGCTGTTACCTGCGTCGCCGTACCACTGCGTACCGCGAGAAATGGCATCGAAGACCTGCTGGGCTGCACCCGCACGCTGTTGGTCACCGCTGGCCATCACCAGAATCTGGGCGTTTTCCGCCGGAGCTTTAGTGCCGGAAACGGGCGCATCAAGGTAGAGCATATCGGGGCGAAGTGTTTCGAGCAGCGCGATAGCGTCGGCCGTTTCCTGAATGCCGATGGTGCCCATCTGGCAGAAAGTCGCATTCTGTGGGCAGGATGGCGCAATTGCGCGGATTGCCGCCAGCGTGGCGTCTCCGTCGGTGAGCATGGCGATAATCACCTGTGCGTCGCTCACCGCCTGCGCGGCAGTTTCACGCTGAACCAGCCCTTCTGAGACCAGGTCATCGCCGCGACCCGGCGTGCGGTTCCAGCCGTATACCGTGAAGCCTTTTTTCAGCAGGTTGGCGGCAAATGCATGCCCCATTGCGCCTAAACCCAGTACCGCTACCGCGGGCAGTGCGTTCATATATCTCTCCTCAGATGGTCGGCCTTTTTGGTAGCGTGATGATTATTCGGCAGAAAAGCAACTGGTTAATGGTTGAGGTTGTTGAGCTTTGGATCTTGTGCGTAAATTCGCGGGACAGAATCACGTATGCCAGTCTGGCAAAGGGTTCCGTTCACTTTACGTCAGGTGAAATATGGAATCTCTTCACCGGTGAACGGGTTAAGGGGAGCTTGCCGCGCTCCCCTTAACAATCCCCGCGGCCCCACAGGGAAATCGGTGCTTCGCACTGCGCTCGCCTACGACTCCAGCCTGCGGCACGGCGAAACTCGACATCCTGTCTCGGTTCGCCTCAGTCCGCCATCCATGGCGTCCTGACCTTGTCTTCCATTCTCCGGCTCGCCGATTTCCAGCGGGGACTCATCGGTTTCAGTGACATTTGTGTTGTTTTTTGCTGTTAACTGAAAGACCGCACGGTTTTTGGTGGCGTCTAAATCGCCGAAGCGTTTCCCGTAGGCCGGGTCAGCCCACAGGGATGTGGGCTGAGGGCGCAGTTTACAGGGATGTAAACTTGCGCCCGACCCGAAGCCGGAGGGAATAAGCTGAGGGAACCACGAAGTGGCGATTTTGCCGCCAGAGCCCGGGGGTGCAGGGGGAGGCGGCGATTGGCCTCCCCCTGCGCGCTCCCTGCGCCAGCGCAATTTATATGGCTAGCATTGGAAGGGAGCGCAACGGAGTGATAAACCTGAATGAAACTCAGAACGTAAAAAGCAACGCTCAAGCTACCCCCCTTTCCGCCCCCCAGACTTCCCAATCGCCTTATGCAAATCGTTAATCCGCTTCATCGACCGCAGCGTACGCTGCGAATGGGTGGACGCCACCGACAGCACCAACATCTCCAGACACACCATCACCGTTCCGTGCAACGGCACCCGCCCATTCTCTCCGCGTGGAACGTGGATCACCACCTGCGCCATATCGCTAAAGCGCGAATCGGTAGCCTGAGTGAGCAAAATCGTCGGAATCCCCAATCGCTCAGCCTCACGCAGCGTCGTCAGCCCTTCCCGGTGCGGCGATTTTTGCCCCATCATAATCAGCACGTCGCCGCGCTGTAACGAAATAATCTGCTCGGCCAGGCTAAAGCCGGTACGGTTAAGTACGCAGGACGGCAAACCAATACGACTGAACAGTCTCGCGGTGTACTCGGTCAAAATTCCCGATGCACCAATGCCAAACAGCGCCACCTGCCGCGCATCGCCAAGCAGCGCCACCGCCTGGGCTATCGCCGCGCGGTTGCTGGTGCTGGCGAGCATTTCACAGGCGCGCTGATGCCCTTCCAGCACAAAATCGATGCTTGAATTCACATCGCTGGTCAACGCTCCAACCGTCGAGGCCATTTTTTCCGACGAGGTGATGGTCGGACCAAACCAGTGCTGCATGGTCTGCTTGAGGTCACGCAGGCCCGCAAAGCCCAACGCCTGAATAGCCCGGACTACGGTGGCATCGGAGGTTTGCGTCGCGGCAGCGATTTCCATTGCTGTATGGTCGAGCACCGCTTCACGGTTATCGTCTATCCAGTGTGCGACGGCCAGCAGCCGCGGTGAAAGCTGGCTGGTACGGCTGCGCAGGCGCTCGCCAAACAGGTCGACCCGGCGTTTCTCTTTACGGATCAACGTCTGGCTCATTTCGGTTCCTTAGGCAACGGACGCCCGGCAATTTGCGACTGCACCTCCGCCACCAGCAGATTTAACGAAGCATAAGAGTTAGAGATCACCTCATCGCGCGGCAGCAAAATGTAATGCCCGGTGCGGCAGGCCCGCATAAAATCACACCAGCCCGGCATCACTTTTTCCATATCGTTGAGCTCATCCTGCGGCTTGCCGCCGGTATCCGAGCGCCAGGTGGCAAACAGGAAATCGGCGTCCAGCTCCGGCAATTGTTCAGCGCTTACGTCGATGCGCTGGCCGTCAGGAATGCCTTCAATCAGCGGCGGAAAGCGGAAGCCCGCATCGCGCAGCACGCGCCCCAACGAATGATAGGCGTGATGTACAGTGACCTTGCCGTTATTGGCCTGAATCACCGAGACGGTGATTTTATGGGTATCGATGGTCTGTTTGAGCTGCTCGATTTGCGTCTGATAGCGGCGGTTGAGGATAGCCAGCCGTGCCTGCGTTCCGGTCAGCTCAGCCAGTTTGCCGTAAATGCGCGGTGCGCTGCCCAACAGATGGTCAATGCTGACCGTCGGCGCAATTTTCGCCAACTGCTCTATGGGTACGTTGCGGTTGGGTTCGGTAATGATCAGGTCGGGCTTAGCCGCCGCCACCGCTTCGAGATCGATATCGGCGGTGCCGATAAACTTGATATCGCTGTTGTCAAAATCAACGCCGGTCAGCATCGCGCTGGAGCGCAAATAGTGGCTGCCATCCGGACGGGTTCGTCCGTGACTGGCAACCGGCGGCACGCCAAGCTCAATCAGTGGAATGGTAATATCGAGATCGTGCATCGAAACAATGCGTTTAGGATTATCGGGAACCTGAACCACGCGGCCCAGATCGTCGGTAAACGGGTGCGTTTGCGCGAACGCGGAAACGCTACACAGGCACAACAAAGACATCAGCCCACGAAGGGTCATCCTGAACCTCACAAGGCGTCGCGGCGACGCCACAGCAGTAAAATAAAGAAAGGGCAGCCAATCAGCGAAATGATGATCCCTGCCGGAATTTGTAGCGGTGCAAAGGCCAGACGCCCGATGGTGTCGGTCAGCAGGACCAGTAACGCGCCAATCAACGCGCTGCCGGTCAGCAGCGCCACCTGGCCGCCGCGCAGCATAAAGCGCGCCATATGCGGGGCCATCAGGCCGACAAAACCCAGACTGCCGACGCAGGACACGCTCGCCGCCGTCAGTAGCACCGGTGCGATAAATCGCAGCATCGTCAGACGCGATAACCGCACGCCCAACCCGTTGGCAACCTGATTGCCCATCAGCGCAACGTCCGCCGCCCGTGCGGTCAGATAAAGAATCACCACGGCCGGCAGTGCCCACGCCATGGCGACTGCCAGCAGCGGCCAGGTCGCGGCGTGCAGGCTACCCGCAAGCCAGGTCATCGCCGTTTGTACATCGCGAATATCGGCGGTAGTGATAAAGAGCCCCATCGCCGCCGAGAGCGCCCACGACACGCCAATACCAATCAGAATAAAGCGCGGGCGCGAAAGGTCACGGGCCAGCACGATGACCAGCAGCGCCACCAGCACACCGCCGAGCATCCCCGCCAGCGGCCGCCAGGCAAGGCTGACGGCGGGGAATGCGAGGATCAGCGTCAGCACAACCACGCTGGTCCCCTCTTTCACGCCAATCAATCCAGGGTCAGCCAGACCATTGCGGGTTATCGACTGCATTGCCGCCCCGGCAAGTCCGAGCATCCCGCCGCAGAAGATAGCCATCAGCAGCCGCGGCAAACGAATATCACGGACGATAAACACCTGCTGCGCGCTTAACGCCTCTGGCATAAACAGCGCCCGACCGATTGCGCCGGTGGGAATCGGCAGCGAACCTCGCGTGACGCCAAAAACCAGCAGCAGCACAATAACGACCAGCAACGCGGCGGCGATTTTCAGCAGCCGTGGACGCAGCAGAATGCGTAACGGGCCAAGCGCGACGGCGCGAAACCCCGCGCGGGTGACTACTCGCGTCATTTAAAGAACCTCACCGCAATCGCAATAAACACCGGCGCACCCACCATGGCGGTCATCACTCCAGTCGCCAACTCCTGTGGTGCCAGCAGCCAACGAGCAAGAATATCCGCGGATAAGAGCAATAGCGCACCGGTCGGTAGCGCCAGCAGCAGCCCAATGCGAATGTCCTGCCCCGCCCAGCGGCGAATCACATGCGGCACCACCAGGCCGATAAAACCAATCGGCCCCGCGACGGAGACAGCCGCCCCGCATAGCAGAGCGATAGCAATAACCCCGAGTACACGCGTGCGCGCCACCGAAACGCCAAGACCGCTGGCGACCCGGTCGCCCAGGGCCAGGATATTGAGTCGGGGCGCGAGGATTCCCGCCAGAAGTATGCCTAGCAACGTCGGAATGGAGGCTATCTGTAAGGTGGTCAGGCTAATACCGGAGAGATCGCCCGCAAGCCAGGTGCGCATGGCCTGTAATGTCTGTTCGTCAAGGATCAAAATGGAGGCGGTAATGGCTGACGCAAAAGCCGAAAGCGCCACGCCGCAGAGCGTGATTTTCATTGCCGTCGCACCAGCACGCCCCGCGGAAGCCAGCATCATTACCAGACCAAACAGCGCCGCCGCGCCTAAAGCGGCCGCCAGGGGTCGGCTCACACCGACGGTTATCCCGGCGGCAGAACACACCACCACGGCAAGCGTGGCTCCGGCGTTAAGGCCAAGAATATGCGGCTCGCCCAGTGGATTACGGATAACGGTTTGCAGCAGCAGACCCGCCGCCCCAAGCGCCGCGCCGGTCAGCAACGCCGCCAGAAGACGCGTCAGACGCAGGTTGACGATAATGCGGTGATCGAAGTTGCGCGGGTCGTAGTGCAGCAACGCTTCCACCACAACGCGCGGCGCAATGGTCCGCGCGCCGAGCCCCAGGTGGATAATCGCGCCTATACACAGCAGGCTGCTCACCAGCAGCAGCGCCCCCAGCGGGCGTATGCGGTGCGGCCGTTGAATAAGACTTTGCGTTACCATCAGACCTGCTCCGGGCGCGCGCAGAATGGCATGAACAGCGGTTTACCGGTTTGCGGGTTAGGCAGCATCAGTACATCGACATCAAAAACCTGTTTGATGATTTCCGCCGTACAAGGGGACGTCTCATCCACGATGCTGGCAATACGTCCCTGCTTCATGAAAATCAGCGTATCGGCGTAGTTCACCGCAAAGTTAAGGTCATGCAGCACCGTCACCACGGTGCGCCCATGCTCGCGCGTGAGTTGCTGGAGCAGTTCGAGAATTTCAACCTGATAGCGTAAATCAAGCCAGGTGGTCGGTTCATCCAGCAGAATGGTCGGCGTTTGTTGCGCCAGCGCCATGGCTATCCAGCAGCGCTGACGCTGGCCGCCGGACAGACTGTCGACCGGCAAATGGGCAAACTCCAGCGTACCGGTCAGGCGCAGCGCCGTCTCGACCGCAGCTTCATCTTCCGGCGACCATTGACGAATCAGCCCCTGCCACGGATAGCGCCCGCGCGAGACCAGTTCAAACACGGTGAGCCCTTCCGGGGTCAGCGGCGATTGTGGCAGCAGGCCTAGCTGGCGCGCTACCTGTTTGGTTGGCTGCTGATGAATATCGCGACCATCAAGGCGCACGCAGCCTCCCAACGGTTTCAGCATCCGCGCGATAGTGTTGAGTAAGGTAGATTTGCCTGAACCGTTGGCCCCCGCTAATACCGTCATTTTACCGACGGGTAGCGTCAGATTGATGTTATCAACGATGCGCTGATTGCCATATCCAGCACAAAGGGACTCCAGCACAATTCCGCGTTCCTGCGGGGTATTTTGCCGCTGTGGCATGTTTCTTTCTCTCCGGCGGCAACGACGTGGTATCGTTCTGCACTATAAATAAATCTCATTCTCTTTTGATCATGCAATGTCGTAATGTAGTAGTCAAGATCGCTACATTAACGCTTCACTTCATAAGGTTTTAGTGAGATTCCGTGGTTTTAGCATCTGACGACAATTATTAATATTATTTAAATTCAATAAATTATGAACACCACTCCTCATTCCCCACGTCTTGTAACAGCCCTTTGACTGCCGCTGATAAATTTATCACCAACTGCATTTACTACTACATTTTTGCATGTTTGAATGATTCTCAATTACACATCCTGAACACCACCTGGCGGTGTGAACGGATGATTTTCGCTATTCAGGGCAATGATTTTTATCAATTTTGACTGCCATCCTTCGGCGGTTTTTTTATGGGAAACAGAGAGATGAAACAATTACTCCCGACGTTCACGGGAACGTCCGGACGCGCACTTTTTTCACTGCTTTTTCTGGGGGCAGTTGCCTCCCCTTCGCTGATGGCGGCCGAAAACACGACAAGTGGGGATACGGCGAAAAAAGAAGAAGCCATGACGGTGATTGGCACCACCGCGCAGGCCGATGAGACCGTCACCGACGGTTATCAGCCAATCAGCAGCTCTACCGCTACGCTCACCTCTATGCCGCTGTTGGATATTCCGCAGGTGGTGAACACGGTGAGCGACAAAGTGCTGGAAGACCAGCACGCGACGTCGCTTGATGAAGCGCTGTATAACGTCGCGAACGTCGTACAAACCAACACTCTCGGCGGCACTCAGGATGCCTTTACCCGCCGTGGTTTTGGCGCGAACCGCGATGGATCTATTATGACCAACGGTCTGCGTACCGTACTGCCCCGCAGCTTTAACGCGGCCACCTCGCGCGTTGAGGTCCTCAAAGGGCCAGCCTCAACCCTCTACGGGATTCTGGACCCAGGCGGCCTGATTAACGTCGTGACCAAACGTCCGGAGCGCACCTTTTCCGGCGACATTTCGGCCACCTCCAGCAGCTTTGGCGGCGGCACCGGGCAGATCGATGTCACTGGTCCTATTGAAGGCACCCGACTGGCGTATCGCCTGATTGGCGAATATCAGAATGAAGATTACTGGCGTAACTTCGGCAAATCGCGCAGCAGCTTTATTGCCCCTTCCCTGACGTGGTTTGGCGACGATGCGACGGTGAATCTCTCCTGGTCACATCGTAACTACAATACGCCATTCGATCGCGGCACCATTTTCGATCTTGATACCGGGCATGCGGTGAACGTCTCCCGCAAGGAGCGTTTTGACGAGCCGTTCAATGTCACCGACGGTAACTCCGACCTGGCGCAGCTCAACGCGGAATACCGCCTGAACAGCCAGTGGACCGCGCGTTTCGACTATAGCTTTAGTCAGGACATGTATAGCGATAACCAGGCGCGCGTCATGGCTTACGACTCGAAAACGGGCAACCTGACCCGCCGCGTCGATGCCACTCAGGGTTCGACCCAGCGTATGCACTCCACCCGTGCCGACCTGCAGGGCAACGTGGTGATTGGTGGCTTCTATAACGAGCTGCTGACCGGCATCGCCTATGAGAACTATGACCTGCTGCGTACCGACATGATCCGCTGCAAAAACGTCAAAAATGGCTTTAATATTTATGATCCGGTTTACGGCTCGCTCAGCAAATGTACCAGCGTTTCGGCCGCCGACAGCGACCAGCGTATTCAACAGGAAACTTACGCGACCTACGTGCAGGATGCGCTCTACCTGACCGATAAATGGATTGCCGTCGCCGGGGCTCGCTACCAGTATTACACCCAGTATGCGGGCAAAGGTCGTCCATTTAATGCCAATACCGATAGCCAGGATGAGAAGCTGACGCCGAAGTTCGGTATGGTTTATAAGCTGACGCCAAACGTCTCGCTGTTTGGTAACGTGGCGCAGTCGTTTATGCCGCAGTCATCCATTGCCAGCTACATCGGCGACCTGCCGCCGGAAGAGTCCACGGCGTATGAGATGGGCGCGAAGTTTGATCTCTTCAACGGCGTAACGTCGAATATCACCTTCTTCGATATTCATAAACGCAACGTGCTGTATACCGAGACTATCGGCGACGAAACCTACGCTAAAACGGCGGGTAAAGTACGTTCTCGCGGGATTGAAGTGGATGTTGCGGGCTCGCTTACCGACAATCTGAATGTGATTGCCAGCTACGGCTACACCGATGCGAAGGTGATTGACGACCCAGACTACGCAGGCAAACCGCTACCAAACGTCCCGCGCCATACCGGTTCACTGTTCCTGACCTATGATATCAACAACGTCTACGACAGCAACACTCTGACCCTCGGCGGCGGCGGCCACGCGTTGAGTCGTCGTTCTGGCACCAACGGCGCGGATTACTACCTGCCGGGTTACGCAGTGGCTGACATCTTTGCGGCCTATAAGATGAAGCTGCAATATCCGGTCACGCTTCAGGTGAACGTCAAAAACCTGTTCGACAAGACCTACTACACCTCGTCCATCGCCAGCAACAACCTGGGCAACCAGATTGGCGACCCGCGCGAAGTGCAGTTCACGGTGAAAATGTCCTTCTAACCGCCAGCGGCCCCGTCTCCGGGGCCGCGTTTACATACTCTTTCAATCCCTTAGCACTTCCCTACAGTTCCCTTCCGCATAATAGTCGCTTTAACTTTTAGGCAACACATTCGGACTTTGGGGATTATCGTCATGAGACAAACACTGCAACTTTCACGCTGGTTGGTGGGATTATTCCTCGCTGCCTGCGTGGCGCTGCCCGCCAGCGCCAATAGCTGGCCGCTTCCACCGCCGGGGAGTCGATTGGTGGGCGAAAACCGCTTTCACGTCGTCGAGAACAACGGCGGTTCGCTGGAGTCGATCGCCAAAAAATACAACGTGGGATTTCTGGCTCTCTTACAGGCCAACCCGGGCGTTGACCCCTACGTTCCGCGCGCCGGAAGCGTATTAACCATTCCGCTGCAGACGCTGCTACCGGACGTGCCGCGCGAAGGTATCGTGCTGAACCTGGCAGAGCTGCGCCTCTACTACTACCCTCCGGGCAAAAATACGGTCACCGTCTACCCTATCGGCATCGGCCAGCTAGGCGGTACAACGGTAACGCCAACCATGGTGACCACTGTATCCGATAAGCGCGCCAACCCGACCTGGACGCCAACCGCCAATATCCGCGCACGCTATAAAGCCCAGGGGATTGAACTTCCTGCGGTGATGCCAGCTGGCCCTGATAACCCAATGGGCCATCACGCTATTCGTCTGGCCGCTTACGGTGGCGTCTACCTGCTTCACGGCACCAACGCCGATTTTGGTATCGGCATGCGCGTGAGCTCTGGCTGTATTCGTCTGCGCGATAACGACATCAAAGCACTATTCGAGCAGGTTACGCCGGGGACGAAAGTAACCATCATTAATACGCCAATTAAAACATCGGTAGAGCCAAACGGCGTGCGCCTGGTCGAAGTTCACCAGCCGCTGTCTGAGCATATTGATGACGATCCGCAAACCCTGCCTATCGTCCTGAACGCGAGCATGAAGGCGTTTAGCCAGGATGCCAATACGGACACCGCCGTGATGAATAAAGTGATGGATGTGCGTTCCGGGATGCCGGTTGATGTCACCCGTCATCACGACGTCGCTCAGCAAAATATGTAACCGAAGCCACAAAGTAAAAGGCCCTGAGCGGGATACGCTCAGGGCCTTTTTTATAGCAGTGACATAAGCATTATGAGGGTTTTAACGCTTATTTATAGATGACTGCGGTGCCGTGCAGGTTATTTGGACCGCTAACGGAAGTGATACGGAATGATTTCGCACCCATGTCATCCGCTTTCTGAGCCAATTCTTGTTCCAGAGACGCCAGGTTAGGGCCTGCGGAAGCAGAGATGCTACCGACTTTATGCTGGTCTGCCGGAGTAGATTGCACTTCAACGGCGGCAAAGCTTGCAAATGACAGGGAGCTTAGTACGGCTGCGATGGCCAGAGTTTTTACGTTTTTCATGATTATTACCTTTGCAGATGATTTTTGTAGGTCAGGCGTTATTAACTTAACGATCGATAGGTTAATCATAATGAGATCTGCGTCACACGTCAACGGATTTTTATAACGATCGTTTATTTAATAAAGATTCATATATTTTTCATATGAATATGTTCTTTTTATTTTTCGTTACGGAAGCGCTAGCCCCTTTCGTGGAATATTTTTATAATGAACGTTCATTAAACACCGACTAAGGTAGGCGGCACGATGACAACTGACACGCAAAGTTGCGCGAAAAAAGGCCGCGGTCGACCTAAAGTATTCGACCGGGAAGCGGCGCTTGATAAAGCGATGACGCTATTCTGGCAGTATGGCTATGAAGCAACATCCCTCTCCGACCTTGTCGAAGCTACGGGTGCAAAAGCGCCGACGCTATACGCCGAGTTTGTGAATAAAGAGGGGCTGTTCCGCGCCGTTCTCGATCACTACATCACGCACTTTGCTTCCAAAAACGAAGCCTGTCTGTTCTGCGATGAGCAGCCGGTTATAGAAGCGCTTCGCAACTACTTCACCGCCGTTGCGACCTGTTTCACCAGCAAGGATACCCCCGCGGGCTGCTTTATGATCAATACCTCTGCGGCGCTGGCGGCATCGTCAAAAGAAATTGCGAAAACGATTAAGTCTCGTCATGCAGTACAGGAACAGACGCTGAATCAGTTCCTTTCGCTGCGTCAATCGCGTGGGGAAATTCCGGCAGGGAAAAACGTCACCGAGGTGGCACAGTTCTTAAGCTGTATTTTGCAGGGGATGTCAATTAGCGCCCGCGAGGGGGCAAGCTTTGAGACGCTGATGCAAATTACCGACACCACGCTGCGCCTCTGGCCGCAGATGATTGCCGAGCAGTAAAAAAACGCCCCTCACTCTGAAAGAATGAGGGGCGAACAGCATATTCACGGCTATTTTAGGCTTTATTCAGTACCAGCTGACCATTGCTATCCAGCGGTATCTGGCTACCAGGCTGTTTATCCATACGGATTTTGCCCTGCTGGTCGCCGATTTTGTAGGTCACATCATAACCGAGCGTTTTCTCAGACTTGTCGTACACCGTCTTACAGCGCTGCTCGTTGGTGGTGTAGGTGTCATTATTCTGCATTGCACCCTGCACCTGATTACCGGCATAGCCGCCGCCTAAAGCGCCGACCACGGTAGCGACACTTTTACCGTGCCCGCCACCAAATTGATGTCCAATGACGCCGCCCGCAACAGCCCCCAGCACAGAGCCTGCGATACGGTTTTCATCCTGTACAGGACGACGATGAGTGACCGTCACGTTACGGCACTCCTGACGCGGATTTTTGACGGTTTCCTTGATTGGTGTAGCGGAGATAACCTGCGCATACTGCGGGCCACGGTCGAAAACGTTCATACTCGCTACGGCGGCAACCCCAAGTGCGGCTGCAACGCCAATACCAATACCCGCCAACATTGATTTATTCACGGGAGATCCTCCTATGTTGCTATTGCTAACAATTGTGCAACTGATCGTTAGCAGTGCCTATCAGACAAAAGCGCAAAAGCAGGATTTAATGTGGCGTGCTGGGTGTTTCGGAGGATTCTGAGGAGGGGATTTCCCGGCGTCGGCGTGAACGCCGACGCCGGGAACAGCGCGATGATTAATGCAGCTTCAGACGCGGACGAATCACGCGGTTAATGCTGCCCACCAGCATCATCAAGCCGGTTTTCACGTACCCGTGCAGCGCAATCTGGTGCATACGGTACAGAGAGATGTAGACCATACGCGCGATGCGCCCTTCAATCATCATCGAGCCGCGCATCAGGTTGCCCATCAGACTGCCGACGGTGGAGTAGTTAGAGAGCGACACCAGAGAACCGTGGTCTTTATAGCTATAGGCTTTCAGCTCTTTGCCCTTCATCTGCGCCAGAATGTTGTTCAGCGCCCAGGTTGCCATCTGGTGGGCAGCCTGAGCACGTGGTGGCACAAAGCCGCCTTCAGGACGCGCACAGGACGCGCAGTCGCCAATCGCGTAAATATCCTGGTCGCGGGTGGTTTGCAGCGTTGGCTCCACTACCAGTTGGTTAATACGGTTGGTTTCCAGCCCGCCAATCTCTTTCATAAAGTCTGGTGCTTTAATACCGGCAGCCCAAACCATCAGATCCGCTTCAATATACTCACCGTCTTTGGTGTGCAGGCCGCCTGCGTCAGCGCTGGTGACCATCGTCTGAGTCAGTACGCGTACGCCCATTTTGGTCAGCTCACTGTGTGCCGCACCGGAGATGCGCGGCGGCAGCGCAGGCAGAATTCGCTCACCGGCTTCCACCAGCGTCACGTTCAGCGCTTCGTTGCTTAAGCCTTTGTAGCCGTAGCTATGCAGCTGTTTAACCGCGTTATGCAGCTCAGCGGACAGCTCAACGCCGGTCGCCCCACCGCCGACAATGGCGATATTGACCTTGCCGTTGGCACCCAGGTTCGCGGAATATTTCAGGAACAGGTTCAGCATTTCCTGATGGAAACGGCGCGCCTGATGCGGGTTGTCGAGGAAGATACAGTGATCTTTTACGCCCGGCGTGTTGAAGTCGTTGGAGGTACTGCCCAGCGCCATCACCAGCGTGTCGTACGCCACTTTACGCTCAGGCACCAGCAGCTCACCCTTTTCATCGCGCAGCTCAGCGATGGTAATGGTTTTTGCTTCGCGGTTAATGTCCATCACCGAACCCAGTTGGAACTGGAAGTGATGATTACGCGCGTGCGCCAGGTAGCTCAGCGCATCCACGCCTTCATCCAGAGACCCGGTGGCCACTTCGTGCAGCAGCGGTTTCCACAGGTGGCTATGGTTACGATCCACCAGCGTGATTTTTGCTTTTTTACTGCGGCCAAGCTTTCTACCCAGTTGAGTAGCCAGTTCCAGGCCGCCAGCACCACCACCCACAATTACGATTTTTTTCATTGGCGTAGTCATGTGACCCCCTTAAAATTTATTAACCAATTGTTAATTAAAAGTTATTAATATAGCCTTTAATTAACAACAAGTTACTTGTGTGAAACCATTCAGCTGCAATGAGAATAACATGAATGGTGCATTGGTCATACCAAAATTGATGTGCATCAAGTTTTATCGCACAGAAGTTGAGCGAACGGTATTTTTAATAGCGGATAAACGCGTGGCGTGGTTAAAAATTAACAAAAAAAAGCCCCGACAACGCAACGTTGCCGGGGCCTCTTCAAGCCGATTTAGCCTAGTGTTTTAAAGGCTTTGATTCGCTGCAAATGCGGGGAGATATTCTTGAACTTATGTCCCTGCTCTTCATCCCAGATAATCTCATAGTAATGATGCAGCATCTCAGCGGAACGCTGGCTATCCAGCGCGTCATCATGGCGAGAGAGAATAGCCAGACAGCGGTCACGGTTCTTCTCGCGGAAGTTATTCACGCACTTGGTGGCGATATCGGCATACTCTTCCGGGCGATCAATCTTGCCGTCCATGTTCTCATTCGGGAACAGGTTCGGGTTGAACATCACCTGACGAATATCACACAGGAAGCCGATACGCTCCGCCCAAAAACCGCCGAGCCCTACGCCGCAAATCAGCGGACGTTCATCGGCGCTCAGTTGCAGCATCTTGTCCACTTCCTTGAGCAAATGCTGCATGTCATGTTTCGGGTGCAGCGTACTGTAGCTAATCAACCGCACGTCCGGGTCGATAAACTGCAGTTGCAGCACTTTTTCATGGTTGCCTGGGCTATTCGAGTCAAAACCGTGTAAATAGATAATCATTTGATCCTCACCACACCATTACTCCCACACCGGGAGGGTTAATGACCAGCCTTCTCTTCCTGCCAGCGTTCGTGGAGTTGCTCCAGCTCTGCGCTAACCGTTTTCCAGCGGGCGGAGTCCATCAGTTCCTGACGGCTAAATGAACCTTTATGATACAACTTCGTAACACGCTCAGCGTTGATCGGCGACAGGTTATCTAACACGCTGACGGCCCCTTTACGATTATTGCAGACGAGGATCATATCGCAACCTGCATCCAGCGATGCCTGGCCACGTTCGGCATAGCTGCCCATAATCGCCGCGCCTTCCATCGATAAATCGTCAGAGAAGATAACGCCGTCAAAGCCCAGTTCACCACGGAGCACCGTTTTCAGCCAGTGCGGCGAACCGCTGGCCGGGCGTGGGTCCACATCATCATAGATGACGTGCGCGGGCATAATGGCGTCGAGCGCGTTTTCAGTAATCAACGTTTTGAACACCGCCATATCTTTGGCGCGGATTTCAGCCTCTGAGCGCAGGTCATGCGGCGTCTCTTTATGCGAGTCAGCGGTGACCGCACCGTGCCCGGGGAAATGCTTCCCGGTGGTTTTCATTCCGGCGCTGTGCATGCCGTCAATGAAATGACGCGCCATCGCCAGCGCTTTGTGCGGATCGGCATGATAGGAGCGCTCGCCGATGGCGGTGCAGATATGGCCGACGTCCAGCACCGGCGCAAAGCTGATATCGATGTCCATGGCAATCATTTCGCTCGCCATCAGCCATCCCGAATCGCTCGCCATGCGACCGCCCGCTTCTTCACCCAGCACGGCAGCAAAAGATTGCGCCGCAGGCAGCCGGGTAAAACCTTCACGGAAACGCTGGACGCGCCCGCCTTCCTGATCGACCGCCACCACCAGATGGTTACGGGACGCGCTACGAATCTGACGTACCAGCTCGCGAAGCTGCTCGGGATCGTGATAGTTCCGGGTGAAGAGAATTAAACCGCCCACCAGCGGATGCGCCAGAATCTCACGTTCTTCGGCATCCAGCTCGTAGCCTTCAACATCCAACATTACTGGCCCCACACGGCCTCCTTTTTGTCGCTAAGCTGGCGCCATATTTCATCCGCCAGCGAAATAAATTGTTTGTCACCGCTTTGCTGCCAGCGACATTCGAACCAGCCTGCCATTAGCATCAATACCCAGGGTCGCCAACGCTTAACCTGTCTCCAGAGGAGATCGGGGGAGATTTTCGCCCGTTCAGCATAAGCTTGTGAAAGCCGGTAGCGCTGTTCATTATCAGGTGTCCAGACGGCGGCCAGTTCCAGCGCCACGTCCCCGTCTCCGGCATACTCCCAGTCGATGAGCCGCAGCCCCTCCGGGGTATGGACGATATTACCCGCATGAACATCCATATGCAGCGGCGCCAGTCTCAACGCCAGCGGTTCACCCTGTTTTTTCAACCGCTGTAATTCACGTAGCCACAGCGGCGTGCGTCGCGCCGGGTCGCACTGCTGCCAGTAGTATTCAAGCAGCGGCTTAAGCGAAAGCGCCCAACCAAATCGATGCTGCTGGTGCAAATCATACAGGAGAGCGGCCAGCGGACGATGCGCCGGGAGCACGCTTTTGATCTCACCGGCTAAAAATTCAACCGCCATCCAGCCAGGCGTATAAAAAATAGGCTTTGGTGCCAGCGTCGGTGGAAGCCGTCGCAGGGCATGATACTGTCGGAGGAAGTCGCTTTCAGGTGCATCCGGGTCGTGGTGCTGTCGAAGCACCAGACGTCGTTCACCGTTTTGCAGAATACAGCTACTGCCGCTCAGCCCCGCGGTTTCGGGGCTGGCGACAATGTGATAGTGCGGGAATTCGCGTGACAGAAGTGCGTCACGCGTGAGCTTATTGTTGCGCAACCGCACCCTTACCTGACCAGACAATTTCCCCGGTCTGAACCAGCATCAGCTGCATTTGCAGCACCGGCGAGTTAACGTTGCCGGTGGCGTTGGAATAAAGCACATACTGTGCGCCAACGTTGCGGGCAATCCCCATCGCTTTGCTGCGAGAGCCAAGGCTATCCTGCGGCGACAGGCCTAACTGCTGTTTCGCTACCGCCAGCTGTTGGGCTGAAACCAGGGTGAATTTACCGTTGCCCGCCAGCGCATTGCGCAGCGCGGTGGTCGCCTCACCGGCGTTCAGCGAACCGTTGGTACGGTTGTTGACGCTATCAACCAGCAGAATGCTTCCTGCATTGACGCCGCCCGCCTGTAACATCTGGCCGACCAGCGGCTGCGCGGCACCGTTCCAGTCATAGTGACGTACGCGAGGCGTTGGCTGCGCTGACGTATCACCACCGTGTTCAATCGGCCCCGGCTGCTGCGGGATCGTCGGCACGCTCGGTACCGTTGGTACCGGCTGCTGCGGTTCGGTTGGCTGCTGCGGCTGCTGTGGATTGGCCGTGTCGACCGGTGCCGGTTGTTCACGCACCGCACACCCAGCGAGGAACATCGCCAGGGAAGCAATTAACGCATAGCGACCCAATTTACTCATTCCAGTTTACCCCTCAGAGATAAAGATAAAGCCGGGCTTTATGCGCCCCAAGACCGTCAGCCGTCCCGTACAGCGTGACCGATCCCATCGGAGGAACCGTGATGCTGCGCGGCGCTTCGAGCGGGTGCATTTCCAGCCCTCTGGCGTCATACCAATAAAAACGATAGTGAACGGTGACTGGCTCTCGCCTTTCGTTATACAGCTTCGAGCTGGCGGTAGCCTGGATATCTGACGAATTCAGCTCCGGTTTTTCCGCGCTGACCCCCGCCGCCAGGACGTTGGATTCCATCACCAGCGTTTGCTGTTCGCTGACCGCAATTTCCGGGTGCGAATGGCATCCGGCAAGCAGCGTCGCGCAAAGTACAAGACCCAGACAGACCGGTTTCATAGATTAGCCTTTATGCGCCAGCATTGGCCCCAGCGGGCGACCGCCCACCAGGTGCATATGGATGTGGTAAACTTCCTGCCCACCGTGACGGTTGCAGTTCATGATCAGACGATAGCCGTCTTCAGCAATCCCTTCTTGCTGCGCGATTTTCGCCGCCACGGTCACCATACGGCCCAGCGCCAGCTCATGCTCGGCGGTCACGTCGTTGGTGGTGGCAATAAGCGTATTAGGGATGATTAAAATATGGGTCGGCGCCTGCGGAGAAATATCACGGAAGGCGGTCACCAGTTCGTCCTGATAGACGATATCTGATGGGATTTCACGACGAATGATTTTGCTGAAAATCGTTTCTTCTGCCATTGGGAGTTCCTTTATTATTCTCATGTACAGCCGGTAAAATCGTTACCGGCGAACAGGTTACATGCCGAGAGTATGAGCGAGTTTCCACTCCTCTTTCAACCGTAATGCGTTTTTTCTTATACGTTCCGACCGTTACTTGCTCACCCACTGGCCGTTAATGCCCTGGACGTATTCCCCCGGCTGCGCTTTTTCAATCAGCTTCTTCCCGGCAAGCCTGGCGACCTCCTGCTGCGGCAGATTGTTGCTCTGCGCTAGCTGCTGGTAGCTTTGGCTGCGCGCTTGGTTGATTTTTTTCACCAGGGTCAGGGTTTCGCTATCCTGGGCAATGGCCGCCAGATAGCCGCCCTGCGTCTCACCGACGCGCCCCTGCTGACGCGCTTCGGGAAGCGTAAGCGCCAGCGCCTGAACGCTGAAGAGACTGAATGCCAGCACGGCGATAATCCGCATTTTTCTCATCATGGCCTCAGAATAGATCGCTACGAGATTTCAGCAGATCCTCAACGTCCTTATCGGCCTTGATGCGGATCTCGTGCTCAATTTTCACGTTCATATTGATGGTAATCGGCTCTTTCGGCGCTGCCACCTCTATGCGCGGCACGCATCCTGATAGCAGTCCCGTTGCCATCAATCCCAGAACGGCGATGGTGAATTTCATTGTTGCTCCTTACATTCCGTGCCACTGCGACACGGCACACCGGGAAGGGTTGCGTGTTGCTCAAGCCATGACTGAAGTTTGTCGCCAAAGCGCAGGCTTCGCCACAAATCAAAAACATTCTCCTGGTGCGTATAGTTCAGCCGCACCGTGCTTCGTTTATTATCCATCACCCCGGTACCGGTCACCGTCGCCTGTAAGGTCAGTTGACCAAGACTATCGAGGTTGATTCGCGTCCATGAACGCGAGATCTCCATATAGCGTAACCAGTTAATCGCCGCCCCGGCGGCAATGTTGTCGTCGGCGACGGCATCAGCGGTGTCTTTATCCAGCCTCAGCGTCATCGGGCCGGGGTTATGCAACCAGCCGTCTTTGATTATCCATTTGCTGTCGTTCAGCCACAGCGGCAGCGCACCGTCGACCGGCCCGGACATCGCGAACTGTTTCGGGTTTACCGCGCTAATCAATTCGCTGGTTGAGATATGCTGCAAGCGCAGCAGCGCCGCATCGTGCTGCGGCATACGTAGCTGCTGCATCGTCACTTTGCCACCGAGCACGTCGACGCTGACATCGCTCAACTGTAACGGGCTCTCTTCGGTCCAGGGCCAGGTTCCCTGGAGGTCAGCCGTCACGTTTCGCGCCGTCACCTGGTTGACGATTTCCGCAATGCGCAAAGAGACCGGGCGACGGGTGCCAAACTGCCAGACTCCCGCTTTCAGGCGGAATGGCAGGACAAAATCCACGCCGTTAACTTCGTTATCCGGCATCCAGGCACTGCCGTTACGCAGCACGCCGTGACCGCCCGCTTCAAAACCTTGCCCTGCCGCCGCAGAGAACGCCACCTGGGCATAAAGCGAGCCATCACGCAGCTTCATTTTCCAGTCTGGCGGGACCAGAGGCTGGAACACCGTCAGCGACTGTTTCGGCCACCAGGCCTGCCCGCGCAGACGTTCACCGTCCCAACGGCCGTTCACGCGAATCGGGCCAATCTCCTGCGCTGTCAGGTCGCCTTTAAACTGGAAGAAGGTCGGGTCACGCCCATCAACGCTGAAGTTCAGCGCCGACGCAGGCAGCACGCTACCGCCGGTAAAGCGGGTTTCTTTGGCATCGAGCGCCAGCGCGCCGGTAAATTTAGGATGCTGTTCATCCCGAATCCAGTGGATCGGCTGCTGTAGCGTCAAACGCGGCTGGTCGATAGTCATCGTGCCGTACTGCAATTTATCAAAGCCGGTGGAAAGCGCGTTCAGCACAATGGCGCTATCGCGCCATTCGCCGGTGCCGGTGACATCCCAGCGCGCCTGCATCGGCGTGAAATGGCCGTCACCCCAGTAACGCCACTGCCAGGTGCCTTTATCCGGCAGGAAGTTATCAGCCTTACCGTCCAGGTGCAGCACAAAGTCACCGGTTTGTCGTTCATGGGCGCGAAGAATCGCCTGCAGACGACCATCAATACCCTGGGTCGAAATTTTCACCCCGGCCAACGGCCAGCGGACGTCGTCGATATTCAGTGCATCAATAACTCGACCCCGAGATCGCAATAGAGAGCCGGGCAAAAAGGCAAGCGTTGGCGACGTCAGGGAGCCGCTCAGTTGGGCTGGCAGTTTGGCATAAAAGATAAGATCGCCCTGCTTAGCTTCACCGACCAGATGCAGCGGCATATCGCTGTTATCCATGCTCAGCGTGCCCGGCCCCACGTTCAGCACCGCCACGCCCTTCCCGGCATCACCTGAGGTCAGTACGCTCAGACGGCCGGTAATCTGCGTTTTATCTATGCCCTGCTGCCAGTTATCAAGCTTAACGCCCACACGTCCGCGCAGCGGTATGCCCGCCTGGTATGGCCAATTCCAGCGGCCATCGCTGATAACAAGCTGCTGCTCCGTTATCTGCCACGGAAAATCGGCAAGCGGGTCATCTTCACCGCGCGCCATCATCACCAGTTGCCCCTGATTACCGTCCCAATTCAGCTCGGCATCGACCAGTGACGGCACCTGCGGCACCTGGAACGTGGATTCGAGATGGCCTTTTACCGGCAGACCATCCGGCACCAGCGGCATGGTAAATTCACCGAGCAGCTTCACCGGCGGTTCGCCATCAAGCAGGCTGGCGTGAAACTCACTGACGGTCAACGCCTGTCCTTGCAGGCGCGCATGTAGCGTGACCTGATCGCCCTCGTACTCTAGCTCCTGACGTTTTTCAGTAAGCGACACCTTGAGTTTACCCTGCCACTTTTCCCACGGAGAGATACTCAGCGAATCAATGGTCAGCCACGTTTTCGGCAGCATCGCTTGCCATTCAGCAAGTGTGCGCGGCGCGCCCGGTACCGCATCATTTTGCGGCAGCTTATTAAAGCAGACGGAGTTCAGGTTGACCGCGGCAGCATGTAATTGCCAGCGACTGGGATGTGACAACGTCACATCTTTCAGCTTAGCGAGCTCACAGTCGCCCACCAGATAACGTAAATCAGGAATGCGCAGCGACGTGTGGGTAAAGCGTGGACTTTCATTTAGCGAAATGCGGGTGCCAGCCGGAAGCCAGATGCCCACCAGCGTAGGAACCCAGTACCCCAGCGTCATAACCAACGTTAACGGGAGGAGCACTAATAACAGGAGTAGCGCAATAACGGCTTTGTATTTACCCTTCATGGGTGCAGTAATATCCAGATTAAGCAGGCAGTCATGCCGTGAACGCGCAACGGGCGATCCAAAGGAGCATATTGTGGCATGTCAGACCTGTGAGTGAAAGCCGCTGTGATGGATTAAGAATAGCTGCTGCAAAATAAAATGTGAGGGATTTCAGTTGATTCTGATTGAGCAGGCCATTTCGTTCCCCTCTTCAAAACGCGTATACTGGTGATAGTTTCTTTACGTAACCTTAGCCTTCAAAACATTTTTATATTTTGTAAGATTTTTTGAATTATGCTAAATTAACGCTAAAATCATTGGAGAAAAGTCTTATGAAAATCGCCGTTTACAGCACCAAGCAGTACGACAAAAAGTACCTGCAAAATGTTAATGAGACATATGGCTTTGAACTTGAATTTTTTGATTTCCTGCTGACGGAAAAAACCGCGAAAACCGCTCACGGCTGTGAAGCGGTGTGTATTTTCGTCAACGACGACGGTAGCCGTCCAGTTCTGGAAGAGCTGAAGAAAATCGGCGTGAAGTACATCGCGCTGCGCTGTGCAGGCTTCAACAACGTTGATCTTGATGCGGCCAAAGAGCTGGGCCTTCGCGTCGTGCGCGTTCCGGCCTACTCACCGGAGGCCGTTGCTGAACATGCGATCGGTATGATGATGACGCTCAACCGTCGTATTCACCGTGCTTATCAGCGTACTCGCGATGCCAACTTCTCTCTCGAAGGCCTGACCGGTTTTACCATGTTCGGCAAAACCGCCGGGGTCATCGGTACCGGTAAAATCGGCGTTGCCGCGCTGCGTATTCTGAAAGGCTTCGGGATGCGTTTGCTGGCGTTCGATCCGTACCCAAGCGCTGCGGCGCTGGAGCTCGGCGTTGAGTACGTTGACCTGCCGACGTTGTTTGCTGAGTCAGACGTTATCTCGCTGCACTGCCCGCTAACCGCGGATAACTATCATCTGCTCAACGCGAGCGCGTTTGAGAAAATGAAAGATGGCGTAATGATCGTCAACACCAGCCGCGGTGCGTTAATTGACTCACAGTCGGCGATTGAAGCGCTGAAGACGCAGAAAATTGGCGCGTTGGGGATGGACGTCTATGAGAACGAGCGCGATCTGTTCTTTGAAGATAAGTCTAACGATGTAATTCAGGATGATGTGTTCCGTCGTCTGTCGGCCTGTCATAACGTGTTGTTTACCGGCCACCAGGCGTTCCTGACCGCGGAGGCGTTAACCAGCATTTCGGAGACAACGCTGGAGAACCTGCGTCAAATTGATGCTGGAGCGGACTGTCCTAACGCTATTGCTTGATGCGTTTTGCCTGCCTGGCTTCGGCTATGGTAAGTGGAGATTTATTTAGATATCGCTCCGTTGCGCTCTCTTCCAGCACTAGCCATATAAATTGCACTGGCGCAGAGAGCGCGCAAGGGGCGGCCAATCGCCGCCGCCCCCTGCACCCCCGGGCTCTGGCGGCAAAATCGCCACTTCGTGGTTCCCTCAGCTTATTCCCTCCGGCTTCGGGTCGGGCGCAAGTTTACATCCCTGTAAACTGCGCCCTCAGCCCACATCCATGTGGGCTGACCCGGCCTACGGGAAACGCTTCGGCGATTTAGACGCCACCAAAAACCGTGCGGTCTTCCAGTTGACAGCAAAAAACAACACAAATGTCACTGAAACCGATGAGTCCCGCTGGAAATCGGCGAGCCGTAGCACGCAAGACAAGGTCAATCCGCCAGGGATGGCGGATTGAGACGAACCGAGACAGGACAAAATTGCCGGGAGCAATTTTGAACAACGCTTGCGTTGGCCCCGAAGGGGCGAGGCCCATGGATGGGCCGAGTAATCTCGAGTTTCGCCGTGCCGCAGGCTGGAGTCGTAGGCGAGCGTAGTGCGAAGCACCGATTTCCCTGCGGGGCCGCGGGGATTGCCAAGGGGTGTGCGGCAAGCACCCCTTGGCCCGTTCACCGGTGAAAAATCCTCATATTCCGACTGACGTAAAGTGAACGGAACCCATCACCGCACTGGCATAAATTCAGTACTACCCTACTAATTTAGCCAATACAATAAGGGCTGCACTCCCCTCGGGAGCATTTTCCGCAAAGCCCCACAACCCGCTCCCGCTGTACAGTAACCCCTCAGTAGTATTCACCTGATCAATATTTTTATAAGAAGTCCAGAACAATGAAGAAAGTGTTTTTCCTGCTGGCTGCAGCCGCCCTGCTTTCAGGCTGCGTCTATAACAGCAAAATGTCGACCGGCGGCGATCAGCTACAGCATCACCGTTTTGTGCTTGAAAGCGTGAATGGCAATACCGTCAATAGCAACGGCGCGCCGCTCGAAGTGAGCTTTGGTGAGAAGCAACCGCTATTAAATAGAATTTATCTCTCCGGCGAGATGTGCAACCGCTTTTCCGGCACTGCAAAAATCAGCAATGGCGAGCTAAAAGCCTCCGACCTGGCGATGACCCGTAAGCTCTGCAGCGACGCGCAGCTAAACCAGCTCGACGCGACGCTCAGCAACATGCTCCGCCAGGGAGCCCAGGTCGATTTAACTGAACATCAGCTGACGCTGGCAACCGCCGATCAAACGCTGACCTTCAAACTCGCCGACCTGGTGAGTTAACACTCAATAGCTACCGCAGCTTCCTACCGCCAGAGATTGCTCGCTGCAACGCTTACCGTTTGGCAGCGCGCACATCCCGATGCTGGAACCGTCCAGCTGGCGGGCAGCGGAAAGCGTTCCGCCAATCATCGCGCAGTTTGCTTCGCCTGAGCTGGACATTGCCGCTCTCATCCCTGGCGTAACGTGTGCCGCGGTGGCCTGCTGTTCAGGTTCACTGCTGCACGCGGACAACAAAAGCGCCGCACACCCCACAAAAAAAGCAGCTCGCATCACTTCCCTCCGAATCGCAAAAATAGGAACAAACCTATGCATCATAGGCACCGAGCGCACGTACGTCGAGAGAGGAAGCGCGCATTTATGCACCTCAGAAACATTTTCTGTCAATTTTGTGGCGAAAAACATTCACATCATTGATGTAGACGCTCCCCAAGGACACAAAAGCAAAAATGATTCAGCGCGGGGTTTGCTAAACTTCACCTAACATCATCGACAAGAGCGATGAGTCTATTAAGGATAAATTTCCGGTCTGCGGCTATGCCCATGGACCACTTTTCTGCGCAATGTAAGGTGTCATAACCCATGATCACAACTGACGGTAATGGTGCGGTCGCCTCGGTGGCGTTCCGAACCAGTGAAGTCATCGCCATTTACCCGATCACGCCGAGTTCAACGATGGCCGAGCAGGCCGATGCCTGGGCGGGAAATGGGCTTAAAAACGTGTGGGGCGATGTTCCGCGCGTGGTCGAAATGCAGTCCGAAGCCGGTGCGATTGCCGCCGTGCACGGCGCGTTGCAGACCGGTGCGCTGTCGACCTCTTTCACTTCATCGCAGGGTCTGCTGCTGATGATCCCGACGCTTTATAAACTGGCCGGTCAGCTGACCCCGTTTGTATTGCACGTCGCGGCGCGTACCGTAGCAACCCACGCGCTCTCTATTTTTGGCGATCACTCCGACGTCATGGCTATCCGCCAGACCGGTTGCGCAATGCTGTGCGCCGGTAGCGTGCAGGAAGCGCAGGACTTTGCGCTGATTTCGCATATCGCCACGCTGAAAAGCCGCGTGCCGTTTATTCATTTCTTCGACGGTTTCCGCACCTCGCACGAAATCAACAAAATCGTGCCATTGGCGGATGACACCATTCGCGGGCTGCTGCCGCAGGATGAAATTGCCGCACATCGCGCCCGTGCGCTGAACCCAGAGCATCCGGTCATTCGCGGCACCTCCGCAAACCCGGATACCTACTTCCAGTCTCGCGAAGCCACAAACCCGTGGTACAACGCAGTATACGACCACGTTGAACAGACAATGGCTGACTTCGCTGATGCTACCGGCCGTCACTACAAACCGTTCGAGTACTACGGCCACCCGCAGGCTGAACGCGTTATCGTCATCATGGGCTCCGCGATCGGCACCTGTGAAGAAGTGGTGGATGAACTGCTGACCCGCGGCGAGAAAGTCGGCGTGTTGAAAGTGCGTCTTTATCGCCCGTTCTCCGCGCAGCATTTATTGCAGGCGCTGCCGGAAAGCGCGCGTAGCGTCGCCATACTTGACCGCACCAAAGAGCCGGGCGCCCTCGCCGAACCGCTGTATCTTGACGTTATGACCGCGCTGGCGGAAGCTTTTAATCAGGGTGAACGTGAAACCCTGCCGCGCGTGATTGGCGGCCGCTATGGTCTGTCATCAAAAGAGTTTGGCCCGGACTGCGTGCTGGCTATCTTTAATGAACTTTCAGAAGCGAAGCCAAAACCGCGCTTCACCGTCGGCATTTACGATGACGTCACCAACCTCTCCCTGCCGCTACCGGAAAATACGTTGCCCTCGCGCGCGCGCCTGGAAGCGCTGTTCTACGGGCTTGGCAGCGATGGTAGCGTCTCGGCGACCAAGAACAACATTAAGATAATCGGTAACTCCACGCCGTGGTTCGCACAGGGTTATTTTGTCTACGACTCCAAAAAAGCCGGCGGCCTGACGGTCTCTCACCTGCGCGTCAGCGATACACCAATTCGCTCCGCTTATCTGGTAGCGCAGGCTGATTTCGTCGGCTGCCACCAGCTACAGTTTATTGATAAATACCAGATGGCAGAGCGCCTGAAGCCCGGCGGTATTTTCCTGCTCAATACGCCTTACAGTGCTGATGAAGTCTGGGCGCGGCTGCCGCAGGAAGTGCAGGCCGTACTGAATCAGAAAAAAGCGCGCTTCTACGTGATTAACGCGGCGAAAATTGCCCGTGAATGCGGACTCGCCGCGCGTATTAACACCGTAATGCAGATGGCGTTCTTCCATCTGACGCAGATCCTGCCGGGCGATAGCGCGCTGATGGAGCTGCAAAACGCCATCGCCAAAAGCTACAGCAGCAAAGGTCAGGGCCTGGTTGAACGTAACTGGCAGGCGCTGGCACTGGCACGCGAGTCGCTGTTTGAAGTCCCGCTGCAGCAGGTCAACGCCACCAGCCCGAACCGTCCGCCGGTAGTGTCCGATGCCGCGCCAGATTTCGTCAAAACCGTGACCGCCGCGATGCTCGCTGGGCTAGGCGATGCGCTGCCGGTCTCCGCGTTGCCGCCGGACGGCACCTGGCCGGTGGGCACCACCCGCTGGGAGAAACGCAACATTGCCGAAGAGATCCCCATCTGGAAAGAGGAGCTCTGTACCCAGTGTAACCACTGCGTCGCCGCCTGCCCGCACTCGGCGATTCGTGCCAAAGTGGTGTCTCCAGAAGAGATGGAAAACGCCCCGGCCTCCCTGCACTCTCTGGACGTGAAATCCCGCGATATGCGCGGCCAGAAATACGTGCTGCAGGTCGCGCCTGAAGATTGCACCGGCTGTAATCTGTGCGTTGAAGTGTGCCCGGCAAAAGATCGTCAGGATCCAACCATCAAGGCCATCAATATGATGTCCCGCCTGGAGCACGTTGAAGAAGAGAAAGTGAACTACAACTTCTTCCTCGACCTGCCGGAAATCGACCGCAGCAAGCTGGAGCGTATCGATATTCGTACCTCGCAGCTGATTACCCCGCTGTTTGAATACTCCGGCGCCTGCTCCGGCTGCGGCGAAACGCCGTATATCAAACTGCTGACCCAGCTGTACGGCGACCGCATGCTGATTGCCAACGCCACCGGTTGTTCTTCTATCTACGGCGGCAATCTGCCTTCTACGCCGTACACCACCGATGCCAACGGTCGCGGCCCGGCATGGGCCAACTCGCTGTTTGAAGATAACGCCGAATTTGGTCTGGGCTTCCGCTTAACGGTCGATCAGCATCGTCAGCGCGTAATGCGTCTGCTGGACGGTTTTGCCGAGCATATTCCAGCTGAGCTGAACGAAGCGCTGCATGCCGACGCCACACCAGAGGTACGTCGTGAGCAGGTCGCTGCGCTGCGTAACGCACTGAAAGGTGTTGAAGGTGCCGAAGAGCTGCTGACCGACGCCGATGCGCTGGTAGAGAAGTCTATCTGGCTGATTGGCGGCGACGGCTGGGCCTACGATATTGGCTTCGGTGGTCTGGATCATGTGATGAGCCTGACCGAGAACGTCAATATTCTGGTGCTCGATACCCAGTGTTACTCCAACACCGGCGGCCAGGCTTCAAAAGCGACGCCGCTCGGTGCGGTTACCAAGTTTGGCGAGCACGGCAAGCGCAAAGCGCGTAAAGATCTCGGCGTCAGCATGATGATGTACGGTCATGTTTATGTGGCGCAGATTTCGCTCGGTGCGCAGCTTAACCAGACGGTGAAAGCGATTCAGGAAGCGGAGTCCTATCCGGGGCCGTCCATCATCATCGCCTACAGCCCTTGTGAAGAGCACGGCTACGATCTGGCCTTAAGCCACGATCAGATGCGCCAGCTTACGGCAACCGGCTTCTGGCCACTCTTCCGCTTCGACCCACGTCGCGGTGATGAAGGCAAAATCCCGCTGGCGCTGGACTCTCGTCCACCGTCTGACGCGCTCGCCGAAACGTTGATGAACGAACAGCGTTTCCGCCGTCTGAACAGTCAGCAGCCAGAAGTGGCCGAGCAGCTGTGGAAAGACGCGGCGGAAGATTTGCAGAAGCGCTATGACTTCCTCGCGTTAATGGCAGGGAAAGCCGAGAAGCCCATTCCGCAGGAATAACTTCTGATATCGACAACCGCCTTCATATTGAAGGCGGTTTTTTATCCAGTACGTGGTTAATTTCACCTATACGATTATTCCAATGCGTCATCATATTGATTCATGTAAATCCGAACCGGATGAACAAATATCAGAAACATTTAGTTTTATGCTGTCGATCACATTATCTAATCCGTCACGGGTAAATTTCCACCTTCCAAGTTTAGAAACTCACTCAACCATCATTTTATTATCGACATTCAGTATCGTCGCAACGGCATTGATTTTTCGGCCTGCGCCCTTCTATTTTGCATTCTTGTCTAATATTGCCTCAGTAATCACACTATTGAAACAGCGTAATAATTGCGCAGAAGAGAAATCCATTACATCGGCTACACGACCTGTTGATACAAGCCGCCACAGCTGACAACCCATTCAAAAACAAAGAAATAAAAAAAGCCCGAATGAGGGTTCGGGCTTGTCATTTCATATGACGAAGAAGTTAAATGACACACGGCAACATAAATACGTTGTGTGACAAAAAGGCATATAACGCAGGTAGATTACGTCAGCGAATATTATTTGTATAATTTTTATTTTATATAATTAATGACAATTCATTCATGGTATTTATCATCATTTCATTTGAATCATATACTTTAGATTTTACTCATGCTGTAACAAATGTTATTTACCATCTCAGAAAGGTCTCCTTTAGGATTGCCTTACTTCCTCTATTTGAGTGGAAGTGCGCGAATAAAAAAACTAAAGGAATAATTTCAATGAACAGAAAAGTACTGGCCCTCGTTATCCCTGCGCTGTTAGCAGCAGGCGCAGCTCATGCCGCAGAAGTTTATAATAAAGACGGCAATAAATTAGACATCTATGGCAAAGTAGATGGTCTGCACTATTTCTCCAGTAATTCCAACAACGATGGCGATCAGACCTACGTTCGTTTCGGTTTTAAAGGTGAAACTCAGATTAACGATATGCTGACTGGCTACGGTCAGTGGGAATATAACGTCCAGGCGAACAGCGAAGAGAGCGATACCGGCAACGCGTGGACCCGTCTGGCTTTCGCTGGTCTGAAATTCGGTGAATACGGTTCATTCGACTACGGTCGTAACTACGGCGTGCTGTACGACGTAGAAGGCTGGACCGATATGCTGCCAGAATTCGGCGGTGACTCTTACACCTACACCGACAACTTTATGGCTGGCCGTACCAACGGCGTAGCAACCTATCGTAACAACGATTTCTTCGGTCTGGTTGATGGTCTGAACTTTGCGCTGCAGTATCAGGGTAAAAACGAAAACCAAAGTGGCGAAGGCGACGTTGGCACCAACAACCGTAGCGGTGATAACGCGCGTAAAGATAACGGTGACGGCTTTGGTATTTCCACCTCTTACGATTTCGGTATGGGCGTAAGCGCAGCAGCAGCGTACTCCACATCAAATCGTACACAGGATCAGAAAAATGGTCAGGTAAATGCATCTGGTTACAACCAATATGCTAAGGGCGACACCGCTGAAGCATGGACTGCTGGCCTGAAATACGACGCGAACAACATTTACCTCGCGACTATGTATTCTGAAACTCGCAACATGACCCCGTACGGCAACGACGGCATTGCTGATAAAACTCAGAACTTTGAAGTAACAGCTCAGTACCAGTTCGATTTCGGCCTACGTCCAGCCATCTCCTACCTGCAGTCCAAAGGTAAAGATCTGATCAATACCAACGGCACCAACGCTGGCGATCAGGATCTGGTTAAATATATGGATCTGGGTGCAACCTATTACTTCAACAAAAACATGTCCACCTATGTTGATTACAAAATCAACCTGCTGGATGGTAACAAGTCCTTCTATCAAGAAAACGGTATTGCTACCGACAACATCGTTGCTCTGGGCCTGGTTTACCAGTTCTAATGCAACAAAAAACCCGCTGGCAACAGCGGGTTTTCTCTTTTACCACATCAACACAGCCTTACTGCACCGCGCTTTCTCCGTGAATCTCACCTTTAAACCCGGTTTTGGCAATCGCCGCCAGCAGCTGCTGGTTATCGAAATTCTCCGGCACCACCACTTCAGCCTGACGCGTTTTCAGCGACGCTTTCGCCTTGATAACGCCGTCGGTCGTCCGCAACGCCTGGTTAATCGAAATCACGCACAGCGGGCAGTTCATTTCACCAATATCAATGGTCACCAGCTTATCGGCGGCCCAGCCTAGCGGCGTGAATAGCATCAACGCCAGGCAAACTGCTTTTTTCATTCCATCCACTCCCAAATCCAGGGCAGAACATAAGGATAGGTGATAAGCGCCAGCACCAGCGGTACCGACAGCCAGTAGAGCCACACCAGCACCCGACGGCTCACCACGTTGACGCACACCGGCTTCGACGACAAATGCAGGCGCCAGAACCCCCGCGCCATCAACCCTACCGCCACCACAATCATCGGGAACTGCAGCCAGGAGGCACCGGGGATCCCCACCAGCCCTGCCGCTGAGATACCAAACAGCAGATACAGTAACGGCCCAATGCAACAAAGCGTTGATGCGCCAGCGGCGACAATCGCCGCCAGCAGCGTCAGTACACCGCCCTTAATGCTGTTCGACGCTGACATAGTCGTAGCTAAAGAGAGCAGGATCGTAGAAGTTCAGCGGGTCGCCATCAACTTCCGCATACGGATAGCCCAGGTTATTGACGTCACCCTGCTCTGCCGCTGGCGACAGCGCGAAATCACGCGCGTGGTTGAAGCCCACCCAGTTCATCTCCCAGTTGCCGAACAGATAGTCGTTTACTGCCGTTACCGCCGGGTCGCCGTTCTCTTTTTTCTCGGTCAGACGCATTTTAGTCACATCCGCTGGGTCAGCAGGCATCCAGCCAAAACCCGCCAGCCAGAACATCGCGCGGCAGTGCTGGCCACCGCTGACTTTAGCCACGCCCTGCGCATCGGCGCTGCCGAAGGCTTTTTTCGAGTAACCATCGAGTTTTCGACTAGCGCCCAGGCGAATACCGAACATTTCACGCGCCGGGATCCCGACCGCGCGGCACAGCGCGACAAACACCGAGTTAATATCGGTGCATTTACCGCCCAGCTTACCGGTTTTCAGGATTTCACCTACATCACCGGTACCGCAGCCAATCACCGCATCATCACGATGCATATGCGTACTCACCCAATCGTGAATCAGACGCGCCTGCTTAAGCGGGGCTTTTTCATTGCCGATAATTTTCAGCGCGGTCTCTTTTACCAGACCATCCACCGGAATATGCGGGGTTGCCTGTAGGAATGGCTTGATTTCGTCAGGGATAACGGCGCCTTCCACCGGCAGTTGCCAGTCGGCAAGACGGTTTTCTTTCAGCACTTCCCAATCACGGGTTTCAGTTTCCATTTCCACTTTGATATCCAGCGGGCCGCTGGAGGCAGGCCAGGTCACAAAGAGCACTTTCGCACCGTAACGGTTATTGGCATTGAGGGTAGCGCTTTGGTAATTCCCGCTAAAAGAGAGGTCAAGCAACTGCTGGAAAGCCGTGTCTTCCGGGATAGGGATCCACAAATTAACCTTGCCAGAAGAGCCCTCAGGGGCCTTAAGGCTGTAGGTCTGGGTCATAACAAAACGGCGGGATTTGCCTGAAGATGAAACGGCAGGCTTAGCAACAGCTTCGGTTTTTGCAAAAACCGGGCTCACCAGCCCAAGGGTGGAGAGTGCCGCGGCACCTTTCAGAAAGTTACGCCTTTCCATTGTGTTTCCTTCATCACCAGAAAAAGCTGGCGCTTAACCCCGCACCTGCGGAGGTTGGCAGCTATTATGCGGCTACGCATTCATCGCCACAATAATTTACGGGGCATTAAAGGCCCAAAATGCCAAGCGGACGCCGGACAACGCGCCACTCGAGACCTATAATCTGGCATCGTGACAAAAATTACGGGTATAATCCCCGCTATTATTCATCAAATTCAGAAGCGAAAATGACAAAACTTACCTTACAAGAGCAGATGCTAAAAGCGGGATTAGTCTCCAGTAAAAAAGTGGCCAAGGTCCAGCGTACGGCGAAAAAATCGCGCGTTCAGGCTCGTGAGGCAAGAGAAGCAGTCGAAGAAAATAAGAAGGCGCAGCTTGAGCGCGATAAGCTACTCAGCGAGCAGCAAAAGCAGGCCGTGTTATCGAAAGAGTATAAAGCCCAGGTGAAGCAGCTTATCGAGATGAACCGCGTCATGCCGGGTCGAGGCGATATTAGCTTTAACTTTACCGACGGCAGCATCATTAAAAAAATCACGGTCGATAAGCTGACGCAGACTCAGTTGATTAACGGGCGCCTCGCCATCGCGCGTCTGGCAACCCAGAGCAACGGTGATAGCGAATATGCGATTATCCCAGCGGTCGTGGCGGAAAAAATCGCTCAGCGCGATGCCAGCAGCATTGTTCTGCACAGCGCCCTAAGCCAGGAAGTACAGGATGAAGACGATCCGTACGCAGATTTCAAAATCCCTGACGATCTAATGTGGTAAGCATTATTTCATGTCGGCCTGATAAGCGAAGCGCCATCAGGCAATGCCCAAAAGCCCTCACGGGCTTTTTTATTGCTCAAAAAGGGCTAGCGTGACGCGCATTGACCGCTTCACCACTAACGGGGTGAACAAAATTCAGCGCGCTGGCATGCAGCATCAGCCTTGGCGCATGCTCGGCGCCCGCCATCAATAGACCACCGTACAGATCACAACCCAGAATCGGATGCCCCAATTGCTGACAGTGAATCCGCAACTGATGCGTACGGCCGGTTTCCGGGGTTAATGTGACCCGCGTCAACGGCAACGGCGTTCCCCCTTCTCCCTGCTGGAAAAAACGTGCATCAACCCGGTAATGAGACCGCGCCGGTTTTCCCTGGATCGGGCAAATCGTCATACGCGGGAACCGCGCCGGATCTTTAGCAATCGCCGCGTCAATAATCCCTTCATCATGTTCCAGATGACCACACAGTAAAGCGCTGTATTCCTTCGTCACGCTGCGCTGGCTAAACTGCTGGCACAGAGCTGCATTAATGGCTTTATTGCGCGCCACTACCATAAGCCCGGAGGTGCCAAAATCAAGACGGTGAACCAGCGTACAGCCGGGGAAATCCTCTACCAGCCGGTGGTGTACTGAATCGAGGTTCTGCGGATTTTTCCCCGATAGACTCAGTAACCCGGCAGGCTTATTGATAAGCAGCAGATGTTCATCTTCATAGAGGATCTCTATCTCAGCGGAACACGGTGGAGCGATAAAAGTATCAACAATTGTAGACATCAGGTGGCCAGCATAGCGAAGGTGCCGGGATAATAGCGAAATTCCCGTCTGCTGGCGAATCAGTTGTTTCGGTGATCGCCTGCTGACGGAACAGGTTAGCCGGGCGGACGGTGCTGATTATATTATCACGAAACTGCTTTAATATTCTGGAGAACAATACCTATGCCATTTGGCCTAATACGCCATACCAAATAGCCATTATTATATACACCAATAACAACAATCATTAATCCAACCAATAAAATTATAGAGGCATATATTTACTATGCCATTGTCCTTTTTTGTTACATTCACTATTAATTAAAAGAAGATTCAAGCGAAGTTATAAATTGCATTAGAATCCATTACAGGAATAATACACAGGCTTGATCAATTTACTTCATTCATAGGTATTTAAATGAAACGTGCACTACTTGTCTCTGCATTAATGGTTTCTTGTTCTACTTTTGCAGCGTCAAATCAGCTTGATCAATGGACTGGTTTTTATGCAGGGGGCAATCTCGGTTATGGCTCAGGCCACAGTCGCGATGAAGGGAATTCAAGCTCCTGGGGCGATTCTATCGACGGTGTGGTCGGTGGTATTCAGGTTGGTCATAACTGGCAGTTCGATAATAATATCGTACTGGGCGTGGCAGCGAACCTGAACCTGTCTGATATGGGCGATGATTTCAAAAACAGTGCCCACGATCAGTACGACCCGTATGATGGCTCCGTTGATATCAAACAGAACGGTTCTGTCGATGTCCTGATGGGCTATGCTTTTGACCGCATTCTTCCATACGTAAAAGTGGGCGTGACTGTCGCAAAACAAGATTTCACGATGGGTTGCCACAAAGGCGATACCGCGGTAACGAATGGCTGTAAGAACGCAGAATTCAATACCAGCGCATCAAATATCTCTGCAGGTATGAACGTTGGCGCGGGTGTACAATATCGCGTAACCGAGAATTTATCTGCGGGTATTGAATATACATACGTTGATTTAGGAACGTCTTCCGTTTATCTGCACGATCCTAACTTCCCAGATTATGGTTCTCGTGACTTTAATACGTCTTACAGTACCACCACGCTTAACGTAAACTATCTCTTCTGATAGCCAGCATCACGGAAACTATATTTTCCCAGGAACGTAGGCATCCGATAACAACATAATATTTGCATTCTTAATTATTTTGAATAGCGATGCGTCACGTCTGATAAATCTCATCAGCATAATAAGGCTGCCGATAATATTATCTGTCAGGTCCATTATTTTAATGGGCCTTCTATTTTACACCATACTCTCTGATGAAAGCCTACCCCAGCCCCCTTCCACGCCAGCCTCGCGCAGGTCGGCTCCAGAATTAGATGGCTCAACGCTGTAAAACGTGCTGACATTCACCGTCGTAATCCGTACCATACACGCCACACATTCGCTGATTCGCTTTTGACCGGTCAGCGCGAGACATGTCTTTTATCGCAAATCAAATGGACGGGAAGACGCTGTGTTCGGCCTGAATTTCCATTTAGATTTTTGAGTAACCATTAAATGCAACAAAATCAAGAAATTAGCCAAAAAGAAAAATACAATCTGAACAAGCTACAGAAGCGCCTGCGCCGTAACGTGGGTGAAGCCATCGCTGACTTCAACATGATTGAAGACGGCGACCGCATTATGGTTTGCCTGTCCGGTGGTAAAGACAGCTACACCATGCTGGAAATTTTGCGCAACCTGCAGCAGAGCGCCCCTATCAGCTTCAGCCTGGTGGCGGTAAACCTCGACCAGAAACAGCCGGGCTTCCCGGAGCACATTCTGCCAGAGTATCTGGAGAAACTGGGCGTAGAGTATAAGATTGTCGAAGAGAACACCTACGGCATCGTGAAAGAGAAAATCCCGGAAGGGAAAACCACCTGCTCGCTCTGCTCCCGTCTGCGTCGCGGTATTCTGTACCGTACCGCCACTGAACTCGGGGCGACCAAAATCGCGCTGGGTCACCACCGTGACGACATCCTGCAAACGCTGTTCCTGAACATGTTCTACGGCGGTAAAATGAAAGGCATGCCGCCGAAGCTGATGAGCGACGACGGTAAACATATCGTTATTCGTCCGCTGGCCTACTGCCGCGAAAAGGATATCGAGCGTTTTTCTGAGGCTAAAGGGTTCCCAATCATTCCATGCAACCTGTGCGGTTCGCAGCCAAACCTGCAGCGTCAGGTGATCGCGGACATGCTGCGCGACTGGGACAAACGTTATCCAGGCCGTATCGAGACCATGTTCAGCGCTATGCAGAACGTGGTGCCATCGCACCTGAGCGATATCAACCTGTTTGATTTCAAAAGTCTGACCCACGGCGGTGAAGTCATTAACGGAGGTGACCTGGCGTTTGACCGTGAAGAGATGCCGTTACAGCCGGTAGGCTGGCAGCCAGAAGAAGAAGACGGTCAGTTGGATGAGCTGCGTCTGAACGTAGTTGAAGTGAAGTAATACGATTGTCGCGTCTCAGGTTTATGCCTGAGACGCGTTATTCCGCGCTTATTTCAGCAAACGCACTCGGCACGCCTTGCCTTTGATTTTCCCTTTCTGCAGCAGTTTCCACGCCTGATGCGCTACGCCTTCGCGAACCGCCACGTAAACGTGTGCTGGATGAACGTCGATTTTACCGATATCCGCCCCTACCAGCCCAACGTCACCGGTTAACGCGCCCAGCACGTCACCTGCACGCATTTTGGCTTTCTTGCCGCCGTCGATGCACAGCGTCATCATTTCTGGCTCCAGCGGCACAACGCGCGCTTTACCCGGCTCAGCCATCCAGTTGAGTTTAATTTGCAGCATTTCAGCAAGAATATTGGCGCGCTGGGCTTCTTCCGGTGCACAGAAGCTGATTGCCAGCCCGCTGTTACCGGCACGAGCGGTACGTCCAATGCGGTGCACGTGAACTTCCGGGTCCCATGCCAGTTCGTAGTTCACCACCATCGCCAGCGATTTTATGTCCAGACCGCGTGCCGCCACGTCGGTTGCCACCAGAATACGCGCACTGCCGTTAGCAAAACGCACCAGCGTCTGGTCGCGGTCACGCTGTTCGAGGTCGCCGTGCAGCACGATGGTGCTCTGGCCCGCAGCATTCAGCTCTTCATAGACCGCCTGGCAATCTTTTTTGGTGTTACAGAACACCACGCAGGACGCCGGCTGATGCTGACTCAACAGCTGCTGCAACAGGGCGATTTTGCCGTGACGCGGCACGTCGAAGAACTGCTGCTCAACGGCTGGCAGCGCGTCAACGGAATCAATTTCGATGGTTTCCGGCGAGCGCTGTACGCGACCGCTGATCGCCGCGATGGCGTCCGGCCAGGTCGCGGAGAACAGCAGCGTCTGGCGAGACGCTGGCGCAAAGCGAATAACTTCATCGATGGCGTCGCTAAATCCCATATCAAGCATACGGTCCGCTTCGTCCATCACCAGCGTTTGCAGCGCATCCAGAGAAACGGTGCCTTTTTGCAGGTGATCCAGCAGACGCCCCGGCGTCGCCACAATTATATGCGGCGCGTGCTGCAGCGAGTCGCGCTGCGCACCGAAAGGCTGGCCACCGCACAGCGTAAGCACTTTAATGTTTGGCAGGAAACGCGCCAGACGACGAATTTCCCCAGCGACCTGGTCTGCCAGCTCACGAGTTGGGCACAGCACCAGCGATTGTGTCTGATACAGACCCGCATCAACATGTTGCAGCAGGCCTAAACCAAATGCTGCCGTTTTGCCGCTACCGGTTTTTGCCTGTACCCGCACATCCTTTCCAGCAAGGATGGCTGGCAGCGCGGCCGCCTGTACCGGGGTCATAGAGAGATAGCCCAGGTCGTTAAGGTTTTCGAGCTGGGATGCGGGGAGGATATTCAGGGAGGCAAAAGCGGTCACGGTGTAGTTCTCACGAATTAGGGGCTGACGTTCAGCAGGCGCGTATCCTCGCAGATCTCGTCGCGGGATGCGACAACTAATCAACGAGTGTAGCCAGGGTAGCGGAAAAAAAGACAAAAAAAAGCCGACTATTCTAAGCCGGCGTCGTACGAATCAATTGTGCTATGCAGTAATTCAAAAAAAGGAAGTAAGACAATATGGAGCGCAACGCCCATCGCTTGACGTTGCATTCACCTGCAGGAACGATATTGCCTCGATTGGAGCGCTGGTTTATTGACCTCGCTCAAATTAAGTTGCGTTATCGTCACCTGGCGGAATATAAAAGATGACTTTTTACAACCAGTTACTGCGGTGTAACCACCACGTAACACCCCCAATGAGTACGACCAGCATAATACAAAAGAGGGAGAATCCCAGATGCGAACCGCCGCCGGGAATACCGCCCAGGTTGACGCCAAATAGGCCGGTCAGGAAGGTGCTGGGTAAGAACACCATGGCCATCAGGGACATCGTGTAGGTGCGACGCGAAAGCGACTCTTGCATCATCTGCGCGATTTCGTCGGTCATCACGGCGGTGCGAGCGATACAGCCGTCAATCTCATCCAGCCCACGGCCAAGTCTGTCAGCAATGTCCTGCATCCGTCGGCGCTGATCGTCAGTCATCCACGAGAGCCGTTCACTGGACAAGCGCGCGTACACATCACGCTGCGGTGCCATATAGCGTCGCATCACGATAAGCTGTTTGCGCAGCAGCGCCAGGAAGCCACGCGGCGGCACCTGCTGCTCAAGCAGATTGTCTTCAAGGTCGATAATTTTGTCATGCAGCTGTTCGATAAACTCGCTAGCGTGATCGGTCAGCGCATCGCATACGTCCACCAGCCAGGAGCCGCAATCCGTTGGACCGCTGCCCTCCTGCAGGTCACTCACCACATCATCCAGCGCCAGCACTTTTCTCTGCCGCGTAGAGACAATCATGCGTTCATCAATATAGAGACGCATCGCCACCAGTTGGTCAGGGCGTTCGTCGGTACTACCGTTAATACAGCGCAGCGTTATCAGCGTTCCCTCACCTAATCGACTGACGCGTGGCCGCAGGCTTTCGCCAGCAAGCGCATCACGTACCGTTTGCGGCAGCAGTGGCGTTGTTGCCAGCCATTCGGCGCTGTCGGGATGGGTGTAATTCATGTGCAGCCAGCACGGATTATCTTTGCTGACGGTTTCATCGTCGGTCAGGGGTCTGACTCCGCCCTGGCCGTCGAGTAGCCACGCAAATACCGCATCAGGTACGTTCAGTTCTGATCCCTTTATGGCTTCCACTTCGCCTCCGATCACGACTATTCATCCTGATAGTCTAGCTATCTGCTTTTGTTAAGCAATAAGAGCGTGTGCCATCGCGCTGAAATTGTTCACAAAAGGTGGTAGGTAGAAGTGATTGGATTAGTGCTTCCTTGCCGCGGTAGGCCGGATAAGCCAAGCGCCATCCGGCCTAGCGGGAACGCTTCAGCGGTTGAAACGTTATCAACAGCGAAAAACCCTGCAAACCCTAAAACGACTGCCAAAAATCCTTATCATGGCTCCCCGCCACCGCTGGCTGCAATGCCCCCACCGGCGGCGCATCAGCCGCCCGTGGCTCCCCTCCGATACGGAAGTTCTGCGTCCGCGACTGCAACTCAATAACCTGATGCTTCAGAACATCAGACGACCGCGCCAGCTCCTCAACCACCATCCCATTACTCTGGGTTACGGTTTCCAGCTCCGTCAGCGCCTGAGTGATCTGGTCAATCCCCTTTTCCTGCTCATTGGTTGAGACGGCAATCTGCTCCATCAGGCTGTTGAGCTCACCAGACCCCGCGACGATGTCCTGCATATTCTTCTCGGCTTCGGCCACAATATTCGCCCCTTGCGTCACGTTATCGCTGGTCACGCTAATCAGGGTCTTAATACTTTTTGCCGCCTCGGCGCTGCGATGTGCCAGATTGCGCACCTCACCGGCTACCACCGAGAATCCTTTACCATGATCGCCCGCTCGGGCTGCCTCTACCGCCGCGTTCAGCGCCAGAATATTCGTCTGGAACGCAATGCCATCAATCATGGCAATGATTTCAGTCATCTGACGAGCACAGTCGGTGATCGACTGCATATTGTTCGCCACTTCACCCATCAGCGCGCCACCTTTACGGGCGCACTGAGTCGCATCGCCCGCCCGCTCGCTGGCCAGCCTGGTATGCTCGGCGTTGTTTTTGGTACTTGCCGCAATCTCTTCCATGCTGGAAGCCGTCTGCTGAAGCGTTGCCGATTGTTCTTCGGTTTTGACCGCCAGTTCCGCACTGCGGTTAGCCAACTGTTCGGATAGGGACATGGCTGAATCAGACGAAGCGCGAATCTCCGCCACAAGCGTAGAGATATTATTCGATAAGTTATTGATACCCGGAATTAAGCGCCCTGCGCAGTTATTACCGAATATAGGAATACGCACCGACAAATTCCCATCATTAACTTCGTCAATGCTGCGTTTAACCGCGTTAATCGGTGTGACGAGATATTTCGTCATATAAAGCCAGAGCAACCCTAGTGCCACCACCCATACAATATTGACGGCCAAATGCAAGAATATATTCTTCGATAATATTAAACAGATCACATCTGCAATAAGAAAGACCGCCAGAATAAAAACCAGGATAAAAGTTCGGACGCTAATGTTTTTAAACATAATCTACTCCCCAACTCCTGCTGTGTCATTTTGTTATATCACCAGAAGTTGCATTTTCCAGACTATTTCCATGTTTTTAAGTAGTTTAATTGTTAGCAACGTTAGTTTTACTTTTTGCAGATTTTTAAACCAACCAAAGTAAAACTGACAAAACCAAAAATCACAGCAACAGTTAAGCACCAATAAAATAAGAACAATATAAAAAAGCAAGACTTAATGTTCACTGGCATTTCATTACTCGTTAGCCATGCTTAATAATATCCAATGACGAAAAAAGAGCGTCTGAGAAGTGTTTTTTCATTGTGTAAATTTAGGAATTTACTGATAGATTAATTAAATCACGTTTATGAAAAGGTATGGATTGCATGATGCTGCACGCTTCGTGGGACCCGATACTAGTCGGTATTTCATTTCTGGTGGCCTTCATTGCGTCTTTCGTTGCGCTTGATAGTGCTGCAAAAATTGCCGCTTCTAATAAAAAGGCGGCCATCTTCTGGCGTATTACCGGCGGCGCGACGCTAGGCATTGGTATTTGGTCAATGCACTTTATCGGCATGTTGGCAATGAAAATGCCGATGCCGATGAGCTATCACCTTGAGCTCACGGTTATTTCCTTATTAGCCGCGATTATTGCCTCTTCATTGGCCATTAATATTGCGGTCGCTGGCAATACGTTATCACTAAAACGCCTCTGTATTGCTACCGCCCTGCTCAGCTCCGGGGTCGTAACCATGCACTATGTCGGCATGGCGGCGCTGATGGCCCACGACGAAATCACCTGGAGCATTCCGCTGATTATCGCCTCGGTCATCATTGCTATCGTGGCGTCATGCGTAGCCCTTTGGCTGGCGTTCAGCCTGCGCCTTAACAGTAAAGGAGTACTGCTAACCCGCGTCGGCGCGGCGTTCGCCATGGGTATTGCCATCGCCGCCATGCACTACACCGGCATGAGCGCCGCCACCTTTACCGGCCATAGTCATATGATGATGAACCACGGCGCTATGGTCAGCGAAGAGGGTCTCTCTATCTGGGTATCGGTCACTACGCTGCTATTGCTGGGACTGATGCTGATGATTTCCATGGTGGATTCACAGGTTCGCACCACGCGCCTGACGGAAAATTTACAGCGCCTTAATCAACAGCTGGAACAACAGGCGCGCTTCGATGGGCTGACGGGGCTTGCGAACCGCAGCCAGATTGACATGCGGCTGCTGGCCTGCCTGCATCAATCACGCCTGGCCGGCAGCACTTTCGCGCTGGTGCTGATGGATCTCGACCGTTTTAAATTAATTAACGATGCCTGGGGCCACCACGTTGGCGATAACCTGCTGGTGTCCGTTGCGAACCGCATGAGCGCCTGTATTAATCCCAAAATGACGCTCGCACGCATTGGTGGGGATGAATTTATTCTGCTGGCGCCAGATTGTAATGAAGCGGAAATTGCCGATATTTGCACCCGCATGGTGGAGAGCATTCGTCGTCCGTTTTATCACTCCGGACAAATCCTGCAGATCTCATTAAGCGTGGGAATAAGTCTTTATCCCGGCCACGGTGAAACGCCTCAGGAACTAAAACTCTCCGCAGACACGGCGATGTATCACGTGAAGCACAGCGGTCGTAATGGCTGGGTTTTCTATCATGAATCGATGCTCGACAGCACCTGGCAAGGGGCACATTTTCTGCAGGATCTAACCCAGGCGCTGGATCACGGTCAGTTTGAGCTGTGGTATCAGCCCAAGTATCACGTCAAAGAACAGCGTATTTACGGTTTTGAAGCCCTCCTGCGCTGGCGGCATCCGAAAAAAGGGATCCTGCTGCCCGAGGTTTTCCTGTCTACGCTACAGAATACGGGGCTCATTGTCTCGGTTGGGAACTGGATTGTGGACCAGGCCTGCCAGCAGTTGCACAAATGGAGTCTCTCAGGGCATGACGATTGGACGATATCGTTGAATATCTCTCCGGTACAGTTTGAGCAGCAGAATTTTTATGAGCGAGTCTGCGACGCGCTGGTACGCCATCACGTTTCCCCTACTCGCCTGACCATCGAGCTTGCGGAAACCACCGCGCTCCACGGCTTTGATCGCAGCGTGCAGATTTTTAACGATTTCTGTCGCATCGGGATCACCATTTCTATCGACAACTTCGGCGTGGGTTATTCCAATATGCTGGCGCTGCAGGATCTTCCCGCCGGTGAGCTGAAAATCGATAAAAGCTTTATGAAGGATATGCGGGAAAACAGCAAACACGTCAGAATTGTCTCCACCATCATTAACATCGCCCATTCGATGAATATGGACGTCGTGGCCGAAGGTATAGAGACTCAGGAACAGCAGCGGATCCTCAGCGGGCTTGGCTGCGATACCCTCCAGGGCTTCTGGTTCTCTGACCCAGTACCAGCGGATGATATTGAGGTCATGCTAAATAATCTGCCGCTAACCGGCGACCCGAATTCTCCCGCCACCCTGCGCCGGGATATTTCCTCCGGTAAGAAGCGTCAGGCCTGAAGTCTGGTGAGCGGTATTCCACCGCTCACCAGACTGATTCATGAATTTTGATCATTACCGTTAGAGAATACCCCCCTCTAATCAAATAAATCTCCCCGCGCTATTCTTCTTCTACTCAGAAAAAGGATAACGCCATGCAAACAGTAAAACTGAACAACGGTATCGTGATGCCTCTGCAGGGCTTCGGGGTTTATCAGATGACCGATGCCGCGGAATGCGAGCGCGCGGTGCTTGATGCCCTGGATACCGGCTACCGGTTAATTGATACCGCCGCTTCCTACCAGAATGAAACCCAGGTCGGCAATGCTCTTAAGCAAAGCGGCATCGCCCGCGACGAACTGTTTATCACCACCAAGCTGTGGCTGCAGGGTACCAGCTACGATGGGGCCAAAGCCCAGTTTGAACGATCGCTGAACCGCCTGCAGTTGGACTACGTCGACCTCTATCTCATCCACCAACCTTTCGGCGACATACACGGCGCATGGCGCGCTATGGAAGAGCTACACCAGGCGGGGAAAATTCGCGCCATTGGGGTCAGTAACTTTCACCCGGACAGGCTCGCCGACCTGATGGCTTTTAATACCGTCGTGCCCGCCGTTAACCAGGTTGAAGTTAACCCGTTTAACCAGCAGCTTCACGCCACGCCGTGGATGCAAAGTCACGGCATCCAGCCGGAAGCCTGGGCACCATTTGCCGAGGGCCGTAACGGCCTGTTTGAGCACCCGACGCTTACCGCCATCGGAAAAAAATACGGGAAAAGCGTGGGCCAGGTGGTACTGCGCTGGCTGCTGCAGCGCGGCATTGTGTCGCTCGCAAAATCCGTGCGCAAAGCACGTATGGTCGAAAACTTTGCCATTAACGACTTTACGCTGAGCGATGACGACATGCTGCACATCGCTGCGCTGGATACTGCCACCAGCGCCTTTTTCTCCCACCGTGATCCGGCCATCGTTGAGTGGCTGGCCGCCCGCAAACTCGACGTTTAATCCCATAAGGAATCTGCAATGCAACAGAGAACGCTCGGCCAGTCTGGTCTGAAAGTATCCGCACTTGGGCTTGGCTGCATGGGGCTTAGCTACGGCTACGGCCCAGCAACAGACACCCGTCAAGCGGTAGAACTGATTCGCGCCGCCGTTGAGCGCGGGGTGACCTTTTTTGACACCGCCGAAGTCTACGGCCCTTACCTCAATGAAGAGGTGGTCGGCGAAGCACTGAAGCCGTTTCGCGACCGCGTAGTCATTGCCACCAAGTTTGGCTTTACCTTCGGTGATGACAACAAGCAGCAGATTTTAAACAGCCGCCCGGAGCATATCCGTAAAGCGGTAGAAGGTTCACTTAAGCGCTTAAAAACCGACGTTATCGACTTACTCTATCAGCACCGCGTTGACCCGGATGTCCCGATTGAGGACGTTGCAGGCGTGGTTAAAGACCTGATTGCCGAAGGTAAGGTGAAACATTTTGGTCTTTCCGAAGCCGGGGCGCAGACCATTCGCCGCGCGCATGCGGTACAGCCCGTTACTGCACTGCAAAGCGAATACTCTATGTGGTGGCGTGAACCGGAGCGAGAAATCATCCCGCTGCTCGAAGAGCTGGGGATCGGTTTTGTGCCATTCAGCCCGCTGGGCAAAGGTTTTCTGACCGGGGCCATTACCACCGACACCGCCTTTGGCAGCGATGATTTCCGCAGCAAAGTGCCGCGCTTCCAGGCGGAAGCCCGCGAGACTAACGCGCAACTGCTGACCGTACTGGCAGACCTGGCCGCCGAGCGCGGGATCACCCCCGCACAAATTGCGCTCGCCTGGCTGCTGGCACAAAAACCGTGGATAGCTCCCATTCCGGGTACCACCAAGCTGCACCGGCTGGAGGAAAACCTGGGGGCGGCAGAAATTGTGCTAACGGCCAGCGATCTGCAAAAAATTACCCTGGCGCTGGATGCGATTAAGATTGTGGGCGATCGTTATCCTGCATCCATTCAGGCGCGCGTCGGACGATAAAAATGACAATGGCCTGTGACTTTGACAGGCCATTTTTTCACGCGTTAACCGTCGCTGCCTTACTGCTTGAATAGATAAAATAGAGCGCAATGCCTAAACAAACCACCGCCCCCAAACGGGTATAGGTGAAGTGGATAGACGCGTTGCCCAGCCAACCAAAGTGGTCAATCAGCATGCTCATAGCCAGTTGGCCGAAAATAACCGCCACCGTGGCGATGCCGGTACCAATTCGCTGTACCGCCACGACCATAATCACGATGTACGGGACGCCGAGCATCGCCCCCATCAGCTGCCATTTTGGCACGTCCAGTAACGTTACCGTCTGCACCGGTTCGAAATAGAAAATCAGCAGCGCCGTCACTAACGCACCCACCGAGAAGGTCAGGAATGCACTTTTCAATACCCCCACCTGGCTACCAAGCCGACCGTTGATTGCCGCCTGAACGCTCAGCGTCGCACCGCCCAATACCGCCAATAGCATCATGATAACTATCATTATTTACCCTCTTGCCACCAGCAGCAGCGCCGCCAGAATAAAGCCCAACGCGTACAGACGCTGTACGTTGATTTTACGGTGCGGCGTACCAAACAGGCCGTAATGGTCAATCAGCAGACTTTTGAAAACCTGCCCCGCTAGTACGCCAATCATCGTCATCGCCACGCCAATAATCGGTGCCGCCACCGTGAGGATCACCACGTAGATAGGCCCGAGCACCCCACCCAATAACGTCCAGCCCGGCTGGGAAAAAAATGAGGGCCCCGAGCGCGGGCTGAAAAACAGCATCAGTAAAAACGTCAGTACCGCACCGACGCCGAAGATGCTGAACGTCGCCCATAAATCACCCACTTCCCCGCCGAGCGGACCCAGAATCCCGGCTTCAACCGACAGCCCCATACCACCGGCTATCACCAGCGCAATCAGTAACAGTTGCATCACTACCCCCCATCGTTAAGGCGGATGAAGATAGTCGATTTTGATTGCGCTAAAAATGGTATAAGTGAAGAAACACTTTTTCAGGATTTGCATTAATGTTCGATCTCAGCGCAGTGAGTATCCGCACCCTGCTGTTCTTTATTGCGGTGTACGATGCGCAAAGTTTTTCCGTTGTCGCCCGCAAAGAAGGGGTCTCAGCATCGATGATTTCGCGCACCATGCAGCAGTTTGAAGAAGCTATCGGTCAGCAGCTGTTTTATCGCAATACGCGTTCGGTTATCCCAACAGAAGCCGCTCGGCAGCTCATTGAACATGTCCGTACCATTGCCGATGAGCTTGAGCAAGCGAAAGAAACGCTGCAAAGCCGCGCCGCCTCACCATCTGGCATGGTGCGTATCAACGCGCCGGTCTTTTTTGGCCAGCGACACATCGCCCCCGCCCTTGTCGGGCTCGCCGAGCGCTACCCGACGTTGCAGGTTGAGCTGACGTTAACCGATGATTTTGTCGACCCGCACCGGGAGGCTACCGACGTCATTTTTCGTATTGGCGCCCTGACCGACTCGGCGTTTCACGCCCGGGTGTTTGGCAATCAGCATTACCATCTGGCCGCCTCGCCTGCCTATCTGCGACAGCACGGCGCGCCGCAATCACCGGGTGATATCCAGCAGCATGCGTGTCTGGTTTATAAAGGTTCATCGGGCCCTAACCGCTGGCTGCTGAAGCAAGGTGAAGCACCGTGGGTTCACTACCCGCTGTTGCCGAAGCTGGTTTCCAATAACGCCGACGCGCTGCTGTCTGCCGCACTCGGGGGTATGGGGCTGGTGCTGTTTCCTGACTGGCTTATCGGTGACTGCCTGAAAAATGGCACGCTGGTTAAGCAGTTAGCGGGTTTTGATGCGGCGATTCATACCGAAACGCAGCAGATTGCGGCACTCTATCCGAACGCTCGCCACCCGCCGCTGAACGTGCGGGCGGTGATTGATTATTATGTGGAAAGATTTGGCACCCCGCCGTATTGGCAGGTGAAGTAGATAGCCCGGCGTTGCTGCACGCGGCCGGGCTACCGTGAGGAAAAACGAATTACAACAGCGCTCTCGCCTTTTCCAACACATTATCAACGGTGAAGCCGAACTCTTTGAACAGCAGATCCGCTGGCGCAGACTCACCGAAGGTGGTCATGCCAACGATAGCACCGTTCAGGCCCACGTATTTGAACCAGTAGTCTGCGATGCCCGCTTCGATTGCCACGCGTGCAGAGACCGCTTTCGGCAGTACAGATTCGCGGTAAGCCGCATCCTGTTTGTCGAAGGCGTCGGTGGACGGCATGGAAACCACGCGAGCCTTCACGCCTTCAGCGGTCAGTTTTTCGTAAGCGGCTACCGCCAGCTCAACTTCGGAACCGGTCGCAATCAGGATGATTTGCGGCTGACCATCGCTGTCTTTCAGCACGTAACCACCGCGGGCCACGTTCGCCAGCTGCGCTTCGGTACGTTCCTGCTGCGCCAGGTTCTGACGGGAGAGGATCAGCGCGGTCGGGCCGTCGTGACGCTCTACGCCGTATTTCCACGCAATCGCGGATTCAACCTGGTCACATGGACGCCAGGTGCTCATGTTCGGGGTCACGCGCAGGGACGCAATCTGCTCTACCGGCTGGTGAGTCGGGCCATCTTCGCCCAGACCGATGGAGTCGTGGGTGTAGACCATTACCTGACGTTTTTTCATCAGCGCGGCCATACGTACCGCGTTACGGGCATATTCCACGAACATCAGGAAGGTAGAGGTGTACGGCAGGAAACCACCGTGCAGCGAGATACCGTTGGCAATCGCGGTCATACCGAATTCACGCACGCCATAATGGATGTAGTTACCCGCGGTGTCTTCGTTAATCGCTTTAGAGCCGGACCAGATGGTCAGGTTAGACGGTGCCAGGTCAGCGGAGCCGCCGAGGAATTCCGGCAGCAGAGGGCCAAAGGCTTCGATGGCATTCTGGGACGCTTTACGGCTGGCGATTTTCGCCGGGTTAGCCTGCAGCTTCGCGATGAATTCGTTCGCTTTCGCGTCGAAATCAGACGGCATGTCACCTTTCATACGACGGGTGAACTCTGCTGCTTCCTGTGGGAAGGCTTTCGCGTAAGCGGCAAACTTGTCGTTCCAGGCGGCTTCTTTCGCCTGGCCTGCGGCTTTCGCATCCCACTGCGCGTAGATGTCAGCCGGGATTTCAAACGGACCGTATTTCCAGCCCAGTTTTTCGCGGGTCAGCGCCACTTCGGCTTCGCCCAGCGGTGCGCCGTGGGAGTCGTGAGTACCCGCTTTGTTTGGTGAACCGAAACCGATAACGGTTTTGCACATCAGCAGGGATGGCTTGTCGGTGACTTTACGCGCTTCTTCTACTGCGCGTTTAATCGCTTCTGGATCGTGGCCATCGATGCCGCGGATCACGTGCCAGTGGTAGGCTTCGAAGCGCTTAGCGGTGTCATCGGTGAACCAGCCTTCAACGTGGCCGTCGATGGAGATGCCGTTGTCATCGTAGAACGCAATCAGTTTGCCCAGTTTCAGGGTACCGGCCAGGGAGCACACTTCGTGAGAAATGCCTTCCATCATGCAGCCATCGCCCATGAACGCATAGGTGAAGTGGTCAACGATGTCGTGACCAGGACGGTTGAACTGCGCCGCCAGCGTTTTTTCTGCGATAGCCATACCGACAGCGTTCGCGATGCCCTGACCCAGTGGGCCAGTGGTGGTTTCAACACCTGCGGTGTAACCCACTTCCGGGTGACCTGGGGTTTTAGAGTGCAGCTGACGGAAGTTCTTCAATTCTTCCATCGGCAGGTCGTAGCCGGTGAGGTGCAGCAGGCTGTAAATCAGCATGGAGCCGTGACCGTTAGACAGCACAAAGCGGTCACGGTCAGCCCAGGACGGGTTCTGCGGGTTATGGTTCAGAAAATCACGCCACAGGACTTCGGCAATGTCAGCCATACCCATAGGGGCACCCGGGTGACCGGAATTCGATTTTTGTACACCATCAACAGAAAGCATGCGCAAAGCATTCGCAAGCGTGCGACGAGTTATCATGAGGGGAACTCCAGAGAGAAAGAGGTTACAGCGCCCTCAACCGTAATAATCAGGCGGGTGCGCAAAGAGACGGGACCGGTTAAATAGACTCTTTGCGCATCGCTAATGCTCAATACGGCTGAGCGCGCTGCAATTTTAGGCAGCGACTTCGCGCTGGTAGATATCAATCATTTTATCCCATGCATCGCTGACGTTTTCCGCCAGCGAGAACAGGCCTGAAGTGCCGACGATGAACACATCGACCCCGGACTGGGAAATGACGTTGAAGGTTTTTTCGTTGCAGGAGCCGTCAATCTCAGTCAGATAGTGGTACCCATTCGCTTCACGCATCGCAATCAGCTGTTTGATTTTGTTGAGCGATTCCGGGATAAACTTCTGCCCCGCGTAGCCTGGGTCAACCGACATCACCGTCACTTTATCCAGCAGATGCGCGTACTCTTTGATGGCGTCCGCCGGGGTTGCTGGGTTCAGCACCACGCCGCAGCGACGACCGGCATCTTTAATCTGGTTTAGCAGACGGAAGATTTTGTTATTCGCTGTCTCCGGGTGGAAGCTGATGATGTCGGCACCGGCATCAATACACATCGGAATAATGTCTTCCGGATGGTTAACCATCAGATGCACGTCAATCGGCACGTCGGTTATCTTTTTCAGGTTTTCGATAAAGAACGGCGACAGCGTAATATTCTTCACGTAGCTACCGTCCATAATATCGACGTGGTAGAAGTCTGCCCGGCCGTTCATGGCCGTGATTTGCTCCCTGAACTGTGTTAAATCCATGCACATCAACGAAGGCGAAAATTTAGCCGCCATACCTCACCTCACAAGAATCAATTAGTTAAAGAGCGCCACGACGTGCCCAAGAATAATGCCCACCACGCCGAAGTCCGCATCGCCAAAGGTGGTGGATGCAAAGCCCAAATCACCCATCAGCGGCAGTAAAATGGCCGGTAAGAACGAAATCAACAGACCCTGAGCGAAGGCCCCGATAATTGCCCCGCGTCGACCGCCGCAGATGTTGCCGTAAACGCCCGCCGTTGCGCCGCAGAAGAAGTGCGGTACCAGACCTGGAACGATGACGCTTAAGCCAAACAGTGGGCACAGGAACATGCTCACCAGACCTGCGGCAAAGCTCGACAGGAAGCCGACAATCACGGCGTTTGGTGCGAACGGGAAGACCGTTGGACAGTCCAGCGCCGGTTTAGCGTCTTTAACCAGTTTGTCGGCGATACCTTTAAAGGCAGGGACGATTTCGGCAATAATCATGCGTACGCCCGCCAGGATAATCCACACGCCGGCAGCAAAGGTCAGCGACTGAATAATGGCGAAGATAATGAAGTTCTGGCCGCCGCTAACGCTGGTTTCAACGAACGTTTTACCGGCCACCAGCACCAGAATCACGAACAGAATCATCATCGTCAGTGAGATAGCAACCGACGAGTCACGCAGGAAGTTCAGCGACTTCGGAACCTTCAGCTCTTCAATCGACGGGCTGCCCTTACCAACAACCTTCCCCACCCACGCTGACAGCAGATAGCCGGTTGAGCCAAAATGGCCCAGCGCGAGGTCATCGGTACCGGTGATTTTACGGGTGAACGGCTGCAGAATAGCAGGAGAGACCACCATCATGATGCCGAGGATCACCGCGCCAACCAGCACGACCCAGAACGGCGACAAGCCGCCGACGGAGAGAATAACGGCCAGCATCGCCGACATATAAAGCGTGTGGTGCCCGGTCAGGAAGATGTACTTCAGCGGCGTAATACGGGCGAGAACGATGTTAAACAGCATCCCCAGCACCATGATCATCGCCGTCGCAGTACCGTAGTTTTTCTGCGCCAACGCCGCCATGGCGTCAGTATTTGGCACCACGCCCTGAATATGGAACGAATGCTCAAACAACTGGCTAAAGGTGGTTAAAGTAGTAGCGATAATCGCCGCACCGGATGTTAATATCACAAAACCCATAATTGTTTTGAGGGTTCCGGAAATAACATCGGAAAATGCTTTCTTCTGCAATAATAAGCCAATCAGGGAAAACAGACCGACCAGAATTGCTGGCGTACCCAACACATCATGAATAATAAACTGCAGCATAGAATAGCTCCGTAGGGCCGCAAATAATTAATCAGATATTCTCAGAGAGAATTTCTTTAATTTTATTATTGTCCAGCAGATTAGACAGTCCAAAAACCTTTGCGGAATGGCTGGACAGATGTTCAGCAATATCTTTCGCGCTAAGGATAATGTCGGCAGTTTCGCTTTTCGCCGACGTGAGGTCAGTATGAGAAACCTCTGCGTCTTTATTCAACTCTTTGAGGATTTTTTTAACGTTCATTTCAACAATGAAGCTGCTGCCTAAACCATTACCGCAAACAATCAGAACCTTTTTCATCTTAACCTCACTATCCGTTGATAACGCTTTGAATTGCTTCCATTGATGACGCTTCCAGCAGCGCTGCTAGCCGTTCATCATCACTGAAAATTTCTGCCAGTGCCGTAATCATATTGATGTGTTCTTCTCCTGAAAGCGCACACAGCATAATCACAACATAGATAGGATCATTCTCTTCAGCATCAAAAGAGACACCTTGTTTAATATGTAAAAGCGACAAACCATTTTTAATCGCCCCCTGCTCTGGACGGGCGTGTGGCATTGCCAGACCGGGCGCTAAGACATAATAAGGGCCGAGCTCCTGATGGCTGTTAAAAATCGCGTTAATATAATCTTCAGTGATCGCACCTTTCGCCAACAAAGGTTGTGCCGACAACGTAATAGCCTGTTTCCAGTCGTTGACCGAATCCACTATCTGGATATTTTCCGCAGGTAGCCAGGTCGTAATCATAAATACCCCGAGAGCGTTGAAAGTGGGCCTACTATAGTGGAATGCCTTCGCGGCTTACCGTGATCCACATCGCAAAGTTAGCGCTAACATGATAACAATGTTAAAATTCTTGTTAACGCTAACTTTATTACCCATACTTATCATTACTTTGCAGTTGGGCAATGCGCAAAACGCTAAACATCTATTACAATGGGTGCCCAGACAAGCTGAAGGAGGACATCAGTGCAGACGCTACAAACGGATGACGGTGCGAGAGAAAAACGCAGAAAAAACACCGGTAAGATTACCCTTGCCGAAGTGGCAAAACTGGTCGGTGTTAGCACGATGACTGTTTCGCGTGCGTTACGAATGCCTGAAAAAGTAAACCCAGAGCTGCGCACCCGCATTGAAGCCGCGGTGAGCGAATTAGGCTATGTGCCAAACTTGCAGGCGCGTAACCTCGCCTCTGCCGACTCCAGCCTGGTCATGGGCGTCGTACCCACCTTCTCTTCTCCCGGTTTTCTTGCCGTCTCCGAAACGCTGCAGACCGTACTGTCTACACAGGGCTTCAGCATGATGTTTATTGAGTCCGGACAGGGTGGCCAGAGCGAAGAAAAAGCGTTTGCGCAGATGCTCGCCTATAACCCGGCGGCAATTGTCCAGTTCAATATTGATAACATCAGTAGCTGTTCGCAGATGCTTATTAATACCGGCGTGCCGGTGGTTGAAATTGGCGCGATTAACCGCGATGCCAGTTGGGTTAGCATCGGCGTTGACTACGCCGCTGCTATTAAAAAGCTGGTAACATCGCTTGCGAAAAGTGGTTATAAAAATATTGGCCTGCTCTGTACCGCGTCCAATAACATTATGTTCCGCCAGGTGCTGAGCGGCTGGAACAGCGCCATGCTCTCAATTAACCACTCGCCGCACCGGGTGGTGACGTCGCACCTGCCACCAGGCATTACGACAGGTTTAAACCTGCTGGGCGATATTCGTATCACCTGGCCGGAACTGGATGCGCTGATTTGTACGTCTGATGAAATTGCCTGTGGCTGCATTATGGCCTGCCACGGTGCGGGCGTGAAAGTACCCGATACGCTGGCCGTAGCAAGTCTTAGCGGCGGCACGCTGGCAGCCGTATGCTCACCTGCGCTCACTGCAGTTGAGTTCCCATGGAGTGAAACCGGGACGCTGGCCGGGCAGACGCTGCTCGATTTACTGGCGGGCAATCCGCCGGAAAAAACCATTGAGCTGCCTTCAACGTTACAGCTACGGGCCAGTACGAAGCGCTAGCGCTCCCCATCCCCAAGATAGGCCAGCGTATAAGATTGATACTCGCTGGCCAGGACCCTCCCCTCTACGCCGTCGGTTCACCGTTCTCACTGCGTAATCCCATCGTTTCTATCACGGTATCTGCACAGTAACGCGAAAGCCACCGCCGCCACCTCCGCGCAGAACTATACTCCTTGCTGGCAGGAGCATCTGCCCGGTAGATGTTCATCGTTTCGACACGAGCATGAGGGTGTATTGATGACGACATTTCACAACAAATCCGTACTGGTTCTTGGTGGGAGCCGCGGTATCGGCGCGGCCATTGTCCGACGATTTTGCGCCGATGGCGCATCGGTAGTGTTCAGCTACGCCGGCTCGCGAGAAGCAGCAGAACAGCTAGCAACAGAAACGGGCAGTACCGCAGTCCAGGCAGACAGCGCCGACCGTGATGCCGTCATCAAGCTTGTTCACGACTACGGGCCGCTGGACATTCTGGTGATTAACGCCGGGATCATTCTCTTCGGCGATGCGCTGGAACAGGACAGCGACGAAGTAGACCGTCTGTTTCGCATCAACATTCATGCGCCCTACCACGCGGCCGTGGAAGCCGCGCGTAGCATGCCCGAAGGGGGGCGTATTATCGTCATCGGTTCAGTAAACGGCGATCGCATGCCCCTTCCTGGCCTCGCCGCCTATGCCGTCAGTAAATCCGCTTTACAGGGACTGGCACGCGGCCTGGCGCGCGATTTCGGTCCGCTGGGGATAACCGTGAACGTCATCCAGCCGGGGCCGATTGATACAGATGCCAACCCGGAAGACGGCCCGCTGAAAGAGGTGATGCACAGCTTTATGGCGATTAAACGACACGGCCGACCGGAGGAGGTCGCCGCCATGGCCGCCTGGCTTGCGGGTCCGGAGGCCTCTTTTGTGACCGGCGCCATGCACACCATCGACGGCGGATTCGGCGCCTGAGTGAAAATGGGGCTGCTCTTTTCCGCAGCCCCTCACTTCACCACTCATCACCATATCCGTGACGCAGCGCGCGGTTTGCGGGTCGCAAAGCCACTATAGACAGGCTATATCTTAGACATATTTACTCAACGAGGATGGGTTATGGCAGGCAAAAAAATACTGATGCTGGTAGGTGATTACGCGGAAGATAGCGAGAATATTTAAGTAACATCATGTTTTTAATGATTTTACAACCAAATAAAAACACTTTATGTACTCAAAATTGTACGCAACATCGTTAATAATCCATTGACCAGAAACATCTATTTACCTGTACACTCAGTCCGGTGCCACGGCATAAACACCTGGCCTACAGCTGCGGTCCGTGCTTGCATACCACGGATCGCAGCAAACTACCATTGAGCACTTTTGCTGCTCACTACATCTTCGGTCACAAATTTTGCTGCTTTTTTCAAAGCCTGATTGAATGCAACTACTGTGACAGGTTTATCCTGAAACTTGACCCTGTTTGAGTGGCTCTGAAAAATATAGATGTCATCGGGATATCTTTCTCTGCGCCTCTGTATGAGTTCGCATACAAGAGGTGATGCCGCAATCTGCTTCGCTTTAAACTTGCCCCTCTCCTCAAAAGTAAGAGATTTCCCGTCAAAGCAGCTGTACCGCAGATCGATGGCCCTGCTAACGCCAATGGGTACGAGGTGAAGAAAGACCCATAAATCTGACCATGTATCACTGATATCTCTTAGCTTACGAGTTATTAGCGCGGCTTCTTTGGTGGTAAGTTGATTCATATTGGCTGTTCATTCTGAAGCGGTTACAATATGTAATGCAGTATAAATCACATAAAGTCAACATGTTACGCCGCATTCGGTTTCAGCAGCCACTCGATATCCGGGCCGTGTCAAGTGTTCGCCCTTGCCCAGCGCCTTGAGCAGCCACCCGCCTGAAGTTTTGCCGTAGTTCTTAATTTCGAAAGCCAGTTCACATCCTGCGCACTCAAGGGCATTTCTCTGTAACGCGGGGTTCTGGTCATTTGTTGATACCCTGACGTAGACAATCAGCATCATTATCCCCTCGTCAAAAGAGCGGAATCATGCCATCCAGCCGGGGGATATGCATTTTCTTAAAGGTTGGTTTGGGAAATCTACCGACATTCGGAACGGCGGCATCGAAAGATGTTGGCACCGGAGCAGGGCAAATTCCTGATATGTCTGCCTGGACGTCAAATAATGGGACGGGAAGTGGGTGGCGGAAATCACCAGATGGCACACTCGTCAACTTCGGGTATGCATCAGCTCCCACAGCGGGACCGGTATCTATCACTTTCCCTGCAGCATTCCCGAATGGAATTCGGTCAGTATCAATTACGCCAGTTGTCCTCTCACCGTCTGGTACAGACTCTCCAACTATTGGAACCTATAACAATTCAGGCATGACAGTGAACAGACGAAACAGCTCTGCGGGCGGAGCGGCCAATAACGCAAGTTGGGATTTTTTCTGGACAATTGAAGGGCATTAATATGAAACAATATTTTAGCGCGAAGAAATTGGGGCTCTACCCTGATTCTATTTTAAAGATGTATGAGGATGCAGGCGCACTTCCGGATGATCTCATCGAAATCACGGATGAACAATATGAGGAGTTTGCTGGTAGCGCACCTGGCGGAAAGGCTCTAGGCGCGACGCCTGATGGCAAGCCCTGCTGGGTAGACCTGCCATCAGAAATAGGAAGGGATTCCGAAGAAAAGTTAATTAGGTAGCGTAGGCCACTCGATATCGGGTGCGGCATCTGTTTTGATACGCATCAACTGCACCCGGTACATCTCCCAGGCATCAAGTTCTGATTCTTCTTCAGCAGTGGCAATTCCTTTATCGACCGCATACTTTCGCCATGCAATCTCTTCTGCTGCCTCAGCGAGTAGTTGTGATTTTTTCTGTTCTGCTGAAGCAACGTCAGCCGCATGCTGAGCATCTGCATCCGTCACCCACTCAGAACCATTCCATTTGTCGTAGGGTGTCGCTGGAGCCAGGAGAGTATAAGCATCATCAAGGGGGCCAAGCGTGCGAACGGTTTCCGTCGTGAGGTCGCTTTTCTTATAGGCCGTTTTACCACGCAGGTCTTCAACCTGAACCCATGCTGAACCATCCCAACATACCGCATACCCGTCATCAGCGGCTGGTGCAAGCGTCATCGTTGAAAAGCCGGGAATACCCGTACCAACGAGGATACGCACGTCATACGTAGCAATATGCTCGCCAGTACCTGGCTCAAAGCCGCTCACCGTCACAGTATGCGTTTCTGTGGCGTTCCCATTTACATCGAATAAATTCGTCACTATTTTGCCCTCACAATCATATTCCACGCCACGTTTTTACTTCTGACTTCAGTAATCGCCTGGTACTCAGTGCTGTCTTTGGATGCATCGAGCATTATGTGAAATGTGCTGCTATCCGTACCGCCCTTGAGGGTAGATCCCGATCCTGAGGATACTGCGTACAGCGCATGACCCTGCGTGCCAACTCCTAGTATGTTACCCATGTTGGAAACCTGCCCTGTCAGGTTTGGCGCACCACTACTCTGAGCCGACATCAATGCGCGGCCTGTATCAACGCCGCGTCCGTTATCCCATCCCCGAGCAACATATGCTCGCATATCAGCAGGCAATACGTTCGTAGGGTGGAGCTGAGAAAGCAGCGGGTATTTAACCGGGTCGAAGGACTGAGCCATGTACGGGATATACTCCTGTCCCATATCAGGCCAGATTTCATGTGGCATTTTCTGAAGCGGCCATTCGATTAACTGACCGATTAGTGGTGCTCCATACTTCGTGTTTCCCAAACCAAGGTATGTGAGAACGTCGGCAATCGAAGATTTACCTATGATATCCCGCCCCACGGCTGTCAGCGCAGTTAGTGCAGCGGTATCGTCCCCATTGAAATAGGCCAGCTTATCAGCAACACCCGTTAACGCGGCCAGCGCCGTCAGCGTGGCATCGAGGGGCTGGAAGTCCTTCCCAAATGCAGCGGCCATTTTGCTGATGAACGCCGCCTGGTCACCATCATCCAGCACATCGCCACCGGTTTTATCGGAGGTGTACTGCGCCAGCGCCGCAGCAATGAATGATGCCTGACGAATGGCTTTGTTAATCTGTGCGCTGCTGGCTTTGCCAGACTGGAAGCCGGTAGCCAACGCGGCCAGGAGTTCCCAGTCAGCCTGAGCGGTGACGTTCGCGCCAGCGCCGATCGCAAATGGTTTAAAGTCGTTTTGAGCCATTACAGTGTTACTCCCCATGCGCCTTCATCAAATCCGGCGATATAGTCGTTTTCAAGATCGAATCCAAAGAACTGGTTACCTTCTGACGGCGTCTGCACATCTCCGGCCCAAACCCCCGCGGCTTTCACCGTCAGATAGCCCTGTCGGATGGCGGCTAGCAGCTCGAGAGAGACATCAGCAATATCTGTTTCGGGAAACACCCAGACCGAAATCGTCATGTCCTGGTTGTCGACGATCTGCATGCGCAGGCCTGAGCCCTCTAATGCGGTATCGAGGATGTCGGGTAGGCTGTCGTTCTGCCCATCCCAGTTGTTGATTGCGATTTTTGCTTTGAGGATGACGCGGTAGGTGTCGTCACTCAGTGATGTGTACCCGTTGTCCGGGTCATATGGCCCTTGCCAGACGCCCTGGTCATAACCGAGACCGTCGGTATCGAAAGCAAAATAGATACCGCTGATTGGCTGGCTGACTACCCGGCTACGCCCTATCCACTCCCCGACCTGATCAAGCTGAACACCCACTGCCGTATCGATATCAAACGCAGGGATGAAACCCTGCATTGCGGTTGATACGTCGGTGAACGGCCTAGTGGATAGGTCTATGTGGGCGAAAAACTTCGGCTTGGTTGCGTGATAGTTAGTGATCCGGTCCGTGTATTTACTCATGACGTCACCGTTATCAGGACGTTCGCCGTGCTGCATGAAGCTGATTCATCGTAGGCGATGGTGATATTGGCGGCCGCCACGCTATCCGCAGACTTGCCGATCAGAAGCTCCGTGATGTCGTAATATTTCGCGTTGCCTCCGCTTACCACGCCGAGGTTGGCCGGTGAATAAATACGGCTCAGCAGCACGCTGTCACCGATGGTCAGTGAGTTGATGTAGTCAGCCACGGCCTGCTTAATTTGATCGCCGATTTGCGATGTGTACCCTGTGAAGACTTTTAGCTCGATAGAGACAAAGACGGGAACATCCGTCGAGCGGGAAAAGTTGATGATGTGCGGGTTACCGTATTTATCCGGAACCGTAATCGACGTCTTACCATACGTGGCCACACCCTGCCCTTTCTTACCGCGGATAGTCTGGGCAATCTGGGTGACGTCGCCGCCGTCGACGATGGCGCTAATCGAATGCTCAGGAAGCCCGTTGCTGTCAGTGCTCACGGTATCGTTCTCGTACAGCTTGTGCCGCGTCACGCCGCTGATGTTCGCCAGTGCTCCATCGACTGCATCAAATGGCGTCAGGGACGGCAGCGCGACACTCTGGCTTTGCCGTACGCGTAACTCATCATCTTGTTCCACAGCAACGCCTACCGTGGCCGCAGTCGGGTTCGTTACCGATGTCCAGCCGCGGGTCGGGGTGTTAATGCTGGTAATTGTTCCGGACAGCGCCGCCACCGCTCCAGTGTTCGCGCAAGTCGCTGTCACCGTCACGGTACCGTCAACGCCGATTGATACGCTGGCGGGGAGGTTCCAGATCACGTTATTGGCATCTTTCGCCGAACCGTTCGTGATTGTCGCTCCCACGGTGCCCATCAGAAGCAGGTCAACCGTCGAGTTTGTCGCACCGTTGCGCGCAATCCCGTTAATTTTAACGTTGCTCGCCAGGCCTGCGCCGTATGCTGTCGAAGGGGAATAGCTGTTGTAGACCGAAATAGCGGTGTTATTGGCATCATGGATAGCCAGCGCCTGCAGCGCTACTGCCTGCCCGTCTTTGCTGTCCGGGTCGAGATAGACGTCACTGCCATAAATCTGCTGGTAATAACTGGTCAGCGTGTCGAGTATTGTCTGATAATCAGGCGCACTGATGCCCTGAGCGGTTACCTTTGCAGATAAGCCCAGTGTGTCGAGGTTTAAGGCCATCACGCCTCCGATGTGACTGTCGTTGTTCCGTAAATGGTATCGACGGTGGCGGTGAATGATACGCGTCGGGTTGTGGTATTAACTACGGTGTTAAAGTCGGTGATGCTTTTCACACCCTGCGTCTGCAGGATGCGCTGGCGGATTGTCAGGTTGTAGGTTTCGGGCTTCTGCTTGCCGAGTACAGACTGTACCCATGGTGTACCGGTGGTGGTATCGAGGAACCACTGCCCGTACCAGAGGTTAAAGCGCGTTTTAATCGCCTGCGCTACCGCATCCGGGGAGTTAATCAGCCACGTATCATCACCGCTGCCGAACGTGTAATCACCGTCGGCGTCTTCGCGTCGGTATCGCATCAATTCACCTTATCAGTGTTATCAGTACCGTGCTGAACACCGCCGTGGGTGTGCGTGTCGCCGATATCTTTTCCGTTAGATTTGAGCGTACCGAAGAACTCGATCGCACCTGTAATTTTCGCCGCTGTGCCGCTGGCGATGCTACCTACCATGCCGCCCATCCATGTCAATAACCCGCGAATTGTCACGGCGGCGCTGAAGTTTGCCTGAGGCGTTTCTACATCAAGGCCGCCAGGAGCAACGATTTTAATTTTCTTGGTCGAGGGGTTGAGGTCGATGTAAGTACTGCCGTCAACCGTCCGTAGTTGTGCTGATGTGGTGCTGACATTTTTGATTCGGTTTGGCTGTGATATTTGACCGACTGAACAGGTTGCATCCGAAAGGTCATGCATGCGGTCATCGACCGGTTCCTGGACGCCGCCGCTTTGCCAGAAGAAATCTATGCATCTGTCCTGGAATTTCAGTTCACACTCATCACCCGGGTTAACCGGAAGAGTCAGTGTCACGCCGCCCGCTGTTGGGAATACTACGGGGACATCCACCAGCAGCGGATAATCTCTGGTGGTGCGGTTACCCTCATTATCTGTTTCAACGCAGCGGATAGCCGGCTGTACTACGGCGGTCACAGCTTCTGCGTCAAATGACTGGATGATGCCAGGCATAGCAACGCGTAGCCCCTGCGCCAGTACCTTACCCTCAGACTTGAATGTCTCAGCCTGATCGCCGCTACGGGTCTGTTCTGAAAAGGCCATTGGTAAACTCCAGGCAATAAAAAACCCGCCGGGTGGCGGGTTGTATTTGATAAGTAAGTATTACGTTAGCGAACTGACAGGGGGAAGTTTGAACGGTGGATGAGAACCATAGCTCACAAATCTGACTTCAGACTCTTTATTTTGGTAATGAACAACATACTCAGAAGTCCAGTCACCGAATGTTCTTTTTTTATCGTACTCAGCATACCCGACGTGATAATGCCAAAGCAGCTTTTCGATTGCGTACTGAATTAGCTTTTCACGATTCACATGTTTTTTGCTTACCCCGGTCGATGGCTTATTTCGCCCTGGTAACCCTTCAAACCCCGACTTCTTTAAAGATGAAACAAACTCACCAATAAGCAATAATTCACCATCCGAAAGTTTTCCCATTTCATCAAGAAAGCTCTTTGAATACATTACCTTGATTGACATTATTAAGCCTTCATACCTTTAACCCATTTAACAAAATCATCACCGCTATCCACCCATGATGGATGCTCAACAAAGGGTTCCGCCAAGGCTTTATCTATTTTTTCCATATCAAAATCTATGGAATAATCTAGCTCAATGAAATTAGGCAACAGGTCGGCTATCTCAACAACTGCCTGGTAGTATTCGCTAAACGATTTAATCGTTTTGGTTTCTAAATGTTTTAAGGTAGCCATATGTGGCTGCCAAGCCTGCGAAGTTGAGGCAACGAAAAAAGCGTATTTCAATCGCTTCAATCCAATGCGTAGTTTATCAGCAACTTCTAATAGCTGTTCGGGTTCAATCTCTTCAATTTTTAGCTCAGCTATCTCTTCAGCTGAGCCATGCCTCATTACGCTTATGATGGCACTCCCCTCATCCGCTTTTGCTGATGCAAGGTCTGTACGCTGGTAAACCATCTTGGTGATATCTCGGACCTGCCTTTTGCTTAAAGAGCCTTGATTAGTCCGATCAAACTCCCCAAAAGATCTTTCAATCTTACGGGAAAAAGACTCCATAAACTTATCGACCGTAGGAGCTTTTGGCGGTGTAAACGCCAACGCTGCGCTCAAGCCAATCATGATAATCACCTTTCATTGAAAACTTCTTTAATGGTAACAGATTAACCAGCAACCAAGAAAAACTTTTGAATAGGGTTAACCAGGCACTTTCTTACACGGGAACGAACCGATGATTTTCGGCGCATCCATGTTGTTCTGCAGCAGTTGGACGTTCAGGAATGACTTTCCGTTACGTTTAACAAACTCAAAGCCGTAGTTATTGCCGTCGCGCGCAGGCATCAGGCCCATATTCCACACGGCGTTCGCCTCGTCACCCTGCGTCCCAATATATTTAACTTTTTGGCTGGTAACCAATTCGCCGTTAATCCGAACAAGCCCTTCTGCATCGGATAGCGTCATCTTATAGCCGCCACACTGGAACGCGGCAAAAGACGGTAATGAAACCAATAATCCAGCCAGTAATGCGTATTTACCCATTATCCACCCCGGTTAAACGCTGCCTGAGTTTTAATATCGATGGCCCCACGCGCTTCACACATCATATCCATGTACCACGCCTGGCCCCTTGTATCACCAGTGTACATAATGCCGCGCACAATATACACACCATCTGTGGCAATACTGGCTGGCTGCGCCGTGGTGCCGCTGAGCGTGATATTGCCGTCCGTGTTCTGGTCGGTTATCTGCCCACCAGCCATAGCAATATCGTTGTTCGACAGCGCTGTGCGGAATACCGATGCCTGGTCGAGCTGAATCAGGCCATTCACCCGGATGTTAGGGTTGATCAGCGCGCGGACATTAACGCCGTTGCCGATGGTCTGCTGAGGCATGCCAATCAGCCCGGTGGCGCTATTCAGCACGATCGCCTCGTGAACATACTCGTTTTTTGCCACCATCTGGCGCTGACCATCAACGAACTGCCAGGTTGCACCGCACTGTTCGGCCACGTTATCCATCAGCTTACGCGTCGAGCCAAACAGCACTCGCCCGCGGGGGAATACCGTTGTCGGCATCGCCGTGGTGATCCCCTCGCTTGCCCCTTTCGCCTCGAAATCCTTCATCAGCGCACGATTCATATCAGCGACCGTGTAACCGGCCGCCAGTGTCTGAACGGTGATTGCCGTAGAGAACGCCAGATCCGTATCGCATGCCTGAATCAGCACATACGAATCAACCGGGTTATCCTTGCCGGTTACTGCATAACGCAGATCGCCCGTGAACAATAGCCCATAGTTTCGACCATCCGTCTGTCCAACTGTCGACGCATCAACGTTTCGTGCCACACCAACCTCGCTGGCCGATACCTCCGATGCAATACCATCATAGCCGGCGATCAGCCGTAGCTTGGAGAATTCTTTCCCCGTGATACGGTTGGCTGTATCCGATGACAGGTTATAAATTTTGAACGTTCCCACCCGGGAAGCGCTGCTGATATTGAACCAGTCGATGGTGAAGGTGACCTTAAAGCCACTGAGGTCGATACCCTTCCCATTTTCGTCAACGAGCTGCAGCTCGAAGTGACGCATCCAGTTTTGAGACATTGCTACTCCGTGGAGACCAGAAGATGACTCCTGGTGCCCAAATTAGTTTTTGTCGGGTATGCCTGGGTAGCGTCGTCGCAGAAGACCGCCAGCTTAAAGCCCAGACCGAGGTATGCGTATTGCGCCAGCAGATCAGCGCCAGTCACCAGCGGGATGCCGGAAATAATGGTATTGCTCTGTTCGTCGAGAAGGTCGAGGATCCAGTACAGGTCTCGCCAGATGATACTCATCCGATAGGTGCTTCCCGCCAGTACAATGCTGAACTGCTGGTTATCCGCAGTCAGCGGAATTTCTGATACCGCCATGCTATCCCCCGAAATATGAAACGGCTTTATCTGCCACCGTCTTCAGCAGTGAGTTATTCGGTGGCTTTGTAGTCTTGGTACCGGAGTTCGCAACCGCAGATGTGCTGGCTCCATCCTTCATGTTGGATTTATTCGCGACGGTAATCTGCTGGGTCTGAGTAATGAGAACCTCACGCAACGTCAGCACCGCCGATAGCACATTTTCCGTGGTTTTGTCGGTGGTGACCTCCAGCGCGCGGATTAGCATATTGCTGTAGAGCCGTTTGCCCGTCACAACATCAAACGGGATACGACTGCTCTGCAGGTCCAGCAGCTCCTGATAGGTTTCCTGCGGACTAAGCCCAAGACTCAGACCGATAGAGGAGGTGTCAACGAAATCAAGCAGCGAACCACCACCAGCACAACCTCAGAAGGCCGCTTATAGGCGTGGTCCGCCACCGCTGCGCCTATCTCTACCGGGTGCTCTGTAATCTCCAGCGTGTCGCTGTGCTTCTCAGAAACGACAACGCTGGGGACTATCAGGCCGATTTTTCGCGACTGCTGATGAAACAGCGTCGACAGAATATCCATTAGCCGACCCCGCTCTGGTTGGTGCGCATAATGCGTGCGTTTGAAGAGTGCTGGCGCTGCTCAACTTCGTCGCCGACCTCGCGAGCATTGCCACCGTAGATGTTGTAGGTATTCTGCTGCTGAATACTTGCCCCACTCTTACCACCAGCTGCCTGGTATGCCAGAGGGCTGTTCCAGTTGGAATACCCCTCTTTGCGCGCCATCGACTGCATCAGCGTTGCCATGGTGTTCGGGTTGGTCAGGTTAAGCACTGCATCAGGCGATACCCCCATCCACCCGGCGACCTGCTTGGCGTAAAGCTCAGGATCGTTATTGTCGCCGGCAGGCGCCCACGTGCTGACGATATCCCGGACAGTTTGCAGTGCGCGCCCGGTAGTCTTCCCTGTGAAATATCGCATCAGCTGGTTTTTCATCGCTGACCATCCATGCAGGGCTGACTCAAACATGCGGAAGCCGCCACCGCCGACAGGACGAATATTACCGGGGTTGTTATTGCGATCTGCCAGGGTGTTTCCGGCCCCCGCTGCGGGTTCGGACTCTCCACTAAGCCAGCGACCTACGCTACGAGGGTCCCAGCCCGTTTTTTTCTTAATCCATTCTGCCGTGTTATTTGCACTATCCTCAACCATTGGTGTAGCGCTCGGTTGGTCACTACCCTGGCTAAGTAACTGCTTACCGATTTTTGCAGCTTGCGACCAGTTCCCGTCTTTGATGGCGTTCAGCAAGTCTGCAATCATATTAAGCATCTTGCCAAACTCCCCCATTTGGGAGATGAAGTTGCTGAAATCCCACTTCAGAGACCACGATTTAGGGTCAATATTTAGCAACTTAGCAATGGATTTGGTCAGGTCGACGACCGTTTTTTTCAAATCGCCGACCATCTTCACTGCCTGATCAACCTCCGGCTTCCATTTTGCCCAGTCAATCAGGCTCTGGCCGCCTTCCTTCCACGTTTTATAGTCTTCCCACAATAACGCGATAGCGGCGGCCAGCGCCGTAATCAGGCCGATAGGCGACATCCAGAACGTGCTGTTGAGGATTTTCAGCGCCAGCGTCAGCGCGCCAAACAAGCCAATCAGCTGTTTGGTCGATTTATCGAGGCTCCCCCACCAGTCGATTAGGTCGGCGGCCCCTTCAATAATCCGGAAGAATAGCCGACCGATAACATCGCCGAGCCAGAGAATACCCTTAATGGCTTTCGTCAGCGTTTGCTCGATGCGCGGGAAATTGTCCAGGATGTGACGGCGCAGCTTATCGAGTGAACCCGCCAGACCACCAGCAAGGTTAGAGCCGATTTTATCGCGCGCCATGCTCGCCATTTCGCCGAACGAACGTAGCGACGTCATGAAGCGATTAGAGCTGGCAGCCGCCTGGTCAGCATTAAAGCCGATGGCTTTCGCCATGGCGCTATACTGCCCGGTAAATCCGCCAATACCGCGGCGCATGGCCATCAGCGTATTTTCATCGATGCCGAGCATCGAGGCGTACTGATTGGCGCGGTAGTACGGCATGCTGCTGAGCTTCTGCCCGACACCAGTGAAGATGGCCGACATATCCCGCATATTGCCGCTGGCGTCACGTGTCTGCACGCCAAGGCGGTTAAGGAATCCTTCCGCCCCAGGGTTATTGCGGACAAACCGCGCCAGGCTCTCCAGAGAACCGCGCGCGGCATCGGCGCTACCGCCAACCTGACTGACCGCGTAGCCAATGGCTTTGATGCCCTGCACCGTTGCGCCAGTGCGCTGTGATGCCCAGTACAACGTATCCAGCCCGCTGGCAATCTTCGCGGTGTATGCCACAACTGAGAGCGCCGCCGCTTCGACGGCTACTCCCATTTTTATTGCATTGGCCGTCACACCAGTAAGGACCGCATTGAATTTCTTCTCGCCAGAAGAATCAACCTGGAAGCCGAGGCTAACCAGGAACTCCTTGATTGTCTCAGCGTTCATTGTCGGCTCTCCATTTGTCGATCAGACGCTGGTTATCAGCTTTAACCGCCAGTTGGTCATTCATCAGCGCGATATCGCACAGGTCGACAGACCCGTCTTTAAGCGCAGAGTAAGGTATATACCCGGCATCTACCGGGTCGAGGAGATAAGACAGCCCGTCAGGCAGGCTGTTGAGCGTCAGGACTGAGGTTGGCCCGGAGACGTCGCGCTGGTAGGAAGTTCTGGCAAAAAATTTCCCAGGCTATCGGCGACCACCCGCGCCACCAGCTGCAGCATCGTCATCAGGTCGATATCATCGAACATCAGTGTGCCGCTGCGCATGATAGGGGTCCAGGTGGTACCCTGCTGGCGAACGACAACCGACAGACAGGGGTGAATGATCGCGTTGGTGTCTTCCTCGCTCAGGTCGGAGATTTCCTGCGCGATACGCGGCAGCACTTTATCCAGCACCGGGGACAATGCCTCCATATTCGCGCCTTCAAATTTCCCGTCCGCTGGCAGCAGCTCACGAACGCTGCCCATGTCAGCCATCAGGCTGGCGAGCACCGGCAGCAATTTACGCGATACCCGCAGTTGCGCGAATACATCCAGCTTAGGAGCCTGGTAATTCACGCCTTTGATTTGACATTCCATCTGTTAAAACTCCCCAAGCAGTTCATCAATCTTACCACCGTCAAAGACCCACGATACTGTGCTTCCGTCTTTGGCGTTGGCAAAGTCAGGCTGTTTCTGGAACGCGACACTACGCGCCGTGACGACGTCACCACTTACCTTATTTCGGATAAGGATCACGTTATTCCCCCAGGTTGCAGAGGACTGGCTCTGTGCGTTGTACATCAGAGACAACTTCTTGTTGGTTGGCGATGTTTTGAGGTAGTTGACGGTGATCGTACCGCTTTTGTCCGCGTGTAGGCTATGCATCACCTCACCGTCAGCGCCGATGGTCATGGTGTTCTTCGGGCCGCCCATCGCAACGACGATACCTTCCTCTGAGTTAGCAGAGCCATAACCAAGTTCAATAGAACCCGTTGGACCTGTCAGCGTTGCCGTGACGTCCATAAAAGAATATGTAGGCATTTTCGCTCCTTAACGAACAACGGTGATTGCTACAGAGGAATAGTGCACAGCACCGGCCAGTTTTGCGGCAACCTGAATCTGGACACCTTTGCGCGCCTCGCGGTCCGCCTGCAACTGGTCATCCACGCTCGGCGCGTACATGTAGTAGCCTTTGGTCAGCGTGTCGCCCGTATTTAACTGACCAATCGGGCCGCCAGTCCATTTCCCTGGCGCAAACAGACCGTTGTTCACAGCCTGGTCGAGAACCTGCTCGATGTTCGCCATGCGGGTAGTAGTGCCGGCGTCGGTCTGTGGGATTTTGGTGGTGCTGGTGTACAGCGTGTTGTAATCCGTCGTCTGCACGGTGTTCTGCAACCAGTCCAGACCGTGGCGTTCGTCGAAGAAATCGCCGTTCGCCATTACGCCCTGCTCGAGGATGGCGGTGTCGTTTTCGTAGTACACGTAAACGTTACAGTTCTTGGCTTCCAGCGCATTGGCCTGAGAGGTGCCGATGGTCTCGTAAGTAACACCCGGCTCCTGCTTGAATTTCAGGGTGATTGTGGTGTTGCTGCCGTTGAAGTCGACAGTGAACGCACGCCCGAACGCCGACAGCGCCGCGTAGCGGCTGGTTGAGGAATACTGGATAAACGAACGGCTGTACTTAGCGGCTTTCATCTTAGAAGCCAGATCGGTAGACACCGAGGCATCCATGACAGTGGCATCAGCAGACGTCAGCGCCAGAATGCGCGACACCGTCGCAGACTCAATCGCGGCACATACAGGCAGAATATCCGCATCAGAGGGGTAATCCGCTTCCGGCACAGCCAGATGCAGACCGTACCAGGAGTTGTAATCCAGCAGCGCGTTAACCGCTTCGAGCAGTGTTTCAGCCGTACCTGATTCAGCAGAAGTCAGGGAATCAACCCAGCGGCCGACATAGAGCTGCGTCGGCTGCGGAGACTGCGAAAACCAGATGGTGGCCGCAGCGTACTCTTCACTATCCACGCCGAAGTCGTCACCGATATCATCCGGAGAAGAATAGACACGCAGTCGTTCGCTAATTGGGATAACTGTCGAGTTACCCAGGATAAGCATCGAACCGAAGTTGCGCCCCTGCGCAGCTTTGGCCGACAGTGTTACGGCCGTATTCGCAACACGGTTTAACGGCAAACCTTTCGTCGCCATAGTCAGTCTCCGGTAGAAATCGTGACGTCGCCGTCAACGATGGATTTAATGTTGTATGTCCGGACGTTTTTCCGGTTGAGGGTAACAGTAAGGTCGTAGCGCCTGACCCACTGGTTATTGATGAGTTCGGGCAGGTTGTAGATGGTTCCGGCCTCCACCAGCGAAAGGCCTACGCGGTTGAGCTCAGCGTTGTTTTGCTCTACGAAAATTCCGGCGCGAAACGTCGAGGCTGTACTATTACCGTTGGGCCCATAGAAGCAGCAAATGACCGTGACTTTTTCCCACGTCCACTGCTGAGACTCAGTATCTGAAATCTGAACGTCAGCCTGGCTGAGTGGTTGCGGGATGGTGGTAATACCGAAACCACACCACGTCGTGCCATTATTGGGTATCTTCCGTTGAGGGTCGGTCCAGCGAGGAAAGACAACTTCTGCAGGTAGCCCAGATACGCCTCGGATCCAGCGGCTAATCTCTCGCTCCAGATCCTCGTCATATTTAGGTAAATCCCCGACGGGTGTCAGATACCCGGGTGTTGTGCTGTCATTACTCAACTGGGGTTACCTCCGTCAAAGTCCACCAGCTCACAATGCGCCTGGACAAACCCAGCGCCATAGCTGATGTAAGGATCAACAAAGGTCACTCGATAGTTTCGTCCGTTGTAAGTCACCACATCGGCGTCCAGTTCTGGGTCAGAACCGTTAGCCGTCTGCCCCTGTGTTAAGCGAAATTGCGTCACAATCAGAATCGCACCGTTGATGTTCTGCCCTGCGGCCATGCGCTTTGCTTCCAGCGCACGGTCGACGGTCACCACCCCACTAAATGGAATATCCTGCACCGTGTTCGTCGCGAAATTATCGCTGTCCGTCGTCTGTATTTGGCGATGACATACCAGGGTGGTATCCATGAAGTCAGGGTCAAGGAGGACGTCTGTAACATCAAGGAATGGCATTATCGTTTCCTCACAACATAGTTTATTGAACGCAGAAGGTAGCCATGTGCATACAGTGGCTTATCGCCGGGTATGCCCTCAGCACGTCGACGTTCAAGGGTTTTCTCAGAAAGAGGATGCAGTCGATCACCAGCACCGATCACCGCTTTTGACGCATCACGGGCAATCTGCCCGGCTTTCTCCAGCTCCCGCTCTGCCGCTTCCGCTTTACCATCAAGGGCCAGCGACGCCGCCGCTTTCAGGTGTTCCGTGGTGCGGGGTTTTGAATCCTCGATCCCCATATCCAGAAAAGGACGCGGGTGAAGTGTGACCGTCGTCCCGTCGATTTCCACCGTCGCGCCAGTCGACTGGAGATAGCCCAGTTCCGCGTTATTCATCGGGGAACCGTCTTCACGCCCAGCCTTGTCCTCAGGAATACCCACCAGCACATCCATGCTGGACAGTTGTTGGAGGGATTCCAGAACAGCCGCGGCATTATCAGCGCGAACCGTTAACCCACTTTTCATTACGGCGTCCCCAGCTGAATCGCCCCGGCACCGAATATCATCAGGTATTCCCAGAATTCAGCGCCGTAGCGAGTGTTATTCCAGAAGCCTGCATCAGGATTCAGCGTCGTGCTGGCGTCATAACTGACAGAAACCTTGTCCACTGATTTTGATGTCTGCACCCCACTGTTCGCACCACCAGCGGTACCCACCGCGGCCCCGCGCATATCAGCAGCATAAAGAGCCATGTAGTGCGCCACGAATAACTCAACGACATAGGGGAAAATGTCTTCACCAAACCGAGATTCACTCATCAACACATCCGCCAGAGAGAGACGGGCCTTAATCATCAGCGTGGGGTATTTGGTTTCATCAGAGAACTGCGGGAAGTCTGCGCGGAATTTCTCAGGCGTCGGCAGGCTTTTGTTTTTTGCCATTAGCTTTAGCCTCTGCGAGTTGCTCTTCAAGCTCGGCAATGCGGACAGCCTGCTCTTCCACCAGCGCTTCAAGCTCGGCAGTGCGCGGGTCATCATCAAGCGCCGGGGCTTCACCGTCAGGCGAGCAGTGTGCTTTCACAAACCAGTGATCCGCCACGTCGCTTTCAACATCATGAAATCCTGCGGCAAAAGCGGTAATACTGGCGCCATCGTTAAAATTAAACGGGGTCAGTACATAGATTTTCTTTTTCATCGCAAATCCTCAGAGATCAGCCCCGTTTCCGGGGCTACAGGCTTAGATGCCGTCCATGTAGTTCAGGGTTTCCGGATAGACCGGTTCAACGGCACCCAGCTTGCCGTAATAGGTCACCAGCTGGTAAATGCCGCGGTACTGGATCGGAACGCTCTGCAGAGGGACCATCGGGAAGCGGACAAACTTTTTATCGTTCGTGTACGCAACCATGCGGTCTTTGTTTGCAACGCCGCGACCGATAGCCCATTTCACCGGGCGGATGTTCAGCGGTTTGCCGTTCTGATGGAAAGCGATTGTGTTGGTCTCCAGGTAGGTCAGCAGAGACTGGTTACCCGCAGAAGAAACAATCGTGCTTGCCAGGAAGGAATACTGGTCCGGCGGGATCAGCAGGTCTTCAGGCACCTTGGAATACGCGGAGCGGGTCCACGCATTGCTCAGCACCTGGTTGATGGCTGCGCGAATTTCGTCAGGGGAGGATGTTGCGAAAGTCTTCGCCGCGTTTGTCGGCGTGACCTGCGACAGTTTCAGCAGACCTTTGGCACCTTTGGCCGCATCCCCGATATACACCTGCTCGTCGGTGTCCATGTTCCACTTCAGCTGCATGCCGTCGTACTTCTGGGTGTCAATCGGACGACCAACCTGAGCGGCCGCAGCGAGTTCAACCACGGTCCAGCCCAACTCCATCCCCCACAGTTCCAGAGGAAAACCTGTTTTTGTGATATCGACATTCAGCCCTGAGATGGCAGTGGCTAACTGGTTGATCCAGTTTTTACCGTTTGAGTTCGGAGAGCCTGCGGCCGCAAACGTGGTGTTGGTGAAAGAGCTCATCTCATCCGCGATAGAAACATCCTCACGCAGTTCGATATCGCGACTCCACGTCTGGGATGTCAGCGGCAGGTTCAGCCCCTGGTCGAGTCGCTCAAGCTCGTGAACCAGAAAAGCACCAGTGCTGTCGACTGTTGCCTGATCGAAGGTCATTGGCATTTGTCATGCTCCCTTAAATGTTATATGCCAGTTCAATGTTGCCATCGGCGTCGCCGGGACCATTGAAATAGGCGTTGGTGATCTGAACGGTGTTTGTATCGTCAGCAGCCGCGAGGAAAGCACCCAGTGGGCTTGCAGCGGTCGGAGTACCTACGCGCATAAATACCGGGGCATATAGCGCGACAGAAGAGGCGTCACCGCCGATGTTAACCGTGACATAGCCGCGTTTCAGATTGTCGCCGGCAAAGTTGTAGCCAGTGCCAACCTGGCGAATCTTGTCAGGCTGTGAAGCTGTCGGGTAAGGGCGAACAAAAATTCCCGCCATCACAGTGACCGGATCGTCCGCTTCAACAGGCACGAACTTGCCCCCGACAATCTTTCCCCCCAGTCCATATGCCGGGAAGGGTTTTGTTGCATCGAGAATATGCGGCTCTACAGTTAAATCCTGCGGGCGTGAAATCGCCCCGGCAATGCCCGCAGGCATCCGGTAAAGAATGGTGTTAGCCATGTTTTAGCCTCGTTTAGCCCAGAGTTCTTTCGCGGCTTTATTGATTTCCGCGATAGATTTTGTGGTTTTGGTGGTCATCGTGCGGAAACTGTCGACAGTCTGCGCGGCAGTATTGCGGTTTTTAGCCAGTTCAGAAACAGCGTTGAATGCCATATCTACGGTGGCTTTTTTCAGGCCGGTAACATCCACATCACCTACGATGGAGCGAACCAGCGTCTGATCGGCAGCGGCAAGGATCTGACGTTTAAACGCCGTAGGCTTCGCTTTCGTCGGAAGCTGAATACCCGGTTGAATCAGGTCGGCACGGTAAGCGGCATCACCTGTCACTGCGCCTTCCACCTCGCCTTTTTCGTCCTCATCCTCATCGACCGTGGTCGGCGCAGTCGGGGTGAGCTTTGCCACTGCGGCAATCAGCGCCTTACCCCATGCCGGGATATCCTCTTCTGCATCGGTAGTTACGGGCAGCGTCGGTGCAGGCATCGGGGCCTGAGGCGCGAGGTTAATCACTACCCCGCCAGGCGTCACGGATGACGTCACATCGTCGTTATCACCAGTCATATTGTCCGGCGGGTTATCGATCAGGTTCGCCATTTCGGCGGCGTCGTTGGTTTTACGGGCCTTTAAAAGCCGGTTAAACCAGTTTTTAGTCGTGCTAGGCATAGCATCCCCTATTTTGCAGCGGAAACCGGCCCGCCCGTTCGGGACAAGGGCCAGATGGTTACCGGTTATCGCGGACTGCTTTGCGAGACCCGGTGAGATTTGTTCATAGTCAGCGTCATAACCACAACTGACCTCATCGTCACCATCGTCGATGGCCTGTAACCCCTCGGGGGTTTTAACGATGACATCAGCAAGCAACAGGTCGGAATCTGAACCTTTCCCGCGCCTGACGTTCTGAATGTGTCCGTTGGCTAATTGGCGCCAGTTTTCCGGAGTGACAAAGATAATTTCCCCGTTGAAGTCACGAGGGTGACCGACTGTCACCGCCATACCTTCAAAGGACGCCATTGCACGTTGGCTAAAGACCTCTTCTGGCGTGCGTCTGACAATCACCTTCCCTCGAGCATCCGGCACCAGCTCTGGGCGTTCGGTAGCGTCATATTCCTGCTCGCCAGTACGCCCGATCGGCACGTCTTTAAAGAGCACCGAGCCATCAGCCAACTGGTAACGGGTGTTCCCTAGCCGTGTTTTAAAGAAATATTTCATGGGTTACCTGCTCAATTACGGGCAACAAAAAAGGCCGCTTAGTTCGCGACCTTGCGAGATGGGATAAATGTTCAAAATAGCGGGCTATTTAACATAAGGGCTCTTACACGCCCTGGCGAAAATGGACTCGATTAAAATGTCACCTCAAAGCAGTAAAACCAGCTATTTTCCGGATGGAAACAGCGCATTTTCGAGAACAACATTTTTACAACATTTCGCGGGTTTGGTAGTTCAGCCAAAATGACAGTGATAAACCGCGTTTTTCACATCATTGACGCAGGACACCAACTACAGGAGAGGGTTAATTTATTTCAGGCCCGCTGTATCGAAATTGAATGGCGAATGCCTGTATCGACGTAGCTTTCTGCCATACGATTCTTTCAACGACATCACAATGTGGTGAATAGCGCTTTATGTTCTGTCTCATTTCAACGAAAAGGACAGGTGTTTTCATGAACCCAACTTCAAACCTGAATTTACCTGTCATTGCTGATGAGATAACAACGTTCGGTGGTGTTGCCATATCATTTCCTCGGCTCAGGTATCTGTACTTCTGACCAGCACTTGCAGTTAGGCAGGCATCCGGCGTGCCCGGTCATACCGTCGAGCGTTGGCGGGTTATCCCAGCGAACAAACACATCCTTCATCTTGCGATGTGACGGGCGGGTCCCGACCCCTTCAATGCGCCACCAGTAGCCCTCAGAACCGACCGATAACGCTCTGGCTTGCGTCAGTGCTCCGGTGGCCCTTCCAATCTCAGTACGCGCAATAAGCTGCGCCCTGCTGGCAGTCACACCACCAGACTGCATTATCATGTCGTAGAGCTGCTCCGGACGTTCACCGTTAACCACGGCTTCCATGGCACGCTGTTGTATGTCCATCACGCGATCTGCAGCTTCCAGAGGCAGGGACTTCATCAGTTGAATCTGCCGGTATACGATATCCTGCGCTACCATCCCGACTGGAGTGCTCCCCACAACATCGCGTAGACCAGCGGCGAGTTCTTCCGATACAGCTCGCCACTGACTCCATTCTTCGCGCTCGACCTGAACAAACATTTTACGGCCAACCATTTCCGCCCAGTCGCTAATGACGTCCGAATAGTCCACAAGGGTGCTGGCGGTTTTATCAGCGCTGGCCTGAGAACCATCGTAAATACCATTTACGATTTCCCCGATTTGGTTCGCTATCGCCAACAGGCTTTTGCGGTACTGTATTTCCGAACGTCGGCGGAGGGCTGGTTTCAGATTCATCCTCCGACCACTGGGCCTTCGCATGGTCGATATCCTCGTCAGTAATAGATGAGCCAATCCCCGTCACACGCGCCGTCTCCCTGAGATCGGTTAGTGCGGCGGCAGGAGACATTCCCAGTTCACGCACAGCGGTTGCCAGTGCAGTAGTGGTATTGGTCGCTACTGTCGAACGGTCAACGTCTGACATCTGCCATAGTGGATTAAATTCGAACGTAAAATCGTCAGGCAGCGGTTCGCCAAATTCTGAACGATGCAGCACGTCATAAAGCAACCGAACCGGTGCTCTAAGGGTGTTCTCCTGCTGAGCGCCAATATCGTCGTAGTAGTTAGCTAGATCTGAATCGCCCGTCGAAAACCCCTTCGGCGACTGTCGAAACAGGCGGACCAATGGAATACCAACAGCACCGGCGATGTCTTCTTTAAACTCACTCAACAGGTCTGACAACCCAGCGAACGAGTAGGAATGCGTCTCGAAGGTATCTTCAGCATCAAAGAGAGACATTCCCTCGTTGGTCTGGAACTCACGAACCATATCCATCTGTTTTATCAGAGCTTCGAATGGCTTCCCGCCCATGGCGATAATTTCACGAAGCTTCTTAATTTTTGCTGTGCGCAAGTGTGCTTTGTAAGCCAACTGCGCTGCGCCAACGCTTGTGCTGTCATACGATGTCAGTCGGTCGAAGATCCGCTCAACAACGGACATCCCCCATTCATTTTCCGTGAGTGCCTGCTGATACGGTAGAGTTATGCCATCCATGCGAATCAAGCGGCTATAGTTTACTGTCCAGGGGGGAATACCTTGCGCCGAGGTAACGATATCGTAAGTTTCAGGCTTGCCGAGCTCAGGCCCGAGAGTCTTGATACGGCGCCCAAGGTTCGGGTTAATCATCCAGCGGTCGAGCACGGCCAGCCCTTTAAAGCTGCCTTTCCCTACTTTATCCAGCACCAGTGGGGTAAGCGGGGCCTGCCCCTCAATGAGGATCAACCCCACGGCGCCGCCGTACAGTCTTGACCATTTCAGCACCTGGTTCAGTCTTTCCCAGAGTTTCAACTCTTCAAACCTGGCTTCCAGAATCCCCCGGCGCTTCGGGTCAATTTCGCTGGTTATCCTGGCCCCTTTTTTCGTCATATCGTCAGGCTTTGCATCAACCGCGACACCGATAATCCATGATGAACGATATGCCCACTCCACCAGCAGACGGTTGCGGCTGGTGTAATTGGCACGATAGGTTGATGCTGCATGCTGATTTGGTTGCTGCAGGCCAACGCGAGCAACAAAGTTATCGTAAGAGTCCGCTGTGGCGACTCTTCCTGTTTTTTTCGCCATAACGGTCACGCTCCGAGTTTGGACCAGATATCGAGAGAAGAATCCATCGGCGCGTAATTAATCATTACGGAATCCGCCAGGTTCGGTGATTTAGTGCCTTCGGGTTGTTTATCGACGAGAATTTTCCCGACGGCATTTCTTGACCATGTCGGCTGTGAAAGCTCCATCAACAGGCGCTCCTTGTTCTCTATCTCGCTGCTGATTGAAATAATTTCGTCCGGGTTGTAGTCCATCCCGTTCAGCGCGCGGAAGGTATTACGGAACAGCTTGCGGAGATGCCACCAGCTCTGTGCTTTGGCAGTCGCGAAGAAGTCTTTATTGAGGCGTGCCGCTTTACCGTTATCACCCGGCACCGCTTCGTCATCAGGATCAAATACGCCGCCGCTGCCACGGAAAGGTGTAGCCGTTATCGTACTTCGGCCTTCATCCCGTCTAGCTTCGTTAATCACACGAGCATCGCCACGCGCACCGGCCCCAAGGCCATCTTCATCGAAACGGAATTCATCAAGCCCGTAGTCGTCACAGTAACCGAAGGATTTAACCACTGAGGCGTAGATGTCGCTCCCCTCGCCTGACCATTCGTGTACGCCCTGCAGGAGGAAGCCATAACGGGCAGAAAAGCCGTTTTTATCTTTCCCTTCATCGGCGATATCCATTGCGCCAAGTCGCTGGCCGCTGGGCTGAATACCCAGTTTGATATGAGCGTCAACGGCGGCCTGTACCCACTCAGAAGGGATCAGGATGCCTTCTGTTGATGCCAGGTAGTTCAGGTCTAGTTCCTGAGCAACGATGACCGGGTCATCAATTTTCAGGCACTCATTCCGGTACCATTCATCATCTTTGCGCGGGTCGCTGCGCCAGTGGAACGTGAATACCGGGATTTTCCCGCCATGACGTTTACGGGCGAATGGGTTATTCATTCCGTTGACCGATGAGAGGTCTATACGGCAGCGAGTGGTTTGGGAGAGCGCGGCATCGATAAGGAACGGTCGCTGCAGGAACGCCGATTCATCGATAAAGTGCATAGTGGTCCTGTCACCACGTCCGATATTGTCGCCGGCCTCACCTGTCATGACGGAGCCGCTGTCGGGAAACTCTATTCGCATGTAAGGCGCATTTTTCTTTTCGTTCCAGCTGCCACGAAATTCAGCAGGGAGCAAAGATATAAATTTTCTGGCTTTCCAGAACAACGCTTTCGGGCTGCCGGTGCTGTCCACGTACTCTTCTTTACGGGAGCCGAAGCCAATAACCATTTCCCGGTTAAACAAGCAAAGCGAACACGCCAGACCTATCGATGTCCAGCTGAGCCCCATCTCGCGACTCTTTTCAGTGATTCCGTTTTCGAGTTTCTTACGGCGGTCCATTATCCAGTGGATCCATTCCTCCTGTTTCGGGAACAGCAAAAACGGGATGGATACTGGCAGACCGTAGTCAAGGTTACGGGGGTCAGTGGTCATGCCCCAGTCGATAATGAACTGGGCCGGGTTATCCCGGTAGAACTGGCGGAGCACTGGCAGCATTTCAGGCGCTTTCCTGATCCGCTCCAGCCTCTCCATTCGCCACTCAAACACGGCGTTATAGTCCGGTTTGCGGAAGTCGAAGGGGAACGGAATCGGCACAGAAAAATTCCTTAAATTGGTCCCCATTTAACATAATGGACGTTACCCGCACCAGCCGGATCACGCCCACGCTGAAATGGCCGCGAGTGCCTTATTTCATGCGGATAAGTCGTCAAAATGGGGTGAATAAAACATGCATAAAACGGGTCAAAAAATGCATAGGCTTTTTTCTGAATAAAACGCCTGTTTTTGCATTTTTAGCCCAGGAAGGTTTTGTACTGCTCAGCAGCTTCCTGTGGGGTGAGGCTCGCGGTTTCCGGCTTGCCAGTAGACTGCCCAGCCAGCAAGACTTCGATTTTCTTCGGTGTATCTAGTTCCATCATCAGCGTATCAGGAACATTTATCCCCTCAGCCTCAAGCAACTGCGCCGCCTGCAATGCTGTGTACTCACCGGATACCTTGCGTTTCATGACGTCGCGGAGTACATCACGTTGGCGGTCCTCCTCCCCGTACACACTCCGCCCAAGTCCTAAAGCTTTAGCGAACACGGCCACGTCATTGTGCGTAGGTAATACGTCCTCGACGGTCGTTTTCACTCCATCCGGGGATTTGGTAATCACCTTTCGCTTTCTGACATCGAGACTCTTAGCAGCAACGCTGTTAATCCTCTCCATGAGAACCTCGCGGGCCTCAGTGAATGCGCGGTTAAAATCGGCATGTTCCTTACGCCAGTTGCGTATGGTTGCCTCGTCGATTTCCAGCCGCTGGGCGACCATACGATTTGAAATCTTGTTACGGGCTAACGCCATGTCCATAACGGTGCTGACGTAGGCCTTTTTAAAGCTATTTTTTCGGGCCATACGCTTACCTGTGATCGGGTGCTGTTTATATTTTGTTCAAAATCATTTTTCCGCATTTTGCGTGCGGAATAATTCTGAGAAAAAAATCGCTCCGGGACCGCAAGCCTGCTGGGTTTGAGTGCGGAATTAAAAACTCAAAAAAATGCGGAGTTATCGAGATTTCGTGAAAACTGCGATTTCATGCCCTGAGCCCGCTTAGAATGGGGATATAGTGGATCGCTATACCATTTCCATTTTGTAGGTAGTTCAGTCGAGATCCATATCTACAGACTCATTAAAAAGATGACCGTAAACATCGATGGTGATCCTGATACTCGAGTGCCCTATCAGGCGTGAAATCTTCATGATATCCACTCCCTTATCAGCCAGGCGAGAAACGGCAAAATGCCTTAGGTGATGGAAGCATCTGATATCGAAAGCCTGAAGCGATTTATACAGCGGCCCCTGAGTACCGTAACAGGTCGATAACGGCCCTCCGGTAAAATGATTTGCCACGAGAGGATGTGTCGTCCCGATGCGGGATTTATCCAACAAATCAAACAGCTCGCGAGGCATTCTTACCCGACGTTCTACGCCACGTTTCAGACCATCACAAATAACGCCATCAACTACGTGGCGACGGATGTGTATCCAGTCCTCAGAGACATCAGCGTAAGTAACAGCGAGAACTTCACCAATTCGCAAGCCACAGATGCCCAACCAACAGGCGATACGTTCGCGATGCGGCGCTTCATCCAGCAATTGCCGAACGGTGGCTTTTGATGGAATGGTGATAGGTTTACGCTTCCGCTTCACAGACTTTTTAACTGGGTTAAAGCTAATAAGCTTCTTTTCGAGCAAAAGAAAGTAAGCAGAGCGAACCCATCTATGGCAGCCGGCCCGAACTGACTCAGCGATATCATGATGGGTAATGCTTGAAATATTTCTACCCAGAATATCGCCGTCTATTGCGAGTATGTCATGGCGACATTTTTTGTAGCTGGATAGTCTTATCTGGTTCGTCTCAACTTTATTGAACTGATGACCAAGGAAAAACATTAACAGCTTCTTGAAGTTCCACGAGCTATCGAGAACGCTCCAATTTGCTGTTCGAGAATCCAGCTCAATATTCTGTTTTTCCCAGAAAAGGTGTGCCGCGGCGTCAATATTATTAAATATACGACGCCGTCCATGCCCGGATTTTTCATCCTTCCAGTGAACATAATATTTTGATTGTCCGCTGGCATCTGTTGAGTGTTTTATCGATGCCATGCAGGTCAATCCTCTTTCAAAAAAAATCATTATCGAGACCACTCAGCGAATGGCCTCTGTAATGCTGCTTTAGTCTTTTTGTTCCGAAAGCGGGAGGATGGTGAAGTGCGATACATCGTCTACACAAACAGATACGGATCCTTTCATCTCAACAGTTGCAGCAACGTGAAAAAATCCCTTTTGGACAGGAACCGTATCACCGTTGTCTAAGTACCCAACAACGACGCCACCCTGCTTTTTGTGAAACGCCACACTGTGCAATTCAGCCACCAGGCTACCCCTTCTTTTTTTTCGGCTACGTTGTCGCGTGCAATAGACAGGAAAAATTTAACAATTAGCCCCACCAGGACGTAAATCACAGCGGTGAACACCCAGCCTGAATAAGCCAGTAGAATTGTGATAGAAACGAGGCATACCCACTGGATGCCGCGCATCACCTTTGAACGTCGCTTCGTCGCATCCCTGACGAGGTCAATCAGTTTCTGTTTTGCTGCTTCATCACTCGTATGGTCTTTAGCAACGCTCAGAACCATAATCAGCGCGCCCATAAATAGGCCGAGGAAGATTACAACCCAATATGCAGCCACAGAAATACCAATCAGCTGTTGATTATCGATTATAGCGCTATACGCCAGCAGACTTAGCAGCGCATAAGAACCAATATTCATCAGCGACTTAGTTAAAAAACTCTTCATTGCGTTTCCTTTTAGAGGTGAGCCTGCCGTACAGGAATGCCGCCCGAGAGAGGTCGCCACCTTTAACGGCGTTCCTCAGGCTCACTGCTGAAAGACTCTCTTAGATGGCGCGTACGATGCGCATAAAAAAGCCCCGCTATTGCGAGACTGTTGTCTGTAGGCTTAATTAAAAATGAAAATTCTGAAAAGTAGGCCAGTTAATGATTAAAACCCACACTAACAATAGTTATTTGTTATGTTGGTACCCTGTTATTTGTGTGTTGATACTTGCCCCATTCTTTGCTCCTGGGGCTTTTTTTTGCAATAGGCTAATTCAGGCATTGTGTGCGGATATAGTCCTGCAGGTAGCTCACTTGCCCGGTGATGGTTGTTATTCGCTCTCTGAGGGTGAAATAATCCCGTTCAGCGGAGTTAGTAAGTCGGGGGGTGGAAGCATCGCCCATGCCGCCGGGGCTGGTCGCTCCGTTCGCGGGACATCTGGCGTTGACGTGCAACCCACACTTGCCAGCGCTAACGCAACGCTGCAAATCATCAAGCTGCTTTTTCGCATCAGCTAAGTCCTTCGTGTATCTGGCATCCAGCTCAGCAACATCGCGCTGGCGGGTCTCCATGTCTTTGATCGTAGCGTTAGCCAGGGTCAGCTTTTCAGTGGCTTTATCGCGCTGGTCTTTGTAGGTGATGGCGTTATCGCGATAGTGGTTAACCGCCCAACCAAGCGACGCGATAACGCAGATGACCACAGCGATGATTATTGTGGTTAACCTGCTCATTCCTGCCCCCACATACACACCTCACGCTCAATCTCACGGCGTGTCATCAACCCCACCCACTTCTTCTTCCCGGCGTAAATCCAGACGCGAAGTTGATCACATGCGCCTTTCGTATCGCCCAGGTTAATTTTGCGTAGCAGCGTAGAGGTTTTGAAGTTACCAGCGCCGACGTTGTACACGAACGAATAAAGCGCGCCGCGCATTGTTGCCGGGATAGGAACCTTGATGTAAGGGTCAATCTGGCGCGCCACAGTATTCAGGTCTTTTCTGAGAAGAATACGGCACTCAGCCTCGGTGTAGGTTTTCCCAAGCATGATGTCGCGGCCTGTATGCCCGTAACAAACTGTCCACTTATTTACCACATCCTGATAAGGCTGATAGCGCACGCCCTCCAGGCCATCATTACCAGTCGGGCCGGTAATCAGCGCGGAAGCGATGGCAATAGCTCCACCACCTACAGCAGACAACACATATTTTCTCAACGCAGGATTCATCATTCACCTGCCTTTTGCAGCGCATCAACAACAACACTGGCTGCTGCTGGTCGCTCGTGGTACGGCTTGTCGCTGACACCGTTCAAATAGTCATTGACCATTTTGGTGCGCTTCTCATCTTCTTTTCGTTTTCGACTGGCATCAACGCGACCGTTGATATATGACGCCAGTGATATAAGCAGACCTACAGCACCGAAGAACATGTAAATAACATCCTGGGTGGTAAAGCCCAGCGCTGCTGCAAAGGTCCCTACCCACGCAAAGAATTGCGTGAAGATATTCCCGGAGTCGTTCATTTTCATAGTCTCTCACCTCGCTATTTGGCGGGTGCTGTGTGTGTTGGAAAGGGGATCAGGCTCTCGGGCTGATTTAACAACAACACACGTCGGGGATGTTTCCCGGAGCCTGAAATAGAAAAGGCCCGCCGAAGCGAGCCTGAAGAATGGAGCGGTCAGCGGGAATCGAACCCGCATCATCAGCTTGGAAGGCTGAGGTAATAGCCATTATACGATGACCGCATTTGGTGCCGACTACCGGAATCGAACTGGTGACCTACTGATTACAAGTCAGTTGCTCTACCTACTGAGCTAAGTCGGCATTGGTCCGCCATCGAGGCCTCGAACCCCGTACTATACAACGCTTACGGTTGGCTGCTCTTCCTGGTGAGCTAATGGCGGTTTGGGGGCCCTTGCTGGACTTGAACCAGCGACCGAGCGATTATGAGTCGCGCGCTCTAACCAGCTGAGCTAAAGGGCCGGGTGCGCAATGATACATAAGTAAAACTAACCATGCAAACCAAATGGTTTTTATGGCTGCCACCACCTCTGTCTGATATCGTTAAATCGCCAAAAGTAACCACATCAAATATGGAGATATTTATGTCAAATGTGCTCGCGAGGGTTGAATTGCATGGCGCTGATGAAGAGGCGTATGAAATACTTCATGAACGTATGCTATCACTGGGATTTGTGAGGGAAATCCCTCATGGTGATGGCTCTCGCAACAAATTACCTGATGCAACATATGTCGCACCAAAAAGGGAGGAATTAACACCTCTGAGAGAGAAAATCTCTTTATGCGCTAATTCACTCGGAACCCGAAGTGCTTCAGTGTTCTTATGTGAATTTGAAAATTGTGCCTGGTATCTATTTAGAGCAGATGATTAGAGATTAATACCAGATCCACTTCGACCGTTTTCACCGGTCCTGTCATCACATTTATCTGGGGCGCTATCATAGCGCTCCATTGCAATAAACGCGGCAGCCACGCTGCGACCGAGAGTTTCGCAGTTCGCCCCTGCCGACTCACCGCATGCCACAATAAGCTGGCCCAGTGCGATTTTTGGTAATGCTGCCAACTTACTGATTTAGTGTATGATGGTGATTTTAAGGTGCTTGCGTGGCTTCCATTTCCATCAGATGTCCCACTTGTTCAGCTACCGAAGGCGTCGTGCGTAACGGTAAAAGCACTGCCGGACATCAGCGCTATCTCTGCTCTCACTGCCGTAAAACATGGCAAATCAGCTTCACTTACACCGCCTCTCAACCCGGTACACATCAGAAAATCATTGATATGGCTATGAATGGGGTTGGGTGCCGTGCCAGTGCCCGCATTATGGGCGTTGGCCTCAACACGATTTTACGGCACTTAAAAAACTCAGGCCGGAGCCGGTAACATCGCGCATACAACCGGGCAGTGACGTCATTGTCTGCGCGGAAATGGACGAACAGTGGGGCTACGTCGGGGCTAAATCATGTCAGCGCTGGTTATTTTACGCCTATGACAGGATGCGCAGGACGGTGGTGGCACACGTCTTTGGTGAGCGTACTCTGGCCACACTGGAGCGTCTTCTGGAGCTGCTGTCGGTCTTTGATGTGGTGGTATGGATGACGGATGGCTGGCCGCTTTATGAATCACGCCTGAAGGGAAAGCTGCACGTTATCAGCAAGCGTTACACTCAGCGCATTGAGCGACATAACCTGAATCTGAGACAACATCTGGCAAGGCTGGGACGGAAGTCACTGTCGTTCTCAAAATCGCTGGAGCTGCATGACAAGGTCATCGGGCATTATCTGAACATAAAACACTATCAGTAAGTTGGAGTCATTACCCGATTTTTGCCTGAGAGCGGGATTCAGAAGATAATTCGTTAAATTTCATCACTGGCTCCAGAAACGACAAAGCCCCGCCATTTCTGGCAGGGCAGCAATTATTAAGCTGTGTGTCGAAGTGACCACTCTTAACAGATTAAAGCGGGTTTTGTAATTACACAACCCTTTTTAATTTGGGCGGTAAAACATTTTCTTTTCGGCATTCCCTGTCCATTTCGAGCTTAATATCGAGGGTGCAAAGGGAGCCCTGTATGAAGCTCTCCGCAGCCTGAAGTCGAACCGAAACATGATTGTGTGAAATGCCCAGTTTCGTTGCCATCGTGCGTAACGCCATGTTGTCGATGTAATGCCATTCCAGAAGGATGCAAAGATACTCATCGTGCTTTCTAAGGCGGATCATAGCCTCATTGATGTACATTCCGTCATCGTCACAGCATGAAGGACGACCAGCATGACTGGCTGGCAGTAGCCGGGATAAACCAGCAGCTATACGCGGATAGCCGATATTGGTACCACCACTGGCCGCCCATACCCCCCAACGCTCAAGTACCATCTGAATATCACGCATTATGCTTTCCCCTCAGAATAGATATTCCCGAGAAAAGTCGGATCCCCACCAAGACGGACGATTTCAGCCTTCAACACCATGTTCTCAAGAATGAGTTCGCAGGTATTATCCCGATGCATAGCAACCTGATTCAGAAGGTCGACAAAATCAGACGGCGTAACTGAACTGCAGAATTCATCGCGCGCATTAGCCAACTCTTCAAACAGAGACGCATCTGCACCACTACCGATTCCGTCAGGGTCATCACCAGCACTCTCGCGCTCCTGTTTTTTGATTTCCTCATGGATGCGAAGATATTTTTCCAATGAGGCGGTGGTTTGCTTATTTTTCATCTTCAGACCCTTGTTACGTTGTTAGCTTCCCATTCGAGATCAATTTCGTTTTGGGTTTTATTCGCCAGGTAGTTAAACGGTTGTTTTTCGCCTTCGAGAAATTGATGTGAACGGCCATCAAATCTCATACCAATATCACCGACCCATCCCTCACCCTCTCGCTGTTTAAGCAAGCGAATCATGGAGGCTGGAAGGTTTACGACTGCCTGCTCGTCTTTATCTAGGCTTTCATATCCCACAGCCTCAGCCTTTCGTATAGCGAGTTCGCGAGGAATGTTTCGCCAAATAGCCATCACATTGTCGGGCATGTCAGTGAGCGCCCCAGTCCCTTTCACATCCATCTTTCCGGTAGGGGCTGAGTCATTTGTTTTCCGCGCATGGGTTACCAGCAGAACGTGGCAGTTATGCTCATTTTTAAAGTCACACAGGGTATCGATAAATTCCTTCTGGCCACTGTAGTCCTCTTCATCCAGCCCACACTTAGCCAGGTTATCGATAATAAATAGCTCTATCCCATATCGGCGGCGCGCATAAGCAAAAATCTCAAGCAGGCGTGTTGCCTTCGCGGTTCCTGTCAGTTTGAATACCCACAAGCGATCAGACAGCCACTCATTGGTCATGACGATCTCTTCACGCTTTGGTGATGCGGTACAGATGGTCTGGCGCGTAAGACGGGCAAGCATCTTCCCGGGTTTAAGTTCGAGAGACGCGATACAGGTTCTTACCCCCTGACTCATGGCATCCACTGCGATATGTCCGACGACCTCCGTTTTCCCATGGCCGTTTACACCGTTCACTAGCGTCAGTTCACCAGAACGGAATTTGAAATTCCTGTTCAGCGATGGCCATGGGCTATTGAACAAACCAACATCCCGATGCTCGAAGGCGTCAATAGTTTCCTGGAGCAGATCACCAGCAGAACATAGTTCGTCAGGGTCGAAGAACTTAGCAGTTCCGAGGCATTGCCAGATATCATCCTCATTCACGCCAGACATCAGGCATTCATTGATATCTTTTTGCGGAAGCTCGACCAGACGGCAGCGGTGTTCACCAAGACGGCGGGCTATTTCTTTCGCTGCTTCCCGGCCCACGTCATCATTATCCAGGCTTAGCCAAATCTCTTCGAAGCGATCCAGGTTGTGATACTCGTACTCAATCCACTGCTGTTTAGCACCCTTTCCGCCACCGAACGGCACTGACAGCGCGCTGATACCCATCTGCGAATAAGTCATGCAATCAATTTCACCTTCACATAGCACGACTGCACGGGCTTTGGCGTCCATAGCCTGCCAGCCAAACAGACTCGGCTCACAATCAGCCTCGGCCATAATGAGTTTTTTTCCGCCAGGGCGTTCTGTGCCAATTCGCTTAACCTGCAGCAGTTCGCCGTTGCGGATGCACGGAAAAGCCACCGCCGGCACTTCGCGGTTTTCATCGTGGTACCAGACCACCGCATCAGAAACGCGGAACTGGTCAGCAGTCTCGCGAGTGATCCCACGGGAGGAAAGATAGTCGTAGCAATGGTTGGCCTTTTTGACGCCCTTTTTCGTCGGCCGGGAGAATGTTTTTTTCTTCGCTTCGAAGTGGTGATCATCATCTTTGAGGCCAAGAAACTCTTTCGCTTCGCGCATAGCATCGTGAAGCTGGCAATTGCGCACCAGAACCCAAAGATCGAGAAGGTCTCCACTGTCACCGCTGGCAAAATCGGACCAGGCCTTTTTCCCCGAAAGGTTTACCTTCAAACTTTTGCCCGCTTCGCCATCAACACTACCAACGCACCACTCACGCCCTTCAAGGTGGCCTTTTGGCAAAAGATACTTCGCCACTCGCTCAGCCTGATCCCACAATTTTTCAGATAACTCAGCAGGTGTCATCACACACTCCGTAAATCAAATTTATCAAAACACCACGCCACGAATCCTTCACGCAGAAAGCCGTGGTTATAACCAGCAACCAGCATGCGTTTCAGGCTCGTTTTCATGGGCGGTTAACTCCACGTTTCATGCGGTCTATAGCAGCCTGGTTAATAAAGACCTCGGCAGAACCATCGTTTGGTTTTGCGTACCACGACTGGCTGCTACTGCTTTGCTGCTGTTCGGGAGGTTTCACTGCAACAGCCCACTCTTCCTCAAAGTGGCGATCTGGGCCAAAGAAAGTGGAAGTCTGTTTGACGAACTCAGTTCCGATCTTGTTATCGGCGGCCATAAATACCGCGTAACGTTTAACCCCCTCCAGCATCACTTCTGGCTTTACCCCCTGTTTCAATCTGGCGTTCCATGCTTTCCATGCAGCTTGCTTGGAGTTTCCACCACGGCGATTCGGGTAAGCGCTCCAGGCCTCTTCGAATGCAGGAGAATAATCATGTTTATTTTTCTGTTCCGGTGTGTCGGCGCCAGCCGATGCACCAAGAGATTTATTCTCTGTAGTAATCTCCTGTGTAGTCTCCTGGTAATCTACTGTATGAATGGATGCGGGATTTCCACGTAACTGCTCGTGGGTTTTCCCCACACCTGCCTGCTGGTTTTCCACATCACTGTTTGCGGAATTTCCGCATCCTTGGTTGTGGGTTTTCCCCACACCTGCCTGCTGAACTTTTCCGAGTAATAATTCTTCCAGGCGCAGCTGGTTAACGCGAAAGTAAAGCTTTGCTGGGATGCCTCGTTTTGCTTCTTCCAGAACGCCGCAGGACACCAGTTTTTTACGGGCGCCTTCCTGCTCATAACGAGTCAGCCCGGTTTCCTCTTCAAGGTCTGCCTGTGTCTTGTAGAACCATTGGCCGTCCATGCGGTTTTGCCAGTACACAATTTGCGACAGCAACAATGCGCCGGTAATACCAACACCAAGACGGACGAACGACCGCTGAAAGGCTATTGGACGATCAACGAGCTGCAAAAATTGACTCATTCCGCCACCCTCTGAAAATACTGTTGAAACTTCCAGACTGGCTGCATACATTCATGCGGATAGCCCTGCCTGGTAAAATAAACCTGCTGCTTCTCCCGATTCCAACCAGTGACATGCACAATCACACCTCGCGGATCGCGATAATCGATATCGAGCAACTTAATCGGATCTGGTGATGTGCTCGAATGTGGCATGTCACACCTCTACAGAAGGGTGTGGGAAAGTATCAGGAAGGTCCGGACGAATCTGATAAGCTTTAACTTCGCCGTTTGTGGCCTTCACGATGGACATAACATGGTCAGCCTTTACACGACTACCATGAAGCCAGCGGAATACTGCGGGTTGAGTGACACCACACGCCCTAGCTAGTGCTGCTTGTCCACCAAGAATTTCAATTGCTTTTTTTACATGTTGGTTGACCATGAAAATACCAAAAGTTATTAAACACAAAGCAAGATTATAACCTTGAATAAGATTATGCAATAACTTATCGTATTTGCCGCGTAATAACTTTTTGTATAGGCTTATAGTTATGAATACATTCTCAGATCGTATTAAAAAAGCGATGGCTGACGCGGGCCTTACCCAGGCTGAATTGGCTACGATGGTTGGGGTCTCTCAGCCAGCCATCTGGCGTCTAGCCTCCGGGAAAACCAGCTCATCACGTAAGTTGGTTGAGATCGCTCAGGTTCTGGGCGTTAGCCCTGAATGGCTTTCGACTGGTAAAGAGCACAGCCCTCACAAACAAGGGTATGTGATTGAGAATATGAATGATAAAGAACTGAGGGCCAACGCTGATGTATTCAGGGTTGAAGTGCTTGATCTTACTGTGAGTGCGGGTCCAGGCACATTTATGCTTTCTGAATTTGTTGAAGTTTTACATGCCATAGAGTACACAACAGAACACGCCAAATCCCTTTTTGGAAATCGTAGCGAAGAAGTTGTAAAAGTAATGACTGTAAACGGCGACAGCATGGCCAGCACCTTCAACTCAGGCGATCGCGTCTTCGTTGACATTTCGGTCCGCCACTTTCTTACTGATGGTGTATATGTGTTTGTTTTTGGTAAAACATTCCACCTTAAGCGGCTACAGATGCAGGGAAACAGACTCGCAGTCTTATCTGATAACCCAGCCTATGAGAAATGGTATATTACAGAAGAGAGCCAGGACGATCTTTATGTTATGGGGAAAGCTATCATGCATGAATCAATAAATTACAATAGGCTTTAACGCCATCCCCTCCTATGAAGCCGCAGAAATGCGGCTTTTTTGTGTCAACGGTTCAATAAACTAATTAAAAAAATAAAATTTACACAAATAAATCAACACGTCAAACAAAGAAACCAAATAAAAATAAGTTTTGTTATTGCAATAAGTTATTGCATGACTTACAGTTCACTCATCGGCAAAACCACGGAGCCAATGAGATGACAACTTCATTCCACCCTTTAATAAGTAATGCAAAAAACAAAATTGATAACGTCGTTTGTCTACTAATTGCACTTGAGCATTGTAGTACAACTCTTGATGAAGTAACTCTTGAGGGCGCTATTTGTGGAATTAGAAAATTAGCAGCAAACGCATATCACGACATGGATAAAGCAGAAAAATCAGAGAATGCTTTGGACAAAACGGAGGGCATTTAAATGAAAACTCCAATTAACATGCTCGAAAGCATTGCTGCTGACGTCGTCGAAAGCACATCATTATTAGAGGTAATTTATCGTAATAACGAGTTACCTCCAGAGGTCGACAATGCAATTGCTTGCTTAATTCGCTCTATGCAAAAAACGAATGAAACTGCATATGAATATGTCGAACAGTTAAGTAAGAATATTGCAGGGAAAGAAAACGTCTCCAATCTTGATATTATCGGCGATGTTTTTGATGCAATAATCACAGCAAAGAAACTTGAGGCTCTAACTCATACCTATAGCGAGAGTTACTTTACAGACGAAGATAATGATAACCCAGCTTGTTACATGGCTGCGGCGATTAATGATTATTCGATGCAAGTTTGTGACGAACTAAAAAAAATCCAATCAAAACTTAATTAAATAACAAATAGTTTAAATTACAGCTTAATCGCTGGGGATATCCACAACCAGATTTTACCGGGTGATTAATCATGACATTCATTAAAGATTTCCGTGCATATAAAACCGCCCTGCTCTATGCATCGTTCGGGCAGGTCGTAATTGCAAACCTTTATCTGCGCAAAGCATACGGGAGATAACAATGTTAAGAAGAGACAGCTCTCTTGAAACGGCAAAAAACACGGCTGATAACCTTTATCACTTAATGGAGCTCTTTAACGCAAACATTATAGATATGGATATCGAGCAAATAATTTCATTATCTGGCCTTTGCCTTAATTTATCAGCTGAGGTTTCGACATGGTTTGATGCGGAGTTTGAGCGTCGTGAAAAATAACACTATCGAAATCTACCGCCGACGCATTGCAATTGCCGCTCTGCACAGAATGAAGCGTAAAACAGGCGGTTACTGTCTGGTTATCAATCTCCCGAACAAGGAGATACAGACAATCGAGTTGAATGAAGAAGCGTTCCAGAAACTTCTGATGAAATTCGAAAAACAGGCGTCATCTGAATTTGGCAAAGAGTCGTCTGAGTTTATCAGAAATACATATTTAAACAGCCTCGATATTAACGGTCACACAGAGTATCTGACCGAGACGGGGAAAATGATTATCGACGAACTGCTATCTGAATTAGAAGCGCATGCCAGAAAACTATATAAGCGGGAGGCTGTGAAATGGCTGGACAGCAAATGATGTTATATCGCGGGGTAGAAATTCCACGCCCTATTTTAAATATCGACCTGCATGTCTTGCCAGAATTCACAGGCCGCGTAGTTCTCTATATCGAAAATGGCGTAGTGAAATGCGACCGCCGGCTGCACGATGATGAACATATTTGTGCCTTAGACACGTTTATAGAAATGGCGCGCGACATGGAACTGCGCTTACAGGAGGTTCCAGGTGGCACTAACAGCAATAAGAATTCCTGAACGTGTTCACCTGCAGGCGCTGCAGGTCCTGTGGCGATACCGACGTAAGCGCATCTACGCGCGGCGCATGCACCGCACCGGCCATCTCAGCCTGAAAGTTAACCCGCGCTGGAGGCTGCTATCGAAAGACGATGGCAGGAACTGGGAAGTAATGAGTCATGAAACGTATAACCGGGAGAAAGACAGATGATCGATAACCGCACCGCCAGCGCCATTGACCTGGCATTACAAAAGCACATCACCCCAGTTGGTCCGTTGTTCGTAGCTGCGCGCCACGGGCGCCAGAAGAAATGCTTCAGCCGCGATACAGCAATCCGGTATCTGGCGTTCTTCATGACAACTCATGCTTTTGCTGTTTCTGGTTTTGAGCAGCGTCACCCGCGGGTACGCATTGACCGTGACGACATGGAGGTATGGCGAGACGGGGAAACAAAGGCTGAATATCTGGCAGCCCACCAGCGTTGCGAGCACCGACTCCGCCGCATTCTGGCACGTAAGCGTGACATGACGAAATGGTGCGAGAAATGGGACGCAATGCATGACCGTTATGTGAAAGAACTTAACGAGCTGCAGGACTGCAAGCCGGAGGGGATCCGATGAGCAGCAATTACGATATGCCAGAGACAACACCAAACGGCATCAAAATCGGGAACCGCGTTATTGGCTGGTCATGTGCAGTTAAGCAGTTTGAGGGCTCACGCTTTGACTCCCGGCCATCGGAAGGGTTGCGTTGGTTAGCCTGCATTTTTGATGCCAACGCCGCGGGTTGGGTTGCTTTAGGCGCAAAGAAAGAACTCGTCCTATGGCGCTGGCTGGTGGCAACGGTATTCATCAACGAAGAGAAGGATAAAAACGGGACTGTTGAAATCCCAAGCGAAGACGGCGGCGTTGATATCGCGGTCATTTACTCGGGTAAGAAAGGAGACCTGAGCATCTACCCCGGCCCGCTGCGCTTCTCTCTCGCTAACCATGTTGAAGGTATCGCGATCGAGAAATACGGCGCTGAGGAAGGCCCAGCGTTGGCGCTGCGCATGTACCAGGACATGGTGATTGCAGATCCTGGGTACGGATTCAGGATGTCCCCTTTTGGGCGTGAGGGACTTGAGATGCTTCACGATGACTACATCGGAATGATTAACACCAACGGCATGCCAGAAGCGGCCGTGATTCACTAAGGGGAAATCCATGTTTATTTATACCGATCTGCTCCGTGCCGCTCTGTGCTGTGTTGCCAGCCAGGAAGAAAAACGAAAGCTCCTGCGTGGCGTACATATCACGTCAACTCACATTCAGGCCACGAACGGCATTGCTGCTGTATCGATGAAGCATGACGCCAAACCTGAAGTGGAAGGCGTATTTATCCTGCACGGTGATATCCCGGCCAACGCAGAAGGAACTGTATTCCAGCAAATTGGCAGCCAGTGGATCGCCTGTCACATGGACGACTACGAGCGGCCTGTTGGGCATAACGAGCTTGAGCTGGTTGAAGGCAAGTTTCCAGATATTGGCAAGCTGCTGCTGACACAGGAAGAACACTGTACTGAGTTCCCTCCGTTCGCCGCTGAATTGCTGGCTTTGCCTTATCGCATGTTTGGTAAGGAATTCACGTCCATGCCCGTTAATTTCAAACTCTTTGGTCCTGAAAAACCATGCCTGGTGCTGTTTAACGCCGCGGTTAACAGCTTCTACGGCGATCCGGTGCTGGTAATCATGCCGATGAAATCAACGGTGTTCGAGCTGCACCGTAAGGCGATGCAATCGATGGGGGAGATCCACTGATGAAGCTAGAAATTCACGACAAAGGCGCGGTGGCCACACTGACCATCATAAGTACCGTCTTCGAGTTCCGAAAGCATGTCCGGGTGGTCGACACCGTTCTGATGTGTACGCCGGGAGTTGTCGCCAGCCGGCGCGGATTCTTCCTGATGAAAACGGTTATTTCCGGTCGTTCAAAAGAAATGCTGCGCGCAAACAAGACAGCTCTGCGGGAGGTTTCACGATGAACCAGTTAACTGACAAGCGAGTAGCAGAAATCCTTGCTCGTGCGGAAATATGCGACGACTCGGTTTTGACTGACTACGCCGATATTGTGCTGGCGATGCGCGAGTTGCAGGAACACCGCAAAGCAGCAGGAGCGACACAAAACAGCAGGAGCAGCGCAAAAGTGCAGGTGGTGCAGGAGCAAATCGGCACTACTCACGTTCCGGAGCCGGGGCAGAGCGTCGAGCAGGTAGATGGAGAGTCGCTGCCCAGCACCCAGACCGCGCCAACGCTGGATTCTTCACCGAAAAATGCCGGGTTGCTGCCCGGCATAAATCCAACACTGGTTAACGATGTCACCAGTGGTAAACCGTTGACCATCACCCTGCCGGATATCAGCTCAAAGGCATTCTGGAGCGGCACGGGTAAGCATGAGGTATTCCATCCGGAAACCTATAAGCGATGGGTTAAAGAGGCGATCGAGAGAGATTGCACGATTGCAAAAATTGAAGTGAAGGTGAAGTGAGGTGGGTATGGCTGATATTGAAATGATCGATGAGAAAGAAGCAATGCGGATGATCCGCGTATCTTCACGCATGACCATCCGGAAATATACAGAACACTATGGCTTTCCTAAACCGATTCGCACCTACCCGAAACAGTACCTGCGTTCTGCTGTAGAGGAATGGATCCTAAACGGAGGGATTAACCAGAAATCTTCTTGAGATGCCAGAATATTTTATCCGCATACAAATCATAGGCATCTTTTTGTTCGGCAATCCAGTCATGCTTGTTGTAGACAGCAAGCACACCGCCTAACTCATGCCCCAGCATTTTTTCAATAACATGCGGGGCAACCCCCTCTTCTGACAAGCGAGTAGCCATAGTTCGCCGGAAATCATGGGAAGAAAAATCGCCAATGCCCAAAGACCCTCTAATTCTCCGGAGGAATTTGTTGGCACCAGAAATTGTTATGGGCGTTTTCAGATCTTCACCAGGGAAAAGTACTTCACCATATGTCATTTCCGCTTTCTTCAGTAATGTATCCGCAGCGTCGAAAATTGGACGTCTGATGATTTTTTTAGTTTTACTTTTCTCTGCTGGTACAATCCAAAGCCCCTCTTCTCGGTCTACCTCTTGTTTAACGGTCAGTCGCAATTCGCTATTCCTGGCGCCGTATAAAATGAGCAGCTGATGAAGAAGGCGATTCGATGTTGATCCTCTACTCCGTTCTATAGACATCCAAATTTTTGCGAGTTGATTATAGCTGAGCGTTGTTTCACCTATAGATGGCTTTACACCTACATCCTTTGGTTGCAACAGCATTAAATCAGGGGTGCTAATAAACTGGCGTCGTGTACACCATCCAATAGCTGAACGTAGCTGTATAAGCAGATGCCGCGCGCGGCGGGGATTAATCTTTTCTTCCTCTGTAAATCTCTCAACCCACCATCGAACCGGTATATCCTCGATCGGAACGCCCGGGAAAGCGTCGCTCATTTGTTTTAGAACCGTTGACTCATAAAGAGCAATTGTCTTCTCCCGCAGAGTTAAATCAACATAGTTCGTTTTCCAATAATCAAGGCATTCCTTCACTGTCGGCCTGCTTTTCGGCTTTGCGCTTTCTTTTGAAAGGCGAGGATCAACACCTTTATCTGCAGCCTCTCTTAAGTCTGCAACTAAGTTACGAGCCTCTCTGAGGGATGTCGCAGGGTAGCGCCCTAACCCCATTCGGTTTTGCTTACCCTCCCATCGATACCTGAACTGAAAGCTAATAACTCCCTTTGGAGTTATACGGATCCCCAAGCCATCTGAATCAGTAATTTCAGTCGGGCCTGAATACGGCTTTCCATGTATAGAGCGCAGTTTCGTGTCACTGATAGCCATAGTAATTTCTTGTACTCATCAAATTGGCATTTTATGTACTCACTATGTACTCACTATCGCATGTACAACCATAAACAACAATATCTACATGCTCTCAAGCATGGCCGAAAACAAGCAATTCATTGAAAAATACCATATTAATTAGTACTGATATATATACAGGTATGTACAAAAACACACATCAACATGCAATGATGTATAAAACAAAAATAATGCGGAAGATTATGAAACGATGGTGCCCTTTCAGGCGCTGCAGATGATTGGTCATCAGGTGGATGCGGTTTGCCCGGACAAACCGAAAGGTGACTACATCATGACGGCCATTCATGATTTTGACGGCGCTCAGACCTATAGCGAGAAACCCGGTCACCGTTTTGTGCTCAACGCCGATTTTGCCAGCGTGAATGAAGCAAATTATGATGCGCTGGTGATCCCCGGCGGACGTGCGCCGGAATATTTGCGCTTATATGAGTCGGTTATCAAGCTGGTACAGGCCTTTGATGCGGCGAACAAGCCCATTGCCGCCGTTTGCCACGGTCCGCAGCTGCTGGCAGCCGCAGGCGTGTTGAAGGGGCGAACCTGCAGCGCCTACCCGGCCTGTGCGCCTGAAGTACGGCTAAGCGGTGGAGAATTTGCACAAATCGGTATTGATGAGGCGTATGTCGATGACAATCTGGTGACGGCGCCGGCGTGGCCTGCGCATCCGCAGTGGTTGGCGAAATTTGCCGAGCTCTTGCGTTAACCTGCACCTATCGGTCCCCTCGCCCCTCCGGGGAGAGGGTTAGGGTGAGGGGTACCGTCGACGCCAGAATCAATCGTGAGTCTTAACGCTCAGGCAGCTGCGAATAAATTCAGGATTAAAATGCTTCACAGCTTCTCCCACGTAGCCTAAATCCAGCGCGCTGATTTGCGCCATGTCATTATCGGTCAATGCAAAATCCCAGATGGCAAAATTCTCTTCAATGCGTGCTTGCTTCGTCGATTTCGGGATGACCGTAACGCCACGCTGCACGTTCCAGCGCAGGATGACCTGGGCGATGGTTTTATGATGAGCGTCGGCAATTCCTTGCAGCATTTTATCTTCATACGGTTTATGCCGCCCACCACCCAACGGTGCCCAGGCTTCTGGCTGGACGTTATAGCGCTTCATGGTCTCGAGCGCTTCAGGCTGCGCAAAGTAGGGATGCAGTTCAACCTGATTTACCATGGGTTTAATTCTGACGGTTTCACAGAAATTGGTTAATACGTGCGCGTAAAAATTCGACACGCCAATGGCTTTGAGCTTACCGGCATCATACGCATCCTCCAGCGCGCGCCAGGCGCTGAAATAGTCGCGCATCGCCTGATGCAATAAGTAGAGATCAAAATACTGTAACCCTGATTTTTTCAGCGACGCCTCAATACCCGCTTTGGCCGTATCGTAGCTAGCCATATCCTGCACCCACAGCTTGGAGGTGATAAACAGCTCCTCGCGGGTACACAACCCTTGCGCAATTGCTTCACGAACAGCATCACCCACGGCATCTTCGTTACCATAAACGGCAGCGGTATCAATGAGGCGATAGCCCGTGCGAATAGCGCTTAGCACTGACTGCTTACACTCTTCTTTATCGGTTACCTTAAAAACACCAAAACCGACCATCGGCATTTTGAGATTGTTACTGAGAACGGAGTATTCCACGGTATGGCCTCTATCATGGTAAAACCCAATACTAAGCTATAAAAATCACCTTGATTAGCGGCAATAACAGATTTGGCTTATGCAAAAAATTCATCAATGAAAGCGTGTTCCTTTTCAGGTACCTAAGTATGAGAGTGACAGTATCTAGTTATATATATCTCCTCCCCTGCAATATCTGCCACCCTAAATACCAGGCAGTATTTTTTACCGCTTCACTTTATATTCACCGTCTTAGTATTCCACGATATAGTTCATTTCGTGGAATTTTAAAAATACAACGCGAGATTTACAGCACCTCCTCCATCACCCACACGCTGACGCTTCCACCATTGCAGGTAAAGATACCGGTGCCTGTCTCATCGGTCGTCACCGTCTCTTCACGGTTATTGAGGAAATCTTTCCAGTTTTTATTGCCGTAGTTTTCACCCAGCGCAATCGTTTTTTCCCCATCATCGCCGTTGGACATCACCACGACGCAGCCCGGTGCATCTTGAGTGCCGCTGCGGCTAAACGCAATGCAGTTGGGGTGATCGAAAAATAGGGTCTGGACTCCATGCGCGAAACGCTGACGCGCATCAATCAGCTCATGTAACTGGTGAATGACCGGCATCTCGATAGGATACGAGTTGCCGTCACGACCGGTGTCTTCATAAGTGGCACCAAAAAGATCGGGATAAAACACAGACGGCACCCCATTCTCGCGTAACAGAATTAAGGCGTACGCCAGCGGCTTAAACCAGGATTCTACCGGGGCTTCCAGAGCCTGAAGCGGTTGAGTGTCGTGATTGGCCACCAGCGTGACGGCATGGAAAGGATCCGCTTCAACAAGGGTACCGGTGAAAATCTGGCTCAGATTGTAGTCTCTCCCTTGACGAGAGGCCTCGTGGAAGTGCATTTGCAGCGGCGCATCAAACAAAAGCGTCTGACCATCAACCTGGTTAATATAATGCTGCAGTTTATCGACGTCGTGTGACCAGTATTCCGCCACAATAAACAGCGGTTTTGGCGCGACTTCCTGCACATGCCCAATCCACTCTTTATAGAACCAGGCCGGAATGTGTTTTACCGCATCAAGACGAAAACCGTCACACTGCGTTTGCTCCAACATCCAACGAGCCCAGAACTTCAGTTCTTCGGTCACCGCGTGATTGCGAAAATCAGTGTTAGCACCCATCAGGTAATCAAAGTTACCCATCTCGTCATCAACCTGATCGTTCCAGCCTTCACCGCTATAATCATTAACGATTTTAAAAACGCCGTTTTCATCTGGATTTTCGATGTGGTCAATACCGTTAAAGCATTTATGATCCCAGATGAATTGAGAATATTGCCCGGCGCGCGCGGGATAGGTGTACTTAGACCAGGCTTCGCATTCAATCACCTCTTCATCTATCTGCGTGCGGTCTTGCTCATTAACGCGCTGAACCTGGATACGTTCTTTCTCATCCGCCCCCATTTTGTGGTTCAGCACCACATCCATCAATACCGCAATATCGTGCTTTTTCAATGCGGAAACGGCGGAGAGTAACTGCGCTTTATCGCCATATTTGGTGGGCACAGAACCTTTTTGGTCAAACTCACCGAGGTCAAATAAATCGTAGCTGTCATAGCCTACTGAGTATCCGCCGGACGCCCCCTTATATGCCGGAGGCAGCCAAATCATATTGATACCTATCTCATTAAGGTGCGGGGCAAGACTTTCAGCTTCTCGCCACAGCTCACCGCCGTCAGGGTAATACCAATGAAAGCATTGTAATAACGTGGGGTTGACCATTGTCCTTTACTCCCAAAAAGCGTTAATGTATTAATGCATAACGGCAATAATTTATTGAGTATAACGAAGGAATCACATTTCGCACGATATCAATATTAGGAGATATCGTGAAAAATGTGATTAATTGGCAGTATGGTTAGCATCACCGTTTGCTATGCTGAAACTACCCACGTTTTGAACACATCGCTTTTCAACGTTCTAAAGAAGTTGACCAGATTGGTGCATCCTAATTTAGTGATTAATTTTTGGCGGTTTTGATAGACGGTCTTGTAATGGATTTTATTTAAGAGCGCAATTTCTTGTACGCTTTTGCCGGCACTGAATTGATCCAGAAAAACCTTGTCCCTGGCAGTTAGCACTATTTTCTCAGGTCTTTTCCTGACCTTCTCTACATCCGAGGCAATGTCTTTAATGGATCGTTGCAAGGTAGAAAGATCGCAGCGCGCGTGAAGCCTAAACATTTTGAAATCACTGAGAAAATAATACATATCCCCCTGCGTCAGCAACACCAGACGGTGGGTGGATAAATCATAATTTTGCGCCTTAACATCATAATAGTTTTCGATGGTAAAAAAGACAAAACGTTTTCGTGCTGGCGCTGAGAACGACGTCTCAAGTAGGGTCTCAAGCCCACGCTGTAGGTAAATATCACTGATCCAGATATCTGCTGTTTTCACTCGCTTCATTTTAGGCTCCGGATATTTATTACATTACATTTTTCATTTTATGACGACATCATGCTGCGTCACTTTTATTAAAATTTGCTGGTAGAGATCGAAAAGTATGGTATTTCGCTCTTTCGCCATTTTTTTAATAATGACAGCCTTGATGACATCAATGTCAGAGGAACCAAAATCAGCTATTGCGCTTCTTTCCACATTTCTGAAAAGCTCGCAGCTGAAAATGTATTTATCAGGAATAGCATTTCTCATTTGTGCTACCTGCTCTGTTGATAAAGCTATTCTCCGCTATTTTGCGAACAGAAGGTTAAAAGTCATCGGAGGTATGGCTCACAACAATTTCTAACGTCTTGCGAATAATATCCGCCTGAACGACCCCTTCAGCGCAATCGAGAGATTTAATAAGACAAATAATCAGGTTCTTGTTAGTCAATGGCATACCGACAGCCAGCATCTCCTGAGCCATATCGCCTAAGAGTTTGGCTTCCTCAGCCATCGCCTCACCGGAGCGGGAGAAGAAGTTTTCGAGCGTTTTGTCAGACAGCGAGGCGATAATAGGTTGAGTCTGCATGGTTCTTTTTCCTGAGAGGTAAATTAATGTAGTTTGTGTGTGTTGTGCAAAATATCGGCACGTCTCTTTTCGTCACCAGATTGCGATTTTCTGACTTCACTATCGTTTTCCCGCGCCACCTTAACGGCGTCTGAAGTGACCTTTTTTACCCTAACGGATAATTCGGCGATCAACTCCTGCAAGGCCTCCTGGCGTACAGGGTCAGGCGCCAAAGTTTGTATATTCCGTAACTGCTTGAGCAGCGTGCGTTCAGATATCGGGCTTTTCTGGACAAGGAGCGCCAGTATGGCCTGCCCGATAAGCTCATTACGCAACTGCGTTTTCATTAGCGTCTTCATAGCATAAGTGTCTTACTTTTATTTCCGGTCTTTCAGAAATGGCTTAGTCAAACAGCATTCCAATCAAACGGTTGCAGTGCGCTTCCTCTTCGGTATTTTGTGCTTTATCAAGACGTGAGAGCAGTTTTGTGCAAATCGCTTTGCGATTCAGGCTGCGTCCATCATTTAAAATTTCAGCCACTATCTCACCAAGAATAAGGTGCTGTGTCGGTAACTCCGCCTTAGCAAAGTAGCGTGTAATCGCAGCGGCCGAATCTGCGCCAGGAAGTGATCTCTGCATTTTCTCTCCGGTTATTGGCAGGGGGTAATGCTTTGGTTAACTAAACTTAGCAAACTTATACAAAAAATGTGTACAGAATGATTACAAAACAATTAGCAAAAAGTGCTTTTCATTGTTAATCAATTAGTTAAGTGAGTAGGTTTATTTTTAACTTACGCGTGATGCTGTACAAAAAAAAGTACTCCTCAAAAAAACCTGTACAAACCTGGATAAAATCACTCATCAAGGTTAATACTTTGTGAAAATAATGTTTATTGATTAAGCATTTACAACGATGATCTGTTAGCCTCTCCCTTCCCCCACCTTGTCACTGGACAACCTATGCTCACCACACTTATCTACCGCAGTCGTTTATGCGATACCGTTCCTTTCAGGGACGTCGAAACGATGGTTGCTGCGGCCAACGTCAGGAATGAGCATGAAAGCATTACCGGAATTCTGCTGTTTAATGGTCTTCACTTCTTCCAGCTCTTAGAGGGGCCAGAAAACACCGTCAAAATGATTTACCAACAGATCTGCAAAGACGTTCGACATTACAATGTCGTAGAGCTGATGTGTGACTATGCTCCGGCCCGCCGCTTTGGCAAAGCCGGTATGGAGCTTTTTGATTTACGTAAACACGGTCAGGATGATGTGTTACAGGCGGTACTGGACAAGGGGACAAGCCGGTATCAGTTAACCTACAGCGATCGCGCGCTGCAGTTTGTCAGAACGTTCGTGCTGACGGACGGAAAGGACGGCGTGTACGAAATCCCCCCCGCCGACAGCTGGGATTTTATCGCGGATGCCCAAGACGATAATGCCGCCCCCTCTGACGCGACAGAAGAGATTTGCTTTCAACCACTGATCGACCCGCTGTCCAGAGAAATTGTCTCGCTAGAGGCGCGAACGCGCGGCCCTGCTCCGACGTCCTCCGCCCCAGATTCGTCTAGCGACGACATGTATCAAACTGACCTGATGGCCAAAAAAGCCGCTTTTGCCACAGGAGCCAAACTTCTGGCGGGTTCTGGCGTGCTTTCCGTGAGCCTGATGCCCATGACGCTGGTCAATGTACCTGGTGCAGTAGATTTCCTGCTCACTGAAATAGCCGCAAATGGCCTGGTTCCGGAACAGATTGAGGTGCAGTTCACTGAGAATGAAGTCATCTCACGCTTTGATGAATTCGCGGGCGCCGTCAAAGGGCTTAAAGCCTCAGGCATAAGCGTTGCTATCGATCATTTTGGCGCAGGTTTTGCTGGTTTACAGCTGCTGGCTCGTTTCCAGCCCGATCGCATAAAAATCAGTCAGGACCTGATTACAGAAGTCCACAAAAGCGGTCCACGTCAGGCCATTATCCATGCCATTATCAAATGCTGCTCCTCCCTCGAAATTCGGCTCTCCGCTGATGGCATCATGCTGGCAGAAGAGTGGATGTGGCTTGAGTCCGCAGGCATCGAGCACTTTCAGGGTGCGCTTTTCTCATCCCCCGATTGCAATAGAATCCCAAGCATTGCTTGGCCGGAAAAAAAGGTATAATGCCGCGATTTAACGGCGCAACGTTCGCTTAATAAGGGAATAGATTCCGAAAGATGCCCTGAGAGTTTGATCACTCTCCGGGTATTGAGTAAATATTTAACTCAGTACTGTATCTTAAAGAGACTTAATGGTCGCTTAACACCGCCTTCATCTGGACAGTGCTTATAGGGGAAATATGTCAAGTTATAGCATTGGCGAAGTTGCCGAGAGATGCGGGATAAATCCGGTCACACTGCGGGCGTGGCAAAGGCGTTATGGTCTTCTTAAGCCTCAGCGTACTGAGGGTGGGCACCGTCTTTTTGATGAAGAAGATATTCAGCGCATTGAAGAAATTAAAGCGTTGATAAAAGGCGGCACATCGGTCGGGAAAATTAAAGCGCTGCTGGAGGCGGAAAAGCCCGTTCCCGCTGACGACTGCAACGCCTTGCAAGAAAACCTGATGGCCGTACTCAGATTAGCCTCCCCGGCAAAGCTTCGGGCAAAGCTGGTGACGCTAAGGCGCGAGCATGCGCTACCTGAACTGATTGATAACATTATCAATCCTGTCCGCCAGCGTCTCACGTTAGATAATCAGACGGGCAAAATGTTATCGGGCATGTTTGACGGCATTTTAACGGAGCTGGTAGCAGCATCGCTCAATGAATCTCGCCGAAAATCCGGTAAGGAAGCATTGATAATGGCATGGGACATCGAGGACAGAATCGGCCTCTGGCTTGAAGCGTGGCGTCTGTCTTTGCAAGGATTACATCTTACGGTGATACCTGAATTTGTCTCGTCGCCGCGTCCAGAGCTGTTCCCGGGCCAAACGCTATACGTCTGGACCGGAAAAACGGCGTCCATCAGACAGACGGAACTGCTTCAGTATTGGTCCGAGCAGGGATATGTGGTCAACGTTCACAACGCATGATGGAAGGTACTTAGCCCCTCCCCCATGCGAGTAGGTTTCAGCAGCCTATACAGCCAAAACCTCCCACTGGACGTCGGCCATGTTCGTCAGTAACGAACCCATACTCAGAATGCCGATCTCAATGATAATTCAAAAATAATCATTTCCGCCTGGCAAGAGAACGTCACCGACGCATTGAGCTTCACGTCGTTATCAACGTGCGTGATGTGATAAACAACCTTTGCGTCTTCATCGGACGCCGCTGCAGCTGCCAGTTTCTTAATTTTCGCAACCGCCAGTTCAGCTTCATTTTCCGTCGGGAAAAATCGTTCGATCTCAGCGGTGCAATTATCATTCTCAATGATGGTGCCAATATCAATGGCACACCCTTTGGTACTGCATTTATCAACTACGTCTTTCATGATGATAACCTCGTATGTTTATTCTCAAGATAAGACTCTGCCGCTGAAAAGTCCAACCATTAATAGGGTTATAGATTACCATTTTTGCGATTAAACACTGGATGTAGGCTGATGAAGCGGCGTTACTTCCGCCGTTTACTAAAGGAGTGATGTTTTCAACCGTTAACGATAGTGACGGGCTGTGCGAAGACACAAACCGTTGGGTTGCCTGACCGTGCCAGGCAACCGTGATTTATCAGTGCTTCACGATATACATCGTATGCGTATACGCCACATCTTCCGGATTGGTGATCGGGTATCCTTTTACCCACGGCTTAATCAAACGCCCGTTGGTGTACTGATAGATAGGCGCAATCGGCGCTTTCTCGGCCAGAATTTTTTCCGCAACGTTATAGTCCGCATTTCGGGCTTCAGCGGTATTTTCCAGCGTCGCCTGACGGACAACCTTATCGTAGGCCGGGTCACTGAAGCGTGAAATATTGCCGGTATTGGTCGAGGTCAGCAGCGACAGGAAGGTTGACGGCTCGTTATAGTCACCCACCCAGGATGCGCGGATTACGTCGAAATTACCGGTATTACGGCTATCGATATAGGTTTTCCACTCCTGGTTTTGCAGCTTCACCTCAACGCCGAGATTTTTCTTCCACATCGACGCCACGGCAATCGCTATCTTCTGGTGATTCTCGGAGGTGTTATAGAGTAGCGTCAGCTTCAGCGGACGATTCGGGCCGTAGCCTGCCGCCTGCAGCAGCATTTTCGCCTGGGCGTTCAGCTCAGCCTGGCTCGCGTGCGCCATCTCAGAGTCCTGCGGCTTAAAGCCCGCGGTCACATCTGGCGTAAAGCGCCATGCCGGTTTCTCGCCCGTGCCTAACACTTTCTCGGCAATAATTCGGCGGTCGATGCTCATACTCAGCGCCAGACGGACGCGCGCATCGGCTGTTGGCCCTTTTTGGGTGTTAAAGGCGTAGTAATACGTCCCCAATTGCGCAGGCGTGTAAACCTGCCCCGGCAGCTCCTTGAGCAGCTTCTGATACTGGTTTTTCGGGAAAGATTCCGTGATATCAATATCGCCTGCCAGGTAGCGCTTCGTCGCGGACGACTCCTGATTGATAGGGATGAAGGTCACTTTCTGGATAACCGTTTTAGCGTTGTCCCAGTAATACTTATTCGGTACCGCCTCCAGCTTCTCGTTGACCACGCGGTCGGCCAGTACATAAGCCCCATTCCCCACCAGCTTGCCCGGACGCGTCCAGTTTTTGTCGCTTTCGACGTTGGCTTTATTCACCGGGAACAGCGAGAAGTTAGCGGTCAGATTCACAAACCACGGCAGCGGTTTGTCCAACTGCACGCGCAGGGTGTGCGCATCTACCGCCGTCACGCCCAGCGTGTCGGGCTTGGCTTTACCATCGATAATATTCTGGGCATTGTTAATGCCCGCCAGCGCGGCAAACCAGGCGAACGGTGATGTGGTATTTGGGTCTACCAGTCGTTGCCAGCTATAGACAAAGTCCTGCGCGGTGACCGGCGTACCGTCTGACCATTTCGCGTCGTTACGCAGGGTAAAGGTCCAGATACGCTGGTCGTTGGTTTGCCAGCGCGTGGCGACCCCAGGAATGATGTTGCCGTTGGCATCCTGGTTAACCAGCCCTTCGAACAGATCGCGAATCACCTGGATTTCAGGCAACCCCACCGCTTTTGCGGGGTCCAGTGAAGCGGGTTCATCTTTAATGTGACGAACCAGCGTTTGCTGCTTCGCCAACACCGTTCCGGCGGGAACGTCGGCCGCAACGGCGAGAGTACTCAGACCTGAAAGCAAGGCTGCACAGCAGGTCAAGGTGAACGGTAACTTCATGACATCCCCTTAAAATAGGTAAACCCACACAACTTGATGAAAATATTATTTGTTTCAGTCGCGTTAATTGCAAACAACATGTCACATAAACTTGATATATCCCCAGCAATATCTATCAGGGAAACTATTTGATTCGCGGCGGGTTTTGCACAACACTGCTCAATATCCCCCTTGCGTATCAGGACTCCGCGTATGTCAGTTACTCGCCCTCGCGCCCAGCGCGGCGCGTTCCCGCCGGGAACACAACATTATGGACGCTCGCTGCTTGGAGCCCCTTTAATCTGGTTTCCTGCCCCGCTAGCCGGCCCGCAGAGCGGTTTAATCATTGCTGGCACGCATGGCGACGAAAACTCGTCGGTCGTCACCCTTTCCTGCGCGCTGCGCACGCTGGCGACGGATCTTCGTCGTCATCACGTGGTGCTGGCGGTTAACCCGGACGGCTGTCAGCTCGGGCTTCGCGCCAATGCGAACGGCGTGGATTTGAACCGTAACTTCCCCTCGGCAAACTGGAAGGAAGGCGAAACGGTCTATCGCTGGAACAGCGCCGCAGAGCAACGCGACGTGGTGTTACTGACCGGTAGCCGCCCCGGCTCCGAGCCGGAAAGCCGCGCGCTGTGTCAGCTTATCCACCAGATAAATCCTGCATGGGTTGTCTCTTTCCACGACCCGCTGGCCTGCATTGAGGACAACCGCCACAGCGAGCTGGGCCAATGGCTTGCCGAAGCATTCAGCCTGCCGCTGGTCAGCAGCGTGGGTTATGAAACCCCGGGGTCATTTGGGAGCTGGTGTGCCGATATCGGTCTGCACTGCATCACCGCCGAGTTCCCGCCCATCTCTTCCGACGAAGCGAGCGAGAAATATCTCGCGGCGATGACCGCGCTGCTGCACTGGCAGTCAACGCATCACAAGTGAAGTTCACCGTAGGTAAAATGCAGCGCCGGTTCGGCATCGGCGGCAAGCCAGGTCGGGCCATCAAGGTCAGCAAAACGCACCTGCGGTGCCAGCGGCAGCGCAGCTTCAATGGCGCGAGAGGTACAAAGCATGCAGCCGAGCATGAGCGCGAAACCCTGCGCCTTGGCTTCGGCAGCCAGCGCCAGCGCTTCGGTCAGACCGCCGGTTTTATCGAGCTTGATGTTCACCATCTCGTAGCGTTCGCGCAGAACAGGTAAATCTTCGCGGGTATGACAGCTTTCATCAGCGCAAATCGGTAGCGGATGGATAAAGTGGCTGAGCGCGTCGTCTTCGCCCACCGGCAGAGGTTGTTCGAGCATGGCGACGTTTAAATCAGCCAGCAGCTGGCAACGCGCCGCTAAACCATCGCCATGCCAGGATTCATTAGCATCAACTATCAGCGTCGCATCCGGTGCGGCGGCGCGAATCGCCACCATTCGTTCGCAGATAAAATGGTTATCGAGCTTCACTTTAAGCAGCCGGGCACCGCTTTCATACAGCGCCTTTGCGCTAGCGGCCATTTGCTCTGGGGTGCCAATGACCACCGTTTGGGCAGTCATGATCGTTTCTGGTAAGCGAACACCCAGATGGGTGACAACGTCACTTTTCAACAAGTGAGTTTCCAGGCTCCAGAGCGCGCAGTCGACCGCATTGCGCGCCGCTCCTGCCGGGAGTAGATTCGCCAGCTGTTCGCGCGTTAATCCGCGTTCAAGCTGCTCGCCCAACGCCATAATTTGCGCCATCACCGACGTAATGCTTTCCCCATAGCGTGGATACGGCGTGCACTCGCCCACCCCTTTTACGCCATCCTGTTCCAGCTCGACCACCACCACTTTGGCTTCACTGCGGCTACCACGGGCAATAACAAATGCGGTATGCAGAGGCCAGGCCTCTTCGAAGACGCGTAGCTTTCTCATTTTCACTCCTTTTATTCAGGCGTAAATAGGGTTTGCCGTGTTAACACCTGTTGTCATACACTAGGGTTGACGTTAACTATATGTAAACAGGAAGATAATCATGTCGCAAACCGTACATTTCCAGGGCAATCCCGTTGCTGTTCAAGGTTCTATCCCACAGGCGGGCGATAAAGCTCAACCGTTTACGCTGGTGGCAAAAGATCTGTCAGACGTCACCCTGGGCCAGTTCGCTGGCAAACGTAAAGTTCTGAACATTTTCCCAAGCATCGATACCGGCGTTTGCGCGGCATCTGTGCGTAAATTCAATCAACTGGCTGGCGAACTGGCCGACACCGTTGTGCTGTGCGTTTCCGCTGACCTCCCGTTCGCGCAGTCTCGCTTCTGCGGTGCTGAAGGCCTGAGCAACGTGGTCACTCTGTCCACCCTGCGTGCGCCAGAATTCCTGCAGACCTACGGCGTAGGCATCGCAGACGGCGCACTGAAAGGCCTGGCGGCACGTGCCGTTGTGGTTATCGATGAAAACGACAACGTGGTTTACAGCGAGCTGGTGAACGAAATCACCAACGAACCAGACTACGATGCGGCACTGGCTGCGCTGAAAGCGTAATCAACGTACCGCAAAATATAAACAGCCTCTTTTCAGAGGCTGTTTTTTTATCACTCTTCGCCCTTCTTGTTGCTCAGGCCATATTCCCGCAATTTATTGGCAATCGCCGTGTGCGATACACCCAGACGCTTGGCAAGTTTTCGGGTGCTTGGATAGCTGCGATAAAGCTGCGTCAGCACCGAGCGCTCAAAGCGACGGGTAATATCATCCAGCGAACCTTCTATCGCCTCTTCGCCTACCGCCGCGCTCGACACATCGTGATCCGGCAGCAGCACGTCCTGAGGACGGAGTTCGTAGCCCTCAAGCTGAGTCAATGCGCGATACACCGCATTCTTCAACTGGCGAACGTTGCCCGGCCAGCCGTAGCGGGTGAGCACAGTGTTGAGGTCAGCGGAAAGTTTCGGGCGTGAAATCCCCTGCTCGTCGGCAAAGCGCGCCACAAACAGTTCGGTCAGCGGCATGATGTCCTGCGGACGATCGCGCAGCGGCGGCAGGTTGAGGGTCAGCACATTGAGGCGATAATAGAGATCCTCACGGAACAGTCCTTTCTGCACCAGCTCCACCAGATTTTTCTGGGTGGCGCAAATAACGCGGACATCAACATGCACTTCATGATCTTCACCCACGCGGCGGAAGGTGCCATCGTTGAGGAAACGCAGCAGCTTGGTCTGCATGCGCGGCGACATTTCGCCAATTTCGTCCAGCAGCACCGAGCCGCCGTTGGCCTGTTCGAAGAAGCCTTTTTTACCTTCAGAGGCGTCGCCAAACAGCTCGCTCTCTACCGCATCTTCTGGAATCGAACCGCAGTTCAGCGCGAGGTACGGCTTCGCCGCGCGTGGGCTCGCCAGGTGGCAGGCGTGAGCCAGCAGATCTTTACCGGTGCCGGTTTCACCCACAATCAGCAGCGGTGCGGTCAGCAGCGCCAGCTTGCGCGCCTGCTCAACAACCTGACGCATACGCGGGCTCACCGCCACAATCTGGCTGAACGCGCTGACGTCCTGAGTGGTCATGGTTTGCAACTGACGGCCCATACGCAGCGTCGAGCGCAGCATAATCACCGCCCCGGCCAGCACGCGGGCATCGTTCTCGCCGCTCAGGTAAACCGGCGTCGCTTCCAGCAGGAAGTTTTGTCCGTGGATCACCACATGCTCGGCGTGCGGTTCCACCTCCTCGCTTTCCAGCCAGCGCGGGAAGTTAAAGCCGCTTATGAGCTGCGCGACATTATGGTTGCGCATCTTGTCCTGGCTCATGCCGAACAGCTGGCAGCTTGCCGGGTTAGCGCGTTCAATTTTACTGCGCGTGTCCAGCGACAGGACCGGTTCCGGCATCGCTTCCAGCAATGCGCTAAGCGCCAGATGTTCACGTTCGGAAGGCATCCACGGTACGGTGCGCACGTCGGTCACGCCCGCGATACGGCGGATTTCAGCCATCAGGCTGCTGAAGCTGGTGAATTCCAGCTCCGCAAAATTAAGGTAGATTCGGCCAACAGGGTCGATATCGATACCGCGCAGGTCAATGCCGCGCAGCACCAGAAGATCGAGCAGTTCACGGGTCAGACCGAGACGGTCCTCACAAAAGACTTCAAGACGCATGGGAGTGTTCACCCTTATAAGCCAAAGACGTATGAATAATAAGACACTTATTCGCTGGCGTGAAGATGAGTGTCAACAATTATTGACAGTATGGCGGAAAAATGGGCGCTGTGCCGTAAAGTTATGCGTTCAATTAATAAACTGCACATAACGGTCCCCTCTCCCTTAGAAAGGGAGAGGGGGCAGATTGTGCCAAAACGTAAACTTGTTACCCCATCCGGTGTTCACCGCGCTCCAGCGCCGTACGGTCGAAGAAGCGCTGAATCACGCCTCCTGCCATAAACGCCGCGCGGTCGGACATATGCGCAATCACATCGGCATCGTGACTCACCAGCAGATAAGTCATACCGTGGTCCTGCTTCAGACGGTTGAGCAAGTTCAGGATTTCCGCCTGTACCGACATATCCAGCGCCGAAGTGGGTTCATCCAGCAGCAGGATTTTTGGCCGCAGCAGCAGCGCACGGGCAATCGCCACGCGCTGGCGCTGTCCGCCGGAGAGTTGATGCGGATAGCGGCTGGCGGCATCGGCGGGCAGGCCCACCTGCTCTAACGCGGTCTGGACTCTAGACTCAATATCCGCTTCACCATGAATACGCAGCGGTTCCGCCAGCGTACGCCAGAGGGTGTGGTTCGGGTGCAGCGAGGCGTACGGGTCCTGGAAAACCATCTGCACATTGCGCCGCAGGTCGCCCTGAAAACGCGCGCCGGGGGCGATATTTTTGTCAAATAGCGAGACGTACCCGCCCCACTCGCGCTGAAGCCCGGCGATGACGCGCAGAATGGTCGATTTTCCGCAGCCGGATTCGCCAATCAGGCTAAAAGTCTCGCCCGCGTTGACGTGGAAACTGGCCGCCGACACCGCCGTTTTCTCGCCAAAGGTGACCTGTAACGCCTGAATATCAACGATCGCCATGCGCCGCCTCCTCAAAGTTCTGACTGCGGTCCAGCGTCGGCAGCATCTGTCCGTAGGTCTGCGCGCTCGGGCGACAGGTCCATAAGGTGCGGGTATAGGGGTGCGTTGCCTGCGGTAAATCTCGGGCCGCCATCTCATCAACGCCGTTGCCCTGATACATCACCAGTACGCGGTCGCAGTGCTGGGCCACCAGCGGTAAATCGTGGCTAATCAGCAGCATCGCCATTTGTCGCTTCTCGCATTGCGCCACCAGTAGCTCAAGGATCTGGTTGCGCAGGCGGGCGTCCAGCGCCGAGGTGGGTTCGTCGGCAATCAGCACTTTAGGGTCGTTGATGAGCGCAATGGCAATCATCACCCGCTGGCCCATGCCGCCGGACAGTTCGCCGGGATAGCGGTTCAGCACCGCAACATCCAGCCCCATGGCGACCACCGACGCAGCGATTTTTTCCTGCCGTTCACGGCGGTTAAGGCGTTGATGCAGGGTGAGCGCCTCTTCCAACTGCTCACGCACCGTTTTCACCGGGTTCAGCGCATAGCGAGGGTCCTGCAACACCATGGCGATGTCGTTGCCCCGCAGCGCGCGCCAGCCGCGCGCATTCAGGGAGAGCACATCATGGCCCAGCACGTTCAGACGGTCAGCGCTGACGATACCTGGCTTACGCACCAGCCCCATCAGCGCACGCGCGGTCATTGACTTGCCGGAACCAGATTCACCCACCAGCGCTAACCGCTCGTTGCCAAGCGTAAAGCTCATATTGTTGACCACCCGCGCGCGGGGATAATCAATATTCAGCCCCTGTACGGAAAAGCGTTGCTCAGTCATGTTGCGGCTCCAGAACGTCACGTAAACCATCACCCAGCAGGTTAAACGCCAGGCTGGCAATCAGAATCGCGGCACCTGGTGCAGCGGCAATCCACCACTGGTCAAAGATAACCTGCATACCGTCGGCAATCATCGCGCCCCACTCCGCCATCGGCGGACGTGCGCCCAGGCCAAGGAAGCCTAACCCTGCGGCGGCCAAAATAATCCCTGCCAGATCCAGCGCCAGACGCACGATGGCGGACGGCAAACACAGCGGCAGAATATGGCCGACCAGCAGGCGCAGACCGCGGATGCCCATCATTTCAGCGGCGGCTAAATAGTCGCTATGCCGTAGTCGCTGGATCTCGCTACGCGCCTGTCGCGCGTAGGCAGGCCAGGTGGTTAACGCCAGCGCCAGTGCGCCGTTAACTAATCCTGGGCCAAGCATCGCCACAAAGGCAAAGGCCAGAATCAGGCGCGGCATCGACATCACCACGTCGGTAAAGCGCATCAGAATCCGCTCCAGCCAGCCGCCGTAATAACCGGAAAGAATGCCCATCAACAGCCCTACCGGCAGCGTAATCACCGTCACCAGCGCCACCAGACCCAGCGCCGGGCGGGTGCCGTAAATCAGCCTTGAGAGCAGATCGCGCCCGTAGCTGTCGGTGCCGAGCCAGTGCTGCGCATTGGGCATTTGCAAACGCGCGGCGGCGTCCTGCCAGTTTGGGTCCTGCGGCGCAAGCCATGGAGCCAACAGCGCCGTCAGTACCAGCACGGCAATAATCATTAACCCGCAGCAGGCCGCAGGCGAGCGCAGTAATCGGCGCAAAAACAGAGATGATGGCATCAGCGAACCCTCGGGTCGGTTAGCCGCACCAGCACGTCGGTGAGGTTATTAATCAACACAAAGCAAACGCCAATGAGCAGCGTTCCTCCCATAATCGCCGCCGTATCGCCAGCAAACAGCGCCGTTGTCAGGTAGCGGCCAATTCCCGGCCAGGAGAATACCGTCTCGGTCAGCACCGCACCTTCAAGCATTGAGGTATACGCCAGCGCGATAACCGTCAGCAGCGTGCCGCGAATATTCGGCAACACGTGGCGCAGCAGAATGCTCATCTCGCCCGCTCCTTTGGCACGCGCCAGCAGAATGTATTCTTTGTTCATCTCACTCAGGCATGCCGAGCGCGTGAGGCGCGTAATGCTGGCAAGCGAATAGTAGGCCAGCAACAGCACCGGCAGCACCAGATGGCTGAAGGCGTTGCGAAAGGCTTCTTTGTCACCGGAAAGCCAGGTATCAACCAGCGCAAAACCGGTTTTGGGTTCGATAGTGAACTGGTAAATGTCGTCCAGCCGACCGGGGCCGGGGCTCCATTGCAGCTTCGCGTAGAACAGCGCCAGCATCAGCAGCCCGAGCCAGAAGATGGGCACCGAGTTGCCCAGAAGCGTCAGCGTTCGCATGGCTAAGTCCCAGGGGGTACCGGCGTAGCGCGCGCAGAGTACACCAGCAATCACGCCGAAGACCGCACCGATAATCAGCGCCAGCGTGGCAAGTTCAAGCGTCGCAGGAAAGGCAGCCAGCAGGTCGTGTAGCACCGGTTGTCCGGTGGCGCTGGCGGTCCCGAGATCGCCGTGGAAAAGATTGATCAGGTAGTGCCAGAACTGTACCGGCAGCGAACGGTCGAGACCCAACTGATGGCGAACCTGATCGTAAGTTGACTGGCTCGCATGGTCGCCGACAATTTGCAGTACGCGGTCAACGGGTGAAAGCGCAGAAAGCGCAAAGGTGACGAGTAACAGGCCCAGCAACGTGAGCGCCAGCGTCAACATCCCCTGGAGAAGCCCGGACAGCAAACGTCGGGTTCGCTGTGCGGTTGGATTCGGTAAAACGGCGGGCATGGGAATTCCGTATATCAACGAGAAAAAAACGACAATGGCCCGAACGGGTTACGCCGCCGGGCCATGTTTATCAAACGGTCTATTTCGTTACGCGGTCATACCAGACCATATCGGCGTTAAGCCCTTGCTGGTAGCCTTTCACGTTATCGCGAACCACAATCTGCGTTTTGCCCTGATCGATAAAGACATACGGCGAACTGCGTTGCAGCTCTTCCTGCATTTTTTTGTACAGGTCGAGGCGCTTCGCCACATCCGGCTCGGCAACCGCCGCCAGCGTCGCTTTATTCAGCTCTGGGATTTTCCAGCCGTTCAGCCCCGCCACGGTGCTGGATTTGCCGTCGTTAAAGGCAAAAGCGCTGGCGTTAGAGTGCGCGTCGAAGTAGTCCGGGATCCACAGACGAATCGCCGCCTGATGCTGTTTAGCACGCACGCGAGCATAAACCTGGCTGCCCGCCGCCGGCAGCAGATCCACCTTCACGCCGCCCTGAGCAAAGCTTGCCTGCATCGATTGCGCGATGGTGATAAACGGCGGTTTGTTCTCCACGTCGAGGGTAAAGTGGGCGTCTTTGATGCCCGCTTTCGCCAGAATTTCTTTGGCTTTGGCAGGGTCAAATTTGAACGGCGTATTATCCAGCGCGCCCGGGAACCCGACCGGCAGGAAGCTCTGGTGCACAAAGTACTGCCCTTTCAGCAGGTCTTTGGTGATACCGTTGTAGTCCACCAACCAGCGTGCCGCTTCCCAGAACGCGGGGTTCGCCAGCAGCGGATTGGCGGTGTTCGCGGTGTTGAACACCACGTAGTTTTGCTCGGCGGACGGAATGCTTAATACCTGTAAGCCCGGTTTACCCTGCAGCGCGTCAATCTGATCGGCACCAAGGTCGCGCGCCACGTCGGCGTCGCCCTGCTGGATAAGCAAGCGGCGAGAGGCCGGATCCGGCACGTTTTTAATGATCACGCTTTTCAGCTTCGGCGCGCCGGTTGGCGAGGTGTCGTTGGCTTCCAGCACGATAGCCTGATGCGGCTGGTAGACGCGCATTTTGAACGCGCCGCTACCCGCAGAGTGCATTTTCAGCCACTCATTGCCGAAGTCATTGCCCTTCACATTGGCCGCCACCAGCTTCTCATCAACAATCGAGGCAATTGGGGTAGAGAGAATATTCAGCGCCACCGACGGGCTAACATCAGCGGTCCAGCTTAGCTGTAGCGTATGGTCGTCGATTTTCTTCAGCTGGCTGGCAATGTTGCCAGGCTCCCAGCCGAGGACGTTAAGGATAAACGCCGGGGATTTGTTAAGGGTGACGGCACGGGTGTAGGAGAAGATCACATCTTCCGGGCGCAGCGGGTTGCCGGAAGCAAATTTAGCATCGCTTTTTAGCTTGATGGTCAGCGTTTTCGCTGCCGCATCAGCCTGCCAGCTTTCCGCCAGAATCGGGGTAATTTTTGCCGGATCGTTACGGTCAGGCTGAACCAGACGCTGGTACAGGCTCGGCACCGTCTGGATGCTGGAGAGCTCGTTGGCCTCCGCCGGGTCCAGACTAACAATATCGTCCAGGCCCTGAGCCACGACCAGGGTGTTCGGTGGCGTAGCGGCATAAGCGGAGGCTGACAGCGCTGTCAGCACGAGTAACGGCAGCAGTTTTTTGGTCATCGTGACTTCCTGAAAATGAACGTGTTGTGGACGATTCAGCTAAAGTAGCGCTGCTTGTCACTTTCAGTAAAGTTAAGTATAGAAATAGGTTATACAATTTTTGCATAACCATATTTTATCTTGTCAACTATCCCTTTGCGCCGCCGATTTTCCTTTCTGTACCGTCGCTTTCAGTTGCCCGATTAGTTCACGGCGGAAGTCACCGAGGCGTGGCTTGTCGTTGTCGATCCACGGCAGCGGTCGACAAAGTTCCATTGCTTTGATCCCAAGACGTGCAGTCAGCAACCCAGCACCAATCCCCTGCGCTGCGCGGGTCGACAGGCGAGCGGCCAGATCCTGCGACATCCAGTCCATGCCGATTTCCCGCACCAGTTCGCTGGCCCCGGCGAAGGCGATGTTGATAAGCACCAGGCGGAACAGACGCAGGCGGCTGTAGTAACCCAGTTCAATGCCGTAGAGATTCGCGATGCGGTTAATCAGCCGCAGGTTACGCCAGGCGATAAAGCCCATGTCCACCAGCGCCAGCGGGCTGACGGCTATCATCAGCGTCGACTCCGCCGCCGAGCGGCTGATTTCGCGACGCGCCTGAGCATCCAGCACCGGCTGGACCAGATGGGCATACAGGCTGACCACTTCGCGATCGCTCTGAGTTTCGTGAATAGCGGCGTACCAGCGCTGTAGCGCCGGGTGCGACTGATCAAGCCCCGCCTGACGCGCTAACCCTTCACAGAACGCACGCCCTTTGCCCACGCTGTGGCTGTGCATTAACGTGCGCGCTTCATCGCGTTCTTCCGCGCGCTGGCGCAAGCGCCAGAGTCGGCGCCATTCGGTAACCACCGAACCAACACCCGCGCCGACGATTAGCGCCCCGGCGGCACAACCACCGAGCGCTGCCCAGTCGTTGGTTTGCCAGGCGGTCATCGTCCACTGTACGCCCTGGGCGACTACGCTGATGCCAAACAGGCCGAGCCCCGCGGTGACCATTTTGCGCCACAGGCTGCGTTTCGGGCGCAGCGCCGCATCAAGAGTGGCTTCTACTTGTCCTTCCTGCTCTGGTGATTCGTCGAGCGCCACCGGCGCGAATTTCTCCGCCGTCGCGTCATCAAACGCCTGCGAGGTTTTAAACTGCTCCGCTTTGGCGTCCTCTAGTGGGCCATCAAAATCGATTCGTGGTTTATAGGCGTCGTTCATCGCAGCTTATCTCCAATCAAAAACTCCAGCGCGGCATCCAGACGGATATGCGGCAGCGGCTGGTCAACATCCATGGCTTGCGGGCGGAAGGCCTCAAACTGAAAACCTTGTTTATCCCAGAACGCCTGTCCGGGAAGGCGCGCCGGGACTTCGCCGGGGTAAACGGTGAGCGGCTGACCGTCGCTTAAGCGATGACCGCGCAGCGCCGGGATCTTCTCGCCGTTCACCTCAATCAACCCGCTTTGTGTCGCCTGCACCGAGGCCAGCCCCAGACAATCCATAGTAATGCCTTCAAAGGCCGCGTTCTGCCAGGCATCCTGGATCAGTTGTTGTAACAGCGACACCATATTGCCGTGCTGATCAACGGTGACGTGATCTGCTTTGGTGGCGGCAAACAGCAGCTTGTCGATAACCGGCGAAAACAGGCGGCGAAACAGCGTGCGCTGCCCGTAATGGAAGCTGTGCATCAGCTGCGTCAGCGCCAGGCGCATATCGTTAAACGCCTGCGGGCCGCTGTTGAGCGGCTGTAGGCAGTCGACCAGCACAATCTGGCGGTCGAAGCGCAGGAAGTGATCGCGGTAGAACCCCTTCACCACTTTTTCGCAGTAGTAGTGGAAGCGTTCGCGCAGCATTCCAGCGTTGCTGTGTTTGTCCGCCTGCGCGAGCTTCGACTCACCGATGGCGTCCACGTCCGGCCACGGGAAAAACTGTAAAGCCGGAGCACCGGCAAGGTCGCCCGGCAGCACGAAGCGGCCCGGCTGAATAAAGTGCAGCCCTTCCTGCTTGCACTGGTGTAGATAGTCGGTCCACGCCTGGGCGATTTCCGCCAGCCGGTTTTCGTCAGCAGGCGCGAAAGGGTCGAGCCCTTCACAGAGCTGTCGCCATTTTGCCGACCACTCAGCGCGCTGGCCGGTCAGCAGCCCGGTCATCTGGCGCGACCACCCCAGGTAATCCTGGTTAAGCATCGGTAAGTCGAGCAACCACTCGCCGGGATAGTCGACAATCTCCAGATAGAGCGTGGAGGTCTCTTTAAAGTGGCGCAGCAGCGAATCATTGGATTTGTAGCGCAGCGCCAGGCGGATTTCGCTCACCCCACGCGTCGGCGTCGGCCAGGACGGCGGCTGGCCGTAGAGCTGCGCTAGCCCTTCGTCGTAGGTGAAACGCGGGATACCGAGGTCGCGCTGGGGAATGCGCTTAACGCCGAGTAGGCGCTCTTCGCGCACCGCACTCAGCAGCGGCAGGCGCGCGCCGGTGTGAATATTGAGTAACTGATTCACCAGGCCGGTGATAAAAGCGGTCTTGCCGCTGCGGCTAAGGCCAGTAACGGCAAGACGAAGATGCCGGTCAACGCCACGGTTGACCAGCGCATTGAATTCATTTTTAAGTCGCTTCATTGCTTATCAAACACTCCTCGCTACGCCGATAGCCCTATTTTGCCATGGGAAAATAACGTTTGGCGAGGCGGGACAGCAGCGGTTCCAGCGCCACCGCCAGAAACATCTTCAACGGACGGCGGGCAACAGACTTCACCGCCCATCCGGCTACGCCCGCCGGGCCGTAGCGTAGCGCCGTCAACAGCGCCAGCTTGCCGACGATTTTCAAACCGGGCTTCACCTTCTGGCCTGCCCGCTGCCATTTATTATTCATCAGTAACCTCTTACTCAGAGCTGACGGAACCGGCTGCGCAGGGTAAAGGTATCAGATGTCACGTAGCGTTCCATCTCGCGCAGTCGCTGCTCGCCAGCGGCTAATTCAGCATCTACCGCATCCAGCAGGTCGCGGCTGGAAGGTTGATGCGGGTTGTTCATCGCCCCTTCCGGCATCGGGTCGAGGGCAAAGGTCAAAATCACGTAGGCGACGACGACAAAGAAAAACAGACCAAACAGCATCGCCAGCACGGTAATAATACGAATCAGCTTCACCGGCACGTCGAGGTACTCGGCAATGCCAGCACAGACCCCTTTCACCATGCCTCGCTGCGGGATACGCCACAGCTTTTTGTTAAGATCCAGCGCCATTATTTGTCCCTCCAGTTTGGATGTTCTGCATCCAGAATGGCTTCCAGCGCCTGAATACGCTCGCGCATCCGTTTCGCGTCATCGGTCAACTGCATCAGCCGCTGCTGCTCGCCCTGCGAAAGCTCGCCGGAGTGGGAGCGATTGCTATAGTGAAGCCACAGCCAAATCGGCAAAACAAACAGCACAAACAACGTCAGGGGAATGCCGAGGAAAAGCGCGCTCATAGAAACTCCTTATATATTATGAGCGGCGGCACGGTCAGTGCCGCCGGAATTATTATTCGTTGTCCTGCTTCATTTTGGCTTTCAGCGCCGCCAGCTGCTCGCTGATTTCGTCATCCGCTTTCAGTTCAGCAAACTGCTGGTCCAGCGACGGCTGCTTGCCAAAACGATGGCTTTCGGCTTCCGCTTCCATATGGTCGATGCGGCGTTCAAAAGATTCAAAGCGAGCCATCGCTTCATCCAGTTTACCGCTGTCCAGCTGGCGACGCACATCGCGGGATGAACTCGCCGCCTGATGACGCAGTGCCAGAGACTGCTGACGAGCGCGGGTTTCGCTGAGTTTGTTCTCCAGCTCACCGATCTCTTTTTTCATACGCGCCAGGGTTTCATCCACCAGCGTCACTTCATGCTCCAGCGTGCTGATAACGTCGGTCAGCTTCTGCTTTTCAATCAGCGCCGCACGCGCCAGATCGTCTTTCTCTTTGCGCAGCGCCAGTTCGGCCTTCTCCTGCCATTCAACCTGCTGCGCCTGCGCACGTTCCACGCGTCGAGACAGGTCTTTCTTTTCTGCCAGCGCACGGGCAGAGGTGGAGCGCACTTCAACCAGGGTGTCTTCCATCTCCTGGATCATCAAACGAACCAGCTTCTGCGGGTCTTCCGCTTTTTCCAGCAGCGAGTTGATGTTGGCGTTCACGATGTCGGCAAAACGAGAAAAAATACCCATTGTTCAATCCTCTTAGTTCTGTGTATCGGGCTGAGCCCTGCGTAATGACTATTACAACTTCCGTGCCAACTTTTTATCTTATTGATTATAAAAGAGGTGATTGAAATTCAGCCGCTAAACGCCTACAGTGAAATGGCGAATTACACCAACATGTGGCGAATTTCATCATGGCAGATAACAAAGATACCCTTCTCGGTGAAGCAAACCGCTTTATTGAAGTGCTGGAGCAGGTGTCCCGGCTGGCACCACTGAACAAGCCGGTGCTGATTATCGGCGAGCGCGGAACGGGCAAGGAGCTTATCGCCAACCGCCTGCACTACCTCTCCTCCTGCTGGCAGGGGCCGTTTATTTCGCTTAACTGCGCGGCGCTAAACGAAAACCTGCTGGATTCCGAGCTGTTCGGTCACGAAGCCGGCGCGTTTACCGGCGCACAAAAGCGTCACCCAGGGCGGTTCGAACGCGCCGACGGCGGTACGCTGTTCCTCGATGAGCTGGCCACTGCGCCGATGCTGGTGCAGGAAAAGTTGCTGCGGGTGATTGAATACGGCGAGCTGGAGCGCGTTGGCGGCAGCCAGCCGTTGCAGGTGAACGTGCGGCTGGTGTGCGCCACCAATGCAGATTTGCCGCAGTTGGTAGAGGAAGGCACCTTCCGCGCCGACCTGCTCGACCGGCTGGCCTTTGACGTAGTGCTGCTGCCGTCGCTACGTGAGCGTCAGAGCGACATTATGCTGATGGCCGAGCACTTCGCCATTCAAATGTGTCGAGAACTCGGTCTGCCGCTGTTCCCAGGATTTACCGAACGCGCCCGCGAAACGCTGCTGCACTACCGCTGGCCGGGGAATATCCGTGAGTTGAAAAACGTGGTTGAGCGTTCGGTCTATCGGCACAGCTCCATCGAGGAGCCGCTGGACGATATTATTATCGACCCGTTCCGCCGCCAACCAGCGGTTCACGCGGAGCCCGCGGGGGAGAAAGTCGGTCCATCGCTTCCGCTGGATCTGCGCCAGTTCCAATTAGAACAAGAAAAAGGCCTGTTGCAACAAAGTCTGCAACAGGCCCGATTCAACCAAAAACAGGCCGCCGAGCTGCTGGGGTTAACCTACCACCAGCTGCGCGCGTTGTTGAAAAAGCATCAGCTTTGACGGTGGCGCGGTAACATCACCGCGCTGACCGCTATCGCCCCCAGACACAGCAAGCAGTTAAACCACAGCGCATACTGTGCCGCCTTTGCCATCCCGTGCGGCAAAAACAACGCATACAGCGAGGCGGTCATCGCTAGGCCGAACGCCCCGCCAAGCGAGCTGCCCATTTTGTAGATTCCGGAAGCCACGCCCACTTTATTCTCCGGCGCACTGGTGACGGCGGTGTCAGTCGACGGCGTGGCGTAACAGCCCAACCCTAATCCAAATAACACATTGCTGAAAAAGACGGTGACAATATAGGTCCAGGTTTCCAGGAAGGTGCAGGAAATCAGGAAAATCCCCACCATGGTGATTGCCGGGCCGCCCATCATCGGTAATCTGGCACCGTAACGTTGAAGTAGTTTTTCCCCCACCCGAATCATCAGCAGTACGGTCACCAGATAGCCGAGCGTCATCATCCCTGTCTGCAGCGGGCTGAGATGCCGCCCCTGTTGCAGCCAGATGCTGGTGATCATCATGGTGCCAATCGCGCCGTTGAGCATCAGGTTCGACAGCACCGCCGCGCTGTAGGAACGGTTGTTAAACAACGCAAAATCGATGAGTGCCGCCTCCTTTTTGCGCAGACCGCTGCGGATAAACCAAACCATCGCTAGCACGGCGCCTGCCAGCATCGACAGCGACAGGCTGCTGGTCCAGCCCCAGTGGTGCCCTTTGGCGATAAACAGGTTAAACAGCACCAGACCTGCCACCAGACTCAGCAGCCCGCTCACGTCTAGCTTGTGCTGCTCGGCGGTAGCGCTTTTACTTTCCGGCGTGCCACGAATCAGCAAAAACGCAGTCACGGCGGCAACGATGGAGAAAACGAAAATCCAGCGCCAGCCTAGCCCGGTGGCAATCGCCCCGCCGACAAAGGAGCACAAGCCGCTACCGCCCCAGGAACCAATCACCCAAAAGCTCACCGCGCGCTGCCGCGACCGCCCTTCATACCAGGTTTTAATCAGCGCCAGCGTCGCTGGCATGATGCAGGCGGCAGAAAGCCCCTGAATCACGCGACCGATGAGAAACAGCACCGGCCCTTGAGACACCACCAGCAGCGCGCTGCCGGCTATACTGAGCGCCAGGCCAATCAGCGTCAGACGCACCCGGCCAAACTTATCTGCCAGACCGCCGCTGGCGACGACAAAACAGCCGCTGAACAGCGCGCTGAGGCTGACCGCGAGGGTGAGCGTCTCCAGTGAGATATCGATACTGCTTTTCACCACCGGAACGACGTTTATCACCGACTGGGCAAACAACCAGAAGGTCAAAACACTTAAAACTATACCCGCCAGCAGTCGGTCGGTGCCGACATACTGCGTTTCAGTCAACGAAACAGTACTCATGGCTCGCCCTCAGGTTGCGCGTCACTTATGCACGCAGGTAGTGTTCCGTCAGGCCGCACCACAGCGCCGCCCCCGTCAGCAGGATATTGTCGTTAAAGTCATAGCCCGGGTTGTGCACCATGCAGCGATCCGGTTCGTCGCCCGCCCCAATGGTGAAATAGGCACCGTTGGGGTTCTGTTCGAGCATAAAGGCGAAATCTTCGCTGCCCATAAACGGGTTAACCGTGGCGATAGAGGCTTCGCCAAACAGCGAAGTGGCCACCTCGCGCACCATCTGATTCGCCTGCGGGTCGTTGCGCAGCACCGGGCTGCCGTTGACGTGCGTCAGCGTCGCCGTGGCGTTGAAACTCTCCGCCTGCGATACCGCAATATCGTGAATGCGCTGCAGCACGGTTTTACGCACCGACTCATTCAAGGTGCGCACCGTCAGCTTCATCTGCACTTTATCGTTGATAATGTTTGGCGCATGTCCTGCCTGAATGCTGCCCACGGTGACCACCACCGGGTCGAACGGGCTGATATTTCGCGACACGATCGTTTGCAGCGCCAGCGTGATATGACAGGCCACCACGGTAGCATCGACGGTATGTTCCGGCACCGCGCCGTGACCGCCGACGCCCTGTACATCAATATGCAAGGTGTCGGACGACGCCATCATCGCCCCGTCGCGCAGGCCAATCTTGCCGAGTTTCTGCCCCGGCATATTGTGCAGACCGAAAATACGGTCGCAGGGGAATTTGGTGAACAGACCGTCTTCCAGCATCACGCGACCGCCGTAGAGCAACTCTTCCGCCGGCTGGAAAATCAGGTGCAGCGTGCCGTTGAACGAGCGGGTGCGCGCCAGATATTCGGCCGCATAAAGCAGCATGGTGGTGTGGCCATCGTGACCACAGCCGTGGAAACTGCCGTCGGTTTCACTGGCCCACGGCTTACCGCTGCGCTCCTGCATCGGCAGCGCATCCATGTCTGCGCGAAGACCTAGCGTGGCGTTGCCGTTGCCCACTTTTAAGGTTCCCACCACGCCGGTGCCGCCGAGGCCGTAGTCCACCTCATAGCCCCATCCAGTCAACAGTTTCGCCACCTCGGCGCTGGTTTTATGCTCCTGAAAACCTATCTCAGGCTGCTGATGAAAGCGGTGGCGTAGCGCAATAAACTCCGCCTCACGGACCTGCAATGCTTCAACAATAGGATGTGTCATTTTTGTTATCCCTTTATGGCTCCACAGTGATAACGTCGAGTTTATGCCGCCAGTGAGGCTTTAAAATGCAGGTTTTTGTTTTATATTGACGGAAAATGAAATGACTATTTTTCATACGGTTTAGTTATGACAAAAAAGATACCGTTATTTTTTGTCTCAGGAGAATGGGATGCCGACGCAGCAAATCAGTGACTTTTCCGTGGTCGTTCAGGATGTCCGTCATCAGACTCACGAGGAGCAGCCTGCACTCGCCCTGCTGTGGGTGCTTCAGGGCGATGTGACGCTGGAGACCAGCAATGGCACTCGTCGCCTGCTGGACGGGGCGCTCGCTATCGTCAATCCCAATCAACGGTGGAGCCTTGTCAGCGAACAACCCAATACGCTGATGACGCTGACCGTTGCCGCTAACTGGCTGACGCGGATGGATGCCCATTTTTTCGGTTTTGATTACCAGATAACCGCCCAGCCGCATGCCTCGCTGGCACATGAAGCCCGACTTTGTTCACTGATGCGCCAGTTGCTCATCACCCATCTCACCAACCACGAAACGCACTCACGGCTGGAAGCCAACCGCTGGCTTTGCGAAATTGCCCTACTGCTGGCCACCCATTTCCAGCAGCCGCGCCAATCCAGCACGCCACACAGCGAAGCGGCCTGGAGCCATCGTATTCGCCAGGTGGTGGCCCGAATTGAATCGCAGTACACCCGACGACTGTCACTTGCTGAAATTGCGCGCGCCGAGCGGGTGTCCGAAGCCTGGCTCTCTCGCCTGTTTCATAAAGAAGTGGGCGTCAGTTTTATGCAGTTCATTACCGCACTGCGCCTGGAGAAATCCGCCGAGCTGCTGCTGACAACCGCCCTGCCGGTCCAGCGCATTGCTCAACAACAGGGCTTTGCCAGCGCCCGAGTGATGAACGACCTGTTTAAGCGTCGCCACGGCATGACGCCCCGTCAGTTTCGCCAACAGACAACGCCCCAAAGCCGCAGCCGCCCGCGAGAAATCCTGCCGGACCGCACACTGCCGGTTGCCGCGGAAACGCTCTATGCCCTGCTTAATCATACAAGCACGGCAGCGTGGGATAACCCGCCACCGCTCCAGCACCACTCACAGCCTCGACAGATTGCGTTGAATACGCTGCCCGCACGCCGTGTGCCACTGCGCCGTAGCGAAATAATTATTACGCTTCGCGAACTGGATGATTTACTGCGCGACGACGTTCGCCAGTCGCTGCTGGCGCTGCATGTGCAAATACCCATCGCCGGCATTGATATTAACGAGCCGTTTCTCAGCAGCCGTCTGTTCAGCGATGGCTGGGACGATCCGCAAATGGTGGGCTATGCCTGCTGGTACAACCTACAGCAGGTCTTCACATTTCTGTCTCGTATGGGCTGGCGCGTACTGTTGCATACCAGCCTGACCACCCGTCCGGATCTGCTGCGCCAGTTTTTATCCCTCGCCGCCCAGCATTTTCCACCGTCGACGCTTGCCAGCTGGCAGTTCGTCTGGCACTGGTCGCCGCAGGCAAGCAAGGAGGTCTGGGCGCAGCAGAAAGCGGCCATCCGAGCGTTATCGCCTGACTCGTTACTTGGAATCTGGCACCGTTTTACCATGGCCGAAGACGGCATCGTTGATGATGCCATTATCACTTCGCCGTTGTTAAAAGAGGCCGATTTTCTCGCCTGTTCGGCAAACGCCAATGAGCGTTTCCAGCAGCAGTCTTTTGACGGCCCCCGGCTTTCCGCTGCCGAAAGCTATCCGGTTGAGAAAGTGCGCCAGATTCAGCGCGCCCTGCGACAACATCACCTTGCGTTACCTTTATGGCTGCTGTCGTGGAACACTCTGACCGGGTCAACCAGACGCACTAACGGCGAGTTCTTCCGTGGCGCACTGTTGATGAACAACCTGCTTGGCCTCGCCGAACAGGTGCAGCTCACCGGTTTCTGGCTCAATTCTAGTCAGCAGGGTGAAGCGCGCAGCAACGGCACGTTTGATACCTCAAGCCTGGCGCTGTACTACCATCATGGGCTTCCCCGGCCTATTTTCTGGGTACTCTGGCTGTGGCACCGTTTACGGGGTGATGTGCTGGTCAACGATAAAAACATCCTGCTGCTGCATCACCACGGGCGCTATCAGCTGCTGCTACGTAACCCGGTAGTATTTAACCCGTGGCTCTCAAGCGAAGAGGCGTTTATTCAGCGTTTTCGTCAGCAGTATCCGGTCGCGCTTCAGCCATTACACGGCAAATGGAAAATCAAACGACACCTGTTCGATCAGTTGAACGGCGCGCTCTTTCCCTACCTTGATGCTATCGACAGCAGCAGCGGCCCGGATGAAGAGACCTGGACCTGGCTTGTCCACAAAACCCGGCCGGCGCTCAGCGTTCGTGAAGAAAACGTAGAAGAAAATTGGCAGGTGGTTGAGGCGCTGGAGAGCAATGCGCTGGTGTTATATGAGTTAACCCCACTGATTTGATGACTTTTAAAGCAGTTGCACGTAGAGATTTGTACCTGGTAGCCGTAAGTGCGATACACTTTGCAGATCAATCGAAAATATAACGAAACTATGCGCCTGAATTTGTCATCCTTCCTCGCCGCGTTGGGGCTACTTTGCGGCCAGGCGATTGCCGCACCGCAACCGCTTGATTCCCCTCGCGCCGATATTCGCGACAGCGGATTTGTCTACTGTGTCAGCGGGCAGGTCAACACCTTCAACCCGCAAAAGGCGAGCAGCGGGCTTATCGTCGACACGCTGGCGGCTCAGCTTTACGATCGTCTGCTGGATGTTGACCCATACACCTATCGCCTGGTCCCTGAGCTTGCCGAAAGCTGGGAGGTGCTGGACAACGGCGCGACCTACCGTTTCCATCTGCGCAACAATGTGCAGTTCCAGACCACCCGCTGGTTTACGCCGACACGCGCGCTGAACGCCGACGACGTTGTGTTTACCTTTGAGCGCATTTTCGACCGCAACCATCCGTGGCATAACGTCAACGGCGGCGCTTTCCCTTACTTCGACAGCCTACAATTTGCCGATAGCGTGCAGAGCGTGCGTAAGCTCGATAACCGCACCGTGGAGTTCCGCCTGACCCGTCCGGATGCGTCATTCCTGTGGCATCTGGCGACCCACTATGCGTCCGTCATGTCCGCCGAGTACGCCAACAAGCTCACCAAACAGGATCACCAGGAGCTGCTCGACCGCCAGCCGGTCGGTACCGGGCCTTTCCAGCTTGATGAATACCAGGCGGGTCAGTTCATCCGCTTACAGCGTCACCCGAAATTCTGGCGCGGTACGCCGCTGATGCCGCAGGTAGTCGTGGATTTAGGCTCCGGCGGGACTGGACGTTTATCCAAACTGCTGACCGGCGAATGCGATGTGCTGGCCTGGCCAGCCGCCAGCCAGTTGACCATTCTGCGCGACGACCCGCGTCTGCGTTTGACGCTGCGCCCGGGGATGAACATCGCGTACCTGGCGTTTAATACCGACAAACCGCCGCTGAATAACCCTGAAGTGCGTCACGCCCTGTCGCTCGCTATCAACAACCAGCGTCTGATGCAATCCATCTACTACGGTACAGCGGAAACGGCGGCCTCAATTTTGCCGCGCGCCTCCTGGGCTTACGATAACGAAGCTAAGATTACCGAATACAACCCGAAGGAAGCGCGCCGACGCCTTGAGGCTCTGGGTCTCCAGAAGTTGACCCTGCATCTGTGGGTGCCAACCAGTTCACAGGCCTGGAACCCGAGCCCGCTGAAAACCGCTGAGCTGATTCAGGCAGATATGGCTCAGATTGGCGTCAAGGTGGTGATCGTGCCGGTTGAAGGTCGCTTCCAGGAAGCGCGGCTGATGGACATGAACCACGACCTGACGCTCTCCGGCTGGGCCACCGACAGTAATGACCCGGACAGTTTCTTCCGTCCGCTGTTGAGCTGCGCGGCTATCAACTCGCAGACCAACCTGTCCCACTGGTGTAACCGTGAGTTTGACAGCGTACTGCGCCGGGCGCTGGACTCCCAACAGCTTGCGTCGCGCATTGATGCCTATGATGAAGCCCAACAGATCCTCGCGCGCGAACTGCCGGTGCTGCCGTTGGCTTCTTCGCTGCGTCTGCAGGCCTACCGTTACGATATGAAAGGCCTGGTGCTGAGTCCGTTTGGTAACGCCTCGTTTGCTGGCGTGTCGCGGGAAAAAGAAGAGAAGGTGCAGAAACCATGATTATTTTCACGCTTCGTCGCCTGTTGCTGCTGCTGGTTACGCTCTTTTTCCTGACCTTCGTCGGCTTCAGCCTGAGCTATTTTACGCCGCACGCGCCGCTGCAAGGTGCCTCGCTGTGGAACGCCTGGGTATTCTGGTTTGAAAGCGTCATGCACTGGGACTTTGGCGTCTCCAGCATCAACGGCCAGCCGATTTCCGAGCAGCTTCGCCAGGTGTTTCCGGCGACCATGGAACTGTGCATTCTGGCGTTTGGCTTCGCCCTGCTGGTGGGTATTCCTATCGGCATGCTGGCGGGAATCACCCGCAACAAGTGGCAGGATAAAGTCATCAGCTTCTTTGCGCTGCTGGGCTTCTCTATTCCGGTTTTCTGGCTGGCACTGCTGCTGACCCTCTTCTTCTCGCTGACGCTGGGCTGGCTGCCGGTTTCCGGGCGCTTTGACCTGCTGTACGAAGTGAAAAACGTCACCGGATTCGCGCTGATTGATGCCTGGCTTTCCGACTCGCCGTGGCGACATGAGATGATCATCAGCGCCCTGCGCCATATGGTGCTGCCGGTGCTCACGCTGGCGGTAGCGCCCACCACCGAAGTGGTGCGTCTGATGCGTATCAGCACCATCGCGGTGTACGACACCAACTACGTGAAAGCGGCGGCAACCCGCGGGGTTTCGCGTCTGACCATTCTGCGTCGCCACGTACTCCATAACGCCCTGCCGCCGGTTATCCCGCGTCTGGGGCTGCAATTTTCCACCATGCTGACGCTGGCGATGATCACCGAAATGGTCTTTAGCTGGCCGGGCCTGGGGCGCTGGATGATTAACGCCATCCGCCAGCAGGACTACGCGGCGATTTCCGCCGGGGTCATGGTGATTGGCGCGCTGGTTATCATCGTCAACGTGATCTCCGATATTTTGGGTGCTATGGCTAACCCGCTGAAACATAAGGAATGGTATGCCTTACGATAGCGTCTACCTCGAGAAGCGCCCGCCGGGTGCCCTGCGCACCGTCTGGCGTAAGTTCTACGGCGATACCACCGCGATGATTGGCTTTTACGGCTGTATCGGGCTGGTGCTGCTGTGCGTGTTCGGCGGCTGGTTTGCCCCCTACGGTCTCGACCAGCAGTTCCTCGGCTACCAACTGCTGCCACCATCATGGTCACGCTACGGCGAAGTGTCATTCTTCCTCGGCACCGACGATCTGGGCCGTGATGTGTTAAGCCGTCTGTTGAGCGGCGCGGCACCTACCGTTGGTGGTGCCTTTTTGGTGACGCTGGGAGCAACCGCGTTTGGCCTGCTGCTCGGTGCTTTTGCCGGGTCGACCCACGGGCTGCGTTCAGCCATGCTGAACCATATTCTCGACACCCTGCTCTCCATTCCATCGCTGCTGCTGGCGATTATCGTGGTGGCCTTTGCTGGCCCGCATCTGTCGCATGCGATGTTTGCTGTCTGGCTGGCGCTGCTGCCGCGTATGGTACGCTCGATTTACAGCATGGTTCACGATGAGCTGGAGCGTGATTACGTGATTGCCGCCCGCCTCGACGGCGCTTCTACACTGAACATTCTGTGGTTTGCGATTTTACCAAACATCGCTGCGGGCCTTGTAACTGAGATTACCCGTGCGCTGTCGATGGCCATTCTGGATATCGCCGCGCTGGGCTTCCTTGACCTGGGCGCTCAACTGCCTTCGCCAGAATGGGGAGCGATGCTGGGCGATGCGCTGGAACTTATCTACGTCGCACCGTGGACGGTAATGCTGCCGGGTGCGGCCATTATGATAAGCGTGCTGCTGGTTAACCTGCTGGGCGACGGTATTCGCCGCGCCATCAATGCGGGGGTGGAATAATGCCGTTACTTGATATTCGCAATTTAACCATTGAATTTAAGACCAACGAAGGCTGGGTGAAGGCCGTTGACCGCGTCAGTATGACCATGGCCGAGGGTGAAATTCGCGGTCTGGTTGGCGAATCTGGTTCAGGCAAAAGCCTTATCGCCAAAGCCATTTGCGGCGTCACCAAAGACAACTGGCGCGTGACCGCAGACCGTATGCGCTTTGATGATATCGACCTGCTGCGCTTGTCTAACCGTGAACGCCGCAAACTAGTCGGCCACAACGTGTCGATGATTTTCCAGGAGCCGCAGTCCTGTCTTGACCCCTCCGAGCGCATTGGCGAACAGCTGATGCAGAACATCCCCGGCTGGACCTTCAAAGGCCACTGGTGGCAACGACTGGGCTGGCGTAAGCGCCGCGCCATCGAACTGCTGCACCGCGTGGGGATCAAAGATCATAAAGACGCGATGCGCAGCTTCCCCTATGAACTCACCGAAGGGGAATGTCAGAAAGTGATGATTGCCATCGCGTTGGCCAATCAGCCGCGTCTGCTGATTGCCGATGAGCCGACCAACGCCATGGAGCCGACCACTCAGGCGCAGATCTTCCGCCTGCTGACCGGCCTTAACCAGAACAACAACACCACTATTTTGCTTATCTCTCATGATTTGCAGATGCTGACCCACTGGGCGGATAAAATTAACGTCATGTACTGTGGGCAGACGGTGGAAAGCGCGCCAAGCGAAGAGCTGGTGACTATTCCGCATCACCCGTATACCCAGGCGTTAATCCGCGCGATTCCAGACTTTGGCCGTTCGATGCCGCATAAAAGCCGCCTGAACACGCTATCTGGCGCGATCCCGCTGCTGGAACAACTGCCGATGGGCTGCCGTCTTGGGCCACGCTGCCCTTACGCCCAGCGTAAATGTATTGAAACCCCGCGCCTGACGGGTGCGAAGAACCACCTGTTCGCCTGTCATTTCCCGCTGAACATGGAGAAAGAGTGAAATGGTCGAAACCTTGCTTGAAGTACGCAATCTGAGTAAGACCTTTCGCTATCGCACCGGATGGTTCCATCGTCAGACGCTGCAGGCGGTGAAGCCGCTGAGCTTTACCCTGCGCGAAAAGCAGACGCTGGCGATTATTGGCGAGAACGGTTCAGGTAAATCCACGCTGGCGAAAATGCTGGCGGGCATGGTGGAACCGACCACCGGCGAGCTGCTGATTGACGATCATCCGCTGGAGTTCGGTGACTACTCGTTCCGCAGCCAGCGTATCCGCATGATCTTCCAGGATCCGAGCACCTCGCTGAACCCGCGTCAGCGTATTTCGCAGATCCTCGATTTCCCGCTGCGTCTTAATACCGATCTCGAGCCAGAAGCGCGCCGCAAACAAATTATCGACACCCTACGCCTGGTCGGCCTGCTGCCGGACCACGTCAGCTACTACCCGCACATGCTGGCACCGGGGCAAAAACAGCGTTTGGGTCTGGCCCGCGCGCTGATCCTGCGCCCAAAGGTGATTATCTGCGACGAAGCGCTGGCCTCTCTGGATATGTCGATGCGTTCGCAGCTGGTGAACCTGATGCTGGAGCTGCAGGAGAAACAGGGGATCTCTTATATCTACGTGACCCAGCATTTGGGGATGATGAAGCACATCAGCGACCAGGTGCTGGTGATGCACCAGGGCGAAGTGGTCGAGCGCGGCAGCACCGCCGACGTGCTGGCCTCCCCGCTGCACGATTTAACCAAACGTCTGATTGCGGGCCACTTCGGCGAGGCGTTGACCGCAGACGCCTGGCGTAAAGACCGCTAACACTGAATAGAAGGATGAACACGATGGGTTTTCTTTCCGGTAAACGTATTCTGATTACGGGCGTGGCGAGCAAGCTTTCCATCGCCTATGGTATCGCTCAGGCGATGCAGCGCGAAGGAGCCGAGCTGGCCTTCACCTACCAGAACGACAAACTGAAAGGTCGCGTGGAAGAGTTCGCCGCTTCGCTAGATTCCAGTATCGTCCTGCCGTGCGACGTAGCGGAAGATGCGAGCATTGAGTCCCTGTTCAGCGAACTGGCAAAAGTCTGGCCGACGTTTGACGGTTTCGTCCACTCCATCGGTTTTGCCCCGGCGGATCAACTGGACGGGGATTACGTCAACGCGGTGACCCGCGAAGGCTTTAAAATCGCCCACGACATCAGCGCCTACAGCTTTGTGGCGATGGCAAAAGCCTGCCGCAGCATGCTAAACCCCGGTTCTGCCCTGCTGACCCTCTCTTACCTGGGCGCGGAGCGTGCAATCCCGAACTACAACGTGATGGGTCTGGCAAAAGCCTCTCTTGAAGCCAACGTGCGTTATATGGCGAACGCCATGGGCCCGGAAGGCGTACGCGTGAATGCGATTTCGGCAGGCCCGATTCGTACGCTTGCCGCCTCCGGCATCAAGGATTTCCGAAAAATGTTGGCGCACTGCGAAGCGGTCACGCCGATTCGTCGCACCGTGACTATCGAAGACGTGGGTAATTCCGCCGCCTTCCTGTGCTCCAACCTTTCCGCCGGGATAACCGGGGAAGTGGTTCACGTTGATGGCGGTTTCAGCATTGCCGCGATGAACGAACTGGAACTGTAGACCCGTAGCCCGGACGAGGCGTTTACGCCGACTCCGGGGTTTTCCCCGGCGTCACTGCGTTCGGCCGGGCTACGATTTTTCCCTTCTTACGCCTCTGTTATTCCAGCCAGTTATTAATTATCACCGAACAATATTTTCTCCCTCGTCACGCATGCGCCAGGATATTTACCTATAACGATCCGGCAACACCTTCTCAATACCCGCCGGCTCGCCACCTATAGATCAAGGAATATCCATGGAGCCACGCCGCGTTTACGGCAAAAGCCACTGGTATCACGAAACCCAGTCGAGAGCCCAACACAGCGACGTGATGCCGCTGGTTCCTGAAGCCGCACACGTTGACGACCGTTTTTTACTGGATCTCACGTTACCCGATGCCCTCTACAGCGCCAATCAGCGCTGGTTACGCCTCGCCCGCACCTTTGCCCAAACGTTATTCCCGGATGCGGTCACCGTTAACCGCCTGCGCACCTTCAGCGCCTACGACCGTCTGAGCACCGCGCTCACCGTCGCGCAGGTCACCGGCGTGCAGCGTCTGTGCAATCACTACGCTGCGCGTTTAGCGCCGCTGCCGGGGCCAGATTCATCACGCGAGAGCAACCACCGGCTGGCGCAAATTACCCAGTATGCCCGCCAGCTTGCCAGCTCGCCGTCGGTGATCACCTCGCGCGAGCGTCAGCAACTGGATGAGGTGGGGCTTACCGCGCACGATATTATTCTGATTAATCAGGTGGTCGGCTTCGTCGGTTTCCAGGCACGCGTTATCGCTATTTTCCAGGCCCAGCTCGGTTTCCCGGTTCGCTGGATCCCCGGCATGCCGGTACAGGAAGATGCCGATGCGGACCGCTTCCAGAGTGAAAGCGCGCCGTGGCATACCGACTTTGTCAGCACCATACCGCATCAGGCCAATACGACGCAGGGTGACGTGCTGGCACGCTGGCAGCATGTACCCGAGCTAACCTCGCTGGCAGACGCGCTAATAGCCGAGGAGACCCTGCTGGAGGGATTGGGTGAGCTTATCGACGCCCTCACCTTCGCGCACCCGCTACAGCCGCTGGCATCGCTGATCCCTGCCCGCATCAACGGCAGCACCAGCTGTTTTCACTATTACAGCGGTCAATGGCAAGGCGCGAACGGCTTGCCAGACGCGGTGCGTAACGGTGAACGCGCCATTCAGGCCTGGAGTCACCACCATCCCTGCGAGCGCGCTGTCGCCCAGGCAACCCAGCTTTTGACTCGCGCACCAGACCGTTTTAGCGCCGCACAGCTAACGCCCCTTACCGAGCAGGGACTTTCCGTTCCGGATGCCATTACGCTGCTTACCTGGAGCGCTCTCTGCGGCTGGCTAAACCGCCTGCGCATAGCACTGAGTAGCGCACAACAAGTTGCGTAAAAGGGTGAAAGAGCGCTTGCTGCAACCTATAGATTCGCGTAAAAATGTCAGCCGCTCTTTTGGCCACGAAAATAGATCAATATGCTTCAGGACAACCCGCTGCTCGCGCAGCTAAAACAGCAACTTCACTCCCAGACGCCGCGTGCGGAAGGGGTCGTAAAAGCCACGGATAAAGGTTTCGGTTTCCTCGAGGTCGACGCGCAGAAAAGCTATTTTATTCCGCCGCCGCAGATGAAAAAAGTGATGCACGGCGACCGTATTATCGCGGTCATTCACTCTGAAAAAGAGAAAGAGAGCGCCGAACCGGAAGAACTGGTTGAGCCGTTCCTGACGCGTTTTGTCGGGAAAGTGCACCGCAAGGATGACAGACTGTCTATCGTTCCCGATCATCCGCTGTTAAAAGATGCCATTCCATGCCGCGCTGACCGCGGTGTCACACACGATTTCAAAGAGGGTGACTGGGCCGTTGCTGAAATGCGCCGTCATCCGCTGAAAGGCGATCGTAGTTTCTACGCCGAGCTGACCAAATTCATCACCTTTGGTGACGACCACTTTGTGCCGTGGTGGGTAACGCTCGCCCGTCATAACCTGGAAAAAGAAGCGCCAAACGGCGTGGCCACCGAAATGCAGGACGAAGGTCTGGAGCGTCGCGACCTGACGGCCCTCGACTTCGTTACCATAGACAGCGCCAGCACCGAAGATATGGACGATGCGCTGTTTGTGGAAGAAGCCGCTGACGGCAAGCTGCTGCTGACCGTCGCGATTGCCGACCCGACCGCATGGATCGTTGAAGGCAGCAAGCTGGACGATGCCGCGAAAATTCGCGCCTTTACCAACTATCTGCCGGGCTTCAACATTCCAATGCTGCCGCGCGAGCTCTCCGACGACCTCTGCTCGCTGCGGGCAGAAGTGGTTCGCCCGGTACTGGCTTGCCGCATGACGCTGGCGGCCGACGGCACCATCGAAGACAACATCGAGTTCTTCGCCGCTAACATCGAATCAAAAGCCAAACTGGTTTATGACGACGTTTCCAACTGGCTGGAAAATACCGGCGACTGGAAACCGCAGAGCGATGCTATCGCGCGTCAGATTACCCTGCTGCAACGCGTTTGCCAGGTTCGCAGCGAATGGCGTAAAACCCACGCGCTGGTGTTCAAAGACCGTCCTGACTACCGCTTTGTGCTGGGTGAGAAAGGCGAAGTGCTGGATATCGTCGCAGAGCCGCGCCGCATTGCTAACCGTATCGTTGAAGAGTCGATGATTGCGGCAAACATCTGCGCCGCTCGCGTGCTGCGCGACAAACTGGGCTTTGGTATTTATAACGTCCACACCGGCTTTGCTCCTGACAATACCGAAGCGCTGGCTGCGCTGCTGAAAACCCACGACGTTCACGTCGATCCGGTTGAAGTGCTGACCCTGGAAGGTTTCTGCAAGCTGCGCCGCGAGCTCGACGCTCAGCCTTCTGGTTTCCTCGATAGCCGTATTCGTCGCTTCCAGTCATTCGCTGAAATCAGCATTGAGCCGGGTCCACACTTCGGCTTAGGTCTGGAGGCGTACGCAACCTGGACCTCACCGATCCGTAAATACGGTGACATGGTGAACCATCGCCTGCTGAAAGCGATTATCAAAGGCGAAAGCGCGCCGCGTCCTCAGGATGATGTGACCGTGCAGATGGCCGAACGCCGTCGTCTGAACCGTATGGCGGAACGCGACGTTGCTGACTGGCTGTATGCGCGTTATCTGAGCCCGCAGGCGGGTAAAGACACGCGCTTTGCGGCGGAGATTATTGACGTTAGCCGCGGCGGTATGCGCGTGCGTCTGGTGGATAACGGCGCAGTTGCCTTTATTCCTGCACCGTTCCTGCACGCTGTGCGTGATGAGATGGTTTGTAGCCAGGAAAGCGGTACCGTGCAGATCAAAGGCGAAGTGGTCTATAAGGTCACTGACGTCATTGATGTCACCATTGCGGAAGTGCGCATGGAAACTCGTAGCGTGATTGCTCGCCCTGCGGCGTAAGATTTCTGAGATACGTGCTAAACGGCTCCTTCGGGGGCCGTTTTTTTTGGGCGCTGCTCAGTGAAAGCGGTACGCCGCTGGATGGCGCTTCGCTTATCCGGCCAACGTGGAATATCCCTTCCGCCCAGTACTACCCTCTTTTTTCTACGCGAATTTTCAAAAAACGATCACACTGAATATCATGGCATTGGATTCGGACCTATTCGATCGCAGGTGTATGAGGAGCACGCATGGTGAAATCTCTGGCACAAAATCTGCTCGACCCAAACCCTAGCGAAACCAGTCTTTACTGGCGTTTGTCACGAACCGATCCCACCCTGTATCTGAGCATCGATCCCGATGCTGGCTCCGATCTGGCCATTCCGTTAAGCCCAGAAAATGCCCAACGCATTCATTCCATGAGCGTGACCACCTCAAGCATCGCGGTCAATATCCAACTCAACGGTTATGACGTTCCCGTACATCTGATTGGGCGTAAGGTGAACTGTAGCGAATGGGCCGGTACGGCTTCGTCATGGTTTGATACCTCCTCCGTCGCCCGCGACCTGTTACAGGGGCTACTGTTTGCTGAGCAGGTGGTCTCAGAGGCTAATGCGGTCATCGTCATTCTCGACCGTGACGGTAAAATTCAGCGCTTCAATCGCCTGTGCGAAGAGTACACCGGCGTGAAAGAGCAGGATGTTATCGGCAAAACCGCATTTGAGCTTTTTATGTCCGCGCCGGAAGCCGCCGCCGCGCGGGAAAACGTCAGCCGTTTTTTTAGCAACGGCGGCCCTTATGAGGTTGAGCGCTGGATAAAAACGCGCAAAGGCCCGCGCCTGTTTTTGTTCCGTAACCGTTTTGTCCACAGCGGCAGCGGTAAGAACGAGATCTACCTTATCTGTTCGGGCACCGATATTACCGAGGAGCGCAAAGCACAGGAGCGACTGCGGGTACTGGCCAATACCGACACCATCACCGGGCTGCCGAATCGCCACGCCATCAATGAGCTTATCGGTAGCGCCATTGAAACCCGCCAGCCCGAGGAACAAATTGGCCTGGTCTACTTCGATCTGGATAATTTCAAGAAGGTCAACGATGCCTACGGACACGTCTTTGGCGATCAGCTACTACAGTCCGTGGCGCTGTCGATTCTAAGCTGCCTGGAAGAGAACCAGACTCTCGCCCGCCTCGGCGGCGATGAGTTTATCGTTCTGGCGACGCAAACCTCGCAGAGCGAACTGGAGGCCATGGCGTCGCGGGTGTTAACCCGCCTGCGCGACCCTTTTCGTATCGGCCTGATTGAAGTCTACAGCGGATGCTCGTTGGGCATTTCTATCGCTCCACAGCACGGCGAGGACAAGGAGAGCCTGATTCGTAATGCGGACACCGCGATGTACACAGCCAAAGAGAGCGGCCGCGGGAGATTTAGCGTATTTAAACCCGAAATGAATCTGCGAGTTTTCGAATATCTGTGGCTGGATACCAATCTGCGTAAAGCGTTGCAGTGCGATCAACTGGTTATCTACTATCAGCCGAAAGTGAGCTTAGACGGCGAAGTACGCAGCCTGGAGGCCTTAGTGCGCTGGAACTCGCCGGAGCGGGGGCTTATTCCGCCGATGGATTTTATCGCTTACGCCGAGGAGTCGGGGCTTATCGTGCCGCTCGGTCGCTGGGTGATGCTGGACGCGATTCGTCAGGTCGCGCAGTGGCGAGACCGGGGCATTCATCTGCGCGTGGCGGTAAACGTCTCTGCCCGTCAGCTTGTCGACTATTCTATTTTCAGCGACCTGAAGCAGGCGCTACGCGCACAGGGATTCGAGCAGTGCCCAATTGATATTGAGCTCACCGAAAGCTGCCTGATTGATAACGCTGAACAGGCGCTGGAAGTTATCGAACAATTCCGCTCGCTGGGCGCTCAGATTCACCTCGACGATTTTGGTACCGGTTATTCATCGCTGTCGCAACTGGCGCGCTTTCCTATTGATACCATCAAGCTGGATCATATTTTCGTCCAGAGCGTCCACGACCGTTCGGTTTCCCAATCGCTGGTGCTGGCAATTATTGCCGTCGCCCGCGCGCTGAACCTCAATATTATCGCCGAGGGCGTGGAGAATGCTGCCGACGATGCATTCCTTAAGCTACATGGCGTGGATGAGCGGCAGGGCTACCTCTTTGCGCGCCCGATGCCCGTCGCCGAACTTGAGCGCTGGTTGACTGAGCATCCGGGGTTATAAGCTAAGCTATTTTTTCACTTCTCTTTTGTCGGTAAATTTTGCATCATTGATTTCAATCGAATTTATCAACAGGATCCCACTATGTCCGAGCTCGATGCGCGTCAGGTAGCCCAACGTATTGATACCGTACTTGATATTCTGGTTGGCGGCGACACCCATTCCGCAATCAATAATCTGGAAATATTAAAAGCGGAATTGCTGGCATACGCAGCAGACGAACGCGACAGCAGAACAGGTCAGCCAAAATCCCCGTGGGAAATCTGACACCATTCGCCCTGCGAGCGGTGGTTTAATCACGAGACCGCCCTCGCCTTGAAAAATTGATGCATTGATTATGAATTCCCGACAGCAAACCATTTTACAGTTGGTTATCGATAAGGGCCGGATGAGCGTCGCCGATTTGGCGAAAATGACCGGCGTTTCGGAAGTGACCATCCGTCAGGATCTGAATCTGCTGGAGAAGCAGAGCTACCTGAGACGAACCCATGGATTCGCCGTTCCGCTGGACAGTGAAGACGTGGAAACGCGCATGATGAACAACTTCGCCCTCAAACGTGAGCTCGCGGAGTTTGCCGCCTCGTTGGTGCGCCCAGGGGAAACGGTATTCATCGAAAACGGCAGCAGCAACGCGCTGCTCGCGCGCGAACTGGCAAAGCAGCCGGATATCACCATTATCACTGTCAGCAGCTATATCGCGCACCTGCTGAAAGAGACGCCGGGAGAAGTGATCCTACTGGGTGGCATCTATCAGAAAAAAAGCGAAAGCATGGTGGGCCCACTGACGCGTCAGTACATTCAGCAGGTCCATTTCAGCAAAGCGTTTATTGGGATTGACGGCTGGCAGCCTGAAACCGGTTTTACCGGTCGGGATATGATGCGCGCCGATATCGTCAACGCCGTACTGGAAAAAGGCAGTGAAGCGATTGTGCTGACCGATAGTTCAAAATTTGGGGCTATCCATCCGTATGCGCTCGGTCCGATGAACCATTTCAACCGGGTGATTACCGACGATAATTTATCCACGGAAAAACAACTGCAGCTTGAGCAGACCGGGTTGACCGTCAACATCGTCCAACGGCCTTAACCCCCACCCGATGCCTGCTGGCGTCGGGTTCCCTTCTATTCCCGCACCGTCATGAATCCCGTCTCGCTATGAGACTTATCCTACCCCTGAATTAAGACTTTTTACCTGTCGATAACATCACAAAATCGTAAAATTGATGTTAGCGATATAACAGGAAGTAACTATCACCTGCGTGACTTTTAGCACCCAATTTACAACCTGCGCAACAAGCTTCACGGAATACGCACTGAATACTTCTGGCTATTGCTATAATAAAAGGGCTTTTTCCGTGGATAGAATATTCAGGAGAAAAAAATGACTTCAATGAAAAAAATGACTGCTGCTGTTTTAGCGGTGACGCTGGTAATGTCTCTGAGTGCATGTTCTAACTGGTCCAAACGTGACCGTAATACCGCGCTGGGTGCCGGTGCTGGCGCAATCGGTGGTGCTGTGTTAACCGACGGTAGCGCGCTGGGTACGCTGGGTGGCGCAGCGGTAGGTGGGATTATCGGCCACCAGGTCGGGAAATAATCCGTAATACGAATATCAGGGCTCCGATGAGAATCGGGGCCCTTTTTATTTGACGGTGAGGGTTGGAAGCATTTCCGGGGTCGCATGCGCTCGCCCGGGCTGCACCGTCTCGTGCCCTCTCACCAAAGGGGAGAGGGCACGGTGTTAGGTCGTCTTTGAGATAGCGTTTCAGCCGCCTGCCAGCTTGACCTTCATCCCTTTGGCTTCCAGCAGCGTTTTAAGCAAATCGCGCTTGTCGCCCTGAATTTCAATCACGCCATCTTTCAGCGCGCCGCCACAGCCGCATTTCTTTTTGAGCTCGGCGGCAAGTTTGGTCAGCTCATCGTCGTTCAGATCGATACCGGTTATCAGGCACACGCCCTTCCCTTTACGCCCGCTGGTCTGACGCTGGATCCTGACGATGCCGTCGCTTTTCGGACGAACTACCGCCGCTTTTGGCTCATCGATACGTCCGGTTTCCGTCGAATAGACCAGACGGCTATTATTGTCGCTCATTACGCCCCCAGATTCAGAGATGCATTAATATCACGCAGGGTTTTCGCCGGGTCCGCTGATTGGGTGACCGGACGACCAATCACCATATAGTCCACCCCGGCCTCCAGCGCCTGCTCTGGCGTCATAATACGACGCTGGTCGCCTGCCTCGCTGCCGGTTGGGCGAATGCCCGGCGTGACCAATTTGAATGCCTGCCCCAGCTCCTGCTTAAAGCGTACGGCTTCCTGTGCGGAGCAGACGACACCGTCCAGGCCACAGTTTTTGGTCAGCGTTGCTAGCTTCAAAGCGTACTCTGCCGGCGTCAGTGCGATACCCAGGTCCAACAGGTCGCTGGATTCCATGCTGGTCAGCACGGTGACCGCAATCAGCAGCGGCGCATCGGCACCAAACGCCGTCAGCGCTTCGCGTGCCGCAGTCATCATTCTGGCGCCACCGGAGGCGTGCACGTTTACCATCCAGACGCCAAGGTCCGCTGCCGCTGCAACGGCATGCGCCGTGGTATTCGGGATGTCGTGGAATTTCAGATCCAGGAAAATCTCAAAGCCACGCTGCTGCAGGTCACGAACAAACTGCGGCCCAAATAGCGTAAACATCTCTTTGCCCACTTTTAAGCGGCAGTCACGCGGATCAATGCGGTCAACAAAGGCGAGCGCTTTATCGCGATTATCGTAGTCAAGGGCAACGACAACAGGAGAGGAGATGGCAACACGAGAAGAAGATGAAGCAACGGACATGACTGGACCTTCTTATTGATGGGCACGCGGGGTGCGGAAAAGGTAAACGGGCAGCATTCTACCTGCGTGACCGTGCAGGCACAATGCCGAGGGATGAACGAAGGGGAAATTAAAGTATGTTGTAACTAAGTGGGCGATTTTTTAGAAATTACTGACCGTCCAGCCCGCGAATAGGTTTAATGGTCGACCATGAGCGGCATGACGGGCAGTGCCAGTAAAGGGTATAGGCGGTAAAGCCACACTTCTGGCAGCGATAGCGCGGCTTACTGCGCACCTGTTCGCCAACCATATCGCGCAGCACCATCAGGCTCTCTTTGGCGCGCCCTTCTTCCGCCTCGTTGAGGTGGTAGTCCATCAGTTTGTGGAACACGCGCATCGTTGGGTGACGCTGTAGCTGGCGGGTGACGTAGGTTTGGGCCGCTTCGCCACCTTTACTGTGCTCCATAACCTGAGCGAGCATCAGCTCCGCCGTGGCGCCGGTGTTTTCCTCGACACAGCGCTGAAGGAAATGTTCCCACTCTTTATCTTTGCCAAGCTGTTGATAGCAAGTTTGCAGCATCTCAAGAGTTTCACTGACCAGCTCTTTATCTTGCTCGATCACCCTCAAGAGGCTATCCATGGCTTTGGCATAATCACCTTTAGCCATCCATGCCCGCCCCATCATGATGGAGACGCGCGCGCTGGACGGGTCGGCTGCCGCACCGCGTTTGAGCAACGACATGGCTTTATCAAGTTCATCGTTGCCCATCTGCTGCAGCGCCAGCTCGCACCAGAAATGCGCAATCTCACCACGATGCTTGTCTTTTCCGAGCTTCACCAGCCGTTCAGCGATATCAATCGCTTTTTGCCAGTCGCTGGTCGCCTGGTAGATTTGCAGAAGCTGCTGCAAGGCGCTGATACGGAAGTCGGTTTCGTCCACCAGCTGGTTGAACATATCTTCAGCACGATCATACAGCCCAGCGGCCATATAGTCGCGTCCGAGCTGCTGCACGGCCAGTAGACGCTGGTCGTAAGTCAGAGAGGCGCTTTCCATCAGCGTCTGGTGAATGCGAATAGCGCGATCAACCTCGCCGCGCGAGCGGAACAGGTTGCCCAGCGTCAGGTGAGCTTCCACGGTGCCGGTATCCTCTTTGAGCATATCGAGGAACAGGTCAACCGCTTTATCCTGCTGGTTGCTTAAAAGAAAGTTCACCCCTGTCACGTAGTCACGTGACAGGCGGTTCGCTTCGTCCTGTTTGGACTGTTGTGCACTTCTGCGCCCCATATACCAGCCATAGGCTGCTGCTACAGGTAAAAGCAGAAACAACAACTCCAGCATAGGTAATTATTCCTTCGCCGCCGGGACGGCCGGCGCAACCGGAGCCACCGTATCTGGCGTCATTTGATGTTCGAGTCTTTTAATTTTACGTTCAGCGCGCATCAGCGAAACGCGCACGCGCAGCCAGAACAGACCGCAAACCAGCCAGCCGATGGCAAAACCTACGGCGAACAGCACCGCCAGCAGCGTTGAGATTCGGAACTCACCCTGCGCCAGCAAATAGTTAAACGTGACCAGTTGATCGTTTTGCGCACCCAGCGTCACCGAAATGACGAAAATCGCTAACACCAATAAGAAAATGAGTAGGTATTTCACATGACTTCCCGTTATGTGGCTTCGGCAGTGTCGACACCGCACCCAGCCTTATAAAATAACATCTTCACCGCGACGACGAAATGGAAAAGCGCACAGCAAGTCTTAGATCTGTGGTTAACACCGATGAAAATCAACCCTTTCCCGTTATTCTCTTCGCCGCGCCCGCGTTTACGCTGCTTTTTTCAGCGGCCCACACAGATATTCCACTAGCCAACAGGCAAGCGTCGCCAGCAGCCAGGACATTACCGTCGCCACCATGAGATCCAACGGCCAGTGCATCCCAAGTAGCAGACGGCTGCCCATGACGCTTATCGCCCAGGCCATCGCGACGACTACGATAACCATGCGACGTCGTGACCACAGCAGGCCAGCAATCAGCAGCGCCCAGGTCGCCGCAAACATGGTGTGGCCAGAGGGAAACGCGAATCCGGTCTCTTTTTGCCAGTGATGACGTAAAAACCCGGGAATATCATTTTGTTGCGCCAGCTGTTCTTTCACCAACGCCGACCGCTCTTTACGCTTTAAAGTGTAGAACTGCTCAACGGGAATTTGCTGTGTTTTTTCAAGCCAGATGACGAAAGGACGCGGTTCCTGAACCCGTTCTTTCACCAGCGATTTCAGCCCCTGCCCCAGCATCACGGTCGCACTCAGTACGGCAAACAGGATAATCGCATTGCGCCGCCCCGGCCGCAACACCCCGATAACCACTGCGCACAGCAGCAGGTGCGTGATAATCCCCCAGGGTTGGGTCACGGTTTCAGTAATGGCATAGAGCGCATGAAGCCCCCAACCGCTGGGTTCAGGCAGCCATTGCCAGCCTGAAAACCAAACGGCCAGGGGCATCAGCAGCAGTATGACCGCGGCGAGCGTCGTTCGTCCTGCCATGGCCTGTATCTCTTTTCCTTTTTTCATCAATGTCATCGCCCCGGTTAAGAATAAAGTGTCAAAATTGTGCGCTTTACGAACGGTCATCCGCGCATGATTAGGTGAAGTAAAGCACGTTGTGGCAAAATAAGGAAAACAGAAGGCGCTGATGGCGCTGACATAATCTGGAGAATCACATGCAGCTAAAACGTGTGGCAGAAGCCAAACTGCCAACCCCATGGGGCGATTTCCTGATGGTGGGCTTTGAAGAACTGGCAACCGGGCACGACCATGTCGCGCTGGTTTTTGGTGATATTACTGGGCAAACGCCGGTGCTGTCGCGGGTTCACTCCGAATGTCTGACTGGGGATGCCCTTTTCAGTCTGCGCTGCGACTGTGGTTTTCAGCTTGAGGCCGCGCTGTCTCACATTGCAGAAGAAGGTCGTGGGATCCTGCTGTACCATCGCCAGGAAGGCCGTAACATCGGTCTGTTAAATAAGATTCGCGCCTACGCGCTGCAGGATCAAGGCTATGACACCGTTGAGGCCAACCACCAGCTTGGTTTTGCCGCTGACGAACGTGACTTTACCCTCTGCGCCGATATGTTCAAACTGCTGGGCGTGGACGCCGTGCGTCTGCTGACCAACAACCCGAAAAAGGTTGAGATCCTCACCGAAGCGGGCATCAACATCGTTGAACGCGTACCGCTGATCGTGGGCCGTAACCCGAAAAATGCCCACTATCTCGATACCAAAGCGGCCAAGATGGGGCACTTGCTCAGTAAATAACGCCGTTGTCGCCGTTTAATCACTAAACGGCGACCTCTTCCCGCTTGCTTAGAGTGAAATATTCAACTCGCTCTCGGCATCAAAAATATGGCATTTCGCCATCTCAAAACGGAACCACACCTGGCTATTCAGCCCGGCCTCCAGAATCGACCTCACCTGATCGGAAGGCATACGCGCCGTCAGTTCAAAATCGCCCACCTGCATGTAGAGAAAGAACTCATGGCCCATATTCTCAACGCGGATAAGCGTGCCCCGACCGCCGCCTTGCGCAAACGGCTGCGTTGCGACATGAACATACTCAGGTCGAATGCCGAAACAGACCGCTTTATCGACGTAGTGCGCCACCTTCTCCTGCTGCTGTGCGTTAAGCGGTAATGTATCGTGGCCAACGGTGATGTGCAGACCATCGTCTTTACGCACGAGGCTCGCCGGTTTGATGTTCATCTCCGGCGCGCCGATAAACCCAGCCACGAACATATTTTGCGGATAGTGGTAAAGGTTGTCTGGCGTATCAACCTGCATGATGTGGCCGAGCTTCATCACGCAGATACGGTCGCCCATGGTCATCGCTTCAGTCTGGTCGTGGGTGACGTAAACGGTGGTCGCCGGTTTACCGGAGCGTTTGAGCGATTTATGCAGATCGGAAATCCGAATACGCATTGAGGCGCGCAGCTTGGCATCGAGGTTAGACAGCGGTTCATCGAACAGGAACACGTCTGGCTTTTTCACAATCGCGCGGCCTACGGCCACGCGCTGCGCCTGACCGCCGGAGAGCTGACGCGGCAAGCGATCGAGCAGGTCTTCCAGCTCGAGAATTTTCGCCGCTTCGTTCACCTGGGCTTCAATCTGGTCTTTCGGCAGCTTGCTCAGCTTCAGGCCGAACGCCAGATTCTCACGCACGGTCATATGCGGATACAGCGCATAGTTCTGGAACACCATCGCAATCCCGCGCTCCTTTGGCGCCAGGTTGTTCACTATCTTCTCGCCAATACGAATTTCACCGCCGCTGATGGTTTCAAGTCCTGCCAGCATCCGCAGCGTGGTGGATTTGGCGCAGCCGGACGGACCAACAATCACCATAAACTCCCCTTCCGCAATGTTAAGATCGATACCATGTACCGCTTTGAAGCCGTTGGAGTAGACCTTTTCCAGTTTATTAAAAATCACTTCAGCCATGATAGTTCCCTCTTAACCTTTAATTCCGCTGCTGGAGACACCCTGGACGAAGTAGCGCTGCGCCAGGAAGAACACAATGATAGATGGCAGGATGGAGATACTCGCCATTGCCAGAATTTCGTTCCACGGCGCACCTTCGGTCACGTCGATGGACATTTTAAGCGCCAGGGCAATCGGATATTTATCCACGCTGTAGACGTAAATCAGCGGGCCGATAAAGTCGTTCATCGACCACATAAACTGGAACAGCGCAACGGAGATAATCGCCGGTTTCAGAATCGGTACGACCACGTACCACAGCACCTGCCAGGAGTTGCAGCCGTCAATCTGCGCCGCTTCTTCCATATCACGCGGTACACCGCGCAGGAACTGAATCAGCATAAAGACGAAGAAGCCCTGAGTGGCAAACGCCGTCGGCAGATACAGCGGTAGGTAGCTGTTGAGCATGCCCATTTCACGGAACATCAGGTACTGAGGAATCAGCAGTACGGTACTTGGCAACAGCATGGTGGCGATGAGCGTGGCAAACCAGAACTTCTTCCACGGGATCTCGAAGCGGGCAAAGCCGTAGGCCACGATAGTGGAGGAGATGATAGTCAGAATCACCTTCGGAATAACATATTTGAAGGTGTTAATCATATAGTGACCGAAGTCGTATTCCGTCCCGGTTTTCCAGCCGTTGATAAACCCATCCCAGGTGGCATGCACCGGCCAGAGATTCAGGGTGGTGAAAATTTCGTGGTTCGGTTTAAACGATGCCGAGAACATCCACGCCAGCGGGTAAAGCATCATCAACCCGACCACCAGCAGAATGGTATATCGCAGCGAGCGACTGATTTTTTCGCGACGTAGCGTACGGGCTACTTCGCGTGCAGCCTCCTGCTCGGTCGCAGACATGATGTGCAGATTAGCCATTTTTGCCTCCCTTATCGGCGGAGTAGAAGACCCAGTATTTCGACGATTTGAAGGCAACGGCCGCAAAGGCAGCCACCACCAGGAACAGGACCCACGCCAACGCGGCGCCGTAGCCCATATCAAAATATTTAAAGGCGGTATCGTAGATGTAGAGTGAGAACAGGTAGGTGTAGTAGGTCGGGCCTCCGCCGGTAATCACATACGGACCGGTAAATTCCTGGAAGGTGCCGCTGGTCTGCATAATGAAGTTAAAGAAGATAACCGGCGTTATCAGCGGCACCGTCACCTTGAGGAACATCTGCCACTTCGAGGCACCGTCAATCATCGCCGCTTCATACTGCGACTGCGGAACGTTTTGCAGCGCGGCCAGGAAGATGACCATCGCCGAACCAAACTGCCAGACGCGCAGCAGGGTTACGGAAATCAGCGCCAGAGAGGGTTCGCCCAGCCAGTTGATCGGGTCAACGCCAATCACCCCGAGCATGCTGTTGAACAGGCCATCGATGGCGAATAATGCGCGCCACAACACCGCAATCGCCACCGAACTGCCGAGAATAGACGGGATGTAGTAGGCGGTACGGAAGAAGCCAATCCCCCGCAGTTTGAAATTCAACACGAAGGCAATGCCTAGCGCGAACGCCAGCTTGACGGGAATAGTCAGAAATACGTAGACGAAGGTGACCGCCATCGATTTCCAGAAGAGCGGATCTTCCGTCAGCATGTAGCGATAGTTTTCAATGCCGTTAAATTCCGGCGGGCTCATTAAATCATACTGGGTAAAACTCAATAGAAATGACGAAATAAAGGGAAATGCGGTAAAGACCACTAGCCCTATTATGTACGGCGAGATCCATGCCAGCCCTAATAACTTATTCTCGTTCATAGATTCCTCTAATATAATAAAGATATCTTGTAAGACGTTCCGTGATATCGGAGGTACAGTGATCTTTATCATATTTAATATTAGCTAATAAAAATTAGCTGTGAACTTTAGCAAAAAAATGAAAAAACATTTCATTTTATAAAGATTAAACCCTATAGTCGGAAAATAATCTCTCTTTTGAAGGCTGCCGCTATGGCTTTGCGTCGTCACGCTACCTATTTTCCTGAAAATGCATCGCTGATGATTAAGCACATCGCGGATCAGGATATCTGTCCCCTGCATGCCCATGACTTTTACGAAATGGTCTGTGTCTCTTCGGGGAGCGGTATGCACGTTATCGACGGCATTTCATGGCCTATCAGCTGCGGTTCCGTGTTTATCATCGCGCCGAATGAAGAACATTATTTTGAGAAAGTGGAAAAGCTATCGCTGCTCAATATTCTCATTCATCCCGACTTCCTGACGGATACCCTACTCATGTTGCTGGCTAACTTCGTGCCAAATAAACAATTTATGGCCACGCATCAAACCATCGTACATAGTGCATTTTATACCAACCTATTAAATGAAGAGCTCAACAAAGAATTAGCCTGGCGTTCCGTCATGCTGGAAACATTATTCACCCAACTCGTCGTGTTTTTACAGCGAGGTCATGTTAGTCAGACCACTAATGATTGTGCCAAAGAAGATTCTATTATCTATCTGCTAAATTATTTGCATCACAATTATGCAAATGATCAATTAAGCATTGATTACCTGGCACAAAAATTTAATATCCAAAAGCGCATGCTGGAACGTAAAGTACAGTCGATTACTGCGCTCACACCGAATGATTACATTACTCACGTCCGCTTATGCCATGCCATGAACCTGCTGGTCACGTCGGAGCAGTCCATCACCGATATCGCCTACCTGTGCGGTTTTAACGACAGCAACTACTTCTCTCATCGTTTCAAACTCTTTTTCGGCATGCCGCCGCGCACGGTGCGCAAGTACGGGCTGTTTCCGCTGATAAACCACCGTACGGCTCTCCAGTCCTGAGACGGAGAGCCGCTGTGGCTCAGATAAACAGATTTTGATACTCAATCAGCGCCAGCATCGCCATCGCCTGTCCATACGGCATGGAAGTACGTTCGATATTGCGATAGTAGTCGAGATCCTTGCCCATTCCGGTGCCGAAAGAAACGTTCTCCAGCTCACCCTGCGGGGTAATCTGCCGCATGACGCCTTCCGCCGCCGCGACCCCGGTCGCCAGGAAATGTTTATCAATATAGCGCTTACGCACCGCCTTCAGAATGCCGTAGGCAAAGCCTGCCGAGGCGGACGATTCCAGGTAGGAAGTTGGGTCATCCAGCAGCGTGTGCCAGAGTCCGCTCTCTTTATCCTGCCGCTCCGCCAGCGCAGCAACCTGACGCGAGAGTTGCCCTAGCAGGAATTCCCGAATCGGGTCGCCCTGTGGCAAATCGAGCATCTCAATAAAATCAGGGATTGCCACCGTTACCCAGCTATTACCTCGCCCCCACAGCGCTTTGGCGTAGTGGTGTCGGCCCGCGAAATTCCATCCGTGATACCACAACCCCGTCGGGGCATCACACAGATACTGAGAATGAAGCAGAAACTGCCGTTTGGCCTCTTCAACCCATTCCGGGCGATTCAGCACCAGGCCCGCTTTTGCCAGCGGCATCACGCTCATCATCAGCGTGTCGTCCCACAGCTGTTGATGGTGCGCATAATTAAAGGTCATATGTTGTAAACCACCGAGCTCGGTGCGTGGCATTTCGTACATCACCCAGTTGGCCCAGCATTCAATATAGCGCTTCCATGGCGTGTAGCCATTCTCTTCGTACACCGAGGCCAGCGTCAGCATCGGGGCCATGGTGTTAACATTTTTGGTCGGCGTGCCTTCACGGAAACGATCCGCGAACCACTGCTCAATAATCGCCAGCCAGCGCGGGTCTCGGGTTTGCTGCCAGTACTGCCAGAGCCCATAGAGACCTACGCCGTGGGTCCACTCCCAGCCGCCCCAGCCTTTGGTGTCGACCACGCGTCCATCGGCCAGCGTCATCAGAAACGCGCCGTTTTCATCGCGAATGTTCACCAGCGCATCAATCAGTTTTTCCGTCATCAGCACCGTTTCATCGGCGCTAAACTGCAGTTGTTTCCTCTCCATGAACTCCCCTTACTTCGTCGGTGCATGTTTACGCAGCGCGCGCTTCGCCGTGCGTTCAAACTCTTTTGCCGCGTCTTGTGCGCTAATTTTGCCGTAATCGATCCGCTGGGTGAGATCCAGCCAGTACTGTTCGATCTCTGGGTTTTTAAAGTACGGTGAGACGTAGACGTTGTCCGACGGCATGCTTTCGACCAGCTTTAGTCCGGTTATCACTGGGTCATTCGGCTGCGCCATATTGGTTTTCAGCACGAAGTCTGCCGCCGCTTTGCTGACCGGGAAGCCGCGCTCCAGCCCCATTAACTGTACGCCTTCCGGCTGGTTAACCATAAAATCAAGCAGCATCGCCGCCTCTTTCGGGTGCTGCGTGTTGCGGCTGATGGCAAAGATCATCGATGGTTTGATAAACAGCCCCGCATCCTTGGCGCCCGGCAGCAGCGGATATGGCCCCACTTCGAGTTTCGCCGGTGGTGCCAGGGTGTCTTCATATTTGGCGACCGCCGAGCTCATCAGGTTTGAGCCGCCAAATTCGCCGTTGATCCACGGTTTCATCTCAAACGGCTGCGCTTTGCCAAAGGATTGAATGTACTTCTGGCTTGGCAGGACGTGCTCGGCAACCAGTTTCTGGTAGACCTGTACAAACTCCAGCCATTGCGCTTCGCTGTAGGTGAACTCCCCTTTCTCATTGAGCATCGGCTGGTTGTATTTCTGTACCATCCACGAGTTAATCAGCTCCATTGAAGTGGTGACGATCGCCGGATAGTAGTTATCCCCGAGCTTCTCTTTAAACACGTGACCAGCGGCAAAGAGTTCATCCCAGGTTTTCGGGTAGGCCAGCCCGGCTTTCTTCCAGGTTTCGGTGTTGTAGTAGAGAATAGGCGCCACCAGCGACACCGGCAGCCCCTGCACTTTGCCATTGACGGTTACGGTGCTGAGCTTGCCCGCATAGTTGTCCAGCCCTACCTCTTTGCTGAGCTGGTTAAGATCGTAAAAGCCATTACCCGACCGTGAAAACACCTGAATCCAGCTCCAGTCGAGCTGCATCACGTCAGGTTCATTCTTCCCGGCTATCTGCGTGGAAAGGCGTGATACGAAGCCATCCCAGCCGGTATACTCCGCTTTCACCTTGATATTCGGGTGCGCCTGTTCGAAGGCGCGGATGGTTTTCAGCGTGTTCTGGTGGCGAGAGTTAGCGCCCCACCAGGCCACGCGCAGCGTCACCGTATCACTGTCATCAGCAAAGGTCGGTGTCGCGCACAGAATGCCGCTACAGGCGAGCATTAATGAGAAGGCGATCTTTTTCATTTAGAGCTTCCTTTTAGTAAAGGGGCTATCTCCGCCAGATAGACGGCAGGCAAACCATCGCGGTCAGAGGTATAGAGCACATGGCTTAGGTCCGGGCTAAAAGAGGGATGCGGATGGCTTGCTTGACACTGCCCATCGATAACGCGCCAGGAGGTGTCGTGGCGGGTAATTTTGCGCGTGTGCTTTTGGTCTGGCGCAAACAGGTAAAGCCACGGGTCGGTTAACGCCGTATAGCCACCCTCATCGGTTAAATCAACCGGTGTACCACAGCCGTCACCGACCAGGAGCGACCCGTCGTGGTTACTCATCAGATGCGAACAGGCGGGCATTTCCATCACCTTCTCACTCTGCACGCTACCGGCCAGCGTCTGACAAATGTGCCGCTGATGCGTCTCTTTATGCAGCGAGACGAAAACGATGCGCGAACCGTCAGGCACCCAAAATTCGTGGGTAAAGGTTTCCGCCTCCGGCTGGCTGACCGGCGTGGAGAGGCCGGTCTGGCGGTCGTACAGCCAGATGCGGTTACGGATCAGATCGTGTGGCCCTTCATGGCAGTACATGATGGTGTTGGTGTCGTTCGGACGAAAACCGGGATGCCCCAGCCAGCGCGACTCTTCAAACAGAATCTCGGTTCGTCCAGTAGCGAGGTCGACAACTTCGCAACGCGTTGTCGGGTTCATATGATACTGACGCTGGAAATCATTCCAGTCATTCAGCGGTATCCAGGTTTCCGCCGATAACGACATACCAATCATCTTGCTGCCGGTACTATCTGGTGCCCAGGCGCTGGTACTGACCCACTGTGAAGGCAGCTCATAGAGAATCTCTTCGCGCAAACTATCCAGTTCTACACGGACGATATGGCGGTTCTGCCGCATAAAGATCAGTGCGCTGTCGTCCTGCGTGATGAAGCCGTCAAAGCTATTGTCGCCAGGGCCTTCCGTCAGTTGACGCAGCGTATGCTGCTGCAAATCCAGCAGCCAGTAGTTCCAGTTGCCTTCATCCACACCGCCAATCAGCAGCTGCCTGCCTTGCTGCGAAAAGCACTTCTGATAGAAGTAGTTGCGATGAAAGATACGATCCCGCGGCGTTAGCCGTACCACGCGAACCTGCGTGACGGGGTCAATTTCAGATGTAAACGTCAGTGGAGTGACATCACCCTTTGCCATAGTGTCCTCAATGTCAGGAGTTGTCTGGTCGATTCAAAGGCATCCCAGGATGCGGATTCTCCCATCAGGCCAGGCTGACAGGAGTCGCTCACAGCATGCCGAGGCGCTCCGACAATAACCTTTGAAATAAAGACAAAGCCTGTTACCGGGTGACGCAATAACAAAGGTTGCAGCGTTATCATGAATAATTTCAGCCATGCTCACATTCTTAACATGACAAATATCTTTCTTAGCTTTCCCGACAAAAAAACTAAACAGTTGGTGGTTTTATAAAGGTTTTAACTCAGCGACGGATGCTTAACTACTGGCGTTCATTTAGCGAAAGCTTGCCAGCAGCGGCAATTAATACCTCAGCAGACTTACGTGGAGTGAACTGAGTGCATTTTTAATGCCTTATTCAAATAATAACGAGGAAAGAATTATTATGTTATCCGGTAAATACCTTATAGCAGGTTGCGTTTTATTAACCAGTAACGTTGTACTGGCTGAAGAATATAGCTCTCCAATCCGCTCGCTGAGCCTCGACTACCGTCATGAGTACCGAGTGCGTGACCGTACTCACTATGACAAACTAAACATGTCTGCGGCCTTGCCGGATAATTATAATTTTTCAATTGAAACTAAATACAAGACAGGTGGCAATGATCCGCAGGATAAATGGTATAATGATCCGGTCATCAACGCCGTCGAACTTACATTATCGAAATCGTTTACCTTCGGTAATTTTAAAATAGCGCCACTCATCCAACCCGAATTCAACAGTGAAAGAACGGAATGGAAATTCGGATTTGTACCCTGGTATACGATTAATGAAAATTGGGCTATAGGAGGGATGTATCGTTTTGAACTGACTGATTATGCTAACGACCCAGACTGCGGATATAACGGTGATAAATCCTGTAGCACCAATAAACATCGCACCGTTAACCGTGGCGATCTCTATTTACGCTATACCCTGGACCGTTTCTCTACTACCTACAAATTCATCTACAAGCACGGTGATGAAGTGCTTTGGGGAAACCAGAACTACGATTACGAGCAGGAATGGCAGTTTGACTATTCACTTGGGGATAAAAAAGAGTGGAAACCGTATGTCACCTTTGGCGACATTGGCCGCTCGTCAAAATCCACCGAGCGCCAGTTCCGTCTGCGTATGGGGGTAGTTTACACCTTTAAATAAGCATTATTCCTCTCACGCCGGATTGGCGTGAGAGGCGCGTTTCTGTTCAACATGCCACGCTAGCGTTTTCTTTTGCTGCAATTGCCAACGTCCGTTTTGGGGCCCGCCGTCGGCCCCTTTTTTCAGCTCAGCATATTACGAATGACATAGTGCAGAATGCCGTCATTCTGGTAATAGGCCAGCTCTGTCGCCGTATCAATACGGCAGCGACACGCCAGCGTCTGCTGCTGCCCGTCAGGCCGAGTGATCAGCACCGGGATGATGGCGCCAGGCTTCAGCTGTTGCAGCCCGGCGATATCAATCTGCTCTTCACCGGTCAGCTTCAGCGTTTTACGGTCCTCCCCCTGCGGAAATTCCAGCGGCAGAATGCCCATACCAATCAGGTTTGAACGGTGAATACGTTCGAATGATTCAGCAATCACCACGCGAACGCCAAGCAGACGCGGTCCTTTTGCCGCCCAGTCGCGGCTCGAGCCCGAACCGTACTCTTTACCCGCAATGACCGCCAGCGGTGTCCCCTGCTGTTGATAAGCCATGGCCGCATCGTATATTGACATCACCTCGTCACCGGGCAGCAGACGCGTCATGCCACCTTCAACGCCCGGCACCATCTCATTACGGATACGAATATTGGCGAAGGTGCCGCGCATCATCACCAGGTGGTTACCACGACGGGAACCGTAGGAGTTAAAATCGCGGCTGGCGACGCCGTTTTCCTGCAGATAACGACCTGCGGGGCTGTCGGCCTTAATACTGCCCGCGGGAGAGATATGGTCGGTGGTGACAGAATCGCCCAGCATCGCGAGCACACGCGCCCCGTGAATATCCTGCACCGGGTCGGGCGTCACACCCATTTCGTCAAAGAACGGCGAGAGTCGGATATAGGTGGAATCATCCTGCCACTCGTAGGTGTCTGTAGCAGGTACATCGATCGCCTTCCATTCCGGCGTACCGGCAAAGACTTCCGCATACTCTTTGTGGAACATCCCCGTAGACACCTGCTGAACCGCTTGTGCTATCTCAGTGCTGCTCGGCCAGATATCTTTCAGATAGACCGGGTTTCCCTTGCTGTCGTGCCCCAGCGGATCGTGGGTCAGATCCACCCGCATATTTCCGGCCAGCGCGTAGGCGACGACCAGCGGCGGTGAGGCCAACCAGTTGGTTTTCACCAGCGGATGAATACGGCCTTCAAAATTGCGGTTGCCGGACAGCACCGCGCCCACCGTCAGATCACCCTGTTTGATGGCGCTCTCAATCGGATCCGGCAGCGGGCCTGAGTTACCGATACAGGTCGTACAACCATAACCGACCAGGTTAAAACCAAGCTGGTCGAGATACTGCGTCAGACCTGCGTGTGCCAGATAATCGGACACCACCTTCGAGCCAGGGGCCAGCGACGCCTTAACCCACGGTTTAGGCTGTAATCCCAACGCGACGGCTTTTTTCGCCAGCAGACCCGCGGCCATCAACACGCTGGGGTTCGACGTGTTGGTACAAGAAGTGATAGCCGCAATAACCACCGCCCCTTCCGGAAGGGAATGCGGTTTACCGTTTAGGGTAAAGTCGACCGCGGTTTTACCGGCAGTGCCCGCGTTAACCGCCAGTTCAGTTGTAGCGTTAAACGCCTGAGGTACCTGAGCCAGCGCGACGCGGTCCTGCGGACGTTTCGGACCAGCAAGGCTTGCTTCAACGTCACCCATATCCAGCGCCAGCGTCTGGCTGAACACCGGCTCATCGCCTTTAGAGCGCCACATGCCCTGTGCTTTGGCATAGGCCTCAACCAGCGCGACCTGCTCGTCGCTGCGCCCGCTGAGGCGCATGTAAGAAAGCGTAATGTCGTCTATCGGGAAGAAGCCACAGGTTGCACCGTATTCCGGCGCCATGTTGGCAATGGTTGCCCGGTCTGCCAGCGGCAGGGAATCCAGGCCATCGCCGTAGAATTCAACAAATTTGCCGACGACGCCAAGCTTACGTAGCATCTGCGTGACCGTCAGCACCAGGTCAGTTGCGGTGATCCCTTCACGGAGCTTACCGCTCAGCTTGAAGCCAACCACGTCCGGTATCAACATCGAGACCGGCTGGCCTAGCATCGCCGCTTCCGCTTCGATACCGCCAACGCCCCACCCTAAAACCCCCAGGCCGTTAATCATGGTGGTGTGGGAGTCGGTCCCCACCAACGTGTCTGGGTAGGCAACGAGTTCATCGCCCTGCTGTTCACTCCACACCGCTTTACCCAGGTACTCGAGGTTAACCTGGTGGCAAATCCCCGTTCCCGGCGGCACTACGCGGAACTGGCTAAAAGCCTGTTGGCCCCAGCGTAAGAAGGTATAGCGCTCATGGTTGCGCGACATTTCCAGACGCACGTTTTCATCAAACGCATCATCATCACCAAAACGATCCACCGTGACCGAGTGGTCAATCACCAGATCGACCGGGGAAAGCGGATTCACTTTGTGGGTATCGCCGCCGAGGCGTTTCACCGCTTCACGCATGGCGGCCAGGTCTACAACCGCCGGTACGCCGGTAAAGTCCTGCATCAGCACGCGCGCCGGGCGATAGGCTATCTCACGGTCAGCGTGGGCCTGTTTAAGCCATCCGGCAAGCGCCTGAATATCGTCAGCGGTAACGGAGTCGCCGTCCTGCCAGCGGAGCAGGTTTTCCAGAAGAACTTTGAGTGATTTAGGCAGGCGGGTGATGTCACCCAGGGTCTTAGCAGCCAGCGGTAGGCTGTAGTAACGGTAGGTTTTATTATCGACCTGTAGTGTTTCCTTGCAGGTCTCTCGTAGTGTTGACGACATAGCTCCTCCTTCAATGGCGGGAATTGCAGTACTCTGACACTCCTCATGGTCTATATAAAAGATAACACATTCAGGGGATAACGCCGGGAAAGGGCTCAGATTGATAAATGCGATCAATAGGTTATTAAGAATAACTACCAACTGGAATTAATAGCAGGGAAAGGATTTATTTCGTATGAGGGAGGTAAAACGAAAGGAGTAAATAACCACGTGGTTACTGTTTCTTATTCTCATCTTGATTGAAGAGATCGATAAATTCTTTCTGGTCGTGGGTCAATTTCCATTCATCAGGGACGTTGACCTTATTATTTTTGTCATCTTGCGGTTTTTTTTCTACCGGAACGAGAGGCTTCACCGGCTTGACGCGTTCAGACGTAAGCATAGCTAGCCCCAGAATTTCCAAACCAGCAGCGCCAGCGCTACCCAGAACAGCGCAGACCCGAGGAATACGCTCAGCCATGCTTTACGTTTCACGCGAGTTTCGTTCTTTTCTGACACCATTACTGCCCTCTCACAATCGATATTACTTATCATTATCGCACCAATCAATTGTTACAACTAATCATCGTTGAGATAAATCCTAAGTAAATTCTAAGCAAAAATCCAGAGGTTTTACGAATATTACAATGAGATTAATTTAATCTTTTGAGCCCAAAGCGATATTTGAGAGGAGAAATTTGCCTAACGTTAAATTTATTTCTACTTTTGCTGCGTAATTCGTAATAGAAACAATTCTTAATCAGGATAGAGAGCTAACGGAGAGGGGAAAAGCCTTTTGTTCCGGGAGGATATAAGCTATCCGCCTCTTCATCGTAGAGGCGGATAATTAAATCGGGACTATTTTTCCGGCAGCTTAATATCTTTAAACATCGCTTCAATGTCTTCATTCGAGCGCAGCGCTACGGCGGTGTCTACGACATCGCGCGTAAGATGTGGTGCAAATCGCTGAATAAAATCATACATATAGCTGCGCAGGAAGGTACTGCGACGGAAGCCAATTTTGGTGGTGCTGTGGCTGAAAATACCGTCGGCGTCCAGTTTAACCAGATCCGGGTCAGAAATAGGATCGACGGCCATGCTGGCGATCACCCCTACCCCTAAGCCCAGTCTTACGTAAGTTTTAATGACATCGGCGTCGGTCGCGGTGAAGACAATACGCGGCGTCAGGCCCGCGCGGTTAAATGCGGTATCCAACTCAGAACGGCCGGTAAAGCCAAAGGTGTAGGTCACCAGCGGGTACTGTGCCAATTCTTCAATGGTGACGGACGTTTTCGATGCCAGCGGGTGCTCCGGCGTCACGACAATCGAACGGTTCCAGTGGTAGCAAGGCAGCATCACCAGATCGTCATAGAGGTGCAGCGCTTCGGTCGCGATAGCAAAGTCCGCGTTACCTTTAGAGACCGCTTCTGCAATTTGCGTCGGCGAGCCTTGATGCATATGCAGTGACACACGCGGGTAGCGTTCGATAAACCCCTTGATGACACCGGGCAGCGCGTAACGCGCCTGCGTATGCGTCGTCGCAACGTACAATGAGCCTTTATCCGGCCAGGTATGCTCGCCGGCAACAGACTTAATCGCATCGACTTTTGAGAGCACTTCACGAGCAATACGGATGATTTCCTGGCCGGCTGGCGTCACCTGCGTCAGATGTTTGCCGCTACGGGCAAAAATCTGAATCCCCAGCTCATCCTCCAGCATTCTGACCTGCTTACTGATACCAGGCTGCGAAGTATACAAACCTTCGGCGGTCGAGGAGACGTTAAGGTTGTGGTTCACCACCTCAACGATATAGCGGAGTTGCTGTAATTTCATGCGGTTGTATCCAGTCTGCGCTCAGGAATCGGTCATAAAGACGATTTAATCATAAGAAATGCATTGGCTATAACCACTATATCATTTATAGCAAGTGTGTATAGATGGAAACAAAAAATAATAACGAGGTTATAAAAAAGGGCCGCAATTGCGGCCCTTTGTGACGTTCTTGGCAAAAAACGCTACTTTTTCGCTTCAACCCATTTACCGTCAACGAAGAACGCTGACCAGCCGGTTGCCTTGCCATCTTTCTCGGAAGCAACATACTGCTGTTTGGTTTTACGGCTGAAACGCACCATCGTTTTGTTCCCTGCCGGGTCCTGCTGCGGCGCATCGGCCAGATAACGCAGTTTTTCCGGCAGACGGTCACGGAAGCGGAACAGCTCTTCAACCAGCGGCGCACGGGTTTCGCGCGATTTCGGGAAGGTGTTGGCTGCCAGGAATACCCCAGCCGCGCCATCACGCAGCACGAAATAGGCGTCAGACTTCTCGCACGGCAGTTCCGGCAACGGTACCGGATCTTCCTTCGGTGGAGCCACTTCACCGCTACGCAGGATCTTACGGGTGTTCTTACATTCTTCGTTAGTACAAGCCATGTACTTACCAAAACGCCCCATTTTCAGGTGCATTTCAGAACCACATTTTTCGCACTCAACGATTGGGCCATCATAACCCTTGATGCGGAACTCGCCTTCTTCAATCTCGTAGCCGTCGCAGGTCGGGTTGTTACCACAAACGTGCAGCTTGCGTTTCGGATCGATGAGGTAGCTGTCCATCGCCGTACCGCACTTCTGGCAGCGACGTTTAGCGCGCAGCGCGTTGGTTTCCGCGTCATCGCCTTCCAGCACGTTCAGCACTTCGTTTTCCGGCACCAGGTTAATGGTGGTTTTGCAGCGTTCTTTTGGCGACAGCGCATAGCCGGAGCAGCCAAGGAACACGCCGGTGCTAGCGGTACGAATGCCCATCTTGCGACCGCAGGTCGGGCAATCGATACTGGTCAACACCATCTCGTTCGGCTGCATGCCGCCCTCTTCTGGCGGTTTCTCAGCCGTTTCGAGCTGCTTGGTGAAATCACCAAAGAACAGATCCAGTACCTGCTTCCACTCGGCTTCGTGGTTTGCCACGCGGTCGAGATGGTCTTCCATCTGCGCGGTAAAATCGTAGTTCATCAGCTCGCGGAAGTTAGCTTCCAGACGATCGGTGACGATCTCGCCCATTTTTTCCGCGTAGAAACGACGGTTTTCGGTGCGCACATAGCCGCGGTCCTGAATGGTCGAAATGATCGACGCATAGGTGGACGGGCGACCGATGCCGCGTTTTTCCAGCTCTTTAACCAGCGAGGCTTCGCTAAAGCGTGCAGGCGGTTTGGTGAAGTGCTGCGCCGGGGTCAGTTCAACCAGGCTCAGTTTATCGCCCTGGTTCACCATCGGCAGCGTGCGGTCTTCATCGCCTTTACGCAGCGCTGGCATTACTTTGGTCCAACCATCAAAGCGCAGGGTACGGCCACGCGCTTTGAGTTTGAAATCGCCCGCTTTTACGGTCAGCGTGGTGGAGTCGTACTGCGCTGGCGTCATCTGACAGGCCACGAACTGGCGCCAAATCAGCTGATACAGTTTCTGCGCGTCCGTTTCCATATCTTTCAGCGCTTCCGCCTGAACGGAAACATCGGAAGGACGAATCGCTTCGTGCGCTTCCTGCGAGTTTTCTTTGCTGGTGTACTGGTTCGGGTTCTCCGGCAGGTATTTCTTGCCAAAGTTATCGCCGATATAGTCGCGAACCATGCTCACCGCGTCCTGACTCAGGTTAGTGGAGTCGGTACGCATGTAGGTGATGTAGCCCGCTTCATACAGACGCTGCGCCATCATCATGGTTTTCTTCACGCCGAAGCCCAGACGCGTGCTGGCCGCCTGCTGCAGCGTAGAGGTAATAAACGGCGCGCCCGGCTTGCTGCTGGTCGGCTTGTCTTCACGCTCCAGCACGCTGTAGCTGGCTTTTTCCAGCAGGCTGACCGCAGCCATGGTTTCGTCGCGGTTAACCGGACGGAACGGCTTGTCACCCTGATGGGTCACTTCCAACGGCAGGGCATCGCCGCCCGGCGTGGTGGTGCTGGCGTCAATTTCCCAGAATTCTTCCGGCACAAACGCTTTAATTTCGCGTTCGCGTTCAACAACCAGACGTACCGCTACCGATTGGACGCGACCGGCGGATAAACCGCGGGCAATCTTTTTCCACAGCAGCGGCGAGACCATATAGCCCACCACGCGGTCCATAAAGCGGCGCGCCTGCTGAGCGTTTACACGGTCGATATTCAGCTCGCCCGGCTTTTCGAACGCCTGACGAATCGCATTTTTCGTAATTTCGTTAAACACCACGCGGCTATAGCGTGATTCATCACCACCGATCACTTCCCGCAGGTGCCATGCAATGGCCTCCCCTTCGCGGTCAAGGTCGGTTGCGAGATAGATGTGGTCGGCTTTTTCCGCCAACTGTTTGAGTTCCGATACTACCTTTTCTTTGCCAGGCAGCACTTCATAGTGTGCCGCCCAGTCATGCCATGGGTCGACGCCCATGCGGTTAACCAGCGCGCCTCGTTCATCCTTTTTAGGCTTTTTGGCCGTTTTGGTGGAGGTAGAGTCAGCGCTCTTTTTGGCTGCTGAGCCACTTGTCGGCAAATCGCGGATATGACCGACGCTGGACTTAACCACGTAGTCATTACCCAGATACTTATTGATCGTTTTGGCTTTTGCCGGGGACTCAACGATAACGAGAGCTTTACCCATATTCACCTTACCTAATTTGATTCTTCCAGGAATACATCGCACATGTTCCACGTTCCACTGGCGACAAGCCTTGTATGTTGCGGCAATACCAATGGATATCAACCCTTTACCGACTGACTTTTGAGACATGTAGTCAGGTGGCTGAGTTTACAGACTTTTTTTCGTCAGGGTCTATAGCACGAAGAATATTTGGTCGAATGTCAAGCAAATCTGTTGCCAGATCGCCGAAAGCGTCACACTGTACCTGATAAAATTCGTTACGCAACTTTATTAGCATGCAATCACCCTTCATGCCAACTCTGAGGTAAAATGCTTGTCCCTGGTAAACGTCGGGAATATTTGCCCCAAGCGGGTGCCCGGCGTAGACTAGCGCAGGAATTTTGAGGAGTTGAATATGTCAAATAATAGCCAACCTATCGATCGTCAGACACTGCTAATTGAAGCAAATCGCCTCATTCGTGAGCATGAAGATACCATGGCGGGTATTGAAGCCACCGGCGTAGAACAGCGCAACGGCGTGCTGGTTTTCAGCGGTGAATATTACCTGGATGAACAGGGCCTGCCGACGCCGAAAAGCACGGCGGTGTTTAATATGTTCAAGTATCTCGCCCACCAGCTGTCTGAAAAGTATCACCTGGTTGACTGAGCGTAGGGCCATGGCCTGAGCCGTCAGATATAGCCCGGTAAATCTGATTTACCGGGCTATAAATAGAAAGGTAAAGAATAGAAAGGAAACGCTTACAGCAGCGGTTTCTGTCCGCGCTGCCACCAGCGCATCATCAGCTTATCGGCGCTTTCTGCCGCACTTCCGGTAAAGCGATCCATCATTTTCTTACGCTGCGTGTAGCGCACGCTAATGACTTCTCGGTTCTCCATCAGCCCCAGCAGCAATTCATCGCTGGTACCCACTTCATCAACCAGCCCTTTTTCCTGAGCCTGTGTGCCGTACCAATGTTCACCGGTAGCAACCTGTTCAATGTCCAGAGACGGACGCATTTCTTTCACGAAATCTTTAAACAGATGATGAGTCTCGTTCAGCTCTTCACGGAATTTCTGACGTCCTTCTTCGGTATTTTCACCAAGCAGCGTCAGCGTACGTTTGTACTGGCCCGCAGTGTGTAACTCAACGTCGATGTCTTTATTTTTCAAAAAACGGTTCAGGTTCGGGATCTGCGCGACCACGCCGATGGAACCAAGAATCGCGAACGGTGCCGCGACAATTTTGTTGGCCACACAGGCCATCATGTAGCCGCCGCTGGCCGCGACTTTATCTACTGCTACCGTCAGTGGGATCTGCTTATCGCGGATACGCTGGAGCTGCGATGCCGCCAGACCGTAGCCGTGAACGACGCCACCAGGGCTTTCCAGACGTACGACCACCTGGTCCTGCGGGGTGGCGACGGTCAGTACAGCGGTAATCTCTTCACGCAGGGAGGAGACTTCATGGGCGTCCATACTGCCTTTAAAGTCGATAACCCAGACGCGCGGTTTGGTTGCCGCCTCGGTGTCGCCCTGCTTCGCTTTGGCTTTGGCCGCTTTCGCTTCCAGCTTCAGCTTCTTCTTTTGCGCCTTATGCCAGAGCTTTTGCTGCGGCGCATCGAGCAGCGCCACGGCTAAGTCGTCCTGCATATCCTTGTGTTGCTCGCTTAAGTTGGTGATTCGCAGCTCACCGCGCTGACGTTTGCGCTGCGTGACGTTGACAATCAGTACGGCAATCACCGCAATAGCAACAACAACTGTGACGATTTTCGCCAGAAAAAGACCATATTGAAAAAGTAATTCCACACATCCACCTTGTACAAAAATCACAGAATCTACCGCCCAGTGTACAACACCGCGTTCACTACGTCTCGATAGCAGTATCAGGCCACGAGGCGCATTCCAGATTACTTTTTTGCTGATGAAATCATTGCAAATTGTTAATTAACCGTTGTCTCTCCCGTGCGCTGATTGAAATAGCGCGAAGATTCAGGCATAAAGCCCGAAAGCCATGAAAAGTACAAAAAATATGGCAGACGAATGCCATAGAGGAGTCACTGTGCACTATCAACCCCAGCTCGATTTGTTGCAAAACCGTATCATTCTGGTCACCGGGGCCAGCGATGGTATTGGGCGGGAAGCGGCAATCACCTACGCCCGTTACGGCGCCAGCATTATTTTGCTCGGCCGGAACGATGAAAAACTGCGCGCGGTTGCGCAGGAGATAGACCACGCCGGCCTGCGGCCCGCGCGCTGGTTTACGCTCGACCTGCTCACCTGTACGCCACAGGAATGCCAGCAGGTTGCTCAGCAGATTAGCCTACACTATCCGCATCTTGACGGCGTGCTGCACAACGCCGGGCTTCTGGGCGAAGTCGTTCCGATGGACCAGCAGGACCCGGCCGTCTGGCAGCAGGTGATGCAGGTCAACGTCAACGGCACCTTTATGCTCACCCAGGCGCTGCTGCCGCTGCTGCTGAAAGCAGAATCCGGCTCGCTGGTCTTTACCTCGTCGAGCGTCGGGCGCGAGGGGCGCGCCAACTGGGGTGCCTATGCGGTATCGAAGTTTGCCACCGAAGGAATGATGCAGGTACTGGCCGATGAGTATAAGAATCGCCCTCTGCGCGTAAACTGCATTAACCCAGGCGGCACCCGCACCGGCATGCGCGCCAGCGCCTTCCCGACGGAAGATCCGCAGAAGCTCAAAACACCTGCCGATATTATGCCGCTCTACCTGTGGCTGATGGGCGATGATAGCCGCCGTAAAACCGGTATGACTTTTGATGCCCAACCAGGGCGTAAACCAGGAATCGCACAATGAGTGATGAACGCTATCGTGAACGTCAGCAGCGCGTAAAAGAGCGCGTTGCCGCCCGTGTCGCCGCGGCTCAGGATACCCGCGGGATCGTGATGGTGTTTACCGGCAACGGTAAAGGCAAGACCACCGCCGCCTTTGGTACCGCCACCCGTGCCGTCGGGCACGGGCATAACGTTGGCGTCATTCAGTTTATTAAGGGAACCTGGCCTAACGGCGAGCGTAACCTGCTTGAGCCACTCGGCGTCGAATTTCAGGTCATGGCCACCGGTTTTACCTGGGACACCCAGAACCGGGAGAGCGACACTGAAGCTTGCCTTGCTGTCTGGGAGCATGCAAAGCGGATGCTGGCCGACGACACGCTGGATATGGTGCTGCTTGATGAGCTGACCTACATGGTGGCGTACGATTATCTGCCATTAGAAGCGGTATTAACCGCGCTGAAAAACCGTCCGCATCATCAGACGGTGATTATTACCGGTCGCGGATGCCACCGGGATATTCTGGAGTACGCCGATACGGTCAGCGAACTGCGCCCGGTGAAGCATGCGTTTGAAGCGGGAATTAAGGCGCAGATTGGGATTGATTATTGAGCGCTAGCCTGTCGAGCAACGCCCTATTGAGCGGCAGGCATAAACAGTCTTCCCCTTGCGCCAGCGCGACCTCCGTCAGGTTCTGACGCGAAATAAAGCGCTTACGGTACTCCGTAGGCGTCAGTCCGCAGTACTTATTAAAAGCGGCAATCAGCAGTTTGTGCTCCGGGAAACCGCAGCTGTGGCTGATTTCAGTAATTGGCGTTCGCGTGTCGCGCAGCAGGGTGCGGGCTTTATTGAGCCTCACCAGCGTCAGATACTCTTTAAAGTTGTGCCGACTGACCTTTTTAAACAACCGCGAAAACCACGAATAGCTCATGCCGCTATGCTCGGCAACGTCGCTTAGCGTCAGCGGCCGATCGAAGTGTTGATTAATATATTCAATCCCTTCTTTAATCATCGCCTCTTCACGTATCGTATTTTCCGCGAGCTCAATCGTCTGCCCGGCGGCGACCAGCGCGTCAAGCAGCATATAAATCGCCGCAAAACGCTGAAATGGCGCATGGTTATCGATAATACGTTCCAGTAACGCCATCAGCCGTTGAAAAACGGTATGGTCAGCATTCGTCATGGCGTGCTTATGGGTTTGCCACTCCAACAGCGGCGCCGGGTGCAGGTCATCAAAAAGTCCGGGAGAGAACTGCACCGTCACCAGTTGGCTGCCCTCCTCCTCCGCACTCAGTTCGTGCACCTCTTCAGCGTTGATATATAGCATCTCGCCCTGTTGGAGGACCACGTTCTGCTGACCAACGGTCAGAGAGAAGCGCCCATTCAGCACCGTAATCAGTTCCGGTGCCGGATGCCAGTGCGGCTCACAATAGCGAACCTCAGCGGCAAATACGTTCAGTTTTTCTGCGTCGAAGGCAATCAGCTCATAGCCGCTGTTTGCCGTCTGCCGCCCGGTTTGCGTTGCCGGGTGGGGATGAGTCACTGAAAATGGGAACACGCCTTCTCTCCTGTAGTTAGCCGTTATTCAGGCTCAGCCAGCACCGCGTTTAGCTCATCACGCTCGATATCCAGCGCCAGGAATTCCGTCAGCGCGATAAGCAGGCCGCAGAACAGATCCGGTGCCAGGCGAATCAGCTTTTCCCGAACCTGCTCCGGTGGAAGCTGACTCTTCCCGGCAATCAACTGTACGACACGGGCAAAGGCGGCAGGCTGCTGGATCAACTGCTGCAAGGAGTTATCGTCACGCAATGGAACATAACGCGCGGGACAGTCAACCTCAAACCGGGCATTCAGTGGCAGACTGCGAGACGAGCCGCCCACATGCACCTGCCAGACGCCTGGCGTAATCACCCAGTCAGCAAGGCCTGGATGATAGCAGGCCAGTTCGGCTATCGGTAGTTGCAGGCTAACGCGCCGCGTTTCCCCTGCGGCGAGAGCGATTTTATCGAATCCCTTCAACGCGCGGACTTCGCGGATCAGTTCGCCTTCAGGCGCAGAAACATACAGCTGAACCACTTCTTTGCCATCACAATCGCCGACGTTACTCACATCAAAGGAGACCGTCAGCGTGTCATCAGCACCGGCACGCGCCGACGACAGTGATAGATTCGCGTAGGCAAACTGGGTGTAACTTAAGCCAAATCCGAACGGGAACTGCGGCGTCAGGCAACGCTTATCATAGTAACGGTAGCCAACGAACAGCCCTTCACCGTAGTGGTGGCGCAGGTTTTCACCCGGATAATTCAGCCAGGCCGGCGTCTCTTCCAGCGTGTTCGGTACGGTGACCGTCAGCTTACCGCAAGGGTTTCGCTTGCCGAACAGGATTTCCGCTACCGCACGCCCCATGCCCTGCCCGGCGAAGAAAGTCTCCAGCAGAGCCTTACACTCACCGAGCCACGGCATCACTACCGCGTCACTGTTTGCCAGCACCACCACCACGTTTGGCTGTACGGAGGCGACCTCACGAATGAGCTGCTCATGTACCGCCAGAATATTCAGATCGTGGCGATCTCCATTTTCACCGTCCTCGCCAACCGCGGTGCTGACAAATACCACCGCGACATCGGCATCCTGGGCAACGGCTTTAGCCTGAGCCAGCGCCGCTTCATCGCTCTTCATATCGTCCGGAGCACCAATGGCCCAGGTTACGCTGAAATCGTCACCCGCAAGATCAAAGATCTCGTCCAGCGGACGGTCGAGCAGATACGGTACCGTGGTCGCACAGCCAGAGCCTTGGATAACGGGCTCCTGCGCCGGTTTTCCCAGTACGGCAATACGCGGCGTTTTTTCCGGGCGCAGCGGTAGAATATGGTCGTCATTTTTCAGGAGAACGATGGACTCCGCAGCCAACTGCTGCGAAAGTGCGTGATGCACCGAGAAGTCTGCTTTGGTATCCGGTCGACGGTTACGCTGCACTTTATCCAGCAGTTCCAGCATCCGCAGACAGGCGCGGTCAACCACATCCATAGGAACGTCACCTGCGTTAATGGCCGCCAGTAACGTCTGCTTATCACGACGCGTTTCCGGCATCGCCAGATCGTTCCCTGCGAGCAGTGACGCTGGGCGGTCTTTAATCCCGTACCAGTCCGACATCACCAGCCCGTCGTAGCCCCATTCGTCGCGCAGCACCTGGGTCAGCAGGAACGGGTCCTGCGAAGTCTGCGTGCCGTTCAGGCGGTTATAGGAGGACATCACCGTCCACGGCTGCGATTTGGCAATCGCCCGCTGGAACCCGGCCAGATAGATTTCGCGCAGCGCGCGCTCTTCAATAATGGAGTCCATTTCGGTGCGGCGGTATTCCGAGTTATTGGCCGCAAAGTGCTTCAGGCTGGCACCCACGCCTTCATCCTGTAGGCCATTGATAAGCGCGGCGGCAATATCGCCGCTCAGCACCGGGTCTTCAGCGTAGTATTCGTAACCGCGCCCCGCCAGCGGCGTGCGGCGGATGTTAATCCCCGGCCCCAGTAAAATCCCGACGCCCATATGCTGACATTCGCGCCCCAGCGCCTGGCCCATCTGATAAACAAGGTCAATATCCCAGCTACAGGCAAGGCTCGAGCCGTTTGGGAAACAGGTGGCCGGCAGCGAGGCGCTAAATAGCGCTTCACTGCCCCCTTTCGCAGCCGGTTCTTCAGCATTGGCCCGGTCGGCGGTTTGGGTGATCACGGAGATAAAATCATCCATGCTCCACTTTTCATTACCGTCTATCTGCGCGCTGCTGTAACGTACGCCGTAGGTGCCGTCGGTCATGACAATATCGTCAATGCCATGCTGCGGCAGGCTCGCCGTGCGCCACAGGCCGCTGCCGGTCAGCAGCGCCACTTTTTCTTCTGCGTTCATTGCCGCAATAAGGCTGTTAAAATCACGATTCATGTCTCTGACTCCCTGAGGTTAAAGCGCGTTCTGTTTGCGCAGGCTGATTTTCTGCACGATGTCGCGGTAGGTCTTTTCATCTAACGAATAGCTGGCAACGAAGATAGCGCCAATCGCAAACATGGCGCCGGGGAACAGCGTCATCAGTATATTGATACCGCTGAGCGCGCTAGCGCTGATATTCGCCGCATCATAGTGATAGTAATCCAGCATCCAGCCTGCACAGCCGCCACCAATCGCCATCGCTATTTTGGTAATAAAGTTGAAGAAGCCGTAAATCGCGCCTTCGGTGCGTACGCCGTGGTGCCATTCTGCATATTCGACGGTGTCGGCGATCATTGACCACATGGCGACAAATCCCATCCCCAGCGTAATACTGAACAGGCATACTCCGGTCATAATCAGCCAGATATTATTACCGGCGACAAAATACTGCATCAGTACGCCGAGCACGCCAATCAACAGCGCCACCAGCGCCATTTTCTTTTTCCCCATCATGGCGATAACTTTCTCAGAAACCACCGTTCCTAAAATATAAGCGGCAGACTGAATCATAAAGAACGAGGCGGTAAAACCTTCATTGCCGATGATGTATTTAATAAAGTAAATGGCTATCGCCATCCACACGGTATAAGCGATATAAAAGAAAACGGTAAATAACGACAGGTTAATCAGCGGCGCATTGCCCATCACCGCGCGGAACATTTCACGCAGCGTCGGTGCAGGCGTATCTTCTTCTTCCCCCACGCGCTCTTTGGTCATGCCAAAGCAGGCCAGGAACAAGAACGTTGCCAGCAGCGCAAAACAGGAGACGGCAAAAACGTAGCCCAGCTGTTTGTCGTCGAACGGCGAAATAAGAATATCCGCGGTGGTGGAGACAATCAGGTAGCCGACAATCGCCATCACAAAGCGGTAGACCGACAGCGACGAGCGTGAGGCTTCATGCTGCGTTAAGCGGTTGGTCATTGCCGAGTACGGCGTATTCACCGCTGTGTAGGCCAGGCAGTAGATGGTGTACGAACAGAGTGCAAACCAGAACTTGGCCTCGCCGCCAAACGGCAGGAAGCACAGTACGGTTAACAGCCCCAGCGGCACCGAACCATATAACAGCCACGGACGCAGCTTGCCGTAGCGGCTGTGGGTTTTATCAATGGCGAAGCCAATCAGGATATTAAAAATCGCATCAACCACTCGCGCAATAACAAAGATCAGGCTCGCCTGAACCGCGCTGATACCGTAGATGTTGGTATAGAAGAATAATAAAAAGAGTGAAACGAAACCGAAGGATAAATTAGAGGCAAAGTCACCGAAGCCATAGCCAATTTTTTCTTTAACGCCGATAACCACATAGCTTGCCGAGAGTTTTTGGGTTGTATCCATTTCGGGCTACCTGTTTGAGTAATCTGTGGCGACAGTATATGGCGAGGGTTATTTTATCACTTTGCGTTCTTTGTCCGGGGAATTCCTGTTTTTTGTCTTTATATAGAAGTGTGAATGGCATCACAGGAGAAGAGTAACACGGGAAAAACATTCCGGCGGGAGCCCGCCGGAATGGACGTCGTTAGCCTTTCGGGTTATTACGCGTGCTGGAGCGACGGTTATTATTGTTGTTGCCGGTATTACCACCGGTGGTGGTATGACGCTTGACGGCGCGACGAATCTGATTTGCCTTCATGCGACGACGATCTTTTTCTACCGCCACTTTCGAGGAGGTTTCAGCCGGCAGTTCTACCAGCTCACGCAGGTAGTTGGTCTGCGCCAGATCCAGCTCGGTATAGCCACCGCGCGGCAGGCCTTTCGGCAGCGGGATGTCGCCGTAGCGAACGCGGATAAGACGGCTAACCTGCACGCCTACCGCTTCCCACAGACGACGAACCTCTCGGTTACGGCCTTCGGTCAGGGTCACGTTGTACCACTGGTTGATACCCTCACCGCCGCTGAATTTGATGGTTTTGAATGCCGCAGGACCATCTTCCAGCTGCACGCCGCGGGACAGTTGACGCACTTTCGTATCGTCCACTTCACCAAATACGCGCACCGCGTATTCACGTTCTACTTCACGGCTTGGGTGCATCAGGCGGTTTGCCAGCTCACCATCGGTGGTGAACAGCAGCAGGCCGCAGGTATTCACATCCAGACGACCGACGGCAATCCAGCGTGCGCCACGCAGTTTTGGCAAACGGTCAAATACGGTCGGGCGACCTTCTGGGTCGTTACGGGTACACAGTTCGCCTTCCGGCTTGTAGTACGCCAGTACGCGGCAGATTTGTTCTACGGATTCTTTGACGGAGATGAGGTGGCCGTCGATACGAATTTTGAGGCCTGGGATCACTTCAACGCGATCGCCCAGCTTGGCGATTTTGCCGTCTACGCTCACGCGGCCCGCTTGAATAATCGTTTCAATTTCACGACGGGAGCCGTGGCCAGCGCGCGCCAGCACTTTTTGCAGTTTTTCGCTTTTATCGCTTTTTTCGCTCATGGAGCTTCCTTCCGGTGTCGCCTTCACAGGCGTCTTAGAGACTTCATCAGCAGCACGGGAAATCGACACCGGGCTGCATAAGGAGGCGGGCAGCGGCGTTTTTTTGCGACGCAGGCTCCCCACCCAAAATGGTGACCGCACATACTACACGAATTTTAGGAGAAAAGGGCAGCTTGTTCCTGCCCTTTTGTTTCACTTTCCCAGTGCGGTTGAAGCAAAGAAGGAATAATGCGCGATAAAAACCTAAATACTCTGCCTCATTTCAAACCAGGCTTCCCCACCGTGCGTCGAGTCAGATTTTTTCAGGAACTGATAGCCAAAGCGTTTATACATCTCAAGGTACTGCGCTTTGCACATCAGGTAGATGGCCGTTTTCCCCTGCTGGCGCATGTGTTCAATAAACGCCTGCATCAACACAGTGGCGAGGCCTTTGCCCTGATAATCAGGATCCAGCACCACCGACATAATCACCGCGTTTGGCGCTTGCGGGTCATGACCCACCAGCTCTTTGAACTCTTCATCCGACATCACCACGTCCCAGGCGCAGCCCGCATTGATAAAGCCGATAATGTCGCCGTCCTGCTCCATGCACAGGAAACCCTGCGGGTAACGCGCAATGCGGATAGCAATTTTCTCCCGCGTGGCCGCTTCATCTGCCGGATAGGCTGCGGATTCAATTTCATAACAACGGTCGATGTCGGACGGAGTAGCCTGACGAAAAATAGCGTGTGACACAATGCCTCCAGAGATACGCATTCAGTTGATGTTCGCTATTCTAGCGCCAGCGTGATATGAATACGCTGCATTCTTTTCACTGGTAAACTGAATAACATGCATCGCAATCTTCGCCTGCTAGACCTTAACCTGCTGCTGGTCTTCGACGCGCTTTATCGCCATCGCCGCGTTGCCGAAGCCGCTAGCGAACTCGCCATGAGCCCTTCCGCATTCAGCCACGCATTAAGTCGTCTGCGCGGTTCGCTCAACGACCCGCTATTCAGCCGTCAGGGTAGCCAGATGCAGCCAACCCCGCGCGCCGAATCGCTGTTTCCCGCCATTGCCGGGGCACTCTCGGCGCTGAACGGTGAGCTCGGGCAGGCTGACCATTTTCACCCGGCGACCAGCAATCAGACCTTTACCTTTGCCGCCACCGACTATACCGCCGCGGTGTTTTTCCCCGAACTCATCGCCAGACTCCAGGCTGACGCGCCCGGCATCCGGACACGCATTGTGTACTCTCGTGAATATGATGCGCTGGAGGAACTGTTAACCGGTAGAGTCAATTTCGCCATCGGTTTTGAGGAAGAGAACGTGCAGCCGCGCCACGGCCTGGCATCGCTGGAACTGTTTACCGACGACTACGTGGTGGCGGTACGTAAAGGCCATCCGCTGGCGAACGATGTGCTGACGCCGGAAACGTATCTGCAACTGGGACACGTGGTGGTCAGCCCGTGGAATGAGCATCATCGCCCTATCGACAGCTACCTGGCATCACGCCACGTCAGCCGTCGTACCGTGGTGGAGCTGCCGAGCGTCATGTCCGCGCCGTTTATTGTCAGCCGTACGGATTTGGCTATCACGCTTCCGCGTCGCGGCGTCCATCAGCTATTTGATACCCGCGAGCTCACCCTGCACACCCCGCCGTTCCCCATTCCGCCCTATACCCTGAAGGTTTACTACCGTCCGGCGAACGGGCAGGCAAAAGCGCAGCAGTGGATGCTGGAGCAGATAAGTCAGTTTGAATAAGCGAAACACCCGGCGGCAATCGCTCGCCGGGTGTGGAAGATCAGAGGAACGGTTTTACGTCGCCGACGCCTTCACGCAGCACGACCGGAGAATCATCAGTCAGATCGATAACGGTGGTGGGCTGTTGGCCGAGATAGCCGCCGTGAATGATCAGATCCACCAGTTTCTCCAGACGATCTTTAATCTCTTCCGGGTCGGATTCGGTGAAATCACTGCCCGGTAGCATCAGAGAGGTCGACAGCATCGGCTCGCCTAAGGTTTCCAGCAGCGCCTGCGCAATAGGGTTAGAAGGCACGCGCATCCCGATGGTTTTACGCTTCTCCTGCAGCAGACGACGCGGCACTTCTTTGGTGCCCTTCAGGATGAAGGTGTAATTACCCGGCGTGTTGTTTTTGATTAAGCGAAAAGCCACGTTATCGACGTAGGAATAGGTCGACAGCTCGGACAGGTCGCGGCACATCAGCGTAAAGTTGTGGCCGTCCGGCAAATGACGGATGCGGCAAATGCGCTCCATCGCGCCTTTGTCTTCAATTTTGCAGCCCAGCGCATAGCCGGAGTCGGTTGGGTAGACGATGACGCCGCCCTTACGCACAATCTCTACCGCCTGATTAATCAGACGCGCCTGCGGGTTATCCGGGTGGATATAAAAAAACTGACTCATGCTTCCCTCTCAGTTGAATTCTGCGGCTGTTCCCAGCGCTGCCAGACACCCTCGACGCCTGCGGGTAACCACAGTTTACGGCCCAGTTCTATCCACGGGCAGGGCTGATGGAAATCGGAACCCTGTGACCCCAGTAAACCGTAATCGCGGGCATAGGTGGCAAGCTGAGCGCGCTCGTGAGGCGCTTGCTGACACTGGGCGACTTCCATCGCATCACCGCCGTGTTCACTAAAGTGTGCCAGCAATCTTTTCAGCCACTTGGCGGACAAATCGTACCGCCCCGGATGGGCCAATACGGCTACTCCACCCGAATGATGAATGACATCAATAGCTTCCTTTATTGTACACCACTGTGGCGGAACGTATCCGGTTTTCCCACGGGCGAGGTATTTTTTAAACACGTCGCCAATATTATTCGCTTTGCCCTGTTCGACGAGGAATCGTGCAAAGTGCGCACGCGTTACCGCCCCACCCTCGGCGTACTTCTGCGCCGCTTCCCAGGCGCCGGGAATATGCGCTTTTTCCAGCCGCTCGGCGATCATCACCCCGCGCTGCTCACGGCGCGTTATCTGCGCGCTTAAAAACGCGGTGAGCGCCGGATTGGCGATATCAATATTCAGGCCGACGATATGAATCTCGTGATTTTCCCAAAGGGTCGAGATCTCTACGCCGCTAATCAGCGTCAGCGGCAAACCAGCGCGAGCGATTTCCGCTCGTGCGGCAGGAATGGCTGCGACAGAATCATGGTCAGTGATCGCCAGCGTGCCTACGCGGTTTTCCAGCGCACGATGCACCAGCGCTTCCGGCGTCAGCCGTCCGTCGGAGGCGACCGTGTGGCTATGCAGGTCATAAATGATGGCGTACTCGTTGTCGCTCAAAACAGCTCCCATTGGACTACATATAAGGATTCGCGGCCTATCATAACGGCATTGCATGAAATTCTAAAATCAGGGGTTGACTTTGCCCTCTCGAACTAGTTAACTAGTACGCAAGTTCACTTAGTAGAAGGTATCTCAAAATGATGCGTAAAATCATTGCTCTGCACGGCGGTTGGTGGCGTACTTCCCAGTAGGGCGGAGTCATCACGTCTGCGTAAAGCATACAGATACCCGGCCCGCCAATGAGCGGGCTTTTTATTAAGTAAAAATTATTCAGAACAGGCGAGAACAACGATGCAAACACAAAAACCTATGCTCGAGCTTCTGACCAGCGATGCGATTTACCGTGAGAATCCGACCGCGCTGTTCCATCAGCTGTGCGGTGCACGCCCGGCGACGCTGCTGCTTGAATCAGCCGACATTGACAGCAAAAACGATTTAAAAAGCCTGCTGCTGGTCGATAGCGCGCTGCGCATCACCGCGCTCGGCGATACCGTCACTATTCAGGCGCTGTCCGATAACGGCGCTTCCCTGCTGCCGCTGCTTGATGCCGCGCTGCCAGCGGGTGTAGAAAACAACCGCCAGCCGACCTGCCGCGTGCTGCGTTTCCCGGCGGTCAGTACGCTGCTGGATGAAGATGCTCGCCTCTGTTCGCTGTCGGTGTTCGACGCCTTCCGTCTGTTACAGGAGCTGGTGACCGTTCCGCAAAACGAACGTGAAGCGATGTTCTTCGGCGGTCTGTTTGCCTATGACCTGGTCGCGGGCTTCGAAGACCTCCCGCAGCTTGAAAACGACACCAGTTGCCCGGACTACTGCTTCTATCTGGCCGAAACGCTGCTGGTGATTGACCACCAGACCAAGAACACGCGTATTCAGGCGAGCCTGTTTACGCCATCTGAATCCGAGAAAGACCGTCTGCTGCAGCGCATCGCCCAGGTTCGTCAGCAGTTGAACGAGCCGCCGTCAGCGCTGCCGGTACATGAAATTAAGACCATGCGCTGTGAAACCAACCAAAGCGATGAAGCATACGGCGACGTGGTGCGTAAGATGCAAAAAGCGATTCGCGCCGGGGAAATTTTCCAGGTGGTGCCGTCTCGCCGCTTCTCTCTGCCGTGCCCTTCTCCACTGGCCGCCTACGACGTGCTGAAGAAGAGCAACCCAAGCCCGTACATGTTCTTTATGCAGGACAACGATTTCACTCTGTTCGGCGCGTCACCGGAAAGCTCGCTGAAATATGACGCGACCAACCGCCAGATTGAGATCTACCCGATTGCCGGTACCCGCCCGCGCGGTCGCCGCGCCGACGGTTCGCTGGATCGCGACCTCGACAGCCGCATTGAGCTGGAAATGCGTACCGACCACAAAGAGCTCTCCGAGCATCTGATGCTGGTTGACCTGGCGCGTAACGATCTCGCGCGTATCTGTACACCGGGCAGCCGCTACGTCGCGGACCTGACCAAAGTGGACCGCTACTCCTTTGTCATGCACCTCGTCTCCCGCGTGGTTGGCGAGCTGCGTAAAGACCTCGACGTACTGCACGCGTACCGCGCCTGCATGAATATGGGCACCCTGAGCGGCGCACCAAAAGTGCGTGCCATGCAGCTGATTGCCGCCGCTGAAGGCAAACGTCGCGGCAGCTACGGCGGCGCGGTGGGCTACTTCACCGCCCACGGCGACCTTGATACCTGCATTGTTATCCGCTCCGCCTTCGTTGAAAACGGCATTGCGACCGTTCAGGCGGGCGCTGGTGTGGTACTCGACTCCGTTCCACAGTCTGAAGCCGACGAAACCCGTAATAAAGCTCGTGCGGTTCTGCGCGCCATCGCCACCGCTCATCATGCACAGGAGATTTTCTGATGGCTGACATTCTGCTGCTCGATAACATCGACTCTTTTACCTACAACCTGGCAGATCAGCTGCGCGCAAACGGCCACAACGTGGTGATTTACCGTAACCACGTCCCGGCACAGACCTTAATTGACCGTCTGGGTACCATGGATAACCCGGTGCTGATGCTCTCCCCTGGCCCCGGTGCACCGTCTGAAGCAGGCTGTATGCCGGAACTGTTGACCCGCATGCGCGGCAAGCTGCCGATTATCGGCATCTGCCTCGGCCATCAGGCGATTGTTGAAGCCTACGGCGGCTACGTTGGTCAGGCTGGCGAAATCCTGCATGGCAAAGCCTCTAGCATTGAACACGACGGCCAGGCGATGTTTGCCGGGTTAACCAACCCGCTGCCGGTGGCGCGCTACCACTCGCTGGTCGGCAGCAACATTCCGGCAGGCTTAACCATCAACGCCCATTTCAACGGTATGGTGATGGCGGTACGTCACGACGCGGATCGCGTCTGCGGCTTCCAGTTCCACCCGGAGTCTATCCTGACAACCCAGGGCGCACGCCTGCTGGAACAGACCCTGGCATGGGCGCTGCAGAAGCTGGAGCAAAGCAACACTCTGCAGCCGATTCTGGAAAAACTGTATCAGGCCGAAACCCTGACTCAGCAAGAAAGCCACCAGCTTTTCTCCGCCGTGGTGCGCGGTGAAGTGAAGCCGGAGCAACTGGCCGCTGCGCTGGTAAGCATGAAAATTCGCGGCGAAAGCCCGAATGAAATTGCCGGTGCCGCCACTGCCTTGCTGGAGAACGCCGCGCCGTTCCCGCGCCCGGACTACCCGTTTGCCGATATCGTCGGCACCGGCGGCGACGGCAGCAACAGCATCAACATTTCCACCGCCAGCGCCTTCGTTGCCGCGGCGTGTGGTCTGAAGGTCGCCAAACACGGCAACCGCAGCGTCTCCAGTAAGTCTGGCTCTTCCGACCTGCTGGCCGCCTTCGGCATTAACCTTGATATGAACGCCGACAAATCACGTCAGGCGCTCGACGAACTGGGCGTGTGCTTCCTGTTCGCACCGAAGTATCACACCGGTTTCCGCCACGCGATGCCGGTTCGCCAGCAGTTGAAAACCCGCACTCTGTTTAACGTGCTGGGACCGCTGATTAACCCGGCACACCCGCCGCTGGCGCTGATTGGCGTCTACAGCCCAGAACTGGTGCTGCCGATTGCCGAAACCCTGCGCGTACTGGGATATCAGCGTGCCGCAGTAGTACATAGCGGCGGTATGGATGAAGTTTCACTGCACGCGCCAACGGTTGTCGCTGAGCTGAATAATGGCGAAATTAAGAGCTATCAACTGACCGCCGATGACTTTGGCCTCAAGCCTTATCATCAGGCCGAACTGGCTGGCGGCACGCCGGAAGAAAACCGTGACATTCTGACACGCTTGCTACAAGGTAAAGGTGAAGCTGCACACGAGTCCGCCGTGGCGGTTAACGTCGCCATGTTGATGCGCCTGTATGGTCATGAAGACTTAAAAGCGAACGTTCAGCGCGTACTCGACGTATTACACACTGGTGCAGCCTACGATCGCGTCACCGCATTAGCGGCAAGAGGATAAGAAATGCAAACCGTATTAGCAAAAATCGTTGCCGATAAAGCGATTTGGGTAGAAGCCCGCAAACAACAACAACCGTTAGCCTCGTTCCAGAATGACGTACAGCCAACCCAGCGCAGCTTCTATGATGCGCTGCGCGGCACCCGCACCGCCTTTATTCTGGAGTGCAAAAAAGCCTCTCCGTCGAAAGGGGTGATCCGCGATGATTTCGACCCGGCGCGCATTGCTAACGTTTATAAGCACTACGCTTCGGCAATTTCCGTGCTGACCGATGAGAAATATTTCCAGGGCAGCTTCGACTTCCTGCCTATCGTCAGCGGCATCGCGCCGCAGCCGATTCTGTGCAAAGACTTTATTATCGACCCTTACCAGATTTACCTGGCGCGTTTCTACCAGGCAGACGCCTGTCTGCTGATGCTCTCCGTGCTGGACGACGAGCAGTATCGTCAACTGGCGGCGGTGGCACATAGCCTGAACATGGGCGTGTTGACCGAAGTCAGTAATGAAGAAGAGCTGGAACGCGCCATTGCGCTGAAAGCGAAAGTCGTCGGCATCAACAACCGCGACCTGCGAGACCTGTCCATTGACCTTAACCGCACGCGCCAACTGGCACCGCGCCTGGGTCACGATGTCACGGTCATCAGTGAATCTGGCATTAACACCAATGCCCAGGTACGTGAGCTAGCGCACTATGCCAATGGCTTCCTGATTGGCTCAGCGATGATGTCCCATGACGACCTCAATGCCGCCGTGCGCCGCGTGCTGCTTGGCGAGAATAAAGTCTGCGGGCTCACGCGTGTAGAGGACGCACAGGCCGCCTATGAAGCCGGCGCCATTTACGGCGGTTTGATTTTCGTTCCAACGTCACCTCGTGCGGTCAGCGAAGACCAGGCGCGCGAAGTGATCAACGCGGCACCGCTCTCTTACGTTGGGGTGTTCCGTAATACACCTGCGGCGGATGTCGTTGCACGTGCCACTGCGCTTGAGCTCAGCGCCGTTCAACTTCACGGTGACGAAGATCAGGCCTATATCGACGCCCTGCGCGCCGAACTGCCCGCCAGCGTGCAAATCTGGAAAGCGCTGAGCGTCGCCGACAAGTTGCCTGCACGCGACCTCAACCACGTCGATAAATATGTTTTCGACAACGGTCAGGGCGGTTCCGGGCAGCGTTTCGACTGGGCACTGTTACAAGGTCAGGATCTGAGTAATGTGATTCTGGCCGGTGGTTTAAGCGCAGATAACTGCGTGACCGCCGCCAAAAGCGGCTGCGTCGGACTGGATTTCAATTCAGGCGTAGAGTTACAACCGGGCATTAAAGATGCCAGCAAACTGGCCTCGGCATTTCAAACGCTGCGCGCATATTAAGGAGCAATAATGAGCACTTTACTGAACCCCTATTTTGGTGAATTTGGCGGGATGTACGTTCCGCAGATCCTGATGCCTGCCCTGCGCCAGCTGGAAGAGGCTTTCGTCAGCGCCCAGAAAGACCCTGCGTTTCAGGCAGAGTTTACCGACCTGCTGAAAAACTACGCGGGTCGCCCAACGGCGCTGACCAAGTGTCGTAACCTGACAGAAGGCACCAAAACCACGCTGTACCTCAAGCGTGAAGATTTACTCCACGGCGGCGCGCACAAAACCAACCAGGTGTTGGGTCAGGCGCTGCTGGCGAAACGCATGGGTAAAACCGAGATCATCGCTGAAACCGGCGCTGGTCAACATGGCGTGGCGTCTGCACTTGCCTGCGCCCTGCTCGGCCTGAAATGCCGCATCTATATGGGTGCAAAAGATATTGAACGTCAGTCGCCGAACGTGTTCCGTATGCGCCTGATGGGCGCGGAGGTTATCGCGGTACACAGCGGCTCCGCTACCCTGAAAGATGCTTGTAACGAAGCGCTGCGCGACTGGTCTGGCAGCTATGAAACCGCGCACTATATGCTCGGCACCGCAGCAGGTCCGCACCCGTTCCCAACCATCGTGCGTGAATTCCAGCGCATGATTGGTGAAGAGACCAAGGTGCAAGTCCGTGAAAAAGAAGGTCGCCTGCCGGATGCGGTCATTGCCTGCGTCGGCGGCGGTTCTAACGCCATCGGCATGTTCGCCGACTTTATCGATGAAACCAGCGTCGGCCTGATTGGCGTTGAACCTGCCGGTCACGGTATCGAAACCGGCGAACACGGCGCGCCGCTGAAACACGGTCGTGTGGGTATCTACTTCGGCATGAAATCGCCGATGATGCAGACTGATGAAGGCCAGATTGAAGAATCTTACTCGATTTCTGCCGGTCTGGACTTCCCGTCCGTTGGGCCACAGCACGCCTTCCTGAACAGCATTGGCCGCGCCGAATACGTATCAATTACCGATAACGAAGCGCTGGATGCCTTCAAGGAGCTCAGCCGCCACGAAGGGATTATCCCGGCGCTGGAATCCTCCCACGCTCTGGCGCACGCGCTGAAAATGATGCGCGAAAATCCAGAAAAAGAGCAGCTGCTGGTCGTAAACCTGTCCGGTCGCGGCGACAAAGACATCTTTACCGTACACGATATTCTGAAAGCGCGAGGGGAAATCTGATGGAACGCTATGACAACCTGTTTGCTCAACTGAAGTCCCGCAAGGAAGGCGCGTTTGTTCCCTTCGTCACGCTGGGCGACCCGAACCCGGAGCAGTCGCTGAAGATTATCGACACGCTGATTGCCGCCGGTGCTGACGCGCTGGAGCTGGGGATCCCGTTCTCCGACCCGCTGGCGGATGGCCCAACCATCCAGAACGCGACCCTGCGCGCCTTTGCTTCCGGCGTTACGCCGACCCAGTGCTTTGAAATGCTGGCGGCCATTCGTCAGAAGCATCCGACGATTCCAATTGGCCTGCTGATGTACGCCAACCTGGTCTTTAACCGTGGTATTGATGAGTTCTATGCCGAATGCGCTCGCGTAGGCGTCGATTCAGTGCTGGTTGCCGACGTGCCGGTAGAAGAGTCCGCGCCGTTCCGTCAGGCCGCGATGCGCCACAACGTTGCCCCTATCTTCATCTGCCCGCCAAACGCCGACGATGAACTGCTGCGCCAGATTGCCGAACACGGCCGTGGCTATACCTACCTACTCTCCCGAGCAGGCGTCACCGGTACCGAAACGCGCGCCGCGCTGCCGCTACACCATCTGGTAGAAAAGCTGGCCGAGTACAACGCGGCACCGCCGCTGCAGGGCTTTGGTATTTCTGCACCGGATCAGGTAACCGCGAGCATCGAAGCGGGTGCTGCCGGGGCTATTTCGGGTTCCGCGATTGTTAAAATCATTGAGCGCAACGTCGAGAAGCCTCATGTGATGCTCGACGAGCTGTCAAACTTTGTGAAAAGCATGAAAGCGGCGACCAAAACCGCATAATCCCTCAGGCCGCCTGGCGCTCGTCAGGCGGCTTATTGCTGCTGTAAGCTGTCGGCATATTTGCGCGTCAGCGTGAACAGCGCCTGTACCTCATCCGGTGACCAGTTTGCCAGCACCTGATTCATCAGTTTCTGTCGCGCCCGCGCAATCTGCGCAAAAATCGCCTGTCCCTGTTCGCTCAACGTCACTTCGCTAATACGCCTGTCGTTCGCGTTCGGCTGCTTGTGCGCCAGCCCCTGCGCTTCCAGCTTTTTCACCTGACGGCTGACGGTGGTGTAATCCCGCCCAAGATTATCCGCCAGCTCCACCACGCCTATCGGCCCACGGCGGCCAATCGCCACCAGCAGCGGAAACAGCAGCTGTTCCAGTTGAACGCCCGCGGCCTGTAACAGCTGCTCATCGCGGGCGGGCTGGTTCATTACACCGATGATATCCAGCAGCGCGCCGTGAAACGTCGTAATGTCATAATCATTATGTGCATATTGCATATATCTTCCAACCGAGTATAGTGCCGTTATCTGATATGTGCATTTTACACATAAATACCCTATGGAGACAAAATTATGAAAGCAGCCGTGGTCTTTGACCTCGCCCAAGGCCCTATTTGGGCCGATTTTAATGAACCGCAGGTCGGCGAGCAGCAAACGTTAGTTACCGTACGCGCCGCCGCGATTAGCCATGTTGTTAAGAGTCGCGCTTGCGGGAAGCACTACAGTTTTGACGGCACGCTGCCGTTTGTCGTCGGTATCGACGGCACCGGCACACTCCCCTCTGGCGAGCGGGTCTATTTCGCCTTCCCCGCGTCTCCGTGGGGCAGCATGGCACAATACGCGCCCGTTGCTTGCCAGAACTGCTTTGCGCTGCCGGATGGCTTAGACGATGTGACCGCCGCCGCGATGGCAAATCCGGGAATGTCCGCATGGGCAGCGCTGGTCAAACGCGCAAAATTTGAGGCGGGTGAAACCGTGCTGGTGAACGGCGCGACCGGCAGCGCGGGACAGCTCGCGGTGCAGATTGCTCGCTACCTTGGCGCAAAAAAAGTGATTGCGACCGGGCGCAATGCCAGTGCACTCGCCGCGTTGAACGCCGATGCCACTATCCTGCTAACCGGCGATGACACCGCTCTCAGCGCCGAGTTTGCGGTGCAGGCCAATCAGGGCATTGACGTGGTTATCGATTATCTTTGGGGACATAGCGCCGAGCTGATGCTGCCTGCGCTTGCCAAATACAGCCCGGGCAACGCCCCCCTTCGCTATGTTCAGGTGGGGTCACTTGCAGGAAGCGATATTGCGCTTAACAGTGCGGTATTGCGCTCTGCCCCATTACAGCTGATGGGAAGCGGTATTGGCAGCCTGTCGATGCCTCAGCTTTTGCAGGCAACCGGCGAAATGTTACATGCCGCCGTTGCCGGTGGTTTTACCATCGCCACCACCCCCGTTCCCCTGCGCGATGTCGCCTGCGCGTGGTCGCAGGACAACAGTCAGAAACGCACCGTTTTCACCCTCGATTAAAAAAAATCGCTTTCACACAAAAGATAGGGTTGATATCTTAAATGAGAAATATTATCTTTCTCATTACCGAATAGTTGAGCAAATCACTCAGGTATTCGGTACGACATTGCTCACATTGCTTCCAGTATTTTTGCCCGCATTCTATGCGGGCTTTTTTTTGGCCCCGTGCCAGCCCCGGGGTCGGCGCAAACGCCTCGCCCGCGCTACACGGTTTGTAGCCCGGCCAAGCGAAGCGCTGCCGGGAGCAGCCCCCTACCAACAATTGTCTCGCCCGTATTCATTAGACGTCGTAGTATAAAAACTCCTCGCCCCGATGGAGTTACCCATGTCAGAGTCCCACAACATTCTCGCCTTCGCCTTCGTGTCTCTCGGCATGGCGCTTACCCCCGGCCCTAATATGATCTACCTGATCTCACGTTCCATTTCTCAAGGGCGCACTGCGGGGTTGGTCTCACTTGGCGGCGTAGCGCTGGGCTTTATCTTCTATATGGTCAGCGCCGCCTTTGGCTTAACCGCGCTGATGATGGCAGTACCCTACGCCTATGACGCGCTGCGCATTGCCGGCGTCATCTATCTGCTGTGGATGGCATGGCAGTCGGTACGCCCCGGCGGGCGCTCACCGTTCCAGCTAAAAGAACTGCCTAAGCACAGTCCGCGCAAGCTGTTCCTGATGGGCTTTCTGACCAATCTGCTCAACCCCAAAATCGCCATCGTCTACCTTTCTCTCCTGCCGCAGTTTATTAACCCCATGCAGGGCAGCGTGCTGACGCAGTCGCTGATATTGGGCATGACGCAAATCGTTATCAGCGTGTCAATTAACGCGCTAGTGGCAATTTCAGCGGGCACCATTGCTCTATTTCTGGTGCGCCGTCCGTCGTTTGGCACCATCCAGCGTTGGTTAATGGGGGGCGTATTAACGGGGCTGGCGATTAAGATTGCCACTGAATCCCGCCGCTAGCGGCGGGAATTATTCCACGACAACTTTCACTTTTGGCTTCGACAGCAGAATTTTCACAAGCTCGGGTAAAGAGACCGGTTTATAAAAATAATACCCCTGCAGGAAAGTGATGTTGTTGCGGCTGAGATAGTCGAGTTGGGCCTGCGTTTCGACGCCTTCCGCGACGATGCTGATAGAGAGTTTTCGTGCAAGCTCCAGTACGGTATCGAGGATAAGCGTGGAGTCCTTATAGGCATTCACCCTGCCAACAAAGCTCTGATCGATTTTGATGTAATCGATATGCAGGTCGTGCAAATAAGAGAGCCCGGAGTATCCGGTACCAAAATCGTCGAGCGCGATAGTAAACCCGCTTTCATGCAGCACGTTCAGCGTCTGAATCAGATGCTCATCGACGTGCAGCGGCTCGCGCTCTGTCATTTCAATCACCAGATTCAGATCTTTTCGTATGAAATTCTTTTTATATTCAAGGCACTCGGCAACAAACGTTGGCGAGGTGGTGATGCTGCCAACTTACTGATTTAGTGTATGATGGTGTTTTTGAGGTGCTCCAGTGGCTTCTGTTTCTATCAGCTGTCCCTCCTGTTCAGCTACTGACGGGGTGGTGCGTAACGGCAAAAGCACTGCCGGACATCAGCGCTATCTCTGCTCTCACTGCCGTAAAACATGGCAACTGCAGTTCACTTACACCGCTTCTCAACCCGGTACGCACCAGAAAATCATTGATATGGCCATGAATGGCGTCGGATGTCGCGCCAGTGCACGCATTATGGGCGTTGGCCTCAACACGGTTTTACGTCACTTAAAAAACTCAGGCCGCAGTCGGTAACCTCGCGCATACAACCGGGCAGTGATGTGATTGTCTGCGCTGAAATGGACGAACAGTGGGGCTACGTCGGGGCTAAATCGCGCCAGCGCTGGCTGTTTTACGCGTATGACAGGCTCCGGAAGACGGTTGTTGCGCACGTCTTCGGTGAACGCACTCTGGCGACGCTGGGGCGTCTTATGAGCCTGCTATCACCCTTTGACGTGGTGATATGGATGACGGATGGCTGGCCGCTGTATGAATCCCGCCTGAAGGGAAAGCTGCACGTAATCAGCAAGCGATATACGCAGCGAATTGAGCGGCATAACCTGAATCTGAGGCAGCACCTGGCACGGCTGGGACGGAAGTCGCTGTCGCTCTCAAAATCGGTGGAGCTGCATGACAAAGTCATCGGGCATTATCTGAACATAAAACACTATCAATAAGTTGGAGTCATTACCTGGCGAGGTTATATGCGACGCGCTGAAATTAATCCCCACATGGAACCCTTCCGGCAGCTTGCTTTCAATCGCATTCATATGCGCCACGACCTGAGTCATCAGGCTACGCGTCAACGCAACGATCAGCCCAGACTTTTCGGCAGCGGGAATAAAGACCGAAGGCGAAATAAAGCCCGCCTTCGGATGCTTCCAGCGCGCCAGCACCTCAATACCCCGCAGGGTACCCTCCCTACCGTTCATGATAGGCTGATAGAAAGGCACAATTTCACCTTTCGCGATGGCCCTGCGCAATGACTCTTCTGGGGTTGTGCTTTTGTTAAGGTATTTGTACAGCGCGTAGGCGGCAATGCAGGACATCAACAACAAGAAGATAAGGATCCCACCGCCCTGGTGAATCAGGCGGCTCGCGCTAAACAACGGTGGGAGATTGTACTGGATGCTAAAAGGATAGGCAGCCGCCTCGATGGTGCCGCGCCCGGGCGCATTTTCCACCCGCGTAGTAATATCGCCGCTCATGCCCATCACCTGATTGCCCACCGCTAACGAATAGTTTACGTAGCGTAGGGGCGTATTCATGGCGTCGCGTATATTACGATCGCTGATGCTAACAATAATGCGTTTTCCCGCAAAATGTCGTTGAAATAGCATCACAGGCCGGTTATCTACCGCATTTTTTGCGGGAATCAGCGACAGCTCTTTTTCGGGGATCGTATCCAGGTGTCGAAGCAGCACATTATTACCGGGCAACGACGTACACCAGACCTTCCCCTCACTGAGGATTACTAGCGTTCTTAGATGCGGCTGCACCGCCGCCTCGGTCCCTAACTGGTATTGCCCTGCGGAATCACATCCCCGAGTGCTAACCTCAACCGCTACGCGGGTTGCATCCTTTGCTTCGTTAAGAATAGTGGCAATATTTTGGGCAGCATAACGGGCGCCAGCTAAGCGATCCTCCCGAAGCGAATACCAGAGCTGGGCATTAAGAATAAAAACACCGGCAACCAGAAGAAGTATCGCGGCACAGACGGGAATGAGGATATTGCGCATTAACGTCACCAGGCCGTGAGTAAGGAAACCGTAGCGTTGTTTGTTATACCGTAAGCATGGTCGATAACACGCAGAAATGCCATACGTGGCGCGCTGCGGCTATTTAAGGCTCCTCAGAAATTTATTTAACACCTCCGAGCGAATGATTCTGTGGCATACCAGCGTTAACTCGCTATCCGCAAGCTTGTCGATGATATCCACATAAATAACATTCTCGACCCTGACTGCCCTGGCAGAAGCAGGTAATAACGCAATGCCGAATCCCGCCGAGACCAGGCTAATAACGGCAAGGACATCGGTCACGTGTTGTATCACCTGAGGCTGGAACCCCGCGCTGTTACAGGCATCATAGAAGAATTGTTCCAGCCCTACGCCTTCTGGGTCATGCAAAGAAATCCATTTGTCGTCTTTAACGGAGGAAAGCGTCAACGCCGAAGAGGTGGACAAGGGATGCTGCGTATAGAGCGCCAGTACCGTTTTTTCTGAGGTAAAAGGTCGGCTTTGCAGATCATCCGGTAACGCCGGAAGCGGCGCGCGGATGATGGCAACATCCAACTGGTTATGTTGCACGGCGGCGTACAACGTTTGCACATTCCCCGTCATCATTGACAATGAGATAGCGGGCCATTGCGCATGCAGCCGACGCAGGTCGCCTGGAAGTTTACCGTCGAGCATCACGCTTGGTACGCATCCGAGATTTAAAATGCCCTGTTCCCCTCTGGCCGTTTGCCGGGCATCGATCACCGCCTGCTCCGCCATCGACACGGCAATCCTGGATTTATTGAGGAATGCTTCACCGGCTGGTGTCAACGTTAAGCGCCTATTTGCCCGGCTAAACAGCGTAACGCCTAAGCGTTCTTCCAGGGTTTTAATCTGCTGGCTCAGCGCAGGCTGCGCCATACTCAAACGCTCTGCGGCTTTGTGCATATGGAGCTCTTCGGCCACGATGATAAAGTTGCGCATCAGTCGAAATTGCATACGTTCCACCGAGAAAATGATAATAAAATTCTTATCAAAATAGCATGAATGATGCAATTGATGGTATTTCGCATTCGGATGAGAATGGGGTTAACGACAATCAGGAGAAGCACATGGAAAACCAGATTAACGATCTCAGAAGCGCCATCGCGTTGTTACAACGCCACGACGGTCAGTATATTGAAACCGACCACCCAGTTGACCCTAACGCGGAACTCGCAGGCGTTTATCGTCATATTGGCGCCGGCGGCACGGTAAAACGTCCAACACGCATTGGCCCTGCGATGATGTTCAATAGTATTAAAGGCTTTCCAGATTCTCGTATTCTTGTGGGAATGCACGCCAGCCGGGAACGCGCCGCGCTGCTGTTAGGCTGCGAACCATCCAAACTCGCCCAGCATGTCGGTCACGCGGTAAAAACACCGGTTGCGCCCGTCGTTGTCCAAGCCTCACAGGCACCCTGCCAGGAACAGGTATTCTACGCTGACGACCCTGATTTTGACCTGCGCAAACTGCTTCCAGCACCGACCAACACGCCGATTGATGCAGGCCCGTTTTTCTGCCTTGGCCTGGTGCTAGCGAGCGATCCAGAAGATTCGTCGCTCACTGACGTTACCATTCACCGTCTCTGCGTGCAGGAGCGTGACGAGCTTTCCATATTCCTCGCTGCCGGACGCCATATCGAAGTCTTTCGCAAAAAAGCGGAAGAGACAGGAAAACCGCTGCCGGTGACCATTAATATGGGGCTCGACCCGGCTATCTATATTGGCGCTTGTTTTGAAGCCCCGACCACGCCATTTGGTTATAACGAACTGGGCGTTGCAGGCTCGCTACGTCAGCATCCTGTTGAACTGGTTCAGGGTGTCTCCGTACAGGAAAAGGCCATTGCGCGTGCAGAGATTATTATCGAAGGTGAAATCCTGCCAGCCGTGCGAGTCAGAGAGGATCAGCATACCAATACCGGACATGCAATGCCGGAGTTCCCAGGCTACTGCGGCGGCGCTAACCCCTCCTTACCGGTTATCAAGATCAAAGCTGTGACCATGCGTCACCACGCTATCTTGCAAACGTTGGTGGGGCCTGGCGAAGAACACACCACGCTTGCCGGTCTACCGACGGAGGCCAGTATTCGTAATGCTATCGAAGCGGCTATTCCAGGATTTCTGCAAAACGTTTATGCCCATACTGCTGGCGGCGGTAAATTCCTCGGGATATTGCAGGTGAAAAAACGTCAACCGTCTGATGAGGGACGTCAGGGGCAGGCAGCCGCTATCGCTTTAGCCACCTACTCCGAGCTTAAGAATATTATTCTCGTCGACGAAGACGTGGATATCTTCGACAGCGACGACATTCTTTGGGCCATGACGACCCGAATGCAGGGCGATGTCAGCATCACAAATCTGCCGGGGCTGCGCGGGCACCAGTTAGATCCATCACAATCGCCAGATTACAGCCATTCAATCCGTGCAAATGGCATTACCTGTAAGACAGTATTTGACTGTACCGTGCCGTGGGCGTTGAAATCCCAGTTTGAACGCGCCCCCTTTATGGAGGTTGACCCTACACCGTGGGCACCAGCGCTTTTCCAAAAATAGGGCAAGTCACGCCGCTCTTCGTCCCTTTTGGGGTGAAGAGATACCAGGTCGCCTGGGCGGCATTGCCAGCGTTGTAGTTACAAAATAACCCGCTAAGGTGGGTTATTGGCTATTTACCAGATTTCTCGCCATTGCCTTACCGATACACAGTGATGTTCATTCATTTTCCGCCTGACAAAGCTCGGATGATATTCGTATCGAAAGAACTGGTGTACCTGAAGACTACTACGCATGTTCAACACTTTTACCAGCCGATTGACGCGCATATAAAACAGCTTGACGCTTATCCCCATTACCCTTGCGGCTTCATTCATTGAGTCATTGAGCAAAAGCCCATAGACCGTCGTTTTATCTCGATGGGTAAAATTATCCATATTTCGGCGCGCCAATAATAAACGCATTGCGACTTCGTAGCTTATACCAGGGCAATCACATATTACTTCATGATACTTCTCGATTGGAGCATGATTCTCTATAGAAACGAGTGACACCAGCGCCCGAGAAACCGCAGAAGAATTACCGATGAAAATAAATCGGTTTACATCATTATTACGTCGAACATAACGCAAAACGTCAAGCAAAGAATGGCAGGAAGCTAGGTCGATGATACAGGTATTCTGCGCGAACTGGTTTTGCTGATATAACGTTTCAAGTGCAAAGCGTAAGAATTGATTACGAGTCTCAATATAATAATTCACAGTCATTTTCCATCAATCAGGGAGAGGCCAGCTATCTCCCCAACGTTAATCTATTATTAGAAGCTGAAACGAATATCAGCTATACCATGAGTTTTTAGACATAACGATACAGACTCAGGCCGACAATCCTTTTGCTGGTTAGAAAGGGCATCATGGCAAGCGACTCTATTTATCGTTTCGTCTATCCCGCTCTGAATAGCGGTTGACATCAATCCTACTTACTCAGCCCTATTACAGCAATTTGTATTGATATTTATCCATTATTCAAATTTTTATTCTTAAATATAAATAAAATACAAACCATTTAACCGTATGCGTTGTTGGATTGATCTTGTATGAGATAATGGAGAAACGTAAACAACGGGCATATCTACAAGTTAATTGCGTGTCGATATCTTCCCCTGCGATGTATGGAGACACGTAATGGTGTTCAGAATTGGCTCATTAATTATGTATCGAACCGATGATGGAGCTATGTGGCTCGCAACGGATGAATCTACCGACATCACGCTAACGGTGACGATGAACAGATTGCTTTCTTTTCTCCTGGCGCGCAGAGGTCAGGTCGTTGCTCGTGATGAAATTCTGGAGAATGTCTGGGATGTTTATGGTCTGCGCTCGTCAAATAACACACTGAATAAATACATCTCTGAAATAAGAAAACAGTTCGTCGCTTTTGGTCTGCATGATGAATGTATCACGACCATCCCGCGAATCGGGTTTATGTTCAGCGGCGACGTAGACGTCCAAATTATTCAGGAGTGCACCAATACGACTTTAGCCAACGTAGCCAATAATGCTGAGGTTGGGAAGAGTAAGTCTAAAAACCATAAAGAAATTAATTATTTTTATTCTGTATTAGTCATAACATTATCACTGGTCGTCATCTTAATGAGTCTTTTAGTCCGTGAAAAAACGCACTTACTTGACGAGAATAACCCCATTGAGGAATTATCGACTTACCATTTGTTTGATTTTAAAAACTGTCCTGTTTATACCACTCAGAAAAATGCAGATTCATTATCTGAAAATAAAAAAGACATTTTCATAAAAATGGTCACTAAAGAGGGACTATCTTGCCTGCCAGGGACAGTATTTCTTTACCAGGTATCAGAGTCATATCTTTACGGTAAGGAAGGCCGGGTGTTTATTAACCGCTGTACAACAAACAGTGATGGTTTTATTTCATGTTTGAATTACTACTGGAATGGTTATGAACAAAGTAAGTAACCCGGTAATGTATTTAACCGCTATCATTGCGATAGCCTCGCTTCTGCTTTCGGCATACTTGCTCTTCACTCGTCAACCGCGAGGTAGTATGAATGTCGATTGTTCTACTATGCTACAAATGGCGTATAAGGACCCTGACCTAACGGCCACCATCGATCTCACCTTCCGATTGCACCGAAACCATACTGGGCAGGTTGCTCTTAGTGGGAAAATCAAACAAGACGATCGTACCCAGACTATCTCAAGAACGATGTTATTTGACTACGAGGTTAAGACGCCGGGTGAGATCTCATTAGATAACATGCGCTATGCCAAAAACCTGAAAGATTCAGTAACGGACGATGAGTTCAAGATGAATTTCTTTTATGTTCCCGATGGGCAAAAAAGAACCATAAAAATACGCGCAACCCGAAACGCCTATCTTATTGAAAACCTGCACTCTCCCGTTTTTCTATGTGTAAATACGAAGTTGTAGTATTAAGCCGTATGACGCACGTATAGAAGAAATGCGAAAGGCCATTCACTTTCTGAGTATGAAGCGCCAGGATGGCTGCACTGGTTCAGTGCAGGAAAGCGAGGAAAAAAAACTGGCCATATAATGACCAGTTTTGTCGGTGTTTTGCCGAAAAATCAGAAGCGATAACCGGCGGAGAACATAAACACCCACGGATCCAGTCTGGTGCTGACATTCTGGTTCACGCCATTCGCTTTAAACTTCACGTTGGTGTCGATATCCATGTACCAGACCGACATGTTCAGCAGCCAGTCGCGGTTAATCAGATAATCCAGACCCACCTGCCCTGCGGCTCCCCAGGAGTCGTCGAGGCTCAGATCAGAAAGTCCTGCCTTTTTACCGGTGTCGTTAAAGTCGTTATCAAAGAAGGTGGTGTAGTTGATACCCGCGCCGATGTACGGACGTACCTTGCTTTGCGCATCGCCAAAGTACCACTGCGCCATCAGCGTCGGTGGCAGATGATGAACGGTCGCGATATCACCGGTGGGGCCGGTCCCTACTTTGTGACGAAACGGTGTCGCTGCCAGCAGTTCAATACCAATATTCTCCGTCGCCATATAGGTAAATGTCAGCCCTAATTGCGTATTGTTGCTGACATTAAAGCCACCGAGACTGCCCAGAACATTATCAGAGCCTTCTGTCGGTCTGACCGTCGCAGAACCCGCACGAATGAAGAATTCTCCCGCCTCGTGCGCCCAGACGCCGCTTGAAAAGGTACTCAAAACTAATGCAGCCATTGCTAACTTCTTCATATCCATTTCCTCGTTATGGTTTTTTCTAGCGCGGAGAATATACCTATAACGGAGTGCTTTTTGCTCGAGATAAGTCACACCAAATCATTAGTTTTAACATTTATTGATCTAGATTAATTTTTTGCCCACATCGAATTCACAGAATTTATATCTACATCAATTTCATAAATTTCGCGCAAATGATTTAACGCTGCACTCTCATAGCGATGAATGGAACAGTCTGATTTTTATACTTAATTATTCTATTGATGTTTGCTAATCGCTCTCATCAGGGATGGAACCCACCGTCAAAAGGGCCTGACCTATAACCCCTGTTCGGTCACAACCCGCACTAACCATTCCTGCCCGAACGTTGAGCGAAAATGGGGGAATCACGTTGCAGGACTTTCTGACACCAACATCATGAGTTCCTTTTTACAAAGATATACTTAGCGCAGCTGGCGTAGGGAGTGCTACGGCCACGCGATTTGCGGTACAATTGCCGGCTAATCAACACCTGCCATACTCAAGGAGAGTGCATGTCTATCACGGCGCAGTCCGTATACCGTGACACGGGTAATTTTTTCCGTAATCAGTTCGTCACCATCTTACTGATTGCTTTGCTCTGTTCATTTATCACCGTAGTGCTCGGCCATGCTTTTTCTCCTAGCGACGATCAGCTGGCGATGCTGACCACCGGGGATAATCTGGCGGGCAGCACCGGTCTGTTCGATCTGGTACAGAACATGACTCCAGAGCAGCAGCAAATCCTGCTACGCTCCTCTGCGGCTTCAACCTTTTCTGGGCTCATCGGTAATGCGGTTCTCGCGGGTGGGATCCTGCTGCTTATCCAGCTAATCTCCGCCGGACACCGCGTGAGCGCTCTGCGCGCTATCGGCGCAAGCGCGCCGGTGCTGCCGAAAATGTTTGTGCTTATTTTTCTCAGCACTTTCTTGATCCAGATGGGCATGATGTTGGTTATCGTCCCAGGTATTCTGCTGGCTATCGTGCTGGCGTTCGCGCCGATTATCATGGTGCAGGATAAACTTGGCGTGTTCTCTGCCGTTCGCGTCAGTACGCGTCTGGGTTGGGCTAATTGGCGCCTTATCGCACCGGCAGTTATCGGCTGGATGCTGGCAAAAACGCTGCTGCTGCTTCTGGCATCCAGCTTTGCCGTACTCACTCCTTATCTCGGCGCCGTGGTGATCAATACCCTTAGCAACCTCGTTTCGGCTTTGTTGCTGATCTATTTATTCCGCGTGTATATGCTTATTCGTCAATAAACTGATGCTGCCCATCGGTGGGCAGCGCTGAACTACGGAATCGAAGTATGAAGCAGTTTCTGGATTTCTTACCGCTGGTTGTCTTCTTTGCGTTCTATAAGATTTATGACATCTATGCGGCCACCAGCGCGCTGATCGTCGCCACTGCGGTGGTGTTGATTTACAGCTGGGTGCGCTACCGCAAAGTTGAAAAAATGGCGCTTATCACCTTTATTCTGGTGGCAGTGTTTGGCGGCCTGACTATCTTCTTCCATAACGATGAGTTTATTAAATGGAAGGTGACGGTGATTTACGCCCTCTTCGCTGGCGCGCTGCTGGTGAGCCAGTGGGTGATGAAAAAGCCGCTTATCCAGCGCATGCTGGGCAAAGAACTCACCCTGCCGGAAACCGTGTGGTCGCGGCTGAACCTGGCCTGGGCAGTATTCTTTATCTTGTGCGGCGTAGCCAATATCTACATCGCCTTCTGGTTGCCGCAGGAAATCTGGGTAAACTTTAAGGTGTTTGGCTTAACCGCTCTGACGCTGGTGTTCACCGTGCTGAGCGGCGTTTACATCTATCGTCATATGCCGCAAGACGACCATAAGTAAGTACAGAGAAGAACCATGACTCAACAAAATGACGCGCCTCAGGGTGAGCTGGTATTACGCACTTTAGCGATGCCTGCGGATACCAATGCCAACGGTGATATTTTTGGCGGTTGGCTGATGTCGCAAATGGATATTGGCGGCGCCATTATGGCAAAAGAAGTCGCCCATGGCCGCGTAGTGACCGTTCGCGTGGATGGTATGACCTTCCTGCGCCCGGTTGCGGTGGGTGATGTGGTGTGCTGTTACGCGCGCTGCGTAAAACGTGGCAATACGTCAGTCACTATCAACATAGAAGTGTGGGTGAAGAAAGTGTCGTCGGAGCCGATTGGCCAGCGCTACAAGGCCACCGAAGCGCTGTTTATCTACGTCGCGGTCGACCCGCAAGGTAAGCCTCGCGCTATCCCAAGTGCATAAAACAACAAGCCCGGCAATCTATCGCCGGGCTTGTTGTTTGTAGGCCGGATAAGCAAAGCGCCATCCGGCAGCATGGCCAACCTTAGAGGAAACCCAACACCTTCAGCACAAAGTAGCCAATCACGATAATGATAATCGGCAAAATATAGAGCGGGAAAAACTGCACCAGAATCGTGTGACGCGGCACTTCGACTCGTGCTTCCAGCGCTTCACGGCTCAGCCCTTCCGCCCCTTTCGCTTTCTCCAGGATAAGCTGATCGTTCACCCCTTCCCGCAAATACTTCGCCTGACGCGACATACGTGCACCGGAATCCTGCAGCGCCAGCGCAACAAAGATCAGCGCATAGATAATCCAGAACATAATATTCAGGCCGTTATGGAAATCCGGCTGCGGTGAGTTGTACCAAAAGATATTTAAGAATGGCGTATTGAAACGCATCATTTCGACCATCACGTGCACGAAGTCCATCATGACGGCATCGATTCCCGGCTGTTTAGCGCTGTGCTCGTACATGAATTTGAGTACGGAAATCAGCGTTGAAATCACTGCAGGAATAAAAATCACCCACCCGGCGATACGCTTCAGGATGGCAATGCGTCCAGCTTGTTGATACGTCATGGGTTCCCCTTGTTAAGACGCCTACGCTCGGGCTAAGTGCTTATTTAGTCTACCCGCTGAAGGTGACTTTCGCCCGACTTTACGCGCGATATGATATACCATTGCTGCACTCGATACCCTAAAGGAGAGGTAGTTATGTCCACCGAGCGTCAAATACGTGCCGCGATTTTCGATATGGATGGCTTATTGATTGATTCAGAACCGCTGTGGGATCGTGGTGAACACGAAGTCCTGAGCGAGTTGGGGGTAGACTTCACCCGCCGTCATGAGCTTCCGGATACCCGCGGTCTGCGTATCGATCTGGTCGTGGATCTCTGGTTCGGGCAACAACCATGGACGGGGCCGAATCGCGCAACCGTCGTTGAGCGCATTATCAGCCGCGTTATCTCCCTCGTGGAAGAGACGCGTCCGCTGCTGCCGGGCGTACATGAAGCGGTAGCGCTTTGCAAAGCTCAGGGACTGAAGGTCGGTCTCGCCTCCGCATCGCCGCTCTATATGCTGGAAAAAGTGCTGACTATGTTCGACCTGCGTGACCAGTTTGATGCGCTGGCTTCCGCCGATAAGCTGGATTACAGCAAGCCGCACCCGCAGGTCTACCTTAACTGTGCGGCACAGCTCGGCGTCAGCCCGCTCAACTGCGTGGCGCTGGAAGATTCTGTTAACGGGATGATTGCCAGCAAAGCCGCACGCATGCGCTCTATCGTGGTTCCCGCGGCTGAAAGCCAACTTGACCCGCGTTTCAGCCTGGCCGATATCAAACTGTCTTCCCTCGAATCCCTCACGCGCGAAAATCTTCTTGGGTAATGGTTGTGCGGGCATACATTATGCCCGCAAATGATAACCACCTCATAAAAATGAAACACTGTTTTATTTTTATTTGAATTTTCGACTACGCCCTTCTATGCTTTCGTCTGTAGCTCATTCTCATAACGATAAAAACCGCATACAGGGGTCGACATGATTCTTAACGCATTTAATCTGCAAGGCAAAGTGGCGCTCGTCACCGGGTGTGATAAAGGTCTGGGTCAAGGCATGGCGCTGGGGCTCGCCGAAGCCGGGTGCGACATTGTGAGCGTCAGCCGTCGGGTGCCGCAGGAAACCGCAGAAAAAGTGGCGGCGCTGGGCCGGCGTTTATACGCGATTCAGGCCGACCTGAGTCAGGCAGAAAGCATCGCTGATATTGTGCCTGCGGCCGTTGCTGCGGCTGGCCGCATTGATATCCTGGTCAACAATGCCGGGACTATCCGCCGGGAAGACGCGCTCACTTTTAGTGAAAAAGACTGGGATGAGGTGATGAATCTGAACATCAAATCGGTGTTCTTTCTCTCACAGGCCGTTGCCAGGCAGTTCATGAAGCAAGGTGACGGCGGAAAAATTATTAATATTGCCTCGATGCTCTCTTTCCAGGGCGGCATTCGTGTGCCATCCTACACCGCCTCAAAAAGCGGCGTCCTCGGCATCACCCGCCTGCTGGCGAATGAATGGGCGCAGCACCAGATTAACGTTAACGCGATTGCGCCAGGGTATATGGCTACCAACAATACCCAACAGCTGCGCGAAGACGCCGAACGCAGCAAAGAGATTCTTGACCGTATTCCGGCAGGCCGCTGGGGTTCGCCAGACGATCTGAAAGGCCCGGTGGTCTTCCTCGCCTCATCCGCCTCTGATTATATCAATGGCTACACCATTGCCGTCGACGGTGGCTGGCTGGCGCGTTAACTTTTTGACAAAGAGTTACACTGTAACCTCTTCCGCCTACTGTATAAAAACCCTATACTGTATGAATTTACAGAATAACGGGTTTTATCATGACGGCGGAAGGTCATCTGCTCTTTTCCATCGCCTGCGCGGTGTTTGCTAAAAATGCCGAGCTTACGCCAGTTCTCGCTCAGGGGGACTGGTGGCATATCGTGCCGTCGGCGATATTGACCTGTCTGCTGCCAGATATTGACCACCCGCGCTCGCTGCTTGGGCAGCGGCTGAGTTGGTTATCGAAACCCATCGCCCGACTCTGCGGCCACCGCGGGTTCACCCACAGCCTGCTCGCCGTTTTTGGCGCGTTGACGTTGTTCTATCTGAAAGTACCCGATAGCTGGATTGTTCCGGCCGATGCGCTTCAGGGGATGGTGCTGGGCTATCTCAGTCATATTCTGGCTGACATGCTTACTCCTGCTGGCGTGCCGCTGCTCTGGCCATGCCGCTGGCGTTTCCGCCTGCCCATTCTCGCCCCGCGCAAAGGCAACCAGTTGGAGCGTGTGCTTTGCATGGCGCTGTTCGCCTATGCCGTCTTTATGCCGCAGTCCCTGCCGGATAACGGCGCGGTCCGTTGGTCTTCCTCAATGATTAATTTGCTGCAAACGGACTTCAACCGCTTTATCGGTCGCCACGTTGAGCAATAATCCAGCGATAATCACACTTTTGGCATAATCAATTCCATTTGGATATAAGCGGACTAATACACTTCTGTTAACCTTCTCACATCCAGACAAATCTTTACGGATTTGATCTAAAAAACACACGTCGCGGCTGTCTTTATTGCCGCTGAACGCCGTGGATAATACTTCAGGAGAACGGGGATGAATTTTCCATTAATAGCGAACGTTATTGTGTTCGTGGTACTGCTGTTTGCGCTGGCGCAAACGCGCCATAAGCAGTGGAGTCTGGCTAAAAAAGTACTGGTCGGTTTGGTTATCGGCGTGGTCTTTGGCCTTGCGCTACAGATGATTTACGGTTCCGACAACCCGGTGCTGAAAGATTCTATTCAGTGGTTCAACATTGTCGGCAACGGCTATGTGCAACTGCTGCAAATGATCGTGATGCCGCTGGTCTTCGCCTCAATTCTGAGCGCTGTAGCCCGTCTGCATAACGCCTCTCAGCTCGGTAAAATCAGCTTCCTGACCATCGGTACGCTGCTGTTTACCACGCTGATTGCCGCGCTGGTCGGTGTGCTGGTTACAAACCTGTTCGGTCTGACCGCTGAAGGTCTGGTTCAGGGTACGGCAGAAACCGCGCGTCTGAACGCCATTCAGAGCAACTACGTTGGTAAAATTGCTGACTTGAGCGTGCCACAGCTGCTGCTCTCCTTCGTGCCGAAAAACCCGTTTGCTGACCTAACCGGCGCTAACCCAACCTCTATTATCAGCATTGTTATCTTCTCCGCATTCCTCGGCGTCGCCGCGCTGAAGCTGCTGAAAGACGATGAGCCGAAAGGCAAACGCGTACTGACCGCTATCGATACCCTGCAAGGCTGGGTCATGAAGCTGGTTCGCCTGGTGATGCAGCTGACGCCTTACGGCGTGCTGGCGCTGATGACCAAAGTCGTTGCTGGTTCTAACCTGCAGGACATCATCAAGCTGGGCAGCTTTGTTGTCGCCTCTTATCTGGGTCTGATCATTATGTTCGTGGTACACGGCCTGCTGCTGGGTGCTAACGGCGTCAGCCCGCTGAAGTATTTCCGTAAAGTCTGGCCGGTGCTGACTTTCGCCTTCACCAGCCGTTCCAGCGCCGCTTCTATTCCGCTGAACGTGGAAGCACAGACCCGTCGTCTGGGCGTGCCGGAGTCTATCGCCAGCTTCTCTGCATCCTTTGGTGCCACTATTGGTCAGAACGGCTGTGCTGGCCTCTACCCGGCAATGCTGGCGGTGATGGTTGCGCCAACCGTAGGCATTAACCCGCTGGATCCGGTGTGGATTGCTACCCTTGTTGGCATCGTGACCGTGAGCTCTGCCGGTGTTGCAGGTGTGGGCGGTGGTGCCACTTTCGCGGCGCTGATCGTGCTGCCAGCGATGGGTCTGCCGGTGACGCTGGTTGCGCTGCTGATTTCCGTTGAACCGCTTATCGATATGGGTCGTACCGCGCTGAACGTGAGCGGTTCGATGACTGCCGGTACTCTGACCAGCCAGTGGCTGCGCCAGACCGACAAAGATGTGTTGAATAGCGAAGAAGACGCAGAGTTAGCCCACCGCTAACCTGTAGCCCGGCCGAGCGAAAGCGACGCCGGGGAGACTCCGGAGTCGGCGTTACGCCTCGTCCGGACTACAAAAAAAACCGCTGGTTTGTATGCCAGCGGTTTTTTTATATCGGTATCACGCCATTACGCGTCTATCTCCCCTTCCTGCCGCATCTGCACCGCCCAACGCTGGGCCGACTCCGGGATGGTGAACGCCTGAGAGCGACAAAACGCGCTGCCCATCAGCACAAACGCCACGTACTTGCCGCGCAGTAACCAGACATCGCGAAAGCCTTCGACTTTCACAGCGTGATCGGGCGGAGCGGGTTCAGTACGCGGTACATAGCTGATAATCTGCCGTTTTTGTTGGCGAAGCGGTTTCATAAGCAGTTAAATTCACAATCAGTAATAGCAAAAGCAGGAAAGGCTTATGATAGCAGGATTCACCCGAGCGCGTCATACACAAAAAAGCCCGGCAGGAACGCTGCCGGGCAAGGGTTGAGGGGGTAAAACATCACTCTTCTTACACGTCGCGGTAGGTCCCGAGACGATAACCTCGTTCAGCAATCGCGTACTTCAGCGATTCAGAGGTCAGCACATCCAGTTCATCAAGACGCGGGTAGCAATACGCGCTGCCCATAATCGTCCGGTCGACAAACGCCGGATGGCACATCACTTCCAGAGATTGCTCATTACGTGCCATTGAGCTATCCAGCACCTTCAGGAACAGCGCTTCCGATACGGCATCACCGTAGAACTCACTGCTAAAGCTTTCGGTACTGCGCAGCCCTTCCGGTAACTCAAACGGATACGGAATAGTGCGGTCAACGCGTAACGCAATGCCTTTCGATTTCGCAAACTCGGCCACCAGCGGGAAAATTTGCGGGATCATGTGCACATGGTGATGACTATCAAAATGCGTCGGCTCGGCATCGAACAGGTCGATAAAGCGACGATATTGACACTCCAGCTCATGGGCAATTTCATCCATCGGCAACGAGTCCTCTTCCGCCATCTGCCAGATCCACTTGCCCAGCTTCCCCTCGCGGGTCAGTCCAGGCATCGGCGACAGCGGCTCGCCCAGCGTCAGCACAAAGTGCATCCCCACGGCGAGTTCCGGCGTACGGCGGCTCATACGAGCCGCGTGGTCGATAGCCGCACCGTTAACCAGTGCGGTTGTTGAGGTGACCAGACCATGTTTACAGGCATCGATAATGCCGTAGTTCTGACCTTTGCTCAGACCATAATCGTCGGCATTAACGATTAACAAACGTTCCATCATGCCTCCTGTCACTGTTTCAGTTTCTCCACGGTGGCAGCGAAGTTCGGCAGCCATTCTTCATGCGCCAGAATCATCTCGCGAGCCAGCACCTCTGCATCTTTATCAGAGTGGATGAGCGGGCTTAAGTTCAGCGCCAGCAGCACATCGTTAAACTCACCGCTAAGCGCAGCCTGGCTTGCCGCCACTTCGAAACCTTTGATGGTGTGGATAAGACCCAGCACTTTCTCATCAAAATGGGTCACGCGCGGGTGCGGTTTAGCACCATCACGGCCCAGAATGGAGGTCACTTCGATAGACCAGTCCGCCGGGATATTATCAATATGGCCGTGGTGCGGAATGTTGACGTAGTGTTCGGTCTGCTTATCGTTGTAGATAGCGTTGATCACTTCGCACGCCGCGTCGGAGTAGTACGCCCCACCGCGCAGTTCCAGCTCTTTTGGCTTCACGTTCAAGTCCGGATTTTTGTACAGTTCGAAGAGTTGCTTCTCAACTTTCTGTACTACCTGAGCACGCGCGCCGCCTTTGTAGTATTCGCCCATTTCAATCGCCAGCATCTCTTTTTGCTTGAAGTAGTACAGCAGATAAGAGCACGGCAGCAGGTTCAGGGAGCGCAGAAGCCCTTCGCTGAACGGCATATCGAAGATGTTTTTCACGGTATTCGCCGACAGCGTACCGGAGGCCACGCCGTCCAGCAGTTCCGCAAAGCGGGACTCGCCGTTCACCAGCACATCGCGGACGAACACCATGTGGTTCAGGCCGAACAGGTCGATAGAGAGGTCGTCTTTCTCGGTCAGGCGCAGCACGTCGGTGAAGAACATTTTCATTCCGATTGGAATGTTGCACACGCCGATAAAGCGCTTGAAATTGGTGTGACGGTAAACCGCTTCTGTCACCATCCCAGCCGGGTTGGTAAAGTTGATAACCCACGCATCCGGGCAGACTTCCTGAACATCTTTAATGATGTCGAAAATCACCGGAATGGTGCGCAAGCCTTTAAACAGGCCACCCGCGCCGTTGGTTTCCTGGCCCAGATAACCGTGGCTCAGCGGAATACGTTCGTCTTTTTCACGGGCTTTCAGCTGGCCAACACGCAGCTGAGTGGTAACAAAATGGGCACCTTCGAGCGCTTCGCGGCGGTTCAGCGTCTTATAGACCTTCATCGGTACGCCCGCTTTTTCCACCATGCGCTCGCACAGCGCGTGGATAATATCCAGCTTCTCCTGGCCGCCTTCGACGTCAACCAGCCACAGCTCCGTTACCGGCAGCTCATGATAACGTTTAAGAAAACCTTCCAGTAATTCAGGTGTATAGCTGCTACCACCACCAATAGTAACGACTTTCAATTTCTGGCTCATACTTTTCTCCCTCGAGATCCACAAGCTAAACGTGGCTTACCCGCCGCATAATATACGGTGAGCTAAATGCTTTGTTTCAGAACTACGAAATAATATCGTAGTGCGTTATTTAATAACCGTCAGTTTCTTACGATAATTGCTTGGCGTGAATGAGGTCAGCTTCTTGAATGTTTTAATAAACAAACTTGGGCTGCTGTAACCTGACTCATACGCAATATCGGTTACCGAGTAGTTGGTTATTTCCAGTTGTTTCTTGGCAAAGTTAATGCGGATATCATTGATAATCTGCATCGGCGTTTTGCCATAATAGCGCTGGGTGGCTCGGGTTAAATATTCCTGGGTTTTCCCGGATAACTCGACCATATTTTCCAACGCACCTTCACCAAATTTTAATTTATCGTGCATGGCTTCTACGGTGGTTTTTAACCACTGTGGCGTCACATCCTGCGCCTGCTCTTCCCGGTGATGTCGTAGACGATTAATCACATAGAAGGAAACCAGTTCAATAAATTCGTCGAATTCCGTTTCGCGAAAATGAAGTGATGCAATAACCGACTCAATGTAGCTAAGAAACGTGCTTTTGATCGAATAGACTTGCGAAGCAACCAGCGCAAACGGTACCAGAGCCTGGTAATGGGTATCGAAGAAATCTTTGCTGATCCCGACGTTGAGAATTCGCGTAGCACCGAACTCGTAGAAGCTCTGATGATGCGACCCCATCGGGATGAAGACAAAATCGCCTCGCTCCAGCATGACCCGCTTACCGTTTATCTCCTGATAATAGCGGCCGGTTAGTACGATAGTGAACTCGTAGTAGTCGTGCTGGTGTAACCCACTGATACTTTCCGTTTTGTTGTAGATGAAGACATGAAAATTTTTACCGTTAAAGAGCTGTTGTTCTCGGGCGGTGTTAATTTCCATGGTGATCATCTTTGGTTGCCTCATAGGGAAAAGCCTATTGTACCTTCTCGTGGAGTTCGATCAATTCAGCAACCAGCTCGCGCGCCAGCATTGAGGTCATAAGATGATCTTGCGCATGGACCAGCACCAGACTCACCTTCATTTTACCTTCGCCTTCATCGCTCTCAATCAGCTGAGTCTGCACGCGGTGGGCTTCGCTCAGCGCAATGCGGGACTGTTCCATCGTGGCTTTTGCGGTTTCGAAATCACCCTGCTTAGCCAGTTTCAGCGCGGCGTATGCCAGGCTGCGTGCTTGCCCTGAGTTGATAATCAGGCCCATCACCACTTCTTCGAGATCGTTTTCCTGCACGTCCTCAGCAACAACATTATCCAGATCAAACATAACTTTTCCCTTTTGTGAGGGCGGTATGGAGACTCGCTCCATACCGCATTGGCATTAGAATTTCAGAGAGGCAGCGATGTCTTCTTCGCTTTCTTCTTCTTCAATGGTGGCCTGCGCTTTGTTCGAAATCATCACGAATGGCAGGTAAACCAGCGTCGAGACACCGAGGTTGAACAGCGCGACAATCAGGGCGGCAACGCTACCGTTACTGTTGAAGAACGCCCCCAGGCCGGTTGGCATGGTCCACGGTGCCAGGTTAGTCACCGGAGGAATGATGCCCATGGAGTAGGCCGCCAGGGTGATCGCTGCAAGAATCGGCTGTACCAGGACGAACGGGATGAACATGACCGGGTTCATGATGATCGGCAGACCAAACAGAATCGGTTCGTTAATCTGGAAGATACCGGATGGCAGAGCCAGTTTCGCTACCTGACGATGGTCAGCGCGACGGGAGGCAATGAAGATGGCGATAATCAGACCCAGAGTCGCACCGGAACCACCCAGCAGGATGTAGGAGTCGAGCATCGGCTTCGCCCAGAAGTGGAACTGCTGGCCAGCGGCAATCGCTGCGTCAACGGAACCGTACTGGTTGTACAGCGCGATGTTTTCCAGCGCCCATGGGGTCATGATGCCGTTATCCAGCGCGGTCAGCGCCAGAGAACCGTGAACACCGAAGAACCACAGCAGGCTGTTGAACACCACATAAGCCCAACCTACCACACCACCCATTGCTGCCAGCGGTTTGGAGATGGAGTCCATGATGATCTGGTGGAAGTTGCTGCCGTACGAGGACAGAATCCAGGAGAGGATCCCGAAGATAGATAGAATCAGGAAGCCCGGGATTAACGCCGAGAAGGAGCGCGCAACCGATGAAGGTACGCTCGAAGGCAGCGTAATGACCCAGTTACGACGGATAACGAAGGTGAACAGTTCCGCCACAACCAGACCGATAATCATACCGGAGATAATGTTTTGACCGCCCAGCCAGTTTGCACCGACGGCATAAGCATCGCCAACGCTGTATGGGGTGACGGTCATAAAGGCCGCTACCGCCAGCAGGCCTGCTGCCATTGGGTCAACTTTGCGTTCTTCTGCTAACGCAGAGCCAATAAAGAAAGGCGCCATCAGCGACATAATGCCTAAGGTACCGTTATAAACGTTACCGCCGATGGCTTTAAAGCTGTCTAAGGTCGCAATGGTTGATGGATCCAGGCGGACCCCCATTGAATAAAAGAATGACCCCTCACCAAAACTCAGGAAAACGTTATTAATTAAGACGAACATGGCCCCCGCGAGGGTCAGTGGCATTAATTTAATAAAACCGTTTTTAATGGCATTGATGTGAGGCTGCTTTCCTATTTTAACAGCAAAAGGAAGGAGTACCTTTTCAAGCGAATCGATCACTTTACTCATAGAAAAATACCCTTAAAAGGCCGCAATCAATATTGCGGCGATTAATTATGAAATAACTCTTTGACGGGGAAAATAAATCAAAAATTACTGCGCAGCTGACTTCTTAATTGCAGCAACAGCTGCTTTTAACACACCTAAACCATCGACCTTGCCGTAGAGGGTTGAATCAATAACTTCAACCGGCTTGTTCGGCAGAATCTTTTTAATATCATTCAGCATATAGCCGATTTGTGGGCCAAGTAATACGACATCAGCCTCTGGACCTTTTTCCGCAGCGAAGGCTTCGGAGAATGCTTCAATAATAACCGGCACTTCGTATTTCTCAGCCTGAGCTCGCATTTTGGAGACCAGTAATGAAGTGGACATGCCTGCAGAACAAAATAGATAGATATGTTTCTTTTCCATTCACGCTTCCTCAACTTGTGAAATCTGTCATCATCGGGCGATGTTCCATGTGCCCACTACCCTCGTATGTAACAGATGAGTTTCTTCTGTTTATGGGATGAGTATACGGCAACAATTTGTGTACGGATAATTCTCATCACCCAAAAATTGTCTCTCATTGACCTCCCATTTTGACTACCTTCACACTTTGCTCAAAATAATTCGCGACAAGAAATAAGCATGATGCCTCATAAAAAAGCCCGACACAGGGGTCGGGCTTTCGTACGAATCCTATAAATGCACGAGTATCACTTCTTGGTTGCAGGGTCCGTGTCGTACTCGGAGCAGGTCTGGTAGCCAGAGTTGATGACGTGGCCGGTGTCATCCAGCGCCACAAAGTAGGTTTCAGTTTTACCATCTCTTTGACCCAGAATGTAGGTCTGGCAGGTCCCTCGGGCATGAATCATGCTCACCTCAGAAGAGGGTTTGCCCGCAATCTGCATCACCTGGGAGCGACTCATCCCTTTTTTGACATCTTTTACTACCGGTTGAGTGAATTGATCTTTCGTACGGTCGTAGGCGGTACAGCCTGCTAGCATGGTCAATACCGCTGCTGCACCCAGAAGCCCTGCTACATTCTTGTTCATCTTCCCTCTCCTTTTTGTTGGTGTTCATTAAGCCTGGAATAAATATTGCTATTTATCAACTTAGTCAGCGAATTGATTACCGTAACCCACGGTAAATCGGGCTAATATCCAGCAGTCAAAACTGTGATCCTTGTCGTTTTACCGTCAAAGAGGTAGTTTTAACACTTTGTTCTGATGGGCCAACGACACGCGATTTTCAGGGCGGCACACACATTCCGGAGGGGTAAATGGCATTACAACAAGACATTATTCAGGCGCTCGGCGCAAAACCACAGATTGATGCAAAAGAAGAGATCCGCCGCAGCGTGGATTTTCTTAAGGCTTATCTGAAAACCTATCCGTTTATCAAATCATTAGTACTGGGGATTAGCGGCGGCCAGGACTCGACCCTTACCGGGAAACTGTGCCAGCAGGCGATTAATGAGCTGCGTGACGAAACTGGCGACAGCGCGCTGCAGTTTATTGCCGTCCGCCTGCCTTACGGCGTTCAGGCCGATGAGCAAGACTGCCAGGATGCGATTACCTTTATTCAGCCGGATCGCGTACTGACGGTAAACATTAAAGGTGCGGTGCTGGCCAGCGAGCAGGCGCTGCGCGAGGCCGGTATTGAACTCAGCGACTTTGTTCGCGGTAATGAAAAAGCCCGTGAGCGTATGAAAGCGCAGTACAGCATCGCCGGGATGACCAGCGGTGTGGTGGTCGGTACAGACCATGCGGCTGAAGCCATTACCGGCTTCTTCACCAAGTACGGTGACGGCGGTACCGACATCAACCCGATTTTCCGCCTCAACAAACGCCAGGGTAAACAATTGCTGGCCGAGCTTGGCTGCCCGGAACACCTTTATAAGAAAGCGCCAACCGCTGACCTTGAAGATGATCGCCCTTCTCTGCCGGATGAAGCGGCGCTGGGTGTCACCTATGACAACATTGATGACTATCTGGAAGGTAAAACGCTGCCTGCGGATATCGCCAAAACCATCGAAGGCTGGTATCTGAAGACCGAGCACAAACGCCGCACGCCGATCACGGTTTTCGACGATTTCTGGAAGAAGTAGTCTATTGATTTATCGGCAATAAAAAACCGCCGGAGCTGCCCATTGCCTGATGGCGTTTATGGGCAACTTCGGCGGTCTTAAGACAGTACGCTGAAAGTATTATTCAGCTGGCGCAGGAGGCATTTTACCTTCATGCGCTTTGTGTTCTGTCAGACGCTTCTCAAAATTGGCATTAAATTGCTTTTTCTGATCCGGCGTTAAGATGTTGTAGATCTTGTTCTGGGTTTCCAGACGAGACAACATCATGTCTTTATGCTGGGCTTCCATTTTGCTGATTTGCGCTTCTGCTTTCGCTTTGTCGAAGCTATCGCTCGCAATCAGGTTATGCATCTCGCGCATCTCTTCCTGCGGCGGACGTTTCATGTTCTGGCGGCTGTCTTTCATGATGTCGCGAATCTGCTGTTTCTGAGCATCGGTCAGGTTCAGACCCTGGAACATCATGTCATGACGCGGGCCCATTTTACCTTTGTGATGATGCATCATCGTACCGTTCGGCTGTGCCGCATCGGTGGTGGTCGTAGAGGTGGTGTCCGCAGCGTGAGCCAGGTTCGCCGCGCCCAGAGCCAGGGTAGAGGCAACAAACAGAGCAGTTAATTTTTTCATCATCGAATCCTTACTTTTCAGTTATTCTGACGGCGCATCGCCGTGTTGACGAGATTAACTTTACGGGGTTTATCGTCAATTAATCAGAGCGTGCGTAAAACAATGAAAGTGTAAAAAACGATTTCGTGCCAATTATGAGGGAATTAAGGAAAAACTATGGAGAGTTGCTACAAAAATATTCAAGACACTGATTAAGAAGAGATTTTGAAGAATTATAAAGCAGGCAAGATTAATAATAAAGCAAAATACTAAGAATTATCTGCAATAAAGTGTGGCACTAAAGATCAAAAGCCGCGACGAAGGCTCGCGCGGCTCGTTTAATTAATCCTGCGTTGGACAGCGCTCCAGCATTAATCCTGCTCGTAACCCCAATGCCACCTCTGGATTCGGGAACAGGACATATTCGCACGGCGAAGCTACTACATACCGGGTATCCCCATCTTCAGCCAGCAGCGTGCCTTTGGCAAAAGGGGTGAAGTTCAACGTCTGCGCCGACATATAGAGGCGGAAATCAGCGCTACGTCGGGTTATCTGCTGCACTACGCGGTAGTACAGCGGTACGGCTGATGACCCTCCGCCCCATTCTCCCGCCAACAGATGCCTAAGCTGACGCGTCACCAGCGCGAACTGGCTCAGGTCATTTTGCCCAAACGGTTTTGCCTTCCCGAGTTCCAGCGTACAGGCTAATGCGCCAAAGTACTCGCAGCTAAAGTGGGTAAAGGTACCGCCGGGCGACTGATGGAAAACCAGCGCCTGCATGCCTGCCGAGCCCAGCCAGCGAAGAAACGGTGGGTCCCATGGCGTCTCTCTCGCAGGTAAAACGCCAAACCGCTGATGATGAGAGCCACGAATGGCGGTGTGCAAATCCAGATGCCAGCGCACCTCCGCCGGACAACGCTGATAGAACGCCGTTACTGCCTGTTCAAGGCTTGCAGCACGGACCGTTTCGTCGCTGACGGGAAAATGCCGCCAGCGGGCACCGAACATGCGGTTCATATCGCTATGCAAATAGCGCTTGTTATCACGCAACGCAGGCGGATTCCCCAGCACCACCAGCAGATGCCAGCGCAGCTTGAGTTCACCTTTTATCAGCGCATGCAGCAGATAATCGACTATCTCGACCGGCGCGGTTTCATTACCGTGTATCCCCGCCGACAGGACCAGCGCCTGAGAGCAGGGTTCATGCGGCGTGAGCTGCAGCACGCCCGCTTCACGCCATTCCCAGTGAAAGTAGTCGGTATCGCCTTCCGGCTCTGCCGGCATTCTTCCCGCGAGCGTAAGGGCCAGAAAATGTTTCATATCACCTTCTTAGCGCTGGAATGGATAAAGCGAACCCAGTCGCAATATTTGCGTTAAGCGGTCAAGCGCCTCGCGCCCTTCCTGTAACAGCTGAGGGTCAGCCAGGTCAGCCTGGGTCAGGCGATCGCGATAATAGCAATCCACCCAATCATTCAGCGTGGCAAACAGCGTGTCATTCATCATCACCGCAGGATTCACCGCCCGGCGCTCGTCATCTGTCAGTACGACTCGCAGGCGCAAACAGGCTGGCCCGCCGCCGTTGGCCATACTTTCACGCAGGTCGAATACCTGCAGTTCGTCAATGGGGTTATCGTCTGCCAGTAATTGGTTCAGGTAGCGCCAGACCCGCGGATGTTCCTGCGCCTCCCCCGGCAACACCAGCATCATGCTGCCGTCAGGTTTGCTCAATAGCTGACTGTTAAACAGATAGGTCGAAACCGCATCATCCACCGAGACACGAGAAGCGGGAACTTCAATCGGTATAAACCCCGGTATTTTTTGCGCCAGTTGGGCCATCAGCGCGGGCTGGTTTACAAACGCCTCCGCGTGGCAAAACAGCACCTGCCGGTTACTGACCGCGATCACATCATTATGGAACACGCCCCGGTCAATCACATGGGGATTTTGCTGAGCAAAAATCGCCTGATTTGGATTGAGCTGATTAAGCCGTGCCACCGCTTCGCTTGCCGCGCGCGTTTGCCGGGCGGGATAGCGCTGCGGCTGTGTAGCACCGGTAGCATCCCGGCCATAGATAAAGAGCTGTATGCCCGGCTGGCCATAATCACGCCCCAGACGGTTATGGTTCGCGGCGCCTTCATCACCGAAAGCGGCAACGGACGGCAGCGCCTGGTGTACAGCAAAGTGATCCCGGTTAGCAAAAATGCCCTCGAGAATGGCCTGCGTCGTTGGCGCTTCACTGGCGCGATGCAGCAAGCTGCTAAGGTTAGCCACCGTGAAATGCACTTTCCCGTCCAGCGCATCGGCTGAGGGGCAAACCGTCGCGGCATTGGCAACCCACATCGCCGAAGCCGAACTGGCGGCGCTCAGCAATTCAGGGGCCTGGGCCGCGGCTTTGGCAATAACCTGCTCATCACGTCCGCCAAAACCGAGCTGACGCAGAAGCGCCACGTTTGGTCGCTCCTGGGGCGGGATCACGCCTTGCGCGAATCCCGCGTCCGCCAGCGCCTTCATCTTTAATAGCCCCTGCTTCGCCGCCCGTTGCGGGTTAGAAACCTGATACTGGTGTTTCGCCGACGCTTCATTGCCGAACGACAGCCCGGCGTAATGGTGGGTCAACCCCGGCAGTCCATCAAAGTTCACTTCCCAGGCGTTCATGATTTCACCTCGTGGTGAAAATCGAGTCCAGGGTTGAGTGCCGTTGGCAGGGTCAGCGTCGCTGACTCAAGGCTCGCCATCGGCCAGGCGCAATAATCTGCGGCATACCACGCGCCGGGGCGATGGTTACCGGAAGCGCCGGTACCGCCAAACGGCGCGGTACTCGCAGCACCGGTCAACGGTTTATTCCAGTTGACTATCCCGGCGCGCGCCTCCAGCAGAAGGCGCTCAAATTTCTCACGTTCCGGCGAGACCAGACCGCAGGAAAGGCCATAGCGGGTGTCGTTGGCAAGAACAATTGCCTCATCAAAATCATCATAGCGCCATACGCCCAGCAGCGGCCCAAATACCTCTTCATCGGCAATATCACGCGCTTCGCTCAGTTCAATAATCCCTGGCGTCAGCAACGAGGTACCCGGTTTGATTAAACGCGGCGCCAGCAGCGTTTTTCCGCCTTTTTCCACCTGGTGCTGCCAGGCCTGATAGACGCGCTCGGCGGCCAATGGCGAAATGAGCCCGCCAATAAACGGCTGCGGTTCCGCATTCCATGCCCCCGGTACAATTCGCCCGGCCACATCGACTAGACGTTGCAGGAAAGCATCCCCCGTAGCGCCGCGTTTCACCAGCAGCCGACGGGCGCAGGTGCAGCGCTGCCCGGCGGTGACAAACGCTGACTGGATGGTGAGATGCACCGCCGCATCGATATCATCAATATCGTCGACAATCAGCGGATTGTTGCCGCCCATCTCCAGCGCGAGCATTTTTTGCGGCTGCCCGGCAAGCTGGCGATGCAGATGGAAACCGGTCGCCGAACTGCCGGTAAAAAGCACGCCGTCCAGACCCGATTGCCCGCTCAGCGCTTCGCCGGTTTCACGGCCGCCCTGTATAAGGTTCAGCACTCCCGCAGGCAGCCCGGCTTGCTCCCACAGTTTCACCACCGCTTCGCCGCATTCTGGCGTCAGTTCGCTGGGCTTAAAGACCAGCGTGTTACCCGCCAGCAGCGCCGGAACGATATGACCGTTCGGCAGATGCCCGGGAAAGTTATAAGGGCCGAAAACCGCCAGCACACCGTGCGGACGGTGACGCAGTGACGCTGCACCGTCCGCCATCTCGGTATGGCTCTCTCCGGTACGGCTGTGATAAGACTTGATGGAGATGGCGATTTTATTGATCATCGCCGCCACTTCCGTTGCCGCTTCCCAACGCGGTTTGCCGGTTTCACGAGCAATCGTTTCAGCGAGCGACGTTTTATTCACTTCCAGCAGCCCGGCAAAAGCCTCGACTATCCTCTGACGTTCCCCCAGCGGCAGACGAGCCCAGGCGGGAAAGGCCGAGCGTGCCGCCGCGACCGACATCTCCACCTGGACGGAATCCGCATCGTTACCCTGCCACACCGTCTCTGCGGTTACCGGGTTTACGCTCTGACGCACCGCGCCATGGCCTTTCAGCCACTGTCCGTTAATCCATAGGCTCATTATTTTTTCTCCTCAGGGCACAGGCGTACCAGGCGAACGGCATCGCCCGGGTGGCAGTTCAGGGCATCGGACTGTTCAGCGTTTAACGACAGGACATCTGCCTGCGGGTCAGCATGCACCAGCATGGCGCGATAGTGCTGATACTGTTCATTTGCCACCACGCACAGCGGCAGTTCCGCCCCCGCCGGTTCACCCGCGACCACCGTGACCAGGCGGCTTTTACGCACCGCGCGCACGCGGTCAATATCGCACTCCAGCGTCGGACCGCCGTCGAAAATGTCGACATAATCACGATAGCGGAAGCCCTCTTTTTCCAGCACAGCACGCGCAGGCGCCGTTTGCGGATGCACCTGACCAATCACCGCCCGCGCCTCTTCGCTGAGAAAATCGGTGTAGATCGGATGCTTCGGCATCAGTTCGGCGATAAAGGCTTTCTGCCCGGTACCGCAGAGATAATCCGCGCGGGCGAACTCCATCGAGAAAAAGCGCTTGCCGAGGCTCTCCCAGAACGGCGAATAGCCGTGGTCGTCGATGACGCCGCGCATCTCCGCCACCACCTTGTGGTTAAAGCGGTCGCGAAAGGCGGCCATAAACAGAAAGCGTGAGGATGACAACAGGTGTCCGTTGCTCTCTTTGCGCCATTCTGGGTCAAGAAACAGTGAGCACAGTTCGCTACTGCCGGTGTGATCGTTGGTCAGAAACAGCGTTGGCAGCGCGTTGTAGACGTTCAGCTCTTTTGACGCATGCACCAGCGTACCAACCCGGTAGTTATACCAGGGATCGTTAATGCCGACGGCCACCTCAATGGCGCAGACCCCCACCACATCACCGCTGCGGGTATCTTCCAGCACGAACACAAAGCCCTGGTCGCCGCGCGGCAGCGTCCCCTGCCAGGTGGCCTGCGAGCGGGCAATGCGTGCCCCGAGCGTCGCTTCATCCTGCGGTAGCGAGGTCAGCCCGCCGCCCGTTTTCCCGGCGAGTTTTAGCAGGCCGGACAAGTCACCGGACGCGATTGGACGGATTATCATCATGATGATTCTCCCGCGACAAAACGTTCACAGGCCGCGGCGAAACGGTTCAGACCGAGCGTCACGTCCTCTTCATTGACGATGAGCGCAGGGGCAAAACGCACCACGTTGGCGCCAGCAATCAGCACCATCAGCCCCTCTTCGGCGGCCAGCAGGCTAATCTGCTTGGCTTTTCCGGCGTATTCGTCACGCAGCGCGCAGCCAATCAGCAGGCCGATGCCGCGAATCTCGTTGAACAATCCAAACTGGGCATTTATGGCCTGTAAGCGCTCTTTAAACCACTGTTCGCGCTGTTTGACGCCGTTTAACACCGCAGGCGTATTGATGATAGAAAGCACCTCACCCGCAACCGCGCAGGCCAGCGGGTTACCGCCGTAGGTGGTACCGTGGGTGCCGACGGTCATGACGCTCGCTACCTCTTCACGCGCCAGCAGCGCACCAATTGGGAAGCCGCCACCCAGCGCTTTCGCGGTGGTGAGCAGATCTGGCGTGATGCCATAGTGCATGTAGGCGTACAGTTCGCCGGTGCGGCCTACGCCGGTCTGTACTTCATCGAAAATCAGCACCGCATGGTGGCGGTCGCACAGCTCGCGCAGTTCACGTAAAAATGCAGGCGTCGCCGGGATCACCCCACCTTCCCCCTGAATAGGCTCGACAATCACCGCGCAGGTGCTGTCATCAATCAGCATGCGCGCAGATTCCAGATCGTTATATATTCCGTGACGCACGTCCGGCGGCAGCGGCGCAAAGTCCTGCGAATAAGCGGGCTGGCCGCCAGCGGTAACGGTAAACAGCGTGCGGCCGTGAAACGCATTTTTGAACGCCACAATGCCGCTTTTATGTGCGCCGAAGCGGTCATGGGCGAATTTACGCGCCGTTTTCAGCGCCGCTTCATTGGCCTCCGCCCCGGAGTTACAAAAGAAAATGCGGTCAGCAAAGGTGGCATCAATCAACTGCTTCGCCAGCCTTAACGCCGGTTCATTGGTATAGCCGTTGCCGGTATGCCAGAATTTCGTCGCCTGCTCGGTCAGAGCGCGGACCATCGCGGGATGCGCGTGTCCCAGGGCATTCACGGCAATCCCGCCCGCAAAATCGATATACCCTTTCCCCTCTTGATCCCACAGCCAGGCCCCCTCACCGCGCACAGGAATAAACGGTGCCGGCGCGTATACCTGCATCATCCACTGATCAAAATTCTGACGGCTGATTGACTGAGACATAGCGACCTCGACAAGTAAATAAATGGTTTATTTTATGTTAATAATTTGAGTGCGTTTCACCTTAAATGTAGATTGCACAGTTCATGCCAGCGAGAGATAAAAATGCATAAACGAGGTTTGACAACGAAATATCAATGAGTTAAGGCAGACACTTATTCACACAAAATGCATAAAAAGTGAATATTAGTGACAACTGGCGATGATTGCAGGGTGAAATTAAGAAATATTATGCATCAGCAAAATATCATTCTGGATTTGTGATCAACTGCGAAATTTATCGTAGATTTACGCCTCATTACGGCGCAGATTGCCTCAATCTGGTGCGTTTTTTGCTCGGTAACATGGCAGTAACGATAAAAGAAATTGGCGATACCACCGGCCGGAAGCAGCGAGCCACGTTAAATTCTGCTACTATCCCGTCACAATTCACCAGGTAAAGTGACTCCGACTATGAAATTTGTCTCTTTTAATATCAACGGCCTGCGCGCCCGCCCTCATCAACTGGAAGCCATCGTTGAAAAACATCAACCTGATGTGATTGGCCTGCAGGAGACAAAAGTTCACGACGATATGTTTCCGTTGGAAGACGTGGCTAAACTCGGTTACCACGTTTTCTACCACGGGCAAAAAGGCCACTACGGCGTGGCGCTGCTGACCAAAGCCGAGCCGATTGCGGTACACCGTGGTTTCCCGACCGACGACCCTGAAGCGCAGCGTCGTCTGATCATCGCCGAAGTCCCGTCACCGTTTGGTAACGTGACGGTGATGAACGGCTATTTCCCGCAGGGAGAGAGCCGTGACCATGAAACCAAATTCCCGGCCAAGACTAAGTTTTATCAGGATTTGCAGGACTATCTGGAAACCCGACTGAGTAAAGAGAACCCGGTGTTGATTATGGGCGACATGAACATCAGCCCGACCGACCTCGATATCGGGATTGGTGAAGACAGCCGTAAACGCTGGCTGCGCACCGGCAAGTGTTCGTTCCTGCCGGAAGAACGCGAGTGGATGCAGCGTCTGCTGGGCTGGGGTCTGGTGGATACGTTCCGTAATGCGAATCCGGAGACTAACGATCGTTTCTCGTGGTTTGACTACCGTTCCAAGGGGTTTGACGATAATCGTGGGCTGCGTATTGATTTGCTGTTGGCGAGCCAACCGCTGGCGGCGCACTGCGTGGAGACGGGGATTGATTATGAGATCCGTGGGATGGAGAAGCCGTCGGATCATGCGCCGGTGTGGGCGACGTTTAAATAGTTCTCGTTCGGTTTAGTGCCCTGTTGCGCTCCCTTCCAATGCTAGCCATATAAATTGCGCTGGCGCAGGGAGCGCGCAAGGGGCGGCCAATCGCCGCCGCCCCCTGCACCCCCGGGCTCTGGCGGCAAAATCGCCACTTCGTGGTTCCCTCAGCTTATTCCCTCCGGCTTCGGGTCGGGCGTGAGTTCACATCCATGTGAACCACGCCCTCAGCCCACATCCCTGTGGGCTGACCCGGCCTACGGGAAACGCTTCGGCGATTTAGACGCCACCAACACCAGAGCAGTTTTTTAGCCAACAGCAAAAACCTGAGTGACTGAAACGGCGGAGTCCCCGCTGGAAATCGGCGAGCCGAAGAATGGAAGACAAGGTCAGGACGCCATGGATGGCGGACTGAGGCGAACCGAGACAGGGATGTCGAGTTTCGCCGTGCTGCAGGCTGGAATTCGTAGGTGAGCGCAGTGCGAAGCACCGATTTCCCTGCGGGGCCGCGGGGATTGCGAAGGGGTGCGCGGCCGCACCCCTTCGCCCGTTCACCGGTGAAGGGACTTCATATTCCACCCAACGTAAAGTGAACGGAACCCCGCACCCAACCTGCAAACCACCCCCAAAAATTCTGAGCAAAATCAATAAACCAACGCTAAAATCTTGCAGTGTCCCCTAATCTATAATACCGTCGCGCGCACTTTTTCTTCCCACCAGGAGGACCCCCATGCAAAAGAAGTCACTACCCCACAGCCGCTAAGCTCCTGCTCATCGTCGCTGTCATCACCCTCCTGGTTATCCTGACCCACACTTTCGGCCTGACTGACCTGGTCACTAACCTCCGTCACCTGCAAACGCTCGTACGCGAGAGCGGCACGCCTGGCTACGCTATTTACATCGCCCTGTTCATTCTCGCCACGGTCTGCCTGCTGCCCGGCAGCGCACTGGTGCTCGTCGGAGGCATCGTCTTTGGCCCCTGGCTCGGCACCCTGCTCTCGCTCATTGCCGCCACCCTTGCCTCCGCAATCTCTTTCCTGCTGGCTCGCTGGCTTGGACGTTCACTACTCGTGAAATACGTCGGGCATACGACCACCTTTCAGGCTATAGAACGCGGTATCGCCCGCAGCGGCATCGACTTTTTGATTCTTACCCGACTCATCCCGCTCTTTCCCTACAACATTCAAAACTACGCCTACGGTCTGACCGCAATCCCGTTCTGGCCCTACACCCTGATTTCCGCGCTCACCACGCTACCGGGAATTTTTATCTACACGCTGATGGCGAGCGAACTGGCAACACACGGCCTGACGCTGGCATTCATCCTCAAACTGAGCCTCGCCGGGCTAGCGCTGTTTGCGCTGGTACAGGCCGCCAGATGTTATGCCCGACATAAACGCGTGGATCTCTCCGGAGAAGAGCGCTGATGCCTTCGCGCCGCGCCACGCTGTTTTTCCGCCTGCTGCTGCTCGCGGCAGGTATCGCGCTGCTGCTCGCCTGGTGGTGTATTCCGAGCGTGAAGGCTTTTATCGATCAGAGCCTGACCGCGTTTCTTAGCGTCGACCAGCAGGGCATTGAGCGGTTTATTCACTCCTACGGCTCACAGGCTGCCGCCGTCTCGTTTGTATTGATGATTTTTCAGGCCGTCGCTGCCCCGCTGCCCGCTTTTCTTATCACCTTCGCCAACGCGTCGCTGTTCGGCGCGTTCTGGGGCGCGGTGCTCTCGTGGACGAGTTCGATGGCCGGCGCCGCACTGTGCTTCTACATCGCTCGATTGATGGGGCGCGGCGTGGTCGAGAAGCTGACGGGAAAAATGGTGCTCAAAAGTATCGACGGCTTTTTTGAGCGCTATGGCAAGCACACCATTTTGATCTGTCGCCTGCTGCCCTTCGTCCCGTTCGACCCGGTGAGCTACGCCGCCGGACTAACGTCACTGCGCTTTCGCCACTTTTTTATCGCCACCGGTATCGGCCAGCTTCCCGCCACCATCGTCTATTCGTGGGTGGGCAGTCTGCTAACCGGAGGTACCTACTGGTTTATCACCGGGCTGTTTATTTTGTTTGCACTGACTATCGTTATCGTTGTCGCTAAGACGGTCTACCATGAACGACAAAAGAGGAATTCATGATGCCTTACCACGGAAAAACACATCGCCTGCGCAACGGCCTGCTCGGTCTTAGTATGCTGGCGCTGAGCCCATTTATGGCACACGCGCAAAGCTGGCAGCAGGTTGAAAGCGAAGCCAAAGGCCAGACCGTCTGGTTTAACGCCTGGGGTGGCGATGAAGCGGTGAACCACTATCTTGATTGGGTCAGCGCAGAGGTAAAACGCGATTACGCCATTAACCTGCGCATCGTCCACATTGCCGATGCCGCAGACACCGTAAAGCGCATTCAGACCGAGGCGCAGGCCGGGCGTAAAACCAACGGTTCGGTCGATTTGCTGTGGGTCAACGGCGAAAACTTCCGCGCGCTGAAAGAAGCTAATCTGCTGCGCACCGGCTGGGCGGAACAGTTGCCGAACTGGCGCTATGTTGATGTCAGCAAACCCGTTCAGGAAGATTTTTCGGTGCCCGTGGAAGGCGCGGAGTCTCCGTGGGGCAGCGCGCAGCTGACTTTTATCGCCCGCCAGCAGCAAACACCGCAGCCGCCAGACTCGGCACAGGCGCTGCTCGAATTTGCCAAAGCCCATCCCGGCACGGTGACCTACCCGCGCCCGCCGGACTTTACCGGCACCGCGCTATTGGAACAGCTGTTAATTGACCTCACCGCACAGCCCGATGCACTAAAGCAGCCGCCTGACGCGAAAACGTTCGCGACCGTAACCGCACCGCTATGGGCCTATCTTGATAAACTGCACCCTTACCTGTGGCGTAACGGCAAAGATTTCCCGCCTTCACCTGCGCGAATGGACACCATGTTGAGCAACGGTACGCTGCGCCTTTCTCTGACCTTTAACCCGATGCACGCGAAACAGAAGGTGGCAAAAGGTGAGCTGCCGAAGGACAGCTACAGTTTTGGCTTCCTGAGCGGCATGCTCGGCAACGTTCACTTTGTGACGATTCCCGCGAATGCCTCCGCGAGCGCGGGAGCACAGGTGGTGGCGAACTTCCTGCTGTCGCCTGAAGCTCAGCTTCGTAAAGCGGACCCGGCAATATGGGGCGACCCCAGCGTACTCGACCCGCAAAAGCTCAGCGGAGCACAGCAAAAAACGCTGCAATCGCTCATTCAGGAAAATACCCCAAAGGTACTGGCTGAGCCACACGCGGCCTGGGTAAATGCGCTGGAGCAGGAATGGCTGCGCCGTTACGGTACGCACTAACGCTGCTCTGCTGGGGCATGATGCTGACTATCTATCTGCCCCTGCTCCCTGCCGCAGGCATCATGGCGATGCCTGCATTTTCGTTCGCCCACTGGCAGTACCTGCTCAATGAACCGCAGCTGGCGCAAGCGCTCGCCGCTACGCTGGTTTCCACCCTGCTCGGCGTGGGCGGTGCGCTATTTCTGGCGCTGTTCGTTATCGCCACCCTTTGGCCCTCGGCCGGCTGGCAGCGGCTGGCATCTCGCCTTCCCTTGCTGCTGGCCTTACCACACGTCGCTTTTGCCACCTGCGCCCTGATACTGTTTGCTGAAGGCGGCGCACTTTATCGCCTGTTGCCGATTATCCAACCGGTTCAGGATCGCTATGGCATCGGGCTGGGGCTGGTCCTGGCGGTGAAGGAGAGCGGATTTTTGCTGTGGGTATGCTGGGGGCTGCTGGGTGAACGACGGCTGGCGGAACAGGTGGTGGTGTTTAAGAGCCTGGGCTATGGACGCGGGCAGTGTCTTACTCATATCATCTTGCCCGCGCTGGCCCCGGCGTTAAAAGTCGCGCTACTGGCGACGACGGCGTGGACACTCTCCGTGGTGGACGTAGCAGTCATTATCGGCCCCGGCAACCCGCCGACGCTGGCCGTCCTCGCCTGGCAATGGCTGAACTCAGCCGACCCGGGCGATCGGGCTAAAGGCGGCCTGGCCTGCCTGCTGTTACTGGCGCTGCTGGCCGCCATAACCGGAACCTGCAGGCTGATCGGGTCAAGATGGCAAGCGCGCGAGCCGCTTCCAACAGGTATTCGACACCCTGATTTTCCATTGCTGCCTGGACGGGTTATCGGCATCCTGCTGCCGTTCAGCGGACTTTTCTGCACCCTGTGCCTGGCCTGGTTCGCACATACGACATTTCCCAGTACTGACACGTTCAATAACAGCCTTGGGCTGGCGCTATTCTCGGCGTTAATCGGCGCAGGGGTCTGCCTACTGTGGCTCGAATGGGGGCCTTCATCTATGCCGATTTGGCTGACCCTGCCGTTGCTGCTCCCCGCGCTGCCGCTGGCAGCAGGGCAATATCAATTGGCACTTTATGGCTGGCTGGACGGGCAATTCGTCACGGTCATGTGGGGGCATCTGCTGTGGGTGGTACCGTGGATGCTTTTCGTGCTGCACCCTGCCTGGCAACAGATAGATACCCGCCAGATACTGCTAGCAAAAACGCTGGGCTGGGGGCACGGACGGATATTCCTGCGCCTGAAATGCCCGTTGATTATCCGGCCGATCCTCTCCGCGCTGGCCGTAGGCTTCTCCGTCAGCATCGCCCAGTACCTGCCAACGCAGTGGCTCGGCGGGGGGCGCGTGCCCACACTCACCACCGAAGCGGTCGCGCTCAGCAGCGGCGGCGTGACCGGGTCACTCGCGGCGCAGGCGCTGTGGCAACTCCTCCTGCCGATGGGTTTCTTTTTATTCACCGCGCTGCTGGCGCGTCGCATTGGCCATTACCGTCGAGGATTACGTTAATGTTGCAGGTCAAACACCTCACGCTTTCGCTCAATGGGCAGCCATTGCTGCGCGATATCCATTTCACCGCTCAACCCGGCGAGATAGTGACGCTCATGGGACCGTCGGGCTGTGGAAAATCGACGCTATTTTCATGGATGGTTGGCGCGCTGGACGGTGCCTTTCGCGCCCAGGGAGAACTGTGGCTTAACGGACAGCGCTGCGACACGCTGCCAACCGAGAAACGCCGTATCGGCGTGTTATTCCAGGATGCGCTGCTGTTTGACAACATGAGCGTTGGACAGAACCTCAGTCTGGCGCTGCCGGCAACCGTCGCACGGAAAGCGCGCCGCGACCGCGTTGAGCAAGCATTGGAGCATGTCGAACTCGGCGGGTTTTATCACCGTGACCCGGCAACGCTCTCCGGCGGTCAGCGCGCTCGTGTGGCGCTGCTTCGCGCCCTGCTGGCCGAGCCCGACGCGCTGCTGCTGGATGAACCGTTTAGCCGTCTCGATAAAACATTACGCGCAAATTTTCGCCAATGGGTTTTTGATGAACTGAGCCAGCAGCAGATCCCGGTCGTCCAGGTGACCCACGACCCGGACGATGTTCCTCCCCATGCCGCTTGTTTACAGCTTAGCGAGTTCCGCTGACGCGGGAAAAACTGCGTTAACGCAAGGTATTTACCCATCTGGAGGTTCAGAATAATGCTCCTTTTTTCCTCGTCGGATGATTTGATGAAACGTGTTTCTCAACTGACTGCGCTGGCCGTTGCCCTTGGCCTCGCCTCCTCTGTCTTTGCTGCTGAAACGGCAAAAACCTTAACTTTCACCCACCTGCTGCAGCAAAAAGGGACCGCCATTGATACGCGCCTGAGCGCCTTCTATAACGGCTGGCCACAGCAGGTTAACGGCACGCAGGGCCACGAACCGGGCGCATTGAACCTCTCCGCAAGCTGGCTCTCTTCGATGAACAACGAACAGCTTAGCGCGTGGGCACAGCAGCATCAGCTGAGTAAAACGACCGACATTGCGCTCTATGGCGACAGCAAAGACAACGAAGCGGTGGCCAAACGCCTGAAACAGGCCGGTTTCAGCAATATTTCCACGCTGAGCGATGCGCTGCAGCAGCCTGACCGTCTGCAAAAGCTGCCGCACTTTGAGCAGTTGGTCTACCCTCAGTGGCTGCATGATTTACAGCAGGGGAAAAACGTCCCGGCGAAACCCGCGGGCGACTACAAGGTCATTGAAGCCGCGTGGGGCGCGCCGAAGTTCTATCTGGTCAGCCATATTCCGAACGCGGGCTATATCGACACTAACGAAGTGGAAAGCGAGCCGCTGTGGAATAAAGTCTCTGACGATAAGCTTAAAGCGATGCTGGCAAAACACGGTATCCGCCATGACACCACCGTGATCCTTTACGGTCGCGATGTCTATGCCGCAGCGCGCGTCGCGCAGATTATGCTGTATGCGGGCGTGAAAGATGTACGTTTACTGGACGGCGGCTGGAAAACCTGGTCCGACGCGGGCCTGCCGGTAGAACGCGGTCTGCCAAAAGACGTGGCCCCGGCACCGGACTTCGGCGCACCCATCCCAGGCCAGCCGCAGCTGATGCTGAATATGGAACAGGCGCGCGGCCTGCTGCATCGCCAGGATGCGTCGCTGGTCAGCATTCGTTCGTGGCCGGAATTCATCGGCACCACCAGCGGCTACAGCTACATTAAGCCAAAAGGTGAGATTGCGGGCGCACGTTGGGGCCATGCGGGCAGCGACTCTACTCACATGGAAGACTTCCATAACCCAGACGGTACCATGCGCAGCGCAGATGATATTGCCGCGATGTGGAAGTCCTGGAATATTCTGCCAACCCAGCAGGTCTCCTTCTACTGCGGCACCGGCTGGCGCGCGTCTGAGACCTTTATGTACGCCCGTGCGATGGGCTGGCAGAACGTCAGCGTCTACGACGGCGGCTGGTACGAGTGGAGCAGCAACCCGAACAACCCTGTTTCCACCGGCGACCGCGGCCCGGACAGCGTTCGCTAATCCGTCATTTCATGACGCTGGAGGTTTTTCAGCGTCATGTACCCTCCCCACACCCGATTAAACGTCGTCATCCAGCACAGCGCGCCAAACACCCACGCCATCCACGCGAACCACGCCGGAAACAAACAGCCCAGTACAAACAGCAGAATCGTCTCGGAGCCTTCAGTTAAGCCGCCAAGGTAATACAACGATTTGTGCGCGTAGCCCGGATTATCAATCTGATGCTTTGCCGCCAGCGCCGCAAACGCCAGAAAGCTGCTGCCGGTGCCCATAAAGGCGAAGAGCAGCCAGCCGCCCGCGAGGGCATTAGCCGCGGGATCTGCCAGCATAAAGCCGAACGGCACCAGCGCGTAAAACAGAAAATCGAGGGCGATATCAAGGAATCCTCCGGCATCCGTCAGCCCGCGTCGGCGCGCCAGCGCACCATCAAGGCCGTCGAGCAGACGGTTAACCACAATCGCCACCAGCGCTGCGCCATACCAACCCAGCGCCAGGAACGGCAGTGCCAACACACCGATGGCAAAGCCCATTAACGTGATGCCGTCGGCGGAAATACCCGGCCTATCTAACGCTTGGGCGGCCCGGTTGAGCAGCGGCTTCAGGCGGGGATGCAGGTGCTTATCTAGCATGTGAATCTCCATCCGTGCTGCACAGCCCTTGTGACGGGATCTCCAGCGCGGCGTTAAAGCGCGCGGACAAATTCTGGAACGCTACCAGCGCGGTCATCTCGGTTATCTGCCCATCTGAAAAGTGACAGTGTAACGATGTTTTTTGCTCATCGGATACGCGCGGCGGCGTAGCCGTTACCGCATCCGCATAGCCCAGCGCTGCACGCTCGGCAGGAGAAAAAAGCGTCGAGGTGTGCCAGTCAGCGAGCGCCAGCACTTTATCCATCGCCCCGCTACGCTGCGCCAGACGCAAGCTGTTGGCATCAATACAGAATGCGCAATCACACTGCTGGGAAACCCGGGTCATCAACAGCGCCCGAAGCGTAGGGTCCAGGCGCGCTTTTTTACGCTCCAGATAGCCAACGAACAACGCCACTAACCAGAACAATCGCGGTATTCGCCCCCACCAGCGGGTTGGGTTCAATACGCTACCGTAATGTTTCTGCTGCATAGCAACGATGGGTTTTAAACTGAGGGGTAACTGACTGAGCGGCTGCACCCAGGGTTGTTTATTTTTCACCCGGAGACTCCTGCAAGGCTTTAGCTGACAACAAAGCAGCGATAATATGGCATTCCCTTTATCACGTCTTTGACCGCTATGCTGAAAACCATTGATGTTGTTGCCGCCATTATCGAACAAAACGGCAAAATTCTGCTTGCCCAGCGCCCACCTCATGCCGATCAGCCGGGGCTGTGGGAGTTTGCGGGCGGAAAAGTGGAAACAGGAGAAACGCAGCCAGAAGCGCTGGTACGCGAACTGCGCGAAGAGTTAGCCATTCATGCCTGGCCTGCCTATTACGTTGCCAGCCACCAGCGCGAGGTATCCGGGCGGATTATCCATCTCCACGCCTGGTACGTTCCGCGCTTTGACGGTGAAATCATCGCCCGTGAACACAGCGCACTGGCGTGGTGTACGCCGCAGGAGGCGTTAAGCTACGCATTAGCTCCCGCCGACATACCGTTGCTTCACGCGTTTATGGCTTTACCCGCCGCCACACGAGCGGATTCGTGCTGATGGTTTTTTCATCGCGCTGGCACTGTAACAGCACGCCTTCCGCTTTGATAACCGCCCCTTCAGAGTAGTTCTGATTTTCATAAATACAGCATTGAGCGCACGGCTGCGCCCGCTGGGTGGTGTTGCTGTTGCTGAACACCTCCGGCGGAACGTTGACTTCCAGCTGAGGCCGGGCCTGCGCCGCATGACAAAACAGCGCCAGTGCGCCCGCAATCCAGAACGTTTTCATCCCTTAATCTCCTGAAAAATCATCTCTTAATACTATCGACCAAAATCGGGGCTAACTTAAATTTTTTACATCATCGCTTTTAGTTATGACCCCACCCCAAATATTAATTTTATTTCGCTCCCGGAATTTACTTGTCATCCGTTAGCCAGGTAATGATATAGTCGAAAAATGCCACTTTATTAAACACAACCATAACAACTACATACGATCACAACCATAAGAGGTGCTTATATTTATGGATCAGGTTTGCTCCCTCAATAACTTCCTGGCTCATGTTCAACAACGCGACCCACACCAGACCGAGTTTGCTCAGGCTGTCCGCGAAGTCATGACAACCCTCTGGCCGTTCCTGGAACAGAACCCGCGCTATCGCCAGCTTTCCCTGCTGGAGCGATTAGTTGAGCCTGAGCGTGTTATTCAATTCCGCGTCGTGTGGGTAGACGACCGTAATCAGGTACAGGTTAACCGCGCATGGCGCGTGCAGTTCAGTTCGGCGATTGGGCCGTACAAAGGGGGAATGCGCTTCCACCCGTCGGTAAACCTCTCTATTCTCAAATTCCTCGGCTTCGAACAGACCTTCAAAAACGCCTTGACCACCCTGCCTATGGGCGGCGGTAAAGGCGGTTCTGACTTCGATCCGAAAGGCAAAAGCGAAGGCGAAGTGATGCGCTTCTGCCAGTCGCTGATGACCGAACTCTATCGTCATCTGGGCTCCGACACAGACGTACCGGCAGGCGATATCGGCGTGGGTGGCCGTGAAGTCGGCTTTATGGCCGGGATGATGAAAAAACTCTCTAACGACACCGCCTGCGTGTTCACCGGTAAAGGCCTCTCTTTCGGCGGCAGCCTGATTCGCCCGGAAGCCACCGGCTATGGTCTGGTGTACTTTACTGAAGCGATGCTTAAGCGTCATGGTCTGGGCTTTGAAGGTATGCGTGTCGCCGTTTCCGGTTCCGGTAACGTGGCGCAGTATGCTATCGAAAAAGCAATGGAGCTGGGCGCGCGCGTCGTGACCGCTTCTGATTCCAGCGGCACCGTGGTAGATGAAGCAGGCTTCACCACCGAGAAGCTGGCGCGCCTGTGCGAAATCAAAGCCAGCCGCGACGGTCGCGTGGCCGATTACGCGCGCGAGTTTGGTCTGGTGTATCTGGAAGGCCAGCAGCCGTGGAGCGTTCCGGTAGATATCGCTCTGCCATGTGCGACCCAGAACGAACTGGACGTTGATGCCGCCCGCGTGCTGATTGCTAACGGTGTGAAAGCCGTGGCGGAAGGCGCCAACATGCCAACCACCATCGAAGCAACCGACCTGTTCCTCGAAGCGGGCGTACTGTTCGCACCGGGTAAAGCAGCGAATGCCGGTGGCGTGGCAACGTCTGGTCTGGAAATGGCGCAGAACGCGGCACGCATGAGCTGGAAAGCAGAGAAAGTGGATGCACGTCTGCACCATATCATGCTGGATATCCACCACGCCTGCGTTGAGCACGGCGGTGAAGCAGCGCAAACTAACTATGTTCGCGGCGCGAACATCGCTGGCTTCGTGAAAGTCGCCGATGCAATGCTGGCTCAGGGTGTGATTTAATCTCGCGAGTTTTCCCGGCGTCGTTTCACTCGTCCGGGCTACCAATGCAACAACATGTAGCCCGGTCGTACAGAATGCGACCCCGGGATTTTTAACACAAGACTTAACGCGGGTACGCCGCCAACAGCTTATCCAGCCCGCCACAGAGCAGCTCACCGCGCCAGCCGGAAATCATCTCCGGAGCCGTGTTACGTGGCTTCAACTGCCAGTGCCAGTTCAGCAACTGGTTAATCTGACGACGGGATGCCAGCATTTCAGGACTGACGTCATTCGCCTGCCCCACTTCCTGCACCAGCGCCTTAATTTCTTTAAATACCTTGCGATAGCCCGGCATATCCATCAGGTTCAACAGCGGTTCTGGCAGCGCGTCATCCGGCAGCGCTTGTGCTTTCTCCACGAGACTAATCAGCGTTTTACCGTGGAAGCGAATCTCACTGCCCGACAGCCCCAGGCTGTCCAGTTCACCCAGGCTGCCCGGCATATAGCGCGCCACGCTCCACAGGTGCTCTTCACGGACCACAAAGTTTACCGCCAGGTCGCGCTCGCGCGCTTTACGCAGACGCCAGTCCGCCAGCAGTTGCAGGCACGCCAGTTGACGCGTACGCAGCTGCCAGGCGTTGGTTATGTCACGCCATGCATCAGCGGGGTCGGTCACTTCCTGACGGCGCTGCTGCATCAAATGGCATTCATTAAGCGCCCAGTCCAGTCGCCCGGCCTGTTCGGTTTCCGCCATCAGCTTGTGGGCGATAGGCAGCAGATACCAGACGTCCGCAGCGGCATAGTCGCACTGGCGCGTCGTCAAGGGGCGAGCAAGCCAATCGGTGCGTGATTCACTTTTATCCAGCTCAACGCCGGAATACTCCGCGACCATCGGCGCGAAGCCCCAGGACATAGGGCGGCCACAGAAGGCTGCCAGCACCTGGGTATCAATAAGCGGCTGCGGCATGGAACCGAAGGTGTTCATAAACACTTCCAGGTCTTCACTGCCCGCATGCAGGAATTTGGTGATGTTACGGTCTTGCAAAATCGCCTGCAGCGGCGACCAGTCGGTAATGTTCAGAGGATCAATCAGCGCCGTACGTTCGCCGTCAAAAAGCTGAATCAGCCCCAACTGCGGATAATAGGTGCGGGTGCGGACAAACTCGGTGTCCAGCGCCACGGCGGTGGTCTGACGAACCGCATCGCACAGGGTGCTGAGTTCGTCGTTGGTAGTGATCATCTGATAGTTCAATTCGTACTCTCTTAGATTGCGCCAAAAAAAACGCCAGCTGAGCTGGCGTTTGGCATCATGACTCGTGACTTATCCCTTATTGTCCACTTTGGCGCGGGCTTCGTCACGTAATTCTCGTCTCAAAATTTTACCGACGTTCGACTTCGGCAATTCCTGACGAAATTCAACCAGTTTCGGGACCTTGTAGCCGGTAAGCTGGCGACGACAGAAGGTAATCAGCGCCTCTTCAGTCAGGCTTTCATCCTTCTTGACTACGAAAATCTTCACCGCTTCACCGCTATTGCCGGACGGCACGCCCACGGCGGCCACTTCCAGCACGCCGGTGTGCTGCATCACCACGTCTTCAATTTCATTTGGATAGACGTTGAAGCCGGAGACCAGAATCATATCTTTTTTACGGTCAACGATGCGCAGGAAGCCTTCATCGTCCATCACCGCGATATCGCCGGTATGCAGCCAGCCATCTTTGATGATTTCGGCGGTAGCGTCAGGACGCTGCCAGTAGCCTTCCATCACCTGCGGCCCTTTCACACACAGCTCGCCCGGCTGACCCGCGGGCACTTCATTATCGTCGTCATCCACCAGCTTCACGTCGGTAGACGGCACCGGCAGGCCAATGCTGCCGCTGTGGTAGTCGATATCGTGCGGGTTCACGCTCACCAGCGGCGCGCATTCGGTCAAGCCGTAGCCTTCCAGCAGATACTGCCCGGTCAGCTTCACCCAGCGTTCAGCTACCGCGTGATTCACCGGCATCCCGCCGCCTGCGGAGAGGTGCAGGGTTGAGAAATCCAGCTGCTGGAACTCTTTATTGTTCAGCAGCGCGTTAAACAGGGTGTTCACCCCGGTCATCGCGGTGAACGGGTATTTGCCGAGCTCTTTCACCAACCCCGGAATATCGCGCGGGTTGGTGATGAGAATATTTTTACCGCCCAGTTCAATAAACAGCAGGCAGTTCATGGTCAGCGCGAAAATGTGGTACAGCGGCAGCGCGGTGATGACGACTTCTTTACCCTCGTGCAGCAGCGGTCCGTAGGTCGCTTTCACCTGCTCGAGGTTCGCCAGCATGTTGCGGTGGGTCAGCATCGCCCCTTTCGCCACGCCCGTCGTCCCGCCGGTATATTGCAGGAAAGCGATGTCGTCAGCCTTCACTACCGGCTTCACGTACTGCAGGCGGTAGCCGTTATGCAGCGCGCTGCGGAACGAAATCGCGTCCGGCAGATTGTATTTCGGCACCAGACGTTTGATGTATTTGACCACGAAGTTCACCAGCGTGCCTTTCGCCGTGGAGAGCTGGTCGCCCATCCGGGTAAGGATCACGTGCTTCACCGAGGTTTTGTCGACCACTTTTTCCAGGGTATGGGCAAAGTTGGAGACAATCACGATAGCCTGCGCGCCGCTGTCGTTCAGCTGGTGTTCCAGCTCGCGGGGCGTGTACAGCGGGTTAACGTTCACCACGATCATCCCGGCACGCAAAATACCAAACAGCGCGACCGGGTATTGCAGCAGGTTAGGCATCATCAGCGCGACGCGGTCGCCCTGCTTCAACCCCAGCCCGTGCTGGAGATAAGCAGCAAAGGCGCGGCTGCGCTCTTCGAGCTTACGGAAGGTCATGACTTCGCCCATGTTGACGAAGCCAGGCTGGTCGGCAAAGCGCGTTGCCGAGTGTTCGAACAGTTCCACCAGGGATTGATAACGGTCAGGATTGATCTCTGCCGGGACGTCAGCAGGATAACGGTTGAGCCAAACCTTTTTCAAAGCATCACCTCTAAAATACGTATTCGTCGTCATCGCAACCCCAAATGATAAACTTTCATTAACATTATATTAACTCAGCGTACCAGTTTAAGAATTAATCAGAATTAAGGTTGCGAAGCGCGTCACTCTTTATTTTTTTTATATCCATTACAACGAAGAAACAGCGGGCTAGCCGCTGTTTCTTTTTTGTCTGCTTTACATCAGATCTTATTCAGTTACGACGTTCCGGACTTCAGCGGGGCCGCTGTTATACCATCCCCAACCGCCGTAACCGTAGTTCCAGGGGCGTGGACCAAACATCCACGGGTCGATAGGCTGCGGCGGCATCACGACCTGCTGGGCCACATGCCAGCGCTTGTAACCCGTCGCTTTCATCTGCAGGAAGGTGTATTTGGTGGTACCGACTTTACCGTCAACGGTGCCAACAATCGGCCCCACTACCGTGACCAATTGACCACGGAAATCTACCGGGTCGAGGAAGCCGTTCACGTCAGCATAGATACGCCCGCGCGAGGCTTCGCCCAGAATCGGACGCGCGCCGCTATCGAGCGGTACGGTTGCGATTTCCAGACGGGTGTTGCCCTGCTGGTTTTCAATACCCACGACGGTGCCGCCAAAACGCGACTCCTGCCCGACGTACAGCTGCGGTGCAGCCATTACCCGCACCAGATCCTGCTGCGGCGTTGGGCTGCTGCCCTGAATGGCATCCGGCACGCTGACGCAGCCGCCTAACGCGAAAGCGATAAGCCCCACTGCGGCTCCACGAATCACAAAATTTTTACCTGCCATGATGCTGCTCCTGATTTTTACGCTCTCTATCTACTGAGATTCATTCACGGCCAGGAAGTTTCTTCCACGCAACGTTGTTACGTAAATAAACCGGTTCCGCTTTATCCACGGCGACGGTTTTGCCCTGCTCCAGCATCGCACAGGCAATAGGCAGCATATCTTCGGCTTCGGGTAACGTGACGTTGCCGTCTACCAGCGTCGCGTTCGCGCTCTGCGCCATATCAGGCCAGGCCGCCCAACCGGTGCCGACGGTTGCCCATTCGCCGCTGAGTTCGGCCAGACGTTGTTGCACCGCTTCCGGCTTCAGCACCGCTTCGCTCTCTTCGCCGTGCCAGACGCCATTTTCATCACGCTGGTATTCGGCCCAGTAGACTTCGCCCATACGCGCGTCGATAGCTGCCAGCACGCGGGTCGCGCCCTGCTTACGCCAGGCGCCCTGCGCCATGGTGGCGAGGGTCGATACGCCGATCATCGGCAGCTCTGCGCCCAGCGCCAGACCTTGTGCAATACCAATGCCGATACGCACGCCGGTAAAGCTGCCCGGCCCACGGCCGAACGCCAGCGCGTCGAGGTCGGTCAGGCTGACGCCACCTTGAGTGAGGATATCCTGCACGATAGGCAGGATACGTTGGGTGTGTTCCCGTGGGCAAAGCTCGAAGTGGGCACAGGTGTTGCCATCATTCCACAGAGCAGCCGAGCAGGCTTCCGTGGCGGTATCGATAGCCAGAATTCGCATGGTTAGTCGCGCTCTCGATCAACAAAATGGCGCGCATCTTACCACACTTTGCTCCGCATTACCGCGTCGATGACAGCGCCAGGAATCGCGTCGCCCGTCGAATATCGCGGGTGCGCGGCGCGGGCGGCAGGCTGGCGAGGAAGGTTGCGCCGTAAGGACGCATCACCAGGCGGTTGTCGCAAATCACCAGCACGCCGCGATCGTCAACGTCGCGAATCAATCGTCCTACGCCCTGCTTGAGGGTAATCACCGCGTCCGGTAGCTGTACCTCTTCAAACGGGTCACCGCCGCGCAGACGGCAGTCTTCCATGCGCGCTTTCAGCAGCGGGTCGTCCGGTGAAGTGAACGGCAGCTTATCGATGATAACCAGCGACAGCGCGTCACCGCGCACATCGACCCCTTCCCAGAAGCTGCTGGTCGCCACCAGCAGGGCGTTACCGGCGCTGACAAACTGCTGAAGCAGTTGGCCTTTGCTGGTTTCCCCCTGCAAAAGCACCGGCAGCGTCATGGTCGCGCGGAACTGTTCGGCGAGGTCACGCATCATGGCGTGCGAGGTACAGAGCATAAAGCAGCGCCCGTCATTGGCCTCAATCAGCGGTTTCAGCATCGCCGCCAGATGACGCGCGGCCCCCGGTTGATTCGGCAGCGGCAGGTTGCGCGGCACGCACAAGAGTGCCTGGGTGGCGTAGTCAAACGGGCTCGGCAGCAGCATAGACTCCGCCGCTTCAATGCCGAGGCGTTCAGTAAAGTGGTGCAGGTCGTCGTTTACCGACAGCGTCGCCGAGGTAAAGATCCAGCTGCCCGGTTTGGCCGCCATCACCTCTTTGAATTTGTCCGCCACGGTGAGCGGCGTCAGCGCCAGCGTAAAGTGACGCGAGTTGCATTCGTACCAGTAGCTGTAGCCGGGCTTATTGATCTCTTTGAGGCGCTTTAAGCGGGCGCGATACAGGGTCGCACGTTCGAAAGCGGCATCGAGCAAGGCGGAGCGGCCAAGCGACAGCTTCGCCACGTCGTAGCACAGTTCGAGCGCATCATCGAGCAGCAGCAGCGAGCGCTGCACGGCGGTTTCTGCCAGCAGTTCACGCAGGTTGCCGCGATAGCCTGGGTCACCCACCTGCAAACGGAAATCCTGAGTGGCCTGCGCCAGACGGTCGGCGCATTTTTGCAGCTGCTGGGTATCTTTTAGTTCGGTACGGTAGGCAATGACCACGTCTTTGGCGAGGTCCAGCAACTGGCGGCTGGAGAGCGATTGACCAAAATACTGGCTGGCGATATCCGGGAGTTGGTGTGCTTCATCGAAGATCATCACGTCGGCTTCGGGGATAAGCTCGCCGAAGCCGCTCTCTTTTACCACCATGTCAGCGAGGAACAGGTGATGGTTGACCACCACCACGTCGGCATCCATCGCCTTTTTACGCGCCTTCACCACGAAACAGTCCTGATACTGCGGGCAGTCGCTGCCCAGGCAGTTATCGTTGGTGCTGGTGACCAGCGGCCAGGCCTGAGAATCTTCTGCCACGCTGACGCAGGTACTGATGTCGCCATCCACCGTCTGGTTAGCCCAGCTGCGCAGCAAAATAACGTCGCTGAGGGTTTGTACCGGCAGGTCGCCGCCCGCCATCGCCTGCTGTTCTAGACGTTCGAGGCAGAGGTAGTTTGAGCGCCCTTTCAGCAGCGCCAGCTTGCCGCTAAAGCTAAGCGCGGTGGCGACGGTCGGCAGGTCGCGGCTGTAGAGCTGATCCTGCAATGCCTTCGAGCCGGTTGAGATAATGGCTTTTTTCCCCGAGCGCAGCGCAGGGGCAAGATAAGCGTAGGTTTTCCCGGTCCCGGTCCCCGCTTCTACCACCAGCGGCTGACCGTTATCAATCGCCTTCGCGACGGCGTGCGCCATCTGACGCTGCGGTTCACGCGGTTTAAAGCCGGTTATCGCCTGCGCTAGCTGGCCATCTTCTGCAAAATCGTCCGTCACATTACCCCCTGGAAAAATTCCCAGTGATTATGTCAGGCGAACCCCGCTTATGCCAGTCGAAGTCGTGACGCGGCGTCGACATTGTGGCAGTCTTAGCGCGTTTACGTGATGTTAAAAGGAAAATGAAATGACAATTGTACGTATTGATGCCGAAGCTCGTTGGTCTGATGTCGTCATCCATAACAATACGCTGTACTACACCGGCGTACCGGCAAACCTGGACGCCGATGCGTTTGAGCAAACGGCAAATACGCTGGCGCAGATTGATGCGGTGCTGGAAAAACAGGGCAGCGATAAGTCGCGTATTCTCGACGCCACCATTTTTCTGCCTGACGGCGATGATTTCGCCGCCATGAACAAAGCGTGGGATGCCTGGGTAGTTGCCGGTCACGCGCCGGTGCGTTGCACCGTGCAGGCAAAGCTGATGAACCCGAAATATAAGGTTGAGATTAAGATTATCGCCGCGGTGTAATTCGGTATACCGTGCCTCCCCGGGGTCGGTGAGGCACGGTATCTGTAGGCCGGATAAGGCGGCACGCCGCCATCCGGCAACGTGCGCCTGATGGCGCTGCGCTTATCAGGCCTACAATCCCGGACACCACATCAGCTGCTCTTTCAACTGTAGCGTCTCCTGCGGCAAGCACTTCAGCACGTCACGATAGCTCGCCGACTGCTTCGGATACCCGCGCACCGTCTGTAACAACACCCGCAGCGCGCTATCCCAGACAATCCCCTGCAAATCACTGTACGGCCACAGATCCGGCTCGCGAATAAATGGCACCAGGTAATCGATCCCCTGCTTCACCCCACGTCCGTCACGAATGTGGTTCCAGCGATCGAACTCGACGTGCTCGGCATAGCGGTTAAGCAACAGATGCGCTTCGAGGTTAAACAGCGAATAGTGGAACGGAATGGTACGCTCCAGCTCCATCGTCTGCTTGCCGTCCTGATCAATCTGCGCCGCCATGCGCTGGGTGATCCCCTGCTCAATAATCCGCGCGGCCAGCCCTTTATCACCGTAAAACAACGCATTGACCGCACGCTGGGCGTCGTACCAGGTACCGTGGTTATTGTGCCAGACGTATTCAGAGTGGCCGATGTCGCTGTAGTACATCCAGTGGTTAAAGTCGCGGAACCACTGGTGCAGACCGATGATATCATCGGTATCCAGCACGCTAGCCGCGTTGATCAGCCCGATAGTATCGACCACCATCCACAGCAGACAGGTGTCGATAAGCCCGGTTCCGCGCCCGGACACTATGCCAGGGATCGCCTGTCCGTAGTTCAGGTGCGGGTTCATGCGCGTGTCGCCGTCGAGGAACCAGCAGCGGATCTGCGTGGCGGCGGCCTGCGCGTACTGACGCTGGCCGGTGAAGTACCACGCCAGCCCCAGCGTCAGGCAGCGCTCGCACATGCGGATGATGCGCGAGGTATCGGTATCGTTATTCTCACACTGCGGGTTGATATGCCCGTCGCGGCGAATGTAAGGCAGCCCGTTGGGCCGCCGTGGGTTTGGCCACCAGTAGGTGCCCAGACTGTAGTAATCGTGCGCATCACCGCTCGCCGGGCGCAGCTTTTTATGCACCACGCTTTCCGGTGGCTCGCGCTTAAGCAAATCCGCTTCAGCCACCAGCTTGCTGAGGGCCAGCTGCAGCGGCGAAAACGGCTGCTTCAGGCCCGCACGGGCATTTTCCAGACAGGTTTCATCAAGGGTGTACAGCTTCATCGCCACCTTATTGGCCCTCCTGGCACGCTATGCGCAGGCCGCTTTGCGCATCAAACAAATGCACGCCGGAGAGCTTCGGCTGAAGCCAGATAGCGTCACCCTCTTTCACCGCCAGACGCTGCTTAAACACCGAGGTAAATGCCCCGCCGCCGGTATCGCAGAACAGCTGCATATCCGAACCGGTATTTTCCACCGCCGTCACCTTCGCCGCCAACGCATCGTCGCGGGCTTCGTGTACCACGTTGACCTGCTCCGGACGAATGGCGTACACCACCTGTTGACCGTCGGTCACCTGGAGTCCTACCGGCAACGCCAGCAGCGATCCATCTTTCAGGCGCAGGTTGGTCGTATTGCCGGTGAGCACCACCTCTCCTCGTAGCTGGTTAATCTCCGGCGAGCCGATAAACCCGGCGACGAACAGGTTGGCCGGCTGGTCGTACAGCTCCAGCGGCGTGCCCGCCTGTTCAATGCGCCCGTCGCGCAGCACCACGATCATCTGCCCCATGGTCATCGCTTCAATTTGATCGTGGGTGACGTACACAGAGGTCGTTTTCAGGCGACGATGCAGTTCGCGAATTTCACCGCGCACCTGAGTACGCAGCTTGGCGTCAAGGTTCGACAGCGGTTCATCAAACAGGAACACCTGCGGTTTACGCACAATGGCGCGCCCCATCGCTACACGCTGACGTTGGCCGCCGGAGAGATCTTTTGGCAGACGCTCCAGCAGCGGTTCCAGCCCCAGCAGCGCCGCCGCTTCATCAACTTTCTGTTTGATTTCCGTTTTCGGCAGTCGCGCCATCTTCAGCGCAAAGCCCATGTTTTCGCGCACCGTCATCTGCGGGTAGAGCGCATAGCTCTGGAATACCATCGCGATATCGCGCAGTTTCGGCTCCACTTCGGTGACATCACGTTCGTTGATATGCACTTCCCCGGCGGAAATCTCCTCCAGACCGGCAATCATGCGCAGCAGCGTCGATTTCCCGCAGCCGCTCGGCCCCACCAGCACGCAGAACTCGCCGTCAGGAATAGTCAGCGACACATCTTTAATGACGTGAGCATCACCGTATGATTTGCGCACGCTATTTAATACAACAGATCCCATCGGTAACCCCTTATCCTTTGACCGCGCCGGACATGATCCCGCGGTTGAAATGTTTTTGCAGACCCAGATAGACGATGATGCTTGGCAGCATCGCCAGTAGCGTAATGGCGATAAAAATGTTCGGCGTGATGCTCTCATCGGTACGCAGCGTGCCGAGAATGACCGGAATGGTGTTCAGGCTGTCCTGGTTCACCACAATCAGCGGCAGCAAGTACTGGTCCCAAATCATAATGAAGCCGAAGGTCACCACGGTACCGAGCGCCGGTTTCACCAGCGGCAGAATGACGTGGAAGAAAATCTGCCACTCGTTCGCGCCGTCGATACGTGCCGCCTCTTCCAGCTCTTTCGGGATAGCTGACATAAATTCGGTCAGCACGAAGATGGAAAAGGCCCAACCCACCACCGGCAGAATCATGCCGAGATAGCTGTTGTAGAGCGACGCATCGATAAACGGCAGCCGCCAGTTGATAATCATGTACAGCGGAATGGCGATAACCTCTTCCGGCAGCATCATGGTGGATAAAATCACCAGGCTGACCAGCGCCACGCCGCGAAACTTCTTACGGGCCAGGGCGTAGGCCGCCAGCGCGCTGACCGACACCTGCAAAATGGTGCCGAAGAACACCACCAGAATGGAGTTCAGCAGATACTGCCAGACGCCGATATCCATCCACGCAAAGATGAAGTTTTCAAACGAGAACTGATTCGGCCAGGCCAGCAGTTCACCCGGCTTCACCGGCGCTCCGCTAAAGGCGGTAGCAACAATGCCCCAGAACGGCCCAACGAAGACAATCAGCAGCAGCGCGTAGATGCACCAACGCCCTGCGGTATCCCAACGTTTACTCAACATCACGGCTCCTTAGTAACGTGCGATACGTTTTTTCAGCGTCAAATGACAAATGGTTAAGATTACGGTGAAGGTAAACAGCAGGAACGACACCGCCGAGGCATAGCCATAGTCAAACTGCTCAAAGCCCAGCTTATAGATATGGGTCATGACCATTTCCGTGGCGTTAGACGGCCCACCGCCGGTGGTGGCATACACCTCGGCAAACACACGGAAGCCACGAATAAAGGAGAGCATCAGCACCACCGACAGCGCCGGGATCATCCCAGGCAGCGTCACGTAGCGCAGACGGTTCCACCAGTTCGCGCCGTCGACGTTCGAGGCGTCGTACAGGTCACGACTGATACCCGCCAGACCGGCGATAAAAATCACCATGTTGTAGGGCACCGCTTTCCAGATATGCAGCAGCATGATGACACCGAGCGCCTGGTCAGAACTGGCAAGGAACCCCTGGTCAGCCACGCCAAACCAGCTGAGAATGTGGTTCACCACGCCGTTTGGCGTTGGGTTGAACAGAATGCGCCACATCTCCGCGACGATCGCCGCACTGGTCACCGCCGGTAAGAAGATAGCGGTGCGAATAAAGCGCAGGTGGCGTGCGGGGCCTTCCAGCAACATCGCAAGGAAGAAGGCCAGAATGGCGGCCGCGAACATGGTCACGACCACGTAAAGCAGCGTGTTCACCACCGCCGCGTGCAGCTCCACGTCGGCAAAGGCGCGGGTAAAGTTGTCGAACCCGACCCACTCATCCGGCTGATTAAAGTTGACCTTGTAAAAGCTCATCACCAGACCCTGAATCATCGGGATGAACTTAAACCAGCTAAAGATAATCAGCGCCGGGGCCAGGAACAGCCACGGAATCAGCGCCCGCTTGCGTTTTGCCGTCAGCCAGCCGGTCGCGTCAGGCGAAGCGGCTTGCTTTAGCGGCGCGGACTTCGTCTCATGCAGCGTCATTACTTACTCCTTCTCACTTAGCCAGCACGTTTTGTTTTTCCAGCTCGGCGTTCACCTTCACGTCGGCCGCCTTCAGCTCAGCGCTGATATTGCTATTACAGTCGGCGAAGATACGGTTAAAGCCATCGGCCGCCACCTGGCGTACCGGGGTCCAGTTAGGGATCTGCGGCACGTAGCGGCCCTGCTCGTTGTAGAGTTTGGCGAAGGTTTCCCAGCGCGCATCCTGATAGACGGCTTGCACATCAACGTTCTTATTCACCGGCAGACGCACCACCGGAATATGCTGGCTGCCTTTGCCCATGCCTATCTCCTGACCTTCCGCTGAGATAATAAATTCGATGAATTTGCGCGCCGCCTCCTTCTGCTTGCTGCTCTTCATCATAAAGACGGTGGTCCCTTCGGCGAGCGTGGCTTCGCCTTTTGGCCCAATGACCGGTACGACTTCAAAGTTATCTTTGCCCGGGTCTTTATCAAAGAGCGCAATGTGGTACGGGCCGCTAAAGAACATGCCGCTTTGTCCAGAGCGGAACGATGGGATAACGTCGGCGGTGGTGGCGTTAATCGCCCCCGGCTGGGTCACTTTTTCGCACATCATAGTGCGCATAAAGGTCATCGCCTGGGCCACTTCTGGGGTATCGAGCGACGCGCTGAATTTGCCGTTGTTCTCTTTGACGAAATCCCCGCCCGCCTGCCAGATAAAGCTACTCATAAACCAGCTGGCGTAGCCGCGCGTGGTAGAGGCCGGAACGATAAAGCCGTAGGTGTCGTTTTTACCGTTACCGTCCGGGTCCTGGGTGGTGAAGGCTTTAGCCAGTTTCTGGATATCGTCCCAGCTTTTCGGCTGCGGCAGGCCCAGCTTCTCGCGCCAGTCTTTGCGTACAAACAGCGCGAAGGTTTGCGCAGACGTTGGCACACCGTAGTATTTTCCGTCGATGTAGCGGGTACTGTTCCAGGCTGTCTGGTAAAGCTGGTCGCCGCCGCTGATGGCTTTCGGGTCTATCTCATCGGCAATGCCGAGTTGAATAAACTGACCGAGCGAAGCTGCATCGTTGAAGATCAGATCCGGTAAGGCATTGCCCGCCGTTGCGCGCGCCAGCCGCTGTTCAAAGTCAGTGGTGGCATTGAAATACTCAATCTTAATGCCGGTCTTCTCTTCAAACTTCTCGGCTTCTTGTTTGTAGATATTTTTGGAATCGTTGCTCGCGCGGATCCAAACGTTAAGGGTCGTGGCGGCGTAACTTTGCCCGATACCCAGTCCCAGAGCGGAAAGAAGTAATAATGAACGTAATTTATTCGCAGACATGATTGCATATCCTTTATTGTGTAGGGCACAAAGATAATTAAATTCTCACCAAACGCATTTCCGTGATCTGGATTAACATTTGGCGTTGAATACAACATGTATAAAAATTATTTCGAACATTAAATAGAAATATATTTTCCAATACAACCACACAAAAAAGAAATCGTATTTCATAAACAGAAAAGTTGAACCGGATCACACCAGAAAGTGACATAAAAAGTGACTAAAATATTTTATTGATTAAATTCAACGAATTAACATTTTGTTTATTTTTTTGATAATCTAAACAAAATAAGAAAAACGGCTAAAAACGTGAGCTACACTGCATTAAACGCGTCATTTTTTATGCAACTCGATAACCATGATGAACATCACAAAAAAAATCACTTTGTCTTTTACACTGCACGCCAACCTATTTATGAATACGTTACCTTTTAATTAAATCGCCTGCTTTTAGTGTTGTTAAAATACGCTAAAGGCAAAATTCTCTTGTTATCTTTTCTCTATTTGCAGAAGGGTTATCACTATGAGTTCAATACATCGCCGTGGAATATTAGGCATTGCGCTACTCTGCTCTGGGTTCAGCGCTTCACTGTATGCGGCAGATCCCTATACGCTCGATGGCAAAGATCTGGCGTTCAGCCGTGAGCAAATTGCCGCCAAAGACCCGCTGTTTTTACAGGCAGAAAGCACGTTGCTGAAAAAAGCGGACGGTGCGTTGAAGCACCCGCTCTATTCGGTGATGGACAAAACGCTGGTAGCCGCCAGCGGCAACAAGCACGACTACTACAGTTTCCCGCCCTACTGGTGGCCAAACCCGGATACCAAAGACGGCCTGCCGTACATCCGCAAAGATGGTCAAACCAACCCGGATGCCAACAGCGACGCCACCGATAAAAACCGCCTGGTGAAGATGAGCAACGACGTCTCCACGCTGGCGCTGGCCTGGTATTTCTCGCATGACGAGCGCTATGCGCAGAAAGCCGCGGCACAGTTGAAAAGCTGGTTCCTCGCGCCTGAAACCCGTATGACACCAAACTTACAGCATGCACAGGCCATTCCTGGCATTAACACGGGCCGTGGCATTGGCATTATCGACAGCCGCGCTCTGGTTGACGTGGTGGATGCCATTGCCCTGCTGCAAGCCTCCGGCACGCTGAGCGATGCCGACGTGACCGAGCTGAAACAGTGGTTTGGTGATTTCTATCACTGGATGACTACCAGTCAGAATGGTTTTGAAGAAGAGAACTGGCACAATAATCACGGCACCTACTTCGATATGCAGGCGGCGACCTTTGCGCTGTTCAGCGGCAAGCAGGAAGAGGCCAAAAAGCGCCTGTATGTCACCCAACTGCGCCGCATTGCCGGGCAGTTTGACGTTGAGGGCCGTCAGATGGCCGAACTGGAGCGCACTCGCCCGTGGCACTACAGCAACTTTAACCTCGACGCGTACAGCCGTCTGGGCGAAAAAGCCGGGGTAGATATCTGGAACTTTACCCTCGACGACCACAGCCTGCGCAAGGGCTATCAATACATCGCGGGGTTTATTAATAGCGATACACCGTGGCCGTGGAAAGACCTCGACAAAATGGATGACAAGAAGGCGCTGCGCAACATCGTCACAGCCGCCCACGCCTGGCCTGACGATGCGCTGTTCCGCGAGAAAGCGCGCTGGCTGCGGGCGAAATATCCCGACGATATCACCACGCTCACGGTACCGCTTACCATGTCTTCAGAGGTCAGGGAAAACCAAAAATGAGACAATTTTCTGGGCTATGGCCAGAGATCGCCGCACGTGCTGTCGGCGAACAGGGCCTGATTGAACAGCTCGTGAAGGATGCACAACCGATGCTTGACGCCGCTGTGTGCATTCCGCAAACCGGGATCGCCAGTTGGAATCTCTACTACTTCTGCCCGCACCACGGGGTACGGCTGACCTGGCAGCCGGACTCACCGCACCACCACGCCTGTCCGGTAGACGGTGAGGTGTTCAGCGGCGAACCGTGGGACGGTGCCTGGTGGCGGGAAATGAACGGCCGTAACGCCAGCGCCTGCCAGCAGTTAGGCCTGCTCTGGCGCCTGACCGGCAACGCCGCCTACCGCGATAAAGTGCGTACCCTGCTGATGGGCTATGCGGATGTCTACCCGGACTACGCGGTACACGGCGATATTCCGCACAATGGTCCCGGTAAAATGAACGCCCAGACGCTGTGTGAAGCCAACTGCATTCTGGATATGGCGCTGGGCTATGACTTTATCGCCGAGAGCCTGACGGCGGCCGAACGTCAGCATATCAGCGAAAACCTGCTGCGCTGCGCTGCGACGTTTTTGTGCGAGCACCGCAGCCCGCAAATCCACAATCACGAGGTCAAAATTGGCGCGGCGCTGGGGGTGCTCGGCTTTGTACTGGAGGACGACAGCCTGCTGGAGTTCGCGGTCAATGCGCCTTACGGCCTGCGCTGGCAGCTTGAGCACGGCCTGTTAGCTGAGGGTCTGTGGTTTGAGGGTTCGGTTCACTATCACTATTACGCGCTTCAGGGGTTCTTTGCCTTTGAGAAGCTGGCGCACGGCACCCGCTGGAGCCTGATTGACGGCCCGTGGTACCCGCAGATGCTGCACTTCCCGCTCGAGCTACTGCTGCCGGACGGCACCTTTCCCCGGCTCAACGATTGCCTCGCCGGGCAGGAGAAGTTGCATCATCGGGATCTGTACGAGTTCGCGTGGTTTATCTGGCGCGACCCGCGCTACGCAGCGGTGCTGCAATTTACCGCCGGAGAGCCTGACGAGCGCGAGACGCTGCTCTGGCGTCACCAACCGCTGCCGGAAACTCATCTGAATCTGATTCCGCAGCAGTCGCTGTACGCGCCCGGTGCCGGGCTCACGCTGTGGCGGCGGCCGCATCAGCAGCAGGCGGTGCTGATTAAGCACAGTCCGTGGGGCGGCGAGCACGATCATTATGACCGCCAGAGCCTGATGCTGTGGCAGCGCGACGGCTGGCTGCTGCCGGACCTCGGCACCACCGGTTACGGGGCCAGGATGCACTATGACTATTACAAAAACAGCGCCACCCATAATACGCTGACGATCAACCAGACCAACCAGCCCCCGGCCAACTCCGACGTGCTCGGCTGGCATATGGGCGAGGAGTATTTGTGGTTGGATACCGAAACCGATTGGGGGAAACCACCACCGCAGCTAAACAGCCACACCCGCGTGGAGTGGGACGTCGAGTCCTGGCGCGATGTGCGTTTTCGTCGCCGTTTGCTGTGGCTGGATGACGTGCTGATTGATCTGTCGACGGTGGAAAACCCGCACCGCCAGCAGCTTGATTGGACGCTGCATCTGGCGGCCGATGCGCTGGACCAGAGCGGGGAACCGCAGCCCTTCTCGCTCAGCGGCCCGCTGCAAGCGATGCGCAACGCGACCGTCACGCCGCTGCATGGCTGTCAGCCGCGCCACTTTTCCCATCAGGGCGAGACCTTTGCGCTGTGGCTGTCTGGCGACGGTGAGCTTTGGCAGGGGCTGGGGGCCGATAATCCGGCGATAGGTGATTTGAGTTATCTGGTGCTGCGTAATCATCTGCCGCAGGCGCGTTTTGTCTGCGTGTGGGATTTGGCGAGGCAGTCGCCGCTGACGGAGGTGAGCGTGCATCATACTGCTGTTGGGACTCAATTGACTATCTGGCGGGGGGAGCGGGTGGCGCATGTGACGCTGTATGAAGATCCTGCGCTGCGGCCTGAGTTCGTGGGGCGAGCCTGATATATGTCAGTTTAGTACGGCGGTTCCGTTCATTTTGCATTGGTGAAAGGTTCCGTTCACTTTATGTTGGGTGGAATATGAAGTTCCATCACCGGTGAACGGGCCAAGGGGTGCGGCCGCGCACCCCTTCGCAATTCCAGCGGGGACTACGCCGTTCCAGTCACATTGGTTTTTGCTGTTAACTAAAAGACCGCACGGTTTTTGGTGGCGTCTAAATCGCCGAAGCGTTTCCCGTAGGCTGGGTCAGCCCACATGGATGTGGGCTGAGGGCGCAGTTTACAGGGATGTAAACTTGTGCCCGACCCGAAGCCGGAGGGAATAAGCTGAGGGAACCACGAAGTGGCGATTTTGCCGCCAGAGCCCGGGGGTGCAGGGGGCGGCGGCGATTGGCCGCCCCTTGCGCGCTCTCTGCGCCAGTGCAATTTATATGGCTAGCGCTGGAAGAGAGCGCAATAGAGTGATAAACCCAAATGGATGCCCCTCTTACCTGATAACCGCCCACAATCATGTGCACGGCAATCAGCGCAAAGAGAAGCGCTACTCAGCCGCCGCTGGCTTCACCCTCACCCCCGCAAACACCATCACCATCGCCGCCACCAACAGCACCCCGCTCACGGTAAACACACCGCTAGCACCATTAAGATCGAACACCAGCCCGCCACCCGCGGCCCCTGCACTAATAGCCAACTGGATAGAGGCCACCATCAGCCCACCAGCACTCTCCGCTTCGTCGGGTACGGTCGTCGCAAGCCAGGTTGACCAACCGACCGGCACCAGCCCAAAGGCAAAGCCCCACAGCGTCACCAGCAGCCCATCCAGCAGTGCCAGATGCCCAAACGCCACCATCAGCAACGCCAGCACGCCCATGCCAAATGGCACCAGCGCCAACGTCAGACGCAGGTTACGTGCCAGCAGATGCCCGGCAATCGAGGTGCCGACAAAGTTAGCCAGACCAAAGCCCAGCAGGATAAGTGAAATCGTCTCTACGCTGGCGCGGCCTACCGTTTCCAGGAATGGACGCAGGTAGGTGAAGAACGCAAAGTGGCCGCTAAAGATAAAGATGGTGGCCAGCAGCCCGCCAATCATTCCCGGACGACGCAGCACGTGCAGCAACGTACGCAGGCTACCGCCGTTTTCCGGACGCATCGACGGCAGCACCCACAGTTGCCACAGCAATGCCAGCACACCCGGCACCACGCAGAGGATAAACACGTTACGCCAGCCAATCAGGCTGCCGAGAAAACTCCCCAGCGGCGCGGCAACAACGGTAGCAATAGAGACACCGGCAAAGATTATCGACAGCGCCTTCGGCACATCGCGCGCGGGTACCAGACGCATAGCAGTCGCCGTCGACATCGCCCAGAAACCACCGATTGCCACCCCAAGCAACAATCGTCCCATCAACAGCACCTGCAACGACGGCGCAAAGGCCACCAACAGGCTGGAGATAATCTGCAAGAACGTGAAGAACATCAGCACCCAACGGCGGTCGATGCTTTTGGTCGCACTGGTAATCAGCAAGCCGGTCACCAGCGCGACCAGCGCCGTGGCGGTCACCGTCTGCCCGGCAACCCCCTCGGTAACACCCAGGCTTGAGGCCATCGGTGTGAGCAGGCTGGCAGGTAAAAACTCGGCGGTAATCAGCCCAAATACCCCAAGGCCCAGTGACCACACGGCGCGCCAGGCGGGTTTGGCAGGGGCGGACGACTCGCTTTCTGCGACGTATGAATTCATCGGTTAATCTCCGGTTATAAAATTGTGATGTGTGTCGCAAAGCATAGAAAGTTACGTCAGGACGATCTATGATGGATAATCTTCATTTTTTGATAATTCGTCCGGAGTTGCGAAAATGGCCCTGAATGCCCCTGATATGATTAGCGAACTGCTGCGCGGCATGCGTCTCTCCGGCGTCAACTATCGCCGCTTTGAAGCCAGTGCCCCATTTGGCGTGTCGTTCGGTAATGTGCCAGGAAAAGCGCAGTTTCATTTTGTCAGCCGTGGGCCGGCGATTTTACGCATGCAGAGCGGCGAGCGCTTTACTTTGAACAGCGGTGACGCGGTGTTTATTCCCAACGGTGAGGGCCATGCCCTGCTCTCTGATGACGCCGCCGCGGTCACGCCCATTACCGATTTTCCCAGCGAGCCTATCTGCAGTGAGGTCTACGATATTCACTGTCAGACCTGCCCGGACGGCGAAAACGTGATTATCTTTACCGGCTGTATGAATTTTGAACTGGGCGGGATGCAGCCACTTATCAAAGCGATGCCGGAAGTGATGATGGTGAGCAGCCTGATGTCATCGCGACCTGAAATACAGGCGCTGCTTTCCGCGATGGAACGTGAATCATTGGGCCGTCAGGTCGGGTTTGCCGGGATTTTAGCGCGTCTGGCGGACGTAGTGGCCGCGCTGATTGTGCGTGGCTGGGTCGAGAGCGGCTGTGGGAAAGCAACCGGCTGGATTCAGGTACTGCGCGACCCGCGTCTGAGCCGGGCGATTTACGCCATGCACCAGCAGCCGGGCGCTAACTGGAGCGTCGCCGATCTTGCCAAAGAGGCGGGAACGTCGCGATCCGTATTTGCCGAACGTTTTCTTTCCGCAACCGGCACCACTCCGGCGAAATACCTCGGCGAGCTGCGGATGCGGCTTGCTATCCAGTATATCGGTCAGGAACAGCAAACGATTGAAACCGTTGCCCTTCGTCTGGGATACGGTTCAGTCGCCGCCTTTAGCCGGGCGTTCAAGCGGGTGGTTGGCCACTCGCCTGGGACATTACGCGAAGCGCTGCCTGTCCCCGAGGAGGTATAGTCTTCTCGCCTACAGGTAGGTCATGGTGATGCAGGCAGGACAAGCGCCATACTTTGCCTATGACCAGGTTATGGCCCGCAAGGACATGAACAACATAACCGCACCATAAGCCAGAAAGAATCTACCGTGAATGGCGTACTCTTTTTCTGGCTGTGCTGGTTGCACTTCACAGCGAATGTCGGTGCAGTCAGGCTTTTTCACACCTCATTTGGCGCTTTTTACACGGGGCAGCGCCCCCCTGCGGAATGAAAATCGCCTTAATCACATCGTAAAAAATATGGCTATTTTTGATATTGAGTTGATTCATTGCATCGCGCTTGATGGCGCTGACTCTTTTTTCCGAGCGCCCTGTAATACGGGTTAATAGCTCTGGCTTCATTCCCATGCTGAGCGACAGCAGAATAAAGAGTTCATTATCTGACAACGAAAAATAGTGCGCCTGTTCTATTTCCTTGCGAGGTTCCCGACTCTGCACATCTATCAGCACGTGGCTCACGTTGTTTTTAATACTATAAACCACCAGCCCGCGGCACTTGCGCAATAAATAGCCAACAATCAGCGGTGAAACGGTCTCCGTGAGTACCATAACGTGCTGGTACAAAAACCGAGCGCTTTCCGCTTTCAGGGCATCAATCGTCTGACGAATATCCAGGTCATTGAGGATGATAATAGAATCTATCGGCGCATTGTTGATTTTATACTGATGCGGTTCTGAAGAAGAAAACCTTAATATTTCCTTAACACCATAATTAAGAAATATATTATCACTATAACTGATAACCTCCATTTCACACCACTCTCACTGGTCTTTTTCACTGCAAAATACTAACCAGCACGAAATATTATTACAACAGCTGTTACCGTCCATTATTGGACTGTTCCCCTGCATCTAAAAATAACGATTTCGGACTCTATTAAAGGATTAGTCTTATTCGATAAAACAAATCAAAAACAATCATTAACATCAGCTATATAATCCAATTTCGGCATGCTATACTCCTTTCATATTACTCACAGAGAAATAATGCATGTCGCAATCAGATGATTTACCTCGTCCATTGCACGCCTTCGAGTTTAGCCAACAAACTAAGCCGCTCAAGGCAATAATGGATTTACATAAAGTACTGGCACCTTTCGGCACAGCATTTACCTTGAATGCCGGCACTAAAATGTTGCTCAGTAACGACAGGGAAACAGCGTTTATTCTATTGGTGACCACCGGATGCTTTTCCGTGAGTCACGCACAGGTTGATTTGCATATGGCGACCGTGTTCGCGCCTACCGTCGTAGGACTCATCGACGGTTACAGCCTATATTACGATGTTCAGGCACGCCCACAGCACTATATTCGTGCAGAAACAGAATGTACCGGATGGATTATTCCGCTGGATCTCTTTGTTGAGAAGTGTGATGAATTTAATTTATGGCATGATATTGCCCGAATTCTGGCACAGCGCGTGATGGTAATGAGCGCCCGTGACAGCGAACTGGTGGGCAACGATGCCTACAGTAAAATTCGTTCACTGCTCATGGAATTATGGCTGTACCCTGAGGATATACGCCTGCAAATCAAGGTTTCGTCATTTATTCAACGCCGCACCAGAATTTCGCGCAGCCGAATCATGGATGTTCTTGCTGAGTTAAAAAAAGGAAATTATATCGAAATGAAATCAGGCGTACTGATTGCTATGGATAAATTACCTGTCGCGTTCTGATATTATTGGAAACGACGTTCTTCGCTAAATAGCCGTTGCGCTTCAGATTTTAACGTTTGGCCGGCAAACGTGTTATCCAAAAATAAATTAATATTGATCAGATTATCGTACATGTCGTCATCAACCCAGATATTTAGCCAGTTTCCCGCCTGGGCGGTGAATGCCAATAACGCCTGCCGGTTGCCGGAATGTTGATATTCCACAATCAATGCCTGTGCACGATCTTTCTTTAACCGCTCGATACCTAACCCTGTCTCATGTAGCGCTAACACCTCGCGGTAATAGCAGTCGGGCTGTTGCTCAAAATCGGTTAAAACGTCCTGCTGGCGCAGCGCCGCTAAAACCGCAAACGCCCACAGACAAACTCCGCCCAATATCAGCGCAGAAAACCAGGGGAGCCGGGAAAACGTCAGTGCACGCGCAGCGTTGTGCTCCGAGCTGGCAAAACTCAGCAATAAAATAAAGGTCAGCCAGTGCGCGGTCGATTGATAAAACGGGTATTCCACTTGGGTATGGAGCAATAAAGGGAGCAAGCAGCACAGCAGCGACAGCCTTGAGCGGGTGGCTCGCCGTAGAAATATCACCCCGCCTGCCCACGCCATCATCACCAGCCCCAGCAGCGCGATAATCCCCCCTTCCACCCACCAGTACAGGATTTCATTATGCGGATGCGGGATGACGCGTATGCCGTTGTCAATCGGCACCGCGCGGTCGGCAATAAAGTGGCTAAAGTGCCAGACATAGCTACCATATCCCCAACCGGACAGGGGATGCTGTGCAATCATGCGAACGGTTTCGTGCAAAATCATCAGCCGCTGCAGCGTGGAGCCTTGATGCCGCGCCAGCGCATCGGCAAGGGAGATGGGCATCATCAGCGCGCCGACATAGACCCCGACCAGCGGCAACCCCAGCAGCGCAACCCGTCGCCAGCCTGGATTTCTACGCCAATAGAGACAGGCCATTCCGCCATACACGCCAAGCGCGCTAAGCCAACCAATGCGGGATTGGATCTCGGTTAATGCGCAGAACATCACCACAATCGCCGCGCTGGCCAGCGCCATACGCCAGGCCTCCAGGCGCGGATTCTGACAGCGAAAAAATGGGGAGCCCATGTTGTATAGCCACACCGCTGCGCCACAGGCCAGAAAAGAACCCGCCACGTTTCGCTGCTGAAACACGCTGATATTTCCCGGTGACGCCGCCAGTACCTGTTGTTCAAACTGCGGAAGTATGACGGGAAGATGCAGCCCCAGCAGGCTGTAGACCGCTTGTATCAGCCCGGCTAGCGCCACCAGATATAGCACTATCTGCCGCTGACGAAGGCTAAAGCGGCAGTTTGTCATCAGTAACAGTAGAAGCACGCCTCCCCACAGCCCGGCGAAGCGCGGCAGTGCCTCAAGCCGCCAATCAGCACCTGGACTCCAGGCCATCGGTACGGTCATCAACAGCGCCCCGAACATTATCCACCGGGTACCCGGTGCCAGAATTACCGTAGTGCGAATCAACGATGACCAACCGCAGCCGAGCATAACCAGTAGGCAAAACCAGACCCACAGCGAGGTCGGCAGTTCGCTGCCAGTTCCGCCCATATTGGGTATCACCAGATGCATCACGACGAGGTAAATCACGGCCAGCATAACCACTAACATAGTGGAAATCGGGTGGGTAACGTCCCTGTTTTGGTTTTCCATCGCCTTACCTCAAGGTCTGCGTGAGTTCGGGCATGACGCGCCCATAATCATTGATAGTTTGCCACTGCACCACGCAGGCACCCGACGCCGGACATTCGCTTTTAGCGGCGGTCGCGAACGGCGCAACCATCCCGGCATTGTCAACCGCGCTGCCGTTCACCCGCAGATTAAACAGCGTGACGTAATAAGGCGTGGGGTTATTTATCTGAATCTGACGCCCCTGCTTTTTCCAGACCAGCTGGCGATAGGCTTCCTCTTCGCGCCCTTTCAGACCTGCCGGGCGATAGAAAAGCTTCATCCGGCTACGAATAGCCACCTGCAGCGAGTTTGGCGGCTGCTTTCCCTGCGTTTCTGGAATGCTGGCCACGCTCAGCCAGAACAGGCTTTCCCGGTCGGCTGGCAGGTCACCGCCGACGCGCATAATGCGCACAATATTGCTATGGCCTGGCAGCAGTGGAAACAGGGGCGGAGTAGTCATAAACGGTACGTCATTACCGGCCCGGCCCTGGGCATTCAGCACTTTCGACAGAACCAGATAACGTTGTTGCGCGGTGTTATTCACCGTAAACGTAATACTCGGTTTGTCGGCATCAAAAATAAAACGGGTACCGTCAACGGTGACGCCCGCATGGGCCGCAAAGCAGCAAGCCAGCAGCGCAAAAACGGCCTTTTTCATTACAGAGTCCCTCGCTATTGCCAGGTCAGCGTAAACGTCGCGGTCGCCTTCGCCGTACCGCTGGTCACGCTGTTCGCCGTCGCAATATAGCGGGCGTAAAAAGTAAACTGATTGTCGGTGAGCGTCGGGTCCAGCGCATAGCGCGCGGAGGCCTGATTCAGCGGCAGACGAGTGTGATCCGCATTTTGCAGTTCGATACCAATCCCCTGTGCCGCGTCGCTGCCGCTGTCGACAGCCAGCAGGGTTTTATCATCGCTACCCGCCGTGCCGCTGAAGGTAAAATCCACGCCCGTAGCGGCCGCACCACACTTTTGCAGGTCGATGACAAAGGCCACCGGCTGCGAGCCGCTACCCTGAGTGGCAAACTGTTTCGCGGAAATGTCGCCCAGCGGCACGGTTTGCGCCTGGGAAGAAGGCGCCACGATGCAGGTATTGTCCTGAATCGTGCCGCTGACGTTAACGGTGCCGTCGTGAGCCTGCGCGCCAGCACAGGCCAGCAGGAGAAACATGAGGTTAGCTTTCATTACTGATAACTCAGGTCAAAGTACATGACCGACGACGCGTTACCGGCGGTCACCGGGATTTTCGTCGCCATATAGCGCAGGTAAAAGGTCAACGTATTATCCCCTTCACTCAGCGCAAAAGGCTTGCTCTGGCTATTGAGCGGAATCTGCCCGCCATCTTTATCCAGCACCTCTACCCCCACGCCGCTCGCCATATTGCCGCCGCCGCTGGTATCGCTCAGCGCCAATAGCGTGGTGTTATCGGTGTCGGCATCGCCGCTGAAGGTAATGGCCCCACCGGCGATTTCCGCCGTGCAGTTATTCAGGGTAATGCTTAACAACGCGTTACCCTGTACGTCACCTACGCTGCTAAAACTGTTGGCGGCAAAATCACCGATGCGGATATTTTTAGTCTGGCTGTTACTGTCCACGTCGCAGCTGCTGGCATAAATTGACCCGGTAATGTTGACCGTGCCGTCATGGGCCATTGCTGCCAGGCTCAGCGTACTCATCAAAAAAAAGACAAAGGCTTTCATCGTCCACTCACTGGTAGGTCACATCGAAATACATCACCGACGAGGCGTTACCGGCGGTGACCGGGATCTTCGTCGCCTGATAGCGCAGGAAAAAGTTCAACGCGTTGTCGTCACCTTCCTGTAGCGTCTGGCTGTCGCTTGCGGTGTTGATGGGCACACTTTTTTTATTACCGTCGAGGATCTCCACGCCGACGCCGGAGGCCATTCCGCCTTTACCGGTGGTGTCGGATAACGCAAGCAGCTTGCTGTTGTCGTTATCCGGCGAACCGCTGAACATCACCGAGGCCCCGGCGATACCGCTGCTGCAGTTAGTCAGCCGAATCACCAGGTTAGCCGTCGATGAAACGTCCCCCACCGCATGAAACGCGTTGCTGCTGAAGTTGCCGATAAAAATGGTTTGTGCCGTGTCCGCAGTATCAACATCACAGGTTGCCGCCACGACGGTGCCGCTCATATCAATTTCCACGCCGTTATCCGAGGCATGGCAGGTTGTCATGAAAAACGCCCATCCTGCCGCCAGCCAGTATTTCTGTTTTCCGCTCATCCTTGTGCCTCAGTTAAAGTCGACCACGATGTAGGCCTGAGCATGGAATACCCCCTGCTGCGGCTTTTTACCGGTAGCGCTGATAGGAAAGACGGTAAACGGCACCGTCGCGGTGTAGTTTTCAAGCTGGAACGGGATAGTGCCGGTGTTAGGGGTAATCACGTTGCCGAGAATATCGGTGAACTGCACGGCGATATCGCTGTTGTCGCTGGCAATCGCCGTCGGTTCGTTGACGTCAGCCTGCCCCTGGAAACGGAAACTCAGGCTCGCCATTTCGCTCACGCCCCCCGAACACTTCACCGGCACCTGTTTGCTTACCGGGGTGAAACCTGAGGGCTTTTGCCCTTTGGTTTTAAAGTTGCCGGAGGAGATCGTGCCAAAGTCGATGGTGATAACCTGATTACTATTCACCTCGCAGCTTTGCGGTACGGTAATCGAGCCACTAAACGAGATGGTATAAACCGGCGTGCCGAACGACGATGTGTTGTTACGGTTGATATAGACGTTAAACAGCCGCGTCTGGGGAATCGTCACGTTGCCAACAAAAGGCTTGGCGATTTTTATCTGCAACGTGATGTCCGAATCCGAGACGGGGAAATTACAGCCCTTAGAAACGCAGCTGTCCTGGCCCATTTTGGCGTAGTTCGCCGGTGCGTAAATATCCCCCGCAACCGCGTCAGTCACCCGCAGCGCCCCTTCGAGATAATCGTTGAGTGACAGGTATTTCCAGTTGCCAGAGGTTTCGACCACGGGGTAATTCGAAACGTAGGAGCGGTAGGTATAGTTGTTCTTGTTAGAACTCACCTTCGGGCAGATCGCGTGCATATTAATATCGCCAGAACGAACCACCTGAGTGGTTTTCCCCGCCACGTTGGTATCCGCCGTCAGCGACGTGGTGACGTCGAAGTTTTCGTTTTGCGTAGACCCAGAAGCATTGGTACAGCTGTCAGATGAGCTGGCAAATGCCGTACTGGCCGCACCCATCAACAGAAAAAAGAACAGAATATTTTTTATCGTTTTCATGACCGTTTCCACATCGTTAATGGCAGGTTTCAGCAAGTCGGTTAAAGGTGTCCATCTGCTCGGCTGAGAGCTGCCAGGCCACGGAGCAGCGCTTATCATCACCCTGCCCCCACTGCACCGTCAGGGTGCCAGACTGCGGTAAACCGGAGAGATAGACCTGCCCGTCATCCCCCACCAGGCTGCTCTGCTGGCTATCGTTCACCGTGACCGTCGAACCAAACGGCACCGGTTTGTGGCTGTGGTTGAGCGTCATCAGCACGCGCGCGCCGATGTGAGCATTAAACTCTGCACGCACCATCGCACCCTGCGTGGGTACCACGTTCACCACCGCGTCATCGATGTCGACGTTTTGCCCCATTGAATTCGTGTCCAACGCCACGCGGTTCTGCCGATAGGTGGTGGCGTAAGGCACTACCGCATAGCCTCGCCAGTCGGTTTTAATGCCGGTGGTGTTTTCCAGAGCAATACCCGCGGCACCCGGCGCTTTCACCAGAATATTGGTATCGCCCAGCGGTTGGCTGAGGGTGACGCCGTTGCGATGCACCACCACGCCGCCGCTCATACCGTAGTTACGCTGGTGATACCCATCGCTGTAGTTGTAGCCGGCCTTCAGGTTGCCGTAGGTGCCCTGATAGCTAAGGCTGGCGTTACCGCTGTCGCCGGTGCCATGGTTGCCGTAGCTCTCCTGCACGTTGTAGCTCAGGTTGTTTTCAGCAAGCAGCGTGCCGTTGACGCCCGCCGTCTGTGAGGTTTTACCGTGACGGTCGGTACTCATGTTGTACGACGCATTCAGGGTATTTGCCGCGTGGTACACATCGGCGTTTCCGCGCCCGGATAGCCATTCGCCAATAGGGAGCGACACGTTAAAGGCGTAAACCTGGTCGGCCTCGCTCTCCCCAGGCGTTCGGTCATAGTTCCAGCTCAAGCCGTAGGAAATGTCATTCCAGCTACCGTTGTAACCCACCTGGATAAGCCGGTCGGTGTCGTCGGTGTGCCAGTAGCTTTGTTCCGAACCGGTGACAAAAAGCGACCCGTTATCGCCTACCGACTGCGAAATGTTGATCTGTACCTTGCCTTTTTTGGTGTAGTAGAGATTGTAAAAATCGGTCCAATCGGGCTTATCCTGCTTGCCGTCATGGTCTTCATCCTGAAAACCGTCGTTACCGGTATAGCCGTCCATATGCTGATAGGTGGTTTCATCAAGGGTATAAAAGCCCTGCGTCGAATAGCGATAGCCCAGCAGTTGGAAGTTGGTGCCGAGCGAGTTCAACGCCTTAGCGTACAGAAAACGTATGGATTGCCCTTCGTGCTGGCTGCCGTCCACCAGCGTACTATTGGCCTGTGTGATATCCGTCGAGACCGCGCCAAAATCGCCCATATTGAGCCCGACACCCAAGGCAAACGCCCGGTAGTCAGACGATACCTGGCTGCCGCCATAGGCGGTGAAGCCCTTTGGCAACCCCCAGATGACGGTCCCCTGGGTAAAGTTGACCTCATCCTGCTGATCGTTGCTGCTGCGGTATTTCCCGGCGGTCAGCGCATATTTCACGCGCCCTTCACGCTGGAGTAACGGCACCGCCGAATACGGCACCGTGTAGCTATTTTCGCTACCGTCTGTCTCCTGAACCGTCACCTGTAAATCACCGCTTGATGAAGTGGGATAAAGATCGTTAATGGCAAACGCCCCCGGCGACACGTAGGTCTGGTAAATGACGTAACCGTTCTGCTTAATGGTCACTTTGGCGTTGCTACGGGCAATACCGCGCACGGTCGGCGCAAAGCCTTTCAGGCTGTCGGGCAGCATATTGTCGTCAGAGACTATCTGCGCGCCGCGAAAGCCGAGCGAGTCAAACACATCTGATGGCGTATAGCTTTCGCCGAGCGTCAACTCGGCTTTTAAAGGAATAATGGTTCGCTCGGCGTAGGTGCTGATATGCTCCCATTCGTTCTGCGAATCCCCCTCGCCGTGGCTGTAGTTCCAGGTCGAATAGTCGCGCAAACGCCAGGCGCCAAGGTTCAGACCACTTTGCAGGTTCAGGTAGTAACTGTCCTGGCTGCTGGTCCCGCCGCTGTTACTGCCGGAAAAGTCATAGTTCAGGGTCATGGCGTTGATTCCCTGATCCCACTGTTCAGGCGGAATATAACCGCGCGCGCTTTGCTTCATCCCTGCCTGCGGGATGCTGACATCCAGCTTCTGGTGTTCAAAATCAAAACGCGTGCTGCCGTCCGGAATGGCGTCAAATGGCACGCACTGGTCCGCCGCAAGCGTTTTTAGCGCCGGGAAGGCGTTCTGGTTAAGCCCCATCGCTTCGAGACGCGTAAGGGTAAAACACGGCGACAGCCCGGTATCGTCCTGGCTTTTTTTATCCGCTTTAAAGTCGACATCTTCGCTGGAAATAAACTGCTGGTTGATATAAATATCAACCCGATATTTCCCCGGGGCCTGTCCATTGCTATTTTCAAAACGCGACAGGTCCGCCACCGCTGAATTATCACCGGAAAGAAACGCGGGGTTAAAATAGCTATCCGCACACGCCGTATAGGGAATAGCGCCTAGCGCCGCCGGCAAAATAAAGGTGTAGCCATACTGTCGGCTGCGCAAAATTCGCGCAATGGACCGCGTGGCATAACGAATGCGATGTGTCATTATTTCGCCGACCTGTCCCACAGATTAGTCCATCACCGCATGCTGTTTAGGCGTATTCGCGCCGTAATCATTCACCGTCTGGAAGCTGATATCACCGTGCGCCGTTGACGGCACAACGAGGCTGCTCTGCCCTAATGGCGGAACCATCGTGGCGGGAAGCGTTGCGCTGCCTTCGGTAAGCTCGACGAGCGTCACGTAATATGGCGTGGGATTTTTTATCGTCAGCTGTGAACCGGTCTGATGAAAACGCAGCTTCGCAGGCGCGTCGGCAGGCGGCATATTTAAGCCTTTCGGGCGGACAAACAGCTTGATGCGGTTCAGGACGGCAATTTGCAGCGTATTTTTATTTTGCGATTCCTTCGTGGCTGCCGGAATGGCTTTGACGTTCATCCAGTACAGGCTTTCGCGGTCTTTGGGCAATGACGCATCCTGGCCGATATACATCACCCGCAGGGTATTTTCTTTTTTCGGTTTAATCACAAACAGCGGCGGCGTCACCACAAAATCGCTGCTCTTTTTGCTATCGGCGTTTTCCACCCACGACTGAATTAAAAAGACGCCCTGGCCGTCGGTATTATTAACCGACAATGAAATTTGCTCGCTGCCCTGAGGATAAATAACCCGCGTGGCACCCAGCGCAATACCGCCGTAGTCGGCAGCCTGGGCAAGCGGCGAAAATAACGGCAGGCTGGCTAACGTCAGCGCCGTCGCCCATAAGCCGGTTCGGGAAAAAATAGACATGAGTTACCTTTTAATAAAATACGCCCGCCGCGGCGGAATAATTACATGTAAGTCAGCGTGAACCAGGTTTGTGCATCCGCCTCACCCGGAGAGACGTTTTCTGCAGTAGCCCGATATTTGGCGACAAAGTTCAGCACGTTGGTGTCATCTTTCAGCGTGGTAAAAAGCTGCGGCGATGTATTAGGGACAATCACACTCCCGCTACTATCAAAGATGCCGATACCCACATGAGCCGCGCTGCCTGCGCCGCTGGTCACCGCCAGTACGGTTGGATCGTTCTCGTCGGTCACACCGTTAAACGCCACGCCGACCTGCTGGCTAATGGTGATGTCACAGTCCTTTAGCACGATGGTGAACGGCTGCGGGTTTCCCCAGGTACCGGTGCCGCTAAACAGGCTGGATCGCACCTGCCCCATGTCCACCGTCTGGGCTTCGCTATTGGTATCCACCGCACAGGCGGCTTCCACCACCGCGCCGGTAAAATGCACGTCGCCGCCGGGTACGGTCACCACATGGTGATTACCCGCCCAGGCGAGCGGTATCAGGGCATTCAGCAACAGCGCCAGACCCGGTTGCGATAGCTTCATCCCTACTCCTCTTCACAAAATTGCCGTCCGTGGCTTAAGCCATTCCTGAAAAGTTACTGGTAGGTAACGTTAAAGGTCGCCGTCGCGTCGACGTTACCGGCGGTCAGCGTACTGGAGGTGCTGACGTAGTCCGCAGAGAAGCTCATGACGTTATCACCGTCGATAAGCGTGGCGGCTTTAGACTCCTTGCCCAGATCCAGCGCCGTACCGTCGGTGTCATAAATCTGCACGCCAACCCCCTGCGCCCCGCCCGCACCGGCCATGTTGTCCAGTACACCGGCGCTACCTTCTGCCGCCGCGCCGTTAAAGGTCACCGTTGCCTCGGTAGATACACTGGTGTCGCAGTCGGTCAGCGTGATGCTGAACGGGGTTTTCTGGTTTGCCGCCGTGCCCGCCACCGGTTGATCACCGAAAGCCGCCAGACGAACCTGACCCATATCAACGGTTTTGTTGACGGAGTCTTGCGAAACGGCACAGGCTGCGTTAACCACCGACCCGGTAAAGTGAACGGAGCCACCGGTCACGGTCGTTGGCCCCGTTGCATCGCTAGAACCGCCCATTGCCATTGCAGACGTCCCTACCATCATTAATGCCAGCGTCAGTCCTTTAACCGTAAAATTTTTCATTCTCATTGCCTTTGGGTTGTAAAATTAATATTTCCCTGATGTTTAAGACAAAATACGGGAACGTTCCCATTTAATAAATTAAATAGTCCGCAAAGTAATTATTGAGTTGGATAATTTTTCTCGCAGCAATCGCTACAAATAATATTCTGTCATCAGATAATCCTCATCCGACGGCGCAGATTATCCACAATACGATTAATGTTTTACAACGCCGTTTTTATCCGATAGTGGACAGTTACTTTTTTTTTCGTTGGTACTTCATTCGAAGCATGTGGCATAACTATCTGTTTTAAATGATAATAACAAAACAAAAATTGTTAAATTTACGTGTCATTACCACCTTGGTGGTATTGATGCAATGAAATGGAATAGCGTTCCAGCGGTAGATAATATTTATTTTTTATACCCCCAAAATAAATCTCCTGGGTACAAAATAACAGTAAATAAAAATGCACTTTTTATTTATAAAAATGTCTGTAGGACATTCATAGGAAAAGGCTTTTTTACTCGTCGTTTTCTTACTCGTTTAGTCGGGTATTACCGCCTGACGAATGAGGGGATGTACAGGGAAAATGGGGAAACGGCCTTCACGCTGGGCAGGAGAAAGGCCGTTTTTTATCGAAAACTTAAAAATAGCTAATGGTGACTTCGCGAAGTTCAGGATGACCGGGTAACGTTCTCTCACTGACGGAGCCAAGCGACTGCATAAAGCGCGAATCACCGGATGTCGGAACCACCATCCGGTGCGTCTGTTTTTCACCGTTTCGGTAGCAGGTGACCTGTAGGGCTTGTCTCTGCGGCACTGCACTGCAAGCACCCTCAACAATGCTTCCGATAAAGTGAATTCTTCCCGATGTGGCTCGGTCCTGAGCCTGAGCCATTGTCGATAACGTTAAAGCGGCCAAGGCCAGACAAACTACGCGTGCTGTATTCATTTTAGACCCCACATCCTGTGAGCAATATCGGCAACGCGGAATTATCGCCCTGCCTCCTTTTAATGCCTGTTTCGCAATGAAAAAGTCATCCTGATAACTATAGTTCTCGCCATTTTTATCGGTATCCGTTATTTGTCGTATTTATCGGTTTTATCCGTAATTTTGCGAGCTGTATCATATTAACTTTAAGAATAACCTCACCATAAAAAGACGATAAAACGGCCATTCTGTAGGTATTCCGGATTGCCAACCCGTCACGATATGTTAGGGTAAGGTTATTATTGTTAATTATCTGAGGGAATATTCGCACACCTTTCTTTATTTCCACCTTTTATCCAAGCGGGAATAACCTGTCGTTTCTGGCTTAACACGCGAAAATAACAAGGTCTTATTATGCAAACTACAACAAAAAGCGCCCTTACGCTTGCCGCACTACTTACCTCTTCTACCCTCTATGCCGCAGACCTCCCCGGCAAAGGCATTACGGTGCATCCAGTACAAAGTCCTCTACCGGAAGAGACGTTTCAAACCGAAATTATCAACCGGGCGCTGAAGCAGCTTGGCTACGATGTCGCGCCTATCGAAGAGGTAGAATACAACGTTGCCTATACCTCAATTGCTTCCGGTGACGCCACGTATATGGCGGTCAACTGGATGCCGCTGCAGCAGGATATGTATCACGCCAGCGGCGGCGATAAGAAATTCTACCGTCAGGGCACCTATATTAGCGGCGCAGCACAGGGTTATTTGATCGATAAAAAAACCGCCGACAAATATCACATTACCGATATTTCACAGTTGAAAGACCCTAAGCTCGCGCAGCTATTTGACGCCAACGGTGACGGCAAAGCGGATTTAGCAGGCTGTAACCCCGGCTGGGTGTGCGGCTCAGTGATTGATACCCAGATTAAGGCTTACGGTCTTGATAAAACGGTGACGCAAAACCAGGGCAACTATGCGGCGATTATCGCCGATACCCTCTCCCGTTATAAGGCCGGAAAGCCGGTGCTTTACTGGACCTGGACGCCGTATTGGGTCAGCGATGAGCTTAAACCGGGGAAGGATGTGGTGTGGCTGACCGTGCCGTTCTCGGCGAATCCGGGCACGCTTAAGGATTTGAATACCGAACTACCAAACGGCAAGAACTACGGTTTTGCCGTGAACAACGAGTACATCGTCGCCAATAAAGAATGGGCGGCAAAAAACCCGGCGGCGGCGAAGCTGTTTGCGGTGGCGAAACTGCCGCTGGCGGACGTGAACGCCCAGAACCAGCTGATGCATACCGGGAAATCAACGCCGGAAGATATTCAAAGCCACGTCGACGGCTGGATTAAGGCCCACCAGGAAACATTTGATGGTTGGATAAAAGAGGCGCTGGCGGCGAAGTAAGCTGCGTTGTGGGAAACCCGGGGTCGGCGTAAACGCCTCGCCCGGGCTACGTCGGATGGTGAGTTTTGCACCATTGTCGCCCGGGCAAGCGCAGCGCCGCCGGGGCGGCACCGCGCCTCAAATCACTCCTTCACACGCGCACGCTTAATGCGGCTCTCTTCGCTGGTTTCAGCCGATTCCACCAGCGCAAAGCTAAAGCTCACTTCGGTATGCGGCTGGTTGATGTTGCGCTCCTGAGAAAGCGCAACGTCGGTGATTTTCACCGGATCGGCAATCAGCTCTTCGCGGGTGGCAAAGGCAAAATCGTCCCACAGGTAGGCATCGCCGTTGAGGTTAATCTGCGTGGTCAGGTGCTTATAGCCCGGTGCCGACACGAAGAAATGAATGTGCGCCGGGCGATTACCGTGACGGCCTAACTGGTTGAGCAGCTTCTGCGTTGGGCCATCCGGCGGGCAGCCGTAGCCGCAAGGCACGATGCTTTGTACCGCGTAGCGCCCATCAGCGCCGGTTTCCACGCGACGACGCAGATGATATTCGCTCTGCGACTGGTCAAAGAACGAGTAGCCGCCCAGCGTGTTCGCGTGCCAGATATCGACAATTGCGCCTGCCACCGGTTTTCCCTCAAGGTCGGTCACCTGCCCGTGCAGCCACATCGGCTCGCCCTGCTCGCTGCCGTCATCCATACGCGCAAACTGCTTGCTGAGCGGTGCGCCCGCCACGTACAGCGGCCCTTCGATGGTGCGCGGCGTGCCAACGTCATTACCGGCGGCGGCCTCTTTTTCATCGGCGCGCATATCCAGATAGTGCTCCAGCCCCAGCCCTGCTGCCAGCAGCGCCGCTTCTTTGCGCTCGCCCAGTTCGTTCAGGTAGTTCACCGCCAGCCAGAACTCTTCGTCGGTGATATCAAATTTGCGGATGGTCTGGCACAGGTCGCTCAGCAACTGATGCATGATAACCTTAAAGCGCTCGTTGCCCTGCTCGGCGTTCAGGCCGCTGCTAATGGCCAGTAAGGATTCCAGTTCGGTCTGTTTTGCGGGATTAACGGACATTGCGTATTCCTCTTCGTAGGGTAAGGGTTGTTGTTTTAATCAATGGCCGACGGGTGTCGGCATAACGGCTGCACGCTGATGTCCATATACGGATACAGCGGCAGCGCGGTTAAGAGGTCGTGGAGTTCCTGGTTATCGGCCACGTCAAAGATGCTGACGTTGGCGTACAGCCCGGCGACGCGCCAGATGTGCAGCCATTTCCCTTCGTGCTGAAGCTGCTGGGCGTAGGCTTTCTCACGGGCCTTGATCGCATCGGCCTCGGCTTTGGGCAACGACGACGGGATATTGACGGTCATTTCAACTTTGAACAGCATCGGGATGTCCTTTTAGTGGCGCGCGTAATAACGCAGTTTGTCGAAGTCAATCTCTACGCCCAACCCCGGCCCCTGCGGCAGCGAAACCAGCCCCTGGCGGAAGTCGAGCGGCGTGACCACGATGTCGTCTTTCAGCAGCAGCGGGCCGAACATCTCGGTGCCCCATTGCATCTTTACGGTGGACCAGGCGTGCAGCGAAGCTACCGTGCCGAGCGAGCCTTCCAGCATGGTGCCGCCGTACAGCGCCACGCCCGCCGCCTGTGCGACGTGCGCCAGCTTCAGCGCCTGCGCCGGGCCGCCCGCTTTAGCAATCTTCAGCGCATAGGCACCGCTAAAACCGCCGTGCGCCAGAGCAAAACCGTCGTGGCTGGTTGCCACCGCCTCATCGGCGAGAATCGGAACGTCAAAACGCTGGCTCAGGGTAATCAACCCCTCTCTATCCCAAAGCGGGGTTGGCTGTTCGACGAGGTCGATACCACCATCCTGTAGCTGACTCATGCCTTTCACCGCGGTGGTAAAGTCCCACGCCTGGTTAACGTCAACGCGAACGCTGACCTCTTCACCGAGCGCCGCTTTAATCGCCAGCGCGTGGCGGATATCGGTTTTGAGATCCCGGGCACCAATTTTCAGTTTGAAGGTGTCGTGTCGCCCTTCCGCCAGCAGCCGTTTCCCTTCTTCAATATCTTTATCGGTGTCGCCGCTCGCCAACGTCCACAGCACCGGCAGGCGGTCGGTTATCGCCCCGCCGAGCAGCGCGCTCACCGGCAGCCCCAGCAGTTTGCCCTGGGCATCCAGAAACGCGGTTTCCAGCGCCGATTTAGCAAAGGTGTTGCCCTTGACGCTGGCGTTCATTTTCTCGGCCAGCGCCGCTACGCCGCTGAAGGTCTGGCCGCACAGCAGCGGCGACAGGTAGGTTTCAATAGCCGAGCGGATGGCTTCCGGGCTTTCTGCCCCGTAGCTCAGCCCGCCGATGGTGGTGGCTTCACCCCAGCCAACCACGCCCTCGGCGCACTGCATGCGCACGATGGTCAGGGTCTGGCAGCCCATGGTGGCCATCGACAGCTTGTGCGGGCGAATGGTGGGAATATCCACCAGCCAGCAGGTCAGTGATTCAATCGTTAACATCCGTTGCTCCTGCATTGTTGTGTGGTAAAGGGGTTGAAGGCAGGCTTCTCAGGGCAATCCATGCCAGCAGCGCGTAGGCCATCAACAATAAAGAGACCGGCCACGAGGCATCGAAGGCCATCAGCAGCGCCACCGCCAGCATCGGGCCGAGGCCGCCAGAGAAGATGGACCCCACTTCGTGGCCCAGCGCCAGTCCGGAGTAACGCACCCGCACCGGGAAGAGATCGCTCATGATGCACGGCTGAGTGCCAATCATCGCGCCGTGGCACACCGGCAGGCCGAGGAACATCGCCAGCATCACCACGCCGTAGCTGCCGGTGGAGAGTAGCCAAAAGAAGGGGAACGCCATGACCAACAGGCCAATCACGCCGATGTAGTAAACGGGTTTCAGGCCAATCTTGTCCGACAGCGCGCCCCAGAAGAGGATCGAGAAGAATTCAATCAGCATCGCCAGCGTCACCGCGCTGATGATCTCCCCGGTGCCGATACCAATGTGTTTGGCGTAAACCACCGAGAAGGTGAAGAAAATGTAGGACGCCCCGTTTTCCGGCAGGCGCAGGGCAATGGCCTGTAACAGCGCTTTCGGGTGTTCGCGTACCAGTACCAGCAGCGGGATCTTTTCGTGTTTGTCTTCCGGCTTTGCCTGTGTAAAGGCTTTGCTCTCGCGAATGTTTTTGCGGATATAAACGCCGACCAGGAAGATGACGATGCTCAGCAAGAACGGCACGCGCCAGCCCCAGCTCAGGAAATCGCTCTCCGGTAACTGCTGGACGAGGTAAAAGGCGAAGGCCGAGAGCACAAAGCCGCCGGAGACACCCATCTGGCTCCACGCGGTGTAGAAGCCACGGCGCGAGGCCGGTGCGTTTTCACTCAGCATCAGCACGCCGCCGCCCCACTCGCCGCCGGAAGCCACGCCTTGTAAAAAGCGCAGGATGATGAGCGACAGCGGCGCCCAGATGCCTATCTGCGCGTAGGTCGGCAGCAGGCCAATAACAAAGGTCGTCGCCCCCATCAGCGTCAGGGTCATTATCAGCGTCATCTTGCGGCTATAGCGGTCGCCGATATGGCCGAACAGGATGCCGCCGAGCGGGCGCGCCAGAAAACCGACCGCGAAGCCGGAAAACGCCAGCAGCGTGCCCTGCAACGGGTCGCCGCCCACCGGGAAGAACAGCGGGCCAAAGACCAGCGCGGCGGCGGTGCCGTAGAGAAAGAAGTCATACCATTCCAGCGCATTACCCAGTACCGACGCGACAACCAGCTTGCGCATTTGCTGCGCGTCCTGGCGGACGGTCGTTGATGTGACGGCAGTTTCAGAAACGACATTGCTCATCCGGCATTCCCCTTTTCGTTATCAGACTTCCACGTCGCAGCCAACCGTGTGGTAGCGGCGGTTGAAATAGACCAGCCCGCGCGGCTGCTCGCTGACGCGAATCGCCTGCACCCGGCAGTAAAAGACTGAATGGCTGCCCACTTCGTGGCAGTCATCAATCACACAATCGAAGCTCGCCACCGCAGAGCTCAGCACCGGCGCGCCGCTGGCCATCACCTGCCAGCTGTCGTGGCAGAAACGCTCTTCGGAGCGCAGGCTGGCGTTGGCAAAAATGCCCGACAGCGCCTGGTGGTCGCTCGACAGCACGTTGACGCACAGCGCGCCGTTTTGCTTGAAATGCGCGTGGGCAAAAGAGTTGCGGTTCATGCACACCAGCAGCGTCGGCGGCTGGTCGGTCACGCTGCACACGGCGGAGGCGGTGAAGCCAAATTTACCTGCGGGGCCATCGGTGGTGATCACCGATACCGCGCTGCCCAACTGCGCCATGGCGTTACGAAACTCGGTTTGCAGAGTCATAGGGAGATCCTCAAAGATCGATTATCAGACGGGCGCTTTTCGCCCGGGAGCAACACAGCAGGATCTGATCGCCATCGGCCTTCTCTTCGTCGGTCAGATAGTGGTCACGATGATCCGGCTCACCTTCCAGCACGTCGGTCAGGCAACTGCCGCAGATCCCCTGTTTACAGGAGACGCAGACCTTGAGCCCCGCTAACGCCAGTGCTTCAACGATGGTCTGGTTTGCCGCTACCTGCACGGTGATACCGCTGGCGACTGCCACCACTTCAAACGGCTGACCACCGGTTTCCACCTCGGCGCTAAAGCACTCCTGGTGGATCTGTTCCGGCGCATAGCCCTGGGCAGTGGCCTGCTCGCTGACCGCATCCATCAGCCGTGTCGGACCGCAGACGTAGACATGGGTGCCAGCAGGCACGTCGCACAGCACCGCATCAAGATTAATGCGCTGTTCATCGCTGAAGTGCAGATGCACCTGCGGGGCGTAGGCCGACGCCGTCAACTGGGCGACAAACGCCGCCTGTGCGCGGCTTCGCGCACAATAATGCAGACTGAAAGCACGCCCGGCCGCCATCAGCTCCGCCGCCATCGCCAGCATCGGCGTAATACCGATACCGCCGCCGATAAGCAGGCTGAAGCTCGCCTTTTCATCCAGCGCAAACAGGTTGCGCGGCTCGCTGACCTGAATCTCATCGCCTTCCTGTAGCCCGTGAACGGCAAGTGAGCCGCCTTTGGACTGGCTATCTTTCAGCACGCCAAGCTGGTAGTGATTGAGTTCGCACGGATCGCCGCACAGCGAGTACGGGCGCACCAGATCCTCGCCCAGATGCAAGTCGATATGCGCCCCGGCGGTAAACGCGGGCAGCGCCGTACCGTCGGCTTTAGCCAGCGTCAGCAGCACCACCTCGCCCTGAAGCTCACGACGAATAACCTGTAATGTCAGCATCGATGGCCCCTTAACGCATAAACAGCCCGCCGTTAATGTCCCAGGTGGCCCCGGTGACAAACGACGATGTTTGGGAAGCCAGCAGGGCCACGGCCTGGGCAACAAACGCCGCGTCGCCAAGCTCACCTACCGGGATCATCTGTAACAGGCCGGGCATCTTCTCTTCCGGCACCAGCGCATGCACCGTCGGCAGGTCCATCGGCCCCGGCGCAATTGCGTTGACCGTCACGCCGGATTTCGCCAGCTCGCGGGCAAAGACTTTGGTCAACGTCAGAATGCCGCCTTTTGACGCCGCATAGTGCGCCCCGGAGGCGGTGCCGCCGTTCTGCCCGGCGAGCGACGCCAGGTTGATGATGCGACCGTAGCCGCGACGGGCGAAGTAGCGCCCCATCGTCTGGCAGCCAACAAAGGTGCCGCGCAGGTTGGTGGAAATCACCTGGTCAAACTCTTCGGCGGTAATGTCCATTACCGGGGTGGCGAGCGTCAGCGCGGCGTTATTCACCAGCACCTGTAGGCTGCCGAAGCGTTCGATGGTCGCCGTCAGCGCGCGGTCAAAAGCTTCCGGCTGGCGGATATCCAGCCCCAGCGCCAGGACTTTGCCTTCGCCGTTATCCAGGTTTGCGGCAGCCGCTTCGGCGCGGGCGGCGTCAACATCGGTCAGCACCACCTGAAAGCCCTCGGCCAGCAGATGAGCGGCAATCACGTTGCCGAGACCGGAAGCCGCTCCGGTGACTAATACGGTTTGCGTCATAAACGGTTCCTTACAGGATGTAGCCGATGCTGTGCAGCACATCGTCGCTGTTGACCAGGCGAATCACCTTCTGCGTGATACGCCAGCCGCTTTCCTGCGGGCGCAGACGCCAGGTAATGTCGGCGGCGTAGTGGCGGCTGTGGCCTTTACGGTGCTCCCACAGCGACTGTGCGCCGCGCACCACCACTTCGTTTTCGCTGGCCTCCAGCAGACGGAAGCGCGACAGCGTGCGCAGCGTTCTGGCGCGCGGCGTGGTGGAAATGGACTCGCCGCTGTAGAGACGCTTCACGCGCTTAGCGCGCATTTCGTGATCGTCACAGGCGTAGTTGAGCGTGTTTTTAAAGTCGGTTTCGGTCGGGTCGATCGGCACTACGTACAGGCCGTCGTGCTGCCAGAGATCCAGCCACGCATCGAACTCGCCCTGATCCAGCAGGTCGCCCTCGAGGTTGATAACCGCGATGGCGTTAAACAGTACAGATTCAGCGGTCGTCATTTATTCCATCTCCGTCATCAGTTTTTTCCACTGCTGGTAGGCCGCACGCATGCCGGTTTCAGCGCTAACGTCGCTACGCCGGCCGTCGTCGGTGCGGTATTCCCCCGCCAGGCCACGGTTGAGCATGATCCACAGGTCGTCACCGGCGGTGGCTCCGCGCTGTACGCGCTCCCATGCTTCCGAGTCGTCCGGCGTACCGAAGCCCATCGGCCCCTGGAAGTGTTCGTGCAGACGTAGACGCGCCTGGTTAGCGATTTCCGGGCCACCGTCCATGGTGATCACCGCATGGTGAATTTCGGTTTCATTTACCGACACCGGCTGCAGGACGCGGAAGAAAGCCATCGAGCAGGCAATGTTCGGGAAAATATTGAGGTTGAAGCCGGAGCCGCCGACCGCACGCACAATACGGCGTACCCGATCTTCGTCGTGATCGGCGCGCAGGGCGTCGGCCAGTTCTGTAAAGCGTTCAGGGATTGGCGCATCAAGATTGGCTTCCAGATCCACCAGCTCCGGGATCATCACCATCACGCTATGGCCGTTGCCGAGATCTTCGACGTAACCGCTGCCGTCGACGAAGTTGAGCATCTCTTCGGTCTGCTTATCGACCGAGCTTAAAAACGAACGGTGCACCACCGGGAAGTGGTAGCCGTCGGTGGTGTTTTCGAGCTGGATTTTCCAGTTGCCGGGGAAGCGGAAACGGTGTGCCGGGCCGGTTTTGATCGGGTAGCCCGCGCCCTGCTTCATAAACAGATCCATCCACTTTTTCGCCGCGCCGAGGAAATCTTCCAGCGGTTCAATGTGGTCGTTAAAGGTGGCGAAAATCATGCCCGCGTACTGTTCGGTGCGCAGGGACACCAGCCCCAGCTCGCCCTTTTCTAACTGGTCGGCATAGCTTTCCGGCTGCGGCACGCCGCGCAGGCTGCCGTCCAGCGCGTAGCCCCAGCCGTGGTACGGGCAGACAAAGCTGTTGGTTTTGCCGCTGCGGTGTTCGCAGACGGTGGCCGCGCGGTGACGGCAGCGGTTAAGCAGCGTGTGGACGTCGCCTTTACGGCCACGCACCACAATCACCGGCTGGGTGCCAATTTCAGTCGTTTTGAAGCTGCCGGTCTCCGGAATTTCGCTGGCGTGTGCCACCCAAACCCAGGTTTTACCGAACACGCGATCCAGCTCCAGATTGAACAGTTCTTCAGAGGTGTACAGCGAGGTGTGTACACGGTCGTGCTGTACCAACGAGGCAAGCGCTTCGCGGCTCGGCACGTTCGGCATCGTGGTATCGATATTCTTCACATTAATCAGGTGGTCACACTGCATGTCCATTCTCCTGCACGTCTTCGACGGTCTGATTTTGGTCCGGCACCGGGAGCGTATCCTCGGCATGCCAGTGGCTTACGGGTCGGCTAAACAGGTTGCGGGTGGTGAAATGGTGCATCACCATCTCCCCCGCTTCGCGCCGGAAGGTGACGTTTAATTCGGCGGCGTTGAGGTGCGCGCCGCCCGCGCTGAAGGCCGACGTTTGCAGCATCAGCCAGCGGCCCTGTACCTCTCCGCCTGCTGCATTCGTCAGCGCCTCTGAGCAGAGAAAGTGCGCGTTCATGGCAAAGTGCGCGGGATGGCGGACGTAGCCCGCCATCATCGCGATAATCGCCGCGCGTCCCTGATGACGCCCCAGCCGCGTGGCGTAGGGTTCGCCCACGCCTTGCCAGCAGGCATCGACAGAGAACAGCGCGCCAATGGCCTGTACCGTGTCGAGTGAATCCAGCCGGTCGCACAGGTGCATGTAGTGGCTGATACACACCCGCGCGGCCTGCTGGTCTTCGAGCTGCTGGAGGCGCAGCGCATCCTGAGAGGTCATCATCGGCTCCCTTAACCCTGGATAATCAGTTCACGACCCACGCGGGCTTCGATTTTGCAGTACTTCCACAGCTTGCTGCCGCCGTCGCCGACCGGGGTGGTGCGGAACAGGTTGCAGACCGCCGCCACGTTTTCCAGTGCCTGCGCGTCCGCCAGCACGTAGGTGGTCCACGGCGCGGTGGTGGACGGCCCGACCATCAGCTGGTCGTCGTCCATGTTGCCGATTACCGTGATCCCCGGGGTCTCTTCCATCCCTTTCATCATTACGCCGAAAGCGGCCCATACCTGTTTGGCTTCGGCCTGGCTGGCGTCAAAAAAGTTCTGGTTCACGCCGATGCAAAACAGCACGCGCAGTGTGGTTGATTGGCTCATTGGTTGCTCCTTAGGTTAAAAATTACAGGTAACCGGGCATCGGTTTACCGCCGAAAAAGACCGTACCGGCGTTGAGGTACGAGAGGTCGCCCATAAAGGCGTGTTGGGTAATCACCATCGTGTCGCGGACGTAGCGCTGCAGCGGGCTGGTCATGGTGACGCCGCCCATGCCGTTTAGCGCCAGCGCCTGGCGCGCCACGTCGGCAGCGACGCGAGTCACGTGGGTTGAGGAAAGTCGTAAGGCGTTGATCTGCGCGCAGTCCGCATCATCGCCTCTGAGCAGTTGCTGCCAGACATCGTCGATAGCGTCATAGAACCAGGCGCGGGCGGATCGCAGGTCAGCCTCGCAGCGGGCAATTTGCATCTGCGCCTGCGGGCGGTCGGCCAGACGCGGTGCGCCGGTGACCGACTGCTGGCGATGAGCAATGGCATAAATTTCGTTGAGCGCCGCGCGGGCCACGCCGAGCGCCACCACAGAAAGCACCTGAGTGGCTAACGAGAGCACCGGGTAGCGGTACAGCGGGCCTTCGAGGTTCAAGGCGCCGCCGCGAATAAAGGTCCAATCCTGTGGCACAAACACGTCGTCCACCAGCAGGTCATGGCTGCCGGTTCCGGCAAGGCCTACGGTGTCCCATACCGGGTCAATCTGCACGCTGGCGCGGGGCAGCACCGCCATGCGCGGCAGCGCCTGGTCGCCGTCGGGCAGAATACCCACGCCCAGCACCGACGCGCCCATGCTGCCGCTGGCAAAACTCCAGCGTCCGCTGACGCGGTAACCACCGTCTGCCTGTCGCGCTTTTTGTGTCGGGAAAATCCCGCCGGCAAAGACCACGTCCGGGCCGTCGCGATAAAGTGCTTTTAACGTTTCTACCGGCAGCGCACCGAGGTAAAACGGGCTCATGCCGAAGCTCGCCACCCAGCCTGCGGAACCGTCCGCGGTGGCAATCTGCTCAATCAGCTCGCAGAACTGCGCCGGAGTGCACTCGTCGCCGCCGTAGATTTTTGGCACCAGCGCACGATACACGCCCGCCTGTTTAAAACCGGTAATGATGTCGTCGGAAATATGGCGTTGATGCTCAAAATCGGTGCTGCGCGCGCTCACTTCGCTCAGCAGCGGAACCAGCGATTCACGAACCTGGATGGCAGACATGGCTTTCTCCATAATTTTTATAGGCAGCCGTTCGCAGAGCGAACGAGGCCGCAATGAGTCGAACTCACTGAGTCATCAGGGAAAAGGTAAAACGGGTTGGCTTAGCGGCGTTGTCGCGCCGTGAGCCATTCGGCGGCCTGTACCAGCAACCCTTCGGCGCCTTTGCGGGCCACCAGTTGCAGGGCAACCGGGCGGCCATCAAGCGTGCCCGCAGGTAGCGTGAGCGCCGGATGTCCGCTGAGGTTAAACGGCCTCACCAGCCGGGTCAGGTTGACCACGCTGAGCGGGTCTTTCGCCTCGTCAAGCGTGGGCGGCAATTCTGGCAACGTCGCCAGCGCCACCAGCGGAGTGATAGCCAGCAGCGCATCCACGTCGTCGCTGAAGCGCTGGCGCACTTTTTCAGCCTCTGCCAGCGCATCGGCGCTGACGTTAGCCCCGGCACGAATGCGGGTTGCCACATCGGCAGAGACGGTGTTTGTCGCCAGCAGCGCGCTGAAGGCCTGCCAGTTTTCATGGCTGATAATGGCCATACCCGCAAGATGGGCATCGGTAAGCGTTGAGAGTTCGCCCTGCTCTGGCTGCACGTCCGCTTCGGCAAGAAAACGCAGCAGCGCGGCATCAATTTCCGGCAGCGCCGCCGGGATAAAGGTGATGGCTGGCAGCGCCTCCAGCGGGGATTCGACGACAATGTGCAGACGGTTCAGCGCCTGACGGAGCGTGCCCGTATCGCGGGTAAACAGACCGACGCTGTCAAGCGAGCTATCGACAGGCAGAACACCTTGTCGGCTCAGCACGCCATAGCCGGGCTTCAGCCCCAGTACGCCGCAGCAGGCTGCTGGCATGCGCACCGAGCCGCCGGTATCGGTGCCGAGCGCAAAATCGACCTCGCCCGCCGCCACGACCGCTGCCGAACCGCTAGAAGAACCGCCGGGAATAAGCGACGGGAAATGAGGATTCACCGGGGTGCCGCTCCAGGGGTTTACCCCGGTCACGCCAAACGCCAGTTCGTGTAACGTGGTTTTTCCTGACAGCACGCAGCCGTTTGCCAGCAAGGTAGCAACGACGATTGCATGCTGCGCGGCGACTGGCGTATCCGCCAGCGCCTGACAACCGGCCTGGGTGCGGAATCCCGCCACGTCCAGGGTGTCTTTGACGGCAAAGCTCAGGTCACCCTCGCCGAGGATGAACCGTTCGATAAACCCATTGCTCTCACAAACTGGCTTCATGATTAACACCTTAACCAGAAAAAATGAATCATATTCAGGCGCGCAGTCGTTGCTGCTTTTTTGCCCTGACCGATGTGTAATCACTATGGAATATTTAGATGAAAATTCAAGTAAATTTTCACGTTAAATTTACTGCAAAATAACAATTAATTAACCTTTTATTGATAAGGGTTAATCGCGCAGTTTGATGAATTACAAAGCAAAATGGCGAATACAGGCGGGCGCTGCCGTTGGCGATGAGGCCAACGGCAGTCATAAAAAAAGAGTTTATTTACAGTGAGTTATGATAATTTTCTACGCGGGTCACAATTTTGTCATTGTGTCGTATTGCGGCTACAGTTCGTTAAGATTATCCAGCACTTTCGACAGCGACTGGTTCATTTTCTCCACCTGACTTACGCTCATCCCCTTAAAGCCTTTGTCGAAAATTTTACCCACCAGCGGCATCGCTTCCGCCACTTTTTGCTGGCCCGCTTCGGTCAGCATCACCACCGTTACCCGCGCATCGCTGGCGCTATTTGCGGTGGTGACCAGGCCATCTTCGCGCAGTCGGCCCACAATCTTGGTGACCGTCGGCATTTTCGCCAGCGCGTATTCGGAGATTTGCGAAATACTCGCCTCGCCGTACTGGTGCGTTATCATCAACACGCGAAAGCGCGACACGTCGAGCGCAATCTTTTTCAGCGCCACTTCTACGGTTTGGGTGTAACGCGCATAGACGTTAACAATCCAGTAGAACGGAAACTCTTCACGATGAAAGGCGGTATCGTCCGATACTTTTTTTATATGACTCATGCGTTTCCTTACCCCATCAAACCACAGATTTTTCGATTATACCCTGAGTCGTTACGCCCGTCCTGACCCCTTTTCACCCCGAATACCGGCGGCTTAAGAATTAGCGCGACGCAGATCTCATTATGATTCACAAATGCCACACACATAACAATTACGTATCATTTTAACTACGTAAAATTGACATTTGTGATGGCTATTTTCTATACGTTAGCAGCCTGCATCTCGGTACCCATACTAATAAACACAATGTGGAGCTTTTCATGAACGATAGCCCTTCTCTGGGACACAAACGCGACGGGGAGCTTGCCACTCCGCCCCCGGCGCAACGGCCGCTGAACCCTCGCCAACAGGCGGTTATCAATAAGCTTTTCCGCCGCTTAATTGTATTTTTATTCGTGCTGTTCGTTTTCTCCTATCTCGACCGTATTAATATCGGCTTTGCCGGCCTGACCATGGGCAAAGACCTGGGGCTGACCAGTACCATGTTTGGTCTCGCGACAACCCTGTTCTATGTGATGTACGTGGTGTGCGGTATTCCCAGCAACGTCATGCTGACCATCGTCGGCGCCCGCCGCTGGATTGCCATCCTGATGATAGTCTGGGGTATTGCCTCGACCGCCACCCTGTTCGCCACCGGGCCGAACAGCCTGTACGCGCTGCGTATGCTGGTCGGTATCGCCGAAGCGGGCTTCCTGCCCGGTCTGCTCTACTACTTAACCTACTGGTTCCCGGCGCACTATCGCGCTCGCGCCAACGCCCTGTTTATGATTGCCATGCCGGTAACCATGGCGCTGGGGTCACTGGCTTCAGGTTATATTCTCAACATGGACGGCTTGCTGAACCTCAAGGGCTGGCAGTGGCTGTTCCTGCTGGAAGGCTTCCCGTCCGTGCTGCTCGGTCTGGTGGTCTGGTTCTGGCTGGACGACAGCCCGTCGAAAGCCAAATGGTTGACCGACGACGATAAAGCCTGCCTCGAAGAGATGATGGAGGCCGACCGCCAGAACGCGCTGCAAACCCAGAGCGCGATTCAGGCGGCATCGGTGGGTCAAAAGAGCGTACAGCGCGAGCTGATGACGCCGACCATTATGCTCTATACGCTGGCCTATTTTTGCCTGACCAATACGCTGAGCGCCCTGAGCGTCTGGACCCCGCTTATCCTGCGTAGCTTTAACGCTGAGAGCAGCAACGTGACCATCGGCCTGCTCAGCGCTATTCCTCAGGTCTGTACTATTGTCGGGATGATCTGGTGGAGCAAGCGTTCGGACCGCCATAACGAGCGTAAGCTGCACACTTTACTGCCCTATCTTTTCGCCGCGGCGGGCTGGGTTCTCACCGCCACCAGTCCGTACCCGCCGTTGCAGTTTACCGGTATCGTGATGGCCTCGATGGGCGCCTTTGCCGCGATGGTCATTTTCTGGACCACGCCGGACAGAGCGCTTTCCCTGCGCGCCCGTGCGCTGGGCATTGCGGTGATTAACGGCACCGGGATGACCGGCGCGGCGCTCGGCCCGCTGCTGATGGGGCTGATGAAGGACGTGACCGGCAGCTTTAACGCGGGGATCTATATGGTCGCCGGGTTCCTGGTGCTGGGCGCGGTGATTATCGCGTTTATTCCGATGAAGGCGACGCAGCGTCAATCAGCCACGGCCGGTGCCGCCCCGGAGTCGGCGTAAACGCCTCGTCCGGGCTACAAGAAACCATCCCGTAGCCCGGCCGAGCAAAGCGACGCCGGGAAGGCTGATTCCCGTCAGAAGGTGTAGCTCGCCCCGAGCTGCACCGTTCTGTCTCGACCAATCCAGCAGTTGGTGCTGTCATAGCAGGTCAACGTTTCTTTGTTGGTCAGGTTTTGCGCGCTGGCTTTCAGCATCAACCCAGCCAGACTGCTCTCCACCGCCGACATATCGTAAGAGAGCGACATATCGTACTGCGTGGTGCCACCGAGTTTGCCAGCCGTATTATCCGGCGCAATCTCCATTGGCCCGGTATAGCGCACCCCGGCCCCTACCGTCAGCCCGCGCACCAGACTTTGATCGAAGGTGTAGTCTCCCCACAGGTTAAACGCGTTTTCCGGAACCTGCGTCGGACGTTTACCCTGATAGGTTTCATCTTCGGTATTAATGGCGTGCGTATAGGCGTAGTTGGCGATCAGGTTGATGTTATCGGTTGGTCGGCTAATGGCCGACAGCTCCGCACCGTTTGATTCAATCTCCCCCGTCTGATGGTAATTCCAGCTCGGGTCCAGGCTCAGCACGTTTTTCTGCTTAATGTTAAACACCGAGGCGGTGAAGGTGGTGGCATATTCCGCCAGCAGGTACTTCACGCCGCCCTCCACCTGTTTACTGGTGGTCGGTTTCACCTGATCGGCCGTCAGGTTACGCGCCGGTGATACCGGTTTAAATCCTTCGGAATAGCTGATAAACGGCGAAATACCGTTATCAAAGGCGTACAGCGCCCCCAGTCGTTTCGTTACTCTATCCTGAGAAATCCACGTTTTCTGGTCAGCGTTAAGATAGTCGGTAGTGGCAGATTGGTACTCATCGTAGCGCAGGCTTGCCAGCAGATTCAGACCGCCAAACTCAACCTGGTCCTGAAGGTAGTACCCTTTCTGGTTGTAGGAGAGACGGTTTTTCTGGGCTGTATACAGCCCCAGCGCATCTTCATTGACCAGGCCGAAATCCGGATTGCGCATATCAATACCCGGCGTTGTAGACGCGGGAGCATAACGATAGTGGTAATGCGAGTTCAGCTTCTGGTAGTCAAACCCAGCCAACAGATGGTGCTGCCAATCACCGAAGGTGAAGGTGCGCGTCACCTGGTTATCAATATTGAAGTTATGCAGGTCTTCATCCGTGGTGTACGCAAAACGGTCTAACTCATAAACGGGATTGCCCGCATTCCCCGTTGAGTAAATGCTCTTCTGGTGGGTGTCGATATCGAAGTAGCGTGCCTTCTGCGCAATGCCCCAGCCGCTATCAAATTCGTGCTCAAAGCTGTAGCCCACCATCCACTGTCGCTGCTTAAAACCGTTCCATTTATCGCCAGCATAATCGCGCTTATCAGCATAGTTTGAGCGCAGATAAGAGAGCGGCAGCGGGTTCGACGGCGTCAGGCTTGGCGTGTTTTGCGCCAGCGCATCAATAGTCAGCCGGGTTTTATCACTCGGTTGCCAGGTGACGCTCGGCGCAACCAGATAATCCTCGGTGCGGGAGGTGTGCGGCTGATCGTCGCCTTCCGTCGCCTTGCCCAGCAGGCGGTAGCTCCAGTCGCTGTCGGCAATGCGCCCGGTGGAATCGAGGTAGCCCTCTTTCAGATTACGGGTACCGGTATTAAAACCGACTTCGGTACGCGGCGTAGTCTGTGGTTTTTTGCCCTGAATGTTGACCAGCCCGCCCGGCGAACCGTTGCCGTACAGCACGGAAGAAGGCCCTTTCAGAATGTCGACGCTCTCAATCAGCAGCGGATCGATACGCGCTTTGGTATTGCCGGTGACGTTATAAGGCAATTGCAGACCGTTATAGAACTCGTTATCGACGGTAAAACCGCGGATTTTATATTCGCTCATATAGGTGGTACTGCCGCGAGACTCGGTTGATACACCCGGCGCATAGCGCAGGATCTCATTCACCGAGGTGGCATGGCGTTCGCTGATTTCATGCTGGCTGATGGTGTTAATCACCTGCGGGGTTTTACTCTCGGCCACCGCGGATTTGGTGGCGCTGTTGGTCCATGCTGGCAGTTCACTGCTCTCGCCCGACCCGGTGACGACCATCGTGGTTTCATTTTTATCAGCCCAGGCCGACGTGGAAAGCGCAACGGCAATCATCCCTGAAAGCGTACAACGACGAAAAACGGTTTTTTTCATTTTATAGGTGAACTCAAAACGCACAAAGAACGATAATTATTATCATTTGTATTTTTAGTTCAACATAAAAATGCAGACAACAACAAAAAGTGGAAAAAACACGCGGGGGATAAAACGAAGAACGGCCCCTTGCGGGGCCGTTGAGAGACATTATTCGCGGCGAATCAGGCGGAAAACCACCAGCACAACGATGGCACCGACTACGGCAACCAGGAAGCTGTGCAGGTTAAACCCGGTGACGCTGCCGCCGAGGCCAAACGTGGTCGCTAACCAGCCGCCCACAACCGCACCGACTATCCCCAGGATACAGGTGAGGATGAATCCCCCCCCATCGCGCCCCGGCATAATCAGTTTGGCAATAACACCGGCAATCAGACCAAAAATAATCCAGGTAATAATACCCATTTTTCCCACCTCTTCAGTTCCATTAAACAGCCATAAAAGCGCCGACATTCTGCGCCGCTAATACTTCAAGTATAGGTAATTGTTCTTAAAAAACCTGGAAAGGCGATGATATTTTATACGGATAAATACGAATTTTGACGTAAGCACTGTCTTAAGTGCTTTGGTCAGCCTAAAGCTGCGAAGATGTTAAATATTTTCATTTGGGCGCTGAAGTTATAGATTGCTACGCCGATACATAATTAAGCCTCTGCCATTCAGGAGCCATTCCACGTGAGTGAGCACAACACACAGTTTCTAAAGCAAAACCCATTAGCTGTATTAAGTATTCTGCGCGATCTTCAGCAGGCTAACGCCGCGCTGCGCGTCAGCTGGTCGTCCCGACAGTTTATTAGCCGTATTCTTGATGCCAGCCAGCAGCGGCTGGTGATTGATTTTGGCAGTCGGGAGGAAGATAACATTGCGGCCAGAACGGCAAAAAATATCACCATCGTCGCCGAAACCAACGGTGCCAAAATTGAATTCACGGTACCAGCGATGGCGGTCGAGGATTATCAGAACTTGCCGGCTTTCGTGATGCCTACGCCTGCGGCAGTCTGGTTTATCCAGCGTCGGGAGTTTTTCCGCATTCCTGCTCCGCTGCATCCGCCCTATTTCGGCAAAGCCACGTTACCGGATAAAAGCACGCTGCGCTTTCGTCTGTACGATCTTTCGCTCGGCGGTATGGGGGCGTTGCTGGATGCGCCAGCACCGGATGGATTAGTTCCGGGTATGCAACTTAACGAGATTGAGCTGGATATGGCGCAGTGGGGGCGCTTTCGCTTTGATGCGCGGCTGTTGGGAATTAGCGAGCGCAAAGTGGTGGATAGCAAGAACGAAACCATCGTCACGCCGCGCTTAAGCTTCCGTTTTCTGCATATGAATCCGGTGCTTGAGCGCTCGCTCCAGCGCATTATCTTTGCACTGGAGCGTGAAGCGCGCGAACGGGCGAATAACGTCCGCTGATTACATGGCGTCCATCGCTTTCTGAACCTTCCAGATATAACGGGGCGCTTGCGGTGCAGGGTGATTCTTCACGACGTGCTGGAAGAACTCATCCTTATCCATGTCGTTAATTTCGGCAATCGCCTTTTTACGATCCGATGAGAAGGTACGCAGCAGCGCGCCGGCACCGTTAGCATAGGAGACCACCAGCGCATACTGCATCACTTCCGGATCGTTTATCCCAGCAAGCGAACCATGTTCGAGAATGCTCAGATAAGCGGCTCCCATGGAAATATTCCGTTCCGGGTTTTTCAGTTCGCTGGTCGACGGTTGTCCACTCCAGCCCATGTAACGATAAACATCCAGACCAGACGTAGAGGCTTTAAGCTGCATCAGCCCTACCGCGTTTGATTTACTGACAAGCGACGGATTGCCGCCTGACTCCACGGCGATAATCGCCGTCAGCAGACGCGGGCTTACGCCCCATGCCGCACCGGCTTTTTCACTGATTGGCATCCACTGCATTGCGCGCTTCACCGGCACTTCGGGGTTCCAGGGTGGGTTGCGATAATCCGATTGGTGAGAAGAACATCCAGCAAGTAATACAATTAAAAAAGCAAACCATCTCAATTTCACGCATCTATCCTTTTAGCTGAACTTTGCCGCCGTTAATGACAACCATGGGCTCAGGCGGCATGATACTCGTTTCATTCTCTGCAAGGAAATGCCATGTCTCAGTTTCATCTCGTCGCCCCTTCCGGTTATTGCATCAATCAGTCCGCCGCGCAGTGCGGGGTCAAGCGATTAGAAGAGGCCGGGCATCGGGTGAATAACCAGCAGGTTATCACTCGTCGCGACCGCCGTTTTGCCGGAACGGAAGCGGAACGTCTGCACGATATCAACGCGTTGGCATCCCTCAAAGAGAAGAATCAGATAGTGCTGGCAGTACGCGGCGGCTATGGTGCCAGCCGTTTGCTGGATACCATTGACTGGCAGGCACTGGCAGCCCGCCAGCGGCAAGATCCGCTACTTATCTGCGGCCATAGCGACTTCACCGCCATTCAGTCCGGTCTGCTGGCAAAAGGCAACGTGATTACCTTCAGCGGCCCGATGCTGGCCGGAAACTTCGGCGCGGAAACCCTGAATGCGTTTACCGAACAGCACTTCTGGCGCGCCCTGCGTCAACCACGCTATAGCGTTGAGTGGCACGGCGATGGCCCGGTATGCGATGAACAAGGGACGCTGTGGGGCGGCAATCTGGCGATGCTCGTGTCACTGATTGGCACGCCGTGGATGCCGGATATTGAAGGCGGCATTCTGGTGCTGGAGGATATCAACGAACATCCGTTCCGCGTCGAACGCATGCTATTACAGCTGCTTTATGCGGGCATTCTGCCGCGCCAGCGCGCCATTGTATTAGGGAGTTTTACCGGCGCGACGCCGAACGACTACGACGCCGGATATTCCCTTGAGTCGATGTATGAGTACCTCCGTTCACGGCTGTCTATTCCGGTCATCACCGGCCTCGACTTTGGCCATGAACAGCGCACGGTGACGCTGGCGCTTGGCGCACAGGCACAGTTGGCCCACGGCGACGGGCAATCCCGGCTGACGATAACCGGTCATCCTGTATTAGTTGAATAAAAAACAATAATCACCGTTTATTAGTCCAATGTTCGTGCCGCAATTATGGTAACGTTTTGTAACTAGCTTGTACGTTATCGGGGAGTGCGTGAACATTGGACGCCACGGCAGTCATTAGTCTCTTTATTTTGGGTTCGGTCTTAGTAACCTGCAGTATTCTCTTAAGCTCATTTTCTTCCCGTCTCGGTATCCCTATTCTGGTTATCTTTTTAGCCATCGGCATGCTGGCGGGCGTCGACGGCATCGGCGGCATCCCCTTCGATAACTACCCTTTCGCCTATATGGTCAGTAACCTGGCGCTGGCGGTTATCCTGCTTGATGGCGGGATGCGCACCCAGGCGAGCTCCTTTCGCGTCGCTTTAGGCCCGGCGCTGTCGCTGGCAACCGTTGGCGTTCTGATAACCTCCGGGCTCACCGGGATGATGGCGGCCTGGCTGTTTAACCTCAATCTGATGGACGGGCTGCTGATTGGCGCCATCGTCGGCTCCACCGACGCCGCCGCGGTATTTTCGCTGCTTGGCGGTAAAGGCCTTAACGAGCGCGTGGGCTCGACCCTGGAGATTGAGTCCGGCAGCAATGATCCGATGGCGGTGTTTCTGACCATCACGCTTATCGAGATGATCCAGCAGCATGAAACCGGGCTGAGCTGGATGTTCCTCGTGCACATTCTCCAACAGTTTGGACTGGGGATTATTATTGGCATCGGCGGCGGTTACCTGCTGTTGCAGATGATCAACCGCATCTCCCTGCCAGCCGGGCTCTATCCGCTGCTGGCATTGAGCGGCGGGATCATGATTTTTGCCGTCACCACTAAACTCGACGGCAGCGGCATTCTGGCGGTCTACCTGTGCGGTTTCCTGCTCGGCAATCGGCCGATTCGTAACCGCTTTGGCATTCTGCAAAACTTCGATGGCCTGGCCTGGCTGGCGCAGATTGGTATGTTCCTGGTGCTGGGGCTACTGGTAACCCCTTCCGATCTGCTGCCTATTGCCATTCCGGCGCTGCTGCTTTCTATCTGGATGATTTTCGTCGCCCGCCCGCTGTCGGTGTTCGCCGGGCTGCTGCCGTTCCGCGGGTTTAACCTGCGCGAGCGCACGTTTATCAGCTGGGTTGGCCTGCGCGGCGCGGTGCCCATCATTCTGGCGGTATTCCCGATGATGGCCGGGCTCGATAACGCCCGCCTGTTCTTTAACGTCGCCTTCTTCGTGGTGCTGATCTCGCTGCTGTTGCAGGGGACGTCGCTCTCCTGGGCAGCGAAGAAAGCCAAAGTCGTGGTGCCACCGGTCGGCTGGCCGATTTCCCGCGTGGGTCTGGATATTCATCCGGAGAATCCGTGGGAACAGTTTGTGTATCAACTTAGCGCCGAAAAGTGGTGCGTGGGGGCGGCCCTGCGCGACCTGCATATGCCGCCGGAAACGCGTATTGCCGCGCTGTTCCGCGATAACGTGATGCTCCACCCGACCGGCAGCACGCGCCTGCGTGAAAACGATATTCTGTGCGTGATTGGTCGTGAACGTGACCTGCCGTCGCTCGGCAAAATGTTCAGCCAGTCGCCGCCGGTCGCATTGGATCAAAGCTTCTTTGGCGATTTTATTCTGGAAGCCGGGGCGAAGTTTGCCGACGTTGCCATGATTTATGGTCTGGACGGCGGTGAAGAGTTCCGCGATAACCAGCAATCGCTGGGGGACATTGTCGAACACCTCTTAGGCGCAGCACCGGTTGTGGGTGACCAGGTGGAGTTTGCCGGTATGGTGTGGACGGTGGCCGAGAAAGAGGAAAATCAGGTTCTGAAGGTTGGCGTGCGGGTCGCTGAGGAAGAATCGGAGTAGTTTGTTGTGCCGGATGGCGCTGCGCTTATCCGGCCTACATGCCCGGTCAGCAAAGCGCTACCGGGCAACATCAAAAAGTTACACCGTCACAACTGGCACACGCGGCGCCAGAGCACACATAAGCTCGTAACCGACGGTTCCCGCGCTGGCGGCCACTTCATCAATCTTGATCTCTTGCCCCCACAGCTCAACGGCGGTACCAATTCCGGCCTGCGGACACGGCGTTAAATCCACCGCCAGCATATCCATCGAAATCGCCCCAACGGTACCGGTACGGATACCGTCCACCAGCACCGGCGTGCCGTTGGCGGCAATGCGCGGATAACCATCTGCATAGCCGCAGGCCACGATTCCAATACGCTGCTCCTCTTTGGCACGATAGCGACTGCCATAACCGACGGCATCGCCGGGCTTCAGATTCTGAATCCCGATTATCTGACTGCTGAGGCTCATGACCGGTTTGAGCCCGGTATTGGCAATATCCTGCCACTGCCCGGACGGTGAAGCGCCGTAGAGCACAATCCCCGGCCGCACCCAGTCGAAATGGGTCTCCGGGTGCCAGAGCGTTGCCGCAGAGTTGGCTAGCGAGCGCGGGCACTCCAGCCCTTCGGCGGCCTGTTCAATACGCTGCATTTGCTCAGCTACGCCATCGATCAGTTCAGACTGAGCAAAATGTGACATCAACGTCATCGCCCCGACGTTACTAATGCCCCGTAGCTGCTGCCAGACGGTATGGATGAGCTCCGGCGCAAAGCCGAGGCGGTTCATGCCGCTATTCACCTTGAGATAGATATCAATCGGCGCATGCAGGCGCGCGTTTTGCAGCGCCTTAATTTGCCAGTTGCTGTGCACGCTGGTGGTCAGCCGGTACTTATCGAAAAGCTCCAGCTCATCAGCGTGGAAAAAGCCTTCCAGCAACAAAATAGGCCCTTTCCAGCCGCGTTCGCGCAGCAAAATGGCCTCTTCAAGATTGAGCATCGCAAAACCGTCGGTTTCCCGCAGCGCATTCCAGATGCGATCTAATCCGTGACCGTAGGCGTTGGCTTTCATCACCGACCAAACGCGAGCACCACCCGCCGCGCGGCGGACAATGCCCAGATTCTGCTTCAGCGCCTGCAAATCAATCGTGGCGAGCACGGGACGTGACATGCGTTCTCCTTATTGGTGTGCGCCATGCAAATGCTGAGGATGTGCCGGCGTAAAGCCCGGCGAATAGCGTGCAACGCTAAGATCATCATAGGGGATAGCCGGCATTCGGCCAGACATTAAATCACTCAGCAACTGACCGGAACCGCAGGACATGGTCCAGCCCAGGGTGCCGTGCCCGGTATTGAGCCACAGGTTTTTGAACGCGGTTTTGCCCACCACTGGCGTGCCATCTGGAGTCATCGGACGCAGGCCGGTCCAGAAGGTAGCCTCTTCGATTTTACCGCCGCGCGGGAAGAGATCGCCCACCACCATTTCCAGCGTTTCGCGACGCGGTTGCAGCAGTTCGGTGTTAAAACCGACGATCTCCGCCATGCCGCCGACGCGGATACGGTTATCAAATCGGGTAATGGCAATTTTGTAGGTTTCGTCGAGAATGGTCGAGACTGGCGCCCCGCTCTCTTCAATAATCGGAATGGTCAGCGAGTAGCCTTTCAGCGGGTAAACCGGAATATCCACCAGCCCTTTCAGCATGGCGGTAGAGTAAGATCCAAAGGCCATCACATAGGCATCGGCTTTCACCAGCTCATCGCCGCATTTTACGCCGACGATGCGGTCCCCTTCCTGAATCAGGCTGTCGACCGGAGTATTAAAGCGGAACTGTACGCCCGCCTGTTCGGCCATTTTCGCCAGACGCTGGGTGAAAAGCTGGCAGTCGCCGGTTTCATCGTTTGGCAGACGCAACCCACCGGTCAGCTTGTGGGCCACTTCCGCCAGCGCCGGTTCAACTTCTGCCAGTCGCGAGGCTTCCAGCAGTTGATACGGAACGCCCGCATCTTCCAGCACCGCGATATCGCGAGTGGCGTTTTCATACTGTTGTTCGGTACGGAACAGCTGCAGCGTACCGCCCTGACGCCCTTCATAAGTAATACCGGTGGTTTCACGTAGCGTCTTCAGGCAGTCGCGGCTGTACTCGGCAAGCCGCACCATCCGACCTTTGTTTTCCATATAGTGGCGGGTGTCGCAGTTGCGCAGCATCTGCCACATCCACTTCAGCTGAAAACCGGTGCCGTCCAGACGAATCGCCAGCGGCGCATGGCGCTGAAACATCCACTTAATCGCCTTCAGAGGCACACCAGGTGCTGCCCAGGGTGCCGCATACCCCGGCGAAATTTGCCCCGCGTTGGCCGCGCTGGTTTCCAGCGCCGGACCGGCTTCCCTGTCAATTACCGTAACCTGATGCCCCGCCTGACTTAAATACCAGGCGCTGGTTACGCCAACCACGCCACTTCCCAGTATGACAATGTGCATAGCCACTCCAGAATGAGTAAAAGAACAATCTTCTAATTACAAATTGATAACCCAGATGAAAATATTATTCAACATATGCTTTTTTTATGGTGACTTGCCTCACAGAGTGCCCATCACACGGGGTAGCGGTGAATTTGATATCTCCTGCTACCCTCTTTTTTTGTCAGCATAAAACTCTGCAAAATTGAAAAATAGTCGCTATCAAAATGAATAAATCATGAAGAAAAGAAATGGCGCTTGTTACAGAATTTCTGCGGTGTTCTATTCTTGAAGAGAGGCTCTCCAGACAGAGAGAGTCGCCAACAATGAGGGCGCGCTAATGGCTACGATTGACTCGATGAATAAGGACACCACTCGTCTGAGCGATGGACCCGATTGGACGTTTCCGCTGCTCGAAACCTACCTGGCAGAGATCGACCGGGTAGCGAAGCTGTACCGGCTGGACACCTATCCGCACCAAATTGAAGTCATTACCTCCGAGCAGATGATGGACGCTTATTCCAGCGTCGGAATGCCGATTAACTACACCCACTGGTCGTTTGGCAAAAAATTTATTGAGACCGAGCGCAGCTATAAGCACGGACAACAGGGGCTGGCCTACGAAATAGTCATCAACTCCAACCCGTGTATCGCCTATCTGATGGAAGAGAACACCGTCACCATGCAGGCGCTGGTGATGGCGCACGCCTGCTATGGCCACAACTCCTTCTTTAAAAATAACTATCTATTCCGTAGCTGGACCGATGCCAGCTCTATCGTCGACTATCTGCTGTTCGCCCGCAAATACATTGCCGACTGCGAAGAACGCTATGGCGTGGACGAGGTGGAGCGTCTGCTCGACTCTTGTCACGCGCTCATGAACTACGGGGTAGACCGCTACAAACGACCATCCAAAATCTCCATGCAGGAAGAGAAAGCGCGGCAGAAGAGCCGTGAAGAGTATCTGCAAAGCCAGGTGAATATGCTGTGGCGCACCCTGCCGAAACGCGATGAAGAGAAAGCCATCGAGTCAGCACATCGCTATCCGTCCGAGCCGCAGGAAAACCTGCTCTATTTTATGGAGAAAAACGCCCCGCTGCTGGAGTCGTGGCAGCGTGAGATCCTGCGCATCGTGCGCAAGGTCAGCCAGTATTTTTATCCGCAGAAGCAGACCCAGGTGATGAACGAAGGCTGGGCCACCTTCTGGCACTACACCATCCTTAACCATCTGTACGATGAAGGAAAAGTGACCGAACGCTTTATGCTCGAGTTCCTGCACAGCCATACCAACGTGGTGTACCAGCCGCCGTACAACAGCCCGTGGTACAGCGGAATTAACCCATATGCGCTGGGCTTTGCCATGTTCCAGGATATTAAGCGCATTTGCCAGAATCCGACCGAGGAAGATAAGTACTGGTTCCCGGATATCGCGGGATCTGACTGGCTCACTACCCTGCACTTCGCGATGCGTGATTTTAAAGACGAGAGCTTTATCAGCCAGTTCTTGTCACCGAAGATCATGCGCGATTTCCGTCTGTTCACGGTGCTGGATGACGATCGTAATAACTATCTGGAGATTTCGGCTATCCATAATGAGGAGGGGTATCGGGAGATTCGTTCGCAGCTTTCGTCCCAGTACAACCTCAGCAATCTGGAGCCGAATATTCAGGTGTGGAACGTGGATCTTCGCGGCGACCGTTCGCTGACGCTGCGCTATGTGCCGCATAACCGCGCGCCGCTGGATAAGGGGCGTCGTGAGGTGCTTAAGCATGTGCATCGTCTGTGGGGGTTTGATGTGCATCTGGAGCAGCAGAATGCGGATGGTAGCGTGGAGTTGCTGGAGCGTTGCCCGCCGCGGCCAAACGCGCTGTAACCTATCATGGTAGCCCGGATGAGGTGCGAAGCACCAACTCCGGGGGGGCTCTGTGCCAGTGATTATCTCTGTAGGTTTATCGCTCTGTTGCGCTCCCTTCCAATGCTAGCCATATAAATTGCACTGGCGCTGAGAGCGCGCAAGGGGCGGCAAAATCGCCACTTCGTGGTTCCCTCAGCTTATTCCCTCCGGCTTCGGGTCGGGCGCAAGTTTACATCCCTGTAAACTGCGCCCTCAGCCCACATCCCTGTGGGCTGACCCGGCCTACGGGAAACGCTTCGGCGATTTAGACGCCACCAACACCCGTGCGGTCTTCCAGTTGACAGCAAAAAACAACACAAATGTCACTGAAACCGATGAGTCCCCGCTGGAAATCGGCGAGCCGGAGAATGGAAGACAAGGTCAGGACGCCATGGATGGCGGACTGAGGCGAACCGAGACAGGGACAAAATTGCCGGGAGCAATTTTGAACAACGCTTGCGTTGGCCCCGAAGGGGCGAGGCCCATGGATGGGCCGAGTAATCTCGAGTTTCGCCGTGCCGCAGGCTGGAGTTCGTAGGTGAGCGCAGTGCGAAGCACCGATTTCCCTGCGGGGCCGCGGGGATTGTTAAGGGGGATGCGGTTATCCCCCTTAACACGTTCACAGATGAAGAAGCGCCATATTCTGCCCAGCATAAAGTGAACGGAACCAACGCACTCCATAAAACAGATAACTACCGGCTATGAATCGCCAAATCTCCCGGCAACGTCTTCTGCATACGATGCCAGATCTCACCGCTGTCATGACCATAGCTACGCACCGTCTCATACACCTTATCGTGCGCGCCCTGCTCACACAGTTCCGCCAGCTTATGGTAGAAACCGAGCGCCAGACTACGCGCTTCCGGACTAGAGAAATAATGACGCCCCAGGCGCGTATACAGCCCCTTCATCCCGTTAAGAATCAGCCCATAGATAGGGTTACCGGAAGCGAATGCCAGACCGCGGAACACACCGTAGTCGAGTTCGGCAAACGCATCAGCGTAGTCTTCGACTTCGCGCGTCGCGGCCAGCACTTCCAGCGCTTTTTCCGGGTGCTGACGGAAAGCGGTACGGATATAAATGGTCGCGATATTGGTACGCACGGACAGCAGATTATCAATCAGCTGCGGTACGCTATCGTGATCGAGACGCGCCAGCGTTTCCAGAATGTTGAGACCTGACGTTTCCCAGAAGTTATTCACTTTCGTCGGCTTACCATGCTGAATAGTCAACCAGCCATCACGAGCCAGACGCTGCAACACTTCACGTAAGGTGGTGCGAGTCACACCAATTAATTCAGAGAGTTCACGTTCAGCGGGAAGAATAGACCCTGGAGGAAAACGGTTATTCCAGATGCTTTCTACAATATACTCTTCCGCGAAACCCGCCGGGCTTTGCGCCTTAATGACCATAGTAAAAATTCCATTACACAGCGTTGCAATTGGACTCATCATACCAGAGGCAACATAGTGCAGGTAGCAGGACAAATGAATTAAAAAGGGATCGCCGTTTCATTTTTCACATTTCTTTGTCGTAGTGGAAAGTACCCACAAAGGCTGAATTCTGGAAGTAGCACTGATTTAGTGGTAAAAAATGACATCTTTTCGGGAGGAAAACGGTTGTTATGGAAATCTCTTACGGTCGCGCGCTATGGCGTAACTTTCTTGGCCAGTCGCCGGACTGGTACAAACTGCTGCTGATTATTTTCTTAGTCATCAATCCGCTGGTATTTTTAATTAATCCATTTGTCGCCGGATGGCTGTTGGTCGTGGAGTTTATCTTCACTCTCGCGATGGCGCTGAAGTGCTACCCGCTGATCCCTGGCGGGCTGCTGGCGATTGAATCGGTGTTTATCGGCATGACCTCCGCTAACCACGTGCGTGATGAGATTGCGGCCAACCTCGAAGTGCTGCTGTTGCTGATCTTTATGGTCGCCGGCATCTATTTTATGAAGCAGCTTCTGCTCTTTATCTTCACCCGTCTTTTGCTCTCCATTCGCAGCAAGCGCCTGCTATCGCTGGCGTTCTGTCTTGCTGCCGCATTTTTGTCAGCGTTCCTTGATGCGCTGACGGTAGTGGCGGTGATTATCAGCGTCGCCGTTGGTTTTTATAGCATCTACCACCAGGTGGCATCATCGCGCCCCGATGATGACGACCTGCTCGACGACAGCCATATCGACAAGCATAACCGCATCGTGCTTGAGCAGTTCCGCGCCTTCTTGCGCAGTCTGATGATGCATGCTGGCGTCGGTACGGCGCTCGGCGGCGTGATGACGATGGTCGGCGAGCCACAGAACCTGATCATTGCTAAAGTTGCTGGTTGGCATTTCGGTGAGTTTTTCCTGCGCATGTCACCGGTTACCGTGCCCGTGTTCATCTGCGGGCTACTGACCTGCTGGATGCTGGAGAAATGCAAAGTATTTGGCTATGGCGCCGAGTTGCCGGACCCGGTCCGTAAAATCCTGTACGACTTTGATGAACGCAGCCGCGTACAACGCTCAAAGCAAGAGAATATGCGGCTGATCGTGCAGGGCGTCATCGGCGTCTGGCTGGTGCTGGCACTGGCGTTACACCTGGCTGAGGTTGGGTTGATTGGCCTGTCGGTGATTATCTTCGCCACCTCATTTACCGGCATTACCGACGAACACGCTATTGGTAAAGCCTTCACCGAAGCGCTGCCCTTCACCGCCTTGCTGACGGTCTTCTTCGCCGTCGTCGCGGTCATTATTGACCAGCACCTCTTTGCGCCAATTATTGACTTTGTGCTCCAGGCTTCACCGCATGCCCAGCGCTCGCTGTTCTATGTCTTTAACGGCGTTCTGTCGTCTATCTCGGATAACGTATTTGTTGGTACCGTTTATATCAACGAAGCCAAAGCCGCGCTGGATAACGGTGCTATCAGCCTGCCACAGTTCGAACTGCTGGCGGTGGCCATCAACACCGGCACCAACCTGCCGTCGGTGGCGACGCCAAACGGCCAGGCAGCTTTCCTGTTCCTGCTCACCTCAGCGCTGGCACCGCTGATTCGCCTCTCCTACGGGCGAATGGTTTGGATGGCGCTGCCCTATACGTTCGTGTTGACGATTGTCGGTCTGCTATGCGTCGAGTTTACGCTGCAGCCGTCGATAGACTGGATGATGAGTAATGGGTTATTAGTTTTGCCTAAGTAACGACTTAATAACGTCCAATGATTATCGCCCAACAAACTTTGTTCGGGCGTTGACTCGTTATTTATGAATAATTACGTATAGCCGGATGGCACGGCTATCGTTTTCGTTTACACTGCGCTTTCAAAGCACGTTCCAGGGAAATGTATATGTTGCGATATTTAAACCAGAGCTCACGTGGCCGCAGTGCCTGGTTATTACTGGCGTTAACCGCTTTTGCGCTTGAGTTAGTGGCATTATGGTTCCAGCACGTGATGTTATTAAAACCGTGCGTACTGTGTATTTACGAGCGTTGTGCGCTGTTTGGGGTTATGGGCGCGGGGCTAGTGGGTGCCATCGCACCGAAAAGCCCGTTACGCTATGTTGCCCTGCTTATCTGGCTTTACAGCGCTTTCAGAGGGTTACAGCTGGCGTGGGAACACACCATGATTCAGCTTCACCCATCGCCGTTTATGACCTGTGATTTTATGGCGCGTTTCCCAAGCTGGCTGCCGCTCGATAAGTGGCTGCCGCAGGTATTTGTCGCGTCAGGTGACTGTTCTGTTCGTCAGTGGGAATTCTTATCGCTGGAGATGCCGCAGTGGCTGGTCGGTATTTTTGCCGCCTATCTGATTGTGGCGCTGCTGGTGCTGATTGCCCAACCGTTCAAACCAAAAAGACGCGACCTGTTCGGCCGCTAATCACCGCCTTGCCAGTGGCTTTGAACAGGCTGCTGGCAAGTTCTTCACCCTCTCTATCCCATCAACGCCCATATTCCATACCCCGCCGCAAGTACCAGACTCCAGCCGCCCAGATTAATCACTAACGCCAGTACTAAGAGCTTTATTGGATTACGCATATGCGTCCTTATACCGAATCGCTTTTATTCTCTATCGGCCCGGTATAAGAATTACGTAGGGATTTAAGGCGGGAAATATAAAAAAAATGAATGATGCCGCAAATTGCGGTTTATTTAGCCCAATCCGGCTTATTTAATATATGGTCCTGCCAGTCGTATACTTCCGACTCTTTCACCGCGATATGACGTACGGAAATACGCTCGCCGTGCATCGCCGCCTTGGAACCGGTGATGAGCGGGTGCCACTGCGGTAGCGACTGCCCTTCCGCCAGCAGGCGATAGGCGCAGGTATGCGGCAGCCACTCGAAGGTAGGCAGATTGTCGCGCGTCAGCTTGATGCAGTCCGGCTCGTATTCGAAGCGGCGTTCATAGTTACGGCACTGACAGGTTTTGATATTGAGCTGCTTACAGGCAACGTTAGTGAAATAGATTTCGTCGGTGTCGTCATCCATCAGCTTATGCAGGCAGCACTGTCCGCAGCCATCACACAGCGACTCCCACTCCGCGTCTGTCATTTCATCAAGGGTTTTGCTCTGCCAGAAAGGTAATTCGCTCATCAGGATGTCCACATCAAAAATCAGGGTGCTTCTTATAACCAGTCTGGCACAGGGATGCAAGTTTTGCCGCCCGAATAGGGCGGCAAGGAGGGCTTACAGAACGCGAGTCGTTAGGGACAGTCCGTTAAACTGCACCTCAAGCTCATCGCCCGCGAGCAGCGGGCCAACGCCTTCCGGAGTACCGGTTAGAACAACATCACCCGGTTTCAGGGTAAAGAAGCGGCTCATATAGGCAATCAGCGGCACGATTTTGTGGATCATATCGGACGTACTACCCTGCTGGCGTACTTCGCCATTGATGGTCAAGCCCAGCGAAATATTCTGCGGGTCGCCCTCAAAAGCGGAAGCAGGAATAAAGCCGGAGATTGGACAGGAGTTATCAAAGCCTTTGGCTTTTTCCCACGGCTGACCAGCCTTTTTCATTTTCCCCTGCAGATCGCGCAGGGTGAGATCCAGCGCCACGCCGTAGCCGGCAATCGCCTGCAATACGTGATCTTCGGTTGCCTGGCGCAGCGTGCCGCCAATCAATACCGCCAGTTCGACTTCATGATGCACAGAGCCAAGACCCTGCGGCAGAATCAGCGGCTGGCGCAGGTCGCACAGCGCCGTTTCTGGCTTAATAAAAAGAACGGGTTCTTCCGGCGTTGCGCTGCCCATTTCCTGGATATGCTTAGCATAATTACTGCCAACACAGACAACTTTGCTTACCGGGTAATCCAGCAGAGCACCCTGCCAGTTATGATGCTGATACATGCTTTTCCCTTACTCGTTGTTCATCGTGGACGCATTTTGGCCGGAAGCGGAGCGGTTACTCGCCCTTATTTTTCGACTCAGCCAAATGCTGCTTTAACAGATTTTCAGGCGGTGGCGGGATCTGTAAATAATAGCCCTGCTCTTTAAGCGCCTGTTTTACTTTTTCCAGGTCGGCATTGACTGTCTTCTTACGTCCGTCAAGCGGCAACAACATGGCTAACTGAGGCTGACCGAAGCCCTGCATCAGTTCTGGCGGCACGCGAGAGAAATCGTCTTTTTTTTCGACATACAAATAGGTTTGATCACGTTTAGAACTACGATAAATCACACAAAACATACTTTATACTCGGAATTAGGACTGTGGTTACTTGCTTGAATATATTAGTGACTATAACATGACTGATAGTCTTCGGAATATCGTCGCGCAACGTGCGGCGATAAATAGCAAATTGAGTAAGGCCAGGATGTCAAACACGCCAATCGAACTTAAAGGCAGTAGCTTCACCCTATCTGTGGTTCATTTGCATGATGCAAAGCCCGAGGTTATTCGTCAGGCGTTGGAAGACAAAGTCGCCCAGGCTCCGGCCTTTTTCCGTCATGCCCCTGTAGTGGTCAATGTCGGTAACCTTGAAGAATTCACCCAGTGGCGTGCTATTCAGCAGGCTATTATGTCCGTGGGCTTGCGGATTGTGGGCGTGAGCGGTTGTAAAAACCCTCAATTTAAAGCGGCCATCGACCAGTCAGGTCTTCCTTTACTGACTGAAGGCAAAGAAAAAGTTGTCCGCGCGGCCCCCGTAGAGCAGCCCAAACCGGTAGAACCCGAACCAATTGTTAGTCCGATCACAAAAACGCGAATGATTGATACGCCAGTACGTTCCGGTCAGCGCATTTATGCACCAAACTGTGATCTGATTGTGACAAGCCACGTCAGCGCGGGCGCTGAGTTGATTGCCGACGGGAATATTCACGTTTACGGCATGATGCGTGGACGCGTTCTGGCCGGTGCCGGCGGAGACCGGGAAGCACAAGTATTTTGTACCCACCTGGCGGCGGAGCTGGTCTCCATTGCCGGGGAATATTGGCTGAGCGATCAGATCCCAGCCGAATTTTATGGCAAAGCGGCGCGTCTACGTTTGGACAACAGCGCTTTGACTATTCAACCGTTAAATTAATCCCTTTTTAACAAGGAATTTCTATGGCACGCATTATTGTTGTGACTTCAGGTAAAGGGGGCGTGGGTAAGACCACCTCCAGCGCGGCCATCGCGACTGGTTTGGCGCAGAAGGGAAAGAAAACGGTCGTTATCGATTTTGATATCGGTCTGCGTAACCTTGACCTGATCATGGGCTGCGAACGTCGTGTAGTTTATGATTTCGTGAACGTTATCCAGGGCGATGCCACGCTGAATCAGGCATTAATCAAAGATAAGCGTACCGAAAATCTTTATATCCTCCCTGCTTCTCAGACCCGTGATAAAGATGCGCTGACCCGCGAAGGCGTCGAGAAAGTGCTCGATGAGCTGAAGAAGATGGAGTTCGACTTCGTGGTCTGCGACTCCCCTGCCGGTATCGAAACCGGTGCGCTAATGGCGCTCTATTTCGCTGATGAAGCGATCATCACCACTAACCCAGAAGTGTCGTCCGTTCGTGACTCCGACCGTATTCTGGGCATTCTGGCGTCGAAATCTCGCCGCGCAGAAAACGGTGAAGAGCCAATTAAAGAACACCTGCTGTTAACGCGCTACAACCCAGGCCGCGTTAACAAAGGCGATATGCTGAGCATGGAAGATGTGCTGGAGATCCTGCGCATCAAACTGGTCGGTGTTATTCCGGAAGATCAATCCGTACTTCGCGCTTCTAACCAGGGCGAACCGGTTATTCTGGATACCGTGTCTGACGCAGGTAAAGCCTACGCCGACACCGTCGATCGTCTGTTGGGAGAAGAACGTCCTTTCCGCTTCATTGAAGAAGAGAAGAAAGGTTTCCTCAAACGCCTGTTCGGAGGATAAATCATGGCATTACTCGACTTTTTTCTCTCACGGAAAAAGAATACCGCCAACATTGCTAAAGAACGCCTGCAAATCATCGTCGCGGAACGCCGCCGCAGTGATGCAGAACCGCACTATCTGCCGCAGTTAAGGAAGGATATTCTGGAAGTGATTTGCAGGTACGTGCAGATTGACCCAGAAATGGTCACGGTGCAGTTAGAGCAAAAAGACGGGGATATTTCGATTCTGGAACTCAACGTCACGCTACCGGAAGCAGAAGAGTCAAAATCCTGACTTTCGGTGGTGTAAAAAAAGGCGCTAGTGATAGCGCTTTTTTTGTGTCTGCCGTTTGGTGCTTTCCGGCTGATGTTATCTCGCTGGTCACGCGGACGAGGCGCTTTAGCGTCGACGCCGGGGTTTCCCCGGTGTCGCTACGCTCGGCCGGCTACGCGTCCTGTTCTGGGCTCGCCGCTGGCTTCTTGCTCTTCCCTTTGCCTTTGCTGAACGACTTCTTCGCGCCCCCCGGCGCAACCAGCCCACGGAACTGTCTTACCGGCGTACTGCGCGCCTGATCGATAAGCTGGAATAATGTCCCCACCAGCGGCTGCATAAAGTCCTGATAGCGGCACTGCTTCTCGCTGATTTGGGTCAGCGTCGACTCCCAGTGTGCCGTCATGTCTGGACGAGTGGCCATCTCCGGCAGCGAGTGGAACAGGGCTTTCCCGGCGTCAGTCGAGTGAATGTAGCGCCCTTTTTTGGTCAGGAAACCACGCTTAAACAGCAGTTCAATAATCCCCGCGCGCGTTGCTTCCGTTCCTAATCCGTCGGTCGCGCGCAGGATTTTTTTCAGATCTTTATCCTGCACGAAACGGGCAATCCCGGTCATCGCCGACAGCAGCGTTGCATCGGTGAAATGGCGCGGCGGTTGAGTTTGTCGCTCCACCACTTCGCCGTTTTCGCACAGCAGTTCATCCGCTTTAGCAACCACCGGCAGCGGCGTACCGTCGTTCTCTTCATCGCGCTCTTTCGCCCCGAGCAGCGTACGCCAACCGGCCTCCGCCAGGAAACGCGCCTTCGCCACGAACTTACCGTTAGCAATATCAAGATCTATCTGACATTTGCGGTATACCGCATCCGGGCAGAACTGCATCAGATACTGACGGGCGACGAGGTTATAAACCTTCGCCTCGTTCTCACTAAGATTGACCTTGCTGGCGCGCGCCGTGGGAATGATAGCGTGGTGAGCATCGACCTTTTTGTCGTCCCAGCAGCGATTGCGAGTATCGGTGTTCACCACCGGCTGCGGCAGCAGGTCCGGCGCGTGCACGCCAATGGCGTTAATCACCGCGTGTCGCCCAGCAAAATGTTCTTCTGGCAGATAGCGGCTATCGGAACGCGGATAGGTGATGAGTTTATGGGTTTCGTACAGCTTCTGGCAGATATCCAGCACGTTCTGCGCGCTCAGGCCAAAGCGTTTGGCCGCTTCAATCTGCAATGCCGACAGTGAAAACGGCAGCGGAGCCGGTTCGGAGTCGCGCTTATCGTTGTAGGCCGTGACCAGCGCAGGCTGGCCGCTAATGCGCTTCACCACGTGCTCAGCCAGCGCGCGGTTCAGCAGACGGCCCTCTTCATCCTGATGCGGCTCGCAGGCCTCGCTTGGCTGCCAGGTAGCCGTAAAGCGTTCCTCTTTCGGCGTGACGATATGCGCTTTGACTTCGAAGAAATCCTTCGAGACAAAGTGCTCAATCTCTTCATCGCGGCGCACCACCAGCCCCAATACCGGAGTCTGTACGCGGCCCACGGAGAGCACGCCCTGATAACCCGCATTACGCCCAAGAATGGTGTAAGCCCGGGTCATATTGATGCCGTACAGCCAGTCGGCGCGAGCGCGGGCCAGCGCCGACACGCACAGCGGGATAAACTCGCTGTTCGCGCGCAGGCGTGAAATCGCCCGCTCTACCGCCTGTGGGTTAAGGTCGTTGATTAAGCAGCGCTGCACTTGGTGACGCTTTTCCGCCGACAGCTGCAAATAATCCAGCACCTCATCCACCAGCAACTGACCCTCTCTATCGGGGTCACCCGCGTGGATGACTTCACTGGCTTCATGCAGAAAGCGCTTAATCACGTTGAGCTGTTTTGTCACCGATGACCGGGGCTGAAGCTGCCATTTTTCCGGCACAATCGGTAAATCCTGCAGATTCCAGCGCGCATAGCGGCTGTCATAAACATCCGGCTGAGCCTGTTCCAGAAGGTGGCCGATACACCAGGTCACAACCTGGCCGTTGCCACACTCGATAAAGCCGTCGCCCTTTCGATGGGGCTTCGGCAATACGTCAGCGATGGCGCGGGCCAGACTCGGTTTTTCCGCTATGAACAGCCGCATGGGTTCAGCGCAGCTCGATCATCGGACGGCCACCGCGTGCTGTCACTAGTTCGCCGATGGCGGTCAGTTTGATACCAAATTCCGCGGCAGCCGCGTGCACCGCATCTTCTGCGTCCGGCGTAACCGCCAGCAGCAGCCCGCCGGAGGTTTGCGGGTCGCAGAGCAACGCGCGTTGGGCATCGGTCATGGTGCCCATCAGGTGCCCGTAGCTGGCAAAGTTACGTTCGGTACCGCCCGGCACGGCGCCAAGCTCGATGTATTCTTCAACGCCCGGCAGCTTAGGCACCGCGTCGAAATCAATCTGTGCCTGTACGCCTGCGCCCTGGCACATTTCGCTCAGGTGGCCGAGCAGACCAAAACCGGTCACGTCGGTCATCGCTTTGACGCCTTCGATGTTGGCAAACGCAGAGCCGACCAGGTTCATCTGGCACATCACTTCCGTCGCCAGCCCTTGATGTTCTGGCTTCAGCAGCGATTTTTTCTCGGCGGTGGTCAGCACGCCAATCCCCAGCGGTTTGGTCAGGAACAGCTTGCAGCCCGCCTGTGCGGTGCTGTTTTTCTTAACGCGTTCGGTCGGGACGATCCCGGTGACCGCCAGGCCAAAAATAGGTTCTGGTGCGTCAATAGAGTGCCCCCCCGCCAGCGCAATACCGGCCTGTTTGCAGGCAAAACGCCCGCCTTCGGTCACTTCACGGGCAATTTCCGGCGCCAGTTTGTTAATCGGCCAACCGAGGATGGCAATCGCCATAATCGGCTTACCGCCCATGGCGAAGATATCGCTGATGGCGTTGGTCGCCGCAATGCGGCCAAAGTCGAACGGGTTATCGACGATAGGCATAAAGAAATCGGTGGTGCTGATGACCGAGGTACCGTTACCCAGGTCATAAACGGCGGCATCGTCGCGAGTTTCGTTACCGACAAGCAGGTTCGGGTCGATAAACTTCGTCTGCTCGCTGTGCAGGATGGTTTCCAGCACCTTCGGTGAAATTTTACAACCGCAACCCGCTCCGTGGCTGTACTGCGTTAAACGAATGGCCTGCTCGCTCATGGACAACTCCTGTCATTGCTCTGGCATTTGCATAGGGGATGTATGTTAACGCCAGAACAGAGCCGTGATAAGTACGACTGTCTGAATTCGGGGGCAGTTGCCTATAATCCAGACAATCGTCGCGGTTTTTCTAGAGATAACGGACGAACGGTGCCGTATCCGGGAAGGTAATGGTGGTGGAGGCTTTGAGCTGCGGCGTGCCCAGATAGAGGAAGCCGACGATTTTGTCCTGCGCACCGCACTGGAACCCTTCACGCACGACGGGGCTTTCCGTCAGCGCTCCGCTGCGCCAGATACCGTTGAAGCCCTGAGCGACGGCCGCCATCTGCATCGCCATTACCGCGCAGCCTGCGGACATCTCTTGCTCCCATTGAGGGATCTTCGGGTGATCCTGGCATTTCGCAATCACGGTGATAATCATCGGCGCGCGGAAAGGCGCATTACGCGCTTTCTCAACGGCCTTTTCATCGCTTTGCGCAGCCACCGCCCCCTGCTCAAGCAGTTGGCTGAAACGCTCGCGGCCTTCGCCTTCAATAATCACAAACTGCCACGGCTGCAGCGTGCCGTGATCCGGCGCGCGCATACCGGCACGGAGGATATTTTCCAGTGCTTCCCCGGTGGGTGCTGGCTCTGCCAGACGGGATGCGCTGCGGCGATTAACGAGTAATTCAAGTGCGTCCATTGAGTAACCCTCTCATGTTATTTTTCATAAAATTAACATGCGCGAGGATTTTGTTACAGCGCCACAGGCGATTCCTGCTGACAAGCGGCGACGGTCTATTTAGGATAGCCACACGTTCCACCGTTTCGGTGGACCTTTTATTTCTTTCAGGGAGAATACATGCGAACCCTATGGCGCTTTATTGCCGGATTCTTTAAATGGACGTGGCGGCTGCTCAACTTCGTACGTGAGCTGGTGCTGAACCTGTTCTTTATTCTGCTGGTGCTGGTTGGCGTCGGCATCTGGATGCAGGTGAGTAGCAGTAGCACAAGCGAGAGCAGCAGTCGTGGTGCACTGCTGATGGATATCAGCGGCGTGGTGGTGGATAAACCTTCTGCCAGCAGCAAGCTCAGCGTGATTGGCCGCCAGATTTTCGGCGCCAGCTCTGACCGCCTGCAGGAAAACTCGCTGTTCGATATCGTGCAGACTATTCGCCAGGCTAAAGATGACCGCAATATCACCGGCATCGTGCTGGATCTGAAAAACTTTGCCGGTGGCGATCAGCCGTCGATGCAATATATCGGTAAGGCGCTGCGCGAGTTCCGCGATGCCGGTAAGCCGGTGTATGCCGTCGGCGATAGCTACAGCCAGGGGCAATACTACCTCGCGAGCTTCGCCAACAAGATTTGGCTGTCGCCGCAGGGCGTGGTTGACCTTCATGGCTTCGCGACCAACGGTCTGTACTACAAATCGCTGCTGGATAAGCTGAAAGTTTCGACCCACGTGTTCCGCGTCGGCACCTATAAATCCGCCGTTGAGCCGTTTATCCGTGACGATATGTCCCCTGCCGCCCGTGATGCGGACAGCCGCTGGATTGGCGAGCTGTGGCAGAACTACCTGAACACCATTGCCGCTAACCGACAGATTACCGCGCAGCAGGTCTTCCCTGGCGCACAGGGTCTGCTCGACGGTCTGCGTAAAGTCGACGGCGACACGGCAAAATATGCGCTCGACAACAAGCTGGTCGATGCGCTGGGCTCAAGCGCGGAAATCGAAAAAGCGATGACCAAAGCGTTTGGCTGGAGCAAAGCCGATAATAACTATCGCGCGGTCAGCATGTATGACTACGCGGTGAAAACCCCGGCGGATACCGGTGCCAGCATCGCGGTCATCTTCGCGAACGGCGCTATCATGGACGGTGAAGAAACCCCGGGTAACGTCGGTGGCGACACCACAGCATCACAGATTCGCGATGCGCGTCTGGACCCGAAAGTGAAAGCCATCGTCCTGCGCGTTAATAGCCCAGGCGGTAGCGTCAGCGCCTCTGAAGTGATCCGCGCAGAGCTGGCCGCCGCTAAAGCCGCTGGCAAACCGGTGGTGGTTTCGATGGGCGGTATGGCGGCATCCGGTGGTTACTGGATCTCTACGCCGGCAAACTACATCGTTGCCAGTCCAACCACGCTGACCGGGTCGATTGGTATCTTCGGGGTCATCAACACCGTTGAAAACACGCTGGATTCTATCGGCGTACACACCGACGGCGTAGCGACCTCACCGTTGGCGGATATGGCGGTGACGAAAGCTCTGCCGCCGGAAGTGCAGCAGATGATGCAACTCAGCATCGAGAGCGGCTACAAGCGCTTTATCACGCTGGTGGCGCAAGCGCGTAACAGCACGCCGGAGGCCATTGATAAGATTGCACAGGGCCACGTCTGGACCGGTGAAGATGCGAAAGCTAACGGTCTGGTTGACAGCCTGGGTGACTTCGACGATGCGGTGGCGAAAGCCGCTGAGCTTGCGAAAGTGAAAACCTGGCATATTGACTACTACCAGAGCGAGCCAACCTTCTTCGATAGGATTATGGACAGCGTGTCCGGTTCAGTTCACGCCGCACTGCCGCAGGCCATTCAGGCTTACTTGCCAGCACCGCTTGCCTCTGCTGCAAATGCAGTGAAAGCCGAGAGCGATAAACTGGCGGTGTTTAACGATCCGCAAAATCGCTATGCATTTTGCCTGACCTGCGCCAATATTCGCTAATCGCAATCCCCTCCGCACGGAGGGGATTTTCTTTCGATTAATCATTAAACGACCCCATGCAAAAAAAATCCATTTACGTCGCCTACACCGGCGGGACCATCGGGATGCAGCGCTCCGATCACGGCTACATTCCGGTTTCCGGTCACCTGCAGCGCCAGCTTGCGCTGATGCCAGAGTTCCACCGTCCAGAAATGCCGGACTTTACCATCCACGAATACGACCCGCTGATGGACTCTTCCGACATGACGCCGGAAGACTGGCAGCACATTGCCGACGACATTAAAGCGCACTACGACGAGTATGATGGCTTTGTTATCCTGCACGGTACCGACACCATGGCGTTCACCGCCTCGGCGCTGTCGTTTATGCTGGAGAACCTCGGCAAGCCGGTTATCGTTACCGGCTCGCAGATCCCCTTAGCTGAGCTGCGTTCCGATGGGCAAATTAACCTGCTGAACTCGCTGTACGTCGCCGCGAACTTCCCGATTAATGAAGTGACATTGTTCTTCAATAATCGCCTCTATCGCGGCAACCGCACCACCAAAGCGCACGCCGACGGTTTTGATGCCTTCGCCTCCCCCAATCTACAGCCGCTGCTGGAAGCGGGGATCCATATCCGTAAACTCGGGACGCCGCCCGCGCCGCATGGCGAAGGCGAACTGATCGTGCACCCGATTACGCCGCAACCGATCGGCGTGGTGACGATTTACCCTGGTATCTCCGCCGATGTGGTGCGTAACTTCCTGCTTCAGCCGGTAAAAGCGCTTATCCTGCGTTCTTACGGCGTCGGCAACGCGCCGCAAAACGGCGTTTTTGTGAATGAGCTGGCCGAAGCCAGCAAACGCGGTATTGTGGTGGTGAATCTTACCCAGTGCATGTCCGGTAAGGTCAACATGGGCGGTTACGCCACCGGTAACGCGCTGGCACAGGCGGGCGTGATTAGCGGCTCAGACATGACGGTGGAAGCCACGCTGACCAAATTACATTATCTGTTAAGCCAGGGGCTGGATGCCGACGCCATTCGCCGCGCCATGCAGCAAAACCTGCGCGGTGAACTGACCCCGGACGAATAAGGAGAGCGAGATGACGCAACGCGCACTGTTATTGGTGGATTTACAGAACGATTTCTGTGCCGGTGGGGCGCTTGCCGTCGCGGACGGTGACAGCACTATCGACGTCGCCAACTTGCTGATTCGCGCCGCTAAAATTCGCGGCGATGCCGTTGTGGCAAGCCAGGACTGGCACCCGGCTAACCACGGCAGTTTTGCCAGCCAGCACGGCGTAAACGCCTACAGTCAGGGCGAGCTCGACGGCCTTGCGCAAACCTTCTGGCCGGATCACTGCGTGCAGCACAGCGACGGCGCGGCGCTGCATCCTCTGCTCGCCGCCCAGGATATTGACGCCGTGTTCCATAAAGGCGAAAGCGTCAATATCGACAGCTATAGCGCCTTTTTCGACAACGGTCATCGCCAGAAAACTGGTCTGGATGCATGGTTGCGCGAGCGCGGTATCAACGAGCTTGTGGTGTTAGGGCTTGCGACCGATTACTGCGTGAAGTTCACCGTGCTGGATGCATTACAGCTTGGCTATGCGGTTAACGTTATCACCGACGGCTGCCGCGGAGTGAATATTCAGCCGCAGGACAGCGCCAACGCATTTATGGAGATGACCGTCGAAGGGGCCACGCTTTATACGCTGGATGACTGGCTGGAAATTCAGGGATAATTCCCTGTAGCCCGGACGAGGCGCGAAGCGCTGACGCCGGGCTCTCTCCGGCGTCGTGTTGCTCAGCCAGACTACTCTCTCCCTTTTTCTTCCTCGTGAACCATCTCGCAGATTTAACCCAGCGGCAGTGATATGTTCGAACGGTTGTTTTTTCGCCACGCCATTTCCGTGGCGTGTTTGCTTTTTTAATGTCAAAGAGGACCGTTTATGAAACTTTTGCCTTTGCTGGCAGCATTACCCCTGCTCTGCGCCTCGGTTGTTTCCGCGAATTCCTTGATGTCCGTCGGCTACTTTAACGGTGGCGGTGACGTGACGGCCGGGCCTGGCGGCGATATCAATAAGCTCGATGTGCGCCAGATAACCCACCTGAACTATTCGTTTGGCCTTATCTACAACGACGAGAAAGACGAAACCAACGACGCGTTAAAAGACCCAACCAAACTGCACCAAATCTGGCTCTCCCCGAAAGTCCAGGCTGACTTAGAAAAAATCCCCGTGCTGCGTAAGCAAAACCCTGACCTGAAGGTCCTGCTTTCCGTCGGCGGCTGGGGGGCTCGAGGTTTCTCCGGCGCGGCAGCGACGCCGGAATCCCGCGCGGTGTTTGTCCGCTCGGTGCAGGACGTGGTGGCGAAATATGGTTTAGACGGTATCGACCTTGACTGGGAATACCCGGTCAACGGCGCGTGGGGGCTGGTGGCAAGCCAACCGGCGGACCGCGATAACTTCACCACCCTGCTTAAAGATCTGCGTACGGCATTTGGTCATAAAAAGCTGGTGACTATCGCCGTCGGCGCGAATGCGGAAAGCCCGAAAAGCTGGGTCGACGTGAAAGCCATTGCGCCGCTGCTCGATTACATCAACCTGATGACCTACGACATGGCGTACGGCACTCAGTACTTCAACTCTAACCTGTACGATTCAACCCAATGGCCGACGGTCGCCGCGGCGGATAAATACAGCGCCGACTTTGTGGTCAATAACTATCTCGCCGCCGGGCTGAAACCAAGCCAGATGAACCTGGGTATTGGTTTCTATGGCCGGGTGCCAAAACGTACCGTTGAGCCGGGCATCGACTGGAGCAAACCAGATGCGCAGAAAAACCCGGTGACCCAGCCTTACTTTGGGCCGCACGAGGTGGATCTGTTTAAATCGCTCGGTGTCGATTTGAGCAAAGATACCTACGTGAAATACAACGACATTGTCAGCAAGCTGCTGAACGACCCGCAGAAGCGCTTTACCGAACATTGGGACGACCAGGCGAAGGTACCGTGGCTGTCGGTGCAGTCAACGGATGGGAAACCGCTGTTTGCGCTCTCCTATGAAAACCCGCGTTCGGTGAGCGTCAAGGCCGAATACATCAAGAGCAAGGGGCTGGCAGGCGCGATGTTCTGGGAGTACGGCGCGGATGACAACAACCAGTTGGCGAAGCAGCTGGCTGAGTCGCTCGGGATCAAACACTAAGCGCTAGCCCGGACGAGGCGTTTCGCCGACTCCGGGATGGCTCGGTGCCAGATGAAACACCGAGCCACTCCCGGCGGCGCTTCGCTTGGTTGGGCTACGAGTTTCAGGTATCACACCGGCGTTAAAATCCCGCTTTGTTCATGAATACGATAACTTGCCCCCGGATGTGGCGTCTGCAACCGGGGGCTGGCGCCGAACAGCTTCTCGCGAAGCGTTCCCTGGCTGTACTCTTGTTTGTAAACCCCACGTTTTTGCAGTTCAGGAATCAGCAATTCGACGACATCGGTGAACGTTTCATGCGTGACCGCGTAGGCCAGGTTAAAACCGTCCACATCCGTCTCTTCCACCCACGATTGCAGCTCATCCGCGACCGTTTGTGCGCTGCCCACCATCAACGGGCCAAAGCCGCCAATGCCGACCCAATCCGCCATCGCTTTTACCGACCACTGCCGCTCCGGGTCAGCGGTTGAGAAGGTATCCACCACCGATTGAATGGCGTTGGTTTCCGCATAGGTGAAGACTTCATCCGGCTGATACTGACCAAAATCGATCCCCGTCCAGCCAGAAATCAGCGCCAGCGCCCCTTCGTAGCTGGTCCAATTTTTATACTCCTGCCACTTCGCCTGTGCGGCTTTGTCGGTTTCACCAACGATAACCGTCTGCATATTGAAGATCAGAATGCTGCGCGGATCGCGTCCCGCTTCTTCAGCGCGGCGGCGAATATCCGCAACCGTCTTTTTCAGCGCGCTTTTTGACGGCGATGCGACAAACACACACTCTGCGTGGCTTGCGGCAAACTGCTTACCACGGCTGGATGCCCCCGCCTGGTAGAGCACCGGCGTACGCTGCGGTGACGGTTCACACAGATGATATCCCGGCACATCAAAAAACTTGCCGTGGTGGTTAATGGCGTGAATTTTACTCGGGTCACTGAAAATTCTGCGTTCACGGTCGCGCAGAATCGCCCCCTCTTCCCAACTGCCCTCCAGCAGTTTGTAGATAACCTCCAGGTACTCATCGGCGTAGTCGTAGCGCGCATCATGCGCCGTCTGCGCCTGCTGGCCGATATTGCGCGCCCCGCTTTCCAGATAGGAGGTAACAATGTTCCAGCCCACGCGCCCTTTGGTCAGGTGGTCCAGGGTCGACAGGCGACGGGCAAAGGGATAAGGATGTTCAAACGACAGCGACGCGGTAAGACCAAAGCCCAGATGCTCCGTCACCAGTGCCATTGGCGTGACCAGCGCCAGCGGATCGTTAACCGGTACCTGAGCGGCCTGACGAATGGCCGCCTCACCGTTACCGTTGTACACGTCATAGACGCCCAGCACATCGGCAATAAACAGGCCGTCGAACTTGCCACGCTCAAGCAAGCGCGCCAGATCGACCCAATAATCCAGGTCTTTATACTGCCAGGACCGATCGCGCGGATGGGCCCAAAGCCCTGGCGATTGGTGGCCGACGCAGTTCATGTCGAAGGCGTTGAGACGAATTTCACGTTGTGATGACATAGCGTTCTCCCATGACGACCGGCAAAGGCCCGACGCCAAAAATTAGGTTGGTGTGTTTACGATAAAACGCGTTGGCGGCAGCCCAGTTTTTCCAGCACTGCATGCGCAACCTGCTGAGCGTGATCGGCGACCTGCGGCAATCCCATCAGCTCGCCAAAACGTCCGCGTGCGGCGGGACCCGCCACCCAAATCGGTAATGTGCTGCCTACAGGCTGCGACTGCGCGTTAACGTCTATGCCCATTCCCAGCGCATCGGCGCGGATAATGCCAGCCTGCTGGAGCGCGCTTAAAAACGGCTGACCGCTAATCAGATTGCTGTGCGCGGGGCCAGTAGTGAGGACCAGATAGTCCACTGTTTCTGTCTGTAGTTCGCCACCGCGCGCGCATAGCGCAAGACGTAGCGTGTCGCCATGAAGAGTGGTGGTCTTCAGCCGTGCGGCCAGCACGCGCAATGTGCCCGCGCGCTGGCGTGATTCAATCGCTTGCGACACCTGCGGAGCAATGCGATAGCGATGCACATCCCAGAAACGCCGCAGATGGCGCTGGAACTGGCGCTTTTCCTTGTCACTCATCTGCTGCCAGATGACCTGTCCCTGGCTGCGTACCGCATCCAGCACCACCTGCCACGGCAACCCGGCCTCGGCGGCGCGGCGAATCTCCTGGCGGACTTGCTTCAGACGCTGGCGCAACGACCCTGTCAGAGCCTTTATGGCCCATTTTGGCAAATTGATTGGCGCATTAGGGCGTGACAGCAGTCCGTGGCGTGAGAACGCGATAATGTTCCCCAGATGCCCCAGGCGGTGGAGCGAGGCCACCACGTCACCCATGCTCAGCGCCGTCCCCATAATCGCAACCTTTGCCGTAGAGGGGATGGTCGCTAACGAGCCGGACTGCCACGGGTTCGCTATCACCCGTGAGTGCAGTGCCAGTTCACCTACCCCGTCCGGTAGCGATGGCGGCGGATGGCTAATGGCCAGCACCAGGCTATCGGCCCGAAGCCGTTCACCTTTTTCTGTCACCACCTGACCGCTGTGCCAATCAACCGCCCGGTCCTGAAGATGCCTCACCCACCCGCGTTGCGCGCTGACTTCGCTCGCCAACGCGGCCTGAAGATAGCGACCAAATGCCCCGCGCTGTGGGTAGATGCTGCCATCGGCTAGCTCCGCCTGTGGGTCCTGCGGGAAATCACCATGACGCCGATACCAGCGGTCAAACGCACCATCGTCGTCTCCCGCAAGCTGCATGCGCGCGGCGGGAACGTTAATCCGGTGCGCCGGGTCGGTGGCCGAATAGGCGACGCCCAGCCCCAACGCGTTGCGCGGTTCAATAATGCTGATGTGTAACGGTCGCGCCGCCTCGCGTAGCAGATGGATGGCGACTGCCGTACCGCTAAATCCGCCCCCGACGATCACCACGTGGGGTTCGCTCATCCGTGGTTGCATGACACCACCTCCTTCAGCTCGCGCTGACCTGTTTGACGGGGCGCGCCGCGCCGCCGATGGTTTCACCGAATGGCCCCGTGTTTAGCTGCCCTTTCGCCGAACGTGGCTGAGTGCTAGTCGGCAGTAGCGGCATCACCAGTTCGGCAAAACGGTGTGCCTCTTCCAGATGCGGGTAGCCTGAGAAGATAAAGTGAGTTATCCCCAGCGCCTGGTACTCGCGGATGCGCTCGGCCACCTGCTGCGGGTTGCCCACCAGCGCGGTACCGGCACCTCCGCGTACCAGCCCGACGCCCGCCCAGAGGTTCGGCGCAATACGCAGGTTTTCGCGATTGCCGTTATGCAACGCGCTCATCCGCGCCTGCCCGGTTGAATCCATGCGAGAAAAAATCTGCTGCGCCTGAGCGATAGTGTCGTCATCAAGATGGGCAATAAGTTTATCGGCGGCGGCCCAGGCCTCGTCTTCCGTTTCGCGCACAATCACATGCAGACGAATACCATATTCCAGCGTGCGCCCTTTCTCTTCCGCCCGTGCTTTAACCACCGCCAGTTTCTCCGCCACCTGCGCTGGCGGCTCGCCCCAGGTCAGATAGGCATCGATATGATCGGCGGCAACATCAATGGCCTGCTCCGACGATCCGCCAAAATAGAGCGGAGGCCCGTTGCGTTGTACCGTTGGGAACAGCACTTCTGCGCCTTCCACCTGAATATGCTGGCCGCGATAGTCCACTTTTTCGCCCGCCAGCAGCCGACGATAGACCTCAAGAAACTCATGGGTGACTTCATAGCGTTCGCTATGGCTTAAGAAAATGCCGTCACCTTTGTTTTCAACCGGGTCGCCGCCGGTCACCACGTTTATCAGCAGGCGGCCTTCAGATAGCCGGTCCAGGGTAGCGGCCATCCGCGCCGCCAGCGTCGGCGGCTGCAAGCCTGGACGTACCGCCACCAGATAGCGCAAATTTCGCGTTATCGGTGCCAGCGCGGCCGCAACAAGCCAGGAGTCTTCGCAGCTTTTTCCGGTGGGGATCAACACCCCGTAGTAGCCGAGGCTGTCTGCCGCCAGCGCCACCTGTTGCAGGTAAGGCAGGTCTACCGGACGCCCTCCTTCGGTGGTCCCCAGGTAGCGCCCATCACCATGGGTGGGTAAAAACCAGAAGATATTGATGTTCTCTGCGGCTTGTACGGTCATTATCCATTTCCTTTATAACTATATTTGGTATTTATAGAAGTGGTTATTTAAGTCAGTTATAAAGGAGTTAGCGAAATGCATGCCAGTTTTCAAAAACAAAAATTACATTAAATATCAATATATTATAGATAATGCTTTTGCCCTCGCGTTGTTGCAAATGCAACAGCGGAGAAGCAAAAACTGCTGCAATGGCAACAGACCACGCCTTCCCCCCTCTGGAAAATTCACCGCGCAAAAGATACCGTCCAGACAGGAATTAGCCGGAGACTCACGATGCTCAATGCAGAACTCACTTCATCAGGCCCGATACTGGTCGACCCCGCTTCACAGGCCTTTCAGAAGGTGCTGAACCGGCTTGCCCCGACGGACGCCACGGTGCTGATTATTGGCGAAACCGGCACCGGTAAAGAGGTGGTGGCGCGTTATCTTCATCACCATAGCCCGCGCGCCAACGCGCCGTTTCTGGCGGTGAACTGCGGCGCGCTGACCGAATCGCTGGCGGAGTCCGAACTGTTTGGGCATGAGAAAGGCGCATTTAGCGGCGCGACGCACCGCCATGAAGGCTGGTTTGAAGCTGCGCAAGGCGGCACCCTGCTGCTTGATGAAATTGGGGAACTGAGCCTGTCGCTACAGGTCAAGCTGCTGCGCGTGCTCCAGGAACGTGAAATTACGCGCGTGGGGTCGCACAGGCCGATTCGCATCAATGTGCGGGTGATCGCCGCGACGCATGTCGATCTTAAACGTGCCATTCAGGAACGTCGTTTTCGGGAGGATCTTTTTTATCGCCTGAATATCGCTGCCGTCAATCTCCCGCCGCTGCGCCAGCGTAAACAGGACATTCCGGTGCTGGCCGCGCATTTCATCCAGCGCTACGCCCACCGACTTGGGCGAGCTGAACAGCAGATTGCCCCCGAAACGCTGGCACTGATGCTGACGTATCCGTGGCCTGGCAATATCCGCGAGCTGGAAAATACGCTGCACAACGCGGTCTTACTGAACCCCGACGCACTGCTCCTGCCGGAGCATCTGCGGCTCACGTCAGCCACATCACCACCGCTCCCCGCGCCGGATGAAAGCGACGAGCTGACCACCTTTATGCGCCGTCAGCTACAGACGCACAGTGGCGCACTGTATGACCGCATGGTGCGCGCCATGATCCAGACGGCAATGAGCCAAAGTGATAACAACCAGAGCCAGGCCGCCTCGCTGCTCGGCATGAGCCGCCATGCGCTGCGCACCCAGTTGGCGCACCTGGGGGTCATTAAGCAACGGCGCAAACCGGGCGAACCGTTGCCTGCGCCACCGCGCGAACGGGAGCTGCGTATTGGCTACCAGCGCTTTGGTAATCTCGGGGTGCTGAAAGCGCGTCAGCTTCTGGAGCAGTCCTTCGCCGATTCAGGGGTAAACGTACTGTGGAGCGAATATCCCGCTGGCCCACAGTTGCTCCAAGCGCTGAGTAACGATGAAATCGATTTTGGCACTACCGGCGAAGCGCCGCCCATCTTTGCCCAGGCGAAGGACAACGCGTTGCTTTACGTGGCCTGGGAGCCACCGGCACCGCGTAGCGTAGCAATGGTGGTGCCGCATGACAGCGACATCCGCTCAATTGAGCAACTCAAAGGCAAACGTATTGCCCTGAATAAAGGTTCAAACGTGCACTGGCTGCTGGTGCAGATTCTGGAAGAAGCAGGGCTGGGGCTGGGAGACGTCAAGATTGTGTATGCCCCGCCTAAGTATCCTTTAACGGCCAGCGACTATCTCGCGGCGGATGCATGGATGATGTGGGACCCGGTACTCAGCGCGGCGGAACGCAGCGGCACCCTGCGGGTGCTGGCCACCGGGGAAGGCCGGGTGAATAACCATCAGTTCTATATTACCCGCCGCCAGTATGCCCAGCATAACGAAGAGATTATCAGCGGCATCGTCGCGGCGCTGGTGAAAACCGGAAAGTTTATCGACAGGCACCGCCATGAGGCAGCGCAGCTTCTGGCAAGCGAACTGGGGCTGGATACCGGATCGCTGGTCTGTGCGCTGGCGCGGCGCAGTCATCAAACGCGTGAAATGGATATGCAGGCGATACGCGCGCAGCAAACGATCGCCGACCGTTTCTACGCGCTGGGCCTGTTGAACAGGCCCGTGGCTGTCAGAGAGGCGCTGTGGTACGCCAACACGCAGTGGGTTGAGCCGTGGGCCGCCGCTTAGTGTTGTTTAAACGTCGCAATCGGCTTCGGTGTGATACCGAAGTCTTCTTTTAGCTGCTGCTTGCTCTTCATCACCATCTGCCCTTGTGTGTCGATAGTCATGTGCTGCGCATCATCGTTGTAGCGAGACTGCCACAGCATCACCAGCTGCAGACAGTTTTCTTTCTGTTCAGCCGTCAGCGCCACGCCGTCAGGCCATTTTCCTAGCTCCACCGCGGTGACTAAACGCTGGTAAATTTCCGGTGTCATATTGTCGATCATTTGCTCAATACTCATCTTCAGCGCCTCTCCTCAGGAATAATTTGCTGAATCGTTTCTTCAACCCTTGGTCGCGTCGCCGTTCTCATCATCCGTGAAGCTTAACGACGCGGAGTTGACGCAAAAACGCTCGCCGGTAGGCTGCGGGCCGTCAGGGAACACGTGCCCAAGGTGCGCATCGCAATTACCACAACGAATTTCAGTGCGTTGCATGCCGTGGGAGTAATCATTGAGGTAACGGATGGCCGTGTCACTCACCGGCTCATAAAAACTGGGCCAGCCGCATCCGGAGTCATACTTACTTTGGGAGTGGAAAAGCGGCGCATCGCACACCAGACAATGATAAATCCCATCGCGCTTATTGTGCAGTAAACGCCCGGTAAACGGCGGTTCTGTGCCATGTTTCTGAGTAACGTAGAACTGCATTTCACTCAGGGTATTTTTCAGTTCTTCTGGGGTGTTTTTTTTCACCATTTTGCTCACATCTCATTATGAAAAATACATATGCCAGACGATTCTAACAAAACATTAACAATGAAGTGTGAACTTTTGTTCTAAACTTAATCGGCGTGAAAAGGCACCCGGGGAATTGTGACTTAAATCACATTTTTATCTTCTGCGCCCTTTAAAATCCCCGGCGCCGCCCTCATGTGGTTTCAAGCTCATAGGAAGAGTGAGACACGTCAGTCGACTAAAGCTTAGGCAGAGGATTGATTTGTCGCAATGATTGACACGATTCCGCTTGACGCTGCGTAAGGTTTTTGTAATTTTACAGGCAACCTTTTATTCACTAACAAATAGCTGGTGGAATATATGACTATCAAAGTAGGTATCAACGGTTTTGGCCGTATCGGTCGCATTGTTTTCCGTGCTGCTCAGGAACGTTCTGACATCGAGATCGTTGCAATCAACGATCTGTTAGACGCAGACTACATGGCTTACATGCTGAAATATGACTCCACTCACGGCCGTTTCAACGGTACCGTTGAAGTGAAAGACGGTCATCTGATCGTTAACGGTAAAAAAATCCGTGTTACCGCTGAACGTGATCCGGCTAACCTGAAGTGGAACGAAGCAGGCGTTGACGTTGTTGCTGAAGCAACTGGTCTGTTCCTGACTGACGAAACCGCACGTAAGCACATTGCTGCTGGCGCGAAAAAAGTGGTTCTGACTGGTCCTTCTAAAGACAACACCCCTATGTTTGTTAAAGGCGCTAACTTTGACAAATACGAAGGTCAGGACATCGTTTCTAACGCATCTTGCACCACTAACTGCCTGGCACCGCTGGCTAAAGTTATCAACGACAACTTCGGCATCATCGAAGGTCTGATGACTACTGTTCACGCGACCACCGCTACTCAGAAAACCGTTGATGGCCCGTCTCACAAAGACTGGCGCGGCGGCCGCGGCGCAGCTCAGAACATCATCCCATCCTCTACCGGTGCTGCTAAAGCAGTAGGTAAAGTACTGCCAGAACTGAATGGCAAACTGACTGGTATGGCGTTCCGCGTTCCAACCCCTAACGTATCCGTAGTTGACCTGACCGTTCGTCTGGAAAAAGCTGCATCTTATGAAGAAATCAAGAAAGCAATCAAAGCTGCTTCCGAAGGCGCAATGAAAGGCGTTCTGGGTTACACCGAAGACGACGTTGTATCTACTGATTTCAACGGTGAAGTTTGCACTTCCGTATTCGATGCTAAAGCTGGTATCGCACTGAACGACAACTTCGTTAAACTGGTTTCCTGGTACGACAACGAAACTGGTTACTCTAACAAAGTTCTGGACCTGATCGCTCACATCTCCAAATAAGTTGAGATGAGTATCTGATCCAAAAAGGCGACTTCGGTCGCCTTTTTTTATGACCAAAATATTTACACACCAAGGATTGCATCATGATTAACAAAATTTTCGCTCTCCCGGTCATTGAACAGCTTACCCCTGTCCTCTCTCGTCGCCAGCTTGATGAGCTGGAGCTTATCGTTGTCGATCATCCCAAAGTCAAAGCGTCCGTCGCTTTCCAGGGCGCACACCTGCTCTCCTGGAAACCAGCGGGTGAAGAAGAAGTGCTGTGGCTGAGCGACAACACGCCGTTTAAAAACGGTGTCGCCCTGCGCGGTGGCGTACCCATCTGCTGGCCATGGTTTGGCCCAGCGGCACAGCAGGGTTTCCCGGCGCACGGTTTTGCGCGCAACCTGCCGTGGGAGCTGAAGGCTCACAATGAAGATGACAACGGTGTCGTGCTGACCTTTGAACTGAAGAGTAGCGATGCCACTCGCCAGTACTGGCCACATGAATTCTCCCTTCTCGCGCGCTTCAAGCTGGGTAAAACCTGCGAGATGGAGCTGGAAGCACACGGTGAGTTCGAGACTACGACCGCGCTGCACACCTACTTCAACGTCGGTGACATTCACGCCGTCAAAGTTAGCGGCCTCGGCGATCGTTACATCGATAAAGTGAATAACGCTGAAATTGGCGAACTGAGCGACGGCGTACAGACCTTCCCGGATCGTACCGACCGTGTCTATCTGAACCCGGAAGCGTGCAGCGTTATCAGCGATGCGTCTCTGAACCGCACTATCGACGTGATTCATCACCACCACGTCAACGTTGTGGGCTGGAACCCAGGCCCGGCGCTGTCGGTCAGCATGGCCGATATGCCAGATGATGGTTACAAAACCTTCGTCTGTGTTGAAACTGCCTGCGCCAGCGCAACGCAGAAAGCCAGTGAAGAGAAACCTGCCCGTCTGAGCCAGACCATCCGCGTCGTTAAACGTTAATTCCCTCCCCTATATCTCGCTGGGCGATAACACATTGCCCGGCGCTTTTCCTCTACCGCGCATCAACAGACTTATTTAATCCAAAAAAGTTACCGGTAACATCACTTAGATCAAGCAGCCTGAAACATCCTGAAATAGGATTATTATTAGGTGATATTCTTATTTCACAACAAGAATATGCCAGTAATTTTCAAATAGTCACAATATTAATCTGAATAACACTCACTCTCATTCCCTTATCTACTGCGCGGCACTCAGGTATTTGCCTGTCTGATTCACCGTCAGCCCCGCAGCGCTCAACACCATTATTTTGTTTTTCCCGAGGATAATCATGCCTGTTTTTCACGCGCTTCCTTTCCGGCGCAGCACCCTTACTCTCACCGTGGGGCTTGCCCTGTGCGCCCTGACACCTAATGGAGTGAATGCTGCCGATGGTGCAGACGGCAGTGCCGCAACGCCTGATGCCAGCGCGCAAGGGGGTCACGGCGGCAATATGGATTTAGTGACCGGTGTCGGTGGCAACGGTGGGGCTGGAGGTGCCGGAGGGCGCGGACAGGCGAGCAGCGACGGACAAAGCGGTGAAGCCGGTAGCCTGAGCGGCAGCCCGATAGCCGCCGGTAACGGTGGGGCTCACCAGGAACCTGACCGCGTAGCCACTACCGGTGCCGGCGCTGCCGGCGGTGGCGGTGGCGGCGGTGCTGCGGGGGCTGTACTGAATGGATCCGGGCACACGCAAAACAACGCCACCATTCGGGGCGGCAACGGCGGGCGCGGTGGTAACGGCGGCTCAAACACCACGGACGTTGTCGATGCTGGGAACGGCGGCAACGGCGGTGACGGCGGTGGCGGAGGGAGCGGCGTGCTGCTCACCGCCAGCGGCAGCTATGACAACAGCGGCACAATAAGCGGCGGTAACGGTGGCACCGGGGGGAATACCGGCAGCGCCAGCGCGAATGATAAAACCAACAACGGTATCACTATCCATGCCGGTAGCGGCGGCGCGGGCGGTGAAGGTGGCGACGGCGTGACTGCAACAAAAGGCGGCAATGTCACCAATAGCGGCACCATCAGCGGCGGTAACGGCGCCACCGGTGGTCTGGCGGCCAACGCCAACAGCCAGCAGAACACCACGGTCACCGGCGTCGGCGGCACCGGCGGGAAAGCGGCCAGCGGCGGTAACGGCGTATGGCTCAGCGATACCAGTTCAATCACAAATACGGGAAAAATACTGGGCGGTATCGGCGGCAATGGTGGCAACGGCGGCGCGGTTGAAGCCGGTCAGGGAACCGGCGTTGTCGGCTATGGCGCCATCGGCGGCAACGGCGGCAGCGGGATCACCGTGGTCAATAGCGGCACTGTCACCAATCAGATGGGTGGCGAGATAAGCGGCGGCTATGCCGGGACCGGCGGCGGTGGTAACTCCAATAGCAGCGGTCTGAACCTCAGCGGCGGCGACGGTGGCGACGGCGGTAACGGTGGTATCGGTATTGCGCTGGAAAATGGCGGTACGGTCTCTAACTTCGGCAAGGTCATCGGCGGCGCGGGCAACCGTGGCGGCGGTAGCGGCAGCCTGGCAACCTCCCACGGCGGCGATTCCGGCATTGGCGGTATTGGGATTGATATCACCCAACAGGGGAAGGTGACCAACGAAGCGTCAGGGAAAGTGCTGGGCGGTAAAGGCGGAGATGACTCTGCTGGCGGCGGTGGCGTCGGGGGAATTGGCGGTACCGCCGTCAATATTACCGGCGCAGGCGATGTCCTTAATAAGGGCGAATTTACCGGCGGCGACGGCGGTGCGGGGGCTAATGCTAACGGTACCAACGCCGACGGCGGAACCGGTGGTCAAGGTGGCAACGGGTTATCCATTCACGGCAAAGGTACCGTCACTAACGCCACCAGCGCTACGGTCCACGGCGGTATGGGCGGCACCGGCGGTGGCGGCAGCATCGGCAACGGTGGCGTTGGCGGCAAAGGAGGCAACGGCGTACTGATTGGCGCAGGCGGCACGGTGACCAACGACGGTAACATTGTCGGCGGGACCGGGAATCGTGGCGGCGGCGGTGGTCAGTCTGACGGCGGCAGCGGCGGTGACGGCGTACATATCGAGGCTGGCGGCGGTACGCTGGATAACAGCGGCACCATTTCTGGCGGCAGCGGCGGCAATGCGGGTACTGCCACCGGCAGCGCGGGTGCGGGCGGCATCGGCGTGTACGGTAGCGATATGACCATCATTAACAGCGGTACGCTTCAGGGCGGGATGAGCCAGGATGGAACCACCCGCGCCCAGGCCGTGATGTTTGCCTCCGGCACCAACTCGCTGGCGCTACATGCGGGCTACAACGTGGTGGGTGATGTCAGCGCGGGTAACGGCGATGATACGCTGATCCTTGGCGGCGACCGTGACGCGGAATTTGATGCCGTAAGTATTGGCGACAGCGCCCAGTATCAGGGCTTCGATCATTTCAGCAAAGAGGATGCCAGCACCTGGCTTTTGAAAAACAGTACGGATTCGGTCACCCCCTGGACGCTGAAAGGCGGCGTATTACAGGTTGCCAAAGCCGAGAGCCTCGGCCAGACCGGAAGCGCGCTGACCTTCGACGGCGGTACGCTCCAGTTGCTCGACAACGTCTCACTGGACGCTTCACGGCCGATGACTCTCGCTGGCGCTGGCGGTACGCTGGATACTCAGGGCTACCGCGCCACGATAGACCAAGGTATGACCGGCAGCGGGAACTTCACCAAACAAGGGTCTGGTGCCCTCACGCTTACCGGTGACAGTACCTTTGAGGGTGAAACGACCCTTGCCGGCGGCAGTATGGATGTCATCGGCTCACTCAAAAGTGCGGTAACCGCACTGAACGCCACCGCCCTCTCCGGCACCGGCAGCGTCGGCAGCACAACGCTTGAAACCAACAGTTCACTGACCGTAGGTTCGCCAGCCGAGAGCGATGACACCGACGCGACCTTTACGGTTGACGGCAACCTCAGTAACGGCGGCAGCGTCACGCTATCACGCAGTCTGCTGCATGTGGGTAACGAGCTGGATGTCAGCGGTAATTATCGCGGCGAAGGCGATAGCACGCTGAATCTCAATACCGTACTGGGAGATGATGCGTCGCAAACCGATCATCTCAGCATTGCGGGTGATACCTCCGGCACCACGCGCGTCACGGTCAATAACGTGGGCGGTCTCGGCGCACAGACGAATCAGGGGATTGAGGTCATCAGCGTTGGCGGACAATCCGCTGCTGGCGCTTTCGTACAGGCGAACCGTGTGGTTGCTGGTCCGTGGGACTATAGCCTGGTGCAAAAAGGCCAGAACTGGTATCTGACCTCAATCAACACCAAGACGGTGACACCGCAGTATCGCCCGGAGGCCGGAAGCTACCTGGTCAACCTGGCCGCCGCCAACACCGTCTTTAGCCTATCGCTGGACGATCGTGAAGGTGCCACTGAGTACACGCCACAGTGCGCGAAGCGCTCTGCCCTGGCAAGCTCCTTCTGGCTGCGCCAGGAAGGCGGACAGAACCGCTCGCGCGCGGCAGGCGGGCAAATTCGCTCCCGCACCAACCGCTATGTGGCTCAGATGGGTAACGAATTCTGGCATGGCAGCAGCAATGGCGACGACCGCTGGGGCGCAGGGCTGATGGCAGGCTACGGTAACGTCTCAGGGCAATCGTCATCATCCCTAACCGGCTATCGTTCGCGTAACCATATGGCGGGCTATAGCGTGGGGGCGTACAGCACCTGGTATCAGAATGCGGTCAGCCGACAGGGTCTGTATCTCGATAGCTGGGTGAACTACAACTGGTTTACTAACCGGGTCAACGGCGATGAGTTGCAGCATGAAACCTATGACAGCCACGGTTTCACTGCCTCGGTGGAAACGGGCTATAACATGCTACTGCGGGAGCAGCCACGCCAGGATATCTATCTTGAACCACAGGCCCAGCTCACGTGGATGGGGGTCAAAAGCCCAGACCACATCGAAGCCAACGGTACGCAGGTGAAAGATAGTAGCAAAGGCAATCTGCAATCCCGTCTGGGGATGCGGCTCTATCTGCGCGGCCACCGCACGGAGGACGACGGCAAGGGGCGAGAGTTCAAACCATACGCCGAAGCCGACTGGCTGCACAATACCCATTTCGCCGAGATTAGCATGGGCGATACCTCGATTCGTCAGGAAGGCGCGGCCAATATTGCACAACTAAAACTCGGCGTGCAGGGGCAAATCTCCCCGTCGCTGAATCTATGGGGAGGCACCGCGATACAGGTGGGTGACCACAGTTATAGCGATGCGTCGATTATGATGGGCGTGAAATACGCCTTTAAATAAAAAAGCCTCACCACGGTGCAGCGCACCACGACGAGGCCCTTTTGCAGTGCAACCCCAACGCGCAAAACGTTGGGGTTCATCCCGCTGAAATTCGGGACAATTTAGAAAGTGTAGGTCACACCCGTAGACAGTAACCCGGTCCAGCTCTTGTCAACCATTGGGCTGTCGGTGATTTCGTCAGACAGACGGGTATAACGCGCGGTACCGTAAACGCTCCAGCTGTTCGCGAAGCGATAGTTGGCGGTCAGCTCCAGATACGGGTTCCAGCTGTTGCTTGGGTCGTAGCTTCTCAGACCACTTTTTGCCGCTTCATGATGCGAAACGCCGTAGTAGTACTGGTTCTGGTTTTCGCTGTTCCACTCAACGCCGATACCCGGCGTTAAGGTCAGGCCACCGTTGGTGTAGCGATACACCCACGCGGTATCCCACACCACCCCGTTACTGTTATCCAGAATGTCACCCGAAAGCGCGGTACGCAGAGAACCATACTGTGTGTGGTGCATCCAGGAAATACCCGCCATCACGGTAGATTTACGCTTATCAAGCTTACGCAGTTGGCTGTTGTCGCTGTCGCCCGGCTTAAAGTACATCGGAGACCAGTATCCCATCACCGAGAGTTGGTCTGTGCCGTCATTCCACAAATAGTAGCCGCCACCCAGACCACGGAACCAGAAGTTATCCCCTTCATAGTTGATAACCGGTACAGGGTATAAGTCATGGTCGTACTGCTTATATGGATGCTCAACAATCCCGACACCCGCACCCAGAGTCAGCTTACTTTCCGCCTGTACTGCGGTAGCAGAAGTGGCAATCAGGACCCCTAAAGCTAGAAGTTTGATTCGATTCACAATCTGTCATTCCTTTTTTCAACATTTCAGCGGGCTGAAGTTTACCTTTCGCACAGCCTAACGACAAATTTTTTACCTGTAATATCAGAATACGACTCATCAATATCTCGCCCAATGATGGCAACACGCTTGCAAATACGTGACAGCACTATGAAAGCGTAAAAAATATAAAAAGAATTAATGCCCGTATTTTTTGATGAGTTATTGATATGTCATTGAAAATCGTTTTTCCCGCCATGCAAGTTTTGCAAATGCCATCTACGCTTAATTTTAGAAGGTGTAATCGCAGCGCACGTTACCGTTAATCGTCCAACAACCTGGCACAAGGGTTGCTGGATTAAGGAGTGAGCGTCGTTCGGCTTACCTCTTCCGGGAGCCCCCACTATTCATACCAATGGCTCTTAACCTGTGCTAAAAAACGAAAGGACGGCATGCCATGAATATATTCGATCACTATCGCCAGCGCTATGAAGCTGCCAAGGACGAAGAGTTCACACTGCAGGAGTTTCTTACCATTTGTCGGCAAGATCGCAGTGCCTATGCTAACGCAGCAGAAAGGCTATTAACCGCTATTGGCGAGCCTGTAATGGTTGATACTGCCCAGGAACCGCGGCTTTCCCGTCTCTTTTCGAACCGAGTCATCGGACGCTATCCGGCGTTTGAAGAATTCTACGGCATGGAAGAAGCGATTGAACAGATCGTCTCCTATTTGAAACATGCCGCCCAGGGACTGGAAGAAAAGAAACAGATCCTCTACTTATTAGGCCCGGTCGGCGGCGGTAAATCCTCGCTGGCGGAGCGTCTTAAAGCGCTGATGCAGCGCGTACCTATTTACGTGCTGAGCGCCAACGGCGAGCGTAGCCCGGTTAACGATCATCCTTTGTGCCTGTTTAATCCGCAGGAAGACGCGCAGATTCTGGAAAAAGAGTACGGCGTGCCAACCCGCTATCTGGGCACCATTATGTCGCCGTGGGCCGCGAAGCGCCTGCACGAATTCGGCGGTGATATTACCAAATTCCGCGTGGTGAAAGTCTGGCCATCCATCCTTGAACAGATTGCGATTGCCAAAACTGAACCGGGCGATGAAAACAACCAGGATATCTCCGCGCTGGTCGGTAAAGTCGATATCCGCAAACTAGAACACTACGCGCAGAACGACCCGGATGCCTACGGCTATTCCGGTGCCCTGTGCCGCGCCAACCAGGGGATCATGGAGTTCGTCGAGATGTTTAAAGCGCCAATCAAGGTGCTGCATCCGCTGCTGACGGCCACCCAGGAAGGTAACTACAACGGGACCGAAGGGATCTCTGCCCTGCCCTTTAACGGCATTATCCTGGCGCACTCAAACGAATCTGAGTGGGTCACCTTCCGCAACAACAAAAACAACGAGGCGTTCCTCGACCGTGTTTACATCGTCAAGGTGCCTTACTGCTTACGCATCTCCGAAGAGATCAAGATTTACGAAAAACTGCTCAACAACAGTGAGCTGACCCACGCGCCTTGCGCGCCGGGAACGCTGGAAACGCTGTCTCGCTTCTCGATTCTTTCTCGCCTGAAAGAGCCGGAAAACTCCAGCATCTACTCGAAAATGCGCGTGTACGACGGTGAAAGTCTGAAGGATACCGACCCGAAAGCGAAGTCCTACCAGGAGTATCGCGACTATGCGGGCGTGGACGAAGGAATGAACGGTCTCTCTACCCGTTTCGCCTTTAAGATCCTCTCTCGCGTGTTCAACTTCGACCACGCCGAAGTGGCAGCGAACCCGGTACATCTGTTCTACGTGCTGGAACAGCAGATCGAACGCGAGCAGTTCCCGCAGGAGCAGTCGGAACGCTACCTGGAGTTCCTCAAAGGCTATCTGATCCCGAAATACGCCGAGTTTATCGGTAAAGAGATCCAGACGGCGTACCTCGAATCCTACTCGGAATATGGGCAGAACATTTTCGATCGTTATGTTACCTACGCCGATTTCTGGATTCAGGATCAGGAGTATCGCGACCCGGATACCGGACAGTTGTTCGACCGTGAATCGCTGAACGCTGAACTGGAGAAAATTGAGAAGCCTGCGGGGATCAGCAACCCGAAAGACTTCCGCAATGAGATAGTCAACTTTGTGCTGCGCGCCCGCGCCAACAACAACGGCCGCAACCCGAACTGGACGAGCTACGAGAAGCTGCGCACCGTTATTGAGAAGAAAATGTTCTCCAATACCGAAGAGCTGCTGCCGGTGATTTCGTTTAACGCGAAGACCTCAACCGATGAGCAGAAAAAGCACGACGATTTTGTCGATCGGATGATGGAAAAAGGCTATACCCGCAAACAGGTTCGCCTGTTGTGCGAATGGTATCTGCGCGTGCGTAAATCGTCATAACCACACGGTACCCGGCGGCGTTCGCGCTGCCGGGCCGACAACAATGTCCCGTAGGCCGGTTCATCCGGCACTTACAGGCGCAGTAAGTTGGCAAAAGCAGTTCAGGAGGGGCTATGACCTGGTTCATTGACCGGCGTCTGAACGGCAAAAACAAGAGTGCGGTTAACCGCCAGCGCTTCTTGCGCCGTTATAAAGCGCAAATAAAACAGTCGATCTCCGAGGCCATCAACAAACGTTCGGTGACCGATATCGACAGCGGTGAATCTGTCTCCATTCCGACGGATGATATTAGCGAGCCGATGTTCCATCAGGGGCGCGGCGGATTGCGGCATCGGGTTCATCCCGGTAACGACCACTTCGTACAAAACGATCGTATCGAGCGACCACAGGGCGGCGGCGGTGGCGGCGGTAGCGGTCAGGGACAGGCCAGCGCCGATGGCGAAGGTCAGGATGAGTTCGTGTTCCAGATTTCCAAAGATGAGTATCTGGATCTGCTGTTTGAAGATCTGGCGCTGCCTAACCTCAAGCGTAACCAACAGCGTCAGCTCACCGAGTTTAAAACACACCGTGCAGGCTTCACCGCCAACGGTGTACCGGCGAACATCAGCGTCGTGCGTTCACTGCAAAACTCCCTCGCCCGTCGTACGGCGATGACCGCAGGTAAACGTCGCGAGCTGCACGCGCTGGAAGCCACGCTCGATGAAGTGGCCAAAAGCGAACCGGCGCAGCTTCTGGAAGAAGAACGCCTACGCAAAGAAATTGCCGAACTACGGGCAAAAATCGACCGCGTGCCGTTTATCGACACCTTTGACCTACGCTACAAGAACTACGAGAAACGCCCTGAGCCTTCCAGCCAGGCGGTGATGTTCTGTCTGATGGACGTCTCAGGCTCGATGGATCAATCTACCAAGGACATGGCCAAACGCTTTTATATCCTGCTCTATCTGTTCCTGAGCCGAACCTATAAAAACGTGGAGGTGGTCTATATTCGCCACCATACTCAGGCCAAAGAGGTAGATGAGCACGAGTTTTTCTACTCACAGGAAACCGGCGGCACGATAGTCTCCAGTGCGCTGAAACTGATGGATGAAGTGGTGAAAGCGCGCTATGACCCGGCGCAGTGGAACATTTACGCCGCGCAGGCGTCGGACGGCGATAACTGGGCGGACGACTCCCCGCTGTGTCATGAAATTCTGGCGAAGAAAATTCTGCCGGTGGTGCGTTACTACAGCTATATCGAAATCACCCGGCGAGCGCACCAGACGCTGTGGCGTGAATATGAACATCTGCAGCAGACGTTTGATAACTTTGCCATTCAGCACATTCGCGATCAGGAAGATATTTATCCGGTCTTCCGTGAACTGTTCCACAAGCAAGGTAGTACAATCAAGGATTAATCAATATAAATCAGCCAGTTATATTTTATTTCTGGCTGATTTTCCTTTCTTGCGAACTGTTATTTTATTCTTTCCTAATCAGTGAGTTAACTTTCATTTTAGGGAATAAATTTCATCAATGGCTGTTAACATCAAGTCAACTGAACATGAATGTTGTCGTTCTCACTTGTTCAAAGGGATTTCAAATCTTGCGAGTTTTCCTATTAAATCAGTGTAATACAGTGATTTTTCGCCAATAGTTCATAATTAAGTGATCAATATTATCAGTCAGTTACAAGTGTAATAGCGTTCCCATGGCGAAAGATTTATTGCAATTAAGGTCCGCTATGAGCGAAGAGCGGACCCTGGAATACTGTATATTCTCTAAATTTGAATAGTAAGGTTACCGGGATACATCCACGATTACGGGATCATACTGGAATTAACAGAGGTTGGGCGGAGCATAACTTACCGCCTGAATCCCCATTTTGACTGGAAGGGTACTGTCAGCAACCACAAAAGAGCCTTTTAAAACGGCTTCAGCATCATACTGGGTGAAGGTATAAGTCTGGTGGCCGACAGAACACATCTTGGGCAGGTTGTATTCTTCCTATGATGAGTTTTTAAGGTGAAAGGTTATTTTACTTTCCTCAGATGAGCTTTGAAAACTGAAGCTGACATCATTTAAATCCTCGTCTAGGCCGTTTTTATCAAATCGCTGACAACTTAAATTACCCCACATATCTTCATAGCAAATAGAAAAAACTTTGAGGTGAAGTTTTTTATCATTAAGTAAGTAACTACCGAAAGCTTCCTTGGATAAGGTGTTCGATATTCCAGAGAAAAATGATAACTCTACATCATTATTACAGCACTCTACACCAATCCATTGGTGTATTTTAAATGTTATTTCATTATAATTAATGTCATTTATTGTTAGTTTTTTGGTGTCAACATCGGAACCTATTACCTTAGCTTGGATAGAAGACTGTAATAATAAGGCAAATTGAGACCTCGTTAGCTTTGAGAGAATGTCATCGTTTTTTAAAATATCTTGAATGGCATTTGTAAAATTAGAAATTTCAAAATTCTCATCTTTCATGAAGCTTTTAATTATATCGGCATTACTAAGGTAGTCTTTTAGGTATTTAGTTTCTGTGTGTTTGTAATAGTAACACTTGTCTGAAATGCAGAGTACACTAATTGCTGGATTTGTTAAGAAGTTAACATCGTTATCATAATATCTGCTAAGTTCGCTTTTTTTCGCGTTACTTGAAAAAGCAAATAGAACAGTGGGGGAGCGTCCGCCAATTGATCGAAATTTTCTAAATTTTTCAATTGTTGTTTCGAGCTCTTTTGCTGTTAAAGTTGATTTAACCTCAATATTATATCTAACTGCCTCTACAGGGACGAAGGCAAGTTCACTATTTATATATGGCGGCAGGATTTCATTATCATAAATTACAATATCAGTTTCGTTTGACTGCTCTCCAGATGAGTTTTCAATTATACCTTTTGAAATCTCATACTTCCTTGGGATAACGTCTTTTATTAATTTTATCAACTCCACTTCGTTTAATCCACCCTTTACGCCTTGATGTTCAACGTTTTTATTTATAGTGAACTCTTGCTTTAACGTTTTTATTCTAGATGATATTTTCTCGGAAATGATGCTCATGCTAATGCCTCCCCCAGCTAACTTATTTTCTATGATTTTAAAAATTATGAACTATACAGGCCATTATTAGGTCTGCTTTTATTGGTCTTTAACAAAACATCTACGGAAAATTTATATGCTTTTAATGAAATCCCCCACAACTCATTTGTATTGATACTCCCACCACAAACTAAAGCAACCAGTTTTCCATCTTCACCGATAATTGGTGCGCCGCTACAACCTTGGAAATGTTGGTGGCCTGGATGATTGAAAGGAAGTTTAAAATAATGATAGTCACCTTCGGTACGAAGATACTCAAGGCCAGTATAAATGCGGAATTCAGTAACTAGAAAATTATTTTCCCCACGCTGAACTATTGATGGCTTAACGAGCCCACTAAAACCATACTTAGTGTTTGTACATGGTTGATTTTCTAAAGAAGATGTCAGTATGGAAATATATTCTTCAGAAAGGATTTCAGTAGTGTTTGGGTCTATTTCTTGGCGTTTGGCAATTGTTGATTCTGGCACTTCAACGTAGGAAAAATCAACATCCACAATTTCCGAAGTATTTATTTTGATTTTCCTTAAAGAGTTGACTCCGCCTAACCTGTATAATTCTGCACCTCGATTAGGAACATACTGTTGCTGAATAGCCCATACTTCGCCATTTCCGGTTGCATGCTGGACGGATAGAAGCAATTTTTTTTCGCCATACCTTACAAAACACCCCGAAGCTATCCCAGTTGGGAGGCCTCTAACGTCAGTAGACACAAGCGGTACGGTGGATAGCCAGAGTTTTCTTTCAAAATTTTCATTCATATGCCTATCGTCCTTTTACAAAAAACCAACAGAAAGTACATGCTTTGATTAAGATGCAATCTGACTTTTTACAGTATGTTATCCAAGATTAAACTAGCTCTGTGGCATCTATAATGCAATGTGTTTCCAGAGATTTATGATATGTCAATCGATATAATATTTATAGGCAGTATGTTTGCTAGATGGGAGAAATCTAACTCAGTGAATATAGCTGTAATTTGAGTTAGTGGCTCAATGAGCATTTCTCTAACGGAAGCATCCAAAAAGCTAAAGATACCTGTTTATGCCAACGTCCGCTTCTGGCTGTGAGTTCAACCGATGGATGCAACACATTGATTGAACCGCTCTGCGGGTGATTCATAGTCTAGCGTTTTTCTCGGCCTCTCGTTGAGCTGTCTGGCAACACTGTTTAGTCTTTGCTGGCTGTGAACCGATAAGTCAGTTCCTTTTGGAAAATACTGTCTGAGTAATCTGTTTGTATTTTCATTTGAGCCGCGTTGCCAGGGGGATTGAGGATCGCAGAAGTAAACCTGAATATCTGTAGCTACGGTAAACCGGGTATGGCTGGTCATTTCAGCACCCCGGTCCCATGTTAATGTTTTATAAAGCTCAGCAGGTAATTCACGGGCTTGTTTGATGAGTGCAGATATAACCGTTATGGTCTTGTTGTCCCTGACTTTGGCCAACATAACAAAACGGGAATGACGCTCTACGAGGGTGACGATATAGGAGTTTTTAGAGCCCTGGATCAGATCACCTTCCCAGTGACCTGGTATGGCTCTGTCAGCTGCTTCAGGTGGCCTTTCGCTGATAGAGATCGTATCCGGGATTGACCCTAATCCTTTCCCTTTAAGCGATGATGTTCTGGATCTACGCACGACTCTTCCGCTTCTGAGGCATTGCTGCAGTTCTTTTTTTAATGCACCCCGGGTTTGTATAAAAAGCGTTTTATATATCGTTTCGTGTGACACATGCATTTCCTGACTATCCGGATAACAGCGTTTCAGCCAGCCGGCGATCTGTTCCGGCGACCAGTCCTGATGCATCTTCTCTGCAATGATTTTACACAATGCGGGGCTTTGAATTAGCTTGCAAGGTTTTGGTCTCAGAGCATTTTCCCACGCAGCAGTATCGGCTTTTGCTGCACGGTATTGTTTTGCACCACCGTGTCTCCTAATCTCGCGGCTAATCGTTGAAGGAGCTCTTGATAATTTGGCAGCGATGTCCCTGATGCTGCGTTTTGCTACCAATCCTCTGGATATTTCCTCTCTTTCATCAAGCGAGAGCGCTAACCGGTGCCGCCTTCGCACGGGAGGACGGTAGCCACCTGTCTGGTGGATTGTAGGCATAATAGAAGAGTGAAATCTGTCGAACATTCTGGCGATATCGTGCAGGGAATCACCTTGCTTATATCGGTCCCAGATAATCGCTTTCTGTTCTGGCGTGTAGTAAATGCGCGTTCTTCGTTTCATGGCAACGTCCCCCCTTGATCAAGGATAGCGTTGCATCGACCCGTTGAACTCACAGCACAAAGCGGACTTTTGGCGCCCTTTCAAATCCTCACTGAATACCGTCTCGCAGTAGGCGTAGAACGAATTCACATTGAAGAGTGCAAACATGTCAACTTGCGGCTTTCACGATGAAAGTCACAACGACGAGCACGTCCAGCGTCTCTTCACTACCAACAATGATCGGGGAGTAAGCGCTGTTCATCGGGTTTAACTGAACCGTCGGCCGAAGTAGCAAGCGTTTCACAGTGCCCCCCTTCCACAGCGGCGATAATGATATCGCCGTGCTCAGCCGTTTTCGAACTGTCCACCACCAGCAAATTACCGTCACTTATCCCGGTATCTATCATTGAATCGCCGGACGCTTCCACAAAATGGGTAGCGCTGGGGTGCTGGATAAGCAGCTCATTCAAATAAATACGTTGCTCAACGTAATCAGCTGTAGGTGAAGGAAAACCGCAAGGAACCCGCTCACTGAACAGCCGCAGCGTGACAATCTCACGCAGTTCTACTGGTGAAAAAAACTTCATAATGAACTCACTCACATTGACACTGTATATACATACAGCGTATATACTGTAGAGAGGAGCTAAAGCATGTTTGCGGAACTCGTTTATGACAAAAGGAATTTCGATGGAATGGGATCATTAATAAGTAATTTCCAGCACCGATAAGTCCACGCGATTCCACTTTCACTGTTCCTACCACCAAACCCACTAGAGTTATCTATTATTGATATTGCACTGTTTAAATGAACAGATATCGGAGGGGACTTGCCCATACAACGCCTTAATTTTGAGCCTTCAGCGATTTATGAATATCCGGAGCATCTCCGTCAGTATCTCTCTGAAATTCCTCCATTACCCGGTGTCTATGTATTCCACGGAGAGAGTGAAACGCTGCCGCTCTACATAGGGAAAAGTGTTAATATTCGCAGTCGCGTGATGTCACACTTCCGTGCCCAGGATGAAGCATCAATGCTCTACCAATCCAAAAAAATAAGTTGGATACGTACCGCTGGTGAAATTGGCGCACTGCTGCTTGAGGCTAAAATGATTAAAGAGCAGCAACCACTCTTCAATAAACGTCTTCGTCGTACCCATCAACTTTGTTCATTACATTTAGATGCAGGACAACCTAAGGTGGTGTATGCAAAGGAGATAGATTTTTCTCATCAACCAAATTTATATGGCCTATTTTCTAATCGACGTAATGCACTTGAAGCATTGAAGTCTATAGCAGATGAACATCGTCTCTGTTACGGATTACTTGGCCTGGAATCACTGAGCGGTAATCGCGGTTGCTTTCGTTCGGCACTGCAGCGATGCGCAGGTGCATGTTGTGGTAAAGAGACCATCGAATCTCATCACCAGAGGCTATTGTTGGCACTTGAACGACTACAGCTTGTATGCTGGCCCTGGAACGGAGCTATTGCTATGAAAGAAGAGAGTGCTGATTTAACTCAGTACCATATTATTCGCAACTGGATGTGGCTTGGCTCAGTCAGTTCACTCGACGAAGCAAAAATGCTATCTCGACAAGAGGCAGGTTTTGATCAGGATGGTTATAAGATCTTATGTAAACCCCTTCTGACCAGCAACGAAAATATTATCATTCTAAACATGTTGGGTTAACGTTAAGACTTTGCTGGGGCACTCCACCGAGTCGATGAGTGAACGGTACAAAATGATCGCAGCCTTAATTGGAAAAAGTTGGTGCTATAGTTACGTGAAAAATCGCGATGACTCCTATCATGAAATTGTTTTATTTTTCACGTGGCGTTTTGGAGATATATTGAGAAGAAAAATTTTTTCAGCAATTACATAACGTTACCGAACGGGTGCTGCTCCACAAGTAAACAACGCATTTAGCTCTTTCCCTCAAGTCTCACAATCAGCGAACGTAAAAAATCCCTGAATCGCTGAGCTGGCGCTGACAGCGGTTGTCCAGCGTTAGTGACCACGCCGACGTCCATGTAGGTGATACAGTCTTCAATCGTCCGACGAATGACGCGCTGGCCGTTTAGCGACCAGGGGCGGTAAACCAGGTCGGATAAGATGGTGATGCCGTTGCCCTGGGCAACGAGGCTGCGCACGGCTTCAAAGGAATTACTACGAAAGTGGATGGAAGGCTGATAGCCAGCGTGCTGCCAGACATGGGTGATCACCGTGGGATATTCATCGGTCTCAAGCATCAAAAAGGGCAGTTTTACGATATCCCGCAGGCGGATAACAGACTGGCTCAGCAAAGCATGTCCCGGAGCGATCCAGAGCTGGCGTAGCGATCGAATAATGGTTTCCACCTCCAGGTCACTGTCGCGCTGAATATTCGATGTGAGCAGTAGACAAAAATCAACCTGCTGCTGACGCAGAGCAGCCAGCAGATCGGGCGCAGTGGCCTCGAAATAGTCAATTTCCAGTAACGGAAAGCGGTTTTCAATGTCACTTAGCATCTCGGGTAGCAGGTAAGCCGAAAGTGTCTGAGCTATCCCTATCCGCACTTTTTCGGCGGTCGTTTCCGGTTGGCGATGCAAATCCTCCAGCGCGATGTGGCTATTGCCGATGATCGTGCGGGCATGAGTCAGGAAACGTTCTCCAGCCAAAGTGAGCTGGATTCCTTTTGGCTGGCGCAGAAACAGCTGTGCATCAAGTGCCTCTTCCAGATTCCGTAATGCGACCGTCATAGAAGATTGCGAAACGTGACAACGGCTAGCAGCTTTAGAAACTTGCAATGTTTCTGCTAATGCTATGTAAAATTCAAGTTGCCTGAGGGTAAATTTCATAGTTTAAAACGATACCATCCGAGCAAAACTTTATATTAGCATCTCCATTTTCTTCGCGGTAATGTTCCAGGGAACAAAAATGAATTATTGAAGGGTATCGCTATGCCTTATTTATTACTCACTCTCGCCGCATGCTTTTGGGGCGGAAATTATGTGGTAGGTCATCTATTAGTCAGTCTTGTTGACCCTGTTCTATTATCCTCTGCTCGCTGGATATTTACGGCCATATTACTGGTAGCGCTCTACTACAGGCAGATTCGTGAGCAATGGAACGCTATGCAGCGTTCTTTTCACATCATCATCTTCCTGGCTTTGTTTGGGCAAGTGTTATTCCCACTGACGCTGTATATTGGTTTGCAATATACTTCTTCGCTTAATGCTGCCATTTATTTGTCTACGACACCGGCATTAGTTCTATTGATCAATAAAACTATTTTTAAGGAAAAAATAACAACCCAGAATATTGCCGGGGTTATTATCAGCTCTTTCGGTGTCGCCTATCTGGTGATGCAGGGGGATTTATGGCACCTGGAAACCCTAAAGCATCTCAATCGTGGCGATCTGTGGACGATGGGTTCGGCAGCAAGCTGGGCGGTATATTGTGCATTTCTGCGGATAAAACCTCGTGAAGTGGGGGGAAATGCGTTTGTGGCCGTTAGTGCGACGATAGGTGCTGTAGTGCTTTTTCCAATATTGATTTTCTCTATGGCGAAAAATGGCATTCCACCACTTGCTGAATTGGGCCACAGTGGTTTGGTGATAGGTCTGCTGTACTTGATAATTTTTCCATCGTGGCTCTCATATTTGATGTGGAATAAAGGCATTCAGGCGATTGGCGCGACGCGTGGAGAAGTGTTTTCCCATTTCATCCCGCTGAGTGGTGGTTTATTCAGCGTGATGTTTCTCAGTGAACCATTACATATATATCATCTGGTCAGCGCGCTACTGATTATCTGCGGGATTGCACTCTGCTCAGGAAAATCAGTGAAGCGAGCATTCAAGGCTAGCGTGTCATAAACAATATATCGCACACAAAACAGAAGCACTCCGTGTAGAAATCCCGGCGTCGCTGCGCTCGGCCGGGCTACAATTGTCGTCGGGGGAAGATGTATATCTCTTCGCCACCCGCGCGGCTACTCTTATCTTACGGCGGTGCGTTTACGCCAGTCGCTCACGACCAGTCCTATAATCATTACGGTGATTGCCAGGCCAACGCCACCGTTATCTACCGGCTGGGAAAGCAAGTCGCCACAGGCTGCGCCGAAAGGACGAGTCAGAATTTAGGCCGCCCAGAAGCAAAATACAGAAAGTGACCAGGTGAGCTACAGTTCCCTATTGACGATAATGAAAAACCGCGCTCACGGGCGAGTTCTTCCCGCTTGATGTTTTCAAAACATTTCTATCGCTAATGCATTGCTAGAGATACCGGGCGCATCATGTTAATATTCCGACTGACACGGAAGAACATATAATTTCACTATGAAACTGCAGAATAAAATACTGCGATTTGTCATTTCATCAGGCGTCGTCATACTGACATCCTCCTTCCTGATTTATGAATTAGTCGCCAGCCATCGGGATATGTCCGAATATATGCGATATATCATCGACAAAGGCGAGTCGGCCTTTCTCTATGAGAAATATCAGAACCAGCTGATTATTTCGCAATTCGCTCAAAAGCTGGATGAACGCCCCACTGCCGAAGCGGCAGCGCATGCCTGCGCCAGCGTACAGCATCGCGGCAACATTCACGGTCTGAACATCGATGGTTACCGCTATTCGAAGCTATCCGGCTCGCTCACTGCGGGGAAAACACCCTGCGACAAATGGGCGCAAAGCCTCCCCGCCCTTGAAGCTTTTGATGCGGCCGTCGACAATAGTACCGCCTGGAAACCACGCCTGCCCGATGCAATACCACAGCAGAAACGTTTTCGTTATTATATTGATGTGGTGAATCAATATATCTATTTTAATTCACCAGTAGTGATTCATGACGCGACATTAACCAGTTGGAATTTCCTTTATGGCGATCGACTGGGTATATCTCCGGCCAGTCTGGAAAATTTATTCCTTGGAAGAACAGTGGTATCCAGTATCTATATTGATACCTTTACTCATAAAAATATCTTAACGTTTTTAACACCGCTCTGGCTTTGTTGAATAAATCAGATTTCGGGTAAGTCTCCCCCGTAGCGGGTTGTGTTTTCAGGCAATACGCACGCTTTCAGGCATACCTGCTTTCGTCATTTTGTTCAGCGCTCGTACCAGGGCCATAGCCTCCGCAACCTGACCATCGTAGTCACGCAGCGTCAGTGAACCCCCGAACAGCTGTTTTACCCGGTACATCGCCGTTTCCGCTATCGAGCGACGGTTATAATCTGTTGTCCATTTCCACCGCGCATTACTCCCGGTCAGCCGCTGATTCGCAACAGCACGGTTACGGTCTGCATATTCACCGGGCCAGTAACCCGCGCCTTTTCGGGGCGGGATAAGCGCGCTGATTTTCTTACGCCGCAGTTCATCGTGACAGAGCCGGGTGTCGTAAGCGCCGTCTGCCGATGCTGCCCTGATTTTTCTGTGAGTCTGCCGGATAAGACCCGGGAAGGCTTCTGAGTCCGTCACATTGTTCAGCGACAGGTCTGCACAGATGATTTCATGTGTTTTGCTGTCAACTGCCAGATGCAACTTTCGCCATATACGACGGCGTTCCTGGCCATGCTTTTTGACTTTCCACTCGCCTTCACCAAAGACCTTCAGCCCGGTGGAATCAATCACCAGATGCGCGATTTCACCTCGGGTGAACGTTTTGAAACTGACATTAACCGACTTTGCGCGCTTGCTGACACTGGTGTAATCCGGGCAGCGCAACGGAACATTCATCAGTGTAAAAATGGAATCAATAAAACCCTGTGCAGCCCGCAGGGTCAACCTGAACACGCGTTTAATGACCAGCACAGTCGTGATGGCAAGGTCAGAATAGCGCTGAGGTCTGCCTCGTGAAGAAGGTGTTGCTGACTCATACCAGGCCTGAATAGCTTCATCATCCAGCCAGAAAGTTATGGAGCCACGGTTGATGAGGGCTTTATTGTAGGTGGGCCAGTTGGTGATTTTGAACTTTTGCTTTGCCACGGAACGGTCTGCGTTGTCGGGAAGATGCGTGATCTGATCCTTCAACTCAGCAAAAGTTCGATTTATTCAACAAAGCCCACCGCTCTATCATCATGAAAACCTACAAGGCATTGTGATGGTCGATCTCTCTCATCAGGACCTACACGATATTTTCTATACCCGTGACCGTCCTCATTTCTGGCGCTATCTGGATATCTCATTTATTGATTCCGATAATAACGCCCATATCGAGGTCCATCGCAGCACGTCTCACCTGCTGAGCTATGTGCACTACAGCCGACCGCTGGCCGAAAACATGCGCGTGGAGCTGTCGCTGGATGTGATGTACTTCCTGCTGAGTTCGTGGAAACTATTCCTGTTTTACCTCATTTCCACCGCCGCGTTGTTGCAGCTTGTTCGCACGCATTTCCGCCTCTACCGGACGGTTAGCCAGGAGAACATCAGCGACGCACTGACCGGGCTCTACAACCGTAAGATTCTCTCGTCGGTGCAGAGCATGCGCTTACAGCGCCTGACGGAACAGGGAGTGGGCGTTGTTGTTATTGCGCTTGACTGCGACAGGCTGAAGTTTATCAACGACACCTGGGGCCACGATGAGGGAGACCGGGTGATAATCATGCTGGCGCAGGCAATATCCGCCACTATCCGCAAAAGCGATTATGGCGTTCGCCTGGGTGGCGACGAATTTTGTATTATCCTGATTGACTACGAAGAAGCTGAAGCGAAGGTGATAACAGAACGTATTCAGGATCATCTGGCGCTTATCGACACGGACAATCGCGTGAGTTTCTCCTGGGGAGCCTACAAAATGCGCCTCGGCGATAGCCTTGAGCAGTCGATGAAGATAGCCGACCAGCGCCTCTATCAACATAAACAGCGTAACAAAACCGCTTCGGCGCATGCACATGGAAAAAATAATGATTGAACCCATCACTGTAAATGTTCATCAACGGCTACTGGGGCTGCTCAACGAGCACCAGGCGCGCTATCGCGTGATGGCGCACGATGCCGTGGGTAAATGTGAAGCCGTGTCTGAAATTCGCGGCACCGCGTTAGGCCAGGGTGCCAAAGCGCTGGTGTGCAAGGTGAAAGGCAACGGCGTAAGCCAGCACGTACTGGCTATCCTCGCCGCCGACCAGCAAGCTGACCTCGCACAGCTGGCGCACCATATCGGCGGCTTAAAGGCATCTCTCGCTAGCCCGGCTGAAGTGGATGCCCTCACCGCCTGCGTGTTTGGCGCGATTCCGCCATTCAGCTTCCACCCGTCGCTACGTCTGGTAGCTGACCCGCTATTATTCGACCGTTTTGAGGAAATTGCTTTTAACGCCGGTAGCCTTGAAAAATCGGTGATCCTCAATACCGAAGATTATCTGCGTATCGCACAGCCGGAGCTGGTCTCTTTCCGCCGTCAATCCTGATCGCTTCGGATACGGTAGGCCGGATAAGCGAAGCGCCATCCGGCACACAGCTGCCTATTGCCGGATGGCGCTTCGCTTATCCGGCCTACATACAATCTCGTTACATTCACACCCATTCATTCTGTTACCGGTATCACGCAAAGCAGTTTACGTAAGCGTAATACGGAATATCGCAATTGTTAACTTTTCTCACTCATCCACACTGTATGGCGTCTTTCCCCACAATCGTGCTGTAACGACACCAGGTGATACGATGAACATGAAAGTTACCCGTAAAGAAAAAATCAGCTATGGATTAGGCGATATGGCCAGCCATATCGGTCTGGACAACGTCATTATCTTTTTAACCTTCTATTATACCGACGTGGTTGGCCTGCCCGCCGCCTTCGTGGGCACCATGTTTTTACTGGCGCGTACCGCTGACGCCATCATCGACCCGGCAATGGGCTATATGGCCGACCGTACGCGCTCACGCTGGGGCAAGTTTCGTCCGTGGATGCTGTGGCTGGCGCTGCCTTTCGGCGTGAGCTGTCTGCTGACCTACGCCGTGCCGCAGTCGCTGGATATATCCGGCAAGATGATCTTCGCCAGCGTCACTTACACCTTCATGATGCTGATGTACACCGCCATCAACATTCCTTACTGCTCGATGGGTGCGGTCATTACGCCAGACAACGATGAACGCATCTCCCTGCAGTCCTGGCGCTTTTTCCTGGCCACGCTCGGCGGCGCCATGTCGACTTTCTTTATGATGCCGCTGGCCGAGTATCTGGGCGGCGATGACAAGCTCATGGGCTACCGTTCCGCAATGGCAATCATGGCCTGCGTTGCCGTGGTGATGTTCTGGATCTGTTTTGCCAACACCCGCGAACGCATTAAGGCCCCAGCCACTCATAACAACTACCTCGCTGAACTGCGTGACCTGCTGCGTAACGATCAATGGCGCGTGGTCGCCATACTGGTGATGACCAATATCGGCTTTGGCGTGATTCGCCTTGGCGCCATGATGTATTTTGTCACCTACTACCTCGGCAGCGCCGCTTACTTTATGTGGATGCTGGCCGCACACATCATCGGCAAAGCCGCCGGTAGCCTGCTGGCCAAACGTCTGACTCGCAACGCCAATAAGGTCCAGATGTTCGGCTACTGCGCCGTGCTGGCCGGGGTACTGAGTATCGGGCTGTTCTTCGCGCCAAAATCCATCGTCGTGCTGGTGCCGCTGACGTTCATCGTCTCTACGCTTTATCAGTCCACCACGACCCTGATGTGGGTGATGATGGCGGACGTCGCCGACTACGGCGAATGGCGTCAGGGCAAACGTATGGACGGCATAATCTTCTCGACCTTCCTCGCCGTGCTCAAGCTGGGTATGGCGCTGAGCGGAGCCATCGTTGGCTGGACGCTTGGCTTTAGCGGTTACGTCGCCAACGCACCAGAGCAAACGCCGCTGGCGATGCACTGCATCGTCGCCCTCTTCACCGTAGTGCCTGGGCTGCTGTCTCTGGGCGCATTCATCACCCTGCGCTGGTACAAGCTGGACGACAGCACCATGCAGGAAATCAATCTTGCGAAAACCCAATCTCTTGTGAAAGGATGAGTCAACCATGAGCGAACTAATTCAGCATGCAAACGCTATCGAGTGGCGCTTCGAACGGCAGATACTGCGCGTAGAGCCCTGGGGAGAACACAGCCTCCGCGTTCGCGCCACCTGTGCTCCGGCGTTCAAGACTGAGCTGAATGCGCTGCTGCCCCAAATTGAAAGCCAGGCGATTATTCAGCAGGATGCGGAAACCCTGAGCTTAACCCACGGCAATATTCGTGCGGTGTTGAACCTCAAAGGGCAGCTGGCGTTTTATAACCAGCGCGGTGAACTGCTGCTGGAAGAGATGTGGCGCCAGCGCTCAACGGTAGGGATTGGCGCCAGCGAAAAGAGCCAGGACAAATACGTCAGCGCCCTCAAGCTCGACGGCCGCGAATTTAAGCCGCTGCCCGGCGGTAAGTATCAGCTGACGGTGCGTTTTGAGTCGCGTGACGGCGAGCGGCTGTACGGCATGGGGCAGTATCAGCAGCCGTGGCTGGATCTCAAAGGCTGCTCGCTGGAGCTAGCCCAGCGTAATTCACAGGCCAGCGTGCCGTTTTTACAATCCAGCCTCGGCTACGGCCTGCTGTGGAACAACCCCGCCATCGGCGAGGCGGTGCTGGCGAAAAACCACACCTGGTGGACCGCGCGCGTCACCGAAGAGATGGATTACTGGATAACTGCGGGCGATAGCGTCGCACAAATTACCCGCCAATACGCGCGCGCCACCGGTACGCCGCCACCCGCGCCGGAATTTATCAGCGGCCTGTGGCAATGCAAGCTGCGCTATCGTAATCAGCAAGAGGTGCTGGAAGTGGCCCGTGAATATCACCGCCGCCAGCTACCGCTCTCGGTGATGGTTATCGACTTCTTCCACTGGCCGAACCAGGGAACCTGGTGCTTTGACCCGGTTGACTGGCCCGATCCTAAAGCGATGGTGGAAGAGCTGGAGTCACTCGGCATTAAACTGATGGTCTCCGTCTGGCCGACGGTTGAAGCGCGCAGCCCGCTGTTCCCGCATATGAAAGCCAAGGGTTGGCTGGTCACCAGCGATCGCGGTGTGCAGGTCAATCTCGACTTTATGGGCAACACCACCTTCTTTGATGCCACCCACCCGCAGGCCCGAGAGTTCGTCTGGGAGACGGTGAAGAAAAACTATTACGATCTCGGTATCAAACTGTTCTGGCTGGATGAAGCCGAGCCGGAGTACCGCGCCTACGATTTCGATAACTATCGCTATCATGCCGGTCCGGTACTGGAAGTGGGCAACCGCTACCCGCGCGATTTTGCGCAGGGCTTCTACGATGGGCTGCACGACGCAGGCGAGCGCGATATCGTCAATCTGGTGCGCTGCAGCTGGGCCGGTAGCCAACGCTACGGCGTGCTGGCCTGGTCAGGCGACGTGCACTCGTCTTTCCACGCCTTCCGCAACCAGTTGGCCGCTGGGCTGAATATGGGTCTGGCGGGGATCCCGTGGTGGACCACGGATATCGGCGGTTTCCAGGGCGGAAACATTCACGACCCGGCCTTCCACGAACTGCTGATCCGTTGGTTCCAGTGGGCCGTGTTCTGCCCGGTGCTGCGCATGCACGGCTACCGCGAACCGCGGGTTCAGCCGCCGGAAAGCTACCGTCATGGTATCCCGCAGTGCGACAGCGGTTCGCCTAATGAGCTGTGGAGCTACGGTGAAGAGAACTTCGCCATTATGCAGCGCTGGCTTGGGGTCCGTGAAAGCCTGCGTCCGTACATTGATGCGCTGTACGATAATGCCCACCGCCACGGTGACCCGCTGATGCGCCCGCTGTTCTGGCACTACCCTGACGAGCCGCAAAGCTGGCAGACGGAAGATCAGTATCTGTTCGGCGAGGATCTGCTGGTCGCGCCGGTGATGCATGCAGGACAACGCCAGCGTGATGTCTGGTTACCGAGCGGTAATGCCTGGGTAGGGCTCGATGGAGAGCGCTATCAGGGCGGCCAGCGCATCACCGCCGCTGCCGGGCTGGAGACGATTCCTCTGTTTATTCGCGAAGGCAGTCCATTGATAACGGTATTGGTCAGATAATCAGGCAAATATCTGAAATCTCCAGCAAAGATTGAAAAAGAACTGTGTACGCCCCGCTTCTTGCGTACAGTAGAGTGACAAACCAGTAGCCCGGCCGAGCGCAGCGACGCCGGGTTACGATAATGCAGTTTTTTTTTCTTTTTCTGGCAAGGATTCCCACTTCATGTTCGATAGCACCCTGTTGCTCCTCCTGTGCCTGGCGGCGCTCGGCTTTATCAGCAACAACTCTACCGTGGCCGTCTCAATTCTGGTTCTCATCATTCTTCGTTCTACCCCACTGAGCGCCTTTTTCCCCTGGGTGGAAAAACAAGGGCTTAGCATCGGGATTATCATTCTGACCATCAGCGTCATGGCACCCATCGCCAGCGGCACGCTGCCGGCCTCCACATTAATACACACGTTTGCCAACTGGAAATCGCTGGTTGCCATTGGCGTCGGCGTGCTTGTCTCGTGGCTCGGCGGGCGCGGCGTAACGCTGATGGGAACTCAGCCGCATCTGGTGGCTGGACTATTAGTCGGTACGGTTCTTGGCGTCGCCCTGTTCCGCGGCGTACCGGTAGGGCCGTTGATTGCCGCCGGTCTCGTCTCGCTGCTTATTGGGAAGTCGTAGTCAGCGCCGCCAGATAGCGCCCCGGCGTTTTCCCTAGCCCCTTGCGGAACATGGTGATAAACGCCGTGGTGGAGTCGTAACCCAGCGACAGTGCCACCTGCTGTACGTTAAGCCCGCGTATTAACATCTGCAGGGCGAGGATCAACTGCAGCTGATGCCGCCAGCGGCGAAAGTTCAGCCCGGTCTCTTTCACCACCAGCCGGGCAAGATTGCGCTCGCTCATGGCGAAGCGCTGCGCCCACTGCGCCAGCGTCTGCCACTGCGCGGGCTCCGCTTCCATGGTCTCCACCATCAGACGAATTTTCGGGTGTGCGGAGACCGGCAACTGTAGCTGCTGCTCTGGCTGCTGCGGTAACTCATCGAACAGAACCTGAATGAGCCGCTGCGTTTCCGGCTCCAGACGCTGGGCTTCATCGCGCTGAGCTAACGCTAAAATCAGCTCGCGCACCAACGGTGATATCTTCAGCGTGCAGCAGTGCGCTGGCATCTGCGCCGCGCCGGGTTCGATAAACAAAAAGCACAGTTCCGCCTGCGGCGTGGCCCGATTGCTGTGCGGTACTTCACCGGGGATCCACACCGCAAACTGCGGTGGTACCATCCACATCGCATTTTCCACTTCACAGGTAATTGCACCGCGCAGCGCAAGAATCAACTGCCCTTTTCGGTGCTGATGCAGCGGAATATGCTGCTCACCCTCCGCTACCTGTACCCCAAACGCGATGGCCGCATCCTGATGGCTATCCGGGTGATAGCCGCCTAAACCGAGTCCCAGCATCATTTTGTCCGAATTTAGCGATAATCTGTCATTTTAGCTTGATTTCAGCAAAGGCTAAACCGGGTATTGTAGTGCTCCCACTCTTTTGTCGAGATGACTATGTCTGATGTTGTGACGTCTTCCAGCCGTCGTTGGCTGCTGATTATTGGTATTTTATTGATTGCTTCGACGCTGCGCGTCACCTTTACCGGCGCCGCCCCTCTGCTTGATTCGATTCGTGCGGAATACGGGCTGACCACCGCACAGACCGGGCTGTTAACTACGCTGCCGCTGCTGGCGTTTGGTCTGGTCTCACCGCTGGCAGCCGGGGTAGCCCGGCGTATCGGCATGGAGCGCAGCCTGTTTATCGCCATGCTGTTGATTTGCGCCGGTATCGCCGTGCGCTCTCTGCCGTCGGTCGCGCTGATGTTTATCGGTACCGCCATTATTGGCTGCGGGATTGCGCTCGGTAACGTACTGCTGCCAGGGTTAATCAAACGTGATTTTGCCTCACAGGTGGCGAAATTCACCGGGGCCTATTCGGTCACCATGGGGGCCGCCGCCGCGTTGGGTTCGGCGCTGGTCGTTCCTATTGCGCTAAGCGGCTTTGGCTGGCGCGGCGCGCTGCTGATGTTGATGGTGTTCCCAGTACTGGCGCTGCTGTTCTGGTTGCCGCAGTGGCGGGCAGCAAAAACCACGGCCATCTCCGGCAGCGGTGCCATGCATAATCGCGGCATCTGGCGCTCGGCGCTGGCCTGGCAGGTGACGCTGTTCCTCGGCCTGAATTCGCTGGTCTACTACGTGATTATCGGCTGGCTGCCAGCAATTCTGATTAGCCAGGGCTACAGCGAAGCGCATGCTGGCTCTCTGCATGGCCTGTTGCAGCTTGCTACCGCCGCTCCCGGTTTTGTGGTGCCGATTATCCTGCATCGTATGAAGGATCAACGCGGGATCGCTATTACCGTCGCGCTGATGTGCGCCGTTAGCGCGCTGGGCTACTGGCTCTTTCCCTCACAGGCGGTGCTCTGGACGGTTATCTTTGGCTTTGGCTCCGGCGCTACTATGATTTTGGGCCTGACCTTTATCGGGCTGCGCGCCAGTTCGGCGCATCAGGCTGCCGCCCTTTCGGGGATGGCGCAGGCAGTGGGCTATCTGCTGGCAGCATGCGGGCCGCCGCTGATGGGGAAAATTCATGATGCCACCGGCGCATGGCATATCTCATTGCTTGCGGTTGCTATCATTGCGCTGGTGATGGCGGTGTTCGGCGGGCTTGCCGGGCGAGATAGAGAGATTAACGTCGGATAACGTCGTAGCCCGGCCGAGCGTAGCGACGCCGGGAAAAATCCCGGAGTCGGCGTACCGCCTCGTCCGGGCTACATTTTTACTGGGCAGCAGCGTGCAGGAAGGCCTGCACCAGCGGCGCTGGGCGTCCCGCCAGCGCGTTACGTTCATGCTGGAACAGCGTGGCCACGAAGAACGGATGCGTGACCAGTTCCACCGCGCGAATGTCACCATTTTCATCCCAGCCGGTTACCCGCAACGCCTGTGATTGCAAGGCATCGGCAAATTCGGCAGAGATGCCGTAGTTGCAATGATAACCTTCTTCAATGCTGTCGCGACCGTACGCGCGGGCAATGAGCGTGTTGGCGCGCAGTTCAATGGTGTCGCTCTTCTCCACCAGCGAGCAGGTCAGCGGCGCAATCACCATGCGGCCTTCGGTATCCGTTTCCGCATGCGCGGCATCTTCCCATCCCATCACGTTACGCGCGTATTCCAGAATAGCGTGCTGGAAACCCCCGCAGGTGCCAAGAAACGGCAGGCTATTTTCGCGAGCATAGCGGGCGGCGGTCAGCGCACCTTCGGTGTTTTCATACGGGCTCGCAGGCACCAGCCAGATGCCATCGAAATCGGCGAAAGCGTCAGCGCTATGCACATCGCGCGTAGCCACCCAGCGGTATTCAATAGGTCGTTCCAGTACCGCAGCGGCGTCATCAAGCGCCAGCGGAATGGCCTGATGCGCAAGGACATCAGCGTTGTAGTCACCCACCAGGGCAATACGAAGAACAGGGGTAGTAGCGGAGTTTTCCATGGGAGATCCTTATGTACAGACATGACGAACGGCATAAGGAGCCTCAGATTAGCGATGTCGTCACGCTTTAGCAATACCCGGAGGGCGAACCCCACGAATCTTTGTGGTATGGTCGAATGGAAAAAGGGAGGAAGGATATGATCCAGTGTAAACGCGTGTATGACGACGCAACACCTGATGATGGTTACCGTGTCCTGGTCGACCGGTTGTGGCCGCGCGGCATCAAAAAGGAAAACCTTATCTACGATGAATGGTGCAAAGACCTTGCCCCTTCAGCCGAGCTGCGCAAGGCCTACCACGGCGAGGTCATCGACTTTGCCACCTTCTGTCAGCATTACCGCGAAGAGCTTTCGCGCCACCAGGACGAAGGCCAGCGTCTTGCTGACATTGCGCAAAGACAGGGATTAACGCTGATTTACGCGGCCGCCAATACCGCGCAAAACCATGCCCGCGTACTCGCCGACTGGCTAAAAAATCGCTAAACCCTGAACGCGATGTCTGCGGACATCGCGTTATTCCACCAGGGCAGCACGCTCTTGCTCAACCTGCGCGTCTGGCGTTAATGGCAGTAAATACTCTGAACGGACAAACGCAAACCCCTGCTGTCCCTCACCTGCGCTGACTTCACCGGTCACCAGCCACAGCGCACGCGGCGCATCGGCGGACAGCTCGGTCATCACGCCGTTAACCGGGTTCAGGCAACGCTCTCCTGGGTTAATCAGCGCAAACAGTTCAACACTCTTGCCAATATTGGCTCGGCCAGCAGCAGTACGGGCACCGATGATCACGGCGATGGTACCCGGTTTCAGCGAAAACATACGTCTCTCGTTAATCAGAATTATCTTAGGTGCGCAGTTTACTGGATAGAGAATGTACTGTCATTTTTTCTGTGGATGATCGCGTCGCCACAGCGCCCACTCCTCAATCGTTTCGCCATTTGGCAGTTTGCAGAGGCTTGATTCGCCCTGCGCATTGACCTGACGAATGCTTTCTCCCCCTTTCTGCTGGCAATAAACCGCAGCAGGATTTGCCATACCAATTTGCGGCGGTAAAGGTGCTTCTGGTTCAGCCTGTTTTGCACATCCTGCAAGCAGCAATGGCAGCAGTAAAACGTAGCGACGGGACATCATTTCTCCTTAGTTTCACACTGGAATTTAGCTTTAAACTCCATAATTTCTTCAAATTAACTACACTTTTGCGACGTAAAGTACATTTCGTTCTCAACTGACCAGAGAACAGAACATTCCATAATCAATGAGTTATTTTGCCCCATCTCCCCCGATGGGGCTTTTTTTTATCTGTAATAAGAAGCAGATAACCTCTCGTTACACACCTTTTAGACACACAGTGCTTACCTTCTTGATACATAATGTATAAAATTTAGTGTATCTGGATCGCATTCAGGCTCAAATGCCACCATTCACGCTATCGTAGGGACCCTCGTTTTCATGTCAGATATTATCCTTGCTCGGGTATCGCAAACGCTTGCCACTGAACAATCTCTGGAAAGTCTTGTTCGCCAATTGCTTGAGATGCTTGAACTGGTGACCAATATGGAATCCACCTATCTGACGAAAATTGACACGCAGGCCGACCTGCAGCACATCGTTTATTCGCGCAACAGCGGTGAAATGAACATTCCAGAGAATTTCTCCGTTCCCTGGGGCGATACCCTGTGTAAACGCGCGATGGACGACGGCTGTTTTTACAGTGACCATGTTCCTGAGCAGTGGGCCGATTGCGACGCCGCCAAAGCGCTGGGTATCACCACGTTCCTGAGCACGCCGATTCACCTGACCGACGGTTCGCTTTTTGGCACGCTGTGCGCTACCAGCACCGAGCAAAAGCCGCTTAGTTTTAATAGCGAACACGTGCTACAACTGTTTGCCAGCATTATCGCCCGCTATATCGAAAAGGAGTCGCTGGTAGCCCAGCTTCAGGAAGCGAACGCCGCGCTGATTTATCACTCCTATACCGATGCGCTCACCGGCCTTCCTAATCGCCGCGCCGTTTTTGAAAATCTGGAGACGCTGTTCTCGCTCGCGAGGCATCTGAACCACTCGGTGATGCTGGCCTTTATCGACCTCGATAAGTTTAAGATGATCAACGACTGCTACGGACATCAGGCGGGCGATGCATTTTTACAGCAGGTAGGTCAGCGCCTCAAGCTTGGCATTTCTCCCGACGACCAGCTTGGCCGGTTGGGCGGCGATGAGTTTATGGTGGCCACGCTTGCCCGTACAGCGGTGCAGCTTGAGCACTTTGCCGAAACGCTACGCCAACTGTTGATTGGTGATTACCTTCTCGGTGACACGTTGATTCACTATCCCGGTGCCAGCATCGGCGCCATTGTGGTCGATCCCAACGTGATGGATCCTGATGGCGCGCTGCGAGCAGCAGATAGCGAAATGTATCAGGATAAAAAATTCCGTCATCGCCCGGAAATTACCGCCCAACGGGTTGAATAATTACAGTATCATACGCGCTGTTTATGGAAAAATTCAGGATGTCACAATGAGATTGGGTATCGCCTTCCCCATCGTTATCTTCATTATCGCCGTGATCTTTCTGGCCTGGTTTTTTATTGGCGGTTACGCGCTGCCGGGAGGAGCACAATGAGAAAGACCACGATTATTATGCTGATCATCGCCATTATTACCGTCGTAGGCGTTCAGCTAGGCTGGTGGTAAACCAGAGATAAGCCGCGCATCTGCCCGGCTTATCACCTTTCCCCGCGACGCTTTTTCATCTGATACATGTCGAGATCGGCCTGCTGAATGGCCGCATCCAGCGTCGTCACGCAAGGCGCAACGCCCCATGATACCGATAGCGGAACCTCCTGCCCCTGCGGGCTAAAAGGAAAGACCGCAATCTTCGCCGCAATCCGTTCTGCCACCATGTGCGCATGCGCAATATCAGTACGACTCAGCAACACCACAAACTCATCACCGCCGCTGCGAATCACCCAATCACCGTTTGCGCGAATATCACTCAGCATACACTGCGAGATAGCCTGCAGCGCTCGATCGCCCGCCTGGTGCCCGTAGCTGTCGTTTATCGCCTTAAACTTATTACAGTCAAAGAGAATAACCGTCATAAAAGGCAGCGCGCGCTGTTGGATAAGCGCGAAAATATTGCGCGTAAAGCAGCCGGTGAGCGGGTCGCGATAAAATCGCAGGTCAGCATGGTTAAGATGGTAACGGATCAATAAGAATAACAAGAGCAGCAGCACCGGGGCTAATGCCATCATCACCTGCGCTTGCGGGGTGTGCGTAATAAAAAGCCACAAGGGAAGCGCATACTTTATTTCATAGCGCGACGATACGGTGTGAATACGGTGACTATCCAGCCAACCGCAGTTGCCAATGATGCACAGCACTTCACCGGTTTCTTTGCTTTGATACCCCATAATCAACCCTGGCGGCACCTGTTGATTAAAGGCAAGCCCCAGCATCCGCTGTAGCTCGACTCGCGACAGATCGTAGGCCAGATAACCGATGATATGGTTGCTCGGTTCACCTTCCGAGAGATCGTAGATATAGCTCACTACGCTGTAAGCTTTATCGCCGGTGATTTTATCGGAGTAAAAGGTTGTCGAACTGAGTGACTTTTTGCGTACGCTCTTTTGCAGCACACGATCGTAGAACATCTCCGGCTCATTAAAAAAATGACTCGGGTCATGTGCCATCTGCGAGGTTTCAAAGCTAAACGGGATGGAATCTGTTGGGGTGAACCAGTAAAACCAGCGGCCGTCGCTGGCAATAATATAGCGATGGATATCATGCTGTTCGGGATTGAGTGCGCGAACTTTATCCCGAATGTATTCGGCCGCGACGTAGATACAACGAGCGCTGCGCTCCGGGCTGCGGGAGATCAATGCACCATGCTGATTATCGATATTTTTTGCATCGGCGTTAATTCCCCAGGCCTCACCGCGAGGCTCAAAAACATCGGCATCACCGCACAAAAAGTGACGGCTTATTTGCTGATAACGCACGCCGGCGGCTTCCGCCATCAGCTCGTTATCGTTAAACAAGGTAGCCATCTGATTTTGAAGTTCGTGAATGCCTTCATTCACCTGCGATAGCGTACGCTGGTACAAGAAAAAAATGGCAAGACAGATAAGCAGGCAGGTGACCGCCACTGAGACCAGTAGGGACTGCTTTTTACGCAAACTATCCTGAATAATTCTCACTGACACCCCGTGCGGATGGGTTAATTCCCTAAAACGCTACCCGCGCAGTCAGCCACAGCGACACGGTACGTTTTCAATACGTATCAGATCATTATGGACGAGAACTTTCGCAAGCGAGAATTCGATCCTGTCAGGAGTCAGGCCTAATGGCAATAGGATTTCAGGAAGGGTGAGCGCCGTCCCTCACCCAAAGTGATTAGTGCTGGTTATCGGAACCTAAGAAATAAAACCCCAGCGGAATGGAACACAGTATGGTAAATATCGAGCTATAGACCATCACCATCGCGCCTTGCAGCACAAACATACCGGTGGTCCACTCGGCGTACGGCAGATTATACTCTCTGACCACACCACCAAAAGTCGCTCGCCCTACCACTACCACGGCAATGGTAAATACCACTACAGCACACAGCAGGAATTTCTTGCCGTTTGGTGTCCGCAGTTTCTCCAGAATCATCGCATCCTCCCGACGCTGACTACACGATATTTTGCTGTATTTGTAACACTAATGAAGCATGAATTGAATGTTTTTGTTTGCGTGAGGTAACTAAGTGACTATCAAACCGCTCCCGTCTTGATGCAGGTCATCATGCTAAAGCATGACCATAGCGGGGCAGATTCATTCTTTTGCAGGAGCGCCCTTCCGCCTTGATTTGCCATGTTTAAAACAACGGCAACGGAGGACAAGACGATGGCCTGGCAGCCCTTTCTTTATGTAATAACCAATGCAACCCCTCGCCGTTCGGCAAAACGCGGCAAGCTCACACTCGTTAAAAAACGTTAACGCCGCCCGCAGGCGGCGTTGGGGGGATTATTCGAAGAAGACTTCCGGGTTATCCGCCAGCGAGACAAACGTTTTGGTGTTTTTATCCAGCGCGCGAATAGCACCGCTTTCAATGTCATACACCCATCCATGCAGACGAATCGCGTTATCGCGCAGACCCACCGCGACCGACGGGTGCGTTTTGATGTTGTTCAACTGCGCAATGACGTTCTCTTCTACCATCGCGTTAACCTTATCGGTTTCGTTCGCGTAGGTTTTCTTCTCAACAACCGCTTTGGCGGCATCAGAATAGCGCAGCCAATGGGAAACCGCTGGCATCGGCTCCAGGCACTGGCAGGTCGCAATCGCTTTCATTGCGCCGCAGTTAGAGTGGCCACAAATCACAATATCGGTTACGCCAAGCGCCACAACCGCGTACTCAATGGTCGCAGATACCCCACCCGGCTCCGGGCCGAAGGACGGCACGATATTACCGGCGTTACGGATGACGAACAGCTGCCCCGGTTCCTGCTGGGTAACCAGCTCAGGGACCAGACGGCTGTCAGAACAGGAGATGAACAGCGCTTTTGGGTTCTGGCTGGACGCCAGGCTGCGGAAGAGTTCCTTACGTTGAGGAAAAACTTCTTTCTGAAAGTTGAGGAACCCTTCAATGATATGTTGCATAGCAGTATCTCTTTTTCGTTTTTACGCAAGTCATGATTGATATCACATTTTCAGTGTACCACCTGTGTGCAGAAGAGAAAGCACTCAATAGCGTTACCCCTTCGTTACTCACTGACAACAACTCGGTTTCGCCCACTTCTTTTGGCAACGTATAACGCTTTATCAGCAAACGAAATACACTCATCTGCCGTGAAACGTTTATCCGGTGGCGTAAACACGCCAATACTCACCGTCATCGGTTCCGGCGTTAATTGCGGCACATTTTTTTCGGTCTCTATCGCGATACGGGCGCGGATTCTTTCTGCAACGATCTGCGCCACCTGCGATGATGCGTTATACATCAGCACGGCGAACTCCTCACCGCCAATACGAGCAAGGACATCGTTTTCACGAATCGCACTCCTGGCCAGTTCAACAACGCATCTGATAACCGCATCCCCGACCGGGTGGCCATAGCGGTCATTGATACGCTTAAAATGGTCAATATCAAGAATCATCACACTGATATCGTCCCTGGAAGCTACTCGCTGCTGTAACTCTTTGTAGAAATACGCGCGATTGTTGATGCCGGTTAATGGGTCATGAATCGAGAGCATGGTGGAGTTTTTGTGCATCAGAAAAATGTCATACAGCAGCACAATAATCACAAAGAAAGTGCAGACTACCTCAATGCCGCGGCTCAGATACCAGACGGAAAAATTGTACTCATTCAGATTCAGCAAAATCAGGTTACTGAAGATGCTGGAAATGCAGAATGCCGATATGCTCACCCAGAGTAAATTTCTGAGCGCCGTTGTGACAATGACCAACAGCAGTACCATAAACCAGGCGGCCACAATCAATGCGCTGTAGTGGCTGCTCCAGGCATTGCGGTCATGACCATTAGCCTTATTAATGAGATTCAGCGAAATCTGTGGGTTATAGCTGGATAAGTTATGTGCAAATATGGCTAAAAAGAAGACCGCAAATGCCAGCAGGATAGCCAACGCCTCATCTTTGCCATCGGGACTAATATTTTTACTCAGTAAATACGCGTAGTACAGTGCAAACAAAATAGCTACGATAAACGTTATCTGTCGGAACAGATAAAAAATAGCCAGATCGTTGGTAATCGCGTTCATCGGAATACACATTGAGATAAAACGCTGAATTAACGTTAACGCTTCTGAACAATAGATATCCGAGCCTAAAAAACCCAGCCCCAGAATGACTACGTATAATAGTTTCCGATTACAAATAAACTGGAAGAGCATAAAGAAGAAAATAATAGCATCCAGCAACAAAAGTAATCCAGTAAAAACAAGATAGTAAATATCAGGAATCACAATATTGTAAGTAGCTAAATGATTAGCCAGTATAAACATTCCGATAAGCAGCAAAAACGCGCTACCCAGGAAAAAACTCACTCTCTGATTTATTCTATGACGACATTTACTCATTCGGCGTCCTCCATGACTACATTTACTTTTATAGTCCGCCTTCAAGCATGAGCATATTGCGCTTAATCAAAATTTATTATTATAAATAGTGACGATTTCCAACATTAATGAGGTGTTGATGATTAATCACCAAATAAAAATAATGGGAAAAGATGATAGGTTTTTATTTATCCGCAGCATTGTTGCCCACTCAAATGCCTATCATCTGGTTTTTAATTTTGGTTAGGTTTCATCATGAGCGGAAACGATCGTTTTCTGCACAACAACGGTCGACCTTTCCATATAAAAACCGCCCGAGGGCGGCAAGAGGATTTACTCGCTGATTTCCAGCGCGTCCTGGATGGCGTCAGCCAGTGCGGCAACTTCCTGAGAAACGTTGCGCAGGTCCATCTGGGAGCGAATCCCCGAGTTTGCGGTGGACGCAGAAACGGACGCTTTGGAGATCTCCAAAACAGCCTGTACGGCGTGAAAAACACAATATTCATCTTTTTATCAGTAATAAGTATGAAATTATGCACTCAAAAAACCATTTGCCGTTAAATTAACCATTTGATTTTTATGGATATAAAAATAATTTTGCAGAACTATTTTCCATGTGAGAAAGCCCGCTTTGAGCGAATAGCGGTAGTGAGAATTAGTCCTGATTATCCGGATTCAGGACTATCACTGGCGTCTGATAATCAATGGAGAACAGATCCCTTCTTATTCATTTATTACGCGCAGGCGAGCATACGTATTGACTTAATACTCGCTCACTTTAAGGCTTCGTCTCTGCCATGATACCAGGCTTCAAAAGCATCTGCGGTCATCGGTTTGGCAAAATAATAGCCCTGCACTTCATCGCAACCCAGCGTTCTTAAAATATCAACGGTACTGGCTTCCTCGACTCCTTCGGCCAGAACGATATAGTCGAGCTGCTTGAGGAGGGTGATAACGTTGCTAACAATGATGCGACTGGCCTTATCGTGAGCAACCCTACTTACAATAGAGCGGTCAAGCTTGATGATGTCCATCGGGATTTTTCGCAGGTAATTAATGTTGCTGTATCCGGAACCAAAATCATCCAAAGATATTTTAAATCCGCGTAGTTTGAGCATAGCCAGGCCGATAAGTGCTGCGGGGCTTTCCAGCATCTTCTCGGTTTCCAGACACTCTACCCCCAGTTGGGCGGGCTCCAGACACGCATCCATAATTTTCTGTTCCAGCTCATCGGCAAAATCTGGTCTTGAAAAATCACTGGCGGACAGATTTATCGACACGGGTAAATAAAACCCTCGGCTTTGCCAGTAACTTAATTGCGCAATAGCCTGATCGATAACCCAAGCGGTGAGTTCACGCATCAGGCTGGTCTTTTCGACGAGAGGAATAAACACCCCCGGCAACACCTCGCCGTTTTTAGGGTGTTGCCATCTAAGCAAAGCTTCGGCTCCCGTCACACGCCCTGTCAGCAGTGAGATTTTTGGCTGATAAACCAGGTATAAGCCCTGATTTTCATGTAGCGCTTTTCTCACTTCAGTAAGAAGACTGAAATCCGTCTTCTTACGGGTATCCAGTGCATCATCATAGACTGTAAACCGGCGTCCCTGACTTATCCCTTCGTGCAAGGCGCTGACAGCACGGCGCAGAATTTCATTCGATGTCAGAGAGTTATCACAAAGCCCGGAGTCCCCCATGTGAATATCCAGATCAAGAGTAACTTCCGGGGTGATCCTGGCCTGTATCCCTTGAAGGCTTTGAGAGATATTTTCTAGTGTCAGGGCTTTTTGCTTATGGGTAAAAAAGGCAAATCGTCCGACTGCCACGGCGTAGAGTAGCCCTGTTAAAGGTAGGCGGAGCTGCAACTCTGCGACCATACTACGAAGTAGATTTTCTACGGCAGTCATACCGAGCGAGCGAGCCATTTCGTAGGCTAATGGCATATCAATACAATCAATAATGACGAGCCTGAATGCGCCTTCAGCTGAAACCTCGATATCTTTCAACAGTCGCTGTCGGTTTGGCAATAGCGTGACGATATCGAGGTAACCGACGGAGTGCCAGGACGCCAAAAAATCCGCTATAAGCCCTGCCATCTTTTCAAAAAGATCGAGCTGCTCGTCTGAAAGTTCCCTTGGTTGGGTATCGAGAATACACAAGGTACCTACGGGTACTCCATCCTGGGTTTTAAGTGGACATCCTGCATAAAAGCGAATGAATGGAGCTTCTTTTACCGCATGATAGTCACGAAAGATAGGGTGCTGATGAGTGTCATGACAAATGAATGTCTTACTCTGTTTCAGAGTCTGTACGCAAAATGCCTCGCTCAGGCTGGTTTCCGTGACGGCAAAATTCTGGGCGGATTTGATGTATTGTTTTTCTTCATCGAGAATAGAAACAAAGCCCATCGGCATGCTCAACAAGTGGCATATTAGATGAATATATTTTTCTAACGCATCATCCCGACCCTTGTCAGGATTTTTCAACAAGTCGATTGCCGCAAGTCTTTTACTTTCATCTCTGCTGAGATCGGTCAACATGGCAAGACATCCTTAGGTGTAGTAGGCTTTTGGTTATTCCACACTCGCAGGTGGCTTGAATAATTCTTCTAATGGCATGTGGTAATACATACGCTGTGACCAGCCTAACTCTCACATTAAAATGTTTTCTGTTGATTGTCTCCCGGAAATGTCGTCCCGGAGCTGCCCGGTAAAGCGGCCGAGCAGCCAGATACTGTCATCTCACATGCTGAATACGAGATATTTGACCAGCAGCTATGAGCGAACTATGCACGTTCTTTTATAGCGGCAGAAAACTTACACAATATCAGACATAACGCTCCTTAAGTGAAAATTGTACTAGACTCTGTTTGATTGATTCAAATTTTTCACCAGAGAATGCATATGATAAATAAAGAAAAACGTACCGTTAGCAGGGGCATAAATCATGTGGGTCTCACGGTTCCAAACCTGCAGCAGGCAACCGATTTTTTGCAAAAGGCATTGGATGCCAGATTTGTTTATGACGGCCTGACCGATAGCGATTCCCCAAGAGAAGGGGCTGATACTGAAAGGCAGTTGGGCCTGACAGAAGGCTCAATGATTATCAAACAACGGTTGCTAAGAATTGGTAATGGTCCAAATCTGGAACTTTTTGAGATAGTAAGCAGAGAACAGGCGCAGCCGGTAAGGCTACAGGACTTTGGCTGGAACCACATTTCACTTTATGTGGATGATATACATTACGCGGTGGAAAGGGTCAAGGCTGCGGGAGGCCAGTTCCTTTCAGAAATTCATGGAAATTCGCGTCATGAAGATACCGATGGTAATGCCAGCGTATACTTTAAGGCGCCATGGGGCAGCTTGATAGAACTGCAATCAATACCTAATGGTTATTATTATCCTGAAGACAGCGAAGCAGACACATGGATACCTGAGCGATAAATGTTCTGTTGCGGTTTTAAGGGTGATGAGTTCCCCACAGCGCACATCCCAGTATCAGGAACGTTCGCTTCTGGCACTTAGCTGTCATTATCAATGGCGAGCGTTCCTGTCATCGAAGAGCTGCGGGCAGAGGTTAAAATCCTTCGTGCTGACCAAAAGGATTATATAAACCAGCCTGTTATGGCTGGTTTTTTATGTCTATTTTCCATATGGGAAACCAGTGTGGTAAAGAGGAGATTTTCCCTTCATGAATACATAATAGCTAATTATAAGGGCGATGAGCATACATAATGCAATCTCTTCCCGCTTTCTTAGCCCGATAAAGCGCATCATCAGCGGCAGTGATAACGTCAGAAGATGAGTCATTTTTCTGTTTAATTGCTGCTCCAATACTTAAAGTAACACGAATACTTCCGTTGCAACCATCCGAAACCGATGCTTTTATGTTTCTAACAATTTCTTCAACATTGGTGTCGTCAAATATGACTATTGCAAACTCCTCGCCTCCGGATCTGGAGATAAAGACATTATCTTTCACGATATTCTTCAACTTCAACCCTATGTTTTTCAATACATTATCGCCAGCTTCATGACCGTATGTATCATTTATTTTCTTGAAGTAGTCAATATCGGCAATGCAAATTGCTCCAGACCTATCCTCTATCTCTCTGAGTTTAACGTTCAGGTGTCGTCTATTTGGTAACCCTGTTAATTCATCTGTTAATGATAAACGAACCGCAGAGTTATAATTAATATTTACGTATGATATGAATTTGTTAAACGAATAAATAATCATGAGCATAGCAGGAACATAAAGAAGAGATGCCAGTACTGATGCTATGTCTCTTTCAATCACATTTAGACCTCCAGCCATAGAAGCCAGAGATGAATTCAGGAGTAAGAATAAACTAATCCTAAACACCAACAAATGCATGTCTCTCGAGTAAATGTTAAAAGACTTTCTAATAAACCATACCATTACAATTACAGTGCATGTATTTATAAAAAAGTAAAAATTTAATTTTGATGTATCTCCTACAGCCCAGAATAGAAAAATAATAAGCATGGACATACAGCAGGTATAAATGATTACCATTCGATAAAGCAGACCGTCATGGGATTCAACTTCATGAATTAGTTTGTCGTGTATCTTAAAATTCATCACATCATCCTGATTTGGTTTAGAACACGATAATACCACGTGATTGATGCTACATCATACATTTTCACCGATTAAGGCATTGAATTAGTTGTTGTGCATGAAGATGAGATATGCAAAAACTCTGCTGGGATCAGCAATCCCTTCTTTGTTTACTATACGTTTCGCGTAAAATCATAAGACTTTATGAATGCTGAATTATGTGACACTCTCAATTTGTTGAGCCACTATTCTTCAGTAATTTATTATTTTCTCACTTAGCCATCTTAAAAATGCAGACCTATTTTAGGTTAGTGCCTCTAGTGATTTCGGGAACAGCCTCTCCAACCTATTGAGTAAGAAAAGACAGGAGTCAGTTAACTACGATTGGTCAAGAGAAGGTGCTCCACCAATTTTTTACGAATAACGTTCATTATCTGAACGGCTATATCACAAACAGAGAGTAAATACTCAAATATTGATGGGACATGCCAGTCAGGAAATGACAGATAGGCACAGCGACTCGAGGGAAGAAAAGTGCAGAGAACTCATCATTTAATAGCCGATCTTGCAGAAGGGTTTTGCAGAAGAGCTAAAAGGTGATTGCCGCCCGTAGGCGGCAAGAGGATTTACTCGCTGATTTCCAGCGCGTCCTGGATGGCGTCAGCCAGTGCTGCAACTTCCTGAGAAACGTTGCGCAGGTCCATCTGGGAGCGTATTCCCGAATTTGCGGTGGACGCGGAAACGGACGCTTTGGAGATCTCCAGAGCGGCCTGAACGGCCAGTAAGCGCTTGTGGTTTTCAGCGGCATCAACGCCGGTGGCGCCGTCGAGATCGAAATACCCTTCTAACATTGCTCTCTCCTTATGGTTTCGTGACCAGTGTAGGGGGATATGTGCAATCGCGCTATCACATTCGCCAGAGACGGAAGTAATACTTAGTAACAATTGAAATACTATTGTAATTATCTTACAGACCTTAAAATACCTATCGTAAACTATTAGAATTTTAATGTATTTGCAAGTTAACCATTCATCAACGCAATTCATTTAAATAATAACAATAATCAATACAACAAACGGCATACATCGGGAGCGTAAATGGAATTTAATGAAATGCTCAGTGGATTTTTTGAGCAGGTCCGAAATGAATCCGACTTCCTTCAGTTTTTAACAGAATTAAAACAAAACAACATCTCTTACTACATTTACTTTGTTGCTACCGGAAATGTTAAGATAGTGACTACCGCAGACACCTATATGTCGATGAAAAGTGACCGGGGTTTAATAAAAATAAACTCAGAAGCCAGCAGTAGCCTGACCCGGATTGCTGCCAAACGTCATTTCACTCGTGTTACCGCTTTCGACCAGTATTGCCGGGAACTCGCCAGAGCCGGGGTTTTTAAGTGGGTCGTGGATGTTAATGAAGAGAATCGTTATTACTGGTCGAAGGATAATCAGTTATTACATGCGGAGAATATCATTAACCCTACGTAATTACGCTGGCATCAGGACAATGACCGCTCATCATGCAGCGGTTTTGATATTTTCATTTCACCCGCAACAAGTCGCTATACCGAGTCGTGTATCGCGGCGACAGCATTTCTCTTTTCATCTGCCACTCCTGCTGAATACCTTGTCCGGCAAAATAGAGCGTCCCCTTTCCCACCTTAGTATTGATGCGATCCAGGGTATCCATCAGTTGCGTACTTTTATGTCTCGGCGCGTTCTCATCGAATAGGTCGAGCTGAGCAATTCCCTGGCTGTAAAAATCCCCCAACATGACGCCCGCTTTTTGGTAACGATGACCGCTCTCCCAGATGGCATCCAGACAGCGCGTGGCTGCCGCGACAATATCCCTGGTATCCTGCGTCGGCGTAAGCAGTTTCACGGATGCGCTGTTACTGTAATACGCTTCTTTCACAGCAAAGGGAGACGTTTTGACAAAAGCTGAAATGAACCGGCAGTACTGGTGTTCACCGCGCAACTTCTCTGCCGCGCGTGCCGCATAGCTACATATAGCTTGCCGCATCTGCTCATAGTCCGTAATACGCTCACCAAACGACCGGGAGCAGATAATCTCCTGCTTTACCGGCGTAAACTCCTCCAGCTCAAGGCAGGGTTCGCCACGCAGCTCGCGTACCGTTCTTTCAAGGACTACGCTGAAATGCTTCCTGATAAAACGAATATCGATGTCCGCCAGTTGCAGTACCGTGTTGATGCCCATTGCCTGAAGTTTCGTGCTTATCCGCCGGCCGATTCCCCACACCTCGCCAACCGGTAAGGCGGCCATCAGCTTACGCTGGTTGTCCACATTGGACAGATCAACAACGCCACCGGTTTGCCGCTGCCAGCGCTTGGCAGCATGATTTGCCAGTTTGGCAAGCGTCTTGGTCTGCGCTATCCCTACGCCGACGGTCAGATGGGCTCGCTGAAACACCGTCGCGCGGATCTCCCGGCCAAAATCGGTCAGATCACGACAGTTTCTTACCCCGGTCAGGTCGCAAAATGACTCATCAATCGAATATATTTCGCATCGCGGCAACATCTCTTCCAGCGTGGTCATCATGCGAACGCTCATATCAGCGTACAGCTCATAGTTGCTTGAAAAAAAATGGACGCATTCAGGGAACCGTACATTTTGCAGTTTGAACCAGGGCGTCCCCATTTTGATCCCTAGCGCTCTGGCTTCTGCGCTACAGGCTATTACGCAGCCGTCGTTGTTACTCAACACGCAAACGGGTTTGCCCTTAAGATCGGGTCTGAATGCGGTCTGGCAGCTCGCATAAAATGAATTCGCATCAACCAGCGCAAACATCAGCCGACCGTCTTCAGAACATGGGTGACGACACCGAAGATATCCAGCGACTCTTCTCCCCCAACCAAAATTGGGCTGTAGGCTGAATTTTCTGGCACCAGCATGACCGTAGGATGCATTTGCAGCCGTTTCACCGTAAATTCACCATCAACCGCAGCGATAACGATATCCCCGTGATGCGCTGTTTTAGCGCTATCGACCACCAGCAAATCACCACTGCCTATCCCCGCACCGTTCATGGAATCCCCTGCTGCACGGACAAAGTAGGTCGCGCTTGGGTGTCGGATAACAAGCTTATTTAAATCAATACGCTGCTCAACATAGTCCTGCGCCGGGCTCGGGAACCCACACGGAACCCGATCGCTAAACAAAGGAAGCGCCGCTATCTGGCCAAGGCCAGTGGGTGAATAAAACTTCATAATGAACTCACTCGTGTTGACACTGTTTATACATCCAGTATATATACTGTTATTATATCCAGTAAAGAGGCGTTAGAAATGTTCGTGGAACTCGTTTATGACAAAAGGAATTTTGAAGGTTTGCCAGGCGCAAAAGAGATAATACACGGTGAACTGAGCAAGAGAATTCACCGTATCTTCCCGGAGGCCGAGGTTCGGGTGAAACCGATGATGACGCTGCCGGCTATCAATACGGATGCCAGCAAGCATGAAAAAGAGCAGATAAGTCGTACGGTGCAGGAGATGTTTGACGAGGCAGAGTTCTGGCTGGAGAGTGAATAACCACCGCCAGCGACCGTCCCCGGCGCCATCAGGGGTGTGCCGGGGAAATGCGCCGCATCGAAGAAATCGAAAACAAAGGATACAATGGAATTCAAGTAAGACTAATATATCGATAAATAAAATAGCAGCCCGTAAGCGCTATTCACATCGCACATCAAAATCTCGGTGCCACACCATATTTTGGTGATTTGATATTGGCAGCCCATACTTTGATATCATTCTGCAGCAATAACGTGAAATCAGAATTGAGACGGCTCACCATCTCATTGACCTGTTCGGCATTCTTCACGGCAAAATGTTCAATCTTGTTCTTTCCTACTGGCACACAGCTGTATTTAGCGGGAATATCTTTTCCATTTACATTCAATGCTCTACTGCTATCAGCGCACGTTCCCTCCGATAGATAAGAGACCACCATATTGGCCCCGCTTCGCCCAGGCTGTGAAATACTCAGCATGACGGGGAATCCATCTGAAGTCTGCGTCATATCATAAAGAATGGCATCTTTTGAATACCAGGTATTGTATTCCCTTTCCTGAAGTGCTGAATGTGTAATGATGGGAAAAGAAAGCAGTGCAATGATTGTAATAGCATGAATTTTCATAAAACATTGCCTTTAATGGTTATCATATGCATTATTCAGATCATGATAAAAACGACAACAAATTAAAATTATTCCTACTATTTTTGGCTGTAATAGAGTGGTTCCAGGTCTGAGGCATCCCCCATCGCACCCCGGCAATTCGTCAAGCTGCACAAGCTGATCACCTGCACGCTAATTCCGTTTTCCCGTTGTTAACAGTGCCATTATAGACAGCAGAAAGATAACTCAATGTATACCTCATCAGTCATTTCTGCTTGTTGGAGGCTCTACACAATTCGAATGCTAATAAAAAAACGGGAACCAACCGGCTCCCGTTTATCACGAATCCAGCAAGTGGATTACATGTTTTCGATGATCGCGTCACCAAACTCTGAACATTTCAGCAGTTTAGCGCCTTCCATCAGACGTTCGAAGTCATAGGTCACGGTCTTGTTGTTGATAGCGCCTTCCATACCTTTAACGATAAGGTCAGCCGCTTCGAACCACTCCATATGACGCAGCATCATTTCTGCGGACAGGATGATAGAACCTGGGTTCACTTTGTCCTGGCCTGCATACTTCGGTGCAGTACCGTGGGTCGCTTCGAACAGTGCGCATTCGTCACCGATGTTCGCGCCTGGGGCGATACCGATACCACCAACCTGTGCAGCCAGCGCATCGGAAATGTAGTCACCGTTCAGGTTCATACAGGCGATAACGTCGTATTCAGCAGGACGCAACAGGATCTGCTGCAGGAACGCATCGGCGATCACATCTTTAATGATGATCTCTTTGCCGGTGTTCGGGTTCTTGATTTTCTGCCATGGGCCGCCGTCAATCAGTTCGCCGCCGAATTCTTCGCGAATCAGCTGGTAGCCCCAGTCTTTGAACGCGCCTTCAGTGAACTTCATGATGTTACCCTTGTGAACCAGGGTCAGGGAATCGCGGTCGTTGGTGATAACGTATTCAATCGCCGCACGCACCAGACGCTTGGTCCCTTCTTCGGAGCACGGCTTGATGCCGATACCGCAGTGTTCAGGGAAGCGAATTTTCTTCACGCCCATCTCTTCGCGCAGGAATTTAATCACTTTCTCAGCGTCAGCAGAGTCAGCTTTCCATTCGATACCTGCGTAGATGTCTTCAGAGTTTTCACGGAAGATGACCATATCGGTCAGTTCTGGGTGTTTAACCGGGCTTGGAGTGCCCTGATAGTAGCGAACCGGACGCAGACACACGTACAGGTCAAGCTCTTGACGCAGCGCAACGTTCAGAGAACGGATGCCGCCGCCAACTGGCGTAGTCAGAGGGCCTTTGATAGCAACACGGTAGTCGCGGATGAGATCCAGCGTTTCTGCTGGCAGCCATACGTCCTGGCCGTAAAGTTGGGTGGATTTTTCCCCGGTGTAAATTTCCATCCAGGAAATTTTACGCTCGCCTTTGTAGGCTTTCTTAACAGCGGCATCAACCACTTTCAGCATTGCTGGGGTGACATCAACACCGATACCGTCGCCTTCAATAAATGGGATAATCGGATTGTGTGGCACATTCAGCTTGCCGTCTTTCAGGGTGATTTTTTGACCTTCCGCCGGAACAACTACTTTGCTTTCCATTCACCTCTCCTTCGAGCGCTTCTGGTGTGCTCGTCATCCTTTACGCCACAGGTTCTTGCCGCTACTACGCCCACTCCACTAATCCCCTTCAGGGTATAGCCTGGAGATGCACTGTCTTACCGTCTTCCTGCAACACAAAGAGTTAGAGCATTTTGTTAATGTTTTGTAATAAGCCTGTCAATACTACCTGATTGTTTGTCGCCATGAAAGACTCTCGTTATTAGGCTATAATGCGCGAATCTATAAGGCCTGAAAATACTATGATTAAGACTTCATTTAGAAAAAACCAGCTTGAGCGATTCAGCTCACGACAAGCCACCAGGTCGCGTAAAGATAACCAACCAAAACGCGTCATTCTGTTCAATAAACCCTACGATGTGTTGCCGCAATTTACCGATGAAGCAGGACGTAGCACGCTAAAAGATTATATTCCTGTGCAAAATGTCTACGCTGCGGGGCGCCTCGACAGGGACAGCGAAGGGCTGCTGGTGTTAACAAATGACGGTGCCTTACAGGCCAGGCTGACGCAACCTGGCAAACGGACAGGGAAAATTTACTACGTTCAAGTCGAAGGCGAACCGACGGAAGAGGCAATGGAAGCGCTGCGTCATGGCGTCACGCTAAACGATGGCCCCACGCTGCCAGCCGGTATTGAGCGCGTTGACGCTCCCGATTGGCTGTGGCCACGTAATCCTCCCATCCGCGAACGCAAATCCATTCCAACAGCCTGGCTGAAGGTCACGCTATATGAAGGGCGTAATCGTCAGGTACGGCGCATGACGGCCCACGTGGGGTACCCGACGCTGCGCCTGATTCGCTATGCCATGGGCGGCTATACCCTGGATAATCTCAACAACGGCGAATGGCGAGAAGCCGACGGCGAACGCGGATAGCGTTCGCCCGGCAATGGGTTTCAGGAAATATCCGGAACAATAATGCTCTTATATTTTTCCAGCACCGGTGAGTTAATGTCAGAAGCGTTCTTCAGCTGCCACAGGTTGCGCGAGATACCGTCATTCACCAGATAGATGACGCCCGTTTCAATCGCCGACATCAGACACAACATCACCGGTTCATTGACCGTATAACCCACTTCACCTTCCAACAGGCGCTGATAGTCGATGTAGCGGAAGACCCCAGCCTGGAACTCATAAGAGAGGATCGTTTTGCTGGTATTCACCGAGGAGAGCACTTCGCCGGTACTGACGTTAACCACCCTCAGGTTGACCGCAATCTGATCGAGCTGATACTGCGTACTCGCCCCGATGCCAAAATACCGCGCCCCTGCCCCGCCCGATTTCACGTTGCTTTCATAACCGATGATGGAACCTTCGATCAGAATATTGGCCGCGACCAGCGATGGAAGCTGAGTGCGGTTATTCACCGCCACGGTGCCATTTTCCTGCGCCGCGCGAATAATTTTTCGTTCATTAAGCAGGTTCTGTAACCCCTGGCGCTCCAGCGGAATAAACCAGTTAGAATCCTTCAGCGCCGATACCAGCATCGCGGTGGCACTTTGCGGAACTGACGTGGAAAAGTTACTCGCCGGATAAGGTTTGAACTGCCCGGTCTCATCCGAGATGTTATAGACCGAAACAAACAGTCTCCCCTGCGGCTCCGGCAGGTGCGTTAAATCCTGGTAGCTCTGTGAACGCGGTAGCAGCGTGGGTTTTGCCGCCTGTTTTGGTGGAGAAGTAATACAGCCTGTCAGCATAAACAGGCTAACAAAAATAGCCACTACCCCAGAGATATTTTTCATGTCAGCTTCTCGCCACTGATTAGTTTGTTGAAATGCTACTCAGGCCGCTGACCTGAATGGTGGACGATTTCCCGGTAGCACGGTCAAGAATATTCATCATCAGTTGACCGTCGGTATTGGTGATATCCACAATAAAATCTTTAGTCACCAGACGCCCGGGTTTGCCGGTGGAAATATTACCCATCAAGCTGCCAAGAAGTTGTGATTGAATAGCCGCGGTGAAATTATCGAGAGCAGAGGTTCCCGTTGATCCGCTATTCCAATCATAGGCATCAGGGTCTTTATAAGAGTTTTGTGCGTTAGCTTGTGAAAGCAAAAATGCGCCGTTATTTGGGTTGCCGCCAAAGTTGGGGTTAACAAACTGGAAAGTCAGATTTCCAGCCTGCGCGGTGGTAGATAAAAAACCAATGCCAAGAATCAAAGAAAGCACTTTCATCGTACACTCCTAGAACTCATCGCTGGTTAAATCGCCGGTATTTAATAATGCTTTATTAATCGCACGTTTCGATAGCGCCTCATAAACCGAGGCTAACGCGATATTAACTTGCTTATTAAAGTCATTTTTACTGGAAAATAAGAACGTTTGATATAATAAATCCTGGTCAACCTTAATCGTTATCCAACTTCCCCAGCGGGCGCTCGGCCGTTCATTAATAGTAATCGCCCCCGGGTATTCCTCCTCCCAATGTTCGGTAAATGCACGATAGAAATCATGACCCACACGAGTGACCGTATTATCTGTCACCAATCCAGGTATTTCTATTTCCGCAGAATAACTGGCGCACGGCGCCAGCAGCATCATTAACGATACTGTTACCACCATCAGATATTTCATGATTAGCGTCTAAGGTTTTCGTTGGCCCAGGTAACCGCCTGCGTCCTGTTTTTTACCGCTATTTTTCGGAAAAGATTATATAAGTGCGTCTTTACCGTATTTTCGCTAATAAATAGCAGGCGAGCAATTTCAATGTTAGAAGCCCCCATCCGGAGTTTATTAAGAATATCTCTTTCTCTTTGCGTCAGCCCACTGGTATCGTCGTGATAGCGGTAATTACCGGACTGATTAATAAGATAACTGGTCAGATCGTGGGGAAAATGGCAGCCGCCGCTCATTACGTTACGGATACCTCCCACCAGCGTAGGTTCATCAACGGAGAGCTGGAAGACGGCGCTGATCCCAAGCCAGGACTCAACCTCATGAAATTGATAGTCATCTGGCATATTGATCAGCAATACTTTAACTTTGTCACGTAATCGTCGAAGCTCGCTCTGCCACAGCATCGTTCTTCTTTTATCCGATTCGCTAAGGTCAAAAAGTACCAGAATGCGCTCAGCGCTGGGCTGTTCGAGCGTTTTTTGAATATTCTGTATTTTGACATTAATTGTTAATGAAGCTTTGAGTTGATGGACCAGGGCGGTTGCCTGCAAAGACGGCCTGGTTATTAACAACAAAATATCGTTATACACCGGTTCAGTTTCTTTCGGCATAATGCAATCCTATCCCGCTTGCTGCTCGGAACGCGTGCCCTTTCTGTTATGCACAAACGAGTGCATATACAGAAAGGGTCGCTGTTCTGTGTAGTTGCTGATTAATAAGTATGACAATAAAGAGATTAAGCACGCATTAGCGCTTAAATCCTAAGTGCTGCAATACTGTTCAATCTAGACATTGCCATTTTTATAGCAAGGGTTATTTGTGTTTCAAAATGTAACAATAACATGTCATTTTATTACAAAAGGTTTTGCCTTTCTTTATGATTAATATAGGAAAAAAAGCCATCAGGATATTATTCAGGCAAAGTGTAAAATGACGTATTTACATTTAAAACCATTAGCAATAAGTCAATGGCAGACAACAATTTACCAAAGTGTAAACTTTATATTCCACAACACTCGCCAGTTACAAGCAGGTTACAGCCAGAGTGTAAACCTTACCGTACTCAAACATCGTCAGCCTCGACGGATTGTTACGCATGGCTTTCGTGCCGCGCCGCAGCGGCTCCCTCATTCCTGCATTCTCATACTATTGACTGATGCTCATTTTCAAAATACGCAATCCAGGTGAAAAACAGGGATATTAGCCTCAGACATACTCAATCCATAAATCAGTTTCACTCCCTAATCCATTATCGGCTTAAGGTGTGCTGATTTAACTCCTGACTTTAACCATCGGTTAAAACTAGGTGCCATTATGAAACAATGGTTTTTATTAATACCCTTATTGGGCTATTCATATCTGTCTATGGCGGGAGGCGATCTTGCTGGTTCTGAGTTTTCAGGGCTGAATAATTATCGTCAGGGCTACAATATGGTTGCCATCACTGGCCAGCACGGCAGTGATAATACTGCGTCTATTACACAGTCAGGCTCGCATATTTATGGTTCTATTTCGCAGGTAGGTGGATATAACAACGCGATATTAAATCAGAATGGTTTTAATAATCGTGCGGCAATAGCGCAATACGGTAATGGTAATAATGCCACGGTCAGCCAATCAGGGACGAACAACTCTGCCGTATTAGTACAGGCAGGAACGGGCAACGAGGCAGATATTACGCAAACGGGTTTTGATAACTCTGCTGAGATTGTCAATAAAGGTGTTCGCAATCTCACGCAGATCAATCAAACGGGCACAAGCCGCAGCGCGGCCGTTGTGCAAAATTCGGCAGGAATGGCAATTCGTATTACCCAAAATTAGTGTTTGAACTGGCTTACCAATCTCTAAACCTATGGGGTATCTCATGAAAAAGTGGAACATTGTTATTTTGTCAACGTTGTTAGCATCTGGTACTGCAATGGCAGGCGGCAATGACTGGACGCCTCCCTCTAGCGGGAGCGGCGTCAGCATCCCTCACGTGGGCTTTACTACACCAACAAAACCGGTTCTTCCTGCTGCGGGGAAATGGGATGGCGTGGTGCACATTTATCAGGCAGGCAGCAATAACGATTCCTATGCCAGTCAGACTGGGGCATCCGGTTCTACTATCGACGTTCATCAGAACGGTGATTGGGGCAGATCAACGGTGAACCAAATTGCCACGAAAAGTGCGACCGTCGTGAATCAGTACGGCACGGGCAACCAATCCTACGCAACTCAGGCGGGGTCCGGTAACTCGATTGCGGTCACACAGTCGGGGACCTCAAACGCCTCCACAACGCTGCAAGCTGGCACGGGTAACGCCATTAATGTAGCGCAGAGCGGCAACAACAATAGCTCGTATATCGACCAGAAAGGCAAAAACAGTTCAGTTGATGTCACTCAGGTCGACTACCGTAATAGCTCAACCGTTAACCAGAATGCAGAAGGTTCAATGGTGGTGGTGTCACAGAGCGGGAGCTATAACAGCAGCTATGTAGACCAGGGCCGTAACAACACGCTGGCTTACGTTCAGCAAGTTGGCGGTTCCGGCAACAGTTCGACGGTACTGCAGCACTAATAAAAGCGGCCGGATGAACATTCATCCGGCCGAATTTCCGCTATCACGAGGCCCGCCATGCATTTACTCCTTATTGCCGCCGCGCTCAGTAACCAACTGTGGTTTGAAACCCAGGCACAGGCCGAAACGGTGGTGATCACCCCGATGGCCAGTCTGACCAGCGACTGTGACTGCCAGTTAACCATTAATGTTATTCATCAAGGCCAGTCCGGCACCAGCAACAGCAGCCAAAGCGGACAGGTGGCCCTTAAAGCCCAGCGTCCCCAGCAGCTCGCCAGCCTGCATCTGGATATTCCCCAGGGCGAATGGACACAAATCACCGTCATATTAAGCAATCAACAAGGGGTGATTATGCAGCAAAGCTGGAGTTCTCCGGCTCGCGTTTGATTCCCTTCCCGCTTCTTTATATCCTTATCTCCTTTCACGCTCGATAAGGATGCCGCATGTTCAAGCCACACGTTACCGTCGCCTGCGTAGTTCACGCTGAAGATAAATTCCTGGTGGTTGAAGAAACCATCAACGGCAAGGCGCTATGGAACCAGCCCGCGGGACATCTGGAGGCGGATGAGACGCTGGTCCAGGCCGCCCAGCGTGAGCTATGGGAAGAAACCGGCATTCGCGCCACGCCGCAGCACTTTCTTCGCCTGCATCAGTGGATCGCCCCGGACAACACGCCTTTCCTGCGTTTTCTGTTCGTTATTGAGCTCGATAACATCTGCCCTACCGAGCCGCATGACAGCGATATTGACCGCTGTTTGTGGGTGAGCGCTGGAGAAATTTTGCAGGCCAGCAACCTGCGTTCCGCACTGGTAGCCGAAAGTATTCGTAGCTATCAGCAAGATGCACGATATCCGCTGTCATTAATCGGCGAATTTAACTGGCCGTTTACAGAGGGTGTCAAGTAAGGGGCTGCGTGCTAGAATATGCCGCCTTGAAGTCCAATGTCGTGAGTATTCCAATGTCAGAAAGCCAGAAAAAAGTGATCGTCGGCATGTCCGGCGGTGTTGATTCCTCCGTTTCCGCCTACCTGTTGCAACAACAGGGCTATAAGGTGGAGGGCCTGTTCATGAAGAACTGGGAGGAAGACGACGGCGAGGAATACTGCACTGCTGCCGCCGATCTTGCCGATGCGCAAGCGGTATGCGATAAGCTCGGCATTGAGCTGCACACCGTTAACTTTGCCGCCGAATACTGGGATAACGTTTTTGAACTCTTCCTGGAAGAGTACAAAGCGGGTCGTACGCCGAACCCGGATATCCTGTGCAACAAGGAGATCAAATTTAAAGCCTTCCTCGAATTCGCCGCTGAAGACCTGGGCGCAGATTACATCGCGACCGGCCACTACGTGCGCCGTGCGGATGTCAACGGCAAAAGCCAGCTTCTGCGTGGCCTCGATGGCAATAAAGATCAGAGCTACTTCCTTTATACGCTCGGCCACGAACAGATAGCACAGAGCCTGTTCCCGGTCGGAGAGCTGGAAAAGCCGCAGGTACGTAAAATCGCCGAAGAGCTGGATCTCATCACCGCGAAGAAAAAAGACTCTACCGGTATCTGCTTTATCGGTGAGCGTAAATTCCGCGAGTTCCTCGGCCGCTACCTGCCAGCACAGCCGGGTAAAATTATCACCGTTGACGGCGAAGAGATCGGCACCCATCAGGGGCTGATGTACCACACGCTCGGTCAGCGTAAAGGTCTGGGTATTGGCGGGACCAAAGAAGGGACGGAAGATCCGTGGTACGTGGTCGACAAAGACGTTGAAAACAACGTGCTGGTTGTCGCCCAGGGTCACGATCACCCGCGCCTGATGTCCGTTGGTCTTATCGCACAGCAGCTGCACTGGGTTGACCGTGAACCGGTCACCGGCACATTCCGCTGCACCGTGAAGACCCGCTATCGCCAGACCGATATCCCGTGCACCGTCACCGCACTGGATGAAGGCCGTATTGAGGTTCGCTTTGAAGAACCTGTTGCCGCAGTGACCCCAGGTCAGTCCGCCGTGTTTTACAACGGTGAAATCTGCCTCGGTGGCGGCGTGATTGAGCAGCGCCTGCCGCTGCCAGTGGAATAAAGCCCTGCTTCGATAGGGTACAACGCAATCTGGCCCGCGTCGCGCCGCAGGTCAGATGCCAACAAGGAGTGAGCGTGGCGAAGAATTACTATGACATCACCCTGGCGCTGGCCGGTATTTGCCAGTCCGCCCGTCTGGTGCAGCAGCTGGCCCATCAGGGACACTGCGACGGCGACGCGTTACACGTTTCGCTGAACAGTATTATCGATCTGAACCCAGACTCTGCGCTGGGCGTGTTCGGTGGCAGTGAAGCCAATCTTCGCCTCGGCCTTGAAACCCTGCTCGCGGTGCTGAATGCCAGCAGCCGCCAGGGCCTGAACGCAGAGCTGACCCGCTATACCCTCAGCCTGATGGTGCTGGAGCGCAAGCTCGCCGCAGCCAAAGGGGCGATGGATATTCTGGGCAACCGTATTACTGGTCTGCAGCGTCAGCTCGACCATTTTGATTTACAGTCCGATACCCTGCTCAGCGCGATGGCCGGTATCTATGTTGACGTGATTAGCCCGCTCGGCCCGCGAATTCAGGTAACCGGTTCCCCTGCCGTGCTGCAAAGCCCGCAGGTGCAGTCCAAGGTCCGCGCTTCGCTGCTGGCAGGTATCCGCGCCGCGGTGCTGTGGCACCAGGTCGGCGGTGGCCGTCTACAGCTGATGTTTTCTCGTAATCGCCTGACCACTCAGGCAAAACAAATTCTTGCTCATTTAACCCCGGAGTTATGATCTATGGAATTATCCTCACTGACCGCCGTTTCACCCGTCGATGGACGCTACGGCGATAAAGTCAGCGCGCTGCGCGGGATTTTCAGCGAATACGGTTTGCTGAAGTTCCGTGTACAAGTCGAAGTACGCTGGCTGCAAAAGCTGGCCGCACACGCAGCCGTCAAGGAAGTTCCTGCTTTTGCTGCCGACGCAAACGGTTACCTTGATAGCATCGTGGCAAACTTCAGTGAAGAAGACGCGGCGCGCATTAAGACTATCGAGCGCACCACCAACCACGACGTGAAGGCAGTTGAGTATTTCCTGAAAGAAAAAGTCGCGTCCGTGCCTGAGCTGCACGCCGTGTCTGAATTCATTCACTTTGCCTGCACCTCCGAAGACATCAACAACCTCTCCCACGCGCTGATGCTGAAAACCGCGCGCGAAGAAGTGGTGCTGCCGTACTGGCGCAAAATGATTGATGCCATCAAAGATCTGGCCGTTCAGTACCGTGATATTCCGCTGCTGTCCCGCACCCACGGTCAGCCGGCTACGCCGTCAACCATCGGTAAAGAGATGGCGAACGTCGCTTACCGTATGGAGCGTCAGTACCGCCAGCTGGCACAGGTTGAAATCCTCGGTAAAATCAACGGTGCGGTGGGTAACTATAATGCCCACATCGCAGCATACCCGGACGTTGACTGGCACCAGTTCAGCGAAGAGTTCGTGACCTCGCTGGGCATTCAGTGGAACCCATACACCACGCAGATCGAGCCGCATGACTATATTGCCGAGCTGTTTGACTGCATCGCACGCTTCAACACCATTCTGATCGACTTCGACCGTGACGTGTGGGGCTACATCGCGCTCAACCACTTCAAGCAGAAAACCATTGCCGGCGAAATCGGTTCTTCCACCATGCCGCACAAGGTCAACCCAATCGACTTCGAAAACTCCGAAGGCAACCTGGGCCTGTCCAACGCCGTGCTGCAGCACCTGGCCAGCAAACTGCCGGTTTCCCGCTGGCAGCGTGACCTGACCGACTCCACCGTGCTGCGTAACCTGGGCGTGGGTATCGGCTACGCGCTGATCGCCTACCAGTCCACCCTGAAAGGCGTAAGCAAGCTGGAAGTGAACCGCGACCGTCTGCTTGACGAACTGGACCACAACTGGGAAGTACTGGCTGAGCCAATTCAGACCGTGATGCGTCGTTACGGTATCGAAAAGCCGTACGAGAAGCTGAAAGAACTGACCCGCGGCAAACGTGTAGATGCCGAAGGCATGAAGCAGTTTATCGACGGTCTGGCGCTGCCAGAAGAAGAGAAAACTCGTCTGAAAGCCATGACCCCGGCTAATTATATCGGCCGCGCCATCACCATGGTTGATGAGCTGAAATAATCTCGCCTCCCCCTCCTTCTTCCTGAAGGAGGGGACTTTCCTGCCAATTTAATCAATGTTTATCTCCATAACGCCATAATCGCGTTAAACTATTCACGTCATTAATTAAATGGAGAAACAGCATGCGCGTACTCGTCGTAGAGGACAACGCTCTGTTACGTCACCACCTGAAAGTTCAGCTCCAGGAAATGGGCCATCAGGTCGATGCCGCAGAAGACGCGAAGGAAGCAGATTATTATTTAGGCGAGCATATTCCAGATATTGCGATTGTTGATTTAGGGCTTCCCGATGAAGACGGCCTGTCGCTGATTCGCCGCTGGCGCAGCCACGATATTTCGCTGCCGATTCTGGTGCTCACCGCACGTGAAAGCTGGCAGGATAAAGTGGAAGTGCTGAGCGCTGGCGCCGACGACTACGTCACCAAGCCTTTCCATATTGAAGAAGTCGCCGCCCGCATGCAGGCGTTGATGCGTCGTAACAGCGGACATGCCTCGCAGGTCATCTCCCTGCCACCGTTCCAGGTTGACCTCTCCCGCCGCGAGCTCTCCATTAATGACGAGGTGATTAAGCTCACCGCATTCGAATACACCATTATGGAAACGCTTATCCGCAATAACGGAAAAGTGGTCAGTAAAGACTCCCTGATGCTGCAACTCTATCCCGATGCAGAGCTACGTGAGAGCCACACCATCGACGTACTGATGGGCCGCCTGCGTAAGAAAATTCAGGCTCAGTATCCCCAGGACGTGATTATCACCGTGCGCGGTCAGGGCTATCTGTTCGAACTACGCGAATGAAGAGTTTACGTCGGCATTTCCTGCCGCTTTCGCTGCGGATGCGTTTCCTGCTGGCGACGGCCGCGGTGGTTATCGTGCTGTCGCTGGCCTATGGCATGGTAGCGCTGGTTGGCTATAGCGTCAGCTTCGATAAAACCACCTTCCGCCTGCTGCGCGGCGAGAGCAACCTGTTCTATACCCTCTCCAAATGGGAGAACAACACGCTCAGCGTCGATATCCCCGAGAATCTCAATCTGCAGGGCCCCACGGTGGCGCTGATCTACAACGCTCAGGGCAAACTCCTGTGGCAGCAAAAAGATCTCCCGTGGCTGGTAAAAAGCATTCAACCCGAGTGGTTAAAAGGCAACGGTTTCTATGAGATAGAAGCCGATGCCAGTGCCAGCAGCACCCTGCTGCGCGACGATCATGAGATACAAAAAGAACTCACCGAAATGCGTCAGGAAGGAGACGATTCGGAGATGACCCACTCGGTAGCGGTCAACAGCTACCCGGCCACCAGCCTGATGCCGGCATTGGTTATCGTGGTGGTGGATACCATTCCTATTGAGCTTAAACGCTCCTATATGGTCTGGAGCTGGTTCTCCTACGTGCTCGCCGCCAACCTGCTGCTGGTTATCCCGCTACTGTGGATTGCCGCGCACTGGAGCCTGCGCCCCATCGCTGATCTGACCCGTGAAGTCCGCGAGCTTGAGGAACATCACCGGGAACATCTAAACCCGGACACCACACGTGAGCTGACAAGCCTGGTGCGCAACCTGAATCGGCTGCTGAAAAGCGAACGCGACCGCTACGATAAGTACCGCACCACGCTGACCGATCTGACCCACAGCCTGAAAACACCGCTGGCGGTGCTGCAAAGCTCGCTGCGTTCACTACGCAGTGAAAAAATCACCGTGAGCGAGGCTGAACCCGTCATGCTGGAACAGATAAGCCGTATCTCACAGCAGATTGGCTACTACCTGCACCGCGCCAGTATGCGCTCCGACAGCACGCTGTTCAGCCGCGAGCTTCATCCGGTGGCCCCGCTGCTGGATAGCCTGACATCGGCACTGAACAAGGTCTATCAGCGTAAAGGGGTCAACATCACGCTGGATATCTCACCGGAGATCTCTTTCGTCGGTGAGAAAAACGACTTTATGGAAGTAATGGGCAACCTGCTGGATAACGCCTGTAAATACTGCCTTGAGTTTGTTGAGGTTTCCGCCCGCCAGACCGATGATTACCTGCATATTATCGTTGAAGATGACGGCCCAGGCATTCCACAAAGCAAACGCGATATCGTCTTTGACCGCGGTCAGCGTGCCGACACGCTGCGTCCGGGACAAGGGGTGGGTCTCTCAGTGGCTCGCGATATCGTGGACCAGTATGATGGTCAGATTGTTGCCCACGACAGTCTGCTCGGCGGCGCGAAAATGGAAGTGATTTTCGGGCATCAGGGTCCGGACAGTCACGAAGGGTAAATAATGTTTCCGTAGCAGGGTAGTTTTGTGAATACGTTGTATAATGCGGACATACACCTGCTGCGGAAATATCAATATGGAATACCACTTAACGTTAAACTGGCCCGATTTTATGGCGCGCTACTGGCAAAAGCGCCCGGTAGTGCTGAAACGCGGCTTCGCCAACTTTATTGACCCCATTTCACCGGATGAACTGGCTGGTCTGGCGATGGAAAATGAGGTGGATAGCCGTCTGGTGAGCCATCTTGACGGCAACTGGCAGGTCAGCCACGGTCCTTTTGAAAGCTACGATCACCTGGGCGAAAGCAACTGGTCGCTGCTGGTACAGGCCGTTGATCACTGGCATGAGCCTTCCAGCGCGCTGATGCGTCCGTTCCGCGCCCTCCCCGACTGGCGAATTGACGATCTGATGATCTCGTTCTCGGTACCGGGCGGCGGCGTTGGCCCGCATGTCGATCAGTACGATGTCTTTATCATTCAGGGTACCGGCCGCCGTCGCTGGCGCGTGGGCGAGAAAAGTGCGCTCAAGCAGCACTGCCCGCACCCGGACCTGCTTCAGGTTCAGCCGTTTGATGCCATCATCGATGAAGAGATGGAACCCGGCGATATCCTCTATATTCCACCAGGATTCCCGCACGAAGGCTACGCGCTGGAAAACTCGCTCAACTATTCCGTGGGCTTCCGTTCACCGAACAGCCGCGAACTGATAAGCGGCTTTGCCGACTATATCCTGCAGCGCGACCTCGGCAGCCAGCACTACAGCGACCCGGACGTGCCTTCGCGCGATCACCCAGCGGATCTGCTGCCGCAAGAAGTGGATCGCCTGCGCGATATGATGCTGGGCATGATCCAGCAGCCGGAACACTTCCAGCAGTGGCTGGGCGAATTTATCAGTCAGTCGCGCCATGAGCTGGATATTGCCCCGCCGGAACCGCCGTATCAGCCGGATGAGATTTACGATGCGCTGCAACAAGGTGACATGTTGCAACGTCTGGGCGGCCTGCGAGTGATTCGTATCGGGGATGATTTCTTTGTCAACGGCGAGAAGATCGACTCACCGCATCAGCAGGCGCTGGATGCCATGGCGGGCAGTATTATGCTGGAGAGCCAGCATTTCGGCGAGGCGCTGGACGATCCGTCCTTCCTGGCAATGCTGGCCGCGCTGGTGAACAGCGGGTATTGGTTTTTCGCAGAATAAATAATACGTAGGCCGGATAAGGCGAAGCCGCCATCCGGCCTACAAAAAAAACCGGCCATCTATCAGCCGGTTTTTTCTTATGAACCGCGCTTCGCCGTCAGTTCCGCAATGCGCACAATCACCTTCACCGCTTTCTCCATGCCTTCCAGGGTCACAAACTCGTGCTTGCCGTGGTAGTTATAGCCGCCGGTAAAGAGGTTCGGGCACGGGAGTCCCATAAATGACAGCTGCGCGCCGTCAGTGCCGCCGCGAATCGGTTTGAGATCCGGTTCGATATCACAATCGCGCATCGCCTGCTGAGCGATATCCAGAATGTGAGGATGATCGGCCACCTTCTCGCGCATATTGTAATAGCTGTCTTCAATCACCAGCTCAATATAGCAATCCGGGTGCAGCCCTTTGCCAACCTTCTTGGCAATTTCCATCATCTTGCGCTTACGCGCTTCAAACTGCTTACGGTCAAAATCGCGCACGATGTAGTGCATCTCCGCGCGATCCACCGAGCCTTTGATGCTGGTGAGATGGTAGAAACCTTCGTAACCTTCGGTGGTTTCCGGGCTCTCATCGGCCGGTACTTCCGCATGAATGCGGGTCGCCAGCGACAGCGCGTTGACCATCACCCCTTTCGCAGTCCCCGGATGCACGTTGTTGCCGACAATTTTGATAGTGATAGAGGCAGCGTTGAAGTTTTCAAACTCCAGTTCGCCCACGCCACCGCCGTCAACGGTATAGGCCCACTGCGCGTTAAAGGCTTCGACATCAAAGTGCTTGGCCCCTTTCCCGACCTCTTCGTCCGGGGTAAACGCCACGCGAATATCACCGTGCGGGATATTCTTTTCTTTCAGCACCGCCAGCGCGGTCATGATTTCGGCAATACCGGCTTTGTCATCAGCGCCCAGCAGCGTTTTGCCGTCGGTGGTGATAAGCGTTTGCCCCAGCAACTGATGCAGCACCGGGAACATCACCGGCGACAGCACTTCATCACCGATACCCAGGGCGATATCGCCGCCACGATAGTTTTCAACAATTTGCGGATTGACATTTTTACCGCTGAAATCCGGTGCGGTATCCACATGGGAGATAAAACCGATCGCCGGAATATCGCCGCTGACGTTCGCCGGGAGGGTGCCCATCACCGTACCCTTCTCGCTCAGCGTGACGTTAACCAGCCCCATTGTTTCCAATTGCTCTTTGAGCAGATGTAATAGTTTCCACTGCCCTTCGGTACTCGGCACCTGACGCACGCCGGGCTTCGACTGTGTGTCCAGTGAAACGTACTGCAAAAAACGCTCAAGCAATTTATCCATGTAGCCACCCTCACTTTTTGTGACAACATTATCAATAAGCCCGAAAACACAAATATTGCGTCAGGTCACTTTTAGTCCGGCAAAGGCCATTTTTTTCATCAATCCGTCGCTAATCATCGGATATACCTAAGGTAGCTTAGACAAGGATTGGCGATTGGGTATCGTTTGCCGTAGAATGCCAGCCCTTATTAATAAATATCAGACCTCTAAACGTCTAAAGGTGGATAACCACAAACCCCGCATCGGTAAGCCATCCGGTGTGTTGACATGGGACAGAGTAAGAAATTGAATACTAAATCGCGTTCGCTTTCACCGCTGGTGCAACTGGCGGGAATTCGCAAAGATTTCGATGGAAAAACGGTCATCTCCGATCTGAACCTGACCATCAATAACGGCGAGTTCCTCACGCTGCTTGGCCCCTCTGGCTGCGGTAAAACAACCGTTCTTCGCCTTATCGCTGGGCTGGAAAACGTCGATGCCGGGAAAATCCATCTGGAAGGTCAGGACATCACCAACGTCCCTGCCGAAGACCGTCACGTCAATACCGTGTTCCAGAGCTACGCGCTATTCCCGCATATGACCGTTTTCGATAACGTCGCCTTCGGCCTGCGGATGCAGAAAACGCCGGCAAGCGATATCACCCCGCGGGTTCACGATGCGCTGCGTATGGTGCAGCTTGAAGAGTTTGCCCAGCGTAAACCGCACCAGCTCTCCGGCGGGCAGCAACAGCGCGTTGCTATTGCCCGCGCCGTGGTCAACAAGCCGAGCCTGCTGCTGCTCGATGAATCCCTCTCCGCCCTCGACTACAAGCTGCGTAAGCAGATGCAGAACGAACTCAAAGCGTTGCAGCGCAAGCTTGGGATCACCTTCGTGTTTGTCACCCACGACCAGGAAGAAGCCCTGACCATGTCTGACCGTATTGTGGTAATGCGCGACGGCAAAATTGAGCAGGACGGCACGCCGCGTGAAATCTACGAAGAGCCGAAGAATCTGTTTGTGGCGAGCTTTATTGGCGAAATCAACATCTTCAACGCTACCGTCATTGAACGTCTCGACTCGCTGCGGGTCCGCGCCAGCGTCGAAGGCCGCGAGTGCAATATTGACGTTAAATTCCCGGTCACGCCGGGTCAAAAGCTCAACGTCCTGCTGCGCCCGGAAGATCTGCGCGTCGATGAAATCCACGACGGCACCGACGTCGACGGCCTGATTGGCTACGTGCGCGAGCGTAACTATAAAGGTATGACGCTGGAATCAGTGGTTGAGCTTGAGAACGGCAAGATGGTGATGGTCAGCGAATTCTTCAACGAAGATGACCCCGACTTTGACCACTCGTTAGATCAGAAAATGGCGATTAATTGGGTAGAAAGCTGGGAGGTTGTACTGGCTGATGAAGAGCACAAGTAAGTTCCAGAATGTGGTGATTGCCACCATCGTCGGTTGGCTTGTGCTGTTCGTATTCCTGCCCAACCTGATGATCATCGTGACCAGTTTCCTGACGCGTGACGATGCCAATTTCGTCCAGATGGTCTTTACCCTGGACAACTATGCCCGGCTGCTTGACCCGCTGTACGCCGAGGTGCTGCTACACTCGCTGAACATGGCATTTATCGCCACGCTGGCGTGCCTGGTGCTGGGCTATCCCTTCGCCTGGTTTCTGGCGCGCCTGCCGCATAAGGTGCGCCCGCTGCTGCTGTTTTTGCTGATTGTGCCGTTCTGGACCAACTCGCTGATACGCATCTACGGGCTGAAAATATTCCTCAGCACCAAGGGCTATCTCAACGAGTTTCTGCTGTGGCTGGGGATAATTGATACCCCGATTCGTATCATGTTCACCCCCAGCGCGGTGATTATCGGCCTGGTCTATATCCTGCTGCCATTTATGGTGATGCCGCTTTACTCCAGCATTGAAAAACTCGATAAACCGCTGCTGGAAGCGGCGAAAGATCTCGGTGCCAACAAGCTGCAAACCTTTATCCGCATCATCATTCCGCTGACCATGCCGGGGATAATCGCCGGTTGTCTGCTGGTGATGCTGCCCGCGATGGGGCTGTTCTACGTCTCTGACCTGATGGGTGGGGCGAAAAACCTGCTGATTGGTAACGTCATCAAGAGCCAGTTCCTCAACATCCGCGACTGGCCGTTTGGTGCGGCCACCAGCATCACGCTGACCGTGGTTATGGGGCTGATGTTGCTGGTGTACTGGCGCGCCTCGCGCTTGCTGAATAAAAAAGCGCACGAGCTAGGCGATTAATTATTTTTCAATATATTAAGTCGGATTCCGGCATACCTTTCACTCTCATGAAAACGGTATGCCGAATCACTATTATTCAATAATTCATCAATGAACTGACCGAGGTGCGTGAGGTGCTCAGCGTTGGCGCTATTCCTGCGCAATCCTCTTCTCCGCCCTCGCCATCGGACATAAACGCCACGATCTCCTGACACACCCGTTGCAGCGAGAGCGGCGCGTCCGCTGGCGCCGATATTGGCAGAGGGATCCCATCTTCCAGGTGATTGAGGATATCTTCGACAAGCCAGTCCGTGCCGTCCTCAAAGCCGATATGTTCCACCCGATACTTTGAGGCAGAGAAATAATCCTGCACCGTGACGTTATCCTCACTGTCCTGGAAACGGATAATCAGGTTATTTTCATGGCGCTGCAAAATCACATCTTCCGCCTGTAGCCCGCTCCCAAAATGTAAGATATCGGAATCGCCGCTGCTGCTGTACACTTCGCTGATAATCTCCTGACCATCACCAGCGTTAAACAGATACACATCGCTACCATAGCCGCCCTTCAGAATATCGTTACCGGCTCCCCCGGTCAGCCGATCGTTACCGTTGCCACCGTCAAGCAAATCGTCACCGGTTCCCCCGCTCAGCCAGTCATTATCCGAACCGCCAGCCAGCGTATCGTCACCCTCATCACCATAGAGCATATCCCGACCGTTATCGCCATTGAGCGTATCGTTACCCGTACCGCCTGCCAGAACATCATCATCGTCGTCACCGTAAAGCGTATCATCACCTCTGCCGCCAAACAGCGTGTCGCTGCCAGCATGACCGTAGAGCACATCGTTACCGCTATCGCCATACAGGGCATCGCTTCCCTCGGCGCCATGTAGCACATCATCACCGCCGGAGGCATGAATTTCACTGCCAATGTCCAGAGCGTACAGCGTCTGTACTTCATCGGTTCCGGCACTTTTCAACAGCTGGTTTTGTATGGACGAGATATCCCATGTCGTGCCATCAGCAAACATAATTTGTTCTATCGAATGAGACTTCGCGTCAAAATAGGCGAGTATTGTTACGCGGTCAGTACTGTCCCGAAAACCAATAAGTAGATCATCGCCACTGCGTTGCACAACGGCGTCTTCCATCCGCAAGCCTTCACCAAAGCGCAAGGTATCCGTTTCAGGGTTATAGCTGCTATCGGCAATGACATCCTGTCCGTCACCCCGGTTGAATAAATAAGTATCCTCACCCAAGCCACCGTCCAGTACATCATTACCAGTGCCACCGGCTAGCACATCGCTGCCTGCATGTCCCCACAGAACATCATCGCCACTGTCGCCGTAAAGACCGTCGTTGCCGTAACTACCATAGAGTTTGTCATCACCGCCTGCTGCGTGAATCTCGCTGCCGTTTTCATCAGCATACAGGTACTGTGCCTCCTCGGTGCCTATTCGCGCCAGCGCGTATACATCAGACTGGGTCCAGGTTGTGCCATCCGCAAAGTAGACAGAGACCAGCAGCCCACGCTTAGTGCCAAAATAATCTTCAACCGTCACACTGTCAGTACTGCCACGGAAAGCGATAATCAGGTCGTCGTCATCACGCCGGACAACGGCATCCTCCACCAGTAGACCGCCGCCAAAATAGAGGGTATCGGCGATATTAACGGCATCGTCACTATAATAATAACCGCCGATCACATCCTGTCCGTCCCCGGCATTAAACATATAGGCATTACTACCTGCGCCACCATCAAGCCAGTCATCGCCCGTCCCGCCTACCAGGGTGTCATTTCCGGCGCCCCCGATAAGCAGATCATCTCCTGCCTCTCCCCAGAGATGGGCATCCGCTTTATCACCATATAGCGCATCATCCCCGCCACCAGCATGAAGCTCACTGACATTTCCTTCAGCTACCATCACCTGCGCCTCATCCGTACCGGTTATCGCCAGCGCATCAATTGCGGCGACATCCCAGCAAGTACCATCTGCAAAGCGAATGCTATCCAGCGGGCGGATTTTTTCTAAAAAGTAACCACCGATAATGATGCTGTCGCTGCTGCCGGAAAAGGTAATAACCAGATCGGTATCGCTGCGCCCTAAGCGGGCATTTTCCGCCAGCAGGCCATCGCCTACATTCAGGATATTACGGTCCTGGGTATCAGGATAATGCATATCATTAATGACATCCTGCCCGTCCCCAGCGTTAAATTGATAGGTATCGCTGCCTTCGCCACCGGCCAGAATATCCGTCCCCGCGCCGCCGGTCAGCCAATCATCGCCATCATTACCGTAAAGCCGGTCGTCCCCGGACATACCAATAAGCGTGTCATGATTGTTACCCGCCTGAATCTCGCCGCCGGTCTCTGTCGCCGTGTGCGTTTGCGCAGCATCAACCACCACTGTCGCGGCAATAATCGTTTCCGTGTTCCAGACGGTGCCATCGGCAAAGACAATCTGCGCCAGCGGTCTGCCTTTCGCGATAAAATAATCGATAACGATGACGCTATCCGTGCCGTCCCCCACGGCGATAATCAAATGGTCTTTCTGGCGCGAAAGCGTAATCTGATCCGGACGAATAGTGTCGCCAAAGCGCAGGGTATCCAGCCCGACATCGCTTGAATAGCGGGTATTATTAAAGATAACGTCCTTACCCCCTCCGGCATTAAAGATATAGGTGTCATTTCCATCACCGCCGTCCAGCACATCAAGGCCCGCCCCGCCGGAAAGCGTATCATCGCCCCAGCTGCCGTACAGTTCATCGTCACCCTCATCGCCATACAGTGCGTCGTTCCCGCGCTCCCCCTCTAGCACATCATTCCCACCGCTGGCATGAATCTCGCTACCTTCCGAGAAGGCTTGTAACCGCTGGTCGGCCTCGGTTCCTGCCAGAATCTGTGCTTTTACCGTTGCCACATCCCAGACGGTACCGTCCTCGAACACCAACTGCTCAACCTTGTGCTCGTCGGCTTCGAAATATCGCAAAACCGTCACGCTGTCACTGCTGTCCTGAAAGGTGATAATTAAATCGTTCATTTCACGGCTGAGAATCGTATTTTCAGCCGTGAGGCCTTCGCCAAAACTCAACCGATCCTGACCCGCTTTCACCGCACGAACGTGCGCCTCTTCTTCATCCCCGGTCAGCGAAAGCAGTTCTTCAATATCGCCGCTGAATTCATAAATCACATCCTGCCCGTCCCCAGCGTTAAAGAGGTATATGTCGTCCCCTTCACTTCCTCTCAGATAATCGTCGCCCTGACCACCGCGCATCATATTCGCGCCGGTATCGCCATGAAGGTTGTTATCGCCATCATCGCCTGACGTCCAGTCAAAAGTGCTTTCTTCAGCCTCTGATTTGGGTTCAACCTCAGTATCTTCTGAAGCGGGAGGCGTATCGTCAGCAATATGGAATGCCGCATCATCCGCCAGGTAATCACTGATTCCCGGTTCACGATTGACTAATTCATAGCGGAGCTCCGCCAGTTTCTGGCGGTTATAATCGGAATAGACGGAGAGATTAAGTAATGCCGTACTCACTTCGCTCAGACGCGCGTATTCTCCGGCCTGATAGAGCCGGGTAAAGAGTTTTTCTGCCGCCGTCAGGCTGATAACCACGCCAAGTACGCCAGAATTAAAGCCGGTTAATACCACATCTTTCAGATCTTCATATAAGGTGGTCTGCGCCAGAAGTTGTGCCGCGGTATAGTTTTTAAAGTTCTGATACTCTTTCAGTAATATTTCTGAAGCTTGCTTTATTAGGGTGATATCGTAGGGAGCTGAAGTCAGTTGCTCAATCACCGCCAACTGTTGCATTGTGATAGCATATTTCTGTACAGAGGACACATCCTGAACCCCTGCCCACTGGTAAATAAGCCGATCCAGCAACGCATCTTTTTTATCGCTGTCCGTCTCGGCAAGCCAGCTAATGACTAATTCCTGTAAAACGCCATCCCTCGCCATCGCCTGACGTAAATCCGACACGTTGCCAAAGCCGCGGGCATTGGGCAGACTTATCACCTCTTCCGTCAGGGGCACATCGTCCACATGAATTCTGTCATACTGATCCACCTGGAACCAGACATCGGCGCTGGTTGTCGTGGTGCCGTCTGCCCGCGTGACCACGCTGGTCTGTCGATGCGCTTCGCCATTGCCATCAAGGAACGTTGAGGAGGCGTAGCGAATATCAATTGCCGTTATACCCGCATCGTCCAGGCTGTAAAGTTCGCCGTCATCGGTTTCGCCATTGCTATTTTTATCCTGCCAGATTTGCAGCGATGACCAGGCTTTATCAAACTTGTCCACGCTGCCGTCGAGATTATCATCCAGCTCCGTCAGCGCCTGAAACCCATTACTAGCGGTGCTACCATCATGCAGGCGCGTATTGTTACCAAACAGTTCCCGACCGTTATTAATTTTACCGTCGCCGTTCAAATCCCGTACCAGCAAGCCATCCGACGCGGCAACCCAGCCGGTTAACTCCTTAACGCCATCGCCACCATAATCAAAATGAATACCTTTATCCGCCAGCGTTTCCACGCCATTACCATCCAGATCGATAACCAGCGGATCTGCGCGAGCGGCATCGTCATCCGGGCCTTTATCCCGCCCATTCCCACCACCTCTATCATCAGGCTGCGAGCCCTCCCCATCGTCCATAGACTCAACTCGAATGGTGATACCTAACGCGGAATAAACCGTATTACCAGCAGAATCCGTTTCAACACTGGCATATGTTTTGAAATTATCGATCCGCAAACCATTGTTAATCACCAGCGTATCACCGTCAAAGGTATATTCATTGCCAGCATTATCAACATATACTCCCGGCTGGGCATCCTCTGAATAGACAGCCTCTGTCAGCTCGGTGGTCTTTTTATTCTCATCGGTAAGGAAAACAGCACCATGAGTATCATCACTACCGTTAAGTATTATGGTGTCATACCCATCCACCATAAAAGTATTAAAACCGTTACCGCCATATAAGCGATCGGCACTTTTATCATTTTGTTCGAGTGCGTATCCGCCATAAAGAATATCATTACCATCGCCACCATAAATAATATCCTCGCCCATACCACCGGATAATATATTACGGCTGAGGTCGGCTAATGTGGCATCGCTGCCGCCATAAAGGATATCGTTTCCCGCATCGCCATACAGCTTATCCTCCCCCTGGCCGCCGTAGAGGACATCATTGCCGTCGCCGCCGAATAAGCTGTCATTTCCCGCATAGCCAATCAGTACATCGTTACCACCGTGGCTGCTGAGGGTATCGTTAAGGCTCCCCCCCATCATCAGGTCCGCAACACCCGCGGCGAATTTGCCTTTCTCATATTCCTGGCTGTCCAGCACTGCCGCAGCGGCATCATCCGGTGCCAGATAAATATTGCTGGCAATCAGCTCATCGCCGTCAAACCAGCGATGAACATTCTCATAACCCTGCCCTTGCAGAAAACCCAGCAAGGCATCCCGGGCCGGAACTAATATCTCCGTCAGGTCGCTGACTTCCTGTTCCGACACATTTTGCGCCAGATCGATAATTGTGGTGTAGTCGTGATTTGCCGCTGCAATACGGTCATTCGTGGGGGAATCCGTATCCGGTGCATGGCCAAACGCGGCTTCGTAGTCCATGATTGTTTGCCGGTGATTTTGCAGCATACGGAAGATATTTTTCGCTTCCGCCGCGCTCACCTCCTGCGGGTCGTCATACAGACCAAACACCTGAGATTCCATAAAACGGCGTTTCGCGATACCAGAGCGGATCTTCTCTGCCTGGTCAGGATCGTTAGATCTGTAGCGGATTTCAAACCAGGCTTCTGCGCGATTGCCCTGCCGGATGGCCTCTCGTAAAGAAGGGCCAATCAGGCCTGCATTGTTCCACCCCAGGCTCGCCAGCACGATTATTTCTTTTGACTCGGTCAGCGCAGTATTGTCCCCACTGCCTGCGGGTAGCCGGTTTAGCACTCGAGCTTTATAAACATCTTCCCACAGGCTATCGAATACGCTCCGGACTTCAGCGTCGCTATAAAAACGAAACTCGGTACGCCTGCTGTCGACCGGGACCAGTGCCGCATACGCCGGGTCGGTATTATTGCGGCGCTCCAGGAGTATTTGGTTATACTGACTGACGTCAGTGACGTGGGCTTCCATTAACTCTTTAAGCCTCCTTGTATAATCATTTTCGATTGCTTGTGCATGGATTACATCGTTATTATTATTGCCATCGTCAGGGTGGAATCCCATCCCCTCCAGAACAGCCTTTCTTACAGGTTCATCACCCGCAACTAAATCAAAGCCAGCGCCAATGGTGGGATTCCCGTTCACACGACTCAATGTCAAGCGTTCATTTTCAGTGCTGGCTTCCATCCCGCAGATAAACATATACAGTTTATCTGGAAAATTAGTTAAAGCGTGCCAGTTAAGTGACATAATTCATTCCTTTTGCATTATACTTTTAACGAATTTGGCAATAGTTTTCATTCAGCCATTCTCTTTTACCGCTGCTGATAAATGAGATACCCCAGTCTGAGGTAAAATGCGGTATGCCTCTGTACAGATAAATTTTATTATTAAACCGGACCATCTTTTTAAGCCTGTTGGAAAGATAGGTTAATTGATTACGACCGCGCCGCACCGGTGGTATGAAAGTCATCACGCGCGGATCGGGGCCATCCAGCGATTCATTCACCAGATAAAGTCCGCCAGAGCTTATCTTTAACGGGGATAACGGAATGCCCTTACATCGGCTGGCAATGAAATCTGCGTAGTTCTTATCCGTAAGCTGAGCCATCCGGATAAAAATCAGGGGTGTGGCCGGCATGTTCTGATTCCGGGCACTTTCTTCCAGCCAGGCCGGAAATGGCATTCTCCATACCCACAGATACCTGCTATTAGCAATAAAATCATCTATCTTTCGTTCTATTTGTTCCTCTTGCTCCCGGGTCAGTGGTGCTCTCGTTCTGAGTGCATCAGGCTGATAAAAATCACGCTCAATCTGCGGATAAAACCCCTCCGTAAAAATCCTGCGCAACAGCGGCCGGTACTGTTCCGGATTCAGCTTTTGCCACGGTGGTTCTTTCAGTTGCTTAAAGTGGGGAATGACGAGATCTATAGCGCAGGCCTGCTGGTTAGCCCGTAGAGTAAGCTGAGAGTAATCAAAACGCTTCAGCTCCTTAAGCAGGGCATCGCAGAACTGATAGCCTTTCCCTGTGAATTGTACCCACGGCCCTACCTGCGGTTCCAGTATCTGTTTTGCCTGCACTGATGATGCGGCCAGCAGCATAGCAATAAAAGAAACTGATAGTTTTTTTTTGAAAGAGAAGTATTCCATAAATTCTCCGGATAAAAAGTACCAACAGATAACGAAAATATATTCTTTAAAATTACCTGCATTGTTGTAATTCACTTCGCAGATAGTTAATTTTTAAACATTAGTTAATAACATAAATAAAAATAAAAAACGCTATAACAGACACCACTATCCAGCCTGTATTCAGGCAATGTCAATACCAGCCCTTAATTATAATTCGAGAGAAAAGCTCTTTAATAACCAATAAAAATAATGAATATCAATATGCAGCCCCCTAAATTTGCAATATCACCATCGATAAATTCCGGATAAAACACAAAGCAAAGACATAATTTTCATCTTGAGTTGGACATTATGCTCGCAGAGTGAACATACCGCCTCTGCACAGTACGGTTCTTGAAGCCTGAAAGGTGCATTTGCGCAACAGCTATACCATGAAAAATATCGTCATATATCAAACACACTGAACCTCCCTTTTCGCTGCAGAAGGCACGCATTTTTTACGCCGGAGAAATGGGAAAAACCTAAGCGCTTGATATCCATCCCCCGTAAATGTGAAAAATGCGGTAGAATGCGCGGCCTCGGGTGATGGTCATGTTGCGTATTTAATGTGAACCATTTTGGTGAAAAGTTTTGGATAACGTTTGGAGAACGGAAAAAGTTGATTTTTTTCAATACTCTGAAACAGTCGCACATTCTGAACAAGAAGGCGGCGCTGAAATGATCGGTCGACTGCTGCGCGGCGGCTTTATGTCCGCCATCTACGCTTATCTCTACATCCCGATTATCATTTTGATCGTGAACTCGTTTAACAGCTCACGCTTCGGGATCAACTGGCAGGGTTTCACCACCAAGTGGTACAGCCTGCTGATGAACAACGACAGCCTGCTACAGGCGGCACAGCACTCGTTGACGATGGCGATTTTCTCCGCCACCGCCGCGACGCTGATTGGCTCGCTCACTGCCGTGGCGCTGTACCGCTATCGCTTTCGCGGCAAACCGTTCGTCAGCGGCATGCTGTTCGTGGTGATGATGTCGCCGGATATCGTGATGGCGATTTCCCTGCTGGTGCTGTTTATGCTGCTCGGCATTCAGTTGGGCTTCTGGTCGCTGCTGTTCTCACATATCACCTTCTGCCTGCCGTTCGTGGTGGTCACCGTCTACTCGCGGCTGAAAGGCTTTGACGTGCGCATGCTGGAAGCGGCGAAAGATCTCGGCGCTAGCGAACTGACTATTCTGCGCAAAATTATTCTACCGCTGGCGCTGCCGGCGGTGGCCGCAGGTTGGTTGTTAAGCTTTACCCTATCGATGGATGATGTGGTGGTATCGTCGTTTGTCACCGGGCCGAGCTATGAAATTCTGCCGCTGAAGATCTACTCAATGGTGAAAGTTGGTGTATCGCCGGAAGTGAACGCGCTGGCGACGATTTTACTGGTGCTGTCGCTGGTGATGGTGATTGCCAGCCAGCTGATTGCACGAGATAAAACCAAAGGCCTGAAGGTCAGGCACTAAACTCAGGGGACGTAAAATGAAAAAATGGTCACGCCACCTGCTCGCGGCAGGTGCTTTAGCGCTCGGTATGAGTGCGGCCCACGCGGACGATAGCAAAACGCTCTATTTCTATAACTGGACGGAGTATGTGCCGCCAGGGCTTCTGGAACAGTTCACCAAAGAGACCGGTATCAAGGTTATCTATTCGACCTATGAGTCGAACGAAACCATGTACGCCAAGCTCAAAACCTATAAAGACGGTGCCTACGATCTGGTCGTGCCGTCGACCTACTTTGTCGACAAGATGCGCAAAGAGGGCATGATCCAGAAGATCGATAAAAGCCAATTGAGCAACTTCAAAAATCTCGACCCGGAGATGCTCAACAAGCCGTTCGATCCGAACAACGACTACTCGATCCCTTACATCTGGGGCGCAACGGCGATTGGCATCAACAGCGATGCGATTGACCCGAAAACTGTCACCAGTTGGGCCGACCTGTGGAAGCCGGAATACAAAGGCAGCCTGCTGCTAACCGACGACGCCCGTGAAGTGTTCCAGGTGGCGCTGCGCAAGCTTGGCTACTCCGGTAACACCACCGACCCGAAAGAAATTGAAGCGGCCTACAACGAGCTGAAGAAGCTGATGCCAAACGTGGCAGCGTTCAACTCCGACAACCCGGCTAACCCGTATATGGAAGGCGAAGTGAATCTGGGGATGGTGTGGAACGGTTCCGCGTTCGTTGCCCGCCAGGCCGGTACGCCGCTGCAAGTGGTATGGCCGAAAGAAGGCGGTATCTTCTGGATGGATAGCCTCTCCATTCCGGCCAATGCCAAAAACAAGGCCGGCGCGCTGAAGCTGATTAACTTCCTGCTGCGCCCGGACGTGGCAAAAGAGGTGGCGGAAACCATTGGCTACCCAACGCCAAACCTGGCGGCGCGTAAGCTGCTGAGCCCGGAAGTCGCCAACGACAAATCGCTCTACCCGGATGCCGAGACCATCAAAAAAGGCGAATGGCAGAACGACGTAGGCAGCGCCAGCACGCTGTACGAAGAGTATTACCAGAAGCTGAAAGCGGGACGTTAATTACGACCCCGCTAACCCGGCAGGCGCAGCGCCGCCGGGATTGCAGCAATAAAAAAGCGGAGCCTAAGCTCCGCTTTTTAGTCGGCACAGCCCAAACATCAAATTTCTTTCAGCAGCTTCGCCACGTACGCTGGCACCACTTCGCTTGCCAGACCATAATGTTTTTCTTCGAACTCGCTGCCCACCTGGCTTGGCTCAAGGTTCAGCTCAACGGTGTGCGCGCCGTGCAGCTTCGCTTCGTGAACAAAACCCGCCGCCGGATAGACATGCCCTGAAGTGCCGATAGCAATAAAAATATCCGCCCTCGCCAGCGCCATGTAGATATGGTCCATCTCAAACGGCATTTCGCCAAACCAGACGATATGCGGGCGCAGCGGTGCCGGGAACTGGCAGCAGTGACAACGGTCATCCACCGTCAGGTCGCCCGGCCAGTCAAATACCTGGCCGCTTTGGGTGCAGCGCACCTTCAGCAGTTCACCGTGCATGTGCAGCACGTTTTTATTGCCCGCGCGCTCGTGCAGGTTGTCAATGTTCTGCGTCACCACCAGCACGTTCTCGCCCAGCGCCTCTTCCAGCCTTGCCAGCGCCAGATGCGCCTCATTCGGCGCAATTTCCGCCTGCTGTAACTGACGGCGACGTTCGTTATAGAAGCGCTGCACCAGCTCAGGATCGCGGTGATAGCCTTCCGGCGTCGCCACATCCTCAACCCGATGCTCTTCCCACAACCCGTCCGCCGCGCGGAAGGTCCGAATACCCGACTCTGCCGAAATGCCTGCGCCCGTCAGTACGACCACTCTTGGTTTATCCATCTCTTCTGGCATCACCCTGTCCGTAAAGAAAATTCGCTGGCGCAGACGCTGGCGCAGCTGACGTTTATTCCGACGAAAACGGCTCAATCGATGTAAGCGGCGCGACTGCATATCTACTCCATGTTAGTTGGTCAGATGAAGGAACGCCGCGCCGCGCATTCCCCCTGCATCCCCGTGACGAGCGCGCTCAATGCGCGGCGTACGAGCTACAGGCAGTAAATGACGCGGTAAGCGTTGCGCTAGTCCATCGGCGATCGCTGTAAAATTAGATAACCCACCGCCGAGCACCATCAGATCCGGGTCGACGATAGTCAGAATGTTGCCAAGGCACACCGCAAGCAGATCCAGATAACGCTCAACGTGCTCACGCGCGTTGCGATCGCCTTGCTGCCAGAGGGCAACGATTTCCGGCGAGGTCAGCGGCTGCTGGTAAAAATGTTCGTACAGCCACGCAAAACCACGACCGGATAAATAGTTTTCAATGCAGCCAGACTGGCCGCAGCCGCAGCGGGTGAGCGGAAAATCACGCCCCACCACTTCCAGCGCATCCACCGGCAGGCGGATGTGGCCAAACTCGCCGGTAATATAACTATGACCGGTAATCGATTTACCGTTCAGAACGATACCGCCGCCGACGCCGGTGCCGAGAATCAGCCCCATCACCAGCGGATACTGGGTGAACTCTTCATCCCAGGCTTCAGAAATCGCGAAGCAGTTGGCGTCATTATCGAGGCGCACGTCGCGATCGAGCAGACGGCTCAGGTCCGCACGCAGCGGTTTCCCGCTGGCCGCCGGCACGTTAGCCGCATACAGCAGGCCGCCTTCGGTTTCCGGCATGCCGGGAATGCCAATCCCCACCGTACCCCGGCAATCAAAACGCTCGTCGGCCTCGTTTACCAGCGCAATGACCGCGTCAAGAAAGCGCTCATAGCTCTCTTTCGGCGTAGGAACGCGTGTTTCCCACCGTAGCTGGCGCGATGAATCAAATACGCCAAGTGCAATCTTGCTGCCGCCAATGTCAAATCCGTAATGCATCATTGTTCATTCCTCTAACTGACGCGCGCAGCAGCAAGGCCACACGGTCAGGACGTCAAATTACTGGCCACTCAGCACCCTCGCAGGGTCAATTCGGCTGGCGCGGCGGGCGGGATACCAGCTCGCCAGCAGACTCAGCAACAGTGCCGTGACCAGCACATAAACGACATCCAGCCAGTGCAGTTCAGACGGCAGGAAGTCGATAAAATAAATGTCGCCAGATAAGAACTGGTGACCAATAAGTTTTTCAATCACGTTGATAATGTTGGTCAGGTACAGGGAGCCTAGCACCCCAATCACCACGCCACACACGCTGCCCAGCAGGCCAGCCAATAAACCATACCACACGAAAATTGCGCGAATCAGCCCGTCTTTGGCACCCAATGTGCGCAACACCGCAATATCGCTACTTTTATCTTTCACCGCCATCACCAGCGTGGAGACGATGTTAAAGCAGGCCACGCCAATCACCAGTACCATCGCCAGATACATGATGGCGCGGATCATCTGGATATCTCGGTACATGTAGCCGTAGGTGCCAATCCAGCTTTTGATGTAGACGTAGTTGTTGGTCACTTCGCCCGCATCACGCACCAGTTTGTTGGCGTTAAAGACGTCGTTCACCTTGATGGCGATACCGGAAATGCTCTCGCCCATGTCGAGATATTGCTGCGCATCCTGCATCGGGATCATCGCAAAGCTGTGGTCAAGCTGACCGCTCAATTGCAAAATACCGGTCACGTGCAGACGCACGCGTTTTGGCTGCAGCAGTTTATGTTCTGGATTCGAGTTCGGGATCATGATTGAAACCCAATCCCCCGCTTTCACCTTCAGCGCATCGGCCACACCTTTGCCAAGAATAATTTGCTGTTCACCGGCTTTAAAATTGGCCCATGCTTCAGCCTGAACAAAGCGTGGCAGCGCGCTAAGTTTACTTTCCTGCGCCGGGTCAACGCCCTTCACCTGGATGGCGCGCAGGTTGCTGCCGCTCTCGACCAGGCCGGTAAAGTTGATGTACGGAGCCGCCGCTTCAATGCCCTTTACCGCTTCAACTTTCGGCAGAACGTTCTGCCAGTGATTCCACGGTTGGTTCACCGCTTCAATTTCACCGTGCGGCACCACCGCCAGAATGCGGTTGTTCAGCTCACGCTCAAAACCGTTCATGGCGCTGAGGCCAACAATCAGCACCGCGACGCCCAGCGCAATGCCGACCGTAGAGATAACGGAAATCAGCGACACCATGCCGCCGCGCCGACGACCGCGGCTAAAGCGCAGGCCAATCAGTAATGAGAGGGACGGAGCCATTAATGCGCTCCCATCAGGGTCAGTTGATCGCTCAGGTGACCATCGCGCATCTCAAGCTGGCGGCCCATTCGTTTCGCCAGTTGAAGGTCGTGCGTGACCACCAGGAAAGCGGTGCCCTGCGACTGGTTCAGTTCGCCCAACAGCTTGAAGATGCTGTCGGCGTTTTTCGCATCGAGGTTACCGGTTGGTTCATCGGCCAGTACCAGGCGCGGGTTATTGACCAGCGCACGGGCAATCGCCACGCGCTGACGCTCACCGCCGGAAAGCTCCGACGGACGGTGATGGGCACGATGCTCAAGCCCAACCGCTTTCAGCATTTCCAGCGCGCGCGTGTTGATTTCGGCGGCTTTCTTTTTGCCAATCAGCAGCGGCATTGCCACGTTTTCCAGCGCGGTGAAGTCCGGCAGCAGATGGTGGAACTGGTAGATAAAGCCAAGCTTCTGGTTACGCAGTTCGGCTTTTGCCGCCGTTGAGAGTTTACTCATCGGCTGACCGCTGAAAATCACGTCGCCGGAAGTCGGCGTATCCAGCCCGCCAAGCAAATGCAGCAGCGTACTTTTGCCGGAACCGGAGGTACCGACAATCGCCATCATTTCGCCTTCGCCAATGCTGAAGCTGACATTGTGCAGAACGTCGGTTTGCACATTGCCTTCCTGATAGCGTTTGCACAGGTTGTCGCATTGCAACAGGATCTTATTCATAACGTAAAGCCTCAGCGGGTTGAGTGGCGGCAGCGCGCCATGAAGGATAAAGCGTCGACAGCAGCGCCAGGGCCATCGCCACCAGCGCAATCACGATAACCTGCAGCGGCTCGATGGCAACCGGCAGCGCCGCGCCGTCAAGGAACGCGCCGATAATCGGCATTAAATTGTTAAGTTGGCTGGCCAGCAGCACGCCAAGCAGCGCGCCTAACAGCGCGCCGATAATGCCCGCGCTGGCGCCCTGCACCATAAAGACGGTGAGGATCTGTCGCGGTGTCAGCCCCTGGGTTTGCAGAATGGCGACTTCGCCCTGCTTCTCCATGACCATCAGCCCAAGCGATGTGATGATATTAAACGCGGCCACCGCCACGATAAGGCTCAGCAGCAGCCCCATCATGTTTTTTTCCATGCGCACGGCCTGGAACAACTCCCCTTTACGCTCGCGCCAGTCCTGCCATTTGGTGCCCTGCGGCAGCGTTTGTTGGCTCAGAGTGTCTACCTGAAGCGGTTGTTCCAGCCACAGACGCCAGCCGGTGATATTTCCCAGCGGGTAGAGCATCAGGCGTGAAGCATCCTGGATATTGACCAGCATCTGGTAGCCATCGACTTCACTGTCGGCAGCGAAGGTGCCAATCACCGTGAACAGACGCTGGCTCGGCAGACGGCCCATCGGCGTAAACTGGCTGGCAGAAGGCACCATCACGCGAATTTGATCGCCACGATTCACCCCAAGCTGCCCGGCAAGCTGCTCGCCGAGAATGACGTTATATTTTCCGGCAGTAAGATCGGTCTGTTTGACGTTGACCAGGTACGGCGTGAGCGGATCTTTTTGCGCCGGGTCGATACCCAGCATCACCCCAACCGAGACGCTGCGCGCGCTTTGCAGCACCACGTCACCGGTGGTGAGCGGCGCAACGCGCGTTACGCCCTGTAGCTTCGCGCTCGATTCCGGGTGCTGTTGCGGGTTGAGGGAGCCTTGATCCGCCGTCAGAATGGCCTGCGGCATCAGCCCCAGGATGTTGTTTTGCAGCTCGCGTTCAAAGCCGTTCATCACCGAAAGTACGGTCACCAGCGCCATTACGCCAAGCGTAATGCCGATAGTCGACAGCCAGGAAACAAAGCGACCGAAACGGTCCGCTGCTCGCCCACGCATGTAGCGCAGGCCGATAAATAGTGCGACAGGTTGGTACATGTAATCCGTCTGGTTGCTGATAGCAGAAGCACGAGTATATAAGCGAAAGCGGAATGGGTAAATGACTGAACCGTAAGCGCAAGGCTGACAATCGCTGACGAAAGGACACAAACATTGAAATTTTGGCCGTCACGGACAATAGTGTTGTTTTCCCTTTATTTGCGAATTCATGATGATCCGCACCGTCAATCCTCTTCTGCTATCCGCAGGCGCGGCGCTTCTGGCGCTGTTCCTGATTTATACCGGCGTAAGTGCCGCTGAAAAAGTGACCTGGCTGATGGAAGTCACCCCGGTGATTATCGTCGTGCCGCTGCTGCTATTCACGGCGAAACGCTATCCCCTCACTCCGCTGCTCTACACGCTGATTTTCTTTCACGCCATCATTCTGATGGTCGGCGGCCAGTACACCTACGCGAAGGTACCGATTGGTTTTGACGTGCAGGCCTGGTTTGACCTCAGCCGTAACCCGTACGACAAACTGGGGCATTTCTTTCAGGGGCTGGTACCGGCGCTGGCGACGCGAGAAATCCTGCTACGCGGACACATCGTGCGCGGGCGTAAGATGCTGGCGTTTCTGGTCTGCTGTGTCGCCCTCGCCATTAGCGCAACCTACGAGCTGATTGAGTGGTGGGCAGCGCTGGCGATGGGGCAAGGCGCGGATGATTTTCTCGGTACTCAGGGCGACCCGTGGGATACCCAGTCAGATATGTTCTGCGCGCTGTTAGGCGCGTTGACGACGGTGATTGTGCTGGCGGGCTGGCACTGCCGACAGTTAAAAGCTGCCGGATGGCGCTAACGCCTATCCGGCAGTCTTCCCTATCCGCGACGGAACTTGATAATCAAAATGGGCATGGCGAACACCAGCGTCATAAAATTCGCCATGCTAACTGCCGTATCTTCAATCATCACGCCGTAAATCAGCCACATGACCAGTCCGCAAACGAACATGATGTACATCAGGCCGGAGATCCCTTGGGTGTTGCGGGTGGCGATCACTTTAATCGCCTGCGGTAAGAACGACAGCGTCGTCAGGCAGGCGGCCGCATAACCAATCAAAGAAGCCCACTCCATGGTTACGCCTGCGCATCGCGAGTTACGGCAAGCGGAGTTACCGGCACCTCTTGCGGTGCGGCGGGCGTCGGTACTTTGCGATATTTATCCAACAGGTGAATCTGAATTCTACGCAGCTGGTCGCCGTTCAAGCGGTAGTAGCGGAAATAGAGCACCAGGGTAATCGCAAAGAACACGACCGGCAGCACAATCATGATGAACTGCATGCCGAGCACGGTTTCGGCAGATTGGGCAACGTTTGGCGTATAGCCAATCACCCCGAGCACCACCGCGATAAAGAAGGCGGCAAACGCCGACCCGCCCTTCACCACCATCGTCTGCACCGCGTAGGCGATGCTCTCGCAGCGGACGTTAAACTTGTACTCCCCGTAGTCGACGGTATCCGCCACCATAATCACCTGCAATACCCAGAACAGCGCGGTGCCGATATTCAGGAAAATCCCCGCAATGCAGATAACCAGCACGTTTGCCGACCCCGCCAGCGCCATCAGCAACAGCACGCCGCCGCTAACCATCGGCAGGATTGACGCCCCCGCCCATAGCACCCGACGCGATAGCGCCTTCGCCAGACGCGGGAACAGCACCAGCGTCAGCAGGTTGGCCGCCCCGGCATAAGAGAGGTAGTACGGGAACAGGTCCGCATCGCCCACCACGTAGGTGAAATAGTAAATGGCAAAACCGGTGATGATATTCGACGCCACGTTGTAGGCCAGCGCCATTCCCAGCAGACAGGAGAGCTGGTCGTTTTTGTAGATGAGGGCAAGGATCGATTTCAGCGACAGGCGGCTGCTGTCCGCCGTGGCATCGCTGTCTGATGAAAAAACTTCATGGACGTTGCGCAGCGTGACAATCGTCGAGGCGATAAAGAACGCGATCAGCACCAGCGTGAACATCTGGAAGCCAAATCCACGATCCGCTCCGCCCACGTAGTTCACGAACGGCAGCGTTATCCCTGCGGTGACAAACCCGGCGAGGCTGGCAAAAAAGCGCGGGAACGGCACCAGCTGTTCGCGTTCGCGCTTGTCCAGAGTAATGGTCGGCACCAGCGACCAGAACGGAATATCCATCAGGGTATAGGTTGTGCCCCACAGAATGTAGGTGATGCAGACGAACACCACCTGCGTAGTGCCTTCAAACAGATGAGCGCTGAACAGTAAAAACAGCACCAGCGAGTTCGCCAGCGTGCCGAGCAGGATCCACGGCTTAAATTTGCCCCACCGCGTTCGCGTGGCGTTCACCACCCAACCCATGATCGGGTCGTTAAACGCGTTCCAGATTTTAGCCACCAGAAACAGCGTGCCCACCAGGCCCACCGATAATCCCACCACGTCGGTGTAGTAGTACATCAGGTACATGTAGACGATACCGATGGCGAAATCCTTACCAAACGCACCGAATCCGTAACTGAGTTTTGTTGTCAGAGAGATGCTCATAGGGTACCGGGTCACTGTTACCAGCGCCCGCCTTCTGTTATTAGAGAGGTAAGCGCCAGGTCTTACGCCCGGCGCAATTTGGATTAACGGTGCAGCCAGGCCGGTAGCCAGTCGCCGTGTGAGGCAATCAGGTCATCCACCAGCGCATAAATCTCTTCAATGCCCAGCACCGCGGCGGTGTGCGGGTCCATCAGCGCCGCATGGTAAACGCGGTCGCGGTTTTCGGTCAGAATCGCTTCGGTCAGCAGCGTCTGCACGTTGATGTTGGTTTGCATCATGGCGGCCAGATGCGACGGAATCGCCCCTACTTTGGTTGGCTGAATACCGTTGGTGTCCACCAGGCATGCCACCTCAACGCAGCTTCCCTGCGGCAGGTTATCAATCAGGCCGTCGTTACGGACGTTGCCGTAAATCACGCTCGGTTCACCGGTCCAGATAGCATTCATAATGGTGCTGGCGTATTCGCGCGACGGCTTAATATCAATGCGATCGGCGGTTTTGTACTCTTCCAGCTCTTTATGCCAGTTCGCCAACTGCTCGACGCAACGTTTCGGGTACTCGTCCAACGGCACCTTGTAGCGTTCAATCAGATCCTCGCGCCCCGGCTTGATAAACCACGGAGTGTACTCCGCAAAGTGCTCTGACGATTCGGTGACAAAATAGCCCAGCTTTTTAAACATCTCATAGCGCACAATATTCTGGCAGCGCTCATTGCCGTGAATATTCGGTTTCGGCGCTTGACCGGCTTCATAGGCCGCCAGCAGTTCCGGGTAGAGGTTAACGTAGCGACCATCGGCGGTTTTACGCTCCAGCTCCAGGTAGAACGCCATATGGTTAATCCCGGCGCTGCGATAGCGCAGCGTCGCAGGGTCAATATTCAGATCGCGTGCCAGCTCTTCCGCCGTTCCCTGCACCGAGTGACACAGCCCCACCTGCTTGATGTGCGGATAACGGGCGTACATGGCCCAGGTGTTCATCGCCATCGGATTGACGTAGTTGAGCATCGTGGCATCAGGACAGACTTCAGTCATGTCGTCGCAAATTTGCCACAGATGAGGAATGGTGCGCAGCGCACGCATGATACCGCCAGGGCCAAGGGTATCGGCAATCGTCTGCTCCAGTCCGTGGCGCTTGCAGACTTCAAAGTCGGTAACGGTACACGGCTCGTAGCCGCCAATCTGGAAGGCGACCACAACAAAATCGGCCCCCTGTAGCGCCGCTTTGCGGTCGGTATGACAGGTGATATGACCAGATGCGCCGGCAGAATCCATCAGTTTGCGCACAACGATGTGCGACTCTTCAAGACGCGTTTCGTCGATATCCATCAGCGCGATATGCGCCGATTTAAGCGCCTCGCGATGAAAAACATCGCCCAGAATATTTTTCACGAAAATGGTCGAACCCGCGCCGATAAAGGTAATTTTTGGTGCTGTCATCATGACTCTCCAGAAACAGTAGTGAACGCCTTTATCGTGGCATGCGCTCCGGGCGAAAACCTCCGTCTTCCCCGGCGAGCATTCCCAAAAACTCAGATCAGAGGGTGGTCGCGACAAGATCTGAGTTTTTGGGAGTAAATAGACTAAAAAGCAGAGTATCCGGCCTGCTGATCAGGCTAATATCAATGATAGCGGCGGCATTTGAGCCCGCCCTGCTGGCATGATTCTGATATTTCAGGAAACGGAGTAACCATGAGCGACGAGCCAATTACCTTTCTGCCCCGCGACCCGCATATGTGCAACGGCGATGAAAAGCAGACCCGCAGCCCGCTGTCGCTCTATTCCGAATATCAGCGTATGGACATTGAGCTCCGTCGGCCGCACGCGATGGCCGCCAGCCACTGGCACGGTCAGGTAGAGGTTAACGTACCGTTTGACGGCGATGTGGAATACCTGATTAACAACGAAGTGGTGCAGATAAAACAGGGTCACATTACGCTGTTCTGGGCCTGTACTCCGCACCAGTTGACGCGACCGGGCGACTGTCGGCAGATGGCGATTTTCAGCCTACCGATGCACCTGTTTCTCTCCTGGCCGCTGGACCGGGAGCTGATTAACCACGTCACCCACGGCATGGTGGTGCAATCGCTGGCGACCCAGCAGCTCAGCACCTTTGAAGTTTTGCGCTGGCAGCAAGAGGCCTACAGCCCCAATGAACAGATTCGCCAATTGGCGATCGATGAGATCGGCCTGATGCTCAAGCGCTTTAGCCTCTCGGGCTGGCAGCCGATTCTGCTCAACAAAACCTCGCGTACCCACAAGAACAGCGTCTCGCGGCACGCGCAGTTTTACGTCAGCCAAATGCTGGGCTTTATTGCCGATAACTACGATCAGGCGCTGACCATCGACGACGTGGCGGATCACGTCAAGCTCAACGCTAACTATGCGATGGGCATTTTTCAGCGCGTCATGCAGCTCACCTTAAAGCAGTACATTACGGCGATGCGTATTAACCACGTACGCGCCCTGCTGTGCGATACCGACAAAACTATTCTTGATGTGGCAATGACGGCAGGCTTTCGTTCCAGCAGCCGCTTCTACAGCACCTTCAGCCGCTACGTTGGAATGTCACCGCAGCAGTACCGCAAGCTGAGCCAGCAGAAGCGACAAACTCTCTGATCCACCGGTTTCGCTATTTTCAGCGGTTGCACTCCCGCCGCCATCACGGATAATAAGTACAGCAAATTTATATTATTACCGTGAAGACACGGCTTTCTGGAGAACGTGCGCCGACTATGCCTGAACATGCCCGTTACGACCTACCGAGTAAACCTGGCGACCAGCGCCAGCTTGGCGAACTGACCGGTGCCGCCTGCGCGACGCTGGTGGCAGAAATCGCCGAACGTCACGCCGGTCCGGTGGTGCTTATCGCCCCGGATATGCAAAATGCGCTGCGTCTGCACGATGAAATCGGCCAGTTTACCGATAATCTGGTGATGAACCTCGCCGACTGGGAAACGCTGCCTTACGACAGCTTCTCTCCGCATCAGGATATTATCTCCTCACGCCTGTCGACGCTGTACCAGCTGCCCACGATGCAGCGCGGCGTACTGATTGTGCCGGTCAGCACGCTGATGCAGCGCGTCTGCCCGCACAGCTTCCTGCACGGCCATGCGCTGGTGATGAAAAAAGGCCAGCGCCTGTCACGCGATGCGCTGCGTAACCAGCTCGAAAGCGCGGGCTATCGCCACGTGGATCAGGTGATGGAGCACGGGGAGTACGCCACCCGCGGAGCGCTGCTTGACCTCTACCCGATGGGCAGCGAACAGCCTTACCGCCTCGACTTCTTCGACGATGAAATCGACAGCCTGCGCGTCTTCGACGTTGACAGCCAGCGCACGCTCGAAGAAGTAGACGCCATTAATCTGCTTCCCGCACACGAATTCCCGACTGATAAAACCGCCATCGAGCTGTTCCGCAGCCAATGGCGCGATAAGTTCGACGTGAAGCGCGATGCTGAACATATCTATCAGCAGGTCAGCAAAGGTACGCTGCCTGCCGGTATTGAATACTGGCAGCCGCTGTTCTTCAGCGAGCCGCTGCCGCCGCTGTTCAGCTACTTCCCGGCCAACACGCTGCTGGTCAATACCGGCGACCTCGACGCCAGCGCGAACCGCTTCCAGACCGATACCCAGGCGCGATTTGAAAACCGCGGCGTCGACCCGATGCGTCCGCTGCTGCCACCGGCTCAACTCTGGTTGAAAACGGATGAGCTTAACAGCGAGCTGAAAAAATGGCCGCGCATCCAGCTTAAAACCGAGAGCCTGCCGAAGAAAGCCGCCAACACAAACCTCGGCTTCCAGCCGCTGCCGGAGATTGCCGTTCAGGCGCAGAACAAGTCGCCGCTGGAGAACCTGCGTAAGTTTATTGAATCCTTTACCGGCCCGGTGATTTTCTCGGTAGAAAGCGAGGGTCGCCGTGAAGCGTTGGGTGAACTGCTGTCGCGCATTAAGCTTGCGCCGAAGCGTATTCAGCGTCTGGATGAAGCCAGCGGTAACAGCCGCTACCTGATGATTGGCGCCGCCGAGCACGGGTTTATCGATACCCAAAACAACCTGGCGTTAATCTGCGAAAGCGACCTGCTCGGCGAGCGCGTCGCGCGCCGTCGTCAGGATGCGCGCCGCACCATTAACCCGGATACGCTCATCCGCAACCTGGCGGAGCTGCATATCGGCCAGCCGGTGGTGCACCTTGAGCACGGCGTTGGCCGCTATGCTGGGATGACCACTCTGGAAGCGGGCGGCATAACCGGCGAGTATCTGATGCTCACCTACGCCAGCGATGCCAAGCTGTACGTGCCGGTCTCCTCGCTGCACCTGATCAGCCGCTACGCGGGTGGTGCGGAAGAGAATGCGCCGCTGCATAAGCTGGGCGGCGATGCCTGGACGCGTGCACGACAGAAAGCCGCCGAGAAAGTACGCGACGTGGCGGCCGAACTACTGGATATTTACGCCCAGCGCGCCGCCAAAGCGGGCTTTGCCTTCAAACATGACCGTGAACAGTATCAACTGTTCTGCGACAGCTTCCCGTTTGAGACCACGCCGGATCAGGCGCAGGCTATCAACGCCGTGCTGAGCGACATGTGCCAGCCGCTGGCGATGGACCGTCTGGTGTGCGGCGACGTCGGCTTTGGTAAAACCGAAGTCGCCATGCGCGCCGCTTTCCTCGCCGTCGAAAACCACAAGCAGGTTGCGGTGCTGGTGCCGACCACCCTGCTCGCCCAGCAGCACTACGACAACTTCCGTGACCGTTTCGCCAACTGGCCGGTGCGCATCGAAATGCTGTCGCGCTTTCGCAGCGCCAAAGAGCAGACGCAAATTCTGGCCGATGCCGCCGAGGGTAAAATCGATATTCTGATCGGTACCCACAAGCTGCTGCAAAGCGACGTCAAGCTGCGCGACCTGGGCCTGTTAATTGTCGATGAAGAGCACCGCTTCGGCGTGCGCCATAAAGAGCGCATTAAGGCGATGCGTGCCGACGTCGATATTCTGACCCTGACCGCCACCCCGATTCCGCGTACGCTGAACATGGCGATGAGCGGCATGCGCGACCTGTCAATTATCGCCACGCCTCCGGCACGTCGTCTGGCGGTGAAAACCTTCGTGCGCGAATACGACAGCCTGGTGGTGCGCGAAGCGATTCTGCGTGAAACGCTGCGCGGTGGTCAGGTTTATTACCTGTTCAACGACGTTGAAAACATTCAGAAAGCCGCCGATAAGCTGGCGGAGCTGGTACCGGAAGCGCGTATCGCCATCGGTCACGGCCAGATGCGCGAGCGCGAGCTGGAACGGGTGATGAACGATTTCCATCACCAGCGTTTCAACGTGCTGGTGTGTACCACCATCATCGAAACTGGGATCGACATTCCGACCGCCAACACCATTATCATCGAGCGAGCGGACCACTTCGGCTTAGCGCAGCTTCACCAGCTGCGCGGCCGCGTCGGTCGTTCACATCACCAGGCCTACGCCTGGCTGCTGACGCCACATCCGAAAGCGATGACCACCGACGCGCAAAAACGTCTGGAAGCCATTGCGTCACTGGAAGACCTTGGTGCGGGCTTTGCGCTGGCCACCCACGACCTCGAAATTCGCGGGGCGGGCGAACTGCTCGGCGAAGACCAAAGTGGCTCCATGGAGACCATCGGCTTCTCGCTGTATATGGAGCTGCTGGAAAACGCCGTCGATGCGCTCAAAGAAGGTCGCGAGCCGTCGCTGGAGGATTTAACCAGCCAGCAAACCGAAGTCGAGCTGCGCATGCCGTCGCTGCTGCCGGACGATTTTATCCCGGACGTCAACACGCGCTTGTCGTTCTACAAACGTATCGCGAGCGCGAAGAGCGAGAACGAACTGGATGAAATCAAGGTTGAGCTGATTGACCGCTTCGGCCTGCTGCCGGACGCCGCACGCAATCTGCTGGATATCGCGCGTTTACGCCAGCAGGCGCAGAAACTCGGGATCCGCAAGCTTGAAGGCAACGAGAAAGGCGGCGTTATTGAGTTCGCTGAGAAAAACCACGTCAACCCAACGTGGCTGATTGGTCTGCTGCAAAAACAGCCTCAGCACTATCGTCTCGACGGCCCAACGCGCCTGAAGTTCTTCCAGGACTTGAGCGAGCGTAAAACGCGTATGGAGTGGGTGCGCCAGTTTATGCGCCAGCTTGAAGAAAACGCGGTCGCCTGAGTCTTCCCCGCCGGGCGGCGCTACGCTTACCCGGCTTATAATCTAATCATGGTAGGCCCGGTAGGCGTAGCGCCGCCGGGTAATTTCTCTCCTTTTCCCCTTTCCTCACCTATCACTCCCGACTGAAAAACCGTTTCACTTCGCACCATTATCCTGCTTACTTTTGTTTACATATGAATAAGAATGCGTATATTTCTCATTTGCATTTGTTTTCAAGTACGCATTGGCATCACTCATTGACCGTGGCCACAGAGCTGCGGAACACAACAACACTCGTTAGATTAAGGGTTTATCATGTCTTTCATTTCCACTACCCGGGATAACCGCACCGCCCCCACTCTCGTGGCGATGGGCATTGCGCTGGCGCTCTACCCAGGCCTCAGCATCGCCGCGGACAGCAGCGAAGATACCATCATCGTCGATGGCTCAACCGACAGCAGTGCTGCCAACGACCAGCAGGACTACAGCGTAAAATCGACCACAGCTGGTACCAAAATGCAGATGATTCAGCGCGATATTCCGCAGTCGGTTAGCGTCGTCAGCGAACAGCGTATGCAGGATCAGCAGCTACAGACGCTCGGTGATGTGATGAACAACACCATCGGTATCACCAGCAGCCAGGCCGACTCCGACCGTACCAGCTACTTCTCCCGCGGTTTTGCGATTGATAACTATATGGTCGATGGCATTCCGACCTATTTTGAATCTCGCTGGAATCTAGGCGATGCGCTATCCGATACCGCCCTGTTTGAACGTGTGGAAGTGGTACGCGGGGCAAGTGGCCTGATGACAGGGACAGGGAACCCTTCCGCTTCCATTAACATGGTCCGTAAACATGCCACCAGCCAGGAATTCAAAGGCAACCTTTCCGCTGAGTACGGTAGCTGGAACAAACAACGCTATGTTGCCGACCTGCAAAGCCCGTTGACCGATGACGGTAAAGTGCGCGCGCGTATCGTTGCAGGCTATCAGAACAATGATTCCTGGCTTGACCGCTACAATAACGAAAAGACGTTCTTCTCGGGTATTCTGGATGCGGATCTCGGTGACACCACCAGCCTCTCCGTTGGCTACGAATACCAGCAAATCAATGTCAACAGCCCTACCTGGGGCGGCTTACCGCGTTGGAATACCGACGGTAGTACCAACCATTATGACCGAGCACACAGCACCTCGCCGGACTGGGCCTACAACGATAAAGATATCAATAAGGTCTTCATGACGCTGACGCAGCGCTTTGCCGATACCTGGCAGGCAACGCTGAATGCCACCCATTCTGAGGTGAAGTTTGACAGTAAAATGATGTACATCGATGCCTATGTTAACAAGGCGGATGGAACATTAGTTGGCCCGTACGGCAGCTACGGCCCCGATTATGAATACGTTGGCGGGACAGGCTGGAACAGCGGTAAACGTAAAGTTGATGCGTTAGATCTTTATGCGGACGGTAGCTATGACCTGTTCGGCCGCCAGCACAACCTGGTGCTGGGCGGTAGCTACAGTAAGCAGAACAACCGCTATGTAAGCTCCTGGGATAACGTTTTCCCGGATGCCGTCGGCAACTTCGCTAACTTCAATAGCGCCAGTTTCCCAGAGACCAACTGGAGCCCACAGAGCCTCGCGCAGGACGATACCACGCGCATGAAGTCGCTGTATGCCGCGACGCGCATCACGCTGGCCGACCCGCTGCATCTGATCGTTGGCGCGCGTTACACCAACTGGAGCATCGACACGCTGGCCTACAGTATGGAGCAAAACCACACTACGCCGTATGCGGGTCTGGTGTTCGATATCAATGATAACTGGTCAACCTACGCCAGTTATACCTCCATCTTCCAGCCGCAAAACGACAAAGACAGTTCGGGTAAATACCTGAAGCCAATTACCGGCAACAACTACGAAGTGGGTCTGAAGTCTGACTGGATGGACAGCCGTCTGACCACCACCCTTGCCGTCTTCCGTATTGAGCAGGATAACCTGGCACAGTCGACCGGGGTGCCGATTGCGGGCAGCAACGGTGAAATTGCTTATACCACTGCCGATGGTACCGTCAGCAAAGGCGTTGAGTTTGAAATTAACGGTGCACTGACCGATAACTGGCAGTTGACCTTTGGCGCAACGCGCTATGTTGCTGAAGACAATGAAGGCAACGCGGTGAACCCTAACCTGCCTCGCACTACCGTTAAACTGTTTACCAGCTATCGTTTACCGGCAGTACCTGAGTTGACGGTGGGCGGCGGTGTGAACTGGCAGAACCGCGTCTACAAAGATACCGTTACCGAATTTGGCACCTTCCGCGCCGAGCAAGGCAGCTATGCGCTGGTGGACCTGTTCACCCGTTATCAGGTAACCAAAAACTTTGCGCTGCAGGGCAACCTCAACAACCTGTTTGACAAAACCTACGATACCAATATCGATGGTTCTATCGTCTACGGTGAGCCGCGCAACGTGAGCATTACCGCGAGCTATCAGTTCTGATTCAATCTCCAGACAAAGCAAGGGAGCCGAAAGGCTCCCACACTTCAGGCGTAAAAAAGGCAGCCATTCGGCTGCCTTAGTCTCCCCAATTTTACGACTTCGAAATAACTTAGTTATTACGAATATAGTCGTCCATCTCGGTTTTCAGGTTATCGGATTTAGTACCGAAAATCGCCTGAACGCCGGAACCTGCAACGACCACACCGGCAGCGCCCAGTTTTTTCAGGCCAGCCTGATCAACTTTCGCTACGTCGGCTACGCTCACGCGCAGACGGGTGATACATGCATCGAGGTTCGTGATGTTTTCTTTTCCGCCGAAGGCTGCAATCAGCGCCGGAGCCATTTCACTGGTTGCGGTTGCTTTGGAGTCTTCAGTGTTATCTTCACGACCAGGGGTTTTCAGGTCCAGTGCTTTAATCAGCACGCGGAAGACAACGTAGTAGACGATCGCATAGCAAATACCGACGATTGGGAACAGCCACAGTTTGCTGCTGTTACCGGACAGTACGATAAAGTCGATCAGGCCGTGAGAGAACGAAGTACCGTCACGCATACCCAGCAGGATACAGATCGGGAACGCCAGACCAGCCAGAATCGCGTGGATGATGTACAGGATCGGCGCAACGAACATGAAGGAGAACTCGATCGGCTCGGTAATACCGGTCAGGAACGAGGTCAGCGCTGCGGAGATCATGATACCGCCCACTTTTGCACGGTTCTCTGGTTTAGCAGAGTGCCAGATTGCAATCGCAGCAGCCGGCAGGCCGTACATTTTGAACAGGAAGCCGCCGGACAGTTTGCCCGCTGTCGGGTCGCCTGCCATGTAGCGAGGGATATCACCGTGGAATACCTGACCTGCGGCGTTGGTGTATTCACCAATCTGCATCTGGAATGGAACGTTCCAGATGTGGTGCAGACCGAACGGCACCAGGCAGCGTTCGATGAAGCCGTAGATACCAAACGCGACAACCGGGTTCTGGTAAGCAGCCCACTGAGAGAAGGTCTGAATAGCAGTACCGATTGGCGGCCAGATGAAGGACAGGATCACGCCGGTAAAGATAGCGGCCAGACCTGAGATGATCGGTACAAAGCGCTTGCCCGCGAAGAAGCCCAGATATTCTGGCAGCTTGATGCGGTAGAAGCGGTTGAACATGTACGCGGCGATGGCACCGGAGATGATGCCGCCGAGAACACCGGTATCAGCCAGGTGTTTAGCGGTAATCTCTTCAGCCGGTAAATGCAGTACCAGTGGCGCAACCACAGCCATGGTTTTCACCATGATGCCATAAGCGACGACGGAGGCCAGTGCGGATACACCATCGTTATTGGTGAAGCCTAACGCAACACCGATAGCGAAGATAAGCGGCATGTTAGCAAAAACAGAACCGCCTGCTTCTGCCATAACATGAGAAACGACGGCTGGCAGCCAGCTGAAGTTTGCGGAACCGACGCCCAGCAGGATACCTGCGATAGGCAGCACGGAAACCGGCAGCATCAGCGATTTACCGACCTTCTGCAGGTTAGCAAATGCATTCTTAAACATAATTAGGAGTGCTCCTGAGTATTTGTACTTTTGTTATACACATTGTGTATATCTACGTTTTCACGCATTGGTGAGAGGGGAGAGACTCACCAGGGACAGGACATCTAAGTGCCCTTTTTATTTATTACACAGAGTAAAATAATTCACTCCGGTTTTGTTTGACGGCTATCACGTTTCAAAGAGCTATGGCGCAAAATCTTAATCTTCTTTACATAAGACGTGTCTGCATGTTTCAAAAATAACATTCACCGCCACTTTTATGGCGGTGAACTGTACTCGCTTTAACCATTAATTACGAGCAATAAAATAAGCTATGAAATCAGGCAGATTGCAGGCGGGAAGGAGCGATATGGAAAAGGGTCGCGAAGTTATCGGTCGTCTGCTGCGCAAGCTGTTCAAGGCTTACGCCCTTTAGCACAGCCATGTATTCAGCGACATCTCGCACCATCGCCGGCTGGTTCTCTTTGCCACGATGCGGAACCGGAGCCAGGTACGGAGAATCGGTCTCGACCAGCAGCCTGTCCAGCGGCACGTAGCGTGCGGCATCGCGAAGCTGCTCCGCATTACGGAAAGTGACAATGCCGGAAAACGAGATATAGAAGCCCATATCCAGTAGCTTACCCGCCGTCTCTCTATCTTCAGTGAAACAGTGTAGTACACCGCCGCAATCCGTCACCTTTTCTTCCTGCAGGATAGCCAGAGTATCCGCGCGCGCGTCGCGGGTATGAACGATGACCGGCTTGTTCAGCTCACGGCCAATCTGAATGTGCTGGCGGAACGAGAGCTGCTGCTGCGCTTTCGTCTCCGGAGTATAGAAATAGTCCAGCCCCGTTTCGCCCATGGCGACAACGCCCTCTTCCGCCGCCAGACGGCGCAGTTCTTCTACGTCGTAGGGCTCATCCTGATTCAGCGGGTGAACGCCGCAGGAAAAGACCACTTCCGGGCGATTGCCCACCAGCTCACGCATGCTGCGATAGCCCGGTATGGTGGTGGCTACCGCAAGGGCAAAACGGACGTCGCGCGCGGCGGCTTTCGCCATCACATCGTCAACGTCTTTGTGCAAGGATTCATAGTTAAGGCCATCAAGATGGCAGTGCGAGTCGACTAAAAACATGATGTCTCTCTTAGAGGTGGGATACTGGCAGTACCGCACCAGGTTGCAAATACTGTTCCCAGCGCAGCAGGCGCTCGGTGAGGATCAATTCTCGGTTTAGCCCGGTGACGCTCAGCAGCTGTTCGCGGCAAGTGCAGGCATCGGCGGCGATCGCCTGCAGGCGCGATGCGGACAGCGCGTTTGCCAGCCGATTCACCAGGTCGACGCTATCAACATTGGTCAGACGCGTGATTCGCTGCTGATGTTTCAGGGCATCCAGCAGCAGCGACGAGAACCAGTGCAGGCGCGCCACGGCTGAATCATGGTTCAACGACGGTAAAAGCGCCAGCCAGTCACCGCTATTTAAGGTAGCGCTCAGCGCCTGACAGAGTTTTTCGCGCGCCCCCCAGGTATCTGCCGCCAGCAGATCCAGCGCGGCAGCAGGCGCGTGGTCGCACAAGCGCAGCGCGGTTAATAACGTCTCTCGCGGCTGGCTGATTTCACGCTCAAGCCACGCCAGTGCATAGGCTTCGTTCGGCGGTGCCAGATGATAGAAACGACAGCGGCTGCGCAGCGTGGCCAGCAGACGTGCAGGCTCTTCACAGGCGAGGAAGAACCAGGTGTTTTTCGGCGGTTCTTCCAGCGTTTTTAACAGCGCATTAGCCGCCGCTTCGGTGAGCAATGCCGCATCGGCAATCCACACCACTTTCGCCCCACCAAGACGCGAATGCTCATACAGTTTTTCGCTAGTCTCGCGCACCGCATCAATACCCAGCGTGCTTTTGCCTTTTTCCGGCTGCAGCACATAGTAGTCGGGGTGCGTCCCCGCCTGCATCAGTTGGCAGCTATGGCACTGACCGCAGCTTTTCTGGCCGTCGGGGTTCTGGCACATCAGGAAGCGGGTGATGGCATAGGCCAGTGAGTCGGCCCCCATTCCGCCGCGCGCCTGAATCAGCAGCGCGTGGTGACCGCGTCCAGCCTGATAGCTTGCAACAAGCTGTTCAAACGGTGGGCGCAACCACGGATACCATTTCATGCCTGCTGCTCCGCAAACCAGGCGGTAACCGCGGCGCGAATATCGCTCATCACGTTGTCCAGCGGCTGGGTGGCATCAATGGTAATGATGCTGTTATCTTCCGCCGCCAGTTCAAGGTAACGAGCGCGGGTGCGGTTGAAGAAATTCAAAGATTCCTGCTCAATACGGTCGAGGTCGCCGCGAGCACGAGCACGTTTCAGACCCACTTCAGGCGTCACATCGAGATAAATGGTCAGGTTCGGACGGAAATCGCCGAGCACGGCATCGCGCAGCGTCGCCAGCATCTTTCTGTCGATACCGCGCCCGCCGCCCTGATAGGCCTGAGTCGAGAGGTCATGACGGTCGCCAATCACCCACTTACCGCTCGCCAGCGCCGGTTTGATAACCGAGTCAACCAGCTGCACGCGGGCAGCATAGAACATCAGAACTTCCGCTTTATCGGTAATCACTTCGTCGCCGACCGATTTGATGTCCAGTACCAGGCTGCGCAGCTTTTCGGCCAGCACGGTGCCGCCCGGTTCACGGGTGAACAGCAGGTCGTTCACGCCGAGGTCGCGAAGCGTTTCGACAACCACGTCACGCGCGGTGGTTTTTCCCGCGCCTTCCAGGCCTTCAATGACGATGTAATTACTGCGCATTTTTATCCTTTAGCACTTTCAGGTAATCCTGCACCGAGCGGTTATGGCTCGCAAGATTGGTATTAAACGTATGCCCGCCTTTGCCATCGGCCACAAAATAGAGGTACGGCGTTTTTGCCGGATGCGCGGCGGCATTCAGCGAGGCTTCGCCCGGGCTGGCAATCGCCCCCGGCGGCAGGCCAGAAATCGTGTAGGTATTATACGCGGTTGGGGTCTCAAGATCCTTACGGGAAAGCTTTCCATCGTAGCTCTCACCCATGCCGTAGATAACGGTCGGATCGGTTTGCAGACGCATGCCGATGCGCAGGCGGTTGATAAACACCGACGCCACGCGGTCGCGTTCTTCCGGCACCGCGGTCTCTTTCTCAATGATAGAGGCCATCGTCACCAGCTGGTTTTTATCATCATACGGCAGGTTATCTGCACGCCCTTCCCAGACCTTATCAACCTGGGCGACCATTTTCTGGTGCGCGCGCTTAAGGATAGCGACGTCGCTGGTATTGGCAGTGTACATCCAGGTATCCGGCCAGAACCAGCCCTCAACCCATTCAGGGTTGTCGAACTTCAGCGCTTCGGCCACCGTGGCGTATTTATCATCGCTCAACGTGTGTTTGATGTACGGCGCTTCACGCAGCTGTTTAAGGTAATCGCTCAGGCGCATCCCTTCGACGAAACGCAGTGGGAACTGCGCTTCTTTGCCGCTCCCCAGCAGTTGCAGCATCTCACGCACGGTCATCTGCGGCGTGAAGCGATAGGTACCGGCCTTAAAGTGAGAAAGTTCAGGTTCAAGACGCAGCAGCCACTGGAATACCCGCGGGCGGTTGAGCACTTTATCTGCATAGAGTTGGTCGCCGAGCGCCAGTCTTCCGGTGCCGGTTTTTAGCGTAAAGACCATCTCTTCTTTAATCAGGAGCGTACTGCTGGCGAGCTGTCGCACTTTCCACACGCCGACGCCGGCGGCAATGCCCAGGACAACCAACAGTAACAAAACTACGCGTAACATTTTCTTCATGCTAATCAGGCGACTCACAAAGTGGGGCTAAATATCGGTAAAGTTCGCGGGCAGACCACTGCTGCTCCGCATAGCGCTGAACGGGAACCACGGGCATCAGAGCGTTACAGATGAGCACTTCATCGGCCTGCGCTAACGCCGACAGCGGCGCATTCACTTCGACAACGCGATAGGCCGTCGGTGCCAGACGTTTCATTATATATTGCCGCATAATGCCGTTCACTCCCGCCTGGTCGAGACGCGGCGTATAGACATCCTGCCCGCAGCGCCAGAACAGATTAGCGGCACAGCATTCCGTAAGCCACCCGTCGCTGTCAAGGACAAGGGCTTCATCGGCGTTTGTCTGCTCAAGATGAGAACGAATCAATACCTGCTCGAGGCGATTGAGGTGCTTAAGGCCAGCCAGGTAAGGATTGCGCCCAAGCGGAACCGGGCTCAGTGCCAGAGTGGCCCCCTCCTCCTTCCAGCGCGCATAATGAGCAGGTGCCGCAGAGGTGGAGAGGATGCGCGTAGGCGTATCGCAGGCGCTGCCGCTATATCCGCGACCGCCCGCTCCCCGGCTCAGAATCACCTTGAGTACGCCCGTTTGCTGGCGCTGGGCAAGTGAGGTCATCTCATCACCGAGCGTTGACCAACGTTCAAAGGGAATAGCTAACCGTTCGCAGGCGGACTGCAACCGGGCAAGATGGGCATCCAGAAGCTGCACCCGGCCATCAACTACGCGGGCGGTGGTAAAGCAGCCGTCACCAAACTGGGTTGCACGATCGTTCACCGCGAGGGTGTTTTGTTCGAGGCCATTAATCAAGAACATAGCGGCTCCTTATTGATGGTCGGGTAGTGTCGCAGGACGAAACGCGTTGAACAAGCAGAGAAAGCCGAATAAAAAAAGGCCCGACATGCGGGCCTTCATCAATGCGTTATCTGATGGCGCATCGCCATCAGATAATCAGGCTCAGACCTTTTTGAAGATCAGTGAGCCGTTGGTACCACCGAAGCCGAAGGAGTTACACAGCGTGTACTCCATGCCGCTAACCTGACGTGCTTCGTGAGGCACGAAGTCCAGGTCGCAACCTTCATCCGGGTTATCCAGGTTGATGGTTGGCGGTACGGCCTGATCGCGCAGGGCCAGGATAGAGTAGATAGATTCTACTGCACCCGCAGCACCCAGCAGGTGACCGGTCATTGACTTAGTGGAGCTGACCATTACGCGGCTTGCTGCGTCGCCAAAGACAGACTTAACGGCCTGTGCTTCTGCTTTATCGCCAGCAGGCGTAGAGGTACCGTGGGCGTTCACGTAGCCAATCTGGCCCACGTCAATACCTGCGTCGCGAATGGCGTTAACCATCGCCAACGCAGCACCCGCGCCGTTTTCCGGCGGTGAAGTCATGTGGTACGCATCGCTGCTCATACCAAAGCCAACGACTTCAGCATAGATTTTCGCGCCACGTTTTTTCGCGTGTTCGTACTCTTCGAGTACAACCATACCTGCGCCGTCACCCAGCACAAAGCCATCACGCTCTTTATCCCACGGACGGCTCGCCGCCTGCGGGTTATCGTTACGCGTAGACAGCGCACGCGCCGCACCGAAACCACCTACACCCAGAGGGGTACTGGCTTTTTCAGCGCCACCGGCAACCATCGCATCCGCATCGCCGTAAGCGATGATACGCGCGGCCTGACCGATGTTGTGCACACCGGAAGTACAGGCGGTCGCGATGGAGATGCTTGGCCCACGCAAACCGAACATGATGGTCAGGTGACCTGCCACCATGTTAACAATCGTCGACGGAACGAAGAACGGGCTAATCTTACGCGGTCCACCATTCACCAGAGAGGTGTGGTTTTCTTCGATAAGACCGAGACCGCCAATACCGGAGCCAATAGCGGCGCCAATACGGTGAGCGTTCTCTTCCGTAATTTCAAGGCCAGAATCCTGCATGGCCTGAACGCCAGCGACAATTCCATATTGAATGAAGGCATCCATCTTGCGCTGTTCTTTGCGCGAGATAATGTCATCACAGTTAAAATCCTTTACTAAGCCAGCAAATTTGGTTGCATAGGCGCTAGTATCGAAATGGTCGATCAGGCTGATGCCACTCTGACCGGCAAGGAGAGCTTTCCAGGTAGACTCTACGGTATTGCCGACAGGAGACAACATGCCCAGTCCGGTCACAACTACACGACGCTTAGACACGTTTGTCCTCCAGGGAGGGATAAAATTGATACTTATGGGAGAAAAAGATAAAACTCAGGCGGTCGAATGACCGCCTGGAGATGTTCACTTACGCCTGGTGACCGTTGATGTAATCAATGGCAGCCTGAACGGTGGTGATTTTCTCAGCTTCTTCGTCCGGAATCTCAGTATCAAACTCTTCTTCCAGAGCCATTACCAGCTCAACGGTGTCAAGAGAATCTGCGCCCAGGTCTTCAACGAAGGAAGCATTGTTGGTCACTTCTTCCTGCTTAACGCCCAGCTGTTCGCCGATGATTTTCTTAACGCGTTCTTCGATAGTGCTCATACTCTTAAATTTCCTATCAAAACTCGCTTTCGCGATGGTTTTCGTAGTGTATAAAATGTTGAAAAATTTGCAACTAAATCCCGGCAGGTCGTACCACGATTTTACGCTATTTTGAGGGTGTTTGCCCTCATAACGCAAATGATTTTGCACTAATCATACTCAGACATACGTAGATTGCCCGTTGTCTGAGCACTTTGTGCAAAACACAATCAGACCATGTACATCCCGCCGTTTACGTGCAACGTTTCACCAGTGATGTAACTTGCTTCGTCGGAGGCCAAAAATGCAACCGCACTAGCGATTTCATTTGGAGTGCCGAGGCGCCCCGCAGGAACTGCCGCCAGTGTACCCGCACGCTGCTCATCGGTCAGCGCACGCGTCATGTCCGTTTCAATAAAGCCCGGAGCAACAACGTTCACAGTAATACCGCGTGACGCAACTTCACGCGCCAGTGATTTACTGAAGCCAATCAGACCCGCTTTCGCCGCAGCGTAGTTAGCCTGACCCGCATTTCCCATGGTACCAACCACAGAACCGATAGTGATGATACGCCCATGACGCTTTTTCATCATAGCGCGCATTACCGCTTTTGACAGACGGAAAACAGATGACAAGTTGGTTTCGATAATATCGTTCCACTCGTCATCTTTCATGCGCATTAACAGGTTATCACGAGTAATCCCGGCATTATTGACCAGAATGTCTACTTCGCCAAACTCTGCGCGGATATTTCCCAGAACTGATTCAATAGATGCCGGGTCGGTCACATTCAACAGCAGACCTTTACCGTTCGCACCCAGATAATCGCTAATCGCCTGCGCGCCGCTTTCGCTGGTCGCAGTACCGATAACTTTCGCGCCGCGAGCGACGAGAGTTTCAGCGATTGCGCGGCCAATACCGCGGCTTGCACCCGTTACCAGTGCAATTTTTCCTTCAAAGCTCATGCTTTCCTCTTTATTGCGCAAGTGCCGCTGACAGGGCAGCCGGCTCGTTAATGGCCGATGCAGTCAGGGTATCTACAATACGTTTGGTCAGGCCGGTGAGGACTTTACCCGGACCAACTTCATACAGATGCTCTACACCCTGGGATGCCATAAACTCAACGGTTTTGGTCCACTGAACCGGGCTGTACAGCTGGCGAACCAGCGCGTCGCGAATCGCGTCGGCATCGGTTTCGCACTTCACGTCGACGTTGTTCACAACCAGAACGGTCGGCGCGTTAAAGGTAATTTTTTGCAGCTCAACGGCCAGTTTTTCCGCCGCAGGCTTCATCAGCGCGCAGTGGGATGGCACGCTAACCGGCAGCGGCAGCGCACGCTTAGCGCCCGCGGCTTTACAGGCAGCACCTGCGCGTTCAACCGCTTCCTTGTGACCGGCGATAACCACCTGGCCCGGCGAGTTGAAGTTGACTGGAGAAACCACCTGCCCTTGCGCAGACTCTTCGCACGCTTTGGCGATAGCCGCATCGTCAAGACCGATGATAGCAGACATGCCGCCGGTACCTTCTGGTACCGCTTCCTGCATGAACTTACCGCGCATCTCAACCAGACGCACTGCATCAGCGAAAGCAATAACGCCCGCACAAACCAGCGCAGAATATTCGCCCAGGCTGTGACCGGCCATCAGAGAAGGCGCTTTACCGCCCTGCTGCTGCCACAGACGATACAGAGCAACGGAAGCGGTCAGCAGCGCCGGCTGGGTCTGCCAGGTTTTGTTCAGTTCTTCAGCCGGACCTTGCTGGGTCAACGCCCATAAATCGTAGCCCAGCGCAGCGGAAGCTTCCTGGAAAGTTTCTTCAATAACCGGATAGGTTGCTGCCAGTTCAGACAGCATGCCTACCGCTTGTGAACCCTGACCCGGGAACACGAAAGCGAATTGCGTCATGTTTATAATCCTTATACTTAGAAACGGACCAGCGCAGAACCCCAGGTGAACCCACCACCGAAGGCCTCAAGCAGCACCAGTTGACCACGTTTAATACGGCCATCGCGTACGGCTTCGTCAAAGGCGCAAGGCACGGAAGCCGCAGAGGTGTTGCCGTGACGGTCGAGCGTTACTACGACGTTGTCCATCGACATGCCGAGTTTCTTCGCCGTCGCGCTGATAATACGTAAGTTCGCCTGGTGTGGCACCAGCCAGTCCAGTTCAGAACGGTCGAGGTTATTGGCCGCCAGCGTTTCATCAACGATGTGCGCCAGTTCAGTTACCGCGACTTTAAAGACTTCGTTACCGGCCATCGTCAGATGGATGGAGTTTTCCGGGTTAACGCGGTCGGCGTTCGGCAGCGTCAGCAGCTTACCGTAACTACCGTCTGCATGCAGATGGGTAGAGATGATGCCCGGTTCTTCGGATGCACCCAGTACCACAGCGCCTGCGCCGTCACCGAAAATAATGATCGTGCCGCGATCGGTAGGATCGCAGGTGCGTGCCAGCGTATCCGCCCCCACCACCAGCGCATATTTCACGGCCCCGGTTTTGACGTACAGATCGGCCACGCTCAGCGCGTAGGTGAAGCCTGCGCACGCTGCCGCGACGTCGAATGCCGGTGCGCCTTTCACGCCCAGCATTTCCTGAATCTGACAAGCTGCGCTTGGGAAAGCGTGGGTCGCAGAAGTGGTAGCAACCACAATCAGCCCCAGTTCGCTGGCGTCAATGCCCGCCATTTCCAGCGCGCGTTTTGCCGCTTCGTAACCCAGCGTAGACACGTTTTCATCAGGGCCAGCAATACGGCGCTCGCGGATACCTGTTCGGGTGACAATCCACTCGTCAGAGGTATCTACCATTTTTTCCAGATCGGCGTTAGTCCGCACTTGCTCAGGCAGATAGCTGCCGGTACCAATAATCTTCGTATACATGTACGCTCAGTCACTTTTCGCTAATATAGCCGCCCTATTCAACGACCGGGGAGTAGGCACTATTTGTTGCCGACTTCCAGGGTGTCGAATCCTGCGGGGTATACGGATTCCAGGCGAGCGGCAATTCGCTGAGGAACTTGTCGCTGCACCGCCTGCACTGCCTGTTCTATAGCGATCGCAAAGGCTCGCTGATTGGCCGCACCATGACTCTTAATCACCGTGCCGCGCAATCCTAACAGACAGGCGCCATTATACTGGTCGGGGTTGAGGTGACTGAATCGCCTTGTCAGGCTTTTTTGTAACCAACGCTTTAATAAATACAGCCACCACGACCGTTTTTTCCCCTCGCTCTGCGATTTCAGCAGCGAAAGGAAGACTCTGACAACCCCTTCCATCGTCTTTAAGGTGACGTTACCTGTGAAGCCATCGCAAACTAATACATCGGTTTTTCCCGTCAACAGCTCATTGGCTTCAAGATAGCCGATATAGTTGAGGGAAGAGATTGTTTTTAACACTAATGAGGCGTCACGAATACTATCATGACCCTTAATCTCTTCTTCACCGATGTTCAGCAGTGCCACGCGCGGGTTTTCAATCCCCAACACGTCCTCGGCCATGACCGAGCCCATGACGGCAAATTGCACCAGCATGGTACTGTCGCAATCCACGTTGGCACCGAGATCCAGCACCACCGTTTTGCCCTTTTGCTGATGCGGTAGAACCGTCACCAGCGCCGGACGCTCAATCCCCTGAAGGGGTTTGAGCAATAATTTTGCCAGCCCCATCAACGCTCCGGTATTCCCGGCGCTGACGCAAGCTTCGGCCCGCCCTTCTTTCACCATCTCCAGCGCCACACGCATTGAACTACCGCGACTGTGGCGAATAGCATGCGAAGGCCGCTCATCACTGGCAATAACCGACTGGGCAGGGATAATCTGCAAACGTGAACGTTGTTCAAAGTCAGCTTTGGCAAGTAATGGCGTAATGTCGTCGGGATTGCCGACTAAAAGAAGTGAGAGTTGCGGATTAGAACTCAGTGCCTGCAATGCTGCAGGCACTGTCACGGAAGGGCCAAAATCGCCCCCCATGACATCTAACGCCAGGGTTAGACGTGTCAAGGTATCGTCGCCGCTTGGTTTGGTTTATCCCCGCTTGCACGGGGAAAGCCTCACTAAGCTTCACCACGCTTGCACTCATTGTCTTTCGCGCCGAAGCGAGAAATCCGCTGAGTATCGCGTGATTACTTAGCGATTACCTTACGGCCACGGTAGAAACCGTCGGCAGTGATGTGGTGACGCAGGTGTTGTTCACCAGAAGTTTTGTCTACAGACAGGCTGGTGACTGCGGTCAGAGCGTCATGGGAACGACGCATGCCACGTTTGGAACGGGTTGGTTTATTCTGTTGTACGGCCATGGACCTTACTCCTCAATTACTTTTGCTTTAAGCTGGCTAATACGGCAAATGGGTTTGGCTTCTGTGCCTCTTCAGGCAATTCACCAAAGACCATGTCCGCCTCGGACACTTCACAGTGTTCAGAATCATGCACCGGAACTACCGGCAAGGCGAGGATGATTTCATCTTCAACCAACGCCAGCAGATCGATTTCACCGAATTCGTTAACCTCAATCGGCTCATACGCTTCCGGGAGTGCCTCAACCTGATCATCATTTTTGACCGGACTGAAACAATACTTTGTGTAAACATGATGCGTAAACGGTTTCCCGCAACGCTGGCACTCCAACGATACCGTCACCTTCACATCGCCGGTCAAGACCGCGAGGCGTTGGTTATCGATATTGAAAGACATGTCGCATTCAACATCACTGTCTACACTGACGACGAACGCAGCGACGCGCTCCGCCTGATCGGGGGTATAGATACCCTGGTAATCAAGGCGTTTTTGAGCCGTACGAACCGGATCGAGAGTCAGGGGTAATTTTACCTTTTGCATAGGGCGCGCATATTAACTTTGTAACGTCATAGAGTCAAAGAAAAAGGCAGCCTCAGGTTGCCTTTTGCCAATAATTCGCACACATTGCGGCCTATAGTTTAAAATGTCGGAATCTAATTCGCTACCGTCTATTTAAAAAATTATGCCTGAATTGATTCTTGCTTCGACATCCCCCTATCGCAAACAGCTTCTGGAGAAACTCGGCCTCCCCTTCGAGTGCGCCGCACCCGAGGTTGACGAACTGCCGTTACCAGGCGAAACCCCGCGCAGCCTGGTGCTGCGCCTGGCGCAGGCAAAGGCCCAGGCGCTGGCCGCACGTTTTCCTGAACATCTGATTATCGGCTCCGACCAGGTGTGTTTACTGGATGGCGAGATCACCGGGAAACCCCACACCGAAGAGAATGCTCGCCTGCAATTAAAAAAGGCCAGCGGAAATGTGGTGACGTTTTATACCGGCCTGGCACTCTATAACTCCGCTAATGGTCAGTTACAGACAGAATGTGAGCCGTTCGACGTCCATTTTCGTCACTTGAGCGAGCAAGAAATCAACGCTTACATCCGTAAAGAAAACCCACTTAACTGCGCGGGCAGTTTTAAAAGTGAGGGGTTAGGTATCGCATTATTTGACCGTCTTGAAGGCCGCGACCCAAACACGCTGATTGGTTTACCACTGATTGCGCTGTGCAAAATGCTGCGCCGGGAGAACTTTAACCCGTTGGCAGATTAGTGCCCCCCCGGCTACTCCCTCAAATGTAACCCGGCCGAGCCCAGGGACGCCGGGAAATCCCACTCACGATCACAGTTTATTTTTTCACCGCCATTACAATCCACACTCTACATTGAAACATTGTTTTAATTTAAGGAGAGAGGATGCGTGGCAAACATAAACTGTTCTTTATACTGGCAATGCTGACTGCGGTGCAGGCCAATGCCGCAGATGACTGGCAGCGTCAGGGCATTACTGAAGGCAATCTTCCTGCCAGCTGGCAGCAGATGAAATCGCAAATGCAGTACCCCGATTCCTGGCTTTCAGGGCACTACACGGACTTCAAACAGTGGCAGCAGCATGCTCGCCAGGAATTCCGTCAATCGCTGCTCACCCCTGACTCAACGAAGCCCTTCGACACCAAAAATATTGCCAGTGAAGACCGGGGCAGCTACACCGCAGAAAAGCTGTCCCTTAACATCACCGACGATAATCGCATCGCTGCGTTAATGCTCACGCCTAAAACCCCTGGCCCACATCCCGCGGTTGTTCTGCTGCACGACCACGGTTCGAAGTTTGATATCGGTAAAGAGAAGCTTATCCGGCCTTGGGGTAACGCAGAACAACTCGCTAGCGCCCAGGCCTGGGCAGATAAATTCTTCACCGGGCGCTTTATCGGCGACGAACTGGCTAAACGCGGCTATGTGGTTATCGCTATCGATAGCCCCGGCTGGGGCGACCGCGGGCCGATGGTCTATGAACAGCAGCAGGCGCTGGCAAGCAACTATTTCAATCTTGGGCGCTCACTGGCCGGTGAAGTGGCCTATGAAGATATGCGTACCGTTGATTTTATCGCTTCGCTGAAAAGCGTCGACAGTCAACGTATTGGCGTGCTCGGCTTCTCGATGGGGGGCTTCCGCGCCTGGCAGCTCGCGGCACTTTCCGACAAAGTGGCCGCGACGGCGGTCATCTCCTGGTTCGGTACTTACAACGGTCTGATGACACCGGGCAACAATGTGCTGCGCGGTCAATCCGCCTTCTACATGCTGCACCCGGGAATGCCCGCGAAAATGGATATCCCCGATATCGCGAGCCTCGCCGCGCCGAAGCCAATGCTGATATTCAGCGGCGGTCAGGACAAGCTGTTCCCTGCGGACGCCGTTAACGATGCCTTTGCTAAAGCACACCGCGTCTGGTCCTCGCAAAACGCCGACGATAGGCTCGTCACCAAAACCTGGCAAGCATTAGGTCACGTCTTTTACCAGCAACAACAGGAGGAAGTTTTCCCCTGGCTGGATAAATGGCTGAAGTAAGAGGAAATAAGAGAGGTTAGCAGGCCGGATAAGCGAAGCACCATCCGGCCTAACGGCTTACTGCTGATTGCGCAGTACCTGCAGGCAGCGCTTGAGCTGGTCATCCATCGGCGCTTCGATACGCAGCACTTCGCCGGTACCCGGATGCGTAAACTTCAGCGCGGCAGCATGCAGGAACAGACGGTTCAGCCCGGTACCCGCCAGCTGTTTATCAAACTCACGGTCTCCATAGCGGTCATCAAAGGCGATAGGATGACCGGCATGCAGCGTGTGGACACGAATCTGGTGGGTACGTCCCGTCACCGGGCTGCAGCGAACCAGCGTCGCGTGGGTATAGCGCTCCTCCACCTTAAAGCGGGTTTCCGACGGCTTCCCTTCCTGATTCACGCGCACGATGCGCTCACCGCTTTGCAGAATATTTTTCAACAACGGCGCCTGCACTACTTTGACATGGGATTGCCACTGTCCACGGACCAGCGCCAGGTAATCTTTTTGCATCCCCTTCTCGCGCAGCTGTTCATGCAGTGAACGCAGCGCCGAACGCTTCTTCGCCACCAGCAGCACGCCGGAGGTATCGCGGTCAAGACGGTGAACCAATTCCAGGAAGCGCGCTTCCGGGCGCAGGGCTCGCAGGCCTTCAATGACGCCAAAGCTCAGCCCGCTGCCGCCGTGTACAGCGGTGCCAGAAGGTTTGTTCAGCACCAGGATATGATCGTCTTCATAGAGGATCACATCGCTCAGGGCAGCGACTTTTTGCAGATGCGGTGATACGGCATCTTCTTCACGCTCGGCAACGCGTACCGGCGGGATGCGCACTTCATCACCCGCTTCCAGCTTGTATTCAGGTTTAATGCGTTTTTTGTTTACCCGCACTTCGCCCTTACGCAGGATGCGATAGATCATGCTCTTCGGCACACCCTTGAGTTGGGTGCGCAAAAAGTTATCGATTCGTTGCCCGGCTTCATCAGCGCTGATGGCAACCATTTTTACGGTTGGAGTCTCAGTTTTCATGGTGCGCGATTCTAAATATCCCCGCTCAATAGCGCCACTCATTTTTCTATGCTTATATTTATCATTACCTGATTACTCTCGTTGCTTCTGCCCGCGAATTGTTTGTTATTAGAACAATCGCATCCAGCAGGTGAAAAAACTGTGAGTAACCGGGTGATAAAAGGTGAAAGTCATCTTGCTATAACTAGGTTAGCAAGGAATAATGAATCTGTTTTCCGTGTTGAACCTGGAATAACAAGGATATTTACGGAATGACCAGTTTTGTCTGTCCGATCATCCACGCAGCAATGGCGTAAGACGTATTGATCTTTCAGACAGTTAGCGGGCTGCGAGTTGCAGTCCTTACCGGTACATATACTGTACGAATTTTAGATGGCAGACAGAAAACGCAACGGGAAACATCCGTGCAGACCTCTACCTTCTGAAAGATGACGAGTATAAATGGAATCTTCTCTGGAGAGTTATCCCAGGCTGTTCCCCAAATAATTGCGCTGTGTTTCCGCTTGAAACACAGGCTACCGACACTCTGCGCCTCTTAAGCGAGCGACAACCGTGAGGTTGGCGACGTGAATAGTCACGAGGCCATCGGTTTACCCCGGAAAGGCAACACTCTGCTCGCAGCTTAGTCGTCAATGTAAGAATAATGAGTAAGTTACGATGAAAAGAATGTTAATCAACGCAACTCAGCAGGAAGAGTTGCGTGTCGCCCTCGTTGATGGGCAGCGTCTGTACGATCTGGATATTGAAAGCCCAGGACACGAACAGAAAAAAGCGAACATCTACAAAGGCAAAATTACCCGTATTGAGCCAAGCCTCGAAGCCGCATTTGTTGATTACGGCGCCGAACGTCATGGTTTCCTCCCTCTCAAAGAAATTGCTCGCGAATACTTCCCTGCTAATTACAACGCTCATGGCCGTCCGAATATCAAAGACGTCCTGCGCGAGGGTCAGGAAGTCATTGTTCAGATTGATAAAGAAGAGCGCGGCAACAAAGGCGCTGCACTGACCACCTTTATCAGCCTTGCGGGTAGCTATCTGGTGCTGATGCCGAATAACCCACGTGCTGGCGGTATCTCCCGTCGCATCGAAGGTGACGATCGCACCGAGCTGAAAGAAGCGCTGGCAAGCCTCGAGCTGCCAGACGGCATGGGCTTAATCGTACGTACCGCAGGTGTGGGTAAATCCGCCGAAGCGCTGCAGTGGGACTTAAGCTTCCGCCTTAAGCACTGGGAAGCTATCCAGAAAGCCGCTGAAAGCCGCCCTGCACCGTTCCTGATTCACCAGGAAAGTAACGTCATCGTTCGTGCCTTCCGCGACTACCTGCGCCAGGACATCGGCGAAATCCTGATCGACAACCCGAAAGTGATGGAAATGGCGCGTCAGCACATTTCTGCGCTGGGTCGTCCAGATTTCAGCAGCAAAATCAAACTGTACACCGGCGAAATCCCGCTGTTCAGTCACTACCAAATTGAATCGCAGATCGAATCCGCTTTCCAGCGTGAAGTCCGTCTGCCGTCAGGCGGCTCTATCGTTATCGATAGCACCGAAGCGCTGACCGCTATCGATATCAACTCCGCGCGTGCAACCCGCGGCGGCGACATCGAAGAAACCGCATTCAACACCAACCTGGAAGCGGCCGATGAAATCGCCCGTCAGCTCCGCCTGCGTGACCTCGGTGGCCTGATCGTTATCGACTTTATCGACATGACCCCGGTACGCCACCAGCGCGCGGTTGAAAACCGTCTGCGTGAAGCGGTGCGTCAGGACCGTGCGCGTATCCAGATTAGCCACATTTCTCGCTTCGGTCTGCTGGAGATGTCCCGTCAGCGTCTGAGCCCTTCTCTTGGTGAATCCAGCCATCACGTCTGCCCACGCTGCTCCGGTACCGGTACCGTGCGTGACAACGAATCGCTGTCGCTCTCCATTCTGCGTCTGATTGAAGAAGAAGCGCTGAAAGAGAACACCAAAGAAGTTCACGCAATTGTCCCAGTGCCAATTGCCTCTTACCTGCTGAACGAAAAGCGCGCCGCTATCAGCGCCATCGAATCCCGTCAGGGCGATGTTCGCTGCATCATCGTGCCAAACGATCAGATGGAAACTCCGCACTACTCCGTACTGCGAGTGCGTAAAGGTGAAGAGACCACTACCCTGAGCTACCTGCTGCCGAAGCTGCATGAAGAAGCCATGGCGCTGCCGGTAGAAGAAGAGTTCGTTGAGCGTAAGCTGCCTGAACAGCCGGCGCTGGCGACCTTCGTAATGCCTGAAGTACCACCAACGTCTGCGACAGAAAAAGCCGCGGTTGCCGCTGCACCACAGCCAAAAGCTGCCGTTGCTGCTGCCCCTGCCGCACCGGGCCTTATCTCCCGCTTCTTCGGCGCGCTGAAAAACCTGTTTGCCGGTACCCCGGAAGCACCGGTTGAAGCTCAGCCAGAGAAACAGGAAGCCAAGCCAGAACGTCAGCAGGAACGTCGCAAACCGCGTCAGAACAACCGTCGCGACCGCAACGATCGCGGTGACCGTAACGACCGCCGTGGCGATCGCAACGAACGTAACGACCGTGGTGAAAACGCCGAAGGCCGTGAACCGCGCGAAAACCGTGAAGGTCGCGAGGACAACCGTCGTAACCGTCGTGAAAAACCGCAGCAGACCGGTGAAGCTCGTGAAAACCGTCAGGTTGCTGCCGTAGACGACAGCGAGAAAGCGAAATCCCGTGACGATCAGCAGCAGTCCCGCCGCGAACGTAACCGCCGCCGCAACGACGAAAAACGTCAGCAGCCGCAGGAAGCCAAGCAGCAGACCCGCGAAGAACAGCCGGTCGTTGTCGACGAAGCTGCACAGGAAGAACGCGTTCAGACTATGCCGCGCCGCAAGCCGCGTCAGCTGTCGCAGAAAGTGCGTATCGAAACCCCTGAGCAGACCGCAGCGCGTGAACTGATTGCAGATGAACCGCAGCAGGAAGAAGCACCACGTACCGCTCTGGCAAAAGTTGATCTGCCAGCCGTTGTTGACGCACCGGTTCAGACCGAGCAGGACGATAGCGCTGAAGGCCGTGATAACAACGGTATGCCGCGTCGTTCCCGTCGTTCTCCGCGTCACCTGCGCGTTAGCGGCCAGCGTCGTCGTCGTTACCGCGATGAGCGTTATCCAACCCAATCACCAATGCCGCTGACCGTCGCCTGTGCGTCGCCAGAACTGGCATCCGGTAAAGTGTGGATCCGCTACCCGGTTGCACAGGTTCAGGATCAGGCTATCGTTGATGCACCGGTTGAGCAGGAAGAGATTGCGCAGCCAATCGTGGCAGAAACCGTTGAGCAAGCCGTAGCGCCTATCGCCGCTGCCGAGCCAGTAGCACCTGCTGCTGTTGAAGCGCCGGTACAGCCTGCGGAAGCGGTTGAGCCAGAAACCGTGGTTGAACCTGTTGCTGTCGCTGCTGAAGAAGCCGCACCAGCCCAGGAAGAAGCGCCTGCGCCAGTTGTTGCAGAAGCAGTAGCTGAAGAGCCAGTCGTTGTTGAAGAAGCACCGGTACAGCCGGTTGCCGAAACCGCAGCGCCGGTTGAAGAAGCCAACGTGGAAGCACCGGTCGCCGCTGAGCCAGTGGTTGAAGTGCCTGTCGTAGCAACGCCTGAAGTAGAAGCGCCAGTGGTTGTGGCAACTCCAGTCGTTGAAGCACCAGTGGTTGCTCCAGCGCCGGTTGTCGCAGAGCCAGCACCTGTTGCTGCTCATCACTCGACCGCACCGATGACTCGCGCACCAGCGCCAGCCTACGTGCCTGAAGCGCCGCGTCACAGCGACTGGGTTCGCCCTGCCTTTGACTTCGACGGTAAAGGTTCTGCCGGTGGTCACAGCGCAACCCATACCGCGACCTCAGGTCCAACCCGCCCGCAGCCGGTTGAATAACCGCTCGCGAGTGAAATAAAAAATCGGCCCTGGTGGCCGATTTTTTTTTAGTCTTTTTTCGGCTGCTGCATCCCGGCAATTTGCGGCATGACTTCCCGCATCAGGTCGAGAAATTTACGCAGCCGCGTTGGGTAATACCGCGCCCACGGGTATACCAGATGCACCGGCAACGGCGCTGCCTGCCACTGTGGCAGCAGCTCAATCAACTGTCCGCTTGCCAGCTCCGCTTCCACCGTCCAGCTCGACACTACCGCCACACCAACATGCGCCAGTGCCGCGTTCTTCGCCACATACAGGCTGTCGGTGCTCAACCGCGCCGCCACCGCCACATTGGCCAGCTGGTCGCTCCCCACCTGACGCAATACCACTTCATGCTGGTAGAAGGTACTGATAGCAATCCACGGTAATGCCGAAAGCTGCTCGGGATTCTCTACCGCCGGATAACGACTCAGCAGTTCAGGTGACGCAACAATACAGCGCGGGACTTCAGCCAGCAGCACCGATACCGTCGCCGGGTCGACATCAGCGCCAACGCGAATGGCGCAATCAATATTGTCGCTGATGAAGTCCACCGCTTTGTCATGCAGCATCCACTCCACCGACAGCTGCGGATAGCGTGCCAGAAAACCCACCAGCGGCATCAGCAGCTGCTGCTGGCCAAATGCATGCGGTGCGCGCACCCGCAGCGTCCCGACCGGCTGGTCATCGGCAAACTGTAGCGCATCCTCCAGCGCCAGCCATGACTCCACCACCTGACGAGCGTGTTGATAGCAGCGTTCGCCATCGTCGGTCAGCTTCATGGCGTGCGTGGACCGTTGCAGCAGCCTGGCTCCCAGCATCTCCTCCAGCGATTGCAGGCGTCGGCTGACGGTGGCCTGAGTAGTCTGCAACTGCCTGGCCGCCGCGGAGAGCGAACCGGATTCCACGATACGAATAAAGGTCCGCATCAGCTCTACGCGGTCTATACGCTCATTTCTTTTCATTATCACTTTGCCTATACGCCAAACGTATAACTGTTTTACCACCAGGCTGGCTACCACTCCACCCCAAAGACACAGAAAATGCGCCTCATACACCGTTGAGGACAACAACATCATGAACAGTCACACCGCATCAACACAGGTCAACAGCCTGCTTATTTTCATCCTGGCATTGGGCGCGGGATTTAGCGTCGCCGCCATTTACTACGCGCAGCCGCTGCTGCCGCTGATGGGCGCAACCTTAAATCTCAGCGTCGAAGGGATGGGGCTGATTCCCACGCTGACTCAGGCTGGTTATGCACTGGGCATTTTATTCCTGTTGCCGCTGGGCGACCGCTATGACCGCAGAACGCTGATTCTGTTTAAAAGTCTGGCGCTGGCCGTGCTGCTACTGATTTATAGCCTGACCCAGCAATTTCATTCTCTGCTGGCGATAAGCCTGCTTATCGGGATGGCTGCGACCATGGCGCAGGATATTGTGCCCGCCGCCGCCATCCTTGCCCCTGCGGGTAAACAGGGGAAAATGGTGGGCACGGTGATGACCGGTCTGCTGCTCGGCATCCTGTTATCACGTACCGTAAGCGGCGTGGTCGGCGAACTCTTTGGCTGGCGCGTGATGTATCAGGCTGCTGCCGTCAGTATCGCGCTGATTGGAGCGCTGCTGTGGCGCGTGCTGCCAAACTTTGCCGCCCACTCAGAGCTGCACTACCCAGCGCTGATGGTGTCGATGGCACACCTGTGGCGTCGCTACCCAACGCTGCGCCGTGCCGCCATGGCGCAAGGTTTTCTCTCTATCGCCTTTAGCGCGTTCTGGTCTACGCTTGCCGTGATGCTGGCCGAGCACTATCACATGGGCAGCGCCGTTGCCGGGGGGTTCGGTATCGCCGGTGCAGCAGGTGCTTTAGCCGCGCCGCTGGCAGGTGGCTTAGCCGATAAAGTTGGTGCCGAGAAAGTCACTCAGTTGGGTGCGCTGCTGGTCAGCCTCTCGTTCGCCCTGATGCTGCTGCTCCCTGCCCTGCCGCCGATGGCGCAACTGGTGCTGATTGCCGTCTCTGCCGTGGGCTTCGACCTTGGCCTGCAGTCAAGTCTGGTGGCACACCAGAATCTGGTTTATAGCCTGGAGCCACAGGCTCGTGGCCGCCTGAACGCGCTGCTGTTCACCGGGGTGTTTATTGGGATGTCAGTTGGGTCGGTGCTGGGGACGCAGGTTTACGCCATGGCCGGTTGGGAAGGAGTGGTGATTCTGGCTACCGTTGCGGGTCTGGTTGCACTGGCTATTCGCGTCAGTGAAACCTACCGCCTGCGTAACACCGCGCTCAATGCACAATAGAAGCTAAAAAAAAGCCCGCGACGGGGTGATGACGCGGGCGATAAAACATATCCAGTTTCCAGATATGTCAAAACTTACATGTTTTATTTATTCAGTTGGAACAGCGACATTCCCTGCATATCCGTAAACGCTTTGTACGCTGCCTGTAGTGCGGTTTGCTGCATGGTGTAATTCGAAATCGTTTCGTTCCAGTCTACATCGACCAGGTTACTCATCTGCTGTGTTTGCGCCAGCGCACGGTCATCACCCAGTGAATCGAGCTTGTCGAGTTCATTAAGCTGGGTACCTAATTCGGCGCGCACGGACAGCACGTTGTTCAATGAGTTACTCAGGCTACGGTTAGTGCGGTCGATTGCCGCTGCCGCCGTATCTTTTGCGGTATCATCATCTTCAACAGGCGTGTTCAACGCGGCAATCGCGGAGTCCAGCGCTTTAAAGATATTGGTGTCCGCATCCGGCTTCGCGTTACTGGTCGCACTGTCAAACACCAGATTACCGGTATGGCCAATCACCATGGTACGTGATGTATCAACCTGCTGTTCGACGTTGAGCGTACCGCCAACGTAGGTGCCCTGGTCGTCAAACGGTGCCGTATCCGTTTTATAACCGGCAAAAATATAGCGCCCGTTACCGTCGGTACTGTTTGCCAGGTTGAGGATCTGGTCACGGATCCCCTGCAGTTCAGTTGCCAGTGAGGCGCGGTCATCATCGCTCAGCGTGCCGTTACCGGCGTTAACGATCTTTTCCTGCGCCGACTGAATCGCGGTGGTCACCTGTGAGAGCGTGCTCTCTTCAATCGACACGCGCTGCGTGGCAAAGGTGCGCGCCGTCGCAAACTGGCTGTTCTGCGCCTGTGCCTGTGACAAGACGACTGCCTGCGAGGCCGCAACCGGGTCATCCGACGCACGGTTAACGCGCTTGCCGGTCGACATCTGTTCGCCATACTTCAACCATGCAGACTGAGAATCGGTAATGCCTCTCATGTTCTGCTGATACATCATTAAGGTACTAACGCGCATGATGGTCCCTCTTCTTAGCGAATATTGATTAATGCGTCGAAGATGGTGCTTGCGGTTTGCAGCACCTGCGCATTGGCCAGGTAATACTGTTGATAGAGCTGCAGGTTGCCGTATTCTTCATCGAGGTTTACCCCAGAGATAGACTGCTGCTGCTCGGTTAATTGGGTGACCACGTTTGCCTGCGTGGTACTGCTGCTCTTCAGCGTCGAGGTTTTGGTACCGATGCTACTCACCAGCGCCGCGTAGGCATCGCTGAAGCTCTTCGAGCCGCCAACCACTTTACTGTTTTGCAGATCCAACAGCGCCTGTCCGTTGCGGTTATCACTCTCGCCAACGCTGTCACCGTTAGTGTCCGGCAGACCCATCGCAATTTCAGACTCGCTGCTGATAGCGACTTTCATGTTAACGATAGTGTCGCTGACCGGCTTAACGGTGAAGCTATCACCGGTATTCGCCGCACCCGTTCCGCCAATAGAAACCGAGAGGCCGTCAAATTTCAGCGTGGTCGCATCGCTATCCGCATCCAGCTTCACGGTGGTGTTATCGGAAGTGCGCGTCACCTGCCAACCGCTGTCGGTTTTCACCACTCGGTAATCCGTCGCCTGTACCGCAGATGACTTACTAACGCTTGCCGTCAGCTCTGCGTCGCCGGTATTTTTACTGTTTGCCAGAACGGACGGTTTGCCGAAGGAGAAGAAATTCTCGCCGGTATCGCCGTTGGCATCGACGCCTTGCTTATGCACCGTGTTGAAAGCGTCGGCAAAGGCCAGCGCCATCTGGTTCAGGCTATTGCGCGTCTGGTCCAGATCCTGAGAGCGGAACGTCAACATGCCGCCCAGTGAACCGGTCGTCAGCAGCTTTTCCGGGATCTCAACATTGCCCGCCACGTTATCAACATAAGCCACAGTCGTCCGCGTTGGATCGGCACTGCTCGGTACCGCCGCCAGTTGGTTAGACTTGGTCCCCGCCACCAGCGTATAGCCGTTTGCCATGGTGATGTTGTAGGTGCTGCCATCCTGGACGTTGACTTCAACGCCCACCAGCTTGTTCAGGTCGCTCACCAGCTGATCGCGCTGGTCCAGCAAATCGTTTGGCGATGCGCCTGCGCCTACGCCGGTCAGACGTGAAATTTTGTCATTGAGGCTGGCAATCTGCGAGGTGTAGTTGTTTATCTGATCAACGGTCGACGAAATACTCAGGTTGATCTGCTTGTCCTGGTCACGCAGATACTGGTCAGCAACCTTGAACTGGTTTACCACGCCATCGGCCTTACCCAGCACGGTCTGGCGTGCCGCCGGATCTTCGGCGTTGCTCACCAGCGTCTGCAGGCTGCTGAAGAAATCCTGCAGGGTCGTCGAGATGTTATTGGTCGTGCTCGCAAACATGTTGTCGAGCTTAGAAACCTGATCGTAACGCGTACTCAAACCGCTGCTCTGGCTTTGCGCCGAACGCAGCTGGTTGGTGATAAAGGCGTTATATTCACGCTGAATGCTGGAGACATTAACGCCATTGCCCACCCAACCGCCCGCACCAAGCGTACTGTTGGCTGCTGCCAGCACCGTCGTCTGACGGGTGTAGCCAGCGACGTTATAGCTGGAGATATTGTTACTGGTGGTATTCAGCGCCGACTGTGCGGCGCTCAGCCCGCTCATCGCGCTGTTAATTAAACTGGACATGAACGCTCCTTCTTTAGACCATGGTATTACTTATCGGATGGCGGACGGCAAACTTGAGGCTCGTCAGAACAGATTTTCGATGTCGTTACGATAGGCATTGCTGACCTTATCGCTCATCGCTTTCAGCTGTTGAATCATGCTGGTGAGTTTGCGCGCATACTGCGGATCGGTGGCATAACCGGCGTTTTGTAGCGCCTGCGCGCCCTGCTCTGCCGTTGATGCCGAGGTCACCGCCGCATAGCGAGGGTTACGCGTTAGCAGATTCACATAGTCCGACAGCGCCTCAAGATAGGAGCTGTAGACACGGAACTTCGCCTTCACCTTCTTCGCTTCGCCGTTTTCAAATTCCGTGGTGGTGATTTCCGTCACCTTACCCTTCCAGTCACCGGACGCTTTCACACCAAACAGGTTGAAGCTTGGTTCACCGTTTTCCCGACGGATCTGTCGCTGCCCCCAGCCAGACTCCAGCGCCGCCTGCGCCAGAATCAGGTGGTGAGGAATACCGCTTTGCTCACTCGCCAGCCGTGCCGGAAGCGACAGCTGGGCGAGGAAGTCTTTGCTATCGCCGGAAAGCGGCGTGTCGCTATTATCCGGTGCCTTCGGCAGCGCTTTACGCACCATCTGCGTCAGCGCGGCGTTCTGGTAGCTGGTAACCGTCTGCATATCGAACTTCATCGGCACCTGGCCGACATTGTCGGCCGGCTCCTGCTGCTGCGCCGACAGCTGCTTGACCATCTCCTCCGCCAGACCTAGGCCTTTTCCTGCCGTCATCTGTTGGGCAATTTGTTGGTCATACATACTGGTGTAAAGCCGCGTCTGTTCGCTGCTGAAAAGACCGTCTTTCGGCAGCGTTTCACGCATGCTTTTCAGCATCATCTGCACGAACATCCCTTCCACCTGACGCGCCACCGGCCGCAGGTTGGCCTGCGGGTCCTGCCCGGCCTTGGTTTTCAGCTCGTTCAGCGACTGCGCGTCCCAGGCGGCGCTCGCCAGTAGTTTGCTGTCGGTCAGCATCAGACAATCTCCACCTTGGCGCGCAGGCAGCCTGCGCTTTGCATCGCCTGAATAATCGACATCAGGTCGATTGGCGTTGCCCCCAACGCGTTCAGCGCACGCACCACGTTGTTCAGGTTGGCGCTTGCGCGAATGCTCTGCAGCGAGCCGCCGCTCTGGCGAAGGTCAATTTGCGTCTGCGGCGTAACCACGGTACGGCCGCCAGCAAACGGCGTATCCGGCTGGTTCACCTGTGCGGAGCGGTTAACGGTAACGGACAGGTTACCTTGCGCGACAGCACAGCTATCCAGCGTCACTTCGCGGTTCATCACCACAGAGCCGGTACGGGAGTTGATAATGATCTTCGCATCCTGCGGCGTGGTACCGACCTCAAGATTTTGAATATCCGCCAGCAGACGTACCTGACCGCTGCCGCCCACCGGCGCGCGCACCTGTACAGTACGCGCATCCAGCGCGGTAGCGTTACCGAGGCTGCTGCGACGGTTAATGGTGTCGGCAATCTGCTGCGCCATGGTGAAGTCATCGTCATTCAGCTGCAGGTTGATGGTGTTACCCGCGCCGAACTGCGTAGGCAGCTCACGTTCAATGGTCGCCCCGCCGGTAATACGCCCGCCGTTCAGCTGGTTCACCTGCACGCTGCTTCCACCGGCCGCGGCGCCAGCGCCGCCGACCAGAATGTTGCCCTGCGCCAGCGCATACACCTGGCTGTCCACGCCTTTCAGCGGAGTCATCAGCAGCGTACCGCCGCGCAGGCTTTTGGCGTTACCCATGGAAGAGACCACCACGTCGATGTTCTGCCCCTGGCGGCCAAACGCCGGAAGCTGCGCGGTGACCATCACCGCCGCCACGTTTTTCAGCTGCATGTTAGTGCCTGCTGGCACGGTGATCCCTAACTGGGAGAGCATGTTGTTAAGGCTCTGAGTGGTAAACGGCGTTTGCGTCGTCTGGTCACCCGTGCCATCAAGCCCCACCACCAGGCCATAGCCAATCAGCGAGTTTTCCCTCACCCCCTGCACGCTGGTGAGGTCGCGAATGCGTTCGGCGTGCGCCAGGCCGGTGACCAGCACCAGCGCCAGGGTTAGCAGAGTTTTAAACATGGTTCACCTCGTTACATCGGCGATAAGTTAAGGAAGAAGCGCTGCAGCCAGCCCATATTCTGCGCTTCGTTGATATAGCCGTTGCCGACATATTCGATACGCGCATCCGCCACCTGCGTGGACGGTACGGTGTTGCTGCCGCTGATGGTGCGCGGGTTAACCACCCCGGAGAAGCGGATAAATTCTGTGCCCTGGTTGATAGCAATTTGCTTTTCACCCACGACATGCAGGTTGCCGTTGACCAGCACCTGATCGACGGTCACCGTCAGCGTGCCGCTGAAGGTGTTGCTGGCGTTTGCGCCACCCTTACCGTTAAAGGTGTTGCCACCGGAAGCATCAACATCGGCGCGCGCATTGCCAAACAGGCCCTGCAGGTAGCGCGGTACGGTGTCAAAGCCAAAATTCGTTTTGCCATCGCGGCTGGCGTTAGCCGACGAGCTTTTGCTCGCACTGACGTTTTCTTGCAGCACGATAGTCAGCGTATCGCCGATATTGCGCGGACGGCGGTCTTCAAACAGCGGCTGGTAGCCGTAGTTAATCGGCTGCGCGGTCTGGAAAATAGAGCCATTCGCCACCGGGACCGGGCCAGGAATCGGCTGGGCGGTCGTCGCCCCTTCCACCAGCGGCTTAGACGGCACCAGAGCACACCCTGCCACGCTGAGGGCGACAATGGTTAAAAGCGGATAACGAAACGCTGCGGATTTTTGCATTGCTTTCTTCTTCTGAATCTCAATGTTTGCCCCGAGAGTGCCCGGAGTCGGCATTCACACCTCGTCCGGGCTACACGGCCTGTCGTAGCCAGGACGAGCGAAGCGACTCCGGGGAACGCCCGGCGAAGCCTTACAGCTGCGTCAGTTTTTGCAGCATCTGGTCAGTCGTCGATACCGCTTTACTGTTAATTTCGTACGCGCGCTGCACCTGAATCATGTTAACCAGCTCTTCCGCCACGTTGACGTTAGAGGTTTCGACATAACCCTGATACAGCAGACCCGCACCGTTCAGCCCCGGCGTGGTGTCGTTCGGCGCACCGGAGGCCTGGGTTTCGATGTACAGGTTTTCACCAATACTCTCGAGCCCGGTGTCGTTCATAAAGGTCGACAGGTTCAGCTGCCCGACCTGAACCGGGTTAGCCTGCCCCTGCTGGGTCACGCTGACGATACCGTCACGGCCGATAGTGATGCTGATAGCGTTCGCCGGAATGGTGATTGCTGGCTGTACCTGATAGCCGCTGGCGGTGACCAACTGACCGTTCTGGTCAACCTGGAACGAACCGTCACGGGTATAGGCCGAAGAACCGTCCGGCAGCAGGATCTGGAAGAACCCGTCGCCTTTAATCGCCACATCTTTACTGTTGTTGGTCTGCGACAGGTTACCCTGGCTGTGCAGACGTTCGGTCGCCACGGGACGCACCCCGGTACCAATCTGCAGGCCTGATGGCAGCGTCGTTTGTTCGGATGATTGCGCACCCGGCTGGCGAACGGTTTGATAGAGCAAGTCTTCAAACACCGCGCGCTGGCGCTTAAAACCATTAGTACTGACGTTCGCCAGGTTGTTGGCGATAACGTCCATATTGGTTTGCTGCGCGTCGAGACCGGTTTTCGCGATCCATAATGAACTGATCATAGTTTTCCTTAGCTCATTGACAGCAACTGGTTAGCTTTCTGCGTGTTTTCATCCACGCTGCTGATAACCTTCATCTGCATTTCAAAACGGCGTGAGCTGGCAATCATGTCTGCCATTGCCGCCACGGGTTTTACGTTGCTGCCTTCCAGCACGCCAGACTGCAGGCGCAGCGTTGGGTCAGCCTGTAAGGTTGGCCCACGCGTCGCAACCGCCGACGGCGTGAGGTGGAACAGTCCATCATCGCCACGCGCCACTTCCGTTGCCGTCGCCTTCACGACCTTCAGCTTACCGACGGGGGAAACCGTATTAGGTGGGTCACCCGGTGTCAGTGCGGAAATAGTGCCGTCCGAGGCAATGGTCACCTGCGAGCCTTCCGGCACGCTCAGCGGCCCGGTTTCACCAATCACCGGATTGCCCTGAATCGTGAGCTGCCCGGTGGAGCTGACCTGGATGTTACCGTTACGGGTATAGCCTTCGGTACCATCTGCCGACTGCACCGCCAGCCAACCGTCCTGCTGAATGGCGACGTCCAGCGGACGTGCGGTGTAGTCCAGTTGGCCTGGGGTCATATCCGCGCCCGGCGTGGTGGCAGCCACCAGCGTACGCGTCTCAACGGACGGCCCCACGACCGGCACCGCACGCATGGCGGTTAGCTGGGCGCGAAAGCCCGGCGTTGATGTATTGGCAAGGTTGCTCGCCGTGACCGCCTGCTGCTGCATGGTCTGGCTGGCGGCACCCATTGCCGTATATATCGCGTGATCCATGAGGTCACCCTATTAGACGATTAACGCAGGTTAACCAGCGTGTTGAGGATCTGATCCTGGGTTTTGATGGTCTGGGCGTTAGACTGATAGTTACGCTGCGCCACGATCATATTCACCAGCTCTTTACTCAGGTCGACATTGGAAGCCTCGAGCGCGCCGTTGGTCAGCGAGCCAAAGTTACCGGTACCTGCCGTCCCCAGCAGCGCCACGCCAGAAGACTGGGTCGCGGACCAGACGTTATCGCCTTCGGATTGCAGGCCGCCGGTGTTGGAGAAGTTAGCGAGTACAATCTGGCCCAACAGCTGGCTTTGACGGTTAGAGTAATTACCCACCACCGAGCCATCATCGTTAACCTGATAGCTCACCAGGCTGCCCGGCGCATAGCCGTTCTGCGTGGTGGCAACCACATCGCTAGAGCCGGTGTTCTGCTGCATGGAGTTAAGGAAGCTGAGGTTGAAGGTTCCCGCCGTCGAGCCATTCAGTGAGGCAACCTGAATGGCGATTTCCGGCGTCGCATTTGCCGTACCGTTGAGATCCCAGGATGCTGGCGTAGTGCTGGTATTGAGGGTGTAATTTGTCACCGTATCCAGAGTACCGCTGTCGGTGAAGCCCATCTGCGCCGCTTTCACCGGATCGGCACCGCTAACGCTGGTATCCTGCGTCCAGACATCCCACTTGTTCGCCGCCGTTTTCACGTAGTACACGTTCAGGTCGTGCGAGTTACCCAGGCTGTCATAAACGGTGACAGTACCCTTTTTGTTGTAGGTATCCGGATCGCTTGGGTTGAAGGTTTTCGTCGTCGGAATGGCTTCATCCGTTGAGTTCAGGTTCATTTGCATGGTGCCGTTAGTCGACGCTTTCGCAGACATCAGCGTGTTCGGAATCGACAGCGCAACCGGGTTTGCCCCCTGCTGGATGGTCGGCGGGGTGCCGCTTGCCGGGTAGCCCGTCAGGTTCAGCCCCTGAGAGTTCACCAGGTTACGGTTCTCATCGAGTGAGAACTGACCGTTACGGCTGTAATACACCGCACCGTTGGTATCAACCAGACGGAAGAAACCGTTCTGGCTAATCGCCACGTCAAGCGCGCGACCGGTACTGGTGGTGGTGCCGTCGGTAAAGTCCTGGGTGATCCCTGCGACTTTAACGCCCAGCCCGACTTTGGAACCGGCGAACATATCCGCAAACGAAGCCGACCCGGATTTAAACCCGTAGGTGGCGGAGTTGGCGATGTTGTTGCCGATAACATCGAGGTTGGTGGCAGCCGCGTTTAAACCGCTGACCGCTTGTGAAAAGGCCATAACGTCTCTCCTGAAGTTGTTAAAGGCTTAGATAATCTGGCGAACCTGGTCCATCGTGGTGGTACCGTACGTTCCCAAATCCAGTTTGTTGCCGTCTTTGCCCAAGGTAACGCCCTGCACTAGCGCAAACTGCAGCGGTTGAACCACCAGCTGCGTGGTTCCCTGACTAGCTGCAAAGCTGATGTTGTAAGCACCATCCGGTGCCGCCGTGCCATCGTCCAGCTTGCCGTCCCAGGTAAAGGTATGAACGCCCGCGGTCTGTGCGCCCATATTCAATGTCCGGATAACTTTGCCGTTGCCATCGGTGATGGTCGCCGTGACCTTATCGGCTGCCTGCGTCAGCTCAATGCCGAATGGCGTGGTGTCCACGCTATCGTTCTCGCTGCCAGCGCTTTTCCCGGCCAGAATGGTCGAACCCGGGATCATCACGCCGTGACCCACCAGCGAACTGGCCTGCAACGACTGGCTGCTATCGATTTGTCCGGAGATGGAACCGAGCGTGGTGTTGAGCTTCTCAATGCCGCTCAGGGTGCTGATCTGTGCCAGCTGTGAGGTTAATTCGTTGTTTTGCAGCGGGTTGGTCGGGTCCTGGTTTTTCAACTGCGCCACCAGCAGCGTCAGAAAGCTGCTCTGCAGGTCAGATGAACTGTTGGTCCCGGTGCTGTTCAGCGCCGACGAGGCTGAACTGCTGCTGGTGGTATCATTAATATTGGCTACGATAGACATCGGTTATCTCCCTTATTGTCCAAGCGTCAACGTTTTCAGCATCATGCTTTTCACGGTGTTGAGGACCTCGACGTTGGCCTGGTAGCTGCGCGACGCCGACATGGTGTTGACCATCTCGCCCACCACATCCACGTTAGGCATACGTACATAGCCCTTGGCGTCCGCTAGCGGATTCCCCGGCTGATAAACCAGCTTGTCCGGCTCCTGGCTTTCCACCACGTCAGCCACCTTCACGCCGCCGGTTGCCGCCCCTATTGGCGCATCCACCTGAAACACCACCTGCTTGGCGCGGTACGGCTGACCGTCCGGCCCGGCGACGCTATCGGCGTTGGCGAGGTTACTGGCCGCGACGTTGAGGCGCTTGGACTGCGCGGTGAGCGCCGACCCGGCGACGTCGAAGATATTGAGTAATGCCATGGATTAGTTCCCCTGCTGCAGGACACTCATCATGCCCTTGATTTGTCCGCCAAGAACCGTAAGACCGGTCTGGTACTGGAGGCTGTTATCGGCGAACTGCGTACGTTCCCGGTCCATGTCGACGGTGTTGCCATCCATCGCGGGCTGGTCGGGAATGCGGTAAAGCAGATCAGCCTCTGGCGTTGAGACAGTCTGCGCGGGAATATGGCGTTCGGAGGTCAGCGTCAGCGCTACGCCGCTGCTTTCCGGCCGTCCACGCGCCATTACTTTTTTGAGTTCACTGGCAAAATCAATATCGCGCGCCTGATACCCGGGGGTATCCGCGTTCGCGATATTAGCCGCCAGAATTTCCTGACGTTCAGCGCGTAGGTTCAGCGCTTCTTGCTGAAAACGTAAGGCGGCGTCGAGTTTGTCGAGCATGTCTCCTCCGCAAATGACAAAGTTTCAGCCGACAGCTTAAATCCCCTTACACGCGCGTCATCGACGGAATAAACGCAATATGCGTCGCTATTTGTTGCGTTGATGTGGCGACAAGATGGGTAAAATGCGTGCATTATCTATTCACTGGAGCGTTCCATGCGTCAGCTCATTGCCCCTCTCATCGCTGCGGCACTGGTCTTTAGCCCATTGGCTTTAGCGGCCGATATCCAGACGCAGCTCACTGAATTTTTTACCCAGCGTCTGACCGGCTTTAGTAATGAAGTCACCGTGAAGCTGCGTAATACGCAAAACCTTAAGCTCGCATGCGACGAGCCCGCGTTCAGCACGCCGGGCAATTCGCGGCTGTGGGGAAATTTAACGGTGGTAGCGCAGTGCGGGAACGCGAAACAGTATTTGCAGGTTAACGTGCAGGCCATGGGCGAGTATGTGGTGGCCGCAGCGCCTATCGTGCGCGGTACACCCATTGAAGCGCAAAGCGTGACGCTGATGCGCGGACGGCTCGATCAGCTGCCGCCACGAACGATGCTCAACCTTTCTCAGGCCCAGGACGCTATCAGCCTGCGCGACGTCGCTATCGGCCAGCCGCTTCAGCTGTCGATGGTGCGCCAGTCATGGCGAGTGAAAGCAGGACAAAAAGTGATGGTAATTGCCCAGGGCGAAGGCTTTAGTATCAACGGCGAGGGGCAGGCAATGAACAACGCCGCCGTCACGCAGAATGCGCGGGTGCGGATGCCGTCGGGCCAAATTGTGAGCGGACAGGTCGATACTGATGGGAATATTCTGATTAATCTATAAACGTTATAAAGAATATGTGTCGCTTGCCGATAGATAATTAACATTTAAGAGAGTCGGCGCCTGCGCCATACAAGAGCCTCAATGAGGAAAGAACCATGAGCATCGATCGTACATCTTCTCTGAAAGCGGTTACCAGCGTCCAGCAGCGTGAAACCCCTGAGACCAGCGCGCCAAAAGTGCGTGCGGAAAAAACAGCCACAGCGACTAGCGCCAGCGTAACGTTAAGCAACGCGCAAACTGCATTAACCCGTTCTTCTGCCGGTGACATTAATATGGCCCGCGTGGAAGAATTGAAAACCGCTATTCGTAACGGTGAATTAAAAATGGACACCGGCAAAATCGCCGACGCGCTTATTCAGGACACACAAGATTATCTGCAGAGTAAATAAGAGATGAGCGGTTTGTCAGCCATACTGGACCAAATGACCAGCATCCTGAACTCGCTGAAAGCGGTGATGGATGCTGAACAGCTGCAGCTCTCCGCAGGCAACGTCAACGGCCTGCAGCTTGCCAGCATCACTGAAGAGAAAAGCTCTCTGCTGGCAACGTTAGACTATCTGGAGAAGCAGCGTCGCGTCGAGCAGGACGCCCAGCGAGAAACGCATGACGATATTGGCGACCGCTGGCAGGTGATTACCGAGACCACGCAGCAGTTGCGTCGTCTCAATCAGCACAACGGCTGGCTGCTGGAAGGACAGATCCTTCGCAACCAGCAGGCGATTGACGTGCTTAAGCCATTCCAGGAAACCGGACTTTACGGCAAGGATGGTCAGGCGGCAGGTGCCCCAGTAGCGCGCAGCGCGAAGAAATATTCAGTCTGAATTGCGGCGGGGCCACAGAATGTGCCCCGCGCAGTGCCTTTCTTTTACGCCGTCCGGCGTGCAAACTCTTTAATCTTAAAGCCCAGAATCGCCAGCGAGGCGAAATAAGCCACGATCCCGGCAACCACGACGCCAAGCAGGCGTAGCAGACGGTAAGGCATCGTTCCCTGCGACCATTCAGGCATGACGTGCATCAAACCGATCAGCGCCGCCGACATCACCAGCACCGAAATCACCAGACGAACTAAGAAAGCCGTCCAGCCCGGCTGAGGCGTGAAGATCTTTTGCTTGCGCAACTGCCAGTAGAGCAGCGCGGCGTTCAGGCAGGCCGCCAGACCAATCGACAGCGACAGCCCCGCGTGCTTCAGCGGGCCGATAAACGCAAGGTTCATCACCTGCGTCATAATCAACGTGACGATAGCAATTTTAACCGGCGTTTTGATGTCCTGACGTGAGTAAAAACCCGGAGCCAGAACTTTAACAATAATCAGCCCCATCAAGCCCACAGAATAGGCCACCAGCGCCCGCTGGGTCATCGCGGCATCAAAGGCGGTGAATTTACCGTACTGGAACAGCGCTACCGTCAGCGGCTTCGCCAGAATACCCAGCGCAACGGCACTCGGCAGCGCCAGCAGGAAGCACAGACGCAGCCCCCAGTCCATCAGGCGACAGTATTCATCATGATTGCCGCTGGCAAAGCTTTTCGACAGCGACGGCAGCAGGATAGTCCCCAGGGCAACACCCAGCACGCCGGACGGGAACTCCATCAGACGGTCGGCATAGTACATCCAGGAGACGGAACCTGACGCGAGGAAGGAGGCAAAAATGGTATTGATGATAAGTGAAATCTGGCTCACCGAGACGCCCAGGATCGCCGGGCCCATCTGTTTCACCACGCGCACGGCACCGGCATCTTTAAAGTTGATACGCGGCAGCACCAGCATGCCGATTTTTTTCAGATGCGGCAGTTGATAAGCCAGCTGCAACACGCCGCCGACGGTCACCGCCCACGCCAGCGCCAGAACCGGCGGATGGAAGTGCGGCGCGGCAAACAGCGCGAAGCCAATCATGCTGACGTTGAGGAACGTCGGCGCAAATGCCGGTACGGAGAAGCGGTTCCAGGTATTGAGGATAGCCCCGACCAGCGAGGCCAGCGAAATCAGCAGAATATAGGGGAAAGTAATGCGCAGCAGTTGGGTCGTCAGCGCAAACTTATCCGCGGTGTCGGCAAAGCCCGGTGCGGTAATGGTAATGACCCACGGTGCCGCTAGCATCCCCAGCACGGTAACCAGCGCCAATGCCAGCGTCAGCAGTCCCGAAACGTAGGAGACAAACACGCGCGTAGCGTCTTCGCCTTGCTTGCTTTTGTATTCAGCCAGAATCGGTACGAACGCCTGCGAGAAGGCGCCTTCAGCAAAAATTCGACGCAGTAGGTTTGGCAGTTTAAAGGCCACAAAGAAGGCATCGGTTGCCATGCCGGCACCAAACACCCTCGCTACGATCGCGTCACGCGCAAATCCCAGTACGCGTGAAAACATGGTCATCGAGCTGACGGCTGCCAGCGATTTTAATAGATTCATTAACTTGTGATTCCACAACCCGGATTAAAGCGCCCGTAGGATGAGCGCTAAAAAAGTGGCGTTAGTCTACCGGGTTCAGAGTGAATTGCTACTGCCAGATGTTACAGCTGGTTGCTCTGAGAAGCCTAGGACTGCCTACTCGCGGATTGCCTCGCGCCACAGCCCTTCAACCACCCGCTGCGCCGCAATCGCCTGCTCCCCTGCGGTTTCCGGAGCCGTCTGATTTTGCACGCACTGAATAAAATGATGCGCACAGCCGGTAAACCCACGCTGCTCAAGGGTCGTCTGCCAGCCCGGAATAGGCCGGGTCACGATGCCAGAACCGCGCTCTTCTCGCCATTCACGCATGTCCGTCACCTCAAACAATCCACCGTCGGCCACCGCTTGCACCCATTCACGCTGACTGCCCGCACGACGGTGCATACTGGTGGTAATTTGCAGTCCCGGCTGGCTGAAATGGTGCTCGGCGTAAAACATATGCCCTTCGTCGGTGGTTTGCAGGACACCATCGCGAAGCGTCGCTTTGCCGTCCGCCAGCCACAGCGCGGTATCGACCACGTGCAGATAATCATCAAGCAACGTGAAGCGCAGATCGTGCGGGCCAATGCTGTCGGCACGATGTTTATCCATGCGCAGCGACGACATCTCCCCGGCGCGCTTTTTCAGCTCGCGGTAAAGCGGCGAGAAGCGACGGTTGAAACCCACCATCAGCGTCAGATTCTTGCGCGCCGCCAGCGCCACCAGCCGCTCCGCATCGTCGAGCTTATCGGCAAGCGGTTTATCCACGCAGACATGAACGCCGGCGTTTAGCAGTTCGCTCACTACCGCGTAGTGTGAGGCCGTCGAGCTGTGCACAAAGACCGCGTCGCACTGCGCCGCTAGCGCGGACAACGAGTCAGCGTAAGGCAGCCGATAGGTTTCGCATACTTTCAACGCTTTCTCTTTGCCCGGCGACCAGGCGGCCTGGAGCGTCCAATCCGTTGCGGCACTTAATACCGGTAGCCAGACTTTCTGGGCAATACCGCCAAGCCCAACGACACCAATGCGAATCTTCGCCATAACGCTTACTCCCCGAGATGCGCCAGCAGTGAATCCAGGCGCTGTTTAAGTTCGGCAACCTCACCTTCAAGCATCTCGACGCGAGCCAGCAGGCTCTCATCCGCCACCGGCGCATCGCTTTGCACCGCTATCGCCTGAAGATCAATTTCCCCGCTGAACAGATGCATATAACGGCTTTCGCGTTTGCCCGGCTCACGCGGTAACCGCACCACAAAAGGGCCATCTTCACGACTCGCCAGGCGTTCCAGGGTATTTTCGACTTCCGCCATATCGGCAAACTCATGCATACGCTGCGCACGGCCACGCAGCTCACCCGGCGTTTGGGCGCCGCGCAGCAGCAGCGTCGTCACCAGCGCCACTTCCGCCGTCGACAGCTTCAGGTCGCCAAACTCCGAGTTGCAAAAGCGCTGCTCATACTTGGTCACGCGGTTACCAAAACCACTCACCGTACGCAAATAGTGGCGCTTTACAAGCGTATCCAGTTGATCCTGCACTTCCGCTTCACTGAGTGTCATCACCGGTTCACGGTTGGTTTTCTGATTACAGGCCGTCACGACGCCGTTGATAGAGAGCGGATACTGCTCCGGAGTGGTGACCTGCTTTTCCAGCAAGCAGCCAATCACGCGGGCTTCCAGCGGGCTTAGTTGATATTTCATTCGGGTCTCCTTATCGACCTGCAGTCCATTGAGGGGTGGTCAACGCGGTCAGAACGTGATCGCGCCATTCGCCGTCAATCAGTAGGTAGTCCTTCGCGTAGCCTTCTTTTTCAAACCCCAGGCGCGCCAGCAAATCGCCGCTGCGTTTATTGTGCGGCATGTAGTTGGCCATAATACGGTGAATGTGCTGGGTACGCTGCATATAGCGAATAGCGCTGGTCAGCGCTTCATACATCATCCCCTGCCCCTGCCACTTCTGGCCGATGGAATAACCGAGGTAGCAGGCGTGGAACGAACCGCGCACCACGTTAGAAAAGTTCGCCACGCCGATAATCTCTTTTTCTTCCGGGTCAAGGAGCGCGAAATAGAAAGCGGTTCCCTGCTTATGAAACTCATTGATCATCGACAGCCGCGCCTGCCAGCCGGACGGATAGCAATGGCTGTCATCCCGAATAGGTTCCCAGGGTTTTAAAAACTGCCGATTCTCGGCGTAATAATCCGCCAGACGCCAGGCGTCCCGGTCGTGAATCAGACGCACAACCAGCCGGTCTGTGGTCAACCGAACTTTCGGCACATTACTGCGATAGCCAAACATCTCACTACTCCTGTACCTGACGTACACCCTGGTCGTTTAACTGTACCTTCCCACGGCGACCAATGAAAACAACAATCTGTCATGATGCATTGTGATAAAAAAGCCCTGCCGCTGGCAATACGAGAAAGAGTGAGATAGTCCGGAAAATTGAAGATGTTACCGCTTCAGTCATTCATTCCCATGCTGAAAAAAATGAACAAGACCAATCATCATCTTATCGGGTTCGAAATCAATGCCATTAAGAGACAAATAAAATAGTCTCCGGTTTGCGAAAATTCGCAACCGTAAAAATTACGTTGTATAGCCATCGCGCTGGCAACTGCTCATTCTATTTAAGTTAAGGTGCCATCATGGGCGAAATTAGCGTCACCAAATTATTAGTCATTGTGGTTCTGGTCGTTCTGCTCTTCGGAACGAAAAAACTCGGTTCAATGGGGGCCGATCTTGGTGCGGCGCTGAAAGGCTTTAAAAAAGCCATGAACGATGACAAAAGCGGTGAAAGCGACGCTGATTTTCTCAATGAGAAAAAGGCACATGATGACATTAAAGATGCTGGGACGAAGTCAAATCAGAACTGAGGGACATCCCAACTTCACGGCAGTGAAGCCGCATAATTGCGCACAGGGCGAACGTCTGGCGGTAGAAATATGTCCTCAATCGCGTAGCATCCGTTTCTCGAATGCCCAAGCGACGGCACTTTCAGTATTTTCCGCTGTCAGAGTCCTACGGACAGAGTATGCTGCTTTATGTCAGGATGCACAGAACGCTTCACCTTGAGGAACCTCATGAAAAAATTGTTTGTTATCGCCGCACTGATCGTCAGCGGCCTGGTGGTTGGCTGCAATCAGCTCACGCAGTATTCCGTCAGCGAGCAGGAAATTAATCAGGCTTTGCAGAAGCGGAATAATTTCTCTAAGGATATTGGCGTGCCCGGCGTTGCCGATGCCCATATCGTCCTGAGCAACCTCTCTAGCGCCATTGGGCGTGAAGAACCGAACAAAGTGACGCTAAGCGGCGACGCCAAGCTGGATATGAATTCTCTTTTCGGTAGCCAGAAAGCGAATATCGCGCTGACGCTGAAAGCGCTGCCGGTGTTCAACAAAGAGCAAGGCGCTATCTATCTGCAGGAGATGGAGATTCAGGATGCGAAAGTCACTCCGGAGAAAATGCAAACGGTGGTGCAGACGTTAATCCCTTATCTTAACCAGTCGCTGCGCACTTATTTCAACAAGCAACCTGCCTACGTACTGAAAGAAGATGCAAGCCAGGGTGAAGCGCTGGCGAAGAAATTTGCTAAGGGTATTGAGGTTAAACCAGGCGAAATTATTATCCCGTTCACTGACTAATTTCCCGAATACATCATGTAGCCCTCTTCGTTGGGAGAGGGCTTACTTCAAATTCCCTTCATTATCATCCATAACAAACAAATTTTACGGAAAAGGATGCAAAGGGAAACGTTTACGCTTATCCTTAGTGCCCGGCAAAAAATGACTGATATCCCACCAGCCGGAGCCTCAAATGACCGCATTACCGCAAGTTCTGAAAATTCGCCGCCCAGACGACTGGCATATCCATCTTCGCGATGGTGAGATGCTGAAAACGGTTGTCCCGTATACCAGTGAACTGTATGGCCGCGCAATTATCATGCCGAACCTGGTTCCGCCAATTACCACTGAGGATGCAGCTATCGCCTACCGCCAGCGCATTCTTGATGCTGTGCCCGCCGGGCACAACTTTACGCCGCTGATGACCTGCTACTTAACCGACACCCTCGACCCGAACGAGCTGGAGCGCGGTTTTAACGAAGGCGTATTCACCGCAGCAAAACTGTATCCGGCGAATGCTACCACCAACTCCAGCCACGGCGTCACCAGCACCGATGCCATTATGCCGGTGCTTGAGCGCATGGAAAAACTGGGAATGCCGCTGCTGGTACACGGTGAAGTGACCCACGCGGAGATTGATATCTTCGACCGTGAAGCGCGTTTTATCGACACCGTGATGGAACCGCTGCGCCAACGCCTGCCGGGGCTGAAAGTCGTCTTCGAACACATCACCACCAAAGATGCGGCGGAATACGTGCGCGACGGTAACGAACTGATCGCCGCCACCATTACCCCTCAGCACCTGATGTTCAACCGCAACCATATGCTGGTTGGCGGCGTTCGCCCTCACCTGTACTGCCTGCCTATTCTGAAGCGTAACATCCACCAGCAGGCGCTGCGTGAACTCGTCGCCAGCGGCTTTACCCGCGCATTCCTCGGCACCGATTCCGCGCCACACGCCCGCCATCGCAAAGAGGCAAGCTGCGGCTGCGCGGGCTGCTTCAATGCCCCAACGGCGCTGGGTAGCTATGCCACCGTGTTCGAAGAGATGAATGCGCTGGAGCACTTTGAAGCCTTCTGTTCTCTGAACGGCCCGCGCTTCTACGGCCTGCCGGTGAACGAGGATGTTGTCGAGCTGGTGCGCGAAGAAAGCCAGGTTGCCGAAACCATCGCCCTCAGCGACGATACGCTGGTGCCGTTCCTGGCCGGTGAAACGCTGCGCTGGACGGTGAAAAAATAATTTCACGCCCCCTGTTGTAAAAGCCGCAAGGTAACTGTATAAATATACAGTATATTACACAGGGGGCAATTATGCGTATTGAAGTTACCGTTGCAAAAACCACTGCACTGCCTGCAGGGGCGCTAGACGCGCTGGCAGGCGAACTTTCCCGCCGTATTAACGACCAATTCCCGGACAGCGGAGGCACCGTCAGCGTGCGCTACGCGGCCAATAACAACCTCTCCGTCATCGGCGGCATCAAAGAAGATAAAGACCGCATCAGCGAGATCCTCCAGGAAACCTGGGAGAGCGCGGACGACTGGTTCATCACCGATTAATATTTGCTCCCTCATTGTGTTTTTGCCGGGTCGCCCCGGCTTTTTTTCGTTCTTTTCTGCTTGTTATTTTCACATTTATCCCCATCTTTTAGATTAGCTGCAAAAACAATGAACAATATGGTTGTTTATTGTGCGAACAGCCGGTCTATTCAGGAATTTATGTTGCTTTTGATTTCAATTCTCGAGTATTTATTGAATTGTTGTATACTGATAAAGCTTCACAAAAAATTGCATTAAACCTCGAGAGTTGTTGCCTTTTAACACATGAAGAAGGGGTTATGATGGAAAAGAATAATGAAGTCATCCAGACCCATCCCCTCGTCGGATGGGACATCAGCACCGTTGATAGCTACGATGCCATGATGCTGCGCCTGCACTACCAAGACCCCAATCAATCGAGCAATAAAGAAGCTGAAGTTGGCCAGACCCTGTGGCTAACCACCGATGTCGCACGTCAGTTTATTTCCATACTGGAAGCCGGGATTGCCAAGATTGAGTCTGGCGATTACCAGGTCAATGAGTATCGCAGGCATTAATGCTGATACTTTCGTCGTATTAACGACCAACAGGCACCTACGGGTGCCTTAATTATTTTCACCCTTGTATAACAACAGTGGGTTAATTACTCTACCAGACTCTGGCTTTACGCTTTTCATCGTGTCGGGAATGACTATGGAATACGATCTTATTATTATTGGCAGCGGCTCCGTCGGCGCGGCGGCCGGTTATTACGCCCGTAAAGCGGGTTTAAATGTGCTGATGACCGATGCCCATATGCCCCCTCATCAGCAGGGGAGCCATCACGGCGATACCCGCCTGATGCGCCACGCCTACGGTGAAGGCGAGAAATACGTACCGCTGGTCCTTCGCGCGCAGGCGCTGTGGGACGAACTGGCCGCCACCAGCGGCGAAGCGCTGTTTGAACAAAGCGGCGTCGTCAACCTTGGCCCAGTAGACTCCACCTTCCTGAACACCGTCGCCAACAGTGCCGAGCAGTTCGGCCTGGCGGTTGAACACCTGGATGCCGGGGCGGTCATGGCCCGCTGGCCAGAAATTCGCGTGCCGAATGACTACAAAGCCATCTTTGAGCCGGGTTCCGGTGTGCTGAAAAGTGAACTTGCGGTGAAGACGCTGATTGCAATGGCAAAAGACGCAGGCTGCGCGCAGCTGTTCAACTGCCCGGTCACCGCCATTCGTAACGATGGCGACGGCGTCGCCATTGAAACCTCCGAAGGAAGCTGGCGCGGCAAAAAACTGCTGCTGACGGCGGGAACCTGGGTTAAGCAGCTCTATCCTGAACTGCCCATCCAACCTGTGCGTAAGGTCTTTGCCTGGTTCCAGGCCGATGGTCGCTATAGCCGCAAAAATAACTTCCCTGCCTTTACCGGTGAGCTGCCGAACGGCGACCAGTTCTACGGTTTCCCGGCGGTGGAGAATGAGCTGAAAATTGGCAAGCATAACGGCGGTCAGGTCATCAATAGTCCGGAAGAACGCAAAGCGTTTGGCACCGTGGCAACCGACGGTTCTGAAGCCTTCAGCTTCCTGCGCCAGATCCTACCTGGCATTGGCGGCTGCCTGTACGGTGCAGCCTGCACCTATGACAACACGCCGGATGAAGATTTTATTATCGACACCCTGCCCGGCCAGCCGGATGTGCTGTTTATCGGCGGCCTGAGCGGTCACGGCTTTAAGTTTGCCACCGTGCTAGGGGAAATTGCCGCACAGTTTGCGCAGCAGAAAACGCCAGAATATGATTTATCACCGTTTGCGCTGTCCCGCTTTAACGGCTGAGCCTCGTGGCGCCGGATGCGCTTTGCTTATCCGGCCGACAAAATAAAACGGCCCCGATAATTCGGGGCCGTTAAATCGAGAATGCTATGCGTCGTCTGTTCTACTTTCTGCTCAACAACATCCGCGAACACCTGATGCTGTATCTGGCGCTCTGGCTGCTGCTGGCTCTTCTCGACATCGCCTGGCTCTGCTTCAACTAATCGTTCTCAGTTTGCGGGTCCGGGATACCCAAACGCGTATTCAGGCGACCGCGCGACTTGTTAAAAATCTTATTACCATTCTCACGCCCGGCACGACGCAGACGCTGCTCTTCTTCTGGCAGTTTATGCTCTTCCTGACAGGCCACGCTGCAACACCCTTCAAACTTCTCGGCACAAGCAGGACACTGGATAAACAGCAGATGGCAGCCATCGTTCAGGCAGTTGGTATGGCTATCGCACGGCGTACCGCACTGATGGCAATGGGCAATGATGTCGTCTGAAATACGCTCGCCCATACGCTCGTCAAAAACAAAGTTTTTACCGACAAAACGTACCGGTAAACCCTGCTCACGAGCGCGGCGGGCGTACTCAATGATGCCGCCTTCGATATGCCAGACCTGATTAAAGCCGTTATGTTTCATCCACGCGCTGGCTTTTTCACAACGAATACCACCGGTGCAGTACATAACAATTTTCTTGTCTTTATGCCCCTGCATCATCTCAACCGCTTTTGGCAGCTGCTCGCGGAAGGTATCCGCCGGGATTTCCATCGCCTGTTCGAAATGCCCCACTTCGTATTCATAGTGATTACGCATATCAATAAACACCGCATCAGGGTCGTCGAGCATGGCGTTCACTTCCGCCGCCTTCAGGTAGTCACCTACGTTGCTGGCATCAAACGTCGGGTCCTCAATACCATCAGCCACAATGCGTTCACGAACCTTCATGCGCAGCACCCAGAATGATTTCCCATCATCATCCAGAGCAATGTTCAGACGCAGCCCTTTCAACGCAGGATCAAAATTATTCAGGCACTCGCGCAGCTTCTCTACGCGGCTCTCCGGCACGCTAATCTGCGCGTTAATACCTTCGCGCGCGAGATAGATTCGACCAAAGACATCAAGCGCAGAGAGCGCAACATAGAGCGCGTCACGCGTGGCTTTTGGATCAACAATGGTGAAGTACTTATAGAATGAGATAGTGGTGCGTGGCTCGGTTTCTGCCAGCATCTTCGCTTTCAGCGTCTCATTCGAAATGCGGTTATGTAACACTGGCATGGTGTTCTTATCCTGCAAAATTGAATGGTGAGTAATAATCGGGGCGCATGATATAGCAATCATCGTTAATTTACATCCCCACATTTTGCGCTACATTCTCATCACGATTACTGATTTGCTGCAAAAAAGTTGAATGAATACTCTCCAGTCGTGACGCAGCCGTTTTGGTTGTCGGAAAAAAAGTGCGACAATAGAAACCGTTGCTTGTAATAACAGGAATGACATGACCCAGTTACCCAAATTTACTGCCTCGTTGCTACATCCTCGCTACTGGCCATCCTGGCTAGGTATTGGCGTACTCTGGCTGGTCGTTCAGCTCCCCTATCCGGTTATCTATCGCCTCGGTAATGCCATTGGCCGCCTGGCGATGCGTCTAATGAGACGTCGTGCCCAAATTGCGTATCGCAATCTTGAGCTGTGCTTCCCACACAAGAGTGAAGCGGAACGTCATGAGATGGTGGTCAAGAATTTTGAGTCCGTCGGCATGGGCGTGATGGAAACGGGGATAGCCTGGTTCTGGCCAACCAAACGCGTCAACCGCTGGATGGATGCGAGTGGTCTTGAGCATATTCGCGCCGTACAGGACTCGGGCCGCGGTGTTTTACTGATCGGTATTCACTTTCTGACGCTGGAAATGGGTGCTCGCATGTTCGGTATCCATAACCCAGGGATCGGGGTTTATCGTCCAAACGATAACCCGGTGATCGACCTGCTTCAAACCTGGGGTCGCATGCGCTCGAACAAAGATATGATTGACCGCAAAGACCTGAAAGGCATGATCAGGGCACTGAAGAACGGTGAAATTATCTGGTACGCCCCGGATCACGATTACGGCCCGCGCGCCAGCGTCTTCGCCCCGCTGTTCGCCGTCAAAGATGCCGCAACCACCTCTGGCACCTGGATGCTGGCAAAAACGTCAAAAGCGTGTGTGGTTCCTTTCGTCCCCCGTCGGAAGCCGGACGGTAAAGGCTACGAGCTGATTATCCTTGAGCCCGAATGCAACCCACCGCTGGACGATGCCGAGACAACCGCGGCATGGATGAACACCATAGTTGAGAAATGCATCATGATGGCGCCAGAGCAGTATATGTGGCTACACCGGCGCTTCAAGACGCGGCCGGAAGGCGCACCATCGCTCTACTAGCGAACGTTAACGCACAGCCCCGCTGTGCGTTTTTGTTTTAGCTTTAAAAGCTGCCCACATTGCAGTGATATAAACACAGGAGCATAATTAGCAGGCTTATAAATACATTCTCTTTTGGCGACGTTTCGCCTGCGGAACCCTATGCAACCCTCAGATGCCCCCATTAACTGGAAGCGAAATCTCGCTGTCGTCTGGCTCGGCTGTTTTTTAACCGGTGCCGCGTTCAGCCTGGTTATGCCTTTCCTGCCGCTATACGTTGAAGCGCTCGGCGTTACCGGCCATAGCTCACTGAATATGTGGTCCGGTCTGGTCTTTAGTATTACCTTCCTGTTCTCCGCTATCGCGTCACCGCTGTGGGGCGGCCTGGCCGACCGCAAAGGGCGTAAGATAATGCTGCTACGCTCGGCGCTGGGCATGTCCATCGTCATGCTGTTAATGGGGCTCGCGCAAAATATCTGGCAGTTCCTGATCCTTCGTGCGCTGCTGGGGCTACTCGGCGGTTTTATTCCGAATGCTAACGCGCTTATCGCCACGCAGATCCCACGCCATAAGAGCGGCTGGGCGCTCGGTACGCTTTCAACGGGGGCAGTCAGCGGCGCGCTGTTGGGGCCGCTGGCCGGCGGTTTCCTTGCCGATAACTACGGCCTGCGCCCGGTCTTCTTTATGACCGCCGCGGTACTGTTTGTCTGCTTCGTCATGACGCTGTTTTTCATTCGCGAGCAGTTCACGCCGGTATCGAAAAAAGAGATGCTGCACGTCAAAGAGGTCTTTGGCTCGCTGAAAAACCGCGAGCTGGTGCTAAGTCTGTTCGTGACCACGCTGATAATCCAGGTGGCGACCGGTTCTATCGCCCCTATTCTGACGCTCTATGTGCGCGATCTCGCCGGCAACATCAGCAACATTGCTTTCATCAGCGGCATGATAGCGTCGGTGCCCGGCGTGGCGGCGCTAATTTGTGCGCCGCGTTTGGGGAAACTCGGTGATCGTATTGGCCCGGAAAAGATCCTCATCGTGGCGCTGGTTGTCTCCGTACTGCTGCTGATCCCAATGTCATTTGTGCAGAACCCACTACAGCTCGGTATCCTGCGCTTCCTGCTCGGCGCCGCCGACGGTGCGCTGCTGCCCGCAGTGCAGACGCTGCTGGTGTATAACTCCAGCAACCAGATTGCCGGTCGTATCTTTAGCTATAACCAGTCGTTCCGCGATATTGGCAACGTCACCGGGCCGCTTATCGGTGCGGCTGTATCGGCCAACTACGGTTTCCGCGCCGTCTTCTGCGTGACCGCCGCCGTAGTCTTGTTCAACGCGATTTATACCGGTTTTAGCCTGCGCCGTAGCCCAGAACCTTCCCGTCCTTAAATACAACGCCCGGCGGTTTGCGTAAAATCAAACCACCGGGCGTGTACAACTCAAAAGTTCAGCTATTATTTCCCTGAATACCTCGTCACATTGCAGGGAGTTGAGATGACTTTATACGCCACGCTCGAAGAAGCTATTGATGCAGCACGTGAAACGTTCCTCGCCGATAACCCCGGACTTGAGGAAGGTGAAGCGGACGTAGAGCAGTTCAATATGCAAAAGTACGTTCTACAGGATGGTGACATCATGTGGCAGGCCGAGTTCTTCGCCGAAGAGGATGACGCAGGCGAGTGCGTGCCGATGCTCAGCGGTGAGGCAGCGCAGAGCGTGTTTGATGGTGATTTTGACGAGATAGAGCTGCGTCAGGAGTGGCTGGAAGAAAATACGCTGCACGAATGGGATGAAGGCGAATATCAGCTTGAGCCCTCGCAGGATACCGAAGAGGGCCAGGCCGCCGCAGATGAGTGGGACGAGCGTTAATCACTCATACGGGCCGTGATTCGCATCAATCGGCAGCAGCAAGGTGTCGAAAACCAGCGAGAAAGGCAGATCCAGAATGGTGACATAGCGCCAGGCTGAATCACGCAGATCCCACTTAACGCCCGGATAGTACTGATTCCCGTGGCCCTGGCCCGGGATCGTCCGGCTGATAATGCTGCCGCATCCGGTGAGCATTATCGCCATGGCGGCCACCAGTATCATTCTTATCACGTCGTTTACCTCATTAAACAGACAAAAAAATACCGGCTTGATGGCCGGTATTTCCTTACGGCAAATATTTGCTCGGAGCCCTCCCCGGAGTCGGTGCTTCGCACCTCGTCCGGGCTACAGGTTACGTAGCCCGGCCAAGCGAAGCGCCGCCGGGGAAGCACCGCACTATTTGGCGTTTAACACCATCGGATTCAGCTTCAGCTTATCGTACTCGGCCACCCACGAAGAGTATTTCTCCGGCGCAGCCCATACGCGATAGTGCAGACGCGACAGCGTGACTGGGTCGCTCAGCAGCACCAGACGTCGATCGCGATTCAGCTTATCCGGCGTTTCATTCAGCGCCTGCTCGACGTGACGATCGCGGGCAATTTCCAACACATGGCTTGCACGGTGACGTGCCGTAGCCATTGCCGTTGCCAGGGCATTCAGCGACGGGTTAAACACCGCATGCATAAAGCCATCGTCCAGCACGCGAGCGCGGTTCTGTTCCAGATACGCTTCGGTATCGGCCAGTACCTTCGGCGTGTTGTACTCTTCCGGGATCAGGAACAGCTTCCAGCGCTTAGTACGCAGACCGATAGTCGAACGGCTGGAAATCACTGAAACGAACGGCGACAGGATCAGCGAGAAGACGATCGGCGCCAGCCAGAACAGGAAGCGCAGGTCCAGCCATGCCATACCGACCGCCCATACCAGACCCAGCAGCAGCTGAGAACCGTGACGCATAAAGGCTTCGCCCCATGGCGTGGAGTCATCGTCACGCTGTGGCGAGTTCCAGACCACTTCCCAACCCAGGAACGCGCTGACCACAAATACGGTATGGAACAGCATACGAACCGGTGCAAGAAGAACGGAGAACAGCACTTCAAGCAGCAGTGAGAGCGTTACGCGAACGAACCCGCCGTACTCTTTCGACCCTTTGCACCACACCAGAATAATGCTCAACAGCTTCGGCAGGAACAGCAGCACCATGGTCGAGGCAAAGAGCGCGATCGCCAGTTCAGGACGCCACTGCGGCCAGACCGGGAATAGCTGACGCGGCTGCAGGAAGTACTGTGGCTCGGTCAGCGCATGCACCACCTGCAGCGCGGTCGACAGGGCCAGGAACATAAACCACAGCGGCGCAGAAAGGTAGGACATGACGCCGGTCAGGAACACCGCACGGTGAACGGGGTGCATCCCTTTCACCAGGAACAGGCGGAAGTTCATCAGGTTACCCTGACACCAGCGACGGTCACGTTTGAGTTCATCAAGCAGGTTCGGCGGCAATTCTTCATAAGAGCCCGGCAGGTCGTAGGCAATCCAGACGCCCCACCCTGCACGACGCATCAGCGCGGCTTCGACGAAGTCATGCGACAGAATTGAACCGGCAAAGTTACCTTCGCCCGGCAACGGTGCCAGCGCACAGTGCTCAATAAATGGCTTCACGCGAATAATGGCGTTGTGACCCCAGTAGTGGGATTCACCCAACTGCCAGAAGTGCAGCCCCGCGGTAAAGAGCGGCCCGTAAACGCGCGTTGCAAACTGCTGGCAGCGTGCATACAGCGTGTCCATCCCGGAAGCGCGTGGGGAAGACTGGATGATACCCGCATTCGGGTTCGCTTCCATCAGACGCACCAGGTTAGTCAGGCAGTCGCCGGACATCACGGAGTCGGCATCCAGTACTACCATGTAGCTGTACTGGTTACCCCAACGACGACAGAAGTCATCGATGTTACCGCTTTTACGCTTCATACGACGACGACGACGACGGTAGAAGATCTGCCCTTCGCCCTGCACCTCGGCAATCAGCTCCATCCAGGCTTTTTGTTCTGCCACGCAGATATCCGGGTTGTAGCTGTCGCTCAGGATGTAGACGTCAAAGTGCTTCTGCTGGCCGGTGGCTTTCACCGACTCCCAGGTTGCACGCAGACCGGCGAATACGCGAGACACGTCTTCGTTACAGATAGGCATGATCAGCGCCGTACGGTGTTCCGGATTCAGCGGCTCATCGCCCACCGTCGAGGCCGAAATACTGTACTTATCGCGGCCAATCAGCAGCTGCAGGAAGCCCATTAAGGCGGTCCAGAAGCCGGCGGAGACCCAGCAGAAGAGCACCGCAAACAAAATCAGGATCCCGGTTTGCAGCAGGTACGGCAGCAGCTGCATGAAAGAAACCCACAGATTCTGCCCGACCATATCCGCCGGGTTAATCAGCGCCCAGCCCTGATAAGGCAGTATGGTCTTCATATACCAGGTCGCGACCACGGTCTGTGCAATCGTCAGGATCAGCAGCGTGTAGCGGCGTAGAGAACCGACCGTACGCCATTTTGCCTCATGCTCCTGCTCTTCTTTGGTCAGACGAGACAGGTAGCGCGGCGTGACGTCACGGCCACGAAGACGATCCCAGAAGCGGCCTACCGGGTTGGTACGCCATGGGTCCGGGAACATTGAGGAGCGCGTAGCTTTCGGCATGGCCTGCAGCTGGGTGCGCCCTTCATCGTCTTTGATAAGCTGATCGCCGCCCAGAGAATCTGGCCAGCCCTCTTGAAGACGCGCCTTGACCGAGGCCAGCGGCGTGTCATCATCACGGGCAATCGCCTGATGCTCATCATCCAGCGCTTCGTGCACGGCACGAAGCGAGCTGTTAGGGAGCGCCGCTTTTTCTGCATCCGTAAGCGACAATGCGTCGATATACTTCGTTGTGTTATTCATTAGCAGGCAGCTGATAGCTCCAGGTTTCACTCAACGTCTGATCGGCGTTGACCAGCGCAGCGCGCATTTCAGTGGTTTTCTTCGGATCTTTCACCTTCACGCGCAGCATCAAGCGCCAGCCTTTCGTGACCGGGTTGTAGCGCACGCTGTTTTCGACGATTTCACCGTTATCGCCAATGCTGGTCTGCGCCGTTACCGGCGTATCCTGCGGCATCTTGCGCATGTCTGCGCCGGTGAAATCCACCACGAAGGCCAGCGTACCGTCCGGCTGACGAATCAGGTTGGACTGCTTCACATCACCGGTAGAACGGCGAGTCTGCATCACGTACGCGTTATCGGTCGGGTGCAGTTTTTCTTCGTCACGGGTAAAGGTGATGGTGTACTTGTAGTTCATCTCTTTACCAGCATCCGGCAGCTTGTCCGGCGTCCAGTAAGCGACGATGTTATCGTTGGTTTCGTCGTTGGTTGGAATTTCAACCAGCTCAACGGTACCTTTGCCCCAATCGCCTTTTGGCGTGATCCAGGCGCTTGGACGCAGGTCGTAGCGGTCATCCAGATCTTCGAAGCGAGAGAACTGACGGCCACGCTGCAGCAGACCAAAGCCCTGCGGGTTTTCGGTGGCAAAGCTGCTAACGGCCAGATGTTTTGGATTGTTCAGCGGACGCCAGATCCATTCATCGTTACCGGCATGAATAGAAAGACCGTTGGAGTCATGCAGTTCCGGGCGATAGTTGGTCGTCGCAGAAGGCTGGTTTGGCCCGAACAGGAACATGCTGGTCAATGGCGCAACGCCCAGTTTACCCACTTTATCGCGCAGGTAAATTTTGGTCTGAACGTCAACCACGGTGTCGCGGCCAGGCATAATTACGAAACGGTATGCCCCGGTCGCACGCGGAGAATCCAGCAGCGCATAGATAGTCAGACGCTTATCGGTGGCTTTTGGACGTTCAATCCAGTATTCACGGAAGCGAGGGAATTCTTCACCTGACGGCAATGCGGTATCAATCGCCAGACCGCGCGCAGAGAGACCATAAACCTGGCCCTGACCCAGAACGCGGAAATAGCTCGCACCCAGCATGCTGACGATTTCATCGTTTTTGTCTTTGCTGTTCAGCGGGTAAAGCACTTTAAAACCGGCGAAGCCTAAATCCTTCACGGTGTCTTTGTCGTGCTGAACGTCGCCGAACGTGAAGTAGTCCGGGCTGTACTTAATTTTGCGCACGGAAGTTGCCGTGACTTCATTAATGGTCACCGGCGTGTCGAAGTACATACCCTGATGGTAGAACTCGAGCTTAAATGGGGTCTTTATATTGTTCCAGTATGCCTTATCGTGGTTGAACTGGATTTGCTGGTAGTCCGCATATTTCATATCGCGGAAGACGGAAGGCAGGTTGCTTTTTGGCGCTTCATAGCTCTTGTCAGCCAGCGATTTTGCCTGCTTTGCAACGTCATCAATAGTGAATGCCCATGCAGATGAAGTACACAGGGACAACATTACGGCTGCGCCTAACCAACGCAGTTTCATCATCTGTGGTGTATGTTTCATATAACTAAGCACTTCCCCCTTTGTGTGCTTAAATCGATCCGATCCATTTTACTGGAAATTCAAGCAATCCGACAACATAATCCCCGTATTGTTCAGCACAGTGGCTTATGGAGTAAGCAACCGTTAACCGCGCTTTGCACTTTGCGTGCTTATCCTGGAGACAGGTAACCAGAGTTAGTGTAGGGTTGCGAACGAATGTAAACTTTATCGTCTTATCAGGTAAGGCGATTAGTCCGAGAATCGTACCTAACCCTATGAATAACAAACCCGCACAGCGTGAATATTTCCTCGACTCCATTCGGGCCTGGCTGATGCTCCTGGGGATACCCTTTCACATCTCCCTGCTTTATTCCAGCCACACCTGGCATATGAACAGCGCTTCACCCTCCTGGTGGCTGACGTTGTTCAATGATTTTGTTCATGCTTTTCGCATGCAGGTGTTCTTTGTTATCTCCGGCTACTTTTCCTATATGCTGTTTTTACGCTATCCCATGAAAAAATGGTGGAAAGTACGCGTGGAGCGCGTCGGTATTCCGATGCTTACCGCCATCCCTCTTCTGACGTTGCCGCAGTTTTTAATGCTGCAGTACGTTAAGGGTAAGACGGAAAGCTGGCATACGCTCTCTTTTTACGACAAATATAATACGCTCGCGTGGGAACTGGTGTCGCACCTATGGTTCCTATTAGTTCTGGTGGTATTGACCACGCTTGGCATTCTGGCGTTTCGCCTGATGCGCCGCCGTCAGATGCGTAGAAGAACCGATATGTTCGACAATATGTCGATGGCAAAACTCACGTTGATGTTTTTAGCGTTGGGGATCGTTTATGCCGCCATTCGCCGAACGCTTTTCCTGCTTTACCCGCCAATACTTAGCGATGGGTTGTTTAACTTTGTCGTGATGCAGACGCTGTTCTACGTTCCCTTCTTTATTCTTGGTGCGCTGGCGTTTATCCATCCCAAGCTGAAAACGCTGTTTACCACCCCTTCACCGTGGTGCATTGTGGCCGCTTTGTTTGGTTTCATTGCTTACCGCCTGAATCAGCATTTTGGCTCAGGTGAAGCATGGATGTATGAAACGGAATATGTGATTACGATGGTACTTGGGGTATGGATGGTGAACGTGGTGTTCTCATTTGGCCACCGCATGCTGAACTTCCAGTCCGCACGGGTGACCTATTTCGTCAACGCTTCTTTATTTATCTACCTGGTACACCACCCGCTGACGCTGTTCTTTGGCGCCTGGATCATGCCGGCCATCAGTTCGAATACCCTGGGCTTCTTGACCGGCCTGATTTTTGTGGTTGGCTGCGCGTTAATCCTTTATGAGATTCACCTGCGTATTCCTGTGCTGCGTTTCCTCTTTTCCGGTAAGCCGCAGCAAAAGCCCTCAAAAGCGCAGATCGCTAGCCATTAAGTATTGGCATCGTTTGCCAGACCCGGAATATGGGTCTGGCTGAGCAACTGCTGATACAGCTGCGTGGTCTCATCATCAAAACAGACGAAATAAACCACTTCCGGCAGGCTACGACGGGTCAGAAAGGCCGCTACCGTGCTCACCGCAATTTCGGCAGCGTCTTTCGGCGGATAACCATAGGCTCCCGTTGAGATAGCCGGGAAAGCAAGGCTGTGATAGCCATTATCCAACGCTAGCTGCAGACTATTACGGTATGCTTCCTGCAACAAAGACGCTTCATTCTCTCCCCCACCCTGCCAGACAGGTCCGACAGTATGGATGACCGCCTTTGCCTTCAGGTTACCCGCGTGCGTAATCACCGCATGTCCGGGCGGACAGGTTCCCTGCTGCTGGCGGACAACGGCACAGGCTTCCTGCAGCGAGGGGCCAGCGGCACGGTGAATCGCACCATCAACACCACCACCGCCCATCAATGAAGGATTGGCTGCATTGACGATAACATCCACCTCAAGGTGGGTAATATCCCCCTGCAGCACCTGAATTCGTACGGTCATGCTCACTATCCTCTAACTAAGACAGAAATATTGTCTACCATAGACAACGCCGACCGCAACTTCGTTTCAGTCTATTCATAGACCACAGTTAATATCGCAAGTTTTTTTTCAGGGTCGACCCACCTCATGCTTGCGGTCGCTTTTGCATTGGTTAACTTACCCCCTTGCAACAAATCACTAACATTAGTGGTTTGTACTTTGTATTTTCCATTTTCGTAACAGCTCACGTTTATGCGCTGAGAGCTAGACTGGTAGTCGCAAGGAGTCTCAACAATTTGTCCGCGGAAATGAATGATCCCGTCCGAGGCAGCCAATGATGGCGTACTGCTAAGAATCAGCAGGGAGAGAGGTACGGTAAAAGAGTGAAGAAATGTTTTCATGGTAACGCCCCTCATTCAAGATCGTCCGTGAATCTACCCTTCCTGATCTGAAATTCGTGGTGAATACACATTTTGTAAACATTACATTTACATTAGTGTGCTTAGTCTTTGATTTCAAGTATTTTTCTCATAGATTATTTGTATGGTTATGAGCCGCATACCCGATCATCACTCCTCTTTTTATCGTAAAAAAGGCCGTAACCTTTATGGTTACGGCCCAGAAATAATGATGACTAACGGAAGTTACAACCCGCAGCCCCCGGCTGATTGCACAGATTTGCACTGCCTGCATTCACAAAGCTCGACGAATCACTGTTCAAAGAACCAAAATTAATGCTGGTTGTATTACCATTGCCTCCGCTGTTACCACCGTTACCGCTGCCTGTGCTACCACCGTTACCGCCGCCTGTACCACCACCGTTACCGCCGCCTGTGCCACCACCGTTACCGCCGCCTGTACCACCACCGTTACCGCCGCCAGTACCACCACCGTTACCGCCGCCTGTACCACCACCGTTACCGCCGTCTGTGCCACCACCGTTACCGCCGCCTGTGCCACCACCGTTACCGCCGCCTGTGCCACCGCCGTTACCGCCGCCTGTGCCACCACCGTTACCGCCGCCTGTGCCACCACCGGTGCCACCGCCGTGGCCACCATGCCCACCATGACCATGACCACTGCCGTAGCTACCACCGTTACCATCGTGACCGCCCTGGCCACCGTGATCATGATCTCCACCCATACCGCCGCCATGGTGACCGCCGTTGCCGCCGCCCTGGCCACCGTGACCATGATCTCCACCCATACCGCCGCCATGGTGACCGCCACTGCCGCCGCCCATGCCGCCGTGACCTTGACCACCACCTATGCCGCCGCCATGATTATCGCCACTGCCGCCACCCTGGCCACCGTGACCTTGACCACCACCTATGCCGCCACCATGATTACCGCCACTGCCGCCACCCTGGCCGCCGTGACCTTGACCGCCACCTATGCCGCCACCATGATTACCGCCACTGCCGCCACCCTGACCGCCGTGACCTTGGCCACCACCTATGCCGCCGCCATGATTACCGCCACTGCCGCCACCCTGACCGCCGTGACCTTGGCCACCACCTATGCCGCCGCCATGATTACCGCCACTGCCGCCACCCAAGCCACCGTGACCTTGACCACAACCTATGCCGCCGCCATGATTACCGCCACTGCCGCCACCCAGGCCACCGTGACCTTGACCACCACCTATGCCGCCGCCATGATTACCGCCACTGCCGCCACCCAGGCCGCCGTGACCTTGACCGCCACCGTTGCCACCGCCCTGACCGCCGCCGTTGCCACCGCCCTGACCGCCACCGTTGCCACCGCCCTGACCGCCACCGTTGCCACCGCCCTGGCCACCACCGTTGCCACCGCCCTGGCCACCGCCGTTGCCGCCGCCCTGGCCGCCACCGTTGCCGCCACCCTGGCCTCCACCGTTGCCGCCGCCCTGACCACCGCCGTTGCCGCTGCCCTGGCCACCGCCGTTGCCGCCACCCTGGCCACCACCGTTGCCGCCGCCCTGACCACCGCCGTTGCCGCCGCCCTGGCCGCCACCGTTGCCGCCACCCTGGCCTCCACCGTTGCCGCCGCCCTGACCACCGCCGTTGCCGCCGCCCTGACCGCCACCGTTGCCGCCGCCCTGACCGCCACCGTTGCCGCCCCCCTGGCCGCCACCGTTGCCGCCGCCCTGACCGCCGCCGTTGCCGTTGCCGCCGCCCTGACCGCCGCCGTTGCCGTTGCCGCCGCCCTGACCGCCGCCGTTGCCGTTACCGCCGCCCTGACCACCGCCGTTGCCGTTACCGCCGCCCTGACCACCGCCGTTGCCATTGGCGTTGCCATTGCCATTATTTCCACTTCCGTTACCACCGCCTCCATTGCCCTGACCATTCCCATTATTTCCGTTGCCGTTCCCGTTAGCGTTCTGGCCGCTATTGCCGTTGTTACCGTTATTACCGTTACCATTTGCCGCTACGGCATATATTGTGGTTGCTGGGTACAAAACGGTAAGCGCCACCATTATGGCGAGTTGCTTCATTTTCATGATGAGCCCTATCACGCATTATTAGTTGCTGTGTGCTGTTGCCGTAATAACCGAACACTCGTTATGCAAATAAACACCGTTCGGTAATGATCACGACACCCGTTCATTGAATTACAAGTATTCCAGGCGATAAAAGGCAGTACCAACGAAGGTAAAAAATGTCACTTATCAATAGATTAAAATAAATGCAAACATGACATGCAGGCGAAAAAAACAGCCATCCATAAACAACCTATGAAGGTTTTTATTATTAATAAATGTTTAACCTAACGAAATTAAAGGTTTAAACGAATACCTTAAACTTTGTCATTCAACATTTATCTGTATGCGTAACACCATAATAGTTTTTGAAAATATACCGCCTCGCCATACCAATGATATCGCCATGGAATTATGTAAAGCTTCATACACCGATATAATTCATGTTTCGATGCTATACGGATGAGTATGCATATTTGGAAGACATGAGGATCTCATGATAAAGTTTGATTTAATTTTAATATTATCAACCTTTAGTATTAACTACTCACAAGGCACTAGACTCTGATAAGATAACCAGAAAACAAAGCGTTAAAAAAAGGCAGACACAACGAAAGTGTTAAAAGCGATTAATATCACGCAATTTCATCATACATATTGGTTAAGAGAAGGCTGATGGACAATTTATAAAAAACAAAAACATCATGAATTACATAATGTTAACAGCATAACACTCTGTCACGCATAACCATTAAGAAAAGCTGTTAAAAACTTAATAAATAAGTTGTATTTACATCTTGTAATTTATTTTTACATCTTGTTTCATGATTATTTCTTGCTTTAGAAATATCAGCGTCTAAATTTTAAATTAAGCAGACATTCTTTTAATTGCGTATTTTAACATTTGTCAAAACAGCAACCACATTTCAGCAATGCTTAACCAGGTGCCTTTATAATTTTGCCTGCTGTTAGAAATTAGGGGTCTCATCATGCAAAAAGAGCTCAGTTTCACGGACCAGACTCTTTCTCTTATCACAAGGCCGTCGCTCCAGTCCTGTGCGCTTTCTCAGAGTCTGAAAAAAACACTAAGGATGAATAGTAAAATCATCAATATTCATACTGTTAGCCAGGAAAACGTATCACAAGGTATCGTACTCTTTGATATGATTGAAATTGATAAAAGGTTAATAAAGGCCTGGCAGGAAGAACTCTGTAAAATAAATAACGGCATAAAACTCTTACTTTTCAATACTCCTGAAGATTACGCCTATCAGGATATTGAAAGTTGGCCGCATATTCACGGCATATTCTATGCACATGATGAAGAACACTTCTTGATCAAAGGCTTACAAAAAGTGATGGAGGGGGAATGTTACTTCTCACGTAAGCTGGCGAGCTATCTTATTATGAATTCTGGAAATTACCGTTATGATACTCAGGAAAGCACAATCCTGACCTTCAGAGAAAAAGAGATCCTGAATAAGTTGCGCATCGGTGCCTCTAACATTGAAATCGCTCGTTCGTTATTCATTAGTGAGAGTACGGTAAAAACGCATTTATATCATTTATTTAAAAAGATCTCGGTTAAAAATCGGACCCAAGCCGTATCCTGGGCAAACGATAATTTCAAGAGCTAATTCGTCCTACACCAGCAATAAAAAAGCGGCGCCAGGTTTACCCTGTCGCCGCTTTTACTGTTTATGCGCACTCTACAGCACGGACTCCTTCGATGCTGTCGTTCTCGCTCTACGGTTTGCCAACCATAGTCCACTGTTTTTCATCGCATAGCCAAAGATCAATCCCACCGCTAATGATGAAACGACCAGTCGCCAGTTGCCCTGTCCAGCAAAGGTCGCACACGCGCCAATGAAAGTGCCTGGAACAAATGACAACAGCATTTGCTTTGCCTGAATACACATCAAAAACGCGACAATACCCGTTATGACGTAACCAAGAATTTCCAGGTGGGGAGCAAGCGCGCTGCCATAGATAATGACTAGCGCCCAAATAACACCGCTCATCGTCGTACAGGCTGAAACGGCCAATCCTTTCAGACCATCATGCGGGCAGGCAAAATAAGCCGTACAGCCCAAAAATCCGGCCCAGCTCAGTAAACCGAGAGACACGGCAACCCATCCCCAGAGACCGGAGAGAATGCCTGTTGTGATTGCAATAGCTAAGATAACGTTCATAGCGCGCATCTTAGCAGATGCGCGCTATTTTGGTGAGATCACGAGCACACAATGCTCATAACATTAATTTCAGTTGCACTAATTTTGTGATTTAAATCACTCTTTATCTTCTTCCTGTAGCTCATCCCACATCGCCGCAATAGCTTCACGGGTCAGCGGTGCCATCGTACGCCAGAACGCAGTGGTCGCATGAGCTTCAACTTTCCCCAGGAAACTTTCAAACCACGGCAGGATAAAGTCACCAAACAGCGTTTCCAACGCCTCGGTGTCGTCCTCTTCCGCTTTATCTTCAAGCCATGAAGCCGCCAGCAGCAGCGTGCCGATGTGATCGGCAGGACTATCCCCTAATGGCATGCCCCATTCCGTCAGGAATTCACGAACTTCAGCTTCGGTCGCGCCGTCATCCCATGCGCTACGGCACGGTGGTACACGGCAGTCATCCCCCACAAACAGCGCGTTGTAGTCAGCCGCAATCTGCTGAATATCACAGCTTTTTTGCAGACGAGCCAGCAGTTCATCCTGCTCCAGCGGCCAACTCGCCGCCAGCTTTCCATCACGGATCAGCGTGAATAGCGGCACCAACAGCGGATCCTGAGGTTGACGGTAGTACAGGGAGCCAAGCACGCGGCAGATGATTGAAAACTCGTTCATTGGTTAATCCATTCAGTCATTAAAATTCAGCAAATTCAGGAATCGGCGCCATTCCACGCGATTCAAGGAAATTCAGGAAGCGCCGAGGGGTAACGTTGAGGATCCTTTCCGCTGGGAATTCCACAGCATCGAGGATCTTCTGGCATTCGGTAAATTCACCCAGCGTAAAAGCAGTATGCGAGTCAGATCCTAGCGCAAGCCAACCACCGGCATCGCGAACGGCCGCAGCTATTGCACGGCAGTTGCTTTCGCTACCCACGCGGGAACTGACAAAAGAGGAGTTGTTAATTTCCAGCGCCACATGATATTTCGCTGCGGCTTCAGCAATGGCGGGAATATCAACGGGGAATTTCGGGTTACCAGGGTGGCTAATCATGTGGACCTGACCACTTGCCATCGCCGCAATCATCGCCTGGGTATGCGTCTCTTTATCCTGAGGCGCAAACACCGGCTCATGGAAGCCGGCGATGATGAAATCAAGCGACGTTAGCATCGGCCCGGTACAATCGATTTCACCTTCAATGTTTTTGATGTTTGACTCAATACCGCGCAGGATCCCGACCCCATCAACGATGCGTGGCCAAATGCGCATATTCACAAAATGCCAGTAATGCGGAGCATCAGCCATATCGGGGCCATGATCGGTGATGGCAAAGAGTTTAATCCCTTTGCGTTTCGCCTCGGCGATATAGTCATGCAACGTACTGTAAGCATGTGTGCTGGCAACGGTGTGCATATGTAGGTCAACAGGATACATCACATTCTCCTCTCTCGTGATAAGCCAAGGATAGCAGGAAACCCTTGTATTTATTAGCTTGGGACATTAATAGCCGCGAACGCGATCGACCTGTCCGCCGGGCGCTTCACCACGTTCCAGTTGGGTAATGGTCTGCGCGATATAGGCAATGGCCTCTTTTGGCCGCGTCACCGCAGCAACGTGCGGTGTCATCGTTACCCGAGGATGAAGCCAAAGTGGGCTCTCTTTCGGCAGAGGTTCACGACTGAATACGTCAAGCATTGCCGCCTTAAGCTTGCCGCAGTCCAGCGCCGCCAGCAGATCCTCTTCAACCACATGAACGCCACGCGCCAGGTTCAACACATAGCTGTTATCCGGAAGCTGCGATAAATGCTGCTGATTGATGATGCCCACCGTTTCCGCCGTATTCGGCAGTAGGTTTATCAATACCCGCGTTCCTTGTAAAAACGCATTCAGTTCATCTTCACCGGCATAGCTCGTCACCTGCGGCCATTGCTTACGGCTTCGGCTCCAGCATCGCACCGGGAATCCCCACGACAAGAGACTTTCCGCCACTTTTGAGCCGAGTACCCCCGCCCCCATAATACCGATGGTAAATTCTTCTTGCGTATAGTCCGGCAGCGGCTGCCACGTGGATTGACGCTGTAGCGCTTGATAATCATCAAAACGACGGAACCAATGCAGCACCTGGCTGACGGCATATTCCTGCATCTGAATACCCATGCCGGTATCTTCAAGGCGGAATAGCGGAATAGATTCCGGTAGCATTTCCGGATGCGCTTTCAATTTACTGAGAATAGAGTCAACGCCAGCGCCTAGCGCAAATACGGCCTTGAGCTCGCGACCTTGCAGCATTTCTACCGGAGGATGCCACACCAGCGCATAGTCGGCTGGCGCATTATCCCCTCGCTCCCATCCACGAATACGGGCATCTGGCAGTAATTTACTTAGCTCGGCAATCCAGTAAGGGGTATCAAACGTGGGGTGGTAAAAGATGATCTCCATAGTGACTCCTGCTTGTAGCACCGCTATCGGAACGAATGGGTGTTGTTTTTGATTATTTTTGTGGGTTAACAGAATAACAAATTTCTTTTCCCTGTCTCGGAAAATGCGGAGCAGATCGCAAATAATACGATTTATGCCTGTTTAAGAAGCATGTTGGTCGAAGTTTGTATAAACGCACGATTTTTTTAAAAAGTTTATTGACGCTGAAGAGCCTTTTCCCTACATTAGCGCTCGTCCCAGCAACACAGGGATGACAATATGGTGAGGTGTCCGAGTGGCTGAAGGAGCACGCCTGGAAAGTGTGTATACGGCAACGTATCCGGGGTTCGAATCCCCGCCTCACCGCCATATTCTAAGAAGAGCTCGTACGAAAGTACGGGCTTTTTTTTCGCCCATTGTACGCCCCGTTTCCCTTACAAGCATCGAAGCCGTCTGTTTCCCCGGGGTCGGCGTAAACACCTCGCCCGGGCTACGGGATGGTAGCCCGGCCAAGCGCAGCGCCGCCGGGAATGCTTATCTCCCAGCCGGACGCACAAAGGCGATACAAACGGTCTGAACGCCATGAGATGAATCCGTCTGGAAATCGACTGGCATCTTTATATCAATTCGAATGTGCGGCCACTCCTGAAGCGCAGTGCCAAAACGCTCCGTCGAGCACGAGCCCCCTACGCGACCAATAAGGGCTACACCATCGCGCAACAACTGTTCGCGACGAATATCTGCGCTGTAGATATTTGGCTGCGTGGCGTTGTTCCATTTGGTGATGATTTTGGGCCGGGATGGGACGTAAAACGTTAGCCATTCTGCCAGACGCTCCCCACCGACATACCTCAACGGCGTACCGTAGCGTTGATACCAGAGACGGTTTACCGTATCGCTAAACGGGATAACACCGCTCATTTTCTGCCCCGCATTAGCCACGTTGGCATACATCACACCGCTGTAGCCCATGATGACCAGCAGCGCAGCGCTGAGTAAGCTAACAAATACGCTGCGTGGAACGATGACAGAAGTTTGGCTGACGCAGCTAACCATCAACGCCGGTGCCAGAATGAAAAAAGGCTGCAGCCATTCAGTTAATCTGCCGCTGTTGAAGAAGAAAAACCAACAGCAAAGCGCTGTCAGCGGAATCAGGTAGACTCCCAGCACTACCCGACGTTCCCATGACGCAGGCCAGCGTAAGCGCGTGCCGCAAAAATACAAAATCGCGCCAGAAATAAGCAGTGGATAGAAAATGGAGAGCAAGCAGGTAAAAAGCCCCGGGTTAATACCTGGGTGCATTTCTGAATTCACCCAATGCAAAGCGGCAAAGTTATGTTCCTGCAGCCATAGGATATTCGGAGCAATTAACAGTACGCCTAATGCTAACGCACAATACCAGACAGCATGCCGATAGCAGCGACGAATATCCGCTACGAAAAGCGTTGAGAGAAATACAGACCCAACCAGAATCAACGTGGAATATTTTGACATGGTTGCCAGCCCAGCCAGCAGAGCAAAAGCAAGCCACCAATATAGATTTCGGCTAATAGCCAGCAGATAACAATACATCATCCATGGCCATAGCATCACCAACAGATAATTATCGTTGTAGCTAATGATATCAAAATTAATTAGCCCTGATAAATTAAGGGTTAACAATGCAAACCAGGCCAACATGTTACTGCCAGTGAGCCTGTGAGCAAGTACCCAACTACCCACCATGCCTATAGCGATGGCGAGAAAATGCGAAGCATACCAGTAAATATTCGCAGGTAGATAAACCGCAGGCCGCATAACCAGGCCAACCAACCATGGATTTTTTGGAGAGCCCCATTCGCCATTTTGCGCCCAGTTTAGCGCCTCTACAGCATCATAGGGAACCGCAGGGTCGAGCGATACCGTCACGATAGTCCACAGGACGGCATACAACGATGCCCAGATTATTACCAACCGTAAATTCATTATGTTTACCGGGCAGATATTCAACGTATTGATCTTAAAGTTATCCCTCATAAAAAAATATAAACAGCAAATCAATGAGATGTTTATTTATGACGCGCTAAAATAATAAAGATGACTGCGTTATCAAAACAGTTAGCCCTATCTTTTAGAGGTAATAGCTCAAACAGAACAATGCACAATATCTGTTTAAATAATTTCTGCACTATCGTTATCACGGCCCCTCATCCGCAGGTACCTGCACCGCTATCTCTTCCGCAATCCCAAACTGCTCCACCAGCAAAACTTTCTGCTGACGGTGCGACAGCGTGTCGAATATCTCTTTGCCTCTGGCATCCCTGACCACCCGCTCACCTTTCACTATCCCGGTAATCGAATCATGTCCCGCACGGCGGATAAGCAGCGCGCCATCAAAACGGCTACTGTGACGGCTTCGTTCGTGTCGCTGTGGATATTCCGCCGCCGACGCGTCCATGTCTAACAACTGGCAGTCCACCCGCGAGCGACCGAGCGGTTTCCAGTTCACGCACCAGAACCCTTCATCACGGTGTACCCGCGTCCCCCACACTGGGTGCGTAGAATGCCAGGCCTGTAGCGGCAACGGCTGGCCGTGAAGCATCGTGGTATCGACAATAAAGTGCTCATCATTAAGGCGGACGAACAGCGTGCCGTGGCCAGGAGAGTCCGCACTGACCGGTCGAGGTGAGCGCATCGTTGAAAGGCCGTACTGTACGGAAAAACCCACCGCTTTTAACAGCGCATACAATGCACCATGGCTAGCCCAGCAGGTGCCACCGGTTCCAAAGCGCAGCCAATGAGAGAAGAAGTCATCCGGCGTAAAGCCGGGTAAATCACCCGAAATACCCTGCGATACCTGTATTCGCTTGCGGATATTATCGAAGGGCACAGAACGACACCATGTCTGATAAAGCTTCGTCAATCCCGACTCGGTTAGCGCGGGATAGTGGCAAAGCCCCATTTTTTCAAGCACCTGTTCGGCGAGAGCAGGCGCAATGCTCATGTTTAAATTTTGCAAACTCATCATTAACCTGTGGCTTGTCTCAGCCATTCATAGAGAACAACTGAGCATCAATAGCACAAGTTAAGAACAATTGTAAACGAAATGTAAATTCACTCTTCAATCATCAATGCATACTCATCGCTGAGAAAATCTACTAATGCGCGAACCGCGGGTAATAACCCTCGACGGGAGGGGAATACCGCGTGAATCACCTCCCGCTTCGGCTCCCACTCATCCAGCACACGCACCAGCGAGCCATCAGCCAGCTGGTCTTTCGCCATCAGGATAGGCAACTGCACGACGCCAATGCCTGCGACCGCCGCCTCACGCAGCGCGAGCATGTCGCTGGTAATCAATCGCGGCGTGAAGTGGACCTCGGCCTTCGCACCGTTCGGCCCATTCAGCGACCAACGATGAACATGCTTTCCTGCCGAGGTACTTAACCCCGGCCAGCGGCTCAGCTCATCAGGCGAGAGCGGTTTACCCATCGTTTCCACCAACCGAGGGCTCGTCACCAGGCAATGCCCACGGTCTGCCAGAACGCGCATCACCAGGTCACTATCATCAAACGGTCTTGGCCTGACGCGAATCGCCACATCGACCCCTTCCGCCACCAGATCCACTCGGCGATTGGTCGCTTCAAGCTGAATCTGTACGCCGGGATAGCGCGCCATAAAACGCGCCAGCATTGGCCCGACGTGCACATGCAGCAATGTCACTGGACAGGTTATTTTGACGCAACCTCGCGGTTCCACCTGCAGTACGGCAATCGCCTCCTGAGCCGCTTCCGCCTCTATCAGCATCGCCTTACAGTGCTGGTAAAACGTCTGCCCCACTTCCGTCACCGTGAACTGACGCGTGGTGCGATGAATTAGCCGCACACCAAGCTGTTCTTCCAGCTGCGCAATGCGTCGGCTGAGCTTTGATTTTGGGATATCCAGCGCGCGTCCCGCCGCGGCAAAGCCGCCGTTATCCACCACGTGAACAAACCACGCGAAATCATTGAGATCCTGCATGACCACCTCATCGTTCTAATTTTGCAACAGTGTAGGTCAATTCCGCTATCTAGCGAGCTATTAAATCCAAATATAAGCTAATCCACATCAAAGCTCACTACGCAGGAGAAACAAATGAAACAGATTACGGGTGTGTATACCGCGCCACGTCCGCACTGGGTGGGTGATGGCTTCCCGGTTCGTTCGTTACTTTCCTATCAGTCTCACGGTGAAAGCCTGAGCCCTTTCCTGCTGCTCGACTATGCAGGGCCGTACAGCTTCCCGGCAGATGGCGCTATGCGAGGGGTGGGAGAACATCCACACCGCGGGTTCGAGACGGTCACTATCGTCTACGCCGGTGAAGTGGAACATCGGGATTCCACCGGTAAAGGCGGTGTGATTGGCCCGGGTGACGTGCAGTGGATGACCGCTGGTTCCGGCATTCTGCATCAGGAATTTCACTCGGCGGAGTTTGCCCGTCGTGGCGGCGAACTGAAGATGATCCAGCTGTGGGTCAACCTGCCGGCGAAAGACAAGATGGCCGCGCCGGGCTACCAGAGTATTGAAGCCACGGCCATTCCAACGGTGGAACTCCCGGATAACAGCGGTTCGCTACGGGTGATTGCCGGTCGCTACGAGGAAAAAATGGGCCCGGCGAGCACGTTCTCACCGCTTAACGTCTGGGATATGCAGCTTCGTGAAGATAAAGAGATGACCTTTGAGCAGCCGGAAGGCTGGAGCACGGCACTCGTCGTGCTGGAAGGGAGCATAACGGTTAACGGTGAAACCCGCGCCCAGGAAGCGCAACTGGTCGTGTTAAGCCAGGAAGGTAAACGCGTGCACCTGCATGCCAGCCATGACGCCAAAGTGCTGGTGCTGGCAGGCGCGCCGCTCAATGAACCGATTGTCGGCTATGGCCCCTTCGTGATGAACAGTAAAACCGAAATCGATGAAGCGATTCGCGATTTTAACTCCGGCCGTTTTGGTCAGATCTGATAATAGAGAGGTGAATAACATGTCTACTCCAGCAAATTTCAACGGTGCACGCCCAGTGATTGATGTGAACGATGCGGTAATGCTACTCATCGACCACCAGAGCGGTCTGTTCCAGACGGTTGGCGATATGCCGATGCCAGAGCTGCGCGCTCGCGCTGCTGCACTGGCAAAAATGGCAACCCTTGCCGGTCTGCCGGTGATCACCACCGCGTCGGTTCCACAAGGCCCCAATGGTCCGCTGATTCCGGAAATCCACGAAAACGCGCCGCACGCACAATATATTGCACGCAAAGGTGAAATCAACGCCTGGGACAACCCGGAGTTCGTTGCTGCCGTGAAAGCAACGGGACGTAAAACCCTAATTATTGCCGGGACGATCACCAGCGTCTGCATGGCCTTCCCGGCTATTGCTGCGGTCGCTGACGGTTATAAGGTGTTTGCCGTCATCGACGCTTCGGGTACCTACAGCAAAATGGCGCAGGAAGTCACTCTGGCCCGCGTGGCGCAGGAGGGCGTTGTACCGATGGATACCGCAGCCGTCGCTTCCGAACTACAGCGCACATGGAATCGCCCGGATGCCGCCGAATGGGCCGAGGTGTACACCAAAATCTTCCCAGCGTACCAGTTGCTGATTGAAAGCTACGCAAAAGCGCAGGACGTCGTGAAGCACAGCGAACAGCTTGATTCCCAGCGTTAACTCTCCTGCCCCACCGCTTTTGGATGGGGCAGTGTTCATTGCTTAACCGAACGATTAATAAATCTGAATTTATGCTTGACCGTTTCAGGTCAACTCCCTATAGTAGCGCCCCGTTGACCACCTACGGTGAGCAGCAAAACAATATGGTGAGGTGTCCGAGTGGCTGAAGGAGCACGCCTGGAAAGTGTGTATACGGCAACGTATCCGGGGTTCGAATCCCCGCCTCACCGCCATATTTTAAGAAGAGCTCGTACGAAAGTACGGGCTTTTTTTTTCGCATGTTGCACGCCCGCGGGGATGAGAATCCCGGACCGGGTTCGACAACTGGCGCAGCCAGTTGGACAGACTGAGAGCGCAGCGAACAGGCTGCCCGAAGGGTGAGCGAAGCGAGCTAATCCCCCTCACCGCCATGTTTTTAGAAGAACTCGTACGAAAATACGGGCTTTTTTTCGCATGTTGCAGCCTGCGGGGGATGAGGATCTACGGTTCTAAAAATACCGTTCATAGGTAGAAGCGGAAATTAGACTATTATCTATCACCTGAATATTAATAATTTGAACTAATGATAACAATGTTGCTATAGCGAATTCACAAAACTATATTTCGATGATGAATAAATGCGAATTTTTCCGAAAAATGGGGAGAATAGGAACGCCAGACACTGGAGCAGTATGTTACTCATGCCCATAAAATAATTACATGGCATTCATTCAGACCATTAATGGTATAATTATCACCAAAGAAAAAACCACAAAAATAAAAATTCACCATGGAAAAAACATCAACCTGAGAGTACCATACTCTCTAGATTAAATTTTAAATAACCATTAAAGCCTTAATGAAACAATAAACATAGGCGTAACAAATGACACACAACCAACGATACTATCTGAGACAGAGAATATTTTAGATTAAAGACCAACGACTCAGAACAATGCAATATTGTATTTTAACTGGCACTGTAAGAAATTACTCCATTACAATACTCATGATGAATGCGAGCAATAGATACATCACAAAAACAAATGTATAGTTATTTTTGATTCATATCGCGACAAAAAACAATCATATAATGTTGACTCATGAACAACTTATGCATAAAAAACAAAAACACAACCTCGAATCCAATGAGCAATAAATTTAAATCCACCAGCATTATTACCGACAGCGCAACGGATGCAACTAAAGGACGGACACAAAAGCATTACAGTGAACAATGTTTTTATGTCCGCCGTGAAATATTGAAAATGCTAATGGGAATTAGCATAAATATAAAAAATGCAAAGGAGTGAAGGAAATGCCAGCACCGTGTTATATCTCAATTAAAGGCCAAACTCAGGGACTGATTACCGATTGCGCATTTACCGCTGAATCTGTCGGCAATATCTACGTTCAGGGTCATGAAAATGAGATGCTTGTGCAGGAATTTAGCCACAACGTCACTGTGCCGACCGATCCTCAGTCCGGCCAACCATCAGGCCAGCGTGCACACAAGCCGTTTGCGCTGAACAACGCAGTTCCTCTGATGTACAACGCTCTGGCCTCCGGCGCTGACGACTGGTGCGCACCACTGGAAGCATAAGCCAAAACCAGCAGTATCAGTACCGAGTTACGTTTTGTATACGGGAGATGGCAGACGCCGGAAACTTCGGCGGTAGCGTGCCTGAAAATAGGCGTAACATCGTACGTCCATTGCAACTGATTCATTTAGTGAATTAATAATGTGAGGGCAAGGTGTCTCATTTATTTTATCCTGAAGGTAATGACTTACCTGGCTATGAGTGGTCTCGTCTATTGGGCCAAACTAAGGGGACCGATTTTGATTTCGGCGCACTGGTTGATGCTCTTGACTGTCAACGTAATTTTTATGGTGTTGGTATTATATACAACGACGGTTCTCGCTCATTTTTAGTTCGCACTTCCAAACGTGCCTCCACTCCGGGCCTGAATCAAATAACCCATGTCATTGTGACTCAAGCCACACATTTATCTCGTGAGATGATGGAGAAAAGAGTCAAAGAAGCTGTGAAAGATCCATCAATTGGGACAGAAATTGCGTCAACAGCACTATCCTGCGGAGCCTGTATACTCACGGCTGTTGCATGCGCTGTTTCGGCTTCCTCCGTACCGCTTACAGGCGGAATGAGTACGCCTCTGGCCGTACTGGCGACTGCCGGAACGATTGCTACTTTTGCTCAATGCGTCAATGGCGCCTGGCGTTTGTATGATATTACGCGTAATGATGCCCAAAATGTTGACTGGATTGATCAGCAGGGATGGTACACGGCGACCTTCACTGCGCTCGATTTAATTTCACTGCTCTCGCTTGTAGGCCCGCTAAAAGAAGTGGTCATGACATACAAAGTGATGAAATCAACCTCTTCAATGAAAGTGATCGACTGGTTAAAGCGTTATCCCAGAATAGAGCGGGTTCGTCTGACTGAAGCTATCATAAAACAACTTAACCCAGGAATATCTAACAAAACGATGAAAGCAATGATCCGCGCGGGAAAATATCCCAGACGATATCCTTCAGAAGGATTTCACGGAGAGTTAATAAAACAACTCATCAACGCGATGACCAGCGCAATGGCGGTTTCTGGTAGTGCAGTCAGTGGAGTTATACATTCTCAGGAAAGTATTATCACCTCTGGTGAATATGTTTTGGGGTTATTACAGTCTGTGGACACTATTAATTAAATGAATATAACGAGAGTATTATTGGGCGCACAGTTTCTACGATTAATTGATGAAGGAAAACAAGCCGACTGCTTGATCAAAAATGGAGGGACTGCTTTACTCAAAAAATCCACCCCGGAGCAGGAAAATGCACTCAATCTTCAATGGCTCAGACTTTCACGTCCCAACCCTTTTTCAATAGGGATTATCGTTATGTTACTGGCAGCCTCGACTCCATGGGGATGGGCATCGATTATATATTACTTTAACCTTCCTGTTGAGGTGAGCTCGATATTATGTTTATCCATTATTCTATTTGCAGGTATATATGTTGCTTTTATACCTTATGGATTAGGGCGAGGCTATACCAGTGGATTAAATTTGATCCGTTATTATTATCTTTTTAATATACTATTATCATTGACTGGTCTTTTACTGATGTTTATACAATCCTCAGGCTTTTATCAGTTAATGAGAGATCTTAATGCATTTTTATTACAATTACTTATTTTATACTTATGTCAATATACTATAAACAGCAACTCATTTTATAGAATAATTTCGTTCCTTCGAACCTTACGTCTAATGCTAGAAGCAAAAAAAGAACGAGAACTGTTACAAAATAACAGTAAGTAGCCTTCTTCAGAAATTTTTTTATTTCACGCATTCACCACTCAATGTTATGCGCTCCTAAACTCAGGAATTACAATGTCTGGATCATTTAACTTATCAAGTAATATGGATATTTATTCGGCCTTATGGAGGTTATATGTCATTAAATGGACTGCGTTTTACGTTAAATATTGATGGTCAGTCAGCGACCGCGCTGGCCGTGGTAGATTTTACGCTTTACCAGCAATATTCTGATCCGTTTGTAATGGAAGTAAATGTTTCCAGCTCTCAATTCAATCTAGTAGCTTCGGATTTTCTTGAAAAAAATGTCGTTCTGACTATCTGGCAAGGTAATATTTCACAACGCCATATCAACGGCATTGTCACTACAATGGCCCGGGGAAATAACAACGGATGGCAGGCAAACTATCATCTGACCATTTCCCCTCCACTTCAGCGCTGTAGTTTGCGCAAGAATTTCCGTATTTTCCAGCAACAGGACATCCAAACCATCTCCGATATTCTACTAACAGAAAATGGCGTAACAGAATGGAAGTCCCACTTTTATGAAAAACACCCACCTCGTGAATTTTGCGTACAGTACGAGGAGTCAGATCTCGCTTTTCTGACTCGCCTATGGTCTGAGGAGGGAATCTTCTTTTTTGAAAAGCTGTCCCCAGACGCTAATGGACCACAGCAGACGCTGACCCTGTGCGACAATTTTGCCGGATTGAAAACCATACCCACCCCAATCCTATTTAACCCAAACGCCACAACAGAAATCACTCCTGAATCAATCAGTGTGTTCCACTATGCGGCCACTGTCACACACTCTTCAGTGCAGCTTCAGGACTACACCTTTAAAGTCCCTGGATGGCCGGGACGCTATACGCATAAAGCCGATAATCTTAACGGCCAGCGGTCACAGTACGAACTTTTTGATTATCCGGGCCGTTTTAAAGATGAACAACAGGGTCAGAGCTTCGCCCGCTACAAAATGGATGGCTGGCGCAGCAGCGCTGAAACGGCCACTTGTACCAGTAATTCCCCCAAACTATGGCCGGGTACACGTTTTACCCTGTCAGGACACCCAACAACTGACCTTAACCGCGAGTGGCAGGTAGTGGGGAGTACGCTGACAGGGATACAACCTCAGGCAATCCATGGTAGTACAGGGCAAGGAACCACTCTCTCCAACGATTTTACTGTAATACCAGCAGATCGAACCTGGCGTTCACAACCATTACCTAAGCCCAAAGTTGACGGTCCACAGAGCGCTATAGTGACCGGGCCTGACGGAGAAGAAATCTTCTGCGATAACCACGGTCGGGTTCGCGTGAAATTTCACTGGGATAGAAACCGCCCCAAAAGTAGTGAGGATACTTCCTGCTGGGTGCGGGTATCGCAGGCGTGGGCGGGATCAGGATTCGGCAATCTTGCTATCCCACGCGTCGGGCAGGAAGTCATTGTGGATTTCCTGAACGGCGACCCGGATCAGCCCATCATTATGGGACGCACCTATCACCAGGATAATCGTTCTCCCGGCGATCTTCCCGGCACAAAAACACAGATGATCATTCGCTCAAAAACTTACAAAAGCGAGGGTTTCAACGAACTGCGGTTTGATGATGCCACTGACAAAGAGCAGGTCTATATTCATGCGCAAAAAAACATGGATACCGAAGTCCTTAATGACCGCAGCACTACGGTACACCACGACCATACCGAAACCATCACCAATAACCAGACTGTCACAGTCGGTGTGGGCCAGACAATCAACGTAGGAAGTAAAAATGAAGGCGGACATAACCAGAAGGTCACCGTCGCCAATGATCAGACCATCACCGTACAAAATAATCAGATGCTGGAAGTCACAAAGGATCGAGAGAAAAACATCGGCGGCAACCAGACCACCACAATTACAGGCAAAGATACAGAAACGGTGGCAGAAGATCAGAATGTCACCATCAAGAAAAGCTACACACTCAATGTCGCTGACAATACAAAAATCATTTCGGGTAAATCCATTGAACTCATCTGCGGCCCCTGCTCCATCAAAATGGAGCAAAGTGGGACCGTTACTATTTCCGGCCTGAAATTTAACTTCGCCGCCAATGGTCCGGTGGAAATTAAGGGCGAAGATGTGGACATTAACTGAGGAAACGCAAATGGAATTTCGTAATCTCACGCCATTCTCAGTAATGGAATACGCGATGGACGATAAACTGGATGAACGGCATCGGGTGGTCGCCATGAAAACGGGTTTTCGTCTGATGCAGGATGCTGGGGGTCAGTGGCATACACAACTTATGGAAAACCCAGCACTGCCGTTATGTATGGAGGACGAATTCTCAGGGGAAATGAATCTATCTCCGGTACTGCGCGAAAGCGACCTGGCCCCCCTGAAACCCGCCTGCGATATTATTGTTAACGGAACGGCTTACACACCAGGTGGCATCGCTGCGCCAGAGATGACCGTAGGAGTCCTAATGCGTGCCCCTTCCGGCGATGTTTTGCTGAATAAAAAGCTACGGATAACCGGCCAGCGTTTTTACCGATGTCAGGCGGTAACCGGGCAATGGTACGAAACTGAGCCTGAACCATTTACCTCCCTGCCTCTGGATTATCGTTACGCTTTTGGCGGCGAGTGCCGCGTATCAACAAACAGTGAGTATGCGAAACTAATCCCCGATGAATTCCGTCTGACTGAGGTGCAACGCGGTGAACACCCCGATAAAGATAATCCACCTCTGGCGCATACGGTCTGTCCAGTCAATCCGGTGGGCTTGGGCTATACGCACCCCTGGTATCTTCAGACCTGCAAAATACAGCAACTCGAAGCCCCTCGTATTATCGCCGTGGACAGCCCGTTCACCCTGCAGCATTTTACAGACCTCCTTGACGACAACGCAGACTGGTTTGCTCCGGCGTTTCAACCAGCCGGTTTTGGCTGCATCAGCCGAACCTGGCTGCCCCGCCTGCTACTGGCGGGAGCCTATGACCAGGAATGGCTGGAAACACAGCATCCTGGCCTGCCGGATGACTTTGACTTCGGTTACTGGAACTGCGCTCCGCATGACCAGCAAATTCTGTATCCCGAACCGGGGCCGGAGTTTGTACTGAGTGGTTTTCGCCCGGAGGGTGATATCCATTTTACCCTGCCAGCACATCAAGGACGCATTCTGCTGAGACTCCCGACCGGGCAGCGCATCCCCATGCCAATGTGGCTGGACACGATCGAAATTAATACCGATGCCCTGACCGTGGCACAGACCTGGCGCTTCCTGCTGCCGGGCAGTTCGCCAGTGCGGGTAATGGAAGCACGTTACAGAACCAGGAGTGCCCAGGATGGCAGATAATTTTACCGCCCGTCAGAACGGGCAATGGAAAGTCGTCAGCACTAAACCCGATGTTTGTAAGACCCCGATGGGGCCCTCCACTCCCCCTGTCCCCTATCCGGTAACCGCAAACATGGGTGCTGCCGTGATGGTCGTATCGTCGGTAAAAATTAACGGCTGCCCGGCAGTAGTACTGGACCAGAGCAAAATCCCACAGACCATTGGCGACACGCCTGGTGCAGCAAAAGGAGTCAGCAGCGGCACTGTCGGTGATGTGTGCGAACCGCTGGAGCATAGTCAGACGGTACGCTTTGGCCGCAAACCAATGCTGCGGCATAACGATGAGTTCTGGATGAACAGCCGGAACACCGTCGGCCTGATAGTCGGTATGCCTCCTGTCGCGGGAGTGTCGGCTGATGACGCTGACCCAGATGATGAGCCAGAAACCGAAGAAGAAGAGAAAGAAGGTGGTGGCTGGCTTGATGCGCTGCAGACGGGGTTAGATGTCGCGGGATTTATACCCGGATTTGGTTTTTTTGCCGATCTGGCCAATGCGGGCGTCAGCGCGGCTAGGGGAAATTACGCTGAAGCAGCAATGTCGCTGGCGGCCTCCATACCAGGTATCGGTGATGCAGCAGCAGCCGGAAAGATGCTGATGAAAGGCAAAAAAGCGGCAAAAGCCGCAAAACTGACCGCCAAAAAAGCCGCAAACAAAAAAGCGGAAAGAGAAGCAGAAAAACGTTCCCGGGCGCAGAGGAAAGTACAGCAGAAAGCCTCAAACCAGAAGAAAGGTGGCAAAATTAAAGGGAAAGGGAAAAAGAACGGTGGCAAAGGGAAAGGGTCAAAAAGCAACGATTGCACAAAACCCGGAGAACCCGTTGATGCCGGAACTGGCGATTTTCTCCAGGAGTTGACCGTTCTCACTCTCCCCGGCTCCCTGCCCCTGAACCTCTCCCGTTTCTACCGTTCACAGGCGCAAAGTGGTGGCATCTTTGGCCCGAAATGGACGGATAGCTGGTCCGTTTCTCTAACAGTACATGATGGAGATTTGCACTTCACCGACCATGAAGGCGTGGTTCTCTATTACCCCATCCCACAGGACGGTATTTTTCATGAAGCCGTTAATTCCCGTCAGGCATATTACCGACTGACAGGAGACATGAGTAGTAAACTTACCCTCCTCGATCGCCGCTCGCAGCAGATGCAGATATTTTCCCCAGCAGGCCATGGTGTTCATCTACTGTCTGCCATCTGCGACCGCTACGACAACCGGATTGATTTTATTCGCACAAATGGCTTGCTGACGGAGATTCGCCACAGCGACGGTTACTCGCTTGCGCTCAACTGGCAGCAACAGCAGCTAATGAGCATTGAACTGGCCGCCCCACAAAAACAACGTCTCGTTACCTGCCATTACGACAACAATGGTTTTCTGGCCGAGTGTGACACCTTCCAGTTCACCCATTTGCAGTATGAATACTCAGCTGACGGTTTTATGACCCGATGGCAGGATACGGACAAAACCTGCGTTGATATTTGCTATGACACACAGGGCCGAGTTATAAGCACCCTGTCAACGGAAGGCTATTACGACGACCGCTTTGTCTATAACGAAGAAGAACACTGCACCACCTATATTGACGCCGAGGGTGGAGAAAACCGCTACTGGTATAACGAGGATGGTCTGGTCACTCGCAGCCTTGACCCACTGGGCCGGGAAGAAATCACCGTATGGGAAAACACACAGCTTCAGTCCCGGACCGATGCGCTGGGACGTACCACGCAATACCAGTACAACGACGAAGGTGATATCCGCCAGGTAGCTTTGCCAGGCGGCTACAGTCTGTATTACGGCTATAACGAACATGGTCAGGTCACCCGGCTGAACGCACCGGGTAACCAAGTCTGGCAATGGGCTTATGACGACCATGGCAGCATGGCCAGCCAGACCGATCCCCAGGGGCGTCAGCAGCAGTTCAGCTACAGCGAACACGGTGATTTATTCCGGCAGATAATACCGGGCAGCGCCACCTGGCAGTGGAATTACGATACCCTACATCAGGTTCGTGAAACCACTGCGCCGGATGGCGGCGTGACGCAGACTGAGCTGGATATACTGGGCCGGCTGCTGAACGTGAAAGATCCGCTAGGCTTCACCACCCAGTTCCGCCACAGTAAAAAACATGCCAGCCCTCTGGGTAGCGCGGAAGAAATTCACCGCCCGGATGGCGTGCGCGAACTGATGCGCCAGAACAGCGAAAAGCTGCCAGAGAGTTTCACCGATGGCGAAGGCAAAACCACCCGCTACGAATATGGCGCATTTGACCTGCTGACCGCTGTCATCCGCCCAGATGGAGAACGGCTGGAATGCCGTTACGACAAACTTACCCGCCTGACTGAAATCACCAACGCTGAAGGTGAATACTACCGGCTGGAATATGATAAGGCCGGGCAGCTTGTCGCCGAAACCGGCTTTACCGGGCGTACGCTGACCTATGTATACGATGCTGGCGGGCGCTGCATCCGCACCACTTTCCCTGACGGCACGCACCTTAACCGCCTGTACAACATCACCGACCAAGTGACAAACGAGGAAGTGACGCAGGGCGACAATGACCGAGTACTCAGCCGCACAACTTTCACCTACGATGCCTTCAGCCGCCTGGTCGGGGCTCACAATAATGATGCCACCGTCACATATGAATACGATAATGCCAGCCGGGTCACCGCCGAAATCATTAATGGCAGGCGAACAGAGTATCAGTACGATGCCATACAGGATACAGTCTCGCAGCGCACCACCGCTGGTATTACAGAGCACTTTACCCATGGGCTGATGGGGGAAATCACGCAGTGGCGGATTGCGGACCATGCCCCGCTAACCCTGGAGCACGACCTGTGCGGTCAGGAGATATCCCGGCAGAGTGATGCCGGGTTCAGCCTCCGCCAGAATTACACCCCGACGGGAATGCTGACTGAGCAGCAGGCCGGTGACCTCACGGCACTGAATCCGCACTACCGGCGCAACAACACCCTGCACCGCCGGTGGCTGTATGACAAAGCTTACAACCTGACAATGATTGCCGATTCCCTGCGGGGAACGATGGTCAACAGCCTCACGGCAAACAATCAGATAAGCCATGCCACCTGGACCGGTAGCAGCAACGTACCAATGTGCGAGGAGCGCTTCACTTACGATAGAAACCTCAATATCTCCCGCCGCCAGACCTGGATAAATGAGGTACTGGAAAGTGAGTCGCACCAGCGCCAATTGCATGGACGGGTGACATCCAGGGAATGCAAAGAATGGCGGCACTCAACACATCGTATAAACCCTAACAGCGGGATGCCGGAAAAAGGCAAATTTGTCAGAGTCATCCGGGATGAGCAGACCACCTGGAAATACGATGTTAACGGTCGTCTAGTGGAAAAGCTGGTTGATAAAGGCGGCCACCGTCCGCTCATGTGGCGCTACCGCTGGGATGCGCGGAGCCAGCTAACCGGGCTGGAAACCCCGGAGGGCGAGCGCTGGGAGTACAAATACGACCCTTTCGGCAGGCGCACCAGCAAGCGCTGCACCAATCGGGATAAACCTGGCATGAATTTTCACTGGAACGGCGACCAGCTAACAGAAGAAATTCCTATTGGAACTGATGGTAAACCGGAAGATGAAAACACCATTCGCTGGATATATGAACAGGGCAGTTTCACACCGCTGGCTCGTTATGAAAGAGGGCAACTGCACTATGCCATCACTGATACGATTGGTCGCATTCAGGAACTGCTGACCGAAGACGGCACCATTGTCTGGCGGGGTAAGCAACAACTCTGGGGCCGGGAAGAAAGCCGGAAAAAGGAAGCCGCCCCCACCTGTCATCTGCGTTTTCCGGGACAGTATGAAGATAACGAATCAGGGTTGTACTATAACCGGTTCCGGTACTATGATTGCGACTCGGGGCAATACCTCTGTGTGGACCCGACAGGGCTGGGTGGGGGAATAAACGAATATAGTTACGTACCCAATACTCTCAGCTATATCGATCCTCTTGGCTTAGCACCTTGTTCATCACATAAATCTCGTGCAGCTCGCCCACCCCGAACACCAAGTCCTCCGCAAAATATTAAGTTAACACGAGAGGGGGTAGAACATGTCAACGAACGCCATATCGGAAATGGTTCTGGATGGGGACATAAAAGCAAATGGACATTAGGTCGTGCAGACTGGAAAACTACGGCAAGAGATGTATTTAGAAATCCTGACCGAATAATAAGGGATGGAGATCGTTTCATTTACGAAAAAACGCTTCGCAAAAAAACAATAGGCAGGACTCCAGAAGGGGTGAATTTAAATAAAGTTCGAGTCATTGTTGAGTATAATGGCGATCTCGTTACAGCATTCCCTCAGGAGGAGCTCAAGATCCTGAGTGCCTCCGATGTGTTAATTTTTTCCAAATAAAGGAGCTAGATATGAGCCTGGATTTACTTATAACGCTTGATAACGGTGAGAGTAAAAGATTATTTATAAGTGAAGCGCTGCACTCTGAACTATTTGGCCCCCTAACTCGCTGGACGAGTTACAAGGAGCTAAGAAAGATAAGCGACTATTATAAAGCCAATGTTAAATTCAATGACAAAGACGTATTGAAATTTCTATCAGAACTAACCGATGTGGCTCAACGCATTGATAGAGAAAAAGATGAACTCCAGAAGATTATTGAATCACTTCGTGTACTAAAAATAAAATCCTTAAGGGTTACAGGAGATTAAATATTGGGTGTGATTTTAACAAACATCCCCCACGATTATTTACCCTCTATAAATCCGATTATGTAGATAGAGAGGGGCTGGGTCAGGTTGTAGTGATGTGATGGACTGATCTTACCCAGCAATAGTGGGCACACGACATTGCCTGTAGCGGTCTCAGTCCAGAACAATTTGAAAACCAGAACCTAGCTTAGGGCCGTGTCCATATTACACGAGTAGGAGCAAGTATTCCTGAGTAAGGCATTGCAGGGGAATACATCATTCTTGAAGAAAAGATAATGGAGCTGAAGTCATCGTACAATTTCTTAGCCCGGCCAAGCGCAGCGCCGCCGGGAACCGCTCGCTCTAGCTCACCGCCACCCTATCCGCTACCTGCGCGGCAAGCCGTAAAGACTCCACCGTCAGCGGCGTATCCACACGAATTCGCAGCTGCCCGACAATTCGTCCCTGAATCGGCTCACAGCTGCTGTAGACAAGCTGTGGGCTTCCGCCAAGCACGTGCACAATCTGCTGTAAATCCGGTTCACGTCCGTTGACACCGTTGAAATGTAGCGTGATCAGCTGCTGCCCTTCGACCATGATTTCACGATTTTCCTCACGCCCGTGATGCAGCGTCCCGAGCATCCCGCGCGTCACCTCATGCTGAGGATCGCCAAACACCTGCCACACTTCTCCTTGCTCAATCACCCGCCCCTTTTCCAGCACCGCCACCCGGTCACACAGCGTACGGATAACATCCATTTCGTGAGTAATCAGGATAATCGTGAGGCCGAGACGCTGGTTAATCTCTTTGAGCAGGCTGAGCACCGCCAACGTGTTTTCCGGGTCGAGCGCCGAGGTGGCCTCATCGCACAGCAAAATTTCCGGCTGCGTTACCAGCGCTCGGGCAATCCCGGTCCGCTGTTTTTGCCCGCCGGACAGTTGCGTCGGGTAACTACCACGCAGCGATTCCAGCCCCACCAGCCGCAGCATCTCGTCAACCCGACGACGACGTTCAGCGGCCGGAATACCGGCCATTCGCAGCGGAAGTTCAACGTTCTCTGCCACCGTCCTGGTCGCGTGCAGATTGAAGTGCTGGAAAATCATCGCCACCCGGCGCCGCAAATCCCGCAGTTGCCCGCGTGCGCCTTCACCAATGGGCACACCGCTTATCGTCATCTCCCCCCGGTCGGCGTTCTCCAGACGGTTAAACAGCCGCAGCAGCGTGGATTTTCCCGCGCCGCTGCGCCCGATAATGCCAAAGATTTCCCCGGCCTGAATCTCCAGGTTAATATCGTCAAGCGCCTGCACGCCGTTCGGGTATGCCTTGCTGATACCGCGCACGCGGATATGTGGTGTCATGGTCGTCACTCCTAAAATCCGGGCACAATTTTTCCCTGATACCGGGTCAGAATAAACTGACGTACCGCATCGGAATTCAGCGCTTTCGCCAGCTTCTGGATGCCGGGATCGTTGATGTTATCCGGGCGGGCGACCAGATATTCGACGTACAGACTTTTCCCTTTTTCCACAATCAGCGCTTTATCCGTATCAATACCCGCTTCCAGCGCATAGTTAGCGAAGATAAACGCCAAATCCACCTGGCTTACTGCACGTGCCAGCATCGCCCCTTCCAATGGACGAATTTTAAAGTGGCGCGGATTGGCGATGATGTCTTTCTCCGTCGACTGCGGGTCTTCCGGGTTTTTGAGCGTAATAAGCCCAGCTTCGCTCAGCAGTACCAGCGCCCTGCCGGTATTCACCGGATCGTTAGGGATAGCGATAGTCGCGCCATCCGGCAGATCCTTAATGCTGGTGTATTTAGTGGAGTACGCGCCAAACGGCTCGATATGCACACCCACCACCGGCACCAGATGGGTGTGACGCGTCTTGTTATAGTCGTCAAGGAACGGACGATACTGGTAGTAGTTTGCATCGAGATGCTTCTCGGCAAGCTGCTGGTTAGGCTGAATAAAATCGTTAAAGACCTTAATCTTCAGATCCACGCCTTCTTTGGCGAGCTGTGGCTTTACGAATTCCAGAATTTCAGCATGCGGTACGGGAGTCGCGCCGACCACCAGCGTTTCATTGGCCACCGCCGATAAAGAGAACAGCGCCATCAGCCCAGCTATCACGGTCTTTTTCATTATGTCATCCTGTTGATATCACTATTTACGACTCATACGGCGCACCAGTCGGTCACCGCTCATTTGGAGAACTTGCACAAGAGCAATCAGCAGCACGACCGTCACCGCCATCACATCGGTCTGAAACCGCTGATAACCAAAACGTATCGCCAGATCGCCTAAGCCTCCGCCGCCTATCACCCCGGCCATCGAGGTGTAATCCACCAGAACAATGGACGTCACCGTCAACGCCGCGATCAGCCCGCCACGAGATTCCGGCAGCAGGGTGTGCCAGATAAGCTGCCAGGTATCGCCCCCCATCGCCCAGTTAGCCTCGATAAGCCCGTGGTCCACTTCACGCAGCGACGTCTCCACCAGGCGAGCAAAGAACGGCGCGCAGCCCGCCACCAGCGGGGGAATGGTGCCTTGTACGCCCAACGACGTGCCGGTTATCAAGGTGGTCAGCGGAATCATCACAATCAGCAAAATGATGAACGGCAGCGAACGCATTATGTTGACCAGCAGCGACAGCACGCGGTAGAGCAGCGGCGCGTGGAGCAACCGGGGCTGCCCGGTCAGATAAAGAATGACGCCCAGCGGCAGCCCAATCAGCACCGTAAATCCCAGCGCCCAGCCCAGCATAATCAGGGTATCCAGCCCTGCCTGAGCGACATCGTTCCAGTCAATTCCGGCCAGAAAAGCGAGCATGCTCCCCCCTCAGTTCCAGTCGTGGCGCGCGGGGCGCTTTCCGTTCAGCACCCAGTTGCCCAGCAGGTGATACTTCCAGCGCACCGGGTCGTGCAGCGTATGCACGCGCCCGTTACGCCAGTGGCGATCGTAGTTGTAGCGCGGGTGTGTCGAGCGGGTGCCACCCAGTTCGAACAAACGCGTTGCGGCTTCCAGCGCCGCTTCGGTGGTGAATATTTTAGCTCGGGCGACGGCAATAGAGGCCAGCGCGACCGCCTCTTCCGAGAGGTCATGTTTATAGCGGTCCAGCACCTTACCGGCCTGCTCCAGCAGCGCATCGGCGGCGGCCAGGCGACTATCAAGCGCACCAATCTGGTAAACGGTCAGCGGGTCATCTCCTGCCCGCTCAACGCCAGCATCAATCCACGGACGGGCAAACTGATTCACAAAGCTGACGGTATCGTTCAATGCCGCGCGGGCAATTCCGGCATCAATAGCCGCGGTCGTTAGTTGGGCAAATGGCCCCGCAAGCGTTGGCGTGTCGTAGGACTTCCAGGTCGGTATCAGGTTAAACGGCTCCACCTGCAGGTTGTCAGCCAGCACCGTACCGCTCGAGGTGGTGCGCTGCCCCAGGCACGCCCAGTCGTTCACCACCGTCAGCCCCTTGGTGCCCCGCGGCACAAAGGCCAGCTGTGCTCGTCCCTCGTCGTCCAGCGCCAGCACGCCTAACCAATGGGCGTACAGCGAGCCGGTGCAGTAGCCTTTACGACCGTTTATCCGCAGGCCATCGGCGGTGTGGCTGATTCGCGTCTGAATGTCCTGCACTGTCTTGCCGCCGGTCTCCGACAGCGCGTTGGCAAAGCGATAGCCCTTCAGCGCCAGTTCAAAGAAATAGCGCTGCTGCTCTTCATTGCCCTGCAGACGAATATCCTCAAGCAGGCAGTAGTGATTCTGCGGAATTTGCCCCAGCGCCGGGTCAGCAGCAGAGATAATGGCAATCACCGCCGCGAGGGTCGCCGCGGACACCTCGGCCCCACCAAAACGGCGCGGCACGGTGATGCCCCACAGCCCGCTGTTGGAATAGGTGTTGACGACCTCAGGCGGTACCACTCCGCTCAGGTCGCGCTCGGACGCGCCGGGTTGCAGGAAAGCGGCGAGTTCATGGGCGATGCTAATCGCCTCTTCATCGCGGGTAATCACATGCGCATGAGGCGCAGCAAGGGTGTAGTCTGGGGTGGCTTGAGTCTCGGGCATAGCATGGTCTCTATAATGTTATCAGCACGGTCAGATGCAATTATCTTTTTGATATTCATGCATATCCCATTAAGGAATGAATGATTGCATCTTTTATCTTTTAGGTTATATGTGTTGATAGCAATGTTTATGCCAGCTTTAACTTCCAGTATTTCAAGCAGTTATACTTGACCAGAAGTACCAGAGAGTAGGATTTGCAACACGCCATTGCTGCAGCTGTTGTATTTGCAACAGCCAAAAATAACAAAGCCCGGTTTCCCGGGCTTTGCAGACGTTACAGCGGTTAGTAGTAGGCTTTCAGCGTGCGCTGGCAGAGCGCCGAGCGTACGCAGTCGTCTTTGGTGAAGCGCACAATACCTATCATTTCATCTTCTTCAAAACGGGCCAGCGCATCGCTAAGCCCGGACTGAACGCCGCGAGGCAGGTCACACTGGGTGATGTCCCCGTTCACGATAACCGTGACGTTCTCCCCGAGGCGAGTTAAAAACATCTTCATTTGCGCCGCGGTAACGTTCTGAGCCTCATCAAGAATCACCACCGCATTTTCAAATGTACGTCCGCGCATATAGGCGAACGGCGCGATCTCTACCTTACCGATTTCCGGGCGCAGGCAATATTGCATAAAGGAGGAGCCCAGTCGTTTCACCAGCACGTCATAGACGGGGCGGAAGTAAGGGGCGAATTTCTCCGAGATGTCTCCGGGCAGGAACCCCAGGTCTTCATCGGCCTGAAGGACGGGACGCGTCACGATAATCTTATTCACATCCTTATGAATGAGCGCCTCCGCAGCTTTCGCTGCGCTGATCCAGGTCTTGCCACAGCCCGCTTCGCCAGTCGCGAAGATCAGCTGCTTACTCTCAATAGCATGCAGGTAGTGGGCCTGAGCGTCATTGCGGGCGGCAATCGGCGAGGTGTCGCGACTGTCGCGCGCCATACCGATTGCTTCCACTCCACCACTCATTTGCACAAGCGAGGTGACCGATTCTTCTTCACGTTGTTTGTGGCTGCGTGAGTCACGTCTCAGCACACGTTTTGCTTCGCGATGAGCTTTGATCACTGCTTTTTGTCTTCCCATGGATAGCACCTTGAGTTGTTGGTATACATCACACGCGCTGAAAGCAGCGCGATTATGCGCACGAACGTCTGAGGTTTGGCTTCCTTGTAAGCCATAGCAACTGCCTGTTGAATTGACGAAAATGCACGGCTACGCGCACCGCGCAATACGTCGGGAACAACGGGTTGAATTCGAATTGGATGAAAAATTGAGGTGACGAAATCGCTGCCGGAGAGGGGGCCTCCGCGCTGGATGATGCGGGTTGAGGTTCTGCTTAGTCCAGTCAAGGACGCTACCATTCGCGATCTCCATAGTGAAACGGAAACTACCGCTATATTTATTATTACATCCAAATCAACAAAAGATGCAACATAATTTTTACACAAACATAACGATGGCTTTCAGAGATAGCATCTGACACTTATGTGACAGTTTTATATCAATCAGGGGAGAAATGAAAAAAAAGGACTGATTGTTGGTGATATTCTGAAGTTTGGGAGAAATCCCGGGGTCGTTTGCGCTCGCCCGGGCTACAAATATGCACTGCCGGATGGCGGCGTGAACGCCTTATCCGACCTACAAGCGTGCGCCGTACAATGTAGCCCGGCCAAGCAAAGTGCCGCCGGGACTGCACTCAAGCTTGCAACAGCGTGCTGCCCAAATAACTCTTATCCGAAGCCACACCCGGCAGCACAAAGAAATACCCGCCGCCAATCGGCTTCACGTACTCCTCAAGCGCTTCACCGTTCAGGCGTTTTTGCACCGTCAGGAACCCTTTTTCAAGGTCATGCTGATAACAAACAAACAGCAGCCCCATATCGAGTTGACCGGAGTTAGAGACCCCCAGCGAATAGCTGTAACCCCGCCGCATCATCAGGCTCGACTGCGTCTCTTTCGTGCGCGGGTTGGCCAGACGAATGTGGCTATCCAGCGCAATCACATCACCGTTCGGGTCACGGACGTAGTCAGGCGTATCGTGCTCGTTCTTCATCCCCAGCGGCGCGCCGCTGTGCTTATCACGCCCGAAAATCGTCTGCTGCTCTTTAAGCGGCGTACGATCCCAGGACTCAACGTGGAACTGAATAATGCGCACGGCCTGATACGAACCGCCCTTCGCCCACGCCGGTTCACCCTGATCGCCCGTTACCCACACCACCTCGTCCATCAACGGTTTATCGCTGCCGTCCGGGTTGGCGGTGCCGTCTTTAAAACCGAGCAGGTTGATTGGCGTCTCTTTGCCTTTGCTGCGCGCCGCGTGGTCGGAGATAAATCCTTCCCGCTTCCAGCGCACGCTGAGCAAGTCCGGCGAGTGCTTGATGATATCGCGCAGCGCGTGGATAACCGTGTCCTGCGTGTTGGCGCAAATCTGCAGCAGCAAGTCGCCATGGCACAGGGCCGCATCCAGCGCATCGTTCGGGAAGCGCGTCATCTTCTGTAGCTTTTTCGGCGCTTTATCCGCAAGACTAAAGCGGCTGTCGAACAGCGAGTGACCAACGGAGACCGTCATGGTCAGGTTATCCGGTGCGATAAACGCCCCGAGAATCCCCGAGTCCATCGGCGGCAGACGCGGATTCGGCGTATCCGGTGCCGGACCGCCTTTGGTGAGGAAGGCAATGCGGTCGGTCAGCAGACGGAACAGACGCTCAAGGTCTGATTTATCTGCCGCCAGCACGTCAAACGCCACCAGCATCATCGCAGCCTGCTGCGGCGTCAGTACGCCCGCCTGGTGCTCGCCGTAAAACGGCTGGGTTTCCATCCGGCTGTTCGCCGCCGGAGCCTCGCTGGCTTTCGCCGCGTGCGCCACCGGGCAACCGCCGGAAATCGCCAGCGCGCCTCCCAGCGCGCCGATCCCTTTTAATAAACGACGACGTGACGGTTCGTTCAGGTCGTCAGAGTGCTGCTTTGCCATCTTGCTTAGTCCAGACCCAGGATCCCACGAAGCTGCGCCAGATCTTCCGCCAGAGTGGTGATCGGCCCTTTCAGCGCATTGCGGTCCGCATCGGTCAGCTTGTCATAGGTTTCGAAGCCGTCTTTGGTGCGGTATTTGCTCAGAATGGCGTCCACTTTCTTGAAGTTAGCGTCAATCTTCGCCAACAGCGCGCTGTTCTCTTTCTGCAGTTGAGGACGCAGCAGGTCAACAATCTTCTGCGCACCGTCGATGTTAGCCTGGAAGTCCCACAGGTCGGTGTGGCTGTAACGGTCTTCTTCACCGCTGATTTTGCTCGCCGCGACTTCTTCAATCAGACCCGCCGCGCCGCCCACCACTTTTGACGGCGGGAAGGCCAGTTCAGAAATACGTTTTTGCAGATCCAGCACGTCGGTATTCAGCTGGTCAGCATAGTGCTCCATACCTTTCACGCTGTTGTCGCCAAACAGCGCTTTTTCCAGACGGTGGAAGCCGGTGAATTTCGGATCCGCCGCTTTCTGTTCGTAGTCGTCTTCACGGGCATCGATGCTGCCGTCGAGGTCAGAGAACAGCTCGGCAATCGGTTCGATACGCTCGTAGTGCTGACGGGTAGAGGCGTACAGGGATTTCGCTTTGGCGATATCGCCCGCTTTCACCGCGTCGGTAAAGGCTTTGGTGCCTTTAACCAGCTCTGCCGTTTCAGCGGTGACGTAGGCTTTATACGCGGTAATCGCATCGTTCAGGCTCAGCAGCGCGTTGGCTTTCGCCGCGTCTTTGGTCGCTTCACCGGTAACAATCAGCTTACCTTTCGGGTTAGTCAGCAGGCCGCAGGTCATGTCGTATTCACCCGGCTGCAGGTTGGCGGTCATCTTCTGGGTGAAGCCCGGCGCGATGTTCTCACGCTCTTCCACCACCATCACCCCTTTGAGGATCTCCCACTCCAACGCCTTCTGGCTGTGGTTCTGGATGATGAACTGGGTTTTACCCGCTTTCACGGTGATGGACATCGGTTCACACTGTTTGTCGTTTACCGTCACTTTAACCTGCGGAATATCGGCAGCCTGTGCCATAAACGCCGTAGAGAAGAGTGCTGCGATGCCCGTCTGCAACGCGCTGCGGCGGAAGTTCTTGGTCATGGTCCATCCCTTTCAATAAGTAGTTGTCACTAAACAGCCGTTATCTGCCTTATGGGGCGATACGTGATGTTGATGTAGCAGCGCGTGGCGGCCAGAAGAACAGCGCCAGTGCGGGAATCAGATACAGGAAATAGACCGCCACTTCGCTGACGCTCGGCGCTTCCTGATAACCAAAGATGCCTTCCAGCAGCGTGCCGAAAAGCGAATGCGTGGTCAGCGTACCGCTGAGATCGAAGGCCACATCCTGGAACGCGTTCCACAGGCCCGCTTCATGGAAGGCGCGAATAGCCCCCGCCGCCAGCCCAGCCGCCACCAGAAGAATAAACAGGCTCGTCCAGCGGAAGAACACGCCGAGGTTGAGGCGAATACCGCCCCAGTAAAGCAGGAAACCCAGCACGATGGCTGTTGCCAGACCCAGGATAGCCCCCAGCGGCGGCCAGATGCCGAGATCCTGCTGGAATGCCGCCAGCAGGAAAAATACCGACTCCAGCCCTTCACGCGCTACGGCGAAGAAGACCATCATGATCAGCGCCCAGCCGTGGTTATTGCCCTTTTGCAGCGCGTTATCCACCGCCTGCTCCAGCTGCTGCTTGACGTTGCGGGACACTTTACGCATCCAGAACACCATCCACGTCAGGATAACCACTGCCACCACGGCCACCAGCCCTTCAAACAACTCCTGCTCTTTTTGCGGGAACTCGCCGGTCGTTTCGTTGATGAAAATGCCCAAACCTAAGCACAGCGCAGCGGCCAGAATCACGCCAACCCACATGACCCCAATCCAGCGACCGCGCTGCGTGCGCTTCAAATAGCTGGCAATCAGGCTGACAATCAGCGCAGCTTCCAGCCCTTCGCGCAGCATAATGAGAAAAGGAACAAACATGCGGACATCCTTAAATGTTTAACGCCGTCAACTTTTGCAAAGACAGGTAAATGTGAGTGATAGTGATTATCATTAAGCCAAAAATAAACACAAGCGAAATGTGAGGGAAATAATGACGAGATGTAAAAAAATAGCGCGAATATAGTTACGCTCGTTATCAGGTGCAAACATAAAAAAAGCCCGCAAAAATGCGGGCTTGAGAGAGTTGCCGGGTTGGTACACCGAGCTACCCCGGAGGCGGCGCTATCGCACCTCGTCCGGGCTACTTAAGCGGGACGGCGGTGCGGAGTGATAATGCGCGTCCGCTTTGGCAAAGCGTTCCTGCATGCTTGCCGACGGCGCTTTATCCAGCAGGCTAAACAGGACAATACCGACGCTGCCAAAGATAAAGCCAGGAATGATTTCATACAGCCCCAGCCAGCCAAACTGTTTCCAGACGATCACGGTCACCGCACCGATAATCATCCCGGCCAGTGCGCCGTTGCGGGTCATACGTGACCACATCACCGAGAACAGCACCACCGGGCCAAACGCGGCGCCGAAGCCTGCCCACGCGTAGCTCACCAGACCCAGCACGCGGTTTTCCGGATTTGCCGCCAGCGCGATAGCCACCAGCGCCACCACCAGCACCATAAAGCGCCCTACCCACACTAGCTCTTTCTGGCTGGCGTTTTTACGCAGAAACGCTTTATACAAATCTTCGGTAATCGCACTTGAGCACACCAGCAACTGACAGCTCAACGTTGACATCACCGCCGCCAGAATCGCTGACAGCAGGATCCCAGCAATCCACGGGTTAAACAGAATCTGCGCCAGCTCGATAAATACGCGCTCGGCGTTCTGGCTCACCGGCCCTGCCACCGACGGGTTGTTCTGGAAGTAGGCAATCCCGAAGAAGCCCACGGCAACCGCCCCAGCCAGACACAGGATCATCCAGGTCATACTGATACGGCGTGCGTGCACAATGCTATGGTGGGAGTCGGCGGCCATAAAGCGCGCCAGAATGTGCGGCTGACCAAAATAGCCCAGGCCCCAGCCCATCAGCGAAATAATGGCAACGAAATTCAGACCTTTGAGCATATCCATGTTTTCAATGCTCTTTTGCTTGATAACTTCCAGCGAGTCACCGAGGCCACCCACGGCGAAGATAACGATAACCGGCGTGAGGATCAGCGCAAAAATCATCAGGCTGGCCTGCACGGTATCGGTCCAGCTCACCGCGAGGAAGCCGCCGATAAAGGTGTAGAGGATAGTCGCTGCCGCTCCCGCCCACAGTGCGGTTTCGTAGCTCATGCCAAAGGTGCTTTCGAACAGACGCGCACCGGCAACAATCCCGGAAGCGCAGTAGATGGTGAAGAACAGCAGGATAACCAGCGCGGAGATAATACGCAGCACGCGGCTGTTATCTTCAAAACGCCCGGTGAAGTAGTCAGGCAGCGTTAAGGCGTTGTTGTTCGCCTCGGTGTGCACGCGCAAGCGCCCGGCCACCAGCTTCCAGTTGATCCACGCGCCAACGGTCAGACCGATGGCGATCCAGCTTTCTGAAATACCGGAAATGAAGATAGCGCCCGGTAGCCCCATCAGCAGCCAGCCGCTCATATCAGATGCCCCGGCGGAAAGCGCGGTCACGAACGGGCCCAGGCTGCGGCCGCCGAGAATATAATCATCGAAATTTTTGGTGTTGCGCCATGCAATAAAACCAATGAGGATCATGCCAAAAATATAGATAAGAAAGGTCACCAGCATCGGTGTACTTATAGTCATTAGAATCTCCAGAATTATGCGTCGGCAACATCCCCATTTGCCGTTTTTTATCATTGCCGGAACGAGGCAATTATTTGAAGCGACCGTATCCTGACGGAAGCGGAATTAATTCACAAACGATTTAACACTGCATTTACATAGAATGCATTACCCCGCTGATAGCATTTTCCTATAGGTTGCACTCCCTCACGTTTTTTACGGTTGCACCACGAATAACTGTTAAGTGGCGCATAAAATCAGCTCGCAATACCCATTTCCCAGGCTGTTTTCCATAAGTTTTACCATTAACAATTAACTCATTTTTAAGCCTGCAACGGACGTCACATTTAACACGGTTGCACAAAGTTGCAACATGATGGATATTCCTGTTACGCAATTACTATGACAACCGAGCAACAGGAGTAGATGGCATGGGCACCACCACCATGGGGGTTAAGCTGGATGACGCAACGCGCGAGCGCATTAAGAGTGCGGCGACACGTATCGACCGCACCCCTCACTGGCTCATAAAGCAGGCAATTTTTAACTATCTGGAAAAGCTCGAAAACGATGAAGTCTTGCCGGAGCTGCCTGCGCTGCTGTCAGGTGCCGCGAATGAGAGTGATGAATCTGCCCAGCCGGCGGAAGAAATCCACCAGCCGTTCCTCGAATTCGCCGAGCAGATCCTGCCGCAATCCGTGACCCGTGCGGCGATTACCGCCGCCTGGCGCCGCAGCGAAACCGACGCCGTGCCAATGCTGATGGAGCAGGCCCGCTTGCCGCAGCCGATTGCCGAACAGGCGCATCAGTTGGCCTGGAAACTGGCGGAAAAGCTGCGCAACCAGAAAACCGCCAGCGGCCGCGCCGGGATGGTGCAGAGCCTCTTGCAGGAATTCTCCCTCTCCTCTCAGGAAGGCGTGGCGCTGATGTGCCTCGCGGAAGCGCTGCTGCGTATTCCTGACAAAGCCACCCGCGATGCCCTTATCCGCGACAAAATCAGCAACGGTAACTGGCAGTCGCACATTGGCCGCAGCCCGTCGCTGTTCGTCAACGCCGCCACCTGGGGGCTGCTGTTTACCGGCAAACTGGTCTCTACCCACAACGAAACCAGCCTGTCGCGCTCGCTGAACCGCATTATCGGTAAGAGCGGTGAGCCGCTGGTGCGTAAAGGCGTGGACATGGCGATGCGCCTGATGGGCGAACAGTTCGTGACCGGTGAAACCATCGCCGAAGCGCTGGCCAACGCCCGTAAGCTTGAAGAAAAAGGCTTCCGCTACTCCTATGATATGCTCGGCGAAGCCGCGCTGACTGCCGCCGATGCGCAGGCCTATATGGTCTCCTATCAGCAGGCGATTCACGCCATTGGTAAAGCGTCCAACGGCCGTGGCATCTATGAAGGCCCGGGGATCTCCATCAAACTCTCCGCCCTGCACCCGCGTTACAGCCGTGCCCAGTACGACCGCGTTATGGATGAACTCTATCCGCGCCTGAAATCGCTGACCCTGCTGGCGCGCCAGTACGATATCGGCATTAACATCGACGCCGAAGAGGCCGATCGTTTAGAGATCTCCCTCGATCTGCTGGAAAAACTGTGCTTTGAGCCAGAGCTGGCAGGCTGGAACGGCATTGGCTTCGTTATTCAGGCCTACCAGAAGCGCTGCCCGTTTGTTATCGACTACCTGATTGACCTCGCCACCCGCAGCCGTCGCCGCCTGATGATCCGTCTGGTGAAAGGCGCCTACTGGGATAGCGAAATTAAACGTGCGCAGATGGACGGCCTCGAAGGCTATCCGGTCTACACCCGCAAGGTGTACACCGACGTCTCTTATCTCGCCTGCGCGAAAAAACTGCTCGGCGTGCCGAACCTTATCTACCCGCAGTTTGCCACCCACAACGCCCACACTCTGGCAGCGATTTATCAACTGGCGGGCAATAACTACTACCCGGGTCAGTACGAGTTCCAGTGCCTGCACGGCATGGGCGAACCGCTGTACGAGCAGGTTGTCGGCAAAGTGGCGGAAGGCAAACTGAACCGTCCATGCCGTATTTATGCGCCGGTGGGCACTCACGAAACGCTACTGGCCTATCTGGTGCGTCGTCTGCTGGAAAACGGCGCTAACACCTCGTTCGTTAACCGTATCGCCGACAGCAGCCTGCCGCTGGACGAGCTGGTTGCCGACCCGGTGCTGGCGGTTGAGAAAATGGCGCTACAGGAAGGTGCGTCCGGTCTGCCGCATCCGAAGATCCCACTGCCGCGTGACCTCTATGGTAAGGGCCGCGTCAACTCCGCCGGTCTGGATATCACCAACGAACATCGTCTGGCTTCCCTCTCCTCGTCGCTGCTCAATAGCGCGCTGCATAAGTGGACGGCGAAGCCGATGCTGGAGCATCCGGTTGCCGACGGCGATATGGTGTCGGTGATTAACCCGGCTGAACCGAAAGATGTGGTGGGCTATGTCCGCGAAGCGACGTCCAGCGAAGTAGAACAGGCGCTGGAAAGCGCGGTGAACAACGCGCCAATCTGGTTCGCCACTCCGCCGCAGGAACGTGCCGCAATTCTGGAACGCGCCGCGGTGCTGATGGAAGATCAGATGCAGCCGCTGATGGGGATTCTGGTGCGTGAAGCCGGGAAAACCTTCAGCAACGCCATTGCCGAAGTGCGTGAAGCGGTCGACTTCCTGCACTACTACGCCGGTCAGGTTCGTGACGATTTCGATAACGAAACTCACCGTCCGCTGGGCCCGGTGGTCTGTATCAGCCCGTGGAACTTCCCGCTGGCTATCTTTATGGGTCAGGTGGCCGCCGCCCTTGCCGCCGGTAACAGCGTGCTGGCCAAACCGGCCGAGCAGACCCCGCTGATTGCCGCTCAGGGTATCGCCCTGCTGCTGGAAGCGGGCGTACCGGCAGGCGTGGTGCAGTTGCTGCCAGGCCGCGGCGAAACCGTCGGTGCGCAGCTGACCGGTGATGCCCGCGTGCGCGGCGTGATGTTTACCGGTTCTACCGATGTTGCCACCCTGCTGCAACGCAATATTGCCATCCGTCTCGACGCTCAGGGCCGCCCGACGCCGCTGGTGGCGGAAACCGGCGGCATGAACGCGATGATCGTTGACTCCTCCGCGCTCACCGAGCAGGTGGTGGTTGACGTGGTAGCCTCGGCCTTCGATAGCGCGGGACAGCGCTGCTCGGCGCTGCGTGTGCTCTGCCTGCAAGACGATATCGCCGACCACACGCTGACCATGCTACGCGGCGCGATGGCGGAATGCCGGATGGGCAATCCGGGCCGTCTGACCACCGATATCGGGCCGGTTATCGATGCTGAAGCGAAAGCCGGTATTGAGAACCATATCCAGACCATGCGCGCCAAAGGCCGTACCGTATTCCAGGCCGCGCGTGAAAATGCCGAGGACAGCCGCGAGTGGCAAACCGGTACCTTTATTCCGCCAACGTTGATTGAGCTCGAGAGCTTCGACGAGCTGAAAAAAGAGGTCTTCGGTCCGGTGCTGCACGTGGTGCGCTACAGCCGGAATCAGCTGGATTCATTGGTTGAACAGATCAATGCCTCCGGCTACGGTCTGACCCTCGGCGTGCATACCCGTATTGATGAAACTATCGCTCAGGTCACCGGCAGCGCGAAAGTCGGCAACCTGTACGTTAACCGTAATATGGTGGGCGCGGTCGTTGGCGTACAGCCGTTCGGCGGTGAAGGTCTCTCCGGCACCGGTCCGAAAGCGGGTGGCCCGATGTACCTGTACCGCCTGCTGGCGAGCCGTCCAGAAACGGCGCTGGCGAAAACGCTGGCGCGTCAGGATGCGGGTCAGGTGGTTGATACTCAGCTCAAAACGCTGCTGGAAAAACCGCTCACCGAGCTGCAAAGCTGGATGGCCGGTCGTCCGGAGCTGCTGGCGCAGAGCAAGCTGTATAGCGAGCTGGCGCAGGCCGGTACTCAGCGCGTGCTACCAGGGCCAACCGGCGAGCGCAACACCTGGACGCTGGTGCCGCGCGAGCGCGTACTGTGCGTGGCCGATAACGAGTCGGACCTGCTGACGCAGCTGTCGGCGGTGATGGCGGTCGGCAGCGAAGTGCTGTGGCAGGATGCGCCTCTGCAGCGTGAACTGGTGAAATCATTGCCGAAAGCGGTGAGCGAGCGTATCCACTTCGCGAAACCGGAAACGCTGATGAACGCCTTCTTCGATGCGGTGATTTACCACGGTGATTCTGACCAGCTGCGCGAACTCTGTGAGCAGGTGGCAGCGCGTGACGGAGCGATTGTTTCGGTGCAGGGCTTTGCCCGCGGTGAAACCAATCTGCTGCTGGAGCGTCTGTACCATGAGCGTTCCCTCAGCGTGAACACCGCCGCAGCGGGCGGGAACGCCAGCTTGATGACGATTGGTTAAGAGGTTCAAACCCCGCCTATTACTAAGAAATTCCCAGTAATAGGCGGTAAAAAATAACGGCATAGAATATTGTGATCTACTGGTTGTGCTAACAATTCAGGGAGACCATATCTATGTCCGTTCGTTCATTTATTCTCATTTAAATCCCTCGTAACTTGATATAAACCATCCAAATCTTAAAGTAATTTCTATGCAGCCGACAGGTTAACTCGATAACAAAAAACGACAACCCGAATATTAAAAAAAACGCCCATAACTCACTAAGATCTTTCTGTGCAATTGAAAATATAAAAAATGACATAATAAAAAACAGAATAACATCAACCTTAATGACTCTTGCATCTGTTAATAAATAAGCCTTTTGCAAGCTTATCTTATTTTCATTAGCAAAACGAATAAGCTTTTGCGCTCTATATTCACTTAACCCCGCAAGTCTAATACCATCAATTAAATCCTTATTATTCTGATCATATTTTTTGAAGAGCATATCCTTATTCTCTCAAATCAGACCAATTAGTACTTTCTCCACCAAGAAGTTGATAAATTGTGAATCCACTAGCGGCATCACCGGTTAACTCATTAGCGCTCCCAACGGCACCCAGGGTTCTCCAACTGCGAATATAATCTTCCTGTATATAGCGGAATAATTTCCACGAATCGGTTTTCAACGTAAGCGTTGAGGCTGAACCAAATGAAAGAACAAGATCTCCCGTTGAAAAAACAATATCCCCACCCTTTTCATCACCACCTAAAAGTTTAACAGCCTGACGATAGGCATACCTCAAAGGCATTTTCTTAGGATCCTCATGATATAATAAATAATAACCATTTTCCCAAACATTCTCACTTCCCTGCATCATTAAAGGTATCCCATAACTTTTACAGGCAGCGCCAAGGCTTGCTTTACATAAACCAAAGCCGCCGATGGCTTGCATTGCCCCACTAACGAAGCCAACTCGTTTTAATGATATTGTTAGAATAGAATGTTTTACTCTTTCACGCTCAACTATTGCATATAATTTAATACTCTCCATTCTTAAGTTCATATAATGTTGAGTTAACGACATATGATATTCACGCAATTTATCCATCGCCCTGCCAAAATCTAATTTCCCATACCGATATTCATCAAGGCAAGCTGATGTGACTCTACGTTCCTCGTTCATATATTTTGAACGTATATCCGGATCGTGAAGATATTGAAAACCTATATCATAGACAAGCTGGTCAATTTTTTCTTTTTCACGTTGCAAGTTCATTAATCCATAGCTACTCAAAATAATCTCCTATTATTTTCCGAGCAATTTATATTGGATTTTAATGCTCCAAATCAAATTTATGACAAACGGCGTGAAGAAGAGCGAAGCAAAAGCAACAGCAATACAGAAAAGAATGTTTGCTATTAAATACTCTATCCCTTCAGAAAGAGACGAAAAAATTACAGCTGATAGTAAAGCCATACTCCAGGCGTAATATTTCCAGGCATAGAGAAAAAACGCCCGGCTTAAACTGATTTTTTTCAATTTTGCCAACTTAATCAGGATAGCGGCATCCTTTTTTTTCATGCCAGCTTTCGCTAGTATCTCTTCCCATTCATTATTCATTCAATGCTTCTATTATTTGTTAATGATAAATATAAAAAATACATACAAGAAACAATTACAGTTTTAAAGTACTCTTAGTGGAATAATAACAAAGTGACAAAGATCAAATCGTTTATTTCGTTATGCCAGAAATATGAGGTTCCCTCAGAGCGATTGCCGGTTTTTTAATTTGGGAACCGTCCGGGATCGCATGCGCTCGCCCGGGAAATTCACTAGCTAGAAGACAGATTTCGTCGTCCACACCCGGCTACGCCATCGCCGGTACATCAGCATCGCCCGCAGCCCTTCATCAATAATGTACGCCATCCAGACCCCAACCAGCCCCAGCCCGAACGAAATACCCAACAGGTAGGAAAACGGCAGGCTGACAATCCACATCACGATAATCCCGCAGATAAACGGAAAGCGAACGTCGCCGGTCGCGTTCAGACTGCTGATGACGATGATATTGGTCGCGCGTCCCAGTTCGAGCAAAATCGACAGCATAAACAGTTTCTTAGTCAGGGCGATGATTTCCTGATTCGGGGTAAAGAGCTGCATAATCGGCTCGGCGAGCAGGTAAATAACCACGCTGATAGACAAGGCCACCGCCAGACCCAACCGCCAGCTTTTAATCCCCTGGCGGTACGCCGCATCAATTTCACGCGCGCCCACCGCACGGCCAATGATAATCTGTGAGGCCTGGCCGATAGATATGGCAAACAGCGCGACAAACTGGCTGATCGTTGAAGCGTAAACCTTGGTAGTTAGCGCTTCGGTGCCGAGAAAAGCGATAATCGCCGTCACCACCAGCTGCGAGCCCGCGTAAGAGAGGTTCTCCCCCGCCGACGGCAGCCCGTAGCGTAAAATGGCTCCCAGCATTTTGCGCGAGCACTGCTTCAGCTTCTGCCAGCGGAACACGTAGCCAATGTACTTTTTCAGCATCCACGCCAACATCAGCATACCAATAACGTTGGCGATACATACCGCAATACCCACGCCGGTCACCCCGAGGTCGAGAAAACTCAGCTTGCCGTAGAGAAACAGGTAGTTGAACACCACGTTGATCACGCTGACCGTGACAGGTACCAGCATCGCCTGACGAACGTAGCCGTGGGTACGCAGAATGGGCAGAATAGACGAATAGAGGGCGATAACCACCGAAATGCCGCCGATGATGCGAATAAACGGCGAACCGACCACCACCAGCGCCTCGCTTAGCCCCAGCATGCGCAAAAACGCATCGCCGAAAAGAATAAAGATAAGGCTCATCGCCACGCCGATAAGAAAAGCCACTACCAGCCCGTTGGTGATCACCCGCTCCACGCGCTTAAACCGCTGCGCACCAATCAGCTGCGCGACCACAATCTGCACGCCAACGGTCAAAAAGCCGTAGAAGATAACGGAAATGGCCAGAATCTGGTTAGCGACCCCGGTGGCAGCAACGGCCTCATCGGAATAGTGTCCCAGCATGAAAACGCTAACGTACCCCAGCATCAGCCGCAGCAGTTGCTCCACAAAAATTGGCCACGCCAGCGTAAAAAGCGTTAACCGAGGCTGAACGTTGGTGCCGGACATCACTGTCATTTCCCTTCCCTCTCTCCGTGCAAGTGCGCGATCATCAACCTTCTACACCAAAGACGTCCAGTCGATCGTTGCGTCACCTTTCAAATTCAGAAAAACGAGCGGTGGTTGGAGGAGATTCAGAGGTAAAATCGTGCTATATCCTGAGCCTAAGCGCCGTATGAATAATCTGGAGAGTCAACCGATGAAACGTCTCTTACCCGCCCTTGCCCTGCTGCTGAGCAGCGGTTATGCCCTGGCGGACGAGTGTGCCGATGCCACTACGCAGGCTGATTTAAACACCTGCTCCGCTGCGCAGTATCAGGCGGCAGATAAAAAGCTCAACCAAACCTGGCAGGACGTGCTGAAGCGCGCAGAGCCCGCGCAGCGAGATTTACTGAAGAAAGCGCAGTCAGCGTGGATTGCGCTGCGCGATGCGGACTGCGCGTTTATCAGCTCCAGTAGCCATGGCGGCAGCGCGCAGCCGATGGTGAACAGCCAGTGCCTGACCGACAAAACTAACGAGCGCGAAGCGTTTCTCTCCTCGCTGTTACAGTGTGAAGAGGGCGACTTGAGCTGCCCTCTGCCGCCCGCCAGCTAACGGACGCGGATACCGTCGATGATGATGCGCTGGACGTTGTCGACGGTCTGCTGAAAGAAGGTTTCGTCGCGCAGGGTTTTCCCGGTCACCGCCTCCACCTGGGTGGCAAAATCAGCGTAATGCTGGGTCGTCGCCCAGATCATAAAGATCAGATGGTGCGGGTCGATAGGCGCGAGCTTGCCCGCACTCACCCACACGGCAATGATGGCCGACTTCTCCACCACCAGCGCTTTCAGATCGCCAGTCAGCTCATCCATCACCAGCGGCGCGCCCTGCAGCATCTCCAGACAGAACAGCTTCGAGGCCTGCGGGTAGTCACGCGAGACCTCAAGCTTGAGACGGATGTACTCTTTAATCGCCACCAGCGGCGCCAGATCTTCCCGAAATGCCTTCAGCGGCGCCAGCCAGATATCGAGGATCTGCTGCATCACGGCCACGTAAAGCGCCTCTTTTGACGGGAAGTAGTAAAGCAGATTGGTTTTCGATACCCCGGCCAGCTCCGCCACTTGTTCAAGGCGCGTGCCGTGGATCCCGTATTGTGAAAAGGTATTCAGCGCGGCGGTAAGGATAGCCTGTTTCTTCGCACTGACAGCCTGCGAACGTTTGCCACCTTTTTTTACTGCATCCTGAGCCATGCGCCCTCTCCTTGTTATTTACGGCATCAATACCTATTTTGCGGGTTACGGCCATAAAAAGAAACCGCCGGATTATCCGGCGGTTAGGAGAGAGGCAGACAATTCACGCACCGCTAGCTGCCGCGGTGGCTACCATGGCTGTTTTTCCCGCCTTTTTTGCCCGCTTCCGAGGCGCGTTGGGGATCGTTCTTGAAGTTCCCGCCGCTGTGTTGGCCGCCCTTACGACCTGCTTCTGATGCTCTTTCACGGTCTTCGGCAAAATTGCCGGAACCGCCACGATGGTTTGCCATTACTGACCTCCGGTTGAGAGAACGACATAGTGCATTACGTAATTCAAAGCGCATTCACCCGCCGTATTGCGCGGGTAGTAATAAGGTTAGCCGTCGCAGCGGCAGCGCAGGCGGATTGGTCACATTTTGTCATATCTAGCGCCCGTTTTTTCAAGGCGACACCTCGCCCCATGCGTAATCGGCTCTTATGGTAGAGGAAAAACGGTCATAAAAAAGTGTGTCAGCCTACGTCAAAAGGCACAGCGGCGGCAAAAAATCATGCCACCCAGGCGCGGATAAATTGCCGAATCGTTGCAGCGAATCCGTCATTTGCGACTATGCTTAAACATGCTTGTTAGGTAACCGACGAATTTGACACAGGAGAGTTAAGATGAGTGGAAATGCAAGTGTTCTGGTGCTCTATTATTCTATGTACGGACACATCGAAACGATGGCTAAAGCGGTAGCCGAAGGCGCAAATAAGGTCGACGGCGTTGACGTCACCATCAAGCGCGTACCAGAAACAATGCAGGCAGAAGCCTTTGCCAAAGCAGGCGGCAAAGCGCAGGCGGTTCCCGTCGCCACCCCACAAGAACTGGCTGATTACGACGCCATTATCTTCGGTACGCCTACCCGCTTCGGCAATATGGCCGGGCAAATGCGCACCTTCCTCGACCAGACCGGCGGCCTGTGGGCGTCCGGCGCGCTGTACGGCAAACTGGCCAGCGTCTTTAGCTCAACCGGTACCGGCGGCGGACAGGAGCAGACCATTACTTCAACGTGGACGACCCTCGCCCACCACGGTATGGTGATTGTGCCGATTGGTTACGCGGCTCAGGAACTGTTTGATGTTTCTCAGGTTCGCGGCGGCACGCCATATGGCGCAACCACTATCGCTGGCGGAGACGGTTCACGCCAGCCAAGCCAGGAAGAGCTGTCCATCGCCCGTTATCAGGGTGAATACGTGGCAGGCCTGGCCGTCAAAATGAAAGGCTAATGATTTAAGGGAGAAGCGATATGCCGACACAAGAAGGCAAGGCTCATCATATTGGTGAATGGGCCAGTCTGCGCAACACGTCGCCTGAAATCGCCGAAGCGATTTTTGAGCTGGCCAAATTTGATGAAAAAACGGCAGAGAAAATCTGGGAAGAAGGCAGCGATGCCGTTCTCGAACTGGCCTTCAGCAAAACCGATAAAGACGCGCTCTTCTGGGGCGAACAAACCATCGAACGTAAAAACGTGTGATGGTCTAAACCCGGCGTCAGCGTAAACGCCTCAGCCGGGCTACCACCCTCTGTCATTCTTAGCCCGGCCGAGCATCGCGACGCCGGGTTTGTTTTTTACACCGCCACCCGCCGCTGCCAACGTTTTGCCACCCTTTCCAGCCCAAAACACAGCAGATAATAGACCACGCCGATAAAGACAAAGATCGCCGTCGGGTAGATCTGCACGCGGTTGTTCACCTGCCCCGCCACCGTGGTTAATTCCGGCACGTTGACGATAAACGCCAGAGAGGTGTCCTTCAGCAGGCTGATAAAAATCCCCACCAGCGAAGGCAGCACGTTGCGAAGGGTTTGAGGCAGCAAAATCAGCCGCAGGCTCTGCCCGGCGCTAAAGCCCTGGGTCAACGCCGCCTCATACTGTCCGGTAGGCAGCGCGCGCAGCCCCGCCAGCACCGAGTGCATCACCATTGCTGCGGTAAACCACGCCAGCGCCAGCGTTACCGTCACCGCACCCGGCAGGTCGCTCCCGGTCAGCATTGGCAGCAGATACCACAGCCAGAAGATAACGAAAATCAGCGGAATCCCGCGTATTACCTCCGCCCACAGGTAAAGCAAGCGCCGGGTCAAACCAGAGAATCGCCACGCCGCGCAGGCCAGCAGAATGCCGCCCGGCAGCGCCAGCGCGCCGGCGCCTATCGCCATCATCAGCGTCAGCGCTACGCCACCGGGCTCGCCATCGGCCAGCCGTCCCCACAGCAGATAGTCGAGGTTGTCGTAAATTACCGCCAGATTAGCGTTCATTCACCGCACCTCCCGCCACGCTCGCCGCCGCCTTCCGCACGCGCTTAGGCTGCCCCACCGGTTTAGGTCCCAGACGGCTCAACAACAGCCCCAGCGCCATGCCGGTCAGCAGATAGAGGACGGTGCCCACCGCGAAAGCCTCCAGCGCATGCGCGTTGTAGCTTTCGATTTGCCGCACCTGATAGGTCAACTCAGCAAAACCAATGCCGCTCGCCAGCGACGAGAGCTTCATCAGATTCAGATACTGCCCCACCACCGGCTGCCAGGCGTTAGCCAGCCCTTGCGGCAGCAAAATATGTCGCAGCAGTCCATAGGTCGAAAACCCCTGCGCCAGCGCCGCTTCGCGCTGGCCGTTCGGCACGCTTTGCAGCCCAGCCGCTATTTCCTCAATCAAGAACGCCGAGGTAAAGACGCCAAGACCCCACGCCGAGCACAGAAACTCCGGCGTCAGCCACCAGACGTTGCCGGGCAGAATCGACCAGTCGTGCGGGTCGTTGACAAAATTCCGCAGCCCCTGCGGCAGGAAGTTCCACGCCGCGAAATACCAGAACAGCAACTGTACCAGCAGCGGCGTATTGCGAAACAGCGACACCCAGCAGGCGGTGATACCCTGCCCCAACCGCCCACCAGCGAGACGCAGCAGTAAAAACAGCGCCGCCAGTACGCTTGCCAGCATAATCCCGGCAAGCGATACCCACAGCGTGGTGAGAAAGCCCGAGATAAGCCATTGTAGAGGCTGCCCGCTCAGTACCCCCTGCCAGTCGAAATTCACCATCACGCCGTCTGCTCCTGGTGCAGCGGGTCCAGCACCTTCTGCAGAAAACGCCGTGCGCGCGGATGCTGCGGACGGGCAAAAAACTCCGCAGGAGGCGCGACCTCCAGCACATCGCCGCCGTCAATAAACACCACTCTGTCGGCAATTTCGCGGGCAAACTGCATTTCGTGGGTCACCACAATCATGGTGATCCCGCTGTGGGCCAGAGACTGCATGACATGCAGCACTTCGCCGATCATTTCCGGATCCAGCGCCGAGGTGGGCTCATCAAACAGGATGATTTGCGGTGAAGAGGCCAGTGCACGAGCAATCGCCACGCGCTGCTGCTGGCCGCCGGAAAGCTGTGAAGGCATGGACTCCGCCTTTTCCGCAAGCCCGACTTTTTGCAGTAGCTCCCGCGCGCGCTGCTCAGCATCGCTGCGCTTCCAGCCGTGGACCGACTCCAGCGCCAGCATGATGTTCTGCGCCGCCGTGAGATGAGCATAAAGATTGAACTGCTGAAAGACGAAACCAATTCGGCTGCGCAGCTGACGCAACGCCCGCCCGCTCAGCTGACTGGTCGGCTTGTCGTCAATCAGGATCTCACCGCCGCTAAGGCTTTCAAGCTGGTTTATCAGGCGGATCAGGGTCGATTTCCCCGAGCCCGAAGGCCCGAGGATCGCCACCACTTCGCCGGGATTAATCGTCAGATCGATGCCGTTCAACACCCGATGACTGCCGTACGCTTTGACTGCCTGACGGAACGCCACGCTGGCATTGCGCAGATGTGAAAAATCCGCGGACTTCGCCGCGGAATGAGAGAATAAAGCCGACAACATATTATTTTGCTTCTATGGTGAAGGAACGCGGCTGAGGCGCTTTGGTGGAAGGGCCAAACCAGGTGTCGTAGATTTTCGCTGCATCGCCTGATTTCTCAAGCGCCACCAGCTCATCGTTCACCGCTTTCAGCAGTGCCGGTTCACCCTTTTTCACGCCTACGCCGATTTCTTCTTTGCTCAGCAGATCCGGCAGGATTTTAAATTTGGCTTTATCCGGCGCTTCGCCCAGCAGGCCCGCCAGAATGGTGCTGTCCTGGGTAATCGCCTGCACGTTGCCGTTACGCAGCGCGGTTAAAGCCAGCGGAATGTCATCATAAGAGAGCACGCGCGCCTGCGGGAAGCGCTGATGCAGCGTTTGCTCGCCGGTCGTGCCCTTCACAGCACCGATGCGCGCTTTGCTGTAGTCGTCGAGCTTATCGCCGCCGGTCGCCGGTACCAGGAACTGCTGACCGGTGACGAAGTACGGGGTGGAGAAATCGATAACCTGCGCGCGCTCCGGGGTAATGGTGATATCAGCAACAATCAGATCGGCCTTGCCGGATTGCAGCAGCGGGATACGGTTCGCCGGGTTCGTCGCCACCAGCTCCAGCTTCACGCCCAGCGATTTTGCCAGCGCTTTGGCGAAATCAACGTCGTAGCCCACCAGTTCGTGAGTCTTCGCATCCACAGAACCAAACGGCGGGTTAGCATCAAAGGTGGCCACTTTGACTACGCCCTTGGCCTTAATATCCGCCAGCTGATCGGCCTGCGCGGTGAAGGTCGTCAGGCCGGTCGCCACCAGACCGGTGAGAAGAGCGAGCTGTGCAACTGTCTGTTTTGTCTTTGCCATAATCTTTCTGGATACCCCTGTTTTTGTATTGTCTTTTTACGCTCCCACACCGCCATCGGCGGAACAAATAACGATTCGCTATGCTTTATAACCAAATATCATTTGGCGAAAGTAATTGTTATCTAAAGGTAAAATCTGATTAACAACGCCAGATATCGCAAATGCTTTGCACAATTTCATCTTTCCATTGCCGTGGATTTCCTGCTGAAATGGTCGAAAAGAAAACCGTAACATTAAGAAGGTCTTAATACGTAAACAGTTATGATTTCCTGGAGTCATTGTTTCCCATCGTTACCAACTGACACAACAATCCGCGAGCATCCAGAGTGACTGGCAACCTATCATTGCCCCGACATAAATAAGGGGGATTTTCCTCCGTTGCCTGACGCTTCCTTCAGCGTCAATTTGAATGCTTTATGGATGACTACAATGAAAAAATTTACCCGCACTGCTTTACTGGTCGCTACGCTTGCTGGCGCGACTTTTGCCGCTCAGGCTGCTGATACCACCGCCGCCCCTGCGCCAGCTCAGGACCCAATCGTTCAGCACCTGAAGCTGACCGATGCTCAGGTTTCCAAAATCAAAACGCTGCACCAGCAGCTGGAGAAAAACGTCCAGGCCATCTCAATGAAAGATGTCAAAGACGGCATGATCATCGACATGATCCAGTCCGGCAAATGGAATGAAGCGGGTGTGAAACAACAGCTGGCGGCGTTCAGTAAAGTGGACCAGCAGGTTCGCTACTACAAAGTGAAATACTACTTTGACTTAAGCCAGGTGCTGACCGCTGACCAGCGTAAGCAGGTCCAAAACGATCTGGCTCAGGCAGCGGCGGAGTAAGCAACATGAAAAAAATCGCGATGATGTTAGGCGCCTGCGCACTGCTGGCAATGGGTGCGGCGAATGCGGCCAACGGCCAGGCAGTAGCGAACGCAAAAACCGCCTGTCAGAACAACCCAACCCAGTGCGCTCAGGCGAAGAGCACGGCAAAAGCTAACGCGCAGAAAGAAGCGAAAGCAGCAAAAGACGCCTGTGCGAAAAACCAGACGGCCTGTAATAACGCGAAAGCGAAAGCTAAAAGCGCGGTGCAGAAGTAAGCCACGGTAGTGAAAACAAAAAAGGCCGCGGGGAGATATTCCGGCGGCCTTTATCATTAGCAAAAGAGAGTTTAAGCTCGGTTTTACGCTGCTTTCTCATTCGCTTTCGCGCGTGCGGCCAGGAAATCTTCTGCCGTAATAATTTTATTGAGTTCAACCTGAAGACGAGCGTCGTTTTCGGTTTCCCATACATCGACAGCTGCCTGTAAATTAATCCAAAATGCAGCCGAGGTATCAAACGCTTTAGCCAGGCGAAACGCCATATCAATAGTCAGCTTACGATTATTGTTCACTAGCGCGCTGACCGTGTTGCGGTGTACCTGCAGCATTTCCGCCAGATCGTTGATTTTAAGGTCAAGCGGCTCCAGGTATTCAAACAGAAGGATGTCCCCTACCGTAGTCGGCTTTCTGGTTGCTTGATTCATAATTTACTCCATGATGGTCGACGGCTTAGCGGCAATAAAAATGGCTAAGCCGATTAGTTCTGTTGATTAGTATTCATGTGGATCTAAATAAAGATCGTGCGCTTTACCATTTGCCCACTGGAAAATTAATCGGTACTGCTTGTTAACCCTTATTGAAGAATAATCTTTGAGTTTTCCCTCAAGTTCCTCATAACGGTTACCGGGCGGTGACTTCAAGTCTTGGTAAGTTACCGCTGCATTAATGATATCTAGCTTCCTGGCCAGAGATGCATGTATGTCTGAGGGGATTTTTTTATGTGGTGTTGCATGTTTAAAAAAATCCGCAAGCCAGTCATCTCGAAAGCTTCCAATGTTTACAAGCATACTCGGCATTCCATTGCACCTCCCTAACTACCTTATCAAAACAATAACGCACCAATGCACTGTGCGCAAGTGCATCATTATTTTAAAGCGCTGGTATGACTGAAACCGCCTGATTTCTACAACAAATTGTGACCTCTCACGCATTACCCATAATCTCTATGCGGACATCCCCCTCGCTTTGATCGCTGTCAAAAAGGAACATACCGTCTGGTCGGTATGATTCGGGCCATGAATATGGAAACCCAACACCGCAAAAAAGATCCGGTCCGTTTATATCAGCTGCTGCTGGAGTCAGCGGCGATGATTGCTGGACGGGACGGCATCGCGGCCCTGTCGCTGAACGCTGTCGCCCGCGAAGCAGGGGTCAGTAAAGGTGGCTTGATTCATCACTTTCCCAATAAGCAGGCGCTGATTTACGCGCTGTTTACCCGCCTGCTGGCGATTATGGAAGAAGCGATCGTCGCATTGATGCAGCAGGATGGCGTCAGCTATGGCCGCTTTACTCGCGCCTATCTGAACTACCTTGCTGACCTGACGGACACGCATGAAAGTCGCCAGTTGATGGTGCTGTCGCTGGCCATGCCGGATGAACCGGTGCTACGAAAATGCTGGCGTGACTGGATGCTGGAACACCTGGCGCACGGCGATGCGCTGGACAATAGCCCCACCGGTACGCTGGTGCGCTATACGGCAGACGGCATCTGGTTATCTGAACTTACGGAAGGGATCACCATGTGCGCCGAACACCGACGAACGTTGGTCGAATCTCTTAATAAGATGACGCTTCCCGCGTGAAGCACAAGGCTGAGGCCGCGATGCGCTACAACATCAATGCCCGTTTTATTTATGATGCAACGGATGGCACGATAACGCTGCCGCAAAGCGCTGAGCCGGACAGCCAGCTGTCGATCACCGCCAGCGCCCTGCTGTTTTTCTTTTTGCGTCACACCGGTATCGTCAGCCGGGAAGAGGTGCTGAAAAAAGTCTGGGATGACAACGGATTAACCTCGTCAAACAGCAACCTGAATCAGTACCTGAGCATGCTGCGCAAAACCTTCCGCCACTACGGCGTCGATAACATTATCGTCACGGTGTCGCGCGGCTACTTGCAGCTCAACCCAGATGTGGTGATTGAAGCGCTGGATGAACCTTCGCCGCCCGTACTAACGCAGGAACCGCCGCTCATCATCCCTGAAGCCGCGCCTGAGACACCACAGGAAACCCCTCCCGCTACGGCGCATGCGCGCGGTGCCTGCTGGTATATCGCAGGTGCCTGCCTGCTGACCATTGCGCTGTTGCTGCTTATCCTGAGTCTGGTGGGTATGCGAGAGTCGCACCCCATCTCACTGAGCCAAATCACCCATAGCCAGTGTGAATTGCTCGCCAGCGATGAAATGCTGCGCTCGGTCAGCGCAGATGCCTACGTGAAAAATTTCGATGAAGTACGTCAGCGGCTGAAGGTCGAGTGCAAACCCGGCGAGCGTTTTCTCTTCTTCTACGGCGACAGACTGGAGACCAACGGCCTGGGGCGCGTGTTCCTCGCCCACTGCGCGATGCATGAAGACAATCCGTTTAGCTACTGTGACAACTACTTTTACTATTCATGGAAACCATGATGAAACTCGCGCCGCGTACGTTCTTTGCCCTTTCTCTGCTCGTGTTTATCGTGGTCGCCGGGTTTAGCGCCTGGCGTCTGCTGCCCGATGAAAACGCTGGCGTAATGAGCTGCTCCACCAAAGGGATCATGCGTTTTGAAAATATGGATAAAGAGAACGTGAACGGTAACATTCACTTTAACTTTGGCGGCCACGGCAAAGGCTCAATGGTGGTCGAGGGTTATACCGATTCGGCCGCTGGTTGGCTCTATCTGCAACGCTACGTCAAATTCAGCTACAGCAGCAAACGCATTTCCGCGACGGAACGTCACTATCGCATCAACCAGTGGGAGTCCAGCGCCTCGTCTATCGATGAATCCCCGGACGTGATTTTCGCCTACTTTATGCGCGAGATGTCCGACAGCCACGACGGGCTGTTTCTCAACGCCCAGAAGCTCAACGATAAAGCCATTCTGCTGAGTTCCATCAACTCACCGCTGTGGATTTGCACGCTGAAATCCGGCAGCGCGCTGAATTAAACGTCGCCGTCCTCATAAAAAACCATGCCTTGATAGGGACGTTCCCGGCAGGCGGCCAGCCGCTGCGCGAGGCTGCCAACGTGTAGCTCCAGCTTGTGCCCGTCCGGGTCGAGAAAATAGTACGACGCCCCCTCGCTGCGGTTATCCTTCCACACCACCACTCCGGCCTGCGCCAACCGCTCGGTCATCGATGCAAAATCAGCTTCCGCCACGCTAAAGGCATAGTGCGTATAGTCGCTCTCCTCGGGTACTATTTTGTGGCGCTGCGCATCCAGCGACAGGCAAAGCCACAGCTCTCCACACGACAAATATGCCCCACCGTCCCAACGGGCGCGCAGGCGCATTCCCAATCGTTGATGATAAAAGTCGACGCTTGACGTCAGGTCGCTGACCGCCAGGGTCAAATGGTTAAGTCCACTCAGCATAAGATCCTCTGATAGATTGACGCTGTTCGGGGGCGTGCGCCCCTTTGTATCGATGGCAAACTGTGATCCATCGCGCATGCACTTTTCCCCACCGCTTATCCCTTATAAAAGACCGCATCTTTTGCGTTTAGCTTCACCGCCAGAATTTGAACCCCACCACAGTTGCCCCTACGCCATGTTACCCGACTTTTGTATAAATTTAGCAACTTCATAACATTTCCAGCGAACGCCGCGCGCACGGAAAAAATCGCCTTATACCCGTCAAAATCCCGCCCCTCCCCGCAGCATAAAGAGATAAATAACCGGTCATAAAAGGCTAAATAGCAGAGTATTTATCTAAATAAGACTTCCACTCAGATTTAAATTCCACTCAAAAGGCCAATCCCTATAGTGAACCCCGAACGCCGCTGCCGTGGGTTAACGCCGTGACACGGACGGTTTTCCTGAAATCACACAACCTGTTTTGAGGAGTGAAGCAATGGGTGATGCATTAGGGCTTATTGAAACCAAAGGTCTGGTGGCCTGCATTGAAGCCGCGGATGCGATGTGTAAAGCCGCCAACGTTGAACTGATTGGCTACGAGAACGTCGGTTCCGGCCTCGTCACCGCGATGGTGAAAGGCGACGTCGGCGCGGTGAAAGCGGCGGTGGATTCCGGCGTGGAGTCGGCGCAGCGCATTGGGGAAGTGGTGACGTCGCTGGTGATTGCGCGTCCGCATAACGACATCAACAAAATCGTCATTAAACACAAGGCTTAAGGCCAGGAGAACGCAAATGGGTGATGCATTAGGTCTGATTGAAACCAAAGGTCTGGTGGCCTGTATCGAAGCGGCAGATGCGATGTGTAAAGCCGCCAACGTCGAACTTATCGGCTATGAAAACGTCGGCTCCGGCCTCGTCACCGCGATGGTGAAAGGCGACGTCGGCGCGGTGAAAGCGGCGGTAGATTCCGGCGTGGAGTCGGCACAGCGCATTGGTGAAGTGGTGACCTCGCTGGTTATCGCACGCCCGCATAACGACATCAACAAGATTGTCTCGCACTACAAAATTAGCGAATAACCGGAGAGAAAATGATGAAAGAAGCGCTTGGTCTGATTGAAACCAAAGGTCTGGTGGCCTGTATCGAAGCCGCAGACGCCATGTGCAAAGCCGCCAACGTCGAGCTTATCGGCTACGAAAACGTCGGCTCAGGCCTCGTCACCGCGATGGTCAAAGGTGACGTCGGCGCGGTCAACGCGGCGGTGGACTCCGGCGTGGAAGCGGCAAAACGCATCGGTGAAGTCGTCACTTCCCGCGTTATTGCACGCCCGCATAACGACATCGAAAAAATCGCATCGCAGCATAAAGCATGACCTGACCGGGCACGCCCCGTCTGCACTCTTTTCGTTTGATGAAGGATAGACTCATGATTGAACTGGATACCGATTTGCTCTCTCGCCAGAACGCGCGAGAACTGGTGCGCAACGCCAAAAAAGCGCAAGCGGTCATGGCCACCTTTTCGCAGCAGCAAATCGACGCCATCGTGAAAAACGTGGCCCAGGAAGCGGCGCATCACGCCGAAGCGCTGGCGAAAATGGCCGCGGAAGAAACCGGCTTCGGCAACTGGCAGGATAAAGTCCTGAAGAACCGTTTTGCCTCGCTGCGCGTTTACGACGCCATCAAAGATATGAAGACCGTCGGCATCATTCATGACGATCAACAAAAGAAAGTGATGGACGTGGGCGTGCCGCTGGGCGTTATCTGCGCGCTGGTCCCCTCAACCAACCCGACTTCAACGGTCATCTACAAAACGCTGATTGCCCTGAAGGCCGGTAACGCAATTATCTTCTCCCCGCATCCGGGCGCACGCCAGTGCAGCTGGAAAGCGATTGAGATTGTGAAACGCGCGGCAGAAGCGGCGGGCGCACCGGCCGGTATCGTTGACGGCGTGACCGAGCTGACGCTGGAAGCCACCTCTGAACTGATGCACAGCAAAGATGTATCGCTGATCCTGGCGACCGGCGGCGAAGGCATGGTACGCGCGGCATACGCTTCTGGTACGCCAACCATCAGCGGCGGCCCGGGCAACGGTCCGGCGTTTATCGAACGCAGCGCCGACATCCCGCACGCGGTGAAAGATATCATCACCAGCAAAACCTTTGATAACGGCGTTATCTGCGCGTCTGAGCAGTCGATCATCGTCGAACGCTGCATTTACGACGAGGTGCATCGCGAGCTGGAAGCCCAGGGCGCGTACTTTATGAACGAAGGCGAAGCGGCGAAAATGGCAGCCCTGCTGCTGCGTCCGAATGGCACCATCAACCCGAAAGTGGTGGGCAAAACGGCGCTCTATTTAAGCCAGATGGCGGGCTTCTGCGTACCGGCCAGCACCCGCGTGCTAATTGCCGCCCAGACTACCGTCTCCCACAAAAACCCGTATTCACGTGAAAAACTGTGCCCGGTACTCGGCCTGTACGTGGAAGAGGACTGGAAAGCTGCCTGCCACCGCGTGGTGGAGCTACTGACCAACGAAGGCCTTGGCCATACGCTGGTGATCCACACCCGCAACCAGGACGTTATCCGCCAGTTCTGCCTCGAAAAACCGGTTAACCGCATTCTGATCAACACGCCCGCGGCCCTCGGCGGCATCGGCGCGACCACCAACATCACCCCGGCGCTGACCTTAGGCTGCGGCGCGGTAGGCGGCGGCTCCAGCTCCGATAACGTCGGTCCAATGAACCTGCTCAATATCCGCAAAGTAGGCTACGGCGTGCGCTCTATCGACGAACTGCGCGCACCGAGCAGCCGCGTGGAACCGCAGCCGACGATCACCAGCCAGCCGGTTGACCCGCGCCGCAGCATCGTTGACGACGCGCGCTTCACCTCCCCTGCCCCAGCCAGCACCATCAGCGCTCACGACGACAACCGTTTCGCGGCGGCCGCCACGGCAGAGGTTGAAGGTGAAATCAGCGAGCAGAACGTGGAGCGCGTTATCCGTCAGGTGCTTGAGCGCTTAGGCAAGTAACGCATTGATATAAGGCGATTAAAACGATGATTCTCGCAAAGGTAACCGGACATGTCGTCGCCACGCAGAAATGCGATGAGCTGCGCGGCAGCAATCTGCTGATGATCACACAGCTGGATGACGACCAGCAGCCCATGAAGAACCGAACCTGGGTTGCCGTCGATAGCGTCGGCGCAGGCATGCACGACATCGTGCTGGCAGAAGAGTACTTCGCGCTCAACAAGGACCGTTACAAGGCGATGTCGGTGGTTGCCATTGTCGAGAACGTCTTTCGGGACGCCTAAGGAGTAAATAACCCAATGAGTGAATTTTTGCTGAAACCCCGGATTTGCTTTGGTCAGGACGCGCTGTCGGCCCTGACCGACGTGTCCGCCCACAGCGTACTGCTGGTCACCGATCAGGCGATGGTCAAGTTCGGCCTAGCCTCACGAGTGACCAATATCCTGCGCGATCGCGGCATTGCATTCCAGATCTGGGACGACGTGGTGGCTGACCCGGACATCGCCACCGTGGTACGCGGCATGAAGCTGATGGACAGCCGCTATCCGGACCTGGTCATCGCACTCGGCGGTGGCTCGGTGATTGACGCCGCCAAAGCGGTTATTTTCGCCCTGGCGCAAACCCGCCCGGACGCAGGACGCGCGCGCCCTTGCTTCGTGGCCATCCCCACCACCAGCGGCACCGGTTCGGAAGTCACCAGCTTTTCGGTGGTGAAAGCTAACGCTGAGAAGCTGGTGCTGGTCGACCCGTCGCTGCTGCCGGATATCGCCATTCTTGACCCAACGCTGGTGGCCTCCGTGCCGCCGGCGATTACCGCCGACACCGGAATGGACGTGCTGTGCCACGCGCTGGAGGCCTACGTCTCCACTGCCGCCAGCGACTTTTCCGACGCGCTGGCCGAAAAAGTGGTGCAGCAGGTCTTCCGCTATCTGCCCACCTGCTGGCGCAACGGCCAGGATTTGCAGGCGCGGGAGAAGATGCACAACGCCTCCTGTATGGCAGGTATGGCGTTTACCAACGCCTCGCTCGGTATCACCCACAGCCTGGCGCACGCGCTGGGCGGCGTGTTCCGCGTGCCTCATGGCCGCGCTAACGCCCTGTTGATGGCGCAGGTCGTGGCATGGAACGCCGATTTTGACGGCCAGTGCGATACCGCCGCCGCCCATAAATATGCCCGGCTGGCGCATTTATTGGATCTGCCGGCAAGCAGCGCCCGCGAAGGCGTTGCCAGCCTGCTGGTAGCCATTGAAACACTGAAAGAAGAGATGCAGATGCCTGCGGGCATTCGTGATACCGCCGTCGATGCCACCGATTTTGAGCGCCGATTGCCGGAAATGGTTGGTCAGGCGTTGCGCGACAGCTGCACTCCGACCAACCCACGTGCGCCGGACGCGCAGGCGCTCACTGAACTCTATCGCCGAACCTACGGGTAACGCCTGATGTAGGCCGGGTAAGCGCAGCGCCACCCGGCAAAATGCCGGCACCCAATAAGAACATCTGGAGAATACTACATGGCACACTACAGCTTAACGCCGCGCGTCAAAGTGTTGGCAGAACGTTTACTCTCACAAAAAAGCACCCTGTGCACCGAACATGCCACCACCCTGAACGCGCTCGATAGCGATATCGCTGGCGTTCCCGCCGCCGTTAAACCGGCGCGCCGCTTCTATGAACTGATGCGTCAACTGCCGCTCACCATCAGCGCCGATGAGCTGATCGTCGGCAACCAGACCCGCAAGCCGCACGGCGCGATCTTCCATGATGAAGCCGCCGCCAGCCGCCCCTCGGCGTTCCAGTTCCTTAATCTGAACAGCGACCTCGACTCCCCGGACTACAAGCTGGTGGTCGAGAAAGGCGTGTTGGCGATTAAACACCAACTGGAAGAGAAAACCCGTACGCTCGGCAGCGCGGTCAGCCGCAGCGGCATGGATGAAGTTAACGGCTGCCGCGCCGCGATTTACGCCTGCGATGGGCTGATGGCGCTGGCGCAAAACCTCGCCCACAGCGCCGAGCAGTTAGCCGCCGCTGAAACCAACGCGTATCGCAAAGCCGAGCTGTTAGACAGCGTTGCTATTTTGCACCACGTTCCGGCCCACCCGGCACGCAGCTTCAAAGAAGCCTGCCAGGCGTTTTATCTGTTCCAGCTGGCGCTTCAGCTCGACAACGGCAGCTACGCCGTCAACCCGGAAGGCGCCGACAAAGCGCTGCTGCCGTACTACCAGCACGATATCGCCAACGGCACGCTAACCGAAGCCCAGGCCTATGAAATCGTTGAGTGCCTGTGGTTTAAGCTCGCGGAATTAAGCGAAGTCCGCGCCGCCAGCGCGATTGACGGCTACCCAATGTTCGATGCCCTGCTTCACGGCGGGAGCCTTGAAAATGCGCGCATCAACGCCCTGTCTGACATGTTCCAGAGCGCCCAGCACAATCTCAGCGCGCTGCATCTGCCGGTGCGTCTGTTCAGCGGTAAACAGTCCGTTTCCGCTGCACCATTCGCCAATTGTACTGAAACCACTACGGCGGAAGGACTGACCCCGCGCATGCAGCGCCTGCGCAACCACTACCTGACCGTGCGCCCAAGCGTCTCCATCTATCGCGCGCTGGCCTTTACCGAAGTGGTGAAAGCGAACCCGGGCATGCCGACCATCCTGCTACGTGCCAAAGCCTTCCGTCACGCCTGCGAAACCGCGCCGATTCTCATTCAGGACGATGAGCTGATCGTCGGCCATCCGTGCGGTAAGCCGCGCGCCGGGGCCTTCTCGCCGGATATCGCCTGGCGCTGGGTACGCGACGAGCTCGACACCATGAGCACCCGTCCGCAGGATCCGTTCGAAATCAGCGAAGAAGATAAGAAAACCATCCGCGAAGAGATCGTGCCGTTCTGGGAAGGCCGCTCGCTGGATGAAATTTGCGAAGCGCAGTACCGCGAGGCGGGCGTCTGGTCCTTCAGCGGCGAAACCTTCGTCAGCGACCTCTCCTACCACCAGATCAACGGCGGCGGCGATACCTGCCCGGGCTACGACGTGCTGCTGTTCACCAAAGGGATGAACGGTATTAAAGCCGATGCCGAGGCACACCTCGCCAGCCTGAGCATGGAGAATCCGGACGATATCGACCGTATTTACTACTACAAAGCGGCGATTGAAACCTGCGAAGGGGTGATTAACTATTCGCACCGCATCGCCGCACGCGCCCGCGAACTGGCTGCCGTTGAGCAGAACGCCCAGCGCCGCGCCGAGCTGCTGACCATCGCCGACGTGAACCAGAACGTCCCCGCCAACCCACCGAAAACCTTGCAGGAAGCGCTGCAAAGCATCTGGACGGTGGAGTCGCTGTTTGAAATCGAAGAGAACCAGACCGGGCTGTCGCTCGGCCGCGTGGACCAGTACTGCTACCCGATGTTTGAAGCCGATATCCGCGAAGGCCGCCTGACCCATGACGCCGCGCTGGAATTATTGCAGGCATTTATCATCAAATGCGCCGAACTGATGTGGATGTCCAGCGAACTAGGGGCGAAGTACTTCGCCGGTTATCAGCCGTTTATCAACCTGACCGTTGGCGGCCAGAAGCGTTCCGGTGGCGATGCCTGTAACGACCTGACCTATCTGATCATGGACGCCGTGCGCTTTGTGAAGGTTTACCAGCCGTCGCTGGCCTGCCGTATTCACAACCAGTCGCCGCAGAAGTACATGGAAAAAATCGTCGACGTAGTGAAAGCGGGCATGGGCTTCCCGGCCTGTCACTTCGATGACTCCCACATCAAGATGATGCTGCGTAAAGGCTTCGACTTTGAAGACGCGCGCGACTACTGCCTGATGGGCTGCGTCGAACCGCAGAAATCTGGCCGCATCTACCAGTGGACCTCCACCGGTTACACCCAGTGGCCAATTGCCATCGAGTTCGTCTTAAACCGCGGCCGCATGGTGCTGTTCGACAGCTACCAGGGGCTGGATACCGGCGACCTGCGCGACCTGCACACCTTCGAACAGTTCGACGCCGCGGTGAAACAGCAGATTGCCCATATCGTGCGCCTGTCGGCAATTGGTACGGTTATCAGCCAGCGCGTACACCGTGACGTAGCGCCGAAGCCGCTGATGTCGCTGCTGGTTGAAGGCTGCATGGAAAAAGGGAAAGACGTGGCTGCCGGTGGCGCGATGGTCAACCACGGCCCGGGGCTGATTTTCTCCGGTCTGGCAACCTACGTCGACTCGATGGCTGCTATCCGCAAGCTGGTATTCGAAGATAAAAAATACACTCTTGAGCAGATGCGCGATGCGATGCTGGCGAACTTTGAAGGTTTCGAAGGGCTGCGCCGCGACTGCCTGAACGCACCGAAGTACGGCAACGACGATAACTACGTTGACCAGTACGCGCTGGATATCACCGAGTGGACCGAGCGCGAGTGCCGCAAGTACAAGATGCTCTACTCCACCCTGAGCCACGGCACGCTCTCCATCTCTAACAACACGCCAATCGGTGAGCTGACCAACGCCACGCCGAACGGGCGTCTGGCGTGGATGCCGCTCTCCGACGGCATCAGCCCGACTCAGGGCGCGGACAAGCATGGCCCAACCGCCATCATTAAGTCGGTCAGCAAGATGAACGTGGAAACCATGAACATCGGCATGGTGCACAACTTCAAGTTCCTCAAAGGGCTGCTCGATACCCCGGAAGGCCGCTACGGGCTTATCACCCTGCTGCGCACCGCATCGATTCTTGGCAACGGCCAGATGCAGTTCAGCTACGTCGATAACGAAGTGCTGAAAAAAGCGCAGCAGGAGCCGGAGAAATACCGCGACCTGATCGTCCGCGTGGCGGGCTACAGCGCCTACTTCGTGGAGCTGTGCAAGGAAGTTCAGGACGAGATCATCAGCCGTACGGTGATTGAGAAGTTCTGATAACACGGACAGCAATCGGACAAGGACGTCCGCAGTTTTCAGGAGGCAAGCGTGATTGGCAATACACAAGAATTAACCGGTCGAATTTTTAATATTCAGAAGTATTCGATCTACGACGGCGACGGCATTCGCACGCTGGTGTTTTTTAAGGGCTGCAACATTCGCTGCCCGTGGTGCGCCAACCCGGAAGGCTTGAGCAGCCAGTTTCAGGTGATGTTCTCCCAGGATAAATGCATTAACTGCGGCGACTGCGTGAACGTCTGCCCGGCGGGCATTCACTACCGTGCGGAAGAAAACGGCGAGATGAAGCACTTCGTCAACCGCAATAAAGACTGCATCGGCTGCCGCAAATGCGAAGATATTTGCACCCAACACGCCCTGGATATTCTGGGCAAAGATGTCACCGTCAGCGAATTGATGGACATCATCATGCAGGACTATGACTTTTACATCTCCTCCGGCGGCGGCGTGACCATCGGCGGCGGCGAGATGAGCCTGCAAACCGATTTTGCCGTCGCTCTGTTCAGTGAATGCAAGAAGATGATGATCAACACCGCCGTCGAGACCCAGGGCACTACGCCGCTTGCGAACTACCAGAAACTGGCGCCGGTCACCGACACCTTCTTATTCGACATCAAACAGATCGACAGCGATCACCACAAAGCGCTGTTCGGCATCGGCAACGAAGGGGTGCGCCGCAACCTTGAGTGGCTGGTGGACTCAGGCGCTAACGTGATTGTGCGTATGCCGTTGGTGCGCGGTTACAACGACTCGTGGGAAGCCATTACCGGGGCGATTGATTACGTCCAGAAGCTGGCGAAGCGCGGCAATATCCGCCGCATCGATATGCTGCCGTACCACCAGTTGGGGCGCAAAAAGTATGAGCGCCTGGATATGCCCTACCCGATTCTGCAAGACCCGTCGTACAGCGTAGAAGAGCTGAACCAGCTAGAGACCTTCTTCGCCGGATTTGATTTTGATATTCGCTTAGTGCGTCACTAAAGGAGCCGAGAATGAAAAGTTTAGGCGTGATTGAAACACGAGGATGGGTCGCCGCCATCCAGGCCGTCGATGCGGCCTGTAAAGCCGCAGGCGTCACCTGCATCGGCTATCGCAAGGTAGGATCAGGGCTGGTGAGCGTCTGCTTTGAAGGAGAAATCAGCGCCATTCACACCGCTATCGAACGCGGCGTGGCGGTCGTTAAGGCGATTAACCTGCCGGCCAATTCGCTGGTGATTGCTCGCCCGGAACGCTGCATCGTTGAAGCGCTGAGCACCCTCAAGGGGCATCCACCACGGGTAAAAGCAGAGCCTGCCGCGCCAGTTGAACTCGCCCATGACGCTCCGGTCGAACTCGCCGCGCCACAGGAAACGGCAGTGGAAGAAAAAAACGCCGCGCACAAAAAAGGGAAAAAGGCATGATTGACGCCCTGCTACAGGAAAAAATCAGCGCCCGGCTGCACGAGGCAACGCCTACCATCCCGGTGGGCGTCTCTAACCGCCACGTTCATCTGTCGCAGCAGGATGTTGAAGCGCTGTTCGGCAAGGGCTATGCGCTGACGCCGTTTAAGCCACTGCGTCAGCCAGGGCAGTTCGCCGCCGAAGAGTGCGTGACCGTTGTCGGGCCAAAAGGCTCGCTGACCCAGGTTCGCGTACTCGGCCCGACCCGCCCGACCACGCAGCTGGAAGTCTCCCGCGCCGACTGCTTTGCCCTGGGGATTAAAGCCCCGGTGCGGGAATCCGGCCAGCTGGAGAACGCCGGTGATGCGCTGCTGGTGGGGCCAAAAGGCCACGTTGAGCTGCACTCGCAGGTGATCTGCGCCTGGCGACATATTCATATGTCGCCGCAGGATGCCCGTATGCTTAACGTCCACAACGGCCAGAAGGTTAGCGTTCGCAGCCGCGGCGAGCGGCAGCTCACCTTCGATGAAGTGGTGGTGCGCGTGCGCGACGATTTCGCCCTTGAGTTTCATATCGATACCGAAGAGGCCAACGCTGCCGGGCTGAAGAACGGCGCGCCGGTCACGTTGATAGGCTAAGGAGTTGCTGATGACCGAGCAACAGACTGACCGTCTGGTGGCGCAGATCCTCCAGCGTTTACGGCCACCGGTGCTGGTGATGGTGACCGCCGCCGAGGGCTATCGTCAGGCTATCCGTCAACGGTTGGCAGCCTGCGGGCAGCGGCTGATGCTGGCGATGGATGAAAGTCTTGAGGACGCCGCGGCGTGGCATCAACTTGGGGAGGTTCTGCCGCTTTCGGGCGAGCCGCCGGTAGGCTATAAAGCGCTGCTGCTGCCGTTTCTCGACTATCCCCAGGCGGCAGATTTGGTCAACGGCACGCTACAAAACCCGGTAGCGCGTCGACTGCACGATGCGCTGCTGGCGGGTGTTCCGGTGCTGGCGCTGCGCTATCACTGCTGCCCACACAGTGAGCTAAACCAGCTGCGCGGCGCGGTCGTCGACAGCGCCTATACCGCGCATATCGACGCCACCCTTGCCCGTCTGGCAGCATGCGGGGTGACGCTGTGTACGATGAATGAACTGCTGGAGAAGCTGGAAACGGGCGCAACGGCAGCCGTAACCGCGCCGCTTACGACGTCCCGTCGTTATCTGACTGTCACAGATATCGTCAATAATCCGTCGCTGGCCGGAAAACCTGACGCGGTGCTGACCGATGCTGCTGTCGACTATGTCAAAACAAAGACAAAAATAACCTTACCTCGATAATAAAACCTGGAGTGTAGAAGATGTCTTCGAAAACAAAATGCTGGCTATGGATGCTGCTGGTTATCGTCTCAGAAACCTCGGCCACCTCAACGCTTAAAATGTTCGACTCCAGCGAAGGGATGACCAAAACCCTGCTGCTGGCGCTGATCGTTGTGCTGTACTGCGTGTGCTATTACTCACTGTCCCGCGCTGTGAAGGATATTCCGGTTGGGTTAGCCTACGCCACCTGGTCCGGTACCGGTATTCTGGTGGTTTCAACGCTGGGTATGGCCTTCTACGGCCAGCATCCAGATACCGCCGCCATCATCGGCATGGCGATTATCGCCAGCGGTATCGTCATCATGAACCTGTTCTCGAAAATGGGTCACGAAGACGCTGAAGAGACGCCGCCCGCCCCGGTCACCAAACTCGATAAAAATATCGCTAACTAACGCAAAAGGAATCGCTCATGTTTAATCTTGGATTTTTATGGCTGGCGCTGTCTATCGGCTCCGAAATTACCGGCACGTCAATGATCAAAAAAACCAACGGCTTTAGCAAACTGGCACCCTCAGTGCTGGTGGTCTGCGCGTACGGGCTATGCTATTTCGCGCTCACCCGCGCGATGAGTACCATCCCGGTCGGCGTGGCCTATTCACTGTGGTGCGGCTTTGGCATCGTCGGCGTCACGATCTGTTCCATGATCCTCTACAAGCAGAAGCCCGACCTTCCGGCTATCTTCGCCATGCTGCTGATTATCAGCGGCGGGATTATCATGAATGTCTTCTCCGGTATGTAAGTCCTGACGATGGCCTTCCCTATAAAGGGAAGGCTAGCCACAACAATGCCAACCATTTTATCCGTCTGCCGAATACTACGCTTCCTGAGGCGTTGCGAAACGATCATAAGACACCGCTCATCTCTGAATCGCTGGTCAATGAAGCAGATGCCCTTTCGTATGAGACACGTTCTTTAATTCTCTAGCTTCCCTTCTATATAGTATGACTATTTATATCTTTTTTGTGAGCTACCAAGCAACTTAACGCATATCATTGCGCGAATAATGGACGGATTGTTTGTTTTTTGATTCTAATAGTCATACTAATAAACAAACTGGAGACGTTAGATGACGCTCGATAGCTCACTTTTTCTCTCAAGCCACGATCTTGCCGACCTCAGGGCCCACCAAAACCGGGACTCACTGCCTGGCGCTACCCTGCGCCAACAACAGCGGCAGCTTGCGGCATGGCTGGAACAACCGTTATGGATCCCGGGTCACGGAGAAGGTGGCGGGCCAGAACATGCCCAGCACAAACTTAACTATCAGATGATAGATTTGGCCGGGCTGCACTGGCTGCTGAGCGGAGATCCGTGCTATCGCGACCGCGTGCTGGCGGTGTTGAGCGGCTATGCCGATATCTACCCTACGCTCGGGAGTGCAACCAGTCGCGATAGTAACCCGCCAGGCCGATTGTTCCATCAGACACTCAATGAAGATATGTTTTTACTCTACGCATCCAGCGCCTGGTCCTGCGTCAAAGGGTCGGCCAGTCCTGAAATGCGGGCACATATTGAAGCGAACTTGCTCTGTCTGATGGTACACGAGGCTTTAACCGTTCACAGTGCTACCTTCGATATCGTGCACAACCACGGCATGTGGTCGGTGGCCGCCATCGCCATTTGTGGCTACGTCACCGACCATCCTGAGTGGGTAGAGGTTGCTCTGCATGGGCGCCTTCACGATGACACCAGCGGTGGTTTCTACGCGCAATTAGATCAGCTGTTTTCCCTCGATGGCTACTATATCGAAGGTCTCTACTATCAACGCTTCGCTCTGCGCCCTCTGCTGATGCTGGCCACCGTGATCGACCGCTATCAGCCTGAGCTTAACATCTGGGCCTATCGGGATCGGTTAATCCATCGCGCCTGCTTCACGATGTTTGATATGGCCTTCCCTGATGGCTCGCTGCCCGCGCTAAATGATGCATCGAAGACCATGAATCTACAGGATGAAGGCGCGCTGATGGCGGTCAGCCTGTGCCGCCAGCATTACGGAGCCTCGGCGCAACTCTCCGCACTGGCTCACTTTCAGCAGCAGTGTTGGCTGTGCCGCGGCGCGCTGGAACTGAGTGAGGATGGCCCTCACAGCCACTCCCCACGGCCCTCTCTTTTGGTGCGAGATGGCGTAATGGGCGAACGCGGGGCCGGTGGGATTCTGCGTACACAACCCGCAGGACAAAATGAAAGTATGGCGCTACTTTGGTGGGGCGGTCACGGCAATATCGCCGGCATGCACAGCGCGCTCAATCACGGCCATTTCGATGGTCTGCACCTGAGCTACTTCACCGAGGGCGTTGAGATCCTTCAGGACTATGGCTTTGCCCGCTGGGTTAACGTCGAGCCAAAGTTTGGCGGTCGTTACGTACCGGAGAATAATAGCTATGCAAAACAGACCATTGCACACAATACGGTAGTGGTCGATGGCGGATGTCAGAATCAAGGCGATAAAGAACGCGCCGCGGTACGCTATGGCAATACGCGCTTCTTCAGCACTGACGGGCCGCATCAAGCCATGAGCGCCGTGCTTGAAGACTACTGGCCCGATGTAACGCAGCAGCGTACGGTGTTACTGCTGGCGCTTACGCAGTGCGAACGTCCGCTGCTGGTCGATCTGTTTACGTTGCAAAGCGGTAGTCGCCATCAGTATGACTATTGCCTACATACGTTGGGACAAATCATCCGTAGCAGCTTAACGCTCGAGACCCTGACCACACGCTCACCGCTTGGAGATGCGCACGGTTATCAGCACCTCTGGCGCTGTGCTAACGCCCACATCCCGGCGTTCGAAAGCTCACAGCTCAGCTGGCTTCAGCGCGATCGCTTTTACACCCTAACCAGCGTTATCCCTCAGAAGGGAGAACTTATTATCGCCCGAACGGGGGCCAGCGATCCGGCGTTCAACCTGCGAGAAGAGCCGACGTGGATACTGAGAACGGAAGCGCAGAACACGCTGTTTGCCAACGTGCTGGAGTGTCACGGTGAGTTTGATGAGTCGCGGGAGATTTCACGTCAGGCTCGAGGGAGCGTAGCGCGCATAACGATTGAAGAGCATTCACCAGAGCAAATCGCCCTGCTGATTCATTTCCATCAGGGCAAGCCGTGCCGGGTTACGGTGGATAACCGCCCTGGGTACGACACGTTCTCCGTTTGCTGATTACAGGCGGTGTTTACTGGCGTCCATCATACCAAGGGACGCCTGGAACGCCGCTTCTGCATCCCCAGCCATAATCGCTTTATAGATACGTTCATGATCGTCAAGACACATGCCGCCCTCTTTCGAGGAGTGGCTGATAAACCATTTGAAGACTGTCGTCAGTACATTACCAAACGGTTGATAGAAACAGTTGCCGGAGGACATAAAGATAATGCGATGAAAGCGGGTATCAGCATCGACCCACTGCTCAGCATCAAAATCGCGAGCAATACGGCACATTTCTTCCCAGGTCTGGGACAGCGCAATACACTGCTCTCGGGTAGCATTAATCGCCGCCAGGCGCGTGGCATGCGGCTCAATCACCCGACGGAACTCAAGAAACTGCTGGTACATTTCCAGCGTCCCTTCCATGCCGCTTAACCATTCCAGCAGCTGTACATCCAGAATATTCCAGTCAGTACGTGCACGTACGCGGGTACCGGTTTTCGGACGCGACTCAAGCAAGCCTTTAGAAGAGACCAGCTTCAGGGCTTCACGCAGCGCAGTACGACTCACCCCAAGCTGTTCACACAGTTCGACTTCCGCAGGGAGCACCGTGCCCGGCGTCAGTTGACCGGAGAAAATCTTCCGCGCGATGTCGCTGGCAATCAGCCCGTCCAGGCCACGCTGCGTTGTGGTAATAGTTGTGAAGTTCATGCTTTTGTCATACCTGAACAAAAATTATGGGCCAGTGTAGCATATACAGGCACGGCAAATTCCGTCTTCAGGTCAATTATATCGGTTCTATCCGCGTTTTTTTTCATCACACCCATCATAAATCGTTCATTTAGTCATACTAATTCTGATTACTTTTAACGCAAAATGTTCAATAACCAAACACACATCACAAGTACCATCATATAAAACCTCAAATATTGAAGCCGATCGCAAAATGTCACACCTCGATTTTATTAGTCATACTAAATGACAAATAATGCATCATCTCCTGATGACTAACTGCGAGTGTGAACATAATGGATATCAACATTATTGTGATGGCGGTGTACTTCGTACTGATGATTGCTATCAGCTACGCTTTTAAAAAGATGGGTACCGGTTCGGCAAGCCACTACTTCCGGGGCGGCGGTAGGATGCTGTGGTGGATGGTAGGCGCAACTGCCTTTATGGCACAGTTCAGCGCATGGACGTTTACCGGAGCAGCCGGCCAGGCTTATCGCTACGGTTTTACTGCCATCGGCGTGTTTGCCGGTAACGTCATTGGCTATATTGTCGGCTGGTGGTGGTTCGCCAGCCGTTTTCGCCAGCTACGCGTCGACACGCCAACTCAGGCTATCAGCCAACGTTTTGGCCCTAAAAATGAGCAGTTCTTTACCTGGATTCTAATCCCGTTAAGCATTCTGAACGCCGGTGTCTGGCTCAATAGCCTCGCCGTTTTTGCCAGCGCAGTCTTTAAGTATGACTTAACGCTTACCCTGTGGATCACCGGAATAGTGGTCCTGCTGATTTCGCTGCTCAGCGGTTCCTGGGGCGTAGTGGCCAGCGATTTCGTACAGACGCTGATTGTCGCCATTATTTCCATCGTGTGCGCCGTCGTCGCGCTGGTGAAAGTCGGTGGCCCGGTCAACATGGTTCACGACTTCCCTTCTGGTTTCTTCACCGGCCCGGATACCGGGCCACACTATATTTTGATCCTGATAGTCTGCTTTGTGTTCTTCTTCGTTAAACAGGTGCAGAGCTTCAATAACCTGCAGGACTCTTATCGTTACCTCAACGCAAAAGACAGCGTGAACGCTAAAAAAGCAGCGCTGTTTGCGCTATTTCTGATGCTCTTCGGCACCCTGATTTGGTTTGTGCCACCGTGGGCAACCGCCATTTTGTACCCGGATATGGCGCTTTCACATCCGGAGCTGGGGAAAAATGCCAGTGACGCAGCCTACCTGGTCTTCGCTGAACGCGCCATGCCGGAAGGTACCGTCGGGCTGCTAATGGCCGGTTTATTCGCTGCCACCATGTCCTCTATGGATACGGCGCTAAATCGTAACTCGGGGATTTTTGTCCGTAGCTTCTGGACACCGGTGGTCAACCGTAATGAACCGAAAAGCGAACACTACCTGCTACGCGTGGGACAAATCGCCTGCGTGGTGAACGGCATATTAGTGATTCTGGTGGCGGAATATATGCAGTCGCTACAGGAACTCAGTCTGTTTGATTTGATGATCCAGGTTGGCACGCTGGCTTCGGCCCCCATTATCGTTCCGTTGTTCTTCGGGATGTTTATTCGTAAAACACCGGACTGGTCAGGCTGGGGAACGGTGCTGTTCGGCCTTCTGGTCTCTTTCACGATTACCCATTGGATAACGGTGAAAGACGTGACGGATGCGATGGCGCTAACGCTGACCAACCGTGAACTCAAAGATCTTTCTGCGGTGTGGAATATCTTCTGCCACCTCGTCTTTACCGGCGGTTTCTTCTGTCTCTCCGCGTTGTTCTGGCATGAACCGACTCAGGCTCGTGCATCTGTGCTCAACACCTTTTTCGTCAACATGGAGACACCGGTGCTTGCGGATCACGAACAGGACGCCTTCGACCGGATGCAGCGCAACAAGATTGGCAAAATCTCGTTGGCCATGGGGCTTTGTATGCTGCTGCTCATCCTGATCCCAAATCCATTATGGGGGCGCCTGCTATTCCTGTTCAGCGCCGCCGCCATCATCCTTTTTGGCTACGTACTTTGGCGTAGCGCCTCATCTGATACGACAAAACAAGGGAGCAACTATGTTTACCGACCTGAAAAATAAGCGCGTGTTAATTACCGGTTCAACCGCGGGCATGGGGCTGGCTGCAGCGCAGGCTTTCGCCCGGCAGGGCGCAAAAGTCGGCATTAACAGCCATGCCTCCTCACCGAGTCTGGAAGCGACGTTAGTTCAACTGCGTGAAAGTGGCGCTGAAGTGGCATTTTTCGAAGCGGATATCACCCGTACCGATGAATGCCGCCGCCTGGTTGAGGCCTTTGTCGCGAAATTTGGCGGTCAGGATGTACTGGTGAATAACGCCGGAGGGTTGGGCGGGCGCGCCAATCTGGAGTCAATCGACGACGCGTTCTATGAGCACGTCATGGATCTGAACGCCCGTTCGGCGCTCATGATGACCAAATATGCGATTCCCCACCTCCGAGCCTCGGCTAAAGCCCGCAACGAAACCAGCTGCGTTATCAGCACCGGGTCTATCGCCGGGCGTGAAGGCGGCGGCGTCGGTGCCGGTATCTACGCAGCATCGAAGGCTTGGTTGCATGACATTCATCGTAACTGGGTGAAAGAGTTCACCGCGGACGGTATTCGTTTCAATATTGTCTCACCGGGCACCATTGATACCGCGTTCCACGATGGCAAAAGCGACGAACTACGCAGCAAAATTGCCGCCAGCATTCCAATGGGCCGTTTTGGCTATGCCGAAGAGGTAGCGCCAGCGTTCTTGTTCTTCGCCTCCCATGCCTGCAGTGGTTACATTACCGGGCAGATTCTCGACGTCAATGGCGGCCAGATGGCACCATAAATTACCTTCAGAGGATCCTGATGGGGATGAAAATCCCCATTTTTTAGCCCTCAATTTCATCCAAAATAAGTATTGCGCTCCCCACCATCTCATCGAAAAATCTGATAATAGGTACAGTTTTCATATTGATATAGCCTCGATGGTTTACCAGCGATATAATTATCGCCCTGAGTACTTTTCCCACTTCCCGCGCGATCGTTAAGGATTATTGATGCCCGCTCAGCGACCAGTGAGACACATCACGAGCGTGCTGATCGTCTCCATCTTTTTGCCCATAATCCTGAGTCTCTGGCTGGCACATCGCCAGGCCCATGAACTGTTTTTGCAGGAAATGGATGGCTACGCCGAACGCATTCAAGCGAGAACCCAGCGAGTCAAAGAACAAACCCGTACCGCCCTTGAAGAGGTCAACCGTTTTCACGGCGTTCCTTGCAGCCCTGAGCACCAGCTGTTAATCCAGAAAGTCTCTTATATTCATCAGTACATTCAGCGTATTTTTTACCTCAATGACGACGATGAACGCTGCAAACTGATACGAAATACGCTGGCAGAAAAAGTCCCTGGCTCCGAATTTGTCACGCCTGCTGGCTACCATGTGTGGCTCACCTCACGTCACGACCTGCATACCGATGACAATATGGTTGCCATCAGCCATGGAAAATATATGGCGGTGATCGACCCAGACTCGTTAATTGATGTGCTGCCGCATCCCTCTTACCCGATTTACGCGGCTATTATTACCGACCGTGGCCTCCGCGTGATTGCCAGCAACCATCCGATTGCTCCTGATGTCTGGCAAAACGTTCTGCACCACGACCAGCCGATGCTTGAAGTCGACGGCATCGTGTATAAACAGCAACCGCTGCCGCCGGTAGGCTCGACGTTAATAACCTGGTCGGCCACCAAACCTATTGATACCAACTGGTTTCACCAGCTGCTGCTCTGGCTGCCGGTTGGGCTGGTCTTAAGCGCGTTGGCATCGTTTGTCGTGCTGCGGATCCTGCGTCGTCTGCAGTCATCGCACTATCGTATTCTTGATGCGATAAAAGCCGGAGAAATTACCGTGCACTATCAGCCCATCGTCTCGCTGGAAGATGGGCGAATCGTCGGCGCGGAGGCGTTGGCTCGCTGGCAGCAGCCGGATGGCCGCTGGCTATCGCCAGAAGTGTTTATCCCCGTTGCCGAACAAACAGGGGTCATCGGCCCGCTAACCGAGTACATCGTCCACAGCGTATTCAACGAATTAGGCCCCTGGCTAGCTCAACATCCTGAGATGCACATTTCGATTAATATCGCCGCCGCTGACCTGCAATCAGCCACGCTGCCCGCGCTCATTCATCAACAGGTTCAGCGCTGGCAGGTTTCCACCACGCAGGTTGCTATTGAAATAACCGAGCGCGATCTGGTCGCGCGCGAAACGGCCATTCCGGCTCTAGAGGCTTATCGCAAACAGGGCTATACGATTTATATCGACGATTTTGGCGTCGGCTATTCCAGCCTCAGCTACCTCAACGATCTGCAGGTTGACGCGCTTAAAATCGATAAAACCTTTGTTGACACCCTGGAATGCAATCCGGTGGTAAACCATATTATTGAAATAGCAAAATCGCTGAATTTATCGGTGGTTGCGGAAGGTATAGAGCATGAAAGCCAGCGTGAATGGCTGAAGGCACGCGGCGTTACCTCAGGCCAGGGCTGGCTTTTTAGCAAGCCGATGCCAGCAGAGGCGTTTATTGATTGGGCCGAGGATAGTCTCGGCCATGCTGGCGATGAACGGTAGTCGTACGGATTTTATTTTGCCCTACCCAGCCTGCTTCGCCAGCCATACGGTATGCCCGCCACATTCGGGGTCTTCCATTTTCATCTCCAGCACCGCAAAACCGTTTTCCGCCAGCAGCGACCGATATTCGTCGGGCGCCAGGCTCGCGTGGAACAACGGTTCCCCTTCAAATTTCCCCATGGCGATACCATGACCTGTGCCGCTGGTGAACATCAAGGCGCTGCCGGGATGGCTATGACGAGCAAAGACGGGAAACATGCGGCGCTGGTCGTCCTGGGTGAGGTGGAAGAAAGAATCCCAGGCGATCAGCCCGTCGAAGGTCTCATCAAGATTTAACGTCCGCATGTCATGGTGCAGCCAGCGCTGCTGGGGAAAATTCGCGCGGGCGCGGGACAGCATCGCCAGCGCGCCGTCGACGCCGGTCAAGGCACAGCCCTGCTGAATAAAATAGTCGGCAATCGGCTGGCCGTTGCCGCAGCCGAGGTCGAGCATTCGCCCAGCACTCCCCATCGCCGCCAGCAGTTTATCCAGCCAGCGCTGCTCAAACAGCGTCCGTGAGCGTTGCTGGTAAAACGCCTCGGCGTGACGCTGGTAAAGATCAAGAATCGTGCGTGCTGCTGGATGGTCCATCGTGGGCCTCGTGGTAGTGGAGTGGCGTACTGAATTCACAGATTAGCCCATCTCATACACAAAAGTCCCCGTCTGGTTGTCGTTCGTGCATTCCCTTTCCCCGCCGTGCATCAAACAATGACAGAGCATCTGTACCCTATTAAAACGTGGAGAAAACCATGACTGAACAGCACGCTTCCCAGAACTGGCTCGATCTCAGCGGCAAGGTATTTGCCGTCACCGGCGCGGCAAGCGGCATCGGCGAAGCCATTGCCACCGCGTTAGCGCAACAGGGCGCCAACGTCGCGCTACTCGACAGCAACCCACAGCGTTGCGAGACAGTGCGGCAGAAGCTTGAGCATCTACCAGGAAAACGCGTGGCGGTGGCCTGCGACGTCAGCCGCGAAGAGCAGGTTAAAGAAGCGGCGCTAAGCGTGCGTTCGCTGCTCGGCCCCTGCGATGGGCTAGTCAACGCGGCGGGCATTTTACGCCCGGCGGGGCTGGCGGACATTAGTCTTGAACAGTGGCAGACCCAGCTCAACGTCAACCTGACCGGCTACCTGCTGTGCGCCCGCGAATTCGCCCACGATATGCGAGCGGCAAAGCGCGGCAGCATTGTGCATATCGGTTCCATTTCCGGACGCATTCCGCAGCCGTGGAGCGGCGCGTATAGTCCCGGTAAAGCCGCCGTTGGTCTGCTGTCACAGCAGATTGCCGTGGAATGGGGTCAGGACGGGATTCGCAGTAATCTGGTCGCCCCGGGGATGATTGAAACCGCGCTGACCGCCGAGTATTACGCGCAGCCGGGCGTACGTGAGAGCCGTGAGGCGTTTACCGCCAGCCAGCGCATTGGCAAACCGGACGATATTGCCAATGCGGTGCTGTTCTTGCTGAGCGATAAATCGAGCTATATCAACGGGGCGGAAATTGGCGTCGACGGCGGCCTGCCGACCATGCTGATGGGCAAATTGCCGCGCCCGGGCTTTACCCGTTAAACGCTATATAGCCTGAGCAGGTTCAGCGTATTCCTGCGTCGGCTTCTCGCGAAAATCACGCGGCGAGAGGCCGGTGCTGCGGCGAAAAAAACGGGAGAAATAGGTGGCATCGCTAAAGCCGAGGTAGTCCGAAATCTGGCTGACCGTCATGCTGGTATAAAGCAGGCTGCGTTTAGCTTCCAGCAACAGGCGCTGGTGCAGCACGCTGAGCGCGCTGCAGCCGTGGAACTCGCGGCATAGCGTATTGAGATGCACCCCAGACATGCCAATCTGGCGGGCGTAGTGCGCCAGCGGGAAATGTTCACGGTAGTGGTTTTCCACCAGCTGGTTAAAACGGCGAATGGCGGTGCGTTTGCGCTCTACCTTATCGCTCACTTCAACGGGCCCGCTGGTCTGACGGTTAAGCCAGACCATCAGCGCGCTAAGCAGCGAATGCAGCATCATGTCGCGCGCGTCGTTATCGGCCTGGTACTCCTGCTGTAGCGTCTGAAACAGGGTATGAATTTGCGCCCCCGCGTCACCAACCGGCACGCGAACGGCGCGGCTTAGCACCTGCAGCGGGCGGCCAAACTGTTGTTCAAACTTGGCCACCAGCGGCGCGGCAAGCGATAGAGAATACCCCTGCGTTCCCGGCGAGAAGCGAAAGCCGTGGACGCACAGCGCTGGCATAATCTGCACGCAGGCGTCGGTGAACGGCTGGCGGACGCCTTCAATCTCAATTTCACCCTGCCCTTGTTGAATATAGAGGATTTGCACCAGATCGGTGTGCTGATGGGCGCGAATGCTCCAGTCATAGAGGCTGCTGCGGCTTTGAATCGACTCGCAGTGCAGGAGGTCCGGCGTCGGCCAGTGCCAGCTTTCGCCGTATAGTTTGAAAACCGGGATGCTGTTGGCGAGGTTCATGGTGCCTCCGTTGGTAAACATGTAGGCCGAAGAAGGCAACGCCGCCATCCGGCAATCTGCGCTGGGTTGCCTGAAGGCGCTGCGCTTATCAGGCCTACGTTTTACTAGCTTATTTTATCGTCGTCGCCCGAATCAACCGCGTCTCCTGCGCCACAATAAACGGCTCAGAAGCTTTAAGATAGGCGGCAAAATCCGGATGCGTGTCGCGCAGGTAACTACGACGTTCGTACTCCGCCAGGCTCTCGTAACCCCACAGGTGCACAAACTGGTTCTGCGGGCCGACAAAACTGGTGTAAAACCCCAGCGGATTGCCCAGCGTCTCTCGCAGCACCGGCATCGCCAGACGGTCAAATACCTCGAGAAACTCGTTCATTTTGCGCAGACGAATAGTGTAAATACGGTGATCGATGATCGGCAACATCATGATTTAACCTCCTGAATCTGATGCGTCGGCCAGCCAAGCGGTCCAAAGCGATCGTAGGGTTTTGGCCACGGCGCGGTTTCGCCAAGCGCGATAGCCGCGTGAATCGGCCAGTTCGGATCATCCAGCATCCCACGGCCAATCGCCACCAGATCCGCCCGTTTTTCCTGCACAATCGCCTCGGCCTGCGGCGCTTCGTAAATCAGCCCGACGGTAATAACTACCGCCTGCGGCAGCGCCTTTTTCACCGCTTCGGCAAACGGCACCATATAGCCTGGCTTGTCGGCATCCGGCGTCTGGTTGTAGATGTTATAGCCGCCGGAAACGTGCAGATAGTCGTAGCCGAGTGCATGCAGTTCGCGGGCAAACCTTACTGCTTCATCAAGCGATAAGCCGCCTTCAGCAAATTCGCCGCCGTTAAAGCGCACGCCCAGCGGACGGGTTTTCGGCCAGACCTCACGCAGCGCGCGCGCCACCTGCAACGGAAAGCGCATACGGTTTTCCGGGCTACCGCCGTAGTTATCTTCACGCTGGTTGCTAAGCGGTGAGAGAAACTGGTTCAACAGATAACCGTTGGCGGCATGAAGCTCAATAAAATCGGCCCCGGCGTTCAGCGCCCGCTGGGCGGCATCAACAAAGCCCTGGGTAATGCGTGCCATTCCCGCTTCGTCTAACACCTGCGGTACGCGCCAACCGGGTTTATACGGGATGGCTGAAGGGGCCACCGTCGGCCAACCGCCCTCTTCATCCGTTAGCGATGTCCCCTGATTACGCCACGGCGCATTGGTGCCCGCCTTGCGGCCCGCGTGGTTGAGCTGCACGCCAATCGGCGTGTTGTTGTAGGTACGAATATCAGCCAGCAATTTTTGTAGTGCCTGCGCCTGCTCGCGATTCCACAGCCCGAGACAATGCGGGGTAATGCGCCCGTCCGCGGTGACGCCGTTGGCCTCGCAAATCACCATTCCGGCACCGGAAATCGCCAGTCCGCCAATGTGCTGGGCGTGCCAGGGCGTGGCAATGCCGTCCGCCTGCGCGGAGTACTGCGACATCGGCGGGACAACAATACGGTTTGCCAGCGTCAGCGGGCCGACCTGTAATGGACTAAAAAGTGTAGACATCATACTCTCCTGATTTATGAGGCTTCGCGCTCTGGCTGCAATGCCGTATCACCGCGTGCCGCCATGCTGCGGGCGGCGATATAGCCGAAGGTAGCCGCCGGGCCGATGGTGATCCCGGCCCCTGGGTAGCTTCCCGCCATCACGCTCGCCATCTCGTTACCGGCGGCGTAAAGCCCCGGAATTGGCAGCCCCTGGTTATCCAGCACCCGCGCTTCGCCGTCGGTTTTCAGACCGTGGAAGGTACCGAGATCGCCCATATAGAGCTTCACGGCGTAGAACGGCCCCTGTGCTATCGGTGCGACGCACGGGTTCGGCTGATGGTTGGCATCGCCGAGATAGCGGTTATAAGCCGACTCACCGCGCCCAAACTGTGGGTCTTTGCCCTGACGCGCGTCGGCGTTGTAGTGGTTAACGGTGCTTACCAGCGTTTCAGCGGGAACGCCCATTTTCTGCGCCAGCTCGCTCAGGGTTTTCCCTTCCAGCAGATAGCCGCTTTTCAGGTAAACCGAGACGGGGATCGGCGCAGGTTTAGCAAACCCCATGCCGTATTTACGCAGCGCCCGGCGATCGCAGATTTGCCAGGCGAAGGTTTCGCGGTCTTCGCGGCAGGTTTCAATCATGGCGATACCGACATCGTGATAGGAGTCAGCCTCGTTGCAAAAGCGCACGCCGTGGCGGTTGATCATGATAAAACCGGGCTTATAGCGGTCGACCAGATGCGGGAACACATACGACCGACGGCCAATCTGCACCTTTGAGGCCGGGATCCACGCCGCCCCGTTGGCATAGCTGTCGTCAAAGCGAGCGCCAATGCGCTCGGCCATCGCAATGCCGTCGCCGGTATCCGCACCGGGCGGCGTCGGGGAAAGTTGAATGCCGCCACGGCGCACGTGCGGGTAGAGTTTTTTCAATCGCGCGTCGTCACGGGCAAAACCGCCGGAGGCCAGCACCACACCGCGTCGGGCGAACAGGTTAATCCGCTCACCGTTCAGTTCAACCACCACGCCGCGCACCACGCCGCGTTCCACGATCAAATCTTTCGCCGCCACGCCGGTGTGAATCGGTATGCCGAGATCCTGTGCGGAGCAGGCTAAGCGAGCGACCACCGCGTTGCCGCCATTGGCGGTAATCCCGCGCCCATAGCGGGCCACTTCCAGCAGGTGGCGGCTCAGGCGCTTAACCACGTAGGCGAAAGATTTCAGCGAACGAGTGGCATTAAAAAAGTGCTTCAGGTCGTTGTTTGAGGAGCTGAACATCATCCCCATGAACGTGATGGTGCGCAGCGGTTTGCGCAGGCGCCGCATGGACTTGCCCAGTTCACGGATATCAAACGCCTCCGGTACCACCGAGCGGCCGCGCATCACGCCGCCGGGGGCATCGGGATGGTAGTCGGGGTATTGGTACAGGTTGCAGCGAAAGCGGGTGTTTTCTTCAAAAAAGCGCAGCATGTCCGGGCCGTTTTTGAGGAAGGCGTCCACCACCTCCGGGCGGAAGCTGTCGCCTGCTTCGCCCAGCAGGTAGGTTCGCGCCGCGGCCTGGCTATCTTCAATACCCTGCTGGCGCGCCAGATGGTTATCGGGGATCCACAGCACGCCGCCGGAAAACGCGGTGGTGCCGCCGAAAACCGCCTCTTTTTCGATAACCTGGACATCCAGCCCATCCAGGCCCGCGGTCACCGCTGCCGATAGCCCGCCGACGCCGCTGCCAATCACCAGTACGTCGCACTCGCGGACGGGGAGTTCTACAGCCATAGGGTACCTCACAGATGAATGATTTTTATTATTTTGCTGATGTTATAAAAACGTTACATATGCATTTTTCACAGCCCACTGTGGAAAAAGAAGGGGACTTTCACACCAAAACCTGCACTTTTCGACAATTGCGAAGAAGTGTGTTCTGGCGCAAATTTTTGCGCTCACCGCTATAGAGAAGCAGCGTTTTTCCGCCCTACTTCACGTCACAAGATGAAGATTCAGCACTTGCGCAATTGCGCGTTTTATCACCGAATTAATGTTATTCGCCATCAAGGCGCCATTCAGTTAAACAGGACAAAACCGGCATCATGCCCGCTCACGTAAACGCCCGCCGAACGCTGCCTAACTACGCCCTTTACGGCGCACAGGACTCTCCCACTGCCGTTGAAAGCGTGCACCATGAGCGTATTCCGTCGCGGGCCAGCCGCTTCGGATTCGAGATTGAGCCGCACTTTCACGAGGCGCTCATCCAGACGCTGTACATCACCCACGGCGGCGGTGAGACGTCGATTGACGGGCAGATATGGCAGCTGGAAGCGCCGTGTCTGGTGGTTATTCCGGCCCGTTCCGTCCACGGTTTTCGTTTTCGCAATGACGTTGATGGGCATGTCATTACTACCGTGCAGTCGGCAATTGAGTCCGTCGCCATGACCGCCGCCCCTGAACTGCTGACCTTTGTGCGTACGCCTGCGGTGCTGGCCGTTGATCCGGCAACCCGCCGCGGCGCACCGCTGGAAGCACTGTTCGATGCTATTGGCCGTGAGGCGGAACACCCGGAACGCTGGCAGTACACCGCTGGGCTGGCGCTGACCATTGCGCTGTTCGTGCAGATTGCCCGCCTGAGCGAAAAAGCGCGTCTGGCAGGCAACCCGGCCCGCGCCGCCCTGGTCGCCCGCATTGAACGCTTTCGTCTGCTGCTCGACGAACGCTGCCGTACCCGCCAGTCGGTAGCCAGCTACGCCGATGCCATGGGCATTTCCGCCGGCCAGCTCACCCGTATTTGTCGCGAGGCGTTCGGGATCTCCGCCATTGAGGCTATCGACCGCCGTGCCGTGCACGAGGCCCGACGGCTGCTGGTGTACTCCAGCTTCAGCGTCAAGCAGATAGCCCGTGAGCTCGGCTTTCGCGACGAGGCCTACTTCGGTCGTTTTTTCCGCAAACAGACCGGGCTGCGGCCCACCGAATACCGTCGTCAGGAACAGGGCCGACTGTCACGTTCAGCCTAATCTTCGTGAGGGCGCATCTGCACAAACAGATGTTCCGGGCCCGAGTTGGTGAGGTTATTGCCGCGGACGTACTGGATAGGGCGTGCCGGGTCGAGGCGAATATCTCCCACCTTGCGCGCCACCAGCTTCGCGGCAATGAGCGTTTCAAGCTTGGCTAACGGCTGACCAAGGCACTTGTGAATACCGTTACCAAAGCCGAGATGCCCGCTGCTGTCGCGATCGATATTGAACGTTTCGCCATCAATAAACTTGCGGCTATCGCGATTCGCCGCCGACAGCAGCAGGCGTATCACCGCCCCTTTGGGTATCTCTATGCCTGCAACCGTGGTGGCTTCGGTGGTGATACGACTCACCCGCTGAACGGTGCCACGATAGCGTGCCACCTCTTCCACAAAGCGGTCGGCATCCTCTTCATTGTCACGAAGACGCGCGACCAGCTGCGGCTGTTCGGCAAACATGCGGAAGGCGTTGGCCACCAGAATGGTGGTGGTATCGTGCCCGGCGATAAAAACGAAGGCGCACAGCTCTTTGGCCTCTTTTTCGTTCAGCATCCCCGATTTCCACATACGGGCAATATGGCCACCGATGGACTGGCTGTTGTTGAGATAGAGCCGCTCCATCGCCTCTTTCAGATAGGCAAAGAAGGCCATCGCGCTCTGCTCATCGGTGCCGGTACCGGGGGCGTTGCGCGCCAGACGGCCAAAGTAGCTGAAGGTTTCGTCAGACCAGAACTTCATTTTCTCTTCGTCTTCATTCGGCACGTCAATCATTGCCGAGATGGTGGCGATACTGAGCGGAATGGCAAAATCTTCCACTACATCGCCACCGCCGTTGGCCAGCATCTGGTCAATCAGCGCTTCGGCGCGGCGTTCAATTTCGGGGATAAACGGCTCCAGCGAGAGCGGCATAAACGACGGCTGCGCCACTTTGCGCAGGCGGGTATGCCCCGGCGCATCGAACAGGGTGAGGAAGGTCAGCGGCGGCGGGCTGACCACTTCGGAGGAGAACAGCTTCGGATTGCGAATCGCCTGGTAGACATCGTCATAGCGCGACAGGAACCAGACGTCGGTAGTGGCCGACTGGCAGCGAAGCACCGGCGCATGTTCGCGCATCCAGCGGTAGTGTTCATACGGGTCGCCCTGAGCGCCGTCATCCACCACTTTGAAGGGCGCTAACCCCTCTGGCCACGCCAGTTCGTGGGAATACGGTGGCAGCGAAGGCGGCAGGAGATCGTGGAACGGACAGCGCAGAGCTTCGGCTTCCGGCACAGACGGTGCGACGGTCAGCGGCGGGGCGGCAGGTGCCGTTTTCAGCGCCAGCGCCCGGCTCATGGTGGTACGCGAGTGCTGCGCGTGCTGGACCAGCACATCGCGGGCGGCGTTGAGATCGCCATATTCAAAGGCCGAGACCAAATCCCGATGCTGCTGCACGATGTCACCGACAATCTCCACGCTGATGGTCAGCGCGCGGTCGATATAGTCACGCACCGTCAGTTGGGCGTAGAGCGCAATCAGCTGCGCATTGCGGGTAGCCTCAATCAGGAACTGATGGAAGGCATGGTTAGCTTCCACGTAGCGCGGCACGTCAATAAAACGCCGCCCGGAGACGAACGCCGCCGTGGCGTCGGCCAGGCGACGGAAGGTGGTTAGCTGCTCGCCGCTAAGCCGCCCCATGGTCAGTTGAACGGCACCCAACTCCAGCGCCAGACGCAGGTCAAAGGCATCGTCCACATCCGCCGCGGCAAGCGGTGGCACCACGCTCGGCACCGCCTGCCCTGCGCCAGCAAACTTCTCGTAGTAGAAGTTGCGCGGCGTCAGCCCTTCGGCGTCCAGGTAGCTGCGCACGGCATCCACCATCGGCGGTGGGCCGCAGAGGTAAACGTCGGCATCACCGCCGTTCAGCATGCCCGCATCGATATGCTGAGTGACATAGCCTTTGTGCGGATAGTCGCTTTCCGGGTCGGCGACGGTACAGCGATAGCTGAAGTTTGGCAGCCGACGCGCATAGTCGTCGAGCACTTCAAGCGCCACCCGATCTTCATCGCGGGTCACGCCAAAAATCAGGTGCACCGGCTGGTGCGTCGCGTGGTCATCCACCAGCGCGGCCAGCATCGACAGGAACGGCGCGATCCCGGTACCGCCCGCCAGAAACAGGAGCGGACGCTCCACCGGGCGCAGGTAGAAGCTGCCCATCGGCCCACGAAACGATATGGCATCACCCACGCGGGCATGCTCGCTAAGCCAGGTCGACATCAGCCCCTGCGGCACATTACGCACCACGAACGAGGCCTCCGCATCCTGCGGCCCGGAGCTAAAGGAGTACGAGCGCGTCTGGTCAGTGCCGGGCACCGTTACGTTGACATACTGCCCCGGCAGGAAGCTCAGTGCTTGCCGGTCGTCTAGCGCAATGGAGAACGTTAAGGTGGTCGGCGATAGCGTACGGCAGGCGGTGATATGCCCCTGATAGGTCGCCACGCAGGCGGCATCTAAAACAGCGGCTATCTCTACCACGCAGTCGCTGGACGGGCGCATCTGGCAGGTCAGTACCCTGCCCGCGCTGGCCTCTTCGGCTGAGAGCGCATCGTCAACGTAATCACCATGCTGATAGTCACCTGAGGCGCAGGTGGCCTTGCAGGTTCCGCAGACGCCGTCGCGACAGTCGAGCGGAATGCTGATTCTGGCGCGCAACGCGGCGTCGGCAACGGTCTCGCCGGTACGGCACGTGATGGTCTGCATCGCGCCGTCTTCAAAACGAAGGGTAATCTGATGGGTCATCTCTCTCATCCTCCAGGCTTTTGCGGTCGGAAAATCTGATGCCTCATCAAATGCTGGATGGCGTTCTGATACAACGGACAGAGATGACATTAAACAGGACAAAACCGGCATGCTGTTGGGTTAGCGGGGGCGGTCACATTTATCGGGTGGGGAAATTGGGGATTGGGCTTATTGAGTACGTGGTTATTGTGGTGCATTACCCCCTCACCCTAGCCCTCTCCCCGGAAGGGCTAGGGGACAGATTAGCGTTGCTGGTAAGCCTGGTGCAGGTTTTCTCTGCCTCCCTTTCTGGGGGAGCGCCGGAGTAAGGGTTTTAGTTAAACAAATAATCAATGGAACGCTAATTATTTTCATATTGAATTGATAAGCATTATCAATTCAATATATTGTCGCGAGCACTCTCCAGGATATTGGATATCCTGCATTTTTCGCCTCGGGACAGGCGGGAGGTTCACTGAATTTACCCTGTTCCATAAGGTTATCCGATGAATTCCAGCCTTGCCTCCAGCGCCGACTCTCCCGCGCTGGCGATTGCCGCCCGCTACCGCCGGGTGGTTATGCAGCGTTACCTGCTTGCCGGTGTCGTGCTGCTCTGTATCCTCTGCTCCCTGCTGCTTGATTTCACCCTCGGCCCCTCGGGTATCTCGGTATCCACGCTGTGGCAAACGCTGTTCCACGCCAACGCAGCGGACCCCGGCACCCGCGTGATCGTCTGGGAGCTACGTTTACCGTTCGCACTAATGGCCATTCTGGTCGGCATGGGCTTAGGGCTTGCCGGGGCGGAGATGCAGACTATCCTCAACAACCCGCTTGCCAGCCCGTTTACCCTCGGCGTCTCTTCTGCCGCCTCGTTCGGTGCAGCGCTGGCGATTATTCTGGGGCTTGGGATTCCGGGCATTCCCGACCAGTGGTTTATCTCGGTTAACGCCTTTGTCTTTGCGCTGATGGCCTGCTTTATTCTCGACGGCATCAGCCGCTGGACGCGGGTAGCAACCTCCGGCGTGGTGCTGTTTGGTATCGCGCTGGTCTTCACCTTTAACGCGCTAATCTCTATTTTACAGTTCGTTGCCAGCGAAGATACCTTGCAGGGACTGGTGTTCTGGACGATGGGCAGCCTGGCCCGCGCTTCGTGGGATAAGCTCGCCATTCTGGCGGTCGCGCTGCTGATTATCGCCCCGCTGTCATTGAAAAATGCCTGGAAGCTCACCGCCCTGCGTCTTGGCGAAGACCGCGCCGTCAGCTTTGGTATCAACGTACGCAAGCTGCGTCTGGCCACGCTGCTGCGCATCAGCATTATCTCGGCGCTGACCGTGGCGTTTGTGGGGCCAATTGGCTTTATCGGTCTCGTTGCTCCGCATATTTCCCGCATGATGTTCGGCGAAGACCATCGCTTCTACCTGCCCGGCAGCATGCTGATTGGCGCACTGGTGCTGTCGCTGGCGTCGGTGGTGTCTAAGAATATCGTCACCGGAGTCATTATTCCGGTGGGCATCGTGACGTCACTCGTGGGCGTGCCGTTCTTCCTGAGCATTATTATTCGCCACCGAGGGACGCTGTGATGGATGGATTGTCGATTCGCGACCTGCATACCGGGTATGGCAAAAAGAAAATCATCGATGGCCTGACCACACCGCTGCTGCCGCGGGGCAAGATTACCGCCCTGCTCGGCCCCAACGGTTCAGGTAAGTCAACGCTGCTGCGCGCGCTGGCGGATCTCAACCCCGCGCAGGGCGTACTGTCGCTGAACGGCGTAGATTTGATGACGCTGATACCGGCTAAGCGTGCCCAAAAGGTGGTTTATCTGCCTCAGTCGCTGCCTGCCGGTGTGCACCTGCACGCGCTGGAGTCGGTTATCGTGGCGCGACGCGCCAGCGGCTATCACCAGGGTAACGCTGAGCAGGAAGCCTACGCCATTCTGGAAAAACTCGGCGTCGCCCATCTGGCGATGCACTTCCTCGACCAGCTCTCCGGCGGCCAGAAACAGCTGATTGGCCTGGCGCAGTCCCTGGTTCGTCAGCCGGATCTGCTGCTGCTCGATGAGCCTCTCAGTGCGCTTGACCTCAACTATCAGTTTCACGTGATGGATATCGTCGCCAGAGAGACGCGGCTGCGCAATATCGTCACCGTGGTGGTTATCCACGATATCAACATTGCCCTGCGTCACGCCGAATATGCCGTGATGATGAAAAACGGCGCGCTGGTCGCAAGCGGCGTGCCGGATGAGGTGGTCATTCCACAAAACCTGGCGACCGTTTACGGCGTGCGCGGCCGGGTCGAACATTGTTCACAAGGGCTACCGCACGTGGTGGTCGATGGTTTAACGACATAACAATAATCGCAAGACGGGGAAATCATGACGATGAAGAAGGCAATATTAGGCGCAGCGCTGCTGTTTTCACCGCTGCTGGCCATGGCGGGCAACTGGCCGGTCACGGTCAAAGATATGGACAACCGGACGGTGACGGTTACGCAGGAGCCGCAGCGCATCATTTTGCAGGATGGGCGCGATATTCTGACGCTGGCGATGCTGGAGCGCGACAATCCGTTCGCCAAAGTGGTGGCGTGGAACAACCTGCCGAAAAAGCAGGATACCGAAACCTGGAACGTGCTGAAGCGGAAATGGCCCGAGGCGGATAAAATCCTCGATATGAAATTCTCCGACCAGGGGAACGTAGACCTGGAGACGGTGATTTCTCGCCATCCGGATCTGATGATTGCCCAGCTGCGTGCGAAGCCTTCGCTGGTGCAAAGCGGCGTGCTGGCAAAGCTTGACGCGCTGCACGTGCCGGTTGTTTTCGTTGACTACGAACTGCATCCGGTTGAGAACACCATGCCAAGCATCGCGATGCTCGGTAAGGTACTGGGTCAGAGCGAACGCGCGCAGGCCTATATCAACTTCTATCAGCAGCATCTGGACACTATTCACCAGCGTCTGGCCAAGGTCGAGAAAAAACCCCTCGTGTTTATCGAGCCGATTGCCGGGGTTGCGGGGCTGGATAACGGCTGTTGCTTCACCCATGCACGCAATGGCTGGGGCGGTCTGGTGGAAGCGGCGGGCGGCGTGAACATCGGCTCACAGCTGCTGCCGGGCGCAACCGGGAATATCTCGGTCGAGAAAATCATCTCCATGAACCCGGATTACTACCTAATGACGGGTTCCAAACGTCCGGGGAAAGGGACGGCGATTATTCCATTTGGCTACAACGTTCCGCAGGCTGATGTGGTGAGCGCCTTTAATGCGCTGCTGGCGCGTCAGGGCGTGAGCAGTATTCCAGCCGTCGTCGCGGGTCATACCGGTGCGCTGTACCATCACTTCTATAACAACCCGTACAACATTATCGCCATCGAGACGCTGAGTAAGATTTTCTACCCGACGCAGTTTAAAGATGTCGATCCATTGGCGGATTATCATCAGCTGATTACCCAATTCACCCATATTCCTGATGATAAGGTGGTCCTGAGCTATACGCCTGAGAAATAGTAAACTCATGCTGGTGAGTTAAGGCAACATTGTAGGCCGGATAAGCGAAGCGCTATCCGGCCTGCCTTTTTTATTTTAGCGATCAACGATCGCTATTGTGAAACCGTTATTAACGCGAGTAATATCCTGCCAAAATAATAATAAAGGTAGTGATTATCATTCGCTAAACAGTAGCATTTAACCTCACCCCAAGTGGGTAATAAATAGAAAATACCAGTAAAAATAAAACACTACATCTCTTCATTTTATCTTTATATATCATAGCGGTTTATCGATTTTACTATTTTTAAAACAGATGAAACGCACAAAATATTGCGTAAATTGATATATATCAGTTTCAGATTAATTCCCTATAGAAACCGTTAAATTTGATTTTAGTCAACTCCCTGCCTGGCTATAGAATGCATTTTATAGCGCTCTTTGCATTGACGGGATGAATAATTAATTGGTTTTAAGACTTGAACAGATGTTTAGCAGGCCATCTAGCCTGTGGGGTTGGTTGATGTGCAATGCCCTGAACGGCGTTGCTATCGTTATCTGCTTTGCCTCCATTAGCGCCGTTATCGGTATCAGAGAAGGTGTCTGGCATATTGTCATCACCGTCGCCATTATTATTTCCGCATTTTATAGCGCTAATTATTTTGCCGCTCTGGAATCACGTAATGATTCCCGCCGTTATTATTTACTGGTGTGGGTAGTTATCACTGTCGCAACTAACTTTATTCGCGTCTGGGGCTAATCCCATCGCGACATAAAATACACAACGCACAACAATAAGGATTCACGCCTTGACTCTGGCAATGATTTTTATCCTCATCAATAACCATAAAGGACTGTCGGCACTGCTTCTGCTGATTATCCTGGTGCTATTCTGGATACTTGGCCCACGGGTGAGAAAGCTGCTGAACGGTATTAAAGACCCTTCCTGATGGCTTGATGGGTTACCGATGCACCCGCATCGGTAACCTATCATCACCATTAGCCCATCGCTTCACACTGGCAGCCAATCTTAATGCTCGCAAATTTATACGCGACGGCGAGATAAAATAGCGCAATCGCAAAACCGACGATCGGATAGAACAGCAGGCTAAATAGCGCCACCGCCAGAATATGCCCCACGCCCGCCATCAAAAAGCCCCGGCGCTTTAAGCGCAGTTTGCCGTAAGAAAACACAAACGCCAGATAAGCGACGATAAACAGTACGATCACAATTTTAAACGATAAAAACTGCACCGAGAAATTCATCTCCGTGACGCCCAGATGCGGCAACGCGAGAAGAACGAACAGCGTGAGAAAAAGCAGCGAGGCGAGCTTGACCCACGCCATTACGCCTTTCCAGAAAGAGATACGGGTCATAACGAAATCCTTAATTTGATGATAAAACAGCATTGTGGCAAGCCGGGAGAATAGCCAATGCGAAGTTCGATGACAGGGCCTGGCTCCCAGGATGCAATACGTTTCAAAGTGAATTTGTCGTGTTAATAAGCATATTGAAAGACGAAGCGTGTCCTATACGACAGGCAGGACTAATAACCGTCGATGCATGGAGACAAAAACAGAACAGATGCCAGAGGAAACAGCAAAGATAACTAGGGTGTTGAAGGGGGTTTAGTCTGCAGGTAACGTTGACTTCGGGTAGTGATATACATTTGCTGATCCATAGCATATAACTCGTTGATAAAGAATGATTAATATTTCCCCTGGTGCCAGGACATTATAGCGTTCTTCCTGTTAAAGATTCTCCAGCCGAACGTAAATAAGTGTCATTTTACTTATTAGTAAAATACCCCTAACGCGGTATATCTGGAATAACTAAATATCTACTATGGGTAATTATGGAAAATAGCCTGTTTAATTACCGTGTAATTTGTGATTATTTTCCGACCTGGAACTAGTGCCAGGCATTACCCTCATCCCAACCCTCTCCCTGGAAGGGAGAGGGAGAAAAACGGTACCAGACTTACCCACGCCTCCTATCGGTCCCCTCGCCCCTTTGGGGAGAGGGTTAGGGTGAGGGGGAAACCCGCACCGAGTGACCAACATCGCTATCAGGGTTTCGGGCCAAACATCGCCTCAAGCTGTTTTTCATCAGGCATCCCCACCACCTGCTGCAGCTCATTCTTGTCGTTCATATAGTAAATCGCTGGCGTCGCGTTCGCCCCTAAGTCATCCATCATCTTCTGATGCGCTTGCAGCAGATTGAAGGTTTCGCGCGGCGTGACGCCGTCAAAACGCGGCAATTTCTTACCGTTGGACAGCTCGTAATCCCGCCAGGCCGCTACCGGGTCCGGCGCATTAAGGATGGCCGTCGCGTTGCGACCGCTTTTCGGGTTAAGAAACGCCACCAGCAGCGTATTGAGTTGAACATGGCCTGCCTCAACCCAAGGCTGTGCCGCCGCCCAGAACGCTTTGCAGTAAGGACAGAAAGGATCGGCAAACACAAAGACCTTTCTCGGTGCGGTCTCGGCGCCCTCTTTCAGCGCATGGGCCGCGTTGAGTTTTTTCCACATCTCATGACCCATCGGCACGTAAATGGCCTGAGTGAAATACCCTTCACTCAGGTTTTTCCCTTTATCGTCATAAAGGTAGCCGGAAACCACATGCTTACCATCCGGTGTCAGGAACAGGTTAACGCCCATGTCCTGATACTGTCCCACCCAGCTTTTCAGGCCGCCGGGGGCATCCACCTCTTTGATAATGGTAATGTTCTGCTGCTCGCTAAAACGCTTTACGATATCGGGAAGCGGCGCGCTGGCATAGGCAAACGCCGGAAGCAGCGCCAGCGACGTTAAGACAATCGATTTCATCCTCGTTTCTCCGTGAACGGGGGATTCCTCCCCCGTGAATAAACTTACTGTTTTTTCAGCGCTTCGCTGACCATAGCATCAAAATCTTCGTAGGGAACCCAGCCCGATAGCATTTCATCGCCGATAAGCGTCGCGGGAGTACCCTGAATGCCTAGCTCCTGTGCTACCGCGAGGCTCTTCTTCACCGTCACCAGGCTTTCGTCATCCGGCGTGTCCACCACCACGCCAGCTTTCTTTTTCGCCTGCGCAATGCTGGCATCATCGTGATACCCCTTTTTCGCCATCAGCACATCGTTGAATTTGATGAACTGTTCAGGGTGCGCACGCCAGACGGTCAGGGCATCTCGTGCCGAAGTGACCGAGCTTTCCGAGCGGTAAGGCAGGAATTTAAAGACCACGGCAACGTCCGGATATTTGGCGACGATCTTCTCCAGATAAGGATCGAACTTTTTGCAGTACGGGCAGTTGTAGTCGGTAAAGACCACCAGCGTCAGGCGTGGTTTTGTCGCGCCAATCCGCGGGGAATTCGGGTCATGAAACAGAAAATCATTATATTGCGCGATAACCTTTTTCAGCTGCTGCTGGTTCGCCTGCGCATTTTGCTGGTCCAGCTTATCCGCCGCCGCGGCCAGAATTTCTGGATGCTTGAGCAACGTTTCCTGTACCAGTTCCTGAACGCGTGCCTCCTGGGCGGGCGTCAGAGCGGGAGCCGCAAAAGCCTGCAAAGAGGCGGTCATCAAAAGCGTAAAAAGAAGCGTGTATTTCATGGTGCATTAACCTTTGGCATGTTTCAGAGCGCGAAGCAGAGATGACGAGTCCAGCAGTGGAGAGAGCGTCTCTCCCTGCGGCAGGCCCGGCCCGTAAACTTCATTGAAGGGGATGGCGTAACGATTACGCGTTTGCAGGAAAGCTGATATCGCATCAGACGGCTTGCTCCAGTCGCCGCGAAGCGCCACCACATCAGGCGCATTCAGCGCAGCGATAACCTCCGGTTGGGTGAGTACGCGCATGTCGTTCACCTTACAGGTCACGCACCAGTCGGCGGTGATATCAACGAAAACGCGCTTGCCGTCGGCCAGCGCCTGCGCAATGGCGTCTTCGCTGAGCGGTTGCCAGCGGATATCCGCACTGGCCTTCGCTGCGCGCTCAGGTGTCGCAGGAGCGTGAATCAACCCGCGAAGCTGATAACCACTCAGCGCCGTGAGCACGAACACCACCAGATAGAACGCAAATCCACTGCGCGGGCCGCGAATAAAGACCGCCGCCAGCGCAGCGAGCGCCAATAACAGGATGACAGCATTGCTGACAAACTCACCCAGATGCTGGCTCAGCAATGATGCCAGCCACAGGCTTGAGGCCAGCATCATCAAGGCCAGGAGGGTTTTGACGATAGCCATCCAACGGCCAGGGCGCGGCAACAGCGCAGCGGTTTTCGGCACCAGCGCCACAAACAGCCAGGGAATCGCCATCCCGACGCCGAGCGCAATAAAGATAAGCCAAAGCTCCTGCAACGGCGCACCCAAAGCAAAGGCGACGGCGGTACCCAGGAACGGTGCCGAGCACGGCGTGGCCAGCAGCGTGGCAAACATGCCTTCGAAGAAGCTCCCGAGCCAGCCGCTTCCCCCCGCGGTGGCCATGCGACTCGCCACAGATGACGGCAACAGCAGCGCGAAGACACCAAAAAGATTCAGTGCGAAGATAAAGGTCACCGCCACCATCAGGCCGATAAACCACGGACTCTGAAACTGGATGCCCCACCCCAGCGCCGCGCCGGTTAACTTCAACGCGGTCACCATCGCCGCCAGCAGCGCGAAAGAGAACAGGATCCCGACGCTGGTTGCCAGAAAACGCAGGCGAATGTTACGTGTATCTGAGCCCGCATGAAGCACGGCGCTCAGCTTCATTCCCATCACCGGCAGAACGCAGGGCATCAGGTTGAGGATCAACCCACCAAGCAGCGCGAAGAGCAGTATCTGCCCGATGCCAGTTCGGGCAATCTGAGGCGGTGCCACAGTCGATTCGTCGGCGCCTACCGTCAGCGTAGTTTGCTGCGCTTTGCCATCGCTGGTGAGAACGAACGAGAGCGTTTTACCCGCCAGCGTCTTCGGTTTATCGCCCCATTCGTCCGTAACCGGTGCGCTGATGGTCAACGTCGCGCCGTCGGTTTTTATGTTCGGGTCGCCGGGAATAATGCCGCCGTCCAGCGGATCGAAATAGATACCCGGGGTACGCCATGCGCCCGCGGTGGTACCGGTGATGACCAGACGATCGCCCGCGAGGTGCGCCGCCAGATTATCCGACAGACCATTTTCCGCCGGGATAGTCCGCATTGCCTGCTCGAAGGCATCCTGGAACTGGCCGTCAACCGGCTGATTAAAATCGAGATGCAGCGGGTAGTCCGTTAACAAACAGACGTTGCTACAGGTCGAGAGCGTCAGCGTACCGTCCAGCACATCGCCTGGATTACCGGTGATAACCATCGGAATAACCACCCGATTATGGTAACCCTGGGTGGTCAGCCCCGAAATTTCAAAGCGCGAGGGAGTCGGCCAGTACCACTGCGCTTTTTCACCGTTTTTCCAGTGAATTTCAGGCGCTACGCCCCCTTCTCCCGGCGATCGCCAGTAGGTTTTCCAGCCGGATTGCAGCTCAACGGTCAGCAGGCCATACAGGCGATCCTTGCCTCTTTCCGCCTGGAAACGAATCTTAGCGTGGTCATTTTGCCCTGACGTGAGCCACCCGGTATCGGCGGCGTGAGCAGAACCCACGCAGGCGAGCAACAGGAGCAATAATCCCCTGAAGATATTCAACATATTTTTTCTCCGTAAATGAAATAATCAATCGTCGTCAGAACGATGATTCATTCACGGAAAACGCAGTTTTTGAGATGTATTCGGACCGTGGGTGGCCGTCTGGGCACGTCGCGAAAGACGAACGCACGCACTTCAGCGAATAGCTGAATCAGGGCCAGGAAGACGATAACGGCAGGCAGCGCGCCGTCGAAGAAAATAGGTTGTGCGCACAACAGCGAATTGGCGCTAAGCTGGCATGGCGAAGGCCCAACCTGGGATTCGTCCGTTGCTGGCGTGGAGATAGTCTGAACCGGGTTGCCCGCCTGCTCGAGAAAATGGTGCAGATAAACGGCCCGCTGCACCAGGCAAAGAGCCATGGCGAGGCAGGTCACTATCAAGAACCCTTTCGCAAGAAGCTGACGATTTCGCATAAATTACCAGACGTTTCAGAACAGCCGAATCATAAACAATCCTCATCAATGCGCAAGGGGTGCGCGTGTAAGGTTTTGTCTTGTCGCAGCGGACAAGCCGGAAAATCATGCTCTATTGCGAATCCATCGCTACGCTGCACGCGGCTGGTGGCGCGCGATATGTTTGGCAACGGCACCAGCGGCTACGGCGTGGGGTTAAGTTAGCTCTCAGGGTTTCAGCAACGCCTGATATTGCGCTTCATATTGCGGAGCATTCCAGGAGCCATCAAAAATCGTGTAGGTAATGTAGCCCTTATTCAACCAGCCGGAATCCGTGTCATCCATAACCACTTTGAGAGACTCAGGGTTCATCGTCTGTCTGGCCTTACCGTCTGCGAGAATATCGTAGCCAATTTGCGCGACCGGGAAGCGCTGATTTTCAACGTAGTGCACGCCTTTAATCTCCGCAGTCGCCAGGGCCGGGTAGTTAATGCTGAGCCCGGTGCCCAACGGCAATAACGGTTTACCCTGTGTGCGCTGGGCATTCAGTTTATCCACCACGCTCACGACATAGTCCACGGAGTCGGGCCAGTATTTATGCGTGCTTGGCCAGCCATTTTTCATCTCCTCTTCGGTAAAACGATAGCCGATGCTGGCGGCAATCGCCGGAACGCCGTAGCGTACGGCGCGAGCCGCCGCGCTGACGGTACCGGAGTTCACCTGCGCCATACCGGTATTTGGTCCATCGTTAACACCAGAAACCACCAGATCAGGCGCGGCCTTTTTCAGCAAGCCATTTAGCCCGAAGTCCACGGCGTCCGCAGGCGTGCCCGGGAAGCAGTAACGCTGTTCGGCAACCTTTTTCACATCAAAAACTTTACCGGTCTTAAAGGTGATAGCAGAACCAATGCCGCTCTGATTAGTGGCGGGCGCGACCATCCAGACATCATAACCTTTCGCCTTAAGCTTATCCTGAAGCGAAGTACTGCCCGGGGATTCACAACCATCATCATTCACAATCAGTATTTTCAGCGGCGCGTTCCCCGCCTGGGCAGAAAATGCGCATATTGCCAGCACCGATGCAACGATCTTTGGTAAATTCATGATGACTCCTTATGGGTTATTAATAGGTCCAAATAACAAGCAAAAAAAAACCTAAGAAATCCCCCACTCGCGTTGAGTAGAAAATTTCTTAGGTTTTGCCTTTATTCAGTAGCAATCCTGATATGGATGAGAAAATAACCGTTATGAGGACTAACGTCCAGACTCGCCACCCGCATTCTGTGACGAGCATCAAATACTGACGGATAAATATACACCTGACCCGAAAGTTAATTTAGTCGAGTAACTACTGGCGCATTATTATGTAGGAAATTCTTATATGAATTATCGAAAAGCAAGACTTGAGGATGATCACAAATATCGATATATAAAAAAATAATTACTGCCATTCTATTTTGATGGTGATATTGTCCGGCCAAACTGGATTGTTACTGTTTTCAACAGGCAAAACCTGCGTTATTTCTCAACCATGCAATTTAAGCGGTTGAGTAAGAGCGCAGGTTTTTTTGTTTTATAAGCAATATAAAAAGGATATCCGATGAAAAAGTGGTTTGTTGCTTTAGCGGCGCTAGCCAGTATAGCCACCTGTTCTGCGGCAGATACGACGCCCTCAGCTCAGGATGATACGGTTACCGTCTATTTTGCCCGTCACGGGAAGACGCTGTTTAATACCTTTGACCGCGTTCAGGGCTGGGCGGATACGCCGCTCACCGAAGAGGGTGTGCAGGTGGCCCGCTATCTTGGCGAAGGGTTAAAGGGCATCAAATTCGATAGTTTTTACTCCAGCGATGCAGGCCGCCAGCGGGAAACCATGGCCGTTATCCTCAAACAAATCGGCGTAACCCAGTACCATCTCAATGAACTGCCGGGGCTGCGTGAAGCGTTCTTTGGCGGTTTTGAGGGCGGCTTCAACAAAGATATGGCCAATGCAGGCGCCCACGCACTGGGGATGGCCGACGCCGCTGCGCTTTTCAATGCCATGAAGGCGGGCACCCTGCCGGTGAAGGACTCCCAGGATGCGCTGGCAAAGGCGGACGTTAAAGGGCTCGCCGAGAATTATGCGCAGGTAAAAAACCGTACTCAGGCCGCGCTGGCGACTATCGTCAAGCAAGCTCAGCAAAATGGCGATAGAACCGTGCTGGCCATTTCATCGGGAACCGCTATGCAGATTATGATTTCCGATCTTACCGATTCACCGGACAAAAATAAGCCGCTGGCTAACGCCGCCGTCGTCAAAATTATCTATAAAGATGGGCATTACAGCGTACCGGAAATTGGCTCACTGCAATACATTGAAACCGGCAAACTGCGTCTGAAAAATCAATAATAGCGTTGCACATTTATTAAGCCGCGGCCCCCTTTTCCCGCGGCGCTATTCTGGGATACCACAATGAAAATGAACACACTGGCGACAGCGATGCTGCTGCTTGGCAGCTATACGCCCGTATGGGCTGCCGATATGGGCCATACTGAAAATAATTATCTTGCCGATCCTTTTTTCAGCGACGCGTCAATGACGCTATCACTGAAGAATTACTGGAAATATCTGAAGGAGGAAAATGCTAACCCTACGCACGTCCATAACGCCTGGGGCCAAGGCGTAGCCGTGGATTATCAATCGGGGTATTTTGCAGATTTTATCGGCGTTGATGCCGTATATTATGGCGCAGTAAAATTGGGTGCCAGCGATTACTTTAACTCCAGAGGAGTACTTTATAATAACGGAGAGGGTAATAAAAAAAGCAACGCGGAGGGCTATTCAAAATTCGGTCAACGAAATATTAAATTAAAATATCTGGCCGGAGACGCTCAGCTTAACGCTCGTTGGGGCTGGCAGGTGCTGAAAAACTACGGGGTGATTTCCACATCCAACCGTTTATCCCCAACGACCTACTCAGGCATTAGCGGTGGGGTCAGCTATGACCACCTCACTCTGCGAGGTGCCTATGTCGAAAATTCGATGGACCGTAACTCCCCGGATAAGAAGCAGTTCCAGACAAATACCGGCGCTAAAATCAATCACCTGGCTTCCGGTGAATTGCTGTGGAATAGCCAGCCGTTTAGCCTGCAATATGGCTACGGTGAGAGTGAAAACTATCTGCGCCGTCATCTGTTATTTACCCAGTTGCGCCCGGTTAGCCATCTGAATATTGGCACGCAGATTTACGCCACTGAGGCACTGGATGAGTATCTGGCAATGCCAGCCAATAAGCGCGATTTTGACCATAACGCCTGGCACTTCGCCGTGGATGCGACCTGGCAGGCGGAACGCTGGGGTACAAAGTGGGGCGTAGGCTATACCAGTGCCAAAAAAGAGAACGAAGTGGGCTTCTACCCGCGTCACATGAGTAAAAACTCACGCGGCACCTTTATCTCAATGGCCTATGCGGGTGACGACTATATGCGCGATGGCGAACTGGTGCTGGCCAATATCTCCGACTACAAGCTCACGCCGGATCTGGCCGTTGGGCTGGCAGGAAATATCGCTCAGTTCAACTATAAGGATAACCACGTACGTACCGGCGAGATTAATGCCTTTACCCGCTGGACGCCTTCTGCGCCGCCAATGAAGAACCTGACAGTATGGTTGATGTTCGGCCCCGGCTGGTCTTATAAAACCAGCGGTAAAACGCCGGTGTTGACCAACGGCCGCTATACGCGAACGCATACGCTGTCGTCTGAGGCGATTATTGAGTATCGGTTCCGGATGTTCTAAGAAAAACAGGCCTGATAGCGATGCTATCAGGCCTGCGAGCAGGTTACGGTGCGGTGCTGTGAACTTCCGCGACGCGCTTACGTACGCCGAACCATCCAGCCACCAGCAGAATAGCAATCAGCGGCAGTGAAGCGATGGTGTAGGTGCCGTTCGGGTAGTCAAACGCCATCAGGACCAGCACGCTCAGCAGGAATAGCAGAGTCAGCCACGAGGTAAACGGTGCGCCCGGCAGCTTGAAGTTCACATCCGCCGCCTTGCCTTCTTTGATGGCCTTGCGCAGACGTAGCTGGCACACCATGATAAACGCCCACGAGGCGATAATCCCCAGCGAGGCGAAGTTCAGAACAATTTCAAAGACCTGAGACGGTACCAGATAGTTCAGGAACACGCCCACCACGTAAACCACCAGCGTCGCCATAATGCCCGCGTACGGCACGTGCTGGCGGCTCATTTTGCTCATAAACTTCGGTGCGGAACCGCCCATCGCCATCGAGCGTAAGATGCGCCCGGTGCAGTAGAGGCCGGAGTTCAGGCTGGAGAGCGCCGCCGTCAGTACCACGATGTTCATGATGCTGCCGATATAAGGCACGCCGAGCTTGGAGAAGAAGGTCACAAACGGGCTCTGCCCCGCCTGATAGGCCGTCCACGGCAGCAGCAGCACCAGCAGTACGACCGAGCCCACGTAGAACAGACCGATACGCCAGATAACGCTGTTGATAGCGTGCGGCACCATGGTCTGCGGGTCTTTACACTCGCCCGCCGCTGTCCCCACTAATTCAATGGAGGCAAAGGCAAAGACAACGCCCTGTACCAGCACCAGCGCAGGCAGCAGGCCGTGCGGGAAGAAGCCGCCGTTGTCGGTTATCAGATGGAAGCCGGTAGCGTTGCCATCCAGCGGTTTTCCACTGCCCAGATACACGGTCCCGACGACGAGGAACACCACAATCGCCAGCACTTTAACCAGCGCAAACCAGAACTCCATTTCGGCGAACCACTTCACGCCAATCATGTTCATGGTGCCGACAATCGCCAGCGCCCCCAGCGCAAACACCCACTGCGGCACATCGCCAAACGCGCCCCAATAGTGCATGTAGAGCGCCACGGCGGTGATATCAACAATGCCGGTCATCGCCCAGTTGACGAAGTACATCCAGCCTGCCACGTAGGCGGCCTTTTCACCGAGAAACTCACGGGCGTAGGAGACGAAGCTGCCGCTCGACGGACGGTGTAATACCAGTTCGCCCAGCGCGCGAAGAATAAAGAACGAGAAGATGCCGCAAACCAGGTAAACCAGCGCCAGCGCGGGGCCAGCCATCTGCAGACGCGCACCTGCACCGAGGAATAAGCCGGTACCGATGGCGCCACCGATGGCGATCATCTGCACCTGTCGGTTACCCATCGCTTTGTGATACCCCTCTTCGTGGGCGTTCAGCCAGCGTCGTTTTGCCGCACGTTGATCCGCAGCCTGTGTGTTTTGTGTTTCCATTATTTCCCTGTACCTGTCTGATTTATGGAATACATAAGATTTTCAAATGAATATGGAACGCATATCCATCAAATCCCGTGCCGTTCTTCCCGTCATTCTGCGTAGGGATAAAACTGCCGCGAAGCATCCTACCTGCAATTATTAAGCGGTGCAAAACATACGGTTACTCCTCGGACTACTTCCGCGTAGAAAACGGTGCCCGTCAGGAAAATCCCGGTGACTTACGCTGGGCTCCCGTCGTCGCCTGTGCAATGGGCATAAAAAAGGCTTCCCAAAGGAAGCCTTTAAAAGCGCGATGATTTTTGTGCGGAGAATTTAACGATGATTGACCTTCGGCTGACGGAATATTTCCACCGAGGCCGCCAGGCAGAGAATATAGCCGAAGAGTTCAGTCCCCTCTTCCACCATATTTTTCACTTCCCGGACGTAGCCATCCTGTAAAAGCGAGTGCCAGAGCAAGGACATACCAAACAGGCGAGAAAATACCAGCGTCGCTAATAATCCTGACAGCATCATTCCGAAGGCGGGTTTCGCCGTATATAGGGTGAGCTGATTTAATACCCGCTGAGGCTGGCGAGAGGCATAGGCAACCGTAATGATACTGACTATCAGCGCAAACCATACCCAACTGCCATGGTGGATAAGGTCGAAGATGCCGTCGAGTTCTCGGATCAGCATGGCCATAAAGAAGCCAGCAATCAAGACATTACATTGGCGCATGTCGGGTTGCTTACGTGCAGCGACGAGGTGAATCAGGACGATAAGGAAGAGGATTGACTCCTGAACAATCTCAGTGAGCGAGATTTCAGACAGGCTATTTTTGAGAATATTGACATCGATATGTAGGCATAGAATAGCAACACTGGTCGCCAGCGATAAAAACAAGCAGCGCAAAAACAAATTAACTAAAATCATAATAGTCACGGTCTTTTAATAAACCAGCAGTTTATATTACAGACCACAACAAAACTTACCCTTATGTGTCACAACGGCCTCCAAATTTAACAATTATTGCGTTATTCAAGAGCAATAATTAATTCCTCCATGACACAGGAGATATATTTTAGTATGAGAATCTACTGAGGAATATATTAAGTTCGGTATAAATCCCTCATTGTCAGGGAATATTTTTTAAACATTCAGCGCGGCTCGCATCGGCGATAGCCGCGCATGAATGCCCGTGCATCAGGCCGCAAGCCAGCGCTGCCCTTCCGCCTTCATTCTGGTTTCCAGCTCACTGCCGCGGGTAGCAAAAACGCGACCCAGAGGGAACCCGCTCTTTTCCAGCAAATAGGCCAGCGGCGCATATTCGCGAGGATAGCGGGCAACCACGCCAGGGTCTATCTCTACCCAGCCCTGTGGGAAGGTGAATGTGCCCATGTCGTAAACGCTCTGGCGATGAAACAGCTTCCACACGCCATCACGTTTTTCCGCCAGATCGAAAAAGCGGTTATGGCATTCGCAACCGATATTCAGTTTAACGTTCTCGGCAATAATCACCGCGTTAGTTTCCAGCGTGGCTTTGGTTCCTTCGGCATTGAAGGTAATGCGGGGTAAGGTAATGAGATGCTTGGTGCGCAGGTCTGACGCTCCCATACGCATCGAGCCGTCGACAAAATCGCTCGCCAGCCCTTCAAACCAGGTGATCTCAATGGTGCCGTCTGGATGAAAGAGATCCCGTAGCTGCGCCCATTCGCCAAGATCGCGGTGGATCCATCCGTTGACCAGGTCATTAAGCTGTTGCCGATCGTTATGTTGAATCTGCATGAAGGTATCTCCAGTAAGGTAGTGGAATGAGTGTGCTGACGGGAGCAATGCAATTCAAATATATTAATATTACCGATTCATCATTTTTAATGATTAATAGCAATCACTATGGAACTCCGTCATCTCCGCTATTTTCTGGCCGTTGCCGAAGAAGGTCATTTTGGCCGCGCCGCCGAGCGGCTCAACATCGTGCAACCGGCGCTCAGTATGCAAATTAAAGCACTGGAATCAGAACTGGGTGGCGCGTTGTTTATCCGTACCAGCCGACGCGTCGAACTTACCGAGGCCGGACAGTTAATGTTAACGGAGGCCAAACGAACATTAATGCAGGCGGAGTATGCTCGCCAGACCGTAGCGCGATCGCTGCACGGTGAGACAGGACGAGTGCGGGTTGGCTTTGCCGGGAACGCAATCTTTAGCGGCAAGATGACGGCTGACCTACGCGAATTTCACCATGCCTATCCGGATGTTGAACTGGTGATTGAAGAGATGGCCCCTCAATCACAGGTAGATGCGATTCTGGCCGGCCAGCTTGACATCGGTTACACGCCCGATAACAGCAAAACCGCCACGCCGGGTATTATCGCGCACCCTATCGGGCGCTGGGCGTTTCTGGTGGCCTTCGTCGACGATCACCCACTGGCCTCGCATACGCGTATTTCCCCCGAGCAGCTTGCCGGGGAAGCGCTCATTCTTTATGAGGCGCACGATATTCATGAACGGCTTTTTTTATTACTGAAAGAAAGGATGGGTGACCGACTGAATATCGCGCAGCGCTCCAGCAGCACGCTAAGCGTACTCGCCATTGCCGCTGCCGGGCTGGGTGTGGCGTTGATTCCTGCTCCATTAGAGCAGGTACACATTCCAGGCCTGACCTATTGCCCTCTCGATGATATTGAACTGAGCGCCAATTTGATGCTGATTTCTCGTGGGCAGGAGCCGAGTGCAGCGGTAAAGGCATTTATTCGGGGAGCTAAGGGCTAGCAAGAAACCGAGCATTAAATATCATGGGGAGTCCCTTCCCCAGGCACGTTAGCCTACATGCTCTTTGCCGTACTGGTCGAACTAAGTGCCGCAATTAGCTTCGTTTTTTCTGCCGGTGAGTTAATTTTCTGGAAACAATCTGCGATAATTTTCTTAGCGACAGTTTGCGTTAACTCATAATTATTTTTTTCCCAGTCGCTAATGGGCCTTGTGCGCTCCGCTGAGAGCAGATCGCTACTCGAGCAGGTGTGATAATAATCACCGCTCTTTATTGTCGTTGAATAGAAGAAAGTATAATCACTGGTATCTAAGCCTTCGTACAAGAGCTTATATTTATACGGCTGGATAATAATTTCTTTATTTACATTAGAGGGGATATCAGCGCTAGCCAGAAGCTCATCAAGCTCTGGATTAACGTACTCCATCGTTCTGTTATGAACGCTGCCAACATAGGTTCCCTTTAGCTGGTCTTTACTAAACGTATCTACCTGCGAAGTCCCGCCACCCAACAATGCCGCAGCAAACTGCAGCGTTTTCAACGCGACAACCTTTGCATTATCAGATTTAGCGACCAGATTAAGCGAGTTATTCGTGTCTTCGATGATATCGCCATTGATTGCATTTTGCGTCAGGACTTCAATTTTGGAACCATTGCTGAGTTTAACAACTCTGGTATCGACAATCTTTGTCTTCGGCGGTTGGGTACTTGAACATGCACTCAGTGCAAGGCCAACAAAGGCCAGCAAGGTCATTTTATATTTATTATCCATCGACAACACATCCCATATAGATCGTTAGTTTTACATTAAAAAAAACCAGATTATTCTTATCACATTTTTAATTTGCTAAAAGGCTAAACGCTTATTTTTGGTAGGGAAAAATCGACATTTTTGAACAATTTTATAGTTTCACAAGATGTGAACCTGCGGTGGCCTCAAATACAGCTAATAAATTTTAGTTAAGGATGAGTTAGGACTTTGTGGGGAATGCCGATGAGGTGAAGTGGGAAACGCCTGGTGATAAAGCACCGCCTGACTAGACGACCCAAAGCAAAAAGGGCTTGTCTTTCGACAAGCCCTTTTCTAATTTGGCGGAAGCGTAGGCATCCTATCTCAAAACTAATTTAGTCCAACCCAATCCAATTAACCCATAAATATCAATAAGATATTTACTTCCCCTCTATAAACCTATTCAATCAAATCCACTGAAAGCCAGAACGAATGGCATACCGAATGGCATACTGGATCCAAAGGAAAAACGATGTCTGTAATCACTGATACCAAAGCCCGCAACATCAAACCTGACGAAAAACCGATCCCCCATGGAGGCATCACGGGGTTAGCGCTGCATCCATCCTCAAAACGTGGAAGAGGGAAATGGGTGCTTCGCTACTTGAGTCCGGTAACACAAAAACGTCGTAATTCGGGCTTAGGTATTTATCCCGAAATTAGTATCGCTGAAGCAGGCAAGCTAGCCACAGCCATGCGAGAACAACTTGCTGTCGGTATTGACCCACTTGAACTCCAAAAAATCGAGAAAGTGGTGATCCCTACATTTGAAGAAGCCGCACGCACGGTTCATGCAGGGCTAAAATCTGGGTGGAAAAATGAGAAGCATGGCAAGCAATGGCTAACCACTCTTGAGAAACATGCTTTTCAACGTATTGGATCGATAGCTCTCAACGATCTGACAGCCGCCAACATTGCAATGGTTCTCCGCCCTATCTGGCTATCTCACCCTGAAACGGCGAAAAGAACGAAACAACGTATCCATACGGTGATGGCATGGGGTTGGGCTCATGGGTACTGCTCTTCTAACCCCGTTGATGTCGTTGGGCATTTATTGCCACAACAACCGAGCGAAGCACTCAGAAGAGTTCATCAACCAGCAATGCCATGGAGGAACATCCCGCTTTTTCTGGCAACCCATATCCAGAATGATGAGCCTTACAACGTCAGCAAGGCGCTGTTAAGCTTTGTTATCCTTACCGCTTGCCGTTCAGGGGAAGCTCGAGCCATGAGATGGTCTGAAGTTGACTTCAAAAATGCTGTCTGGACTATTCCTGCAGAAAAAATGAAAGCCGGGCTTATGCATCGAGTTCCTCTGTCAAATCAGGCTGTTGCTATTATTGATAAGATGAAGGGTTTACACAAAGAACTGGTATTCCCTTCACCACGCAAGCAGATTGTTTTATCAGATATGGCATTGACGGCTTTTCTTCGCAGAACAAAAGCCGTAAGCGATGTACCAGACCGTGTAGCAACGGCACATGGTTTTCGTTCAAGTTTTCGCGACTGGTGTAGTGAACATGGGTATCCACGTGATCTTGCAGAACGAGCTTTGGCACATACAGTCCAGAATAAGGTCGAAGCTGCCTATCACCGAACAGACCTGCTGGAACAGCGTCGCCCAATGATGCAAGCCTGGGCCAATTTTGTAATGTCATCGGGAGAGTAACCAAAAGGAGGATCGCTTCATCGGTCCTTCTTTCTAGTTATCCCCCATGCAATCAATTCAGATGTTTTGTAGTAATTCAGTAACATGCTAAGCCTGAACGGCACTCTACATTACAGGTTCTTATTTTTTTGTTTTATTTTCCTTTGCACGACTGAATCAAAAGCCTTTTTAACACCGTCATGCTTATTGCTCCATGCCAGAACTAAAGGTTCTAATTTTATATTTTGCTCATGTAAATCGCTCTCAATGCCTCTTTTTTTTCCAGCTGGCCAACCAACCTGATCCATAAATAAAAAAAGCTGTTTTTCGATACCCCTAAACGCTGCTACTTTATTTTTCCAGCCATCATCAGGTTTATTCATTTGAAGCAATTCAATAACTTTATCTTTGATATAATCATAACTGGCAGCTCTTGCCTTACCACCAGCAGATTTTTGAGCTTTGTAAGCAACTTCACTATCAATTTTGTCCTGATGCCTGATGTAACCACTGATGAGACCCGAACAATAGTGTAATAAACCAATAGCATCCAATACTAATTCAACTCCTTTATCATTACCTGACATATAGTAACGCATGCCCAATTCTCGCCATACAGCGGCTACTTGTGTCTGACTTGAAATGGTTTCACCAATAGTCTCCTTTAAAGCATCGCCATGCCTATATTTATGCTCAATATCCACAACCTTCCAATAGCATTTCTCCAACGAATCGACTTCTGGTGGATATTTTTGAATGATGCTATCGAGAAAATTTACAGCAGCTGAATCATTTTCATTCAGGCATGTTAAAGCTTCAGACCACTCACCTTTAGGTGAAAAAATAACCAATTTATTGGCAATTCTTTCGTACTCAGAAAGCATCTGTTGAAGAAATTTTTCGTTGTAAAATTCAGCCATAAATCAATCCCTTAGAAAAATCAAAAAATATGCACTGCACACATGTTTTTTTCTCGATTAGCTTTAATTAACCTTCTTCACATCTTAACCAGTACAGAGAAGAGAAGGTAATCTATGCATTCAACCACTGTGAAAATCCTACGTATTCGTGATATTTGTCAAAAAATAGGTATCGGTCGATCTACCGTCTACGATTGGATAAATCCCAAATCACCACGTTACGATGCCAGTTTTCCCAAACGACTTAGATTAGGAAAACAATCTGTTGGTTGGTTGGAATCAGAGATTGATAACTGGATTTTGCAACGCAATACAGTCAAGCCATGAATGTTATTACTACTAGAACATACTCGGGATTAGGCCCACTTGAAAGCAAGTGCTGTAGTATGCTTAATGAGATAGGAAACACCAAATAGGGCAGGAATTCCTGCTCTACGCCATATTCCTTGAATTACTCGACTATATAGCTCGTACTGAATTTCCGTTATAGAATATTCGTTACAAGCATTAGCTTTAATTTGGGGCGTGTATTCAATGTATAGATTTGGTCATTGCAAATAATGCTCACGTTCGATGAATATACCGATTATCTTGTCGTGCATTTCCGCTGATTTTGAATACCCCAGAGTCTTGCGATTCAGTCGTTTTAATCGGTTACGAAGATTCAGGTTTTCTCGCTCAATCCGTTGTGTATAGAGCTTGCCTGTTATGTGCTTTTTACCCGGCAACAGTTCATAAACACTGAAGTTATCTGTACACCAGAAGGCGACATTGAAGCCCGACAGTAACCCCAGTAATTTACGCAGCGTCTTTTTGCCCCGACTCCCGAAAGCATGGGCAATAATGCGTTTCAGCCGGGGTTCCCAGGCATACCACAACCAGCGCTGTTGCTTTTTGTTGCCAACAAATGACCACATTTCATCAACTTCACAAATAAGCTGAATCTGGAGATTATCCAGCGGGAGTGCAGTTACACATCGCGGCGCGAGTTTTTTAAAGTGCGGACAACGGCATTGATGCTGATATGCAGCGCCCGGGCGGTACCGCGGATACCTGCGTTGTTCATAGCAAGGTCAACAACTTGTTCTTTCATGCCAGGCTGGCACGCACGATAAGCATAGTCGAGCTGGAAAGTACGGCTGCATAGCTGGCACCGATAACGCTGAAGTTTGGCCTTACCGAGTCCATGTTTTTTAACGGATTCGGTCTGCTCACAAAACGGGCATTTTACGCCAACTTTAGCCATCAGATACTCTCGACAAAAAGAGTGATTCTACAACATGATCAACACGTTGAATACTTGACCAACAATATGATTTCAGTGTGATTTATCACTCTGGGCAGGATTAACATCTATCATTTTTTTCGACATAAAAATGCGCAACAACCCCCATTAAGGAACATTGCCCTCTATTTAATGTCTCTGCAGCATTAATTATTCTCTTCATATTCAGAGGTCCGAAAAAGCAAAGCTGGTTCTATACTGACCGTTTTCAGGAAGCTTTAAGGCGATACGGCAGGAGTAACTTGAAGTAAAATGGCGGCGGGGACCTTCGCAGTTTGAAAAAAGCATAACTTAATTCGTGCCATATAAAACTACAGGGAGCCAAGGGCTCCCATGATTCTTTTCGACAAGATTGTTTTTTATTACTGTTGAAGAGCTTTAAACAACACCTCAACATGAATATCAACCGTATCTAGTGCCCTAACAGGTAACTCTGTCCCTCCGAATAAAAGGGGGAGCTCTGTACATCCCAGAATGATGGCCTCAATCCCTTCATCCTGATACATGCGTTCAATGATTGTGGTAAATGTGTCTCGCGTCTGTGGCTTGATAATACCTCTTTCGAGTTCATCATGGATTTTATCTGCGATGTAATCAATTTCATCAGCGTGAGGAACGACTACTTGGATGCCAGATTCAGTGAAGGGCCGTTTGAAGAAGTCTGCCTCCATTGTAAATCGTGTGCCCACAAGCCCGACTTTCTTCAGACCCAGAGTCTGAACTTCTGAACAAGTGGATTCGATAATGCTGACAAGTGGAACCATTGTACGCGCCTGGAGTTCATCGAAGACGATATGTGGCGTGTTACCGGTCAGCGCGACGACTTCAGCACCGGCAGCTACCAGATTCCCGATGGCCTTTTCTAGGTATTTCGTCAGTGCTTCATAATCCTTCCGACCGCACATGACCAGTACGTCATATACGTTAATACTTTCGATGGTTAAATTAGGAAAGAAATTGTCGCCGGTACGTTTATTAGCCTCATACACGAATTTTCGGTAATAAAGCAATGTAGATTCAGGGCCTGTTCCACCGACTAAACCGAGTTTTTTCATCTAGACCTCAATTGTTAATCGTATCTTCGCACTCGGGTATGACCGTCAGTGCTTGCGCAGCATGAATGGATATAAATATATTAAGAAGTTCTCTTGCATCAGTTGCATCAGTCAGTGCACTACGCATACCGGCTGGTTCGAACCCTTCGTTAACCAGGGTTTCAGAGCGCAGATGAATAAGTGATGCTGCAATATCGGGTGTGAATTCCGGATGAAACTGGGTTGATACCGCTTTTGCGCTATACCGAATTATTTGGTTTTTATCGTGTGTTGATGAGGCCAGAGATTGCGCGCCAGGAGGCAATTTGGTAACAGTCTGCAGGTGCGTAAGATGTGCTCTGAAACCTTCCGAAAATCCTCGGGTAAGCGGATCATACGTACCTTCTTCTGTCAGGTTTATATCAAGACAACCCATTTCGCGCCCCTGTGGGTGGTAATCGACAGTACCTCCCAGCGCATGTGCCATCAGTTGATGACCATAGCAAACACCAAACAGAGGCATACCAGCCTCAATCGCATAACGTATCCATTTTGCTGTATTCTCGCTCCATTCCAGCTTATCCGTCACCATATCCCATGACCCGGTTATAACAGCGATTCTGTTGGGATCAGGATTCGGCAGCGTTTCGCCGCTAAATACCTTAACGACCTGAATTGCATCTGGTGCAAGAGCCATTGCCCTGCTGAACCATAATGGTAAATCGCCATGTACATCCCTAAGTTCGTCAGGAGGAGTACCAGCCTGAATGAGAAGAATCTGTGGCAACTGATTGCTAACTAAAGAATTACTTTCACATTTCATAATGTACGTAGCTCCTTTCAGACTAATGGTTACTACGGTCGGATAAGCGCTGCCCTTTACAATAAAAAATATGTAATTTCAGTTCAATTGAATAAAATAGAATCCAGCATTCAATTTCGGTGAATAAATGGACATTTCAGATTTCAAAACTGTCATTGCTTTGACAGAAACAGGCAGCATTACCGGTGCAGCAAAATTGCTGCACCGGGTTCCCTCTGCAATCACCGCAAGAGTTCAGAACCTTGAGAGCCAGCTCGCAACTACTCTATTTGTAAAGTCTGGCCGTCGATTTCTTCCGACAAATGATGGCCGGGTGCTATATGAGAATGCACTGAAGATTATCCAGCTAGTTACCTTAGCAGAACAACAGGTGGTCAGGCCGGTACCTAGTGGCCGGTTCCGACTTGGCGCGCTCGACAGCATGGCCGCAACAAGGTTGCCAGAACCGCTGGCGCGGCTTTACCAACAACATCAGTCTGTGTCGGTGGAGCTGATTACCGGGACAAGCCGCGCACTACTCGATGCAGTGCTTAGCCATGAACTTGATGCAGCCTTCATCGCTGACGCACCGGCTGATGATAGGCTGGAACGTATGGCCGTATACAAGGAAGAACTGGTTATTATCGCCGCAGCAAATTTCCTGCCGATACGTTCTGCTGCCGATTTAAGTCACACAACGTTGCTGGTATTCAGCGACGGCTGCTCCTACCGTGACCGGCTAACAACCTGGTTGAGAGAAACTGGGATCAGACCTTACAGGCTGGCAGAAATGTCCTCATACCACGCAATTCTGGGAGGCGTCAGTGCAGGAATGGGGGTTGGCGTGATACCAACCCCCATCCTCGAAACGTTTCCTACACAGGAGCTAGTCACAATCCATCCCTTTAATTCTAAAAACAGTCAAATAACAACGGAACTGATATGGCGTAAGGGAGAGCTCACGGCTAATACAGGCGCCCTGATTGATATCTTGTCCTCAACGTCGAATTTACCTGACTGGCAAGATGCTGCCATCTAGTTTGAAATTATGACCGCCTGGCAGGGTCTGCAATATCGAAAACCCTACCAGATGAAGTTAGACCGCTGGCTTTTTCCGTCCTGACAGACGCTAATACCTGGCTGTAATCCGCCTTACGTTTATTAACATACGCTGAAACTCGTAACTTCCGCTTATGGTTGTGAGTTCAATGGGTCGATGCAACGCTATCCTTAATCAGGGGGGATGTTGCCATGAAACGAAGAACTCGGATTAACTAAACGCCAGAGCAGAAGGCAATTATCTGGGATAGATATAAGCAAGGTTATGGCGGGATAAATGGACAAAATTGGCTGTTCTTACAGGAATCATGCATCCAGGAATAGTTTCCGTGTACCGAAGGCAAGATCGTGCTTTGAGCCGGCTTTGAAATTCAGTTGTACTCTCGACCTTCTGTAAGTCCTTCCGCTTCTAAGCCAAATGGTGACTTTAGTTTATCTTGATAAATCCCGCTAATTAGTTTGAAATGGTGCAATTCCTGAACAAAGGGTTTAATCAGATGACTATGTCACCACCTCCTATTTTTGAAGGCGACGACTATTACAGCGTCTCTGAAGAATTTTTTAGCAAAATACCATCTGATCTAAGAGCGCCTTTTGAACAAATAATGAAGAAAGGGGCCGAGATTATTAGCGGTTGCGATAAAGAGATTGAAAGTCTGATTAGACTTATAAAGGTAATACCTACAACAACAAGCCTTAGTTACATTTATCGTCGGCTTCGTACGACCAAGTTTGAACTCACTACTGAATCGATGATGGAACAGGAGATGTTAACAACCGCTTTTGTGGTCAGCTACTCACGTTTGTTCGCCAAAAGCAATGGCACTTGCGTTCTCCAGCGCAATGATCTCCCTGTCCACCTGCGGACTGTTCATGATGAGCTTTATAAAATTCGCAACGAGCGTTATGCCCATAACGGAGGTCATAAATCGATTGATACTCTAGTAGGGTTTGCGTTCAGCGGCACAGAATTTTATATACAGGCGCAAATGAGCTTAGGGCTCCATATAGGTGGAAGAAACGAGTGGGAAGATCTAATCAAATTCATCGACGCTTCAATGCACGAACGGCTTTATAAAATACTTGCGCGTTTGAAGGAACAAACGGGCTACGAGTGGTTATTTCCAGACGGCCCGACACCAAGTTGGGTGGGCAATTACGGCGATTGAATATGTCGTGCAAGTTGATCACTATCATTGGACTTCAAATCCCTCAGTCCATAGGTGCGTTTTTAAACCTCTTTTATGGAACACCGGAACCGGGCCATTTTCTCGGCCCAGAGTGGCAAAGTTAAATTTTTCTCTTTAATTTTGTTCAGGCAGGATCAATGACGACAAGTTTGATCCATTCCTGAAAACCGGCTTTAATGAGATCTTCTTTTAATTCTTTAAGGCATGATTGTGGTACAGCCAGCCAAAACAAGTTCTTGGCCCGAGTTATTGCGACATATCCGATACGTCCTTCTTCATCACCTGTACCAGAAAGTAGCGATTTGATGTTGGATTTCTTAGCCACATACATAACCGCACCGATAGACTCCCCTTTAACCTGATGAACCGTCTCGACTCTTAGCCCGTGTCCTTGAGCCGAAACTGCACTGGTTAGTGTCTGATCTGGTAATAGTTTCTTAGTGAGTTTAGTACCTACATTGCCAGCAACTTTATATCCGTAGTGCTTTTCAATCTCTGCGAGAAGCACTTTAGTATTTGTTAATAGATTGGAGTGCCAGTCGGTCTTAGCCACAAGCGCAGACGAAGGGAGTCCCAAATCAGCGTTGCGACTGAAACACCACAGTAATCGCTTTAGTCCCTTCATCTCAGCATCCTGTGTTAACCCCTGAAGTCTAGAACTGAGGCCATGGGGTACATCCTCCAATAAGCTGAGAATAGCCCGGCAGACCAAGTTAAAGCATCCATGGTAGTTACTATGCTGATCCCTTAATAACGATGCTTCTGCTAACACCTTGACCATACCTTGCCCTGGAGGGGCAGCCCTACCCACAATTACTGCGGCTCTGTCTGCTCCCCGGCAGAGGAGCACTGCATCCTGATGCTGCATGCCTAACTCATCAATACGGTCCTTGAACGCATCAATTAATTTGGGAAGTTCCGAATCTTTGTATCCAATAAAATAAGCTCCACCTTGTTCCCCCTGGCGGTATGGTTCGTCTTGGCGGCCACTAAGAATGTTGGCGATATTGATGATTGGAGGCAGGGAACGATAATTGCGAGTAAGCTTGTAGCCGGTCACCTCTGCACGATCCTCGTAGCTATTCAGGAACTCACCGTCAGCACCAGCGAAACCATAAATTCCCTGATTAACATCCCCGATAAGCGTAACCTGGACCCCTGCAGTAATGAGTAGCTTTAAGATTTCCTTATGCAGTGTTCCCAAATCCTGAGATTCATCGACAAGCATTTGCGGGTAGCGGGCTGCCAGCGCCCTCAATACTGCAGGTTGAGAATCTAGGGTCCTATACACCCAGTACCGACCTATCTCATGAGTGTAAGCACCTAAACGTCCAAGGTCATGAATTCTCTGGCTTTGTTGAATAAATCAGATTTCGGGTAAGTCTCCCCCGTAGCGGGTTGTGTTTTCAGGCAATACGCACGCTTTCAGGCATACCTGCTTTCGTCATTTTGTTCAGCGCTCGTACCAGGGCCATAGCCTCCGCAACCTGACCATCGTAGTCACGCAGCGTCAGTGAACCCCCGAACAGCTGTTTTACCCGGTACATCGCCGTTTCCGCTATCGAGCGACGGTTGTAATCTGTTGTCCATTTCCACCGCGCATTACTCCCGGTCATTCGCTGATTAGCCACTGCACGGTTACGGTCTGCATATTCACCGGGCCAGTAACCCGCACCTTTTCGGGGCGGGATAAGCGCGCTGATTTTCTTACGCCGCAGTTCATCGTGACAGAGCCGGGTGTCGTAAGCGCCGTCTGCCGATGCTGCCCTGATTTTTCTGTGAGTCTGCCGGATAAGACCCGGGAAGGCTTCTGAGTCCGTCACATTGTTCAGCGACAGGTCTGCACAGATGATTTCATGTGTGTTGCTGTCAACGGCCAGATGCAACTTTCGCCATATACGACGGCGTTCTTTGCCGTGTTTTTTGACTTTCCATTCGCCTTCACCAAAGACCTTCAGCCCGGTGGAATCAATCACCAGATGCGCGATTTCACCTCGGGTGAACGTTTTGAAACTGACATTAACCGACTTTGCGCGCTTGCTGACACTGGTGTAATCCGGGCAGCGCAACGGAACATTCATCAGTGTAAAAATGGAATCAATAAAACCCTGTGCAGCCCGCAGGGTCAACCTGAACACGCGTTTAATGACCAGAACGGTGGTGATGGCGAGATCAGAATAGCGCTGAGGTCTTCCCCGTGATGAAGGCGTTGCCGACTCATACCAGGCCTGAATAGCTTCATCATCCAGCCAGAAAGTTATGGAGCCACGGTTGATGAGGGCTTTATTGTAGGTGGGCCAGTTGGTGATTTTGAACTTTTGCTTTGCCACGGAACGGTCTGCGTTGTCGGGAAGATGCGTGATCTGATCCTTCAACTCAGCAAAAGTTCGATTTATTCAACAAAGCCGAATTCTCTTTAAAACCTTAGCTTTATCAAGAATTTCAAGGTCATTTCTTACATCGGAATAAAAGACAAAATCCCCATCCTGTATGCTTATTTTTATGTCTTTTAATGGCAAAGGGGGGCGACCTTCACGCCAATATTTAAACCTTGCAAGAAAAGGCTCCGAACCTGACACCAGGTATGCAGCCTGAGGTGCGGCCATAGTCCTGTAAGCATGGGGACGTAAAACATGTTTGGTAAAAAAACCGTCAAGTGTATCGACTTCCACCCTTCGACGGTTAGCATCGTCTGTTAGCCCAGCAGCGAGTTCCGCATATCCTGCATTGAATGTATTGACTGCAACATTGGAGAAAGACAACAACACAACGCGGCCGCGACTGTTTTGCATTTTCTGCCGAATAGCGATCAGGCGTCTAATGGCTGTAGCTGTCTTCCCGCTTCCTGCGCACGCAGTGACCGCAATTGGCCCTAACGGTGCTTCTATGATATCTATCTGTTCCTTTGATAGTTTCAAGGCTTGACCACTCCCTGACAGACGTGCTGAATAGCTTTTTTGAGGTACTCAGGGACTTCAAAACCATTTTCTTTCGAAATCTGTTCTGCTAATGCCTGGGCAAATCGACCTTTCTGGATATTGCCGTTGCCTTTTCGCTCAAACATTCCGCAAAATAACGCTTTGGTTTTTGCGGTATTGTCTGGCTGTGCATCAACTATATTACGTAGAGCTTTAGAGATTTTTGGATGTGGGTCGGCTAATGCAGTAAGCATTGGGTCGCGGTTCGCCTCAATGAGTGCCAGATCATATTCAAGGGTCTTCAATCCATGAAAAACCTTCACGAAATCATCCTCCAGACTCTTCATCTTGATGGTATTTGCCGATAACTGCACCTGCTCTCCCAACGCTGGGTACACCTCTTTCCTTTTTACTTTTTTCTTTTTCTCAGCATTGCCAGCAGGCTCTTCATCATCAGGAGCATCTGTTTCTTCCTGGTAGGCTGCCTCAGAAAGTAAGTCATCAATTTCCTCTTCAGCCTGTTCACCCTCTGCCACGACTTCAACTTCTTCTTCTTCAAATGGATCGGCATCTGTTACTACAGCGACGGGGATTCGCAGCCCCTGCTCTCCAAAAAGCGGGAGGAAGGAGTCAAAATTAAGTCCCTCAACGCTAATGAGACTGACCCCATATCCCTTGAGATCAAAGTCCATTTTCTTAGCAAGTGCGTCAATCAACATAAGTTCTGCTGCGCCCTCAACAAAAATCACCCGGCGTGCAAAAAATAGTTCAGCCCTTGTTACGTCCAGATATCGCTCTAACTTTTCACGTTTTCCCTTTTCAAATTTGATATCACGTGGAAAGAAGGTCTCAACACCAGCTTCGTTTTCGATCAAGCATACAAGAGAGTCCAGCTTTGAATTACTGGCAAAATTTGGGGAATGGCTGGTGACAAATAGTTGTACAGGCTTTTCGCCTTCACCCGTTGGAATCCCTGCAAGGTACTGCAGCAATACGCGCTGCAGTTGGGGATGTAAATGCGCTTCAGGTTCCTCAATAATCAAACTCCTGAAAGCAGAATCAGTATTTTTAGCCAATTCACTAAGTACTACCGCCATGAAGATCAGATTATTGAAGCCCAATCCATTCTTCTCAATCTCCATGGCTTCAGCCGTCAAGGTCAGTCGGGAAGAGAGGCGCTGAAAATCAGTCACGCTGAGCCCGACAGCAAGCTCTTGCGCTAGCTGAGCACCCATCATGGAATCATGTCTGGTTGATATCGCTTTATGGGTACTCTGAATGGATTTGTCTTGTTTAAGTGTTTCGTCAAGTTGCTTTAAAGCCGTATTTATTGTGTCACGACCTGCATCATCGGTGAGCAAATGAAGTAATCGAGCCAGCTGGCTGTTACGGTTAGGACGAAGGCCCTGCGCGGCATCGCGGAGAGGCTGGAGATAGACCCCCCGAAGGTTCTCCATCATATCTGAGGTAAGCGAAACTTCTGGGTGATCACCGCACCAACGCCGGACTTTGAACCGTCCCGTCTTATCCATATCGGTATACTGGACATGGATATGCGCTTCCATTGTCATGTCTCCATTTGGCTTGAGGGCAGCTATAAAGTCCGCTTCATCTTCAAGACTTAGACCTCGGAAGACAAAATGGAAACTTATATCACCACTTGGGTCACCCTCATGCGGACGGTGTCTATCAGAACCATCGAGGCGAGGATAATTCTCATCATGACCTGCAAGAAGCGTCCGGAGTGCATCGATTGCTGCACTTTTCCCTACGTTGTTTGGGCCTACTAGAACATTTAAACCGGGTTGAAATCTCAGCGTGGCTTCACGCAGTTTGCGAAAATTCTTTATCGTGAGCTCTGCAAGATACATAAAGGTCCCTATCCTATATTGCTGTTCTTATTAATAAATAAGGCGAAGCGTGAAATCATTCCAGCTTGAATAACGAGCATATTACAAGCCAAATTCTGATATTTAAGTTGCCGCCATCTTATCACCACTGGCATTAGCGGATAAGCGCGTATCAATTGACCTGCGTCCAATTTTTGACATGAAATTTCTATAGAAAGGTTCGCTTCTGGCACTGAGCGGACCGCTTGAAGCGCCGCGAAGTATGCTCTGATCAAAAAGCGGAAGTTTGGAATGCATACTTATATTGAACTATGGGAGCAAGTCAGTTTAACGGTATAACCAAAAGGGCAGGTATTATCTGCCCTAAGCTGACATCCTTGAATTACTCGACTAAAAATCTGGTGCTGAATTTCTATTTGCAAACATTTGCAATACATATTAACCCGAACCTGGAACAGTAATTAAAAATTTGGGTTGATACGTGCTGAAACCCCAGCGTGTTCTTTTAAGAGGTAAAGAAGCCCACCTCCATCAATGAGTTCGATTGGTTTGTCTTCGCAGAAACGATATGCATCTTTACCATATTGACTTGTACACACCAGAATACCTTTGTTAGCACCTTCATTCATCATTGTTCCATAAAGATCTCTAACAGAACTGACACCGACAGTGTCTTTATATCTTTTAGCCTGAATCACCACTTTTCCACCGAGTATCGGGCGTGTGTCGAATGCCACCGCATCAACGCCACCGTCTTTTGTACCTCTCGTGAGTTTGGTGTCCAGTCCCATTTGAGTGAAAAGATTTGATACTAACACCTCAAATTCTGACGGTGAAAGTTCCATAAGGTTTGGTCGTGTTTCAAGGGCTGATAAAGCATCACCTTGTTCAATAAAGCGTTTATCAACCATGTTGAATTCGATAATAGGCTTTACTGCCTGAAGTTCATCTGGTCGCCCTGAAACTTGTGCACCTAAACTTCTAAGGCATGCGCTTTTTTCAACCCTTTCCAGTTTTATTTGCATAAAATCGTCCTTGTAAGCACGGGCAGATACTAATGTGACTTTGATGTCATGCCCACTAGTAGGATCGATAGTATCGATTACACCGTTAAACAGTACTGACGTTAAAGCAGATGCCTTGTCAGCTTCGAAAAGCTCATGCATTGTGCGGAGTGTGATTGCGGCGATTATGTTTTGATAGAGTTCTTTTATCTCGCCAACCTTTCGCGCCTTGGCATCGATGGCATCTCTCGTTTTGATATATCTGTATTCCAACTCGCGTGGTACTACTGCGATTTCAGGTAAGTTGTATTCAACCAACAACTCCTTGCTATCAGGCAAATAGGCCAACCTAAAAGTTTGTGGGAAGCCGTTCTCAGGATATTCAGACCGTGCCAACACCATTTCGCAATATGCCAGCACGCTGTCAGGATCGCAGTTGAGGTAGTCTTGCTCAAACTGGTCAACTTCGTCGTGCTGACTTTTTATTTCTTCGAGGTAAGCGATTCTTCGGGTCTGGTAATCAGCAACTAAAGCATCAAGCTCAACTTTCTGGCTTGAAAGTTTAACTGAATGATCTTCCTTACTTTTACTGAAAGATTCTTCTGCACTCTGCAATTCTCGATAATATTTGTTCTTTACCCATGGGAAAATAGTCTTCCATACAGGTGGGGCGTTCACGACTTTCATCTCTGGCTCTGGGTCTGGTAAGAGATGCTTGGGAGTTTTGAAGTCTTCGAATTTTGGGTGTTTTTTCAGTGCCGAAAAATCAATCGAATCATCAAACTCTAGAGTATGTTCCAGAAGTGTAGAAAGCGCAGAGATATTCTCATTCAACTCAGCGTTAAGATCGGAAACTTCATCTTGACGCTCTTCCAAATACATGGCTTTCGCTAACTTATCAGCCTCTTTTTGCTCACGAAGTCTCTGAGCATTATCACGTTTTATTTCGCGCTCGATACGGCGAACCTCGGCAAAATGATGACGCTCTGATCTCTTACGTTCACGCTCTGCTGCTGCAACGGCTCTGCCTGTAGCACGTATAAAACCTTCAAATCCTGATCTCCGCCCCATTCCAGTCCCCACAGCCTCCAACAGAAAGTTCAGGTTGCAACAAGTGAAGTTACCTCAAGCAACCACCCATCTAATTAATCTGTAATTAATTTACTCTATTAACACCATGCCAATCTACAATATTTTATAAAAGCAATTAGCTAATATCTTAAAATGCATAGGTTTGTTGTCTCTTAACCAATCTATAGAGAGCTGGTCACGACCATTAACTAATTCAGTGAAGAATTACCAACATCCGCTCCTGGCACGGAGCGGACGAGCTAACTGAGCTGAAGGTCCGCTGTGAGCGATAAGCGGACATTGGTGATTACCCCGCGGCGTAAACCAACCACTAATTTCTTTATCTCAAGTCCATTCGCAAGCCCAAATTTCATTCGGATTTTAACATTCTCATATACTGGACTATGTGCTTTTCTGCTTCAGTGAGATATTGACATGAAACATACCGAGCGGTATGTTTCATGAGTGACTATTAATAATCAACGTAAAAAGCAGCCCGAAATCGTAAGGGCAACATTGCTCAGATGTGCGAAAACTCTGGCAGTCAGGAGCGGTCTGGCCGCTATCAGCGTACAGGTCGTATGTGAACAGGCTGGTGTAACAAAAGGGGCTTTTTTCCATCACTTTGAGAATAAGGATGCGCTGCTGAAGTGCGTCTTTGAACAGATGATCACAGAATATTCAGAAGAAATTGACCGGCTTATATCTTCCGACCCCAATGAGAAAGGTGCATTTACTCGAGCCTATCTGGAGCAGGGATTCGCAACCCTGAAAAATGCCGGTCTTATGACCTTATGGAAATCAGCCATGGATGATGAAAACATCTGTTTCCGCTGGCGTAAATGGTATCAGGGAATGCTTGAAAAACGCGGCGATCTAGATGACAACCCACATCTTACCCTGGTGAGACTGGCCGCTGATGGTTTATGCCTTAGCTTCAGCATGCAGATAGCACAGGGAGATCCGGATAATCTCATCGCTACGCTGCGCCAGATGGCGTCCTTACCCTAGAACCAACCTTATTCAATGCAGGAGCAACATATGACCCATCCATTTCTTATTATCGGGGGATACGGCACAGTGGGTTCCCATCTTGTGTCTATACTGAACCAGTTTCTGCCAGAACTGCCAGTTGTGATCGCTGGACGAAATGCGCAAAAAGCCTGCGAAGCAGCATCCCGCTTCAGCAATGCGACCGGCATCGCCGTTGATACACAACGTGCTGACCTGGGGTTAGCCTCACAGGCTCAATTCAGCGGTATTGCCTTGTTGACCAATGATTTATCCACTCACCCAGCAGAATACGCAATCAGTCAGGGCATACCGTACACTAGCATTGCCACTCAACTGAACCACATCGCACCAAAACTTGCATTGTACCTGAATAACCTTTCGACCTGCCGCGTTCTCATTCAGGATACCAGCTTTGCCGGTGCGCTAATTTCTGCAGGAATTCACTGCACTAAAGATTTCAGGTCCGTGGAACAAATCAGGGTGGGCGTGCTGATGGATGAAAATGACCTCGGTGGCCCTGCCAGCATGTCTGATTTTGATGATTACTCCCAGAAAGAGTCGGGCCTGGTGCTGGAAAACTCGCAGTGGAAGGTACCCCGTAACGGAGATGAGCAGCGGAAATATGTCCTGAATGATGGTTCAAGTTTTATTGCTTCAAGCCTGCCAGGATTTGATGCTGCAGAATTGGCTCAGATAACGAAAGCACATTCCGTCAGGGTCGATCTAGTTGTCGGTCAGTCTCCTGGCAGCCTGAAGGGAGATAATCCGTCTGTAGAAATCCTGTATGAGATTGAAGGCATCCTTGTCAACGGCCAACATGAGAGCCTTTCATTTCAGTTGACCCACCCGAAGGGGCAGTCTTATCTGACGGCCGTTGGAGTAGCCGCAGGTATTGAGTCAATGCTGATGAATGCTAAAAAGACAGGGCTGTATCTGACTTCGCAAAAGATCAATCCAGAACTGATGATTGAACGGCTTGAACGAACCGGGGCAAGACTTCAGCCGGTGAAGATATAAGGGTTTAGCTTCTTTTCGCTAAAATTCATGCTACCGGAAACTAAAGCTGCAGGTTCATTTTAATAACATCCCCTGTAAGTCTCAGCTCCTTGCAGGGATAATATCGACTGGAACGTCCGCTCATGGCTGTGAGTTCAACGGGTCGATGCAACGCTATCCTTAATCAAGGGGGGACGTTGCCATGAAACGAAGAACGCGCATTTACTACACGCCAGAACAGAAAGCGATTATCTGGGACCGATATAAGCAAGGTGATTCCCTGCACGATATCGCCAGAATGTTCGACAGATTTCACTCTTCTATTATGCCTACAATCCACCAGACAGGTGGCTACCGTCCTCCCGTGCGAAGGCGGCACCGGTTAGCGCTCTCGCTTGATGAAAGAGAGGAAATATCCAGAGGATTGGTAGCAAAACGCAGCATCAGGGACATCGCTGCCAAATTATCAAGAGCTCCTTCAACGATTAGCCGCGAGATTAGGAGACACGGTGGTGCAAAACAATACCGTGCAGCAAAAGCCGATACTGCTGCGTGGGAAAATGCTCTGAGACCAAAACCTTGCAAGCTAATTCAAAGCCCCGCATTGTGTAAAATCATTGCAGAGAAGATGCATCAGGACTGGTCGCCGGAACAGATCGCCGGCTGGCTGAAACGCTGTTATCCGGATAGTCAGGAAATGCATGTGTCACACGAAACGATATATAAAACGCTTTTTATACAAACCCGGGGTGCATTAAAAAAAGAACTGCAGCAATGCCTCAGAAGCGGAAGAGTCGTGCGTAGATCCAGAACATCATCGCTTAAAGGGAAAGGATTAGGGTCAATCCCGGATACGATCTCTATCAGCGAAAGGCCACCTGAAGCAGCTGACAGAGCCATACCAGGTCACTGGGAAGGTGATCTGATCCAGGGCTCTAAAAACTCCTATATCGTCACCCTCGTAGAGCGTCATTCCCGTTTTGTTATGTTGGCCAAAGTCAGGGACAACAAGACCATAACGGTTATATCTGCACTCATCAAACAAGCCCGTGAATTACCTGCTGAGCTTTATAAAACATTAACATGGGACCGGGGTGCTGAAATGACCAGCCATACCCGGTTTACCGTAGCTACAGATATTCAGGTTTACTTCTGCGATCCTCAATCCCCCTGGCAACGCGGCTCAAATGAAAATACAAACAGATTACTCAGACAGTATTTTCCAAAAGGAACTGACTTATCGGTTCACAGCCAGCAAAGACTAAACAGTGTTGCCAGACAGCTCAACGAGAGGCCGAGAAAAACGCTAGACTATGAATCACCCGCAGAGCGGTTCAATCAATGTGTTGCATCCATCGGTTGAACTCACAGCACAAAGCGGACAGGATTGCTGGGCTAAAGGTCTGCTTTGAGCGAGGAGCGGAAGTTCATAGAGATGGCAGATAAGGGGGAGACTGGAACACCCTGCTGTATACATAATGGCAGGGCTCATAAGTATGCTAAGTCATTTTCTTCTTTCAAGAAGCAGGACTGGCTTATCATAATTACTATTACACCACTGATGTTTTTTTATTACTGCCTGAGGTACTTTCCCCATATCCTTCACAGGCGTGAACCCCATAGAACCGTAGAATCCTTCCAAATTTTCAAATGGCAAACAGTATAATATCGAGAGATCTGAATTCTTAATCAGGAAGTCCACAACTTTTCTGGCGATCCCTAAACCTTCATTGCCTGGGTATACATAAATCCCGCCTAGCTCACCGCTCTCAGCATCTATAGCACCTACTCTTCCCTGACCGGCAGGCTTACCGTCACAGGATGCAAGTACGATTAGTTCGCCTTCATGAGAAGGAACAAAATCGACCTCTTCGTAGCGCTTGTTAACAGCGCCCAGATCTGTGGCGGTGGCAACTCTCAAAAAAATTTCCATTACCTTTCCTAAATCGTGTATTTGCAATCTTGGGCTTAGAATAATAATTAATTCATCACGATGATACTTAGCTGGCTAATAAAATCAAGGAGTGATCATGATTAATGTCCGCTCCTGGCACGGAGCGGACATGCTGATGTGCATCGTCCATCAGTTGAACTCACAGCGATGAACGGAAATTCGTTTTCGGGTAACATAATCCATATGCATGAGGATTTCTAAAAGATAATGGGGCCTCTAAGCTGGATACTTACAACGATTCATGCCGTATTCACCATAAGCACTCTGTTTGGCGAATTTTTAATCAAACAATAAACACCAATAAAAGGAATTTTCATGAACAATATTCCATCTATGCCGCAGTTAGGGGTTTATGTCTCAAAAATCGATCCCACCTTTCGCATCACTGTAACCGACGTTGATATTGTTGATGACGATGATGACTCTCCTGATGATGAATTGTTTTATTTAGTCCGCTGGATCGAGGGGGAGGATGAAAGTGATTTGTCTGCGATGGAATTTGAGCTAGACCCAGCAGGGTGGAAGGCTTTCGTCGAGTCTGAGCAATTAGTGTTTGAGCGCGACCCCTACATGGATTCAGTCCCTGAAAATTCAAACCTTGCGAAAATTCGGGATTTACTCATGAAAACTAAGCAGAATGACCGTTCGTAAGCACCCATCAGGAAAGATGACTTAAGGAATGTAATCCATATCAAATGGAGAAGGTATTACGTGGGGTGCATACGATTCCTACAAATGATGAAGCCAGGGTGTAATTTTTGATATCTTCTGGCCATAGTCGGCAGTAGCGACTATTTAAAAGACAAAAAAGCAGGCGCATACCTGCTTTGGATATCACGGGGGTTAACCTTTCGGTGGGAAGTCATCCCTCCCGTGGGAATCCTTATCCCGGATCTGCCCATTTGGTCGGTGAATAACCAGTTCGCTCTCCTGGTTACGAGCAATAGCACGACCAGCGTCAATAGCTTCCTGCTGCGTACGATGCGTTGAGGTAACGCGCTCGTTGCCTTCCCCACGCACAGCCCATTCCCCGTTGTGCGGTACTACATGCTGATTCTTACCCATCTGTATTACCTGACATGTGATAACACCATATGGTGCTAATAGATAGTATAGATACTACATATTGCGTCTCGTTTGCACCCGATCACATTACCAGAACTACGTTGTATTGAAGATAACTACTTCATGCGGCTAAGCGCGGGCCGACAAGATTAATACTGGCTACACCCCATCGACCGTTCTCGTGAGCTGTACGCTTTCGTACGTTCTTTAGCGAGATAGCTCAACCGAAATACTAGGCGCTTATAATGCACTGAGTAATCACTGGCATTTGTCTCCAACACATAGACCGGATTATCGGGAAACTCGACCAGCGACCGGTAATCATCATAGTCACGTAAATCTAATGCACTCATCCATGCACTTTGAATCATCACCCAAAGGCTTTGAGGATTATCTGCACTCCCTAATCCACGAAAGAGATCTTTATTCAAAAATAAAACGACATGGTAGTGAGGATAAACAGCAGTATCTATTTCTCTCACCCAGAAGTAACGTAACCGACAAGGATGTGCTCGTTTATCTGACCGTTTAAGTCTGTGCCGGTAATGCGCTATTTTCGCTCTGAGAGAGCTTATAAAGCGGCTTAGCAGATCACGTGACATATTAGGGTTACAACATACTGAGTCCTCTGTAATCCATTCTGGTGACATACGCAGGTCAATTCGTATTGCTAATGACCTTGGGTATTCATCCTGTGCTGACTGTAGTACATCCCCCAATCGTTGTAGATAGTGTTGATTAAAAGGTTCTTGACGTTGATCAAGATAGTCTTGAGGGAACATATAATACATCCTTTGTTGCAAATTCGATTGTTAATGACTCTATTGAAATGATTACTACAGATAACCAATTCCAATAGAGCCTTGTAATAACAGGTGGATATAATTTATCAACAGATAATACCCAGCCATCACCTCCATGTAAGTACAGGAGAATGTTTAATAACTAAAATAAAACCATAATCACATTCCAATGTTGTGGTGATTGTCATTAACCAACATCACCATACAGGTAACAGGATTTGTTATGTCAACCAGTCATGGTCGTTGATATGTTTGATTGTCGTATTAATAATAGTCATTCATGTACTCACTAACGTATATCAATACATCATGCTCTATTGCATACTAGTCAATATAGATACTTGAGCATAGATAACCCTTGTATCTACGTAATGGCATTTACGGATAGATGATAACCTATACAGATACACTGTTGTATATATTACAGATGTACTTATATATACTACTGTATATAATACTATTACCGACAGTAAATACTCACAATTATCCACCACCCTCTTCTTTATATAGCACCTCTGTTTTTTTAATTAAATCAGCCAGAAATATTACTCTTAAGTTAACAACGTGAAAATATAAACCAAACACTGCTACATACCCTTATATTTCATGACCTGAAGCTTTATTCAATATAGCTATCGATTATAAGTTTCAAATGATACATACCAATGGTTAGAAAAAATATAGTATCTATATAAAATCAATTTTATCTAATTTTCACCTCTTTTCCTTGCGATAAGTTGCGACAATCGCAAGAGTAGCAACTCAGTAATGCTTGTAAGCTGGATTTTTTGTAAAAATATTGTTATCAAAATTTGTATCTTTACGCACCATTTTTCTGCTGTTTAAATAATAGATCTCAATCACGCATGCATCTGCCAGATTATTTATTACTCGTTCTAGCAATTTCCCCTTACGTAATGCATTAGGGCCAAATCGCCGTATGTCGTTATATCTCACAGAGTCAAACTGAGAGCGATAAAAATCGCGTCGTAGCCATGAAATCAGCAATGCCTCATAATAGCCATCATCTTGCCCAAAAAGATTAATCGCCTGTTCCATATACCATTCACACAGCAACCATGCCCCCTCAACATGCTCTTTTTGTATTAAAAACTCACCTTCTGTAAAGTAAGTAAATAGGGCTGATAACCGTGCTACGTTATTAGCCAGTTTTGAAGCAAAGTCACTCATATTAGAATAGCTTTCGCCTGTTTTAATTCGGCTCTCAATTACATTATAAATTTTGTCCCACGCATCCTGCGCAGAAAGATCAAATGAAAGAATTTTCTGCTCACCGGAACTGGCAGATTTCCCCTCCTCAGAGATTAGCGCTTCCAGACGCTGATGAAAAAATTCAAGATCTCCTAACCTCCCTATATTAGGTTGAATATAACGTTCACCCTGTGTAGAGAGACTTTCATCAATATACACAGGTAAACAACGTGCAAAAAAACCGCTACCTCGGGCTTTTGATCCCTGCCGCTTCAAATATAAATCAAATGTCTTTTTTTGAACCATGAGTGACAGTGTGACACGACCATTTTCAATGGTAAAACTTTGCGTCGTTTTTCGATCCACGCGAAAAGATGCTCCATCCCACATAGTATTAATAAAACTTAAATCGTTCATCACCTGTCTTTCAAGAATATTTGCCCCTTCATCAGCAATCAATCCGATATGCGGAGAATGACTGTACATCGCAAACTGCAATGCCTCCGGGGTGACATTATTATAAATATGTTGACAGATTTTAGGCTGCACTGGTTTTTCAAGCTGCAACGCTCTCAGGTTTTGTGACTCCTCATGAGTGCATTCCCCCTTAGTCGTTTTTTTCTTAATAATATTTAAAATTGCCTTTTCCCTTGTATTCCATATTTTCGTATCAACTTCGAATATCTTCCTCTGCTCCTCTGCCTGTCGTAGCAAACAAGCGTCATGCTGATAAAATGGGCTAAGCACCATACGATCCACGGTTGTTTTTCTCTCACCAGAGTTAGCTATAACGAATAAAAACAAGGATACCGGAGCGGTCACGGATTCATTTAATTTTACGTTGACAGTATTCTGGCAGGCTAAAGACATGGCTCCAATCACGGATGAAGAAATCAGTTCTATCGGTGCCTGCGTGCGTTCCTGAATATCACGAATTGTTTCGCGAATGCTCTCAGGAAAAGCTCTAAGTGGAAAACGGATCATAATTCCCTCATTGGTTACGTTCTGTTAGATGCGAACAATAAATCGCAACTGCAATCGCAAGTCAAACACAAAAGGAACCGTCAAATGGTATCGTATCAAATGAGTTCGATTTGACTCTATTTGGATTATAAGACCAGTTAGCATCAGATTAGATGTGCCTGGAAAAGAAACACTACCTGACGATGATTTATACCAATGCCATCAGCCAGTCCAGGTATGAGAGACATGATTTGTTTACCATCATCTACAGGGGCCGCATGTTAACAAAATGTTTTCCGAACATCACTACAGCGCCCTGAAGAATAAAAATATACTTAGCCTAGAAAGATATTTATTAAGATAGTTTATTTAGGTTCCAAAAAACCGTCTGGAGATTCATGAGAACAATCTAATCATTTATAAATGAATCTCAGTTATATATTACATTATTGAATAACAGCATATCTCACTTAACAGACCATCCCGAAGGATGGTCTGTTTCATTTCTGAGGAGTTATCAATGAAACAGACTTCTGGCTATCAGATTATCCGCCGTCATTTACGTCGCTATCCCCGCACATTACGCCACGCTCTGATTAAGGAACTCAGCCAGCTTATTACTTACGAACCTGTTATCGGTATTATGGGCAAAACAGGTGCAGGTAAATCGTCCCTCTGTAACGCCATGTTTCGCAGTGAAGTCTGTGCAGTCAATGCCGTTGAAGCCTGCACCCGCGAGCCACAGCGTGTGCGTATGCAATTCGGGCAACATTATCTCACCCTGGTCGACCTGCCGGGCGTGGGGGAAAGCCAGTTGCGGGATACTGAATATCGCAAACTCTATCGGGAGCAGCTCCCGAAACTGGATATGGTGCTGTGGGTGTTAAAAGCGGATGACAGAGCCTTCTCTGTGGAAGAGGCCTTTTATCTGTCTGTTTTCGCCCGGTCCGGCAGTGCCATACCACCAGTGCTGTGGGTACTCAATCAGGTCGATAAAGTGGAGCCTTCTGAACGATGGAACTGGCGCTCTGCGAGTCCGTCCCCTGCTCAGCTTGAAAATATTGAGTGTAAGCAACGCGCCATTGCCCGCCAGCTACATATAGAGGAAAAGGGCATCATTCCGGTATCCGTAAAGGGGCGTTACCACCTGTCTCGGATTGTGGAGCAGATGATAAACCGCCTCCCAAAGCAGGCACGCAGTCCGCTGCTGCCCCACCTGCATCAGTCATATCACTCCGCTCCCGTCCGGGAAACCGCCCGCTGCAGCTTTGGCGACGCCGTTGTTGAGACCCTTGACCGGGTCATTGACAGCGCCCCGTTGCCACAGATTGCCCGTAAGGCGCTGCAGGCTGTTACGCACACTGTTGCCCACGTTGCCCGCAGCGTCTGGTCCTTCTTTTTCGATTAGTTTTCACATCTGACGATAAAGTATTTTGCTTGTTCATGATCGATTTTGTCGATCGTTCCGATCTGTTTTATTCATTATCCCTATCTATATTGCGGCTATAAAATTAGCTAGGGATAACGACTACTTAATTTAAATCAACAGGATAGCTGTTACAGCTCCGGCTTCCGGATGTAATGGTAAGGAGATGGCATGCCACTGGTTTTGTTATGGATTTTTCTGGCCGTCGTGCTGGGTTTTCTGGCGAAGGGGGCCGGGCGGTCATTCTGGGGATGGTTTATCCTGGCGATGATAATCGACCCGATTCTCGCCGGGTTGCTCTTCTTTCTCATCGTCAGAGACTGAGGGGCGCTATGGCATTCCCGCACCGACTGGCACGGAAAATTTTCCGCTGCCTCATTATCAACATCGTTCTCACGATTTTTATCGTGTTCGCCATGATATTCCTCGTCGACACATTCGCCCCATAGGGAATTCAGTATGAAACGACTAACCCTGCCTGCACTGGCACTCCTGGCTTTCTCATCCACACCCGCTTTAGCGGGCAACTGGAGATACGCCAGCGGAGAGTATTACTACACCATTAATCGAAACAGCGTGTTTTCTATGGATGACACGCCCGGGCATGAATATATCCAGGTGAAAACAAATGAGAGGAGCAAAAAGGTCTGTCAGACACCGGAAAACACCAATGTGGTCCTGACCCTCAATAAACAGCCTGTACAGGGGGAGCGTTACATCTGGCAGAAGAAAGGGGAATGTCAGATATCCCTGATTATTCGGGGCAAACCCACCCAGCAGTGGCTGGTGAATTACCTGAGTGAACAGGGGCATGTCATCACGCTCTCTGATATGACCGGTGATTTTAAAATCAGCGGACGTGGCTTTAAAGATTTCTGGGATGCAAACCAGTGAGGTAAATAATGAAATTTTCAGCAAAGGCCTTTTTCTCCGCCACGGTATTTATCCTTGCCATACCGACAGCGGCCATCGCGGCCACCATAACCACGCAAACGCGTATTCCCGACAGTCCCTATATCCTCGCCAGTACCGGGGCCGGGGATGGCCTGTGGTGCAACGGTTGCGGTGGTAAACAGGGCTGGGTGCACATCGACAGTGACGAAATGATGACACTGGGCGCAGGGACCACTGTTGCGGCCTCAGGCGGCAAATTTGCCATTTTGCGAACCGATATGGGGATGTCCTGTCCGGCAGGCAATATCAGCGTCCTGGACCTGGAAGCCGGGAAATATGTCGGCCCGGAAATAGATGAATGTAATGATGAAAAAGTCGATTACAAAATCAGCAACGGTAAATGGTGGGTGAAGGTCCGCAATCATATGTATTCCGGAAAATAAACTCCATTCTTTTACAACCCAGATTCACCGTTCTCTTTCAATATTCCCCTCTGTTTAAGGATAAATAATGACAGCTATTAATGAGCTCAGCACACATCTCAACACAAAAACACTGAATTTTGTCTTACTTTCGTTCGTCACCTTTGGCATTTATCCGCTGATGTGGCTTTACCGCAAACAAGGCATCATCATCGACACCACGAAAGTCTCGTTTTCCTCAGACCTCTACGTTCTGTGGATAGCTATCTGTTATGGCATTTCGCGCCAGCTCAGTGTGATGGGCACCACCGACCCGGAAATGTATGGCTATGACCCGACAATGGACGCCATTGCCATGCTCGGCGGTGTGCTCTCCATTGCCAGCGCTGTGATGTACATCATCTGGGCCTTTAAAGCCCGCACGGCGCTGCAGAGCTATGTGCTGAATACCTTTAAGTTTGAGCTGAAGATGAATATCTTCTACCTCATCATCTTCAACGTGTTTTATATCACCTACTGCATCAATGCGATGCCGGAGGCTTTTGCTAAACACAAAATTATCCAGGGTGGCTTAACCGCTGCGCCTGTCGAAGCCACTTTACCGGCGGGGAATAGCCAGGCCGACACGGACCCGAAATAACCGTGCGGTAACTTTCGCTGTCATTACAGAATCCCGCCATTCCCTGATATACCCCATCTGATGCCCTGCTCGTATGAGCAGGGCTTTTTCGTTTATGCCATCCACAAAGGTAAACCCCATGAAATTAGCCAGCCGCTTTGGTCGCGTGAATCTTATCCGCCGCGACCGTCCATTAACCCATGAAGAACTGATGCAACATACCCCCAGCGTGTTCGGTGAAGAGAAGCACAGCTCCCGCAGTGAGCGCTACGCCTATATCCCGACCATTGCCTTGCTGGAGAGCCTCCAGCGTGAAGGTTTCCAGCCATTCTTTGCTTGCCAGACACGCGTCCGTGACCAAAGCCGCCGGGAACACGCGAAGCATATGCTGCGCCTGCGCCGTGCCGGGCAAATCACTGGTCAACAGGTTCCGGAAATTATTCTGCTCAACTCGCATGACGGCTCCAGCAGCTACCAGATGCTGCCGGGCCTGTTCCGTGCCGTCTGCTGTAATGGCCTGGTCTGTGGAACGTCTTTTGGGGAAGTGCGGGTGCCTCATAAGGGCGACGTGGTGGAGAAGGTTATCGAAGGCGCTTACGAGGTGCTCAGGATATTTGACCGGGTGGAAGAGAAGCGTGATGCCATGCAGTCGCTGATACTGCCCCCGCCAGCACAACAGGCGCTGGCTAAAGCAGCCCTGACGTACCGTTTTGGCGAGGAACATCAGCCTATCGCTGAATCACAGGTGCTAAGTGCCCGTCGCTGGCAGGATGAAAAGAATGACCTGTGGAGCGTCTTTAACCGGCTTCAGGAAAATCTGAGTAAAGGAGGTCTGTCCGGTCGTTCAGCACAGGGGAAACGCAACCGGACTAGAGCAGTAAACGGTATCGACGGCGACATCAGGCTGAATCGTGCGTTATGGGTAATGGCGGAAGAGCTGCAGCAGGCGCTGAGTTGAAGCGGATGGTATCTTGCCTTCCGCCTGGACGACGTAATCTGCCAATAACCCATCTTTCTGTCCCCCTCTGAAATCTATCTCTCAACCGTAGGGCCTCGTTCAGCGAGACCTCAATGATTATCTTTCATAAGGAACATCCCATGAGTAACACCACCAGCTTGCACACGCTTGCAGATGCTGACAACACAGCTCTCATCACCGCCACGTTGCTGCCCGATGCACAGCGGCTTCATTTCTGGCCGCAGAATTTTGGCGGTATCCCGCAGTGGATACTGCTGGAGCCGCGTATTTTTGGCTGGATGGACCGGTTTTGTGAGAATTACAACGGCGGCATCTGGCGCTTTTATACACTCATTAATGGTGGGGCCTTTATGGCCCCCGAGCCAGATGATGAGAACGATGAGCAATGGACGCTGTTCAACGCCATGAACGGCAACAGTGCTGAAGTAAGCCCCATGGCTGCTGGTATCACCGCTTGCCTGATGGAATACAACCACCATGCCTGCCGCACAGAGTGTGATGCCATGACGGCGCATTATTACCGCCTACGGGACTATGCCCTGAGCCACCCCGAATGCAGTTCCATTATGCACATCATCGACTGAGGGATTTACGATGGAACAGCAGTTACCTTTATTTGCCTCAGACCTACCGGTTTCCGCACAGCAAGCCATCCTGGAGGCATTAACCCTACTGGAGCATCAACTACGTGAACCCGGCGTGGCATTTACCTCCACCACCGCCGTGCGTGACTGGCTGCGCCTGCAACTTGCCACACAGGAGCGGGAGGAATTCATGGTGCTGTGGCTCGATAATCAGCATCGTCTGCTGGCACACGAAACCCTCTTCACCGGCACCATTAATCATACCGAAGTTCATCCCCGCGAAGTCGTGAAGTCTGGCCTGAAGCATAACGCAGCAGCGGTTCTCGTGGCGCACTGTCACCCTTCTGGTTTCGCTGAACCCAGCCAGGCTGACCGGCGCATCACTGAGCGTCTTAAACTGGCGCTGGACCTTGTCGATATTCGTCTGCTGGACCATCTGGTTGTTGGCGGAATGGATATCGTCTCGTTTGCTGAACGCGGCTGGCTGTAAAGGGAGAGCAATGAATGAAAATCATCAGTAAGCGTCAGGCAATGGCGATATACCGCCAGCACCCTCAGTCCCGGTTGTTTCGCTTCTGTACCGGGAAATATCACTGGTCCGGCAGCGTCTGCCATTACCACGGCCGGGAAGTGCAGAATATCTGCGGTGTACTGGCCGTCTTCGCGGAGCGACGTCAGGACCGCAACGGTCCCTATGTCGTATTGCGCAGCATCACCCTCAATTAACAATCAGCAGAAGGCGCTCCTCTATCATGAAAAAAGACACCGTCAACAAAACCACAGATACGCTGCAATGGGGACTGAAATGCGACATCACGCCGCATTTCGGCGCACGTCTGGTGCTGGAAGGCAACCGCCTGCATTACCTGGCTGACCGGGCCAGTATCACAGGGGCATTCAGTGAGGCAGATTTACGCCATCTCGACCAGGCTTTTCCGGTGCTGCTGAAGCAACTGGAACTGATGCTGACCAGCGGTGAGCTTAATCCCCGTCACCAGCACACCGTTACCCTGTATGCGAAAGGGCTGACCTGCGAGGCCGACACTCTGGGCAGTTGCGGTTATGTTTACCTCGCTATTTACCCGACATTCACAACAGCAACGTAAACCCCGCACCACCTTTCTTTTAAACTCACCCACAAAGAGAGAAACTCCTTGCAAATCCTTTCTGCGCCACCGGCGCGGGCGGCATTGTCACGCCCATCCCCTGTAGCTGTCTGGCAAATACTGCTGTCACATCTGCTGGCACAACACTACGGCCTGACCCTGAATGACACCCCGTTCAGCGATGAAACCATTATCCGCAAGCATATCGATGCAGGTATCTCACTCAGCGATGCGGTCAATTTTATCGTCGAAAAATATGAGCTGGTACGGACTGACCGTCACGGTTCTACAGTGGCGGAACAGTCACCTTTTATCAGCAGCATCGACATGTTCCACGCCCGCCGGGCTACCGGGCTGATGAAACGACGGGGTTACAAAACCATCAGCAATATCATCACGGGTGTTTATCGACAGGAGCAACCATGAAACTGTCACTCAATGTGGAAGCCGACAGTATCAACGTACTGGCCCTCAATATGGGCCGGATCGCCGTTGATATCGATGGAATTGAACTGACCGACTTGATCGACGTGGTTTGTGATAACGGTTATTCGCTTCGTATTGCTGATACCCCTGGTAAGCGGGTTGTCGAAACGCCTCTTCCCCCTTCTGTTCGTCTACCAGGCCTGTGTTGCAGCACGGCACATATCACCTGTGAGGATAACGCTACCCTTGACCAGATAACCCTTCAACACCAGGGCGGCGGCGACAACGACTGGATACTGTACATCTGCTACGGTTATCTGCTCAGACTCAACGCCAGGCGATATCCATTGTTGGAACTGAAGCGAATGGGGCTTTCAAAGGACTGCCGTCGGTTAGTGACCACGCTGATACGACGTTACGGGATCGATATTCTGCATCTGGATGCGGCGGGCGACCTGCTGCCCAGCTTTGAAACCTTCGACTGGTAAGTCTTTCCCTCAATACAACTACAGGTAATCTCATGCTGGCACTCACCACAGAAGCAGCGCTGGATATACTGATTGACTGGCTTCAGGACAACATTAACTGCGATTGCTCGCTGATTTTCGATAACGATGACGACCAGACCCACTCCGCCATGTTATTGCCCAGGGTCCGGCAGGAAAGGAATGATGTCCGGACGCTTCGCCTCCTGCAGCAGTTGCACAACGACAAAAAATCATAATCCCCATACACGCCTGTCAGCGCCAGCCCTCATCCGGCTGGCGCTTTGCTTTCTATAAAGGAAAAACCCAAATGACCGAACTGACTCATACCGACCCCGAAGTCCTAACAGATAACACCGACGTGATTTGTTCCACCAGCATTGAGCGAATCGTCACCGGACGCAACGCCGCACTGGATAAGATTGAAGAATTAATCCACCAGCTTGACGATTTATCAACACTGACCAGCAGCATTGGTGGCGGAACATCTCAGGAATGGGGAATGCGTCAGGGCCGCCGCTACGACTGCTGGTTTACAGAGAAAACAGAAGTCGCCATGAAGGCCATTACCCACAATATCGATCGCAGTATCTGGCGCGATCTCATGCAACGCTCAGGCATGCTGTCGCTCATGGATGCACAGGCGCGCGACGAGTGGTACAAAAGCCTGGAGAAAGACGATATTCCGACGATTTCTGACGCCAATATTCTCAGTACCTTTGAGCAGTTGCATCAGAGCAAAGGTGAGGTCTTTGAGCGTGGAGTGATCAATGTATTTAAAGGCCTGAGCTGGAATTACAAAAGCAACAGCCCCTGTAAGTTCGGCAAGAAGATCATCGTGGATGGCCTAGTGAAATACAACAGATGGGGATTTAGTCTGAATTGGGGTTGGCAGCTCGATCGCCTGGCTGACCTTGAGCGCATGCTGATGCTTCTCGATGGAAAACCTATCCCCGACAACCGCGCCGATGTCACCCGCCGTCTCAGCGATCATATTGATGAGAATAGGCACAACACAAATTATGAGGATGAGATATTTACTATTATGTACTTTCAGAAGGGAACGGCGCACATCACGTTCAAGCGACCGGAGCTGGTTGATAAGATAAATGACATCATCGCAAAGCACTACCCGGCGATGCTTGCATCAGAAAGCTGAAAAACAAACAACAGTCCGATGCAAACTGAGGGGCATCGATTGAAACTAAAGTGACATGGCATACTGGATGGCATACTGAAAATACCCGGAAACGAAAAAACCCAAGTCGCATAACGACTTGGGTTTCGAATTTGGCGGAAGCGTAGAGATTCGAACTCTAGAACCCTTTCGGGTCGCCGGTTTTCAAGACCGGTGCCTTCAACCGCTCGGCCACGCTTCCAATGAGGCGCACTATAAACATCCCGAACGGACCTGTAAAGCACCAAAACGTTCGTTTGCCTGAAAAACAGCCAAAATGTTGTTATTCGCCTGAAAAAACAACAAAATGGCTATTTTTACGACGCTTTATTCCTCAAATTTCCGCTTAATGCTTCTTGATGTAGATATCTTTCGTGGAGAAATTCCCCAGGCGATCCGGCGCAAATCCGCCCACCCACGGTTTTACCAGGTGCGTGCGTACGTAGTGATAGACAGGAATAGCCGGTACATCGCGCGCCAGCAGGTCTTCGGCCTTCTGATAATCGCGCGCACGCTGAGCGACATCCTGCGTCTTCGCCGCATCGCGCAGCGCCTCGTCATAGTCCGGATTGCTGTACTTCGCCGTATTCTCGCTGTCGCCGGTACGGAAGGTGTTGAGGAACGTCGAGGCGTCATCATAGTCCGCAATCCAGGCGTAGCGCACGACGTCAAAGTTGCCGGTATGCATCGCATCCAGCATGGTCTTCCACTCCTGGTTTTGCAACTTGGCTTCAACGCCGAGATTTTTCTTCCACATTGAAGCTGCCGCTATCGCGATGCGCTGGTGGGATTCCGACGTGTTGTACAGCAGGTTGAACGACAGCGGGTGCGCATCATTAAATCCAGCTTCCGCCAGCAGCTTTTTCGCCTCAGCCATACGCTTATCACGCGGCCAGGAGGCGTAATCAGGCCCGTGCAGCTTCACGCCGCCAATATCCGGCTGGCTAATCACCCATGCCGGGCTTTGCCCCTGCCCTAACACTTTGTCGGCAATAATGTCTTTATCCAGCGCCATATTCAGCGCGCGACGCACACGGGCATCGTTAAACGGTGGTTTAGTGGTGTTGAACTCATAGTAATAGGTCGCCAACTGCGGCTTAACGTCCACCTGATCGCCGAGCGTCTTTTTCAACTGACTGAACTGGTTAATCGGTAAGGTGTAGACGATATCGACTTCACCCGCTTTATAGCGGTTCACATCAGAGGCTTCAGAGCGAATAGGCAGGTAGGTTACTTTATTGACCACAGTCTTCGCGTTGTCCCAGTAACGTGGGTTTCGCTCGGCCACAATGCGCTCGTTAACCACCCACTGCGACAGTGTGTAGGCACCGCTGCTAACAAAGTGCTCCGGCTTCACCCATTTATCACCAAACTGGCCGATCAGCACTTTATCCAGCGGCACCATTGACGGGTGCGCCAGCATGGCGAGGAAGGCGGAGTTGGGCTGCGTCAGGGTAACTTCGACCGTGGTGTCATTCAGCGCCTTCACGCCGAGGGTATCCGGGGCCTTCTTACCTAAGGCGATATCCGCCGCGTTCACTATATGCATATTGCCTGGGTAACTGGCGTAAGGCGATGCGGTGGTTGGCGTGACCAGACGCTGCCAGCTCCAGACCACATCTTGTGCGGTAATCGCTGAACCATCAGACCAGGTAATGCCTGGGCGCAGATGGAACGTCCAGACGGTATTGTCCTTATTGTCCCAGGATTCCGCCAGCCGCGGCTCAATGCTACCGTCGGGCTTCACCGCCACCAGCCCATCAAACATATCGTTGAGGATGTTGAACTCAACATCACTCTCAACTTTATGCGGATCAAGCGAGGCAGGTTCATTGCCGTTGCCGCGTACCAGCTCCTGTTTATCGGCAAGCACGGTACCTTCCGGCACGTTTGCCGCCTGAACGGTTGCGGTTATACCTAGCGCCAATAGCGCGATCGTGACGTTGTTATAGTGTTTTAATTTCATTTCCATTGCCTTGTTGTTATAACCCTCTTCACTGTTAGCATGAAGCCGCAACAACGCAAATGCTTTCAACAACCTATAAGAGTTTGATCTCGATCTTCGTGATTTTATTAATGGAATTTGTGACCCACCAGTAATACCCTGATTCGACAGAGTAAAGATGGGTAAAATCATTAGGGAATAAAGAAGAGATTTTTTATTCTGTCTCACTAATAACATCTGTCATATAAAGGGTGACTTATGGATCGCATAATTACTTCATCGCGTGACCGCTCATCGCTGCTGAGCACACACAAAGTTCTGCGTAACACCTATTTTCTGCTGAGCCTGACGCTGGCGTTTTCCGCCATTACTGCGACCGCCAGCACCGTGCTGATGCTGCCGTCTCCGGGCCTTATTCTGACGCTGGTTGGCATGTATGGTTTAATGTTCCTGACCTATAAAACGGCGGATAAGCCGGTCGGTATTCTGTCGGCCTTCGCCTTTACGGGCTTCCTGGGTTACATCCTGGGGCCGATTCTGAACGCCTATCTGTCTGCGGGCATGGGCGACGTTATCGGTATGGCGCTGGGCGGTACCGCGCTGGTGTTCTTCAGCTGCTCGGCCTACGTGCTGACAACCCGTAAGGACATGTCCTTCCTCGGCGGTATGCTGATGGCCGGTATCGTGGTGGTGCTGATTGGTATGGTGGCGAACATCTTCCTGCAGCTGCCTGCCCTGCACCTGGCAATTAGCGCGGTGTTTATCCTGATCTCCTCCGGGGCCATCCTGTATGAGACCAGCAACATCATCCGCGGCGGTGAGACCAACTACATCCGTGCTACCGTTAGCCTGTATGTCTCGCTGTACAACATCTTTGTCAGCCTGCTGAGCATTCTGGGCTTCGCAAGCCGCGATTAACCCCAGCTCAACGGACCCAAGGCCTCGCTTATGCGGGGCCTTTTTATTTGCTACACTTGCCGCCATCTGTTTGTTGCGTGAAATATTATGCTTATCTACGAAAACACTGAAATCGAGACCGATAGCGAAGGCTATCTTAAAGACACTACGCTGTGGAGCGAAGGACTAGCGGCGGCGATTGCCGCCAATGAAGGTATTGAACTGAGCCCTGAACATTGGGAAGTCGTACGCTTTGTGCGTGAGTTTTATCTGGAGTTCAACACCTCTCCGGCAATTCGTATGCTGGTCAAAGCAATGGCGAATACCTTCGGCGAAGAGAAAGGCAACAGCCGCTACCTGTATCGCCTGTTCCCGAAAGGCCCGGCCAAACAGGCCACCAAAATCGCGGGCCTGCCTAAGCCAGTGAAGTGCATCTAATAGCGAATACTGAAGTTGCTCCACGCTTTTTCGGGTTGATGGGGTTCCGCCAGAACTTTATCAACCCGGGCGCTGCGCGGCCCGCCCGCTTTCAACCACGCCAATAGCTTCTCGACCTGCTCTTCGCTGCCGCAGGCGACAACCTCCACGCTGCCATCATCCAGATTCAGCGCGTAGCCTCGCAGGCCCAGACGCACGGCCTCCTGCTGGGTAAAAAAGCGAAAACCGACGCCCTGTACCTGGCCGTAAACCCAACAAATTACGCATTTATCCATGCGGCTTTCCTCCGGTATAGTTCAGACGATTTATTCCACTTTAGCGTCAATTGGCCTGACATTCTTCCGCTGTTCGTTGCATTTATGCAGGGAAGTCGGGAAAATGCAGCCTGATCCCTTCCTATATAGTCAGATAAAAAAACTATGAGTGTACGTTTAGTGTTAGCCAAAGGGCGCGAAAAATCATTGCTGCGCCGTCATCCCTGGGTCTTTTCCGGTGCGGTTGCGCGCATGGAAGGCAAAGCCAGCCTCGGCGAGACCATTGATATTGTCGACCATCAGGGGAAATGGTTAGCCCGCGGCGCATATTCTCCAGCTTCGCAAATCCGCGCTCGCGTGTGGACGTTCGATGCCAAGGAAACCATCGATATCGACTTTTTCGTGCGTCGCCTGCAGCAAGCACAAACCTGGCGCGACTGGCTGGCGCAGAAAGACGGGCTGGACAGCTATCGTCTGATCGCCGGTGAGTCTGACGGCCTGCCTGGCGTCACCATTGACCGCTTTGGTTCCTTCCTGGTGCTACAGTTGCTGAGCGCCGGTGCGGAATACCAGCGTGCAGCGCTGATTAGCGCACTGCAAACGCTGTACCCGCAATGTGCGATTTACGATCGTAGCGACGTTGCCGTGCGTAAAAAAGAAGGTATGGAACTGACTCAAGGGCCAGTCACCGGCGAACTGCCACCTGCCCTGCTGCCTATTGAAGAACATGGCATGAAGCTGTTGGTAGATATTCAGGGTGGCCATAAAACCGGCTATTATCTTGACCAGCGCGACAGCCGTCTGGCGACTCGTCGCTACGTGGCGGATAAACGCGTTCTGAACTGCTTCTCCTACACCGGCGGCTTTGCGGTCTCTGCGCTGATGGGCGGCTGCAGCCAGGTCACCAGCGTAGATACTTCTCAGGAAGCGCTGGACGTGGCACGTCAAAACGTCGAGCTGAACAAACTGGATCTGAGCAAAGCCGAATTCGTTCGCGACGATGTCTTCAAACTGCTGCGTAAATATCGCGACCAGGGCGAGAAGTTCGATGTGATCGTCATGGACCCACCGAAATTTGTGGAAAATAAAAGCCAGCTGATGGGTGCCTGCCGCGGCTATAAAGACATCAACATGCTGGCTATTCAGCTGCTGAACCCGGGCGGTGTGCTGCTGACCTTCTCCTGCTCCGGCCTGATGACCTCAGATTTGTTCCAGAAAATCATTGCTGATGCCGCAGTAGATGCCGGTCGTGATGTACAATTTATAGAGCAGTTCCGTCAGGCAGCCGATCACCCGGTGATTGCAACCTACCCGGAAGGACTGTACCTGAAAGGATTTGCCTGCCGCATCATGTAACTTGAAAAGCGAAATGGTGTCTATATATGTAGAGATACAGAGATAACGCTATTTCCCGGGAGGTGAGTATGATGATTACCAGCAAATTCGGTATTGGCCAGCAGGTGCGTCACTCCCTGCTGGGCTACCTGGGCGTGGTGGTAGATATCGACCCGGTTTACTCGCTTGACGATCCTGATCCCGACGATCTTGCGGCCAACGATGAGCTTCGCGCGTTGCCCTGGTATCACGTGGTGATGGAAGATGACGATGGTCAGCCGGTACATACCTATCTGGCCGAAGCCCAGTTGAGCAGCGAACCGCGAGAAGATCACCCAGAGCAACCTACGATGGATGAACTGGCGCGTACCATCCGCCGACAGCTACAGGCACCGCGGCTGCGTAACTAACCGCCGCGTTAATGCTAAAACCCCGCACTGCGGGGTTTTTTATTATGAAGTACAGATAGCATTCCGTAGCCCGGCCAAGCGAAGCGACGCCGGGAATGCCCTCGCGTGACTCTGATTATTTTGCCAGCCCTAAACGCGGGATCTCAATCGCTGGACAGCGATCCATCACCACTTGCAGACCCGCATTGCGCGCCAGCACTGCCGCCTGCTCGTTAATCACTCCAAGCTGCATCCACAGCGTTTTAGCGCCAATCGCGATAGCGTCTTGTGCCACACCCCACGCCGCTTCAGAGTTGCGGAAGACATCAACCATATCGACCTTTTCCGGCACATCGGCAAGCGTGGCATAGCCTTTCTGGCCCAGCAACGTGCCGCCAGCTACCTTCGGTGACACTGGGATCACGCGATAGCCTTGATCCAGCAGATATTTCATGACCCGATAGCTTGGGCGGTCAGGTTTATCGCTTGCCCCCACCAGCGCAATGGTGTGGGTAGTGGTCAAAATGTTGGCAATATCATGTTCTGTCATCATTATCCTCCTGGCTAATCGTTTAAGTGTACGCGAGCACGCCGATGTCGCGCGTCAAATTTTTGCTAATCAGAGCTTGCAGGCTGATTCGCTTGCAGTAATCTGTCTGGATTACACATATAGGGAATGGTTTATGGAACTCACCACTCGCACCTTACCGGCGCGTAAACACATTGCGCTGGTTGCGCACGACCACTGCAAAGATATGCTGATGAAATGGGTAGAGCGCCACCGGGATTGTCTGGCGCAGCATACGCTGTCGGCCACCGGCACCACCGGTAACCTGGTGCAACGCGCCACCGGCCTGGAAGTGAAAGCTATGCTGAGCGGCCCGATGGGCGGCGATCAACAAGTAGGCGCGCTGATTTCAGAAGGTAAAATCGACGTCCTGATCTTCTTCTGGGATCCGCTTAACGCCGTCCCACACGACCCTGACGTCAAGGCGCTGCTCCGTCTGGCAACCGTCTGGAATATCCCGGTTGCTACCAACGCCTCCACCGCTGATTTTATTATCCAGTCACCGAACTTCAGCGAGCCGGTCGATATCCTGATTCCGGACTACCAACGCTACCTCGCTGAGCGCTTGAAATAAGCGCCAGAAGCAAGCCGGAGTCATGACTCCGGCTTATCTTAAGGTTTTCGCGCCACCGGCACTGACAGCTGCTTCAAAATATCCACAAACGGCGACGGCTGTTGCTGATTAAACAGCAGCCAGACACGTAAACGCGCGCGAGTAATGGCCACGTACAGTAAACGTCTCTCCTCGGCATCCGGGAAATCTTCCGGCGCAGGCAGCAGCGCCTGTTCCATAATCGACTCGCGTGCAGGCGCCGGGAAACCGTCAAACCCTTCTTTAAGCCCCAGCACGATGACGTAGTCCGCCTGTTGGCCTTTGCTGGCATGAACGGTCATAAAATCGATATTGAGCTTAGGCCAGCGCGTAGCGGCCTTATCAAGCGCGGCAGGCTTCAGATGATGGTAACGCGCCAGCACCAGGATTCGTTGATCCTCAGTGGCGTAACCGCTGAGCTTATCAAACAGCGCATCAAGCTTGTCATCCTCCAGCAGCGTCACAGCATGTTTATCGCCCGCGGTCAGGCTATTGAGTGGTTTACTGAGCTGGTGCGGATTTTGCTGAATAAACCGATTGGCTATCTCGCCAATACGGCTATTAAAGCGGTAGGTGGTATCCAGTGCGCAGTTATCGCCTTCACCAAAATAGTGGTTAAACGCGGTGGTCAGCGAAAGCTGCGCACCGCTGAAGCGATAGATGGCCTGCCAGTCATCGCCCACGGCATAGAGCGAGGTTTGTGAGTTCTGCTTACGCAGCGCCGCCAGCAGCGCGGCTCGCTGTGGAGAGATATCCTGAAATTCATCCACCAGAATATGTTTCCACGGGCTGACAAAGCGACCTTTTTCCAGAATATTGATGGCCTGATGGATAAGCCCGGAAAAGTCGACGGCGTTTTCGTCTTTGAGCGCCGTTTTCCACGCCTTCAGCAGCGGCGCCATCAGCTTCACGCGTTTACCAAACAGGTCGCGTACCTCTTCCGGCGCACCGGCAATCATCTCTGCCTGTGAACCGCCGTGCATACGCATCAGGCTTACCCAGCGATCGAGTCTGCTCCCCATGCGTTTAATGAGTTTTTCATCTTCCCAGAAATTATCTTCGGCGACGTCCCAACCCATCTCATCCTGCAGCCACAAACGCCAGCCTTTAGCCTGCGCCTTTTTCTCCCGACACTGCTGCTGCCAGCATTGGGTAAATAGCGCGTAGCGGGCAGAGGAATCGTTCTCCAGCTTGCTAACAACCGGAACTTTTTTGCTACCCTGCTGAATAATGTGCAGCGCCAGGGCGTGGAAAGTACGCGCGGTAATGGCGTCCGTATGCAGCCGCGTTTGCAGGCGCTCATCCATTTCCTGCGCGGCTTTTTTACCAAAGGCCAGCAGAAGGATTTGCTCCGCCGACGCTTCACCCCGCGCAAGCAGCCAACCCGCCCGCGCCACCAGCACGGACGTTTTTCCGCTGCCAGCCCCGGCCAGCACCAGCAGCGAACGTTCACCATTCACCACCGCTCGTGCCTGAGAAGTATTAAGTGGCGATGACTCAATCTGTTCGAAAAATTCAGCGTACTTTTCCAGCATCGCTTCGGTGTATCGCTGATTATGCTGCGCACGACCGTTTTCTTTATCGGTCAGCCATGCCTGACATTGACGCCAGGCATCACAGCAGTTATCAAATGCTTCAAGACGTTCGGTCGGTAACGGTAGCCCTTCCAGCGCCGTGACCACCTGCTGGCGTATTTTTTGCGCCTGTTGGCGGGTGAGCCATTGGGTTTCTGCGCTGCTGCCTGCAATTACCGCTAGCTGCTTTTCGAGAAGTTCAGCGGCAATCGCGCTCATTTCTTCGCCCCATTGCTGCCAGAGCCCCAGCAAATGGCGGTGGAAGCGCTGCGTTTCTCCCCATTCGGTTCCGTGCAGGCGTACGACTTTATCTTCAGGCAAAACGAACTCCAGCTCCCCCCACACCAGACCGCGTTTGCAGTTGATGGCCAGAAGCTGATTGAAAGGAATGAGATACTCATGCTGAGGACCGGAGACCCTGACGCCGGCGTTGAGGATCTCAACCCGGTCATAAGGATGCTGCGCCATGCGCTTGCCCAGCGTTGTTGATTTTAATTCCATGTCGTGTCGAATCCTGACTTTTTCGATACCTCACAGTGTAACCGCCAGAGAATAGGTGCTCCAGCGTAAAAAAACGTTACAATCATCAGGTCTTATTATTCACAGTGCTACACAGAGGGTTTATGCGTACAGTTCTGAATATTTTGAATTTTGTGTTAGGTGGATTTCTGACAACGCTAGGCTGGCTGCTTGCAACGCTGGTCAGTATCATTTTGATTATTACCTTACCGCTCACTCGCTCCTGCTGGGAAATCACCAAACTCTCACTGCTGCCCTACGGTAATGAGGCCGTTCATGTTGATGAACTGGAGCCAGGAACAAAAAGCAGCGTGATGAATGCGGGCGGAACCGTGCTTAATATTGTCTGGTTCGTACTGTTCGGCTGGTGGCTGTGTCTGACTCATATTCTCGCCGGGATTGCGCAGTGCGTGACGATCATTGGTATTCCTGTTGGCATCGCTAACTTTAAAATTGCCGCCATCGCACTCTGGCCGGTTGGCCGTCGTGTGGTTCCCGTGGAAGTAGCGCGCGCGGCTCGCGAAGCAAATGCACGCCGCCGTTTTCAGTAATCAGGACGAATACACGCTATGCTAAGCCCTTTGCTTCGCCGCTATACATGGAACAGTACCTGGCTTTATAACGCCAGAATCTTTATTGCGCTTATCGGTACTACCGCCCTGCCCTGGTGGCTGGGCGATGCTAAGCTCACCATTCCGCTCACCCTGGGCGTGGTCGCCGCGGCGTTGACCGACCTCGACGATCGACTCACCGGACGGTTACGCAACCTGGTTATAACGCTTATCTGTTTCTTCATTGCCTCGGCATCAGTGGAGTTGCTGTTTCCGTGGCCATGGCTGTTTGCGCTGGGTTTAACGATTTCGACGATCGGGTTTATCCTGCTCGGCGGCCTTGGTCAGCGCTACGCCACCATCGCATTTGGTGCGCTGCTTATTGCTATTTATACCATGCTGGGGGTATCGCTTTACGCACACTGGTATCAACAACCGCTGCTGCTGATTGCCGGTGCCGTCTGGTATAACCTACTGACTCTGACCGGGCACCTCATCTTCCCTATCCGTCCACTGCAGGATAACCTCGCCCGTAGCTACGAACAGCTTTCTCGTTATCTCGAGTTGAAATCCCGATTGTTTGACCCGGACCTCGATGACGAAGACCAGGCGCCACTTTATGAGCTGGCATTGGCAAATGGGCAACTGATGGCAACGCTTAACCAAACCAAAGTGTCGCTATTAACGCGTTTGCGCGGCGACCGGGGCCAGCGGAGTACCCGAAGAACGTTACATTACTATTTCGTCGCCCAGGATATTCACGAACGAGCCAGTTCATCGCATATCCAGTACCAGGCGCTGCGCGATAACTTCCGCTACAGCGATGTCATGTTTCGCTTCCAGCGCCTGCTCTCTATGCAGTCCATCGCCTGTCAGGATCTGGCAAAATCAATATTGCTCCGTACCCCCTATCAGCACGATGCGCGGTTTGAGCGCGCATTCTCCCACCTCGATGCTGCGTTAGACCGCGTACGCGCCAGTGGTGCCGCGCCAGAACAGATGAAAGCACTTGGTTTTTTACTGAACAATTTGCGCGCTATTGACGCCCAGCTTGCGACTATCGAGTCCGAGCAACTGCAATCACAGGCGCAAAGCGAGACGGAAACCTTGCTCGCAGACGATAGCCTGCATGGTTTTGCCGATATTCAGTCGCGTCTGAGTCGTAATATGTCACCGGAGTCGGCGCTTTTTCGCCATGCGGTGCGTATGTCATTGGTACTCTGCGCAGGTTACGCATTCATTCAGTTTACCGGTTTGCAACACGGCTACTGGATCCTGCTCACCAGCCTGTTTGTCTGTCAGCCCAACTATAACGCCACCCGTCACCGCCTGGCGCTGCGTATCATCGGTACGCTGGTCGGCGTGGCCCTAGGTCTGCCGATTTTGTGGCTGGTCCCTTCGCTTGAGGGACAATTGGCACTGATTGTCATCACCGGGGTTCTCTTCTTCGCTTTTCGCAACGTTCAATACGCGCACGCGACGATGTTTATCACGCTGCTGGTTCTGCTGTGCTTTAACCTGCTTGGTGAGGGCTTCGAAGTAGCATTGCCGCGTGTGGTGGATACGCTGATTGGATGCGGTATTGCCTGGGTTGCCGTCAGTTTTATCTGGCCTGACTGGAAATTCCGCAATCTGCCTCGCGTGCTGGAGCGCGCAGTTGACGCAAACTGCCGCTACCTGGACGCAATTCTGGAACAGTATCACCAGGGGCGCGATAACCGTCTGGCCTATCGAATTGCACGTCGTGATGCGCATAACCGGGATGCAGAGCTCGCCTCAGTGGTCTCAAACATGTCGACGGAACCTAAGGTCACCCCGGAAATGCGAGAAACTGCGTTTCGGCTGCTCTGCCTCAACCACACCCTGACCAGCTATATTTCCGCTTTAGGTGCCCATCGGGAAAAACTGGCTACAGCAGAAATACTGGCTCTTCTGGACGATGCGGTGTGCTATGTCGATGATGCGCTACACCACCAGCCTTCTGATGAGGAACGGGTGCAGCAAGCTTTATCTAACTTAGCCGCACGAATCCAACATCTCGAACCTCGCCCGGACAGCAAAGAGCCATTGGTCTTACAACAAATTGGCCTGATGATTTCGTTGCTACCTGAAATCTGTCGTTTGCAAAAACAGGTTATGGCCTGACCCCCTCCGTTTTCACGTGGGCTAATGCCCATTCCTGTAGCTCCTGGCGCCGTTGCGCCGGGAGCGCGGCTGAGTGAACGCCCATAATCGCCCCTTCCAGAGAATACAGCACATTAATACTCAGCTGCTTACGAATCTTACGCAGCCGAATCCATGCCATTTCTGCCCCCAGATGCTGAAGCATTTGAGCATCTTTAATTCCCGCTTCACTTAACAACAGCTCCATATGAAATGAGAGATTAGGCAGATCTTTTATCCGTAATGATTTCTGTTGTTTCTTTTCTCGAAGCGCATCCTCGAGAGAAAATTTGCCAAGCTGAAGTAAGACCGGTTCGTCAGACCAGAGCCGCTCGCCAACATGGAAATACTTTAACTGCTGTGAACACCCTCGCTTACGTAATGTCAGTAATGGAGGCGAATGCTGAGCCTGATAGGTCGCACTTTCCTCGCACATCCTCAGGTAGAGTTCCCCTTCAGAGACCATTGCAAATACCGCATCATTGACGGCAAGACTATAGCCACCAAACAGCGCCCGCGACTTGATTTTGCCCAACAGCGAAAAATATTTCTGGGACTGATAAATCCGTTTATATGATATTTTCTTCATGATTAATCCTTAATAATCATGGACATGGATGCATTAAATTTGTTAATGGAAGACATAACAAGCAACATAGGCGCGTTCGTTCGACACGGCAAGGTGAATTTGCCTTTGTAGGCATTTAGAGTGCAATTTTGCGAGTTGCTTTCAGAAAATGAGGTTGATCTTTAATCTTCAGGGTAGTACTGTATATTCATACAGTAACCCACAGGGCTGGATTAACTATGTATACTTCTGGTGTTGTAAATCATTCTTCTGCTGCGGTCTCGACTACCGCTTCCCATACTTTTACATCAGTAAAAGATTCCTCAACCGCTTTGGTTAGCGAAGTGCTTTATCGGGAAGATCAGCCGATGATGGCGCAGCTATTGCTACTGCCCCTGCTACAGCAGCTCGGTCAGCAGTCTCGCTGGCAGCTGTGGTTAACACCGCAGCAAAAGCTCAGCCGCCAGTGGGTGCAAGCATCTGGCCTACCGCTGACAAAAGTGATGCAGCTACGTCAGATGCCTCCAGGCGACATGCTCGACTCCATGGTTCGCGCATCTCGTACGGGGAATTATAGTGTGGTTATCGGCTGGTTGACGGAAGATTTATCAGCGGAAGAACATGCCCGATTACAACAGGCTGCCGAAGACGGTAACGCGATGGTGTTTATTATGCGACCAGTTCACTCTGCCTCTCGTTGTGCTGGACAATTTAATGGGCTAAAAATTCACTCAAATTTGTATCATTGAAGAAAATTAGGAATTTTCCTGGCCTTTTTTTTGCAGTTTTTTTATCTCCTCGATTTTATGAATGATTTTAGGTAGAACGCTTGTCTGGTGCGGTTCTGGGTGTTTTGCATCGTTTAAATTTTCGACACATTTGTTAAATATTGCGTATACAACTCTTTTTTTTTCATAAGCCTGACGGAGTTCACACTTGTAAGTTTCCAGCGACGTTGTAGACTTTACATCGCCAGGGGTGCTCAGCTTAACACCGCAGATATCTGCTGAGTAATTACTAAGCCACGCCCCCGGTGGAAGGATTTAACCGTGAATCTATTTAGAACTTCATGGCAAATTTTGGATGATAACGAGGCGCAAAAAATGAAAAAGACAGCTATCGCGATTGCAGTGGCACTGGCAGGTTTCGCTTCCGTAGCGCAAGCCGCTCCGCAAGACAACACCTGGTATGCGGGTGGTAAACTGGGTTGGTCCCAGTTCCATGACACCGGCTGGTACCAGAGTGACCTGAACAACAACGGTTCTACCCACAACAGCCAGCTGGGCGCAGGCGCGTTCGGTGGCTACCAGGTTAACCCGTATGTTGGTTTCGAAATGGGTTACGACTGGCTGGGCCGTATGAAATACACCGGTAGCCAGACCAATGGCGCACTGAAAGCTCAGGGCGTACAGCTGACCGCTAAACTGGGTTACCCAGTAACTGACGATCTGGATATCTACACTCGTCTGGGTGGTATGGTATGGCGTGCTGATTCCAGCAACAACCAAATCGGCGACAACCACGACACTGGCGTTTCCCCAGTATTCGCTGGCGGCGTTGAGTGGGCTGTTACTCGTGACATCGCTACCCGTCTGGAATACCAGTGGGTTAACAACATCGGCGACGCAAACAGCGTTGGCGTACGTCCAGACAACGGCATGCTGAGCGTAGGTGTTTCCTACCGTTTCGGCCAGCAGGATGCAGCAGCGCCAGTTATCGCGCCAGCTCCAGCTCCAGCTCCAGAAGTACAGACCAAACACTTCACTCTGAAGTCTGACGTTCTGTTCAACTTCAACAAAGCTACTCTGAAACCAGAAGGCAAACAGGCTCTGGATCAGATGTACACCCAGCTGAGCAACCTGGATCCTAAAGAAGGTTCCGTAGTGGTTCTGGGCTTCACCGACCGTATCGGTTCTGACGCTTACAACCAGGGTCTGTCCGAAAAACGTGCACAGTCCGTTGTTGATTACCTGGTATCTAAAGGTATCCCAGCTGACAAAATCTCCGCACGTGGCATGGGCAAATCTAACCCAGTTACTGGCAACACCTGTGACGGCGTGAAAGCGAAAGCTGCGCTGATCGACTGCCTGGCACCAGATCGTCGCGTAGAGATCGAAGTTAAAGGTAGCAAAGACGTTGTAACTCAGCCTCAGGCTTAAGTTCCCGTCTAATAAAAAACCCCGCGCTGCGGGGTTTTTTTTGTCCTGAATTTAATCAGACAAGCTATCGAGACACGGGTAGTGGCTACTTCTCTTTTCCCAGCATCGCCTCAAGGTCCTGCTTCAGACTAGACATCTTCGTCGCATACTTCTCTTTATTCTCAGCATCTTCGATAAGCTTAACCACTGTTTCGGACAGCGTTTTACCCCGGCGCTGAGCAAGCCCTGCTAGACGCTGCCAGACGGCAAACTCGAGATCGATAGACTTCTTGCGGGTATGCTGATGCTCGGCGTTAAAATGACGCTTACGGCGTGCACGAATCGTCTGCTTCATACGGTTTACCAGCTGCGGGTTGATGTGCTGAGCAATCCAGCCATTCACCTGAACTGGTTCATTTTCCAGTTTCAGCAAAACATCGACAGCCTCTTGTGCGGCGCTGGCTTCAATGTAGCGGGTAATGGACTCACCTTCCCGATGTTTTTTCACCAGGTATTTCCACTTCCAGCCGCTTTCAAGATTTTCCAGTTGTTGATATTTCATTGCGATCTCAGTGTGACCGTGTAACTCTTTTCAGGATAACAGTTTTTTCTCAATGTGCTGAGAAGAAATCTGCAACTGTGATATGGATAAAGCCAAGGGCCGAAGATACTTCCCTATTCTCCGTGAGCTTCCCTGCGGCATCAGGTATAATCACGCACTTTACATCTGACTAAAAATAGCGACATTGACTATAAATACTCTTTCCCGGCGCTTTCTCGCCCCCGCGACTGAAGCTTACCAGGCGCTATTTGCCCAGCCTGACTTAGCCTCAGAAAACGACGCATTATTCAGCGAACTCCAGGCCCGTTTACACTACGCGCTGGAGCAGTTTCTCCACCCACAGGGGATCTCACCCTTCTTACTGGTGAAAGCCCCAGAAGAAAAAGAGTACCTGCAACTGCTCTCGCAAACGGCCCTCTCTCTGCGCAATAGCGATGAATCTGCTCTTACGGGCGTTGATTATCAGGCTATCGGTGGCAAAGTCACGATGCAGCCAGCCAAAAGTGCAGAGGATAATTTCGCCAGTACCGGCCCCATCATTTTTGCCGACTGGGCCGAAGCTGAACAACTTTTTGGCTGTGTTCGTCAGTTTAATGGCGAAATCAGCCTGCAGCCAGGTCTGGTCCATCAGGCTAACGGCGGCATTCTCATCCTCTCTTTACGAACGCTGATGTCACAGCCACTGCTGTGGATGCGTTTAAAGAATATCGTCACGCAGCAGCGCTTTGACTGGCTCACCTTTGATGATGCGCGTCCGCTGCCGGTGAGCATCCCTTCGATGCCGTTAACGCTTAAGGTCATGCTGGTCGGTGAACGCGAATCGCTGGCTGACTTCCAGGAGATGGAGCCTGAGTTAGCGGAATCCTCACTGTACAGCGAGTTTGAAGACAGCCTGCAGCTGACAGACGAAGAAGCGCTCAGACAGTGGTGTCAGTGGGTATCAAGCGTAGCCCGTGAGAAATCCCTGCCGATGCTTGCCGCTGATGCCTGGCCGCTCCTGATGCAGGAAGGCGCACGTTACAGCGGTGACCAGGAAATTATGCCGCTTTGCCCGCTGTGGATTAGCCGCCAGCTACGCGAAGCCGCACCGTTTACCACGGATAACACCATCAACGCCGAACAGCTGAAAACGATGCTGGTGCAGCGCCAGTGGCGTGAAGGATTCCTGGCCGAACGTATGCAGGATGAAATTCTGCTTGAGCAGATCCTGATTGAAACCGAAGGCGAATGCATCGGTCAGATCAACGCCCTGTCGGTCATTGATTTCCCTGGTCACCCTCGCCCATTCGGTGAGCCGTCACGAATAAGCTGCGTCGTACATATTGGCGACGGTGAGTTTACCGACGTTGAACGCAAGGCGGAACTTGGTGGCAATATTCACGCCAAAGGGATGATGCTGATGCAGGCCTTCTTAATGGCCGAGTTGGATCTAGACCAGCAGCTCCCGTTCTCTGCCTCTATCACCTTCGAACAGTCATACAGCGAAGTTGACGGCGACAGCGCCTCTATGGCCGAGCTCTGTGCGCTTATCAGCGCCCTGGCAAACGTTCCGATTAATCAAAGCATCGCCATGACCGGTTCTGTTGACCAGTTTGGCCGTGCTCAGCCAGTTGGCGGTCTGAATGAAAAAATTGAAGGCTTCTTTGCCATCTGCGCCCAACGCGGTTTGAGCGGGAAACAAGGGGTCATCATTCCTTCCGCCAACGTACGTCATCTGAGCCTTGCGGCTGAGGTGCAGGAAGCGGTAGAAGCAGGAGAATTCTCAATCTGGGCCATTGATGATGTCACTGATGCGCTGCCGCTTCTTACGCAGCTGAACTGGGACGGAGAAGGTCAGACGCTGCTGCAAACTATTCAGGAACGTATTGCACAAGCCACACAGCAGGAGCCTCGCTACCGCTATCCGTGGCCGTTACGCTGGTTAAATCGTTCAGCTTCCAACTGATCGGACTTGTTCAGCGTACACGTGTTAGCTATCCTGCGTCCCGAACTCAAAATAAGGCTTACTTAAAACATGGTAGATAAACGCGAATCCTATACTAAAGAAGATCTTCTTGCCTCTGGTCGCGGTGAACTGTTTGGCGCTAAAGGCCCGCAGTTGCCAGCTCCGAGCATGCTGATGATGGATCGTGTCATTTCAATGACCGAAACCGGCGGCAACTTTGACAAAGGTTTTGTTGAAGCTGAGCTCGATATCAATCCAGATCTGTGGTTCTTTGGTTGCCACTTTATCGGCGATCCAGTAATGCCAGGCTGTCTGGGTCTGGACGCAATGTGGCAGTTAGTTGGTTTTTACCTCGGCTGGCTGGGCGGTGAAGGCAAAGGCCGTGCGCTCGGCGTGGGTGAAGTTAAATTCACCGGTCAGGTTCTGCCAACCGCGAAGAAAGTGACCTATCGTATTCACTTCAAGCGCATTGTTAACCGTCGTCTGATCATGGGTCTGGCGGATGGTGAAGTACTGGTGGATGGTCGTCTGATCTACACGGCTAACGATCTGAAAGTGGGCCTGTTCCAGGACACTTCTGCATTCTGATACTGCTTGTCGTTAGAGGATCTAACGACGGATAAGCGTTGAGAATTTCAAGGCGAAACCTCCGCTATGCGGAGGTTTCTTTTTAAAGAGACAGTGTCAGGCGACTACCGCCCTGTCCTCCATGGCTTCTCGCCAGCCTCCCAGCCAGTAAGACCTCTGGTTAATGGTCTGGTATGGACACATTTCTTTTGGCCGGCCGGTAATCCCGGCCTGATACCCACGCTGATGTGCCCGCTCCAGGCGATCTCGTTTTTGTCTCTTCATGCCTCGTTTCCCTCATATCTTGGTCTGGTGGAAAAGAAAACAGTGGTTACAAAGTGTGCAGCCACACAATACGAATACCGCTAAATAATCTTCCCGTCAATGCGCAGAATTCATACCAATGTCATATTTGTGAGCTACTCAGAAGATCATTTGTACAAAAAATGTGAAGTGGGTTAAGTAAGCAATTGAGCGTAGGCATAAAAAAACCGCCGAGGTTTTGCACCGTCGACGGTCTTTAGAACTATTAATTCTACTTATGGTTAGCGATTGATGGTCTGAGCTATCGAGGTCGCTTCCTGACTCCAGGCCTGCGCCAACACTTTCACCATCGCGTCATAACCATCCTGCTGCTGCGCCAGTTCAATATGGAACGGGCGTTTAGTCAGCTGCCCTTGATGGTTAAGCAACCATTCACCGCTCACTATCACTTTACCATCGTAACGCCCATGGAAGCCGTTAACCGAGACGTTGAGCGTATCCTGGTCGCTGCCTAACGGTTGCGAGGAGACCACCCAACCCGGTAGCTGATTGCTGAGGTTCGCCACCAGCGTGGTTCGCAGCTGCTGATCCAGCGGGCTTGCCCACAGATTATTGCTGGCAATCACATACTGTACGTCGCTGGTCTGATAGACCACACCGCTGCCTGCAAGGAAATCAGGGATGTTAACCTGTTCCACCCACAGCAAACGTTGGCTGGAGCTCGCGCTATTTTGCACCGTCCCCGTTGCTTGCGGCAGCTGGTAGTAGGTCTTATTCTCCGTGCTGCTACAGGCAGCTAACAGACACACCGCGGCCAGAACTATCCACTTTTTCATTATTTCGCCCTCTTAGGCTCTGGATCTTTTTTATCCTTCGCTTCGAACACCAGCGCGTTGCTCTTCTCATTCAGCGTTTTCAGCACCGGCTGCAGTTCACGCAGAACCTGATCCAGACGCTGCATGTCGCCCACCATCTTGTTATAAGCGGCGGAACCCGGCTGGAAGCCCTGCATACTGCGGTTAAGCTCACGCAGCGTTTTCTGCATGTCGGCTGGCAGCTGCTGTGCTGACTGGCTGGCGGTAATCTTATTCAGATTATCCAGCGTCGTCTGCAGACGGCGCATAGTGTTCTGGCTTTCGCTCAGCGTATTCGTCGCCTGCTCAACCATTGGGGTCAGCGGCAGGTTGTTGATCTTATCAAGCGTATCCATCAGGCGCTGCTGGATCTGCGCCAGACCGCCGCTGACAGTCGGTACTATCATGTGACCACCAAACTCACGCATGCCGGTCACTGGCGGATCTTTTGGATAAAAATCAAGGTCAACGTAAAGCGCACCCGTCACTAGGTTACCCGTTTTCAGCGCACCGCGCAGACCACGTTGGATAAGGCTCGTTAAGTGAGCGCCAACATCAGGTTGTTCTCCAAGCTCGCTCGCCAGACGCTCTGGTTCAATGCGGATCAACACCGGAATACGATAATCGTCGTTCAACGCCTGACGTAAGCCCGGCACAAAATAAGGCACCTGCGCCACGGTTCCAAGACGAATACCGCGGAATTCGACCGGTGCGCCAGGTTGCAACCCACGAACAGAATCTTTAAAGAACATCAGATAATCGATGTGATCGGTATACAACGAATCCTGGATACTTTTCTGATCGTCGTAGAGTTTGAACTCCGTTTTCTCAGCAATTGGCTGGCCCAGGTCGACGCCTTCCGGCACGTCAAAGCTGACGCCACCGCTAAAGAGCGTCGACAGCGATCCCATTTCTACGCGCATCCCTGCGGAGGTCAGGTCGACCGCTACGCCGCTGTCTTTCCAGAAACGTACGTTGCTGGTAACCAGTCGATCGTTTGGCGCGCTGATAAACAACTGATAGCTGATAGTACGGGTCTGCGAGTCAAAAGTACTCGTCTCAACGGACCCCACACGATAGCCACGGAACAACACCGGATCGCCCGGACTGAGCTGCCCTGCTTTTTTACTATCAAGCAGCACACGGATACCTTTTGCATCTGGTGGTGCAAGCGGCGGTGAATCCAGAAGCTGATAGTCATTCGGTGCAGAACCTTTAGTTCCTGGCTGCAGCTCGATATAAGCGCCCGACAGCAGTGTTCCTAAGCCACTGATACCTTCACGGCCAATCTGCGGCTTCACCACCCAGAATACTGAGTCTTTATGCAGCAGCTTTTCCATGCCCGAATTCAGTCGCGCTTTAATTTCAACGTGCGTGAGATCGTCGGTCAGCGTGGTGCTTTCGACAATGCCAACGTCCACGCTGCGACTCTTGATCGTTGTTTTACCACCTTCAATACCTTCAGCATTGGTGGTGATAAGCGTCACCTCCGGCCCCTGATGGCTGTAGTGATAGAATAAGATCCAGGCACCAATCAGCGCCGTGACGATCGGGAAGATCCAGACGGGAGACCAGTTTTTCACTTTCTGCACCTTTGCCTCCCCACTCTTGGTTTCCATGCTTTTACGACTCCTCATGGCTTGATTCAGGTTCCCGATCCCACGAAAGTCGCGGATCAAATGTCATTGCCGAGAACATGGTCATTATGACGACCAGCGCAAACATCAGCGCGCCAATCGCCGGATAGATATTCATTAAGCCCCCAATACGTACCAGGGCTGAAAGTACTGCGATAACAAAGACGTCGATCATCGACCAGCGACCAACAAATTCCACCACTTCATAAATAAGGTGCATTCGTTCGCTGTCCCGATGTTTACGCTTCATGCCATTCGCATCCAGACATAGCCAGGCGATGGCGATCATCTTCAGCGTCGGCACCATAATACTGGCGAGGAAAATGACCATCGCCACGGGATACGACCCTTCACTCCACAGCAACACGACCCCGGCAAGAATGGTCGACGGCATCTTATCACCCAATAAATCGGTAATCATGATAGGCAGAATATTGGCTGGGAGATAAAGCAGAATCGATGTCACCAGCAGCGCCATCGTCCACTGCAGACTGTTTTTGCGCCGGACGTGGCCTTTGCTGTGACAGCGCGGGCACTCAAGCTGGTCGGCCGGTAAAATCGCCGTACAGCACGCGCAGGAGCGTAACCCCTGACGAATGCCGGTCACGCCGGGTTTCAGCGGCTGTTCAAGTTTGGGCATCGGGGCAATATCGTCCCACAGCCAGCGACGATCAACGCATTGTAAGGTACGCAACTGTAACAGACAGAAAAGGCACCAGGGCAAGAAGCTGCTGCCGACACCAATATCGCCGTAAGCCATCAGCTTCACAAAGCTCACCAGCACCCCGGCGAGGAAAATTTCCGCCATCCCCCAGGTTTTTAGCGTGAACAGAATGCGCGCCAAAACCACCTTCAGCCGGAGCGGCATACGCACCCGGTTAACCAACAGCAGGATGGTTATCAGACAGAATGTGGGTACCAACTGGACAAACAGCAGGAAGAAGGTGCCAAGACTGGCGTAGTCTTCCGAGAACATAACGCCCGGGATTTCCAGCAGCTCAATTTCACTACTGACCCCCGCCACATTCATACTGATGAAGGGAAACAGGTTCGCCAACACCAGCATAAAAAGCGCGACCAGAACATAGGCCGTCGGACGCTGACGGGGCTCATCCCACGCGGTGGTTAGCGTCGTACCACAGCGTGGGCAGTTCGCCTTATGTCGGTGTTCAAGGTGCGGCAACGCCACCAGCATGTCACATTGTGGACACAGGATATGCTGCGCAGCATGATGTTGATCGCACATGATTACTCCTCAATCAGGCGCCGTTTTTTAATGCTTCGAGATATTCCCACCGCTCAAACGCTTCTTCCAGCGCTTGCTCAGCCTGAGCCATATCGGCCAATACCTTTTGGGTATGGTCGTGAGGCTGGCTGAAGAAGGACGCATCGGCAACTTGAGTCTGTAACGCCTCAAGGTTCGCTTCCAGCGTTTCCAGCTTCTGCGGTAGCTGCTCTAATTCGCGCTGCAGGTTATAGCTTAGTTTGGCACTGGCTCGTTTGACAGTTTCTGCTTTTGGCTGAGCCACTTCCGCGCTTTTTTTCTCGATCGTCTGTTTTTGCGCCCGTGACTGCGATTGTTGACCGCGCGCGTCGTGATAGCCGCCGACATATTGACCAATACGGCCTTCACCTTCGAAGATCCAGCATTCGGTCACGGTGTTATCAACAAACTGACGATCGTGGCTAACCAACATGACGGTACCCTGGTAACCATCAATCAACTCTTCAAGCAGTTCGAGCGTTTCGACATCCAGGTCGTTGGTTGGTTCATCGAGAATCAACAGGTTACTTGGCTTCAGGAATAATCTTGCCAGCAGCAGGCGGTTACGTTCACCACCGGACAGCGCGCGAACCGGGGTCATCGCACGTTTCGGGTGGAATAGGAAGTCCTGCAGGTAGCCCAGCACGTGGCGAGGCTTACCGTTAACCATCACTTCCTGCTTTCCTTCGGCGAGGTTGTCCATCACCGTTTTATCCGGGTCCAGCTCAGCGCGGTGCTGATCGAAATAGGCCACTTCCAGCTTGGTGCCGACGTGAATACGCCCGCTGTCAGCTTCTAACTGGCCCAGCATCAGCTTCAGCAACGTAGTTTTACCGCAGCCGTTCGCACCAATCAGCGCAATTTTGTCGCCGCGTTGAACCTGCGCCGAGAAGTCTTTCACCAGCACTTTGCCGTTAACCTGGTAGTTAACGTCTTCCATCTCGAACACGATTTTGCCGGAGCGAGACGCTTCTTCGACCTGCATTTTCGCGCTACCCATTACTTCACGGCGAGCGCTGCGTTCGTTACGCATCGCTTTCAGCGCGCGCACGCGGCCTTCGTTACGGGTACGACGTGCTTTGATGCCCTGGCGGATCCACACTTCTTCCTGCGCCAGCTTGCGATCGAACTCGGCGTTTTGCAGATCTTCAACGCGCAGCGCTTCTTCTTTCTCCAGCAGGTACTGGTCGTAGTTACCCGGATAGGTCACCAGCTTGCCGCGATCGAGATCGACAATACGGGTCGCCATATTGCGGATAAAGGAACGGTCGTGGGAGATAAAGATAATCGTGCCTTTGAAGGTCTTCAGGAAGCCTTCCAGCCAGTCGATAGTTTCAATATCCAGGTGGTTCGTCGGTTCGTCGAGCAGCAGCACGCGCGGCGCGCTGACCAGCGCACGACCTAATGCGGCTTTACGCAGCCAGCCGCCGGACAACGCCGCCAGCTCCATATCCGGCTCCAGACCCAGCTGTGCCAACACTTCGTTGATGCGGTTTTCCAACTGCCACAGACCGTGGTGATCCAGCTGTTCCTGAACCTTCGCCAGCTCCTGCAGGTTTTTATCGCTTGGATCGGTCATCACCAGGTGCGAGATATCATGATAGCGTTTGAGATATACCGCCTGCTCTTCGATACCTTCGGCGACAAAGTCGTAGACGCTGCCCTGCACGTTACGTGGTGGATCCTGCTGCAGACGCGCCACAACCAGATCCTGTTCGTAAATAATACGACCGTCGTCCAGACCCTGCTCACGGTTGAGGATCTTCATCAGCGTGGATTTGCCCGCGCCGTTACGGCCGACCAGACAGACGCGCTCGTTATCCTCGATATGCAGCTCTGCATTATCAAGAAGCGGCGCATCGCTGAACGACAGCCACGCACCGTGCATACTAATTAATGACATTCTTTATTCCTTTCAGGCCGCGGTAATCAGCCAGCAGTTGTGGATCTGACGGTTACGGGCGAAATCCTGAGACTGTGTTTTTTGGGTAATGTCTTGTGCTTTCAGTCCCAGTTCTGCCAGGCCGTCGTGGTCCATACGGAAACCGCGTTTGTTGTTGGAGAACATGATGGTGCCGCCTTTACGCAGCAGACGTTTCAGATCTTTCATCAGACGCAGATGATCGCGCTGAACGTCAAACGCATCTTCCATACGTTTGGAGTTTGAGAAGGTGGGTGGATCGATAAAGATAACGTCGAACTGTTCATCGGTATCGCGCAGCCACGCCAGCACGTCCGCCTGCATCAGACGATGCGCGCGACCGGTTAAGCCGTTAAGGCGCAGGTTACGCTCCGCCCACTCCAGATAGGTACGCGACATATCCACGGTAGTGGTCGAACGCGCGCCGCCCAGACCCGCGTGCACGCTAGCGCTGCCGGTATAGGAGAAGAGGTTCAGGAAGTCTTTGCCTTTACTCATCTCACCCAGCATGCGGCGGGCGATGCGGTGGTCGAGGAACAGGCCGGTATCGAGGTAATCGGTCAGATTGACCCACAGGCGCGCGTTGTATTCGCTCACCTGCATGAAGTCGCCCTTCTCGTTCATCTTCTGATACTGGTTTTTACCCTTCTGACGCTCACGGGTTTTCAGCACCAGCTTGTTCGGCGCAATACCGAGCACGGCGATGGTCGCGGCGATAATATCAAACAGACGCTGACGCGCTTTATTGGCATCGACGGTTTTCGGCGGCGCATATTCCTGCACCACTACCCAGTCGGCGTAGCGGTCAACGGCCACGTTGTATTCCGGCAGGTCAGCGTCGTACAAGCGGTAGCATTCAATCCCTTCCTGTTTCGCCCACTTTTCATATTTCTTCAGATTTTTACGCAGACGGTTGGCGTAATCTTCTGCCAGAGAAGCAGGCTTCTCGCCGGTGGTTTCGGTCAGATGGTAGTTTTTCTGTACGCAGTCCAGCGGGCCGTTTTTGGCTTTAAATTGACGCTCAGCGCGCAGCTGTAGACAGCTTAACAGCTCCGGAGAGGCGCTAAACAGCGACAGATTCCAGCCGCCAAAGTGGTTTTTCATATTGCGGCCGAGCAGGCTGTGCATCGCAATCAACGCCGGTTCACTTTCCAGACGTTCGCCGTATGGCGGGTTGCTGATAACGGTACCGTAAGGGCCTTTCGGCAGCGGATTGGTCAGCTGCGCCACGTCTTTCACTTCAAAGGTGATAAGCTCGCCAATCCCCGCACGGCGGGCGTTGCTTCGCGCCAGCTCAACGACACGGCTGTCGATGTCGGAACCAAAGAAGCGAGATTCATAGGCGGCAAGGCCGGCACGGGCGCGAGTCTGGGCGTCAGCTTTGACCTCTTTCCAGACCGCGTCGTCATGCTGTGCCCAACCGCTGAAGCCCCAATGGCCGCGATGCAGCCCTGGTGCCCGGTCAGTCGCCCACATCGCTGCTTCAATCAGCAGCGTGCCGGAACCACACATTGGGTCGAGCAGCGGCGTGCCCGGCACCCAGCCGGAACGCATGACAATAGCGGCCGCCAGGTTCTCTTTGATCGGCGCCATACCGGTGCGATCGCGGTAGCCGCGCAGGTGCAGGCCTTCGCCGCTCAGATCGAGAGAGATATAGGCGGTCTCTTTGTTGAGGCGTACGTTAATACGCAGATCCGGATTGTCGCGATCGACGTTAGGACGCGGTAGATTTTTGCGCGTAAAGGCATCGACGATCGCATCTTTTACCTTCAACGCACCATACTGGCTGTTACGAATGCTATCGTTCAGGCCACCGAAGCTCACCGCAAAGGTAGCATCCGGGGTGAAGATAGCGGTCCAGTCAATAGCCTGTACGCCAAGATAAAGATCGAGATCGCTCCAGACGCTACATTCTCCCAGCGGCATCATGATGCGCGACGCCAGGCGGCTCCACATCAGGCTTTTGTACAGAAGCTGCGTGTCGCCCTGGAAATGGACGCCGCCCTGGGCAATCTGGCACTCTTGGGCGCCCAGGCCTTCCAGTTCAGTTTTTAACAGCTCTTCCAGCCCACGGGCCGTACTGGCAAACAGAGAATTCATATCGTCACTTTTACTCGCAGAAAATTGTTGCGCATTATAGCCAATCTGCGCCCCATGTCATAAAGTTAAAGGCTTATTTTCGACTCAGGGACAGCGTTGTGGCTACATTATCGCGGCTTTTTATACATCCGGTGAAATCTATGCGCGGCATCGGGCTTACGCACGCCTTTGCCGATATTAGCGGGATGGCGTTTGACCGCATTTTCATGATCACCGAGCCTGATGGCACCTTTATTACCGCCCGTCAGTTCCCGGCGATGGTGCGCTTTACCCCTGCGGTCCTTCACGATGGTTTACACCTCACCGCGCCCGACGGCAGCAGTGCGTTAGTCCGTTTTGCGGATTTCCTCGGTCAGCCGTCGCCAACCGAAGTTTGGGGCAACCATTTTACCTCGCGTATTGCGCCTGACGCCATCAATCAGTGGCTCACGCCGTTCTTTAAACGTGATGTCCAGCTTCGCTGGCTGGGTGATGACCTTACCCGTCGCGTTAAGCGCCACGATGCGGTGCCGCTCTCATTCGCCGATGGTTTTCCGTTCCTGCTCACCAACGAAGCTTCGCTGCGCGACCTGCAACAGCGCTGCCGTGCCAGCGTTCGCATGGAACAGTTCCGCCCTAATCTGGTGGTAACCGGCGCGCAGGCCTGGGAAGAAGACAGCTGGAAGACGCTGCGCATTGGCGACGTGGTCTTCGATGTCGTGAAGCCATGCAGCCGCTGTATCTTCACTACTATCAGCCCAGAAAAAGGGCAAAAACACCCGGCAGCAGAACCGCTGAGCACGCTACAGTCATTTCGCACTAACCCCGCCAACGGCGATGTGGATTTCGGTCAAAACCTGATTGCCCGCAACAGTGGCGTGGTTCGCGTGGGCGATGAAGTGGAAATTCTCACCACCAGCCCGGCCATCGTGTACGGTGCAGGGAAAAGCGAGGAGGCGCTGGCCCCGCAGACGCAGCAGGATGCGCTCGTGGAGATTGACTGGGAAGGCAATACCTTTACCGGGAATAATCAACAGATCTTACTGGAACAGCTAGAGCAACAGGGTATTCGCGTCCCCTACTCCTGCCGGGCGGGTATCTGCGGCAGCTGCCGCGTGACGCTGCTGGACGGAGAAGTGAGCCCGCTGAAAAAAAGTGCGATAGCTAACGATGGTACGATTCTTAGCTGTAGCTGTGTGCCGAAAACCGCACTGAAGCTGAAGCTTTAAACCGCCTGTTCCAGGCTGTAACCGTCCAGCCCTGGCTGAGGTTGCAGCCTGTCGTTCATCACTTTGATAGGGTCGCCAAGCTGCATAGTGCGCCCAGCCAGTACCAGCCCTGGCTGTGCTAGCAGGCATAGCGCGGCGTTTTCGCCTGGCTCAACCACCAGCAAATTCACCTGGCTGTCATCGTCACTTAACCAAACGGCTGCGGCATCACCGGTCACCGGAGACCAGCTATCTTCGTGCGCGCGGAAATGCCAGCTTTTCGGCATCTGAGGTTTGAGGAAGCGAATGGCGACGAGGGCATTAAGAATCAGCTCAGCACGATGTTCTTTTGAAAGCACAAGGTCACGGCATTTTTCTTCAAAGGAGAAATAAAGCGCGGCATCGTCAACGCAAAAACCGGTTGGCGCAAAAGCATCGGGCGTTAACATTCGGCGAGCAAAACGCGAACGAAACAACATACCATTGGCTAAATCGAGCATCATTCGATCGTGCTCTTCATCATAATACCAACGCCAGTTATCATCAGGTTTAATTCGCATTTTTCTCTCCCATCATATTCGCATCCAATGCATTGTCTGTTCTTCCGCTGCGTTACTTTCCCTTAAATAATAAAAGACCAATATGTTTAAATAAGCAACAATACGGGAATATAATGCAACCAGGGCCGGAAATAAAGCCCTGGATCACAATACTGGGAAAAATACTAGATGTGGGTAACGATTTCTTTAATCAGCGGCGGGCCTTTAAAAATAAAACCGGAATAAATCTGTACCAGAGACGCACCGGCTGCCATCTTCTCGCGCGCGGCAATCACCGAGTCGATACCGCCAACGCCAATAATAGGTAATTGACCTTTTAATTCGGCTGACAGCATACGAATAATTTCAGTGCTCTTTAATTGTAATGGACGACCACTTAAACCACCCATTTCATCGCAATTTTTCATCCCCTGAACCAGAGAACGATCCAATGTGGTATTGGTCGCAATCACCCCATCAATATTATGGCGAACTAAACTATCGGCCACCTGGATCAACTCTTCATGAGAAAGATCCGGCGCGATCTTCACCGCCACTGGAACAAATTTATGATGCTTTTGTTCAAGTTCAGATTGCTTATTTTTAATACCGGAAAGGAGATCGTCAAGCGCATCACCATATTGCAGCGTACGCAGCCCTGGGGTATTTGGTGAGGAGATATTAATCGCAATATAGCCCGCATAAGCGTAGATTTTTTCCATACAAATCAGATAGTCATCTTTGCCCTGCTCTACTGGCGTATCTTTATTCTTACCAATATTAATACCCAGAATTCCGTCGAAATGCGCTTTTTTTACGTTCTCGACCAGGTTATCAACGCCGTGGTTATTGAAGCCCATGCGGTTGATCAACCCCTCGGCATCGACCAGACGGAACAAGCGTGGCTTGTCGTTACCCGGCTGTGGGCGCGGCGTGACGGTTCCAATCTCAATAGAGCCGAATCCCATCGCCCCTAAGGCATCAATACATTCGCCGTCTTTATCCAGACCTGCGGCCAGACCCAGCGGATTTTTAAACGTCAGCCCCATGCAGGTCACCGGTTTTTCCGGTACTTTTTGACGCACGAGTGCTTCCAGCGGGGTGCCGGTGACGCGACGTAATTGTTGGAACGTTAATTCATGAGCGCGCTCTGGATCGAGCTGAAAAAGTGCTTTACGAACGAAGGGATAGTACATGAACTCTCCTGGATTCCCGGTGTGCAAACCGGGGGCGTATTATGTGCGATAACGCTCAAAAATGGAATTGACCTATGGCAAAAAAAACGCAATCGTTTTCCCTCCATTCAACCCCTACGTCACTCCGCATATGCATTTTCTGGTAATTCATCATCAGAAAAAGTATTTCGCCCTGGGTTTCCCCTCTGACACACTGATGCAAATGTTATCAATTTTAGATTAATGTTTGTTTTTAGTTATAAGGAGAGACCATGCGCGTCATTACTTTAGCAGGCAGCCCCCGTTTTCCTTCTCGCTCCAGCGCCCTGCTGGAGTATGCCCGGGAGAAACTCTCTGCCGCCGACGTTGAAGTTTTTCATTGGCATTTGCAGAACTTCGACCCCGAAGATCTGTTTCACGCCCGCTTTGACAGTCCCGCGCTGCAAACCTTAACCGAGCAGTTGGCACACGCCGATGGCTTGATTATCGCCACGCCGGTCTATAAGGCATCATTCGCTGGCGCATTAAAAGCGCTGCTGGATCTGCTGCCTGAGCGTGCGCTTGAAGGCAAAGTTGTGCTGCCACTGGCAACTGGCGGCACGGTGGCACATATGCTGGCGGTGGATTACGCCTTGAAACCAGTGCTCAATGCGTTGAAGGCCCAGGAGATCCTACAGGGGGTCTTTGCCGATGATAGCCAGGTGACCGATTATCAGCATAAGCCCCAGTTCAGCCCGAATCTGCACACGCGACTGGACAGCGCGCTGGAGACATTCTGGCAGGCATTGCATCGGCGGGACATCCAGGTTCCCACGTTAAGTGCCGCACGACTCACCGAACATGTTTGATAAAAAAAACGCCGCAGGGATAACCCAGCGGCGTTTTTGTTTGTATCGATAAAGTAGCCCGGCCGAGCAACGCGACGCCGGGAAAATCCCGGAGTCGGCGTTAACGCCTCGTCCGAGCTACGTATCAGGCTAATGCTTTCGCAATCTTCTCGTACAGATCGCCGGACAGGTTTTCCAGCCCTTTCAGCTGTTCCAGCGCGGCACGCATTAACGCCTGACGCTTCGCATCGTAACGTTTCAGGCGGATCAACGGCTCAATCAGACGCGAAGCCACCTGCGGGTTTTTGCTGTTCAGCACGGTGAGCATTTCTACCAGGAACTGATAGCCGCTACCGTCTGCCGCATGGAACGCCGCCGGGTTACTGCCCGCAAAGGCACCAATCAGTGAACGAATACGGTTCGGGTTATTCATGCTGAATGAGCGGTGGTTCAGCAGCTTACGTACCGTTGCCAGCACGTCATCCGCCGGGCTTGTTGCCTGCAGAATCAGCCATTTATCCATCACCAGCCCGTCATGATGCCATTTATCATCATATTCTTGCATCAGCGCGTCGCGGCATGGCAGTTCAGCCGCCACGGCAGCAGACAGCGCCGCCAGCGCATCCGTCATGTTATCGGCATTATGGTACTGCTCGCTCACCAGCTTATCGCCAAGCTCACGGTCACCAAACGCCAGGTAGCGCAGGCAGGTATTGCGCAGCGAACGCTTGCCAATGTCGGCATGCTCTACGCGATAGCTGTCGAGCTTGTTGACGTTATAAACCGCCAGACATTCATCGGCCAGTTCAGTCGCCAGCGTACGGGTCAGCGCTTCGCGCACCGCGGCAATGGCGATAGGATCGATAATCTCGAACAGTTCGGCAATTTCGCTCGTTGATGGCAGCGTCAGGATTTCAGCCGCCAGCGCCGGGTCAATGTGCTCATCAAGCAAAATCGCGCGGAACGCATCGGCCACGTGGACCGGCAGCGACAGCGGCTGGCCCTGCTGATGGCGGGCAACGTTCAGCTTGATATAGGTTGCGAGCAGGCTCTGCGCCGCATCCCAGCGAGAGAAGTCATTACGCGCATGACGCATCAGGAACGTCAGCTGCTGATCGCTCCATTTATATTCCAGTTTCACCGGCGCTGAGAATTCACGCAGTAACGATGATACCGGCTGGAAGTAGACGTTATCGAAAACAAAGGTCTGCTCGGCCTGGGTCACATTCAGCACGTGATGCACCGGGTGCCCGTCTTTCTGCAGCGGGATCACTTTGCCTTCGTTATCGTACAGTTCAATGTCGAACGGAATATGCAGCGGGAATTTTTCATCCTGCTCAGCGGTCGCTGGCGTACGCTGACGGATGGTCAACGTATACTGCTCGGTTTCCGGGTTGTAGTCGTCATGCACGCTGACAATCGGCGTACCGGCCTGGCTGTACCAGCGGCGGAAATGAGACAGGTCAACGTTGGACGCGTCTTCCATCGCCTGCACGAAGTCATCACAGGTTGCGGCGCTGCCGTCGTGACGTTCGAAGTACAGCTGCATGCCTTTCTGGAAGTTGGTCTCACCCAGCAGGGTGTGCAGCATGCGGATAACTTCTGCCCCTTTCTCATACACCGTCAGGGTATAGAAGTTATTCATTTCGATAACTTTGTCCGGACGGATTGGGTGCGCCATCGGGCTCGCGTCTTCCGCAAACTGCAGGCCGCGCATGGTGCGCACGTTACTGATGCGGTTCACGGCGCGTGAACCTAAATCAGAGCTGAATTCCTGGTCACGGAAAACGGTTAGGCCTTCTTTCAGGCTCAACTGGAACCAGTCGCGGCAGGTAACGCGGTTACCGGTCCAGTTGTGGAAATACTCGTGGCCAATCACGCGTTCGATGTCGAGATAGTCTTTATCCGTTGCGGTATCGGTTCGTGCCAGCACGTATTTGGAGTTAAAGACGTTCAGCCCTTTGTTCTCCATCGCGCCCATATTAAAGAAGTCGACGGCGACAATCATATAGATGTCGAGGTCATACTCGAGGCCGAAACGATCTTCGTCCCACTTCATGGAGTTTTTCAGCGAGGTCATCGCCCACGGCGCGCGGTCCAGGTTGCCGCGGTCAACGAACAACTCCAGCGCCACTTCACGACCAGAACGCGTTTTGAAGGTATCCCGCAGTACGTCAAAATCACCGGCTACCAGCGCAAACAGATAGCATGGTTTTGGGAACGGATCCTGCCACTGTACCCAGTGACGGCCATTTTCCAGCTCACCCTCGGCAACGCGGTTGCCGTTAGAGAGCAGGAACGGATATTTGGTTTTATCAGCGGTGATTTTGGTGGTAAAGCGCGCCAGCACATCCGGGCGGTCAAGATACCAGGTAATGTGGCGGAAGCCTTCTGCTTCACACTGGGTGCACAGCGCTTCGCCAGACTGATACAGCCCTTCTAACGCCGTATTCGCCGCTGGGCTGATTTCATTCACAATCTTCAGCGTGAAACGTTCTGGCAGGCCAGCAATAACCAGGTAGTTATCTTCTTCTTTATAGTTGTCCCACGGCTCGCCGTTAACGTGAAGGGAGATAAGGGTTAAATCTTCACCGTTCAGACGTAGCGGTACATCAGACGCTGCGTGGCGGGAAACCTGGCTTTCCGCAGTCACGATGGTTTTTGCGGCATCCAGGTCAAAGGCCAGGTCAATATCACTAATCAGGTAGTCCGGCGCACGGTAGTCGTGGCGGTACTTGGCTTGGGGCTGTTGTGTCATAAAAAACCTTTAGCATCTTTTGTAAATGTCACCTCCAGTCTATTCCTGTTGTGTTAAACGCGCTACGCAGAATCTTCATCTTTTCCAGTCAAATAGGGAAAAATGATACATTTGCGTAACACACCGCACAAAACGCCATGGTGACTCTTCGTGCCTTATGGTGTGATCGGGGTTCAATAAATCGATAAACAAGGTATACTCCAGCGATTCTCCCCTGTTGTTTATTGTACTAAACGCTCCTGTGAGAGGATGCTACTGCGCACCATGACACAATTCGCTTCTCCTGTGCTGCACTCGCTGCTAGACACAGATGCCTACAAACTGCATATGCAGCAGGCTGTGTTTCACCACTACTACGACGTAAACGTAGCGGCTGAATTCCGCTGCCGTGGTGACGATCTGCTGGGCATTTATGCTGACGCTATTCGCGAACAAGTCGAAGCCATGCGTTCACTCACCCTGCAGGATGACGAATACCACTGGCTCTCCGGACTTCCTTTCTTTAAACAGGATTACCTGAACTGGCTACGTGATTTTCGCTACGATCCGCAGCAGGTCACCGTCACCAACGATAACGGCAAGCTGAATATTCGCCTTGAGGGCCCGTGGCGCGAAGTTATCATGTGGGAAGTCCCGCTGCTGGCGGTGATTAGCGAGATAGTTCATCACTACCGCTCGCCGGAAAACGGCGTGCCGCAGGCGCTGGAAATGCTGGAGCGTAAGCTCGTCGACTTTAACCAGTTGACTGCCGACATTGATATGTCCGCTTTCAAGCTGATGGATTTTGGTACCCGCCGCCGCTTCTCCCGTGAAGTTCAGGAGGCCATTGTGGGCCGCCTGCAGCAGGAGTCCTGGTTTACCGGCACCAGCAACTACGACCTGGCGCGTCGTCTGTCGCTCACCCCAATGGGGACGCAGGCGCACGAATGGTTCCAGGCGCATCAGCAAATCAGCCCCGATCTCGCCACCAGCCAGTGCGCCGCCCTGGCCGCCTGGCTTGAAGAGTATCCAGACCAGCTCGGCATCGCATTAACCGACTGTATTACTATGGACGCCTTCCTGCGTGATTTTGGCCCGGAATTCGCCACCCGCTACCAGGGGCTGCGCCATGATTCTGGCGACCCGTTTGAGTGGGGCGAAAAAGCCATTAAGCACTATAAAAAGCTCGGCATCGACCCGCTGAGTAAAGTGCTGGTGTTCTCTGATAACCTCGACTTAACCAAAGCCGTCGAGCTATATCGCCATTTCTCATCACGCATCAACTTGAGCTTTGGCATCGGTACGCGCCTGACCTGCGATATTCCTCAGGTTAAACCGCTAAATATTGTTATTAAGCTGGTGGAGTGCAACGGCAAACCGGTGGCAAAACTCTCTGACAGCCCAGGTAAAACTATCTGTCACGATAAAGCGTTTGTTCGCGCTTTACGTAAAGCATTTGATCTTCCGCAGATCAAAAAGGCGAGTTAATCACCAAAGGGAGCCACACGGCTCCCTTCTTCTTTATTTATTTCTGAAAACAGCCCTTCTCGATGCTAATTCTGCTTGTCTGATAGAAGATGACAGGTAACATAGATATCCCCCCGCCGTTCCGGGGAAAACGATTTTTTTATTGGACTACGAATAGAGAGACTATTATGAGCGTTGTGCCTGTAGCCGACGTACTCCAGGGCCGCGTAGCCGTTGACAGCGAAGTCACCGTGCGCGGCTGGGTACGTACCCGCCGAGATTCAAAAGCTGGCTTTTCCTTCCTCGCCGTCTATGACGGTTCCTGCTTTGATCCTGTACAGGCCGTTATTAATAATTCTCTGCCCAATTACAATCAGGAAGTGCTGCGTCTGACCACCGGCTGCTCCGTGATTGTCACCGGCAAGATCGTCGCCTCTCAGGGTCAAGGTCAGAGCTTTGAAATTCAGGCTTCCAGCATTGAAGTGACCGGCTGGGTTGAAGATCCGGACACCTACCCGATGGCGGCAAAACGCCACAGCATCGAGTATCTGCGTGAAGTCGCGCATATGCGTCCACGTACCAACCTGATTGGCGCAGTTGCCCGCGTACGTCATACGCTGGCGCAGGCGCTGCATCGTTTCTTCGATGAGCAAGGTTTCTTCTGGGTTTCTACCCCGCTGATTACCGCTTCCGATACCGAAGGCGCAGGTGAAATGTTCCGCGTTTCCACGCTGGATATGGAAAACCTGCCGCGTAACGATCAGGGCAAAGTCGATTACGACAAAGATTTCTTCGGCAAAGAAGCCTTCCTGACCGTTTCCGGCCAGCTGAACGGCGAAACCTATGCCTGTGCGCTGTCGAAAATCTACACCTTCGGCCCAACCTTCCGCGCGGAAAACTCCAACACCAGCCGCCACCTGGCAGAGTTCTGGATGCTGGAGCCGGAAGTGGCATTCGCTGATCTGGAGGATAACGCCCGTCTGGCAGAGGCGATGCTGAAGTACGTCTTCAACGCTGTGCTGACCGAACGCGCGGACGACATGAAGTTCTTCGCTGAGCGCGTAGATAAAGATGCCATCGACCGCCTGGAACGTTTCGTGACCGCCGATTTCGCGCAGGTGGATTACACCGATGCCGTGACCATTCTGGAAAACTGCGGTAAGCAGTTTGAAAACCCAGTCTACTGGGGCGTGGATCTCTCTTCTGAACACGAACGTTATCTGGCCGAAGAACACTTCAAAGCGCCGGTCGTTGTGAAAAACTATCCGAAAGAGATTAAAGCGTTCTATATGCGCCTGAACGACGACGGGAAAACCGTTGCCGCAATGGATGTTCTGGCTCCGGGCATCGGCGAAATCATCGGTGGTTCTCAGCGTGAAGAGCGTCTGGACGTTCTGGATGCGCGTATGGCTGAAATGGGTCTGAATAAAGAAGACTACTGGTGGTACCGCGACCTGCGTCGCTACGGCACCGTTCCACACTCTGGCTTTGGTCTGGGCTTCGAGCGTCTGATCGCTTACGTTACCGGCGTGCAGAACGTTCGTGACGTTATCCCATTCCCAAGAACGCCACGCAGCGCTACGTTCTAAGTTTATTGTCTGCTAAAGGCCAGCCATCGCGCTGGCCTTTTTTTGCCCGCAACTGTAAAGAAACCTTTTTTTTAAATTTAACAAAATTAAACATCAACCCCCTCCCTGGTGACGTTTGTTACAACCCATGTCATTGCAACAACTCTGTACGAAATTTAGCCTATAAACTATTGCAGTTCAGATTTCACTAATCCCTTAGCATATTTATTGAACAAACACACAGCTGTCCGGATGGCTAAAAATGGCCATAGCAAAAAGTTTGCGTCGCATACATTGGTGATAAGAAAAGGTGTTATACAAATAAAAGATAAGAAATTCATATTGATAGATAAGGAACGGTTCAATTCTCCCGCACCTGTATCAGAACTTTGAGATAGTTCACAAAGTTCCTTAAAATTCACAAAATGTTACACATAATTTCTTTTGCTTACTTATTCTCGATGTTTGTAGCATTTTCAGGCTGGCGGAAGAACGTTTTGGATGGAAAGATGCCTCTCAGACACATAAAGACACCAAACTATCATCAATAGTTCCGTAAATTTTTATTTACGGAAGTAATTGGCGGCAGTGGCGAGTGTCTATAAAAAAAAACCTAATGAGGGTAATAAATAATGATGAAGCGTAATATCCTGGCAGTGGTAATCCCTGCCCTGCTGGTAGCTGGCGCAGCTAATGCTGCTGAAATCTATAACAAGAATGCCAACAAACTGGACTTCTACGGTAAAGCAGTTGGTGAGCACATTTGGACCACCAACGGTGACACCGCCAGCGACGACACCACCTATGCACGTATCGGTTTCAAAGGCGAAACTCAGATCAACGATCAGCTGGTGGGTTACGGTCAGTGGGAATACAACATGGACGCCTCCAACGCGGAAGGCTCCCAGGGCACCAAAACTCGTCTGGCGTTCGCTGGTCTGAAATTTGGCGATGCGGGTTCTCTGGACTACGGTCGTAACTACGGCGCTATCTACGACGTCGCAGCTTACACCGATATGTTGGTTGAGTGGGGCGGCGACTCCTGGGCTGCTACCGACAACTTCATGAACGGTCGTTCTTCCGGCCTGCTGACCTACCGTAACAACAACTTCTTCGGTCTGGTTGATGGTCTGAGCTTCGCGCTGCAGTACCAGGGTAAAAACGAGCGCAGCAACCCAGTAGTTACCACCTTCAACTCTGACGGTACCGTTAAAGATGTTGGTTACGGCGGTAACGGCGCAAAAGCGAATGGCGACGGTTTCAGCACCTCTGCACAATATGACTTCGGCAACGGCATCGCGCTGGCCGCAGGTTATGAAGTTGCAGACCGTACCAACGACCAGGTTAACCCAGGCAGCACCACTGTTGCTGGCGTAACACACACTTGGGCAAGCGCTGGCGGTAGCAAAGCAGAAGCATGGTCTACTGCTGCTAAATACGACGCGAACAACGTCTACGCTGCAGTAATGTACGCTGAAACCCTGAACATGACTCGCGAGCCAGACAACAACTTCGCGAACAAAACTCAGAACTTTGAAGCTGTGGTTCAATACCAGTTCGATTTCGGCCTGCGTCCATCCATCGGCTACGTACAGTCTAAAGGTAAAGACCTGATCGCTCGTGGCGATTTCAAAGGCGGCGATGCTGACCTGGTTAAATACATCGAAGTGGGTACCTGGTACTACTTCAACAAGAACATGAACGTCTACGCGGCGTACAAGTTCAACCTGCTGGACGACAACACTTACTCAGCTGAATCCGGTCTGGCGACCGACGATCAGGCTGCGGTTGGTATCGTTTACCAGTTCTAATCAGCACACCCTCTTTGTATATGCCTAGAAAGCAGGACTTCGGTCCTGCTTTTTTACGTTCCTAAGATGAAGATCGTATCTTTTGAAAACCTTCGCGCTTTTAGTCTCTAACGGTTGGCATTTTGTAAATCTACCGTTAACCTGATAGCGGATTTCCCCCGAACTTATAAATGGAACCTCGTCATGTTTGAGAACATTACAGCCGCCCCTGCCGACCCGATTCTGGGCCTGGCCGATCTGTTTCGTGCCGATGACCGCCCGAGCAAAATCAATCTCGGGATTGGTGTATATAAAGATGAAACCGGGAAGACGCCGGTTCTGACCAGCGTAAAAAAAGCTGAACAGTATCTGCTGGAAAATGAAACCACCAAGAACTATCTCGGCATTGATGGTATTCCTGAGTTTGGCCGCTGCACGCAGGAACTGCTGTTTGGCAAAGGTAGCCCTATCGTTAGCGATAAGCGTGCTCGTACCGCGCAAACCCCAGGCGGTACCGGCGCACTGCGCGTCGCGGCGGATTTCCTTGCTAAAAACACCGACGTGAAGCGCGTTTGGGTCAGCAACCCTAGCTGGCCGAACCACAAAAGCGTCTTTGGTGCTGCGGGCCTCGAAGTACGTGAATACAACTATTACAGCGCAGAAAAACATGCGTTAGATTTCGACGCGCTGCTGGCAAGCCTGAACGAAGCCCAGGCGGGCGACGTTGTGCTGTTCCACGGCTGCTGCCATAACCCGACCGGCATTGATCCAACGCTTGAGCAATGGCAACAGCTGGCTCAGCTTTCTATTGAAAAAGGCTGGCTGCCGCTGTTTGACTTCGCTTACCAGGGCTTTGCCCGCGGTCTGGAAGAAGATGCAGAAGGCCTGCGCGCGTTTGCAGCACTGCACAAAGAGCTGATTGTGGCGAGCTCCTATTCCAAAAACTTTGGTCTCTATAACGAACGCGTGGGTGCCTGTACGCTGGTGACCGCGGATGCGGAAACTGCCGATCGCGCATTCAGCCAGATGAAAGCCGTTATTCGCGCCAACTACTCCAACCCACCGGCTCACGGTGCATCCGTTGTCGCAACCATCCTCAGCAACGATGCCCTGCGCGCCATCTGGGAACAAGAGCTGACCGATATGCGTCAACGCATTCAGCGCATGCGTCTGCTGTTTGTGAATACGCTGCAAGAAAAAGGTGCCAACCGCGACTTCAGCTTTATCACCAAACAGAACGGTATGTTCTCCTTCAGCGGCCTGACCAAAGAACAGGTTCTGCGTCTGCGTGAAGAATTTGGCGTTTACGCCGTGGCCTCTGGCCGCATTAACGTTGCCGGGATGACCCCAGACAACATGGCACCGCTGTGCGAAGCTATCGTCGCCGTGCTGTAAAATTCGAGTAGCCCGGCCGAACGAAGTGACGCAGGGCTACCGGATAGACATAAAAAAGGCCGCATCAGCGGCCTTTTTTATTATTTACCAGACAGGAAGTTCATCCTGCAGGAACGGGTTATGTTGACGTTCGTATCCAATCGTCGACATCGGCCCATGCCCGGCAATAAACTTCACGTCATCGCCAAGCGGCAGCAGTTTACGCTTAATCGCATCAATCAGCTGCGCGTGGTCACCACGCGGGAAGTCGCTGCGCCCTACGCCGCCTTTAAACAGCACGTCGCCGGAAATGAGCAGTCGTGCCTCGTTATCAAAAAACACGACGTGTCCCGGCGTATGGCCAGGGCAGTGCAGCACCTGTAACTTCACGTTGCCTACGCTGACGGTGTCGCCCTCGTTAAGCCAGCGATCTGGCGTCAGCGGCTGACAATCGTCAAGGCCAAACATCCGGCTTTGCGCCGGCAAACCCTGCAACCAGAATTCATCTTCTTTTTCCGGCCCGATAACCGGCACACCATAATGCTGAGCCAGTTCAGCCGCCGCACCCACATGATCGAGATGACCATGGGTCAGCAAAATTTGCTGCAACGTCACGCCAGCTTCGGCGACCTTCTGTTTGATGGTTTCAGCATCACCGCCGGGATCGACCAGGGCCGCCAGTTTGGTTTGCTCACACCAAATCAATGAACAGTTTTGCGCGAACGCCGTGACCGGAATAATACGATAATTCATGCTGCTCCTGTTTATACTCATCACCGCTCAGATACATCAGTGAACCTGAACTGTCGGGCGTAGAGTTACCAGTGCCGAACCGGACCGGTATCAATATGCACAAAGTTGCTACGAGGGTAATATCCTACACCACCTGCGCGCATAGATAACGCTGCTTTGCGTATATTACTTAACGAAATCCCTTCAATATGGAAATCCATTGCCTGACCTTTCGTGTGGTAGCTCTTTTTCGCTACCCCACTGCTGTGCGCTCGCAACTCATTATTGGTATCGATGGAACGATATCCGGAGATTAATTGCACAGGCTTATTTGTTCCTAATAATCCCTGAAGGCGATAGAGCTGATCAAACAAAGAAGGATCGATGCTCTTTATTTTATTCGCGCGATAGTCACGGAAAAAATGGTTTAGTTTTGCTAATTCATCCTGAATATAGCCTCGGCCGTCAAAAAATTCGGCTTTTAGCAACTCACCCGTATGTAGATTACTCAACGTTAAAATACGCGGACGAGGGGTCGAGAGGGTCGCAAACGCGGGCGTGGGTAAGATGGCGGCAGCGCCCAGCGCAACCCCACCTAACGCCAGCAGTTTGCGGCGATTAGCGTCAAATTTGTCCATGATAATCAGGTCTACAGTCAGTAAATGTGATCGAAATATATGCACTTCTGGCGCACGTCTTGCACCTTACCGGGCATCAAAGCCAGCGTCAAGGCGGCCTGTAGCGCAGAAAGGCCAACCCCAGACATTCGGGGCTGGTCCCTACGCTTTTTATTCGACAACTACATTACCTGAACTACTTCATTTATCTGATTAATTGTTCCGCTTTTGGCAAAATTTGTGCGCCGGATCGCGCCGTAACGTCGTAATTGTAAATATCTGTTCGATATTGTGTCTGACCATCAGCGCCAACAAAGGCGGTCAGATAATAGAGATTAACCGGAATATTCTGCCGGATATTAACGTAACGGGTATTACCTTCCTTCAACGCATCAGATATACGCGTGTCATTCCAGCCGGCATCCTGTAACAGCATATTTGCTAAATCAGATGCTTTATTAACCCGCACGCATCCGGAACTTAATGCCCGAGCATCTTTCTGGAACAGATTATGGTTAGGCGTATCATGCAGATAAATAGCGTCTGAGCTTGGCATATTAAACTTATAGCGGCCCAATGAGTTATGATCTCCCGGCGCCTGCTGGAAACGGAACGGCAAATTCGACGGCGTGATCGTTGACCAGTCCACGCGCCACGGGTCGATGGCTTCTTTACTGTTCCAGCCGCGCAGCACGGTATAGTTATGGCGTTCCAGATAACCTGGGTCATTGCGCAGCTTTGGCAGAATGTCATTGCGTGCCAGCGTCGGCGGTACGTTCCACGGCGGGTTGACGACCACATTGTTCAGCGCGCTGCTCATCATCGGTGTTTTGCGATCGGGACGACCGACAATCACGCGCGAGGCCAGCGCTTCATTACCGTTCAGGTAATAGACCAACGAATATGCCGGAATATTCACCATAATCCCGGTAGAGACTTTCCCAGGAAGCAGACGCAGACGCTGAATATTCAGCGCCAGTACGCCAGCACGCTCGGCAGAAGAGACGTTCAGCCAGTCGCGAGTTGAGGTACCAATAACCCCGTCAGCGCCGAGACCTTGCGCCGCCTGGAACCGCTTAACCGCATCAACCAGTTGACGGTCATAGGCCGCAGGCCCGCTTTTCGCCACTTTTTTTGTTTTGCCGACGTTATCACCCGGCAACGGGATCGCCGGACTGGTATCCAGCATGCCATTACGCTGGAGGATTTCACGCAGTGCCGGAACATCACTGCTCCATTGACCTGGTCGTAATGACGCCGTCGACGTCAGCTTAGGCCAAGGGCGGGTATCCCCCACCAGCGCTAACAGCGCCTGATGCATCGCCGCATACTGCGGATGCTTCGGTGCAAGTGAGGCAATAAACGGCACCAGCGAACCATTATCCAGCGCCGTCTGCCACTTGTTCATCACCGACAGCGGCGGTGTCGCCAGCGTGTAAGGTTTATCGCTGTACAGCCAGCGATTACCCTGAACCGGGATACCGCTGATAAAATGCAGATAGCCCATCAGCGCATCAGAGAGCACGACATCGCGCGCCATGCCGCTGACGTTAGGATTAGTGAGCAGTTCAACCCATTGGGTAAACTGTGGCTGGAAACCGGCGATGGCCACTTCCGCAAGCTGCTGCTGGAAAGCGCGAACCGCCTCGCGGTTCTCCCACATCGGTTTCATCTCGCGGGCAGCGTAGAGCGTTACCAGCGGGTTCATGTAGACGGGTTGGTAGCCAGCGGGCAGTATCGACTGGATCTCAGCACGGCTTTTTGCCGCTGCGCCGTCCGCCAGTGGCTTAGTACCGACAAGGTTTGCCATCACAGGCGATTGCGCGCCCGGCTGGAGCAGTACCGGAGAAGGTTCTGCAGGCAGTGCGCTACTGTCAGACGGCACCAGTTCTGGCTCGCCTGCAACAGCCGTAAACAGTGGAGCAAACGCCATTGCCAGACACAAACTTACCGCTGACAACCGACGACCATTTTCTTTTTTCAGCAACATCCCTTGCCCCCTGTTAAATATACGAAGACCCGTAACGTGGGCTCACCTTCAGTATATAAAGACAAAAACTTTTTTGCCCGTTCAAATGTAAAGAAGTCTAAAGATAATAACGCGCTATAGGCTAAATACGGATAACAAAAAAGGCGACATAAATGTCGCCTTAGGTTCTGTTTTCGGATTAAGTGTCATTTCCCGGGTTCGCTATGCTCGTCCGGGCGACATGCTACACCTACGATGCGTCGGCGGTCCCGGGCAAGGTTTCCGGCAGCTGAGCGGCGAAGCCTCGCAGACCGACAACGTGAACGTGTTCATGGTTTTGTACCACTTTACGCACCAGTTTGTAGGTCGTACCTTTCTCCGGACTGATGTTTTCCGGTGCCGCGATAATCAGCTGCATTTCCAGACGCTCGCACAGTTCGAACAGCGTCGCGATGGAGCGGGCATCCAGACGTGCGGCTTCATCAAGGAACAGCAGACGGCACGGAGACAGGTCTTTACCACGCAGACGACGCGCTTCATCCTCCCAGCTCTGCACCACCATCACCAGAATTGACATCCCGGTACCGATAGCTTCCCCGGTAGACAGCGCGCCGGACTCCGCACGCAGCCAGCCGTCGGAACCACGGTTAACCTCAACTTCCATCTCCAGATAGCTACGGTAGTCGAGCAGCTCCTCACCAATGGTTTGCGGCGTGCGCTGGCCCATATCGATTTGCGGATTCAGGCGTTGATACAGCTTCGCCAGCGCTTCTGAGAAAGTCAGGCGATTGCTGTTGAACAGATCCTGATGCTGCTCGTGTTGCTCAGACAGCACGTCCAACAGCGTCGAGTGGGTTTCACGGACGTTCACGTTCAGACGCACGCTGTTCACCTGACCAAACGACACGCTCTGCAGACCCTGGTTCAGCTGGCGGATACGGTTCTGCTCGCGCTGAATGGTTTTGCGGATAATGTTCGCCACGCTTCGGGAGCTTATCGCCAGCTTCTGTTCGCGGTTGGTCAGCTCTTCCGTCAGGCGGCTCAGCTCGATTTCCATCTGTTCGATGGCTTCAACCGGGTCGTCGGTGCGGATGATATCCTGACGAATACGTTCGCGCAGGTGCTGGTAAACGGCGACAAAGAACTGGATCTTACGTTCCGGACGTTTTGGATCTTCCGACATGCGCAGCACATCGCGCAGGTGTTCGTTATCCGCCACGGCCAGACGCAGCGCACCCAGCGCCTTATCCGACATCGAGCGCAGATCGTCAGCGGAGAGATAAGCCAGCTCGCGACGGTGCAGACGACGTTCAACGTTGTTGTCTTTCACCAGACGCATCACTGCGCACCAGCCCGCTTTCGCGCTCACCACCTGCTCGCGCATTTCGAGATAATCACGTTCCAGTTTACGCAGCTTACGGGTCAGGTTATCCATCTCCGCTTCGCAGAAGGTCAGCGCTTTTTCCAGCTGATTACGGCGCGTACGGTTGTTACTTAACTGGGCATGCAGCTCGTCGCGGCGGATACGCGCGCGCTCTTCTGCACCGGCATCGGCGCGAACGCCAATATCTTTCAACTCTTTATAGAGATCGTTAAGCAGCTCTTTTTTGGTGTCATAAGAGCTTTTCAACGATGCCAGCACTTGGCTGTACTGGCTAACCTGCGCTGCGTGAGTACGCATTGCTTCACGAGCGCGGCTACGTTCACTTTCCGCCTGCGCCAGACGTTCACGCAGTTTTTCGTTGAGATCGCTGTTGCCGGAGAGCATCTCAGCCGAATCGGAATAACCAAAGTGCGCGCGACGCTGTACCACTTCCGTGAGGGCAAACGCCTGCTGACGCGCTTCACGCTGCACCTGCTGTGACCAGGCATAATCTTCTTTCAGCTGTTCAAACTGCTCCGGGTCGTTCTGCAGAACAGAAGCGATCGGCTCCAGTTTCGCCAGCTGATTGCCGTGCTGCTGAATGAAGCGCGCGGCTTCCTGAGCTTCGTCCAGGCGTTCCTGAATTTCTTCAACGCGGTCAGCCAGCGTTTCGTCTGCCAGCAGGCTCAGGCGCGGAAGCAGACGGTTAAGCAGGGCCACGCCCTCTTTCGCCTGCTCGTACTGTGCCTGCTGCTGCTGGTTATCGCTTTCGTGGCTGCTGAGCGTACGTTCCAGTTCGTTGCGACGGGCGTTCAGTTTGCGGATTTCCGCTTCCGGATCGTCCTCAAACGCTACCGACAGATGGCTGCCGATAAAACGGCTGAACGCCTGGTGTAGACGCTGGGTTTTCTGTACGTCGAACGACAGGGTCGCAAAACGTTCGGACAGCCCTTCTCGCTCGGCGTGCAGGCTCTCAATTCGGCTTTCGCGCGCAGCACGACCAAACAGCGGTACCGATGGGAAGCGGGAATAACGCCACTGGCGGTCGGAGGTTTTCACCACCACCGCTTTTTCCAGTTCATCGACGTTGAATACGCTGTCATCAAAGGACTGCGGATCCCCTTCAATCAAATAGAGATCTTCCGGGCAATCTTCCAGCCCTTCCAGATACTCGGCGATCTGCGACAGGTCCGGTACCACGATAGCGTGGCGAGACGGCCCGTATAACGCGGAGAAATACGGCGCATCGTCGAGGCTAACGTCATCATAAATTTCGGACAGCAACACGCCGCCAAAACGTTCTGCCAGCGTATTAAGGCGTTGGTCTTCAGAACCGCCTGGCTGGCTAAGACGCTCAATTTCATCATCGACGGCACGTTTACGCGCACCAACTTCGTCGCGTTCAACGATGGCTTCACGTTCACGTTCCAGCAGCTGTTGCAGGTATTCGGTTACATCCTGGCTGGACTCAAACTGCTCGCCGCTCTGCTCACACAGCTGACTTAAGCTGTTTTGTGCCGCCAGCCATACCGGCGCACGATGCATCAGCGCGGAGATGCGCGATTGCAGCTGTTCCTGCTCCTGACGCAGCGCCATACGCTGTTCGCGGGCATCGGTCACGCAGTCGCTCAGCGCAGCGATACGCGCTTCCAGCTCGTGATGCAGCTTTTCGAGTTCGTCGATACCGTACTGTTTGCCCTGACGCTTGCAGAAATCAGCCAGCAGACGCTCGGCTTCCTGCTGCTCACGCAGACGCTGTTCCAGTTCTGTCAGACGGCTGCGCAGCGGCTGCGCTTGCTCCGCCAGATGACGCTGGTTGACGCCGTCGCGCAGCAGTTCACGCGCCACTTCCCAGGCTTCGTTACGCGCCAGCGGGCCGTTAATGGCCTCAACAATCTGGAACGCCTGTTCAAACTGGCTGTGCGCGGTCTGCGACACACTCATTTTTTGTTCGAGGGTCAGCAGTTTTTCCGTTGCTTCCTGCTCTTTGGCCTGGAAGGTTTCCAGCCATTCGCCCGCGCTTTCCGGCGTTAAGTCCGGCAAATGACACAGCGCTTTCGCACGCTCCAGCGCTTGTAGCGCCTGTGTGTACTGAATGGCGCGGGTTTGCTGGACGTCCAGCGCCTGCTGGTAGTCAGCGAGCTGGCTTTTCAGCTCATCCACTTCCAGTTCGGCGGCTTCCGCGCGCGCTTCGTTCTCTTCTTGCTGCTCGGCGGCTTCGGCCACCACTTCGTTCTGCTCTTCCAGACGAATTTGCAGCTCATCTAAGTCCGCTTCATAGCGTTCAATTTTTTCTTGCTGACGCAGCGCCGTCTGCACCAGGTTCAGATGATCGCTAGCGGCCTGGTGGTCAGCCTCCAGATCCCCTTCGGCACCGTTGTGTTCCTGGAGCTCACGGGCCATGTCGACGTGTTTGTACTGCTCTGCCGCCAGCTGAGAGCGAGAGGTGTACAGTTCGCGACGGTATTCCAGCGCTTTATCAAGATGCACACGACGCTCGTTAGCGTGGCGCATGTAGTCGGCGGCCACGTAGTCGGTGGCTTCAGAAATCAGATGTTTAAACAGGTCACGGTCAGACTGAGTGACGCGAATCGCTTCCAGCGTCATGCGGTTTTCACGCAGCGCCGCTTCCATATCCTGGAAGGCTTTACGCACACCGCTGTTTTCCGGCAACAGATAGTCACGCAGCGAGCGGGTAATTGCGCTGGAAATACCGCCGTACAGCGAGGCTTCAATCAGACGGTAGAACTTGCTACGATCCGCCGCGGAGCGCAGGCGACGGGCCACGATGCCCAAATCGAACATCAGCGCATGGTAATCCGTAATCGAGTTGAACTGCTTGAACTGCACGCCTTCGATGGTATCAAGCTTGTCCTTCAGCTCTTGCAGGCTCAGTACGCGCGCCTGGCGTTCATTCAACGTTTCAGTCAGCAGCTGCGTTGGCTGAATGGAGGTTGGCAGGCCCTGAATCGCAAATGGCTTGATGTCAACTTTACGGTCGCGCCCGGCAACCTGCTGTAGACGCACGCCCACCACCACGCGCTGATGGCGTGAGTTCATCACGTCCAGCACAGAATAACAGACGCCGGCTTTTAGCTTACCGTGCAGGCCTTTATCGCGAGAACCGCTGGTGGCCCCGGCTTCCGTGGTGTTACGAAAGTGCAGCAGGGTTAAGTCAGGAATCAGCGCCGTGACGAAAGCCGCCATGGTGGTGGATTTACCGGCACCGTTACCGCCCGAAAGCGTGGTCACCAGTTCATCTAAATCGAAGGTACGGGCGAAGAACCCGTTCCAGTTAATCAGCGTTAGCGAACGAAATTTACCGCGATCGATCATTACTCTTCCTCCCCGCTATCCTGCTGATTGTCGTCGTTCTCGTCATTGAGCTGCAGATGGTTTTCAATCGCCATCGCTTCGCCATCGCGAATCATGCGCAGTTGCGCTTCACGCGCGTCATCGCCGGAGCGAACGTCGGCGCCAAAGCGGAACACCGATTCGGTAATGCGGAATTTGCTGCTGTCATGCCCCATAAACCACACCATCCCAAGACGGCGCAGGCGGTTCAGCGAGGAGCGGACTTTCTCTTGCAGCTTCTGACGATCAAGATCAGAACCGGTTGAGCGGTTATTCACCAGCTTCAGCAGTTTGGCTTCGTCGGCCAGCGACAGTAGCTCATCGTAGAGCTCCTGTTGGGTGAAGATGCCTTCATTCGCCAGACGTTCCGGGCTCAGGTACAGGTAGCAAAGAATTTTGCCGACCATCATGTCCAGTTCGGATAAGACCGAGCGAGGAATCAGCGTAGTAGAGCGCGGGCGCAGATAGAAGAACCCTTCCGGCGCGCGAATCAGCTCTACGTTATAGCGGGCGTAAAACTCTTCCAGATATTCCTGGAAATCCATTAAAAAGGCGTGGTTGTCCAGTTCATCCAGACCGATGTGGCGACCACCGCGCAACGCGCTATCCAGCGCCGGGAAAAGGGGGTTGGCCAGGGCCTGTGCCAGTTTAACCGGCATCACTTGTTCAATATTTATCGATGACATGCGCCTGTACCTTGGCTCCGTAATCATTAATCGACTGCCATTTAGCCGGCAGTCCGGTGAAATCTGCTTGCGCCACGCCCAAACGTACCGCCTGGTCTACCACGATTCTCGCGACGTCGAAGTGACGCGCGCGCGGATACTGCACCAGGTATTCTTTCACCACCAGACCGAGGTCCAGCGGCAGCTGTTTGGTTCGATAGATAGCCAACTGTTCTTCAATTAGCGCGGCGAGCTGTTCGCGAATTTCGTTAAATTCTTCGTACTCTAAATCCGGCGGAAGTTCCCCGGTGACCTCTTCGTCGCGCAGCGTCATCTCTTCATCACGCATGTCCAGCAGACGGTCGGCGCTGGCGTAGGTGAGCGCCCACGGCGCGTCGAAGTAAGACTGTACCGACTGGCGCAAACGCTGAGCAAACACGCGGTTTTTATCCATATCGATAGCGGTACGGATAAATTTATGCACGTGGCGGTCGTAGCCAATCCACAGGTCAATCGCCTGCTGGCCCCAGCTCACGATGCGGTCAAGCTTGCTTTGCAGATCGAATACCAGCCTGTCGACAAAGTGCAGATCGTTATGGCTCAACGTGGCATCCTGAATACGCAGCAGGTTGGCCTGTAGCTTGTCGCCCGCGGCATCTAACGTATCCTGCAGTTCACGCAGGGTGCCGGAGGTTTCAGAAAGCAGCAGCTCACAGCTGGAGATAGCCGCGCGCCAGTCTTTGTTCAGCAACTGGGCAATATCGTCTTTCACCGATTGCTGCTGCTCGTCCATAATGCGCTGCGTCAGATCGATACTGTCAAATATCTCGGCCACTGAGTATTTCAGCGGTGCGTAAACGTTGCGATGCCAGTGAAATTCATCGCCACCCTCGTCGGCGGAATCCGCCGCGCGCTTGAGCTCGCTGGCAACAATCGATAGCTGCATAGAGAGGCGCAGAGTGGAGAATTCACGCTGACGAATATAATAGTCGGTGATGCCAATCCCCAGCGGAGTCAGACGATAAATGGCGTTGCCTTCCGTGATTTCGCTGGTAAAGCGGTTCAGCAGACGTTGGCGAACCAGGTCGTTAATCGCGTTATTGGCACGAGTCCCGATGGTTTCACTGGTTTGCTCAAACGCATCACTGACGTGACGAAACGCGTCCACCAGCTCGCCTTCCGTCATTTCACCTTCCAGTCGTTCACCGTTCAGCGTTGCAATAGCCAGCAAAAACGAGAGCCTATCGACGGGTAGCGAAATGGCGAAATCATTTTTCCTGGCCCAGGCAACCAGTTCGGGGACTGTCTGGGAAAATTCACTCATCGTTTATCCTTGTTTCTGTCTGCGGCTTCAGCGCGGTGACATGAATATAACGCCCCAGGCTAATATAGGGTTCCTGGCGGCAATAGCGCGTTTCAAGCTCCAGCAAAATATCAAAACTGTTTTTTTGCATCTGTTTATCGCGCAAATAGTCATGAAACACCCGCACGCCGGTTTTCCCGTCAATTTGCCAGCCGCTCTCTTCCAGCCAGCGATAGACCTGTTGCGGATCGCGCGGGTAGTTCGGCGACAGCGTACGTCTTTTCTTTTTAGGCATGCCTAGCGCTACGTAATCGAAGTTGCCGACCACCATGTTACGCATCAACAAGCCGTTTGCATTGTAGAACATTAATGATAATGCGCCGCCCGGACGCAGCACCGACCACAGCGTGTTAAGCACGTCCTGCGGTTCGGCCACCCACTCCAGCACAGCATGGAACAATATCAGATCAACCGGGCTTTCCAAATGCTCAGCCACATCCTGGACCGCGCATTGTACGAAATGCATGTTGTGGCTCACACCTTTCTCGCAGGCGGCCTGCGTTGCCCGGGCGATCATCTCTTCGGAAAGATCGCATAGCGTTACGTGATGACCACGCTCCGCCATTTTGATGGCCGTCTGGCCTTCACCACCACCGGCATCCAGGATACGCAGCGGCTGCGGCCCCATTTTAGCCAGCAGCGCGTCAAGATCTTGCCACAGAATAGCCTGGCGCAGCTGTCCCTTCGTGGTGCCGTATATATTGCGGGAAAATTTATCCGCAATGTCATCGAAATTGCGATCCTTCACAGGACATCCTCACATCGCCAGTGACAAAGGGGCTATTTTGTCACACCCACGGCGATAATGAAGCTATCTGGTGTAATATCGCTGCATTCATACGGTCGGATGGTTAAAAAAGGAACGGTGCCGAATGCTTTTTACGCTGAAAAAGTATATTGGCGGCATGATGCTGCCGCTGCCCCTGCTTCTGTTGCTGATAGGTTTGGGAATATTCCTGGTCTGGTTCACCCGCTTTCAAAAACTGGGCAAAGGGGCCATTACCGTAGGATGGCTGGCGCTGCTGCTGCTCAGTCTTCAGCCGGTCGCTGATGGGTTACTCAAACCGATTGAAGATAAATACCCGACATGGCGCGGTGAAGAACCCGTGAAGTACGTTGTTGTACTCGGTGGCGGGTATACCTGGAACCCGGAGTGGGCGCCCAGTTCAAACCTTATCAACAACAGTTTGCCAAGGCTTACTGAAGGTATTCGTCTGTGGCAGGCCAATCCGGACGCGAAGATTATCTTCACCGGTGCGCGGGCAACCACGAATACGGTAAGCACCGCAGAAGCGGGGGCCAGAGTTGCTGAGAGCCTTGGCGTACCGCGCAGCGAAATCATCGTGCTCGATACCCCGAAAGATACCGAAGAAGAGGCCAGCGCCGTGAAGGCTGACATCGGCGACGCCCCTTTCCTACTGGTGACATCAGCGTCTCATTTGCCTCGTGCGATGATCTTCTTTCAACACGCCGGGCTGCACCCGCTGCCTGCGCCAGCCAACCAGTTGGCCATCACCTCTCCGCTTAACCCGTGGGAGCGTATCATCCCTTCCCCGGTTTGGCTGATGCACAGCGACCGGGTCGGATATGAGACGCTGGGACGAATCTGGCAGTGGTTGAAAGGGGGCTCAGGAGAGCCAGGGGAGCAGTGATTTTGAGGCCAGATCGAAGTTGGCCCGGCTGAATTTGCCGGTATTAACCAACTGCTCAACCTCATCCCACAGCAGATATAGCCAGCGCCGCCAGAGAAACGCCTCTGAGACCGGCGCGCGCTGGAGATAGTGCCAGAGCAGCTGTTCCGCTTGCCCGCTCTCATGCAGCCGGAACAACTCATATTCACGCGGTGCCCAGAGAATCGCCCCCGGTCCTACCATCGCCAGCAGCTGATCGCTGCGGGAATCTTTCAGCATGCTGCGCAAAGTCAGATGCCCGTGCACCAGAACGCAGTTATCGCTAAAACCTTCAAACAGCGCATCGAGACACTCACGGGTGCGAAACAGCAGCCGCTTATCCTGCATGGTCAGCCCGGTATTCTGGTAAAGATTGAGCGTTCCCCACAGCACTTCAATACGCTGGCGATACCAGTGCGGCCAGCTATTTTCCTGCGTACCGTCAACAAAGCCGACGCAGCCTGAGCTGTCTACCCGATGCCATGCCAGCAGCGCTTCCACGATTTGATCTTTTAGCGCGTCCCACCGCTGAGGGTTACGGGTGGGTGCTTCAACGGGTACGCCGCGCAGGCGCTCAAGCAACAGTACGTCTGGCCCTGGGTGTTCTTCATGCGTCATCACCCCATATACCACCGGCATCCGCACGGTGCCGTGACGAGCCAGCGTGGAGATTTTCCATGCCAGCTGGCGCGCTACGCCTGGCGATGAAAAGCTCCTCGCCAACAGCGGCATGGGATTTCCTTCGGCATCATACAGCGACCACAGCGCGGTATCCGTCTGCTCGTTAATACATTCCACACGGCTGAGCGATTCTCCCAGCAGGTGGCTGAGTTCTGCACGTAGCTGTTCCATGTCAGATTACCCCTATGAAAGCCATTGCTTTCATAATGAGCATATGAAATATGAATTTCACCAGACAAGATCAAAATTGAAACAGAAAGTCAGGAAATACCCGGGAGGCACTCAATAAAGTTGCCCCCTCAGATTGAGGGGGCGACGGGATTACTTCAGCTCAGCGCGAACGCGGGCCAGATCTTCCGGTGTATCCACCCCTGTGCCCGGCACTTCTTTTGCCACCGCAACGTGAATTTTTTCTCCGTACCACAGCACGCGCAGCTGTTCGAGCATCTCTATGTGCTCCAGCGGGCTTGGCGCCCAGTTGACGTAGCGGCGGATAAATCCAGCGCGGTAGCCGTAGATGCCAATATGGCGCAGCAGCGTATCGCCAATCGCTTCACGGCTGTTGGCAAAACGATCGCGATCCCATGGGATCGTGGCTCGGGAGAAGTACAGCGCGTAGCCGTCTTTATCCATGACCACTTTTACCGCGTTCGGGTTAAAGGCTTCTTCTGCATCATGGATCGGCACCGCCAGCGTTGCCATACCGGAATGGCTGGCCGCCAGGTTTTCCGCTACCTGACGGATAATTACCGCCGGGATCATCGGCTCGTCGCCCTGCACGTTAACGATAACAGTATCATCGCTAAAACCGCATTTCTCGACCACTTCCGCCAGACGCTCGGTTCCGGACTGATGATCGGCACGGGTCATGCACACTTCGCCACCAGCCGCTTCAACGGCTTTCGCTACGTCAGCATGGTCAGTTGCCACAATGATGCGATCGGCTCCAGACTCACGCGCGCGTTCCAGTACGTGCACAATCATCGGTTTGCCGTTGATATCCTGTAACGGCTTTCCCGGCAGACGCGTGGACGCAAAACGAGCGGGAATAATCACGACAAAACTCATGGTCGATTCTCTTCAGCAGCTAAAACGCGGGCTTCGTTTTCCAGCAATACGGGGATTCCGTCACGCAGGGGAAACGCCAGATTATCAAGTTTGCAAATCAGTTCTTGCTTGTCCTGGCTGTAGTAGAGTTTGCCGTTGCAAACCGGGCAGGCAATAATTTCAAGTAGACGGTGATCCATGGTTCCTCCTGATGGGCCGTATCGAAAACCAGTGCAGCATATCATAGAGCGCTACCGGTCTACGTCAATCTCCCAACCGTGTCGTTGTTCACTAAAGAGTTTTTCAGCCACCGCACCGAGTTTCACCCGCGTCGCACCCTGCCAGCGGGCAAAATCGTTAATGGCCTGAATGAGCCCCTTTTCCAGATGCTGGCTGACCCGCACGCCCGTTTCCAGGTACAGTGCAAAAATTTCCAGCACCCCATCTGTACGATGCATCTTGCTGTCCATACGCCCAACGATTTCCCCACGATGCAGCAATGGCAGCACAAAGTAGCCGTACTGGCGTTTCGGCGCTGGCGTGTAGCACTCCAGGCGGTAGGTAAAGTTGAAAAATTGCTCTGCACGTTTGCGATCCCACACCACGGGATCAAACGGTGAAAGCACGGCGCTATGCGTCGCGTTCAGCTTCCCCTCCGCCGCACGCTTCAATTCCGGCAGCAGGCTCTGGTGTACCCACATTTCACCAAGCTGTTCGACGTCAACCGGCACCACCAACTGGCGCTCCTGCCACTCAGCCAGCAGTAAAGCGAGAGCGGGGCGGCGCAGACGGTAATAATCCGCCAGCCACTCTGGGCGGAAAATGCCCAGGCTGCGAGCACTGTTTTCCAGCATAACGGCCTCGGCCTGTGGTTGGGCCAGCGCATCGGTTTCATCGTTCCAGCAAGGCATAACGCGTTCAGTTAGATCGTAGACCCGTTGGAAGTTGCGACGTTCGATAACCATCACTTCCCCGGCGGTAAAGAGGCCTTCGAGATGACGTTTATGCGGTTTCCATTCCCACCAACCGCTCTCCCCCTTACGTGGGTGAACAAAATCAGCCGAGCGCACCGGGCCATTCTGTGCAATATGGGATTTCAACGCGGCGATGTCATCGGCGTGTTCGTCCATCCAGCTCTGGTGATACTTCCAGCCCATATTGTGTGGGGCAAGCATACGATGCCTGACCAGAGAGAAGTCACTTCGCGGAAGGAAGCAGGCTTCATGTGCCCAGTATTCCATTAATTCACCGCGAGAAAGCGCCTCATCCAGCCACGATGGCGAATAAGCACCAAGACGGCTGAAGAGCACCAGATAGGGGCTACGCGCGACCACGTTGATGGTGTCAATTTGCAACAGGGACATTTGCTGAATAGCAGGAAGAATATCGGCCGCCCTAGCCAAGCGGCGCGGGCGGTTAAGCAACCCCTGTGCCGCGAGATGAAGATGGCGTGCGGCACGAAGGGTAAGATGCAACTTAGACATGCGGACTCCCCTAATTGTCGCCGAGGCCGTATAGCGTCGTGCGAGGGTAATCAGTTCCTGAAGCAGCGTCTGTGCGCGGTCACCGGACAGTACGGCGTCCACCGGCAGATACCACCAGTTTTCATGCGCAAAGCGGCGGCATTTCACCGCATCTTTTTCCGTCATTATCAGCGTCTGGTCGGGGTTAACCAATGCCAGCACGTCGGCTTCGACCAGTGCTTGATGATCCGCTAACGCCACCGTACGCACGGGATGCGCGCCGCAGGCGTTAAGCGTGGCGAAAAAGCGTGGAGGGTGGCCGATACCGGCCATTGCGACCACATTCGGCAGAGTTGATACCGGCCGGCGCTCGCCGGTTAACAGGTTAATGGCATCGCCAGGCTGAAGGTGCATCGGAATTTCGCCCGATAGCGCTTCACCGCCGTTCACAATACGCGCATCGACTGAATCCAGCCTTGACGCTCGCTCACGCATTGGCCCTGCGGGAAGCCACCAGCCGTTACCAAAGCGGCGTACGCCGTCGATAACCACAATCTCTTTATCACGTGCCAGGCGGTAGTGCTGCAGGCCATCGTCGGTGACGATAAGCTGGAGATCGTGCGCTGCCAGCAGAGCTTTCACGGCATCGACGCGGATCGGAGATACAGCGACGGGAGCCCCCGTGCGCTGGAAAATAAGGACAGGTTCATCGCCGGCCTGAGCCGTCGTTGTTTGCGCCGTTAACAACAGCGGATAACGTTCGGCTTTACCGCCGTAGCCGCGCGACACTACACCAACGCGAATGCCCTGACGCTGTAGCTGCTCCACCAGCCAGATGACAACCGGCGTTTTACCATTGCCGCCCGCCGTGAGGTTTCCCACCACCACAACGGGACAAGGCGCCCGCCAGGATTTCTTAATACCAAGCTGATAGCACAGGCGGATGATGCCGCTCACCAGGCCATACAGCCAGGAGAGCGGTAGCAGCAGTAGCCAAAGCGGCGATTCGCCTGACCAGATTTTCGCTATCATTCGCCAAACTGCATTTTGTGCAGCTGCGCGTAGACGCCGCGATGGGCAAGCAGGTCGTTATGGTTACCACGTTCAACGATCTGGCCATCTTCAACAACGATAATTTCGTCAGCTTGTTCAATGGTCGACAGGCGGTGGGCAATCACCAGCGAAGTGCGGTTCTTCTGGAGCTCATCAAGCGCGGCCTGAATCGCACGTTCGGACTCCGTATCCAGCGCCGAGGTGGCTTCATCAAGGATCAGGATTGGGCTGTTGCGCAACAGCGCACGTGCAATAGCGATACGCTGACGTTGGCCACCGGAAAGCAGCACGCCGTTTTCGCCGATCACGGTATCGAGGCCGTTATCCATCTTATTGATAAAGTCCATCGCATAGGCCATGCGGGCTGCTTCTTCAATCTGCTCACGGCTGAATTCATCCGTACGCGCATAGGCAATGTTGTTAGCCACCGTGTCGTTGAACAGATGTACATTTTGCGATACCAACGCGACCTGGTTACGTAGAGAGGAAAGCTTGTACTCGCGCAGGTCGTGACCATCGAGCAGAATTTCTCCTTCATCGATATCGTAAAAACGGGTCAACAGGCTCGCAATGGTGGATTTACCTGAGCCAGAACGACCCACAAGCGCAACGGTTTTACCCTCAGGAATGGCCAGGCTTATCTTTTTCAATGCTGGTGTATCGCGGCCAGGATAGGTGAAGGTTACGTTGCGGAATTCGACGTTGCCTTTTGCTCGGTCAATATCCAGTTTGCCTTCGTCTTTTTCTTGTTCGCTATCCAGGATAGAGAACAGCGTCTGACATGCAGCCATACCGCGCTGGAACTGGGCGTTAACGTTAGTCAGTGACTTCAGCGGACGCATCAGCGCAATCATGGACGAGAAGACCACGGTGATGGTACCTGCGGTCAGGGTTTCCATTACGCTCGGGAAGCTTGCAGCATACAGCACGAATGCTAACGCCAGCGACGCAATCAGCTGAATGATCGGGTCAGAGATAGAAGACGCAGAAACCAGCTTCATGCCCTGTAAACGCATTTTGTTGCTGACCTTATCAAAGCGGTTGGTTTCCACTTCCTGGCCACCAAACATCAGCACTTCTTTATGCCCTTTCAGCATCTGCTCAGCGCTGGTGGTCACCTGCCCCATGGTGTTCTGCATGTTTTTACTGATGTTACGGAAGCGCTTAGAGACGATGCGGATAGCCATCGAAACGATAGGCGCCAGGACAATCAGAATAATCGACAATTGCCAGCTGTAATAGAACATCATGATGAACAGGCCAATGATAGACGCCCCTTCACGCACCACGGTAATCAGCGCGTTTGATGACGAAGAAGCAACCTGTTCAGAGTCGTAGGTAATGCGCGACAGCAGCGTACCAGTCGACTGTTTATCGAAGAAAGAGACCGGCATCCCCATCATATGACCGAACAACCGGCGACGCATGGTCATGACAACCTTGCCGGAAACCCAGGATATACAGTAGCTTGAGATATAGCTTGTGATACCACGCAGGATCATCAAGCCAACAACGACCAGCGGCATCCACAGCAGCACTGAGCGATCCGTTTTACCAAAACCATCATCCAGTAACGGTTTAAGAAGCGATAGCATGAAGGTATCGCTGGCTGCGTTAAGGATTAACGCAACGCCCGCCACGAGCAGCCCTGCTTTGTACGGTGCAATAGTCGGCCAGAGTCGGCGGAAGGTCTGCCACGTGGAGAGATCTTTGTCGTTCTGCATTCAAAAAACCAGCTTGTGTTGAAATAGCCGCATATTCTACCCGTTATCGCGAGTCTCGCCAAACCACTGATGATACCAACGTGGTAAAAGTTGATCTCGTAAGCCTTCAATCCGCCAGCTATTTGCGCTAAATGTCACCGTTATCTGCCCCTGATGTGGGGTATCAAACCAGGCATATCGCTGCTGTAGATAGCGCGTCTTCACCTTAGTGGAAGGCAGTCGCCACGCGTTATAGCGGGATGCGGAAGCCAGAGCGGCAACGCCGCCCACCCGTTGTAGCAGTGCCATTCCCGATGATGTCGAGCTGCCGTGATGTGGAACCTGAATAATTGTAGACGCAAACGACTGCCAATAATGGCGTATCATGGCCATTTCCGCCGGTAATTCAATATCTCCGGTCAGCAGGATACTGTTCTTGCCATCATCAACCCTGACCACGCATGAGCCGTTATTGCCTTTTGCTGGTGGCCCGGGTAACGGCCAGAGCGCCTGAAACGTAAGCCCCTGCCATTGCCAGCGCTCGCCCCGGGCACAGGGTTGATGCCCCTGCCATCCCAGTGGGCTTCTCACCCACATTCCAGGCCAGGCTTTTTGCAACGAATGCAGCCCACCACGGTGATCCAGATGATCGTGGCTGAGAATAATCCCCTGTGGCGTAAGCTGGTGCCAGCGCAGCCAGGGAATAATAAGCTGTTCGCCGCTGTCGCCATCGGGCCATGCCAGTCCCGTATCATAGAGAAGCGCGTTATCTCCCCGGGAAATAACCATGGCCAAACCCTGGCCGACATCAAGCATAGTGACCTGCCAGCGGTCCGGTGGCGTTTGTCGCCAGACGGGGAATGAAAGTAGCGTGCACAACGACGCAGCAACCGCCGGAAAGCGAAGCCAGCCATTCAGTTTCCACATCAGTAGCACCAGCCACGGCACCAATGACATACCTAGCCAGGCGCTTCCAATCCTCCACCATCCCGTAGGCAGGAGCCTAAGATAGCCAAAGACTACCGACATCACCCAATCGCCACTATGCCAGGCCGCCATCTCGATAACAGTAAGCCCGCATAAGTGCATTAACATTGCGCATAAAATCAGCGGCACGGCAATAAACGTGACGACCGGTACTGCAATCAGGTTGGCAAAGAGTGATGTCGTGCTAACGCCGTGAAAAAGCAGAATCTGCAACGGCGCCAGTAGTAGCATCAGCCCCAACTGTAGGTGGACAAGGCTTATCAAAGGCCGCACCAGGCGCGGATACCCCTCCGTGCGCAGCGGAAACCACTGATACCAGAATATTAAGGTCGCAACCGCAAATGCTGATAACCACAGACTATCGGAGAGTATCGCCAGCGGATCAATGAATACGATAGTCGCCAGACAGCATAGCCATACCTCCCACCCCGTCCAGCGCAGCCCGCTAAGCCGCAACAGGCACCATACAAGCGCGGCGATAACGGTTCGCAGCGCGGGTGGCTGCATGCCTGTCAGCATGGCGTAGGCAAATCCCCCTGACAGTGAGACCAGCAGCGGTAAGCGCCAGTTAATCAGCCAGCCCGGCAGGAAAAACTGAATCGCGCGAATAAGCAGCCAGCCAATGGATGCGCCTAGCGTAATATGCAGGCCGGATATCGCCATCAGGTGTGATGTCCCGGTCTCCTGCATCAGCGCTTTAATCTCTGGAGAAACGGAAAGCCTTTCGCCCATGCCTAGTGCGAGCATCACATCGCGCCAGTAGAAATCAGCAAGCGTAGTTTTTAGCGAGTTAAGATAACGAGCCCGCAGGCTACAGGTACTATCCAGCACCTGCGCGTCAATAATCCGCCCGGTCAGCGATCGATGCTGAGACAGCGCATAGCGTTGAGAATCGAACCCACCATCATTGAGCTGACCGTGCAGCGCCCTGGCGCGAATCGTCATACGCCAGCGCTGGCCAGCACAGGACGGTTGCGGCAGATAGCTGCCGTACAATGCAATTGCCGGGCTGACAAACAACCGATGCCCTTCCAGCGTCGTAATCTTTCCCTGATGTGTCGTTTGCCCATCGGTCTGCGTGAGCAGTATCTCGATCTGCCGATTTTTCCCTGGAATGGCTTCAGCAGGCCATTGAACCTGCCACGCCGCCAGGACACCCCAGCAGAAGACCAAACCAGTAATGCCTACTCTCCGCCCCATCCTGCTGCACGTGCCCAACACAGTCAGAATTGGAATGGCAATATAGATGGCATTAAGCGGCGGTAAGGCCGGTAGCACAGTAAGCGGTAAAATACCTGCCAGTATGCAGCATGCAAGCTCGGGTAGACGCATCAACACCTCCTTGTTGGCCGAAGTGTTGCGCACACCGTTTGCGTTGTCGCGCATCACCCGTCGCGGTTACGAGAAGGATTCAGAAGAACATTCGCTGCATGCAAGCGTTGCAGTAAAAGTGTGGAGGCTGATTCCAGATGACAGAAAAAAAGCTGGACGACAGAAATGAAAAAAGCACCCGTAGATGCTTTTTTCTCAATCAAGTTTACCGTCAGATCGCAGGTGAAACTCAATCATAAATATTGGCGCGATCGCGCAGTTCTTTACCCGGCTTAAAGTGCGGCACGTACTTGCCTTCCAGTTCCACTTTGTCGCCAGTCTTCGGGTTACGCCCGGTACGTGGTGCTCTGTAGTGCAGAGAGAAGCTGCCGAAACCGCGGATTTCAATGCGCTCGCCCTGTGCCAGGGTTGAAGCCATATGCTCCAGCATCTCTTTCACCGCATCTTCCACTGCTTTAGCAGGGATATGGGATTGCTGGCTGGCAAGTCTTTCAATCAATTCTGACTTGGTCATGATTCCTCCGGTTTCCTTTAACGGAAAATTAGCTAACAGCTTATTAAACAAGGGCGGCCGTAGCCGCCCTTTGTGCTAGATTACAGGCCTAAACCTGCAATCTGTCAAGTAAACTCATCACAATTCAGGTTGTTAAACCCAAATGCGTAAGATTACTCGCCTTTAGCTGCTTTGAATGCTTCAGCCATTGCGTTGGAGAAATTGCCTTCTTCCTGTTTGTTGTTAACAGTAGCGATTGCATCTTTCTCGTCAGCTTCGTCTTTAGCACGTACGGACAGGCTAATTGCGCGGTTTTTACGATCAACACCGGTGAATTTAGCTTCAACGTCGTCGCCAACGCTCAGTACCAGAGTTGCATCTTCAACGCGGTCACGGGATGCTTCAGAAGCACGCAGGTAACCTTCAACGCCGTCGGCCAGTTCTACGGTTGCACCTTTAGCGTCAACTGCAGTTACTTTACCGTTAACGATAGCGCCTTTCTTGTTCAGAGCAACCCAGTTGTTGAACGGATCTTCTGCGAGCTGTTTAACGCCCAGGGAGATACGTTCACGTTCTGCGTCAACCTGCAGAACAACTGCAGCGATTTCGTCGCCTTTTTTGTATTCACGTACTGCTTCTTCGCCTGCAACGTTCCAGGAGATGTCAGACAGGTGAACCAGGCCGTCGATGCCGCCGTCCAGGCCGATGAAGATACCGAAGTCAGTGATAGACTTGATTTTACCTTCAACACGGTCGCCCTTGTTGTGGGTTTCTGCGAACTGCTGCCATGGGTTGTTTTTGCACTGCTTCAGACCCAGGGAGATACGACGACGTTCTTCGTCGATATCCAGAACCATAACTTCCACTACATCACCAACGTTAACAACTTTGGATGGGTGGATGTTTTTGTTGGTCCAATCCATTTCGGAAACGTGAACCAGGCCTTCAACGCCTTCTTCGATTTCAACGAAGCAGCCGTAGTCGGTCAGGTTGGTCACGCGACCAGTCAGTTTGGTACCTTCTGGATAACGCTTAGCGATAGCTACCCATGGATCTTCGCCCAGCTGTTTCAGGCCGAGGGATACACGAGTACGCTCGCGGTCGAACTTCAGCACTTTAACAGTGATTTCGTCGCCAACGTTTACGATTTCGCTTGGGTGCTTAACGCGTTTCCAAGCCATATCGGTGATGTGCAGCAGGCCGTCAACGCCGCCCAGATCAACGAATGCACCGTAGTCAGTGAGGTTCTTAACGATACCTTTAACTTCCATGCCTTCCTGCAGGTTTTCCAGCAGCTGATCGCGCTCTGCGCTGTTTTCGGATTCGATAACGGCACGACGAGAAACAACAACGTTGTTACGCTTCTGGTCCAGCTTGATTACTTTGAACTCAAGCTCTTTGCCTTCCAGGTGCAGAGTATCACGCACTGGACGAACGTCTACCAGGGAACCTGGCAGGAACGCACGAATACCGTTCAGCTCAACAGTGAAGCCACCTTTAACTTTGCCGTTGATAACACCAACTACAGTTTCAGCTTCTTCGTAAGCTTTTTCCAGCGTGATCCAAGCTTCGTGACGCTTAGCTTTCTCACGGGACAGCAGGGTTTCGCCGAAGCCGTCTTCTACTGCGTCCAGCGCAACGTCAACTTCGTCACCGACCTGAATTTCCAGCTCGCCGGCTGCGTTTTTGAACTGCTCTGCAGGGATTGCAGACTCAGATTTCAGACCCGCATCAACCAGGACTACGTCTTTGTCGATAGAGACAACAACGCCACGAACGATGGAACCCGGACGGGTTTCGATTTCTTTTAAGGATTCTTCAAACAGTTGAGCAAAAGATTCAGTCATGTTTAATCTTCAGAGTTAGATTTAACGTCCACCTGGCTTCATGCCGGATGGGGTTGTTTCACATACCCGCTCACAATCCATTGCAGCGGGGGTACTACAAAAAATTCGGTCGCGTTTTACGCGAGTGCCAATTTCTGGCGCGCATAGTCTAACGCTTTTTCAATTACTTGCTCAATGCTTAAGGTGGTGGAGTCCAACACTAAAGCATCGGCGGCAGGAACCAGTGGCGCAACAGCACGATTACGATCGCGGTCATCACGCTCCTTTATCTCTGCCAAAAGGCGCTCAAAGTTAACACTAAAGCCCTTTTCCTGCAACTGTAGCATGCGGCGGTTCGCACGTTCTTCCGAAGAGGCATCAAGGAAAATCTTAACAGGCGCGTCCGGGAACACCACGGTGCCCATATCACGGCCATCGGCAATCAGGCCAGGCGCTTCACGAAAGCCACGCTGGCGGCGCAAAAGCGCTTCACGCACACGCGGGAACGCCGCAACCTGTGAAGCCGCATTAGCCACTTCCTGAGTGCGGATTTCACCGCTAACGTCTTCGCCTTCCAGAATGACCTCGAGCGCGCCGTCAGTTGATACAAAACGCACGTCCAGATGCACTGCCAGCGGAACTAACGCATCTTCTGAGGCGACATCCACATGGTGATGCAACGCCGCTAAGGCCAGAACGCGATAGATTGCGCCTGAGTCCAGCAAATGCCATTGCAATGCTTCTGCCATTGCTTTGCACAGTGTGCCTTTACCTGCGCCGCTTGGGCCGTCAATGGTAATTACCGGGGCAATTGCCGTCATCTCTTTCTCCTTAATAAAAGGCATATACAACGTAAACGCCGCGCATTATACGCATCTCTGGGCCAGACGGTTACCTTTGTCTGCGAATTCCAGAATTAGCCCCATGAATGACAGGAGAATAGATAAGTATAGAGGCCTGACGACAGGAGAGGCTGAAAACTGACGTGGATTTACTTTTTGCTATCGCGATGAACGAAAAACGCCGACGTTACGCCGGCGTTTGTCCAGGCAAATCACTTTCAGGCAAACGTACTGATACGCGCCAACTGCTCGAAATAGTCCGGGAAGGTTTTCGCCGTGCATTTCGGGTCAAGAATGGTGACAGGCGTATCCGACAGCGCCACCAGCGAGAAACACATCGCCATACGGTGATCGTTGTAGGTCCCGATTTCAGCAAAGTTCAGCGTAGCAGGTGGGGTAATGCGAATGTAGTCTTCACCCTCTTCCACTTCCGCGCCCACTTTACGCAGCTCGGTTGCCATCGCGAACAGACGGTCAGTCTCTTTCACACGCCAGTTGTAGATATTGCGAAGCGTGGTTGTTCCTTTCGCGAACAGCGCTGCCGTCGCGATAGTCATCGCCGCATCAGGAATATGGTTCATATCCATATCAATGGCGTTTAATTCGCCACGGGTACAGGCGATAAAATCGTCGCCCCAGGTAATGGTTGCGCCCATTTTTTCCAGAACATCGGCAAAGCGAATATCACCCTGCACGCTGTAGCGACCAATACCGGTCACCTTCACGGTTCCACCTTTAATCGCACCGGCAGCCAGGAAATATGACGCGGACGAGGCATCACCTTCGACCAGATACTGACCCGGGGAAACGTACTGCTGCCCACCGCGCACGACAAAGTGCTGATAGTCCTGGTTTTCCACTTCAACACCAAACGTTTTCATCAGGTGCAGCGTGATGTCGATATACGGTTTGGAAACCAGGTCACCTTTAATGGTGATAGTCGTATCCTGCGGCGCCAGCGGTGCCGTCATCAGCAACGCAGTTAAGAACTGGCTTGAGACGCTACCGTCTACCTCAACGCTACCGCCGATAAAACCACCTTTCAGGCGCAGCGGTGGATAGTTTTCCTGCTCCAGGTACTCAATCTGCGCGCCGCCCTGACGCAGAGCATCAACCAGGTGGCCAATCGGGCGCTCTTTCATGCGCGGTTCGCCGGTCAGGACGATGTTGTTTTTACCGAGGCACAGCGCTGCCGCCAGCGGACGCATCGCGGTACCGGCATTGCCGAGGAACAACTCTAGTTCGTTGGAGGTCTGAAGCGGGCCTGCGTTACCGGTCACTTCACAACGGGTGCGATCGTCAGACAGGGTGTATTGAATTCCCAGCGCCTTCAACGCGTTCAGCATGTGGCGGACATCATCGCTGTCCAGCAGGTTAGTCAGAACGGTCGTGCCACGCGCTAAAGCCGCCAGCAGCAAAGCACGGTTCGAAACGCTTTTAGAACCGGGCAAATTGATCGTGCCATCGACGCGCGCGATAGGTTGTAACGTCAGGGATTCCATGAAACTCAACTCTCAAAAACAGAAGTAAAAACCCCCACGAGCTAGCCGTGGGGATGAATAAAAAACCAGATTAACCGTGGCGGCGCTCGAAGTCCTGCATGAATTCCGTCAGCGTCTGTACGCCGGCCAGCGGCATGGCATTGTAGATAGAAGCACGCATCCCGCCCACCACGCGGTGGCCTTTCAGCGCATGCAGACCCGCTGCAAAGGACTCTTCAAGGAACAGTTTGTCCAGCGCGCTATCCGCGAGCTGGAACGGTACGTTCATACGCGAACGGTTGGCGCTTGCCACATCGTTACGATAGAAATCACTGCCATCAATGGTGTTATACAGAAGATCGGCCTTCTGCTGATTGATACGATCCATAGCGGCAACGCCACCCTGCTCTTTCAGCCATTTGAAGACCAGACCTGCCAGATACCAGGCGAAGGTCGGCGGCGTGTTGAACATCGAGTCGTTATCGTTCAGCACGGTATAGTCGAGGATTGATGGGCAGGCAACGTGCGCTTTACCCAGCAGATCTTCACGTACGATAACCAGCGTTAAGCCCGCTGGACCGATATTTTTCTGCGCGCCAGCGTAGATAACGCCATAACGGCTCACATCAATCGGACGTGAAAGGATGGTTGAGGAGAAGTCGGCAGCAACAATCACGTCTTTACCGAAGTCTGGTGTCTCTTCGATGGCAATACCGTCGATGGTTTCGTTCGGGCAATAGTGCAGATAAGCCGTGTTATCAGAGAGCTGCCAGTCGCGCATCGGTTTGACCGCGCGTTTACCTTCTACGGTGATTTTGGCGTCAATAACGTTCGGGTTGCAGTATTTTTTGGCTTCTTTAACCGCACTTGCCGCCCAGTAGCCGGCATCGACGTAATCAGCCGTGGTTTTGTCGCCGAGAATATTCAGCGGTACGCCCGCGAACTGACCGCGACCACCACCGTGACAGAACAACACTTTGTAGTTGGAAGGGATGTTAAGCAGGTCGCGGAAATCTTTTTCTGCTTCCTCTGCCACGTGGATAAATTCTTTACCGCGGTGGCTAACTTCCATTACCGACGTACCTAATCCGTTCCAGTCGCAAAGTTCTTTTTGCGCCAGTTTAAGGACATCTGCCGGAAGCATTGCCGGACCTGAACTGAAATTAAAAACCTGAGCCATAACCCTCACCACATTGCAATGTTGTCTGACCGCATGCCTCGCGCGTCATCAACGCGTGGGCATAAGTTATTCCTGTGGCTATTGGTTTTATCATTCAGTGACACAGCCCGCAATGGATAATCCCGCACGGGGCAAAAATGCGTGGAAAATCACACAACAGAATCTATCGACTTGACGAAACAAAATGGTCTATTTCGCTATTTGCAATTGCAGATGGAAGTGTATAGCGATTGTCATGCAAACCCCGTATCATTGCGCGCTTTCCGTACGACAAAAGAGATTGCTATGACGCAAACCTATATTCCCGGCAAAGATGCCGCACTGGAAGATTCCATCGCTCGCTTCCAGCAAAAGCTGTTCGATCTGGGCTTCGACATTGAAGAAGCCTCCTGGCTGAACCCAGTTCCTAACGTCTGGTCGGTGCATATTCGTGATAAGGCATGCTCTCTGTGCTTTACCAACGGTAAAGGCGCGACCAAAAAAGCCGCACTGGCCTCCGCGCTGGGTGAGTACTTCGAACGTCTCTCCACCAACTATTTCTTCGCCGACTTCTGGCTGGGCGACAAAATTGCTAACGATCCGTTCGTCCACTACCCGAACGAAAAATGGTTCCCGCTGACCGACGACGATGAAGTGCCTGAAGGCCTGCTCGATGCTCGCCTGCGTGCGTTTTACGATCCTGACGATCAGTTAACCGCCAGCATGCTGGTCGACCTGCAGTCCGGCAACGACGATCGCGGCGTATGCGGCCTGCCGTTTACCCGCCAGTCCGACGGCGAAACTATCTATATCCCGATGAACATCGTGGCTAACCTGTACGTTTCTAACGGCATGTCTGCGGGTAATACCCGTAATGAAGCCCGCGTACAGGGGCTGTCTGAAGTCTTCGAACGTTACGTGAAAAACCGCATCATCGCGGAAAGCATCAGCCTGCCGGAAATCCCGGCCGAGGTGCTGGCGCGTTACCCTGGCGTCGTTGAGTCCATCAAAACGCTGGAAGCGGAAGGTTTCCCAATCTTCGCTTACGACGGTTCTCTGGGCGGTAAATACCCGGTTATCTGCGTCGTGCTGTTCAACCCAGCCAACGGTACCTGTTTCGCGTCCTTCGGCGCGCACCCTGATTTCGGCGTTGCGCTTGAGCGTACGGTGACCGAGCTGCTGCAGGGCCGCGGTCTGAAAGATCTCGACGTGTTCACTCCACCTACCTTCGATGACGAAGAAGTCGCTGAACATACCAACCTCGAAACCCACTTCATCGACTCCAGCGGTCTGATCTCCTGGGATATGTTTAAGCAGGATGCGGACTACCCGTTTGCAGACTGGAACTTCTCAGGCACGACCGAAGAAGAGTTCGCCACCCTGATGGCTATCTTCAATGAAGAAGACAAAGAAGTGTACATCGCCGACTATGAGCACCTGAGCGTTTACGCTTGCCGCATCATCGTGCCTGGCATGTCCGATATTTATCCAGCGGAAGATCTGTGGCTCGCTAACAACAATATGGGCAGCCACCTGCGCGACACCATTCTCTCCCTGCCGGGCAGCGAGTGGGAAAAAGAAGCGTATCTGAATCTCATCGAACAGATGGATGACGAAGGTCTGGACGATTTCACCCGCGTACGCGAACTTCTAGGTCTGGCAACCGGTCCAAATAACGGCTGGTCGACTCTGCGCGTTGGCGAACTGAAAGCCATGCTGGCACTGGCGGGCGGTGACCTTGAGCAGGCGCTGATCTGGACCGAGTGGACCATGGAGTTCAATGCTTCTGTATTCAGTGCTGAGCGTGCTAACTACTACCGTTGTCTGCAAACGCTGCTGCTGCTGTCTCAGGAAGAAGAACGTGAACCTCTGCAGTACCTGAACGCGTTCGTCCGTATGTACGGCGCAGATGCCGTAGAAGCGGCCAGCGCGGCGCTGAGCGGTGAAGAGGCCTTCTATGGCCTGCAGCCTGCTGATGGCTCCCTGGAAGCCTTCCCTGCGCATCAGTCGCTTCTGCAGGCCTACGAGAAGCTCCAGCGCGCTAAAGCGGCTTTCTGGGCAAAGTAGGATATTTCCCGCAGAAAAAGTAGGTTTAACGTACAGTCTACGCTATATTACGGGGCCAAATATTGGCCCCTTTTTTTATTTCCACGCTTCGCTTCGTAGATCTGTGAAAATAAAGTTAAACATAAGTAAACGCAATATTTAGTAGCTTACATTTATTGTTAATTTGCACAATCATTACTCCATTTTAATTAACTAATAAAATGAAGGGTAAAGAAAAAATTCAACTGAATTTGCAAATCTTAAAATTTATTTTTATCATTAGATTCAATAAATTACCCTGAGATCGTTGAAAAACCATTCGTTCTTCAGGCCTATAAGCCAGGCGAGATATGATCTATATCAAATTCTCATCTATAATGCTTTGTTAGTATCTCGTCGCCGATTAAATAAAAAGAGAGAGTTAGTGTGAAAGCTGACAACCCTTTTGATCTACTCCTTCCTGCTGCGATGGCTAAAGTTGCCGAAGAAGCAGGTGTCTATAAAGCAACCAAGCATCCGCTGAAAACCTTTTATCTGGCGATTACTGCGGGCGTCTTTATCTCGATTGCTTTTGTTTTTTACATTACCGCAACCACGGGTACCGCAGGTATGCCATTCGGCATCGCGAAACTCATTGGTGGTATTTGTTTCTCCTTAGGCTTAATTCTTTGCGTGATTTGTGGCGCAGACCTCTTTACCTCTACCGTGCTGATTGTTGTGGCGAAAGCCAGCGGCCGCATCACATGGGGTCAATTGGCAAAAAACTGGCTCAACGTCTATGTTGGTAACCTGATTGGTGCACTGCTTTTCGTGTTGCTAATGTGGCTTTCCGGCGAGTACATGACGGCCAACGGCGGATGGGGGCTCAACGTCCTGCAAACTGCTGACCACAAAATGCACCATACATTTATCGAAGCCGTTGCTCTCGGCATCCTGGCGAACCTGATGGTCTGTCTGGCAGTGTGGATGAGCTACTCTGGTCGCAGCCTGATGGATAAAGCCATGATTATGGTTTTACCGGTTGCCATGTTCGTTGCCAGCGGTTTTGAGCACAGTATCGCAAACATGTTTATGATCCCGATGGGTATCGTAATACGCGATTTTGCTAGCCCGGAATTCTGGACCGCTATCGGTTCTACTCCGGAAAGTTTCTCTCACCTGACCGTGATGCACTTCATCACCGATAACCTGATTCCCGTGACTATCGGGAATATCATCGGCGGCGGTTTGCTGGTTGGGTTGACATACTGGGTCATTTACCTGCGTGGCGGTGACCGTCATTAATTGACGATTGCTCCAGGCAGTAAATAAAAAGTCCACTTAAGAAGGTAGGTGTTACATGTCCGAACTTAATGAAAAGTTAGCCGCAGCCTGGGAAGGTTTTACCAAAGGTGATTGGCAGAATGAAGTAAACTTACGTGACTTCATCCAGAAAAACTACACCCCATATGAAGGTGACGAATCCTTCCTGGCTGGCGCAACTGACGCGACCACCAAGCTGTGGGATAGCGTAATGGAAGGCGTTAAACTGGAAAACCGCACCCACGCGCCAGTTGACTTTGACACCGCCGTAGCTTCAACCATCACTTCCCACGACGCTGGTTACATTAACAAGTCGCTGGAAAAAATCGTTGGTCTGCAGACTGAAGCTCCACTGAAACGTGCTCTTATCCCGTTCGGTGGCATCAAAATGATCGAAGGTTCCTGCAAAGCGTATGACCGCGAGCTGGACCCGATGATCAAGAAAATCTTCACCGAATACCGTAAAACGCACAACCAGGGCGTGTTCGACGTTTATACTCCGGACATCCTGCGCTGCCGTAAATCCGGTGTTCTGACCGGTCTGCCAGACGCCTACGGCCGTGGTCGTATCATCGGTGACTACCGTCGTATCGCCGTTTACGGTATCGACTACCTGATGAAAGATAAATTCGCTCAGTTCTCCTCCCTCCAGTCTGACCTGGAAAACGGTGTGAACCTGGAAGCGACTATCCGTCTGCGTGAAGAAATCTCTGAACAGCACCGTGCGCTGGGTCAGATCAAAGAGATGGCTGCTAAATACGGCTACGACATCTCTGGTCCGGCTACCAACGCTCAGGAAGCTATCCAGTGGACTTACTTCGGCTACCTGGCTGCGGTTAAATCCCAGAACGGCGCGGCAATGTCCTTCGGTCGTACTTCCAGCTTCCTGGATATCTACATCGAACGTGACCTGAAAGCAGGCAAAATCACTGAGCAAGACGCTCAGGAAATGATTGACCACCTGGTCATGAAACTGCGTATGGTTCGCTTCCTGCGTACCCCTGAGTATGATGAACTGTTCTCCGGTGACCCAATCTGGGCGACTGAATCTATCGCAGGTATGGGCGTTGATGGCCGTACTCTGGTTACCAAAAACAGCTTCCGCTTCCTGAACACCCTGTACACCATGGGTCCTTCTCCAGAGCCGAACATCACCGTTCTGTGGTCTGAGAAACTGCCACTGGCGTTCAAAAAATATGCCGCTAAAGTGTCCATCGACACCTCTTCTCTGCAGTACGAGAACGATGACCTGATGCGTCCTGACTTTAACAACGATGACTACGCTATCGCTTGCTGCGTAAGCCCAATGATCGTTGGTAAACAAATGCAGTTCTTCGGCGCACGTGCAAACCTGGCGAAAACCATGCTGTACGCAATCAACGGCGGCGTTGATGAAAAACTGAAAATGCAGGTTGGTCCTAAAACTGAGCCAATGAAAGGCGACGTTCTGAACTACGACGAAGTTATGGATCGTATGGACCACTTCATGGATTGGCTGGCTAAACAGTACGTCACCGCGCTGAACGTCATCCACTACATGCACGACAAGTACAGCTACGAAGCCTCTCTGATGGCGCTGCACGACCGTGACGTTATCCGCACCATGGCGTGTGGTATCGCTGGTCTGTCCGTTGCTGCTGACTCCCTGTCTGCAATCAAATATGCGAAAGTTAAACCGATTCGTGATGAAAACGGTCTGGCTGTTGACTTCGAAATCGAAGGCGAATATCCGCAGTTTGGTAACAACGACGCTCGCGTCGATGACATGGCGGTTGACCTGGTAGAACGTTTCATGAAGAAAATTCAGAAACTGACTACTTACCGTAACGCTATCCCGACTCAGTCTGTTCTGACCATCACCTCTAACGTGGTTTATGGTAAGAAAACCGGTAACACCCCAGACGGTCGTCGCGCTGGCGCTCCATTCGGCCCAGGTGCTAACCCAATGCACGGTCGTGACCAGAAAGGTGCTGTTGCCTCTCTGACTTCCGTTGCTAAACTGCCGTTTGCTTACGCTAAAGATGGTATCTCTTACACCTTCTCTATCGTTCCTAACGCTCTGGGTAAAGACGACGACGTTCGTAAAACCAACCTGGCTGGTCTGATGGACGGTTACTTCCACCACGAAGCGTCTATCGAAGGCGGTCAGCACCTGAACGTTAACGTAATGAACCGCGAAATGCTGCTCGACGCGATGGAAAACCCGGAAAAATATCCGCAGCTGACCATCCGTGTATCTGGCTACGCAGTACGTTTTAACTCCCTGACTAAAGAACAGCAGCAGGACGTTATTACCCGTACTTTCACTCAATCTATCTAATAGATTTGACTGAAATCGCGATTAAAAACGCGTAAAATGAAGGCTCCACCTCGGTGGGGCCTTTCTTATAATCGACACTCGCTGAGTGGATTTTGCTTGCTGACTTCTATACTGAAGTTAACAAGCAAAATAAACTCGACGCGGCTTTATAACCGTGCTCGCAAACCTGGCTGTAAAGCTGGGAAGAACTGGAGATAACACCGCAATGTCTGTAATTGGTCGTATTCACTCCTTTGAGTCCTGTGGCACCGTTGATGGCCCAGGCATCCGTTTTATTACCTTCTTCCAGGGCTGCCTGATGCGCTGCCTGTATTGCCACAACCGTGATACCTGGGACACCCACGGCGGTAAAGAGATCACCGTTGAAGAGCTGATGAAAGAAGTGGTGACCTACCGCCACTTTATGAACGCATCCGGCGGCGGTGTGACCGCGTCCGGCGGTGAAGCTATTCTGCAGGCCGAGTTTGTGCGTGACTGGTTCCGCGCTTGCCACAAAGAAGGGATTCATACCTGTCTTGACACCAACGGTTTCGTCCGTCGTTATGATCCGGTCATTGATGAACTGCTGGAAGTGACTGACCTGGTGATGCTCGATCTTAAGCAGATGAACGACGACATTCACCAGAACCTGGTTGGCGTCTCCAACCATCGTACGCTGGAGTTTGCTCAGTATCTGTCGAAGAAAAACATCAACGTCTGGATCCGCTACGTCGTGGTACCAGGCTGGTCAGACGACGACGACTCCGCGCATCGTCTCGGCGAGTTTACCCGCGATATGGGCAACGTTGAAAAAATCGAACTGCTGCCTTATCACGAGCTGGGGAAACACAAGTGGGTAGCGATGGGTGAAGAGTACAAGCTGGACGGCGTACACCCACCGAAGAAAGAGACCATGGAGCGCGTGAAAGGCATCCTCGAGCAGTATGGTCATAAGGTGATGTACTAACTCCCCTGCTCATCCCGGCGTCGCTTGCGCTCGGCCGGGCTACCGATTTTAAACCCGGCTTTATGCCGGGTTTTCTTTTAGCGCTTTTTGCGCGCCAACAGTGGGAAGATCAGCCCTAACCCCACCAGCACAAACGGCGTGGCCACGTTAAGCGATAGCTGGAATGCCCACTCCGGCGTAAAGGCGGTCATTTTCGGGAAAATGCCGGTCAGACAGGCAAACGCGGTAAACAAGAAGCACCATACGCCAACCGTCATCGCCAACGAACGATTACGGATAAAGACATACTCCGACTGATATTTCTGCCCCAGACGAATTACCGCGATAAACGCGACGAACACCCACAGATAGCGCAGCGGCATCACCACAGAGTTGAGATTGAGCAGCCATTTGTAGAGATTGTTCATATCACCAATACCCAGCGTCGGTAACATAATCAGCAATGCGACCAGCACCAGCGTCAACAGATACCCGTTCACCGGTGTGCCTGAAGCGTTAGTTTTACAGAGCTTCTGCGGGATATAACGGCTGTCGGCATCACTCAGCAGCACCTTTAGCGGCGCATCGATGGAGAACACCAGCGCGGCAACCTGCCCCAGCGTGTTCGCAATGGCATAGATCACCATCAGAGAGTTGCCCATGTGGTAATAGCCCCCCAGTTTCTGGAAAGCATAATACTGGCCGTTAGCCATCAGATCGTCAGGAATATGGTTAGAGTCGAACATCATTCCCATTGCCAGTGAACCGAGGATCGCGCACACGGCAACCATGACCGCCAGAAAGATCATTCCGCGCGGAAACTCTTTTCCCGGGTTACGGGTGTTATTGACGTACGGTGAGATCTTTTCAGCCCCGCCCACCGCGAACACCAGCATCGAAATGGTGGTGATATAGGTGAAGTCAAAATGCGGAATAAAGGTTTGCCAGGTAATATTGGTGGTGGCGATTTTCACCTCGGTGATAGCCGGTGCCGTCACCGCCATCACCACGTACAACAGCGACATCACGAACATGGCGATCCCGGCAATCGACCCTACCAGCTTCAGCGATTTCATCCCTCGGGATGCCACCCACATGAAGAAGACGAAAAGCGCCAGCGTAAAGCCCTGAAGCGCCACCACGCCATACTCGGTGATAAGCGAACCGTTTCCCTTTATTGCCCAGCCCAGCGCAATCAGAATGGCCTGCGGCTTCTGCGCCAGATAAGGAATGTGGACAACCCAGTAGGTCCAGGCAGCCAGATACGCCAGCCCCGGCCCCATCGTATTTTTAATCCAGGTGCTAACGCCCCCCTTCCCATCCTTAAAGGTCGAACCAAGCTGGCCGACGATAAGCGCGTAAGGTGTGAAATAGAGTGCGAAGATAAACAGCCACGAGAAGACAACTACCAACCCCTGGTTGGCGTAGTTATTGACGACGTTGCCGAAACCCCAAACCGTAATAAACGACATCAGCGCGATGTTATACCACCGCAGCTGCTTTTCTTGTTCGCCTGCCATAAACTCCGTTCCTTGAATGTTATTGTTCGCGAATGCGATTTTTATCGACGGATGATTATGCGAGCACTAATCCAAAATAGGTAACGCGAGCGTGCAAAATTACAACATCTCGCACATTTAATCGGGTTTATTGTCTGGAAGTCAGAAGAATATAAGCTCGCCCCCCACCTACGCGAAAGCGACGTGGCAAACCTTAGTATAGCGATGCAGGAAAGAATGACGCGTCATGTTTTCATAAGGCGTCAGCAGGATCAGGCGTGAGCCACCGGGGTAGGATGATGTCCGGCTTTGCGCAGCAGCATCATCAGATATACAAACGATACCCCAGCAATCATGATGAACAAGAGGTTGTCGGAATAACTTTGCATCAGCATTGCCGTCAACGATGGTCCCACCAGGCTGCCGATGGTATAGCTCAGCAGCAGCGCCTGGTTCATCGAGACGAGTTGATGATGTTCCACCTTCTCGCAGGCCCAGGCCATTGCCACCGGATACAACGTGAAGCCCGCTGCGCCGAGAATAAACAGCGCTGGTGCCATTGCAGCCTGGCTCAACATACCTAAGCAGCCAATAATGACCACAAAGACCTGAACACGCAGCACCATCAGGCGCCCATAGCGGTCTGCCAACCGGCCAATCGGCCACTGACCGAGGATCCCCGCGCTGACCATCACCGCCATCCAGAATCCAATACCGGAATCGCTGACGCCACGGTGGTTCAGGTACAGCGGCATCAGGCCATAAAGCGAGCCCAGGACAATCCCGGAAATAATGCAGCCATTAACCCCCAGACGAGCCTGACGCAGTTTGAACATTGGCCAAACGCGCGCACTTTCATCCTGCGCTTCGTCTTTCTGGTTCACAATGCGGGTAAACAGCAGCGGTAAAATGCCTGCCAGCACCACGCCGGTCATCAGCGGAAGAATGGTTGCCATATCCGTCGGCAATCTGCTGACGATAACCTGGCCCAGCACGGTCCCGATGTAATACATCATCATATAGGCCGCCAACAGGCGACCGCGGTTACGTGACGTGCCGCTGCACATCAGCGCGCTCTCGACCACCACCCAAATCATGGCGCAGCCAACGCCCGCGATAAAGCGCCAGAACATCCAGCTCCAGAAGCCCACCATAAAGCCTAGCCCCACGCAGCCCGCGGCAAAAATCAGCGAGGCGATGTAGTAACTGTAATTAAAACCAAGACGCTTAATCAGCCGCCCGGTGAGCATGGTGCCAACCAGGTTGCCGGTAAAATAGGACGAACTCACCACTCCCACCTGCCAGGTAGGCAGATTTTCATGGGCGAGCCAGAGCGGGACGAGCGTGTTTAATACCGCGATCGCCAGCGTCAATAACAGTAGGCCGCAGAGCAGCAATAGCACTGGGCGAGTATAGGTGGTCATGGGTTCAAAACCGTGAGGATAGACAGATTTCGTGCGCATCATGCCACTGCCAAAAACATTGTCAATCCACCTGATTTCAACAGCAGAAGGCTTTCTGGCTCAACGATTGACGTTTCTTATTCAACGCAACGATAAGCCGCGGTTAAGTTTACTTATTAGATTGTTTTAATTGAAAAATAGCAGAATAGCCGAATGAGGGTTCAGTCGAAAAAATTCATGGACAAAAAGTGCCAGGGCAAGCCTGCCCTGGCAGCTTATTTTGCTTAGCTGGCGACCGCCATACCGACGGTCATATGCAGACCGTAGAATACGCCACGGCCAATCATCTCACCGACCAACACCAGCACAAACGCCAGGCTCAGCAACGGTAACGCGGGTTGATAGCCTTTGAGCTGCGGAGCAACCCAGCAGACCAGCGCCAGGGCGATTGCCACGATACGCCACGCCATCAGCGAGCCGTAATCAGGCACCAGCGCGGAAGCTTGCTGGATTGAGCTCTGAATGGAAGCCAGCTCAACGCCCTGCATCGTGGTGACAATCACACTCACCACCAGCGCAGCAAGGCTGATAACCGGCAGCAGACGCATGCCCCAGCCTTCAACGCCTGCCCAGCGCAGCAGCAGGTAACCCAGCAGCGGGCCGCCGATAAACAGCGTCAGGAAGAAGCTCAGCGGCGTCCAGATGGTGTACCAGGTTGGCACGGTATCGATGGTGTTATAGACACGCACCATCATCCAGACAAACACCACGCCCAGTACCATCGTCACCACCAGCCACACGCTGCGCAGCGCGCAGGAGAGTTTGTTGGTGATCGCCAGCAGCCAGCCAATGCCGCCGACCGCAAAGAAGATTGCACCGCTGGCAATTTCGTTACTGAGCGAGGAAGCTCCCACGCGGTTCAGCGAGTTAAAGGCGCGCATTGGCGAACCGAGGTGCAGCGTTGAGGCGATAAAACCAATGCCCATCAACACCCACAGCGCAAACATGCTCAGCACCACGCGCTGCTGCTGTTCTCGAGGGAGTTGCCCCTTGAGCAATGCCAGTGCCAGGACGATAAACCCACCTGCTACGCACTGCCCAAAGACCGTGAAGATCATCAACGGCCATTCATGCCATCCACTTCCCATCTTACACCTCCTTCGGATTGGCCAGATAGCCAGTGGTATCGCCGCACGGACGTGCATTGGCGTTAGGTTTAATCACAATGCTTGGTTTCGTGAAGTGTGCGGACGGCAGTGGTGCCACCGCCGCCAGCGTACCGTGCTTCTGACGCAGCTCTTCGATTGGGCCAAAGTCCAGCGCGCGCAGCGGGCAGGATTCCACACAAATCGGTTTCTTACCTTCCGCCACACGCTCGTGGCAGCCGTCACATTTGGTCATGTGACCTTTGGCTTCGTTGTACTGCGGTGCGCCGTACGGGCAGGCCATGTGACAGTAGCGACAGCCGATGCACACATCTTCGTTGACGACCACAAAACCGTCTTCGCGTTTGTGCATCGCGCCGCTTGGGCACACTTTGGTACAGGCCGGGTCTTCACAGTGGTTACAGGCGATGGACAGGTAGTAAGCAAAGACGTTCTGGTTCCAGACGCCGTTGTCTTCCTGCCAGTCACCGCCTGCGTATTCATAAATACGGCGGAAGCTGACGTCCGGGGTTAAGTCTTTGTAATCTTTACACGCCAGCTCGCAGGTTTTACAACCGGTGCAACGAGCGGAGTCAATAAAAAAGCCATATTGGGTAGTCATCGGTTACTCCTTACACCTTCTCAACCTGGACAAGGTTCGTGTGCGATGGGTTGCCTTTCGCCAGCGGCGACGGACGTTGAGTGGTCAGCACGTTAATGCTACCGGCCTGGTCAATACCTTTAGCATCCGGGTTGTACCAAGCCCCCTCACCCAGCGCGACGATGCCCGGCATCATGCGCGGCGTGACCTTAGCTTCAATATGCACTTCCCCACGATCGTTAAAGATACGCACACGATCGCCGTTAGCGATGCCGCGTTTCTTCGCATCCAGCGGGTTGATCCACATCTCCTGACGACAGGCCGCTTTCAGCACATCAACGTTGCCGTAAGTCGAGTGAACGCGAGCTTTGTAGTGGAAACCAGTCAACTGCAGCGGGAATTTCTCCGCCAGCGGATCGTTGTAGTTCTCAAAGCCTGGGGTGTAGATCGGTAACGGATCGATAACATCGCCTTCGGCCAGTTCCCAGGTGGCGGCAATTTTTGCCAGTTCCTGCGAGTAGATTTCAATTTTCCCTGACGGCGTAGTCAGCGGATTGGCCTGCGGGTCTTCACGGAAGGCTTTATAGGCAACGTGATGCCCTTCAGGGTCACGCTGCTTGAAGATGCCCTGCTTGCGGAAGGTATCGAAGTCCGGCAGTTCCGGCACGGCCTGACGAGAAAGCTCATGCAGATGGCGCATCCATCCTTCCTGCGTCCGCCCTTCGGTGAACTGCTGCTCAACGCCCATACGTTTCGCCAGCTCAGTAGTCATCTCATAGATCGTTTTGCATTCGAAACGCGGTTTGATGACCTGATCGGTGAAGATAACGTAGGACATGTTGCCGCAGGAGGCATCCAGCGCGAAATCCATCTGCTCAGATGCGGTGCAGTCGGGCAGCAGGATATCGGCATATTTCGCCGACGAAGTCATGTGGCAGTCAATCACCACAATCATTTCGCACTTCTTATCGTCCTGCAGAATTTCATGGGTGCGGTTGATTTCAGAGTGCTGGTTAATCAGGCAGTTACCGGCATAGTTCCAGATCATTTTGATCGGCACATCCAGCTTGTCTTTACCACGGACGCCGTCGCGCAGCGCGGTCATTTCTGGACCGCGAACGATCGCATCGGTCCACATAAACATGGAAATGCTGGTCTGTACCGGGTTTTCCAGCGTTGGCATACGCTCAAACGGTACCTCATAGGAGCCTTCACGCGCGCCGCTGTTGCCGCCGTTGATCCCGACGTTACCGGTCAGAATCGACAGCATGGAGATAGCGCGGGTAGCAATTTCGCCGTTAGCATGACGCTGTGGCCCCCAGCCCTGGGAGATATAGGCCGGTTTGGCCAGCGCAATCTCACGCGCCAGTTTCACGATACGCTCAGCAGGAATACCGGTAATGCTCGCAGCCCACTCCGGCGTTTTCGCCGTAGCATCGCTGCCTTGTCCCAGAATGTAGGCTTTATAGTGACCGTTTGTCGGTGCACCTTCCGGAAGCGTTTTTTCGTCGTAGCCAACGCAGTATTTATCGAGGAACGGCTGATCGACCAGGTTTTCGGTGATCATCACCCACGCCAGCGCCGAAACCAGCGCCGCATCGGTACCAGGACGGATAGGGATCCACTCATCTTCACGCCCTGCACCAGTATCGGTATAACGCGGGTCGACGATAATCATGCGGGCATTCGATTTCTGGCGCGCCTGCTCCAGGTAGTACGTTACCCCGCCGCCGCTCATACGCGTTTCGCCCGGGTTATTGCCAAACAGCACGACCAGCTTGCTGTTTTCGATATCTGACGGACTGTTACCGTCGGCCCAGCCGCCGTAGGTGTAGTTCAGGCCCGCGGCAATCTGCGCAGAAGAGTAGTCACCATAGTGGTTCAGGTAACCGCCACAGCAGTTCATCAGTCGAGCAACCAGGGTTTTTCCCGGTGGCCAGGAGCGGGTCAGCGTACCGCCAAGGGTACCGGTGCCGTAGTTGAGATAGATGGATTCGTTACCGTAATCTTTAATCAGCCGCTTCATGTTGTCGGCAATGGTGTCAAAAGCTTCTTCCCAGCTGATGCGCTCGAATTTACCTTCGCCACGTTTACCGACCCGCTTCATCGGGTACTTCAGACGATCGGGATTATAGACACGACGGCGCATGGAACGACCGCGCAGACAGGCGCGAACCTGATGCAGGCCGTCGTAGTTATCATCACCGGTATTATCCGTTTCGACGTATTTAATCTCGCCATCGACAACATGCATGCGCAGCGGGCAGCGGCTTCCACAGTTAACCGTACACGCACTCCAGGTTACGCGCTCTGCCGCCGTACTCGGCGCAATCGCCTCGGCAGCATTCACGATGCGGCTGAAGGGAAGCGTAAACGCACTGCTGGCCATCGCCAGTCCGCCAATGGCCGTGGTTTTCATCAAACCACGGCGGCTGACCTCGGCTGCCAATAAAGCATCGGGGGTTTCAGTTTTCATGGACTCTCACTTCGTTGCTAACATTGAAAACATCATCCGCTATATAGTCATTTATATAACGAAATACTGTTATTATAGTTTTATATGCTGGTGTTACTTAGAAGGGAGTATCAAACGTTCTACCCGAAGAGGTATTGTTCGGTATCAATGCGGATATAAAAAAAGCGCCTTTCGGCGCTTTTTTTGTGAAGCGGTGTAGGATTAACCGATGTATTCCAGACCGTTCATGTATGGACGCAGTACTTCAGGTACTTCGATGCGACCATCTGCCTGCTGGTAGTTTTCCAGCACGGCAACCAGCGTACGACCTACGGCCAGACCAGACCCGTTCAGGGTGTGAACCAGACGCGTTTTCTTGTCGGACTTGCTGCGGCAACGAGCCTGCATGCGGCGCGCCTGGAAATCCCAGACGTTAGAGCAAGAGGAGATCTCGCGGTAGGTATTCTGCGCTGGAACCCAGACTTCGAGGTCGTAGGTTTTGCATGCGCCGAAGCCCATATCACCGGTGCACAGAATGATTTTACGGTACGGCAGACCCAGCAATTGCAGGACTTTTTCCGCGTGACCGGTCATCTCTTCCAGCGCCGCCATAGAATCTTCTGGACGTACGATCTGCACCATCTCAACTTTGTCGAACTGGTGCATACGAATCAGACCACGGGTATCACGACCGTAGGAACCCGCTTCAGAGCGGAAGCACGGCGTGTGCGCGGTCATTTTGATCGGCAGGTCGTCTTCGTCGATGATTTCATCACGCACGAGGTTCGTCAGCGGCACTTCTGCCGTTGGGATCAGCGCGTAGTTGCTGCTGTCAGCTTCTTCTTCCAGCGGACGGGTATGGAACAGATCGCCAGCAAATTTCGGCAGTTGGCCGGTGCCGTACAGCGTGTCCTGGTTTACCAGGTAAGGCACATAGTTTTCGCTATAGCCGTGCTGTTCGGTGTGCAGATCCAGCATGAACTGCGACAGCGCGCGGTGCATACGGGCAATCTGACCTTTCATCACGACAAAGCGTGAACCGGTCAGCTTAACGGCGGCCGCAAAGTCCAGCCCGCTGTGCATTTCACCCAGCGTAACGTGGTCGCGGATTTCGAAATCGAATTCACGCGGCGTGCCCCAGCGGCTAACTTCAACGTTGTCGTTTTCGTCACGACCTACCGGTGCATCGTCGTGCGGGATGTTCGGGATAGTCAGCGCAATATCGCGAATCTCAGCCAGCAGAACATCCAGTTCTGATTTAGCGGCATCAAGTTGTTCGCCAAGCTTGTTCACTTCCAGGCGTAAAGGCTCAATGTCTTCCCCGCGTGCTTTCGCCTGGCCGATGGATTTCGATCGCGAGTTACGCTCTGCCTGCAGATTTTCAGTTTCTACCTGCAGTACTTTACGACGCTCTTCAAGAGCGCGAAGTTTATCTACATCCAGCTTAAAGCCCCGGCGTGCCAGTTTTTCTGCGACTGCGTCTGGCTCTGTACGCAGCAGATTGGGATCGAGCATGCTTATCCTATGCTTATCGAATTGAAAGTGGAGTATGCGACCACAGCCCGTGGTCGCAGAGGTACATCGACAACATTACCGCAACGACTGCACTAGCGGTAGCGTTTTGTGCGGCTATTTTGATCCTGTTCAGCGAGCCAGGCGAGCTTTTCGCCAATCTTGCCTTCAAGACCTCGGTTGGTCGGGTGATAGTAGCGCGTTTGTGCCATTTCGCTGGGGAAATACTCTTCACCAGCGGCGTAAGCATTTGGCTCGTCGTGGGCATAACGATATTCCTGCCCGTAGCCCATCTCTTTCATCAGTTTGGTTGGCGCGTTTCGCAGATGCACCGGTACGTCGTAATCCGGACGTTCGCGGGCATCGGCCATTGCTGCTTTAAAGGCGGTATAAACAGCGTTGCTTTTCGGTGCACAGGCCAGGTAAACAATCGCCTGCGCAATGGCCCGTTCCCCTTCCGCCGGACCAACGCGGGTAAAGCAGTCCCAGGCGGAAATCGCCACCTGCATCGCGCGCGGGTCAGCGTTGCCGACATCTTCTGAAGCAATGGCAAGGCAACGACGAGCAACATAGAGCGGATCGCCACCCGCGCTGATAATGCGGGCGTACCAGTAGAGCGCCGCGTCGGGCGCGCTGCCGCGTACCGATTTATGCAGCGCCGAAATCAGGTCATAAAAGCGGTCACCTTTGTTATCAAAGCGAGCGCTGCGTTCACCGGCAATTTCAGTCAAAAGCTGGGGCTGCAAGACGCGCTTGCCGGCATCATCCAGCTCCGCCATATCAGCCATCATTTCGAGCGTATTGAGCGCACGACGGGCATCGCCGTTGACCAATTCGGCAATCGCGCGGCGCGTGTCGTCCGGCAGAACAATATCCTGCCCGCCGTAGCCCCGTGCTTTGTCTTCCATGGCTTGAGTCAATACCTGTTCAATATCCTCGGTGGTCAGGGATTTCAGCAGATAGACACGGGCACGGGAGAGCAGCGCCGAGTTCAGCTCAAACGAGGGGTTTTCGGTGGTCGCACCAATAAAGGTGATGGTGCCGTCTTCAATATGCGGCAGGAAGGCATCCTGCTGGCTTTTGTTGAAGCGATGAACTTCATCTACAAATAGAATGGTTCGACGCCCAGCGTTGCGGTTCTGTCGGGCACGCTCGATGGCTTCACGAATCTCTTTCACTCCGGAGGTAACAGCAGAGATTCGCTCAACGTCGGCATTCGCGTAGCGAGCAATCACTTCCGCCAGCGTCGTTTTCCCCGTGCCCGGCGGCCCCCAAAGGATCATCGAATGCAGGTGTCCGGCTTCAATAGCGCGCGGCAGCGGCTTGCCGGCAGCCAGCAGATGCTGCTGGCCGATATACTGCGCTAAGTTTTCTGGCCGCATACGCGCGGCCAGAGGTTGGAAGGTATTATCAGAAAAATCGAGCGACAAATTGCCCACGCCTGCCTCTTACTTACGCTGATCGTCCACCGTCACGCCCTGCGGCGGTGTAAAGGTGAATTTAGACGCCTCTATCGCACCGTTCTGCTGCGATTTCAGTTGATAACTGCTGCGCTGATCGTCCTGTTCAATGGCGCTGAACTGATGAATCGTGCCATCACGACCAACGTTAATCGTAAATTTCTTCAGGTTGCCGTTGCTGCCGCGCGGCGTCAGCACAAAGTCATCACCGGTCTGCTGAATATTATACTGCTGCCAGTCGCTGGCCTGGTTGCGGGCAATCAGCATAAACGGCGTATTGCCCGTCGCATCTTTCAGCCAGGTAGCCGTCGCCTGTTCAACAAACGGGTTGTAGAACCACAGCGTTTTACCGTCAGACACCAGAATGCTTTCATCCGGCTGCGTCATGTGCCAGTTAAACAGGTTCGGACGTTTTACCCACAGATCGCCCTGGCCTTCCTGCACCGCGTTGCCGCTGCCGTCGGTCACTTTCTGGGTGAAGCTGGCGTGGAAGCTGCTCACTTTATCCAGACGGCTTTTCAGGTCGCCTGCGGCATCAGCCCATACGCTGCTGACAACAAAGCTGGAAAGTAATGCACACGTGATCGCGATCTTTTTCATTATTAATCCTTAAATAGCTTCATGCTCCCGGCAGGAGAGCCTCTGGCACTCACTCTAAGACTTCGCCCAGAGCGGTGACAGAAGAAAATACTGAATTCTGACTTATTTACCCATCTTTGCAATCAATCGAACGGCGGCGGTGCCAGCACCTCACGGTTGCCGTTGTGCCCCTGCTCGCTGACGATCCCCTGCGCTTCCATCTGTTCGATGATACGGGCTGCACGGTTGTAGCCAATGCGGAACTGGCGTTGTACGCCGGAGATTGATGCCTTGCGTTTCTGGGTCACAAAGTTGACCGCCTGATCGAACAGCGGATCCAACTCTTCGCCACCATCAAAGCCACCGCCGCCGCCTTCACTTTCGGTGTCGGAGGTAATGCCATCAACGTACTGCGGACGACCGCGAGCCTTCCAGTCCTGAACCACCGCATGCACTTCCTGGTCACGGACAAACGCCCCGTGAACGCGCACCGGGTTGTTGGAGTTAGGGCCAGCGTAGAGCATGTCACCCATTCCCAGCAGCGACTCAGCGCCGCCCTGGTCAAGAATGGTACGGGAGTCAATTTTACTCGAGACCGTAAACGCAATACGGGTTGGAATGTTGGCCTTGATAAGGCCGGTAATCACATCCACCGACGGACGCTGGGTTGCCAGAACCAGGTGGATACCCGCAGCACGCGCTTTCTGCGCCAGGCGGGCGATCAACTCTTCCACTTTCTTACCGACGGTCATCATCAGGTCGGCAAATTCATCAACCAGAACCACGATGTACGGCAGTTTTTCCAGAACCGGATGCGTCGCATCCATGCTGTCGCCCGGTTTCCAGTATGGATCCGGAATTGGACGGCCCATGCGCGCCGCTTCAGCAATTTTATCGTTATAGCCAGCAAGATTTCGCACGCCAAGCGCCGACATCAGTTTGTAGCGACGTTCCATTTCGTTGACGCTCCAGCGCAGGGCGTTGGCAGCATCCTTCATGTCGGTTACCACTTCAGTCAACAGATGCGGGATCCCTTCGTAGACCGAGAGTTCCAGCATTTTCGGGTCGATCATGATGAAACGTACGTCCTCAGGCTGCGCTTTGTAGAGCATGCTGAGGATCATGGCGTTCACGCCGACGGACTTACCGGAGCCTGTTGTACCAGCAACCAGCAGGTGTGGCATCTTGGCGAGGTCAGCAACCACCGGCTCACCGGCAATATCTTTACCCAGCACCACGGTCAACGGTGATGGGTTATCACGGAATTTGTCGCAGTCGAGCACTTCGCGCAGGTAAACGGTCTGACGTTTTTTGTTCGGCAGTTCCAGGCCAACATACGGTTTACCCGGAATCACTTCCACCACCCGTACCGCAACGGTCGAGAGAGATCGCGCGAGATCTCGTGACAGGTTAGAAATTCGTGCCGCCTTCACGCCAGGCGCCAGATTCAGCTCGAAACGGGTGATAACCGGGCCCGGAGAGTAGTTCACGACGTCCGCTTTAATGCGGTAATCGGCCAGACGAGTCTCAACCAGACGCGCCATCTGTTCCAGCGCGAAGGTGTCTACCGGCTCCACTTCCGTTGGCGGCGGAGTTAACAGATCTAACGAAGGCAGCGGCGTCGTCGGCTTCTGCAGCGGACGATCGTCGCCGTTACGCATGAGCAGCGGGTGAATCAGACTCTCCTGCGGCGTTACCGGCTGATGCACAGGCTGCTGTTGTGGCGGCTGCGCAAATTGCTGCTGAGGCTGATGATAGCCTTGTGCATGCTGCGGCGGCTGCTGATGGCCCTGAGCATACTGTGATGGCTGCTGCGGTTGAGACGGCGGCGTAACGGTAGGTTCCGGCATCACGCTCGGCGTGAACAATGGTGCCCTCGGCGTATCATCCACCAGAGTTTTCATCGGTGAGAATTCAAAATCGTCGAGAGAGAACGGATGCGCCCCTTCCGGTTGTTCGCTGGCGTAACGGTTCTGCTGAGATGCCGCAAACTGGCGTGCCAGTTCCGCTTCGGCTGCCGTATCCGCATCATCGTCGTCAGACACGAAATCATCATGACTTTCCGTTTCACCGTAACGCTGCTGCTGCGAGGCGGCAAACTGGCGAGCCAGTGCATCCTGCTGCATGGCATCGGCTTCATCGTCGGTCATTGGGTTGCTATCATCATGCTGATAACGTTCTGCCTCGCGAGCCGCCCGCTCTTCTGCCATCCGCTGGGAAGGCAGCTTAATACCATAAGATGCGAGCTCACGGCGCGTGGGTACACGGACTCGGTTAGGACGCGGCAGCTGTGGACCAATGCCCTCTTTAACCTGCGCACGCGGCCCTTCGGCAGGGCTAAACAGCGGTGCAGAGGCAGCCACCGCGGCGGCAGTTCCAGCAACGGCTGCTGCATGGCGTACGCTCGCGGCCACCGGAGCGACAGCGGCGGAAGGTTCTGGCGCAGAAACGGGAATAGACGGTGCAGAGGACGCGCGTTGTTCCATCGGCGCCAGCGGTTCTGGGATCGGTTGATACCATGCTGCCAGCTGTTCACGTTCGCGCGCGCGTTTCTCTTCTACTTCTTCGAAGTAGTACAACGGCGGGCGGTGCGCAGGCTTAACTTCTTCCTCTACAACAGGTTCCGGTTCAGCAACGGGAGCAGGTGTAACCTGCTGTTCGTTCAGATAATCCGGCTCAGCGGAGTATGGCTGCTCGTAAGCAGGCTGCTGCGGCTGAGCATACTGCGGCTGCTCGTAAACAGGCTGCTGCGGTTGAGCATACTGCGGCTGCTCGTAAGCTGGCTGCTGCGGTTGAGCATACTGCGGCTGCTCGTAAGCAGGCTGCTGCGGCTGAGCATATTGCGGCTGCTCGTAAGCTGGCTGCTGCGGTTGAGCATACTGCGGCTGCTCGTAAGCAGGCTGCTGCGGCTGAGCATATTGCGGCTGCTCGTAAGCTGGCTGCTGCGGTTGAGCATATTGCGGCTGCTCGTAAGCAGGCTGCTGCGGTTGAGCATACTGCGGCTGTTCGTAAACAGGCTGCTGCGGTTGAGCATATTGAGGCTGCTGTACTGGCGGCCACCCTTCCGGCGCTGGCGCAATAACGGGGTCAACCGCGGTGGGTGCCGGAACGGCCTGCCATTCAACGGCGGGGGTTGGCACCGGCTGTTCGCTCACTGAAGGGGCTGCTAGCGCAGGCTCGGCTACCCAGGCAGCCGCCCCCGTCGCCGCAACGGCTTCCGTAACAGAATGACCATTCAGCAGCGGATCGTATTCATCATACCCTGCGGCACGGGTGGCGCTAGCGCCAGAGAACAGCACGTCATCAGGATCTACCTGCGCGGCATAGCCAGCGGCTTCAGGCTCATCCATACGACGGCCCGAAAACAGCGCTTCATCCGTTTTGCGGCCCATCGGGTTAGCGAATTTTTCGGCAATACGCTTACGGCGAGCCAGTGCCCCACGTAAGATGCGCGCACGACGAGATTCACGCGACGCTTTCTGCGTCTCCTCGCCGTCGTCTTCATATTCGTCTTCTTCTTCGTACTCGTCTTCATCGACCCAGGTATCGTCACGGCGGGTTCGGTTGCTGGCGAACGTCAGAATGTTGAGGATCCAACTGCCCATTTTCTCGGCGATGCTGACCCACGACCAGCCGGTAAAGAGCGTCAGGCCTGCGGCCCAGATGCAGAGCAGTGCGATGGTCCCGCCGCTGCTGTGCAACATTGGCTGCAGCGCGGTGCTGAGCAGGCTACCAATCACGCCGCCGGAGGCAAAGTACCAGATGTCATCCGCGTTTATCGCCGCGAGGCCGCATGAGGTAAGAATGATGGCCAGTACGCCAATCAGGCGCAGCGAGACGGCGAAGTAGTCGATGTACTCTTCGCTTGAACGGTGCCGCCAGGCAAACCAGCAGCCACCAACAATAATCACCGGTATGGTGTACGCCATCACGCCAAAAATGAAGAACAGCGTGTCAGCCAGCCATGCGCCGGAAGCACCACACAAATTGTGGATGGGTTCGTGCCAGGCCGTTTGTGACCAGCTAGGATCGGAAGGATTGAAGCTCAGTAGTGCAGCCATTAACCAGATGGCAAAAATGGCGCATAAAAGTAGTAACGCCTCAAGGAGCCGGCGTCCGCTGCTGAGTTTTGTGAGTTTGACTTCTTTGTCTTCTGTATATTCCTGGCTCAAGAAAGGCTCTCCAGGTGCCAAATGCTAAAACGGACAACAGTGCCAGATTGCGCCGACACTGTTGCTGTATGGATTAACAGGAGTGTAATCAAACTACGCTGATTTTGCACCTGTTCCGTTTTAGCGGGTCTTAATTACCAGACGATTACTCTGCTTGACCTCTTCCATGACGACGTAAGTACGAGTGTCGTTTACGCCTGGCAGGCGCAGCAGGGTCTCGCCAAGAAGCTTACGATAAGCTGACATGTCAGGTACACGGGTTTTCAACAGATAGTCGAAATCACCGGATACTAAGTGACATTCTTGAATTTCTTCAAGTTTTTGCACAGCGGCGTTAAATTGTTCAAACACGTCCGGCGCACCGCGATTCAGAGTAATCTCAACGAATACCAGCAGCGATGCATCCAGGTAATGCGGGTTTAACAGCGCAGTATAGCCCTGAATAAACCCCTGTCGTTCCAGACGACGTACGCGCTCAAGGCACGGGGTCGGAGAAAGTCCTACTCTTTTGGAAAGCTCGACGTTCGAAATACGCCCATCTTTTTGCAGTTCATTGAGAATGTTGCGGTCGATGCGGTCGAGATCTTTGCCAGGGCGTTTTTTACTATCTACCATTATTATTGTCTCTCTGTATTCCTTCCCTACTCCTGTCTTGACTCTGTGCACTTCACTGTTCAGAGCCTTCTCCCGATTTCAATGCGCCGTTGTTGCTGCAACGACGAATATCCCAGGGTATGTGTATGAGAAGCCCGGCGCCTCACGGCCACCCTCCGACATCACGTATGACGTCTGTCCACACCATACGTAGATTTCAGAGATCCGGGTAAAAATGGTATTTGCGTGCATGAAAATTCACCACACGCGAAACACTGCTTTTCTTCTTCCTTGAATGTTGTCGCAAAAGCACAGGGGATTGTCAAAGCAAAACATCTTTTTTTAGTACAACATGCCACATATTCATGAATCCTGGGTCCGGTTTCACATGTAATCATCTTATAATCATGAGCCTGGCAGTAGAAATAGTTATATTTATTGATGTTAAAATAGACAATCAATCGACTCATCCTATTACACATATCGTTAACAAAATCGCTATGCCCTTTTTTTACGCCTACAAATTCCCTACAATCGCGAACAATGTCTGCCAACAATTATGGGGATCTCATGGGCACGGCCAAACACAGTAAGTTGTTAATCCTTGGTTCTGGACCTGCGGGATACACCGCTGCGGTCTATGCTGCACGCGCAAACCTGCAACCGGTCCTGATTACCGGGCTGGAAAAAGGCGGTCAGCTGACCACCACCACCGAAGTCGAAAACTGGCCGGGCGATCCTAGCGACCTGACCGGTCCGCTGCTGATGGAGCGCATGCACGAGCATGCAACGAAGTTTGAGACCGAAATTATTTTCGATCATATCCACAGCGTGGATCTGCAAAACCGTCCGTTCCGCCTGACCGGCGACAGCGGTGAGTACACCTGTGACGCGTTAATCATCGCGACCGGTGCCTCTGCTCGCTATCTGGGACTTCCGTCAGAAGAAGCATTCAAAGGCCGCGGCGTTTCTGCCTGCGCGACCTGCGATGGTTTCTTCTACCGTAACCAGAAAGTCGCGGTTATCGGCGGTGGTAACACCGCGGTTGAAGAAGCGCTGTATCTGTCCAACATCGCCTCAGAAGTGCATCTGATTCACCGTCGTGATTCATTCCGCGCGGAAAAAATTCTGATCAAGCGTCTGATGGATAAAGTGGAAAGCGGCAATATCGTGCTGCACACCCATCGTACGCTGGAAGAAGTCACCGGTGACCAGATGGGCGTAAGCGGTCTGCGTCTGCGTTCTACCGAAAACGACGAAATTGAATCGCTGGACGTAGCGGGTCTGTTCGTGGCTATCGGCCACAGCCCAAATACTGCCATCTTCGAAGGTCAACTGGCGCTGGAAAACGGCTACATCAAAGTGCAGTCCGGCATTCACGGCAACGCAACCCAGACCAGCATCCCTGGCGTGTTCGCCGCGGGCGATGTTATGGACCACATTTACCGTCAGGCAATCACCTCCGCAGGCACCGGCTGTATGGCCGCGCTGGACGCTGAGCGCTATCTCGACGGTCTGGCTGACGCTTGCAAATAACCTTTACAAGTCAGTAACAAAAGTAAAAAAGGCGACGATAAGTCGCCTTTATTTTTTCTGCGATGTAACATTGCCGCGCCTATAACTGAAACCATTATCCATAAGCACCTGCTAAGCGCCCAATGAATAAAAGTCGCCAACAAGAACTCACCCGCTGGCTCAAACAGCAAAGCGTCCTGTCACGCCGCTGGTTGATGACCTCCCGTCTGCTCGGCTTCGTTAGCGGTGTATTGATCATCGCCCAGGCCTGGTTCCTTGCCCGCATTCTCCACCATATGATTATGGAGAACATCCCGCGAGAAGCGTTGCTGCTGCCGTTTATCCAACTGGTGCTGATCTTTATCCTGCGCGCCTGGGTGGTCTGGCTGCGCGAGCGCGTCGGTTTTCACGCCGGGCAGCAAATTCGATTTGAAATTCGCCGTCAGGTGCTCGATCGCCTTCAACAGGCTGGTCCAGCCTGGATTCAGGGAAAGCCTGCCGGTAGCTGGGCGACGCTTATTCTCGAACAAATCGATGACATGCACGATTACTACGCCCGCTACCTGCCGCAGATGGCGTTAGCGGCCTGCGTTCCCCTGATTATCGTCGTTGCGATTTTCCCTTCAAACTGGGCTGCGGCGCTTATTCTGCTGGTCACCGCGCCGCTGATCCCGCTGTTTATGGCGTTGGTTGGCATGGGCGCTGCTGATGCCAACCGCCGTAACTTCCTGGCGCTGGCGCGCCTGAGTGGGCACTTCCTTGACCGTCTGCGAGGTATGGATACGCTGCGTATCTTTGGCCGCGGCGAAGCGGAAACGGAAAATATTCGCGAGGCATCGCAAGATTTCCGCCATCGTACAATGGAAGTGCTGCGCCTGGCCTTCCTCTCCTCCGGCGTGCTGGAGTTCTTTACCTCGCTCTCCATTGCGCTGGTCGCGGTCTACTTCGGCTTCTCATATCTCGGCGAGCTAAACTTCGGCAGTTACGGCACCGCAGTGACGCTCTCTTCCGGTTTCCTGGCGCTGATCCTGGCCCCTGAGTTCTTCCAGCCGCTGCGTGATTTAGGCACCTTCTATCACGCTAAAGCACAGGCCGTTGGCGCCGCCGACAGCCTGAAAACGTTCCTCGAAGCGCCGCTGGCGCATCCTGAACAGGGCGACCAGACGCTGGACACCAGCGAACCTGTCACGCTTTGTGCCAAAGACCTGTTTATCACCTCGCCAGAAGGCAAAATGCTGGTAGGACCGCTGAACTTCACGCTCAGCGCCGGTCAACGCGCTGTGCTGGTAGGTCTGAGCGGCTCCGGCAAAAGCTCGCTGCTGAACGCGCTGGCGGGGTTCTTACCCTACACTGGGTCGCTGAAAGTGAACGGCGTCGAATTACGCAACCTTCACCCTGAAGGCTGGCGCCGCATGATGAGCTGGGTTGGGCAAAACCCGCAGCTCCCAGCGTCCACGCTGCGCGAGAACGTGCTGCTCGGCAATCCTGATGCCAGTGAACAACAGCTGCAGCAGGCGCTGGATAAAGCCTGGGTGAGCGAATTCCTACCACAGCTACCTGATGGTATCGACACCGTCGTGGGTGAACAGGCCGCACGTCTGTCCGTCGGTCAGGCCCAGCGCGTCGCCGTGGCCCGCGCCCTGCTCGCCCCCTGCCGTTTACTACTTCTGGATGAACCTGCCGCCAGCCTGGATGCACACAGCGAACAGCGTGTCATGCAGGCGTTAACCGAAGCCTCAACCCAGCAAACCACGCTGATGGTAACCCACCAGCTTGAAGGCCTTACCGAGTGGGACGCTATCTGGGTAATGGAGAACGGTCAAATTATTGAGCAGGGAACGTATCAGCAGTTGGTTGATGCTAACGGCGTCTTTACGAGCCTATTGGCCAGCCGTCAGGAGGAGATCTAAATGCGCGCACTGTTACCTTATCTGGCGCTTTATAAACGTCACAAGTGGCTGTTGAGCCTGGGCGTTATTCTGGCGATTGTCACGCTGTTAGCCAGCATTGGCTTGCTCACCCTTTCCGGCTGGTTCCTCTCGGCCTCAGCGGTAGTCGGGTTTGCGGGTGCTTACACCTTCAACTACATGCTGCCTGCTGCTGGCGTGCGCGGTGCGGCGATTATTCGCACCGCTGGGCGCTACTTTGAACGCCTGGTCAGCCACGATGCAACCTTCCGCGTCTTGCAGCATTTACGCGTGTTCACCTTCAGTAAACTGCTGCCGCTCTCTCCTGCCGGACTGGCACGTTTTCGTCAGGGTGAACTGCTCAACCGCATGGTGGCCGACGTCGATACGCTCGATCACCTCTATCTACGCGTCATTTCACCGTTGGTCGGTGCACTGGTGGTCATTCTGGTGGTCACCGCAGGACTTAGCCTGTTGGACGTTGGCCTGGCGCTGACGCTCGGCGGCATTATGCTGGCCACGCTCATTATCCTGCCGCCGCTGTTCTACCGCGCCGGGAAACCTACCGGTGAGCAGTTGACGACCCTTCGTGGTCAGTATCGTCAGCAGCTTACCGGTTGGCTGCAAGGCCAGGCTGAACTGACGATTTTTAACGCCAGCCAGCACTATCGCAAACAGATGGAACAAACTGAGCTCAACTGGCACGACGCCCAACGCCGTCAGTCGGAACTTACCGCGCTTTCTCAGGCTTTGATGCTGTTAATTGGCGGTGTGGCGGTGGTCTCCATGCTGTGGCTCGCCGCAGGTGGCGTTGGCACCAACAGCCAGCCAGGTGCGCTGATTGCGCTCTTTGTTTTCTGTGCGCTGGCGGCCTTTGAGGCGCTCGCACCGGTCACCGGCGCGTTCCAGCACCTTGGGCAGGTCATCGCCTCGGCGCTGCGTATCAGCCAGATTATCGAACAGCAGCCAGAAGTCACTTTCCCAGAGCAGGCCGTAGCGCGACCACAGCAGGTGGCGCTGACGCTAAACCAAGTGTCCTTCACCTACCCGCAGCAGACGCAGCCAGCGCTGGATAACCTTACGCTGTCTATCTCCGCTGGCGAACATATTGCGATCCTTGGCCGAACCGGCTGTGGTAAATCAACGCTGCTTCAGCTGCTCACCCGCGCCTGGGACCCTCAGCAGGGCCAGATTCAACTTAACGGCACACCGCTTTGTCAGTTTGATGAGCAGACGCTTCGTCAGACCGTCAGCCTGGTACCACAGCGCGTACATCTGTTCAGCGCCACGCTGCGCGACAACCTGCTGTTAGCGAAGCCTGATGCCCGCGATGAAGCGCTTAGCGATGTACTGCGCCGTACCGGTCTTGAGAAGCTGCTTGAAGATACCGGTCTGAATAGCTGGCTTGGTGAAGGCGGCCGTCAGCTTTCCGGCGGCGAGCTTCGTCGTTTGGGGATTGCGCGTGCGCTGTTGCATGATGCGCCGCTGATGATGCTGGACGAACCCACAGAGGGGTTAGATGCCACCACCGAGAGCCAGATCCTGGAACTGCTGGCCGACGTGATGCGCCATAAAACGCTGCTGATGGTGACTCACCGCCTGCGCGGACTGGCGCGATTTAATCAGATTATTGTCATGGACAACGGGCAAATAATTGAGCAAGGTAATCATACAGAACTGCTGGCAAAACAAGGTCGTTACTACCAGTTTAAACAGCGCCTGTAGACTATGATTAGTTAACTCTGTTTCGTGAGGTCATCGCGATATGCGCCTTGTCCAGCTTTCTCGACACTCGATCGCTTTCCCCTCTCCTGAGGGCGCATTACGTGAACCAAACGGACTGCTCGCGCTGGGGGGCGATCTCGGCCCCGCGCGCCTGCTGATGGCCTATCAGCGCGGTATTTTTCCGTGGTTTTCTCCAGGCGACCCCATTCTGTGGTGGTCACCGGATCCCCGCGCCGTGCTGTGGCCTGAACAGTTTCACCTCAGCCGCAGTATGAAGCGGTTCCATAAAACCTCTCCCTACCGCGTGACGATAAACTATGCCTTCAGCGACGTGCTCGCCGGCTGTGCGCAGGATCGTAACGAAGGTACCTGGATTACCACCAGTATCAGCCAGGCCTATCATCGGCTGCACGAGCTTGGTCATGCGCACTCCATCGAGGTGTGGCAGGAGAATACGCTCGTAGGCGGCATGTACGGCGTTGCAATGGGCGAACTGTTCTGCGGTGAGTCAATGTTCAGCCGCGCGGAGAACGCCTCCAAAACGGCGCTGTACGTCTTCTGTGAGGCATTCAGCCAGGCGGGTGGAAAATTAATCGATTGTCAGGTATTAAATAGCCATACCGCCTCATTAGGCGCCGTAGAAATACCCCGTCGAGATTATCTTGAGCATCTTGATACTCTGCGCGTACAACCCCTCTCCGATAAGTTCTGGGTGCCCAGAGCGCTCTTTTTACCTGAAGCGTAAATGATTTCAGCACAATTCCCAGCAGGATGATATAATTGCCAACGAGAGTCGCTTCTGCCTTTTACCCCGCCGACGTTTGGGAATCATTCGAGTCAGATAACGCCCACGTTTATCCTGCTGTTTCCAGCCTGGTTCGTGCCCATCACACGATGCATTTGTGTGGTGAAAGGGTAATGCGCAAAAACGACTTTCGCCGATTAAGACGGACAATTCTTTACTTACTTGATGAACTTCGGCATTATCTTGCCGGTTCAAATTACGGTAGTGATACCCCAGAGGATTAGATGGCCAAAGAAGACAATATTGAAATGCAGGGTACCGTTCTTGATACGTTACCTAATACCATGTTCCGCGTAGAACTGGAAAACGGGCACGTGGTTACTGCACATATCTCCGGTAAAATGCGCAAAAACTACATCCGTATCCTGACGGGCGACAAAGTGACTGTTGAGCTGACCCCGTACGACCTGAGCAAAGGCCGCATTGTCTTCCGTAGTCGCTAATCTCCGCAGATAATGAGCGTCTGGCGCTACTTTCGCCGAGCGCTATTTGCCGAATATTAATGCCTCGCTTATTGCGGGGCATTTTTTTGCCTTTCGCCTATCACCTTAAAAATTGTGTGCTTCCGGTTTACGTGATTTTTGCCAGTGATGATGCTCGCGCAACCCTTCCGCTGACTCTTCTGCCACCGCGCGTAGCTCATCGCTATCCGCTTCATGACGCAGCTGATGATCGGCATTTTTAACCCACAAAAACTGATGACCTTTATGTCCGGCCATGAGTTGGCCTGAGAATAACGCGCAGGTGAGTAAAATCACCGATAACAATTTTGAAAACATTATGCCACCGCTTGGTTATATTCTGCCTCCATCATGCCAACCCTTACGTCTGGTTATTATCCAACTGTTCAAATTTGCGCAAATGGAATGTCAGCTAAACAACGAAGATGGCGCATAAAAAAACCGAGCTGTTGTCAGCTCGGTTTTTATTATTTACCGCAAGCGATTAACGTTAATGCGCCGCTTCTGGCTTGTGCTTCTGCGCACTCTGGAAGCCGTAGGTCAGCTCGTTCTTCTCGTTGTCGAGCGCCACGGTAACCTGGCCGCCGTCAACCAGCGAGCCAAACAGCAGTTCGTTGGCCAGCGGTTTTTTCAGGTTGTCCTGAATCACACGCGCCATAGGACGCGCCCCCATCGCACGGTCGTAGCCTTTCTCGGCCAGCCAGTTGCGGGCCTCCTGGCTGACTTCCAGCGACACGCCTTTTTGATCCAGTTGAACCTGCAGCTCGACGATGAACTTATCCACCACCTGATGGATAACGTCGGTCGACAGATGATCGAACCAGATAATGTTGTCCAGACGGTTACGGAACTCTGGCGTAAAGATCTTTTTGATCTCTTCCATCGCGTCGGTGCTGTTGTCCTGCTGGATAAGGCCAATCGATTTGCGCTCGGTTTCACGTACGCCGGCGTTGGTGGTCATCACCAGCACCACGTTACGGAAATCGGCTTTACGACCGTTGTTATCCGTCAGCGTGCCGTTATCCATCACCTGCAGTAGCAGGTTAAAGACGTCCGGGTGCGCTTTTTCGATTTCGTCCAACAGCAGTACCGCGTGCGGATGCTTGATTACCGCATCGGTCAGCAGGCCGCCCTGGTCAAAACCAACGTACCCCGGAGGCGCACCGATAAGGCGGCTCACCGTATGGCGTTCCATATACTCGGACATATCAAAACGCAGCAGCTCAATGCCCATCGCCTTCGCCAACTGGACGGTCACTTCTGTTTTACCCACCCCGGTCGGGCCAGCAAACAGGAAGGAGCCCACCGGACGATGATCGTGGCCGAGGCCCGCGCGGCTCATCTTAATGGCTTCGGTCAACGCATCGATGGCATTATCCTGGCCGAATACCAGCATTTTCAGGCGATTGCCGAGATTTTTCAGCGTATCGCGATCGCTCTGGGAAACGCTTTTCTCCGGGATACGCGCAATACGCGCAACCACGGATTCAATATCCGCCACGTTGATCGTTTTCTTACGCTTGCTCACCGGCATCAGACGGGCGCGGGCGCCTGCCTCATCAATCACGTCAATGGCCTTATCCGGCAGATGACGATCGTTGATGTATTTCACCGCCAGCTCCACCGCCGCACGCACCGCTTTCGCGGTATAGCGGACGTCGTGGTGCGCTTCGTATTTCGGTTTCAGGCCGTTCAGAATCTGCACGGTCTCTTCGACCGACGGCTCGGTAATATCGATTTTCTGGAAACGACGCGCCAGCGCCCTGTCCTTCTCAAAGATATTGCTGAACTCCTGGTAGGTGGTAGAGCCCATCACGCGAATCTTGCCGCTGGAGAGCAGCGGTTTAATCAGGTTAGCGGCATCCACCTGTCCACCCGACGCAGCACCCGCACCGATAATGGTGTGGATTTCGTCGATGAACAGAATGCTGTTGGTGTCCTGCTCTAACTGCTTGAGCAGTGCCTTGAAGCGTTTTTCGAAATCGCCGCGATACTTGGTGCCCGCCAGCAGCGAACCAATATCGAGCGAGTAGATAGTGCAGTCGGCCATGATTTCCGGCACGTCGCCGCGCACAATACGCCATGCGAGGCCTTCGGCAATCGCCGTTTTGCCCACGCCAGATTCACCCACCAGCAGCGGGTTATTCTTACGGCGACGGCACAGCACCTGAATAGCACGTTCCAGCTCTTTATCGCGGCCAATCAGCGGGTCAATTCCCCCGACGCGAGCAAGCTGATTAAGATTGGTGGTGAAGTTTTCCATACGTTCCTCCCCGCCTGCTTGCTCTTCGTTAGTTTGCTGATTCCCGGAATCAGAAGGCTGGCTTGGCTCGTCTTTACGCGTGCCGTGAGAGATGAAGTTCACCACGTCGAGACGGCTGACTTCATGTTTACGCAGAAGATACGCGGCCTGCGACTCCTGCTCGCTGAAAATCGCCACAAGGACGTTAGCGCCGGTCACTTCGCTACGCCCAGAAGACTGAACATGGAAGACCGCGCGCTGCAGAACACGCTGGAAGCTGAGCGTCGGTTGCGTTTCGCGCTCTTCTTCACTGACCGGCAGCACCGGCGTGGTTTGTTCGATGAAGGCTTCGAGTTCCTGACGCAGCGCCACCAAATCGACCGAGCACGCTTCCAGCGCTTCACGGGCTGATGGGTTGCTAAGCAGAGCCAGCAACAGATGCTCGACGGTCATAAACTCGTGACGGTGCTCGCGCGCTCTGGCGAAAGCCATGTTTAAACTGAGTTCCAGTTCTTGATTGAGCATAGGCACCTCCCCCAATTTTCATGCCTGTATCAGGCTTGTTCCAGCGTACACAACAGTGGATGCTCGTTCTCCCTCGCGTACTGATTCACCATGGCAACTTTGGTCTCGGCGACTTCTGCCGTAAAGACACCACAAATTGCTTTACCTTGATAGTGAACCGTTAGCATCAGTTGTGTTGCGCGTTCTACATCATAAGAAAAGAATTTTTGTAACACGTCAATAACAAACTCCATCGGAGTGTAATCATCATTGACCAATATCACTTTATACATCGATGGGGGTTTAAGCCCATCCTGAAGTTTATCTGCCGAAAGCTGGTCGAAGTCCAGCCAGTCTCTGGTCTTACTCATTGTCAGTCATCATTGTGGGTGTCATCTCTTGCTGCTGACGAGTCTGTTTGCACATTAGCGCACCGTATTATTCACGGAAATAATGACACATTTTCCGTCAACAGCGCCGCCATTCATTCCTGTGCATACATGTCCTAAATCTACTGTAGATCATAGATAGCTATCACCTATAGCTGTCATTCGCGAACTCTGTCACATTCCCGTCAATAGCGTTAACTGCTTCAAATTTTGACGCATTTTCCCCCTTCGGCCTCCTTCAAACGCTTGACGCACTGTGCGAAATATCTACATTGTACTGGCGAGAGTTGGTGAGGTTTTGAACAACTCCTGACTCCACCACCGGTTCATTCCATCTACTTATAAACGTATAATAGTGTTACGAAGGATGTCGAAGTATGGAAATGGGTACTGTTAAGTGGTTCAACAATGCCAAAGGGTTCGGATTCATTTGCCCGGAAGGCGGTGGCGAGGACATCTTCGCCCATTACTCCACCATCCAGATGGATGGGTACAGAACGTTAAAAGCCGGGCAATCCGTCCAGTTTGATGTCCACGAGGGGCCGAAAGGTAATCATGCAAGCGTGATTATCCCTCTGGAAGCAGAAACAGCCGCCTAGTGACTGCCCCATTGTGTACATCCCGCTGTCAAAATGCCAGTCCTTCTGACTGGCATTTTTTCATTTATTTTGCGTTTATTCTCGCGCCAGTGCATCAACCGGATCGAGCCTTGCCGCGTTGCGTGCAGGAAGCCAACCAAACAGCACGCCGGTCAGCGTCGAGCAGACAAATGCCGTCAGCAGCGCCAGCGGCGAGAAGCCAATTTCCCATCCCGGCAGCACCAGCTGTAGCAGAAGCGCAATCATCATCGACAGCGCGACGCCAATCGCACCGCCGACCAGACAGACCAGAATCGCCTCTATCAGGAACTGCTGCAGCACGTTGCTCGCCCGCGCCCCAACGGCCATACGAATACCGATTTCCCGGGTACGTTCCGTTACCGACACCAGCATGATATTCATTACACCAATACCGCCAACCACCAGCGAGATAACAGCCACCAGCGTTAAGAACAGCTGTAATGTATGTGTGGTGCGTTCCGCCGTTTTCAAGACGCTGTCCATGTTCCAGACGAAGAAATCTTTTTTGCCGTGCCGCAGGTTTAACAACCGGGTGAGCTGCTCTTCAGCAATGCTGCTGTCGTAACCTTCTTTCACCCTGACGGTAATCGAGTTAAGCCAGGACTGCCCCATGACTCGCCCGGACATAGTGGAGTAAGGCAGCCAGACGCGGAGTATTTTGCTGCTGCCAAACATCGACTGCTTTTCATCCGCCACACCAATCACCGTTGCCGGCATATTGCCTACAAGAATCACTTCGCCCACGACGCTGGCCTTATTCGGGAACAGCTGGCGACGGGTGTTACTGTCGAGCACCACAACCTGCGAACGTTCAGCGGCCTGCACGTCGTTAAAGGTATTCCCCTCACTGAACGTCATACCGTAGACGTTAAAATAGTGCTGCCCAATGCCCTGAACGCTGGCGGCAACGTCGATGTTGCCAGCCCTGACGCGCAGGTTTTTTGACACTGAAGGCGTGACTGAACTGACCCACGACTGCTTTTCAATCGCCAGCAGGTCGTCATATTTCAGCGACTGCTGATACTGCGGATCGTCATCACCGAAATCTTTCCCCGGATAGACGTCAATGGTATTGGTGCCGATGGCGCGGATATCGGCCAGCACCATCTGCTTAGCCGCATCGCCCACCACGACGATAGAGACCACCGAGGCAATGCCGATAATAATGCCAAGCATAGTCAGCAGCGTACGCATCTTGTTGGCGACCATCGCGCGCCAGGCCATCGATAACGCTTCACGGAAACTGTTGCTGAACTGCCGCCAACCGGACGCGTCCTGTGCCGCTGGCTCGCGGGCTGCCGCCGCGGTCTGACGCGCTGGCGGGTTACGAATAATTTCCCCGTCGCGAATCTCAATCACCCGCTCAGCCTGCGCAGCAACCTGCGGGTCGTGAGTAACAATAATAACCGTGTGGCCCTGCTCTTTAAGCTGATGCAGTATTGCCATCACCTCTTCACCCGAACGGGTATCAAGCGCGCCAGTCGGTTCATCGGCGAGGATCACCTGGCCGCCGTTCATCAACGCGCGGGCGATACTCACGCGCTGCTGTTGACCGCCAGAAAGCTGTGATGGCGCGTAGTCCACGCGATCGGCAAGCCCAAGGCGCTGCAATAGCTGTCTGGCGCGCTCAAGGCGGGCTTTGCGTTCCATGCCAGCATACACGGCAGGCACTTCAACATTCTGCGCCGCCGTAAGGTGAGACAGCAGATGATAGCGCTGGAAGATAAAGCCAAAATGCTCGCGCCGCAGCGCCGCCAAAGCGTCACTATCAAGCGTTGCGACATCGACCCCGGCAACCCGATAGGTGCCGCTCGTGGGCTTATCAAGGCAACCGAGAATATTCATCAGGGTCGATTTTCCAGAGCCAGAGGCCCCGACTATCGCCACCATTTCACCGGCGTTGATCTGCAGGGAGATCCCCTTCAGCACATCGACGCTGCCGTCACCAGACGGATAGCTTCGGCGAATGCCACTGAGTTCAAGCAGCGCGGTCATTTTACCGCCCCAGCTTTACCTTCTCCGATAATGACCTCATCCCCTTCTTCCAGCCCTTTAGCAATTTCAACGTCGGTGTCATTACGCGCGCCAATGACCACCTCACGCGTTTTCACTTCGCCATTACGCAGCAGGCGCACGTTATAGCGGTTTTCGCCGACGCTATCGCCGAGTGCGGAAAGCGGGATAGTCAGTACATCGTTTACGCCACTCAGTTGGATATGCACCTGAGCCGTCATATCAAGACGCAGCACCGCCTGCGGGTTAGGGACTTCAAAACGGGCATAATAGAAGATGGCGTCGTTGACCTTTTCCGGGGTAGGCAGAATATCTTTTAGCGTGCCCTCATAGCGGGTCATTGGGTCGCCAAGTACCGTAAACCAGGCTTTCTGACCCGGTTTGAGATGAATAACGTCAGCTTCGGACACCTGAGCTTTAACCAACATCGTACGGAGATCCGCCAGCGTCAGAATATTAGGAGCCTGCTGGGCCGCGATAACCGTCTGTCCCTGTAAGGTGGTAATCTGCGTCACTTCGCCCGCCATCGGCGCCACAATGCGCGTGTAATCGAGGTTGGTTTTTGCGGTATCAAGAGAAGCCTGGTTACGCTTAATCTGCGCGTCAATCGTGCCTATTTGCGCCTTTTTAACCGCCATTTCGGTGGCGGCGGTATCCAGGTCCTGACGTGAAACCGCCTGGGTTTTTGCCAGCTGCTGCTGACGTGAAAAAGTCACGCTTGCCAGCTTCCATTCGGCTTCCGCTTGCTGGCGCTGCGCCCGCAGTTCCATCAACGTCGCTTCCACCTCTTTTATCTGGTTCTGCGCCTGCTCAGGGTCGATAACCCCCAATAGCTGGTCTTTCACCACTTTGTCGCCGATATTCACCGACAGCGTTTTCAACTGACCGCTCACCTGCGCGCCGACGTCCACTTTGCGCAGCGCATCGAGTTTACCGGTGGCCAATACGCTTTGTTCAAGAGAGCCCTTGCGAACAATCAACGTCTGGTAATTGGGTAATGGCGCATTTAGCGTTTTCCAGACCGCTACCATAGCGATTACCACGACGATAGCCGCGATCGCATAGCGTTTTTTAAACTTTCCCTTGATGTTCATAAAAATCCTGAATTCCCCAGTGTATTCGACAGAATGTAAAAGCAAGCGTAAACCAAAGATAAACAACTTCTAAAGAAACCTAAGATTTATCCGATGATTGAGATTCGGTTTAATTTTCCAATTGTAAACTTTTTAAAAGTTTATAACTCAGGTCGTCAGCTATGTCTCAGCTCAGTGATAATTCGCTCACCCCAACTCGTTCATTTACCAGCCTTGGCCTATTTTTCAGCCTATTGAGTGGACAATGGCGCCCAGGGGAACACTGGCACCAACGCAGCTTTCGGCGGAAGTTTATGCTGCGCTCTCTATTAATGCCACGATTAAGCCGTGACTTAATGCGTGAGCTTTCACAGTGGCCGAATCTTAGCGCCGTGATGGCCCGTCAGCCGCGCCTTCCTGTTCGGCTGCATCGCCCCTACCTGGCGATGAATTTTGATCGCCATATGGTGCTGGATGCCCTGCGTTATCACTATAAGCTGTTATCAGAGACAATGTCCCCAGAAGAGTTTGGGACCTATCTGAATTCGCAGTATTTACCGCTCGCCAAAGTCGAGGGGAAAAACGGTGAGATATTCAGCTTTGAAATGACCATGGAAATTAACCTGGACAAAGAAGGCGAGAGTACGCTCATTGTCCGTAACAACGACGGTGAAACGCTAGCGGAAATGACCTTCACCGTCCTCAACTACAATGCTAAGCGGACGCTGTTTATCGGCGGGTTACAGGGAGGCAGACGCGACCTTCCTCATGAAGCCATTCAGGAGGCCACCAAGGCTTGTCACGGATTGTTCCCTAAACGCGTGGTCATGGAAGCTGTGTGCCAATTTGCCAAGCGTCTGCAGGTTGAGCAGATCCTTGCCGTCAGCAATGAAAAACATATTTTCCGCAGCGAACGTTACCACGATAAGAACAAAAAAGTTCTCTCAGATTATGATGTGTTCTGGGAAGCCGTCGGGGGGATCTGCGATGAAGAGGGATACTTCCATATCCCTCTTGAGATACCTCGCAAGGATATTGCGGATATCGCCAGCAAAAAACGTGCGGAATACCGTCGTCGCTATGCGCTACTGGATGAAATCCAGCAGCAAATTCAGTTCACCGCTCAGCGTTAATCCGCTTTCCCGCGCGCCAACCAGACGACGCGGGAAAACATTTTCTTCAGCAGCGGCGGCACGGCTTCGGTTCCGCGTCGGCCTGCCTCCATTGCCACCTCAATCGCCAGATCCGGCTTCGACGAGCGGTGAATAGCCTTGGTAATCACTCGCCGCATATTCATCGGAATATTTTCCGGCAACTGCGCTACGCGATGATAAACGCTGGAAAACCCTTGTTTGTACATGAAGTGTTCCATATCCAGCGCCGGTAGCGTGGTCAGATGATGGTGCTCCTGGTCCCGGTCGTTGTTCACTAAACTGCGCACGGTCGCCGCATACTTTTTCCCCGCTTCATCGCCATCGACCAGCACGTGCCACTCGATACCCATTCGGCTGGCAAACTTAATCAGCGGTTTTAATCCCGACTGGGCAAACTCAATAACCTTCACCCCTTCAGCATCAAAGTGGTGGCCGCACTGACGCGCGAGTTCGTTGATGACCCAGGTTTCAGTCTCCCCTTCTACCAGCAACCAGCAGCGGGCAAACAGAGAGGAAGCACGATTAAAGCGGATATGGAAAGAGATACGTCGGCTGTCTTCGGCGTTCATGCCTTCCGGACCTAAGCGCCAGGCGGATACGCGAGAGGATTCGCGCACCAGCCGACAGACGTACTGCATCGGCGTCAGTGACAGGAGTTCGCCTGAGTTAGTGGTGGCAATACGCTGCAAAGGCAGCAGGTTCAGCAGGCTCCAGGCGACGGATAGCATAATCGGGTGCAGTCGCGTTTCCGGGTCCTCCACCAGCAGCAGCGGCCGGGCATCTTTGTCCAGCCTGACCGTCCCTTTCGCCTGAAGCAGAGTAGAAAACATGCCCAGCAGAATCACCCGGTGATTACGCGCACCGGGCTTGTCTATCATTCGGTTAATCAGATCAAGATAGCGCCAGCTCCGCTGTTCATCATGGGAACGACGGCGCATTAAGCGCTGAATTGCCGGGCCGGAACCCTGCTCAGAAAAGTAGTGTTCCAGCAGTTGCCCCATTGCCGAGAGGCCCTGACGGATTTGCCCGTCGCTCAAGTTTTGCGGGCTGGTGACCAGTTCGCGTGACAGAAAATCCAGCTGGCGGGCGGTAATTTCCACATCCGGGACGTTTGGCACCGTACCATTACGAATGCGCCGCATAAAACGGGCATCGCGCAGGCGCAGCACCGGCATCAGGCGAATTAACTCGCGAGCACAGGCATCGATATCATCAAGCTCCAGCGCCTGGCCGTCACAGTCAATAAAACTGCGCAGGGTCAACACGCTGCCGTCTGCGCCAAGCTCACCCTCAAGGCGATAGAAAATTCGCTGGTAGCCATCGGGACATAACGACCAGCAACCAGATAACCCTCGGTAACGTCGCCCACGATAACGACCGGGTTCGTTCTCGCGAAAGGTCAGAATAATATGCAGATGGTGTTCGCGCCCCTGGACATCCCCCGGAGGGAACCAGAAATCATTACGGACGAAGTGGTAAAGCCCTTCATGCGGGGAAAGCAGCAGCGTTAATGCATCCAGCAGGCTCGATTTACCCCAGGCATTTTCGCCGATTAAGACATTATTTTGCTCCAGCATTAACGACAAACGGTTAATGCCGCGAAATCCTGCAATCTCGGTGCGTTCAAGAAGCATAACTCCTCCGTAACACAGGGCGCGCCTGCACTCCTTTCATCTTCGCAGTATAGCGGGATGCAGTGTCGTTGACACCCGCTTACAGCCTCACTTTCAGACGGAGTGATGCTTTATTAACCTCTAAAAGTAATAAAGTGCGCTCTCAATCACTCTTCACGATTATTCCGAAAATAATCCACTACACTCTAATTCAATGAATGGATTGTCTAAGGATTAACACCACATTGTTTTGCATCAAAGTTCGCGTATTTATTTAACTGGTTAAGGGATGACGTTAGTTTTTAAAATAACGCTGACTATACCTGCCGCTCATTTAAGGTCGGTATAAATTCAGTCGTCATCCTTTATGACGATGATATTTTTGATTCGAGGTGGTTATGTTTAGAAAATTGGCAGCAGAGTGCTTTGGCACCTTCTGGCTAGTATTTGGTGGTTGCGGTAGCGCGGTTTTGGCTGCAGCGTTCCCAGAGTTAGGGATTGGCTTTGCGGGTGTTGCGCTGGCGTTCGGTTTAACCGTTCTCACCATGGCTTTTGCCGTAGGGCACATTTCTGGCGGTCATTTTAACCCGGCAGTGACGCTGGGCCTTTGGGCGGGCGGTCGTTTCCCGGCTAAGGATGTTATCGGTTATATTATTGCTCAGGTTGTTGGCGGGATTATCGCCGCGGCTATTCTGTACCTCATCGCCAGCGGTAAAGCTGGCTTTGATGCAGCAGCCAGCGGCTTTGCGTCTAACGGCTATGGCGAACACTCACCAGGCGGCTACTCCATGCTGTCTGCTATCGTGATTGAAATCGTGCTGACCTGTGGCTTCCTGCTGGTTATCCACGGTGCAACCGACAAGAATGCGCCTGCTGGCTTTGCGCCAATTGCTATCGGTCTGGCGCTGACCCTGATCCACCTGATCAGCATTCCTGTGACGAACACCTCCGTTAACCCGGCGCGTAGTACCGCTGTGGCTATCTTCCAGGGCGGCTGGGCACTGCACCAGCTGTGGCTCTTCTGGGTAATGCCAATTATTGGCGGTATCCTGGGTGGCCTGATTTATCGCACTCTGCTGGAAAAGAAATAAGTAGCCTGTAGGCCTGATAAGCGTAGCGCCATCAGGCAGCGACAGATACATTGCCGGATGGCGGCGTTGCCTGATCCGGCCTACAAAGACCCGCTCTGCCGGGTCTTTCTTTTTTCGTGGCTTTACTCAGAATGGGGTTTTCGGTAGTGTCTGTGCGCTATTTCAAAACTGCAAGGAACTGAGTCAGTCATGTTATCGGGATTGCTAATCATTCTGGTGCCGCTAATTATCGGCTACCTCATCCCCCTTACCCATCGCAGCGCACTGCAAATAATCAACCGTCTGCTGAGCTGGATTGTTTACCTTATTCTCTTTTTCATGGGGATAAGCCTGGCATTCCTGGATAATCTGGCCGACAACCTGTTAGCCATTTTCCACTATTCTGCTATTAGTATTGTGGTTATTTTATTGTGTAATACGCTGGCGCTTTTCTGGCTTGAAAAAGCCCTGCCTTGGGGACATCCTCACCACCAGGAAAAATTACCATCGCGTTTAGCCATGGCGCTGGAATCATTAAAGCTATGCTTTGTGGTTATTGCCGGTTTTGCGGTTGGACTCAGCGGATTCTCTTTTTTACAGCACGCGACCGATGCCAGCGAATATACTCTTATTTTCCTGCTGTTCCTTGTAGGTATTCAGCTAAGAAATAGTGGTATGACATTACGGCAGATAATTCTCAACCGCCGCGGCATGGTCATTGCGCTGGTTGTCGTCGCCAGCTCGATGGTAGCCGGAGTGATTAACGCTTTTCTGCTCGGGTTACCGATTAAAACCGGGATGGCGATGGCGTCCGGATTCGGCTGGTATTCGCTTTCAGGTATTCTTCTGACTGATGCTTATGGCCCGGTCATCGGCAGCGCCACCTTCTTTAACGATCTGGCGCGCGAACTACTCGCCATCATGTTAATTCCAGGATTGGTTCGCCGAAGCCGCTCCACCGCGCTGGGGCTTTGCGGCGCAACCTCAATGGACTTTACCCTGCCGGTGCTGCAGCGCTCTGGCGGCGTCGAAATGGTGCCCCCCGCTATTGTCCACGGCTTCCTACTGAGCCTGCTGGTTCCTCTGATGATGGCCTTCTTCACCGCCTGATACCTCTATGGCGGTAGCGCTCGCTGCCGCCAAAATTGCGCTAAATCAACCTCCCTGTAAGTTGCACCAAAAATGCCTTTTCAAGGCTTAGCACCAGGCTTACCCTTAAACATGTATATTAAATATAACTTTAAAAGGTGTGACCATGTTTTGTGTGCAATGTGAACAAACCATCCGTACTCCGACAGGGAACGGCTGCTCTTATGCACAGGGTATGTGCGGTAAGACCGCTGAAACATCCGATCTGCAGGATTTGCTGATTGCGGCCCTGCAGGGTCTGTCCGCATGGGCGATTAAAGCCCGCGAATACGGCATCATCAGCCACGATGTCGATAACTTCGCCCCGCGCGCGTTCTTCTCTACCTTGACTAACGTTAACTTCGATTCCCCGCGCATTGTCGGCTATGCCCGTGAAGCGATCGCCCTGCGTGAAGCGCTGAAAGCGCAGTGCCTGGCCGTAGACGCCAACGCCACCGTTGATAACCCAATGGCCGACCTGCAGCTGGCGAGCGACGATCTGGGTGCCCTGCAGCAGCAGGCCGCTGAGTTCACGCCAAACAAAGATAAAGCCGCTATCGGCGAAAATATTATGGGCCTGCGTCTGCTGTGCCTGTACGGCCTGAAAGGTGCGGCTGCCTATATGGAGCACGCCCACGTACTCGGCCAGTACGACAACGACATCTACGCGCAGTACCACAAAATTATGGCGTGGCTGGGTACCTGGCCTTCCGACATGAACGCTCTGCTGGAGTGCTCAATGGAAATCGGCCAGATGAACTTCAAAGTGATGAGCATTCTGGACGCGGGTGAAACCACCAAATACGGTCACCCAACGCCAACTCAGGTCAACGTGAAAGCGACCGAAGGCAAATGCATCCTGATCTCCGGCCACGATCTCAAAGATCTCTACAACCTGCTGGAACAAACCGAAGGCACCGGCGTTAACGTCTATACCCACGGTGAAATGCTGCCAGCACACGGCTACCCTGAGCTGCGTAAGTTCAAACATCTGATCGGTAACTACGGCAGCGGCTGGCAGAACCAGCAGGTAGAATTCGCCCGTTTCCCTGGCCCAATCGTGATGACCTCTAACTGCATCATCGACCCAACCGTGGGCGCCTACGACGACCGTATCTGGACCCGTAGCATCGTCGGTTGGCCAGGCGTGAGCCACCTCGAAGGCGACAACTTCGGTCCGGTTATCGCTCAGGCGCAGCAGATGGCAGGCTTCCCATACAGCGAAATCCCGCACCTTATCACCGTCGGTTTTGGCCGTCAGACCCTGCTGGGCGCTGCGGATACCCTGATTGACCTGGTGAGCCGCGAAAAACTGCGTCACATCTTCCTGGTCGGCGGCTGCGACGGCGCACGCGGTGAACGTAACTACTTCACCGATTTCGCCACCAGCGTACCGGACGACTGCCTGATCCTGACCCTGGCGTGCGGTAAATACCGTTTCAACAAGCTGGAGTTTGGCGATATCGAAGGCCTGCCGCGTCTGGTCGATGCTGGTCAGTGTAACGATGCTTACTCAGCCATCATCCTGGCGGTCACGCTGGCAGAAAAACTGGGCTGCGGCGTGAACGACCTGCCGCTGTCTCTGGTGCTCTCCTGGTTCGAACAGAAAGCGATTGTTATTCTGCTGACCCTGCTCTCTCTGGGCGTGAAAAACATCGTCACTGGCCCAACCGCACCAGGTTTCTTCACGCCGGACCTGCTGGCAGTGCTCAACGAGAAGTTCGGTCTTCGTTCCGTGACCACCGTTGAAGAAGATATGAAGCAGCTGCTGAGCGCGTAAGGAGTACAGAATGACCATGCCAACAAATCAGTGCCCGTGGCGGATGCAGGTTCACCATATCCATCAGGAAACGCCGGACGTCTGGACAATTTCGTTGCTCTGTCACGATTATTATCCTTACCACGCCGGGCAGTACGCACTGGTCAGCGTGCGCAACTCAGCGGATACGCTGCGTGCCTACACCCTCTCTTCGACTCCGGGCGTCAGCGAGTACATTACGCTGACCGTCCGCCGTATTGACGACGGTGCCGGTTCACAGTGGCTGACCCGCGACGTGAAGCGCGGCGACTATATCTGGCTGTCCGATGCGATGGGTGAATTTACCTGTGAAGATAAAGCCGACGACAAATTCCTGATGCTGGCCGCCGGCTGCGGCGTTACGCCGATTATATCGATGCGCCGCTGGTTGGCGAAGTACCGTCCAGAGGTCGATGTGCAGGTTATTTTTAACGTGCGCTCACCGCAGGATGTGATTTTTGCCGAGGAATGGCGGCAGTATCCGGTCACGCTGGTTGCAGAAAACAACGCCACGCACGGCTTCGTTTCTGGTCGTCTGAGCACCGAACTGCTGAAAAGCGTACCGGACCTCACCTCTCGTACCGTGATGACCTGTGGCCCTGCGCCATACATGGATATGGTCGAGAAAGAGGTGAAGGCGCTTGGCGTGACGCGCTTCTTTAAAGAGAAATTCTTCACCCCGGTGGCTGATGCTGCAACGAGTGGCCTGAAGTTCACCAAGCTGCAACCGGCAAAAGAGTTCTACGCGCCAGTGGGCACCACGCTGCTGGACGCGCTGGAAAGCAACAAAGTGCCGGTAGTGGCTGCATGCCGCGCGGGTGTTTGCGGCTGCTGCAAAACCAAAGTGGTTTCCGGCGAGTATACGGTCACCAGCACCATGACGTTAACCGAGGCGGAAATCGCCGATGGTTACGTGCTGGCGTGCTCCTGTCATCCGCAGGGCGATCTGGTACTGGCGTAAACTGCGCTATGATGTAAAAAAGCCATCCGGTAAAAACGGATGGCTTTTTTTTGCTTGCGAGAAAAGGATAGTGATTTGCGTGTTGTGTATATTGAGGAGATTGTCTGCAATGTGTGCATGAAGCAGATATAAATTATTCACAAACGAGTCAATACCCCCGATCCTCTGTCAAGCGTTTCAAAAAGGAGCCACATGAAAAAAGTCGCCATCGTCGGCGTCGGCCCCACCGGGATCTACACCTTTCATGCGCTGGTAGAACGTGGTGAACCGCTGGCAGTACTGCTCTATGAGAAAGCCGAACAGGCGGGCGTCGGTATGCCCTACAACAACGAAAACAACTCTGAACATATGCTGGCAAACATCGCCAGTATTGAGATCCCCCCCATTGAAATCACCTATCTGACGTGGCTACAAAACCAAAGCGATGACTACCTCGCGCAATTTGGCGTAGAACGTACCGCTCTCCACGAGCGACAGTTTTTGCCGCGCGTGATCCTCGGCGACTATTATCACGATCGCTTTTTAGCCCTTGTCGACAAGGCTCAGGGATTGGGCTTTGAGGTTTCCGTAAATGAATCCAGCGAAGTCACCGATCTACGTGCGAACTCAGAAGGGGTCTCACTGTGGATAAACCACTCATCGCAGCCCGTTGATGTCGACTTTGCCGTTGTTGCCACCGGCCATTTGTGGCCTGGAACGAGTCCGTCGCCACGTCAATATTTCCCTAGCCCATGGACCGGCCTGATGGACGCGCAAATTAACGCCTGTCGGGTGGGCATTCTGGGCACCTCCCTAAGCGCTATCGACGCGGCGGTCGCCGTGGTGTGCCAACATGGAAGCTTCATTACCGATACGGATGGCACAATTCGCTTTACACGCAAACCGGGCAGCCAAAACCTGAAGCTGACCCTGATGTCTCGCACCGGTGTGCTGCCAGAGGCTGATTTTTACTGCCCTCTTCCCTATGAACCGCTGACTGTCGCCACCGTAGACGCCATTGAGCGCACTATTGCACAAGGTCAAAACGGACTCCTGGACCGCATCTTTGAACTTATCGTGAAGCAGTTACAGGAAGCGGCTCCGCAATGGAGCGAGCAAATATGCCTCGAAGCGCTCACCGCCGATACGTTCTCCGACGCCTGTTTTGCCGACCGCATTCACTACGATCCATTTGACTGGGCGAGGCTTAACCTGCTGGAAGTTGAGCGTAACAAACAGCAGCAGCACACCGTGGCATGGCGCTATACTCTGCTGCGGCTACATGAGGTTATCGAAGATATCGTGCCGTATCTCGATGAGACTGACCGCGCACGGTTCAAACGCGGACTATCACGGGTGTTCATCGATAACTATGCTGCCATTCCTTCTGAGTCCATTCGTCGGGTGCTGGCGCTGCACGATGCCGGGCTGATTGAGATAGTGGCGTTAGGGGCAGATTATGAACGCAAGAATGATCGGGACAAGACGGTTATTTCTCACGACAACCAGCGCCATGAATTTGATGTGTTTATTGATGCTCGTGGGCAGAAGGCATTGAAAAGCAAAGATATCCCTTTCCCCACCTTGCGCAATCAGCTTCTCGCCTGTGGCGATGATATCCCGGATATCGGCGAAGATTATACGCTGCAAGCGCCGGAGGATGCCCGTGGACGCATTGCCTTCGGTGGGCTGCCGTGGTTAATGCACGACCGTCCGTTTATTCAGGGCCTGGTGGTCAGCGCGGAGATTGGCGCAGCAATGAGCAATGCGCTGATGCAACATGCGGTCAGACAACGGAAAAAACGGTGGTTGAGTGATGAAGATGATTAACGTTGTTTTTTAGACAGAGGCGAGCGAACTCGCCTCTACATGATGTTTTTAAAGAGCGGCTACTGCCAGGCTGATTTCCCGCCCAGCGCATATTTCCCCGCGCCGAGAAACGCAATTGCCAGCGCTGCCACAAAGAAGTACACCAGGCTCTCAATTGCCCATGCACCGGTTTTATCCAGTGCGCCGGTCTCACCCAACCCTACCATCAGCCATGCGACCACCATGGTAAACGCTAAGACCAGCGCCGCCGGGCGCGTCAGCACGCCGAGGATCAGCAAGATAGGCGCCACCACCTCACCCACCAGCACGCCATAGGCGATAAAGCCCGGCAGCCCTTTTGCCACCAGCATGGCGCTGATGCCATCAACACCGCCAAACAGCTTGTGCAGCCCGTGGAACAGCATCAGCCCCCCCACGACAAAACGCAGTAATAATTTGCCGAAATCTTCGTGCGACAACGCGCGGTTTACTGCCTGGAGCAATTTTATAATCATTTTAATTTTTCCCTGTTTATCCCTGTAGAACATCTACGGTACTGCTTCTCATTTACTAAATATACCCGCTGAAAATAAGGGTATATTTCCAGCGAAACGACGAGTTTCATCTAAACTTGTAACCGGTATCACAATTCCGGAGATGGAAAACCATGAAACAAACCGTAGCCAACTACATTGCGAAAACATTAGAACAAGCAGGAGTGAAACGAATCTGGGGCGTGACGGGCGATTCGCTCAACGGCCTTAGCGACAGCCTGAACCGAATGGGCACCATTGAGTGGATGCCGACACGACATGAAGAGGTGGCCGCTTTCGCCGCTGGCGCGGAGGCACAGCTCACCGGCGAACTGGCTGTATGTGCCGGTTCCTGCGGGCCGGGAAACCTGCACCTCATCAACGGACTTTTTGACTGCCACCGCAACCACGTACCGGTGCTTGCCATTGCCGCGCATATTCCGTCGAGTGAAATCGGCAGCGGCTACTTCCAGGAAACCCATCCGCAGGAGCTGTTCCGCGAATGCAGCCACTACTGTGAACTGGTGTCTACGCCGGAACAAATCCCGCAGGTGCTGGCCATTGCGATGCGCAAAGCGGTGCTGAACCGCGGCGTGTCTGTGGTGGTTCTGCCTGGCGATGTCGCGCTGAAGGCCGCGCCAGAAAGCGCCAGCACAAACTGGTACCCAGCGCCTCATCCTATCGTCACACCGCCACAAAGCGAGCTGGATAAACTGGCCGAGAAGCTCAAGTCTTCGCGTAATATTACCCTGCTGTGCGGCAGCGGTTGTGCGGGAGCGCATGAAGAGCTGACCGCATTTGCCGGTAAGCTCAAGTCCCCTATCGTTCACGCGCTGCGTGGCAAAGAGCACGTGGAATATGACAACCCGTATGATGTCGGCATGACCGGGCTTATCGGTTTCTCATCCGGTTTCCACGCCATGATGAACGCCGACACGCTGATCCTGCTCGGTACCCAGTTCCCCTACCGCCCGTTCTACCCGACCGAAAGCACCATCATCCAGATAGACATTAACCCGGCCAGCATCGGCGCGCACAGCAAAGTGGATATGGCGTTAGTGGGCGATGTGAAAGCCACGCTGGCGGCGCTGCTGCCGCTGCTAGAAGAGAAAAGCGATCGCAGCTTCCTCGATAAAGCGCTGGAGCACTATCACAGCGCGCGCAAAGGATTAGACGATTTAGCCAAGCCGAGCGATAAGGTCATCCACCCGCAGTATCTGGCGCAGCAAATCAGCCACTTTGCCGCTGAAGATGCCATCTTCACCTGCGACGTGGGCACGCCAACCGTATGGGCCGCGCGCTACCTGCAAATGAACGGCAAACGCCGCCTTCTCGGGTCGTTTAACCACGGCTCCATGGCTAACGCGATGCCGCAGGCGCTAGGCGCTCAAGCTACTGAACCCGGACGTCAGGTCGTGGCGATGTGCGGCGATGGCGGTTTCAGCATGCTGATGGGCGATTTCCTCTCGGTCGTGCAAATGAAGCTGCCGGTGAAAATTGTGGTCTTTAACAACAGCATACTGGGCTTTGTGGCGATGGAGATGAAAGCCGGGGGTTATCTCACCGACGGTACGGAGCTTGGCGACACCAACTTTGCCCGCATTGCTGAAGCCTGCGGGATAACCGGTATTCGCGTCGAGAAATCCTATGACATCGATGCCGCCCTGCAACGCGCCTTCAGCATCGATGGTCCGGTGCTGGTCGACGTGGTTGTCGCGAAAGAAGAACTGGCAATTCCACCGCAGGTTAAACTTGAGCAGGCCAAAGGTTTCAGCCTGTATATGCTGCGTGCCATCATTAACGGACGCGGGGATGAAGTAATCGAACTGGCGAAAACCAACTGGCTCAGGTAAAAATGGAGGCATTATTCTGAGTTAAAAAGGAAATGCCGTGATCGACCTACGCAGTGATACCGTAACCCGCCCGACGCGCGCCATGCTGGAAGAGATGATGGCCGCGCCGGTCGGTGACGACGTTTATGGCGACGACCCTACCGTTAACGCCCTTCAACAATACGCCGCCGAGCTTTCGGGCAAAGAGGCGGCGCTGTTTCTCCCTACCGGCACCCAGGCCAACCTGGTTGCCCTGCTAAGCCATTGCGAGCGCGGCGAAGAGTATATCGTCGGCCAGGGTGCACATAACTATCTCTACGAGGCAGGCGGCGCGGCGGTGCTGGGTAGCATTCAGCCGCAGCCGATTGATGCCGCTTCAGACGGTACGCTGCCGCTCGATAAAGTCGCGGCAAAAATCAAAGCCGACGATATCCACTTTGCGCGTACCAAACTCCTGAGCATCGAAAACACCCACAACGGTAAAGTGCTGCCGCAGGCCTTCCTGAAAGAGGCGTGGGAATTTACCCGCGAGCGTGGTCTGGCCCTTCACGTAGACGGCGCACGTATCTTCAACGCCCTGGTCAGCTACGGCTGCGAGCTGAAAGACATTGCCCAATACTGCGATTCTTTCACCATTTGTCTTTCAAAAGGCCTCGGCACGCCGGTCGGTTCACTGCTGGTCGGCAACCATGACTACATCAAACGTGCTAACCGCTGGCGCAAAATGACCGGCGGCGGTATGCGTCAGGCAGGTATTCTGGCAGCCGCCGGGCTGTATGCGCTGAAAAATAACGTTGCGCGCCTGCAAGACGACCACGACAACGCGGCATGGCTTGCCGAGCAGCTGCGTGAAATTGGCGCAGATGTTATGCGCCACGACACCAACATGCTGTTTGTGCGCGTCGGCGACGCTCACGCCGCAGCGCTGGGCGAGTTTATGAAAGCACGCGGCGTATTGCTTAACGCCTCGCCTATCGTGCGCCTGGTCACTCATCTGGACGTCAATCGTCAGCAGCTCGAAGACGTTGTCTCACACTGGAAAGCCTTTTTAGCCCGTTAAGGAGGCTGACGTGCCACGTACTATTCTGGTTTTTGGTGCCAGCGGCTATATCGGCCAGCACCTGGTGTCTGAATTAAGCCAGCGCGGGTATACCGTGCGGGCGGTGGCACGTCGCATTGAGCGGCTACAAAAGCTACAGCTTCCGGGCGTGACCTGCTATTCGGTCGACCTGGAAAAAACCACCGATGTCGCACGACTGCTCAACGGCGTCGATACCGTCTACTACCTGGTGCACGGTATGGGCGAGAGTAAGGACTTTATTAAGCACGAGCGCCGCGTGGCGGAAAACGTACGCGACGCGCTGCTGATAACCCCGGTAAAACAGCTGATCTTCTTAAGCTCGCTGCAAGCTCCGGAGCATGAACAGTCACCGCACCTGCGCGCTCGCCAGCTCACGGCGGATATTCTGCGCAGCGCAGAAGTCCCTGTCAGCGAACTTCGGGCCGGGATCATCGTCGGCGCGGGCTCTGCCGCTTTTGAGGTGATGCGCGACATGGTCTATAACCTACCGGTGCTCACCCCACCGCGCTGGGTGCGTTCACGCACGACCCCTATCGCACTGGAAAACTTGCTGTTCTACCTGGTCGAACTGTTAAACCATCCGTCACCAGAACACCGCGTATTTGAAGCCGCAGGCCCGGAAGAACTGACCTATCAGCAGCAGTTTGAACATTTCATGGCGGTCAGCGGTCGCCATCGGCCGCTGATCCCCATTCCGCTGCCCACCAGTTGGATCTCGGTATGGTTCTTAAATGTGATTACGTCCGTGCCACCCACGATCGCCAAAGCGCTGATCCAGGGACTGAAGCACGATCTGCTCGCGGGCGATCGCACGCTACGTGCGCTGATCCCTCAGCAACTGATCCCCTTCGATGAAGCGGTTCGTCGCACACTGGAAGAAGAAAAAAAGCTCGCCAACTCCAGCGACTGGGGCTACGACGCGCAGGCTTTTGCGCGCTGGCGGCCCGAGTACGGTTTTTTTGCCAAGCAGGCCGGTTTTACGGTTCAAACATCGGCAAGCCTTTCTGCGCTGTGGCAGGTGGTAAACCGTCTGGGCGGTAAAGAGGGCTACTTCTTCGGCAACGTGCTGTGGAAAACGCGCGCGGCGATGGACCTGCTGGTCGGACACCGGCTCGCCAAAGGCCGCCCGGAACGAGCGATGCTGCAGGTGGGTGATACCGTCGACAGCTGGAAGGTTATCATCGTAGAACCTGAAAAAGCGCTCACTTTACTCTTTGGCATGAAAGCACCCGGCCTCGGTCGTCTAAGCTTTACCATGGTCGATAAAGGCACACACCGTGAACTTGACGTACGCGCCTGGTGGCATCCGCACGGTATGCCAGGATTACTCTACTGGCTGTTGATGATCCCGGCGCATCTGTTTATCTTCCGGGGAATGGCGCGGCGCATTACCCGTCTGGCAGAAGAAGCGACAGGAAAAAGTGCGCAATAACCCTTTTTCGTCTTAGTTTCCCATTGCATACAAGTGAAATAAACGGAAGAATGCGCACGAAACTCTTTTTTAACACTGTGGATGATTATGAAGGTACTGGTCACCGGCGCCACCAGCGGGTTAGGCAGAAACGCGGTTGAATATCTGCGTAGCAGAGGCATCAGCGTCAGAGCGAGCGGTCGCAACGAAGCGATGGGCAAACTGCTGGAGAAAATGGGCGCGGAGTTCGTCCATGCTGACCTGACTGAACTGGTTTCCTCCCAGGCAAAAGTGATGCTGGCGGGCGTTGACACGCTGTGGCACTGCTCCAGCTTCACCTCACCGTGGGGCACCCAGGCCGCCTTCGACTTAGCCAACGTTCGTGCCACCCGCCGTCTTGGCGAATGGGCCGTCGCGTGGGGCGTACGCAACTTCATTCACATCTCTTCACCGTCGCTGTACTTTGATTACCATCACCATCGCGATATTACCGAAGATTTCCGCCCTCACCGTTTCGCCAACGAGTTTGCCCGCAGCAAAGCGGCAAGCGAAGAGGTGATCCAGCTGCTGGCACAGGCCAACCCGAATACCCGCTTCACTATTCTTCGTCCGCAGAGCGTCTTTGGTCCCCACGATAAAGTGTTTATTCCGCGTCTGGCGCAGATGATGCACCACTACGGCAGCGTGCTGTTGCCGCGCGGCGGCCATGCGATGGTGGATATGACCTACTACGAGAATGCAGTTCACGCCATGTGGCTCGCCAGCCAGCCGCGCTGTGACGACCTGCCTTCCGGCCGCGCCTACAACATCACCAACGGTGAACCGCGCACCCTGCGCAGCATCGTAGAGCGTTTGATTGACGAACTGGATATCCCCTGCCGCATCCGCTCCGTGCCTTATCCAATGCTGGATATGATTGCCCGCAGCATGGAGCGCTTTGGTGATAAAAAAGCGAAAGAACCTTCGCTCACCCACTACGGCGTTTCAAAGCTGAACTTCGATTTTACGCTGGATATCAGCCGCGCTCGCGAAGAGCTGGGCTATGAACCCATTGTCTCATTAGACGACGGTATTGTTCGTACCGCCGCCTGGCTGGAAGATCACGGTAAACTGCCGCGCTAGGGCTTAGCCCTGGCCGTATTTCTCCAACAGCGCCTCAGCAATCGCCAGGCTTTCTGCGTCGGCAACGCCGTCATAGCGCGTCGGGCGGAAGTGCATCTGGAAGGCGGCAATTACCCTGATTTGCTGCATTCTGGTCATCCCCGGTTTCACCTCATAACCATATCGCGCCAGCAGGTCGAGCAGATTATTCGTCGCCACCGGCGCGTTAGGTGAGCGCCCGTTCAGGTAGAACGCCACCCGATTTTCATCCGGCCATGCGCCAATCCCCTGCTGCGCCAGCGACTTCCAGGGGAACAGCGGCCCCGGATCGTCTTTACGCTGCGGCGCAATGTCGGAGTGAGCAACCACGTTCTGCGGCTCAATGTTGTAGCGCTTGATGATATCTTTCGCCAGCGGCACCAGCGCCTGGATCTGCGCCGGTTCAAACGGCGTGAAGAACTTGGCGCCGTCGGCTTTCTGCCAGCCGCGGTTCTCAAGCTCAATGCCGATAGAAGTATCGTTGATGCGCGTTGCGCCGCGCCAGAAGCTGATGCCCGCATGCCAGGCGAGCTTCGACTCGGGCACCAGTTGCCAGATTTTCGGCTTGCCGTGCAGCAGCGGTGGTACTGCCGGAATCAGGTAATGCACGCTCACCTGCTGGCCGATTAACGTCGCGAGCGAGACATCAAAATCATCCGCCGTGTAATGAATCACCAGCTCTTTAACGCGCGGATACGCCTGCGGCGATGACTGGCTGGTATCCAGCACATAATTTTGCTTTTCAACGACGGCCTTTTTGTCTTCTCCAGCACAGCCCGCCAGCACCATTGCCAGCACCACCACGGTGAGTAAGCGTTTCATCGGCGCGTTTTGACCGCCGTACCGCTCACGCTCACCATTAGCATACTGCTGTCTTTGCCGACGGTTTCATAATCAATATCAATCCCGACCACCGCATCGGCACCCAGCGCTTTGGCCTGCTCGCCCATCTCCTTGAACGCAATTTCTCGCGCCGAACGCAGCTCTTTTTCATAAGCACCAGAACGGCCGCCGACGATGTCACGAATGCCGGCAAAAAAATCGCGGAAAATATTGGCCCCTAAAATCGCCTCGCCGGTGACCACACCGCAGTATTCAGTAATCGGTTGCCCTTCAAGGGTGGGGGTCGTAGAAAATTGCATGGACTGCTCCTTCGTTAACGTTCAATGCCTTAGCTCTCTGCGCTAAACGCATTATCGGACCGATACGCTATGCTTGAAAAGGGAATACTCCATTATCGTATACATAAATCGCGCCCGCTGCATGGCGGCATATGGGCGATGAATGTTGAGACTGCTAACAAGGAATCACTATGCGTTACACCAACCTTGCACTTCTTCTTCCCGCAGCACTGCTATTAAGCGCCTGTACCACCGTAACCCCGGCCTACAAAGATACCGGAACCCGTATGGGACAGTGCGTAGAGGGCGGGCCAGACGCCGTCGCTCAGAAGTTTTACGACTACCAGATACAGCACCACAGCACTGATTTCACCGCCCTTCGCCCTTACCTGAGCGACGGTCTGGCGAAACTACTGAGCGATAGCAGTCAGGATCCCGACAAACGTGCGTTGCTACAGTCTAACCCGTTCTCCAGCAGCGCAACGACGCCTGGCAGCGCTGACGTGGCTAGCGCATCGACCATCCCGAATACCGACGCCCGTAATATCCCGCTGCGCGTTGAGTTAAAACAGGGGACTCAGAGCTGGAAAGATGAAGTGCTGATGATCCGCGAAGGCAGCTGCTGGGCCGTTGATGACGTGCGCTACCTTGGCAACAATACCCACGCACCGGCAGGTACTTTGCGTCAATCTCTTGAAAAACGTTAATAAATTGTAACGTAATTCTGTCAAATGCCTTATCCCGGCAAAATGTCTGGCATTCCCCGTGGAATGCCGACATTTATACCCTGCGCCCACCCCGACCGTTATTTTGTGCTAACTTTAAAAGAAAAGTTGGTTTATATTTAAGTTTTAACGCACAAATATTGCATAACTATTCTGTCAAAGGTACTATTTGCGGCCTCAATTGCTGATAATTCTCTATGGGCTGATACCTTCAGCGGAGAAATCCAAAAACGACAGCAGAGCATGCACCTGGCCTTTCCAGGGCGAGAACAACACATTCGTGACGGGTATCAATGAGCATTAAATTAGACGGCATTAACTGCTTTTATGGCGCGCATCAAGCGCTGTTCGACATCACGCTGCAATGCCCTGAGGGCGAAACGCTGGTACTGCTTGGCCCAAGTGGTGCAGGTAAAAGCTCACTCCTGCGCGTGCTGAATCTGCTGGAAATGCCGAAATCCGGTACTCTGGCGATTGCGGGTAACCACTTCGATTTTGCTAAGACCCCGTCAGACAAAGCCATTCGCGAACTGCGTCAAAACGTGGGCATGGTTTTCCAGCAGTACAATCTCTGGCCTCACCTGACAGTAGTACAAAACCTGATTGAAGCACCGTGCCGCGTGCTGGGCTTGAGCAAAGACCAGGCGATGGCGCGTGCGGAAAAACTGCTGGAGCGTTTACGCCTCAAGCCGTTCAGCGACCGTTATCCGCTGCACCTTTCCGGCGGCCAACAGCAGCGCGTAGCCATTGCGCGTGCGCTAATGATGGAGCCGCAGGTTCTGCTGTTTGATGAACCAACCGCCGCCCTTGACCCGGAAATCACCGCCCAGATAGTCAGCATCATTCATGAACTGGCTGAAACCAACATTACCCAGGTTATCGTCACCCACGAAGTGGAAGTGGCGCGTAAAACGGCCAGCCGCGTGGTGTACATGGAAAACGGTTATATCGTCGAACAAGGCGATGCAAGCTGCTTTAACAGCCCACAGACTGATGCATTTAGAAGTTATCTTTCTCACTGAGATTCAGGACAATGACGATGAAAAAAGTACTGATTGCCGCGCTGCTTGCTAGCGTCAGCCTCTCCGCTGCCGCCGCTCAAACTATCCGTTTCGCGACCGAAGCTTCTTACCCTCCGTTTGAATCCATGGATGCCAACAATAAGATCGTCGGCTTCGATGTGGATCTGGCTAACGCCCTGTGTAAAGAGATCGACGCGACCTGTACCTTCAGCAACCAGTCTTTCGATAGCCTGATCCCAAGCCTGAAATTCCGTCGTATTGACGCGGTCATGGCCGGTATGGATATCACCCCTGAGCGTGAAAAGCAGGTACTGTTCACCACTCCGTACTACGACAACTCCGCGTTGTTCGTTGGCGTTAAGGGTAAATTCACCAGCATCGACCAGCTGAAAGGCAAAAAAGTCGGCGTGCAGAACGGTACCACGCACCAGAAATTCATCATGGATAAACATCCGGAAATCACTACCGTCCCTTATGACAGCTATCAGAACGCCAAGCTGGATCTGCAAAACGGGCGTATTGATGCGGTCTTTGGTGACACCGCCGTCGTCACCGAATGGCTGAAAGCCAACGACAAGCTGGCCGCCGTCGGCGATAAAGTGACCGATAAAGGCTACTTCGGTACCGGCCTGGGTATTGCTGTCCGTCAGGGCAACACCGAGCTGCAGCAGAAATTCAACGCTGCGCTGGAAAAAGTGAAGAAAGATGGCACTTACGAAACCATCTACGCTAAATGGTTCCAGAAGTAAGACTTGATGAACGAAATGTTTCCTTTAGCAAGCGCCGCCGGCATGACCGTCGGCCTTGCCGTTTGTGCGCTGATAATCGGCCTCGCGCTGGCGATGTTCTTTGCGGTATGGGAGTCAGTTAAATGGCGCCCTATCGCATGGCTCGGCTCCGCGCTGGTTACCGTGCTGCGCGGCCTGCCGGAAATTCTGGTGGTGCTGTTTATCTACTTCGGCTCTTCGCAGCTGCTGCTGACGCTGTCCGACGGTTTTAATATCAACCTCGGTTTTGTACAGATTCCCGTGCAGATGCAGATTGAAAACTTCGACGTCAGCCCGTTCCTGTGCGGCGTCATTGCCCTCTCCCTGCTCTACTCCGCCTACGCTTCGCAGACCCTGCGCGGCGCGCTGAAAGCGGTGCCAGCGGGTCAGTGGGAGTCCGGCCAGGCGCTGGGGATGTCGAAAAGCGCAATCTTCTTCCGTCTGGTTATGCCGCAGATGTGGCGACACGCGCTGCCGGGCCTCGGCAACCAGTGGCTGGTGCTGCTGAAAGATACCGCGCTGGTATCGCTGATTAGCGTGAACGATCTGATGCTGCAAACCAAGAGTATCGCCACCCGCACCCAGGAGCCGTTTACCTGGTATATCGTGGCGGCGGCTATCTACCTGGTAATTACGCTACTCAGCCAGTACATTCTCAAACGCATTGACCTGCGTACCACTCGCTTTGAACGGAGACCAGGCTGATGCTCGAGTATTTACCGGAACTGATGAAAGGGCTGCACACCAGCCTGACGCTGACCGTGGCCTCCATCCTGGTAGCGCTGGTGCTAGCGCTGATTTTCACCATCATCCTGACGCTAAAAACGCCGGTGCTGGTATGGGTGGTTCGCGGCTACATTACGCTGTTCACCGGTACGCCACTGCTGGTGCAGATCTTTCTCATCTACTACGGCCCGGGCCAGTTCCCGACGCTGCAGAACTATCCGGTGCTATGGCACCTGCTCTCTGAGCCGTGGCTGTGCGCGCTGATTGCTCTGTCGCTGAACAGCGCCGCCTACACCACTCAGCTGTTCTTCGGAGCCATTCGCGCCATTCCGGAAGGCCAATGGCAGTCCTGTAATGCACTGGGGATGAGTAAGAAAGATACGCTGGCCATTCTGCTGCCCTACGCCTTTAAACGCGCGCTCTCTTCCTATTCCAACGAAGTGGTGCTGGTGTTTAAGAGTACGTCTCTGGCCTACACCATCACGCTGATGGAAGTCATGGGCCACGGTCAGCTGCTCTACGGGCGCACCTACGACGTAATGGTTTTCGGCGCTGCCGGGCTGGTTTATCTGGTCGTTAACGGCCTGCTGACGCTGATGATGCGTTTAATCGAGCGCAAAGCGTTGGCCTTCGAGCGTCGCGACTAGTTTCTGCATAAACTGCGTTTGTAAAAAACGGATAAGCCATTGGCCTATCCGTTTTTTTTTGCAAATTATAAAATATTTAATCAAATATATTGCATATAAATTCACGCAGTGGCATTGTAGCTCCATGCCACACGCAGGGCAGCACCCAATAAGCGAGACAGACAGGAGCTCATCCATGAAAAAATTAGTATTGGCCGCCTTACTTGCCACCGTCGCCGTAGGCGCCCAGGCCGCAGATAAAATTAGCTTTGGCGTTTCCGCCACCTACCCGCCGTTTGAATCCATGGATGCCAACAACCAGATTGTCGGCTTTGATATCGATCTCGCTAACGCGCTCTGTAAGCAGATGCAGGCTGAATGTACGTTCACCAACCATGCGTTCGATAGCCTGATCCCGGCGTTGAAATTTAAGAAATACGACGCGGTTATCTCCGGTATGGATATCACTCCTGAGCGTAGCAAACAGGTTGCCTTTACCGATGCTTACTATGCTAACTCGGCGCTGGTGATTGCCAAAAAAGGCGAGTTCAAAACCTTTGACGATCTGAAGGGCAAACGTATCGGGATGGAAAACGGCACGACCCACCAGAAATACCTGATGGATAAGCACCCGGAAGTGAAAACCGTGGCCTATGACAGCTACCAGAACGCGATTATCGACCTGAAAAATGGCCGTATCGACGGCGTGTTTGGTGATACCGCGGTGGTGAACGAATGGCTGAAAACCAACCCGCAGCTGGGTGCCGCCACTGAGAAAGTGACCGACCCACAGTACTTCGGTATTGGTCTGGGGATTGCGGTACGTCCAGACAACAAAGCGCTGCTGGAAAAACTGAACGGCGCGCTGAAAGCGATTAAAGCTGACGGTACCTATCAGAAGATTAACGATAAGTGGTTTGCTGAGTAATCAGCCGTTCCCGGGGTCGCTAACGGTACAAACGCTCGCCCGGGCTACATAAAGCTCATCCGTAGCCCGGCCAAGCGAAGCGCCGCCGGGACTATCTCCGCACCAGCAACGTCAATACCTCGTAATGTGCCGTATGCGGGAACATATCAAACAGCTGCACCTTCTCTACGCGATACCCTGCCAGATGGGCAAAATCCTTCGCCATCGTCTGCGCATTACAGCTGGAATAGATAATGAATTCCGGTGCCATCTCGCTTAAATAGTCACACAGCGCCTTGCCAATGCCGCGACGCGGCGGATTGACCAGCACCAGTTGAGGAATATCAGCCTGAGCGGTAGCAAACTGGGTCGAGTCCAGCGCCTGGAAATGAAGCTTTTCCAGGCCCAGCGCCGCCGCCGACTGCTTAGCACAGGCGATAGCTTCCGGCGCAATTTCAATACCGGTCAGCGTCATTTCCGGCGTAGCGCAGTGCAGACCAAAACCACCCACGCCGCAGAACAGATCCCACATATGGTTAATCGGCAGCGCCCTCACCCAATCGCGCGCGGTCGCATACAGCGCGCTCGCCACCGTCGGGTTGGTCTGGAAGAAGCTCTGCGGGCGGATCCACAGCGGCACGTCGTTAAAGCTCTCCGCTAGCGCCTGCTGCTCAGTAAAGAAAATTTCCTGCTCGCCTTCCATAATCGCCATATGTACCGGCTGGATATTGGCGGTAATCACCTTTAACTGCGGCAGCTGCGCCTGTAGCCGCGGCAGCGCCGCGCGAAGCTGGTCCAGCTTGGCTTGTGAGCGCAGAACGAAACGCAGCATCATGCCGCCGTCCAGCTGGCTTTCGGTGAGCAGCAGATATTTAAGCTCGCCGCGCTTGCGCGCCACGTTATAAGGCGTTAAACCCGCACGGGCAATAAACGGCTTCAGCGCGGCAAAGACCGGAGCAAACGCATCAGGATAAAGCGGGCAGTCGGTTAAGTCTTCCGGCGTACCGTCGCGGTGCAGCATGCCGAGTAGCGGGCGTTCTACGCTACCGCTGACCACCATTTTGGCTTTATTACGAAACCCCTGTTCCGGGCCGGATACCGGTGCGCACCAGGCGTTAACGGAAAAATCCGCCAGCAAACTCTGGAGATCGGCCATTTTGGCCGTAAGCTGCTCGGCTATCGGCTGCTCAATCCACTGACAGGAACGGCAACGATGGGCATCATAAAGTGCGCACTGCATAGAAAGACCTTGAGAAAATCGGGGGCGTGGATTGTATCACCGTTATTGTAAGCGGAAAAATCGTCGGGAGGCTGCGGGCACAAAAAGCAGGCATAAAACCAGCAGGTCCGGCATTTTTTGCATGACCAGCGAGCGGAAGATCTCCCGCTTTGATTCGCCCGCGATGCTGAACAGCTCGGGATAACCATAACCCAAGGATGCGGCCCACAGATAGCTGGCAGCAATCACCTGCGTCAACAGATAGACCCAGCGCGCCCAGTTACGCCCTTTTACCAGCGAAAACGCACAGCCTATCTCAACAAAAACCAGCACCAGGCTACTGAGAAAAACCAGCGTCAGCGTCCAGGTTTGTACGCTGCGATGAATAAACTCGCCAATGCCGTGTAGCCCGAGCAGGTTGATTATCATAATCAGGTCGAGACAGCGGATTAAAATAATGGCGAGCGCCGCCACCTGCACCACAGCAGGAACATTCAGGCGAGCATGCGAACGGCTTCGAGTAAACAGATCCAATGTATTGCCTTCCATGAAAACGATGCCGCGAACGTTCGCGGCATCGACTGCATATCCGTATCGATTTTAAGAGGATTATCCGCGTCTTGCACGTTGGATATCGCGTACCCGTTGTTTTTCTGCGCGCGCCATCAGATACCAGGCGATAAATCCGACAATTCCGACCACGCCGAGGATAAGCGTTGCCAGCGCGTTAATCTCCGGATTCACCCCCATACGCACGCTGGAGAAGACCAGCATCGGCAGCGTTGTCGCCCCCGGGCCCGAGACAAAGCTAGCAATCACCAGATCGTCGAGCGACAGCGTGAAGGCAAGCAGCCAGCCAGAGACCACGGCGGGCATGATCATCGGCAGCGTAATGATGAAAAAGACCTTCAGCGGCGTCGCACCAAGATCCATCGCCGCCTCTTCAATAGAACGGTCAAGTTCACGCAGGCGCGAGGAGATCACCACCGCCACGTAAGCCGTACAGAAGGTCACGTGCGCCAGCCAGATGGTCAGCATGCCACGGTCGGCAGGCCAGCCAATCGCGTGACCCAGCGCAACAAATAGCAGCAGCAGCGACAGCCCGGTGATGACATCCGGCATAACCAGCGGCGCCGTTATCATAAAGGCAAAGCCAGTGGACCCGCGGAAACGGCCAAAGCGCACCATCACCACGGCAGCAATGGTACCGAGGATGGCCGCCATGGTCGCCGCACAGGCCGCAATTGTCAGGCTGAGCCCCACGGCGCTCATCATTGCATCGTCGCGGAACAGCTCGCCGTACCAGCGCGTCGACCAGCCCGCCCAGACGGTGACCAGCTTCGAGCTGTTAAACGAATAAACCACCAGCATCAGCATCGGTGCATAGAGGAAGGTAAAGCCAATCACCAGGATCAGAATGCGCCACGGCGATCTTACGACAGGCAGGTTGTTCATCCGTGGTCTCCCATCTGTTTTTGCTGATGTTTATGGAACCACATGATCGGCACGATCAGCAGCAACAGCATGACAATCGCCACCGCCGAGGCTACCGGCCAGTCGCGGTTGTTAAAGAACTCCTGCCACAGCACGCGGCCGATCATAATGCTGTCCGGGCCACCCAGCAGTTCCGGAATCACAAACTCCCCAACCGCCGGGATAAATACCAGCATCGACCCGGCAATAATCCCGCCTTTAGTGAGCGGCACAATCACGCTGAAGAAGGTTTTCAGCGGGCGAGCGCCCAGATCCAGAGAGGCTTCCACCAGCGAATAGTCGATGCGAGTCAGCGCGGTATAGATTGGCAGCACCATAAACGGCAGATAGGCGTACACAATGCCAATATAAACCGCCAGGTTGGTGTGCAAAATCGTCAGCGGCTGATCGATAACGCCTAACCACATCAGGAAGTTATTCAGAATGCCGTTATTTTTCAGGATCCCCATCCACGCATAAACGCGGATTAAGAACGAGGTCCATGACGGCAGAATCACCAGCAGCAGCAAAATATTGCGCGTTGACGGTTTACTGTGCGCCACCGCCCACGCCAATGGGTAGCCGAGCAGCAAACAGCAGAGAGTCGAGATCCCCGCCACCTGCAATGATTGCAGATAGGCCTCAAAGTAAAGCGGATCGTCGGTAAGCTGCAGGAAGTTACCGAAGTTCAGCGCAACGGTGAGCTGACCGTCGGCCCACTCCATCAGATCGGTATACGGCGGGATCGCGCGCGCCATCTCCGCCAGGCTGATTTTAAAAACAATCAGGAATGGCAGCAGGAACAGCAAAATCAGCCACACGTACGGCATAGCGATAACCAGCTTGCGCCCGTGTTTCATATTGATGCGCGCCAGCCACAGCACGAAGCCGCCCGGTTTACGCGGGCGGGCCGGCGGTTCAAACGTACTCATAGCCCCCTCCTTAAACCGTCAACACCACGCAGCTATCGGCATCCCAGCACAGACGCACCTCGTCACCCCAGGTGGGTAATCCTTTCTGGTAGCGATGGGCGTTCTGCAACTGGGCGCTGATCATCTGCCCGCTCTGGAGCCGCACGTGGTAAATGGAGAGATCGCCCAGATAGGCAATATGCACCACTTCGCCGACGGCAAAGTTATAACCGTCCGCAGGCGGCTCTTCGCAGAGCATGATTTTTTCCGGTCGTAGCGCAACGTACACCGGCACATTGTCGACAACCGAGGCATCCGGATCCACTTTCAGCGGGTGAACCAGCCCCGGAGAGTCAATCACCAGACCATCGTCCTCGCGCGACTTCAGCAGCCCCTCGAAGACGTTGACCGAGCCGATAAACTCAGCGCTGTAGCGTGTGGTTGGGTGCTCGTAAATCTCTTCCGGCTCGCCAATCTGCACAAACTTACCGCGGTTCATAATGGCGATACGCCCGGCCATCGTCATCGCCTCTTCCTGGTCATGGGTCACCATCACGCAGGTCACGCCGACGCGCTCCAGAATATCGACCACTTCCAGCTGCATACGGTCGCGCAGCTTTTTGTCCAGCGCGCCCATTGGCTCATCCAGCAGTAGCAGCTTAGGGCGTTTCGCCAGACTGCGGGCCAGCGCCACGCGCTGACGCTGGCCGCCGGAAAGCTGATGCGGTTTACGCTTGGCAAATTCCTGCATATGCACCAGCGCCAGCATTTCAGCAACGCGGGCGGTAATTTCCGCTTTCGGCAGTTTGTCCTGCTTGAGACCGAAAGCGATATTCTGTTCCACCGTCATGTGCGGGAAAAGCGCATAGGACTGGAACATCATGTTAATCGGGCGCAGATAAGGCGGCACGTGCGCCAGGTCGACGCCGTCCAGCATAATCTGCCCAGCGGTAGGCTGCTCAAAGCCCGCCAGCATACGCAGCAGGGTTGATTTACCACAGCCGGAAGCGCCCAGCAGCGCAAAAATTTCGCCTTTATAAATGGTGAGGTTAACGTCGTCTACGGCGTGCTGACCGTCGAAAGATTTGGTCAGGTTACGGATTTCCAGCAGCGGGGTAAGCGCTTTGCGGGTTTTCGCCTGTGGGCGGGGAATAGCGTCGTTCAATCTGGTGCTCTCCGGCAAAATACAAATATCGATATGACCCGGTTGTCATATCAACCTCTGGACACCGACCGTAGAGCCGGTGTCCAGATTGGGGCAGATGCACTGCCCCGGTGCATATTCATCACATAATGGGTGAATGAATTATTTCCCGCTTTTCACTTTGGTCCACGCACGCGTTCTTACGCGGTCGATTTTTGGATCCTGGACCTTCAGCGTAAACAGCTTGGAGAAGACATCCGCTGGTGGATAAATTGCCGGGTTGTCACGAATTTCAGCGCTCACCAACGGCGTTGACGCTTTGTTGCCGTTCGCATAAAACACGTGGTCGCTGATATGAGCAATCACATCCGGACGCATCAGATAGTTAAGGAACTGGTAGGCTTCGTCTTTATTCTTCGCATCGGCTGGCATCGCAAAGACATCAAAGAATGCCAGTGCGCCCTCTTTCGGAATGAAGTAGGAAACATTCACGCCATTTTTCGCTTCTTTCGCGCGATTTGCCGCCTGCCACACATCACCGGCCCAGCCGATAGCGACGCAGATATCGCCGTTTGCCAGGTCGTTAATGTACTGAGAAGAGTGGAAGTAGCGAATGTTAGGACGCAGTTTCAGCAGCAGATCGGTCGCCGGGCCGGTGTAGTCATCGGCCTTGGTGCTGTTCGGATCTTTGCCTAAGTAGTTAAGCACGGTCGCGAAGATTTCTTCTGGTGCATCGAGGAAAGAGACGCCGCAACTTTTCAGTTTCTCCAGGTTTTCCGGCTTCATCACCAGATCCCAGCTGTTCAGCGGCACATCTTTGCCCAGTACGGCTTTGACCTTGTCGACGTTATAGCCGATACCGGTCGTCGCCCACAGGTAAGGCATCGCGTATTTGTTGTCCGGGTCGTGTTTAGCCACCAGCTTCAGCACGTCGGGGTCGAGGTTTTTCCAGTTTGGCAGTTTGCTCTTATCCAGCGGCTGGAACACACCGGCGGTGAGCTGACGCTCCAGGAAGCTTGCCGACGGCACCACCAGGTCAAAACCGGTGCTGCCCGCCATCAGTTTGCCTTCCAGCACTTCGTTGGAATCAAACACGTCATAGACAACTTTAATCCCGGTCTCTTTTTCAAAATTCGCTACGGTGTCCGGCGCAATATAGTCAGACCAGTTATAGATATGCAGCGTTTTTTGTTCCGCAGCGAGCACGCTTGCCGAGGCGACCATCAGCGCCCCTGTCACCAGACCTGTTAACCATTTTTTATTTAAGGCGGCCATATCTCTTATCCTTCTTATCGCCCGTTAACAAACGGGCCAAATATACGCAATTTAGAGTATGCAGAAATCATGCATATTTTTTCGTACTGCATGAAAGAGAAGAGACCGGGCTCCCCTGCAGTCATTGCTCGCTTTATCAATGCAAGAACCTCGCCAACAAAGGGAATTGCCAGCAATAAATAGGGGGGGCATCGATATGTCGCAAGAATAACTGTAGCCCGCACCGGAGGCTATAGGTCAGTGTAAAAAACGCCTTTTATCAATTTTTTATGCAAGATCACTCTATCTGATAAGCCAAAAGGGGCAATCAGGTAGTGAATGAATCTTTAAAAATAGGTTAAACGCAGAATAAAAGCAGGTAATACGCAGCCACTATGGCAGTGACTGCGTTAATTCACGGGGATGATTAGTGAAGAAAATGGTATTGAATATCTTCCGGCGGCTGCTCTTCGTCTTCCGGCTTATAGAGCAGCTGATGCGCGTTTGCCTCGATGATCACCATCGACACCTGCTCTTCGCTCTGCGTCGCGAAAGCGGCGAACTGTTCGAAAGTCACCCCTACGCCGACGGATAAAGACTGGCAAACCACCAGCTTTGGCAGATTATCATCCTGCATATCGAGAAACGCCTTCACCGTCAGCGAACTGGCGTTAATGGCGGAGAGATCGGCCCCCAGCGCCAGCAGCGCGGATGGCTTGACCTCAGCCAGCGCCGAGAAAAGCACGACGTTATCAATGAGATCAATTTTGGCATCGAAGACGCCTTCAAAATTTTGCATATGCGGCAGGTGCAGCGCCTGACAGGTGTCGCACTCAAAAAAGCTCATGCCCATTTCGTCGAGCCACTGACGTAACGTATCCAGACTCGGGACGACGAGAGAATCCATATTGCCTATGACCTCATGCGGTAAAGTAAAACATTCCAGACAAACAAATGACCGGGCAGCAGCCCGGTATCAGTACGAGAGTAGCGCATAGCTTACGCAAAAAAGGTGTCACATACCATGAAAGCGCGCTATCCGCCGATTTTCAGACAAAAACCAGGGTGCGCCTGACGCTCGATCCACTCGATCATTTTTCCGGCAATATCGATGCCGGTGGTGGTCTCCACCCCTTCCAGCCCCGGCGATGCATTGACTTCCATTACCAGCGGGCCGCGGTTAGCGCGCAGAATATCCACCCCTGCAACATCCAGGCCGAGCGTTTGCGCCGCCTTAATGGCTATCGCCCGTTCAGCCGGCGTGATCTCGGCAACTGTCGCCACACCGCCACGGTGCAGGTTAGAGCGAAAATCGCCTGATTTCGCCCGACGTTCAATCGAGGCGACCACTTCATTGCCAACCACCAGGCAGCGAATGTCGCGCCCTTTGGCCTCTTCGATATACTCCTGCACCAGGATATGCGCGTTCAGCCCGCGAAACGCATCAATCACGCTTTCCGCCGCCTGCCGCGTTTCGGCAAGCACCACGCCAATCCCCTGAGTGCCTTCTACCAGTTTGACCACCAGCGGCGCGCCGCCGACCATGTCGATAAGGTCGCTGGTGTCATCCGGTGAATGGGCAATGCCGGTCACCGGCAGGTCGATGCCCTGACGCGCCAGAAGCTGCAGCGAGCGCAGCTTATCGCGAGCGCGGGTAATCGCCACCGATTCATTGAGCGGGTAGCTGCCCAGCATCTCGAACTGACGCAGGGTTGCCATGCCGTAGTAGGTAATCGCCGAGCCAATCCGCGGGATCACCGCGTCGTAGTGCGGTAATTGCCGACCTTTGTAGTGAATCGACGATGCTGCCGGGTCGACGTTCATGTAGCAAGACAGCGGGTCCAGCACTTCAACAATATGACCCCGACGCTGGGCGGCTTCGCGCAGACGCTTACACGAAAAGAGCGTTCCATCCCGGGACAATATGGCAATTTTCACCCTTTACCTCTCCAAAAAAGCCGCTAAAAAAACCGGCGTATCATACGCTTTTCGCATTCACGGGGGATTGAGCCCTGACACAGATTCAGTAATGAATCAGCGCGTAGCAAACCCCTGCTGGTGCAGGTAATCAAGAATAAACGGGCGACTTTCTTTGATAAGCGTACGGCGAATATGGTCGCTCCAGGTATCACGGCGCGCGTTGGTGCTGCGCGATAAATAGTACTGCGCAAGTTCTTCGTCGTACTGCGCCAGCACTTCAGGGTCCATCGGCTGATAGTGATTTTCATGCACCACCAGCGCGGCGGGCAGGCGCGGCTTGAGATCCGGATGGCTGGCTGGCCAGCCAAGGCACAGGCCAAACAGCGGCAGTACATGCTTTGGCAGCTTCAGCAGTTCAGTCACCTGCGCAATATTGTTGCGCAGACCGCCAATATAGACGCCGCCTAATCCCAGCGATTCCGCAGCGGTCAGTGCGTTTTGCGCCATCAGTGAGGTATCCACCACACCAAGCAGCAACTGCTCCACCAGGCCCAACTGCGCCTCAGGGCAAATCTGCAGATGGCGGTTAAAATCGGCGCAAAACACCCAGAACTCAGCGGCCTGGGCAACATGCTCCTGACCGCCGGTCAGTGCAACCAGCTGTTTGCGCATGTCGCTATCGGTGATGCGAATGATCGAGCTGCATTGTAAAAAGCTGGAGCTAGAGGTAGCCTGAGCGCTGGCGATAATCGCGCTGCGCTGTTCGTCGCTTATCGGCTCGCCGGTAAACTGACGAATTGAGCGATGGTTAAGCAGAACCTCAATGGTCGGAGTCATCTTTTTTTTCCTTATCTCGCGGCAGGCCAGGATTCATCAGCTGTGGCGCAACGGCACGGGCTACTCCCCAAAAGAGCACGCCAGCCGCAGGCAGCATCAGCGCAATTCCAATAAAGATCATCACCACCGCCGCCAGTTGGCTGGCAAACGGCGCGGGCAGTGTGATGTACTGATTGAGCGATAGCCACGCCACCGCCAGTACAACCATGCCAATGGTCTCCAGAATTAAAACGCTTTTGGGTAGTGCTCCAAGCGAACGCATGCTTCTCCTCCTGTGAATCCTTAGCGCATTTTGATTACTTATTTACGACGAGTATAACGGCAAGCCGATGAAAAATATTTACCCAAACATAGCCAGAATGAATCAGAACAACAGGTAGAACCTTCTTTTCCCTACGCGCTGCACGCGGCATGATAAGTGCCATTCGCCGACAGGCACGTTGATTATTCCGCTCGTTTGAGGAGAGACACTATGTTTACCGTAATTTTTGGTCGTCCAGGCTGCCCTTACTGCGTTCGTGCAAAAGAGCTGGCGGAAAAACTGACCCAGGAGCGTGATGATTTCAACTACCGTTACGTCGATATCCATGCGGAAGGCATCACCAAAGCCGACCTGGAAAAAACCGTCGGTAAGCCAGTTGAAACCGTGCCACAGATTTTTGTCGATCAGAAACACATTGGCGGGTGCACAGACTTTGAAGCCTGGGCAAAAGAGAATCTTGGACTGTTTGCCTGATAGCATCATCAACGCCCGCGCTTATAGCGGGCGTTTGTTTATCCGGCGTTTGTCGTGCAGCAGTGAACTGATAAACAGATAGCACAGCGCGCCGAGCGCACACCAAAACACCGCGCTAAACAACCATGCCAGCTCCTGCCAGAACGAACGATCGCTGCTGAAAAAAAGACGCGTCAGGACAAGACAGAGCGGCGCGGCAAGAATAGCGCCAACCAGCGGACGCAACACGCGACGACGCGAAGAAAGGAAGCTTGAAACCACGCCCGGAATAATAAAAAACAGCAGCCCCAGCTCAGGGCTTCCATTAGCGCGAAACGCACCCTTCACGTTCAGAACCAGTGAAAAAAAGACCACTATAAAGAGTAAGAAGCAGCAAATAACCCCTGCCCAACCGCGTTCAGATTTCACACGCATCTCCTGAAAATATCTCTATCAAACCCCAGACTTCGCCCTTACGGACACCCAGTCAGATAAAGTTGTTGGCCTTCCCTGCCAAAACTTCGCTACATTTTATCTATCAGTACTTTTGGAGCGTTCTCGCGGGCAAAAAATAACGTGCGCCCGATGATTCGCTCTCTGACCGTCGCGATGCAGACTGATAGATCATATGTAATGTGTATTTAAAGCGATTGTTGCTAGCCGTAGCTATCAGGAACGATTAAACTACTGACCGCTATTTTCTGGTTATTCTTCGGGTTCCGGATAGCAAAACGTATACCCTAGCCCGTGGTAAACAGTAGACCAAATAACCATTCCTTTCAACACGTTACTGGTAAACGATAAGTTAGACTCCGTGAATATAAACGTCGCAGATTTGTTAAACGGGAATTACATCCTGTTATTATTCGTGGTATTAGCGCTGGGGCTTTGTCTTGGCAAATTACGTCTGGGCTCCATCCAACTCGGTAATTCCATTGGCGTTTTAGTGGTTTCTCTCCTATTAGGGCAGCAACACTTCAGTATTAACACCGATGCGCTGAATCTGGGCTTTATGCTGTTTATTTTCTGCGTCGGTGTTGAAGCCGGGCCGAACTTTTTTTCTATTTTCTTCCGCGACGGCAAAAATTATCTGATGCTCGGTCTGGTGATGGTCGGCAGCGCGCTGCTGATTGCATTAGGCCTCGGTAAGCTATTTGGCTGGGACATCGGCCTGACGGCCGGTATGCTCGCCGGTTCAATGACCTCCACCCCAGTGCTGGTCGGCGCGGGCGATACGCTACGCCACTCCGGCATGGAAGCCAGCCTGCTGGCGCAAGCGCAGGATCATTTAAGCCTCGGCTACGCCCTAACCTACCTGATTGGTCTCGTGAGCCTGATTGTCGCGGCCCGTTACATGCCAAAATTCCAGCATCAGGATCTGCAAACCAGCGCCCAACAAATCGCCCGCGAGCGCGGTCTGGACACCGACACCAATCGTAAAGTCTATCTGCCGGTTATTCGCGCCTACCGCGTAGGCCCAGAACTGGTGGCGTGGGCCGACGGTAAAAACTTACGCGAGCTTGGCATCTATCGCCAGACCGGCTGCTACATCGAGCGTATCCGCCGTAACGGCATTCTCGCCAACCCTGACGGTGACGCCGTACTGCAAATGGGCGATGAAATTTCGCTGGTAGGCTACCCGGACGCGCACGCGCGCCTCGACCCAAGCTTCCGTAACGGCAAAGAGGTGTTCGACCGTGACCTGCTGGACATGCGCATCGTCACCGAAGAAATTGTGGTTAAAAACCACAATGCCGTAGGCCGACGTCTGGCGCAGCTGAAGCTGACCGACCACGGTTGCTTCCTTAACCGCGTGATCCGCAGCCAGATTGAAATGCCAATCGATGACAACATCGTACTGAACAAAGGCGATGTGCTGCAGGTGAGCGGTGACGCCCGCCGCGTGAAAACCGTTGCCGACCGTATCGGCTTCGTCTCCATTCACAGTCAGGTCACTGACCTGCTGGCCTTCTGCGCCTTCTTTATCGTCGGCCTGATGATCGGCATGATCACCTTCCAGTTCAGCAACTTTAACTTCGGCATCGGCAACGCTGCCGGTCTGCTGTTTGCCGGTATCATGCTCGGCTTCCTGCGTGCCAACCACCCAACCTTCGGCTATATCCCGCAGGGCGCGCTGAATATGGTGAAAGAGTTCGGCCTGATGGTCTTTATGGCAGGCGTCGGCTTAAGCGCGGGCGGCGGCATCGGTAAGAGTCTCGGCGTGGTCGGCGGTCAAATGCTGGTCGCCGGTCTGCTGGTCAGCCTGATCCCGGTAGTGATTTGCTTCCTGTTCGGTGCCTACGTGCTGCGCATGAACCGCGCGCTGCTGTTCGGTGCCATCATGGGCGCACGCACCTGCGCTCCGGCAATGGAAATCATCAGCGATACCGCGCGCAGCAACATTCCCGCGCTGGGCTATGCGGGCACCTACGCCATCGCCAACGTGCTGCTAACCCTTGCTGGTACGCTCATTATCATCATCTGGCCAGGGCTAGGCGGCTAGCCCTGCGCCGGGGAAACAAAGAAAAGAAAAATATTTTTGCGCAACGCAGAACTTTTCATCAGGGTGCGAGTCTTAATTAGTGCCACTGCTTTTCTTTGATGTCCCCATTTTGTGGAGCCCATCAACCCCGCCATCTTTGGTTCAAGGTTGATGGGTTTTTTGTTGTCTGAAATTCACGTTCCCTCTAAAAATCAATCCATTACACTCATCAACATCACGACTATCACCAAGCGTCACGCATCCGCAAACAGCGCCCGCCACCACTGCGGCTTCATATCTTCAAACGAGTGAGAAGCAGGCGCAAACCGTGCATCCTGATTCTGGTCGAAAACGCCGCTCAGCAGCGCGATAATCGGGCCATCGTCAATCGCCCCCAGCGAGCTGCCGCAGCGCGGGCAGAAGGCGCGGCTGGAATCTTCAGAAGAGCGCCAGACCGCAGGCTTTCCCCCCTCGCCGTTCCACTGTACATCGCCTTTGGCAAACTCCAGCCAGATAACCGACTGGGCGCCGGTATGCTTCTGGCATAAATCGCAGGAACAGCTGTGGGAAGCGCCGGGATTAGTGGCGATAAAAGTGATATGGCCGCACAGGCAGCCGCCGGAAAGCAGGGTTGTCATCGCGAGATCTCCGTTTTGCATTCTCGCTAAGCGTACACGCTTTTCAGGTGCTCTCCCCTGCTATCCGCCCTACCATTTTTCGAATAGTGTTGCGATCGAGCGGCTGGCGGTCGGTGACAAAATGCAGCGTCATTCCTTCGATAAAAGCATCCAGCGCGCGGGCGGTCGCCGGGTCGAACCACTGCTCCAGCGTCTGCTGGCTGCGCTGCATCCAGCGTTGCATCACCGCTTTCATGGCCGGTGAACTGCTCGCCAACGCATAGAACTGGTACATCAGCGTCATATTTTTCGGCGTCGTCACCTGGCTGCTGAAGATAAGCTCCGCCACCGAATCGCAGGCGTCACCTGTCGTTTCTACGCCCTCAAAGAAGGCGGTGTACTCCAGCGACATTCGCTCGGTAAAGGCACTGAACGCTTCACCCAGTAGTGCTTCGATGCCCTCGAAATAGTAGGTCATCGAGCCGAGCGGTACATCGGCACAGCTAGCGATTTTGCGGTGAGTTACCGCGCTGATCCCGTGTGTCGCAATGGTCTCGAGCGTCGCATCAAGGATGCGCTCCCGGCGCTGCGGGTCATTCGGTCGGCGAGCCATAATTCTCCTCTTTCTGGTTATGTACAAATGTACACAACCTTGTTAGTGTTGTCTGCACACTTTCCGACCCGACGCGAATGGATGACAACGTTAACCTCCCGTAAAGCCCTGCAGCTACGCATGTGGGCGCTCTTTATGTTCTTCTTTTTACCCGGTTTGCTGATGGCCTCCTGGGCCACGCGCACACCGGCAATCCGCGATATTTTATCGGTCTCCACGGCGGAGATGGGCATCGTCCTGTTTGGCCTGTCGATAGGCTCGATGAGCGGCATTCTTTGTTCCGCGTTTCTGGTGAAACGATTCGGGACGCGTAAAGTCATCCGCACCACCATGTCATGCGCGGTCTTTGGTATGTTGATTTTAAGCTTGGCGCTGCACTTCAGCTCCGCGTGGATCTTCGCCATCGGTCTGGCGATTTTTGGTGCCAGCTTTGGCTCTGCCGAAGTTGCCATCAACGTCGAAGGCGCGGCGGTTGAGCGTGAGATGAAAAAAACCGTGCTGCCGATGATGCATGGCTTTTACAGCTTCGGGACGTTAGTGGGCGCGGGCGCCGGTATGGCGGTCACCGCGTTTGGTTTACCGGCGATGTGGCACATTTTCGTGGCGGCGCTGATAGGCATTGCGCCTATCGCCATTGCCATTAAAGCTATCCCTGAAGGTACCGGTAAAAACGCGGCGGAAGACGCGCACCATCAAGAAAAAGGCGTACCGTTCTGGCGCGATATGCAGCTGATGCTGATTGGCGTCGTGGTGTTAGCAATGGCCTTTGCCGAAGGCTCCGCTAACGACTGGCTCCCGCTGCTGATGGTTGACGGTCACGGCTTTAGCCCAACCTCCGGATCGCTCATCTATGCCGGGTTCACGCTGGGCATGACGGTCGGGCGCTTCACCGGCGGCTGGTTTATCGACCGCTACAGCCGTGTTACCGTGGTTCGTGCCAGCGCATTAATGGGCGCGCTGGGCATTGCCCTGATTATCTTTGTCGACAGCGCCTGGGTTGCCGGCGTGTCGGTTATTCTGTGGGGACTTGGCGCATCGCTCGGCTTCCCGCTGACCATTTCCGCCGCCAGCGACACCGGACCGGATGCCCCTACCCGCGTGAGCGTTGTTGCCACCACCGGGTATCTGGCCTTCCTCGTCGGCCCGCCGCTGCTCGGCTTCCTCGGCGAACATTACGGCCTGCGCAGCGCGATGCTGGCCGTACTGGCGCTGGTTCTTGTTGCCGCTCTGGTGGCGAAAGCGGTGGCAAAACCTGAGCCCCGCGTTGTAATGGAGAGTCATTGATGAGCGTTAAACTGATCGCCGTCGACATGGATGGTACGTTCCTGAACGATAAAAAAACCTACAACCGCGAGCGTTTTCATCAGCAATATCAGCAGATGAAAGCACAGAACATCCACTTTGTGGTGGCCAGCGGCAACCAGTATTACCAGTTGGCCTCGTTCTTCCCGGATATCGCCAATGAAATCGCCTTTGTCGCCGAGAACGGCGGCTGGGTTCAGGACGCAGGCGAGGACGTGTATAACTGCGCCATGCCGCGCGACCACGTTGATAAAATTACCGCCTTCCTGCTCACTCGCCCGGAAGTCGAGATTATTGTCTGCGGTAAAAAGAGCGCCTACACGCTGAAAAGCTACGACCAAAGCTTCCACGATATTGCCGTGCGCTACTACCACCGCCTGGAACTGGTAGACAATTTCGATAACCTCGACGACACCATTTTGAAGTTCGCGCTGAATATCCCGGACGAGAAAGTGCCACAAATGCAGGCGCTCCTCGATGAGAAGCTCGGCCATATGCTGACCGCCGTGACCACCGGACACGGCAGTATTGACCTGATTATTCCAGGCGTCCATAAAGCCAACGGCCTGCGGTTATTGCAGGCGCGCTGGGGCGTTAACGATGACGAAGTCGTGGCCTTTGGCGACAGCGGCAACGATATTGAGATGGTGAAACAGGCAGGCTACGGTTTTGCAATGGCGAACGCCAACGACGCGGTGAAAGCCGTGGCGGGCTATCATGCGCCGCACAACAATGAAGAAGGCGTGCTGGAGATGATTGATAAGGCGTTGAAGGGTGAAGCGCCGTTTGCGTGATTGAGCTATTCCCGGCGGCGCTTCGTTTGGCCGGGCTACGTGTTGGGTAGCCCGGACGAGGTGCGAAGCACCGACTCCGGGGTTATTTACTGCGGCTGCAGCCCGCTGCCTACCGCTTTATCCCGCAGGAACATCGTCATCAGCCCCAGCCACAGCAGGCCACCCGCCAGGTTAAACAGGCTGAACAGCCCAATGCCACCCAACTCGTAGCAATGCTTACTGAGCTCAATCCCCACCGTAAAGATCAGCATTTGCAGCATTCCCATCGCCGCAGAAACCGTGCCTTTACTCATATCGCTGGCAAACAGCGTCAGGCGCACTAGTCCGGCGTTGGCAAGACCAATCCCGAAGGCGTAGAAGCTTAACCCGGCGGTCATCCATAAATAAGCATGGGACGACACCACCGTCGCTGCCGCAGCCAGCACCAGACCAAACATAATCGGGTAACCACCGGCAATAATCAGCGCACGCACCGTTCGACGTGAGGTCAGACGCGCCAGCACCAGGTTGCCGAGGATCAACGCGCCAAAAATCGGCACCTGCAGCAGGCCATATTCATAGCTACTGGCGTGCTCGCCGCTGATGATAATGACCGGTGACTGCGCAATCCACGCCAGCAGCGGTAAACTAACAAAGCCCGTCGCCAGCGCGCCGGCAACGAAACGACCGTTTTTCAGCACTTCGCGATAATCACGTCCCAACGCCTTGAGCGACAGCGTTTCACCTATGCGGGTCGCCGTTTCCGGCATCGATTTAAACAGCCCGACGAAAGCAATGGCCGACAGCGCCGCGAAGAGCACAAACATCCCTTCCCAGCGCGCCACGTGGATCCACGCCGCGCCCACCAGCGGCCCCAGCAGCGGTGCAATCAGCGCCACGTTGGCCATTAGCGCCGTAATCTTGATACAGGTTGCCTCGTCGAACGACTCCTGGATTGCCGCATAACCCACCGCACCGATAAAGCACAGGCTCACCCCCTGCAAGAAGCGCAGGAACGTAAACTGCTCAATATTGTTCACCAGCAGCGTGGCAAGGCAGGTAACGATGAACCAGACAACGCCGGTCAGCATCACCGGGCGGCGGCCGATCCGGTCCGACAGCGGCCCAAGCAGCCATTGCAGGAACATCCCGCCTGCCAGATAAGCCGTCATCGAGGTCGGAACCCACTCGTTGCCCGCGTTAAATTCTTTGACGACCGCAAGCATGCCCGGCTGGATCATATCGTTGCCGATATAGGTGGAAAATTCGTAGAGCACCAGACAAAGCGGGAACAGAATCGCCTTGCGCCCTAAGCGTTTCCGGGAAGAAGAAGTGTCCATATAGCTCGCATCCATCATAAAAACGCGCAAGTTTAATCAATGCGCAGTAGTGGTGATAGTTAATTATCACGCAGCTTAACAATTTCGCACAAATTGACGTTGTTAAGATTCGCTTAAGGTAGCGGGCGTTATACTCTACGCCACTTAATGCTGCACCTTAATGACAGACGCTTGTACACCGATGGCGCGATTCAGACAATGCCGCTTTACGGTCCAGGATTGGCTTCTTAAGGTGGCTGTCATAAAACCGTCATTTGCGAAACCGGAACGTTATGCTGGAAAATCTGAACAACTCGCTGTTTTTGCTGATCAACGCAACCCCAGCCTCAGCCCCATGGGCAATTTCATTTGCCACATTTATTGCTCAGGATTTGATCCTGATTGTTCCCCTGCTGGCTGCGGCTATGTGGCTCTGGGGCGAACGTCGTCAGGTTCAGGCGCAGCGCCATCTGGTGATTAAAGTCGCACTGGCCATCGCCGTCAGCCTTGCGCTGTCGTGGATGATTGGTCAGCTGTTCCCGCACGAACGTCCGTTCGTTGAGAATATCGGTCATACCTTCCTGCACCACGCGCCGGATAACTCCTTCCCAAGCGACCACGGCACGGTGATCTTCACCTTTGCGCTGGCGTTTTTGTTCTGGCATCGCCTGTGGTCCGGGCTGGTGCTGATGGTGGTTGGCGTGGCGATTGCCTGGTCTCGCGTCTATCTTGGCGTCCACTGGCCGATGGATATGCTCGGCGGCTTCCTGAGCGGCCTTGTCGGCTGCATGGTATCGCAAATGCTGTGGCAGTATATCGGTGCGACGGTTTACCCGCGCCTACAGCAGCTGTACCGTATTGTTTTCTCTGTACCTATTCGTAAAGGCTGGGTGCGTGACTAGACCTGCGCTCGCAGGTAAAATAACGCGCTGACCCCGGTATCCTTACCGGGGCATTTCCGGTAGAGGAACTATGGAAACACGACGCGACGAGCGATTGGGTCAACTGATTCAGGCACTGAAACGCAGCGATAAGCTGCATCTCAAAGAAGCGGCAGCTCTGCTTGGCGTTTCTGAAATGACGATTCGTCGCGATCTGAACAGCGAAAGCGGGCCCGTTGTGCTGCTCGGCGGCTACGTGGTGCTGGAACCGCGCAGCGTTCCACATTACCTATTAAGCGACCAGAAAACCCGACTGGTTGAAGAGAAAAAGCGAGCGGCAGGTCACGCGGCAAAGTTACTCAAACCCCATCAGATGGCCTTCTTCGACTGTGGCACCACCACGCCGTGGATTATTGACGCCATTGATAACGACCTGCCTTTCACCGCCGTCTGCTATTCGCTGAACACCTTCCTGGCATTGCAGGATAAACCCAACTGCCGCCCCATTCTTTGCGGTGGCGAATTCCACGCCAGCAACGCCATTTTCAAACCGCTGAGCGAGCAGGATACGCTTTCACATCTTTGCCCGGACATTGCTTTCTATTCCGCAGCGGGTATCGATATTGAAATGGGCGCGACCTGTTTTAATCTTGAAGAGCTGCCGGTGAAACACTGGGCGATGCGCCAGGCGCGCTACCATGTGCTGGTAGCGGATCACAGCAAGTTTGGCAAAGTGCGCCCGGCCCGTATGGGTGAGCTGACGCGCTTTGATGTGATTGCCAGCGATACCTGCCCGGATGATGAGCTGGTCGCGCTGGCAAAACAGCAGCAAATTTCGCTGCTGTATTAGCGGGATATTACGAGAACCAGCTACCAAACCATTCGTGGAATTTCATCAGCACGAAGTCCATCATGCGGCTGAAGAAGCCGCCCTCTTCGACCGCTTCCATGACAATCAGCGGACGCTGTTCAATGGTTTTGTCGTTAAGCTTGAAGTCGATAGTGCCGACAACCTGGCCTTTGGTTAACGGCGCGGTCAGCTGCGGCTGCGTCAGGGTGTAGCTGGCCTTCAGGTTTTTGAGCTGACCTTTCGGAATGGTCACCGAACCGGCTTCCCCTGCTCCCAGATTCACCTCGTTCTTATCACCAAACCAGACGCGCTGGCTGATGAAAGTGGCATCCGGCTTGATTGGCGTGACGGTTTCATAGAACCGGAAGCCCCAGGTCAGCAGTTTTTCCGACTCATTAAAGCGCACACGGTCGCTCTTGGTACCCAGCACCACCGCAATCAGGCGCATATCGCCCTGAGTGGCCGACGACACCAGGTTATAGCCCGCCCCCGCCGTGGTACCGGTTTTCACGCCGTCGACGTTAAGGTTAGAGCTCCACAGCAGACGGTTACGGTTCGGCTGGCGGATATTGTTGAAGGTGAACTCTTTCTCTTTATGTACCGCGTACTCTTCCGGTACATCGTGGATCATCGCTTTGGTCAGCAGCGCCATATCGCGCGCGGTGCTGTACTGCCCCGGCGCATCCAGGCCGTGAACGGTTTTGAAGGTGGTATTAGTGAGGCCAATTTTCTGCGCGTAGCCGTTCATCAGGCTGACGAAAGAGTCCTGGCTGCCGGCAACGTAGTCGGCAATGGCGATGCTGGCATCATTGCCCGACTGGATAATCACCCCTTTATTGAGGTTCTCAACCGACACCTGCTCGCCTGGCTTAAGGAACATCACCGAAGAGCCGCGTAGCGCCGGGTTGCCGGTGGCCCACGCGTCGCGTCCGATGGTCACCATATCGGTCAGCTTGATTTTATTCGCCTTCAGCGCCTGACCGACCACGTAGCTGGTCATGATTTTTGTCAGGCTGGCCGGATCGAGCTTCTCATCGGCATTGCCCTCTGTCAGGACCTTACCACTGGCGTAATCCATTAATATAAAGGCACGAGCGTCGATTGCTGGCGCGTCCGGAAGTTGTTCCGCCGCCTGCACCGCCGGTGCCACTAAAAGTAAAAGCGCTGAGCCTGCCATCAGGCTCTTGAAGGAGTTAGCGTTACACATCATAAAAGCCACCCAAGTATCCATTCCCAAAAACGCGCCACGACAGTACCGTGCTGCACCAGGCCGTGAGTAATAACGTAGAAACTCTCTTAAAGAAACAGTGAGTTGGTAAAGTTTTTTAAGTTTACGCAAGATCCCCTGGTTGTGCTGAAAACCTGACATTTTTTTTGATCGAGATTGCGTAAGCGTTTACTTTGGCCCACATTTAATCTCTGCTAAAAAAACGGGAGTCGATATGCTAACGCTGTGGGGAAGAAATAACTCAACGAACGTGAAAAAAGTGCGCTGGACGCTGGCTGAGCTTGGCCTGCCGTATGAGCAAATTATGGCGGGCCAGGGATTTGGCGTGAACCGCGACGCGGCCTATCTGGCGCTCAACCCTAACGGCCTGGTACCGATGCTGAAAGACGGCGACGACGTGCTGTGGGAATCGAACTCCATCGTACGCTACCTGGCGGCACAATACGGCGCAGAGAGTCTGTGGCAAGCGCAGCCTGTTCAACGGGCGAAAAGCGAAAAGTGGATGGACTGGGCCAACGAAACCCTATCTCCGGTGCACCGTAAAATTCTCTTCGGGCTGGTGAGAACCCCGGTAGAGCAGCGCAACATGGATGAAATCAACGCGGCAATTGAAGCCTGCGAACCGCTGCTGGCTATCCTGGATAACACCCTGGCAAACCAAACCTGGCTTTCCGGCGACCAGTTTGGCGTGGGCGATATCGCCGTCGCGCCGTTTGTCTATAACGTGCTGGAAACCGTCAAAACCTGGCAGCCGCGGCCGCACCTGGCGCGCTGGTATCAGCAGTTGGCCGAGCGTCCCGCCTTCCGCGACGTGGTGATGATCCCGGTCAGTTAATCCTCTCAGGTGCGCTGGCTACTCCCACGCACCTGCAATTTCCCTACCAGCCGGACATGCGCCGCCGTATCATCCCCTTCGCACAGGTAGTTCACCGCCATTCTGCCCAGTTCGCTATAGGCTAGCTGTACGCTGGTCAACGCCGGGGTCAACTGATGCGCAATGCGCTGATCGTCATAACCACACACCAGCACGTCGCGCGGAATGGCAATATTAAGCGTGGCGAGCGCCTGATAGCAGCCGAGGGTCATCCAGTCACTGGCGCAGAAAATAGCCTGCGGCGGCTCCGGCAAATGCATCAGCTCAAGCGTGGCGTTAAAGGTGGCATTGAGCGACCAGTCGGTCTGTTTAATCAGCGCCTCGTCCACCGCAATACCGGCCTGTTCCAACGACTGGCGATAGCCTTCCAGGCGCAGCACGCTGGCATCCATCCAGTCATCGCCCATGATATGCGCAATGCGCGTAATGCCCTGCGACAGCAGATGGTTGACTATCTGGCAAGCGTTGGCGCGGTCATCAGGAAGGAAAGTCGGCAGCAGCGGGCGCTGCGGGTCGTACTGGTTTAACAGCACCACCGGCTTATTTATAAGCGCGTCGAACGGCGAAAAATCAAAGGCACGAGTCACCGGACTTGCCAGAATCACCCCTGCGCAGGGGCGCTGGTCAAGCTGGCGCAAAATGTGCGCCGCCATCTCCAGATCGTCGCCGTAGTCATAAACGGTCAGCAGGGTATCCCGCTGCCAGGCGGCGGAAACCGCGTCGCTGATGGCCTCAACGAAGGGATCGTAGTTCGGCATCCCGCACAGCAGCAGGGCAATTTCTTCCTGCCCTTCCTGACGATGAGGCACAATGATCTTTTGATAGCCCAGCGCCGTCGCCGCGGCATAGACGCGTTCGCGGGTAGCCTCACTCAGGCGAATCGCCCGGCTATTGTTGAGTACCAGAGAAACCGTCGCCTGCGAAACGCCCGCCTCCCTGGCAATATCACTCATCGTTATTTTGTTTTTCTTCGCCATGTTCGCTCCTTGTCGCCACCGACTATAGCACAGTTATCCCACGCTTTTTTTGTGAACAACTCAACACTTCAACCGCATCAGGATTGCGCCTTGCACTATAGTTAATAAATATTAGCTAATAATTATTACCAAGGAGAAAAACTATGCACTCGCAATGGCGCGAATCGCAGGCGCAGGCCTGGTATCAACAGCACGGCTGGGCATGCGGCTTTAACTATTTGCCGCGCAGCGCGGTCAACTGGACTGAGATGTGGCAGGCAGAGACTTTCGATGCGGCGACCATCGACCAGGAGCTGGGCTGGGCACATGACTACGGCTACAACGCGCTGCGTACCAATCTGCCGTTTATCGTCTGGGAAGCCGACCGCGACGGCCTGCTGACGCGCATCGACACCTTTTTGATGCTGGCGAAAAAGCACCAGATTCAGGTGATGCTGACGCTGATGGACGACTGCGGTTTCTCCGGCGACGAGCCGTACCTCGGCCCACAAAAACCCCCGCGCGAGGGCGTGCATAACAGTCAGGCAGCGGCGAGTCCCGGTCGGGCCATCGTAATGGACCCAGCACAATGGCCGCGCGTAGAAGCCTACGTCCGCGACGTGCTCAGCCATTTTAAAAACGACGAGCGCATCACCATTTGGGATCTCTATAACGAACCAGGCAACCGCGGCATTAACCTGTCCCCCACCAAATCGACCGAGTATGACGAAGCGCTGGAAGCCTTCGCGCTGGAGCTGATGACTGCCACCTTCGGCTGGGCGCGTGAAGTTGGCCCGAGCCAGCCGCTCACTGTAGGCGCGTGGCACATTGACCATCCGCAGTACGGCACGCTACAGCACCCGATTGATATTGCGGCGCTGCAGTTATCCGACATCATCAGCTACCACAACTACAACAATGCCGCCCGCCAGCTCGGCGTACTGGAAAGCCTGACGGCATACCAGCGCCCGGTGCTCTGCACCGAATGGCTAGCGCGGCATATGGACTGCACGTTCAGCGAGCAGCTGCCGCTGTTCTGCGCTTTCGATACCGGCTGCTATCAATGGGGGCTGGTACAGGGCAAAACGCAGACCTGGATCCCATGGACCAGCGTCAATAGAGATCACCCCGATCCTCACTCGCTGTGGTTCCACGATGTGCTGACACCCGACGGCAAACCATGGTGTGAAGAGGAAATGCAGTTGGTGAAAGCGCTCACTGGCTACCGCCAGACGCGTCGTTAATTGTGATACACGGAGGGTTCATCCATGAAAAAATCAGCCTTGTTCCTGCTTGCCTGCTGCGGTTTCGGTGCGATGCCCATCGCGCACAGCGCCGATCAGGTGGAACTCCGTTTTGCCTGGTGGGGCGGTAAGGCCCGTAACCAGGCCACCTTAAAAGCGCTGGATGCTTTTGAAGCCAAATACCCGAACATTAAAGTGAAGGCGGAGTACACCGGCTGGGACGGTTTCTACTCGCGCCTGACCACCCAGATTAATAGCAACACCGAAGCCGACGTCATCCAGACCAACTGGAACTGGCTGACGCTGTTGTCGAAAACCGGCGATGGTTTTTACGATCTCAACAAACTGCGCCAGCCCATTGGCCTCGACCAGTACTCTCCCGCCGCGCTCGCCAGCACGACGGTGAACGGAAAGATCAACGCCATCCCGATTTCCGCCAACGTGATGCTGTTTTACTACAATGCCGCCACCTGGCAAAAAGCCGGCGTACCGCTGCCGAAAAGCTGGGACGATTTGCTGAAAGCCGGGCCGGTATTTAAAGAAAAGCTCGGCGATAGCTACTATCCGCTGATCCTGACCGAGCAGGACTCGCTGTTACTCCTGAACTCCTGGGTCTATCAGGGCAACCAGAAGCCGATGGTGGATGAGAAAACCCGTAAGCTCGGCTGGAACCATGACGATCTGGTGCAGGCCTTCACCTTTTACCGCCAACTAGTAGCGGCACACGCCGTACCGGATGCCCGCACGATGGCCTCATACGGTAAAGGCGTCGCTTATGAAATGAAGCCGTGGATTAACGGCGAATGGGGCGGCATCTATAACTGGAACGTCCTGTATACCGCCGAGTCGCAGAACCTGAGTCATCCCGACGACCTGGTGATGGGTGATTATCCGATGCGCGAAGGCGCCAAAGATGCCGGGCAGTTTAATAAGACTGCGCTGATGCTTTCCATCAGTAAAAATACCCGCCATCCGCAGGAAGCGGCGCTGCTGATTAATTTCCTGATGAGCGAAAAAGAAGGCGTGGTGCCTGTGGGTCTGGAGCGCGGCGTGCCGCTGAGCAAGGCCGGGGCACAGATTTTACGCGACGCGGGGCTGCTAAAAGAGGATGACCCGGTACTCACCGGGCTAACGCAATCGGCTTCATTACCGAATCACGCGAAGGCACTCCCCTATCTTGAAGACCCGCAGTTCACCGCCCTCTTCCTGGCCGCGCTGCAAAGCATCGACTACGGCAAGGCAACCGTCGACCAGGCGGCAACCCGTTTCGAGGAACAGGCAAACCGTATTCTGCGGCGAATCATGCGCTAACGGAGAGAATCATAGACAGGGGGACAAACGTCTCCCTGATGTTAAGCGTGAGTCATTGGTGATTCAGCATCCAGCTTACGAATGCTGTTCGTCAACGCCATCAGGCAGCGCTCAAGCGTTTCCACGTTAACCGCAATATATGACGGGCAGTCGTAACGCCCCGTCATCAAGCACACGGCCGCGGAAGCGATTGCCTCGCCCGCCTGTCGCATCATTTCCAGTTCTTTACGCGAACTACACCGCGTAAGCGGTACAACGTTACCCCGTAGTTCGCAACACAGTTCGAGCAGGTTAGTACGCAGATGATCGTTATCACCGACTGACATATACCCCTTTGCCTTTCTGAGCTGCAAATAGGCATCAAGGTCAATTCGCGCATTGATGAGTCGCCTCATCATCTGGCGTTTCAGTTTGCTATCCGTCATGCATTTACCTCCCTTGCCACCCATTGGCTCTTTCATTATGAGATTACTTAACGGAAGGAATGCTGCGCGATATCAACAATTCATCATTCATAACAATTTTAACAAAATAGTAATGAATTCGGCAAGAATGGTTTGTGGGGTGGTCGGGTCGAATCTCCACGAACCGCCTTGCTTCGCCGGACTACTTGTTACGGTAGCCCGGTTATATTCTGTATTTTTTCACTATCTATCCTGCCCTCCTTGCATGAAAACACCGTAATGTTTACTATAGTAACCGTTACCAGTTGAGGTGAATCATGACTATCTATAAGGCAAAACGATTCAACCAAAACACCAAAAAGCTTGGCATCACGGACGACGTGCTATTGAAAGCTGCCGAAGATATCAAACAGGGTGTTTGGGAAGCGAATTTAGGCGGGGGGGTAATCAAAAAGCGCCTGCCTCTGCAGCAAGGCAAAAGCGGTGGCGCAAGAACCGTCATCTTTTTCAAATACGATCGACATATTTTTTTCTACGATGGTTGGGCGAAAAATAGTGTCAGTAGTGGAAATGGTAAAGAAATAGAGGATGACGAACTTATTGCTTATCGAAAGCTGGCTAGCGCTTTTTTAGCATTCACTGATAAGGATATCGCAAAACTCCTGATCACCGGTTTTTTAGTTGAGGTAGATAAATGACTAACAAACTCAAAACAATACTTGATGACGCTAAAGAGCTTAACGCACTTGGCCTGATGCCAGAGAACGATGTTGCTGAAATCAATAAGCTTTTAAAAGCGCGCGAGCTTAAAACACGTATCGCCGCCGTTAAGATGATGTCTGGTGAAGAGATTAAGGCGGTTCGTGCTCGTTTCGGTATGTCGCAGTCTATTTTGGCGCACACGCTGGGAATGTCTAAAGAGAGCGTGTCCAAATGGGAGCGCAACGAAATCAAACCCAGCGGTCCAGCGTTACGTATTCTCAATACTTTGGCCGCCAAAGGCCCGGAAGTATTCACTAAGTAAAACAACGCTAGCCCGGCCAGGTATTTGCAAGACCGGGCTAGCGTATAAACTATCCTTTCAATTTCGGATCCAGCGCATCGCGCAGACCGTCACCCAACAGGTTAAACGCCAGCACCGTCAGGAAGATCGCCAGCGCCGGGAAGACCGCGACGTGTGGCGCAATCACCATATCCGCGCGCGCTTCGTTGAGCATCGCTCCCCATTCCGGCGTGGGCGGCTGGGCGCCGAGGCCGAGGAACGACAGGCTGGCGGCGGAGATAATCGACACCCCAATGCGCATGGTGAAATAGACCACGATGGAGGAGACCGTGCCGGGCAGAATATGCTGGAACAGGATCACGCGGTCGCTGGCGCCGATGCTGCGCGCCGACTCGATAAAAGTCTGCTGTTTCAGCACCAGCGTGTTACCACGCACCAGACGCGCAAAGGCCGGAACCGAGAAAATCGCTACCGCGATTATCACGTTGGTCATGCCGCTGCCCATAATCGCCACCACGGCAATCGCCAGCAGAATGCCGGGGAAGGCAAACAGCACGTCGCAGATGCGCATGATGATGCGGTCCCACCAGCCTTCGTAGTAGCCCGCCAGCAGCCCAAGCACGGTGCCAATCAGCGAACCAATCAGTACCGCAAACACGCCCGCGGTGAGTGAGATTTGCGCGCCGACCAGTACCCGGCTGAAAATATCCCGCCCCAGCGAGTCTACGCCGAACCAGTGGATCAGCGACGGGCCGTCGTTCAGACGGTCGTAATCGAAGTAGTTTTCCGCATCAAACGGCGCAATCCACGGTGCGACCACCGCCACGATAATCAGCAGCAAAACGAAAATACCGGAAGCCATCGCCACCGGCTGCTGACGAAAGCGCCGCCAGAATTCACGCCACGGCGTGCGCGGAACACCCGCCTGCATCATCGGCATGGCGTTAAGTACAGCCTGTCGACGCCAATTGAATAATCGCACGTTATTTATACCTGATAGCCGGGTTAATGGCGGCGTAGAGCACATCCACCACTAGGTTGATAAGAATAAACTCCAGTGAGAACAGCAGCACCTCGGCCTGAATCACCGGGTAATCACGCATCTCCACCGAATCCACCAGCAGGCGTCCAAGCCCCGGCCAGTTAAAGACTTTTTCCACCACAATCGAGCCGCCGAGCAGGAAGCCAAACTGCAGCCCCATCATCGTCACGACCGGGATCATGGCGTTACGTAGCCCGTGCTTTAGCACCACCACTTTTTCACTCACCCCTTTGGCGCGGGCGGTACGCATATAGTCTTCATTGAGCACGTCAACAAACGAGGCGCGGGTAAAGCGCGCCATCACCGAGGCCACGGCGGCACCGAGGGTGATTGACGGCAGAATGTAGTGCCGCCAGCTGTCGGCACCCACGGTGGGCAGCCAGCCAAGCTCGACGGAGAAAATTTGCATCAGCAGCATACCCAGCGCAAACGCCGGGAAGGAGATCCCGGTGACCGCCAGCGCCATCCCAAGACGATCCGGCCAGCGGTTGCGCCACACGGCGGCGGCAATCCCGGCGGCCATACCAAAGATCACTGCCCACATCATGCTGGCGAGGGTCAGAAAAAGCGTTGGCAGAAAACGGCTCGCTATCTCTTCAGATACCGGACGGCGTGACACCATCGACATGCCAAAATCGCCCTGAACAGCGTGGGTAATGTAGTGCCAGAACTGAACGTACAGCGGCTGGTCCAGCCCTAACTGCTGACGAACCATCGCGATAACCTGCGCGTCCGCCTCCGGCCCGGCAATCAGCCGTGCAGGGTCGCCGGGAAGCATATGGACAAATAAAAACACCAGCACCGCCACGATAAACAGCGTCGGGATCAGGCCGAGCAGGCGTTTGATAACATAGTTAAGCATGACTCTCCTTGCCGTAAGCTCCCTGCGCCATCACGACGCAGGGAGACGTCGCTTACTTCAAATCCGCATCGTCAAAGCTAAAGCCCGTGTCCGGCATAATATAGAACCCGGTCAATGACTTGCTGTGCGCCGATACCAATTTCTCTACCACCAGCGGCACCCACGGCGACTCTTTCCAGATAATATCCTGAGCCTCTTTATAGAGCCGCGCTTTTTCTTTCGCATCCGTGGTTTGCAGCGCCGTCGTCAGGTCTTTATCCACCTGCGGGTTGCTGTAGAACGCGGTATTAAACTGCGTTGGCGGCCAGTTTGAAGAAGCAAACAGCGGCGACAGCGCCCAGTCGGCTTCGCCCGTTGAGGCGGACCAGCCGGTGTAGAACATTCTCACCCCGCTCTCTTTCTGCCCTTTGGCTTCCACTTCCGCCGCGCGCTGACCGGCATCCATCGCCGTCACCTGCGCCTTAATGCCAATTTGCGCCAGCTGCTGTTGGGTAAACTGCAGTACTTTCTGCGCGGTACTGTGGTTGTGCGACGACCACAGCGTAGTGCTAAAGCCGTTCGGGTAGCCCGCCTCTTTCAGCAACGCTTTGGCTTTTGCCGGGTCGTACGGCCACGGCTGATACTGCTGAGCGTAGGCGATTGACGGAGGTACGACACCGGTCGCTGGCGTGGCGTAGCCCGCGAAGGCCACCTTCACCAGCGCCTGGCGGTTGATGGCGTAGTTAATCGCTTCGCGCACCTTCGGGTTATCAAACGGCTTTTGCGTCACGTTCATGCTGATATAGCGCTGCATGATAGACGGGCTGGCCACCAGCTCAAGCTGGCTGTTTTTAGCCAGCAGCGCCGCCTGCTCGTAAGGAATTGGGAAGGCAAACTGCGCTTCGCCGGTTTGCAGCATCGCCGCGCGGGTATTGTTATCGACAACCGGACGCCAGGTAATGGAGTCCAGCTTCGGCAACCCTTGCTGCCAGTAGCCAGCAAATTTACTGACCTTCACAAAGTCGGTCTGATTCCAGGTGTCGAGCTTATACGGCCCGGTCCCCACCGGATGGAAGCCAATCTCGTTGCCATATTTCTTCAGCGCCGCAGGCGAAATCATCGCCGTCGCCGGGTGGGCGAGAATGTTGATAAACGCCGAGAACGGCTGCTTTAAGGTCACTTTTACCGTATGGACATCAACGACCTCGGTTTTATCGATATTTTTGTACAGGTTATAGCGCTTAAGGTGGCTATCCGGGTTGCTGGCGCGATCGAGGTTAATCTTCACCGCTTCGGCGTTAAAATCGGTGCCGTCCTGGAATTTCACCCCCTGACGCAGCTTAAGCGTGTAGACTTTGCCGTCGTCAGAAACGGTATAGCTCTCAGCCAGGACGTTCTGCAGCTTCATCTCTTTATCGAGGCCAAACAGCCCCTGATAGAACGATTTCGCCACCGCCTGCGAGAGCGTGTCGTTAGCATCATATGGGTCAAGCGTGGTGAAATTGGAGCCTACCGCCACGACCACATCTTTTGCCGCGAACGCGGGAGAAGCCGCCAGCGCGGAAGCCACGCCCAGTGCGACCAGCCATTTACGTGAAACGCGTTGTGTCATGTTGTCCCCTGCCTATGGTTTTATTATCGATTTATCAGCGCACTGCTTGCCGGTTCTCGGGCCACATAGTGCCCCGGTGAAACCTGCTGCAAATTAATGGGTTCGACTTCTTCACCCCGTTTATAGATATTGCCCGGCAGTTCGTCCGACAGCAGCACGCGCTGCGGCCGCCGATGCGCCGGGTCCGCCACCGGAACGGCGGAGAGCAGCTTGCGCGTGTACGGATGCTGCGGGTTTTCAAACACCGCGCGGCGCGGGCCAATTTCCACGATGCGCCCGCGATACATCACCGCCACACGGTGACTGATACGCTCCACCACCGCCATATCATGTGAAATGAACAGAAACGCGATGCCCATTTCCCGCTGCAATGACAGCAACAGGTTGATGATTTGCGCGCGAATCGAGACGTCCAGCGCCGAGACCGATTCATCGGCGATCACCACCTTCGGGTTCAACGCCAGCGCACGGGCAATGCAGATGCGCTGCCGCTGGCCGCCGGAAAACTCGTGCGGGTAGCGCCAGGCATGCTCAGGTTGCAGACCGACGCGCTGCAATAGCCACTCCACCCGCTGCTGCAGCGCCTCGCCTTTCAACTCGCCATGGATACGCAGCGGCTCCATAATCGAGAAGCCCACGGTGTGGCGCGGGTCGAGCGAGGCGTACGGGTCCTGGAAGATAAACTGAATATCGCGGCGCAACGGCTGAAGCTGATGGGCTGAAAGCGTATCAATGCGCTCGCCGTTAAAGGTAATGGTGCCGCTTTGCGACTCAACCAGTCGCAGCAGCGCCCGCCCGGTGGTTGATTTCCCGCAGCCGGACTCGCCCACCAGTGACAGTGTCTCCCCCGGCCATAAATCAAAGCTGACGTTCTCTACCGCGTGTACTTCGCGGTTGACGCGGTTCAGAATGCCGCCGCGCAGCGGAAAACGCGTCACCAGGTTACGCACCTTGAGAATCGGCTTCCCCTCAGCAACGGTGTCTTGCTGCTGCGGTTCACTTTCCGGTGCATTGAAATCCGGGAAGCTTTTAGGATAGTCGCTGCCGCGCATTGCGCCCAGGCGTGGTACAGCCGCCAGCAAACGACGCGTGTACGGGTGCTGGGGTGCGGTAAAGATCTCGTCCACCAGCCCGCTTTCGACCACTTCGCCCTGATGCATCACCAGCACCCGGTCGGCAATTTCCGCCACTACGCCCATGTCGTGAGTGATAAAAATCACCCCCATCGACATCTCTTTTTGCAGTACATCTATCAGTTGCAGGATCTGCGCCTGAATGGTCACGTCCAGTGCGGTGGTCGGCTCGTCGGCAATCAGCACCGCCGGGCGGCACGACAGCGCCATCGCAATCATCACTCGCTGACGCATCCCGCCGGAGAGCTGATGCGGATAGCGCGACAGCATGGCCTGCGCTTCCGGAATTCGCACCTTATCGAGCATTTTCTTCGCCTCGGCCAGCGCCTCTTCGCGCCCGAGCCCCTGATGCAGGCGAATCGACTCGGCAATCTGTTCACCGATGGTAAACACCGGGTTCAGCGAGGTCATCGGCTCCTGGAAAATCATGGCGATATCGGCACCGCGCACGCTGCGCATTTGCGCCGACGTCTGCTCCTGAAGATCAATCACTTCTCGATTGCGGCGGCGCAGCAGCAGGCTATCAATGCTCACCTCGCTGCCGGACTGCTCCAGTAGGCGCATTAATGAGAGCGCCGTGACCGATTTCCCCGAGCCGGATTCCCCCACAATCGCCAGCGTTTCACCGCGATTAAGATGAAAAGAGAGCTGATGCACGGCGCGCACGGGCTGCCCGTCCTGACGAAACGTCACGTTCAGGTTATCAACGCTCAGCACCTGCGCGTTATCAAGCTCATCGGAATGCGGCACGGTAACTCCTTCTATTCCTTATAGATACCAATCGTCGGCGTATCACCGGCGTAGGCCCAGGCGCGGTACATGCCTTCGCTGTTAAACGGCAGCACCACGTTGCCTTCGCGGTCGATGGCGATGAGGCCACCGCTGCCGCCAAGCGCAGGCAGTTTTTCCATCACCACGCGCTCGCAGGCCTCATAAAGGCTGAGGTTGCCGTACTCCATCAGCGCGGCAATATCGTACGCCGCGAGCGTACGGATAAAAACTTCGCCCGTGCCGGTACAAGAGACCGCGACGCTGGCGTTGTTGGCATAACAGCCCGCCCCCACCAGCGGGCTATCGCCCACCCGGCCGGGCAGTTTATTGGTCATCCCGCCGGTCGAGGTAGCCGCCGCCAGGTTGCCGTTGAGATCCAGGGCGACAGCGCCCACGGTGCCCATCTTTTGCTGTTCATCCAGCGGAGCGGCATCGTGGTCGAGAATAAAATCGCCGTTGCTGCGCGCCACCAGCAGCTGCTGGAAGCGCTCGTCGGTGGAGAAGAGTGAATTGTTCACCAGCTCCATCCCCTGTGACTGCGCAAAGGCTTCCGCCCCCTCGCCAATCAACATCACGTGTGGACTATTTTCCAACACGCTTCTGGCCGCCAGCACTGGGTTGCGCAGATGTTTTACCCCGGCAACGGCTCCCGCCTGCAGCGAGTACCCGTCCATCACGCAGGCGTCCAGCTCATGCGTTTCATCTGAGGTAAACACCGCGCCAATCCCGGCGTTAAACAGCGGGCACTCTTCAAGCTGACGTACCGCTTCGGTGACCGCATCCAGCGCGCTCGTGCCCGATTCAAGCATCTTTTGTACGCTTTCCACGATGTCGGAAAGCGCCGTGACGTATTGTTGTTCTTTTTCTGCCGAAAGCTGGCTGCGGCTAATCGCGCCTGCCCCACCGTGTATTGCAATGACTGCCTTGCCCATTGAGCCATCCCTTACGTCATTTTCTTTATATACACTTCATCCTTCAAACTGCCTCTGCGTTGGCTGCGTTCGCTCACCCCACTCACTTACTTTAGTAAGCTCCTGGGGATTCACTCACTTGCCGCCTTGACGCAGCTTGAACGATTTTGTGTATAAATATCATTATAGTGTCTCTGTTCCTATATCAATTTTGAATATAGAAATAGCGTTCCATGTAGTGAGGTACACCACAGGTGGCATACTGTCGGTAAGGCTTTTCTGCCATAATGTGCGCATTCGAACGTTTCCCGCAGGAGTTTACCCATGGATTTTACCGCCGGACTGATGTCGCTTGATACCGCGTTGAGCCAAATGCTAGATCAGATTACCCCGCTGCACGAGCGCGAGTCGGTACCGCTGCTGAAGGCTTTTGGTCGCATTACCGCGAGCGATGTTGTCTCCCCGTTGGACGTACCGGGTTTTGATAACTCGGCGATGGATGGCTACGCGGTACGTCTCGCTGACCTCGCGGCGCAAACGCCGCTCGCGGTGGCAGGTAAGGCTTTTGCCGGACAACCCTTCCACGGTGAGTGGCCAGCCGGTACCTGCATTCGCATTATGACCGGCGCGCCGGTGCCCGCGGGTTGCGATGCGGTGGTGATGCAGGAAGAAACCGAGCAAACCGACGACGGCATTCGTTTTACCGCCCACGTTAAAGCCAACCAGAACATTCGTCGTCGCGGCGAAGACATCGCCAACGGCGCGGTAGTGTTCCCGGCCGGAACCCGTTTAACCGTCGCCGAACTGCCGGTGCTGGCGTCGCTCGGCATTGCCGAGGTGGACGTGGTACGTAAAATTCGCGTCGCGCTGTTCTCCACCGGCGATGAGCTGCAACTGCCGGGCCAGCCGCTGGGCGACGGGCAAATCTATGACACCAACCGTCTGGCGGTGCACCTGATGCTGGAACAGCTGGGCTGCGAGGTGATTAACCTTGGCATCATCCGCGACGACCCGGAACAGCTGCGCCAGACCTTTATCCAGGCGGATGAGCAGGCCGACGTGGTTATCAGCTCCGGTGGTGTTTCCGTTGGTGAAGCCGACTACACCAAAACCATCCTCGATGAGCTCGGTGAAATCAGCTTCTGGAAGCTCGCCATCAAACCGGGCAAACCATTCGCCTTTGGTAAACTCAACCACAGCTGGTTCTGCGGCCTGCCGGGCAACCCGGTCTCCGCCGCGCTGACCTTCTATCAGCTGGTGCAGCCTTTGCTGGCGAAACTGAGTGCCGGTAGCGTAGCAACCCAGGCGCCGCGCCTGCGCGTACGCACCACCGACCGCCTGAAAAAATCGCCGGGCCGCCTCGACTTCCAGCGCGGCCTGCTGACCCGCAATGAAAACGGCGAACTGACCGTATCTACCACCGGTCATCAGGGTTCCCACATCTTCAGCTCGTTCAGCCAGGGCAACTGCTTTATCGTGCTGGAGCGCGAGCGCGGTCACGTTGAGCCGGGCGAATGGGTAGAGGTGGAGCCGTTTAACCACCTGCTGGGAGGCCTGTAATGGCGGAGGAGCTTAGCGACGCGGAGATGATGCGCTATAACCGGCAAATCATCCTGCGCGATTTCGATTTTGATGGGCAGGAGCGGCTGAAAGCGGCTCGCGTGCTGGTCGTCGGCCTCGGCGGGCTAGGCTGCGCGGCCACGCAGTATCTCGCTGCCGCAGGCGTGGGCGAGCTGACGCTGCTCGATTTCGATACCGTTTCGCTCTCAAACCTACAGCGCCAGACGCTGCACAGCGATGCCACCATCGGTCAGCCGAAGGTGGACTCCGCTCGCGAGGCGCTGGCGCGCATTAACCCACACGTTAAGCTGAATACGCTGAATGCAATGCTGGAAGACGCGGCGCTGTGGGCGCAGATTGCCGAACACGACCTGGTGCTCGACTGTACCGACAACGTGACCATTCGCAATCAGCTTAACGCGGGCTGCTTCCAGCACAAAATTCCGCTGGTTTCCGGAGCGGCAATTCGTATGGAAGGCCAGATCAGCGTCTTTACGTATCAGAATGGCGAGCCGTGCTACCGCTGCCTGAGCCGTCTGTTCGGCGAGAACGCGTTAACCTGCGTGGAGGCTGGTGTGATGTCACCGTTGGTTGGCGTGATTGGCGCGATGCAGGCGATGGAAGCGATTAAAGTACTGGCGCATTACGGGGTGCCCGCAGCGGGGAAAATCGTGATGTACGACGCGATGCGCTGCCAGTTCAGAGAGATGAAGCTGATGCGTAGCCCGACGTGCGAGGTGTGCGGGCAGGCTTTGGCGTAATCCCCCCTCACCCTAGCCCTCTCCCCACTGGGGAGAGGGAATCGATCGTCACCCGACCCATCATCCGATATTTTCTTTTACAACGACGTACGTCCAAATGCCGTCTGCCAGTCCTGTTCAAACTTCGCGACTGCCGCATCGACCGCCGGATAGCTAATCAACTGCTGTGCCACATCAAGCGGCAGCGTGATGGACTGGCAGCCTGCCAGCAGGCAGTCCAGCGCCTGGCGCGGCGTTTTAAAGCTCGCGGCCAGCACTTTCGACTGTGGTGCGTGCAACGTCAGCAGGTCCTGCAATTCACACACCGTCTGAATACCGTTGCCGCCCTGGGCATCGACGCGGTTGACGTAAGGCGCGACATATTCCGCCCCCGCCAGCGCCGACAGCAGTCCCTGCGCCGCACCGTAAACGGCAGTACCGAGCGTCGGGATCCCTTCCGCTTTCAGCAGCTTAATCGCTGCCAGACCTTCCGCCGTCACCGGCACTTTAACGACCAGATCCGGAATAATCGCCCGTAGCTTGCGTGCGTCAGCCACCATGCCATCCGCCGTGGTCGCCATCACCTGGGCAAACAGACGGCCTTTACCGCCCATGGCGTCCAGCAGTTCTGGCAACAGTGCATCGAGCGGCGTCTTACCTGCCGCCACAATGCTTGGGTTAGTCGTCACGCCAGCCAGTGGGAAAACACGCGCCAGCTTCTTCACTGCGGCGACGTCGGAGGTGTCGAGATAGAGTTCCATGATGTGTCCTTAAACCGTGATATTGAGCATGGAATAACACTACCACAGCAAAACCTCTTCTTAAGTTGATGCACGTCAAGATAACTTTCATTCGAAAGTATTTTAATCTTTATACGAAAGATGAGGGCAGCATATGATTTTCAATATTCAGCGCTATTCCACCCACGATGGTCCAGGCATCCGCACCGTAGTCTTCCTGAAAGGATGCTCGCTCGGCTGTCGCTGGTGCCAGAACCCAGAAAGCCGCTCCCGCGAACAGGATCTGCTGTTCGACCCGCGTCTGTGCCTGGATGGCTGCGACCTGTGCCAGAAAGCCGCACCGTCGGTCATCGAACGTGCGCTTAACGGGCTGGTTATCCATCGGGAAAAGCTGGATGACGCCCACCTTGCCACGTTGACCACCTGCTGCCCAACCCAGGCGTTGACCGTCTGCGGGGAAGCAAAAAGCGCTGAAGAGATTATGGCCACCGTGCTGCGCGACAAACCGTTTTACGACCGCAGCAGCGGCGGCATGACCCTTTCCGGCGGCGAACCGTTTATGAACCCGGAACTGGCGCTCACGCTGCTAAAAAGTGCTCACGACCAGGGGATTCATACCGCCGTTGAGACCTGTCTGCACGTGCCATGGCGCTACCTTGAGCCCGCGTTGCCTTACATCGACCTGTTCCTGGCTGACCTCAAGCATGTCGATGAAGCGCGCTTTAAGCAGTGGACCGACGGCTCAGCAAAGCGCGTGCTCGACAACCTGAAACGACTGGCCGCCGCTGGCAAACAGGTCACGCTGCGCGTGCCGCTGATTCAGGGCTTTAACGCCGACGAAACCTCCATTAAAGCGATTACCGATTTTGCCGCCGACGAAATGCCCGGCGTGCGCGAAATTCATTTTTTGCCTTACCACACGCTCGGCATCAATAAATATGCCCTGCTCGGCCTTCCCTACTTCGCACCCGATAAGCCGCTGAATGACCCTGAGCTGCTGGATTTTGCTCAACAGTATGCCGGTGAAAAAGGGTTAACAGCGACACTACGAGGATAAAACGATGACCACTCTGAAACTCGATAAACTGACCGACCGCATTCAGGCCCACAAAAACGCGCTGGTGCATATCGTGAAGCCGCCGGTGTGCACCGAACGTGCGCGTCACTATACCGAAGCCTATCAGCAGCATCTCGACAAGCCGATTCCGGTACGCCGCGCGCTGGCGCTGGCCCATCACCTCGCAGAACGGACTATCTGGATCAAACACGACGAGCTGATCATCGGTAACCAGGCCAGTGAAGTGCGCGCCGCGCCTATCTTCCCGGAATATACCGTCAGCTGGATTGAAAAAGAGATCGACGATCTGGCGGATCGCCCAGGCGCAGGCTTTGCGGTGAGCGAAGAGAACAAACGCGTACTGCACGAAGTATGCCCTTGGTGGCGCGGCCAGACCGTACAGGACCGCTGCTACGGGATGTTCACCGACGAACAAAAAGCGCTGCTGGCAACCGGTATCATCAAAGCCGAAGGTAACATGACCTCCGGCGATGCCCACCTGGCGGTGAACTTCCCGCTGCTGCTGGAAAAAGGCCTCGACGGTATGCGCGCGAAAGTGGCCGAACGCCGCACCCGCATTAACCTGACCGTGCTGGAAGACCTGCACGGCGACCAGTTCCTGAAAGCTATTGATATCGTGCTGGACGCGGTGAGCCTGCACATCAAACGTTTCGCTGAACTGGCGCGCACAATGGCAGCCGAAGAGATTCGTGAAAGCCGTCGCGATGAACTGCTGGCGATGGCGGAAAACTGCGACGTGATTGCCCACGAGCCGCCGAAAACCTTCTGGCAGGCGCTGCAGCTGTGCTACTTCATTCAGTTGATTCTGCAAATTGAGTCCAACGGCCACTCGGTGTCGTTTGCCCGCATGGACCAGTATCTCTACCCGTACTACCGTCGTGACGTTGAACTGGAACAAACGCTGGACCGCGAACATGCAATCGAGCTGCTGCACAGCTGCTGGCTGAAGCTGCTGGAAGTGAATAAGATTCGCTCCGGCTCGCACTCCAAAGCCTCCGCCGGTAGTCCGCTGTATCAGAACGTCACCATCGGCGGCCAAAAACTGATAAACGGCGAAGCGCTGGACGCGGTGAACCCGCTCTCCTATGCCATCCTCGAATCCTGCGGACGTCTGCGCTCCACCCAGCCAAACCTGAGCGTGCGCTACCACGCGGGCATGAGCAACGACTTCCTCGACGCCTGCGTGCAGGTGATTCGCTGCGGCTTCGGCATGCCAGCATTCAACAACGATGAAATCGTTATCCCGGAATTTATTAAGCTCGGCGTCGAACCGGAAGATGCCTACGACTATGCGGCAATCGGCTGCATCGAAACCGCCGTCGGCGGCAAATGGGGCTACCGCTGCACCGGCATGAGCTTTATCAACTTTGCCCGCGTGATGCTGGCGGCGATGGAAGGCGGCCGCGATGCCACCAGCGGTAAGGTGTTCCTGCCACAGGAGCACGCGCTGTCGCAGGGCAACTTCGCCAACTTCGAGCAGATGCTGGCCGACTGGGACACCCAGATTCGCTATTACACCCGTAAATCGATTGAGATTGAGTACGTGGTCGATACCATGCTGGAAGAAAACGTGCACGATATTCTGTGCTCGGCGCTGGTTGACGACTGTATCGAGCGGGCGAAAAGCATCAAACAGGGCGGCGCGAAGTATGACTGGGTTTCCGGCCTGCAGGTGGGTATCGCCAACCTCGGCAACAGCCTGACGGCGGTGAAAAAGCTGGTCTTCGATCAGGGGCTGATTGGTCAGCAGGAGCTGGCAAAAGCGCTGGCGGAAGACTACGACGGCCTGACCCACGAGCAGCTACGTCAGCGTTTAATCAACGGCGCGCCGAAGTACGGCAACGATGATGACAGCGTCGACACCCTGCTGGCCCGCGCCTACCAGACCTATATCGACGAGCTGAAGCAGTATCACAACCCGCGCTACGGCCGTGGTCCGATTGGCGGCAACTATTACGCAGGGACGTCCTCTATCTCTGCAAACGTACCGTTTGGCGCACAAACCATGGCAACGCCGGACGGCCGTAAGGCAAAAACGCCGCTTGCCGAAGGCGCCAGCCCGGCTTCCGGTACCGATCATCTCGGCCCAACGGCGGTGATTAGCTCCGTGGGTAAACTGCCGACCTCCGCGATTCTTGGCGGCGTGCTGTTAAACCAGAAGCTGAACCCGGCAACGCTCGAGAATGAGAGCGATAAACAGAAGCTGATGGCGCTGCTGCGCACCTTCTTCGAGGTGCACAAAGGCTGGCATATTCAGTACAACATCGTGTCGCGCGAAACGCTGCTGGAAGCGAAGAAACATCCGGATCGGTACCGTGATTTAGTGGTGCGCGTGGCGGGGTATTCGGCGTTCTTTACCGCGCTGTCGCCGGATGCGCAGGACGATATTATTGCCCGTACGGAGCACACGCTGTAGTTCGGTTTTTCCCCCTAACCCTCTCCCCAATGGGGAGAGGGAACCGATCGGCGTTGTCGATAAGCAGGTAGCCCGGTCGTACAATAGTGACCCCGGCTTTTCTTTCGAATGAAATAAATTTGTGCTTTAGCTCACATTGTAATTAAATTGTTTCTGGCCGAAGTTACCCCAGGAGCATCCCGCATGACCGTTAAAGTTATCGTCACAGATATGGACGGAACTTTTCTTAATGACGCCAAGACCTATGACCGTTCACGGTTTCTGGCGCAGTTTGAACAGCTTCAACAGCGTGGCATCGAATTCGTCGTTGCCAGCGGCAACCAGTATTACCAGCTGATTACCTTCTTCCCTGAAATCCGCGATCGCATCTCTTTTGTCGCCGAAAACGGCGCGCTGGTGTACGAACACGGGCAACAGCTTTTCCACGGTGAGCTGACAAAGCATGAGTATCAGGTGGTGATTGGTGAACTGCTGAAAGACCCGCAGATGTACTTCGTCGCCTGCGGTCTGGAGAGCGCTTACATCAGCGAAAGCGCCCCGGATGCCCTGGTCGAACTGATGTCCAAACACTACTACCGCTTAAAGCGCGTGGCGAACTTCCACGACGTCGACGACAAGATGTTCAAATTCTCGCTGAACCTGCCGGACAGCGATATTCCTGAACTAATTGATAAGCTGCACGTCTCTCTCGACGGCATTATGAAACCCGTCACCAGCGGCTTCGGCTTTGTCGATCTCATTATTCCAGGCCTGCACAAAGCCAACGGTATCAGCCGTCTGCTGAAACGCTGGCAGCTTTCGCCGCAACAGTGCGTGGCGATTGGCGACAGCGGCAATGACGCCGAAATGCTGAAGCTTGTGAAGTACGCCTTCGCCATGGGCAACGCGGGCGAGAACATAAAAGCCATCGCCGACTACCAGACCGACGATAACAACCACGACGGCGCGCTGAATGTGATTCAGGCCGTGCTGGACGGCTCCGCACCTTTCTCTTCCTGAAGGTAGCCCGGACAAGGCGCAGCGCGCCGACTCCGGGGTCTCTCCTGACTGACTATTCTTGTGCCTTCCCGGCGTCGCTGCGCTCGGCCGGGCTACTGCTCCCCTTCGTGATTTAATGCAAGAATTTAAACTTGCATTAACTTTATTTTAACTTAAAGTATCACCTGTAATGCATTTTACTTTCGAACGAAAGATTGCGAGGTTGATATGACGATGACATTTACCCACGAAACGCTGCCCGCTGACCCGAAAGCGGCGATTCGCCAGATGAAGCAGGCGCTGCGCGCACAGATTGGCGATGTGCAGGCGGTATTTGACCGTCTGAGCGCCACCATTGAAGCCCGCGTGGCAGAAATTAACGCGCTGAAAGCTGAGGGTCAGCCAGTATGGCCGGAGATCCCATATGCAGAGCTTGCCGCCGGGAAAATCACGGACGCGACTCGCGCTGAAGTGAAACGCCGCGGCTGCGCGGTGATTAAAGGTCATTTCCCTCGCGAACAGGCGCTGGCCTGGGATCGTTCGATGCTCGACTATCTCGACCTCAACCGCTTTGACGACGTCTACAAAGGGCCAGGCGACACCTTCTTCGGGTCGCTTGATGCATCACGCCCGGAAATTTATCCCATCTACTGGTCACAGGCGCAAATGCAGGCTCGCCAGAGTCCGGAAATGGCGAAGGCACAGTCGTTCCTGAACCACCTGTGGCAGGTTTCAAGCGAAGGTAAGCAGTGGTTTAACCCGGATATCAGCGTTATCTACCCGGACCGTATTCGCCGCCGCCCACCGGGCACCACGTCAAAAGGTTTGGGTGCGCATACCGACTCCGGTGCGCTGGAGCGCTGGCTGCTACCGGCCTACCAGCAGGTGTTTGCCAACGTGTTTAACGGCAATATTGAACAGTACGATCCGTGGAACGCCACGCACCGCACCGATGTGGAAGAGTACACCGTGGATAACACCACCAAATGCTCGGTATTCCGCACCTTCCAGGGCTGGACGGCGCTCTCCGATATGATTCCCGATCAGGGATTGCTGCACGTGGTGCCGATTCCCGAAGCGATGGCCTACGTACTGCTGCGTCCGCTGCTTGATGACGTTCCGGACGACGAACTGTGCGGCGTCGCGCCGGGCAAAGTACTGCCGATTTCCGAGAAGTGGCACCCGCTGTTAATCAGCGCGCTGACCGCCATTCCCGCCATTGAGGCCGGGGATTCAGTATGGTGGCACTGCGACGTAATTCACTCGGTGGCACCGGTCGAAAATCAGCAAGGCTGGGGTAACGTGATGTATATTCCGGCAGCACCGATGTGCGCGAAAAACCTCGCCTACGCCCATAAGGTGAAGGCCGCACTCGAGCGCGGCGCCTCGCCGGGCGATTTCCCGCGTGAAGACTACGAAGCCGACTGGCAAGGGCGTTTCACCCTCGCCGACCTCAACATTCACGGCAAGCGCGCGCTCGGTATCGACGGCTGATTGTCGTATAGCCCTTCCCGCTCCACGGCGGTGTGCCCTTTTCCGGGGCGCACCCGTCTGACCGATTCCCGCACCGCCAGCCGCCCATGCAGCAGCAGCGAGCCGACCGGCGCATCCGGGCGAATTAACCGCTGTTGCAGCATCTGCACCGCCTCAACACCCAGCTCATCGCGCGGGACGTGAACCGCCGTTAGCGGGACATCTTCAATCGCCGCCAGGTTAAAACCGTCGATGCTCATTACCGAAACGTCCTGCGGCACGCGCAGCCCGCGCTGGCGCAGCGCGTTGATGGTGCCTGCCGCCATAAAATCACCACCGACCAGGAACGCCGTCGGCATCGGGCGGCTACCCAATGCGTCAAGCCACGCCCCCACTTTCTCTTCCGCCCCTTTGGCGCTAAAGCTGCCAATATTGAGCAAATCACGCTCGTGTTGAAAAACGAGATTGTGCTGCCGCCACGACTCTTTAATGCCCGCCAGCCGCTGCTCCATGGTGTAGCGGCGCAAACACATCACGTTCATCACTTCGCGGTGGCCCATTTCAAACAGATAACGGGCGGCAAATGCGCCGATCGTACGGTGATCCGGCGCGATGGCAGGCAGTCGCATGCGATCGTCGCGGCAGTTGATCAGCACGCAGGGCTTGCCGAGATCGGCCGCCAGATCGTGAATATGGGGATCGTCAATGCCCAGCAAAACGGCGGCCTGCGTCTCCATTTCATTCATGCGCGAGAGAAATAACGCGGGATCGCTGTCATTTTCCTCCAGCGGACAATAGCGCAGACGGACTTCGTGCGGTGCCAGCGCCTTGCTGATGCTCTGAATCACGCGGTAGTAAAAGATATCCGAGCGTTCATCAAACGCCCGCGGCGGCGCGAAGATTATCAGGTTGTTCAACAGCATGCGGCCTGCTGCCATGCCGTCCATTACCCCCAGCTCACGGGCGCAAGCCAGCACCTTTTCTCGGGCGCGGTCGCTGGTGTTGGCCTTCCCTGCCAATACCCGCGAAACGGTGCTGGCGGAGAGCCCGGTTCGCGCGGCAATTTCCGCGATTTTTAGCTTCTTTTCCATTATGTGATCCGCCTCTAATTCAGAAATGAAAAAATTTTCATGACATAAAAACCGCATGCTGATGGGCTTTGAATGCTTGTACGTAATCTATATCAACCAGTTATGAAAAAACGTGCACAAAACCCGCTTTCCCTCGCTTTTATTGTCTCCTACTGTGAATTGGTAGAACAACTTCCATACAAGAACGGTGGAAGTGAACAAAAACAAAAATGATAACAATCAAAACGTTAATAAAAGTGGTGTGACAACTCTCCCACGCAGTTGGCGCATCGTCCCCTACATCATCCTGTGGAGAACCCTATGAGCCAGGGTATCAATAATGATATGGCCGTCAGCAAAACGCGCCGCGTAGTGAAAAACCTGCGCTGGTGGATGCTGGTCCTCTTTTTACTCGGCGTGACCGTGAACTACATCACCCGTAACTCGCTGGGCATTCTGGCCCCAGAGCTGAAAACCAGCCTTGGGATCACCACCGAACAGTATTCGTGGATAGTCGGGGCATTCCAGATTGCCTACACCCTGTTCCAGCCGCTGTGCGGATGGTTGATTGATGTGATTGGCCTCAAGCTGGGCTTTATGATTTGCGCCAGCCTGTGGGCACTGGCCTGTCTGCTGCATGCGGGGGCCGGAAACTGGATACATCTGGCGATGCTGCGCTTCTTTATGGGCGGCGCGGAAGCAGCGGCAACCCCGGCAAACGCCAAAACGATTGGCGAATGGTTCCCGAAATCCGAGCGCCCGGTAGCGGCAGGATGGGCGGGCGTAGGCTTTTCTATCGGCGCAATGCTGGCACCGCCGATCATCTACTTTGCTCACACCTCTTTCGGCTGGCAGGGCGCATTTATGTTTACCGGCCTGCTGGCGCTGGCCTGGGTCGTGCTGTGGTGGGCGTTTTACCATAACCCGGACAAACACCCGAACCTGGGCAAGGCCGAGCTGGACTATATCCGCCAGGATAACGAAGCGCCGCCGGTCAAGCTGCCGTTCCTCACTGCGCTGAAAACCGTCGGCAAAAACAAACGCTTCTATGGCATCGCGATCCCGGCATTTATGGCGGAACCGGCCTGGGCCGTATTCAGCTTCTGGATGCCGCTCTACTTCGCCAAGCAGTACAACATGGATCTCAAGCAGATCGCCCTGTTCGCCTGGCTGCCTTTCCTCGCCGCCGATCTCGGTAGCGTCGCCAGCGGTTACTTAACCCGCCTGTATGTGCGTCTGTTTGGCTGCTCACGCGTTAACTCCACCGTGGCAAGCTCCGTGACCGGCGCGTTCCTGATGGTCTCACTCGCCGTGGTCGCGCTCACTAAAGATCCTATCGTCGCCGTGGTGCTGATGTCGATTGGCGGTTTCGGCCACCAGATTATCTCCTGCATGCTGAGCGCGCTGGTGGTGGAGTCTTTCGATAAAGGCCAGATGGCGACCGTGAACGGTATGCGTGGCTCCGCCGCGTGGATCGCGAGCTTCATCTTTTCCCTGATTATCGGGGTGACCGCCGACAAAATCGGCTTCAACCCGCTGTTTATCGCCATGGGTTTCTTCGACCTGATTGGCGCCATCTTCCTGGTTTCTTTTATTGCTGAACGTCGCGCAAAACGCGCCTGAGAGTGGATGTAGACATGAAAACGCTGAAAAACTGGACCCTGCAAAAACAGTCAACCCATCACGTCGAGCTGCTGGTCGACAGCCAGCACACGCTGTGCCTGTACGTGCTGGAAGAAAATCTGTTCCGCGTACTGTTAAAACGCAAAGGCGAGCTGGCGCTGGATCGCACCTGGAGTATCGCCCCATCGCAGGATGTGCCGTGGGAAGGGCGTGACCGTGAGGATCTCAGCGGCTTTACCCTGCCGGCCTGGACGCTGAGCCAGCAGGACAACACCATAACGGTGACGACCGACTCCCTACGCGCCACTGTCCACCAGCCGCTGTGGATCGAATGGCACTACCGTAACGCCGAGGGCGAATGGCAGCCGCTGGTAAACGATCGCCCGACCAGCGCCTATCTAGTCAATGCCCACGGCGACGGCGTGGCGCACTATCAGAGCCGCCGTAAAGATGAGCGTTTTTATGGCCTTGGCGATAAAGCCGGGGATTTACAGCGTGGCGGCAAGCGTTATGAAATGCGCAACCTCGACGCAATGGGTTACAACGCGGTCAGCACTGACCCGCTGTACAAACATATTCCGTTTACCATCACCCGCCGCGACGACGTGAGCTTCGGGCTGTTTTACGACAACCTCAGCAGCTGCTGGCTGGATCTCGGTAACGAAATTGATAACTATCACACCGCTTACCGCCGCTGGCAGGCCGAAGCCGGGGATATCGATTACTACCTGTTTACCGGCGAACGCGTGCTCGACGTGACCAAAGCCTTTGTTCGCTTGACCGGTAAAACGCTGTTCGGACCGAAATGGAGCCTCGGCTACAGCGGTTCCACCATGCATTACACCGACGCGCCGGATGCGCAGAATCAGCTGATGAACTTTATTCGCCTATGCGATGAGCATGCCATTCCGTGCGACTCGTTCCAGCTCTCTTCCGGCTACACCTCGATTAACGGCAAGCGCTATGTGTTCAACTGGAACTACGACAAAGTGCCGCAGCCGAAGGTGATGAGCCAGGCATTCCACGATGCCGGTCTGCATCTGGCGGCGAACATTAAGCCGTGCCTGTTGCAGGATCACCCGCGTTACGGCGAGGTGGCGGAACAGGCGCTGTTTATTCGCGATTCCGAAAGCGACGGCCCGGAGCGCTCCAGCTTCTGGGATGATGAAGGTTCACATCTCGACTTCACCAACCCGCAGACCGTGGCCTGGTGGCAGAACGGCGTTACCGGTCAGCTGCTGGAGATGGGCATAGATTCGACCTGGAACGATAACAACGAGTTTGAAGTCTGGGACGGCGAAGCGCGCTGCCACGGCTTTGGCAAAGAGATTGCCATCAAGCATATTCGCCCGGTGATGCCGCTGCTGATGATTCGCGCCTCAATGGAAGCCCAACAACGCTTTGCGCCGAACAAGCGTCCGTACCTGATTTCCCGTTCCGGCTGCGCCGGGATGCAGCGCTACGTGCAGACCTGGAGCGGCGATAACCGCACCAACTGGGATACCCTGCGCTACAACACCCGCATGGGGCTGGGCATGAGCCTGTCTGGCCTCTACAACCTCGGGCATGACGTTGGCGGCTTCTCCGGCGATAAACCGGACCCGGAACTGTTCGTGCGCTGGGTACAAAACGGCGTAATGCACCCGCGCTTTACTATCCACTCCTGGAACGATGACCATACCGTCAACGAACCGTGGATGTACCCGGCCATTACGCCAGCCATTCGCAGCGCGATTGAACTGCGTTACCGCCTGCTGCCGTATTTCTACACGCTGCTGTGGCAAGCGCACGCCGACGATGAACCTATGCTGCGCCCAACGTTCCTCGACCACGAGCACGATGAACAGACCTTTGCGGAGTGCGACGATTTCCTGCTCGGCCGCGATATTCTGGTCGCAAGCGTAGTGGAAGAAGGCGAGCGCGAGCGCCGCGTCTGGCTGCCGGATAACGAGGCTGGCTGGTACGATTTTTACACCAGTGAGTGGTTCAGCGGCGGCCAATGGATAACTCTCGACGCACCGCTAGAGAAGCTACCGCTGCTGGTTCGCGCCGGGGCCGGTATTCCAATGAGCGAGCGCATTACCTTTGTGAACGCCGCCGAGGATACGCAGCGCGAGCTCAAGCTGTACCCGCGGAAAGGTATGGGCAGCACGTCTGGCCTGCTGTTTGAAGATGACGGTGAGTCGTGGGGATACCAGCAGGGCAACGCGCTGTGGCTGGAATGGGAGATGGTCTGTACCGGCAGTACCATTGACCTGAAGGTCAACGCGCGCGGCGATTATCGTCCAGCGTGGAAGGCGCTGAAGGTAACGCTGCCTGACGGGGAAAAACGTCAGCTACTGATTAACGGCGTCGCCGCTGAAGAGTGGATAACCCGCTGATTGTTTTCCATTGGTAACAAAGCACGCCATGAGTGTAACCGCTCATGGCGTTTTTTTTGTGCTCACTATACCTTCAGAATGCCCTCTCAATTTGCGGACCCAAAAGTATGAAAATAGTGACCACGATGGCAATGGCATTACTGCTCAGCTCTACCAGCGCATTGGCCTTCCAGGAGCGCCCTTTGCAGGAAACCGCTGCGCAAAATCCTCAAACGAAAACCACGGCACTGAGTCGTTTCTCTGACGACGACAACGATGGTTCTATCGCACAGGCATACGGCCCGGCGACGTTCAGCAGCCCCTCTGACGCCAGCAACGGTTTTCCTCTACCGGTAATACATCACCACCGATAATCGCTCAACGCCGGGCAGCCGTTTACCCTGTCCGGCTTGTTTAAACCTACCAGCCCAAACGGCGTGTCTTTCACGCCGCCGCAATCAAAAAACCAATCAGCACACCGTACAAAACGACATTGACCACCAGCAGCATAATGATCATCAGCATCTGCTCCGTTCAAGGGTTGAGCGGTAGGGTTAACTTTTGACAATGGCCAGGCGAATAAAAGTCAGCATCGCCACGCTGCACACCAGCCAGTTTCGCACCCCGGTCAGCAACGCTTTTCGCCGCCGCCAGACCTCGGTATGACTTCGTCGTCGACAGTGCGCCAGACACTCTTCAATCACGTCCTGGCGGGTGATGTTGCTAACTACCCGGGTACCAAAATGTTCCGCTTCTACGTCGTTTTCTATCCGACTCATCGTTATATAGAAAACGGGGCCGCGCTGCCGTATCTGGTAACGATAAAGGGTTCTGTCGTCCGTGCTGGAGTAAAGCATGAATTCTTGCATCGCCTCTTCCGCCATCAATGAATGTGCGGGAGTCATTTCTTCATAAAATTGTGCAGGAATTATGGTGTGGCGGGGGTTTCGAGAGATTGTTGATGAATTGTTTGTTAGCAGTTATGTCGCCAAAAACTCCCGATGGCACTCGCGCCATCGGGATGCGATACGGGATTAACCGTCGATACCTTTGCTGCGCAGGTAATCTTCGTAGTTGCCGCTGAAGTCCACCACGCGCTCTGGGGTAATTTCAATCACGCGGGTCGCCAGTGAGCTGACGAACTCACGGTCGTGGGAAACGAAGATCAGGGTGCCCTGATACATTTCCAGCGCCATGTTCAGTGATTCGATAGATTCCATATCCAGGTGGTTGGTTGGTTCATCCATCACCAGAATGTTTGGTTTCTGCATCATCAGCTTACCGAACAGCATACGGCCTTTCTCACCACCGGAGAGCACCTTCGCAGGCTTTTTGATATCGTCCTGGCTGAACAGCAGACGGCCAAGGAAGCCACGTACCACCTGCTCGTCGTCGCCTTCCTGTTTCCACTGGCTCATCCAGTCAAACACCGACAGATCGTTATCGAAATCTTCGGCGTGATCCTGCGCGTAGTAACCAATGCTAGCGTTCTCGGACCATTTCACGGTACCGCTATCCGGCGTCAGTTCGCCCACCAGAGTTTTCAGCATGGTGGATTTACCCACGCCGTTGGCACCGATAATGGCAATCTTCTCGCCGACTTCCATCATCAGGTTGAAGTTTTTAAACAGCGGGCCGTTATCAAAGCCTTTGCTCAGCGCTTCGACTTCCAGCGCGTTACGGAACAGTTTCTTCTCCTGTTCGAAACGGATGAACGGGTTCTGACGGCTGGAGGCTTTCACTTCGTCGAGCTTGATTTTGTCAATCTGACGGGCACGAGAGGTCGCCTGACGAGATTTAGAGGCGTTGGCGCTAAAGCGGCTAACGAAGGATTGCAGGTCAGCAATCTGCGCTTTTTTCTTGGCGTTGTCCGCCAGCAGACGCTCACGCGCCTGGGTCGCTGCGGTCATGTACTCGTCGTAGTTACCGGCGTACACGCGCAGTTCACCGTAGTCGAGGTCAGCCATGTGGGTGCAGACCATGTTCAGGAAGTGACGGTCGTGCGAAATGATGATCATGGTGCTGTCGCGTTCGTTCAGCGTCTGCTCCAGCCAGCGGATGGTGTCGATGTCCAGGTTGTTCGTTGGTTCGTCGAGCAGCAGGATGTCTGGGTTAGAGAACAGCGCCTGTGCCAACAGCACACGCAGTTTCCAGCCTGGCGCGACTTCGCTCATCAGACCGTAGTGCTGCTCCAGCGGAATACCCACGCCCAGCAGCAGTTCACCGGCGCGTGATTCCGCGGAGTAACCGTCCATTTCGCCGTAAAGCACTTCGAGATCGGCCACTTTGTAGCCGTCTTCTTCGCTCATTTCCGCCAGACCGTAGATACGGTCGCGCTCTTGTTTCACTTCCCACAGTTCGCCGTGGCCCATAATAACGGTGTCGAGTACGGAGTACTCTTCGAAGGCGAACTGATCCTGACGCAGCTTACCGATGCGTTCGTTCGGATCGAGGGAAACGTTGCCCAGCGTCGGCTCTAAGTCGCCGCCGAGGATTTTCATAAAGGTAGATTTGCCGCTCCCGTTTGCGCCAATCAGGCCGTAACGGTTGCCGCCGCCAAATTTGACGGAGATGTTTTCGAACAGCGGCTTACTGCCAAACTGCATGGTAACGTTGCTAGTAACTAACACGGGAGTATCCTGAAGAATGTGACAAACCGCCTATTCTGCCACAATTGAGAATAAAAAGCGCCCGCCTTCGCCAGTGACTAAACTGTAACTCAAGTGAAAAAAATGTGATTTCGTACACATCCGAATTCCCTGCGACAAGGAATGCACATATAATGCGCTCCTACCAACAGTCTGAATTCTCAAACAACCGCTGTAATGGCACTGATACCTCGCACAACATGAACATGAAATTAACTACGCTTTTCGCTGCGGCGCTTGCTGTCGTAGGCTTCTGTAATACGGCATCGGCGGTTACGTATCCGCTGCCAACCGATGGGAGCCGCATTGTCGGTCAGAATCAGGTCATCACGATCCCTGAAGACAATAAGCAACCGCTGGAATACTTCGCGGCCCAGTACCAGATGGGTCTGTCTAACATGCTGGAAGCTAACCCTGGCGTGGATACCTACCTGCCGAAAGGCGGTAGCGTGCTGAACATCCCTCAGCAGCTGATCCTGCCGGACACCGTGCATGAAGGTATCGTCATTAACAGCGCAGAAATGCGTCTGTACTACTATCCGAAAGGCACCAACACCGTGATCGTGCTGCCAATCGGTATTGGCCAGTTGGGCAAAGATACGCCTATCAGCTGGACCACCAAGGTAGAACGTAAGAAAGCGGGCCCAACCTGGACACCAACGGCGAAAATGCACGCCGAATATGCCGCAGCCGGTAACCCGCTGCCAGCCGTCGTTCCTGCTGGCCCGGATAACCCGATGGGTCTGTACGCGCTGTATATTGGCCGTCTGTACGCCATCCACGGCACCAACGCTAACTTCGGTATCGGCCTGCGCGTGAGCCACGGCTGCGTGCGTCTGCGTAACGAAGACATCAAATTCCTGTTCCAGAACGTGCCTGTTGGTACGCGCGTACAGTTCATTGATGAGCCTGTGAAAGTGACTACCGAACCAGATGGCAGCCGCTTCATGGAAGTTCACAACCCGCTGTCCACCACCGAAGCGCAGTTTGAAGGTGGCGAAACCGTACCGGTTGTGCTGACTAAAGCCGTGCAGAGCGTGACCAGCCAGCCTGACGTTGACCAGAGCATCGTTGACCAGGCGGTTAAAAACCGTTCCGGTATGCCGGTTCGTCTGAACTAATTGCCTGACATTTCCCGGTGGCGCTTCGCTTACCGGGCCTACACGAACATCGTTCGGGCGACAAAACAAAAATGGCGGGTTAATCACCCGCCATTTTTTTATCCATTATTGACTATCACGATGCCACCATGGTCGTAGCGATAGTGGCAGTGCGCGTACTCCAGCGGCGTGCCGTCATCCAGATAGATAACCTGCTCCACTTCCAGCACCGGGTCGCCGGGTTCACAGCTTAAATGCTGCTGATCGAGCGCGTCGGGTTTAATCGCCCGCACCACCCGATACGATCCCATCATCTTCAGGCCCAAATTTTCCTGCACATAGCGAAACACCGAACTTTCAAGGTGCGTTTTGCTTAACCCCGGCACCAGCGACACCGGCATCACGGTGATATCCAGCGACAGCGGTTCGCCGTTGAGCAGACGCAGGCGCACAAAATCATAGACCGGCGCATCGGCGTTAATCAGCAGTGAGGCCTGCTCTTTTTCCGTAGGAAAGCGCAGTTCAAAGCGAATCACCTGGCTTTCCACGGTGCCAAGATGTTCCCAGGTTTCCGTCGCCCCGGAGTAGTCGGTTCCGGGAACGTCCCACTGGGAGAGTTGCAGGAAATTCTTACGCACAAACGTGCCCTGCCCCTGACGGGTATACACCAGCCCTTCGACGATCAACTGGCGCATGGCCTGCTGTATCGTCATCCGGCTGGTACCAAACTCCGCTGCCAGCGCAAACTGGTCGGGTAATGGTTCAGAGGCGGAATACTGCCGACTGATAATCCGTTTTTTAATTTCCCGCGCTATCGCGATGTATTTCGCCGCCATTACCCACTCCCATTGTTACATCTCTTCGCCGTTGCTATGAATCGCTTTTTTCAGCCATTCATAGCTTTTCTTCGGTACACGCTTCAGGTCTTTCAAATCATGGTTTTCACGGTTGACGTAGACCACACCGTAACGTTTACGCATATCGCCCTGCGAGCTAAGAATATCAATCAGCCCCCAGCCGAGATAGCCAATGACCTCTGCGCCATCTTCAAACATCGCCGCTTTCATGGCGTTAATATGGTCGCGATGATAGGCAATGCGATAGTCATCCTCGATGATGTTTTCACCATCCCAGGATTCGATCACCCCAATGCCGTTCTCAATCGGGAACACCGGCAGACGCCAGTCATTGTAATAGCGCGTAATGATACTGCGAAAACCGAGCGGGTCTATCTGCCAGTTCCACTCAGTGGCTTTCAGATACGGGTTCGGCGTGTCGCCAAACAGCATATAGTTGTTCACCGCCGTGCCTTCCGGGATAGCGTCGCTGTTGAGCGTGCGGCTGGCATAGTAGCTAAAGGCCATGTAGTCGTTTTTCATGGTCGCCAGCACCGCCAAATCTTCCTCACGGTAGATGTCGTCAAAGCCGGACTGTTTAACGAAGTGCATCACTTCCGGGCTGTAGCCCTCGCCCGCAAAGGCGCGCAGCAGGTTCTGGTTGAAGAACTCATCAAGCTGCTGAGCGCAGAAGACATCGCGTGGCTTGCAGGTGGCCGGATAAACCTGGGCGTGCGCCAGCATCCCGCCCATCAGCTTGCCCGGTTTGGTGTCGTGCAGGTAGTTCGTGAGGTGAGCGTGGGCCATCATCACGTGGTGCTGAATTTCATAAAGCTCGCGCAGGGTTTTGTCGCCGCGCATATAGCCGGAGATCAGGAACGTTTCCGGCATGTGGTAGAGATTCTGCTCGTTAAATGTCAGCCACCAGGTCACCTTGTCGCCAAAGCAGTCGATCACTTTCTTACCGTAGCGGATAAACGCTTCCATCACGCGACGGTCGGTAAAGCCGTTATATTTTTCCGCCATCGCCAGCGGCATATCGAAATGGTACAGGCAGATCATGGGCTCAATGCCGCGTTCGATCAGCGCATCGATAAAACGGTCGTAAAAGGCAATGCCCTCTTCGTTGAACTCACCGTCGCCGGTTGGGCATACGCGGCTCCAGGCAATCTGGAAGCGGTAACAGTTCATGCCCAGGTCTTTCATTAAATCAAAATCTTCTTCATAGCGATGATAAGAATCTGTCGCCACCTTCCAGTCAGAGGCGAACTCTTTCGGTTCGCGAATATCGTAGACCGACATCCCCTTGCCGCCTTCATTCCAGGCGCCTTCGGTCTGCATGCTGGAAACAGAGTTGCCCCAGAGGAAGTTGGCGGGCAGTGATGGTTTCATGGTTCGGCTCCTATATGACTAGTCATTTAAATTTCATGACTAGTCATATAACGCAAAGACGAAAAAGTGCGCAAGCCTGAAGATCGTTTTTTGTGAGTCGGAGAGGGTTTTTCCCGGCCAAGCGTAGCGCCGCCGGGAGAAAGATCAGCGGAGGATCAACAGCAGCCCGTACCCCACCGCCGCTGCCCACAGCAGCATCGGAATAGAGTACAGATGGAAGCGCCACCAGATACGTCGGTCCGCCGCCATGCGCAGGGCAATCAGGTTTGCCAGCGAGCCGGGCAGCAGTCCGAAGCCACCCACGTTTACCGCCCATGCCAGCAGCAGCGACGGCGGCACGTAGTTGAGCAGGAGAATGGTCGATGGAACGTTACTGATGACCTGCGAAAGCCCAATCGCCGTCAGCCACAACGGCGCGTCAGAGAGCCCACTCACCCCGCTTAATACCTGATGCAGCGCCGGAAGCTGGGTAAGCAAATGGACATCGATAAACATCGCCATAAACACCAGCAGCAACGTCCAGTCCACGCCGAAAACCACGCGCCTTGCCAGCAGCAGAAAACCAACGGCGACAATCACCAGGCCCCAAAGCTCCTGCTTCATCTCGAGCGCGGTGAGAAAGACGAGGTAGAACGCCAGACAGCTCCACACCAGACGCGGCTGCCAGGACGGCGTGATATCACTGCTTTGAAACTGTAACTTTTTCGCCGGAAAGCAAAACCAGCACAGCACCAGCAGCGTGACCATCATCGCCAGCGCCAAAGGCAACATTTGCAAGGTAAACGCCGGAAATGAGAGGCCCGAGCGCCCCCATAGCAAAATGTTCTGCGGGTTGCCGATAGGCGTTAACAGCGACCCGGCGTTGACCGCCAGCGCCTCGAAAATAATCAGCCGGTTAATCGGCAACGCGCACCATTTTTTCAGCGTTAAGGTCAGCGGCACCACGATAAACAGCGCCACGTCGTTGGTCAGAAACGTTGAGAGCAGCGCTGCCGCCAGCACCATAAACAGCGCTAGCTGCCGCTCGGTGGCAAAGCGGCGCGCCATTTTGCGCCCAAGGACATCAAAATAGCCGCTCTGCTCTACCCCTTTGGTAAGTAGCATCAGGCCGCTCAGGGTAATGATGGTGTGCCAGTCAATCGCCGCAGGCCAGCTTGACGGCATGAAGGGAACGAAAAAGCTCAGCAGAACGCCGACGATAATCAGCAGGTGCAAAAAACGGTCGCGAGCCAGCGACCGTATAAAAGGGAGGTTCATTCAGCGTGTTGCCCGTGCTTCTGGGTAAACTGGCGGAACATATCGAGCGTCTCTTCGCTGACGTGATGCTCAATGCCCTCCGCGTCGCGACGGGCAGTATCGGCGCTGACGCCCAGCACCAGCAGAAAGTTTTCCACCACCTGATGACGCTCGCGGCTCTCCTGCGCCAGCTTTTCCCCTTCCGGCGTCAGAAACACCCCGCGCCATGGAATCTGTTCAATCAGCCCTACACCCGCCAGACGCTTGAGCATTTTGGCGACCGTTGGCTGCGATACGCCAAGGCGAGCGGCCATGTCCACCTGTCGCGCTTCCCCTACTTCACGGATCAAATCAGAAATCAGCTCAACATAGTCGTCAATCAGCTCCCGACGATGCGCTTCCCGCACCTGACGGAACCCTTCGACGTGTTCCTCAACGTTCACCAGCTGCGTCGCTTTTTTTGTTGTTGGCGTACCTGCGCGGCGGCTCATAGCACTTCCTCATCTGTGTGACGCCTGAACGCGTCATATCAAGTGAGTCCATTGTAATGGATTGTGACCCGAGTACAAAAAATTAACGTTTTAGCCATAGCTATAAAATATAGCCTGTGCTATATCTGTACGTAATGCAAACGCTCATCACGGAAAGACGAGTCAAATCGCAGGAGGAACCATGAACGAATTCAAGAGGTGTATCAGCGTGTTTAGTCACTCTCCTTTTAAAGTCCGGTTAATGTTGATTGGTATGATTTGCGACCTGTTCAACAACAAACCGCAACAGGACACTCCGTCCCGCTAAGCGGCGAGCGCATCGCCGCTTCATTTTTCCGTCACAATTCGGTGGCAGACTGGCTTTTTGCCTCCAAAAACCCCGACTATTTTCTGGTTTTGCAATCTCCCTCCCAAAACAATTCGTTATGAGTAGTTGACCCAACTATACACACGCTTTATCTTCTTGCAGCCCCGACCTCTGCAACACCTTTTCTCGCACTGTCTGGCCAATAAATACCCCTTGACGCCAGGGGATGCGCATGGCGTTTTTATAGTTGCTATCTATGAACCTGACCCTGAAAGAAACCCTCGCTGCGCGTGGGCTTGCCCTGAGCCCATGGACGGGATTTTATTTTTTACAATCGATCCTGATTAACCTGGCGTTGGGTTATCCGTTTAGCCTGCTGTATGCGGTGGCGTTTACCGGCGTGCTGCACCTGCTATGGCGCACCTTGCCAAAAGCGCAGAAGGTCATTCTGGGGGTTTATTCTCTGGTAGGCGCACTCTATTTCCCGTTCAGCCAGGCCTACGGCGCACCGAACTTCAACACCCTGCTGGCGCTTCACTCGACCAACGTCGAAGAGTCGACGGAAATCTTCACCATCTTCCCGTGGTATAGCTACCTGGTTGGCCTGTTTATTTTCGTGCTCGGCGTGATTGCCGTACGTCGTAAAGAAACAGAAATCGGGCGCTGGGGCGTGATGGAAACACTGTGTCTGCTGTTCTGCATCGGCGTCTTCTTCGTTCAGCCGATTCAAAACAAGATTGATGGTTGGGGATTTAAACTTAGAGATAGCGGCTACCCGGCTTTCCGCTTCGTCAAAGACATCATCGTTAACAACAACGAGGTCATTGACGAGCAGCAGCGTATGGCTGAGCTTTCCAATATGAAAGACACCTGGAACGTGCTCGCCGTGAAGCCAAAATATCACACCTATGTGGTGGTGATTGGTGAAAGCGCACGCCGTGACGCGCTGGGTGCATTTGGTGGACACTGGGACAATACCCCGTTCGCCAGCTCGGTCAATGGCAATTTGTTCACCAACTACGTTGCCGCCAGCGGTTCCACGCAAAAATCGCTGGGGCTGACCCTGAACCGCGTGGTCGACGGTAAACCACTGTATCAGGATAACTTCGTCACTCTCGCCAACCGCGCGGGGTTCCAGACCTGGTGGTTCTCAAACCAGGGGCAAATTGGCGAGTACGATACCGCCATTGCCAGTATCGCCAAGCGCGCCGATGAAGTGCACTTCCTGAAAAGCGGTGATTTCGAAGCGGACAAAAACACCCGCGACGAGGCGCTGCTGAAAATGACCGCCCAGGTACTTTCTACCGCCCGCAGCCAGCCACAGCTGATTGTGCTGCACCTGATGGGTTCACACCCGCAGGCCTGCGACCGCACCCAGGGCAAATATGCCCAGTTCGTGCAGTCCAAAGAGACATCATGCTATCTCTACAGCATGACGCAAACCGACAGCCTGCTCAGCCAGCTTTACGACCAGCTGCGCCGGAATACCGATAGCTTCTCGATGGTCTATTTCTCCGATCACGGTCTGGCTTTTAAAGAGCGTGGAAAAGCGGTGCAGTATCTGGCGCACGATGATAAATACCAGCAGAACTTCCAGGTGCCGTTTATGGTGCTATCCAGCGATGATAAAAAGCACAACATCATCAAGGCGCGTCGTTCTGCCAACGACTTCCTGAGCTTCTTCTCCCAGTGGACCGGGATCCAGACGCAGGAGATCGTACCTAAGTACCGCTTTATCTCGTCGCAAAAAGCCGGGAAGGTCTTTATCACCAACTTCCAGTTACAAAAAGTGGATTACGATTCGCTGAAAACGGATCTGTTTGATCCCAAAAGCTAACTTTCCCCTGTCGCACGCCGGATATCCGTTTACCTCTTAATCAGGTAGACGGATAGCAAACCCGCCTAACGTTGCATTACTATACTCATCTCAAGACCTCTCACCACGAGCATGATGATGATTGCACAACGTCTTACCCGTGACTGGCGTATTCCCACCGCAGGGCTATTACTACTGCTTCTGCTCGCCACCGCGTTCAGCTTACATACCCACTGGAACGCCTTTATCCAGTGGTGCCTGGCGACGCAAATCACTCTACACCGTTATCTGGTGATGTACCTGCTGCAGTTAAACAACCACGAATACAGCGGCGGTCTTTGGTTACTCACCGGCGCATTTTTCTACGGCGTACTGCATGCCATTGGGCCCGGGCATGGCAAATTTATCGTCACCACCTATCTCAGCACCAACAAAGAGAGCCTTCTGGCCGCACGCGTGGTGCCGTTTATCGGTAGCCTGATGCAGGGCATTAGCGCCATTCTTTTTGTTTTTATTCTGGCCGTCGGCTTCAATCTGGCCTCAGGCGATCTCAGTACCAGCCGCTGGTACGTCGAGAAAATCAGCGCGGTGATGATTGGCGCATTCGGGCTGTTTGTTATCTATCAGACGCTGAAAAGCCTGCGTCCGCGTAAACTCGCTATCTCATCGCTCAAACCGCTGCACCAACACGACGAACAGTGCGGCTGCGGAAATCATGGCGTAGGTGCTACGCTTGCTGAAAGTGATTGGAAAACGCGGCTGGGCGTAATTCTGGCAATTGGTGCCCGGCCGTGCAGCGGCGCGATTATGATTCTGATGTTTGCCAACGCGCTCGGTATCGTCAGTTGGGGGATTGCAGCGGTAATGACAATGGCGCTTGGTACCGCCCTGTCGATTCTTGGGCTATCGCTCGCCGTACGCTACGCGCGTGAACGGACGGTCGCCTTTTTTGGCGGCGCGGGAAAACACGGATGGGTGATGCCGGCGGTCAAAATTGCCGGAGGAGTGATGCTGGTGCTTTTTGCTACCGTCCTGTTTTTGACGGTGATTCCGATCAGCGCTAACGGCGACTACATCGCAGCAGGCTGTTAATTCACGAAAAATAAGCATTAAAAAAGGGGTCATCAAGACCCCTTTTTATATCACCGAAGTGATTAGAAGCGGTAACCTGCACCGACGATCCAGGTACCAACGTCAACGCTACGAATACGAGACTGCTCGTAGGATACGTCCAGAGCTACGTTCTCGATTGGGTTGAACTGCAGACCTGCACCGTAGGAGAAACCGTAGTCGCTGGTGCTGTTGGTTTCAGGGAATTGGTTACCCTGTGCTTTACCATAGCCCAGACCAACTACGCCGTAGATGCTAGCCCAGTCGTTGATGCGGTAAGCAGGACCAGCAGTGATGCCGTAGTACTGACCTTTGGTGTACACGCCGTTCTGGGTGTCACTTTTTTCAGTGTAGGTGAAGGAGCTGATCACACCCAGTGGGCTGTTGTCTGCTTCGTAGCGGTATTTCAAGTTGAAACCGCCCGCTTTGTTAGCAACGCCCTGCATATCGCTCTGAGCGTAACCACCAGTAACGGTAGAAGTTGCAGCTACAGCAGTACCTGCGGAGATAGCCAGTACAGCGGCCAGTGCTGAAAGACATGCGATTTTTTTCATAATAACCACCTCAAATGTGCTTCTAATAAGTCCTAAGTTTTAAATATATCAAAAATTGTTAAGAAACTCTTTCGACCTAACGGTGTCTAAAGGCATCAATGATGTAACATTTTGTTTCCATCATGATTCATCCATCTGATTAATAATGTTTTTTTAACCTCAGCATGACTTCTACGCAGGTTAAAACGGGGATGATTTTTCCAGACAATTCCTAATTTGACAGACTAAATTCTTCTCGACTAAAGAAATTCTACTCGTTCCATGACACTTTTTTTTCAACATTCCCTCAACCGTAGTGCACTATTTCAATTACACTGCCGGTTTTACCTCTTTTGACAAAAACTGACAGGAAAAAGATGTCCGGTTCGCTCCGCAAGGTACCTTCGTGGTTACCCATACTCGTTATTCTTATCTCAATGGTCTCTATCCAGAGCGGAGCATCGCTGGCTAAATCATTGTTTCCACTCGTTGGTGCCCCTGGTGTGACTGCGCTTCGTCTGGCGCTCGGTACCCTAATTCTCGTTGTGGTGTTCAAACCCTGGCGGCTTCGCTTTGCCAAAGCGCAACGGCTACCGCTGCTGTTCTATGGACTGTCGCTGGGCGCCATGAACTATCTCTTCTATTTGTCATTGCAGCGTATTCCGCTGGGCATTGCGGTGGCGCTCGAATTTACCGGCCCGCTGGCCGTCGCCCTCTTTTCATCTCGCCGCGCGGTCGATTTTATCTGGGTGATTCTGGCGGTCGTCGGCCTGTGGTTCCTGCTACCACTCGGTCAGGACGTCGCGCACGTCGACTTGACCGGCGCGCTGCTGGCGTTGGGAGCCGGGGCTGGCTGGGCGGTTTATATTCTGAGCGGGCGACGCGCCGGGGAAGAGCACGGCCCGGCGACGGTGGCAATGGGCTCACTGATTGCGGCAATCGTCTTTGTGCCGCTGGGCGCCTTCCAGGCCGCGGACGCGCTGTGGCACTGGTCAATATTACCGCTGGGATTGGCTATTGCCGTCCTGTCCACGGCGCTGCCTTACTCGCTGGAGATGATCGCACTCACGCGTTTGCCGACCCGAACTTTCGGTACATTAATGAGCATGGAGCCCGCGTTGGCGGCGCTCTCCGGGATGGTTTTTCTCGGTGAAATGCTGACCCTGAGCCAGACGCTGGCGCTAGGCGCTATTATTGCTGCTTCAATGGGATCAACGCTGACCATGCGCCAGGAAAGTAAAATTAAAGAGATCGACGTCGGCTAATTTTCTTATATTATGCATAGTGCGTACCACTATGCATAATAACCCTTTCGAACTGCATAATTTCTTATTTAATATCAATAAAATCCGCCACAAAAATATAATCCCATTGCCATAATTTTTTAATTCATTGTTTTGCAATGATTTTTAAACAATTACTGTCGTCACTATCATACCTATAGGCAGAATCAGAAAATACCGTCCCGGTGACGGTGCTATACTTGTTTTCGTTAATTCATGAGGACGAAATACACCAACCTATAGCGGTGTATAAATCAAGAGGATATATGACTATGAGTACTGCAAAACTGGTTAAAACGAAAAACGCCCACCTTCTTTATACGCGTAACGACGTTCCGGACAGTGAAAAACAGGCCACCGTTGCGTTACTCAATCGTCAGGTTCTGCAGTTTATCGATCTGTCATTGATTACCAAACAGGCGCACTGGAACATGCGCGGTGCCAACTTTATTGCCGTGCATGAGATGCTCGACGGCTTCCGTACCGCGTTAACCGATCACCTCGATACCATGGCAGAACGTGCCGTGCAGCTCGGCGGTATCGCACTGGGTACCACCCAGGTCATCAACGCCCAGACTCCACTGAAAAGCTATCCGCTGGATATCACCAGCGTACAGGATCACCTGAAAGAACTGGCTGAGCGCTATGCCATTGTGGCGAACGACGTTCGTAAAGCGATTGGCGAAGCGAAAGATGAAGATACCGCAGATATCTTCACCGCCGCCTCCCGCGATCTGGATAAATTCCTGTGGTTCATTGAAGCGAATATTGAATAACCATAAGTCAATCCTATGCCCTTTCTGCCCCTCGCAGAAAGGGCATTGCACCAGAAAAGTGCGCAACTACGGTCATAAACCCCGCCAAAGTAAATCATTTGTAATAATCACCTCACACAATCGTTAATAAAAGATTGTTTTATCCCCTACGTTTGCGCTAAAAAACACCATACTTAACAACATCAACATCACGCACCACTTTGGTGCCCCCTCATGGTGCATATGGACATTTATCCTGCCAATATCGTGCAGGGTAAAAAACATTATTTGTTAATAAACAATGCATTGTGAAGTTGGCACGATTCTTTCATAAGCCGAATGTTCTCGCAGGGGATCGCCCCGTGGATATAAAAGGAAATGCTATGAAGTCTATGTTTAAAGTTTCACTGGCTGCACTCACCCTGGCTTTCGCGGTTTCTTCTCATGCCGCAGATAAGCAACTGGTTGTGGCAACTGACACGGCGTTCGTTCCGTTTGAATTCAAACAAGGCGACAAGTACGTCGGCTTTGATATCGATCTGTGGGCCGCGATTGCGAAAGAACTGAAGCTGGATTACACCCTGAAGCCAATGGACTTCAGCGGCATTATCCCTGCGCTGCAGACCAAAAATATCGACCTGGCGCTGGCGGGTATCACCATTACCGACGAACGTAAAAAAGCGGTCGACTTCTCCGATGGCTACTACAAAAGCGGCCTGCTGGTGATGGTTAAAGCCAACAACAACGACATTAAAAGCGTGAAAGATCTCGACGGCAAAGTAGTGGCCGTGAAGAGCGGTACCGGTTCTGTTGATTACGCGAAAGCCAACATCAAAACCAAAGACCTGCGTCAGTTCCCGAATATCGATAACGCCTACATGGAATTAGGCACCAATCGCGCTGACGCGGTGCTGCACGATACGCCAAACATTCTCTACTTCATCAAAACTGCCGGTAACGGTCAGTTCAAAGCGGTAGGCGAATCTCTGGAAGCGCAGCAGTACGGTATTGCGTTCTCTAAAGGCAACGACGAGCTGCGCACCAAAGTTAACGGCGCGCTGAAAACGCTGAAAGAGAACGGCACCTACAACGAAATCTACAAAAAATGGTTCGGTACTGAACCTAAATAAACCAACCTGATCCATCAGGTTCTGTAACGCCCGGTGGCGCTTGCGCTTACCGGGCCTACAATTTTAGTCAGCACACGTTGGCTAGTTTTTTTATTTTCCACCACGGTATACAGGAATACATCATGCAGTTTGACTGGAGCGTCATCTGGCCAGCCATTCCAATTTTGTTGGACGGCGCCAAAATGACTCTGTGGATTTCGATCCTCGGCCTGGCGGGCGGTATTGTTATCGGTCTGCTGGCGGGTCTGGCCCGCACCTACGGCGGCTGGATTGCTAACCACATTGCCCTCGTATTCATTGAAGTGATCCGCGGTACGCCGATCGTAGTGCAGGTGATGTATATCTACTTCGCCCTGCCGATGGCCTTCCCGGATATTCGCATCGACACCTTCACCGCAGCGGTGATCACTATCATGATCAACTCCGGTGCCTACATTGCCGAAATCACCCGTGGCTCGGTGCTGTCGATCCATAAAGGTTTCAGCGAGGCCGGTCTTGCGCTTGGTCTTTCTCGTCGCGAAACCATTCGTCACGTGATTATGCCGCTGGCCCTGCGCCGCATGCTGCCCGCGCTCGGCAACCAGCTCATTATCAGTATCAAAGATACCTCGCTGTTTATCGTTATCGGTGCCGCAGAGTTGACTCGCAGCGGTCAAGAAATTATCGCCGGGAACTTCCGTGCACTGGAAATCTGGACCGCTGTTGGCGTTATCTACCTCATTATCACGCAGGTACTCAACATCGTGCTCCGCGTTCTTGAAAGAAGGATGAAAATCCTGTGATTGAATTTAAAAACGTCTCCAAGCACTTTGGGCAAACCCAGGTGCTGCATAACATCGATCTCAACGTCAAGCAGGGCGAAGTCGTGGTGATTATCGGGCCGTCCGGCTCCGGTAAATCGACTCTGCTGCGCTGCATTAACAAGCTGGAAGAGATTACCAGCGGTGAGCTGATCGTCGATGGTCTGAAGGTCAACGACCCGAAAGTGGATGAACGCCTGATCCGCCAGGAAGCGGGTATGGTGTTCCAGCAGTTCTATCTGTTCCCGCACCTGACAGCGCTGGAAAACGTGATGTTCGGCCCAACCCGCGTGCGCGGCCTGAAGAAAGATGCGGCAGAAAAGTTGGCCAAAGATCTGCTGGCGAAAGTCGGCCTTGCCGAGCGCGCCCATCACTACCCTTCTGAGCTTTCCGGCGGCCAGCAGCAGCGCGTGGCGATTGCTCGTGCGCTGGCGGTGAAACCGAAGATGATGCTGTTTGATGAGCCTACATCAGCGCTCGACCCTGAACTGCGCCACGAAGTGTTGAAAGTAATGCAGGATCTGGCAGAAGAAGGCATGACGATGGTTATCGTGACCCACGAAATCGGCTTTGCTGAGAAAGTGGCATCTCGTCTGATCTTTATCGATAAAGGTCGGATTGCCGAAGATGGCAACCCGCAGGAATTGGTGAAGAACCCACCAAGCCAACGTCTGCAAGAGTTCCTGCAGCACGTCTCCTGATGCTAACGCCGTTTATCCCCCATGGGGTAAACGGCGTTTTTCTTAGCGTTTGCGCGCCAGGAAACGACGACGCTGTTCGTCATCCATAAATGACCAGGCGATAAAGCGGCTTTGCTTCTGCCCCTGTGACATCTCTTTTTTCACCACTTTTACCGCACCTACGTCGGTTAACGCGCGGTACAGCGGCGGCAGATTTTCGCCTTTGGACACCAGCGATGTAAACCACATCACCTGACGGGCAAAACCTTTACTCTCTGCAATCATCTGTTTGATAAAGGCCACTTCCCCGCCATCACACCACAGCTCCTGCTGTTGGCCGCCAAAGTTCAGCGCATCATCACGATCCTGGCCCAGGTTACGACGTTTACGTTCGCTGCCCGCGCGCGCTGCGGCCGCCGAATCATGGAACGGCGGGTTGCACAGCGTGGCATCATACTGCTCGTTTTTGTGAATAACGCCGTTGAACATCGCCGTCGTATCCTTCTGGCGACGCAGGCGAATCATGCGGTTCAGCGATGGATTCGCGCTCAGGATAGCCTGCGCGCTGGCAAACGCTTCAGGGTGTGTTTCGCTGCCGGTAAAGCGCCAGCCGTATTCGTGCGCACCAATCAGCGGATAGATGCAGTTCGCACCCACGCCGATATCCAGAATGTTAGCCCCTTTCACCACGCTGCCGCTCTCATCGCTGAGCAGGTCGCCAAGGTGATGGATATAATCCGCACGTCCCGGTACCGGTGGGCAGAGAAAACCTTCCGGAATATCCCACTCTTTAACCGCATAGAAATGCGCCAGCAGCGCCTTGTTCAGCGTCTTCACCGCCAGCGGGTCGGCGAAGTTGATGGTCTGCCCGCCCGCCGGGCTGAGAGTAATAAAATCGCGCAGTGCGGGCACGGCCTGGCACAGCGCTTCGAGATCGTAGCGACTATGATGACGGTTACGCGGGTGTAAACCCGGTTTCTGGGTACTCATGACTTTCTCCTGTCGTAATGCGGCGTAAGATACCCGTTGACGACGGTGCGGTAAATAAGGGAGTCTGGATTCCTGCTTTTAAATATCAGGTGCGCTATGTATTTTTATGAGCCTTCCCACGGACATGGGCTACCTCACGACCCGCTCAACGCCATCGTCGGACCGCGTCCTATCGGCTGGATTTCCTCTGTCGACCCGCAGGGGCGGCGTAATCTCGCGCCCTACAGCTTTTTTAACTGCTTTAACTATCGGCCACCGATCATCGGTTTCGCCAGCAGCGGCTGGAAAGATAGCGTGCAGAATATTGTCGATACCAAAGCGTTCGTCTGGAATCTGACCACCCGTGATTTAGCCATCGCGATGAACGAAACCTCCGCCACGCTGCCGCACGGTGAAGATGAGTTTGCCCGCGCGGGGCTGACGGCTGTACCGAGCCGTCTGGTGGACGCGCCCCGCGTTGCTGAAAGCCCGGTCAACTTTGAATGCCGCCTGTCGCAGTGCATCCAGCTCACCGGCGTGGACGGTACCGCCGTTGATACCTGGCTGGTGCTGGGCGAAGTGGTCGGCATTCACATTGACGAATCGCTGCTGGAAAACGGCATCTATCAAACCGCCAAAGCGCAGCCAGTTCTCCGCGCAGGTGGTCCGTCGGCCTATTACACCATTGATGAAAACCATCGGTTTGATTTAATCCGCCCGGATGCGCGTCAGGGTTGATTGAGGCCATTCCCGGGGTCGGCGTACACGCCTCGTCAGGACTACGGGCGGCGGGTTGGTAGCCCGGACGAGCGCAGCGACTCCGGGGGTCACTCCGACAAATATGTAATCTTTATGTATAAAAAATGAAGAAACTGTAAAGCAATGTATTTATTTTTAGCTCAATGAGTGATAAAAAGTGACGCGATTTGATAATGATTATCAACATCATTTAAAAAAGATAAAGCAACCTGCAGTGGCGAAGGGGACAAGGCGTTCCCTGTTGTCATCTTTAATTTCGCGTTTAAAAATTATAAGACACTCATTGATATGGATAAAAATCGCACTACCCCGTTCAGTAGCTTTAGCTCACTCACGTTTTTTACCGGATTATGCATTGGACTGACGCCTACGGCTCAGGCCGCTGACAGTAAAGAAAAAAGCCCGGGAGATACGTTAGTCGTCGAAGCGCAAGCGCCATCGCTGTATGCCCCAACGAAATCCGCCGACCCTAAATTCAGCCGCCCGATTGCCGACACCACGCGTACCGTGACGGTGATTTCCGAGCAGGTGCTGAAGGATCAGGGTGCCACTAACCTGACAGACGCATTAAAAAACGTCCCAGGCGTCGGGGCCTTCTTCGCGGGTGAAAACGGCAGCTCGTCAACCGGCGATACCATCTATATGCGCGGCGCAGATACGTCTAACAGTATCTACATCGACGGTATTCGCGATATCGGCAGCGTGACGCGTGACACTTTCAATACTGAACAAGTAGAAGTGATTAAGGGCCCGTCTGGTTCAGACTATGGCCGCAGCGCGCCGACGGGCTCGATCAATATGATCAGCAAGCAGCCGCGCCTGGACTCTGGTATCGATGCTTCAGCAAGCGTAGGCAGCGCGTGGTATCGCCGCGGCACGCTGGATCTGAACGAAGCCATCGGCGACACCACTGCCGTACGCTTAAACCTGATGGGGGAAAAAACTCACGATGCAGGGCGCGATAACGTGAAAAACGAGCGCTACGGAGTTGCGCCGTCCATCGCCTTTGGCCTCGGCACGCAAAACCGCCTGTATCTGAACTATCTGCACGTTACCCAGCACAACACACCGGACGGCGGTGTGCCCACCGTGGGTCTGCCGGGCTACTCCGCACCAAACGCCGCCACATCAGCACTCAATAGCTCTGGCAAAGTCGATACGCATAATTTCTACGGCACCAACTCAGACTACGACGACTCCACCACCGATACGGTGACGATGCGTTTCGAACATGACTTTAACGACACCACCACCATCCGTAATACCACCCGCTGGTCGCAGATCAAGCAGGATTATATGATGACGGCGATAATGGGAGGCGCAAGCAACATTGGTCGACCAGACCCTAACAACGTCAACACCTGGACCTGGACGCGCAACGTCAACACCAAAGATGTCAGCAACAAGATCCTGACCAACCAGACTAACCTGACTTCTAAGTTCTACACCGGCGCTATCGGCCACGATATCAGCACCGGCGTCGAGTTTACCCACGAGCAGCAGACCAACTACGGCGTCTACCCGATGACGGCTCCGGTGGTCAATCTGTTCAACCCGAACAGTAACGTCAACATCGGTAGCCTGAACCGTAGCGGCGCTAACGCTAACGGTCAGACCGATACCTTTGGTATTTACGCGTTCGATACGCTGCAAATTACCCGTGATTTTGAGCTGAACGGCGGTATTCGCCTGGATAGCTATCACACCGAATATGACAGCGCCTCACTGTGTGGCGGTACGGGTCGTGGCGCCATTGCTTGTCCAGCGGGCGTTGCCAAAAACACGCCTGTCACCACCGTCGATGCCACGAAATCAGGTAACCTGGTCAACTGGAAAACGGGGGCGCTGTATCACCTGACGCAGAACGGCAACGTCTACGTCAACTACGCCATCTCCCAGCAGCCTCCGGGCGGCAGCAACTTCGCGCTGGCGGCTGGTGGAACCGGTAGCAGCGCCAACCGTACCGATTTCAAACCGCAAAAAGCGAAAACCAGCGAAGCCGGCACCAAATGGGAGCTGCTGGATAAACGCCTACTGCTGTCGGCGGCGGTATTCCGTACCGATATCGAAAACGACGTTGAAGCCAACGACGACGGCACCTATTCGCAGTACGGCACCAAACGCGTGGAAGGCTATGAGCTCTCCGTTGCCGGGAACATCACCCCGGAATGGCAGGTGATTGGCGGCTTCACGCAGCAGCGCGCCACCATCCAGCAGGGTGCAGAGGTGACACAAGACGGCTCATCATCACTGCCGTATACTCCGGAGCATGCCTTCACTCTGTGGAGCCAGTACCAGGCCACCGATGCGATTTCCGTCGGCGCAGGCGCGCGCTACATTGGCAGCATGCATCGCGGCAAAGACGGCGCCGTCGGCACGCCGGACTCCACCGACAGCTACTGGGTTGCCGATGCCAAGATTGGTTACCGCGTGAACAGCACGCTCGACCTGCAGCTGAATGCCTACAACCTGTTTGATACCAACTATGTTGCCTCGATCAACAAGAGCGGCTATCGCTACCATCCGGGCGAGCCAAGAACCTTCGTGTTGACGGCTAACGTACATTTCTAAGTATCACCGTGGGGCGCAAGCCCCACTTTCTTTAAGGAGAGATTCCCATGATGTACCGCATTCCTGGCGTGTTGAGCGCCGAAGAGGTTCGCCAGCTTGTCGGTGAACTGGAGCAAGCGGAGTGGGTAGACGGCCGGGCAACCGTCGGCGCGCAGGGTGCGCAGGTTAAGCAAAACCAACAGGTCGATACCCGCAGTGAACATTATGCAAGGCTACAGGCACGCGTGCTGGACGCGGTGAATCGCCACTCGCTGTTCTTCGCCGCCGCACTGCCAAAAACCATTTCCAGCCCGCTGTTCAACCGCTATCAGCAGCAAGAAACCTACGGTTTTCACGTCGACGGCGCGGTACGTCAGCACCCACACGCCGGCTGGATGCGCACCGACCTTTCCGCCACCTTGTTCTTGTCGGAACCGGATAGCTACGAAGGCGGTGAGCTGACCGTTAACGATACCTATGGACAGCATGCGGTGAAGCTCCCGGCAGGTGATTTGGTCCTCTACCCTTCCAGCAGCCTGCACTGCGTCACGCCCGTCACATCAGGCGTACGAGTTGCATCGTTTATGTGGATCCAATCCATGATTCGAGACGATAAACGCCGCGCCATGCTGTTTGAACTCGACGGCAACATTCAGGCTTTAAAACGCCGTCACGGCGAATCGGAAGAAGCGCTCTCGCTGCTCAACCTGTATCACAATCTTCTGCGGGAATGGTCAGAAATTTAAGCTGAGAATATCTCTCAAATTTTATGATGGAGTTAAACGAAGCCAGGATAACAAAGCGGTCACCGACGTCGCCCTCTCCATCAGAATACAAAACATCGAGAAAAGTTTACGCATCTCGTATCAATAAGAATATAATGCTACAAATAGACCGCTTAACCAGTTTTGATGACAAATCTATACCTGAACATACAGAGCAATCGATTATCTTTACGAGCACGCTTTTTAGTAAAAAAAGTGGCAAATTGTGCGCTAGATCTCTTTACTGACCGCACTTCACCCGCAAACACATTCACATCATGAATATTTTATTAATAATCAATATATTAATAATTGTTCAATTTTTTTGATTATCGACATCAATTCTCTTCGATTTATTCCATCGAATAAAAGCGTGATACTTCTCACATCGACGGAAACAACGTCATCCGAACAACATCACCTGCGAGAGATTAATGATGAAAACGATTAAATATGCTGTTGCTGCTATTGCCCTTTCTACCCTGTCTTTCGGTGCTTTTGCTGCACAACCGGTAACTCAGGAACAAGCGCAAAAAATGAATGAAATTGGTGTGGTATCCGCCAACGGTGCAACCACGCTGGATGGTCTGGAAGCAAAACTGGCGCAGAAAGCTGCTGATGCAGGCGCTACCGGCTACAGCATCACCTCTGCTAACACCAACAACAAAGTTAGCGGCACCGCGGTTATCTACAAATAACCGACCTAAGTACTACCCCGTGAGTTTGACCTCTCACGGGTGCTCCAACCCTCATTGAACTTGTTGATACCCTTGCTTGCCCGGCCGCCACGCCGGGCTTTTTTTTGCGTGGAATTTGGGAATGGGGTTGATCCCGGGGTCACTCCGTTCGCCCGGGAAAGCACGACCGCTTAATACGACTGTGCGACGCGCGCCAGCCCTTCTTCAATACTAGGCACTTCCCCCGTCGCCAGCAGGCAGCACGCGAGCTGGATTTTCAGCGAATGCGGCACCGGCTCAACGCCTGCCACGCAGCGCTCAATCCATCGCGCGGTCACTTCCGGATCTTTACTCGATGGTAGCACCACTTCTGCTTCAGGCTGCTCGCTCTGGCGCGCATTGACCACCCGTGCCCCCTCGCTATCAATCAGCGTTATCTGCGGGCAACGCTGCGGGTTGGCATACACTTCACCTTCCGTGCCGTGCATTAACAGCCCACGCCCACCGATATCCGCAAAGAACTTCGCCACTTTGCCCACGTATTCAGGGTGCGACACGCTGGATAGGCGCAGCGCCGCGTTCTCTTCAAAAGGTGTGGCTAGTTTCGCCAGCGTGTGAGCACTGTTGCGCACGCCAAGCTGCCAGCGAAAGTTGAGCTGGCGCTCCAGCGGCGGGCACAGCGCGCCAACGGGAATATAAACTGGCTGATGGCCTTCAAGCTTCGCCTGTGCCTGACCGGCATGGCGAGTAGGCTCAATGCCCATCAGTTCAAAAATCGTTTCGGTAATCACCCGGGTTGGGTCTTCGCTGACGCCGTGCACCACCACCGGGAAGCCCAGTTTGTGCAGCAGCATCGCCAGCAGCGGCGTCAGGTTGGCCTGTTTGCGCGCGCCGTTATAGCTCGGGATAACAATCGGCATTGGCTTTCCAGCCGGCGGCGTTAAACGCAGCGTCTTTTGCTGCATCGCCTCGTAGAAGCCAATCATCTCCGCTTCGCCTTCTCCCTTAATGCGCATGGAGAGCAAAATCGCACCCATTTCCAGTTCCGGCACGTCGCCCTCCAGCATCTGACTATACAGGCTTCGCGCGGTGTCCTGGTCCAGGTCACGGGCGTGATTTTTACCTCGCCCGATTTCTTTGATGATTTTGCGGTAATCCATGTGCTGCTCCTTTTGCTCGTCGTGGTGCACAGCGGCCGCCTGATGGCGCTACGCTTATCAGGCCTACATGCCGAGTTAACGTTTTTTACGGCGCGGCGATTTGGTTTTCGCCGTCGGGGCTTTCAGCTTTACTTCCGGCACTTCCGGTCGTTCTATCGGGAAAACCGGTAACGCATTCAGTAAACGCTTACCGTAGTTTTTGGTCAACAGCCGCTTATCGTAGATAACCACTTCGCCCCAGCAGCCGTGGCTACGAATCAGTCGCCCCACCTGCTGAATCAGGTTAAATGACGCGCTGGGTAAGCTCTGCACCTCAAAAGGATAGCGGTTGAGGCTTTTCAGCCACTCCCCTTCGGTAATCACCACCGGGCTATCAATCGGTGGGAAGGCAATTTTGTGGATATGCACCTGGGTGAGCAAGTCACCTTTCAGATCCAGACCTTCGGCAAAAGATTGCAGGCCAACCAGCACGCTGCGCTCGCCGTTCTCCACCCGCTTACGATGCAATTCCACCAGCCGATAGCGCGGCTGATCGCCCTGCACCAGCAGCATCAGCCGCAGGTCGGTGACGTACTCAAGAAAACGCTGCATCGCGCGTCCGCTGGCAAACAGCACCAGCATACCGTGGTGCTTTTTGCTCTCAACCTGCTCGCGGAAATAGGCCGCCATCTCGGCAATATGCTGCTCTTCGTTGTCGATAAGCGGCTCATACTGCATCTGCGGAATAACGATTTTGCCCTGCTCGACGTGGTTGAACGGCGAATCCAGCGCGACGAAGCGATCGCCCGCTTTCTCTTTCAGGCCGCTCATCTCCTGCAGACGGGAGAAACTGTTCAGCGAACGTAGGGTTGCAGAGGTCACCACAATATGCGGCACGCTGCGCCACAGCAGGCGTTCAAGCTGATCGCTCACGCGAATACCGACGCAGTGGAACCAGACGTGCATCTGCCCGTCGCGCATATCGCGCGTCGCCCACTTAGTGACCGGTGCGCCCGACGCCTGAGCAAGCGAAGCCAGCCGCCACAGTTTGCTCTGGGACTCAAACATGCCCAGCGCGCGATTCATCTGCAAAATCACGCGGTGTAGCCGCACGATATCGTGGCTGCCGGTTTTTTCACTGAGATCGTTTAAAAACAGCTCTGCAAGCCCGCGTAGCATCTCGGTGAGCTTGGCCAGACGCTGACAAATCTCCATCACCTCGTCGGGCAGTTCGCCCATCGGGAAGCGGTGCTCGGCCTCCTGAGTGACGGGAAGATAGAGATTCAGAATATTATTGAGTGAGGCAATCAGCTCGTACAGCTCTTCACAGTGGGCGGTCAGCCGCTCCGGCAGCGCCAGCGGCGGCGTGGTTTTCGGGCGGAACTGCTCCATACAGGTCGCCACCAGCTTGCTGAAGAGATCGAGCTGTAACCTATACCACGGCGCGGTAATCTCTGCGCTCATCTCCAGCGCATCACGGGCAACATCCGGTAGATGATGACCTTCATCGAGCACCAGCAGCAGGTTTTTCGGCTCCGGCAACACCGCTTCGCTTTCCATCGCGGCCATCACCAGCGCGTGGTTGGCGACAACCACTTCCGCTTCCTGAATTTCGCGGCGTGCGACGAAGAACGGGCATTCGCGATAGTAGTGACAGTTGCGGTTCAGGCAGCTGGCTTTGTCGGTGCTCAGGCGACGCCACAGATCGTCGTCAATGGCGATATCGGTGTGGTCGCGCAGGCCGTCCCATTTATAGCCGTCAAGGTCGCCCTTGAGCTTCGCGCAGCGCTTCTGCTCTTCCTGATTGTTTGGCGTGAGCTCGTCGTCAAGAAAGGCCAGCAGGTCCTGCTGGTTTGGTTCGGTGCTGGCGAGCGCCGCCAGATTACGCGGGCACACGTAGCGCCCACGGCCAAAGGCTGCGGTAAAGCGCAGGTCGGGAATGATTTTACGCAGCAGCGGCAGGTCTTTACTGTAGATCTGATCCTGCAAGGCGACGTTAGCGGTACTGACCACCAGCGTTTTTTGCTCTTCGCGTGCAATGGCAATGCCGGGAATCAGATACGACAAGGTTTTCCCGACGCCGGTCGGCGCTTCAATCGCCAGGTGCCGCCCCTCTTCCCCGGTAAGCGTTTTGGCGACGTCCGCAATCATCTGCCGCTGCGGCGCGCGGGGGATAAAGTCGGGGATCTGTTCCTGGAGCGCCTTGTACCAGGCGGCGATTTGCGCTTTTAGCGCAGCGGTCAAAGCCATGAGAAAACCTGAGATACTGTATAAACAGCCACTATTGTGGCATTTTCTGTACGTTGCCGCAAAAAAGAAAGCCCGGCTTTCGGCCGGGCTCGCAATTTACTGTGCTGCTGCGGGTTTACGCGGGCGGCGCGGCGGTCGTGGCTTATCGCCAGCCGGTTTACCTTCCGCGCTGCGCGGTTTGGCCTTCGGCGCCCCGCCGTCGTTACGACGCGGCTGCTGCTGGCTACGACCCGCGCCCTGCCCTTGACCCTGGCTCTGACCGCGACCACGGCCACCGCCGTTGCCGCCGCCACGCTGCTGGCGACCGTTCTGAATCGGCTCGGCTTTGATTGACGGATCGACGTCATAGCCGTCGAGGGCGATACGAGGGATCTCTTTCTTCAGCAGACGTTCGATGTCGCGAAGCAGTTTGAGTTCATCAACACACACCAAAGACAGCGCTTCACCGGTGGCCGCTGCACGGCCGGTACGACCGATACGGTGAACGTAATCTTCCGGGACGTTAGGCAGCTCGTAGTTCACAACGTGCGGCAGCTCTTCGATATCCAGGCCACGCGCGGCGATGTCGGTTGCCACCAGCACGCGAATATCACCAGATTTAAAATCAGCCAGCGCACGCGTACGCGCACCCTGCGATTTGTTGCCGTGAATCGCCGCGCTACGGATACCGTCTTTATTCAACTGTTCTGCCAGATGGTTTGCGCCGTGCTTAGTACGGGTGAAGACCAGCACCTGCTGCCAGTCACCCTGACCAATCATCTGCGACAACAGCTCACGCTTACGCTTTTTATCCACCATATGCACGTGCTGCGTCACCTGCTCGGAAGCGGTGTTGCGACGCGCCACTTCGATTTCCAGCGGGTTGGTCAGCAGTTTTTCTGCCAGCGATTTGATGTCATCAGAGAAAGTCGCCGAGAACAGCAGGTTCTGGCGCTTGGCCGGCAGTTTGGTCAGTACGCGGCGGATATCGTGGATAAAGCCCATATCCAGCATGCGGTCCGCTTCATCCAGCACCAGGATTTCAATCTGATCGAGCTTCACGGCGTTCTGATGTTCGAGGTCCAGCAGACGGCCCGGCGTTGCCACCAGTACGTCAACGCCGCCGCGCAGTTTCATCATCTGCGGGTTAATGCTCACGCCGCCGAAAACCACCAGCGAACGGATATTCAGGTAGCGGCTGTATTCACGGACGTTTTCGCCAATCTGGGCGGCCAGCTCACGGGTTGGCGTGAGGATCAGCGCGCGTACCGGGCGACGACCTTTAACGTGCGGCTCGCGAGACACCAGCAGTTGCAGCAGCGGCAGCGTAAAGCCTGCGGTTTTACCGGTACCGGTCTGCGCGCTGGCCATCAGGTCACGGCCCTGCAGTACAGCAGGAATCGCCTGCTGCTGAATAGGAGTGGGTTCCTGGTAGCCCTGCTCGGCAACGGCACGCAGAATATCGGGGTTCAGTCCGAGGGAATCAAAAGACATAAATACTCCACACCCACCCCGACCGCACGCGGTGTAGTTTTCGAGGGGATAAAAAACGGGGGAATGACAAAAACCACAATGTCATGAAGGGGCGGAGTGTAGCAGTTTTTGTGATGCACCGCATAAATTATCCCCTCCGGGGAAGAAAACAAGATTATTCACCAGACTGGACAAGTTTAAAAACGCGGCATAATCTTAATCAATCGTTTGATTAATTTTTGGTGGCCCCATGAATACAACGCCAATAACCAGCAAAGGTGAACAGGCTAAAAGCCAGCTGATTGCCGCGGGGCTCGCTCAGTTTGGCGAGTACGGGCTGCATGCCACCACTCGAGATATTGCCGCCCAGGCCGGGCAAAACATCGCGGCGATTACCTACTATTTTGGCTCAAAAGAAGATTTATACCAGGCTTGCGCCCAATGGATTGCCGACTTTATCGGCGAGAACTTCCGCCCGCACGCCGAAGCGGCAGAACAGCTCTTTGCCCAACCCGAGCCGGACAGAGACGCCATGCGCGCGCTGATTCTTCGCGCCTGCCAGAACATGATCCTATTGCTGACCCAGGACGATACCCTGAACCTCAGCAAATTTATCTCTCGCGAGCAGCTTTCACCGACCGCCGCCTACCAGCGGATCCACGATCAGGTCATCGCTCCGCTGCACGCACACCTCACCCGGCTGATTGCCGCCTATACTGGCTGCGATGCCAACAGTACGCAGATGATTCTCCATACCCACGCGCTGCTGGGTGAAGTGCTGGCCTTTCGCCTCGGACGGGAAACCATCCTGATGCGCACCGGCTGGTCACAGTTTGACGCCGATAAGGCCGAACAGATTTTCCAGGTGGTGACCTGCCACATCGATTTGATTCTGCAAGGATTAACGCAAAGGAGTCTGACCTCATGAAAAAACCGGTTGTCCTTATCCTGGTTGTCGTGGCGCTCGTCGCCGTGATTGGCGGCGGGACGTGGTGGTATCAGAGCCTGCAAAACAACGGGCTCACCCTGTACGGTAACGTGGATATTCGCACCGTCAATATGAGCTTCCGCGTCGGCGGGCGTTTGCAATCCCTGACGGTTGATGAAGGGGACGCTATCAAACAAGGACAGACGCTGGGCGAGCTGGATAAAGCGCCATTTGAAAATGCGCTGATGCAGGCGAAGGCCAACGTTGCTACCGCCGAGGCGCAGTACGACCTGATGATGGCGGGCTACCGGGCCGAAGAGATTGCCCAAGCGGCGGCGGCCGTCAAACAGGCGCAGGCCGCCTATGACTACGCGCAAAGCTTCTTGCAACGTCAGCAGGGGCTGTGGAACAAACGGCTGCTGTCAGCAAACGACCTGGCAAACGCGACATCCTCCCGTGACCAGGCGCTGGCGACGCTGAAATCCGCGCAGGATAAATTAAGCCAGTACCGCGCCGGTAATCGTCCGCAGGAAATTGCCCAGGCCAAAGCCAATCTGGAACAGGCGCAGGCGCAGCTGGCGCAATCGACGCTGGATTTGCAGGACACCGTACTCACCGCCCCTTCTGACGGTACGCTGCTTACCCGCGCCGTGGAGCCAGGCAGTATGCTTAGCGCGGGCAGCACGGTGCTGACGCTCTCCCTGACTCGCCCGGTCTGGGTTCGCGCCTATGTAGATGAAAAAAATCTCAGCCAGGCGCAGCCGGGACGCGAAATTCTGCTCTATACCGATGGCCGCCCGGATAAGCCATACCACGGTAAAATTGGCTTTGTTTCACCTACCGCAGAATTCACCCCGAAAACGGTTGAAACGCCAGACCTGCGTACCGATCTGGTTTACCGTCTGCGCATTATCGTGACCGATGCCGACGATAGCCTGCGTCAGGGTATGCCGGTCACTTTGCGCTTTGGCGATGAGTCGCGCCATGAGTAAACAGCAGATTCAGCTGCACGGGCTGGTTAAACAGTTCACCGGCATGAATAAACCGGCGGTGGCGAAGCTGGACTGCACGATTAACGCGGGCTACGTCACCGGGCTGGTCGGGCCGGACGGCGCAGGGAAAACCACCCTGATGCGCATGCTGGCGGGTTTATTGAAGCCCGACGACGGCAGCGCCGAAGTGCTGGGGCTCGACCCGATTCGTGACGATAGCGCCCTGCACTCGGTGATGGGCTATATGCCGCAGAAGTTCGGTCTTTACGAAGACCTCACGGTGATGGAGAACCTCAACCTCTACGCCGACCTGCGCAGCGTCACCGGCGAGGCGCGCGAGAAAACTTTCGCTCGCCTGCTGGAGTTTACCGCGCTCGGCCCCTTTACCTCACGTCTGGCTGGTAAGCTCTCCGGCGGCATGAAGCAGAAACTGGGGCTCGCCTGTACGCTGGTTGGTGAACCGAAGGTGCTGCTGCTGGATGAGCCCGGCGTCGGCGTTGACCCTATCTCCCGCCGAGAGCTGTGGCAGATGGTGCATGAACTGGCGGGCGACGGGATGCTGATCCTCTGGAGCACCTCCTATCTTGATGAGGCCGAGCAGTGCCAGGACGTGCTGCTAATGAACGAAGGCGAGCTGCTCTATCAGGGTGAACCCACCGCCCTCACCCGGACCATGGCCGGGCGCAGCTTTTTAATGCATAGCCCGGTAGAGAATAACCGCCGACTGTTACAGCACGCGCTGAAGCAGGAGATGGTCAGCGACGGCATGATTCAGGGGCGCTCGGTGCGGGTTATCCTGAAGAAATCGGCCACGGCGGAAGATCTCAAACGCGCGCCGGGGATGCCGGAGCTTGAAATTGCAGAGACCACGCCGCGTTTTGAAGATGCGTTTATCGACCTGCTCGGCGGCGCGGGCACCTCTGAGTCTCCGCTGGGAGCCATTCTGCATACCGTTGAAGGCACGGCGGATGAGACGGTTATCGAAGCCAGACAGCTCACCAAGAAATTCGGAGATTTCGCCGCCACCGACCACGTTAACTTCGCGGTCAAGCGTGGGGAGATTTTCGGCCTGCTCGGGCCAAACGGCGCGGGGAAATCCACCACCTTCAAGATGATGTGCGGCCTGCTGGTACCCACCTCCGGCAACGCGCTGGTGCTGGATATGGATCTGAAAACCGGTTCGGGCAAAGCGCGTCAGCACTTAGGCTATATGGCGCAAAAATTCTCGCTCTACGGCAACCTGACCGTCGAGCAAAACCTGCGCTTCTTCTCCGGTGTATACGGCCTGCGCGGGCGAGTACAGAACGAAAAAATTGAACGGATGAGCGAAGCGTTTGGCCTGAAGGCTATCGCTCGCCATACCACAGATGCATTACCGCTAGGCTTTAAGCAGCGCCTGGCATTGGCCTGCTCGCTAATGCACGAGCCGGATATTCTGTTCCTCGACGAGCCAACCTCGGGCGTTGACCCTATCACTCGCCGTGAATTCTGGCTGCACATCAACAGCATGGTGGAAAAAGGGGTGACCGTGATGGTGACCACCCACTTTATGGATGAAGCGGAGTACTGCGACCGTATCGGTCTGGTGTATCGCGGCAAGCTGATTGCCAGCGGCACGCCGGACGATTTAAAAGCCAAAGCCGCGGATGAACAACAGCCTGATCCCACCATGGAACAGGCGTTTATCACCCTCATCCACGACTGGGATAAGGAGCATGCCGATGAGCGCTAAAGGGCTTTCGTGGCGGCGCGTACGCGCGCTGTGCGTGAAGGAAACACGGCAGATCGTCCGCGATCCCAGCAGCTGGCTGATTGCGGTGGTGATCCCGCTGTTGCTGCTGTTTATTTTCGGCTACGGTATCAACCTCGACTCCAGCAAGCTGCGAGTCGGCGTACTGCTTGAACAGCAGAGCAAAGAGGCGCTGGACTTCACCCATACCCTCACCGGCTCGCCCTATATCGACGCCACCATCAGCGACAACCGCCAGCAGTTGATTGAGATGATGCAGGCCGGACGCATTCGCGGCCTGGTGGTAGTGCCGGTCGACTTCGACAAAAATATGGCTCGGCCGGGCAACGATGCGCCCATTCAGGTCATCACCGACGGCAGCGAGCCTAACACCGCAAACTTTGTGCAGGGCTACGTCGAGGGGATCTGGCAGCTGTGGCAGAAACAGCGCGCCGAAGATAGCGGCCAAACCTTCGAGCCGCTCATCGACGTGCAGACCCGCTACTGGTTTAACCCGGCGGCCATCAGCCAGCACTTTATTATTCCGGGGGCGATAACCATCATTATGACGGTCATCGGCGCGATCCTGACGTCGCTGGTGATCGCCCGCGAGTGGGAGCGCGGCACCATGGAGGCGCTGCTCTCCACCGAGGTGACGCGCGTCGAACTGCTGCTGTGCAAACTTATCCCCTACTACTTCCTCGGCATGCTGGCGATGCTGCTCTGCATGCTGGTGTCGGTGTTTGTGCTCGGCGTGCCGTATCGCGGTTCGCTGGTGATTCTGTTTTTCATCACTAGCCTGTTTTTGCTCAGCACGCTGGGAATGGGGCTTTTGATTTCGACCATCACCCGTAACCAATTTAACGCCGCCCAGGTGGCGCTGAACGCCGCGTTCCTGCCGTCGATTATGCTGTCCGGGTTTATTTTCCAGATAGACAGTATGCCAGCGGCTATTCGCGTGGTGACCTATATCATTCCGGCGCGCTATTTCGTCAGTACGCTGCAAAGCCTGTTTCTGGCGGGGAATATTCCGGTGGTGCTGATGGTCAATACGCTGTTTTTGATTGCCTCGGCGGTGATGTTTATTGGCCTGACGTGGATGAAGACCAAACGTCGGTTGGATTGATGCTTTCCCGGGGTCGCTACGCTCACCCGGGAACAACGGAGAACTCATATGCTGTACCGCTTATGGACGCTTATCCGCAAAGAGCTACAGTCGCTGTTGCGCGAGCCGCAGACGCGCGCCATTCTGATCATGCCGGTGCTGATTCAGGTGCTGCTGTTCCCCTTTGCCGCTACCCTTGAGGTGACTAACGCCACCATCGCCGTCTATAACGAAGATAACGGCAAGCATTCGGTGGAGCTAACCCAGCGCTTCGCCCGCGCCAAAGCCTTTACCCACGTCCTGCTGCTGCAAAGCCCGCAGGAGATCCAGCCGACTATCGATACCCAGAAGGCGCTGCTGCTGGTACGCTTCCCGGCTGATTTCTCCCGCGATCTCGACACGTTCCAGACCGCGCCGATGCAGCTATTGCTCGACGGGCGTAACTCGAACAGTGCCCAAATTGCCGCCAACTACTTACAGCAGATCGTCAAAAACTATCAGCAGGAGCTGCTGGAAGGGAAAGCGAAGCCGAATAACAGCGAACTGGTGGTGCGCAACTGGTATAACCCCAACCTCGATTACAAATGGTTCGTGGTGCCGTCGCTTATCGCCATGATCACCACCATCGGCGTGATGATCGTCACCTCGCTGTCGGTGGCGCGCGAGCGCGAACAGGGCACGCTCGATCAGCTGCTGGTCTCCCCGCTTGCCACCTGGCAAATATTCATCGGTAAGGCGGTGCCCGCGCTGATTGTTGCCACCTTCCAGGCAAGCATTGTGCTAGCGGTCGGGATATGGGCCTATCAGATCCCCTTCGCTGGGTCGCTGGCGCTGTTCTACTTTACGATGGTGATTTACGGGCTGTCGCTGGTGGGATTTGGGCTGCTTATCTCGTCGCTTTGCTCGACGCAGCAGCAGGCGTTTATCGGCGTATTCGTCTTTATGATGCCCGCCATTCTGCTGTCGGGTTACGTGTCGCCGGTAGAGAACATGCCGGTATGGTTGCAGCATCTGACGTGGATTAACCCGATTCGTCACTTTACTGATATCACCAAGCAGATCTATTTGAAGGATGCGAGTTTGTCGATTATCTGGGGGAGTTTGTGGCCGCTACTGTTTATAGCGGCCACGACGGGATCAGTGGCGTACGCGATGTTTCGCCGCAAGATCGCCTGAGGTTTTCTCTTTCACCAGCAGTGAGAACACGGCTGGGCCTGCAAGGATAGCAAGCCCGGCCAGCGCCAGCAGGTAGTTATTGTGCAGCACGCGTGACAGCAACCAGACGGCAATCATCGCCGCGCCAAAATACCAGGTGGTGGTTAACTCTTCGAGCACGTCGGCGAAGGCACGCCAGCGCTGCTCAGGGTGGCGCTGCAGCGCCAGCATCAATACGACGGTCACGGCATACAGCACGCAGAGCCCCAGGCCTACGCGTACCAACGCGCCGCCCATCCAGCCCATCACCAGTGCGGCGACGACCAGCAAATGCAACATAATCTGCCAGCAACTGAGTCCTGTTGCGACACGAATTCGTTGTTGCCACTTCATGGCTTCTCTCCTGAAGAATTTTATTCGCTTATTCAGAGTACTCAAGTCTACGGAAAATTCCGTAATAGTGGTGCTTTTTGTGACGCTGTTGTCACTATTTTCACCAACAGAGTGAGGAATTGTGCCTAAACATTCATTTAACGAAGAGGAAAATGCAGGGGATTAGGTGAGATTCCCGGCGTCGCGTTGCGACGCCGGGGAGGTATTTAGCGGCGGTTGCCGAAAATACGCAGCAGCATCAGGAACAGGTTGATGAAGTCGAGATACAGCGTCAACGCGCCAAGGATGGCATATTTGCGCAGGTTCGATGAATCACGAACGTCAATCTGCTCACCGATATTTTTCAGCTTCTGGGTGTCGTAGGCGGTCAGGCCCACAAACACAATCACCCCGATGTAGGTAATAGCCCACATCAGCGCATCGCTTTTCAGCCAGAAGTTCACCAGCGACGCCAGCACGATACCAATCAGCGCCATAAACAGCATGTTGCCAAAGCCGCTCAGGTCGCGTTTCGTGGTGTAGCCGTACAGGCTCATAATACCGAACATCCCGCCGGTCACCACGAAGGTGCTGGCGATGGACGAATAGGTATAAACGATGAAAATACTCGATAGCGTCAGCCCGGTGAGCGCCGAGTAGAGCATAAACAGCGTCGTCGCCATGCCCGCACTCAAACGCTGCACCATGCCCGAAAGCACGAACACCAGCGCCAGTTGTGCAATGATCAGACCAAAGAAGGTAATTTTACTGGAAAAGACAAACATCATCACCGCGGGGGTGTTAGCCGCATACCAGGCGATAAACGCCGTCAGCAGCAACCCGCAGGTCATCCAGCCGTATACCTGCGCCATATAGGTTTGCAGACCGCTACGCGCCTGCACAATCGAATCGGATCGAGGGAATCGTTCCATGACTTTCTCCTGAGTGTGAGTAGAACTTATTCTAAGCGTACCACATTCACGGCTTACCAGCGCTCGGCAGCGTGTTTATCGCTATCGCGGGCTTCCACCCAACGCTCGCCTTCCGGCGTAGCTTCACGCTTCCAGAACGGCGCGCGGGTTTTCAGGTAGTCCATGATAAATTCGCCAGCGTCAAACGCGCTGCTTCGGTGCGCGCTGGTGACGCCAACGAACACAATCTCTTCACCAGGCCACATTTCACCGATACGGTGAATGACCGTTACGCGGCCAAGCGGCCAGCGTTCGCGCGCGGCATCAACAATTTCAGCCAGCGCTTTTTCGGTCATGCCCGGATAGTGTTCCAGGGTCAGGGCTTTGACGCTATCGCCCAGGTTATGGTTACGTACCTTGCCGGTAAAGGTGACAACCGCGCCGTCTTCATCGCGCTCGGCAAGCCACGGGTATTCGTCGCCAACGCTGAAGCGTTCGTGGCGGACGATAATTCGGGTCTCGCTCATCTTAGCCTCCTGTTACCGGTGGGAAAAATGCCACTTCGTCGCCGTCTGCAACCGGATGATCGAAGCTCACCAGCGTCTGATTAACCGCCGCCAGCAGCTTGCCCTCTTCCAGCGCCAGAGACCAGCGCCCTTCCTGCGCCGCAAGATGCTGGCGTACAGCTTCAACCGTTGAAAACTCAGGGGCTAGCGCCAGCGAGTCAATGCCTACCAGCTCGCGGACCTGAGCAAAAAACAGCACATTAATCATAGGAATCCGCCTTAAAATCGCCCGATTTGCCGCCGCTTTTCGCCAGCAGACGAACCGGGCCAATGACCATATCTTTTTGCACGGCTTTGCACATGTCGTAAATCGTCAGCGCGGCGACCGAGGCGGCCGTCAGCGCTTCCATCTCAACGCCGGTTTTCCCGGTCAGACGGCACAGTGATTCAATGCGCACGCGGTGATGTTCCGGCTCGGCCTGCAGGTTAACTTCAACCTTGCTCAGCATCAACGGGTGGCACAGCGGGATAAGATCCCAGGTGCGCTTGGCCGCCTGAATACCGGCGATGCGCGCCGTGGCGAAGACATCACCTTTGTGGTGGCTGCCTTCGATAATCATCGCCAGGGTTTCCGGCTGCATGGTAACAAACGCTTCAGCGCGCGCTTCGCGAACGGTTTCCGCCTTGGCGGAGACATCCACCATGTGGGCTTCACCCGCCGCGTTGATATGGGTCAGTTGCGACATCGTTTATTTCTTCAGATGAGGATGGAAGTTACACGGACGCGTACGGGCATCCAGCTGCGGAGCAATAATGTTATCCCATGCGGTACGACAAGCTTTGGTGGAACCTGGCATCGCGAAAATCAGCGTGCGGTTGGCCATGCCGGCGACGGCGCGAGACTGTAGCGTCGCGGTACCAATCTCTTCAAAGGAGAGCATGCGGAACACTTCGCCAAAGCCTTCAATTTCGCGGTCAAACAGCGGCAGCAGCGCTTCCGGAGCCTGGTCGCCATCGGTCAGACCGGTACCGCCGGTGATCAGCACGACCTGTACATCATCGCGGGCAATCCAGGCAGAAACCTGGGCGCGAATCTGATAGCGGTTCTCTTTGACAATAGCCTTATCAACTATCTGGTGCCCGGCTTCCTGGGCGGAGTCGCGCAGGAAGTGACCGGAGGTGTCATCTTCTTCGCCGCGACGGTTGGAAATGGTAAGAATGGCAATGCGTGTTGGGATAAATTCAGCGCTCACCTGACTCATTTACATGCTCCTTGATTTGGAATTATCCACCGATATAGGACAAATTCTGCGTGATTCCGGTATTGCCCTGATGCAGGAAGTGGGTCTGTTTTTTGTGAGTTAAGGCTTCGGCAATGCGGTCTTCCAGTGCCTGCTGCTGGGCGTCATCCGCCAGCAGTTCACGCAGGTCAACGCCACCATCGCCAAACAGGCACAGATGCAGCTTCCCAATGGACGATACGCGCAGACGATTACAGCTGGCGCAAAAGTCTTTTTCATACGGCATAATTAAGCCGATTTCCCCTTCGTAGTCGGGGTGACAGAAGACCTGAGCCGGGCCGTCGCTGCGTTGACGGATTTGATGGATCCAGCCACGCTTAAGGAGTTGATCGCGCAGCACCATGCCAGAGATATGGTGCTTGCGGAACAGCTCGCTGCTTTCGCCGGTTTCCATCAGTTCAATAAAGCGGAGTTGAATGCGGCGCGGTTTGATCCACGCCAGAAAGGTGTCGAGCTGGTGGTGGTTCACATCGCGCATCAGCACGGTGTTAACCTTCACTTTTTCGAAGCCCGCGGTAAAAGCGGCATCGATGCCGTCCATTACCTGGCGGAATTTATCCTGGCCAGTGATGGCATGAAACTGACGCGCGTCCAGACTGTCGACGCTGACGTTTATCGCGGTTAAGCCAGCATCACGCCAGCCCGCCACGTCACGCGCCATGCGATAACCGTTGGTAGTCACGGCAATCTGGCGGATAGCGGTATTTTCTCTCACTGCGGCGATAACATCGGTGAAGTCGCGGCGCAGCGATGGCTCACCGCCCGTCAGACGTACTTTCTCCGTACCCAACGCCGAAAAGGCGCGCGTCACCCGGCGAATTTCGTCCAGAGACAGAAAGCCGTTGTTGGTGACTCCATTTGGCTGGTAGCCGTTTGGCAGGCAGTAGGTGCAGCGAAAGTTGCACACATCGGTAATCGAAAGACGCAGATAGTAGAAGCTGCGTGCATACGCATCAGTGAGTTGTGAAGCCATAGACACCTTTCCAAATACGGGAGGCGAGATCATTTCTTCCTTCGCCCTGGCAACAGTGAAGCCTGTTGCGGCCAAAGCGCCCTATTTTTCAACTTAGGCGCAGAGGCTAGAGTGTGTTGTTCAACCTGCATGGCAGGATGACTGAACCATGTTATGCCGAATAGTAGCGCGAGAATAACAGTTTCGCCATTTTCGCTTTCGCTGTATAAAGTTGTATATAGCGAGCCTATCGTGCACTTTCCCTACAGAATACGTAAAAATCACGTTTTTGCATTGATATACGTCATTTTGATGCGGGTGGAGCATCGTCTTTTAGAGGTAGTTAGGCTAATGTAAGCAGGTTTTTCAGACATAAGGAAGTTGTATGCGCAATCGCACTTTTGCCGATCTCGACCGCGTTGTGGCGCTGGGCGGCGGGCACGGCCTTGGACGCGTGATGTCCTCCCTGTCATCGCTCGGTTCTCGCCTGACCGGCATTGTCACCACCACCGATAACGGCGGCTCTACCGGGCGTATTCGCCGTTCTGAGGGCGGCATTGCGTGGGGCGATATGCGCAACTGTCTAAACCAGTTAATTACCGAACCAAGCGTTGCCTCAACAATGTTTGAGTATCGTTTTGGCGGTAACGGCGAACTTTCAGGACATAACCTCGGAAATCTGATGTTAAAGGCATTGGATCACCTGAGCGTCCGGCCTTTAGAAGCGATCAATTTAATAAGAAATCTGCTTAAAGTTGAGGCCTCATTGATTCCCATGTCCGAGCAGCCGGTCGATTTAATGGCTATCGACAGCGAGGGACATGAAATCTATGGCGAAGTGAATATTGATCAACTCGCCCTGCCACCGCAGGAGCTTATGCTCACGCCATCGGTATCGGCCACCCGGGAGGCCGTGCAGGCCATCGCCGAAGCAGATTTGATTCTTATCGGGCCGGGCAGCTTTTATACCAGCCTGCTGCCTATTTTACTGTTACCTGAAATTGCTCAAGCGCTGCGGCGTACTCCTGCGCAGATGGTCTACATCGAAAATCTGGGCCGCGAGCACAGCCCGGCTGGGCATTTAACGCTTGGCGATCGTCTTGCGCTGTTGGAACACTACATTGGTAAGCCGGTTATCGATGCCGTGATTGTCGGTCCGAAGACAGAAGTCTGCGGCACCGAGGGCAAACTGGTGATTCAGCAACCGCTCGAAGCAAGCGACATTCCTTATCGCCACGATCGCCACCTTTTACGTGCCGCGCTGGAAGAAGCGCTTCAGGCTTTTGGTCGAGTTTCCTTAAAATCTTAAGGTTGTCTTAAAAAACGTCGGGCAGCATAGCGAACATCAATTTCATTGGGTTCAACGTTATGCTTCGCCTGTTTCGTCAACGGCCTGTCGTCAACCGACTGACCTATATCATCCTGTTTTCACTTTATATCGCTCTGGCGCTGAACATCGCGTTCTATCGCCAGGCCTATACCCTGCTGCCGGTCGATGGTCTGCACAACGCGCTGGTGTTCCTGTCCATGCCGGTGGTGGCATTTGCTGTCATGGCCATTTTGCTGGCCCTGGCGTCGGTGGTTCGTTTAGAGAAAGTCGCCACAACGCTGTTTATTTTGCTCAGCGCCAGCGCGCAGTATTTCATGATGAACTTCGGTATTATTGTTGACCGTTCGATGATCACCAATATTCTCGATACGACGCCAGCGGAAAGCTACGCGTTGCTCTCCGGGCAGATGGTTTTGGTATTTAGTTTTACCGCTCTGCTCGCTATTGCACTGGCCTGGTGGATCAAAATTAAGCCAGCAGCAAGCGTATGGCGCGGCACAATAATGCGTGCAGGTACCGTGACTGTGTCGGTGCTGTTAATCCTGCTGGTCGCCGGACTGTTCTATAAAGATTACGCCTCACTGTTCCGCAATAATAAAGAACTGGTGAAATCACTGAACCCGTCCAACAGCATCGTGGCGATGAACTCCTGGTATTTTCACCATGAGATGGATAATTTGCCGCTGGTAAAAATTGGCGAAGATGCCAAACAGAAAGCGGTGATGAAAAATGGGCCGCGCAAAAATCTGACAATATTAATCGTCGGCGAAACGTCGCGCGCCGCTAATTTCTCGCTGGGCGGGTACGACCGCGAAACCAACCCACTATTAGCAAAAGATAACGTCGTCTATTTCCCCAAAACGGCCTCCTGCGGAACCGCGACGGCGGTATCGGTCCCTTGCATGTTCTCTAATATGCCGCGTACCGGTTATGACGAATCGTTAGCACACCACCAGGAAGGGCTGCTGGATATTATTCAGCGCGCAGGCATTCAGGTGCAGTGGAATGACAACGATGGCGGTTGTAAAGGCGCCTGCGACCGCGTACCGCATCAGGACGTCACCGCACTGAATCTGCCAGGACAGTGCATCAACGGCGAATGCTACGATGACGTGCTGTTCCATGACCTTGAAAAGACTATTGATGCTATGCAGGGTGACGGCGTGATTGTGCTGCACACCATTGGCAGCCATGGCCCAACCTATTACAACCGTTATCCGCCGGAATTTCGTCGCTTCACGCCAACCTGTGATACGAGTGAAATTCAGTCCTGTAGCCAGGAACAGCTGAAAAATAGCTATGACAACACCATTTTGTACGTCGACCATATTGTCGATAAAGCGATAAAACTGCTGCAATCTAAACAGGATAAATTCACCACCAGTCTGGTTTACCTTTCCGACCACGGTGAATCGCTCGGCGAAAACGGCGTGTATTTACACGGGCTACCTTATTCCATTGCCCCAGAAACGCAAAAACATGTGCCGATGCTGTTATGGTTATCTGATGATTATCAGAAACGCTATGGCGTTAATTACGCTTGCTTACAGCAAAAGGCCAAAGAAAATGACTACTCGCAGGATAATCTGTTCTCTACAATGCTGGGGTTAACGGGCGTAGAGACCCAGGAATATCACGCAGCAGATGATATATTAGCCACCTGTAAATAGAGGCCAGCAGATGAAAATATTAGTCGTGGAAGATGACACCCTATTATTACAGGGGCTGATTCTGGCAATGCAGAGTGAAGGATACGCCTGCGACGGTGTGGAAACGGCGCAACAGGCAGCGCTGAGTCTGGCCAACGGGCACTACAGCCTGGTGGTGCTGGACTTGGGTCTGCCGGACGAAGACGGTTTGCACTTCCTCAACCGTATGCGCCAGGAAAAAATGAGCGTGCCGGTACTGATACTGACCGCACGCGATACGCTCGAGGACCGCGTGAGCGGCCTGGATACCGGTGCCGATGACTATCTGGTAAAGCCGTTTGCGCTGGAAGAGCTCAACGCCCGTATTCGCGCGCTGCTGCGCCGCAATCTGAATCAAGGCGATAACGAGATTACCGTCGAGAACCTGCGCCTGAACGTCACCCGCCGCCAGGTCTGGCTAGACGAAGAATTGCTGGATCTCACGCCGAAAGAGTATGCCCTGCTTTCGCGCCTGATGTTGAAAGCCGGTAGCCCGGTACACCGTGAAATTCTCTACAACGATATCTACAACTGGGATAACGAACCGGCGACCAATACGCTGGAAGTGCATATCCACAACCTGCGTGACAAAGTCGGCAAAGCGCGGATTCGTACCGTACGCGGGTTTGGCTATCAGTTGGTTAACACGATAAGCAAAGCGGAGTAAGGCATGGCGCTCTTTTCCATCCGCAAATGGCCGATGCGCCACCAACTGCTACTCACCATCGGTATCATTCTGGTGGTGTGCCAGCTTATTAGCGTGTTCTGGCTCTGGCATGAAAGCAAAGAACAGATTGACCTGGAAGTGGCGATGTTGCTCCACAACCACAACAATGCCAAGCATATCCGTCACGAGGTACGCGAAGCGATTGCCAGTCTGCTAGTGCCCAGTATGCTGATTATCGGCGTCGCTCTCTATCTCTGCCTGCAGGCGGTGAAGCGGATCACACGTCCTTTGGCCGACCTGCAACGGGAGCTGGACTCACGTACGCCGGGGAATTTACAGCCCATCTATCTGCAGCAAACCACCGTTGAGGTGGAAGCGGTGACGAATGCCATCAACCAGCTTGTCGATAACCTTACGCAGACGCTTAACCGTGAACGCCTCTTTACCGCCGACGTTGCTCACGAACTGCGAACGCCGCTGGCCGGGTTAAAGCTACACCTTGAGCTACTGGAAAAAGCCCAGCATCTGAATCTGGCTCCGCTAATACAGCGCCTTGACCAGATGACCGAAAGCGTTGCGCAACTGCTACAGTTGGCGCGTGTGGGCCAGTCATTCGCGGCAGGCGGCTATCAGCAGGTGAATTTGTTGAGCGACGTAATAGAGCCGTTGAAGGGTGAGCTGGAGACCATGCTTGAGGCTCGCGCGCAAAAACTGGTGATTACGGCGCCAACCCCAACGCTGACCGTCGCCGGAGACGCCACGCTGCTGCGGCTACTGCTGCGTAATCTGGTCGAGAACGCGCATCGTTATAGTCCAAAAACCTCAACCATTACGCTGTCTCTGGCGCAGGGTTCACGGCCTATGCTGATAGTGGAAGACCAGGGGCCAGGGATTGATGAGTCGAAGGTAGGGGAGCTCAGCCAGGCATTTGTCCGCATGGACAGCCGTTACGGCGGTATTGGTCTTGGTTTGAGTATTGTAACGCGCATCGCTCAGCTACATGAGGCGGCGTTCTTTTTACAAAACCGCGACACCGAAACCGGGACGCGGGCTTGGGTAGAGTTTAAACAACCTGGCGCGAAAGCGCTTTAGAAGGTCAGCATCCATTGGCAAATAAAGCCAGCAACGATGGCGACAGAGATAAGTACGGTGAACAGCTGCTGGACATTCAGATTAGACATAACACTACCCTCAATGATTTTACGGATAGTATCAGCAGATTATATTAAGTGAACCTTAAGGCGGGTTCCTGATGCGTGATGGCTGCCGCAATTCAGAGAAATAGTGCCGGGCGTAAACGCCTCGCCCGGGCTACGCAGTTTGTAGCCCGGCCAAGCGAAGCGCCGCCGGGACGGCCCCCATTCACGACGCCGCGATAAACAGCTCGCGCAGCTGATGCAGCCGGTCGCGAATTTCCGCCGCTTCTTCGAATTCCAGATTTTGAGCATGCTTGAGCATCTGCGCTTCCAGCGTGGTGATCTGCTGCTGCAGCGCTTTTGGCGTCAGCGCCTGAACATCCGGCTCAACAATTGATGCCGCTCCTTTCGACTTACCGCGGCCTTTCGCTCTGGTTTTCGCCAGCCCCTCACCCATCGCCAGAATATCGACAACGTCTTTCACCAGCCCCTGCGGCACAATGCCGTGCTCTTCGTTATAGCGCTGCTGCTTCTCACGACGGCGTTCCGTTTCGCCTATCGCTTTCGCCATCGACGGGGTAATTTTGTCACCGTAGAGAATTGCTTTACCGTTGATGTTACGCGCCGCACGACCGATGGTCTGAATCAACGAACGTTCGGAACGCAGGAAGCCCTCTTTGTCGGCGTCCAGAATCGCCACCAACGAGACTTCCGGCATGTCGAGACCTTCTCGCAGCAGGTTGATCCCCACCAGCACGTCAAACTCGCCCAGGCGCAGGTCGCGGATGATTTCCATACGCTCTACGGTGTCGATGTCGGAGTGCAGGTAGCGCACCCGTTCACCGTGCTCTTCCAGGTATTCCGTTAAGTCTTCCGCCATACGCTTGGTGAGCGTCGTTACCAGCACGCGCTCGTTGATCACTGAACGTTTGCGAATTTCCGACACCAGGTCGTCCACCTGCGTCCCAACAGGACGAACCTCAATCAGCGGGTCGAGCAGCCCGGTTGGGCGCACCACCTGGTCAATCACATCACCGCCGGATTTTTCCAGCTCGTAGTTGCCCGGCGTCGCCGAGACGTAAATCGTCTGCGGCGCCAGCGCTTCAAACTCTTCAAACTTCAGCGGACGGTTGTCGAGCGCCGACGGCAGGCGGAAGCCATACTCCACCAGCGTCTCTTTACGCGCGCGGTCGCCACGGTACATGCCGCCAATCTGCGGAATGGTAACGTGGGATTCATCAATCACCAGCAGGCCATCGGCCGGCAGGTAGTCGAACAGCGTCGGTGGCGGCTCGCCCGGCCCGCGACCGGAGAGGAAGCGCGAGTAGTTTTCGATGCCAGAGCAGTAGCCCAGCTCGTTCATCATTTCGAGGTCAAACTGGGTACGCTGGCTCAGGCGCTGCTCTTCCAACAGTTTATTATTCGCCAGCAGCACCTTGCGGCGGTCAGCCAGCTCTTCTTTGATCTCTTCCATCGCCTGCACGATGCGCTCACGCGGCGTCACGTAGTGCGATTTCGGGTAGATGGTAAAGCGCTGGATGGTTGAATCAACGTGGCCAGTCAGCGGGTCAAACAGCGAGAGGCGTTCCACCTCTTCGTCAAACAGCTCAACGCGCAGCGCCAGGTCATCCGATTCCGCCGGGAAGATATCGATAACTTCGCCGCGCACGCGGAAGGTCGCACGTTGGAACGCCTGATCGTTACGGGTGTACTGCAGCTCGGCCAGACGACGCAGAATGGCGCGCTGGTCGATAATCATGCCCACCGTCAGGTGCAGCATCATTTTGAGGTACAGATCCGGGTCACCCAGACCGTAGATAGCGGATACCGAGGCCACGACCACGACATCGCGGCGTTCCAACAATGCTTTGGTGGCGGACAGGCGCATCTGTTCGATATGTTCGTTCACCGAGGCATCTTTTTCGATGAAGGTATCCGAGCTCGGGACATACGCTTCCGGCTGATAATAGTCGTAGTAGGAGACGAAGTACTCCACCGCATTCTCCGGGAAGAACGCCTTCATCTCGCCATACAGCTGTGCGGCCAGCGTTTTGTTCGGTGCCAGCACCATCGTTGGGCGCTGAAGGTCAGCAATGACGTTGGCGACGGTAAAGGTTTTCCCCGACCCGGTCACGCCCAGAAGCGTCTGGTGCGCCAGGCCGTCTTCCAGCCCCTCTTTCAGGCGTGAAATGGCAGCAGGCTGGTCGCCTGAAGGACTAAACGCAGAATGCAATTTGAAGGGTTTGCTCATGAATAACGCTACCTGATGACGGATGGGCCGGGCTGGAGATTAATTCTACTCGTCACCTGCCGAATTGCCAATAAAAAATACTGGATATAAAAACAGTAATCACTTATCGTATTTCGTCTATCCGGGGCAATAACCAGCGTCAGCGGCTGAAATTTATTCTCTGACAAGATAAAACACCAACCAGATAAGGTTATCCCCAGAATTTTTTCTCTTTTAACATTTGTCAATATACGTCATGAAAGTTTTATGGCAATCCGCAGCACTTTTTATTACGCCATTGCTTTTATTCATCTTATTGATAATAAAAGAAAAGTACTAAAAGCCGTGTTTCGCACCAATTCGGGCGCAGGCCGCATGTTCTCTCGTTTACCGCAGGTTTTCTAACTCTAATACACAGGGTTATCCACAGGAATAGTGGATAACTACCTCTAGCCCCTATCCCCCGGCACCCGGCGATTTGCGCAACGGCGTGTCAACGTGAATGAAAAAAAATATTTTATCCCCGATTTTGATATTTATCAGCGAAAAAGCACGCCCATTTTGTCCATCAAAACAGGCGATTTCCTTACGTTATCTGCGGGTTAGTGCTTACGAATGAAGAGGGATAACGAAGCAATGGGCGTGCCAGAAAAGCGCTTAAAGTGCGCTCAGGTCGAGGTATTGGCCCAACAACGGTGAATCCACGGCCTCACCGAGCCACGGAATTTCACCAAGCATGGGGGCTGGAATCATCCGCTGAAGCGTACTGAGGTATTCGCTATGACGACGACCCGGCGGGGTCACATCATTGGCAATCCAGCCTGCCAGCCGCAGCCCCGCTTGCTGTACCGCCTGTGCGGTCAGCACCGCGTGGTTGATACAGCCAAGCTTAACGCCCACCACCAGAATCACCGGCAGTTGCTCCATCTTGACCCAGTCTGCCAGCGTCAGCGTCGTGGAGAGCGGCGTAAACCAGCCTCCCGCGCCCTCAACCAGCACCCAATCCGCTTCCGCTTCCAGCGCACGTAAACCGGCAGACAGAATGTCAGCCTCAATAGGCCGCTGTTCGTCGGCGCTGACGATATGCGGAGACGTAGGTTCTGCAAAGGTATACGGATTCACCTGCTCGTAGCGTAACGGCAGCACGCTGTTGCGTTGCAGCGCCAGCGCGTCGCTGTTGCGCAAACCGTCGTCGGTCATTTCACTGCCGGAGGCCACGGGCTTATAACCTGCCGTACGACGCCCCAGAAGACGTGCCGCCTGTAACAGCGCGGTGCTGGCAACGGTTTTACCAACTTCGGTATCGGTGCCGGTTACATAAAAGCGTTCAGTCACGCGAGATAACTCCTGTAAAAAGATGGTAAGTCAGCGGGTATGCGCCCGCCTGAGACGGCCACGCCAGTTGAAGCTGTTGTAGCCTGCCCCGCGTCAGCGGCTGCTGACTGCGCCCTTCGTGAAGATGCGTCGCGCCAATGCCCTTCAGCGAGCGCATGGCGCTCAGCGCATCAGGAAACGTCAGCGTGACAGAAGTGGAAACGCTGCGGCTGTTATAGCCCGCCAGCGCCTGCTGGAGCGTCGCCTCGGGAAGAAAGCGGTTCGCGTGGAGTCGTTGGTCAATGGCGCACCAGGCCTGATTCAACTCCGGCAGTGAGCCTGCCGTCAGCGTGGTAAAGGCCAGCGTCCCGCCGGGACTGAGCTGGCGATAGAGCCCGTCCAGCGCTACGCGGAGGTCGCTACACCATTGAATCGCCAGGTTGCTCCACACCAGGTCAAAACCGCCCGCTGGCAGCGGAATTGCTTCAATATCGGCCTGTAGATAGTGGTCCGCCGCCTGCTGGCGCTGCGCCTGCTCAAGCATTTCTGCCGAAAGGTCCAGTGCCGTGACGTGGCTGCCTTTATCGCGCCAATAGCGGCTGTAGCTCCCCGGGCCACAACCTGCATCCAGCACTCGTTCAAACGCCCGCCCCGGCAACTGGGACAGCAGTTGCCGGGCGCTCAGGCGCTGTAACTCGTCGTGCTGATGGTAGTGCGCTGCCGCGCGGCCAAATGCCGCCGCCACCGCCTGTTTATTGACGGTTGCCATGCAGCACCTCCAGCAATAAGTCGATATCCTGCGATTCATGCGCGGCGGTCAACGTTAAGCGTAAACGCGCCGTTCCCGCCGGCACCGTCGGAGGACGAATCGCCGTCACCCAGCAGCCCTGCTCGCGCAGTTGCTCTGCCAGAACGAGCGTCTGCTGGTTATCGCCAACAATCAGCGGCTGAATCGCACTTTGTGAATCCGTCAACGCAAAATCCAGCCCCTGCGCACCGTGGCGAAACGCGGCAACGTGCTGTGCCAGCTTTTCACGTCGCTGCTGGCCGTCATCGCTACGAATCACCGCTAGCGCCGCCTGTAGCGCCGCCGCCTGGGCGGGCGGCATCGCCGTGCTGTAAATCAAGTGTCGGGCAAACTGTAAAAAGTAGTCCGCCACGTCCTGGCTGCACAGTACCGCTGCACCACTCAGGCCAAACGCTTTGCCAAAGGTCACCACCAATAGTTCTGGATGAACGCCCTGCTGATGGCAACTGCCGCGCCCGCTAGCACCGTTGATGCCAATGCCATGGGCGTCATCGACCATCAGCCAGGCCTTCGCGTCGCGTGCGGCCGCAGCAATATCCGCCAGCGGCGCACCGTCACCATCCATGCTAAACACCCCTTCCGTGACCACCAGTTGCTGACCATCGGTTGGCGCTGCCAGCAGCCTCGAGAGGTGCTGGCTGTCGTTATGCTGAAAGCGGCGAAGCTGCGCCGGGCTCAGCGTGGCGGCTTCGAGCAGCGAAGCGTGGCTGAGACGATCGGCGACGATCCGGTCTTCTCGCCCGGCAAGTGCGGCGATCGTCGCCTGATTGGCGGCAAACCCGGAAATAAACAGCAGCGCGCGGTCATAGCCCAGCCAGTCGGCCAGCTGTTCTTCAAGACGCTGATGCGCGTGGTGGTAGCCGGTCACATGCCCGGACCCACCGCTGCCCACGCCATACTGCTCTGCGCCCTGCTGCCAGGCCTGGATCACCTGCGGATGCTGGCTGAGGCCAAGATAGTCGTTGCTGGAAAAATTGCAGTAACGACGCTCACCGCGCACCAGCCAGCGGCCCGCACCTTGTTCCAGCGGCTGGCGAGAACGGAAGGCCTGAGCCTCCCGACGTTCGCTTAATGCCTGTTCAATGCGCTGTTGCCAGCTCATACCGCCGCCGCGTTGTAATAATCCTCGGTATCCGGCGTCATCAGCACCTGTTCCAGACGCTGCTGCTGTTCGTTATCACCCGCCGTCACCGTGGTCTGCTGCGGGTTGAGCCCCAGTTTACGGAACAGCTGCAGGTCTTTGTCCTCTTCCGGGTTTGGAGTGGTCAGCAGCTTGCAGCCATAGAAAATCGAGTTGGCACCGGCCATAAAGCACATTGCCTGCGTCTGCTCGTTCATCTGCTCACGGCCCGCGGAAAGGCGCACGTGGGAGGTTGGCATCATGATGCGCGCCACCGCGATAGTGCGAATAAAATCAAAGGCATCGACATCGTCGTTATCTGCCAGCGGCGTCCCTTTGACCTTCACCAGCATGTTAATCGGTACGCTCTCCGGCGGCGTTGGCAGGTTGGCGAGCTGCAGCAACAGCCCGGCACGGTCGGTGACGGTTTCACCGAGGCCCACAATGCCGCCGGAGCAGACTTTAATTCCGGCATCGCGCACTTTATCCAGCGTATCCAGACGCTCCTGATAGCTACGGGTGGTAATAATATTGCCGTAGAACTCCGGTGAGGTATCGAGGTTGTGGTTATAGTAATCCAGACCCGCCGTCGCCAGACGATGCGCCTGGCTATCGGACAGCGTGCCCAGCGTCATACAGGCTTCCAGCCCCATCTCTTTCACGCCCTGAACCATCTGTTCCAGGTACGGCATATCGCGGTCGTTCGGGTTTTTCCACGCCGCGCCCATGCAGAAACGGGTCGAGCCCGCCAGTTTGGCTTTACGCGCCGAGTCCAGCACCTGCTCGACTTCCATCAGTCGTTCGGTTTCCAGCCCGGTTTTGTAACGCGAGCTCTGCGGGCAGTATTTGCAGTCTTCCGGGCAAGCGCCGGTTTTGATCGACAGCAGCGTGCTTACCTGCACCTGCTGCGGGTCGAAATGCTGGCGGTGAACCTGCTGAGCTTCAAACAGTAAATCCAGCAACGGTTTATCGAAAAGAGCGGTGACCTGCGACATTGTCCAGCGTAAAGGGTTAGCCATTGGCTTCTCCGGGGTTTTGTTAATTTTCGGTTCGGTTTATACTCGTAAACCTAAAACTTTTCAAAATGGTTTACAAGTCGATTATGACAACGGACGATCTTGCCTTCGATAGCCGCCATATCTGGCATCCCTACACCTCAATGACCAAACCGCTGCCGGTCTATCCGGTGGTTTCTGCCGAAGGCTGCGAGCTGCATCTCGCCAACGGCGAGCATCTGGTGGACGGCATGTCTTCGTGGTGGGCGGCCATTCACGGCTACAATCACCCGCGGCTGAACGCGGCGATGAAGACGCAAATCGACCAGATGTCGCACGTGATGTTTGGTGGAATCACCCACCCTTCCGCCGTGGCGCTGTGCCGTAAGCTGGTGGCGATGACGCCGGAGCCGCTGGAGTGCGTGTTCCTTGCCGACTCGGGTTCGGTGGCGGTGGAAGTGGCGATGAAAATGGCGTTGCAGTATTGGCAGGCCAAAGGCGAGTCGCGCCAACGTTTCCTGACCTTCCGCAACGGCTACCACGGCGACACCTTTGGCGCGATGTCGGTATGCGACCCGGATAACTCCATGCACAGCCTGTGGAAAGGCTACCTGCCGGAAAACCTGTTTGCGCCTGCGCCGCATAGCCGTTTTGACGGGGAGTTTGACGAGTACGATATGGTGGCCTTTGCCCGCCTGATGGCCGCGCATCGTCATGAGATTGCCGCCGTTATCCTCGAGCCTGTCGTTCAGGGCGCGGGCGGTATGCGGATGTATCATCCTGAGTGGCTAAAGCGTATCCGCAAGATGTGCGATCGCGAAGGGATCCTGCTGATTGCCGATGAGATTGCCACCGGCTTTGGTCGTACCGGCAAGCTGTTTGCCTGCGACCATGCGGGGATTAGCGCCGACATTCTGTGTCTCGGCAAAGCGCTGACCGGCGGCACCATGACGCTCTCCGCCGCCATTACCACCCGCAACGTTGCCGAGACCATCAGCAACGGCGAAGCAGGCTGCTTTATGCACGGCCCGACCTTTATGGGTAACCCGCTGGCCTGCGCCGTCGCGACAGAAAGCCTGGCGCTGCTGGAGAGTGGAGAGTGGCAAATGCAGGTGGCGGCAATTGAACGCCAGCTCAAGCGCGAACTCGCCCCAGCCGCCGACGCGCCGCTGGTCGCCGATGTCCGCGTGCTGGGCGCCATTGGCGTCGTCGAGACGCGCTACCCGGTGAATCCGGCGCTGCTCCAGCGCTTTTTCGTTGAACAGGGCGTGTGGATCCGTCCGTTTGGCCGCCTGATTTATCTGATGCCGCCATATCCGATCTCCCCGCAGCAGCTGACGCGCTTGACCCGAGCGGTGTGTCTCGCGGTCGAACAGGAAACATTTTTTATCCAATAAGCTGCGGTAATCCGCCCGCGTTGCCGCTACACTCCTTTGTTAATCAGTTGATTAACAAAGGAGGCAGTTGATGAAATTAGTCAGCCACGACCTGCGTGACGGTGAAAAGCTTCCCCATCGCCAGGTGTTCAACGGCATGGGCTACGATGGCGAAAACCTTTCTCCCCATCTGGCCTGGGACGATGTCCCCGCTGGCACCAAAAGCTTTGTCGTAACCTGTTACGACCCGGATGCACCAACCGGCTCCGGCTGGTGGCACTGGATTGTTGCCAATATTCCAGCAGACACCCGCGAACTGCCAGCCGGCGCAGGTTCTGGCCTGGTCAGCTTACCGGCAGGCGCTTTGCAAACGCGTACCGACTTCGGTAAAGCGGGCTACGGCGGCGCGGCTCCGCCAAAAGGTGAAACCCACCGTTATATCTTCACCGTCCACGCGATGGACGTTGAGAGCATTGAGGTTGATGAAGGCGCCAGCGGCGCGATGGTTGGCTTCAACGTGCACTTCCATAGCCTCGGCAGCGCATCCATTACCGCCCTGTTCAGCTAATCAAAAAACGCTCTGTTAAAGCCCTGCTCGGGAAACCTGGCAGGGCTTTTTTGTGCCTGAGGCGCCGTGCTGTAATTTTCTAACGTAAAGGTCGAAGCGTGAAGGGAAAGCAAGGAAGCGTCAGAGGAATGTAAATATATCTTGTGAATTTGATCACAATTCAAAAACAAACAGCCCAATGCAAAAGGTGATTTAAATCACAAAAAACCGTCCGGTAAAGGTGAGATTTTCGCTTTGTTGCCGACTTACAGCCTGTTTATGTGATGAATATCACTATAAACAGCCATTTGATAGGGTTTGGATGGTGATCCAGATCACAAACACCCCTCGGGGTACGCGAGACGAAAACGCCGTGATAGAGTCGATTTTGCATACAGAACGACTGGATGGTTTTTGGCGAAACCATCACGACTATGACGACGCGCAGCATCTAAGACGCGCACCACGAGGGGTGTTTTTATGTTATCACCAGATATCAAGGTCAAGGTACAGAATTTTGGCCGCTTCCTCAGCAATATGGTGATGCCCAATATTGGCGCATTCATTGCCTGGGGTTTGATTACTGCATTATTTATTCCCACCGGATGGCTCCCTAACGAGACGTTAGCCAAACTGGTTGGCCCGATGATCACCTACCTGCTGCCGCTGTTAATCGGCTACACCGGTGGTCGCCTTATCGGCGGCGAACGCGGTGGCGTGGTCGGTGCCATCACCACCATGGGCGTTATCGTTGGCGCCGATATGCCAATGTTTATGGGCGCGATGATTGCCGGCCCGCTGGGCGGCTGGGCAATTAAACGCTTCGACCGCTGGGTTGACGGTAAAATCAAAAGCGGCTTTGAGATGCTGGTGAACAACTTCTCAGCCGGTATTATCGGCATGCTGCTGGCGATGCTCGCCTTCCTGGCCATTGGCCCGATGGTTGAGCTGCTCTCTAAAGCGCTGGCAACGGGCGTTAACGTCATGGTGCAGAACAACCTGCTGCCGTTAACCTCTATCTTTGTTGAACCGGCGAAAATCCTGTTCCTCAACAATGCCATTAACCACGGTATCTTCTCACCGCTGGGTATTCAGCAGGCCACCGAAACCGGTAAATCTATCTTCTTCCTGATTGAAGCAAACCCAGGCCCAGGCCTCGGCGTGCTGCTGGCGTACATGTTCTTTGGCAAAGGTAGCGCCAAACAGTCTGCGGGCGGTGCGGCAATCATTCACTTCTTCGGTGGCATCCACGAAATTTACTTCCCGTACGTGCTGATGAACCCACGCCTGCTTCTGGCGGTGATTCTGGGCGGCATGACCGGCGTATTTACCCTGACCCTGTTCAACGCAGGTCTGGTCTCCCCGGCTTCTCCAGGTTCTATCTTTGCCGTACTGCTGATGACGCCGAAGGCCTCCATTATTGGCGTGGTGCTGTCGATTCTGGCCTCAACGCTGGTCTCCTTCCTGACCGCCTCTATGCTGCTGAAGCGCGTTCGCGTTGGCGATGAAGAGAGTAACGGTCTGGCCGAAGCCACCCGCCGCATGCAGAGCCTGAAGCAGCAGTCTAAATCCGGCGGGAAATCGTCCGGTGAGCTGCCACAGCCTGCGATGCGTAGCGAAACGCTCGACCTCTCTAAAGATTTGCACCACGTGCGTAAAATCATCGTGGCGTGCGATGCGGGCATGGGTTCCAGCGCATTGGGCGCAGGCGTGCTGCGCAAGAAGGTTAAAGATGCGGGTCTGACCCATATTTCAGTCACCAACTGCGCCATCAACAGTCTGCCTGACGATGTTGACCTGGTGATTACCCATCAGGATTTAACCGAACGCGCCATGCGCTTTGCACCACAGGCGATGCATATGTCGCTCTCTAACTTCCTGGATAGCGGCCTGTATACCGACCTGACCACTCGTCTGCTGGCAGCTAAACTGCCTGCCGCCGCCAACGACAGCCGTCTTATTAACCAGACGATTATCGCGGCGAACGACGACGCGTTCGACGGCACCGAGCGCGACGAGAATCTGTTTAAGCTCAGCGCAGACAACATTTTCCTCAACCTGACCGCCGAGAATAAGGCTCAGGCCATCCGCTTTGCCGGTGAGATGCTGGTTTCCGGTGGCTACGTTGAGCCGGACTACGTTGACGCCATGCTGGCGCGTGAAGCGCTGACCACCACCTATCTTGGAGAATCCATCGCGGTGCCGCACGGTACCGTCGAAGCCAAAGACCGCGTGCTGCGCACCGGGATTGTCATTTGTCAGTACCCAGAAGGCGTTCGATTCGGCGATGAGCCGGACGATATTGCCCGGCTGGTTATTGGCATTGCCGCCCGCAACAACGAGCACGTCCAGGTTATCGCCCGCTTAGCGAACGCGCTGGATGATAAAGACGTGATTGAGCGTCTGACGCAGACCACCAGCGTTCAGGAAATCCTGCAGATTCTGTCAGGCGAGCAAGCAGCATAAGGCTTCAGGGGCAGACGCCCCTGACATGGAAAGATTTTCTCGAGGTCAGATTTATGAAAGCGATTCATTTTGGTGCAGGGAATATTGGCCGGGGCTTCATTGGCAAACTGCTGGCCGACGCACAGGCGGAGTTAACCTTTGCCGATGTTAATCAGCCGCTGGTCGATCAGTTGGCGCACCAGCAGCACTATCAGGTCAACGTGGTGGGCGAAAACGCCCGCGTCGAGCAGGTCAACCGCGTGAGCGCCATCCACAGCAACAGCCAGGATGCCATCCGACAAATTGCCGAGGCGGACATCATCACCACTGCCGTTGGCCCACAGGTATTGAGCAAAATCGCCAGCACGCTGGCGCAAGGGCTGATTGCCCGCCACCAAAGCGGCAATCAGCAGCCGATGAACATTATTGCCTGCGAAAATATGGTGCGCGGCACCAGCCAGCTCAAGCAGCACGTACTGCTGGCGATGCCTACCGAGCTTCACGGCTGGGTGGAAGAACACGTCGGTTTTGTCGATTCTGCCGTCGACCGCATTGTGCCGCCGGGCTCCGCGGCGAACGACGATCCGTTGGATGTCACCGTTGAAACCTTCAGCGAATGGATTGTCGACAGCACGCAGTTTAAAGGCCAGCTTCCCGATATTGCGGGGATGGAATCCACCAGCAACCTGATGGCCTATATCGAGCGTAAGCTGTTTACCCTCAATACGGGTCATGCGATTACCGCTTATCTTGGACAGCTAGCCGGACATAAAACCATTCGCGATGCCATTCTGGATCCGGCGATTCGCGATGTCGTGAAAGGCGCAATGACCGAAAGCGGTGACGTGCTGATCAAACGTTATGGCTTTGATCCTGTACAGCATGCCGCTTACATCGAAAAAATCCTGACGCGTTTTGAAAACCCGTATCTGCATGACGATGTTGAGCGCGTTGGCCGTCAGCCGCTGCGTAAACTGAGTGAAGGTGACCGCCTGATTAAGCCATTGCGCGGCACGCTGGAGTACGGCCTGCCCTACAGCAACCTGGTGATGGGCATCGCGGCAGCGTTAAGCTATCGCAGCAGCAATGACCCGCAGGCGCAAGAAATGGTGGACCGGCTGCGTGATAATGGCGTCACCCACACTGTGACCCAGGTCTGCGGCCTGCAGGACGAGCCAGCCCTTGTCGCTCAGATTGTGAATGTGTATAACGCCATGCAACGGAAATAAATGTTGTTGCCCATTGGGTTGGAGCTGCTGCGCTGGCAGCAGCTCCGGAATAAGAAGGTAAGATGAAACAAAATCGCCTGCGCGTGATCGCGCAACCAGAGATAAAAGGACCTCATCCGAAGGAGCAGGCTCCCGTAAAGTCACGCGCTTCGGTCAATGAAACCACCATGATGGCAACAATGGACGAATCTGACCTTTATAAAAACCAGGCCGCCGAAAACCGGGTTCTCGAAAAGCTCAACGCGCGCCAGACGCTCAGCGGGTTTATTCAGACAACGGTCATTTTGCTCGCCGAAGCGGTAGACCTGTTGATCCTGCAGGCCTTTCGCAAAGATGACTACGCGGTGAAATACGCGGTTGAGCCACTACTCGAAGGCAGCGGCCCGCTGGCCAACCTGTCGGTGCGCCTCAAGCTGATTTACGCCCTCGGTGTGATTAGCCGCGACGAATACGAAGACGTTGAGCTGCTGGTTGCCCTGAACAACGAGCTGGAACAAGAGAATATTGTTTACAGCTTCACCGACGATGAAATCCTTGGCCCGATTAGTATGCTGCACTGCATGACGGCGCTGCCGCCTCAGCCAACGCTGCATATGCCGGAAGATGTCGTGGATGACGCGCTGCGGACCATGCAGGAACAGCGCTATCAGCAGATGGTGCGCTCCGCATTGGTACTGAGCGTCACTGACTTGATTACCCGTTTGTCGCACAAAAAAGCGTTCTGACCGCCCCGCCTTTTGCACATCAACCCTCTGCATAGGCTATTCGCACGGCGGTCTTTTCCGCCAGATGCTTTCCCCTCCTGCGTACTTCACGGTAAGTCGGCAAAAAAACAGGTGATTTTTTTGCCAGCACATCTTCCCGTTTCGCTCAACTTAGTATAAAAAGGCTGCTTTTACGGGATTCACATTCACTTAAATTAGCCTGGAGCAACATGAACACTTTCTCGGTTTCTCGTCTGGCGCTGGCATTGGCTTTTGGCGTGACACTGACGGCTTGCAGCTCAACCCCTGCGGATCAGCAGCCTTCTGACCAGGCCGCCCCTGGTACGGCGTCTCGCCCGGTGCTGTCAGCGGATGAAGCGCAGAACTTTGTCGCCGCGCGTTATTTCTCTTCTCTTGACCCTAACGCTGCCGCCTGGTCTCCGTCTTCCATCGCCGTTCCGGCCAAAGCAGACTTCGTCGTAGGTCCTGCTGGCACTCAGGGTGTGACTCACACCACCATTCAGGCTGCGGTTGATGCCGCGATTGCTCGCCACAGCAGCTCTCGTCTGTACATCGCGGTTCTGCCAGGTGAATACCAGGGCACCGTCTACATTCCAGCAGCACCGGGTAGCGTGACCATTTATGGTACCGGCGAGAAAGCGATCGACGTAAAAATCGGTCTGGCGATCGACTCCGAGATGGACCCAACGACCTGGCGTCGTCAGGTGAACCCAAGCGGCAAGTACATGCCGGGTAAACCAGCATGGTATATGTTTGACAGCTGCCAGAGTAAGCGCAGCGCAACCGTGGGCGTGATGTGCTCCGCAGTAGTCTGGTCGCAAAACAACGGTCTGCAATTGCAGAACCTGACCATCGAAAACAACCTCGGTGACAGCGTGGATGCCGGAACGCATCAGGCGGTAGCCCTGCGTACCGATGGCGATAAAACCCAGATTAACAAAGTGAACATTCTGGGCCGTCAGAACACCTTCTTCGTGACCAACAGCGGCGTCGATAACCGCCTGCAGAACAACCGCCAGACCCGTACGCTGGTCACCGACAGCTATCTGGAAGGCGATGTGGATATCGTTTCCGGTCGTGGCGCCGTGGTGTTCGATAAAACCGACTTCCGCGTGGTGAACTCTCGTACCCAGCAGGAAGGTTACGTGTTCGCGCCAGCAACGCTGTCCAACGTCTATTACGGTTTCCTGGCCACCAACAGCACCTTCACCGCAGCCGGTGACGGCGTGGCGCAGTTGGGCCGTTCTCTGGACGTGGATGGCAACACCAACGGTCAGGTTGTAATTCGCGATAGCGTGATTAACGAAGGCTTTAACTCGGCGAAACCGTGGGCTGACGCTGCCGTTTCTAAACGTCCGTTCAGCGGCAATACCGGCGCGCAGGACGAGAAAGGTCAACTGAAACGCGATCTGAACGATCGTAACTTCAACCGCATGTGGGAGTACAACAACCGCGGCGTGGGAAGTCACGTGGTGGCTGAACCTAAGAAGTAATCCAGCAAAAAGGGCTCATTGAATGAGCCCTTTTTATTGTTGCCTGAATGTGGCACAGAGCCGATTCCCGGCGGCGCTTCGCTTGGCCGGGTTACCGTTTAATGTGCGTTAACGACTACCCACATTGGGCCCTGGCCTACCGCGTAACGCCCTTTCTCTTGCAGCAGCCCCTGCTCACCAGCAATCTCATACACCGCGACGTGGTGTGATTTCTGTCCGGTAGCAATCAGGTATTTCCCGCTGTGATCGACGTTGAAGCCACGCGGCTGCGTTTCGGTCGGCTGGAAGCCTTCCAGTGACAGCACGCTGCCATCTTCGGATACGCTGAAGATGGTAATCAGGCTGGAAGTACGGTCACAGGTGTACAGGTGACGACCATCTGGAGTGATATGAATATCAGCCGCCCAGCGGGTATCGGTGAAATCAGCAGGCATCATATCCAGCGTCTGCACGCATTCGATTTTGCCGTACGGATCTTTAAGCTCCCAGACGTCTACAGAGCCGTTCAGTTCGTTGACGCAGTAAGCGTACTGTTCGTTCGGATGGAACACCATGTGCCGCGGACCGGCGCCTTCTACGGTGGTCACTTCCGCCGGGGTCTGAGCGGACAAGAAGCCGTCGTCACTCAGGGTGAACAGGCAGATGCGATCCTGCTTCAACGCCGGAACCCACAGGGTGCGGTTGTCCGGGGAAATATTCGCGGAGTGACAGCCATCCAGCCCTTCCACAACCGTCACGGTATCGCGCGGCAGGCCATCTTCCAGACGAATAACGCTGACGTTGGCCTGGTTATAGGAGGCGCTAAAGATGAAGTTGCCTTTGCGGTCGGTAGAGATATGGGTAGGGCTACCCGGCAGCGGTGCCTCAGCTTCATAGGTCAGTGCGCCATCGTCCGGCGCAATGCGGTAGGCCAGCACGCGGAATTCAGGGCGTACGCCGACGTACAGAAAACGTTTATCAGGGCTGATGACCATTGGCTGTACCTGACCTGGAACATCCACCACCTGAACCAACGTCAGGCTGCCGTCATGGTTCAGCGTCCAGACGTGGATCTGCTGACTCTCCGGGCTGGCGGTATAAACGGTCTGTTTCATGACTACTCCTTTCTGAAATCATTGAATTGGCAGCGACGACACGCTGCCTGGTCCACACAATTTTGCCGTACAGGTATCTCGGTGTACCATCCTGCACAGCGAATTTTCTCTTTAACTCGAGACAACACTATGACTGCACGTGTGATTGCCCTGGATCTGGACGGAACGCTCCTGACGCCTAAGAAAACCCTTCTCCCCTCTTCACTGGAAGCACTGAATCGTGCCCGTGCGGCGGGCTATCAATTAATGATTGTCACCGGTCGACATCACGTTGCCATTCATCCTTTTTATCAGGCACTGGCGTTAGATACACCTGCAATTTGTTGTAATGGCACTTATCTTTATGATTATCAAAATAAAAAAGTACTTGATGCCGATCCAATGCCGGTCGAAAAAGCCCAGCAACTGATTACCCTGCTGGATGAACATCAGGTACATGGCCTGATGTACGTCGACGATACCATGATGTATCAGTACCCAACCGGCCACGTTATCCGCACCAGCAACTGGGCACAAAGCCTGCCGGAAGCGCAGCGTCCGTCGTTCACCCAGGTCGATTCACTGGCGCAGGCCGCTCACGAAGTCGAGAACGTCTGGAAATTCGCGCTGACCGATGAAAACGGCCAAAAGCTGCGTGAATTCGCCGACCACGTCGAAAAAACGCTGCAGCTGGAGTGCGAATGGTCATGGCACGATCAGGTCGATATTGCCCGCCAGGGAAACAGCAAGGGCAAACGCCTGACGCAGTTTATCACCGCCCAGGGCTGGTCGATGCAGGACGTGGTCGCATTTGGCGATAACTTTAATGACATCAGTATGCTGGAAGCGGCCGGAACCGGCGTGGCGATGGGGAATGCCGATGACGCGGTAAAAGCCCGCGCCAACGTGGTGATTGGCGACAACACCACTGATGCCATCGCCGATTACATTAACCACCACCTGCTGTGATCAGGCGGTGATGGAAACGCTTTTCACCTGAGCGTAGAGCCATTGGCCTGGTTTAACCGCCAGGTCATCCCTCGCCCACGGGCTGATGCGCGCCCACAGCGTGCGCCCGCTGACGTCCAGCTGCACTTCCACCTGCCCGTTATCGTCGTAACACTGCACCACCTTCGCGTGCAGGACGTTACGAATACTGGTGTGTAACGAAGGTTGTAGCACCAGCGACACATCGGTGGCCTGAATGCGCACGCGCACCGCGCTCTGTAGCGGCTTATCAAGTTTATTCACCCAGATATGCTGGTCACCCAGCGCCAGTGCGGTCATTGAATAATGCGGATGATGTTCCAGCACCGTGACGCGCAAAATGCTGCTCTGCTGCTCCTGCGGCAACCACGGATGCATCACGCTGCTGCCCCACACCTCTTCCAGATTGCCAAAGGCTTTCACCTTTCCGCCTTCCAGCACTAGCACTTTATCAGCCAGATGCAGGATCTCATCCAGCGAGTGGCTGACGTAGAGCATGGGAATATTGATTTCCCGCGCCAGGCGCTGCAGATACGGCAGCAGCTCACGTTTACGCGGAATATCAAGCGAGGCCAGCGGTTCATCAAGCAGCAGCAATTCCGGTGCGGTTAGCAGCGCGCGGCCAATCGCCACGCGCTGTTTTTCGCCGCCGGAGAGGCTGCCAGGCAGTCTGTCGAGCAGAGGTTCAATCCCGAGCAGCGCCACCAGCTTATCGAACTGATCGGCCATACTTTTTGCCATGCCGTAGCGCAGATTCCCGCGCACCTTATAGTGCGGAAACAGACGCGCATCCTGGAACACGTAGCCGACGCGGCGTTTTTCCGGCGCCAGACACACGCCCTGCTCCGCATCATTTAATACGCGACCGTTGAGGACAATTCGCCCCTGCTGCGGTTTAGTCAGGCCGCTAATGGCGTTAATCAGCGACGTTTTACCCGCTCCGGAAACGCCAAACACGGCGGTAATACCCGAAGCAGGTAGGGATTCATCGATTTGCAGACAGTGCGTACCCAGCGTCTGGCTAAAGTTTAGCTCCAGCATGGTTACGCTCCCATCCGACGGCGGCTAATGCTTGCCAGCCATTCAGAAATCATCAGGGAAATCAGCGCCAGCACGATAGAAATCAGACACAGACGCGCCGCCGCGCTTTCGCCGCCGGGGGTCTGAATCAAGGTATACATCGCGGAAGGAATGGTGCGCGTCTCGCCTGGGATGTTAGAAACGAAGGTAATGGTCGCGCCAAACTCGCCAAGCGAACGGGCGAAGGCCAGCACGGTGCCGACGATAATTCCCGGTAGCATCAGCGGCAGCGTAATGGTGCAGAACACCCGCCAGCGTCCAGCGCCCAGCGTGCGCGCCGCTTGCTCCAGCTTGACGTCTACCCCTTCCAGCGCCAGACGAATGGCGCGAACCATCAGCGGGAACGACATCACCGCTGCGGCAATCACCGCGCCGCGCCAACTAAACGCGAAGGTCAGCCCGAACCAGTCATACAGCCAGGAACCGATAAAACCACGCCGCCCTAGCGCAATCAGCAGCAGGTACCCAACCACCACCGGCGGCAGCACCAGCGGCAGATGGATAAGACCATCGAGCAGCGCTTTACCCGGGAAGCTGCGACGAACCAGCAACCAGGCGAAAAAGATCCCAAACGGCAGGCTAAACACCACGGCCAGGGACGAAACTTTCAGGCTCAGCAGAACCGCCTGCCATTCGGGATCGGTCAATATCATTAGCGAGTCGTAAATCCGTAACGTTTAAAGATTTCGGATGCCTGCGGCCCTTTCAGGTAGTCATAGAACGCCGAGACGGTTGCGTTTTTATGGCCATCGATGATGGCAATCGGGTATTCCACTTTCTGGTGAGAATCTTCCGGGAAGGTGCCGACCACTTTGACGCCTTTACTGGCGACCGCATCGGAACCGTACACGATACCCAGCGGGGCTTCGTTACGCTCAACCAATGCCAGTGCGCCGCGAACGTCTTCAGCCGGAGCCAGTTTTGGTGACAGCGTTTCCCATGCGCCCAGCTTCTGCAGCGCTTCTTTCGCGTAGATGCCTGCCGGTACGTGATCCGGGTCGCCTACCGCCAGACGGCCGCCTTTCAGCAGACTGGTCCAGTTGGTTTTCGCATCAATGGTGATATCGCCCTGGGCGCTGGCTTTTGGCGCCACAACGACGAGGCTGTTACCCAGCAGGGTTTCGCGGGTTGCAGTGTCGATAGCTTTCTTATCAACCGCATAGTCCATCCATTTCTGGTCAGCGGAGATAAACAGGTCAGCCGGTGCGCCGGCTTCAATCTGGCGTGCCAGCGTAGAAGAAGAGGCAAAAGAAGAGACAACTTCAACGTTCTTCTCTTTTTTATATTCTTTCGCAATATCCTGCATTGCGTTAGTCAGCGATGCTGCCGCAAATACGGTGATCTTGCTTTCATCAGCCAGCGCGTGACCCGCAACGGAAAGGGTTAAAGTCGCCCCTGCAAACAAACGTAACCATGAACCTGTCATTTGAAACTCCTGTGTGTGGCGTTGTATATCGAAAAATACAGCGCAGAGTATAGGGGCTTTCCTGGATTAATGCATTACAGATACATGAATTATTGCTGTGTTTACGGGATGTTATCGGCAGGAGTGTGAAGAACTTCATAGCAAAACGCCCGGTTAGACCGGGCGTTTTGAGGAAATCAGTGGTTTTGCTGGTTGCCGTCTTTATGACCGACACCGGAGAAGATGTTAAACACTTCACCCAGACCGTAAATTAACCCCAGGATGATAGCCATCACTACGGGTACCATGATTACGGCAAAAACCAGACTTTTCAACAGCTCTAACATGGTTTACTCCAGACATTGTGATGCGGTTATTGTAACCGGATATCGCAGAATTACACTCCCTTTTGTGCGGTGTGCTTTGCGCTTGCTAACATTTGGGTCAGAATACCCTTTTTATTGCCAGGATACTCTTATGCAGGCCGAAATCCTTCTTACCCTCAAGCTTCAGCAGCGCCTGTTCGCCGATCCGCGCCGCATTTCACTCCTCAAACAGATAGCACAGACCGGCTCTATCAGCCAGGGAGCGAAAAATGCGGGTATCAGTTATAAGAGCGCATGGGATGCAATTAATGAAATGAACCAGCTAAGCGAGCAATCGCTGGTTGACCGGGCGACCGGGGGAAAAGGCGGCGGCGGCGCGGTGCTTACCCGCTACGGTCAGCGCCTGATTCAGCTTTACGACCTGCTGGCGCAGATCCAGCAGAAAGCCTTTGATGTACTGAGCGATGATGATGCCCTGCCGTTAGACAGCCTGCTCGCTGCCATTTCGCGCTTCTCATTGCAAACCAGCGCCCGCAACCAGTGGTTTGGTACCGTGACCCAACGTGACCACCAGCAGGTGCAACAGCACGTGGATATTCTGCTGGCCGACGGCAGTACGCGCCTCAAGGTCGCCATTACCGCCCAGAGCGGCGAACGTTTAGGGCTAGATGAAGGCAAAGAAGTGCTGGTATTGCTGAAAGCACCGTGGGTTAGCGTCACCCGTGACCCACAGGTCGCCGCATCGGCAGACAACCAACTACCTTGCCAGATAAGCCATATTCAGCGCGGCGAAGAACAGTGTGAAGTGTTGATGGCACTGCCGGATGGACAGACGCTATGCGCCACCCTGCCGCTGGCAGAAGCCGCGGGGCTGGAAGAAGGTGCTGACGTGACAGCATACTTTAACGCCGATCGCATCATTCTTGCCACGTTGTGCTGATGGCATTGACTTTGCGCTAAGGAAGACGTATCCCTGATGCATATTGCTGCAAAAAACGGGATACATCATGTCATCATTGCATATTTCGCAAGGCACGTTTCGTCTTAGCGACACAAAAACGTTAAAAATTGAGCATCTGAAACTGCGAGCTGGTGAGAGCTGGGCCTTTGTTGGTAGCAACGGTAGCGGTAAATCAGCGCTGGCCCGCGCGCTGGCCGGTGAGCTTCCGATACTCTCCGGCAACCGCGACAGCTCGTTTACCCGGATCACCCGTCTCTCCTTCGAACAGTTGCAAAAGCTGGTCAGCGACGAGTGGCAGCGCAACAACACCGACATGCTGAGCCCTGACGAAGACGACACCGGGCGCACGACGGCGCAAATTATCCAGGATGAAGTCAAAGACGAGGCGCTGTGCGCCCGGCTTGCCGCACAGTTTGGCATCAGCCATCTGCTGGAACGCCGCTTTAAATACCTTTCCACCGGTGAAACCCGCAAAACGCTGCTCTGTCAGGCGCTGATGGCGCAGCCGGATCTATTAATCCTCGATGAGCCTTTTGACGGGCTGGACGTGGCCTCTCGTCGCCAGTTAGCAGAACATCTGGCGGTGCTGCATCAGGAAGGTTATACGCTGGTGCTGGTGCTTAACCGCTTTGACGATATCCCTGATTTCGTGCCGTTTGCCGGGGTACTGGCCGACTGTACGCTAACGGAAACCGGCGAGAAGAAAGCGCTGCTCGAACAAACGCTGATTGCGCAGCTGGCGCACAGTGAGAAACTTTCCGGCATGACCTTGCCCGAGCCAGATGCCCCATCAGCCCGGCTCTCTATCGCTGATGACATGCCGCGCATCGTGCTGAACGACGGCGTAGTCTCCTATAACGATCGCGCGATCATCGACCATTTAAGCTGGACGGTAGCCCCGGATGAACACTGGCAAATTGTGGGCCCCAATGGCGCGGGTAAATCCACCCTGCTGAGCCTGGTGACTGGCGATCATCCCCAAGGCTACAGTAACGATCTGACGCTGTTTGGCCGTCGACGCGGCAGCGGTGAAACCATCTGGGACATTAAAAAACATATCGGCTATGTCAGCAGCAGCCTGCATCTGGACTACCGGGTGAGCACCACGCTGCGCAATGTCATCCTCTCTGGCTATTTCGACTCTATCGGCATTTACCAGGCGGTTTCGGATAAACAGCGCAAGCTGGTTGATGAGTGGCTACAAATCCTCGGCATGGACCCGCGCACCGCCGACGCACCGTTCCACAGCCTTTCCTGGGGGCAACAGCGGCTGGCGCTGATCGTCCGCGCGCTGGTGAAGCACCCTACGCTGCTGATCCTCGATGAACCACTTCAGGGGCTGGACCCGCTCAACCGCCAGGTGGTTCGCCGCTTTGTGGACGTACTGATTAGTGAAGGTAAAACGCAGCTGCTGTTTGTATCGCACCATGCGGAAGACGCGCCGGAGTGCATCACCCACCGGCTGGAATTCGTCGCCGATGGCGACGGCTATCGTTACGAAGTCGGCCCAGTTTAAGACCGCCACGATTGCCTGATGGCGCTACGCTTGTAGCCCGGCCAAGCGAAGCGCCGCCGGGTTTACACAACACGTTCCGATTATCACCTCACCTTTTTCAGACTTTTTTCACCCCACCCAGCTAACCCCTTTGATTTATAATGCAATCTGCTGAGATTGTTGCACTGATTCAAGTAGTGTAAGCGATTCCACTAATTTAGCCCATGTCACACTTTTGGCTTCTCTGTTATGCTAAGGTTATTCCATGCCATAAGCTTAACGGAGCTAAAAATGAAAGTATTGGTTACAGGTGGTAGCGGTTACATAGGAAGCCACACATGTGTGCAACTGCTGCAACAAGGTCACGATGTTGTCATCCTCGATAACCTGTGCAACAGCAAGCACAGCGTCGTTCCGGTTGTCGCCCGCCTGGGCGGCAAGCAGCCGAGCTTCGTCGAAGGTGATATTCGTAACGAAGCGCTGATGGTTGAGATCCTCAAGGATCACGCCATTGAGGCGGTGATTCACTTCGCGGGCCTGAAAGCCGTCGGTGAGTCCGTGCAAAAGCCGCTGGAGTACTATGACAACAACGTCAACGGTACCCTGCGTCTGATTGCCGCCATGCGTACCGCCAACGTCAAAAACTTCATCTTCAGCTCCTCCGCAACCGTCTATGGCGATCAGCCAAAAATTCCTTACGTTGAAAGCTTCCCGACCGGCACGCCGCAAAGCCCGTACGGTAAGAGCAAACTGATGGTTGAACAGATCCTGACCGACCTGCAAAAAGCGCAGCCGGACTGGAGCATTGCGCTGCTGCGCTATTTCAACCCGGTGGGTGCTCATCAGTCTGGCGATATGGGTGAAGACCCGCAGGGCATCCCGAACAACCTGATGCCGTACATCGCACAGGTCGCCGTGGGCCGTCGCGAATCGCTAGCCATTTTCGGTAACGACTACCCAACGCCCGACGGTACCGGCGTGCGTGACTACATCCACGTCATGGATCTCGCCGACGGCCACGTCGCCGCGATGGAAAAACTGGCGAACAAAGCTGGCGTACATATTTACAACCTGGGCGCAGGCGTTGGCAGCAGCGTGCTGGATGTGGTTAACGCGTTCAGCAAGGCCTGTGGCAAACCGATTAATTACCATTTTGCTCCACGTCGCGATGGCGATCTCCCCGCTTACTGGGCCGATGCAACCAAAGCTGACCAGGAGTTGAACTGGCGCGTAACCCGTAACCTTGACGAAATGGCGCAGGACACCTGGAACTGGCAGTCCCGTCATCCTCAGGGATATCCAGACTAAGGATTTTGTCATGACGCAATTTAACCCCGTCGACCATCCACACCGCCGTTTTAATCCGTTAACCGGCCAGTGGATCCTTGTATCGCCGCATCGTGCAAAGCGCCCCTGGCAAGGAGCGCAAGAGACACCAGCAAAACAAACGCTGCCCGCGCACGATCCGGATTGTTTTTTATGCCCAGGTAATACCCGGGTGACGGGTGATAAAAACCCCGACTACACCAGCACATACGTTTTTACCAATGACTTTGCTGCGCTGATGACCGACACGCCGGACGCGCCGGAAAGCAACGATCCGCTGATGCGCTGCCAGAGCGCACGCGGCACCAGCAGGGTGATTTGCTTCTCGCCAGACCACAGCAAAACGCTGCCGGAGCTGAGCGTCGATGCGCTGAAAGCCGTGGTGAAAACCTGGCAGGAGCAGACCGCAGAGCTTGGCCAGCAGTACCCGTGGGTACAGGTATTCGAAAACAAAGGCGCGGCGATGGGCTGCTCCAACCCGCACCCGCACGGACAGGTCTGGGCTAACAGCTTCCTGCCAAACGAGATTGAGCGTGAAGACCGCCTGATGCGCGAGTACTACGCCGAGCAAAAATCGCCAATGCTGGTTGACTACGTTAACCGCGAGCTGGCCGATGGTAGCCGCACGGTCGTAGAAACCGAGCACTGGCTGGCGGTGGTGCCGTACTGGGCGGCGTGGCCGTTCGAAACGTTGCTGCTGCCAAAAGCGCACGTGCTGCGTATTACCGATTTAACCGAAGCGCAGCGTGACGATTTAGCGCTGGCGCTGAAAAAACTGACCAGCCGTTATGACAACCTGTTCCAGTGCTCCTTCCCCTACTCTATGGGCTGGCACGGCGCACCGTTTAACGGAGAAGAGAACGCACACTGGCAGCTGCATGCCCATTTCTATCCGCCGCTGCTGCGCTCCGCTACCGTGCGCAAATTTATGGTTGGCTATGAAATGCTGGCAGAAACCCAGCGTGACCTGACGGCAGAACAAGCGGCTGAACGCCTGCGTGCGGTCAGCGACATCCACTTTCGCGAGTCCGGAGAATAACAATGAGTCTGAAAGATAAAACCCAAACCCTGTTCGCTGAGAAATTCGGCTACCCTGCTACCCACATTATTCAGGCTCCGGGCCGCGTTAACCTGATTGGTGAACACACCGACTACAACGACGGCTTTGTTCTGCCGTGCGCCATTGATTACCAGACGGTAATCAGCTGCTCGCCGCGTGATGACCGCCTGGTACGCGTGATTGCCGCCGACTACGACAACCAGAGCGACGAGTTCTCTCTCGATGCCCCGATCGTTAGCCACGATACCCAGCAGTGGTCAAACTACGTACGCGGCGTGGTGAAGCATCTGCAAAAACGCAATAACGCGTTTGGCGGCGCAGACCTCGTTATCAGCGGCAACGTGCCACAGGGCGCGGGCCTGAGCTCATCGGCGTCTCTGGAAGTAGCGGTCGGCACCGTTTTCCAGCAGCTGTATCATCTGCCGCTCGACGGCGCGCAGATTGCGCTGAACGGCCAGGAAGCAGAAAACCAGTTTGTCGGCTGTAACTGCGGCATTATGGACCAGCTTATCTCGGCACTCGGCAAGAAAGACCACGCGCTGTTGATCGACTGTCGTTCGCTTGGCACCAAAGCGGTATCCATGCCGAAAGGCGTCGCGGTCGTCATCATCAACAGTAACTTCAAACGCACTCTGGTCGGCAGCGAGTACAACACGCGTCGCGAGCAGTGTGAAACCGGCGCACGCTTCTTCCAGCGCCCAGCGCTGCGCGACGTGACCATCAACGAATTCAACGCCGTTGCCCATGAGCTTGACCCGATTGTGGCTAAGCGCGTGCGTCACGTGCTGACTGAAAACGCGCGTACCGTTGAAGCGGCCGCTGCGCTGGAAAAAGGCGACCTGCTGCGTATGGGCCAATTGATGGCTGAGTCCCACGCTTCCATGCGTGATGATTTCGAAATCACCGTGCCGCAGATTGATACGCTGGTTGAGATCGTGAAAGCAACCATCGGCGACCAGGGCGGCGTACGCATGACCGGCGGCGGATTCGGCGGCTGCATCGTGGCGCTGATCCCTGAAACGCTGGTGCCTGCGGTGCAACAGGCCGTGGCCGAACAGTACGAAGCCAAAACAGGAATTAAAGAGACGTTCTACGTCTGCAAACCGTCACAAGGAGCAGGACAGTGCTAAGAGAAACGCCAGCGCTGGCCGCAGATGGCCAGCCGTACCGAGTGATTACGTTACGCAACGCCAATGGCGTGGTGGTGACGTTAATGGATTGGGGCGCCACGCTTTTGTCTGCGCGCATTCCGATGAAAGACGGCAGCGTGCGCGAAGCGCTGCTGGGCTGTGCGTCGCCGGAACAGTATACCGAGCAAGCGGCGTTCCTCGGCGCTTCTATTGGCCGCTATGCTAACCGTATCGCCAACAGCCGCTATACGCTGGACGGGAAGACGGTCGAGCTTGCGCCAAGCCAGGGTCAGCATCAGCTGCACGGCGGTCCTGAAGGCTTTGACAAGCGCCGCTGGGCGATTGCCTCTCAGAACCCTACGGAGGCCGTTTTCATCCTCACCTCGCCTGACGGCGACCAGGGCTATCCGGGCGAGCTTCAGGCAAAGGCGACCTATCGCCTCACCGAGGATAATCGTATTTCGATTGAGTACCGCGCAAGCGTCGATAAAGCCTGTCCGGTGAACCTGACAAACCACGTCTATTTCAACCTCGACGGCAATCAGACCGATGTGCGTAATCACAAGCTGCAGCTGCTGGCGGATGCTTATCTGCCCGTTGATGAGAGTGGGATCCCGCACGATGGGCTGAAAGATGTTGCGAACACCAGCTTCGATTTCCGTGAACCGAAAACCGTGGCGCAGGATTTCCTAAGCGACGATGACCAGAAGAAAGTGAAAGGCTACGATCATGCTTTCCTGCTTCAGGCAAAAGGCGATGCCAGTAAAGTGGTCGCCAACGTTTGGTCCGCAGATGAAAAACTGCAGATGGCGGTTTATACCTCCGCACCGGCAATTCAGTTCTATTCCGGTAACTATCTGGACGGCACGTTATCCCGTAGCCCGCAGCCTTACGCCGCCTGGCAAGGCCTGGCGCTGGAAAGCGAGTTTCTGCCGGATAGCCCGAACCATCCAGAGTGGCCGCAGCCGGACTGCGTGCTGCGCCCAGGTGAAGAGTATGTCAGCCTGACGGAATATCAGTTTACCGCGTTGTAATATTACGTTTTGCCGGGTGGCGCTTCGCTTATCCGGCCTACGCGTAGCCCGGCCGAGCGAAGCGACGCCGGGTATTTCCCCACTCTCTCGACGAAGTTTTAGGCACATCGCTGAAAATTGCGCCACGCAAAGACAAAATCATAACGCCTGATTCACATGCACCTTACACTGGAGCACTATTTTCGCTATGGTTATGCATAAGCGTTGCCGTCGAGCCTATCGCGGCAATATAATGAGAATTGTTATCATTCAATAAAGCTTGAGGAGTGAGAGTATGGCTGTAACTAAGCTGGTACTGGTTCGTCACGGTGAAAGTCAGTGGAACAACGAAAACCGCTTTACCGGTTGGTACGACGTTGATCTGTCTGAGAAAGGCGTTAGCGAAGCAAAAGCGGCAGGTAAACTGCTGAAGGCTGAAGGCTTCAGCTTTGATTTTGCTTATACCTCCGTGCTGAAACGTGCCATCCACACTCTGTGGAACGTGCTGGATGAACTGGATCAGGCCTGGCTGCCGGTTGAGAAATCCTGGAAGCTGAACGAGCGTCACTACGGTGCGCTGCAGGGTCTGAACAAAGCTGAAACCGCTGAAAAATATGGTGACGAGCAGGTTAAACAGTGGCGCCGTGGCTTCGCGGTAACCCCACCAGAGCTGACCAAAGATGACGAGCGCTACCCGGGCCACGACCCGCGTTACGCGAAGCTGACCGATAAAGAGCTGCCAACCACCGAAAGCCTGGCGCTGACCATCGAACGCGTCGTCCCTTACTGGAACGAAACCATTCTGCCACGCCTGAAAAGCGGTGAGCGCGTGATCATCGCCGCTCACGGTAACTCCCTGCGTGCACTGGTGAAATACCTGGACAACATGGGCGAAGACGAAATCCTCGAACTGAACATCCCAACCGGCGTACCGCTGGTGTATGAGTTCGACGAGAACTTCAAGCCAATCAAACATTACTATCTGGGTAACGCTGACGAAATCGCTGCGAAAGCAGCTGCCGTCGCGAACCAGGGTAAAGCGAAGTAATACACCAATGCCGGATAGTTTTCGCTATCCGGCATTTCCTCTATTTTGACGGATTGAGTATCTCGTCAATTTGCGCGTCGCTAAGCGAGAGTGCAAAAAACGTCTGATAAAAGCGTCGCGTTTCCTGGCGCATATCCACGTCGGTAAATCGCTGAGGATAAAGCGTTTTTGCCAACCACAGGAACTGTAACGCCTCTTCGCTCGTCTCCCGACACCACCAGAACATCCCTTTAGGATTCACGTACACCCGATGGTGAATCACCGCATCAACCTGAGCCCACTGTGGCGACGTCATCATTTCATCGGCATCGCGTTTATTCATGGCAACGATAACCGCCGGATTAGCCGCCAGAATCTGTTCCAGTGAGACTTCACCGGCACGATTAGGTTTAGCCGCAAACCAATTTTCAGCCACGTTACGGGCACCGGCAAGGTCCATCCAGTCCTGATTCAATGACGGTTTACCGGTGGTGGTCAGCGCGTTGCCCATACTGTGATACACCGCGCGTCGCTCATTATCCGGCAGGTCTTTCAGCCGTGAGGCCACCAGCGCGACGTTGTGATCAAAATAGTGCTGATAGCGCGCGGCTTTTTCCTGGGCATCTGGCCCCAGCACATCTGCCGTTTTCTGTACCCTCGCGGTGAGCGCCGCCATTGAATTCGCCTCAAAGGCCAATATGCGAACCCCCGCGCCTTCCAGTAGGGATTGGCGAGGAATACTCATTGATTTCGGCACGAACAGGAGCTGAGTGCGAAGCGAAAGAATGCGTTCAGGATTCAGTTCATGCCCATTGTTGACGCTCACCACCGGTACATCGTCAATCCGCGGTAGGCTTTGGCGAAAGAGTGGGATCCGTTTGGCAACCTGGGAGGTCCCGACAATATTATCGCCGTAGCCCAGCATGGCGATGATGGTGTTTTGCGCTGGCCACGGCGAGACAATGCGAACATCACTTTGCGGCGTGGCAGCAAACAGGCTCCCCGCCACCAGCCAGGCTAGCGCGGGGATAAGACGACTTATCGTCATGCCATTTTCCTTTAGAAGTCCAGCGTTACGGATGCGCGAACTTCGCGGCCGCTGCCGATAAAGGCGCTTGGGGAACCGTTATCGCCATCGGTACCTGATGGGAAAATAGACGCCCAATAATGCTTATCAAACACGTTATTGACCACTACGCGGAAGGTGGTCGGTACGTTGCTGATTTTAGTGGTATATCGAGTGCCTAAATCCCAGGTTGTATAGCTGCTGGCCCAGGCGGTATTGGTATCGTTGGCGGCGCGCTTACCGGTATAGTGCACGTTCGCGCTGTACACCCATTCAGGCATCGATGGCAGGCTGTACTCTGCCAGCAGGTTAGCCTGCACTTTAGGCACCCCAACAACCTGTTTATCACTGGTCGCGCTGCTAACGGTATCTTTCAGTTTTGGATTAAGGAAGGTCACACCGCTGTAGATATTCAGCCCCTGCCAAACGTTGCCGGAAGCCGTCAGCTCAAGCCCGTTATTGACCTGATTACCTTGCTCTTTATAGACATTTTCCGTCGGGTCAACATAAGCAAACGGGCGTTCAAGACGGAACAGCGCCGCGCCCAGGTTCATCCCGGAGACATCGGCCTTCAGACCCATTTCGTACTGCTTGCTACGGTAAGGATCGAGCGTCTGACCGGCGTTTTTCACGCCGCTATCCGTTGGTGCAGTGCCGCCCTGTTCCAGCGATTCAGCATAGCTGATGTAGCTCATCACGTTCGGCGTGATTTTGTACATAATCGCGGCGTTAGGGCTCAGGCCATTCTCATCAACCTGACTGGTTTTGCTACCGCTTTTATTGTAGTTCTGCGCCTGAATCCAGCTCTGGCTAAGGTAGAACATCGCAGACCACTTCGGCGTAAAGGTGACCGTATCGCCCAGGGTGATGCTCTGCTGCGTGTTTACGCTGGATTTATAGCGATCGCCGCTGGTACGAATTTTCCCATCACCCAGCTCTTCCATTGAGGAAGGGTTATACATGTTGGTGGTTCCCCAACTGTATGACGACCCGGTGCCTTTTGCGCTGTACAGTGACCAAACGTAACCCGTCGTCGAGAGCGCAATATCATGCCCGATAGAACCGGTATCCACATGCCCGTTCAGCGCTACCGTATTACTCAGCACGCGAAAACGTCCGGCAGCAGTCGAGTCTTTCATCGAGCGGCTAATATCGCCGTTGTTGTTGATGATTTTGTTCGACACGCTGCGCATAGCGCGATCCGCCTGCTGCCAGCCCACTCCGGCGTTCACAGACCAGTCATCATTGAAATAGTGAATGAGTCGAGTACTAATGGTATCGGTCGTCAGATCGTTACCGGCGGTATGCAACGCCAGGTTCTTATCTTTTGGATTTGGCGCGGAAGGCAGTTTAATGCCGGGACCATAGCTGAAGCTTCCTGGATAACCTTTCTGGATAAATTCATAGTGGCTGGCATCGAGCTGTAGCTGCGTGCCAGGCTGAATATTCCAGTCGAAGGCAACGGAAAGCAGCTTACGGCGCAGCGTACTGTCATCCAGGTTCCCCTCGCCTTCCTGATTCAGCACGTTTACGCGATAGCCAAAACGATGCTCATCATCAATGTGTCCACCCAGGTCAACGTGGCCGGTGAACGCGCTGCGGCTTTGATAACCTAAAGTCACTTTTCGCAGCGTTTCTTCCGTTGGGCGTTTCGCCACAAAGTTAAACTGACCCGCAGGGCTCGCCGGGCCATAAAGCGCACCTGTCAGGCTGTTAAGCACATCCAATCGCTCCAGCATTTCCACCGGGAATGCCGTTGTAGAGACAATATTCAGTCCATCCAGGCGACTGTTCGCCACCACGCTGCCCTGCATGCCGCGGCTCTGCGGACGTCCAACGTCCATGCCGCCGCGCGCCTGCATTTGCGTACTGGGTGAGTATTTGAGAAGTTCGCTGACGCTTTGCGCCTGCTGGTTTTCGATCATCTCTTTGGTGACGGTGGTGCTGGAATATGGCGTATCAACCCAGGATTTGGTGCCGAGCGGGCCCACATCGATATCGTTAGTTTTAAATCCCGCGCCGGAAGCCGCGTGCGTAGTATCGGCTTCGGGCTGGCTGGTCACCACCATGGTGTCTTCGGTAGACGATTTAGCATGCGCGCTTTGCGGCGCCAGAGTGATAAGTAGCGGCAACAGCGTTGCCAATTGGGTAGGCTTATTCATTTGTATTATCAATCGTTATGTAAATATTTATATTACGATCGATATGTATGTGTAAATTTGATCTCAATCATTTCAAAACTTTTAAGGGCTTGAGATAACCCTTTATGATTACAAGATTTTTATATAAAAAAACCGGCATGGTCAGCCGGTTTTAAGACGAAATGAGGTAAGGAATTAGCTGCGTCGAGCCTTGACTGCATTCGCCAGTTGGCGCAGTACAACGTCGGTATCTTCCCAGTTAATGCACGCATCGGTGATGCTTTTGCCATACACCAGCGGCTCGCCGCTATCTGGGTTCTGATTGCCTTCTACCAGATGGCTTTCAATCATCACGCCCATAATCGCTTTCTCGCCGTTGGCAATCTGTTTGCAAACGTCAGCGCCCACTTCCATCTGCTTTTTGAACTGCTTGCTGGAGTTAGCGTGGCTGAAATCAATCATGATTTGTGCCGGGAGGCCTGCTTTCGCCAGACCCTCTTTCACCGCCGCCACATGGGAAGCGCTATAGTTTGGCTCTTTACCACCGCGCAGGATGATATGGCAATCGCCGTTACCGCTGGTGTTCACAATCGCAGAGTGACCCCATTTGGTGACGGACAGGAAACAGTGCGGCGCACCGGCAGCATTGATGGCATCAATGGCTACTTTAATCGTGCCATCAGTACCGTTTTTGAAACCGACCGGGCAAGAGAGGCCGGAAGCCAGCTCACGGTGAACCTGAGATTCCGTGGTACGCGCGCCAATCGCGCCCCAGCTCATCAGGTCAGCCAGGTACTGCGGGGTGATCATATCCAGGAACTCGCCCGCTGCCGGCAGACCGGTGTCATTAATATCAAGCAGCAGCTTACGCGCGATACGCAGGCCATCGTTAATCTGGAAGCTGTTATCCATATGCGGATCGTTAATCAGCCCTTTCCAGCCAACGGTGGTACGCGGCTTTTCAAAGTAGACGCGCATAACGATTTCCAGCTCACCCTGCAGCTCTTCGCGAATTTTCAGCAGGCGCTGCGCGTACTCTTTGGCAGCAACCGGATCGTGAATAGAGCAAGGACCAATCACTACCAGCAGACGATCGTCTTCACCTTTCAGGATCTGATGGATCGCTTTGCGGGCGTGAGACACCGTATTGGCGGCATTCTCGGTGGCTGGGAATTTTTCAAGGAGCGCTACAGGAGGTAATAACTCGTTGATCTCTTTAATGCGTAAATCGTCGTTCTGATAATTCATGACTGTTCCAGTGTTGCCATACTTATACAATTGAGTGCAATCCCTTCAATCTATATCGTCAGCCAAAAAGTGTAAACTGGCTTTTACACTTTAGCCGAATAATGACTAAAAAAACCCTACAAACCAGAATTTAATAGCGATTAATTAGAGTTTAAACAGCAATCTCCAACGTAATTATCTGCAAATTAATTTAAAAACAATATATTTCAATATCACTTATCGCATTAGACGCTATTTTTGCCCGTGGGATTGCGTCGCTTATTTCTGTGCGGAAAAAGCAAAGATCTGCAATGATGTCAGATAGTCACACTCAAATAGGGAAGGATGAGCGTCATGGCGCATAGGCATGATTCACACTCGCACACCACGCAGAATGATGGCAACGCCCGTCGATTATTGCTGGCTTTTGGGGTCACCGCTGGGTTTATGGTCGTTGAGGCGATTGGCGGGGTTGTCTCCGGATCGCTGGCGCTGCTCGCCGATGCCGGGCATATGCTGACTGATTCAGCCGCGTTATTGTTTGCGCTGCTGGCCGTTCGCTTTGCCAACCGGCCACCGAGCGGGCGTCATACCTTTGGCTGGCTGCGCCTGACCACTCTCGCCGCCTTCGTCAACGCCATCGCCCTGCTGTTTATCATCATCCTGATTGTCTGGGAGGCTGTGCAGCGCTTCTATCATCCGCAGCCGGTCGCTGGCGTCACCATGATGACCATTGCTGTCGCTGGCCTGCTGGCAAATATTCTGGCCTTCTGGATTTTGCATCGCGGCAGTGAAGAGAAAAACCTGAACGTGCGCGCTGCGGCGCTGCACGTCATGGGTGACTTGCTCGGTTCTGTCGGCGCGATTATCGCGGCAGTAGTGATTATGACTACCGGCTGGACGCCTATCGACCCGATCCTGTCGGTACTGGTCTCCTGCCTGGTGCTGCGCAGCGCCTGGTCATTGCTGAAAGAGAGTATGAATGAACTGCTGGAAGGTGCACCGCAGTCGGTTGACGTTGCCGCGTTAAAGCGCAATATGCGCCGTTCGCTTCCGGAAGTACGCGATGTTCACCACGTGCACGTCTGGCTAGTCGGCGAAAAACCCTTGATGACGCTGCACGTTCAGGTCGTGCCACCGCACGATCACGATGCGCTGCTGGATCGTATTCATCATTTCCTTGAAGAACACTATCAGATAGACCATGCGACGGTGCAGATGGAATACCAGCCCTGTAACGGCCCGGAATGCCACCTTAACGAGGCGCATTCCGAACACGGGCATCATCACCACCACTAATGGGACAGCGCGCGAGAACCCCGTTCACGTGCGCTATTCATCCACATCCGGCTACCGTTCAGGGCAATGAAGGTCAGGATCAGATATTCCAGCGCCATCGCATAAACGCCCTGCAGGGCAAAAATCGCCACGCTGATGACGTTGATGATGACCCAAAGCAGCCAGTTCTCGACATATTTGCGTGTCATCAACACCATCGCCGCAATCGACAGTACCATCATGCAGGAATCCCAGAACGGGAACGCATCCGGCTGTAGCGTCGGCATCACCACGTTCGCGCCCATTGCCTGCATCACGTTGACCGCAACACGCGTAAGCACGGCGAAAACGGGGTCGATGTAGAGCGTCATCAACGCAATCGCCACTACACATGCCGCCAGCCAGCTCAGCGCCTTTGGCAACGGCAGCCAGCGAATCTGAAGCTCAGCCTCATTCTGACTGGTTTGCCGCGACCACGCGTACCAGCCGTACAGATTGGCGGCAAAGAAAAACAGCTGAAGCAGCAAGCTAGCGTAAAGCTGAATCTGGAAAAAGATAATCGCAAACAGCGTTACGTTTATCAGACCAAACAGGTAGTTCACGATCTTTTCAAGGCTTGCCAGCCAGATGCAGAGCAGACCGGCGACCGTCCCAACCGCTTCTATCCACGAGAGGTCGTACCCTCCCGCACCCAGCGGTATATGAACCAGAATATTTTGCGTACTAAAGAAATCCATTTTAACTCCAGCGCGTTAGAGGTTTATCCTCGTAGTGTAGCCGCAAAATCCAGCATTCGGTTCAGCGGAACGAGTGCGCCCTGGCGCAGCTGTTCATCAACGTGAATTTCATGGGCAGCCCCGCCGTTCTCCAGACTTTCCGCAATCGCCTTCAGGCCGTTCATTGCCATCCACGGGCAGTGCGCGCAGGTACGACAGGTAGCCCCTTCACCGGCGGTTGGCGCTTCGAACAGCTCTTTATCCGGCACGGCCTGCTGCATTTTGTAGAAAATACCGCGATCGGTTGCCACGATAAGTTGCTGATGCGGTAGCGTTTTGGCGGCATTAATCAGCTGACTGGTTGAACCGACGGCATCGGCCATATCTACAATCGCCTGTGGAGATTCCGGGTGCACCAGCACCGCTGCCTGCGGGTACAGCGATTTCATTCGGCTTAAGGCCTGGGTTTTAAATTCGTCGTGGACGATACATGCTCCCTGCCAGCAAAGTACATCGGCACCGGTCTGTTTTTGCACATAGCGACCAAGGTGGCGGTCCGGTGCCCAGATGATTTTCTCTCCCAGGCTATCGAGGTGTTCAATCAGCTCGACAGCGATGCTGGAGGTGACCACCCAGTCGGCGCGTGCTTTTACCGCTGCCGAGGTGTTGGCATAGACCACCACGGTGCGGTCTGGGTGGGCATCGCAAAAGGCATTAAATTCCTCAATCGGACAACCGAGATCCAAAGAGCATTCGGCATTCAGCGTTGGCATCAGAACCGTTTTTTCAGGGCTGAGAATTTTTGCCGTTTCACCCATAAAACGAACGCCAGCGACCAGAAGCGTTGAGGCAGAATGCTTCGCGCCGAAACGCGCCATCTCCAGGGAATCAGAAATACAGCCGCCGGTCTCCTCCGCAAGCTGCTGGATCTCAGGATCGGTGTAATAATGCGCCACCATGACGGCATCACGTTCCTTGAGCAACCGCTTGATTTTCTCGCGGTAAAATTGTTTCTCATCGAAACTCAACGGGACAGGTTTCGGCGGGAACGGGTAAATTGCGGCTTCTGGATCAAACATCACGCTCATCATGCTTCTCGTTTTACTGGCTTAACGAAATAAACGGTTATTCGGCGAAGATTCGCCGTTACCACGGCAATATGTTTTATATGCTAAACAAGATAGCCGATTCTATGAAAAAAGTCGTGGTGAATTTTGCGCCCTTCCCGGAGTCGGTACGTAGCACCTCGTCCGGGCTACAGGCAAATACAAACGTAGCCAGCCGAGCGTCAGCGACGTCGGGAATGAAAGAGACAGGAATGGAATCGTAGATAGCAAAAAAGCGCCTTTAGGGCGCTTTTTTACACTGGTGGGTCGTGCAGGATTCGAACCTGCGACCAATTGATTAAAAGTCAACTGCTCTACCAACTGAGCTAACGACCCCTTGGGTAAGGGTTACTGCTTATATCATTTCAGGATGGTGGGTCGTGCAGGATTCGAACCTGCGACCAATTGATTAAAAGTCAACTGCTCTACCAACTGAGCTAACGACCCATTCGGGTGCAGCCTGAAAGATTTTTACTCGGAGCCACCATTAAGATGGTGGGGCGTGCAGGATTCGAACCTGCGACCAATTGATTAAAAGTCAACTGCTCTACCAACTGAGCTAACGCCCCGAGTGGTGGGTGATGACGGGATCGAACCGCCGACCCCCTCCTTGTAAGGGAGGTGCTCTCCCAGCTGAGCTAATCACCCGATACTGCGCTGGATACTACCTACTGCTTTCACCGAGCCCACCATAAATGATGGTGGGTCGTGCAGGATTCGAACCTGCGACCAATTGATTAAAAGTCAACTGCTCTACCAACTGAGCTAACGACCCGGTGGTGGGTGATGACGGGATCGAACCGCCGACCCCCTCCTTGTAAGGGAGGTGCTCTCCCAGCTGAGCTAATCACCCGATACTACGCTGGATACTGCTTACTAACTAAGTTAGTGGTGGGTCGTGCAGGATTCGAACCTGCGACCAATTGATTAAAAGTCAACTGCTCTACCAACTGAGCTAACGACCCACTTTTTTCGTCACTTTCAGGATGTTTGATATCCCTTGGCAACGGCGGCATATATTACTGAATTCAGAATTCAGCGCAACAAAAATTTCGACAAAGATCACTTAACTGCTTATGTTTCATGCGGCAAGACCAGAAATAAAACAATTTCTGGTCTTACTTCGCGCATTACATCCCACTGAGACGTTTTTGCGCCTGCTTTGCACCATCGGTACCTGGGTATTTGCTGACAACCTGCTGGTATACCGCTTTCGCTTTTGCAGTATCACCTTTGTCCTGCATGATGACCCCGACCTTAAACATCGCGTCCGCCGCCTTAGGCGACTTCGGGTAGTTTTTCACCACCGATGCAAAGTAGTACGCCGCATCATCTTTTTTACCCTTGTTGTAATTCAACTGACCCAGCCAATAGTTGGCATTGGGTTGGTAGGTTGAATCAGGATATTTTTTGATGAAGTTCTGAAACGCAGTAATGGCGTCATCCTGGCGAGAACTATCCTTCACCAGCGCAATAGCCGCGTTGTAATCCGTATTGGCATCACCCGTCTGCACCGGCACACCAGACGCGCTAGCGCCCGCTGATGCTGCTGGAGTCGCCGCTGCTGGCGCTGCGCCGCTCTGGTCGCCCGTAGCCTGCTGAGCTGGAGCTGCACCGCTACCGCCCAGGCTGTCAATTTGCAGCATAATCTGCTTTTGACGTTCGACGACCTGGTTCAGCTGGTACTGACTTTCCTGGATCTGTCCACGAAGGGCATCAATATCAGTCTGGTTATCGGAGAGTTGCTGCTGAAGTTGGGTTAAAAGCTGACTGTGAGCGTTAGAAATACGCTCGAGTTGGGTGACACGGTCTTCGACCGAGCCTGAGCCGACACTACTGATTGGCGCCTGAGCAAAAGCGGCCCAGGGGGCCGCTATGCCAACCAGTAACGACAGACTCACCATGTGATGTCTGAAGTTACTGCTCATGCAATTCTCTTAGTAAACCAGTACGGCACGACGGTTTTTGGCGTAAGCCGCTTCGTCGTGACCCAGTACTGCAGGTTTTTCTTTACCGTAAGAAACGATGGAGATCTGGTCAGCAGAAACGCCTTTACCCTGCAGGTACATTTTAACTGCGTTAGCACGACGTTCACCCAGGGAGATGTTGTACTCAGGAGTACCACGTTCGTCCGCGTGACCTTCTACGGTGACTTTGTAAGATGGGTTGCTACGCAGGAAGTTAGCGTGAGCATCCAGCATTGCTGCGAAGTCAGAACGGATATCGTACTTGTCCAGATCGAAGTAAACGATGTTGTTCTGCTGCAGCTGCTGCATCTGAAGACGCGCTTGCTCTTCAGAAGACATGTTGCCGCTACCGTTAGCATCCATACCAGTGCCGGCACCCAGCATGCCTTCGCCGCTCTGGTCATTGCTAGCGTTCTTGTTAGAAGAACATGCCGCGATTGCCATAACAGGCAGAGCGATCATCAGCCCTTTCAGCACTTTGTTCAGTTGCATTTCTATGATTCCTTTAGTAATCAATTCATTAATTATTATTACAGATACGGCGACCAGGCAGGGAATTTAACCTGTCCATCAGTTGCCGGAAGACGCGCTTTGAAACGCCCATCTGTAGAAACCAAATTCAGCACGGATCCCATCCCCTGAGAAGAGCTGTAGATTACCATAGTGCCGTTAGGTGCCAGACTTGGCGTTTCGTCCAGGAACGTTGACGACAGTACTTGTACGCCACCCGCTACCAGATCCTGCTTAGCAATGTGCTGCTGGCCGTTAGCCGAGCTGACCATTACCATAAACTTGCCGTCGCTGCTGACGTCAGCATCCTGGTTCTGTGAACCTTCCCAGGTAATACGCTGCGGAGCACCGCCGTTAACATTAACTTTATACACCTGTGGACGACCGGCCTGGTCAGAAGTGAAGGCCAGGTTCTGGCTGTCCGGGAACCAGGTTGGTTCGGTGTTGTTGCTGCGACCGTTGGTTACCTGACGAATCTGGCCAGAGCCCAGGTCCATCACGTACAGGTTCAGGCTACCGGTTTTCGACAGTGCGAACGCCAGTTTAGAACCATCAGGCGAGAACGCCGGTGCACCGTTGTGCTGCGGGAACGAGGCAATCTGACGCACTGCGCCGTTAGCCAGAGTCTGCACCACCAGCGCTGAGCGGCCGCTTTCGAAGGTCACATAAGCCACTTTCGAACCGTCCGGAGACCATGCTGGAGACATCAGCGGCTGCGGAGAACGGTGAACCACAAACTGGTTATAGCCATCGTAGTCAGAAACGCGCAGTTCATACGGGAACTGACCGCCGTTGGTCTGAACAACGTAAGCAATACGGGTACGGAATGCGCCCTTGATGCCCGTCAGCTTTTCGAACACTTCGTCACTGGCAGTATGACCTGCATAACGCAGCCACTGCTTGTTAACTTTGTAGGTGTTCTGTTCCAGCACGGTACCTGGGGCACCGCCGGTATCAACCAGCTGATAAGAAACATTATAGCTGCCGTCAGCGTTAGGGCTCACCTGCCCTACAACGACAGCATCAATACCCAGCGCAGACCATGCGGCCGGCTGAACTTCTTGAGCGCTACCCGGCTGCTGCGGCAGACGAGAACGATCTAATGGGTTAAATTTCCCGCTGTTACGCAGGTCAGCGCCCACGATACCGCCGATATCCTCAGGCGCAGCACCTGGCCCCGCCCACTGGAAAGGTACGACGCCAATTGGGCGTGCCGAGTCCACCCCCTGGGTGATCTCGATACGTACTTCTGCGTGCAGCACTGCTGCCCACAGCATCAGAAAACCAAATGCTACTCGTAATGCCTGCTTCATCATTTCTCCCTTATCCAGGCGGAAAGCCCACGATAATTTAGCAGAATGTTAACAAACTAAAATACACAAAACTACCAAAACCCACCGGCGCCCGAAGATAGTTTTCCCCCGCCGGAGCGGGGAAAATTATGCTTACGGCTTGAAGTCCAGTGGTGCATTTTTAAACACTTCATATACCGCCTGGCTCGGTGGTTTTGGAATCTTCGCCTGACGGGCTGCAGCAAGTGCGGCCTGACAAAGTGCGGGATCGCCACCCTCAGACTGAATGTCCAGCAACAGGCCGTCTGAGGCGAGTTTTATACGCAACGTACAGGTTTTGCCTGCATAGGATGATGCGTCGTAGAACTTGCTCTCAATGGCAGATTTAATCTGCCCAGCATAGTTGCTGATATCCGCGCCTGACGCGCCATTATTTTTAGTATTACCACTCCCCGCTGCGGAAGCATTGTTACCTTTCGCTCCGCCGCCGGTTTTCGGTGCATTCTTACCAGAGCTAAGGTCGCCCAGCAGGTCATCTACGCCGGAAGAAGCAGCGGCTTTCTCAGCAGCAGCTTTTTTCGCGGCGGCCGCTTTTTCAGCTGCTGCTTTCTTGTCCGCTGCGGCTTTTTCAGCCGCAGCAGCTTTCTTATCTGCCGCCGCTTTAGCAGCGGCGGCGGCCTTATCGGCAGCGGCTTTTTCAGCGGCGGCAGCAGCCTTCTCGGCGGCAGCGGCGGCTTTCTCTTCCGCGGCTTTTTCAGCAGCTGCTTTCTTCGCTGCTTCGGCTGCCGCTTTCTTCTCGGCATCCGCAGCCGCTTTCGCGGCGGCAGCTTCAGCTACCTTTTTAGCATCGGCTGCAGCTTTCGCCGCTTCCGCTTCTGCTTTTTTCTGCGCATCGGCAGCGGCTTTCTTCGCTGCTTCCGCCGCAACTTTAGCCTGAGCATCAGCTTTTGCTTTCGCATCAGCGGCCGCTTTCACCGCCGCATCAGCCGCGGCTTTCGCCTGAGCATCTGCCTTCGCTTTTGCATCAGCTGCTGCTTTCGCGGCAGCTTCTTCAGCCTGCTTCTGCTGTTCCTGAGCTTCTTTAGCCGCTTGCTGCGCCTGCAAACGCTCTTTCTCCAGCGCTTTTAAGCGTTCCTGTTCCGCAGCCTGTTTTTCACGTAACTCTTCAGCCTGCTGCTGAGCCTGCTTTTCACGTTGCTCTTGCGCACGTTTTGAGCTGGATTGCTGCTGCTGTTGACGATTATAGTTCTCAACGACCGCGCCGGGATCGACCATGACAGCGTCGATGGACGAACCGCCACCGCCGCCCGCAGAAGCCTCTATATGTTCATCAAACGAGCTCCAGATCAGCGCCGCAAACAAAATGACGTGCAGCACTGCTGAAATAATTATCGCTCGTTTAAGCTTGTCGTTTTGTTCGGTTGCCTTTGACACTCTCGGTTCCCAAAAACTGTTCACCCGTTACTCTACAACGCAAAGAACAGGCCGTTCCCGGCCCGTACCTTCCGCGTGTATGCGGCATCTTGCTGGTTAAATTGGCTGGGTCATCAACCCGACCGATTTCACCCCGGCGCTGTGTAACAGGTTAAGCGCTTTAATTATTTCATCGTAAGGCACGTCTTTCGCGCCCCCAATTAAGAAGACCGTTTTCGGATTCGCCTGTAACCGGCGCTGCGCTTCTGCAACAACCTGTTCAGGTGGCAGTTGCGGCATCTTCTCCTGACCGACGTTCACGCTGTATTGTCCGACACCGGACACTTCAACGATGACTGGCGGCTCATCATTGCTGCTTACCGCCTGAGATTCAGTTGCATCAGGGAGATCCACTTCCACGCTCTGCGTAATGATCGGCGCTGTCGCCATAAAGATCAGCAGCAGCACCAACAACACATCCAGCAGCGGAACGATGTTAATTTCGGACTTCAGTTCGCGACGCCCGCGTCCACGTGCTCTGGCCATGGCTTACCCCTTGTTGCTCTCGCTGACGGTAAAGGCCTGACGGTGCAGAATGGCGGTGAACTCTTCCATAAAGTTGTCGTAGTTCAGTTCCAGTTTGTTCACGCGTTGGTTCAGACGGTTGTACGCCATAACCGCTGGAATTGCCGCAAACAGACCGATAGCGGTCGCGATCAGCGCTTCCGCGATCCCTGGCGCAACCATCTGCAGCGTAGCCTGTTTTACCGCGCCCAGCGCGATAAAGGCGTGCATGATCCCCCAGACGGTACCAAACAGACCGATATACGGGCTGATAGAACCTACGGTGCCGAGGAACGGAATATGCGTTTCCAGCGTTTCCAGTTCACGGTTCATGGAAATACGCATCGCACGCGAGGCCCCTTCCACAATCGCTTCTGGCGCATGGCTGTTTGCACGGTGTAAGCGCGCAAACTCTTTAAAGCCGCTGTAGAAGATCTGTTCCGATCCCGCGAGGTTTTCACGACGTCCCTGGCTCTCCTGATACAGGCGGGACAGCTCGATGCCGGACCAGAACTTATCTTCAAACGCTTCAGCCTCGCGAGTTGCCGCGTTAAGGATGCGCGTTCTCTGGATAATGATGGCCCAGGAGGCGATTGAAAAACCAATCAAAATCAACATGATAAGTTTAACCAGAAGGCTAGCCTTCAGGAACAAATCAAGGATGTTCATGTCAGTCACTGCTTAAACTCCGCGACAATAGACTTGGGAAGCGCACGAGGCTTCATGATGAGTGGATCAACACAGACAATCAGGACTTCTGCTTCATTCAGAACCTTATTCTCAGCGTTGACTATTCGCTGCGTGAATACCATGGAGGTACCACGCATTGATGTAATTTCTGTCTGGACTTCGAGCATATCGTCGAGTCGGGCAGCCGCAAAATACTCCAGCGTCATTTTACGCACGACAAAGGCCACCCGCTCAGCCAACAGCACCTGCTGACTGAAGTGATGGTGACGCAGCATCTCTGTGCGTGCTCTTTCATAGAAAGCGACATAGCTGGCATGGTAAACCACACCACCAGCATCGGTATCTTCGTAATAGACCCGAACCGGCCATCGAAACAGCGTTGTATTCACTTTACATCCCAGTAATGCAAAAAATTTTTGGGTTTTTGAACTTCGCTACTATACGCGCGGGAAAGATGGTTTGGAATGGGGGGAAGTAAACGGAGAGTAAATTTTTATGGGCTTATGCAAGCCCATTATCATCAGGCGATAATTTTCAACGATAGAAGAAGAAAATCAAACCAGCCAGCAGTACCAGATCGGCGATAAGCGGACAAAAAATCCCCTGCCAGTGAACCGTGCGTAGGCGGAACCCTACCCCATGGATCACCCCCGCGCACACTGACCACATCAACAGGAAACCATGCCAGATTTCCAGTTCACTGGTCTTCGCCGCAAAGCGCGTCGGGTCCCAGAAAATGCAGCCTGCCAGCAGCAAGGCCATCACAAGGGAAAGCGCCCGCAAGGGGCGCTTATCCATTATCGCGTACAACATTGCGATAACATTTTTCATCAGTGCTTTTCTTCACCCGCTTTGGTCGCTTCGACGTGCTCTAACGCCAGCGCGGTGATAACGCCGAATGCACAGGCAAGAAGCGTTCCCAAAATCCATGCGAAATACCACATATTCAGCTCCTTACTTAGTACAGAGAGTGGGTGTTACGTTCGATGTCTTCTTTCGTAATACGACCGAACATTTTCCAGTAACACCAGGTGGTGTAGGCCAGAATAATCGGTACGAAGACAGCGGCTACGTAGGTCATCAGGTTCAGCGTCATCTGGCTGGATGTCGCATCCCACATCGTCAGGCTCGCGCTCATCATTGTGCTGGAAGGCATAATGAACGGGAACATGGCAATACCGGCGGTCAGGATGATGCACGCCAGCGTCAGCGAGGAGAACAGGAACGCCCACGCGCCTTTATCCGCCTTAGTGGTCAGGATGGTCAGCAGTGGCAGCACGACGCCCAGAGCAGGAATTGCCCACAGCGCTGGCATGTTGTTAAAGTTCACCATCCATGCACCGGCTTCACGCGCCACTTCTTTGGTCAGTGGGTTAGACGGGCCGGAGTGATCCAGAACCGATTTCACCACGTAGCCATCGATGCCGTAGTAAACCCAGACGCCTGCCAGAGCGAAGCACACCAGAGTGACCAGCGCCGTCACCATAGAGACGTTGCGGGTGCGCAGGTGCAGTTCGCCCACGGTACGCATCTGCAGGTAGGTCGCGCCCTGAGTCAGGATCATCGCGACGCTGACAATACCTGCCAGCAGACCAAACGGGTTCAGCAGCTGGAAGAAGTTACCGGTGTAGTACAGGCGCATATATTCATCGACGTGGAACGGTACGCCCTGCAGCAGGTTACCGAACGCAACGCCAATCACCAGCGGCGGCACAAAGCTACCGATGAAGATGCCCCAGTCCCACATGTTGCGCCAGCGGGTGTCTTCAATCTTAGAACGGTAGTCAAAACCGACCGGACGGAAGAACAAGGATGCCAGCACCAGAATCATCGCCACATAGAAGCCGGAGAAGGCAGCGGCATACACCATAGGCCATGCGGCGAACAGTGCGCCACCGGCGGTGATGAGCCACACCTGGTTACCGTCCCAGTGCGGAGCGATGGAGTTAATCATGATTCGACGCTCGGTGTCGTTACGACCGAGGAAACGGGTGAGCATGCCCACCCCCATGTCGAAGCCATCGGCGACGGCAAAACCAATCAGCAGAATGCCAATCAGTAGCCACCAGATAAAACGCAATACTTCATAATCGATCATTTGACGACTCCTGTCTTAGCGTGCCGGCTGAGCGGTAGGCTGCTCATAGTGGTAACGACCGGTTTTCAGGCTGCTAGGTCCACGGCGAGCAAATTTGAACATCAGGTACAGCTCCGCCACGAGGAACAGGGTGTACAGGCCGCAAATCAGCAACATCGAGAAGATCAGGTCGCCCGCGGTCAGGCTGGAGTTAGCCACTGCCGTTGGCAGTACCTCACCAATCGCCCACGGTTGACGGCCGTATTCCGCTACAAACCAGCCGGATTCGATAGCAATCCATGGCAGCGGAATCGCATACAGCGCGGTGCGCAGCAGCCATTTTTTCTCGCCGATTTTGTTACGAATAACCGTCCAGAAGGAGGTAGCGATAATCAGCAGCATCAAGATGCCGCAGCCCACCATGATACGGAACGCGAAGTACAGCGGCGCAACGCGTGGGATAGAATCTTTGGTTGCCATCTGAATTTGCGCTTCGGTCGCATCAGATACGTTTGGCGTATAGCGCTTCAGCAGCAGGCCGTAGCCCAGGTCTTTCTTCACGTTGTTAAACTGATCGCGAACGGCCTGATCGGTAGAGCCGCCACGCAGCTGTTCGAGCAGCGAGTAAGCCTTCATACCGTTACGGATACGTTCTTCGTGCTGAACCATCAGATCTTTCAGACCGGTAACCTGTTTATCAACAGAGCGGGTCGCGATGATGCCCAGCGCGTAAGGAATTTGAATGGCGAAGTGGTTTTCCTGCGCATCCTGGTCAGGAATACCAAACAGAGTAAAGGCGGCCGGTGCCGGCTGCGTTTCCCATTCGGCTTCAATCGCAGCCAGTTTGGTTTTCTGAACGTCACCCATTTCGTAACCGGACTCATCACCCAGAACGATAACGGAGAGGATAGCCGCCATGCCGAAGCTGGCTGCGATCGCAAAGGAACGCTTAGCGAAGGCGAAGTCACGACCGCGCAGCATATAGTAGGAGCTGATGCCGAGGACGAACATCGCGCCGCAGACGTAGCCAGATGCCACGGTATGGACGAATTTCACCTGTGCGACCGGGTTCAGGACCAGCTCAGAGAAGCTGACCATTTCCATACGCATGGTTTCGAAGTTGAAATCCGACGCAATCGGGTTTTGCATCCAGCCGTTCGCGACGAGGATCCACAGTGCTGACAGGTTGGAGCCCAGGGCTACCAGCCAGGTCACCGCCATGTGCTGGACTTTACCCAGACGATCCCAACCGAAGAAGAACAGACCTACAAAGGTAGATTCGAGGAAGAAGGCCATCAGACCTTCGATGGCCAGCGGCGCACCGAAAATATCGCCCACGTAGTGGGAATAGTACGACCAGTTAGTCCCGAACTGGAACTCCATGGTCAGACCGGTAGCCACACCCAGCGCAAAGTTGATACCAAACAACTTGCCCCAGAACTTGGTCATATCTTTATAAATCTGTTTGCCGGAAAGGACGTAGACCGTTTCCATGATTGCCAGCAGGAACGCCATACCGAGCGTTAGCGGAACAAACAGGAAGTGGTACATCGCGGTCAAGGCAAACTGTAAGCGCGACAGTTCGACTATATCTAACATCATGACTCCTTGCTCATCGCATGAAGACTCCGAGAATGAACCCGTAGACCGGGATTCAAACACATGCCCCAATACAAATTGATTTGTCCCCTTCCCTACTGCCGCCCCTTGGTGAACAGCGGAAACAGCAATAAGTGAAAGTTACAAACGTGTTAATAAAAAACTCAATTGATCCCTAAAATATATTACGCTGTAAAACCCTTACAATAAACAGGTTTTTATTGGAGAAGTTTTACGTTTTTCGACGGTGATCAATTTATAGCGAATCACACTGTTTTAGGCCAATTTGATCCACAACAATTTAGCCGTTTTATTCGCTTATAGCCAGAGATTACATATTGATTTAAATCAACTTAACGCGAAATTGTTAATTATGTTTTTAATTGAATATTATGATGAACAAAATGTTAACAATGTGTTTTCGATTTGACTTTGATGGTTATCAATTGAAGTGAAATTGGACTTAGAGGTAATTGAATTTAACCTCGCGAAACCTGAATAACGTAAAATCGCCCGTATAGTTTAAAGTAGACCGTCCGTCATTTTTTTCCACATCAAACATTGCAGCATGACGCAAATAACATTTCATTTACTTTAAATATTAATAAATTAACATTTACCGCTATCTAAACGGATTTCCACTGTTGACGAATAATTTTTCCTCGCTATTGCTTGCGCAAAAAACGAGCAATAAAGACGATGGCAGATAAAATCAACGGCGCAACATTCAGGGCGGGAGAACATGATAAAAAAAGGCCACCCAGGGGCGGCCAACCATGTCGAAACTAGACATATAAGGCTCCCTCTTTTCCCTGTATGCAGCGGGAATTCGGTGAGGGAGCAGAGAGGATTACTTAATGACGGACTTCAGCGCTTCACCGATGTCAGCCAGGCTGCGAACGGTCTTCACGCCAGCGGCTTCCAGTGCAGCGAATTTCTCATCAGCGGTACCTTTACCACCGGCAATGATGGCACCAGCGTGGCCCATACGCTTGCCTTTCGGCGCGGTAACACCCGCGATGTAGCCAACAACCGGCTTGGTCACGTGATCTTTGATATAAGCGGCTGCTTCTTCTTCTGCGCTACCGCCGATTTCACCGATCATAACAATCGCTTCGGTCTGCGGATCTTCCTGGAACAGCTTCAGGATGTCGATGAAGTTAGAGCCTGGGATCGGGTCACCGCCGATGCCCACACAGGTGGACTGGCCGAAACCGTAGTCAGTGGTCTGTTTAACCGCTTCGTAAGTCAGGGTGCCGGAACGGGAGACGATACCCACTTTACCTGGTTTATGAATGTGACCCGGCATGATGCCGATTTTGCATTCGCCTGGAGTGATAACGCCTGGGCAGTTCGGGCCAATCATGCGCACGCCGGCTTCGTCCAGTTTCACCTTCACGGTCAGCATATCCAGCGTAGGGATGCCTTCGGTGATGGTGATGATAAGCTTAATGCCTGCATCGATAGCTTCCAGAATGGAGTCTTTGCAGAACGGTGCTGGAACGTAGATAACGGTTGCGGTTGCGCCCGTCGCTTCTACCGCTTCACGCACGGTGTTGAACACCGGCAGACCCAGGTGAGTAGTGCCGCCTTTGCCTGGGGTTACGCCGCCAACCATCTGCGTACCGTAAGCAATCGCTTGTTCAGAGTGGAAAGAACCCTGGCTACCGGTGAAGCCCTGGCAGATAACCTTGGTGTTTTTATCGATTAAAATGGACATTATTTCCCCTCCACTGCGGCAACAACCTGCTGTGCTGCGTCCGTCAGACTTTTCGCTGCAATAATATTCAGGCCGCTGTCAGCCAGTTTCTTCGCGCCGAGTTCCGCGTTGTTGCCTTCCAGACGAACAACCACCGGGACGTTAACGCCCACTTCTGCTACCGCGCCGATGATACCGTCAGCGATCAGGTCGCAACGTACGATACCGCCGAAGATGTTAACCAGAACGGCTTTAACATTGTCATCAGAGAGGATGATTTTGAACGCTTCGGTCACGCGCTCTTTGGTTGCGCCGCCGCCAACGTCCAGGAAGTTCGCTGGTTCGCCGCCGTGCAGTTTAACGATGTCCATGGTGCCCATTGCCAGGCCCGCACCGTTAACCATGCAACCGATGTTGCCATCAAGCGCAACGTAGTTCAGTTCCCACTGTGCAGCCTGCGCTTCACGCGGGTCTTCCTGAGACTGGTCGCGCATTTCGCGCAGGTCAGCCTGACGGAACAGCGCGTTGCCGTCAGCACCCAGTTTGCCGTCGAGGCAGATAAGGTCACCCTGCTTGGTCACAACCAGCGGGTTGATTTCGATAAGCGCCAGGTCGCGCTCGAGGAAAATGGTCGCCAGACCCATAAAGATCTTAGTGAACTGCTGAACCTGTTTACCTTCCAGACCCAGTTTGAACGCCAGTTCGCGACCCTGGTAAGGCATTGGACCTGCCAGCGGATCCAGCGCTACTTTGTGGATCAGGTGCGGGGTTTCTTCCGCTACTTTTTCAATTTCTACGCCGCCTTCGGTAGAGGCCATGAAGACCACGCGACGGGAGCTACGGTCAACAACCGCGCCCAGATACAGTTCTTTACCGATGTCGGTCGCGGCTTCAACCAGAATCTGGTTAACCGGCTGGCCGTGTGCATCCGTCTGGTACGTTACCAGGCGTTTACCCAGCCAATGCTCTGCAAAAGCGCGAATGTCTTCTTTAGAGTTTACGACCTTCACACCGCCCGCTTTACCGCGGCCACCAGCGTGAACCTGACATTTCACTACCCACGGGCCAGCGCCGATTTTTGAAGCGGCTTCTTCTGCTTCACGCGGAGTAGTACAGGCATAACCCACCGGAGCCGGTAAGCCATAGCGGGCAAAGAGTTGTTTTGCCTGATATTCATGTAAGTTCATGTGTTCTATCCATCCTATAAAATGTTGTTGAGTTGTTGTCTGGATTTTTTCGTTCAGATAGCCCGAGCGAAACAACGCTCGGGCGACTCTTTACTACACGTCCAGCAGAAGACGGGTTGGATCTTCTAACAGCTCTTTAATTGCCACCAGGAAGCCTACAGACTCGCGCCCATCGATCAGACGGTGGTCATAGGACAGTGCCAGGTACATCATCGGCAGAATTTCCACTTTGCCATCAACCGCCATCGGACGGTCTTTAATGGCGTGCATACCCAGAATCGCGCTCTGAGGCGGGTTGATAATCGGGGTAGACATCAGGGAGCCGAAAACGCCGCCGTTGGTAATGGTAAAGTTACCGCCGGTCAGGTCTTCTACAGTCAGTTTGCCGTCGCGGCCTTTCAGCGCCAGCTCTTTAATGTTCTTCTCAATGTCAGCCATGCCGAGCGCATCAACGTCACGCAGTACTGGAGTCACCAGGCCACGTGGCGTAGAAACCGCCATGCTCACATCGAAGTAATTGTGATAAACCACGTCTTCACCATCGATAGACGCGTTCACTTCTGGGTAGCGTTTCAGCGCTTCGACTACCGCCTTCACGTAGAAGGACATGAAGCCCAGACGGATACCGTGACGTTTTTCAAACGCATCACCGTACTGCTTACGCAGGTCCATGATTGGTTTCATGTTAACTTCGTTGAAGGTCGTCAGCATCGCGGTAGAGTTTTTCGCTTCCAGCAGACGCTCGGCTACGCGCTTACGCAGACGGGTCATCGGAACACGTTTCTCGGAGCGACCTGCCAGCGGAGCAACCGGCGCTGCGGCTGCCGCAGCCGGTGCAGCAGCGGCTTTCGCCGGTGCTTTCGCCAGGTGTTTCTCAACGTCTTCACGGGTCAGACGACCGCCAACACCGGTGCCTTTAATCGCGCTGGCATCCAGATTGTGCTCAGCCAGCAGGCGACGAATCGCCGGGCTCAGCGCATCGTTATTCTGCTCTTCGAGTGAGGCCTGTTGGCGCTGAGCCGGGGTAGACTCTTTGCTTTCAGTTTTAGCGCTGGTTTCTTTACCACCGCTGTTGCCTTCACGCAGGCGACCCAGGATTTGACGGGAGGTGACGGTAGTACCTTCATCTTCCAGAACGGCATCCAGAATGCCATCCGCCGACGCCGGTACTTCCAGTACCACTTTGTCAGTTTCGATTTCTACCAGCACCTCATCACGAACTACCGCATCGCCCGGTTTTTTATGCCAGGTGGCCACGGTCGCATCTGCTACGGATTCAGGCAGGTCAGGGACCAGAATATCTACGCTACTCATTTTGTATCCTTAATTAATCGACGTTCAGCGCGTCATTGACCAGATCTTGTTGCTGCTTCTGGTGAACGGACATATACCCTACCGCCGGTGAGGCGGAGGCTGGGCGACCTGCGTAACGCAGACCAGCACCAAATGGAATCACATCACGGAAATGATGTTGGCTGCAGTACCAAGCACCCTGGTTAAGCGGCTCTTCCTGGCACCAGACAAAATCATGCACGTGAGCATAAGATTTCAACACTTCTTGTACCGCCTGGTGCGGGAACGGATACAGCTGTTCGATACGCACGATAGCGACATCTTTCTGATCGTTCTTGCGACGCTGTTCCAGCAGGTCGTAGTAAACCTTACCAGAGCACAACACCACGCGTTTCACGCTTTGCGGATCCAGTTCGTCAATCTCACCGATGGCCGGCATAAAGGTGCCGTTTGCCAGCTCGTCCAGCGTAGAGACCGCCAGCGGGTGGCGCAGCAGAGATTTCGGTGACATCACCACCAGCGGACGGCGCATCCCGCGCAGCGCCTGACGACGCAGCATGTGATAAACCTGTGCCGGGGTAGACGGTACGCAAACCTGCATGTTCTGCTGTGCGCAAAGCTGCAAATAGCGCTCCAGACGCGCGGAAGAGTGCTCCGGACCCTGACCTTCATAACCGTGTGGCAGCAGCATAACCAGACCGCACATACGGCCCCATTTCTGCTCGCCGGAGGAGATGAACTGGTCGATAACCACCTGCGCACCGTTGGCGAAGTCGCCGAACTGCGCTTCCCAGATGGTCAGCGTGCGCGGCTCAGCCGTCGCGTAACCGTATTCGAATGCCAGAACCGCTTCTTCAGACAGTACGGAGTCCCACACCTTAAATACGCCCTGCCCGTTATGCACGTGCTGCAGCGGAGTGTAGGTAGAACCGTTAGACTGGTTATGAATTACCGCGTGACGGTGGAAGAAGGTGCCGCGACCAGCGTCTTCGCCGGACAGACGGACGGGAATGCCTTCATCGACCAGCGTGGCGTACGCCAGGTTTTCCGCGCCGCCCCAATCGAACAGCTTCTCGCCCGCCGCCATCGCCTGACGGTCGCCGTAGATTTTCGCTACGCGAGATTGCATTTCGATGGCTTCTGGTACGGTACTGATACGGGTAGCCAACTCCTGCAGGCGCTTCATCTCAACTTTGTTCGGGTAGCTTTCGTCCCACTCATGGTTGAGGTATGGCGACCAGGTAAAGGAGTGCAGGTTCATCGGACGCCACTCTTTCACCACGCATTCGCCCGCGTCCAGCGCGTCGCGATACAGGTTGACCATCTCAGTGGCATCTTCCAGCGTCGCGACTTTGTCCGCTTCCAGCTTGTCAGCATAGATTTTACGCGGGGTCGGATGCTTTTTGATTTTCTGATACATCAGCGGCTGGGTTGCGCTTGGCTCGTCGGCTTCGTTGTGGCCGTGACGGCGGTAGCACACCAGGTCGATGAACACATCGCGTTTAAAGGTGTTACGGAAGTCCAGCGCCAGACGGGTGACGAAAGCAACAGCTTCCGGGTCATCCGCATTCACGTGGAAGATTGGCGCCATCACCATCTTACCGATATCGGTGCAATATGGGGTTGAACGCGCATCCAGTGGGTTAGACGTAGTGAAGCCCACCTGGTTGTTGATAACGATGCGAACGGTACCGCCCACTTCGTAACCACGCGCTTTGGACATGTTCAGGGTTTCCTGAACCACGCCCTGACCGGTTACCGCGGCGTCGCCGTGGATGGTAATCGGCAGAACTTTATTGCTGCTTGGCTCGTCCAGACGGTCCAGACGCGCACGCACGGAACCGATAACCACCGGGCTCACGATTTCGAGGTGTGACGGGTTAAACGCCAGCGCCAGGTGAACCAGGCCGCCTTCGGTTTCGATGTCGGAGGAGAAGCCCATGTGGTACTTCACGTCACCGGTGCCGAGGTGTTCTTTATGCTTGCCGGAGAACTCGTCGAACAGCTCCTGGGACTGTTTACCCAGAACGTTGATCAGCACGTTCAGACGACCGCGGTGCGCCATACCCAGCACCACTTCACGCGTACCGCTCTTGCCCGCATGGCGGATCATCTCTTTGAGCATCGGTACCAGCGCATCGCCGCCTTCCAGCGAGAAGCGTTTTGCCCCCGGGAATTTCGCGCCCAGGTAGCGTTCCAGACCTTCTGCCGCAGTCAATTCGCTCAGGAAGCGTTTTTTCTCTTCTGCGCTAAAGGTCGCATGCCCCGCTTCAAAACGCTGTTGGATCCAACGTTTCTCTTCGGTGTTCGTGATGTGCATGTATTCCGCGCCGATGTGGCCGCAGTAGGTCTGTTTGAGAGCATCAATCAGATCGCCGAGCTTCATCGTGTCTTTGCCGATGGCGAAAGAACCTACGTTAAAGCTCTCCTGGAAGTCGGCCTCAGTCAGATCGTGGAAAGCGGGATCTAAATCAGCCACTTTATCCTGCTGCCACAGTCCCAGCGGATCGAGGATCGCGTTCTGGTGACCACGGAAGCGATAAGCGTTGATAAGCTGCAGGACTTTAACCTGCTTCGCATTCGTGTCAGGGTCGGAAATCGAAGAAGAGTAACGTGAGGCATCCTTCGCCAGACGACGGAAATAATCACGTGTTTTGGAATGAAATTGATCCGGTTTGACTCCGGTACCAGGTAACTGCTGGAACATTGAACGCCAGTGAGCGTCGACAGAGTCAGGATCGGTTAAGAAGTCTTCATAGAGCTGTTCTATCCAGCTCTGGTTCGCGCCAGAGAGGTAAGAAGAGTCCAGCCAGGCTTTCATTGCGCCGTTCTGCATCGTGATCCCTTAAGCATCTTATGCTTATTTCGCCGTGGATAACTACGACGTACGCCGGTATAGCACACGTCCCAGGGTTCACTTGCGAGCTCTTGTATTTGCACTGGCCCGCGAAGGAACCTTTAGAAACTGTCTTAAGCGCTTTGCGCTCACCCTTTCTCATGAGAGAAAGCAGATTTGGCAGTTTTTAAAGGTTTCCTGCATTTTTGTTGCCTGATGGCGCTTCGCTTATCAGGCCTACAGGGGATGTAGGCCGGATAAGACGGTACGTCGCCATCCGGCAACAATGACTACTTACGCACTACGTTGCAGCAGCATCGACTTAATGTGGCCGATGGCGCGCGTCGGGTTCAGACCTTTCGGACATACACTGACGCAGTTCATGATGCTATGGCAGCGGAATACGCTGAAAGCGTCACTTAACCCTTCCAGGCGGCTGTCGGTTTCGGTATCACGGCTATCAATTAAGAAGCGATACGCAGCCAGCAGGCCTGCCGGGCCGATAAACTTGTCCGGGTTCCACCAGAACGATGGGCAAGAGGTCGAACAGCATGCGCAGAGAATGCACTCGTACAGACCATCGAGTTTCTCACGCTGCTCTGGCATCTGCAGATGCTCACGAGCCGGAGGATTTTGCCCATTATTCAACAAGTAAGGCTTAATCTTCTCATACTGTGCGTAGAATTGCCCCATGTCTACCACCAAATCGCGGATAACCGGCAATCCAGGCAGCGGACGGATAACAATTTTCTTACCCGGCTGATTCAGCGCGGAGATCGGCGTGATGCACGCCAGACCGTTTTTCCCGTTCATGTTCAGACCATCAGAACCACAAACCCCTTCACGGCAGGAGCGGCGGAACGACAGGCTTGGATCTTTTTCTTTCAGCTGCATCAATGCATCCAGCAGCATCATGTCGCGACCTTCTTCCGCTTCCAGGGTGTAATCCTGCATGCGCGGAGCATCGTCAACGTCCGGGTTATAACGATAAACTGAAAACTCGAGTTTCATAATCCTGTCTCCGCATTAATAAGTACGAATCTTCGGCGGGAATGCCGGACGCAGTTTCGGTTCCATATTGACGCTACGACGCGTCATGGATTCCGACTCTGGCAGATACAGGGAATGGCACAGCCAGTTTTCATCATCACGATCCGGGAAGTCGAAGCGGCTATGTGCGCCACGGCTTTCGGTACGGAAGTTTGCAGACACCGCGGTGGCGTAAGCCGTTTCCATCAGGTTATCCAGCTCCAGGCACTCAACGCGCTGGGTGTTGAATTCGCTGGAGGTGTCATCCAGACGGGCATTTTTCAAACGCTCGCGAATGGCTTTCAACTGCTCAAGACCTTTAGCCATCGCATCGCCTTCACGGAATACCGAGAAGTTATGCTGCATACATTCCTGCAGCGCTTTGCGAATTTCGACCGGGTCTTCACCGTCACGGTTACCGTTCCAGCGATTCAGACGTTCCAGGGAAGCGTCGATTTCTTCTTCGGTCGCATCACGCAGTACGCCCTGCTCGGCGATAGACTCTTGCAGATGCAGGCCCACAGCGCGGCCAAAGACCACCAGGTCCAGCAGCGAGTTACCGCCCAGACGGTTTGCACCGTGAACGGATACGCAGGCAATTTCACCTACCGCGAACAGACCAGGAATCACTACATCTTCGCCCTGCTCGTTCACGGTCAGCGCCTGACCGCTTACTTTGGTCGGAATACCGCCCATCATGTAGTGGCAGGTTGGGATAACCGGGATTGGTTCTTTAACCGGGTCAACGTGTGCAAAGGTACGAGACAGCTCCAGAATGCCCGGCAGACGGGATTCCAGAACCTCTTTACCCAGGTGATCCAGCTTCAGCTTGGCGTGTGGACCCCATGGGCCGTCACAGCCACGACCTTCACGGATTTCGATCATGATGGAACGTGCCACCACGTCACGACCCGCCAGGTCTTTCGCATTCGGGGCATAACGCTCCATGAAGCGCTCACCGTGTTTGTTCAGCAGGTAACCACCTTCACCACGGCAGCCTTCTGTCACCAGAACGCCCGCGCCGGCGATACCGGTTGGGTGGAACTGCCACATTTCCATATCCTGCACCGGAACACCGGCGCGAATAGCCATACCAACGCCGTCACCGGTATTGATGTGGGCGTTAGTGGTGGACTGATAAATACGCCCTGCCCCGCCGGTTGCCAGCACGGTTGCGCGCGCTTTGAAGTAAACCACTTCACCGGTTTCGATGCACAGTGCGGTACAACCCACAACGGCGCCATCGGCGTTTTTCACCAGGTCCAGCGCATACCACTCGGAGAAAATAGTGGTGTGGTTTTTCAAATTCTGTTGATAAAGCGTGTGCAGCAGTGCGTGACCGGTACGGTCAGCCGCCGCTGCGGTACGTGCCGCCTGCTCGCCGCCGAAGTTTTTCGACTGACCGCCAAACGGACGTTGATAGATGGTCCCATTCTCCAGACGGGAGAACGGCAGCCCCATGTGGTCCAGTTCCAGAATCGCTTCCGGCCCGGTCTTACACATGTATTCAATAGCGTCCTGGTCACCGATGTAGTCCGACCCTTTTACGGTGTCGTACATGTGCCATTCCCAGTTATCTTCATGCGTATTACCGAGCGCAACGGTGATACCACCTTGCGCAGATACGGTATGGGAACGGGTTGGGAACACTTTAGACAGCAGCGCACAAGTCTGGCCGCTTTGGGAAATTTGCAGCGCCGCGCGCATACCTGCGCCACCGGCACCAATCACAACAGCATCAAATTCTCTGACTGGCAGTTTCATCACACACCCCACACCACAACAAATCCATAGATAACGTAAACCAGCAGGGCCACAACAATAACCAGTTGCAGCGTCAGGCGCAGAGCCAGTGGTTTAACGTAGTCGGTCAACACCTGCCACATGCCGATCCAGGCATGAATCAAGATAGAAAACAGAGCCAGCAGGGTGAACACTTTAGTGAACGCAGAGGCAAAGAAACCGCTCCAGATTTCCCAGGTGACTTCACCGTGAATCGCAAAAAAACCCACCATGTAGATGATGTACAGAGTCAGGACAATAGCGGTGGCGCGAACGAGGATGAAGTCATGTACGCCGTTGCGTCCTAATGCTGAGGCGTTGCTTACCATACGAGGACTCCTGCAAGAATTGAAAGCACGACAGTAATAACAAAAGAAATTTTCGCAGAGCGCTGACCGGCTTCGAGGGTTTCTTCGATATAACCGAAATCCATTAACACGTGACGAATACCTACGACAGCGTGATACGCCAGCGCAGTAAGGATGCCCCACATAATGAATTTAACGAAGAAGCTGCTCATAATAGAGGAAGCGGTCAGGAAGCCTTCCGGGGAGGAGAGACTGGTGCCCAGCAGCCATAGCAGAATACCGACCGCCACAAACGTGATCACACCGGATACGCGATGGAGAATGGACGCTATCGCTGTTATTGGGAACCGGATTGTTGTCAAATCCAGATTGACAGGTCTTTGTTTTTTCACATTTCTTATCATGAATAACGCCCACATGCTGTTCTTATTATTTCCTTCCTCCGGTCCGCAGGCGGGTCAAGCAGCGTCCTTTCTATAACTTCGCGTCATGGTTAAATCTGCTCACAGATGCTAAATCGACACGTTAAAACGCTGGGTGGCTCGGGATTGCAGGGTATTCCGGAGACCTGGCGGCAGTATAGGCCGTTCACAAAATCATTACAATTAACCTACATATAGTTTGTCCGGTTTTATGCAGAACAGTGATCATGCTCACGATTAAAACAATTTTTTAAAAATTAATCACGTGATTTGACAAATATTAAACATTATTGTTACAACCATCACCTGTAAAAGCATATAATGCTCAAAAGTTATGGGGTCACTCTTTCACCTGATAATAAGTTATGTAACAGTGTGACGGTATTGACCGAACTTATCAGGACAGTTATTAGTGTTATACAGGTTTGAATCATCGGATTGCTAAGACCCTGATTTGCTGTTGTTTCACTGTAGATTAGACGTGCACCGTCAAGCGCCCTTGCTCTGTACCCTCGCTTCATCTCTACAGCAGAGCCGTGAGCCAAATAACAAACTGGCAACGTCGAAATATGTTTTGAATTGCAAATCCGGCATCCAGCAGTCTTAAGCAAAAAGGCGCTAAGGAGACCGTAAATGGCTGATACGAAGGCAAAAATCACTCTATCAGGTGATACTGCTATTGAACTGGATGTGCTAAAAGGCACGCTCGGTCAGGATGTTCTTGATATCCGTAGTCTGGGTTCGAAAGGCATTTTTACCTTTGACCCTGGTTTTACCTCTACCGCATCTTGCGAGTCTAAGATTACTTTTATTGATGGCGACGAAGGGATCTTGCTGCACCGCGGCTTCCCTATCGATCAGTTAGCCACAGAATCTAACTATCTCGAAGTGTGCTACATCCTGCTGTACGGTGAAAAACCGTCCCAGGCTGAATTTGACGAGTTCACGACTACCGTAACTCGCCACACCATGATCCACGAGCAGATCACCCGTTTATTCCATGCGTTCCGTCGCGACTCTCACCCTATGGCGGTGATGTGCGGGATTACCGGTGCGCTGGCGGCGTTCTATCACGACTCTCTGGATGTGAATAACCCGCGTCATCGCGAAATTGCCGCATTCCGCCTGCTGTCGAAAATGCCGACCATGGCCGCGATGTGCTACAAATATTCCATTGGTCAGCCGTTTGTGTATCCACGCAACGACCTCTCCTACGCCGGTAACTTCCTGCGTATGATGTTCGCGACCCCATGCGAAGATTACGAAGTGAACCCGGTCCTGGAACGCGCAATGGATCGTATTCTGATCCTGCATGCTGACCACGAGCAGAACGCATCCACCTCTACCGTGCGTACCGCCGGTTCTTCTGGTGCTAACCCGTTCGCGTGTATCGCGGCCGGTATTGCTTCTCTGTGGGGGCCAGCACACGGTGGCGCCAACGAAGCAGCACTGAAGATGCTCGAAGAGATCAGCTCCGTTGAGCACATCCCTGAGTTCGTGCGTCGTGCGAAAGATAAGAACGACTCTTTCCGCCTGATGGGCTTCGGTCACCGCGTGTACAAGAACTACGACCCGCGTGCTACCGTGATGCGTGAAACCTGCCACGAAGTGCTGAAAGAACTGGGCACTAAAGATGATCTGCTGGAAGTGGCGATGGAGCTTGAGCACATTGCGCTGAACGACCCGTACTTCATCGAGAAGAAACTGTATCCGAACGTCGATTTCTACTCCGGTATCATCCTGAAAGCGATGGGTATTCCATCGTCCATGTTTACCGTTATCTTCGCGATGGCGCGTACCATTGGCTGGATTGCGCACTGGAACGAAATGCACACCGACGGCATGAAGATTGCGCGTCCGCGTCAGCTGTACACTGGCTATACGCAGCGTGACTTCAAATCAGACCTCAAGAAGTAATTGAGAGTTTGAGAGTAAAAAAGCGCCTGCGGGCGCTTTTTTTATGGCTGTGGTGGGCGTTTTTCCCGGGGTCGCTGCGCTCGCCCGGGAGATCTCACCGCTTAATGCTGACACCCCGGACACCAATAAAACGGTCTTGAGGACAGCATCGTCTTCTCAATAATGCCACCGCAGCGCTCGCACGCCTCGCCATCGCGATGAAACACCTTAAAGCTGAACAACGCGCCGTGGTGCTTGTTATCATCCACCTGCCCGCGCGTGTTGTAGGAGAGCCGAGGAATGTCGAGCAGCGCATGCGACAGCGCCTCAAGCTGCTGTTCATCCAGCTGCGAAGCTTTATGATTCCCGGTTAATCTCACCTGCCAGAGGATCTCAACCCGAAGATAGTTACCCAGCCCCGCAAGAAACGCCTGATCCAACAACAGGCCAGAGAACTGGCGGTTGCGGAATTTTGCCGACAACAGCCGCGCTTTTACCGCCTCCGGCGTTAAGGTCATATCAAGTACATCGGGCCCGACGCGCAGTAAAAACGGGTGCGTTTTTACCTGCTCTGGCGTCAGCATCTCAATATCAGAAGCGCTGTAGAGCAGAATCGCTTTATCCGCGGTTTGTAATTTTACCCGCAGCACCCGCGTGGTATCTGGCATCTCCCCGGCGTTAACAACTCGCCACACGCCGTAGAGTTGATTGTGGCTGTAGAGCGTCAGGCCACCAGAAAAATGGGTCAGCAGCGCTTTACCGCGGGTTTCAACGTGGGTGACGTGCTGGCCTATCAGAGCGGGGGCATAAAAAGATAATTCGGGGTAGGCAAACCAGACTTCAGTCAGCGGTTTATCCTGAATCGCCTTTTCCAGGCTGTCCGCCGCCCGGCGGATCTCTGGACCTTCAGGCATAGTGATGGCTCCCTTTCAAACGTCAAGGCAACAATATTATCAATAATACGTTTGGCTCGCACACGGCGCGTCGAACAAAAGAACGGGTGCATGAGGATAGCAACAACACCGAAAAAAGGCGGGGATGACTCCCCGCCGGCGCTCTTACTTAACAGATTCGTAAGCTGTGAAGACAGCGAGCTCCGCGTGGCCGGTTCGGAGCCGTACCTCGCAGAGATCTTCTCTTGTGACCAGCACCACCAGAATGGCGGTGATACAGATAACAATCAGGGCGATAACCATCGCCTTTGGCTGCTTCATAGTCTACTTCTCCTTGACCCAAGGGTCGGTAAGAGACTATCTTTATGATGCTGTTTCATACAGATGGCCTCAGATTAATGTTTAACGTCCTGCAAGACGTTGAAGGTTATCTGGGGCTTTTCTCTATCTGCCTTTCGGCTAATGCCTGAGACAAATAGCCTCAAGCACCCGCCGGGAGTGTACTGCAATACCCGCCCGTTTCAGCCTTGATGAATTCCGAATTACCAGTGGGTTTGTCGGTGCTCGCTTAACAACATCATGCCGTTATCTGAATACCCTGCGCCGTAAATTCACGCCGCAAGCGACGAGCGAACGCCAGCGCATGTGCGCCATCGCCGTGCAGGCAGACCGTTTCCGCCGTTACCCTGGACCACTGACCGTCAACGCTTCTCACTCGCCCGCGCTGCACCATCTCCAGCGTTTGCGCCAGCGCCTGGTCTTCATCGCTAATCAACGCGCCCGGCTGGCCGCGGGGTACCAGAGAACCGTCAGACTGATAGCCGCGGTCGGCAAACACTTCCTGACGCGTGGCGAGTCCGTAGCGCGTTCCGGCGTGAATCAGTTCGCTTCCCGCCAGGCCGACCAGAATAAGCATCGGATTGGCCGCGAACACCGCCTTAGCGATAGCGTCCGCTAAAGCAGGGTCTTTAGCGGCCTGGTTATAGAGCATACCGTGCGGCTTCACGTGACGCAGTACGCCGCCTTCAGCCTGGACTATCGCCGACAGCGCACCGATTTGATACAACGTCTGGGCATAGACCGTTTCCGGCGGTAGCTGCATCGCGGTACGGCCAAAATTTTCCCGGTCGGGGAAGCTTGGGTGCGCCCCCACGGCAACGCCATTTCTCAGCGCGGCACGTACACAGGTCAGCATCGTGCTGGCATCCCCAGCGTGAAAGCCGCAGGCTATATTGGCCGATGACACCAGCGTGAGCAGTTCTGCATCGCTAGCCGCGCCTTCACCGAGGTCGGCGTTAAGATCAATCTTCATCATTCAGTCGCCAGGCCAGTTGTTCCAGATAACGCTGCTGATCGTGTCGCGCTTTTAGCGCCTCTTCCAGCGAACACTGGATAAAGTGAATCGGCTGTCCGAGCGGGATTTGCGCCAGTTGAAACATGTCGGCCTCAATAATGCAGGCAATACGCGGATACCCGCCGGTGGTCTGCGCGTCGTTCATCAACACAATGGGCTGGCCATTATGCGGCACCTGAACCACGCCAGGCACCAGACCATGAGATACCAGCTCGCGAACGTTGTCACGCACCAGCGGCTGCCCTTTCAGACGGTAACCCATGCGGTTACTTTGCGGACTTAACTGCCACGGAGAACGCCAGAAGGCCTCCTGAGAAGTGGCGTCAAACTCCTGATATTCCGGCCCCGGCAGCGCACGAATACGGTTGCTGGCGATAAGCGGCTTGACGCCGCGTGGCTCGCGGAACGTACGCACAGGTTGACCCAATGGCAGCACATCACCATCTTGCAAACACCGACCTTCGAAGCCGCCTACGCCGACGTTAAGATCGGTACTACGTGAGCCCATCACGGCAGGCACATCAATGCCGCCAGACAGCGCCAGATAGCTACGAATACCGTGCTTCGGACGCTTGAGCGTCAGTGTCTGCCCGGCTTTCGCCCAGTGCCGCCAGCCGCTCCACACCGCCTCGCCGTCGAGCGTGGCTTCGCAGCCAGCTCCGGTAAGGGCAAACCAACCTTCACGCACAAAGGTGAAGGTTGCCATGCCCAGGGTTATCTCCAGCGCCGCGGCGTTGGCATCATTACCAACCAACAGGTTCGCCGTTACCAGCGCTGGTTTATCCAACGCCCCACAACGGCTTACGCCGAACTGCCGTAATCCTTCGCGACCTGCATCCTGAACCGAGGTATACATGCCTGCACGGGTCACCTTCAGCATACGCCCTCCTTTTGCGGCACAAAGCGCACCGTATCACCGGGGCGTAGTAAAATCGGCTCCTCACGATTGGGCGAGAACAGCGGCAAAGAAGTGCGGCCAATCAGCTGCCAGCCGCCCGGCGTGGACAGTGGATAAATTCCGGTTTGCTGGCCACCGATGCCCACGGAGCCCGCGGGTACTTTTAACCGCGGCTCGGCGCGACGTGGCATTCTCAGGGGTTCCGGCAGCCCACCGAGATACGGAAAACCCGGCTGGAAGCCGAGGAACCACACGACGTAGTCAACCGATGCGTGCAGCTCCACCACCTGCCGCGGCGTCAGGCCGCTAATGTGGGCCACTTCAGGAAGATCAGGCCCCTGTTCACCGCCGTAAATTACGGGAATATCAATGGCCCGAAATTCAGGCTCCAGGGCTTCGCTCTCTTCCCACCAGCGCTGAAGACGTTCAATCGCATCCAGCGCCAGGCTCTGCGGGTCACGTAGCTTGACCGTGATATTATTCATGCCCGGAATGACGTCCACCACGTCCGGCAACTTTGCCGCCCGCTGAGCCAAACGCCAGACTCGTTTCTGCGCCGCCAGCGTCACCGGCGGCTCCAGCTCCAGTACGACAGCCGTTTCACCTAACAGATAACAACGCGCTCGCTGCACTTTATTCCCTCATCATCAGGCCGGATTGGGGATGTCCACGAAGGTGACATCCAGCTCGGTCGTTTCAGTGAGCCACTCGCCGAGGGCGCGAATACCGCCGCGCTCCGTGGCATGGTGGCCCGCTGCATAAAAGTGTAGCCCCTGCTCGCGGGCAGAATGAATAGTCTGTTCTGACACTTCACCGGTAATAAACGCATCGACGCCAAAACGAGCTGCGCTGTCGATAAAACCCTGACCGCCACCGGTACACCAGGCAATACGAGAGACCTTATCTGGCCCGGTATCCCCACTCCATAGCGGTTTACGCCCCAGACGGGCTTCAATCCACGACGCCAGCTCCAGACCAGATACCGGCATCGACAGCTCACCCCACGGCACCAGCGGTTCGATTTCCCCCATCACGTTGATACCAAGAAGCTGTGCCAACTGGGCGTTGTTACCCAGCTCAGGATGCGCGTCCAGCGGCAAATGCCAGCCATAGAGGTTAATATCGTTTTCCAGCAGGGCTTTCAGACGGTTACGTTTCATACCGCGAATCACCGGCGACTCACCTTTCCAGAAATAGCCATGATGCACGATCACCGCATCCGCCTGCTGACGCACGGCCTCATCAATCAGCGCCTGGCTGGCGGTCACGCCGGTGACAATTTTCTGCACCGTTTCACGTCCTTCAACCTGCAGGCCGTTAGGGGCGTAATCGCTGAAGGCGGCACCGTTGAGTTTTTCATTAATCAATTGTTCTAGTTCGGTATTTTTCATCGTCGCTCTCTTCAAAAGTGATGCTCTACTACAGGATAAAATAGCGTCCCCAGCGCATTGCGTCGATACACAATTCGTTAACCTCTTTCCGGACCCGCTTAATTACGCGCAATAAGTGCTTAAACAACACAATTTGTCTGTTTTTGTGTGACCAAAATCATGTATATTTATGCAACCATACCGCATATTACAAAGATAATACGATTATCCTCGTATTATTACATAAATGAAACAAAGCCTTGCGTAGCGTGATGTTGCCGGGTTTCGAGGTCTAATTGGTAATGAATAAATCACATTCGCAGCCTAAGGCAATTTACTACGTTGTCGCGCTGCAAATTTGGGAATACTTTAGTTTCTACGGCATGCGCGCACTGCTGATCCTGTATCTCACCAATCAACTGAAATACAACGATACCCACGCTTACGAGCTGTTCAGCGCCTACTGTTCACTGGTTTACGTCACGCCAATTCTTGGCGGCTATCTGGCCGATAAAGTGCTCGGCAACCGGATGGCGGTGATGCTGGGCGCCCTGCTCATGGTCATAGGCCATATGGTGCTTGGGGCCAGTGAAGTGGCGCCGATGTTCCTTTATCTGTCGCTGGCGATTATCGTCTGCGGCTACGGGCTGTTTAAATCCAACATCAGCTGCCTGCTGGGTGAACTGTACGAACCTACCGATCCACGTCGTGACGGAGGTTTCTCGCTGCTTTATGCGGCGGGTAACGTCGGTTCTATCGTCGCGCCTATCGCCTGTGGTTTCGCACAGGAGCAGTATAGCTGGGCCATGGGCTTCACCCTGGCGGCAGTGGGTATGCTGGCGGGTCTGGTTATCTTCATCAGCGGCCGTCGTCACTTTGCCCACACTGCCGGTGTGAACAAAGAAGTGCTGTGCGCGAAGAAGTTCCTGCTGCCCAACTGGGGTTGGCTGCTGGTGCTGCTGGTGGTTGCGCCGCTGTTTATTACCGTGCTGTTCTGGAAAGAGTGGTCGGTCTATGCGCTGATCGTGGCGTCAATCATCGGTCTGGCGGTGCTGGCAAAAATTTATCGTCGCGCCGAAACCGCCGAACAACGTAAAGACCTGCGCCTGATTGTCGTACTGACCTTCTTTAGCTTGCTGTTCTGGGCGTTTGCTCAGCAGGGCGGCAGCTCCATCAGCCTCTATATCGACCGTTTCGTTAACCGTAATGTGCTGGGCTATGAAGTGCCAACCGCGATGTTCCAGTCGGTTAACGCCTTTGCCGTGATGCTGTGCGGCATCGTACTGGCCTGGCTGATCAAAGAAAAAGTGACAACCAACCGCGATCTGCGTCTGTGGGGCAAATACGCATTAGGCCTTGGCCTGATGAGCGCAGGCTTCTGCATTCTGACCCTGAGCGCACGTTTGTCCGCAAGCTACGGCCACTCCTCCATGCCGCTGATGCTGCTGGGGCTGTCGGTGATGGGCTTTGCCGAACTGTTTATTGACCCGGTGGCGATGTCGCAAATCACCCGCATCCAGATCCCGGGCGTCACCGGCGTGCTGACCGGCATCTATATGTTGCTTTCCGGTGCGGTGGCAAACTACGTGGCAGGGATTATCGCCGACCAGACCTCTCAGGGGTCATTCGACACCGCGGGCGCGGTGGATTACTCCATCAACGCCTACATTGACGTGTTCGATCAGATAACCTGGGGCGCACTGGCCTGTGTCGCCGTCGTGCTGGTTATCTGGCTGTACCATTCGGTGAAAGTTCGCTCCCGCCGCCTGGCCGCCGAAGCGTAACCACAGCCTGTATCCCGGAAGAGGCGCCCAGCGCCGACTCCGGGAATTCTCCAGTATCACATCCCGTGTTTTTTTGCCGCTTCGTAAGCAGCAAGCGTTGCTACCCTCGCCTCAGCGTGATCGACAATGGGTCGCGGATAGTTAATCTCAACCTTCTGCTTTTCCGCCCACACCCACGGCTGGTGAATCGCCTTCTCCGGAACCTCGGCTAATTCCGGTAGCCACTGACGAATAAATGCGCCGCTTTTATCAAAACGCTCCCCCTGTGTGGTGGGATTGAAAATTCGAAAATAAGGCGCTGCATCCGTTCCCGTCGAGGCCGCCCACTGCCAGCCGCCGTTGTTAGCCGCCAGGCAGCCGTCCACCAGCTGTGACATAAAATACTGCTCGCCCTGTCGCCAGTCGATCAGCAAATCTTTGACCAGGAAGCTGGCAACAATCATCCGCAACCGATTATGCATCCAGCCGGTTGCATTAAGCTGTCGCATCGCCGCATCCACAATCGGGTAACCGGTACGCCCTTCCTGCCAGGCGATAAGTGCTTCTGACGGCTCTTGCCAGCGCACGCGATCGGTCCAGTCGATAAACGGGCGATGTTTGCAAAGTCGAGGAAAGTAGGTCATCAGGTGGCGGTAAAACTCGCGCCAGATAAGTTCGTTCAGCCAGACGCTACCCGCGCCGCCGTTCAGCGCTTCGGGTTGTTCCGCCAGCAGACGGTACAGGCACTGGCGAGGTGAAAGCACGCCAACCGCGAGGCAGGCCGACAGGCGGCTGGTGCCTTCAATCGACGGGAAATCGCGCTGAGCCTCGTATTCACCCGCGCCGTCCTGACAAAAACGGCGAAGCTGGCCGATAGCTGCCTTTTCATCCGCAGGGAAAAGCGCCGGGTCAAAGGGCTGCAGGGGATACTGAAAATGAATGGTTGCCGCGTCGGTTACCGCCGAAGTATTCCGTGACTCAGGAGCACGCACGCATTCCGGCATGTGCTCTTTTAAGCGCCGCAGCCAGGCATTTTTATACGGCGTGAAAACTTTATACATTTCGTGATTGCCGGTCATCACTGCGCCGGGAGGTAGGATCACGCTGTCATCAAAGCCCTGACAAACCGTGTCCGTCAGCACCCGCTCTACGGCGGCGTCACGCTGGCGCTCGTTGAATTCATACTGGTAGTTATAAAAAAGCTGCGTCACCTCGTGCTGCTGACAAATCGTTTTTACGATTTCGACGCTGGCGGCAAAGTCGGCCACCTCATGAAAAATTAGCGGGATATTTTTCTCTGCCAGCGCCTGACGCAGCGCATTCACCTGCGCGGCGATATAGGCCGCCTGGCGCGGAGCCATATGGTGCGCTTTCCACTGTTCAGGAGTCGCAATAAAGAGCGCCAGCACCTGCGCATCGGGATCGCGGCAGGCGGCAGCAAGGGCAAAATTGTCGTGCAGTCGGAGATCGGCGCGAAACCAGACCAAATGGGTAGACATAAATATCCTGAATGTATTTATCTAATACATTCATATTACACAATTATTCGATAACGTGCGGCTCGACAGCCTGATGGCGCTGCGCTTATCAGGCCTACAAAAACAAAAAAGCCGCCCTGGTAAGGACGGCTTTGTAGCCCGACCAAGCGAAGCGTCGCCGGGAATAGCACGACACTATCAATAGAAGTCGCAGGCGGCCTCTTCAGCCTGCGCCATCCAGACCGGCTTATCGCTGGTTTTCGACCAGACGCGGTGCAGATAGCTGTAGAAGCGGGCGCGATCTTTCCAGAACAGCATCACCGGTAATGCGACAATCCCCGCCACCACGGCGAAAGTACGACGCAACAACACAATGTGTGCAGGATATTTTCTATACAGGTCCATATTCTCTCCCCTAAGTTGGCCGGCAACGCACGCCGGAAAATGAAGCTCAGTAATCTGACTAAAAGAGTACCGTTATTTGTGTAATTTTACTACTCATCCGACCACTAATTTTTGTGCATTTAGTGTTTATTTACATTCACGCCGTAATTGAGTTACATGATTGTTAAATTAATACTAACCATTAGTTAAATTGTGGATTACGCCATTTTTATACTTTTTTTACACCCCGCCATTCTATTTTTGCGAAATTTTTGCACCCAAAAACCTACGCTTAGCGCAATAACTCAACCATCCGGAGGTGGATTGTGACTACAGGCGTAATAGCCGGCACGGTGCTGGTATTCCTGTTACTGGCGTATCTGGTTTATGCCCTTTTCAAGGCGGAGGCGCTGTAAATGGCTGCTCAAGGATTTTTACTCGTTGCCAGCTTCCTGCTGGTGCTGTTTGTGCTCGCCCGTCCGCTGGGCAAAGTGCTGGCAGGGATGATCAACAACACGCCGCTGCCGGGGCTTGCCCGCTGTGAAAGCGGGCTCTGGCGCGTCATGGGCATTTCCGGCCAGGAGATGAGCTGGGGGCGCTATACCATTGCCATCCTGCTGCTGAATCTGGTCGGGCTGCTGGTACTTTTCGCCATGCTGATGTTGCAGGGCGTGCTGCCACTGAACCCGCAAAAACTTCCGGGGCTGTCATGGCATCTGGCGCTTAATACCGCCGTCAGCTTTGTCAGCAACACCAACTGGCAGTCCTATAGCGGTGAAACCACCCTGAGCTATTTCAGCCAGATGGCGGGTTTGACGGTACAGAACTTCCTCTCTGCCGCCACCGGGATTGCCGTGCTGTTCACGCTGGTGCGTGCGTTTGCCCGCCACAGCGTGAACACGCTGGGTAACGCGTGGGTCGATATCACCCGCATCACGCTATGGCTGCTGCTGCCGATTTCCCTGCTGCTGGCGCTGTTCTTCATTCAGCAAGGGGCATTGCAGAATTTCCTGCCCTACCAGCCGTTTACCAGCATTGAGGGCGCGCATCAGTTGCTGCCAATGGGGCCGGTCGCCTCGCAGGAAGCCATTAAGATGCTCGGTACCAACGGCGGTGGCTTCTTTAACGCCAACTCTTCGCATCCGTTTGAAAACCCAACGGCACTCACCAACTTTGTGCAGATGCTGGCTATTTTCCTGATTCCTGCCGCGCTGTGCTTTGCCTTTGGCGAAGCGGTGGGCGATAACCGCCAGGGCCGCGCCATTCTCTGGGCCATGACGCTTATCTTTATCATCTGCGTCGCAGTGGTGATGTGGGCTGAAACCCGCGGTAACCCGCATCTGTTGGCCTTCGGTGCCGACAGCAGCATCAATATGGAAGGTAAAGAGAGCCGCTTTGGCATTCTTGCCAGCAGCCTGTACGCCGTGGTGACCACTGCCGCCTCCTGCGGTGCGGTCAACGCGATGCACGATTCCTTTACCGCACTCGGCGGCATGATCCCGCTGTGGCTGATGCAGATTGGTGAAGTGGTGTTCGGCGGCGTCGGTTCTGGTCTCTACGGCATGCTGCTGTTCGTGATGCTGGCAGTGTTTATTGCCGGTCTGATGATTGGCCGCACCCCGGAATATCTCGGTAAAAAAATCGACGTGCCGGAGATGAAGATGACCGCGCTGGCGATTCTGGTCACCCCGACGCTGGTACTGCTTGGCACTGCGCTCGCGATGATGACAGACGCGGGCCGCAGCGCGATGGCTAACCCCGGTTCACACGGCTTTAGCGAAGTGCTGTACGCCGTATCGTCAGCCGCCAACAACAACGGTAGCGCCTTTGCCGGTCTTAGCGCCAACTCACCGTTCTGGAGCTGCCTGCTGGCGTTCTGCATGTTCGTCGGTCGCTTCGGCGTCATCGTACCGGTGATGGCGATTGCCGGTTCGCTGGTCAGCAAAAAAATCCAGCCAGCCACCCCGGGTACGCTTGCCACCCATGACGCGCTGTTTATCGGCCTGCTGATGGGGACCGTACTGCTGGTCGGTGCCCTGACCTTTATTCCCGCCCTGGCGATTGGCCCTGTTGCGGAACATCTTTCCCTGTTTTGAGTGATGCGGAGCTATTGGTTATGAGTCGCAAACAACTGGCCCTGTTCGAACCCTCTCTGGTTCGCCAGGCGTTGATCGATGCCGTGAAGAAACTGAGCCCGACCATTCAGTGGCGTAACCCGGTGATGTTTATCGTCTGGATAGGCAGCGTACTCACCAGCGGGTTGGCCGTCGCCATGGCGCTGGGAATCCTGCCGGGTAACGCCTGGTTCAGCGGTGCTATCGCGCTGTGGCTGTGGTTTACCGTACTGTTCGCTAACTTTGCCGAAGCGATGGCGGAAGGCCGCAGCAAGGCGCAGGCCAACAGCCTGAAAGGGGTCAAGAAAACGGCGTTTGCCCGCAAACTGCGCGAGGCCCGCTACGGTGCCGCGATGGATCACGTCCCGGCAGACGAACTGCGTAAAGGCGATGTGGTGCTGGTGGAAGCCGGAGATATCATTCCCTGCGACGGCGAAGTTATTGAGGGCGGTGCGTCGGTGGATGAAAGCGCCATTACTGGGGAATCTGCACCGGTAATCCGCGAGTCCGGCGGTGACTTTGCCTCCGTCACCGGTGGGACGCGCATTCTCTCAGACTGGCTGGTCGTGCGCTGTAGCGTCAACCCAGGCGAAACCTTCCTTGATCGGATGATCGCCATGGTTGAAGGCGCGCAGCGTCGTAAAACGCCTAACGAAATTGCCCTGACTATTCTGTTAGTCGCGCTGACTATCGTATTCCTGCTGGCGACGGCCACCATCTGGCCATTCTCCGCCTGGAGCGGCACGCCGATTAGCGTCACCGTGCTGGTTGCGCTGCTGGTGTGTTTGATTCCTACCACCATCGGTGGCCTGCTCTCCGCCATCGGCGTGGCCGGGATGAGCCGTATGCTCGGCGCTAACGTGATTGCCACCAGCGGTCGCGCAGTAGAAGCGGCGGGCGACGTGGACGTGCTGCTGCTGGATAAAACCGGCACCATCACCCTCGGCAACCGTCAGGCTTCCCAGTTCCTGCCAGCCGATGGCGTGGACGAGAAAACGCTGGCCGATGCCGCACAGCTCTCATCGCTGGCGGACGAAACGCCGGAAGGCCGCAGCATCGTGGTGCTGGCAAAACAGCGCTTTAATCTGCGCGAGCGGGATCTGCAAACGCTGCATGCCACCTTTGTACCGTTTACCGCCCAAAGCCGCATGAGCGGGATCAACATTGACAACCGCATGATCCGTAAAGGCTCAGTCGATGCCATTCGCCGCCATATCGAGAGCAACGGCGGCAGCTTCCCACAGGACGTGGAGCAAAAAGTCGAGAGCGTTGCCCGCCTTGGTGCCACGCCACTGGTGGTAGCAGAAGGGGCTCGCGTGCTCGGCGTTATCTCGCTGAAAGATATCGTCAAAGGCGGCATTAAAGAGCGCTTCGCTCAGCTGCGCAAAATGGGTATCAAAACGGTGATGATCACCGGTGACAACCGCCTCACCGCGGCCGCGATAGCCGCCGAAGCGGGCGTGGACGATTTCCTGGCCGAAGCCACGCCGGAGGCCAAACTGGCGCTGATTCGTCAGTATCAGTCCGAAGGTCGCATGGTGGCGATGACCGGCGACGGCACTAACGACGCCCCGGCGCTGGCGCAAGCCGACGTAGCGGTGGCGATGAACTCCGGGACCCAGGCGGCGAAAGAGGCTGGCAACATGGTGGATCTGGACTCAAACCCCACCAAACTGATTGAAGTCGTGCATATCGGTAAACAGATGCTGATGACTCGTGGTTCCCTGACCACCTTCAGTATCGCCAATGACGTCGCCAAATACTTCGCCATCATTCCAGCGGCGTTCGCGGCAAGCTGGCCACAGCTGGGCGTGCTCAACATCATGCATCTGCACTCGCCTGACTCGGCCATTCTGAGCGCGGTGATTTTCAACGCCCTGATTATCGTCTTCCTGCTGCCGCTGGCGCTAAAAGGGGTGAGCTACCGCCCGCTCTCCGCCTCGGCCATGCTGCGCCGTAACCTGTGGATCTATGGTGCTGGTGGTCTGGTTGTGCCGTTTATTGGCATTAAAGTTATCGATTTACTGCTGACCCTGCTGGGTCTGGTCTGAGGAAATAGCCATGTCTGCATTACGTCCTGCTATCGTGATTTTTCTGTTCCTGGCGCTTATCACCGGGGGGCTCTACCCTCTGCTGACCACCGCGCTGGGGCAGTGGTTCTTCCCGGCGCAGTCGGGAGGGTCATTAATTATCGAAAACCATGAGATTCGCGGATCGTACCTGATCGGGCAGAACTTTACCGATCCCCGCTATTTCCAGGGTCGCCCTTCCGCGACCTCGGACGCCCCGGATAACCCGATGGCGTCCGGCGGCAGTAATCTCGCGGGCAGCAACCCGGCGCTGGATAAACTGTTTACCGACCGTATCGCCGCGCTACGTGCCGCTAACCCGGATGCCAGCCATGAAGTACCGGTTGAGCTGGTTACCGCCTCCGCCAGCGGGCTGGACCCGAACCTGACGCCAGCCGCCGCGCTGTGGCAGGTACCGCGTATTGCCAAAGCGCGTAACGTCCCGGCGGAGTGGCTGCGTAAAGAAGTTGAAGCCGCGACAAACTCTCCGCTGCTCGGCTTTCTCGGACAACCTGTGGTAAATATTACTAAGCTGAATATGGCGCTGGATGCCCACAAGGATAACTGATGATGACCGACGAGCCGCTGCGTCCCAACCCGGACCGCCTGCTGGAACAAACCGCCGAAGCGCACCGCGGTAAGCTGAAGATTTTCTTCGGTGCCTGTGCTGGGGTAGGAAAAACCTGGGCGATGCTGGCCGAGGCGCAGCGTCTGCGGGCGCAAGGGCTCGATATTCTGGCGGGCGTGGTGGAGACACACGGACGTAAAGAGACCGCCGCAATGCTCAGCGGCCTCACCCTCCTGCCGCCAAAGCGCAGCGCCTATCGCGGGCGCTACGTTTACGAGTTTGATCTCGATGCCGCCCTCGCCCGTCGTCCGGCGCTGGTATTGATGGACGAGCTGGCACACAGCAATGCGCCCGGCTCGCGTCACCCTAAACGCTGGCAGGATATTGATGAACTGCTGGAAGCAGGCATCGATGTCTTCACCACCGTTAACGTTCAGCATCTGGAGAGTCTCAACGATATCGTCAGCGGCGTGACAGGTATTCAGGTGCGCGAAACGGTACCCGATCCCTTTTTTGATGCCGCCGACGAGGTGGTGCTGGTCGACCTTCCCCCGGACGATCTGCGTCAGCGCCTGAACGAAGGTAAGGTCTACCTTGCCGGGCAGGCCGAACGCGCCATCGAGAATTTTTTCCGCAAAGGTAATCTGATTGCCCTGCGCGAACTGGCGCTGCGCCGTACCGCCGACCGCGTGGACGATCAAATGCGCGCCTGGCGCGATGGTCAAGGGCAAGAAAAAGTCTGGCATACCCGCGATGCCATTTTGCTGTGTATCGGCCACCACAGCGGCAGCGAAAAGCTGGTGCGCTCCGCCGCGCGACTGGCGGCTCGCCTTGGCAGCGTCTGGCATGCCGTATATGTGGAAACCCCTACCCTGCACCGCCTGCCCGAACCTCAGCGTCGGGCTATTCTCAACGCCCTGCGTCTGGCGCAGGAGCTGGGTGCCGAAACGGCTACGCTTTCTGAGCCGTCGGAAGAGGCGGCGGTGATCCGCTACGCGCGCGAGCACAATCTTGGCAAAATCGTGATTGGCCGTCAGAAAAAGCGCCACTGGTGGCGAGGCGAACGCTTTGGTGAGCGGCTCGCCCGCCATGCACCAGAGCTGGATCTGCTGGTCGTCGGCGTCGATGAATCGCCGCTTCCCCTGCCGGAGCGATCGCGCGATCAGCGACCATTTATGGATAAGTGGCGGGTACAGATTCGCGGCTGTCTGGTGGCGCTAGGGCTATGCGCCGGTATTACGCTGATTGCCAACCAATGGCTGATGGCCTTTGAGGCCGCCAACCTGGTGATGCTTTATCTGCTGGGCGTGGTGATCGTCGCGCTGTTCTACGGCCGCTGGCCGTCGGTACTCGCCACAGTGATTAACGTGGTCAGCTTCGACCTCTTCTTCATCGCCCCACGCGGGACGCTTGCCGTCTCCGACGTGCAGTACCTGCTCACCTTCGGCGTAATGCTCACCGTGGGGTTAGTTATCGGTAATCTCACCGCGGGCGTCCGTTATCAGGCGCGCGTTGCACGTTATCGCGAGCAACGCACCCGTCATCTTTATGAGATGTCCAAAGCGCTTGCCGTGGGCCGCAACGCCCACGATATCGCCCACACCTGCGAGCAGTATATTCGCACCACCTTCCACGCCCGCAGCCAGGTACTGATGCCGGATGAACACGGCACGTTAACGTCGCTGACCCACCAGGAGGGCATGACGCCGTGGGATGAAGCCATCGCCCACTGGAGCTTTGATAAAGGGCTACCGGCCGGTGCGGGAACCGATACCCTGCCCGGCGTGCCCTACCTGCTCCTCCCGCTGCGCAGCGCCGATAAAACCTACGGACTTATCGTGGTCGAACCCAATAACCTGCGCCAGTTGATGATCCCCGAGCAGCAGCGTCTGCTGGAAACCTTCACCTTGCTGGTTGCCAGCGCGCTGGAACGCCTGGCGTTAACCGAAAGCGAAGCGCAGTCGCGGCTTATCAGCGCCCGCGAGAGCCTGCGCAACTCGCTACTGGCAGCGCTTTCTCATGATCTGCGCACACCGCTGACCGTGCTGTTCGGCCAGGCGGAAATCCTGACGCTCGACCTTGCCAGCAGCGGCTCGCCGTACGCGCCTCAGGCCAACGAAATTCGCCAGCACGTGCTCAACACCACCCGGTTGGTGAACAATTTGCTGGATATGGCGCGACTACAGTCGGGCGGCTTTAATTTGCATAAAGAGTGGCTGACGCTTGAGGAAGTGGTCGGTAGCGCGCTGCGTATGCTGGAGCCGAGCCTTAACGGTCGGCATATCGCCCTCTCCCTGCCCGACCCGCTGATGCTGGTACATATCGACGGCCCGTTGTTCGAGCGCGTGCTGATTAACCTGCTGGAGAACGCCGTGAAATACGCGGGTAGCGAAGCGGAGATCGGTATCGCTGCCACTACCAAAGATGACCATCTGCTGCTTGACGTCTGGGACAGCGGGCCCGGCATTCCCGGCGGACAGGAAGAACATCTTTTTGCCAAGTTTACCCGTGGGCATAAAGAGTCTGCGATCCCCGGCGTGGGGTTGGGGCTCGCTATCTGCCAGGCAATCGTCGATATTCACGGCGGTACACTCACCGCCAGCAACCGCCCGGAAGGCGGCGCCTGTTTTCGTGTTACACTTGCGTTAGAACAACCGCCAGAACTTGATGAGGGACACGACGGCCTGTGACCAGCGTTTTAATTGTTGAAGATGAACAAGCCATCCGCCGTTTTCTGCGCACCGCGCTGGAAGCAGAAGACCTGCGCGTTTTTGACGCCCCCACGCTACAGCGAGGCCTGCTGGAAGCCGCCACGCGCAAGCCTGACCTGATCATTCTCGACCTCGGTCTGCCCGACGGCGACGGGTTGGATTTTATCCGCGATATTCGCCAGTGGAGCCCGGTGCCGATTATCGTGCTGTCAGCGCGCAGCGAAGAGAGCGATAAAATTGCCGCGCTCGACGCGGGTGCGGATGACTATCTCAGTAAGCCTTTTGGTATTGGCGAGCTTCAGGCTCGTCTGCGCGTTGCGCTACGCCGCCATGCGGGCAGCCAGCCGAATGATCCTATCGTGACCTTTTCAGATACCACCGTCGACCTCGCCGCGCGTCGTATCACTCGCGGCGGAGAAGAAATTCACCTCACCCCTATTGAATTCCGTCTGCTGGCGGTGCTGCTCAACAACGCGGGAAAAGTGCTCACCCAGCGCCAGCTGCTCAACCAGGTCTGGGGACCCAACGCCGTAGAGCATAGTCACTATTTGCGCATTTATATGGGGCACCTTCGCCAGAAGCTGGAAATAGATCCCGCGCGCCCACAGCATTTATTAACCGAAACCGGAATTGGTTATCGGTTTATGTTATGAATATTTATTCATAAACCCTCGCTTCTTTATTTATTATTTCACCGCACAATTAACTATAAACCGAAAATATTAACGCGGTGACACTACTTTTATTTTAGATAATTATTAAACAGTTTATTTACAACATTGAAACAAAACAGCATTTAATCCTGGAATCACCCCTACCAATAATGAATAATTTCATCATTGATCTTGTTATATTGATCATCCTCACAGTTTTAAGACCATTCAGAGATAAAATGACTACGCTTTAAGATATTCATCGAAGGTATACGAAATGGAAAACAACAACCGATTGATGCCTCATATTCGACGGACAACACATATTATGATGTTTGCCCATCGCAATAGTTTCGATTTTCACTTCTTTAACGCCCGATAAGTCTCCCGACTTCGGGCGCCTCGCAGATATTCCCTGCTAATACGGGCTCACGCCTGTAGCCAGCGCTCGCTCTGACAAACCTATACCCTAAATAATTCGAGTTACAGGAAGGCGGCAACAGAGTGAATCCCGATGAGCTTACTCTAGTAAGTCATTCGGGTGAACGAACGCAGCCAACGCACCTGCAGCTTGAAGTATGACGGGTAAAAGCTTCCGGCCACCGGACCGGCTGGGTTTGCCACATTCCAAAAAAGCTCACGCCCTGACGTTATTGTCAGCGAGATCGTTTTGCTTTTTTCCGGCGATATCAATTTCTCATTCGGGAAATTGAGGGACTGCTATTACCTAAAATAAAGAGATGAAAAATGTCTGAATTAAAAATTGCCGTAAGCCGTACTTGCCCGGACTGTTTTACTACCCAGCGCGCTATTATCAATACCTGCGACACTCACTTTATTGATGTTGCTGCTGCCGTATTATCTATTGAAGACGTTGGTAATGACTCCAACTTACTGATAGTGTTTTATGTTCAGATAATGCCCGATGACCTTGTCATGCAGCTCCAGCGATTTTGAGAACGACAGTGACTTCCGTCCCAGCCTTGCCAGATGTTGTCTCAGATTCAGGTTATGTCGCTCAATGCGCTGAGTGTAACGCTTGCTGATAACGTGCAGCTTTCCCTTCAGGCGTGATTCATAAAGCGGCCAGCCATCCGTCATCCATACCACCACATCAAAGACCGACAGCAGCTCCAGAAGACGCTCCAGTGTGGCCAGAGTACGCTCACCAAAGACGTGTGCCACCACCGTCCTGCGCATCCTGTCATAGGCGTAAAATAACCAGCGCTGACATGATTTAGCCCCGACGTAGCCCCACTGTTCGTCCATTTCCGCGCAGACAATGACGTCACTGCCCGGTTGTATGCGCGATGTTACCGGCTCCGGCCTGAGTTTTTTAAGTGCCGTAAAATCGTGTTGAGGCCAACGCCCATAATGCGGGCACTGGCACGGCACCCAACCCCATTCATAGCCATATCAATGATTTTCTGATGTGTACCGGGTTGAGAGGCGGTGTAAGTGAAGCTGATTTGCCATGTTTTACGGCAGTGAGAGCAGAGATAGCGCTGATGTCCGGCAGTGCTTTTACCGTTACGCACGACGCCTTCGGTAGCTGAACAAGTGGGACATCTGATGGAAATGGAAGCCACGCAAGCACCTTAAAATCACCATCATACACTAAATCAGTAAGTTGGCAGCATTACCGAAGACGTTGAGTGCGGTAAACTCGATGAAATAGACGCGACGGGTTATAACCTGCCAGTATTTATTGCTATTAATAAAGACCAGATTGTTCCCGCCGAATATCTTTCACGTATTCAAGGGGTATTCGAGCATGATGAAACCCGCAATGACTTCTATGGTCGTCAGCTGGAATCGGCCGCTCACAAGTATGAAGTGAACCTGCGCCCACCGTTCTTCAGCGCGCTGGTTGATTACGTGGCACAGGGTAACAGTGCGTTTGACTGCCCGGGGCATCAGGGGGGTGAATTCTTCCGCCGTCACCCTGCGGGCAACCAGTTTGTTGAATACTTTGGCGAAACCCTATTCCGCTCTGACCTTTGCAACGCCGACGTGGCGATGGGCGACCTGCTTATCCACGAAGGTGCGCCGTGCATTGCACAGCAGCACGCCGCCAAAGTGTTTAACGCTGATAAAACCTACTTCGTCCTGAACGGCACCTCGTCTTCTAACAAAGTGGTGCTGAACGCCCTGCTCACCCCGGGTGACCTGGTGCTGTTTGACCGCAACAACCACAAATCCAACCACCACGGCGCGCTGTTACAGGCGGGGGCTACGCCAATTTATCTGGAAACCGCGCGTAACCCGTACGGCTTTATCGGTGGTATCGATGCCCACTGTTTTGAAGAGGGTTATCTGCGTGAACTGATTGCCGAAGTTGCGCCAAACCGCGCGCGTAATCAGCGCCCGTTCCGCCTGGCGGTGATTCAGCTTGGCACCTACGACGGCACCATCTATAACGCCCGTCAGGTGGTTGATAAAATTGGTCATCTCTGCGACTACATCCTGTTCGACTCCGCGTGGGTCGGCTATGAACAGTTTATTCCGATGATGGCCGACTGCTCGCCGCTGCTGCTTGAACTCAACGAAAACGACCCAGGGATTCTGGTCACTCAGTCGGTGCACAAACAGCAGGCAGGCTTCTCTCAGACTTCACAGATTCACAAGAAAGATAGCCATATCAAAGGCCAACAGCGCTATGTTCCGCATAAACGCCTCAATAACGCCTTTATGATGCACGCCTCCACCAGTCCGTTCTACCCGCTGTTTGCCGCCCTGGACGTGAACGCCCGTATGCATGAAGGTCAGGCTGGCCGCAATATGTGGATGGACTGCGTTTCCAACGGTATCGAAGCGCGTAAGCTTATCCTCGATAACTGCCACCATATTCGCCCGTTCGTACCAGGCGAAATTGACGGTAAAGCATGGCAGTCATGGCCGACCGAAACCATTGCCAACGATCTGCGCTTCTTCCACTTCGTACCGGGCGAGCGCTGGCACGGTTTTGAAGGCTATGCAGAACATCAGTACTTTGTCGACCCATGCAAACTGCTGCTGACCACCCCGGGCATTAATGCTGAAGGCGAATATGACACCTTCGGCGTACCGGCCACCATTCTGGCGAACTACCTGCGTGAACACGGCGTGGTGCCGGAAAAATGCGACCTCAACTCCATCCTGTTCCTGCTGACGCCAGCGGAAGATATGGCCAAGCTGCAACAGCTCGTCGCGCTGCTGGTCCGTTTCGAAACGCTGCTGGAAGCCGATGCGCCGCTGCAAGAGGTTCTGCCATCGCTCTACGGTCAGCATAAAGACCGCTATGCCGGTTACACCCTGCGCCAGCTCTGCCAGGAAATGCATGACCTGTATGCGCGTCACAACGTGAAACAGCTGCAAAAAGAGATGTTCCGTAAATCACACTTCCCACGCGTCAGCATGAATCCACAGGACGCCAACTACGCCTACCTTCGTGGTCAGGTTGAGCTGGTACCGCTGTCGATGGCGGAAGGCAAAATCGCCGCCGAAGGTGCCCTGCCGTATCCTCCAGGCGTGCTGTGTGTTGTTCCTGGGGAAATCTGGGGTGATTCCGTTCTGCGCTACTTCAAAGCGCTGGAAGAAGGCATCAACCTGCTGCCGGGCTTCGCGCCAGAGCTGCAGGGGGTTTATATCCAGGAACACGACGGCCGCAAAGAAGTGTGGTGCAACGTGATTGAGACTCAGCAGCCGCAACCTGCCCTGCTGAAAGGGGAGAAATTATGAGCAAAGCCAACAATAAGATGGGTGTTGTTCAGCTCACCATCCTGACAATGGTGAACATGATGGGCTCCGGGATTATCATGCTGCCCACCAAACTCGCTGAAGTCGGCACCATCTCCATTATCTCCTGGCTGGTCACCGCCGTCGGCTCGATGGCGCTGGCCTGGGCCTTTGCAAAATGCGGGATGTTCAGTAAGAAACCCGGCGGTATGGGTGGCTACGCGGAGTATGCCTTCGGTAAGTCGGGCAACTTCATGGCCAACTATACCTACGGGGTTTCACTGCTGATTGCCAACGTCGCTATCGCCATTTCGGCGGTGGGTTACGGTACCGAGCTTTTCGGTGCCGCACTGAGCCCGGTGCAGATCGGGCTTGCCACCATCGGCGTGCTGTGGATCTGTACCGTTGCTAACTTCGGCGGTGCGCGCATTACCGGGCAGATCAGCAGCATCACGGTATGGGGCGTCATTATTCCGGTGGTGGGTCTGTGCATCATCGGCTGGTACTGGTTCAGCCCGACAATGTACGTCGAATCCTGGAACCCGCACCACGTGCCGTTCTTTAGCGCCGTCGGTTCTTCTATTGCCATGACGCTGTGGGCGTTCCTTGGTCTGGAATCTGCCTGTGCAAACGCCGAAGTGGTGGAAAATCCGGAACGTAACGTGCCGATTGCTGTTCTCGGCGGGACGCTCGGGGCGGCGGTGATTTACATCATCTCCACCAACGTGATTGCCGGTATCGTACCAAACATGGACCTGGCCAACTCCACCGCGCCGTTCGGCCTGGCCTTCGCGCAGATGTTCACCCCGGAAGTCGGGAAAGTGATTATGGCGCTGATGGTGATGTCCTGCTGCGGTTCGCTGCTCGGCTGGCAGTTCACCATTGCTCAGGTGTTCAAATCCTCGGCGGACGAAGGTTACTTCCCGAAAATCTTCTCCCGCGTCAGCAGTGCTGATGCTCCGGTTCAGGGGATGCTGGTTATCGTGATTATCCAGTCCGGGCTGTCGCTGATGACCATTAGCCCGTCGCTGAACAACCAGTTCAACGTGCTGGTTAACCTGGCGGTGGTAACCAACATTATTCCGTACATCCTGTCGATGGCTGCGCTGGTGATTATCCAGCGGATGGCTAACGTGCCTATGAACAAAGCACGCGTCGCCAACTTCGTGGCATTCATTGGGGCAATGTATAGCTTCTATGCGCTCTACTCTTCCGGCGAAGAAGCGATGCTGTACGGTTCCATCGTGACGTTCCTCGGTTGGACGCTGTACGGGCTGGTATCGCCGCGCTTTGAACTGAAAAACAAACACGGTTAAATCTACCCGGGCTGCAGACCACTGCAGCCCACTTTTCTTCTTTTCTGATAAGACCATCATCATGAGCAATCCAGAACGCATCGTCAGCGACCCCGATAAAATTCGTAGTCTGCTTCAGCACCATCAGATTTGCCGCATCGCCCTTAACGATGAGTACAGCCCATATATTGTGCCCGTCAATTTCGGCTATACGCATGAAGACGGGCGCTGGACGTTCTATTTCCACGGCGCGCGTAGCGGAAAAAAGATGCGTTTACTGCGCATAAACCCTGCTATTAGTCTTGAAATTGATGGCGATCACCAATTAATTGCGGCTGCCGATGCATGCGACTATAGCTTTGCTTATTCCAGTATTATTGCCAGCGGACGGGCGACTATTTTGCATGAACGTGAAGAAATGGTGCACGGACTGGATGTCATTATGCGCCAGGCCGTACCGGGACGAACATTCAGCTATCGGGATGACATGCTAAAAGCGGTTTGCGTCGTGCGCATCGATTGCCAGATGTTAACCTGCCGCCAGCACGCGGAGAGATAAAAAAGGGAGCCATTCGGCTCCCCTTTTCTTACCCCATCACTCAGGCGTTTTTCAGCACTTCGCTGACAATTTCTACCGCTTCTTTCTCAATCTGCTTACGGTGTTCAGCACCGAGGAAGCTTTCGCAGTAAATCTTGTAGGCATCTTCGGTACCGGATGGACGCGCGGCGAACCAGCCGTTGTCGGTCATCACTTTCAGACCGCCGATAGAAGCGCCGTTACCCGGTGCCGCCGTCAGACGCGCGGTAATCGGGTCACCCGCCAGCGTGCTGGCGCTCACCATTTCTGGAGAGAGCTTAGACAGCGCCGCTTTCTGCGCGGAAGTGGCGCTGGCCTGCAGACGGTTGTAGCTTGGCGCGCCGAAACGAGCCGCAAGTTCGTTGTAGTGCTCCTGCGGGTTCTTACCGGTGACGGCAGTAATTTCCGCCGCCAGCAGGCACATGATGATCCCGTCTTTATCGGTAGACCACGGTGTACCATCGAAGCGCAGGAAGGAAGCGCCCGCGCTCTCTTCGCCGCCGAAGCCGAAGCTACCGTCGAACAGACCATCAACGAACCATTTGAAACCTACCGGTACTTCTACCAGCTTACGGCCCAGGTCGTTCACCACGCGGTCAATCATCGCAGAAGAGACCAGGGTTTTACCCACGGCAACGTATTTGCCCCACTGCGGGCGATGCTGGAACAGGTAGTTGATTGCCACTGCCAGATAGTGGTTCGGGTTCATCAGGCCAGCCGGCGTGACGATACCGTGACGGTCATAGTCCGGGTCGTTAGCAAACGCCAGGTCGAACTTATCACGCAGCGCCAGCAGGCCCGCCATGGCACACTCGGAGGAGCAGTCCATACGGATCGCGCCGTCTTTATCGAGGTGCATAAAGCGGAAAGTCTGGTCAACGTGATCGTTAACGATGGTCAGGTTCAGGTTGTAATGCTTAGCAATACGCTTCCAGTATTCGATACCGGAACCGCCCAGCGGGTCAACGCCCAGGGTCAGACCGGCTTTCTGGATAGCCGCCATATCGACGATATCCGCCAGCCCTTCAATAAACGGCTGCACCAGATCGACTTCTTTCACGTGACCGGAAGCCAGTGCCGCGTCGTACGAAATACGCTTCACGCCTTCCAGATTTGCTGCCAGCAGCGCATTCGCGCGGTCTTCAACCACTTTGGTGACGTTGGTATCAGCCGGGCCACCGTTTGGTGGGTTGTACTTGATGCCGCCGTCTTCCGGTGGGTTGTGGGATGGCGTAATCACGATCCCGTCGGCCAGCTTGCCGCCTTTTTTGTTGTGAACCAGGATAGCGTTAGATACCGCTGGAGTTGGCGTAAAGCCATTGTCTTCCTGAACAATGACATCCACCCCGTTTGCTGCCAGCACTTCGAGAACGGAGATAAACGCCGGCTCAGAGAGCGCGTGAGTATCTTTCCCGACATAGCATGGGCCCGTAATTCCATTTTTCGCGCGCTCTTCAGCAATCGCCTGAGCAATGGCCAGAATATGCTTTTCATTGAAGCTGTGACGACCCGCGCTCCCACGGTGGCCGGACGTACCGAACTTCACCGCATGTTCCGGGTTACTCACGTTAGGCTGCAGCACGTAGTACTGCGCCGTCAGTTGGGCGACGTTGATCAAATCACTCTGCTGTGCAGGTTGTCCTGCACGGGTATGGTTTGCCATTGCCTGGTCCTTCTTATGCAAGGGTTAGATTGTCAGTATTAGATAGTACCGCAAACCTTCTCAATCAATTCCCCCGGGAATTGCATTGATTGCATGATGTGTTCGACCATGCTGCATTTACGGCCTGTATTGGTATTGGTAATGACCCAGTATGGCGTATCCGGAACCTGTTTTGGTTTTGTCTGATTGCCGTTTTTGAGCAGCGTTTGCTCATCAGCCGCAAAATAGACACGGGTACGACCGTGAAGGGATTCGGTAGCTTCTGCAAACGCTTTGTTGTCCAGAGCGTACAGCGTGGTCAGAACCAGCATGAAGCGGTTAACCGCTTTCTTCTGCTCGGCATACTCATCAGAGAGCAGCAGCTCGCGCATGGCACGAACTTTATCTTTGGCGGTTTTCACCGTTTTTACGTCAGCAACGGGAGCAGCAGCCGGGGCCGGAGCGGGAGCCGGTTCTGCTTTGACGACCGGCGCAGCGGCAGCAGCCACGGGCTGGGAAGCGGCGGAGAATTTCAGCATACGCCGTAAAATGTCGGACGCGCTCTCGCCAATGTGCAGAGTGTGAGCCGCAATATAGCGATAGAGCTCGTCATCAACTTCGATCGTTTTCATCTTAATCCGGTGCGATAATTTTTCTGAATACAATTCATTGGGATTATAAAGTCAAAACCCAACAGCGGGTAGCGCCAAACCAGGAAGACGGCAAAATTCGGATGAGTTCCTCTCTTGCCCCTGAGCGTTAGAATGTCCAACATGATACCCTAACCCGACAATGCGAAAAAAAGAACTTTGCTATGAAATTGAATGTCCGAGCGCAATCTGCACAAAACCTGCACAATAATTCTCCCATCGTTCTCGTCCACGGCCTGTTCGGCAGCCTCGATAATCTGGGTATCCTGGCCCGCGACCTGGTTACCGATCACGATATCCTCCAGGTCGACATGCGTAACCATGGCCTCTCACCGCGTGCCGATGAGATGACCTATCCCGCCATGGCTCAGGATCTTCTCGACACGCTTGATGCCAACAGCATCGAAAAAGCCACGGTTATCGGCCATTCCATGGGTGGCAAAGCGGTGATGGCGCTTACCGCGCTGGCCCCAGAACGCATCGACCGCTTGGTCGCAATTGATATTGCACCGGTGGATTATCACGTCCGTCGCCACGATGAGATTTTTGCGGCCATTAACGCCGTTACCAGCGCCGGTGTAGCAACTCGCCAGCAGGCCGCGACGGTAATGCGCGAATACTTAAAAGAAGAAGGTGTGATTCAGTTCCTGCTGAAATCCTTCGTCGACGGTGCCTGGCGCTTTAACGTACCGGTGTTGTGGGAGCAATACCCGCATATCGTGGGCTGGGAAACCATTCCGGCCTGGGACCACCCTGCTCTGTTTATTCCTGGCGGCAATTCACCGTACGTCACCGAAGCCTACCGCAGCGCGCTGCTGGCTCAATTCCCCCAGGCAAAAGCACACGTCATCGCCGGTGCGGGCCACTGGGTTCACGCCGAAAAACCGGACGCGGTACTGCGGGCTATCCGTCGTTACCTCAGTGAATGATTAAAAATGCATCGACCGCGCGCCAGAATGGCCGTGGTCGTTGGCGTGTGGGTCTCACTGATGTATGATTGCGCGCTGTCTGCACTGGGCACCGCCCGGTAGCTTGTTTCCCCGAAGTCACTCAGAACCATGGCAAAAGAACAAACGGACCGTACGACCTTAGATTTGTTCGCAAATGAGCGTCGGCCGGGAAGACCAAAAACCAATCCGCTTTCGCGTGACGAACAGCTGCGCATTAATAAGCGTAATCAGTTAAAACGCGACAAAGTGCGCGGTCTGAAACGCGTGGAGCTGAAGCTGAATAACGAAGCCGTTGATGCGCTCAACGAGCTGGCGACTGCCCGTGATATGAGCCGTAGCGAACTCATCGAAGAGATGTTGATGAGTCAGTTGGCCCAGCTACACGGACAGGGGAAAGTCTGAAAATCCCCCCAAAACACACTTTCATGTAGCAGAGTGTGCAGTACGGCACGATAGCGGTTTCCGCACGCTTCTCAGTTCTGCTATGATTGCCCTTATCTGTGGGCAATAAGCCACCACCATATCATTAAGTTTCAAGAGGTTATTTTACTCATGGCAATCGTTGGCATCTTTTTCGGTAGCGATACCGGGAACACCGAAAATATCGCAAAAATGATTCAAAAACAGCTTGGTAAAGATGTCGCTGACGTTCACGACATTGCCAAGAGCAGCAAAGAAGATCTGGAAGCATTCGATATTCTGCTGCTGGGTATCCCAACCTGGTACTACGGCGAAGCGCAGTGCGATTGGGACGATTTCTTCCCAACGCTGGAAGAAGTGGACTTCAACGGCAAGCTGGTCGCGCTGTTTGGCTGCGGCGACCAGGAAGACTATGCTGAATATTTCTGTGATGCGCTGGGTACCATTCGCGACATCATTGAACCACGCGGCGCGACCATCGTCGGTCACTGGCCAACGGCAGGTTACCATTTCGAAGCGTCTAAAGGCCTGGCCGATGACGACCACTTTGTTGGTCTGGCCATCGACGAAGACCGTCAGCCTGAGCTGACCGCTGAACGCGTTGAAAAATGGGTTAAGCAGGTTGCAGAAGAGCTGCACCTGGAAGAGATCAAAAACGCCTGATGCAAAACAGTGAGGCGTAGTGATGAAACTACGCCTCATTAATAGGTAAAAGCAATTAAAATAATAGCTACAATTTTTTAACTTTTTAGCGCATACCTGTACAATATCTTCTGATTTAGCGCGGTCTCATCGTAACTTTGTCGGTGAAGCCTCGTTTTTGATAGCTTAGTTTACCCGGCTCTTGCTGTTTTCATTTCAATAGGGTCATTCTATAATGAGACGCATTAATTCGGGTGCATTCTCTGTGATACTTTCGCTGATGGAAGTTGATCGTTTAGCAACAGGACAGATTCCGCATGACTGACAACAATACCGCATTAAAGAAGGCTGGCCTGAAAGTCACACTTCCACGGTTAAAGATTCTGGAAGTCCTTCAGGAACCGGATAACCACCATGTCAGCGCGGAAGACTTATATAAACGCCTGATCGACATGGGTGAAGAGATTGGTTTGGCCACGGTTTACCGCGTACTTAACCAGTTTGATGACGCCGGCATCGTGACTCGTCATAATTTTGAAGGCGGTAAATCCGTTTTCGAACTGACCCAGCAGCATCACCACGATCACCTGATTTGCCTCGACTGCGGCAAAGTGATCGAGTTCAGCGATGATTCCATCGAAGCTCGTCAGCGTGAAATCGCGTCGAAGCATGGTATTCGCTTAACGAACCACAGTCTTTATCTCTACGGTCACTGCGCTGAAGGCGACTGCCGTGAAGATGAACACGCGCATGACGCAGTCGCAAAATAAGCGTACTGCCTCTCGAAAAGCCAGCCTATGCGCTGGTTTTTTTATACTCTGCGTTTTACGACGCCCACAAAAAAACCGCTGCAAGCAGCGGTTTTTTATTATCAGCGTAAGCCTATTTCTGCGGCGTATTGTTGCTGCGAATTTCTTGCCAGATCTTATCGCAGTTTTTTGCTACTGCTTCATCATTGCCCATTTTTCTAGCGTTAATGCATTTCTGGTAGTCGATGACGCGCACGCTTTCCTGGTTCGCGAACTGCTCGTGTGCTTTCTCTTGCTTCAGCACGTTCAGTACGCTTTGACAGGCCTGAATTTTATCCGGGTTGCCTTCTGCGGTGTTAATACAGGCGCTGTAGGCATCCTTCAGCTTGCTATCTTCCTTCGGCGCAGGAGATTGCGCACAGGCGGTTAACCCAGCAGCCATCAGCGCAACAATAATCAGTTTTTTCATACGATGAGCCTCTTAGCGGCGGCAGAGGTCTCCCCCTGCCACGTTAGCATCAGAAAATGGTGAACGGTGCGATAACCATGAATTTCACGTCACGCTCATCCTGGAAGATGTTGCCGTAACCACCGCCCCAGCTTGGGATATCGGAGTGATTGTCATACTGAGTGAAGTGCAGTTTGAACAGCGTACCTTTCGCACGACCATCCTGTACGGTGTATGCTACATCGAGGCTGTAGGCAGACTCTTTAATCTTGTTGTTCTTGTCGTAGTACGCATCCGGGCTCAACTGCCAGGTCGCTGGCTTAGCATCCCATGCGTAAACGTAAGAAGCACCCACTGCCCAACCCGGCAGATCCCAGTTTTTCAGGTCATACATAGTACCGAAGAAGACCGCTTTTTCGCCGTTGGCGTTGAAGTCAGAGCGGTTATCCCACCAGATATCCAGACGACCGTTAGAGGAGGCGTAGGTTGGCGTCATACGCTGCAGGAAGTAACCCTGCTGGCCTTCTGCTTTAACCCAGGTCCCTTCCAGACGGAAGTCGAAGACTTCTTGCAGCTTGTAGCCGAAGGTTAATGCTTGCAGCCATGCGGTGCCGTCATAGATGTCGTTGACGCCGTGATCGCTCACCTTGTCACGGGTACCGTAGAACTGGTAGCTGGTGGTCAGCGGGCCGCCAGGGATATCAAATTTGTAGCTACCTTTGGCGAAGTACTGATCGATATAGCCTTCTGCCTGACCAAATGCGGCTTCCAGCACCAGGTCATTTTTGAAATCGTATTTCGCACCGATGGAGTGCAGGTAATCAACTTTGGTCTTCTTATCGTTCTGATAGAAGTTGTCCATTTCAAGGTGCCAAGGCGCCTTGTAGTTGTTGGTCCACATGTAGGAGAAGCTCAGCGCGCCAGCATCACCGTAGTCGAAATTGGCCCCGGCTTCAGCACCCTGATAGGTACCTGGCATAAAGCTCCAGTGCGGCGCCAGCAGCGTCTGACCGGTTGGCTGGATGTAACCTGCGCGAGCCCATGCTGGCCCTAATTTAAATTTAGCTGCCGCTTTGTACAGGCTGATACCGCTCTTATCGCCGCTGTAATCTTCGCTGTAGCCTTTGTTCTTAGAGGAGAACGCAATTTCGTTCGGGTGACCGCTTTCTGCACTTTCCGCCATTTCAATTGCGGTGAACGCAGCAATATCAATACCGAACATATCGGCAGCATAGCCAGACTGGAAGTCGAGGTTGGCGTTCCAGGTGGAATGAGAAAGGTTGGTTTTGTATTTGTCATTATCGGTGACATCTTTACGGTCACGCTCACGCTGCCAGTAATAGATACCGCCGGTCAGTGTAGAATCATCGATGAAACCTTCTGCTTTTGCTTCCGGGGTCATCATAAAGCCTGACATTGCTGTCACACCGGCGATAGCCAGCGCCAGCGTACTACGTTTGCCACTAAACGTACGCATAGTTATATCCTCTTTGACTTTTAAAAATGCCGCTGCAAAGCAGAAGCAAAAAATAAAAACTTTAAAAAAAATGAACTTCTTAAAAAAGGTGTTTCGCTACACCGATAGACTATTTTTCGCGACGCGAATTATCAATCCTTTTCCTCAACGAGAGTGCAGGATTATGACAAAGCGCACATATTTGGTTTCTGTTTGTAACAGCGTGCGTTATTGAAACATATTCACGTCAGGCCTTGTGGGCTCTGGGTTAAATGTGAATGAGAGCGTTTACATAATGTTTCTGTGATAGAAGAGATCAAAAATGAAGAAGCGCTTAGGCTTAGAAGGTTTGCATTAATTCGCTACGCGAAACTATGAGGGACGTATTTTTTCATCCGAAAGAACACCGTTATTCCAACGAAAGTTTTCGTTAAAAACGAGGCAAAAAAAACGCCGCATGGGCGGCGTTTTTATTATTGGGTGTTAATTACCCCACCCAGGTGTCTCGTAAACCAACGGTACGGTTAAACACCAGCTTCTCAGCCGTGGTGTAGCGGCTGTCCAGGCAGAAGTAACCCTCACGCTCGAACTGGAACGCTTTACCGGCTTCAGCGGCCTGCAGAGACGGCTCAGCGTAGCCCTGCTTGATAACCAGTGACTCTGGGTTCATTACCGACAGGAAGTCTTCTGCGGCACCAGGGTTTGGCACGCTGAAGAGACGGTCGTACAGACGAATTTCAACCGGCAGCGCATGTGCCGCGCTAACCCAGTGAATGACGCCCTTCACTTTACGACCATCTGCTGGGTCTTTGCTCAGGGTATCAGCATCGTAGGTACAGAAGATGGTGGTGATATTGCCTTCAGCATCTTTCTCTACGCGCTCTGCTTTCACCACATAGGCGTTACGCAGACGAACTTCTTTACCCATCACCAGGCGCTTGTACTGCTTGTTGGCTTCTTCACGGAAGTCCGCGCGGTCGATCCAGATCTCAGCGCTAAACGGCACGTCACGGCTACCCATTTCCGGCTTATTCGGATGGTTAGGCATAGAAACCAGCTCGCTTTCGCCCTGCGGGTAGTTTTCGATAACCAGTTTAACCGGGTCGATAACCGCCATTGCGCGCGGCGCGTTTTCGTTGAGATCTTCGCGAATGCAGGATTCCAGCGAAGCCATCTCAATGGTGTTGTCCTGCTTGGTGACGCCGATGCGCTTACAGAATTCACGGATAGACGCCGCGGTATAACCACGACGACGCAGACCGGAAATGGTCGGCATACGTGGGTCATCCCAGCCTTCTACGTGTTTTTCCATTACCAGCTGGTTCAGCTTACGCTTGGACATCACGGTGTATTCCAGATTCAGGCGCGAGAATTCGTACTGGCGCGGGTGAACCGGGATGGTGATGTTGTCCAGCACCCAGTCGTACAGACGGCGGTTGTCCTGGAATTCCAGCGTACACAGGGAGTGCGTAATGCCTTCCAGCGCATCGCTGATGCAGTGAGTAAAGTCGTACATCGGGTAGATGCACCACTTAGTGCCGGTCTGGTGGTGATCGGCAAATTTAATGCGGTACAGCACCGGATCGCGCATGACGATAAACGGCGAAGCCATATCGATTTTAGCGCGCAGGCAGGCAGTACCTTCAGCAAAGCCGCCGGTACGCATTTTTTCGAACAGCGCCAGGTTCTCTTCCACGCTGCGATCGCGGTACGGGCTGTTTTTGCCCGGTGCGGTCAGCGAACCGCGGTATTCGCGGATCTGCTCAGGCGTTAATTCATCAACGTACGCCAGGCCTTTGTTGATAAGCTCGACCGCGTAGGCATGCAGCTGATCGAAGTAATCAGAAGAGTAACGGACGTTGCCAGACCAGTGAAAACCTAACCACTCGACGTCGTTTTTGATGGACTCAACGTATTCGATATCTTCTTTAACCGGGTTGGTGTCATCGAAACGCAGGTTGCACTGGCCTTGATAATCTTGCGCAATGCCAAAGTTCAGGCAGATGGATTTCGCATGGCCGATGTGCAGATAGCCATTCGGCTCTGGCGGAAAACGAGTATGCACCGTGTTGTGCTTACCGGTAGCCAGATCTTCATCAATGATCTGACGAATAAAGTTAGTCGGGCGGGCTTCAGCCTCACTCATCGTGGATTCCTCAAAGCGTAAACAACGTATAACGGCACATGATCTTATAAGCCGCGCCCGGAGACAACTATTTGTTGCACAAAAAAGGCGATGGAATATCGAATATGGGGGTATTTGCTGCAAAAAAAAGCGGCGGAGGATTTCCCCCCGCCGCTTAAGGCACTTAACTCACTTTACTCAGGAGCAGTTATTTACCTTTAATCTCATACAGTGGCGTTTGACCGGCAACCACATGACCTTCGGCTTTAATCACCAGACCGCCGAAATCATCGCTGTTGCTGCAAACTACCGGGCTAATCATCGAGCGCGCATTGGCGTTCAGGAAGTCCAGGTCCATTTCCAGGATTGGCTCACCCGCTTTCACTTCTGCACCCTCTTCAACCAGACGTTTGAAGCCTTTACCTTCCAGCGCCACGGTATCGATACCCATGTGGACAACGATTTCCGCGCCTTTGTCAGTTTCCAGGCAGAACGCGTGGTTGGTGTTGAAGATTTTCACGATGGTGCCCGTTGCTGGGGAAACTACGGTTTTATCCGTTGGTTTAACCGCCACACCGTCACCGACCGCTTTGCTGGCGAAGGCTTCATCAGGAACCTGCTCCAGTGCAACCACATCACCGGTAATCGGAGAAACCAGAGTTTCTACGGTCGCGGTGTTAGCCACAGCCTGCGGTTTTGCCGCCGCTGGTGCTGCTGGCGCTGCGCTTTCCGCTGCTGCTGCGGCAACCGGGCCACGCGCAACGACTTTCTTCATCGCGTCGCCGATAGACTCAGCTTTCGCACCCACGATAACCTGGATGGTTTGTTTGTTCAGTTTCACCACACCGGAAGCGCCCAGACGTTTGCACATCGCGTCGCTTACCTTCGCGGAGTCGCCTACGGTCAGGCGCAGACGGGTAATACAGGCATCAATCGCTTTCAGGTTGTCAGTACCACCAACTGCGGCAATGTAGTTAGTTGCCAGCTGATTCAGACCTTCTTCGGTGTTACTGTTCGCTTCTTCAGTCACCACGTTGTCGTCTTTATCTTCACGACCTGGTGTTTTCAGGTTGAACATGCGGATAACCACACTGAACAGGACGAAGTAGATAACGAAGAAGACCAGACCCATTACCACCAGCATCCAGACGTTCTTACTTGCTGCCGGCAGGCTGTACATCAACACGTAGTCGATAGCGCCTGCGGAGAAGGAGAAGCCCGCGTGGATACCCAGCAGCGTTGCGATGAACAGGCTAACGCCGGTCAGAATCGCGTGCAGCAGGTACAGTACCGGCGCCAGGAACATGAACAGGAATTCCAGCGGCTCGGTTACACCGGTCAGGAATGCGGTGACCGCCACGGACAGCAGCATACCGCCAACCATTGGACGACGCGCTTTCGGTGCTGCGAAGTACATCGCCAGCGCCGCACCCGGCAGACCAAACATCATGATTGGGAAGAAGCCGGACATGAACATACCCGCAGTGCCGTCACCCGCATAGAAGCGGTTGATGTCACCGTGGAAGACCGCACCGGCCGCGTTGGTGAACTCACCAATCTGGAACCAGGCGATGGTGTTCAGCACCTGATGCAGACCAGTTGGGATCAGCAAACGGTTGATGAAACCAAAGATACCGGAGCCCAGCGCGCCAGCGCCAACGATCCACTCACCACCTGCGTGGATGGCGTTCTGCACCGGTGGCCACACGTAGCCAAAGATGGCTGCCAGCACCAGACAGAAGAAGCCAGTGGCGATCGGCACGAAGCGTTTGCCGCCGAAGAAGCTCAGGAAGTCAGGCAGTTTGATACCCGCCCAACGGTTATAAACGGCACCACCGACCAGACCGGTAATGATACCCGCCAGGACACCCATGTTAATGGCTGGGTTGATGGTGACCATTGCTTTAGTCAGTACGAAATAACCGACTGCGCCTGCCAATGCTGCTGCACCCGCGCTGTCTTTAGACCAGCTGGATGCCACACCGATGGCAAAAATCAGCGCCAGGTTATCAAAGATAGACCCGCCCGCTTGTGCGATGAACGGCACGTTAAGTAAGTCTGGCTGACCGAATCGCAGCAACAGCGCCGCCACCGGCAGCACAGCGATAGGGAGCTGTAACGCCCTACCTAGTCGCTGGAAAAACCCTAAAATATTCATCTTATTCCCCCTACGAGACCCCGATACGGCTCATTTAAGCCATTTTTTTATTGTGCAAAAAAGCATGACACTGCGATGTCTTGTAAACTGCAATCACAACTCTGAGGATTATGAGTGTGTGGAAGTTTAATTCGTATCGCAAATTAAACACGTGTTTTTTGTGACTATTGTCACCAAATATTGTTATCACCACTCCCTTTCGCTGGCTAACCATGAAAACTTATTTTATGATTCAAAAAATCAAAACGGATTGCTCCCTGACGATGCAAACAGGTGACGCTTAAAGCGTGTACGGAGATGCCATCCGCCAACTTCTTACATTTTACATTTTGAGGTGAAGAATGAGACTGATTCCTCTCGTTAACGCTGAACAAGTCGGCAAATGGGCTGCCCGCCACATCGTTAACCGTATCAATGCTTTCAAACCTACCGCGGACCGTCCGTTCGTCCTCGGCTTGCCAACCGGCGGCACCCCGCTGGCAACCTATAAAGTATTAGTTGAAATGCATAAAGCGGGCCAGGTGAGCTTTAAGCATGTCGTCACCTTCAACATGGACGAATACGTTGGTCTGCCAAAAGAGCATCCGGAAAGCTATTACAGCTTCATGCACCGCAACTTCTTCGACCACATTGATATCCCAGAAGAAAATATCAACCTTCTGAACGGCAACGCGCCGGATGTTGACGCAGAATGTCGTCGTTATGAAGAAAAAATTCGTTCTTACGGCAAAATTCACCTGTTTATGGGTGGCGTGGGCAACGATGGTCACATCGCGTTCAACGAACCGGCGTCTTCCCTTTCTTCCCGTACCCGTATCAAAACGTTGACGCATGAAACCCGCGTCGCAAACTCCCGTTTCTTTGACGGCGACGTTGCACTGGTACCAAAATATGCGCTGACCGTTGGCGTAGGTACACTGCTGGACGCTGAAGAAGTGATGATTCTGGTGCAGGGATCAACTAAAGCGCTGGCGCTGCAGCAAGCGGTTGAAGGCAACGTTAACCATATGTGGACCATCACCTGTCTGCAGCTGCACCCGAAATCGCTGATTGTCTGCGACGAACCTTCTACCATGGAGTTGAAGGTCAAGACCCTGAAATATTTCAATGAATTAGAAGCTGAAAATATTAAAGGTCTGTAATGTCTTATCGTCCCGTGGTCTACCGCGGGACAAATTTTTAGAACACCGGGGGTCGTAATGTATGCATTAACCCATGGCCGAATCTATACCGGCCACGAAATTCTGGATGACCATGCGATTATCGTCGCCAATGGCCTTATTGAACGTATTTGCCCACTGGCCGATGTACCAGCGAACGTCGAACAGCGTTCTGTTAATGGCGCCATTCTCGCCCCTGGTTTTATCGACGTTCAGCTTAACGGCTGCGGCGGCGTGCAGTTCAACGACACCGCTGAAGCGGTCACCGTTGAAACGCTGGAAATCATGCAGAAAGCCAACGAGAAATCGGGCTGCACCAACTATCTGCCTACGCTCATCACCACCAGCGACGACCTGATGAAACAGGGTATCCGCGTGATGCGCGAATATCTGGCGAAGCATCCTAACCAGGCGCTGGGTCTGCACCTTGAAGGCCCGTGGTTGAATCTGGTGAAAAAAGGCACTCACAACCCAAGCTTCGTGCGTAAACCCGATGCTGAATTAGTGAAGTTCCTCTGTGATAACGCAGACGTCATCACCAAAGTGACCCTGGCACCCGAGATGGTTGCACCGGAAGTCATCACCGCGCTGGCCAATGCAGGCATCGTCGTTTCTGCAGGCCACTCCAACGCCACCGCGCAAGAAGCACGCGTAGGTTTCCGCGCAGGCATCACCTTCGCGACGCACCTGTTTAACGCGATGCCTTATATGTCTGGCCGCGAACCGGGCCTGACCGGGGCTATCCTGGATGCGAACGAAATCTACTGCGGCATCATTGCTGACGGCCTGCACGTGGACTACATCAATATCCGTAACGCCAAGCGCCTGAAAGGCGATAAGCTGTGTCTGGTAACCGATGCCACCGCACCGGCAGGCGCCGATATTGATCAGTTCATTTTTGCTGGTAAAACAATATACTACCGTAATGGACTCTGTGTTGATGAAAACGGTACATTGAGCGGTTCCTCGCTGACCATGATCGAAGGAGTTCGCAATCTGGTAGAACATGCCAATATTGCGCTCGACGAAGTGCTTCGCATGGCAACGCTCTACCCTGCTCGCGCCATTGGCGTTGAAAAACGTCTCGGCAGCATTGCACCGGGCAAGGTCGCGAACCTGACCGCATTCACGCACGACTTTAAAATCATCAAGACCATCGTTAATGGCAACGAGGTCGTTACTGAGTAAGAGAAAGTATGACATCAGGCGGACAAGCTCAAATTGGTAATGTTGACCTCGTAAAACAGCTTAACAGCGCGGCCGTTTACCGCCTGATTGACCAGCATGGGCCAATCTCGCGTATTCAGATTGCCGAGCAGAGCCAGCTTGCTCCCGCCAGCGTGACCAAAATCACGCGTCAGCTTATTGAGCGCGGATTGATCAAAGAAGTCGATCAGCAGGCCTCCACCGGAGGCCGCCGCGCTATCTCCATCATTACCGAAACCCGTAATTTCCACGCCATTGGCGTTCGCCTTGGCCGTCACGACACGACCCTCACGCTGTACGATTTAAGCAGTAAAGCGGTTGCTGAAGAGCATTATCCGCTACCTGAGCGCACCCAGGAAACGCTGGAACATGCCCTGCTTAACACCATCGGCACTTTTATTGAATCGTGCCAGCGTAAAATTCGTGAGCTGATTGCTATTTCAGTGATTCTGCCTGGGCTGGTTGACCCTGAGAGCGGCGTTATTCGCTATATGCCGCACATCCCGGTGGAAAACTGGCGTCTGGTTGAAGCGCTGGAAAAACGCTTCAAAGTGACCTGTTTTGTGGGTCACGATATCCGCAGCCTGGCGCTGGCCGAGCACTACTTTGGTGCAAGCCAGGACTGTGAAGACTCCATTCTGGTGCGTGTGCATCGCGGCACCGGCGCAGGCATTATCTCCAACGGGCGCATTTTTATCGGCCGCAACGGCAACGTCGGTGAGATTGGTCATATTCAGGTCGATCCGCTCGGCGAGCGCTGCCACTGCGGTAACTTTGGCTGTCTGGAAACCGTGGCCGCCAATGCCGCCATTGAGCAACGCGTGCGCCATCTGCTGGAGCAGGGCTACCAAAGCCGCGTGACGCTCGACGATTGCCACATCAAAACTATCTGCAAGGCCGCCAATAAGGGCGACGCGCTGGCAACCGAAGTGATTGAGCATGTAGGCCGTCATCTCGGTAAAACCATCGCCATTGCCATTAACCTGTTTAACCCGCAGAAAGTAGTGATTGCCGGTGAAATCATCGAGGCCGACCGCGTCCTGCTGCCCGCCATTGAAGGCTGCATTAACACGCAGGTTTTAAAGGCTTTTCGCAAGAATCTGCCGGTGGTACGTTCAACCCTCGACCACCGCTCCGCGATTGGCGCATTTGCGCTGGTCAAGCGCGCAATGCTCAACGGTATCCTGCTACAACATTTGTTGGAAGGTTAGTCCTAAGAGGCAACGCCGGGGATAACGTGTATAATTACGCCTCTTTAAAAACAAACGCCAGGTAGTCCATGACCATTCAGAATGTAATCTGTGATATTGACGGCGTGCTGATGCACGACAACGTTGCCGTGCCGGGTGCGGCGGAATTCGTCGCACGCGTACTGGATAAAGGTATGCCGTTTCTCTGTCTGACCAACTACCCTTCACAGACGGGCCAGGATTTGGCGAACCGCTTCGCCACCGCAGGCATCGACGTGCCTGACAGCGTGTTTTATACCTCCGCCATGGCAACCGCCGATTTCCTGCGCCGCCAGGAAGGGAAAAAAGCCTACGTGGTTGGTGAAGGGGCATTGATCCACGAGCTCTATAAAGCCGGGTTCACCATTACCGACGTCAACCCGGACTTCGTTATCGTGGGTGAAACACGTTCCTTTAACTGGGAAATGATGCACAAAGCGGCATTCTTCGTCGCCAATGGCGCTCGCTTCATCGCCACAAACCCAGATACCCATGGCCGCGGCTATTACCCAGCCTGCGGCGCACTGTGCGCCGGTATCGAAAAAATCTCTGGCCGTAAGCCGTTTGTCGTTGGCAAGCCAAGCCCGTGGATCATCCGCGCCGCCCTTAACAAAATGCAGGCCCACTCTGAGCAGACGGTTATCGTCGGCGATAATCTTCGCACCGATATTCTGGCTGGCTTCCAGGCAGGGCTCGAGACCATTCTGGTTCTCTCTGGCGTCTCCACCGTTGATGACATCGACAATATGCCGTTCCGCCCGTCGTGGATTTACCCATCGGTTGCCGAAATCGATATCCTTTAATGATCCAGCCGCTGCAAATGGCAGCGGCAACACCGGTGCCCGCTCGGGCATCGGTCCAACTAATCCCTCTGACTTCTCTCATCTTTTTTTCTGTTGCTTAGACCCGTTCTAACGTCACCCGGCAATATCTGAAGAGTTGGCTAACAACTTGCCCCACAGAAAACAGATTCACTAAAAAAAACACGTTTAAAATGACAATTCATCAATAATAGAGAAGTTAACGTACGTATTTTTTAGTATTCATTAACCCCTATTGCATTATTTCTTTCAGAGGCTGAAAAAACCTTGCGCCTGCTCGCCCTTTGCGGCATTTTTTTAGTCATGCAAAGACGCTGCGACAGTACAGCGCCGCACAATTTCACAGCACAACAGGGTTAACGGAGAAGTCTATGTGTTCTATTTTCGGTGTACTGGATATTAAAACTGATGCGGTCGAGCTGCGTAAAAAGGCGCTTGAGCTCTCCCGCCTGATGCGCCACCGTGGCCCGGACTGGTCTGGGATCTACGCAAGCGATAAAGCGATTCTCGCGCATGAACGCTTGTCGATTGTTGACGTCAACGCCGGTGCCCAGCCGCTGTATAACGAAAAGAAAACGCACGCTCTGGCCGTCAACGGTGAAATCTACAACCATCAGGCGCTGCGCGCTGAATACGGTGACCGTTACCAGTTCCAGACCGGTTCTGACTGCGAAGTCATCCTCGCGCTGTATCAGGAAAAAGGTCCAGAATTCCTCGACGATCTGCAAGGGATGTTCGCCTTCGCGCTGTACGACAGCGAGCAAGACGCGTACCTGATTGGCCGCGACCATATCGGTATTATCCCTCTGTACATGGGTCACGACGAATTCGGTAACTTCTACGTCGCTTCTGAAATGAAAGCACTGACCCCAGTTTGCCGCACCATTCAGGAGTTCCCTGCCGGTAGCTATCTGTGGAGCAAAGACGGTGAAATCCGTCAGTATTACCAGCGTGATTGGTTCGACTACGATGCGGTTAAAGACAACGTCACCGACAAAAACGAACTGCGCCAGGCGCTGGAAGAATCGGTGAAAAGCCACCTGATGTCTGACGTACCGTACGGCGTGCTGCTTTCCGGCGGCCTGGATTCTTCGGTCATTTCAGCTATCACCAAAAAATTCGCCGCGCGCCGTGTAGAAGATCAGGAACGCTCAGAAGCCTGGTGGCCGCAGTTGCACTCCTTCGCCGTCGGCCTGGAAGGGTCTCCTGACCTGAAAGCCGCGCAGGAAGTGGCAAACCACCTGGGTACCGTGCACCATGAAATTCACTTCACCGTGCAGGAAGGCCTGGATGCGATTCGCGACGTGATTTATCACATCGAAACCTACGACGTGACCACCATTCGTGCCTCAACGCCGATGTATCTGATGTCACGTAAAATCAAAGCGATGGGCATCAAAATGGTGCTGTCTGGTGAAGGTTCTGATGAAGTGTTTGGCGGCTACCTGTACTTCCACAAAGCGCCAAACGCCAAAGAACTGCATGAAGAGACCGTGCGTAAATTGCAGGCGCTGCACATGTACGACTGCGCGCGTGCTAACAAGGCGATGTCCGCTTGGGGCGTAGAAGCACGCGTACCGTTCCTGGATAAAAAATTCCTCGACGTGGCGATGCGCATCAACCCGCAGGACAAAATGTGCGGCAACGGCAAGATGGAAAAACACGTGCTGCGTGAGTGCTTCGAATCGTATCTGCCAGCAAGCGTTGCATGGCGCCAGAAAGAGCAGTTCTCCGACGGTGTAGGCTATAGCTGGATTGATACGCTGAAAGAAGTGGCGGCGAAACAGGTGACCGATCAGCAACTGGAAACTGCGCACTTCCGCTTCCCGTACAACACGCCAACGTCTAAAGAAGGCTATCTGTACCGTGAAATCTTTGAAGAGCTGTTCCCGGTGCCAAGCGCTGCGGAATGCGTCCCAGGCGGCCCGTCCGTTGCGTGCTCTTCCGCGAAAGCAATTGAGTGGGATGAAGCGTTCAAAACCATGGACGATCCTTCTGGTCGTGCGGTAGGCGTGCACCAGTCGGCTTACAAGTAAGCGTGGTCGTGAGATAGAAAAAAGCCCCTGATGGTGACATCAGGGGCTTTTTATTTGCCGGGGTGAGGGGAAAACTACTCCCCACGCCCCTTCTTCGCCGCCAGCGATCGCAGCAACACGCCCAGCGTCGTCCCATTATGCAACATGGCACTCGCCCCCGGCGTCAACCAGCCCAGCGCCGCTGCCAGCATAATGGCGCTGTTCACCCACTCGGTCAGCTTGATGTTGCTGTTCACCAGCTTCATTGCCTCCAGCGAGAGTTGACGCGCGGTAACCACGCCATACAGGTTGTCCTGTAACAGCACCGCATCCGCCGCCTGCTGCGCCAGCTCTGTACTCTGGTTCATGGCTAAACCAACGTCCGCCTGCGTCAGCACCGGCGCATCGTTGATACCATCGCCCACGAACATCACCTTGTGCCCCGCCTCCTGCAACGCTTTCACCACCTCGACTTTGCTCTCCGGCGTGGCTTCGGCAACGTAGCGGTCAATGCCTACGCGTTCTGCAAGCTGGCACGCCTTCTCAGCGCGATCGCCAGTCAGCAAGACCACCTGGCGAATGCCGGACGCTTTAAGCTGCTCAATCACTTCAGAGGCTTCATCGCGCAGATGATCCTGCAGACCGATCATCCCCACCAGTTGATTATCAAAACCGATAAACAGCAGGTGCCGCCCCAGGGACGCCAGTTCATCGATCTCCGCTTCATACGGCGTGAAATCGATGTCGTAGTGGCAATCCAGGAAGTGGCGGCTGCCAATCACCAGCTGATGATCTTCCAGCGCGCAAAGCAGGCCGTGTGCAATGACATACTCCACTTCACCATGCGCAATATGCGGCAGCTCGTGGTGCTCAGCCGCCGCCACGACCGCATGGGCCAGCGGATGATTACTGTGCTCTTCTACCGAGGCAGCAATCGCCAGCAGACGCTTGGCCTGCACCAGTTGGTCGTTGAAGCTGATGACGTCCGTCACCTGCATCTCGTCGTGAGTCAGGGTGCCGGTTTTATCGAACACCACCGTATCGACATCCGCCAGCTTCTCAATCGCTCGTCCACCTTTCAACAACAGACCGTTCTGCGCAGCCCGGTACATAATCGATTTAAAAGCGATTGGCGTACTGAGCTTCAGCGCACAGGAATAGTCCACGAGGAAGACGGAGGCCAGACGCTGCCAGCTACGGGTCATGGCAAACACCGCCGCGCCCACGCCAAGCGTGATGCCAACGCGACGGTCGGCCATGGCCTGAGTGACCTGCTGGGTTTCACTACGCTGGGTCAGCGAATCGCGGATAAAGCGGCGAATATGCGCCGTCGAGGAAGACTCCCCAACCTGCTCGGCGGTAATCGCGACGTTTCCGTCCTGGATTTGCGTTCCCGCATAGACCCAGGAGCCCGGTTCACGACGTACCGGCACGCTTTCCCCGGTCATCGACGCCTGATTGACCTGAGCAATACCGCGCAGCACCGTGCCGTCGGCCGGGATATTATCCCCCGGGCCAAGCAGCATCACATCGCCCGCCACCAGCTCGCTGCTGTTGATCTCCACGCTTTCGCCATCGCGCTCAACCCATACCGGGTGCTCGCGCGGCTGCATCAGGTCGGCCAGCAACGCATCCGAGTGACGGCTGGTCTCCTGTTCCATGTACTCACCGAGCGTCAGCAGCGACTGCGTCAGCATGGCGGTACGGTTATCCCCGCGTAGCATCGATAGGCTCAATGCCAGCGCATCCAGCACTTCGACCTTCAACTGCCCTTGGCTCAGGGTATTCGCCCCTTCCAGGATAGTTGGAGCGGTCAACAGCGCCGCCGGTAGACGCGCCCAGCGAGGCGGCAGCACCTGCGTTAGCGCCAACCCAGCGAGGTTGAGGAGGTTATCGCCGCCGCAGTATTCGGTTTCAAATTCGCAGTCGTCCGCCGATTGCCAGTCCAGTGTTTCCACCGCCGCCACAATGGCGGCAAGTGACGTTCGCGCGCGATCCCATTGGATCACCGCACTGCGCGCCGAAGGACGAATGCGCACACCGCTGACGCCGGGCAGCGTCAGGATCTGCTGTTTCAGCCACCCGGCGGCATCTGGATAGTCACCTAGCGCCGCGATTCGCAGGCGCACACGTCCGGGGATCTGGTGAACGACGGTAACCCGTTCGCCTACCGCACTCACTCGATCTCATCCTTATTCTGGCTACGGTAGTAGTCCAGTTCCGCCTGCAGGTCGGCAATGCGTTCTTTCATCTCTTCCATTTCGCCACGCACGGTACCCCAGGCTTTACTCGCCGTATTGGTGATCCCCTGCTGTACGTTACGGTTGGTCAGAAGGTAGGTGATTGCCGCTCCGGCCACCAGCCCGGTTAACAGGTGGGTGCGGCTATTGCTTGTCGTTGCCGCTGGTGCCTGCACCGGCATGGCTGCCGGATTACGTTCCCACGCACCGGTCCACGGGTTGTACAGGTATTCAGGCTGATTCATCGTTTCCTCGCTTAGCTATCGCATCCATAAGATAAAGAGAAGCGGCACCCACCCCGATAAGGGTCAGCACGGACTGCAGCGGACGGGTCTTATTGGCATCCGCTATCGCCATCACCGTTCCGCTGATAAGACTGGCCTTCGCCGTCGCCTTCATCACCGTGCAGGCCGCTTCATTCAGCGTTTGTTCATTTTGCTGGTAGCGCTGCCATTCACGTGCGCAGGCAGCACTTCCCCCGACAAGCGCGCCGGCAATAGCGGCGCGGCCTACTCGGTTTTGTCTGTCACGGCTGTTGTTCATCCGCTACGTCCTCATCATCAAACGGCATGGCACCCGGTTGGCGATGGCGCTCTACGGACTCCTGAAAGCCCTCTTTCCCTGCTTTCATGGTGTCGCGAAAGATAGCCGCGCTGGAGGTTGCCGTCTCTTTGATGGCCTCAGAGCTATTCTTCACGCCGTCTTTGACTTTGCTGGAACCGGCTTTGAGCATGTCACCTGCGCCCGCCAGCGTTTGCATCAGCATGCCGCGCACGGAATCGTTAGTCAGCAGCAGCGTCACTGCCGCCCCAACCATCGCCCCTTTCCAGAACTCTTTGTCGTCCATCCCAACGGTGCTGATGATATTTTTCAGCAGGCCAGCCTGGTCGCCCATCGCGCCATCAACCACGTGCTGCGCGTACTGGCTCCAGTCCACGCCCTGCTGCGCGGCAGCATGGTGATGATGGTGATGCGGGTGAGCAAACTGCGGAGGTACTGCGCCCTGAGGTGCCGGAGGGAAGCCCATAGGTGGGAAACCCATCGCCATTTGTGGTGGCATCTGCATTTGCGGCTGCGGTGGCATCTGTGGCTGAGGAGGAACCTGCCCGTTCTGCGGCCACGCCATTCCCTGCGGCATTGGTGGGTACGGATACCACGGGTAGCCGTATGGCGGATAGTAACCGGCCGGTGGAACTTGCTGTGCGTTGTTGTCATTGGTGCTCATGATGACTGTCCTTTTTCATTTAGTGAGAGGGGCTAAGAATGGCGGCCAGTTGCTCCAGCGCCTGCTGGGCCTGCTCGCCATCCTGACCAAACAGCTGATTGAGGATGTGCGGGCGAATCGCGGCTGCATCGTACTCAAGGACGATAGAGCCGGTATCGCTATTGATCTGATAACGCCGGAGGTACCCTTCAGGAGAGCAATAAGCATCAAGCTGCTTGAGCTTCCCCTGGCTAAGGCTGGCTATAAGCTTGTTGGAAAACCGCAGGCGTAAGCGCCCGGGGATATGGTGTGCCACTTCAACAAAGCGGCGCAAAGTCAGTAAGTCGCCCAAGGATTCAGCAGGCATATCATTTAATACCCTGATATTTATAGGTGGTATTAATGAAATCACAGATAGAAAACGCCAGATAGCACTAATCGCCCTTCTCTTGCGATGCGTCAAAAGGGAGCGTCCGATTCTTTTTTGCGCTGCGTGCGGTGAAGGCTGGACACGGGCGGAATGCAAATATAAATTACTCTCATTACCACTATATAAGTAAAAATGAGGCGGCTATGACTCCTTACCTGCACCAGACCCCCAATCGCATCCGCATCCGCTCAAGCTGGATCCAGCGCCATCCGCACGAGGTTGAAAAGTTGATTGAGCAACTGCGCACCCGTGACGGTATTAAAGAGGTGATTCACCGCTTATATGCCGGTTCCGTGGCGGTAAGCTTCGATCCCGCGCGTATTTCTGCCTCAACCCTGCTTAATGAGCTGGAACAGGCGCAATGGCTTAGCAGCCAGAAAGATAAGAGCTACATCGAGAACACCCTACGCGTAGGGGCCAGTCATTTATTAAAAACGCTGGCTTTCGGCGCGCTTAAGCGTACCGTGGGTGGTCCGGTGGTTTCTCTTGTTAGCGTATTAACGCGATAACCTTGCAGTGAATCCGGATGTATTGATGGCATGATTTAACGCGAAATAACCAATAATTGCCGAATAATGCGCCAGGCTGTTCACAACCCAACCAAACAGTCACATTCCGGTGAATTTCATTGAAAAAGGTGTTGACGGTATTGGGCTCAATACGCATAATGCGCCCCGCAACGCCGATAAGGTAACGCGAAAAAAAAGATGGCTACGTAGCTCAGTTGGTTAGAGCACATCACTCATAATGATGGGGTCACAGGTTCGAATCCCGTCGTAGCCACCATCTTTTTTTGCGGGAGTGGCGAAATTGGTAGACGCACCAGATTTAGGTTCTGGCGCCGCAAGGTGTGCGAGTTCAAGTCTCGCCTCCCGCACCATTCACCAATAAGCGTTGCACGGATGGGGTATCGCCAAGCGGTAAGGCACCGGTTTTTGATACCGGCATTCCCTGGTTCGAATCCAGGTACCCCAGCCATATTTTCTTCGATATTTGCGGATAGCCGCGACGGTATTGGGGTATCGCCAAGCGGTAAGGCACCGGTTTTTGATACCGGCATTCCCTGGTTCGAATCCAGGTACCCCAGCCATCGAAGAATATGTTAGTATCGGCTACGTAGCTCAGTTGGTTAGAGCACATCACTCATAATGATGGGGTCACAGGTTCGAATCCCGTCGTAGCCACCAAATTCAGAATCTATCGAGTTATCGATAAATTCGAAAAAAATTGTTGGGGTATCGCCAAGCGGTAAGGCTCTGGTTTCTGATACCAGCATTCCGAGGTTCGAATCCTCGTACCCCAGCCATTTTCAAAAAGTCGTCCACTTTTGTGGACGCACCCGTTGGGGTATCGCCAAGCGGTAAGGCTCTGGTTTCTGATACCAGCATTCCGAGGTTCGAATCCTCGTACCCCAGCCATTTTCAAAAAGCTCGCTTCGGCGAGCTTTTTTTGTTTTTGTGCTTTTATATTCCCGGGGTCACTGAGTTTGCCCAGGCTACGTTGATAAGGTAGCCCGGGACAAACCGAGAACTATAATCCCAGCGCGTACTTCAGCGCCTGACGCTTCAACACGCCCGCGCGCTGCGCCGCCATTAATCCCACATTACGTAATACACGCAGCGGGCCGAGATCGTTACTGAACCCAGCGTAGAACAGATCCATCCCGCTCTGCATCAGTAGATTATCTACCCGACGGCGCGCCTGATAACGCTGTAACACCGTCAGGCTGGCCCAGTTTTCGCCGATGCTGCGCGCATTCGCCAGCACATCCAGCAGCGCGTCAACGTCGCGATAGCCAAGGTTTACCCCCTGCCCCGCCAGCGGATGAATGGTATGGGCAGCATCGCCAACCAGCGCCAGCCCCGGCTGTACATACTGCTGGGCATGACGGCGGGTTAATGGAAACGCCCCGGCCGCCACCGGCGTAACGGCTCCCAAACGCTGTGGAAAATGGCTCGCGATTTCTCGCTGTAGCTGCGGCATCGGCAGCGATTGCAACTGGCGAATCCGCGCCGGTGTGTCATACCACACCAGCGATGCCCAGTTATCAAACAACGGCAGAAAAGCGCGCGGCCCGGTTGGCGAAAACTGCTGCCAGGTGCTGTCGCCGGGTTCGTTGTCACACTGTACGGTTATCAACATGCAGGACTGCGGATACTGCCAGCCGTTTGTGCCAATTCCCGCCTGCTGACGCACCTGCGAAAGCGCACCGTCGGCCCCCACCACCAGACGAGCAGCAACCTTGCGATCGTCATCCAGATGTAAAATGTGGCTATCGCCTTCGACCTGCATATCCTGCAGCGATGCGCTGTGCAATAGCGCGACCTGCGGATGCGCCTCCAGCGCTTGCCAGAGCGCCAGTTGCAGGACGTTGTTCTCAACCATATAGCCAAGGTTCGGAAGCTTCAGCTCCGCGGCATCAAAAACAACTTGCGCCGTTTGCCATTCCCAGGTTTCCAGACGGCGCCAGGGGTGCGCACGCATCGCCAGTACGGCATCCCAGACGCCCAGGTCACGCAGCAACTGCACCGACGAAGCGCTGATGGCTGAAATCCGAACATCAGGCTGCGAGGTCGGGTCAAAGTCCGCTGGCGGATTCTTCTCCAGCACCGCCACGGAAAACCCCTGCTGCGCCAACCCTAACGCCAGCGCACCACCGACCATCCCGCCGCCAACCACCGCAACGTCTTTGTGTAGAATTGTCATCATTTATTATCCTTAAAGCCGAATACCTTCAGTTTACCGGACTTTCGCCCTCCGAGGCCAATAACCGTCAAGCTGGTCACAACCGCACCAAAGCATTACAATACGCGCCCTGCAATGTGGGCTATTCATAATTGAGCAAGAGCAAGTCGATGACAAAAAAACTCCATATTAAAACCTGGGGCTGTCAGATGAACGAATACGATTCATCAAAGATGGCCGATCTGCTGGATGCCACTCATGGGTATCAACTGACTGAAAACGCAGCAGAAGCCGACGTCCTGCTGCTGAATACCTGCTCAATCCGTGAGAAAGCCCAGGAGAAAGTCTTCCACCTTTTAGGCCGCTGGAAATTACTTAAAGCAAAAAATCCTAAGCTGATTATTGGTGTAGGCGGCTGCGTCGCCTCACAGGAAGGCAAACTTATCCGCCAGCGCGCGCACTACGTGGATATCGTTTTTGGCCCACAGACTCTGCACCGTCTGCCAGAAATGATCGATGCCGTACGTAATAACCGCCGCCCGGTGGTTGACGTCAGTTTCCCGGAAATTGAGAAATTTGACCGTCTGCCGGAGCCGCGCGCCGATGGCCCGACCGCGTTTGTCTCGATCATGGAAGGCTGCAACAAATACTGCACCTACTGCGTGGTGCCTTATACCCGCGGTGAAGAAGTCAGCCGTCCGTGCGACGATATTCTGTTTGAAATTGCCCAACTGGCCGCCCAAGGCGTACGTGAAGTCAACCTGCTGGGGCAGAACGTCAATGCCTGGCGCGGTGAAAACTACGACGGCACTACCGGCAGCTTTGCCGAGCTGCTGCGTCTGGTGGCGGCGATTGACGGCATCGACCGTATCCGTTTCACCACCAGCCACCCAATCGAATTTACCGACGACATTATCGACGTGTATCGCGATACGCCGGAGCTGGTGAGCTTCCTGCATCTGCCGATTCAGAGCGGCGCTGACCGCGTGCTGAACATGATGGGGCGTACCCATACGGCGCTGGAATACAAATCCATCATCCGTAAGCTGCGCGAAGCGCGCCCGGATATTCAGATTAGCTCCGACTTCATCGTCGGTTTCCCTGGCGAAACCGACCAGGACTTCGAGCAGACCATGAAGCTGATTGGCGACGTGAACTTTGACGTCAGCTTTAGCTTTATCTTCTCCGCCCGTCCAGGTACGCCAGCGGCCGATATGGTCGACGATGTACCAGAAGAGGTGAAGAAACAGCGCCTCTATATTTTGCAGGAGCGCATCAACCAGCAGGCCATGGCCTGGAGCCGCCGTATGCTGGGCACCGTGCAGCGTATTCTGGTGGAAGGTACCTCCCGTAAGAGCATTATGGAGCTGACCGGACGCACCGAGAACAACCGCGTGGTTAACTTCGAAGGCACGCCGGATATGGTCGGTAAATTCGTCGATGTGGAGATCGTTGATGTCTACACCAACTCACTACGCGGCAAATTGGTGCGCACCGAGGACGAGATGGGCCTGCGCATCGTTGAATCACCGGAGTCAGTGATTGCGCGTACGCGTAAAGAGAGCGACGCGGGCGTCGGGATTTATCAGCCTTAATCTCCCAGGCCCGTCTCCCCTGACGGGCCTTGTATTTCCTGCTGCTATCCCCATATTTATTGCAATGCTTGCGCCTTTTTACTGTGGCGTGAATAATTCCTTTATCAGCCGGTCACGTCTTACTACCGGCAACTCACGCATAAGAGGAACAGTTTGAACATAGACACTCGCGAAATTACCCTGGAGCCAGCCGACAATGCCCGTCTGCTGAGCCTGTGTGGCCCGTTTGATGACAATATCAAACAGCTGGAGCGACGACTGGGCATCGAGATCAACCGCCGCGATAACCATTTCAAACTGACGGGACGCGCCATCTGCGTGACCGCCGCTGCCGACATTCTGCGCAGCCTGTACGTTGATACCGCGCCGATGCGCGGCCAGATTCAGGATATTGAGCCGGAACAGATTCACCTGGCGATTAAAGAAGCGCGCGTGCTGGAACAAAGCGCGGAGAGCGTGCCTGAATACGGCAAAGCCATCAATATCAAAACCAAACGCGGGGTGATTAAACCGCGTACGCCAAACCAGGCGCAGTATATCGCCCACATTCTCGACCACGACATCACCTTCGGCGTGGGCCCTGCGGGTACCGGTAAAACCTACCTCGCCGTTGCGGCTGCCGTTGATGCGCTGGAGCGCCAGGAAATTCGCCGTATTCTGCTGACCCGCCCTGCGGTTGAGGCGGGCGAAAAACTCGGCTTCCTGCCGGGTGATTTGAGCCAGAAAGTAGACCCGTATCTGCGCCCGCTGTACGACGCGCTGTTCGAAATGCTCGGCTTCGAGAAAGTTGAGAAGCTGATGGAGCGCAACGTCATCGAAGTTGCACCGCTGGCCTACATGCGCGGGCGTACGCTGAACGATGCCTTTATCATCCTCGATGAAAGCCAGAACACCACCATCGAGCAGATGAAAATGTTCCTGACCCGTATCGGCTTCAACTCCAAGGCGGTCATTACCGGTGACGTCACCCAGATTGACCTTCCGCGCAGCACTAAATCCGGCCTGCGCCACGCGATTGAAGTGCTGGCTGAAGTCGATGAAATTAGCTTTAACTTCTTCCACAGCGAAGACGTGGTGCGCCACCCGGTGGTTGCCCGCATCGTTAACGCTTATGAAGCGTGGGAAGAAGCCGATCAAAAACGTAAAGCCGAGCTGGCCGCAGAACGTAAACGCGAAGCTCAGGCGCAGGAGCAGAAATGAGTCAGGTGATCCTCGATCTCCAGTTGGCCTGTGAAAACAACACCGGTCTGCCAGAAGAAAGTCAGTTTCAGACATGGCTGGATGCCGTCATCCCGCAGTTTCAGGAAGAATCAGAAGTCACGATTCGCCTGGTGGATGACGCGGAAAGCCACGAACTGAACCTCACCTACCGCGGTAAAGATAAACCGACTAACGTGTTGTCATTCCCCTTTGAAGCCCCACCGGGAATGGAAATGCCGCTGCTGGGCGATTTGATCATCTGCCGTCAGGTGGTTGAGCAAGAAGCCGTTGAGCAAGGCAAGCCGCTGGAAGCTCACTGGGCGCATATGGTTGTGCACGGTAGCCTGCATCTGCTGGGCTATGACCATATTGAAGATGAAGAAGCGGAAGAGATGGAAAGCCTCGAGACAGAGATAATGCTTGCTCTGGGCTATGAGGATCCGTACATTTCCGAGAAAGAATAAACGGTAGGGCTTCGGCCCTGCCTTTTATAGACGTGAAGTACCACGAGTATACATGCCGTCCGGCGCTGACTTTACGCGCGACGAGCGACAGTTAAATCAACATGAGAACCCAAACGACGCCATGAGCGACGACAATTCACACAGTAGTGACACAGTAAACAGCAAAAAGGGATTCTTCTCCCTCTTACTCAGCCAGCTTTTCCACGGTGAACCCAAAAACCGTGACGATCTCCTGGCGCTGATCCGTGATTCCGGGCAGAACGAGCTTATCGATGAAGATACGCGCGATATGCTTGAAGGGGTAATGGATATCGCAGACCAACGCGTCCGCGACATCATGATCCCGCGCTCCCAAATGATTACCCTGAAACGCAACCAGACCCTGGACGAATGTCTTGATGTGATCATCGAGTCCGCCCACTCGCGTTTCCCGGTGATCAGTGAGGATAAAGATCACATCGAAGGGATTCTGATGGCTAAAGACCTGCTGCCGTTTATGCGCAGCGACTCTGAAGCTTTCAGCATGGATAAAGTGTTACGCACCGCGGTTGTCGTTCCAGAAAGCAAACGGGTTGACCGTATGCTGAAGGAGTTCCGCTCCCAGCGCTACCATATGGCCATCGTTATCGATGAGTTTGGCGGCGTGTCGGGTCTGGTGACGATTGAAGACATTCTCGAACTGATTGTCGGCGAAATTGAAGATGAGTATGACGAAGAGGACGATATCGACTTCCGTCAGCTCAGCCGCCACACCTGGACGGTACGGGCGCTGGCCTCAATTGAGGACTTCAACGACGCGTTCAGCACCCACTTCAGCGATGACGAAGTAGACACCATTGGCGGTCTGGTGATGCAGGCCTTTGGCCATCTGCCAGCCCGTGGTGAAACCATCGACATCGATGGTTACCAGTTCAAGGTCGCTATGGCGGACAGCCGTCGTATTATTCAGGTTCACGTTAAAATCCCGGACGATTCCCCACAACCGAAACTGGATGAATAACCTTCATGGCCTTTGCCACACTGCTTGAACGCCAGCGCATTCGTCTGCTGCTGGCGCTACTTTTCGGAGCCAGCGGTACGCTGGCTTTTTCTCCCTATGACATCTGGCCTGCGGCGATTGTTTCGCTGTTTGGGCTGCAGGCGCTGACGCTTAACCGTCGCCCCGTGCAGGCCGCCGCCATTGGTTATTTTTGGGGCTTTGGCCTGTTTGGTACCGGCATTAACTGGGTATACGTCAGCATCGCGCAGTTTGGCGGTATGCCGGGCCCGGTCAACGTCTTCCTCGTGGTGCTGCTCGCGGCATACCTGTCGCTGTATACAGGGCTGTTTGCCGGCATTCTGTCGCGCCTGTGGCCGAAGACCAACTGGGTTCGCGTTGCCATTGCCGCGCCGGTTGTCTGGCAAATCACCGAGTATCTACGCGGCTGGGTGCTGACCGGTTTCCCGTGGCTACAGTTTGGCTACAGCCAGATTGACGGCCCGCTGAAAGGGCTGGCACCGCTGATGGGCGTGGAGGCCATCAACTTCCTGCTGATGGCCGTAAGCGGCCTGTTAGTGCTGGCATTGGTGACCCGCAGCTGGCGTCCGCTGGTCGTTGGCGTCGTTCTCTTCGCCCTGCCGTTCCCGCTACGCTATATCCAGTGGTATACCCTGCAAACCGATAAAACCACCCAGGTTTCGCTGGTGCAGGGCGATATTCCGCAGGCAATGAAGTGGGACGAAAAAGAGCTGCTGAATACGCTGAAAATTTATCTCGATGCCACCGAGCAGGTGATGGGCAAGTCGCAGCTGATTATCTGGCCTGAATCCGCTATCCCGGACCTGGAAATCAACCAACAGCGCTTCCTGAGCATGATGGATGATTTACTGCGCGCCAAAGACAGCACGCTGATTACCGGTATCGTCGACTCACGCCTCAATAAGCAGAATCGCTACGACACCTACAACACCATCATCACGCTGGGCAAAGACAGCCCGTACAGCTACGAGTCGACCAATCGCTACAACAAAAACCACCTGGTACCGTTTGGTGAGTTTGTGCCGCTGGAGTCGATTCTGCGCCCACTCGCGCCGTTCTTTGACCTGCCGATGTCGTCATTCAGCCGTGGCCCTTACGTCCAGCCGCAACTGCAGGCGCATAACCTGAAGCTGACTGCCGCAATCTGCTACGAGATTATTCTCGGCCAGCAGGTGCGCGACAACTTCCGCCCGGATACCAACTTCCTGCTGACTATCTCTAACGACGCATGGTTTGGTAAGTCCATCGGCCCGTGGCAGCACTTCCAGATGGCACGTATGCGCGCCCTGGAGCTGGCTCGTCCGTTGCTGCGCAGCACCAACAACGGTATTACCGCCGTAATCGGCCCACGCGGTGAAATTCAGGCGATGATCCCGCAGTTTACGCGTCAGGTTCTGACCACCAAAGTGACGCCAACCACCGGCTTAACGCCTTATGCACGAACCGGTGACTGGACGGTATGGCTGATTACCGCGCTGTTCGGTTTTGGCGCACTAGTCATGAGCCTGCGCCAGCGTCGCAAATAAAATAGTGCACCATCGACTGTAGGCCGGATAAGGCGGTACGCCGCCATCCGGCAACCGTGCAGTATTGCGCCTGATGGCGCTACGCTTATCTGGTCTACGCGCTCCCTCTCCTTCCAAAACTCCCATTCTGGCACGCCAATTGCTTAATATAATCAAGAGGCTGCATATCCCCGATCGGCGCAACCAGGTTGCACCACAACACGACATCGGTGGCACCATTATTGTGCAAACTGCGATTTTTGCCTCAAAACGGTGCGGGGCGCCTCGCAAAAATAAACAATAAAGCAGCAAAATCTTTACATTAAGCCAAACTAAATGCTAACAAACACACATAACGCTGCACGCTAAAGACGCAGCGAAAACAACACAACAATCACAATGGGTATCAATGCATCTTTGCGGATGCAGAGGATAAAGGAGTTGGATATGCAATTACGTAAACTGGCCGCCGCCATGCTGGTCATGGGTGTGACCGCTGGCCTGGCGCATGCAGAAGACGCACAGCCTGCCGCCGATGCCGCGCAGCAATCGACGCTGGATAAAATTGCTAAAAACGGCGTTATCGTCGTAGGCCACCGTGAATCATCTGTGCCGTTCTCCTACTACGACAACCAGCAGAAAGTGGTCGGTTACTCTCAGGACTACTCCAACGCCATCGTTGACGCTATCAAGAAAAAGCTCAACAACCCGAAACTGGACGTGAAGCTGATTCCAATCACTTCTCAAAACCGTATTCCACTGCTGCAAAACGGCACCTTCGACTTTGAGTGTGGTTCCACCACCAACAACGTTGAGCGCCAGAAACAGGCTGCGTTTTCCGACACCATCTTCGTCGTCGGTACGCGTTTGCTGGTGAAAAAAGGCGGCCCGATTAAAGACTTCCCGGATCTGAAAGACAAAGCCGTTGTTGTGACCTCCGGTACCACCTCTGAAATTCTGCTGCACAAGCTGAACGACGAGCAAAAAATGAATATGCGCATCATCAGCGCCAAAGACCACGGCGACTCCTTCCGTACGCTGGAAAGCGGCCGCGCGGTGGCGTTTATGATGGATGATGCCCTGCTGGCGGGTGAACGTGCGAAAGCCAAGAAACCAGACAACTGGGAGATCGTCGGCAAGCCGCAGTCTCAGGAAGCTTACGGCTGTATGCTGCGTAAGAATGACCCGGACTTCAAAAAGCTGATGGATGACACCATCGCTCAGGCGCAGACTTCAGGCGAAGCGGCGAAATGGTTTGATAAGTGGTTCAAAAACCCAATTCCACCGAAAAACCTGAACATGAACTTTGAGCTGTCAGAAGAGATGAAAGCGCTGTTCAAAACGCCAAACGACAAAGCACTTAACTAATTAAAAAAATGGGGCGGATAAATCTGCCCTCTCGATTGTGGTTCAGCACGGACAGACTATACGTCAGGTGGTCGTTCCCCACCTGGCCTGAATACCGCAAAACGCTGTTCAACAATCTTCGAGGGTAGCAGGTCGTACTGCTACCCTTTTTTTTCTGGAGTTCATTATGTCAATAGACTGGAACTGGGGAATCTTTTTACAACAGGCCCCATTCGGCAACACCACCTATCTCGGCTGGCTCTGGAGCGGTTTCCAGGTCACCGTCGCACTCTCGATTACCGCCTGGATTATTGCTTTCCTCGTCGGCTCACTGTTCGGTATTCTGCGTACCGTTCCTAACCGCTTTTTATCCTCACTCGGCACCTGCTACGTTGAGCTGTTCCGTAACGTTCCGCTGATCGTGCAGTTCTTTACCTGGTACCTTGTGGTGCCGGAATTGCTGCCGGAAAACCTCGGCATGTGGTTTAAGTCGGAGCTGGATCCGAACATTCAGTTCTTCCTCTCTTCGATGATCTGTCTGGGTCTGTTTACCGCCGCCCGCGTCTGCGAGCAGGTGCGTGCCGCCATTCAGTCGCTGCCGCGTGGGCAGAAGAACGCCGGTCTTGCGATGGGCCTGACCCTGCCGCAAACCTACCGCTACGTGCTGCTGCCGAACGCCTATCGCGTGATTGTGCCGCCGATGACTTCCGAGATGATGAACCTGGTGAAGAACTCGGCCATCGCGTCCACGATTGGTCTGGTGGACATGGCCGCGCAGGCGGGCAAGCTGCTGGACTACTCCGCGCACGCCTGGGAATCTTTTACGGCGATCACCCTCGCCTACGTCTTCATTAACGCCGTGATTATGCTGGTGATGGCGCTGGTGGAACGCAAAATCCGCCTGCCAGGCAATCTGGGAGGTAAATAATGTACGATTTTGACTGGAGTTCGATTGTTCCGTCGATGCCTTACCTGCTGGCAGGTCTGGTTATCACCCTCAAAATTACCGTCACGGCGATTATCATCGGTATCGTCTGGGGTACGCTGCTGGCGGTGATGCGTCTGTCGACGTTTAAACCCGTTGCCTGGTTTGCCAAAGCCTACGTCAACGTTTTCCGCTCCGTGCCGCTGGTGATGGTGCTGCTGTGGTTCTACCTGATTGTGCCGGGCTTCCTGCAAAACGTGCTCGGGCTGTCGCCGAAAAGCGATATCCGCCTGATCTCCGCGATGGTGGCGTTCTCGATGTTTGAAGCCGCCTACTACTCCGAGATAATCCGAGCAGGTATTCAGAGCATTTCGCGCGGGCAGTCCAGCGCCGCGCTGGCGCTGGGGATGACCCACTGGCAGTCAATGAAGCTCATCATTCTGCCGCAGGCCTTCCGCGCCATGGTACCGCTGCTGTTAACCCAGGGGATTGTCCTGTTCCAGGATACCTCGCTGGTATACGTCCTGAGCCTTGCGGACTTCTTCCGTACCGCTTCCACGATTGGTGAGCGTGACGGGACTCAGGTGGAAATGATCCTGTTTGCTGGTTTTGTCTATTTTGTGATTAGCCTTAGCGCCTCGCTGCTGGTCAGCTACTTGAAGAAAAGGACCGTATAATGATTACCCTGAAAAACGTCTCTAAATGGTATGGTCACTTTCAGGTGCTGACCGATTGCTCCACGGAAGTGAAAAAAGGTGAAGTGGTGGTGGTATGTGGGCCGTCCGGCTCCGGCAAGTCCACGCTGATTAAAACCGTTAACGGCCTGGAACCGGTACAGCAGGGCGAAATCCTGGTGAACGGCACCAAGGTTAACGACAAAAAAACCGACCTCGCAAAGCTGCGTTCTCACGTTGGCATGGTGTTCCAGCACTTCGAACTGTTCCCGCACCTGTCTATTATCGAGAACCTGACGCTGGCGCAGGTGAAAGTGCTGAAGCGCGATAAAGCCGCAGCCCGCGACAAAGGCTTAAAGCTGCTTGAGCGCGTAGGGCTTTCCGCGCATGCCAACAAGTTCCCGGCACAGCTCTCCGGCGGCCAGCAGCAGCGTGTGGCGATCGCCCGCGCTCTGTGCATGGATCCGGTGGCGATGTTGTTTGACGAACCGACATCGGCGCTCGATCCTGAAATGATCAACGAAGTACTGGACGTCATGGTGGAACTGGCGAACGAAGGGATGACCATGATGGTGGTGACCCACGAAATGGGCTTTGCCCGCAAAGTGGCCAACCGCGTCATCTTTATGGATGAAGGCAAGATTGTTGAAGATGCTGACAAAGAGGCCTTCTTCGCCAACCCGAAATCTGACCGCGCGAAAGACTTCCTCGCCAAAATCCTGCACTAACTCTCCAGACGTAGCCCAGCCGAGCGAAGCGACGCCGGGCTACCCTTTTGCGCTATGCGTCACGCTTTGACGTCTCGATTCTCGTCCCTTCTCCATTCAAGCTTTACCCTTGTCACAAAATAATGCTGAAAAGGAACCGCTATGGCACAGCCGATTATTCTCGATTGCGACCCGGGTCATGACGATGCGATCGCCATTGTTCTCGCTCTTGCCTCACCTGAACTGGAGGTGAAAGCCATCACCTCTTCCGCCGGGAACCAGACGCCTGACAAAACGCTGCATAACGTACTGCGCATGCTGACGCTGCTGAATCGCCCAGATATCCCTGTCGCTGGCGGCGCGGTGAAGCCGCTGATGCGCGAGCTGATTATTGCCGATAACGTGCACGGAGAAAGCGGGCTTGATGGCCCGGCGCTGCCGGAACCTTCGTTCGCGCCACAGCCGTGCACCGCCGTTGAGCTGATGACCAAAACCCTGCGTGAAAGCCCGCAGCCGGTGACTATTGTCTCTACCGGCCCGCAAACCAACGTGGCCTTGCTGCTAAACAGCCATCCTGAGCTGCACGCGAAAATCGCCCGCATCGTTATTATGGGCGGCGCAATGAGCCTGGGTAACTGGACGCCAGCCGCCGAGTTCAATATCTTCGTTGACCCAGAAGCGGCAGAAATCGTCTTCCAGTCAGGTATTCCGGTTGTCATGGCTGGACTTGATGTGACCCATAAAGCGCAGATCCACGCCGCCGATACCGAGCGTTTTCGCGCCATTGGCAACCCGGTTTCAACCATTGTTGCCGAGCTGCTCGACTTCTTTATGGAATACCACAAAGACGAAAAATGGGGCTTTGTCGGTGCGCCACTGCATGACCCGTGCACCATCGCCTGGCTGCTGAAGCCGGAGATTTTCACCACCGTTGAGCGCTGGGTCGGCGTAGAGACCCAGGGGAAATATACCCAAGGGATGACCGTGGTGGATTATTACTTCCTGACGGGGAACAAACCGAATGCGACGGTCATGGTAGATGTTGACCGTGAGGCGTTTGTTGACCTGTTGGCGGAGCGGTTAGCGTTTTACCGTTGAACCTGCCCCGGCGGCGCTTCGCTTGTAGGCCGGCGAAGCGCCGCCGGGAATGCCAATTACGGCTCGAACGGCCGACGCTGGAACTGGTCATGCCCGCACTTCGGGCAGCGCGGCAGCACGTCCGGCGTATACACCGCCAGATGATAGTGACACTTCTCACACACCAGATTGCCCAGCCCCACCACTTCCCCGCTGTGATACACCCCGTGATGGTTCAAGTCCTGGAAAACCTCACGCCACTCCAGCTGCGTTTTATCGGTAATATCCACCAGCTCCTGCCAGAGACTCTCCTTAATCACCCGCAAAAACACGCTGTCGGAATCCTCTTCCTGGCTTTCGCTGTAGCTCATCGCAAACTCTTCGAGGTCACGACGCACGGCGCGCAGCAGTTCATCAATTTCAGTGCGCGTTAACTCGCTGGTTTGTGCGACCTTCGCCCGCGCCTGTGCGACCAGCGCATCGATGTCACGTTCACCATTGCGCAGACGTTCAGTTAGCGAACCAACCAATTCACGGTAAATTTGAGCAACCTTGTTCATTGTTTCCTCTCCCAGCCAGTTAACCTCTTCTAATAATAGCCGTTATTTACTTTATGCTTTGCCAGCTTTGCCACAGAGTTGATAAAAGTCACCCAGAGCTTTTCGCCGCCATAATGTGCGAAAGGCTGTTTTGACGTGAACGTTTGGGCTATGCTATGCGGATCTGAAATACCACGTCTATTGGCTACATTTGTAGCTGTATTGAAAATAGGATCACTGGCTGCCATGCAAGAGCAATACCGCCCGGAAGAGATAGAATCGAAAGTCCAGCTTCACTGGGATGAGAAGCGCACATTTGAAGTTACTGAAGACGAGAGCAAAGAGAAGTATTACTGCCTGTCGATGCTACCCTATCCTTCTGGTCGACTACACATGGGCCACGTCCGTAACTACACCATCGGCGATGTGATTGCTCGCTATCAGCGCATGCTGGGTAAAAACGTTCTGCAGCCAATCGGCTGGGATGCGTTCGGCCTGCCAGCTGAAGGCGCCGCGGTAAAAAACAATACCGCGCCTGCGCCGTGGACCTACGACAACATCGCGTACATGAAAAACCAGCTCAAAATGCTGGGCTTCGGCTATGACTGGAGCCGCGAGCTGGCTACCTGCACCCCGGAATACTATCGCTGGGAGCAGAAGTTCTTCACCGAGCTGTACAAAAAAGGCCTGGTGTACAAGAAGACCTCTGCGGTGAACTGGTGCCCGAATGACCAGACCGTACTGGCGAACGAACAGGTTATCGACGGCTGCTGCTGGCGCTGCGATACCAAAGTTGAGCGTAAAGAGATCCCGCAGTGGTTTATCAAAATCACCGCTTACGCCGACGAACTGCTGAGCGATCTGGACAATCTGGATCACTGGCCTGACACCGTGAAAACGATGCAGCGTAACTGGATTGGCCGTTCCGAAGGGGTTGAGATCTCCTTTGACGTTAACGACTACGCCGACAAGCTGACCGTTTACACCACTCGTCCAGATACCTTCATGGGTTGCACCTACCTGGCCGTTGCTGCGGGCCACCCGCTGGCACAGCAGGCTGCTGCGAACAACCCAGCCCTGGCTGCTTTTATCGATGAATGCCGCAACACCAAAGTGGCTGAAGCCGACATGGCGACCATGGAGAAAAAAGGCGTCGACACCGGCTTTAAAGCAATTCACCCACTGACTGGCGAAGCCATTCCAGTCTGGGCTGCAAACTTCGTGCTGATGGAGTACGGTACTGGCGCAGTGATGGCGGTTCCTGGCCACGATCAGCGCGACTACGAATTTGCCAGCAAATACGGTCTGAATATTAAACCGGTTATCCTTGCAGCCGACGGCAGCCAGCCCGATCTCTCCGAGCAGGCGCTGACTGAAAAAGGCACTCTGTTTAACTCCGGCGAATTCGACGGCCTGAGCTATGAAGACGGCTTCAATGCGATTGCGGACAAACTGGCCGCAATGGGCGTTGGCGAACGTAAAGTTAACTATCGTCTGCGCGACTGGGGCGTATCCCGTCAGCGCTACTGGGGTGCACCAATCCCAATGGTAACGTTGGAAGACGGCACCGTGCTGCCAACTCCAGAAGATCAGCTGCCAGTTATTCTGCCGGAAGATGTCGTCATGGACGGCATTACCAGCCCGATCAAAGCCGATCCAGAGTGGGCAAAAACCACCGTTAACGGTATGCCTGCACTGCGTGAAACCGACACCTTCGATACCTTTATGGAATCGTCATGGTACTACGCGCGTTACACCTGCCCGCAGTATCAGGAAGGCATGCTGGATTCTAAAGCGGCAAACTACTGGCTGCCGGTTGATATCTACATCGGTGGTATCGAACACGCCATCATGCACCTGCTCTACTTCCGCTTCTTCCACAAACTGATGCGTGATGCAGGCCTGGTGAACTCTGATGAACCGGCTAAGCAGCTGCTGTGTCAGGGCATGGTGCTGGCGGATGCCTTCTACTACGTGGGCGTCAACGGCGAACGTAACTGGGTTTCCCCGGTTGACGCTATCGTTGAGCGTGACGAAAAAGGTCGTATCGTAAAAGCGAAGGACGCGGCAGGCCATGAGCTGGTGTATACCGGCATGAGCAAAATGTCCAAGTCCAAAAACAACGGTATCGACCCACAGGTCATGGTTGAGCGCTACGGCGCGGACACCGTGCGTCTGTTCATGATGTTTGCTTCCCCAGCGGATATGACCCTGGAATGGCAGGAATCCGGCGTAGAAGGGGCTAACCGCTTCCTGAAACGCGTCTGGAAACTGGTTTACGAACACACCGCACGTGGCCCGGTTGCAGCCTTGAATACTGATGCATTGAGCGAAGATCAACAGGCTCTGCGCCGTGACGTTCATAAAACTATTGCTAAAGTTACCGATGATATCGGTCGTCGTCAGACCTTCAACACCGCCATCGCGGCGATTATGGAGCTGATGAACAAACTGGCGAAAGCACCGCAGGAAGGCGAACAGGACCGCGCTCTGATTCAGGAAGCGATGCTGGCCGTCGTGCGTATGCTCAACCCGTTCACCCCTCACGTTTGCTTCACGTTGTGGCAAGAACTGGGCGGTGAAGGCGATATCGATAACGCACCGTGGCCGGTAGCCGACGAAAAAGCGATGGTCGAAAACACCACGCTGGTCGTCGTTCAGGTCAACGGTAAAGTTCGCGGTAAAATCACCGTTGCGGTGGATGCGACCGAAGAACAAGTGCGTGAACGTGCAGGCCAGGAACACCTGGTTGCAAAATACCTTGAGGGCGTAACCGTACGTAAAGTGATTTACGTACCGGGCAAGCTGCTTAACCTGGTCGTTGGCTAAGCGCGGGAGGAAGCGTGCGATACCTGACAACATTGTTGTTATCTTTGGCGGTGCTGATCACCGCCGGATGCGGCTGGCATCTGCGTAGTACTACGCAGGTACCGGACGATATGAAAACATTGATTCTTCAGTCCAGCGATCCTAACGGCCCTCTGAGCCGCGCGGTCCGCGATCAGCTGAGAGCGAGCGGTATTACCGTACTTGATCAGAGCACGACGCGTCAGGACGTGCCGTCTCTGCGTCTTGGCTCATCCAGCATCCAGAAGGATACCGCTTCCGTCTTCCAGAATGGTCAAACTGCTGAGTACCAGATGGTGATGACGGTCAACGCTACGGTGCTGATCCCAGGTCAGGATATTTTCCCGATCAACACCAAAGTATTCCGTTCGTTCTTCGACAACCCGCAAAAAGCGCTGGCGAAAGACAACGAGCAGGACATGATCGTAAAAGAAATGTACCAAAGAGCAGCGGAGCAGCTCATTCGTAAGCTGCCAAGCGTACACGCTGCTGATGTCAAAGAGAGTGCGGCGAATCAGGCAAACAAGCCTGCCGCTAGCTCTCGTGTCTCCACCACTCTGGGTAACTGATGATTCGGTTGTACCCAGAACAACTCCGCGCGCAGCTCTCCGAAGGGCTGCGTGCGGCGTATCTCCTGCTCGGTAATGACCCCCTTTTCCTTCAGGAAAGCCAGGACGCTATACGGCACGCCGCCGTAAGCGAAGGCTTTATTGAGCATCATACCTTTACGCTTGATGCCAGTACCGACTGGCATGAGCTCTTTTCCCTGTGCCAGTCGATCAGCCTGTTCGCCAGCCGTCAGACGCTGCTGCTGCTGCTGCCTGAAAACGGCCCCAATGCTGCCATTAACGAGCAGCTCGCTACGCTGGTCGGCCTGCTGCATGACGATCTTCTGCTGATCGTTCGCGGCAACAAGCTGACCAAAGCGCAGGAAAACGCCGCCTGGCTTACCGCACTGGCCACCCGTGCCGTACAGATTAGCTGTCAGACGCCGGAACCGGCGAACCTGCCGCGCTGGCTTGCCAACCGCGCAAAACAGAACAACCTCCAGCTTGATGAACCTGCCAGCCAACTGCTGTGTTACTGCTATGAAGGTAACCTGCTGGCGCTATCGCAGGCGCTGGAACGGCTGTCACTACTGTGGCCGGACGGTAAGCTGACGCTGCCTCGCGTGGAACAGGCCGTTAACGATGCCGCGCACTTTACCCCCTTCCACTGGGTCGACGCCCTGTTAGCCGGTAAAAGCAAACGCGCGTTGCATATCCTGCAACAGCTACGATTAGAAGGCAGCGAGCCGGTGATTCTGCTGCGTACCGTACAACGTGAACTGCTGCTGCTGGTGACCTTGAAACGTCAGAGTGCACATACGCCGCTGCGTTCGCTGTTTGATAAGCATCGGGTCTGGCAAAACCGTCGTGGCATGGTGGGCGATGCGCTCAACCGCCTTAGCGCACCGCAGCTTCGTCAAGCCGTCACGCTGTTAAGCCACGCGGAGCTTACGCTTAAGCAAGATTACGGTCAGTCGATCTGGGCTGAACTGGAAAGTTTGTCGCTACTGCTTTGTCATAAAGCACTGGCCGACGTTTTTATCGATGGATGATATGGCAAAACTACAGGCGCTTTTTGGCGGGACCTTCGATCCCATTCACTACGGTCACCTTAAGCCGGTAGAGATTCTGGCCAACCTGATTGGTCTGTCTCGGGTCATTATTATGCCCAACAACGTGCCGCCGCACCGCCCGCAGCCGGAAGCCACCAGCGAACAGCGCAAGTTTATGGTCGAACTGGCCATTGCCGACAAACCGCTGTTCGTTCTTGATGAACGCGAACTGCGCCGTGATACGCCGTCCTGGACGGCTGATACGCTGCTGGAATGGCGACAGGAGCAAGGTCCAGAGCAACCACTCGCCTTTATCATCGGCCAGGACTCACTGCTTACCTTCCCAAGCTGGGAGCGTTACGAAACGATCCTCGACAATGCTCACCTACTGGTGACTCGTCGACCTGGCTATCCGTTGACCATGAAGCAGGAAGAACACCAGCAGTGGCTCGACCGCCACCTCACCAGCAATATCGAAGACCTGCATAATCAGCCAGCCGGGAAAATTTACCTCGCGGAAACGCCGTGGTTTGACGTCTCCGCCACCTTGATTCGCGAACGCTTAGAGCGCGGCGAGTCCTGCGAGGAGATGATGCCAGAGGCCGTACTCTCTTACATCATGAATCAGGGGCTCTATCACCACGGCGCCTAGCGCCAGGCTAAAGGGGAAGCACGATGAAAATCTGGCTGGTACGCCACGGTGAAACCGAGGCCAACGTAGCAGGTCTATACAGCGGCCATACCCCTACTCCGCTAACCACTAAAGGCATGAAGCAGGCTGAACGTCTCGGTGAGATGCTGCATCACGTTCCCTTCGACCGCGTGCTGTGCAGCGAACTGGAGCGCACCCAGCATACGGCGCGTCTACTGTTAGGCGATCGTCACATTCCCGTCACGCCACACCCGCTGCTTAACGAAATGTTTTTCGGCGACTGGGAGATGCGTCATCACCGCGACCTTCAGGTTGAAGATAAAGAAAACTACGCCGCCTGGTGCGCCGACTGGCAGCATGCCTCGCCGACCAACGGCGAAAGCTTTCCCGATTTTTCTCATCGCATCTCGGCATTTACCGCCGAGCTCGCTCACTACCAGGATGAGAATCTACTTATCGTCAGTCACCAGGGCGTACTTAGCCTGCTGACAGCGCTGTTGCTCGGCATGCCGATGGCCGGAATGTGGCATTTCCGCATCGACCACGGCGCGTGGAGCGTTATTGATTTTTCAGCGGAATTCGTCACCCTCCGGGTGCTCAATAGTAGAGCAATCTGGCTACCTGAAGCGGAATAAAACGGATTTCTTCACCAGACGTCCGTCCACCCATTGACACCAATTGCCAGGCTGTTATTCTCCGCAGCCAGAATCATCCCCCTCCTGCACTTGTGGACAGAAATTGTTTTACAAAAATGGCGATGCAATCGGCGTAAAGGGATGGGATGATAGCCCGCCAGAACGCCCGTTCGGTGATTTTTTGTCCCGATAATGTTTTCAGTTCGGGTATACTGTCAGGCTGTTTAATATTGTTTATCTTCACACCCCAGGGGGAACACTTGCAGGGTAAAGCACTCCAGGATTTTGTTGTCGACAAAATTGATGATTTGAAAGGTCAGGACATCATCTCCATTGATGTTAAAGGTAAATCCAGCATCACTGATTGCATGGTTATCTGTACTGGCACCTCTAGCCGCCATGTAATGTCCATTGCCGATCATGTGGTCCAGGAATCCCGCGCCGCCGGTTTGCTGCCGATGGGCGTTGAAGGCGAAAATACCGGTGACTGGATTGTTGTTGATTTAGGCGATGTCATTGTCCACGTCATGCAGGAAGACAGCCGTCGCCTGTATGAACTGGAAAAACTCTGGGGTTAAGTTGTGAAGCTGCAGTTGGTCGCCGTCGGCACCAAAATGCCGGATTGGGTACAAACCGGGTTTACCGAATACCTTCGTCGTTTTCCGAAAGATATGCCGTTCGAACTGGTGGAAATTCCTGCCGGCAAGCGCGGTAAAAACGCGGACATCAAACGTATTCTGGATAAAGAGGGCGAGTTAATGCTCGCCGCCGCAGGAAAAAACCGCATCGTCACGCTGGATATTCCAGGCAAACCCTGGGATACGCCACAGCTTGCCCGCGAGCTGGAACGCTGGAAAGGTGACGGTCGTGACGTCAGCCTGCTTATCGGCGGCCCTGAAGGCCTTTCCCCGGCATGCAAAGCCGCAGCAGAGCAAAGTTGGTCGCTCTCCACGCTGACGCTCCCACACCCGCTTGTGCGCGTGCTGGTTGCCGAAAGTTTGTACCGGGCGTGGAGTATTACCACCAACCACCCTTACCACCGCGAATAATGAGACCTAGGTAGATTAAGCAGCGAATGAAACTACAGAATTCTTTTCGCGACTATACGGCAGAGTCCGCGCTTTTTGTGCGCCGGGCGGTGGTCGCTTTTTTGGGAATTTTGCTGCTTACCGGCGTGCTGATTGCCAACCTCTACAATTTGCAGATCGTTCGTTTTACCGACTACCAGACGCGTTCTAACGAAAACCGCATCAAGCTGGTGCCCATCGCACCAAGCCGCGGCATTATTTACGATCGCAACGGGACGCCGCTGGCGCTTAACCGCACCATCTACCAGCTGGAAATCATGCCGGAAAAAGTCGACAGCGTGCAGGAGACCATTGATGGCCTGCGCAGCGTCGTTGACCTTTCCGATGATGATATTGCCGCCTTTAAAAAAGAGCGTGCACGTTCACACCGCTTTACCTCCATCCCGCTGAAAACTAACCTCACCGAAGTGCAGGTGGCGCGCTTTGCCGTCAACCAGTACCGTTTCCCGGGCGTTGAGGTTAAGGGCTACAAGCGCCGCTTCTATCCGTATGGTTCCGCCCTGACCCACGTCATCGGCTACGTCTCCAAAATTAACGATAAAGACGTTGACCGCCTGGATAAAGACGGCAAGCTCGCCAACTATGCGGCGACCCACGATATCGGCAAACTCGGTATCGAACGTTATTACGAAGACATGCTGCACGGGCAGACCGGCTATGAAGAAGTTGAGGTTAACAACCGTGGCCGCGTGATCCGCCAGCTCAAAGAAGTCCCGCCGCAGGCCGGGCACGATATCTACCTGACGCTTGATCTGAAGCTCCAGCAGTATATCGAAACGCTGCTCGCCGGTAGCCGCGCCGCCGTCGTAGTCACAGACCCACGCAACGGCAGCATTCTGGCGCTGGTCTCTATGCCAAGCTACGATCCAAACCTGTTCGTTGATGGCATTTCCAGTAAAGACTACAGCGGCCTGTTAAACGATCCGAACACACCGCTGGTTAACCGTGCGACGCAGGGGGTTTACCCACCAGCTTCAACGGTGAAACCGTATGTGGCCGTCTCCGCCATGAGCGCAGGCGTGATTAACCGCAATACCAGCCTGTTTGACCCAGGGTGGTGGCAGCTTCCGGGCTCAGAAAAACGCTATCGCGACTGGAAAAAATGGGGCCACGGCCACCTGAACGTCACCAAAGCGTTGGAGGAGTCCGCGGATACCTTCTTCTATCAGGTCGCCTATGATATGGGTATTGACCGTCTGTCCGAGTGGATGAGCAAGTTTGGTTACGGTGATTACACCGGCATCGACCTTGCGGAAGAGCGTTCCGGTAACATGCCGACGCGCGAATGGAAGCTGAAACGCTTTAAAAAACCGTGGTATCAGGGCGATACCATTCCGGTGGGGATCGGTCAGGGTTACTGGACGGCGACGCCTATCCAGATGAGTAAAGCGCTGATGATCCTGATTAACGACGGCATTACCAAAACGCCTCATCTGCTGTCCAGCACGGTAGAAAATGGTAAAAAAGTCCCATGGATACAGCCGCCGGAGCCTCCTATTGGCGATATTCACTCCGGCTACTGGGAAATTGCCAAAGACGGGATGTTTGGCGTTGCCAACCGTGGCAACGGTACCGCGCATAAATATTTCGCCAGCGCACCGTACAAAATTGCCGCCAAGTCAGGTACCGCGCAGGTCTTCGGCCTGAAGGCAAACGAAACGTACAACGCCCATCGTATTGCAGAGCGTTTGCGTGACCATAAATTAATGACCGCGTTCGCACCGTATAACGACCCGCAGGTGGCGGTCGCTATTATTTTAGAAAACGGCGGTGCGGGTCCGGCAGTTGGTACCATTATGCGTCAAATTCTCGACCACATTATGTTGGGCGATAACAACACCGATTTACCGGCTGAGAACCCAGCGGCCGCCGCATCGGAGGACCAATAAACATGACGGATAATCCGAACAAAAAATCCATTTGGGATAAAATCCACCTCGATCCCGCCATGCTGCTCATTCTGCTGGCGCTGCTGACCTACAGTGCTCTGGTTATCTGGAGCGCCAGCGGCCAGGATATGGGTATGATGGAGCGAAAAATCGGCCAGATTGCGATGGGCATCGTCATCATGATCGTGATGGCGCAAATCCCGCCGCGCGTATACGAAGGCTGGGCTCCGTGGCTCTATATCTTCTGTATTATCCTGCTCGTGGCGGTGGACGCCTTTGGCGCAATCTCTAAAGGCGCGCAGCGCTGGCTGGATCTGGGTGTCGTCCGCTTCCAGCCGTCAGAAATTGCCAAAATCGCGGTACCACTGATGGTGGCGCGTTTTATCAACCGCGATGTCTGCCCACCGACGTTGAAAAACACTGGGATTGCGCTGGTACTGATTTTCCTGCCAACCCTGTTGGTTGCCGCGCAGCCTGACCTCGGGACCTCGATTCTGATCGCACTCTCTGGCCTGTTCGTACTGTTCCTGGCAGGCTTAAGCTGGCGTTTAATTCTGATTGCCGTTCTGCTGGTCGCTGCCTTTATCCCGATATTGTGGTTCTTCCTGATGCACGACTATCAACGTCAGCGCGTCATGATGCTCATGGACCCAGAATCAGACCCGCTGGGCGCGGGTTACCACATTATTCAATCTAAAATCGCCATTGGCTCCGGCGGCCTGCGCGGGAAAGGCTGGCTGCACGGTACCCAGTCACAGCTCGAGTTTCTACCGGAACGCCACACCGACTTTATCTTCGCGGTGCTTTCAGAAGAGCTGGGGCTTATCGGCATTCTTATCCTTCTGGCGCTCTACGTCCTGCTGATTATGCGCGGACTGTGGATTGCCGCTCAGGCGCAAACGTCCTTCGGCCGCGTGATGGCCGGCGGTTTAATGTTGATTTTATTCGTTTATGTCTTCGTAAATATTGGTATGGTAAGTGGCATCTTACCGGTGGTTGGCGTACCGCTACCGCTGGTCAGCTACGGGGGCTCGGCCCTAATCGTACTAATGGCCGGGTTTGGTATCGTCATGTCGATACACACCCACAGAAAAATGTTGTCAAAAAGCGTCTAAGGGGTGCTCAATGCGTAAGCAATGGCTTGGGATCTGCATAGCGGCAGGGCTGCTGGCGGCTTGTTCGAGCGATGATGTTCAGCAAAAAACCGTCTCTGCACCACAACCTGCGGTATGTAACGGCCCGTCGGTAGAAATCAGCGGGGCCGATCCGCACTTTGAGACCCTGAATGCAACCGCAAATCAGGACTATGAACGTGACGGTAAGAAATACAAAATCGTTCAGGACCCATCAAACTTCAGCCAGGCCGGTCTCGCCGCCATTTATGATGCCGAACCGGGCAGCAACCTGACCGCCTCCGGTGAAGCTTTTGACCCGACACAGTTGACGGCGGCGCACCCGACGTTGCCTATCCCAAGCTACGCGCGTATCACCAACCTGGCCAACGGTCGAATGATCGTGGTACGCATTAACGATCGCGGCCCTTATGGCAACGATCGTGTGATCTCTCTTTCTCGCGCAGCGGCAGATCGCCTGAACACCTCCAACAATACCAAGGTCCGTATCGACCCGATTATTGTGGCTCAGGATGGTTCACTTTCCGGTCCAGGCATGGCCTGTACCACCGTAGCGAAACAGACCTACGCCCTGCCGAGCCGCCCGGACCTCAGTGGCGGGATGGGCAGCGCCTCTTCCGCCCCGCAGGCCAGCGCGCCACAGGGTGACGTTCGCGCGATCAGCAACGATACCCTGACCTCCGCCGACAACGGCGAAGGCGCACCGGTGAAAAGCGGCGGCTTCCTTGGCGCTCCAACGCCATTAAATAGCGGCGTGCTGGAAGAGCCGGCTCCGGCTCCAACACCCGCCCCTGCCGCGACGGCAGCACCGGTGAGTGCGCCAGCAAGCACCGCTCCGGTTAGCGCCCCAGCGGCCGCAGCCGTTGCCGCCCCGGCCGCGGCCACCGGCGATTACGTCGTTCAGGTGGGTGCCGTTAGCGATCAGACGCGTGCACAGCAGTATCAACAGCGCTTAAGTCAGCAGTTTTCCGTCCCGGGCCGCGTCACGCAAAACGGCGCGGTCTGGCGTATTCAGCTCGGCCCGTTCGGCAGCAAAAGCGCGGCCAGCACAATACAACAGCGTTTGCAGAGCGAAGCGCAGCTGCAATCGTTTATTACTCACGCCAACTAGAACGCTCAGAGGTATCCGAATCTTCGTATATGTAAAAGTCGTTAACAAACTCATATACGATGTCGGATGCCTGTCTGTGGGGCATTTGCTATAGTAAGGCACTTTTTAACTCCATCACGGATGTCGTTGTTTTGACCATGAAGACCTCTTTTTTCGCTCGCTTACTCATTCCGGCGCTCTCCGTCGCAGCACTGTCTTCCGCTGCCCACGCCGATGACCTGAACATCAAAACCATGATCCCAGGCGTTCCGCAGATTGACGCGGAATCCTACATTCTTATTGATTACAACTCCGGTAAAGTTCTGGCTGAGCAGAATGCTGACAGCCGTCGCGACCCGGCGAGCCTGACCAAAATGATGACCAGCTACGTCATCGGCCAGGCAATGAAAGCAGGTAAATTTAAAGAGTCAGATTTAGTCACCATCGGCAACGATGCCTGGGCGACCGGCAACCCGGTATTCAAAGGCTCTTCCCTGATGTTCCTGAAGCCTGGCATGCAGGTTCCTGTATCTCAGCTTATCCGTGGTATTAACCTGCAGTCCGGTAACGATGCGTGCGTCGCAATGGCCGACTACGTGGCCGGTAGCCAGGATGCTTTCGTTGGCTTGATGAACAGCTACGTCACCGCGCTGGGCCTGCAGAACACGCACTTCCAGACCGTTCACGGCCTGGACGCTGATGGTCAGTACAGTTCCGCACGCGACATGGCGATGATTGGCCAGGCGCTAATCCGTGACGTACCGAACGAATACACTATCTATAAAGAAAAAGAGTTCACCTTTAACGGTATCCGTCAGCTCAACCGTAACGGTCTGCTGTGGGATAACAGCCTGAACGTGGACGGCATCAAAACCGGCCACACCGATAAAGCAGGCTACAACCTGGTCGCTTCCGCAACCGAAGGTCAGATGCGTCTGGTCTCTGCCGTGATGGGCGGTCGTACCTACAAAGGCCGTGAAACCGAAAGTAAAAAACTGCTGACCTGGGGCTTCCGTTTCTTCGAAACCGTGAACCCAATTAAAGCGGGTAAAGAGTTTGCTTCTGAGCCAGCCTGGTTTGGTGACACCGATCGCGCCTCCCTGGGCGTCGATAAAGACGTTTATCTGACCATTCCACGTGGCCGCATGAAAGACCTGAAGGCCAGCTACGTGCTGACCACCAGCGAGCTGCATGCGCCACTGCAGAAAAATCAGGTTGTGGGGACTATTAACTTCCAGTTGGATGGCAAAACCATCGATCAGCGTCCTCTGGTGGTTCTGCAGGAAATTCCCGAAGGCAACTTCTTCGGTAAGATCATTGATTACATTAAATTAATGTTCCACCACTGGTTTGGTTAAAAATCACCCACTTGAAAGTGTGATTTCCATCCCCATATACTATGCATAGTAAAAACAACTCCCGCACATTTGGCGGGAGTTGTTCTTTTTCAACACTGGAGCTGACATGAAAACCAAACTGAACGAACTGCTTGAATTCCCTACACCATTTACTTACAAAGTAATGGGTCTGGCGAAACCTGAGCTGGTTGACCTGGTGGTTGAAGTGGTACAGCGCCATGCGCCAGGTGACTACTCTCCGCAGATAAAACCGAGCAGCAAAGGCAATTACCACTCGGTGTCCATTACCATCAATGCCACTCACATTGAGCAGGTAGAGACGCTGTACGAAGAGCTGGGCAATATCGAAATCGTCCGTATGGTGCTGTAATCGCATCACCGTTACCCGGCACAGCCGGGTAACGCCTCCCCCCTTCTCCCTGTGATATACTCTGCAACCATCATTTCCCCTCTCTGCGGAGACGCTGTTTTGGACTTAAATACCCTCCTGATCCGTCAACTTGGCCTGCAACCCTACGAACCCATTTCTCAGGCAATGCATGATTTTACCGATAGTCGTGATGAATCCACGCTGGATGAAATCTGGCTGGTTGAACATCAGCCTGTGTTCACGCAAGGCCAGGCAGGCAAAGCCGAACACGTGTTGGTTCCGGGAGATATTCCGGTGATTCAGAGCGATCGGGGCGGTCAGGTGACTTATCATGGGCCGGGTCAACAGGTGATGTACGTTCTGTTAAACCTCAAACGCCGCAAACTAGGCGTACGAGAGCTGGTGACGCTTCTGGAGCAGACCGTCGTTAATACGCTGGCAGAAGTCGGCATTGAGGCACATCCGCGCGCCGATGCACCGGGTGTTTACGTCGGCGAGAAAAAAATCTGCTCCTTGGGGCTGCGCATTCGTAAAGGCTGCTCATTCCACGGTCTTGCGCTCAATATTGCCATGGATCTTTCCCCCTTCCTGAGAATTAACCCTTGTGGTTACGCGGGAATGGAAATGGCCCAGGTTTCACAATGGGTTAACGATGCGAAGCCGGAAAATATATCCCCACGATTAGTCTCCCATTTTTTAGCGCTGCTAAACAATCCACCTCACGAATATATCAACGCTTAATATATTATATATTTTGGCCCAATAATCCGTTGGGCCATTCACTATATTTTTCTGCTGCCCTTTACAATAAGGGAATGATTCTCTATTTTTTTTGAATGTTCTCGCCATAAAATGCATCGTAGATCGCAATTTTGCGCAAAAAAATGCATATAAACATAGATCACATCAATGCATTAGCTTTACTAATGCATTGACTCATAACGCAAAAATCTCGTTTTTATCTTGCGATCGAGTGGCGTCCAGAATAATAATATTATTATTACGATAAACTATCATTCATGGTGTGAATGAATGCGGGGTAAGCAGTGTGGATTATAACGATAAGCCTGAAAATAAAACCAACCTTAATGTCGAAAATGACACGCCACAAATTTTCCGTACGCTACGTAATATAGATCTTAATTTATTGACCATATTTGAAGCGGTATATGTGCATAAAGGCATCGTAAATGCTGCGAAAATACTGAATCTCACCCCATCTGCGATAAGTCAGTCAATTCAGAAACTTAGACTCCTCTTCCCCGATCCCCTTTTTATTCGTAAAGGTCAAGGTGTCACACCAACTGCCTATGCTACGCATCTTCATGAATATATCAGCCAGGGTCTGGAGTCGATTCTTGGGGCGCTGGACCTGAACGGCAGCTACGACAAGCAGCGGGTCATCACCATCGGCACCGCCGCCTCCGTGGGCGCCATTGTCATGCCGGTCATCTACCAAATTGTGAAAAAGACCTACCCGCAGGTTCTGCTGCGCAACGTTGCCGTGACGGATGCAAACGCACAGCTCAGCCAGTTTCAGACCGATCTCATCATCGATAACCACGAACATAACAATCCGCGCACGCTGGGACGTCATTCGCTATTCAGCGACAGACTGGTGTTGGTGTGCCGCAACGAGCACCCGGCAGTTGATGAAGAACCTTCTCTGGACACGCTGATGCAGTACGAGCACACGCTGCTGACGATGGACGGTGCGGGGCAAAATGACCAGTACAAACGTATTCGCGATATGCTTCCCGATCGTCAGGTTAGCGTAAGCAGTTACAACCTGTTCACCATCGCGTCACTGATTGCCTCAAGCAACCTGATAGGCATCATGCCGCTGCGCTTTTATCATATCTTCAAACAGTGCTGGCCGTTGAAGACGCTGGATTTCGAACCGCTCCAGCAGGAACGCGTCGACTTTTCATTGCATTACAACAAACTCAGCCTGCGCGACCCGGTAATGCAAAACATTATCAACGTCATCCACCAGGCGTTTTGAGCCTCCAGCTCCTCATCCTTCCTTAGCCGGCAAAAAAGCATTATTCAACAACTATTTTACAATTTGCCGGCACGGTAGGCTGCTTTATGCCCCATTTAAATGGTATACTGCCTGCTATAAATTCAAAAATAGTTGATAAATACAACATTCCCTTGAATTGAAACGCTTTCCCTCGATACTCGGAACTGGAACACGTACGCTATGAGTAAACCCATTGTGATGGAACGCGGTGTTAAGTACCGCGATGCCGATAAAATGGCCCTTATCCCGGTTAAAAACGTGGCAACAGAGCGCGAAGCGCTGCTGCGAAAACCGGAATGGATGAAAATTAAACTTCCGGCAGACTCCTCCCGTATCCAGGGTATCAAAGCAGCCATGCGTAAAAATGGCCTGCACTCCGTCTGTGAAGAAGCGTCCTGCCCTAACCTGGCTGAGTGCTTTAACCACGGCACCGCTACCTTTATGATTCTGGGCGCCATCTGTACCCGTCGCTGCCCGTTCTGCGACGTTGCCCACGGTCGCCCGGTGGCCCCGGATGCTAACGAACCACAAAAACTGGCCCAGACTATTGCCGATATGGCGCTGCGCTATGTGGTTATCACCTCTGTGGATCGTGACGATCTGCGTGACGGTGGCGCTCAGCACTTCGCTGATTGCATTACAGCAATTCGTGAGAAGAGCCCAACCATTAAGATTGAAACCCTGGTGCCGGACTTCCGCGGCCGTATGGATCGCGCGTTAGAGATCCTGACCGCAACCCCTCCGGATGTTTTCAACCATAACCTGGAGAACGTGCCGCGTATTTATCGCCAGGTTCGCCCAGGTGCCGACTATAACTGGTCATTAAAACTGCTTGAGCGTTTCAAAGAAGCCCACCCAGAGATCCCGACCAAGTCTGGTTTGATGGTTGGTTTGGGTGAAACCAACGCGGAAATTATTGAAGTAATGCGCGATCTGCGCCGCCACGGTGTCACCATGCTGACGCTGGGTCAGTACCTGCAGCCAAGTCGTCACCACCTGCCGGTACAACGCTACGTTAGCCCTGACGAATTTGAAGAGATGAAAGCCGAAGCGCTGGCAATGGGCTTTACCCATGCAGCCTGTGGTCCGTTCGTGCGTTCGTCCTACCACGCCGATCTCCAGGCTAAAGGCATGGAAGTTAAATAAGCCCGTAGCCAGAAACAAAAAAGCCGCTCTCTGCTGAAAGCGGCTTTTTTATGCCTTAACCAGAAATAAATTGTTTCAATAAGACAATATTAGCAATGTTATTTCCATGAAAAAGGGCTACAACGTGCTTACGCTGTAGCCCCTTCCGCGGATGCTCACACCCGCGCATGGCGCACGCAAATCGGCACGCCACGTGAAACGCTGCCCTGCTTACTCTTTATGAGAGAGTTTTTCTGCCGGGGTCTCATCTGCGCTTTTTTGCGCCGTGGTTTCATCATCATTCATGGCTTTCTTGAAGCCCTTGATGGCTGAACCCAGATCCCCACCCAGAGTCCGTAATTTTTTGGTACCAAACACCAGAACAATCAGTGCTGCCACTACCAGCAGTTTGGTAATACTAATCTCACCCATAGATACCTTCTTCTCAAAAACAGGCTGCAGAATGCGCCACATCACTGTGGTTTATTAACGGTCATCTGGCGCGCGCACACAATAGCAATCTGTAACAAGGTGAATCAAGCATTGTTTAAAAAAACGTCACGTTAATTGCGGTAGCGCAAACCGTCGATTCACCAGTACTGGAAGCTGATGGCGAACGTTCAAAAGATGCTCGCGCTGAATATCAGAAACAATCAGCTGCGGTTCGGCCGTTGCGCCAGCCAGAGTGACGCCCAGCGGGTCAATAATCCGACTTTGACCAATATTCCGTGTCCCGCACTCACCGCTTGCCACGATATAACAGGTGGTATCCAGCGCACGAGCCGCAAGCAACGTTGACCAATGGTGCTCTTTTAACGGCCCACGAACCCAGGCGGCGGGCAGCGCCAGAATATCCGCCCCCTGTAGCGCGAGGGTCAACGCCAGCTCTGGAAAACGAAGATCGTAGCAGGTCAGCACACCCACCTTATAGCCTTCAACCTCAATCAGCGGCGGGAGGACATCACCGGCATCCACCCGCTTTGACTCCTGAATAGAAAATGCGTCGTAGAGGTGGAGTTTATGATAGTGGGCAATCACCTCTCCTTCACGCAGCACCACCAGCGTGTTTCTCGCACGACCTTCTCTGGAGGGAGTATGAATCGTCAACACCGTTGTTACTGAATCATTACGGCTTTGCGCTTTTAATAGCTGCATAAAACCGCCATCAAGCGGCTGTGCCGACTTCACGGACATATCAGGGTCAGTATCACTGCGCGCCAGCAGCGCTTCAGGCAACACCAACAAAGACGTACCCGCCTCCGCTGCCGAGCGCATCAGCGCCACACAGCGTTGCGCATTGACCTGCCACTCCGGCGTGACAGCAAACTGTCCTGCAGCTACCCGCATCCCCACTCCTCAGGTTCTACTAATATATCAATATGATGAATGCTGATGAGTATATAGCCAGATTCATCTATTCAGCGTTAAACTGAACCCATTAATAGAAAATGGCAGGAAACTCGCACGATGCAACTTTTGTTGGCCGTTTTTATTGGCGGAGGTACCGGGAGCGTGGCTCGCTGGCTGCTGAGCCTGAAACTCAATCCCATGCATCACGCCATCCCTCTGGGCACGTTAACAGCAAACCTGATTGGGGCGTTTATCATTGGTGCCGGGCTTGCCTGGTTTAATCGTCTACCACAGGTAGACCCGGTCTGGAAGCTGCTCATCACCACGGGCTTTTGCGGGGGGCTGACGACCTTCTCCACCTTCTCGTCGGAAGTGGTCTTCTTACTGCAGGCAGGGAAGTTTAGCTGGGCGCTGCTGAATATTACGGTCAACCTGCTGGGCTCATTTGCGATGACCGCTCTGGCCTTCTGGCTTTTCAGCTCTAGCCGCTAGAAAAAAGATAAAAAAAACCCGCGATTAAGCGGGTTTTGAATTCTGACTGCTATTCTCGCTTACAGAGCGGTAACGTTAGCAGCAGAAGGGCCTTTGGCACCGTTAGTGATTTCGAACTCTACACGCTGACCTTCAGCCAGAGTTTTGAAACCGTTGGTCTGGATTGCAGAGAAGTGTACGAATACGTCTTTGCTGCCATCTTCCGGAGTAATGAAACCGAATCCTTTGGACTCATTAAACCACTTAACGTTACCTTTAATCTTAGACATCAAAATTACCTTTATATGAAAAAACGACACTAATCTGTGTCAGTTAACAGTACAACAATTGTCGTGGGTTTTGTCCAGCCTAACTTCGTTAAAAAGTGATAAATGTCGCTAACTTTTATTTGCGGGTTGACATTACCGTAAGCTGTGCTCCAGGCCAGTTTTAGAACTGGAAACGGAGCCACGCGAAGTAGACGTTGCCGTTGTTATAGGTTCCGGGAATGTAGGTCATCTGGAACGTGGCGGGCCCATAACCGATAGAGGCCATCGGCAGTGCAACCGGTACCGGGATATAATTCCAGTTATCGCGCGCAGTCACCCCAATCGTGTAACCTAACCCGAGGTGGAAATTATCGTCCGCCAGCGGTCGCCAGGTGGCTTCCCAACCGTAGCCGCCAATCGGCTCCCACTTATTAAAGGAGTCTTTAAATGCCATCAAATAGATGCCATGCCAGTTACCTTTATCATCCCAACGCGAGATACCAAAACCAGCACCCCAGGGACGTTCATTGTATTTGTCCGTCTTCTCTTTATCGTAGGCAAAACGGGCATGCCAGGTAATCGCCGGCACATACAGATCGTAGTTCTGCGGCTCATCCCAGGTCTGTACAATGTTATTGCTCAGCGTGTTATAGCCATCCTTAATCGTCCCGGTAAAAGACGCATGGGCAGAAAGAGTGGTACCGAAAAACCCTACCATCACTACTAACAGTGCGAAAAATCTATTTAGTTTTAACACGATAATCTTGCCAAAAAATGATTAATTAAGAACATTCTATCAAACGTAAGCTTAATGATATCTTAACCGCCGCAGCGACTTAGTTTTTTTCTTCATCTGAATTATAAATTAGAATTTTCCTAAACAAACTGTCAAGCCAACCTAACGGCCTAAGCTAAATTATAATGCATACTGACTGCCAACGATAAGCATTCTCGTCCAGACTCGAGAAAACCATAAATAAAAAGTGCCTTCTGATAATAATCGGCTAAATGCTTAACATATTATTTTCGGAATATGAGAATAAATACTTAATAATTAAATGACGGATTATTTTGCGCGTTTTTTATGCAGCTTTATCTCATCACCAATCGCCTGTAAAAGAATGCTATCCCTCTTCGCAACAACTGATGCTATCAGGCTTTTATCCCTACAAATGGTAAGGTGACATTTCATTTCCTCTGGCTGTATAGTATTCCACCAGCACGCTATACTCACTGTGGTGACAATGTTCCACTTTGTGAGTACACCGACCAAATGATCATTTCGCTTTCTTTAATTACTCTTTTTATTGATTTTCATCAGCTAAATTTGTCGTTTTTTTCGGCACATTTCACCCCTTACTTTTGATGCAGCACTGCGTCAATTTTTACAACTGGGCGATAGGTGTTAATAATGTTAACGTTCTTTGAACTCCTGATTGGTGTTGTGGTTATTGTGGGCGTGGCTCGCTACATCATCAAAGGTTACTCTGCAACGGGGGTCCTTTTCGTCGGAGGTTTACTGCTACTGATTGCCAGCGCATTGATGGGCCACAAGATTTTACCTAGCAGTGAAACCAGCACCGGTTACTCTGCAACCGATATTATTGAATATATCAAGATCTTATTGATGAGCCGCGGCGGCGACCTCGGCATGATGATCATGATGCTCTGCGGTTTTGCCGCTTATATGACGCATATCGGAGCTAACGATATGGTCGTTAAGTTAACCTCCAAGCCGCTGAAATTTATTAACTCGCCTTATATACTGATGATTGCCGCCTATTTTGTGGCCTGTCTGATGTCGCTGGCCGTCTCTTCAGCGACCGGGCTTGGCGTATTACTGATGGGCACGCTATTCCCGGTGATGGTTAACGTAGGTATCAGCCGTGGTGCAGCCGCCGCTATTTGTGCGTCACCCGCCGCCATTATTCTCTCCCCTACTTCCGGTGACGTGGTGCTGGCGGCAAAAGCCGCAGAAATGCCGTTGATTGATTTTGCGTTTAAAACCACACTGCCTATTTCCATCATTGCCATTATTGCTATGGCGATTACCCATTTCTTCTGGCAGCGCTACCTGGATAAAAAAGAGAATATTTCTCACGAAATGCTGGATGTCAGTGAAATTACCACCACGGCACCTCGCTTCTATGCCATCCTGCCGTTTACGCCAATTGTCGGGGTACTGATTTTTGACGGTAAATGGGGCCCGGAGCTGCATATTATTGCCATCCTGGTTATCTGCATGCTGCTGGCCGCGGTGCTGGAATTCCTGCGCGGCTTTAATACCCAAAACGTGTTTGCAGGCCTCGAAGTTGCCTATCGCGGCATGGCTGATGCATTCGCAGGCGTGGTGATGCTGTTGGTTGCGGCGGGCGTATTTGCTCAGGGTCTGAGCACTATCGGCTTTATTAACAGCCTGATTTCCATCGCAACTTCGTTCGGTTCCGCCAGCATTATACTGATGTTGGTACTGGTCATATTGACGATGCTGGCAGCAATGACCACCGGTTCCGGTAACGCACCGTTCTATGCTTTTGTTGAGATGATTCCAAAGCTGGCGCAATCCTCCGGCGTCAACCCCGCGTATCTTTCTATTCCGATGCTGCAGGCCTCTAACCTCGGTCGTACTATCTCCCCGGTCTCCGGCGTGGTAGTAGCGGTAGCCGGTATGGCGAAAATATCTCCGTTTGAAGTGGTTAAGCGCACATCGCTGCCGGTTATCATTGGTCTCATCGCGGTCATTATCGCCACCGAGATTCTGGTGCCCGGCGTCGCCGCGTAATCATTTATTGGCTAAATAAATAAGGCGCCTGAGGGCGCCTTATTTTATTATGTAATAACGTCACTAAATGAATTAAACCGTGGAGTCAGGAATATGTTAAGGAAGAATATTGTGTCAGGATGCGCGCTGCTGCTCTGCGCTGGCAGCCTTCATGCTGCCCCGCTGGAGCCTACACAATATGGCGACTTCGACCGTTACGTCCTGGCACTCTCCTGGCAAACCGGTTTTTGCCAGAGCCAGCATGATAGAAACCGCAACGAGCCGCTGGAGTGCCAGCAACAAAAAGAGGCCGTAAACAAGGCCGATTACCTCACTGTACATGGATTATGGCCAGGCCTGCCGGGCTCAATTGCCTCTCGTGGTGTCGATAACAATCGCTGGATGCGGTTTGGCTGCGCAACCCGCCCGATTCCAAACATGCCGGAAGCAAAAGCCAGCCGCAAATGTGCCGCTGAAGAGACCGGCTTATCGCTGGAAGTCGCCAATAAACTCAATCAGGTGATGCCGGGTAGCGGTGGGAACACCTGTCTCGAGCGCTACGAGTACGCAAAACACGGCGTCTGCTTTGGTTTTGATCCGGATGCCTATTTCGGCACAATGGTGCGCCTGAACGGCGAAGTGAAACAAAGCGCGCTCGGCCAGTTCCTTGCCGCCAACTATGGCAAAACCGTCACCCGTGCAAGCTTTGACGATGCGGTCGCCCGCGCCTTCGGCAAAGAGAGTGTCAAGGCAGTGAAACTAACGTGCAACGGCAATCCGGCTTATCTGACCGAAATGCAGATTGCGATTAAATCTGCCAGCATCAACAACCCATTGACGGCAGATTCGCTGCTCCCGCAGCCGCATCCCGGCAACTGTGGCAAACAGTTCGTTCTGGATAAAATCGGTTACTAAACATGCGGTAATGCCCCCGGTTCTCGGGGGCAATTCATACTATTGCTCGATAAATGACAGCAGATCTTCATTGATCTGATGTTTGTGCGTGGTGCAGATCCCGTGCGATCCGCCGCGATACACCTTCAGCTCCGCGTTTGGCAAAATTTCAGCCGCCACCTTGCCGCAGGTTTCAAACGGCACAATCTGGTCATCATCGCCGTGAATCACCAGCGTCGGGATGGTCATTCTGCGCAGGTCCTCACGCAAGTCGGTTTCCGAGAAGGCCTTGATACAGTCATATAGCGCCTTAATCGAGCCCTGAAGTCCTTGCTCAACAAAGCCTTCACGCACCGCTTTCGACTCCTTCGCGCCAGGACGGTTATAGCCGTAAAACGCCGCCGTCAGCTCGTAGAAGAATGCGCCACGATCGTTAATCACGCCGTCACGAATACCATCGAACACCTCAAGCGGCACGCCGTTCGGGTTAAAGTCCGTCTTAACCATGATGGGCGTTACGGCGCCAATCAGCACCGCCTTCGCCACTCGCTGCGTGCCGTGTCGACCAATATAGCGCGCGACTTCACCGCCACCGGTCGAGTGTCCGACATGCACCGCGTCTTTCAGATTAAGGTGAGCCGTCAGCTCTGCCAGATCATCGGCATACTGATCCATATTGTGCCCATCCCAGGGTTGCGCCGAGCGTCCGTGGCCTCGTCTGTCGTGGGCGATAACCCGATATCCCTTTGACCCCAGATACAGCATCTGATCCTCAAACGCATCAGACGTCAGCGGCCAGCCGTGGCTGAATACAATTGGCTGTCCACTCCCCCAATCTTTAAACCAGAGATAGCTACCATCTTTCAGGGTCAGTTTATCGAAACCACTCATACGATCTCCTGTACAGGAAGGACGCTGCCAGGTGCAGCCTAAAAAGAATAATCCAGATTTATAGATTGCGAGGTATTTCGCATAAAATTCACACAACGATGATTATTGCCATCTTCGAATGTGCGCTGTATCACTTCAAACCTGACGCCAGGATCAGTATGATGGGATGAGATGAACCCTTGCCGCTGGCGGTGAGGGTTTTCTTTTGGATAATCGATAGACATGGAGTAAATAATGACCAGACCTGCCATCATTATTAATGAGTTCGATGCCGAGCGTATCGACCGCCTGCTTGAGCAACCTGCTTACGCAAATTCCCCGGTGGCGAACGCGCTAAACGACGAACTGGATCGTGCCCAGATGTGTGCCCCTGAGGACATGCCGCATGATGTAGTGAGTATGAATAGCCAGGTCAGATTCCGCGATCTCACGACCGGTGAAGAGCGTGTCCGCACTCTGGTCTTCCCGGCACAGATGACCGACAGCAGCACCCAGCTTTCGGTGATGGCGCCCGTTGGCGCAGCGCTGCTTGGCCTGCGTGCAGGCAGTGCGATTCACTGGGAGTTACCGGGCGGTACTTCAACCCACCTGGAAGTTCTTGAACTACTGTATCAGCCGGAAGCGGCAGGCGAATTTCATCGCTAACCTTCCGCGTTAATCAATTAAGAGGATGTTATGCATCCTCTTTCTGTTTTGCCCCGCCTAACGAAACTTTACAACTCCCCTGTCCTCGATAAACTATTTTGCGAACTAAATGACATATTCAGAACGTATTATGTGTTCTGATAGTTCCACAAAGACAAGGAGGAGCCATATGTACAAAACAATCATTATGCCAGTTGATGTTTTTGAGATGGAGTTAAGTGACAAAGCCGTTCGTCACGCTGAATTTTTAGCTCAGCAGGAGGGGATTATCCATCTGCTGCACGTGTTGCCCGCATCGGCAAGCTACACCATGAGCCGTTTTGCCGCCGATCTACGACGCTTTGAAGAGCATTTGCAGAAAGAAGCCGAAAGCCGCTTGACCACGATGGTGAGCCATTTCTCTATTGATCCTTCCCGCATTAAGCTTCACGTTCGTCTCGGTAGCGTTCGCGATGCGGTCAATGAGCTGGCGGAAGAGCTGAATGCCGATATGGTCGTCATTGGTTCACGTAACCCGTCCATCAGCACGCACCTTCTTGGCTCTAACGCCTCAAGCGTTATCCGCCACGCGCACATCCCCGTTTTAGTCGTCAGATAATGTATCCCGGCCAGGCGAAGTACCGCCGGGAAATAGCAGACGTATAAAAAAAGGCCACCTTTCGGTGGCCTTTGACATTGCAGGCATTGTCTTCTTTTTTATGCAGTTTTGGTACGAATCAGGTAGTCAAATGAACTCAGTGACGCCTTCGCACCTTCGCCAGTGGCGATAATAATCTGTTTGTACGGCACGGTGGTGCAGTCGCCCGCGGCGAATACGCCCTTCACGTTAGTTTCGCATTTCGCATCAATAATGATTTCGCCCATGCGATTGCGCTCAATGGTGCCTTCGAGCCAGTTGGTGTTTGGCAGCAGACCAATCTGGACAAAAATACCCGCCAGCGCAACGTGATGCTCATCGCCGGTCACACGGTCACGATACTGCAGTCCGGTCACCTTGCTGCCGTCGCCTTTCACTTCAGTGGTCTGCGCGTTCAGAATAATGTCGACGTTTTTCAGGCTGCGCACTTTATCCTGCAGCACCTGGTCAGCCTTCATTTCTGGCGCAAACTCAAGCAGAGTCACGTGTTCAACAACACCGGCCAGATCGATAGCCGCTTCCACGCCGGAGTTACCGCCGCCGATCACCGCCACGCGTTTGCCTTTAAACAGCGGGCCGTCACAGTGTGGGCAGTAGGTCACACCTTTGGTGCGATACTGATCTTCACCCGGAACGTTCATGTTACGCCATTTGGCACCGGTCGCAATGATAATGCTGCGTGCTTTCAGCACCGCGCCAGAGGCAGTTTCAATCTGATGCAGGCCGCCTTCAACCGCGGCAGGAATCAGTTTAGACGCACTCTGGGAGTCAATCACGTCCACGTCGTACTCGCTCACGTGCGCCTTCAATGCGCCTGCCAGCTTCTGACCTTCGGTCTTTGGCACCGAGATATAGTTTTCAATATCGACGGTATCCAGCACCTGGCCGCCAAAACGCTCGCCCATCAGACCGGTACGGATACCTTTACGCGCAGAGTAAACCGCTGCCGCAGCGCCGGACGGGCCGGAGCCGACGATCAGCACATCATAAGCGTCACGTTTGTTCAGCTCTTCCGCTGCACGTTTTTCCGCGCCGGTATCCACTTTGGCAACAATTTCCGCCAGCGTCATGCGACCCTGACCAAATTCCTGACCGTTCATAAACACCGCCGGAACGCCCATGACGTTACGATCGGTAATTTCGTTCTGGTAAGTCCCGCCGTCAATCGCCGTATGCTTGATGCGCGGATTCAGTACCGCCATCAGGTTCAGCGCCTGCACCACGTCAGGGCAGTTGTGGCAAGAGAGCGAGTAGTACGTTTCAAACTCAAAATCGCCGTCGATATCGCGGATCTGTTCCAGCAGAGACTGCGCTTCTTTCGACGGATGGCCGCCGGTCCACAGCAGCGCCAGCACCAGCGAGGTGAACTCGTGGCCCAGCGGGGAACCTGCAAAACGTGGGCCCTGGTGGGAACCTGGATTAGTAATCAGGAACGATGGCTTACGTACCGCGAGCGTGTTGTCTTCTTTAAAGGTGACTTTGTCTGACAGTTCAGCGATTTCAGCCAACAGTTCCTTGATCTCTGCCGATTTAGCGCTGTCATCCAGCGTGGCAATCAGCTCAACAGGTTTGGTCAGCTTCTCAAGATAAGCCTTGAGCTGGGTTTTCATGTTGGTGTCGAGCATTTTTATCTCCTGGGCTTAAAACATCATCATGCAAGCGGCCAGATACGAGCTGCGTGTAAGCAACTTGCATCATGATGCTGGAATAAAACAGGCGCAGAGGTGCGCCTGTGGGATACCGGATGGCACTGCGTTTATCCGGCCTACATACTGTAGGCCAGTGCCGTGCCATCAAGCAGACGACTTAGATTTTGCCGACCAGGTCCAGAGATGGAGCCAGAGTGGCTTCGCCTTCTTTCCATTTAGCCGGGCAAACTTCGCCTGGGTGGGAAGCAACATACTGAGCCGCTTTGATTTTACGCAGCAGGTCAGATGCGTCACGGCCGATACCTTCAGCGGTAACCTCGATAGCCTGGATGATACCCTGTGGGTCAACAACGAAGGTGGCACGGTCAGCCAGGCCTTCATCTTCACGCATGTTGTCGAAGTTACGGGTCAGGGCGCCAGTCGGGTCACCGATCATCGCGTATTTGATTTTCGCGATGGTGTCAGAGCTGCTGTGCCATGCTTTGTGGGTGAAGTGGGTATCGGTAGATACGGAGTACACGTCCACGCCCAGTTTCTGCAGTTCTTCGTAATGGTCTGCTACGTCGCCCAGTTCGGTTGGGCATACGAAGGTGAAGTCAGCCGGGTAGAAGAAGAAGACGCTCCAGCGGCCTTCGGTATCTTTCTCGGTAACTTCTACGAATTCACCGTTTTTGAACGCCTGGTTTTTGAAAGGTTTGATTTTAGTATTAATTAAAGACATCGAGTACTTCCTCCGTGTTTTCGTTGAGGTCTAAGTTAACGACTTTTTCCTGATTCGACCAATGCGTTTACATTATCAAATCAATAAGCGTTATCTAACAACCGGAACAAGACAGCTTTGTGAACCCATGTTGAGAGTGCGCACAATTCGCTCATCCTCAAACGTAAAAAGGCCGCAACACGGCGGCCCTGTTACCTGAATTCCCAGCAGGTGAATTCAGCGCCAGCAGCGCTGGCATGTTGTTGCGCTCTCTATCACCCTAAACAAAGGTGTTAACAGCGTCTTGATTACATCACCCGGGTCCGCAAAGGGCAATCAACCTGCCGTCGATCTTCTCTATGGCTGTGATAGGCTACGCCGTTTATTGCAGATTACCCACTGATTTTACATTGCTTTTCCATGAAAAAGTCTTCTTTACCACCATCGTTTTAGCGCGATAAAGGTGTCCTCGAACAGGTCGCGGTGAAGTGGGTGAAATGGGTAGGTTGTCGAATCGTCAACTTAATACCCAGACATTTTACATAGAGGACAATTATATTTTGCATATCGTTATATTGAGGACTGAATATGACAAAAGCTATATTATATTGAAACAAAGCATTTGTTACATAAATTATATTTAAATTTAGAATAATAAGCTTACTTTCATTAGCAGTGGATAAACGGAGTTTTATGATATATATTTAGAAATAGTTTAACCACATTGTAGTTTTTCGAACACATGGATTGTGCCGGATGGAGCAAAAGAGAGCTTCATTCAACGTAAGGAATAACAATGGCTAACCTCTATAATCTCAAGAGATTCGATCTCAACCTGCTCGTTATTTTTGAGTGTATCTATCAAAACCTGAGCATCAGCAAAGCAGCACAAACATTATTTATCACGCCATCTGCGGTCAGTCAGTCACTACAGCGTCTACGCATTCAGTTAGATGATCCCTTATTTGTTCGTTCAGGAAAAGGTATTTCTCCCACCACCGTGGCGGAAAATTTACATCTCCATCTGGTAGAAAACCTGAACAGTATTGAACAAACGATTAACATTACGGAAAAAAGCAATCTCAAAAAACGTTTTGTCGTTTACGGCCCACAGCTTCATGCCTCGCCAAAGTTGATCCGCTTTATGAACATCCTGCTTGAAGAGCCCAATCTTGAGGTGGTTTACCATGATACTGCAGCGGAAACGGATAATATTGAAGAGATGATGAACTATCGCAAAGCTGACGTGGTCTTCACCATGGAGGCTTGCCACAATAGAGCGCTCGTAAGCGTACCGTTTTGGGAATGTCCGGTCGTACTGGTATGCCGTAAAGATCACCCTCGTTTGGATAATACTGCAACACCAGAAGATCTTGTAAAGGAACGGTTTGCACTATTTCTAAGCCATGCACAGCAGGTCAAAGAATTCCGAACAACCCACAATGTCGCAGGCTTAGCTGAAAAAGATATCGCCTTTACCTCATCCTCCCTGATGACGATTTTCAGTATAATCCGTCAGAGTGATTTGGTAGGTTTTGTCCCAAAACTTATGTTCGAAGTATTGAAAGACACGCTTAATCTAAAAGAGATATCAGGTCTTTCACCACTTCCTACGTTTACCATATACATGGTTTATAGCCGTGCATCGCTGAGTTCACCTATTTTTTCAGACATTATGAAAAAAGTTAAGCATCACAAATTCATTCACGAAACCGATATTTAAAATGCAATACATATTTATAGAAAATATATTATCTTATTTATTACTCCTCATAATAGCGTACTATAACCAGCATCTTTTTAGACATCATCGCCATAAAGGATTGCTGATTTATGTCAATCACAAAACTCCCCTTACCTCTCTCCGTATTGGAGGCTAGTCGGGAACGAATAAACTGGACGTTGAATAACTTACCCCGCGTTTGTATTTCTTTTTCCGGCGGAAAAGATTCAACGGTAATGCTACATTTAGCGGCAGAACAGGCCCGCCAGAATGGCAAGAAATTCAGCGTGCTGTTTATAGATTGGGAAGCTCAATTTTCCTATACCATCACCCACTGTCAGAAATTACGCGCGCGCTATAGTGACGTCATTGAGACTTTTTATTGGGTCGCTCTACCGCTGACAACCCAAAACTCACTGACCCAATTCAATCCCGAGTGGCAGTGCTGGGAGCCAGGCGCCAAATGGGTGCGCCAGCCGCCAGAAGATGCGATCACCGACCCCGACTTTTTCCCTTTTTATGAACAGGGCATGTCTTTCGAACTGTTTGTGCAGAAGTTTGCCGATTGGTTTTCACAGCAGCGCCCGGCCGCCGTGATGGTAGGGATTCGTGCCGACGAATCTTACAACCGCTTCTTGACCATCGCCTCGCAGCGCAAACGCCGTTTTGCCGATGATAAACCCTGGACTACCGTCGCGCCGGGCAATCATGCCTGGTACGTCTACCCGATCTATGACTGGAAAACGGCGGATATCTGGACCTGGTTTGCCAAAAGTAAGCAGCCCTACAACCCACTCTATGACCTGATGTATCAAGCGGGCGTGCCGCTGCGCTACATGCGTATCTGCGAGCCCTTTGGGCCGGAACAGCGCCAGGGATTGTGGCTCTATCACGTCCTCGAGCCTGAACGCTGGGCCGCAATGTGCCAGCGGGTTAGCGGCGTACACAGCGGCGGTATTTATGCCGGTCAGGATAATCAGTTCTACGGCCATCGCAAAATCGAAAAACCGGAGAATTACAGCTGGCGCAGCTACGCTCATTTCCTGCTGTACAGCATGCCGGAAGCCACCGCCGAGCACTATCGCAACAAAATAGCCGTCTATCTTCACTGGTATCAAAAACAGGGATGGGAAGATATCCCGGATAGCCAGGAGAAAGACCTCGGCGCTAAAGACATTCCATCATGGCGACGAATCTGCAAAGTCTTATTAAACAATGATTACTGGTGCCGGATGCTCTCTTTCAGCCCAACAAAAGCCAGCCACTATCAACGATATCGCGCGCGCATGGGACAGAAGCGTCAACAATGGGGGTTACTATGCAACAAAGACTGATTGCCCAACTGCAAGGCTATCTAAAGACCTTAACGGATGATGAAAAAATCGAAGCAATTAACCAGTTTCGACAAGCATTGCATGAGGAGAGCCCATTTCGCGACCAGCCAATTGACTGCGTACTATGGGTGAAAGAAGAGCAGGTTTCACCGAACAACTACAACCCCAACAATATGGCACCGCCGGAAAAACGGTTGCTGACCAAATCACTGGAAGCCGACGGTTTCACTCAACCTATTGTGGTAATTGAGAAAAACAACCACACCTATGAAATTGTCGATGGTTTCCACCGCCATCTACTCTCGCAGTCAAAAGCATCGCTGAAAAAACGCTTTCACGGTTATCTACCGGTTACACAGCTAGAGAAGAGCGATCGCTCGCAGCCATCCCGGATGGCGGCTACCATTCGCCACAACCGTGCACGCGGTCGCCATCAGATAGGCGCGATGTCCGACATCGTGCGCGAGCTGAGCCAGCTCGGCTGGGAAGATGAGAAAATCGGTCAGGAACTGGGCATGGATGCCGATGAAATTCTGCGACTGAAGCAGATTAACGGCCTGTGTGAACTGTTTGGCAATCGCCAGTACTCACAGGCCTGGACGGTTAAATAGCTACAGCTTGCACAGACGCTCGGCGGCGGCCAGCAGCGTCGCTTCCTGTTTGGCAAAACACAGACGAATCAGCTTATGCGGGAACGGCGCCACGCAGAAGACCGACAGCGGAATCGCCGCGACGCCCACTTCGGTGGTCAGCCACTGGCAAAAACTGACATCATCAAGGTCAGAAATCGCGCTGTAATCGGCCAGCAGGAAATAGGTTCCTTCGCACGGCAGCAGCTTCAGTCGGCTCTGGCTGAGTGCATCAATAAACAAGTCACGGCGCGCCCGATAAAAATCGGGCAACTGCCGGTAGTGCTCAGGTTCAGCGCGCAGCATATCCGCCAGCGCCAGCTGTGCTGGGGTATTAACGGCAAAGGTCAGATATTGATGCACCTTACGCAGCTCGGCGCTTATCGGCGCGGGTGCGACGCAGTACCCTACCTTCCAGCCGGTCATATGATAGGTTTTACCAAACGATGAAACCGCCACCGCCCGCTCGCGAAGCTGCGGATGCGCCAGCACGCTGGCGTGTCCGGCTTCGCTAAAGCAAATATGTTCATACACTTCATCGCTGAGCACGTAGATTTCCCGCTCGGCAATCGCCTGCCAGAGCGCCTCGAAATCTGCCGCCTGCCAGACGGTTGCCGAAGGGTTATGCGGGGTGTTAAGGATAACCAGCCGGGTGTTATCGCTAAGCGTGTCGGCAAATTCCTGCCAGTCGACGCGGAAATGCGGTGGCTGTAACGCGATACGCTTGACGATGCCGCCGGAAAGTTCGACCGCGGGGGCATAGCTGTCATAGCTTGGGTCGAAACAAATAACCTCATCACCGTTACGCACCAGCGCCGTAATCGCGGCGTACAGCGCTTCGGTCGCCCCGGCGGTGACCGTAATGTCGCTATTCACATCCGGCGAGTGACCGTATAGCGCGAGCGTTTTCTCGGCAATCGCTTCACGCAGCGCCAGCGCGCCGGTCATCGGCGCATACTGGTTCGCGCCTGCGGCAACATGGTGCGCCAGACGCGCCTGAAGATAAGATGGGCCATCAAAATCGGGAAATCCCTGTGAGAGGTTAATCGCCTGGTGCTGCTGCGCCAGCGCGCTCATCTGGGTGAAAATGGTGGTACCGAGGTTAGGTAACTTGCTTTGTGGGATGAGTTGCTTATTCGTCATTCTGCGCCTGCCGCTCGTGATGCCAAAATTAACATCAATATAACACGGCGAACGCGTTTGGCAATCGAGACGTTTAGATGTCTAAATAAAACATTAACAGCACTTCGCGCCGCCCTTTCCGCCGTATCGTGCGTCCTGGCGGTCGCGGAAAAACTCCTCATAGGTCATTGGCGTCTGGTCAGGATGCGTGATGCGCATATGCTCGACGTAGTTGTCGTAGTCCGGCACGCCTATCATCATTTTGGCCGCCTGACCGAGGTATTTTCCGGCTTTCGAGAGTGTATCAAACATCGTTTTGTCCTTTGGGTAAACCCGGCGTCGCTGCGCTCGGCCGGGCTACAACATCATCAATTAGCACGTAAAGACATTAATGCGCGCGTCTCGCCTGCGCCACCAGATTCTCCGCATCCGCCGGCATCGGCTCGTACGGGGTCTCTTTGGCCGTCGGTTTGTCCTCTTTCAGCGCCGCCAGCGCGGTTTTGAGTGAGAACAGCGCCAGCACCACAACCACCACCATAAAGAAAATGGTCAGACCGGCATCAAGACGGTTGTTAAACACCAGCTGCGCCAGCTGCGACTCGGTGTACTGCGGCGGAATATTGCCGCTGTCGATCATCGCCTGGAACTTGTTGGCAATCGCCAGGAAGCCCACGCGGATATCTTCGCTGAACGATTTCTGCCAGCCCGCCACCAGCGTACACACCAGCAGCCAGGACGTTGGCACCAGCGCAACCCACGCGTAGCGCTGACGTTTCATTTTGAACAGTACCACCGCACAGAGCATCAGCGCCATACCTGCCAGCATCTGGTTAGCAATCCCGAACAGCGGCCACAGCGTGTTGATGCCGCCCAGCGGGTCAACCACCCCTTGATGCAGGAAGTAGCCCCAGGCCAGCACGCAAAGCGCCGTCGCCAGCAGGTTAGCCGGCAGAGAATCGGTACGTTTAAGCCCTGGATTGATAACACCCAGCAGGTCCTGCAGCATAAAGCGCGCCGCACGGGTACCGGCATCCACCGCCGTCAGAATAAACAGCGCCTCAAACAGAATGGCGAAGTGGTACCAGAACGACACGTCCATCAGGCCACCCAGCGCCCCGTGAAGGATATAGGCCATCCCCACCGCCAGCGTCGGCGCACCGCCCGCTCGCGAGATAATCGACTGTTCACCCACTTCGTTGGCAATCTGATGCAGCAGGTCCGGCGTCACCGCGAAGCCCCAACTACTGACCACCTGCGCCGCAGAAGCTACCACGTCGACGGTACCGGCCGGTGCCAGCATCGCCATTGGGCTATTCATCGCAAAGTACACGCCCGGGTCGATAATACAGGCGGAAACCAGCGCCATAATGGCGACGAAGGATTCCATCAGCATACCGCCGTAGCCGATAAAGCAGGCCTGATTTTCGTTCGCCAGCATCTTCGGCGTAGTGCCGGAAGCAATCAGCGCGTGGAAGCCAGAAACCGCGCCGCAGGCGATGGTAATAAACAGGAATGGGAACAGGTCGCCGGTCCAGACCGGGCCAGTGCCATCAATAAATTTGGTCAGCGCTGGCATGGTCAGCGTCGGGCGCATAATCAGAATACTAATCGCCAGCCCAACGATAGTCCCGATTTTCAGGAAGGTAGACAGATAGTCGCGCGGTGCCAACAGCAGCCATACTGGCAGAACAGAAGCCACAAAGCCGTAGCCCACCAGCATCCAGGTCAGCTGTACGCCGGTATAGTCAAACCACGGTGCCCAGGTTTCGCTTGCCGCCACCCAACCACCGGAAATAATGGCAAACACCAGCAGCACCAGGCCAATAACCGACACTTCGCCAATGCGTCCCGGACGCAGATAGCGAATGTAAATCCCCATAAACAGCGCCAGCGGAATGGTAAAGGCAACGGTATAGGTTCCCCACGGGCTGTGGGTCAGCGCTTTCACCACGATCATCGCTAGTACGGCCAGAATGATCACCATGATCATAAAGGTCGCCACCAGCGCAATTACGCCAGCAACCGGCCCCATCTCCTCTTTCACCAACTCGCCCAGCGAGCGGCCATCACGACGAGTAGAGACGAACAGCACCATAAAGTCCTGTACCGCACCGGCCAGCACCACCCCGGCTAACAGCCAGAGCATACCAGGCAGATAGCCCATTTGCGCCGCCAGCACCGGCCCCACCAGCGGGCCCGCCCCGGCAATCGCCGCAAAGTGGTGACCAAACAGCACCTTTTTGTCCGTCGGCACATAGTCGAGGCCGTCGTTATGACGCACGGCAGGCGTCATGCGCGTCGGGTCAACCTGCAACACCTTTTTCGCAATATAGAGGCCATAAAAACGATAGGCGATGAGATAAACGCAGACCGACGCCACGACTATCCACAGCGCGTTGATCTGTTCACCACGGTTAAGGGCGATGTAGCCCAGGGCAAACGCTCCGACAATGGAGAGTAACGCCCATATAAGGTATTTCCCTGAATTGTTCATAGTTATTGTCCGTATCAGTAGCAGAGGATGTTACATTTTGTGTCCATGCAAGCACACTTGATTTAACAACCTTGAAACTAATATGAACAGGAACAGCACCCGACATTTACATCACATTGTTAACGGGATCACTTAAGTCAGAAAAACGGATGAGAGGTGGGAAGTGAAAGTGGGATGAACGCAGGTATGTAGGCCGGATAAGCGAAGCGCCATCCGGCCTACGCCTTATTCGGCTACCGAAACCCTAACCGAGCACCGCCGTCCCTAACCGGCAGGTACAGCAGCGCCGCCCCTGCTCGTCAAAAACGACAATTTCCCAGCTCTGGCTCTGACGCCCCAGATGCAACGGCTGACACACCGCTCGCACCTGTCCCTGAGAAACCGGACGATGGTGCGACGCGTTAAGCTCGGTACCCACCACGCACTGTCCCTCACGGGTCATCAAAAAACCCGCCATTGAGCCCAGCGTCTCCGCCAGCGCCGCCGACGCGCCACCGTGCAACAGGCCAAAAGGCTGATGGGTGCGGCTATCCACCGGCATTACCGCTTCCAGGCTGTCGTCGCCGATATGGGTATAAACAATCCCCAGATGCGCCACCATGGTGTTATCACTGGTGGCGTTCAGTTCATCGAGGGTTAAATGACGTTTCCAGATCATCCTACGCTCCCAGCGTTGAGCCGCCGTCCACCACGATATCCTGCAACGTGATGTGGCTGGCGCTGCTCGAGGCGAGGAACAGGATGGTATTGGCAATTTCCTGCGGACGCGCGATTTTGCCAAGCGGAATGCCAAGCTTGAACTGCTCGCCAAAACCACGAATACGCTGCTGTTCGGCATCGTCGCTGACCCACAGCACCCGCTGCATATCGGTATCGGTCGAGCCCGGCGAAACGATATTACAACGCACGCCCGCGCTGGAAAGCTCCAGCCCAACGGTCAGCGCCAGGCTTTTCAGCGCCGCCTTCGACGCACCATACGCGCTCATGCCGATACGCGGCGAATGCGCCGCATCTGACGCCACGGTGACTATCGCCCCGCCCTGCTGACGACGGAACTGTGCCATCGTCTGCTGGAAAAGGTTAAATGCGCCGCCGACGTTGACCGCAAAGGTCTGCTGCCAGTCGTCCAGGCTTAATGCGTCCGTGGCGCCCATGCGCAAAATCCCGGCTGCGTTGACCAGCACATCCAGCCGTTCGGTGGTGGCGAGCAGGCGCTCGCACACCTGCGCCACCTGCTGAGCATCTGCCACGTTCAGCACTTCGGTGGCGAACGGATAATGCTCGCCGTTGAACGCCAGGTCGAAACCCGTCACCTTCGCGCCCGCGTCCACAAACGCCAGCGCGGTAGCGTGGCCGATACCTTTCCCGGCCCCGGTCACCCACACGGTCTGACCGTTAAAATCGAACCCGGCCATTATTTCACCTCGCGGGAGAGCAGCGCCCACCAGGCGTCGATGCTTGGATTTTTTGCCAGCATCACGAAGTCGATATCGCCGTGCACTTTACGCCAGCGGGCGGCCAGCGCCATCATGCGCACAGAATCGAGACCGTAATCAATCAGATTATCATCGTCGAGCGGCTCGTCGGACTCATCCAGCAACGGCAGCACCAGCGCACGCAGTGCCTCTTTGCTGGTTGGGACAGACGGCAGCAGCTCATCGGTCATCACCACGCGGCCGCTACGGCCGGCAACGTATTTCAGCGACATCAGGTGCTCATCGCGGCTAAAGTCCGCCAGCGCGTCCGCCACAAAGAACGGTTTAATGTCGCGCATAAACGCATCGGTGGCGGTGGTCATGCAGCCAATGTGCGCATACACGCCGGTGATAATCAGCTGATTACGGCCGGTCTCTTTCAGCATCTGCTCCAGCGGCGAACGGTGGAATGCGCTGTAGCGCCACTTCACCAGCACGGTATCCTGAGTATCAGGTGCCAGCGCGGCAATCACTCGCTGCTGCTCCGGCGAGCGGGTCAGCCCCGGCCCCCACATATCGTTCAGCAGCGCGCGGTCTTCATCGCTCTGCTCTTTCGGCTGCGCGGTGTAGTACACCGGAATGCCATTTTTCTTGCAGAAGTCGCGCAGCGCAGCAATATTCGCCACCACGGTCTCCATCATTTCGCTATCGTCGCCCCAGAAGTTGAGGAAATACTCCTGCATATCGTGGATAAGCAGCGCGGCGCGCGACGGTTCAAACGCCCAGTTAACCTTGTTTTCGGGAAGATCCAGCGCGGTTGGCAGCGCGTAGCCCTGTAATTTTGGAATCGCCATGTTGTTCTCTCCTTCAGCCCTGCGAGCGGCTCGCCAGCCACTGACGTAATTGTTTTTTATCGACTTTACCGACGTGGGTCAGCGGCAGTTCATCTACGCACTCGACGCGGTCAGGCAGTTTAAATTCGGCCACCCCCTGCTCGCGCAGGAAACGGCGGACGGCAACGGCGCGCAACGGCGATTTCACCACCAGATACGCGCAGCTTTTCTCGCCGAGCAGGCTGTCTTCCATGCTGACCAGCGCCGCGTAGACCACCGCGTCATGACGCAGCAGCAGGTTCTCAATCTCTTCAGCGGCAATCTTCTCGCCGCCGCGGTTAATCTGATCTTTCTCGCGCCCTTCGACGGTGATGTAACCGTCCTCGTCGATGGAGATAAGATCGCCCGAGCAGTAAAAACCGTCGGCATCAAAGGCGCTGGCGTTATGCTGCGGGCTTTTGTAATAGCCGCGGAAGGTATACGGACCACGTGTCATCAGGCGACCAACCTCACCGCGCGGCAGAGGGTTACCGTCGGCATCCGCCACCCACACTTCGTCGTCCGGGCACATCGGGTAGCCCTGGGTATTGAGGATCTTCTCCTCTGAATCGTCCAGACGGGTATAGTTCACCAGCCCTTCCGCCATGCCGAAGACCTGCTGCAACTGGCAGCCAATCTCCGCCGGAATACGCGCCGCCAGCGTCGCAGAAAGGCGCGCACCGCCCACCTGTAACAGCTTCAGCGAACGTAGCTGGGCGTTGCTGCCCCACTCGCTAATCGCCTGCAACCACAGGCTGACGGCAGGCGGCACCAGCGCCGCCACGTTGACCTGATGCTTTTCAATCAGCGGGAAGCAAAGCGTCGCGCTCGGGTCCGCCGCCAGCACCACCGTACCTTGCGCCAGGAAAACGCCCAGCGCGCCAGGCGAACTCATGGCGTAGTTATGCGCCGACGGGATCGCGCACAGATAGCGCGTCTGCGCATCAAAGCGGCAAATCTCATTACTGCGGCGAATGCTGTAGTAATAGTCGTTGTGGGTGCGGGGGATAAGCTTCGGCGTGCCGGTACTGCCGCCGGAAAGCTGAAAAAAGGCCACTTCGTCAGCGGCGGTCGGCGTTGGGGTAAAGTCGGCCGCCGGGCGCGCAATCGCCGCCTCCAACGCGTGTTCTCCTTCACCTTTACGCAGCAGCACCATGCGCAGTGAGCGATGCTGTTCGCAAAAAGCGTTGAGGAAACTATCATCACCAAACAGCGTATGGGAACGGTCGGCAATCAGCGCCGCCGGGGCTATCTGCTCAGCGTAGGCGTTCAGCTCGCTGCGCTGATGGCTGAACAGCGCGTTCACCGGCGCAACGCCGATTTTCAGCAGCGCAAACAGCGTAATGTAAAACTCGGCGATGTTGCCCAACTGCACCAGCGCGGTTTCGCCACGCTTAAGGCCTTTGTGCTGCAACGAGGCCGCCAGGTTATCAACATAGTGATTCAACTGGCGATAGCTAATCTGATGGTCGCCATCAATCACCGCAATCGCGTCGCTGTCCGCGTGGCGGGTCAGTATTTCGGTCAGCGGCAGATCCTGCCAGTAGCCTTTTTCGCGGTAGCGCGCCGCCAGCGCGTCCGGCCAGCGGGTAAATTCCACGGTCATTCTGGTTCCTTAATGCAGGCCGAAAACATTCAGCATGGTCGAAAGTTTGACGCCGGTTTCACGCCACTCGGACTCCGGCGATGACGCAGGCACAATGCCCGCTCCGGCAAACAGGCGCACGCTATTGGCTTTGACGCGCGCGCAGCGGATAGTCACCACCCACTCGCCGTTACCTTCGGCGTCACACCAGCCGACAATACCGCCGAACAGATCGCGCTCGAACGGCTCCAGTTCAGCAATCAGCTGCTTCGCCGCTTCGTGCGGGAAACCGCTCAGCGCAGGCGTTGGGTGCAGCAGGCAGGCGAGCGTCAGCGCGTTTTCTTCCGCTTTGGCCTGGCCTTCAATTGGTGTGGCGAGATGCCACAGAGTTGGCGTGGTGATCAGCTGCGGCGTGCTCGGCAGCGTGAGCTGTAGGCTACGTGGCGCCAGCGTCTTTTTCATCGACTGGGTCACCAGCTCGTGCTCATGACGATCTTTTTCCGAGGCCAGCAGGCGGTTGCCCGCTTCACGATCCAGCATATCGTCCGGCTGACGGCGCGCGGAGCCCGCCAGCGGCAGCGAATGGAACATCGCCCCCTCTTTACGCAGCAGCAGTTCCGGGCTCGCGCCAAGCAGTACGCCGCCGTCCGGTAGCGGGACGTGGAAGTTAAAGCTCGCCGGGTTTTGCGCCACCAGACGCTCCAGCAGCGCGCCGCTGTCGAGGGCCTGCTCGGCTTCAATATCAATCAGGCGGGAAAGCACCACTTTGTTGACCTGAGGCGTGGCGGTCAGCTCTGCCGCACGCGCCACCATATCGAGGAACACCGAGCTTTCGGGGATCTCCTGGCGCGCCACTACGCTCAGCGGTTCACGTGAAGCATGATAGCGAGAGGAGTGTTGTTTTGCGGTGCGTACAAACGCCTCGCAGCGTTCAGGAATAAACAGCGCGGAAGGCTGCGTGGTATCGAACGGGATGGCACCAACCATCACCGGATTGGCAATCCCGGCGGCTTTTGCCCCAGCAAATGCCGAGGCTAAACCCTGCTGGAACGCGCTATCTGGCGCATCGCCGCCTTCAGCCGGGCAGGTAAAGCGCTGGAAGCAGCCTGAGGTGGTAAAACTGCGGTACGGCGACATAAAGAAAAAGTTATCAGCCGAGACAGCAGCCTGATGGTGTTGTTCTTGTTCATCCGCAGCAAGTGACGTTTCCATATCATCCTCCAAAACGATAAAGATATTACGAATAATTATCATTTATATTTTGGTTGAGTAACCTAAAAGTTAACGCCCCGTATGTCAACAGCGTGAAGCAGCATCTTGTGCTTAATACTCACCTCGTACCCCTGATATTGCCCTTCCCGGCAACGGCAAGAGGACTTGCATCTATCGCCGACAATAGTTGAAAATGAGAAGCATTAACCAACAACCATCAGGACGTTTACCCGTGAACTTCTCCGCTTTATGGCGCACCGTGGCGCTCATCGCCGGTTTCAGTGTTTTAGGAATATCCTCAACTCAGGCCGCCGAGTGGCCGCGTCAGATTACCGATAGCCGCGGCGTGCATACGCTGGAACAGAAGCCGACGCGCATTGTTTCCACCAGCGTGACCCTGACCGGTTCCCTGCTGGCGATTGACGCGCCGGTGATAGCCAGCGGTGCCACCACGCCGAATAACCGCGTAGCGGATGCCCAGGGTTTCCTGCGTCAATGGGGCGATGTGGCGAAAGCGCGCAAGGTCTCCCGTCTCTATATCGGTGAACCGAGCGCCGAAGCCGTGGCCGCGCAGATGCCAGACCTGATTCTTATCAGCGCCACCGGCGGCGACTCCGCGCTGGCGCTCTACGATCAGCTCTCCACCATCGCCCCGACGCTTATCGTCAACTACGACGATAAAAGCTGGCAGGCGTTGCTGACCGAGCTCGGCACCATGACCGGGCAGGAAAAACAGGCCGCCGCGCGTATTGCCGAGTTTGATAAGCAGTTGGCGACGGTGAAGCAGCAGATGAAATTACCGCCGCAGCCGGTAAGCGCGCTGGTTTATACCGCCGCCGCACATAGCGCCAACCTATGGACCAGCGAGTCAGCCCAGGGGCAATTCCTCTCCCAGCTCGGCTTTACGCTCGCCACCCTGCCGGAAGGCCTGCACGCCAGCCAAAGCCAGGGGAAACGTCATGACATCATCCAGCTTGGCGGTGAAAATCTGGCAACCGGTCTGAACGGCAACAGCCTGTTCCTGTTCGCCGGTGACCAGAAAGACGTGGACGCGATTTACGCCAACCCACTGCTGGCGCACCTGCCCGCGGTGAAAGAGAAACGCGTTTATGCGTTAGGCACCGAGACGTTCCGCCTCGATTATTACAGCGCGACGCGGGTGTTAGCGCGGCTGTCGGCGTTGTTTGGTTAAGCACCGAGCCCGGTCCCGGCGGCGCTTCGCCTGGCCGGGCTACTGAAACGTGTAGCCCGGACGAGGCGGTTACGCCGACTCCGGGATCTCGCGCCGGAACCGCCGCAGCTCGCCCAGCACCAACAGCAAAATCCCGCCAACAATCGCCAGCCCCCAACCGCTTACGCTTGCCGAAGCCACCGGCGTCAGCATCGCCCCCAGCCCGCCGAGCAGCGCTGCGCCAATGGCATCACCGGTCACGTTCTGCGCCGTCCACAGCCCGTTAATACGCCCGAGCATCGCTTCCGGCGTCTGGGTCTGAATCAAGGTGTATTGCAGCAGCGAACTGATGGCGCTCAGCCATCCAAACAGCGCCAGACATACCATCCCCAGCGCCCAGTGCGGCATCATGGCAAACAGCCCAATCGCCACAAACGCGCCGACCGTCGCCAGTAGCATGGCCCAGCCCGGGCGCTCGCTCTGCGCGAGTCGTCCGCTGGTGAGCGCACCGAAGGCAGCCCCAAGCGGAATTGCCGCATACAGCAGGCCAATCGATGCCGCCGACATCTGCCAGCCCTGCGCCAGCGCGGGGTAAAGTACGCGAACGGCGCTGGCCATCGTCACCAGCCCGCCCAGTAGCGCAATGCCGCCAATCAGCGGGCTACCGAGCAGAAAGCGAAAACCGGCCACCAATGAAGTGAACGGATGTTCGCGCGGCTGCGGCGGCGGAGGCAGTTGCGGTAAACGCAGTAGCGTTAGCGTGGTAATAAAGGTGCCCAGCGCCGCCAGCAGGTAGTTCCAGGAGACCCCGCCGGAGGCCAGCAGCAGGCCGCCGACCATCGGCGAAATCACCGAGCCCAGGCGCACCGTCAGCATGGTGATCGCTCCCGCCTGCATCAGGTTTTCACGCCCAACCAGCGCAGGCGTTGCCGCCAGCAGCGCCGTCACACCGAGCGAAGCGAAGAAACCATCCCATAACCCCAGTAGATAAATCGCCGCCAGCGACGGCTCCGGCAGCATCGCGTTCAACCACAGGCCAATAAACCCTACGCCGCAGGTACCGCGCGCCAGCAGAATCAGCTTGCGGCGCTCGTAGCGGTCGGCCAGCACGCCGCCGACCATCAGCCCGACGAACATCGCCCCGCCGGTCAGCGTGACCGAGAGTCCCACCTGCCAGGTGGAGTGGGTCATCATCTGGATTTGAACGGGTACCGCAACGCCGAGCAGGCCAAGCGAGAGGATAGAAATAAAGCGAGCGATAAAGACGGCGCGAAAGGCCGGATGCGTTTTTAGCAGGCTCAGATTCAGCAGCCAGGATTGTCGATTCATTACAAAACCTTGAACGTTTTTTCTTACCCTTTCCGAGGGCGCTCATGCTAACATAAGCGAATAAGATAGATAACGATAATTAATATCATTATCAAATCAGGGATGTCGCCATGTCGTTTTCCACCCCGGTGCTGCGCGCCCTTGCGCTGCCTGGATTGTTGATACTGCTGTTTCTCGCCGCCACGCTCAGTTTATTGATTGGTGCTAAACCGCTCCCGGTTCACGTCGTCGTCGACGCGCTCAGCGGCACCTGCCAGAGCGCCGACTGCATCATCGTGCTTGATGCCCGACTGCCGCGAACGCTGGCCGGTCTGCTCGCCGGTGGTGCCCTGGGGCTTGCCGGCGCGCTGATGCAAACCCTCACCCGCAACCCGCTCGCCGACCCCGGTATTCTTGGCGTCAACGCCGGAGCCAGCTTTGCTATCGTGTTGGGTGCGGCGCTGCTCGGCATTACCTCACCGCAGGAACAGCTAGCGATGGCCTTTTGCGGCGCGCTGGTCGCCTCATTAATTGTCGCCTTTACCGGCAGCCAGGGCGGCGGCCAGCTAAGCCCGGTGCGCCTGACGCTGGCGGGCGTGGCGCTCGCCGCCGTACTGGAAGGTTTCTCCAGCGGTATCGCCTTGCTCAATCAGGATGTCTACGATCAGCTGCGCTTCTGGCAGGCCGGTTCACTGGATATTCGCACCCTGCAAACGCTAAAAACGGTGCTGATCCCGGTGCTGGTTGCCGGTGCCGTCGCGCTAATGATGAGCCGCTCGCTCAATAGTCTGAGCCTCGGTGCCGACACCGCGACCGCACTTGGCAGTAAAGTCGCGCGTACGCAAATCATGGGGCTGCTGGTGATCACCATCCTGTGCGCCAGCGCGACTTCGGTGGTGGGCCCAATCGCCTTTATTGGCCTGATGATGCCGCATATTTCCCGCTGGCTGGTCGGTTCGGATCACCGCTGGTCGCTCCCGGTTACCCTACTTGCCACCCCCTCGTTGCTGCTGTTTGCCGATATTATTGGCCGCCTGCTGGTGCCCGGCGAACTGCGCGTTTCGGTGGTCAGCGCCTTTATCGGCGCGCCGGTGCTGATTTTCCTCGTTCGTCGTAAATCGAACGGAGGTGGCCGATGAACGCCCCTTCTCGTCGTCTGGTGGCAAGCTGTCTGCTGCTGGTTGCCGCGTGCATGCTGCTCACGCTGCTGAGCCTGCGCAGCGGCGCGGTCACGCTGGAATTTTCACAAATCTTCGCCGCGCTGTTCGGCGATGCGCCGCGCGCCATCACGCTGGTTGTTACCGAGTGGCGTCTGCCCCGCGTGCTGATGGCGTTATTGATTGGCGCGGCGCTCGGCGTCAGCGGCGCGATTTTCCAGTCGCTGATGCGCAACCCGCTGGGCAGCCCGGACGTAATGGGCTTTAACACCGGGGCATGGAGCGGCGTTCTGGTGGCGCTGGTCTTCTTCGGCCAGAACCTCACCACCATCACCCTCGCCGCCATGGCGGGCGGTATCGCCACCTCGCTTATCGTCTGGGCGCTGGCGTGGCGCGACGGTATCGAAACCTTCCGGCTGATTATTATCGGCATCGGCATCCGCGCGATGCTGATGGCCTTCAACACCTGGCTGCTGCTGCGCGCGTCGCTTGAAACCGCCGTCTCCGCCGGGCTGTGGTTTGCCGGTTCACTCAACGGCATGACGTGGGCCAAAATCTGGCCCGCCGCACCGATGATGGTGGTTGCCCTCGCCTGTTCGGCACTCTTAGTGCGCCGTCTGCGTCTGTTAGAAATGGGCGACGACAGCGCCTGTGCGCTGGGGGTTCGCGTTGAGTATTCCCGCCTGCTGCTGATGCTGGTCGCCGTGGTGCTGACCGCCGCCGCGACCGCGCTCGCTGGGCCCATTTCCTTTATTGCACTGGTCGCCCCCCATATCGCCCGCCGCTTGAGCGGCACCGCGCGCTGGGGGTTAACTCAGGCAGCGCTCTGCGGCGCGCTGCTGCTGGCTGCCGCCGATTACTGCGCCCAGCAGCTGTTCTTGCCTTATCAGCTTCAGGTGGGCGTGGTCACCGTTAGCCTTGGCGGTATCTACCTCATCGTGCTGCTTATTCAGGAGTCTCGTAAAAAATGACCGACACCGTCGCTCGCCTGCGCGGCGAGGCGTTAACCCTCGCCTACGGTAAAAAAACCATCGCCGAGTCGCTGAACGTCACCATCCCTGACGGTCATTTCACCGCCATTATCGGCCCCAATGGCTGCGGGAAATCAACCCTGCTGCGCACGCTCAGCCGTCTGATGACGCCGGTTCACGGCCACGTGTATCTCGATGGCGAAGAGATTCAGCGCTACGCCAGCAAAGAGGTGGCGCGTCGCATCGGCCTGCTGGCGCAAAACGCCACGACGCCGGGTGATATTTCGGTGCAGGAGCTGGTTGCCCGTGGGCGCTACCCGCACCAGCCGCTGTTTACCCGCTGGCGGCAAGAAGATGAGGACGCGGTACAGCGGGCGATGCAGGCCACCGGCATCATGAATCTGGCGAGCCAGAGTGTCGATACGCTCTCCGGCGGCCAACGTCAGCGCGCGTGGATAGCCATGGTGCTGGCGCAGGACACGTCGATTATGCTGCTCGACGAACCAACGACCTGGCTTGATATCAGCCATCAGATTGACCTGCTGGAACTATTAAGCGAGCTGAACCGCGAACGCGGCTATACGCTGGCGGCTGTGCTGCACGATTTAAACCAGGCGTGCCGCTACGCGACGCACCTGATTGCACTCCGTGATGGGAAGATTGTGGCGGAAGGCGCGCCGAAAGAGATTGTCACACCGGCGCTTATTGAGGCGATTTACGGCCTGCGCTGCGTGATTATTGACGACCCGGTGGCGAATACGCCGCTGGTGGTGCCGCTCGGACGGCGGTGAATCTCCCCCAGGCGACCACCGTGTAGGCCGGATAAGGCGTAGCCGCCATCCGGCACCGTGCGCCGATCTGCCGGATGGCGCTTTGCTTATCCGGCCTACAGGATAATCAACCGCTGTTCTCCTACCCCAATATCTCTCGAATCACCGGCCCAATCGCCTCAAACGCCGCAGGCGTAATGATGTCGACGTGCGCACAATCCTGACTATAAACCTCCAGCTCACCCACCCACGGCCCCCAGGCCATATGCGGATCCGCCTGTCGGGTTTTCTCGGCGACAAACAGCGTCGCTTTACCGTCAAACGTCGCGCTGTGCGCGGTGGTCAGCAGGCGCACAGCGTCGGCGTAGTTGCCTTCAATTGCACTGAACAATTCGCTCGAGCCTTGCCCTTGCTGGGCGGCGAGAAACGCTTCACGTTCGCGGTCAATCTCCGCCAATACCGCAGGATCAAGACCGTTAGCCTCTTTTTCTGCCCAATTTTGCGTTTCCGGCGGCCAGGTATCGAGTAGCCCAAGGAACGCCACCGTTTCGCCGCGCTGACGTAAACGGGCGGCAATGCCCTGCGCCAGCGTACCGCCAAGCGAGTAGCCAAGCAGGTAATACGGCCCGTGCGGCTGCTGGGCGAGCAAGGTTGCCAGATGATGCTCGCACACCTCGTCCAGCGTCGCAGCGGTTTGCATCGGCCCTTCCGGGCGCGGCGACTGAATGCCGGTAATTGACCATCGCGGCGACAGATAGCGCGACAGCACGCTGAACTGCCAGGCAAAACCGGATGCCGGATGGAAGCAGAACAGCGTCGGTCCATCGCCGGTGCGCAGCGGCAGCAACGACTCATAGCCCAGACGCTGCGCCTGTTCGTCGTCGCTGTTGTCCAGCAGCGCGCTCAATTGGCCAACCGTCGATGACACCATCACCTGCCCCGGCGTCACCTTGCGCCCGGTTTGCTGACTCAGCGTTGCAGCAAGGCGCATGGCGAGCAGCGAGTGGCCGCCAAGCGCGAAGAAATCAGCGTCGATGTCCTGAATGTCGCAGCCGAGCAACTGGCTGAACGCCGCCGCAACCTGCACCTCGGTTGCCGTTTGCGGCGCGCGGCCGCTGGTTTTCTGCGTCAGCGACGGTAGCGGCAGCGCTTTACGATCCAGCTTGCCGTTGGCGCTCAGCGGCAGCGCGCTCAGCTGTAACAGCACCACTGGCACCATATGCGGCGGTAGCTGTTGGCGAAGCTGCGCCAGCAGGGCTTCGGTATCGAGCGGCAGGCCGGAAAGCGACACCACATAACCCACCAATTGGCGCGCATCGCCGCCGGTGGCCGCCGCCTGATTGATAACACAAGCATGCGTCACCGCCTGTTCCACGTCCGGCAGGCTCTGCATCACCCGGTCGATTTCACCCAGCTCGATGCGCTGACCGCGAATTTTGAGCTGATCGTCGCTGCGACCGAGGTATTCCACCGCGCCGTTATTCAGCCAGCGCGCTACGTCGCCGGTACGGTACATCCGTTCACCGGGGGCAAACGGGTCGGCAATAAAGCGGCTGGCGGTTAGATCCGGCCTTCCCAGATACCCCTGCGCCAGTTGAATACCCGTAAGGTAGAGATCGCCCGCCACGCCAAACGGCACCGGGCGCATCATGGCGTCGAGGATACGCAAGCCGGTATTCCATACCGGGAAACCAATCGGCACGCTGTTGCCCGACACCGCCGCCAGCGCTTCACCGTAGGCCGGGTACCAGCTCACGTCCACCGCCGCTTCCGTTGGCCCATAGAGGTTGTGCAGCGGTACGTGGGTCAGAACTTCCCACTCGCGGCATAGTGCAGTTGGCAGTGCTTCACCGCTGCAGAACACCCGCTGTAGCGAGCAGCAGCTGTCCACCGTTTCCGGCGTCAGCGAGGCCACAAATGCCGCCAGCATCGACGGCACGAAGTGGGTCGTGGTCACGCCGTAGTCGGCGAAGAATCGCTGCATCGCCAGCGGGTCGCGGTGCGCTTCCGGCTCGGCCATCACCAGGCTCGCGCCGGTGATAAACGGCCACCAGAATTCCCACACCGACACATCAAAACTGCATGGTGTTTTTTGCGCCACCACATCATCGGCGGTCAGCGGATAGTGGTCTTGCATCCACAGCAGGCGGTTAACGATAGCTTCATGGCCGACCATCACCCCTTTCGGACGGCCGGTCGACCCCGAGGTAAAGATGATATAGGCCGTCTGTTCCGGCGTCGCGAGCGCGAGCGGCCGATCGTCTCCTGCCGCCAGCGGTGCGTTCAGGCACAGACTGTCGATATTCGGGAAACGGTGCAGCTGGTCTGGGGCGGTTATCAGCAAGGTTGGACGCGCGTCTTCCAGCATCATTTGCAGACGGTCGTCCGGGTAGCCGGTATCCAGCGGTAGCCATGCCGCCCCCGCCTCAACAATGGCGTGCAGCGCCAGCGTCAGGAATACCGAGCGAGGTAGCGCCACGGCGACGCTATCGCCAGGTTTTACGCCGCGCTCGCGCAGGACTTTTGCCAGTGCGATCGCCTGCTGGCGCATCTCGCGGTAGGTAAAGCGATAGTTGGCATCCACCAGCGCCAAGGCATCCGGCGTTTTCGCAGCCTGCTCGGCTACCAGTGAACTGAGCGTAGCGCGCGGCAGGGATTTTTCGGTGGCGTTGATCTGCACCAGACGCTGATATTCATCCTCCGACAGCAATTCCGCATCGGCACACATTAGCGCTGGATTATCGGCAAACTGCTGCAAAAGTGCGGTTAAGCGGGCGATATGCTGCTGCAACGTCGCTTCGTCATAGCGCTGCTGGTTGGCCAGTATTTCCAGCGACAGTCCACCGTCTTCGTCCGGAAACAACGCCAGCTCAAGGTCATTAACCGGACCGGTCGCCAGCGTATGGGTTGTCGCGTTAACGTCGGCGAAACCGAGACGATAATCAAACATTTTGACGTTAAATACCGGCCCAAACAGCGCCTCATCGCCCGCGGCTTTTCCAGCATCGCGCACAATCTGCTCCGCATCATAGCGTTGATGGCGGCGCATCTTTTTCAACTGCCCGGAAAGGCGAGTTGCCAGCTCAGGCAACGTTTCCTGGCCGTTCAGCGTCACGCCAAGCGGCAGTACGTTAAGCACCGGGCCGGTGGCGGTCAGCGCGACCGAGCCCATGCGGCGCATAAAGATAAACCCGGCGGCGTAATCGCTGCGCCCGCATAGACGGCCCAGCCAGAGTGCGACCAGCGCCAGCGCCAGATCGGCAGGCTGGCACTGAGGAGCGGAAGCGGCCAGGCGGGTAAATGCTCGACGGTCGGCGGTGAGCTTCAACCGCCAGATAGCGGTGCTTTGCGCGCGGCCCGGCAGCGGCGCAGAGGAGAGCGAGGCTGGAGACGGCAAGGCTTTACGCTGTTCGGCCCAGAAGGCTTTATCCCGCTGGAACGCCTCGCTGTCCCGATAGCGCTGATACTCTTCCACCACATCGGCAAACGGCGTGAACGCCGGTTCCGGCAGCGTATCGCCTGTGACCAGCGCCTGGTAAATCAGGCTTATCTGGCGTGTAATCGCCGGGAAGCTGAAGCCGTCCACCAGCAGATGATGGTAACGCTGATACCAGAACCACTGATTATCGCCAACGCGGAAAAGCTGGTGGCAATAGAGCGGATTGCCGCTGTCGACGCGGCTATTTTGCGCGAGGTCGCGCTGCATCAGGACCAGCGCCGCCTGCTGCGGGTCAGACTCTCCGCGCAGGTCATGGCATGCCGGTTCGGCTATCGCCATGCTCTCATCCAGCCACTGCCAGACTTCGCCGTTGTCTTCGCTAAAGCGCATACGCAGCGTATCGGCCTGACTCAGGCCCATCACGATAGCGCGCACCAGCAGGTCGCCGTCAATCTTCCCGTTCAGCTCAACGTAGTGCGCCACGCTCCAGGCGTTAGGCAACGTCGACAGGGCTTCCGCCATCCAGATCCCCGGCTGAGCGGCAATGAGCGGTAAACGCGGGCTCATGAGCGGCCTCCGGTGATGGAGAAATGGTCAGGATAAAGCGTCGTCCAGTTATGGGTGAGCCAGGCGTTGCACGCCTCAAGCGGCTGCGGCTCGCACACCACCGTCCAGCCCGCAGGTAGTGAACACTGCTGGGGCCAGAGGCTGAACTGCTGTTGAGGATTTTGCAGAAGGTAAAACTGCCCTTGCGCCACGTCGAAGGGGTTACTGACTTGCATACCAAACTCCTGTCGTTAATCGCGCGTTGCCGCCTGGGGGTTCCAGAGCGTCATCAGCCCGGCGGTCAGCCCGCCGCGCCAGCAAAGCGCATCATGTCCGCCATCAACCTGATGCCAGAAAATCGGCTGCTGTGTGCGCTGTAACTGCGCCAAAAGCGCCTGATTGGCGCGAAAAATTATCGGTTCACGGATGCCCGCTTCCAGCACGATCCGCAGCCCCTGCGGGTTCAACTCACCGCTTTCAAGCTGCTGTACAATTTCCCCGGTCTGCTGCCCACCTCGGTGCGGCCACCAGTACGACCCCGACTGGCTCAGCACGCAGCCAAAGCGTTCCGGCCAGTGCAATCCGGCGTAAAGCGCAGAGAGGCCGCCGAAGCTCTGACCAGCCACCACCGTTCGGTCAGCGCGCTCGCTGAACGGCGCAATCGTCTGCACCTGCGGCAGCAATTCCTGCTGTACCGCCAGCCAGAAGTCCGGGTTGCAGGGCAGCTCAACGCTGCGGTGCGCGTTATCAATCACGTCAATCAGCAGATAGACCGCGGCAGGCAGCTTTTTCGCTTCGGTGAGCGAAGTCAGCGCAGGCCACACCGGCATGCTTTCAGCCCAGAACTGGCCGTCGAGCAGCACCGCTAAAGGTCGATCGGTTTCGTTCATCGCTCCGGTGGTGAAGATCCACACCCGGCGCTGATTGCCCAATCGTTCGCTGCGCCAGGTAATGCACTGCGGTTCTCGCCAGGTGGACGCTGGTGTTGACCACCCCGGCTGTTCCGGAGCCTGCGGCATCTCGAGCGCCGAAACCGCATGACCGCGCCCGCCCTTCCAGCTTTGTGGATTCAGCGGGTCAGCAATGGCCTGCGGCAGCAGCTTGCGCCAGCCTTCGCGCAGCTTCTGCCGGTCCGGCTCAGCGGCGGTAAAAATGTCAGGAGAGAAATCATCGTCGCGCTCGCTGGGAGCAAAACAGTAACTCCCGCGCCAGGTGGGCGGCAACTTGGTCGTCCAGCGCCAGACGTCGGTATCGGGAATACGTTCAAGAGTCTGCGGGGCAGAGTTGTGGTGGTGATCGGTGACGCCGGTGATGTAAATCCATACCCGGCGAATGGGCGATGAATCCTCGCTGCCTGCGGGGTCGCGCCACCAAAATGTGACACGATAATCTTCGCCAACTCTTTCATATTGTGGGCCTTTTATCGCATCCCACCACGCGTCACTTCCTGTTGTTAACATTCCCACCACGTTAACCCTATGTTTATTGTGGAATTTATTGTTACATATGAAAATTTATTGATAATATTATTGATAACTATTTGCATTTGCAATAGCGTATTGCCGCGCACTTTCACATGCTTCTGGCATACAACCTTGCCGCGTCTCCCCTTTTGGGAACGGATCACGACGGGACGTTGGCGACGAAAAGCAGGACACACAATGAATAATAAAATCAAACCCCTGGCCTTCCTGGTCAACCTGGGTATTTATGGCGTTGCATCTCCGGCTTTTGCCGCCGAGACGACCAGCAATAAAGACGTGGACGGTGAAACCATGGTCGTTACCGCTGCCGAGCAGAACCTGCAGGCACCGGGCGTCTCCACCATCACCGCCGATGAAATTCGCAAGCGCCCACCGGCTCGCGACGTTTCTGAAATCATCCGTACCATGCCGGGCGTTAACCTCACCGGTAACTCTACCAGCGGCCAGCGCGGTAACAACCGCCAGATCGATATTCGCGGTATGGGCCCGGAAAACACCCTGATTCTGATCGACGGCAAGCCGGTCACCAGCCGTAACTCTGTACGTCAGGGCTGGCGTGGTGAACGTGATACCCGCGGTGATACCGGCTGGGTGCCGCCAGAAATGATTGAACGTATTGAAGTCCTGCGTGGCCCAGCGGCTGCCCGTTACGGTAACGGCGCGGCGGGCGGCGTGGTGAACATCATCACCAAGAAAAGCAGCAACGAATGGCACGGCTCCTGGAACACCTATTTCAACGCCCCAGAGCACAAAGAAGAAGGCTCCACCAAGCGTACCAACTTCAGCCTGACCGGGCCGTTGGGCGATGCGTTCAGCTTCCGCCTCTTCGGCAACCTGGATAAAACCCAGGCCGATGCCTGGGACATCAACGATGGTCACCAGTCAACGCGTACCGGTGCTTACGCGGATACCATGCCTGCCGGTCGTGAAGGGGTGGAAAACAAGGACATCAACGGCCAGTTGCGTTGGGACTTTGCCCCGATGCAATCATTGGAATTTGAAGCGGGCTACAGCCGTCAGGGTAACCTGTACGCTGGTGATACCCAGAACACTAACAACGACAACGACACCACCAAGGGCGGCAAAGGTTTGGTGAAAAAATACTACGGTAAAGAGACCAACCGTATGTATCGCCAGAACTATGCGCTGACCTGGAACGGCGGCTGGGATAACGGCATCACCACCAGCAACTGGGCACAGTACGAACACACCCGTAACTCTCGTTTGGGCGAAGGCCTGGCCGGTGGGTTGGAAGGATTGTTCAACAGCAACCTGTTTAACGATACCGATCTGAACGACGTGACGCTGCACAGCGAAATCAGCATTCCGTTCGATTTTGTGGTGAATCAGAACCTGACGCTGGGTACCGAATGGAACCAGCAGAAGATGAAGGACTCCAGTTCCAATACTCAGACCTTTATGGGCGGTAATATTCCAGGTTACAGCAGCACCAACCGTAGCCCATATTCCCAGGCTGAGATCTTCTCGCTGTTCGCTGAGAACAACATGGAGGTGACCGACAGCACCATGCTCACACCGGCGCTGCGCTTCGATCATCACAGCGTTGTGGGCGATAACTGGAGCCCATCTCTGAACCTGTCGCAGGGCTTAGGCGATGACTTCACGCTGAAAATGGGTATTGCCCGCGCCTATAAAGCACCAAGCCTGTACCAGCTCAACCCGAACTACATCCTGTACAGCAAAGGTCAGGGATGTTACGCCACTGGCGCAGCTACCGGTATCGGCTGTTACATGATGGGTAACGATGACCTGAAGGCCGAGACCAGCATCAACAAAGAAATTGGTCTGGAATTCAAACGTGACGGCTGGCTGGCGGGCGTGACCTGGTTCCGTAACGATTATCGCAACAAGATTGAAGCGGGTACCACTCCGCTGAGCCGCACTTCCATTACCAGCGGCACGACCACCACCTACACTGACATCTACCAGTGGGAAAACATTCCTAAAGCGGTGGTTGAAGGTCTGGAAGGGACGCTAAACGTTCCAGTAAGTGAGACGGTGAGCTGGACCAACAACATCACCTACATGCTGCAAAGTAAAAACAAAGAGACCGGCGAGCGCCTGTCGATTATTCCTGAGTACACGCTGAATTCTACCCTGAGCTGGCAGGTTCGTCAGGATGTGTCGCTGCAGTCTACCTTTACCTGGTACGGAAAACAGCAGCCGAAGAAATATGACTACCAGGGCAAACCGGTTAGCGGCACCTCCGCCGCTGAAATCAGCCCGTACAGCATCGTCGGCCTGAGCGCAACCTGGGACGTCAACAAAAACGTCAGCCTGACCGGCGGCGTGGACAACGTCTTCGACAAACGCCTGTGGCGTGAAGGTAACGCCCAGACCGTGAGCGACACCAAAACCGGTGCCTATATGGCCGGTGCGGGTGCCTACACCTACAACGAACCGGGTCGTACCTGGTACATGAGCATCAATACGCACTTCTGATAATCTGTGCCTACCCTCTCCCTACCGGGGGAGGGTTTTTCAGGAGGCTTATGTTTACCTACCACACCACCTTCAACGCTATTCACCGTATCGATTTCCAGCCTGAGACCTTCACACCACAGGACTTACTGTGGCTGCCACACCACGCCTTGCTAGAACGCTCCGGTAAAAAACGCCAAACAGAACACCTGGCGGGGCGCATTGCCGCCGTTTATGCGCTGCGTACCGTTGGCGAGAAATCTGTACCAGGCATAGGGGAAAATCGCGCGCCGCTTTGGCCAATAGGGCTATATGGCAGCATCAGCCACTGCGGGCAAACAGCGATTGCTATCGTCTCGCATCGTCCGGTAGGGATCGATATTGAAGAAGTGATGAACGTTTCGCTTGCCGAATCCCTCGCTGAGCAGGTAGCGAGTGGCGCTGAGCTAACAAACCTGCGTGCGGCCCCTGTCCCCTTCCCGCTGGCGCTGACGCTGACTTTTTCGGCAAAAGAGAGCCTGTACAAAGCGCTTTCAGCTCGCTACCCCCAGTTGCTCCATTTCCATGATGCCGTGGTGACCCATATTGATGCCCAAAATATCACGCTGCACATCCCTACCATTAACCTCACCGCCATCATTGTGTGGTACACCGTTGACCACCAACGTATCGTCACGCTGTATCAACAGCCATAAATATGACCAGGCATCGAAAACACCGAATCAACAACCAATCAAAACCTCATTGATAAAATAAAAAATCAAAAAATGCGTCTTTAGTCAGATTTATCCACCATAAAAATAGTGTTCCTCACGGCAATTCCCCCTATCATTCCCCTGAAACATTCATACAAACAATGAAACAATTGTCTGAATTAAGGAACCGAATGAATACCCAAACACGGACACGGAATGAAGTGGGTGAAAGCCGCCTGATGACGGGCTTTCTTAACGCGATTGAAAAAGCAGGGAACCGGTTACCTGAACCGGCGATGATCTTTTTCTACTTTTTATTGATTGTGATGGGCCTGTCGGCGGTGCTGTCGATGATGACCTTCGACGTTATCAACCCGATGACGCAGGAAGCGGTGAAGGTGAATAACCTGCTCTCTCCTGAAGCGCTGACCAATACGCTCGCCAATATGGTCACCACCTTTACCGGCTTTGCGCCGCTGGGGATCGTGCTGGTGGCGATGCTCGGCGTGGGCGTTGCCGAAAGCTCCGGCTTTATCAACGTGGCGCTGAAAAAGATGCTGCGCGTAACGCCGAAAAAACTGCTGACGCCAATGCTGATTTTTGTGGCGATGTTCAGCCACGTGGCGGCAGATGCGGGCTACGTGCTGGTCATTCCGCTGGGGGCAATTATCTTTATGTCCGCTGGCCGTCACCCGCTGGTGGGGATTGCCGCCGCGTTCTCCGGCGTCTCCGGTGGTTTTGCCGCCAACATGGTTCCGACCGGTAACGATGCGCTGCTGCAAGGCTTTACTCAGGCCGCCGCCCAACTGCTGGACAGCACCTACACCGTTAACACCCTGTGCAACCTGTTCTTCGGTATTGTCTCTTCTATCGTGATTACGCTGGTCGGCTGGTGGGTCACCGAGCGTATCGTTGAGCCGCGCGTCAGCAAAATGGCCATCGACGGCGATTTTAAACACGATGAAGATATGTCTAACGTCACGCCGCAGGAGAGCCGCGCTTTCCGCCGCGCGTCGCTGGTGATGCTGTTAGGTCTGTCGGCGCTGGCCGCTGCGGCCTGGCCGGAAGGTTCGATGCTGCGCGGCACCGACGGTTCACTCACCTCGTATAGCGCGCCGATTATGAAGTCCATCGTGCCGCTGATTTTCCTGATCTTTATTCTGCCGGGTATCGTCTACGGCTTTGTGTCCGGTACCTTTAAGTCGGGTAAAGACGTGATTGGCGCGATGAACGATTCCATGAGCAAAATGGGTTCGTACATGGTGATGGCTTTCTTCTGCGCCATGTTTATCAAAGCATTCAGCGACTCCAACATTGGTACGCTGTTCGCGCTGATGGGTGCCGACGGTCTGAAAGCGCTAGAACTGCCGGGGCAGGCAACGATTATCGGTATGATTGTGCTGACGGCGGTGGTGAACCTGCTGATTGGCTCCGCGTCGGCGAAATGGGCGCTGCTGTCGCCGATTATGGTCCCTATGCTGATGGCGGTGGGGATTTCTCCGGAGCTGACGCAAGCGGCGTTCCGTATCGGTGACTCCTGCACCAACATCATCACCCCGCTGATGGTCTTCTTCCCGCTGATCGTTATCTACTGCCAGCGCTACGTGAAGGGCGCGGGTGTGGGCACGCTGGTCTCGATGATGATGCCGTACTCCATCGCCTTCTTCATCGCCTGGAGCATTCTGTTGCTGGTGTGGTGGGGGGTGGGTATGCCGTTGGGTATCGCGGCGCCGTATACCTGGAGCCCGAGTTAACGGTCTGTTCGGTGCCATTCCCGGCGGCGCTTCGCTTGGCCGGGCTACAACGTTGGTAGCCCGGCACAAAACTACACGGCTAAATGGGCAAAATTGCCTAACACGTTGTGCAAAATCCCTACCCCTTTCTGCACCTGCTCGGCGCTGATGGTGCACGGCGGCACCACGTGAATGCGGTTCTCCACCACGAAGCTCAGCAGCCCCGCTTCGGTTAACGCGCCTTTAATCTCCGCCATATCCCCAGCCGCCAGCGGCGTTTTCTTCGCCCGGTCGCTCACTAGCTCCAGCGCCTGGAACACGCCACGCCCGCGCACTTCACCTATCAGCGGTGACGACGCGGCCAGCGCCTCCAGCCCCTGACGCAGCACGCCGTTGCCGATGTGTGCCGCGTTCTCTACGATTCCTTCGTCCTTCATCGCATCAAGGGTGGCAATAATCGCCGCCATCGCCAGCGGATGTCCGGAATAAGTCAGCCCACCGGCAAAGAAGTGATCGTCAAAATAGTGAGCGATCTTGTCGCTGATGATCACCCCACCGGCCGGAACATAGCCCGCGTTCACCCCTTTGGCAAAGGTGATCAGATCAGGCACGATCCCGTCCTGCTCGAAGGCAAACCAGCTACCGGTACGGCCAAACCCGGCCATCACTTCATCGAGAATCAGGATAATCCCGAATTCGTCCGCCAGCGCACGTACGCCCTTCATATAACCTTCCGGCGGCACCAGAATCCCCGCCGTGCCAGGAATCGACTCCAGCAGGATAGCGGCAATAGAAGACGGACCTTCGCACTCGATCATCCGCCGCAGGTGAGCCAGCGCACGGCTGCACTCTTCCTGTTCAGAGGTGGCGTTAAACTCCGTGCGGTAGAGGTATGGGTTAAAGAAGTGCACGTGGCCGCGCGAATATTCGTTCGGTACGCGACGCCAGTCACCGGTGGCGGCAATGGCGCTGCCGGTATTGCCGTGGTAGGAGCGGTACGCCGACAGCACTTTATCGCGCCCGGTGTAAAGACGCGCCATGCGGATGGCGTTTTCGTTGGCATCGGCCCCGGCGTTGGTGAAGAACACCTTGCTAAAGCCTTCCGGCGCCAGCCCAATAATGCGTTTTGCCGCTTCGCCGCGCGCCAGGTTGGCGGTGGCCGGGGCAATCGTCACCAGCGACTCGAGCTGATCTTTCATCGCCGCCAGCACGCGAGGGTGCTGGTAGCCGAGGTTAACGTTCACCAGTTGGCTGCTGAAATCAAGATAGGTTTTCCCGTCGTAATCCCATAGCTCGCACCCTTTCGCGCCGGCAATCACCAGCGGGCTCAGATTGCCCTGCATCGACCAGGAATGAAAAACATACTCTCTGTCCAGCTGGCGAACCGCTTTGTTGTTCAACTCTGTCATTCGTCGTTCCTCGCATACCGTTGGCTGTGATTCATCATGTCGTCGGCGGAAAAAAAAGTGATAGAGCCAGTGTAGTCGCGGCGCTGTGACAACGGTGTCACATCGCCATACGCCGACTGGCTCTCGGCAGGCCGCGCCGCGGTTTTTATAGTGACCGGAACAACCTGCACAGGAGAGCACAATGCAAAAGCGTAACGTGGTGTTTATTACCGGGGCGACCTCCGGCTTTGGGGAAGCGGCGGCGCATGTGTTTGCGCGCGCGGGCTGGGCGTTGGTACTGAGCGGGCGTCGGCTGGCGCGTCTTCAGGCGCTACAGGCCGAGCTGGCATCGCAGGTGCCGGTGCATGTGATTGAGCTGGACGTACGGGACAGCGCGGCGGTGAGTACAGCCGTCGCCGCGCTGCCGCCAGACTTTGCCGATGTTACCGCGCTTATCAACAATGCCGGGCTGGCGCTGGCACCACAGCCGGCGCAAAAGGTCGATCTGGCCGATTGGCATACCATGATTGATACCAACGTGACCGGGCTGGTGAATGTGACGCACGCCCTGCTGCCAACGCTGATTCGCCACGGCGCAGGCGCGAGCATTATTAATATTGGGTCGATTGCAGGGCAGTGGCCCTATCCCGGCAGCCACGTTTACGGTGCCAGCAAGGCGTTTGTGAAGCAGTTCAGCTATAACCTGCGCTGCGATCTGTTAGGCACCGGCGTGCGCGTCACCGACCTGGCGCCGGGCATTGCCGAGACCGAGTTTACGCTGGTGCGCACCAAGGGCGACCAGGCGGCATCCGACGCGCTATACCGTGGCACCACGCCGCTGTCGGCGCTGGATATCGCTGAGCAGATGTTCTATATCGCGACCCTGCCGGACCATATGAATATTAACCGCGTGGAGGTGATGCCGGTGCGTCAGGCGTGGCAGCCGTTTGCGATTGATAGGGATTAGTGTGGCTTTCCCCCTCCCCTTTTCAGGGCTGCTTTACACGCAATCTCGTGGTGACAGTTATCCAATAAGTGGAGATGCATTCGGGTTGAGCACTCTGTTGCGCTCCCTTCAAGTTCCAGCCGCATAAATTGCGCGGGTGCAGGGAGCGCGCAAGGGGCGGCCAATCGCCGCCGCCCCCTGCACCCCCGGGCTCTGGCGGCAAAATCGCCGCTTCGCGGTTCCCTCAGCTTATTCCCTCCGGCTTCGGGTCGGGCGCGAGTTCACATCCCTGTGAACCACGCCCTCAGCCCACATCCCTGTGGGCTGACCCGGCCTACGGGAAACGCTTCGGCGATTTAGACGCCACCAAAAACCGTGCGGTCTTTAAGTTAACGGCAAAAAATACACGAATGTCACTGAAACCGATGAGTCCCCGCTGGAAATCGGCGAGCCGAAGAATGGAAGACAAGGTCAGGACGCCATGGATGGCGGACTGAGGCGAACCGAGACAGGGATGTCGAGTTTCGCCGTGCCGCAGGCTGGAATTCGTAGGCGAGCGTAGTGCGAAGCACCGATTTCCCTGCGGGGCCGCGGGGATTGTTAAGGGGGATGCGGTTATCCCCCTTAACACGTTCACCGGTGAAAAGTCCTCATATTCTACCCAGCGTAAAGTGAACGGAACCTTTCACCACACTGGCATATATTCAGCTTTCCCCTGGAGTTTATGTAAAAGAGACTGCTTCCAGGGAGAAAACCAGGAGAGCCGCCCACGTTGTTTGAACTAACGACTACTTTGCAAAAACTGCCTCACCCGCTCCGACTTCGGCGCCGTAAAGAAAACCTCCGGCGGCGCTTTCTCAATCAAAATTCCCTTCTCCAGAAACACCACTTCGTTCGACACCTGGCGGGCAAACTCCATCTCGTGCGTCACCACCACCATGGTGTAGCCCTCCGCAGCCAGCGACTTCATCACGCTTAGCACCTCGTTCACGCGCTCCGGGTCGAGCGCCGAAGTCGGCTCGTCAAACAGCAGCACCTCCGGCGACATCGCCAGCGAACGGGCAATCGCCACCCGCTGCTTTTGCCCACCGGAGAGAGTTATCGGGTAAGCCTCTGCTTTGTGCTCCATCCCCACCTTCTCCAACTGCTGATGCGCAATCTGCCGCGCCTCATCGCGCTTCATGCCTTTTACATGCAGCAATGCTTCCATCACATTTTGCAGCACCGTCAGGTGCGGCCACAGGTTGAAGCTCTGGAACACCATCCCTACCCGCTCGCGAATCTTCGACAGCTCGCGGTGCGACATACTTTTTCCGGAGTGGTCATCAACGCCAATGCGCTGCCCACCGATACGGATTTCGCCGCGGTCGGGCTGTTCCAGCCAGTTCATGCAGCGCAGCAGCGTCGATTTTCCCGAACCGGACGAACCGAGAATGCTAACCACCGTCCCCTTCTCCACCGTCAGATTGATATCGCGCAGCACCTCGACGTTATCAAACTGCTTGGAGACATTTTTGACGCTTACCGCCGTGGTATCAGACATGGCTCATTCCTCTTTTAGCGCTATAAACACTCAACCGTTTCACCAGCAGTTCGAGCACGATGCTGATAGCCCAATACAGCGCGATGGCGACAATAAAGGCGTTAAACGGAATAAAATAGGTTGCCTGCACGCTGTTCGCGGCGGCGGTAATTTCCTGTACGGTAATAATGCTGAGAAACGCGGTGTCTTTCAGGCAGATAATCAGCTGATTGCCCAAAAGCGGCAGCGCGGAAGAGAAAATATTCGGCAGAACGATGCGGCGAAAAATGGTGTAGCGGGAGAAACCCTGCACCACAGCGGCTTCAATATAGCCGTTGGAGAATACCCGACGCTGGCTGCGGAGAATCTCAAAGAAATAGGCACCGTGGTAGATAATTAACGCCACCAGCCCCGCCGTCCATGCGTCCAGGCTAATGCCTAGCTCCGGCAATCCGTAATACAGTAAATAAGCCAGAATCAAAAACGGAATCGCCCGCATCAGGTTCACAAACCCAACAATAACGTTATTCAGCACCCGCTTCTGGTATTCGGTGAAATAGCACAGCAGCGTGCCAATCAACAACCCACATACGGCGGCAGTAATAAACAGTTCAAGCGTCGCCAGCAGGCCGGCAATAAAATTGTCGTGCTCGGCCCAGATAATGGCCCATTGGTTCATGTGTCCTCCCGAGGCTTATCGCGCCAGTCGTTTTGCTTTGCGTTCCGCCAGGTTCTGAAGCTTGAGCAGCAGACCAATAATCACCACGTACAGCAGACCGGCGGCCAGGATGGGTGACAGCGGTTCATAGGTGACGGAGGCGATGCGGTTGGTGACGCGGGTGAGATCCACCACGCCTATCACCGCAATCGCCGGGCTGCCCTTAATCAAAAAGGACATTTCGTTCACCAGCGCAGGCAGGCTCTCCAGCCACATTTGCGGCAGCATGATGTAGCGAAAATAGGGCCAGCGGCGCATCCCCACCGACTCCGCCGCTTCGCGCTGTTCACGCGGGAAAGTGCGAAAGGCGTTGCGCCAGATTTCAGCATTAAACGCCGAGGTATTGAGGGTGAGCGCGACAATAGCTGCCACCGTTTTGTCGAGGTTAATGCCCACCGTCGGCAGCGATAAAAAGAGAAACAGCACCAGCGTCACCAGCGGCGTGGCGCGGGCAAGGCTGATATAGATAACCAGAATCTGGTCGATGACCGGGATTTTCATCATGCGCACAAAGGCGATAATCAGTCCTATCACCACCCCAAAGGCGATGGCGATGGCCGAAATCCAGAGGGTCGTCCATGCGCCTTCGATCAGTAACTGCCATGCTATTGCGTCCATGGTGCCCTCCTGAGGTTAATCGGGGTATAGCTCCCGGCGTCGCGTGGCTCGGCCGGGCAACGCTTTACTGGCCGGCGAGCTTGTGGAACTGCGCGGCGCTGGTGATTGGTTCGGTTGGCAGGTCGTCATAGGTTTCGCCAAACCATTTTTTCTGCAGCTCAGCGAGCTTGCCGGTTTCACGCATGTGGTTGATAAATTTGGTCATGTACGCCAGCAGCTCCGGCGAGTTTTTCGGAATTGGCCAGGCCATATAGCCCGGGCCGGAGACCGGCAACCCCTTGGCGAAGACCTTCGGCTTGGCTTTTACCAGGTCGTTCACGGAAATCACCACGTTAATCACGTAGTCGAGACGTTTATTGGCTAAATCGGCGTAGGCCTCCGGGTAAGAAGGGTATTCCACTACCGGGCCGAGCTTGCCGCCGGTTTTTTCAATCATCGCTTTCAGTTCCGGCAGGCGGGCTAATAGCGCGCTGCCCGCCTGAAGGCCGACTTTTTTACCGCTGAGATCGGCAATGGTATTTAATGAGTTATCGCCCGCACGCTTCACAAAATAGTGCTGCGCAGAAGCCCACGGCGGGGTGAAATTAAACACGTTGAGGCGTTCATCGGTGACGACGGCACCGGTTAATGCCATATCGTACTGCCCGGTGGAGACCGCTGCTAATAACCCGGTCCACGGCAGAATACTTTGCGTGACGTTGAATTTGGCGTACTCGCGCAGCGCTGCCAGCATATCTTTGTTAAACCCATCGGCATTGCCGTTATTCATAAAGTTAAACGGCGCGTAGTCATCCTCGGTAGCCACTTTTAAGGTCCCGGATTTTTCAATTTCTGGCAAATCAGCGGCGGCGACCTGTAATGAAAAGGTCATTGCCATCACGGCGGCCAGATAATACGAACCCATCGTTTTTTTCATCGTTTGACCCCTACTCAAATATGCCGAACACGTTTATTCCAGACGCTCTGGAACCGTTGCAAGATGTATGCCGACAGACGCATTTTTTAACGATGGCTGGCGACGTTTTTACTGTAGGGAGACTTTTTGCATTCTGAATAGAGCCAGTTTTCGCACACGCTTGTGTCAGACGATTTCAGCCTGGTACAGAAATTGCTGCACTCAGGGAAAGCGGATATTCGAAGGAGCAGCGTATGATTCGGCACTTATTGCACGTGGATTTTGACCACCAGCGCGGGTTGCAGGAGCAGGTTCGTGAATCGCTGGTCAACGCCATTCTCGGCGGCATTTTCGCCGTCGATACGCCGCTGCCGTCGTGTCGGCAGCTGGCGCAGCAGCTTCAGGTTTCGCGCAATACCACCGCGCTGGTGTTTGAAAGCCTGGTCAACGAAGGCTATCTGGTCAGCCGTCCACGCAGCGGTTATTACCTGCATCCGGACTACCACGCGCCGCGCCTTTCTGCTGCCGCGCCTGCACCCGCCAGCGGCGATTCTGCACCATCGTGGGGCAAACGACTCAACATCACTCCCAGCCAGCAGGAGTCTATCCTCAAGCCTGCCGGCTGGATGAACTACCGCTATCCGTTTATCTATGGCCAGCCCGATACCCGTCAGTTTCCGCTGGCCAGCTGGCGGTCGGCGGCAAACTGGCTGCACGGCGGCATGCGCGACCCGGCGTGGGTTGTCGACCATATCGACCAGGATGTACCAATGCTGATTGAGCAAATCCGCACCCGCGTGTTGCCCAAACGCGGCATCGTCGCCGCGCCGGATGAAATTCTGATTACCCTCGGTTCGCAGAATGCGCTCTACCTGCTCACCCGACTGCTGATGTCGCGCCAGACCCGAGTGGGCGTGGAGAACCCCGGTTTTCGCGAGGCGATTAATACCTTTCTGCTCGGTGACAGCGACATCGTGCCGCACCCGGTGGATGAAGAAGGGATTGTGCTCAGCGACACGCCCTGCGACTACTACTACGTGACGCCAGGCCACCAGGTGCCGACCGGCGTTACCATGAGCAAGACCAGACGTAGCCAGCTACTGGCGCACGCCGCGCAGCATGACGCGGTGATTATTGAGGATGATTACGATTCGGAGAGTAACTTCCAGGCCAATCCGCTGCCCGCGTTGAAGGCCAGCGACCGCAACGGGAGGGTGATTTACGTCAGCAGCCTGTCAAAAGCGCTGTCGCCGGGGCTGCGCTTAGGATTTATGGTCGCCGACCCGGATCTAATTGATGAAGCCCGCGCCCTGCGTCGGCTGGTTTACCGCCATCCGCCGACCAACATTCAGTACCAGATGGCGCATTTTCTCGCTCAGGGCCATTACGAGACGCACCTGCGGCGCTACCGCGATGACTCCGCCCGGCGCTGGGACAGGCTGCATACCGCGCTGACGACGCTGCTGCCGGAGTGCCAGCCGCTGCCCGGCAGCGAACACGCCAATGCCTTCTGGCTACGCACGCCCGCAAACATCAGCACTCAGCAGCTCACCTGGCGCGCCGCCCATACCGGGGTGTTGATTGAGCCCGGCGCACGGCATTTTCTTGATGCGGCGCCGCCGGACAATTTCTTCCGTATGGGCTTTCACGCCATTAACCCCGACGCCATTGCGCCGGGGGTGGACGTGCTGCGAAGCCAACTGGCGCAGATGGGTTAGCCCGCCTTGCGGTGCGCCCACTCGCGCAGGCGCTGGAACAGCACGTAGAGCGACGGGATAAACAGGATGCCAATCACCGTCGCCACCAGCATGCCGCTGAACACCGTGGTGCCAATTATCCGGCGGCTCTGCGCCCCGGCCCCGGTGGAGAACATCATCGGCATGATACCGATAATAAACGACACCGCGGTCATCATCACCGCGCGGAAGCGACGGGTCGCCCCCTCGCGCGCGGCCTCGACGATAGAGAGCCCGGACTGCCTGCGCTCGCGAGCGAATTCGACAATCAATATCGCGTTTTTCGCCGCCAGCGCGATAAGTAGCACCAGGCCAATCTGCACGTACACGTCGTTGGCATAGCCCGCCGTCCATAGCCACAGCAGCGCACCACCGATGGCGAACAGCACCGACAGCATGACGCTCGCCGGTAGCGTCCAGCTTTCATACTGTGCCACGAGGAACAGCCACGCCATCGCTACCGCCGCCAGCACAATCCACACCGCCTGGTTGCCGGTCTGCTGCTCCTGCCAGGAGAGCCCGCTCCAGGCGTAGTCGTAGCCCTCCGGCAGGTTCGCCTTGAGCAGGTTCTCCATCTCGGTCATCGCCGTACGACTGCTGACCCCTTCCGCTGCCGAACCGCTGACCGATACCGACGGGAACTGATTGAACTGCTGAATAAACGGCGCACCGACGGTTGGCGTTACGGTGACCAGGTTGCTCAGGCGAACCCGCTCGCCCTGGTTACTGCGCACGAACAGTTCGCTGATTTGCTCGGCGCGCTCGCGCCACTGCATCTCGTTTTGCATCACCACGTGGTAGACGCGGTTATTAATACTAAAGTCGCCAGCGCGTGCGCCGCCAAAGGCCGTTTGCAGGCTGTTAAAGATACGAGAAACCGGCACGTCCAGCCTGGCGGCCTGGTCGCGGTCAACGGTTAAGGTCAACTGCGGAACGTTGCTGCTCCAGGTGGTGAACACACGGCTAAGCAGCGGATGCTGGTTGGCCTTCATCAGAATGGCGCGCGTCACCTGCTCCAGTTCGGCTGGCGTTTGCCCGGCCTGCGCCAGAATACGCAGGTCGAAGCCCGCAGCGCTGCCAAGGCCCGGAAGCGTTGGCGGCGCAAACAACATAATGTTGGCTTCTGGCATCGCCATCAACTGATGCTGAAGCTCACCCATCACCGTCTCCAGAGGTGCACGCTGCGACCAGTCTTTCAACATCAGCGAGATAAAACCGCCGTTTGAGGCGCTGGTGCCGCTCAGAATACTAAAGCCAGACACCTGAATCACATCCTCTACCGCCGGATGCGCGCCCAACAACTCGCGCGCCTTCGCCATCACCGCTTCGGTTCGCTCAAGCGAAGCAGACTCTGGCAGTTGAACGTTGGCAAACACGTATCCCTGATCTTCCTGCGGCAGGAAGCCTTTCGGCATGCTGGTAAAGCTGAACGCCACCAGCAGCGCAGCAAGCAAGGTGCCCGCTACCGCCACCAGCGGACGACGGTTCATCCACGCCACCAGCCTGCCGTAGCCGTCGCGGGTGGCGTTCAGCCCGAGGTTAAACCACTGAAAGAAACGGGCGGGCTGCTTGAGACGAGGACGCAGCAGCAGCGCACACAGCGCTGGGGTCAGCGTCAGCGCCACAATGCTGGAGAGCGTGACCGCCGTGGAGAGCGTCACCGCAAACTGGCGATACAGCTCACCAACAATACCCGGCAGCATCGCTACCGGCACAAACACCGCCAGCAGCACCAGCGTGGTGGCAATCACCGGCCCGGCAATCTGGCGCAGCGCCAGCCCGGTAGCTTCCAGGCGGTTCATCCCTTCCGCCATGTGCCCTTCGACGCTTTCCACCACCACAATGGCGTCATCCACCACCATGGTTAGCGCCAGAATAATCGCGAACAGGCTGAGCGTGTTGGCGCTGTAACCCAGCAGGTAGAGCACGGCAAACGTCCCCACCAGCGACACCGGGATCGCCAGCGCCACAATCAGCGTGGCGCGCAGGCTTTGCAGGAACAGGGAAACCACCGCCACAACCGCCAGCAGCGTCAGCGCCAGCGAGGTACCAATCTCTTTAATCGTCGCCGCCACAAAGCGGGTGGTGTCAAACTTCACTTCCCACATCAGATCCGCCGGGAAGCGGCTTTGCAAACGGGTCAGTTCATCCTGCACCACCTTTGCTACCTGTAACGCATTGGCGGTTGGCGTGGGGTAAATCCCCATATACGCCGACTCCACGCCGTTAAGCTGAGCGCTGGAGCTATAGCTGCGCGCGCCAAGCTCAATGGTTGCTATGTCAGACAATCGCACCAGTTGGCCCTGCTCACCGCTGCGCACCACGATGCGGCGGAACTCGTCGGCGTCGGTCAAACGCCCCAACCCGTTAATGGTCAGCGTCTGCTGCTGGCCGTTAAATACCGGTGGCGTACCGATTTGCCCGGATGCCCCCTGCACGTGCTGCTCGCTGAACGCCTGGGCGATATCTTCACTGGTGATATTCATCGCGTTCATGCGATCCGGACGCAGCCAGATGCGCATGCTGTAATCGCGCGCGCCAAACATCTGCACCTGACCGACGCCCGGCAGACGCGCCAGCGCTTCACGCACCTGAGTACTGGCGTAATTGCTTATCTGTAAGGAAGAGAGCGAGCCTTTTGGGGAATAGAGGCTAACCCCCATGAGCAGGTTGCTGGCGCGTTTACGCACCTGCACACCGTTTTGCTGCGCTTCGGTTGGTAGCTGCGCGACCGCCTGGGAAACGCGGTTTTGCACATCAATCGCCGCCATGTCCGGGTCGGTTCCGGCGGCGAAGGTCAGGTTCAGGCTGTAGCCGCCGTCGTCTGAGCTGGTCGACTCCATATAGAGCATATGGTCAACGCCGTTCAGCTGCGTTTCCAGCGGCGCGGCAATGGCTTCCGCCACATCCTGCGCGCTGGCGCCCGGCCAACTGGCGCTGACGTTAACCACCGGCGGAGTGATTTGCGGGTACTGCTCCACCGGAATGAGCTTTAGCGCCACCGCGCCAACAAAGGTCATCAGCAGCGCAATCACCATCGCGAAACGCGGGCGACGAATAAAGAACGTCAGCATGCTCTCTCCTTACTTAATTCAGCAGCGTGACGGTGGCACCGTCGGTCAGACGCTGGGCGCCTTCGGTGACAACGCGCTCACCCGCTGTTAACCCCTGCGCGACCGCAAAGGTTTGTCCTTGCTGGCCATCCAGCGACAAACGACGCTGCCCGGCCTTGTTTTCTGGCGTCACGACCCAGCTAAAGTAGCCCTGCGCGTCCTGCTGTACCGCTGCCGCTGGGATCATCACCCGTTCGGCGGCTTCCTGCTGGCGCAGGGTGACCGAAACGTTACCGCCCGGCAGCAATCGATGCTGCGGGTTAGCAAACTCCGCGCGTATCGTCACGCTGGCGGTGCGGGCATCAATACGATTGTCGACCGAGGTCAGGACACCATCTTCACGCTGGCCATCGAGGGTAATTTGCGCCAGCCACGCCGCCTTCAGCGCACGGATATCCGCATGCTGCCCGGCTTTGGTGTAGAAAGCCGACTCATCCAGCGCGAAGCTCACGCGGATAGGATCCAACTGCACCACGTCTGCCAGCACGCCGCTGGCTGGGTTAACCAGCGTACCGACGTGAAACGCGCTATGGCCCATGCGCCCGCTAACCGGCGCGGTGATACGGGTGTAATCGAGGGTAATTTGCTGTGCAGAAATCCGGGCTTTTGCCTGCTCAACGGCAGCGGCCGCCACGTCGCGCTGCATCTGCGCGTTATCAACATCGTTGCGGCTGATGGCCTGGCTGGTGTTCAGACTCTGATAGCGCGAGAGCAACTGCTGTGCCTGACGCAGTGAGGCCTGCGCACTTTTTAGCTCCGCCTGCGCCAGCGCTAACGCCGCGCGGGGTTGAGCGTCATCGAGGGTAAACAAGAGGTCACCTTTATTGACCTCCTGTCCATCCTGGAAATGGCGCTTCACGATGGCACCTTCGGTACGGGCGCGAATTTCAACGGCGTGAATAGCCTCTACGCGCCCCGGCACCTGACGCTCAGCGGCGTGTGGAGCCTGCTCAACGGTAATCACACGAACCGGTACCGAAGCCAGGGCCGGTGCGCAGGCGACCAGGCCGCAGGCCAACAGGGCGAGGCGGAAGGTTTTTCTCATGGGGAAGTCCTTGCAGGGCAAGGCCCCCCTCCGACTGGAGAGGGGCTTATCAATTACGATGTTGTTTTACGGAAACGGCGGGTCAGACGTTTTTCCACTTCAACCACCAGGAACATCGCCACGCCAATCACCAGCGTGATACCCCAGTAGCGCAGCGGCAGCGCTTCGGTGCCGAACAGCGTCTGCATCAGCGGCAGGTAGATAATCGCCATCTGGAGCAGAAGCAGCACGCCGGTCACCAGCCAGATGCCTTTGTTCTTCAGCAGACCGCTGTTCAGGGAGAAGCGGTCGCTGCTGCGGCAGTTAATCATGTAGACCCACTGCGCGGTTACCAGCATCTGTAACAGCACGGTGCGCACGAACTCGGCGCTGTGGCCGCGCGGTGCCAGCCAGGCCTCAAGGATAAAGGCGGCAATGGCAATCATCGAACCGACGAAGGCGACGCGCCAGACGGCAAAGGCATCCATCACGTGCTGGCCGGTTTTACGCGGCGGACGGTTCATTACGTTACGCTCAGCAGCTTCAAACGCCAGGCCAAAGGAGAGCGTGGCAGAGGTCGCCATGTTCATCCACAGAATCAACACCGGGGTGAGCGGGATGATATTGCCCGCCAGCAGGGCGATGATAATCAGCAGCCCCTGCGCCAGGTTGGTTGGCATAATGAACAGAATCGTCTTCTTCAGGTTGTCGTATACGCGACGCCCTTCTTTCACCGAACTGGCGATGGTCGCAAAGTTGTCATCGGTCAGAACCATGTCGGCGGCCTCTTTGGTCACCTCGGTGCCTTTAATACCCATGGCGATACCGACATCTGCCTGACGCAGCGCTGGCGCATCGTTCACGCCGTCGCCGGTCATGCCGACGATTTCGCCGTTCTCCTGCAACGCTTTCACCAGGCGCAGCTTATGCTCCGGGCTGGTACGCGCGAAAATGTCGTACTCCAGCGCCGCTTTTGCCAGCTCGGCGTCATCCATGTGCTCCAGCTGGTAGCCGGTCATTGCTTCGCTGCTGTTGCGGATCCCCAGCATCTGGCCAATGCTCATGGCAGTCTGCGGGTGATCGCCGGTGATCATCTTCACGCGGATCCCTGCATTCTGGCAGGTATGAATCGCATCAACCGCTTCCGGGCGCGGCGGGTCCATCATCCCGGCAATGCCGAGGAAGATAAGACCTTCCTGCAGGTCGCTGTGGTCGAGGGTTTTCGCCCCCGGCGCGGCTGGCTTAGTGGCCGCTGCCACCATGCGCAGCCCCTGGCTGGCAAAGCGCGCCATTTCTGCTTCCCAGTAGCTACGCTCGAACGGCGTGACGCCACGGGCGGTCTGCTGCTGCTGGCACAGTGCAAAGAGCACGTCCGGTGCACCGGTGACCATCACCACTTCTTCGTCATCCAACTGGAAGTGGGTAGACATGTACTTGTACTGCGAGTCGAACGGGATCTTGGCAATCAGCTGGGTACGCAGCGGCTCAAGGTTAGCTTTGGCCGCCAGCACCTTCAGTGCGCCTTCGGTTGGACCGCCGGTAATGCCCCAGTGGCCCTGCGCGTCCTGAATCAACTGGCTGTCGTTACACAGGTCGATGGTACGCAGATACTTCTCCAGCACGGTGTACGGCTGTACGTTGACCGGCTCGTTGCTGCCTTCCAGGTAAATGCTGCCGTGCGGCTCGTAGCTATTGCCGTCCACACGGTAGCAGCTGTCGGCGGTGATAATCGCCTTCACGGTCATTTCGTTCATGGTCAGAGTGCCGGTTTTATCCGAGCAGACCACGGTCATCGCGCCCAGAGTCTCGACGGTTGGCAGCTTGCGGATGATAGCCCGCTTGCGCGCCATCGCCTGTACACCCAGCGACAGGATAATCGAGATAATGGCTGGCAGACCCTCAGGTACCGCGGCAACCGCGAGGCTAATCAGCGACAGCAGCAGTTCGCCCAAAGGAATGTCGCGCAGCGCCATGCTGAAGACAAACAGCGCACCCATCATCGCCAGGATAATGGCGAAAATCGCTTTGCCGAGCTTGTCCATCTGCACCAGCAGCGGCGTACGGTGCTTTTCGATACCGGCCATCATCTGGTTGATGTGACCCAGTTCAGTCTCCTGTCCGGTCGCCACGACCACGCCTACGCCGCCACCGGCGCTGACGGTGGTGCCGGAGAACACCATATTGGTACGGTCACCGAGCGGCAGTTCACCGTGCAGCGCATCGGTGTGCTTATCCACCACGGTGGACTCACCGGTCAGAATCGCTTCTTCCACGCGCAGGTTGTGCGCTTCAATCAGACGCATGTCCGCAGGAATTCGGTCACCCGCGCGCAGTACCACGATATCGCCCGGCACCAGTTCGGTGGTTGCCACCGTCTTATGGCTACCGCCGCGAATCGCTCGCGCGTCGCTGGACAGCATATTGCGGATGCTTTTCAGCGATTTCTCCGCGTTGCTCTCCTGAATGTGACCAATCAGGGCGTTAATCACCGTCACGCCAAGAATGACAAAGGTATCGACCCAGTGCCCCATCACGGCGGTCAGCGCCGCCGCGGCCAACAGGACATAAATCAGTACGTCGTTGAAGTGTGCCAGAAAGCGCAGCCACGCGGGCTTGCCCTTTTTCTCCGGCAGTGCGTTCGGGCCATAGGTGTTCAGACGCTCGGTCGCATCATCCATGCTCAGGCCGTCAGGCTGGCTATTCAGCTGCGACAGCACCTGCTCGGTGGTCTGCTGGTAGGCGTGCTCATGTGGGTCATAGCCCGCGTGCGGCACGTTTTTATTGTTCATCATTTTCGACATGATAGGTTTCCTTTTAAATTCCTGCTAACGGAAAGCCTGAATTCACTTTCTGGCCAAGGCGACGTCATTGAATAATATCGACGAGCAAAAAAAATATTTATTAAGCCAAAATATTTTTTGCTTTTTAAATTTCAAAATGACATTAAGTTGATTTACTAATATTAATATTACAGAATGTTCCTAAACCCCATCTAAACGAGGTCATTATGTTTGGAATCTACAGAGGACGCCGCCTAGCGCTGTACATCGCGCTGGCTATCGTGATTGCCACGCTGGTTGGATATAGTACTTATACTTTTGTAAAATTATTATCATGAGCATGACGTTAATTTACGAAAGCTATATTTAATTTAAACCAGAACATTATTTCACTTCTCGGCATGCGATTATTATCGTAGGTCTGGTTATTTATTTTAATTATTCGATAAAAGATCTGTTTAATTAGAAACATTGCGTTCCATTAAAAATTACCGGACAATAATATCTTTAACTAAAGATTAACATGATATGAAGCATCCGCTCGAATCCCTGATGACCGCCGCCGGTATTTTATTGCTGGCGTTCCTCTCCTGCCTGCTGCTGCCCGCACCGTCGCTAGGGCTGACGCTGGCGCAGAAGATGGTTGAGACCTTCCATTTTATGGATCTAAGTCAGTTTTACACCGTGCTGTTTTGCGTGTGGTTTCTGGCGCTGGGGACGATTGAGTATCTGGTGATTCGCTATGTGTGGCGGCGCTGGTTTTCGCTGGCGGATTGAATGCGGCGATTCCCCGGCGTCGCTGCTGTACGACCGGATACATAGGTAACACTTCAGACCGGGAACATAGGTAACACTTTCCTAGTCTATCCGGATAATACTACGGCTTTTCCGGTCATAGTAAGCAAGCGTTATTCCGTTAAAGATGATGGCCTCAACGCCATCATCTTTTTCTTCCAGCATGATGTATTCTCCCAGCAGCGCCTCGCTCAGGAACACTTCCTTACCGATGTGTATTACTCCTTTCGACATCACCCTGTACAGCCGTGCCCCCTCAGGCCACTCATATTCAGGGACCTTTCCATCCCAGCGACGCGATGAAGGCCGCCATACCTGGCCCGGCGTACTTCCTCCCAGTGCCTCATGCGGACGCTCCTGGTTAAACTCTTCTCTGTAATGACTGAACCAGGCCTGTTGCTCCTCCTGCGTTCTGAAGATATTCCCGTGCTTCAGCGCACTTTTCAGCGAGCGGTGCATGCGTTCATGACGACCATTTTCTTCCGGATGTCCCTTCCTGATGCGCTCGGGTCTGACGCCCAGCTTGATAAGCCAGACTGACAGACGGCTGAGACCCGCTACCCCGACACCTGCAAAGGGCTGCCCGTTATCGGTTCGCAGTACATCCGGCAGACCATATTCAAGGAAGGCATCAGTGAGGCACTGCCGGGCGAACACGGTGTTCTCGTGATGGTTACCCCGGCAGCTCAGAAGGTAACGACTGTGGTTATCCGTTAGCGTAAACGGATGGCAGTATTCCCGGCTCAGCAGTCTGAACTTCCCTTTAAAATCAGCGCTCCAGACCTGATTAATATTCTGGACAGTGGTCAGCGGCTGACGATTACCGGGGGTTCTGTGTTTGCGTTTTCTGTCCGGAACCAGCCCCTGGCGTTTGAGGATGTCACCGATGGTGCTGGCAGCCGGGACCGGGAAGTCGACCTGATGATTAAGGAGCCACATCCGCAGCTTTTTCGGCCCCCAGTCAGGGTGTTTTTGTCGTAACGCCATCAGATGGGCAGCAATATCTGGCGGGATGGTGCGGGAATGTGAGTGTGGTGCGCGTGAGCGGTCAAAAAGCGTCGCAGGCTCTGAGGGCTCAAAACGCCCGAGCCATTTATAGCCCGTTTTACGGCTGATGCCGAAGAGGCGGCAGAGCGCGGAGAAAGACATCGTGCCAGTCTGGCTGGCACGGATAAAATCAAGGCGTTGCATAGGTCGGGTCTCAGTCCAGGGCATAGCGAGTCTCCTCTTCTATGCCAGTTATAACTGTTACCCATGTATCCGGTCTAAAGTGTTACCTATGTTTCCGGTTTGTACCTGCGCTCGGCCGGGCTACGGGGCATGAGATTGTTTTGTAGCCCGGCCGAGGCGTTTACGCTGACCCCGGGGCGGAATCAATGCGTCTGCGGACGATGATTCTCTTTGCGGTAGGCACCCGGCGACTGATGAAACGTGCGGGTAAAAATGCGGGTAAAGGTTTGCTGGGAATCAAACCCATACTTCAGACAAATGTCATAAACCTTTTGATTGGTCGTACACAGCTCATCTGCCGCCAGATGAAGCTTCCGGTGGCGAATGTAACGCCCCAGACTCTCCCCTTTATGTTGCAGAAAAATGCGCTGTAAATGCCATTTTGAGTACCCTGCCCGACGGGCAATTTCATCAATGCGCAGTGGCTGATGCAGATTATCGTCAATCCATTCGACCAGTGTGTCGACAACCTGAGTGGCTAATTCGGTCATACACCCCTTCCCCCTCGTTTAACTACAGCCGGTGGTTATTCCCACCAGGCACGGAATGTTTGTGTTGAGTCTGCAAGCCATACCGGCTCGCCCTGCATCGGCGTTAACAGCCGATACGCTTTATCTTTGCTGGCCTGTACCAGACGTTTGTACGGGTCGTCCCAGGTATGTTTTGCCAACACGAAGCGCCCGGCATGTCCCGGCAGCACGCGCTGGGCGTTAAGGTCTGCCGCCGCCTGCGCCGTTTGTTCCGGCATCATGTGGATGTAGCGCCAGTCCTGGTCGTACTGACCGTCTTCCATAATGGCAACGTCAACGCGGCCAAACTGCTCACCAATCGCTTTAAAGTGCGGGCCGTAGCCGGTGTCGCCGCTGTAATAAATGTTCTGTGTAGGCGTCACAAACATAAAGCTCGCCCACAGCGTCTGGTTACGCTTCAGCCCGCGGCCAGAGAAGTGACGCGCAGGCAGCACGTGCACGCTCAGCGCATCGCTGATGGTGACGCTTTCCTGCCAGTCGGCCTCGCTAATCACCTCGTCTTTCATCCCCCAGTAACGCAGGTGGGAACCTACGCCCAGCGGCACCACGGCACGTTTGATCTTCGGCATCAGCCCCTTAATGGTGGCGTAGTCGAGATGATCGTAATGATCGTGAGAGATAATCAGCAGGTCTATCTCCGGCATGTTCTCGGCGCGCCACGGGTAGTTACCGGGGAACGCTTTATTCAGAAAAGAGAACGGCGCGGCATAGTTGCTGAATACCGGGTCAATCAGAATGCGCTTGCCAGACAGCTGCAAATACCATGAGGAATGGCCGAGCCAAATCATGGTGTCCTGCCCCAGCGGCAGGCTGGCGAGAGCGGTCGGGACCATCGGCAGCGGCTGGGTTGGACGGGCATTTTCACGTTTGGCGGTTAAAAACTCCCACCACGCCATCACCATATTTTTGTCACCGGTAAAGCCAGGCGTTGGCAAGGCGTTCTGGAACGCGCCGTCACGGTAGTTCGGTGAGCGTTCAATCTGACTTTTTTCAACCCCTTGCGGTGCCTGGCCAAAACCGGCGTTCAGGACGAAAGGTAAACTTGCGGCACTGGCAATAAGCATGATGGCAACCACACTGATGATAAAAGGTTTCATATCCTGACCCTGGACCAGCTTCATCCAGGAAGCCACACTAAAAAGGTTGATTATGAGTGAGTAGGCACTCATTATAGAAAGACGGGGAAAAAATCGTCAAGCAATTTTCAAAATTTGACAATCGACGTTGAAGTCCCTGGGGTCGGCATGTTTCAATCACGTTTTTTACAGTCAGAGAGGTAAAGTGTAGTGGCTCGTCCGAAGAGTGAAGATAAAAAACAAGCGTTACTGGAAGCTGCCACCAGCGCCATTGCCCAATCCGGCATTGCCGCATCAACTGCGCTGATTGCGCGCAGCGCGGGGGTTGCAGAGGGCACGCTGTTTCGCTATTTCGCCACCAAAGACGACCTTCTTAATGCGCTTTATCTGCATCTGAAAACCGGCCTCTGCGAAGCAATGAAGGCCGGTCTGGTGGAAACCGAATCGCCAAAAGCGTTCACGCATGGCATCTGGAATAGCTACATCGATTGGGGCGTGCGCAATCCTATCGGGCATCACGCGCTACGACGCATGGCGGTAAGCGAAAAAATCACCGAAGAGACCATCACCCAGGTGAGAGCGATGTTCCCAGAGCTGCAAAAGCTCTGCCAGCGCTCGGTGCGCCCGGTGTTTATGTCCGATGACTTCCGCGCCTTTGGCGACGCGCTGTTCCTGTCGCTGGCGGAAACCACCATTGAATTTGCCAGCCGCGAACCGCAGCGCGCCGATAAGCTCAAAGCGTTAGGCTTCGAAGCGATGTGGCTGGCCCTGGCCGAAGGTGACTAATGGACGGTAAAACGCTGCATGAACGGGCGCACGAGTTTGCGCTGACCCTGCCCTTCTCTGACATCTACTGGCCTTTCGGGCCGGAGTACGATGTTTTCACCGTGGAAGGCAAAATGTTTATGCTCAAGGCTTACCTACGCGGCGAGCCTATCATCAACCTGAAGGTTGACCCGGAGCAATCGCTGCTGCACCAGGCCATCTACCCGCACATTAAGCCGGGCTACCACATGAACAAAAAGCACTGGATTTCGGTCTATCCCGGCGATGAAATCACCGTGGACCTGCTCAATAGCCTGATTGAAGATTCGTGGAATCTGGTGGTTAATAAACTGCCAAAACGGGTGCAACAGCGCGTCCGTCCCGTCTGATTTTCTGCGAAATGCGATAAGTGTTATCGCATTTTACACCCTTCTCATTTGTGACATGGCGCGGTAACCTGCCTGGATTCAACGCACCGATTCGCGGTGCCTTTAATCATTCAGGAGTGTTTATGGATATCGTTTCCGTTGCTAAAGCGCGCTATTCCACCAAGGCCTTTGACGCCAGCAAAAAGCTGACCGCTGAGCAGGCTGCCAGTCTGAAAACCCTGCTGCGCTTTAGCCCGTCCAGCACCAACTCCCAGCCGTGGCACTTTATCGTCGCCAGCACCGACGAAGGCAAAGCGCGCGTCGCCAAATCTGCCGCGGGCGGTTACGTGTTCAACGAACGCAAAATGCTGGATGCTTCCCACGTAGTGGTGTTTTGCGCAAAAACCGCGATCGACGATGCCTGGCTGGAAAAAGTAGTGGATCAAGAAGACGCCGATGGCCGTTTCGCTACGCCGGAAGCCAAAGCGGCTAACCACAAAGGCCGCACCTTCTTCGCCGACCTGCACCGTAAAGAACGTCACGACGACGCGCAGTGGGCAGCCAACCAGACCTACCTGAACGTGGGCAATTTCCTGCTGGCGATGGGCGCAATGGGCCTGGACGCAGTCCCTATTGAAGGCTTCGACGCCGAGATTATGGACGCGGAATTTGGCCTGAAAGAGAAAGGCTTCACCAGCCTGGTGGTAGTGCCGGTTGGGTATCACAGCGTGGAAGACTTCAACAAAGCGCTGCCAAAATCTCGTCTGCCGGAAGAAGCGGTGATTACCGAAATCTGATTTAGCTTTAGTGTCTTCCCGGCGGGGCTTCGCTTGGCCGGGCTACTCGTCTTGGGTAGCCCGGCCAAGCGAAGCCCCGCCGGGAAATCTCAATACAGCAAGATCTGCGGATGTTTCACCCCGCAAGCCAGCGCATAGCGCGTCAGCGTATCAAGGCTTGCTCGCGTCACGTTGGCTTCCATTCTTGAGACCGTTGGGGCACTCACGCCCATTCGCTGCGCAACCTGCGCTCGTGTCAGGCCCGCATTGCTACGCCACTTCGCCAGCATATCTCGCAGACGTTCCTGCCGTTCCTGCGCATCAAATGCCGCTTTCACGTCTGCACGCTCCAGCATTTCGGCTCTCAGATCGTCCCAATCAATTACTTTCTTGCTCATCCCGCATCTCCTGTAGCCGTTTTAATGCCAGACGGATGTCCGCTGGAGGTGTTTTTTGCGTTTTTTTAATAAATACACGCAGTAAGAAAATCGTCTGCCCCTGCTGAAATGCATAGATGCCGCGACAATGAATCATCCCTACCGTACGGATTTCAAAAAGACCGTGAGAGAGAGGTTTACTGTCTGGCTCTCGCAGAACGGTAGGATTTAGCCGAAGTTTTTCTATTTTGCCGATCATCTTCGCTTGCGCAGATGCAGGCAATGCCAGCATTTCCTCTCTGGCATCTGCATGAACAAGAATTCTGAACACGATTTTCGTCCTTGAATATTAGCATATAAGGCAAATTGCATTAAAGGCTAATTTACCCGTTTTGCCCTACCCTACTCCTGATAGCATCAAGGTTCAGATTCTTGCGTCAAACATGGATTGCGGATCGTAAAACGCACACCCCGGGTAGCCCGGTCAAGCGAAGCCCCGCCGGGATCGTCTCCGTACTACAACCTCGCTAACACCCCTTCCCCCACTTCATCTACCGGTAAATAAACCAGCAAACGCGAGCCGTTGCGCGGCGCGGAGTACCAGTACATCTGCTGGAGCTGAAACTCACCGAACTCGGGATGGCGGAATGTTTTTATCTGATTTTCGACGCCGCGGACTTCGTAGCGCTGGTGCCAAAGCGTTTCAAACTCGGCAGAGGCGGCAAAGAAGCGGGCGAGCTTATTCTCCCACGCCGGTTCCCCTCGGTGCTCGGCCATCGCGGCGCGGAAATAGGAGACAAAATTGCCCATCACGTCGGGATTGGCCAGACGGCTACGCCAGCCAGGGTGGGTCAGATACAGGTAGATACAATTTCGTTCATCTTCGGGGATGAGGGAAAAATCAACGCCCATCAGCCTACAAAACGCGTCATTCCACGCCACGATATCGAAGTTTGGTTTCTGAATGCTGGCCGGTTGAGGCAGCAGACTGTCCAGCATACGGCGCGTGCCGGGGCTGATCCCCTCGCACTGGGGGACATTTAAAGATTCCAGCGGCGTTAACCCCGCCAGCACAAACAGATGGCGCGTTTCCAGCTCGCTGCACTGGAGCGCTTCGGCGACCGCTTGCATTACCGCCACCGACGGATTAACCTCGCGCCCCTGCTCAAGCCAGGTATACCAGGTCACGCCAACGTCCGCCAGCATCGCCACCTCTTCGCGACGCAGGCCAGGCGTGCGCCGCCGCCCGCTACGCGGTAGCCCTAACCGCTGCGGGTCGAGACTTTCCCGTCGCGCCCGAAGAAATGCACCCAGCTGCTTACGGCTATCCATCTGCCGTGTCTGCAATACGTCCATTTCACTGTCGCTGATGAGGCTCATGGTATCTCCAGCATAGTAGTGCCAGTACCAGTATAACCAGGAACTGGTACCCGTTTATTTAATCAGGGATGCTACGTCCAATCGCTGAATGACGCAATGGAGTCACCATGAAAACGTCTGCTGTTTCACCCGGTCGCGCGGGGCTTTTCCTGCTGCTTACCGGCCTGATGTTGCCCCAAATCGATACCTCGATTACCAACGTCGCCCTGGATTCCATCACCGAGTCACTGCACGCCAGCCCCACCCAGCTTGAGCTGATTGTGGCGCTGTACGGCGTGGCGTTTGCCGTCTGTCTGGCGATGGGCAGCAAACTTGGCGACAACTACGGTCGCCGCCGCCTGTTTATGTGGGGCGTGGCGATTTTTAGCCTCGCTTCGTTGCTGTGCGGAGTTTCTAATTCGATTACCGCACTGCTTGCCGCCCGTACCCTTCAGGGGGCAGGCGCGGCGCTTATCGTGCCGCAGATCCTCGCCACCCTGCACGTCACGCTGAAAGGAACTGCGCACGCCAGGGCCATTAGCCTCTACGGCGGCATTGGCGGCATTTCGTTTATCGTCGGGCAGATGTTCGGCGGCTGGCTGGTGTCGGCAGATATCGCTGGGATGGGCTGGCGTAACGCCTTCTTTATCAACGTGCCAATTGGCCTGCTGGTACTGGCCTTTAGCCGCCGCTACGTGCCGGAAACCCGCCGCGATGAACACTCAACCATCGATTGGCAGGGCACCTTTAGCCTCGGGCTTATCCTCTGCTGCCTGCTATTCCCGATGGCGCTGGGGCCGGAGTTGCACTGGCCGTGGTCGATGCGCCTGATGCTGCTGGCGATTATTCCGCTGCTGTTCTGGATGCGCGCCATCGCGTTGCGTAAAGAGCAGCGCGGCGAGCACCCGCTGCTACCGCCACGCCTGCTGCAGCTTGCCAGCATTCGCTTCGGCATGGTAATTGCGCTGCTGTTCTTCAGCGCCTGGTCCGGGTTTATGTTCTGCATGGCGCTGACCATGCAGTCCGGCCTTGGCATGGCGCCGTGGCAGTCCGGAAACAGCTTTATCGCCCTTGGCGTGGCCTACTTCCTGTCGGCAATGTACGCGCCGAAGCTGATTGCGCGCCACAGCATGGGACGCATTCTGGTCGCCGGGTTAGTGGTACAAATTAGCGGCCTGCTGTTGCTGATGGAGACCTTCCACCACTACGGCCAGACCACCACCACGCTGACGCTAGTGCCCGCCACGGCGCTGATTGGCTACGGTCAGGCGTTGATTGTGAACTGCTTCTATCGTGTGGGAATGCGCGATATCACCCCCAACGACGCGGGTGCTGGCAGCGCGCTGCTGAGTACGCTGCAACAGGCGACATTAGGGCTTGGTCCGGCGGTATTTGGCTCACTGCTGTTAATGCTGATGCGGAATCATCACGGTAGCTATCCGCAGGCGATGATCGGTTTTCTCGGCGTGGAGGCGGTGATGATGCTGCTGCTGGCGGTGATTGCCATTGGCCTACGTCATCACTTAAACCGTAGCCCGGCGATGGCAACCTCCTGATTATTAAGTTCCTGTATACCTGTTTGCATATTATAGCTAGCCTGGTCATTATTAAAGACTGGCTATATAGGAGACGTTATGCAGGAACTCATTTCCCAGATAGAAGAGATGGGCATTGAAATAAACCATACCAATTCACTTGTGATCATCTTTGGTATTATTTTTCTCACTGCCATCATTGTTCATCTGATTTTACACCGTCTGGTGCTGCGCACTTTCGAAAAACGCGCGCAGGCCAGCAGCCATTTATGGCTGCAAATCATCACGCAGAATAAACTGTTTCATCGACTGGCGTTTACGCTGCAAGGGATCATTGTCAACGTGCAGGCCGTGCTGTGGCTGCAAAAAGGCAGTGAAGCAGCGGAAATATTAACCACGGTGGCGCAGCTGTGGGTCATGCTATATGCCCTGCTGTCATTCTTCTCGCTGCTGGACGTTATTTTCAATCTGTCGCAGAAACTCTCCTTCTCTTCTCAGCTTCCGCTGAAAGGCATATTTCAGGGTGTGAAGCTGGTCAGCGCTATCCTGATTGGCATCCTGATGATTTCCCTGCTGCTGGGGCAGTCACCGGCGATTCTGATAAGTGGTCTGGGGGCGATGGCGGCGGTATTGATGCTGGTCTTCAAAGACCCAATTCTGGGTCTGGTGGCCGGTATTCAGCTGTCGGCGAACGATATGCTGAAGCTCGGCGACTGGCTGGAAATGCCGAAATACGGTGCCGATGGTGCGGTGACGGATATCGGCTTAACCACGGTCAAAGTGCGTAACTGGGATAACACCATTACCACTATTCCTACCTGGTCGCTGGTCTCTGACTCCTTCAAAAACTGGAGTGGAATGTCAGCGTCAGGCGGACGTCGAATTAAGCGCAGCCTGAACATTGATACCACCAGCGTCCATTTCCTCGATGAGCAAGAACAACAGCGCTTAATTCAGGCACGACTGCTAAAACCGTACATGGACTCTCGCTATCAGGAAATTAGTCTGTGGAATCAGGAATACGGTAGCGATGATTCGGTGCTTAATCTGCGTAAAATGACCAATATTGGTACCTTCCGTGCGTATCTCAACGAATATCTGCGTAACCATCCGAAGATTCGCAAGGATATGACGCTGATGGTACGTCAGTTGGCACCGGATAATAACGGCTTGCCGATTGAAATATATGCCTTCACCAACACCGTTGTCTGGGCAGAATACGAAAGCATTCAGGCGGATATCTTCGACCATATTTTCGCAGTAGTGGAAGAGTTTGGCCTGCGAATACATCAGTCGCCGACCGGTAATGATATTCGCGCCCTCGCGGGCGCTATCGGGCAGTAATCACCCCACCTCAGGCGTCTGAATCAGGGCGATAAACTTGTCAGCCAGCGGATTTTTCCGACTGGCTGACCAGGCTACCGCCGTGGTGATCACCTCGATCGTCTGGTCGAGCGGCACGGTCACCACGTTGGCCGGTGACAGACGCTCCAGCGAGTCCGGCACCAGCGCAATTCCCTGCCCACAGCCGACAAAAGCAATCTGTGAAGAGACCGAGCGTACGTGGTGAATAATCCGCGGCGAAAAGCCTTCGTTGCGGCAAGCGGCGGTAATACTGTCGAAATAAACCGGGCTCAGGTGGCGAGAGAACATAACCCACTCTTCCTGCATCAAATCGCGCAGCACAATCTGCGACTCGCCGGCCAACCGGTGCTGGCGGGGTAATGCCACCACCAGTTCGGCGCTGGACAGCGGCAGCAGCGTAATCCCCTCGCCCATTTCCCCGGTGAGGCGCGCAAAAGCGAGATCGATCTCCCCATTTTGCAGCGCCAGTACCGCTTCGGCGCTGTCGATCTCCTTAATGGAAATCACGATATCCGGGTAGCACGCTTTCATCCTATCAATTAGCGGCGGCAACACATCGAGCATAGCGGTGCTAATCGCGCCGATGGTCAGCATGCCGGTATGCCCGGCTACCGCTTCGTTTACCGCCAGCTCCAGCCGCTCAACCTGCTCGGCAAAGCGTTTGACCGCAGGCAGGATGGCAAGCCCCACGGGCGTGAGCTGCACGTTGCGCTTCGAGCGGTCAAACAGCTGCACCTTCAGGGACTGCTCCAGCACCTGAATCTGCTGGGTGAGGGGCGGCTGGGTCATGCCGAGTCGCTTCGCCGCTCGGCCAAAATGTTTCTCCTCCGCCACCGCGAGAAACAGCCACATATGGCGAATAATGCGAAAATTGATCATCTTTGCATGGCTCCTGTCACCGCTCACATCAATCGATATTAAAAATGTATCAGAGCATTACTTTAATACGATTTTACATATCAGAGAATGACGGCGACGATAGCCGCCCCACGAATGCATAAGAAGAGTGACCATGCCCCACGAATTTCACCGCACGCACTTCGCGTTAACGGTACAAGCGACGCCGATGCAGGTGGCCGCCATTCACCGTTCCGGCCCCCGCGAACCGATTGTGTTTCTCCACGGCTTTGGGTCAACCAAAGAAGATTATGCCGATATCGTGCGCCACGCTGCCTTCGACGGGCGGCCGTTTCTCGCCTACGATGCCCCCGGCTGCGGGGAGACGGAATGCGCAAATTTGCAGAAAATTTCGATTCCGTTTTTAGTCGAGACGGCGCTCGCGCTGATTGACCAGTTGGGTTTCCAGCGCTTCCACCTCGTCGGCCATTCCATGGGCGGCCTGACCGCGCTGATGCTGGCGCACGCCCATCCCGAGCGGGTGCTCAGCTTTGTCGACATCGAGGGGAATATCGCGCCGGAAGATTGCTTCCTGAGTCGCCAGGCCGTTGATTATCCCGATGGCAACGACGAGCAGTTTTTTACTGATTTTATCGCCCGGACTCATCAGTCTCCGGCGTGGGCCAGCGCGCTGTATGCCGCCAGCCTCAAGCATAAAGTGCGGGCAGCCGCGGTTAGACCTATTTTTACCTCGATGGTGGACTATTCCGACCACGGCGACCTGATGGCGAAGTTTCTAAATCTACCCTTGCCAAAAATGTTTATGTACGGCGCGCAAAACAACACGCTGAGCTATCTGGCGGATATTGAACGTCGTGGCGTGACGCTTGCAGAAATTCCCCACTGCGGGCACTTCCCAATGTATTCCAATCCAGTTGTGATGTGGCAACGCATCAGCGAACTACAGGAACGGGCACGGTGAAGTTGCATCTCACTTCCCGGGTGGCCGGGTTTTCGCTGGCGATACTCGCGGCGTTCGGCTTTTCGTTTAAGGCGATATTCGTCAAGCTGGCGTATGCGGTCGCACCGGTCGACCCGGTCACGCTGTTGATGTTGCGTATGTCGATGTCGCTGCCGCTGATTGCCCTTACCGCGTGGCCGGTGCTGCGTAAAATGACCACCCTGCATCGTCAGGATTACGCGCTGCTGGTGGTGCTGGGTGTCGCAGGTTACTACGCCTCGGCGATGCTCGATTTTATGGGGCTACAGTATATTACCGCCGGCCTCGAGCGGCTGATTCTCTTTACCTACCCGATGCTGACCATCTTGATTGGCGTCTTTTTTCTCGGCAAAACCTTTGAGAAGAAACTGCTGCTGGCGATGCTGCTCTCCTACGGCGGCATTCTGATTGCCTTTGTGCACGACCTCGGCCTCACCGCCGATAGCCATTCGGTGCTGATCGGCGGTTCGCTGGTGTTTGGCTGCGCGATTACCTACGCCATTTACAACGCCGGGGCGGAGGTGGCTATCGGGCGCATAGGCGCGATCCCGTTTTCGATGCTGGCGCTGCTGGTGTCGATTGCGGCGACTCAGGTGCACTTTTTTGCCACCCGTCCCGTTGCCGCGCTTAATCTGCCGTGGCAGGTGTACGCCTACAGCGCGGGCATGGCGGTCTTTTCCACGGTAATGCCGATATTCTGGCTGTCGTCGGCCATTCATCGCATCGGCGCGGCAAAAGCGGTGCTGATCGGGTTAATCGGCCCGATTCTGACCATTCTGTTTAGCTGGTGGCTGCTGGATGAGCCGCTGTCGGTTGAGCAGCTGCTGGGGACGGGGCTGGTAGTGTGCGGACTGTTGGTAGTTATCAGGCGTTAGGGTAAGTATTGCCGGATAAGCGCAGCGCCATCCGGCAATCCTAAAATCAGGCGCTGGCGCGGGGAATAAAACGCCACTCCAGCATCACCCGCTCTGGGGCAACGTCCGGGTTATCAATTTTATTCAGCAGCAGCGTGACCGCTTTAGCGCCAATCTCCCGCGACGGCTGCTGTACGGTGGTGAGCTGCGGGGAGACCATCTCCGCCAGCTCCGTGCCGTCGAATCCGACCACGGCAATATCTTCCGGTACGCGCAGTCCGGCCTGTTCGATGGCGCGAATGGCACCCGCGGCCAGCGAATCCGAGATGGCAAAGACCGCATCCGGGCGCGGACTCATCGCCAGCAGATTTTTCATCGCCGCCTTGCCCGCCGCCGCGCTGAGATCGTCCGCGTACTCCACTGCGGCGAAGTCGAGCCCCTGCTGTTGCAGCACGTCTTGATAGCCCTGCTCGCGCAGACGGGCGTATTTATAGCTTAAATCATGGTTAATCAGGGCAATACGCTGGTGCCCCTGCGCCGCCAGGTACCCAACCGCATGCTGGGCCGCGTCAACGTCGTTAATCCCGACACAGGAAACTTCACCGGCATCCGCGTATTCCGCACACTGCACCCACGGCGCATCGCCAATCACCGTGGTCAACTCCGGCAGGCGGGCAAACGCATCCATGGTGATAATGCCGTCGACCATTTTTCCGGTCAGCAGGCGCAGGCCTGATTTAGAGCGCTCAATATCAGAACCAGAGTTGCACAGCAAAATGCGATAGCCATTTTTCTCTGCTTCCGCTTCGATGCCCTTGACCACTTCCGCGCAGAACGGGTTAGCAATGTTCGATACCATCACCAGAATCATCGAGCTACGCGCCGTCCGTAGCTGGCGCGCCAGCAGGTTCGGTTGATAGTTACTCTCTTTGATAGCCTGAAGCACCCGCTCGCGGTTCTTCGCTTTCACCGTATCGCTGTTGTTCAACACCCGCGATACGGTGGCCACCGACACGCCCGCCAGCTGGGCGATTTTCTGAATTGACATGCTACGCCGTTCCCTGCAATTAACGCTTTGCGTGAAGGCTACCATAAAAACAGGCCCGCGTACCGGGCACAAGGTTATTGTTCGACGCTGACCCAGCATCGCTGCTGATGGCTTTTCACAATAGCGTCAATAAGATACATCACGTTCGCGCCCTCACTGAACGATGCAAAGCGGCGTTCGTTCTCCTGCGGCATCTTTCCAGCACACACCGCCTGGTAAAAATTAAGCATCATGTTTTTAAACGCATCCGGCCAGCCTTCGTTGTGCCCACCGGGGAAGTGGGCCTGTGAGGCAACGTCGCGGTTCAGCAGGCCAGGGTCATCGCTTAAAAGCTGATTAGGCTGGCTGCGGTGGCCAATCCACAGCTGCTGCGGCGTTTCCTGATCCCAGGCCAGCGAACAGGCGCTGGCGTTGATATCAAAGTGAAGGCGGTTTTTGCGCCCGGCGCTCACCTGCGAGACGCTAAAGCAGCCTTTACTGCCGTCGTCAAAGCGGAACAGTACCGAGCCGGCATCTTCGGTGGTCACCGGCACGTCCTGGTAACCGGGGGAATCAGGCTGTTCGCTGAAGGTCGCCTGCGCCCCGAGGCTGGCTTTGCGCGTCGGCCAGACGATAGCGAGGTCGGCCATCACCTCTACAATGCGCCGCCCGGTCACAAACTGCACCGTATCGCACCAGTGCGAGCCGATATCCGCCACCGCCCGGGAAACGCCGCCCTGCTGCGCGTCCACGCGCCAGTTGAAGTCGTTTTCCAGCAGCATCCAGTCCTGGTGGTAGCCGCCGTAGGCGGAGAAAAGCCGCCCGGCGCTGCCGTCACGCATCATGCTCGCCGCCTGCTGCACCATCGCAAACTGGCGATAAACGAAACTCACACCGTGTACTACGCCCGCTTCTTGCGCCATCTTAACCAGTTCACGCGCCTCTTCTGACGTCATGCACAACGGTTTTTCAGAGAAGACATGTTTCCCCGCCCGCAGGATCTGGCGGTTAACCTCGGCATGCAAAAAGTTCGGAGTACAGTTATGCACCACCTGTAACCCCGGGTGCGCCAGCAGCGCGTCGACGTCGTCATAGGCGTCGGGAATATTGAGCTGCCGCGCCTTTTCCTGCGCCAGCTCCAGCGAAACGTCGCACAGCGCTACTACCTCAACAAAACCCAGCCGACGCAGCGCTTCAATATGCGCCGGGCCAATGAAACCTGAGCCAACAATACCGACCTGAATCATCCGCGTACCTCGCTGCCCGCGGCAAAGTCATCAAAGGCCCGTGCGGATACGGGAATGATATGCCGTTTAATAAACTCACTGCCTTCGCGCGCGCCGGTCTGCGCGTCCTTCAGGCAGCACTCCCATTCCATCACCGCCCAGCCGTCAAAATCGTACTGACTGAGCTTGCTGAAAATTTTTTTGAAATCGATATCGCCATCGCCGAGCGAGCGGAAGCGCCCGGCGCGTTCCAGCCAGTTCTGATAGCCACCGTAGACGCCGCTGCGCCCGTTACGCTCGAACTCCGCGTCTTTGACGTGGAATGCCCGAATGCGTGAATGGTAGATATCGAGATACGCCAGGTAGTCGATATTCTGCAGATGCAGATGGCTCGGGTCGTAGAGCATGTGGCAGCGTGGATGGTTATCGACCTTTGCCAGGAATCGCTCGAAGGTCACGCCGTCGTGCAGGTCTTCGCCGGGATGAATTTCGTAGCATAGGTCCACGCCATGCTCGTCAAAGCAGTCCAGAATAGGCCGCCAGCGGCTGGCCAGTTCATGAAACGCCTCGTCGAGCAGCGCCGCATTGTGCGGAGGCCACGGGTAGAAGTAAGGCCAGGCCAACGCCCCAGAGAAGGTGGCGTGCGCCTTCAACCCCAATCGTGCCGACGCCTGCGCCGCCTTTTTCACGCTCTCTACCGCCCACTGCTGGCGTGCCGCAGGGTTGCCGCGAAGCGCCGCGGGGGCAAAAGCGTCAAAAGCACTGTCGTAGGCCGAATTCACGGCGACCAGTTGGCCTTCAAGATGCGTAGAGAGTTCACTAATGACCAGCCCGTGTTCAGCGAGCCTTCCGGTTATCTCATCGCAGTAGGTCTGGCTGGCCGCCGCCTGCGGTAAGTCAAAAATCGCCGGGTGGTTGCACGGCAACTGGAGCGCCTTAAATCCCAGCCCCGCCGCCCATTCGGCTAGCCCATCGAGCGTATTAAACGGCGGCGCTGAACCAATAAACTGCGCCAGGAAAATGCCCGGTCCCTTGATGGTTTTCATACCCCCTCCTTTCAAAAAAATTACGCGTGCTCTTTCTCGTTATATTTGAACGAGACAAGGAAAATCAGTGCAATAACGACCGCGGCCACCGCCGGGATCCACCAGAAGTTCACCCAGGCCGCCGGTACGGTTTGTCCTGCGACCAGATGGTTGTACAGCGAGCCGGAAATCTGTGAGCCCAGCAGCATGCCGATACCGTAGGTGAACATCACCACCATGCTCTGTGCCTGACCTTTCACCTTTTCGCCCGCCACGCGGTCGGTGTAGATAAAGCCCACCACGAAGAAGAAGTCATAGCAGACGCCGTGCAACAGAATGCCGAGATACAGCAGGAAACGCGTCTCTTCGTTGATGCCCAGCGCAAAGAACATATAGCGCACAAACCACGCCAGCATGCCGATGAGCAGCATGTACTTCACGCCAAGACGACGGAACAGCAGCGGAATAATCAGCATGAAGAAGATTTCCGACATCTGGCCGAAGGACATAGCGGTGCTGACATCCGCCACGCCCGCGTCCGCGAGGAATGAGGCGGTATAGGCGTAGTAGGTGCCGAGCGGTACCGAAATCAGCGTGGCGCACACGGCGAACACCAGGAAGTGACGGGTTTTCAGTAACGCAAAGGCGTCAGCGCAGAACAGGTCGCGTAGCTTAAGCGGCTGCCCTTTCGCCGGTGCCGGCGTGTGCGGCAACGTCAGGCTATAGACCGCCAGCACCACCGAGCACAGCGCCGCCAGCGTGAAGATGCCGGTGGTGTCGGAAATGCCGGTCACGCCGATAAAGATCCCGGCGACAATCCAACCGATAGTGCCGAACACGCGCACCACCGGGAAGGTTTTGTCGATATTGGTCAGGCTATGGAACGCAATGTTGTTGGTCAGCGCCAGCGTTGGCATATAGCACAACGTATAACCGAACAGCAGCGCAATCAGCAGCGCGCCGTTTTCCGCCACCAGCGCCTGCGGCACAAACCACAGAATCGCTGCGCCAAGCAGGTGCATCACCGCCATCACCTTTTGCGACGGGAAGAAACGGTCAACCAGCATCCCGAGGACGAACGGCGAGAGGATCGAGGCAATCGGCCCCGCCGAGAAGGCATCGCCAATCAGCAGCGACATGTTGTACTGGGTCATCACCAGGCCAAGCGTGACCGACCAGCTTCCCCAGATAAAAAACTGCATAAACATCATTAACGACAGGCGCGGGACTAACAGCCGGTGCTGTATGCCGCTGTGTTCACGACTTTCCGTTGTAGACACCATGTTTTCACCCTCAAAAAGTAATCGATTACAAAATCAGTCAGCGAAGAAAGTAATCGATTACAAAAATAAGATCCTGTTCGCCATTCGCAATTTGGGAGAAGCGTCACGATTAAAAAACAGTCGGGGATCGATAGCGATCGTTTACGTTACCGGGATCACATTTTTATCCGATTTAGATGGTAATCGATCGCACTGGCTCTATTTTGTAATCGATTACTTTTTAAATAAAACGGATAACCTGATGAAAAAATTTCTATTGGCAGCCACTCTTTTCGCTTCATTTTCCGCGGCGTCCGCGCCGAACGTCGAGAATGAAATTGCCCTGCAGATGTACACCTTACGCAACGTCGGCACGCCCGCCGAACAGTTCGCCATGGCGCATAAAGCCGGGTTTGAACACGTTGAAGTGGTTGGCAATCACGGCCTTAATGCCGGGCAGATGAAATCGCTGCTGGCGGAAAATAAGCTCACGGTCACCTCCTCCCACGAGCAGCTCAGCGCGCTGGAAACGCGCTATCAGCAAACGGTGGATTTCAACAAAGCGATTGGCAACAGCACTATCGTGGTGCCGTGGATTGAACCGAAGGATCGCCCTGACAGCGCCAAAGGCTGGGCCGATTTCGCGCAGCGTCTCGATAAACTGGGGGCAAAGCTGCGCCACGATGGAATGCAGTTGGCCTATCACAACCACAACTTTGAGATGAAAAAATACGATGGCGTGACCGCGCTGGAGATTATCTTCAACCATTCTAAAGCGGAAAATCTCAAGCTGGAGATGGATGCCGCCTGGGTTTCACGCGGTGGACAAGATCCGGCGCGTATTCTGAAAGCATATCCGGGCCGCGTTTATGCCATTCACGCCAAAGATAATGCGTCCATCGGCATTCGCGATGACGAGATGAACTTTGCGCCGCTGGGCGAAGGCCTGCTGGATTGGTCAACGATTCTGCCAGCCGCGAAAGCCAGCGGCGTGAAGTGGTTTATTATCGAGCACGATAAGCCGAAGGATGCGTGGAGCATTATTACCACGTCGCATCAGAATCTGCGGGCGGCGCTGGAGAAGCTGGGGGAATAGTGCATTCCCGGGGTCGCTGCGCTCGTCCAGGCTACATTTGATGGTAGCCTGGAAGAGCACAGCGACTCGAGGGAAATTACGCTTTGCGGCGCAACGTTTTGAAAGCCACAAACAGGAACAACACCCACACCGGCAGTAAGATTGCCGACAGGCGCATGCCGTCCATGGTGCACATCAGCCCAAGGATCATCAGCAGGAAAGCGATGCAAAGGTAGTTGCTTGCCGGAGCCCACAACGCTTTGAACTTCGCTTCGCGGCCTTTACGGCGCATCGCGGCGCGGAATTTCAGGTGCGCCATGCAGATCATTATCCAGTTCAGCAGCAGCGTCGCCACCACCAGCGCCATCAGCAGGCCAAAGGCTTTTTGCGGCAGCAGATAGTTAACCAATACCACCAGCGAAGTGATAGCACCGGAGAGCAGCAGTGAGTTCACCGGCACGCCGCGTTTGCTGACCTTCGTCAGGAAACGCGGGGCGTTACCCTGCACGGAGAGGCCAAACAGCATGCGGCTGTTGGAGTAAACGCCGCTGTTATAGACCGACAGTGAGGCCACCAGAATGACGAAGTTCAGCGCAGAGGCGACAACATTGCTGTCCAGATTGTGGAAGATCATCACAAACGGGCTGCTATCGGACTGGATTCCCTGCCACGGGTAGAGCGCCAGCAGCACAATCAGCGAGCCGATATAAAACAGCAGAATACGGTAAACCACCTGGTTCACCGCTTTCGGGATCGTGGTCTCCGGGCTGCGCGCTTCCGCCGCCGTAATACCAATGAGCTCCAGCCCGCCGAAGGAGAACATAATCACCGCCAGCGACAGAATCAGCCCTTTCCAGCCGGTGGCCAGGAAGCCGCCATCGCGCCAGAGGTTATCAATGCTGGCATGCTCGCCGCCATTGCCGGTCGTCAGCATCCAGATACCGAAGCCAATCATGCCGATAATCGCCAGCACTTTAATCAGCGCAAACCAGAACTCCGTCTCGCCGTACAGACGCACGTTCACCAGGTTCACGGCGTTTATCAGCACGAAGAAGCCCGCCGCCCAGATCCAGGTTGGGACGTGCGGCAGCCAATATTGCATATAGATCCCGGCGGCGGTCAGTTCTGCCATACCCACCAGCACGAACATGACCCAGTAGTTCCAGCCAGAGAGAAATCCGGCGAACGGCCCCCAGTATTTATAAGCAAAATGAGCAAATGAACCGGATACCGGCTCTTCAACCACCATCTCACCAAGCTGGCGCATGATAAGAAAAGCAATCACACCGGCAATCGCGTAGCCCAGCACCACGGCTGGGCCTGCCATCTGAATGGCGGGGCCGATACCGAGGAACAGACCGGTGCCGATGGCACCCCCGAGGGCGATTAATTGAATATGGCGGTTTTGTAATCCGCGGTGAAGCGTCGGGCTATTTTCCGACGACGCATCCGGTTGATTCTGGCTGGATGCTGATGACGCGTTTTTCACGTCTAACCCCTTAGCATTTTTATGAAGGGGCACCTTTTAACACTTAGCGCGACTTGCCGCAAGGCAATCAGCACCCGGTCCCCAGTAGTAAAAAGCCCCGAAACGCACGCGTTTTCGGGGCAATAACCCTATTTTAGCAATGACTTAGAAGTCGTAGCTGACCGAGACTTTTAAGGTACGCGGCTCACCCTGGTAGATATAGACACCGGTGTCATCAGCACCCGACCAGTAGTTCTGGTTGGTCACGTTGGTCACGCCCACACGCCACACCAGATCGTTCTGCTCCTGGTTCAAACGCATGCGGTAGCGCATACCCAGATCAAGCGTCGTGTAGCTATCGAGTTTTTTGGTGTTGGCCGTATCCGCATACTGGGAACCGGTATGGTTCACGCGCGCGGTCGCCGTCAGCCCATCAATCGGTTTGATGTCGTATTCAGCCCCCAGCACCGCATAGAAGCGGGAGACGCCAATCGCATCGTTACCGTCGTAAGTACCGCCCGCGGTTTTGGTCAATTCAGGGTCAATCCACAGCGCACTGCCAGTCAGACGCAGGCCCAGCACTGGTTCGCCAAACACGTTGAGCTCTACGCCGCGGTTACGCTGCTCGCCGTCCATACGGTAGTACTTGTCGCTATCTAACACCCCAGACGGCTTAGTAATCTGGAATAGCGACAGTGAGCCACCCACGCGCTGATAATCAATTTTTACGCCCACTTCGTCCTGTTTCGAATGGGCGATACCAATACTTTGGCCGTAGTTTTTCGCAGTATTAGGTGCATTGTTCGCAGGCTGCAACGCTTCGGTATGGTTAGCGTACAGCGAGAGTGTCTCCCATGGCTTGTACACCAGACCAAACGTCGGCATCCAGCGGCTTTCAGTAAAGCTTGAGCTAGTGGTTTCCTGGCCCGTCTGGTTGTCATAGTTACGAATCACCACCTTCTGATGGCGTGCCGCAGCGGTAAAGAGCAGGCTATCGTCAAAGAAGCCCAGCGTGTCGCTGAGCAGCCAGCCTTGGGTACGGTTGCGCGCGGTGGTCAGCGGATCGTCATAGTGGCCGCCTTTTGGATTCGGCTTATAGTCCGGCATGTCTACGTCATGACTGTTGTAGATATTGATAGTCGGGTTTTTAGTGCTATCGGACATACGCCAGGCAGTCGCATCGCGACGTATCTGCGCCGAGTAGCCCACGTTCACTTTATGGGAGACCGCGCCGGTATTGAAGCTACCGCGGATGCCGCCCATGCCGCTGAAGCTGTCGATAATACGGTTGGTATCCAGACGACCGACGGTGGCATTGCCATTCACGTTGGTCAGCTTCGGTGCAGCATAGGTGCCGATTTCATGCGCATGCTGCGCGCCAAGCCCGGCGTAGGTTGTCCAGTTATCGGTCAGGTCATATTCGGTTTTAACCATGCCGAATTCGTTTTCGATGTCGCTAAAGCCCCACTTCTGCGCGTAGCTTTTGGTGGCGTCCGGTACCGCTGGAATGGCGGCAATATTGGCCACACCAACGCCCATTTCACCGCCGTGGAAGGTTTTTTTCTGATAGCCAAAATCAAGAGATGAACGCAGGCGGTCGCCACGATAATCAAGACCCAGCGATGCCAGGGTGGTGCGGCGCTTGTCGTTGTCAATACGCCCTTCCCCTTCACGGTGCAGCACGTTTACGCGCGCGCCAAACTGGTTGTCATCACCGAAGCGGCGCCCCAGATCCAACGAGCCACCGACCTGTGAATCAGAGGTGTAGTCCACGCCAAGGCGGGTGGTGGGAATATCTTCAGCACGTTTAGGCTCAAGGTTTATCATTCCGCCTACGCCGGAACTGGCTGCGCCGTTCACCAGCGCGTTCGCGCCTTTGAAGACTTCAATGCGCTCCAGCATTTGGGTGTCCATCACCTGACGCGGTACCACGCCGGAGAGGCCGCCCATCGTCATATCATCGCCATCAAGCTTAAAGCCGCGAATACGGTACGTTTCCGCAAAGTTGCCGTAGCCCTGAACCGCCTGGACGCCTGCGTCATTTTTAACGACGTCAGCGACGGTTTTAGCCTGCTGATCCTGCACCAGCTTTGAGGTATAGCCGATGACGTTGAACGGCACGTCCATCGCCTTTTGCTCGCCCAGCATCCCTAAGCGGCCGCCATGGGCAATTTGCCCGTCGAGATAAGCTGGCACCAGATCTTCGCCACCGGCTTTGAAATCGCTGCCGTCAACGCCCTGAACCACCATCGTTTCAGGCTGATTTTTCCTGGTTGTTGTGTCTTCGGTCGTTGCCGCATAGGCGGCAGGCAGCACGGTGCCTATCGCCAGTGCCAGCACGGAGAGTTTGGTTTTCATGAGAACATCCCTTGGTATTGAATAAAAAATTCATCGTGGGTACCAACGGGTTTATCGCTTCTCACGCCCCAGAATCCCCCTGTGAAATATCCTCACCGATTACTGGGCCAGCTGTACCGCATCAATGAATAAAAATGAGATCGAGAACTATACGCATTATCAAAATGTGATCAAGTCTCAATCAGTAGTAGAGGGCGGAAATAACCACAGAAAAAACATGTCTTTGCCTGGGAGCCAACGCACAAAACAATGGCGCTATGCTACGTGGCTTCATGCATAATTATTCCAATACCTCCAGAGGACGCTCCCGTGCTGCTCAAAATCATCCTGGCTATGGTGGCATTTGCCGCAAACTCCCTGCTCTGTCGGCTGGCGCTGAAGGGGCTGCATATGGATGCCGTTTCATTTAGCAGTGTTCGCCTGCTGAGCGGCGCCATCGCGCTGTTCTTGCTGCTCCAAATGCCTGGTCTACGTAAGAAACCAGAATTTAATTGGCTGAACGCCGCGCTGCTGGCGACCTACGTATTTGCATTCTCGCTGGCCTATCTGTCGTTAACCACCGCCGCAGGCGCACTGCTGCTGTTTGGCACCGTACAGTGCGTAATGACAAGCTGGGGGTTGATGCGCGGTGAGCGGCTGACGGCGCTGAAAAGCGTCGGCATGCTGGGGGCGATGGGTGGGCTGGCGCTGCTGCTGTTGCCCGGAGCGGGGCACCCTTCCGGCAGAGCTTCGCTGTTGATGATCCTGTCCGGCGCGGCGTGGGCGGTTTACTGTATTACCGGCAAGAAGGTGCAGAATGCGGCGGCGGCAACGACTGGGAATTTTATTCTGGCGGTTCCCATGGCGCTGCTAGTGTTTCTGCTCAGTGGTTTTCATGTTCAGGCGGATGCCATCGGGCTCGCGCTGGCCGTCACCTCCGGGGCGCTGATGTCCGGCGGTGCTTATCTGCTCTGGTACTCATTGTTGCCTAAGCTTAGCCCCACGACCGCCAGCACGCTGCAGCTCAGCGTTCCCTGCCTTGCGGCGTTGGGCGGTCTGGTCTTTATGGGCGAAGCCATTGATATGCGCATGCTGCTGGCTATCGTTATCACCCTTTCCGGTATTGGTCTGGTGATTGTGGCGGACAGGCGGCGGTAAAAATTCCGTTTACCCTGTGCGTGTCATCTCCGCTCGCCACAGCGCAGATAGCTGGGCCAGCGTGTCATCAATTAACATTCGTTTTTCGCTCCCCGGCCGCCAAATCGTCACCATGGTCTGGCTGATGCCTTCATTGCCCACCACCGTGGGAATCGCCGCGACATTCCGCCAGCGCGCCGCCTCAAAATGGGTCGGTAAAAATCCCCATCCACACCCGGCCTCAATCAGGCCGCGCAGCATTTCAAGCTCATTGGCCACCATCACGTTCCCCGAGATTTGTAGCCGCCGCGCCATCGGTAGATCGCTTGTTGAGTGCATCACCACTTGCGGCGTTAAAGAGAGGTCGAGCAGCGAACAGGGACGTGCAACATCAGCAAACAGCGGCTCGGCGGCGTAGAAATCCATATCGATAGCGCCAAGCGCACGCCACTCCATATCGTTGCCCACGCTGTGGTTATTCGCCTGAAAGAAGCCTAAGTCAGCCTGACCACTTGTAAGCGCTTTTTCACCTTCGGCGCGCGAGGTGCAGCGCAGGCTCAGGCGAATCCCCCGTTTTACCATCTGGGCGATCAGTGCCTGCAAAAAACGACGCGGCGTAAAAGGATCGTAGGCAATGCTCAGTTCCTGAATGTCGGCTGACGGCACCTGGCGGGCAAACTGCTCAAATGCTCTGGCCTGGCGCATCAGTAGATGCGCCTGACGATGCAGCTGCTCGCCTTCTGCCGTGAGCTGTAGCGCTCGCCCCTGGCGGACAAACAGTGGGTAGCCAAGGCCATCTTCCAGCAGATCGATGAGATCGCGCAGCGTCGTGCGATCTTTCTCCAGCTTCATCGCCGCCTTCATCAGGCTGCCGTGTTCCGCAACGGCGGTGAAGGCTTCAAGCTGAGAAAATGAGTAGGACAATGACGGCACACCGGGCTCCTTTTGCAGTACTTATGGGGGTTTTTCCACCATTACGCGTTTTTTATTATAGTGCGGCGATTTTTATACTGCACCCATCCCGTCACCCCGCCGGGACAACGTGTCTATTGGTATAACTAAAATCGAGAACGCTATGAATAATAAACATAAATCTTTACCTGCAAAGTACTGCCTGCTGGCAAGCCTGGTGGCTGGGGCATTCCTCTCCTCACCCGTAATGGCGGCCTGTGAAGGCACCGAACTCACCGCCTGCCCGGCCCCCTTTGATGCAAAACTGCCCGATACAAAAGCAATGCTGACCTGGAGTCAGGCCGATCGTGTCATCGGTTTTCGTAACGACTACCGCAACTATCAGGGCGATGTTTTCCACCACGGCAAATCCGTGCCGCTCGCCGCGGCGGAAAAACCGCTGACGCAGGCGAGCTATCAGGTCAACGGCAAACAGTGGACGCTTCAGGATTATATTAAACGCCAGAACGTGAGCGGCATGCTGGTGCTAAAGGACGGTAAGATTGCCTGGAAATACCTTGGCGAGGGCAACACCGATACCACGCTCTGGACCTCCCGCTCGGTCGGAAAATCGGTGGTCTCTACGCTTGTGGGCGTAGCGTTAAAAGAAGGGAAAATCCACTCGCTGGACGACCAGGTCACACAGTATGAACCCGACCTGAAAGGTACGGCCTGGGACGGCGTGACGCTGAAACAGTTGATTCAGCACACTTCCGGCGTGGCGTGGAATGAAGATTATGCCAACCCACAGTCTGACTTCGCCAAACTCACGCAGTGCGAAGCGCACGCAGGTACCTACGACTGCGTTCGCACGCTGGTTTCCGGCCTGAAACGCGCTCATCCGGCGGGTGAGGTCTGGTCCTACTCCTCCGGCGGTGCCTGGCTGCTGGGCGATGTGCTGGAGCGCGCAACGGGTATGACGCTTGCCGCCTACCTTGAGAAAAGCATCTGGCAGCCGTATGGCATGGCGAGCGATGGCGTATGGCATTCCTACAGCAAAAACCAGCATGATGTTGGCGCACATGGTTTTAACGCCACGCTGGAAGACTGGGGCCGCTTCGGCGAATTCGTGCTGAACAACGGCCGTCTGCCGAACGGTAAGCAGATTCTGCCAGAAAACTGGGTGGCTCAATCCGCCGACTGGAACAAGGCGAAAAACTCAGTCTCCGCCGCGCATCCGCAGGGGCTTTATGGCTACCAGTGGTGGAATAACGAAGTGCCTGCCAACGCTAAAAACGTAGTGCCAGCGCCGCAGGACTCGCTGAAAGGCTCGATGTGGGCACTGGGGATTTATGGCCAGATGATTATGGTCAACCGCGCGGAAAATCTGGTGATCGTCCAGTGGTCGACCTGGCCGCAGGCGGAACCGTCATTCAGCGCCCAGCCGCTGGAAGCCTCGCTGATGTTTAGCGCGATTGCGAAGGCATTGCATTAATCATCGGCCATATATACCGTTAGCCCAGCGACGCCAGAGACATACTTTACGCTCTGGCGTTTTCAGGTCAGGCTTTTGGTTCAACCGCCACAAACATCTCGATATCCCAGTAGCCGTCTTCCGCCCCATTGTTGTGGTAAATTTCAAAGCAGGGCTTAGGCGCACACTGGTGGGTTTTATCTTTCAGAACGCTATCAAAGAACTGATACCAGGGCGTAGCAAAGTCGTGGTCAATGACGCGAGCCTGTGCGACGGCATACAGCCCGCCCGCCACTTCCGCCAACATCACGCCTTCGCTGTTTGGCGGAATAACGAAATCATCGGCAACCGATACGACCGTATCGCAGCGTAGCTTTTCCGCCGGGACCTCATCAGGGTTATCGTAATAAACGGCAAGCCATTCCTGCGCGGGGATCTGCTGACCATCTACCCACATCATCAGCTGCTCAAACCCTTGCTTGACCGTCTGTTCCCACGGCCCAACCATATGAAAACCGGCGATTTTGCGTTGCTGAACCTGCTTTATCTCGTAGTCCATACTGCCTCCGTTAAAATACTGTAATTTCATACAGTATAATTGACGTATTCTGGTTTAGACAAACGAACAGTGAACATTATGTGAGCAGATTCGCACTCTTGCCAGGGGAAGAATGTGGGGGAAATTTCAGGAAAATGGTGCGCCCTGCAGGATTCGAACCTGCGGCCCACGACTTAGAAGTTCCTAGAACTACTATCAAGTACAGCAACTTACCGCATCATCACTGCGCTCACACGTCCCATGATGATAAAAGTTAGCAACCCATGACAATCAGTGGAAATGCATGACTGTCCCGAATTGGTCCCATGCCCCACAGAGCATTAGCGCAAGACTAATCACCACCTTCATCGGTTTTGAGTTGTTTTGCGCTAATTTTTTGCCCCATGCATGCCCCATTACACGCCAGGCACTGTCGGACACTCGATATCAGGCGCTTTAGTCGCGTCAATCCCTGGAGATTGTTCAGCAAGATACCGCTCCATAACCAGGCTTAAGCTTCAGAATCAGACGTGTAAGTGGTATAGTTCACAAATAATTATAGTTACCCTTAGTTTAATAATGATAGAACCAACTATGCTAATAATCCCTATAATGTGCTTTAGCTTAATTCTTGGTGCCGTTCTAATTGGCGCGTTTAGGCTTTCCCCTACTAGATATGAATCATTATCAAGAAATTCTCCGATCGACGGATTGCGAGGCCTGTTAGCGATATCAGTAATGACACACCATTTCTACGTCACTTACATGTGGAAGACCACTGGGGAATGGTTTGCACCGAAACAATATGCATTAGATAACCTAGGGGCAATTGCTGTATCTTTATTTTTTATGATTACAGGCTATCTCTTCCTTAAGAAGATGAAAAAGAATGAAATATCATGGATTAATTTATATAAGGGAAGGATATTCAGAATATACCCTCTATACCTTTTCGTGGGAGCGGTAGTTTTTTCGTTAGCAGTAATTGAGTCTGGTTACAGCAAGATAGGGCTATATGCCTTGATAAGGTCATTCGTTAACTGGGCTATGTTCACAAACTCATTCCTTGGTAGTTCTAGCACCAACTTAATGATTTCCGGTGTTAACTGGACCCTGCTCTACGAATGGGGATTTTACTTATCCTTGCCGATTATATATTCAATATCAAAATGGAATGTAAGATGCAAGTTGGCAATTTTATTAACAGCCCCAATTCTGGCATATGTTTTAAGTGAGACAAAGCCACTCTTCTACGCTCTTTTTGCGCTTTCCGCAGCATCAACATTGGAGATGCGTTCTGTAAAAAAACTGATCATGCGATTTAAATTCATCTCAGGTTTATTTCTCTTGTCTTTAATCTCATTTACGTTATTTTTCACCCCAGCATATTCAGCACAACAAATGATTCTTGTTTTGCTTGTTTTTATAATTGTGGTTAATGGTGGTGATATCTTTGGGTTGTTTCATTTAAAAGGAATGAAGATTCTTGGTGATATTAGTTATAGCATATACTTACTTCATGGATTGACTCTTTACTTGGTTTTTAGCGTTTTTGACGTGTTTGATTTCTCAAGAGGATTTGAAGCGTATTGCGCATATTACCCATTAATTCTTGCCATTACCATTGCTGCATCCATGTTGACTTACAACTACGTGGAGCAACCATCAATACGACTTGGCAGGATTATTTTAAGCTCTAAGGCGCTAGCTTTTAATGATCGCCAGTAATCTCAAGTTATCTGAGTGATCTGCCACTTCAGGAACCACCTTCCCTATTGAGAATATTTATGTAATGGGAAGGTGTTTCATGAGCATTTAGGATTAAGATGCTGGAGGTGAAGGCCATTCAATGTCAGGGGCTTCGCTAGTCTTGACTCTCATGAGCGTGACTCTATACATTTCCCATGCATCAAGTTCTTTTGATTCTTCATCCGTTGCAACCTCCTTCTCAACAGCATACTTCCTCCATTCAATTTCTTTTGCTGCTTCAGACAGCAGAGAGGATTTTTTGCTTTCCGCTTCTGCGATGCTTATTGCAGAAAAATCCTCATCTGAGATGTACCAGGTGTTCTTGTCGGGGTCGAATTTATGAAACGATGACGGCCTTTTATCTGACAGACACAACCGCCCATCCACATCCAAATAAACACGCCTCTCCCCGTCATTCATTCCTGATATCAACCTCCAATGGTCCTCTTCGCTGATGCCTATGGCATCTGTTGGAGGTGACTGGTAATTATTATCATAAAAAGCTTGCTCGGTGATGCTAAATTTAATGCTATTCATTGTGTTATTCCGGTAAGTAATTAGTCACCAATGCAAAACCATCTAAAAACAACACTGGAGCTAGAGCTCATGGTGAAATTGTTAACGTTGACGGCACAGGAGTAAACCCTTAACTGTGTTTTGCTTGGCATATCAGCAGAACCAAAGCACAGTATGTTTGTATTTGGGTTGTCGTGGGTTATAAATATCTGCCGAGGTGCATTTGGGAACGCGATTGGGAATGTTCCGGTGGTGTAACCAGCTGGAGATGAAACAGTGGCAATAGTACCCCATTGGATTAATGTTCCACCGGGTAAATATTTATATCCAGACGCCCCATTTAAACCGATAAAGGAACTCATATCAGGGATCTGCCCTGTTCCGGTTCCGACATTTTTAGTTGCAGCTGTTCCAAGCTCAAGATAAGTGAGTACATCAGCAATCGAAGATTTACCGATGATATCCCGGCCAACTGATGTTAAATCAGTTTGAGCGGCTGTATTTGCCCCAGTAAAGTACGGGAGCTTATCAGCGCCACCGGCCAATGCTGCAATGGCTGTAACTTTAGCCAGGCTCAGCCACCCTGTAGGTGTGGAGTTAGGGTTATTCGTGTTTGCATCAACCGTGCTGATATAGATAGAAGAACCATCATCACCAACAATAACTGATGCTTTAGGGTACCCACCGACAGCAGTGGAAAAGGTGTCATCGTAAGCATTCAGTGCGCCAGCTGAAAGCCACCGTCCGATCGCTGAAAGCTCGAACAGGATTTGGTTCATATCCTGCCCTTCAGGTGGAATGCCACCCGCAGACTTGAGGATCATGGTTACTTGTGGATAACCAGCATCGTAAGATGCTCTATTGCTTCCGGCAGGAGTTGTGGTAAGCAAATCCTGGCGCGGTCCATTTGTGCCAAATGGCACTGGTTGTTTCTTGGGTGCATCTGTGCGATTCATATTTAGTCTCTAGAAAAATGTTCCGTCGTTAAACGGGTAAGCGTCTTCAGCAAAACCAAAATAAGGATGGACTATCTGGGTTATATTGAGTTGGACACCACTAGGAATTGGCACAACGTCATAATTGGTAAGTATTGATTCTTCGAATGGAGCAAGGGAGAACTCAAAGGTAATTCCAAGAGTCATTGAACGGTAATTTATGCAATATGCCCTTCCTCTATTTGCAAAGAGCATCCTCAGGAAGCGATTTATATCCGGGATGGTCGCAATGCTTATGTTTGAGAATGCCTTGCAGAATATCAATGTCCGGTAGGCATCATCCCCTAATCTGACATTCGTGGTTTCCTGAACTCCTGCATAAAATGGGGAGTCGTTGAATGGTGATGGATATCCAGTGCTTCCATCATCAGCCTCAGAGAAACCGAATGAGTCACTATCAATTGGGGCAGTTATGTATCTGCCAATGCCAACTCTCTTTCCCCACATATCCAGACCGAATGATCCGCAGGTGGTCAAATCCCACACCTCAGAAATGAATTCGTCAGTGAAGTCATCAAGGCTAACGGCTTGATCGAAGGTGTCTATAATACTGAGGAGGCGTTGGCTGGCAGAATACTGGGTAAGTATTGTGTCATTCCAACTCATGTTAATGTCACCGTGATGTCTGATGCCTGAAGTGTCGGTACCTGATCAATGCCCATTGTCACTGATGGGGAAAACGTTGTTCCGTCCAGAGATACTCCGATAGACAAGATGCCGAGAGTATCAGGTGATATTGAAATTACCGGTGCGTAGTACTTCCCGCTGTTAATTGACGCACCAATTCTTGCTTTTGCAATACCGTCATACTCTCCATTGAATACCTCGATGATCATGCTTTGCACCTGCGTTGTTATGTCGCTAGGCGGGTTAAGGCTGGCATCCAGGTTTACTTTGAAATATACCCGTGTTGGGTCCGCTGTTTGCCACTGCATGACATACTCGGGATATGGAGAAGAGTAATTAACGTTGTCGTAAATAGTGAAGGTTGTATCACCATTCATATTTGCGCCACCGTTGTAGGTTTTGAAAATCGACTCAGCAATGTCAGCGGATGACCCACCGTAAACGCATATGTATATCGAATGCTCAAGAACCGGGAAGTTGGTAGAGCCTTTATTAACAGTCGTCCCTAGCCTGTTTGACCAGACATAAGCATCAAGTACGCCATCAGTTTCCAGTAACTTAGAAAGCACAGAACCATCCATGTTACGGCTATTTCTTGCTACGGACTCTTTGCGCCTGGTCTCAAACGCAATGCGAGATTCAACATCCACACCAACTACACCTGGGTTGGCATTGTTGATTGAATCCCATCCGGACACAGCCCGATAGATTTGATTTAATGCGCCAGCTGCGCACGAAATCGGACCGGTAGTAGTGTTAGTAAACTGAACATCAACACTACCAGTTGAAGGGATCGTTGCGTCGCTTTTCGACTGGTAAATGTAGCCGGCAGTGTCGATTGCAGAACTACCTGCAGGAATGATTGTGCCAACCTTGCCAATACAGGTTGCTGTTACTACCGTTCCCTGTGCTGAGATTCGCTCCAGGAAATAGATGCGGCCAATACCGTCCTGAAACCTCCCAGTAGAATAGTCAGGGTTAATCTGGTTAAACAGGCAAAGTAGCTTGTCATACCCTTGTGCAATAATTTCGGTATCAGACTGCGCCAGTTGCCCCTGCGGTGAGCTTAGTGATTGGCTAGCGCCGCCGCCCAACGCGGTTGTCATGTCGGTTAGTCGCCCGGCAAGGACGTCTGATACATCCGGTACCAGTAGGCCATTCTCGGTTATTGTGACATCCGGAACAGCTGTATTTAGTGTCGTCATAAAGTCGCCTGTGAGATGTCCCCGTTGATGTCTTCAACTCTGATGGTGCCGCGCATTGTCCTGGTGTTTTTATCGAAGAAAACGTTAGCAAGGGCTTTATCCACGATCGGGAGTTTCAATGCTTCCGTCTGCAGCTTCTGCTGGATGTAGCCGGGTGAGGGCCGCTTACCGAGAACGTCTGTCTTCCAGGGAATTCCCAGGGTGTTGTCGTAATAGCATTCACCTGAGAACACCAGACAAGCACTGGCAACATCCTGCGCTGTCGCGTAACCATCATTGGCGATTGCCAGATTACCCGCGCCATCAAGCGTCAAATCCCACGTACCGGTATCTAGTTGCATGGTTCTGTATGTCATCTTATGGATCCAGAGGGTCTGTTCTGCCTGAGCCTGGTTCAATTCCACCATGGTCATGTCCGTCAACAATACTTCCATCCACAAGCTGCAAGCGCCCATCAGGAAGAATTTTCAGGCCGTTGATGTTCACGGTGCCGGATGATTTGATGTTGATTCCAGAGCCAGTGAACTTTACGAATTCAGTAGGTTTTGCGTTGAGTACGCCACCCATGTATGTTGCATCGGATTTGCTGTGCTTTCTGGAACTTCCAGGAGGGGACTCTTTTCTGTTTGCCCTCACCAGTGTTGTATCTCTGTCATTAATAAGAATTTGACCAATGTCCCCAGGTATTGGGTCAATCACTACGGCGCTATTACCGCTTTGCAACCTGAAGACTGGAATGTCATAAATCACAGAGTTTTTTATTGGCGCTCCGTTTCTATTCTGACGTGAAAGCAAAGGAAGTACGTCCACTACGAGGGTTTCATCCTCTCCCCGCACATTCATCACCATCACAATCTCAATGAAGTAATATCCAGACAGAAGCATCTCAAAAGCGTATGCCATCGATTCAGCGTCATTAATCTGGGCACTGGTAGGAGTAAATTGACTATTATCCATTGGTATTCTGAGCCTTAGCCCTCTCCTCTGCCGTCCTGGAAGCGGTGCATATAGAGTGCCATGGGCCTCCAGAAACCCATGCAGAAAGCTCGCTCCTTACGCTATTTAAATGATATCTACCGCTGGCCCAAGGCAATTCCGTTTCTAATTCAATATATCTTCCGATAGAAAGAAGGGATGAATATTGAGTCTGAAACATTACGCCACCACCAGAAAAAACAGGATATCCGATCAGCCCATATTCTTTTGATATAAAAGGAATGGAACTCCCTCGCTGTGATGAAGAAGGCCAGAATTCAGCCTTTCCTGGGGGGGTTACCGCCATTGCCAAGCCATAATCGGAACATACGCTATTTAATTGATCGAACACGCTCCCTTCAAAGTGAGGACTTCCGGAAGTAGTCATGCCGTTTACACCATCACCAAAAACTGCCTCATAACCTGCTGAAGTGCAAATTGCATTTATAACGTCTGTAATAGCCTGCGGGCCTCTTGAGCTAAATGGGCTAACTGGCTTGTTTCTCAACTCCGCGCTAGCGCTTGCTGATATCATTAACCCACTTTCAGGAGCCTGATTTATATTTGCTACTGCCGATGTCATCACCCCATAAAAAACCAATATTTCATCAGCAAAAATTCCAACATTGATATTTTGGGTGTTAAGCATACTCCCATCAGCCCTACCTGACAGGGAAGCTATTCTTTCAAGGCTGAGACCATATAGAGCTATATCAGCACTAGACCCGGTCATGCCAATGACATCATTCAGAGAGGCTGTAGATTTTATATTGCTGAATGATAATTTATTGTTTCCATTCTTATCGAATGGTTCTTTTGTATTAGTAAACTCAAAGCGGAGAGTGTGTTGCTTATACAATTTCGCTCTCCTCAATGTAGTAGAGAATATATCTACTGCCTAACCCTTCATAAGATGGGTCTGATTGTCCATCATTATCAATAAATACCATATCACCTTTAAATCCAAGATATGCGTAGCCAACCATCTTATTCCCGTACAAGCATGGGACGCCTTGCATGATCGGATTTCCGTTCACAGTAAGGTCCATATAAATGAAGCTCTCACGCTGGATAAGACGAATAATACACAGTTGTCCGGCAAGGGTAATGGAAAGGCTCTGCGACTTTTTAGGCTCTATCGAGATGGTCTGCATCTTTATTTACCTGATGGCCCAGTGATGTTTCCACTAATGTTTTTTGCTATCTCGGTAGCTTTCTGTGTGGCGCTGTTAGTTACATCCAGAACAGGCTCCGCAACGGTATCAAGCGCGCTCTTAAAGCCAGTTGTTATGGTGTCAGAAACTCCGCTGGCAATATCGCCGATTGCTGATTTTAGTGACGACCATGACTTGCTTAATTGGTCCAGCGTTGATGTAGTTGAACTGGCGTTTTGCGTCACAGCCCCAGCGCCAGTGACACCCTGATTTTTGGCATCATCTGTAGGCTTATTTGCTGATTGAGCACCTGAAAGTGTCACCTCCATTTGCTGCATGACCTCCTGAAAAACCAGGTAGACGGTCAACATGCTCACACCCCGCTGAGAGTTAACCTCATAGTCATGATCCATGAGGTCGTAGCTAGTCAGCGTTTCCTTCGGCGTTTCAATGTCATAGATTTCCGTAGCGGAAAGCATCTCTTTGATGGTGCTTAAAGTGGAACTCTGGCTGGTGAATGTCAGGTCAAAGATGTTAGGGATGCTTCCGGTGAAGCCCGTCAGTCCGCTAATAATGATGGAACACCGAACTACCGCGGGCTCCCTTACTTTGTTTATCGACTGATACTGGCCCTTCTCAACCGGTGCGTTTGTTATCTGAGCACGACCGCCGGGTTGGATAGAAGCCATGCCGCTAAACTCGAGCGCCACATCGTTGGTTTTATTGTTTCGGATGACGTACTGCGGATGCAAAACACTATCGATAATGGATAGCGGAGAACCGCCGCCAATGGCGTTGAATATATCTGCTGTGTTTAAGTCGATGATGCTCATCGGTGCTCCGGAAAATAAAAACCCGCCGGAGCGGGTATGATGCGTGCCGTGCAAAAATGCACGCTGACTATTCAGCTATTTTCTCTGCAAATCCTGGCAGCCTAATTTGCCCTTGCTGCTCAATCCGTTCGATTCTTGCAAGCAGAGCTGGCTTTTTAATTCTGCCCCAGCGATTGAGTAGACGGCCTGACATACTCGCTACATCTTTCTCTTTCATGAACTCCAGCATGACCGCATTTCGCTCAGCCTCAAGGTTATGCTTGCCCTGGGCGATCATGTCAGCCATCCAGTCGAACGCGGCAATGTAAGCCTCTTTGAATGCAAACGCGGCAGCCCCTGTGAAGCTGAAAACCAGCATCGTCCAGCCGTTACGAGTCATTCTGTAAAATGGCTGAGGCTTTCCGTTCTGTAACTCATTGTTTTCATGGCAAAGCGTAAAATTGCGCTCTGCAAAATCCGGGGAGCATGAGTTGATCACCTTTCTGGTCTTTCTCATCACATCCTTATGGCCCTTCCCAAAGGCCTTTGCCACTTTGAATGTATCAGTTGCTGATTCCGTGCCGGACAAGAAGATGAGCTCACGAAAATCGAAGCCGTTGATAACAGTTGGGTATGTCATTGCGATTTGCCTATAGAAAGCGAGCCTGTCACACAGAAAAGCCGCCCAAGAGAGGTCGCCACCTATACGGCAGTTCTCAGGCTCAGCTTTCTGTAGGCTCTTGGATTATAACTTGCGCGTGTGAAGCGCGGGTAATTTACTGCGGGCATAAAAAAGCCCACCGAAGTGGGCCTTGTTATCTGACCCTAGTGGGCCAAAAGTGAATGATGTGAACTATTGCTGAAGATATAGCCACCCATGCAACGAGAAGAAGTAGTGCATAACCAGCATTAATAGTCATCAATTGATCTACTGGTTTTGCAAAAAAAATAAGTGTGAACACATAAATGAAGAAATACAGTAACGATCTTCTCATAAGATGCTCGATTCGAAATATAAGTAACTTCATTATCCAGGTAGGAAGCAAAACTTCAAGTTAATAACTATTTACTTTATTGCACTGGAAAAAGCAGCGTTAGTAGAGGACCGCTTAGCTTGCTGATTGATGCTTGTTGTCAGGGCGTCTACAGATTGAGGGTTACTATTCACGTTCACCGTGTTGATGTGTGTGCTGTTTTGCACTTGAGGTTGTCCTCCGCCATATTGTAATGGCGATGGGCGGTTAGCAGCCATCCTCCCCTGCATTTCGTAATACCCTCTTGCGCCTCCCATATTTCCATACACCTTCCCTGTGTACTCTCTGGTTTCTTTTGGCAATGCAGCGACATTGCTACCATTGTCAATCCATTTATCTACGTTCCCCATTCCCCAGTTGTACGCCCTCAGGGCATTATCAACATTACCGTCATAGCGGTTAAGAAGTTGGCGCATATAGACGGATGCGGCAGCCCTGGATTTTTCTGGATCTAACCGTTCATCAACCTTTGAGTCTACCCTAAGCCCCATATCGCGAGCAGTTCCAGCCAAAAACTGATATGCACCCGTTGCTCCTGATCTGGCATTGTAGGCTAGCGGATTTCCTCCAGACTCCGTCATCATCAAGGCGTCAAGCAAGCCATCCATTGTGCTTTGCGCGGGCCATTTTGAACCAGATGACTGAGACTGATCTGGCACAAAAAATGATTTTATGGAATCCCAGGTAAGGAAAGGCTTTTTATCTTCATGAACACGACCATAGAGGTATGAACCAACATCTTTTCCTTGTGATGCTGCTGCCTGCCTTGCTTTATCGATACCATTGCTCGCCGCAGCGGCGGCAATTGCTCCCATAACCAGCGGGTTCGCTCGCAAGCCAGCCGCTAGTAATAGCAGGAGTGTATTTGCTCCCCCAATAGACTCGGTCAGCTTTTTAATTGAATCACCCGCGTCACGGAAGAAGCCGATAATATCGCCGTGGTGGTCTCTGATCCAACCACCAAAATCCTTCATGGCGTTTATCACTTCTGGCGCGAACGCTATCGCAATGTCTTGTCGTAAGCGATCAAATTCTGCATCAAGTTGACCAAGTGTAGCGACAAGCGCTTCTTGCTCTTTAACCTGCGCTGCGGTGATGTTTGACTTCTTGGTCTCGGAATCAACCAGCGACTTCAGTTCACCAGATTTAATCTTGGCTGCGTCTGTCGGGTCGAATCCGGCCGCCGCCATCACCTGCATCAAGTTTTCCTGGGAGTGCCCTTTCCCGTAGCGGGTGAACTCACTCAGCGCCTTGTTCGGGTCGCCGAGGTTATTGATGTTCAGGCCGGTACGAGCGCCTAGCACCATAAGGTTCTGTGCAGCACCGGTGAGCCCACCAAAGATTGTCGGGTCAGCGATATTGGCCAGCGCCATGCGAGCATTACCGGAGGCGCCGATAAACGCATCGCCGTTCAAGCCGGCCTGTTTAAATCCGCGCTGCACACCGAACATCTTGTTCACGTCAGAGCCGAAGAACTTCGCCTGCTGGCTGGCTCGAACAATCTCGTTAGCCGTCGAGGTAAAAAGTTGCTTGATGCCGTACAGGCCAGCACCAATACCCAGGAATCCGGCTGCGGCGGTATAAGCACCGCGAAACGATGATACGGCCGCCGAGCCGAACTTGGTCATCTCGCCTGAGGTAGATTTCAGCGTCTGATTGATGTTTCGGCTGGAGCGGTCGAAATCACCCTCCAGTCCGCGTACTTCATCCTTCAGCTTACGTTTACCATTCAGGAACTCGTCGGCCCTGAGCGTGACCTTATAGGCCAACTCATTGATGATCATTATTGCTCCTGATGCTTATGCCAGACGCGCTGATTGAAGTTGTCCACGGAAATAATCTCCAGCAGGTTGTACATATCCATGACGGATAGCTTTTCCTGAAGGTCGATATACGTGGCCTTTCCTGAGCAGATGATGGCGTTGAGGGTTGGTGAGATATTGACAGTGGAAACGAGCTTTGCCGGGAGGGATTCCTCTTCGAGATACGGGTACTTTACTCTCCGGCGATCGTTAAAAAACTGAAATTGACCTCGAACACTTTGTCCAGCAGATCGCGGATTGTCGACACTTCTTCAAAGTCGATAGAGCCATCTACTTTTCTCTGCTGGCGTTTACCTTCGTGGGTAATGACAATATCAACAGTAGACATCAGTCGGTCGCGAAGGGATTTGGAAACATCAGGAGAAGAAGCGGATATAACACTTAATCCGACAGTCGCAAGCCCCGCACAACCCATTGAGATAACGTCTGCGGGGATACTGCTGTAATTTGAATCACCCATCGCTCGGAAGATATCCTGCGACAGCGTATCCGCGTCCCACGCTGACATTTCAGTAATGATGAACTCCTTCCCTTTATCTCGACCTTCTTTGGTGACAATAAAGGGGATCTCTTTACGTGACATTAGATAGAGCTCCGTAATGCTGATTTGAATCGGAATACAGCGGCGCGAGGCTGAAGAATTCGACGGCCAGGAGGCGTTGGAACCCAGCTAATTAGATAACCATTAACAAGATTCCATTTTGCCCCCAAGGAAGGAACCGTTAGCGTCGCATTACAAACAAATGCTCCAATGGCCGTCTCTTCTGCCGCGGTCCAGTTATCCAGCAAAAGCCCAGTATTTGATGCCGGAGAAAGCGTGATAGTGAACTCTGATGGGTTGAAGATATAACCAGCATGGTAATTTCCGTCTGCGGTCATTACATCTTCTTTGTTCTGTCGTGACGCGGTCTCAAACATGCTATCTGCCGCGTAATCTTCAACGTCAAATCCGGTTGGATAATAAGCTGGAACGACAATGCGCAGTTTGGAGTTGGCACTTGTAATATCTGACATTTTGTCGTCCTTACAGAATAGCGGTTGAAGACATCGTGATTGACTGGATTAGTTGGCCGTCAACCCAATAGAAAATTACACCCTGAAGGTCTCGAGAAAGACGCGCGGAACCGGTCTGCGTCGGGATATATAAATACCAGCCCTGAGAGTACAGGGTCGCCGAGATATCCTTGCCAACCGATGTGTTCACAATACGGATTTGCGAGTTATCCAGCACCACGCCGCGCTGAATCGCGCCGAATGTTAACGCCTGTTCTGCCACATCAATTGTCGCTGCTTGCACCGCGCCATAGCCATTATCATTGAACGGGTAGGACTGGTTAGCAGTGAACAGAGTTGCATACGCACCTACCAGGCTGGCGTTAATCCACACCTGGTCAATGAAACTATCCAGCCAGACAAACTTGCCGGTAATCGCGCCGTCGGATGCGTACTGAGCCATGGTCTTGTTCAGGCTGTATGAGCCGTAGAAGTTATAGCCGTTGGACTTCAGAGCCTGTGCCGTTGCCAGATCGCTTACGTTTGGCGCAAGACCAGAGAAGCCGCGGAACTTGAACGAGATACGCCCATTGGTTCGCGCAAAGTCGATTGACGCAGCGTAGGCCAGCGCCGTTACTGCATACAGGTACGACCCGTAGATAGGGAAGATGTTCTCGTAGCCATTAGCCACAACGACTGACTGCACGAAGCAGGAGGCGTTATTAGCGACCGTAGGAGCTGCGGAGGTGTCGTGAACCACGTAACCATAGCGGTTATGGCTCGCGCTTGCCCATGCGCAAAGTTCGGTCTTCTGGTCGTCGGTCAACTCAGTCAGCGTCTGGAACAGAATCCAGTTCTGATTGGTGTTGATGATGTTATTCATCGTGTCTGTAGGTGTTACTGCATCAGAGCCAGGAGACACCGTAGCGGCAGTGTCCTGAGTTAACTTGAGGCCAGTTGCCAGCGTACCCACAGAAGCGAATGATACCTCGCTATCCGCGCCGGTTGTTGCCGAGCGAATGATGAACCGGTTAGCGATAGGCAGCCACTCGACAGAGACCTTGCTAGCTCCAATGCCTGTTTCAAGGCCATCAGCAATATCAGAGAAGCTTGTCGCAGATGAAAGGTCGATTGATGCGCTAGTTACTGAGGTTCCATCAACTGTCAGGGTGATAGTGCCAGCCGGGATGGCTTTAAGAGTAGCTAGAGGTGCTCCTTTAAGGTTGCCGGACAGCAAATAGCCAGCAACCGGAGCAGTAACAAGGCGATACATCAGCAATTCACCCGGGATGACAGAGGAATTGTCATAGCCGTTGAAATACTGCTGCGCTGCCAGGAATTCTTTTGAGTCGCTACCCATCAGCGCCGATACGTCAGATGATGAGTAATAAGACTGCACCGCGCCGACCGGGATCAGCTCGTTATCCGTCAGCATCAGGCCGTTTGCATCAACCGCAGAACCGGCAGGCGAAACGACATTGGGCGTAATACTAAAATCTAGGGAAAGAGGAATTGTGCTCATTGGCGTCCATCCACCTGTTCAGTTGTAAATTCTGCTTTGTCGAAATAGTCCTGAGGGAACGACACGGTAATGTGCGCCTGCAGGGAGAGAGTGAGGGTGTAGCGCTCCTGCCATTGGCTCTCGGCGTTAATCATGGGAGCCTGAATAGCAGCGCTTGAATAAAGAGGCGCGAGACGCTCGTCCCGCGCTTTGATTTTTTCGTAGGCATACCCACTGGTGAAAACTGTCTCCAGAGCGATAGCTCTGTCTCCAGCGCCATCCCCGTAGATGTCCACCTGGATGTCAGCCTGCCGCACTTCGGTGTAACCCATGGCACTTGTCGATGAGTCGCCGGTGTCCTGGCTAACATCTCGCGTCGTGGATAGCCGGGTGAATCGCAACGGGGTCAGGATGCAAAACTGGTCTTTTGGCATAGGAACCCGGTTAGCCTGAGCCTGCTGCGCCTTTCCGCAAATGGGCTCAACAAAGTCAGCTAGCACATCGATGACGTTGTCTATCGTGAAGTCATTCATTCATCCACCTGCAGGCAGACCAGCAGCCTCGACCAATCTGTCCAAAGCTCCAGCGGCTCAATGACCAGCCACGTTTTCCCATCGACAATGAACAGGTCGCCGCCCTTCTGCATCTCGCGGTTTACGCTGTAGAAGCTTCCGTTGACATGGATGGACTTGAACAGACCCTGAATATTGAGGCCGTCTACGTGCTGTAAATCACCTTTGGTGAGAGGCTGAAACTGGATGGTGATTTGCTCATCTGGTGCGTACTGAGGGATGGGCTTGCGCCCTGGCCCCATTACTTCGCCCGTATATCGGCGTACAGTTGCCGGGATATTGGGATTGATTGACGCCGTGGCGCGGTTAGCTATTTGTCTAAGGTTCAAGATCGCCCACCTCATAATCCACGGAGTTTTGCATGTGACCTGTCCATATCAGCGGCTTGTTTGAACCACTTCCAGTAACTCCAGCTTTAACATCCTCACGGGCCTTGAGTACGTCGCTGAATGTCATTCCGTCCCTCATCGGGAATCTATCACGTAGAAGTATCGTCACCGGACTCAATGCTGGCGAGGAAATCTCCCCTATAGACCGCATGACGTCATCCTTGATGATCTCCCCCATCAACTCAAGAACCGTAGTGGTGTCTCCGTTGTGGGTTCTCATCAAGGATTCTGCGTTTTCGGACCATTTCACTTCGTTCTCTGAGATAGAATTTCTGAAGAACGGCCTCGGAGGACTGCCGCTAGCTGGGTTACCAAACTCGTTTGACGCTGCCACCATGGGAACAGAAGTCCCGTCCGGATAAGTGGCCCCCTCAAGAAACCCGACCTTCAGTTGTTTTGATGAAAGTTCAGATCCAACAGAGTCCAGAAAATCCATAACCTTATCCATTGCTATCTCCTGGTTACTGGCCTGCGGTAGTAATGACTCGGATACATGGAAGGTGAGCCGCCGGGCACGTAGCGAATGATTCGGTAAGGAGCTGTCGCCTGCCAGTACGCTGCGCCGTATGGTGTTTGCAGATACCACCAGGAAGCGTCGCTTACAGGAACCTCGCCGAGGGAGACAGAAACAGAACCCTCAGACGCACTCGCTACGCGCCCAACCAATCCGGTCGGCTTCTCACCGTTTGCGCCGGAATTGAGCGCAGCAAGATGAGCAACCAACATATTCAGATAAATGGTCCGAAACGCGATATCGCAAACCGGGCTTCTGTCGGTGTTATCGAGGTAGACCGTTGCTTCGACGAAATACGCATTCAGCAGCGAGTCACTTACGGCATCAAACTCCGGGTAACGCTCACGAAATGCGTTAATGTCAAAGACAACGATCGCCATGATTACTTACCGTCCGATTTTTCGATGCCAGCCATCGGCTTGTCTTGCGGCAGGCCTTCCAGTCCAGACTTGACCTTGGCGTTTTCAGTCGCCTTCGCCTGAGCGCTGTTGGTTTTGGCTTGAGCAAATACCAGATCCTTTTTCACATAAGGCTGGTCTTTGTGGACAGAAAGCCACTTTTCAAAGGCGTCTTTATCAACGCCTTCAGTCAAGCCGTAACCACCTACGACCAGAGAAGAGTTGGAGCCGTTAAGCTCCACCGCATACCCTTCATGCTCAATCACCAGTCCATTCGGCAGTTTGCAGCCTACGGTTACTAATTCAGACATTCGTTAAACTCCCAGCATTGATGCAATGCCCAGAGGCTGGCGAATAATCGCGCCCCATGTGCCACCTGATTTTTTCTGTTTCCAGCTCGACTCTTCGACCACCACAGCGTGAGCACGCATTTTTTCGGTGAATGCCGCATAAGCCGTGTCCTGATCGCCAAGGCGGTCAGCAATAAGTTGCACCATCTCGCCAGCGTCAGTGGCGTACTCAATTGCGGTTTCGATGCGCAGGTTGGGGAAGTTTTTCTTCAGCTGGTCAGAGACGTTCACGTTGTACATGTTCGTCTTGGTCAGGTTAACTTCCATTTCAGGAGACATTGCCAGGGTCATGGCGTCGGTGCGCTCAATGAGACCTTTGGTTTGTGCGATCAGCTTGGCGTACAGGCGACCAGAGATGTCGTCATAAACGGCCTGGCCGTCTTTATCCGCCCATTTCAGGCTGCCACCAGTGCCGGTTGCGCCAGGTGTTACCGGAGTGCTCAGGCTCGGGTCATTCAGCAGGCCGTAGTTTTCCAGACCGTCGATGCCGAAGAAGTACGATTTGTTCTGGAACTTGTTCAGGGTCAGAGCAGAAGCGACGTTAAGCTCTGCGGCATAGCCAATGCGCCCAGCACCGTACATGTCCAGCTCGCGCTCACCCCACCGGGTGTGGGTCTGGTAGTGGTATGACTGGCGAGGAACCCAGTTCACGTTCGCAGAGGTCATGCCGTTGTTGTTGAAATCGCCGTAGGAACTGGTTTCACCTACAGACTCCACAATCGGGAACTGAGAGGTAAGGGTTGTCCAGTCGCCTTTCTTCACTTCGCCGATGATTTCTGCGGCCTTCATCGGAGTTACCAGTACGCGGATCAGCTCAGGGTCAACGTAGTTGGTGAAGTACGCCGGGATGCCGGAGTTTGGCGTGGTGACCATGTTCGGCTGAGCATCCATCGCCATCTGATAGTTATCGGCGAATTCAGGCTTCAGGTACTCTTTTGCACCCGGCAGCACGATGCCGTATTTACCGCTCGCTGCGGCGTAGTGTCGCTGAAATTCGTTCATTACTTGCTCCAGGTGGTGATTTTGACAAGCTCACCGGCATCTGCGGCGCTGCCTACAAAGAAGTCGGTTTCTACAAACCCAGCCACAGTGGCACCGGCTGCACCGGTCTGAACCTGGCCAGTAGTGAGTGAGGCGAAGATTTTCTGTCCGCGGGTTGCTGCTGTTGCCGTTTTGGCCCAAAAGTCACCTGCAGTCATCAGGGTAACTTCTCGACCAGGCTGAATCAGCATTGATGCTTCACCAAGCCAAACAGTAATGGATGCCTGGCCGTCACGATGCACAAAACCGGACGGCGCGCCGGTACCAGCATTTGATGCAACGCCATCGTCATCCCATGCAAATCGTCCCACCGTTAAACCGGTGTCACCTGCTACCAGCGCACCCTCTCCAGCCAGATATGTCGCGTGGGGGTTGGTGCTGGCAAAGCCACCCTCTACTCCGGGGGCCGGATACTGATTAATTACACTCTGAAAACCTGCCATGATTAACCTCGTTTCAGTTTTCCAGCGGTCGGGAATGCTTTCTCGAAATCGCTGATTGAAGTGGAATCCTGAGCAATGACAGGACGTGAATTTTGTTTCTGGCTGATTGCCATCTGAACCAGGGCCGGGAACGCAGAAGGGTGAACTCCTTTGATATCGACGCCAGACTGCTCAAGGGCGGTGCGATAAACGTCATCGGCGGAGTCCATAGCCACGACGTCGCCGATTAGGGGGCGCACTACCAACTCTGCTTCGCGGATTTTGCGGAAGTTCTCGGCGGCGCGCTTAGTGGCGCTGTCGGTAGCCAGGCGGATCGCAGAGTCCATCGCAGTTTTTGAGACTTTGTCGTCTTTCTTGTCGTCATCGTCCTCGTCGTCTGCGGTCTTTTTCTTTTTATCGTCGTCGTCATCTTCGTCTTCGGCGATATCGCGCTTGCGGTCTTTGTTTTCGCGCTCTTCACGCTCTTTCAGTTCACGCTCTTCGCGTTTCAGGCGCTCCGCTTCAGACTCGTTGTCACGCTCTGCGCGTGTCTCCTCATCTTTGGCGACTTCTTTCTCAACCGCCTCTTCGATTTCCTCTGGCTTAGCATCCTTCGCCAGCAGCGGCGCGATAGCTGCCATTACCTTTTTGGTAAGCTCTGACATTCTTTTCATTCCTGTAGGTAGTGAATCAGCGACCAGTACGTCGCTACCTGCGCGGCCTTCAGGGACCAGCGCTTCGTGGTTACCGACCAGATCGCGCATGATGCCGTCATAAGGCACACCATCAGGCGTTACTCCGGGGGTCATATCTGCGACGTACTGATACGATGCAGACAATTCTCTTTGCTCACCCGTCTCTATCCCGGCCATCGCTGAGTCGTCATAGATGGTCATGCCGACAGTCAGGTACGTCCCATCAAACTCACAGTTGGAGTGAGTTGCACCTACGCGAAATTCGCGAGGCGGATCTGATGGGAAATCGGGGACGTGGCGGTCTAGAACGGGGATGTTGTTGAATGTGTGGGCGGCTTTCTTCAGCTCATCAGGGTGCCGGTACAACTGGTAAATCTTGTCCGGCTGCAGGCCAAGCTTTTCGTAGTTGGGAATCTCTTTCCCGTAGTACGGGCAGACATTGGCCTTGCTGATGTTTGTTTTTGCTATCTGCAGTCGCCCGTTACCGTCGATTGTGCGCACGGATGCGCGGTCAAACGCTAACCGTTCGATCGTCATTTTTATTCCGTTTTAGTGATTCCGGGGATAACTGGTGACCATGTGCACCGGCAGTTGATTTCCTCACCAGGCATCACCCACTTCTCGTCCAGGTACATGCCTTTGTCGAGGTCGAATACCTTTCCATCAGCCTTAACGTGAGAGTGGCGCGGTTCTTTGCCGGCGTGAGAGTGACGCCAGATGCCCTGAGTGATCCCCAGTGCCTTTTGCCTGGCCGCCTGCATCACTGAGGTGGCTTTGTTGTTCTGGTCTCGTGCGATTGTTGCAGCGCGGCGGCGAGTGATGCCGTATCGCTTTTGCAGCTCTTCGGTCAGATAACCAAGGTCACGACCACGGGCAACCGACCGCATCACCATGCCTTCCACTTCAGTGAAATACTTCTCCGGGATGGAGCGAATCAGGATGACGTTTTCGGTGATGGTTGCCTGCAGTGCGTTGTTCATCTGCGAGGTCATCTTGAACTGCACGGTGAACCCTGTATCCTTCAGCGCACTGCCAAGAGAAGCGTCCGTATTGCTCATAGCGTCAGTTGCGAACCGGTCGGCAAGTTTTTGCGCCATGTCATCGAAACGCTTCGTCCACCGCTTAGCCAGCTTACGCATCGCCTCACGCATAAATACAGCGGGAGATTCGTCCATTGCCACCTCCGCCCCGCTAGCCTTGTAGTTTGCGGTTAGCCAGTAAACAACGGACTTCTGCATCTCCCTAACCTGATTATCAAGCTGCCTTCGATACCACGCTTCGACTCCAGCGTTAGGATGAATTGCTCTCAGCGTTTGCTGCGTCGGCTTCTTCATCCCTCTGCTCATCGTCTTCGTAGTCTTCTTCGATTTCGATGTCATCGCTCAAGTCCAGTGAGTGGTAAGGGCTGTCCGGGTCATCGGCAACCTTTTGCCGCACTTCTTTTCCAGCCAGAACACCGGAGGTGATGTAAACCGCATCAGTGTCTGCGTCGACTTTGCGAATATCTGCCTTTTCCTTCTCGCTCAACTCGTAGAGAGGCTCAAATTCAAAGGTGATATCAGGGTCTATATCACCGAACTCGGATAGCTGAATGATGTTAAGCGCACGGGTCAGGTTGTCCTTGAACAGGATTTGCTGAAGCGCGTGGATGAAGTCGTAGAAGACGCGAATCTCGCCATCTGATGAGGCATTCAGGCCGCTTGGGGTGATGCCAAGGAGCTTAACCAGGGGGATGCTTGATACCGCTGACATCTGCTCCTGCGCTTGCGCCTGGAGATTATCCAGACCACTAAGCGGGGCGTTAACGAACTCAACAGTTTCGGGTTGAGTGGCGTTATTGTCTTTCGCAAAAGCCCCTCTGTTATCCCGGCACTGGTTGAACATATCCAGCCTGGCGATCAGCGTGTCGGCTGCCCCGCCCTGCAGGATTGTGCTCATGTTGGTACCGATAACAGGAACCGAGAACGAGTGGATCATGTCGCTAACGCTGTCACGGGTTCGCAACCAGTTATTGACGTATGGTTCCGCCATCTGAGTAAGGCTCAGCCCACGGAAGTTATAGGCCGCTTTCAGCAGGTCAGGAACCTGGCGAGAAACGAAGTCCATCATGCGGCTGGCGTTAACCGTCTTAGCCATCACAAACCATTCTGTCGGCTTGTAGAAGTCAGGACTCATCGGGTTGTCGGTGTTATACACCCCCGGGTAAGTCCAGACTGGCTCAATGACTGTGAATCCGCGCAGGCTTCCTTTCTTGATCTTCTTGTCAGACAGGAATAGTTTTGACTGCAGTTCTACCGGGTCAGTCCACGCAGAAACTCCCCGTGCCGACTGCACATCGATATAAATCTGACCGCCACCGAAATAGCCATCATGCTCTGCCGCTTCACGGAAGCGATCTTTGATCTTGAATCTCTCCATCGCATCGTAAAGTTGATTAACGCGATCGGACTTGTCTTCATCACCCACTGTTTTGAGCTTAATCCACTTGCGGGTCATCTCTTCAGCCAGGGTGCCGACCATCTTCCGGTATTCTGGCTTCTGAGCCAGCGTGGCGAGGTATGGGTATCCGGGAAAAGTATCGGGGTATCCGTAGGTGAATCCCTGATACGCATCGTTTAGTGCGGCGTAAGGGGTAGAGTCCATAGCCAGGATTCCTGACTCAATGTTCTCCGGGATAACTCCCTTTGGCGGCCTGTACTGCTGAAATTCTTTTTGAGGTCGGGCAGAAACATCGGCCACGGCCTCCGGGCGAATCTTCATCTGAACATCTTCGGGTTCTTTCACCGGCTCAGGCGCGGCAACTTGTTTCTTTTTAAACGGCCACACTTAAATTCTCCTGAGTTGTCGTGGATCGATAACCATCGGCTGAATACCTGAAATCAGGTTGTCGTCTATGGCATCCATCCAGGTGTCTAGTATGTCGTCATTGTCGTGGCTGTCGTCAGCAGAGAACGCTGCACACTCTGTCATTGCCGTCAGCACCCAATCGGTATTCGCGGCGACCGACCCATCCTCGTAATAGACATGAGAACTCACCGCGCCATCATTGCTGTGGGTTGCAGGGACATAAACCTTGCCAGTCTTTATCTGAGGAATGACGTTCAGGCAGCGAACCAGCTTGTTCTGGCCGGTGCCTCGGGGGATTTCTTTAACGGGTATCGCAATCTGTCCCGGGGTGGCGCTGCGCTTCTTCAGCGTGGTTATCAGCCCCTGTCCTGCCTGTTTCTCTTCGATAGCCATGTGGCGAACCGGCATGATTCGAATCGTTCCCTGCATGCGCCACTTTTCCCAAAGCTGCTCTGCTTTAGTCAGCAAATCTTCCGGATCCCAGCGACCGCGCACAACATCGATGATGTAGAGGTTTCCGTCGACGCCCATTCCCACAAGCGTGAAAACGGTGTAATCGAGCCAGTCCTCAACCTTGCCGCTGTTCGTATCGACATACACGGCCCGATGAGTCAGCTGTGGTAACGTCGTATACGTCTGGAACCACTCGGTATCGATGATTCCGCCAGTGAGCGCCATCGGGTTTTGCTGGTACTGAGACAGGAACGTATAGCGGTCTTTCTCCCACAATTGCAGGAGGTCGTTAACGTCCTCCATCTGCGGCCAGTAGGACCAATATCGAGTCCCGGCAACCACAACAGAGTCGGTGTCTTTTACCGTATCCCAGCATAGTGAGCGCCAAGGCTCTGCAAGAGACTGGATGTATTTCTCATCAATCATCGCCGGGATAGCGACGTGGTGGAATTTGACGCCCATGCCACCACTCAGCATAAAGCCGGTAGCATCGTCGGTATGCAATCGCTGCTGGATGCTCACAAACGGCGTCGGATGCTCTTTCGACTTATCGCCACGACGGGAGCGAATGGTATTCACCAGCAGCGTGTTGGCGCTATTCCTGCGCGACTCGCTGAGCATGTCGACAGGCTTGTTATAGTCGTCCAGCATAACCATGCCGGAGAACTCATCACCGTAGTAACCACCACGACCACCGGTAATCTGCCCGTTGCTGGAGCGTGATACCGTCTGCCCTATTGAACGACCGCGATCGTCTTTTATCTCCCACTCTTCGGCCTGGTTAACGCCAAATGAGCAAGGCCAGAACTCCTGATACTCGCGGCTGGCTATGATGTCTCTGGTACGGCGTGAGTTGCGTTTTACCAGCGTGTCAGCAAACGAGATATTCAGGTTGCGGAAGCGTTTTAATCTCCCTTCCTGCACCAGTGCATTGACGTAGGCAGGAAAGTGAATGGAGAAGAATTCTGTCTTCGTTCCGCCTGGCGGAATGTTGATGATCAGGTTGCGCGGCTCTAATCGACCAGCAAGCAAATCGTCAATCTTTGATGCCATCAGGCGGTGATGCCAGTTAACCAGTAGACGATCACCCTGAATCAGCTCGAACCAAACGCGTGTAAAGTTAAGGAATGACTTCGTTGACTTGGACTTGAGCACAACGCGATCCGGGAAGGTTAAATCATCCCACTCGATAATTTCGCTCATATAGTTAGTCCAGGCCGGTTAGTTTTCCCTCTAGCGCCTTCTGCGCAGCGGCGTAATCGGATGGTGAGTAATTAACCACCTCAAGAGTTCCTGACTGCTCGGTTTTGATGCTCTCTTTGAACGCTTGCACATCGACATGCTTGCCTAGCAACTCAAGGTTCTTCACCTTGTCAGGCCACTTAATCTTCTTCAGGATGCCAACCATCTCTCGGTCATCCCCGCGCCCTTCGAACATTTCCGCAAGGTCAAATCCACTGAGATAGCGACGCCATGATGCAGGCCATTCAGAGACGGGCTTCAGACTCATGTCATCAGTCATGATGTCGAGAACGTCCATTTGGTCTATCTCAACCAGACGACGAAGGACATAGGCAGAGTCAATGCTAACCATCTCATTGCGCTGACTCATGAGGCAGGAGATAAAGTTTTGGAGGTTAACATTAGTCAACAGGCGAGCGCCTTGCGCTTTGGCGGTCTTCTCGCTGTAACCCGCCCTGATAGCTGCCTGAGTGGCGTTTAAATCTTTCAGGTACTCACGGGCAAACAGCTCTTGTTTGTCGGTGAGCTTTGCCATTTAGAATATTCCACTGGATTGGTTGAATACATTGCGGGGATTGGCGAGACAGCAGCCAATTAAAACTTACATAAAACTCTGTGAAAGCCACCATTTAGATAGCTTTGTCAGAATTTTATAAACTTCGTTAATCGCCGCTAACTCCCAAGTTGTCCAGAATTCCGCATTGCTTGCATAAGCTGTGACAGTGTTGTCCCCATTGCTGCGATTGCCGCCTGAGCACTTTCAATATCGGTAACGGCGATGGTTTCTACGTCTTGCACAGGGATAGCCTGTTTCATGATGCCAGGAGTTTCGATGGTGGCAACCGGCACGTCACCTGCGCCACCTGCAGCAGAAACCTCTACCGTCTTTCCTGAAACGGAAACTACACGTTCTGTCATTGCTTGCTCCTTAACTCTTCAATCTTTCCGATAGCCCTCAGGCTCCCGTAACACTGATTAATAGCCCCAAGAAGAGGAGGTATGAGCAGAACGGCAACGCCATACGGGAGAGGCTTTGGAATATCAGGCAGAGTGGGCTCAGCGAGTAGGTTTGCTGGTATCGGTGGCTGCCTCACCTTTACTGCTTCGTATTGAATCTGTTTGCTCCCGCAGCCGGTCAGCAACACCATCAGGCACATTGACATGGGCGCACTTATCACCGCGTAGCATTTCAGCGATTTCACCTTGCAACCTCTGCTGTTTCATCTCTGCCGCAGCGCGGCGTTTGGATTCTGTTTTGACTATCTCGTTTTGAGCGGCAGCCTGTTCAGCGAGAGTCTTAATCGACTCGGCCAGTCCGTCGTTCTTTTTGTTCAGCTGCTTCACATCACTACGGAGTCCTTTGTTATCGCTCTCAAGCTGGATGTTGTCGTACCCCAACTTGGCGATGAATCCGATAATGATGAAAGAGAATACGAGGGGGATGGCGCTCTTAATCGCCTGAAGGTTCAGCATAAAGCAGCCTCTGCAATGCGCGTTCTGGCTTTGCGGTCATCGATACCATTCAGGCCGCCATTGATTCTCTTCGTCAGACCAACAACATCACCGGCATCGGCAAATGCATTACAGCCGTTGGCACTCCAGAACCATCCGGCAGATAGGGCTGCGTAGCGGTCTTGTGTTAATAGGCCAGGCTCTGCGATGAGATTCAGTCCAAGCGCCTTACCACAGGCGGCGTAGTTATCCTTGAAGGTGATCTGTTTTAATCCCCTTCCGCGATACAGCCAGCCATCGCCATTCAGGTTGTTACCGTATCTACCGCCATACACCAGATTGGCAATAGCCTCCTGGCGCTTAGGTGATAAAGCTGATTCACCAGGCTTTCGGCCTAACCGCTCTCGCTGGGCCGCGGTTAAACGCGAACCGAAGATAGCAAGCCCAGCCACGGAATAATTTAGCGACTCCTGAACCGAGCGAAAACCGCCTGATTCGGTGCCGATCTGCGCGATGAAGTTCGCCTGGCGCTTTGGCGTGTTAATGCCAAACATCTGCATAGCTTCATTGACATGAGGAAACCATTTATCGCCAAGTGCTGGGGTAATTCCTGCAGCCTTGATGAATTGCTGTTTATTCAACTTTCGGTCCCTCTTCGCCGGAAACCTTACTAAGGAATCGACGATCAAGTGCTTTAATGAATTCCTGACCAGCCCAGCCAGACAAGCCGCATGAACAGCCAGTCAACTCAACAGGCCAGCCGTAATAGCTCGCTATAAGTGCCATTAGTAATCCAGCGAACATCGCGACGATGATCTGCAGGCATAGAGTTCTCCAACTGAATTTGTCACCGCTAAGCACCCGGTATGCATAACTCGCAACGGCACCCAGCAATGTCATTCCCAGAGCAATAAGCATGGAAATTACGCCGGGTTCGTTTTTCCAGGGCATACGCATATCTCTCTCCTCGCGTTAAATGCGGGAGCTGTGTTTAGTGGGGAAAGGCTGTCAGACACTGATAGCTACGGGGCATCTTTGACTGATTGTCGGCGGCCTGAATAAAGAGCCCACGGCGCGGTGGGCAAGAGGGTAAGGCATTTGGCTCTGCGGCCTGATTTCCCAGTTGGCGGGATTTGGCGCAATAAAAAAGCCACCGGCTTTAACCAGTGGCTTGCATGTGCTTGGTGATTTTCTGCTTCACCTCGCTCTTTCGCCTTTGACGTCCGAGCATACCTGAATTATGCAGCTTCAAAACTTGTTTTCAAGTCTTTTTTGCAAGTTTCTTCATTTTCGTGACCAAGTTCTGCAATTAGCGTGAAGAAGACGGCAGAGTTGAACAATTCGATACACCAACGAACTCGGTCGATGCACTGCTTTTCAGTCAGGAACGGTGCGTGATAGTGCTGCATCCAGCGAGCCATATCGTTGATGGTCTTGCGCCAGGTGTAATAGTCCTTTCCAATCTCGTAGACGATGCTGTTTTTGGGGAATGATTTGAGGATCACCCTCTCCATAAATTCAGCCTCCTCCTCATCGCTAGCCTTCCCCATCAGGTCGGAGAGTGACTTTTTAGGCCAGATTATGGCTTTAGCCTGAGTGATGAGTTGATCGCCTGAATATCCCATCTTGCGCAACCCAGCAAGCACAGTAGTGATTCGCTCCTGTTGCTCACCAGTCCACCCTGTCAGAATCATTGACCACATCCCACCGCCACCAGAAAGACGAACGGTATCGCTACCGCCCAACTCTCTACCCCACAGGCCAAGAAGAGACCTTACCCAGCGACTTTGAGATGGTGTGAGTCGACGATACTTTCCAAGATATGACCGGCGAGGGACTGCTGCCAGTTTCATCCAACTACATTCAGGATCGGCACGTCGTACCGATAATTTCTCATAATTATTGATTTCGGTTCGGGTCATGCGGCCTCCTGCTGTTTCAGTTCTTTGAGCTTTGCGCGGTAATGCGCTGCCAGTGCGTCGAGTTCTTCACGCGTCCATTTCTTGGTTTCGTGCGGGCCCATCAGTCGGTCATAGGCCGCTTGCCCAATCTTGGCGATCAGCCTAGGGCGGTATTCACCGATATTTCCAGACAGGTAGGAGTTACAGGCTTCACACTGGATATGGCAGTTGGTTTCGTCGTAGCGGGTTTCTGGCGATGCGCCGACAGTGCGAAAGTGACCGGCATTCATCTTCGCGCCGGAGTTACGACCGCAACTTATGCATGGCTGTCCTGCGTCACGTTGGCGAATAAACGCGTTAAAGGCTGTCTGAGCGCGTTTGTGGTATTGGCTAAGTGGTTGCAGAGCCTTCTTGCGAATCTTCAGCTCACGGCGTTCCTGCTGCGCCTCCTGCTTGCGTTTGCGCTCGGCTGCCAGTTTCTTCTTAGCTAACAGAAGTTGACTGTACTCGAAGCCATGCTCAGGACAGCGCCACCAGACGTTTTCGTAGGTGGCGGTGAATTTGGCCTTGCAGATTTTGCAGCTGCGGCGGGATGGTTTACGCATGGCGATCACCCCACCGCTTAGCCCATTCGATTTCGATGCAGGACTTCTCGCTGAATTTGACGTTCTGCTGAGTGCCAAACCAGTAGATAGCCTCGATGACTTCGACCATCTGTTTGACGGTCATCTTGCTGGTACGCTGCCCGAACATCACAATTCCGCCATCCAGACCGGGAGCCATGCGTTGCTCTTGCTTCTTGGACTTGGCGACCATCGCGGTGATGAGGTCTTTCCAGTCATCTGAGTCGTATTTATTGCCGAACCAGAGAACCTGGTCTGAGAGGTCTTTCAGCAGCGGCCATAATTTCCGATTCTGTGAAAGTGTGCGGGTCATCTCTTTGATATCGAGAATCAGTGGTCGCTTAGCATCCACCGGTAATTCCCGGATGAATTGGATAGCGTTCTGTTTAACGGATTCGTTAACGAGGTGGAATTGTTGCCTCACGCTTCACCTCCGCAGAGGTCAAACGCAGAATGCAGAAAAGCACCGGTGCCGGAAAGCATCAGTGACAGGTGATATGTTACTTCGTAGTACTGGTGCACATTAATGTCCCCATTAATGCGCCGGATGCATTACCGCCGGGCGTTCAACTCCGACGGCAATGCAATTATAACACTACTTTTGAGAATGGGTAATTAGTGTTGCTTGACGTTGAGATACTTTGCGTTCTGCTGGGGATTTAGGCATCACCCCACCTCCTTTGGCGCTGCCTCAATCATCCGGCGATACACATCGTATGTGCCAAACTGAGCATCACCTGCCTCAAGCATTTCGTACGTCGGCTCTTCTGGCACCAATATCCAACCATCCGGAGTTACCGGAGAGTTGCGCCGGAACGCCAGCAGCTCACGATACGCATTAGCCTGCGGGTTATTACCGTGCGCCATTGCTTCCAGTTCTTCATTCGTGAATGAGTTATCTGGAATGGCTTGAACCATGATTTCCTCATATTCGGCAACCTGCAGGTCTACTGGTTGAGATAGGTCACGGCGATTATCGTGCACCATGGCTGCGCGGCAGGAGTTCCATGCGCAAACAAAGGAATCAACAGGAGACATTACTCCGCCCTTTTCCATCAGTAAGTCATACGCCTTGCATGCCGTCATCTCTTCCAGAGCTACCGGCTCACCCTTCGCCTTCCGCACTTCCCGCAGCTCTCTCAGCCCCTTCACCGCATCAGCAATGAAATGGTCCAATGTGCTGCCGTTGCGATACTTGAGCGAACTCTCAAGCGCTTCGATAACGCGTTCAATGCGCTCACCTGTGAGTTGAGAGTTTGCAGGGTGGTTAGCTGGGTCTGTTAAGTTGATTGTCATGCTGCACGCTCCTCAGTAGACAAAGTCACAAGTGAATTCATGGTCACACTCCGGACAGCAGCATTCGAAGTCTTTTGTGGCCGGAGTGTTATACTCCCCGGCTTCATCAATTCCGTGCCAGAAATCATCGGTTCTGGTTAGGTCGAAAGTGTGCCCACACTGAGGGCAATCCACATTAAGCTCGATAGTCCATTCTGCTTCGACTTTGCTCATTGTCCTTCTCCTTCGATAACCTGGATGCCAGCGGCGGCCAGCCACTTGGTGAAATTGTTCTGACAGTCGATATAGCCTTTCGCGTAGTCCTCAGTGGTTCCGTAGTGACACAACTGAAAATCGTCACGCAGCTTCACGGTGACGGTGCGGGACTCATCTGCTACAGGCTTTAGCATTGCTGTTGCCATTTCCTGATTCATGCGCTTTCTGTCACTGAGTTTCTTTTCCAATCGCGCAATCTGCTTATCCCTGGCTTCCAGCGCCTCTACCAGCGCCAGAACGTTCGCTGGGTTAGCAACAGCGATGAACTCAGCAACTAGGCTTTCCCCGTTGACGTTTTCACAATCCACAATGTGGTCATAGCAGACGGTATCGCCAACATCGTAGGCTCCGCCGTATACGCTGGCCCCTTCGTCATGCCAAGTGTCGCCATCTAAATTCTCTGCTGCAGCTTTCATTGTCGCCATCAGTGCGGTGATATCGTTCATTGGGCCTCCCGTTTTTCCGCCTTCAGAATCATGCGAGAGCCGTCATCAAGCTCCCAGCCGATTTCACCGCCTTCAGCCATAACCAACTGCCAGACAAGTTGTGCGGCCTCGTTGGTAACATCGCGACCACGATCATTTCCCACGCGTAAGCGTCCGCCGCCGTCCAAATCGCGCATTTTTGCAAGGGTGATTGTTTTGCTCAGCGGGGAGAAACCGAGCTGAAGTTTTGCTGTATTGCTCATTGCTAGGCTCCTTTGCGAAGTTTCTGCGCTAAATCGTCAAGCATATTTGCGTAATTAAACTGGTTTACGTCATCGAGAGCGCAAGCCGCCATCTCCACCCCCTGAGCCCGCACTTCAGCCAGGTACGCGTCGGTTGCTGGCATAAACAATGCTGATTTAGCATCAAACATGAGTGATTTCGCGGGATTGATTGACTTCTCCTCAGGAGAAATACCGCTCATTGCAAATTGGTTAACCATGCGCTCAACCACTTCACGCAATGCTGCATTGTCGACCGCCAGAGCCTCGCTATGCGTCTGCTGCTTTTCACTCTCCGCCGCCAACTCAGCGCGCTCGCTCTCAACGTTCGCTAATTTCACTGACAGTTCGAGAAGCTGCTGCTCTAATGCTTTGGATGCTGCTTGCCAGGCTTCCAACATCTTTCCAACGACAGGATTTTTATATGTTCCTGACTTTACGCCGCGGGTCCAGATAGAAAGGTCACTGTTTTGATTTTTGGCCCACAATTCAAATTGCTCTTTAGTATTCATGCTCTCTTCACTCCGAATGTTTTAACCAGTGCCGACTCCATGCGACCTACGCAGGAGCGGATACGGGTAATCTCTGTCTCTGGAAAATTGCTGATTGCCATCTGATGCAGAGCGCCTTTTAGGGGCTTGCTCTCGATGATTTGCATGCGGTTAGCAGCGAATTGCTTCAGTGATTGCTTGATGCTTCGTCCGTCTGCTCTGGCACATGCGCGGCATAGTTCGGCATGGAGGATGGTTTCAGGGAATTCCGGGTACTCAGCTTCGATAATCTCTCGGGTGTTTCTGCACTCACTAACACTCATAGTCAGCCTCCTGCATATCTCTTTCGTCTTTGGTGAATGCAACCGGATCAAGACCTGAGTAACGGCTGCTGAAGTGGTAGGTTTTCTCGGCGCCGGGTGCATGGCGAGATTTGACGCAGATAATTTCCGTGATGCCCTTCAGCTCGGTATTCGGGTTGTACTTCTCATCCCGGTACACCATGAAAATCACGTCGGCTTCCTGCTCGATCACACCTGACTCGCGTAGGTCTGCCGCCACCGGGCGCTTGTTGGCTCGTTGCTCAAGATTTCGGTTGAGCTGGGCCAGGGCGATGACCGGGCAGCGCAACTCCTTAGCCAAGTTCTTCAGGCCGGTGGCAATCTCGCCTACGCTTCGGTTCATGTTCTCCGGATCTGCCATACGCATTTTCTGGAGATAATCGACAATCACCACGCCGAGTCCACCGAGTTTCTTGTGCATGCGTCGCGCCTCTGCTCGCACCTGGTGTACGCTGAGAGATGTCTTGTCGTTGATGTAGATTGGAGAGTCGATGAAGTCCTTCATGCAGTGACCAACCTTTCCCCATGCGCCATCCATCACACCAGCCTTGTTGCTTAGTAGATCCTCTTTGCTAACTCTCGCCCGGTGGAATGCCACACGTTCGGATATCTGCTCTACTGGCATTTCCAGGCTGAAGAACAGGACGGGCTTATTGTTTTTCAGCCCTACCGTTTCGGTTACTGTGGTGCTGAACATGGTTTTACCCATGCCAGGACGGCCTCCAACCACAATGAAATCGGTGTTGTTGAATCCGCCAAAAGCGCTGTCGATCGTTGCCATGCCCAGCTCTGTCTTGTGCTTCCAGATGTCACCACTGATGATCGACTGGATGGTTTCCAGAGACATGTCAATGCCAGTGGTGATGTGTTCGGTCCCGCTTTCGTCCTGGCATTCAATGCCTGACACATCGGCCTGTATGGCGCCAATAATGTCGCTTAGTGAGTCCGATGTTGGCTCGGAAAGCTTCTGGATGCTGGCCTGAAGGATTAGCGTCATCCTGCGCCCGGTAGCAAGTTCACGAAGCTTCTCGCAGTACGCTGAAAGATTTGCGTAGGATGGTGTGTCTTTTGAGCATTCAGCCAGGTAAGCGAATCCACCAACGTCTGCCAGGTGTCCAATGCGCTCCAAGTCATCAGTCAGCGTTAACAGGTCAATGGGTGTCCCTGCATCGTTCAGGCGCTTGTAGGCGTTCAGAATTAGTTTGTGAGGTCTTACGGTGAAGTGTTCCTCACCCATTCCCTCGATAGCGTCAGTGGCGGCGTCGGCGCCTTCCGGCTTGCTGGCTGCCAGCATGATTCCACCGATGACTGACTTCTCTGCGTAGAGATCGATAAAACGGCTCATGCAGTAACTCCCTTGCGCATACGGTGCTCGTTGATGGCCTGCTCGTAGACAGAGCCCCAGTTTTTCGGATTCAGGATCCAGTCGAGGGTCAGCCATGGCTGATCACCTCGGGTGCTGAACAGGGAGGACTTCCCGATCAGTTCGAAGGCCATGCCCATGTGTTTCAGCTCGCGCCAGTTGCCCTGGCTGGTCTTGCCATTCCAGACCGCCTCAAGGTCACGGTAGGCCGGTCGGCGGCGGTTCCACTCATGCAGAGAGACAGCCTTAGCCGGGAATTTGCCATTCCAGAGCTTGATGATTTCTTCGTGTGGGCATGGCGCCGGGTTGCTTCCCTGCCCGTCTGCCCAGATCAGGGCGTCTGACAGGTAGCCATCGAAGCGGGTCATTCGGCACAGGTTTTCCGGCTTGAATCTGTGGTCCCATTTTGCGTGGGCCCAGCGGATAACCAGTTTCAGCTCTTCAGCGGTGTAGCACTGGTCTTTGCACTTCACGGTGGTGAGCACTTTTTCGAACGGTGCCAGGTTTGAGTAACGACCGCCTGTCAGCTGGTTGAAGTAATCCATGACTTCCTGAGCGAGCGTGTTTTCCCCCTGGGGGGTAAGGGGGGTTTTATTAGTTTTAGTAACTCCATTCTTGTTCTGTTCGACGGGTGGTTCGTCACCCCCTTCGACGGGTACTAGCTTCAAGACCGCGCCAGCACTGGGTTTAGGTTCGACGGGAGGTTCGTCACTACCTTCGACGCCTGAAATACCCTGATATTCACAGTAATTTGTGATGGTAATCACGGTTCCGAATGGGGTTCCTTTAGTGCTTAACATCCCTTCCCGACTGAAGAAATTCAGCATTCGCTCAACGGCTTTCGAGCTCTTTTCGTTGCCATCCTGATCGCGAAGTTTTCTCGCCAGAATGGCGGTGGTGGTCACCAGCTGCCCGGCCCCAAGCATCCACTCACGACCGGCAAATTCAACGCTGCCCGGCTTAAAGCGAGCTTCACCAAGCAGGCGCACCCACAGGGCTAACTTTGCCGTATCCTTTGACCACGGTGCCGTGAGAGCGCTTCTGAACATGGCAAAGTGACCCTGCTTCCTGTTGTCCACGCGAGAGCTCCTGGAGGAATACACGCCTCCGTTTCGATCTGCTAACTTAACGACGCCCATGCTTCACCCCTGACTTAGCCATTGCGATGCGGATAACTCCAATCAGGCGCTCTGCGAATGCCTGATTCTTGGACGCTGCGACGATTAGGCCGTCTGGTGAATCTGGATGGCGTCGCTCCTCTTTTTCCTGGTACTTTCTGCGCTTAACCATTAAACTGACTCCTGTTGGATGTGTTGACGTAACACAGTGTTGAGAAGGCCTTTGGAGTTACCGCTTCAAGGGCTTTCGCTTTTTTGGTAGTACCCATCACATAACTCCCAGCATTGAAGTGACCATCGTCATCAGCGGGCCTACCTGGTCTGGCATGAGGCGGAACATGGCAGCTATACCCTCGCTTACCTCTTTCAGCTTCTGATGCTCTGGTGCGTCCAGCATGACCGCCTGCTTTGCTTCCGATACTTCCTTCTCAGCTTCTGCCAGCCTGACCAGTTTGCAGTCAGCGCCAACCAGCTTTGTGCGGTACTCAATTGGCAGAACAGCCATGATTGCCGGTGTCAGCAGGCGCACGTTCTCGCGGTACTGCTCGGAGTCGAAGCGGTTATCGAGGAAGCGGAACAGCTTCTGGCGCTGGCGGCTTACATCCTTCGGGAAAGTGATATCCACCCCGCCCTGCTCCCGGTACTCATTGACGATCAGCATCGTCACCACGTCCTGCCCCTGAGAAGCCGCCCATGAGCGGATCGCATTGCGGATCGCGTCGTGGTTATCTTCCTGTTTTTGCTGAGCGCGATTTATCATCACGCCTGGAGAAAATCCGATACTCTGTTGATAAGTAAGTGAATGCATGTGCAGTTCCTTAAATTGAAAAAAGGACAGATAGGCCATGCGCAGACACGCAGAGCCATGTTTGATTTGTTTTATTGGAACTAGCTTTTCAGCTACGTAGGCCGGACGGCCATTGTGAAGAGTAGATATTAAGCAGCGTTGTGTTCTGGTGGGAACACGTCGTCAAGATTTACTGTTGCGCCTAGCTTGTTTAGGCAATCAACAATAGCTCGACATGTTTTAAGGTCAGGATGGCGTCGACCGCACTCCCAATGACCTATTGCGCCTTGGCTGCATCCAATAACATCAGCCAAGGTTGTTTGGGATATCTTCAAGGACTCCCGATACATTCGTAGGTTGCTCATACATCCTCCATAGTAACCATAACCAAACAATACAATATGTACTTTGATAAAGCAACATAAAAAATACATAACGTGCATGGCTGTATGTAGTACAAAGCGTAATAATGGCGGTATGAATATGAAATGGAACGAACTGGCAAGAGCCAGAATGAAAGAGCTTGGCATTACGCAAGAAATGCTGGCTGAAGAGCTTGGAATGACGCAGGGTGGCGTAGGTCACTGGTTGCGTGGATCACGACATCCATCGTTAGATGAAATCGGGATTATTTTTCAATATCTTGGGATTTCAAATGTTTCATTTAATCATGATGGTACATTCTCGATCACTGGCCAGGTTACCAATGCGCCAGTGAAAAAGCAGTATGACTACCCAGTATTCTCGCATGTGCAAGCAGGTATGTTCTCTCCTGAATTTAGAACATTCACAGAGCGTGATGCGGAAAGATGGATAAGCACAACAAAGAAAGCCAGCGACAATGCATTCTGGCTTGAGGTTGAAGGTCACTCCATGACGGCTCCAGCTGGTTCAAAGCCTAGTTTTCCTGAGGGAATGCTGATTCTTGTAGACCCGGAAGAGCCTGTTGATCCTGGTGACTTTTGCATTGCTCGCCTTGGTGGAGATGAGTTTACATTCAAGAAGCTAATCAAAGACAGTGGGCAGGTTTTCCTGCAGCCGCTAAACCCACAGTTCCCTATGATCCCATGCAATGAACATTGCCGAGTTGTGGGTAAGGTTGTTGCGTCACAGTGGCCTGAAGAGACGTTTGGGTGATGGGCAAGGTGTTCTGGTCGGCGCATAGCTGGTGAAAAAATTATTTAATGCGGTGTATTGGCTGATTGTAACCCCATGTAACATCTTGCCGTCACCATTTCGGTGGTTAGATTTTTAATAAAAAAAACAAATGTATAGCAAGGTTTTTTATGGATAAAATTAATTACCCACCCCTGTTTGAGCCAGGGTTCCATGACATGGATGAAGCTGGATTAAAATCGTATTGTGTCGATTGCTTTCCTTCATCATCCAGGCGAGGCATGCTATACTGTAATTTTATACAGCTACTCGAATCTATTCGAGAATTATCTGCTCAATATGGCTGTTTTACAGAAATATGGGTTGATGGTTCATACACCACGTCTAAACCAGAGCCTGATGATATTGATATTTTGTTGGTATGTGACTATAGCAATATAAACTCAATACCTGTCATGCTTCGGGGCCGCGTCGATAATTTGCTTGACCGAAACTACATCAAACAAAACTACAAAATTGATGTCCTACTACTCATGAAGAATTTAGATGACCCTAACTATGATTATGAGTACTGGCGTAGCTACTGGCGCGGTTGGTTTGGTTTTGATCGCAGTGAAAACCCGAAAGGGTTAGTGAGGATTTTTTTATGAATGATAAATCAATGTTTAAAAATTGCGATAAACGCATTGATTTCATTCAAAAAGAAGTCGATGCAATGAAGCAAAACAAAACCAGGTCCTTTGCTGACATGCTTCTTTATCGCTCCATGGATTCTCATTTGAGCGATTTGAAGGCCGAAAAATTAAAGCAAGATAGTCGGCACCCACTTATCGATTTTTTTGAGCTGCGGCTGAAAGGCTCTGAGGTTGACTTTGGCTCTATTCCTTTAGAGCTGCTTGGGGCTATTTCAACAAATCTTGCAGCGCTAATACAAAGAGCAACACACAAAATTGCCTCAGGCAAGGACTCAAAAAAAGTTCCCTACGACGTGAAAAGCTCCTTAAACCTCAGGCTGGCTGATTTATCCCCTGGGTCTACAAAATTGGGCGTCACCTTCTCTACAGGAATAGCAGAATTAGTAGAAACAGTACCCAGCAAGGCTGTAAAAGGCATATTCGATTTGTTGTTAAGCGATGACGACAACAACTTCATGAATCACGTCGCTGAAATTGGATACAATTCCACTGTAAGCCTTAAGAGAATCGTAGAGGAATGCGATAAACACAACTTAACATTTGATGCAAGTTGGACCGGTCCATTTAGTAATGGCACCAAGGTGGCAACTATTGACTCCAATAAAATTAAGTACTTGGTGAGTAGACTTACATCAACCATTTCATCCCCTCCCATTACTGAAACGCTTACAGGCGAACTGGTCGTTCTATCCAAATATGGGAAGCTGGAGCTTGATGTTGGTGGTGAACATTTAAAGGCTTCCTATCCGATTGAAATGCTAGATTTAATACAAAAAAAACACAAGGTCGGACAGATTGTTTCTCTTTTAGTGGAGACTACTGAGATTCACAATGATCGCATAGGTCTGTACCGTAAAAACCATCTTGTTAAATCGGTTCTTTAATATCTCACCCGGCCACCACGCCGGGTTTTTTATTGCCCACCCATAAAGCCATCCTCCATTCTGCCGATAACTATCCAGCCTGAAGCTGATAACAATAACTATCGCAACACTACCTGCCCGCCCGTGCGGGCTTTTTTACTGCCCTTTCCTCACGAACTCCGCAGCATCCCTCAGCAATCCCTTGTGAATAACATTACCAACAGCCTTCCTCTTGGCCTCCAGGCTATCCACAATCGCATCCTGACTAATCGCTATCCCACCGATAATCAGCTCGACAACCGCTCCGCCAATCTCTCCAGCGATGAAAGCAGCACGATCTTCCAGTAGTTCATCTCTCCCCATATCCATTCCTAATCCCATATCTATGCCCTTTTTGGTGTTTTTATGAGCACATCACCGCAAATTGAAAATAAATACCTCATTCAAACAATACGTTATGGTGCTTTTCCTTATTTATAGAACAAATTGTATTGACCAATCATAAGTACAACATGTACTATTAACTCCATCAACAGGACGCACCACTCACCAGGACGGTGAACATACAACGATTCAGTGATGAATCTACGAGGCTGAAAAGCCTGATAACCAAAGTGAGCTTTGGGATGTGGCAAGCGAGAACGGGTAAACGTGAAGAAGCCCTGACTTGTGCGGCTGGTTACCGCCCACATCACCAAAGTTCATCAGGAGGTCACCATGACACGCAGAACAGCATTCAATGGGTCAGCAGCAGGTCGTCGCCGTGAGCGTCGCGCAGCAGTACAGAGCGCAGTTGCAGTAAGCGCCGAGAGTATGCATCGCCCTACCCTCAGTCGCGCACAGATTCAGGCGAAGGGTACACACGAAACGCCTAAGCGCCTTGAAGATGCCAAGCCACTTCAATTTATGGCTCAGGACGCTTTCTGGAATCTGAAAGAGTACAAGTTGCAGATCGAACGAGCGGCGATCGTCTATAGCAATGAGTTTGGTCACAAGCCGATGGAATCCGGGATGTGTCTGCCAGATGTAGCAATCTTCGCTGCCGGTCACCGCCGGAGCAAACAGGTAACTGCGAGATAAGTGAGGTGAGATGTGGACTCGAATAAATTTCGGTGCACCGGTCAATGGAATGAAGAGACGTTCGACAGGGTTATTGAGGCAGAGGATGAAGGTGATGCCCGTGAACATTGGATGTACTGGGCGTGGGCAGCTGGAGCAACGCTGCAAAATCTGGAAATAACTGAGGCTGCCTAATGGCGGCCTTTTTATTGGTAACTAAGAGGGTAAGAATGAACGAGCAAGCAAACAAAATTCTCGTCGAGCTGCTACAGAAAGCAGCTAATGGCATCGATGCTGCGGTCACTTTCAGTCAGGCTCAGATTCCTGATGTTGTTCATCAGCTTCTGCTCTGGGAAATGACATACAGCCTAATCATGACGATTCTCCCCATATCAACAATCCCAGCGGTTGTCTGGTTTGTTAAATGGCAATGCAAAAAGGTTGAGATCGGGAAATTTGGGAATGAGGGATATTCGTGGGATAGAGGCAATCCAAAGTACAGCCCAACAATGATATGGGATAGCAAGGGTGAACTTAGTTTCCTGATTGCTCCGCTGGCATTCTTCCTCTTCATGTGGGGTAGTTGGCTGATTCTCGCAATAGCTAAGATGACTTGGCTGAAAATCTGGCTCGCACCAAAAATTTACCTCCTCGAATACGCAGCATCACTCATCAAATAGACCCGCTCCGGCGGGTTTTTTCATACCCCAGCAACTTCACCGAGGTTGCTTAGTTATGAAGCGGCTATCCACCGCAATGACGCGATTATTTTTGTTACAGCGTCGAATGCAGATATCAACGTTCAGCGGCGCGGCTTAAGCGCATCACTAAGGAAACCACATGACACAGAAAACTATCGTCACCTACAAAGGCTTCAACAAAGATTTGCAGTGCCGGGATTATCAGTTTGCTATCGGTGAAACCTACCATCACGAAGGAAAAGTAGAAGCCTGTGGCTCTGGTTTCCATGCGTGTGAATGTCCTTTTGATGTCTTCGGTTATTACTCACCAGCAGATAGCCGATTTGCAGAGACTATTTCTTTCGGCACAACCGATCGTGAAGAAGGTGGTGACACGAAAATAGCCAGCGCCAGCATCACGATTAAAGCCGAATTAACACTGCCTCAGTTTATTCAGCATGGTATTGAGTGGATCTGGAGCAAGATTGATAAGTCGTTAGAACAGCAGATCATGTCGGGCAACCAGTCAGCGGCAACCAACACTGGCTACCAGTCAGCGGCAACCAACACTGGCGACTGGTCAGCGGCAACCAACACTGGCGACTGGTCAGCGGCAACCAACACTGGCTACCAGTCAGCGGCAACCAACACTGGCTACCGGTCAGCGGCAACCAACACTGGCGACTGGTCAGCGGCAACCAACACTGGCTACCAGTCAGCGGCAACCAACACTGGCGACTGGTCAGCGGCAACCAACACTGGCTACCAGTCAGCGGCAACCAACACTGGCGACTGGTCAGCGGCAACCAACACTGGCTACCAGTCAGCGGCAACCAACACTGGCGACTGGTCAGCGGCAACCAACACTGGCAACCGGTCAGCGGCAACCAACACTGGCTACCAGTCAGCGGCAACCAACACTGGCGACTGGTCAGCGGCAACCAACACTGGCAACCGGTCAGCGGCAACCAACACTGGCAACCGGTCAGCGGCAACCAACACTGGCTACCAGTCAGCGGCAACCAACACTGGCTACCGGTCAGCGGCAACCAACACTGGCTACCGGTCAGCGGCAACCAACACTGGCGACTGGTCAGCGGCAACCAACACTGGCGACTGGTCAGCGGCAACCAACACTGGCAACCGGTCAGCGGCAACCAACACTGGCGACTGGTCAGCGGCAACCAACACTGGCGACTGGTCAGCGGCTGAGGTCTCTGGATCACAATCAGTAGCAGCATCACTCGGAATCGAAGGTAAAGCCCGCGCATCAGAAGGTGGAGCTATCGTTCTTTGTTACCGGGATGAAGATGGTGTGCTTATCCATATCCGCGCCAGCAAGGTTGGCGAGAATGGGCTGAAAGCCGACACCTGGTATCAGTTGGATGAAGGTGGCGAATTCGTGGAGGCATCATGATTAACCATTACTTACTTCAGGTAGCTCAGGGTGAGCTTGCAATAGCTCAGGTTACTGGTGACGGTCTGTTGTGGCAGAGAGCTATGGCAAAGATGCGTGTTGCTATGGGTACGCCGAGATATAAGCGCGGAGGATGCAATGGAGCTAGTTCAATTCATTAAGCGTGTCGGTGAGTATTACGACGATTGCAACCTTGGCTTCCCTGAAATTATCGAATTGAAAAGCGAATCGGGCCTCGAGAAGCAGGAAGATACCATCCACGGCATGCCGTATGTGCTTGTCGAGCAACACACCGGTTATCCGTGCGAAGACAGCTTTTATGGTTATCTGTTCTTCCCTCTAAAGAAACGCAAATACATTCGAGTTCCTTTCTACATGTAACCAATCCCCCTTTCCTCTCTGGCAGTCATTCAGATGCCGGGAAGCGCTTACACACAATTCAGGAGAACTCATGAGCGAAGTAACGGATTTAGTCGTAATCGAAAAATCGAGCGCAATGGCTGTATTCACCAATAACGAGCAGCTCGATCCAATCATTGAAAAAATCGAGAAAGAAGCTCGTAGCCTGGTGCCGGATGTATCCACCAAGAAAGGTCGTGATGCTATTGCGTCAATGGCTCACAAAGTTGCGCGTTCCAAGACGTATATCGACAACGCCGGTAAAGACCTTGTAGCGGAGCTTAAAGCCCTGCCCAAGCAGATTGACGAAAGTCGCCGTCTGGTGCGTGAACGCCTCGACCTGCTGAAAGATGAAGTGCGCCGGCCGCTTAACGAATGGGAGCAGGCTGAAGATGAGCGCAAGCAGGCATTGCAGCAGCGCCTGTCGGACCTCCGCGCGCTGGCCGATGTGATTGACGATGCAGGTAACTACCTGCCTTCCACTGATATTCAGTATCGACTAGGAGAGGCCAAAGCGGTGACGCTTGGCGACTCATGGCAGGAATTCGCAACCGAAGCAGGCGTTGCGAAGGATACCACGGTGCAGAAACTGGAAGCGGCGGTAATCATAGCGAAGCAGCATGAAGATCAGGCCGCCGAGCTTGAGCGTCTTCGCAAAGATGCCGAAGAGAAGGCGCGCCGCGACCACGAAGAGAAGCTGAAGCGTGAAGCTGCAGAAGCAGCACGGCGTGAAGCCGAGCAGAAAGCACAGGTCGAGCGAGAAGAGTCCGCGCGCCGCGAGGCAGAGCTGAAAGCCAAAGCCGAACAGGCAGAACGTGACCGCATCGCCGCACAGGAACGTGCAGAGCGTGAAGCTAAAGAGGCGCAGGAACGCACTGCAAAACTGGCTCAGGAAGCGCGTGAACAGGCTGAGCGCGAGAAGCAGGAAGCCATCGCAGCAGAGCAACGCAAGGCGCAGGAAGCCGCCGACAAGGTTCGTCGTGAAGCCGAAGCAACTGAAGCCGCCCGCCTGGCAGAAGAGAAACGCATCGCTGATGAAAAGGCCAAGCGTGAAGCTGATGTTAAGCACCGCAAAGCAATCGGCACTGGCATTGTGAACGCGCTAACCGCCAATTCCAGCATCAGCCGCGACCAGGCTATCGAAGTGCTAACCGCTCTGATGAATGGCCTGGTACCACATACCAAGATTAATTACTGAGGTGGCAGATGATTCCTGTCCAATTAGCACGTACCGAGAAAGAAAGCCGCTTAAAGCGTATCTGCTTCCTCGCTGAAGCACGTTACTGGCGCAGCGTTGGCAACAAGAAGCTTAAGCGCGTCAATTTATCTCTCGCTAAGGATGAGCGGCTATCGTCGCGGGATTTCCTTGGTGAACCACCATTCTGAGGTGAGGCATGGATCTGAATAAATTTGATGAGCCATTCGCAGCTGATGACATCGAGTGGCGAATACAACAAAGCGGTAAAACAGGTGCTGGAAAGGTGTGGGCCATGGTTCTGGCCTACGTCACAAACCGGGCGATCATGAAACGCCTGGATGATGTTTGCGGCAAAGCTGGCTGGAAGAATGAATACCGCGATATTCCGAATAACGGCGGTGTCGAGTGCGGCATATCAATCAAAGTTGGTGATGAGTGGATCACCAAGTGGGATGCCGCAGAGCAGACGCAAGTCGAAGCGGTTAAGGGAGGACGCTCAGGCGCAATGAAACGCGCCGCCGTGCAATGGGGAATCGGACGATATCTGTATGACCTTGAAGAAGGATTTGCGCAGATATCCACTGAGAAAGAAAAATCTCGCGGCTGGAATCGAGCAAAACTTAAAGACGGAACTACATTCTATTGGCTCCCGCCTAATCTTCCATCTTGGGCAATGCCGGGCACATCTGAAGCGCACGTGTCTGAGTCTCAACCAATACAGAATATCTCCAATGATGCAAATACTGACGCAGCAGAATCCGCACTTTTCGAATTTGCAGCATTAGCTGGAAAGGTTGCTTCAGTAGAGGCATTGCAGGAAGCATATAAGGACGTATGGCCTAAGCTAGGCGGATCTAAAACTCACGAAGAGCGCTGCACTGAAACCTACCGTACCCGCGGCAAAGAACTCCAAACACAACAGGCGGCATAGTCCGCCTCTCCATCAGGGCGGCGCGATGCCGTTACCGCTATGAAACCAGAAATCATTCTCAAGATTCTGCGCAAAGATGCGCGGAACAACATCACTGTATTTCACAGATGGCAAACATCTCGCAGTGCTGGCAGCCACATCGCTGGAGCCACCCTGAATTATCACGAGCCATATTACGAAGGCTGGGCTCCTTCTCTGTCCATGCGAGAAGAGTTCATTTCAATGTCAGAGCTTATGCAGATTGAAAATCAACTCACTGTTGAGCATTGGGGTAATTCAACGCTAGGCGGCCGCATTTACCGACTCAAGGAGGCGCAATGAAGTGCGAACCATGGGAACAGTACGAAGAGGACTTCCTGCGGGAAGTCGCCTCATCGATGACCGTAGAGGATATCGGTGAAAAGCTGGATCGCACAGCGAATGCAATCATCTGCAAAGCCTCAAGAATGGGCGTAAAGCTATCGGCTAAAAGGGTGTTCAAGCGGTGGAATAAGAATGAGGTAGCGATGATATCCGCCCTCCCCGCCATCACAGTAGCCAACCGAACCGGGCGCAGCATCTACGCCATCAGGGCAAAGCGGTACAAGTTGAGTCGACGGGAGGCCGCATGACCGATTACACCGGAAGTAACACACCAGCAGAACAGCGCGATTTGTGGCGTACGCCACCCGCTCTCTTTGCTGCGTTGGATGCTGAATTCTGCTTTCAGCTTGATGCGGCCGCCGCGGCGCACAACGCGCTTTGTCGGAAGTTCATCACAGAGGAACAGAACACACTGGTTACGCCGTGGTTCGAGCATATGCAGATCCCAGGCTACGCATGGTTGAACCCACCATACAGCGACATCACGCCATTCGTGAAGAAAGCGGCTATAGAGAGCGAGAACCGGATCGGCACAGTGATGCTGGTACCGGCAGACACTTCCGTTGGCTGGTTCAAAGAGGCTATCCAGACAGCTAGCGAAGTGCGTTTCATCACCGCCGGGCGGCTGGCATTCATCAATCCGGTAACCGGCAAGCCAGTATCTGGTAATAACAAAGGGTCAATGCTCATTATCTGGCGACCATATCCTCGCACTCACTGCGAATTCACCACTACCGATCGGGAAGTGATGATGGAATTCGGCGCGCGAATTATAGCGAGGCGTGAAGCAGCATGACCAAGCTATCAAAAATCATACAGGAGCTTATAGCTCCTTTTTTATTGGTGTCGTTCGTAATCAATCAACAGTTTAGGGAGTGAGGTATGGAAGAGTTTAAGGGTACTCCGGGGCCGTGGAAATACACAGTCAGAAATGTGAATGAAATGATGACGACATTTCACGGCGTGGCTATAGGAGATACGTACATTGAAGCTGCAACCAGAAACGAACGAGAAGATGCGCGATTGATTTCAGCAGCACCTGATTTGCTGGAAGCATGCCTACGACTTCGTAATCAGCTTTATGCGGCGGGTTACGACAGCAAAGAGAAATCTCTCAATCCTACGGAAGAACTCCTTTTCCAGACAGAGCAAGTCATCGCCAAAGCACTCGGTAAGGAATAGCTATGAAGAAATCAATGCTAGCGATTAGCGTAAGCATGCTCACACTTGCTTCACTTCCTCGTTTTTCTCCAGCAGAAATTTGGGCTCCACCAAAACATAATCAAGGTAGCTATCCATCAACAACCGGGAAAACTGGTATCGCAGCTGCTAAGCGTGCAGCGAAGAAGCGCAGGATAGCAAAGTAATGGCCGACATCATTGATTCAGCATCAGAAGTAGAAGAGTTACAGCGTAATGCTGCACTGGCTGCGCACCGGATTAACCGGCTTGCAGTATCGGCGTTGAAATGCAGCGATTGCGGCGATCCGCTAACAGAGGAGCGTCGGGAGGCTTCTCCAGGATGCACGATGTGCGTTAGCTGTCAGGATGATTCAGAGAGACGGAATCGGAGGATGTGATGGCTAAATTCACCACTATTCAGGAGCTTACTGGGTCTGATATCACCCAAGGAAAAGCGTTGATGAATCGGTACCACAAATCATCATCACTACCAATTATGGAGAGAAGGAAAAATGCTCCTACAGTTTGCTGTTTCAGGCGTGACAGGGTTCTGCGTAGGTTGATGAGAATAGAAATGGATGCGTTGCTTCAGAGATTCACTAAGTGGGGTAATGAGATGAAGGAAGCAGCCAATGTTCCAACTTATTCTACCCGGTAGCTATTACGTCGACCATCATAACGCCCTCTGCAAAATCCTCCGCACCACCTCCACAACAGTCCACTACCAGCGAAACGGTCATAACTGCATAGCCAGCATGATGCGGTTTAACGCTGATTTCGAATTCGTGGATGGCGCGGAGATAAAGCAGATATGGGCAGACATCGAAACAGCAGATCACATTAAGAAGCTACGCGCTATGCGGGTGGCTTAGGGGGAATTATGGGGAAGACATCCATTCGTCTGGAGGAGTTTAAACGGGACGCCAATGGCCTTGAAGACTACAGCAAATACACCGTCATCAGTCACTCGTCGCAGGAGCACTCAACAATCGTCGATTGGCCCATTGAGCTTGAATATCGGCCGATGACGCATCTCAACCAGGTATCAATGAACATCCACTCTGACCTGCATGAGACAAAAGAAGAAGCTATGGAGCAATTAGGTCGCTGGCTTGTTCGCCTAGGTGAGGCGCTGCAAGAACACAATTTCAAATGACGCAACTGATAGCTGATTCACTGAGTCGGCTATTGGGTGCGAACCGTTATCCCTTGATGTTATTGCCCACTTTGGTGGGCGTTTTTTTAAGGTAAATATTATGAGCGAGTCTATACAAATGCCGCAGTATCAGTGCCACAAGAAGGTTTGGGCGCTGAAAATTCAGCAAGTTTATTCTGTAGGAAGTCAAAACCTCATCGTTCCAGCTGACTATGGCTATGATGATTTCCCTGTGTCACAGGAATACATCGACAAGCACAAACCACAAGAAGGCGGTTATTACGTTCAATACGAAGATGGCTATGAATCGTATAGCCCGGCAGATGCATTTGAATCTGGTTATACGCGAATTTAACGCCGTGACACGTCACAATCAGCCGGCCAATGTACCGGCTTCTTTTTGCCTGGAGAAAACCAATGGAGCAATACAGCCTCACTCTCGATGAGGCCTGTGCATTTCTGAAGATATCCAGACCAACCGCGACGAACTGGATCCGCACTGGCCGACTGCAAGCAACCCGCAAAGACCCTTCAAAACCCAAATCCCCTTACCTCACCACCAGACAGGCCTGCATTGCGGCACTCAACTCACCGCTGCATACTATCGACGTGAGCGCGGCGGATGCATTTAAAGAGGAAAGAAAATGTCCATCTTCCGCAGAGGTGAAATATGGTACGCCTCGTACTCGCTCCCGGGCGGGAAGCGAATTAAGGAGTCTCTTGGCACAGCGGACAAGCGGCAAGCTCAGGAACTGCACGACAAGCGAAAGGCAGAACTCTGGCGAGTAGACCGGCTTGGTGACTTCCCGGATGTGTCGTTTGAGGAAGCTTGCTTGCGCTGGCTGGAGGAGAAAGCAGATAAGAAGTCGCTCGACTCTGACAAAAGCCGGATCGAGTTCTGGTTGATTCATTTTGAGGGGATGAGGCTGAAGGATATTACTGAGGCGAAGATTTACGCCGCGGTAAGCAGGATGCAGAACAGGAAGGCGAAGGAGATTTGGCAGAGTAAAGTTGAGGCGGCGAAGAGGAAGGGATTGGATGCGCCAGTATTCGAGCCCAAACCCGTCACCACCGCAACGAAGGCCAAGCACCTGGCAATGATGAAGGCGCTACTCCGGGCCGCTGAGCGTGACTGGAAGTGGCTGGAGAAAGCGCCGGTTATCAAGGTACCTGCAGTGAGGAACAAGCGCGTAAGATGGCTTGAGCATGATGAGGCGAAACGGCTTATTGATGAATGTCCGGAGCCGCTGAAGTCGGTGGTTAAGTTTGCGTTGGCAACCGGGCTTCGTAGGTCGAACATCATCAATATGGAGTGGCAACAAATCGACATGCAGCGTCGCGTTGCCTGGGTGAACCCGGAAGACAGTAAGTCAAACCGCGCTATTGGCGTAGCGCTTAATGATACGGCCTGTAAGGTTTTGCGAGATCAGATTGGCAACCATAATAAATGGGTGTTCGTGCATTTGAAATCGGGCTATAGAGGCGATGGGACATCAACGCCTTCAGTCAGAAAGATGAGAGTGGATGACGGCCGCGCGTGGAACGCAGCATGCAAACGAGCAGGTATTGATGATTTCCGTTTTCACGACCTGAGACATACATGGGCCAGCTGGTTAATCCAGTCCGGGGTTCCGTTGTCCGTTCTGCAGGAAATGGGCGGATGGGAGAGTATCGAAATGGTTCGCCGATATGCTCACCTGGCACCTAGTCACCTGACCGAGCACGCACGACAAATTGACTCGATTTTTGCCGATGATGTCCCAAATATGTCCCACAGCGGAAATCAGGAGGAGGCGAAAGAGGCGTAAGCTATTGAAACTAAATGGTGCGCCCTGCAGGATTCGAACCTGCGGCCCACGACTTAGAAGGTCGTTGCTCTATCCAACTGAGCTAAGGGCGCACTGGGGAAGTCAAAACTTCATGGTGGGGTGAAACGCGTGGAATTATACGGTCACTGGCAGGTGAGTCAATCCATTTCCTTACGAAACCTGCGCGGCCTGCAGCGATGGATAAAGTACAACCAACTATCGCTCAACTCTTCGACAAAACCACTTTCCGCGGAAAACTCGCAAACGATACCTGACAGCGAGCCTCGCATCTGACAAAATATGTCCATCCCCCCTTCGTTAATGACAGATGGAAAATTTTCCCTGATGGCAGCAAAGATTATTGACGGTAAAACGATTGCGCAGCAGGTGCGCTCTGAGGTTGCTGAAAAAGTGAAGGCCCGCGTTGCGGCCGGAAAACGCGCCCCTGGGCTAGCCGTTGTCCTCGTGGGCAGCAACCCTGCCTCGCAAATTTATGTCGGCAGCAAGCGCAAAGCCTGCGAAGAGGTGGGTTTCGTCTCCCGCTCCTATGACCTGCCGGAAACCACATCAGAAGCCGAACTGCTAGCGCTGATTGATACTCTGAATGCCGACACCACCATCGACGGTATTCTGGTACAGCTGCCGCTGCCTGCTGGTATTGATAACGTGAAAGTTCTGGAGCGTATCGATCCAGACAAAGACGTGGATGGCTTCCATCCGTATAACGTCGGTCGCCTGTGCCAGCGTGCACCGCGCCTGCGCCCTTGTACTCCGCGCGGTATCGTGACGCTGCTGGAGCGCTATAACATCGACACCTACGGCCTGAACGCCGTGGTGATTGGCGCGTCCAACATCGTTGGCCGTCCGATGAGCATGGAGCTGCTGCTGGCCGGCTGCACCACCACCGTGACCCACCGCTTCACCAAAAATCTGCGCCACCACGTTGAGCATGCGGATCTACTGATCGTTGCGGTCGGCAAGCCGGGTTTTATTCCCGGCGAGTGGATTAAAGAAGGTGCCATCGTCATTGATGTCGGGATTAATCGCCTCGAAAACGGTAAAGTAGTCGGCGATGTGGTGTTTGAAGAAGCCGCCGCGCGCGCGTCTTACATCACCCCGGTACCGGGCGGCGTAGGTCCAATGACCGTCGCTACCCTGATTGAAAACACCTTACAGGCGTGTGAAGAGTATCACGACGTGGAGAAGGCATAAGATGGCAACATTTTCTTTGGGTAAGCATCCGCATGTGGAACTCTGTGACTTACTGAAGCTGGAAGGCTGGAGCGAAAGCGGCGCGCAGGCGAAAATCGCCATCGCCGACGGTCTGGTTAAAGTTGACGGCGCGGTAGAAACCCGCAAACGCTGCAAAATTGTCGCCGGTCAAACCGTAAGCTTTGAAGGTCAGAACGTCACCGTGACGGCGTAAGCCTTACTGTAGCCCGGCAGAGCTTCGCGACGCCGGGTCTCATCCCCTCCCCCTATTTTTCAGAATTACACCCTGCTGCAAAAATTCGCGTCAACAACGATACTCTGTACTCCTCATGCAAAAACGGACGACAGATGCCAACGATTATCACCCACGCCGCAGTCCCGTTGTGCCTTGGTTTAGGCCTCGGAACCCGCGTTATTCCGCCACGTTTGCTGTTTACCGGCGTCGTGCTGGCAATGCTCCCCGACGCCGATGTGCTGGCCTTTAAGTTCGGTATCGCCTACGGCAATATTTTCGGCCACCGCGGCTTTACCCATTCACTGTTGTTTGCCTTCGTGGTTCCCCTGCTCTGCGTAATCGTGGGTCGACGATGGTTTGGCGCGGGGTTAATGCGCTGCTGGCTGTTTTTAACGGTCTCGCTGCTGTCACATAGTCTGCTGGATTCTATTACCACCGGTGGCAAAGGTGTCGGCTGGCTGTGGCCGTGGTCGGATGAACGGTTTTTCGCACCGTGGCAGGTGATTAAGGTCGCGCCGTTTGCGCTCTCACGCTACAACACGCCGTACGGACATCAGGTGATAATTTCAGAGTTACTGTGGGTGTGGCTGCCGGGTGTGGTGGTGATGGGATGGCTGTGGTGGCGCCGTCGTTAAGTGAGCGCGCGTTAGGTAGCCCGGCCGAGCACAGCGACGCCGGGAACCGCACCACGGCCAAAGTGAAGCGCATCACAAATCATCGCGCCCAACCCTGGCTTTTCAGGTCGCTCAGACATTCATCTAATTTGTAATACATTGAATAATAAAAGCTTAAAAACACCATCCCTACAATCAATTCGATAATCATATCAATATCGCCATTTATCGAATTGGATTGGCAATCAACCGCTCCACAGAATAGGGAAAAACATCCCTGATTCTGGAGTCCCTATGTCACCGTCAATTCTCAACAATGCCCCTTACGAAGCCGTCGAGGTACTGCGCGCGGCCAAACCCGGTTTCACCCCTCGTATCGCGCTCATCCTCGGCTCTGGCCTCGGCGCGCTGGCCGACCGGATGGACAATAAAACTACGCTCTCCTACGAGGAACTTCCCGGCTTTCCGGTAAGCACCGTCATCGGCCATGCCGGGGAAATCGTCATGGGGACATTACACGGCGTGCCGCTGATTTGCATGAAGGGCCGTGGGCATTTCTATGAAGGATTAGGCATGGGCATCATGACCCAGGCGGTGCGCACCTTTAAGCTGCTCGGCTGCGAATTTATGTTCTGTACCAACGCGGCGGGCTCTCTTAATACGGACATTCCGGCCGGAAGCCTTGTTGCACTGAATGACCATATCAATACTATGCCCTCGACGCCGATGGTTGGCCCGAACGACGATCGCTTCGGCCCGCGTTTCTTTAGCCTGGCCAATGCCTACGATAAAGACCTGCGCGCCCAACTGCATCACACGGCTAAAGGGCTGGACATTCCGCTGCACGAAGGCGTTTTTGTCTCCTACCCAGGGCCCAACTTCGAAACCGCCGCGGAGATTCGCATGATGCAACGCATGGGCGGCGACGTGGTCGGTATGTCGGTGGTGCCGGAAGTGATCGCCGCACGTCATTGCGGGCTGAAGGTGCTTGCCGTTTCCGCCATCACCAATATGGCGGAAGGGCTGAGTGACGTGGAGTTATCGCACGAGCAAACGCTGAAGTGCGCAGCGATGGTCACCGACGACTTTATCCGTCTGATTGGCCAGTTCATTAAACAATACGCTTAATCCATGATTCGTCGGCGGGCACGCTGCTGCCCGCCTGGAGATACGTCTATGTCTGACATGTCCTGGTCTCGCCCTAATTTAAACGCCGTCTCATACCTCAGCTACTATTTCGTCGGCGCGCTGGTCTCTACGCTCGGTATCGTCCTCGGCCCGCTGTGCGCGGCTTTTCATAAAGACCCGAGCTTTATCGGCCAGGTCTTTACGCTGATGAACATCGGCATGTTTATCCCCATCATGCTCGGCGGCATTCTGATGCGTAAATGGGGGCTGCAAAAACCGCTGGTTATCGCCGCGGCGCTCACCATGCTTATCAGCGCTATCCTGTTCGTCTCGCCAACGCTCACGCTGTTCAGCTTTGCCGTTGCTGGTATCGGCGCCTGTGGGGGCATTTTCATGACCATCGGCAGCTATCTGGTCGTGCGGATTAATCCGGATGAAAAAAGTCGCTCCTCAAGCCTGATTTTTACCGACTTTTTCTTTAGTCTGGCTGGCGCAACCCTCTCTTTCCTGCTGGCCTGGCTGTTCCGCATGGGCGCAAGTTGGGTCGCGATGTACGGCATTATGGGCGGCCTGGGCGCGCTGATGCTGGCGCTGACTATCCGCTGTCGCTTCCCTTCCACAGAAGCGCCTGTTGCACAGCAGCACAGCAGTACCGCCGCACGTGAACCCTGGGGTCCATCAATTTATCTGATTTGCTTCGCGCTATTCGCCTTCCTGCTGGCGGAACCCATTTTCACCATGTGGACGCCGGGCTACCTGCAGTTCCGCTTCCATATCCAGCCACAGGACGCCGCGCTGTACACCACGGTCTACTGGGTAGCGAAAGCTATCGGCCTATTCCTCAATCAGTTCACCGTGAAGTGGATGAAGCTGCGCACCTTCCTGCTGGGCTGCACCGTTATTGGTCTTATCGCCATTGCACTGATTGCTAACAGCAGTAGCACCACGCTGATTCTGGTGGCCTGCGGCGTCTTTGGTTTCTTCAACTCAGGCCTGTTCTCCGGGCTGATGAGCTACGGTTCGCTGCAGGTTAGCCAAAGCTCGCCAACGCTTATCTCCGCGCTGCTGACCTGCGGCACGGTAGGCACGCTGCTGTTCGCCAGCGTCTCTTCGCTGGTCAACGGTCATTACGGTCTGCACGGCGCGCTAAACACCGCCACGATTTCCTACGCCATTCTGCTGCTGGTATTGGTCGTCGCCATCGTATGCAGCCGCGCAGAACGCCTGCACACCACCGCACCGGCGGCCGTTTGACAAGGCAAGAGGAGGGGGGCATGATGGCCCTCCCTCCCCTTTTTCCCGAACTGACCATGACTGACGCCCTGGCCAATAACCGTATCAATATCCGTGCGCTACGCTACTTCCAGGCGCTTGCCGAAGAGCTGCATTTTGGCCGCGCAGCAGAGCGGCTGAATATCTCCCAACCGCCGCTGAGCACGCAAATTAAAGAGCTGGAAGAGACGCTGGAAACGAAGCTGTTTGAACGTACCAGCCGAAAAGTGGTGCTGACCCGCGCGGGCCAGGTATTAAAAACCGAGGTTGACCGCATTCTTAGCGCCACCGAGCAGTCGCTTAACTACGTCCGGCAGATTGGCCGCAGTGAGCATCGGCACATCAGCATTGGGGTAGTGGGCAGCGCGCTCTGGGGGACGTTGCTCACAAGGCTAAAGGCGTTTAAGGCAAATCATCCGGACGTGGACTGGAGCCTACGAGAGCTTTCTCAGCATCAGCAAATCGCCGAACTGCGGGCCCGCACAATTGATATCGCCATTAACCGCAACGTCCTGCCCTACGCTGAAACCAATATTCGTAATCAGCTTATTGCGCCAGAATCGGTGGCGCTGGCCGTACCGGACAACGATCCGTTCTGCCAGCTAGCCGCGGTACCTCTGACGGCGTTGGCTACCCGCCCCTTGATTTCGCTTGCCTTCCATCAAAGTGATTTCGCCCGCCAGTTGCACGACCGCTGCGTAGAGGCCGGGTTTTACCCTTTAATTACCCATCAGGTGAACGAGCCGCAAACGGCACTGGCGCTGGTAAGCGCGGGAATGGGGCTGTCTCTGCTGCCGGAAACCTGCGGGCTGATTCACTGGCCTGGCGTGCGTTTTCTGCCGCTGGAAGAAACGGTACCGGCGGATCTCTATGCGCTGTGGTATGACGAACCGCTGTCGGAACTGATGACCGCGTTTGTGGCAGGATTACAGGGGCGTTGATGCGGGGGGGAAATCCCCGGAGTCGGCGCTTACGCGCCTCGTCCGGGTGACTGACTTACTTACGGCGCCAGGTTGTACCCTGCGGGCCATCTTCCAACACGATCCCCATCTCGTTGAGACGGTCACGCGCGGCGTCGGCTGCTGCCCAGTCTTTAGCTTTACGCGCGTCCAGACGCTGCTGGATTAACGCTTCAATTTCAGCAACTTCACCGTCATCGGCCTGCGCACCGCTTTGCAGGAACGCTTCAGGTTCCTGTTCCAGCAGGCCCAGCACCGCGGAGAGCTTACGCATATGCGACGCCAGCGCGTTGGCGGCATGCATATCTTCGCTCTTCAAACGGTTTACTTCGCGCGCCATATCAAACAGCGCGGAGTAGGCTTCCGGGGTGTTGAAGTCGTCGTCCATCGCTTCAATAAAGCGCGCTTCGAACGCTTCGCCGCCCGCCGGCGCAACGGATTTGTCGGTACCGCGCAGCGCGGTGTACAAACGCTCCAGCGCGGAACGTGCCTGCTTGAGGTTCTCTTCGCTGTAGTTCAGCTGGCTACGGTAGTGGCCGGACATCAGGAAGTAGCGAACGGTTTCAGCGTCGTAGTACTTCAGCACGTCGCGCACGGTAAAGAAGTTGCCCAGCGATTTAGACATCTTCTCGCGGTCAACCATCACCATGCCGGAGTGCATCCAGTAGTTCACGTACTCGCCGTCGTGCGCACAGGTAGACTGCGCGATTTCGTTTTCATGGTGCGGGAACATCAGGTCAGAACCGCCGCCGTGAATGTCGAAATGGTTGCCCAGCTGTTTGCAGTTCATCGCGGAACATTCGATGTGCCAGCCCGGGCGACCTTCACCCCACGGGGATGGCCAGCTTGGCTCGCCCGCTTTGGACATTTTCCACAGCACGAAGTCCATTGGATCGCGCTTCACGTCAACCACGTCAACGCGAGCGCCAGCCTGCAGCTGATCCAGATCCTGACGCGACAGCTTGCCGTAGTTCGGATCGGTCGGTACCGAGAACATCACGTCGCCATTGTCCGCCACGTAGGCGTGACCTTTGGCAATCAGCTGCTCGGTGATTTCGATGATTTCGTGAATGTGGTGGGTCGCGCGCGGTTCGCTGTCCGGGCGCAGAATGTTCAGCGCGTCGAAGTCTTTGTGCATTTCGACGATCATGCGATCGACCAGCGCGACAAAGCTTTCACCGTTTTCGTTAGCGCGCTTGATGATTTTGTCGTCAATATCGGTGATGTTGCGCACGTACTTCAGCTTGTAGCCGAGGAAACGCAGGTAGCGTGCGACCACGTCAAAGGAGACGAAGGTACGGCCGTGGCCGATATGACAGAGATCGTAAACGGTGATACCACACACGTACATGCCAACTTCTCCGGCATGAATGGGCTTAAATTCCTCTTTCTGGCGAGTCATTGTGTTGAAGATTTTTAGCATCGAGAATTCCATGTTTACGTGTGTGAACCGGGCAAACACTCTAAGGATTTCGAGTTGCAGGAAGGCGGCAAGCGAGTGAAACCCGATGAGCTTACTCCTAGTAAGTGATTCGGGTGAACGAACGCAGCCAACGCACCTGCAACTTGAAAGACGACGAGTGTACGCCTTAAACGGTATATTCTACCCGTAATTCAACCCGGAAGCAGCACACAATGCAAGATGATCGCGCCGCCCGGTTATGCTATAACAGATGCCTATGTGCAGCCCACAGGCGGGCTGAAGCACCACTCTAAACGGAACAGGATGCAGAAATGGTTACTTTCCACACTAATCATGGCGACATCGTCATCAAAACCTTCGACGACAAAGCGCCGGAAACAGTTAAAAACTTCCTGGACTACTGCCGCGAAGGTTTCTACAACAACACCATCTTCCACCGTGTTATCAACGGTTTCATGATCCAGGGTGGCGGTTTTGAGCCAGGCATGAACCAGAAAACCACCAAAGAAGCTATCAAGAACGAAGCCAACAACGGTCTGAAAAACACCCGTGGTACGCTGGCAATGGCGCGTACTCAGGCTCCGCACTCCGCTACCGCACAGTTCTTCATCAACGTAGCAGACAACGACTTCCTGAACTTCTCAGGCGAAAGCCTGCAGGGTTGGGGCTACTGTGTCTTCGCCGAAGTGGTTGAAGGTATGGACGTAGTCGACAAAATTAAAGCCGTCTCTACCGGTCGTAGCGGCATGCACCAGGACGTTCCTAAAGAAGACGTTATCATTGAAAGCGTGACCGTCAGCGAGTAATTGGTGGCGACATTCTTTATTGCAGATCTTCATCTGCAAACAGAAGAACCGGCGATTACCGCCGGTTTTCTGCGTTTTTTAGGCGGCGAAGCCCGCCGTGCCGACGCGCTGTACATCTTAGGCGACCTGTTTGAAGCCTGGATTGGCGATGACGATCCTAACCCGCTACACCGCGAAGTGGCCTCCGCCATCAAATCGTTGGTCGATTCTGGCGTCCCCTGCTACTTCATCCACGGCAACCGTGATTTTCTGATCGGCAAACGTTTTGCGGCTGAAAGCGGCATGCAGCTGTTGCCTGAAGAGAAGATGCTAGACCTCTACGGCCGGCGCATTCTGATTATGCACGGCGACACCCTCTGCACGGACGACCCCGGCTATCTGGCCTTTCGCGCCAAAGTGCACACGCCGTGGATCCAGAAGCTGTTCCTCGCCCTGCCGCTGTTTATCCGCCGCCGTATTGCCCAGAAGATGCGCAATGACAGCAAGGCCGCTAACAGCAGTAAGTCGATGGAAATCATGGACGTAAACCCGCAGGCGGTCATCGACGTAATGGAGAAACATCACGTGCAGTGGCTGATTCACGGGCATACCCATCGTCCGGATATCCACGCGCTTGAGGCTAACGGCGACGAGGCGTTTCGCGCGGTACTTGGTGCCTGGCATACTGAAGGTTCGCTTATCCGCGTCACCAAAGACGACGTGACGCTTATCGCCTTCCCATTTTAATTTTTCCCCTTTATTACCCCGTCGCATGGCGACGCAACCGTTTTCCTTGCCCGTTTTCCATGTTATTCTCTGTGGCCTCTAACGTCGTGTGCAGCACACCCACAGGAGTTTTAAGACGCATGTCTTCCCGCAATAATCCGGCACGTATCGCCATCGTGATGGGGTCCAAAAGCGACTGGGCTACCATGCAGTTCGCCACAGAAATCCTCGATATTCTGAACGTTCCTCACCATGTTGAAGTGGTTTCCGCCCACCGTACGCCCGATAAACTGTTCAGCTTTGCCGAAGCGGCAGAAGAGAACGGTTACCAGGTGATTATTGCCGGTGCCGGCGGTGCAGCCCATTTACCCGGAATGATTGCCGCCAAAACTCTGGTGCCGGTACTCGGCGTACCGGTACAAAGCGCTGCATTAAGCGGCGTAGACAGCCTCTACTCTATCGTCCAGATGCCGCGCGGTATTCCGGTGGGGACGCTGGCTATTGGTAAAGCTGGTGCCGCTAACGCCGCCCTGCTTGCCGCACAGATTCTGGCCCAGCACGATGCCGAACTGCATCAGCGTCTTGCTGACTGGCGTAAATCGCAGACCGATGAAGTGCTGGATAACCCAGACCCACGAGGTGCGGCATGAAGCAGGTCTGCGTGCTGGGCAACGGTCAGCTAGGTCGTATGCTGCGTCAGGCCGGTGAGCCGCTGGGTATTGCCGTCTGGCCGGTTGGCTTAGAAGCGGACCCGGCAGCCGTGCCGTTCCAGCAAAGCGTCATCACCGCAGAGATTGAACGCTGGCCGGAAACCGCCCTTACCCGCGAACTGGCTGAGCACACCGCGTTTGTTAACCGCGACGTGTTCCCGATTATCGCCGACCGCCTGACGCAAAAGCAGCTGTTCGATAAGCTGAATCTGGCAACCGCCCCGTGGCAGCTGCTGGCAAGCGCCGACGAGTGGCCTGAGGTGTTTGGTCGTCTAGGTGAGCTGGCTATCGTTAAGCGCCGAACCGGCGGCTACGATGGCCGTGGTCAGTGGCGTCTGCGTAAAGACGAAACCGCACAGCTGCCTGCCGAGTGCTACGGCGAGTGCATCGTTGAGCAAGGCATTAACTTCTCTGGTGAAGTGTCGCTGGTTGGCGCGCGCGCCCACGATGGCAGCACCGTGTTCTATCCGCTGACCCAAAACCTGCACCAGGACGGCATTCTGCGCATGAGCGTCGCTTTCCCACGGGCGGACGCGCAGCAGCAGACTCAGGCTGAATCCATGCTCAGCGCCATTATGCAGGAGCTGGGCTACGTCGGCGTGATGGCGATGGAGTGCTTCGTCACCCCTGGTGGGCTGCTGATTAACGAACTGGCGCCACGCGTGCACAACAGCGGTCACTGGACGCAAAACGGCGCGTCCATCAGCCAGTTTGAGCTGCATCTGCGCGCCATTACTGACCTGCCGCTGCCGCCACCGGTGGTTAACAGCCCGTCGGTGATGGTGAACCTGATTGGTACCGACCTGAACTACGACTGGTTGAAGCTGCCGCTGGTGCACCTGCACTGGTACGACAAAGAGGTACGCGAGGGCCGCAAAGTGGGCCACCTGAACCTCAATGACAGCGACACCGGCCGCCTCAACGCCACGCTGGAAGCGATGGTACCCCTGCTGCCACCGGAGTACGCGAGCGGTATTGCCTGGGCGCAATCACGCCTGAAGTAAGCCTTAAATGCCGGGGAAAGCAACTTATCCTTCCCCGGCCCCCTCTCTGAAGCGTAAAATCCCGCCATTATCGCGTTACCCCCGATTTAATTAAGAAGGATTTCCCCATGGATAATGGGACGGATTACTGCGCTATTCTGCGCGCGGAAACGCCCATCATTGACGTGCGTGCCCCCGTCGAGTTTGCTCAGGGCGCGATGCCCGCGGCCGTTAACCTGCCGCTAATGAACGACGCTGAGCGCGCCGCCGTTGGCACCTGCTATAAACGTCAGGGGCCAGAGGCGGCGCTGGCATTGGGGCATAAACTGGTCTCCGGGCAGACGCGCCAACAGCGCATTGACGCCTGGCTCGATGCCTGTCGTCGCGCGCCGCAGGGTTATCTGTGCTGCGCCCGGGGCGGCCAGCGTTCGCATATCACCCAGAGTTGGATCAAAGAAAACGGTCTTGATTACCCGCTGATCGTCGGCGGCTATAAGGCGCTACGCCAGGCTGCCATTAAGGCTACCGAGGAACTGGTGCGCCATCCGATCGTGCTGATCGGCGGCTGTACCGGTAATGGCAAAACGCCATTGGTGCGCCAACAGCCGCAGGGGATCGATCTCGAAGGGCTCGCTCACCATCGCGGGTCGTCGTTTGGTCGTACGTTAACGCCGCAGTTTTCTCAGGCTACCTTTGAGAACCATCTGGCAACCGCGCTGCTGAAAGGCGCATATCAGCAGGACAAGGTTCGCTGGGTGCTGGAAGATGAAGGTCATATGATCGGCGCTAACCACCTGCCGGAATGCCTGCGCGATCGCATGGCTCAGGCACCGATCGCAGTGGTTGAAGATCCGTTCGAACTGCGTCTCGAGCGTCTGCGTGAAGAGTATTTCACCCATATGCACCGCGACTTTACCGCCGCGTTTGGTGAAGAGAAAGGCTGGGAAGAGTACAGCGCCTATCTGCACCACGGCCTGTTCGCCATTCGCCGTCGCCTGGGGCTACAGCGTTTTGCCGAACTGACCGCCGCGCTTGATGAGGCCCTGGCTGAACAGCAGCGCAGCGGTTCAACCGAGGCACACTTTGCCTGGCTGGTGCCGCTGCTCAACGAGTATTACGACCCGATGTACCGCTATCAGTTGGAAAAGAAAGCCAGCAAAATCGTCTTCCGCGGAACATGGGAAGCGGTTAATCACTGGCTATTGAGCAATTAGAAAATGATCCCCCTACCATTCACCGTAGGGGTATTTTTTATCTTTGATAAAATCCAGTGTTCTTCGGGAATATTGATAATCATCTTTATAAATCGTTTTCCCTTTACACAAATCCAGCTGGTCACCCGAGACCGTTTCTATCAGGATCACCTTTTCCCCCGTGATGAGGATATTCGCTTCATTATAATCTTCCAGCCATACCCGCACCTTTCCCCCTGGCGCCAGCCCTATCAGCATAAACCGGTGATACCTGATTTCACCTGGACGATGTGTCAGCGCATAAGGCGTCAGCATCATTTTCCACACCTCGCCGCTGAAGGTGATACGGGTCTCATAGAGCTTTTTATCTATGATTGAATCCCAGCAAAAACGGATAAACTGCGGCGGGTTTTTAGCCTTATTAAAGGGCGACCTGCCGGCAAAAAGATCGTTCTGCCACGTTCCTTTTGTATCTGAACTGGGTATTGTTGCATCCGGTGCTCTGAATTGGTAAAAATAGGCACCGGTATCTAATAGCTCAACATAAGTTACTTCAGCGGGTAAGGCATAGGGATAGAAGAAATTAAAGTACCACTCATCATAAGGTGAAATCAGTGACGTTAGCTCTTTTCCACTGGTGGTTAATGATATTCCCAGTATCAGGCTGAATAATAATCCTGTACCTGCTTTTCTGTTCATTGTGGCTTCCTTTTCTGAAAAACCTACCATTCACCGTAGGGGTATTTTTTATCTTTGATAAAATCCAGTGTTTCCTGAATATAGCTATAACCATGACTATATGCCGTTTTCCCTTTACACAAATCCAGCTGGTCACCCGAGACCGTTTCTATCAGGATCACCTTTTCCCCCGTGATGAGGATATTCGCTTCATTATAATCTTCCAGCCATACCCGCACCTTTCCCCCTGGCGCCAGCCCTATCAGCATAAACCGGTGATACATAATTTCATCTGGATAACGCGTCAGCGTATAAGGCGTCAGCATCATTTTCCACACCTCGCCGCTGAAGGTGATACGGGTCTCATAGATTTTTTTATCTATGATTGAATCCCAGCAAAAACGGATAAACTGCGGCGGGTTTTTAGCCTTATTAAAGGGCGACCTGCCGGCAAAAAGATCGTTCCGCCATGTTCCTTTTGTATCTGAACTGGATATTGTTCCATCCGGTGCTCTGAATTGGTAGAAATAGGCACCGGTATCTAATAGCTCGACATAAGTTACTTTAGCAGGTAAGGCATAGGGATAGAAAAAATTAAAGTACCACTCATCATAAGGTGCAATCAGTGACGTCAACTCTTTTCCTGATACACTCCCCCCTGAAAGCAGCATAAAAATCAAGAGCGTTATTTTCATCTTCATTTAAATCTCCTTTCCCGCCATATTATAAATAGTGCGTTCCCAGTTATCATCCGGACGATTAATAAAGCGCAGCGTCTCGAGCGAAGACACCGCTGAAGCGACAGGATGCTTAATATGATAATCAACCGTATTCCAGTGTGCCGACCCGTGAATATATTTTCCTATAATATCAATTTCATCTTTTGAAAAAGGCATTGTGAGGAAGCCTTTTACGGTTGCTTTTGCCTGCAAAATGGCTTTCTCACATATCGCTTCTAGCTCTGTCGGTAACATGAGGCTCTCATTTCCCTGGACTTTATTAAAAACAGCCCCAGCGTCCTTCGCCACCTCATACATCACACGTAGCGTCACCTTTGACCAGTCATTGCTGATGGTCCGGCGGAAAGTCACCGCGGCGGCAACGCGTTTATGGATATCGTGATACTGATCCAGCGGCAGATTATCTTCAACATCCGTTTCTATTTTCAATACGCCTGAAGGAAGGATCGGAGCCAGTGCCGGGTAGGTATGTAATAATTCGGCCTCTTTAGCCGCCGTACGATACACGTCGGTGGACTGTATTGGGGTATCAACGGGTACGCTTTGTATCCCCGGACGGGTAAGAAAAAGGTACTCCTCCTCAAGAGGATTATACCCGCCGCCAATATCGGCATGCGCGCCCGGCAAGCTTAATTCCGGCCACTGCTCTTTAACGCTGTTCAGGCAGAAGTTATAGCGGCATTCGTGCATGGCCGTCAGGTGAAAGACATGTTTCGCCACGCCCTGCGCAAGGGCGAGTTTGACCGCCAGATTATTACCATCGTGGGGATCAAAACCGTCTGCCAGCCCCCCAACCGCTGTCACCGTATCAAAAAGCCCCAGAAAGTGAACTTCACCGGCAGGCTTTCCGGTGTATTCAATATCGGCAAAAGTCCTCTTGAGCCTGAGCGCGAAGAGATAATCCTCTTCAAACACCAGGTTAGTAAAATGACGGGCAGCGGCAGCGCCACGGCTGAAACCAAAAACGTCAAATTGAAGACATTTTACAGAAACATTTAAACCACGAATTCCCTTCAAAACACCATTGATTACATCAAGTAAAAGAGAAACCGCCCTCTCTGTTTTGGCTATAACGCCCGTATCATTATTTCCCAGCCCCATGCCGACAATTGAGTCAGCCTTGTTATTTTCAGTACCTATCCCTTCAACGTAAACCTTATCCTGAAAGTCATTTTTCTCCTTGGTAATGCTTGCGTCTTTTTTATACAATTCATACAACCACCGAATATTGGTATAGTAATTCAAATAGCTCCCCGCCCCTGCGCCAGCAAAACCTTCTTTTTGAATACAGCGCTGACTAAACTCCGCTAACGCTCGGGCATCAAGCCCATAGCTTTCAGGATCACATTTTTGCATCCGCAGGTTGGTATTGAGCAGGTTATTGCCTGTGCCATCAAAGAACACGCCGATGGTTAACGTTATCTCCTGCTTTTTCCCAGGTTCCTCGAGGTTTACTATCGGCGGTGGCGCTGGTGGGAAGAGTTGATTGTAGTTTTCAGGCACTAACAAAATGCTGTATTCAGTACCCGCCCCCAGGTGCTTTGAACAGATATAATCATAATTTATCGTTATAATTTCCTCTGCTAACCCATGAATCTGGGTATGCATCGAATAAGCGCTGATGCTCGCCCCCCTAAGCTCAATATGGTAATACTTCTCCCAGCGTCCCCAGCGATTAATACGATAATAGGTAAAATCAAGAGAACAACGCTCATTGTTATTTATAGCTTGGGCAAATAGAGGAGAGCTTTTATCAATGGTTTTACAAAACTGGATGCCGTGATGATTGACACCGTCAGGTGTACTGGAAATCGCCCCGCGCAGGCTAAAAACAAAAATTTCATCTTCATGATCTTTTTGAAAACGATTGCCAACAGATTGTTCGCTGCCACAACTTTCAGAAATCAGCCCCTGCTGTTCGCCAACGATTCTTAAATAAATAATATCGCTCATATATATTCGCCATTTGTATATTTAACAGAAATGGAATAAATAAAATATAATAAGAACTCAAAAATATCATTAAACAGTAAAGCCGTCTCTTATTACAGCGATATTTATAAATAAAGACAGAACATCATTTTATTAAGCGTTATACCCATAATGTAAAAAAACCGGGTGGTGTTGCCACCAGCCCGGTCTGAGATAGGTTTACTTTTCCCGCATGCGGGAGAAACAACTTAGAAATCGTAACGCAGACGAACCAGGTTCATATCACCCAGGTTGTCGGTGCTGGAGGTGAACACGTGTTCGTAGTCAACACGGAAACCGTAATCCAGCTGGAAGCTGATACCTACGCCGTTATCGGTACGCAGATAGTTACGGCCATTCACGTATTCAATACGGTCACCCATGACGTATGGCTGAACGGATTTAAGCGCGTACTGACCAACCGGGATTTTGTAACCCGCGAAGTATTCCAGACCCCACGCGTCGCCCGCGAAGTAGTCGTGTACGGAGACTTTTTTGGTGGTCATGAAGTTCTGGTACCAGCCGCCGCCGAGGGAGAAGGTCCAGTTATCCGGCGTCCAGCTCAGCGCAGTACCGACGATGTTCTGATCGTAGGTTTTGGTGTCGTTGGTGTCCGAATCACGCATATCTGCACGCGTGTAGTTCCATGCGGTACCCCAGGTCAGGTCGTCGGTGATGTGGTAGTCAACACCTAAAGAACCGCCGCCTTTACGCTCATAGCGCAGGCCATTTTCTGGGTTGTAATCATCGCTGAACAGGTAAGACGCGTAGAGATCAACATCACCTACGGTTTTCTTATATTTCAGAGATTTACGAGTACGGTAAGAACCGTCGTAGTCACCGTTGATACCGTTACCTGGTGCCTGACCAATCATATCATAGTCCCAGATATCGGTTTTCACGCCGACCACATCGTAGTACACGCTGTTTTGTTGACCGAAGGTCAGCGTACCCCAGGTATCGCTCTTCAGACCGGTGTACAGCATACGGCGAGTGGTGTTGTTCGCGCCGTCAGCGTAGTGGTTGTCCCAGTTGAACATTGCCGGGAAGTTTACGCCCAGCTCGTAGTAGCTGACCCAGCTAATGTCATCAAACAGGTAGTAATCAGCTGCGAAACGGAAACGGGTGCCGCCGTCAAAGCCGTTACGCTTGTAGCCATTTTTACCGTCATCGCCGGTCATGTTCTGGAACTGCGGACGAATACTCCCGCCCACGGTGAAGTTCAGACGGCTCAGCGGGTTACCAGCCTGAGGATCCTGCTTGAGCAGGGTAATTTCAGCCTGGGATGCGAAAGACGTCAATGCCACTGCAGCGCCGATCGAGATCGCCAGCGCTTTCATTTTTATAGTCATTATTTTTCCTTGATAGATTACGTGCCATCTATTTGGCACACAAATCTTATCGTTTATTAATAAATTACACCTGACTGATTTTTAATGAAACGTGCGACTTAGCGCTGCAGAATTACCGAATGGTGCCCTAAAACGGGCAAATTGATGAAAGGATGAGCAATTTTGCGGGTGCGGAAAGTGACCCGGCGGCGCTGCGCTTGGCCGGGCTACTCATAATCTGTAGCCCGGGCGAGCACAGCGCCGCCGGGAAATAGCTAGCTGGAAAACTGGCGGAACAGCGCCCTACCCTTAAGCAGACGCAGCCCCAATCCCCCGCCGCACAGCGACAGCAGCAGCGCCCCGCACAGCGGTAGCGCCACCCACAGCCGCCAGTCCGGTGACCACGGGAAGTCGAACACCTTCGTTTGCAGCATCGCCAGCGCGGTCTCCGCGCCGATGGCCGCCACCAGCCCGGAAATCGCCCCTAGCAGGGCAAACTCAGCCCACAGCGTCAGACGCAGCAGCGACTTTCCGGCACCGAGAGTGCGATAAACCACCAGCTCCTGATGACGCTGGCGCATGCCAACCTGAACCTGCGCCAGCAGCAACAGCACGCCGCAGGCGGTCACCAGAACCACCATCACCTCCAGCGCCCGGCTGACCTGCGCCAGCACCTGACCAACCTGTTTTAAGATAGCGCCAATGTCCAGCAGGCTCACGGTCGGGAATTCACGGTTTAGCTGAGTCAGCAGCGTCGTGCCGTGGTCCCAGCGGAAGCTGGTGAGCCAGCTTTGCGGCTGACCGTCTAGCGCACCGTCCGGGAAGATAAAGAAGAAGTTCGGCCGCAGGCTTTCCCAATCGACCTTACGAATGCTGCTCACCTTCGCCGTAAAGTCCTGGGTATCACCGGTGAAGGTCACGCTATCGCCAAGGCCAATGTTCAGCCGCTGCGCCAGCCCTTCCTCAATAGAAACCTCCCCGGCTTTTGGCGGCCAGACGCCGGCCACCAGCGGGTTATGCTGCGGCCGCTGATTTTGCCAGGTAAGGTTCAGCTCGCGGTTCAACGATTCATCTTTATTACCTTCGGTGCTATGACCGTTGATCTGGGTGAGACGCGCGCGAACGATCGGGTAAAACGCCGCCGGGATCACCTGATGCTCCGCCAGGAAGGTTTTCACCTCACTCACCTGCTCCGGGGCAATGTTGATCAGAAAATAGTTCGGGCTTTCCGGCGGTAGCTGCTGTTGCCAGCGATCCAGCAGATCGCCACGCAGCACCAGCAGCAGCGCCAGCAGCATAAATGAGAGCGAGAACGCCGCCAGTTGGCTAAGCGTCGACCATGGCTGGCGCAGCAGACGATTCACCGCCAGACGTAGCGGCAACGCGCGCAAAGTGATGCGCTTCAACACCTTGAGCAGCAGCCAGCCCACCAGCCCGCACAGCGCCGCCAGCACCACCGCGCCCGCCAGCACCGACCACAGCAGCGGGCTACCGCCCATCAACCACGCCAGCAACACTACCGTGACGATACAGACCAACGGCAGGTAAATTTTCAGCGGCCAGACGTTGGCCACTATGTCCTGTCGCAGCACGCGCAGCGGCTGAGTGGCCAGCAGTAACCGGTACGGACGCAGCCCGACCAGCAGCGAAATCACCGTCATTGACCCCACCGCCCACAGCCACGGCCAGGCGCTAGCGGCAGGTAATGCCGCTGGCAGCACCGGCTTGAGCAGCGCTAGCAGGACCGACTCAAACAGCAGACCCATCGCCCCACCCGCCAGCGCCGAAAGCGCCAGCAGCAGCACCCACTGGCCGATAATCAGTTTGCGCAGCTGCGCCCGCCCGGCACCTAAGGTTTTCAGCACCGCCACCAGATCGTAGCGACTGCGGCAGTAGTGGCCCATCGCCACCGCCACGGCAGCCACCGCCAGCAGCAGCGTCAGAAGTGCCGAGAGCAGCAGGAACTGCTGGGAGCGCTGTAGCGATTTGCCTAACGCGCCGTCGTCCTGATCCGGGCCAATCCAGCGATGCTCAGGCTTGAGCTGAGGCAGCAACCAGCTTTCGTAGCTGGCAAGCTGCGCGGGCGTGCCGGCAAACTTATAGCTCCAGCTTACCCGGCTGCCGGGCTGTACCGCGCCGGTTTTCGCCACGTCGGCCAGGTTCATCATCAGCCTGGGCGCCATCTGGAACGGGTTAAAGCCGCTGTCAGGCTCCTGCACCACTTCCCCGGCAATACGCAGCGTGGCGTCGCCAACGTCAAGGTTATCGCCGGTTTTCAGATTCAGCAGCGCCATCAGGCGGGGAGCCAGCAGCACCGTCCCGGCCTGCGGTTTCAGGCCCGCCGGTGCGGTTTGCAGGTCGCCGTACAGCGGGTAGCTGTCGTCCACCGCTTTCACGTCGGCAAGCTGCGGCGTATCGCCCGCCCAGGTCATGGTCGAGAAGTTAATTTGTTCGCCAACCGTGAGTCCCTGAGCGCGCGCGTGCTCAATCCACTGCGTTGGGACTTCGCGCGAACTGCGCAGCACCCGGTCGCCCGCCATATATTCACGGCTTTGTTGATTGAGCCCTTTGTCCATGCGGTCGCTGATGCTGCCCAGCGCCAGCACGCAGGCCACCGCCAGGCTCAGCGCCAGCCAGACAATCAGCAGCGACGGCGAGCGCCACTCCCGCCAGAACCAGCGTAAAATCATGCCTCCTCCCGTAGCTGCCCGTCGACCAGACGCAGCCGTCGGTCGCAGCGCGCGGCAAGCTGCGCATCGTGGGTCACCAGAATCAGCGTGGTGCCGTGTTCACGGTTAAGTGAGAAAAGCAGGTCGGCGATTTTGTCACCGGTCTGACGGTCGAGGTTGCCGGTCGGTTCATCGGCAAACAGCAGATCCGGGCGACCATTAAAGGCGCGCGCCAGCGCCACGCGCTGCTGTTCACCCCCGGAAAGCTGCGCCGGGAGATGGTGCAGACGCTTACCTAACCCCAATTGTTCCAGTAATGCCTTTGCCCCCTGGCGGCTTTGCCCGTCACTTTCCCCACGCAGCAGCGCAGGCAGCTCAACGTTCTCCAGCGCATTCAGCGTTGGGATCAGCATGAAGGACTGGAAAACGAAGCCGATATGCTGGGCGCGCAGGCGCGCTCGCGCTTCTTCATCGAGCTTCTCCAGCGGATGCCCCAGCAGCTTCACCTCGCCGCTGCTGCCGTCATCCAGCCCGGCCAGAATCGCCAGCAGCGTCGACTTCCCGGAGCCCGACTCGCCAATCAAAGCAAGGGTTTGCGCCGGTTTGACAATCAGGTTAACTCCGGTAAGGATGGAAAGCTCATGCTCCCCCTGACCGACGGATTTCTTAAGATGATGCACTTCAAGTACGTTTTCCGCTGGCATTTGCCTATCCTGTTTTTGATTCTGTTTAGCCTGCGTGCCGCGGCGGCGGACACGCTGTTAGTGCTTGGCGACAGCCTTAGCGCGGGCTATCGCATGGCGGCCAATACGGCCTGGCCGGCGCTGTTGAACGATAAATGGCAACCTGACATCACGGTGGTGAACGCCAGTATTAGCGGCGATACCTCAGACCAGGGGCTAGCGCGCCTGCCCGCACTACTGCAACAACATAAACCACAATGGGTGCTGGTTGAACTCGGCGGCAACGATGGACTGCGCGGTTTTCAGCCGCAGCAAACCGAGAAAACGCTGCGCACGATTCTGCAACAGGTGAAAGCCGCCCATGCCCAACCGCTATTAATGCAAATTCGTCTGCCAGCAAACTACGGACGCCGCTATAATGAGGCCTTCAGCGCTGTATATCCGCGGCTCGCCAGCGAGTTTTCTATTCCACTGCTGCCCTTCTTCATGGAAGAGGTCTATCTCAAGCCGCAGTGGATGCAGGATGATGGCATTCATCCCAATCGTGACGCCCAGCCGTTTATTGCTGACTGGATGGCGACACGCCTGGCTCCATTAGTTAATCACGATGCCGGAAAGTAAAGCGGTGTCTTCAGGTAAAGTTATGCAAAAATCGGTCTTAATTACAGGATGTTCCAGCGGGATTGGCCTCGAAAGCGCGTTAGAACTGAAACGCCAGGGTTTTCGCGTACTGGCCGCCTGCCGCAAACCCGATGATGTGAAGCGCATGAACGGCATGGGGTTTACCGGAATATTGCTCGACCTCGACAGCCCGGAAAGCGTCGATAACGCCGCGGAGCAGGTGATCGCACTGACCAACAATCGTCTGTTTGGTCTGTTTAATAACGCCGGATATGGCGTTTATGGGCCGCTGGAGAGCATCAGCCGCGCGCAAATGGTGCAGCAGTTTTCCGCCAACTTTTTCGGCGTCCACCAGCTAACCATGCGCCTGTTGCCAGCGATGATCCCGCACGGCGAAGGCCGTATAGTCATGACGTCATCGGTGATGGGGCTTATCTCTACGCCGGGCCGCGGTGCTTATGCCGCCAGCAAATACGCGCTGGAAGCCTGGTCAGACGCGCTGCGCATGGAGCTGCGCCATACGGGCGTGAAGGTGAGCCTGATTGAACCCGGCCCGATTCGCACCCGCTTTACCGAGAACGTCAACCAGACCAGCGATAAGCCGGTGGAGAATCCCGGCATTGCCGCACGCTTCACCCTTGGCCCGGATGCGGTGGTGGCGAAAGTGCGCCATGCGTTTATCAGCGATAAGCCGAAATTACGCTATCCGGTCACCCTGGTCACCCACGCGGTTGGCTGGCTGAAACGCCTGCTGCCGGGTCGTGCGATGGACAAAATTCTGCAGGGCTAAGTTGAAGCCGACGCTTTTGCCCCCATCTCGAATACAAACCGACTACAGAGAAAGACCTATGTCCGTACAGAATATCGTCAACATTACCGAAGCTAATCTCCACCAGACGCTGGAGCAATCCGTTACCACACCGGTGTTGTTCTACTTCTGGTCCGACCGTAGCCAGCACTGTCTGGAGCTGACGCCGGTGCTGGAAAATCTGGCCGCGCAGTACAACGGTCAATTTATTCTGGCGAAGGTCGACTGCGACGCCGAGCAGATGGTCGCCTCTCAGTTTGGCCTGCGCTCCATCCCGACCGTTTATCTGTTCCAGAACGGCCAGCCGGTTGACGGCTTCCAGGGCCCACAGCCGGAAGAGGCGATTCGCGCGCTGCTCGATAAAGTGCTGCCGCGTGAAGAAGAGCTGAAAGCACAGCAGGCGCTGGCGCTGATTCAGGAAGGCAACCATGCCGACGCGCTGCCGCTGCTGAAAGATGCCTGGCAGCTCTCCGGTCAGGACAGCCAGATTGGCCTGCTGCTGGCGGAAACGCAGATTGCGCTTAACCGTTCAGAAGAGGCAGAAGCGGTGCTGAAAACCATTCCGTTGCAGGACCAGGACACCCGCTATCAGGGGCTGGTTGCGCAGATTGAGCTGCTGAAGCAGGCAGCAGATACGCCGGAAATTCAGCAATTGCAGCAAGAAGTAGAGGCCAACCCAGAAGATGCCGCGCTGGCCTCGAAGCTGGCGCTTCAGCTGCATCAGGTGGGCCGTAACGAAGAGGCGCTGGAGCTGCTGTTCAGCCACCTGCGTAAAGATTTAGGCGCGGCCGATGGTCAGGCGCGCAAAATGCTGCAGGAAATTCTGGCGGCGCTCGGTACCGGTGATGCGTTGGCGTCGAAGTATCGTCGCCAGCTGTATTCGCTGCTGTACTAATGGTGTGATTCCCGGCGGCGCTTCGCTTGGCCGGGCTACGTTTTGGTAGCCCTGGCTAGCGAAGCGACCCCGGAAAATCTCACGCTACGCGCGTTTCTTCAGCTGCGTCACCACCAGCTGATGGCGGGCGTTGTAAAACTTCCGGTAGGTCAGATAGCAGGCAATAATGGTCGACAGGCTGGCGGTTGAGAGCAGCATAAACGTCACCATAATCTGATACTTAATCGCTTTGACCGGGTCGATACCGGCAAAAATCAGCCCGGACATCATTCCCGGCAAACTCACCAACCCCACAGTTTTTGCCGAATCCACGGTCGGGATCAGCGACGCTCGAATACTTTCGCGAATCAGGCGTGCGGAAGCCATTTTCGGCGTAGCTCCCAGACTCAGCTTCTCCTGAATTTGCTGCTGCTCGGCGCTAAAGCGCTGCCCCAGGTTGTTGTAACACAGCCCCACAGCAATCATCGCATTCCCGGCAATCATCCCGGAAATAGGGATAACCTGCATCGGCACAAAGGCAATGGAGCCGGAGAACACCAGCACCGCCAGCGTTAGCCCCGCGCCGGTGGTAATGGCGATAAACGATGACACAAAGGCTTTATCGATATACTTACTGCGCTTTTGCGCGTTGTACGCCGCGTTGAAGCAGATAAACAGCACCATGCACAGCGTCAGCACCGCGTGATTAACGTTGAAGATATATTTCAGCACGTAGCCGACGATAATCAGCTGCACCACCGCCCGGCAGATGCTCCAGATAATGTCTTTTTCCAGCGCCAGCTTTTCCCGGTAGCTCACCAGGATGGCCACCAGTACCAGCACCATCGACAGCGCCAGCGATTGGTTAGTGATGATATGTTCGCTATTCATTGACCGCCTCCTGATGCGAAGGCAGCGTCACCACTTCATCCGCATGGCTAATTTCATCTTTATCGTGCGTCACCCACAGCACGGCAATCTGCTGCTCGCGCACGTACTGATGAATAATCTCGTTCACGTTCTTTTTGTTTTGCTCATCCAGCGCGCTGGTTATTTCATCCAGCAGCAGCACCTTCGGTAAAAATTGCAGGTTACGAATGAGCGACACCCGCTGTTTTTCGCCACCGGAGAGATCGTTAATCGATTTCGACAGCGTCTCTTCCGGCAGGCCAAAGCGCGCCAACTGCGTCAGAAAACGATCCGGTTCAGGATTTTTATGGCGAATCTGCCACGGGAAAATAAAGTTGTCGTAAACCGTATCACCAAACAGCGCCGGGGTTTGTGCGCAGTAGGAAACCTGCTTGCGATAGGCTTCCGGCGTAAGTGCATTGATATCCTTCCCCTCAAAGAGAATCTTCCCATCGGTAGGTGAAAGCAGCGAGGCGATAATTTTTAATAAGGTGCTTTTGCCGCAGCCGGAGGGCCCGGTAATCAGCTTAAATTCACCGGGGGCTACGCTTAAATTAATCTTATCAAGGACCGTTTTCTCGCCAATACGAAAGCTCACCTGTTCAAGTTGTAAAATCGCGCTATTTTCCTTCATTGCTTTAATGTGTCCTGATGCTGACTTTTGTGCCCTTAGTGTAACCCCAATTAATTTCAGGGGGCGAATTTCCCCCGCATAGCCGATATACTTGAAGAGGTTACGGACAGTTAAACAGGAGGTTTTATGCTGATATTTATCCCGGTTCTTATCTTCGTCGCGCTGGTCATTGTCGCGGCGGGTGTCAAAGTTGTGCCTCAGGGCTACCAGTGGACGGTTGAACGCTTTGGCCGCTACACCAAAACCCTGCATCCGGGCTTAAGCCTGGTCGTGCCGTTTATGGATCGTATCGGCCGCAAAATCAATATGATGGAGCAGGTGCTCGATATCCCTTCCCAGGAAGTGATTTCCAAAGATAACGCCAACGTCTCAATTGATGCCGTTTGCTTTATTCAGGTCATTGATGCCCCAAAAGCGGCCTATGAGGTCAGCAATCTTGAATTGGCCATTATCAACCTGACGATGACAAACATTCGTACCGTCCTCGGTTCGATGGAGCTCGACGAAATGCTCTCCCAGCGTGACAACATCAACACGCGTCTGCTGCATATCGTTGATGAAGCAACGAATCCGTGGGGCATCAAAATCACCCGTATCGAGATTCGCGATGTCCGCCCACCGGCTGAGCTTATCGACGCTATGAACGCGCAGATGAAGGCGGAACGTACTAAGCGAGCCTATATTCTGGAAGCAGAAGGGATTCGCCAGGCGCAAATCGTTAAAGCCGAAGGTGAAAAACAGGCGCAGATCCTTACCGCTGAAGGTGAGCGTCAGTCGGCGTTCCTGCAGGCAGAAGCGCGTGAACGTTCTGCGCAAGCTGAAGCTACAGCAACGAAGATGGTATCTGAAGCCATTGCCGCCGGTGACATTCAGGCGGTGAACTACTTCGTGGCGCAGAAATACACCGACGCGCTGCAGCAGATTGGCTCCGCCAATAACAGCAAAGTGGTCATGATGCCGCTGGATGCTAGCAGTCTGATGGGCTCAATCGCCGGGATCGCCGAGCTGATTAAAGACAGCGCCAGCGAACGGAAATCATCATGATTGCGCTGGTGCTCTCGCACCCGCATCTCTTCTGGCTAAGCCTTGGCGGGTTGCTTCTGGTTGCTGAAATGCTCGGCGGCAGCGGCTACCTGCTGTGGAGCGGCATTGCGGCGGCGGTCACCGGCGCCATTACCTGGCTGCTTCCGATCGGTTGGGAATGGCAGGGCGCGCTGTTTGCCGTGCTGACGCTGCTGGCGGCCTGGCTATGGTGGAAGTGGCTGACTCAACGAACAAGCCGTCAGCGCCCGTCAGAAGGCCAGCTTAACCAGCGCGGTCAACAGCTGCTGGGCCAGCGCTTTACGCTGGATAGCACGCTGGTGAACGGTCGCGGCCATATGCGCGTTGGCGATAGCTCATGGCCGGTTGCCGCCGATGACGATCTACCCGCTGGCAGCAAAGTCGAGGTGATTGCGGTGGAAGGGATCGTCCTGCGAATCAGGCTCTCCCCTCCTCGCTAGGCATCAGGCCAGGGTTTTACGGTGACAGCAGCCGGAGAGATTATCAATAATCGGACAATCGGCGCTGTCATCTCCCGGGCAGGATTCTGCCAGCGAGAGCAGCTGATCGCGCATCGCCTGCAGGTCGTTGATATGACGCTCGATGTCCGCGACTTTCTGCAGCGTATAGGCTTTCACATCGGCGCTGTGGCGCTTTGGATCGTTAAACAAATTCACCAGCTCGCCGCACTCTTCGAGATTAAACCCGACCTGTCGTGCCTGACGCAGTAGCGTAAACTCATCAAGGTGTTTCTGCGTGTAGCTGCGGTAGCCGTTTTCGCTACGCAGCGGCGGCGTGACTAGCCCCTTCTCTTCATAAAAGCGAATCGCTTTGCTGGTTAAGCCGGTTTTTTTGGCAACATCACTGATATTCACATTTCCCCCTTGACCTTCCCCTTGCTGGAAGGTTTAACCTTCACAACTGTAGACCATAAGGTGAATTTGGTCATCCATTATTGAGGAAAGTGATATGTCTCAAACCATCGATCTAGCCCTGGACGGTCTGTCCTGCGGCCACTGCGTAAAACGCGTGAAAGAGAGCCTGGAACAACGCCCTGACGTTGACCATGCGGAAGTGACTATCGAAGCCGCCCACGTGACCGGCAGCGCCAGCGCTGACGCGCTTATCGAAACCATTAAGCAAGCCGGTTATGGTGCGGAGTTAAGCCACCCAAAGGCTAAACCGCTGGCAGAGTCATCACTCCCGTCGGAAGCACTGACAGCGGCCACCCCTGAGCTTCCGGCAGCACAGGAACTGGATGACAGCCAACAATTGCTGATCAACGGTATGAGCTGCGCCAGCTGCGTTTCCCGGGTACAGAATGCGTTGCAGGCCGTACCGGGCGTCGTACAGGCACGGGTAAACCTGGCGGAGCGCACGGCCCTGGTTATGGGCAGCGCCTCCGCCGGGGATTTAGTTCAGGCAGTAGAAAAAGCGGGATACGGCGCGGAAGCGATTGAGGATGACCTCAAGCGCCGCGAGCGTCAGCAGGAAACCGCCCTCGCGACCATGAAGCGTTTTCGCTGGCAGGCGATCGTCGCCCTGCTGGTCGGTATCCCGGTGATGGTCTGGGGCATGATTGGCGACAACATGATGGTCTCCGACGATAACCGTTCCCTGTGGCTGGTCATCGGCTTAATCACCCTGGCGGTGATGGTCTTTGCCGGCGGTCACTTTTACACCAGCGCATGGAAAAGCCTGAAGAACCGTACCGCCACGATGGACACCCTGGTCGCCTTAGGTACCGGCGTCGCATGGCTCTACTCGATGAGCGTCAACCTGTGGCCGCAGTGGTTCCCAATGGAAGCCCGCCACCTTTATTACGAAGCCAGCGCCATGATTATCGGTCTGATAAATCTGGGGCATATGCTGGAGGCGCGTGCACGTCAGCGCTCCTCCCGGGCGTTGGAAAAACTGCTCGACCTGACGCCGCCAACCGCCCGCGTGGTGACGGAAGACGGTGAAAAAACCGTGCCGCTGGCCGACGTTCAGCCGGGGATGATCCTGCGCCTGGCTACCGGCGACCGCGTCCCCGTTGACGGTGAAATTAGCCAGGGCGAAGCCTGGTTTGATGAAGCGATGCTGACCGGTGAGCCTATCCCGCAGCAAAAAGGCGATGGCGATAGCATTCACGCCGGTACCGTGGTCGAAGATGGTTCAGTCCAGTTCCGCGCAAGCGCTGTTGGTAGCCACACCACGCTATCGCGCATTATTAAGATGGTGCGTCAGGCACAAAGCAGTAAGCCTGAAATCGGCCAACTGGCGGATAGAATCTCCGCCGTGTTCGTGCCGGTGGTGGTCGCCATTGCCATTTTCAGCGCCGCCATCTGGTACTTCTTCGGCCCGGCACCGCAGATTGTCTACACTCTGGTTATCGCCACGACGGTGCTGATTATCGCCTGTCCTTGTGCGCTGGGCCTGGCAACGCCGATGTCGATTATTGCCGGTGTCGGCCGCGCCGCAGAGTACGGGGTGCTGGTACGTGATGCCGATGCATTGCAGCGCGCCAGCGAGCTCACCACGCTGGTGTTTGATAAAACCGGCACGCTGACCGAAGGTAAACCGCAGGTCGTTGCGGTAAAAACGCTGGGCGCAATGAGCGAAGCCACCGCGCTGCGTCTGGCCGCCGCGCTGGAACAGGGCTCGAACCACCCATTAGCGCGCGCTATTGTGGAGAAAGCCGCCGAGAAATCACTGCCGCAGGTTAATGCCTTCCGCACCCTGCGTGGGCTTGGAGTTAGCGGCGAAAGTGACGGACATGCCCTGTTGCTCGGCAACCAGGCGCTGCTGCATGAACATCAGGTCGTCACCCGCGAGCTGGATGATGAAATGGCGCAACAAGCCGCACAGGGCGCAACCCCGGTGCTGTTGGCAATCGACGGCAAAGCCGCCGCGCTGTTCGCCATTCGTGACCCGCTGCGCAGTGACAGCGTTGCCGCGCTGCAACGTCTGCACCGTGAAGGCTACCGCCTGGTGATGCTGACCGGGGATAATCCCGTCACCGCCAACGCGATTGCCAAAGAAGCGGGTATTGATGAGGTAATTGCTGGCGTACTACCGGACGGTAAAGCGCAGGCGATTAAAGATTTGCAGGCGCAGGGCCAAAAAGTGGCAATGGTCGGTGACGGTATCAACGATGCGCCAGCGTTAGCGCAGGCCGATGTAGGTATCGCCATGGGCGGCGGCAGCGACGTTGCGATTGAAACCGCGGCGATTACGCTGATGCGCCATAGCCTGGTCGGGGTCGCCGATGCGCTGGCGATTTCTCGCGCCACGCTGCGTAATATGAAGCAGAACCTGCTCGGGGCATTTGTCTATAACTCGCTGGGTATCCCGATTGCCGCCGGGATCCTCTGGCCGCTGACCGGAACGCTGCTAAACCCGGTGGTTGCGGGGGCCGCGATGGCGCTCTCATCGATTACCGTTGTGAGTAACGCTAACCGCCTGCTGCGCTTCAAACCTAAACAGTAACCCACCGTCCCTCCCGCCACCGGGAGGGACGCGTTTGCACCTTTCCCCCCATCGCGCTAGCATGAGATTTTCCTTCCAGGGAGCGCGGATGAGCCTGTTAAATCAACTACAACGTCTGTGGCACACGCTGCGCGGTTCCCCATACAGTTGGCCCGCGCTGGACGTCATACTCCCCGGCGGTCGCTATCTGCATTTGGTGGGCAGCATTCACATGGGAACGCGCGACATGGCGCCGCTTCCCGCTAAGCTGCTGAAAAAACTTCGTCAGGCCGATGCGTTAATCGTTGAAGCGGATATCTCCGGTAACGAGACCCCTTTCAGCGATTTACCGGAATACCCACCGCTTCGCGAACGACTCAGCGAAGCGCAGTTCAGCCAGTTGGAAAAACTCAGCGACGAACTGGGAATGCCGCTGTATCGCTTTGATACCCAGCCGCTTTGGCAGGTTGCCATGGTGCTGCAGGCCACCCAGGCACAAAAGCTGGGGCTGCGCCCGGATTACGGTATTGATTATCAGCTCCTGCAGGCGGCGCGCGAAACGTCGCTGCCGGTGCAGGAACTGGAGGGAGCAGATAGCCAGATAGCCCTGCTCTGTCACCTTCCCGACGGGGGAATGGCGTTACTCGACGATACGCTGACCCACTGGCACACCAACGCCCGGCTGCTGCAGGTGATGATCGGATGGTGGTTAGAGCAGCCACCGTCTAACGGCACGGCGTCGCTGCCCAATACCTTTAGCCAGTCGCTGTATGATGTGTTGATGGTAAAACGCAATGAAGCCTGGCGTGACGCGCTGCTGGCGCTGCCGCCAGGGCGTTATGTGGTGGCCGTGGGGGCGCTCCATTTGTATGGGGAAGGCAACCTGCCGCAGATGCTGAGATAAAAAAATGGCCAATATCTCTATTGGCCCGTCAAAGAGGAATTTCATCATTATTATTATCCCGGAGTTCGCACTCCGGATCTCTCGATTGTCGCTCAAAGTTGCCGCAACTGCCAATACCTATTGCGCAAGATTATACTATTTTTTAGTCCGTTTTAGGGCGTATGCTGAGTGCATATCACGTCTGCAGTAAGAAGGAACGTTATGACTCCCGCAGTTAAGCTACTCGAAAAGAACAAGATCCCGTTCAGCATCCACACCTACGATCACGATCCAAATGAAACTAATTTTGGCGATGAAGTGGTGCGTAAACTGGGGCTGAATGCCGACCAGGTATATAAAACGCTGCTGGTTGCGATGAACGGCGATATGAAACAGCTGGCGGTCGCGGTGACACCGGTCGCCGGGCAGCTGGATTTGAAAAAGGTCGCGAAGGCGCTAGGGGCAAAAAAAGTCGACATGGCCGATCCGATGGTCGCCCAGCGCGTGACCGGCTATCTGGTGGGTGGTATAAGCCCGTTGGGGCAGAAGAAGCGTCTGCCAACGGTGATTGATGCGCCGTCACAGGAATTTGCCTCTATTTATGTTTCCGGTGGCAAACGCGGGCTGGATATTGAACTGGCTGCGGGCGATTTAGCGAAAATTCTTAGCGCGACGTTTGCGGATATTGCGCGCCGGGATTGATAGGTGCAGGTTGTCCCCTCACGCTAACCCTCTCCCCAAAGGGGAGAGGGAATAGAACGTAGCCCGGCCAAGCGAAGCGTCGCCGGGAACGGCTCAAACCTTACTGCCAGCTCACTTCCCCTTTCGGTTCGTAAGCATTCACATCCAACGGTGAGTTCTGCTCGATATACTGTTTGAGCACCTCAGCATCGATAAACCCGGTATTCACATATCCCGGTTTGCTATCAATTTTCGGATACCCATCCCCGCCGGTGGCGTTAAAGCTCAGGGTCGCCATGCGGTAGGTTTTCGCAGGGTCAACCGGCTCACCTTTGATTTTCAGGTCCTGAAGCTGCCCGTCTTTTGCCACAAAACTCACGTTAGCAAACTGCGGGTAAGCCCCGGAGTCCGGCTTCATCTGCGCCACGGCGGTCAGGTACTCGGTCACCTCTTTACCGCTCATGTCAGCGTACACCACCACGTTGCCAAACGGCTGCACCTTTAGCACGCTCTTGTAGGTGATATTGCCCGCTTCAATGGAATCACGAATGCCGCCGCCGCTCATTACGCCAAAGTCAGCGCCAGTGCGCGCCATTTGCGCAGCAAGAATCAGGCGTCCCATATTGGTTTGCACAAAGCGAACTTTGCTGCGGTCGCCTTCCAGATGCCCGTTCACGCTGCCCACTTTCACCTCTAACTGTGCTTTACCTTTGCTCTGGAACGGCGTCAACAGCGAGAGCATCTGCGGGTTTTCCGGGATTTGTGGCGTGTAAAGTACGCGCTCACTCTGGCCGTTATCGTAGGTCACCTTTTTCTTCAGGTTCACAGGGATCAGCTGATAGTGCACCAGCTTCAGCTCGCCGTTGCGGAACTCAAAGTCAGCGCGGCCAACATATTTACCCCACTCATGTGCCTGCACAATCCAGATGCCGTTTTGTTTGTCTGGCGCACACGGGGTACCCGGTACGTAGTCGACCTGCTTTTTATTCTCCGACGCCATGCAAACCGGGTCCTGTGAGTGACCACCCACAATCATCGCCAGCGCGCCCGCAGGCAGGCTGCGCGCCATTTCGACATCACCCGGCGCGTTGGAACCGTGCTCGCCATTGTCGTAATGCCCCATATGGGTCGCCGCCAGAATCAGGTCCGGCTTCTCTTTTTGCTGGAGTTCCTGAATCACCAGTTTCGCTTCTTCCGCCGGTTTGCGGAATTCGATATCGGTGAAATATTCCGGGTTGCCAATTTTAGCGGTGTCATCGGTGGTTAGACCAATAACGGCAATTTTGAGATCCTGACGTTTGAAAATCGCCCAGGGTTTAAACAGGCGCTCGCCGGTGCTTTTCTGATAAATGTTGGCGGAGAGGAACGGGAATTTTGCCCATTTTTCCTGCTGGCGCAGCACGCTCATCGGGTTATCAAATTCGTGGTTTCCCACGGCCATCGCGTCATAGCCCACGAGGTTCATGCCGCGGAAATCAGGCTCGGCATCCTGAAGGTCAGACTCCGGCACCCCGGTGTTAATGTCGCCGCCGGAGAGCAGCAGTACGCTACCGCCTTCTGCCGCCACCTCTTTACGAATACCGTCCACCAGCGTTTTTTGCGCCGCCAGACCATATTCACCATATTCACTACGCCAGAAGTGACCGTGATGATCGTTAGTATGCAGGATGGTGATTTTGTAGGTTTTATCCTGCTGATAGGCCTGCGAAGGTAAGCTGACCAAAGACAGTGCTGCCAGCATCGCCAGCGCCACGCCCCGTTTAACAAATTGCATGTTTCTCTCCCTGAGTGAATAACAACCGCGAAATTACAATGCTCTGAAATATTAGTCTAATTTGTTTTCAGAAATGAGACTTCCTTCAAACGTCGTAGGCAGGTATCTTAGTCTGATAATTATTATTAAAGCGTTTTCCCCCAACATCGCACTACAAATTACAAGTGGAATCTATGGCAATTTCTGAAACCAGCCCTACGCGGCCTGGCCCATCTGCGTCTTCGCAAAAGGGTCGTACTTCATTTGGTATTCTGGGAGCGATCAGCCTCTCCCATCTGCTCAACGATATGATTCAGTCGTTGATCCTGGCGATTTATCCGCTGTTGCAGGCGGAGTTTTCGCTAAGCTTCGTGCAGATTGGGATGATAACCCTGACCTTCCAGCTTACCTCATCACTGTTCCAGCCGGTCATCGGTTACATTACCGATAAACGCTCGATGCCGTGGTCACTGCCGGTGGGTATGTGCTTTACCCTCAGCGGCCTGGTACTGCTGGCGCTCGCGGGTAGCTTTGGCACCGTACTGCTGGCCGCCGCACTCGTCGGTACCGGCTCGTCGGTATTCCACCCGGAGTCTTCCCGCGTGGCCCGCATGGCCTCCGGCGGACGCCACGGGCTGGCGCAGTCCATCTTCCAGGTGGGCGGCAACTTCGGTAGCTCGCTGGGGCCATTGCTGGCGGCGGTGATCATCGCCCCATACGGCAAAGGTAACGTGGCCTGGTTCGTACTGGCTGCGCTGCTGGCGATTGTCGTGCTGGCGCAGGTTAGCCGCTGGTATGCTGCTCAGCATCGTTTAGCGAAAGGCAAACCGAAAGCGGTTATCGTCAACCCGCTGCCGAAAAACAAAGTTGTGCTCGCCGTTTTCATCCTACTGATGCTGATTTTCTCGAAATACTTCTATATGGCGAGTATTAGCAGCTACTACACCTTTTATCTGATGCAAAAATTCGGATTATCGGTACAAAATGCCCAGATTCACCTCTTTGCCTTCCTGTTTGCGGTTGCCGCGGGGACCGTAATTGGCGGGCCTGTGGGCGATAAGATTGGGCGTAAATATGTTATTTGGGGCTCTATCCTCGGCGTTGCACCGTTCACTCTCCTTTTACCCTACGCAACGCTCTGGTGGACGGGTATTCTGACGGTGATCATTGGATTTATCCTCGCGTCGGCGTTTTCCGCCATTCTGGTGTACGCACAAGAGCTGTTACCGGGGCGTATCGGTATGGTTTCTGGGCTGTTCTTCGGTTTCGCCTTTGGGATGGGTGGCCTTGGTGCCGCGGTTCTCGGGCTGATTGCGGACCACACCAGTATCGACCTGGTTTATAAAATATGTGCTTTCCTGCCGCTTATTGGGATGTTGACCATATTCCTACCTGATAACCGCCAGAAACACTGATTTTCAGGCAGCCAAACCTTTATTTTGGCTGCCACCTTCCTCCCCGCAAGCACACGTCCTCTCTGACTTTACGTATTCCATTTTCTCTTTTGTGCCATCTACTCCTAAAAAATCAATTTTTTAGTTAAATTCAAGAATTATTCACAAACAAAATGACCGAAATTGTCATAAACTATTACGAGGTTTTTTGGTTTTCAGGCTGTTTCGGCATTCTGCGCCAAAAATGGGACCACGCATCACGACGAAAGGAGACGGAATGCATCACGCCACACCGCTAATCACCACCATTGTTGGTGGCCTTGTGCTCGCTTTTTTCCTTGGCATGATTGCCAATAAGTTAAGAATCTCTCCACTGGTAGGATATTTGTTAGCGGGCGTACTGGCCGGACCGTTTACTCCAGGATTTGTCGCTGATACCAAACTGGCCCCTGAACTGGCGGAATTAGGCGTTATTTTGCTGATGTTTGGCGTGGGTCTCCATTTCTCGCTCAAGGATCTGATGGCGGTAAAGTCGATAGCCATCCCCGGGGCGATTGCGCAGATAGCCGTCGCGACGTTGCTCGGCATGCTGCTCTCCACCTTCTTAGGCTGGTCAATCATGACCGGTATCGTCTTTGGTCTATGTCTCTCTACCGCCAGTACCGTGGTGCTGCTGCGCGCGTTGGAGGAACGACAGCTTATCGATAGTCAGCGCGGGCAAATCGCCATTGGCTGGCTAATTGTTGAAGATCTGGTGATGGTGCTGACGCTGGTCCTGCTGCCAGCCGTCGCCGGGATGATGGAAAAAGAGAATATCGGGTTTGCCTCACTGGCTGTCGATATGGCAATCACCATCGGCAAAGTAGTGGCGTTTATCGCCATTATGATGCTGGTTGGCCGCCGTCTGGTGCCGTGGATCCTTTCCCGCAGCGCCGCCACCGGCTCTCGTGAACTGTTTACCCTCTCGGTACTGGCGCTGGCGCTGGGGATTGCCTTCGGCGCGGTTGAGCTGTTCGATGTCTCCTTCGCCCTGGGCGCGTTCTTCGCCGGGATGGTGCTGAACGAGTCTGAGCTGAGCCATCGTGCTGCCCACGATACGCTGCCGCTGCGCGATGCGTTCGCGGTGCTGTTCTTTGTCTCCGTCGGGATGCTGTTTGACCCGCTGATCCTCATTGAACAGCCGCTGGCCGTGCTGGCGACGCTTGCCATCATTATCTTCGGTAAATCGCTGGCGGCCTTCGGCCTGGTGCGCCTGTTTGGCCACTCGCAGCGCACGGCGCTGACCATCGCCACCAGCCTGGCGCAGATTGGTGAATTCGCCTTTATCCTTGCCGGTCTTGGCATGGCGCTGGGGCTGCTGCCGCAATCCGGGCAGAACCTGGTGCTCGCTGGCGCTATCCTCTCCATTATGCTCAACCCGGTGCTGTTCTCAGTGCTCGAAAAATACCTCGAGAGAACAGAAACCCTTGAGGAACAGACGCTGGAAGAGGCGCTGGAAGACGAGAAGCAAATCCCGGTGGATATCTGTAACCACGCGCTGCTGGTCGGCTACGGCCGCGTTGGCAGCCTGCTGGGCGAGAAGCTGATGGCGCAGGGCATTCCACTGGTGGTGATTGAAACATCGCGTACCCGCGTCGACGAACTGCGCGAACGCGGCATTCGTGCGGTGCTGGGCAATGCGGCCAATGAAGAGATTATGAACCTGGCGCATCTGGACTGCGCGCGCTGGCTGCTGCTGACCATTCCAAACGGCTACGAAGCCGGAGAAATTGTCGCCAGCGCCCGTGAGAAATGCCCGGACCTTGAGATTATCGCCCGCGCGCACTACGACGATGAAGTGGCGTATATCAGCGAGCGTGGAGCCAATGAAGTGGTGATGGGCGAGCGTGAAATTGCTAAAACGATGCTGGGGTTGTTGAGCGACCCGCCGTTGAGTGAGGCGGTTAGCGGATAATACTCGTCGCTCTATCGTAGGCCGGATAAGGCGAAGCCACCATCCGGCAATGTGCGCCGATATTGCCTGATGGCGCTACGCTTATCAGGCCTACACGTTTGCGTAGGCCTGAATAATAATCTTACCGTTCCCAGTACGCCTCTTCGAGGCTATCTTCTTTCTCCGGCAGGCCGCGCGTCAGGCGCGGTGAGTGCTGGTTCAGTACCTGATAGCTTACCCGGTTTGCATACTTACACACCTGCGCCAGCGACGAGTAGGTCAGCCAGTTATGCTGGTGCTTGCTGGAGTTTGGCACGTTCGAACGATGATACGCATTCGCCGTAATGTCGTGCAGCAGCGCGGCCAGCGCGCCATCGCCCGCGCCGTTGGTGTTCATGATCTTCTCAGGGCCGCCCATAAACGGCGCGATGTGCGAGTAAATGCGCAGCGGCTCCTGACAATCTTTAAAGCGCACCGCGCGGCTGAATTCGTACTGGTTAAATTCGGCAATCGCCCCCGGCAACAGCGGGTGCTGCGTTTTGCGTTTAGCTTCATTTTCGGTAAAGCCAGCCATATACAGCCCGGTTGGTCCGGCGGTACACAGCACCAGATCCACCCAATCCAGCGCTTTATCAGACGCCTGAAGCGGATCGCCTAAGCCAGTCAGCGCTTCCGCCTCTTCTTCGTTCATCGCCAGAATCGACACGTGCTCTTTGATAAAGCTCTGCCACCACTCCGGACTCTCGGCGATTACGAATTTCGTTCCCAGCGTCAGCACCACCGGCACGTCATATTTCTTCGCATAGGCGATAGCCTGCATGGTCGCCTCAGGCATCGGTTCGCCCGGCTTACAGCGCACCAGATACGATGTCAGCACCAGCGCAGAAGCACCGGCAATCACCGATTCAGGCACGCTTTCCGCGCGCAGCTTGTTCATATGGCCCGGGCTGATGGCGAAGGTACGTTCGCCGGAATCGCTGATAAGGGTAAAGCAGCGGCCAATGGGGCCATCGACACCTTGCAGGTAGTTGAGGTCGGTACGGCTTGAGGTGTTGCACAGGTAGCGATAGGCGTAGCCACCGATTTCGATGTTGCTGCACATCACGCCCAGCAGCACCGAGCGGTCATCCGCAAGTACCGAGTAGTTGTGCATAGTATTGCCGATGGTGCCACCGGCAAACTGATGGGTGATCAGGTTTTCGCGTACCAGCTCCTGATACAATGCTTCCGCCACATCATCTTCAATCACCAGCGAATGCCCGGCGCTCAGGCCATAGCGCGCAATAAACGCATCATCGACTTTGGCCTCAATATCAACCAGCGTCTGGTCGATACCGACAACCCAGGAGGCACTGGTTTCACTTTCAGGTTGAATCTGTTTCAGCAGCGGATCGCGAGCGTCCACCGGAAAATAGTGTTTGGATTTGCGTTTACCGGGAAATTTCATGGTGATTTCTGGAATGGCTGTTAACAGGCGGGGAATAGTAGCACACTCCTCCGCCTGCTTGCGATCAGGTATACCGCGCGGTCAGATTCACCATCATGGAGATATGCGCCTCGTCGTCATTCAACGCCGGAATGTATTCATACTGCTGCCCACCGGCTTCGATGAACACCTCACGGTTCTGCACCGCAATTTCTTCCAGCGTTTCCAGACAGTCGGCAGAGAAGCCCGGGCACATCACCTGAATGTGCTTCACGCCCTTCTCCCCGAGCATTTTCAGCGTCTCATCGGTGTAAGGCGTCAGCCACGGTTCGCGGCCAAAGCGCGACTGGAAGGTCATCATCACCTTATCCGGTGAGATGCCAAGCGCGGAGACCAGCTCGCGGGTGGTATCGCGACAGCGCTGAGGGTAGTCGTCACCTTCATTGGCGAAACGTTGCGGAATACCATGATAGGAGAGCAGCAGCACGTCCGGTTCGCCGTGACGGGCAAACGACGCGCGGGCGCTGGCGGCCAGCGCTTGAATATAGCCATGATCGGTAGCGTAGTCGCGAATAAACGAAACGCTCGGGATTGCCCGTTTGGTTGCCAGAATTCGCGCCAGTTCGTCCCACACCGCCGCCACCGTCGAGCAAGAATATTGCGGATACAGCGGCAGCACGATGAGATGGTCAACGCCTTGCGCCAGCAGTTCATCGACACCGCTTTGCAGCGACGGCGTACCGTAGCTCATCCCCAGTACTACCGGGATATCAGGCAGACGGGCGGCAAGCGCGCGCTGCTGGCGGCGGCTATACACCATCAACGGTGAGCCCTCTTCCATCCATACGGATTGATAGAGTTTGGCGACCCGCGGCGCACGAATCGGCAGAATGACGCCGCGCAACAGCGGCCACCACAGCAGACGAGGCGTATCGACGACGCGCGTATCGCTTAAAAACTGGGTCAGATAGCGTTTAATCGCTTCAGGCGTTGGAGCATCGGGGGTGCCGAGGTTTACCAGCAGAATACCAGGTTTACTATGATGCATTACCGCCTCTTATCGATTCAAATTGTTGATAATTGTAGCGGAAAAGTGAGGAAGAAAAACTAATTGCTGCGAGAGGTAGAGGGAGAATTTACCTGATGGCGCTGCGCTTATCCGGCCTACGGTATAATGTAGGCCAGACAAGGCGTTCACGCCGCCATCCGGCACGCTCGGTGCCGGAAGGACGAGATTAACCGAGGATCTTCGCCAGTTCAGCGCGTACGTCAGCTACGGCTTTGGTGCCGTCAACTTTGGCGTACTTGGTGTTACCCGCCTGCGCTTCTTTGGAGTAGTAACCGATCAGTGGAGCGGTCATCTGATGATATTCTACCAGGCGCTTACGCACGGTTTCTTCCTGATCGTCTTTACGGGTGGTCAGATCTTCGCCGGTCACGTCATCTTTGCCTTCAACCTTAGGTGGGTTGAATTTGATGTGGTAAACACGGCCAGATGCCGCGTGTACGCGACGACCAATGATACGGTCAACGATCAGTTCGTCAGGAACGTCAAATTCCAGAACGTAGTCAACGTTGATGCCCGCTTCTTTCATGGCGTCTGCCTGCGGGATAGTGCGTGGGAAGCCATCCAGCAGGAAGCCGTTACGGCAGTCTTCCTGAGAGATACGCTCTTTAACCAGCGCGATAACCAGTTCATCAGTGACCAGTTTGCCTGCGTCCATGATGTCTTTAGCCTGTTTGCCCAGCTCGCTGCCGGACTTTACAGCCGCGCGCAGCATATCACCGGTGGAAATTTGCGGAATGCCATATTTCTCCATGATGAACTGTGCCTGAGTTCCTTTACCCGCGCCCGGTGCGCCAAGCAGAATGATACGCATTGCGAAAATCCCCTTAAAGGTTGTCGATATTTTTTAAAAAGCGCTAAAAGATACCACCAGAACGGCACTGGCTCAAGGAAGGTGGGGCGGCTGAAACGGTTAATGGTCAGATATTTTACGCACGGTGCGATTTGATGCCCTCTCCCCTGCTCTTCTCAACCAGGGCAGTCCAAACGTCTTCTCGTATTGATTCCCCCTGGCCCTTCGTAGGTATCCGCCTGTTGCGGATTAGTTAGCGGTAACTCAATTTTTAACATTTTTATTTGTTAGCGCTAACTCTGCGAGATCGATCACAGTTGTATTTTATTTGGCTGTTTATAGTTCACCCTATTGAAGCCTCAGGAGAACACATGCATAGAAACAGATTAACAGCGATGAAATAAATATTATCGATTCAATGAAAAAACCGGGGATATGCTGCTCTTTTTTGCAGAGTCTTTCTGGTGAAAATCATATTAAACAAATATTCAGCCGCCATTAATAATGTACGGTTAAGTAATTTACTGGGCAACGATAAACCAAATAAAAGTCAGAAATAAAACCAATCAACTCTTATATGATTCGTGGAGTTTATTATGCTTCAGTTTATTATTTACGATGTACTAGGAACACCGGCAATTCTGGTCGGGTTATTTTCGCTGGCCGGCCTATTATTGCAAAAAAAATCGATATCAGACGTTATTTCTGGCACACTCAAAACAATAATGGGTTTTGTTATTTTAACGGCTGGCGCTGGTATTGTCGCCTATACGTTAACTATCTTTAGCCAGCTATTTGAGCATTCGTTTCATATCCAGGGCGTCGTGCCGAATACCGATGCTATGGCAGCCCTGGCGCAGAAAATTTATGGTACAGCAACGGCCATGATTATGGTTTTAGGGATGCTTTTCAATATCGTCCTTGCTCGTTTCACGCCATTAAAATACATCTTTCTGACGGGGCATCACACCCTCTACATGGCCGCCATGCTGGCCGTTATTTTATCCGTAGGCGGGTTATCAGGATTCTGGGTTGTCGCTATCGGCGCGCTCATTCTGGGGGCGATGATGGTCATTTCCCCGGCCATTTTGCAACCGTTCACCCGCAAAATTACGCACACTGACGATCTTGCCCTGGGGCATTTTGGCTCCACCGGTTATTTAGTTTCTGCACTGGTTGGCAAAGTGGTCGGCAAGGGAAGCCCTTCCATTGAAGAAATTAAGGTACCTCAGTCTCTGAACTTTCTTCGTGACTCCTCGGTATCCATCTCGCTCATCATGATGATTCTTTTCCTGGTGTTAGTGAGCGTGGCGGGTAAACCCTTTGTCGAGACGACGCTGAGCTCGGGCCAAAACTACATTATCTTTGCCATTATTCAGTCCCTCACCTTTGCTGCTGGCGTTTATATCATCCTGGCAGGCGTACGCATGGTCATTGCAGAGATAGTCCCAGCGTTTAAGGGGATTGCGGACAAATTAGTGAAAGACGCAAAACCAGCGCTCGACTGCCCAACCGTCTTCCCGTTTGCACCTAATGCCGTCATCGTCGGGTTCCTCTCAAGCTTTGTTGCCGGGCTGCTCAGTATGTTCCTCTGCCCACTGTTCGGTTTGAGCGTTATCGTGCCGGGGCTGGCACCGCACTTCTTCTGCGGGGCAACGGCTGGGGTTTACGGCAACATTACCGGTGGGCGTCGCGGCGCCGTTATCGGGGCGTTTGCCCATGGTCTGCTGATTTCATTCCTCCCTGCCATTCTTTTGCCAATGATGGGTGATATGGGGTTGGACGCCACCACGTTTGGCGACGCGGACTTCGGCGTAGTAGGCATTATTCTGGGCCACATCATGGCCATTTTTAACTAACTATTTTGTATCGGAGGTGGTTTATGGGCGCTAAATTTTCACCCTCATTGATGTGTATGGATTTGACGCTGTTCAAAGAGCAAATCACGGCAATGAACAGCAAGGCGGATTTTTATCATGTTGATATTATGGATGGAAACTACGTCCGCAATATCACGCTCTCGCCTTTTTTCATTGAGAACCTGAAAAAAATCACCACGGTTCCTATCGACGTTCATCTGATGGTGAATCATCCAGAGGATATCATTCCCATGTGCCTCGATGCCGGAGCCGACATTATTAGCTTCCATCCTGAAACGGCGAATAACAAAATTTTCCGTCTGCTTAACCAGATCAAGGATGCGGGTAAAAGATGCGGCGTGGTCCTTAACCCGGCAACACCGGCGGAGAGCATTGCAGAATATGCGCATTTACTGGATAAAGTGACCGTCATGTCGGTTGACCCCGGTTATGCAGGCCAAAAATTTATACCGGAGTCGCTTAACAAAATAAAAAAACTCATCAACATGCGTGAAAAGCACGGTTACCACTACCTGACCGAAATTGATGGTTCATGTAATGAGAAAACGTTTGGGCAAATTGCTGAATCTGGTGTCGACGTGTTTATCGTTGGTACATCGGGCCTATTTTCTTTACACGCGGATGTCAGCCAGGCATGGGATAAGATGATCGATATTTTCTATCGGGAAACGGTTACCGCATAACGCTTTAATTATAGATATAAGCGTTATTTCAATTTCTCAAATGCAGATTATTTAAATCTAATAACAGAGCGATTACGCCATAACTGAGGAGTGTACTCTGTTATTCAAATTTCATGCTCTGATAACGAAGGTAAATGATGGACATCTCAACTGTACTCAATGTTAAAAACATCAAATTAAATATGACGGCGAAAACCAAAGAAGAAGCCGTTGAAGAATTAACGGATTTATTGGTTCAAGATGGTGCCATTACTCATAAAGATGATTTTCTTCGCGACGTCTGGCTTCGTGAGGCACAGGGCTCCACTGGCTTTGAAAACCATATTGCGATCCCACATGGCAAGTCTTCGGGCGTAGCCCATACCGCCCTGGCCATTGGCCGCACCCAGCACGGGATCCCTTGGGAAACCATGGATGACAGCGACGTGCGCTGCGTGATTTTATTCGCGGTGACCCTGGTGGATCAAAATGCCACCCATATCCGCTTACTCTCTCAAGTTTCGGGTTCACTGGCGGATGAAGATATCGTCGCACAATTGCTGAAGGTTAACGATCCTCAAAAAGTCATCGATATTTTCAATGCTGAAGGCATTGACGCTTAATTTAACGTTAGTCATTACCCTTGCCGTTTACGGCAAATTTGTTGCGATTAAAACACTATGGAGAAGAACCATGAATATTGTTGGGGTTACTGCCTGCACCGTCGGTATTGCACATACTTATATTGCTCAGAAGAAAATTGAAATCGCCGCTAAAAAAGCGGGGCACAATGTCAAAATTGAAACGCAGGGTACGATTGGTATCGAAAACGCATTAACCGATGCTGAGATTGCGCAGGCCGATATTGTTCTGTTAGCCGCCGATGTGAAAGTGTCGGGAGAAGAACGCTTTGCCGGCAAAAGAGTCGTTAAAGTCGCCACAGAAACGGCAGTGAAATCGCCAAACAAACTTATCGAAAAGCTCAGTGAAATAGTGAATTCATAACATTTCATCTTTGCTCATCCCATATCAATAAAGGGTGTGATTTATGAATATCAAAGAAATCTGGAAAGCAGCGAACCCGAAAGGCCACCTGCTTACCGCAATCTCGTACCTGATCCCTATTGTCTGTGGTGCTGGCTTTATTATTGCTATCGGTATGGCGCTTGGCGGTACGGTTCAGGATACGCTAGTCCCAGGACATTTTGATTTATGGCAGGTCCTGGCGACGCTCGGTGCGAAAGCTCTTGGACTGTTGCCTGTCGTTATTGCTATCGGTATTTCCGGCTCAATCGCTGGCAAACCCGGTATTGCACCTGGTTTTGTCGTCGGTCTGGCGGCGAATGCGATTAGCGCGGGCTTCATCGGCGGTATGATTGGCGGCTACATTTCGGGATATATTGCGCTCGCCATCATTAAAAACGTCAAGGTTCCAGCCTGGGCTCGTGGTTTAATGCCGACATTAATCGTTCCCTTTTTCGCATCCATTATCAGCTGCCTGATCATGGTGTATATCATCGGCACGCCTATTGGTATTTTCACCGATGCATTAACATCTTTCCTTAGAAGTATGGGGACGTCATCTAACTTAATTTTAGGTGCGGTTATTGGGGCGTTATGTATTGTGGATTTCGGTGGACCGCTCAATAAAACGTGCTTCGCCTTCGTTTTGACGCTTCAGGCACAGGGAATCAATGAACCCATTACGGCGCTTCAGTTAGTCAATACCGCAACGCCAATCGGCTTTGGTCTTGCTTATTTCATTGCCAAACTACTACGTAAAAATATCTATAATGACGAAGAGATCGAAACCTTAAAATCAGCGGTGCCGATGGGCGTCGTGAATATTGTAGAAGGTTCTATCCCTATCGTCATGAACGATATTGTTCGCGGCATTGCTGCTGCTGCAATCGGCGGGGCCTGCGGTGGCGCAGTCACTATGGTATATGGCGCTGATGCAACGGTACCGTTCGGTGGGGTATTGATGATTCCAACCATGTCACATCCGATGGCGGGCGTGATGGCGTTGCTCGTCAATATACTGGTGACGGGGACGATTTATGCTGCGATTAAGAAAGATGTCCCTCGCGAGGTTATTGCAAATAACGATTGCGAAGAAGAGGATATCGATTTGGATGATATTAAAATAAGTTAACTCTAGCGGTAATAGCCCCGCCCGCAGCTTGGGATAACCTCAACTACGGGCGGGTGCATCAGACTTATGACACCAGCAGCTGGTTCATGCGGCGGATAAACTGGTTAGGATCTTCCAGCGTACCGCGCTCTGCAAACAGCGCCTGGTCAAGCAGCAGCTCAACCCACTCTTTAAACTGCCCTTCATCCTGGGTATCCGCAGTGCGTTTCACCAGCACGTGATCAGGGTTCAGTTCAAAGATGTATTTCACTTCCGGCGCGGCCTGGCCCGCAGCAGCGAACAGTTTCGCCATCTGGGTGCTCATTTCATCCGCATCAGTCGTCACGATGGCCGGAGTGTCGGTCAGACGGTGAGTCAGACGCACTTCTTTCACGCGGTCGCCCAGCAGGGTTTTTACGCGTTCAATGAATGGCGTCAGCGCTTTTTCCGCTTCTTTCGCGCTCTCGTCCACTTCATCCGCCAGCTTGTCGATAGACTCGTCGGCTTTGGCAACGGACTGGAATGGCTTACCGTCGAATTCGGTCAGGTAATTCATCATCCACTCATCGATGCGATCGGAAAGCAGCAGCACTTCGATGCCTTTCTTACGCAGCAGCTCGAGGTGCGGGCTGCTCTTCGCCGCAGCATAGCTGTCGGCGGTGATGTAGTAGATCTTCTCCTGCCCTTCCTTCATGCGGGACACGTAGTCGGCCAGCGACACGGTCTGCTCAGAAGAGTCGGTATGAGTCGAAGCAAAGCGCAGCAGCTTGGCAATCGCTTCCTGGTTGCCGTTGTCTTCTGCCGGGCCTTCTTTCAGCACCAGACCGAACTGTTTCCAGAAGGTCTGATATTTCTCAGCATCGTCTTTCGCCAGCTTATCCAGCATCTGCAGCACGCGCTTGGTCAGGGCGTTACGCAGGTTACGGGTGACGGTGCTGTCCTGCAGAATTTCACGGGAGACGTTCAGCGGCAGATCGTTGGAATCTATCAGGCCGCGCACAAAGCGCAGATAGTTCGGCATGAACTGCTCGGCGTCGTCCATGATGAAGACGCGCTGCACGTACAGCTTCAGGCCATGCTTATGATCACGGTTCCACATATCCCACGGCGCCTGCGACGGGATGTACAGCAGGCTGGTGTACTCCTGCTTACCTTCCACGCGGTTGTGGCTCCAGGTCAGCGGGTCGGTAAAGTCGTGGGCGATATGCTTGTAGAACTCTTTGTATTCGTCGTCGTTCAGCTCGGCTTTGTTACGCGTCCACAGCGCCTGCGCCTTGTTGATCTTCTCCCAGGAAACCACGGTCTCGCCGTCTTTCTCTTCCTGTTTTTCGATCTCTACCGGCAGCGCGATATGGTCGGAATATTTGCTGATAACGGAACGCACGCGCCAGTCGTCGAGGAACTCGCTTTCGTCTTCACGCAGATGCAGGGTAATTTCGGTACCGCGGTCTTCTTTGGTGATGTCCGCTACGGTGTATTCACCTTCACCGGCAGACTCCCAGAACACGCCGTTTTCCGGCTTGTCACCCGCCGCACGGGTACGCACGGTGACTTTATCCGCGACGATAAACGCCGAGTAGAAACCGACGCCGAACTGGCCGATAAGCTGGCTGTCTTTCGCCTGGTCAGAGCCCATGGACTCGAGGAAAGCTTTGGTGCCGGATTTTGCGATAGTCCCCAGATGGTCAATCACTTCGTCGCGGTTCATGCCCACGCCGTTATCGGCAATGGTCAACGTACGCTTATCTTTATCGAAGGAGACGCGCACGCGCAGTTCACCGTCCCCCTCATACAGATCCGGGTTAGACAGCGCGCGGAAACGCAGCTTGTCGGCGGCATCTGAAGCGTTAGAGATAAGCTCACGCAGGAAGATTTCTTTATTGGAATACAGAGAATGGATCATCAGATGCAGAAGCTGTTTAACTTCTGACTGGAAGCCACGGGTTTCTTGTCCTTTCATTGCAAAATACCTCAATGCTGATTACAAGGTAAAAAAAGCGATGAGAGGAAAATGGGGATGGGTGTAGCGGATTTCAAGCGAGAGCAGAAAATCCTGCTCTCGATTGATTAAAAACGAATCTTATGGCGACCGGCCAGCGAGTGCGACAGCGTGGTGCCGTCGACCATTTCCAGCTCACCGCCTACCGGCACACCGTGGGCGATGCGGCTGGCTTCAACGCCATACTGCGCGCAAAGCTCGGCGATATAGTTGGCCGTGGCTTCCCCTTCCACCGTTGGGTTGGTGGCGAGAATAATTTCCGTGAGCTGCTCCGTTTCCAGACGCTGCTCAAGGCGGTCAAGTCCGATATCGTCCGGGCCGATGCCGTCTAACGGTGACAGGTGACCCATCAGCACGAAGTAGCGGCCGGAGAACTGTCCGGTCTGCTCAATGGCGTAGATGTCCGCAGGACTCTCCACCACGCAGATTTGACCGTTTTCCTGGCGACGCGGGTTCGAGCAGATGTTGCACACCTCCTGCTCGGTGAAGGTGCGGCAATCGGCACAGTGGCCGATTTCCGACATCGCGCGGGTTAAGGCCTGCGCCAGACGCATCCCGCCGCTGCGGTCGCGCTGCAGCAGGGTAAACGCCATGCGCTGCGCCGACTTCGGGCCAACGCCCGGCAGACAGCGCAACGCTTCCATCAGCTGAGTTAACAGCGGACTGGTTTGCATCAGAACGGCATCTTGAAGCCTGGTGGCAGCTGCATACCGGAGGATACAGAGGCCATTTTTTCTTTCTGGGTTTCATCAATACGGCGCGCCGCATCGTTGAACGCCGCAGCAACCAGATCTTCCAGCATCTCTTTGTCGTCTTCCAGCAGGCTTGGGTCGATTTCAACGCGACGGCAGTTGTGCGCGCCGTTGATGGTCACTTTGACCAGACCTGCGCCAGATTCGCCGGTTACTTCCAACTGGGCGATTTCTTCCTGCATTTTCTGCATTTTGTCTTGCATCTGCTGGGCCTGTTTCATCAGGTTACCCAGACCGCCTTTACCACCAAACATAGGCTTCTCTCTCAGTAGGTCACGTTAAACAATAACGACCGTAAGCAGCGCTTGCGGTCAAATGGGGCGGATGCTCTCTTCATCCAGGTCCGCGTCGAAGAATCGGCGCAGCGTCTGAATGTTATTATCCGCGATAATCGACTCGCGCGCCTGCGCGAGCTTCTCTTCATAGATTGCCTGTCGCCACTCCAGCGGCGTACGCACCGCCGGATTATCATCTTCCACGATGGTCAATTCAACAGGCGCGCCGTATAAAGTGCTCAGCGCTTCGGTCAGCTTTTGCTTCGCGCCGGGCGAATTGAGGTGCCGCTGCGTAGGACGCAGATGCAGGCACACGGCGTTACCGTTTTGTTCTTTCCACGCGTTGAGCGCCACCTGCTCGACGAGCTTCGGTAACGCCATCTGGCTCACCTCTGCCGCCCACGGGTCACGTTCTAAAGATTCCGCCGCCAGCTTGGCCGCCAGTTCGGGCGTTTTCTCATGCTCCAGCGCTTTCTTCAGCGCTTTCGGCGTGGCGATTTCTTCTTTTTTCACTTCTTCAGCAGGCGTGGTCGCTTTCCAGCGATAAGCCTCTTTTTTCGCTGCCGGCTTGGTTAACGCCGACGGCTCCGGGCGCGCCTGAACGCGTTCGGTTACCGAGGCAAGTCTTTCCAGCGCAGCACTGTTCACCGGCCGCGCGCGGGAAGCGGCTGCCGGTTCACTCTTTTTTGGGGTGTTTACTCCCGGATTGCTCTGCTGCAATTGACGACGCGCGGCCAGCACCTGATTGGTGGAATCCGGTAACGGCGCAGCAGGCGGCGGGGTAATCGGTGCCGAAGCGGGCATCGGCTGCTGTTGGGGTTGCGGCTGTTGCATCATTGGCGCATTGGCCGGCGCAAACGTCTGCTGGGGCCTTTCCGGCTCCGGCAGCGGTGCATTCGGATGGAACGCCAGCGCGCGCAGCAGCGTCATTTCGATGCCCATACGACGATCGGGTGCATACGGCAGCTCTTTGCGGCCAATCAGCATCGTCTGGTAGTACAGCTGAACGTCAGTTGGCGGCACGGTACGTGCGAGGTTGCGCATCCGCTGTTCAACGGCGGCCATATCGCTGCCAAGCGCCGCAGGCGACAGCTGCACCATCGCAATACGGTGTAGCAGGCTTTGCATCTCAATCAGCAACGCCTCCCAATCAACGCCGCGCAGTGCAGCATCGTTGACCAGCTCCATCGTCCGCTCGCCGTTGGCGGCCACCAGCGCTTCAATCAGCGACAGCGCCTGATCGTCGTCCAACGTGCCGAGCATCTCGCTGACCGACGCGGTGGTGAGCTGGCCTTCACCGCTGGCAATTGCCTGATCGGTAAGGCTTAACGCATCGCGCAGGCTACCATCTGCCGCGCGCGCCAGCAGTTGCAGGGCACGAGGCTCATGGGCGATATGCTCTTCATTAAGGATATGCTCAAGCTGATGACGAATCTGCTCAACGTCCAGCGCCTTCAGGTGGAACTGCAGGCAGCGAGACAAAATAGTGACCGGCAGCTTTTGCGGATCGGTGGTCGCCAGCAGGAATTTGACGTGCGCAGGCGGCTCCTCCAGCGTTTTTAACAAGGCGTTAAAGCTGTGACGGGAGAGCATGTGCACTTCGTCGATAAGATAGACCTTAAAGCGGCCGCGGGCGGGCGCGTACTGGACGTTATCCAGCAGGTCACGGGTATCTTCGACTTTGGTTCGCGAGGCGGCATCGATCTCAATTAGATCGACAAAACGCCCCTGTTCGATTTCGCGGCAGTTATCACACACGCCGCACGGCGTGGCGGTAATGCCGGTTTCGCAGTTAAGCCCCTTCGCCAGCAAACGGGCGATAGAGGTTTTCCCCACACCACGGGTGCCGGAAAAAAGGTATGCGTGATGAATGCGCCCTAACGATAAGCCGTTCGCCAGTGCGGTCAGCACATGTTCCTGGCCGACGACGTCAGCAAAGGTTTGTGGGCGCCATTTTCGGGCTAAGACCTGATAACTCATTGGCAGGCTCTGAAACGCTGGAAGGTGGATTCACGAGGGAGTAATGCTATCACAGCCCCGCCGGGCAGGCGAGGCTATGTATCGGGAAATGCTTAGTGACCCGGGAAATTCACCAGGCTGTAGCTGGTGATGCCCTGTTTTTCCAGACGCTGCTCGCCGCCCAGATCGAACAGGTTGATGATGAAGGCCGCATCGTGCACTTCGCCACCCAGACGACGGATCAGTTTAACCGTCGCTTCGATAGTCCCACCGGTTGCCAGCAGATCGTCGACCACCAGTACTTTATCGCCAGCTTTGATCGCATCAACGTGGATCTCAAGCTGATCGGTGCCGTACTCCAGCTCGTAGCTTTCGGCGATCGTTTCACGCGGCAGCTTGCGCGGTTTACGCACCGGGACAAAACCTACGCCCATGGCCAGCGCGACCGGCGCGCCAAACAGGAAACCACGCGCTTCGGTACCCACGACTTTGGTGATACCGGCGTCTTTGTACTTCTCGACCAGCAGTTCAATGCTGAGCGCGTAGGCTTTCGGGTCTTCCAGTAAGCTGGTGACATCGCGGAAAAGAATGCCAGGTTTTGGATAGTCCTGGATGCTCTGGATGCTGTTCTTCAGATATTCAAGCTGCTGTGCAGTTGCGGTCATAGGTTTGTGCCTAATTGAAACAGTGTTACTCAAGGCGAGCAAAACGGGCTAAAAATCACAATTGGTTAACTTTTAACCGGGCGCGCCTGTGCTCGAAAACGCCAGAATTTACTGGCTCATTCGTAGAATTGCAACACCATAAATGCGGTTCACCCGTTTTGTTGTTCTGCATCAACCACCGGAATGCGCCAGAGGAAAACCAACAAGCCACAAAGAATCGCCAGCAACAGCAGTCGTACCCACAGCATGTTGACCAGCCACAGCGAAACGCCAAAGGTCAGTAAAATCACCATAATCGCCCGTAGTTTAGCGCCTGGCGGCATGGCTTTATAGCGCTGCCAGTGGCGTAAATAGCCGCCAAACCAGGAACGATACAGCAGCCAATGATGAAAGCGCGGCGAAGAACGCGCAAAGCACCAGGCGGCGAGCAGAATAAACGGCGTCGTCGGCAGCAGCGGCAATACCACGCCAATGGTGCCAAGGACTACCGCCAACCAGCCAATAATGATTAAAATAGTACGCTGCATAATGCGAATCGTTATCAAATGAGTCTGCTACTCTAGCATAGCCGATAACCATCAAGGGGAGAATCCGGTGAAAACGGCGCAGCTTTTACAAACGCTGGAACAACAGCTTGCCCGGCTTCAGGCGCGTATCGCACCGCTTGCCGCGCATGCCACGCTGAGCGCGCGCTTTGACCGCCAGCTTTTCCAGACGCGTAGTACGAAAATGCAGGCCTATCTCGATGAAGCCCATGCTCATCTCGAAGAGCTTAAGCACGCCGTTGAACAGCAGCAATTGCCGCAGGTAGCCTGGCTTGCTGAGCGGCTGGCGGCACAGATTGAGGCTATCAGCCGTGAGAGCGAGGCCTGGTCGCTGCGCGTCTGGGATAGTCCCTCGCCCGGGCTACGTCGCTGGCAGCGTAAGCGGCTGGAAACGCAGGATTTTGAACGTCGACTGCTGGAAATGAAGCAGCAGCGCCAGCAACAGTATCAGCAGGCGACGACGCTTGACGACCAGCAGCGTCTGGCCCGTGAAATTACCGCCTTTGATGGCCGTCTCAGTCGCTGCCGTCAGGCGCTGGAAGATATTGAACGCATACTGGCGCGCATGACGCGCTGACAAGGAGAAACTATGTCGCTGGAAAGCGCCCCGGATGATGTCAAACTGGCAGTGGATCTGATTGAGCTGCTGGAGAGCAATGAAATTGCGCCGGAAGTAGTGCTGAGCGCGCTGGAGATGGTGCGCAAAGATTACATCAACAAGTTAAAAAACGTGGAAGATGACGTGTAAAACGTAAAATTATCAGCGGCAACACCGTCATCGCCTGTGGCACATTCTTCTCCTCGCCCAGGAAACTCGATGACGGAACATCATGAATATCTATTCGGCAACGCCACACGACGCTATTTTTAAGCAGTTCTTACGCCATAAAGCGATAGCGAGGGATTTCTTACAGGCTCACCTTCCAGGTGAACTTCTGGCGCAGTGCAAACTTGAAACGCTCCAGTTGGCCTCTGGGAGCTTTGTCGAAGAAAATCTGCGCGCCAGCTATTCCGATATCCTCTACTCATTGCAAACCCGCGATGGGCCCGGCTATATCTATGTGCTGATTGAGCACCAAAGCACACCGGATAAACTGATGCCCTTTCGCCTGATGCGCTATACGCTCTCTGCCATACAGCAGCATCTCGACGCGGGCCACAGCACGCTGCCGTTGGTCATCCCGATGCTGTTTTATCACGGCAGTGTCAGCCCCTGGCCATACCGTATGAACTGGCTTGAATTATTTGACAACGCCGCGCTGGCACACCGTCTATACACAGAGGACTTTCCTCTCGTTGATATCACCGTAATGCCCGATAGCGAGATCATGGCTCACCAGCGCATGGCCATGCTGGAGCTGTTGTTTAAGCATATTCGTCAGCGCGACCTGGCTTCTTTACAAGAACAGCTGGGAGCTTTGCTGATAGAGAATTGGCTCACACCGTCACAGCTCGAGGCGCTGCTCACCTATATGCTACAAGCAGGTAGTACATCTCATCCGGAAGCGTTACTCTGCACATTAGCGCAATATTCACCACAGCATAAGGAGCAGCTGATGACCATCGCCGAATGGTTGGCCGAAGAGGGACGAAAGAAAGGCATTGTTCAGGGAATCGAACAAGGAATAGAGCAAGGAGAAGCGCTAGGCCGTCGTGATGAAGCGCAAAAGATTGCGCTGAATATGCTAAACGCCGGGCTGGCTGCAACATTAGTTCAGCAGCTTACTGGGTTAAGCGAAGACGACCTCCTGGCGGCAAAAGCGGAATAAATAAGGGCGGCTTTCGCCGCCCTTTTCAGTCTTAATCCGCAACCAAATCCTGGCCATCGGTTTTACCGTCACGCTTCACTTCCGTCACCACATCCCCTTTCTCATTGTGCAGATGCACTTCGAGCTGGTTGAAGGCGATGTTGATGTCGTTTTCGCGGCACAGACGATCGATAGTGCGGTTCAGCTCATCGACGGTATAGCTACGGTCACGCAGCTCGCGCACGTACAGGCGCAGTTCGTGATCCAGCGTGCTGGCGCCAAACGTGGTAAAGAAGACCGACGGTTCCGGGTCATGCATCACTTTCGGGTGGCTGGTCGCCGCTTGCAGCAGCACTCTTTTCACCTTATCGAGGTCGGAGCCGTAGGCTACGCCAAGACGGATCACAACGCGCGTAGTGGTATCGCTCAACGACCAGTTGATGAGGCGCTCGGTCACAAACGCTTTGTTCGGGATAATCACCTCTTTGCGGTCAAAGTCGGTAATCGTGGTAGCACGGATACGAATCTTACTTACCGTCCCCGAGAAGGTGCCAATGGTAACCGTGTCGCCAATACGCACCGGGCGTTCAAAAAGAATAATCAGGCCGGAAACGAAGTTCCCGAAGATTTCCTGTAAGCCAAAACCCAGACCTACCGACAGCGCAGCGGCGAGCCACTGCAATTTATCCCACGACACGCCAAGTGAACCAAACACGGTCATCGCGCCAACGGCGATAATCGCGTAGTTCAGAATCGTGGTAATCGCGTACGAAGCCCCCTGACGCATGTTCAGCCGTGAAAGCACCAGCACTTCCAGCAGACCCGGTAAGTTGCGAATCAGTGCCCAGGCCACCATCGAGGCAATAATGGCAAACAGCAGGCTGCCCATGGTGACATCTTTCACCACGCTGGCGCCCGCTTCGGTGCCGTTGTAGTGCCAGAGCGTAATGCTATCGAGGTAGCTGAACACGGTGATTAAGTCAGACCAGATAGCCCAGAACATCACGCCAAATAGCGCCACCATCACCAGCATAGTGATGCGCAGCGTTTGCTGGTTGATTTGCTCCAGCGCAATCGTCGGTTCTTCCTGCGGTTCAGCGCCTTCAGCCCCCTCTTTCACCAGATTCTGGCGACGCGCAACCGCACGACGATAGGCAATACGGCGCGCCGCCACGCTCAGGCCGCGCAGCACCGTCTGATAAAGCAGGTTCCAGAAAATAACCAGATAAACGGTTTCAATCCAGCGACCAGAGAGGCGCAGCGTGGTGTAGAAATACCCCGTTGCGGTCAGTACCATCAGACCGAGCGGCACCAGCGACAACACCGTCACCGTGAGCAGGCGTAAGCTGTGGGACTCTTTATCTCGCCAGCTTTCACGGCACATCGGCCACATCAGCACCGCGATAACCAACAAATTAAGCAGAATAACGAACTGTCCCAGCACATCATCCATCAGATTCAGAGGAGAGAGCTCAGATACTACAGACCAGAAGTGTAGCGGCAGCAGTGCGAGGCTAATACGCACGATCTGGCGACGCCAATGGCTGGTCAGCTGTTCCGGCATATTAAAGTGGCGCACGGCCACGCCGTTTTTCTCCAGCACTTTCCAGCACAGTCCAAAGACCAGCCAGAAGATGGCCAGTTTTTTACTGAACGCCCACAGCAGTGCGCTGATGTTAAGCTGCATGGTCAACAGAATCAGGCCAATCGCCAGAATGATCAGTACCACCGGGAGCGCACGGATGAGGTCGATGAGAATGGCCTTCGGCGTATGCAGCTGGCTGTCGTTACGCAGATTGCCAACCTGATCGCCGAGCTTATCCTGGTAATTACGCAACCACTGAAGTCGCCAGCGAATCAACCCGGCAATCAGCAGCAGCGGAAGCCCGGCGAGGAAGGCGACAAACACAGCCGGCCACGCTTTCTCCCAGTTCACGGTGATTTTCATCGACTTGAACTGACTTTTCAGCGCTTCAGGGAAGGATTTAATCCAATCCCAGTCCATCGGCTTGTTGCTGTTCACCCAGAAGATTTGTTGGGTCAGAATCGATTTCAGGCTTTTGGAGACGCTCATCAACTGCTGCTGGTTAATCTGCAGGTTGATAGCCATCATCAGCTGGTTACCCAGCTGCTTGTTAATCAGGTCCAGCATTTCGCGGCGCGCGTCGACGATTTGCAGCAGCGCATCGTGCACTTCGCTATCGACTTCACTGCTATGCCCCTCTTCCAGCTTGGCGACAAAATCATCGCTCTGGAACAGAGTGTCGCGCTGCTGGTTAATCTCGAACTGCTCGAGGCGCAGATCGGCGATGCGGGTGGTCATATCCTCCAGCTCATCCGCGGACGGTAGCGTCTGCTGCTGCTGATAGAGAATACGCGACAGCAGCAGGCTGCCCTTGAGCACCGCAATCTGCTCTTTGACGTTACGCTCAGACTGCAACGCGCGGTCAAGCCAGGTTTTCACCCTGATATTCTGTTGCACCAGTTGGTTACCGCTTTCCGTTGCGGTAATCAGTTTTTGGCTCAACTGATGGTTAATTTCGAGCTCCTGCTTCACCAGCGGGTTACCCTGAATACGGGCGGTCTCTTCTGGGGAGGCATTCTCAGCGGCGGTTTTTTCCGACAGCATCAGACGCTTACTGTTGACCGCTTCCTGCAACAGCTGCAGCTGATGCTCAAGCCGGGTGCTGTAGGCGGTCACGTAGTCGCGCTGCTTCTGCAAAGAGTCCTGCAATACCGTGTTACCGGCCAGGCTCTTACGCTGAAGCTCTATCTCAGCGTCAAGCAGCGTTTTTTGCACCTGCAACATGGTCTGCTGGGTAGGACGCAGACCGTCGCCGACGGTGCTGCTATTCAGGCTGTTACGCACCTGTAGCAACTGCTGCGAGGCAGAGTTCATCGCGTTCTGCACGCGTTCAGGTTGGGTTTGCAGGGAGACGAGCTGGCTGTTATAGGTGGCCAGGTCGTTTTGCGCATTCTGTAAATCATCTACCGCCTGCGACACGCGGGCTTCAAGCTGGCGCAGTGACAGGGTGCTCAGCGTTTTACGCGTCTCATCATCGTTATCAACATCGCTGATGTCATTCAGATTGTCGGTAGCCTGGCGCAGCTTAATGGGCGCCTGTTCAATCTGTTTTTGTAGCTGAGTGCTTTCAGCCTTAACGCTGTCGATTTTATCAAGTAGCTGCAGCGTTTCTGTCAGATCCTGCTGAACTAACTTCTCCTGAGGCGTCAGGTCTTTTTTATTGTTCAGCGCGCTAAGCTGGTCCTGAACGTCAGTACGGTCAGGAATATCGGTGCCATTCAGCGCGCGGGCTTGTACCGCGGCGATAGACAGCACAAAACAGACAGCAATAATGAGAAATGCAGAGATCGTGGCCCGAGGGCGGATGTTATGCAGCATAATCTTAACATGTGTGGTGGCTAAAGCCGGCGGTACGCCGGAGATAAATACCTGCGCAGAATAGCACTTCTGGCAACAGGCGAATAGCCAGGGAAACCAGGATTATTCCTGGTAATCCTCAGAAGAAGGGAGGTTTTTTTCACCGCGTAGCGTTGGGCAAAATTGGTACATTTCAAGCAGAATAGCCACGTAGGACTCCGCCTCGGCCCGCAGGTCGAAAGAGTTCGGCGCGAACAGCCAGTTTTCCATTAGCCCGGAGATATAGCTGCGGGTTAAGATTGCCGCCCGGCGGCTTAACAAATTTGCCGGTAAAACTTTCGCCGTAACACAGTCATTTAACGTCTGTTCAATTCTATCGTAACTTTCCAAACATAAATTACGCTGAGCCTGTTGCACTACAGCCATTTCACCGACAAACTCACATTTGTGGAAAATAATTTCCATCATCAATCGTCGGCGCTCTTCGATAACTGTGGCAACTAGAATGTAAACGAGGATTTCTCTCAAAACTGAGAGTGGATCACCGGGGAATTTTGCCCGATACTCAATTTCAAGATCGCCTATGCTGGACTCTGATAACGCCCAGATTTCATTAAAGAGATCCGACTTATCCTTAAAATGCCAGTAAATTGCGCCGCGCGTCACCCCAGCCGCTTTTGCAATCTCGGCGAGTGAGGTGGATGATACCCCCTGCTGTGAGAACAACCGTAGGGCGACATCCAGTATGTGCTGACGCGTAGCCAGCGCCTCTTCTTTGGTTTTTCGTGCCATAGGTCGGTGAATTTACAGGGGTTAGATTTACATACATTTATGAATGTATGTACCATAGTATGACGATAATACAAACGCAGCAATGGGTTTGTGGACGCTTGTTCCATTGATCAATTTGAAATCGGACACTCGAGGTTTACATATGAACAAAAACAGAGGGTTAACGCCTCTGGCGGTCGTTCTGATGCTCTCAGGCAGCTTAGCGCTAACAGGATGTGACGACAAACCAGCTCAGCAAGGAGGTCAACACGCGCCAGAAGTTGGCGTAGTGACGCTCAAATCTGAACCTCTTGTAATCACGACGGAACTGCCAGGCCGCACCAACGCCTATCGTGTCGCAGAAGTTCGCCCGCAGGTCAGCGGGATCATTCTGAAGCGCAACTTTATCGAAGGTGGCGACATCAAGGCGGGCGAGTCGCTCTATCAGATTGATCCGGCAACCTATCAAGCCACCTACGAAAGCGCGAAAGGTGACTTAGCGAAAGCGGAAGCGGCTGCCAATATCGCCAAACTGACGGTGAATCGTTACTCCAAACTGCTGGGTACTCAGTACATCAGCCGCCAGGATTACGATACCGCCGTTGCGGATGCACAGCAGGCTAACGCCGCCGTTCTGGCCGCCAAAGCTGCCGTCGAAACCGCGCGAATCAACCTGGCTTATACCAAAGTGACCTCACCTATCAGCGGACGCATTGGTAAATCTGCGGTCACCGAAGGGGCGCTGGTACAAAACGGTCAAACAACCGCACTGGCTACCGTTCAACAGCTCGACCCTATCTATGTTGATGTGACCCAGTCCAGCAATGATTTCCTGCGCCTGAAGCAGGAGCTGGCAGACGGCAAACTGAAACAGGAAAACGGTAAAGCGAAAGTGGACCTGGTAACCAACGATGGTATCAAGTATCCGCAGAGCGGGACGTTAGAATTCTCGGATGTCACCGTTGACCAGACCACCGGTTCTATCACGCTGCGCGCTATCTTCCCGAACCCTGACCATACGCTGCTGCCGGGCATGTTTGTTCGCGCACGTCTGGAAGAAGGGACCAACCCAACCGCGCTGCTGGTTCCTCAGCAGGGTGTGACCCGTACGCCACGTGGCGATGCGAGCGCCATGGTTGTGGGTGAAGGCGATAAAGTTGAAGTTCGTCAGATCGTTGCAAGTCAGGCGATTGGCGACAAGTGGCTGGTTACGGATGGTTTGAAAGACGGCGATCGCGTGATTATCAGCGGTCTGCAAAAAGTGAAACCGGGCGTGCAGGTTAAAGCCCAGGAAGTCACTTCTGACGATAAACAGCAAGCTGCCGCTGGCGCCGCTCAGTCAGAACAAACCAAGTCTTAACTTAAACAGGAGCCGTTAAGACATGCCTAATTTCTTTATCGATCGCCCGATATTTGCGTGGGTGATCGCCATTATTATCATGCTGGCTGGGGGGCTATCGATCCTCAAATTGCCGGTAGCGCAATATCCGACGATTGCGCCGCCTGCGATTTCGATCACGGCCATGTACCCCGGTGCTGACGCCGAAACGGTGCAGAACACAGTAACTCAGGTTATCGAACAGAACATGAACGGTATCGATCACCTGATGTACATGTCCTCCAACGGCGACTCCACCGGTACCGCAACCATTACCCTGACCTTCGAATCCGGTACCGATCCGGATATCGCACAGGTTCAGGTACAGAACAAGCTCGCTCTGGCGACGCCGCTTCTGCCGCAGGAAGTTCAGCAGCAGGGTATCAGCGTTGAGAAAGCCTCCAGCAGCTTCCTGATGGTTGTTGGTGTTATCAACACCAACGGCACCATGAACCAGGACGATATTTCGGACTACGTTGCGGCCAACATGAAGGACGCCATCAGCCGTACTAGCGGCGTGGGCGACGTTCAGCTGTTCGGTTCCCAGTACGCTATGCGTATCTGGATGGACCCGAACAAACTGAACAACTTCCAGTTGACGCCGGTGGATGTTATTAGCGCGCTGAAAGCGCAGAACGCCCAGGTTGCAGCAGGTCAGTTAGGTGGTACGCCGCCTGTACCTGGCCAGCAGCTGAACGCCTCTATCGTGGCACAAACCCGTCTGACGAATACCGAAGAGTTTGGCAACATTCTGCTGAAGGTTAACCAGGACGGTTCGCAGGTTCGCCTGCGCGACGTGGCGAAAATTGAGCTCGGCGGCGAAAGCTATGACGTGGTGGCGAAGTTTAACGGTCAGCCGGCTTCCGGTCTGGGTATTAAACTGGCAACCGGCGCAAACGCCCTGGACACCGCGAATGCTATTCGCGCTGAACTGGCGAAAATGGAGCCGTTCTTCCCGTCAGGGCTGAAAATCGTTTACCCATATGACACCACGCCGTTCGTTAAGATCTCGATTCACGAAGTGGTGAAAACGCTGGTCGAAGCGATCATCCTGGTGTTCCTGGTGATGTACCTGTTCCTGCAGAACTTCCGCGCGACGTTGATTCCAACTATCGCGGTGCCGGTGGTACTGCTCGGGACCTTTGCGGTGCTTGCCGCGTTTGGCTTCTCGATAAACACCCTAACGATGTTCGGGATGGTGCTCGCCATCGGGCTTCTGGTGGATGACGCCATCGTGGTGGTCGAGAACGTTGAGCGTGTCATGGCCGAAGAAGGGCTACCGCCGAAAGAAGCCACGCGTAAGTCCATGGGCCAGATTCAGGGCGCACTGGTCGGTATCGCGATGGTGCTGTCAGCGGTATTTATCCCGATGGCCTTCTTCGGTGGTTCTACCGGGGCAATTTATCGCCAGTTCTCCATCACCATCGTTTCCGCGATGGCGCTGTCGGTACTGGTAGCGTTGATCCTGACGCCGGCACTGTGTGCCACCATGCTGAAACCAATCGCCAAAGGCAGCCACGGCTCTACCAAAGGCTTCTTCGGCTGGTTCAACAACATGTTCGAGAAGAGCACGCACCATTACACCGATAGCGTAGGCAACATTCTGCGCAGCACCGGTCGTTATCTGCTGCTGTATCTGATCATCGTTGTCGGTATGGCGTACCTGTTCGTGCGTCTGCCAAGCTCCTTCTTACCGGACGAAGACCAGGGCGTATTCCTGAGCATGGCGCAGCTGCCTGCCGGTGCGACCCAGGAACGTACGCAGAAAGTGCTGGATGAGATGACCAACTACTATCTCACCAAAGAGAAGGACAACGTTGAATCCGTCTTTGCCGTAAACGGCTTCGGCTTCGCGGGTCGCGGCCAGAACACCGGTATCGCCTTCGTGTCGTTGAAAGACTGGAGTGAACGTCCAGGCGCTGAAAACAAAGTTGAAGCGATTACCGGTCGTGCGATGGGCTATTTCTCGACGATTAAAGATGCGATGGTGTTCGCCTTTAACCTGCCAGCTATCGTAGAACTGGGTACCGCTACCGGCTTCGACTTCCAGCTGATCGACCAGGCAGGTCTGGGACATGAAAAACTGACCCAGGCGCGTAACCAGCTGTTCGGGATGATTGCCCAGCACCCTGACGTGCTGACCGGCGTGCGTCCTAACGGCCTGGAAGATACGCCGCAGTTCAAAATTGATATCGACCAGGAAAAAGCTCAGGCGTTAGGTGTTTCCATTAGCGACATCAATACCACTCTCGGCACGGCCTGGGGCGGTAGCTACGTCAACGACTTCATCGACCGCGGTCGTGTGAAGAAGGTGTACCTGATGTCTGAAGCGAAATACCGTATGCTGCCGGAAGATATTGGCAAATGGTACGTTCGCGGTAGTGATGGTCAGATGGTGCCGTTCTCCGCATTCTCCACCTCACGTTGGGAATACGGTTCACCGCGTCTGGAACGTTACAACGGTCTGCCATCCATGGAAATCCTGGGTCAGGCAGCTGAAGGTAAGAGTACCGGTGAAGCCATGAACATGATGGAAGAACTGGCGGGCAAACTGCCTGCGGGTATCGGCTACGACTGGACGGGCATGTCCTACCAGGAACGTCTGTCCGGTAACCAGGCCCCTGCCCTGTACGCTATCTCGCTGATTGTCGTCTTCCTGTGTCTGGCTGCGCTGTACGAGAGCTGGTCTATTCCGTTCTCCGTTATGCTGGTGGTTCCACTGGGGGTTGTTGGTGCGCTGTTGGCCGCTACACTTCGCGGGTTAACGAACGACGTTTACTTCCAGGTGGGCCTGTTGACCACCATTGGCCTGTCGGCGAAGAACGCGATATTAATCGTTGAATTCGCCAAAGACCTGATGGACAAAGAAGGCAAAGGGCTGATTGAAGCGACGCTAGAGGCGGTACGTATGCGTCTGCGTCCAATCCTGATGACCTCACTGGCGTTTATCCTCGGCGTTATGCCGCTGGTTATCAGCTCTGGTGCAGGCTCCGGTGCACAGAACGCCGTTGGTACCGGCGTAATGGGCGGGATGGTGACAGCAACCGTTCTGGCCATCTTCTTCGTACCGGTGTTCTTCGTGGTTGTACGTCGTCGTTTCAGTCGTAAAAGCGAAGACGTCGAGCACAGCCATAAGGTAGAGCATCACTAAAGCTATGCTATCGAAAGGGCCGCAATTGCGGCCCTTTTTTATTCCCGCCATTCACTTTTGCGTGGTGTTTATTTTTTAATCACCACAAAAACAATTGATACCTTTTATCAACCGAAATTTAAATACCCTCACATTTCCGATTTAATTGAGATTTATCTTTAAGTAATTTCGAATAATCCCAAAAAAAGCCCAAAACAGAAGCAAATTAAGAATATTCCTATGACCATTAAACGCACGAAACGACGTTGTCGTGGTCTAACTCTTTGAATGTTCTCTTTATCAAACTAAAGTATGAGAAGGTAAGGCATTAACGCCTTTCTGGATGGGTGTCGTTTATAAACAGACTAACCATTTGAGACTTAATTGTAATTTTTCGTAATAGCTCGGTGAAATCTTTTGCGGAGTAGATTATAGTTACAGCAGATCAGGAACACGTGCATGTTTCAGGTTACCCAGTAGTACCCATCCCGCACCGGTATTTTTTACTCGTTGTTTGAACTGCGATAAGGGGATGCGTTATGGACGAATACTCACCAAAAAGACACGATATCGCACAGCTTAAGTTTCTTTGTGAAACCCTGTATCATGACTGTCTTGTCACGCTTGAAGAGAGCAACCATGGCTGGGTGAATGACCCTACCTCGGCGGTTAACCTGCAGCTTAATGAGCTGATTGAACATATTGCAACGTTTGCACTTAATTATAAAATTAAGTACGACGAAGATAATAAATTGATTGCACAGATCGACGAATATCTGGATGATACTTTTATGTTGTTCAGTAACTACGGCATTAATAGCAGCGACCTGCAAAAATGGCGTAAGTCAGGGAACAAACTTTTCCGCTGTTTCGTCAACGCTAGCCGAGCTAACCCTGTTAGCCTCTCTTGTTAAAATTATTACAATCATTAGGTGAATTATGTCTGATAAACCATTAACTAAAACTGATTATTTGATGCGCCTAAGACGCTGTCAGTCAATTGATACGCTGGAGCGTGTCATTGAAAAAAATAAATATGAATTGTCCGATAACGAACTGGCGGTATTTTACTCAGCAGCCGATCATCGTCTGGCCGAGTTAACCATGAATAAATTGTACGACAAAATTCCTTCGACCGTCTGGAAGTTCATCCGTTAATCTTTATTCATTACAGGCACGTACCCACTTTTTCCGATCTGAACAATATCTGTGATTGTGGTCACAACGATAAAAAGGGAACGTTCCCAAAACATCATTCGCCTTCTATGGTGATGGCTTCCAGTACAGGGAGGCCCCATGAGTGAAGAAAAACGCAAAATGATTGCCGGTGATGTTTATCGCCCGGCTGACGATACGCTTAAAGCAGACCGAATGCGCGCCAGGCAACTTATTCATCGGTATAACCACACCGGACCGGATGAAAAAGCCGAACGTCACGCGCTATTGGCCGAACTATTGGGCACAACACACGATGCCTATATTGAACCGACATTCCGCTGCGACTACGGCTACAATATTCATCCTGGTGCCAACTTCTACGCTAATTTTGACTGCGTAATGCTTGATGTCTGCCCTATTCATATCGGCGATAACTGCATGCTGGCCCCGGGCGTGCATATCTACACCGCCACCCATCCGCTTGATGCCACAGAACGTAACAGCGGCATAGAATACGGAAAGCCGGTCACCATCGGTCACAACGTATGGATTGGCGGGCGAGCGGTCATTAACCCTGGCGTCACCATTGGTGATAACGTGGTTATTGCTTCTGGCGCAGTCGTGGTGAAAGATGTCCCAGCAAACGCCGTTGTTGGCGGTAACCCTGCAAGAATCATCAAAATGTTGTCCTGATAACAGACGCTGACTGTTATGCTTTTTTGCAACCGATCTGTTACTTTTCGTATTGATTGACGCAACATACAATAAGCTATTCCGCCCCTCGTTGCCGAGCAAAAGATGTCAGAGATCCAGCGATTACTCACGCAAACCATTGATGAACTGAACGCCACTGAAAAGCGCGATAATCGACCGCGCTTTAGCATCAGCTTTATCCGTAACCATCCCGGCCTCTTTATCGCCATGTACGCCGCGTTCTTCGCCACGTTGGTGGTCATGATGCGTTCTGAGACCCTGGCTGATACGGTCTGGCTACTCTGGCTGCTGTTTGCGCTGCTGAACGGCTTCTTCTTTTTCGATGTTTATCCGCGCTACCGCTATGAAGATATCGATGTGCTCGATTTCCGCGTCTGCTACAACGGCGAGTGGTACAACACCCGCTTTGTGCCAAAACAGCTCATCGAGCGGATCCTGAATTCTGCCCGCGTGGATGTCCAGGCCAAGGCCCAGTTGCAAAAAATGGTTTCAACCAAGGGCGAGCTGTCGTTCTACGATGTCTTCACCCTTGCCCGCGCTGAAGCGGTACAATAAGACGCTGTAACGTCCGTATCGCCGTCGTAAACTGCGATGCGGACGTATTACCATAACCCAGCACCAGCCCTGATTTCGCCTTCTGGCGGTCAAGATAGAACGTACTGAGCGCGCTGGGTGCCATCTGGTGTAAACGCGCTTGCCGCACCAGCTCCACGTCATCAATCCCTTCAATCACCACCGTCATATGCAGCCCCCCTTCTCCTGCCATCAACTGATGGGGAACGATCAGTTCTTGTTCCAGCGCTTCCTGTAACTGCGCCTGCCGTTTACGGTAAAGTCGCCGCATTGCCGCCAGATGGCGGGCATAGTGCCCCTCTTCAATAAAGCAGGCCAACGCGCGTTGCTCGGCACGGTGTCCGCCGCGTAATAGCGCACGTATAGCTGGCTGAGCGGCCTCAACCAGCATCGACGGCAGCACCATAAACCCAATGCGTAACGATGGAAACAGCGTCTTGCTGAAGGTCCCCAGGTAGACCACAGGGGCGTTATCCACCATACCTCGCATCGCTGGTATCGGTTCGCCGCTAAAGCGAAACTCACTGTCATAGTCATCTTCGACTATCCAGGCCCCCTGCTGACGAGCATAGTCCAGCAGCGCAAGGCGTCTCGTGGCACTGAGTACGCTGCCGGTAGGATACTGATGCGAAGGTGAGGTAAAAATCATCGTTGGCGACGGTAAGTCCGGCGAAATTTGCATCCCTTCGCCGTCGACCGAAACGGCTTCAACCTGTAGTCCTGCAGCCAGAAAGGCGCTTTTAGCGCCAAAATACCCCGGGTCCTCGACCCAGGCAGTCTGGCCAGGCTCACTCAGCAAATGCGTACACAGATTTACCCCTTCCAGCGCCCCTTCGGTGATGACGATTTGCCGAGCGTCGCAATCAATCCCGCGCGATAACGCAAGATGTCGGGCTATCGCGACCCGTAGCGGCCACTCACCTGCCGCATCGCCATAGCCCAACAGTGAACTCCCCTCTTCACGCAGGACGCGGTCGAGCAACCGCCTCCAGAGCGGTAATGGAAAATAGTTAATGGCTGGCGTTCCCGGCGTGAACAGCAGCGGTGGCGTATCGCGCGGCGAAATCTGCGGTAGTCGCTGTAAGCGTGATGGCAGCGTTACCCGCTCCAGCACGGCACCATCAATACTCACTGACTGTGGTAAAGACGCCACTCGAGAACCCTGGCGGTCCCGGCGAAGATACCCTTCCATCGCCAACTGTTCCAAAGCAGCGTTCACCGTATTGCGAGAAATCTGCAGCCGTTCAGCGATAACCCGCGACCCGGGAAGCCAGCTCTGCGCCTTTAGCTGTCCTTGCATAATGGCCTCTCGCAACGCGGCATACAGGCTACGTTGAAGTGTCTCTTTGCCGCGCATCTGAAGCGAGCGGGATAGCAGGGTAAAAAAGGGATCGTCGGGAATATTCATCTCAGCTCCTCGTGGTACCATAAAAATATAACCTGGTGGCACTTTTTACGGAACCAGTAAACCCCTACGCTCAGCGTATTGTTTATTTTCCCTAAGGAGAGGTTATGAGTCAGCTGAATCAATTTGGTCAGTTAATCGGCGATGCCCTGCCGGATTGGCAGCCACGTCCACATCCTGAGCGGGTGGTTCTGAAAGGGCAATACTGCCGCCTTGAGCCGCTAAGCCTTCAGCACGCCGATGCCCTGTTTACCGCGCACCGGCAGGCAACCGATACCCGCAACTGGACGTGGTTGCTGCGCGAGCCAGAAAGTTCGGTTGAAGAGTATCGTCAGTGGGTCGCCAGCGTCGAAGCGCTACAGGATCCACTGCACTTTGCGGTGATAGACCAACGAACGAATAAACCCGCGGGCTCGCTGGCGCTGATGCGCATCGACCCGAATCATGGGGTCATGGAAGTCGGCCACGTCCACTTCTCACCGTTGTTAAGCAGAACCCCCGCCTCTACGGAAGCGCAGTGGTTGCTTATGCGCTACGCCTTTGAAACGCTGGGCTATCGTCGCTACGAATGGAAGTGCAACAGTCTGAATGAACCTTCCCGCAAGGCCGCACTGCGTTTAGGATTTCAGTTTGAGGGTCATTTTCGGCAGGCGCTGGTGATTAAAGGCCATAACCGCGATACCGACTGGTTTTCGATTATCGACGGCGAGTGGCCAGCCTTGAATGGGGCATTTCAGAAATGGCTTGCCGCCGACAATTTTAGTGCCGACGGCAAGCAACTCCACTCCCTGGAGTCACTGCGAGAGTTGTCCGCTTAACGGCGCTTCTTGCGCCCCTGAACGGCCTTAAAGCGAGGGTTTGACTTGCAGATAACGTACAGTCGTCCTTTGCGTTTCACGATCTGGCAATCCGGGTGGCGCTGTTTGGCGCTGCGCAATGAGTTAAGTACCTGCATTATGAACCTCGTTTCACATCAATAAAGCGACCAAAACGCTGGCTGAAGCGCGCCACGCTGCCCTCGGTGGAGGCCGTTCTCTGCTTCCCGGTGTAGTACGGGTGCGATTTGGACGACACATCAATCGTGACATACGGATATGTCACACCTTCCAGCTCAATTTCCCGGTCGGTTTTAATGGTCGAGCCCACTTTGAAGTACTCGTTGGCGCTGGTGTCATGAAACACCACGGTGCGGTAATGAGGATGGATATTGGCTTTCATCTGGCCCTCGATATCATATGTTATAACATAACAATTACGATACGCCGTCAAAAAGCGCTTTGCAACCCTACATTTTAAGGGGATATAACCGAAGTGCAGACCGCACTTCGGCAAGGGAGGTTAGCGGCTGAGCTGATGCGCAATAGCGCGCAGCTGCTCGGCAATCGCCTGCATATCTTTGCCCTGCTCCACCTTCGCACCGGTAGAGTGACGCACGACAAGGCGAGCTGGGAGGATGGATGAAGTCCGTGACGAAGCGTTATCGTCGCTTTCAAGAATGCGGCGTACCGCCTCTTTGCCTTGCAGGTCGAGGTCAAGCGACACGGTGGTCAGCGCCGGATAGAAAAACGAGCTTTCATAAGTGTCATCGTAACCAATCACCGACTTTTCGCCGGGGATAGCCACCTGATGCTGATGAAATGCGCTCAGTACCCCTAACGCCATCTGATCGTTCCCCACCAGCACCGCCGAGAAATCCGGGGTTTCGCGCAGCATTTGCAGCGCGCAGGCGTAGCCGCTTTGCGCATCCCAGTTGCCGTGCAGCACGGTCACCGGCTTCAGGCCATAGCTGCTGAGCGTATCCAGCCAGCTTCTTAAACGCAGGTTGGCAGAGACAGAGCTCACCGGCCCGGCCAGAATCGCCATCTCCCGATGACCCGACTCATACAAATATTTCACGCTAGCACGCGTGCCATCTGCCGGGTTGAACGAAACGTTATACACCGAACTATAGGGATCAACGTCGAGGAAAAGACAGACGATATCATCGTTATCATCTGCGATTTTCTGCGCCATTTCGGTCTCTAATGGCACGTTGATAATCACTTTACTCACCAGCTGTGATTTCAGTTCGTTGATCGAATCCTGAATACTATGATTGACGCTCTCATCAATCATCGAAATCAGTACCTGATACCCCTCCACATTTGCGTAGCGTTTCACCGCTGCCGCAACCTGAGAAGGCGCATGCAGCGCCAGTGAAGTGGTCACCAGTCCAAGGGTATGACTGGTCTTGCCAACCAGCTGCTGGGCAAGTCGGTTTGGGACATAGCGGAGTACCTCGATGGATTTCTCCACCTTGTGGCGTGTGGCTTCGGATACATTGGCAGATTTATTGAGTACCCTGGACACAGTCTGGTAGGAGACACCCGCATGGCGAGCAACGTCTTCCAAAGTTGCGCTTTTAGACTTCATCGTCCGGTTCCTTATGTTGTTATCGCTAGATTGTAACAGGGGTCATCCCAAAAAACGTCTACCGACCTGATTTATGGCATACGATAACATAAAAAAGACATACGCTCACATAGGCATACAATAAGAACCGTCTTACACACTCAACCAAAAATGGCTAATTTATTTGCAGTTAATCACACATCAGCGATCAAATGTTTGCCAGTTTTTACATTTAGGCATTTTATTACACACGTTATGTGAACGTAATACAAAACAAAACGAGGATAATAATGAAAACAACCCTACGCACGCTTTCAATTGCGTTGGCTACTGCGCTGACTTCATCTTCTCTGCTGGCGGCAACGTCAGTTCCTATTGATTTCCATGGCTACCTCCGCTCCGGCGTAGGAGTTTCTAGCGATGGCGGAATGCAAGAATGGCAAAAGAACAAACTCGGCCGTCTGGGAAACGAAGCCGACACCTACGGTGAGCTTGAATTAGGCTCTGAGGTGTATAAGAAAAACGATGTCAGTTTCTATCTGGACTCAATGGTCAGCATGGTCTCCGACGGTTCAAACGATAACGAAACTACCCTCGGCGACGATGCGCAGTTTGGTTTACGTCAGTTAAACCTGCAGATTAAAGGGCTTGTCCCGGGCGATCCGAATGCGGTTATCTGGGGCGGGAAACGCTATTACCAGCGCCACGACCTGCACATCATCGATACCAAATACTGGAATATTTCCGGCTCCGGCGCCGGGATCGAAAACTACACCGTTGGCCCAGGCGCAGTGTCACTGGCCTGGATCCGCGGCGATGCCAACGATGTCGACTATCGCGTTGACGGCGATAACGACGTCAACATCAACTACATTGACCTTCGCTATGCGGGCTGGAAACCGTGGAGCGGCGCCTGGACCGAATTCGGTATCGACTACGCCATGCCGAACCCAACCGACAAACAGAAAGATTATGGTGGCCTGTATGATGCCGATAACGGCGTAATGCTGACCGGCGAAATTAGCCAGGATATGTTTGGCGGCTATAACAAGCTGGTGCTGCAGTATGCCAACAAAGGTCTGGCACAGAACATGGTCTCTCAGGGCGGTGGTTGGTACGACATGTGGAACTACGTCAACGATGCCACCGGCTACCGTGTTATCAACACCGGTCTGATTCCAATTACCGACAAGTTCTCTCTCAACCACGTGCTGACCTACGGTTCGGCGGATAACACCACCGAGTACACCGATAAATCGCGTCTGGTCTCGCTGGTTGGCCGCGCGCAGTATCAGTTCACCGAATATGTGCGTTTAATCGGCGAAGTGGGTGGCTTCTACCAGAAAGACTCCTACACCAACGGCAGCCACTATAAGCAGAGCGGCGAGAAATACACCATCGCGTTAGGCCTGGCAGATGGCCCTGACTTTATGTCTCGTCCGGAACTGCGCGTCTTTGCCTCTTACCTGAATGATTCCGAGCAGGGCAATGCCTTTAACGACGGCACCGCCAGCGATACCTGGAACTTCGGCGTACAGGTGGAAGCCTGGTGGTAATGCGTTAACCTGACTGAGTCATTGTTTTGCCCTAATTCTATCTTTTTTTATTTGCGCCAATTTTATATTTGCCACTCCATTATTGTTTCTATCATCTGGCCTTGGGGATAACGCTATTATTAGGTTATCCCTTTTTTTATCGTACAGATAATAAAAAACCCCGATATTAAATCAGGGTCTTAATACCATCATTTGTAGGCCGGCACGCCGGTTGTCTCAACAAACAATATAAAACGATTTATTTATTGCCAGCAAAGTGTTCATCTAATAACTGACGCAATGCATCAGATTGCTTGCCAAATATAGCGTGAACCTGCTGCCCCAGAATAATAACCCCCAGCGCACCTTCATTCTGCAACGCCTGAGAATCTACAACGGACAGATCTTTGACCGTGACGCGCAGTCGCGTAATACAGGCATCAACATTTTCAATATTATTCTGACCGCCAAACGCGCTAATCAGACGCTGAATTTGCTGTTGCTCATTGGCGCTTAATGGCACCGACGGTTTAGGCTGGGAGAAGTAGTGCAGGAAGGATTTAAGGCTGACCATCATCGACGCTCCTTGATTATCTACAGAGGTAAAAAAGCCTGCTCGGATGAGCAGGCTTGGGATTGCGGCGGATTATGCTGTACGGCGAACGATACGACAGTCCCAGGGTTGCAGTACCTGTTGACCGCTGGCATCAGCGCCGGTAGCGGCGTGCTCATAGCCATCAGGCAAGGTGACCGTCTGCGTCTGCGCGGTAAAGTTCTGCACAAAGACAAAGGTACTTTCGCCATCGGTACGCGCGGTTGCCACCACGCCCGGCGGGAAGCTGCTTGCAACCGCTCGAGGCAGCGCCAGTTCATCCATCAACGAGGCGAAGAAATCACGCTGGAACGCCAGATCGTTACGCGAGGCAATATGCCACGCCTTGCCCTTACCGACGCTATTGACGGTCACGGCCGGGCGACCCGCATAAAAATCATCGCGATACGCTGCCAGCGTCTGCGCCGTTTCAGGATGAATCAACTCGCACAGGTGGCGTACCTGGTACGGCCCCTGTAGGCCAACCATGTTCCCCGCCAGCCCCTGAACCTGATTACGTTCGCCGTCGTCCAGGCAATCGATCTCTTCTGCCCAAATACCTAGCAATTTGCGCAGCGGGCCAGGGAAACCTCCAAGGTGGCAAAGGTCGCTTTCATTGACGATCCCCGTCCAGTAGGTAGTGACCAGATGACCGCCGTTAGCAACAAAGGCTTCGGCTCGCTCAGCAAAACCGTCGCGCACCATATACAGCATTGGCGCAATCACCAGCTGATAGGCGCTGAGATCGCCGTCGGCGTCAATCACGTCTACGGCGACCCCTTGCTCCCAGAACGGACGATAGTGTTCGTTCACCGTCTGTTCATACTCCATACCTTTGTTGCGTGGCCCCTGCGCGTCGTCCATCGCCCAACGGTTCTGCTGGTCAAAGATGATGGCGACCTTCGCATCGGTGCGACAGCCGACCACGTCCGGTAGCTGGCTTAATATATTGCCAAGCTGAGTGACTTCGCGGCCAACGCGGGTATCAAGATGGCCAACGTGGTCGATAATCGCGCCGTGGAATTTCTCCACCGAACCACGGCTCTTACGCCACTGGAAATACTGCACTGAATCCGCGCCATGGGCTACCGCCTGTAGCGAAGAGAGGATGTGCATACCCGGTTTTTTCAGCTTGCTGGTCGGCTGCCAGTTGGTCACGCTCGGCGTGGACTCCATCAGCACGAACGGTTTGCCGCCTTTCAGCGTACGCATCATGTCGTGGTACATCGCGGTATAGCAGGCGAGCGTGGTCTCGTCTTTATCGCGATGCCACATCGGATAGCTATCCCAGGAGATAAAATCCAGCGGCTCGGCAAGCTGCGAATAATCGTAGTCGTAGAAATATTCCATAAAGTTGGTGGTTACCGGCAGATCCGGGTTCGCCGCCTTCAATGGCGCAATTTCATGACGACAAAATTCCGTCACCTGCGCAGTATTAAAACGTCGCCAGTCAAGGTTCAGGCCATGAATAGACACTTCGCCCTGCGGCGACGGCGACTCAATCTGCTCCCAGTCGGTATAGGTATGGCTCCAGAAGGTGCTCCACCAGGCGTGGTTCAGATTATCGAGCGTCTCGTACCGCGCCTTCAGCCAATCGCGGAACTTCACCTGACAGCGCGGGCAGTGGCACTCACCGCCGTATTCATTGGAAATATGCCAGCCCAGCACCGCCGGGTGCTGGGAATAGCGTTCCGCCAGCAGCGTGTTAATTTTCAGCGTTTTTTCACGGTAAACCGGCGAGGTCATACAGTGATTATGACGACCGCCGTGCAGCGCCGGAACGCGATCGCGCCCCACGCGCAGCACTTCCGGGTAGGCTTTTGACATCCATGCCGGGCGCGCGCCGCTTGGCGTGGCTAAAAAGACATGTATCCCAGCGGCATAAAGTTTATCAATAACATTATCCAGCCAGGCGAAATCAAATACGCCCTCTTGCGGTTCAAGTTTGGCCCAGCTAAATATCCCCACCGACATGACATTACAGTTTGCCTGCTTCATCATCATAATATCCTGGTCAATAATACCGGGATAACTCTCCCACTGCTCCGGGTTATAATCTGCGCCATGCAATAGCGCATTAACCTTCGGGCTCAAAGGCGGAAATTTTTGCATAATAAAACCCTGAAAAAGAGTGTTCAAATTAATTAAATACTTTTACCGACGGCAAGACTTTCCCTTTGCAGTCAAATAGCGCCTGGTTTTCGCGTGCATTACCTTCTTTCCATTCATCATGGATATATTTCATGCCCGCTTTCGTAGCCCAGGTATTTCCCGGAACGGCAATCCAGGTTGGCTCCCAATAGAAAATGCCTTTGCCTCGATGATTGGGAACATCAATAACGGCCTGCATTAAGTCATGAATATAGTTATATTGCCCCTGAACCGTGCCCGGATAACCGCCGTCTTTCTCCTCTTTCGCCTGGAAGCTGTTTTCTGCGTTATCGCAGTTCTCCAGGGTGTAGCCGTAGGCGGCTTCGACCACGATGACATCTTTGTTATAGCGTTTGCTGATGTCATCCATGTTGGCCTTCAGCGCGCTAATAGGGCCGTTCCAGTAGGTATACATCGACAGACCAATCACGTCATACGGCACGTTGCGTTTGCTGATTTCATCAAACCACCAGCGGAAGGTGTCGTTTTTAGTACCTTCAGCCAGGTGGAGCATGATTTTGACCTGCTCGCCGCCCTTCAGATTCTCTTTCAGCCCGGAAATCGCTGCGTTCAGCAGGCCTGCTAAACGGTCAAACTCGCCGCCGCCCTGCCCCCAGCTTTTGCCTTCAGGCCAGAGAATGCCGCCGTTAATTTCGTTGCCAATCTGCACCATGTCCGGCAGCACGCCCTCTTGCTTGAAGCGAGCGATGGTGTCACGGGTATAGTCATGAATCTCGGTTTTCAGCTGTGGGTAGTCCATCTTTTCCCAGGCTTTGGGTTTGTACTGCTTGCCCGGGTCGGTCCAGAAATCGCTGTAGTGGAAGTCCAGCAGCAGCTTCATACCCTGCGCTTTTGCTCGCTTCGCCAGCGCCAGCGTACTGGCGAGATCGTTATCGCCGCCGCCGTATGCTTTGCCGTCGGCATCTTTCGGGTCAACCCACAGGCGCAGACGAACGTAGTTCACGCCGTTGGCTTTAAGAATGGCCAGCGCGTCCTGCGGCTGATTTTGTTCGTTGTAGAAACGGGCGCCGTGCTTCTCGGCATCCAGCAGGGTCGAAATATCCGCGCCTTTAATAAAGTCCGCCGGCATGGCGTTAAACGGCTTTGTTTGCAGCGTCTCGGCCGCCAGTGAAGAGGCGGAAAAACTACAGGAGAGACAAACAGCAAGCAGAGCGGGTGCAAATCTTTTCATGTGGTTATCCTTTGGTGCTGCCGGAGGTCAGGCCGGACACGAAGTATTTCTGTAATGCCAGATAGAGAATCGCCACCGGTACGGCAATCAATACGGCTCCTGCCGCGTAGGTGGTGTAACTGGCGCCCATTTTTTGCGCCACCAGGTTGTACAACCCGATAGGCAGCGTGTATTTATCCGGCGTACGCAAGATGGTGCTGGAGAGAATGAAATCCCCCAGCGGGCCGGTGAAGGAGAACAGCGCCACCACCGCCACAATCGGCTTCGACAGCGGCATGATTATCTCGATGAAAATGCGGAAGTTACTCGCTCCGTCCATACGCGCGGACTCATCAAGATCTTTGGGGATCGCATCGAGATAGCCCTTCATCAGATAGGTATTCATCGGGATCATCCCCGCCACGTAGATCAGCACCAGCGCGAAGTGGCTGTTAATCAGCCCCAGCAGCTGAGAGAGCACGAAAATGGCAATCAACGCGGAGAACTGCGGGATCATCTGCAGCAGTAAAAACAGCATTAGCCCGTTCTGTCGCCCTTTAAAGCGGAAGCGCGAGAACGCATAAGCGGTGAAGCTCACGCTAATTAGCGTCAGCACCATAGTCAGGAAGCTGATTTTCATCGAGTTCCAGTACCAGGTCATGTAGTTCACCTGGCCGTTAAACAGGTCGGCGTAGTGCTGGAACGACAGGTTCTCCGGAATAATAGAGGTGCTCAACAGGCTGTTCCCGGCGTTGAGCGACGCGCCAATAGTCCAGATCAGCGGGTAAATAATGATGGTGGAAACCAGCACGATAACCAGCCAGGAGAGCGACAGTCGCACCCATTTTTCACGTTTAATACTTTGTGATTTAGCCATGTGATTCCCTTACGCCATGTCGTCATTTTTGAAGGATTTCGTGGCGCGGAACTGCCACAACGCCAGACCGACGACAAAAATCGACAGCAGAATGGTAATAGTTGCCGCAATGGCATACTGGGAAGAGGACATGGTCAGCTTATAGATCCACGACACCAGAATATCCGTACCGCCCGCGTTCGACCCGGCTACCGCCGGCCCACCGTTGTTAAACAGGTAGATGATGTTGAAGTTGTTAAAGTTGAAGGTGTATTGCGTGATGATAATTGGCGCAATCGAGTAGAGCACCAGCGGCAGCGTGATCGTGCGCAGTTTGGTGGTAGTGCTGGCGCCGTCCATCGTCGCCGCCTCGTAGAGATCGTCAGGAATCGCCTGCAATACCCCAGTGGTCATCGCGAACACAAACGGGAAGCCAAGCCAGGTCTGCATCATAATCAGCGCAGTCTTGGTCCAGAACGGGTCGGTCATCCACGCTTTTGGGCTGATGCCGAAGAACGACAGAATCGCGTTGTTAATCACGCCGAAAGAGTCGTTAAACATCCCGGCAAACACCAGAATGGTGACAAAGCCCGGTACCGCCCACGGCAGAATAAAGATGGTACGGATAAGCGGCTTAAAGCGCAGATCCTTCTGGTTGACCAGAATTGCCAGCAGTACGCCCACGGTACATTGCAGCGTGGTGGCCAGCAGCGTCCAGACCACCGTCCACTGCAGCACGTCGAAGAAGGTCGAGCGCCAGATGGACAACGTGAAAATATTAACGAAGTTCTTAAGCCCTACCCAATCCACCAGCTTCGCAGGCGGCGTGTGGTAAAGGTTATAGTTGGTAAAAGCGATGGCGAAACCAAACAGGATTGGGAAAATCACCACGAACACCAGCAGGATGAAGCCTGGGGTGATCATTAAATAGGGGAAGCCATCGCTCAGCAGCATCTGGTACTGCTTGCGCACGCTGTTCAGTTGCTGGCCATCGTCACGCTTCTTACCGTTCACCCACGCATCACGAAGGGAAAGGTAATAAACGGTAGCGCCAAAGGCGACAATCAGCACGCTGATAATCCCTTCCGCTAACAGGAAAATAGAGTTATCGCGCGGGACCTCTTCTCCCAGCGTGTATAGCCCCCACAGCCCTTCGCGCAGGAAGTCATAAAACACGCCCATAAAGCTGCTGAGCAGCACCAGGAAGATAAGTCCCTTCAGCCACTGGCGGTGATAGAACTGGCCAAAGCCAGGCACAATGGCCAACAGCAGGCCGCACCACGCATGGCGTCCGGCCCCCTGTGCTCTGTTTAAATTTTCGCTGGGATTGATAATCACACACGGCTCCTTCTGAAAACGGGAGGTCCCCCTCCCGTCCGTGACGTCAGTGCTTACTGGTTACTCGCCTGCATGGCTTCGATCTGCATCTTGACCTGTTTTTCGGCGTTATCGAGCGCCGCTTTCGGCTCTTGCTTACCGGTGAGGCTCAGCTCGAGCGCCGCGTTAGCTGGCCCCCACACTTCGCCCATTTCCGGAATACCCGGCATTGCCGTAGCGCGTGCCGCCTGCACCGCAACGGCGCTGGCTTTCTCATCGTTCTTGATAATCGGATCGTCAATCATCGCCTTCTGCGGCGGGATCTCACGCGTCGCGATATAGCGTGTTTTCACGTACTGCGGCTGGTTGATAAACGAAATGAACTTCTGCGCCATCTCCTTATCTTTACTCCAGGTCGACACCACGTAGCCCTTCACGCCAAGGAAGGAGCTCATCGGTTTACCGTCCGGCAGGTTTGGCAGCGGTGCCACACCATAGTTGATGCCCGCAGCTTCATACGGCTGGAAAGCCCACGGCCCGTTGATAACCGCCGCCGCTTTCTTCTCAGTGAACAGTGAATCGATGGCGTTCAGGCCGTTGTCGCCAATAATCCCCGCAGGGAACACGCCGTCGGCATAGAATTTTTTCAGGTAAGTGACCGCTTCAACGGCACCAGGCTTGTTCAGACCGACATCCTGCGCGTTGTAGCCGCCTTTGCCGTTATCGCCAAAGATATAGCCGCCCATCGGGCCAATCGCGCCCCAGCTGTAGTAAATCTGGTCGAACTTGGCGAGCAGGCCGTATTTGTTTTGCGCACGCTGTTTCTTCGAGTAGTCGTACCATTCCGGGAGGCTTGCCAGCGGCTTGTCGATTAAATCTTTGTTGTAAATCAGCACCAGCGTTTCGACCGCTTTCGGCACGCCATACAGAGCGTTATCCATACGAAAAGCGTTAATCGACGCGGGGGTAAACTCATCAATCTGCTTCTGGTCAAGCTTCAGCGGCGACAGCAGCCCCTGAACCACCGCGCCACCGAGCTGATCGTTGGGAATAACCAGCACATCTGGGCCAATCCCTGCCGGGCCATCAAGGCGCAGTTTTTCTAGCTGCTGCGCGTAGGGCATCTCCTGCACGTTGACCTTAACGTCATACTGTTTTTCAAAATCAGCGATGGCATCCTTAATTCCGGCGGATTTCTTTATGTCTTCCCAGACGTTAAGCTGCGTAGCCGCATGAGCCTGCAGGCTAATCAACTGCCCCGCGGCCAGAGTGGTAAGGATTAGTGCGGCAATGGTGTTCTTTTTCATTATCAACCTCATGTGAAGGTGTAACAATTTATCGTTTTAAACTACAGGGTACAGCACACTGTGACGCTTATAATGCTTGTTTAGCACCGAGTTACTCGTCTGCCTGTGATTTGTTATACGCTACGCTTTGAGTGATGATAAAACCACTGACAACTGCGAGTTGTGTGATCGTGATTGCAGAAATGAAACATCGATATAGGGCGCGTAAATAGCGGAAGTTATAGTCGTGCCATGATTTTCACGCTGTTGAGCACCGTTTAGCCAAATTGTCATACGTAGTACACAAATGACATTCAGCGGTCCTCATCCAACGGCAGGCAAAGGTTAATAACTTCGGGGAACGTCGATGTCTAATATCCGACTGAGGAATGTCACGAAACGCTTTGGCAGCACCGTCACGCTGCATAATGTCAATCTCGATATTGAAGACGGCGAATTTGCCGTATTTGTCGGCCCGTCCGGCTGCGGTAAATCAACGCTGCTGCGCATGATTGCCGGGCTGGAGGAGGTCAGCGACGGCGAAGTGCTGATTGGCGACGAAGTCATGAACGATGTCGCGCCGTCCCATCGCGGCGTGGCGATGGTGTTCCAGTCTTACGCGCTCTACCCACACATGACCGTTGCCGAGAACATGGGCTATGGCCTGAAGGTGAACAAAGTACCAAAAGACGATATTCGTCGTCAGGTTGAAATGGTCGCCAAAACGCTGCAGCTTTCGCACCTGTTGGACCGCAAACCTAAGCAACTTTCCGGCGGCCAGCGCCAGCGTGTGGCTATTGGTCGTGCCATCGTGCGTAACCCGCGCGTCTTTATGTTTGATGAACCGCTGTCAAACCTCGATGCCGAACTGCGCGTGGACATGCGTCTGCACATTGCGCGCCTGCACCAGGAGCTGAAAACCACCATGGTTTATGTCACCCACGATCAGGTCGAAGCGATGACGCTGGCCGATAAAATCGTGGTGATGAACTACGGCAAGGTCGAGCAGATGGGCTCACCGATGGACCTTTACTACAACCCGATCAACAAGTTCGTCGCCGGGTTTATCGGCTCACCGAAGATGAACTTCCTGCCCGCTACCGTCGCCGACTGGCAGCCAGGCTCGCTGACCGTGAACCTCGCCCAACAGCATACGCTGACGCTGGCGATAGAGACCGCCCCGCTTACGCCAGGTGCCACCGTCACGTTAGGCATCCGCCCGGAGCATCTCTCAACCGACACCAGCCGCGGGACGGTACTGGCCTTTAACTGTGAAGTGGTCGAGCGCCTTGGCAACAACACCTATCTGTTCGGACAATGCTACGGCCACGACAACGTGAAAATCCTGCTGCCGGGCGATGTCCACTTCCGCCCATGGCAGCAAATTGACCTCGCCTTCGATAACCAGCACTGCATGGTCTTCGATGAAGATGGCCTGCGCATCAGCGCCGATATTGCCGCGCCTAATCAGCATTAATCCCCGCCTTCCGCGCACGGCCTTACGCCGTGCGCTTTAGCTAATTTTCGCAAAAGCTCAGACCCCCACTCCGTCATAAATTAGAAAATAACGTTATTGGTCGCCCCTTCCGCCATCAGGCAGTCTGTCGTTATCAACCCGACGGAGATATCCCATGCAGCGCTGTTGTTGTCATCCCGCATTTGCACCACCTGAACATTACGGCATTCATCTGCAAAACGGAGTATTCAATGAGTCTGACCACCCTGCCCATCCTCAGCCTGGCGCACTACCACCAGCCGTCTGAGCGCGCTGAGTTTCTGCTGCAACTTCGCCACGCCGCCCGCGACGTCGGCTTTTTCTATCTCACCGATCACGGTATCAACGATGCCTTGCAGCAGTCGCTGCAGTCGGAATCGCGCCGCTTTTTCGCCCTGTCCGACGAACAAAAACAGCAGGTGGCGATGATTCATTCTCCGCACTTTCGCGGCTACAACCGCAGCGCGGCAGAGCTAACGCGCGGCCAGCCGGACTGGCGGGAACAGTTTGATATCGGTGCCGAACGTCAGGCCGTCTCACTGCGCGAGCACGACCCGCGCTGGCTTCAGCTTCAGGGGCCCAATCTCTGGCCTGAGGCGCTTCCCACCCTGCGTCCGGTGCTGTTGCAATGGCAACGGGCGATGACCGAGATGGCGATGACGCTGCTGCGCGCCTTTGCTGAAGCGCTCGAATTGCCCCCCGAGGCGTTTGACACCCTGTACGGCGAGAAGCCCAACGAACATATCAAGCTGATCCGTTATCCCGGCCAGCAGGAGACGCAAAGCAGCACACAAGGCGTTGGTGCGCATAAAGATTCCGGCTTCCTGAGTTTCCTGCTGCAAGATGAGCAGAAAGGGCTACAGGTAGAAGTCAGCGACGGCCACTGGATTGACGCCGAACCACTGCCTGGCAGCTTTGTGGTGAACATCGGTGAACTGCTGGAACTGGCAACTAATGGCTATCTGCGCGCCACCGTTCACCGCGTGATTTCACCGCCCGCGAACCAGCAGCGCCTCTCCATCGCCTTCTTCTTAGGGGCGCAACTGGACGCCGTGGTGCCGGTTTATTCCCTGCCCGAACCGCTGGCACGAGAAGCCAACGGCCCACAAAGCGATCCGCAGAATCCGCTGCTGCGAGATGTGGGTTGGAACTACCTGAAAGGCCGCCTGCGCTCCCACCCGGACGTGGCGGAGCGCTATTACCGTGACGTACTACGCGCACGCAGTGAACAGCTGATTGCCTGATAACCATTAAAATAAGGAACACACCATGAAACATGCCGCATTCAAACTGGCAGGGGTAGCACTGTCTCTTTCTCTGGCCTGGAGCGCATCCGCCGCGCCGCTGCGTATCGCCGCTGACCCGGTGCCGCACGCGGAGATCCTCAACTTTATTAAAAAGCAGGACCCGAAACTGGATCTGAAAATTGTCGAACTGACCAGCGGCGTTAACGCCAACGAACTGCTGGCCAACGGCGACGTGGATGCCAACTACTTCCAGCACGTGCCGTATCTGAAAGATCAGGAAAAAGCGCTGGGCAAAACGTTTGCCGTTGCCGCCACGGTGCACATCGAACCGCTGGGGATCTATTCGCACAAACATAAAGATCTGCAATCGCTGCCAGAAGGTGCAACCGTCGCGGTCCCGAATAACACCACCAACCTGAGCCGCGCGCTATTCCTGTTGCAAAGCAAAGGGTTGATTAAGCTCGATGCAAAATTTACCGACCCGGCAACCACTCTCGCGACACCGAAAGACATTGTGGAAAACCCGCATAAGCTGAAGATCCTTGAGGTGGAGTCCCCGCAGATCCCGCGTTCGCTGGACGACGTCGACCTGGCGGTGATCAACGGCAACTACGCGCTGGAAGCGGGACTGAACCCGGCCAAAGACTCACTGGGGCTGGAGAGTGCCACGCATAACCCCTACGCCAATATTCTGGTCACCACTCCGCAGCTGGCAAACGATCCGCGTATCAAACAGCTCGCCAAAGACCTGACTTCACCGCAGGTGGCCGAGTTTATTCGCCAGCACTACAACGGCTCGGTGATCCCGGTTAGCGCGCCGCAGTCATGATAGTCATTGAAGGGCTGAGCAAGCAGTATGCCGGAAGCGGCCACCCGGCACTCAACGACGTTTCGTTTACCGTCCCCAAAGGGGCCATTTACGGCATTCTTGGGCGGAGCGGCGCGGGTAAAAGCACCCTGATTCGTTGTTTGAACCTACTGGAGCGGCCCAGCGCGGGCCGCATTCTGTTCAACGGGGAAAATATCGTGCAGTACGATAAAGTGCGGCTTCGTGCCCATCGTCTGCGCACCGGCATGATTTTTCAGCACTTCAATCTGCTACACGCCAGAAGCGTTGCCGACAACGTCGCCGTACCGCTGGAAATCGCCGGTGTGCCAAAGGCGCAGCGCCAGCAGCGCGTGACGGAACTGCTCGCGCTGGTAGGGCTTGACGATAAAGCCAACGCCTTCCCTTCGCAGCTTTCCGGCGGACAAAAGCAGCGAGTGGGTATTGCCCGCGCGCTGGCGGCAGAGCCCGACGTGTTGCTGTGTGATGAAGCCACCAGCGCGCTGGATGCCGAAACCACCGCCAGCGTGCTGGCGCTGCTGGAGACAATAAACCGCCAGCTTGGGCTCACTATCGTGCTGATCACCCATCAGCTTGAAGTGGTCAAAAATCTGTGCGATCACGCGGCGCTGCTGGAAGGTGGAGAATTACAGGAAAGCGGGAAAATCGCCGACCTGCTGGCCTCACCCTGGTCACGTCTACGGGAAATTTTGCTGGGCGACGGCGATGAAGAACGCCGTTTTCTCGCTCGCCACGGCCTTGATGGGAGACACCTATGCATAGTCGCATGAGCTGGGAAGATTTATGGCCGCTGCTGGTCGACGGCACGCTGGATACCCTCTATATGGTTGGATTCGCGACGCTGTTTACCGTCTTAATCGGGCTGCCGCTGGGCGTACTGCTGTTTATCTCACGGCGTCAGGGCATTGTCCCCATGCCGCGCCTGAACGCGGTGCTGGGCGCAATCATTAACACCGGCCGCTCGCTGCCGTTCATCGTACTGCTGATTGCCCTTATCCCGTTCACCCGTCTGCTGGTCGGCACTACGCTTGGCAGCACGGCGGCAATTGTCCCCATTACCATCGGGGCATTTCCCTTCTTTGCACGGCTGACCGAAAGCGCGCTGGATGAGGTGGATTACGGGCGTATTGAAGCGGTGCTGTCGATGGGCGGCAACGCCTGGCACGTGGTGAGCAAAGCGCTGTTGCCTGAAGCGCTGCCAGCGCTGCTGGCCGGCACGACGCTGACCATTGTCATGCTGATTGGTTTCTCTTCCATGGCTGGCGTTATTGGCGGCGGCGGGCTGGGCGATTTAGCGATTCGCTATGGCTATCAGCGTTTTAACGATCAAATCATGGTGGGCACCGTGCTCATTCTGGTGCTGATGGTTCAGGGGGTACAGATGGGCGGCGACAGATTAGTTCGCGCGCTGGCGCACCGTCGCTAATTTGAGCTAATTCTGGTAAGGCATGAGATTTCACGTAATAAGCGTAGAAAATGTCGGGTATACTTACACGACTTGATCCCGGAAAAGGACCGGCAGTGACAACTCGACACCTGATCGGTCTGATAACCGGCGTGCTGATTATGGCGATACTCCTGCCTATTCTGCTGAGCATCTGGCTCGCCCAGCGCGAGGCGCATCGACAGTTTATCGATGAGCAGGAGACCTATGCTTCGCGCGTGCTTATGCGTACCGAGCAGGTCATGGACCAGGCCAAAGGGGCGCTGCAACAGATGGATGAGCTGAAAGCCCCCGGCTGTAGCCCCGAACATTTGCAGGAAATGCGCCGCCTCTCTTACTCCTGGCGTTATATTCAGGAAGTACTGTACCTCGACGGGCTAACCGCTAAATGCTCTTCACTTGAAAACAGCGGCGCACAGTTTACCTTCCCGCAACCTGACCGCATCACGCCTGGGGGCTACCGCGCCTGGTATACTGAGCGAAACGATCTCGGCATTCACCGCTATATGGCAGCCTTTGCCTCCGCTCGCCACATGGTGATCATCGACCCGGTCTCTTTTATCGATGTGATTCCGTTTAGCAATTCCAAAACCCAGGTTGCGCTGATTAGCACCCACAACAGCCGGGTGCTCGCCAGCAGCGCGCCGCTGGACCAGCAGGCCTGGCAGAAAATCCAGCTACAGCACCTGGAGACGCTAACCGAGAACAATATCGTTTATACGGTCCGTGAGTTTCCCGACCTGCAGCTGTCGATCATGACCTGGTCTTCCACCCTGCCGCTGTCAGAACGCCTGCACCACCAGCTCATGCTGTGGTTGCCGGTTGGTATACTGATAAGCCTGCTGGCAAGCTGGTTGATTGTCCAGGTGCTGCGCCGCCTGCAATCGCCGCGTCAGCGTATGCTCGACGCGCTGAACAATGCCGCCATCACCGTCTACTACCAGCCAATTGTGTCGCTAAAAGACGGCAAAGTGGTGGGATGTGAAGCGCTGGCGCGCTGGAAACAACCGGACGGCACCTATCTGTCACCGGAAATTTTTATCCCGCTTGCCGAAGAAACTGGGCTCATCACCAATCTGACGGAAAACGTCGCGAAGTCAGTGTTCCGCGACCTCGGTAAATGGCTGAGTCTGCACCCCGACCAGCACGTCTCCATCAACCTCTCCGTCGCCGATTTCCACTCGGTCGTCTTGCAAACGCTGCTACATCAACAGATGCGAGTCTGGAATGTCCAACCGCAACAAATTGCCCTTGAGCTCACCGAGCGCGGCTTTGCTGACCCCAAAACGACGCTCCCGGCGATAACCGCCTACCGCAAGGCCGGGCACGCCATCTATATCGACAACTTTGGCACCGGCTACTCCAGCCTGCGCTATTTGCAGGACCTTGAAGTCGATACCTTAAAACTCGATAAATCCTTCGTTGAGGCGCTCGAATACGCCCAGGTCACGCCATACATCATTGAGATGGCGAAAACCTTACAACTCAACGTGGTGGCGGAAGGGATCGAGAACACCTGCCAGGAGAAGTGGCTGCGCGAGCACGGCGTGCAGTTTGGGCAGGGCTGGCTTTACAGCAAGGCCCTACCGAAAGAGGAATTTATTCTCTGGGCGGAAAGCAACCTGCGGGCGCACGCTACTTAAGATAGGATTTGATCACCTGCATCACCACCTCGAGGTCAGCTTCACGCTGCACCTCTTCGGGCTCTTTGACCACGTGATCGGTCAGATGCCCCTGAATCACCTGCAGCATCATGCCGTTTACCGCGCCGCGAATCGCCGCCAGCTGCTGTAACACCTCCGCGCACTCGTGCTCACGGTTGAGCATTTTCTCAAGCGCAACGCTTTGCCCCTGAATTTTCTTCAGACGCGTCAATAACATCTTCTTGTGACGAACGGTATGTGACATGGCCGGGATCCTGTTCTTAACTCCTGCGCAAGCATACCACGCACGGCCCTGACTGCGTATTTTTATACTAGGGGGTAGTATTAAAGTACTGGGTGGGAGTATAGTCATTTCACTTTTCACAAGGATCTTCCGCGATGAACGACTTCACCACACTCTTACAACAGGGCAATGCCTGGTTCTTTATCCCCGGAGCCATTCTGCTGGGGGCGCTGCACGGCCTGGAGCCAGGCCATTCCAAAACCATGATGGCGGCGTTTATCGTGGCGATCCGCGGTACGCTAAAACAGGCAGTGCTGCTCGGGTTGGCGGCTACCCTGTCGCATACCGTGGTGGTCTGGGTCATTGCGATGGCCGGGATGTGGTTTGGCCGCGGCTGGGACGCCCAAACCGCAGAGCCGTGGTTCCAGTTGCTTTCCGGGATAATCGTTATTGTTATCGCGCTGTGGATGCTGTGGCGTACCTGGCGTGAATCACGCGGGGCGCACGATCATGACCACGAGCATGCGCACCACCGCCACGATCATCACCACGCTCATGATCACGATCATCACCACGGTCATGAGCATCATCATGACCACGATCATCACAATCTGGTTGATGCAGACTGGCAGGATGCCCACCAGCGCGCACACGCCGAAGAGATCAACCGCCGCTTCAAAGGCCAGGAAGTCACCACCGGGCAGATTGTGCTGTTTGGTCTTACTGGCGGGCTCATCCCTTGCCCTGCATCCATTACCATTCTGCTTATCTGCCTGCAGCTTAAACACGTAGCGCTGGGCGCGACGCTAGTGCTAAGTTTTAGCGTCGGGCTGGCGCTCACGCTGGTGGCCTCCGGCGCCATTGCCGCCATCGGTCTGAAGCATATGAGTAAACGCTGGAGCGGGTTCGGGGAGCTATCGAGAAAGGCGCCGTGGTTCTCCGGCGCGTTGATTATTCTGGTGGGACTTTACATGATGGGTCACGGCATCAGCGCACTGGTCTGATGCCGTGCATAGTACTCAGCGTAGCCGCCGGGCACCACGGCAGAAACATCATACAGACAAACTCAAGCAATTTGACGCTGCATCACGCGGGGAGTCTGGAACCATGGCAAGAAGAGCTGAATAAGCGGGCCAATGGCCAGCGCATACAGTACGGTCCCGACGCCAAACGTCCCGCCCAGCAGCATGCCGATGACCAACACGGAGAGTTCAATCGTCGTGCGAATGCGGCGAATGGGCCATCCGGTGCGGGCATGAATCCCGGTCATCAGACCATCACGCGGCCCCGCGCCAAAGCCTGCGCCAATATACATACCGGTCGCCATACCGTTCAGCACCACCGCCAGCAGCAGCAGCACACCGCGAACCCAGAGTGATTCCAACGGCGGCATCAGAGACAGCGTGGCGTCTGCCGCCAGCCCCAGCACAATGACGTTGCTGATGGTGCCAAGCCCCGGGCGCTGGCGCAGCGGTATCCACAGCAGCAGAACGGCAGCGCCGGTCAGAATCATCACGATGCCAATATCAAGAGACGTCAGCCCGGAAACGCCGAGGTGGAAAACGTTCCACGGATCGGCGCCAAGATTGGCACGGACATAAACGGCGGTCGATACTCCATAGAGCATTAACCCAAGGTAGAGCTGAATCAGTCGGCGTAGCATGGGCACCTCGGCCTATCGAAAGAGGCTTCCATCATCGGTAAAAATGGCATTATGATTAATGACCAGTTTTAAAAAAGTGGACTGCACCGATGCTTCGACGTTCCGCCACCCAATCTTTAGTTCGCCTGCTGGGCCACTGGCAGGACGGCCCTTCCCCGACCCCGCTCTGGCGACAGCTTACCGACGCGCTGCGGTTACTGATTCTGGACGGTCGGTTGCCGCTGGGCACGCGTCTACCAGGCGAGCGAGAATTTGCCAGCGCGCTGGGCGTCAGCCGCACCACCATTGCCAGCGCGCTCGGGCAACTGCGCGACGAAGGCTATGTGCAGAGTAAACAGGGCAGCGGTTCAACGGTGACGCTCAGTGCCGAAGGCTACCAGCGCGCACCGCGTATGCCGACATCGCCGACGCTGGATATGTCCACCGCCGCGCTAGCTGCGGGCGCGGAAATTCATCAGGCCTACAGTCATGCGCTGGCGGCCCTACCCGGCTATCTCAACAATACCGGCTATGATCAGCATGGATTGCCCGCCCTGCGTGAGGCCATTGCCCAGCGCTACTGCGCGCGCGGGCTGCCGACGCATGCCGATGAAATCATGCTGGTTAACGGTGCAGTCAGCGGGCTGGCGCTGATTCTGCGTTACCTTACGGGGCCTGGCGATCGGGTGGTGGTAGAAACACCAACCTACCCGCTGGCCATTTCCGCCATTGAAGGCGCGTCCTGTCGCCCGGTGGCTTTACCGATGCCTGACAAAGGCTGGGACACCGACGGTCTGGCAGCCATTATCGCCCAAACCGCACCGCGGCTGACGTATCTGATGCCCGATTTTCAAAACCCTACCGGGCAGTGCATGGACAGCGCGACGCGGCAAATCGTCGCAGACCTGTCGGCCCGGACCTGCACCACGCTCGTCGTCGACGAAACGATGGTAGATTTGTGGTACAACGCCCCACCGCCACCGCCGCTGGCGGCGTTTAATCACGATGCGCCGATCGTCACGGTGGGCTCAACCGGGAAAAGCTTCTGGGGTGGGCTGCGCCTGGGGTGGATCCGCGCGTCATCGCGCACCATCGCGGCCCTCATTCAGACCCGCGACACGCTCGATTTAGGCTCGCCGCTGCTGGAGCAGCTGGCCACCTGCTGGCTGCTGGAGAATGAACATCATCTGCTCCCTGAACGGCGGCGTCTGCTGACGGCGCGGCGCGATATGTGCGCGGCGCTCATGCGAGAATATTTTCCGCAGTGGAAATTTGTCCTGCCGGAAGGCGGGCTATCATTCTGGGTGGAACTGCCGGAAATGATGGCCACTCGGTTTGCCGCACGGGCAGAGGCCAGCGCGATTCATCTAGGGGTAGGAACGCGATTTGGTCTGGCAGGAAGTGGAGAGCGTAACTTACGCATTCCCTTTACGTTGGACGATGAAATCCTGCGTCGCGCTTTTTCGACATTACAGCCGATATGGGCAACGTTAGCAGGCCAGCATGGCGCAAACAAAATGCGGAAAATAATTTAACCGCGCGCAGGGGAAGACGTCCCCACTCACATAACCGGCCCGAAACTTTATATTCTTTAATGTAATAAAGCGCTGCTAAAGAATATATTAGTGCTGCGGAGGGATCGGAAAGCCTTTCAGGGAAATAACGAAAGATTCTCCCTCTTTTTTAATCTTAGCACCGGTATCGCACCAGTCTGAGGCAATACGAAAGAATTCATCGCTGCCAACATTCCAGTTGAGAAGAACATGCTTCACGTAGCCTGAACGTAACAGATCGCAGGCTTCACTATAGTTACACGCTATCGACGTTTGCTGTTTCATTTTCTCTTCTTCAGGATTTTACGTAATGCTTTGATTTCTTTAGGCGAGAATGGAGCAACATCTTCTTCCGTATGCTGGCTGTCGATGTCATCTTCACAAACGCCCGCCTCTTCTTCCGCTGCAAACCCAAGCAGCAGCAGTTTTTCCGCCGCAGCGCCTAAAGTCAGGCCATGGACCTCGGCAAAGTGGCGAAGTCTTTCTTTTACTGTTTCATCAATTTTTACGTTGAGCACTGCGACGGTCATGTGAACTCCTTCCGGTAAAGACGCGTCATCCATACACGGTTTGTGTTAACAAATTCCGTGGAACAACGCTGTCCAAAATGGTTTATGTATTATTTCTGTAATAACTAATACATGAAACCAACAGCACATTCCAGAAATATATTTATAACACAATGGGTAATATAAATACCCAATGTTAATTTAAAACCAATTTATGACACATAAATGACAGTATTATTACAAGAGGATGAATATTAATTGAATGCGGGAAGAAGAAAGCAGCGAATAACCACAATAAAAACAGGGATGAGTTTGGTCTGAACGGAGAGTTTTTGCGGAGGCGGAAATGGGTGGGGGCCCTGCCAGCTACATCCCGGCACACGCGTCATCTGCCCTGGCTGCTTCCTTCCGGACCTGACCTGGTGAACAGAGTAGCGTTGCGGGAGAACCAACAGGGCCCCCATTGAGAGCGTTGTTATCCAACGCGCTGGCGCATTATCACTGCTGAGGCAGTCAAATGCAAGCCATCCGCTACTGCCTGCTGGATTCTTGCGCAATCCGCCCTTCACAGGGTGCATAGAGCTGATTATGCTGAAGGTTCTGCCTTCAGGAACTTACTATGGACGATTTTGGCTCTTTCCCTCAGCGCGTATGGCAAATCGTAGCTTCCATCCCGGAAGGCTACGTTACCACTTACGGCGATATTGCCCGACTGGCAGGTTCACCCCGTGCCGCGCGCCAGGTAGGCGGCGTATTGAAACGACTGCCAGAAGGGTCCACGCTGCCGTGGCATCGCGTGGTGAACCGGCACGGCGTCATTTCACTGACCGGCCCGGATTTACAGCGCCAGCGTCAGGCGCTGCTCTCTGAAGGGGTGCAGGTTTCAGGAAGTGGACAGATTGATATGCAGAAGTATCGCTGGAACTACTAGCAATGTAGCCCGGCCGAGCGAAGCGACGTCGGGAAGCCCCAAGGGTCAGCAGCCGTGCTACAAAAAAATGCCCTCACATGGAGGGCATTTACGTTTAAGGAACCTGTACTGGAGAGGTGTCCTGAACCGGAACCGGCGTTTGCTGTACCGGCACCAACGTCAGGTCGACTTTGGTGCCGCCATGGTTGATAACCTCTTGCACGGTATCGGTGATAAAGACCAGCTTATCGTTGATGGTCACCGCTGCGCTCAACAGGATACGGGCATTTGGCTGGATCTCTGCCGGGTTATACGGCAGCACAAAGCTAAACGGTGCCTGTTTACCTTCGGTACGCGTCACTTTCTGCGACAGGACTTTCGATGGTGCGTCGGCCAGCGAGGCATCGGACAGGGTGACGGTCAGCACGGCATCCGGCGGCAGCGCCACTTTCTGGCGGATCCACACATTACCGGAAACGTTCGGTCCCTGAATGGCCTGAGTTGCTGCGGCTGCGCCTGGCGCAGATGTCTGATTCTGACTTTGCTGGTGCGTATTCGCACAGCCCGCCAGGGCCAGTGCAATCGCCAAACCGCTTAAGATCGGCACAAGTTTCATTAGCATTCTCCTTATTGCTCACTCAAATTGAGGCAAATTTCTCAATTGAGCGACAACGCTTTAACAAACGTAACCGCTTTAGTGTGGCATATCTTTCACATGTTTGCCTGCAAACGCCCCATTATTCAGATAATTGAACCCATCGGACCACTGGCGAAACTACGTTATAATGGAGATATTCACCTGCAGCTGTGACCGTAAAATATAGAGGGTATCAATGAGCCAAGCGCTTTCTAATCTGCTGACGTTGTTAAATCTGGAAAGAATTGAAGAAGGGCTGTTCCGCGGCCAGAGTGAAGACTTGGGTCTGCGTCAGGTCTTTGGCGGCCAGGTTGTCGGCCAGGCGCTGTATGCGGCAAAAGAGACCGTCCCTGCCGATCGCCTGGTGCACTCTTTCCACAGCTACTTCCTGCGTCCTGGCGACAGCCAGAAGCCTATCGTTTATGACGTTGAGGTGCTGCGCGATGGCAACAGCTTCAGCGCGCGCCGCGTGGCGGCTATCCAGAACGGTAAACCGATTTTCTATATGACCGCCTCCTTCCAGGCGCCAGAATCAGGCTACGAGCATCAGAAAACCATGCCAGTTGCCCCATCACCGGACGGCCTGCCTTCGGAAACCGATATCGCCCGCTCGCTGGCGCACCTGCTGCCGCCGCAGGCCAAAGAGAAGTTTCTCTGCGATAAGCCTCTGGAAATTCGCCCGGTTGAGTTCCATAACCCGCTAAAAGGCCATATCGCAGAACCGCGCCGCCAGGTGTGGATGCGCGCCAACGGTACCGTACCGGATTCACTGCATATTCATCAGTATCTGCTGGGCTACGCCTCAGACTTCAACTTCCTGCCGGTCGCGCTCCAGCCACACGGCGTAGGCTTCCTTGAGCCGGGTATGCAGGTTGCAACCATTGACCACTCAATGTGGTTCCACCGTCCGTTTAATATGAACGAATGGCTGCTCTACAGCGTCGAAAGTACCTCAGCCTCCAGCGCGCGCGGCTTTGTGCGCGGCGAGTTCTACACTCAGGACGGCGTGCTGGTGGCTTCGACGGTGCAGGAAGGCGTCATGCGCAACCGTAATTAATTCGGTTCATGTACAAAAAAGCCTCCCATTGGGAGGCTTTTTTGGCTTTGGAGATACCGCATCAAAGATGATATCCCCGGAGTCAGCATGTGCGCCTCGTCCGGGTTAGCGATATCAGGCGTTGTACGCATTCTCGCCGTGGCTGTTCACGTCCAGACCTTCGCGTTCCTGGTCTTCCGGTACGCGCAGACCGACGGTTAAATCCGCCACTTTGTAGCCGATGAAGGCCACTACGCCGGACCAGACGATAGTGATAGCGATGCTTTCAAGCTGTACCAGAACCTGATGGCTCATGGTCACGCCTTCCGCATAGCCCACGCCGCCAAGCGCCGTAGAAGCAAAGATACCGGTCAGGATACAGCCGATGATGCCACACACGCCGTGGACACCGAACACGTCGCATGGGTCATCCACGCGCAGCCAGCGTTTCAGGGAGGTGACGCCCCACAAACCAGCCAGACCGACCACGATACCCAGGATCAACGCACCGCCGACACCGATATAACCGCACGCTGGGGTGATACCGACCAGGCCCGCAATCGCACCGGAACATGCGCCCAACAGAGAAGGCTTACCGCGCAGCGCCCATTCGCCAAATACCCAGCCAAGAATAGCAGCAGCGGTAGCGACAACGGTGTTCACGAAGGCCAGACCGGCAATTTCGTTTGCCGCACTGGCGGAACCGGCGTTGAAGCCGAACCAGCCAAAGTAGAGGATTGCGGTACCGATAAACACCATCGGCAGGTTGTGCGGTTTAAACGCTTCTTTGCCAAAGCCCACGCGTTTGCCAATCAGGTATGCGCCGACCAGGCCTGCCACCGCCGCGTTAATATGCACCACCGTACCGCCCGCAAAGTCGAGCGCACCGTGGCTCGCCAGCAGACCGCCGCCCCAAACCATGTGGGCAATCGGCACGTAGGAGAGGGTCAGCCAAATGACTACGAAAATCAGCACCGCGGAGAAGCGAATACGCTCCGCCAGCGCGCCCACAATCAGGCCCACGGTGATACAGGCGAAGGAGCCCTGGAACGCCACGTGGATATACTGATAGAACGAGCCCATCAGATCGGTGATCTTGATATTTTTCAGCATGATCCAGTCGAAGCTGCCGAAGAAGCTGCCGCCGGTACCGAAAGCCAGTGAGTAGCCGTAAACGACCCACAGTACGCAAACAACGGCGAAGGTCACCGCTACCTGCGTCAGCATAGAGAGTACGTTTTTACCGCGGATCAGGCCGCCGTAGAACAGCGCAATCCCCGGGATGGTCATAAACAGCACCAGCGCGGTACACAGCATCATAAAGGCGTTATCGGCTTTATCCACCACCGCCGGTGCCGCCATTGCCAGACCCGGCAACAGCGCCAGCGCGCTCAACCCCGTTTTTACCATTGTTTTTTTCATCATCTCGATCCCTATCACTGTGCTGGCTGGGAATTACAGCGCCGCTTCGTCGGCTTCGCCGGTACGAATACGGATTACGCGCTGCAGTTCAGCGACAAAAATCTTACCGTCGCCAATTTTTCCGGTGTAAGCGGCTTTGCTAATCACATCGACGACTTCATCAAGCTGATCGTCGGCGATAGCCACATCAATTTTCACTTTCGGCAGGAAGTTGACGCTGTACTCCGCACCGCGGTAAAGCTCTGCATGACCTTTCTGACGACCGAAGCCTTTCACTTCTGTCACCGTTAAGCCCTGAATGCCAATGGAAGACAGCGCTTCGCGAACGTCTTCAAGTTTGAATGGTTTGATTACCACGGTAACCAGCTTCATAGATCCCCTCCAGTCAGAATTCGGTAATGGCTGCGAACACGTAATAGATAAAGCAAGGGCCATGCCAGAAATGAAAACGGCGCTGCTTTATGGAGAAAATCAGGGTTTACCGTGGCGAAATCGAGGGAGCAAAAAGAAAAACGCACCATGCGAGTGCATGATGCGTGTCACAACGGCAATCTGTTAGAAAAATGCCTGACGGTGGTGCATCAGGCGGTTACCGCATCGTCCTGCGCGCTGGCAGCCAGCTCTTCTCCGGCCAACTGCAGCTGATACATCTGCCAGTATCGGCCTTTGGCTTCAAGCAGTTGCTGGTGATTGCCCTGCTCAACGGCCTGGCCACGGTGAAGCACCATAATAGTATCTGCCTCCACAATGGTCGACAGACGGTGGGCAATCACCACCAGCGTCGTGTGCTGGCGTACACCAGCCAGCGCGTGCTGTATGGCGCGCTCGGTGCCGGAGTCAATATTGGCTGTCGCCTCATCAAGGATCAGCACCTGCGGGGTTTCCACCAGCACGCGGGCCAGCGCCAGCAGCTGCTTCTGCCCAACAGACAGATTGTTACCCTGCTCGCCCAGATGCGTATAGATACCGTCGCTCATGCCTCGCGCCAGCTCCGCCAACTGCACCGTTTCCAATACCTGCCAGACCTGCGCCTCGCTGATATCGCGCCCCAGCGTGACGTTCGCGAAGAAAGAGTCAGCCAGCACGACGGGATCCTGCTGCACCACGGCGATGCCCTGCCGCAGCACCTGATGACTCAGGCTCTGAAGCGGGCGGCCGCCAAGGCGGATTTCACCGGAATCAGGCGGGTAGTAGCCCATCAACAGGCTGGCGAGCGTACTCTTGCCGCTGCCGGTGTGTCCCACCAGCGCCACAAAGCTTCGCGCCGGAATCGACAGCGAAATGTTTTGCAGCACCAGCTTGTCGTCGCGATAGGCAAAGGAGACATCATCAATGTCGATATCCCCGCGCTCCAGCGGTGCAAGATCGTGCCCGTACTGCTGACGCGGGCGATCCATCAGTTCAAAGACGCGCTCGCCAGCCACCACCGCCTGTTGCAGCATCGACTGCTGGGTTGTCAGTTCAATCAGCGGCTCGTTAAGGCGGCCCAGATAGCTAATAAAGGCATACAGCACCCCCACTTCAATGGTTCCCTGCGCGCTAAAGCCAAACAGCATCAACAGGCCACAGAGCACCAGCGTGGAGAACAGGCTCAGTAGTGGGCGCAGTAAGAAACCGTCCAGACGCAGCGTCTGCATACGCGCCAGATAGTGCGAGCGGCTCACTTCACCGATACGTTCGCCAAAACGTACCTGCTGGCGGAACTGCTGAATAACGCTCATGCCGTTGATGACTTCGTTGAAGCCATCGTTGATATCCGCCAGATAGGCGCGAACACGGCGCACAATCGGCGTGCTGTAGCGCTGATAAATCACCATCACGATCATCACCGCCGGGAAGATAGCCATCGCCACCAGCGCCATGCGCCAGTCAAGGCTAAACATCGCTACCAGCATCGCGCCGATAAGCGCAGCGCTGCGCAGCACTGTCGCCACCACCGTGACGTACAGGTCGCGGATCACTTCCGTATCGTTAGTCACGCGGGAGATAAGCTGGCCGACCGGTTGGGTGTCAAACTCGCTCAGCGGCTGGCGCAGCGCGGCGTCCATCACGTCGCTACGCAGCTGCTGTACCACGCCGACCGCTGCGCGGTTAAACAGCAGCGACTGACTGTAGTGCAGCGAGGCGGCCAGCAATTGCAGGCCAACATAGGCCGCAGCCAGCCCGGCAACCGTTCCCAATGGCAGAATATTCTTCGCCACCATATTGTCGATAAAATAACTTATCAGCAGCGGCCCGCTCACCTCGGCGGCCGCGGCAATCCATAGCATCACCACCGCAATCGATAGCGGTTTACGCCACGGCGAGCCGTAGGCCAGCAGCCGCTTCAGGGTAGGCCACAGTTGCCCGAAACTACGCATCTGTCACCTCCGATTTGTCTTCTTCCGGCACGTCATTCAGCGCGGCCTCAAGCTGTTGATAACGGTGCATATCGCGATACCAGCCCTGCTCCGCTGCCAGCCGTTCATGTCGACCGCGCTGGGCGATATGCCCATGCTGCATCACAATAATTTCACTGGCATCCGATAGCGCCGAAAGACGATGAGCGCTAATGATGACCGTGCGCCCCTCTCCCCACTGACGCAGGTTATGCAGAATCTGGTGTTCCGTGCGGCCATCGACCGCCGATAGCGCGTCGTCGAGTATCAATATTTCCGCCTCCAGCAGCAGCGCGCGCGCAATGGAGATACGCTGTTTCTGCCCTCCGGAGAGCATCACACCGCGCTCGCCCACTTCAGTATCGTAACCCTGCGGCAAACGCAGAATATCTTCATGCACGTAGGCCAGACGCGCCGCATGCTCAATCTCTTCCTGCGTAGCGCTCGGGTTGCCCAGCGCAATATTGCTAGCCACCGTGTCAGAAAAGAGGAACGGCGTCTGGCTCACCACCGCCAGGCGGCTACGCCAGGCATCGAGCTGCAATTGGCGCAGAGGAATATCATGGAAGCGGATTTCACCTTCATCCACGTCAAAATGGCGCTGGATAAGCGACAGAATGGTCGATTTTCCCGAGCCCGTCGGCCCGCAGATACCGAGCATATGGCCCGGTTTCAGGGTCACGTTGACGTGACAGAGCGTTGGTTTGTCGGTTTGCGGATAGCTAAAGCGTTCAATCGCCAGCTCCAGCGTTCCGCGCCCTTCTGGCACTGCCTGAGTGCCGTCATCCACTACCGGAGCTTCCGCCAGCAGCGTGCGAATACGGCTATAGGCGGCGCTGCCACGCTCAACGATATTGAACATCCAGGCCAGCGCGAGCATAGGCCAAATCATCAGGCCAAGGTACATCATAAAGCTGGTGAGCTCACCGAGCGTGAGTTCGCCCTGCATCACCATCCAGCTGCCACCTGCAATTGCCAGCAGGTTTGCCATGCCGATGGCGATATAGATAGTGGGGTCAAAGCGTGCGTCGATACGCGCCACGCGCATGTTCTTCACACCGGTGTCAGCCGCATCGGCGGCAAACTGTGCGGACTGTCTGTCCTCCAGACCGAACGCTTTGATCATGCGAATGCTGGTCAGGCTTTCCTGGGTACGATCGTTAAGGCTAGAAAACGCCGCCTGCGCCACTTTGAACCGTTCGTGCAGAAGGTTGCCATAGCGATGGATAACCAGCGCCATAATCGGCATTGGCACCAGCGCCAGCAGGGTCAGCTGCCAGCTTAACTGTGTGGACATCACGATCAATACCGCACAGCCCATCACCAGTGAGTCCACCAGCGTCAGCACCCCTTCCCCGGCGGCAAACACCACCCGGTCGACATCATTGGTGGCGCGGGCCATCAGGTCGCCGGTACGGTGACGCAGGTAAAACTCCGGATGCTGGCGACTAAGCTGGCGATAGAAATCTTCACGCAGTTCAACGGCGAGCTGATAGGAAGCGCCAAACAGCAGCACGCGCCAGACGTAGCGCAGCAGATAGACCACCACGGCAATCAGTACCATGGTGCCAATCCACATCATCACCTTCCCGGCGCTGAAGTGGTGTTGTGTCACGCCATCCACCACAATCCCCACCACTTTAGGTGGAATAAGCTGCAGTATGGCGATGATAATCAGCAGGGAAACCGCGCCGAGATAGCGTCGCCATTCCCGGCGGAAGTACCAACTTAATTGAGCAAATAATCGCACGCGATAAAATCCTGAACGTCGATTCTCTTCGTCCTGTGCTGCCGCCCTGGCAGCCTGAAGGGCAAAGAGAAAATCCCAGAGAAAGTGTTATTCGATGGGGAGAGCTGTGGTGTATTTAATCTGTTCCATCGCAAAGCTTGAGGTGACATCCGACAGTCCGGGGACGCGGTTCACCAGGCTTTTATAAAAATCATCGTAGCGTTTCATGTCCGCCACCTGGACGCGCATCAGGTAATCATACTCCCCGGCCATGCGCCAGAAGCCCAGAACTTCGGGCATTTGCGTCACTTCGCTCACAAAAAGGCTGTACCAATCGCTGCTGTGGTGCTGGGTCTTTATCAGCACAAATGCCGTTAACCCAAGCCCAAGCTTTTCGGCATCCAATAGCGCGACGCGTCCAAGCAACACACCGTCGTCTTCCAGGCGTTTTAGCCGTTTCCAGCACGGTGTGGTGGTCAGATTAACGGCATCCGCGAGTGCCTGCAAAGAGAGCGTGCAGTCATTTTGTAGTAGGGCCAGGAGCTTTCGGTCAATTTTATCTAACATTTCGGCCTCCGGGAGAAAATTTTTCTATCTTAATTCTATTTTAAAGGTCAGATGGCAACAAATTTTTCTGCACTTTTCGCTAAGCTGGGCACAAAATGACAAACGGAAAAGAATGATGAATAGCAACTGGGTCAAACACGCCATCAGCGAAATTAACGCCGACTACCAACGCAGCGCCGACACGCATTTAATCCGCCTGGCGCTGCCCGCCTTTCCCGGCATTCAGCTCTATTTGAAAGATGAAAGCACGCATCCGACCGGCAGCCTCAAGCACCGTCTGGCGCGCTCGCTGTTCCTTTACGGCCTGTGCAACGGCTGGATCAAAGAAGGCACCACCATTATTGAGTCGTCGTCCGGCTCAACGGCGGTTTCCGAAGCCTACTTCGCGCGCCTGCTTGGCCTGCCGTTTATTGCGGTAATGCCGTCCTGCACGGCGAAACGCAAGGTTGAGCAGATTGAGTTTTACGGCGGCCGCTGCCACTTTGTGGAGAGCGCGTGTGAAATTTACGCCGCTTCCGAAACGCTGGCCCGCGAGCTGAACGGTCATTATATGGATCAGTTCACCTACGCTGAGCGCGCCACCGACTGGCGCGGCAACAACAATATTGCCGACAGTATTTTCCGTCAGATGTCCCACGAGCCCAATCCGGTACCGGCGTGGGTGGTGATGAGCGCGGGCACTGGCGGCACATCTGCCACCATTGGCCGCTACATTCGCTGTCAGGGCTATGAAACACAGCTGATGGTCGTGGACCCGGAAAACTCGGTGTTTATGGACTACTGGCAGCACCGCGACGTGAATCTTCGCGGCAGCGTCGGCAGCAAAATTGAAGGTATTGGTCGCCCGCGCGTCGAGCCGTCGTTTATCCCTGACGTGGTCGACAGCATGCTGCGCGTACCGGATGCCGCAAGCGTTGCCACCGCACAGTGGCTGGAGACGCAGCTTGGCCGTAAGGTTGGCGCTTCTACCGGGACGAATATGTGGGGCGCGCTGCAATTAGCCGCACAGATGCGCGACGAAGGAAAAACCGGCTCCATCGTGACGCTGCTGTGCGACAGCGGTGAACGCTACCTGGATACCTACTACAACGCTGAGTGGGTGGCGAATAACATCGGCGACACTGCGCCGTGGCAGCAGGCTATCAACACCCTGCTCGGGAAATAAAAAAAGCCAGGCATCAAATGAGCCTGGCTTGCTGGAAGGTCTCTCTATTCGGGGGAATAAGGAAGATTAGGTGTATCCAGCCAATGAGCTAAATAGTGAGAAACCGCCTGATTTTTGCAGTTTCCAATAATCGGCAGATGGGGAAGCGCCGCTTTGAGCTGCCCCATCGCATTACCCATGATCACGCCACGCCCGACGAGCCCCAGCATTTCACGGTCATTCATTGCATCGCCAAAAGCCATGCACTCGTCCATGCCCACGCCCAGATGGCGGCTCAGCACGGACAGAGCCGCGCCTTTGTTACTGCCAAGCGGCAGGACCTCCAGACAGTCAACGGCGGAGAAGCAGATATCGGCCCGCTTATCGAACGCTTCGACGAGCTGAATTCGCAGGCGGCAAAGATCGTCGTGATCCCCACAGAAACAGATCTTCGTCACCTGATGCGCCGGCATCATACGAAGATCACGAAGCTGATAGCGGAATCCGCTATAAACATGCGCTTTTAACATTTCCGGTATTTCCTGCCCGGTAAACCAGCCGCCGTCGTTAAAGACATGGACGCTGGCCTGCGTATCCCAACGCGTGTGCAGCACCTCTTCCGCTACGTCCGGAGAGAGATCGCTACGGTGCAGCACTTCCCCCTGCTGGGTGTGAATACGCGTACCGTTGCCGGTAATCAGGAAGGCATTCAGCGACAGCTTCTCCACCAGCGGGCGCATTTCCAGCACGTGGCGACCGGTGGCAAAGGTCAGCGTGATGTTCCGCTCGCGCAGGCGCTTTAGCACCGCCACGGTTCTCTCGCCTAAGCGATGGTCTGGCATCAAAAGGGTGCCATCCATATCAAATGCTGCCAGTCTTGCCATCTTTTATCCCGCCTGTGATCGCTCTCTCTTGCCACTTAGTATCTGCTGGGATATACGGAAGTAATACTGAATAGTTGATATTTATTGTTCCGGGTTTCTATGCGCCAGTTAAATCGTTTAAATCAGTTCCAGCGTCTGTGGCTGCCGTCGCAGGGAGAAGATCAACAGGTCACCATCTCCGAGCTGGCTGCCCGCTGTTTTTGCAGCGAGCGCCACGTACGCACCTTGCTGCGTCAGGCACAAGAGGCAGGCTGGCTGAGCTGGCAGGCGCAGTCCGGGCGCGGCAAGCGCGGGCTGTTGCAGTTCCATACCGCGCCGGAAACGCTACGTAATGAAATGATGGAAACGGCGCTGAACCGCGGCGAGCAGCACAACGCGCTGGAGCTGGCGCAGATTGCCCCGGTTGAGCTACGGGCGCTGCTGCATCCGTTTCTCGGCGGCCAGTGGCAAAACAATACGCCGACGCTGCGTATTCCCTATTACCGACCGCTTGAGCCGCTGCACCCCGGTTTTCTGGCCGGACGCGCGGAACAGCACCTTGCCGGGCAGGTCTACTCCGGGCTGACCCGCTTCAACCACGAAGCCTCACAGCCGCAGGGCGACCTGGCACATCACTGGTCCGTGTCTGACGACGGACTATGCTGGCAGTTCTATATTCGCTCGACCCTGCATTGGCACAACGGCGATGCCGTTGAGACCGAGCAGCTTCGCCGACGATTATTGATGCTGTTGGAATTGCCTGAACTGGCGAAGCTCTTTTCCAGCGTGAAAGCGATTACGCAAACGCACCCACAGTGCCTGACTTTCACGCTCCATCACCCGGACTATTGGCTGCCGCATCGACTGGCGAGCTACTGTAGCGTGCTGGCGCACCCGGATAAACCGTCACAGGGAACCGGTCCATTTATGCTGAAAATTTTTGAGCCGGAGCTGGTACGCATTGAGAGCCACCATCAATACCACCATAGCCACCCATTGCTACAAGCCATTGAATACTGGATTACACCGCAGCTTTTCGAGCAGGGGCTCGGCACCAGCTGTCAGCATCCGGTGCAAATCGCTATCGGAAAACCTGAAGAGCTTGGCGAACTTCGCCTGGTGAGCCACAGCATCAGCCTTGGATTCTGCTATCTGGCACTGCGCCAGAGTCCACGACTGAGCGCCGCCCAGGCGCAGCGGGTGATTGCGCTGATTCACCGCTCTGGCCTGCTGCAAAGCCTGCCGCTGGGAGAAAATCTGATTACCCCAAGCGAAGAGATGCTGCCTGGCTGGGATATCCCCCTGCCGAAAGAAGCGCCCGACGTTGCTCTGCCAGCCCATCTGACGCTTATCTATCATCTACCGGTGGAACTGCACACCATGGCCGAAGAGCTCAAAACCGCGCTGGCTCGTCTTGGCTGCGAGCTCACGGTGATTTTTTATGATGCTAAAAGCTGGACCGGCTGCCCGGACCTGCCGCAGGCAGATTTGTTTATGGGCGACCGCCTGATTGGCGAGATGCCGGAATACGCGCTGGAGCAGTGGCTTCGCTGCGATGCGCTGTGGCCCGCGCTGTTTACCGCGTCACAGTCCCATCGCGTTCACCAGGCGCTGGATGAAGCACAATCGCTGCCGGATGATACTCAACGTATCGCCGCGCTGAAGACGATTTTTACCCGACTGATGAGTGAAGCCATGCTGACGCCGCTGTTTAACTATCAGTATCAGGTCAGCGCACCGCCAGGGGTTAACGGCATTCGCCTTAACGCGCGCGGCTGGTTTGACTTTTCCGCCGCCTGGCTGCCGCCGACCACGCGGTGAAGAAGCTGGTCGCCACGCCCCGCAGGCGTTACCATAGCGGCTTTTAGAGTCACAGACAGGAAAAGCCATGAAACGTGCCGTTGTCGTCTTTAGCGGTGGACAAGATTCCACAACATGCCTGGTGCAGGCGCTGCATCAATATGATGAAGTTCACTGCGTCACGTTTGATTATGGCCAGCGTCATCGTGCTGAAATTGACGTTGCCCGCGAACTGGCGCTGACGCTGGGCGCTCGCGCGCATAAAGTTCTGGACGTCACCCTGCTCAATGAACTGGCGGTCAGCAGCCTGACTCGCGACAGTATTCCCGTGCCAGACTACGAACCGGATGCCGACGGCATTCCAAATACCTTTGTACCGGGACGCAATATTCTGTTCCTGACGCTGGCAGCTATTTATGCCTATCAGGTGAAGGCGGAAGCCGTCATCACCGGCGTATGCGAGACCGACTTCTCCGGTTATCCGGACTGTCGCGATGAGTTCGTGAAGGCGCTGAACCATGCGGTCAGCCTGGGCATGGCGAAAGATATTCGCTTTGAAACGCCGCTGATGTGGCTCGACAAAGCCCAGACCTGGGCGCTGGCGGACTACTGGGACAAACTTGAACTGGTACGCACCGAGACGCTCACCTGCTACAACGGCATCAAAGGCAATGGTTGCGGCCACTGCGCGGCCTGTAATCTGCGCGCCAACGGGCTGAATCATTATCTGGCAGATAAGCCAGGAGTGATGGCAGCGATGAAGCAGAAGACCGGGCTGAAATAGATCTGACATCATTCCCGGGGTCGCTTGCGCTCGCCCGGGCTACCGTCCCGGGCCAGGCGTTTATGCCGCCCCGGGACAAGCACATTACTCAACCATCGCTTCCAGATGCTCCCGCAACTCCCCTTCCAGCGCCAGCGCCTTCTGCGTTTTCAGGTCAATGCAGACAAAGGTAATCAGCGCGTCGGCAACTACCTGCCCTTCAGGCTCCAGCGTTACCACCTGACTTAACACACCGCTTTTGCCGTTCAGTTGTTGCACCTTGCTGGTCACCGTCAGCAGATCGCCCAGTACCGCCGGGCGACGATAGTTAATATTGATGTTCACCACCACAAAGGCAATGTGGTGCGCACTCATCCACTGAAACCCCGCGCTGCTCTCCAGCCCATCCCAGCGGGCCTCTTCGAGAAACTCCAGATAGCGAGCATTATTAACGTGCTGATATACGTCCAGGTGATAACCGCGAACTTTGATTTGTGTCTGCATAGCGCCATAGCCTTATTATTTTGTTTTATACATAGAGTCAGAGGTCACACCACTGGTATGACCTCTTTAGTCTGGCAAATTTTCAGACGAGTGCAAACACCTTGTGCAAATTAAAGCGTGAGGTGGGCCAGATTACGCTCAACGAGCGAGCTGCCCATACCCGGAACCTGCTTGAGATCGTCCACCGTTTTGAACGGGCCGTACTCTTCACGGTAGCTGACGATAGCCTGCGCTTTTTTCAAACCCACGCCGTTCATCGCCTGTGCCAGCGCTTCGGCCGAAGCCGTATTGATGCTAACCCTGGTGCCTCCATCATCCACCGTTTTACCGGCAGGCACGGCTTTCGTCTGCTCTGCGGTATCTGCGTTGGCTTTCACCTGCGTTGCCTGCGTTTTTGCAGCCGCGGGTTGTGCCGCCTGAACGCTAAAGCTCATTCCCACACACGCCAATACTGCCGCCATAACAGACATTTTGATTCCACGTTTCATGTTGATTTCTCCTTATTGATTGATAGCGAAAGCACCATAACGGTTAGCGCGCAACGGTTCAAAAGGCAGATTTCAAATGTGGAAAAGGCCGCGAAAGCGGCCTTTGATTTGTTCATCGCATTACAAAATTATGCGAAGCGAATTCCGATTATTGCTGCTGGTCGATGATATCGCCGAGCTTAATCTTCGCGGATTTACGCAGGTTGTTCATCATCGCTTCGAAGGCGATTTGCGCGTTGTTCTGGGTAATGCCCTGAACCATCGCTTTCTTCTGCGCTTCCGGCATTTCGCCCGCTTTCACTTCGTCCAGCGCCAACAGAACCACGTTGCCCTGCATATCGTTACCGATACCGTAGCTTGGTTTGTCTTTCTGCGGCAGCGGCAGCGCGAAGGCAGCCTGGCTCAGTGGATCCTGACCGGCACGGCTCAGGGTTTTGCTGGCGCTAAAGGTCAGACCCGCCGCTTTCATCGCATCGTCGCCCTTACCGTCTTTCAGCGCCACCAGCAGTTTTTCAGCATCCAGTTTGGCCTGCTGTTCTGCTTTGTTGTGCTTAACGATGTCGGTCACCTGTGCTTTCACTTCGGCCAGCGGTTTCACCGCTTCAGCTTTGTGCTCGCTCACGCGAATAACGAAGGCGCGGTCACCGTCAACGGTGATGATATCTGAGTTGCTGCCCGGCATGCCGTTCTCACCAACCAGACCACCGTTAAAGATTGCGTCGGACACCGGCTTGAAGTTCAGCTCTGCTGGCAGGCTGTTACGGTCAAACCAACCGGTCTCAACCGCTTTCACGCCAGCCGCCTGCTCTGCACCCGCCAGAGAGTCGTTGTCGTTGCTCGCCGCATCGCTCACCTTCTGCTGCAGGGCGTAGTAAGCGTCGAGAGATTTTTCCTGTTTAACTTTGTCAGCAATTTGGCTACGTACATCCGCCAGCGGTTTCACCACCGGAGCCTGAACGTCATCCAGACGCGCGACCAGGAAGCCCACGGAAGATTTGATAACGCCTGACAGCTGGCCTTTCTCTTTCAGACCGGCATTTTTCAGTTCGTCAGGTGTGGTAGACGCTTCCAGCCAGCCCATATCACCGCCGTTACGCGCGGAGATAATGTCGGCAGATTTCTCTTTCGCCAGCGTGGCAAAATCAGCGCCTTTGTTCAGTGCATCCAGAACCGCTTTCGCATCGGCTTCAGTTTTGGTCTGAATCACGCTGTAGCGATCACGCTGCGGCTGAGTGAACTGATCCTGATGCTGATCGTAGTAGGACTGGATTTCGTCGTCAGAGACGGGTTCGCTCATGGAAGTTGCGTCCAGCTTGATATAGCTCACGCGAAACTGTTCCGGCGCGACAAACTGGTTTTTGTTCTGCTCGTAGTAGCTTGCAACTTCCTGGTCAGAAACCTGCTGCTTCGCCGCCAGCGCGCTCACGTCGATAGTGGCTTCGCGAACCAGACGCTGCTGAGCAACCAGTTCGGCCAGTTGATCGGTTTCACCTGGCAGCATGAAGTCAGTACCCGCGACGGCGTTAATCAGCTGCTGAGTGGTCAGCTGGTTACGCAGTGCTTGCGCGTATTGATCGGCCGTCATCCCCATCTGATTCACCAGCGCGTTGTAGCGGGTGTTATCAAATTTGCCGTCGGTCTGGAACGCAGGAGTCGCGAAAATCGCTTTACGCACCTGCTCATCGCTGATGCCAAGGCCTAATGTCTTCGAATACTGGTCGAGCAGCGATTCGTCAATCAGGCGGTTCAGCACCTGCTGGCGCATAGATTTGATGTAGTTTTCGTTGGCTGCCAGCTCTGAGTACTGGTCGCCAAGCTGCTGCTGCATGCGGTTACGCTCGCTAGCAACGGCATTTTCAAACTGGGCGCGGCCAATTTCCTGGCCATTCACTTTCGCGGCAAAATTATTGTTACCGCCGATCAGGTAACCACTCACGCCGGTCAAAATGAACGACACGATAATGAGACCGAAAATGACTTTGATCACGACGCTGTTGGCTGCCGTGCGTAAATTGTCCATCATGGTGTAACAACACTCCGCTGTAGGTGACAAATACCTCGTGCAGCATAGCACGTGTGGCCGCTATTTTGACAAGAAACCGGGGTGCTTGTCAGCATGACACCGAATATAAACGCTTAAAAGTACACAATAAGCCATAAAAAAAGGCACATCAGATGATGCGCCCTTGTACTGTGCCACATTCCCTACGAGGGAAAGCGATCAGTTTACCGCGTCTTTCAGTGCTTTACCTGCACGGAACGCTGGTACTTTAGCAGCGGCGATAGTGATCTCTTTACCAGTTTGAGGGTTACGGCCAGTACGGGCAGCACGCTCTTTAACAGCAAAGGTACCAAAACCTACCAGTGCAACATCATCCCCGGCTTGCAGAGATTCAGTAACAGAAGCAATTAAAGCATCTAACGCACGTCCAGCTGCAGCTTTGGAGATATCCGCGCCAGCAGCAATTTTGTCAATCAGTTGAGATTTATTCACTGTTCTCTTCCTCTCTTTATTATTTATATCGCACCGGAGTCCTTCGCGGTGCAATCGCGGAGCAGTTATATCAGGACTCCCATGCCCTTACAACACCCGTCGTCTTAGACACACCTGCCAGCCGTCTAAATTAGCGAGACAAAAAAAGGCTGGCAAGTCAGTTTACGCTTGCCAGCCTTATTTTTATTAACGCTCTTTGCGCGAGGTCACTATTTTGCGCTTACAACCTGCATGCCAGACGGCTCATTTTGCAGCGCCAGCGCCAGAACTTCCTCAATGCGCTTAACCGGATGAATCTCCAGATCGGCCAGAACGTTGTCCGGAATCTCTTCCAGATCGCGTTTGTTCTCATCAGGAATCAGAACAGTCTTAATACCGCCACGGTGTGCCGCGAGCAGTTTTTCCTTCAGACCGCCGATTGGCAGCACCAGGCCACGCAGGGTAATTTCCCCTGTCATCGCCACGTCTGCACGCACCGGGTTACCGGTCAGACAGGAAACCAGCGCAGTACACATCGCGATACCCGCACTTGGACCGTCTTTCGGCGTCGCCCCTTCCGGAACGTGAACGTGAATGTCGCGTTTTTCGTAGAAATCTGGGTTGATACCCAGTTTTTCTGCGCGCGCGCGCACCACGGTCAGCGCTGCCTGAATGGACTCCTGCATCACTTCACCCAGAGAACCGGTATAAGTCAGCTTGCCTTTACCCGGTACGCAGGCGGTTTCAATGGTCAGCAGGTCGCCGCCCACTTCCGTCCACGCCAGACCGGTGACCTGACCCACACGGTTTTCGTCATCGGCGCGACCGTAGTCGAAGCGCTGAATGCCGAGGAAATCATGCAGATTGTCGCCGTTAATCTCGATGTGTTTCAGATCTTTATCCAGCAACAGCTGTTTAACCGCTTTACGGCACAGCTTCGAGATTTCACGTTCCAGGCTACGGACGCCCGCTTCACGGGTGTAGTAACGAATGATGCCAACAATCGCGCTGTCATCAACCGTCAGCTCGCCTTTTTTCAGCGCATTACGTTCAATCTGCTTCGGCAGCAGGTGACGTTTTGCAATGTTCAGCTTCTCGTCTTCGGTATAACCGGACAGACGGATCACTTCCATACGGTCCAGCAGCGGCGCTGGAATGTTCATGGAGTTCGACGTCGCCACGAACATTACGTCGCTGAGATCGTAATCGACTTCCAGGTAGTGATCGCTGAACGCCACGTTCTGTTCTGGATCAAGTACTTCCAGCAGAGCAGAGGCCGGGTCACCGCGCATGTCCGAAGACATTTTGTCGATTTCATCGAGCAGGAATAGCGGGTTTTTAACGCCCACTTTGGCCATTTTCTGGATCAGTTTACCCGGCATAGAGCCGATGTAAGTACGACGGTGACCGCGGATTTCCGCTTCGTCACGCACGCCGCCCAGCGCCATACGAACGTATTTACGTCCGGTCGCTTGAGCAATGGACTGACCCAGAGAGGTTTTACCCACACCAGGAGGCCCTACCAGGCACAGGATTGGCCCTTTCAGCTTGTTCACACGGCTTTGAACCGCGAGATACTCAAGAATACGGTCTTTGACGCGCTCGAGGCCATAATGATCGGTATCGAGGATTTCCTGCGCCTGACGAAGGTCTTTTTTGACCTTGCTGCGCGAATTCCACGGCACCTGCACCATCCAGTCGATATAACCGCGAACCACGGTGGCTTCAGCTGACATCGGCGACATCATTTTCAGCTTCTGCAGTTCGGCTTCGGTTTTCTCTTTCGCCTCTTTCGGCATTTTCGCTGCGTCGATCTTACGCTTCAACGCTTCGTTTTCGTCAGGAACTTCGTCCATCTCGCCGAGTTCTTTCTGAATGGCTTTCATTTGCTCGTTCAGATAGTACTCACGCTGGGATTTCTCCATCTGCTTTTTGACGCGGTTGCGAATGCGCTTCTCAACCTGCAGCAGATCGATTTCTGACTCCATCATCGCCATCAGATATTCCAGGCGCTCGTTGATGTCAGACATCTCCAGAACGGACTGTTTATCTGCCAGCTTCAACGGCATGTGGGCCGCGATGGTGTCAGCCAGACGTGCAGGGTCGTCGATGCTGTTCAGCGACGTCAGCACTTCTGGTGGGATTTTCTTGTTCAGCTTGATATAGCCTTCAAACTGACCAATCGCGGTGCGTACCAGTACTTCCTGCTCGCGCTCTTCAATGGCCGGCGATTCAAGGTACTCTGCTTTCGCGGAGAAGTGTTCGCCGTTATCAGAGAGCGTAGAAATACGCGCACGCTGCAGCCCTTCGACCAGTACTTTGACCGTACCGTCAGGCAGCTTCAGCATTTGTAAAATAGAGGCCACGGTCCCGACGGTGAAAAGATCGTTTACACCCGGCTCATCCGTTGAAGCATCTTTCTGCGCGACCAGCATGATTTTTTTATCATGATCCATGGCCGCTTCCAGACAACGGATAGATTTTTCCCGCCCTACAAATAAGGGGATGACCATGTGCGGATAAACCACCACATCGCGCAACGGCAATACGGGGATTTCAATGCGTTCAGAACGCTCAGGATTCATAGAGCTCTCTCTTAGTTTAGTGTCCGCCAGGTAAACTGGTCATGCGACTGTGCTTCACACAACCATTAACATGTAACCAGTATATGGGGATGTATTCCACACATTCAACGCCATGAATACGGAAAAATAAAAGGGGAGATAAAATCCCCCCTTTTTGATTAACTGATTGTATGAACTGGTGAATTATTCGCCAGATGCCTGCTGCGCTTCTGGCTTGCCGTAAATCAGCAGCGGTTCGCTTTGACCGGCAATCACCGATTCATCGATAACCACTTTCTCAACGTCTTCCATAGAAGGCAGATCGTACATGGTTTCGAGCAGCGCGGCTTCTACGATGGAGCGCAGACCACGAGCACCGGTTTTACGCGCCATCGCTTTCTTGGCGATAGCGTCCAGCGCTTCGTCACGGAATTCCAGATCCACGCCTTCGAGGTTAAACAGCGCCTGATACTGTTTGGTCAGGGCGTTTTTCGGCTCTTTAAGGATCTGAATCAGCGCTTCTTCGCTCAGCTCAGTCAGGGTTGCGACCACCGGCAGACGGCCGATGAACTCAGGGATCAGACCAAATTTGATCAGATCTTCTGGCTCAACCTGGGTCAGCAATTCACCTTCGCTGGCTTTGTCGGATTTTGCTTTTACGGTTGCGCCGAAACCAATGCCGGAGCCAGTTTCAACACGGTTAGCAATCACTTTATCCAGACCAGCAAATGCACCACCGCAGATAAACAGGATCTTCGAGGTATCAACCTGCAGGAACTCCTGCTGCGGATGTTTACGGCCACCCTGCGGCGGAACGGCCGCCACGGTGCCTTCAATCAGCTTCAACAGCGCCTGCTGTACGCCTTCACCGGATACGTCGCGGGTGATTGACGGGTTATCGGACTTACGAGAAATCTTGTCGATTTCATCGATGTAAACAATACCGCGCTGTGCTTTCTGTACGTCGTAGTCGCACTTCTGCAGCAGCTTCTGAATAATGTTTTCAACGTCTTCACCCACGTAACCAGCTTCGGTCAGGGTGGTCGCATCGGCCATGGTGAACGGTACGTCCAGCAGGCGCGCCAGCGTTTCAGCCAGCAGGGTTTTACCTGAACCGGTCGGGCCAATCAGCAGAATGTTACTTTTGCCGAGCTCAACACCGTTGTTGGTATCACCGTTACGCAGACGTTTGTAGTGGTTGTAGACCGCAACGGCCAGCACCTTTTTCGCCTGTTCCTGACCGATAACGTAGTCATCTAAGTGGTGGCGAATTTCGTGTGGCGTCGGCAGAGCACTGCGTTCACGATGCGGCGCCACTTCTTTAATCTCTTCGCGAATGATGTCGTTACATAAGTCGACGCATTCGTCGCAGATATACACGGATGGGCCGGCGATGAGCTTACGCACTTCGTGCTGGCTTTTGCCGCAAAAAGAGCAGTACAACAGTTTGCCCGAGCCATCTTTGCGTTTATCTGTCATGAGTCAAAACCTCTTTTTAAGTTCTTTGTGCCGCATATGACGACGCAAATGCCATTCTTAAGCGCAAGCTGCTACGCAAGCGTTGTGCCGCCCTTAGTAGTATATACCGTGCAGCGGCACGTGCCGTCATGACATTAGTTACGCTGGCTCAAAATTGAGTCAACCAGACCATACTCGACAGCTTCAGAAGCAGACAGGAAACGGTCACGTTCAGTGTCGCTCTCAATCTGCTCCAGCGATTTGCCGGTATGGTGCGCCATAAGCTCATTCATGCGTCCTTTCACCTTCAGGATCTCACGGGCATGGATTTCGATATCCGTTGCCTGGCCCTGATAACCGCCCAGCGGCTGGTGAATCATTACGCGGGAGTTTGGCAAGCAGAAGCGCTTACCTTTTGCGCCTGCGGTCAGCAGGAACGCGCCCATAGATGCCGCTTGCCCCATACAAATGGTGCTGACATCCGGCTTGATAAACTGCATGGTGTCATAAATAGACATCCCTGCTGTAATCACGCCACCTGGGGAGTTGATGTATAAATAAATGTCTTTTTCCGGGTTTTCCGCTTCCAGAAACAGCATTTGCGCCACAATCAGGTTTGCCATGTGGTCTTCGACCTGACCGGTCAGAAAGATTACGCGCTCTTTAAGCAGACGGGAGTAGATATCAAAAGAACGTTCGCCACGTGAGGTCTGTTCAATGACCATCGGCACCAGGGCCATGTGGGGTGCAAAATTATCTCGTTCGCCACTGTATGACATTTCCGTCTCCTGGATAATAAATAAAATAGCCACAGCTTGCTAATTATAGAGATGCGGCGAGTGATTCGTTCCCTCAGTTATGGGTACGATCCTACCCTATTTCAAGCATAACAATATTTTGTTGATACGCTAACACCGAAAAGCCGTTTTATCACGCAAGCTTTGGTTATTGCTGCAATAAAAAAACCCGTCACCAAAAGGCAACGGGTTTTTTCTCAAAACCGTAAACCGGTAAGCGAAATTACGCCTGCTGGTTCATCAGTTCATTGAAGGAAGTTGCTTTTTCAGTCACTTTCGCTTTTTCCAGAACCGCTTCAACAGCCTGTTCTTCCAGAGCGACACTGCGCATGTTTTCCATCAGCTCTTTGTTTTTGCTGTAGAATTCAATAACTTCTTTCGGATCTTCGTAGGCAGATGCCATTTCTTCGATCAGGGTAGCAACGCGTGCTTCGTCAGCTTTCAGCTCGTGGGTACGAATCACTTCGCCCAGCAGCAGGCCAACAACTACGCGGCGTTTCGCCTGCTCTTCGAACAGTTCGCGAGGCAGTTCCATCGCTTGCTGCTGGTTGCCACCGAAGCGCTGTGCAGCCTGACGGCGCAGAACGTCGATTTCGCTGTCGATCAGGGCTGCAGGAACGTCGATCTCGTTCGCTTTAACCAGACCTTCGATTGCCTGAGATTTAACGCGGTTACGTACCGCGCCTTTCAGCTCGCGTTCCATGTTTTTACGCACTTCAGCGCGCAGGCCTTCAACGGAACCATCTTCAACGCCGAAACGTTTGATGAATTCAGCAGTCAGTTCTGGCAACTCACGCTCTTCAACTTTCTTCAGGGTAATCGCGAATTTAGCCGCTTTACCTTTCAGGTTTTCAGCGTGGTATTCTTCTGGGAAGGTTACGTCGATAACGAACTCTTCACCTGCTTTGTGACCTTTGATACCGTCTTCAAAGCCTGGGATCATACGACCCTGACCCATTGCCAGTACGAAATCAGTCGCTTTGCCGCCTTCGAATTCTTCGCCGTCTACGGAGCCGGAGAAGTCAACGGTAACACGGTCTTCAGCGTCAACAACGCCGTCTTTGTCTTTCCAGGTTGCCTGCTGCTTACGCAGAGTGTCCAGCATGCCGTCAACGTCAGCTTCGGTCACTTCAACAACTGGTTTTTCAACTTCGATAGCGTCCAGACCTTTCAGTTCAACTTCTGGGTACACTTCGAATTCTACTGCGTAGGTGAAGTCTTCACCCAGCTTGTATTCACCTGGAACGTAGTTAGGCGCGCCAGCTGGATTGATTTTCTCTTTGATGATCGCGTCAACGAAGTTACGGCTCATCAGGTCACCCAGAACGTCCTGACGCACGGAAGCGCCATAACGCTGAGCAACAACATTCATCGGTACTTTACCTTTACGGAAACCGTCAATGCGTACTTTTTTCGCTACGTTGACCAGCTCGCTTTTTACAGCGGTCTCGATGCTGTCAGCAGCGATAGTAATCGTTACACGGCGGCCAAGGCCCTGAGTGGTTTCAACTGAAACTTGCATCTTGTTACCTCAAAAAAATCACAGTGCTCGGTCAACTCTACTCCGCAAGCTCGAAAAGCTGGCGTTGCGGACCTGGGATGCTCTCGTAATCAATCACATTCCCTGTCGTCAGAATCATCCCGAAGACATTCCGAAAAATAAGACGCAGCATTATAGCGGCATCACTTTTATGAGTCGAGAACGGTTATCACGCGTTGCTGCGGCATTTTTCACAATTCCCGGCTAATTTTTGTCTGAACGCTGTCGAATACGCTCAAAATTCAGACAAAACAAAACGGCCCGCAGGCCGTTTTCTCATAATCTGTACGCAACATACTGGAAAAGTTCCGTGTTGCAAATGCCTTTTCTACGCGATAGTGCCCGCTCCGCGGCATGGCGGTGAGGTAATGACGGTATCTTGCAAACCTTCCCACTCTTTTCGCGTGTAAGTATGCAATGCCAGCGCATGGACGGTGGACGCAAACTCCTCTGTTAACGTTCCGTAGATCATCCGATGACGATTCAGAAAACGTTCCCCGGTAAACTTATCGCTCACCAGCACAACTTTAAAGTGGCTCTCAGAGCCGGCCGGTACGTTGTGGCGGTAGCTTTCGTCTACGACTTCCAGGAAAACAGGTTCAAACGCTGCCCTCAGTTTTTCTTCGATTTGTTCACGCATCATCATGATATTACTCCTCCGACAACGTTAAGATGCCGCCTATCCCTTTAAATGTTAGCCGCTTTTACTGATTCCATTACACGAAGGCAACAAAAAATTAGCGTTCACGCCATTTTATTTCTCAAGTAGATGAAGTTAACGTCTTTTACAATCGCTTCTCATCTTAAATCCTACTTCTATTTGTTTCCGAGTACACAAAAGCAACAACACGATGAAATTACATGCGTTGCCTACTTCCCCTGACCGATGGCGATGTTATGATGGCGGGAATTTTCAGTAAACAATGCGTTTGAGACCCCTAACATGTTAAAAAAAATCCTCTTCCCACTGGTAGCACTGTTTATGCTGGCTGGATGCGCAACGCCTCCAACCACGGTTGAAGTGTCGCCAAAAATCACTCTGCCTCAGCAAGATCCAAGCCTGATGGGCGTTACCGTTAGCATCACCGGTGCCGACCAGCGTCAGGATCAGGCACTGGCAAAAGTCACCCGTAACAACCAGCTGGTCACCCTGACCGCTTCCCGTGACCTGCGTTTCCTGATGCAGGAAGTACTGGAAAAACAGATGACCGCACGCGGTTATATGATTGGTCCGAACGGTGCGGTTAACCTGCAGATTATCGTTAATCAGCTGTACGCAGACGTTTCCCAGGGTAACGTGCGTTACAACATTTCTACCAAAGCCGACATCGCCATCATCGCGACCGCTGCTAACGGTAATAAAATGACCAAAAACTACCGTTCTAACTACTCCGTTGAAGGCGCATTCCAGGCTTCCAACAAAAACATTTCCGATACCGTTGATAGCGTGCTGGGCGATACCATCGCCGATATGGCACAAGACACCACTATCCACGATTTCATCAAGCAGAACGCGCGCTAATCTCGTCACAGACCCGGCTTCGGCCGGGTCTGAACAAAGAAAACTATGCCTGGTCACTATCTCCGCATTTTTCAGCAACCGAAATCAGCCATTCTGCTGATTCTTGGCTTTGCTTCCGGCTTACCGCTCGCCCTGACCTCAGGGACGCTGCAAGCATGGATGACGGTCGAAAACATCGATCTGAAAACCATTGGTTTTTTCTCGCTTGTCGGCCAGGCATACGTTTTTAAGTTTCTGTGGTCTCCGGTCATGGACCGCTATACGCCGCCGTTTTTAGGGCGCCGTCGCGGCTGGCTATTAACGACCCAATGTTTACTGCTTATCGCCATCGCCGCGATGGGTTTTCTTGAGCCCTCCACGCAGCTGCGCTGGATGGCGGCGCTGGCGGTGATTATCGCCTTCTGTTCCGCGTCGCAAGATATCGTCTTCGATGCCTGGAAAACCGACGTGCTTCCGGCGGAAGAACGCGGTGCAGGCGCGGCAATTAGCGTGCTGGGCTACCGCCTTGGGATGCTGGTTTCCGGTGGATTAGCGCTGTGGCTGGCGGATAAATGGCTCGGCTGGCAGGGCATGTACTGGCTGATGGCCGCACTGCTGGTGCCTTGTATTATTGCTACGCTGCTGGCACCTGAACCCAGCGACGTCATCCCCGTTCCGAAAAGCCTTGAGCAGGCGGTTGTTGCACCATTAAAGGACTTCTTCGGCCGTAACAATGCCTGGCTTATCTTGCTGCTTATCGTGATGTACAAGCTGGGCGATGCCTTCGCTATGAGCCTGACGACCACCTTCCTTATTCGCGGCGTCGGATTTGACGCAGGCCAGGTAGGGATGGTTAACAAAACCCTCGGCCTGTTTGCGACCATTGTCGGCGCACTTTACGGTGGCGTGCTGATGCAGCGCCTGACGCTGTTCCGCGCGCTGCTGATATTTGGCATTTTGCAGGGTGTATCGAACGCTGGCTATTGGGCGCTCTCGGTCACCGATAAACATATTTATTCCATGGCCGCCGCGGTCTTCTTTGAAAACCTATGCGGTGGCATGGGCACGGCTGCATTCGTCGCGCTGCTGATGACGCTGTGTAACAAGTCGTTTTCCGCGACCCAGTTTGCGCTACTGTCGGCGCTCTCCGCCGTCGGGCGTGTCTACGTTGGGCCAATTGCCGGCTGGTTTGTCGAAGCTCACGGCTGGCCAACGTTCTATCTGTTCTCCGTTATTGCCGCCGTACCGGGCATTTTGCTGCTGCTTATCTGTCGCCAGACGCTGGAATACACTCAGCAAACCGAGCAATTTATGCCGCGTGATAGCTACGCTGGTGCCTACCGCCTTGCGCTGCGACTGTTGCTTCTAGGTACCGCGCTGTTGGGTATCTGGCTGGTGATGCTGATTGCGAATGCCCTGAACCTCACCGCACTCGAATGGTCCGGAATCGTACTCGAAGTCGGGGTGCTGATTGCCTTTGTTGGCATCGTGTTCGGTTGTCTGCTGGACTATCTTGCTCTGCGAAAAACGCAGTTCCGCTAAAATAAGATGAAAATGTGAAACCTACGTTGTAATCACTATCCGTAATAATAACCCGCGCATCGTATGTGAAAAAAAATATTTGTGCTTTTGTGCGCTTTAGAATTCTGGAAATTATTGGAACGTGTAAAATGCGCTTTATTTCTTTAACCGATTCAGCACCAGAGTAATTAATTTTTCGTTTTTTAATTGTCTATTTTTTGATGATTAATTGTTAATTATTTGTATATTTTTGGCAATGGTTATACCAATTGCCATCTCACCTACCTCCCCATACCCCCTTTCGTTATAACGCCCGCCAGATGGGCTTTTCGCTCGAAAAACAGACACATTTAGCAACATCTGTGACAGGTGCGGCAGAACCCGGTAACACATAACTGACAGAGCCCTAATGATGTTTACAGTAATGTAACCTTCCCGTAAAATGCCCACACACTTTAAACGCCACCAACACCCCGTGGAATTGAGGTCGTTACATGAGACTCAGGAAATACAATAAAAACTTGGGATGGTTGTCATTAATCGCCGGCACTGTATTACTCAGTGGCTGTGATTCTGCACTTCTTGACCCCAAAGGACAGATTGGACTGGAGCAGCGTTCGCTGATTCTGACGGCTTTCGGCCTGATGATGATCGTCGTAATCCCGGCCGTCTTAATGGCCGTTGGTTTCGCCTGGAAGTATCGTGCGAGCAATAAAGATGCGAAGTATAGCCCGAACTGGTCACACTCCAATAAAGTGGAAGCTGTGGTCTGGACCGTGCCAATTCTTATCATCATCTTCCTCGCCGTACTGACCTGGAAAACCACTCACGCTTTAGAACCGAGCAAACCGCTAGCCCATGATGAGAAACCAATCACTATCGAAGTGGTTTCCATGGACTGGAAATGGTTCTTCATCTACCCGGAGCAGGGCATTGCTACCGTTAACGAAATCGCTTTCCCAGCGAACGTTCCGGTGCAGTTCAAAGTGACCTCTAACTCCGTGATGAACTCCTTCTTTATCCCGCGTCTGGGCAGCCAGATTTACGCGATGGCCGGTATGCAGACCAACCTGCATCTGATCGCTAACGAAGCAGGTATCTACGACGGTATCTCTGCTAGCTATAGCGGCCAAGGCTTCTCTGGAATGAAGTTCAAAGCCATTGCAACGCCGGATCGTGCCGCATTCGATCAGTGGGTCGCGAAAGCGAAACAATCTCCGAACACCATGGATGACATGGCTACCTTCGAGAAATTGGCTGCACCGAGCGAATACAACAAAGTGGAGTACTTCTCCAGCGTGAAACCTGATTTGTTTAAAGCAGTAACCAGCAAATTCATGGATCACGGCAAGAGCATGGACATGACCAAACCAGAAGGCGAACACGCATCGCACGAAGGAATGGAAGGCATGGACATGAGCCACGCGGAATCCGCTCACTAAGGGGCCGAGGAAGAATACGATGTTCGGAAAACTGACACTGGATGCAGTGCCCTACCATGAACCCATTATCATGGTTACGGTGGCTGCCATTATCGTCGGGGGACTCGCTCTCCTGGCGGCCATCACTTACTTCGGTAAGTGGTCTTATCTATGGAAAGAGTGGCTGACTTCGGTTGACCACAAACGTCTTGGCATCATGTATGTCATCGTTGCTATCGTCATGCTGCTGCGTGGCTTTGCCGATGCCGTGATGATGCGTAGCCAGCAGGTGCTGGCTTCAGCGGGCGATGCAGGCTTCCTGCCACCGCACCACTACGATCAGGTCTTTACCGCCCACGGCGTTATCATGATCTTCTTCGTAGCGATGCCGTTCGTTATCGGTCTGATGAACCTGGTGGTTCCACTGCAGATCGGCGCGCGTGACGTAGCGTTCCCATTCCTGAACAACCTGAGCTTCTGGTTCACCGTTGTCGGTGTGATTCTGGTTAACCTGTCCCTGGGCGTTGGTGAATTTGCTCAGACCGGCTGGCTGGCCTATCCGCCGCTCTCGGGAATAGAGTACAGTCCGGGCGTAGGTGTCGATTACTGGATATGGGCGCTTCAGCTCTCCGGTATTGGTACCACACTGACCGGTATTAACTTCTTCGTGACCATCATCAAGATGCGTGCGCCAGGAATGACGATGTTCAAGATGCCGGTATTTACCTGGGCATCTCTGTGCGCCAACATCCTGATTATCGCCTCCTTCCCAATTCTGACGGTTACCGTCGCGCTGCTGACCCTGGATCGCTATCTGGGCACCCATTTCTTTACCAACGATATGGGCGGCAACATGATGATGTACATCAACCTGATTTGGGCCTGGGGTCACCCGGAAGTGTACATTCTGGTACTGCCAGTCTTCGGTGTATTCTCTGAAGTTGCAGCGACCTTCTCCCGTAAACGCCTGTTCGGTTACACCTCACTGGTGTGGGCGACCGTGTGTATTACCATCCTGTCGTTCATCGTTTGGCTGCACCACTTCTTCACCATGGGTGCTGGCGCGAACGTAAACGCCTTCTTCGGTATTACCACGATGATTATCGCCATCCCTACCGGGGTTAAGATCTTCAACTGGCTGTTCACCATGTATCAGGGTCGCATCGTCTTCAACTCTGCGATGCTGTGGACCATCGGCTTTATCGTGACCTTCTCGGTCGGCGGTATGACCGGCGTTCTGCTGGCAGTGCCGGGTGCGGACTTCGTGCTGCACAACAGCCTGTTCCTGATTGCGCACTTCCATAACGTTATCATCGGCGGTGTGGTATTCGGTTGCTTTGCCGGTCTGACCTACTGGTGGCCGAAAGCCTTTGGCTTCACCCTGAACGAAACCTGGGGCAAACGCGCCTTCTGGTTCTGGATCATCGGCTTCTTCGTTGCGTTTATGCCGCTGTACGTTCTGGGCTTCATGGGCATGACCCGTCGCCTGAGCCAGCAGATTGACCCGCAGTTCCACCCAATGCTGGTTGTTGCAGCATGCGGTGCGGCGCTGATCGCCTGCGGTATCCTGTGCCAGCTGATTCAGTTCTACGTTTCTATTCGCGACCGCGAGCAGAACCGTGACCTGACCGGTGACCCATGGGGCGGCCGTACGCTGGAGTGGGCAACCTCTTCCCCTCCTCCGTTCTACAACTTTGCCATTGTGCCGCAGATTCACGAACGTGACGCATTCTGGGAAATGAAAGAGAAAGGCGAAGCGTACAAGCAGCCGGCTCATTATGAAGAAATTCATATGCCGAAAAACAGCGGTGCGGGCATTGTGATTGCCGCCTTCGCAACAATCTTTGGTTTCGCCATGATCTGGCATATCTGGTGGATGGCGATTGCTAGCTTCGCAGGCATCGTGATCACCTGGATTATCAAAAGCTTTGACGAGGACGTGGATTACTACGTGCAGGTTGCAGAAGTCGAAAAACTGGAAAATCAGCATTTCGATGAGATTTCTAAGGCAGGGCTGAAAAATGGCAACTGATACTCTGGCGCATAACGCCCACGCGCATGAACATGGGCATCACGATACAGGGCCGATGAAGATCTTCGGCTTCTGGATCTACCTGATGAGCGACTGCATCATCTTCGCCACCCTGTTCGCTACCTATGCCGTTCTGGTGAACGGCACGGCTGGCGGCCCGGCGGGTAAAGATATCTTCGAGCTGCCGTTCGTTCTGGTTGAAACTGCACTGCTGTTATTCAGCTCCATCACCTACGGCATGGCGGCTATCGCCATGTACAAAAACAACAAGAGCCAGGTCGTTTCCTGGCTCGCCCTGACCTTCCTCTTTGGTGCAGGGTTCATCGCGATGGAAATCTATGAATTCCATCACCTGATTGTTGAAGGTATGGGCCCGGATCGCAGCGGCTTCCTGTCAGCGTTCTTCGCGCTGGTTGGTACTCACGGTCTGCACGTGACCTCCGGTCTTATCTGGATGGCGGTGCTGATGGTGCAGATTTCTCGCCGCGGCCTGACCAGTACTAACCGTACACGTATCCTGTGCCTGAGCCTGTTCTGGCACTTCCTGGACGTCGTGTGGATCTGTGTGTTCTCGGTTGTTTATCTGATGGGGGCAATGTAATGAGTCATTCTAACGATCATAGCGGCGCATCCCACGGTAGCGTGAAGTCGTACATGACAGGTTTCATCCTGTCTATCATCCTGACGGTGATCCCGTTCTGGATGGTGATGACCGGCACCGCGTCGCATGCGGCGATTCTGGGTACCATTCTGGTAACCGCTGTTGTGCAGATTGTCGTACACCTGGTGTACTTCCTGCACATGAACAGCAAGTCTGACGAAGGCTGGAACCTGACCGCGTTTGTCTTTACCGTGATAATCATTGCCATCGTGGTTGTAGGCTCCATCTGGATTATGTGGAACCTGAACTACAACATGATGGTTCACTAAGAGCGGCGAGTATGTTTAAGCGATACCTGCAAGTAACGAAGCCTGGCATCATTTTTGGCAACCTGATCTCCGTGATCGGCGGTTTCCTGCTGGCCTCTAAAGGTCACATTGATTATCCGCTGTTCGCCTGGACTCTGATCGGCGTGTCCCTGGTGGTCGCCTCGGGTTGTGTTTTCAACAACTACATCGATCGTGACATCGACCGTAAGATGGAGCGAACGAAGAACCGAGTGCTGGTTAAGGGACTGATTGCGCCAAAAACGTCGCTGGTCTACGCCACTTTGCTGGGTCTCGCTGGCTTCATGCTGCTGTGGTTCGGCGCCAATCCCCTCGCCTGCTGGCTGGGGGTAATGGGGTTCGTGGTTTATGTCGGCGTTTACAGCCTGTACATGAAGCGCCACTCCGTTTACGGCACGCTGATTGGTTCTCTCTCCGGCGCTGCGCCGCCGGTGATTGGCTACTGCGCAGTGACCGGCAATTTCGACAGCGGTGCACTGATTCTGCTGGCGATTTTCAGCCTGTGGCAGATGCCTCACTCCTACGCTATCGCGATTTTCCGCTTCAAGGATTATCAGGCAGCGAACATTCCGGTTCTGCCGGTAGTGAAAGGCATTGCAGTGGCGAAAAACCACATCACGCTGTACATCGTGGCGTTTGCTCTGGCCACATTGATGCTCTCTCTGGGCGGCTACGCTGGGTATAAATACCTGATCGTTGCAGCAGCGGTGAGCGTCTGGTGGCTTGGCATGGCGCTGCGCGGTTACAAAGTGGAAGATGATAAGGTCTGGGCGCGCAAGCTGTTCGGCTTCTCCATCATCGCCATTACCGCGCTGTCCGTGATGATGTCCGTCGACTTTATGGTGCCGAATTCTCAGAACCTGCTGACTTACGTCTGGTAAAGAGACACCGTTTGATAAAAACCTCGCTACGGCGGGGTTTTTTATTGCCTGAAGAAAAGCGCCAGCGCCCAATATTGATGTTTTCCTAAATAGCGGCGAAGCCAGCGTTTAGGCGGCTCATTCGAAGGGAAGAGGTATAGAATCGCGGCGGCTGCTTGAGACTGTTTGTCTTGAGCAAGATGTGAAAGGCAGATAGACAAAAGCCCCAGATAACATTCTGCGTCCGGCAAGACGCTTAACATTAATCTGAGGCCCCTAAATACCCAACAGTATTAGGTTAGCCTCTTACCGACCTTAGGGTCAAGGAGAAGTAGCCTATGAAACGGAACAAGGTAGTGATTGTTGCCCTGATTGTCCTCTGTATTACCGCCGTGATGTCGGTACTGGTCACGCGCAAAGATCTTTGCGCGGTCCGTATCCGCAGCGGGCATACGGAGGTCGCCGTCTTCACAGCCTACGAATCTGTTAAGTAAGAGACCCGGCGGGGAGTCATCCCCGCCACTCTTGATGCTGCCAGGTATTCTCAACGCACCCAATTTTTTCACCTGACTAGCCCACCAGCATCGCCTGCGCGCTATACAGCAGATCGAGATGATCCCGGCACAGCGCCTCCAGCGACGTGCGCGACTGATGGCTGGTCAGACTCAACGCCCCCCAGTACAGCCCTTCCCTATCAGCAAGTGGAACGGCGATCACCAGCATACCTATCTCAAACTCCTGCTCAATAGAGGCGTATCCCTGACGACGGACCTGCGCGATACGCTCCATCAATGTCGGTACATCCGTCACCGTGTAAGGCGTTCGCTGCTCGCGGGTCACTCGCTGTAACACAGCCTCGCATTCAGCTTCCGGCAAGGAGGCTAACCACAAGCGACCGCCCGCGGTGCAGTGAATCGGCACTCGTTCGCCGAGCCGTACAGAAGTTGAGTTAAATGGCGTGTGTTTGCTGCGGGCAATATAGACCAGCTCGTTATCATCAATCACCCCCACCGACGCATGCTCCTCTGAACGACTGGCAACATATTCAACAATTGGCCGCACCATACGCGGGAACTGCGCGGAATCGACATAGGCCTGCCCCAGACGCAGCGTTTTCGCCATCAGCCAGTAGTAGCGCCCGTCGGTATCCAGATAGCCATCATGTACCAGCGTCAGGAAAAATCGGCGAGCCGCGCTCTGCGTCAACCCGCTCATTTTTGCCGCCTGCGGCACCGTCAGCCGTGGGTTTGCCTTCGAAAAAAGCTGGATCAGCGCCAGCCCTTTTTGCAATCCCACGATCAAATCGCGCTGATGAATCTCGTTTTGCATAGCTGTTCACACTTTTGCAACAGAGGAAGTCGATTACTGCGATTATCGCACTGTCGGTGCGATTAACAACCAACCTGTCCGAATTCTGCGTTGTCGCTCACCGCTTCCATTGAAATACTCAAGCAACAGTTTATTAACAAAAGAGGTGAGCAATGGTCAGCGGATTTACTCAGGTCGTCGCCGTTATCGGGCATCCCATTACCCAGGTGAAATCACCGGAAAACTTTAACCACTACTTTGCCAGCCAGAGCATGGATAAGGTAATGATCCCGGTCGATATCGCGCCGGAAGCCGTTGCCGACTACCTGAATGCTCTACGCGGCTGGCAAAACATGAGCGGCATTCTGGTCACCGTGCCGCATAAACAGCGCGTGGCCGGGCTGCTTGATACCCTCACGTCTCGTGCTCGTCATCTCAATGCCGTTAATGTCGTACGCAAGTTGGCAGATGGTCGCTTAGAGGGTGACATGCTGGACGGCGTCGGTTTCCAGCGCGCAGCTGAAGCGCACGGCTTTAACCCCGCAGGCAAACGCGCTCTGCTTTCCGGCTGCGGCGGCGTCGGCAGCGCCATCGCCTGGGGATTGTGCGAAGCGGGCATTAGCCACCTCGCGCTCTACGATCGTGACGAAGCCAGCCGCCAGCGTCTGGAAAACCGCTTAGCAACCCATTTTCCAACCGTGCATATTTCCACTCTCCCCGATTCATTGGCAGAGGTTGATCTGCTGGTCAACGGTTCCCCCGCGGGCATGGCGGGCTTCGATGCGCTGCCGTTAAGCCAGGCGCTACTGGAGACATTAACGGCGACGACTCACGTCGCTGATGTCGTCACTGCGCCGGTTATCACTCCACTACTGGCCTTTGCCAATACACGAGGTTGCCGCACCCAGACCGGCCCGGAAATGGCGCTGGCGCAGATGCAACTTATGGGGCAGTTCATCGGCGCGATTGAACAACCTGACGAGGCCGCAGCATGAAAAGCTGGGATGTTATCGTTATCGGCAGCGGCGCGGCGGGCTTTGCCGCCGCCGTGACCGCCTGCTGCAAAGGGCTTTCGGTATTAATGCTTGAAAAAGCCCCGCACTTTGGCGGCACCTCAGCAATTTCTGGCGGGGCGGTGTGGATTAACGACACCGATCAGGCCCGAAATCTGGGAAAAAGCGGCTCACCAGAGGCCATGAAAACCTACCTGCGAGCCATTATTGGTGAAGCGAACTATCGCCCGGACATGATTGATGCTTTTGTCCATGCAGGGCGAGAAGCACTGGCCTTTCTCGAACAGGAAGGCGCGGTGAAATACAGCCTGCGCCCGCTGTCGCCAGACTACTATCCGGATGAGCCCGGTGGCGTCGATGTTGGCCGTGCGCTGGAAGTGGTGGAGTATGATGGCCGCGAGCTGGGACAGCATTTCACGACCCTGCGTTCGCCGCCGCCGGGCATGCTGCTGTTTGGCGGCATGATGGTGAACCGCGTCGATATCCAACACTTCCTCGATATGCGTCGCTCGTGGCGCTCGTTGGCCCACTGCACAAAGCTGCTGCTCCGCTACGGGCGCGACCGTCTGCGCCATCACCGCGGTACTCGTCTGGCAATGGGCAACGCACTGATTGCGCGCATGGCGACACTGGCGCTGCGTAAAGGGTTGGAGCTGGAACTTAACGTCACGGTGACGTCGTTGGTTGAGCAAAACGGCCACGTGACCGGCGTTGAAATCGAGCGTGATGGCCAAACGCTCACCTTACATGCCCGTCGTGGCGTCGTGCTTGCCGCCGGGGGCTTTGCTGCCGGGCGCATCGCACCACAGTTCCGTCCGGCAACGCAGCAGCACTACACCATGTCACCCATCACCAACGACGGCGCGGCTTTCCAGTTAGGACTGAGTGTCGATGCCCGACAAGGCGCAGACCTGCCGTCGAACTTTTTCTGGGCTCCGGTCTCCGTACTGCGTCGCCCAGACGGTAGCGAAGAGCGTTTTCCCCATCTGGTCACCGACCGTGCCAAACCGGGGGTCATCGCAGTTAACCAGCGCGGCGTACGCTTCGTCAACGAATCAAACTCCTACCACCATTTCGCCAGCGCCATGCAGCAGCAGCCAGAAAACGCCCCGTGCTACCTGCTCTGCGATGCGCAGGCAATGAAGCGCTATGGTCTCGGGCTGGCGCGCCCGGCACCGGTTAACAACGATGCGCTGGTGAGCGCAGGCTATCTGCATCAGGCCGATAGCCTGCACGAACTGGCTCAGCAGCTAGGCCTGGATCCACAGCAGCTTGAGCAAACCGTTTCCCGCTACAACCAGCATGCAGCAAACGGCAGTGACCCGGAATTTCATAAAGGCGGCAACAGCTATAACCGTGCGATGGGCGACGCGGCACACGGCCCGAATGCCTGCAACGCCCCACTGTTAAGCGCCCCCTTCTATGCCATCAAACTCTTTACCGGCGACTTAGGCACATCTCGCGGGCTGATGACCACCGCCGATGCCCAGGTCATCAACCAACAGGGACAGCCCATCCACGGCCTGTATGCGGTCGGTAACGATATGGATTCCATGATGGCAGGTACCTACCCCGGCCCGGGCATCACCCTTGGCCCAGCACTTACCTTCGGCTATCTGGCCGCCGTGCATATGACAAACACATCCCCACACACTTCAGGAGAAGCAGCATGATCTACGAAAAACGCACCTACACCATCAATCCACTGAAAATGGCCGACTGGCTGGCACTGTACAAAAGCGACGCCTTTGCGGTGCAAACCGAACATCTCGGCAAGCTAATTGGCTTTTTCTTTACCGAAATCGGCGTGGTCAATCAGGTGGTACATATCTGGGCCTACGAGAGCCTGGATGACCGCCTGGTGCGCCGGGCGCGTATGTCTCAGGACGAGCGCTGGCTAACCTTCTCGCGGAAAAACCGCGAACTGGCAGCGGTTGAGCGTCTGGAATCGGTGCTGATGCGTCCCACCGATTTCTCGCCGCTGCAATAAGGAGTGACCCATGAGCAGGCATGTAGAGGTAGATATGCTGGTGATTGGCTCCGGTGCAGCCGGGCTTTCTGCCGCCGTCACCGCCGCGTTGCACGGCGCGCGGGTGCTCGTCGCCGAAAAGGAATCGACGATCGGCGGCACTAGCGCATGGTCGGGCGGATGGCTGTGGATCCCGCAAAACCCGCTGGCCCGTGAGGAAGGCATAATGGAGGGCGATGCCGCCCCACTGCGCTATCTGCAATCCGAGATGGAGGGCCGCCCCGCCGATGCACGCCTGCGCACCTTTTTACGCTACGGCCCGGAAATGGTGGATTTTTTCCGGAAAAACACCGCCGTGCAGTTTCTGTCCGGCAGCAAAATGCCCGACTTTCATAACAGCCCAGGCTTTGCCACCGGTGGCCGCTCCGTTACCGCACAACCGTACGATGCTCGTGGGTTAGGCGACTGGCTTCACCGACTGCGCCCGCCACTGGAGACCATCAGTCTTGCCGGCATGGGCATTGCGGGCGGCGCTGATATGGCGCACTTCTTTAACGCCACGCGCTCGCCGCGATCGGCACTGTATGCCGCCCGCCGCCTGATGCGTCACGGCTGGCAACGCCTGTGCTATGGCCGCGGTCGTCATCTGGTCAACGGCAATGCGCTGGTCGCGCGTCTTCTTCGTTCTGCGCTGGACGCTAATGTGAACTTCCAGCTCAATGCACCGGTGACGCGTTTATTGCAGGATAGCCACGGCGTGACCGGCGCCATCCTCAATAGTGATGACGGCGAAATTCAGGTTAACGCCCGTGCGGTAGTGCTGGCCTGCGGCGGTTTTCCGCACGATAAACAGCGGCTAGCCGAACAGGTGCCGCACGCGGCGCAGGGCTACGGCCATTTCTCCGCCGCGCCTCCGGGAAATCAGGGTGACGGCATTCGCCTTGGTGAAACCGCGGGCGGACAGTTTGATAGCTCGCTTAAGCACCCCATGGCGTGGGCCCCCGTCTCCCGCGTCTCGCTCGCCAGCGGGCTACAGTTAGCATTCCCTCACCTGGTTGAGCGCGCCAAACCCGGTTTTATTGCGGTACGCAGCAACGGCAAACGCTTCGTCAATGAAGCCGACTCCTACCACGACTTTATCGCCGCACTGCTGGACGCCACGCCGGAAGGTGAAAAGCCGGTAGCCTGGCTGATTGCCGACAGCCGCGCGCTGCACCGCTACGGGCTGGGTCATGCACGCCCCACGCCGTTCCCGGTGAAAGCCTGGCTTCGAACCGGCTATCTGCAAAGCGCCGACACGCTGGAAGCCCTGGCACAAAAATGCGGCATCGACGCGTCAACGCTCAGCGACACCGTGAATCGCTTTAATGGCTTTGCCCGTCAGGCCCACGATGACGACTTCCAGCGCGGCGCATCGGCCTATAACTGCGCGCAAGGTGATACCGTCCACCAGCCCAGCCCGACGCTGGGCGAGCTGAAAAAAGCACCTTACTTCGCGGTACGCATTCTGCCCGGTTCGCTTGGCTCATTCAGCGGCCTGAAAACCGACGAACGGGCGCGCGTTCTGGACGCCGAGCAACATCCCATCCCCGGCCTGTTTGCCGTGGGCAACGATATGTCGAGCGTGATGCAGGGGTTCTACCCCAGCGGCGGCATCACGCTAGGCCCCGCCATGACCTTTGGTTATCTGGTGGGGAAAAATCTGTCCGCAAATATAACCTCATAAAAAAACACGCATTTAGCCAGGGAAAGGCACCAAACATAACAACAAACCTCACCTGCAACTGTACTGGAGTCTGTATGAATATGCGTTCTATCTCCCTTGCGGCACTGACCGTGCTGGACGTTTCACCGCCGGAACAGGTGCGCATCGCCGCGCTCACCGGCTACAGCCACGTCGGCATTCGCCTGCTGCCCGCAACACCTGATGACCCCGATTACGACATGCTTGGCGATACGCATACGGTACGTGAAACGCTGGCTGCACTCCGCGATACCGGCATTCGCGTCTCCGACGTGGAAATTGTCCGCCTGACGCCGGATTTCAACCTCGATGCGCTGCGCCCGTTCCTAGAAACCGCTGCACGGCTGGAAGCCCAGCAGGTGCTGGTCGCTGGTAATGACGATAACCTTTCTCGCTGCGCAGAGAACCTGGCGAAGCTGGCACAGGCGGGGGAAGCCTACGGCCTGACCATGAACCTGGAGCCGATGCCGTGGACCCACCTGCCCACGCTTGCCAGTGCGCAAAAGTTGATTGCTGAAAGCGGGCAGCGCAACGTTGGCATTCTGGTAGATGCCATTCACTTCTGGCGTGCGGGCGAGTCTCTGGAGGCACTGAGCGCGCTCGCGCCAGAACAACTGAACTATATGCAGCTCTGCGATGCCCCGGCGCAAATACCCACGGATACCCAGGAGTTGATTTATCAGGCCCGCAGCGCGCGTCGTGTCCCGGGCGAGGGTGAGCTGGATCTCCGCGGTCTGCTTGCGGCGCTCCCGCCGACCATCCCCGTCTCGGTAGAGGTGCCGTTGGCCGGCGCACAGGGAGCACTACCGGCACAGCAACGCGCTCAGCTGCTGTTTAACGCTGCACAATCCTTCCTGTAAACGGGAGCTCGCCATGTCACAGACACAACGCCTGGATGTCAGAGAATTAATTAACACCAACCCGCTCAGCCGCTACCAGAAGCTGGTCATTTTTCTCGGTTTTTGCGTCATTGCACTGGACGGTTTTGATATCGCCATCATGGGTTTTATCGCCCCAACGCTGAAGCAGGAATGGGGCGTCAGCAACCATGAGCTCGGCTTTGTTATCAGTACCGCGCTGATTGGCCTCGCACTCGGCGCGCTCTTCTCCGGTCCGCTTGCCGACTGGCTAGGGCGCAAAAAAATCATCATTAACAGCGTCTTCTTCTTCGGTTTCTGGACCATCGCTACGGCGTTTTCCCAGAACATCGAACAGATGATCTTCTTCCGCTTTATGACCGGACTCGGGCTGGGCGCTGCCATGCCTAACATGAGCACGCTGGTCTCGGAGTACGCGCCGGAGCGTCAGCGCTCGTTTATTATCACCGTCATCTTCTGCGGCTTTACCTTTGGTGCGGCCATCGGCGGGTTTGCCGCCTCATGGCTTATTCCACAGTTTGGCTGGCACTCATTGATGGCGCTGGGCGGCGTACTACCGCTGTTATTCGCACCGGTACTTATCTGGAAGCTGCCGGAATCGGCGCGCTTCCTGGTGATTAAGCAGGCCCCCGCCGCGCGAATACACGCCATCCTTCAGCGGTTTTTCCCAGGCCAGGTCAGCGAAAATGTCAGCTTTATTCTGCCCCAGCAGCCTATTAAGAGCAGCGCCATGCGCATTGTGCTGTCACGCGAGTATTTGTTCGGCTCGCTGATGCTGTGGCTGGTCTATTTTATGGGGCTGTTCCTGGTTTATATCCTCGGTAGCTGGCTGCCGACGCTGGTAAAAGAGATAGGTCTGACCGTCAGTCAGGCGGCGATAATGACCGCCATTTACCAGGCTGGCGGCACCGTTGGCTCGTTGTTCGCAGGCTGGCTGATGGACCGCATCGATCCGCATCGGGCGCTGGGGGTTATCTTCGCCGTGGGCGGTCTGTTCACCATGGCGATTGGCTACGCAGGGGTGAACTTCCCGTTGCTGTGCCTGCTGGCCTTCGTCAGCGGCGCCTGCCTTAACGGTGCGAATACCGGTATGAACGCCCTTTCCGCCCGTTTCTATCCCACCCAGGCCCGTGCTACCGGCTCAAGCTGGATGCACGGTGTCGGGCGAATCGGCGCCATTCTAAGCGCCTTCGCCGGTGCAGAAATGCTGGCGCTGGGGCTCGATTTTAAATCGGTATTCCTGATCCTCGGTATTCCCGCAGCCCTGACCGTCATCGGTCTGGCCGCCAAAGGTTACTGGGCGGCAAGCCCGGCCAACGCGAAATCCACCATCACAACCACTCTGAGGAGCCCATCATGAATCGCATCCGTCTTGCCGTTATCGGTGCGGGCGCTATCGGCCGCAAGCATATTGAAGTTATTCAGCAGACGCCTGAAGCGGAGCTGGTTGCGCTGGCCGATCCTTCACCTCAGGCTCAGGCGCTGGCGGCATCGCTGGGTGTCGCGTGGTATGCCGATATCAATGACATGCTGGATCGGGCCAACCCACAGGGGGTGATTAACGCTACGCCAAATACCCTGCACGTACCGTGCGCTATCGCCTGCGTGGAACGCGGCATTCCGGTGCTGGTGGAAAAACCGGTCGCCGAATCACCAGAACCCGCGCAGGAGCTGGTCGACGCCGCAGCACAGCGCGGGGTTCCCGTCCTGGTGGGCCACCACCGGCGGCACAACGCGCTAACGGCAGCGGCAAAGTCGCTTATCGACAGCGGTGAGCTGGGCAACATCGTGGCGGTTTCGGCGCACTGGATCCTGCAAAAGCCCGACGACTACTTCGACGTCGCCTGGCGCCGTGAACCGGGCGCCGGGCCTCTACTGGTTAATCTGGTGCACGATATCGATCTGTTACGATATCTTCTCGGTGAAATTGAAGAGGTACAGGCAATGACCAGCAATGCCGGACGCGGGTTCGCTAACGAAGACAGTGCGGTAGTGAATCTGCGTTTTGCCTGCGGAGCGCTCGGAAGCGCTGTGCTAAGCGACTGCGGCGTCAGCCCATGGAGCTGGGAGATGAACTCGGCAGAGAATGAAATTTACGCCCATACCCCAGAAAACTGCTATCTGATTTCCGGCAGCAAAGGTGCGCTGGCGATTCCGCAAATGCGCTGGTGGCGCTACGGTGAACAACGTGGTTGGCACGCGCCGTTATTACAGGAAACGCTCGCCGTTGAACCTATCGATCCCTTTATTCTACAGTTGCGCCATTTCCTGCAAGTGATCGTCGGTAAGGCCGAGCCAATCATTGATGCAGCGGATGCTTTGCGTTCACTGGAAGTGATCGACGCCATTCGTCAAATATCGCAGAAAGCCGCCTGACCAGGCTTTGCCCCGGCGGCCCTGGTGCCGCCGGGTTATTGTTTATGTCTCTATTCCGCACAAATGATTCAATAATGTAATATTTGTTAATTAACCGTCTGTTTACCCTGCCCTCTCCCCGCACTACACTACTCCCAGCTTTTATATTGAGGTGGGAATGAACGATTACAAAATGACGCCGGGTGAGTTACGCGCCACCTGGGGTTTAGGGACCGTATTTTCTTTGCGTATGCTCGGTATGTTTATGGTCCTTCCGGTTCTGACCACATACGGCATGGCATTGCAGGGCGCAAGCGAAGCGCTGATTGGCCTGGCGATTGGTATTTACGGACTGGCGCAGGCGGTATTTCAGATCCCCTTCGGGTTAATCTCCGATCGCATTGGCCGCAAACCGCTGATTGTCGGCGGCCTGGCTATTTTCGTCCTCGGCAGCGTGATTGCCGCAATGTCGGATTCTATCTGGGGCATTATCCTTGGCCGCGCGCTGCAAGGTTCTGGCGCGATTGCCGCTGCGGTCATGGCGCTGCTTTCCGACCTTACCCGTGAACAAAACCGCACCAAGGCGATGGCGTTTATCGGCGTCAGCTTCGGCGTAACCTTTGCGATTGCCATGGTGCTAGGTCCGATTATCACCCACAAGCTCGGCCTGCACGCGCTGTTCTGGATGATTGCCGGGCTGGCGACGCTTGGCATCCTGCTCACCCTCTGGGTAGTGCCGGACAGCAAAAACCACGTGCTCAACCGCGAATCAGGAATGGTCAAAGGCTGCTTTAGCAAAGTGCTGATGGAGCCGAAATTGCTGAAGCTGAACTTCGGGATCATGTGCCTGCATATCCTGCTGATGTCGACCTTCGTGGCGCTTCCTGGGCAGCTGGAATCCGCGGGCTTCCCGGCTTCCGAGCACTGGAAAATCTACCTGGTGACCATGGTCGTCTCGTTTATCGCCGTCGTCCCATTTATTATTTATGCCGAAGTAAAGCGCCGCATGAAGCGTGTGTTCGTACTGTGCATCGCCTTGCTGCTGATTGCAGAAATCGTGCTGTGGGGTTCCGGTAATTACTTCTGGGAACTGGTCGCTGGCGTACAGATTTTCTTCCTCGCGTTTAACCTGATGGAAGCGCTGCTGCCCTCGCTTATCAGCAAAGAAGCGCCTGCGGGCTATAAAGGCACAGCGATGGGGATTTACTCCACCAGCCAGTTCCTTGGCGTTGCCATCGGCGGTTCGCTGGGCGGCTGGATTGACGGCCTGTTTGACTCGCAAACGGTGTTTCTCGCCGGAGCGCTGCTGGCAACCGCATGGCTGTTGGTCTCGATGACGATGCAGGAGCCGCCGTACGTTAGTAGCCTGCGCGTGCAGATCCCGGACGATGTGAATGCTGATGACGCGCTGCGCGAGCGCCTGCTGGCGACCGAGGGCGTTAAAGAGGTGTTGGTGGTGGCGCAGGAGCACTCCGCTTACATCAAGATTGACAGCAAAGTGACGAACCGCTTTGAGGTTGAGCAGGCGATTGCCGCCAGATAAGACGAGACTGCCCGCACCGGAGTGTGGGCAGCACTTTCACGATTAGTCGCGGAAGTTTTTAAACTGGAACGGCTGACCGAGGTCGCCACCGCGCACCAGCGCCATTACGGCCTGCAGATCGTCGCGGGATTTCCCGGTGATACGAATCTCTTCACCCTGAATCTGCGCTTGCACCTTCAGCTTGCTGTCTTTAATCAGCTTCACAAGCTTCTTCTGAACGCTGCTTTCAATACCCTGTTTCAGCTTGGCTTCCACAAACCAGGTTTTGCCGCTGTGTACGAACTCTTCAGGTACATCAAGTGATGCGCCTTCGATGCCGCGCTTAAGCAGCTTGGCGCGCAGGATATCCAGCAGTTGGTTGACCTGGAAGTCAGACTCGCTCAGCACCTTAATGGTCTTATTCGCTTCGTTCAGCTCAATTTTCGCTTCTACACCGCGAAAATCGAAACGTGACTCAACCTCACGGGCTGCGTTATCCACGCCGTTACGCGCTTCCTGAAGATCGACTTCAGAGACAATATCGAAAGATGGCATCTTTTCCCCTCCCTTAGTTTCGTTTGCGTTGCATAATACCTGCAACGCGGCATAACTCAACTTGTTATCCCCGGAAGCTTAGTTGATAACGCTATACTTATTCGAGTTATCGCGTGAAGTATGACATACCAGCAGCATCTGGTGTGGTAAGGAGGATGTTTGAAAATTACCGTATTGGGATGTGGTGCGCTAGGCCAGCTATGGATGACGGCGCTCCATAAAAAAGGATTTGAAGTACAGGGATGGTTACGTGTACCTCAGCCCTATTGCAGCGTAAACCTTATGGAGCTGGACGGTAGCGTATTCAACCAATCACTTATCGCCAACGATCCCGATTTCCTGGCGCAAAGCGATTTGCTGCTGGTCACGCTCAAAGCCTGGCAGGTTTCTGATGCCGTCAGAAGTCTGGCGGCCACGCTTCCGGCGACCACGCCGATTTTACTGATTCATAACGGTATGGGCACGCTGCTGGAGCTTAACGGTATCCAGCAGCCCATTTTACTGGGTGCAACCACTCAGGCCGCACGTCGCGACGGCAATATCATTATCCACGTCGCCAACGGTACCACCCATATCGGTCCTGCCAAACGCTACGACCACGATTACAGCCAGCTTGCGGAAACGCTCCAGAACGTGCTCCCGGACGTCGCCTGGCATGACAATATTCACTCCGCCATGTGGCGTAAACTCGCCGTGAACTGCGTGATTAACCCAATGACCGCGCTGATGAACTGCCCGAACGGTGAACTGCAACATCATCAGGAGCAGGTGGCCCGCATTTGCGACGAAGTGGCGATGACCATGACGCGGGAAGGATTTCATACCTCCCCGGAAAGTCTGTTATTTTATGTTAATCAGGTCATTGACCTGACGGCGGAGAACATTTCCTCCATGCTGCAGGACATCCGCGCGCAGCGGCATACGGAAATCGACTACATCACCGGTTACCTACTCAAGCGCGCGCGGGCGCACGGCATTCCGGTGCCGGAAAATACTCGCTTGTATGAACGGGTTAAACGTAAGGAGAGTGAATATGAGCGCGTCGGCACTGATTTGCCTCGCTCCTGGTAGTGAAGAGATGGAGGCCGTCACCACTATCGATCTGTTAGTGCGTGGCGGCATCAGCGTCACCACCGCCAGCGTCGCCAGCGATGGCAACCTGACCATCACCTGCTCCCGCGGCGTTAAGCTGCTGGCCGATGCTCCGCTGGTCGAAGTCGCGGACGGTGACTTCGATATCATCATTCTACCCGGCGGCATTAAAGGTGCAGAGTGCTTCCGCGATAGCCCGCTGCTGGTCGAGACGGTGAGACAGTTTCATCACTCCGGGCGCATTGTTGCCGCTATCTGCGCGGCGGCCGCTACCGTGCTAGTGCCACACGAGCTCTTCCCTATCGGCAATATGACCGGTTTCCCGGCGCTGAAGGACCAGATCCCTGAAGGCCAGTGGCAGGATAAGCGTGTAGTCTGGGACCCACGCGTCAACCTGCTGACCAGCCAGGGGCCGGGCACATCGATTGATTTCGGGCTGAAGATTATCGACCTGCTGGTCGGTCGTGAGAAGGCGTATGAGATTGCATCGCAGCTGGTGATGGCGGCGGGGATTTATAATTTTTACGAAGCGTAGGTGAAAACCCGGCGTCGCTCTGTTCAGCCGGGCTACCTGATATAAAAAAAACCGGCCAGGCCGGTTTTTTTATTTATGGGCGGTAAACCTTAACGTTGGTGAAGCCCTGCTCGCGCAGATAAAGCGCCTGTAGGCGGCTCATCACGCCGCGCTCACACCACAGCAGGTAGGTCTTGCTCTGGTCGAGGTCGCCGAACTGGGTGCTCAGCTTGTAGAATGGCAGAGAGGCAATCTCCACGCCTTCCAGCTTCAGCGGTTTATCGTCCTGCTCATCAATGGAGCGAATATCCAGAATCACGTCGTTGTCGTTAAAGCCGCTGACGGTTTCAACTTCAACCACCTCTTGCTGCGTCTGCTGCGCGATTTCGCGGATGTCGACGTTGTTCGCTTCGGCAACCACTTTATCCAGAATCGCAAAATCGAAATTCGCTTCTTCCGCTTCGATTTTCGCCTTCACCGCTTTGATGGTTGGGCTCTTCGAGATCACGCCACAGTATTCCGGCATGGTGCGGGCAAAGTCTTCGGTGCCGATTTCACGCGCCAGGTTGATGATGTGCTCTTTATCGTGAGAAATCAGCGGACGCAGGATCAGGGTATCGGAGACGTTATCGATAAGACGCAGGTTGGTCAGCGTCTGGCTAGACACCTGACCCAGCGCTTCGCCGGTCACCAGTGCCTGTACGCCGTAGCGCTCAGCCACTTGCGATGCCGCGCGGACCATCATGCGCTTCAGCACGACGCCCATCTGGCCGTCTTCCACTTTCTCCAGAATTTCACCGACTACCGGCTCGAAGTTGATCGCCACGAAACGTACGCGGTGTGAACTACCGAAACGGTTCCACAGGTAGTGAGCCACCTGACGAACGCCGATTTCATGCGCCGCGCCGCCGAGGTTGAAGAAGCAGTAGTGTACGCGACAGCCGCGACGCATCAGCATATAGCTGGAAACCCCGGAGTCGAAGCCGCCAGAAATAAGCGATAGCACGTCTTCCTGAGTACCAATCGGGAAGCCGCCAATACCTTCGTAGCGCCCTTTCACCAGCAGCAGACGGTCGTTCTCGATTTCGAGGTTAACGGTCACGTCCGGGTTGGTCAGCTTCACGCGTGCCGTCTCGATGTGCTGATTCAGACCGCCGCCAACGTAACGCTCGACTTCAATAGACGTAAATTCGTGCTTACCACGACGCTTAACGCGTACGCAGAAAGATTTACCCTCCAGCGTTTCACGCCACAGCGGCAGCGTCTGCTCAAAAATATTGTGCAGCGAGGTAAACGGAACGTCTTCGACTTCCAGAATATGGTGGATCCCCGGGATGCGGGTCAGCGCATCGCGCAGCACCAGACGTTTGTCTTCATCTTTAGAACGCACTTCGATGTGGTCCCAGTGGCGGACGACAGCAAGCGTTTCATCGTGGTTTTTAAGAACGTTACGAATATTCCCGGTTAAAATTTTAATAAAGCGCAAACGCACAGTTTGGCTTTTGATGGTGATTTCCGGGAACAATTTAATGATAAACTTCATGGCGGCAATGGTTCGTTGACAAGCCCGACGGGCTTTAGGCAAAAGATGTATCGCAGTGTACCCATGGCATCTGCGTCCAGATGCGCGGAGTATATCATCATCCCGCTTACCATTGCGTGTTATTTGCTTCACACCCAGACTCCGTTACCATAGACGCAGTCGCGACATAACAAGAGCCAAACATTCACTATGCCAAAGAAAAACGAAGCCCCGGCCAGTTTCGAGACCGCTTTAACCGAGCTGGAGCAAATTGTTAACCGTCTGGAAAGCGGTTCCCTTCCACTGGAAGAGGCGCTGAACGAATTCGAACGCGGCGTGCAGCTGGCACGTCAGGGGCAGACGAAGCTGCAACAAGCGGAACAACGCGTGCAGATCCTGTTAGCCGATAACGAAGATTCCCCCCTTGAGCCTTTCACGCCGGACGCCGAATAAATGGATTTTTCGCAACAGCTGAATGCCTGCGTTGAGCAGGCAAATGACGCGCTGCGCCGTTTTATCGCTCCGCTGCCGTTTCAGAACACTCCACTGGTTGATGCCATGCAGTATGGCGCACTATTAGGCGGTAAACGCCTGCGCCCGTTCCTGGTATATGCCACCGGTCAAATGTTCGGCGTCAGCCTCACGACGCTGGACGCGCCCGCGGCGGCGGTCGAGTGCATTCACGCCTATTCGCTGATGCATGATGATCTCCCGGCGATGGACGATGATGACCTGCGCCGTGGTCAGCCGACCTGCCATATTAAATTTGGCGAGGCGAGCGCCATTCTGGCCGGTGATGCGCTACAAACGCTGGCGTTTTCTATACTGAGTGATGCGCCGATGAACGAGGTCTCAGACCGCGATCGTCTGGCGATGCTGTCCGAACTGGCAACCGCCAGCGGCGTAGCCGGCATGTGCGGTGGTCAGGCGCTGGATCTGGAAGCTGAAGGACAACAGGTTAATCTGGAAATGCTGGAGCGCATTCACCGCCATAAGACCGGTGCGCTGATCCGCGCCGCCGTACGCATGGGCGCACTCAGCGCGGGTGAGCAAGGCCGCAAGGCGCTACCACTGCTGGATAAGTATGCCGAAAGCATCGGCCTGGCGTTCCAGGTTCAGGATGACATTCTGGATGTGGTGGGCGATACTGCGACCCTCGGAAAGCGCCAGGGTGCCGACCAGCAGCTCGGCAAGAGTACCTATCCTGCATTACTGGGCCTTGAGCAAGCCCGGAACAAAGCCAGTGACCTTATTGCCGATGCCCGTCAGTCCTTAACTGAACTGGCCGCACAATCACTGGATACCACAGCACTGGAAGCGCTAGCGAACTACATCATCCTGCGCGACAAATAAACTATAAATGAGTCTCAGATGAGTTTTGATATTGCCAAATACCCGACCCTGGCGTTGGTCGATTCCACTCAGGAATTGCGCCTGCTGCCAAAAGAGAGCCTGCCGAAGCTGTGTGACGAGCTGCGTCGTTACCTGCTCGACAGCGTGAGCCGTTCCAGCGGACACTTCGCCTCCGGGCTTGGCACGGTGGAGCTCACCGTGGCGCTGCACTATGTCTATAACACGCCGTTCGACCAGCTTATCTGGGACGTCGGTCACCAGGCCTATCCACACAAAATTCTGACCGGTCGCCGCGATAAAATTGGCACCATCCGTCAGAAAGGTGGCCTGCATCCGTTCCCATGGCGCGGTGAGAGCGAGTATGACGTGCTGAGCGTCGGCCACTCCTCGACGTCTATTTCCGCCGGCATTGGTATTGCGGTTGCCGCAGGCAAAGAGAACAAGCAGCGTCGTACCGTCTGCGTGATTGGCGATGGCGCCATTACTGCGGGTATGGCGTTTGAAGCAATGAACCACGCAGGCGATATCAAACCCGATATGCTGGTGGTGCTGAACGACAACGAGATGTCTATCTCTGAAAACGTCGGCGCGCTGAATAACCATCTGGCGCAGCTGCTTTCCGGCAAGCTCTACTCTTCCCTGCGCGAAGGTGGCAAGAAAGTCTTCTCTGGCGTCCCACCAATTAAAGAACTGCTCAAACGTACCGAAGAACATATCAAAGGTATGGTGGTGCCTGGCACGCTGTTTGAAGAGCTGGGCTTCAACTACATCGGGCCGGTTGACGGTCACGACGTGCTGGGGCTGGTCAATACGCTCAAGAACATGCGCGACCTGAAAGGCCCGCAGTTCCTGCACATCATGACCAAAAAAGGCCGTGGCTATGAGCCTGCCGAGAAAGACCCAATCACCTTCCACGCGGTGCCGAAATTCGATCACACCAGCGGTAAGCTGCCAAAAAGCAGCGGCGGCCTGCCGTCATACTCGAAAATTTTTGGCGACTGGCTGTGCGAAACCGCAGCGAAAGACAGCAAGCTGATGGCGGTCACCCCGGCAATGCGCGAAGGCTCCGGCATGGTGGAGTTTTCGAAAAAATACCCTGACCAGTATTTCGACGTGGCCATTGCCGAGCAACACGCGGTGACCTTCGCCGCAGGACTGGCGATTGGCGGCTATAAACCGATTGTGGCTATCTACTCCACCTTCCTGCAACGCGCCTATGATCAGGTTATCCACGATGTAGCTATCCAGAAACTGCCGGTACTGTTCGCGATTGACCGCGCGGGTATTGTCGGCGCCGACGGTCAGACGCACCAGGGGGCATTCGATATTTCTTACCTGCGTTGCATTCCTGATTTTGTCATCATGACGCCAAGCGATGAAAACGAATGCCGTCAGATGCTCTATACCGGCTATCACTATAGCGACGGCCCAAGCGCGGTGCGCTATCCGCGCGGCTGCGGTACCGGCGCTGAACTTCAACCGCTGGAAAAACTGCCGCTGGGTAAAGGGGTAGTGAAACGTGAAGGCGAGAAGCTGGCGATCCTCAACTTCGGTACTCTGCTGACCGAAGCGGAAATCGTCGCCGAGAAGCTTAACGCCACGCTTGTGGATATGCGCTTTGTGAAACCACTCGATCAAAGTCTGATCCTCGAGATGGCCTCGCGCCACGACTCGCTGGTGACGCTGGAAGAGAACGCCATCATCGGCGGTGCGGGCAGCGGCGTGAACGACGTGCTGATGGCGCATCGTAAACCGGTGCCGGTACTAAACCTCGGCCTGCCTGACTTCTTCGTCCCACAGGGTACTCAGGAAGAGGCGCGCGCCGACCTCGGTCTCGATGCCGCCGGTATCGAAGCGAAGATCGCGGACTGGCTAGCATAATCCTCTCCCTCGCTCCTGCTATGCTTAAAGGTAAACCGCTTACCCGCTAGCAGGAGCTGATTCATGCAATACGATACGTTAGGACACACCGGCCTTCGGGTCTCTCGTCTTTGCCTTGGCTGTATGACCTTCGGCGAACCGGATCGGGGTAAACACGCCTGGACGCTTCCGGAAGACAGCAGCCGCCCCATCATTCAGCGCGCCATTGAAGGCGGCATCAACTTTTTCGACACCGCAAACAGCTACTCTGACGGCAGCAGTGAAGAGATCGTCGGCCGCGCGCTGCGCGACTTCGCTCGCCGTGATGACGTCGTGGTAGCCACCAAGGTTTTTCACCAGGTAGGCGACCTTGAAGAGGGGCTTTCCCGCGCGCAAATTCTTCGCTCCATCGATGACAGCCTGAAGCGCCTTGGGATGGACTATGTCGATCTGCTGCAAATTCATCGCTGGGACTATCGCACGCCAATTGAAGAAACGCTGGAAGCGCTGGATGAGGTGGTGAAATCCGGTAAGGCCCGCTTTATTGGCGCGTCGTCGATGCACGCCCGCCAGTTTGCGCACGCGCTGGCGCTGCAAAAAGCCAACGGCTGGGCACCGTTCGTCACCATGCAGGATCACTACAATCTGATCTACCGGGAAGAAGAGCGCGATATGCTGCCGCTCTGTTCTCAGGAAGGGGTGGCAGTTATTCCGTGGAGCCCGCTGGCGCGCGGTCGCCTGACGCGTCCGTGGGGAGAAACGACGGCAAGGCTGGTCTCCGACGAATTCGGGCAAACGCTGTATAGCTCAACCGAAGAAAACGATGAGCAGATTGCCGGTGAACTGGAGCGGGTAGCGCAAGAGGTGGAAGCTAGCCGCGCGCAAACGGCGCTGGCGTGGTTGTTGAGTAAACGGGGCGTTGCGGCACCGATTATTGGCGCGTCGCGTGAGGATCAGTTAGATGAACTGCTGAACGCGGTGGATATAACGTTAACGCCGGAGCAGATTGCGTCAATGGAAGCGCCGTATCAGCCGCATCCGGTGGTTGGGTTTAAGTAACGCGCCGGATATCCCCTCACCCTAACCCTCTCCCCAAAGGGGCGAGGGAACCGTTTGGTGCAATTTTCGCACTCACCATCAAAAGGCAGCACGCGGTTTTCGCCCTCTCCCTTTCAGGGAGAGGGCCGGGGTGAGGGTTAACGCATCACAGAATGTAATGCCCTACAACAAACAGTATCGCCGCTGAAATCACCCCAGCGATGATATCATCCACCATAATCCCCATTCCGCCGTGGACGTTACGGTCAAACCAACGGATCGGCCAGGGCTTCCACATATCAAAAATACGGAACACCACAAAGCCTGCCAATACCCATTGCCAACTAATGACCGGAATCGCCATCAGCGTAATCCACATACCGATAAACTCATCCCACACGATACTGCCGTGGTCGTGCGTCCCCATATCGCGCGCCGTGCGGCGGCAGATATAAACGCCGATGCAGATGCCGAACATCACCACCAGTGAATAGAGCTGCAGCGGCAAAAACGTTAGCACATACCAGAAGGGAATGGCGGCAATCGAGCCTGCCGTACCCGGCATTATCGGGCTCAGGCCGCTGCCAAACCCCGTTGCCAGCAGATGCCAGGGATTGCTTAAATTAAGACGACTTTTTGCTTCGTCACGCTTAGCCAAAATGATCGTACCCCTTCCAGTCGAGCTGCACCGCTTTCCCCTCCTGGGTGAAATGCAGTCCCTCTACATCGGCGCTGATTTGTCCGATGCAGGTAAACGATGTACCCAGTTGACCCAGCGCCACTTCTAGCGCGCCGCGGTTCAGTTCTGGAACGGTAAAGCAGAGTTCATAGTCTTCACCGCCGGAGAGCGCCCAACGGCATGCCTGCTCTGGCTGCACGTGACGGCGCAGCGCATCAGAGTACGGCAGCAGATCGAGGTCAACGCGAGCCCCTACGCCGCTGGCATTCAGAATGTGGCCCAGATCGGAAATCAGACCGTCAGAGATGTCGATAGCCGAGTTTGCCAGGTCACGCAGCGCCTGTCCTTGCAGGATACGCGGCGTCGGGCGAAGATGACGCTGGCGCAGATAGGCAGCATCCTCTGGGTTATCAATCGTTAACTGATTCAGAATCAGCGCCAGACCCGCGGCGCTGTCGCCTGGCGTGCCGGTCACGTAAATCCAATCACCCGGTTTTGCGCCCGAGCGCTTCAGCGCACGTCCAACCGGTACATAGCCGTGAATACCCAGCGTCATCGACAGCGGCCCTTTGGTGGTGTCGCCGCCAATCAGCTGCATATCGTAATAGTTTAACAGTTCAAACAGACTGTCACTGAACGCCGCCAGCCACGCTTCATCAACCGCAGGCAGCGTCAGCGCAAGCGTCAGCCAGGCCGGGTCCGCGCCCATTGCCGCTAAATCGCTAAGATTGACGGCCAGCGCTTTATGAGCTAGGTCAGCCGGGTCGATATCAGGAAGGAAATGATTACCCACCACCAGCGTATCGGTGCTGATAGCCAGAGTCTGTTTTTCGGGAATATTGAGTAACGCGCAGTCGTCGCCGATTCCGGTGTCTACATCGAGACGGGCGTTTCGTACTCGGTCAAAATAACGGGCAATCAGGGAGAATTCGCCGCATGCCATACGTTATGCCTCAGCAGAAGGATAAAACAAGGCCGGACCTGCCAAATGAAATTCGGCAAAATCCGGCCTGGAGATTACTTTTTGTGGGGACGAATGACAGGAGCGGCTTTATCCAGCACGCCGTTGACAAACTTGTGGCTGTCTTCAGCGCCAAAGGTTTTTGCCAGTTCGATAGCTTCGTTGATAGCCACTTTATATGGCACATCATCACGCTTCGACAGCTCGAACAGCGCGATGCGCAGTACGGCTTTCTCTACCTGGCCCAGCTCTTCGAGCATACGGGACAAGTACGGCTTCATCAATCCATCGAGGTACGCGCTGTTAGTCGCCACCCCGGACAGCAGCTCACGGAAGTACAGGACGTCGACATCTTTAACGTCTTGTTCTGCCAGGAACTGGTATTCAACATCGGAGATGTCGTTCTGGGACAACTGCCAGGAGTAAAGCGCCTGGACGGCACACTCACGGGCGCGGCGACGAGCAGCAGGTTTCACGGATTTCCCCTTACAAAAATCAGGCCTTGATGGCTTTCAATACATTAATCATTTCAAGCGCGGTCAGTGCAGCTTCTGCACCTTTGTTACCGGCTTTTGTGCCAGCACGTTCGATGGCTTGTTCAATACTTTCGGTGGTCAGAACACCAAAGGCTACCGGGATTTCGCTGTCCTGAGCGACGTGCGCCAGGCCATTGCTTGCCCCGCCAGCGACATATTCGAAGTGCGCAGTACCGCCACGGATAACCGTACCCAGCGCGATCACTGCATCGTATTTACCGGTTTTCGCCAGTGCGCCAGCCGCCAGAGGCAGTTCATAAGCACCTGGAACCCAAACAACGGTGATGTTTTCATCTTTAACCTGACCAATGCGCTTCAGGGCGTCGATAGCACCTTCCAGCAGGCTGTCATTGATAAAGTTGTTGAAACGCGCGATGGTGATGGCGACGCGAGCGTCCGGGGTAGCAACGTTAGCTTCAATAATGTTCATACTCTTCCTTTGGGTTCATTTGCCCCGCAGGGGGGCGGATTTTATCATAATATTCTGGGCGCTGCTTCCTCTAATTCGGAAAGCCTCACGCAGTCGTTAAATGCAGGCAAACATCCGGGCCTACCTGTCGTATCTCATTGAATTTGAAATGGGGCGCATCGGCCAGTTTCTCAAGGCCTGGCAGCATACATAATCCGCGCGCATCGCTTCCTAACAGTTTAGGCGCGATATAGACGATAAGCTCGTCAACCAGCCCCGCCTGAATCAATGCACCGGCAAGCGTTGGCCCCGCTTCCACCCAGATACTGTTAATCTGCTGTTTGCCCAGCTGCATCATCAGCAGCACCAGATCGAGATGCCCGTTGTGCTCCGGCACTTTCAGCGTTTGTACGCCTTCCGGCCAGTCGCGGGTATCGTCTTCGGTACGCGCAAACAGCGTTTCACCGGGCTGCTGCACGATACGGTGCTCCGGCGTCACGCGGTTGCCGCTATCAATCACAATGCGCAGCGGCTGGCGCAGATTTTCCTGCGGGTAGAGCGCCTGCGTTTCGGCATTGAGCTCATCCCAACGCACGGTCAGCGCCGGATTGTCCGCCAACACCGTAGCGCTGCTGGTTAAAATCGCGTGACTTTCCGCCCGCAGGCGCTGCACATCGCGGCGCGCCTGCGGCGAGGTGATCCATTGGCTTTCCCCGCTGGCCATTGCCGTGCGGCCATCCAGCGACGCACCCAGCTTCAGCTGGATATACGGGAAACCGGTACGCATCCGCTTGAGGAAGCCTTTGTTCAGCGCTTCGGCTTCGCTCATCATCAGCCCGTGGCTGACCTCAATACCGGCCTGCTGTATGCGGTACAGTCCACGCCCCGCAACCTGCGGATTTGGATCCTGCATGGCGGCGACCACACGGGAGACACCCGCGGCAATTAAGGCATCGCAGCACGGCGGCGTGCGCCCATGGTGGCTGCACGGCTCCAGCGTAACGTAGGCGGTGGCGCCTTTGGCTTTATCGCCAGCCATGCGCAGCGCGTGCACTTCCGCATGGGGTTCACCGGCGCGATAGTGGAAGCCCTCGCCGACAATTTCGCCCTGATTCACAATCACACAGCCCACACGCGGGTTGGGATGTGTGGTAAAGCGACCACGTTGCGCCAGCTTCAGCGCACGCGCCATGTACATTTCATCGTGCATAGCTTAGTCCTGTAAGCGGGCGATCTCTTCGCCAAATTCTTTAATGTCTTCGAAGCTGCGATAAACCGAGGCAAAGCGGATATAGGCCACTTTATCGAGCTTTTTCAACTGCTCCATGACCAGATTGCCCAGCAGTTTACTCGGTACTTCCCGCTCGCCGGTGGCGCGCAGGTGTGATTTGATATGGTTAATCGCCATTTCCACATCATCGGAGCTGACCGGGCGCTTTTCCAGCGCACGCAGCATACCGCTGCGCAGCTTATCTTCATTGAACGGTTCACGCACATCGTTGCTTTTCACCACGCGCGGCATTACCAGTTCAGCCACCTCAAACGTGGTGAAGCGCTCATTGCACACCAGGCATTGCCGACGGCGGCGAACGGAGGAACCTTCTCCCACCAGGCGGGAGTCAATGACTTTAGTATCTACGGCGAAACAGAATGGGCAGTGCATACAACGTCCTGACGATGAGGGTGATGGGAATCTATTTTACCCTGAACTGCGGATACAACAAAGAAACAGCGCTTTTTGAGACAAAGGATCGATGTCAGATGCCGCATAGCACGCTACCATTGCGTTATCCGAAGAAAAGGAAACAGACAGCATGACAAGACGTTACCTAAGAATCGCCCTGCTGGGAAGCCTCGTCAGCCTGAGCGCCTGCGCGCAGCAGTCCGAGGTGAAGCAGATGCATCAAAACATCAGCGCCCTCAGTACCGAGATGACGCAGCTCAATAAAGAGACGGTGAAAATCACTCAGCAAAATGCGCTGAATGCGAAATCAACGCGCGGTGTTTACCTGCTTCCTGGCGCGAACACGCCAGCACGCCTGAACAGCCAGATTGGTACGCTGCGCATGTCGTTACGCAATATCGCCGCTAACGCGCAGGGTACGGCGGTGACGCTGCATATTCAGGGCGAGTCAAACGATGCGTTGCCTGCCTTCACCGGCACCGTTGAGTGGGGTCAGATTCAGGGCACGACCGAGCAGTATCAGGAGGTCAACGTGCAGAATCAGCTCTTCTCCGCCCCGGCGAGCGTGCTGGCGCCAAGCGATGTCGATATTCCGCTTCAGCTTAACGGCGTGACCCCGGAACAGCTTGGCTTCGTACGCATCCACGACGTACAGCCTGCCAACGCGCAATAACATTTCAATCGAGGGAGAATGGTAACAACATTCTCTCTCAAATTCTGTCTTCTCCCCCTGCCTGAAACACATTTCGCGTATGTAAACATTTGCATTAATTCACTCCATCAGTACAATCGCGGCGTCTAAACTACGCAAACGTGAACGCAATCGATTACGCGATTGAAAAATGTGTGAACCATGACTGATTTTCGTGAGCAAGGATTCATATAATAGGCACGCAGAAACACGAAACATTTAGAAAAACTTCGGTGATAAAAATCACTCTCTTTCGATTTTTTTTATTAGTGGCAGAAATATGAAAAAAACATTATTAGCAGCCGGTGCTGCACTGGCGCTCTCCGCTTCTTTCACTGCTAACGCAGCGGGCGATTCTCAACCTCAGTATGTCTCCGACTGGTGGCATCAGAGCGTAAACGTGGTGGGTAGCTATCACACCCGCTTCTCACCGAAGCTGAACAACGACGTTTACCTGGAATATGAAGCATTTGCCAAAAAAGACTGGCTCGACTTCTACGGCTACATCGATATTCCTAAAACCTTTGACTGGGGTAACGGCAACGATAAAGGCGTATGGTCCAACGGTTCTCCTATGTTCATGGAAATCGAACCACGCTTCTCTATCGATAAGCTGACTGGCGCTGACCTGAGCTTTGGTCCGTTCAAAGAGTGGTACATCGCTAACAACTACATCTACGATATGGGTGACAACAAGGCCAGCCGCCAGAGCACCTGGTACATGGGTCTGGGTACCGATATCGACACCGGCCTGCCAATGGGTCTGTCCCTGAACGTCTATGCCAAATACCAGTGGCAGAACTATGGTGCCGCGAACGAAAACGAGTGGGATGGCTACCGCTTCAAAGTGAAATACTTTGTGCCAATCAGTGACCTCTGGGGCGGTAAGCTGAGCTACATCGGCTTCACCAACTTCGACTGGGGTTCAGATCTTGGCGACGAACCAAACCGTACCAGCAACTCTATCGCATCCAGCCACATCCTGGCGCTGAACTACGATCACTGGCACTACTCTGTCGTTGCCCGTTACTTCCATAACGGCGGTCAGTGGCAAGGCGGCAATACCCTGAACTGGGGCGAAGGCGACTTCAACGCGAAGTCTACCGGTTGGGGTGGTTACCTGGTTGTAGGTTACAACTTCTAAGTTCGACACCGCAAAAAAGGCCAGAGGTTACCCTCTGGCCTGTTTCGGGCGCATGCTGCCACGCGGGCGGCAGGTTTGCCCACCTCGCCTTATCTCTGACTATGCCACCAGCCTAAAAACAGACCTGTCGCAATACCGACCAGCGTTGGTGCTGCCAGATCGTGCCAGACAATAATGCAAACTTCCGTGAGCGTCATACAGCCGCCTTGGTTGCAATGGCAACGGTTCGCGGCTATCCTCAACTTGTCTAGGGTCAAGTTAGCCCCCGTTATGTTGCCGGTGAATACCGAACAATGTGCGGGGGTTTTCTCTTTCCAGCGACAAGGCCACCGGGGATCAAGCCCCCGCAACACTGCGCCTCACCGGAATAAACCGGCTTGCCGCTGATTCTACTCTGCTCATTGATTTCGACATGGCCTAAAAACGAAAAAATCCCGACCTTACGATCGGGATTCCAGTAACCATGTACGCGTTACATCACACCGGCTATTTCTTCTTATTCAGCATCGCTTTCAGGTCCGCAAACGGGTTGTAGGTCGCCTCGCCCACGTCTTTTTGCGCATCTTCCCCGGCCACGACCGTCGAACCGTACTGATCCGCCTCAGTGTACTTCGAGTGCTCATGATCGTGACAGAACAGGCACAGAAGCTCCCAGTTGCTGCCATCTTCCGGGTTATTGGTATGGTCGTGATCCATATGGTGAACCGTCAGCTCACGCAGGTTGGAATAGACGAACTCGCGCGAACAGCGTCCGCATACCCATGGGAACAGTTTCAGCGCTTTTTCACGGTAGCCGCTTTCCAGCCGCACGTAGTTTTTTGGGATGATGGCCATAATGACTCGATATGTCGTGTTCAATGTAAGGGAATACGCACAGTCTAAATGGGCAATAAAAAAGCCGCAACACCCTACGGCGTTGCGGCTTTTATTCGTGCCCTAAGTGCGGAAGATTACGGCAGAATTGACGGCTGATCCGCCCCTTCTTTCTCCACTTTCTGCTGCAGCATGTGCTCGCGTTTCATACCCAGCTTCAGCGCCAGCGCCGAGGCTACGTAGATAGACGATGCAGTACCGATGGAAACACCGATAAGCATAGTCAGCGAGAAGCCTTCCAGTACCGGACCACCGAAGAGGTACAGCATCAGAATAACCACTAACGTCGTACCGGACGTAATCAACGTACGGTGCAGCGTCTGGGTCAGCGACACGTTAAAGATTTCGTATGGCGTACCGCGGCGAATCTTGCGGAAGTTTTCACGAATACGGTCAGATACCACGATACTATCGTTCAGTGAGTAACCGATAACCGACATCAACGATGCCACGATAGTCAGGTCAATCTCGATATGGAACAACGAGAGTATACCCGCAGTAATGATCACGTCGTGCGCCAGTGAGATAACCACACCCGCCGCCAGTCGCCACTCAAAGCGGAAACCGACGTACACCAGAATGGACAGCAAAGCCACCATCAGCGCCATCGCACCGGTTTGCGCCAGATCGGCGCCCACGCTTGGTCCGACGAATTCGATACGCTTAACGGCAGCATTCTGACTGGTGGCTTCGTTAATCACACTCAGCACTTTGCTACCCAGTACCTGGCCGCCATCCGCACCTTTGGTTGGCGGCATACGTACCATAATGTCATGGCTGCTGCCGAAGTTCTGCAGAAGCGGATCAACGAAGCCCGCTTTCTCCAGCGCATCGCGCATTAAGTCCATGTCCGCCGGTTTTTCCAGCGTAATTTCAATTACCGTACCGCCGGTGAAATCGAGACCCCAGTTAAACCCGCGTACGCCCATCACCACGATGGCCGCAATCAGCAGGAAACCCGAGATACCGAAAGCCCAGTAATCCCAGCGCATAAAGTCATAGACTTTACGGCCGTGGTTTAGTTGTTCAACGCTATATTCCTGTGCCACATCGCACTCCTCAGATTGACAGCTTTTTGACGCGCTTGCCGCCATACAACAGGTTTACGATGGCACGCGTACCGACAATCGCGGTAAACATCGACGTCGCCACACCGATACCGGTAGTAATCGCGAACCCTTTAATTGCCCCGGTGCCGACTGCATACAGGATCAAGACTTTAATCAGCGTCGTGATGTTCGCATCGAAGATGGAACTGAACGCGCCAGCATAGCCTTCGTTGATTGCCTGCTGTACCGAACGTCCGTTACTCAGCTCTTCTTTGATGCGTTCGTTGATCAGTACGTTAGCATCGACGGCAACCGCAAGGGTTAACACAATCCCCGCGATACCCGGCATACTCAACGTCGCGCCCGGCAGCAGTGACATGATACCGACGATCAGTATCAGGTTAGCCAGCAGTGCGCTTGTCGCAATCAGACCGAACTTCTTATAGAAGACGAGCATGAACAGGATAGAGACCACCAGACCGGCCAGACACGCTTCCAGGCCCTGCTTGATGTTCTGCATACCCAAGGTTGGACCGATGGTACGTTCTTCAACAATCTGAATCGGCGCAATCAGCGCACCGGCACGCAGCAGCAGAGAGAGCTGACGCGCTTCGTTCGGGTTGCTGATACCGGTAATACGGAAGCTGTTACCCAGGCGAGACTGGATGTTGGCGATGTTAATCACCTCTTCCTGTTTCACCAGAATGGCGCGACCGTTAGCATCTTTCTTACCGCTGTCTTTGTACTCCACGAACAGGGTCGCCATCGGCTTACCGATGTTGTCCTTGGTGAAGTTAGACATGATGTTACCACCCGCGCTATCGAGCGAGATGTTAACCTGCGGCTGGTTGTACTCGTCCTGGCTTGAAGTGGAGTCGGTGATATGGTCACCGGTCAGGATCACACGCTTGTACAGCACAACCGGCTGGCCTTCACGAGTATCTTTCACTTCAGAGTCGCCCGGCACGCGGCCAGAGGCAGCGGCAGCCTGGTCAACGTTGGTGTTTACCAGACGGAATTCCAGGGTTGCAGTGGCACCCAGAATTTCTTTCGCACGCGCGGTGTCCTGAATACCAGGCAGCTCAACCACGATGCGGTCAGCACCCTGGCGCTGAACCACTGGCTCAGCAACGCCCAGCTGGTTTACACGGTTACGCAGAATGTTGATGTTCTGCTGAACGGCGTATTCACGGGCTTCGCTCAGGCGAGCATCGGTCATCACCGCACGCAGCGCGGTGCTACCCTGACTGGAAATCACCAGATCCTGATGACGCTTGCTCAGATAAGAGACGGCTTCATCACGCGCATTGCTGTCACGGAAAGCGATGCTCAGACCGTAGTTGTCTTCTTTGCGAACGGTAGTATAAGGAATGCCTTTTTCACGCAGGTCACTGCGCAGGCTATCGATATTTTGTTCCTGCAGTTTGCCCAGCGCAGTGTCCATATCCACTTCCATCAGGAAGTGCACACCACCACGCAGGTCAAGACCGAGCTTCATTGGCTCTGCGTTAATCGCAGCCAGCCAGCGCGGCGTTGCCGGAGCAAGGTTAAGCGCCACGACGTATTTGTCACCCAGCACGTTTACCAGCGCTTCACGCGCACGCAGCTGGATGTCGGTGGTGTCGAAGCGCGCAAGAATAGCGCCCTCTTCCAGTGCCACAGACTTAGCGGTAATTTTTTCTTCTTGTAACGTTTTCTGGACCTGGATCAGCGTTTGCTCACTGGCGGCGACACCGCGCACGCCAGTGATTTGAACGGCCGGATCCTCACCATACAGGTTGGGAAGCGCATACAGCAGGCCGACGACAATCACGACGACCAGCATGACATACTTCCACAAAGGATAACGGTTTAACACGGCAGTTCCCTTTGGGAAAACGAATTATTACAGCGCCTTCATGGTGCCTTTCGGCAGAACGGCAGCTACGAAGTCACGTTTGATAACCACTTCAGTGGTGTCGTTCAGTGCGATAGCAATGTAGCCAGTTTCTGCTACTTTGGTCACACGACCAACCAGGCCACCGTTAGTCAGCACTTCATCGCCTTTCGCGATGGAGCTCATCAGGTTTTTATGTTCTTTGGTACGTTTTTGCTGTGGACGCAGAATCATGAAATAGAAGATCAGGCCGAAAACCACCAGCATCAGAATCAGAGACATCGGGCTGCCCTGCGACGGAGCCCCGGTTGCTGCTACCGCATCAGAAATAAAAAAGCTCATTCAAATTCCCTCATTATTAAAATTAATCAACGTTCAAAGGTGGAACGGTACGCCCCTGGCGTTGGTAGAAATCGGTCACGAAGCTCTCTAATTTACCCTCTTCGATAGCCTTGCGTAAACCAGCCATTAAGCGCTGATAGTAGCGAAGATTATGAATGGTATTGAGGCGCGCGCCCAGTATTTCGTTGCAACGGTCAAGATGATGCAAGTATGCACGCGAATAATTGCGACAGGTGTAGCAATCACACTCGGCATCAAGCGTGCTGGTATCGCTCTTATGTTTGGCATTACGGATTTTCACCACACCGTCGGTCACAAACAGATGACCGTTACGGGCGTTACGCGTTGGCATAACGCAGTCAAACATATCGATACCGCGACGAACGCCTTCAACCAGGTCCTCTGGTTTGCCGACGCCCATCAGGTAACGCGGTTTGTCAGCAGGGATCTGCGGGCAAACGTGCTCCAGGATACGGTGCATGTCTTCCTTCGGCTCACCTACCGCCAAGCCGCCGACAGCGTAGCCATCAAAGCCAATCTCCACCAGACCTTTGACGGAGATATCACGTAAATCTTCGTAAACGCTGCCCTGAATGATGCCAAAAAGCGCATTTTTGTTGCCGAGGCCATCAAAACGGTCACGGCTACGTTTGGCCCAACGCAGAGACATCTCCATGGAGCGCTTAGCGTAGTCCCAATCCGCCGGGTACGGCGTACATTCGTCGAAAATCATCACGATATCGGAGCCGAGATCGTACTGAATTTCCATCGATTTTTCTGGATCGAGGAAGATCGGGTCGCCGTTAATTGGGTTGCGGAAGTGCACGCCCTGCTCGGTGATTTTGCGGATATCGCCCAGGCTGAAGACCTGGAAACCGCCGGAATCGGTCAGGATTGGGCCTTTCCACTGCATGAAATCATGCAGATCGCCGTGCAGCTTCATGATTTCCTGACCCGGGCGCAGCCACAGGTGGAAGGTGTTGCCGAGAATGATTTGCGCGCCGGTCGCTTCGACTTCTTCCGGCGTCATGCCTTTAACGGTGCCGTAGGTACCTACCGGCATAAAGGCAGGCGTTTCCACTACGCCACGATCAAAAACCAGGCGGCCGCGGCGGGCGCGACCGTCTGTGGTGTCCAGTTCAAATTTCATCTTCACTCCTGCGTCAGAAAAACAGTCCGACGTTTTAAACACTCATGCCGGAAATTTATTCCCCGACACGCTCAGAAATAGCCTGCGGATTGTACGTGATAAACATGGCATCACCGTAACTAAAAAAGCGATATTTTTGTTCTACAGCAGCCTTATAGGCGTTCATGGTGTGCTGATAACCGGCAAAAGCGGACACCAGCATAATCAGCGTGGATTCCGGCAGGTGGAAGTTGGTGACCAGCGCATCAATCACCTGGTATTGGTAGCCTGGGAAAATAAAGATTTGCGTGTCGCCGAAGAACGGCGCAATCAGCTCATCTTTTGCCGCCTGCGCCGCGCTTTCCAGCGAGCGAACGGAGGTGGTACCGACCGCAATCACGCGGTTGCCGCGTGCTTTCGCCGCCAGCACTGCATCCACCACCTCTTGCGGCACTTCCGCGTATTCGGAGTGCATGATGTGGTCTTCAATGCTGTCAACGCGCACCGGCTGGAAGGTACCCGCGCCCACGTGCAGCGTGACAAACACCATCTCGACGCCTTTCTCGCGAAGCTTCGCCAGCAGCGGTTCGTCGAAATGCAGGCCCGCGGTCGGTGCCGCAACGGCGCCCGGCTTTTCGCTATACACGGTCTGATACAGCTCGCGGTCGGCGTCTTCGTCCGGACGGTCGATGTACGGCGGCAGCGGCATGTGGCCGATAGCGTTCAGAATGTCCAGCACGCTGCGTTCGTCGTCGAATTCAACTTCAAACAGCGCGTCATGGCGAGCGACCATTGTTGCTTTAATGCTTTCATCATCGCCCAGCAGCAGCTCGGCACCCGGCTTCGGCGCTTTAGAAGCGCGAATATGTGCCAGAATACGTTTATCATCCAGCATACGCTCGACCAGCACTTCAATCTTGCCGCCGCTGGCTTTACGGCCAAACAGGCGCGCCGGAATCACGCGGGTATTGTTAAAGACCAGCAGATCGCCAGGGTTGAGCTTATCGAGCAAATCGGTGAAAGTACCGTGCGTCAGCGCGCCCGTCGGCCCGTCCAGCGACAGCAAGCGACAGCTGCTACGCTCGGCTTGCGGATAGTGGGCAATCAGGGATTCTGGTAGTTCAAAGGAGAAATCGGCAACGCGCATGACAGTGACTCTGGGCTTAATAATGAGGCGGGTAGTCTAGTGCCGGGGAGACATCCCTGCAACCCTTACCCCTCTGGATAAACGTTTAACAATGAATTTTCTCGCTCACCTGCACCTTGCTCACCTCGCCAATAGCTCGCTTTCGGGAAATCTGCTGGCGGATTTTGTTCGCGGTAACCCAGGGCAAGATTATCCGGCCGCCATCGTTGACGGCATCCATATGCATCGCCGTATTGACGTAATGACCGACAATTTGCCGCAGGTAAAAGAAGCGCGCGAATGGTTCCGCCCCGAAACGCGCCGCGTGGCACCCATTACCCTCGACGTGATGTGGGACCATTTCCTTTCCCGCCACTGGAGCCGTATTTCACCGGACATCGCATTACCGGACTTTACCCGCTATGCCCGCGCCGAAGTCACCACGATTCTTCCGGATGCGCCAGCACGCTTTCTCACGCTGAACGAGCACCTGTGGACGGAACGCTGGCTGGAGCGGTACGCCGAGATGGATTTTATCCAGCGGGTACTGAACGGCATGGCCAGCCGTCGACCGAAGCTCGATGCGCTGCGCGACTCCTGGCATGATCTCGACGCGCACTATGATGCGCTGGAGACCCGTTTCTGGCAGTTCTATCCGCAGATGATGGCGCAGGCGAAAAACAAAACGCTGTAGGACTTGCATCGGGCCACGGAACGGCTATGCTTATTCCTTTGATAAAATAATAATTGATAGGTGAATCCTATCTTATTAATCGTCATAGTCTTTTTGTGTTCCTCGCTTACCCTCCTTATACTGGCCCGCGTTGCGTTCCATTAACCTTATAAATTCAAAGGAGAACCCCATGGTTCTGGTTACTCGTCAAGCGCCTGACTTCACCGCAGCAGCGGTACTGGGCAACGGTGAAATCGTTGAGAAATTCAATTTCAAACAGCACACCCAGGGTAAAGCCACCGTTCTGTTCTTCTGGCCGATGGATTTCACCTTCGTCTGCCCGTCCGAGCTGATTGCCTTCGACAAACGTTACGAAGAGTTCCAGAAGCGCGGCGTTGAAGTGGTTGGCGTTTCTTTTGACTCTGAGTTCGTCCACAACGCATGGCGTAACACCCCTGTCGACAAAGGCGGCATCGGTGCAGTGAAATACGCAATGGTTGCCGACGTTAAGCGTGAAATTCAGAAAGCGTACGGTATCGAACACCCGGACGAAGGCGTTGCGCTGCGCGGCTCCTTCCTGATCGACGCTAACGGCGTGGTTCGCCACCAGGTCGTTAACGACCTGCCGCTGGGTCGTAACATCGACGAAATGCTGCGTATGGTTGATGCGCTGCAGTTCCACGAGCAGCACGGCGAAGTGTGCCCGGCGCAGTGGGAAAAAGGGAAAGAAGGCATGAACGCGTCTCCGGACGGCGTTGCTAAGTACCTGAGCGAGAACGTTTCCAGCCTGTAATCGGCTGACGTTCCGGCAAAAAAAGGCTCGCATTGCGCGAGCCTTTTTTGTTTCCCCGGCGTCGGCGATGACTCGCCTGAGCTACATCCTGTAGCCCGGCCAAGCGAAACGCCGCCGGGATCGTTTTAGAACGAGAAGCAAGAACAGCCTAGCGCGCCCCAGAAGGCACGGTCATCCGATACCGGAATACCGGACTGGCGCGCAATATCGTGCTGATGCCCATGCACGCCGCAGCTGCCGCAGCACTGATGCATCTGCACCACTGCACCAATATGCTCTGAGCCCGGAGGCGCGGAGCGATAGTGGCCCGGCACTTTCACCACCGGTGACCAGTCCGGCACCACCGGAATCGACGGCGGGGCGATCGGCGTGAAGTGTCCGGCGGCGTAGACTACGCGGCCATCAACAATCGTCATCACCGACTCAATGCCTTTAATCTCTTCTTCCGGCACACTGAAGTAGTCCTTCGACAGCGCCACCAGATCCGCCAGTTGCCCAGCAGCAATACGGCCTTTTTTGCCCTGCTCGCTGGAGAACCAGGCGCTACCCGCCGTCCACAGTTCCAGCGCCACATCGCGCGGCAGACGGTTTTCATCGTCATACATCGCCATGCCGCCGACGGTCCGCCCGGAAACCAGCCAGTACAGGGCCGTCCACGGGTTATAGCTCGCCACACGGGTAGCGTCCGTCCCCAGACCAACAGGCACCTCCATCTCCAGCATTTTCGCCACCGGCGGCGTATGTTTCACCGCATCTTTACCGTAGCGATCGACAAAGTACTCGCCCTGGAAGGCCATACGGTGCTGCACCGCAATCCCGCCGCCCAGCGCCTTCACGCGCTCAATGTTGCGCTCGGTGATGGTCTCGGCGTGGTCAAAGAACCAGTGCAGACCGTTGAACGGAATATCACGGTTAACCTTCTCGAACACATCCAGCATACGGCTAATCGACTCGTCGTAGGTGGCGTGCAGGCGGAACGGCCAGCGATGCTCAACCAGATGACGGACGACGCGTTCAAGTTCATCTTCCATACCCGGCGGCAGATCCGGGCGCGGCTGCAGGAAATCTTCAAAGTCAGCCGCCGAGAAGACCAGCATCTCGCCTGCACCGTTAGCACGGTAGAAATCAGTGCCCTGCCCCGGTTTCAGCATATCGGTCCAGCGTTCGAAATCCTCAACTTCCTGCTTCGGACGCTGGGTAAACAGGTTATAAGCAATGCGGATGGTCATCTGCTTATTGGCATGCAGCTGCTCAATAATTTCGTAATCTTCCGGGTAGTTCTGGAAGCCGCCGCCCGCATCAATGGCGCTGGTCAGCCCCAGTCGGTTCAGCTCGCGCATAAACTGGCGGGTGGAGTTGACCTGCATCTCCAGCGGCAGCTTCGGCCCCTTCGCCAGGGTCGCGTAGAGGATCATGGCGTTGGGTTTGGCAATCAGCATCCCGGTCGGGTTGCCGTTGTTATCACGGACAATCTCACCGCCCGCTGGAGCTTGCGTATCCTTGGTGTAGCCCACCGCCTTCAGCGCAGCGCGGTTGAGCAGGGCGCGGTCGTAGAGGTGCAGGACGAACACCGGCGTATCCGGCGCGGCATCGTTAAGCTCCTGCAGCGTCGGCATCCTGCGTTCGGCAAACTGGAACTCACTCCAGCCCCCCACCACGCGCACCCACTGTGGCGATGGCGTACGATCGGCCTGCTCTTTGAGCATGCGCAGCGCATCCGCCAGCGACGGTACGCCTTCCCAGCGCAGCTCCAGGTTGTAGTTCAGCCCGCCGCGAATCAGGTGCAGGTGCGAGTCGTTAAGGCCAGGGATCACCGTATGGCCGTGAAGGTCAACAATCTGCGTGCCTTCACCCGCGTAGGACAGCATCTGCGCGTCGCTACCGACGGCGAGAATTTTGCCATCAGCGATGGCCACCGCTTCGGCGATGGGCTGTTGCGGGTCAAGAGTGTGAATCTGCCCCTGCGTTAAAATCAGGGTAGCGGTTTGTGACATAGCGTTCTCCTCGCGTCGATTCAGGCTTTTTTCAGCCAACCGGCAAACAGGCGGGTCACGATGGGCATCCAGAACCAGACCACCAGCGCGACCACACAAGCATCATTAATAAAATGCAGTAACAGGGTTCCCTTTAACGACGGCAGCAGCGCGCCGGTAATCGCGGGGACCAGGTTAGTACTGGGGAAAATCACCAGCAGCGTTATCAGAGACTGTTTCCAGCGCTTTGGCTGGCGAACGTTAGCGGCAGGCGGGGTGAACCAGAAAGCGGCTTCGGTGCGCACCTCGGTGCGGTCGCCGTCCCCCAGAACCGGGGCGATTTCCTCCACCAGCTTGCGTCGCACGTCAGACTGGGTCCAGGCGTAGAGGTGCTCGATGGTGTCGAAGCGGATGATAATATTCCAGGCCGTCTGTCCATCGACCGGACGAATAACGTTGGCACCCAGATGACCGGGATAGCTAGCGGCAATAGGCATAATTTCGCCAAGCCAGGCTTCGTACTGCGCAACGTGTTCGGGACGAATAGCGTGGGTAATAACCAGCGTGACATGCTTTTGCGTCATGAAGATGGGTTCCTTGCGCTTGCAACCGGTGGGGTCGACGCCCCACCGGGTCGCGGACCTTAAGCTTTGCGCTCTGGCGCGCCGTGCACCATGGTATAGGCATAGTCCACGCCCATCCCATACGCGCCGCTGTGTTCACGCACCAAATCCATCACCGCGTCGTAAGTTTCTTTGCGTGACCAGTCGCGCTGGTACTCAAGCAGCACCTGCTGCCAGGTCACCGGCACCGCACCAGCCTGCACCATGCGGTCGATAGAACGCTCGTGGGCATCAACAGAGGTGCCGCCGGAGGTATCAGTCACGACATAAACTTCATATCCCGCTTCCAGCGCCATCAGTGCCGGGAAGGTCAGGCAAACTTCAGTCCACAGCGCCGAGATAATCAGTTTTTTACGCCCGGTCGCTTCTACCGCTTTCACAAAAGCAGCGTCTTCCCAGGAGTTCATTGAAGTACGTTCGATAGGCTTAACGTCGGGATGAACAGCGAGTAATTCTGGCCAGATATAGCCGCTAAAACTTTTCGTTTCGACGGAAGTGTAAATTACCGGAACATTAAATATTTTACCGGCCTTCGCTAATGCTACGGTGTTATTTTTCAGCGTCTGGCGATCAATATTCGCCACCCCGAATGACATTTGTGGCTGATGGTCAATAAAAATAAGCGCAGAGTTTTGAGGGTCAATCAGTTCCCGGATAGACATAACACACCTTCTTAATCAATAAGTTAAAAGGTAACGGTCTTAAACTGCCGTCAGCAGCAGGATCCTGAATCAGAAAGCTTGTTGAGTATAGCGGGAAATTTCTAACGAGTTATTAAAGAAAACTTACCATCCCGTGACGGTAATAAATCAGCATCAAAAAAATGCGACAGTTTTATCTAATTTATTCACTGGCTTTGTTTTTCGCTATTCGTTACAACGTAGTGGTTTAATTTTCAGGATATTTTTTATTATGCGACTCAATCTGGACGTACTGCTCATTCTTGATGCCCTTGATAAACACGGGTCTTTCGCCGCCGCCGCTGATTCGCTGTTCAAAACGCCCGCCGCGCTTAGCTATATGATTCAAAAGCTGGAAAGCGACCTGGAAATTACGTTGCTGGACCGCTCCGGGCATCGGGCTAAATTTACCGATACCGGACGAATGGTGCTGGAAAAGGGCCGTCTGCTGCTCAACGCGGCAAAAGATCTGGAAAAACAGGCGGTACAGCTGACCTCTGGCTGGGAGAAAGAGCTGGCGATAGCACTAGACGACTCGTTTCCCTTTGCCGCGCTATTGCCGACGATAGACGCCTTTTACACCCTGAATAAACAAACGCGCCTCAACTTTACCCATCATACGCTGGCCGGTTCCTGGGAAGAACTCACCCATAACGGCGCGGATATTATCCTCGGTGCGATTAACGAACCGCCCACCTCCGCCGCCTGGTCGTACCGTATGCTCGGCACGCTGGATAACGTGTTTGTGGTCGCGCCAAGTCACCCGCTGGCCACCGCGTCAGAGGGCTTAACCAACGAGCAGCTCTGTTTACATCGCGCGGTAGTGATAAGCGATAGCGCACGGGTATGCCATCCCTTGCAGACCAACCTGATGGATGAACAGCCGCAGATTCGCGTTGACGATTTTCACAGTAAGGTGACGCTGCTGCGCGCCGGTATGGGCTGTGGATTCCTCCCCCGCCATATTGCCAGCCCATGGCTGGCGACAGGAGAGTTAGTGGAGAAAACGGTAAACTCATTTCGCCAGAAAGACGTCGCCTATATGGCCTGGCGCAACGGCAGCGACGGGCTCGCCCAGCGCTGGTGGCGTGAAACCCTGCTCGCCAGCGCTGAAATTCGCCGTCTCTATCAGTGACCGGTCCACACCGACGCGGAGATATCCGGTAGCGTCAAGCGCATCCCCTCAAGCTGCGCATCGCCCTCCCTTCGCTGCCAGTGAGCCACGTGCAGCAACGGGGAGTCAGAGAGCGTGACGTCGCAGGCTTCCCCACGGTTAATCGCCACCAGCACGCGCTCTGCGCCAAGCACGCGCAGGAACACCACCACGTCTCCCGCCGCATAGAGCACCTGGCAAGCGCCAAGGCGCAGCGCAGGCGTCGCTTTACGCAACGCGGCCAGACGCTGGTAGAGCGCCAGCAGATTTTTATCCTGTTTGCTTTCATCCCACGGGAACGGCTTGCGGCAGAGCGGGTCGTTATCGCCGTCCAGCCCCACTTCATCGCCATAGTAGATACAGGGCACACCGGGCCAGCTAAACAGCCAGACCACGGCCAGCGGCAGACGCGCCACATCGCGACCCAGCAGCGATTTAAAACGCGCCGTATCGTGGCTATCAAGCTGGTTAAACATCCGTAGCTGCTGCTGATGCGACAGCCCGGCGCGGTAGTCTTCCATCCACGCGATACAGGTTTGTGCATCAATCTTCTGCGGGTCGTAGGAGATATCGGTATTCGCAAGGAATCCCCACAGCGGGAAGGTAAAGCCGCGATAGTTCATCGCCGCGTCTTCCGCATCCTGCTGTAACCACTGACGCGCATCGCCAAAATGTTCGCCGAGCACGTAGGCGTCCGGTCGCGTGGCTTTCGCCGCCTGGGTTATCCCTGCTACATGCTTCAGGTTGTTCTTTGCGCCACCCGCTTCGCCGAGCATGTGCACCACGTCCAGTCGCCAGCCGTCCATATTCCACGGCGCTTTCAGCCAGTGGCGAACGATGCTGTCTTCACCGCCGTAGATTTCGTCAATCAGCGCCTGAGACCGGTAATCCAGCTTCGGCAGGCTCGCGTAGCCTAACCAGTCGAGCGCTTTACCCTCCGGTGAAAAACTGTATTGGTCGCGCCACGGAGAGTCCGGGTGATGGCAGGCCCCGCTCGGTGTGCGGTTGTGGCGGTCAAACCAGGCGTGGGTATCACCGCTGTGGTTAAACACGCCATCGAGGACGAGGCGCATCCCCTCGCGCTGGGTGTTATGGCGCAAGCGCAGCAGTGCGTCGTTGCCGCCGAACTGTGGGTCGACCTGACGATAATCTTCAGTATCGTACTTGTGTACGCTGGGTGCGGTAAACACCGGGTTCAGGTACAGCGCGGTGACGCCAAGCGCTTTCAGGTACGGCAGTTTTTCGCTGATACCGTCGAGGTCGCCGCCGTAAAAGGTCGAGCCACCCGCTTCGGCAGTGAGAGGGTCATCCCAATCGCGCAGGACGATGTCGTGCCCGGCGGCGTGATGATGGTAGACCTTATCCTGCTGGTCGCTGCGCGATGGGCTGCGGGCGAAACGGTCCGGGAAAATCTGATAGAAAACCTGTTCGGTCACCCACTGTGGGCCAGCGTCCGGGCAGTCAAAGGCAAAGAGTTCGAGCTTGGCCGGTGGAAAGGCGCTAAAGCCTTTTGGCGAAAACCACTGCTGGCGGTCATCCCACAGCAGCTTAAAGGCGTAACGGCGGCGCGGCTGGCCTTCATGCAGGCTGATTTCCGCGCGCCATTGCACGATATCGCGGCTCGGCGCTTTGCCGCTGCGGCGCATCGGTAGCGCCATCTCTTCGTTATCAACTTCCGAGCGCATCGTCACCCGCTGCGGCAGATCATCGCCACGAAGCCACAGCGTGATAATGAGTTTGTCCTGTTGCTGTTTAATAAAGGGAGCAACAGGAAGGTGCCAGGCATTCAACATCATCTATCCCCTATCCTCAAAGTGAGCTCACCTTGCCATACGACTATTGCACCCTACTCATCTTTTGAACATTTTTGTAGGGAGGAGGACGGGGGCGGAGAATAGAGAGGCAAAAACGTTGTAACCAGGCCAAGCGAAATGGTGCCGGTAAAGCTCCCGGAGTCGGTGCTGACGCACCGACTCCGAGCTACTTGATAGAGCAGATTATTTGCGGCGACGGGTTTTAAATGCCCAGCCGACTAACAGCAGCAGGATCCACGCAAAGCCCACGTACAGCGAAATACGCGTGTCCGGGTGGTAACCAATCAGCGCGATGATAAAGACCAGGAAGACGATACCGACAATCGTTGTCGCCACGCCGCCAGGCACTTTAAACTTCAGCGCTTTGATTTCATCAGCCGACAGGCGGCGACGGAAAGCCACCTGCGAAAGCAGGATCATAATCCACACCCACACCGTCGCGAAGGTCGCCAGCGACGCAATCACCAGGAAGACGTTTTCCGGCATGATGTAGTTGAGGTAAACCGCAAACAGCAGCGCGATGGTCATTACCATCACCGTCACCCACGGAATACCGCGACGGGACGTTTTAGCGAATACCTTCGGTGCGCTACCCTGCTCCGCCATCCCGTGCAGCATACGACCCACGCCGAACACGTCGGAGTTAATCGCCGACAGCGATGCCGTCAGGACCACAAAGTTGAGGATGCTGGCCGCGAAGGTGATCCCCAGATGCTGGAAGGTCATCACAAACGGGCTGCCGTTGGTACCAACCTGGTTCCACGGATAAATAGACATAATGACGAACAGCGTACCCACGTAGAACACCAGAATACGCATCGGCACGGAGTTAATCGCGCGCGGAATCGAAGTCTCAGGGTCTTTCGCTTCACCGGCGGTAATACCGATAATTTCGATACCGCCGTAGGCAAACATCACCATCTGCAGCGACATCACCATGCCAAGCAAACCGTTGCTAAAGAAGCCGCCGTTGCTCCACAGGTTATGAATCCCCGTCGGCTGCCCGCCGTTGCCAATACCCCAGATGATGATGCCAAAACCGGCGATAATCATGATGATAATGGTGGCAACTTTGAAGAACGAGAACCAGAACTCCAACTCACCGAATACCTTCACGCTCATCAGGTTGATGGCGCAGATAATCAGCACCACGCTGAGCACCCATATCCAGTGCGGCACCGCCGGGAACCAGACGCCCATATAGATACCAAAGGCGGTCACATCCGCAATGGCTACAATCAGGATCTCAAAGCAGTAGGTCCAGCCGGTGATGTAGCCCGCCAACGGGCCCAGGTTATCCTGCGCGTAGCGAGAGAAGGAGCTTGCAGACGGGTTATGCACGGACATTTCGCCCAGCGCACGCATGATGATATACGCGGCAACGCCGCCAATAATGTAGGCCAGCAGAACGCTTGGCCCGGCCATCTTGATCGCATCGGCGGAGCCGTAGAACAGCCCCGTACCAATGGCCGATCCGAGGGCCATAAAGCGAATGTGTCGGGTGCTTAACCCGCGCTTCAGCTTGTTGTTTTCCATCGTTTCCAGTGCCATGTCATACCCATCATCATCGCGCCGCAGCGCGAACGACTTAGGTGAAAGTACCCAAAATAAAAAACCACGGAACATCACGTTCCGTGGTTAAAACACCTTGATGTCAACGCCGGTTAGTGGGCGCTTGATGTCACCTGACGACCTGCTGTGCGGTCCCAGATTATGGCCAGAACCGCCATCACAACCGTCGGCATCAGCCATGCAAGGCCTTGCTCGGCCAGCGGTAAACGGGTCGTCCACGCTGGCAGCACATCTGCAAAGGCAGAGGCTTTGATGCCGTCAAGGATACCAAATACCAGGCTGATAAACATCGGTGGTGCAATAACGCGGCCCGAATTATGCCACCAATTGCGGGTAAAACTCAGCACTACGAGTGCGATACATGGCGGATAAATCGCGGTCAGCACCGGAATGGAGATTTGAATCAGGTGGCTCAGCCCCAGATTCGACACCGCCATCGAGAACAGGCCAAGGATAAAGACCAGTGAACGGTAGGAGAACGGCAGGTACTGCGCAAAGAACTCAGCGCATGCACAGGTCAGGCCCACCGCCGTCACCAGACAGGCGATGAAGATCAATGCCGCCAGCAGGAAGCTGCCCGCGCCACCGAAGGTGTGCTGTACGTATGCGTGCAGAATTGCTGCACCGTTCGCGTTCTGATCGACAAGCGTCGCGCTGTCTGACCCCAGGCGGAACAGCGCCAGATACAGCAGCGTCAGGCCCACACCGGCCATCAGGCCAGCCCAGATGGTATAGCGGGTCAGCAGACGTGCTTCGGTCACACCGCGAGAACGCGCGGCGTTAACGATAACGATACCAAACACCATCGCACCCAGCGTATCCATGGTCAGATAGCCGTTCACAAAACCGTTTGAGAACGCGGCGGTTTCATAGGCTTCCATCGCGTGGCTGATAGGGCCAGCTGGCCACATCACGGCAGCAACGGACAGCACAATCAGCGCCAGGATTTTCAGCGGCGCCAGGAAATTACCCACGGTATCCAGCAGTTTGCCCGGATAGAGCGACACCAGAATCACCAGCGCGAAGTAGACAACGCTGTAGATAAACAGCGGCAGTTCACCGCTGCCGGTCAGCGGCGCGATACCAATTTCAAACGACACGGTCGCGGTACGCGGGGTCGCAAACAGCGGGCCAACCGCCAGGTAGCAGACCGTAGCGAGCAGTACGCCCGCCACTTTACCAATTGGCGTGCTCAGGCTATCGACGCCGCCGCCCACTTTCGCCAGCGCGACGACGGTCAGCACAGGCAGACCTACCGCAGTAATCAGGAAGCCGATAGCCGCAGTCCAGACGTGTGGACCGGCCTGCAAGCCAACCATAGGAGGGAAAATGATGTTGCCTGCGCCAACAAACAACGCGAAGGTCATAAAGCCCAGAGCGATGATGTCACGCGATTTTAATTGATGGGTCATATGTAACTACAGCCTGTGGATGTGGTGTTGTAAAACAAATTTATTGTGTCAGCGCCTGTGGAATGATGCAGAGGAAACTGACAATAAACTCAGCGGGATATGCTCCCTTCGCGGCGTAGAGAAGAATAGTTTTTTGATTTACCGCGTATATACAGTCTGTTTACGACTGCATGGGGGCCAATTTAAACGCTTATAACGTTTTAAAGCAACACGGGATCGCAAAACCAGATGATTATATTGATAGTGAAAAAATAAGCAGACGGATTAACTGGATTTAAGAAAAACATCCGGCTAATCATGCGAACAAAAAATAATCAGACGTTCGTAAATCACGCGGGGGTTACTTGACTGCAAAGCAAACAGACCAGCCGAGGCTGGTCTGTGGAAAGTTAAGCTGACAAGCGTGAAATTACTCGCTATTTTTGGCAATTAAACGTTCCGGCAGCAGAAAGCTGAAACACGAACCTTTGCCGAGCTCACTGGTAATATCCAATCGGCTATCGTGATGATTAACCGCATGTTTAACAATTGCCAGCCCCAAACCGCTACCGCCGGTCTGCCGTGAACGCGCTTTATCCACGCGATAAAAACGCTCGGTCAGCCTTGGCAGATGCTCAGGCGAAATTCCCGGTCCGTTGTCCTCCACGCTGAACAATGCCCCGTGCGGCGCATGCTGCCAGCGCACGGTAATCAGCGTCCCTTCCGGCGTATGATTCACCGCGTTGTAGACCAGATTCGACATCGCGCTACGCAGCTGATCCTCATTGCCCAGCACTTTTAACGTCTCATCAATTTCAAAATGGAACTGATGCTTATGCTGACTGAGCGTTTGCGCCTCGCGCTCGACTACCCGCAGCATCATCGGCACATCAATTTTTTCATTGAGCGCCAGCGTCGGTGAAGCCTCAATCTTAGAGAGCGTCAGGAGTTGGCGCACCAGCCCTTCCATCCGCTGCGTCTGCTCACGCATGGTGTGCAGCGCTTTTTCACGCACGTTCCCTTCCAACACCTGCTCCTGCATCATCTCCAGATAGCCCTGCAACACGGTTAACGGCGTGCGCAGTTCATGGCTAACGTTGGCAAAGAAGTTGCGTCGAGCGCCTTCCAACTGGTGCATCTGCGTCACATCACGCGCCACCATCAAAAGCTGACGGTCGGTGTAGGGCATGACGCGGATCTCCAGATGGCGACCGCTGTTCAGCACCAGATGCAGTGGCTTTAAGAACTCACGTTTTTTGAGGTGTTGGGTAAATTCGGGGTAGCGCAGCAGGTTGAGGATGTTTTGCCCGCTATCGTCGGGCCAGCGAAGCCCCAGCAGCTGCTGGGCCAGGCCATTACACCAGAAAATAGCGCCCTCTTCGGTGGTAAGCACCACCGCATCCGGCAGCGACTCCGCGCCGCTGCGAAAACGTTTAATCAGATTACCCAGTTCGCGGCGGCGTTTTTTATTACGCAACTGCATCTGGTTGAGCCCGTATAGCAAGGGCTCCCAGCTACCGCGTCCCGGCGGCGGGGTCATACTTCTGTCAACCCAAAGCCACCATGAAAGTCGCAGTAAATTCCAGAAATGCCAGATAAGCAGCCCGGTCACCGCCGCCAGTAAAAACCACGGCAGATAACCAAAAATCAGTCCCAGTATCACGGCCGGGAGACAGCATAACACCAGCTCCAGTACCAGCCTTTTCCATGACAGCCGTTCCAGCACGCGTCACACTCCTGTCAAAATTTAGAAACGGGCGGAAAAACGATAACCCGTGCCGCGAACGGTTTGCACCATGCGGTCATGACCACTGTGTTCCAGCGCTTTACGCAGACGACGGATATGCACGTCGACGGTACGGTCTTCAACATAAACGTTAGTGCCCCAGACGTGGTTCAGCAGCTGTTCGCGGCTGTAAACGCGCTCCGGGTGCGTCATAAAGAAGTGCAGCAGTTTAAATTCAGTTGGGCCCATGTCCAGCGGGTTTTCACCGGTCATCACGCGATGAGAGGTCGGGTCAAGGCTCAGCCCCTGCATCTCAATCACCTCTTCCACCGCCATCGGCGAAATGCGGCGCATCACCGCTTTAATGCGGGCGACCAGCTCTTTTGGTGAGAATGGCTTGGTAATGTAATCGTCAGCGCCCGTTTCCAGGCCACGCACGCGGTCTTCTTCTTCACCGCGAGCGGTGAGCATTACCACCGGAATGTCACGCGTCAGCGCTTCACGTTTGATATGCTTAATAAATTGCAGTCCCGAACCGCCCGGTAACATCCAGTCGAGCAGAATAAGGTCGGGCCAGGGTTCATTCAGTTTACTGACAGCGGTGTCGTAGTCTTCAGCTTCTACCGGCTGGAAACCATTTTGTTCCAGTACGAAGCAGACCATCTCGCGGATTGGCGCTTCATCTTCAACGACCAGAATACGTCTTGCCATTATTTGCCCTGTTTTTAGACATCAGTATTATATACGGCGTCATTATGCGTCAGATTTATGACAGATTTATGAAAAACATGACCGTTAGATGATCGCGGTTTGCCGTTTATGACACTGCCGAAACGCGCTCATCGACCTCAACGTAGGCTGATGTTTATAATCAACTTTACGCCACTTCTCACGGAACCGCTATGCGCATCATCCACACATCGGACTGGCACCTCGGCCAGAACTTCTACAGCAAGAGCCGCGCGGCTGAACATGAGGCTTTTCTGCACTGGCTGCTCGCGACCGCCGAAACCGAACGAGTCGATGCCATTATTGTGGCGGGCGATATCTTCGATACCGGCTCCCCGCCGAGCTACGCGCGTGAGCTGTACAACCGATTTGTGGTTAATCTGCAACAAACCGGCTGCCATCTGGTCGTGCTGGCGGGCAACCACGACTCTGTGGCAACGCTGAATGAATCCCGCGATATCCTTTCATTTCTGAATACCACGGTGATCGCCAGCGCAGGCCATGCCCCCTTTATCCTGAACCGCCGCGACGGCACGCCCGGCGCGGTATTCTGCCCGGTGCCGTTCCTGCGCCCGCGCGACATCATAACCAGCCAGGCCGGGCTTTCCGGCAGCGAAAAAGTCCAGCAGGTACTGGCGAGCATTACCGATTACTACCAGTTGCAGTACCAGCAAGCCTGCACGCTACGCGGTGACGCCACGCTGCCGATTATTGCCAGCGGTCATTTGACGACCGTCGGTGCCAGCAAAAGTGACGCGGTACGCGACATTTATATTGGCACACTGGACGCGTTTCCGGCGCAAAACTTCCCGCCGGCCGACTACATCGCGCTGGGCCATATTCACCGGGCGCAGAAAATCGGCGGCAGCGAGCATATTCGCTACAGCGGTTCGCCTATCGCCCTCAGTTTTGATGAAACCGGCAAAGCCAAAAGCGTCAATCTGGTGAGCTTCGCCGACGGCAAGCTTTCCGAGGTCACACCGCTTACCGTTCCGATTACTCAACCGCTGGCGGTGATCAAAGGCGATTTTGACACAATCAGCGCCCAGCTCGCTGAATGGCGCGATGCTGCCGCAGAGCCGAGCACCTGGCTGGATATCGAAATCACCAGCGATGAATACCTGCATGATATTCAACGTAAAATTCAGGTTATCACCGATGACCTGCCGGTAGACGTGCTGCTGGTGCGCCGCAGTCGCGAACAGCGCCAGCGCATTCTGGCAAGCCTTGAGCGCGAGACCTTGAGCGAGCTGAGCGTCGAAGAAGTATTCCAGCGTCGTTTGTCGCTGGAAACGCTGGAGGAGGAGCAGCAGCAGCGTCTGCATGCGCTGTTTAATGACACGCTCCAGAGCCTTGGCGAGGAGGAACAGCCATGAAAATTCTCAGCCTGCGTCTGAAAAACCTCAACTCGCTAAAAGGCGATTGGAAAATCGATTTCACCCAGGAGCCGTTTGCCAGCAACGGTCTGTTTGCCATTACCGGCCCCACCGGCGCGGGCAAAACCACACTGCTGGACGCCATCTGCCTGGCGCTATACCACAAGACACCGCGCCTAAGTAACGTCTCCCAGTCACAAAACGACCTGATGACCCGCGACACCGCCGAGTGTCTGGCGGAAGTGGAGTTTGAAGTTCAGGGCGTGGCCTATCGCGCTTTCTGGAGCCAAAACCGCGCCCGCAACCAGCCGGACGGCAACCTGCAAGCGCCACGCGTCGAGCTGGCACGCTGCGATGACGGGCAGATTCTGGCGGACAAAGTGAAAGACAAGCTGGAGATGACGGCCTCGCTGACCGGTCTCGACTACGGCCGCTTTACCCGCTCAATGATGCTCTCTCAAGGCCAGTTTGCCGCCTTCCTGAACGCCGAACCGAAAGAGCGTGCCGAACTGCTGGAAGAGCTGACCGGCACCGAAATTTACGGCCAGATCTCTGCGCAGGTATTTGAAAAACATAAACACGCGCGCGGCGAGCTGGAAAAACTTCAGGCGCAGGCCAGCGGCGTGGTGCTGCTGAGTGAAGAGCAGCAGCAGACCTTGTCACAGAGTTTGCAGGCGCTTACTTCTGACGAACAGCAGTGGCAACAGCAACACACCCAGGCCGCCCAGCATCAGCAGTGGCTGGTTCGCCAACAGGAACTTGAGCAGGACGAACGGACTCATCAGCAGGCGCTGATTGCCGCAAAACAGGCGCTGGAAGCCGCCAAGCCGCAGCTCGCCACGCTCAGCCGGGCGCAGCCAGCCGAGGCATTACGCCCGCGTTGGGTCCAGCTACAGGAGCAAGCCGCCACGGTGGCAAAAACCCACCAACTGACAGAGCAAGTAAATACTCGCTTACATGATTCTCGCCGCCTTCGCGACCGTATCCGCCTGAGCGCCGAACGGCAGGCCACCTCGCTCCAGCACACGCAAAGCCAGATTCAGCAGTGGCTTCAGGAACATGATCATATCCAGCATTGGCAGGGGGAACTGACCGGTTGGCGCAGCGCCTTTAGCCAACAGGCTCGCGAACGCGCTCAGATAGAATCCTCCGCGCAACGTTTAAAGGATCTGGAGAAACAGTTCGCTCAACTGCCGCCGTCAGCCTTAACGCTGACTCAGGAAGAGGTTGCCGGACAAATTGCGCAGCACGCGGCCACCCGCCCGCTGCGCCAGCAATTGAGCGCGCTGCATACCCAGTTCATCCCACTCCAATCGCGCCGCCTGCAGCTTCTGCACGCTCAGCAGCAGCGCCAGCAGCAGTTGGAGAAACTGAACGCCGGACTTACCCAGCTTCGTCAGACCTATAAAGAGAAAAAGCAGCAGCGCGACGACGTTAATGCCATCTGCGAACTGGAGGCGACCATCGTCCGCCTCGAGGCCGAGCGCGCGCGTCTACAGCCAGGCGCCCCCTGCCCGCTGTGCGGCTCCACCAGCCACCCGGCGCTCGCGGAATATCAGGCGCTGACTCCAGATGCCAACAAAGCTCGCCGCGACGCGCTGGAAAAAGAGGTCGCTCATCTGGCGGAAGAAGGCGCCACGCTGCGCGGCCAGCAGGCCGCACTGGAAAAACAGCAGCAGCAAGAAAATACGGAGCTAGAGACGCTTTCTGAGCGAGAGCAAGCACTTACATCACAGTGGCAAACCGTCATTCAAGGGTTGAATATCACGCTGCAGCCCGCTGACGACATCAACGGTTGGCTCGCCGCCCAGGACGAGGCAGAACAGCAGCGCTATCACTACAGCCAGCGCCTGACGCTCGACGCGCAAATTCGCGAGCTTCGCGCCCAACAAACCCAATTGCGCGATGAACTCGCTCAACGTGCCGCCGCGCTGACCCAGACGTTCTCCGCTTTCGGCCTTCCCCCTGCGCAACCAGGCGAAGAGAGCCAGTGGCTGGCCTCCCGTGAAGCGGATACCCAGCGCTGGCAACAGCAGCAAAAACAGCATCAGGAGATTCAACAGCAGCTCGCGCAAATCCAACCGCTGCTCGAGACGCTGCCTGCGGTACAAGACCCAACTGACGTCGCCCCAGTGGCGCTCGACGGCTGGCAGCAGGTGCATCATGACTGCGTGTCGCTGGAAAGCCAATGGCACACGCTCCAGCTTCAGGAGGTGCAGGAGAAACAGCGCTTGCAGCAGGCCGAGCAGGCCTTCGACCAGGCGCTTGCCGAATCCCACTTTAGCGATCGCCAGGACTTCCTCAGCGCCCTGCTGGACAACGAAGAACGCCAGCGTCTGGAACAGTTAAAACAGACGCTGGAGACCCAGCATCAGCAGCGCCAGACCCTGGCCACTCAGGTGCAGGAGGCGTTGCAGCGTCATCTAACGTTGCGCCCGGAATCCCTGAATGCCGCGCTAACCCTCACCGATGCTCAGATGCAGCTCCAGCAAATTTCCCGTCAGCTGCGCGAAAACAGCGAGCGGCAGGGCGAGCTTCGCCAGCAGCTTAAGCAGGACGAAGAGAATCGGCAGCAGCAGCAGGCGCTGTTCCTGGAAATCGAAAAAGCCAGCGCCGCGCTGGAAGACTGGGCGCATCTGAACGCACTGATAGGCTCTAAAGAAGGCGATAAGTTCCGCAAATTCGCCCAGGGCCTGACGCTGGATAATCTGGTCTGGCTCGCCAACGAACAGCTTAGCCGCCTGCACGGTCGCTATCTACTCCAGCGTAAGGTCAGCGACGCGCTGGAGCTGGAAGTGGTCGATACCTGGCAGGCAGACGCGGTGCGTGATACCCGGACGCTTTCCGGCGGCGAAAGCTTCCTCGTCAGCCTTTCGCTGGCGCTGGCGCTTTCTGACCTGGTGAGCCATAAAACGCGCATCGATTCGCTGTTCCTTGATGAAGGCTTCGGCACGCTGGATAGCGAAACGCTGGACACCGCGCTTGACGCGCTGGATACGCTTAACGCCAGCGGCAAAATCATCGGCGTGATTAGCCACGTAGAAGCGATGAAGGAACGGATTCCGGTGCAGATTAAGGTGAAAAAGATCAACGGGTTGGGATATAGCCGATTGGATAAAGCGTTTGCGGTTGAGTAAGCCCTCCACCTAATGTAGGCCCGATAAGCGTAGCGCCATCGGGCATTCCGGTGCACATTGCCGGATGGCGGCTACGCCTTATCCGGCCTACAGAAAATACCAACTCACGCCGGCCACAGCCACGCCGCCCCACGCACCCCGCTGGAGTCTCCATGCAACGCCTTGCGAATCGGCGTTTCACACTCCCCGCCGAATACCCACTCTTTCACCAATTCGGGCACCGTCTGGTAAAGACGCTCAACGTTACTCATCCCGCCGCCCAGCACAATGACATCCGGGTCGAGGATATTCACCACGTGCGCCAGCGATTTCGCCAACCGCTGTTCATAGCGGCCAAGCGCCTGCTCCGCCAGCGCATCCCCTTCGCTCACCAGCTGCATAATTTCACCGCCTTTGAGTGGATTACCGCTCAGGCGGTGATAATCCGTAGCGAAGCCGGTGCCAGAAATAAAGGTTTCAATACAGCCCTGCTTACCGCAATAGCACGGTACTTCAGCCCGGAAACGGAGTTCATCGTCATTCATCCACGGCAGTGGATTATGCCCCCACTCGCCGGCCGTACCATTACCGCCAATATGCGCGCGGCCGCCCAGTGCCACGCCCGCGCCGCAGCCGGTGCCGATAATGACCGCAAACACCGTCTGTGCGCCCGCCGCCGCGCCATCTACCGCTTCAGATACCGCCAGACAGTTAGCATCGTTGGCCAGTCGCACCTCGCGATTCAGGCGACGGCTAAGGTCTTTATCAAATGGCTGGCCGTTGAGCCAGGTGGAGTTGGCGTTTTTCACCACGCCGGTATAGGGCGAGATCGAGCCGGGAATACCCATGCCCACCGTCCCCGTTTGTCCAGTTGCCTCTTCGGCGAGAGCAACAAGATGCGCAATGTTCTCAATGGTTTGCTGATAGTCACGCGGCGTCGGCAAACGGTGGCGATAAAGCTGCTCACCCTGGTCGCTTAGCGCGATGACTTCGGTTTTCGTTCCACCTAGATCGATACCAATTCGCATTCATTACTCCTGTTTAAAACAATGCAAGGGCGTGGACAATTCGTTATCATTGCCCGCTGATTTAACGACAACACCGTGGAAATTATCATGCTGTGGTTCAAAAATTTAATGGTTTATCGTCTCAGCCGCGACATCTCTCTGCGCGCGGAAGAGATGGAAAAACAGCTCGCTGAGATGACCTTCACCCCATGCGGCAGCCAGGATATGGCAAAAACCGGCTGGGTACCGCCGATGGGCTCACACAGCGATGCGCTGACGCACACAGTAAATGGTCAGATCATCATTTGCGCTCGCAAAGAAGAGAAGATCCTGCCCTCTCCGGTGATTAAACAGGCGCTGGAAGCGAAGATCCAAAAGCTCGAAGCCGATCAGGGCCGCAAGCTCAAGAAAACCGAAAAAGATTCGCTGAAGGATGAAGTCCTGCACTCTCTGCTGCCGCGCGCTTTCAGCCGCTTCAGCCAGACGATGATGTGGATAGACACCGTTAACGATTTGATTATGGTCGACTGCGCCAGCGCCAAAAAGGCGGAAGATACGCTGGCGCTGCTGCGTAAAAGCCTCGGCTCGCTGCCGGTGGTGCCGCTGACGCTGGAAAATCCGATCGAACTGACCCTGACTGAATGGGTACGATCTGGTTCGGCTGCGCAAAGCTTCCAGATCCTGGATGAAGCCGAGCTGAAAGCGATCCTCGAAGACGGCGGCGTGATCCGCGCGAAGAAACAGGATCTGGTGTGCGATGAAATTGCCTGTCATATCGAAGCTGGCAAGCTGGTGACCAAGCTGGCGCTCGACTGGCAGCAGCGCATTCAGTTTGTGATGTGCGATGACGGCTCCATCAAGCGTCTGAAGTTCTGCGATGAACTGCGCGATCAGAACGAAGATATCGACCGTGATGATTATGCTCAGCGTTTCGACGCGGACTTTATTCTGATGACCGGTGAGCTGGCTGCAATGATTAAAAGCCTGGTTGAGGGTTTAGGCGGCGAAGCCCAGCGTTAAGCGAGATATTCCCTTCCTGCCGCAGCAGGAAGGGAATAGATTACAGATAGCGGCACAGATAAGAGGTTGGTTCTGCAACCTGCAGGTTAAATTCACTGTGGCCCGGCACGTTGAACACTTCCCCTGCGGAATAGACTTTCCACTCAATTTCACCCGGTAACAGCACGTTCAGCGCACCGCTAATCACGGTCATTTCTTCCGGCTGTGCGGTACCGAAGGTGTATTCGCCTTCCGCCATCACGCCCACGCTGGCACGACCCGTGCTGCTGCTGGTGAAGCCAATGGATTTCACTTTTCCCTCAAAGTACTCGTTGCTCTGAAGCATAAACAGGCCCTTATTATCTTGTCGTCAAAAGACCAATATAGAGTTGCAAACAGAAGCCTGTCACGCGAAATCATACGCTTAACACAATAATTCTGCCGCCAGCCTGGCCACCAGCACATTCGACAATAGAACCGGTATGTCCAACGCTTTTTGTAGCAGATCACGGTGACGCTGGTGATAGCTCAATGAATCAAGCACCAGCACATCAGCGCCTTGTTCCTGCAACGAACTGCCCGCAGAAATCAGATGCTGGTCGGTATCGATGTTCGGGTTTGCCAGCGCGTAATAGGGCAAATTAGACAACATCTGCCACTTCTCCTGCTGGGCATCGAGAATGGCTTCAATGGGGACCAATACCCCAACCTGATGTCCCTCGACGATAGAGGCGACCAACGGTGGAATAATACGCTGAGGCTCCAGCAATATCGCGTTGCGCGCCACCATACTGCGTAATTTAAACGTATTCAGCAAAAGAATGACGTCATAAGATTGATTGTCGAGCACCTCAATCACGGCCTGTAGGCTGTGCTCAACTTTCAGACGGGAAACTTCGACAAACTGGTTATCATTTAATAGAACCAACAAACGGTCTTCACCGGGTTCTGGTGCATACTCTTCCATGACTTGCGCACGGCTCATTTTGCCTAATAGGCTAATGTGGGTGATTTGATCTTCCCTGATGTGCTCGGTCAAAAGCGGCAACACTTCACTGACGGGCACCACCCCTATAGTAAGAATCGCCATCGTTGCACTCATGTTATCTACCTTCTGCTTCTCACATGCTCGTTTTACACATAGCCACCTGGATGGATGAAAAACACCGCTCAGAAGCGTAGCAGTTCAGCCAACGGGTGGAATGTAAAGATTCCAGATGTTTCCAGTACTCTCCTGATATGGTTTGATTTTAACTTTTCTATAACATTAATGATAGCTAAAAATGTGACTTACGCAGAATATAACCACGAATTAAAAGTGGTTATATCGGCAATCAGAAGAGAAACCTGAGGGGAATAAACGGGATGTAAAACCAGGGAGTAAACGCGCCCTGCTAGCTGGCGGTTGCCAGATGCAGAGCGTCAAGGATCAGCGTCACGACGCGCTCTGGCGCCGCAGAAGCATCAACAACGTAGTGAGCCGTTTCACGGTATAGCGCATCGCGCTGAGCCAGCACTTCTGCCACTTCTTCGCTAATTGGCTTACCGGTCAACGTCGGGCGCTGAGACTCTTCTGGAAATGCTTCCAGACGACGCGCCAGAACTGGCACAGGTGCATTCAGGTAGATAACCACGCCGTTCTGGCGCATAAATTCACGGTTAACCGGCGCAAGGATAATCCCACCGCCCGTCGCCACCACGGTGCCTGGTTGCGTCACCGACATCAGCGTTTGCGTCTCTCTGGCGCGAAAACCTGCCCAGCCTTCAAGGGCGACAATGTCCGCCACGCTCATACCAGACTGCTGCTGCAACGCCAGATCAGTATCAACAAAGTGAAAATGGCAGGCATGAGTCAGCGCTTGGCCTATCGTCGTTTTTCCGCAGCCTCGGGCTCCGATAAGAAAAATAGGCTGTGTCATGACCTGGAATTCCCCTTGATAACGCGTAAATGCGGGATCGGTGATTGAAAAGTGAATGATACCATCAAACTAGTACGCAAGTAAGTGTAAACTTTATATTACATTCTGATGTATTTTGAGACATGCTGCATCGGTATGCATTGATAACAATGGCAACTAAGGCGTAAAAAAAACATGCCACAAAGCGTTGCGCTAACAGTACATGAAAGTATCTTGCTTTGACAAGCCGGATGTCGCGGCAAAAGGTAGCACATTATTGTGACAGAAATCACGTCAGCCGCGTTTTACCGCCAGCAACCATTTATCCAGCTCGGCGGCAAACTGCTGGCGATCGCGCTGAGAGAGCGCAGCCGGCCCGCCGGTCTGAATACCGCTGGAGCGCATGGTATCCATAAAATCACGCAGCGTCAGACGCTCCTTAATGGTCGCGTCGCTGTAGCGTTCACCGCGCGGATTCAGCGCCGCACCGCCCTTTTCCAAAACCTCTGCCGCTAGCGGAATATCCGCGGTGATCACCAGATCTCCAGGCTTGCAAAGACGCACGATTTCGTTATCCGCTACGTCAAATCCCTTCGGTACGACCATCGCACGAATAAAGCGTGACGGCGGCACACGCAAATACTGGTTAGCCACCAGCACCAGTTCAATCTGCGTGCGGTCTGCGGCGCGAAACAGCACCTCTTTAATCACGTTCGGACAGGCGTCCGCATCAACCCAAATGGTCATCGTCACTCCACGGTGAAAATTATCGCAAAGCGTGATTATACAGAGAGCGGAGGTGCGGACGTAATAATTGCCGCCGGAATGATAAAAGTGCGTTACCCATCGCGGTGAATCGCCTATAACAGTAAACTACGAAAAAAACAGACAGAGGGAGAGAAAGATGGAGAAGAAAATTGGCTTCATTGGTTGCGGTAACATGGGCAAAGCTATTCTTGGCGGCCTGATTGCCAGCGGTCAGGTACTTCCTGGGCAGATTTGGGTCTATACACCGTCGCCGGATAAAGTGGCCGCGCTGCGCGATGAATTCGGCATTAATGCGGCGCAGAGCCCGCAGGAAGTCGCTCAGGTTGCCGACATCGTCTTCGGTGCCGTCAAGCCAGGTATCATGGTTAAAGTGCTGAGCGACATTGCCTCCAGCCTGAATAAAGATTCCCTGGTGGTCTCCATTGCCGCAGGCGTCACCCTGGAGCAGTTGGCTCGCGCACTGGGCCATGACCGTAAAATCGTCCGCGCCATGCCAAATACCCCGTCGCTGGTGAACGCTGGCATGACCTCCGTCACCCCAAATGCGCTGGTGACGCCAGAAGATATCGCCGATGTGTTGAACATTTTCCGCTGCTTTGGCGCGGCGGAAGAGATTTCTGAAGCCATGATTCACCCGGTCGTCGGGGTGAGCGGCTCAGCGCCAGCCTACGTATTTATGTTTATCGAAGCGATGGCCGATGCTGCCGTGCTGGGCGGTATGCCACGTGCTCAGGCCTACAAGTTTGCCGCGCAGGCGGTCATGGGCTCGGCCAAAATGGTGCTGGAAACCGGTAAGCATCCGGGTGAGCTGAAAGATATGGTCTGCTCGCCGGGCGGGACCACGATTGAAGCCGTGCGCGTGCTGGAAGAGAAAGGCTTCCGCTCTGCGGTCATCGAAGCGATGGCGAAATGCATGGAAAAATCAGAGAAGATGAGCAAGTCATAAGTTGCAGGCCCGGCACACTGCCGGGCCTGATTCACTTGCCATAAAAAAAGCGCCCGCGGCGCCATTACTTATTTGTTTTTCAGACAGGTACTCATAAAGGTTTTACGTTCGTCACCTTTTAAGGTTTTGGTTGCCGCCTGTGCGTTACAGTCCTTCATTTTTTGCTGCTGTGGCGTGAGCTTTTTACCATCAGCGGCGGCCGCCCCTTCTCCTTTCAGACAGCTGCTCATAAAGGTTTTACGCTCATCGCCTTTCAGGGTTTTTGACGCCGCTTCGTGATTACACGTGCTCATACGCTGCTGCTGTGGCGTCAGGGTTTTCTCCGGCGCTGCGGCCGTTGTTGCCGCCGACACGGCACCCGCCGTAAACAGACCACACAGTAGAGTAACCAGTAATGTTGTTTTCATTGCACCATCCTTTTGTGAGTAGAACTCTGTAAGTCTGGTCGCTGGAAGGAAAATTACCAACCCGGCGGCAAAATTTTACCGCCGGGTGGTGAGCGTAGGGTTACAGCCCCAGCGCGGCTTTCATCGTATAATACAGATCCGTCTGGTCGGTCAGACCGACGACGTTCGCCGCGTGTGGGCCATAGGCCGCAATGCGCAGCTGCGTGCCGGTATGTTCCATCGACTCTTCTTCCGAGTTGCCGTAGCTCATGACCATTACCGAACCATCTTTCGTGTTCAACGCCTGCGTCAGGCCGGGCGCTTTGGTTTCTGGTGGAATAATTTGGCTTGAGTGCGCGTGGTCAGCCGTCACGATAACCAGCGTATTGCCGTCTTTTTTCGCAAACTCCAGCGCCTTCTGTACCGCTTCGTCCAGATCGACCGTTTCGCCAATCTGCCCGCATGGGTTCGCCGCATGGTCCTGTTTATCAATGGACGCGCCTTCAACCTGCAGGAAGAACCCTTTTTCGCTGGTGCTCAGCAAAGAGATCGCTTTATCGGTCATCTGCGCCAGGGTCGGCACGCTGGCATCGCGTTTCGGGTTAGGCGTACAGGTTACCGCAGGCTTATCCAGATTGCCGTGGTAAGACGCTTTTGGCCCTTCCCAACGCACTGGCATATTGCCGTCAGAGAACAACCCCAGCAGCGGTTTATCCTGATTTGCCTGAGTAATGGCATCAAGCGTCGTCACATTGTCGACGAGCTGATAGCCCCTTGCCTGCGCCTGTTCGCGCAGCGTTTTACCCTGCCATTCGCCCGCGGTCGCGGTTTCAGCAAAGGTCTTTGCGCCGCCGCCAAGCGTCACGTCGGCGCGCGCATTCAGCATCTGTTCAGTGATGGAGCCTTTGCCGCCTTTTTCCAGCGCGTTGGTTGGACACTTCTCGCTGGTAACGCTCGGACCGTAGCATTTACGCGAGGTGACGTGTGAAATCAGCGCCGCAGGCGTGGCATCCTGCAGTTCGGCGGTAGAAACGTTCCCTGTCGCCAGGCCGGCGGCTTTTGCCAGCTCGAGAATGGTCTGATGATCTTTTTCGTGAATATCGACGCCCAGCGCGCCGTTATAGGTTTTCACCCCGGTGCTCCACGCCGTTGCGGATGCCGCTGAGTCGGTCACGTAGTCCGGCTTGCCGGTTTTCTTATTCAACGCATAGTGCGTGTACTGCCCGGTTAACGGTAACGCATCGATACCTTTAAAATAACCGCCCGCCCCTTCGGCATAGTTTCGTGCGGCGGTAATTTCAGAATCGCCCATCCCATCGCCAATCAGCAAAATAACGTTTTTGGCCTGCTTATTATTCAAGGAGGCGCGAATAGCCTCGGTTTGATCGGCAGATAAACGACGAGCACCGCCCGGCTGGGTTATATCCCCTTGCGCAGCGCGGTTATCAAGAACGGCAGTAGAAGTATCCGCGTGCGCGGCAGGTAAACCCAGCAGAGGTAATAATGCGGCAAAAATAGCACTGTATTTCACGTTAGTTTCTCCATGTACAAATACTTAAATAATGAAACACGGAGACTGTAAGAAAAGAGCGTTACATTTTAATGACACCATAACCAGTGCCATTACCTACTAATTTTCGGGGTGTAGAAATAACCGTTTAACATGGTTATATAAGAGTTCGCTATTATGATCGCGGACATGTTCAGCAGCAGCGAGCTTATTCAGCGTTGCGCTTATTTCATCTTCCAGCGCCGGGCTGGATTCCTGCTTCAAATGCTGTAAAAGTGTGGTCACCACCACTTCAAGTGCATCGACCTGAATGCGTAACGCGTTTGCTTCATCTTCCTTTTCGGCCAGCTTGACCAGCAGTTCTGCAATGAAATTTTTCATCGCGCGTTTTCCTTGTATGACGGCGTGGGCAGAGTTCGGGCTCTGAAAAATAAATAGACCGATAAAACATACGGTTCTATTCCCCCTTTAGCAACATCGAATAGAATTACAATATATTTCGCATTCTGCAATAGCTGATGTTAAAAATATAATCCTCATCAATATCATGGAATTGGCTGTAAATGCAGTCATCGAAACGTTTTTCTCACGATAATAATAGGAAAACAGAAATCGCTATAAAAATCGTTGAGGCAGGAATCAGGGAATAAAAGCGAGCGCATTTATTCCCTGTTGTGGGCATATTACTGGCGTACAGGCTGAGCGCGGCGCAGCATCACCGCTAATTGCCATAGGTTAATCAACACAATCACGGCGGTCACAATAAATACCCAGCGGAACCCCGCCATTGCCGAAATGGATGCGCCGATCAGCGGACCCGCCACGTTACCCAGATACATAAAGGACTGGTTATAACCAAAAATACGTCCGGTGACGCGTTCGCTAATATACTTCAGCAGCAAAGTTTGTACCGCAGGCAGCATGGCACCATCGGCAAAACCAAGAATAAAACGTAGCACCCCCAACTGGAATGGCGTGGTGACAAACGACATCGCAAAGAACAGTATCACTGCAAACGTCAGCGTGCCTAACAGTATGCGACCCGTACCGATACGGTCGCCCAGCTTACCTAACCGCGGTGCCGATATCAGCGCCGACACGCCGGGGACGGCGGCGATCATGCCGCTTAAGAAGGCAATATTCGTGCTGTCTGGCGACATCGATTTAATAAACAGCGCCAGAATGGGGCTGATAGAACCATTACACAGCTGGATAACCATCGTGGTAACAAACAGGCTGATAACCAGCCCCGGATAAGGCAGTGTTGCAAACACCGCTTTGCCGCTGAGTTTTTCGCTTTTATTAAACTGTGGGCGCGGGCCTTCTTTTATCAGGAACAACGTCACCAGGAAGCTCACCAGCAGCAGGAAGGCGGTGATGTAAAAGACCATTCTCAGACCCACGTGGTCAGCCAGAAAGCCGCCAAGCAGCGGGCCGCCAATCACGCCGGTGATTTGTGCCGTAGAAAGCGTGCTCAATGCCCAACCGCTACGTTCACGCGGTACCTGAGAGGCCACCAGCGCCATCGCGTTTGGGATATAGCCAGACGTTAAGCCCATCACCGCGCGCAGGAAAAAGAGCTGCCAGACGTTGGTGGCAAAAGCCTGAAGCAGGATAGCAACCGCCATGCCCAGGGAAGCACGCAGCAGCATCAGCTTACGGCCTTTACGGTCGGCGAGGCTGCCCCACATTGGCGAAACAATGGCAGAAACCAGGAAGGTGACGCTGAACGTTAACCCGGACCACATGGAGAGAGATTCATGGGAGGTTACCCCCAACTGCGCCACATAAAGCGGCAAAAAGGGCAAAATCTGGCTGATAGCCAACCCGGTGAAAAAACAACCGAGCCAAACAGAAATAAGGTTAACCTTCCAGGATTCCATAACTACACGTATTGATTCAATTTGCAGGGACGAGTTAACAGGTTAGCAAGATGCGCTTTGCGCCGTATTGTCAGAGATGCTTAATCCATTATTTCAGAACAATATCAGCCACTCAGCGTTTTTGTGTGATAAATATCACGCTTATGATGCCATTACGCAGTCACTTATTCTTAAGCCTTGTCTGTGATTCACTCACTTTAGTATGGAAAAGGCAGATGCCTCACCACGCCCGTGGTATGTTATGTGCTTTGCGTTTGGAATGGATGGAATTTGAGATGGCAAAGTTGCGGGTTGGGATTGTTTTTGGCGGCAAATCAGCGGAGCACGAAGTCTCCCTACAGTCTGCTAAAAATATCGTAGAAGCGATTGATAAAACGCGTTTTGAAGTCGTGTTGCTGGGGATTGATAAACAAGGGCAGTGGCACATCAGCGATGCGCAAAACTACCTGCTAAACGCCCACGACCCGGCACACATCGCGCTACGCCCTTCCGAAATCACGCTGGCCCATATCCCAGGCAAAGAGCATCAACAGATGATCAATGCGGCAAGCGGCAAGCCGCTGGACGCCATTGACGTTATTTTCCCGATTGTCCACGGCACCCTGGGTGAAGATGGCTCTCTTCAGGGCATGCTGCGCATGGCCAATCTGCCATTCGTTGGCTCTGACGTGCTGGGCTCCGCCGCCTGCATGGACAAAGACGTCACCAAGCGTCTGCTCCGCGACGCCGGGCTGTCTATCGCGCCGTTTGTGACCTTAACTCGCCGCACCCGCGACAGCTTCTCCTTCGATGAGATTAAAGCGAAGCTCGGCCTGCCGCTGTTCGTCAAACCGGCAAACCAGGGTTCTTCCGTCGGCGTCAGCAAAGTCAACAGCGCCGAGCAGTATCAGCAGGCCGTAGCGCTAGCCTTCGAGTTTGACCATAAGGTAGTGGTTGAGCAGGGTATTAAAGGGCGTGAAATTGAGTGTGCGGTACTCGGCAACGATGACCCGCAGGCCAGCACCTGTGGCGAGATCGTCCTGAACAGCGAGTTCTACGCGTACGATACCAAATACATTGACGATAACGGCGCAAAAGTGGTGGTCCCGGCAGCGATCTCCGCCGATGTGAACGACAAAATCCGCCATGTTGCCATTGAGGCTTATCAGACCTTAGGCTGTAGCGGAATGGCGCGCGTTGACGTATTCCTGACTGAAAACAACGACGTGGTGATTAACGAAATTAACACCCTGCCGGGCTTCACCAATATCAGCATGTATCCAAAACTGTGGCAGGCCAGCGGCCTGGATTACACCTCGCTGATTACGCGTTTGATTGAGCTGGCGCTGGAACGTCATCAGGCCGATAAGGCGCTGAAAACGTCGATGAACGGCTAAGGCATTTCCCCGGCGTCGCTGTCGGTTGGGCAGCGACGTCGAAATACATTCGCAGAACAAATTACTCTTCCCGACGGCGAATAATAAATCCCGCCAGCCAGAAGCTAATCACCCAGGTCACCATTCCCACGGCATAGGTTTGCCACCCCTTGGCTTCAAACCCGAGCAGCCCGACAATTCCATTCAGAATAAAGATCAGGCCGATGGCAAAAGCATAGTAATGCCAGTCACGGCGAATTTTTACAGGCAGGTTCATAGCAGCTCCAGCAAAAAAAAAGATGATGCCATAAAGCCGCGTCAGCGTCTGTGGTGTGAACAACAATTAGCAGATGTTAATTTAATTAACGTCAAGCCGAAAACCGGCAATGGATAAGCGAGAGTGATATTCCAGGATTATTCTTGCTCAAAATTTACCATAAATCCGATATTGACAATCCCCTTCTGCTGCCACACTCACCCCTGTATCACGAAACAATCTGCATTCACGTTATCCTGGAGGTCTCAATGACAGATTTCACGTTGTCAAAACTCATGTTCAGTGGGAAAAAGAGGGACTCCTCCGCCTCAGGCAATCTGGCCTACGCGCTTTTCGTACTGCTCTGCTTTTCGGTTGGCGCGCAGCTGTTGACTCTGGTGGTTCACGCACCAGGTGTCTATGAACACCTGATGCAAATGCAGGACAGTGGCCGTCCGCGCGTTGAAATTGGCCTTGGCGTGAGCACGCTGTTTGGCGTAGTGCCGTTCCTGGCAGGCTGCGCTATTCTGGGAGTAGTCTCCCTCGTGCACCGCCTGCGTCATCGCGATTAATTGATGGCCATGCATTTGGCCCGACGCTCATCCACTCTTTTTGCAAACCACGCCGTGGTTAATTTGCGGGTGATCTTCGGGCTCTCAAGCTGAATGCCTGGCAGCATCTCTCTCGCCAGCGGTTTACCCGCCTTCTGTTCCGCAATCTTATAAACGCCCTTGTAGAGCGCCGTGGTCTCAAACGCCTGGCTATCGCCTTTTTGTAGCTGGCGATGAATATCGCTATTACTCAACGATAGCTGATTAGCCAGCTTTCTGACCGCCATCTCCGTGCTCCCCGGCTCATCGCTACCGTAAAGAATCACGTCACCGTCGAGCGCCAGTTTCACGCCGGTGGCCTTGCTAACCGCGTACTGGAATGCCGCATTACGGCTGGCGTACCAGCCGGCATTAAAATCGGCAAAGCGATAAATAGGTGCCGTGTAATTAGCCGGATAGTTCAACAAGTGATAGGTACCAAACCACAGGCCGCCGCGCAGGGTAAAGACCTCCTGACGCACGGTGCCATCCATCTTCCACGGATAGCCGTTCTGGTGCTGTTCGGCAAAGGCGATGCTCACCTGCATTGGCCCGCCGGTATGTACCGGATTCAGTGAGCCAAAGAGCTTCTGCCCCATCGGCACCATACCGATAAAGTCATCAAAGATAGCGCTTAGCTGCTTTTCTGTTTTCACCGCGTCCAGCCGCTCGCTGTAGCTCTTACCGGTTGGCGAATTGATTTTCAGCGCCGTATGCACCAGGAAGACCGGGATGTGCATCTTCTCAGCACGACGGTCGATCTCCTGCCAGGCAATTTTGCCCAATCCCGGCACCGCCGGGTCGGCCTGATAGTTAGACTCCTGCTGGGCCACCGCCAGTACCGAACAGATATTCTCTTCGGTTGGCGCGAGCTTCTGGCTTTCAAACGTTTTCGCCAGCGCCTGCGCCCAGGCATCACGGTCCTTCACGCTGGCGGGCATTTTTTGCCGCACGACGCTTGCCACATCTACCGGTTTTTCTCCCGCTTTCATCTGCGGTGCCTGCTGGCTGGTACAGGCGCTGAGCATCAGGCCGCCAAGCAGAGTAAGAGGTAATGAACGGTAATACGTTGCGGCAGTCGCCATGCGTTTTCCTTGTAAAATTTAATCGTTATGCCTGGCTCTGCGGCTGGGCAAGTTCATCCGTCAGCGGTTTATTATCTAACTCACGCTCGAAGCTGCGCAGACGTTTGTAGATGGACATCAACTCCACCAGCGTAGTCCAGGAGCTTATCAGGTACTGGAAGGAACCGCGTACCTGGCCGAACACGTTGGTAATCTGCGTCATCAGGCCGAGCGTAATCGTACCGGCAACAATCGACGGAAACAGCAGGAACAACCCGAAAACGTTATCCACCTGCAGATACAGAATACGGGCAATGTTGAAGTACATGTAGTGGAAGTAGAGGCGGAAGTAGTTCTGACGTACCGCGCTGAACAGCTCGCGCACCGTTGGCGGTGTGGCACGGCTGGCGTCATCTTCACCGTATACCAGCTCTTTACGATAGGCCGCTTCAACGCGTTGGTTTTTAAAGTTCAGCCCCGGCAGTTTGATCCCCACCACCGCCAGCATCCCGGTGCCCATCAGCGACCAGACGATAGCCGCAATCACCAGACCATAAGGCACATGACCAATAATCGGCAGGTCAGGCACGTGCGCAGAGAGCGTCACCAGCACCGGCAGGAAGGCAATCAGCGTCATAATGGCGTTGATAAAGCTGGTCCCCATATCTTCCAGCGTCGAGGCGAAACGCATCGTATCTTCTTGCACACGCTGCGCGGCACCTTCGATATGGCGCAGGTGCTGCCAATGCGTCATATAGTGTTCGTTCATCGCGGTACGCCAGCGGAAGACGTAATGGCTGACAAAGAAGTTGTTCAGTACACCAATCACCACGGCGATAAGCGCAATCCCAAGGAAGATACCGATCTCCTGGTAAAACTGGTTAATTGAGACTTTGTTCGGCGCCGCCAATGCGGTCTGGATAAGGTCGTAGAACGGCGCATACCAGGCGTTTATCGCCACGCCCACTTCAACCATAAACCAGGTGACGAAGATGATGAGCGCGGTGCCCAATATGGACCAATACTGCCAGCGGTGCGGGCTGCGAATAAACCAGTAACCGGCAAACAGGCCAACACACACCAGGTAGTAGGCATAAAAGATCAGGTAGTTCATCGACCAAAAGCGCGCGGCGCTGATCGGAACATCGTTACTCGCGCCGGTCAGGCGAAGTAGCCAGCTACCGCCGCCCACCTGCCAGAAAATGACCGCTATCATTGCCCAAATAAACGCCGAGAGAAAAAAGGGACCCGGCTTAGGGAAAAAAGACTTAAACATAGTGCTCTCCTGCTAACTTCTTATGATTCTGCTTTTGCTGTGACAACAGAATACCGCTACGGATCATTTTTACCGTAAAGAGGTATTAGGCAATGTAACTGTGCAATCAGACCGGAAAACGGCGACAGAGTTCGCCAGACGGCATCGTATGTATCATACGCGCCGGATCACAAAAGTGCGTATCCGCCTTGATGAATAATCATTGCGTTTACGCTCGGTTACGTTTTTCCCGCTATCATACCGTTTAATGGCGCTGCGCCTGATGCCGATTCGTTGTATTTTTAGTATAAATACGCGTTACTTCCTCATTTCAATTCATGGATGCCTCCGTTGAAACGTAGTCTGCTTTTTTCTGCCGCGCTCTGCGTGGCGTCATTGACCTCGGTGCAGGCTGCACAGCCTCTTACCACCCCCGCGTTTGCGTCCGATATCGTTGACCGTTATGCCAACCATATCTATTACGGCAGTGGTGCTACCGGCATGGCGCTGGTGGTTATCGATGGCAACCAGCGGGTGTTCAGAAGCTTTGGCGAGACGCGCCCTGGCAACAACGTGCATCCGCAGCTCGATTCCGTTATTCGCATCGCTTCTCTAAGCAAACTGATGACCAGTGAAATGCTGGTGAAACTGCTCGACCAGGGCGTCGTGAAGCTGAGCGATCCGCTGAGTAAATATGCACCACCGGGATCACGAGTCCCAACCTATAACGGCGCACCTATTACGCTGGTGAATCTGGCAACCCACACCAGTTCCCTGCCGCGTGAGATGCCGGGCGGTGCCGCAAATCGCCCCGTTTTTGTCTGGCCAACGCAGTCACAGCGCTGGACCTATCTCAGCAACGCCAAGCTGCACGCGGCACCGGGGTCGCAGGCCAGCTATTCAAACCTGGCGTTCGACCTGCTGGCCGATGCGCTGGGTAACGCGGCGCATAAGCCCTACCCACAGCTATTTGAAGAGCAAATTACGCGTCCGCTTGGCATGAAGGACACCACCTTTACGCCATCGCCAGATCAGTGTGGCCGTTTAATGGTGGCTGAGAAAGGCGCGAGCCCGTGTAATAACACGCTCGCGGCGATGGGCAGCGGTGGGGTTTACTCTACACCTGGCGATATGATGCGCTGGATGCAGCAGTATCTTTCGTCTGATTTTTATCATCGCAGCAGCCAGGCAGACCGTATGCAGACGCTGGTCTACAAACGTAACCAGCTTACTCGCGTAGTGGGAATGGACGTTCCAGGGCATGCCGATGCGTTAGGGCTTGGCTGGGTCTATATGGCACCCAAAAATGGTCGTCCGGGGATTATTCAGAAAACCGGCGGTGGCGGCGGCTTTATCACCTATATGGCAATGATTCCACAGTCTAACGTTGGTGCCTTTGTGGTCGTCACGCGCTCTCCCCTCACCCGTTTTGTGAATATGAGCGACGGGATTAACGAGCTGGTGACGGAGTTAAGCGGCAATAAAGCGGCTATCATTCCTGCATCTTAATAGTGAGTAGGCAAACGCGTAATATTAACGAGTTTGCCTTTATTCATCTCGATATACTCTCCCTTGCGCAACGCGGATAACACCTCGGCAATGACCGAACGTGAGATTCGCGTACGCTGTTGGATATAGTTCAGCACACCAATCCGCGAGCGGATATCATCACTCCAGTCAATCATCGTTAATAGCGTCGAGCGAATCTGCTGGTAATGGTTTGTACCAATAAGCTGCCTGTCACGCATTTCCAGCATCCGCGTTTGCCATGCCATCCAGTAAAACGCTTCTCGCCATAGCTGATAGCGATCCAAGCATTTGAGCGTTTCTCGCGAAGGAAGATAGAAGCCACGACAGTCGCTTTCTGCGACTAACGTGTAATCGTTACGGATAGCATTAGCGGCAGCAGCGAGTCCAAAAATCGATGGGCTTTGCAGAATGCCATAAAGAATATTCCCCTCGCTGCGATGTAAAGAGACTACCCCCTGCTGAATGACAACGGTGGAATCATTCATGGTGCAATTGGCGGGCAGGATCAACTCTCCCGCAGCAATCTGGAAGCATGTTCCCATTTGCGACAGTTTTTTATCAAGAGCCATAAATTCATCGATCGGCTTGCTTGAAGAAGACATGTTATGCAATCCCTGCAAAAAAGCCCATCATCATGACGGGCGTTGAATAAAGCGTAATATACCGGGAAGTTTCCTTCCCGGTATGATGAGGATTACCAGGTGTATTTCACACCGGCTTTAGCAGCCCAATCCTGATCAACATCGCCGCCGCCGAGGTAGTTCACACCGGTGTAAGCGCTGAAGTTCTTGGTGAAGCTAACCTGGCTACCCACACCCACGCGAACCGCTGAACCTTTCACGCCATTATCGATGTTGTCACCATTGATATTGGCATCGTTGCTTGAGTCGTCATAGACGTAAGCCAGTTTGAAGTATGGAGATACCGCCTGCTCGCCGAAGCCGAAGGTGTAACCAGCATCGAAACCAAGTTCATAACGCATGCTGTCATAATCCTGGTCGCCAACATTCATGTTGTTGCTCAGACGGTAGTTATCACCGGACTGGAACAGACCAGAAATCGCACCGTACGGAGTGACATAGCCAGCGTCGTTGATTTTCCAGTCATAGCCCAGTTTCAGACCGAAGCCCCATGCATCAGAGGTTGTATCGCCATCAACGTAAGTACCATCGCTCATCGTCGCGGTCAGGTCGTTGCTGAAGCGGCTGTAGCTCAGGTTGCCATCTACAAAGATGTTGTTCGCAAAGCGTGCAGAAGAGTAGACGTAGGCAGACTGGCTATCCTGATCAACCTGACCTGAACGTTCGCTCATGTCGCCTTTCGCAAAGCCTGCTGCCGCACCAATGAGCCACTGTGCGTTGTTGCCATCAACTTTGGAGTCCACACCCACCATAATACCGTTAACATCCTGGTCGTATTTGATGGTGTTATTGTCAGCGTTGAAGCTACCGCCGAAGTAGCTCACCCACGCACCACCGTTGTCGGTGAAGCCGTGACGAGAAGCGCTCAGACGGGTATTCAGAGTATCCTGCTGCAGGTTCCAGATATTGGTGTTCGCAGACGGAATGCTCAGCGCCATGTTGGCGTAGTCGGTCAGACGAGTCTGTTCCAGTACAACGGTATTACCAGCCTGTTGAGCCTGATAGGTGTATGCACCCAGGTCAGCTTTGTTTGCCGCAGAGAAGGTCGCCGTACTGTTCTGATCGTTAACATAGATAAGCTCTTTGCCTTTGTAATCAGCGATGGAGCCTTTACCTGTTGAGTTGTTGATACGAACTTTATAGTTACCGCTTGCCGCAACGACGTTATCAGCAGCGTCATCTACGCTGAACTCCTGATCGGCGTTGTTGGTGTTGCCATTACCATTGATAGTCAGGTGACCATCGGCGTTCATCGCAATCACACCGTAGCCGTAGGTTGCATCAGACTTATTAGTGGTGTTGGTATGGCCGTTTACCAGGTCTGCATCTAACACATAATCACTGCTGTTGATGTTAAATACGCCGCCGTTTGTCAGCTCCATGGTATCGGTGCCAAACGCGTTAGCTTCATAAGCGCCCGCGCCGATGCTGAATTCACCGCCGTTAGAAACGGTGATGGTATTCGCATACAGGTAGGTGGTTTCGTTGTTCAGATCCACGGTACTGTAGCTATCAACGGTCAGATGATCGGTCGCCACCTGACCGCCGGAGCTCAGGTTCATCGCTGAGCCGTTGGTCAGAGTGATGGAGTCAGACAGCAGAGTAGAGCCGTTGGCCACGTCAACCTGAGAACCGTTATTCACGGTCAGCGTGTCGATATTGGAATCATTAACCGTGTTCCACTGTGAACCATTGTTCAGCGCAACGTTGAATACGCCGCTCTGGAAAGTCTGGTCATCAACAACGTTACCCCACTTGTCGTAGGTTGAAGCTGGTTCAAGGCTATTGACCGCCACGTCATACATATCGGCAGTGCCAATTGCATCGTAGCTAAAGACAGCCGCGCCGGTCCACTTGCTGCCGTTATCCAGGGTAATATTCAGTTCGTCAACGTTCAGACCATCGTCGACCCAGCCACCGTTAGTATCAACAACACCGCCGTTTACAGAAGCATGACCCGCTGGATCAAAGTTTGCATTCCAGGTGCTGGCGAATACAACATCGCCAGTCAGCGTTGAGTTGCTGAATGCTACGTTGTTTTTCATGGCGTAGTTGGAAGCAGAGCTGTCGTTAAAGGAGAGCGCGACATCGTCCGCACCGCCATTGCCTGTATAATCGCTCGGCTCTGCGGAGTTACCGTAGAAACCGGTGCTTTCCAACGCAGAATAAGCACCGGAGGTGACGGTAGAATTGGTTACAACAATGTTGTTGTCCCAGGTGTGGGATTCAGAAGTGTAATCAACGTTGGAAGTGTCACCCTGAGATAGCGCAATACCGGCCACGCGAGAGTTATCGGTAATATTAATATTACTTTCAACACCCAGATTAACCGCTACGCCTTGAGCCGCAATAGACGCCGTACGGTAATCTTCAGTCGCAGTTTTAGCTTCGCCATTCAGATAACTGTCGGTAAAATAGAAATACTCATAGTCATCATCAATAGTGGAGTTAGCCACATTCAGCGTAAAGACATCGCCATCATGCCATGCATAATCAGCATCGGTACCGTTGTTCCAGGTATAGCTATAGCCAGCATCGTCAACGTAGGCATATGGACGAGCCGAGGTAATCATACCGTGAATGGTTGAATTCTTAATGGTCAGCGAATTATCGGTACTGTCCGCGTAATCGTTATTCAGGTAATACGTTGAAAGAACGCCGTTTACCACATCACCATTGAAGGAGTTACCGTAGTCACTGTCATTGGCGTTGTTGTAGATAAAACCGTAATACGAGACGTAGTCGAGTTTATCTGCGTTCGTCCAGTCGTTCCAGCTGAACGCAGTGTCTGCGCCGTCATGATATCCAAAGGTGTCGTACGTCGCCGCATTTGCCTGAGAAGCGATCGCCAAAGTGCAGGCCAATGCTAATTGTGATACTACAAGTTTCTTTTTCCAGGAGTGCATTTGTCATCCCTCCTCAGGGATATATATGTTGGTCCATCAATTAACAATTGCAATAAAATGTTTTTACGCTATGCGGGAGGAATTATGCGGCGTGCATGACAAATGGTTCAATTATAGTTTACTCACAGTTCGAGTCCGGACAAAACGCCTAACGAAAACACTTACTTTAAAAACAAAAAATAAACATCAAAACCAACAAGTTCAATGCATTACAAAAAAAGAAAAAACCGAAAAACAAATCAATCAACAATTTTAAATACAGATGAGGAATATAAAATTCGCGTATAAAAAACAGAAAAATGAAACATATAAAAGTCACATTTATAAATAAATTAAAATTACAAAAAAAATATATATCTTAGAATAAATAGAATTCTGAGAAATATTACCAACCCTAATTATTATCAAGTAACGCTTTACATACCTGGCAGTCCCATCTCCGCTAGCCCATAAACACCACTTTAGTAAAACATCCACCTCCTGATTCGGTTACACTAGTTGCCCTTGTTTCACAAACATCAGGCATACCATGACAGATTTACTCCATCGCCCCCGTCGCCTGCGCAAATCCCCTGCGCTGCGCGCTATGTTTGAAGAGACAACACTGAGCTTAAATGACCTGGTGTTGCCGATCTTTGTTGAAGAAGAAATCAACGACTACAAAGCCATCGAGGCGATGCCGGGCGTGATGCGCATTCCAGAGAAGCATCTGGCACGCGAAATTGAACGCATCGCTAACGCCGGTATCCGCTCGGTGATGACATTTGGTATCTCTCACCATACCGATGACACCGGCAGCGATGCCTGGAAAGAAGACGGTCTGGTAGCGCGCATGTCACGCATCTGCAAGCAGACCGTACCGGAGATGATCGTCATGTCCGATACCTGCTTCTGCGAATATACCTCCCACGGCCACTGCGGCGTGCTGTGCGACCACGGCGTCGATAACGATCTGACCCTCACCAACCTCGGCAAGCAGGCCGTTGTTGCGGCGGCGGCAGGCGCAGACTTTATCGCACCTTCCGCGGCAATGGACGGCCAGGTGCAGGCCATTCGCCAGGCACTGGACGCAGCGGGCTTCACCGACACCGCCATCATGTCCTACTCCACCAAATTTGCCTCCTCCTTCTACGGCCCGTTCCGTGAAGCGGCGGGGACGGCACTGAAGGGCGATCGTAAAACCTATCAGATGAACCCGATGAACCGCCGTGAGGCGATTCGCGAGTCGCTGCTGGATGAAGCTCAGGGCGCTGATTGCCTGATGGTGAAACCGGCGGGCGCGTACCTTGATATCCTGCGCGATATCCGTGAACGCACTGAATTACCGATTGGCGCTTATCAGGTGAGCGGTGAATACGCGATGATTAAATTCGCCGCGCAGGCCGGGGCGATTGATGAAGAGAAAGTGGTTCTGGAAAGCCTGGGCGCCATCAAACGCGCGGGCGCGGACCTTATCTTCAGCTATTTCGCGCTCGATTTAGCCGAGAAGAAAATCCTACGTTAATCACGTAGCCCGGACGAGGCGTTTACGCCGACTCCGGGTTTTCCCGGCGGCGCTGCGCTTGGCCGGGCTACTTTCAACACCCTTCAAAACGTCACCAAACCGCCATACAACCGACACATCTCCCTTCTACTGTCACAGCAGGACAGAGGAGGAGCCGCTATGTTTAGTCTCGACAATGTCATCGACGACCTGTGGCCTCAGGCGAGGCCCGCCCCCTGGCAAAAAAAAGTGCTGAAGAAGCTGCTGCACGAGGAAGAATTTCAACAGTTTGCCGCACGCCATCGCCACCTGAAAGGGCTGGATACCGTCGAACAGGTACTTGAACATCTCAATATTGACTGCGCCGTTCCGGTTCGCTGCCTGGAGCAAATCCCCGAGAATGGTCCACTGGTTATCATTGCCAACCACCCTACCGGCACGCTGGATGGTCTGGCCCTGCTCTACGCAGTTTCCCGTGTTCGCCGCGACGTCAAAGTGGTCACCAACCGCATGCTCACCCACCTTGAACCCCTCAGCTCGCTGTTTATCCCGGTGGATAACATCAACGGTCGCACCTCAAAAACGGCGCTCCAGCAGATGGACACGCAGTTGCAAAACGGCGGCGTGCTGATTTTCTTCCCGGCGGGAGAAGTATCACGGCTGACGCGCCGGGGGATCCGCGATAAAAAATGGCACTCCGGCTTTATCAAACTTGCCGCAAAATACCGCGCCCCGCTGCTGCCCGCATGGATAGACGGGAGAAATAGCGCCCTGTTCTACGCTAGCACCATGGTGTCACAGCATCTGCCGCTGCTGCTCTTAATGCAGCAGATGTTCCGCCGCCGCAACGGCAGCTTGCCGGTGACGATTGGCGAGCAGATTGCCTGGTCGGCGTGGTTTAGCCCACAGGCCACACCGCGGGAAATGACAGATAAGTGTTATCGCCACGTTCAGCTGCTGGGCAAAGGCTTGCCCGGTGTGTTTAAAACGGAAAGCGCCATCGCGCGGCCAGAAGCACGCGCCCTACTGAAGCGCGAGCTGAGCCAGGCCGAGTGTCTGGGGCGCACCGCAGACGGCAAAGTCATCTATCTGTGGCAGCGCAACGGTCAGGAAGATGCGCCACTGCTGCGCGAACTGGGACGCCTGCGTGAAATCGCCTTTCGTGCGGTGGGTGAAGGAAGCGGTAAACGACGCGATGTCGACGGCTATGACGATGACTATCTACATCTGATCCTCTGGGATGAAGAGGATTTAGAAATCGTTGGCGCCTATCGTTTTATGCCTACCGCGATGCAGCTCGAAAAACGCGGGCTGGACGGCATCTACAGCTACAGTCTTTTCCACTACGACACGCGCATGGACGATATTCTGCAACACGGCATTGAGCTCGGACGCAGCTTTATTCAGCCACGCTACTGGGGCCGCCGCGGACTGGACTATTTATGGTCCGGCATCGGTGCCTATCTGGCGCGCTACCCGCACTATCGCTACCTGTTTGGCCCGGTCTCCATCTCTGGCGGTCTGCCGCCGTCGGCAAGGGATCTGCTGGTTGCCTTTTACCGTCTGTGGTTCCCGGCCACGCATTCCCTGGCAGAGTCACGCCGACCGTATCCCGCTTCGCTTCCCGACGTGCTGGCACAGTTTGGCGGCGAGAATTACAGCGAAGACCTGACTCGACTAAAGTCGCTGCTCGGCAACCTTGGCTGCGGCATCCCTCCGCTCTACAAGCAGTATTCGGAAGTCTGCGAGCCCGGCGGCGTGCAGTTTATCGACTTTGGTAGCGACCCGGAGTTTAACAACTGCGTGGATGGGCTGGTGTTGGTGGATTTAACCTATCTGAAGGCGAATCGGTATCAGCGGTATATCGGGGCGCATTTGGGGCTATAGGCTCCCTCTCCCCAAAGGGGAGAGGGAGCGGTACGGTGTCATGTTCTTTTATGGCGCACGATAAAACGGCTTATCCCCCAGAATCGTTGCCCGATGCATAATCCGCCGCTGTGGCAAATAATCGGCATTCGCGTAGTGCTGCGTGACTCGGTTATCCCAAATCGCCACATCGTTCGGCTGCCAGCGCCAGCGCACCTGAAACTCCGGCTTGGTGACGTGGGTAAACAGGAAGCTCAGCAGCGCCTCGCTCTCTTTTTCCGTCACGTCGACAATGCGGGTGGTAAACCCTTCATTAACAAACAGCGCCTGCTTACCGGTGACCGGATGGGTACGCACCACCGGGTGCAGCAGCGGCGGGTTTTTGGCGACGGCTTCCTGCCAGCGCTGGTGCTCCTCTTCGGTTTTGCGATACTTGTACTCCTGGAACGATTTGCGGAAATCGTGCTCGGCGCGCAGGCCGCTCAGCAGCGCCTTAAACGGCGCGGAGAGCGCGTCATAGGCCGCAACGCCGCTGGTCCACAGCGTATCACCACCGGTAGACGGCAGCTCTTTCGCCGCCAGAATCGCCCCGGCAGGCGGCGTGTCGATAAAGGTCACGTCGGTATGCCAGTTGTCGTTATCCGGCGGGTTATTGTCGTGCGTATCCAGCACAATAATCTCGTCCACGCCCGGCGCATGTGGGTAAACCGGGTGGATATGCAGGTCGCCAAAGCGTAGCGCCAGTTCGCGCTGTTGCTCCGGGGTAATCAGCTGTTCGCGCAGGAACACCACCTGGTGGCGGAGCACCGCATGATACAGCTGTTCAAACTGGTTATCGCTCAGCGGGCGGGTCAGGTCCGCGCCGGAAATCTGCGCGCCGATATACGGCCCCAGCGGGGTAATTGCCAGACGTTCACTCATTGTATTTCTCCATGCCAGGGGGTCAGACGACGCTGAAGCGCACGCAGCCCTAATTCCAGACTAAAAGCGATTATCGCTATCACCGCGATACCGGCCAGCACCACATCGGTGGCTAAAAACTCCCCGGCGGACTGCACCATAAAACCTAACCCACGGGTGGCGGCGATAAGCTCGGCGGCCACCAACGTCGACCAGCCCACGCCCAACCCAATGCGTAACCCAGTTAATATTTCCGGCAGCGCGCCGGGTAAAATCACCAACCACAGCACCTGGGCACGGTTAGCACCAAGAGACTGTGCCGCGCGAATACGGACCTGCTGCGCGCTCTTCACGCCTGCCAGCGTCGACATCGCTACCGGGGCGAAAATCGCCAGGTAGATCAGCAGGATCTTCGAGGTTTCGCCGATCCCAAACCAAATAACCATCAGCGGCAGATAGGCCAACGGCGGTACCGGACGATAGAGTTCAATTAAAGGATCAAGGATCCCGCGCACCGTTGGGCTTAACCCCATGGCGATCCCCACCGGAATGCCGATAAGCGTTGCCGCCAGCAGTGCCACAACAATACGCCCGAGGCTCGCCGCCAGATGTTGCCACAGCGTGGCATCCATAAACCCCTGTGGGCTGGCGATGGTCAGCAGCTTATTCAATACCTGCCCCGGTGCCGGTAAAAACAGCGGGCTCACCCAGTGCGCCGCCGCAACCGCCCACCAGATAACCAGCAGTACCGCCAGCGTGGCGAGGCTCAGCGTCAGGTGGCGCGAGAGGGGCCAGCGTAGCTTCAGCGCGCGCGTCCGCGGTTTATCGTTAATCACCACGCTCATGAGAAGGCCTCCCGTTGCTCAAACACCCGGCTCAGCACGTATTCACGCTGGGCAATAAATTGCGGATCAGACTTGATGCTGCGGCATGATTCCCCGGCCACAAACCGGCGGGCAAAATCGAGGGATAAACGCTCCAGCACGCGACCCGGCCCCGGCGACAGCAGAACCAGCTCGGTTGCCATAAACACCGCCTCTTCAATATCGTGGGTAATCAGCAGTACTTTTTTGCCCGTCTCATGCCACAGCGTGAGCAGCAGGGTTTGCATCTGCTCGCGGGTAAAGGCATCGAGCGCGCCAAACGGTTCATCCAGCAGCAGCAACTGCGGGTTGGCCGCCAGCGCGCGGGCAATGCCGACTCGCTGACGCTGGCCGCCGGAGAGCTGCCAGATAAAGCGCTTCTCAGCGCCCTCCAGCCCGACCTTTTTCAGCATCAGCGCCGCAATATCCCGGCGCTCAGTTTTGTTTACCCCGGCAAGCTGCAGCCCTAGCGCGACGTTATCCTGCACGTTGCGCCACGGCAGTAGCCCTTCATTCTGAAAGACCACACCGCGCTCGGCGCCTGGGCCATCAACGTATTTTCCATCGAGGATGATGCTGCCGTGCTGATACGGCACGAATCCGGCAATCAGGTTCAGCAACGTAGTTTTGCCGCAGCCCGACGGCCCCAGCACTACCAGCAGTTCGCCGCGGTCCAGCGTGAGATTGATATCCGCCAGCGCCGGTTTACCGCCGTAGTCAGCGGAAAGATGCGAGATTTGCAGCATCATGGCCTCCTTACTTCACGAAACGGTCGGTAACGTACTGGCTGTAGTCGGTCGCCACCGCCGGTACTTTGCCCTGCTCTTTGAGGAACTGCGCGGTGTCGACAATCGCCTTATTCACCGGGCCATTAAGTTCCTGCGCCTGCTGTTCGGCGGTGAGATAGGTGTTGCCCTTCACCAGCCCCGGAACGTCCGCTTCCGGTACGCCGCTCAGGCGCGCCAGCTTGCTGATGTTCTCCGGCTGAGCCAGCCATTTGTCCGGGTTGTCGATATAGCCGCGCTGGGCGTCAATCGCGCTTTTAGCAAAGGCTTTCACTACCTCAGGATGTTTGTCGGCGAAGTCTTTACGCACTACCCACACGTCGAGCGTCGGTGCGCCCCACTCGCCCACTTTGGACGAGTCGGTCAGTACGGTGCCGTCTTTTTCCAGTTCGTTCACCGCCGGTGCCCACACATAAGCACCATCAATGTCACCTCGCTGCCAGGCCGCAATAATCGCTGGCGGCTGCAGGTTCAGGATCTGTACCTGACCCGGCTTAATGCCCCAGTGTTTGAGCGCAGCCAGCAGGCTGTAGTGAGTGGTGGAGATAAACGGTACGGCAATGCGTTTGCCAATCAGGTCTTCAGGCTTGGTGATGGCTTTTTTCACCACCAGCGCTTCTGAGTTGCCGAGCTTTGAGGCCAGCAGGAAAACTTCAATCGGTACCTGCTGACTGGCGGCCACCGCCAGCGGGCTGGAACCGAGATTGCCAATCTGAACGTCGCCGGAGGCCAGCGCGCGGACGATGCTCGCGCCGCTGTCAAACTTGCGCCAGTCCGGCTTTGCGCCGCTCAGCTTTTCGAAGGTGTTATCCGCCTGCGCCACTTTGGCGGGCTCGGCGGAGGTTTGATAGGCGATGGTGACGTCCACGGCCTGCGCCTGGAATGCCAACAGTGCCAGCGTAGCGGCGATAACGGTGAAACGCGATGCGATTGCCATAATGTCCTGCTCCCATGTCTTGTTATGGAGGCAGTATTTCCGGCGCGGGGTATTTGATAAAGGAATTAAAAATGCTTGTTAATTCCAATTCGTTTTTAGAAAAAAAGTGGCAAAAGATAGTTGGGGGGTGGGATTTCCCCGGGGTCGCATGCGACCCCGGGAAAGCACAGAATCAGCAGTGCGCCTTCAGCGCCGCAATATCCTTCGGCGTAGTTCGGCAGCAACCGCCAATCAGCTTCGCCCCGGCCGCCAACCACTGCGCCAGATAGCCTTCCAGCGTGGCGCAGGCTTCGCCGTGGTGATGCCAGGTTTTGCTTACCGCGTCGTAGTGCTCGCCGGAGTTCGGATAAACCACCAAAGGCAGCGGTGTCAGGTTGTGCAGGTAGGACAGCGCCTCGACGGTATTTTCCAGCGCGATACAGTTAATGCCCACCGCCAGAATCTGCGGATAGTCCGCCAGCAGCGTCAGCACATCGCGCAGCGGCGTACCGTCGCTCAGGTGTTGAGCATCGCGCAGGGTAAACGAGAACCACGCCTGCGCTACCGGATACGTTTCCAGCAGCTGCGCCAGCGCGCGAATTTCATCAAAGGACGGCAACGTTTCGCAGGCCAGCAGGTCAACGCCCGCCTCCAGCAGTGCTTCAACACGCGGGCGATGGAAATCCTGGAACACCTGCGCACTGCGCTGGTAGTCACCGCGATACTCCGAACCGTCCGCCAGATAAGCCCCGTACGGCCCCACGGAGCCGGCAATCAGCAGCCCTTTTGCCGCCGGATTTTCCGCGTAATACGAGTCGCGAGCCTGCTTCGCCAGCTCCACGCTTTTGGCAATCAGCGACCGGGCCTGCGCTTCATCCAGCCCACGGGCGGCAAAACCGTCCGGCGTCGCCTGATAGCTGGCGGTAATCGCCACCTGCGCCCCGGCGCGGAAGTAGTCGAGATGCACGTCATAAATCAGCTGTGGATTTTCCATCAGCACTTTCGCCGACCACAGGCTGTCGGCCAGGTCGCAGCCGCGCGCCTCCAGCTCGGTGGCCATCGCCCCGTCGAGCAGTACAAACGGGCGATCGGTCAGAATGGACGTTAAGGGATTATTCTGCGGCATGCTGTGGCTCCTGCTGGCTCTGGCGCGAACGCGTTAAATAGTAGGCACCATAACACAGCGCCACGAACGGGATTCCGCACCACAGCGCAATCCGCTGCGAAGGGTCAAACGCCAGGCCAAGACAGGCCACCAGGCAGAGCACAAAGCCCAGCACCGGCACCAGCGGATACCACGGCGCGCGGTAGTGCAGCTCGCTCAGCGCCTTCCCCTGCTGCAAATGACGACGGCGGAACATAAAGTGCGAGGCGCAGATGCTAATCCATACCGCCACCACCGCAAAGCCAGAAATCGCCGATAGCGCGACGAACACGGTATCCGGCGCGACGATGCTGGAAAACAGGGCCAGCAGCCCGCCAAGCATACTCACCGACAGCGCCACCAGCGGCACGCCGTTTTTCGTCACCTGCGAGAAGCAGCGTGGCAGCGTACGCTCGTTAGAAAGCGACCACAGCATACGGCCAGAGGCGTACAGCCCGGAGTTCGCCGCCGACAGAATCGCCGTCAGAATCACGAAGTTGAAAATATCTGCCGCGTAGGGAATCCCCACCTTCTCAAACACCAGCACGAACGGGCTTTTTTCCACGCCCGCCTGCTGCATCGGGATCAGCGCCGCCAGCACAAATACGGTGCCGATAAAGAAGATAATCAGCCGCGCGATGGTGGTTCGAATGGCGACCGGAATCACCTTGTGCGGGTTCTCGGTTTCACCAGCGGCAATACCGATAAGTTCGGTGCCGGAAAACGCAAAGTTCACCGCCACCATGGTCATCAGAATCGGCAGGCCGCCGTGCGGGAACCAGCCCTCAGCGGTAATGTTCGACAGCCCCGGCGCGGGTGAGCCGTCCTGCATCGGAATAAAACCAAAGATAGCCGCACCGCCAAGAATAATAAACGCGATGATGGTAATCACCTTCACCAGTGAGAACCAGAATTCCCCTTCGGCAAAGAAGCGCGTCGAAATAACGTTGAGGCCAAAAATCATCACGCAGAACAGCAGACACCAGATCCACACCGGCACCTGCGGGAACCAGTACTGCATACAAAATCCGGCGGCGGTAAAGCTCGAACCGAGCGCTACCGTCCAGGTCAGCCAATAGAGCCACGCCACGGTGTAACCGGTAGCCGGGCCAATATAACGTGAGGCGTACAGATGGAACGCGCCGGTTTCCGGCATCGCTACCGACAGCTCGCCCAGACACTGCATCACCAGCCAGACAACCAGTGCGCCAATCAGGTAGGCCAGCAGCGTTCCTGCCGCACCGGTGGTAGAGATGATATAGCCGGTATTAAAGAACAGCCCTGTGCCAATAACGCCACCCAGCGACAGCATAATCAGGTGACGGGTTTTCATGGTGCGCTTTAATTGCCCACCTTGTTGTTGTGTTGTGTTTTGCATTATTACCTTCTAAACGTATGGACATCTAAACATCCAAATAAGAAGAAGGTTATACAACGATTGCGCGTCAATTGCAAAGCGGGGGAATCACTAGAAATGAGGGAGGGTGCGGGTTGTTTTCTCCCTCTCCCTTCCAGGGAGAGGGCCGGGGTGAGGGCACAACGCGCACCCTCACCGCTTACTCGTCAAAGAACCAGTACCCCTGATTAATCAACGCCGTCAGTTCCACCACAAACGCCGGATTCTGCAGCGCCTCACCCAGCAGCGTTTTATCCACTTCAGTAAAGCGGCTCAGCGCATCCATCGCCTGCGGCGCACAGGTTTCCACCCGCTCGCTGTTAATAAAGAAGCAGCCGCCAATGCTCAGCACCCGCAGCCCGTTCAGACGACGCAGGGTTTCACCGTCTTCCAGCGCGGCAGCAACCTCTTCCGGCTCATACGGCGGCTCGGCTGGCGCAAGATCCAGTTCATGACGCGGCGTGCTGATAAAGCTACCGAACCACTGCTTAAAATCATCCGGCTGGCGGATCATATCGATCATCATGGTGCGCAGACGTTCCAGCTCATGATCTTCCACTTTACCCGCATGTTCGCGACAGGTGAGATCGGGATCGGTGTAATACTTCTCACCCAGATCGTTTTCCAGCGCGTAATCGGCAAAGCTGCTGATAAGATCGCGACCGTTCGGCCCACGGAAGCCAACGGAGTAGTTCAGCGTTGCTTCAAAGGTATAGCCGTCATGCGGGAATCCCGGCGGAATATAGAGAATATCGCCCGGCTCCATTTCCACTTCGATAATCGGCGTAAACGGCTCAACGTGCAGCAGCGCCGGGTGCGGGCAGTGCTGTTTTAACGGTAGGGCATCGCCCACGCGCCAGCGACGACGCCCCATGCCCTGGATAATAAATACGTCGTACGGGTCGATATGCGGCCCCACGCCGCCGCCCGGAACCGAGAAGGAGATCATCAGATCGTCCAGACGCCAGTCCGGCAGCACGCGGAACGGGCGCACCAGCTCAGCGGAAGGCTCATGCCAGTGGTTCACCGCCTGCGCCAGCAGCGACCAGTTTTCCTCGCCCAGATGGTCAAAATCTTCAAACGGGCCGTTGCTGGCCTGCCATTTACCGTCGGCGTGGCTGACCAGGCGGCTGTCGACTTCCATCTCCATCGCCAGACCGGCCAGTTCGTCCGGGGTAATCGGGTCAACGAAGTTCGGGAAAGCGTTCTTCAGGACAACCGGTTGCTTCTGCCAGTATTTTTCTAAAAATTCCGGCCAGTTGAGGTTCAGCTGATAAGCCATGTTTCGATACCATCACAGTAGAGGAGTTGGCTCGATTATAAAGAGGCTCATGATGAGCCTCTTTGTGGTGAATCAATTGCCGAACGTTCAGCTTACGCCACCACGACGCGGTTACGTCCCGTCTGTTTGGCGCGATAGAGCGCCGCATCGCTGCTGCTGATAAGCTCGGCACCTATATCAACCACACTCTGGATGCTGCAAACATACCGCGGCGCATCCCAGGTCATCACGCCAAGACTGATTGTCAGCACGCCGCCAATCGGGCTGGTTTCATGCGCAATGTTGAGATCCATCACCCGCTCACGCAGACGTTCTGCCACCGCCCGCGCGCCCTCAGCATCGGTATCCGGCAGCATGATTAAAAACTCTTCGCCACCGTAGCGGCTGACGCTATCGTCCGGGCGCACCCCTCTTTTGAGCGCATCTGCCACCGCACGCAGTACGCGGTCGCCCGCCTGATGGCCGTAGGTATCGTTATAGCGTTTGAAAAAATCGAGGTCGGCCATGCAAAGCGAGAGCGATGAGCCCTCGCGCTGGGCGCGGGTGATTTCATAGTTCAGGCGCTCGTCCATATAGCGACGATTGAAAAGCCCGGTGAGATGGTCCCGCTCGGCGTACTGCAACAGCACCTGGTTGGCGCTGGCGAGCTGCTGTTCCGCCATCTTGCGGTCGGTGATGTCCATCCACGCGGAGGAGATCCCCGCCACATTGCCGCCCGCGTCATATACCGGCATCGATTTAATGTAGAAATAGCGCCCGTAGAGGAAAACTTCTTTGCTGGCTATCATTTCCCCGGCATCAAGCAAGATGAAATCCTGCTGAAACAAGAGATTCCACTCCGGCATAATGTCCCGTAGGCATTGACCAATCAGCGTATCTTCCGGCTGGCCGAGCAGCTCGCCCATCGCTTTATTCGCTTTGGTGAGCTGTCCAAAACGGTTAATCACGCACAGCGCCAGCGGCGTGTTCTGGTAGATAGATTCAAGCTGCAATACCCGTTCGCCAAGCTGCGAGATATCGCGGTCAATACCGCGATATCCGGTTAACTGCCCCTGGGCATCAAACAGCGGAATACCGCTAGTTTCGATAATCACCACGCTGCCATCTGCCCGACGGTTGCGGTTAATCATGCCGTTAAACGGTTGCTGAGACGCCAGTACATCGCCAAAATATTTCTGCGCCCGCTCCGATTCAGTGGGCGCCATAAAATCAAACGGCGAACGGCCAAGGACCTCTTCAGGCGAGTAACCCAGCAGGTTTTTCACCACGTTGGACACCCAAACGTAACGCCCCTGCACGTCAACTTCCCAGACCCAATCCGAATTGCGGTTAAGAATATCCGCGAGTTTATCGGCTTCACTTATACTCCCCTGTACGAATTGCTTATCCATCGCTTTCCCGTCCTTTTCCGTTAGCGCGCCACTCGCCTCATGAACAGGTCAAAAAACAACCCATTCATCAACCAATGCCTAATGAGTGGCTATTTAATAATCACAAGTGCTTTAACAATATGTGCTATTGAATTATTTTAGAGCAAGAATAAAGGAGGCCGGTTTGTGATTTTAATTAAATATTCATGCCCTAAATGCAAACATACAACAGAAATCGCTGATGTTGAAAAAATAACGAATTCTGCCGACGAATATCCTTTATCCTGCGCCGGATGCGGTCAGCATTTTAGCAAAACAACGCTGACAAAATTTGCCCGCCAGCATGCGGAAGAGATGATAAATCTCGCATTATCACGTTTGAAAAAAAATACGGAAAAATAATGCCGAAGTACGTATTTTGATTGATTAATAGCACTAATGAATTATTGCGCTGAGCAAATGGCTTTGCGTTAATATAAAGTGGCATGAATAATACTTCGAGCCGTTCCCCTTTCTGCGACCAATATCAATCATTCCTTTATTTCTCCATCCAACGCCTATCCGAGCGCCCGATATTTTATCTATTTATTTGATGCTGATACGCAGAACTGCGTGGGCGACTGAGTAAACCCGGAGTCGGCGCTTACGCACCTCATCCGGGCTACATGGGAGAGGGTTAGGCCAGGGCTTCCGCCTCCATCATCACCGGATGAAAACGGCGTTTGAAATAGATAAGTCCGTGGCTCTCCGCTTCCCCCAATGCAATGTTCTGAATCTCCACCAGGTAGACCAGATGGCTGCCGATGGTCTGTACCTGACGAATTTCACCTTCCAGACTTGCCAGCGCCCCTTTCAGCACCGGTTGTTCCAGCGCGCCACGCTGCCAGCCGGAAAGCCCGAAGCGCTCGTCCATCGCCATGCCGGTCATCCCGGCGAAGTGGCGCGCCATAATCTCCTGCTCGTGGTTGAGCACGTTGATGCACAGCTTGCCGTTACCCTGAAACACCGGATTCATGGCGCTGTTGGCGTTGATACAGACCATTACCGATGGCGGCGTGTCGGTAACCGAGCAGACGGCGGTGGCGGTGATCCCGCAGCGGCCCGCTTCCCCTTCAGTGGTAACGACGTTAACGGCGGCCGACAGGCTGGCCATAGCATCGCGAAAACGCAGACGTTGTTCATCTAATTGCATTTTGACCTCCTGCTGCGAATTACTTCAGCAGCTTATCCAGCAGATTAATATCAGCATTATTGTGCAGGTGTGGCACCGTCCAGCCGTTCTGGTCGTATTCAGACAGGCAGCGATCGACCATCGCCATCATTTTGTCCATATTGCCGGAGGTCTGCGCCTGACGCAGACACTGCAGTCGAATTTCATCCTGGCTACCGGAGTAGTTAATTTCATACAGCTCGTGACGGCCGCCGAACTCGCTGCCGATGGCGTCCCACATCAGTTTGAGGATCTTGATGCGCTCAACGTGATCCATTCCGTTGGAGCCACGCACGTACTTCGCCAGATACTGGTCGATCTGCGGATTGTTCAGATCGCGAGCGCTCGACGGCAGGTAGATCAGGCCGCTGGTGACGTTACGTTCAATAATGTTTTTAATCTTGGCGTAGGCCATCGGGGCCATCACGCGGTAGGTTTGCAGCGCCGCGTGATCCGGCAGGTACGCGCCGTTAACCCACGGGGTCGCTTCAGAACACATGGAGTCGCTCAGCGCCCAGAACATGTTGCGCCACGCCACCACTTCACCGAGGTCCGCCTGCACGCCGCGGAACTCAGAAGTGCCGGTGCACTCCAGCGATTTTTTCAGCAGGCCGGTGATGAAATCGAGCTTCACCGCCAAACGTACGCACGCCTGCAACGGATACATACGGGCGAAACCGCCTTCCATCGTCCAGCGACGGCAGCGATCGAAATCACGGTAAATCAGCACGTTTTCCCATGGGATCAGCACTTTATCCATCACCAGGATCGCGTCGTTTTCGTCAAAGCGGCTGGAGAGCGGATAGTCGTACGGTGAGCCGGTTGCGCCTGCCACCAGCTCGTAGGAAGCGCGGGAAATCAGCTTCACGCCTTCGGCATCCATTGGTGCGACAAACATCAGCGCGAAGTCCGGGTTTTCGCCCATCACCTGCGCGGAGCCGAAGCCAATCATGTTGTAGTGGGTCAACGCCGAGTTAGTGGCCACCACTTTTGCGCCGCTGACGATAATCCCGGCATCGGTCTCTTTTTCCAGCTTGATGTAGACATCTTTTACTTCATCTGCCGGCTTGTGGCGGTCGATCGGCGGGTTGACGATGGCGTGGTTGAAATACAGGCCGGTTTCCTGAATGCGGGAATACCAGTGGCGAGCGTTCTGCTCAAACTGGCCGTAGAACGCCGGGTTCGCCCCCAGCGCGCTGCCGAAAGCTGCTTTGTAGTCTGGCGTACGCCCCATCCAGCCGTAGGATAGACGTGACCACTCGGCGATGGCATCACGCTGCTGACGCAGGTCATCGGCACTTTTCGCCACGCGGAAGAATTTGTGGGTGTAGCCGCCGCTGCCGGTATCGGTGTTCCAACACAGCTTGTCCTGCATTTCTGGTTTGTGCAGCGCATCGTAGAGTTGGCCGACGGAGGCCGCCGCGTTGCGGAACGCAGGATGGGTGGTGACATCCTTGACGCGCTCGCCGTAGATATAGATCTCACGGCCGTCCTGCAGGCTTTTCAGGTACTCTTCACCGGTTAACGGGCGTTTGGTGTCTGCGCGGAAATCTTCAGGTTTCATTCGGGTACGCTCCAGTATTCATCGGATTTGTTAAATTTATGTTTTGTTCTTGTTTCTTAATTGAAGCGTTTAAAGGGTGAGCGGTGAAGAGACTTTTGGGTCAACGGCGGGTACTTTTCGGGCGAGGGGCGGTTCTGTGATCTGGGTGGGGTTTGGTGCGCGGTTGCCCCCTCACCCCGGCCCTCTCCCCATAGGGGCGAGGGGGAAAAGCAAAACGGCGGCGCTGTAGGTGAAAACCGCACGGTCGGTCCCCTCTCCCCTATGGGGAGAGGGTTAGGGTGAGGGGCAACTACGACACCGGTACTTTCTGCGCACGAAACGCGCTCGGCGAGCATCCCACTAAGCGGTTAAAAAAACGGGCAAAATAGGCCGGGTCTTTAAACCCAAGCTGCCAGGCAATCTCGCTCACCGCACTATCAGAAAACAGCAGCAGCCGCTTGGCCTCACGCAATTGCCTATCGAAAATCAGCCGCTTCGGCGGACGGTTGGCAAACCGACGGCAGATATCCGTCAGCCGGGATTCCGTCAGGTGCAGTTCGCTGGCGTAGTCCGGCACCGTCCAGTGACGGTGATAGTGGTTATCAATCATCTGGTTAAAGCGCTGGAACAGCTTCAGTTCGCCCCGCACGCCGCTGGCAGCGTGGTCGTCCAGCGGCGCATTACGCAGCAGCAGTGTGAACACCGCCTGCGCGAGCAGCACCAGCGTATGCTCGCGCCCCGGCAGCTCAGACGTCGACTCGCGCTGAATCAGCCGCCAGTAGTGTGCCAGCGCCGCCAGTTCATCGGGCTTATCCGCCAGCGACAGGCACATCCCAGGCAGGCCGAACGCCTCGCGGGTGCCGGGGTACAGCACCTCCAGCAGCGGCCAGACCAAATCTTCCCGCACCGTCAGCACGTGGCCGTCGCTGTCCGACTGAGTAATAAACGCGTGCGGCACCGAAGGCGGCGTCAGCACGAACAGCGGTGCCTGCACCGAATAGCGATGATCGTCGAGCTGCAGCTCAATCTGCCCGGTATCAAGAAAGTGCATCTGGAAAAACTGATCGTGTCGATGCGCCTGCATATCGCGACCAAAAAACGCCGCCATGCGGGCGAATGACTGATAGTGCACGTCTTTACTACCGAGGCTCTCTTCGTACTCGGTACTGATATCGATATTGGTAATCGCACGCTGGCACATGGCGTCGGCTCCTTACGGCGTGGCGCGCGGGCGTGAGGATTTCATCGGGATCGCCCAGATAATCACCGACCCCAGCACCAGCAGCGCGGCGACAAACCACAACCCGCTGTTAAAGCTACCGGTCACATCCTTCAGCCAGCCGATCATAAACGGACTTAATGCCGATCCGATGTTGCCGGTGGCGTTGATCACCGCAATACCGATCGCGCGAGCGCGCAGGCTGATCGATTGATCCGGCGTGGTCCAGAAGATCGCCATCGCACTGAATGAGCCCGTCGATGCCATCACGATCCCCAAAAGTTGGATCAGGCTATGGCTGGTCGCCGAGGCCAGCAGCCAGCCCGCGGCGGCAAACAGGAACGGCAGCGCCGTGTGGTGCTTACGCTCCTGATATTTATCGGAATGGCGGCTCCAGTAAATCATGCCGAGAATGGTGCACACCTGCGGAATAGCCGCCAGCAGGCCGATGGTGATGTTACTGCTGCCCTCGTTAAAACTTTTGAGGATCTGCGGCGTCCAGATGCTGATGGCGCTGAGCGTGTTGGTCAGGCAGAAGTAGGCCAGCGTGTACATCAGGACGATCGGCGTAAATACTTCGCGCCACAGGCTGCGCTTTTGCATGGCGCTGTGGCTAACCGCCCCTTCCGGCTGCACCAGCGTCAGATGGTCTTTATCCATCATCTCCTGTAAGCACTTTTTATCCTCGTCGGTCAGCCATTTGGCCTTCGCCGGGGAATCATCAAACCAGTACCAGACCATCACACCGAGCAGCACCGCCGGGAAACCTTCCAGCAGAAATAGCCACTGCCAGCCGTGCATGTTCAGCAGACCGTCCATCGACAGAATATAGCCCGAGACAATTGAGCCCAGCGCGGTGGTCACCGGCATGGCAATCATAAACAGGGCGTTGGCGCGGGCGCGGAAGAACGCCGGGAACCAGTAGGTTAAATACAGCAGAATGCCAGGCAGGAATCCGGCTTCGGTGATGCCCACCAGCATGCGCAGCACGTAGAGGCTTTTTGGCCCGACGGCGAACATAGTGGCGGTAGAGGCAATGCCCCACAGCACCATAATGGTGGCAATCCAGCGCCGCGCGCCGACGATGCTCAGCATGATGTTGCTGGGAATGCCGAAAATCACATAGGTGGCGTAGAACAGCGTGGTAGCAAGGCCGAACATGGTGGCGTTGAGGCCGAGATCCGCCCCCATCGTCAGCCCGGCAAAGCCGATATTAATACGGTCTAAGAATGAGAAGATAAACAGCACAAACAAAAACAGAACCAGACGACGAAACAGTTTGTTGATAACCGATTGTTGGCCCGCCGTCAGCTGCTTATGCTGGTCGGCCGGGTTGAGTTGCTCCGGAATGGCAGGTGATGTATCGCTCATTATCCTTTCCTCTGATGGGAATTTGCGTAGGGTGAAGCAGGGTTTTCCCGAGGCGCTTTGCTTGCCGGGCCTACGGGTAGGCCAGATAAGCGCAGCGCCATCCGGCAGGGGTTAATACACGCCGGACGAACCCAGCGAGGTTTTCTCCGCGCCAAAGCGCGCCGCCAGCGCTTCTGCGCCGCGGGCCAGCAGCGTGGTATCGACGCCGACGGCGACAAACAACGCCCCCAGCTCCAGATAACGCTTCGCCAGCTGTTCGTTGGCCATCAGAATGCCCGGCGCTTTCCCCGCCGCACGAATCTGCACGATGGCTTTTTCAATGGTCGCCTGCACTTCCGGGTGCTGCGGATTACCGGCAAAGCCCATATCGGCGCTGAGATCCGCCGGGCCGATAAACACGCCGTCCACGCCGTCGACATCGAGGATCTGCGCCAGGTTACTCACCGCTTCGCGGGTTTCAATCTGCACCAGCACGCACATCGCCTCGTTGGCCTGATGGATATAGTCCGGCACGCGGTTCCAGCGGGATGCACGCGCCAGCGCGCTGCCAACACCGCGAACGCCCAGCGGTGGATAGCGCGTCGCTGCCACCGCCGCCCGCGCTTCATCGGCGTTCTGCACCATCGGCACCAGCAGGGTCTGCGCACCCACGTCGAGCAGCTGTTTAATCTGCACCGCATCGTTCCAAGACGGACGCACCACCGGCTGACTGGGGTATGGCGCAATCGCCTGTAGCTGGGTCAGCACCGTCTGGACGTTGTTCGGCGCGTGTTCACCGTCAATCAGCAGCCAGTCAAAGCCCGCCCCCGCCAGCAGTTCAGCGCTGTAGCTGCTGGAAAGCCCTAGCCACAGGCCAATTTGCGGCTGGCCTGCTTTCAGCGCGTCTTTAAAACTGTTCTTCATCATCGTCATTTCCTTTTATACGAACCGGCAGGTGATCGCGCCCATGTTGCCGTAATCGACGTGGAAGGTGTCACCCTTACGCGCCGGAACCGGACGGGTGAACGAGCCACCGAGAATAATCTGCCCCGCTTCCAGCTGAACATCGTACGGTGCCAGCTTGTTCGCCAGCCACGCCACGCCGTTCGCCGGGTGGTTAAGCACGCCCGCAGCGACGCCGGTCTCTTCAATCACGCCATTGCGATACAGCAGCGCAGAGATCCAGCGCAGGTCCAGTTCATCGGGCTTAATCGGGCGGCCGCCAAGGATCACGCCCGCGTTAGCCGCGTTATCGGAGATGGTGTCGAACACCTTACGCGGGCGCTGGGTTTCCGGGTCTACGTTGTGGCTGCGGGCATCAATCAGCTCCAGCGCCGGGATCACGTAGTCGGTGGCGTTATAGACATCGAACAGCGTGCAGTTCGGTCCGCGCAGCGGTTTTGCCAGCACGAACGCCAGCTCCACTTCAATGCGCGGCACGATAAAGCGGTCGGTCGGAATATCGCTGCCGTCGTGGAAGAACATGTCGTCGAGCAGCGCGCCGTAGTCCGGTTCGCTAATCTGCGAGCTGGCCTGCATCGCTTTTGAGGTCAGGCCGATTTTGTGGCCCTTGAGCGTACGCCCTTCGGCAATTTTCATCTCAACCCATTCGCGCTGGACGGCATAGGCGTCTTCAATGGTGATGTCCGGATAATCCAGCGAGACGGCACGGATCTGCTCACGCTGTTTTTCAGCCTGATTCAGCCGCCGGGCAATCAGGGTACGAGTCTGTTTATCGAGCATAGTGATTCCTGTGGCTGTGTTTTCTCCCTCTCCCTGTGGGAGAGGGCCGGGGTGAGGGCATCAGGCCGCAGAGATCTCCCCCTCACCCTAACCCTCTCCCCAAAGGGGCGAGGGGACTGACCGTGCCAATGTTTTATTTAAATAACGCGTGCACGTTGTTCTGTTTGTAATTGAGCGTTGGGTGCAGTTCGTCTATCTCAAACGACAGCGCCAGATAGCGGCTGTCCATCAGCGCGGCGAAGTGGGCTTTAATCAACCCAAACAGCATCTCCCCCACCTCCTGACGGCTTTCCAGACTGCGACCGGTGCCAATTTTCAGCGTCATGTGCACAAACGCGTAATCGTGCTTCCCGTCAGCCATCTGCCAGGTATCCAGCCAGTGGGCGCGGCTGCGGATACCGCCGATCGGGAAAATCCCGGTGGCAGCCAGCGCCTCGTTCACCTTGCTGAACAGGCCCGGTAAATCAGCCTGTTCGCGGATGTTGGTCGTGCATTCAGCAATAAAGTGCGGCATGGTCGTTCCTCACGCAGGCAGCGGGAATACGGCGTTCACCTGCCCGGTTCCTGAGCTGGCAAACAGGTCGGTGATAAACTCCACCTTGCCGTCGTACTTATCCCAGCCCAGCATCCCCAGCAGCATCACGGTGTCGTGCATATTGCCTTCGCCGTAGCAGTAGTCGGCGTACTCCGGCAGCATGGTGCAGAACTCTTTGAACTTGCCTTCGCGCCACAGCTTGACCACACGCTCGTCCATCTGGTGGTCGAACTCGCGGGTGTAGCTGTTCATCCCCTCTTCCGCACGCTGATCATCGATAAAGCGGTGCGACAGCGAGCCGCTGGCAAACACTGCCACCGTTCCGTCGTATTTCTCGATGGCCTTCAAAATGGCTTCACCCAGCCTGCGGCTGTCGGCAAAGTCGTGCACGGTGCAGAACGCCGAGATGGACACGACTTTGAAGTGCTTGTCGGCATTCATATAGCGCATCGGCACCAGCGTGCCGTACTCCAGCTTCAGGCTCGGAATGTTGTGCGCTTTAGCGCGCACGCCCAGCGCGACGGCTTCTTCGGCAATCAACTGACCCAGTTCCGGATTACCGTCATAGTCGTAGGTCATATCGCGGATAAAATGCGGCAGCTCGTTGCTGGTATAGATACCCTTAAAGCTCTCCGCGCAGTTGATGTGGTAGGCGCTGTTGACCAGCCAGTGGGTATCGAACACAATAATGGTGTCGACGCCCATCTCGCGGCAGCGCTTGCCAATCTCTTTGTGACCATCAATGGCTGACTGACGGCAGCCGAAGTTTTTCCCCGGAATTTCAGAAAGGTACATCGACGGCACGTGCGTGATTTTTGCTGCTAACGCTAACTTACCCATATCAGACTCCCCATTTCGGGATTGGATGATCGCCCATCGAGATGCAGACGTTTTTCATTTCCGCAAACACCTCGAAGCTGTACTCTCCGCCTTCACGGCCCGTGCCAGAGGCCTTCACGCCGCCGAACGGCTGGCGCAGGTCGCGCACGTTCTGGGTGTTGACGAATACCATCCCGGCTTCGATACCGCGCGCCAGACGCAGTACTTTGCTGACGTCCTGGGTCCAGATATAAGAGGCCAGACCGTATTCAATGTCGTTCGCCAGACGCAGCCCTTCCGCTTCGTCTTTGAACGGCAGCAGACAGGCTACCGGGCCAAAAATCTCTTCCTGGGCTACGCGCATGCGGTTATCGACGTCCGCCAGCACCGTTGGGCGCAGGAAGTTGCCGTTCTTAAGATGCGCCGGCAGGTCGGTCGGTTTTTCCGGGCCACCGGCCAGCAGGGTCGCGCCCTCTTCAATGCCGAGGCGGATATAGCCGGAGACTTTTTCCCAGTGCTGTTGGCTAATCAGCGCGCCGACCTGGGTATTCGGGTCGTTCGGGTCGCCCACGCGCAGACGGTTGGCGCGTTCGGCAAAGCGTTTAACGAACTCCGGGTAGATGCTCTGCTGGATAAAGATGCGCGAACCGGCGGTGCAGCGTTCGCCGTTGATGGAGAAGATGGTGAACAGCGCAGCGTCCAGGGCGCGTTCAATGTCGGCATCTTCAAAAATCAGCACCGGTGATTTACCGCCCAGCTCCATTGAATATTTCTTCAGCCCGGCGTTTTTCATGATATTGCGTCCGGTGGCGGTGCCGCCGGTAAAGGAGACGGCGCGCACATCGTGATGACGCACCAGCGCATCACCGGCGCTAGCGCCGTAGCCCTGTACCACGTTCAGCACGCCCGCCGGAATGCCGGCTTCCAGCGCCAGCTCGCCCAAGCGGTCGGCGGTCAGCGGCGACAGTTCGGACATCTTCAGCACCGCGGTGTTGCCCAGCGCCAGGCACGGTGCCACCTTCCAGGTCGCCGTCATAAACGGCACGTTCCACGGCGACACCAGCGCGCACACGCCCACCGGCTGTACGAGGGTGTAGTTGAGCATCTTGTCGTCGACCGGGTAGGTTTTGCCGTTCATCTGCTGGCACACTTCGGCGAAGAACTCGAAGTTGTGTGAGGCGCGCGGGATCAGCACGTTTTTGGTCTGGTGAATCGGCAGGCCGGTGTCAGCGGTTTCCATCGCCGCGATTTCCGGCACGTTCTGGTCAATCAGGTCGCCCAGACGACGCATCAGGCGCGCACGCTCTTTCATCGGCAGGTTGGCCCACTTCGGGAAAGCCTCTTTCGCGGCCGCCACGGCCTGGTTCACTTCCGCCTCGCCGCCGGAAGCGACTTCCGCCAGCACGTCACCGGTGGCCGGGTTAGTGGTGTGGAAATAGTCCTGGCTGGCGACGTTTTTGCCGTTGATCCAATGGTTAATTTTTTTCATTTTGCAGACTCCTCGCTGACAATCCGGTTCACCAGGCGACCCACGCCCTCCACTTCCACTACCACTTCATCGCCCGGCACCACGTCGGATAGCCCTTTCGGCGTGCCGGTGGCGATCATGTCGCCCGGTTGCAGGGTCATAAATTCGCTGAGGTAAGAGACGAGGAAAGGCACGCTGAAGATCAGATCCGCCGTGGTGCCTTCCTGACGCAGCTCGCCGTTAACGTAGGTGCGCAGGGTTAAGTTATGCGGGTCGGGAATCGCCGCTTTAGGCACGACGTTAGGGGAAATCGGCGTCAGTCCGTCGCGGCTTTTTACCCGCAGGTTCGGGCGATAGTAGTTTTCCAGATAGTCGCGGATAGCGTAGTCGTTGCAGACCGTATAGCCCGCGACGTAGTCCATTGCATCGGCCTCGCTCACCTTGCGCGCGGTTTTGCCAATCACCACCACCAGCTCAGATTCATAGTGCATGTACTCGACGTTGTCCGGGCGTACTGAAGTTTGGTTGTCGCCGTTGAAAGTGTTAGGCGCTTTGATAAACACCAGCGGCTCTTCCGGCGGTTTAAAGTCCAGCTCGCTGGCGTGGTCAGCGTAGTTCAGCCCCAGCGCGAACAGGGTACCGTGGTCGTGCGGACGCGACACCGGACGGGCATCCGCTTCGGCAACCACCGGGTTTTCCAGCGGCGGGAAGCCTTCCGCCAGCACGCGTACCTGGTCACCGGGGCGCAGTGCGACGTGGTTGTGCGGGGTACCGATCAGAATGGCATCGCCTGGGTTCAGGGTAGCGAAATCGCTCAGGGCGCTCAGCAGCTCGGCGGCGCTGCGCTTGAGGTCGGCGGTGTTCCACTGGTCGGCGTGACGACCGTTAATTTCGGTGATGATGGTCAGGTTGTCGACGTTATCCACGCTCACCACGTCGCCCAGCGGGCAGAAACCATCGCGGCATTTGGCTTTAATCGCCGGGCGGTAGAAGCTCTCTTCCGGCAGGCTGACTTCGTTTGCCAGCGCGTAACCAGCGATATAGTCGGCGGCTTCCTCTACGCGGACTTTACGGGCCGTTTTGCCCACCACCAGCGCTACCGTCGCGCCGCTTAATACCGTCTCACCCTGCGGGAACGGGATCGGCTGACCGCCTTCGGTGACGGTATTGTGCGGTTTGATAAACCAGACGGCGGTCTTAGGCGGTGCCTTATAGGGGGCCTGCTCGAATGCGTCGCGCCAGGCATCAAGCTGGCTGCGGTGGTTGAGCGCCACGGCGAAAACGGTACCTTTCATTTACAGCTCCTCAGGACAGCGAACAGTTCATTAATATGTTAATGATGTGTTTTATGCTTCCGCTACTCATTTAGCAAACGCATGTCATTTTTTTGTGACTCGATTAACAATAATTTCACACACAATAAATGTAGTTATTATTTATCAATAAGTTATAAAAACAACGTTGCGTTAACGGCTGTTTTTAGGTAAAAATCTCCTGTTGATAAAAGCAACATTGCTTTATTGTTCATATATTAATGATGAGAAGGCTTGAGAGGCAGAATGCACGATTCTTTAACCATCGCCCTGATGCAGGCGCGGGAAGTGGCAATGACCTATTTTCGGCCGATCGTAAAGCAGCACAACCTGACGGAGCAGCAGTGGCGCATTGTCCGCGTGCTGGTCGATAACCCGTCGATGGATTTCCACGACCTGGCCGCCGCCACCTGTATTTTGCGCCCCAGCCTGACCGGGATCCTCACGCGCATGGAGCGCGATGGTTTGGTGCTGCGCTTGAAGCCGGTTAACGATCAGCGCAAGCTGTACGTTTCGCTAACCAAAGAAGGGTATGCGCTTTACGAGCGCGCGCAGGCGAAAGTGGAAGAGGCCTATCAACAAATTGAAAAGCAGTTCACGCCAGAAAAAATGAAGCAGCTCACCGCCCTGCTGCACGAATTCATCTCCCTGAGCAAATAATCCGCACGCCCCCTCCGGCAATCTGTGCGCGGTCGTCAGGATGGCGCTTCGCTTACCCGGCCTACCGCTGCAAAAATAATTTCCGAAACCTGCCTGTTTATTGATGTAAATCAGGCAGTACCACGCTCTCTTCACGCCTCATTACGCTATTACTTACCTTGATACACTTAGGTGGTATGCCATCTTAATTATTTTGAATTGGATCACAAAAAATTCTGAAACGTAGGTTTAGTATTCGGAAAAAATGTGACACGGATTCACAAAATCTCATAAATGGACCGCAGTACGTTGCTCCAGCCTCTTTCTGGCCCGGCAAATTATCTTCTCTCTGTATGACCAAAACTGTGCCTGTCCACCCAACACAGGCCGTTTCACATTCTAAGAAGTAAAGGAAAGTTTTATGCGCACCACTGGTCATACGCGCTGGTTTATGGTGGCTCTTGTCACGCTTGGCACGATTCTGTGTTACTTAACCCGCAATACTATTTCTGCCGCAGCGCCAACGCTGCAGAGCGATCTTCACGTTACTACCCAGCAGTACTCCTGGATTGTGGCAACCTTCTCCGCTTGTTACACCATCGCACAGCCTATCGCGGGCTATGTGCTGGATACCCTTGGCACCAAAGTCGGCTACACCCTGTTTGGTGCCATGTGGGGCATTTTCTGCATTGGCGCAGCCTTCACCAATAGCTGGCAGGGTCTGGCGCTGTTCCGCGGCCTGGGCGGTTTTGCCGAGAGTGCGATGATCCCCGCCGGTCTGAAATCCGTCACCGAATGGTTCCCGGATAACGAGCGCTCCGTCGCCGTTGGCTATTTCAACGTTGGTTCTTCCATGGGGGCGATTATTGCGCCGCCGCTGGTTGCATGGGCCATCTTCATTCATAGCTGGCGTCTGGCGTTTATCATCGTCGGTATCGCCAGCATGATCTGGGCGCTGGGTTGGTATCTGGTTTATAACCGCCCGGGGCAGTGCAAAAGCCTGAGCAAAGACGAATTCGACTACATCACCAGCGGACAGCCGGAGCGTAAGGTGGTGGATAAGGTGCACATCGGCCAGCTGCTGCGTCAGCGTAAATTCTGGGGTATCGCCCTGCCGCGCTTCCTGGCTGAACCGGCATGGGGGACGTTTAACGCGTGGATCCCGCTGTTTATGGTGCACACCTACGGTTTTAACCTGAAAGATATCGCCATGTTCGCGTGGATCCCGATGCTGTTCGCCGATATGGGCTGCATCATTGGCGGCTATCTGCCGGGGATTTTCCAGCGCGTCTTTGGCGTGAATATCGTGGTATCCCGCAAACTGGTCGTCACCATGGGCGCGGCGCTGATGATCCTACCGGGTATGGTTGGCCTGTTCAGCAGCCCGTTTGTCGCGATCGCCCTGCTGTGCGTCGGCGGCTTTGCCCACCAGTCGCTGTCTGGCGCGCTGATTACGCTCTCTTCCGATATGTTCGACCCGGGCGAAGTGGCCACCGCCAACGGTTTTACCGGCATGGCAGCATGGACCGCGAGCACGCTGTTCGCCTTAGTGGTTGGCGCACTGGCCGACACCTTAGGCTTCAGCCCGCTGTTTGCGGTACTGGCGGCGTTTGACGTGATTGGGGCGATTATTCTGTGGACGCTGCTGCGTTCGCCAGAGCCTGAGCTGGAAGTGAACCCGGCAAGCTGACCGGCTCCCCCCAGCGGCGCTTCGCTTGGCCGGGCTACTTCTCCTGTAGCCCGGTCGAGGTGCCAGCCGGCCCTGAGGTGGCTCGAAAGCCTACCGCTCAAGCAGCTTTCGATGCACTTTCACCACCGCTTTCTTTATCTCTGCGGGAGCCGTCCCCTGAACGCCCGGCTTATGCGGTTCGCCGGGGAAAAACACCGCAAACATCCCGGCCTGCAACGTGACAGACTGCATCGCCGCAATCTCATCACACAGCTGGTAATCCTCTTCACGGTGCCATTCATCGCACTGCCGGGCGCTGTCGACAAGCCCAAAATCAATGCGTTCTTCTCCCGCCAACAGGATCTGTACATCAATATATTCCGCGTGCAGTTCGGCTCGCTTAGCCTGCGCAGGCTGCGTCATAAACTGCATCACATTCATAAAGATATCATCGCCTTGTAAAACGTGGCAGCCCGGTTCGCACTCTTGAGGATTCGCCTCTAATGCAAACTTCAGCGCCGCCAGCAGCGTGGGAGATAACCCCGCCTTTTCGGGGTTACGGCTATCGCCAATAATCATAATGGAAACTCCTCTGCCCACAGCGCCGCGCCGCGTAAACCAGCATCGTGCTGGTAATGAGCTGCGAAAACAGGGGTGTGAAACGCCGCCGGTTCCTGCGCCAGCCGAGCGCAAACCAACGACAGATAACCGTCGGCCAGACCGACGCTGCCGCCAAGCACCACGCATTCACAGTCGTTGCTGGCCTTAAGATCGGCAATCAGCCGCGCCACGGCGTGGGCCGAACGTTCAATCAGTCTTATTGCCTGCGGATGGCCCTGCTGATAATGCGCGTAGAGGGCTTTGGCATCCAGCCCCTGTAAATCATCTACGGCCTGAGCGGCAATCGCCCGGCCCGATGCCACCGCCTCTACGCAGCCTCTGCGCCCTCAGCCGCACATCGGTCCGTGCGGGTCTGCCAGCGTGTGGCCGATATGCCCCGCCAGCCCCTGACGACCCGAAAGCAGCTTGCCATTGCTGACAATACCCCCTCCCACGCCGGTGGAGACGGTAATAAACGCCATGTCGCGAACCTCGCCCGGCAGCGCACAATACTCCGCCCATGCCGCCGCCTGCGCGTCATTGATTGCCAGACACGGCAGCCCGCTGAGCTGTTCCAGCGTCGCTACCAAAGGAAACTGCGCCAGCCCGCCGAGGTTATCCGGGTTAAGCGCCGTCAGTACGCCGTGGCGAATAATACCGGTTGAGGCGACGGCTACACGCTCAGATCGCCCCACGAGCGGAGCAATCAATGACTGAAGCGCTTCACGCAGCGCGCCCGGTGTCTGGCTAGCTGGTGTCGGTAGCGTCTGACGTTCGACTATCTGCCGCTGTGCGTTGATAAGCGCTGCGGCGAGTTTGGTCCCGCCAATATCAATCGCCAGCGTGTTCATACTGCGCCCTCGTTTATCGCGTCGCGATACCACTGGCAAATGTGCTCAAGGCGAGTAATCGCCGACCCCACGGTCACCGCCCAGGCGCCGCACGCCATTGCCTGCGCCGCCTGCGCCGGAGCGTTAAACCGCCCTTCGGCAATCACCCGATAACCCTTCGCGCTGAGCGCGGCCACCAGCGGTAGATCCGGCTCCTTTGGCACCACGTCGCAGGTATAGCCAGAGAGCGTGGTACCGATAATATCCGCCCCCAGCTGATGACAGAACGCCGCATCCTGCTGCGAGGAGCAGTCGGCCATCGCCACGCGCTGATGGTGGTGGATCCGGGCGATGGTTTCCGCCACGGCAACCGGGCGGACGCGTTCGGTGCCGTCGAAAGCAATAATATCGGCCCCGGCCTGCGCGAGTGCATCGACATCTTCGAGATACGGCGTGATGCGTACCGGGGAATCGTCGAGGTCGCGCTTCACAATCCCGATAATCGGCACCGCAATCAGCGGGCGCGTTGCCTTCAGGTTTTCAATCCCCTCGATTCGCACCGACACGGCACCCGCCTGTACCGCCGCTAGCGCCATTGCCGCGACGATATCGGGTTTATCTAACGGGCTGCCGGACACCGGCTGACAGGAAACGATAAGCCCACCGTGCTGTTTAATTGCTGCATCCATCTTCTCTAACAACGACATAAGTACATCCTTAACTTCAATATGATCGCCCGGCGCGTCCGGGCGCCTTGAATTAATGCTTACCGCAAACCGGAACGGATTTTTCACTCTGGCGCATCACTGCGCCGCTGAACGGCTTACCGTCGATAGCATCATGCGTGCGCAGCGCTTCCGGGCGCAGCCAGCGCTGAACGCGGGACGGCATATCCAGACCAATGAGCAGGATCACCACGAAGGTCAAACCAAAGGAGAGCGAGCAAAGCGCGGAGCCAAGGCTCAGGTGCTGCGCCACCAGCGCACCGATGACCGTTGCCGCTGCGCCGCCGAGCGCACCAACGTTGTAGGTAAAACCCAGCCCCGCCGCACGCTGGTCGGTATCGAAATAACCGCCAATCAGCTTTGGCAAAATCCCGGCAATCCCCTGTCCCAGCATCTGCTGGAAGAACAGCAAGACACCGAGCCCCCAGATGCTGGAGCCGCCAATAGCAAAAACGGGAATAATCAAAACCTGGGAAGCCAGCAGGCTGTATACGTAGGCTTTGCGGGTACCAAGCCAGTCGCCAAGGAAGCCGCCAACGATACAGCCCACCGCCGCGCCAAAGCCGCTAAAGAACAGCACCTGCGCCACGGTCGCCGGGTTGTAGCCCAGTTCGCTTTTCAGATAGGTTGGTAACAGCGCCTGAATAGGCCAGGAATAGAGGAAGGCAAACAGCACCACCACCATCAGCATCACGCCCGTCGGCCAGCGCTTGCCGCTGCTTTGCACCATAAAGCTGACAAAGATGACGGTACATACCAGCGCTAACAGCATAACGATCGCCGGGTTGTGCAAATTACCCGCGAAGCAGAACCACAGCGCCGCGATAGCCATACCGCTCATCACGATATTCAGCACGCGAAGCCGACCGCGATAGAGGATATCGACCATGGTGCGCACCGGGGTTTTACTCGCCTGACGCACCTTCCAGTCGTCGGTTTCGGGGATATTTTTCCGCAGCCACAGCGCGAAGATAATCGGCAGAATGCCAATGAAGAACAGCGCGCGCCAACCCCAGAGCGGCACGATCAGACTGTAAGCCTGCGCCGCCACCACCGCGCCGACGGAAAAGCCAGAAATCAGGAAGCCGCTGGCCTTATTACGTAAATGCTTTGGCCAGCTTTCAATCACATAGGTGGCGCTGGAGCCATATTCCCCCGCCATCCCCATACCGATAACCATACGGGCAATAAACATCGAGGCGTATCCCGGTGCGAGGCCGCAGGCCAGCGTGCCGACCTAGAAGAGAATAATGCTGGTGACCATTGAGAGACGACGGCCATAGCGGTCGCCCATCGCGCCCAGCAGCAGGCCGCCAAACCAGCGAGAGATAAACGCCGCAGAAATAATGCTCGCCGCCTGAACGGTGGTGAGCTGAAACTCGCTTTGTACTTCCGTCAATACCAGGGCAATTAAGACAAAATCAAAACCATCAAGCAAATAGCCAAGCCATGCGGCAGAGAAAGCCCGCCACTGGGATTTATTAAGGTGTTTGTACCATGGAATGGCCTTTGTAATTCCACTCATGTTGCGCTCCTGTGATGAGCAAATTTCACGACCTAAGTGCCAGGAAGAAGAGTGCGTCGCACTCAAATGAAGCAAAACTCCATTTAATTTATTTACAAGAAGCAAAGCACCACAAGTGAGCATAATGAAATGTGTGAACAACGTCATAGGGGTAAGCGTAGATGAGGAGGAAAAGTCGATCTGGGTCACAACATTCCCAATATTCGCCAACGGAGCGGGTAAAATGGCGGCGATTACGCGCTTTTTACGCCGATTTTCTTGCCTGACAACAGGCGCTGCCCCATCATGAATACCCACAGTCAGCGTGAAGAGCAGGAAGCAATGGAGAGTCCGAATTCACCGGTCAAAGCCGGAAAAATACTTGATACTCTGGGGGCCATGCAGAGCAGTCTGACCCGCGTCGGACAACGTATTGCCCACTACATCATGACTTCCCCTCACAAGGTGACACAGCTTTCCATCGCCGATCTCTCACAGGAGATCAACGCCGGTGAAGCTTCGGTGATCCGCTTTTGTCGGCTGCTCGGCTACAAAGGGTTTCAGAACTTCAAAATGGAGCTCGCCATTGAGCTGGCGATGGTCGACAGCGACGACAGCAGCACCCTGCTGGATGCCGAGGTAGTGGAAAATGATGATGCCCATACCATCGGCCTGAAGCTGCAAGGGGTGATTGCCAACGTACTTTCCGAGACGCTAAATCTGCTCGATATGCAGCAGGTCGAGCAGGTCGTTGATGCCCTGTACACCTGCAATAGCACCTATATATTCGGCGTGGGCGCCTCCGGTATCACCGCTGAAGATATGAAGCACAAGCTGATGCGTATTGGCATGCGCGTGGATGCGCTGACCAACAACCACTTCATGTATATGCAGGCCTCCTTACTGAAACCGGGCGACGTCGCCGTCGGCATCAGTCATTCGGGCCACTCGCCGGAAACCACCCACGCGCTGCAGCTGGCCAAAGATGCCGGTGCCACTACCGTTGCGTTGACCCACAACCTCGGTTCTCCGCTGAGTAAAGTGGCTGATTTCACGCTGATTAACGGTAATCGACAAGGGCGGCTGCAGGGCGACTCTATCGGCACCAAAACCGCGCAGCTGTTCGTGCTGGATCTGATCTACACCCTGCTGGTGCAAAAAGATCCGGAACGCGCAAAGGCCAATAAGCTGCGGACCATGGATGCGCTGACGGTGCCTCGCCAGGCCTGATTTAGTGCTATCGATCACACTCTGATACTCTCGCTTTTCGCCATGGGTATCATTTAATCGCAAATTGGAGTTATGCTTCATTTAACTTTTAGTTAAGAAGAAAAACACCAATTGAGGTTTACATGGAAAAGCTAACAGGTCTTATCGCCGCACCGCATACCCCTTTCGATGCCCATGGTGAAGTGAACTATCCGGTCATTGACCAGATTGCCGAGCATCTCATTGGCCAGGGCGTCAAGGGCGTGTACGTTCTTGGCACCACCGGCGAAGGCATCCACTGCTCCGTTGCCGAGCGTAAAAAGGTTGCCGAGCGCTGGGTTGCGGCAAGCCACGGTAAGCTCAGCATTACGCTGCATACCGGCGCACTGAGCATCGCCGACTCGCTGGAGCTAAGCCGTCATGCGGAGACGTTAGATATTTTCGCCACCTCGGTCATTGGTCCTTGCTTCTTCAAACCTTCAAGCGTGGACGACCTGGTGGAATACTGCCGACTCAACGCCGCTGCCGCACCGTCGAAAGGTTTCTATTACTATCACTCGGGGATGTCCGGGCTGAGCCTGGACATGGAGCAGTTCCTGATTGCCGCAGCGGATAAAATCCCGAATCTGTCCGGGATGAAGTTTAACTCCGGCGACATGTACGAATTCCAGCGCTGCCTGCGGGTCAATAACGGCCAGTTTGATATTCCGTTCGGTGTGGATGAGTTTTTACCCGCGGGTCTGGCCTGCGGCGCGGTCGGCGCGGTCGGCAGCACCTATAACTATGCGGCACCGCTGTATCATCGCCTGATCGACAGCTTCAATCAGGGCAATCATCAGGACGTTGCAGCCTGCATGGATAAAGTGATCGCCATTATTCGCGTGCTGGTGCAGTACGGCGGCGTGGCGGCTGGGAAGCTGGCGATGCAGCTGCACGGTATTGACGTTGGCGACCCGCGTCGTCCGCTGCGCCCGATGACGGCGGAGCAGAAGCAGGATGCGCTGGCGAAGTTTCGCGCCGCTGAGTTTATCTAAATGTGAGGGTTCGGCACGTGCACCCTCACCCAGCCCCTCTCCCTGAAAGGGAGAGGGTGAAAGTCCCGCCTGTTTTGAGCACTGTACTTTCTAGCCGCACATTCGGTCCCCTCGCCCCTTTGGGGAGAGGGTTAGGGTGAGGGGAAATTTACTCAATATTCAACAGCTGACTCACCAGCGCAATATGGGTCTTAATCCCCACCGCCAGCGCATCCTCATCAATGCGGAAATGCGGGTTATGCACGTTCCACGTCGCCCCTTTCTCTTTATTACCGCAGCCGATAAACAGGAACGTCCCCGGAATTTTCTCCTGATAGGAGGAGAAATCTTCACTGCCGAACAGCGCCTTCTCTTCCAGCTTCAGCGTACCCGCCGGGAAGTGGTGGCCAATCGCTTCGCGGGCAATCGTGTTGGTCACCTCATGGTTATTACCCACCGCGTAGCCTTTCTGCCACTGGATATCGCAGCCCGCGCCGTGCGCCGCTGCAATGCCGTTCACAATCCGCGACATCAGCCCCGGCACAGTTTCCCGCACCTGCTGATTGTGGGTACGCAGCGTGCCCGCCAGGCGCGCGCTGTCGGGGATAACGTTATAGCTATCACCCGCCTGGAAGGTGGCGATGGTCAGCACCGGCGCGGTGCCGGGGTCGATATTGCGGGCCACAATCTGCTGCAACGCCCCCACCATTTCAGCGCCGATGGTCACCGGGTCGATACAGTGCTGTGGCATTGAACCGTGACCGCCCTTGCCGCGAATGGTGATATCAAAGTTGTCGCTGGAGGCCACATAAACGCCCTCTTTTAAGGCGATCGTCCCTACCGGGCTGGTCGGAAAAACGTGCAGCCCAAAAATATGCTCCACATCGTCCACCACGCCCAGTTCCACCAGTTCACGCGCCCCGCCCGGCGGGACTTCTTCAGCAGGCTGGAAGATAAACTTGATGCTACCGTGCAGCCGATCGCGGAGCTGGCAGAGCACTTTTACCGCCCCCATCAGCATCGCCGCATGGGCATCGTGACCGCAGGCGTGCATCACGCCGGGTACGGTTGAACAGAAACTTTCACCGCTCTCTTCCTGTAGCGGCAGCGCGTCGATATCGGCGCGCAGCGCCCACATTGGGCCAGGATGCGCACCGCGCAGCACGGCAATCACGCAGTTCTCCACCGGGCGACTGATTTCCAGACCGGCAAATGACGCCAGTTCGCGGGCGATATAGTCCGCCGTTGGCTTCTCCTGAAATGATAAATCCGGGTGGGCGTGAATATGGCGACGCCAGCGCAGCGCATCTTCAAAGGCCGCGGAGATTAACTGTTCAGTGGTGTGATTCATCAGATTATCCTTCTACTCAACAACAGGCAGGCTGGCGACGGTGCGGCGCTTCATCAGCGGCAGCACCGCCAGGGCGGAGCAGACCATCGCCAGTGACAGAAACGTAAACGCGCTGGCGTAACCGTGGGTGTTCTCCACCAGGTAGCCAATCACGATAGGTGAGACAAAGCCGCCCAGCGTGCCGCCGGTATTAATCAGGCCAATCGCCGAGCCCATCATATTCTCCGGCAGGCGTTTCATCGGCAGCGTAAAGGCGGTGACAAACGTCGACATCAGGAAGACCTCACCGACAAACAGCAGCAGGCTGGCAGTCAGCGGCGTCGTAGCATGGAAGATAGAAAAAATGGCCGCGGCGCTCAGCAGGGCGCTAATCACAATCACCAGCGGTTCGCGATTGAGGAAGTATTTGCCCACCAGCCAGCCGGTGCCGAGCGAGGAGATCCAGATCCCAAGACCGCCCGCCGCCACCACATAGCCGGAAGCCGACAGCGACATCCCCATATGCTGGACGAAGAATTTCGGCAGCCACGCCATCAGGCCGTAGCTGGGAATATTGACGCAGAAAATCGACAGAAACAGCAAGATAACCGTTGGGTTACGCCACAGCGACGCGCCGGAAACGGCCTGCTTTTTCACGCTCGGCGTTACCTGCTGGCGCGGTACGCGCAGGGCAATCAGCGCGGCAATCACGCAGACCATCACCCCCAGTACGGTAAACGAGGTATGCCAGCCCATCATCGCCAGGGCGTTCACCGCGATAATCGGCCCGATAGTCATCGCCAGCCCCGCGGATGAGAGCAAAATCGACTGGGCGAAGGTGCGCTTCTCAACGCTGAAATTACTGACCACCGCCTTGGCGCACGAGCACGGATAGCCGGAATGGCCCACGCCGGAGAGAAAACGAAACAGCAGCAGCAGGCCAAAACTCGCGCCCAACGCGCCAAAGCAAAGTGCGAAAATGCCCAGCGCCGCCAGCGACATCACCAGCATGGTTTTGTAGCCAATGCGATCGTTCAGCCAGCCAGCAGGCACCTGAAACAATGAATAAGCAAGGAAGAAGATCCCGGTGATATAGCCCAGTTGCTCGGCGTTAAGGCCAAACTCTTTTTCGATAGGCAATAAAGCAAAGCCGGTCACGGTCTTGTCGATGTAGACAAATACGTAGCCAATAAACAGCAAAAAGATCATTTGAGACTGACTTTTCATTATTTTTTCCGCCTTGTGTCTCATTGGAATAGATGTTGTGTGAGGACGATTGCCCCTACGTATCCTGGCGCTTTACCCGAAAGGCGGGAAGATGTAATTTTTCTATAGGTGATGCTTTTTTCTGATAGGGGTAAGCGGTGAAATATTTACCAAAAGTGAACCAGCTACAGGCGCTAAAGCAGGTAGCGCGCAGCGGCAGCATCCGTGCGGCCGCCCGCGAGTTGGGGCAGTCTCAGCCCGCGCTCAGCCGCACGTTGCGTGAGCTGGAGCAAACCCTGGGGACGCAACTTTTATTACGCAGCAAAGAAGGCATCACCCTGACCGAAGCAGGCTGCGCGTTTTCGCAGCGTGCAGAGTGGGTGCTGGAGGAGCTGCGTCGCGCCGCCGATGAGGTGGAGCAGATAAACCATGCGACTCACGGTCGGCTGACCATCGGCTACTCGTCGCTCATTGCGCTGACGGTTTTTCCCGCCGTTGCCGACGCCTTTAAGCAGGCGCTGCCGCAGGTGGCGCTCACGCTGAAGGAAGGGCAGCTTTCTTCGCTGTTGCCCGGCGTACGTAGCGGTGAGATAGACCTGGCCGTTGGCTCCATCGACCCGATGCACCCGCCGGAAGGGGTGATGATTGAGCCGCTGTTCACCACCCCGTTTTGCGTGGTGGCGCGCCAGGGACATCCGCTGGCAAATGAGGGGGATTTAATGGCGCTGCGGCGGGCAAAATGGCTGCTGCCGGAGTCGCCGATGGGCTACTACCAGCAGCTACAGAACGAGCTGTCTCACTTTTATCGCCAGTTGGCGATTGCACCGCTGCGCACCGATTCGGTGATAACCGGGCTGAATATGGTGCTGGAATCCGACTATCTGACCATCGTCGCCCGCGCCATGAGCCAGCCGCTGCAGCTGGAGGGGAAAATCGTCACGCTGCCGGTTTCGACCCTGCCCGCCGCGCAGTATTGCGCGGTCTGGTCGCAGAAATCGGCGCTCACGGCTAATGCCCAGCAGTTTTTATCGCGGCTGCGCGAAGCATGCCAGGGGTATAACTGGTAGGACTGATAAGCGTAGCGCCATCAGGCAATTCGGCGCACATTGCCGGATGGCGGCGTTGCCTTATCCGGCCTACAACGGCCACCCCACTGTTATATCGCGACTAACTGACGCACGCCCTGCGCTTCCATTTCGTTACCGCGCCCGCGCTGCACGATGGTGCCGCGTGACATCACCAGGTAGCTGTCCGCCAGCTCGGCGGCAAAATCATAAAACTGCTCCACCAGCAGAATCGCCATATCGCCCCGGTTGGCGAGGCTGCGAATCACCGCGCCGATCTCTTTGATCACCGACGGCTGGATCCCTTCGGTTGGCTCGTCAAGGATCAACAGCTGCGGCTTGCACGCAAGCGCTCGGCCGATCGCCAGCTGCTGTTGCTGCCCGCCCGAGAGATCCCCACCCCGCCGCTGCTTCATTTCACGCAGTACCGGAAACAGCGCGTAGATCTCCTCCGGTACGCTTTTGGCCTGCGCGCCAGAAAAGCGCGACAGCCCCATCAGCAGGTTCTCTTCGACCGTCAAACGCGGGAAAATCTCGCGCCCCTGCGGTACATAGGCAATCCCCTGCTGCACCCGCTGGTGCGGCTTGCAATGGTTAATCAGCTTACCCTGCCAATGCAACGTGCCAGATTTCGCCGGGATGATGCCCATCAGGCATTTCAGCAGCGTGGTTTTGCCCACGCCGTTGCGCCCTAGCAGACAGGTAATCTCGCCCGGCGTGGTCTCAAACGACAGGCCGCGCAGAATATGGCTGCCGCCGTAATACTGATTTAAATCATTCACCTGTAACATATTAGCGCCCCAGATAGACTTCAATAACCTGCTCATTGGCCTGCACATCACGCAGCGAGCCCTCGGCGAGCACCTGCCCTTGATGCAGAACGGTGACGTGGTCGGCGATGGTCTCGACAAAGCCCATATCGTGCTCCACCACCATCAGCGAATGCTTGCCCGCCAGCCCGCGAAACAGCTCGGCAATATAGTCCGTTTCAGCGTCGGTCAACCCGGCGGCGGGTTCATCAAGCAGCAGCAGATGCGGTTCCTGCACCAGCAGCATGCCAATTTCCAGAAACTGCTTTTGCCCGTGGGAAAGCAGCCCGGACGGGCGATGACGATGCGCGGTCAGCCGCAGCAGCTCCAGCACTTCGTCAATACGATCTCGCTGAGAGCCATTAAGCGTGGCGCGCAGGCAGGTCCAGACCGATTTATCCATTTTCAGCGCAATTTCGAGGTTCTCCATTACGCTCAGCGCCTCAAACACCGTCGGCTTCTGGAATTTGCGGCCAATACCCGCGCGGGCAATCTCCACCGACGACAGCCCCATCAGGTCGACGTTCTGGTCGTAGGTCACTTTGCCGCTGTCCGGCCGGGTTTTACCGGTGATCACATCCATCAGCGTGGTTTTTCCCGCGCCGTTCGGGCCAATGACGCAGCGCAGTTCACCGACGCCAATCGACAGCGATAGGTCGGTCAGCGCACGAAACGAGTCGAAGCTGACGTTGATATTTTCCAGCTGCAGCACCGGGTCGGTGGTATCGCGGTAGCGATCCTGAGGCTGCGGCTGGGTGAACAGGGAATCAGTCATGCTTTCTCCTTTTGAGCAGGCCAATCACGCCTCGCGGCAGGAACAGGGTGACGAGAATAAACATCAGGCCGAGGAAAAAGAGCCAGAAGTCCGGGAAGGCGACGGTGAAGAAGCTTTTCGCACCGTTAACGATCCCCGCGCCGAGGATCGGGCCAATCAGCGTGCCGCGCCCGCCAAGCGCTACCCAGATGGCGGCCTCAATCGAGTTGGTTGGCGACATTTCACTGGGGTTAATAATCCCCACCTGCGGCACGTATAGCGCGCCCGCCAGCCCGCACAGTACGGCGGAGAGCGTCCAGACAAACAGCTTGAAACCTTTCGGGTCGTAGCCGCAGAACATCAGGCGGTTTTCCGCGTCTCGAACCGCAGTCAGCACCCGACCAAACTTGCTGCGGGTGAGCATCAGGCCAATCGCTAGCGACCCCGCCAGCAGCAATACGGTGGCGACAAACAGCGCGATGCGAGTGCCGGTCGCTGACACCGGGAAACCCAGCAGCGTAGTAAAACCGGTAAAGCCGTTATTGCCGCCAAAGCCCGTTTCGTTGCGGAAAAACAGCAGCATCCCGGCGTAGGTCAACGCCTGAGTCATGATGGAGAAGTACACATCTTTAATGCGTGAGCGGAAGGCGAAATAGCCGAACACCAGCGCCAGCAGGCCGGGGACGAGAATAATCAGGCAAAGCGCCCAGGCAAAATGCTGGGTGCCGGCCCAGAACCACGGCAGTTCGGTCCACGACAGGAACGACATAAACGCGGGAAGGGCGTCGCCAGAAGCCTGGCGCATCAGGTACATCCCCATCGCGTAACCGCCAAGGGCAAAGAACAGCCCATGGCCCAGAGACAACAGCCCGGCGTAGCCCCAGACCAGATCCAGCGCCACGGCCACCACCGCATAGCAGAGGATTTTGCCCATCAACGTCAGCGTGTAGGTTGAGATAGCCAGCGGGTTTTCCGCCGGCAGCAATGCCAGAAACGGCAGTACCAGTAGCGCTACCAGCGCCAGCGCCGCCAGCGAGCAGGTCAATCGCGGCGCACGCCGCGCGAGAGTTAACGTAATAGGTTGGCTCATCAGTCAATTACCCGCCCTTTGAATGCGAACAACCCCTGCGGCCGCTTCTGAATAAACAGCACGATCAGGACCAGAATGGCAATTTTGCCCAGCACCGCGCCTATCTGCGGCTCCAACACTTTGTTCAGCACGCCCAGCCCCAGCGCGGCGACTACGGTGCCAGCCAGTTGCCCCACGCCGCCGGTGACCACCACCAGGAAGGAGTCGATGATGTACCCCTGTCCCAGTTCCGGGCCGACGTTGCCAAGCTGCGATAGCGCCACGCCACCCAGCCCGGCAATGCCGGAACCGAGGCCAAACGCCAGCATATCGACACGTCCGGTGGGCACCCCGCAGCAGTCCGCCATGCGGCGGTTCTGCGTCACCGCTCGCACGTTCATGCCAAGGCGGGTTTTGTTGAGCAGCAGCCAGGTCAGCGCCAGCACGCCAATCACAAAGAGGATCACCGCAATACGGTTGTATGGCAGCACCAGGTTTGGCAACACGTTCCAGCCGCCAGAGAGCCAGGAAGGGTTCGCCACTTCAAGGTTCTGCGTGCCGAACAGCACGCGCACCAGTTGGATCAGCATCAAGCTAATCCCCCAGGTTGCCAGCAGCGTCTCCAGCGGGCGGCCGTAGAGGTGGCGGATGATGGTACGTTCCAGCAGCATCCCCACCGCCGCAGTGATAAAGAAGGCTACCGGCAGCGCCACCAGCGGATACAGCGCCAGCCACTCCGGCGCCAGACGTTGAAACGCGTCCTGTACCATCCAGGTGGCGTAGGCGCCGAGCATCAGCATTTCGCCGTGGGCCATATTGATAACGCCCAGCAGGCCGTAGGTGATTGCCAGCCCCAACGCAGCAAGCAGCAAAATGGAGCCGAGCGAAATGCCGCTAAACGCCTGCCCAAGCCAGTCGCCCCACTTCAGGCGCTGCTGTACCTGCTTAAGGCTTTCGGCAGCGGCGGCTCGCACCGCCGGGTCGGGTTCATTTTGCGGCTGAGTCAGTCGGCTGAGGCTCACCTGCACCTGCGGGTCGCTGGCTTCGCCTAAGAGCTTCACGGCGCTAAGGCGCTGCTCGGCCCGGCTATCGGAGAGCTGTAAATTGGCAACGGCGATTGCCAGCGCGGTGTGCACTCCTGCATCAGTTTCCACCGCCAGACGCTGTCTGAGCATCGGTAGCTGGTCCTGCTGAGCGCTATTTTGCAAGGTGAGCGCGGCGTTCAGACGCACTTTTACGTCGTTGCTGACCAGTTGGTGCGAGGCTAACGCACTGGCCACCAGTCCGCGAATGCGGTTATTCATAAACACTTTTTTGGTACTACCAGAAGGTGCAGCGCTCCCTTCCAGCGGCGTTAACTGGCCATTTTTTTCAGTAAACAGTTGGCCCTGCGCATCGCTCACCACCGCTTCCTGGCTCAGCGCCTGCAATAGCGGCAAACGGTCAGCCTGCGGTGCGGCCGCCCACGCCTGAAGCAGCTGCGCCTGCTCGGTGCGGCTAGCATGACCATAATCGGCCGCCGCACCGGCTCGCGCCGGAAGGCTGGTCAACAGACCGCTTAAAAGGAGAAAGAGCAAGGCGGGGAAGTAAAGCGCCGCGCGTTGTCCCATTATTATATTCATCGTTGAATTCCTGTTGGTATACAAGATGGAATTCAATTAGCAATGCCCGTGCCAAATATATAAGAAACTGATTTTAATGAAATTAAAATAAAAACAACGTCATCATTAAATATTCCACCGCACCGCCAAAGCACATCCGCGCACGGTAATAGCGCAGTTCGTCATAGGAAAAATAAATAGGTTAATCAGCGAGTCAAAATAATTATTTATATCCATCCCACCGCTTATTCCATGTTATTTGCATGGTTATTTCAGGACGAAAAAAAATTATTCAAAATGTGAAGGAATATGCAACTATCAAAATCAGTTATTGATAATGAGAAACGTTATCTACAAACTTCCCATTTTCATTTTTCGCCTCACTTGCTGCGTGCCGATCCTCCCCGCTATCGGACGCGGTAGCACCAGTCTCAGGCAATCGCCGTTCCCCTCGAACGCCGCTTGCCGGGAAACATGCAGCACCGCGCTGCTTCTTTAACTCACTACGCGCATCTTTGGGCCGATCGTTGTCTGCCCGTGCGCAGGAATGATGATGATTAATAAGAAATATACTCTCTGGGCGCTTAACCCCTTGCTGCTTGCCATGATGGCGCCCGCCGTCGCCCAACAAAGCGATGACGAAAATATGGTGGTATCTGCCAGCCGTAATAACCGCACCGTAGCCGAGATGGCGCAAACCACCTGGGTTATCGAAAATGCCGAATTGGAACAACAGATTCAGGGCGGTAAAGAGCTGAAAGACGCGCTGGCCCAGTTGATCCCCGGCCTGGACGTCAGCAGCCAGAGCCGCACCAACTACGGCATGAACGTCCGCGGTCGCCCGCTGGTGGTGCTGATTGACGGCGTGCGTCTCAACTCATCGCGCACCGACAGCCGCCAGCTCGACTCCATAGACCCGTTCAATATCGAACACATTGAAGTGATCTCCGGCGCCACTTCGCTGTACGGCGGCGGCAGTACCGGCGGGCTTATCAATATCGTGACCAAAAAAGGCCAGCCGGAAACCCAGGTTGAGTTTGAAGCGGGAACGAAGAGCGGCTTTAACAGCAGTAAAGATCACGACGAGCGTATCGCCAGCGCCGTCTCCGGCGGTAACGAACATATCTCCGGGCGCATGTCGGTGGCCTATCAGAAGTTTGGCGGCTGGTACGACGGCAACGGCGACGCCACCCTGCTGGACAACACCCAGACCGGGCTACAGTATTCCGACCGTCTGGATCTGATGGGCACCGGGACGCTGAATATTGATGAAAACCAGCAGTTACAGCTGGTGACCCAGTACTACAAGAGCCAGGGCGATGATGATTATGGCCTGAATCTGGGGAAAGATTTCTCCGCCATTTCCGGCACCAGCAAGCCGTACGTCAGCAGCGGGATGAACTCCGATCGTATTCCGGGCACCGAACGCCACCTGATGAGCCTACAGTATTCCAACAGTAGCTTCCTTGGTCAGGAGTTGGTCGGGCAGATTTACTATCGCGATGAGTCCCTTAAGTTCTACCCGTTCCCGTCCGTCGACAAGAATATGAAGTTAACCAGCCTCTCGTCATCTCAACAGGAAACCAATCAGTACGGCGCCAAACTGACGCTGAACAGTACGCCGCTGGATGGCTGGCAACTCACCTACGGGCTGGATGCCGATCACGAGCGCTTTACCTCAAACCAGATGTACTTCAATAAAGATCTGGCGAACGCTTCCGGCGGGATGAACAACCAGCAGATTTACACTACCGGGCGCTATCCTTCCTACGACATCAGCAACCTGGCGGCGTTTTTACAGTCAAGCTACGACATCAACGAGATCTTTACCCTCAGCGGCGGCGTGCGCTACCAGTACACCGAAAACAAGGTCGATGATTTCGTCGGTTACGCCGTACAGGAGCAAATTGCGTCTGGCGCTATCAAATCTGCCGATGCGATTCCTGGCGGTTCGACGGACTACGACAACTACTTGTTTAACGCCGGTCTGTTAATGCACATCACCGAGCGCCAGCAAACGTGGTTTAACTTCTCGCAGGGCGTAGAGCTGCCGGATCCGGGCAAGTATTACGGTCGCGGCGATTATGCGGCGGCGGTGAACGGCCATCGGGCTCTGACCAACAGCGTCAACGTCAGTGACAGCAAGCTACAGGGCATCAAAGTTGACTCTTATGAGCTTGGCTGGCGCTACACCGGTGACAACCTGCGTACCCAAATCGCGGCTTACTACTCACTGTCTGATAAGAACGTGAAGGCGAATAAAGATCTGACCATCAGCGTCGTAGACGACAAACGTCGCATTTACGGCGTGGAAGGTGCGGTGGACTACTTTATTCCAGACACCAACTGGAGCACCGGCGGTAACTTCAACGTGCTGAAAACCGAGTCGAAGGTGAACGGCAGTTGGGAAAAATATGACGTGAAGGTCGCGAGTCCGTCGAAAGCCACCGCCTATATCGGCTGGGCGCCAGATCCATGGAGCCTGCGCGTACAGAGCACAACGTCGTTTAAGCTGCGTGATGAAGCGGGCAATGAGATTGATGGTTACACCACTATCGACCTGCTCGGCAGCTACGCTCTGCCGGTTGGTAAGCTGAGCTTTAGCGTTGAAAACCTCTTCGACCGTGATTACACCACCGTGTGGGGTCAGCGTGCGCCGATGTACTACAGCCCTGGCTATGGCCCGGCTTCGCTGTATGACTACAAAGGTCGTGGACGGACGTTTGGGTTGAACTATTCGGTGCTGTTCTGATAGCCGAGTCGTGCAGTTCGCTCTGTCACGATGGAAAAAACCTGATATTTGTTAGTGAGGTGAAGGGTTCCGTTCACTTTACGTCGGGTGGAATATGAAGTTCCATCACCGGTGAACGGGCCAAGGGGGGCGGCCGCGCCCCCCTTCGCAATCCCCGCGGCCCCGCAGGGAAATCGGTGCTTCGCACTGCGCTCACCTACGAACTCCAGCCTGCGGCACGGCGAAACTCGACGTCCTGTCTCGGTTCGCCTCAGTCCGCCATCCATGGCGTCCTGACCTTGCCTTCCATTCTCCGGCTCGCCGATTTCCAGCGGGGACTCATCGGTTTCAGTGACATTCGTGTATTTTTTGCCGTTAACTTAAAGACCGCACGGTTTTTGGTGGCGTCTAAATCGCCGAAGCGTTTCCCGTAGGCCGGGTCAGCCCACAGGGATGTGGGCTGAGGGCGTGGTTCACAGGGATGTGAACTCGCGCCCGACCCGAAGCCGGAGGGAATAAGCTGAGGGAACCGCGAAGCGGCGATTTTGCCGCCAGAGCCCGGGGGTGCAGGGGGCGGCGGCGATTGGCCGCCCCTTGCGCGCTCCCTGCACCCGCGCAATTTATGCGGCTGGAACTTGAAGGGAGCGCAACGGTGCAATCAACCCCAATACATCACCCACTCCCCCCCCCTTACTTCCCACCCGTTTTCACCGGCGTATCCGGCTTCTTATCATTCCCCGGAATGTAAGGGCTCCACGGCTGCGCACGCACCGGCTTATCGGTGTTCCACACCACGTTAAACTGACCGTTCTCTTCAATTTCACCAATCATCACCGGCTTATGCAGATGGTGGTTCATCGCGTCCATAGTCAGCGTAAAACCGCTCGGCGCAGCGAAAGTCTGCCCAGCCATCGCCGCGCGGACTTTATCCACATCGGTCGTCCCCGCCTTCTCTACCGCCTGCGCCCACATATGAATACCCACATAAGTCGCTTCCATCGGATCATTGGTCACCACGGTATCGGCATTCGGCAGCTTGTGCGCTTTGGCGTAAGCGCGGTAATCAGCGACAAACTTCTCATTCACCGGGTTGCTCACCGACTCAAAGTAGTTCCACGCCGCCAGATGCCCCACCAGCGGCTTGGTATCAATACCGCGCAGCTCTTCTTCACCAACGGAGAACGCCACCACCGGTACGTCGGTGGCTTTGATGCCCTGGTTGGCCAGCTCTTTGTAGAACGGCACGTTAGAGTCGCCGTTGATGGTGGAGATCACCGCCGTTTTACCGCCTGCGGAGAATTTTTTGATGTTAGCCACGATGGTCTGGTAGTCGCTATAACCAAACGGCGTGTAGACCTCTTCAATGTCTTTATCCTGAACCCCTTTCGAGTGCAGGAAGGCGCGCAGGATCTTATTGGTGGTGCGCGGATAGACGTAGTCGGTGCCGAGCAGGAAGAAGCGCTTCGCGCCGCCGCCGTCTTCGCTCATCATATATTCCACCGCCGGAATCGCCTGCTGGTTTGGCGCCGCGCCGGTGTAGAAGACGTTTGGCGACATCTCTTCGCCTTCATACTGCACCGGATAGAACAGCAGGCCGTTCAGCTCTTCAAACACCGGCAGCACCGATTTACGTGATACCGAGGTCCAGCAGCCAAACACCGCCGCCACTTTATCCTGCGTCAGCAGCTGACGCGCTTTCTCGGCAAACAGCGGCCAGTTGGAGGCCGGGTCAACCACTACCGGTTCAAGCTTTTTACCCAGCACGCCGCCCTTGGCGTTAATCTCATCGATGGTCATCAGCGCCACGTCCTTCAGCGGCGTTTCGGAAATCGCCATGGTGCCGGAGAGCGAATGCATAATGCCGATTTTAATGGTGTCTGCTGCGTACGCCTGCAAAGAGAAGCCCATGCTCAAAAAGGTGGCCGACAGGGCAAATGCTTTCAGTAAAGAACGTCTTTTCATGACCAAAACCCCTAAACGATATTGAGTGATAAATGTTCCCCACCGGGATGGGGCGGATGCCGCAACTACGGTGAAACGGGTTGTAAACGGGCCTGCTGAAGCCGGTGTAGGGTTATTTTTCTGACCTCGGCCTTACTCTGTGAAATATGCGCAGTGAGGATCCGCTGCGCCTCTTCGGTTTGCTGCTGCTCAATGGCGCGAAGCACCTGCGCGTGTTCGCTGTAGGTCGCGTCCACGCGGTCCTCGCGGGTAAAGTCGAGGTGGCGAATAATGCGCATTTTTTCCGTCAGCTCGACGTGCACCCGCGCCATCTCACCGTTTCCGGTGGCACTCACCAGCGCGGTATGAAACGCCTCGTCGTGACGTGAGAGTTCCTTGCCCGGCGGCATCTGCGGCGCATCGCACCAGAAGGCGAGCAGCGGCGTGAGATGGGCCGCACGCGCAGGTGTCGGCATGGCACACAGGCGCTTCACCGCCTCCATTTCCAGCACGATGCGAAAGTCGTACAACGCTTCGAAATAGGTGAAGTCGAACGGTTTCACCTGCCAGCCGCTGCGCGAATAAACCTGCACATAGCCCTCATGCTCCAGCCAGAACAGCGCCTGACGCACCGGCGTGCGGCTGGCCGCCATACGTTCGGAGATTTCGTTTTCACTAAAGTGCTCGCCGGGCATCAGGCGGAAATCAAAAATGTCGTTTTTCAGCGCCAGATAGATACGCTCCGCCAGCCCCACCGTGCGCTTTTTGCCGTTCGCTTGCGTCATACGCCGCTCCCTATTCCAGCCACAGCAGCGCGTCGCCAGGGCTCACCGGGCGGCCCGGCTGACAGCCGATGCGTTTAACAATGCCCGCCTGCGGGGCGTGAATGGCTAGCTCCATTTTCATCGCTTCCACGATGATGAGTGGCTGACCGGCTTCCACCGCCTCGCCCGGCGTGACCAGCACTTTCCAGATATTGCCGTTCATATCGGCAGCCACCGGCAGCGCACCATCGTCGATGTCCTCTTCCTGCATCGGTAGCAGGCTTTCAACGTCGGCCTCCTGGTCGTCCAGGTGCCAGCGCTCGACCTCCGCTTCAAATGCCGCAGACTGAAGCTGGCGGAAACGAGCGATATCAGCGGCATTGTCATCAAGGAACTGCAGGTGCTCGGCGAAGTCGAACACCGTCTCTTCAATGCGCACCGCCGCGCGGCCTTCGCGGAAATCGTCGCGCAGCACAGAGAGCTCCGCTTCGCTCACCGGATAGAAACGCACCTGGTCGAAGAAGCGCAGCAGCCACGGCTCGCCGTCGTTGAACTGCTCATTTTTGAGGAACTTGTTCCAGATGGGCAGCGTGCGCCCCACCAGCTGATAGCCGCCCGGCGAGTCCATGCCGTAGATGCACATGTACATGCCGCCAATGCCCACCGTGCCTTCAGCGGTGAAGGTGCGCGCCGGGTTGTACTTCGAGCTCAGCAGGCGGTGGCGCGGGTCGATTGGTACCGCACACGGCGCACCGAGATAGACGTCACCCAGCCCCAGAATCAGGTAGCTGGCATCAAACAGGGTCTCCATCACCGCTTCACGGTTCGGCAGGCCGTTAATGCGCTGGATAAAATCGACGTTGTTCGGCAGCCACGGTGCGGTCGCACGCACGGTATCGGCGTAGCGGCTGACAGCATCCAGCGTGGCGCTGTCTTCAAAGGCCATCGGCAGATGGACGATGCGCGACGGCACCTTCATACGGCTGACGTCGCCAATGCGCGCCTCTTGCTCCAGCAGCAGCGCCACCAGCGCGGGCTGGCTGATTTCACGGCTGTCGTAACGCACCTGTAGCGAACGTACGCCAGGGGAAAGCTCTTTAATGCCCGGATGCGCCAGTTCGCGCAAATGCTCCATCAGCACGTGAACGCGCAGTCGCAGCGCCAGATCCAGCACGTTTTCGCCGTACTCAATCAGGATGTAGTTGTCGCCCGCCTGACGATAAACGATCGCCGGGGTGCTGAAGGTGGCGGGCAGCGACACCAGCCCGGCGGCGGAAACGCCGTCACGGTCGGCAAGCGACGGCATGGCAAATTCACGCAGCGCGGTGGTTTGCAGAGTTTCAACGCTGCGGTCCTGGGCGTTTTCCCGCGCCACCGCGTCTTCCACGCTAATCGGGTAGAAGCGAATGCGGTCGCCCGGCTTCACCTGCCCCACTTTCCACAGCTCCGCTTTGGCGATGGTCACCGGGCAGACAAAGCCGCCGAGGCTTGGGCCATCGCGGGTGAGGATCACCGGGAAGTCGCCGGTAAAGTTGATCGCGCCAATAGCGTATTCGCAGTCATGAACGTTCGACGGATGCAACCCCGCTTCGCCGCCGTTCGGCCGCGTCCAGCTTGGTTTTGGGCCCACCAGACGGACGCCGAGACGGTTAGAGTTGTAGTGCACCTGCCAGTCGCTGGCAAAGAACTCGTCGATAGACTCCTGAGTGAAGAAGTCCGGCGCGCCGTGCGGCCCGTAAAGCACGCCAATACGCCAGACGTCGCCGTATTCAGGGATTAATGCCGCAGACAGCGCCTGTGGTTCAGAAACCGGCGCGGGCGTGGTGCAGGCGGCAATATCCGGACGCGAAATAGACAGCAGATCCGCGACCTTCAGCGTGCGCCCCGCGTGACCACCAAACTGACCCAGCGCGAAAGTGGAACGGCTGCCGAGATAGACCGGCACATCAAGGCCGTTACGCACCGCCAGATAGCCACGGCAACCGCTCTGCGCGCGCCCGAGGCTCAGGGTTTGCCCCGCTTTCACCGTCACCGGTTGCCACATCGGCACCTCTTCATCGTCCAGCTTCGCCTGACAATCGGCCCCGGTCAGAGCAATCAGCGCATCAGCGTGGAATTGCAGCACCGGCCCTTGCAGGGTGAATTCCAGCCCAGCCGCCGATTCATGGTTGCCGACAATCCGGTTCGCCAGACGGAAGGCAAAGTCATCCATTGGGCCAGACGGCGGCACGCCGATATCCCAGTAGCCCTGACGGCCCGGATAATCCTGCACGCTGCTCCAGGTGCCGGGTTGCAGTACTTCAATCATTGGCGATTGCGCCACCACGCTATCCAGCATCCGCGTCCAGGCGGTACCGCTGACAAAGGCCTCGCTGGCGGTTATCTGCCGCAGGTAGTCGAGGTTGGTGGCAATGCCGTGCAGCCGCGTGGCGTCGAGCGCTGCCGCCAGTTTTGCCAGCGCCGCGGCGCGGGTCGGTGCATGAACAATCAGCTTGGCGATCATCGGGTCGTAAAACGCGGAAACTTCGCTGCCGGTGGTGACGCCGGTATCAATGCGTACATCGTCAGGGAAGACCACTTCGCTCAGTACGCCGGGGCTCGGCTGGAAGTTTTTCAGCGGGCTTTCGGCATAAATACGCACTTCAATCGCCGCCCCTTGCGGCGCCTGCGCCAGACGCGCCCAGTCGATAGGCTCGTCTGCCGCCACGCGCAGCATGCACTCCACCAGATCCAGCCCGGTCACGCATTCGGTCACCGGGTGCTCAACCTGTAAACGGGTATTCACTTCGAGGAAATAAAACGCGTCCAGCGCGGCATCGTAGATAAATTCCACCGTCCCGGCGCTGCGGTAGTTCACCAGCTTACCGAGCTGCACCGCGGCATCGAGAATCGCTTTGCGGGTCGTCGCCGGGAGGTTCGGCGCCGGCGTCTCTTCCACCACTTTCTGGTTGCGGCGCTGGAGCGAGCAGTCGCGCTCGCCGAGCGCCACCACGTTGCCTTTACCGTCGCCAAATATCTGCACTTCGATATGGCGTGCGCGATCCACGCAGCGCTCAACAAACACTCCGGCATCGCTAAAGAACTGCTCGCCCAGACGGCGTACGCTTTCCCAGCCCTGCGCCAGCGCCTGCGCATCGGCGCATCGCGTTAGGCCAATCCCGCCGCCGCCCGCCGTGCTTTTCAGCATTACCGGATAGCCAATGTTCTGCGCGGCTTCCAGCGCGTCGTCGAGGGAATTGAGCAGCCCGGTCCCCGGCGTCATCGGGACGCCCGCTTCGGCGGCCAGTTCGCGAGCACGGTGCTTCAGGCCAAATTCGCCAATCTGCTGGGCGGTTGGGCCGATAAACACGATGCCCGCCTTGTCACAGGCATCGGCAAACGGCAGGCTTTCTGAGAGAAAACCGTAGCCGGGCCAGATGGCCTGCGCCCCGCTTTCCCGCGCGGCGGCAATAATCGCGTCAATCTTCAGGTAGCTGTCGCTGGCCTTTTCGCCGCCCAGCGCCAGCGCGATATCGGCCTGCTTAACGTGTTCAGCGTTTTTATCCGCGTCGGAGTAAACCGCAACGCTGGTAATACCCAGACGTTTCAGGGTTCGGATCGCGCGGCAGGCAATTTCACCACGGTTGGCAATCAGCACGGTGTTAAACATGATGGTTCTCCTTACGGGCAACCCAATGCCGCCAGCCCTTAAATTCGGTAATATCCACGGCGTCATTCAGCGCCGCCGGTTCACAGATAAAGCCTTTCACCCAGCGGCCATCGCAGAGCTCCAGCGAGCCAATACCCAGCGGCGATGGTATTTCCGCCACGAACTCGCCAAAGCGCGCCAGCGGGATATCCCACAGCTCCACCTCAATCGCCGCGCCGGATGCGTCGCGAGCCAGCCCCGGCTTTTGCGGCTGGGTATTCGCCAGCGCGTAGAGGCGATAGGTCGCCGCCGTCTGCGTGGCTTCGACAAAGACCGCGTTGCGGGTGGTGAGCTGGAAGTTGAGCGGCATACCGCGCAGGTGCGCGCCAACCACGGCAATGCGCACGTGATGCGGCGACGACGGCAGCGCGGCGTCGCCTGGCGTTAACGGCAGCTCGGTCGCCCCCAGCGGTAGCGCAAGCTGCTGCTGCCAGCGGCGGCCAAAATCTGCCAGCGCCCGGTCGTGCCACGCGGGGGCAATCAGGGTGATCCCCGCTGGCAGACCATCGGCGCGGAACGGCGCGGGCAGCGCCAGCGCGCTGAGGTCAGCCAGATTGGTGAAGTTGGTGTAGGTACCAAACTGGGAGTTGAAGCGAATGGGCTCCTGCTCCATCTCCTTTAAGGTGTGGATGGTTGGCGATGTTGGCACCACCAGCGCGTCGACTTCGCCCAGCGTCTGCTGGATTTTTTGCGCCAGCTCGGCGCGCAGGTATTCGGCGTTGTAGGCATCCACTGCGCTGTAGTTGAGGCCCGCAGAGACGATGGTGTAAACGGTCGGGTCCATCAGTTCAGGATGCTGAATCATGTCGCCCACTGCCGCCGTACGCTCGGCCACCCACGGCCCCTGATACAGCTGTTCGGCAAGCTGAGTAAACGCTGAAAAGTCGATAGGTTTCAGCGTGACGCCGCTTTCACACAGCGCATCGATAGCCTGTTCCCAGGCCGCCTGCGCCTGAACGTCGCCGAAAAAGTTCAGCGTTTCCGGTACGGCGAAGGTCGGGGTCGATGGCAGCGCCGCAGGCGTGGTCGCAGGATGTGCGCGCGAGTAGGCGTCTTCACTATCTACGCTGCCCGCCAGCGAGGCGATATAAAACGCGTCGTCCACCGTCAGGGCAAAGACCGACAGCGTGTCGTTGAGGCGACAGGCAGGCACCACGCCTTTAGCTGAGAGCCAGCCTTTGGTCGGTTTGAGGCCGACGATATTGTTAAACCCGGCTGGCACGCGCCCAGAACCGGCGGTGTCGGTGCCAAAGGCGAACGGTACCAGGCCACGCGCCACCACGGAGGCCGAGCCGGAGCTGGAGCCGCCGCTGACGTAATCGGGATTGAATGTGTTGACCACAGCGCCGTAGGGGGAGCGCGTGCCCACCAGCCCGGTAGCGAACTGGTCGAGGTTGGTTTTGCCGATAACAATCGCCCCGGCGGCTTTCAGCCGGGCAACCGCCGTCGCATCCTGCTCCGCAATATATTCAAACGCCGGACAGGCCGCCGTGGTCGGCCATCCGGCCACATCTACGTTGTCTTTAACCGCAAAAGGAATACCGAATAATGGCAGGGCGTCGGGGTTATTCTGATAAAGCGGTGTTAACACCGCTAATTGTGCTTTCAGCTGCGCTTCGTTGGCTATCATCAGCCATGCGTTATCTTCCGCCGGGAAGGTATTAATATGTTCAAGTAAACGAGTAAGAACAGATTCACTGTCCTGACTGATTTGCTGACGCCACGCGGCCAGCGTTTGTCCTGTCATTAATGCCATCGTTGAATCCCTGTTGGTATACAAGATGGAATTCAATTAGCAAGGCACATGCCAAATATTTAACGCACTGATTTAAATTAACTTTTAAATAAAAACGCAAAGTAATAAGAATATTTCGGCGCACCGTAAAAGGACATCAAGCGCAATAATAGTGCAGCAGGTCATAGGAAAAACAAATATAACAAAGGAGGGTCATAATAATTATTTATGAAGATGGCCGCAGCGATAACGCCGACATTGATGTGTCTATTACATTTTATTTCACGGGCAATCGGGAGAACGCTTAGCTGCAAAACCCTGGTTGGTTACGCCTCCTTACAAACAAACGAATGCGCGGTATAGCCCCTTTTTTATCTGTTATGCCATATTGGGCACGATTGACAGAATATCCTTAAGGATAAGGGGGTTTTATGGAACAGGACGAGAAAAAAATGCGGGAAATCACGCTGACCATCGGCGTGTTTTTCGATGGCACGGGCAACAATGCGAACAATAGCTGCAGCCGTCAGACGGCCAGCACGGCAGAACCTTCTGCAACGAACGCCGTTCAGAAACTCTGCGGCACGGCAGCGGGAAGTTATCTCGGTTATTACACCAACATTCACTGGCTCCATACGCTGTACAACCAGGACATAACGCCTGATACAGGGGCCGGTCAATACGCTATTTATATCGAAGGTATCGGAACCGAAGATGGCGCGGGGGACTGCACGTTCGGGATGGGGACTGGCCTCGGCAGAAGCGGTGTAGTGAGTAAAACCGACAAGGCCGTTGCGGCACTCGCGGCCTGTATCCAGAGCTACGTAAGCCAGCATGCTAAAGCGCGTTCCTGCGTCATTAAAGAGGTACAGTTTGATATTTTCGGCTTCAGCCGGGGAGCGGCGGCGGCACGACATTTTGCCAACCGGGTATTCGCCCAGGAAAACGCGATTATCGCAGCCATTAAAGCCGGGCTGAAAGGGCTTGAATTTACCGGCACGCCCGGCGGTAAAACACGCTTTCTGGGGATATTTGATACCGTAGCGGCTATCGGTACGCCGGCTAATGGCCTTAATCCGCATAGCGCCGATACCGGGGATGTTAATCTGCAGCTGCGCCCAGGCGTGGCTCAGCGCGTTTTCCACATCACCGCGCAGCACGAATGTCGGTTTAATTTCGTGTTGAACAGCGTAAAACCGGCGTGGCCGGAACTGGCCCTGCCTGGTGCGCATTCCGACATTGGCGGCGGCTATAACCCTGATGAACACGAAACCTACTTCCTTACCCGCCCTCAGTTTGAAACCGTCCCCCTTTCCACTCCCGATACCAAAACGCGCATTTATCAGCAGACCGGCGAGCAGCTCAGCGCGATGGGGAGCTACCCAACCATTGCGCCGCTATTGCATACGGTGGCGATAAATACGGCGACCTGGTATGACGATCGGATGCCCACCGACCGTTACGGCACATTTCAGAAACGAAGCGCGGCGGCGGCCGTCATCGACCGTCCCACGCGCAATGACTGGTCAAAGGTGGTGCTGCGAGTGATGCTGGACGCGGCGCAGGAGGCGGGCGTGATATTTTATCCAATCGATGAAACCGCTGGTGATTTTGCGTTACAAGCGGAGCTCAGAAACCTGTGTGACAAAGCTATCATGATGGGGCGCGCCGCCCGCAACGGCCGGTCTGCGATGGGCTTTACGACGCCGGAAATTGAGATGCTGGCAGAAAAATATATTCACTGTTCAGCGAACTGGAACAGCGTGGAGCGGGATAGTCGCGGCATGATAACCGGCGCGGTCTGCCCTGCGGAGCTGGTGACCTTCACTAACCGGCCAGATGAACGCTGGCAGCGAACGGTCTACGACATGGATGGAAACAAAAGAGGAAAATAGACGTGAGGAACGGTTAACGGTTCCTCACGTCTGCGTGGCCAAAAATCAGCTTTATTATCCGCTGATTTTTGGCATCAATCCTGACTTATCACGCGCCCTGGCGGGTCGCCGCCAGCACAATTTCACGGATACAAACGTACTGCGGCTGGGAATAGGCGTATTCAATGGCGTGCGCCACATCTTCCGGGCTCAGCACTTTACCGCCCATATCCTGTTTCCAGCTCTGGTAACCGGCTTTGATGTCGTCGCTGGTGGTATGGCTCAGCAGTTCGGTTTCCACCGCACCCGGGGCAATCACCACCACGCGCACGTTGTGCGGCGACAGCTCTTCACGCAGGTTTTCGGACAGGCCGTGCACTGCAAACTTGGTACCAACGTAGACCACGTGGTTCGGGAAGGTTTTGCGCCCGGCAATGGAGCTGATGTTGATGATGGTGCCCACTTTGCGCTCAATCATCCCTTTGGTTACCGCGTGAACGCCGTTCAGCAAACCCTTCACGTTCACGTCGATCATCTGCTCCCATTCGTCTGGGTTTTGGCTGTCGATATTGCCCAGCAGCATCACGCCCGCGTTGTTGACCATCGCGTCAACCGGCCCAAACTGCTGTTCCGCTTCGGCAACAGCGTCGGCCACCGCCTGACGGTTAGTGACGTCCACGGCGCGACACAAGGTGCGCGGCAGGTTCAGCGCCGTCATACGATCCACGCGACGCGCCAGCAGCAGGAGCGCATGTCCACGTTCTGACAGCAGTTTTGCGGTGGCCAGGCCAATCCCGGAGCTGGCGCCGGTAATCACGACTAATGGTTTAGATGCAGCGTTCATTTGACTTCCTCATAAATAAAATTGATGGCGCTACTTTAAATCCGGATAAGAATGGTGAAAAATGGTTTGTTTTTTTCACAGCCATAAAATAAATCTATGGATAAGCGACAGCTCAGCGCCTTCATCTGCGTATTCGAAGAGCGCAACATTACCCGTGCGGCTGAACAGTTAAGTCTGACACAGCCTGCGCTCTCCGCCACCGTGAAAGCGCTGGAAGAGGAACTCGGCACGCAGCTTTTTGTGCGTAAGCCCCGCGGCGTGGAGGTGACGGAAGATGCGCGCGCGCTCTATCCGCACGCCTGCCGGATGCTCCAGGAGATGGCGGCCCTCACCTCACGCTTTCGTAAACGTCAGGATGGCATGCCGCTGAGTATCGGCGTGGAGCAGGACGTTGCTTCGCCGTGTCTGGCATCGCTGCTGGAAAAAATTCATCTTGAAATGCCGGATATGCTGGTGACGCTCGATCCGGGCTGTACCGGGGATATCCGCCTTGGCTGTGAGAGTTTGCGCTGCGAAGACGAGCTGTTTATGCCGCTGTTCGACGAGCACTATATGCTGGCCTTTCCGAGCAGCCACCCGCTGGCGCAGGTGGCGGAGCTGACGCTGGAGCAGCTTTATAGCCACCCGTGGGTGATGTACCCGGCCCACGATTCTCATCAGCGCTTCCTGCCGTTTTACGGCACGGCGGCCGGTGCACCCAGCGCCAATGCGGGCAGCTTTACGCTGGCGCTGGATCTGGTCGAAGCGGGGTTTGGTCTGGCGATTGCGCCGCACTCGCTGATAGAAACCCGCTGCGACCTCAGCGCAAGGCCGCTGCCGGGGTATCCGTTGTTACGACGAATTGGCATTTGTTATGCCGTACAGGCGGTGGAGAATCCGGCGGTTAACCGGCTGCTGGAGCGGCTCAACGAGGTGACAGCGTTGGCGGGATAAAGCCCGGAGGATTACGCGGAAACCTTGATTCTGGTCATAGTGACTTTTGTGATCCCGCTCTAATTTATTCGCCTTCCTGATAAGAGACCACCCCCAATGTTCATACCTTCCATTGGTGCAACGGCCTTCGTTGCATCTATTGCTACGCTCGGCATTTTATCACCCGGCCCGGACTTCTTTATGGTCATTAAAAACGCCGCGCGCTATCGCCGACTGCCCGCCATGATGACCGCCTTTGGCATCACCTGCGGCGTGCTGACGCATATGTCTTACTGCGTGGCGGGTCTGGCGGTGGTCATCACCACCACGCCGTGGCTGTTTGATATTCTGAAATACGCAGGCGCCGCTTACCTTATCTGGGTGGGGCTACTGGCTCTGCTGGCGCGCGGGCATAAGAGTATGGATATGACCGGCGTCACTTTGCAGGAAACCTCGCTGAAAAAGGCGTTTCTCCAGGGCTACTTGTGTAACCTGCTGAACCCGAAAGCGACGCTGTTTTTCCTCTCTATTTTTACTCAGGTACTGAACGTGAATTCCGGTTTCCCGGAGAAACTGTGGTACGCCGGGGTGATCCTCACCGTGTCCGTTATCTGGTGGCCGATGCTGGTGGTGCTGATTCAGAGCGCGCCGGTACGTCGTGGGCTGGCTAAGGCGCAGAAGGTTATCGATAAGATGCTGGGCGGGCTGCTGATTGCGCTGGGGATTAAGGTGGCTCTGAGCTAGCGCCTGACATCGCAGGGACAAATATCACCTATCGCTCCCCTCTCCCTTAAAAAGGGAGAGGGGGCTGATTGTGCTCGTATTTTCGTTTTTTCGTTTAGTCTTAACGTTCCCGGAACGCTTCCGCCTTCGCACGCAGAATTGGCTTCAGCAGATAGCTAAGCACCGTTTTCTGCCCGGTCATGATATCTACCGATACCACCATACCCGGTATAATCAGCAGCGGTTTTTCTTCGCTGCCCAAATAGTTGCGATCCGTGCGCAGCCGAATCTGGTAAAAACTATGCCCCTCTTTATCGGTAATGGTGTCGGCGCTGATGTGCTCCAGCGAACCTTTCAGGCCGCCGTAGATGGTGTAGTCATAGGCGGTGAATTTGATCATCGCTTTCTGCCCAGGATGCAAAAACGCAATATCCTGCGGGCGAATTTTGGCTTCAACCAATAGCGTGTCGTCCAGCGGAACAATCTCCACCAGCTCGCTGCCGGGTTGGATAACCCCGCCGATGGTGTTGACCAGCATCTGCTGGATAATCCCGCGCACCGGCGAGGTCACCAGCGTACGGTGAACCCGGTCCTCGATGGCTTTGCCGGAGGCCTCTATTTTCGCAAGGCTAGTGCGCGCTTCGTTAAGCTGGCCCAGCATTTCGCTACGATAACGGCCTCGCGACTCGGCAATTTTGTTTTCAATTTCCTTAACGGCTGACCGGGCACGAGGAATGGCGAGCACCACCGAGTCAAGCTGCCCGCGCGTGTCCACTTCGGAGCGGCGCAGGCGCAGGATTTCTACTTTAGAAATAGCCCCGGCACTGACCAGCGGCTGGGACATATTAACTTCCTGCTGAATAAGCCCCAGGCTGCGGCTGAACTGCGTTTTTTTCGCTTCAAAATCCAGCAGTTCCTGCTTTTTCTGCGCCAGCTGTTCTTCCAGCCCGGCGATTTCATTACGAAAACGTGCGCCCTGGGATTCAAAGAGCCCCCGCTCCCCGCTGGCGATCCCCGGCGCTTCCTGCTCGATTTCCGGGCTCAGCGATAAGGGCTTGTCGTCTAGTTGCGCCTGCAGGCGTGAGATGCGGGCCATCAGCGCATAGCGGTCAGCTTCGCTTTCACCGACGGTTGACTTAAAGCGCGTATCGTCAAGGCGCAGCAGCGGTTGACCAGCGTCGACAATTTGCCCTTCGTGGACGAAGACTTCGGAGACAATCCCGCCTTCCAGGTTCTGGATTTTTTGCAGCCTGGATGAGGGGATCGCTTTCCCATCGCCGCGGGTGACTTCATCGATGGGGGCGTTCGCCGCCCAGACAATCAGCGCAATAAAAAATCCAAAGCAGGCCCACAGCGTCACGCGTCGCGAGCGCGGCACGTCGCTCATCACCGCGCCGTTAATGCCGTTGACCGTCAGGGAGTCGTCCGTTTTACCGAGACCAAACCATTTAGTTACCCCCATGGATTTGCCCCTTCTTCAGTGCCTCCAGCACACTATCGCGCGGCCCATCGGCCACCACGCGCCCACGTTCGATGATGATAAGCCGGTCAACCAGCGCCAGCATCGAGGCGCGGTGGGTCACCAGCAGCAACGTGCGCCCGCGGGTTGACGCCATCAACGCCCGACGGACGGCATCTTCGGTGGTGTTATCCATCGAGCTGGTCGGCTCATCAAGCAGAAGAATCGGTGGCTCGAGCAGAAGCGCGCGCGCCAGCATCACCGCCTGACGCTGACCGCCAGAGAGGTTAAGCCCACGCTCGCCAACCTGCATGTGATAGCCGTCCGGGTGCTTACGGGCAAAATCATGCACGCCGGCCAGCTGCGCCGCCCGCAGCATGGCGTTGTCGTCGACGTAGGTGGCTCCGCTTATCAGGTTGTCGCGCAGCGTACCGCTGAACAGGTAAATATCCTGCGGCGCGTAGCCGATATTGTGGCGAAGGTCGTTGACGTCGATTTGGTTGGCATCCATGCCGTCAACCAGGATCTCTCCTGAGTCCGGCTGATAGAAACCGATTATCAGCTTCGCCAGCGAGCTTTTTCCCGACCCGCTGCGCCCGATAATCCCCACCCGTTCACCCGGCGTGATGGTAAAGGAGACGTTAGTCAGTGACGGTCGCTTTTGGTCTGGATAGGTAAAGGTGACGTTCTGGAAGGCAATCGCGCCTTCCAGGGTGTCGCGGGCCACCAGCGCCCTGTCATCCTGACGCTCCTGCGGCAGCTCCATCATCTGTTCGGTGGTATTCATGGTCATTCTTGCCTGCTGATAGCGCGTCACCAGACCACTAAGTTGCCCCATCGGCACCAGCGCGCGGCCGTTCAGCATGTAGCAGGCGATAAGTCCGCCCATACTGAGGCTACCGCCGATAATCAGATAAACCCCGGCAACAATCATCGCCACGCCGGAAAACTGCTGGAGCCAGGCGGTAAAGTTCACCGCAAAGGTCGAGAGCGTTTTAACCCGTAACTCTTTTTTGCTTAGCGTCACCAGCGTGCTTTCCCACATAAACTGGCGCTCGCTTTGCGCGTTATTCACCTTCATGGCGTCCAGCCCGCCAAGAGTTTCAATCAGCACCGCCTGACGTTCTGAGGCGAGGCGCATCGTCTCTTTTATCGTGTCGTTGAGCGGCTTCTGAATCGCCCAACTCACCACCAGCGCCACCGGGAAGGCCACCAGCGGGATAAACACCAGCGGGCCGCCGATAATGGCGATCACCAGCAGCATCAGCAAGGTGAACGGAATGTCGATAAGCGTCGCCATGGTGAGCGAAGAGAGAAAATCACGCAGCGACTGGATTTCATGAATATTCTGCGCAAAGCTCCCCAACCGCGCCGGACGCGCTTTCATCGCCACGCCGGTAATGCGCTCGAAGATGGAGGCCGAAACAATCATATCGGTCTTTTTGCCCGCAATATCGAGGCAGCGGGTACGCAGAGTTTTCAGCAGCAGATCAAACAGGAAGGCAACGGTTATCCCTATCGCCAGCACCCATAACGTGGCGGTGGCCTGGTTGGGCACCACGCGGTCGTAGACGTTCATCACGAACAGCGGCGTACACAGCGCGATAAGGTTAATCAGGAAGCTGGCAACGATGGCATCAACGTAGAGAAAGCGCGATAGCTTCAGCGTGTCGCGAAACCAGGTCCGCGTGCGCGGCAGCAGCGAGGATTTGGTGCGTTCGCTTTGATGGATGGGCTGAATAAACAGCGCCGTACCGGAGTACTCTTGCGCCAGCGCGGCTGGGTCGACCAATATTTCCCCGCCGCCGACCTCTCCGGTCTGCGCCCGGGCCTGCCCTTGTTCATTCCAGCCAAAGAGTACGGCAGTGCGATGACTCTCCAGTACCAGTACGGCGGGCAGTGACAGCGCGGTGATATCCTTGAGCTCACGCTTGAGCATTCGCACGCGCAGCCCGGCGCGCGCGGCGGCGCGCGGAAAAACGTCGAGGGTCAGTTGGTTATTTTTAAGCGGTAGGCCTGCGGTCAGCGAAACGCGGGTGGCCGCTTTTCCATAGTGCGAACAGACCGCCAGCAGACTATCGAGCAGCGCGTCGTCCTGAAGCTCGCGCTGATCGACTTTCATCTCTTTTTGCCATTCTACTGCGTCATTGCCACCTGCAGCCGGGGAATGTTGTGCCATATGTTATATCCTTAATAACAGACCCGAATCATAAGTTCATCCTGAATACCGGGTAATTGCGACTGAAGCACAAGCGTGTCAGAAATTTAAATTAGCACAGTCAAATATGACATTCATTAATAATGAGAATTTATAATGCTTTATAATTAGGCATAATAGAAATACCGTAGGATACAATAAAGTAATCACTCGTTTATTTTTGTAAATTTAAATTCAGCGCATTCAAAATAATAAAAAGCACCCTGCCGGTAAGACAGGGTGCGGTTCAGGGTTAAACCAGGGTATCTGGCTTAGCAATCAAACTGTCTATGTTTGTTGAAGTACAACCTTCAACGGTAATCTGTACTAGCGTGTCACTACTGCCATAGTTCAAGCCTTCGGTATTAACAGTTATCACCGTATCTTGACCATGAACAGCAATATCGACGTAATCGGAGAATTTACCCTCAAGCCCTTTGAGCAGGTCGGTTAAATCGATTTTGTCATTTTTGATACTAAAATCTTTAATAATATCCTTACCGTAATCGCCTTGTTCCCATTTAAAGGTGTCGTTACCGTTGCCGCCCCAAAGAATATCATCGCCTTTACCGCCGATAAGAATATCGTTGCCATTGTCACCGTAAAGCGTGTCATTGCCATCACCGCCGTAGAGAATGTCTTTGCCATTTCCACCATAGATGATGTCATCACCATCGGTGCCGATAAGAATGTCATCATGCACGGTTCCTTGAATGGTTTTACCCGGTACTGAAGTCGGCTCATTCTCATCAGCCGTGGTGTCGCTTCCACCCGTCGTTGATTCGTTTCCTCCAGGGATTATTGGGGTATCAGGCCCGTCACCGCTCTCAGCCGCTCCCTCATTGCCAGAGATGCCGCTTTCTGCTGATTGGATCGGGATAACCGCAAAGGAGCCTGAACTGCTGTCACCATCACCGTCAGTTACAGTTATTTTGAAATCAATCTGGTTGTCATCACCAGGCTGCTGCATCTCCTGGTACTGATAGAACTCCCATTTGCCGGTTTCAGGGGTGAACTCCATGCGAAAGACCAGGTCTCCATGTTCATCGGTAGCCAGAACGGTGTTCCCATCTTGTTCAATAACAATTTGCTGGCCCGTGCTGGTTAACAGCCCCAGTTCATATCCCGTCAACGTCATACTGCCCTTGCCATCTGCACCCCAGTCTACGCCCACTTCACCGCTGGCATAGGCGATGGCATCCGGTGTGTCAGGGCCAATAAAGGTCACCTTTTTCACCGTCAGGTCGCTGTTATCTATCTTGTTGGTATTGCCGTTGTTGGTGGCTTTAATCACCATCGTATCAAAGCCGCCTTCCTGAACCGTAAAGTTCGCCGCGTAGTTACCGCTAGCCTCGTTGGAGTTAAACGGCTGACTCGCAATCAGTACGCCATCGCGATAAAACTCAACGATGCCACTTTCCAACTCACCGCCGTACATTTTGCTGAACTCGATATTGACGCCATAAGCCACCAGCCCCTCATTGAGGGTAAAAATCAATTCTTCAGAGGCAGAAGTGCCATTGTCAAAATGGCGGAAGTCGATTTCGTTGTCGATGTTATGGTAGGGGCTCGCAACGCTCTTCACACCCAGCCCTTCCGTCGACTGGTTTACCTCCGCATCAATAAGGTTGGAGTCGGTGGCAGAAGTAAAACCTTTTGCCGTCACCGTGAAATCATTAAACTTCATGCTGTTGGCGTTAGCGACCCCATTCCCCCACAGCGCTTGCTCGCCCACTAAAGGCGTCGGAATGTTGGTGCTTTCGGCCTCGACGGCACCTTGGTTTCCGATGGTAGGAATATCATCTTTGATGGTAATAGGTAACGTCGTTTCCGTCGTAGCCTTGTCATCTGTAACCGTCACCGAGATATCAAGAACAAGGTCATCCTCACCTTGAAGCGGGTGATCAATCGGGCCTTTCAGCGTCACCTCATAGGACCATTCTCCCTTACCGCTGCCGTCTGGAGCAGTGAGCGAAACTTCTACCACCGTTTTCTCGTTTCCGGTGTCACCAATGTAGCCAACCAACTTATTGCTCACCGGATCCCATTTCCAAGTGATGGTCTCACCACCAGATTTCAGCGTACTGCTTGGGCCGCCAAGGGAAACACTGAGCGTATCGCTGGAGTCAATATCACCGACGTTGAATTTACCTACAGCGTGAGCAGAATAATCGGAACTCACCAGACCATGTTCTGACAGACTCGCCTCCACGACACTTTCGATCGTTGGCGCGTCGTTCGTTCCAGTTATCGTAATCGTGACGGTCTCCATAACCGGAGTGCCGTGACCATCATCCACCGTCACCTGATAGGTCAGCGTTACCGTCTCGCCTGCTGCCAGGAACTGCGTTGCGGCGTTCGAAATGGAATATTCCCAGCCCGTTTTCGCGTCATTCAGCGTAAATTCACCGCCGCGCAGCGCTGCTTCTACTCCTTCCGGCAGCGAGTCAGAATGGCTCCATTTAAGATCCAACAGTTCGCCGGTGGTCGACACGATGTGCGAATCTGAAGAGTCCACATCGGTGAAGCTGATAGCGCCCTCGGCCGTCAGGTCAGCCGGGATATCCTGATGCCCTTCCGGCAGCCCGTTATCTTCGGTGAGTGCAGCATTGTCGGCACTGACTACCGGTAAATCGTTGGTCCCGGTGATGGTGATCACCACATCCTTGTTCACCAGCACGCCATGTCCATCGTCCACTGTCACCTGATAGGTCAGCGTTACCATCTCGCCTGCTGCCAGGAACTGCGTCGCGGCGTTCGAAATGGAGTATTCCCAGCCCGTTTTCGCGTCATTCAGCGTGAATTCACCGCTCCGCAGCGCCGCTTCCACTCCCTCCGGCAGCGAGTCAGAATGGCTCCATTTCAGATCCAACAGTTCGCCGGTGGTCGACACGATGTGCGAATCTGAAGAGTCCACATCGGTGAAGCGGATAGCCCCCTCGGCCGTCAGGTCAGCCGGGATATCCTGATGTCCTTCCGGCAGCCCGTTATCTTCGGTGAGTGCAGCATTGTCGGCACTGACTACCGGTAAATCGTTGGTCCCGGTGATGGTGATCACCACATCCTTGTTCACCAGCACGCCGTGTCCGTCATCTACCGTCACCTGATAGGTCAGCGTTACCGTCTCGCCTGCTGCCAGGAACTGCGTCGCGGCGTTCGAAATGGAATATTCCCAGCCCGTTTTCGCGTCATTCAGCGTAAACTCACCGCTCCGCAGCGCCGCTTCCACTCCCTCCGGCAGAGAGTCAGAATGGCTCCATTTGATCCCCATCAGGTCGCCGGAAGCTGACACGACGTGCGAGTCCGAGGCGTCCACGTCGGTAAAGCGGATAGCCCCCTCGGCCGTCAGGTCAGCCGGGATATCCTGATGCCCTTCCGGCAGCCCGTTATCTTCGGTGAGTGCCGCATTGTCGGCACTGACTACCGGTAAATCGTTCGTCCCGGTGATGGTGATCACCACATCCTTGTTCACCAGCACGCCATGTCCGTCGTCCACCGTCACCTGGTAGGTCAGCGTTACCGTCTCGCCGGCTGCCAGGAACTGCGTTGCGGCGTTCGAAATGGAGTATTCCCAGCCCGTTTTCGCGTCATTCAGCGTGAATTCACCGCTCCGCAGCGCCGCTTCCACTCCCTCCGGCAGCGAGTCAGAATGGCTCCATTTGATCCCCATCAGATCGCCGGAAGCTGACACGACGTGCGAGTCCGAGGCGTCCACGTCGGTGAAGCGGATAGCGCCCTCGGCCGTCAGGTCAGCCGGGGTATCCTGATGCCCTTCCGGCAGCCCGTTATCTTCGGTGAGTGCCGCATTGTCGGCCGTAACTACCGGTAAATCGTTGGTCCCGGTGATGGTGAGCACCACGTCCTTGTTCACCAGCACGCCGTGTCCGTCGTCCACCGTGACCTGATAGGTCAGCGTTACCGTCTCGCCTGCTGCCAGGAACTGCGTCGCGGCGTTCGAAATGGAGTATTCCCAGCCCGTTTTCGCGTCATTCAGCGTAAACTCACCGCTCCGCAGCGCCGCTTCCACTCCCTCCGGCAGCGAGTCAGAATGGCTCCATTTCAGATCCATCAGTTCGCCGGTAGTCGACACGACGTGCGAATCTAACGAGTCCACATCGGTGAAGCTTAGCGAGCCTGAAGTCGTTAGCTCTGCCGGGATATCCTGATGCCCTTCCGGCAATCCGTTGTCTTCAGTAACCGAGCCGTCGTCAGCGCTTAGAACGGGCAAATCATTACGCCCGGTAATCGTAATCGTCACCGTGTGTTCGGTGCCGTCGGCGCTTTTTACCACGAAGGTTTCAATTTTCGTTTCGCCTTCGGCGAGATACTGCACATCGGCGTTATTAACCTCATAGCGCCATGAGCCATCTCTAGCGAGGATCAAGTGACCCAGCGCACCGTCGCTGGCTTTGACAGAATTCGTGATAAACCAGGACTGTGCTTCATCGGGATCGTGAATTGACAAACGGCCGCTGTCGGCAAGGGTTGGATCGCTATCGTCTTCGACAACGGAACCTGTATCGTCGCCGCCGATGATGGCGGGGTTATTAAGATCAACGGCATTGGTGCCGAACAGTGAGGTATCTTCTTCCACGCGGTCAGGACGCCCGCTACCCAGCCCATCGGTGGGATAGCCCGCGTTAGGGTCAAGGATTTGTCCAGTCAGTTCCAGCATCACGAAGGAGTGTCGTCCTCCCTCGCCTGCTTCGCCCTGCGCATCGGTGATAATCGGATTCCCAGCGGCGGTTGCTTCCAGTATTTGCGTTGGGTCAGCGCCCTCGGTAATGGCCTGCTGCACGGCAGCAACGTCCTGGGTTGCTGTCGCATCAGCCGTCGCGGTTGCTGCGCCGCTGCCGCCCCACTGGCTCATACGCCCCAGATCCAGATTTTTACCATCCGGCAAGGTGACGGTCACCGCCCCCTGCTCGGTCACGACCTGCTCGCCGCGCATAACCTGCTCACCTTCCATTGCCTGGCGTCGGCTGCCGTCCGCCGCTTCAATCCACGCCTGGCCCATCATGACTTTGATCGTTCCAATTACCGTTGGCATAGCATCTCTCCCTGGTTCGCAAATACCGGAGCGTTTCACAAAACGCTCCAATTAAACTCGTTAGGTAAAAACTGAACTTCTATCCTTATTCATTGAGGCATTGAATTAACACCCACTTTCACCCATTAGCAAAATATATTCATTAATAATCGCATTAGTAATAATAACATTTGGTGATTTTTGTAAAACAAGCCATATATTGAGTGATTGGAATACGTATCTTTCAGTCAATAGCGTGATCCGTCACTCATATGACAAAAGTAATCACAAATATTTCACCACACTTAAAATAAAAAATAACTCATTAAAATCAATAAATTAAACAAATAAAATCCAATGTGAAAACGTTAAAAAACACTCACTTAAATATTTCTAAAGATAACTTATAAATATCACCAAGGAATAAAACAAAAACCAATTAAATATTACTTATTATTCCATTGCTTTTGCTCTAAACGGTAGGTATTAACTATTCATAAACCTTTCTTACCAAATCGATAAATCAATGACCTGCGCTTATTCCAGATACCAACACAGGATTATCGTATGGAGAATCAATTATTTTTTCTGATGCATTGCCGTCGTGGAACGGAGAACAATGCCCTGCGAAGCAGGGTCCCCTGAGCAGAACTGCTTATGATTAGGTCTGGCTGGTATACGCGCAGCATACGGCCCTGCCGTCCTTCAATTACGCAATGCAATAGAGGGTAAGATGACAAGAGTGCAGATCTGTGAACATCAACACAAAACACTACTCTTATTGGTTTTATCAACACAAAACAAAAGAAACCGATTTCTTATACCAAACTAACACCTAAAAAATAGACCAAAAGCCACAGTTAATTAAATGTTAATTATGACAATAAATTGTTGCCGATATTTTTAGCATTAATAACTAATACGTATCTTTCAGAACAATTATGGAAAAAAAGTGTGACCCCAGGCATTCTTTAATAAGGATAATGCTTCATTTAAAATTTAATTTGATAAATTACACATTAAATTTAATCCATTTTCTGGCCGTTAATTACTCGATAATTGCTTGAAAGATCGCCAAATGGCGATTATTAACAACGTCAAAAAATAGTCACCGTTATCGGCATAAAATATTTTTATCCCCCCATTATTTTTTGATAAAAGTCAGATGAAAGCGTTATATATAAAACATAACATATTGATATTAAATGATTTTTAAGAAAACGCATAGCGTGTAATAATTCACCAAAAGGCAATTTGTGAGTACTCGCACAAATCCCCAGTCAATTAATTTGTTACACTTCTTCCCGTCAACGAGGCAATTAACACGGATCGTTATGAACACATTAAATCTCCCAAAAATACAAAATCTGGTGGTTTTTCAGGAGGTGATCCGGAGTGGTTCTATCGGCTCAGCGGCAAAAGAATTAGGATTAACGCAGCCCGCGGTCAGTAAAATCATTAGCGATATTGAAGCTTACTTTGGCGCAGAGGTCATCGTCAGAAAAAATACCGGCGTAACGTTGACTCATCCGGGCCAGGTACTGCTGACCTGGTCTGAGTCCATCACCCGTGAGATGACGAACATGGTGAATGAGATGAACAGCATGACGGACGATGCCGCTATTGATGTCTCCTTCGGTTTCCCTTCGCTGATTGGCTTCACCTTTATGTCTGACATGATTCAGAAGTTTAAAGAGGTGTTCCCGAAGGTACAGATCTCGATGTTCGAAGCGCAGCTCTCCTCGTTCCTGCCTGCGCTGCGCGATGGCCGTCTGGATTTCGCCATCGGCACGTTGAGCGACGAGATGAAGCTACAGGACCTGCACGTCGAACCGCTGTTTGAATCAGAGTTTGTCGTCGTGGCCAATAAGTCCCGAACGTGCGCCGGCAATACCCCGCTGGAATCACTGAAAGAGGCGCAGTGGGTATTGCCACAAACCAATATGGGTTACTACAGTGAGCTACTTATTACGCTACAGCGAAACGGCATCAGCATCGAAAACATTGTTAAAACGGACTCCGTTGTCACCATTTATAATCTTGTTCTCAATGCCGATTTCCTGACGGTTATTCCCTGTGATATGACCGCACCTTTTGGCTCCGACCAGTTTATTACGCTCGAGGTTGAAGAAACATTACCCATTGCGCGCTATGCCGCAATATGGTCAAAGAATTACCGGATTAAAAAAGCCGCATCAATTCTGGTGCAATTAGCGAAGGAATACTCAGCCTGTAATGGACGCAGGCGAAAGCAAATAATAAATTCAAAATAAGCCAGTAATTTTAAATATCTAATACCTATACCGCCGATCGTCATATCGGTCAGCGGTGACGAATATCTATTACCCTAACACTCTGGTTATGAGGTTATAATGCATATTACATACGATCTCCCGGTTGCTATTGAAGATATTATTGAAGCCAAAAAACGCCTCGCGGGTAAAATTTATAAGACCGGCATGCCTCGCTCTAATTACTTTAGCGAACAGTGCAAAGGCGATATTTTCCTTAAATTTGAAAACATGCAGCGTACCGGCTCATTTAAGATTCGCGGTGCCTTTAATAAACTGAGTTCCCTGACTGAAGCCGAAAGACGTAAGGGCGTTGTCGCCTGCTCTGCGGGTAACCATGCACAGGGGGTTTCGCTCTCCTGTGCGATGCTCGGTATTGATGGCAAAGTGGTGATGCCAAAAGGCGCGCCGAAGTCTAAAGTCGCCGCCACCTGCGATTACTCGGCTGAAGTGGTGCTGCACGGCGATAACTTCAACGATACCATCGCTAAGGTTAGCGAAATTGTCGAAATGGAAGGCCGCATTTTTATCCCGCCGTACGACGACCCGAAAGTCATTGCCGGGCAAGGCACCATTGGTCTGGAGATTCTCGAAGACCTGTATGACGTGGATAATGTAATTGTACCTATCGGCGGCGGCGGTTTAATTGCCGGTATTGCTATCGCCATTAAATCAATTAACCCTACCATTAAAGTGATTGGCGTACAGTCAGAGAACGTTCACGGCATGGCCGCCTCTTATTATGCCGGAAATATAACCACGCACCGAACGACCGGCACCCTGGCGGATGGCTGTGACGTTTCCCGCCCGGGTAATTTAACCTACGAAATTGTTCGTGACCTCGTGGATGATATTGTTCTGGTCAACGAAGATGAAATTCGCAAAAGCATGATTGCCCTTATTCAGCGTAATAAAGTCGTCACCGAAGGCGCTGGCGCTTTAGCCTGTGCGGCATTATTAAGCGGCAAATTAGATAGCTATATCAAAAACCGAAAAACGGTCAGCATTATTTCTGGCGGGAATATCGACTTGTCTCGTGTATCGCAAATTACCGGTTTAGTTGACGCTTAATTCTACTATTTAACTTCGTTGAGGATAGGATATGAGTACTACTGAAAGCATTATATCCAGCCAGACCAAACAGTCAGTCTGGCGTAAATCAGATACAACGTGGACACTGGGTTTATTTGGTACCGCTATCGGTGCCGGGGTGCTGTTCTTCCCGATTCGCGCCGGGTTTGGGGGGCTGATTCCCATTCTGCTGATGCTGGTGCTGGCTTACCCCATTGCGTTTTATTGCCACCGTGCGCTGGCGCGCCTGTGCCTGTCGGGGTCAAATCCATCCGGTAACATCACCGAGACGGTAGAAGAGCATTTTGGTAAGACGGGGGGCGTGGTGATCACCTTCCTGTACTTCTTCGCCATCTGCCCACTGCTGTGGATTTATGGCGTCACCATCACCAACACCTTTATGACCTTCTGGGAAAACCAGCTGCAAATGCCGGCGCTGAACCGCGGCTTCGTCGCCCTGTTCTTGCTGCTGCTGATGGCCTTTGTTATCTGGTTTGGTAAAGATCTGATGGTGAAAGTGATGAGCTACCTGGTCTGGCCATTCATTGCCTGCCTGGTGCTGATTTCCCTGTCGCTGATCCCTTACTGGAACTCTGCCGCTATCGATCAGGTCGACCTCAGCAATATCGCGCTGACCGGGCACGACGGCATTCTGGTCACCGTGTGGCTGGGTATCTCCATCATGGTGTTCTCCTTCAACTTTTCGCCAATCGTCTCTTCATTCGTGGTCTCCAAGCGCGAAGAGTATGAGAAAGACTTCGGCCGTGAGTTTACCGAGCAGAAATGTTCGCAGATTATCTCTCGCGCCAGCGTCCTGATGGTGGCCGTGGTGATGTTCTTCGCCTTTAGCTGCCTGTTTACGCTCTCCCCGCAGAACATGGCGGAAGCCAAAGCGCAGAACATTCCGGTGCTCTCTTATCTGGCAAACCACTTCTCTTCCATGGCGGGCACGAAGTCGACCTTCGCCACCACGCTTGAATATGGCGCTTCCATCATCGCACTGGTGGCTATCTTCAAATCCTTCTTCGGCCACTACCTTGGCACGCTGGAAGGGCTGAACGGTCTGGTGCTGAAGTTTGGTTATAAAGGCGATAAAACCAAGGTCTCCTCCGGGAAACTGAACACCATCAGCATGATCTTCATCATGGGCTCCACTTGGGTTGTCGCTTACGCCAACCCGAACATTCTGGACCTGATTGAAGCCATGGGCGCACCGATTATCGCGTCGCTGCTCTGCCTGCTGCCAATGTACGCCATTCGTAAAGCGCCATCGCTGGCGAAATACCGTGGTCGTTTAGATAACGTGTTTGTCACCGCTATTGGTCTGCTGACCATTCTGAACATCGTGTACAAACTGTTTTAATCTGTGAACTCAGGATGAGTCGTAAAATGAATGAATTCCCGGTCGTATTAGTCATTAACTGTGGATCATCTTCAATTAAGTTTTCAGTATTGGATGCAACCAACTGCGATGTATTAATGGCGGGTATTGCTGACGGTATTAACACTGAAAATGCGTTCTTATCCGTAAATGGAGGTGAGCCAGCCACGCTGGCTCACCACCGCTACGAAGGCGCATTAAAGGCGATTGCCTTTGAACTTGAAAAGCGTGATTTAAATGACAGCGTGGCCTTAATTGGCCACCGAATTGCCCACGGCGGAAATATCTTTACCGAGTCGGCCATTATTACCGACGAGGTCATTGATAATATTCGCCGGGTCTCTCCGCTGGCTCCACTCCATAATTATGCCAACCTCAGCGGTATTGAATCAGCGCAGCAACTTTTCCCCGGCGTGACCCAGGTAGCGGTATTTGATACCAGCTTCCACCAGACCATGCCGCCTGAGGCTTACCTGTACGGCCTGCCGTGGAAATATTACGAGGAGCTCGGCGTGCGCCGTTACGGCTTCCACGGGACGTCGCACCGCTACGTTTCCCAGCGTGCTCACGACCTGCTTAGCCTACCGGAGCAGGACTCCGGCCTGGTGGTCGCCCACCTTGGTAATGGCGCCTCTATCTGCGCGGTGCGCAACGGGCAAAGCGTTGATACCTCAATGGGCATGACACCGCTCGAAGGGCTGATGATGGGCACCCGCAGCGGTGATGTCGACTTCGGCGCCATGGCGTGGGTAGCGAGTGAAACCCAGCAGACGCTCGGTGACCTGGAACGCGTGGTGAATAAAGAGTCCGGCCTGCTCGGTATTTCTGGGCTCTCTTCCGACCTACGGGTGCTGGAAAAAGCCTGGCACGAAGGGCATGAACGCGCACAGCTGGCGATTAAAACTTTCGTGCACCGCATCGCCCGCCATATTGCCGGACACGCCGCGTCATTACATCGCCTCGACGGCATTATTTTTACCGGCGGGATTGGCGAAAATTCGGCATTAATTCGTCGACTGGTGATTGAACATCTGGAGGTGCTGGGCGTGAATATCGACAGCGACAGAAATAGCTTACCTAATTCCTATGGTGAGCGAATTATTTCCAGGGAAGATGCACGCGTTATTTGCACCGTCATTCCAACCAATGAAGAAAAGATGATTGCCCTCGATGCGATTTATTTAGGCGAAATGAGCGCCAGCGTCGAATACGCATAATTAACGGTTAGTCAGCAGAGAGAATTCCATGAAGGTAAATATCGATACCGGCGAGAGTCTGTACGCCGACGCGTGGCAGGGATTTAACGGCACGGACTGGAAAGAAGAGATTAACGTCCGTGATTTTATTCAGCATAACTACACGCCATATGAAGGCGATGAGTCTTTCCTGGCCGAAGCAACGTCCGCGACCCTCGCCCTCTGGGAGAAGGTAATGGCCGGTATTCGCATCGAAAACGCCACACATGCGCCGGTCGACTTCGATACCAATGTTGCCACCACCATTACCGCCCATGACGCGGGCTATATCGACCAGAGTCTGGAAAAGATTGTTGGTCTGCAAACCGATAAACCGCTCAAGCGTGCGCTGCACCCTTATGGCGGCGTCAACATGATCAAAAGCTCGTTCGATGCCTACGGTCGCGAGATGGACCCCAGCTTCGAATACCTGTTCACCGAGCTGCGCAAAACCCACAACCAGGGCGTGTTCGATGCTTATTCTCCGGATATGCTGCGCTGTCGTAAATCCGGCGTGCTGACCGGTTTACCGGATGGCTATGGCCGCGGACGTATCATTGGCGACTACCGCCGCGTAGCGCTGTACGGCATTCAGTACCTGGTGCGCGAGCGCGAGCAACAGTTTGCCGACCTCCAGTCTAACCTTGAGTGGGGACAACAGCTTGAGGCCACCATTCGTCTGCGCGAAGAGCTGGCGGAACACCGCCGTGCGCTGCTGCAAATGCAGGAGATGGCCGCAAAATACGGCTGCGATATTTCACGCCCGGCGCGCAACGCACAGGAAGCGGTGCAGTGGCTCTACTTTGCCTACCTCGCGGCGGTGAAATCACAAAATGGCGGTGCCATGTCGTTGGGGCGCACCGCATCGTTCCTCGATATCTACATTGAGCGCGATGTTAAAGCCGGGCTGCTGAACGAGCAGCAGGCGCAGGAGCTTATCGACCACTTTATTATGAAGATCCGCATGGTGCGCTTCCTGCGTACGCCGGAGTTCGACACGCTGTTCTCCGGCGACCCTATCTGGGCCACCGAGGTGATTGGCGGTATGGGGCTGGACGGCCGGACGCTGGTCACCAAAAACTCGTTCCGCTATCTGCATACTCTGCACACCATGGGGCCAGCGCCGGAGCCAAACCTGACGGTGCTGTGGTCAGAAGCGCTGCCGGTGGCGTTTAAAAAGTATGCCGCCCAGGTTTCTATCGTCACCTCTTCCTTGCAGTACGAGAACGACGACCTGATGCGCGCCGACTTTAACAGCGATGATTATGCGATTGCCTGCTGCGTCAGCCCGATGGTTATCGGCAAGCAGATGCAGTTCTTCGGTGCGCGCGCCAACCTCGCCAAAACCTTGCTGTACGCAATCAACGGCGGCGTGGACGAAAAGCTGAAGATTCAGGTGGGGCCAAAAACCGCCCCGCTGATGGACGAGGTACTCGACTACGAGACGGTGATGGATAGCCTGGACCACTTTATGGACTGGCTGGCGGTGCAGTACATCAGCGCGCTGAACATCATCCATTACATGCACGATAAATACAGCTACGAAGCCTCGTTGATGGCGCTGCACGATCGCGACGTTTATCGCACCATGGCCTGCGGCATCGCCGGGCTGTCGGTAGCGGCGGACTCCCTCTCGGCCATTAAATACGCGCAGGTGAAACCGGTGCGCGACCATACCGGGCTGGCGGTCGATTTTGTAATTGAAGGGGAATATCCGCAGTACGGTAACAACGATGAGCGCGTGGACAGCATTGCCTGTGATTTGGTCGAGCGCTTTATGAAGAAAATCCAGGTGCTGCCAACCTACCGCAACGCCGTACCAACGCAGTCCATTTTGACCATCACCTCCAACGTAGTGTACGGCCAGAAAACCGGGAATACGCCGGATGGCCGCCGCGGCGGCACGCCGTTCGCGCCTGGGGCAAACCCAATGCACGGACGCGACCGTAAAGGCGCCGTCGCCTCGCTCACCTCCGTGGCAAAACTGCCGTTCACCTACGCCAAGGACGGGATTTCCTACACCTTCTCCATTGTGCCAGCGGCGCTGGGCAAAGAAGACGCGGTGCGGAAAACCAACCTGGTCGGGTTGCTCGATGGCTACTTCCACCACGAAGCCCACGTCGAAGGCGGGCAGCATCTGAACGTGAACGTGCTCAACCGGGAGATGCTGCTGGATGCCATCCAACATCCGGAGAACTATCCGAACCTGACGATTCGCGTTTCAGGCTATGCGGTGCGCTTTAATGCGCTGACGCGCGAGCAGCAGCAGGATGTTATCTCAAGGACGTTCACCCAGGCGCTGTAACGCAGGAAGTCTCCATTGTAGGCCGGTAAGGCGTTTTTTAGTGAATTGGAGTGTGTTTGTCTCTCCTTTAGGTGCACGGTTGTGCACCTTTTTTTGCTTTGGCTATTCACCCAACGTTCTATTTAACGCCAGATATTGCAGTAGCATAATGGTCTTCGCATCCATTATCTCGCCGCTCGCCACCGCCTGAAGCGCGCGTTCCAGCGGCCACTCCAGCACCTCAATATCTTCGCCCTCTTCTTCCACACCGCCGCCGCGGCTAACGCGATCCTCATCCCGGTACTCCGCAATAAAGAACCACAGTTTTTCCGTCACCGAGCCCGGGCTCATAAAGGCGCGAAAGACCGGCTCGATGTGCGTAATGCGAAACCCAGTTTCCTCTTCCGCTTCGGCGATAATGCGGGTTTCTGGAGAAGCGCTGTCGAGCAACCCCGCCGCCGCTTCGATTAACAGGCCGTTGCCGTCATGGAGGTAAACCGGCATTCTGAACTGACGCGTCAGGACAACCGTTTTTTTGCGGCGATTGTACAGCAGCACCACCGCGCCGTGGCCGCGGTCATAGGCTTCGCGGCTCTGCTGCTGCCAGGTTCCGTCGCGGCGACGCAGTTCAAACGTGTATTTCTTCAGGGTATACCAGTCGTCAGAAAGCAGCTGAGAATGAATATTTCTCACTAACGGCTCAATAGCGCTCATTTTTTCTCTCCTGTAGATGACATTTTGCAAGCTACCATGCACAATCATGCAACATCAAGAAAAAACACGCATGAGAGAAAACATGTTAGCCAGCCAACGAAAACAGCAGATCCTGGCGATTCTGGCCCGGGATAAGCAGGTACACTCCACCGAGTTAAGCCAACAATTTCAGGTATCAGAAGACTCGATTCGCCGTGATTTAAGAGAGCTTGCCGCCGCCGGGCTGTTACAGCGCGTCCATGGTGGAGCGCTGCCGGTTTCTGCCGCCATTGCGCCGTTTGAAGCAAGAAAAAGCGTGCAGATAGACGCAAAAAAAACCATCGCCCAGAAGGCCGTATCGCTTATCGGCGCAGGCCAGGTTGTGATTATTGATGGCGGTACAACCACCACCGAAATGATCAAACTGCTGCCACACGACCTGCCCTTCACCGTTGTCACCCACAGCCCGAGCATTGCGGTTGGGCTGATTGATTACCCGGCCATTGAAGTGATTTTGCTGGGCGGGACGCTATTTAAACACTCCGTTGTCACCACCGGCTCTGCTCTGAGCGAATCAGCGAATCGCATTAACGCCGACCTGTTTTTTATGGGCGTGACCGGGGTCCATCACCGCGCGGGCTTTACCACCGGCAGCTTCGAAGAGGCGGGCGTGAAGCGTCTGCTCAGCGAGCGAGCTTCGGAAACCATCGTCATGGCCTCGCAGGAAAAAATTAACGCCGCTTCGGCCTTTGCCATTGGCGACCTGAACCTGGCAAGTACATTAATTGTCGACTGTGAGCTGGATGCGCCGCTGAAGAGCGCATTAGACAGCCACGGCGTGTCCGTTATCGTGTAGTGCCGTTTCTGTTTCCCGTTTATAGTCTGGCTTTGACCCGGAGAATGTAGGCAGCTCACAACTCTGTGGTCACCCGATTACGGTTCGTATTTTCGCATGATAGGCTTTTCAGATGATCCTCTCTGCTCTGGCCACGGCGACCGTATGAAGCACAGATTGACCTTTCAGATGAAGCTGTTTCTTTCGCTGCTGGCCTTCTCCTGCCTGCTACTGGCGCTGCTCGGCGCGCTGCTGTTTCACTTTATCGACCGCCAGCTACACCATGATTTAGGGCAGCGGGCGCGGATACAGGCCAGTGAAATTGCGCTGATGCCGGGGTTGGCGCAACTGGTCGAGCAGCGGGATATTCCGGCTATCGCACGGCTCATTCAGCCGCTGCGGGCCGAAAGTGACGCCAGCTACATTGTGGTGGGCGACGCCCGCGAGCAGCACCTTTACCATTCGGAATCACCAGAGCGGCTCAACCTGCCGATGATCGGCGGCGATAACGCCGAAGTACTGCAGGGCAAAACCATTATCTCGATACGCAAAGGCGGGATTGGCGTTTCGCTTCGCAGCAAGGCACCCATTTTTGATAGCCAACATCAGGTGATCGGCATTGTCTCCGTCGGCTATCTCACCTCGTATATCGCCAATATCAACGCCCGCCTGCTGTGGCGTACCGGGCTGTACGGCATTGCTCTGCTGTTGCTGCTGTTTATGTTTTCCTGGGTGCTGGCCCGCACGCTAAAAAAGCAGATGTTCGGCCTCGAGCCGAAAGATATCGCCCAACTGGTGCTGCAACAAAAGGCGCTACTGGAGGCGATGTACGAAGGGGTCTTTGCGGTCAACGCCGATAAACAGCTCATCCTCATCAATCGTGCCGCCCGAGAGATGCTTAACCTTCGCCAGAGTGAGCAGGCGCTGCTCGGCAAGCCGCTGGATGAGGTCATTCAACTGCCTCCGGCCTTTTTTGCGCCGGGTAATACGGCCTATGATAGCCGTCATCACGATCACATCACCGTCCTGAATCATCGGGAAACCATCGTCAACCGCGTCGCCATTGAGGTAGAGCCGGGTACGCAAAGCGGCTGGGTTTTCAGCTTCCGTGACAAAAACGACATTACGACGCTCAGCAGCCAGCTAAGCCAGGTGACCCGCTACGCGGATAACTTGCGCATGATGCGCCACGAGCAGCTTAACTGGACCGCGACGCTGGTTGGCCTGCTGCAAATGCAGCGCTACGACGACGCCCTGCGCTATATCCGGGTGCAGTCGGAAGGCGCTCAGCAGGCGCTGGATTTCCTCTCAACCCAGTTTACCTCCCCGGCGCTGTGCGGCCTGCTGTTGGGTAAATACGTTGGCGCACGAGAAAAAGGCATTACGCTGACGTTCGACCCGGCCTGCCAGCTTTCGCGCCTGCCGCAAGGAATGAGCGAGACGGAGTTGATGTCGGTGATAGGTAATCTGGTCGATAACGCGATTGACGCCACCCTGAACACCCCGGCGCGCAATACGCCGGTCGAAGTGTATATTTCTGACCGCAACCACGAGCTGGTGATTGAGGTCGCCGACCAGGGCGGTGGCGTTGATGAAGCGATGAAGCCGCACATCTTTGAGCAAGGGTTTACCAGTAAGCCCGCCGACGGCAGCGAGTTAACCGGGTCAGAGCACGGTATCGGTCTGTACCTGGTTGCCGGCTACGTGCGCCGGGCGGGCGGCAGCATCGAAATCAGCGATAATTCCCCGCAAGGGACCGTGTTTTCGGTTTTCATCCCATTCCAGCCCCCTCTGGCCGCAGGACTTTCTCATGACTGATATCCGCCCTCTTGAGGTTGTTATTGTTGAAGATGAACCGCATCTGGCGCAGCTGCATCGGGAGTTTATTGAGCAAAACTTCCGTCTTCGTGTGGTGGGGATAGCCAGCACGCTGGCGCAGGCGCATGATCTGATACTCCGCCATCGACCGCGTCTGGTGCTGCTGGACAACTATTTGCCGGACGGCCAGGGCGTCGAGCTTATCGGCAGTCCTCTGCTCAAGCAGTTTGAGTGTTCAGTCATTTTCATTACCGCCGCCAGCGATATGCAGACCTGTAGCCATGCGATGCGCAGCGGGGCCTTTGATTATCTGATAAAGCCGGTGTTCGCCCACCGTCTGCAGGCGTCGCTGGAGCGGTTTATGCTGCTGGAGCATACGCTGCGACAGGTGAAAGTGGTGGATCAGCACGCGCTGGATAAGCTGTTCAATTTGCCTGCTGGGGAGGCTGCGGGGCAGCCGTCGACCAAGGGGATTGAGCCTGCGACGCTGGCGCGGGTGCAAAGGATTTTTTGCGACCATCCGGCGGTGAGTTGGTCGGTTGAGCAGGTGGTCGAGGAGGCGGGGATCAGTAAGACGACGGGGCGTCGGTATCTGGAGTACTGCGTGGAGATTGGGTTTGTTGTGATTGAAATTCAGTATGGGAGTATTGGGCATCCACGGCGGTTGTATCGAAGGGGAGCTCAGGAGTAGCAATTGCTGTATGCCGGATGACGCTTCGCTTATCCGGCATATAACGGCGAGCATTCCGTTCTTTCAAATCCCCACACTCGCGGTTTCTATGGTGTTAATTGCCGAAACAACGCCAACAATCACATTTCCACCAGCCGGTTATCTCCCCCCTATTGCCTCCCTCTCCCCATCCGCTATGTTGACTTTTAGTTCTTCAAACGTAACTAAAAGGTTAATAATAATGTCGAACACTTTCCGTATCTCCCTACTCTCTGCTACCGTTTTCATGTCGTTCTCCGCCCTGTCAGCGCTACCTCAGGGCTATCCGGCCGACTACCAAAAAGTCGTCGATGCCGCCACCAAAGAAGGCAAAGTGGTTATCTACTCCACCACCGACACCAAAGCGGCCGGGCCGCTGATTCAGGGCTTTGAAGCCGCCTACCCGGGCATCAAAGTCGAATACAACGACATGAACAGCACCGAACTGTACAACCGCTTCATCAGCGAGCAAGCCTCCGGCGGCGGCAGCGGTGATGTGGTCTGGAGCTCTTCCATGGACACCGCGATGAAGCTCGCGACCGATTACGCCATGGAGTACGTTTCTGCCGAACAAAAACAGCTGCCGAAATGGGCGGTCTGGCATAACAAGGCCTACGGCACCACCTATGAACCGGTGGTGTTTATCTACAACAAACGCCTGATCCCAGCGGCTGACGTGCCGGACTCACACGCCGCGCTGGCGAAGTTGGTTGCCGGTCAGGTCGATAAATTCAAAAGCAAAGTCACTACCTACGATATCGAAAAATCCGGCGTTGGCTTTATGCTGTCAGTTATGGATTACAAAGCCGATCCTAACTACTTCAAAACGCTGGCCGACGTAGCCAAAGGCGGCTTAGCGGTGCAGTCCTCCACCGGCACGATGATGGAAAGGGTCTCTTCGGGTGAAAACCTGATTGGCTACAACATCCTCGGCTCCTACGCCGAAGCGCGCGCCAAAACTGACCCGTCACTGGGTATCTCCTATCCGAAGGATTACACCCTGGTGCTGTCGCGCGTCTCCTTCATCAGCCAGCAGGCCGAGCACAGCAACGCCGCCAAGCTGTGGATGGACTACGTGCTGTCTGAAAAAGGGCAGAACATTCTGGCAAACCAGGCGGATATCCCGTCTATCCGCAACGATATCGAAGGCAAAAACGACATCGATGGGATGACCAAAATGCTGGGTAACGCGCTGAAGCCAATCCCGGTTGATGAATCATTACTGGAATACCTACAGCCGAAAAAACGCCTGGACTACATCAAACAGTGGCGTGAAGCCGCGGCCAAATAAGCGCCTGAATCACGCGCGCCTTCGCTGGCGCGCTGTGTTCTCGCTTCCTGAATTCGTGTTATCGGATCTCTTCGCTTATGAACGCATTACGTAGAAAGTGGCAGAGCCTGCCGCGCGGCATCGTCGTGCTGATAACCGCGCTGGCAATCTACACGCCGCTGTCGTTTATCGTGATACAAAGCTTCCTGTCCGCGCCGTTTTTCTCCCCGGCAAAGGCCTGGAGCCTTGAATCTTTTGGCTTTATTTTTACCGACCCTGACTTCTATAAGGCGCTGAAAAGCGGGTTTATCCTCGCCTTCGGCCTGGTCATCATCGCCATTCCGCTGGGCGGCATTCTGGCCTTCCTGATGGTGCGTACCGACCTGCCCGGCAGACGGTTGATTGAGCCGCTGATCCTGGTACCTATTTTTGTCTCGCCGATGGTGCTGGCGTTTGGCTACGTGGTCGCCGCTGGCCCGGTGGGCTTTCTGTCACTGTGGACACAATCACTGATTGGCTTCGTGCCGTGGAACATCTACGACATGTCGAGCATCGTGGTGATTGCCGGTCTGACGCACGTGCCACACGCCTACCTCTATATCTCGTCGGCGCTGCGAAGCGTCAGTTCGGACGTGGAAGAGGCCGCGCGTATCTCCGGCGCTTCCCCGCTACAGGTGATGACCTCGGTCAGCCTGCCGATGGTTCGGCCATCGATTCTGTACGCCGTCGTGCTGCTGTTTTTCCTCGGTCTGGAAGTGTTCGGCCTGATGCTGGTGCTGGGCGACCCGGAAGGCAACATGGTGCTAGCGACCTACCTGTACCAGTTAACCAACAAGCTCGGCACGCCGTCGTACCACCTGATGGCGGCAGTCGCCGTGGTGCTTATTTGCCTGACCATTCCGCTGGTGATGCTGCAACGCCGCCTGATGCGTACCGCTAACCGCTTCGTCACGATGAAGGGCAAGGCTTCACAGGCCCGCGCGCTGCCGCTTGGCAAATGGCGCTGGATAGCCGGTGCCGTGGTGGCGTTCTGGCTAACCATCACCATCGGTGTGCCACTGATGGGCGTGGTGCTGCGCGCCTTTATCTCCAACTGGGGCGTAGGCGTTTCGCTGTGGGATGAGCTATCGCTTAGCACCTTCCGCACCATCTGGGAGCAGCCTAACCTGCTGCGCGCCATCGTTAACTCGATGGCGATTGGCGTAATCGGCGGCGCGCTGGCGGTAGGCTGCTATCTGTTTATCGGCATCGCCATGCACCGAAAACCGGATAACACCACCCGCTTCCTCGACTACAGCGTGCTGGTTCCCCGCGCGGTCCCCGGCCTGCTCGCCGGTCTGGCGTTCCTGTGGGTATTCCTGTTCTTACCGATGTGGCTCGATAACGCGCTGAAATCCGGCTGGCTTTCCGGTATGCCATGGTCGCAGTGGCTGCGCGATAACCTGATTGTCTGGCTGCGCGGTCTTCGCAGCACCATGTTCAGCGTCTGGCTGGCCTACACCGTCGTGTGGATGGCCTACGGCCTGCGGCTTATCTCCTCAACGCTGCTGCAGGTGGGGCCAGAGCTGGAAGAAGCCGCGCGCAGCACGGGAGCCTCGCGCGGGCAGATCACCCGCCACGTGACCATTCCGCTATCGCGCTACGGGTTGATTGGTTCCTGGCTTTTGATGTTCCTGATTTTTGAGCGCGAGTACTCAACGGGCGTCTATCTGCTGTCGCCGGGCACGGAGACCATCGGCTCGATGCTGGTTTCTCTGTGGGCGGCGGGCGCTATCGACATTGTTGCCGCGCTGTCGTTTATCAACATTGTGTTGGTGGTGATTGGCCTGGGTATTGCCCTTCGTTTTGGAGTGAAATTACATGATTGAATTATCGGTCGAGAACCTGCACTTAACCTACGGCGATAACCCGGTGTTAAAAGGCGTGACCATGAACCTCAAGCGCGGCGAAGTCGTGTCGCTGCTGGGGCCATCGGGCAGCGGTAAAACGACTCTGCTGCGCGCCGTCGCGGGATTAGAAAAACCGACGCAGGGGTCGATTACTATCGGCAACAACAAGGTTTACGACGGCACCCCGCGTAGCGAAATCCCCGCAGAGGAGCGCAATCTGGGACTGGTGTTCCAGTCCTACGCCCTGTGGCCGCATAAAACCGTGTTTGAGAACGTGGCCTATCCGCTCAAGCTGCGTAAAGTGCCTACGCAGGAGATCAACCAGCGGGTGCAGGGCGTACTGGATCAGCTTGGCCTTGGCCATCTGGGCAAACGCCATCCGCACCAGCTTTCTGGTGGCCAGCAGCAGCGCGTGGCGATTGGCCGCGCGCTGGTCTACAACCCGCCGGTGATTCTGCTCGATGAGCCGCTGTCCAACCTCGACGCCAAGCTGCGCGAAGAGGCTCGCGTGTTCCTGCGCGAGCTTATCATCAAGCTCGGCCTCTCGGCGCTGATGGTGACGCACGATCAGAACGAAGCGATGTCGATTTCCGACCGCATTCTGCTGCTTAACAATGGCAAAATTGAACAACAGGGCACGCCGCAGGAGATGTACGGCTCGCCGAAAACGCTGTTCACCGCCGAATTTATGGGCAGCAACAACCGTCTGCACGGCAAAGTGACTGAAATCCGCGACGGTAAAGCGCGAGTAGAAGGTAGCGGCTGGGCGCTATGGGGCCAGGCCGGAGAAGGCGTGCAGGTGGGCAATGAAGGCACGGCGGTGATCCGCGTCGAGCGCGTGGTGATGGTCGATGGGCCGGGAGATAATCAGCTTGAGCTGCCGTTGGTCACCAGCATGTACCTCGGTGACCGCTGGGAGTACCTGTTCCGTACCTCAGGGGATGATTTTGCCATCCGCGCCTACGGTAACGAGGTGCGCGACCCGCAGCACTGCCACCTGTCGCTGCCGGAAAATCACGTCTGGGTGTTCCCAAAATCCTGATGTTCCAGGGGGCGGCGCTTGCCGCTCCCTTGTCCTTGCTGATTTATAGCGATCTCAGCCGCTGTACGTTCAAACTTTCCAGCTTGCCATCCAGAATCGCCAGAAAATCGTCGTGATAGGACATAGCGACATGCTTTTTCAAATCGTCCTCTGATTTCCAACGCTCAATAAACACGAACGACACTTTGCCTTCGTTTGCCAGCACGCGTACGTCCGCAATCGCCCTGCTTTCGTGAAGATCGTACTGCAGACATCCCGCTTCCTGATGGGTGAGCGGCACCATGGCTTTCGCGGCATGGCGGACGGCGTCGAGGTGTTCGGGGAGAGGCGTGAGTGTGGCTACGATCTTAACTTCGCTCATGAAAGAAGGCCTTGGTTTGAGTGAATGACATCATAAAGCGTAGTTGGGGAGAGACGGTGTAGCCAGAAGATTGCCCCCGTCACTCCCCTGCTTTCTCAGCGTCGGCTCATCGCCAGCTTCGCGGCAAACAGCAGGAACAGGCACCCGGTAGTGCGATCCATCCATTTCACCACAGCAGGCTTTTTCAGCACTCCAGAGGCGTAGCGAGTGGCAGTAATCAGCGTCAGCGACCAGAGCGTGCCGATCAATACGTGGATGGTGACCAACAGGAACGTCCAGCCGATGGGTGAATGCCCGGTCGGGATAAACTGCGGCAAGAAGGAGACGTAAAAGATGCCCATTTTCGGGTTCAGCACGTTCCCCAGCATCCCGCGCAGGAACCAGTTGTTTGACGAGTTCGCTTCCCCTTGATTGAGGCTGAACTGCTGGCGCGGGCGCAAGAGTAGCTGAATACCTAACCAGCAAAGGTATGCCGCCCCGCAATATTTCAGCAGCGTGTAGGCAAACTCAGACACCGCCAGTAAAGCGCCGAGCCCAAAGGCCACCAGCGCGCCCCAGATAAAACATCCCGCATCAATGCCTAACGCAGCATGGAACGCTTTTCGACCACCTTCAACGGTCGCAGTACGGAGGATGAGCGCGGTATCAAGGCCCGGGGTTAAGGTCAGAAGCGTTGCGGCGAGGGTATAGGCAAGGAGTGCATCGGTGACGGACATGTTGTGGCTCCGAAAGAGATGAGGTTACTGGAGGCGGGGTGGTTTTGCAACGGGCAAGATAATAGTGCTCACTGAGGGACAATATCGGTGTTCGCACAGCAAACAGCCAAATAACGTTTTCCGAACCCGGTCACACTTTTCCGCCTTGCGGATACCCCTTCAAAAACGACGTGTTATCATTCACCGCGTAAATACCTTTCAACTCAACCCGAGGCTTTGATGCTGGAGAATGTAATCATCCGATAATCAGCTTCCCGACCTTTTCAGGCCGGACTGGTTATCAATGCGCCGAAATCGAATGCGGACACCGCGGTGTGTTTGCATGTTTTGCACATGATGATTAAACAGGTTTTCCAGTATGAATTTATCCCGTCAGGAACAACGTACCTTACACGTTCTCGCCAAAGGTGGCCGAATCGCGCACGTCCGCGATGCATCAGGCCGCGTCACCGCCGTTGAATGCTACACCCGAGAAGGGCTGTTGCTCACCGACTGCACCCTCGCCACGTTCAAAAAACTCAAAACCAAAAAGCTCATCAAGTCCGTCAACGGTCAGCCCTATCGTATCAACACCACCGGGCTGAATAACGTTCGCGCTCAGCTTGATAACCGCTAAGGAGAGTTTCTATGACAGTACGCCCTTTCACATGCCTAACCCGATAACAGGAATTCACTCATGGATATCCCACGTATTTTTACGATTAGCGAAAGTGAACACCGCATTCATAACCCCTTTACCGCAGAAAAATACGCCACGCTGGGCGGCGTATTGCGCATGAAGCCTGGGACGCGAATCCTTGACCTTGGCAGTGGTTCGGGGGAGATGCTCTGCACCTGGGCCCGCGATCACGGCATTACGGGTACCGGCATCGACATGAGCCCGCTCTTCACCGCGCAGGCAAAGCGGCGTGCGGAAGCACTCGGTGTTAGCAGCCGGGTTCATTTCATTCATAACGACGCCGCCGGATATGTGGCAGGAGAAAAATGTGATGTAGCCGCCTGCGTTGGCGCAACATGGATTGCCGGTGGGTTTTCCGGGACGGTCGAGCTGCTGGCGCAAAGCCTTAAACCGGGCGGGATCATGCTCATCGGCGAACCTTACTGGCGTCTGCGACCAGCATCAGACGAGATAGCTCAGGCCTGTGGCATCAGCTCTCTCGCCGATTTCCTGACGCTCCCGGGGCTTATCAGCGCGTTCGATGACCTCGGCTACGACGTGGTGGAAATGGTCCTGGCCGACCAGGAAGGATGGGACCGGTATGAAGCGGCAAAATGGCTGACCATGCGCCGCTGGCTGGAAGCTAACCCTGACGACGACTTCGCAGCGGAAGTCAGGGCCGAGCTCAACATCTCGCCGAAACGCCACGTCACATACACGCGGGAATACATTGGCTGGGGCGTTTTCGCGCTTATCGCCAGATAACAACAGGTTCCCGGCCTCTCTAACACAGAAGGTTGGGAACACAAGATTTCACCTGAGCGTTGATCTGATGCATCACCTGCACAATACACATTCAGTATGTTTATTAACCAGAATATCACCCTAAGGAGCATCCTATGTCACAACATGAACAGTTCTGCCAGGCTTGCGGCATGCCAATGTCGGCACCCGATGCACACAGTGCCAGTGATAAATATTGCGCGTACTGTAGCGACAGCAACGGTAATCTGAAATCCTGGGAAGAAGCGGTGTCAGGCCTGGCAAGTTTCCTCGATTCCTGGCAGAAAGTCGGCCCGGAAGAAGCGCAAAAGCGGGCAAAACGTTATCTGACGGCAATGCCAGCCTGGGCACATAAAGCGGACGAGTGAAGAGAGAAGCCAAGATGGTTTTGGGGGATTCTCTTCGGTCTACTGGAGTAGCTTATAGGGCTATACACCCTAGTACAAAGGGAAGACAAATACGCCCACAGCGGTGAAGTTGACCAGACAATAAGGCTTCCAGCTATGACGGGTAGCCAACTGAAAGCCCTGCTTGATTACATACCGGCATTGAAAGCATGATCAGAGGGGGCGCAATGCCCCCTTTTTACGCTTGTTTCTTCTCGTTCCAGGCGTCAGAGTGAAGGATGTTACCGTCTTTATACAGATGGGTGATTTTCTCATAGCTCAAGGAAACATCTTCCATGTGGCCCGTACCCGTTGCCGTTCTGGTGTCGTGCATAACAGGGTTATGGCTTACCACTTTCACATTCTCCAACGTGATCGAGTAATAAATCTCTTCTTGTCCACTGTAGTTAATGCGATAGAAATTGAATTCAGCGCTTTTAAGCGTCTGCCCTGTCGCTACAGCTTTGAACAGATACGGCGATGAACTATCAATCTCTTTGGTGAAGTTGAAAGCGCAGTGTTGACGGGGGCCAGTAACTTTACCAGTGAGGGGATCGGTAGGGATAATTACGCCATGCTGTAAGCTACGGAGTTCTATGGTTCCATCACGCCCATGAACATCACACGACCCCATGATTTGCGATCCGCCATCGTCTTTTAAAATCAGGTGTACAGGTACAGCCATTTTTAACGCTCCTTGTAATTAGTCATATAACCATTTCCCGGCTTTGGCTGACTCGATCAGCATACCGATAGTGAAATCTGGAACGGGTACGGGTTCCATTTTCTTGAAAGGGTTCCAAGAGATAGGAATATCGGGGTAATACGTTTCTATCTTGAAACTGCCCCTATCAACCTGGAATTCTTTGAAAAACTCATCCATTAAATCTTCTGCTTCTCCAACATCTAACGTCATATCCGTGTCAAAGTCGGTATCCAGCGTTAACTCTCGTTGCCTCTTTTCGTTATTGAATAAATAAACGCCATCGTAACGCCTTACCAGCGCGAATATCCGTTGTTCAATGTCATCTACCATAGCTTGTCGTTGCCTCGTGCTATGCGGTTATAATCGCGTACAGAGCAGTAAGTGATTTGGCATACGTCAGAGACTAAAATGACTTCACCGATAAGGGGGATTGTTCGCCCAACAAAGGTACTGATTTTCGCAACCATTCGGCGCTCTGCCGTCCACGGCGTATAACCACCTACCCAAGTTGGCAGCTTAATACCAAAAGGGAATTTAGCGGTTTTGAAATACTTCCTCATTGCTTTAGACACTCTGGAAGTACCTTCCTTTGCGCCTTTGGGCTTCTGTCGAGTAGTCTGATTATTCGCGCCGCTGTAAAGCGCAGCCACCGCCACAACATCATCAATCCCGAAATGATTAGCAGTTGTCTCGCAGAAAATCATAAAAAAGAGTCCGGCAGCGGTGAGGTTAGATCTACCTGCATAGAAGTATGTTCCGTTTAGTTCCTCTACTGTATCCATCAGTAACCCTTTACTTTACATAGGTATTGATCGTTAATCGTACACCTACGTAATCAGATAGGGGAAATCTTTCTTCCGAAAAACTTCTGATTTTGGCATAACAAATGCGCATTACTGGAACAGAAAGCACATGCTTCTACAGGTTGGATGCTTCGCCGCAATGCACACTGATAATCGCCAATACATCACACAGGCGTTTAGACGTGTAAAGACAGGATAAAAAGTGACGGGGGAAATTACAGAAGCTTTTGATTTTTTTGAATGGTGCGATAATAGGAGTCGAACCACTTAGCGATTAAAATCGCTGCGACCTTCGCAAGCCATTGATTATTCGAACCGAATGCGCTGCTCCTGAAAGGCAAAACTAACACAACTGATCACAGTTGCCCCTGAATATTAGATCGGGGGAAAGATGAAATACAAGCCTAATGAGTATCTTGTTAAAGAAAACTCTTCGGTGTACTCCGTCAAGGTCACCATCCCGCCTTATATGCGTTCCCTTTTTGGGAATCGAACAGCGTTCATGCGTACCACTGGCACGGCAGATATCAGGGAAGCCCGAATAATCCGCGATAAAGTCATGCACGAATTTTTTGCTATCAGAGACAGGCTCAAGCCAAAACCACAACGTAACAGTGTTGATCGCGTCCTGGTGGAACTTCGTTCTATCAACCAGCATGTAAGCCAAAATGATGGGATCAACTTTGCCACGGCCCGTGTGTGCCCCTCCCTTGTCCAGTTACGTGATGAATTTATCGTTCAGCACAATGATAGTCGCAAGCTGTCCACGCTCAGCAAGTACATTAAGGCGGTGGAGGTCTTCACGGCTCATTTCCGGCGTAAGGATTTCCAGTTGCAGGAAATCAACAGAACGATGGTTACCGATTGGTTAGACAGCGCCAAGCAGGAGAAAGCCAGCCAGACGCTGGCGAATTATCTTGGCTGTCTGTCCCAGCTAGTGGCACAAGCCCAAAACCGCTATCACGACGCGCCGAAGGCCAATGTATTCACGGGCCACAAGCTGGACGTGCGCCATGATCGGGAAAGCTACGAACCCTTTAGCGGTGACGAACTGGCTAAGGTGTATGCGGTGCTTGATGAAGAGATGAAAGCCGTTGCGATGGTGGGAATGTATAGCGGTATGCGCCTTAACGAAATCTGCTCTCTGCAAATCAGCAATATCAAAACCGTTGAGGGGGTATGGTGTTTCGAGGTGACGGAGGGTAAGACACGCAATGCGGCGCGGTTGGTTCCCATTCATAGTAAGCTGGTCGCTCTCGTCAAACAGCTTATCCAGGATAACCACAATGGCTTCTTATTCTACCATGCCAGCATCACAGAACGTGCAGACGGTAAGCGCTCAACGTGGCATACACAGCGATTCACACGAGCTAAACGTAAGGTGTTGGGAGAGAAAGGCATGGAGCGGAAGGTTTTTCACAGCCTGCGGGGGATGTTCATAAGCCAGCTTGATCGGCATGGTATACCAGAGGACAGGATCGCTTTAATAGTGGGCCATGAGCGCGGGAAAACGGAGAGTTTCAGAACCTACAGCAAAGGCGCGGGGATGAAGGAACTATCGGAGTATGTCGAGTTGAACCCCACTCTTTTTTAATAGATTGTTTTTAAAGAAAAAGTAGGGTAAAAAAAATACTTTCACATAGGAGATAAATATGTCTAGCAGTGTCTTTGTCTTAGGTGCATTCCGTGAACTACACGATATCAACGTCTCAACAAATCAAGGCAGGATGTTTATAATAAATATATTTAAAGAGAATAATGGATTCTCAGGTGATATAGCAATATTAGATAAATTATCTAACAATAGCTCATACTATGTGATATCTAATTTACTGCCTAGTGCTTCTGATATTTTCTCCTCGGGCATTGATGCAGTGCTAACTTACTTATCACAATATAATGACAAAATCAACGATATACACAACCCTTGCAATACCCCATTTATAAATTCCCAAGCCCAAAATACAATCATTCAGAATAAAGGCCTCAACCTGACAGTCAGGGTTAATTAAAATATAGTCGGGATTAACCCGGTTCTTAAGTTTTCAGTTTTCGTTGTCGCTGTAGGTTGAGGTAATGCTTGATAGCAGAATCGAACCCGTAGGCCTGAATGCGGTCAAGTAGACTGGAACGACTGCACCCAAGCCGACGCGCCAGCGCTGACATGTTGATGATGGCATCATCGTTTGTGCCGTCTAAAATCCACTGCATCAGCGGCAGATTGCCAGTCCCGATTAAAGCTAGTTTCATGTTGTGTATCTCCTTTCCTTTGCCTCGCCAGCAGCGGGGGCAATGCGCCCCCAATCACTGCTTAGTGGTTCTTACGCTGCGTTACGCCAGCATAACAGCAGCCCGATCTATGGCGATTTGTGGGTGTTCCTGAACCAGACAGCGTCGCGAGTTGGTGACGCTCTCAGGTTGCGTTATACCGACTTTAATCACATCGAAGGGAATGTGTTGAAACTAAAGGAACAGAAGACAGGGAAAATTCGCTCGATCATGCTGACTACGAAGGCGCTCGAACTGGTTGCACAACGCCGTGCTGATAATCCTGGCCATGAATACCTATTCGAAGTGGACAGCAACCGGGCCAAAGGGAAACCGATCAGCCGGGTGACGGTCTCGGCCAAATTCAAAGAAGCCGGGGATATGCTCAATTTGCACATTGCGGCGCACAGTCCACGCAAGAACCTTGGCTATCACGCTATAAAACGTGGGGTAAGTCTGCCAACGCTCACGAAGCTGTACGGGCATTCATCACAAGCGGTCACGCTGGCATACTGTGGGATCATGGATCGTGATGTCGAGAACGTATATAACGGGATCGACTACTAATACCGATGTTAAAGGAGATAATTAGTGGGTGAATTTATAGTAAATATATTGAAAAGCGACTTCTTTATAAACTTGTTGATGAGCCTTGCCACAGGCGGCTACATGGGTATTGTAGTATCAAAAGCTGTCGCCTTTTCTAACATTAAAAAGGAAGCGTTACGCATCGTTCGAACCATTGATACACTTGGACCAAATGGTGCAGTATTTCATAAAACTGAGAATGTCACGACCTTGCTTCTATTAGGCTCTGAACTTCTGGGTCTTAAACATAAAAAGGCAGCAGGCATTATCAACGATGTTTTTATCGATATTAACAAGGAGATCTTCAGTCCTTCCTTAGATTCATCTATCAGGGATGAAATCCTCGCTAATGCTCAAAAAAACATCAGGAACTTACCTGCCAGTAAGCTTGTTCTCTTCAATCCTTTTGACTTCAGTTTATAAGGTTTAAAAAATGAAAAAGATTTTACTTTGTGCGCTGGCACTGCTGCCATTGGCGGCTCATGCTTTGACAGTTACTTTGATACTTCAGGATGTAATCGAAGCGGCAGACGGTAAGATCTGCGTGTATGGTGACCATTTACGAACCGAAACTATCAAGATCCGTAATGGTCAGTGCAGCCATACGAAAATTTTCATGATCGATTGAACGTCGTTTTGCAAACTCTGCAATACCAATTTGGCATCGCAACAGTGGAGCCAAGACCAGCATATGCTCTTTCACGAGATACCATATGTATTTTTTTATTCTCGTTTTCATAGCATTTGGGACAGAAAGCTGTAGTATCACCTTCAGCCCAAAACACCCCATGATGGAAAGTGAATGCTGTTTTATCCTTCAGTTGCTCTTCAAGCTGCTTGTTCTTTTGTTCAGCATCAAATAGTAGCGCTTGGGTTGTGATAACTTCCATCTTGACACTGGCAAGCTCGGACATGAGATTTGCAAGCTCAAGCTTGAGTGTTGCCTTATCAAGTTCACCGCTATCATCAGCGAGCTTCTTCGCGATACCAACAGCTTTATCAATTATTCCTACAGCAGCAGCAGTGCTTGCTAACATTCCAGACATTAATCATTCCTTTCGTATAAATAATCTATCGTAATCCTCATCATTTCTAATTTTATTTCTATTGAGTGTATCAATGATGATTGAATCTTCAGGGAGCGGGAGTCCTGCCAGCGTTCGTAAACTGGATGAAACGTTATAAAAATAAATCGCAAGGTCTGTCAATTCCTTGGCACGTATTGTTGTAGGATAATCATCGTTTAAATGTTCATCAAATTCTTTCCATTCCTTAGCGAAGCGTTGCCTTGCATTGTTAACTTTTGTGGGAAGTGTAAAAATTTCATGCATTAATTTCACAGGTAACAACTTCCAATCGATGCCTTCGAAATTCCCAAGGTTAAACTCTGGAAATTCAATGCGATAACCTCTGAACAACGAACCTGAGCACCTACCTTCATCTTCATCATAATACTCGCGCCCATCATCTTCTGAACACTCCAAGCACAGTGCAACATAACGCTCTAGTTTATAAGTCAGTTTTAGGGCTAACACTTCTAAATCTTTTTTATTCTTCGAACGGTTCTTACGCCAATCCGTAAACCAGGCGAAGCCTCCTGTGATGATTGCACCTACAACCGTACCAATAAGACCAGCATAACTATCTGACATAAGCGCCCCTGTTTTTTTCGCATAGTACATCATAAGCCCCGTTGGTGGTAAGACAATAAGCGGAGCTGTCAGCCGACAGCATCAGGGTTATGTCAGACTGTGGAATTTATCATGATCATGTACCTGAAGGAGCGAGAACGTAGCTACTTGGAACGGGTTTGAATATAGGCAGAAGTTCCCGAGGAGCGCTCCTGCCCAAGTGTGAAGACTTTTAGTGATGGTTAACTATCGACTTCAACTAAGTCAAAAACTGTACCATCATTTCTTGTAAAGGTTCTTTTCTCAAAATCGACATCAAAACCAATATTCTTGACTTGTGATTCCAAAAGGGTCTTTCCGTCTTGTTTTTGGATATTAACGGTCGTAATGTCCATAGATATCTTCCCATCTACGATCGGGTAGACGAAATTCCAACGCCGGGTTTCAAATGCCCCCTCTTCTACATATCCGTAAACTATGCCTTCTCGTTTAACTTCGAAACGTTTCATATTATCAGACATTTATTCACTCCTTGCTGTGTCAAAGTAACCTTCAGACTAGAGCATAAACATTAAAAATCAAGGCAATAGAAACCATAAAGCCCCGTTAGTGGTAAGGAGACAAGCAGAGCGTAGCGACTTCATCAATGTTCAGAAGGATCACACCTTATCAGGGTGCTCGTGTACCGTTAGGAGCGTGAGCGAAGCGCTGGCAGAGCCGGATCTGTAGCTACCGGGGCATTATCACTATTCACCTGTTTACGCAGCCGTAAGGCCGCACATCGGGCTTAAATGCGTGTGATCAATCTGTTTCGGGAGGATTTAGAGACGTTGGCAGCGTCATCAGCTTCGAGTTGATAGCGGTTCGTGTGGACTGTTCGCGCCTTGTACCTGTTCGAGCTTTACAACTACAGGCCGCTACGTGCTAACATCCCTGAATAGCCACTGTTAACCATAGCGGCAACTGTTGGTCATAGAATCCCTTAAAAAAAGATCGTAGCTTGAGAGCTAAATACTCCGCAAGTTATTGTTTTTAATGGGATTTGTTGTGTTGGTGCGATAATAGGATTCAAACAAGGAAGGCATATCATTGATTCTACATGGGAATGTTTCATTTCATCTTTTATATACCCCCAAAAATACCCCCATTAATCTAGTTGTCTTGTCTGCGGGAAATCAACCTGAACTTTAGACTAACGTGGATTCCATATGCCATCCTAAGGAAACACATTCGCAAATAGTAATGCTTGGTTACTATATTCATTTGTATTATTGCCACATCAACCATTAGTTCTATTGAAAAGAGCAACTCTAAGAAAAACATACAGAATAGTGAAGTTCGAGACAAAATAATATGAAAAGAATTGACATTTTCAATCAAATCAATAAATTGCTCTATAACTTAGATAAATATACTTTCATTTTTCTGGTTAGACTACATGACAAGCAATACAGCAAGAACCATACTTATGGACATGGTTGACACCAAAATAACCACCATCAAAGCTAAATGCAGAAGAAATAAGCGTTTTTTTCAATTTTTTACAGCTGGTTCTATAATTTTAAGTGCATCGATTACCGTTGTAGTTGGTTTAGAATGGCCTAATCATGCTGCTATTCAAAAGAATATTGCACTTATAATGGGTGTATTATTAACTCTCATTAATGGTTGGGTAGCTATTTTTGATTTTAAAAAACTTTGGATGAGACAAAAAAATACACTTTTTGGTTTATATCTTATAGATAACGAATTAAAAATCCTCACTGATAGCGATGAAGATAAGTTGAGAGTTAAAGAACTTTTCAATGCTTATCAAGCAGTTTGGGAAAAAGACGGCAGTGAGTGGGCAAATATTTTCAGTTCCGACATTGAATCATCGAAAATAACACAAAATATCAAAGAGTTGCAATCATGAACTTCGTGCATTTAAAAGTTGATAAAATAGCTATTCATCAGATCTTTCCAAGAGGTGAAGATGGGAAGGAAGTATTACCGGGCAAAGGCACGGAGTTAATAAATTTTGATGAAGATGCTTTGAGCGATTTTAAACAAAGAATTTATAACTCTCTTGGGCATGATTCTTCTGCTGTGGAAATGGTGATAACAAACGAAAAGACAGAAAGCACTCCGTTTTACGTAAATATTCTACATGGTTGTAATGATGTGGAATTTATAAATAACAGTTATGAAATTGCTAAAAATTTATCAAAAGCACAAACACGTAGAGGCATGTCCGGAGGTATACTTGTTGTTTTCAGCGCCACCTATCAATATAACAAGCTTCCTTTTGTAGGCATTATCAAAGCTGACTTATACAGTGGATACGAAAAATGGCAAGATAAAAAAACAGGCATTATTTCTTTAAAACATGTAAAAGAGGGTAATGACTCCAACTTACTGATAGTGTTTTATGTTCAGATAATGCCCGATGACCTTGTCATGCAGCTCCAGCGATTTTGAGAACGACAGTGACTTCCGTCCCAGCCTTGCCAGATGTTGTCTCAGATTCAGGTTATGTCGCTCAATGCGCTGAGTGTAACGCTTGCTGATAACGTGCAGCTTTCCCTTCAGGCGTGATTCATAAAGCGGCCAGCCATCCGTCATCCATACCACCACATCAAAGACCGACAGCAGCTCCAGAAGACGCTCCAGTGTGGCCAGAGTACGCTCACCAAAGACGTGTGCCACCACCGTCCTGCGCATCCTGTCATAGGCGTAAAATAACCAGCGCTGACATGATTTAGCCCCGACGTAGCCCCACTGTTCGTCCATTTCCGCGCAGACAATGACGTCACTGCCCGGTTGTATGCGCGATGTTACCGGCTCCGGCCTGAGTTTTTTAAGTGCCGTAAAATCGTGTTGAGGCCAACGCCCATAATGCGGGCACTGGCACGGCACCCAACCCCATTCATAGCCATATCAATGATTTTCTGATGTGTACCGGGTTGAGAGGCGGTGTAAGTGAAGCTGATTTGCCATGTTTTACGGCAGTGAGAGCAGAGATAGCGCTGATGTCCGGCAGTGCTTTTACCGTTACGCACGACGCCTTCGGTAGCTGAACAAGTGGGACATCTGATGGAAATGGAAGCCACGCAAGCACCTTAAAATCACCATCATACACTAAATCAGTAAGTTGGCAGCATTACCTAAAAGAGCTACTACTTACGCCTTCAACCAAGCTTTATAAGTCTGCCGGATTTTTTAAACGTGAAAACGTAAAAAATGATAGCACCTTAAGTGAACAATGGGCCGTACATATTTCTGATTATCAGATTGATAAATCTGACGGTAAAGCTGCGGCTCAGTATTTTTATCAAACTTTCCTCGGTTGTGATTACCCAGCAACCAGTGCCAGAACAACAAAACGTTATTTTGAAATAGCATGTGATTTTATAAATCAAATGGATATTGATGAAGAAGAGCGAACCCACTTACACAACGTCTTATACGCAGACCTAAAAGCAGGTAAATCACAAAAAGTTGATCCTATGGCATTTGCTGGCTCATATATGTCAACAGCAGATGTAGATAATTTTAGGAACTATTTAGACGATTATGATTTTCCGGTTGGTCCATTCATAAAAGATACGCAGTATATCTCTAGCAAATTAAAGAATAGGCGTTTAAAATTTAGTAAAAACATTCGAATCAGCGCACCATCAGAAATCTTTGAAGAGTTTGTTTCTATTGAAACTGTAGAGGGTGAAGCAGGTCAAGATGGTTATAGACCAACTTGGACAAAAATTCTTGTTAAAGACAGAATAGTAGATCAATAATGACTGAGACTGAATTCCTCAAGCAATGGCATTCCGAGAAGGCGATGTATGGCGCTTGGGGTCAGTATATTGTTAATTCTATATCAGAAGCGCTTATCAAATCTCTTAAGGTAGATCTTAAGAATTATCTTAAAATACCAGTAAATCACAGAGTTAAAGATGATGGGTCTTTAGTTGATAAAGCCTTATATCGTAATAAAGCGTACAAAAATCCTTATAATGATATTGAAGATAAGGTAGGTGTTCGCTTTGTCGTAATGCTCCAAACTGACGTTGAAAAAGTATGCGAGGTTATTAAACAAGTTGCCGTTCAAGAAGGTTGGGATGCTACGCAGTGTAGAAACTATAATGAGGAGCGTAGAGAATCGCCAATGCTCTTCACCTATCAATCTCATCATTTTATCATCCGAAATAAAAGAGCATTTACACATGGAGGTATTCTCATTCATGAAAACACCCCTTGTGAGGTTCAGGTACGGTCTCTGCTTCAGCATGCATATGCTGAATTAACCCATGATGCCATTTACAAGAAAAAAACAATTATAGAACCTGATGTTGTTCGTACCGTTGCTAAAACAATGGCTTTTATCGAAACGGCAGATGAATTCTTTCAAAAGGTTGTGGATAGAACTGAGTCGGAAAATATACTCAAAAATGAGTCATTTTTGGATACTCTCTTTGAACAAATAACAGGCGTACAACCTATAAAACAAAACTCATCTGTTATTATATATGATACCTTTGAGCATATTATTAATGACAACTTTGAAGAGGAGATGATTAAGTTTATTGGGAAGAATCCCCAACTTGGCGAAACTATTAAGGAAAAAATGGCTACCAATAAATTTTATCAACAGAGCGTTGTTTTATTTGTTTATTGGTTAATTCGAAGGAGAAAAAGCACCCTTGAATCTGAATGGCCATTACCATGGGATATAGTTAGTGATATGGCAATGGATATTGGCGTCGCGCTTAGTAGGGTGACTTAATTACTTCAAAGATGACTAATGCCGCAAATGTGTTTTTAACGCAAATCCTTTATTTACCATAGTTTAAATCCACCGTAGTATAGATTCTGTTCGTCTTTCTGTTGCGTTTTAGTTTGTTCTTTCTTGAGATTTTCTTTTAGTTTCGATTTGAATCTATTTTCATAATAAAAAGAATAAGATGTTTTTTTCTTTATTTCTTCTTTCATGGTCTTCTCTTTATTTTTAGACTGAATAACTGATTTTTTTATTCCCAGCCTATATCTCATCTCTTCGAGCTTAGTTGCTCTGCTATTGACACGGCTACCGCTCTTGAGTCTAAATTTATTTGTGGCTGCGTTTGCTGTTTCTGCATGATCAAGTATCCTACCAATAGAACCGCTGCTAAGTTTAGAACCCCTACTATTGAAGATACTTTTATTATAAGTTTTGATTGGTTCTTTATGGTATTGTTTTTTAACTCTGTTGAGTACTTGTGCAGCTTTTTGTGTTGTTCTTCTAACTTTTGGGTTTGTTGGTCTATTGTATTTTTCGCTGAGTTTAAAGCGGTTGTTGTTGCCTCTAATGAGTTGTTCACTCTTGTTAGTGTCTGTTGTGTCTGGTTTAAAGCTGTGCTGACTGACTCCGATAATATCATCATCGTTTCTGATAATGGTTCTATCGTCATTGATATTTGGTTCAACAAATGATCGTCTAATACTATTTTCGTCATATGTTTTTCTTGCTGCGAATCTTCTAATGAGTTCATCATCTCTATTTTTGTCATATTTCACCTTGTTTTTTATAGTGTTCCAACTGAATTTTTTACCAAGAGATGACCCCTTGAAGAAAATATTTTTTTCATTATTTTTGATACCAAATGATACTCCGGCGACGTTGCCATTAGAAGCAACGTTAAATGCCGGCTCGATGCCTACAGCCTGCAGACGTTCCAAGAACGTAGACAAATCAGGCTTACCGACTAAAGCCGCTTGTAGTGCGTTCTGTAGCACTAAACGGGCTGGTTTCTCACCTGTCCTCAAGGCTTGCTCGATCTCTGCTTTGGTTGGTGCTGATACGTCTGATTTTTGGCCTTTGAGACTTTGTGTAATGGTTAAGCTGTGCTTTACTTCTAAACGTTCACAAGCTGCTATTGTATTAAATGCTGAGTGCTGACCGTGCCATACAGAACCATCTAAGCCAACCCTATTTGCTACAATATGAATATGGTCTTGCTCTGTATCTTTATGGCGCACACAAATATATTGATGTTTTTCTATATCGATATTCATTTCTTTCAAATAGTCTTTTGCTATCTCCTGCCATTTTTCATCTGTTAATTTTTCATCTTTTGGAAGAGATAAAAACGCATGAAACACTGGTTTTTTTATATCTTGCCTAAAACTGCTTACAGTTTTAAACTCATCAGTTAAATCACTAAAATTATTATAATCACTTGCCATATTGCTACAAATGAAATCATGATCATCTTTTAATATATATTTAACTCTGTTTTTAAAAGATTTACCTGATTTAGCTACGTATCCCTTCATAATTTAGATCCTTGTTTATTTCTAATATCCTTCTGCTAACTTGCTTTATATTAAACATAAGTTTATCAACTTCATTTTTTTCAAAATACTCATTAACATTTAGTTTCTTTGTTGCTTGGTTTATATTATTGCCTATGGCTGACAATTGTATATAAGTCTTCTGATTTACTTCCGGCATTTTTCTTTTTACCACCGGTTCAGCTTTTAATATTTCTCTTCTTATATAATGGCCTCGTTCAAGGCCGGATGCTTCAACCAATGATTTTAAATATTCGAACTCTTCTTTGTTTACTCTGAACTGTATCGATATGTCTCGGCGTTCGTCAGCATTTAAATTTATACGCCCTCGTTTTCTGTCTGTTGTTGGCATTTTCTATTCCTCATAATAATGTAATCATCTGTTGCTCTTATGTAGTCGTTATCATTTTCAATAATTAATGCTTCAATAAGCTCATCAGCTTTATTCTCTTGTATGTATCTATGAGCCACAAAATAACATAAATCTCGCTCATCAATATTGATTTCATTAAATGGTATATCTTTGTTTTGTTCTATGTAATAAAAAAATCTTGCCAGTATTTCGAGCTTATATTCTATAGTCATACTATTCATTAAGTTTTCTACATTCATGTTCTATTATTCCTTTTATATTTTATGAGAGCTTTTTTATCGATTATTTTTCTAACATCTGATATTGCTTGTTTTGCTTCGCTTGAAGAGTTTGTTTTACCAGTACAGCTACGGATCATAAAACCTCCCAACATAATACAAAGTATTACCATGGCTACAGACATAAGCATCATATTTATTTATCCTCTTCTTTAATAATCATCACGATCAACATCTAACTTTGACTCTATTTTAAAAAGCCTTCGTTTTAATGATATAATATCATCGTCTTTATTCTTTGCTTCTGTTATTGAATTTGATATAGCAGTAAATAGAGATAAAACAATAATACCAATACCGATCACCGACCAAATAACACAAACTAACGTTATCATATATAACCCCTTATTTTATTATTAACGTAAACGTAAACGTAAAGCTATCAGCTTTACCGCTTCCCCTTGATAGGGGAATAAGCGGAAGGGTAGATCTTTTAACAACCCTCCGAACGAAGTGAGAGGGGGCAATCCGAAGGATTGGGTATAATACCGGCTACGGGATTACACCTTGCCTCAGTTTCCGAAAGCTAAAAAATAAAAGCTGAACTCAACTTATATTTAAATAAATAACCGTTCTAAAAAACTAGTCAATAGCGGCTACATAAATAAATACACTGCACGATAAATAAAATGCAAATAAAAATAGGGTAAATAATATATTGTCTTTATGACAACTTTGGGGGGGGAATCGTCAAGGGCTAAATCGTGGGGTCCCGCTTGCGGGTTCCGATTTAGTGCTTGATGATATAGAGGAGGAAATAAAATTTATATGGGTGATGGTTCGACACTTCGAGCCATCACCTTGGAGGACGTATTTTACATTCTCCTTCTGAAAGAAATCCTGTCAGAAAAAACCAACTTGCTAATAATAAACCCAACAATCGCAATGACAAATAAACTAATATTACCAGCCATTATTCCTGAACTCATGCCGATCAAAACTGATAATATTAAGGTGCTGAATACTATTAAAAATACACACCAACCCGGCGGAGCACCGTATAATACAGTTGCTTGACATCCAGTGCATACGTGAACCCCTTTCTGACTTTCTTTTAGACAGTATGGGCATTGAATGGTATTATTTTCCATTTCCTATTCCTCTAATCTTTCTTAAAAACCGCACCTTGGTAAACAACTCCATCTTTGACTTTTTCGATTTTAAAAGTCCAAGATCCGAGATTTTTGTTTTGCGTTTTGGCGATATAGATGGGTTTCTTGCTTTCATCCCAGCTTTTAACGGTAAAAACACCATCGCGAAACTTGATCACATCTTTCTGAATATCAAGCCTGACGCCGAACTGTTGATTAACATAGTTGCCATAGATGCCATCATCGCCACACCCTGCTAGCAGGACGGCAAGACCTGCCACTAACATAAATTTCCGCATACCTTTTCCTTCACCAATAGCACAGATCTACGATTGACCTGTAAACGCCTTAGGATTCAATTATTTTCATGTCTAGTCATATCGTTTGTACCGATCGAAAAAATAAGCAATAATAGATAAAAACTATCAAAATAGAATAACCGATCGTTTAAATCAATTAATAACGATCGATTTAGTGCCTTTTGATTGTTAAAACCTATCAATATTAATATATCGATCTTTTATACCGATCTATTTCTGTTAAGGATTTGGATCTTGAACGGACAACAGCGGGAAAAGTTCTATGGTGGGATATCTGGAACGAGACTTTTTTTATATTTTTTAGATATATTTTCCTTTTTACTTTATTAGCCCTCGTTTTATAGTTTTTTTGATCTAGCTCTGCTTTATATTTTATTAGTGCCATATAAAACAAGGCACCTTTACTATAAATAAACTTAGCTTTACTGAGAGCTATATACTGCCTTGTGTTCGCCCCCGAAAATGGGACTTCACCCAAGGCTTCGCCTCCTGAAATTTTCAACTTATTTTGTTGAAAATCTATCAAGATTGGCGAAAACCAAGATGAAAAATATGACTTCACCCAAGTTGATCTGGCTTAAAGCTCTACATCGTTTCCAATGTAGGACACCCTACGACACCCCCAGATTCGTTCATGCAGATTAATGTATTGTTATCCCCTATTTATGCTTTCAACAAAGGTAGGGCTTTCTCATAGCTATTCCATATACAACTTCACTTATCTGTTTAGAACTTCGCTTCGGGTTGGTATTACGTCGCTTCCCCTTCTATACCTACAATCAACAAAACATACGGACATCTCTCATTAGCGACTCGCGCTCAATTGCTCCACATATGCAGACCTGATACAAAGGTTTATAATTTGATTGCTTTTGAGGACATTAAAGATTCTGGAAATGGTATTCAAAAGACTTGTAAAAAGCTCAGATTTAGATTTGACAAATATGAAAAGATTATTTAATACTTTATTATATTTGTAATCACGTTAATCCTCTAACTGATTACAAGACTTAAAAAAGTCAGCGAAAACTTTTTTAGTCCTTAAAAAGTCAGATTTAACATCTGGCTTTTTTTGTATCTTTACTTTTTATAGATCTTATATTTTAATAGTCAATAGGAAGATAGGAGATATTTCACAAAATCATTTTGGTTAACGATAGCAGACTTAATAAAGGTCAGATATATATCTGACCTTTTGCTTAAGATATCAATATTATTCATATAAAATCTCTAAACGCTATACAATCCATTTTGATATGTTTTATTTTCACATATAACAAATCATAATGGCCTCTGTATGCATACACATTATATTTATTCTAACCTCTTCAAAATCTATGTATCTATGCTGACTTTGATCAATACTCTTCTTCGTTTTTTCAATAATATCATCGTAAACGGTTTCCATATAATATTTATCAGTAAATAGATCGAATACTTCATTAGCAGGCTTCGCAAGCACTTTCTTGGTAAAGCGAGAGTATTCTAACAATGCTGTAAGTTCTGCTGAGTTCTGACTATTACATTTATTTTCTTTTTTCATTTTTGGTTCCTTATTTAATCGTTAAGTAAATATCCCCCTACACTTTCATGTATTATTTAAAAGGGATTGTTGTATTTTATAAATATATGTTTATATTGCTTTCACATACTACCCATATATTATTATGCAGCTGTATTACGTGATGAATAGATCAGTTGTTCAATCCATTCATCAATCTCACTTTCAACAAAGGCACTGGCTCTTATTCCAATCTTAATCGGCTTAGGGAAATCCCCCTTACTAATAAGTCTATAGATCCATGCTTTGCTAAATCCTGTTTTATTGATCACTTCCGGCATGCGAATAAGTTTTTTTGTTGTCATATATTTCTCCGTTGTTGTTTTGATGAATGTAGTATCTTCAGATCGCTTATGACGTTCAACCCTCGGAAAATCAGAATTGAACTCGAATTGAGTGTTTTTCATACAAAAACAGATGAAATGGCGGGAGAGCTGTCACTGGGCGGGGTGTAGAGCGATTTAGCAATAAGTGCTATTTATTTTCCTGTTTCAAGGTATTTTATAATTTTCATATTAATCAATTAGTTAATAAACATCAGTTTAAATTCTGACTTAATTCTTATCTGCATTAGCCAAGAAAAAGGGCTATGGCCGTTAAGACATAACCCTTCTTTCATCAGCAGTTATCCTTACCCACACCGATTAAACGTTCCCTGTACGGCATTACCGCCTTTCTCAAGGCTTACCATGTAGTCGGCATACCATTGCAGCATCTCGCGTCTGCCATCGAGATATTGCGCATGGTTGTAGGTGCCACGGATAGCATTCTTATCAACATGGGCTAGTTGGGTTTCAATCCATGCGGTGTTGTAGCCCTGTTCATGAAGAACGGTGCTCATGGTATGACGGAAGCCGTGACCCGTAACCCGTCCTGTATAGCCGATTCGCTTAAATACCTGATTGATACTGGCTTCGCTCATGGTCTTACTTGGATCATTGCGGCCCGGAAACAGCAAAGGGAATTGTCCCGTCATTGCTCTGATCTTTTCGATAATGGCTAACGCTTGGGTAGATAGCGGGATGATATGAGGACGGCGCATTTTCATGCGTTCAGCAGAAATTTCCCATAGCGCTTTCTCGGAATCGATTTCCGACCATAAGGCACCACGCAATTCACCCGTTCTTAGGCCAGTAAGGATCAATAATCTTGCTGCCAACACCATCAATTCACTACCAGAGTAGCCAGCAAGGGCTTTAAAAAAGGCAGGAAGCTCTTCGGTGGTCAGGAACGGGTAATGTGTAGATTCATGCCCCTGCATGGCACTGGTGAGATTAGGAGCGGGATTATACTCGGCTCTGCCTGTCACGATGGCATAGCGAAACACTTCACCACATCGTTGGCGCACTTTCTTTGCTTTCTCTGTTGCACCTCTGGCTTCGATTTTTTTAAGCACATTAAGAAGCTCTAATGGCTTAATGTCCGCAACAGGCCGTTGACCAAGAAAAGGAAAAATATCTTTATTGAAAGCTTCCAGAATGTCAGAGGCATACCCAACTGACCATTTTTTCACTTTCATGCTGTGCCATTCGAGCGCAATTTGCTGAAAGGTGTTTTTGACCTGCGCTTCACGCTCAGCTTTATGTTCTTTCTTAAGCTCTAAAGGATCGATACCCCCAGCGATACCTTTTCGAGCTTCATCACGCTTTGCTCTGGCATCAGCCAAAGACACATCGGGATATACCCCCAGCGCCAATAACTTTTCCTTTCCATCGATACGATACTTTAAACGCCAGTAGCGTGACCCGTTAGTTTTAACCAATAAGTAGAGGCCACCACCATCAGCCATCTTGTAGGGTTTATCTTTGGGCTTGGCAGTCTCGACCTGTCTGGCATTGAGCTTCATCTGGGGGTATCTCCTTTAGACCGAACAGCGAATACCCCCATTGATACCCCCAACTCACCGTAGATTTCTGTGAACGTGAGTAGACGAGCAGAGACAACAAGGGCCGTGAAACCGCGTATTATAAGGGTTTAAAGGGTATTTGAGTAGACTTAAGGAGACGTTAAAATAGGTAGGATGGTGCCGATAATAGGAGTCGAACCTACGACCTTCGCATTACGAATGCGCTGCTCTACCAACTGAGCTATATCGGCCCTGCAAGACGTGTTCACGAACGTGAATCACGGGACGAAAGGTTAAAACTAACCGGGCGATGCGTCAATAGTCAGGTTAATCAACCGCCTATTTTTGCATCGCCCGCTATCAATTACGCACGAATGGTATCATCGCCGAAGCCGATCCACTTGTAGGTGGTCAATGCTTCAAGGCCCATTGGGCCACGTGCGTGGAGTTTCTGCGTACTCACCGCCACTTCTGCGCCCAGGCCGAACTGGCCGCCGTCGGTGAAGCGGGTGGAGGCGTTGACGTACACCGCTGAGGAGTCCACTTCGTTGATGAAACGGTTGGCGTTGCTCAGGGTGCGGGTCAGGATCGCATCGGAGTGCTGGGTACCGTGTTGACGGATATGTGCGATGGCGCTGTCGATATCCGGCACCAGCACCACGTTGAGGTGCAGCGACAGGTACTCGTTATCAAGCTCTTCTGCCTGCAGCGGTACCAGCTTCGCAGGGCCTTGCAGCTCGCGCATCACGGTATCGTCGCCGTGCAGCGTAATGCCGCTTTCGGCCATCTGCTGGCTCAGCGCTGGCAGGAAGCGGTCGGCGATGGACTGGTTCACCAGCAGCGTTTCCACGCTATTACAGGCGCTCGGGCGCTGAGCTTTCGCATTGACGATAATCTTCAGCGCCGCTTCAATCTCTGCGCTGTCATCGATATAGATATGGCAAACGCCGATACCGCCGGTGATAACCGGAATCGTTGACTGCTCACGGCACAGCTTGTGCAGGCCAGCACCGCCGCGAGGGATCAGCATGTCGATATACTTATCCATGCGCAGCATCTCGCTCACCAGCGCGCGATCCGGGTTGTCGATGGCCTGAACGGCGGCTTCTGGCAGGCCGCACTCTTTCAGCGCACGTTGGATAACGCCAACGGTAGCGGCGTTGGTGCGATACGTCTCTTTACCACCGCGCAGAATGGCGGCGTTGCCGGTTTTCAGGCACAGCGCCGCCACGTCAACGGTAACGTTCGGGCGGGCTTCATAAATCACGCCAATCACGCCCAGCGGGACACGGCGGCGTTCGATGCGCAGGCCGCTGTCGAGCAGCCCGCCGTCAATCACCTGCCCTACCGGGTCGGCCAGTACACAGACCTGACGGACGTCATTGGCAATCGCCGCCAGACGGGCTGGCGTCAGCGCCAGGCGATCGAGCATGGCTTCGCTCAGGCCGTTTTCGCGCGCCTGGGCTAAATCTTCGGCGTTCGCCACGAGAATCTCTTCACTTTGAGATTCCAGATGATCGGCAATAGTTTCCAGAACCCGGTTTTTCTCACGGCAGGATAACTGCGCCAGTGTATAGGAGGCCTGCCTGGCGGCAATGCCCATTTGTTCCAGCATGTTGAACTCCTTAGCGGGTAATCATGTCGTCGCGATGCACGGCAACCGGGCCATACTCGTAGCCGAGAATGGCGTCAATTTCCTGCGAGTGGTGCCCGGCGATAAGGCGCAGCGCATCGCTGTTGTAACGGCTTACGCCGTGAGCGATGTCGCGGCCTGCAAGGCTACGAATACGGATTACTTCACCACGAGAGAAGTTGCCTGTCACGTTTTTAATGCCTTTTGGAAGTAATGAACTTCCGCGCTCCAGAATGGCGGCCGTCGCACCTTCATCCACAATCAGTTCACCGGCTGGCGGTGCGCCGAAAATCCAGCGTTTGCGGTTTTCCAGCGGGGTATCCTGGGCGTGGAAACGGGTGCCGACGGAGACATTCGCCATCACGTCGCCAATCACGCCTGGCAGGCTGCCTGCGGCAATAATGGTGTCGATACCGGCGCGGCAGGCAACGTCTGCGGCCTGCAGTTTGGTGCCCATGCCGCCCGTGCCCAGACCAGACACGCTATCACCGGCCACGGCACGCAGTTCGTCGTCAATGCCGTAGACGTCTTTAATCAGCTCGGCGTCCGGGTTACTGCGCGGGTCGGCCGTGAACAGCCCTTGCTGATCGGTCAGCAGCAGCAGTTTATCGGCACCGGCCAGAATCGCCGCCAGCGCGGAAAGGTTGTCGTTATCGCCCACCTTAATCTCGGCAGTGGCAACCGCGTCGTTTTCGTTAATCACCGGAACGATGTTGTTATCGAGCAGCGCGCGCATGGTGTCACGAGCGTTGAGGAAGCGTTCACGGTCTTCCATATCGGCGCGCGTCAACAGCATCTGACCGACGTGGATACCATAAATGGAGAACAGCTGTTCCCAGAGCTGAATTAAGCGGCTCTGACCTACAGCCGCCAGCAGTTGTTTAGAAGCAATAGTCGCGGGCAGTTCAGGGTAACCCAGATGCTCACGCCCGGCGGCAATTGCTCCTGACGTTACGATGACAATTCGATGCCCAGCCGCGTGGAGCTGAGCGCACTGGCGAACCAGTTCGACAATATGCGCGCGATTCAGGCGGCGCGATCCGCCCGTTAAAACACTGGTGCCCAGTTTGACCACCAGCGTCTGACTATCACTCATGATTCTCTGCCGTTAAAAATAGGAAATATAAAACCAGACAAACGTTGTAACAGGAGTCAGGCCGCTTGCCAACAGGCAGCGCAGAATGCGAGGGGTTTTGTTGCGCGGGATCAGGCATGCTAGAGGAGAATATTGACATTTTTATGACAGAAAAACTTTATCATACTTTTTTATATTTAATCTGACATTGTCATAAATTTTTAACACGGGAGGGATAAAAACGTTCCTGTTTTTTCACAGTGGTCTTTCACAGCAATTTTAGAACATAAAAAACCGGGATTGAGAAATGCAAAAAACTACGCTGGCATTAACGATGATGGGTATTATTGCGTCTTCTTCAGCTATGGCCGCAGAAGTTTATAACAAAGACGGTAATAAGCTGGATGTTTACGGCAAAGTAAAAGCCATGCATTACATGAGTGATGACTCCAGCTCCGACGGCGATAAAACATACGTTCGTTTCGGCTTTAAAGGCGAAACCCAAATTAACGATCAGCTGACAGGTTATGGCCGTTGGGAATCTGAATTCTCCGGTAATAACGATGAAAGCACCTCCACGCAAAAAACCCGTCTGGCTTTTGCTGGTCTGAAATTAAAACAGTTCGGTTCTTTTGATTACGGTCGTAACCTTGGCGCACTGTACGATGTTGAAGCCTGGACCGATATGTTCCCAGAATTCGGCGGCGACTCTACCGGTAAGACCGATAACTTCATGACCAAGCGCTCTAGCGGCCTGGCCACCTACCGTAATAACGATTTCTTCGGCGCTATCGACGGTCTGGACTTAACCTTGCAGTATCAGGGTAAAAACGACCGTAGCACCTACGCTACCGCGAACGGCGACGGCTTCGGCACCTCGCTTTCTTATGACTTCGGCGGCAGCGATTTCGCTATCAGCGCGGCGTACACCAACTCTGACCGTACCAACGTCCAGCAGGCAAAATCGCTGGCCAACGGTGGTAAAAACGCAGAGTCCTGGGGCACCGGCCTGAAATATGATGCCAACAATATCTATCTGGCAATGGTTTATACCGAAACCCGTAACATGACCCCAATTAAAGGTCTGGTTGCCGCGGATCAGGGCTTTGCAAATAAAGCGCAGAACTTCGAAGCCGTTGCACAATATCAGTTCGATTTCGGTCTGCGTCCATCCCTGGGCTACGTGCAGATGAAAGGTAAAGACCTGGACAACGGGATCGGCGATCAGGATCTGATGAAGTATGTTGATCTGGGTACGACCTACTATTTCAACAAAAATATGTCCGCGTTTGTTGATTATAAAATCAACCTGATTGACGAAACGGCGGTCACTAAACGTCTGGCGATTATGACCGACAACGTTGTTGCTGTTGGTATGACCTACCAGTTCTAAGACGAGAAATAATAACGCCAGCTGTCTGGCGTTATTTTCTTATAAATATAAAGGCCAGCGAATTCGCTGGCCTTTATATTTAGTATTGCCGGATGGCGGCTTTGCCTTATCCGGCCTACAAAAACGGTAGGCCAGATAAGCGTAGCGCCATCAGGTATTCACTACGCCGTGCGCTTCACCGCTTCATTGGCAAACCCATCAGCGGGTTCCAATGCCAGGTCCAACGTCGCCAGCAGATCTTTTGCCCGGTCGTGGAATCCGCGCAGCGTTTGTTGCAGTCGCTCAACTACCTCAGGATCTTTGATAGCCACCGCCTGCCAGATGCCATCTTTATCGAACAGACCGAACTGGTAACTGTAGGTAAAGCGGCGCTCTTCCGCTTCCATCTCCATCCACCAGCCCCAGAACTCGCGCTTCTCTGGCGCTGGTTTTACGTTTACGCATACCGCCAGACAGTCGAAAAAAAAGCGGTTATCGACACACTGTTCTTCGCGGATATAAGGTCCAAGCGCAGTGAATTTCTTGATCAATCTACTCTTCGGGTGTCCACTCGGTAACGTCATTGCGATCTCCTTTAGTGATGCAACTGTTTTACCAAATCAATAGAATTTATCAATATATTAACAAAATCTATTATTGATCCACCCGGCAATTTCTTTCAGTGCCTTATCGAAATTACGATACACCGGGTTAAACGGAATCGGCATCAGCTTGCCCTGCGAAGATGACGAAACAATTAACCGCGACTCCTCTTCCGGGCTGAACGGATCGTTCTCCCAGAAGCCGGACAGCATTGGCGTTGGGCAGCGTCGACCAAGCAGCCCCTGCGTCTTCAACGAGTAGCGATTAAGCTCAACCCGCAGCGCTTCGTCAGAGGCGTCGTGCATGCCGAGACGCGAGGCCAGTACGTCGAGATACATCTCAGGCACGCGGCCCTGATGCAGCGGATCGTTCAGCAGGCCATGCACCACCGGGCCAAGGCAGGCGACGGCTTTCAGGCGCTGTGCTTCGAGGTAAGCCAGCCGCACGGCGATATTGGCGCCAAAGCGGAAGCCAAATGCCGCCACGCGAGTGTGATCGACCCACGGGATATCCGGCAGTGCGCGCAGCGCGTGCTGATGGAGTATGCTGGAATCCTGGGTCAGCTTCCATTTTGAAGAGAAGCCAATGGAAGGCATATCCAGCGTCAGCATTGCAATGCCGAGTGGCGCAAAGTAACGCTCATAAAGGCTGTAGTAGTCGGTTTGCAGGCCATCCAGCCCGCCGCACATCAGCACCGTCGGGAACGGGCCGTTGCCTTTTGGCATATGCAGAAAACCGGTGACCGGCGAGCCTCCAGGTATAGCGAACTCCAGCTCACGTATTTCACCCGGCAACCGCTGCGCCGCTTCTTCATAGGCGCGGTTGGCCAGCACCTGCGCCTGCTCGGCGAGGTCATCGCCCTTCAGATGCGGGTAAGCGGCAATGCTATAAAGGTTGGAGGCGTGCAGCCAGTGGCGGCCGCTGAGAGCCTGGTCTTGCTCCTGGGTGGCTTTCTGCTGCCAGAGCATCGCTTGGGTAGACCACTCGTAAATCCAGTTACCGCCGCGGTAGCCCACCACGGTGTCATACAGCTCTTCGTCGGTGCGCTCGGCTTTACTCATCACGATACGCGCCTGGACGTCGAGGATCTCCTGCGGCGTCACACCGCGCCAGATCCACATCAGGCGGTTAATCATGCGGTACCAGTGGGGTACGTTATTGCCGCTAAGCGCCGACTGCATACGATCGGTGCTACCGTTATTGAACCGGCGAACCAGCGTTGACGTTTCAGGGTGTTTAAAACGCGGCTTGAATAGCGTTTCGCTGAGATTAGCTTCTGGCATCACAAAACCTCCATAGATACTGTCTTAGGGGTATTGTAACGCGTGGGACGTTAAAAAAAACAACGCCCGGCATAACCGGGCGTTGGAAGCGCATTTATTGATGAATTAACGGCCAGAAATAGGCGGTACGAATACCACGCCCATGTCCCAAGGCTGTTCAATCCAGGTATCCTGCGGGATATCAACAACATAATCGTCAACCAGCGGGCGACCTGCTGGTTTTGCGAAAATGGTAACGAAGTGGGCTTTCGGATACATATCGCGAATCGCTACCGCGGTGCCGCCGGTATCGACCAGATCGTCAATAACAATAAAGCCTTCGCCATCGCCTTCAGCGCGTTTCAGAACTTTCAGTTCACGCTGGTTATCATGGTCATAGCTGGAGATGCATACGGTGTCGACGTGACGAATGCCCAGTTCACGTGCCAGCAGTGCGCCAGGCACCAGACCGCCACGGCTAACGGCGATAATGCCTTTCCACTGTTCAGAAGGCATCAGGCGTGCAGCCAGTTTGCGTGCGTGAATCTGCAACATGTCCCAGGTGACGACGTATTTTTCGCTCATGTGAAGTGTCCCAGCCTGTGTTATACGGCTTAAAAATTGTTCAAGGGGGAAATGGGTTGCGCGAGATTATAGAGATCTGACGCACTAAAAACCAGTGTTAAGCGGAATCCACCGCGCTTTTTACGTGGTTTGTTCTACCGGGAAGGGCAGAAAGTGGTATTCTCAACCCCATCGCGCAAGCCAGAGCTTGTGGTATATGTATGTGCTAACCCTTTACCTGCAAGCGACTTTTGCAGAACGCCGTAAGGAGACTCATCGTGTCTGAACTGTCTCAATTATCCCCGCAGCCGCTGTGGGATATTTTTGCCAAAATCTGTTCTATTCCGCACCCTTCTCATCATGAAGAGCAGCTCGCCGCGCACATCGTTGGCTGGGCAAAAGAAAAAGGGCTTCACGCTGAGCGTGACCAGGTTGGCAACATTCTGATTCGTAAAGCCGCTACCCCGGGTATGGAAAACCGTAAACCGGTTGTGCTGCAGGCTCACCTCGATATGGTGCCGCAGAAAAACAATGACACCGTACACGACTTCGCTAAAGACCCGATTCAACCGTACATCGACGGTGAGTGGGTGAAAGCGCGTGGTACAACGCTCGGCGCAGACAACGGTATCGGCATGGCTTCCGCGCTGGCGGTGCTGTCTGATGAATCCGTTGAGCATGGCCCGCTGGAAGTGCTGCTGACCATGACCGAAGAGACCGGTATGGACGGCGCGTTCGGTCTGCAACCAAACTGGCTGCAGGGCGACATCCTTATTAATACCGACTCTGAAGAAGAAGGCGAAATCTACATGGGTTGCGCCGGTGGTATCGACTTCACCAGCAACCTGCCGCTGACCCGCGAAGCGATTCCTGCGGGCTTCCAGACCTTCAAGCTGACGCTGAAAGGCCTGAAAGGCGGCCACTCCGGCGGTGATATTCACCTCGGCCTCGGCAACGCCAACAAACTGCTGGCACGCTTCCTGGTGGCTCACGCTGCGGAACTGGATCTGCGTCTGGTTGATTTTACCGGCGGTACCCTGCGCAACGCTATTCCACGCGAAGCCTTCGCCGCTATCGCGGTTCCGGCAGACAAAGTCGATGCGCTGAAAGGGCTGGTTGAAACCTACCTGCACATTTTGCAAAACGAACTGTCGGCAAAAGAGAAGAACCTGACGCTGGTGCTGGAAGCGAATACCGTTGAAGGTAAAGCGCTGACCACCGCTTCTCGCGATGCCTTCATTCAGCTGCTGAACGCGACCCCGAACGGCGTGATTCGTAACTCCGACGTGGCAAAAGGCGTGGTTGAAACTTCTCTGAACGTGGGTGTGGTTTCCTTCACTGAAGATACCGCTACCATTCACTGCCTGATTCGTTCCCTGCTCGACAGCGGTAAAGATTACGTGGTGAGCATGCTGGAATCTCTGGGCGCGCTGGCGGGTGCAAAAACCCAGCCTAAAGGCGGCTACCCAGGATGGCAGCCGGATGCAAACTCTCCGGTAATGAAGCTGGTGCGTGAAACCTATCAGCGCCTGTTCAACAAGGTGCCGAACATTCAGATTATCCACGCGGGCCTGGAATGTGGTCTGTTCAAAAAACCGTATCCAGACATGGATATGGTTTCCATTGGGCCAACCATCACCGGGCCACACTCTCCGGATGAGCAGGTTCATATCGAAAGCGTTGGCCAGTACTGGCAGCTGCTGACGGAACTGCTAAAAGCGATTCCGGCGAAGTAAGTTCTGAGCCGTTCCCGACGGCGCTTCGCTTGGCCGGGCTACATTTGACGTAGCCCGGCCAAGTGGAATGACGCCGGGAATATCACCGCCCTACCTGATTTTTTCCATCCGATAGTTCACAAACGTCTCTCCGCGCGCTTCAACCTCTTGTTCTGCCACCACCACGAAACCCAACCGTTCAAAACACGCTTTGGCCGTAATGCTCGCATCTACCGTTAACGTTCCCGTCGGTACTCTGGCGAACAGCGCTTTCAGCAGCGCGCTGGCGACGCCCTGTCGCGCATACGATGGGTCGACAAACAGCAGGTCGATATAGCGCTCAACTGCGGTGACAAAACCGACAGGCGTTTCATCAACCGTTGCAACCAGAACCAGAGAGTCAGCCATTTTTTGTCGCCAGCGCGCATTATCCACCTGCGCCCAGGCGTTTACCTGCGCGGGCGAATAATGCTGACTGGCGGTTTCCCGCACCGCACGCAGGAAAATCTGGCACAGCGTGGAGAAGTCCCCGTCACGGTATTCCCGAATGATCATGGTTAAATCCCTAATAGCAGCTGTCGTTCCAGCTGGGGGTCCAGCAGCGTCACGTGCAGGCCCACCAGACGCACTCCGCGCCCGGCGCGGCGCTCGTGCCAGGCTTTGTAGGCCGTCGCGAGCAGATCGTCTTTGGTCAGCTTCGGCCAGACGTGCTCCTGGGTAGTTTGCTGGAAATCATTAAATTTGAGTTTTATTCCCTGCCTGGCAATGCGCAGGTCGGGCCGGACCTTCGCCAGCCGCCGTTCCAGCTCGGGGTAGAGACGCTCAACGATCGCCTCGCAGTCAGCCCAGTCGTGAATATCTTCTTCCAGCGTACGCTCCACGCCAACCGACTTACGCTGGCGATCGTTATGGATCTCCCGCTCGTCGATCCCCTGGCTGCGCTCCCATAGGATCCGCCCAAACTTGCCAAAGCGTTTAAGCAGCATGGCGAGATCGCTTTTCTGTACATCTTCGCAGGTGCGCAGACCCATACTTTCAAGCTTTGCCGCAGACACCTTTCCCACACCGGGAATTTTGCCAAGCGGCAGAGTTTTGAGAAAGGCGGGCACCTCATCAGGCGTCAACACGAACTGGCCATCCGGCTTATTGAGATCAGAAGCGATTTTGGCAAGAAACTTCACCGGGGCTACCCCCGCCGAGGCGGTCAGAGAAAGCTCTCTAAAGATAGTTTGCCGAATTTCCTGTGCCATCAGCGTCGCTGAGCCGTGGCAGTGCGGGCTATCGCTGACGTCCAGATAGGCTTCATCCAACGAAAGCGGTTCAATAAGCGAGGTATAGCGTGAGAAGATCTCGCGGATATGATTGGAGGCTTCACGGTAGGCCTCAAAGCGCCCCGGCAGCAAGGTGAGATGTGGACAGAGCTTCAGCGCCATTCCCGTCGGCATGGCGCTGCGCACGCCAAACTTACGCGCCGGATAGTTTGCGGTGCTAATCACCCCGCGCTGCACGCGGCTTCCGCCAATGGCGATAGGAATATCACGCAGCGACGGATTATCGCGCATTTCAACCGCTGCAAAAAAGCAGTCCATGTCGATATGGATAATTTTTCGCATCAGGCTCCCCTCACAAATCACTGTTTAAGTATACAGTACATTTATGCATTGAGGAAAGCCGACGCGGCTACATTTTCGGCGAGTTCATCATAAAGCGGGCATCGCACAGGTAGCGCACCGCCTCTTTGCCCTGATCCACCGCCGGGCTCCCCGCCATGCTCACAAACAGCTTGTTCACCTTTCTGACGTGGGAATGCAGCAACTTTTCAATCGTCATCTGCCGAAACGCATCATCCGCCATGCAGAAAAGCTCGTAGTCACCCAAACGCTCGCCGCAGGTTTCACAGTGGTTCATCCAGTACCGCAGCCCAGTGGTTTTACTTTTATCCAGATAGTAATTTCTGGCTTTGATATTCTTTTTTATCGCCTCAGGCAGTTCATTAATATGGAAGACGAAGCTATTACGCTTCACGGACTCCCACCCTATTCCATCCTGACTTTTGCGCAAATAACGGGTAAACATCACCGCAATAATGGAGGTAGGAAGATGGCAACTCCAGCAGGTCATCTTCGTTGAAACCACCAGATAGTAAGGTGCCATTATGTTAAAGCTATCCATATCATAAGCATAACCACCGAGCGCTTCCGTCAGCTCGTGCTCTTCCACATACCATACGTTCGAATCCGCATCGTAATGTGCCCCCTGGCAGACGGCCTGTGCAACGTCGTCGGTGTGAATATCCAGCGGGATGATACGTGCCGCATCAATCACGTTTTCCTCCTGAAAATGTTTCGGCTAAAAAATCCCCCGCATCAGCGGGGGGAGTAAAAATTATGGATTCGTCACCGCCCCTCGTCGAAGCGACGTCACCTTCTGCTGTTTATCCAGTTGACTCACCAGCGGCTGAACAATCTTCTCGCCCTGTTGACCAAAGTACTGATACAGCGTGTCTGACGCGCTCTGCGTCAGCACCATAATTTCAATGCGACGGTTGCCCGCGCTTTCTGGGTTTTTACTGTCCAGCAGCATCTGGTCGGCCATCGCGCTTACCTGCATGACTTTGTCATTCGGCATCCCGGCCTGTTCTAGCACGCGTCGTGCCGAGAGCGCACGGTCGCCAGAAAGGTTCCAGTTGTTGTAGATGTCGCTTTTATAGGCCATCGCATCGGTGTGGCCGGTGATGATGATTTTGTTATCCAGCGAGTCAAAGACCGGAGCCAACTCCACCAGCAACGATTTAAAGAACGGCATGATCCTCGCGCTACCGCGCTCGAACATATTGCGGTTCTGATCGTCTTTAATCAGCACCCGCAGCCCTTGGGGAACGATCTCCATTTCAAGGTTGCTTTCCATGTGCGCGTTGCGCGCAATGGCGTTGATATCGGTTGCCAGCTCACCCAATTCACGGGCCGATTTTTTCTTCAACATCGCCGTTTTCTCGTCCACATCCCTGGCTTTTTTGGCGTTCTCTTCGGTGATTTTCGCCAGCTCTTCCGGGGTGGTCGCCTGCATTTTACGCCTGGCGTTCTTACTGGCCGCCCCTGGTGCGATTGGCTGTTTACCTACCTTATTGAGCGGCGCCATACCGCCGCCGTTGAAAATAGACTGGCCATGCAGCGCCGCCACGATATTCTCACGGTCAGATTTGCTGACGCTGTTAACAATCAACTTCATCGTGGTGACCAAAGGGGCTGAGCGAATTTCCGAAGTCTCCGCCCGCTTCACCCTCGATGCGATGCCAGGCAAACAGATGGCTATCGATGCCGACCTTAACGCCGGGCTTATCAATCAGGCTCAAGCCCAAACGCGACGCAAAGATGTCGCGGGCGAGGCAGACTTCTACGGAGCGATGGACGGGGCGTCAAAATTCGTGCGCGGCGATGCCATCGCCGGGATGATGATCCTCGCCATCAACCTTATCGGCGGCGTGTGCATCGGGATTTTCAAATACAACCTCAGCGCTGATGCGGCCTTCCAGCAGTATGTGCTGATGACTATCGGTGACGGTCTGGTCGCACAGATCCCGTCCCTGCTGCTCTCCACTGCTGCGGCAATCATCGTGACCCGCGTCAGCGATAACGGCGATATCGCCACCGACGTGAGAACCCAACTGCTGGCGACGCCGTCGATTCTCTATACCGCCACCGGCATTATGTTCGTACTGGCTATTGTCCCCGGGATGCCGCACTTCCCGTTCCTCGCCTTCAGCGCGCTGCTGGGCTTTACCGCCTGGCGTATGAGCAAGCGCCCAAAAGCCGCTGAACACGAGGAAAAAAGCCTCGAAACGCTGACCAAAACCATTACTGAAAATGCCGAGCAGGTGGTCAGTTGGGAAACCATTCCGCTGATTGAACCCATCAGCCTTAGCCTGGGGTATAAACTGGTTTCTCTGGTAGATAAGTCGAAGGGCAACCCGCTCACCCAGCGTATTCGCGGGGTGCGGCAGGTCATTTCAGACACTAACGGCGTGCTGCTGCCGGAGATTCGTATTCGCGAAAACTTCCGCCTCAAAGCCAGCCAGTACGCCATTTACATCAACGGGATTAAAGCGGATGAAGCCGATATCCCTGCGGATAAGCTGATGGCGCTGCCATCGAGCGAGACTTATGGCGAAATCGACGGCGTGCTGGGGAACGACCCGGCCTACGGGATGCCGGTCACCTGGATCCAGCCAGCGCAAAAAGCAAAGGCGCTGAATATGGGGTATCAGGTGATCGATAGCGCCAGCGTTATCGCCACCCATGTGAACAAGGTCATTCGAAACCATATTCCCGATCTTTTTAACTACGACGACATCACTCAACTGCATAATCGTCTCTCTTCTATGGCCCCACGGCTGGCGGAAGACCTCAGCGCCGCGCTGAACTACAGCCATCTGTTAAAGGTGTATCGGGCGCTGCTGATTGAAGGCGTTTCACTACGGGATATCGTCACTATCGCCACGGTGCTGGTCGCCAGCAGCGCAACAACTAAGGACCCAATTCTGCTGGTTGCCGATGTTCGTCTGGCGCTACGTCGCAGCATCACCCACCCGCTGGTGCGCAAGCAGGAGCTGACGGTATACACCCTGAATAACGAGCTGGAAAACCTGCTGTCTAACGTTGTGAATCAGGCCCAGCAGAGCGGAAAAGTGATGCTCGACAGCGTGCCGGTTGATCCGAACATGCTCAACCAGTTCCAGACCAATATGCCGCAGGTGAAAGAGCAGATGAAGGCGGCCGGTAAAGAGCCCGTACTGCTGGTCGCCCCGCAATTACGTCCGCTACTGGCACGCTATGCCCGCCTTTTTTCTCCGGGGCTACACGTGCTTTCCTATAATGAAGTTCCTGATGAGCTGGAATTAAAAATCATGGGAGCATTAAGCTAAATAAATAGAGAACGCGGCAGTTAAGTTTCGTCCAAATTTGCCGCTTTATAGTTCTGAACATACCAGGGAAGGTGTGTTTCTCCGGAAATTTTTTATTGCCAGGAATATCACGTGATGAGAGATGAAAAAGTAAAAAGGAATTTTGCTTACCGCTCTGGGCATCATCCGCGGCGCCAATACTCTCCAACTTTTATGGAGTTTGTGCATCGTCAGGAAGAGCGGCGGGAACACCATGAGCAGGAGATGAGTAAACACGCATCTTGCGGTAAATCAGTGGAGAAATCTGCAGACAATCAACGATATCACGCTATCCCAGACACCTTTGATACCCCACCCGTACCGCTGATTAGCGCCTTTGACCTCTTTCTGTCAGCCGCGTTGATGTTTCTTTTCATCACCATGCTGCTGCTATTTATGAATTAAAGCACCGTGTTCTCTGTCAGGGTCCGTCGAGCGCCAAGATAGTGATCCTGCCAGAACATATCTGCTAAATGACTTACACGGATCGTTTCTCCAGTACGCGGAGACTCAATAAAGTCGCCGTTGCCCAGATAGACCCCCATATGATCCGCAAGCTCTTTACTATGAATATGGAAGAAGAGCAGGTCGCCACGACGCAGATCGTTATTTGCTACAATCGTCGCACGACGGTAGTGATACATTTCATTTGCCGTCCGCGGTAATTTTGCCGCAAGGATCTTATTGTAGGCGTAAAATATCAAACCACTGCAATCAAATCCCTGGTCGGGATTTACGCCGCCCCAGACATATGGTTTCCCCAACTGCTGCTCAAGACGGTGAATCGCAACTTCGGTCATATTATGCAGGTGGTCGCTGTTGAGGAAATGCGCATTTTCAGCCAGCGCCTTCCAGTGACGATCGCTGGCTTTAAGCGGGCCTGGAAACCACTCCGGATGCTGCTTAATCAACAGGCGGTTCTGTTGGCGCAGCGCTTTCTTACTCTCTGCGTCGCCCACCACAATATAGCTGGCCTGCTTTTGCAGTTTCGCATGATATGCCCCCCACAGCTTTTCCCGGTTCTGTCGACGCAGCGAAGCGCCATAGCTTAGCAAAGCATGAGGGGCAGGCTTGTGGGTATGCGCAAAAGCAAGCGGACTCAGAGCCATACAGGCCAGCAATGCGGTGGACAGAAAGCGGGTCGATGTAGAAGGGGAAGCCATGAAAACCTTTCAACCGTGAAACGTCGAAACAGTCTACGTTGGCAGGGTTTACGCCAGGATTAATTCTCGATTATTAATCAATTAATAATTATATTTCATGACGTTAAATAACCCGGCAGATGGATATTATACCGGGTTATTCGTCGATTTACAGGATACGGTTCTGCTGGCGTTGCGCTTCCCGAGCCATGCGTTTTTTACGCGCATCACAGGGCTCGGGGCAATCACATACTTTTTCCAACCCCAGCGATGAAATTCCTCCGCAGCTTCCCTGTAGGCTTTTTCGCTTGACCATATAGCCAAGCGACATGCCGAAGATAACCAACAAAAAAATGCAGAAGGTCGCCAGAAAGACCGTTAACATCATCATCCTCCAAAATCATCGAGCATGATGTTCTCATCCTCAACGCCCAGCTCTTTGAGCATTTTGATAACCGCCGCGTTCATCATTGGTGGCCCACACATGTAGAATTCGCAGTCTTCCGGTGCCGGGTGGTCGCGCAGGTAGTTTTCGTAAAGGACGTTGTGAATAAAGCCAGTATAGCCCGTCCAGTTATCTTCCGGCAGTGAGTCAGAGAGCGCAATATGGAAGGTAAAGTTCGGGTTTTCCTGCGCCAGCTTTTCAAATTCATCCTGGTAGAACATTTCGCGCAGGGAACGCGCGCCGTACCAGAAGCTGATTTTGCGGTTGCTATGCAGGCGCTTAAGCTGGTCAAAAATATGCGAACGCATAGGCGCCATACCCGCACCGCCGCCGATAAACACCATTTCGGCGTCGGTTTCTTTGGCAAAGAATTCGCCAAACGGCCCGGAGATCGTCACCTTATCGCCCGCTTTCAGCGACCAGATGTAGGAGGACATAATCCCTGGCGGAACGTCAGGCGCGGACGGCGGCGGCGTAGCGATACGCACGTTGAGCATGATGATGCCCTTTTCATCCGGGTAGTTTGCCATTGAGTAGGCGCGCAGGGTCGGCTCTTTAACGTCGGAAACATAGCGGAAGAGATTGAATTTATCCCAGTCGCCGCGGTATTCATCCGGCACGTCAAAGTCGGCGTAAGCGACCTTATGCGGTGGGCACTCAATCTGAATGTAGCCCCCGGCACGGAATGGCACGCTTTCACCAGCAGGAATAGCGAGCTTCAACTCTTTAATAAACGTCGCTTTGTTATCGTTAGAGATAACTTCGCATTCCCATTTCTTCACGCCAAACACTTCATCTGGCAGCTCGATTTTCATATCCTGGCGCACGGCCACCTGACAGGCCAGGCGACAGCCTTCTTTGGCTTCGCGCTTCGTAATATGCGAAAGCTCGGTCGGCAGAATATCGCCCCCGCCCTCTTTCACCTTCACCCGGCACTGCCCGCAGGAACCGCCGCCACCGCAGGCGGACGAGATAAAAATACCGTTGCTGGAGAGCGTATTCAGCAGCTTGTCACCGGCTGGCGTTTTGATCTGCTTATCGGCTTCGTTGTTGATTTCAATCACCACGTCACCGGCGTTCACCAGCTTCGATTTGGCAAACAAGATCAGCACCGACAGCACCAGCACAATCAGCGTAAACATGACTACGCCAAGTAATATTTCCATAATTAACGACCCTTATAGCTGCACGCCGGAAAACGACATAAAACCTAACGCCATCAGTCCGGTGGTGATAAAGGTGATCCCTAAGCCGCGCAGTCCCGCGGGCACGTTTGAGTACTTCATTTTTTCGCGAATGCCAGCCATAGCGACAATGGCCAGCATCCAACCAATGCCGGAACCAAAACCGTAGACGATGGATTCACCAAAGTTGTAATCACGCTGCACCATGAACGATACGCCGCCGAAGATGGCACAGTTCACCGCAATCAGCGGAAGGAAGATGCCTAATGCGGTGTAGAGTGACGGGAAGTATTTATCAAGGATCATCTCGAGGATCTGTACCAGCGCCGCAATCACCCCAATAAAGGTGATGAAGTTCAGGAAGCTAAGATCCACGCCGTCAACCAGCGCGCCGTCGCGTAGCACCAGGTTGTAGACCAGATTGTTAATTGGCACGGCAAGGCCGAGCACAACCGTTACCGCCACCCCCAGACCGAACGCGGTGGAGACTTTCTTCGACACAGCGAGGAAGGTACACATCCCCAGGAAGAAGGCCAGCGCCATGTTCTCAACAAACACCGCGCGAACAAACAGGCTAATGTAATGAGCCATAATCGGTTACTCCTTTTCCTGCTGTTCAGGCTTCCAGCTACGAAGCGCCCAGATCAGCAAACCGATAATGAAAAACGCGCTCGGCGCGAGCAGGAACAGACCGTTAGGCTGGTACCAGCCGCCGTTCTGCACCGTTTCCAGCACCGTGATGCCAAACAGCTTGCCGCTGCCGATGAGCTCACGCAGGAAGCCAACAATCAGCAGGATAGCGCCGTAGCCCAGCCCGTTGCCGATGCCGTCCATAAAGCTCGCCAGCGGGGGAGACTTCATGGCGTAGGCTTCCGCGCGCCCCATCACGATACAGTTGGTGATAATAAGCCCAACGAATACCGAGAGCTGTTTAGAGGTTTCGTAAGCGAATGCGCGCAGCAGCTGATCGACGACAATAACCAATGACGCAATGATCGCCATCTGAACGATAATGCGTACGCTGTTCGGAATGTGGTGGCGGATCATCGAGATAAACATGCTCGAGAATGCCGTCACCAGCGTCACCGCAATGGTCATCACGAAGGCCGTTTCCAGCTTGGTGGTGACGGCCAGCGCCGAACAGACACCAAGCACCTGCAGCGCAATCGGGTTATTGGCGATAAGCGGGCCAACCAGCACGCGCTTCATCTCTTTCATATCACCCTGCTCAGCCATGATTCAGCCCTCCTTCACGCACCTGCTTCAGGAATGGGCCAAAGCCCAGTTCGCCCATCCAGAACTCAAAGCTGTGCTGCACCCCGTTAGAAGTGAGCGTTGCCCCGGAGAGACCGTCAACTGCGTAGAGATCGCCCTGCGGTGCCGCGCCTTTCATGACGCGTAGCGCCGGTTTACCGTTATCATCCACCACGCGTTTCCCCACAAACTGCGCATGCCAGTTCGGGTTTTCAATTTCACCGCCGAGGCCCGGGGTTTCTCCCTGGTCGTAGTAGGTAATGCCCCGGATGGTACGGCCGTCAGTATCCAGCGCCACGAAGGCGTACATCATCGACCACAGTCCGTTGCCGTACACCGGCAGAACCATCTCCTGTACCTTCTGCTGTTCATCTTTAATAAGATAAATTTCCACGACGTTACTGCGACGGCGAATGCCTGCCGGGTCTTCGCTGGAGGTCAATTCAATGCTTTGTGCCGGGTCTTTCAGCGCCTGGCTTTGGTTAAACTTCGTCGGGTCTTTGTCGAGGACGCTGCCACTTTTTAAATCGACCAGGCGAGGCACCACGCGGGATGCAAATACCTCGGCCACATCGTCTGCCGACATGTTGTCGTGCATCAATCCCGCCACCGCCAGAATATTGCGCTGTTTATCCAGCGCGCGCTGCTCCTGTTGGCGCGGTTTCAGCCCAACGGCGGAGCCCGCCACGACGATAGAGCAGACCAGGCAAAGCACCAGCACCACCAGCAGCGTCTTGCCGATGCTATCGTTACTGTTGTTTTCAGCCACGCGACTTCCTCCGCTTTATGTTGGCCTGCACCACGAGGTAATCAAATAGCGGCGCAAAGAGGTTGGCGAACAGAATCGCCAGCATCATCCCTTCCGGATAGGCTGGGTTAACCACGCGGATTAACACGCACATCACGCCTATCAACGCCCCGTAGCACCACTTTCCTTTGTCAGTAAACGAGGCGGAAACCGGGTCGGTTGCCATAAACATCATGCCGAAAGCAAAACCGCCCAATACCAGATGCCAGTACCACGGCATGGCGAACATCGGGTTGGTATCGGAACCAATCAGGTTAAACAGCGTGGCGCAGGCCATCATGCCGAGCATCACGCCGGCAACGATGCGCCAGGAGGCGACACGGCCAAAGATAATCAGCGCCCCGCCAAGCAGGATCATCAGCGTCGAGACTTCCCCAATGGAGCCTGGGATATTCCCGATAAAGGCATCCATCCAGCTCACCGGCTGGCCAGTTACAACGTTAACCAGCGACTCACCGCCGCGGCTTGCCCACTGGGAGAGCGGCGTGGCGCCGGAGAAGCCGTCGGCCGCCGTCCAGACTAAATCGCCGGAGATTTGCGCCGGATAGGCAAAGAACAAGAAGGCACGCCCCGCTAACGCCGGGTTAAGGAAGTTGCGCCCGGTGCCGCCAAATATCTCTTTGGCAATCACCACGCCAAAGGAGATCCCCAGAGCGGCTTGCCACAGCGGCAGGGTTGGCGGGACAATCAGCGCAAACAGAATCGAGGTGACGAAGAAGCCTTCGTTGATCTCATGCTTGCGCACGATAGAAAACAGCACCTCCCAGAAACCACCTACCAGGAAGACCACCGCATAGATTGGCACAAAGAACACCGCGCCTAGCATCATCATGCTGAACCAGCCAGCATCTGGCGCAAAACTCACGCCCAGCGCCTGCGCTACGCTGTAGTGCCAGTTTCCAGCAATCACCTGCTGGAGCTGTTCAGCGCCGTAGAGCTTGTGCAGCGCCGGAATGGTCTGCAGGCCGACGTTGTACATCCCCCAGAACATCGCCGGGAAAACGGCGAACCAAACGAGGATCATCATACGTTTCAGGTCGATAGCATCACGAACGTGCGCCGCGCCCTTCGTGACGTGACCCGGCGTGTAGAGCAGCGTGGCTGCTGCTTCATACAGCGGGTAGTACTTTTCCAGTTTGCCGCCCTGCGTGAAGTGCGGCTCAACTTTTTCTATTAGCTGTTTTAAGCCCATCACTTAGCCTTCCTGCTCAATTTGCGTTAATACGTGGCGTAGCACCGGCCCGTATTCGTATTTCCCCGGGCAAACATAGGTGCACAGCGCCAGGTCCTCTTCATCAAGCTCCAGGCAACCAAGCGCCTGGGCGCTATCGGTATCGCCAGCCAGCAGATCGCGAAGCAGGACGGTTGGCAGGATATCCAGCGGCATCACCCGCTCGTAGCTGCCAATTGGAACCATCGCGCGTTCGCCGCCGTGAGTATCGGTGGAGAGGTTGAACAGCTTTTTCTTGAGGAAGTGGCCAAGCGTAGTGCGGGTGATAGAGAACTTATCCCGCCCCGGCGCGACCCACCCCAGCAGCTCTTTGTCACGCCCTTCTTTCAGCACGCTCACCTGCAGGTGGAAGCGCCCGAGGAAGGCGTGCGGCCCGACGGCCTGTGTGCCGTTCAGGACAGAACCAGAGATAACGCGGTTTTCGCCATCGTGGAGTTCGCCCACCAGCAGCGCGTCGAGGTCTGCGCCAAGACGAGTGCGCAGCAAGCGCGGCTGTTTCACCTGCGGGCCACCGAGCGCAATAATGCGTTCAGTCCAGAGCACACCATCAAGGAACAGCTTACCGTAGGCGATAACATCCTGATAGTTCAGGTGCCACACCTGTTTGTTCAGGCTCACCGGCTCCAGGAAATGAATGTGAGTCCCCACTAACCCAGCAGGATGCGGGCCAGCGAATTGGTTAAAGGTCACCTGTCCCTGCGGATGCCCACCCAGTTTCCCGCCGCTGCCCTGGCAGACGTGCACTCTGCCGTCGGTCAGGCGCGTCAGCACGGTCAGACCGGCGTTAAAAGCGTCGCGCTGGGCGAGTATAATTGGCTGCGGGTCGGCAGCCAGCGGGTTAGTGTCCATCGCAGTGACGAAAATAGCCGCGGGTTCGGTACCTGGCGCAGGCGTTTTGCTGAATGGGCGCGTGCGCATCGCGGTCCACAAACCGGATTCAATGAGCTGTTCGGTAACCGTTTCACGCGGGAGCGTTGCCAGCTCATCGGGCGCGTAGGCGTTAAAGGCCACGGCATCATCGCCTTCAATATCGATAACAACAGATTGCAGCACCCGACGCTCACCGCGGTGGATGGCGCTGACAATGCCGCTGGCTGGCGCGGTAAAACGCACGCCGGGTATCTTTTTATCTTCGAAAAGCAGCTGCCCTTTGGCGACCCTGTCGCCCTCTTTGACCGCCATCGATGGGCGCAGCCCGATATATTCTTCACCTTTCACCGCGACACGCGTGACCGTCACATCATCAATGCGTTGCCCGTCAGGCAGGCCAGCTATAGGCAGATCGAGGCCTTTGGTTATTTTAATCATACAGTTCGCAGGTATCCGTTAACGACGGCATCAGTTCGAAACTGAAGCCAGCGTTTTGGTTAACGAAACAAAAGAAAGGAGTAAAACCTGAAACCCAATGACCATCCGTGATTGGGCATATGAGAGATTGAAGCATCCTTTCTTACGCTGTTTTGAGAGTCAATACATTCACCACTCGAATGAGCATCCATTTACCCAATTTCTCTTCGAATGATTCAGTAACGAAAGTTTACCATTTTCTCTTTCTTCGATGCAGCAGTTCTGCTTTTGAAGCCGCTAAATTGCGAGCCGATACGCAAAGTGAACGTGTTTCAGACAAAGATAGCTAGTGAATCATCGGCTTATCCTACACTCTTTGTAGCCAATGCTGTCAGGCAGAGAAACAGCACAACGCACCGGGTTCCGGCGGGAATGCACTATGAAATGGTAAACGCTTACCATCCCTCTTGCGAAAAAATGCGGTGGTGCTAAGGTGAGCGCACAAAAAACAGATTTGTCTGCTTTTTTCTCTCTATTGCCTTCCTGGCATGTTGTTATCTTTTATCAAGGAACAAGTAGTATGCGCAAAATCGCATTTGTTATTGCGATGCTTTTGATGCCGTGCGTTTCGTTTGCTGGGTTATTAAGCAGCAATACGCCAACGACGCCTGTCAGCAAAGAATATAAGCAGCAAATGATGGGCTCACCAGTTTACATCCAAATCTTCAAAGAAGAGCGCACACTCGATCTCTTCGTCAAGATGGGTGAAACCTACCAACTCCTCGATAGCTATAAGATCTGCAACTACTCAGGTGGCCTGGGGCCGAAGCAGCGTCAGGGCGACTTCAAAAGCCCAGAAGGGTTTTACTCGGTGCAGCGCAGCCAGTTGAAGCCGGATAGCCGCTTCTATAAAGCGATTAATATTGGTTTCCCAAACGCCTATGACCGTTCTCACGGTTATGAAGGGAAATATCTGATGATTCACGGTGCCTGCGTGTCAATTGGCTGCTATGCCATGACCGACTCCGGTATTGATGAGATCTTTCAGTTCGTGACCGCGGCATTAGTCTTCGGCCAGTCGAGCGTTGAAGTCAGCATCTATCCATTCCGCATGACCGATGCCAACATGAAGCGTCACAAATATTCCTACTACAACGATTTCTGGCAGCAGTTGAAGCCGGGCTACGACTACTTCCAGCAGACGCATAAGCCGCCGATGGTATCGGTTGTTGATGGGCGTTATGTGGTCAGCAAGCCGCTGAGCCACGAAGTGGTTCAGCCGCAGCTGGCCTCAAACTATACGCTCCCCGAGGCAAAATAATCGCCATTCGCCTGGCATAATCTTGTGCCAGGTTTCATTCCCCGTCAGCGGTTGAGTTGCTATCACGGTAACCACATCGTTGGCGGTGGTCTCCTGCTGAAAATCAATTTCCACATCCCTATCCAGAAGTTTTGCCACGCCAAAAGGCGCACGACGCGTTATCCAGTACAGGTTGGTTGAGCAGAATGCCATGACGTAACGGCCATCTGACAGCAGCATGTTAAACACGCCCTTTTCGCGCAGTTCGTCCGCCAGCGAGGCGATGTACTTAAAGACCGCCTGCATATTGCCAGGCGTACGCGGATAGCGCTCGGTGAGCTTGTGCAACAACCAGCAAAAGGCTTTTTCGCTGTCGGTTTCCCCGACCGGGCGGAACTGTCCCGTTTCCAGCGATTTATAGCCGGTAAGCTGCCCGTTATGAGCGTAGGTCCAGTTGCGTCCCCAGAGCTCGCGGGTAAACGGGTGGGTATTTTCCAGCGCCACCATTCCGCGATTCGCCTGGCGAATATGCGCAATGACGGAGCAGGACTTGATGGGATAGTCCTGCACCAGTTTCGCGATAGGAGATTGGTAGCTGGGTTGGGGGTCTTTGAACGTGCGACAGCCTTTGCCTTCATAAAAGGTAATTCCCCAGCCGTCTTTATGCGGCCCGGTGCCTCCGCCGCGCTGGACCAGCCCGGTAAAACTGAAGCAGATATCGGTTGGCACATTGGCGCTCATCCCGAGCAGTTCGCACATAGCACACCCCCACAGCAATCGGGGCCGGAGCCCCGTGAAACTTAAGCTTTAACCATCTCTTTTTCGATAAGCATAATCAGGATATGAATCACTTTAATGTGAATTTCCTGAACGCGGTCAGCGTAGCCAAAATGCGGGACGCGAATTTCGATGTCCGCGGAGCCTGCCATTTTGCCACCGTCTTTACCGGTCAGCGTAATCACTTTCATCCCTTGCGCACGCGCCGCTTCAATCGCTTTGATCACGTTAGCGGAGTTACCCGAGGTAGAGATACCCAGCAGCACGTCACCCGCACGGCCCACGGATTCAACGTAACGAGAGAACACATATTCATAACCGAAATCATTACTCACGCAAGAGAGATGGCTGACGTCGGAAATCGCAATTGCCGGGTAGCCCGGACGGTTTTCACGATAACGACCCGTCAGCTCTTCTGCGAAGTGCATCGCATCGCAATGAGAACCACCGTTGCCGCAGGAGAGCACTTTGCCGCCGGCTTTAAAGCTGTCTGCCAGCAGGACTGCTGCGCGCTGAATCGCATGGATGTTGGCTTCATCCTTGAGGAAATTTGCCAGCGTATCGGCGGCTTCATTCAGTTCGTTACGAATAAGATCCTGGTACATGAGGATAATCCTTCAGCATTAATAAAATTGTCATCGCTAGTGTACCGGATAGCGTTAGCCCAGAGAAGCAAGCACGAATGTATTCACCAGATGTTTGGATTTTTAGTGCGCTAAAAAGAAGCAACAATGTGAGCGAGGTTGTAATTATTTTGTAAACACATTGCTAAATAAAAACAGTTCAACTACAACCATATCATCACAAGTGGTCAGACCTCCTACAAGACAGGGGCATTTCTCTATGATGATTTTGAGTATTGTTTTAACCATTGCCGTACTCGGCGCACTCTTCTACCACCGCATTAGTTTGACGCTCGGCAGCGTAATTCTGCTGGCGTGGACTGCCGCTCTCGGCGCGATTGGCCTGTGGAACCTGTGGCTGCTGGTGCCGCTGGCTATCATCCTGGTGCCGTTCAACTTTACGCCGATGCGTAAAGCGCTGATCTCCACGCCGGTGTTCCGCATGTTTAGCAAAGTGATGCCGCCGATGTCGCGCACTGAGAAAGAAGCGATTGATGCCGGTACCACCTGGTGGGAAGGCGATCTGTTCCGCGGCAACCCGGACTGGAAAAAGCTGCACAACTACCCGCGTCCACAGCTGACCGCCGAAGAGCAGGCGTTTATTGATGGCCCGGTTGAAGAAGCGTGCCGCATGGCTAACGACTTTGCTATCACCCACGAGATGGCTGACCTGCCGCCGGAGCTGTGGGCCTACCTGAAAGAGCACCGTTTCTTCGCAATGATCATTAAGAAAGAGTACGGTGGTCTGGAATTCTCCGCTTATGCCCAGGCTCGCGTGCTGCAAAAGCTCTCCGGCGTTTCCGGCATTCTGGCTATTACCGTCGGCGTGCCTAACTCCTTAGGACCGGGCGAACTGCTGCAGCATTACGGTACTGAAGAGCAAAAAGATCATTACCTGCCGCGCCTGGCGCGCGGTCAGGAGATCCCATGCTTCGCGCTGACCAGCCCAGAAGCAGGCTCTGATGCCGGTGCGATTCCGGATACCGGCGTCGTCTGTATGGGCGAGTGGCAGGGCGAGCAGGTTCTGGGCATGCGTTTAACCTGGAACAAGCGTTATATCACCCTCGCGCCAATTGCGACTGTACTGGGCCTGGCGTTCAAGCTTTCTGACCCGGAAAAACTGCTGGGCGGTGCGGAAGATTTAGGCATCACCTGTGCGCTTATCCCAACCAACACCCCAGGCGTTGAAATTGGTCGTCGTCACTTCCCGCTGAACGTGCCGTTCCAGAACGGCCCAACGCGCGGTCAGGATATCTTCGTACCGATCGACTACATCATCGGCGGGCCGAAAATGGCCGGTCAGGGCTGGCGCATGCTGGTTGAATGTCTGTCCGTTGGCCGCGGTATTACCCTGCCGTCCAACTCAACCGGTGGCGTGAAATCCGTTGCGCTGGCGACCGGTGCCTACGCGCATATTCGCCGTCAGTTCAAAGTATCCATTGGTAAAATGGAAGGGATTGAAGAGCCATTGGCGCGTATTGCAGGTAACGCCTACGTGATGGACGCCGCGGCAACGTTAATTACCTACGGCATTATGCTCGGTGAGAAACCCGCGGTACTGTCGGCTATCGTGAAGTACCACTGTACCCATCGCGGCCAACAGTCCATCGTTGACGCCATGGATATCGCAGGTGGGAAAGGCATTATGCTCGGTGAAGGTAACTTCCTGGCACGTGCTTACCAGGGGGCGCCAATCGCCATTACCGTTGAAGGCGCGAACATTCTGACTCGTAGCATGATGATCTTCGGCCAGGGCGCTATTCGTTGCCATCCATACGTACTGGAAGAGATGGCCGCGGCGCAGAACAAAGATGCCGATGCGTTCGATAAGCTGCTGTTTAAACACATCGGCCACGTCGGTAGCAACAAAGTGCGCAGCTTCTGGTTGGGGATTACCCGCGGCTTAACCAGCCCAACGCCAACCCGCGATGCGACCAAACGTTACTATCAGCATCTGAACCGTCTGAGTGCCAACCTGGCGTTGCTGTCTGACGTTTCCATGGCGGTGCTGGGCGGTAGCCTGAAGCGTCGTGAGCGCATCTCCGCCCGTCTGGGTGATGTGTTGAGCCAGCTGTACCTCGCCTCTTCCGTCCTGAAGCGCTATGACGATGAAGGGCGTAACGAAGCGGATTTACCGCTGGTACACTGGGGCGTTCAGGATGCTCTGCATCAGGCTGAGCAGGCCATTGACGACCTGCTGAAGAACTTCCCGAACCGCTTTGTCGCAGGGGCAATGCGCGTGGTTATCTTCCCGACCGGTCGTCATTACGATGCACCGTCCGATAAGCTCGACCACAGCGTAGCGAAAATTCTGCAGACGCCAAGCGCCACCCGTTCCCGTATCGGCCGCGGTCAGTACCTGACCCCGAGCGAGCACAACCCGGTTGGCCTGCTGGAAGAAGCGCTGGTTGACGTCATGGCAGCCGACCCTATCCACCAGCGTATCTGCAAAGAAATTGGCAAGAACCTGCCGTTTACTCGACTGGATGAACTGGCACGTAATGCGCTGGCTAAAGGCCTGATTAACCAGGAAGAAGCGGCCATTCTGACCAAAGCAGAAGTCAGCCGACTGCGCAGTATCAACGTTGACGACTTTGCACCGGACGAGCTGGCGACCAAGCCGGTAAAGCTGCCGGACAACGTGCGCAAGGTTGAAGCCGCGTAATATTGATGCCGGGTAGCGCAGCCTACCCGGCATATCCCCTAAATAATTCGAGTTGCAGGACAACACGCAAGCGCGGTTTAAACAGCGCTTACTCTGGCCCCGACATCGAATTCTTTCACATCCTTATGGGAAAGCCAGCATTCCAGGCTACCTATTCATCAGCGCATTAACAGATGAGCGCGAAGTGCTCAACATCGGCATGGCATCACCCGCGCTCTCCTCATCGCCGTCATCACTACCCGTAAATGCCACGATCATCTCTCGTACCCGCTGAAGTGATACAGGCGCATCGACCGGCGCCGCCAGCGGCAGCGGAATGTCGTCTTCAAGGTGGTTAAGGATATCCTCCACCAGCCAGTCAGTACCATCGGCAAAGGTGATGTGTTCCACCTGGCTCTTTGATGAAGAGAAATAACTTTTGATAGTGACGCTGTCGATACTGTCTGCAAAGCCGATCAGCAGATCGTTTCCGCTACGCTGGATAAGGGCGTTCTTCGCCTGTAGCGTCTCGCTGAAGCTGAGGGTATCGCTGTTGCTACTGCCTTCAATGAGAGTGTCTTGACCATCACCAGCGCTGAACAGGTAGGTGTCGCTGCCAGTGCCGCCTGACAGCACATCATTCCAGCTCCCAGCATCCAGCGTATCGTCACCCGTACCGCCGTACAGCACGTCATCGTTACTGCCGCCATTCAGAGTGTCATTGCCATCATCGCCGTCATCGCCGTCATCGCCGTCATCGCCGTACAGCTTATCGTTACCATCGCTCCCGTTGAGGACATCGTCACCACCCGCAGCATGTATTTCCGAACTGGTACCATAGCTCTGCAGCGTCTGCGCCTCGTCGGTTCCTGCCTCCAGCATCGCCTTCACCGTCGCCACATCCCAGACGGTGCCGTCGGCAAACACTATCTCCTCTACCCGGTAGCGGTTTCCCTCGCTGTAGAAATAATCTTTCAGACAGAGGCTGTCGGTGCTGTCCCGGAAACTAATCATCAGGTTTTTGCCACTGCGCTGAAGAATTGTGTTTTCCGTCAGCAGACCCTCGCCCAGAATCAGCCGGTCAACGTCATTGCTGTAGCTCGCCTTCTCGACGATCGTGTCCTGACCATCACCAGCATTAAACAGATAAGTATCGCTGCCGTAATGGCCGGTCAGCCAGTCATTACCCCTACCGCCAGCCAGTACGTCATTGCCGCTCCCGGCACTCACCCCATCATTCCCTTCATCGCCATATAACTGGTCTGCCCCGTCATCGCCCCAGAGCTCATCATCACCGCCGCCAGCGTGAATTTCCGTGCCGGGACTATAAGCCGTCAGCGACTGCGCCTCGTCGGTTCCTGCCACCAGCATCGCCTTCACCGTCGCCACGTCCCAGACGGTGCCGTCGGCAAACACTATCTCCTCTACCCGATAGCGGTTTCCCTCGCTGTAGAAATAATCTTTCAGACAGAGGCTGTCGGTACTGTCCCGGAAACTAATCATCAGGTTGTCGCCACTACGCTGAAGAATTGTGTTTTCCGTCAGCAGACCCTCGCCCAGAATCAGCCGGTCAACGTCATTGCTGTAGCTCGCCTTCTCGACGATCGTGTCCTGACCATCACCAGCATTAAACAGATAAGTATCGCTGCCGTAATGGCCGGTCAGCCAGTCATTACCCCTACCGCCAGCCAGTACGTCATTGCCGCTCCCGGCACTCACCCCATCATTCCCTTCATCGCCATATAACTGGTCTGCCCCGTCATCGCCCCAGAGCTCATCATCACCGCCGCCAGCGTGAATTTCCGTGCCGGGACTATAAGCCGTCAACGACTGCGCCTCGTCGGTTCCTGCCACCAGCATCGCCTTCACCGTCGCCACGTCCCAGACGGTGCCGTCGGCAAACACTATCTCCTCTACCCGGTAGCGGTTTCCCTCGTAGGCAAAATAGTTTTTCAACCAGATGCTGTCGGTGCTGTCCCGGAAACTAATCATCAGGTTGTCGCCACTACGCTGAAGAATTATGTTTTCCGTCAGCAGGCCATCACCTAATACCAGACGGTCAACATCGTTGCTGTAGCTCATATCTTCAATAATGGTATCCTGTCCATCACCGGCATTAAACAGGTAGGTATCGCTGCCGTAATAACCGGTCAGCTTGTCGTTACCACTACCACCGACCAACGTGTCATTGCCGCTGCTGCTGTTCAGATTGTCGTTGCCGGCCCCGCCCCAGAGATAATCACTCGTGTCCTTTCCTTTGATAACATCATCACCCTCACCACCAGCGATCAGTAAGTCTCCACGGATCCCCAGACGCTCCCGCTCCTCCGCAAAAGCAGGCAAGTATGTCATCTGGTTATAAAAAACAGTGCGTACCTGTAAATAACGGTTAACATCATTCCGTTTTAAGTCAGCTAAATGTTCTTCGAATGCATGAAAATCCAATGTTAGCCCGCTCAAATCTGGTTTCACAGTTAAACTAATATAAGAAAAGTCTTCAACATAAAGGGTCTGTGATAGTAAGCAAGCTTCAACATAGGAGGCAAAATGGGTAAATTCATCCTCAAGCAATAATGCGGCATTAGGAAGAGGATCGACAGTCCCGTTAGTTCTATTTTTATAAGAACCCCCACTAGCAATCTCTATTACAGCCAGATGTCTTGCATCAATATTGTCCCCTCGACTATCGATAGCAACATCCTGTACCCCGGACCACAGCAGGATAATCTCCTCTAATAGTTCCTCTCCACTATTCTGGGGATCAACTACATAACGTTCTACTAATGTTTTTAGTTCCGGGTCCTTGGTCATCGCTACGTGCAAATCTGGTAAATTACCAAATCCGCGAATATAAGGGAGCATACGGATACTATATGGAATAACAATATCAAGCCCATAATTAGTATAACCTGAATTTATATCAAACCAGACATCAGCAGAGTCATTGACAGACTCATCACTCATAGTAATATTACTAACCTGTTTGTGCGCATTGCCTTGAGCATCAATATATGTAGAGTGATTATACTGCGTCCCAATGCTAATGATTCCAGCCTCTTCCAAAGATAGCAGCTCACCAGCATCAGCTTGCGCATTACCATTCTTATCCTGCCAGACATTAAGCTGCTGCCATGCAGCATCCATATTATTGATCAGTCCATCCTGGTTATCATCCAATTCTTGTAGTGCTATATAGCCATTTTCTGCCAGGGAGCCATCGCTGAGTTGAGTATTGTTACCAAATAGCTCATTACCATTTTCAATTACTCCATTGGTATTCTTGTCAAATACCAATAAGCCATCATCGGTACCTACCCAGCCAGTACTTTCTGCAAACAGATTTCCGTCATGATCAAAAAACACGCCTGAATGGGAAGATCGAGTTTCAATGCCATCACCATCAAGATCTAAAATTATAGGAGAAGTCTGATCTGCTGCAGGTCCATTTGGGTCAGGCGTAATAAGCGGATTGTCTCCAGGAGGAAATATCTCATCGCCAGTGTTCTGGTCATATAAACCGTTTTTATAAATAGCATTTATAATTTGCTGAGCCATTACCTTACCAAGTAAGGCTGGAATTCCTGAGTCAGCGACAACGTTATACACCCCCAGAACGGTTATCACTCCAGCTAATTCAGGAGCAATACCAACAGAAACCATAGCGGTCGCTATTGATTCAGCCGCATCTACCCAGTCCCCTATAGTATCTTCACCATTGATAACTTTATCATATAATAAGGCAAGATCAATTATGCTTTTTACTACATCAAGTTTCTTATTTATATTCTCAATTGCAGCGTCTATATGAATATCATCAGCAATGCCAGGGTCCAGTTTTACAATCTTCGCTGCGTTTACATCTGCAACAATATTCAAACCATCACTAATACTCTGCATAACATCATCATAGAGGTCTTCTAAAGAATAACTTGATTTCGATTCAGCATACATTTTATTTTCTCGGGAAATGTTCATTGGCATTTTAAAACCTCAGACTAATTTTTAGTTATAAATTTGAGCCAAAGTTACGGACAGCATAAAAACACTAAATAAATCAACAAAGCATCAGTAACAGTGGTGTAAAACTTAAAATACAAACACATTTACGCCCAAATATTCACAACAACAATAAATCCACTGCAATATATGTTTTAAAGTGATGTGTTTTATAATTCGATTATTGATAAGATTTATATTTGTATTTTATATATTAAATAAAGCTGTAATGGAATGTATAATACATCTACTTACCATGAAAAATAAAGTCACTTTTCAATGCAGGCCAATTAATGGAAAGCTAGCAATCCAGTGGTCGGAGTACAACATATCCTTGTCCATCATCAGCATTTTAAACGGAATACCAACGAGCCTTCGGTATTATCAATGCCACCCAAAGAGAGCATGCCCGTAGTCTTTCATCTTATTCTTTCTGAACTGACTCATCAGGAGATAACGCTGACTAATGCCGTTAACAAACGTTAACCTCCTCCCTCCACGAACCCATGATCTAGCTTATCGCTAGCATGCCTATCTTCTGCCATCTCTCCATGACCAATATCGTGAATCTGGTGGGTATAGCAGAACGCACTAACATGCTTTTCACTGCCCACCATAGAGGTGAGCAGTGCAATCCAAATTTTGAAGTACTGTCAAACTTTCAGGTGTTGATATCAGGACCGAGAAACAAGGAACAAATGCATAAAATAAAACATTTGCCATATCTATTAATGTTCTAACGTTAAATCGTCTACAAGATTTATTGCGGGATCATCTATTTCGTACACCTTTTTACTTAAACCATAGTCCTGAGGGTTGGATATACCATCAAACAAGTTATAGGAGCTAATTGAACCACCTTCGATACCCATCCACTCAGCCAAACCATTAACAAACATCAGGCCAGATTTCCTTGAGGTAACTACCGTCCTCTTGTCATCGTCAGATGATATTTTAACTAATGGAATATCATAATGGTATTTGCTGTTATAATTATTATTTAGCTTAATATCACCATTTATTTTTTGATGAGCCAAGCCATGATCTGAAAAATAAACAAGGGAAAATGTTCTTCCTCTATTATTAAACTTCAATATATTATAAGCTTCTTTTAAGAAATCATCCGTTTGTCTGATACTAGAAATATAGCATGCTATGTCGTCATTTATTTTTGAACGTGACTTATACCGAACACCCATGTTTTTAATTCTAGCACAAGCATTTGGATGAGACCCCATTGTATGCAGCACAATAAGTCGTTTTTTATTCGTACTTTTTGATAAAACGTTGGCTAATTTCCGTAACAGCACTGAGTCCTGTATGTTAGATTCATCGAATCCCTGAAATTTAGTGAAGTAGGAATACCCCGCATTTTTGGCAATGGCAGATACTGGAGAATCCCATTTACCAAACTGCCCCTGATTTGATAACCAATAGGACTCTATGCCAGCCTTATTCACCATACCTATGATATTCTTGTTGTACTGTGGTAGCCAATTATGAGGATCCCCCTGTGTTAGCATCAAGCGTAAAGAGCCTATAGTATAGGTATCTCCTGATGTCAGACCATCAACAATAACGCCCTTCACACCGTCGAGAAATGGTGTATTACCCACGGGGTAACCATATACATGAAAATAATCTTTCCTGGCACTTTCCCCAATAACAAGAATATAGTCATCGTATTTTGTTTTGTCTGTCAGATGAATGTCACCCCAATTATTTTCGCTTACATACTTAGATAATTCAGCCTGATCGGATTTCAAGTCATTAATAGAACCACTTGTTTTCTTGATAAAAACAAGGGCGCCAGAAGAGAGCGTCATAATAATCGCAATCAGCATAACATAAGTTCGGTTTTTAATAGGCCTTATCTTAAACTTACATGATAACAAATGTAATATATAAAAAAGAATAGGGATCAAAACTGAAACCGCATATGCGTCGTAGGATATCAACGTAAGAAATTCAAGGCTTTCCTGAATATCAGTAGCGAATAAAGATGACACATACTGGTAGGATGGGAAACCATAGGTGAATCCGACTGGAGCATACAAGGCAACAATAATTGATGCAGGAAGTGTAATCAGACAATATGATTTTTTAGACCCTAGTGTAAGGCTTATTAACAACAGAAGAATAATTACATTGCTCACCTTCGGATGAACATCACCTGTTGCTACCAGGGTCAATACTGATAAAAGAAAAAGAAATACAAGAAGACATATTACAATTATATATGATTTATATTTTTTTAGCATGATTTTTTATGGTGAGTGGCATAAGTATTAATTATTTATATAGCGCAATTAATCCATTTTTTAAATGCATTTAACTTTTATCATCGTCATACCCCGCTCAATTAAAATGATGTTTTTCAACATAAGCTTCAATCAGTTTCCAATGTAATTAAAACAAACGTAAACAGCAAATGGCTTTACACGCCAGTACGTTTAACATAGATGCAATGATTAACATCACGCCATTCAATTTCTTAAGTAAATATCTAGCCTATGAGATTAACGCCTGCTAATGCTGCCCATTAATAACCGCTCTGGTTGTAGTGTTCAAGGTTTTTGTTGAATAAATCAGACTTTTGCTGAGAGAAGGATTGGGATACGTATTACCCGACTACATTGGTCGCTTCGGGTACAAATGCAAATGTACAATTGATTAAATGAACCTGGTAATATTTACTTAAAGCGAATGAAAAGCAAGGGCTAGCAAACTACAATCTAAGAAACCTCTTCACCCAGAACATTTGACATTGTGAGAAAAGCAATAAGTAGCAAAAATAAAAACTCAACAGTCGACAATACCAAGCAAAAAGCATACCTTCACAATGAATACATACAGATTATGTACATTATTAAAAACAATATCTCTATAAAAAATGATAAATTCAAAACCAACCACTAAGTATAAACATAACGTCCCTATCATTCATAACGATAATAAACGCCACTCAATACCCACCAGCCATGCTACAGTGTAAAAACACGGTACAACGAGGAGCATGGTCGTGCCTGCATTAAAAATTACTTTACTACAGCAACCCCTCGTGTGGATGGACGGCCCCGCGAATCTGCGCCACTTTTCCCGGCAGATGGAAGGGATTACAGGGCGTGATGTGATAGTCCTGCCGGAGATGTTTACCACTGGCTTTGCGATGGAAGCGGCGGAACAATCGATGTCAGAAGATGAGGTTGTGGCCTGGATGCGCGAGCAAGCCGCGCGCGCCAATGCACTGGTGTGCGGGAGCGCCGCGCTACAAACCGGTCTCGGCGCGGTGAACCGTTTTCTGCTCGTTGAACCGGAAGGTCACGTCCACCGCTATGATAAACGCCACCTGTTTCGCATGGCAGATGAACATCATCACTACGTTGCTGGTCATGAACGTCTCGTGTTGACCTGGCGCGGCTGGCGTATTCTGCCTCTGGTCTGCTATGACCTGCGTTTCCCAGTGTGGTCGCGCAACCGTAATGATTACGATCTGGCGCTCTACGTGGCGAACTGGCCTGCGCCACGCTCCGTACATTGGCAGGCGTTACTGACCGCGCGGGCAATCGAGAATCAGGCCTATGTTGCAGGATGCAATCGCGTCGGTACCGATGGCAACGGCCACCACTATCGAGGCGATAGCAGGATTATTACCCCACAAGGTGAAATCCTGGCCACCGCCGAGCCGCATCAGGCAACGCGTATCGACGGTGAGCTTTCGCTTGCAGCGCTACAAGAATATCGCGAGAAATTCCCCGCCTGGCAGGATGCCGATCCCTTTGCGCTTGGTTGAAAGGTTTAGATAAACATCCGCACCGCACAATAAATCAGCAATGCCGCCAGCAACCAATTTAGCTGGCGGCCATAGCGTTGAAATACCCGCTGAAAAAGATGCCCCGCCAGCGCCCAGCAAACATTGCCAAATACCCCAATCACCGCCAGCAAAAGGCTCACCCCTACCACCCAGTGCCAATCTCGCGTATAGGGCAGTACAAAAGTCGACAGCGCCGTGATGCCGTAAAGGATTATTTTCACGTTCACAAACTGTAGCCCACAGCCAGCCCAGAAGCTGACCGGCACTTGCCTGGTATTACCGCCACCAGGTGTGCTCATGGCGATACGCCAGGCAAGCCAGACGATATACGTCGCCCCCACAATGCTCAGCCAGTGCGTCATCGTCGGGTCGAGTCTCACCAGAGAAAAGGTTAACCCCGCGCACAGTAGCATAATGGCTAAAAAGCCCGCCCCCATTCCAGCCAGCACTCGTGAGCTCTGGCGAAAACCATGGGTGGTGACAGCATTAAGCGCCAGAATATTATTCGGGCCGGGCGTTAGCGCGGTGATCAGGGTATAGGTAAAAAAAGCACTTATCAGGGTTGAAGTCACTTGTTATCTCCTTGGTTTTGCCCGACAGTACCCGAAGATAATTATTTAAAAAAATGAATGTTTTCTGATTAAGAATTCGAACTTATCGATAGATTGAGGTCACGATGGATTTACGCCGTTTTATTACGCTGAAAACCGTGGTGGAAGAAGGTTCGTTCCTGCGCGCATCGCAAAAACTGTGCTGCACTCAGTCGACCGTTACCTTTCATATTCAGCAGCTTGAACAAGAGCTGTCGATGCAGCTTTTCGAGAAAATTGGCCGCCGAATGTGCCTGACCGCTGCGGGGAAAAACATCCTGCCGCACGTTTATGAACTGACTAACGTTATCTCCTCTATTCGCCAGGCAGCCCAACTGGACGCCGAGCCGACGGGGGAGCTACGCGTGGCGACAGGCGAAACACTGTTAGCCTATAAAATGCCGCAGGTTTTGCAGCGCTTTAAGCAGCGGGCACCGCAGGTAAAACTGTCGTTGCAATCACTGAACTGCTACGTCATTCGCGATGCGCTGTTGGATGATAAGGTCGATCTTGGGGTCTTTTATCGGGTTGGGAACGATCAGGCCTTAACAATGCGTCATTTTGGTGAGCAGCCGCTGGTGCTGGTAGCATCCCCCGAATTTCATGGCTACGACTTCACCCGTCACGATCAGCACATTCCGGTGAGCTTTGTTATCAACGAGCCCCAGTGCATTTTTCGGCAGATTTTTGAAAGTACGCTTCGCCAGCGGGCGATCACTATGGGAAATACCATTGAGCTGTGGAGTATTGAGAGCATTAAACAGTGCGTGGCGGGAAATCTGGGCGTGTCGTTCCTGCCACGTTTTACCGTCGAGCGAGAGCTGGCAAGCGGTGAATTGCAAGAGCTCCCGTTTAGCCCAACGCCAATGAAAATTAGCGCCCTTTGCGCACACCATGCCGGAAAAGCCGTTAGCCCTGCCATGCAGGTGTTTATGGAGTGCATGGCAGAGATGTTAGGCAAAGAGAAGTAAGGGCTAACGCTGTTTGCCTACGCTATCCAACGCTTCCATGACTGGGCTAAGCAGATAACTCAGGATGGTGCGGGTTCCGGTGGTGATTTCTGCCGTCACCTGCATTCCTGGCTCCAGTCGCATCGGCTGGCCGTCAATCACCAGCGATTTTTTATTCAGCTCAATGGTGGCTTTGTAAACCAACCCCAGCTCTTTATCCTCAATGGCATCGGCGGAGAGCTTAATTAAGCGTCCTGGCACCCAGCCATAGCGGGTGAAATCGAAGGTATCGATCTTTACGGTGACATTCTGGCCGGAATGAAGGAAGCCGATATCGCTGTTGCTGACCATGACTTCAGCAGTCAACGTTTCGTTTTCCGGCACAATGCGCAGCAGCTCCTGTGGTGCATCTACCGCCGCGCCGCCATCACGAAAGAGTAACGCATCAACTATCCCTGAGACGGGTGCTTTCAGAGTGTACTGGGCTATCTGAGCAGAAAGCTCCTGAAGCTGCTTCTCCAGCACTCGGTTTTCGTGCTGCTTGTCTGAAATATCCTGCTCGACCTGCTGCATTTTTTCCGCGATACGTGCACGATATTCCGTCTCCGCCTGATGATAGCTGACGTCCATTTCTGTCAACTTCGCCTGCGCGCTTTCCAGTGTGTAGCGTGCCTCTGTAAGCTGCTTTTGCTTTTCCAACAGGCTGTCACGGCTGGTTAACTGTTTTTTATAGAGCGTCGCCAGTGCCTGATATTGCTCGTTATAAACTGGCAGCAGGCTTTCTGACTGCGCTTTTTGCGAGGCGTACCAAACCTTTTGCGCTTTCAGCACCGACATCTTGTCGCGCAGCACCGCTTTCTCCTGACGATCGTTTTCGGCCTCCGACATCAGCTGCGCCGATAGTTGCCGCGCCAGTGCCTCATCCTCCTGATAAAATATCGCCGGAAGTTTTTCCTCCGCCGGCTGATCCTGGTAGTGCTGGAGCAGCAGCGTCAGGCGAGCGATATGAAAACGGTTAATCTTCTGACGTAGGGCATTTTCTTCATACCGTGCGTCCAGCGCCCGGCTATTCAGCCGAATGAGTGGCTGACCTTTTTTCACTTTCATACCATCACGCACCAGCACGCTGTCTACTTCCGCCATCACCGCGCTGCTTACCGGGCGAGATAATTCGCTGACCACCACTTTGCCGCGACTGATCGCCACAATATCGATATCGCCGCACGCCGACCAGACCACTGCCGTGACCAGCAGCACCATAATCGTTCGCAGAATAATGCGGCCGACGGGAGAAGGCGGGGTTTCCTGGACTTCCAGGACGGCAGGCAAAAACTCACGATAAGATTCCTGCCTCATACCGTGGCCTCCTGAAGCGTATGCAGGTGCGCGTAAAGGCCCTGCTGTGCCAGCAGTTGTTGATGATCCCCCTGCTCAACGATCGCCCCCTTATCCATCACAATAATCCGGTCAGCCGAACGCAGCGCCGACAGGCGGTGAGCAATAATAAATACGGTACGGTTGTGGCAGATCTGGGCCATATTGCGCTGAATGATATGTTCAGATTCATAATCGAGAGCGCTGGTCGCCTCATCAAAAATCAATATCCTGGGGTCAGACATCAACGCGCGAGCAATGCCGATACGTTGTTTCTGACCACCGGACAAACGACCACCGTGCTCCCCGACCGGCGTATCGTAGCCCAGCGGAAACTCGCTAATAAAATCATGTGCCCCCGCGAGCTCTGAAACCGCAATCACCTGCTCCAGCGAGGCTTCAGGTACGGCAAGCGCGATATTGTCACGAATGCTTCCGCTGAACAGCTGCGTTTCCTGAAGCACGACGCCAATTTGTCGACGTAACCAGTGGGGGTCGGTTTGGGCGATATCGATCCCATCGATAAATATCTGCCCCTCTGAAGGGGTGCAAAGCCTCTGGATGAGTTTGGTCAGCGTGCTTTTGCCAGAGCCAGAGCGTCCTGCGATGCCAATCATCTCTCCAGGGCGGACGGTTAACGAGAACGCATTCACCACCGGCGCATTGCCCACCTGCCAGGCAAAAGTCACATTGGTCAGTTTGACCGCGCCTTTAATTGTCATTAGCGTAGAACTGTTTTCCTGATGCTCTGTCGGCACGTTCAGAATATCGCCCAGCCGTCTGACCGAGACTGATACCTGCTGAAAATCCTGCCATAGCTGCACCACTCTTAGCACCGGCGCCGTGACCTGCCCTGCGAACATATTGAAGGCGATCAGCGCACCGACCGTCAGTTCGGCATCCATTACCTGCTGAGCGCCGTACCACAGGATAGCCACGCTGGTCACTTTGCTGACGAAACGAGAGATCTGGCTGGCAATATTGCCGAGAGTCTGGGTTTTAAAGCAACTGGTGACAAAAGCGGCGATTTGCTCATCCCAGCGACGGGTCATCAAATTTTCCACCGCCAGCGCTTTGACTGACTCCATGCCGGTCAGACTCTCTACCAGGAAGGCCTGGTTTCCCGCGCCCTGTTTAAACTGCTCATCCAATCGACGGCGCAATACGGGCGTGATAGCAATCGACAATAGAATATAGGGCACGAGCGATGCGATAACGATAAACGTAAGCGGCAGGCTGTACAGCGCCATTACGGAAAAAAACACGAGGGTAAAGAGAAGATCCAGGCACAGCGTCATCGCGCTGCCGGTTAAAAATTCCCGCACGGTTTTCAGTTCATGAACACGGGCGACAATCACCCCGGCCTGACGTTGCATAAACCAGGTCAGCGGCAGCGCTAGTAGGTGTTTATAAAGCAGAGAGCTTAGCGTTGCGTCAATACGCTGGGAAGTATGCGCCAACTGGTAACTGCGAAGACCATCAAGGATGACATCAAAGAGTGCGACCAGCAGCATCCCTAGCGCCAGCACGTCCAGCGTGGTCACGCTCTGATGGGTCAACACTTTATCGACGACCACCTGAAAAAACAGCGGCGACACCAGCGCCAGCAGTTGAATAAAAAATGAGGCCAGCAGTACTTCGCCCATCAGTTTTTTATAACGCCAGAACGCGCTGGCAAACCAGCGCAGATTAAATTCGGTGGTTAATCTTTCCAGAGAAAAGCGCCGGGCAAAAAGAAAACCCGGATAGTGTGCGCCAGCATCGGGCTCGAATCGCTCTGGCGAAGCGGTCATATTACGCTGAATAAGCCACTCGCCCTCTTTAACGGCCAGGAGCAAGACATAACCTATATCCGGAATTTCAGCGATGGCCGGTAGCGGAATTTTATTCCCCTGAGAAAAATGGCGGACATAGCGGCATTTCAGTCCGGTTTCACGCACCGCGCGGACAAACTGCACGGTGATTTCATGATGCGCATCCACAGCATATTTTTCCTGCAATGCAGGAATATTTATCGCCATACCATAAAATTGTGCAATAGCAGAAAAACCCTGCCAAAGAGGCTGATAATTGGCCGACATCTTATTTCCTCATCCTTAAGCAATCATGCAGCCGACAGCGCAGCCGCTAATATCCATAACCTTTAATAGCTAACCAGTGAATTCACCGTGGTGCGGGCCGTTGCCAGCGTGGTATTTACCACCAAGCCAGCATTATCGTCATACTCCCCCCCTGAAAAAGCCGCCATTTCCTGGCGTAGCAGGCTCATTGATACGGGCGTATCCGGCGGCGCTGCAATCGGGAGGGGGATGTCATCCTCCAGGTAATTCAGTATGTCCTCCGGCAGCCAGTCAGTTCCATCTGCAAAGGTAATGTGCTCGACCTGGTATTTGGCAGCGCGGAAGAAATCATCAAGGGTGATGCTGTCGGTGCTGTCGCGGAAGGTGATAATCAGACTGTCACGGGCATTGAGTCCGGAGGTCTTTCTGCGCTGAATAATCACATCTTCCGGGTTAATGCCTTCGCCAAAGCGCAGGGTGTCGACGTCACCGGCGTTACTGGTTCCCTCATAGAGATAATCGTTGCCGTCTCCGGCGTTGAAGAGATAAGTGTCGCTGCCGTAACCGCCCTTGAGCGTGTCGTTGCCGGTACCGCCGGAGAGTATATCAGCGCCTTTACCGCCGACGAGGGTATCATCACCCGCGTCGCCGTAGAGCTGGTCGCTGTTATCAGCACCCTGCAGGGAGTCATTACCGCCCGCCGCATGAATTTCGCTGCCCTCAGCATAGGCGGTGATGGTCTGGGCGTCATCGGTACCGTGCAGGCTCATGGCCTTAACGGTATTCACATCCCAGACTGTGCCATTCGCAAATACCAGTTCTTCGACCTGGTATTTGCCCTCACGGAAGAAGTTATCAATAGTAATGCTGTCAGCGCTGTCGCGGAAGGTGATAACCAGGCTGTCGGCGGCTTTCAGGCCGGTGGTGATTTTACGCTGGAGGATGACATCTTCCGGGTTGATGCCTTCACCGAAGCGCAGGGTATCGATATCTCCGGCGTTGCTGCTGCCCTCAGAGATATAGTCTTTGCCATCACCCATGTTGAAGAGATAAGTGTCGCTGCCGTAGCCGCCGTTGAGCGTGTCGTTGCCGGTACCGCCGGAGAGAATATCTGCACCTTTACTGCCAACGAGGGTATCGTCACCCGCGTCGCCGTAGAGCTGGTCGCTGTTATCAGCACCCTGCAGGGAGTCATTACCGCCCGCCGCATGAATTTCACTGCCCTCAGCATAGGCGGTGATAGTCTGGTCATCATCAGCGCCTTCGAGCAGCCGGGCTTTGATGGTGTCCACATGCCAGACGGTACCGTCGGTGAAGATAAACGCTTCAACCTGGTATTTCGTCCCGCTGAAGAAGTTATCGATGGTGATGCTGTCAGTGCTGTCGCGGAAGGTGATAATCAGGCTATCGGCGGCTTTCAGGCCAGTGGTGATTTTACGCTGGAGGATGACATCTTCCGGATTAATCCCTTCACCAAAGCGCAGAGTGTCGACATCCCCGGCGTTGCTGCTGCCCTCAGAGATATAGTCTTTACCATCACCCATGTTGAAGAGATAAGTGTCGCTGCCGTAGCCGCCCTTGAGCGTGTCGTCGCCTTTATTTCCCCAGATATAATCATTCATTTTGCTGCCGCTGAATGTATTATTGCCATCATCGCCAAAGAATGATTGTTCTGAAGGTATACCTAATTGTTCGCGAACATCACTATAGGAAGGCGAATACTCGAATAAGGCATAGAATGTTTTTCTGAGATGCAGATATTCATTGACGTCAGTTAATTTTATCGACTCCAGATGACAGGCGAAATCATCAAAATTCAATGTCAGTCCGCTGTAATCAGATTTCATGGTAAGGGAAATGGTTGCAAAGTCATCACGGTACAGGGTTTGCGATAGCAGCGATGCTTCAATAAAGTCAGAAAAGTGTTTATATTCATCTTCCAGCAATACCGCTGCGTTTTTAAGTGGATCAGTCGTGCCATTGACTTTATTCTGATAGTTTTCGCCAGTGGCTTTCTCCAGAACGCTGAGCCGACGGGCATCTATGTTTTCCCCGCGACTGTCTGCCGCGATATCGGCCACTCCCGCCCAGGTGAATATAATATCCTGTAACAGCGCCTGAGAATTTAACGGGTCTACAATATACTGTTCCACCATCGCCTGTAATTCCGAATTCAGGCTCATTGCCACATGCAAATCCGTCATATTGCCAAAGCCACGTACCCAGGGAAGCGCGCGAACAGACTGAGGAACGACAATATCCAGAGTGTAGCTTGTATAACCTTTATCCACATCGAACCAGACGTCTGCCGACTGCCCTTCAGACCCATCGAGATAAATCACTTCGGTAATGACTCCAACTTACTGATAGTGTTTTATGTTCAGATAATGCCCGATGACCTTGTCATGCAGCTCCAGCGATTTTGAGAACGACAGTGACTTCCGTCCCAGCCTTGCCAGATGTTGTCTCAGATTCAGGTTATGTCGCTCAATGCGCTGAGTGTAACGCTTGCTGATAACGTGCAGCTTTCCCTTCAGGCGTGATTCATAAAGCGGCCAGCCATCCGTCATCCATACCACCACATCAAAGACCGACAGCAGCTCCAGAAGACGCTCCAGTGTGGCCAGAGTACGCTCACCAAAGACGTGTGCCACCACCGTCCTGCGCATCCTGTCATAGGCGTAAAATAACCAGCGCTGACATGATTTAGCCCCGACGTAGCCCCACTGTTCGTCCATTTCCGCGCAGACAATGACGTCACTGCCCGGTTGTATGCGCGATGTTACCGGCTCCGGCCTGAGTTTTTTAAGTGCCGTAAAATCGTGTTGAGGCCAACGCCCATAATGCGGGCACTGGCACGGCACCCAACCCCATTCATAGCCATATCAATGATTTTCTGATGTGTACCGGGTTGAGAGGCGGTGTAAGTGAAGCTGATTTGCCATGTTTTACGGCAGTGAGAGCAGAGATAGCGCTGATGTCCGGCAGTGCTTTTACCGTTACGCACGACGCCTTCGGTAGCTGAACAAGTGGGACATCTGATGGAAATGGAAGCCACGCAAGCACCTTAAAATCACCATCATACACTAAATCAGTAAGTTGGCAGCATTACCAACAATACCGGTAATGTTTGTTTTCGTTGGATTGCTACCTGATTCTGAGTTTCTCAAATGGAGGATTAAAAAGTAATTTAATTTATCGCTTATGATAAACCCACGATCATCGTGATGCTCAAAAAATTAGTTCAAAAAGCATAAATAAAAGTATGCAGAGGTACTGACGTCACGTACTTCGCATCTATAGCATTCTGGCCCTCTTTTAGACTTTCCATTTGGTCCCAATGACTATTGAGGTGGTTCATGACAGGTGCCTGAGTGCCATGTTTGTCGTACGTTACCGTCAAGCAAGAGCCGGCAAGCAACGATCTTCAGGAACAACCGCATCCCAACGGCAATGAAAATTAGCGCCCTTTGCGCGCACCATGCCGGAAAATCCGTTAGCCCAGCCATGCAGGTGTTTATGGAATGTATGAAGGCGTTGCTAGGTGAGGAATAAAAAGTAAGGGGATAGAAACGACGAAAGCCCGAATCATTGCTGATTCGGGCTTTCTGAATAGTGGCGGAACGGACGGGACTCGAACCCGCGACCCCCTGCGTGACAGGCAGGTATTCTAACCGACTGAACTACCGCTCCGCTGTGTTCCCTTGGGAACGAGGCGAATATTACGGATTCCCCGGCAAACCGTCAACGCTTTTTCTCTACTTTTGAATCGTTTGCTGCAAAAATCGCCCACACGCTTATTTTCACAGCAAAAACAGCCGTTTTACGACCGCCAGAGGCAGCTTCCGCCCTTTTTCTGCACCAGGTCGAGGCGCGATTCATGATTCGCCAGCTCTTCATCAGTAGCATAAACCACACGTAGTTTACTTGCCGCACGCACAATACGCTGAATACCGGCATCTCCCGCCTGCTGCTGCGATTCGCCTTCCATCGAGAACTTAATCGAGGTCTGCCCACCGGTCATGGTCAGATAGACATCCGCCAGAATCTGGGCATCGAGCAGTGCACCGTGCAATGTACGCTTGGTGTTGTCTATCTCATAACGTGAGCAGAGCGCATCGAGGCTGTTGCGCTTGCCGGGGAACATCTTCCTCGCCAGCGCCAGGCTATCGGTGACTTTGCAGAAGGTACTAGTTTTTGGAATACCGCGGTTGAGCTTACTAAACTCATAGTCCATAAAGCCGATATCGAACGATGCGTTATGGATAACCAGTTCCGCACCGCGGATGTAGTCCATAAACTCGTCGGCTACGTCGGCAAAGGTCGGTTTATCCAGCAAAAACTCATCGGCGATACCGTGAACGCCGAACGCCTCAGGATCCACCAGCCGGTCGGGCTTGAGGTAAACGTGGAAGTTGTTGCCGGTTAAACGACGGTTTATCACCTCGACGGCACCGATCTCGATGATCTTGTGGCCTTCATAGTGGGCACCGATCTGGTTCATACCGGTGGTTTCGGTATCCAGAACGATCTGTCGTGTAATTGCAGTGCTCATATCAGTCATTTATGTCAGACTTGCCGTTTAACTTTGATTGCAGATACAGGAAGTCTACCAGAGATGCTTAAACAGGTAGAAATTTTCACCGATGGCTCTTGCCTCGGTAACCCAGGTCCGGGTGGTTATGGTGCCATTCTACGCTATCAGCAGCGGGAAAAAACCTTCAGCGAAGGTTACCGTCTGACGACCAATAACCGCATGGAAATGATGGCGGCTATCGTCGCGCTTGAAGCGCTCAAAGAGCCATGCACCGTGGTGTTGAGCACCGATAGCCAGTATGTTCGTCAAGGGATCACCCAGTGGATCCACAACTGGAAAAAACGCGGCTGGAAAACGGCGGATAAAAAGCCGGTGAAAAACGTCGATCTGTGGAAGCGCCTGGACACGGCGCTCGGTAAGCATGAGATTCGTTGGGAATGGGTTAAAGGCCACGCCGGTCACCCGGAAAACGAACGCTGCGATGAGCTGGCGCGTACGGCGGCCAACTCACCAACGCACGACGATGTTGGGTATCAGCCGGAGGCTTAAGCGTCCGGTTTACGGTACTGTCGCGTTGCCCCTACGGCCTGCTGAATGCGGCTTTTGGCTTTATTCTGCCGCATCGGGTTAAGCGTAAGCGGAAACGTCCGCTTACGCGCTACGATCACCTGCAGGCAACCCAACGCCGGTAAATGTGTGCTGAGCAGCGTCCCGCCCTGTTTCGCCCAGGGAAGCACCTGAAACCGGCTTTGGTGCATCACTTCAAAATTCAGTAGCGCCAGCCAATCCAGTTGACGCATCAGGGTAAACATCCGGCTATTGTAGGGCATCGATTTACGCAGCACCGGAACCAGTTTACGCAGCCCCATCAGGCTCATCGGGTTAAAGCTGGTGATAATCAGCCAACCATCGTCAATAAGCACGCGGTCAGCTTCACGCAGCAGGCGATGAGGATCGCTGCACCAGGGCAGCGTGTGCGACAGCAGGCAGGCATCAACGGATTTCTCCGCAAATGGCAAATGCAGGGGATCTGCCTTCACCTGCATCGGGTTGCCTTCCAGAGAAATATTGACCTGATGCGAGATAGCGCAGGCTTCAGTATTGATCTCAGCGCTGAGGTTTCCCACCTTGAGCAGGTGAAAACCATACAGTTTTCCCAGCCAGGGTTTCAGTTGACGATCGATAGCCTCGCGATAATATTCACCCCAGGGCATTTGCGCCCACGAGACAGGCGCCGAGACTGTTTGAGGTATCCTTGCCGGTTTCATCACAACCTTCCCTACGCGTTTAAGAGGTAACAAATGAATCTTAACAGTATTCCAGCCTTTCAGGACAACTACATCTGGGTTCTTAATGATGAAACCGGGCGTTGTTTGATAGTCGATCCGGGTGATGCCGCGCCGGTGCTTGAGACAATCAAGGCAAACAACTGGCACCCAGAGGCGATCCTTTTAACGCATCACCACAACGATCATGTCGGTGGGGTTGCCGAGCTCGTTAAGTCTTATCCGAATATTGACGTTTATGGCCCTAAAGAGACTCACAACAAAGGGGCAACAAAAATTGTGTCCGACGGCGACCAAATTCACATCCTCAACCAGGATTTTCACGTTTTCGCCACGCCGGGCCACACTTTAGGACATGTCTGTTTCTACAGCGCCCCGTGGCTTTTTTGCGGAGACACCTTGTTTTCCGGGGGCTGCGGCCGTCTTTTTGAAGGCACGCCAGCCCAGATGTACCAGTCGTTGCAGAGCATTAACACGTTGCCTGAAGAGACGCTAATTTGTTGCGCTCATGAGTACACGCTCTCCAATATGAAGTTTGCGCTGAGCGTTTTACCGCATGATTTGTTCATTAACGAATACTATCGAGAAGTGAAGGAGTTACGCGCGAAAAAGCAAATGACACTCCCCACAACTCTGAAAAAAGAGCGTCAGATTAATCTCTTTTTAAGAACGGATGATATTGATTTAATTAATGAAATAAGCAAAGAAACAAAATTGCTACAATCTGAGCAGCGTTTTGCATGGTTACGGTCAAAGAAAGATAACTTCTGATACTTCCGGGTTGCGTTTTCGAAAGTTCGTCGTTATTATCGGTCGTCTTTTAAGCAACTATTGACACACACATGAAGGCAAAAGCGATATTACTCGCCTCTGTCCTGCTCGTGGGTTGCCAGGCTTCACAGCAAGGTAACGTCCAACAGCACGCACAGAGCCTTTCTGCGGCTAGTCAAGGGGAAGCAGGTAAGTTCGCAAGTCAGGCACGTTGGATGGACGATGGGACATTCGACATGCAGGACCAGGATTTGTGGGCTTACATTGGCGACGAGCTAAAGATGGGAATCCCGGATAACGCCCGGGTTCGCGAACAGAAACAGAAGTACTTACGAAATAAGAGCTATCTCCACGATGTAACTTTACGGGCAGAGCCGTATATGTACTGGATAGCCGGGCAAGTTAAGAAACGTAACATGCCAATGGAACTGGTATTACTACCCATAGTGGAGAGCGCTTTTGACCCGCACGCAACGTCTGGTGCCAATGCCGCAGGCATTTGGCAGATCATTCCGAGCACAGGGCGAAATTACGGTCTGAAACAGACCCGCAGTTATGACGCACGTCGTGATGTCGTTGCTTCCACAACGGCAGCACTGGATATGATGCAGCGCCTGAACAAAATGTTCGATGGCGACTGGTTATTAACCGTGGCAGCGTATAACAGCGGCGAAGGCCGTGTAATGAAAGCAATGAAGGTGAACAAGGCCCGTGGTAAACCCACCGACTTCTGGTCACTGCCGTTGCCTCAGGAAACAAAATTATACGTACCTAAGATGCTGGCCTTGAGCGACATCCTCAAGAACAGCAAACGCTATGGCGTTCGTCTGCCTACCGCAGATGAAAGCCGTGCATTGGCGCGCGTACGCGTTGATAGCCCAGTAGAGATCTCACAACTGGCCGATATGGCAGGAATGCCCGTCAGCAAGCTGAAGACCTTTAACGCGGGCGTCAAAGGCTCTACGCTCGGTGCAAGCGGTCCGAAGTACGTGATGGTGCCACAGAAACATGCGGATCAGCTGCGTGAGTCCCTGGCCTCCGGTGAGATTGCCGATCTCCAGCCTACTCTGGTTGCCGACAACACGCCGATGACCAGCCGTAGCTATAAGGTACGTTCAGGTGACACGCTGTCAGGTATTGCCTCACGTTTAGGCGTGAATGCAAAAGACCTGCAGCAGTGGAACAACCTGCGTGGCAGCAATCTGAAAGTCGGTCAGAGCTTAACGGTAGGTGCGGGCAGCAGCGCTGCACGTCTTGCCGATAACAGCAGTATTACGTACCGCGTACGCAAAGGTGATTCGCTTTCGAGCATCGCCAAACGGCACGGCGTGAACATCAAAGATGTGATGCGCTGGAATAGCGATACGGCCAATCTGCAGCCGGGCGATCAGCTGACGTTGTTTGTAAAAAACAGCGACCGTCCTGATTCCTGACAGGTAACTCATAAAAAAGGCACCGTTTCCCCCGGTGCCTTTTTTATTTCCCTCGCCCTATTTTCCCGGGCTAAATTCCACAATCAGCGGATTATGATCGGATGCGCGGGTCACCAGAACCGAGGCGTCAGCCACGCTTAGCCCGCGATAGAACACAAAGTCTAACGGACGACCAAATGCGCGACGACGCTGGTCATCATCAAAACGAACGGGACGCAGCGACATATCGCGCGCAAACCGATACAACGCATTCATTCGCGGACGGCTCCAGGCGTTAAAATCTCCGGCCATAATCACCGGGCCTGTGTGCTGGGCAATCTGTTCTCCAATAGGCATCAGCTGTTTACTATAGACATCCACGCCGAGGCTAAAGTTAACCGCGTGAATATTGACGACCATCAGCAGGCGCGCGTCGGGAAGTGGGTAAACGGTCACTAACGCTGATTTTGCTAACCGTAGTATCGGCTCGCGTTCGCGCAATGGATAACAGTAAATAGGATGAGCGGCGGACAGCGTCATCACGCCTGAAGGGTGATGTGGCAGCGCAAAGGCGGGAACCTGATCGGCGGCAAGATAGTTAGTGGTCGCAAACTTCACCAGCTCAGGCGTCGTCTGCGCTTCCTGTAATAGGACCAGATGGGCATCTTTACCGAACTTATTCAGCACCGACAGCCATTCAGCCCGCTGCTGTTTAAAGATGTTCCACACCAGGATACGAATGTTCTCTTCCGTGCTTAACGGCTTACCCACCGAGAGTGCCTGGCTAATGCTGGTATAAGCGCCGGGAGGAGGCAGAATCCGCTCCGCTGGCTGTCCGGCAATATAGCGCATGGCGTAGGTATTTTTTCGCACTTTCTTTTATAACCTCAATAACGAAAGAACCCGCCTGATTCCAGGAAGGTTCTTCTGTTATAGGGGCTTTTGCCCGCGGTTTCAACGCTATTTGTGATAAAGCTGCGTGAACTTCTGTAAGCGCTTGCTTACCCTTCAGCCTTAGCCTAATGCGACGCGTGCAGGTCTATCCAGGCGACCGCTCAGGCCGGTCAGCAGCAGTGCAACCACCACGATCAGCGCGCCAATCCACGGTGTTTGCGCCAGACCATAATGCTCTACCGTTTGACCACCAACGACGGAACCGATAGCGATGCCGACGTTAAAAGCGGCGATATTCAGGCCAGAGGCAACGTCGACCGCAGCCGGAGTGTACTGCTCTGCTTTTTGCACCACATAAACCTGCAAGCCCGGAACGTTACCGAAGGCAAAGACACCCATCACGAGGACGGTGGCCAGAGCCGCGTACTGAATTGATGCCGTAAACTGGAAAACCAACAGCAGTGCAGCCAGTGCCGCGAAAATAAACTTCAGTGCGGGTACTGCGCCGTGTTTATCGGCCAGTTTACCGCCCCAGATGTTCCCAATTGCTACCGCCACACCATAGCCCAGCAGGATCCAACTCACCGCGCCTGGCGTAAAGCCAGCCAGGTCCTGCATCATCGGCGCCAGGAAGGTAAAGGCAGTAAAGACGCCGCCATAGCCTAACGCGGTAATGGCGTAAATCATCAGCAAGCGTGGGTGAGTCAGTACTTTCACCTGTTCAGCAAGGCTTGCTGGCGCACGCCCTGGGATATTACGTGGGATAAGCACCGCGCTGGCAATTAGCGCAATCACGCCGAGCAGAGAAACGGCGAGGAAGGTTTCCCGCCAGCCGAAATGCTGACCAATGAACGTCCCCATCGGTACGCCGGTCACCAGAGCAACGGTCAAACCGCCGAACATAATAGCGATTGCCGACGCCGCCTTATCTTTAGGTACCAGGCTCGTTGCAATCGTCGACCCAATGGAGAAGAAAACGCCGTGGGCCAGGCCTGTCAGCAAACGCGCGACGACCAGAGTGGCATACCCGGGCGCTTGCCAGGCCAGCAGGTTCCCGATGGTAAATAGCACCATCAGCGCCAGCAGCAGCTGTTTTCGCGGCAGTTTGCCGGTCAACGCGGTTAATACCGGCGCGCCGATGGCTACGCCCAGGGCATAAATAGAAACCAGCATCCCTGCGGAAGGCAGAGAGATGGCAAGCTGTTCAGCAATCGTCGGGACCAGGCCGACAATCACAAATTCGGTTGTGCCAATTGCGAAGGCACTGATCGTTAAGGCTAGAAGCGCCAGCGGCATAATTTACTCCACATCATCAGTATTAAGATGACACGTAGTATGCCGGGGTGTTTAAATAACAAAAATATTCAAAATCTCAATAGAATTTTGCTTCAGGTGCAATAATGAGAGCGACATCAGAAGAAATAGCCATTTTTGTGGCGGTAGTGGAAAGCGGCAGTTTCAGTCGTGCCGCCGAGCAGCTTGGGCAGGCCAACTCGGCGGTAAGTCGGGCGGTGAAGAAGCTGGAATCAAAGCTTGGCGTGAGTCTGCTTAACCGCACTACGCGCCAGTTGAGCCTGACCGAAGAGGGAGAGCGTTATTTCCGCCGTATGCAGGTTGTGCTACAGGAGATGGCGGCTGCCGAGAACGAGCTGCTGGATACGCGTAACACGCCGCGGGGCCTATTGCGCGTGGATGCTGCCACGCCGGTGATGCTGCACTTCCTGATGCCACTGGTGAAGTCTTTCCGCGAACGTTACCCGGAAATGACGCTTTCGCTGGTCTCTTCCGAAACCTTTATCAATTTGATTGAGCGTAAGGTTGATGTCGCTATCCGCGCCGGTACTTTAACGGATTCCAGCCTACGCGCACGTCCACTGTTTAGCAGCTATAGGAAGATTATTGCCTCGCCGGAGTATATTGCTCGCCACGGTAAACCAGAGAACGTTGTCGACCTCAAAGAACATCTTTGCCTTGGCTTTACCGAACCGTCTTCACTGAACACCTGGCCTGTTTACTGCTGTGATGGCCAGTTTATGGAAATTAGCAGTGGAATTTCGTCAAACAGCGGTGAGACGCTTAAACAACTGTGTTTGCACGGTAACGGCATTGCCTGCTTGTCGGACTATATGGTGGATAAAGAAATTGCTAGCGGGGAGTTTGTTGAGCTGCTGGCTGATAAACGTCTGCCGGTGGAAATGCCTTTTAGCGCCGTGTATTACAGCGATCGTGCGGTGAGTACGCGCATCAGAGCGTTTATTGATTTTCTCAGCGAGTATGTGAAAGACAACCGGTAATAGAGAGATCCCGGCGTCGGCGTAAACGCCTCGCCCGGGCTACCAGAGGGTGCAGCCCGGGTGAGTTGCTTTAGCTACTTGAGGGTTGTAGCCCGTTTATCGCATCATTAGTCCCACTCTGGAGCCAAGCCTTCTGGGCTGACCAGGCGGTCGTTGCAATCCAGGGCAGCAATCGCTTGTTTATCATCGGCATCTAATTTCAGATCCAGCGCCAGCAGGTTACTCGCCAGGTTTTCACGCTTGGTTGAAGATGGGATCACCGCATAGCCTTCACCCATTGCCCAAGCCAGAATAACCTGCGCTGGCGTCGCATTGTGTTTCTTCGCAATTTCAGCAATCACCTCATCTTTCAGCGCCTTACCGTAGGCCAGCGTCATATAAGAGGTGATGTGGATACCATGCTCTGCCGCCCAACCCACCACCTTACGGTTCTGCAGGTAAGGTGACAACTCAATCTGGTTGGTCGCAATATTTTCGACGCCAACGGCAGAAATAGCGCGTTCCATCAGCGGAATAGTGAAGTTGGAGATACCAATCTGGCGCGTCAGGCCCTGCTGTTTCGCTTCCAGCAGCGCAGCCATGAATTCTTCAACCGCCACAGCGTCATTTGGAGACGGCCAGTGGATCAGCGTCAGGTCAACATAATCGGTACGTAGCTTCTCCAGGCTCTCTTTGAGGCTAGCGATCAGCTTGTCTTTGCCCAGGTTTTCAATCCAGATCTTAGTGGTGATGAACAGCTCATCACGCGCGATGCCGCTTTCCGCAATCGCCTGACCAACGGCCGCTTCGTTGTCGTAGATCTGCGCGGTATCGATGGTGCGGTAACCTAGCTCAAGGGCGGTTTTAACGGATGCGATAACAACGTCATCTTTCAGGCGGAAGGTGCCAAGGCCAAGTGCAGGGATTGTCATGATTTTCCTCTTTATTTATCAATATTGGTTAACGAAAACCATTATGACGAGCGAGAGGATCGGGAAAAAGATCGTTTAATGCAGAGGATTTTTGCTAAAACAGCAATAATTAGACAGCAGAAAAAGAAAAAGCCCTGAGCAATTATGCTCAGGGCTCTTAATAAGTGGCGGAACGGACGGGACTCGAACCCGCGACCCCCTGCGTGACAGGCAGGTATTCTAACCGACTGAACTACCGCTCCACCGAATTCTTTGTCACTACCCGGATTATTCATCCCGGTTTACTGCAATTTGATGCCTGGCAGTTTATAAATCACTACGTGATTTACCCTTCGGGCCGTTGCTTTGCAACGTTCAAAAGCTTTCGCTTTTGTCCTACTCTCTGTCGAGTAGTGAACTGCCTCGAATATTAGTGCCATACTTCTAAATTGATGCCTGGCAGTTCCCTACTCTCGCATGGGGAGACCCCACACTACCATCGGCGCTACGGCGTTTCACTTCTGAGTTCGGCATGGGGTCAGGTGGGACCACCGCGCTACAGCCGCCAGGCAAATTCTGTTTATCAGACCGCTTCTGCGTTCTGATGTAATCTGTAATCAAGCTGAATATCAATGTCTGTCTTTCGCCAAAACATCTTCGGCGTTGTAAGGTTAAGCCTCACGGTTCATTAGTACTGGTTAGCTCAATGTATCGCTACACTTACACACCCAGCCTATCAACGTCGTCGTCTTCAACGTTCCTTCAGGACTCTCAAGGAGTCAGGGAGAACTCATCTTGGGGCAAGTTTCGTGCTTAGATGCTTTCAGCACTTATCTTTTCCGCATTTAGCTACCGGGCAATGCCATTGGCATGACAACCCGAACACCAGTGATGCGTCCACTCCGGTCCTCTCGTACTAGGAGCAGCCCCCCTCAATTCTCCAGCGCCCACGGCAGATAGGGACCGAACTGTCTCACGACGTTCTAAACCCAGCTCGCGTACCACTTTAAATGGCGAACAGCCATACCCTTGGGACCTACTTCAGCCCCAGGATGTGATGAGCCGACATCGAGGTGCCAAACACCGCCGTCGATATGAACTCTTGGGCGGTATCAGCCTGTTATCCCCGGAGTACCTTTTATCCGTTGAGCGATGGCCCTTCCATACAGAACCACCGGATCACTAAGACCTGCTTTCGCACCTGCTCGAGCCGTCACTCTCGCAGTCAAGCTAGCTTATGCCTTTGCACTAACCTCCTGATGTCCGACCAGGATTAGCTAACCTTCGTGCTCCTCCGTTACTCTTTAGGAGGAGACCGCCCCAGTCAAACTACCCACCAGACACTGTCCGCAACCCGGATTACGGGTCTACGTTAGAACACCAGCCATTAAAGGGTGGTATTTCAAGGTTGGCTCCACACGAACTGGCGTCCGCGCTTCAAAGCCTCCCACCTATCCTACACATCAAGGACCAGTGTTCAGTGTCAAGCTATAGTAAAGGTTCACGGGGTCTTTCCGTCTTGCCGCGGGTACACTGCATCTTCACAGCGAGTTCAATTTCACTGAGTCTCGGGTGGAGACAGCCTGGCCATCATTACGCCATTCGTGCAGGTCGGAACTTACCCGACAAGGAATTTCGCTACCTTAGGACCGTTATAGTTACGGCCGCCGTTTACCGGGGCTTCGATCAAGAGCTTCGCGTTGCCGCTAACCCCATCAATTAACCTTCCGGCACCGGGCAGGCGTCACACCGTATACGTCCACTTTCGTGTTTGCACAGTGCTGTGTTTTTAATAAACAGTTGCAGCCAGCTGGTATCTTCGACTGATTTCAGCTCCATGAGTAAATCACTTCACCTACATATCAGCGTGCCTTCTCCCGAAGTTACGGCACCATTTTGCCTAGTTCCTTCACCCGAGTTCTCTCAAGCGCCTTGGTATTCTCTACCTGACCACCTGTGTCGGTTTGGGGTACGATTTGATGTTACCTGATGCTTAGAGGCTTTTCCTGGAAGCAGGGCATTTGTTACTTCAGCACCGTAGTGCCTCGTCATCACACCTCAGCGTTAAAAGAAGTCCGGATTTACCTAAACTTCCCGCCTACATGCTTAAACCGGGACAACCGTCGCCCGGCTAACATAGCCTTCTCCGTCCCCCCTTCGCAGTAACACCAAGTACAGGAATATTAACCTGTTTCCCATCGACTACGCCTTTCGGCCTCGCCTTAGGGGTCGACTCACCCTGCCCCGATTAACGTTGGACAGGAACCCTTGGTCTTCCGGCGTGCGGGTTTTTCACCCGCATTATCGTTACTTATGTCAGCATTCGCACTTCTGATACCTCCAGCATCCCTCACAGGACACCTTCGCAGGCTTACAGAACGCTCCCCTACCCAACAACACATAGTGTCGCTGCCGCAGCTTCGGTGCACAGTTTAGCCCCGTTACATCTTCCGCGCAGGCCGACTCGACCAGTGAGCTATTACGCTTTCTTTAAATGATGGCTGCTTCTAAGCCAACATCCTGGCTGTCTGAGCCTTCCCACATCGTTTCCCACTTAACTGTGACTTTGGGACCTTAGCTGGCGGTCTGGGTTGTTTCCCTCTTCACGACGGACGTTAGCACCCGCCGTGTGTCTCCCGTGATAACATTCTTCGGTATTCGTAGTTTGCATCGGGTTGGTAAGTCGGGATGACCCCCTAGCCGAAACAGTGCTCTACCCCCGAAGATGAGTTCACGAGGCGCTACCTAAATAGCTTTCGGGGAGAACCAGCTATCTCCCGGTTTGATTGGCCTTTCACCCCCAGCCACAAGTCATCCGCTAATTTTTCAACATTAGTCGGTTCGGTCCTCCAGTTAGTGTTACCCAACCTTCAACCTGCCCATGGCTAGATCACCGGGTTTCGGGTCTATACCCTGCAACTTAACGCCCAGTTAAGACTCGGTTTCCCTGCGGCTCCCCTATTCGGTTAACCTTGCTACAGAATATAAGTCGCTGACCCATTATACAAAAGGTACGCAGTCACACCCCGAAGGATGCTCCCACTGCTTGTACGTACACGGTTTCAGGTTCTTTTTCACTCCCCTCGCCGGGGTTCTTTTCGCCTTTCCCTCACGGTACTGGTTCACTATCGGTCAGTCAGGAGTATTTAGCCTTGGAGGATGGTCCCCCCATATTCAGACAGGATACCACGTGTCCCGCCCTACTCATCGAGCTCACAACACATGCAATTTTGTGTACGGGGCTATCACCCTGTATCGCCGGCCTTTCCATACCGTTCCACTATCACACATGCTGATTCAGGCTCTGGGCTGCTCCCCGTTCGCTCGCCGCTACTGGGGGAATCTCGGTTGATTTCTTTTCCTCGGGGTACTTAGATGTTTCAGTTCCCCCGGTTCGCTTCATTACGCTATGTATTCACGTAATGATAGTGTGTCGAAACACACTGGGTTTCCCCATTCGGAAATCGTCGGTTATAACGGTTCATATCACCTTACCGACGCTTATCGCAGATTAGCACGTCCTTCATCGCCTCTGACTGCCAGGGCATCCACCGTGTACGCTTAGTCGCTTAACCTCACAACCCGAAGATGTTTCTTTCGATTCATCATCGTGCTGCAAAAATTTGAGAGACTCAAACACACCTCAGTCTGTTCTTATTACGGAGAACAGAGTTCAGTGTGCTGTTTCAATTTTCAGCTTGATCCAGATTTTTAAAGAGCAAAACTTCGCAGTGAACCTTTTCAGGTACACTCTGAAGTTTTCTTGGGTTTGTTGCAGTAAAGGATGGTGGAGCTATGCGGGATCGAACCGCAGACCTCCTGCGTGCAAGGCAGGCGCTCTCCCAGCTGAGCTATAACCCCATCGCAAAATGCTAATCTCTGTACCGACAATTCTTGCGAATTTGGTAGGCCTGAGTGGACTTGAACCACCGACCTCACCCTTATCAGGGGTGCGCTCTAACCACCTGAGCTACAAGCCTGCAGAGATTTTTACTGCTAATTTTCATCAGACAATCTGTGTGAGCACTTCAAAGAACGCTTCTTTAAGGTAAGGAGGTGATCCAACCGCAGGTTCCCCTACGGTTACCTTGTTACGACTTCACCCCAGTCATGAATCACAAAGTGGTAAGCGCCCTCCCGAAGGTTAAGCTACCTACTTCTTTTGCAACCCACTCCCATGGTGTGACGGGCGGTGTGTACAAGGCCCGGGAACGTATTCACCGTAGCATTCTGATCTACGATTACTAGCGATTCCGACTTCATGGAGTCGAGTTGCAGACTCCAATCCGGACTACGACATACTTTATGAGGTCCGCTTGCTCTCGCGAGGTCGCTTCTCTTTGTATATGCCATTGTAGCACGTGTGTAGCCCTACTCGTAAGGGCCATGATGACTTGACGTCATCCCCACCTTCCTCCAGTTTATCACTGGCAGTCTCCTTTGAGTTCCCGGCCGAACCGCTGGCAACAAAGGATAAGGGTTGCGCTCGTTGCGGGACTTAACCCAACATTTCACAACACGAGCTGACGACAGCCATGCAGCACCTGTCTCAGAGTTCCCGAAGGCACCAAAGCATCTCTGCTAAGTTCTCTGGATGTCAAGAGTAGGTAAGGTTCTTCGCGTTGCATCGAATTAAACCACATGCTCCACCGCTTGTGCGGGCCCCCGTCAATTCATTTGAGTTTTAACCTTGCGGCCGTACTCCCCAGGCGGTCTATTTAACGCGTTAGCTCCGGAAGCCACTCCTCAAGGGAACAACCTCCAAATAGACATCGTTTACGGCGTGGACTACCAGGGTATCTAATCCTGTTTGCTCCCCACGCTTTCGCACCTGAGCGTCAGTCTTTGTCCAGGGGGCCGCCTTCGCCACCGGTATTCCTCCAGATCTCTACGCATTTCACCGCTACACCTGGAATTCTACCCCCCTCTACAAGACTCTAGCCTGCCAGTTTCGAATGCAGTTCCCAGGTTGAGCCCGGGGATTTCACATCCGACTTGACAGACCGCCTGCGTGCGCTTTACGCCCAGTAATTCCGATTAACGCTTGCACCCTCCGTATTACCGCGGCTGCTGGCACGGAGTTAGCCGGTGCTTCTTCTGCGAGTAACGTCAATCACTAAGGTTATTAACCTTAATGCCTTCCTCCTCGCTGAAAGTACTTTACAACCCGAAGGCCTTCTTCATACACGCGGCATGGCTGCATCAGGCTTGCGCCCATTGTGCAATATTCCCCACTGCTGCCTCCCGTAGGAGTCTGGACCGTGTCTCAGTTCCAGTGTGGCTGGTCATCCTCTCAGACCAGCTAGGGATCGTCGCCTTGGTGAGCCATTACCTCACCAACCAGCTAATCCCATCTGGGCACATCCGATGGTGTGAGGCCCGAAGGTCCCCCACTTTGGTCTTGCGACGTTATGCGGTATTAGCTACCGTTTCCAGTAGTTATCCCCCTCCATCGGGCAGTTTCCCAGACATTACTCACCCGTCCGCCACTCGTCACCCAAGAGCAAGCTCTCTGTGCTACCGTTCGACTTGCATGTGTTAGGCCTGCCGCCAGCGTTCAATCTGAGCCATGATCAAACTCTTCAATTTAAGTTTGATGCTCGTGAATTAAACTTCGTAATGAATTACGTGTTCACTCAGAGACTTGGTATTCATTTATCGTCTTGCGACGTTAAGAATCCGTATCTTCGAGTGCCCACACAGATTGTCTGATAAATTGTTAAAGAGCAGTGCAACACGGCTTTCGCTCACTGTTGCGAGGTGGCGTATATTACGCTTTCCTCTTTCAGAGTCAAGCGTTTAATTTCGCTTTTCTCCGTCGAGATTCTCAGGAGAACCTCGCTGACCCGGCGGCTTGCTTGCCGTTGTTCCGTCTCAGTGGGGCCGCATTATAGGGAGTTTCTTCAGGCTGACAAGAGGAAAAATGCATTTTTCTTTCAACCGCTCACCTTTTCGCCTTTTCGTCGTTTATTTCTGCTTTTTGATAGCCGCAGGCAGGTCTGCAAGGCTATTAATCACCCAATCTGCGGCTTTTTCCGCTTCCTCGGTGACGGGTTTGCCCGTACGCACCAGCACTTTAGTCCCCACGTTCGCCGCAGCAGCTGCCTGCATGTCTTCTACTTTGTCACCCACCATATAAGAAGAAGCCATATCAATGTGCAGAAACTCCTGCGCGGATTTGAACATTCCCGGGTGCGGTTTACGGCAATCACATACCTGACGATACTCTTCTACCGTTCCCTGCGGATGATGTGGGCAATAATAGATACCGTCCAGGTCAACGCCACGGTCAGCCAGAGACCAGTCCATCCATTCCGTCAGCGTTTCAAACTGCGCCTCGGTGAACTTCCCGCGAGCAATACCTGACTGGTTAGTCACCAGCACCAGCGCATAGCCCATCTCTTTTAATTCGCGCATAGCGTCGATGACGCCATCAATAAACTCAAACTCATCGATTTCATGTACGTAGCCATGATCGACATTAATCGTGCCGTCACGATCGAGAAAAATTGCGGGTACAGACTTTGCCACCGTGTTGCTCCTGATTAAGGCTTGTGCCTTTAGTATCGCATGTTTCGACAGGCAAGAAAGCGCCGATCGCATAAATCAGATTGATTTAGCCGTCTAGATGCCTTAACATCCGTTTTGTTGACGGTCATCGCCCGTCTCTGGCAGAAGAAAATGCCACGGATAACTCCTAACCGATAATAAATAATCTAATGATTAAACTTTCGAATATCACCAAGGTGTTCCAGCAGGGCCACCGCACAATTCAGGCGCTGAACAACGTTAGCCTGCACGTGCCTGCGGGACAAATTTATGGCGTCATTGGCGCATCCGGTGCAGGTAAAAGTACGCTGATTCGCTGCGTCAACCTGCTTGAACGCCCGACAGAAGGCAGCGTTCAGGTTGGCGGTCAGGAACTTACCGCACTGTCCGAATCGGCGCTGACTAAAGCGCGTCGCCAGATTGGCATGATCTTCCAGCACTTTAACCTGCTCTCTTCACGCACGGTGTTTGGCAACGTTGCGCTGCCGCTGGAACTCGATAATACGCCTAAAGAAGAAGTGAAGCGTCGCGTCACTGAACTGCTGGACCTCGTGGGTCTGGGCGACAAGCATGATAGCTACCCGGCAAACCTGTCCGGTGGGCAAAAACAGCGTGTGGCCATTGCCCGTGCGCTGGCCAGCAACCCGAAGGTTCTGTTGTGTGATGAAGCCACCAGCGCGCTGGATCCGGCAACCACTCGCTCTATCCTCGAACTGCTGAAGGACATTAACCGTCGCCTGGGTCTGACGATTCTGCTCATCACCCATGAGATGGACGTGGTGAAGCGTATCTGTGACTGTGTTGCGGTTATCAGCAACGGCGAGCTTATCGAGCAGGATACGGTAAGCGAAGTCTTCTCTCATCCGAAGACGCCGCTGGCACAGCAGTTTATTCAGTCCACGCTGCATCTGGATATTCCAGAAGATTACCAGGCACGTCTTAAAGAAGCACAGACTGCCGATAGCGTACCGATGCTGCGCATGGAGTTTACCGGTCATTCGGTCGACGCTCCACTGCTGTCGGAAACCGCACGTCGCTTTAACGTGAACAACAACATTATTAGCGCGCAGATGGATTACGCGGGCGGCGTGAAGTTCGGCATTATGCTGACCGAAATGCACGGCACCCCTGAAGATACGCAAGCGGCCATCGCCTGGCTGCAGCAACACCATGTAAAAGTAGAGGTACTGGGTTATGTCTGAAGCCATGATGTGGTTACTGGCGCGCGGCGTCTGGGAAACGCTGGCAATGACATTCGTGTCGGGCTTTTTCGGCTTCGTGATTGGTCTGCCGGTCGGCGTGCTTTTATATACCACGCGTCCGGGGCAAATCATTGAGAATGGCAAGCTCTACCGTGTGCTTTCTGCGCTGGTGAATATCTTCCGTTCCATCCCGTTCATTATCCTGCTGGTATGGATGATTCCGTTTACCCGTATTATTGTCGGTACCTCTATCGGCCTGCAGGCGGCAATCGTTCCGCTGACGGTTGGTGCTGCACCGTTTATTGCACGTATGGTGGAAAACGCCCTGCTGGAAATCCCAACCGGGTTGATTGAAGCTTCCCGCGCAATGGGTGCCACGCCGATGCAGATCGTACGTAAAGTCCTGCTGCCGGAAGCGCTGCCGGGTCTGGTCAATGCGGCAACCATCACCCTGATTACGCTGGTTGGCTACTCCGCAATGGGCGGTGCCGTCGGTGCTGGCGGTCTGGGGCAGATTGGCTATCAGTATGGCTACATTGGATATAATGCGGTCGTGATGAATACAGTACTGGTATTGCTTGTCGTTCTGGTTTATTTAATTCAAGTATCTGGCGACCGTATCGTTCGGGCAGTCACTCATAAATAGCGTTACACACAACACAACTCAAAAGTTTAAGGATAATAAGCATGGCGTTCAATTTTAAAACCTTTGCGGCAGTTGGGGCCCTGATTGGTTCTCTGGCTCTTGTTGGTTGCGGCCAGGACGAGAAAGATCCAAACCACATTAAGGTCGGCGTGATTGTCGGTGCAGAACAGCAGGTTGCTGAAGTTGCACAGAAAGTCGCGAAAGAAAAATATGGCCTGGACGTTGAGCTGGTTACCTTCAACGATTACGTTCTGCCGAACGAAGCGCTGAGCAAAGGCGACATCGACGCGAACGCCTTCCAGCACAAACCATACCTGGATCAGCAGATCAAAGATCGCGGCTACAAGCTGGTTTCCGTGGGTAATACCTTCGTTTACCCAATCGCAGGCTACTCCAAGAAAATCAAATCTCTGGACGAACTGCAGCCGGGCTCCCAGATTGCGGTACCAAACGACCCGACTAACCTCGGTCGTTCCCTGCTGCTGCTGCAGCAAGTTGGCTTGATCAAACTGAAAGATGACGTAGGTCTGCTGCCAACCGCGCTGGATATCACTGAAAACCCGAAAAACCTGAAGATTGTTGAGCTGGAAGCACCACAGCTGCCACGTTCCCTGGATGATGCGCAGATTGCTCTGGCCGTTATCAACACCACTTACGCCAGCCAGATCAACCTGACTCCGGCGAAAGACGGTATCTTCGTTGAAGGTAAAGACTCTCCGTACGTGAACCTGATCGTGACCCGCGAAGATAACAAAGACGCTGAAAACGTGAAGAAATTCGTTCAGGCTTACCAGTCTGATGAAGTGTACGAAGCAGCAAACAAAATCTTTAACGGCGGCGCTGTTAAAGGCTGGTAATCGCATTACCGCTAAGCAGTATCTTTCAAGACGGGCGCATGCCCGTCTTGTCATTTATGCAAGCACCTGATTCAATAGCTCCCTGGTCTACCCTTTATGATAGAGGAATTACTATGCGTGCTTTACCGGTCTGTTTATTAGCGCTCCTGTTAGGTGGCTGTTCCATGCTAAACAGATCTCCTGTTGAACCTATTCAAAGCACTGCGACCCCCGCGAAAACGGAGACCGCGAAACCTAAAGCGCCACGCGCTACGCCGGTGAGAATTATCACCAACGCTGAAGATCTGGTCGGTAAGCCGTTCCGCGATCTGGGCGAAGTCTCCGGTGACTCATGCCAGGCCACTAATCAGGATTCTCCACCGAACATCCCAACGGCACGCAAGCGCATGCAGATCAACGCCTCTAAAATGAAGGCCAATGCGGTACTGCTGCACAGCTGTGAAGTCACCAGCGGCACGCCGGGTTGCTACCGTCAGGCGGTCTGCGTAGGTTCAGCCCTTAACGTTAGCGCGCAATGAGCCCATTCGTATTTGAACAAATAGGCGTTATCCGTTCTCCTTATAAAGAGAAGTTTGCCGTACCTCGCCAACCAGGGCTGGTCAAAAGCTGCAGCGGTGAGCTGCATCTATTGCCGCCCTACAACCAGGCCGACGCCGTGCGCGGCCTGGAAGCGTTCAGCCATTTGTGGGTACTGTTCGTCTTCCATCAGACGATGGAAGGCGGATGGCGTCCTACGGTACGGCCTCCTCGCCTCGGCGGAAACGCCCGTATGGGCGTGTTTGCCACGCGCTCAACCTTCCGCCCGAATCCCATCGGAATGTCGCTGGTTGAACTCCGGGGCGTTCGCTGCCACAAAGAACACGTCATCCTTGAACTAGGCGGGTTAGATTTAGTCGACGGCACGCCTGTTGTCGATGTAAAACCGTACCTACCGTTCGCCGAGTCGCTGCCAGACGCTCGAGCCAGCTACGCTCAGGATGCACCGCAAGCCAACGTTGACGTCACCTTCAGCGATGAGATTGCCCAGCAGCTTATCGGCCTGGAAAAGCGCTACCCGCATTTACGTCGGTTTATTGCCGAAGTACTGGCCCAGGACCCGCGTCCGGCCTATCGTAAGAACGAGGAAGAAGGAAAGACCTACGCCGTCTGGCTGCTCGATTTTAACGTCCGCTGGCGCGTAACGCCGTCAGGATTTGAGGTCTTTGCGCTGGAAGCCCGGTAATTTCACCGCGCTCTCTTTTGACATCCCTTTCTCGCTGGTAAACTAAATCACTTTTGTTTTTGTGCCAGGCTCGACTTGAGCCTGTTCGATCGTTCAACTGGAACCGTAACAACATGCGTACTAGCCAATACCTGCTCTCCACTCTGAAGGAGACACCTGCCGACGCCGAGGTTATCAGCCACCAGCTGATGCTGCGCGCCGGGATGATCCGCAAGCTGGCCTCCGGGTTATACACCTGGTTGCCGACCGGCGTGCGCGTCCTGAAAAAAGTCGAAAACATCGTGCGTGAAGAGATGAACAACGCCGGTGCTATCGAGGTGTTAATGCCGGTAGTTCAGCCTTCTGAACTGTGGGAAGAGAGCGGCCGTTGGGAACAGTACGGCCCGGAACTTCTGCGTATTGCAGACCGTGGCGATCGTTCATTCGTACTGGGTCCAACCCACGAAGAAGTCATCACCGACCTGATTCGTAACGAGCTGAGCTCATACAAACAGCTGCCGCTGAACTTCTATCAGATCCAGACCAAATTCCGTGACGAAGTACGCCCACGTTTTGGCGTGATGCGTTCCCGCGAATTCCTGATGAAAGACGCCTACTCTTTCCATACCTCTCAGGAATCCCTGCAGGAAACCTACGACGCGATGTACGCGGCCTACAGCAAAATCTTCAGCCGTATGGGTCTGGATTTCCGCGCAGTACAGGCTGACACCGGTTCTATCGGCGGTAGCGCTTCCCACGAATTCCAGGTGCTAGCGCAGAGCGGCGAAGACGATGTGATCTTCTCTGACTCTTCCGACTTCGCGGCAAACATCGAGTTCGCTGAAGCCGTGGCACCAAAAGAACCACGTGCGGCAGCAACGCAGGAAATGACGCTGGTTGATACGCCGAACGCGAAAACCATCGCCGAGCTGGTTGAGCAGTTCAACCTGCCAATCGAGAAAACCGTGAAAACCCTGCTGGTGAAAGCGGTGGAAGGCAGCAAGTCTCCGCTGGTTGCCCTGCTGGTTCGCGGCGATCACGAGCTGAACGAAGTCAAAGCAGAAAAACTGCCGCAGGTTGCGAGCCCGCTGACCTTCGCCACGGAAGAAGAAATTCGTGCGCTGGTGAAAGCTGGTCCAGGCTCACTCGGCCCAGTTAATATGCCAATTCCGGTGATTATCGACCGTACCGTCGCTGTGATGAGCGATTTCGCGGCTGGCGCTAACATCGACGGTAAGCACTACTTCGGCATCAACTGGGATCGCGACGTGGCGACGCCAGAAGTGGCTGACATTCGTAACGTTGTCGCTGGCGACCCGAGCCCAGACGGCAAAGGCACGCTGCTGATTAAACGCGGTATCGAAGTGGGCCACATCTTCCAACTGGGTACCAAGTACTCCGAAGCGATGAAGGCGTCTGTTCAGGGCGAAGATGGTCGTAACCAGACCCTGACCATGGGCTGCTACGGTATTGGTGTAACTCGCGTAGTTGCGGCAGCCATTGAACAGAACTTTGACGACCGCGGTATCGTATGGCCAGACGCTATTGCACCGTTCCAGGTTGCCATTCTGCCAATGAACATGCACAAGTCCTACCGCGTTCAGGAGCTGGCTGAGAAGCTGTACGCTGAACTGCGCGCACAGGGCATCGAAGTGCTGATGGACGACCGTAAAGAGCGTCCAGGCGTGATGTTCGCGGATATGGAGCTTATCGGTATTCCTCACACTATCGTGCTGGGCGACCGTAACCTCGACAACGACGATATCGAATACAAATACCGTCGTAACGGCGAGAAGCAGCTGATTAAAACCGGTGACATCGTTGATTACCTGGTGAAAGCTATTAAAGGCTAATCCGCTCGGTGCCTTCCCGGAGTCGGCGTTACCGCCTCGTCCGGGCTACAAAAAAGCCTCACATATACGTGAGGCTTTTTTATATCAATATGCTCTTGTACGACCGCCATCCGGCCTACAAACACCGTTACTTCGCGCTGGAACAGTCTTTACCCGGCGTAAATTTCCCGGCTTTATCGGTCGCCAGCGTTTTCACCATCGCGCCGGTATCCGGGTTCGGCTCAACGGTGAAGTGCCCGTCAACCACCAGCAGAATCGGCTTGCTGTCGCTGCCTTGTGCGGCGGCATAGTCACGCTCCAGCTGCGCGTTATTCGCTACTGCCACGCGCTGTCCGGTGGCGCAGTCGGTGAAGGTTGCCGCATCCGCCATATAGAAGTACATCCCGCGCATCGCCATTGGCGTGGTTGGCAGGCTGGCTTTCACCGGCTCCAGCGTATAGTTAAGTTTTGATTCAATCGGGTTACCCTCGCGATCGAGCATCTCCAGCTTCTCGCCCTTCGCGCGGTAGTAAGATTTCTCGCCTTCGCTATCGGTCAGCACCAGCTTATCAGCGGTACGCGCCCAGGTACCGTAGGAACCAAACGACGACGGTTCACGGCTCACGCCCTGATAGCGTTCGTTCATCACCCAGGTGCCGTCCTTTTCGAGGAACAACGAGGTTTCAATACCTTCACAATCGGCGCAAGGGATAACGCCACGCCAGCTTTGCTGCATCGGCGTTAACTCAGCCGCCTGAGTCGGTTTAAGCGTCTTCACTTCCGAATGGTTGCAACCGAAAAGCCCAAACAGCATCCCCGTAGCCGCAATGGCCAATATCGCTTTTTTCACCCTCAATTCCTTATTCTTATTACATCCACGTCCGGCTTAATAGCGAACTTTACCGCGCAAATTTTTCACTGAAGACTTTTGCGCTTTCGACGTCAGCCGCCGCTCCTTCGAAGCCCGGGTTGGGCGCGTCGGTCGTCGGCTTTTTTGTTCTGCGGTCAGCGTCTGGATAACCGCGACCAGGCGAGCTATCGCCGCTTCACGGTTCATTTCCTGACTGCGGTACTCCTGCGCCTTAATAATAATCACACCATCGGCAGAAATTAAGTGGTGGTTAGCTTCGAGCAGGCGCTCTTTATAATACTCTGGCAGGCTGGAAGCTCGGATGTCAAAACGCAGGTGAATCGCCGTCGAGGTCTTATTCACGTGCTGACCACCAGCCCCCTGCGCCCGGATGGCGGTAATCGTCAGCTCCGAGTCTGGGATACTCACCTGCCGGGAGATAACAATCATGCCGGCAGCTGCCACGGCGTCAGGTGAATTTCCAGATTATTCTGAGCGTCAGAAAGCCAGATTGCCCCTTCTTGAATGGTGGCCTGTAGCGTCATGGTGCGTTCTGCAAACGCGCTCAGTTTCGCTAGCTGTTCGTCGTCAAGATACCAAACCGCCAGGTTTTTAAAGCCCGCCATCTTGTTCTGATTTTGCTGCCACCAAATCTCTGCCGCACGACTATTGTAGGTGAATAACGCCACCTCTTGAGACAGACTGCAGGCTTTTTTAATTCGACGTTCATCCGGCAGACCGAGTTCAATCCACAAGTCGATGCCCATATGGTCGTTGCGCAGCCATACTTCCGGCTCGTCCTCAGAAGAAAGGCCGCGGGTAAACTGCAGACGTTCGTTCGCGTACTTAATCCACGCCAACAGGCGCAGCATCATGCGCTCCTGGGTTTCGGAAGGATGGCGAGCCAGCGTTAACGACGCGTCCAGAAACTGGTTTCGGTCGAGATCCGCGACGTTCACCACCGCCTTATAAATTGTTGCTTTCAGCGCCATGACTTCACTCCTGCGAAAAATGGGGCTCATTGTAGCGAAATCAGGGCCAAAAGGCTGTCCTGAATTGCATCCGCCGTCGCTCATCCCGCTGATAATGCTTAAATGAGTATGATATAGTCACCTTGCTAAACAGAGATTATCTTCATAGGCTTATTGAAGCGCAGACAGGAGGGCACGTGGGCAACTATTGTGAGTTGATTCGTCAACGCTACGCAGAGATTGCGAGCGGTGATTTGGGGTATATCCCGGATGCGCTAGGTTGTGTACTGAAGGTGTTGAACGATGTTGCGGCGGATAATGCCATTTCCGAATCAATCAGGGAAAAAGCCGCGTATGCGGCGGCAAACTTACTGGTGAGCGATTATGTCGATGAATGATACTTATCAACCCATCAATTGTGATGACTATGACAATCTTGAGCTCGCCTGCCAGCACCACCTCGTCCTGTCGCTGGAGCTGAAAGACGGCGAAGTGCTGCAAGCCAAGGCTCATGATCTGTTATCACGTAAAAACGTGGAATATCTGGTCGTTGATAGCGCGGGCGAACTGCGCGAACTGCGCCTCGACCGTATTACCAGCTTCAGCCACCCCGAAATCGGGACCGTGGTCGTTAGCGAATCATGATTCAATCACGGGCGGCATCGCTGCCCGTTTTATCCCACCTCAGCGCGATGCCCTTACCTGCTTCACACGTCCCGTCGACCGTGACAAAGACACCGACCGCCGTAATGAGCGTTTCACCATAAAATAGCAGCGGCGTGGTGTCGCGCAGCCAGGGCGGTACACCCAGTTCTTGCCAGATTTTCTTGAGCTTACGGCCACCGTGACGCCCGACAATATGCAGCATCCCCGGCGCTTTAAACCGCACGGAAACCAGCTCATCAGCTCGCGGCGAGCGAATATCGCCGCCAGCGGCGCAGTGCAGTTGACCTAGTTCCCCCGGCAGTACCAGCGGCATCGTGCGGTCAGCCCATTCCAGCACCGATTCTGTTTGCCTCTCCAGCGCCTTCACCCACCAAAGCTGCTGCTGATAGCGGCGAACCTCGAAGTTCCCCAGACGCAGGCAAGGCGTCGCGTCTTCCCGCGCCAGCGCCACCTCTTGCCACACCCTGGCTATCGTCTCACGCGAAGGCATCGGCGCACCGAGCCACGCCAGCCAGCGGCGCAAAATCGCCGCCCGTTTTGGCGCGCTCATCGTCATCATCGGTTCGATGGTCAACGTCCCGGCATCCGTACGCAGTCGCGCAAGCTCATCCGCCAGCAGTTCATCCAGCAACTGTTCCTGCTCAGCGCACAGCGCCGCGCTTCTGGCCGATGCTTCGGCAAAGTGGGGCCAGCGGGCGTTGAGTAACGGTAAGACGCGCAGACGCAGGAAATTACGATCATAGGCATCGTCCTGGTTGCTCTCATCCTCAATCCACGTCAGCGCATGCGTCTGCGCCCAGTGCAGCAACGCCGCACGGGTTTCATGTAACAGCGGACGAATCAACTGCGTGTCACCAAACGCCGCATACGTCGGCATAGCTGACAGTCCGGCGGGCCCACTACCGCGTTTAAGCGCTAACAGCAGGGTTTCGCTTTGATCGTCAAGATGCTGCGCCGTAAGCAGTACCTCTCCCGGGATAAGCGCCTCGCGAAAAGCCTGATAGCGCGCGGTTCGTGCTTCCGCCTCTAGCCCCAGACCGTTTTGCGCCAGGGTGACTCGTTCTACCACCAGTGGCACCTGCCATTGTGTACAAAGCCGCTGGCAATGCGCTACCCAGCTATCGGCGTTCTGACTAATGCCGTGATGGATATGGACCGCGCGCAACGAAATGGATGGCTCCTGCTGACGCCAGCAGACCAGTTGATGCAACAGTACCGTTGAATCAAGGCCACCGCTGAATGCCACCAGAAACTGGCGGTGCGGTGAGAGTCGTTGCGCGAGCGAAGATATTGTCATGGGGATGTCGTCATCAGAAAGATAGCCCGGCACGTTACCGGGCCGGGCGCTCACAGGCAAGCCTTACTGCTGGTATAGCTCCAGCGGCAGGCCGTCTGGGTCATTGAAAAAGGTAAAACGCTTATCGGTAAACGGGTCGATACGGATCGCTTCACAAGCGACACCATGCGCCTCAAGGTGCGCCACCGCCACATCGATATCATCGACGCTGAACGCCAAATGGCGCAGGCCACAGGCTTCCGGGCGGCTGGGGCGCGCTGGCGGGAACGGGAAAGAGAACAGCTCAATCACATATTGACCGTTTAGCGCCAGGTCGCCTTTCCATGAATCGCGTTCATGTCGATAAACTTCGCTTTGCAGCGTAAAACCAAGAATATCGCAGTAGAAGGATTTACTCTTAGCGTAATCGGTCGCAATAATGGCAATGTGATGAATCTGTTTTAATCCCAACATCGTTTCTCTCCGTTAACCGTATCTCAGCACGTTACCCGCGCAGGTCGTTATCACGCAACCCCTCAATGGTTTTTTAGGACTCTCACACGGTAGACGCCGTTTTCATCGCGTTTTGCACCGTGGATATCGGTTTCAAAGCCCGGATAATGTCGCCCAACGGAGCAGAGCATCAGCAGGAAGTCGAGCACAGAACGACTCTCTTCCGTAATCATCTCACCCGGCATCAACAGCGGTACGCCCGGCGGGTACGGCAGGATCATATTGGCCGAAACACGCCCGACCAGATCTTCCAGCGCCACCGTTTCCACCTCGCCTTTGATCTGTTTCTGCCACGCCCGATGCGGCGTGAGCTTCATCTCTGGCAGCACGTCAAAGGCGCGCAGCATCAAGCGCGGAAGATCGTGCTGGCGAATCAGGCGATGGATCCCCTGCGCCAGATCCTGGATACGCATATTGCGATAGAAGTCAGGATCTTCAGCGTAGAGATCCGGCAGCATGTTCTTCACTCGCAGGTTCAGATCGTAGGCGCGCTTAAACTCGGTGAGACCACGCAGCAGCCCCATCGCGCGGGTTTTATCGATCCCAATGCTAAACAAGAACAGCAGGTTATACGGCCCGGTCTTTTCGACGACCACGCCGTGTTCATCAAGGTACTTCGCCACCAGCGCTGCCGGAATACCCTCATCGCTCATGTTGCCCTGTTCATCCATTCCCGGCGTAAGGATTGTCACCTTCACCGGATCGAGGAACATATGGTCGGCATCGGCATCGCTAAAACCGTGCCACTCTTCACCCGGGGAAACCGGCCAGCACTCCGCTTCGTCGATGGCTTCCGGCTGCCAGATATCAAAGAACCAGCTGTCCGACTCTTCGCGCAGGCGCTGAACCTCTTTGCGGAAATGCAGCGCACGCTCCACCGAGCGGTTAATCAGGCGTTTACCGGGGTTACCGCGCAGCATAGCTGCCGCCGTCTCTATTGAGGCGATAATCGGGTAGCTTGGCGAGGTGGAGGTGTGCATCATAAAGGCTTCGTTGAAGGTATCTTCGTCGTAGTCGCCCTTAATGTGGATTAACGAGGCCTGCGACAGCGCCGCCAGCATCTTGTGCGTAGATTGCGTTTCGAAGAAGACCTTGCCGGGCACCCGCTCACCGCTCATGCCGCTTTTACCCTGATAGATGGGATGGAAGTGGGTATACGGTACCCAGGCCGAATCGAAGTGAATCGACGGCACGTCCAGCGTCTGTTTGATCCAGTTGGTGTTATACAGCAGACCGTCGTAGGTTGAGTTGGTGATAACCGCATGCACCGGCCACTCGGCGCCGTCGGTACTGTTCACCTTCTGCTGCAGGCTGTCGCGGGTAAACTCGCGCTTCGGAATGCCGCCAAGTATCCCCAACGCGTTGCGCGTTGGTTTCAGCCACAGCGGCACAACGTCGTTCATCATCAGCAGGTGCGCCAGCGACTTATGGCAGTTACGGTCAATCAGCAGCGTGCTGCCGCTCGGAGCGGCGTACATGCCAACGATTTTGTTCGAGGTTGAGGTGCCGTTGGTCACCATATAGCTCTGCTCGGCACCAAAGGTGCGGGCGATATACTCTTCGGCCTCAAGGTGCGGCCCGGTGTGATCCAGCAGTGAGCCCAGTTCGGTGACGGAAATCGACACGTCGGCCTTCAGCGTATTCGCGCCGAAGAAATCATAGAACAGGCAGCCTACCGGGCTTTTCTGGTAAGCCGTACCGCCCATGTGTCCGGGCGTACAGAAAGTGTATTTGCCTTCCGTGACGTAGGTAAACAGCGCTTTGGTGAACGGCGGCGTGATGTTATCGAGGTATTCGTCGGTATACTGGCGGATGCGCGTGGCGATATCGTCGGCCTGGCCCAGCGCATATTCAAAGAACCACAGCGCCATACGCATGTCGTGCGCGCTGACGTCCATCGTCGAGTGGTTATTGATAAAGGCGTAGAGCGGCAGATACTCATTAAGCTGATTTATCTCACCGCAGAGATCGACGCTGTATTCGTCCCAGTCAAAAATCACGCCGCTGATACGCGGGTTGTGTTCGATAAACTTCAGCAGATCGGCGCTGTTCTGTGGCCAGATAATCTGAAACCCCTGATGCTGTAGCGCACGTTCGAGTTCCTTAATGGGCTCATCTTTATAAAAGACGCCATGCGGTCCCATGATGGCAATGATATTCATGCGTTCCTCCTGGAAAAACCTGAGGTAAGCATAGTAACAATCCTGCCAGTGCATAGCACTGACAGGATTTTTTAGATTAAAGCGCCTTCCAGGCATCTCCCCATGCAAACCCCACGCCCGGTTCATAATAGCTTGGGCTGGAGTTACACCAGGCACCGTCTGGCAGTGGCTTACATTGATACAGTGCGCCGTTGTTATTCACAATATCACCCGCCGACCAGGTGGTTGCACTGTTCCAGACTGGATAGGTTACATCCGCACCCTGCTCACCAGAGGATTTCGCTTTTACGTTCAGCGTATACTCCGTCGTGTCAGAAAGTGTGCCATCACTTACCTTCAGGTTGATCACATACTGGCTATCTTTTGTCACTTCTGGTGCCGTGAACGTCACCACGGACTTATCTTCACCACTGACGGTTTGACCATCCTGAGACATCCAGGTATAGGTCAGTTTATCGCCATTAGCGTCGCTAGAATCCGCTGCGCTCAACGATACCTGGGCACCCGCCTCAACGGCGCCGACCGGCCCCGAAATATGCGCGACAGGTGCGACATTTTCAGCAGGCGTTGGAGTTGGTTTAGTGCTGTCCTCTGATTTACCAGAATCATCTACTACGTTAACGTTAAAATACTTCTGTACGCACTTCGTGTAGTCGCCTTCTTTAAACGCGGTGAAAGGCGTCTGATAACCGACCAACTGACAAGAATAGGTTTTACCGTCAGGTGTATCCGCACTCCATCCCCAATCTTCTTCCCAGTAGATAGGCAGGGCACCAGCGCCACCTTAGTCAAACTGCTTCATGTTCTTACAGCCGAGGACCTCATCGTCGGCAACCGGCACTTTCAGATAGTTGGCAAACTCTTTGTAGTAAGCGATACGGTTAAGAGACTGAGCATTCTCTTCTGCCCCGCCGCACTCTACGCCACCGTTGATAATCTGAATAGTCACGCCAAATCCGTCAACCAGGCCATTAGCTTTATCATGGTCATTAGGCTGCCAGGTGCCGTCGATAACATGCAGCATGGATGGTTTTGGAGGCTGTGGGTAAACGAAGAAGAATACCGCACTTGCCAGGTTCATCCAGGTGTCTGCCACCAGTTCCGGTTTATCCAGCAGAGGACGAACGTCACCACCGTACATGGCATCCGAGAACGGACCATAGTTATAGTTATAGGAAAGCTGTTTTGCACCGCGACCAAAGTAGCTCAGGTAGTCGCCGTCTTTATCTGTGCCGCAAGGCCAGGTCTGTCCCTGCCAGATATCAGGATTACATTCGCCGTTGTAGCCGCCTTTTTGCCCTTCAACCCAACCGACTTCACGCAGATAAACCAAAGCCTGACGCCACTCTGGAATATCGCGCCAGCTTTCATGGCCACCGGTTTCCTGTGCAAAGTGCGCAAACATTGTCGCCAGAGATTTCCGGCAAATGGCATCACTATCACGCCCATCAGTATAGGTCCCGCATACCGCTGGGAATTTGCCAATGGCTTTCAGAAAATTACTGTACGTGTATTCCGATGCCCGCATCGGGAACAGAAAATCCCAGTCCTGTTCTGAAATAACGCTTTCTACGCGTTTAACGTTTTCCGGATTGGCCGCCCGACCGGGTTCAATCTTCTCGACTTCACTGTTTGCCAGTGTCGCGATGGAGGATTTAACTGCGTTCATTAACGGGAAATCCGTTAATGATTTCTCTTTTGCCGCCAGGTCACTGGCATTAATGGTATAGAGCTCACTGCTACTCAGCAAAGACGCAGCATGTGCGCCAGATAAACTAAAAATAATCCCTGCAGCAACGGCGCCTACCGCCATTTTTTTTCGCATTGCCATATCTATTCTCCTTGAGTGTTATGTCTAACCAGCCGGAAACGCATCGCTGGCCGTACTAACAATTTCAAGGATGAATGGCTCAAACCCTCAATCACAATGGCTCATTGCCATCTCATTTTTTCTCACAAAAAAAAGAGGCCGGATTATTATCCGGCCTCTTACAGAATGTGTTGCGGTTAATTATGCGTAACCGTAGCTCATCAGACGCTGATAACGACGGTTAAGCAGGTCTTCTTTGCTCAGTACGTCGAGATCCGCGAGGTCAGCCAACAGCTGCGCCTTCAGGGATGCCGCCATCACCTCTGGGTTGCGGTGTGCGCCGCCCAGCGGTTCTGGAACGATAGCGTCGATAAGCTTCAGCTCTTTCAGACGCGGTGCGACAATGCCCATGGCTTCAGCAGCCAGCGGCGCTTTGTCCGCGCTTTTCCACAGAATGGAAGCACAGCCTTCCGGAGAGATAACGGAATAGGTGCTGTACTGCAGCATATTCACTTTATCGCCCACACCGATAGCCAACGCGCCGCCGGAGCCGCCTTCGCCGATAACGGTACAGATGACCGGTACGCTCAGGCGAGACATCTCACGCAGGTTGCGGGCGATAGCTTCAGACTGACCGCGCTCTTCTGCGCCCACGCCAGGGTATGCACCCGGGGTGTCGATGAAGGTGATGATAGGCATATTGAAACGCTCAGCCATCTCCATCAGACGCAGGGCTTTACGGTAGCCTTCCGGCGCTGGCATGCCGAAGTTACGACGGATTTTCTCTTTGGTTTCGCGACCTTTCTGATGACCAATGATCATCACCGGACGACCGTCCAGACGTGCGATACCGCCGACGATAGCTTTATCGTCAGCATAGGCGCGATCGCCCGCCAGTTCGTCAAATTCATCAAACGCCAGGCGGACATAATCCAGGGTGTACGGGCGCTGCGGATGGCGCGCCAGTTGGGCTACCTGCCATGCGCCGAGATCGGCAAAGATTTTGCGCGTCAGCTCTACGCTTTTTTCACGCAGACGATGCACTTCTTCGTCGATATTAATATCCAGTTTCTCATCCTGACGGCTAACCGCAGTCAGAGAATCGATTTTCGCTTCCAGCTCTGCAATCGGCTGTTCAAAATCAAGGAAATTCAGACTCATAGTATTCCTGTATTAGTCAAACTCCAGTTCCACCTGCTCCGAACCGATGAGGCCACGCAGATCGTTGAGTAAACGATCGCTCGGAGAGACACGCCAGGTTGCACCGAAACGCAACCGCGCACGTGCATCCGCCCTCTGATAGTAGAGATGTACTGGAATGGTTCCCGAACGATGGGGTTCCAGAGACTGACGGAGTCGGTTTAAAAGCTGGTCATCAATTTGCCTGTCCGTCAGCGAGATAGCAAGCCCGCGAGCGTATTTTTCCCGGGCTTCGTCAATGTCCATCACTTCGCGGGCCATCATTTTAAGGCCGCCGCTGAAGTCATCAAAGCTGACCTGTCCGCTGACGATAAGTATGCGGTCGTTTTCCAGCAGATGCTGGTATTTTTCCAGGGCTTCGGTGAATAACATCACTTCTAGCCGTCCGGATCGGTCATCCAGGGTGCAGATACCGATACGATTGCCTCTCTTGGTGACCATAACCCTTGAGGCAATCACGAGCCCCGCAGCCGTGGTCACTTTACCACGTTCTGTCGGATGCATGTCTTTTAGGCGATAGCCGCCGACATAGCGCTCAATTTCTTTAAGATACTGGTTAATCGGGTGACCCGTTAAGTATAAACCTAACGTTTCACGCTCACCTTCCAGTACCGTGTGTTCAGGCCAGGGCATGCAGTTCGCGTACGACTGCTCAATTTGCTCCGGCTCTTCCGCCAACACGCCGAACATATCCGCCTGACCAATAGCTTCTGCTTTCGCGTGCTGGTCAGCCGCTTTTAACGCATCGCCCAGCGAATTCATCAGCGCGGCGCGGTGTGGGCCAAGGCGGTCGAACGCCCCGGACATAATCAATTTTTCCAGCACCCGACGGTTAAGCTTTTTCGTATCGGTGCGCGCACAAAGGTCAAACAGCTCGCGGAAATAGCCACCGTTATTACGCGCTTCGATAATGGCTTCGATTGGGCCTTCGCCCACGCCTTTAATGGCGCCGATACCATACACGATTTCCCCGTCATGATTAACGTGGAAATGATATAAACCGGAATTGATATCCGGCGGCAGGATTTTTAGCCCCATTCGCCAGCATTCATCCACCAGCCCGACCACCTTCTCGGTGTTATCCATATCGGCAGTCATTACCGCCGCCATAAACTCGGCCGGATAGTGCGCTTTCAGCCACAGCGTCTGATAGGACACTAAAGCATAAGCAGCGGAGTGCGATTTGTTAAACCCGTAACCGGCGAATTTCTCTACCAGGTCGAAGATTTTCATCGCCAGTTCGCCGTCAACACCGCGACTTTTCGCCCCTTCTTCGAAGGTGCCGCGCTGCTTGGCCATCTCTTCCGGCTTTTTCTTACCCATTGCACGACGCAGCATATCCGCGCCGCCGAGGGTATAGCCGGAAAGCTCCTGGGCAATCTGCATAACCTGTTCCTGATACAGGATAATGCCGTAGGTTGGCTCCAGTACTGGTTTCAGACATTCGTGCTGCCACTGTACGTCTGGGTATGAGATCTCTTCACGCCCGTGCTTACGGTCGATAAAGTTATCTACCATCCCCGACTGCAGCGGGCCCGGACGGAACAGGGCCACCAGCGCGATCATATCTTCGAAGCAGTCAGGCTGCAGACGTTTAATCAGATCTTTCATGCCGCGGGATTCAAGCTGGAAGACCGCGGTGGTCTCCGAGCGCTGCAGCATATCAAAGCTTTTCTTATCGTCGAGCGGAATGGCCGCGATATCCAGCGGCGGCTCGCCGTTACGCTCACGACGGGCGTTGATCATCTCCAGCGCCCAGTTAATGATGGTAAGCGTACGCAGGCCGAGGAAGTCAAACTTCACAAGCCCCGCGTATTCCACATCGTTCTTATCGAACTGAGTAACCGGGTGCAGGCCCTGCTCGTCACAGTACAGTGGCGCAAAATCGGTAATTTTGGTTGGTGCGATAACCACGCCACCAGCGTGTTTACCGGCGTTTCGGGTGACCCCTTCCAGCTTACGCGCCATGTCTATCAGCGCGCGAACTTCTTCATCCGCCTCGTAAATTTCCGGCAGTTGCGGTTCAACTTCAAACGCTTTCGCCAGCGTCATGCCCGGATCGGGCGGCACCAGCTTGGAGATGCGGTCAACGAAGCCGTACGGGTGACCCAGTACGCGGCCTACGTCGCGGATAACCGCTTTCGCCGCCATGGTACCGAAGGTGATAATCTGCGATACCGCATCACGTCCGTACATCTCCGCCACGTGCTCAATAACCTGGTCGCGTTTCTCCATGCAGAAGTCGACGTCGAAGTCGGGCATTGAGACACGTTCCGGGTTAAGGAAACGTTCGAACAGCAGGTCGAGTTCGAGCGGATCAAGGTCGGTAATTTTCAGCGCATAGGCCACCAGTGAGCCCGCACCGGAACCACGTCCCGGCCCTACCGGTACGCCGTTATCTTTTGACCACTGGATAAACTCCATTACGATCAGGAAGTAGCCAGGGAACCCCATCTGGTTGATAACTTTGAGTTCAACGTCGAGACGTTCGTCATATTCCGGGCGGCGTTTGGCGCGCTCTTCCGGATCCGGGAACAGGAACTCAAGACGCTCCTCCAGCCCCTCTTTCGACTTCGCCACGAGGAAGTCCTCGGTGGTCATATCGCCGGTCGGGAACTGCGGCAGGAAGTACTCACCCAGACGCACCGTCACGTTGCAGCGTTTAGCTATCTCAACGGTGTTTTCCAGCGCTTCCGGGATGTCGGAGAACAGCTCGCACATCTCCTCTTCGCTGCGCATATACTGCTGCGCAGAGTAGTTGCGCGGACGCTTTGGATCGTCGAGGGTAAAACCATCGTGGATGGCGACGCGAATTTCGTGCGCGTCGAAATCTCCCGGCTCGAGGAAGCGTACATCGTTAGTCGCCACCACCGGCAGACCGCGCGTTTCCGCGAGCTCCACCGCCGCATGCAGGTACGACTCTTCATCCTGGCGGCCGGTACGGATCAGCTCAAGGAAATAACAGTTTGGGAAATGTTCTTCATAAAAACCAACGCACTGCTCCACCAGCGCCATATTACCGCGCAGCAGGGCACGCCCGACGTCACCCATACGGCCGCCGGACAGCAAAATAAGCCCCTCTTTCAGCTCAAGTAGCCAGTCACGATCGATGATCGGACCGGCCGCGCCGTAGCCGCGCTGATAGGCTTTAGAGATCAGCAGCGTCAGGTTCTGGTAGCCGGTGTTATTGGCCGCCAGCACCGTTAAATGGGTAAGTTCGTCGCCGAACAGTTCGCTCTGCACGTTAAAATCCGCACCGACGATCGGCTTGATCCCTGCGCCATGGCCCGCTCCGTAGAACTTCACCAGGCCGCACAGGTTAGTAAAATCGGTGATCGCCAGTGCAGGCATGCCAAGCGCGGCCGCCTTTTTCACCAGCGGCCCGGTTTTTGCCAACCCATCGATCATGGAGTAGTCGCTATGCACCCGCAGGTGCACGAAACGTGGTTCAGCCATCTTTAGATTCCGGTTTACTTATTCACGACACACGAATCAGGACGCAAGTCCCAGTGCACGTTTGACGGGAGCAAAGCTGCGTCGATGATGTTCGGTAGCGCCATATTGCGCCAGCGCTTCCAGATGGAAAGCGGTTGGATAGCCCTTATGCTGGGCAAAACCGTACTGCGGAAACACTTTATCCAGCTCGGTCATCTCAGCATCTCGCGTCACTTTAGCGAGAATAGACGCCGCGCTGATTTCCGCCACTCGGCTATCGCCTTTCACCACCGCCATGGATGGCATTGGCAGCGCCGGACAGCGGTTGCCGTCAATCAGCACATATTCCGGCGGGATAGAGAGCCCGGCAACGGCACGCTGCATCGCCAGCATGGTGGCATGCAGAATGTTCAGTTCGTCGATTTCATGCGGCTCCGCGCGGCCAAGGCTCCAGCACAGCGCTTTTTCTTTGATTTCGTCAAACAGCGCCAGACGGCGTTTTTCGCTCAGCTTCTTGGAGTCGTTCAGGCCGACAATCGGGCGAGCAGGGTCGAGTATGACCGCCGCAGTCACCACCGCGCCAATCAGCGGGCCGCGACCGACTTCATCCACCCCCGCCACTAAATGGGTGTGGGGATATTCAAATTCAATCATTGTGCAAGCTCCAGCACCGCATCTGCCGCCTGTTCATCCGCATTACAGCGAATTTGCAGGTGCAGGTCGCGGAAGGTATCGTGCATCGCGTGGCTGGTCTTACCGTTTGCCAGCAACGGCTGCAACGCATCGGCTAGCGCCTGCGGCTGACACTCATCCTGCAGCAACTCTTTCACCAGCTCACGGCCGGCAAGCAGATTCGGCAGGGAAACGTAGTCGGTTTTCACCAGACGCTGAGCCAGCCAGAAGGTAAACGGCTTCATGCGATAGCCGACGACCATCGGACATTTTGCCAGCATACATTCTAGCGCCGCCGTCCCGGATGCCAGCAATGCGGCATCGCTAGCGATCATTGCTTCGCGCGCCATGCCGTCCAGCATATGCACGGAAAGATCCGGCGCCACGTCGGCCTTGATACGTTCAAACTGCTCGCGACGTTTTGCATTCACCAGCGGCACCACCACTTCAAGGTCGGGGTACCGCTGACGCAACAGTTGTGCCGTTTTTAAAAAGTCAGCGCTGAGCATTTCCACTTCGGCACCGCGGCTGCCGGGTAACAGCGCCAGACAGTGCACGTCGTGGGCGATACCCAGCGTATCCCGGGCGGCGTTTTTATCGGGGTCGAGCGGCATGGCATCTGCCATGGTATGACCGATAAAGCGACACGGGACGTTAAATTTGTCATAAAACGCTTTTTCAAAAGGCAGAAATGCGAGTACCAGGTCGGTAGCTCTGCCAATTTTGAAGACGCGTTTCTGTCGCCAAGCCCAGACGGACGGACTGACGTAGTGGATGGTTTTAATGCCCTGTTTCTTAAGGTTGCCCTCAAGGGTGATATTGAAATCGGGGGCATCAATGCCGACAAAGACGTCGGGCTTGAGATCGGTAAAGCGTTTGGTCAGGTCAGCGCGAATGTGCAGCAGACGACGCAGTCGCCCCAGCACTTCAACGATGCCCATCACCGCCAGCTCTTCCATTTCGTACCAGGCTTCACAACCTTCAGCCTGCATACGCGGACCCGCAACGCCAACAAAACGGGCGTTGGGAACTCGCGCCTTGAGGGCGCGAATCAGACCTGCACCAAGAATATCGCCGGAGGTTTCTCCGGCGACCAGGGCAATCGTTAGCGGACGCTGCTCAATCATTAACGAATCAGGCCACGCGTAGAGCGGGCGAAGAAATCGCTGAATGGTTGAACTTCCGGGTACTGCTTCGCCAGTTCGGCGATTTCCGGTTTAGCTTCGTCCAACGTTTTGCCACTGCGGTACAACGCTTTATAGGCGTTGCGGATCGCGGTGATCGCTTCGCGGCTAAAGCCACGACGCTTCAGGCCTTCGATGTTGACGCCAAACGGCGTCGCGTGGTTGCCCTGAGCAATAACGTACGGAGGCACATCCTGAGCAACGCCAGAACAGCCGCCGACCATCACGTGCGCACCAATAATGCAGAACTGGTGCACTGCGGTCATGCCGCCGATGATAACAAAATCATCCAGCGATACGTGACCCGCGAGCGTCGCGTTATTGGCCAGGATACAGCGGTTACCTACGGTACAATCGTGCGCTACGTGAGCGTTGATCATCAGTAGGTTATCGCTGCCCACCTTCGTCAATCCACCGCCCTGTTCTGTGCCACGATGAATGGTGACGCTTTCGCGGATGCGGTTGCGATCGCCAATTTCCACGCGAGTCGGTTCACCAGCATATTTCAGGTCCTGGTTAACTTCCCCGATAGAGGCGAACTGATAGATCTCATTATCACGACCAATAGTGGTATGGCCGTTAACAACAACGTGAGACTTCAGTACGGTGCCTTCGCCGATAACGACGTTTGGCCCCACAATACAAAACGGACCAATGTGGGCGTTAGCGCCGATAACGGCACCGTCTTCCACAATGGCGGTAGGATGGATAAAGGCGGTTTTATCAATCACGGATCAGGCCTCCCGGCTACGCGCACACATCATCGTCGCTTCGCAAACTACTTTACCGTCTACCAGCGCAACGCCTTTAAAGCGAGTCAGGCCACGGCGAGTTTTCTCGAAGGTGACTTCCATAATCATCTGATCGCCAGGCACGACAGGACGCTTGAAGCGCGCTTCATCGATACCAGCAAAGTAGTACAGCTCGCCAGGCTCCAGTTTACCAACGCTTTTAAACGCCAGAATACCGGTTGCCTGAGCCATCGCTTCCAGAATCAGCACGCCCGGTAAAATCGGTTTGCCAGGGAAGTGGCCCTGGAAAAACGGCTCATTTACGGAAACATTTTTCACTGCGCGCAGAAAACGACCTTCTTCAAAATCCAGCACGCGGTCTACCAGTAAGAACGGGTAGCGGTGTGGCAGAAGTTCTAAAATCTCTTCAATGTGCAGAGTATGAGTGTCAGTAGTCAAAATACTCTTCCTGTCAAAATATACTAAGGGGCAATAATAACACGGCCTGCCGGATTACAAGAATGCCGACAGGCCGGAAAGTATCATGCGATACAGATGAAAATTAGTCTTGATTATCAAGCTTGCGTTCAACAGCTTTGAGACGCTTGCTCATTTCATCAATATTCATCACCAGCGCGGCAGTTTTGCGCCATGCCTTATTAGGCTGGAGCGGGATACCTGACGAGTAAACGCCAGGTTCGGTAATTGGACGCATAACCATGCCCATACCGGTTACTGTCACTTTGTCGCAGATTTCCATGTGACCGTTGATGACGCTGGCACCGCCAATCATGCAGTAACGGCCAATTTTCAGGCTGCCGGCCATAATAACACCGCCAGCAACCGCGGTATTGTCGCCAATCACCACGTTGTGCGCAATCTGGCACTGGTTATCAATGATAACACCGTTGCCGATCTGTGTATCATCCAGCGCACCGCGGTCGATCGTTGTACAGGCGCCGATCTCTACGCGATCGCCAATAATGACGCGACCAAGCTGAGGGATCTTCACCCAATTTCCACGATCGTTGGCGTAGCCAAAACCATCCGCGCCAATGACGGTGCTGGATTGGATCAGGCAATTCTCACCGATCTCGACTTCGTGGTAAATGGTGACGTTTGCCCACAGACGTGAACCTGCGCCAATTTTCGTTTTTTTACCAACGAAACACCCCGCCCCAATCACAACGTTATCACCGAGCACAACGTCAGACTCAATCACCGCATTCGGACCGATGGAGACGTTGTTACCGAGTACCGCAGACGGACTAATCACCGCGCTCGGAGCGATATCCTGTGCTGGCTGTGGCGTGGTATCTAAAATTTGAGCCATACGTGCGTAAGTCAGGTAGGGATTCTTCACTACCAACGCAGCGCCTTTGGCAAAAGGCAGTAATTCTTGCGTCAGGACAATCGCCGACGCTTCGCACGCAGACAGGTGATCACGGTACTTAGGATTAACCAAGAACGTGATATGGCCCGCTTTAGCGGATTGCATGGACGCGACAGCGGTGATGACGATATCGCCATCACCGTGTAATTCCGCATCCAACTGCTGAGCTAAGTCAGCCAGTCGAATTGAAGGCATTACTTATTTAACCTGTTTCAGTACATCAGCGGTGATGTCTTTTACATCGCTGCTGTTGAATGCAACGGCGTTAGCATCAACTACCAGGTCAATGCTCTGGCTTGCAGCAACGGATTTCACAGCAGTCTGGATACGAGTAACCAGTTTGCCACGTTCTTCGTTGGTGCGACGCTGACGGTCCTGTTCAAAGGACTGCGCTTTCTGAGAGAAAGTCTGACGCTGGGAAGTGATGTCTTTTTCCAGCTTGGTGCGATCGGCACCTGCTTTCATAGACTGCAGACGCTGCATTTTAGACTGCAGATCACCTTCCATGCGCTGAAGTTCGCCAGCACGGCCTTTGAATTCGTTTTCCAGGGTGCTGGAAACGCCCGTTTTCTGTGCAACTTGCTGGAACAGGCTACCCATATTAACAATTGCAATTTTATCTGCTGCTTGAGCAGATGCAGCCATTGCTAAACCCAGACCTGCAGCGACTAACCACTTTTTCACAATAATACTCCTTACCATCCCATATGTACCCGAGGGTACTGTTCTTTTGGTGGCCGAAGCCACCTTGACGCTACCGCCTAATGCCAGCAAAACTACACTGAACCTGCATTCCTTTGCAAAGAGCAATTACCAGGTTTTACCAATGTTGAACTGGAACTGCTCGGATTTGTCTCCATCGTATTTCTTATACGGCTGGGCGTAGGAGAAGACCAACGGCCCTAATGGGGACATCCATTGTAATGCGATACCCGCGGACATACGGATATTGCTCGGATCGCTGTAGTCTGGAACGCCAGCAGACTTCATTGCTGCGGTATTCTGCCAGTTGGTATCCCACACGGTACCCGCATCCCAGAAGAATGAGGTACGCACCGAGTTCGCGTATTTATCGCTGATAAACGGCGTTGGGACGATCAGCTCAAGGCTGGCCACACCCATAGCGTTACCACCAACCGCATCGTCGGACTTACAGTAACCACCGCTCTGGTCGCAGTTATCCAAGCCTGATGCACCATAATAGACCGCTTTCGGACCGATGGTGTTGGACTGGAAGCCACGCACGGTGCTTGAACCACCAGCATAGAAGTTCTCATAGAACGGCAGTTCTTTACCGCCTAAACCGTCACCGTAGCCCCACTTGGTACGACCCAGAACCACCCACTTATGATCTTCATCCAGCGGGAAGTAGGACGCCGTATCCAGCGTTACCTTATAGAACTCGTTATCGGAGCCTGGGATTGTAACCTTACCGTTCAGGTTGACGCGCGAACCGTCCGTTGGGAAGTAGCCGCGGTCAAGTCGGTTATAGGTCCAACCGTAGTTAAAGGTGAAATCGTTAGCACTGAAGCCGTTATCATCGCTGGTTTTACCCGCCGTCTGGCCGATAGAGTCCAGATAACGCCACATCGCCACCTGCGGTTCCATATTGGACAGGTCGTTGTGGACATAGCCCAGACCCGCACGCAGTGAGTTGTATTCGTTAATCGGGAAGCCCAGCGTACCGTCTACACCATAACTTTTGTTGGTATAGGACGACAGGTCAGCATCATCCGCTTTAAAGTCATTGTAGAAGACACGACCGCCAAGGCTAACACCATCCACCGTAAAGTACGGGTTGGTCACAGAAAGCTCGGTATAGGTCTGGTAGTCGTTCTTGGTACCGTTGATACCGACGGAATAACCGGTACCTAACCAGTTATCCTGCTGAACGCCCGCCTGGAAGCTCACGCCGCTTTCCGTACCGTAGCCGATACCGAAGTTGAAGCTACCGGTGTTACGCTCTTTGACCTTGTAAACCACATCCACCTGATCCGGGCTGCCCGGTACGCGTTGGGTTTCAGTGTCGACGGTTTCGAAGTAGCCCAGACGGTTCAGACGATCTTTACCCTGGTCAACTAAATCACCGCCCAGCCACGCCCCTTCCATCTGGCGCATTTCGCGACGCAGAACGGAATCTTTTGACGTGTCGTTACCGACAAAGCGGATGTTACGCACGTAGAAGCGGTTACCTGCATCAACGTTGATGTGCAGCTTAACCGTTTTATCCGTGTCATTAATTTCAGGCTGAGACTGTACGCGTGGATACGCGTAGCCGTAGCGACCAAGAAGTTTCTTAATGTTATCTTCCATTTTGGTCACTTTCGCGCCGTTATAGAGTTCACCTGGCTCAATCTTAGTCAGGCTCTCAATTTCAGCCGAGTGCCCTGCCAGGTTACCCGTCACCTGTACGCCAGACAGTTTGTACTGGTCGCCTTCGGTGATGTTAACGGTGATGTAGATGCCTTTTTTATCCGGCGTCAGGCTCACCTGCGTGGAATCGATGTTGAAACGGGCGTAACCGCGATCCAGGTAGTAGCTGCGCAGGGTTTCAAGGTCACCCGCCAGCTTCTGTTTCTGGTATTTACGATCGCCAACCACGTTCCACCACGGCACTTCGTCACGCAGCTGGAAGGTTGAGATCAGATCTTCGGTGCTGAACGCATGGTTACCGACGATATTGATCTGTTGGATCTGGGCGGAAACCCCTTCCTGGAAGACCAGCTTCAGGTCGACACGGTTACGCGGCAGCGGCGTAACAACCGCCTTCACGCTCGCGCTATACTTACCGACGCTGTAGTAGAAATCTTCCAGTCCTTTTTCGATATCGGAGAGGGTTGTACGGTCGAGAGATTCGCCAACACGAACGCCAGAAGCTTCGAGGTTCTGTTTTAGCATGTCATCTTTCACCGACTTGTTGCCGGAGAAGGTGATGCTAGCAATTGTTGGGCGTTCTTTGACCTGCACCAGTAACACATCGCCGTCTCTCAGGACGCGAACGTCCTCAAAGTTGCCCGTAGCAAACAGGGCGCGAATGGTGTTACTGATATCATCATCAGAGACGGTATCGCCAGGACGTACTGGCATACTGAGAAGGGCCGCACCAACAGCGACACGCTGCAAGCCTTCGAAATGAATGTCCTTCACCACGAACCCGTCAGCACCGTACACGGTCGCGCTGCTAAACAGCAGCGACGCTATAAGCAACTTTTTCATCGCCATCGTTATTATGCGTTCTTCCTAACTAACTCTCTTACAACCGAGAGAAATCATTGAAAAGTGCAAGCCCCATTAACAGCATCAGCAGAATCGAGCCGATGCGGTAACTAAAGTCTTGAACTCGCTCGGATACCGGGCCGCCTTTCAGCTTCTCAATCGCTAAAAACAGCAAGTGTCCCCCATCTAAAACAGGGAGCGGGAACAGGTTGATTATGCCTAAATTCACGCTGATGAGTGCAAGAAACATCAGGTAGTAAATCAGCCCATACTCCGCAGACATCCCAGCCCCCTGGGCGATCGAAATCGGCCCACTGAGGTTGTTCAGTTTGACGTCACCGGTGATCAATTTTCCCAGCATACTGACGGTCAGCTTCATCAACTGCCCGGTTTTCTCCGTGGCTTCGACGATAGCGCTGAACGGCCCATACTGGCGCACTGTCTTATATTCCTCAGGCAGCGGGATAACTTTCGGTACTACCCCTGCGAACCCTTCCGCTTTTCCGTTACCGTGTTTTGTATCCGGTATCAGAGTTAAAGACAAGAGAGTCCCCTGCCTTTCGATCTCCAGCTGTAACGCTTTGCCTGGATTGTCGCGTACCAGCGTGACAAACGTCATCCATTGCGTCAGCGGTTGACCGTTGACTGTAACGATCCGATCCCCTGCTTGTAAACCGGCTTTACGCGCCGCAGAGTCAGATTGCACCTCTGCCAGCACTGGTTCAATCTGCGCGCCACGAGGGCGAATACCGAGCGAAGTCACCGGATCTTGTTTATCCGGCTCAAACGCCCAATGCCGCAGGTTGAGGATTTTATCCTGCCGCTGCTCGCTGCCGAAAGGGGAAACGGTGAGGGTGGTGCTTTCATCACCAATTTTCGCCACTAACGCCATACGTACAGCATCCCAATCAGGCGTTTCGATACCATCTACGGCTTTAAGTTCCGTGCCTGGTGCAATTTGTGCTTCTGCGGCGATGGAATTGGCGGTTATTTCACCAACTACTGGACGAATACCAGGGACACCGATGATGAACACCAGCCAGTAGGCGAAGATAGCAAAGAGGAAGTTGGCGATAGGGCCGGCGGCGATAACGGCGGCTCGCTGGCCCACCGTTTTGTTGTTGAACGCCATATGACGCATCTCAGGCGCCACTGCGTCAACGCGCTCGTCGAGCATTTTGACGTAACCGCCCAGCGGGATAAGGGCGATAACAAATTCAGTGCCGCGTTTATCAACGCGGCGCCAGAGCGCTTTACCAAAACCAATGGAAAAGCGCTCTACACGGATACCACAGCGCCGAGCAACCCAGAAGTGACCAAATTCATGTACGGTGATCAATACCCCTAGCGCGATAATAAACGCGGCAAGGTTCCAGAGAATGCTCAGCATAAGTCCATCCGTTAGATCGTCCTGAAAACCAGCAGCAGCAAGCAGGCGAACACCGGAACTGCCGCCGTCAGGCTGTCAATGCGGTCAAGTATCCCGCCGTGGCCAGGGATAAGATGCCCGCTATCTTTGATGCCAGCTTCACGTTTGAACATGCTCTCAGTGAGATCGCCCAATACTGAAGCCAGCGCTGCAACGATGGAACAGGTTAACAGCGTGGATGGGGCAACGTCCAGATTTGCCCACAGGCCATAGGCCCAGGAAATGATTGCCGCCGTCACCAGGCCGCCAAAGAAGCCTTGCCAGGTTTTGCCCGGAGAGACCTTCGGTGCCAGCTTATGTTTGCCAAAAAGCTTACCAAACATGTAGGCCCCGGAGTCAGCGCCCCATACCAGAATCATGACGTAAAGCAGCCACAGCGCGCCGCTGTAGTGGTTTTCATCATAATGCCAGGAGCGCAGCGCCAGCATTCCCCAGAAAAACGGGACAATCGTGACGATGCCGAAGACCAGTCGCAGTACCTTGGATTGACGCCAGATAGCAGCGGACCCAGGATAGGAAAGGACCAGCAGCAAGGCGACAACCCACCAAATCAGGGAGGCCCACAGCGAAGTTTCAACGACCGGCTGATGGATATTATGGTGATATTCCGGAATGAAGAAGAGCATCACCGCCAGCAACAGGCCACAGAGTACCGCCAGCCACACGCGCTGTGTCCGCGAGGTGAAACCGCTTAATTGCCCCCATTCCCATGCCGCCAGCATACAAACGACCAGCGTAACAATAGCGAAGCCGCCAGGCGGCAGCAAAAACAGGGCTGCAATAACAACCGGTATTAAAATCAATGCAGAAATCAGGCGATACTTCAGCAAAAGCTACCCCCATCAGGCCTTGTCGCCACCAGGCTCGGTGCCACCGAAACGTCGCTCTCGATTAGCGAAAGCATGCAGCGCACCTTCAAAGTCTTGTTCATCGAAATCGGGCCAAAGAACATCTGTAAAGTAAAGTTCAGCATAGGCAATTTGCCAGATAAGAAAGTTACTGATCCGATGTTCTCCCCCGGTCCTAATTACTAAATCTACGGGAGCCAGTTCATGCATGCAGATCTGCTGAGAAAGCAGTTCTTCACTAATTTGATCGGGGCGGAGCTCCCCTTCCTGAACCTGTTCGGCTAAGCGCTGAACTCCCTGAACAATATCCCATCGACCGCCATAATTAGCAGCAATGTTCAATGTTAGCCCCGTATTATTTTCCGTCAGCGCTTCCGCTTTACGAATTCGCTCCTGCAGGCGCGAATTAAACCGACGGATATCGCCAATAATCCGCAGCCGAACATTATGGCGGTGCAGACTTTTCACTTCGCTGTCCAGTGCCCAAACGAACAGCTCCATCAACGCACTCACCTCTTGCTCAGGGCGATTCCAGTTTTCACTGCTGAATGCGTATAGCGTTAATGCCTCAATACCGTTGCTCGCCGCATAGGATACGGCTCGGCGCACGGATTTCGCCCCGGCTTTATGGCCAAAGGCGCGAATCTTACCTTGCTTTTTCGCCCAGCGACCATTGCCATCCATAATGATTGCCACATGGCGGCAACCGTGGGCTGGCTGACTCTCGCTGGTTGGTTGATTAGCAGACAACATAACGCGTTTTTAATCCATGAAAAGGGATGAGCGGTACCCCGGAATACAGCCATACACTTCATCCGTCAGGAAAACCTGAAGGATTTTACGTATCTTTGTCTCGCAAAAAAGCCGTGCTAAATCACGGCTCTCCCGACCCCGCAGCGAAAACACACTGAGATCGGGTGGCGCAGACTATATCACTGAAGCCAGACGCTAACAAATGCCGTGACGGGTTGTATGCTGATTCGGCTCTCATTACCTGACGAAATGTCTTGCCTGCGTCGCCGCCGCTTCACGCGCCATCGCATCGATAGCCAATACCGCGTCCACACTCTGCGGTTCGCCAGGATCAAGGCTATCCAATACTGCCATATTGACGTTCGCGATATCGGTAAAGCGGATTTGCCCGTCAAGGAAGGCCGCCACAGAGACTTCGTTCGCGGCATTCAGCGCGGTGGTTGCCGCCTGACCTTGTTCAAAAGCCTCCATCGCCAGCTTCAGACAAGGGTAACGAGCATAATCCGGCTCGGAGAAGCTTAGCGCGCCCATCTTGCAGAAATCTAACGGCTTCGCGCCAGAAACCACGCGATGGGGCCAGGCCATAGTATTGGCAATTGGCGTACGCATATCGGGCTCACCCAGCTGTGCCAGTACACTACCGTCCTGGTAACGCACCATCGAGTGAATCACCGACTGAGGATGAATCAGCACTTCCATCTGCTTCGCTGAAGCATTAAACAGCCAGCGGGCTTCGATGTATTCCAGACCTTTATTCATCATAGTGGCCGAGTCGACGGAAATTTTACGTCCCATCGACCAGTTCGGATGACGACAAGCCTGATCCGGCGTCATTGCGCCGAGCTCACTGATTGGCGTCTCACGGAACGGGCCACCTGACCCGGTAAGCAGAATGGATGACACCCCATGCTGCTCAAGGTCAGCGTACCCTAAGTCGGACTGAAAGCTTTGCGGTAAACTCTGAAAGATAGCGTTATGTTCACTGTCGACCGGCAGTAACTGCGCATTATGCTGTTTTACCGCCTCGAGGAATAACCGCCCACAGGTCACCAACGACTCTTTATTCGCCAGCAGAATGCTTTTGCCTGCACGGATAGCCGACAGCGTCGGCAGCAGACCGGCCGCCCCCACGATGGCCGCCATCACCTGATTGACCTCGTCCAGCGCTGCCACATCGCACGCTGCCTGCTGTCCACAGAGCACTTCCGTACGGCTGCCGTGTTCACGCAGCGCCGTCCTCACCGCATCGGCGCTCTTTGCGTCATCCATCACCGCATAGCGAGGCGTGAACTCCAGACACTGTTCAACCATCCGCTCGACGTTTTTACCTGCCACCAGCGCAGTTACCGCAAAACGTTCACGGTTGTGACGCACCACGTCCAGCGTGTTGCAACCAATAGAGCCCGTTGAGCCCAGGACAGTTAATTGCTTCATGAGATATTCCGGATAGATAGATTTACTCTATGGATTTCAAGCGGTAGGAAGGCGGCAAGTGAACGAGCCCGATGAGCTTACTCTAGTAAGTGATTCGGGTGAATGAGCGCAGCCAACGCACCTGCGGCTTGAAAGACGACGAGTAAAAGCAAAACGCCGCCAGCAAAGCAATAATGCTTCCTGTACGGCGTTCATCGCACAACTTACACAGCTTAGAACTGCATCAGTTCCGCTTCTTTCTCAGCCAGCGCCGCTTCAATTTTCTTGATAGCAACGTCAGTCAGTTTTTGTACGTCTTCCTGAGAACGGCGATCGTCATCTTCGCTGATCTCTTTGTCTTTCAGCAGCGCCTTCACTTTATCGTTCGCATCACGACGAACGTTACGCACGGAAACGCGCGCCTGTTCAGCTTCGCCACGGACGATTTTGGTCAGGTCTTTACGACGTTCTTCGGTCAGCGGAGGCAGCGGAACGCGAATGTCGGTACCCGCAGAGCTAGGGTTCAGACCGAGGTCAGACGCCATAATCGCTTTCTCAACGGCCGGGCCCATAGAGCGGTCGAATACGTTGATTTTCAGAGTACGGGTATCTTCTACGGTGACGCTTGCCAGCTGACGCAGTGGCGTAGCGGTGCCGTAATACTCAACGACGATGCCGTCCAGCAGGCTAGGAGAAGCACGACCCGTGCGAATTTTGCTGATTTGGTTTTTGAATGCTTCTACACATTTGTCCATGCGTACTTCAGCATCTTTTCTGATATCGCTAATCACGTTACGAATCCTTGAAAACTAGTCTCAGTCGACCAGACGATGACACATTGCAGAGAATGCGCTAAGTATAGTCTCGTTTAAATCATGCCACAGAATATCTCAATTCTGCCGGATAAACGCGAATCTTACCCGGAAATGGCCGCAACGGAAATTATTCCGTAATTAAAGTGCCTTCTTTTTCGCCCATCACCACGCGACGCAGTGCGCCTGGTTTATTCATATTGAATACGCGAATTGGCAATTTGTGGTCACGAGCCAGCGTAAAGGCAGCCAGATCCATGACTTTCAGTTCTTTATCCAGCACTTCGGTGTAGGTCAGCTGCTCATACATGGTGGCAGTCGGATCTTTTGCTGGGTCAGCGGTAAACACACCGTCAACTTTGGTGGCTTTCAGTACCACGTCGGCTTCGATTTCGATGCCGCGCAGGCAGGCTGCAGAATCGGTGGTAAAGAACGGGTTGCCGGTACCGGCGGACAGAATCACGACGCGGTTGTTACGCAGCAGGCTGATAGCCTCTGCCCAGCTGTAGTTGTCGCAAACGCCGTTCAGCGGAATTGCTGACATCAGGCGGGCGTTCACATAGGCGCGATGCAGTGCGTCACGCATTGCCAGGCCGTTCATTACCGTTGCCAGCATGCCCATGTGGTCGCCCACAACGCGGTTCATACCCGCTTTTGCCAAGCCCGCACCACGGAACAGGTTGCCACCACCAATGACGACACCCACCTGGATGCCCAGCTCAACAAGTTCTTTAATCTCTTGCGCCATACGGTCAAGAATACTTGCGTCAATACCGAAGCCTTCAGTCCCCTGCAATGCTTCACCGCTAAGCTTGAGCAGAATACGTTTGTAGACAGGTTTTGCGTTGGTAGCCATTTTCTTTCCTGGAGTGTCACGATTGGGATGGTAAAAATTCAGGTGACATCATGCGTTCCATGCCAGTGCATCCCTATAGGAGCAGGCTGATTCTCACATGACGATTTTGTGCATTAACCCTTAGTGCACAAAAGAGAGCCGCCCTCAGGCGGCTCCTTTACAGCAATTAAGACTGCTTGGACATTGCAGCAACTTCTGCTGCGAAGTCAGTCTCAACTTTCTCGATGCCTTCGCCCACTTCGAAGCGGATGAAGCCAGTCACGTCAGCGTTGTGCTCTTTCAGCAGCTGGCCAACAGACTTGCTTGGATCCATAACGAATGGCTGGCCAGTCAGAGAAACTTCGCCGGTGAATTTCTTCATGCGGCCTTCAACCATTTTCTCTGCGATTTCTTTTGGCTTACCAGACTGCATCGCGATGTCCAGCTGTACCTGGTATTCTTTCTCTACCACTTCAGCGGATACGTCTTCTGGTTTAACGAATTCTGGCTTGCTTGCAGCAACGTGCATTGCCAGCTGTTTAACCAGCTCTTCGTCAGCGCCAGTAGCAGCAACCAGAACACCGATGCGAGCACCGTGCTGGTAGTTGCCCAGAACTTCGCCTTCCAGGGAAGCCACGCGACGGATGTTGATGTTCTCACCGATTTTAGCAACCAGCGCAACGCGTTCTTCTTCGAACTGTGCTTTCAGAACGTCAACGTCGGTGATGTTACCAGCAACAGCTGCGTCCAGAACTTTGTCAGCAAATGCCTGGAAACCGGAGTCTTTAGCAACGAAGTCAGTCTGGCAGTTAACTTCCAGAATGAAGGCGATGTTGCCATTGATTTTGGTTTTGATCACGCCGTCAGCAGCAACGTTGCCTGCTTTTTTCGCTGCTTTGATAGCACCGGATTTACGCATGTTTTCGATTGCCAGCTCGATGTCGCCATTAGCTTCAGTCAGGGCTTTTTTGCAATCCATCATGCCTGCGCCAGTACGCTCACGCAGCTCTTTTACCAGGGAAGCGGTAATTTCAGCCATTCTAAAATCCTCGGAAGATTTGATCTGCCCGGCGATAAACCGCACAGATTTAAAAGTGAAAAAGGGGGCCATAAACAGGCCCCCTAACCAAACGTGTTACTACCTGGTTTATAAGGGCTCTTTCGAGCGTGCCTTATTACTCAGCTTCTACGAAGCTTTCTTCCGCCTGGGAAGCCAGATCAGAAGAACGGCCTTCACGAACGGTAGCAGCAACTGCGCTCAGGTACAGGGTCACAGCACGGATTGCATCGTCGTTACCAGGGATAACGAAATCAACGCCATCTGGATCAGAGTTGGTATCAACGATAGAGAATACTGGGATACCCAGGTTGTTCGCTTCTTTGATAGCAATGTGTTCATGGTCAGCATCGATAACGAACAGTGCGTCCGGCAGGCCGCCCATGTCTTTAATACCGCCCAGGCTGTTTTCCAGTTTCGCCAGCTCACGAGTACGCATCAGCGCTTCTTTCTTGGTCAGCTTGTCGAAAGTACCGTCCTGAGACTGAGTTTCCAGATCTTTCAGACGTTTGATGGACTGACGAACGGTTTTCCAGTTAGTCAGCATACCGCCCAGCCAGCGATGGTTCACGAAGAACTGGTCGCAGCTCAGAGCAGCATCTTTCACAGCTTCGCTTGCAGCGCGTTTAGTACCAACGAAAAGGATTTTGCCTTTACGAGAAGAGATCTTGTTCAGTTCAGCCAGAGCTTCGTTGAACATTGGTACAGTTTTCTCAAGGTTGATGATGTGAACTTTGTTACGTGCGCCGAAGATGAAAGGCTTCATTTTCGGGTTCCAGTAACGGGTCTGGTGACCGAAGTGTACACCAGCCTTGAGCATGTCGCGCATGGAAACAGTTGCCATGGTTAAAACCTCTATAGATTAAGTTGGGGTTATGCCTCCACGTATCCCATATTACCGACCCCGAAGGGCACCCCGGAATATGTGCCGATACGTGTGTGTTATTTACACAAAGTGAGATTTGTCGCTTCCGGACAAAACAAGAATGAGCGGAAGTTCGGCGCGCTTTATACCATAAAAGCGGCGCAGATACCAACAGTTGTTATCTCTGACGCAGGGCACGAAAGGCGAAGTTCAGAATGATTCTCAATTTGGCACCAGGCGCCTCGGGCTGTTAACATTGACATTACTAACACTCAATTATTGTCGAAAAAATCGACACTGATGGACATATTCCATGGCGATTTCTATTAAGACCCCTGAAGATATTGAAAAAATGCGCGTTGCCGGCCGTCTGGCCGCCGAAGTGCTGGAAATGATCGAGCCGTACGTGAAGCCTGGCGTGACCACCGGCGAACTGGACCGCATCTGCAACGACTACATCGTCAACGAGCAGAAAGCGGTCTCCGCCTGCCTGAACTACCACGGTTTCCCGAAATCCGTCTGCATCTCCATTAATGAAGTGGTATGCCACGGTATTCCGGATGACGAAAAACACCTGAAAGATGGCGACATCGTCAACATCGACGTCACGGTCATCAAAGACGAGTTCCACGGTGACACCTCCAAAATGTTTATCGTGGGCAAACCAACCATTCTGGGCGAGCGTCTGTGCCGTGTGACTCAGGAAAGCCTGTATGTGGCGCTGAAAATGGTGAAACCAGGCGTGAACCTGCGTGAAATTGGCGCGGCTATCCAGAAGTTTGTGGAAGCGGAAGGGTTCTCTGTGGTACGCGAATACTGCGGTCACGGCATTGGCCGCGGCTTCCATGAAGAGCCGCAGGTACTGCACTATGATTCTCGCGAAACGGACGTGGTGCTGAAACAGGGCATGACCTTTACTATCGAGCCGATGGTTAACGCCGGTAAGAAAGAGATCCGCACCATGAAAGACGGCTGGACGGTAAAAACCAAAGACCGAAGCTTGTCTGCGCAGTACGAGCATACTATTGTGGTGACAGACAACGGCTGCGAAATACTGACGTTACGCAAGGATGACACCATCCCGGCGATAATCTCGCACAACGAATAACGAAAGCCGGCGAATGCCGGCTTTTTTTATGGGTGATAGTTTTTTCTTATGAGCGGCGCGCGATGAGTAACTCCATACCTGAACTGGCTTGTACAATCCTCCCTGCCCTGCCCGGCCAGCCGGAGAACCCGGTCGATTGGCCCGAAGCCAGTCTGAACTGCACCGATATCAAAAACCGGCTCGATGAGTTTCAGCGCTGGCTGGGCGCTGCCTTTGATGAAGGCATCTCTGCCGAGCAATTGATTGAAGCGCGCACCGAGTTTATCGACCAACTGCTGCAACGCCTGTGGCTGCTGTACGGTTTTGGTCCCATAGAGGATGCGGCGCTGGTCGCCGTCGGCGGCTATGGTCGCGGTGAGCTGCACCCCCTTTCCGACGTTGACCTGCTGATTCTGAGCCGCAAAAAGCTGCCCGATGAGCAGGCACAGAAAATCGGCGAACTGCTGACGCTGCTGTGGGATATCAAGCTAGAAGTAGGCCACAGCGTACGTACGCTAGAAGAGTGCCTGCTGGAAGGCTTATCAGACTTAACCGTCGCTACCAACCTGATTGAATCACGCCTGCTGATTGGCGACGTCGCGCTGTTCCTCGAACTACAAAAGCATATTTTCAGCGAAGGCTTCTGGCCGTCAGAAACGTTCTTCCCGGCCAAAGTTGCCGAACAAGAGGCGCGCCACCAACGCTACCACGGCACCAGCTACAACCTGGAACCAGACATTAAAAGCAGCCCCGGCGGCCTGCGCGATATCCATACCATTCAGTGGGTCGCTCGCCGTCACTTTGGCGCAACCTCAATGGATGAGATGGTGAGCTTCGGCTTCCTGACTGAAGCCGAGCGCAATGAGTTAAACGAGTGTCTTCACTTGCTGTGGCGCATCCGCTTCGCTCTGCACCTCGAACTCAACCGCTATGACAACCGCCTGCTGTTCGACCGCCAGCTCAGCGTTGCCCGCCGCCTGAAATACGAAGGCGAAGGCAACCAGCCGATCGAACACATGATGAAGGATTTCTATCGCGTCACCCGCCGCGTCGGCGAGCTGAACCACATGCTGCTGCAGCTGTTTGACGAAGCAATTCTCGCCCTCACTGAAGATGAAAAGCCACGGGCGATTGACGACGATTTCCAACTGCGCGGTACGCTTATCGACCTGCGCGACGACACCTTGTTCATCCGCGAGCCGCAGGCCATTCTGCGCATGTTCCACATCATGGTGCGTAACAGCAGCATTACCGGTATTTACTCGACCACGTTACGTCATCTGCGCCATGCCCGTCGTCACCTCAGCCAGCCGCTCTGCTATATCCCGGAAGCGCGTGAGCTGTTCCTGAGCATGCTTCGCCACCAGGGCGCCGTCAGCCGCGGCCTGCTGCCGATGCATCGCCACAGCGTACTGTGGGCCTACATGCCGCAGTGGTCGTATATCGTCGGTCAGATGCAGTTTGACCTGTTCCATGCCTACACGGTCGATGAACACACCATTCGCGTATTGCTGAAGCTCGAGAGCTTCGCCAATGAAGAGACGCGTTCGCGCCACCCGCTATGCGTCGATCTCTGGCCGCGGCTAAACCATCCAGAGCTTATTCTGATTGCCGCCCTGTTCCACGATATTGCCAAAGGGCGCGGCGGCGACCACTCCATTCTTGGCGCGCAGGATGTCCTGAAGTTCGCCGAGCTACACGGCCTGAACTCGCGGGAAACCCAATTAGTTGCCTGGCTGGTACGTCAGCATCTGCTGATGTCGGTCACCGCTCAACGCCGCGATATTCAGGACCCGGAAGTGATCAAGCAGTTTGCCGAAGAGGTGCAGACCGAGCACCGTCTGCGCTTCCTGGTATGCCTGACGGTCGCCGATATCTGCGCAACCAACGAAACCCTGTGGAATAGCTGGAAGCAGAGCCTGTTGCGCGAGCTCTACTTCGCCACCGAAAAACAGCTGCGTCGGGGGATGCAGAACACGCCGGATATGCGCGAACGCGTCCGTCATCATCAGATGCAGGCGCTGGCGCTGCTGCGTATGGACAACATTAACGAGGAAACGCTGCACCAAATCTGGAACCGCTGCCGCGCCAACTATTTTGTGCGCCACACGCCAAACCAGCTTGCATGGCACGCCCGTCATCTGTTGAAGCACGACCTCACCCAGCCGATGATCTTGCTCAGTCCGCAGGCCACCCGCGGCGGTACCGAGATCTTTATCTGGAGCCCGGACAGACCGTATCTGTTTGCCGCCGTTTGCGCCGAGCTCGACCGCCGCAACCTCAGCGTGCACGACGCGCAGATTTTCACCACCCGTGACGGCATGGCGATGGACTCCTTTATCGTACTTGAGCCAGACGGCAGTCCGCTCTCCGGTGACCGCCATGAAGCCATTCGTTTTGGGCTGGAACAGGCAATTACTCAACGCAGTTGGCAGCCGCCGCAGCCGCGTCGTCAGGCGGCAAAACTGCGCCATTTCTCGGTCGATACCGAAGTCAATTTCCTGCCAACCCACACCGACCGGAAATCGTTCCTCGAACTGATTGCCCTCGATCAGCCCGGCCTGCTCGCTCGCGTCGGCCAGGTGTTTGCCGACCTCGGGATCTCGCTCCACGGGGCGAGAATTACGACAATTGGTGAACGAGTAGAAGATTTATTTATAATCGCCACCGCCGACCGGCGTGCGCTTAATAATGTGCTCCAACAAGAAGTGCAACAACGGTTGACAGCAGCCCTCAATCCAAACGATAAAGGGTGACGTATTTTTTTTAAGTAAATGGAAAGAGAAACAATGCAGCAATTACAGAACGTTATTGAGTCCGCTTTTGAGCGTCGCGCCGACATCACGCCGGCAAATGTGGATACCGTAACCCGCGAAGCGGTTAACCAGGTGATTTCCCTGCTGGATTCCGGCGCGCTGCGTGTCGCTGAAAAGATTGACGGTCAGTGGGTAACTCACCAGTGGCTGAAGAAAGCGGTTCTGCTCTCTTTCCGTATTAACGATAACCAGGTTATCGACGGTGCGGAAAGCCGCTACTTCGATAAAGTACCAATGAAATTCGCTGACTACGACGAAGCGCGTTTCCAGAAAGAAGGTTTCCGCGTAGTGCCACCGGCTGCGGTTCGTCAGGGCGCATTCATCGCTCGCAACACCGTACTGATGCCATCCTACGTGAACATCGGTGCTTACGTTGACGAAGGCTCCATGGTGGATACCTGGGCGACCGTCGGTTCTTGCGCGCAGATCGGTAAAAACGTTCACCTGTCCGGCGGCGTCGGCATCGGTGGCGTTCTGGAACCACTGCAGGCTAACCCAACCATCATCGAAGACAACTGCTTCATCGGCGCACGCTCCGAAGTCGTTGAAGGCGTTATCGTAGAAGAAGGTTCCGTTATCTCCATGGGTGTATACCTGGGTCAGAGCACCAAAATCTACGACCGCGAAACCGGCGAAGTCTTCTATGGTCGCGTACCGGCAGGCTCCGTTGTCGTTTCCGGCAACCTGCCATCCAAAGACGGCAAGTACAGCCTGTACTGCGCGGTGATTGTGAAAAAAGTGGATGCCAAAACCCGCGGTAAAGTGGGCATCAACGAGCTACTGCGTACTATCGATTAATAAGATGCGAAAAAGCGGGGGCAACCCCGCTTTTTTTTATTCGTAAGCTGGCGGAAATAGATTTTTTCGTTAATTATTCAATAGTTAATTTAGATCAGGGGTACCGCTATGTACGATAATTTGAAAAGCCTGGGGATTACCAATCCCGATGAAATCGATCGTTACAGCCTCCGGCAGGAAGCCAACAACGATATCCTGAAAATCTATTTCCAGAAGGACAAGGGTGAGTTTTTCGCCAAGAGCGTGAAGTTCAAATATCCACGCCAGCGTAAAACCATCGCCGGTGATGGTCAGGGTTTCAAGGAAGTGCAGGAGATAAGCCCAAACCTGCGCTACGTGATTGATGAGCTGGACCAAATCTGCCAGCGCGATCGCACGGAAGTCGATCTTAAGCGTAAGATCCTTGACGATCTGCGCCATCTCGAAAGCGTCGTCACCAACAAGATCAGCGAAATTGAAGCCGATCTGGAGAAGTTGACCCGCAATAAGTAAGTTTTATGCGGTTTGTCTTCCCGGGCGAGCGCAAGCGACCCCGGGTTCCATTAGCTCATCGTTGTTCATCCAACTGCAACGCAATATACAGCAGCAGCCTGTCGTCGAAATTCCCCAAATCCAGCCCGGTCAGCTCCGAAATTCGGTTCAATCGATACTCCAGCGTATTACGGTGAATAAACAGCGCCTTTGAGGTCGCCAGCGGCTGCACGTTGTTGCGAAACCATGCCGTCAACGTCCGACGCAGCAGGCCATTATTATCCATCGCCTTCAGACGCATCAGCGGACGCGACAGCTCGTTGGCCTGCCAGCCACCGCGTAGGCTGTCGAGCAGCACTGGCAGCATCAAATCCTGGTAAAAATAGCTACGGCTCTCCGGCATGCGCTGTTTACCCACCATCATGGTGGTGCGCGCCGTACGGTAGGAGCGGGCGATACTGCCCGGCCCGGTAAAGTAGTTGCCGAGCGCCACGCGAAAACGCAGATGCCCGTTCTCTTTCATGCGGGAAATCAGCTGTTCTACCCGCTTCTGGTGGTCTTCTGCATCCCAGCGTCCGAACTGGTTGAGCGCCGGTTTCAGCACCACCATTTCGGTCAGAGAGACTATCGCAATCAGGTTATTACGCTCTGGCGTCGTCAGCGCATTTTGCAGCTGCTGAAGCTCAGCCATCGCGCTGTCAACGCCCAACTGCCCGCTGTCGACCTCCACCACCGCCGCCACACGCGGCTGATTGAGGTCAATGCCCAACCGCTGCGCCCATTCGGTCAGCGCCGGGGTGTTCTCTTCGGCTTGAATCAGGTTCATCACCAGCTCTTCACGCAGGCGACTATCCTGCGCCAGCAGGTGCATCAGACGAGACTGTTCCAGCATCATCTCCGCCGTCATGCACACCAGCTCGCCGTATTTACGCAGCGTTTCCGGCTCTCCGGTCAGGCCAATAACGCCGACAATCTCGCCTTCCAGGCGCAGCGGCAGGTTAATCCCCTGACGCACCCCATGCAGGTGTCGGGCAACGGCATCGTCGATGTCCACCACGCGCCCTTGAGAGAGCACCAGCAGCGCGCCTTCGTGCAATTCCCCAATACGCTCACGATCGCCGCTGCCGATAATGCGCCCGCGGGCATCCATTACGTTAATATTGGTATCGATAATGCGCATGGTGCGCGCCACGATATCCTGCGCCATTTTAGTATCAAGATGCCAGCTAGCCATGAACCCCTCCTATGAGCAGGTTACATGATAAGAAAGATACAAAAGCGCCGCACTGTGCAAATGCACAAAGCACGGTTGAGAACTATGGAGTTGTGGGGTGCTTCACATTACGAAGGGAAAAACCCTTTCCCCGGGCGGGGAAAGGGTTGAGGTCACGATTACTGCATCAGCAGGTAGATGGAGCTATCGCCACGCTGGATGTTCAGCGCCAGTACGGAAGGTTTACTATCGAGGATTTTGCGCAGCTCAGCGATGTTTTTCACCGCCTGCTGGTTAGCGCCCACGATAATGTCCCCTTTCTTCAGGCCAATCTGCGCTGCCGGAGAACCCGCTTTCACGGTATTCACCACCACGCCTTTGTCCTGACCTTTGTTGCTCATTTCAGCCCCTTCGATACCGCTGAAGATAGAGCTGGAGTCAATCTGGGTCTGGCTGCTCTGCTGAAGTTCCAGTTCTACCGTTACCGGCTTACCGTCACGCAGCAGGCCAAGGCTGATTTTGCTGCCTACCGGCATGGTGCCGACCTGCGCACGAAGTGCCGCGAAGCTGCTGATCGCCTTACCGTTCAGTGAGGTAATCACGTCACCGGCTTTAATCCCGGCTTTCGCCGCTGAAGAGTTCGGCATGACCTGGCTTACGAAAGCACCGCGCTGAGCGTCGACCTTCATCGCTTTCGCCAGCTCGGAGTTCAGTTCGGTCCCCATAATGCCCAGCTCACCGCGTTTCACCTGACCAAATTTCACCATCTGGTCGGTCAGGTTTTTCACCATGTTGCTCGGGATGGCGAAGCCGATACCGATGTTACCGCCGTCCGGTGCGAGGATAGCGGTGTTAATACCGATAAGCTCGCCGTTCAGGTTCACCAGCGCACCGCCGGAGTTACCGCGGTTAATGGCCGCATCGGTCTGGATAAAGTTTTCGTAGTTTTCAACGTTCAGGCCGCTACGACCCAGCGCGGAGACGATACCGGAAGTCACGGTTTCACCCAGACCAAACGGGTTACCGATAGCCACGGTGTAGTCACCAACGCGCAGAGCGTCAGAGTCCGCCAGCTTAATCGCCGTCAGGTTTTTCGGATCCTGAATCTGAATCAGCGCAATGTCGGAACGCGGGTCTTTACCCACCACTTTCGCGTCAAACTTACGGCCGTCACTCAGCTGAACCTTAATGGAATTGGCGTTATCCACCACGTGGTTGTTAGTGACGACGTAGCCTTTCGCGGCGTCAATCACGACACCAGAACCGAGGGCCATAAATTTCTGTTGCTGCTGCGGCTGATTGCCGCCATCCGGGCCCGCGCCGCCCTGACAGAACGGGGAGCTCTGGAACGGGGAACCGTCCTGGCAGAACGGCGAGTTGTCGCCGAAGAACTGCTGGAAGTTACGTCCCATACGCGGCGTGTTTACCGTTGTGCTGCCCTCAACATTAATGCTGACGACAGACGGCATCACTTTTTCCAGCATCGGTGCCAGACTTGGCATTGGCTGCGCAGCGGATGCGGAGGAAGATGCCGTCTCGGCCGCGCTAGCGGACAACGGAGACAGAGCCAGACTTAAACTAAGAGCCAGTGCACTCATTGCTAACGTGGTTTTTTTCATGTGTTTCAATCTCAATATCAGATTACGCAAAATTGCTATGTTCGTGACTATCAGATTCACTTTATGGCACTAAGTTCCGTGCAACTGCATCAGCTAAAAGTAAAAATTTATTGAGCGTCTTTACAAAACTTCTGATTATTCTACCGCCATCAAGCGACGATATTCATCCCATGCGTAGAGATCTGTCATCCCGCTGATATAATCCTGAAGAAGGCGACAACGATAATAATATTCCATTACCGGAAAATCGACGGAATCACGAGAAAGTTTATTTACTGCCTCAACGTAAGCTAAACGATGGCGCGTTGAGAGCTTGCAAAATAGCCGGGATTCGATAGGCAAGTGGCGCACACGTTCTTGTTTTGCCAGCTCACTAAAATCGCTTAAGGATAATTTAAGCAAGGGCGCGTAAATATCCAATAACCCACCAATCACCCGGTAGCCCTGGAGTTCAAGTTGCTCAACCTCTGGATGGCTAAACACATGTTTTCTTGCAACATTCTTATATAGCTTCAGCAATTGGCTGTAGCTACTGTCATCTTCCAGCAGCGCATGGTTAAAATCACCCTGATAAATCTTCGGAAGATTTTCAATAAACCGCTGTGCCGCATAAGGCACCAGTTTATTTAATGTATTCACCCGCAAATACATAAAGAACTGATCTTCTGTACTACGGCTTAATGAGTTTGAACGGGATTTATCCCACGCATTTTCGACGACCTGAGCAAACAACGAGCCTTTGTTATGCTCCGGCCAGGCATCATATAAATGCTGATACAACTGCTCGACGCTGAAGACGCGTTTTTCCACCGCATCTTCGAGGTCAGCCACACAATAAGAAATATCATCCGCTGCTTCCATAATCCAGGTTAATGGGAAGCGATTGTAAGGTGCTAAATCCAGTTCTTTACGTAAACGTTCAATATAGGGCTCTTCCGCCAGGTAGTAACCAGGCTTTTTCATTAAATAGCTGTGCGTCGCCGGGGTCTCTGTCGCCCACCAGGCCGGGCGCGTATATTTTAAGATACACCCCACCTGCGCCCAGGTCAGGTTCATGCGCATCAGAGTATGTACCAGGCGGATCCCCTGCGCGTTCCCTTCAAAATGGCATAGGTCCTGACGCACTTTACTGCGCAGCGTATTGAGCGTCTCTTCGCCCTCTCTCAACCGCAGGTCGGCAACTTCACAGCGATCATGGCTTAATGGCTGACTCAGCGCATCTTTCGGGGCCAGACGCTGGCTAAACCAGTCGTTGATTGCCGCTTCACCAAAATGACCAAACGGCGGGTTGCCGATATCGTGCATCAGGCAGGCCATCTCTACGATGCTTTCAAACGGCCCGGTCAGGTCATCCAGCCCGTAAACTTCCAGCAGCTTTTTCTCTTTTAAGCGGCTCAGTATCTCTTTGGCGATGTAACGTCCCACCTGCTGGACTTCCATCGAGTGCGTGAGGCGGGTACGGACAGCCGCGTTACGCTCCAGCGGAAACACCTGCGTTTTCTGCTGCAAGCGACGTATCGCCGGTGAGTTGATAATGCGCCCGCGATCGCTTTCAAAAATGCGCAGAATCTCATGTTCGGAGCTGACACCCTGCGGTGAACGATAGCGCCGACGCCAGTTAATTTTATTGCGAAAATCAATCTTAGTCATAGCCTCTCCGTCGCAAGCAATGCGCTTCCCCTGAACCGCATGATAGACTATGCCTTTAAACATGGCACATCGCGAGTAAATCTATGAAAATCGGCATTATTGGCGCAATGGAAGAAGAAGTTACGCTGCTGCGTGACAAAATCGAAAATCGTCAGACTATCACCATCGGCGGTAGCGAAATCTACACGGGTCAGCTGAACGGCGTAGATGTCGCGTTACTGAAGTCCGGCATTGGTAAAGTTGCCGCCGCAATGGGTGCTGCGCTGCTGCTGGAGCGCTGCCAGCCAGACGTGATTATCAACACCGGCTCTGCGGGCGGCCTTGCGCCAACGCTGAAAGTGGGCGATATCGTGGTTTCTGACGAAGCGCGCTACCACGATGCCGACGTTACCGCATTCGGCTACGAAATTGGCCAGATGGCAGGTTGCCCTGCGGCGTTTAAAGCCGACGACAAACTGATTGCCGCCGCTGAAGCGTGCATCAAATCCCTCGACCTGAACGCCGTGCGCGGCCTGATCGTCAGCGGTGATGCCTTCATCAACGGCTCCGTCGCGCTGGCGAAAATCCGTCACAACTTCCCGCAGGCCATTGCCGTAGAGATGGAAGCCACGGCTATTGCCCACGTCTGCCACAACTTTGGCGTGCCGTTCGTGGTCGTTCGCGCGATTTCCGACGTTGCCGATCAGCAGTCTCACCTGAGCTTCGAAGAGTTCCTGGCCGTTGCCGCGAAGCAGTCGACCCTGATGGTCGAAACGCTGGTACAGAAACTGGCGCGTGGCTAAGCGGCTGATAACAGGGCTACTTGCCCTGCTGCTTAGCGCCCCGGCGTGGCTTTTCGCCGCGCCGCGGGTTATCACCCTATCCCCTGCGAATACCGAACTGGCCTTTGCCGCCGGGATCACGCCCGTTGGCGTCAGCGCCTGGTCTGACTACCCCGCCGCCGCAAAAGAGATAGAACAGGTCGCCTCCTGGCAAGGGATTAACCTTGAACGTATTGTCGCGCTGCACCCGGACGTCGTATTAGCGTGGAAAGAAGGCAACGCCGAACGCCAGGTCAACCAACTGCGTTCGCTGGGTATTACCGTTTTGTGGGTTGATACGCACAGTATTGAAGAAATTGCCGCGACGCTTCGCCAACTGGCGAAATGGAGTCCACACCCAGAGAAAGCCGAGCAGGCAGCCACCGCGCTGCTGAGCGACTACGCACAGCTAAAGGCGCAGTACGCCAGTAAGCCGAAAAAACGGGTCTTTATGCAGTTTGGCTTTAACCCTATTTTCACCAGCAACAAAAGCGCCATTCAGAACCAGGTGCTGGAAATCTGCGGCGGTCAAAACATCTTTGCCGACAGCCGGGTAGCCTGGCCTCAGGTAAGTCGCGAACAGGTGCTGATGCGTAAGCCGCAGGTGATTGTTGCGGCCGGCGATGCAGGTCAGATTCCGAAAATCCAGCAGTACTGGGCAAGCCAGCTCACAATCCCGATTATTCCCCTCAATAGTGACTGGTTTGAACGCGCGAGCCCACGTATTATCCTCGCCGCAAAACAACTCTGTACTGCGCTGTCGCAGGTTAATTAATCGGGTAATTGGTCATGCTTGTCTATTGGCTGGATATTGTAGGCACCATCGTTTTCGCGGTCTCCGGCGTACTGCTGGCGGGAAAGCTACGGATGGACCCTTTTGGCGTATTGGTACTGGGAGTCGTTACCGCCGTCGGTGGTGGGACCATTCGCGATATGGCGCTGGCCAACGGCCCGGTATTCTGGGTGAAAGATCCCACAGACCTGGTGGTGGCGATGGTGACCAGTATGCTCACGATTGTTCTGGTGCGTCAGCCGCGCCGCCTGCCCAAATGGGTGCTGCCGGTGCTCGATGCCGTGGGGCTCGCCGTGTTTGTTGGTATCGGCGTGAACAAAGCGTTTCTCGCCCACTCTGGGCCGCTCGTCGCCGTCTGCATGGGCGTGGTGACCGGCGTGGGTGGCGGGATAATCCGTGACGTACTGGCACGTGAAGTGCCGATGATCCTGCGAACAGAAATCTATGCCACCGCCTGTATTATCGGCGGGATTGTGCACGCCACCGCCTATTACACTTTCCAGGTACCGCTGGAAAACGCCAGCATGATGGGAATGGTGGTGACGCTGGCCATTCGCCTGGCGGCCATTCGCTGGCACCTGAAGCTGCCGACCTTTGCTCTGGACGATAACGGGCGTTAAACCTGTGTAGCCCGGCCAAGCACAGCTCCGCCGGGGATGCCCCGGAGTCGACGCTAGCGCACCTCGTCCGGGCTACAAGAAATACAAAAAAAAGCCCACCTTTCGGTGGGCTTTTTCATTTATCTGGTCAGCAAGCTTAGATGCTGAAGGAAGAACCGCAGCCGCAGGTGCTGGTTGCATTCGGGTTGGTTACGATAAAGCGAGAACCTTCCAGACCTTCGGTGTAATCCACCGAACCGCCTACCAGATACTGCAGGCTCATCGGGTCGACCACCAGGCCTACGCCCTGTTTCTCGATGGTCATGTCGCCTTCGTTGATCTGGTCATCAAAGGTAAAGCCATACTGGAAGCCGCTGCAACCGCCGCCCGTGATGTACACACGCAGCTTCAGGTTTGGATTCTCTTCATCCGCAATCAGGACTTTTACTTTTTTGGCTGCGGCGTCGGTAAACTCCAGCGGCAGCACTACGTCATCACTCATTTTTTGCTCCCATTAATACAGCGGGTCTGGGCAAATAATAACCCGACTCTTTTGGCCATTATCTAATACCCTAGTAAATCGTTCAAGTATTCTCCGGGGCCGACTGCCTGGCTTTCGCCTCTTGCTCGGCCTCCTGCTTCGCCAGGGTGCGCGCCAGAATCGTGGCGTAGAGCGGTTGTCCGCCGAGGAACTGCGCTAATAGCGTGGCACCGAGCCCGGTAATAATCATTGGCAAAATGAGCTGATAATTGTCGGTCATCTCCAGCACCAGCACAATCCCGGTGAGCGGCGCACGCACAGAAGCCGCCAACAGCGCGCCCATTCCGGCGATAGCAAAGGTCCCCGCATCCAGATTGTAGGCAGGAAAGAGATGCATTGCCGCCACACCAAAGGCCGTGCCCAGCAAGGTGCCCAGCGCCAGCATCGGTGCGAAAATACCGCCCGGCGCACCGGAAGAGAAGCACAAGAGCGTGGTGATAACACGAGCCACAAACAGAAACAGCAGCGTTCCGACGGTAAAGTTGCCCGCCGCCGCAATCGGAATCAGGTTAAAACCACCGCCCGCCGCCGCCGACTGAAACAGCCCCAGCACACCACAGCCACCGCCAATCAGACCACCAATCAACACCCATTTTTTCGTATTGCCGCCATGAATACGGAAAAACATATCCTGTGTTTTCAGCACCAGGGTATTAAACAGCGGGCCAACACAGCCAAAAATCACACCCAATACCAGATAAAGCCACAGCGTGTTAACCGGCGCATTGCTCAGTTTGCCGACTTCAATCACCGGCGTTTCGCCGTTGAAGATACGGAACACGATGCTCGACATAATAACGCCGGTAAACACCGCTTTAATGGAGATAAGGCTGTAGCGGAACTGCGGGCGCATCTCTTCAATAATAAAGAGGATCCCCGCAAGCGGCGCGTTAAACGCCGCCGACAGCCCCGCTGCCGCGCCGGTTGCCAGTAAGGTGTGGCGCGATTCTTCGCCGCGCTGGCGGAAGATATCGCCTACCATGCGCCCGATATTCCCACCAATCTGGACAGTTGGACCTTCGCGTCCAAGCACCATGCCCGAGCCGAGCGTCCCCAAGCCGCCAAAGAACTTCACCGGCAGCACGCGCCACCAGCGAACCGGGCGCAGGTCTTCAAGCGCGCCTTCAATTTCCGGGATGCCCGAACCGCCCGCTTCCGGCGCAAAGCGTCGCATCAGCCAGTAGCCGAACATGGCCAGCAGCGCCGACAGGATAAACGCCAGCGGCCAGACCAGATACCAGTGGTCGGCAACCTGCACCAACGTACCGATACGCACGTTCAGCACCCAGTTCACCGCATGTTCAAATGCCACGCCAACCACCCCAACAAGCGTGCCGACTACGGCGGACATCAGCAGCACCATCAGCGGTGTTTTATCGCGGTTCAGTAATTTACGCACCACATCGCGGCGACGTTTATGCACTATTCGCTGTGCCTCTAAAGGGGGTATTTCTGCTTTCATACCGTCATCACTAATTGGTAATACAAATAGGAAGGGAGGGCATTTTACCCAAGCCTGTGCGCTACGTCGCGAAAAAATTACGCTACGAGTGCTTTGTTGCAATCAGGCAAAAATTTCATAACTTCTGTGGAATAATTTAGAATAGCGGACAAAACATTTTTCACGAACCAGGATCCTGGCAATGAGCAAATCTGAAAACCTCTATAGCGCAGCGCGTGAACTTATCCCTGGCGGGGTCAACTCACCGGTACGTGCTTTCACCGGCGTCGGCGGTACGCCGCTGTTTATCGAGCGTGCGGACGGTGCCTATCTGTACGACGTGGATGGCAAAGCCTATATCGATTATGTCGGTTCCTGGGGGCCGATGGTGCTGGGTCATAACCACCCTGCCATCCGCAATGCGGTGATTGAAGCGGCAGAGCGCGGCCTGAGCTTCGGCGCACCAACCGAAATGGAAGTGACCATGGCGAAGCTGGTGACCGAACTGGTGCCAACCATGGACATGGTGCGTATGGTGAACTCCGGTACCGAAGCCACCATGAGCGCCATCCGTCTGGCGCGCGGTTTCACCGGCCGTGACAAAATCATCAAATTCGAAGGCTGCTACCACGGCCACGCCGACTGCCTGCTGGTGAAAGCAGGTTCCGGCGCGCTGACCCTCGGCCAGCCAAATTCACCGGGCGTACCGGCGGACTTCGCTAAGCACACCCTCACCTGTACTTATAACGATCTGGCTTCCGTGCGCGCCGCGTTCGAGCAGTTCCCACAGGAGATTGCCTGCATCATCGTTGAACCGGTTGCCGGTAACATGAACTGCATTCCACCGCAGGCTGATTTCCTGCCGGGCCTGCGCGCGCTGTGCGACGAGTTTGGCGCGCTGCTGATCATCGATGAAGTCATGACCGGCTTCCGCGTGGCGCTGGCAGGGGCACAGTCCTACTACGACGTGGTGCCGGATCTGACCTGCCTTGGCAAAATCATCGGCGGCGGTATGCCGGTGGGCGCTTTCGGTGGCCGTCGCGACGTGATGGACGCGCTGGCACCAACGGGCCCGGTGTACCAGGCAGGTACGCTTTCCGGTAACCCAATCGCGATGGCAGCGGGCTTTGCTTGCCTGACCGAAGTGGCACAGCCGGGCGTACACGAAACGCTGACCGATCTGACCAACCAACTGGCACAAGGACTGCTGGATGCCGCGCAAGAGACCGGTATTCCTCTGGTGGTGAACAACGTGGGCGGGATGTTCGGGATCTTCTTTACCGAGGGTAAAGAAGTCACCTGCTATCAGGACGTGCTGAAGTGCGATGTTGAGCGCTTTAAGCGTTTCTTCCATCTGATGCTGGATGAAGGCGTGTACCTGGCTCCGTCGGCGTTTGAGGCGGGCTTTATGTCCATCGCCCACAGCGAAGAAGATATCAATAACACCATTGACGCGGCGCGTCGGGTGTTTGCGAAGCTGTAATTCAGCGACACATGCCGGGTGGCGGCTTCGCCTTACCCGACCTACGTGAATCGCACAATCTGTAGGCCGGATAAGCGCATGCGCCATCCGGCTTTTTAACGACTCTGCTTTCTCAGCAGATAGATAAAGTACGGCGCACCGATAAAGGTCGACAGCAGCCCTGCTGGCACCTGATACGGGAACATCAGCATGCGTCCACACCAGTCGGCAAACACCAGCATCAGTCCCCCGATCAGCGCGGAAATCACAATATGCGGCATCGTACGACGGAAGCCCATCATGCGCGCAATATGCGGCGCCATCAGCCCAACAAAGCTTAGCGGCCCGATGGTCAGCGTGGCCGCCGCCGTCAGGCACGCTGCCAGCAGCAGCAGGCCGATACGCGCCGGAGAGAGCGCCATCCCGATAGACCGCGCCGTCTCACCGCCCAGCGGCAGAATGGTTAACCAGCGACGGCACAGCGGCACCAGCAGCAGTAAAATCACCATCGCGATAGCCGACTGCACCACCTGCTCACCGGTCGCGTTATAGGTTGAACCGGAGATCCACGTCAGGATCTGCGCCATGCGCGGGTCACCGCTCGCTTGCAGCATCATCAGCAGCATAGTAAATGCGGTACTGAGCGCCATCCCCGCCAGCAGCATGCGATGCGGCGAAAATCCACCGCGCCCGGCGGCAATCAAGATAATCAGCAGCGTCACCGCCGCCCCCAGACTCCCCGCGGGTAGCAGCCAACCAAACGCGTTGCCCGGCACCACAAACAACATCAAGACCACGCCGAACGCCGCACCGGAGCTTATCCCCAGCACTTCCGGGCTCGCCATCGGGTTACCCGTTAAGCGCTGAATAATGCAGCCCGCCACCGCCAGCATCACACCCGCAATCAATGCCGACGCAATGCGCGGCCAGCGCCACTGCGCCAGCTCGTCAAGCAGCGTACCGCTCGCCCAGTGCCAACTGTGCGCATCGCGCCCCAGCGACAGGGCAACGAACATCGCCGCCAGCAGAATCACCAAACCGCCCAGCGCAAACCACTGCACGTTCTGACGTTCATTTGCCACGCTATCGCTGGCGTTCATTGACGGTGCGCTCATGCTACGCAGTCGAGGTAACAGCCAAAGCAACAGCGGTGCGCCAATCAGCGCGGTCACGGAGCCGGTAGAGACTTCCATCCACACGCGGGTGAGCCAGAGAATCAGCTGGTCAGAAAGCCACAGAATCAGCGCACCAATCAGCGGTGCCAGCATCAGTCGGGAAAGCAAACGTCGTGCGCCGAGCATCTTCGCCAGCAGCGGCGCAAACAGGCCGATAAAGCCAATAATCCCCACCGCATTGACGAGGAACGCACTGATAACGATAGCCAGCGTCAGCGCGCCCAGACGTGCCAGCGACAGCGCCAGCCCCAGGTTGCGCGCCACGCCGTCATCCAGGCCCATCAACGTTAACGGGCGCAGCAGCAGCAGCGTCAGCATCACGCCGCCCAACAGCTGTGGCCACAGACGCTGTACCACGCTCCAGTCGGTTTGCGTCAGCGTCCCGGTGCTCCACAGGAACATGCTTTGCAGCTGGTCGTGATGGAAAATCACCATCAGCTGGTTGATTGCGCCGCAGTACAGGCTCACCACCAGCCCGGCCAGAATCAGCGTCACCGGCGAGAGACGTTTACCCCACGCCACACCAAACACCAGCGCGCCCACGATACAGGCACCCGCCAGGGCGGCAAACTGCGAAGTCAGCACGCCCGGTATCGCCCACAGCGTGGTTATCGTCATCCCCAGTTGGGCACCGGTTGCCACGCCAAGCGTCGTTGGCTCAGCCAGCGGGTTACGCAGCACCTGCTGGAACAGAACGCCCACCAGCCCCAGACCCGCCCCCACCAACAGAGAGATGGCCAGACGAGGCAATAGGCTGTAGTGGAACAGCATCTGGTCAATGGCGTTGATATCCGGCTGACGCATTGCCTGGAACCAAAGCGCGTTGGGCAGTGCCAGGTTGAAGTTAAACCAGGTCAGCGCCAGCGCGAGGATAAATAGCGCCAGCAGCAACACAGAGGCAAAAGGAGAGCGGGTCGTTTTCACGCTTGACCTCCTAATGCATTATCGAGGATGCGAGCGAAGTTCATCGCCGACAGCGTCGCACCATAGAACCACACCGCCGGGACGTTCTGCACGCGGTTGGCGCGCACAAACGGCATCGCCTGCCATAACGGCGTGGCGGCCAGGCGGCGCATATCAGCCTCATTGCCATGATCAAAGCAGAGAACGTCCACGTCTTTGTACGCCGCCAGCCTGTCGATACCGACCACCGTACTGCCCCAAAAATTAGTTTCACCCTGCCAGGCGTTTTTCACACCCAGACGGTCGAGAATCTCCTGGAATAGGCAGTTCGGGCCAAACACCAGCATATGGCGAGAATCGAGCAGCGACATCATCAGCAGAGGGCGTTCGCCGCGCTGTGCAAAACGTGGCTTCAGGCTATCGATATAGGCATCAAACTTCGCCAGATGACGATGGGCCACATCCTGCTTGTTGAGCAGGTCTGCCATTTCCAGCAGCGAGCGGCGCGCCTGCTCCAGCGGCTGTTTGCCATCGCTGAAGGCAAAGCTTCGGCCCGGTGCAATTCGCGCGAGGATCTTCGGTGAAGGACCATAACCTGCGGACCAGACCAGCATAGAGGGCTTCATCTGGGTCAGCAGTTCAAGATTAGGTTCGGTACGCAGCCCGACGTCAATCACCGAGTCCGGCAGCACCGGCTCGTTGACCCACATGCGGTAGTTGGGGATATCCGCCACGCCGTAGGGCGTTACGCCCAGCGCCAGCATCAGCTCGACGGGCAGCCACTCCAGCGCCACGATACGTTCGGCATTCACCGGCGCAGCCTGCGCTTTTTGCATCTGCCAGAGCAGCGGCGAGAGCGCCATCGCCGCCAGAAAACGGCGACGGTTTATCAAATTCGAATCAGTCATCAATAGACAAAACTTACCGGTGCAGCACCGGCTGGATGCGGCAGAATGCCCATTGGAATGCCGTAAATCTGCTCCAGCGTGTCGCTGCGCATCAGTTCATCAGGCGTTCCCTGAGCAATCATTTCACCGCCGCGAAGCGCCACCAGATAATCGCAGTAGCGCGCCGCCATATTAATATCGTGCAGGACAGCAACGACCGTCAGACCGCGCTGCTGGCTCAGGCGATGCACCAGCGCTAGCACATCAACTTGATGAGCAATATCCAGCGCCGAAGTTGGTTCATCGAGCAACAGACAGCGACTGTCTTGCGCCACCAGCATGGCTATCCACGCACGCTGACGTTCGCCGCCGGAGAGGCTGTCCACCAGGCGATGCGCCAGCGGTTTTAGGCCAACCAGCGAAATCGCTTCTTCCACCTTCTCTCTGTCAGCCACGCCAAAACGTCCCAGCGCGCCGTGCCACGGGTAGCGACCAATCGCCACCAGTTCACGTACGGTCATCCCTTCTGCGGGCGGCAGCTGCTGCGGTAAATAAGCGACCTTACGGGCAAACGCTTTGCTGTTCCAGCTCGCCAGCGGCTGACCGTCGAGCAGAATCTCCCCTTCCGACGGCGGCTGATGGCGGCCAAGCATTTTCAGCAGCGTGGATTTGCCCGAGCCGTTATGACCGATAAGACCGGTCACTTTGCCCGCAGGAAAAGTTAAGGAGAGAGGATGAAGAAGCGTACGGCCTGGAACGCGAAAAACGACCTGTTCCAGAGAAAAGGTCGTATCAGAATGAGTTGTGTTGTCCTGCATAACCGTCAACATGTTAAAGGGCGCGGAAAATCCGCGCCCTGGAGGTGGTTAGAAACGGAACGTTGCGGTAGCAACAACCTGACGCTCTGCGCCCCAGTAGCATGCGTATTCGCTATAGCAGCTGGAGACGTATTCGCGGTTGAACAGGTTATTGACGTTAACGGCAACGGACGAACCCGGCAGGCCGAAGCGGCCCAGATCGTATTTCACCATTGCGTCAGCTACGGTATAGCTTGCGACGTTAAACGATTCGTTTTTCTTCGCCGCGACGTTTTTGTAGTAGCTCACGGTAGAACCGGTATAACGCACACCCGCACCGAAGGTCAGGCCGCTGAGCGCCGTGTCGTAGAACGTATAGTCAGTCCACAGGGAAGCCTGATTACGTGGAACCTCTGCCGGGCGTTTGCCCTTAAAGATGGTGTCCTCGGTGTATTCAGCATCGTTGTAGCTGTAGGCTGCCGTTACGTTGATATTTTCGTTAACGGCCGCTTTCGCTTCCAGTTCCAGACCACGGGAGCGAATTTCGCCCGTCTGTACACTATACAGACCGGTAGAGTCGTTCGGGTCAGAGGTCAGGTTTTTATCTTTGGTCAGCTGATAGATAGCGGCGGTCAGCACCACTGGCTTATCTTTCGGCACATACTTCACGCCAGCTTCATACTGCTTACCGCGAGAAGGATCGAATGGTTTGCCTTCTTTCGTTGAACCAGACGTTGGTTCGAAAGATTCGCTGTAGCTGAAGTACGGAGAAATACCGTTATCAAACAGGTAGTTCAGACCACCGCGCCAGGTGAACTGCTGGTCGTGGTTCATCGCTTCACTACCGGTGGTGCGGGTCAGAGTAGATGTCTTCGCGTAGTCATAGCGACCGCCCAGCGTCAGTACCCATTTGTCCCACTCCATCTGATCTTGTGCGTACAGGCCCGTCTGATCCATACGGTTCAGTACCTGATACTTCGCATAAGGACCGCTAACGTCAATATTCGGATTACCGTACTGCGGGTTCAGCATATCAATTGAATCAGCAGAGCCGTAAAGCGCGTCAATATCGTTACGCATACGTGAGTAATCCACACCGGTCAGCAGCGTATGTGCGACATCGCCGGTTGCGAATTTAGACTGCAACTGAGTATCAACAGTGAAGGTATTGAGGTCTTCATCAGAACGCACGTACTGACGATTGATTTTACCCGCGCCATCGTAGCCATAACCATATACCGAACGGTACAGGGTTTTTACCTGGTCGTAGCGCAGATTCTGGCGCACGGTGAAGGTGTCGTTAAATTCGTGAGAGAAGTTGTAGCCCACCATCTGCTGGCGGCGCTGCATTTTGTTATCTTTCTCGCCTTCATTGAAGTCGGTCGGCAGCTTGTGGGAATTGCCGTTCGCGTCAACGTAAGGAACCACTGTACCTTCACGCGGCAGCCAGCCGTAGTAACCCGCATCCGGATCGCTCTGGAAGTTACTCAGGAAAGTGAAATCTGTCTTATCATCCGGACGCCAGCTGAAAGACGGTGCAATGGCGTAACGACTCGATTTCGCCATATCCTGCTGAGCATCCTGGCTGCGGCCTAAACCGGTCAGACGGTAAGACCACACGCCTGCGTCATCGATAGCATCACTAAAGTCAAAACCGGTCTGCCAGAGGTTATCTGTACCCATTTTGAACTGAATTTCGCGCAGCGGTTCGGTGGTCGGACGCTTGCTGACCATGCTCACGATACCGCCTGGGTTGCTGTTGCCATACAGCACGGAGGTTGGCCCGCGCATCACTTCAACGCGTTCCAGGAAATACGGGTCCATCGAAATTTCAGAGTAGTTATTACCCTGAAGCTTCATGCCATCCAGATACTGGTTGGTGTTGACCGTCGTCGGCGCGGTAAAACCACGAATGGAAACCACATCATAAGTTGATGAACTGCCGCGAGTGGAGAAAACGCTTGGCGTGTAGGCCATCGCATCTTTAACCGTCGCTGGCTGACGGATATCCATCTCTTGACGGGTAATCACCGAAACAGACTGTGGCGTCTTCTCAATCGGCGTATCCGTTTTGGTTGCCGTCGCGGAGTGCTTTGCCGCAATCGTCGCCGCCGGCCCCCAGGCACTTTCCTGAGCCGCCGGAGCTGCGGTGACGGTGATGGTTTCTTCTTTTGGTTTTTCTGCAGCCTGTGCATAGACAGACATGCCGCTAACCGCCGTGGCTACTACAACCGCGAGTTTACGCAGCGAGTGGGTTGGCTGAGCAGTTTTAAAACGCGCCATTGGTATATCTCTGATGAAGTGAATGATAACGTAAACGAGAATTATTATTATAACGATGGGAATAATAGGTCATGCATTGCACGCATAGCAAGCGATATAAGTCCCTACCAGAATTAAGGGGTTAAGAATTAAACAGATGAAATAATGGCGTTAAGAAAAAGAAAAAACTTAGGGATAAAAAAGCCCATGCGCAAGGCTGGGGCTTAGTACTGATACGGTGATGCTGTGATTGGCACCGAGCTATCCCGGAGTCGGCGTAAACGCCTCGTCCGGGCTACAGCTGGGTATAATGCCGGGTGCAACTTTAGTTGCCGCCGAACATATCCTTAATCCAGCCCGCTACGCCGTCGCTGTCTTTCTTCTCCTGTGCTGGCGGCTGCTGTTGCTGCTGCGGTTGTGAAGAAGACGAGTCAAACGGGTTCGCTGACTGCTGCTGCTCGATAGCCTGCTGGCTCTGCTGGCAGAGTGAATCTGGGTCGGTTGTCCAGACCGGCAGCATACGCGTGCCACCGCCGCCGCAGACGAAGTTACCGCCGTCGTCCACGCCCATGTTCACCACATCTTCCGGCGGCGTCAGATCCAGCGCGATAGGCGACTGGGTTTCCAGATAACGCTGGTAGATGGACATCGCACCGCTGGCACCGTACAGCTTGGTTGGCTGGTTATTATCGCGGCCTACCCAGGTGATCACCACTTCACGACCGTCAATCCCGGCAAACCAGGTATCGACGTTGTTGTTGGTGGTCCCGGTTTTCCCTGCCAGATGCAGGTTCGGGTATTTCGCGCCCAGTTGACGACCAGTACCGCGCTGCACAACCTGCTGCATGGTCCACAGCGTCAGATAAGCCGCCTGCGCCGGAACGGCACGTTCAGCCTGCGGGTAGCTCTGGTACAGCACGGTACCATCTTCCGCAATCACCGAACGCAGCGCCGATAATGGCGCACGGTTACCGCCGCTGGCGATGGTCTGGAACGCCTGCGCCACTTCAATCGGCGTCAGGTTCAGCGCCCCCAGCAGCATCGCCGGAACGGCGTTAAGCTGATCTTTCGGTGCGCCCAGTTTCAGCCAGGTATCGGTGACCGCTGGCAGACCCAGTGCCATACCGAGGTTAACGGTTGGCACGTTCATGGAACGCGTCAGCGCATCCACCAGCATCACCTGACCGCTATAGCGACGGTCATCGTTCTGCGGTGACCATACTTGACCATTCGGCTGACGCAGCGCAATTGGCGCATCGGCAATCCAGGTGTTCAGACGATACTGGTTCGGCTGGCTTAACGCCGTTAGATAGGTCGCTGGCTTAGCCAGAGAACCAATCGAACGACGCGCCTGCATCGCGCGGTTGTAGCCCGCAAACTGCGGTTCAGCACCGCCAACCATCGCCCGCACTTCACCGCTGAAGCGGTCGACCACAACCATTGCGGTTTCAAGGTCACTGAGTTTGCGCTGTTTCTTCAGCACCGGAATGCCGTCGGTTGCCGCTTTTTCTGCCGCATCCTGCGCCACCGAGTCGAAGGTGGTAAAGATCTTCACGCCGGAGAGATCTTTCACTTTATCGCCCAGCTTAGCCTGCAGCTCCTGACGAACCATCTGCATAAACGCTGGCTGCGGTGAAATCACCCCGCCGCGTGGCTGTACGCCCAGCGGACGCGCACTCAGCATGTCGTAAAGCTCTTGATCGATGACCTTCTGCTGTTGCAGCAGGCGCAGGACCAGGTTACGACGCTCCAGCGCCAGTTTCGGGTTACGCCACGGGTTGTAAACCGATGCCCCTTTCACCATGCCCACCAGCAGCGCCTGCTGGTCAAGGCTCAGCTCTTCCACCGGACGACCAAAGTAGTACAGGCTCGCCAGCGGGAAGCCGCGAATTTCATTGTCGCCGCTCTGACCGAGGTACACCTCGTTCATATACAGCTCAAGAATGCGGTCTTTGCTGTAGCGGGCGTCCATGATCAGCGCCATGTAGGCTTCGTTCGCTTTACGCCAGTAGGAACGCTCGCTGGAGAGGAACAGGTTCTTCACCAACTGCTGGGTCAGCGTACTTGCCCCCTGCACCGTTCTACCCGCGGTCAGGTTCGCCAGCACTGCGCGTCCCATTGAGTAGAAGCTAATACCGTCGTGCTCGTAGAAGTGACGGTCTTCGGTCGCGATAAGCGTATCGATCAGCAGATCCGGGAAGCCACTGCGCGGCACAAACAGACGCTGCTCGCCGTTTGGCGAGGACATCATGGTGATAAGGCGCGGGTCGAGACGGAAGAAACCGAACTGTCGGTTGCTGTCCAGGTTCTCGATGGTTTCCAGGTGATCGCCAGAGAAGGTCAGACGCGCGCGCACCTGCCCTTCTTTGCTGTCCGGGAAATCGAACGGGCGACGGATCATCTCAATGCTGTTCGCCTGCACGGTGAATTCACCGGGCCGCGTCATCGCCGTGACCTGGCGATACTGGGTCGCCGTCAGCAGCTGCACCATCTCTTTTTTGCTGATCGGCATATCCGGCTCAAGGCTCACCATGCGGCCATAAACCGCCGCCGGAAGCTGCCAGACTTTACCGTCAATGCGGCTGCGGATTTTTTGATCCAGATAGACGCCATAAATGGCCATCAGCACGGCAAAAACGATGCCCAGCTTTACCAGGAACCAGAACCAGCGGTGTTTGCCGCGCGGTTTCTTGCCCTTTCCGCCGCCTTTACGCGAGCGAGGCTTTTCATCGTCATAGCCATCATCATCATAATCGTCGTCATACTCATCATCTCTGAGCTGTCGACGGCTTACCTTTTGCTTTGCCGGACGTGCAGGCTTGCCTTTACGTCCAATCGGCTCGCGGTCATTCCCCGCCATGCTTTCTCTCCGCAACATTCAGGCATAAAGGCCTGATTCTCAATTCTTCTGTCACGAGACAGAAGAAGATATCTCTCAATTTTATGCAACACGTTCCCTCTCCCACAGGGAGAGGGAGAAAATCACGAATACTTTTTCGTCCGCCGCGTTGGCGCGGTGTTTGCCGGATCGTCCGGCCAGACGTGCTTCGGATAGCGCCCCTTCATCTCTTTTTGCACTTCCCGGTACGCGCCCTGCCAGAACGCGCTTAAATCACGCGTAATTTGCAGCGGGCGCTGCGCCGGTGAGAGCAGTTCCAGCACCAGCGCAACCCGCCCTTCGGCAATCGTCGGCGTGCTGGCCTCACCAAACATCTCCTGCATACGCACCGCCAAAGCCGGAGGATTTTCATCATCATAGCGAATGGCAATCCGGCTTCCTGTAGGCACAGTGTAATGAGTTGGCAGCAAACTCACCAGACGTTGTCGTAATGACCAGGGCAACCACTCGAGCAGCGCCTGGTGAATATCCAGCGATTTCAATCCGCGCAACGAGTGAACGCCGCTCATATGCGGCAGCAGCCAACTTTCCAGCGCTGCCAAAAGCGACGCGTCATCTACCGCTGGCCAGGCATCTTCCGGCAGCCAGCGTGCGGCGCACTGTAGACGCAAGCGTAGCTGTTCCGCTTCGTTCGTCCAGTTGAGCACGCTTAATCCTTTCTCGCGAATACCGGTGAGCATCGCACGATGCAGTTCCTCTTCCGACGGTTTCGCCAGCGGACGCACGCTTAGCGTTAGCTGGCCAATCTGGCTTCGGCGCAGCGCTTTCAGCGTGCCCTGGGTATCATCCCATTCAATGGTGTCAGATTGTTGAATCAGCTGCGGGCAGCGCGCCACCAACGCATCAATATCCAGCGCGCAGGCTTGCAAGATTCGCGCATCTGGCGAGGCATTGCCCTGTAACAGCAGCGGCGCAATCAGCCACTCGTGGCGATTCAGCGCATCGTCGGCGTCTAGCATCGCCCCCATGCCGTTGGCAAGCTGGTAGCGCCCTTCCTGCCCTCGTCGGCGGGCGATACGGTCGGGAAAGCCCTGTGCCAGCAGCGCGGGAATCGCGTCGCTGTCCGGCTGCCCGGCCCGGCGATTCAGGCGCTTACAGAGCTGTTGGCTACGCTGCTGCCACGGCCCTTGCGAACGGGTAAAAGCCTGCATGAGATCGCCGCCGCCGCCGCGCGGAGGCTCTTCCAGAATGGCCGCCAGCCGCGCCGCCGTAGCGACTTCATCGTCGCTATCTGCCGCCACCAGCATCGCCGCAAGGCGTGGATCGTTCCCCAACGCCGCCATTTTCTGCCCTTTCGCCGTTAAGCGCTCATCGGCCAGCGCCCCAAGCTGCGTTAACAGACGACGCGCCGCCGCCAGGTTCACCGCGGGAGGCGTATCCAGCCAGCTCAGCTGCGACGGGTCGTTACAGCCCCACTGCAAAAGTTCGAGCAGCAGCGAGGAGAGGTCGCTTTGCAAAATTTCCGCTTCGCTCTGCGCCGTCGCGCGCTCGGCCTGATCTTTTGCCAACAGATGCACGTACACGCCGGGCTCCAGACGCCCCGCACGCCCGGCGCGCTGAGTCATTGAGGCCTGACTGACGCGCTGAGTTATCAGGCGCGTCAGTCCGCTACGTACATCAAAACGCGCTACGCGCTCCTGGGCGCTATCCACCACCAGGCGAATACCTTCGATCGTCAGGCTGGTTTCAGCAATATTGGTCGCCAACACCACCTTCCGTTTGCCCTGCGGCGCGGGAAGTATCGCCCGGCGCTGCTCGCTGAGCGGCAGTGCGCCATATAAAGGACACAGTAGGACGTCATCGGCCACGCGCTCCGCCAGATGGTTCTGCACCCGCTGAATTTCACCCACGCCGGGTAAAAAGAGCAGCAGCGAACCGCTTTCATTGCGCAGCAGTTCTGCCGTGGCGATAGCCACCGCCTCATCAAAGCGCTGGTGCGCGGGCAGCGACTGATAGCGACGATCCACCGCAAACGCACGACCTTCGGAAATTACCACAGGCGCATCCGGGAGCAGGCGTTGAAGCTTGTCGTTATCGAGGGTGGCCGACATGATCAGCAGCTTGAGATCATCGCGAAGCCCCTGCTGAACATCCAGCAGCAGCGCCAGCGCGAGGTCGGCCTGTAGGCTGCGTTCGTGAAATTCATCGAGGATCACCAGCCCCACGCCCGACAGCTCGGGATCGTGCTGGATCATACGCGTCAGGATCCCTTCGGTCACGACCTCTAACTGGGTAGCTGGCCCCACGCAGGTTTCCGCACGCATACGGTAGCCGACCGTTTCCCCTGGCTTCTCACCCAGCAGCTCAGCCAGGCGCTGCGCGACATTGCGGGCCGCCAGACGGCGCGGCTCCAGCAGCAAAATGCGCCCGTTGATGCCGCCATCGCGTAAAATTTGCAGCGGCAGCCAGGTGGATTTACCCGCACCCGTTGGCGCGTTCAGCAGCACCTGCGGTGATTGCTGTAAGGCATGAAGGAGTTCAGGAAGGATGCTTGCGACCGGCAACAGGGACACGAATGGCTCCAGAGGGTTAACATTAAACGGCGGACATTGTAGCATCGCCTCAATTCATAACCGAGTCCCCACCATGTCAGAGTCAAAAAGGCTGTTTTTCGCCGTTGAGATCCCAAAGCCTATCCAGAAGCAGCTGGTGCAGTGGCGTGCCGATAATTTTCCTGCCGATGCCGGGATACCCGTCGTCGCGGCAAATCTGCACATCACGCTGGCGTTTCTGGGGGACGTGAGCGAGGAAAAGCAGCGTGCGCTGGCCGCCATGGCAGGACGTATCCGTCAGCCGGGTTTTACGCTGAATCTGGATGATGCCGGACAGTGGCTGCGCTCCCGCGTTGTATGGCTTGGCACGCGTCAGCCGCCGCGCGGGCTGCTACAGCTCGCCAATATGCTTCGCGCTCAGGCCGCCCGCAGCGGCTGTTATCAAAGCCCGCAGCCGTTTCACCCGCACCTGACGCTGCTGCGCAACGCCGCACAGGCGGTGCCGCTCCCCGCTCCCGGCTTTCTCTGGACGTTTCCGGTGACCGAATTTGTGCTCTACGAATCACGCTTTGTCCGGGGACGTACGAAATACACGCCGTTACAGCGCTGGACGCTCAACGAATCATAATAAGGAAAACGTATGAAGTTTACGCCACCGCTCAAGCACGCCACGCTGATTCAACGCTACAAACGCTTTCTCGCCGATGTCGTCACGCCGGAAGGTGAAACCTTCACGCTGCACTGCCCGAATACCGGCGCGATGACCGGTTGCGCCACGCCAGGCGATACCGTTTGGTACTCCACTTCAGAAAATACCAAACGGAAATATCCACATACGTGGGAATTAACTCAAACACAAAAAGGGGCGTTCATCTGCGTCAATACGCTACGGGCAAATACGCTGGCAAAAGAGGCCATTCAGGCCAATCGTATTCCCGAGCTGACCGGTTACAACATCCTGAAAAGCGAAGTGAAATACGGTGAAGAAAACAGCAGAATCGACATCATGTTACAGGCAGATGATCGTCCCAACTGCTATATTGAAGTGAAGTCAGTCACACTTGCGGAAAATGAATTTGGCTACTTTCCGGATGCGGTGACCGTGCGCGGACAGAAGCATTTACGCGAGCTGATGGGCGTAGTCGCTAGCGGCGATCGCGCTGTTTTACTGTTTACTATCTTGCACTCAGCCATTGAATATTTCTCTCCTGCACACCATATTGATGCTAAATATGCACAGTTACTTACTGAGGCACAGAAACAGGGGGTGGAGATTTTGGCTTATAAAGCGGAACTTTCTGCCGATAATATGACTCTGATATCGCCGTTACCCATTGCGTTATCACCGGGGGTATCTGCATAGAAAGTGTTCGGGCTGCGGCGCAAATACGCTTTTCCTCACAGCATTGTCAAGTGTTACGTTTAGATAATTGCCATGTGGAAAAGCATCTGTTATTTATAGCGGCCTGATTTTTCCCCCGAACACGGGGATCGATAGTGCGTGTTAAGGAGAAACAACATGCAAGAAGGGCAAAACCGTAAAACATCGTCCCTGAGTATTCTGTCCATCGCAGGGGTGGAGCCGTACCAGGTGAAACCGGGCGAAGAGTATATGAACGAAGCCCAGCTGGCGCACTTCCGACGTATTCTTGAAGCATGGCGTAATCAACTTAGGGATGAAGTCGATCGCACCGTTACTCACATGCAGGACGAAGCTGCAAACTTCCCGGACCCGGTAGACCGTGCCGCGCAGGAAGAAGAGTTCAGCCTCGAACTGCGTAACCGCGATCGTGAACGTAAGCTGATCAAAAAGATCGAGAAGACGTTGAAGAAAGTCGAAGATGAAGATTTCGGCTACTGCGAATCATGTGGTGTTGAAATTGGTATTCGTCGTCTGGAAGCACGTCCGACGGCTGACCTGTGCATTGACTGCAAAACGCTGGCAGAAATCCGCGAAAAGCAGATGGCAGGTTAAGAGAACGCTAACTCTCTATCTTCAAGGCGGGAATCTCTCCCGCCTTGTTGTTTTTTATTGCAATAATCATGTCGACACAACCTTATATAGGGCGATTTGCCCCTTCCCCTTCCGGTGAACTGCATTTTGGTTCGCTCATTGCTGCACTGGGAAGCTATCTACAAGCTCGTGCCCAGCAGGGTATCTGGCGAGTTCGCATCGAAGATATCGATCCTCCTCGTGAAGTTCCCGGTGCTGCAACCACCATTTTGCATCAGCTGGAACATTACGGCCTCCACTGGGACGGCGACGTTCTCTGGCAATCGCAGCGGCACGATGCCTATCGTGAAGCCCTCGCATGGTTGAAAAGCCAGAACCTGTGCTACTACTGCACCTGTACGCGCGCTCGTATTCAAAGCATAGGCGGCAGCTATGACGGACACTGCCGTGACCTCAACCACGGCCCCGAAAACGCGGCCCTGCGTCTGCGTCAAACGCACCCGGTGACCGAATTCGCCGACCTGCTGCGCGGCACTATCAAGGCCGACGAACGTCTCGCTCGCGAAGATTTCATTATTCATCGACGTGATGGTTTGTTTGCCTATAATCTCGCGGTGGTGGTCGATGATCAGTTTCAAGGGGTCACAGAAATTGTGCGCGGTGCGGATTTAATTGAACCCACCGTACGGCAGATTTCGCTCTACCAGCAGTTTGGCTGGCAGGCACCTGACTATATTCATCTGCCGCTGGCATTGAATGAAGATGGTGCTAAACTTTCTAAGCAAAATCATGCACCTGCCCTACCAACCGGCGATCCACGCCCCGTACTTATCGAGGCGCTACGCTTTTTAGGCCAGGATATTCCGGCGCAATGGCAGGATTTCAGCACGGCGGAAATATTGCAAAATGCGGTCGCCAGTTGGTCGCTTGCACAGGTGCCCGAGACGGCGAAGATCAATCCGCCATTCTCAAATGCGTAATGCTGAGCTATGATTAGCCGCTATTTTTTTGTCCTGGATACTGATATTACCGAGGTGCACCATTTTTACCCGAGTCGCTAATTTTTGCCGCAAGGTGCTAAGCCGTGAGGAAAGCGAGGCTGAAAACGCCGTCGCTAAACCTGCTATGACCGTTATTCCGCGCGAGCAGCACGCTATTTCCCGCAAAGATATCAGCGAGAATGCCCTCAAGGTTCTTTATCGTCTGAACAAAGCAGGCTACGAGGCTTACCTCGTCGGCGGCGGCGTTCGCGACCTGCTGCTGGGCAAAAAACCAAAAGATTTCGACGTGACCACCAGCGCCACGCCTGACCAGGTTCGCAAGTTGTTCCGCAACTGCCGTCTGGTTGGTCGCCGCTTCCGTCTGGCGCACGTCATGTTCGGCCCTGAAATTATCGAAGTCGCCACCTTCCGTGGTCACCACGAAGACGGCCAGTCCGATCGCACCACCTCACAGCGTGGGCAAAACGGCATGCTGCTGCGCGACAACATCTTCGGTTCCATCGAAGAAGACGCCCAGCGCCGCGACTTCACCATCAACAGCCTTTACTACAGCGTGGCGGACTTCACCGTTCGTGACTACGTTGGCGGTATGCAGGATCTGATCGACGGCGTGATTCGTCTGATTGGCGACCCGGAAACCCGCTACCGTGAAGACCCGGTGCGCATGCTGCGCGCCGTACGCTTCGCCGCGAAGCTGGATATGCGTATCAGCCCGGAAACCGCTGAGCCTATTCCGCGTCTGGCAACCTTAATGAACGACGTGCCGCCGGCGCGCCTGTTCGAAGAAGCACTCAAGCTGCTGCAGGCAGGCTACGGTTTCGAAACCTACAAGCTGCTGCGCGAATACAATCTGTTCCAGCCGCTGTTCCCGACCATCACCCGTTACTTCACTGAAGACGGTGATAGCCCGATGGAACGCATCATCTCTCAAGTGCTGAAGAACACTGATACCCGTATTCGCAACGATATGCGCGTAAATCCGGCATTCCTGTTCGCCGCGATGTTCTGGTATCCGCTGCTGGAGATGGCGCAGAAAATCGCGCAGGAGAGCGGGCTGGCCTATTACGATGCCTTCGCACTGGCGATGAACGAAGTGCTGGATGAAGCCTGCCGCTCGCTGGCCATTCCAAAACGTATTACTACGCTGGTACGTGATATCTGGCAGCTTCAACTGCGGATGTCCCGTCGTCAGGGTAAACGCGCCTGGAAGCTGATGGAGCATCCAAAATTCCGTGCGGCATACGATCTGCTGGCCCTGCGTGCCGAAGCCGAGCACAACGGCGAACTACAGCGTCTGACCCAATGGTGGGGCGAGTTCCAGGTGGTTGCGCCACCGGCTCAGAAAGATATGCTCAACGAGCTAGGCGATGAACCGGACACCCGTCGTCGTCACCGCCGTCCACGCAAACGCGCACCGCGTCGTGAAGGTTCCTCGTGACCCTCGCCTACATTGCTCTCGGCAGTAATTTAGCCTCTCCTCTGGAGCAGGTTAATGCTGCCGTACAGGCTATCGGCGATATTCCCGACAGCCGTATCGTGGCGGTTTCCTCGTATTACCGCACGCCACCGTTAGGCCCACAGGATCAACCCGATTATCTGAACGCCGCTGTGGCGCTGGAGACCGCACTTGCCGCCGACGAGCTGCTCAGCCATACCCAGCGTATCGAACTGCAACAGGGGCGTCAGCGCAAAGCCGAACGTTGGGGTCCGCGTACCCTCGATTTAGACATCATGCTATTTGGTCAGGAAATTATTCATACCGATAATCTGACCGTCCCGCACTACGACATGCACAACCGCGGCTTTATGCTGTGGCCGCTGTTCGAAATTGCCCCTGAGCTTATCTTCCCTGATGGCATCAGCCTGCGTCAGCGCCTTGATGCAGTGGCGGAAAACTGCCCTGCGCGCTGGTAGCGTGCCCTACCTTTTTTAGCGATCCCTGCTCTACCTGATATCGTTTGCCTAAAGTCATTGCCCCCCTGATTTCGGCTGTTAGAATGCCGGGTAATACGATCTTACCATCAGGGATTATTATGAAACCTACCACCATCGCTTTATTGCAGAAATGCAAACAAGAGAAAAAACGCTTTGCGACCATCACGGCATACGACTACAGCTTTGCCAAACTGTTCGCAGACGAAGGCATCAACGTGATGCTGGTTGGCGACTCTCTTGGCATGACCGTTCAGGGCCATGATTCCACCCTGCCTGTGACCGTTGAAGACATCGCCTACCACACTCGCGCCGTGCGCCGTGGGGCGCCGAACTGTCTGCTGCTGTCCGACCTGCCTTTTATGGCTTACGCCACGCCGGAACAAACCTTCGAAAATGCCGCCACGGTGATGCGCGCCGGGGCCAATATGATCAAAATTGAAGGCGGCGCGTGGCTTGCCGACACCGTCAAAATGCTGGCCGAGCGTGCGGTACCGGTCTGTGGCCATCTGGGATTAACCCCGCAGTCGGTTAACGTGTTCGGCGGCTATAAAATTCAGGGTCGCGGTGACGCAGGCCAGGTGCTGTTGGATGACGCGCTGGCGCTGGAAGCCGCGGGTATTCAACTGCTGGTACTGGAGTGCGTACCGGTTGAGCTGGCAAAACGCGTCACCGAGGCGCTGTCGATTCCGGTTATCGGCATCGGCGCGGGCAATGTCACCGACGGACAGATCCTCGTGATGCACGATGCGTTCGGCATCACCGGCGGCCATATTCCTAAATTCGCCAAAAACTTCCTCACCGAAGCGGGCGACATGCGCGCCGCGGTACGGCAGTATATTGCCGAAGTAGAGTCCGGTGTTTATCCGGGTGAAGAACACAGTTTCCATTAATTTATCGGCCTGCTCGCCATTACGCCGCATGGTGGCGCTTCGCGCCCGATCCGGCCTATAACGGCACGCGTAGGCCTGATAAGCGAAGCGCCATCAGGCATCGTATTTAAGGAGTCTTGTTGTGTTAATTATTGAAACCCTGCCGCTGCTGCGCCAGCATATTCGCCGTTTGCGTCAGGAAGGTAAACGCGTTGCGCTGGTTCCCACTATGGGCAACCTGCACGACGGTCATATGACGCTGGTTGAAGAAGCCAAAACCCGTGCGGACGTGGTGGTGGTCAGCATCTTCGTTAACCCGATGCAGTTCGACCGTGTTGAAGACCTGGCACGCTATCCGCGTACGCTGCAGGAAGACTGCGAGAAGCTGAACAAACGTAAAGTCGACTTCGTCTTTGCTCCTGCGGAAAAAGAGATTTATCCGCAGGGCCTGGAAGGCCAGACCTTCGTTGATGTACCAGGCCTCTCCACCATGCTGGAAGGGGCAAGCCGCCCAGGCCACTTCCGTGGCGTATCAACCATCGTCAGCAAGCTATTCAACCTGATTCAGCCGGATATCGCCTGCTTCGGTGAGAAAGACTTCCAGCAGCTGGCGCTGATCCGCAAGATGGTGGCCGATCTTGGCTACGATATTGAGATCGTCGGCGTGCCGATTATCCGCGCCAAAGACGGTCTGGCACTCAGTTCCCGTAACGGATACCTCACCGCAGACCAGCGTAAAATCGCGCCAGGTCTGTACAAGGTGATGAGCCACATGGCAGAAAAACTGAAAGCCGGTGAGCGTGATCAGGGCGAGATGATTGCGATCGCCGAGCAGGAACTGAACGAGAAAGGCTTCCGCGCCGATGATATTCAGATTCGCGATGCCGATACCCTGCTCGACCTGACCGACAGCAGCAAACGTGCGGTGATCCTGATGGCGGCGTGGCTGGGCCAGGCGCGTCTGATTGATAACCAGAGCGTAGAGCTGTAGTTTTCGTGCCCTTTCCCGGCGGCGCTTCGCTTGACCGGGCTACAATCGGGCAGCCCGGACGAGGCGCATTAGCGCTGACTCCGGGGCGTCATTCTGCAATGACGATACCGTTTGCAGCAGGTTATGCGTGTCGATGCGCAATTAATCGTAAGCAAGGTTAATCGCATATGGACACCTGGTATAAATCGGGCAATACTGCCTGCGAAATTTCTCAAAGCAGTCGTGAACTGCTTTGTTTCCGTTAAGAATTAAAGGTAAACGCTATGATTCGCACAATGCTGCAGGGCAAACTCCACCGCGTGAAAGTCACACATGCCGACCTGCACTATGAAGGTTCCTGCGCGATTGACCAGGACTTCCTCGACGCCGCCGGTATTCTGGAAAACGAAGCCATTGATATCTGGAATGTGAACAACGGCAAGCGTTTCTCCACCTACGCTATCGCGGCAGAACGCGGTTCGAAAATCATCTCCGTCAACGGCGCTGCGGCGCACAACGCTGACGTAGGCGATATCGTTATCATCGCCAGCTTCGTAACCATGAGTGATGAAGAAGCGCGTACCTGGCGCCCGAACGTTGCCTATTTCGAAGGCGACAACGAAATGAAACGCACCGCGAAAGCCATTCCGGTACAGGTAGCTTGAAGCAAATTGCGGGGACAGCCTGAGTCAGGTTATCTCCGCACATTTTATTCCATGTAACGGGACATCATAATACATTTAATAAATTAGTATAACCCGTCATCGTGTTATCTATTGCGAGTTCCCTCCTACTTTCTTGAATTAATCCTTTTCTCAAAATCAGCAATAAGCCGCATAAGATGGCTACAGATGGTGCTGCATGCCAGTATTATTGAGGCATACGCCACTAGATTCAAATATAACTTAACGCACCCTTTAGAAAATATAACGACAAAGAATTGTAATTCGCACATATAATCCAAAGTGTTGTCAGGAAATTAAATGAATTAATTTTTATCATCACTCATAAATGGACGTTATATATGTTTTATAAAACAACACTGGCTACTGCCTTCGCCGTAGCGACAATGGGTTCTCTTTCAGCACAGGCTGCTGATATAGGTCTTATTACTTTTGATGGCGCAGTCACGGATACGACCTGTACCATCACAACCAATAACGGCGTTGATGCAAACAATGTCACCATTTCACTCCCTGTCGTACAGAAAACCGATGTTGAAGGCACAACCCTCGATAAAGGGGTGGGTGAAAAAGAATTCGAATTGAAGCTCACTAATTGCCCGGACGGACAAGCGAGCGCCTCCGCCACCTTTACCTCACAGCAGTTTGCCGATCTCACTAACGGTACGCTAAAAAGCGACCCCACTGTGGCAGGCCACGCTAACAACGTCAACCTGGCGCTCTACAACAACGCTAGCGCAGATAAAACTCGTATTAACATCGGGCTCGCTGGCAACAATACCCAAGCCGCCGACACCAGTACTGGTGAAGGCACGCTCTCCTATCGCGTGGCCTATGTTCCCAGCGCTGACTGGGCCAAAGGCACAAACGATATCACTGCTGGTAGCGTGAACAGTAACGTGACCTTCACAATGACCTATCAATAATTACGTTGATGCACAGGCGCTTACCTATCAGGTGAAGCGCCTTTAATATTTATGGATGAATATGATGAGTCTGACTAAAACCACCCAATCTGCACTATTGTTTGGTGCAACCTTTCTGGCATCTCATGCCGCTCTCGCCGATATAGTGATTTCCGGCACCCGTGTTATCTACCCGGAATCAGCCAAAGACGTGACGGTAAATATGGAAAACCGAGGAGGAAAACCGCTATTAGTGCAAACCTGGCTAGACGATGGCCGCGATACCACTAACCCACAGGAACTGAAGCTTCCTTTCATCATCACACCGCCAGTATCACGTGTTGATGCCGGAAAAGGCCAGACGGTGCGTATCACCTGGCTTGGGCAGCCACTCGCTCAGGACAGAGAAACCATGTACTGGTTTAACGTACTTGAAGTGCCGCCAAAAGCCAAAAACGCTGAAACCCAAAATATGCTGCAGTTGGCGTTCCGCACCCGTATCAAAATGTTCTTCCGCCCAAATGGATTGAAAGGCTCGCCTTCAGCCGCAGCGGCACAATTAACATGGTCTCAGCAACAGCAAAACAGCAAGCCTGTTTTGGTTGCACGCAACGATTCACCCTATTACATCTCGCTGGCAAAAGTCACCGCTCAGTCTGGTAGCACATCAGAAGAAGTTGAGCCGCACGTTGTCGCGCCGTTCAGTAGCCAGGCAATGACATTCACTCGTACCAGTTCGACGAAAGTCACCCAAATTACCTACGCATCGATTAATGATTTCGGTGGAGTAGAACAACACCAGACGGTCATAAAATAACATAACAACCCGCTAGCAGTGCTGCTGCTGTTAGTAACTAATGGATTAGTGAAGAGATTGTTACTGCATCGTTCGATTTACTGCATTTTTATCTATTTTGCTGCTCAGGCTCCATCCTTTGCGGCCGATACCTCTACGCCTCAACCTTCTGATGAAGAAGTCGAATTCAACGATCAATTCTTATTTAACACCGGTAATAATATTGACATTAGCCGCTTCTCAAAAGGCAACCCCATCGTTCCTGGTACATTCAAAACCCAACTATCACTAAACAAAAGAAAAAAGCTGTTGACCAATTTTACCTTTAAGGATAATAACACCCCGCGAGCCACACCCTGCTTCACCAAAAAAATATTGATGCAGATAGGGATTAAAGCGGATGCAATTAAAGAAAAACTTAAAAAATACGACGAAGATACCTGCATTGATATCACCAGCGCCTTCCCCGGTATGAGTTGGGATTTCGACGCCAGTACCCAGGTTCTCAACCTCAATTCGCCGCAGATTTATATCGACAGACACCCGAATGGCTATATTGATCCTTCGCTCTGGGATGACGGGATCGCAGCAGCTATGCTTTCATATGATCTCAACGCATGGCGCAGCCATAGCGCCAATAGCACGACTGAAACCGCCTATGCTGGCCTGAAATATGGTCTGAATATCGGGCCGTGGCACCTGCGTTCACGAGGCACTCTCAACTGGGATCAGGACAACGGCGCTGACTACGCCAGCCAGGACATTTATCTACAGCGCGACCTCACGCAGCTACATTCACAGTTGTTGCTTGGCGATTCCTATACGCGTGGCGATGTATTTAACGCTTTCAACCTGCGCGGAATGCGTATTTATAACGATGACCGTATGCTGCCGGGCGGGATCTCGACGTATGCGCCTACGATTCATGGCATTGCCACCAGCAATGCTAAAGTCACCGTGACGCAAAGCGGAAATAAAATTTATGAAAGCACCGTTCCGCCGGGTGAATTCGAAATTAGCGACTTGAGCACCGTGGGCTATGGCAGCGATCTGGTGGTTACCGTCGAAGAGTCGGACGGTAGCCAGCGAACCTTTTCCGTACCTTACTCTTCCGTCAGCCAGCTGATTCGCCCCGGCAATGCCCGCTGGGATATCGGCGTAGGGGAGCTGAATGATAGCAATTTGAAGACACGCCCCAAAGTGGGCTATCTCTCCGGCTTTTACGGCTTAACGGATCTTGTCACGGGATACGCTGGCGCGCAGTATGCCGATAACCATTATTTTTCCGGCTTGTTGGGGTTGGCAGTCAATACGCGGCTGGGTGCATTCTCATTGGATGCCACCTATTCCGACGCTGACATTAGCGGCCTGGGCGCGCTAAGCGGCCAAAGCTATCGCCTCTCCTGGAGCAAGCTGATTGAGCCGACACACACCTCTTTCAACGTCGCCGCCTACCGTTTTTCAACGGCAAACTATCTGACGCTAAGCGATGCCGCCACGCTCGCCGACGAAATCCAAAGCAGCACGGGCAACGATAGCAACAGCACCTATAACAGCTATCAACGGATGAAAAACCAAATACAGATGAATGTGAGCCAACCGCTGGCGGCGGAAAAAAAGGACTATGGCTCGCTTTATCTGACAGGAAGCTGGCAAAACTACTGGAATAACAGTAGCACCACATCTCAATACTCTGTGGGTTATAACAACTCGTTCAGCCTGGGCAGCTACAGTATCTCATTACAGCGCAGCTACAACGAATATGGCGAAAAAGACGACCGGCTATATATCAACCTGAGCATTCCACTTGAAACGCTGTTTGGTCACGAAAAATCCACGGCCGGATTCTCCAGTATCAACACCAGCCTGAGTTCAGACCTCAAAAATAATTCTACGCTGAATACCAGCGCTAACGGTAATACCGAAGATTACCGATTTAGCTACAGCATCAATGCCAGCGCTACTCATGCTGATGGCAGCGATACCAAACAAATCGGCGGATACGGTAGCTACAACAGCGCCTATGGTCCATTAAGCCTCTCCGCCTCCGCCGCAGACGGAAGTAACCGCCAGACATCCTTGAGCTACAGCGGAGGTATGCTGCTGCACTCCGGAGGAATGACGCTTGCTCCCGGCAGCATCGGCGACACAGATACGCTGGCGCTGGTCAACGCTCCCGGGGCAAAGGGCTCACGCTTAACAACCGGCGATGGCGTTATCGACGGTTCTGGCTACGCCATCATGCCGTATTTGTCTGCTTATCGGGAAAACACAATTGGTCTTGATATCTCCAGCCTGGAATCCGACGTGGAGATTAAAAGCACCAGCACCATCGCCATACCGCGCAGCGGCGCCGTCATTCGAGTCGATTTTGAAACCGATCAGGGCCGCTCTCTGCTGCTCGATCTGCACCGTTCAGACAACGGTTTTATCCCGCTTGGCGCAGATGTGCTCAATGAAAAAGGGCTTTCCATCGGCGCCGTCGGCCAGGCGGGGCAGGCTTATGTCCGCGGCGTGCAGGACAATGGCACGCTACGCGTCATATGGGGAAATACCGCCAACAGCAGCTGTACAGTGACATATCGCATTACGGAGTCTGCGCAAAAGGTGGGGTTGAGCATCATGCTGAATAACCAAACCTGCCAGATGGATTAATTTCACAAGGAGTGTTTTATGCAATCATCACGGTTCTTTATACGTATTATCATCTTGCTGACGCTGTGCGTAAGCTCGCCGTCTATGGCTAGCGGCACGATCAACCTCGACCTGACCTTTACCGCGACGCTTCGTGAGACAACTTGCGATATGACCCTTGAAGGCGGCACCGGCGACGGCACAAACAATATTATTCCCATCGGCAGCGGCGGGATTACCCAACTGGATAAAATCGTCAACGCCGACAGCTCCGCGACTACCGCGTTTAAGCTCAAAATCGTCGATTGCCCGTCAAGCTTAACCAAACTGAAAACCACCATCACCGGTACCGCTTCCAGCATTCAGACGGCGATTAGCAATTCGGCGACCAATAACGCGGCCAGCAACGTTGGCGTCAGCATTGCCCGGGCCATCACGCCCGATCAACCTTTTGAAATCAACGCCACCGACGATGCCAAAAGCCTGCTTTGGACATCAAGCGAAATCAGCGCCAAGGAAGTGCCATTAGTTGCTCGGCTCATGGAAACGGCAACCGGTAAAGGAACAACCGGTATTTTCAGCGCCACCGCAACGTTTAATTTCGAGTATGAGTAACGGCAAGGAGCCAAAAAAATGAAAATGCGTACCCTGATATCTTTGATTACTATCACCCTGGCCACCGCGTGTTTTTCTCCGGTAACCCTCGCCGACATCACCGGCACGACTAGCGTCCAGGCAACGTTTACCTCAACCATTGAAGCCGGCACCTGCACAGCACAAATCCAGAGCGCGGGCGGGCAAGCCATCAGCACGCTCGCTTTTGGTGACGTATTTAAATCCGATCTGGTGGCACAAAGCCGCAGCGAATCCTTCAAAATTGCCTTCAGCGACTGTATGGGTGTTAAATCCGCCAGCATTCAGGCCACTTCCGGCAGCGGCGGCGGCTGTTCTGGCCCGGATTCTGACGGCGATTCATTCTCCGCGGGCAACGCCACCGGCTTTGAAATCTGGAAGGGAGAGGCAGGCGCAGGAACGCTATTAAGCTGCAATACCAAACCCGCACAGAACATCACCATTAGCGATACCGATGTCGATGTTAAGATGAATGCCCGCATCGTGATTGCCAAGACACGAACTATCAGCGACGTCACGGCTGGCAACGTCAGCGCCCCGGTCACCTTCCTGGTAACGTATCAATAGCGGATAAGGTTGGGAGAAAATCGTGTTATTCACGCTGAGTAAAAAAATACGCACCATCTTCAGCCTATTAACGTACCTGGCAGCCGTAAGCACCTGTCAGGCGGGCGACGCCAACCTGGAGATGACCCTCAGCGCCAATATTGTTGAAAACACCTGCCAGATATCCGTGTCTGACGGCGGTCAGGTACATCTCCCTACCGTCGGAAAGGGGTGGTTTTATAACCCTGACGGCAGCTCACGCCTTGCCCCCACCGACGCCGCTGCGGGTACCGCCTTTACAATAAACGTAGAAAGCTGCCCGGAAGATAATATGACGGTGAATACGCTGAGCTTCAGCTTCCAGCCGCAAAGCGGGCGGTGGCCAACAGGTAGCAAGCAGGTGTTTATCAACGAAACGCCAGCGACAGAAAGCGGCGCGGATAACGTCGGGATTGTTATTTTCTCAACGGCGCACCACGCCAATGTACTCAACAGCGATGGTACCTCTAGCGTCACCATTGATATACAAAACAATGCCTGGGCCACCGAGTATGAGTTCTATGCCCGGCCACAAAATACCGGCCCGGTTAGCGCAGGAAAAATTACCAGCAACGTACTGGTCAGCACCATTTATAACTAATTCAGGATGAAGGAAGGTTTCCTATGTTTATCACACGACGAAAACCGGCAAGGCGTCTTTATTTTCTGCTCGCCGCGCTGTTAATAGTAACTGGCCCAGTGCATGCCGCGATTGAGTGTCGGTTTGATGACGGCAGCGGTGGTACGACAACGCTGGTCAATGGCATATCCTCAAATAATATTCGCTGGAGCCAGTCCGGCGGCCCCATGAATTCGAGTGATGAGATATTGCTCGCCACGGTAGATTTAACGCTGAGCCCCTCGCTGCAATCTACCTGTAGCATAGGTCAGAATGGCGAGGTATTAAAAGGCAAGCCCGATTATTCTTATGTTTACGCAACGAGCGCATATGATGATGGCGCAGTCCGGTATTATACCAATATTCCCGGTATCTACTTTACTGCCAAAATTTATTCCGATGCCGGTGGCGGTTTCTTCAAGGGTTCGGACTCGAGCAGCGACGATGGTTGGGTTGTGGTGGAAGCCGATCACAACGACGAACGCTGGAAAAATAAAACCTGGAAGGCACTCATTCATATTTTTCAGTACAACTATGAGTTCGGCGGAAATACCGGCGGTGTCACCACATTAACGCCCAAAACCAGCTTTTCACTGGGGCAAATGGCAATTGGCGACAGAACCGATAGAACTAACAAGCCCTGGACATTCAACGTTACGCCAAGCAGCTTTCAAATCCCCATTATTACCACCACCTGCCAGGCCGCAGCGCTGAGCGATGGCTCAACCAATATCGATCTCGGTGACTATATGTTTGCCGATTTTAATCAATCAACGCGTAGCCAGGATGTGTACGTACAACTTAAAGGCTGCAATAACCTGTTTGGCGCTGATGTGAAAATCACCTCGAATAAAACAACGGGAAGCAGTAACGACCTGCTGGGGAATACGCTCACCAGCAATGCCGCCTCCGGCGTAGGCGTCAAACTGCTGAGCGGGTGGACCTACAGTCAACTCATCCCAAACTCATCCCTCGAAACACGCTACAACTTCAATACCGGTTCAAACACCACGGCCAACGTATTTAGTTTTAGCGCTCAATTGGTCAAAGACGGTAATCCGATGAAGGCCGGAGAGTTCAAAGCCGCCGCCACTGTGTTGATGTCCTACTACTAACCTTACCCCTGCGGTTGATTGACTATCAGCCGCGACATCGTCTCCAGCGAATCCGTCCGCATAATATACAGACGCTTCAGCAGCATCGGATTATCCCCCGGCTTCACCTTCCCTTTTACCGTCGTCACCGCCAGATGAAAACCGGCATCGCTCGCCGCCTGCACCGCCGTCGCGTTATAGCCACCGAACGGGTACGAGAGATAAAGCACGTGCGGATTAAACTGCGCCAGCGCCCGTCGTGAGTGTTCAAAATCAAACAGGATATTGTGATAGCTCCGGCTCAGCAAAATTGGCCGACGGTGAGCATCTACCCGGTGCAGGAAGTGGGTATGTGACTGGAAATCAAAAACATCTTTAATCTCTTCCAGCTCGGAAACGCTCATAAACTGCAGCGACTTCGGCGCCCACTTCTGTGGATGGCGCTTAATGCGCGAGGTGATGATAAACGCCGTGGCTTTAAAACCGTACTGCTTGAGTATCGGGTAGGCGTAGCGGCTGACCGACTTTAGCCCATCGTCAAAGGTTATCACCACCGCGCGCGCAGGAAGATTGGCGCGATTATGAACATAGTCCTCAAGCTGATACATGGTCAGCGTGGTATAGCCCATATCGCGCAGCCAGGTCATCTGGTTACTAAAGGCACGTACCGAGGTAGTGGTGGAGGTATGACGAAAACGGGTGTTCTCTTCATCGCGCAAAATATGGTGGTAGGTAATGACCGGAATGCCGTTATCCGGCTGGGCGTCCAGCGCGCTGATATAGGCCAGACGTTCCCCGATGCGAATCTGATACCAGGTCTGGTTGAGCCGGTCTTTCAGCTTGTTGATAACCGGATAGCGCAGGTTCTCCGCCAACGTACCGAGTGGTGCGCTACCGATATCCGGCGCGTTGTAGACCGGCGTGTCTTTCCAGGTCACCAGATTCTGATTGCTCAGCGGTTTGTTTAAATCCCCCAGCCCATCCTCAACGCGCTGTTTACCCTGCACTGGCTCAAGGTGGCCTTTATCGATAAAGCCCTTACCGAAACCAAAGCTAAAGGTGTAGTAGTCTTCAACATCGGGCTCAATGGCGATGATTTGCCCGGCACGCAGGTTGCCCACGGTCATCGTTTTATTGCCGACACGCGCCCATATAGCGGCATCCTCAGTTGTCTGCATATAACGTGTGGGCAACGCGGCGGCCACGCTGCCGGTGAGGAAAAGCAGGAAGAAAACAACCGTACGTATAGCCATGAGCAATAACCGAAGCGGGAAACGACTCTACTATTGTAACAAAAGCTACATCAATACCAATGTTTAAGACTCATACAGGTCGTGAAGCAGAACAAAGGGCGGATTTTTCTGCTGCTGATGCCACAGGCTGGTCACTCCGGGCGAACCCAGCGTCACAATGCGCTCGCGAAAGGCGCTGCTGCTGAGGGAATCCCGCAGAGGAATCATTTGTTCAATTAATGAATAGTGGATACCCGCGATCACTTCGCAGCCGCTGTGCTTATGGCTCATCAGCGCGGCCACGCGATACGGGGCAGCGCCCGCGTTATCGGTGAGAAAAATAACCCCGTCCCCAGAATCAGTCTGATGCAGCGCATCGCACATCATGCGGCTGAGCATATTTGAACTCAGCCCTCGCCAGTAATTGACGGCCCGACACTGCGGCAGCGGCCCATATTTTTTTTCCAAACGATCCAGCAGTTCCTGTGCTTTGTCGTCGTGGCAGGAAATGACCCAACCTAACATAACTTGCCTCCTTAGCAGGCAAGCAGTTTAGCTAAGTAATCAATTAAGCGGGGTGATGACTGTCAAAGAATGGTTCCCGGCAGCGTTTACCTGCCGGGAAATACAGCACTGCTAGCTGCGCAGGCCGCGCCCACGCTGGATGAGATACCAGCACAGCAGATAAAACGCGGCGATGAACACCACCAGCACGCCAAATGTCGTCACCAGTGGGACATCGTTAATGCCGAGGAAGCCGTAGCGGAAGCCGCTAATCATGTAGACGATCGGGTTCAGGTGCGACAGTCCCTGCCAGAACGGTGGCAGCAGCGTCAGCGAATAGAACACCCCGCCGAGGTAGGTCAGCGGCGTCAGCACGAAGGTTGGGATCAGGCTGATGTCATCGAAGGTTTTGGCGAAGACCGCGTTAAGCAGGCCAGCAAGCGAGAACAGCACAGCGGTCAGGATCAGCGTCAGCGCCACAAACACCCACGAGTGAACCTGGAACGGCACGAAGAACAGCGAAATAGCCGTGACCAGAATCCCCACGCATAGGCCACGTGCCACGCCGCCGCCGACAAACCCGGCGATGATAACGTGCGTTGGCACCGGTGCCACCAGCAGCTCTTCAATGTTGCGCTGGAACTTCGCGCTGAAGAATGACGAGGCCACGTTGGCATAGGCGTTGGTAATCACCGCCATCATAATCAGACCCGGCACGATAAACTGCATGTAGGTAAAGCCGTGCATTTCACCGATACGGGAACCGATCAGGTTGCCGAAAATAATAAAGTACAGCGTCATGGTGATGACGGGTGGTACCAGCGTCTGGATCCAGATACGCATAAAGCGGTGGATCTCTTTCGCCCAGATGCTTTTCAGCGCAACCCAGTAAAGCTGCATCATGCGCGATCTCCTTGTTTTTCATGAACCAGCGAGACAAACAGCTCTTCAAGGCGGTTCGCTTTGTTACGCATACTCAGTACCTGGATGCCCTGCGCGCTCAGCTGCGCAAAGACGCTGTTAATCCCCTGCTCACGCAGCACTTCAACTTCCAGCGTCGAGGTATCCACCAGCGTGTGCTTGTAACCTTCGAGCTTCGGCAGCGGGCTTTTCGGCGCCAGATCGAGAATAAAGGTTTCTGACTTCAGCTTGGATAGCAGCTCCTTCATCGAGGTGTTCTCTACCAGTTCACCGCGCTGGATGATGCCGATATTGCGGCACAGCATTTCTGCCTCTTCCAGATAGTGGGTGGTCAGAATGATGGTGGTGCCTTTGTCGTTGAGATCCTTGAGGAATCCCCACATGGAGCGACGTAGTTCAATATCAACGCCCGCGGTAGGTTCGTCGAGAATCAACAGCTTTGGTTCATGCATCAGCGCACGCGCAATCATCAGACGACGCTTCATCCCGCCGGAGAGCATCCGCGCACGTTCGTTGCGTTTTTCCCACAGATCGAGCTGCTTCAGGTATTTTTCGCTGCGGATGACCGCTTCTTTATGCTCAACGCCGTAATAACCCGCCTGGTTCACCACGATTTGCTGCACGGTTTCAAACGGGTTGAAGTTGAACTCCTGCGGTACCAGCCCAAGCTGACGTTTGGCGTTGACCACATCTTTTTGCAGGTCATAACCAAATACGCTCACGCGTCCCGAGGTTTTGTTCACCAGCGAGCTGATAATCCCGATGGTGGTGGATTTACCCGCGCCGTTCGGCCCCAGAAGCGCGTAGAAATCACCGGCTTCGACTTTAAGATCGATCCCACGCAGCGCCTGTACGCCGCCAGGATAGGTCTTTGTCAGTTGCTCTAATTCCAGTGCAATGGTCATAGATTTTCGCTTACCTTACATTCTGATACTTGATATTTGGTTTTAATAAATCAGGAGTTGCCCTATATTAACCCAACGAAAATTACTGGGTTACCGCTTCCATGAACGACATAGATACACTCATCAGCAACAATGCACTATGGTCAAAGATGCTGAGAGAAGAGGATCCCGGCTTTTTTGCGACGCTGTCGCAAGCGCAAAAACCTCGTTTTTTATGGATTGGATGTTCTGACAGCCGCGTCCCCGCCGAGCGCCTGACCGGGCTTGAGCCTGGCGAACTGTTCGTCCACCGTAACGTCGCTAACCTGGTTATCCACACCGATCTTAACTGCCTTTCCGTGGTGCAGTATGCCGTTGATGTTCTGGAAGTTGAACACATTATTATCTGTGGCCACTACGGCTGCGGCGGCGTACAGGCGGCGGTGGAAAATCCAGAGCTGGGGTTAATCGACAACTGGCTGCTGCACATTCGCGATATCTGGTTCAAACATAGTTCATTGCTGGGCGAGATGCCGCCGGAGCGCCGCATGGATACGCTATGCGAGTTGAACGTCATGGAGCAAGTGTATAACCTGGGCCATTCGACGATTATGCAATCAGCATGGAAACGTGGGCAGAAGGTGACGATTCACGGTTGGGCGTACGGTATTCACGACGGCCTGCTGCGCGACCTTGATGTGACCGCCACGAGCCGCGAAACCCTCGAGCAGCGTTACCGCCACGGGATTTCCAACCTCAAGTTAAAACATATCAATCATAAATAAGGGAAATCATCCCTTGTCGCCCGGCCGAACGCAGTGAAGCCGGGTGTGTCCCGGAGTCGGCGTTCCGCCTCGTCCGGGCTACCTGCAAACTTACCCGTCTAACAGCACCACTTTGCCAACGTATGGCAGGTGGCGGTAACGCTGAGCGTAATCAATCCCGTAACCCACGACGAATTCGTCCGGAATAGAGAAGCCGACAAACTCAACCGGCACTTCAACTTCACGACGGGTTGGTTTATCCAGCAGCGTACAAATCGCCAGCGACTTCGGCTCGCGCAGGCTCAGGATCTCACGCACTTTCGACAGGGTGTTCCCGGAGTCGATAATGTCTTCGACGATCAGCACGTCTTTACCGCGAATATCTTCGTCGAGATCTTTGAGGATTTTCACGTCGCGGGTGGTGGACATACCGCTGCCATAGCTGGATGCCGTCATAAAATCGACTTCGTGCGGAACCTGTACTTCACGGCACAGGTCAGCCATGAACATGAACGAGCCGCGCAGCAGACCGACTAACACCATTTCGCTGCCGCTGTCTTTATAACGCTCGTTAATCAGACGACCCAGTTCAGCGATACGCGCCTTGATCTCCGCTTCCGGGATCATCACTTCAACAGTATGTTTCATTTAACTAACCACATGATTTTAAATGTAAATCACTCAACCCGTTAACCCAGAGTCACGAGGTTGATCAGCAAGCGAGAAAGTATACCAGCAAAACGATTCATGCGGCTAATTCGATAATAAAGCTCAATTTGTGATTTCGATCACACTTGTTAAATCCTATAATGAAATGAAAGCAATAATTAACAAACAAATGGACACTCTTCTATGGCTGAAACAAATCATCAACGTCCAGGACTTCTCGGGAGGCTAACTGCCCTCTTCGCGGCGTTCTGCGGCTTATATCTATTGATTGGCGGCATATGGCTGGTCGCGATTGGGGGTTCCTGGTATTACCCTATCGCGGGTCTGGTGATGCTGGGCATTACCGCACAGCTTTGGCGCGCTAAGCGTTCAGCGCTGTGGCTTTACGCCGTACTGCTGCTGGCAACCATGGTGTGGGGCGTGTGGGAAGTCGGCTTCGACTTCTGGGCGCTTACGCCGCGTAGCGACGTACTGGTTATCTTCGGCGTCTGGCTGATTTTGCCATTCGTCTGGCGCCGTCTGGTGGTACCGTCGAGCGGAGCCGTCGCGGCGCTGGTCGTCGCGCTGGTTATCAGCGCCGGTATCCTGACCTGGGCTGGTTTCCATGACCCGCAGGAAGTGAACGGCACGCTGAGCGCAGATGCGACGCCAGCAGAGCCAATCTCTCAGGTTGCCGATCAAGACTGGCCGGCCTATGGCCGCAACCAGGAAGGTCAGCGCTTCTCGCCGCTGAAGCAGATTAACGCCGATAACGTGCATAATCTGAAGGAAGCCTGGGTGTTCCGTACCGGCGACCTGAAGCAGCCAAACGATCCGGGTGAAATCACTAACGAAGTCACCCCTATCAAGATTGGCAATATGCTCTACCTCTGCACCGCCCACCAGCGCGTGTTTGCCCTGGACGCGGCAACCGGTAAAGAGAAATGGCACTTTGACCCGCAGCTCGGCACCGACCCAAGCTTCCAGCACGTGACCTGCCGTGGCGTGTCTTACCATGAAGCGACCGCTGCGAACGCATCCCCTGACGTGGTTGCCGACTGTCCGCGCCGTATTATCCTGCCGGTGAACGATGGCCGTATCTTTGCCCTCAACGCCGACACCGGTAAGCTGTGTGAAAGCTTTGCCAACAAAGGCATTCTCAACCTGCAAACCGACATGCCGGTCACCACACCGGGTATGTACGAACCTACTTCACCACCGATTATCACCGATAAAGTTATCGTGATTGCCGGTGCGGTCACCGATAACTTCTCCACCCGTGAGCCATCTGGCGTTATCCGCGGCTTTGACGTTAACAGCGGCAAACTGCTGTGGGCCTTTGACCCGGGCGCGAAAGACCCGAATGCGATTCCAGGCGAAGGCCAGCACTACACCTTCAACTCGCCGAACTCCTGGGCTCCAGCAGCCTATGATGCGAAGCTGGATCTGGTGTATCTGCCAATGGGCGTCACCACGCCAGATATCTGGGGTGGCAACCGTACGCCAGAGCAGGAACGCTACGCGAGCTCGATTGTGGCGCTGAATGCGACCACCGGTAAGCTTGCCTGGAGCTACCAGACCGTTCACCACGATCTGTGGGATATGGATATGCCGTCCCAGCCAACGCTGGCAGACATCTCCGTTGACGGTAAAACGGTGCCGGTTATCTACGCGCCAGCGAAAACCGGTAACATCTTCGTGCTCGACCGCCGTAACGGCGAGCTGGTCGTTCCGGCACCGGAAAAACCGGTTCCACAGGGCGCGGCCAAAGGCGACTACGTCACCAAAACCCAGCCGTTCTCCGATCTGAGCTTCCGTCCGAAGAAAGATCTGACCGGTGCGGATATGTGGGGCGCCACCATGTTCGACCAGCTGGTGTGCCGCGTGATGTTCCACAAACTGCGCTATGACGGCATTTTCACCCCGCCGTCCGAGCAGGGCACGCTGGTGTTCCCGGGTAACCTGGGGATGTTCGAGTGGGGCGGTATCTCCGTCGACCCTAACCGTCAGGTGGCGATTGCTAACCCAATGGCGCTGCCGTTTGTATCGAAGCTGATTCCACGCGGACCTGGCAACCCAATGGAGCCGCCGAAAGACGCGAAGTCCAGCGGTACCGAGTCCGGCATTCAGCCGCAGTACGGCGTGCAGTTTGGCGTAACGCTGAACGCGTTCCTGTCACCGTTTGGTCTGCCATGCAAACAGCCAGCCTGGGGTTATATCTCCGCGCTGGATCTGAAAACCAACGAAGTGGTATGGAAAAAACGTCTGGGTACGCCGCAGGATAGCCTGCCGTTCCCAATGCCGGTTCCGCTGCCGTTCAACATGGGTATGCCGATGCTGGGTGGCCCAATCTCCACGGCGGGTAACGTGCTGTTTATCGCGGCAACCGCCGATAACTACCTGCGCGCATACAACATGAGCAACGGTGAGAAACTGTGGCAGGGTCGTCTGCCAGCAGGTGGTCAGGCAACGCCGATGACCTATGAGGTTAATGGCAAGCAGTACGTGGTCATTTCCGCAGGCGGTCACGGTTCGTTTGGTACGAAGATGGGTGATTATATCGTCGCCTATGCGTTACCTGACGACGCGAAGTAAGCGTTAGCGCCGACCCCGGGGTCGGCGTATACGCCTCGCCCGGGCTACGAATATTGTGGCCCGGCCGATTTACTTATCAAACTTAATCGACAGCAGTGAAACCCTGGCCACATCCTTATATTGCCCTTCCAAATCTTTTGTCATGTTAAACGCGGCCTGCACGGCTTTATCGTTTTCTGACGTCACCAGCAGCATATTCAGGATATCAGTATCCGCCGCCTGAGAGCGGAAGGTAATCAACCACGCCTTATGCCCGTCCACCGTCACGGCTTCCGCCTGCGGTTTGAAGTTTTTCAGCATGTTCAGCGTCGCATCCTTTGCCACGTCGAGCTTGTCTGCGGGCAGCGCATGGCGACCGTTACTAAGGCCTAAAGACGCTTTACCGCGTTCATCGCCGTAGATCACCTGCGGGCGGTTTTCAGAAGGGTATTTGATTTTAGCCATGTCTTCAGGCATTGGTGTGAGCGTCTGCGGGATCTCGATGCTCAGCTTTAATTCAGGGATGTCTTTGCGTTCCATCTTCATGTCAGCGTGCGCCGATACCGCCACCAGCATGACAAAAGAGGCTGCCAGAGCCTTACCAAAGATAGCCATTCTTACCTCGTGATTAATCGTTAACCACCGGAGTATAGCGAGAAGTTCGCTGAATGATATGGCTGAAATCTGTATCTACCCCAGAGGGTTACCGGATAGCGAGGCCGCTATCCGGTGGCACGTTAAACGGTAAAGCCGAGCATCATGCCGGTATCTTCATGCTCCAGCAGGTGGCAGTGCGCCATATAGGCCTGCTCTTTCGGCGCGCTGTGGTCAAACTTCACCAGTACCTCGCTGACGCCGCCCTCAACACGAACGGTGTCTTTCCAGCCTGCGCGATGCGCCGCCGGTGGCTGACCGTTCTCGCGCAGGATGCGGAACTGGGTGCCATGAATGTGGAACGGGTGCAGCATCATGTCGCCCTCGCCGGAAATCACCCAACGCTCGTACTGCCCTTTAGCCGCGGCAAACATCGGCACGTTCATATCAAACGCTTTGCCGTTGATACGGTTCGCGTTGTGGAAGTCGAACCCACCGTCGCCGTGGTGCATATTACCCATTCCGCCGTGGTCCATTTTCATCCCACCGTGGCCCATCATGCCGCCGTGATCCATGCCGCCCATCGCCTGATTTCCGTACTTCTGCATCAGCGCCTGCATGCCCATCATGTCGAGCATCGGGTCCATTGAGAGCTGGAGCTTGCGTTCAGTCAGCCCATCCAGCGACGGCAGTGCAGGCACGGCTACGAGTGTATCCGGCAGCGTTGCTGACCCCGGAATGCCGATAGGCTGAACGTGCAGGACCGGCACCGCCTTATCGAACGGCGCGACGGCCATGCCCATCTGTGTCACAGGAAGGGTCAGGATATCGAACGGTTTGCCATCGCGGGCATCCACCAGCACTTCAAAACGTTCGCCCATCAGCATCGGCAGCTCACTGACTTTCACCGGCTCGGCCAGCAGTCCGCCATCGCTGGCAACCACATACATCGGGCGCTTATCGCTGGTCGCAATGGTCAGTGAGCGTGCATTACAGCCGTTCAGCAAACGCAGGCGCAGCCAGCCCCGTGGCGGCGTATGCTGCGGGTAGGTCACGCCGTTGGTCAGCAGCGTATCGCCAAACCAGCCCACCGCGGCGCTCATTACGTCCAGCTGATAGTCAATCTCACCGGCGGCGGTAAATTTTTTGTCCTGCATAATCACCGGCACATCGTCGATACCCCACTGTTTAGGCAGCATCAGTTTCTGGCTATCTACATCTTCGATGAGCACAAGGCCCGCCAGCCCCATCGCCACCTGATGCCCGGTTTTGCCGTGCTGATGCGGGTGGAACCAGCAGGTTGCCGCACGCTGGGTTGGCGTAAACGTGACGGTCCGACTGCCGCCAGGTTGGATAACCCCTTGAGGACCGCCGTCCACCTCACCCGGCACTTCCAGTCCGTGCCAGTGCACGGTGGTCTCTTCCGGCAGGGTGTTGTTAATTTTCACCGTAATGGGTTTACCCTGTTGCAGCTGAATAGCCGGCCCTAACAGGCTGCCGTTGTAGCCCCAGGTTGTCGCGGTTTTTCCCGCAAATTGCGTCTTTCCGGCCTGAACGGTCAGCAAGATCTGATTATTCGCATCGGCGGCAAGCAGGGGAGGAATGGGAAGCATGGTGCGCTCGGCGGCGAATACCGCACGGCTCCACAGAGGCAAGGCGCTGGCAACGCCGATAGCGGCGCTGAGTTTGATAAAATCACGACGATGCATCGTTACATCCTTTTCGGCTTCTGGTGATTAATTGAGCTTAAACCCTACCCCTGCGGGAAGGTCAAGCAGAAAGCTTTAAGAAAGCCTCCCGCCGCTTCTGGAAGTATGTTAACGTTGAATATCGACGATGTAAGGTAGAAGAAATGAAGACGTTTTTCCGAACGGTACTGCTTGGATCGCTGCTGGCGATGTCCAGTTCCAGTTATGCTTTAAGCGAGTCTGAAGCAGAAGATATGGCCGATCTCACGGCGGTATTTGTCTTCCTGAAAAACGACTGTGGTTACCAGAATCTACCGAACACGCAAATTCGTCGCGCATTAGTCTTTTTTGCCCAGCAAAATCAGTGGGATCTCAGCAACTACGACACCTTTAACATGAAGGCGCTAGGTGAAGACAGCTACCGCGATCTCAGCGGCATCGGCATTCCTACCTCGAAGAAGTGCAAAGCACTGGCTCGCGACTCTCTGAGCCTGCTGGCCTACGTGAAATAATGCGCGTCGCGGAGCCCACAGGCTCCGCATCCGTTAGCGCTGCTTGATAAACTCGCGATAGGCGGCAACGACCTGTAAAAAGTCCTCAACGCCGCACAGTGACAAGCTCTCTTCATCGTAGTAGCTCATCCCCTCTTCCATCTCATCGCCGGAAATCTCCAGCTGATTGGCGCGAACCATCACTTCTTCGCCGTCCAACCACAGGGTATATTCATGCCCCGCGCGCTGCCATGAGCGTTCGCTGCCTTTGACGGTACGTGCAGCCTGTTCCACTTCGTCCAGTAGCGTGAGGTTGTCTTTGACCTCTTCATTAAACCAGTGACCGACCACTTCGTGGCCCATCGACATACGTACTTTTACCCCTCCGGTAACGTCACGCAGAAATTCATAATCCATAATCTGTTCCTCTACAAAGGCAATGCGTCACCGCTGCATTGTACCTATAGGTAATTATCGCAGTTGGAGAGGATAAAAGCAGTACGATAGCCCGCAGAGTGGGAAAAAAACATCGCCGTAACCGCCCAGAGTATCACCACGTCGATGAGGCGATGTCAGAAGAATGTCTAATAGACCGTTTGTCATCGACGATCGCACGCTGAATATATTAACCAATCAACAAATTAATATAAATGGCGCACATCATTCGCCATGTAAATTACTTACACGTAGCCATTAATTAATAATTTTACAGCTATCATACTCATGTGATTATATAAACATTCTATTTCACCAAAGGAATGAAAATAAAATGAAAAAAACCGTCAAAACAATAATTATTTTATCTACTTTTTTAAGCACATATTCATACGCTTATGAATGCAACGGTCGCCATTACTGTAGTGAAATGGCGAACTGCGAGGAAGCCCAGTGGGTATTGAATAACTGTCCGGACCCTCGGATGGATGGCGATCATGATGGCATACCATGCGAACAGCAGCACTGTGGTGGATACCATCACTCCGAAATTGGAAACCAGAATCCAGCTATGCGAATTTTCAATAATAAACCGAACACATTTAATTATCTGGCATCAGTACAAACCCCAACATCAACAAATAATAACCAGTGAACATTAAATAATATAAATATTGAATGTAATGGCGAGATATATTATTCAAGAAAAAGCAGCAACATAATAAGCTTATCTTTCAATTGATTAAGTTTAAGTAATGTTCGGCATAGCATCAATATCAAGCCGTGCTTTAATATAAAAAAGGCGAGAGTTCAAACTCTCGCCTTTTTAGTAGCCCGGCCAAGCGTAGCGCCGCCGGGAATTTCCCGGAGTCGATGCTAACGCATCTCGTCCGGTCTACGTTCTTATACTGCGGTCTGGAAGATAACGCCGTCGGCTTTCTCAGTGTACTGAGAGAGCTGGTCGAAGTTCAGGTAACGGTAGGTGTCCACCGCCGTCTTATCAACCTGAGCCACGAAGGTCTGGTACTCTTCCGGGGTTGGCAGCTTGCCGATCAGCGCCGAAACTGCCGCCAGCTCCGCAGAGGCCAGGAAGACGTTCGCGCCGGTACCTAAACGGTTCGGGAAGTTACGGGTAGAGGTCGAAACGACCGTCGCACCGTCAGCTACGCGCGCCTGGTTACCCATACACAGGGAGCAGCCAGGGATCTCAATACGCGCACCGCTCTTACCGAACACGCTGTAGTAACCTTCTTCGGTCAGCTGAGCTGCGTCCATACGGGTTGGCGGAGCCACCCACAGGCGGGTCGGCAGCTGGCCTTTATGGTTATCCAGCAGCTTACCGGCAGCACGGAAGTGGCCGATGTTGGTCATGCAGGAGCCGATAAATACTTCGTCAATCTTCTCGCCCTGTACGTCAGACAGCAGACGCGCGTCGTCCGGATCGTTTGGCGCACACAGGATTGGCTCTTTAATGTCAGCCAGATCGATGTCGATCACCGCCGCGTACTCTGCGTCAGCGTCAGCTTCCAGCAGTTCAGGGTTCGCCAGCCATTTTTCCATGCCCTGAACACGACGTTCCAGCGTACGGCGATCGCCGTAGCCTTCCGCGATCATCCACTTCAGCAGAACGATGTTGGAGGTCAGGTACTCAACGATTGGCTCTTTGTTCAGCTTGATGGTACAGCCCGCAGCAGAACGCTCTGCGGAAGCATCGGTCAGCTCGAACGCCTGCTCAACTTTCAGATCCGGCAGACCTTCGATTTCCAGGATGCGGCCAGAGAAGATGTTTTTCTTACCTTTCTTCTCAACGGTCAGCAGGCCCTGGCGAATTGCATACAGCGGGATCGCATGAACCAGGTCACGCAGTGTGATACCCGGCTGCATTTTGCCTTTGAAGCGCACCAGTACAGATTCCGGCATATCCAGCGGCATCACGCCGGTCGCCGCAGCAAACGCCACCAGACCAGAGCCCGCCGGGAAGGAGATACCGATTGGGAAACGGGTATGGGAGTCACCGCCGGTACCCACGGTATCTGGCAGCAGCATACGGTTCAGCCAGGAGTGGATAACGCCGTCGCCCGGACGCAGGGAGACACCGCCACGGTTCATGATGAAGTCTGGCAGCGTGTGGTGCGTGGTCACGTCGACCGGCTTAGGATAGGCGGCAGTGTGACAGAAGGACTGCATCACCAGGTCAGAAGAGAAGCCCAGGCACGCCAGGTCTTTCAGTTCATCGCGGGTCATTGGGCCGGTGGTATCCTGAGAACCGACGGAGGTCATCTTCGGTTCGCAGTACGCGCCTGGACGAATACCTTTCACGCCACAGGCGCGGCCAACCATTTTCTGTGCCAGAGAGAAGCCGCGGCTGCTTTCCGCCACGTCTTTCGCCTGACGGAATACATCGCTGTGCGGCAGGCCCAGCGCTTCACGCGCTTTGGTGGTCAGGCCACGGCCGATGATCAGCGGAATACGGCCACCGGCACGTACTTCGTCGATCAGCACGTCGGTTTTCAGCTCGAAGGTTGCCAGCAGTTCGTCGGTTTCGTGGTTACGCACTTCGCCTTTGAACGGGTATACGTCAATGACGTCGCCCATGTTCAGATTGGAAACATCGACTTCAATTGGCAGCGCGCCCGCATCTTCCATGGTGTTGAAGAAGATAGGTGCAATTTTGCCGCCAAGGCACAGGCCGCCGCCGCGTTTGTTCGGTACATGAGGGATATCGTCACCCATGAACCACAGCACGGAGTTGGTCGCTGATTTACGGGAAGAACCGGTACCCACAACGTCGCCCACGTAGGCCAGCGGGAAACCTTTCTGCTGCAGTGCTTCGATCTGTTTGATCGGGCCAACGGCACCCGGCTGATCCGGGTCAATGCCTTCGCGGGCGTTTTTCAGCATCGCCAGAGCGTGTAGAGGAATATCCGGGCGGGACCAGGCATCCGGTGCCGGAGACAGGTCATCGGTGTTGGTTTCACCGGTCACTTTGAACACGGTAACGGTGATTTTATCTGCCAGCGCAGGACGGCTCAGGAACCATTCGGCATCGGCCCAGGACTGAACAACCTGCTTAGCGTAGGCGTTGCCCGCTTTGGCTTTCTCTTCTACGTCGTAGAAGTTATCGAACATCAGCAGAGTGTGAGACAGTGCTTTGGCAGCAATCGGTGCCAGCTTCGCATCGTCCAGGGCATCAATCAGCGGATGGATGTTGTAACCACCCTGCATGGTGCCTAACAATTCGATGGCTTTTTCTGGGGTAACCAGTGGGGAAGTGGCTTCGCCTTTCGCGACAGCGGCGAGGAAACCCGCTTTAACGTAGGCGGCTTCATCAACGCCCGGCGGTACACGGTTAGTTAACAGGTCTAACAGGAATTCTTCTTCGCCAGCAGGCGGATTCTTCAGCAGCTCAACCAGCGCGGCCATTTGGGTTGCATCTAAGGGTTTGGCAACAATCCCTTCGGCGGCACGCTCAGCTACGTGCTCACGGTATTCTTTTAGCACGACGGTATCTCCTCGCTCTCATTGTCATATGCGGTCGGCGATCTCTTCACGCTCCTGTGAGACAGCAGTTTGTAGGGTAAAAGCCCGGTACCGCGAGGCCAGCATAGCAGGATTTCAGAAGGGTGTTAATCTGTTTACAAAAAAGCAACATTAAATATTTGCTGAATCGTTAATGTTGATATAACAGATTAAAAAAAGCCGTTTTACGATGAAAAAAAACCATCGAAGCGCCGGGGTATTAAACATTTTGTTATGAAAGTATGACATCTAAGAGGATGAAAAACGGGCGATGCTGACGTCGAGGCGCGATTATTTTGCCCGCTCTTTGACAGTGTAAACTCTTGTCAGATTTCCCTACTCACCGCAAAAATCCCTGCTTTAATCAAAAAATAAACAACGGCCTCATTATACTCGCGGCATATCCGACTCCTCTGTTACGCACTGTGTAGTTCCCTGGAGAACCACCATGACTTTGCCCTTTAAGCCCCACTATATTGCGCTTATCTGCAGCGCCGGGTTACTTGCGGCCGCCGGCACGCTGTACGTCAAAAGCCGGGAGCCCGTCGCGCCCGACGCGCCGCCTGCGATGGCGGTAACAGCACCTGAAGCGGCCCCTGCCCCGGTCACCTACACCACCGCACAAATCACGCAGTGGGTAGCCCCTATCGCACTCTACCCAGACTCGCTGCTGTCGCAGGTGCTGATGGCCTCAACCTATCCGGATAGCGTGACGCAGGCGGTGCAGTGGTCGAAAGACCATCCCGGCCAGCAGGGCGATGCGGCGGTAAAAGCTGTGGCTAATCAACCGTGGGATGCCAGCGTGAAGTCGCTGGTCGCCTTCCCGCAGCTGACGGGCATGATGGGTGAAGATCCGCAGTGGGTGACCAACCTCGGTAACGCGTTCCTGGCGCAGCCACAGGACGTCATGGATGCAGTACAGAAACTACGCCAGCTCGCCCAGCAAACCGGCTCGCTGAAATCGACGCCGCAGCAAACGGTCACCACCGCCAAACGCGTGGCCTCCTCGACGTCCCCCCATTCCACCAACAGCGAGCCGACGGTTATCAAGATTGAACCGAGCAACCCGCAGGTGGTATACGTGCCGAACTACAACCCGACGGTGGTTTACGGCAGCAGTTGGCCTTATACCTCCGCGCCGCCGGTCTATCTGCCGCCACCTCCGGGGCAGCAGTTTGCCGACAGCTTTGTACGCGGTTTCGGCTATAGCCTTGGGGTAGCAACCACCTATGCGATTTTCAGCAACATCGATTGGGATGATGACGACCATCATCATCATGACGATGACCATCATGACGATCACGGCGGCCATCCATCGGGCTATCAGCACAATGGCGATAACATCAACATTAACGTGAATAACTTCAACAAGATTAGCGGGCAGAATATCAGCGGTCAGACGATGGGCTGGCAGCACAACCCGGCGTATCGCGGCAACACGCCGTACCCGAATAACAACGTGGCGCAGCAGTTCCACCAGACCAACGTGCCAGGTGGCCTGAGCGCTACGCATCAAACGCCGGGCGCGTTTGCACCTCATCAAACGGAAGCGGTCGGCGGGTTGAGCGCCACTCAGCACGCGCAGCCTAACCGCGACAGTCAGCGTCAGGCGGCGATGTCGCAGCTACAGCAGCGCACGCATATTGGTAGCGGCAATGCCAGCCCAGCCGGGCTGGGCTCCCGTGATGCCCAGCGTAACGCGGCAACACAGCAGTGGAATCAGGCCGCGCAGCGGAATAACTTCCGCGGCTACGACGCCCCAACCAGCCGAACGCCGAGCCATACGGTTTCGCAGCGCGCCGCAGCACAGCAGCATATTCAACAGTCGCATCCGCAGTTGAATGCGACCCAGCATCAGAATCTGCAAACGCATGAACGGTTAAACGGCCAGACACCGCATCTGAATGCTGGAATGATGGGTCAGAACAGCGCGCTGCGCGCCAACGGCGGCGGTCTGCGCAACACGGCGCTCAGCGGCAACGAAAGTCGCGCGCCATCATGGCAGGCGCAGCAGTCTCGAGGGCTACAGAGCCGCCACGCTTCCGGCCTTAGCGCTGAGCAACATAATGGCGGTATTGCCGGGCACCATGAGTTCCGTCGACGCTAAAGGATAATGTGATGAAAAAGCAGATACAGATAGCGCTGCTGGCGCTGGCGATGTCACCACTGATGGCGCTGGCGCAGCAAACCTTCGCCACCCCGGACCAGGCCGCAAGTGCGCTGGTCAACGCGGTCACGCAGAAAAACGATGCTGAGCTCGACAACCTGCTCGGCGATAACTGGCAGCAGTTCTTACCCCCCGACGGCGTCGATCAGGATGCCGTTGATCGCTTCCTGCGCGATTGGCAGGTTAATCACCGTATCGTCAATCAAGGTAATACCGCCTGGCTGGACGTCGGTAATGACGGTTGGCGATTACCGATTCCAATGGAAAAAAAGGCCGATGGGTGGGAATTCAACATGGCCGCGGGGAAAGATGAAATTCTGACGCGCGCCATCGGGCGTAACGAACTGTCAGCCATTGAGGCGATGCACGCCTACGTGGATGCCCAGCAGGACTACTACCAGTTGAACCATGCCTGGGCGCAGAAAATTATCAGTAGCGAAGGGAAAAAAGATGGCCTTTACTGGCCTATAGCGCCAGGAGAAACGCCAAGTCCCTTAGGGCCAAACTTCAGCCCAGCGGTACCAGGGGAAGGCTATCATGGCTACCATTTCCGCATTCTGCCTGAAGGCGATAAAGGCGACGTTGCCTTACTCGCCTGGCCCGTTGAATGGGGACAAACTGGCGTGATGAGCTTTATGATTGATCAAAACGATCGCGTTTATGAAGCCAATTTGGGCGCTGAGTCTGAACAGAAAGCGCAGGCGATTACCCACTTTGATCCCGATGCCAGCACGGGCTGGCAGGCGGTTGCAGAGTAAAAAAATGCCCGGCGGCGTCTGTACGCAGCCGGGTATTCTTCAAACAACGATACCGTTAACTTAGCCCTGATGCGGCATCAGTTCAGGGTGGCCTTTCACCGCCGGTTTGCTGCTGGTCAGCGCGGCTTCATCGGCGCTAATGCTGCCGGAGTTATCGGCCCACACCCCTTCCTGCGTTTTTGTTACCTGCTGATGCTCAGCGTTCAGGTTCTGTCCCATCGCAGCGATATGCGTACTTTCGGTACCGCCGCTGTTATCAGCCCACGGGATCGTTGCGTCGCTCGCAAAAGCCAATCCAGAAACCAGCGTTGCAGCTAAGGCTGCCGTCGTCAGAAACATTTTCATCGTCTCACACTCCAATTTATTAGCCTGCTATCAGTTTATATCGTGATTATTATTCAAGTTGCGGCAAGCGTTAACAGAACGTTTCGAGATTAAAGGGAGAGAAGAGGATGAAGGTGCCGAAAACATAGCGATAGCGTCGGAAAACTGTAACCCGCTTCGTAATCTTTGCTACGGTTAGACATAACTCGTTGGCAGAGAGCATAAAAAAAGCGGCCGTTAAGCCGCTTTTTTCTATGGTAGCCCGGACGAGGTGTTAGCCGACTCCGGGAGGACCGTGCGCTTCCCGGCGTCGCTATGCTCGGCCGGGTTACGGGTCAGAAGATTACTTCTTCTTCGCTTTCGCGTTCGGCAGGTCGGTAATGCTACCTTCAAAGATTTCTGCTGCCAGGCCAACAGACTCGTGCAGAGTCGGGTGAGCGTGGATGGTCAGCGCGATATCTTCAGCATCACAGCCCATTTCGATAGCCAGACCGATTTCACCCAGCAGCTCGCCGCCGTTGGTGCCGACAATCGCACCACCGATAACACGGTGAGATTCTTTGTCGAAGATCAGCTTGGTCATACCGTCTGCGCAGTCGGAAGCGATAGCACGGCCAGAAGCAGCCCACGGGAAGGTGGCGGTTTCATAGCTGATACCTTTCTCTTTCGCTTCTTTCTCGGTCAGACCAACCCAGGCAACTTCCGGATCGGTATACGCGATGGATGGAATCACTTTCGGATCGAAGTAGTGTTTCTGGCCTGCGATAACTTCAGCAGCAACGTGACCTTCATGAACACCTTTGTGCGCCAGCATTGGCTGACCGACGATATCGCCGATAGCAAAGATGTGCGGCACGTTGGTACGCAGCTGTTTGTCGACGTGGATGAAGCCACGGTCGTCAACTTCTACGCCAGCTTTGCCCGCGTCGAGGTTTTTACCGTTCGGTACGCGACCGATAGCCACCAGCACGGCGTCATAACGCTGTGCTTCAGCAGGTGCTTTTTTGCCTTCCATGGAAACATAGATACCGTCTGCTTTTGCTTCAACGGCGGTCACTTTGGTTTCCAGCATCAGGTTGAATTTCTTGCTGATACGTTTGGTGAAGACTTTAACGATGTCTTTGTCTGCAGCCGGGATAACCTGGTCGAACATTTCAACCACGTCAATCTCTGAACCCAGCGCATGGTACACGGTACCCATTTCCAGACCGATGATGCCACCGCCCATAACCAGCAGGCGTTTTGGCACTTCTTTCAGTTCCAGTGCGTCTGTAGAGTCCCAAACGCGTGGGTCTTCATGTGGAATGAATGGCAGTTCAATCGGACGGGAACCCGCCGCGATGATAGCGTTGTCGAAGTTGATTACGGTTTTACCGTTCTCGCCTTCCACTTCCAGGGTGTTTGCCCCGGTGAATTTACCCAGACCGTTTACCACTTTCACTTTACGGCCTTTGGCCATACCAGCCAGACCACCGGTCAGCTGAGTGATAACTTTCTCTTTCCAGGTACGAATTTTGTCGATATCGGTTTTCGGTTCGCCGAAGACGATACCGTGTTCAGCCAGCGATTTGGCTTCTTCGATAACTTTTGCAACGTGCAGCAGTGCTTTAGAAGGGATACAGCCAACGTTCAGACAAACACCACCGAGGGTGCTGTAACGTTCTACGATTACGGTTTCCAGACCTAAATCAGCGCAACGGAATGCAGCAGAGTAGCCCGCAGGACCTGCCCCAAGTACCACGACCTGAGTTTTAATTTCAGTACTCATCATGACCTCTATCATTTGTATCCGGCGGTCTGACGTTATAGTTATTACGCCCATCATCCACCGGGACGTTCTATCCGCGTGTATTTTACAAAATTGTTAACAATTTTTAAACAACAAACGGCAAACGATTTTGTCCTTTGTTGCTGATAACCCCAAATCATCCTGAGGTTATCAGAAAAAAGCCGGCCGTCTGGCCGGCTTTTTTATTACATCACCAGACGGCGAATGTCGGACAGCATGTTGTTGATGATGGTGATAAAGCGCGCACCATCAGCACCGTCGATCACGCGGTGGTCGAAGGAAAGAGAAATTGGCATCATCAGACGCGGCATAAACTCTTTACCGTTCCACACTGGCTCCATAGAGGACTTGGAGACACCGAGGATCGCCACTTCCGGCGCGTTAACAATCGGCGCGAAGTGGGTAGTACCCAGGCCGCCGATGCTGGAGATGGTGAAGCAACCGCCCTGCATTTCGCCAGCGGTCAGCTTACCGTCACGCGCTTTCTTAGAGATCACAGTCAGTTCACGGGACAGCTCGGTAATGCTCTTCTTGTTCACGTCTTTGAAGACTGGAACAACCAGACCATTTGGCGTATCAACCGCAACACCGATGTTGATGTATTTCTTCAGGGTCAGGCGCTGACCATCTTCAGACAGAGAGCTGTTGAAGCGCGGCATCTGTTCCAGAGCAGCAGCAACGGCTTTCATGATGAAGACTACTGGGGTGAATTTCACGTCCAGTTTACGTTTTTCAGCTTCGGCGTTCTGCTGTTTACGGAACGCTTCCAGATCGGTGATATCGGTCTTATCGAAGTGAGTAACGTGCGGGATCATCACCCAGTTACGGCTCAGGTTAGCACCAGAGATTTTCTGGATACGGCCCAGTTCCACTTCTTCGATTTCACCAAACTTGCTGAAGTCGACTTTCGGCCAAGGCAGCATGCCCGGGATACCGCCGCCAGCGGCTGCCGCAGGTGCAGCTTCAGCGCGTTTAACGGCTTCTTTCACGTAAGCCTGAACGTCTTCGCGCAGGATACGGCCTTTACGACCCGTACCTTTCACTTTCGCCAGATTAACGCCGAACTCGCGCGCCAGGCGACGAATCAGCGGAGTAGCGTGAACGTAAGCGTCGTTCTCAGCGAACTCGGTTTTACCTTCAGCCTTCGCAGCCGGTGCGGCAGCTGGTTTAGCAGCCTGAGCTGGTGCAGCAGCAGGGGCTGGAGCCGCCGCGGCTGCCGGAGCAGCAGCAGGTGCTGCGCCTTCCACTTCGAAGACCATAATCAGAGAGCCGGTAGACACTTTGTCGCCGGTGCTGATTTTGATTTCTTTCACGGTACCCGCGAACGGAGCCGGAACTTCCATAGAAGCTTTGTCGCCTTCTACGGTGATCAGTGACTGCTCAGCGGCAACTTTGTCGCCCACTTTCACCATCACTTCGGTGACTTCAACTTCGTCACCGCCGATATCCGGAACGTGAACGTCTTTCGCGCCCGCTGCTGCTGCCGGAGCCGCCGCAGCTGGAGCTGCTGCCTGCGCCGGAGCGGCTGCTGGAGCGGCACCCGCCACTTCGAAGACCATGATCAGGGAGCCGGTAGACACTTTGTCGCCGGTGTTCACTTTGATCTCTTTCACGGTACCCGCGAACGGTGCCGGAACTTCCATAGACGCTTTGTCGCCTTCTACGGTAATCAGAGACTGCTCAGCGGTCACGGTGTCGCCCACTTTCACCAGAATCTCGGTCACTTCAACTTCGTCACCGCCGATGTCTGGAACGTGTACGTCTTTTGCCGCTGCAGCAGCAGGTGCTGCCGCTGGAGCCGCTTCTTTCTTCTCTTCTGCCTTAGCAGGTGCAGCAGCTGCTGCACCGTCGGCGGAATCGAAAATCATGATCAGTTTGCCGGTCTCAGTTTTGTCGCCAACAGAGACTTTGATCTCTTTAACGATACCAGCCTGAGGAGACGGAACTTCCATAGAGGCTTTATCGCCTTCTACGGTGATCAGCGACTGTTCAGCTTCAACTTTGTCGCCTACTTTGACCAGGATCTCGGTGATTTCAACTTCATCAGCCCCGATGTCCGGTACATTGATTTCGATAGCCATTATTCTTTTACCTCTTACGCCAGACGCGGGTTAACTTTTTCTGCATCGATGTTGAATTTGGTAATTGCTTCCGCAACCACTTTCTTATCGATTTCGCCACGTTTAGCCAGTTCGCCCAGTGCCGCTACTACCACGTAAGAAGCATCAACTTCGAAGTGGTGACGCAGGTTTTCACGGCTGTCAGAGCGGCCAAAGCCGTCGGTACCCAGTACGCGGTAATCATCAGCCGGTACATAAGTACGAACCTGCTCAGCAAACAGTTTCATATAGTCGGTGGAGGCTACCGCTGGCGCGTCGTTCATCACCTGAGCGATGTAAGGCACGCGTGGGGTTTCCATTGGGTGCAGCATGTTCCAACGCTCACAGTCCTGACCATCACGAGCCAGTTCAGTGAAGGAAGTTACGCTGTACACATCGGAGCCAACGCCGTAGTCGTTCGCCAGGATCTGCGCTGCTTCACGTACGTGACGCAGGATAGAACCGGAGCCCAGCAGCTGAACTTTACCTTTGCTACCTTCGATGGTTTCGAGTTTGTAGATACCTTTACGGATACCTTCCTCGGCACCTGCTGGCATCGCCGGCATGTGGTAGTTTTCGTTCAGCGTGGTGATGTAGTAGTAAACGTTCTCTTGTTTCTCACCGTACATGCGCTCCAGACCATCGTGCATGATGACCGCCACTTCGTACGCGTAAGATGGATCGTAAGAGATACAGTTCGGGATAGTCAGAGACTGAATATGGCTGTGACCATCTTCGTGCTGCAGACCTTCACCGTTCAGCGTCGTACGACCGGAAGTACCACCTACCAGGAAGCCGCGAGCCTGCTGGTCGCCAGCCTGCCAGCACAGGTCACCGATACGCTGGAACCCGAACATGGAGTAGTAGATGTAGAACGGAATCATCGGCAGGTTGTTGGTGCTGTAAGAGGTCGCAGCCGCCAGCCAGGATGCGCCAGCACCCAGTTCGTTGATACCTTCCTGCAGAATCTGGCCTTTCTCGTCTTCTTTGTAGTATGCAACCTGCTCGCGGTCCTGCGGGGTGTACTGCTGACCGTTCGGGCTGTAGATACCAATCTGACGGAACAGACCTTCCATACCAAAGGTACGCGCTTCATCGGCGATGATCGGCACGAGGCGGTCTTTGATGGATTTGTTCTTCAGCATCACGTTCAGAGCACGTACGAACGCGATAGTGGTAGAGATCTCTTTGTTCTGCTCTTCCAGCAGCGGGCCGAAATCTTCCAGGGTCGGCAGCTCCAGCTTCTCATCGAAGTTAGGCTGACGGCTTGGCAGGTAGCCATGCAGTTTTTCACGCTGGGCGTGCAGATAGGTGTGTTCTTCAGAACCTTCTGGGAAGGTAATGTAAGACAGTTTTTCAACCTGCTCGTCGGTAACAGGAACGTTGAAACGGTCGCGGATATAGCGCACGCCGTCCATGTTCATTTTCTTAACCTGGTGAGCGATGTTTTTACCTTCAGCGGTGTCACCCATGCCGTAACCTTTAATGGTATGGGCGAGGATTACGGTTGCTTTGCCTTTGGTTTCCTGCGCTTTTTTCAGTGCAGCGTAGACTTTCTTCGGATCGTGACCACCACGGTTCAGGGCCCAGATCTGCTCGTCAGTCCAGTCGGCAACCAGCGCTGCGGTTTCTGGATATTTACCGAAGAAGTGCTCACGTACGTAAGCGCCGTCTTTGGATTTGAAGGTCTGGTAGTCGCCGTCAACGGTTTCGTTCATCAGCTGGATCAGTTTACCGCTGGTGTCTTTACGCAGCAGCTCATCCCAACGACCGCCCCAGATAACCTTGATAACGTTCCAGCCAGCACCCGCGAAGATACCTTCCAGTTCGTTAATGATTTTGCCATTACCGGTAACCGGGCCATCAAGGCGCTGCAGGTTACAGTTGATAACGAAGACCAGGTTGTCCAGTTTTTCACGGGTCGCGATGGTGATAGCACCCTTAGATTCTGGCTCATCCATCTCGCCGTCGCCCAGGAAGGCGTAAACGGTTTGTTTGGAGGTGTCTTTCAGACCACGGTGTTCCAGATATTTCAGGAATTTAGCCTGGTAGATAGCACCGATAGGACCCAGACCCATAGATACGGTCGGGAACTGCCAGAAGGTTGGCATCAGTTTCGGGTGCGGGTAAGAAGACAGACCTTTACCGTGAACTTCCTGACGGAAGTTGTTCATCTGCTCTTCGGTCAGACGGCCTTCCAGGAACGCACGTGCGTAGACGCCCGGAGAGATGTGACCCTGGAAGTAAACCAGATCGCCGCCATCCTGCTCGTTGCGCGCACGGAAGAAGTGGTTGAAGCACACTTCGTAGAAGGTCGCAGAAGACTGGAAGGAAGCCATGTGGCCGCCCAGCTCGAGGTCTTTTTTAGACGCACGCAGCACGGTCATGATGGCGTTCCAGCGGATAGCAGAACGAATACGACGCTCCAGCTCCAGATTACCCGGGTATTCCGGTTCATCTTCAACGGCAATAGTGTTGACGTAACCGCTAGCACCTGCACCCGCAGCTACCTGAACGCCACCTTTGCGGGCTTCAGAAAGCAGTTGGTCGATAAGATACTGAGCACGCTCAACACCTTCTTCACGGATGACCGATTCGATCGCCTGTTGCCAGTCGCGAGTTTCGATCGGATCCACGTCATTGAGTAAACGTTCTGACATGGGTTATTCCTTATCTATCTAGTACGTTGATTTGTCTGGAACCTGTCCCATTGTGTTTTCGTAGGAAAGCACAATAAGACAGGTTCTGCGTTTAGTTGCCGCGCGCTAATGGCGCATTTCCACATTTCCCGGTCGAACGACTGCCGGAAAAAATATTAATCCTTTCGCTGCTGGAGACGACGTAACGAGCGCTCACGGCGGCTCTGTTCACGGCTTCTATCCAGCAAAATCTCTTCGATGAAGGCCAGGTGGCGGTGTGACGCTTCACGCGCCTGCTCGGGCTCGCCTGCCATGATCGCTTCAAAGATGCTTGTACGGTGGTCGCTGACCAGTGGGAGCATCTCCCGACGGGCATACAGCAACTCAAAGTTCTGACGAACGTTTTGCGCCAGCATAGGCTCCATACACCGTAGCAGATGCAGCAGTACTACGTTGTGGGCGGCTTCGGTGACCGCAATTTGATACTGGACGACGGCGTCAGATTCAGCGTCGAGGTCGCCCGACTGCTGAGCCCGTTCGATGGCCTGATGCAGCTCGCGAATGCGTACGCGATCTTCATCAGTGCTGCGCAGTGCCGCGTAATAAGCCGCGATACCTTCAAGCGCGTGACGGGTCTCAAGCAGATCAAATTGGGATTCAGGGTGATCGGACAGAAGCTCAACCAGCGGGTCGCTGAAGCTCTGCCATAGGCTGCTTTGAACAAAAGTCCCGCCGCCCTGGCGACGAAGCAGGAGCCCTTTGGCTTCGAGGCGCTGGATAGCCTCACGCAGCGAAGGGCGAGAAACGTCGAACTGTTTCGCCAGTTCACGTTCAGGTGGAAGTTTTTCGCCGGGGCGTAATGTCCCCTCAAGGATCAAAAACTCCAACTGCTGCTCAATCACATCGGATAGTTTTGGTTGGCGGATTTTGCTGTAGGCCATTGTTCCCTGTCTCTGCCATTAGCCCGGAGTCAATTGGTCTTACCAATTTCAAGTTCGTAGCGCTAAAGTAACAAAGTATTCACCTTATGTCCATACAGGTTTTGATTGAAATCAGTAAACCCGGCACTTTTTAACAACATTACAGAAATGATGTTTCAGAAATGTAACTTTGCACAAAAAATAACTTTACCCATAAAGAAGTACAGTTAACTAAATAAAAACAAAAATACGCAAACTGAACCGTTTCAATAAACCAATAAATGAATATTAATTCATTAAAATACAATAAATACTCATAAAGTAGTCGATGTAATACTTGCAGGCCATCGTGACAGCTGTCGGCTTTTTATCCAACCCGTCATCATCCCTTCATAAAGCAGGTGCATTCCGCCGCGCTTACCACTATTCTGCTGATGACGAAAGAGCCTTACCTCTTTTTAAGAAATGCTTTTCGTAAACATAACAATACAGAAAACGGAATTTCTTAAGTACATACGCAAACAGCGTCACAATAATAACCACACACGAGGTTTCACAATGGAAGGTCAACAGCAAGGCGCACAGCTCAAGCGCGGCCTTAAGAACCGCCATATACAGCTGATCGCTCTGGGCGGCGCTATCGGCACAGGCCTGTTTCTCGGCAGCGCCTCCGTTATCCAATCGGCGGGTCCAGGTATCATTCTGGGTTACGCTATCGCGGGCTTTATTGCTTTTATGATCATGCGCCAGCTTGGCGAAATGGTGGTTGAAGAGCCGGTCGCCGGCTCATTCAGCCACTTTGCCTATAAATACTGGGGCAATTTCGCCGGTTTCGCATCGGGCTGGAACTACTGGGTGCTGTACGTACTGGTTGCCATGGCGGAACTGACCGCCGTGGGGAAATACATCCAGTTCTGGTGGCCTGAGATCCCAACCTGGGTATCGGCGGCGGTCTTCTTTATTGCTATCAACCTCATCAACCTGAGCAATGTAAAAGTGTTCGGTGAGATGGAGTTCTGGTTCGCCATTATTAAAGTGGTTGCCGTTATCGCCATGATCCTGTTCGGCGCGTGGCTGCTGTTTAGCGGCACCGCAGGCCCGCAGGCTACCGTACGCAACCTGTGGGAACAGGGCGGCTTCCTGCCTCACGGCTGGATGGGGCTGGTGATGATGATGGCAATCATCATGTTCTCCTTCGGCGGACTTGAGCTGGTCGGCATTACCGCAGCAGAAGCGGATAACCCAGAGCAGAGCATTCCAAAAGCCACCAACCAGGTTATCTACCGTATTCTGATTTTCTATGTGGGCTCACTGGCGGTGCTGCTCTCTCTGATGCCGTGGACCCGCGTCACCGCCGACGTCAGTCCGTTCGTGCTTATCTTCCATGAACTGGGTGACTCGTTCGTGGCGAATGCCCTGAACATCGTGGTGCTGACCGCAGCGCTGTCCGTGTACAACAGCTGCGTATACTGCAACAGCCGCATGCTGTTCGGCCTGGCGCAGCAGGGTAACGCCCCGAAAGCGCTGCTGAGCGTGGATAAACGTGGCGTACCGGTGAACACCATTCTGGTTTCCGCCGTTGTCACCGCCCTGTGCGTCTTGATCAACTACCTGGCACCAGAGTCCGCGTTCGGCCTGCTGATGGCGCTGGTCGTCTCCGCGCTGGTCATTAACTGGGCGATGATTAGCCTGGCCCACATGAAGTTCCGTAAAGCCAAACAGCAGCAGGGCGTGACCACTCGTTTCCCGGCGCTGTTCTATCCGTTAGGGAACTGGATTTGCCTGATCTTCATGGCCGCCGTTCTGGTCATCATGGTGATGACACCGGGTATGGCTATCTCGGTATGGCTGATTCCGGTGTGGATCATCATTCTGGGCATCGGCTTTATGTTTAAACAGAAAAGCGCCAAAACCGCAAAAGCCTGATACTCGCGGTAGCCCGGCCGAACGAAGTGACGCCGGGACGACCCCGCAGTCGCGCTATCGCACCTCGTCCGGGCGACTCAATTATGCACAGGCCTCTCCATACGGAGAGGCCTTCTTCCTTGATGTTACCTGCTTCACACATTCCTCCGCGCAGCAATATTATCCATATCAACAACGTTATCCTGCTACGCATATATCTCTTCCGCAGCCAATAATCTTCTCCATACACCTCAAGAGAGATCTGGCGATGAACTCAAGTAAACTGTCAGTTAAAGAGAAGATTGGTTATGGCATGGGCGACGCGGGATGTAACATCATCTTCGGCGCTATCATGCTGTTCGTTAACTACTTTTATACCGATATTTTTGGTTTGGCCCCGGCATTGGTCGGCGTGTTGTTACTGTCTATTCGCGTGATCGATGCCGTCACCGACCCAATTATGGGCGCAATGGCCGACCGAACGCGCAGTAAATACGGTCGCTTTCGTCCATGGCTGCTGTGGATAGCCTTCCCCTATGCGCTGTTCAGCGTGCTGATGTTCACCACGCCAGAATGGAGCTATAGCAGCAAAGTTATCTATGCCTTTGTCACCTATTTCCTGCTCTCGATCACCTATACCGCCATCAACATCCCTTACTGCTCGCTCGGTAGCGTTATCACCAACGACCCGAAAGAGCGCGTGGCCTGCCAATCCTACCGCTTCGTGCTGGTCGGCATTGCCACCCTGCTGCTGTCGCTGACTCTGCTGCCAATGGCCGACTGGTTCGGTGGCGCGGATAAAGCCAAAGGCTACCAGATGGCGATGACCGTGCTGGCATTCATCGGCATGTGCATGTTCCTGTTCTGCTTTGCCACCGTGCGTGAACGCGTACGCCCGGCGGTACAGACCAACGATGAACTGAAGCAAGATTTAAAAGACGTCTGGAAAAACGACCAGTGGGTTCGCATTCTGCTGCTGACGCTGTGCAACGTCTGCCCGGGCTTCATTCGCATGGCCGCAACTATGTACTACGTTACCTGGGTCATGGGTGAAAGCACCCACTTCGCCACTATCTTCATTAGCCTTGGCGTCGTGGGCATGATGATCGGCAGCATGCTGGCAAAAGTCCTGACCGACCGCTGGTGCAAACTGCAGGTCTTCTTCTGGACTAACATCGCGCTGGCAATTTTCTCCATCGCGTTCTACTTCTTCGACCCACACGCCACCATGTTGATTGTGGTGCTCTACTTCCTGCTGAACGTGCTGCACCAGATCCCCTCCCCGCTGCACTGGTCGCTGATGGCGGACGTGGACGACTATGGCGAGTGGAAAACCGGTAAACGTATTACCGGTATCAGCTTCTCCGGGAACCTGTTCTTCCTGAAAGTGGGCCTGGCCGTCGCGGGCGCAATGGTCGGCTTCCTGCTCTCCTGGTACGGTTATGACGCCGGTGCAAAAGCGCAGAGTGACACCACAATCAACGGAATTATGCTGCTGTTTACCGTTATTCCAGGCGTAGGTTATCTCATCACTGCGGGCGTTGTACGCCTGCTGAAAGTCGACCGTACGCTGATGAAACAGATTCAGGAAGATCTGGAAAAACGCCGCACTAACTATCGCGAACTGAATGAATACCAGCAAGAATTGAAAACGACCGAACACGTAAGGAAAGCCTGATGAAGAATTGGCCGAATCCCTTTATTGAGCAGCGCGCAGACCCTTTTATACTGCGCCATCAGGGAGAGTATTACTTTATTGCCTCCGTACCGGAATACGACCGGCTGGAGATTCGCCGCGCCGATAGCCTGGATGGGCTGCGAACGGCGACGCCTGTCGTTGTCTGGCGCAAACCAGAGACCGGGCCGATGAGCAACCTCATCTGGGCTCCCGAGCTGCACGCTATCAACGGTAAATGGTATATCTACTTCGCCGCGGCGCACACTCAGGCGCTTGATAAGCTGGGAATGTTCCAGCACCGCATGTTCGCGCTGGAATGTAGCGATGCCGATCCGTTAACCGGCACATGGGTAGAGAAAGGACAGGTCAAGACGCCGTTTGATACCTTCTGTCTGGATGCCACCACTTTTCAGCACCAGGGCAAACAGTGGTATCTCTGGGCGCAAAAATCACCGGACATCACCGGTAACTCCAATCTCTACCTGGCCGAACTAGAAAACCCGTGGACCATTAAAGGCGAGCCGGTACTACTTAGTAAGCCGGAGTTTGACTGGGAGTGTCGGGGTTTTCTGGTCAACGAAGGCCCCGCCGTGCTGGTCCACGACGATCGACTCTTTATCAGCTATTCCGCCAGCGCGACCGACGAAAACTACTGCATGGGCCTGCTGTGGATTGATAAAGATGCCGACATGACGAAGCCTGCCAACTGGCATAAATCCCCGCAGCCGGTCTTCACCACCAGCTACGAGAATCGCCAGTATGGGCCGGGGCATAACAGCTTTACGCAAACCCCTCTTGGGGAAGATGTGCTGGTCTATCACGCGAGGAATTATACGGAGATTGAAGGCGACCCGCTGTACGACCCGAATCGCCATACGCGCCTGAAGACGGTGCGCTGGAAAGAAGATGGGATGCCTGACTTCGGTATTCCACCGGCAGATACCCAGTAAGTCTTTCTCGCCCGCAGTGACCTGCGGGCATTTTTTGTAGCCCGGACGAGACGTTTACGTCGACTCCGGGAAGGCACTCAACTACACCAACGTCCCATAAATCGTCAGCAGCGCCATCATCACTACCACCGCATACGACGTCTTCTTCGCCATCGACACCGCCGCCTTTGGCGTTGCCACCTTATCCACATGAGGCGCGCGCGCGAGCGAATACTGCGCCAGATGGGTCAGCACCTGATATTGCGAAGAGTGGCGGTCGCCGAGCGAGGCAAACCATGCGGGAAGCGCTTTTTCACCGTGACCAACCAGCGCGTAAACCACACCCACCAGACGAACCGGAATCCAGTCCACCACGTGTAGAATGGCATCAATACCCGACTGCAAACGCTGGTGCGGCGTCTGATAACGCGCCAGCCAGGACTGCCAGGAGCGTAAGAATGCGTATCCAATCAGCGCCACCGGCCCCCATGAGCCGCCGACCACAAACCAGAAAAGCGGGGCCAGATAGTAGCGGTAGTTAATCCACAGCAGCGCGTTTTGCAGCTCGCGCAGGAACTCACGTTCATCGCAGCCCGCCGGTACGCCGTGGATCATCGTCAACTCACTGGCCATCGCCTCACGTGCATGGGCGTCATCACGGGATGCCGCTTTGAGATACGCGTGGTAATGCATCCGCACGCGACCCGCGCCAATACACAGCAGACCTAGCGCAATCCAGAACAATAATAATGGAACGTTAAACAGCACGCCTTCCAGCGCACGCTGGATAATTCCCACAATCACCATCGCAACGATGGTCATCACCAGCGTTCCAGCCATGGAATAGTGTTTCACGCGCCGGAACAGCGTCTCCAGACGGTGATCGAGCTGCCAGTGCTCGCCAAGCTTAAACAGCCGCTCCGCAAATAAAACCAGAAGCGTGGTAAACAGCGTCATGTCATCTCCTTATTCGACGGGGTGACCAGTGCGCGAAAACGGGCCCAGTCAAACGCCGGGCCGGGGTCAGTTTTACGCACAGGCGCAATATCACAGTGGCCGGTCATATTATCGGCAATCGCGGGATACTCGCGAATCAGCAGCTGGGTTAACGCCGCCAACTGCTGGTACTGTTCATCGGTATAGGCCAACGTATCGGTGCCTTCAAGCTCAATACCGATAGAAAAATCATTGCAGCGCTCGCGGCCATGATAGGAAGAGACTCCAGCATGCCAGGCGCGCTTATCAAAAGGAACGTACTGCACAATTTCGCCATCACGGCGAATCAGACAGTGGGCAGAAACGCGCAAATGGGCGATTTCAGCAAAGAATGGATCGGCATCTGGGTCAATCGTGCCGGTAAACAGCGCGTCTATCCACGGGCCGCCAAACTGGCCAGGTGGCAGACTAATATTATGCACAACCAGCAATGAAGGTGCTTCATCCTCCGGGCGACCATCATGGTGTGGGGATGGCACGTGCCGAACGCCCACCAGCCAGCCCTTATCTAACTGCATTGAGGATCTCCTTATAAATGGCTTATATGTGGTTATGCTAGACGGTTCAGAGTAGCATGTTTCAAACTTTCGCATCGTTACCAATTTGGAGCTTTATTATGCCGCCTCGCCGTTATAACTCAGACCATCGACGTGACGCGCTACTTGAACGTATCAACCTCGATATTCCCAACGCGGTCGCCCAAGCGCTGCGCGAAGATTTGGGAGGAGAAGTTGATGCCCATAATGATATTACCGCACAACTGCTGCCAGAAAACAGCCATTCTCACGCCGTCGTTATCACCCGTGAAGACGGCGTATTTTGCGGCAAACGCTGGGTGGAAGAGGTCTTCATTCAGCTGGCCGGCGATGACGTGATGCTCACCTGGCACGTCGCCGACGGCGACGCGGTGAAAGCCGACCAGCCGCTGTTTGAAATCGACGGTCCTTCCCGTGTTCTGCTGACCGGTGAACGCACCGCGCTGAATTTCGTGCAAACGCTCTCCGGCGTAGCCAGTGAAGTCCGCAAATATGTCGAACTGCTGGAAGGTACCCACACCCAACTGCTGGATACCCGTAAAACGCTTCCGGGCCTGCGTACCGCGCTGAAATATGCGGTGCTGTGCGGCGGCGGTGCAAATCACCGACTGGGACTCTCCGATGCTTTCCTGATTAAGGAAAACCATATTATTGCCTCTGGCTCCGTACGTCAGGCGGTGGAAAAAGCCTTCTGGCTGCACCCGGATGTGCCGGTAGAAGTTGAAGTGGAAAGCATTCAGGAACTCACTGAAGCGCTGAAGGCCGGAGCAGATATCATCATGCTTGATAACTTTGACACCGAGCAGATGCGCGAAGCGGTGAAAATGACGCAGGGTCAGGCGCAGCTGGAGGTCTCCGGCAACGTCACCTTTGATACCATCCGCGAATTTGCCGAAACCGGCGTGGACTATATCTCCGTTGGTGCGCTGACCAAGCACGTCCGCGCCCTCGACCTCTCTATGCGTTTTCGCTAAATCCTTTCAAATGCCCTCCTCCGCGAGGGCATTTTTTCGAGTCTGATTCCAGTTCCACGCCATTTCACTGCAACGCCATCAAAAAGCGTGGAATACGCCTTCCTGTCTCTATTTTCATGCCTCGAACGCCCTTCAGGGTTCTGACACAGTAGCCCCAAGATTCAACAAGGGGCATATCATGGAAAAACAAAAGGGCTTCACGCTTATCGAACTGATGGTGGTTATCGGCATTATCGCCATTCTCAGCGCTATTGGCATACCGGCCTATCAGAACTACCTACGCAAAGCCGCACTCACCGACATGCTGCAAACCTTTGTTCCCTATCGCACTGCAGTCGAACTCTGCGCGCTCGACCGCGGCGGCGTAGATAACTGCGATGCAGGTAGCAACGGCATCCCTTCCCCCACGACGACTCGCTATGTGTCGGGGATGAACATTGCCAAAGGAATGGTCTCCCTCACCGGGCAGGAAAGCCTTAACGGGCTAAGCGTCACGCTGGTTCCTGGATGGGATAACGCCAACGGCATTACCGGCTGGCAGCGAACCTGCGATATCCAGAATGACAGCGCACTGCAGCAAGCATGTGAAGATGTCTTCCGTTTTGACGTGCAATAGCCGGAGACGCCACGATGAAGCAAGAACAGTTATCAACGCTGTGCCAACGTCATCATGCTGTGCTGTTAAGTAACGACAAGGGGGAACTGAACATCGCCGTCGTCGGAGCGCCAGCGAGCGAGCTTCTGGAAGCGCTACGCTTTGCGACCCAAAAGCGAGTGGATATTGAGTGCTGGGACCAGGAACGAATGGATAAGTATCTGGAACAAAGCGCGCGAAAAGTGACTTACCCCGTACGCGAAGAAAATGACAGCGCGGTTGAACGGCTCGACCAGTTACTTAAACAAGCCCTCTCGCAGCGGGCGTCCGATATCCATTTTGAGCCAACGGAACACTATCTGCGTATTCGCTTACGCGTGGATGGCGTACTGCATGCGCTTCCAACGATACCGCTATCGCTGATGACACCGCTTATTGCACGACTGAAAGTACTTGGTCAGTTAGATATTGCCGAGCGCCGCCTCCCTCAGGATGGACAATTTACGGTAGACATCGCCGGGAAGTCGCTCTCTTTTCGTATCTCAACGCTACCCTGTCGCTACGGTGAAAAAGTGGTCCTGCGTCTGCTGCATAAGGTTGAACAGGCGCTGGATCTACAGCGCCTCGGATTATCGCCCACGGCTCTGAACCAACTGCAAACCGCCCTGAATCAGCCGCAGGGTTTACTCCTGGTGACCGGGCCAACGGGCAGTGGGAAAACCGTCACCCTCTATAGCGCTTTGCAAACCCGCAACCATCCCGAGGTGAATATCTGCAGCGTGGAAGACCCTATCGAAATTCCATTAGAGGGTCTCAACCAGACTCAGGTCAGCGCCAGGAGTGGGTTGACGTTCCAGAGTATTCTGCGCTCTCTCTTACGCCAGGACCCGGATATTGTCATGGTTGGCGAAATCCGCGACGGCGAAACGGCTGAGATTGCTATCAAAGCGGCGCAAACCGGGCATCTTGTGCTCTCAACATTGCATACCAACTCAACGGTAGAAACCGTTGTCCGGCTCGAGCAAATGGGCGTCGCACGCTGGATGGTCTCTTCAGCGCTAATCATGGTTATCGCACAGCGGCTGGTGCGTAAGCTATGTCCTCACTGCCGTCAGAAAACGATGGGCGAGCCAATGTTCCCCGCCTCATTGTGGCCACGTCCATTACCCCACTGGAAGACACCCGGTTGCCCGCGCTGCTACCACGGTTACCAGGGGCGGCTTGCACTGTTTGAAGTTCTGCCTGTCACGACGCCCATTCGTCAGGCCATCGCAAATGGGAGATCCCCATCAGACATCATGCAGCACGCCAGGCTTGCTGGAATGAACACCCTCTTTGAAAGCGGCTGCCTGGCCGTCGAACAGGGATTAACGACCCAGGAAGAGCTCATCCGCGTACTTGGAATACCGAAAGATGAGTGAGCAACTCTGGTACTGGAACGGCTTAACGGCTGAAGGAGAAACCCTCAGCGGCACGCTTTGGGCCACGCATCGGCCCGCGGCCTTGATAGTCTTAGAGCGCCAGCACCTCACCATCACTACGCTAAAACGCCGCACGGTCAATACTGCATTATGGCAGGCGCAGCACAGCTGCGCGGTTATCAGCCAACTGGCCACGTTGCTGCAAGCAGGGCTCCCTCTTGCGGAGGGGCTGGCTTTGCTCGCCGAACAGCACCCGGCTGCGCAATGGCGCGCGCTGTTAGGTACGCTTGCCGAGCGACTCGCACAGGGCATTTCGCTATCAGAAGGTCTACAGCAGTGGCCTCAGGCATTTCCCCCACTCTATCTGGCCATGATTCGCACCGGCGAAATCACCGGTAAACTAGAGCACTGCTGCTTTGAGCTCGCCCGCCAGCAGAAAGCTGAGCTTCTGCTAAGAGCAAAAGTAAAAAAGGCCCTACGCTACCCGCTGGTTATTTTGACGTTGGCGATAGTGGTTGTCATGGCGATGGTCGGCTTTGTCCTGCCCGAATTTACCGCTATCTATCGCACTTTTAACACCCCGCTTCCCACCCTGACTCTCGCCGTCATGGCAACGGCTGGGTTTATTGAACAGTGGTTTTTACTGCTGTTAGCGTTCTTACTGGTGCCTGTATGCGTAAGCATAGCGCTGCGTCATTACTCTCCCTGGCAATATACGCGTCAGAAGATACTCTTATCGCTGCCGGTACTGGGCACGCTTGTACACCGACAAAGACTCAGCCAAATCTTTACCGTGCTGACGCTCACACAACGCGCCGGTATTGCTTTCCTGCAAGGGCTGGAAACCGTTGAAGAGACGCTAAGCTGCCCGTGGTGGCGAAATATTGTGGTAAGTATTCATCAGGACATCACGCAAGGCAGCGCTATCTGGCAGGCCATGGCAAACAGCCGCGCCTTTACACCTTTGTGCATACAGCTGGTGAGAACGGGTGAGGCTTCTGGCGCACTGGACAACATGCTGGAGAATTTGGCCCAGCACCATCATGAGCACACGCAGAATTTAGCCGAGAATTTGACCGCGCTGCTGGAGCCTGTGCTGTTGATTGTGACCGGGGTGATTATTGGAACGCTGGTCGTCGCAATGTACCTGCCCATCTTTCATCTGGGCGATGCCATCAGCGGCGGGATGGGATAACGCTGGCGCAGGGTGCGCCAGCGAGAGCGAATTACAGGCTGTTGAACACGCGGTTCTCTTGTTCCTGTACGCGGATAAAGGTCGTGCGTTTGGTCAGTTCTTTTAAGCGCGATGCCCCAACGTAGGTGCAGGCAGAGCGCAGGCCGCCAAGGATATCGCGCGCGGTGTTATCAACCGGTCCGCGCAACGGCAGCTTAACGGTTTTGCCTTCGGCCGCACGGTACTGCGCAACGCCGCCAACGTGACGCTTCATCGCGGACTCAGAGCTCATACCGTAGAACAGCATGAATTTTTCGCCGTTTTCTTCTACCACGGTACCGCCGCTCTCATCGTGACCGGCCAGCATACCGCCAAGCATGACGAAGTCTGCACCGCCGCCGAAAGCTTTCGCCACGTCGCCCGGCATGGTGCAGCCGCCGTCGCTGACGATCTGGCCGCCGAGGCCATGGGCCGCATCGGCACATTCGATAACCGCTGAAAGCTGCGGATAGCCCACGCCGGTTTTCACGCGAGTAGTACAAACGGAGCCAGGGCCGATACCCACTTTCACGATATCTGCACCGGACAGAATCAGCTCTTCACACATTTCGCCCGTCACTACGTTGCCTGCGCAGATAGTTTTGGTCGGCCAGGCTTCACGCGCTTTTGCCACGAACTGAACGAAGTGCTCGGAGTAACCATTCGCAACATCAATGCAGACGAAGTTGAGTGATGGGTGCAGTTTCAGGATCTGCTGCGTTTTTTCAAAATCGGCATCGGAAGTCCCGGTCGATACCATCACGTGACGGAGCACCTCTTCAGACTCAGCCTGAACAAACGCACTCCACTGTTCAACGCTGTAGTGCTTGTGCACGGCGGTGAGGATATCGAAAGAGGCCAGTGCTTTTGCCATTCCGAAGGTGCCTACGGAGTCCATATTCGCAGCAATGATCGGCACGCCAGACCAGCGTTGTCCTGAATGTTTAAAGGTGAATTCGCGTTCCAGTTCAACATCGGAACGGCTTTTAAGTGTAGAGCGTTTAGGGCGGATAAGAACGTCTTTGAAACCTAACTTCAGATCTTCTTCGATACGCATGTGCGAATTCCTGGGGTTAATGGCAATTAAATTGAGAGCACAACTCCAGTAATGCAATCATACGCACTAATCAGGTCTTCGCAAGACTGCGAATTTCAGTTTTTTTAAGCTACAATCCCATAAATTTACCTGGCGAATAGTACCTTGCAACATTCATGCATGTGTATATGTCCGCTTGTTTTTTAATCATTTGATTTTCATAGTAAAAACTCAGGGTTAAGCGGTATGACTTACACAGTAGCGTTAACGGGCGGCATCGGTAGCGGCAAGAGCACGGTCGCAGATGCATTTTTTCGCCTGGGTATTAACGTTATTGATGCTGATATTCTCGCTCGCCAGGTAGTCGAACCCGGAACGCCAGCGCTGTCTGCCATTGCCGAACATTTCGGCGCATCTATCCTGAACAAGGACGGCACGCTAAACCGCCGCGTACTGCGCGAACATATTTTCGCCCATCCCGCTGAAAAAGCCTGGCTAAACGCTCTATTACATCCCCTCATCCAGCAAGAAACGCAGCGCCAGCTACAGCAGGCTACCTCGCCTTATGTGCTCTGGGTTGTTCCTCTGCTGGTGGAGAATAGACTCTATGAGCGAGCCAATCGCGTGCTGGTCGTTGATGTATCACGCGAAACCCAGCTTCTTCGAACCATGCAGCGCGACCAGGTGTCACGCGAGCATGCGGAAAATATCCTTGCTGCCCAGGCCACTCGCGAAGCGCGTCTGGCGGTAGCTGATGACGTTATTAATAACAACGGCGCACCAGATGCAATTGCATCGGATGTCGCCCGCCTTCACGCGCTCTATCTGGAGCTCGCGGCGCAGGCTGTATCACAGGAAAAATCGTAATGCACACCCACATCCTTTTTGAGCATCCCCTGAATGAAAAAATGCGTACCTGGCTGCGTATTGAATTTCTGACGGAGCAATTGAATGTCAATTTACCTATCAGGGATCACGCCAGCGCGCTGCATTTTTTTCGCAATGTAGGGGATTTACTGGATGTGTTTGAGCGCGGTGATATTCGCACCGAACTGCTCAAAGAACTGGAACGCCAGCAGAGAAAACTCAACGCCTGGAGCGACGTTGAAGGCGTAGACCAGACCCGCATTGACGCGTTACGCCAGCAGTTAAAAAACAGCAGCAGCATCCTGATGGCCGCACCGCGCGTTGGGCAATTCCTGCGTGAAGACCGCCTGATTGCGCTGGTTCGTCAGCGTCTGAGCATTCCCGGCGGCTGCTGCAGCTTCGATCTGCCTACGCTGCATATCTGGCTGCATTCAAAACAGCATCAGCGCGATGCGCAGGTTGATGCCTGGCTGGAAAGCCTGGCGCCGCTGATCCAGGCGCTGTCGCTGATCCTCGATCTGGTGCGTAATTCCGCACAGTTCCGCAAACAAACCAGCCTCAACGGTTTCTATCAGGATAACGGCGAAGATGCCGATCTGCTGCGTCTGAAGCTTGAACTTACTTCACAGCTGTATCCGCAGATCTCCGGGCACAAGAGTCGCTTTGCCATCCGCTTTATGCCGCTGGATAGCGAGCACGGCCTCGTGCCAGAGCGCCTGGATTTTGAACTGGCCTGCTGCTAAGGAGAGAAGATGTCTGACGTTACAACCGTAAACTGCCCAACCTGCAACAAACCGGTTATCTGGGGCGAACAGAGCCCGTATCGCCCGTTCTGCTCCAAGCGCTGCCAGCTGATTGATCTCGGCGAATGGGCTGCGGAAGAGAAACGCATTCCCAGCAGCGGCGACCTCTCCGAGAGCGACGACTGGAGCGAAGAGCAGCAATAACCCAAAGGTAGCCCGGCCGAGCGCAGCGACGCCGGGAACTTCCACATAGCCACCGCTAACGCCCCTCGTCCGGACTACAAATCTTACCCTGCAATCAGCTTTTCAATTACCGGTACGTTCGCAGGCGGAAATTCATCTGCCACTAAATCCCGTTGCGCCACCCAGCGTCCCGGCTGCCCTTCTTTACCCCACGGCTCGCCTTCCCAGCCGTCTACCATCCAGAACCACAGCGTGATATGACGGTCAGGGAACTGATATTCCAGTTTATCAAACTGATGCAGGGACGTGGCAGCGATACCAACCTCTTCCTGCAGCTCGCGGATCACCGCCTCCTCGGGCGTTTCACCTGCTTCAATTTTACCGCCGGGGAACTCCCATTTATGGGCCATATGCGAGTCGGCAGCGCGCTGGGTAATGTAGATCTCACCGTCAGCATTGCGAATGATGCCAACGGATATTTGCAGTATTTTCATGTTGTCTTATCCATAAAAAAGGCGCAGTAATCTGCGCCTTTTGTCTTCTTATCGTGCCCTTAGCTCAGACGGCCATGGCACTGTTTGTATTTTTTACCTGAACCACAAGGGCACGGATCGTTACGGCCTACTTTACGGTCGCCGGTTTGTGCTGCCAGATCTTCTGCAACCGCTTCGTCATCGCTCTTATGGCTAAGCTGCTGCATCTGCGCCAGACGCTCAGCTTCCTGACGACGCTGCTGCTCCATCTCTTCGACTTCTTCCGGCATACGTACCTGAACCTTGCTCAGGGTACTGATCACTTCATACTTCAGTGACTCCAGCATTGCAGCAAACATAGCGAAGGATTCGCGCTTGTATTCCTGTTTTGGATCTTTCTGCGCATAGCCACGCAGGTGGATACCCTGACGCAGGTAGTCCATTGCCGCCAGGTGCTCTTTCCACAGGGAATCGAGCGTCTGCAGCATCACGCCTTTCTCGAAGTGGCGCATCATTTCGGTGCCAACCACTTCTTCTTTACGCTGATAAACTTCTACAGCACTTGCCAGGATGCGCTCACGCAGCGTCTCTTCGTGCAGCTCAGGCTCTTTGTCCAGCCACTCGGAGATAGGCAGGTCGAGGTCGAAGTCGTTTTTCAGACGTTCCTGCAGGCCTGGGATATCCCACATTTCTTCCAGAGACTGTGGCGGAATGTGCGCGTCAATCGTCGCTTTGAAGACGTCTTCACGGATGCTGTTGATGGTTTCGCTAACATCAGACACGTCCAGCAGCTCGTTACGCTGGGTGTAGATAGCGCGGCGCTGGTCGTTGGCAACGTCATCATATTCCAGCAGCTGCTTACGAATATCGAAGTTGCGGCTTTCTACTTTGCGCTGTGCGTTGGCAATCGCTTTAGTCACCCACGGGTGTTCGATAGCTTCGCCCGGCTTCATACCCAGCTTACGCATCATGCCGGACACGCGGTCGGAGGCAAAGATACGCATCAGGGCATCTTCCATAGACAGGTAGAAACGGGAAGAACCCGCGTCACCCTGACGACCGGAACGGCCACGCAGCTGGTTATCGATACGACGAGATTCGTGACGTTCGGTACCAATGATGTGCAGACCGCCAGCCGCCAGAACGGCGTCGTGACGAACCTGCCAATCGGCTTTGATCTGAGCAATTTGTTCTGGGGTTGGATCTTCCAGCTGCGCGACCTCTGCCTGCCAGCTACCGCCCAGCATAATATCGGTACCACGACCTGCCATGTTGGTGGCGATGGTCACGGCAGAAGGGTAACCCGCCTGCGCAACGATATCCGCTTCGCTAGCGTGGAACTTAGCGTTCAGCACGTTATGCTTGATACCCGCTTTGGTCAGCTCATGGGAAACCACTTCAGATTTTTCGATAGAGATAGTACCGACCAGCACCGGTTGGCCTGCAGCAGTACGCTCTTTAATATCTTCGATGATCGCCTGAATTTTTTCCGCTTCGGTCATGTAGACCAGATCCGGCATATCTTTACGGATCATCGGACGGTTAGTTGGCACCACCACGGTATCCAGCTTGTAGATGGAGCTGAATTCGAAGGCTTCGGTGTCCGCCGTACCGGTCATACCGGCCAGTTTTTCGTACAGACGGAAGTAGTTCTGGAAGGTGATAGATGCCAGGGTCTGGTTTTCGTTCTGGATCTCAACGCCTTCTTTCGCTTCAACGGCCTGGTGCAGACCATCGGACCAGCGACGACCCTGCATGGTACGGCCGGTATGTTCATCGACGATGATAACTTCGCCATCTTTAACGATGTAGTCAACGTCGCGGGTGAACAGCACGTGGGCGCGCAGGGCAGCCGTCACGTGGTGCATCAGCATAATGTTGCCCGGAGAGTACAGCGACTCGCCCTCATCCATAATGCCTTCATTCACCAGCAGTTCTTCAATCAGTACCAGACCACGTTCGGTCAGGTTCACCTGGCGGGATTTTTCATCAACGGAGAAGTGACCTTCACCCTGGAAGGTGTCGGAATCTTCCTTTTCCTGGCGCACCAGGTGAGGAATGATTTTGTTCACTTTCTTATACATTTCGGAGCTGTCTTCCGCCGGACCGGAGATAATAAGCGGCGTACGCGCTTCATCGATCAGAATGGAGTCAACTTCATCGACCAGCGCATAGTGCAGCTTACGCTGTACGCGTTCTTCCGGGCTGAATGCCATGTTGTCGCGCAGGTAGTCAAAACCGTATTCGTTGTTGGTACCGTAGGTGATGTCCGCGTTGTAGGCTTCACGCTTAGCAGGAGCCGGCAGGCCAGACATATTGATACCCACGGTCATGCCGAGGAATTCGAACAGCGGGCGGTTGTTTTCGGCGTCACGCTGGGCCAGATAGTCGTTGACGGTAACCACGTGTACGCCTTTACCGGACAGCGCGTTCAGGTAAGCCGGCAGCGTTGCGGTCAGGGTTTTACCTTCACCGGTACGCATTTCCGCGATGCAGCGGTCGTTCAGTACCATACCGCCGAGCAACTGTACGTCAAAGTGACGCATGCCGAATACGCGCTTACTCGCTTCACGGACAACGGCGAACGCTTCCGGGATCAGGCTTTCAACGGACTCGCCTTTTTCAATGCGCGCGCGGAACTCGTTGGTTTTCGCTTTCAGCTCGTCGTCGGAGAGTTTTTCCATCTCCGGTTCCATCGCATTGATGATGCCTACAGCTTTACGCATACGGCGCAGGGTACGGTCGTTACGACTACCAAAAACTTTGGTCAATAATTTGATTAACATAATAAAATCTCAAACGCCCCGACATTTCGGAGTCAGAAAAATAAAGGATATAAAGCGGTTATTTTTAGACGAGGCGCTGCGGCCCGGCGCGGATGCCCTGCACCTGGCTTATCCAGGCTGGGATGCTAAAAGCGTGAGGGGGTAAAGCAGGTAAAAGGACAGCCTGGGCGATCACCGCTGGCGGCTGACTTTCAACGTTCAGTAACGCATTTAGCGTGTCGAGCAGAGCCAGATGCTGTGCGGCCTGAAGCGGCGACGCAGGCTCGGCAACCGGTGACGCGGTAGGCGCCATGGCAAAAGAGAGGTGGCGAATAACCGTGCGAATGGCATGTTGATGCCAGTAGTCCACGCTGAATGAAGGGCGGCGATTGTTCTCAAGACGCGCCAGCTGCGTGAAATCAATTTTCTGCGACGGATGATGGTTACTGCTCGTCTCACGGGCCGGAGAGGCGGGCTCAGTATTACTTGCAAGCGCAGGCAGGCCAAAACTAGCAGCAACCATCCCCAACAGGAGATGCGGCCAGAAGTAGCGTCTACCAAACTGTCGCCAACGCGTCAGCATTCCACTCACGTAATATTCCACCTTCGGTTTAAGTACCGTTATTCTATTTTCGCGCCAAGATATTACCATTAATGCAGCGTTGCAGCAGCAGGAATGACGAAATCATCATCGAAAAACGGGTTAAGAAAGCAGCGGTTGCACAGGAGTGTGATCTTTACAAAGACACTGAAGGCGGGAAAGTAGAATCTTGAGCGCTGAAAAGAAAAAACGACTGGTTCCCTGACCGGAGAGAGTGCCAGGTTGCCAGTCGAATTTACGCGATGGTCAGGCTTATGCCAGAACCATTGACGGTGCTTTGAACGCCATCGGCAGTTCTGCGTCGTCCTGGAAGGTCACAAATTCCCAAGCTTCCTGTTTTGCCAGGACCGCCTGCAGAAGTTTGTTGTTCAGCGCATGACCGGATTTATACGCGGTAAATGCACCAATAATGTTGTGACCACACATGAACAGGTCGCCGATTGCATCCAGCATTTTGTGACGAACGAATTCGTCTTCAAAACGCAGGCCGTCTTCGTTCAGTACGCGATAATCGTCAACAACGATGGCACAATCGAAGCTGCCGCCCAAGGCCAGACCACGGGACTGCAGATATTCGATATCACGCATGAAGCCGAAAGTACGAGCACGGCTAATCTGTCGCATGAACGCGTCTGCGGAGAAGTTCATGGCATAACGCTGCGTGCTGGCATCAATAGCCGGATGGTTAAAGTCGATGGTAAAGTCCAACGAGAAACCATTGTACGGTTTGAATTCAGCCCACTTATCGCCATCTTCCACGCGAACGGTGTCTTTAATACGGACGAACTTCTTCGCGCAGTTCAGTTCATCGATGCCGGCATCCAGCAACAGATAAACGAATGGCGCAGCACTACCGTCCATGATCGGGATTTCTGGTGCATCGACTTCAACAATGATGTTGTCGATACCCAGGCCCGCCAGCGCGGCGTTGAGGTGCTCTACGGTAGAAATCCGCACGTCATGCTCGTTGACCAGGCAAGTACAGAGCATAGTATCACGCACAGATTTGGCATCAGCCGGGAAATCTACCGGAGGATTCAAGTCAGTGCGACGATAGATGACCCCGGTATTTGCCGGCGCAGGGCGTAACGTCAGTGTGACCTTTTTGCCGGTGTGTAAACCGACGCCAGTCGCCTGAACGATACGTTTAAGAGTCCTTTGTTTGATCATCGTATAATCTCGCCAAATTAACTATCCAACCGAAGTGTATATCACATTCGGTGGGCCAGTTTAGCACAAAGAGCGCAGATTCCCAACTTCCAGCTAATTCTTAGTCAGCTTGCTTACGCAGGAAGGCTGGGATATCCAGGTAATCCGGTTCTTTGGTGGTCTGCGGCGTATTGTCGTTTACCACTTTAGCAGCCGGTTTCTGTTCTTGCGTCAGCGGCGCCATACCATGCTGCTGATAGCGATCCAGCGCAGGTTGCTGCGTCTGCTTGTTGGTCACCAGGGTGATCTCTGGACGCTTATCCATGCCGATACCGGTCGCAACCACGGTAACACGCAGTTCGTCGTTCATATCCGGGTCAAGGGAAGTACCGATAACCACGGTCGCGTTATCCGAAGCAAACGCACGGATAGTATTACCCACGGTTTCGAACTCATCCAGACGCAGGTCGAAGCCCGCGGTGATGTTGACCAGAACGCCACGTGCGCCGGACAGGTCGATATCTTCCAGCAGCGGAGAAGAGATAGCCATTTCAGCCGCTTCTTCCGCACGGTCTTCACCGCTTGCCACGCCGGAGCCCATCATCGCATAGCCCATTTCGGACATCACGGTACGGACGTCCGCGAAGTCGACGTTCATCAGACCAGGACGGGTGATAAGCTCTGCGATACCCTGTACTGCGCCTTTCAGCACATCGTTCGCCGCGCCAAACGCGTCGAGCAGGGAGATACCGCGACCCAGTACTTTCAGCAGCTTGTCGTTCGGAATGGTGATCAGGGAGTCCACGTGCTTGGACAGTTCGGTGATACCCTGCTCCGCAAATGCCATACGCTTCTTGCCTTCAAAGTTGAAAGGCTTAGTCACGACAGCGACGGTCAGGATACCTAAATCTTTAGCCACTTCAGCAACCACTGGCGCTGCACCGGTACCGGTACCGCCGCCCATGCCTGCTGCGATAAATACCATGTCTGCACCGTCTAACGCAGCACGCAGTGCTTCACGGTCTTCATCAGCCGCGTTGCGACCGACTTCCGGGTTTGCCCCAGCGCCCAGACCTTTGGTGATACCGCTACCGATCTGGATAGTCTGGCCAACCGCCGTTTTACGCAGTGCCTGCGCATCGGTGTTAACAGCAAAAAACTCAACACCTTCAATGCGCTCGCGCACCATGTGTTCAACGGCATTACCGCCGCCGCCACCGACGCCGATGACTTTAATCACCGCGTCGTTGGTCAGTTCCATAGGTTCAAACATAGTTTCTCTCCGTTTTGTGCCTGTCGCCCGAGACCGTGAATTGTGCATTGGTCTCTTTAAAAATTAAAACTCTTTGCGTAACCAGCTATTCAGTCGCTTGATCCACGATCCGACCGATGCGGTAACGCGCTTTTCTACCTCTGCTTCACCACTTAAGTGGGACTCTTTCCCGTAGTGCAGCAGGCCCACCGCCGTTGAATAATACGGCTCCTGGGCATAGTCCGTCAGACCAGTAATATTCAGCGGCGCACCGATACGAACCTGCGTATGGAACACTCGCTGCGCGCAAGCCGCTAACCCTTCAATTTGCGCTGCGCCACCGGTCAATACAATCCCCGCCGCGAGGTGGTGTTTGACACCCTGCTGACGAAGCTGTTCCTGTAACTGTAAAATTTCTTCATTGACGAGGTTCAGTAGCTCGGTATAACGCGGCTCAATGACCTCTGCCAACGTCTGGCGCTGCAGGCTACGCGGCGGACGACCGCCCACGCTTGGCACTTCAACGCTCTCATCTTTGCCCACGATGGAGCCCAGCGCGCAGCCATGGCGCACTTTAATCGCTTCGGCGTCGCTTGGCGGCGTACCGAATGCGTAGGCGATATCGCTGGTCACCACGTTCCCGGCATAAGGGATAACTTTAGTGTGACGCAGCGCGCCGCCGGTGTAGACCGCGATATCCATTGTACCGCCACCGATGTCCACAACGCAGACACCCAGCTCACGTTCATCTTCCGTTAAGACGGAATAGCTTGAAGCCAGACCGGCGAAAATCAGCTGATCAACCTTCAGGCCGCAACGCTCTACCGCTTTGACGATGTTTTTCGCCATGTCGTTGTGGCAGGTAATCAGATGCACCTTCGCCTGCATACGCACACCGGATAAGCCTACCGGGTTTTTGATCCCTTCCTGATAATCAATCGCGTATTCTTGCGGAATAACGTGTAAAACACGATGTTCATCACGTACGCGTACGGATTTCGCCGTGTGAACGACGTTCTCCACGTCTTCCAGCGTGACCTCTTCTTCTGAGATAGGCACCATACCTATCTCATTTTGACAGCTAATGTGCTTACCGGAAAGCGCCAGATATACCGAAGAGATCTGGCAATCCGCCATCAGCTCCGCCTGGTCGATAGCGCGCTGTACGCATTTCACTACAGACTCAAGGTCGTTAACCCCACCTTTATCCATACCACGGGAGGGACAGCTGCCGACCCCAATGATATTAATCACTCCGTCGGGCAGAACTTCCCCTACTAAAGCGGCCACTTTTGCAGTGCCAATCTCCAGTCCAACTACCAGTTTTCTGTCCGTCGCCTTGATCATTGTTGTTCTGCCTGTGCCTGATTCTGTTGTTGATTAGTGTCCGCCGCAGGAGCAGGTTCCCAGCCTACTGCCGCCCCCGAGTCATAACGCAAGTCAACATAACTAATCCGATTACCGTCTGTTTGCGCCTGCTGTTGTAGAACCGGATACAGTTCTAAAAAACGTTCCAGCCGCTTCATCGTATCGCCCCGCCCCAGATTCAACTTGATACCGTTATCAAGCGTCAGCTGCCACGAACGGCGCGCGGTCATCGCCGCAACCTTCAACGTGAACTTCCCTTTCGCGAGCATCGCTCCCATGTCGTGATAACCCTGCAACACTTCGCTTGCGCTTCCTTCAGGGCCATAGAGCATAGGCAAATTCTGCTTGCTGGTTCGATCGGCAGGTACGCTGAAGGCATTACCCTCGGCATCCACCATGTGCTGATCATTCCAACGCGCAATGGGCACATATTCAACCAGATGAATCTTCAATTCGTCCGGCCACTGCTTTCTGACGCTTGCCTGTTTAATCCACGGCAGGCGCTCAATTTGACTCTGAACGATGTTCACGTCCTGAGTCATAAAGGTTCCCGGCGATCCCAGAGCCAGAATGGACTGTCGAATATCATCGTTACGCGTGTAATGACGATCGCCAGTCACCACCAGTTTTGAGATGGGCAAACGTTGCGCATCTTCCATCCAGCCCAGCACGACCCAGCCGCTAACGAACACGGTACACAACACCGCTAGCAGGAAGACAATTCCCACCAGATGCGTTCCATTATTGCGCCGTGAAGCAGCGTACTCTTCTTCTTCACGGTTCCGCGTATTCAGCGCAGCCTGCGACATATCACCCCGCCAGGTCCAGAATTCGTACTACCAGCTGCGAGAAGCTCATTCCCGCCTGACGTGCCGCCATCGGCACCAGACTATGGCTGGTCATCCCCGGAGAGGTATTCGCCTCCAGCAGATAATATTGACCATCGCTGTCCTGCATGACGTCAATGCGACCCCATCCACGGCAGCCTAAAACTTTCCAGGCTTTCAGTACTAAAGACTGCATTTCCGATTCCTGGGTTGGTTCCTCACAACCAGGGCAGAAATATTTTGTCTCATCAGAGAGATACTTCGCCTCATAATCATAGAAGGTTCCGGCAGGTTGGATGCGAACTGTCGGCAAAATTTCTTCACCGAGTACCGCAACCGTAAATTCTGGCCCACTGAGCCATTTTTCTACCAGAACTTCGTCATCATGTTGAAACGCCTGCGTTAACGCTTCGGCCAGGTCACCACTCTCGGTGACTTTCGACATCCCAACGCTTGAACCTTCACGACTCGGCTTAACGATAAGCGGCAGGCCGAGTGCGGCAATCTGCGCTTGAACCTCGCTGGAAAGCCCGGCATTAAAGGCTTCGCGCTCAACGGCAACCCAAGGGGCAACCGGTAATCCCGCGCCCTGCCACAGCAATTTGCTGCGCAGTTTATCCATCGAAATCGCTGAAGCCATCACGCCGCTGCCGGTATACGGAAGCTTAAGCAGTTCCAGTAATCCCTGCAGCGTGCCATCTTCACCGCCGCGACCATGCAGTGCAATAAACGCTTTCTGAAAACCCATGTTTTTCAGTTGGGTAACATCTGTCTCTTTCGGGTCGACCGCATGCGCATCAATGCCCGCTTCGCGAAGACCGGCCAGCACCGCCGTGCCGGAGTTTAACGACACTTCGCGTTCAGCAGAGGTTCCGCCCAAAAGAACCGCGATCTTATCAGCCATGACGCGGTTCCTCCTGAGTTTGCGGCTTCAGTTTGATTTCAGCTAAGTTACGCGCAATTTTACCAATATTTCCGGCACCCTGAATTAAGACAAGGTCATTACCCGTCAGTACTGATGCCAACATTTCCGGGACCTGAGACGGGTCAGCGACCAGAATCGGGTCCACTTTTCCACGTCCGCGAATGGTACGACACAGCGAGCGGCTATCAGCCCCAGGAATCGGCGCTTCACCCGCCGGATAGACATCCAGCATCAGCAGGGCATCCACCTGGGTAAGCACGTGGGCAAAATCATCGTACAAGTCACGCGTACGGGTATAACGGTGCGGCTGGAATACCATCACTAATTTTTTGTCCGGCCAGCCCGCACGTGCAGCTTTAATGGTGGCATCAACTTCTGTTGGGTGGTGACCGTAGTCATCAACCAGCAGCGCGGTGCCTTCTTTACCATTCACCTCTTCCAGCGGGAACTCGCCCAGGAAGTCAAAACGACGGCCGGTGCCCTGGAAACTTTCCAAAGCGCGCAGGATAGCGTCGTCTTCAATGCCCTCTTCCGTCGCTACCGCGACCGCTGCTGCGGCGTTCAGAGCGTTATGACGGCCCGGCGCATTCAGCGTCACGCGCAGGTCTTCTTTATCCTGACGCACCAGCGTGAAGTGCCCCTGTGGGCCAATCTGCTGGTAGTTTTCTACGCGAACGTCCGCGTCATCACTGAAACCGTAGGTGGTGGTCTGACGGCCTACGCGCGGCAGAAGCTCACGGATAACCGGGTCATCAACACACATCACCGCACGGCCATAAAACGGCAAGTTGTGCAGGAAATTAATAAACGTCTGCTTTAAATTTTCGAAGTCGCCCTGGTAAGTATCCATGTGGTCGGCTTCGATGTTGGTGACAATCGCCACCATCGGCTGCAGATGCAGGAACGACGCGTCGCTCTCATCGGCTTCCGCAATCAGGTAGCGGCTATGGCCCAGACGCGCATGCACGCCTGCCGCTTTCACCAGGCCACCGTTGACGAAGGTCGGGTCCAGCCCGGCTTCCGCATAAATACTGGCGACCATCGCAGTGGTCGTGGTTTTACCGTGTGTCCCGGCAATAGCAATGCCGTGACGAAAACGCATCAGCTCCGCCAGCATTTCCGCGCGGCGAATAACCGGGATACGCGCCTCGTGTGCGGCAACGATTTCCGGGTTATCGGCAGAGATAGCCGTTGAGACCACCACAACGCTCGCATCGCGAACATTTTCCGGACGGTGGTTGAAATAAATCGTGGCGCCCAATTTCGTCAACTGCTGCGTCACCGGGTTCGGTGCCAGATCGGAACCGCTGATCTGATATCCTTCGTTGGCCAGTACTTCAGCAATACCGCCCATACCGGCGCCACCGATGCCAACAAAGTGAATGTGCCGAACGCGACGCATCTCGGGCACAATAGAACGCAGTTTCGCCAGTTGTTGTGTATTCATTCTCTAAACGCCATCACTTCTGAAATTCGGGCGACGCAAATGCGCCGCGATGATTAAGCCTTTGCAGCCAGGCTTACTTCTTTTGCTACCCGCTCGGTAGCGTCCGGGATGGCCGTCGCACGTGCACGCTCAGCCATCTCTAATAATGTGTTGCGATCCCAGCTTGCCAGCGTGTCCGCGACCGCCTGCGCCGTAAACTGCGGCTGCTCAAAGATCTTCGCCGCGCCGGCTTTCTCCAGCGGCAGCGCATTCCAGTACTGCTGACGGTCTTTATGCTGGAATGGGACGAAAATCGCCGGCAGACCTGCCGCCGCAATCTCGCTCACCGTCAGCGCGCCGGAGCGACAGACCACCACATCGGCCCACGCGTACGCTTCAGCCATGTCATCAATGAATTCGGTTACTTTATGCTGCGGCTGACCGGCATCGACGTAGGCCTGTTCAACGGTTTGTTGACCGCCTTTTCCGCTCTGGTGCCAGATAGTCACCGCATCACCCAAACGCTGTGCAACCTGCGGCAGGGTCTGGTTGAGAACGCGTGCGCCCTGAGAACCGCCAACAACCAGCACGCGGATGGGGCCATCGCGGCCCACCAGGCGCTGTTCCGGCAGCGGCAGCGCCAGCACATCAACGCGTACCGGGTTGCCAACCACGTCGGCATTCGGGAACGCCCCCGGGAAAGCCTGCATCACTTTGGTAGCAATCTTCGCCAGCCATTTGTTCGTGAGCCCGGCAATACCGTTCTGCTCATGCAGAACAACGGGGATACCCAGCGACCACGCCGCCAGACCGCCAGGCCCGGAGACATAACCGCCCATGCCCAGCACCACGTCCGGCTTAAAGCGTTTCATGATCGCGCGCGCCTGACGCCAGGCGTTGAAAATACGCATGGGTGCCAGCAGCAGCGCTTTCAGGCCTTTGCCGCGCAGCCCGGAGATATGGATAAAATCAATCTCGATGCCATGTTTTGGCACCAGGTCGGCTTCCATACGATCTGCGGTTCCCAGCCAGCGCACCTGCCAGCCCTGATCCATTAAATGGTGCGCGACCGCCAGCCCCGGAAACACGTGTCCACCGGTACCGCCTGCCATCACCATTAACCGCTTTGTTTGACCGCTCATCGAGAACCTCGGGTAAACGCCTGGGCTTTCTCCAGACGCGTTTCATAATCAATTCGTAATAAGAACATGATGGCAGTCGACATAATCAGAAGACTGGAGCCACCGTAGCTTATCAACGGCAGGGTCAGGCCTTTTGTCGGTAACATACCGGCTGCCGCCCCTACGTTTACCAACGCCTGGAAACTGAACCATACGCCGATTGCGCAAGCCAGGAAGCCAGAAAAACGTTGGTTGATCTCCAGCGCTTTGCGACCAATGGACATGGCGCGGAAAGCGACGAAGAATACCATTAAAAGTGCCAGTACCACACCGATATAACCCAATTCCTCACCGATGATGGCGAAGATGAAGTCGGTATGCGCTTCCGGCAGATACTCCAGTTTCTGCACCGAGTTGCCTAAACCTTGCCCCCACATCTCGCCACGGCCAAAGGCCATCAGCGATTGGGTCAGCTGGTAGCCGCTACCAAACGGGTCTTCCCACGGGTTCCAGAAGGAGGTCACGCGGCGAATACGATACGGTTCGGCAAGGATCAACAGTACGACTGCGGAGAGCCCCATACCAATGATGGCGATGAACTGCCACAGCTTGGCACCCGCGAGGAACAGCATCGCCAGCGTGGTGACGAACAGCACCACCACGGTACCAAGGTCAGGCTGCGCCAGCAGCAAAATCGCCAGCACGAAAATCACGCCCATCGGTTTTAAGAAGCCGCGCAGGTTGTTGCGCACCTCATCGGCTTTACGCACCAGATAGTTGGCGATATAGCAAAACAGCGATAGCTTGGTCAGCTCGGCAGGCTGGATACGCAGCGGGCCGAAGGCAATCCAGCGCGATGCACCGTTAACCGAGCTACCGACGACCAGAACAATCAGCAACATACCGATAGAAGCAATCAGCATGAACGTACTGTGCTTCTGCCAGAATGACATCGGCAGCCGCAGCGTCACCAGCGCCATCAAAAACGCCAGCAGAATATAAAGACCGTCACGCTTGGCAAACAGGAAAGGATCGTTAGCCAGACGCTGCCCCACCGGCATTGAGGCCGAGGTCACCATAATAAAACCAATCGCCGCCAGGCCAAGGGTCAGCCACAGCAGCGTGCGGTCGTACATAATCAGGCTATCGGTATCTTTCTCCCGAGAGCCCATCACCCAGCCCTTAAGCGCGGCAAACATCCAACCAAACAGCCATGCGAAAACGCGCATGCCCGGCAGACGCGGCAGCCTCAGTTGAGGCAGTCTCAGGCGCGGGAGCGATAAACGCATCAACCTAACTCCTTCGCCAGGCGAGCAAACACGTCGCCGCGCTGCTCAAAGCTTTTAAACTGGTCAAGGCTGGCACATGCCGGAGACAGCAGCACCATATCGCCCGCTTTCACCTGTGGCGCAATCAGGCGCATCGCCTCTTCCATGGTTTCCGTTTGGGTGGCGATTTCCGGGCGCAGCGCGGCCAGTTCACCGCCGTCACGGCCAAAGCAGTAGAGACGAATGTTATCGCCGGCCAGGTAGCGTCGCAGTGGTTCGAAGTCGGCAGATTTACCGTCGCCACCCAGCAGCAGATACAGCGTTCCTGCCACGTGCAGGCCGTTTAACGCTGCTTCGGTGCTGCCGACGTTGGTCGCTTTAGAGTCGTTAATCCAGCGCACGCCGCGATGGTCGAGCACAATCTGGAAACGGTGAGCCAACCCGGTAAAGGTGGTCAACGCTTTCAGGCTGGTCGCGCGCGGCAGGCCAACGGCATCCGCCAGCGCCAGCGCCGCCAGGGCGTTGCTGTAGTTATGCTGCCCGGTGAGCGGCATCTCTTTGACGTTCAATACTTTTTCACCTTTCACGCGCAGCCAGGTTTCCCCCTGCTGGCGGTTCAGGTGATAGTCACCGACGTCCACGCCGAAGCTCACGCAGCGCTCATCCGCACCGCGCACCGGCATGGTCAGGGCGTCGTCAGCGTTCACGACGCAGACTTTGGCGTTTTCATAGATACGCAACTTCGCCGCTCGGTACTGTTGCAGCCCCAGCGGGTAGCGATCCATATGGTCTTCGGTAACGTTGAGAATCGTTGCCGCCGCCGCATGCAGGCTGGAGGTGGTTTCCAGCTGGAAGCTGGAAAGCTCAAGCACGTACAGTTCGCGCGCCGGGTCCAGCAGCATCAACGCTGGCAGGCCAATATTACCGCCGACGCCGACGTTCACACCCGCGGCTTTAGCCATCTCGCCAATCAGCGTGGTGACCGTGCTTTTACCGTTGGAGCCGGTAATCGCCACGATAGGCGCCTGCGCTTCACGGCAGAACAGTTCGATGTCGCCAACAATTTCAATACCAGCATCGGCCGCGCGGCTCAACGCTGGGTTTGCCAGCGCCATACCTGGGCTTGCGACAATCAGGTCGGCCGCCATCAGCCAGTCTTCGTTCAGCCCACCGACATAACGCTCTACCGCTTCCGGCAGTTTATCCAGACCGGGTGGCGTCGCTCGGGTATCCATCACGCGCGGCGTGACGTTCTGCGCGAGGAAAAAATCCACGCAGGAAAGCCCGGTCAGTCCAAGACCAATAATGACGACGTTTTTACCCAGGTAATCTGCCATGATTAACGTACCTTCAGCGTTGCCAGGCCAATCAGCACCAGCATCAGCGAAATAATCCAGAAGCGCACAATAACGCGCGGCTCCGGCCAGCCTTTCAATTCATAGTGGTGGTGAATCGGCGCCATACGGAAGATGCGCTGACCGCGCAGCTTGAAGGAGCCGACCTGCAGGATGACCGACAGGGTTTCAACCACGAAGACGCCGCCCATGATCACCAGCAGGAACTCCTGGCGCAGCAGCACAGCAATAATGCCCAGCGCACCGCCCAGTGCCAGCGAACCAACGTCGCCCATAAAGACCTGTGCCGGATAGGTGTTGAACCACAGGAAGCCGAGTCCCGCGCCAACAATCGCCGTACAGACGATCACCAGCTCGCCTGCATGACGCAGGTAAGGAATATGCAGGTAGCTCGCGAAATTCATGTTACCGGTCGCCCACGCCACCAGCGCAAAGCCCGCCGCCACGAAGACGGTCGGCATAATGGCCAGACCGTCGAGGCCATCGGTCAGGTTAACGGCGTTGCCGGTACCGACGATAACGAAGTAGGCCAGCAGGATGTAGAGCAGGCCCAGCTGCGGCATGATGTCTTTGAAGAACGGCACCACCAGCTCGGTAGCTGGCGTATCTTTACCGGCAAGGTACAGCGCAAAAGCCACGCCCAGCGCAATCACCGACATCCAGAAGTATTTCCAGCGCGCGATAAGCCCTTTGGTGTCTTTACGAACCACTTTGCGGTAGTCATCAACAAAACCGATAATGCCGTAGCCGATCAACACCGTCAGCACGCACCAGACGTACGGGTTTGACGGATAGGCCCACAGCAGCACGGAAACGGTGATCGCGGTCAGGATCATGATCCCGCCCATCGTCGGCGTACCGCGTTTACTGAAGTGAGATTCAGGACCGTCGTTACGAACAACCTGACCAAACGACATTTTTTGCAGACGGGCAATCATGCGCGGTCCCATCCACAAAGAGATGAACAGCGCGGTCAGCAGGCTGACGATGGCGCGAAACGTCAGATAGGAAAAGACGTTAAAGCCGGAATAATATTTGACCAGATGTTCGGCCAGCCACACTAACATGTCCCGTTCTCCTGTAATGCGCGTACGACCTCTTCCATGGCAGCACTGCGTGATCCTTTCACCAGAATGGTGATAGTTTTATGTTCGTTAATCAGCGTGTTAAGACGAGCAATAGCCGACGCTTTATCGGTGAAGTGCTCCCCTGCCCCGCTGGCAGTGCTAATCGCCTGGCTTAACGTGCCGACGCTCAGAACTCGGTCAATCCCGGCCGCTTTGGCAGCGTTACCCACCTGGATGTGACACGCTTCGCTTTCGGCGCCAAGCTCTGCCATATCGCCAACGACCAACACACGGTAGCCCGGCATTTCAGACAGCACCTGTACCGCAGCCGTCATAGAACCGACGTTCGCGTTGTAGGAGTCATCCAGCACCAGCTGGCTGTCCGTCAGGTGAATCGGGAACAAACGCCCCGGCACCGCTTTCAGCTGTGCCAGCCCGGCTTTCACCGCGCTTAAGTCTGCGCCAACGGCGGTTGCCAGCGCGGTCGCGGCAAGCGCGTTCGCGATGTTATGGCGACCCGGCAATGGCAGCAGCACGTCAATGCTGCCGTTCGGCGTATGCAGCGTAAATTCGGTACCCTGTGAGGTAATACGAACGTCAGAGGCGTGGAAATCACTCCCCGCCGCGTTGGGTGAGAAACGCCAGACGGTACGATCGCCAATCACCTGCTGCCAGTTAGCCCAGTCGTTGTTATCGGCGTTCAGAATCGCAATGCCGCTGTCCGGCAGGCCGGTGAAGATTTCACCTTTCGCCTTCGCCACGCCGGCCAGCGAGCCAAAACCTTCCAGATGCGCAGCCGCCAGGTTGTTCACCAGCGCCGCTTCCGGGCGGGTCAGGCTAACGGTCCAGGCGATTTCGCCCTGATGGTTTGCGCCGAGCTCAATCACCGCAAACTGATGTTCCGGCGTTAAGCGCAGTAATGTCATCGGCACGCCGATATCATTATTGAGATTGCCCGCGGTATAAAGCGTGTTGCCGCACTGCCCAAGAATGGCGGCGGTCATCTCTTTTACCGAGGTTTTACCTGAAGAACCGGTCAGGGCCACCACGCGGGCAGGAACCTGCTGGCGCACCCAGGCAGCCAGTTCACCAAATGCCAGACGGGTATCGCTCACCACGAGCTGTGGCAGGTCGATGTCCAGCTTACGGCTGACCAGCAGCGCACCGGCGCCACCGTCTTTTGCCGTTTGCGCAAAATCATGCGCGTCAAAACGTTCGCCTTTCAGCGCCACAAACAGACAACCCGGCGTTAATTTCCGGGTATCCGTGGTGACGTCTTCAATAAGGGAATCGCTGCCATAAAGCTCGCCGTTCAGAACGTTGGCAAGCTGGCCAAGCGTTACGCCAATCATGCCACCACTCCCAGCAGACGCGCTGCGGTAATACGGTCGGAGTAATCGAGACGACGGTTACCCACAATCTGATAATCTTCGTGGCCTTTGCCCGCCACCAGAACAACGTCATTCTCTTTCGCCTGCATGATGGCGTTGGTTACCGCTTCCGCGCGGCCTTCCATCACCTTCACGTGGCCGGCATCTACCATACCCGCAAGAATGTCGTTAATGATATCGCGCGGCTCTTCGGTACGCGGGTTATCGTCGGTGACCACCACAATGTCGGAGAACTCTTCGGCAATGGCCCCCATCAGCGGGCGCTTGCCTTTATCACGGTCACCGCCGCAGCCAAATACGCACCACAGCTTGCCGGAGCAGTGCAGACGCGCGGCCTGCAATGCTTTTTCCAGCGCATCTGGCGTATGAGCGTAATCAACCACCACGGTCGGTTTGCCCGGCGCGCTAAACACTTCCATGCGTCCGCACACCGGCTGTAAATGCGAAGCGGTTTTCAGCAATTCATTCAGCGGATAGTCCAGCGCCAGCAGCGTCGCCAATGCCAACAGCAGGTTGCTGACGTTAAACGCCCCCATCAGGCGGCTTTCAATTTCACCTTCGCCCCAGGTGGACGCAAAGCGGATAGTGGCGCCGCTGTCGTGGTAGTCCACCGCCACGGCTTTCAGCCAGCGGCCATGGCAGTTCGGATTAATGTGATCGTCCATGGAGACCGCAACGGCATCCGGCAGACGGCCTAACCAGCGACGACCCACTTCATCGTCTGCATTGACGATGGCCTGGCCGCAGTGGTGGGTGGAGTACAGCAGCCATTTCGCCGCTTCGTAATGCTCCATATCACCATGATAATCAAGATGATCGCGGCTCAGGTTAGTAAATACCGAGGCCGCAAACTTGAGCGCTGCCACACGGTGTTGCACCAGGCCGTGAGAGGAAACCTCCATCGCGGCAACCGTTGCACCCTGCTCAACCAACCCTGCCAGCACATGCTGTACATCAACGGCAGAACCGGTGGTGTTTTCCGTCGGGATGACGTTATCCAGCAGGCCGTTACCGACCGTACCCATCACCGCGCTGGTTTCGCCAAGCAGCTGGCACCACTGTGCAATCAGCTGCGTGGTGGTGGTTTTACCGTTGGTTCCGGTCACGCCAATCAGGCGCAGGCTGTCGGATGGCTCGTGGTAAAAACGCCCGGCCAGTGCCGATAAGCGCTCGTTTAACTGGCTGAGGTAGATAACCGGCACACCGTGCATCTCGCGGATTTCACCGTCGGTTGCCTCATCTTTTGCCTCGGCTATAACAGCAGCGACACCTTGCGCAATTGCCTGCGGGATATAACGACGCCCGTCCGCCTGATGACCCACTACCGCCACGAACAGATCGCCCGATGCAGCCACACGGCTGTCGAGCGTCATCTCTCGCAGTACTCGCTCCGGCGCATTTGGCACCCACGGAGCGAGAAGGTCGCGCAAATTACGATCTGCCACCTGTACCCTCGCCTTGATTCGTTACTAATTCACTTTTATCGCCGCCCGTTGCCAGCGCATCCGGCTCAATGTTCATCGTGCGCAGAACGCCGCCCATGATGGCACCAAAGACCGGCGCGGAAACGGCGCCACCGTAGTATTTACCCGCCTGCGGATCGTTGATGACCACCACCAGCGCAAAGCGCGGCTGGCTAGCTGGCGCAACGCCCGCGGTGTAAGCAATGTATTTGTTGATATAGCGTCCGTCCGGGCCGACTTTTTTCGCCGTACCGGTTTTAATCGCGATACGGTAGCCTTTAATCGCCGCTTTCACGCCGCCGCCGCCAGGCAGCGCCACGCTTTCCATCATATGAACGACGGTGCGGACGATAGATTCCGGGAAGATGCGCTCACCGGGAACCGGCGGGTCAACTTTGGTTATCGACAGCGGGCGGTAAATCCCGTAGCTGCCAATCGTTGCGTAGACACGCGCTAACTGTAACGGCGTTACCATTAGCCCGTAGCCGAAAGAGAAGGTGGCCCTCTCTATGTCAGACCACCGTTGTTTTTGAGGATATAAGCCACTGCGTTCTCCGACCAACCCCAAATTGGTCGCTTTTCCCAGCCCAAAACGTGAGTAAGTATCTACTAACGCTGAGGACGGCATCGCTAACGCCAGCTTGGAAACACCGACGTTACTCGACTTCTGTAGTACCCCGGTCAGGGTCAATTCGCTGTAGCGCGCCACGTCTTTGATTTCGTGGCCGTTAATACGGTAAGGAATGGTATTCAGTACGGTGTTTTCACGCACCACGCCGCGCTGAAGCGCGGTCATCACTACCATCGGTTTCACCGTGGAACCCGGTTCAAACACGTCGGTAATGGCCCGGTTACGCATGGTGTCTTTCGCGGTACCGGTAAAGTTGTTCGGGTTGTAAGACGGGCTGTTAGCCATCGCCAGCACTTCACCGGTGCTCACGTCGACCAACACGGCGCTGCCGGATTCCGCTTTGTTAAACGCCACGGCGTTGTTCAATTCGCGATAAACCAGCGCCTGCAGGCGTTCATCAATGCTCAACGCCAGATTATGGGCGGCCTGACTGTCGGTTGAGGAGATGTCTTCAATCACGCGACCATAACGGTCTTTACGGACAATACGCTCACCCGGCTGACCGGTAAGCCATTTATCAAAACTCTTCTCGACCCCTTCAATCCCCTGGCTGTCGACGTTGGTGAAGCCAATGAGGTGAGCGGTTACTTCCCCTGAAGGGTAGTAACGACGAGATTCTTCACGCAGATAGATCCCCGGCAGCTTGAGCTTTTTGATGTAGTCAGCCATATCAGGGTTAACCTGACGCGCCAGGTAGATAAAGCGCATGCGTGGGTTGGTATTGATACGGTTTGCTAGCTGGTCCAGCGGGATGTTCAGGGCATCTGCCAACGCTTTCCAGCGGTTGTTCAGCACCACGCCGCCCGCTTCGTGCAGCTCTTTCGGATCGGCCCAGATAGCTTTCACCGGCACGCTCACCGCCAGCGGACGACCTGAACGGTCGGTAATCATGCCGCGGGAGGTAGAAACCTGCTGAACGCGCAGGGAGCGCATATCGCCTTCACGAACCAGCTTATCCGGGGCAATAATTTGTAGCCAGGCAGCGCGTCCCAGCAGAAACGCGAGCGCCAGAAAAATACAGCCGCAAAGCAACGCAAAACGCCAACTGATAAAGTTGGCCTGTTCTTCCTGACGTTTTGGCTTAAGCGTTTTTGCCGCTGGTTTCATGCGTTGCAATAATCCTTATTTCTGAACAACAATGTTTTCTTTCGATGGATCAACATGTTGCATCTGCAACTTTTCGGTAGCGATACGTTCGACTCGGCTATGATCGCCCAGAGCATTCTCTTCGAGGATCAGGTTTCGCCACTCAATGTCTAACGCGTCGCGCTCCAACACCAACTGTTCTCGTTGGGCTGTTAACAGGCGAGTATGGTGAGCCGTCGTCACCACCGTTACCGCCGTGACAATAATGCAAATGAACAGACAGAGTGGCAGCTTCCCAAACTGCAAAAGGTCGTCGCGAATAACGCCAGGCAAGGCATGGCGCTCGCCGTTTCCTAACGACCCGGTTACTTTGCTTAGGGCTTCTGTCACTCTGCCGATCATGCGTTCGTCCTTTCTGCAATACGCAGCACTGAACTACGGGCACGCGGATTCTCTGCCACTTCATCTTCGCCCGGCATCAACTTGCCTAATGCTCGTAAATGACGGCCACCCAGCTTCCTGAGTTGCTCTTCAGTCATCGGGATCCCCGCCGGAACCTGTGGACCGCGGCTTTGTTCACGCATAAAGCGTTTCACAATGCGGTCTTCCAGCGAATGGAAGCTGATGATTGACAGCCGCCCACCCGGGGCCAGCACGCCAAGCGAGCTTTTTAGCGCTTGCTCTATCTCCTCCAGCTCACTATTCACCCAAATGCGCACCGCCTGGAAGGTACGGGTTGCGGGGTGTTTGAATTTGTCTTTCACCGGCATGGCCGCCGCGATAACTTCCGCCAGTTCTTTCGTGCGGGTCATCGGCTCAACGCGATTGCGTTCAACGATGGCGCGGGCAATACGTTTGCCAAAACGTTCCTCGCCGAAGGTTTTAATCACCCAGGCAATGTCCGCTTCTTCTGCCGTTTGCAGCCATTCTGCTGCTGATTGACCGCGGGTTGGGTCCATACGCATGTCCAGCGGGCCATCGCGCATAAACGAGAAACCGCGTTCTGCGTCATCAAGCTGCGGTGAAGAAACACCAAGATCGAGAAGAATACCGTCGATCTTGCCAACAAGGTCGCGCTCGGCAACGTAGTCTGCCAGCGCAGAGAAAGGACCATGCACGATGGAAAAGCGTGGATCATCAATGGTCTTAGCCACCGCAATCGCTGCGGGATCGCGATCGATCGCAATCAAACGCCCCTGCTCGCCAAGCTGCGACAGGATAAGACGCGAATGACCACCGCGACCAAAAGTGCCATCGATATAGATACCGTCAGGACGAATATTCAGGCCGTTAACGGCCTCGTCCAGCAGTACCGTAGTATGTTTAAAATTTTCCATCATATTTATAAGGACAAATCCTGCAATCGCTCCGACAGCGCCCCTGAAGCAGATTGCTCAGCGTCGATATCTTCCTTGACCCGTTGATACCAGGCCGTTTCATCCCACAGTTCAAACTTGTTGAACTGCCCGACCAGCATCACTTCTTTGGTCAATCCGGCATGTTGCCGTAAAACCGGCGCAATCAATAATCGCCCGGCATTATCCATCTGACATTCGCTAGCATGCCCTAACAAAAGTCGCTGTACGCGACGTTCAACGGGGTTCATGCTCGACAAACGCGAGAGCTTTTGCTCGATAATTTCCCATTCGGGCAGAGGATAAAGCAGCAGGCAGGGGTGATGAATGTCAATGGTACAAACCATTTGACCGGTAGCGCTCTCGACAAGCTGGTCCCGATATCGGACAGGGACGGCCAAGCGCCCTTTGCTGTCGAGATTGACTAACGTTGCCCCACGGAACATGCCAGCCTCACCCCCATTTACCACTTTGCCCCACAAATTCCCACTTTAAGGAGTTTACGGAGCAGAGGAAAAGCTTGTCAAGCCAGCATGAATGCCAACAGAGTCCAAAAAACCACTATTTGCGGCCGACAATAGCCCTGATTAATAATTATCCAGCAGACGAGGCAAATTAACGCCATGAATACCCGTAAGAAAAATACAGGCTCATTCACATTGCTTTAACGCAACTAAATATCATCGAAAAAATATATAAAGTGCCAGTTTGCGACGCGAGCGGCATTTTAGGACATTCTGTGGCTCGTTAACAGTCCCTGCGGCGCGCCCTTACAAGGAATTCAAGACAGGCCTGTCGCCTATTCTGGTAGGTCAGCTAAGAAGTGTTTGTTATTTCGGCAATCCGCCATGAGAATGTAACAAAATAATTCAGAAATAATATAATTTTACTTTGCGTTCACATTAAAAACGCTATTTCGCTATCTTATTAGGGGAATTAAATAGAAAGCTAACTAAAATGTAGAATTATCTTAATATTAAAGAAAATAGGGTTTTTATCTAATGAAGGCCACAGCGTGTAGCCTTCATTGAGGTATTGCTTATCGGCGATTCAGACTACCGCGGCGATAGAGGTTACGACGAATACGGCTTAAGCCAGGCTTCGGTTTACGAGGCTCATCAAGGCTTGCCAGCACAATCTCCAGCACTCGTTCTGCAACATCGCGGTGACGCTGAGCAACCGCAAGCACCGGGCATTGCAGGAAGTCGAGCAGTTCGTGGTCGCCAAAGGTGGCAATGGCCAGATCGGTCGGTAGTTTCCCTTCACGACGCAGCGTTACGTCCATCACCCCTTGCAGCAACGCAAATGAAGTGGTGAACAGCGCCTGCGGCATCGGGTGCGTTTCCAGCCATTTTTCAAACAGCTGCGCCGCCGCCTCACGCTCATAGCTATTGGCATAAAGATAATGTACGTCGCGCGGATCGTCTTTCCAGGCTGTACGGAAGCCCTGTTCGCGCAGGAAGCTTACCGACAGTTCCGGTAGCGCGCCAAGATAGAGGACGGTTTCTGCCGGGAAGGTACGCAGTTCTGCGGCGAGCATTTCCGCGTCATCCTGGTCGGCGCCCACGACGCTGGTGAAGTGTTCACGATCGAGCGCACGGTCAAGCGCGACAATCGGGAATGAATCGTTCGCCCAACGCTGGTAGAAAGGATGCTCCGGCGGCAACGATGTTGACACGATGATCGCATCTACCTGACGTTGCAGCAGGTGTTCAATGCAGCGCATTTCGTTATCAGGCTGATCTTCCGAGCAGGCGATCAACAGTTGATAGCCACGCTGGCGTGCCTGGCGTTCAAGATAGTTAGCAATGCGCGTGTAGCTGGTGTTCTCCAGATCGGGAATGACCAGCCCAATAGAACGCGTGCGTCCTGCACGCAGCCCGGCGGCTACCGCGTTAGGATGATAGTTATGCTCACGCACAACGGCCATCACTTTTTCAACAGTTTTATCGCTGACGCGATACTGCTTCGCTTTACCGTTAATCACATAGCTGGCGGTGGTTCGGGAAACACCGGCAAGCCGGGCGATTTCATCCAGTTTCACAATTGCCCCTTGCTTTATAAGTATAATCCGTAACATCTAAACGCAGATTGATCTCATCGGCAATAGCTTTTCTTCGCACTTATTGCTGATTTCGCAAAAAAAAGCCCGACGTCTGGCCGGGCTACGATAAAGCGATGAGACGTGATTAGCGCATAATCTTGTCGCCGCGCGACAAACCGACCACGCCAGAGCGTGCCACTTCCACGATTCTCGCAACATCACGCAGCGAAGCGAGGAACGCATCCAGCTTGTCGCTCGTGCCCGCAAGCTGAACAGTATAGAGCGATGGCGTGACGTCGATAATCTGCCCGCGGAAGATTTCCGTATTGCGCTTGACCTCGTCGCGACCATAACCGCTGGCCTGCACTTTCACCAGCATGATTTCGCGTTCAACATGCGCGCCCTGTCCCAGCTCATTCACCCGCAGCACATCCACCAGCTTATGCAGCTGCTTTTCGATCTGTTCGATGGTTTTTTCGTCACCGACCGTCTGGATAGTCATACGAGAGAGCGTCGGATCGTCGGTTGGCGCCACGGTCAGACTTTCGATGTTGTACCCACGTTGTGAAAAGAGGCCAATCACGCGCGACAGCGCGCCGGACTCGTTTTCCAGTAATACAGATAATATCCGGCGCATAATCAGGTTCTCTCCGTTTTGCTCAGCCACATCTCGTCCATTGCCCCGCCGCGAATGTGCATCGGGTAGACGTGCTCGCTGCCATCGACGCAAACGTCGACAAATACCAGGCGGTTATTGCGCACCTGCTCCAGCGCCTGCGCAAGTTTGCTCTCAAGCTCGGACGGTTCGGTGATGCGAATGCCTACATGACCATAGGCCTCGGCCAGGCGAACAAAGTCCGGCAGCGATTGCATATAGGACTGGGAGTGACGGCCAGAATAGATCATATCCTGCCACTGCTTCACCATCCCCAGATAACCATTGTTCAGGTTCAGAATCAGCACCGGCAGCTCGTACTGCAGCGCGGTCGACAGCTCCTGAATATTCATCTGAATACTGCCGTCGCCGGTCACACAGACTACGGTTTCATCTGGCAGCGCCATTTTCACCCCAAGAGCCGCAGGCAAACCGAAGCCCATGGTGCCGAGGCCGCCAGAGTTGATCCAGCGACGAGGTTTATCAAACGGATAATAGAGCGCTGCAAACATCTGGTGCTGGCCCACATCAGAGGTGACGTACGCCTCGCCGTTGGTCAGCTTCCAGATGGCTTCCACTACCGCCTGCGGTTTGATCTGCGCGCTTTGGGTATCGTATTTCAGGCACTGGCGCGCCCGCCATTGTTCAATTTGCTGCCACCAGTCGCGGATCTCATCCAGCGGCTGTGCCGCGCTTTCTTGATCCAGCAGTTCCAGCATTTGATCCAGTACTATTCCCGCATCGCCGACGATCGGAATATCTGCCGGAACCGTTTTAGAGATCGACGTCGGATCGATATCAATATGCAGCACGGTGGCATCCGGGCAGTACTTCGCCAGATTGTTGGTCGTGCGATCGTCAAAACGAACCCCAACGGCAAAAATCACGTCAGAGTGATGCATGGTCATGTTAGCTTCATAGGTACCGTGCATACCCAGCATGCCCAGCGCCTGACGATGGGTCGCCGGGAAAGCGCCTAACCCCATCAGTGAAGAAGCGACAGGCAGGTTTAGCTTTTCAATCAGCGTAAGCAACTGCGTATGGCACTCGGCGTTCACCACCCCGCCGCCGACATACACCACCGGCTTTTTCGCCGCGATGAGCGTTTGCAGCGCGCGTTTAATCTGCCCTTTATGGCCGGTCGTCGTAGGGTTGTAGGAGCGCATGCTGACCGTATCCGGCCAGACGTACGGCAGCTTATTTGCCGGGTTCAGAATATCTTTCGGTAAGTCGACCACCACCGGGCCAGGTCGGCCGCTGGATGCTAACCAGAATGCTTTTTTGAGCACGCCGGGGATATCCTCGGTCTGCTTCACCAGGAAGCTGTGTTTGACGACCGGTCGCGACACTCCGACCATGTCGCACTCCTGGAAGGCGTCATAGCCAATCAACGAGGTGGCAACCTGGCCGGAAAGTACCACCAGTGGAATGGAGTCCATATAGGCCGTGGCAATACCGGTGATGGCGTTGGTCGCGCCAGGGCCGGAAGTCACCAGCACAACGCCGACTTCGCCGGTCGCACGCGCCAGGCCGTCGGCCATATGCACCGCCGCCTGTTCATGGCGCACCAGCACATGGTCAATACCCCCCACCGTGTGTAGCGCGTCATAAATATCAAGGACAGCGCCTCCCGGGTAGCCAAATACCTGCTTCACGCCCTGATCGATTAACGATCGGACGACCATCTCGGCTCCAGACAACATCTCCATGGTTTGCCTCCAGGCTTCTGTTCTTAATGACCCGAGAATTCATTTCTCTGCGCCATACGCCCGACGGAAGAATTTGTCCGCCGACGCTAAATTATCGGTAAAGAACTAACATAACCGCTCACCACAAGGCAGGCAATTCACACGTCTGGAGTAGAAGCCGTACTAAAAAGAGGAAAAATAAAGGGAAAAGGGAGAATGATGGATGATTACTTCAACGCCAGGAAAAAGAGAGCGTAGATGCTCGGGCGAAACGCGGCATTACAGCAAAACCTGCATTTTTCACATTATTGCTCCCACCGCCAGAGAGTGACAACAGCATAATATTTTTCATTATCATAAAAAAACAAGACAAACAGAATGCATAAACACTCTGTTTGTCTGACGGGTTATTACTGCGGACGGCACGCGCTAATCAGTAACTCTTCCATCCATTGATGGCCTTTATCGCGGCCTGCCGCTTCATGCCAGGAAAGATAGCAGGTACGGCTATTTAACTTCATTGGCAACGGTAAAATCTGTAGGCCCAACTGCTCGGAAAACTCTTCCGCCAGACGACGAGGAGCAACGGCAACCAGCTGTGTCTGGGACACGACATTGAGTACGCTTATCAATGCCATTCCCTGATAGGCAATACGACCCTGCTTATCAATGGTGTCATACCAAGGCTGGCTAAACGATGCATAGCGATCCAGAGAAACAACGGCGTGTTCTTCGCTATAAATATCGGCTTCAGTTACCGGTCCATGTATACGGGGATGCTTGTCGCTCGCCACCAGAACCATTTCATCATTGAATAACGGCACACAGGCAAATTCAGGGCGACGAAACTCTTCATAGCCCAACACAAACTCGATTTCCTGATAGCGCAGCTGATGTTCAGTATTTTGATTTAATGACGATTTGAAAACCATATGAATATGCGGCGCTACTTCACTTACTTTATTAAGAATGATTGAAGTTAAATAGTTATCCAGAGGGCTGCATACGCAAAGATTAAATACTCGCTCACTGCTTAATGGTTCAAAACCAGAACCCGGCAATTCATTTTGCACGAGCTGCAACGCCTGGCGGACAGAACCAAACAGCTGGAAGGCACGTGCTGTCGGCTGAATACCGCGGCCATACCGCACAAATAATTCATCATTAAACATCACTTTCAAACGAGCGACAGCGTTACTGACCGCAGGCTGTGACATTCCAAGAATATGAGCGGCGCGAGTAATGTTTTGTTCTTGCATCACCGCGTCAAATACGGTCAGCAAATTTAAATCCACCATCCGCAGCTGGGGTTTATTTCCTTCATTTATTGATGTGCGCTGCTGCTCCGGCGCATTAATGACGCTATCAGACTCCAATGTCATACAAAACTCCCTTTGCTAAATAGCAAAAATAAACTGAGGCTATATGATTTACCATGCATATAAGATCCAAAAAAGAGAATTCAATAAAAAATAGGAATATATAAAGATAACAAGGCAAGTTTGCTGATGAGCAAAATTCAAACCCATCAATATCACCAAGTGAATGCCATGTAGTTTACCCATAGATTGCGCGAATAGACAACATTCCAAAATCGGACGAATATATTAAGTATTATTAAAGTGTTTTATTTTACTGGCTTTAATAATTAACATTTTATATCAAAAAGAGTTCTCTTAAATTCACAACACAACAGAAAAAGAACAACAACCATATATTTATCATAGAGATAGATCGAAACCTCAAAAATGTCAAACTCATGAGCGTTTGCGATGATTCATGTTTAAATGCGACAAAATATGAAAGTCATGAATCAACGCATGAAACGATCATCTATAAAATGCGACCTCCTTCAGCACAATTAGCTAATTCTACCGTTTCGGTTTGATAACGAAATCGGCTTCATTTCACCTGCCAGGGTTGACATCAGAAACCATATCCAGTACCACTAAAAGCATATCGAATTCATCTGGAGAATGATGACATGTTCCGTACCACTCGCTTCAACGGCCTACTACTACTAAACGCCTCTTCTGTGCGCGGTAGGCTGGTGTGCGACGTTCAACGTTAAGTCATCATCAGTAAACGAAAAACCCGCGCCGCTGCGCGGGTTTTTTTATGCTCGTAGCAAGGCGCCCCAAGTTAACCAAGGACCTAAACCATGAGCCAGCAAGTCATTATTTTTGATACGACCTTACGTGATGGTGAACAGGCATTACAGGCAAGCCTGAGCGTGAAAGAGAAGTTGCAGATTGCTTTTGCCCTCGAACGTATGGGCGTTGACGTGATGGAAGTCGGGTTTCCGGTCTCTTCTCCGGGCGATTTTGAATCAGTACAAACCATCGCGCGCAACATTAAAAACAGCCGTGTTTGTGCGCTGGCTCGCTGCGTAGAGGCGGATATTGACGTTGCCGCCGAGTCATTGAAAGTCGCGGAAGCATTCCGTATCCATACTTTTATTGCCACCTCTCCGATGCACATCGCCACCAAGCTGCGCAGCACGCTGGATGAAGTGATTGAACGCGCGGTGTATATGGTGAAACGCGCACGTAACTACACCGACGACGTTGAGTTCTCCTGTGAAGATGCCGGTCGTACCCCAATTGATCAGCTGGCACGCGTGGTAGAAGCGGCGATTAACGCCGGTGCCACCACCATCAACATTCCAGATACCGTCGGCTACACCCTGCCGTTTGAGTTCTCCAACATTATTACCGGCCTGTACGAACGCGTCCCAAACATCGATAAAGCGATTATCTCCGTTCACACCCACGATGACCTGGGCATGGCGGTCGGTAACTCTCTGGCAGCGGTCCACGCGGGCGCTCGTCAGGTTGAAGGCGCGATGAACGGCATCGGCGAGCGCGCAGGCAACTGCTCGCTGGAAGAAGTGATCATGGCGATTAAAGTGCGCAAAGACATCATGAACGTGCACACCGCCATCAACCATAACGAAATCTGGCGTACCAGCCAGACCGTCAGCCAGATCTGCAACATGCCGATCCCGGCCAACAAAGCTATCGTCGGTACCGGCGCGTTCGCCCACTCCTCCGGTATCCACCAGGACGGCGTGCTGAAGAACCGCGAAAACTACGAAATCATGACCCCTGAGTCCATCGGTTTGAACCAGGTCCAGTTGAACCTGACCTCCCGCTCTGGCCGTGCTGCGGTGAAGCACCGCATGGAAGAGATGGGCTACAAAGATACCGACTACAACATGGACCACCTGTACGACGCGTTCCTGAAGCTGGCGGACAAAAAAGGCCAGGTCTTCGATTACGACCTGGAAGCACTGGCGTTCATCAATAAGCAGCAGGAAGAGCCAGAGCATTTCCGCCTCGATTACTTCAGCGTGCAGTCAGGCTCCAGCGATATTGCCACCGCCTCCGTGAAGCTGGCCTGCGGTGAAGAAACCCAAGCCGAAGCCGCGAACGGTAACGGCCCGGTTGACGCGATTTACCAGGCGATTAACCGTATCACCGGCTACGACGTTGAGCTGGTGAAATATGACCTGAACGCCAAAGGCCAGGGCAAAGACGCACTGGGTCAGGTCGATATCGTCGTTAACTATAACGGTCGCCGCTTCCACGGCGTCGGTCTGGCGACGGACATCGTTGAATCCTCCGCAAAAGCAATGGTTCACGTGCTGAACAACATCTGGCGCGCCGCTGAAGTCGAAAAAGAATTGCAACGCAAAGTTAAGAATAACGAGAACAACAAGGAAACCGTGTAATGTCGAAGAATTACCATATTGCTGTGTTACCAGGTGACGGTATTGGCCCTGAAGTCATGACACAGGCATTGAAAGTACTGGAAGCCGTGCGCCAACGTTTTGATATGCGCATTACCACCAGCCATTACGACGTTGGCGGCATCGCCATCGACCGTCACGGCGAACCGCTGCCACAGGCGACCGTTGAAGGCTGCGACCAGGCTGACGCTATTCTGTTTGGTTCCGTGGGCGGCCCTAAATGGGAAAATCTGCCGCCAAACCAGCAGCCAGAACGCGGCGCGCTGCTGCCGCTGCGTAAACACTTCAAGCTGTTCAGCAACCTGCGTCCAGCGAAACTGTATCAGGGGCTGGAAGAGTTCTGCCCGCTGCGTGCCGATATCGCCGCTAACGGCTTCGATATCCTGTGCGTCCGCGAACTGACCGGCGGTATCTACTTCGGTCAGCCGAAGGGTCGTGAAGGCAGCGGTCAGCACGAAAAAGCGTTTGATACCGAGGTATATCACCGCTTTGAGATCGAACGTATCGCCCGTATCGCGTTTGAATCTGCGCGCAAGCGCCGTCACAAAGTAACCTCTATCGATAAATCCAACGTGCTGCAGTCCTCCATTCTCTGGCGCGAAATCGTCAGCGAAATCGGCAAAGAGTATGCCGACGTTGAGCTGGCACATATGTATATCGACAACGCCACCATGCAGCTGATTAAAGACCCGTCACAGTTCGACGTGGTGCTGTGCTCTAACCTGTTCGGCGACATTCTCTCCGACGAGTGCGCGATGATCACCGGCTCTATGGGTATGTTGCCGTCTGCCAGCCTGAATGAAGAAGGCTTTGGCCTGTACGAACCGGCCGGCGGCTCGGCTCCGGATATCGCTGGCAAAAATATCGCTAACCCGATTGCGCAGATCCTCTCTCTGGCGCTGCTGCTGCGCTACAGCCTGGACGCTAACGACGCGGCCACCGCCATTGAAAATGCCATTAACCGCGCGCTGGAAGAAGGCGTACGGACCAGTGATTTAGCGCGCGGCGCCGCGGCAGTCAGTACCGATGAAATGGGCGACATCATCGCCCGCTATGTTGCCGAAGGGGTGTAATCATGGCGAAGACCTTGTACGAAAAGTTGTTTGATGCTCACGTGGTTTACGAAGCGCCAAACGAAACGCCGCTGCTGTATATCGACCGCCACCTGGTGCATGAAGTGACTTCACCGCAGGCGTTTGACGGCCTGCGCGCGCACAACCGCCCGGTGCGTCAGCCGGGTAAAACCTTCGCCACCATGGATCACAACGTCTCTACGCAGACCAAAGACATCAACGCCTCCGGCGAGATGGCGCGTATCCAGATGCAGGAGCTGATTAAGAACTGCAACGAGTTCGGCGTCGAACTGTATGACCTGAATCACCCATATCAGGGCATCGTCCACGTCATGGGGCCAGAACAGGGCGTTACCCTGCCGGGCATGACCATCGTCTGCGGCGACTCCCATACCGCCACCCACGGCGCATTCGGCGCGCTGGCGTTTGGTATCGGCACCTCCGAAGTAGAACACGTGCTGGCAACCCAGACCCTGAAGCAGGGTCGCGCCAAAACCATGAAGATTGAAGTGAACGGCAAAGCCGCACCGGGTATCACCGCCAAAGACATCGTGCTGGCAATTATCGGTAAAACCGGTAGCGCAGGCGGCACCGGCCACGTGGTGGAATTCTGCGGTCAGGCGATTCGCGACCTGAGCATGGAAGGCCGTATGACCCTGTGCAACATGGCTATTGAGATGGGGGCGAAAGCGGGCCTGGTTGCGCCAGACCAGACGACCTTCAACTATGTGGAAGGCCGTCTGCACGCGCCGAAAGGCAAAGATTTTGACGAAGCCGTCGCCTACTGGAAAACCCTGCAAACCGACGACGGCGCGGCCTTCGATACGGTGGTTACCCTGCAGGCGGAAGAGATTGCGCCGCAGGTGACCTGGGGCACTAACCCAGGCCAGGTAATTTCCGTGAATGACAACATTCCGGACCCGTCATCGTTCAGCGACCCGGTTGAACGCGCCTCCGCGGAAAAAGCGCTGGCGTATATGGGTCTGAAATCCGGTATCCCGTTGACCGACGTGGCTATCGACAAAGTGTTTATTGGCTCCTGCACCAACTCGCGTATTGAAGATTTACGCGCGGCGGCGGAAATCGCCAAAGGCCGTAAAGTCGCCCCAGGCGTACAGGCGCTGGTCGTGCCTGGCTCCGGCCCGGTGAAAGCGCAGGCGGAAGCAGAAGGTCTGGATAAGATCTTTATCGAAGCCGGTTTTGAATGGCGTCTGCCGGGCTGTTCTATGTGTCTGGCAATGAACAACGACCGTCTGAACCCAGGCGAGCGCTGTGCTTCTACCAGCAACCGTAACTTTGAAGGCCGTCAGGGCCGCGGTGGTCGTACCCATCTGGTTAGCCCGGCCATGGCCGCAGCGGCCGCGGTAACCGGCCATTTCGCCGACATTCGTAGCTTGAAATAAGGAAACACCATCATGGCTGAGAAATTTACCCAACATACGGGACTGGTGGTGCCGCTGGATGCCGCGAACGTCGATACCGATGCCATCATTCCAAAACAGTTTTTGCAGAAAGTGACCCGCACCGGTTTTGGCGCGCACCTGTTCAACGACTGGCGCTTCCTCGACGACAAAGGCGAGCAGCCGAACCCTGAGTTCGTGCTGAACTTCCCTGAGTTCAAAGGTGCTTCCATTTTGCTGGCGCGCGAAAACTTCGGCTGTGGTTCATCACGCGAGCACGCACCGTGGGCGCTGACCGATTACGGTTTTAAAGTGGTCATTGCCCCAAGCTTCGCCGATATCTTCTACGGCAACAGCTTTAATAACCAGTTGCTGCCGGTGACATTGAGCGATGCACAGGTGGACGAGATGTTTGCGCTGGTGAAAGCCAACCCGGGCATTACGTTTGAAGTGGATCTGGAAGCGCAGGTGGTTAAAGCGGGGGAGAAATCCTACAGCTTTAAGATTGACGACTTCCGTCGTCACTGCATGTTGAACGGGCTGGATAGCATTGGCCTGACGCTGCAACACGAAGACGCTATTTCGGCTTACGAAAACAAGCAGCCGGCGTTTATGCAGTAATCCGTAACGCCGCTGCCTCCCCGGAGGCGGCGCGTTCGCGCCTTATCCGGGCTACCAGCCCAGATAAGGCGGGACGGCTCCAGACTAAACGTCCTTCACCCGCCCGGTCATCACCAGCGTCACCAGCGAAATCCCGGCAATCACCCAGTACACCGAGAAATGGCCAAAGCTCTGCGCCAGCGCCCCCTGAATAATCCCCGCCAGAATCACCCCGGTTGAAATGCTGTTGGTAAACAGCGTGGTCGCTGCCCCCGCACGCCCCGGCATCAGGTCCTGGAACCACAGCATGCCAATCCCGGCAACAATACCGATAAACACCGCGTTAAACAGCTGGAGCACCAGCAGCGACGTGTGGCTGTGGAAGAAGATCAGCCCGACGTAGAACAGCACCCCGGCGGCTACCGCCGTCACCATCATCCGCCGCTTACCAAAGCGCTTCACGTAGTAACCCGCGAGGATCATCGCCGGAATTTCCAACCCCGCCGCCGTCCCCATCAGGATCCCCGCCAGGCTATCCGACAGACCGAGATCGCTGCTGATCCACAGCGGCATATCAATGATATACATGGTGTTGCAGGTCCACATCAGCGTGGAGGCAATAAACAGCATCCGCACGTTACTGTCCTTCCAGCCGCTAATCTGATTCTGCACCACGTCGGCGGGCTGTTCGACTCGCGCCACCGACGGTAGCGTCAGAGCAATCAGCGTCAGGCTAATCACGAAAATCACGGCGGCAATAGAGAACATGGCGGTAAAGCCATAGTTGAGCGCCAGCATAAAGGCCAGCGGCGGGCCAATCACCCACGCCAGCGACAGCTGCGCACGCATCACCGAGCTGAACATCACCACTTCACGCGCCGAGCTATCGGCATATTCACGCGCAAGCGCAAACAGCTGCGGCATCGCCGCATTGGCGATGGAAGCCAACAGCACGCCGCAGGTAATCAGCGTCAGGTAGTGGCGGTTGAAGGCGAAAAGCAGCGCGTTGCCCACCGCCATCAGGCAGCAGAACATAATCAGCTTACGTCGGTCACCCCGGTTATCGGATCGTTTTGCCAGCCCCAGGCTGACGACGATCCCGGCGATAGCATTGACGGTGTAGAACAGCCCTACCCAGAACGGCTGCACCCCAACTTCTCGACTGAGATACAGGCTCAGCGTTGGCGCCTGCAACGCCCCCGCCACGCCCATCATAAACGCCACCAGCATAAAGGCGGCATACACACCGTTGAGACGTCGTCCCATCGTCATTAACCAGAGCATCAGAAATCCTTTCGCGAAAGAATAAAAAAAAGCCAGCAGATGATACCTGCTGGCAAATACTCAGTCACACATGATTAGGCGAATTAATACTCAGAGGTCGGGTTCGTAACTTCCCATTGCATCAGATAGTTCAGCACTTCAAGCCGCTGTGCAGTCGCCTGACGGGCCAGCCAGGAAACATTTTTGGTGGCAGAGAAATAACGCCGGTAGAACTGATACATGGTGACCTCCTCATTTCCCCTTCGCTTCATCGAAATCAATTATTGGCTTAATATAGGGATTAATAAATTGCTGAGTTTTTATCAGGAGTTCCCCTTTTATGCCTTCAGGTCGATTACAGCAGCAGTTCATCCGTTTGTGGCAGTGCTGTGAGGGAAAATCACAGGAAACCACGCTCAACTCACTGGCCGAGCTGCTGAACTGCTCTCGCCGTCATATGCGTACGCTTTTAAACACCATGGAGGCGCGCGGATGGTTGACCTGGGAGGCCGAAGCCGGGCGTGGCAAGCGCTCTAAGCTGACTTTCCTTTATACCGGCCTAGCGCTTCAGCAACAGCGCGCGGAAGATTTGCTCGAGCAGGATAGGATCGATCAACTGGTACAGTTAGTCGGTGATAAGGCGGCGGTGCGCCAGATGCTGGTGTCACATCTTGGCCGCAGCTTCCGTCAGGGGCGGCACATTCTGCGGGTGCTTTACTATCGCCCGATGCACAATTTACTGCCTGGAACGGCGCTTAGACGCTCGGAAACCCATATCGCGCGGCAGATATTCAGCGCACTGACCCGAGTAAACGAGGTAAATGGGGAACTGGAAGCGGATATTGCGCACCATTGGCAGGCCATTTCCCCATTACACTGGCGTTTTTACTTGCGCCCCGGCATTCATTTTCATCACGGTCGCGAACTGGAAATGGAAGACGTCATCAGTTCGCTGCATCGCAGCATGACGCTATCGCTCTTTTCCAACATCACGCGCATTCATTCTCCTACCGCCTGGACGCTCGACGTGCATCTGAGCGAGCCCGATCGCTGGCTGCCGTGGTTGTTCGGCCAGGTGTCGGCGATGATTCTGCCCCGCGAATGGCAATCGCTCAGCGACTTCTCGCGCATGCCGGTGGGGACCGGGCCGTATGCGGTCGCCCGCAACAATCAGAACCAGCTGAAGATCCACGCCTTTGACGACTACTTCGGTTTCCGGGCGCTGATTGACGAGGTGAACGTTTGGGTACTGCCAGAAATCAGCGAAGAACCGAACGGCGGCCTGACGCTTCAGGGCACCACCCAGAGCGAAAAGGCAGTGGAAAGCCGTCTCGAAGAGGGCTGCTACTATCTGCTGTTTGACGCACGCAGTTCGCGCGGCAACAACCCGGCAGTACGACAGTGGCTGAGCCACATTTTCCACCCGAACAACCTGCTGTATCACGCAGGCGAGCAGCACCAGAGCCACTGGTTCCCGGCCTACGGCCTGCTGCCCCGCTGGCACCATGCCCGTAGCCACACCTGTGAGAAACCGGCAGGTCTTGAGTCGGTCACCCTCACCTACTATCGCGATCATGTTGAACACCGGACTATCGGCCAGATAATGGAAGCGCTGCTGGCGGCGCATCAGGTCAAGCTGGTTATTCAGGAAGTGGACTATGATGAGTGGCACCGCGGCGAGGTGGTCAGCGATATCTGGCTTAACAGCGCCAACTTTACGCTGCCGCTCGATTTCTCACTCTTTGCCTATCTTTATGAAGTCCCGCTGATTCGCCACTGTATCCCCATCGACTGGGAACAGGACGCGCAGCGCTGGCGCGCGGGGGAGCTGTCGCTGCCTGACTGGTGCCAAAGTCTGCTGGCAAATCAGTCTATTGTGCCGCTGATCCACCACTGGCTGATGCTACAAGGCCAGCGCAGTATGCGCGGCGTTCGCATGAACACCCTCGGCTGGTTCGACTTTAAATCCGCCTGGTTTGCACCGCCGGATCCTTAAGGCTTTTGATTTATTCACGTAATCATTACAATGTGCCGTTCTCAACGGGGTGCTGCGCCGAGTGCGCGAGCTGAGAAAATACCCGTCGAACCTGATCCGGATAATCCCGGCGAAGGGATTTGAGGCTAACTCAAAATCCTTTGCCACCATTTTATAAAGGTGCAAAGTGCTCAAAAAATTACTCCCCCTGCTGGTTCTGGTTGCCGCTCCGGCCCTCGCCAAGCCTGTACTGACCGTCTATACCTACGACTCTTTTTCGGCTGATTGGGGCCCGGGCCCGGCAGTGAAAAAAGCGTTTGAAGCCAATTGCAACTGCGAGCTGAAGTACGTGGCGCTGGAAGATGGCGTTTCGCTGCTCAACCGCCTGCGCATGGAAGGCAAAAACAGCAAAGCCGACGTGGTGCTGGGGCTCGATAACAACCTGCTACAGGCCGCAACCGACACCAGGCTGTTCGCCAAAAGCAACGTCCCAACGGATGCCGTGACCGTACCAGGCGGCTGGAACAACGACACCTTCGTGCCGTTCGACTACGGCTACTTCGCCTTCGTCTACGACAAAAACAAGCTGAAGAACCCACCGAAAAGCCTGAAAGAGCTGGTCGAAAGCGACCAGAAATGGCGCGTGATTTATGAAGATCCGCGCACCAGCACGCCGGGTCTCGGCCTGCTGCTGTGGATGCAAAAAGTCTACGGTGACAAAGCGCCAGAAGCCTGGCAGAAGCTGGCGGCGAAAACGGTCACCGTGACCAAAGGCTGGAGCGAAGCCTATGGCCTGTTCCTGAAAGGGGAAAGTGACCTGGTGCTGAGCTACACCACCTCTCCGGCGTACCACATCATCGATGAGAAGAAAGATAACTACGCGGCGGCGAACTTTAGCGAAGGCCACTATCTGCAGGTGGAAGTCGCGGCCAAAACCGCGGCCAGCAAACAGCAGAAGCTGGCCGATGAGTTCCTGAAGTTTATGGTTTCTCCGGCCTTTCAGGACACCATTCCAACCGGCAACTGGATGTATCCGGTGACCAACGTCACGCTGCCAGAAGGCTTTAATGGCCTGGTGAAACCGCAAACCTCTTTGGAATTTACCCCACAGCAGGTGGCCACCGAACGTCAAAACTGGATTAACGCATGGCTTCGCGCAGCCAGCCGCTAATTCCCCGCTGGCTGTATCCAGGGCTAACGGCAACCACGTTGATGGTTGCCGTCGCGCTGGCGGCGTTTCTGGCGCTGTGGCTTAACGCGCCGGAAACATCGTGGTCAACGCTGCTCGGCGATAGCTACCTGTGGCACGTGGTGCGCTTCTCCTTCTGGCAAGCCTTCCTGTCGGCGCTGCTGTCGGTCGTACCCGCTATTTTCCTGGCCCGAGCGCTTTACCGACGGCGTTTCCCTGGCCGCGCGCTGCTGCTGCGGCTGTGCGCCATGACGTTGATTCTCCCGGTGTTGGTCGCCGTCTTCGGCATTCTGAGCGTATATGGCCGTCAGGGGTGGCTATCCCAACTTTTTGCCTGGCTTGGCTGGCAGTGGCGGTTCTCGCCCTACGGTCTGCAGGGCATTCTGCTCGCGCACGTGTTCTTTAATATGCCAATGGCGACCCGCCTGCTATTACAGGCGCTGGAGCAAATCCCCGGCGAGCAGCGCCAGCTTGCCGCTCAATTAGGCATGCGTGGTTACCCGTTTTTCCGCCTGGTGGAATGGCCGTGGATGCGCCGACAGCTCCTCCCCATCGCCACGCTGATTTTCATGCTCTGTTTCGCGAGCTTTGCTACCGTACTGTCGCTCGGCGGTGGGCCTTCGGCGACTACCATCGAACTTGCTATCTACCAGTCGCTGAACTTTGACTACGACCCCGCGCGCGCCGCGATGCTGGCGCTTATCCAGATGGGTTGCTGCCTGATGCTGGTGCTGCTGAGTCAACGGTTGAGTCGAGCCATCGCCGTAGGTAATAGCCAGGTTCACGACTGGCGAGATCCGGACGACCGCTGGCACAGCCGAATAACCGACACCCTGTTGATTATTCTCACCCTACTGCTGTTGTTGCCGCCGCTGCTGGCAGTAGTGATTGATGGGGTGAATCCATCGATGTTCCAGGTCTTCACCCAGCCGGTACTCTGGCAGGCGCTTGGCACCTCATTGCGCATCGCCGTTGCCGCCGGGGTTCTCTGCGTGATGCTGACCATGATGCTGCTATGGAGCAGCCGCGAGCTGCGCGCTCGCAACCAACCGCTGGCCGGGCAGGCGATGGAACTGAGCGGCATGCTGATCCTCGCCATGCCGGGCATCGTGCTGGCCACCGGCTTCTTCCTGCTGCTCAACAACACCGTTGGTCTGCCCGACTCTGCCGACGGTATTGTGATTTTCACCAACGCCCTGATGGCGGTGCCTTATGCCCTTAAAGTGCTGGAAACGCCGATGCGCGATATTACCGCCCGCTACAGCATCCTGTGTGAATCGCTGGGGCTTTCTGGCTTTAATCGACTGAAAGTGGTTGAGCTTCGCGCCCTGAAACGCCCGCTGGCGCAGGCGCTGGCCTTTGCCTGCGTGCTGTCGATAGGTGATTTCGGCGTCGTGGCGCTGTTTGGCAATGAAAATTTCCGCACGTTGCCGTTTTATCTCTATCAGCAAATTGGCGCCTACCGCAGCCAGGACGGCGCGGTGACCGCGCTGATTTTGCTGCTGCTCTGCTTCCTGCTGTTCACCGTTATTGAAAAGTTACCCGGACGCCATGTTAAAACTGAATGATGTCACCTGGCTTTACCAGCACCTGCCGATGCGCTTTAACGCCTCGATTTCCCAGGGCGAGAAAGTGGCAATCCTCGGCCCCAGCGGCGCGGGGAAATCCACGCTGCTGAACCTGATTGCCGGCTTTCTCACGCCGGCCAGCGGCACGCTGATGCTTGAAGGCCGGGTGCATACCCACACGCCGCCGTCGCAGCGCCCGGTGTCGATGCTGTTTCAGGAAAATAACCTCTTTAGTCACCTGACCGTACGCCAGAACATTGGGCTGGGCATGAGCCCGCGCCTGTCGCTCACCGCGGAGCAGAAGCGAAAGTTACAGGTGATTGCCGGGCAGATGGGCATTGAGTCCATGCTGGACAGGCTACCCGGTGAGCTCTCCGGCGGCCAACGTCAACGCGCGGCGCTGGCACGGTGTCTGGTGCGCGAGCAGCCGATTTTACTGCTGGATGAACCATTCTCGGCGCTCGACCCGGCGCTACGGCAGGAGATGCTACAGCTGGTTGATGAAGTGTGTCAGCGGCAAAACTTAACGTTGCTGATGGTTTCCCACAGCGTAGAGGATGCGGCAAGGATTGCACAGCGCGCGATGGTCGTTGCGGAAGGGCGTATCGCCTGGGATGGCGATACGCAGGCGTTATTGAGCGGGAAAGCCAGCGCGTCCGCGCTGCTTGGCATTCGGGCGTGATGTTCTGCCGGATGGCAGCGATGCTTTATCCGGCACACTACAGCCCCACCACCTTCCGCAAAATCTCGATATACACCGGCATTAGCGGGTGACGAATCACGCTCACCAGCGCCACCACGCCAACGCCCAGCACCAGCGGGGCCAGCAACAGCAGACGCTGACGCGTTAACAGCGCGCTCAGGCGGTCATGATTCTCTTTGGCGCTGCGCCATAAGCGCCAGCACAGCCATCCCGCTACCCACAGCAGCAGCGCCGCCGCCAGCAGCAGCCATTTAAAGCTGGCGCTGTGTTCATCCGCAGGAATGTCGATTGCCGCTCCGGCCAGAATGCCCGGCAGGAAGTAAAGCGGTGGCCACAGCACGCAGCCAATGATATTGGGGGTGATAAACTTGGCGATCGGCAGGTCGAGCATACCGGCCACCATCGGCACCAGCGGGCGCGTCGGGCCGACAAAACGGCCCACCAGGATAGTGAACATGCTGTGCTGATGCAGCGCATGTTCGGTTTTATCCAGCAGCGATTTGTTTTTCTTCATAAATGACCAGCGATGCAGCGGCTTTTTAAAGCGCCATCCTAGCCAGAAAGAGACCCAGTCACCCAGCAGGCAGCCAATAATACCCACCAACCACGCCTGCCAGAAATTCACCTCGCCGCTGCCAATAAGCGCCCCCAGCCCCGCCATCATCACGGTGCCTGGCAGAATCAGCCCCACCAGCGCCAGTGATTCCAGAAACGCCACCAGCGCCACCGCAATCAGCGAGTAGGTTGTGGACTGAGTAATAAAGTGTTCCAGCAGTGCTTGCATAGTGTGCCCGGTTTGAAAACGAAGCAGGGATTCTCCAGAGCGTCTCCCCCATCGTCAAGCCTTCAATTGTCTTTAGAGTTTACTGGCAAAGACAAAAACCAACACACCGCATTTCCTTTTCTTTACTTTTTATTCACACCCCGCGCGAAATTCGCTGGGACTCGCGCCGGTGCATTTTTTAAATACGCGGGAAAAATAGAGCTGATCTTCAAAGCCGACGTTGCGCCCCACGGTGGCGATAGGCATTCGCGTGGTGCTAAGCAGTAGCTTGGCCTGGCTGATGCGCTGATCCTCGCGCCAGCTCAGCACGCTGACGCCAAGCTGCTGGCGGAACAGGTGCGACAGGCGCGACGGCGACAGGCAGACGTGCTGCGCCACGCTTGCAATATCAAAGTGGCTATCAGCAAGGTGGTCGCTGATGTACTGGCACGCATCGCGCACACGGTTATCCATCGGGGGATGCAGCGATTCATTGATGGCTTCCATGCGGCGCAGCAGCAACTGTTCCAGCAGGTTAATCGCCAGATGCTCCGAGTAGCGCCCAATTCCCTGCCCAGCGTCGATTATCTTGCCAAACAGTTCAGAAATTTCCGTTTGATGCGCCTCATCCGGACGATAAAAACCGGTTTGCGCGACGATTGCGGGCCAGTTCAGCCACTCGTGCCAGTAGGCGCGCGGGCGGAAATAGACCCATTGGTGATACCACTCACTGGCATCCGGGTGACGGCCATAGTGGTGAATTTCGCCCGGCGGAAACAGCAGCATATCGCCCTGACGGCAGACGAACTGCTTGCCCTGGTTCTCAATCACCCCTTCACCACGCACCGTCAGGTTGAGGATAAACCCCTTCATACCCAGCGGACGGTCGATAAAGAAATCCAGATAGCCACCGGCTTCAATCGGCGTTAAACCCGCGACCAGATGGGCGTTAAAGGAGTAGCCCGGTAGCAGGGGATCGTTTTGCATTTCAGCCATTTCTGCTCGCTCTCGCTTCGCTCTTAAGAAACCAATTATCCATACTCCGCTTTTTAGCGTTATCCATGCCGTGCTGTCGATGCAGCGAGGAAGGAGTAACAGACATCCCTTGATGAACAAGGCATTTAGAGAATAAATCCTGCTAGCCGCCCCCTTCAGGATAACAACTGAAGTGTCTATAAGGACGGCAGAAAAGTCCACATTGAATATTTGCACGGCGTCACACTTTGAACAGTCACAGCAAGATAATCCATAAGATTAGCGGTTCCAGCCTGACGGTTTTTTGCGGGGATATCTACTGTTTCACTATCACGTATTCTTTGAGATGGAGTAACACGATGGCAATCGCAATTGGCCTCGATTTTGGTAGTGATTCAGTCCGCGCCCTGGCGGTAGATTGTGCGACGGGCGAAGAGATCGCGACCAGCGTCGAATGGTATCCACGCTGGCAGGAAGGGCGTTTCTGCGACGCGCCAAATAACCGTTTTCGCCACCACCCGCGCGACTATATCGAATCCATGGAAGCCGCGCTGAAAGGCGTACTGGGTGAACTCTCCAGCGCACAACGCGCCGACGTCGTTGGTATCGGCGTCGACAGCACCGGCTCAACGCCAGCGCCTATTGATGCCGACGGGAACGTCCTGGCACTCAAAGAAGAGTTTGCCGACAACCCGAACGCCATGTTCGTGCTGTGGAAAGACCACACCGCGGTGGAAGAGGCCGAAGCCATCACCCGCCTGTGCCACCAGCCGGGCAAAGAAGACTACTCCCGCTATATTGGCGGCATTTACTCCAGCGAGTGGTTCTGGGCCAAAATTCTGCACGTTACCCGTGAAGACAGCGCCGTTGCGCAGGCTGCCGCCTCCTGGATTGAGCTGTGCGACTGGGTGCCTGCTCTGCTCTCCGGCACCACACGTCCGCAGGACATCCGCCGCGGCCGCTGCAGCGCCGGGCATAAATCGCTGTGGCACGAAAACTGGGGCGGCCTGCCACCAGCGGCGTTCTTTGACGAACTCGATCCGATTCTTAATCAGCACCTGCCTTGCCCGCTGTTTAGCGAAACCTGGACGGCCGATATTCCGGTTGGCAACCTGACCGCTGAGTGGGCGAAACGCCTGGGGCTGTCGACGAACGTGGTTATCTCCGGCGGCGCATTCGACTGCCATATGGGGGCGGTCGGTGCGGGGGCTCAACCGAATGCGCTGGTAAAAGTTATCGGCACGTCAACCTGCGACATCTTAATTGCCGATAAAAACAGCGTCGGCAACCGCACGGTAAAAGGCATCTGCGGTCAGGTTGACGGCAGCGTGGTGCCGAACTTTATCGGCATGGAAGCAGGTCAATCTGCCTTCGGCGATATCTATGCCTGGTTTGGCCGCGTTCTCGGCTGGCCGCTGGAGCAGCTTGCGGCTCAACATCCAGAGCTAAAAGCACAGATCAAAGACAGCCAGAAACAGCTGCTGCCAGCCCTGACTGAAGCCTGGGCGAACAACCCTTCTCTCGACCATATGCCGGTCGTCCTCGACTGGTTTAACGGTCGCCGTACGCCAAATGCCAACCAGCGTCTGAAAGGGGTCATCACCGACCTGAATCTTGCTACCGATGCCCCGGCGCTGTTCGGCGGGCTGATTGCCGCCACCGCTTTTGGTGCTCGCGCCATTATGGAGTGCTTCACCGAGCAGGGCATTCCGGTCAACAACGTTATGGCGCTGGGCGGTATCGCCCGTAAAAACCGCGTCATCATGCAGGCCTGTTGCGACGTACTGAACCGTCCGCTGCAAATTGTCGCCTCTGACCAATGCTGTGCGCTGGGCGCGGCCATCTTCGCCGCCGTTGCCGCACGCGTACATACCGACATTCCGGCTGCCCAGCAACAAATGGCAAGCCAGGTCGAACACACCTTGCAACCACAGCCACAGCAGGCTCAGCGCTTTGAAGAACTCTATCAGCGCTATCTGCAATGGGCCGTGAGCGCCGAACAACATTATCTCCCGGCTGCGTCCGCGGAAAAATCCGCCGCTTCTCAGGCAGCCCTGACTCATTAAAGGATACGACTATGACCGTTTTTGATAATTATGAAGTGTGGTTTGTCATTGGTAGCCAGCACCTGTACGGGCCGGAAACGCTGCGCCAGGTGACGCAAAACGCGGAGCAGGTCGTCAATGCCTTAAATGCGGAAGCGAAACTGCCGTGCAAACTGGTGCTAAAACCGCTGGGCACGCGCCCGGATGAAATTACCGCCATCTGCCGCGATGCCAACTACGACAACAAATGCGCCGGTATGATCGTCTGGCTGCACACCTTCTCACCCGCGAAGATGTGGATCAATGGCCTGACTATCCTCAATAAACCGCTGCTGCAGTTCCACACGCAGTTCAATGCCTCCCTGCCGTGGGACAGCATCGATATGGACTTTATGAACCTGAACCAGACCGCGCACGGCGGCCGCGAGTTCGGCTTCATCGGCGCGCGTATGCGTCAGCAGCACAGCGTAGTAACCGGCCACTGGCAGGATAAACACGCCCACGAGCGTATTGGCTCCTGGATGCGTCAGGCCGTCTCTAAACAGGATACCCGCCAGCTGAAAGTGTGCCGCTTCGGCGATAACATGCGCGAAGTGGCGGTCACCGACGGTGATAAAGTCGCCGCGCAGATTAAGTTCGGTTTCTCGGTCAATACCTGGGCTGTCGGCGATCTGGTGCAGGTGGTTAACGCCGTGACCGAAGGCGAAATCAATGCGCTGATTGACGAGTACGAAAGCAGCTACCGCTTCACGCCCGCCACGCAGATTCACGGGGACAAGCGTCAGAATGTCCTGGACGCGGCACGCATTGAACTGGGAATGAAACGCTTCCTGGAAGAAGGCGGTTTCCACGCGTTCACCACCACCTTTGAAGATTTGCACGGCCTGAAGCAGCTCCCGGGCCTCGCCGTGCAGCGCCTGATGCAGCAGGGCTACGGCTTTGCGGGTGAAGGCGACTGGAAAACTGCCGCCCTGCTTCGCATTATGAAAGTGATGTCGACCGGTCTACAGGGCGGCACCTCATTTATGGAAGACTACACCTACCACTTCAACGGTGGGAACGACCTGGTACTGGGCTCGCACATGCTGGAAGTCTGCCCATCCATTGCTGTGGAAGAGAAACCACTGCTCGACGTACAGCACCTGGGCATTGGCGGCAAGGCCGACCCAGCGCGTCTTATCTTCAACACCCAAACCGGCCCGGCCGTCGTGGCGAGCATGATTGACCTCGGCGACCGTTATCGTCTGCTGGTCAATACCATCGAAACGGTGAAAACCCCTCACGACCTGCCGAAACTGCCGGTGGCCAACGCGCTGTGGAAAGCTCATCCGAACCTGGAAACCGCCTCAGAAGCGTGGATCCTGGCCGGTGGCGCGCACCACACCGTATTCAGCCATGCGCTGACGCTGGACGACATGCGCCAGTTCGCCGAACTGCACGATATCGAGATTGCCGTTATCGACAACGACACCCGTCTGCCGGCGTTTAAAGACGCGCTGCGCTGGAACGAAGTGTATTTCGGGTTCAAACGTTAAGCCGATTTTCCCCTCACCCAACCCTCTCCCCGAAGGCGAGAGGGTACCGATAGCGCGCATAGTCGCCCTTCCTCCTCTCCCTCCGGGAGAGGGCCGGGGTGAGGGAAATTCAGACTCGGAGCAAAACATGTTAGAAGATCTCAAACGCCAGGTGCTGGAAGCCAACCTGGCACTGCCTAAGCACAATCTGGTGACCCTGACCTGGGGCAACGTCAGCGCCGTTGACCGCGAGCGCGGTGTGCTGGTTATCAAACCTTCCGGCGTCGACTACAGCGTGATGACCGCGGACGATATGGTGGTGGTGAGCCTGGAAACCGGCGAAGTAGTGGAAGGTAACAAAAAACCGTCCTCGGATACTCCAACCCATCGCCTGCTGTATCAAGCATTCCCAACGCTCGGCGGCATTGTCCACACCCACTCCCGCCACGCAACCATCTGGGCGCAGGCCGGACAGTCCATCCCGGCAACCGGCACTACCCACGCGGACTATTTCTACGGCTCGGTGCCCTGCACCCGCCTGATGACCGATGCGGAAATCAACGGTGACTACGAGTGGGAAACCGGCGCGGTCATCGTCGAAACCTTCCGCGAGAACGACATCGACCCGGCGCAAATGCCCGGCGTGCTGGTGCACTCCCACGGCCCATTTGCCTGGGGCAAAAACGCCGAAGACGCGGTGCACAACGCTATCGTGCTGGAAGAGATTGCTTATATGGGCATCTTCTGCCGTCAGCTCGCGCCACAGCTTCCGGATATGCAGCAGACGCTGCTGGATAAACACTACCTGCGTAAGCATGGGGCAAAAGCGTATTACGGCCAGTAACTCCGGCAGCGCTCTCTGTCGCCCGGACGAGGCGCAGCCGACTCCGGGATCTCACCGATAACACCTGTATAAACCACCAGCACTCTCCCTTAAACCAGGCTATAATCAAGCCTGGTTTTTTTATGGATGAGCTCAAGCGTGACCCAGCCACAAGCAGGTTTTCTCCTTACCCGTCACTGGCGGGATACCCCGCAGGGTACCGAACTGGCTTTCTGGCTAGCGACGGACGACGGCCCGCTACAGGTTACCCTACCGCCGCAGGAGTCGGTGGCGTTTATCCCCGAGGCCCAGCGCGCACAGGTTGAACGCTTGCTGAAGGATGAAAACGGCCTGCGCCTTGCGCCGCTTACGCTCAAAGATTTCCATCGCCAGCCTGTTTTTGGCCTCTACTGCCGTGCGCATCGCCAACTGATGCGGCTGGAAAAACTGCTGCGTGAAAACGGCATTACCGTCTACGAAGCTGATATCCGTCCGCCAGAGCGCTATCTGATGGAGCGCTTTATCACCGCACCGGTTTGGGTAGAAGGCACCGCGCGCGGCAACGCATTGACCCAGGCGCGCATGAAGCCCAACCCGGAATACCGTCCGCCGCTGAAGTGGGTATCGTTAGATATCGAGACCAGCCGCCACGGCGAGCTCTACTGCATTGGCCTTGAAGGCTGCGGGCAACGCACCGTCTATATGCTCGGTACCGAGCCAGAGCAGCCGCCGCAGGTCGATTTCCACCTCGAATATGTCGCCAGCCGTCCGCTGCTGCTGGAGAAACTCAACGCCTGGTTTGCCGAACATGATCCGGACGTGCTGATTGGCTGGAACGTGGTGCAGTTCGATCTGCGCGTGCTGCAAAAAAGCGCCGAACGCTACCGGGTGCCGCTGTTGTTGGGCCGTGGAAACAGCGAACTCGAATGGCGCGAACACGGCTTTAAGAACGGCGTGTTCTTCGCCCAGGCCGCTGGACGCTTAATTATCGACGGCATCGACGCCTTAAAATCCGCCTTCTGGAGCTTCACGTCGTTCTCGCTGGAAAACGTCTCCCGGGAGCTGCTGGGCGAAGGCAAAGCTATCGATAATCCGTGGGACAGAATGGACGAAATTGACCGCCGTTTCGCCGAAGATAAGCCCGCATTAGCCACCTATAACCTCAAAGACTGCGAGCTGGTCACGCGCATCTTTCACAAAACCGAGATCATGCCATTTTTGCTGGAACGCGCGACGGTTAACGGGCTGGCGGTCGACCGGCACGGTGGCTCGGTAGCCGCCTTCAGCCACCTCTATTTTCCGCGTATGCACCGCCTGGGCTTTGTTGCGCCAAACCTCGGTGAAGTGCCGCCGCAGGCAAGCCCCGGCGGTTATGTCATGGACTCGCGCCCCGGGCTGTACGATTCCGTACTGGTACTGGATTATAAAAGCCTGTACCCGTCGATCATCCGCTCATTCCTGATTGACCCAGTTGGATTGATTGAAGGTATGGCGCATCCGGACACGCAGCACAGCACTGAAGGTTTTCTCGACGCCTGGTTCTCTCGCGACAAACACTGCCTGCCGGGGATCGTCAGCCAGATCTGGCACGCCCGCGATGAAGCCAAGCAACACAAAAACAAGCCGCTATCGCAGGCGCTGAAGATCATCATGAATGCCTTTTATGGCGTGTTGGGCACCAGCGCCTGCCGCTTTTTCGACCCTAGACTGGCGTCGTCGATCACCATGCGCGGCCACGCGATCATGCGTCAGACCAAAGCGCTGATTGAATCTCAGGGCTACGACGTGATTTACGGTGATACCGACTCCACCTTCGTCTGGCTCAAACGGGCTCACGGCGAAGAAGAGGCCGGAGCCATTGGTCGCGCGCTGGTCGATTTCGTCAACCAGTGGTGGGCAGATGAACTGCAAAAAAAAGGGCTGACCAGCGCGCTGGAGCTGGAGTTTGAAACTCACTTCTGCCGCTTCCTGATGCCAACCATCCGCGGTGCCGATACAGGCAGCAAAAAACGCTATGCGGGGATGATTCAGGAAGGCAGCGAACAGCGGATGCTGTACAAAGGGCTGGAAACGGTGCGTACCGACTGGACGCCGCTGGCGCAACAATTCCAGCAGGCGCTGTATTTGCGCATCTTCCGCAACGAGCCCTACCGGGACTTCATCCTTGAAACCATTGATAAACTGATGGCAGGCGAACTCGATGACCAGCTGGTTTATCGCAAGCAATTGCGCCGCCCGCTGGCCGAGTATCAGAAAAATATTCCGCCGCACGTGCGCGCCGCCCGTCTTGCTGATGAACACAACGTGCGGTTAGGGCGCCCGCAGCAGTACCAACAGCGCGGCAGCATTCGCTACGTCTGGACCACCAACGGCCCGGAACCACTGGCCTATCAGCAATCACCGCTCGATTACGACCACTATCTGACCAAACAATTAGCCCCGGTTGCCGAAGGAATTCTCCCCTTTGTCGACGATGATTTTGCTACAATAGTGACAGGGCAACTGGGTCTATTTTGACAGGTGACTAACGTCTCGCCATCCAGTACCATAGCGCCCTTTCCATTCCTGGACCAAATTCACTCGCCGCCTGTTTATAAAGGTGGTGGATGAATATTGCCTGCAATTTATTAAAGATAGAGCCGAACGCATATGCCTTTTACACTTGGTCAACGCTGGATCAGCGATACAGAAAGCGAACTGGGACTTGGTACCGTTGTTGCAATGGATGCACGCACCGTCACCCTACTCTTCCCGGCAACCGGAGAGAATCGTCTGTATGCGCGTAGCGACTCCCCCGTGACCCGCGTTATGTTTAATCCCGGCGACACGATTACAAGCCATGAAGGCTGGCAGCTGCTCGTTGACGAAGTAATAGAAGAAAATGGCCTGCTGGCCTACATCGGCACCCGTCAGGACACCGAAGAGACCGGCGTCATGATGCGCGAAGTGCTGCTCGACAGCAAACTGGTGTTCAGCAAACCGCAGGACCGTCTCTTTGCCGGGCAAATCGACCGCATGGACCGATTTGCTCTGCGCTATCGCGCGCGTAAATACCAGAGTGAACAATACCGTATGCCGTGGAGCGGCCTGCGCGGTCAGCGCACCAGCCTTATCCCGCACCAGCTCAACATCGCCCATGACGTGGGCCGTCGCCATGCGCCGCGCGTGCTGCTGGCAGACGAAGTCGGCTTAGGTAAAACCATTGAAGCCGGGATGATCCTGCACCAGCAGCTGCTGTCTGGTGCCGCCCAGCGCGTGCTGGTCATCGTCCCGGAAACCCTCCAGCACCAGTGGCTGGTTGAAATGCTGCGTCGTTTCAACCTGCGCTTTGCGCTGTTCGACGATGAACGCTATGCCGAAGCCCAGCACGATGCCTACAACCCGTTTGAAACCGAACAGCTGGTTATCTGCTCGCTGGACTTCGTTCGCCGCAACAAGCAGCGTCTGGAAAACCTGTGCGAAGCTGAGTGGGATATCATGGTGGTCGATGAAGCGCACCACCTGGTGTGGAGCGAAGATGCGCCAAGCCGCGAATATCAAGCCATTGAACAGCTCGCCGAGCGCGTACCTGGCGTACTGTTGCTGACGGCAACCCCGGAACAGCTGGGGATGGAAAGCCACTTTGCGCGTCTGCGTCTGCTGGACCCAAACCGCTTCCACGATTTCGAGCAGTTTGTTGAAGAACAGAAAAACTACCGCCCGGTAGCCGACGCTGTCGCCCTGCTGCTGGCAGGCAACAAGCTCAGCAACGACGAACTGAACATGCTGGGCGAACTGATTGGCGAGCAGGATATCGAAGCCCTGCTGCAAACCGCCAACAGCGATCGCGACGGTGCAGAAGCAGCTCGTCAGGAGCTTATCAGCATGTTGATGGACCGCCACGGCACCAGCCGCGTGCTGTTCCGTAACACCCGTAACGGCGTGAAAGGCTTCCCGAAACGCGAACTGCACACCATCAAGCTGCCGCTGCCAACCCAGTATCAAACGGCGATTAAAGTCTCCGGCATCATGGGTGCCCGTAAGAGCGCAGAAGAGCGCGCCCGTGACATGCTCTACCCTGAGCAGATTTATCAGGAATTTGAAGGTGATACCGGCACCTGGTGGAACTTCGACCCACGCGTCGAATGGCTGATGGGCTACCTGACCAGCCACCGTTCGCAGAAAGTGCTGGTTATCTGCGCCAAAGCGGCCACTGCCCTGCAGCTGGAGCAGGTTCTGCGCGAACGCGAAGGCATCCGTGCCGCCGTGTTCCACGAAGGCATGTCGATTATTGAACGCGACCGCGCCGCCGCCTGGTTCGGCGAGGAAGACAGCGGCGCACAGGTACTGTTGTGCTCGGAAATCGGTTCTGAAGGCCGTAACTTCCAGTTCGCCAGCAACCTGGTGATGTTCGACCTGCCGTTCAACCCGGACCTGCTGGAACAGCGTATCGGCCGTCTGGACCGTATCGGTCAGGCGCACGATATTCAGATTCACGTCCCGTACCTTGAAAAAACCGCGCAGTCAGTGCTGGTTCGTTGGTTCCACGAAGGTCTGGATGCCTTTGAGCACACTTGCCCGACCGGTCGTACCATTTATGACAGCGTGCATGACCAGTTAATCAACTACCTGGCAGCACCGGAAAACAGCGACGGCTTCGACGACCTCATCAAGAGCTGCCGCGAACAGCACGAAGCGCTGAAAGCACAGTTGGAACAGGGCCGCGACCGTCTGCTGGAGATCCACTCCAACGGCGGAGAAAAGGCGCAGCGTCTTGCTGAAAGCATCGAAGAGCAGGATGACGACACCAACCTGATCGCCTTCGCCATGAACCTGTTCGATATCGTCGGTATCAATCAGGACGATCGCGGTGAGCACCTGATCGTGCTGACCCCGTCAGACCACATGCTGGTTCCGGACTTCCCTGGACTGCCGGAAGATGGCTGCACCGTCACCTTCGAGCGTGACGTGGCGTTGTCTCGCGAAGACGCACAGTTCCTGACCTGGGAACACCCGCTGATTCACAACGGTCTGGATCTCATCCTCTCCGGTGATACCGGCAGCAGCACTATCTCCCTGCTGAAAAACAAAGCGCTGCCGGTGGGTACGCTGCTGGTCGAGCTGATTTACGTGGTTGAAGCGCAGGCACCGAAACAGCTGCAGCTCAACCGCTTCCTGCCGCCAACGCCGGTGCGTATGCTGCTGGATAAAAACGGCACTAACCTTGCCGCGCAGGTTGAGTTTGAAACCTTCAACCGCCAGCTCAGCGCGGTGAACCGTCATACCGGCAGCAAGCTGGTGAACGCGGTGCAGCAGGACGTGCATACCATTTTGCAAAAAGGTGAAGCGCAGATTGAGCAAGCCGCTCAGGCGCTGATTACCGCGGCACGTGAAGAGGCGGACGAGAAGCTCAGCGCGGAACTGTCGCGTCTGGAAGCGTTGAAGGCGGTGAACCCAAACATCCGTGACGACGAACTGTCCGCGATTGAAAGCAACCGCCAGCAGGTGATGGAAAGCCTGTCGCAGGCGGGATGGCGTCTGGACGCACTGCGTCTTATCGTCGTCACTCACCAGTAATCGGAGCCGCTATGGGCATGGAAAACTATCATCCGCCACGGGACCCGTGGCTGGTGATCCTCTACCAGGACGAGCACATTATGGTGGTCAACAAGCCCAGCGGCCTGTTGTCCGTCCCGGGCCGTCAGGAAGAGCATAAAGACAGCGTGATGACCCGCGTACAGCGCGATTATCCGCAGGCGGAGTCCGTACACCGCCTCGATATGGCGACCAGCGGCGTTATCGTCGTGGCCCTGACCAAAGCGGCAGAAAGAGAACTGAAGCGTCAATTCCGTGAGCGCGAGCCGAAAAAGCAGTACGTGGCGCGCGTATGGGGTCACCCGCAGCCGCAGGAAGGCCTGGTGGATTTACCGCTGATTTGCGACTGGCCGAACCGGCCGAAGCAGAAGGTGTGTTATGAAACCGGCAAGTCTGCGCAGACGGAGTATGAAGTGCTGGAATATGCGCCGGATAACACCGCACGGGTGAAGCTCAAACCGATTACCGGGCGTTCACACCAGCTGCGCGTGCATATGCTGGCGCTGGGTCACCCGATTCTGGGCGACCGCTTTTATGCGCACGACGAAGCGCTAGCGATGGCACCGCGTTTGCAGCTCCATGCGGAGACGCTCACCATTACCCATCCGCAGTTTGGTAATAGCATGACGTTTAAGGCACCGGTCGATTTTTAGATTGTCCAGGGTTTTCCCGGGGTCGCTGGCGCTCGCCCGGGCTACCAATATGCACGAATGTAGCCCGGGCGAGCGCCAGCGACCCCGAGTTCACGCACCTTACTTAAATCCCTTCTGTTCTTTTATCAGTTCGTACGCTTTCTGAATTTCCTGCGCCTTCTGCTTGGCCATCTCCATCATCTCCGGCGGCAGCCCTTTCGCCACCAGCTTATCCGGGTGATGTTCGCTCATCTGCTTACGATAGGCGCGTTTGATGGTCGTGGCATCGTCGCTCGGCTTCACGCCCAGCACGTTACACGCATCTTCCAGCGTCGGCCCACGCTGCGCCTGTTGCCAACCACCACCCTGACCGCCCTGAGACTGCTGATGGTAGCCACCGCCAAACTGCGCGCCGCCCTGCATCATGCGCAGGAACTGGTCGAACTGCGCGTGGGAGATCCCCAACTCTTCGGCAATCACGTACAGCACGTCGCGTTCGTTGGGATGCAGAGACCCGTCGGCAAACGCCGCCTGAATCTGAATCTCCAGGAACATACGAATAAGATCAAAACGACCAAAGCAGACGCTACGGAACTGACGCATCTTTTCACGCAGCGGGTAGTTGTCAGCTTTACCCACACGAAACGCCTGCTGCGCCGCCGTGCGGGACTCGCCGTGCAGATTCATGCGGTCCATAAACAGACTGGCGACATGAATATCCGCTTCGGTCACGCGCCCTTTCGATTTGGTCAGATGGCCCATCACTTCAAAGGTGGTGGCAAAAAACAGCGACTGACGCTGCTGTTGATTGGCAAACCAGTTCATACGACGGCTTCGCGCCTTGTCAAACATATGACCCACGAGCAGCCCGAGGACAACGCCCCAGAACCCTCCGCCCATCATCAGGGCGACGGCCACACCAATCACTTTTCCCCAATACTGCATATACTCCCCAAATCGTCATGCCAGCGGCTAAAATATGCATTATCATACCTGTCATTCAATGCCGTGCATAACACCTCTGGCAAGAACGGGCAGGATAGACTCGATGAATTTCACGTTGCAGCCAACGGCACTGCAACTTAGAAGCCGACGAGCATTAACACTAGCGTCATCACGATGAGTACGTTAGTCTCTGACCGTTTGCAAGCCGCAATGCTATAGATGACGGAACAACAAATACAACGTATGAAAAAACGTATTCCCACTCTCCTCGCGACCATGATCGCCAGCGCCTTGTACAGCCAGCAGGGAATGGCAGCAGATCTCGCCTCTCAATGTATGCTTGGCGTACCGAGTTACGATCGCCCGTTAGTCAGCGGTCCTGCGAACGAACAGCCGGTCACTATCACGGCAGATCATGCAAAAGGTAATTACCCTGATAACGCCGTATTTAGCGGCAACGTCGATATTAATCAGGGGAATAGCCGTTTACAGGCCGATGAAGTTCAGCTTCATCAAAAACAGCCTGAGGGGCAGCCTACACCGGTTCGCACCGTCGATGCACTCGGCAACGTTCACTACGACGATAATCAGGTTATTCTGAAAGGGCCAAAAGCCTGGTCAAACCTGAATACCAAAGATACCAACGTCTGGAAAGGTGATTACCAGATGGTCGGCCGTCAGGGCCGCGGTACGGCGGATGTCATGAAACAGCGCGGTGAGAACCGCTACACCATTCTCGAAAACGGCACCTTTACCTCCTGTTTGCCGGGTTCTAACACCTGGAGCGTCGTGGGTAGCGAAGTTATCCACGACCGCGAAGAGCAGGTTGCCGAAATCTGGAACGCACGCTTTAAAATTGGTCCGGTGCCGGTCTTCTATAGCCCGTACCTGCAGCTCCCGGTCGGCGACAAACGCCGCTCTGGCTTCCTGCTGCCAAGCGCGAAATACGGTAGTACTAACCACTTTGAGTTCTCATTACCGTATTACTGGAACATTGCGCCTAACATGGACGCCACCCTGACGCCGCACTATATGGACAAGCGTAGCGGCGTGATGTGGGAAAACGAATTCCGCTATCTGACCGATGCCGGTGAAGGCCTGTTTGAACTGGACTATCTGCCGTCAGATAGCGTCTACTCCAACGAACATCCTAATGATGACAATAGCCGCCGCTGGCTATTCTACTGGCGTCACGCCGGGGTCATGGATCAAGTATGGCGTTTCAACGCCGACTACACCAAAGTCAGCGATCCAGATTACTTTAACGACTTTGACTCGAAATACGGCTCAAGTACCGACGGCTACGCCACGCAGAAACTGAGCGTGGGCTATGCGGTACAAAACTTCGATGCCACCGTATCGACGAAACAGTTCCAGGTCTTCGACCGCAGCAACAGCAACTCCTATTCGGCCGAGCCGCAGCTGGATATCAACGCCTACCAGAACGATGTGGGGCCGTTTGATACCCATCTCTATGCTCAGGCGGTGAAGTTCACCAACAGCAACAGCGATTTGCCTGAAGCGACGCGAGTCCACCTCGAGCCGACCATCAGTCTGCCGCTGGGCAACCGTTGGGGTAGCCTCACCACAGAAGCAAAACTGCTGGCGACGCACTACAACCAGACCAATATCGACGACTACAATAATGACTCGGCCAACGCCAACAAGCTGGCCAGTTCAGTCAACCGCACCATGCCGCAGCTGAAAGTGGACGGCAAAATGGTGTTTGAGCGCGATGTTGAGCTGACGCCGGGCTACACCCAGACGCTGGAACCACGTATGCAGTACCTGTACGTGCCGTACCGCGACCAAAGCAAAATCAATAACTACGACTCCACGTTCCTGCAATCCGATTATACGGGTCTGTTCCGTGACCGTAGCTACAGCGGTCTCGACCGCATCGCTTCCGCAAACCAGATTACGACCGGGGTCACATCACGTATTTATGATGACGCCGCCGTTGAACGTTTTAACGTTTCTGTTGGTCAAATCTACTATTTCACCGAGTCTCGCACCGGTGATGACAACATTAACTGGGAGAAAAACGACAAAACGGGTTCACTGGTTTGGGCGGGCGACACCTACTGGCGTATCAGCGATCAATGGGGTTTACGCGGTGGTATTCAGTACGACACGCGTCTGAACAACGTCTCCACCAGCAGTTCAGCCATCGAATGGCGTCGGGACGAAGAACATTTAGTGCAGTTGACTTACCGTTACGCCAGCCCGGAATATATTCAGGCAACGCTGCCGAGTTACTCCACGGCAGAACAGTATAAAAACGGGATTTCGCAGGTTGGTGCAACTGCGAGCTGGCCAATCGTCGACCGCTGGTCCGTCGTAGGTGCTTATTACTATGACACCAACTCCGGCAGCGCCGCTGACCAGATGCTGGGCGTTCAGTATAACTCCTGCTGTTACGCTATCCGCGTAGGCTACGAGCGTAAACTCAACGGTTGGGATTACAACAACGACACCCAGACTGGTGGTCGTTCCAAATATGACAACTCCATCGGCTTCAGCATTGAGCTGCGTGGTCTGAGCTCTAACTACGGTCTGGGTACTCAGCAGATGCTGCGTTCCAACATCATGCCGTACCAAAGCTCGCTGTAATGTCACTGGTTAGACACATCATCCGCATTGCGGTTAATTGAAATGGAAAAAGTATGAAGAACTGGAAAACGCTGCTTCTCGGTATCGCCTTAGTTGCGAATACCAGCTTCGCTGCCCCGCAGGTTGTCGATAAAGTAGCAGCCGTCGTGAACAACGGCGTCGTCCTTGAAAGTGATGTTGATGGTCTGATGCAGTCCGTCAAAATGAACGCCGGCCAGGCGGGTCAACAGCTGCCGGATGACGCTACGCTTCGTCACCAGATTCTGGAACGTCTGATCATGGATCAGATAATCCTGCAGATGGGGCAGAAGATGGGTGTCAAGATCACTGACGATCAGCTCGATCAGGCGATCGCCAACATCGCAAAACAAAACAACATGACGATGGATCAGATGCGCAGCCGTCTGGCTTACGATGGGATGAACTACAACACCTATCGTAACCAGATCCGCAAAGAGATGCTGATTTCCGAAGTGCGTAACAACGAAGTGCGTCGCCGCATTACCGTGCTACCACAGGAAGTCGACGCGCTGGCAAGCCAGATTGGCAACCAGAACGACGCCAGCACCGAGCTGAACCTCAGCCACATCCTGGTTGCGCTGCCGGAAAACCCAACCTCCGATCAGGTTAACGAAGCACAAAGCCAGGCCGAGTCCATCGTTGAACAGGCTCGCGGCGGTGCTGATTTCGGTAAGCTCGCTATCACCTACTCCGCAGACCAACAGGCGCTGAAAGGCGGCCAGATGGGCTGGGGTCGTATTCAGGAACTGCCTGCTATCTTCGCTCAGGCGCTGAGCACGGCGAAAAAAGGCGATGTTATTGGCCCTATTCGTTCCGGCGTAGGCTTCCACATCCTGAAAGTTAACGATATGCGCGGCCAGACCCAGAACATCTCGGTAACGGAAACCCACGCTCGCCACATCCTGCTGAAGCCATCGCCAATCATGACCGACGATCAGGCTCGTGCGAAGCTGGAACAGGTTGCAGCGGATATTCGCAGCGGCAAAACCACCTTTGAGAAAGCGGCTAAAGAGCTGTCTCAGGACCCAGGCTCAGCTAACCAGGGCGGCGATTTAGGTTGGGCAACGCCGGATATCTACGATCCGTCATTCCGCGATGCGCTGATGAAGCTGAGCAAAGGCCAGATGAGCGGCCCAGTTCACTCTTCCTTCGGCTGGCACCTGATTCAGCTGCTCGATACGCGTAACGTTGACCGTACCGACGCCGCACAGAAAGACCGTGCTTACCGCATGCTGATGAACCGTAAATTCTCTGAAGAAGCGGCGACCTGGATGCAGGAACAGCGCGCAAGCGCTTACGTTAAAATTCTGAGCAACTAATGACGCAACACGCTCGTGTCGTTATCACTCCCGGCGAACCCGCCGGGATTGGTCCGGATCTTGTTATCCAACTGGCCCAGCGCGACTGGCCGCTTGAACTGGTCGTTTGCGCTGATGGCCGCCTGCTCACCGAGCGGGCAACGCTTCTCGGCCTTCCTCTCACGCTATTGCCCTACTCTCCCGAAAAACCCGCTGCACCACAGCGCGCCGGTACGCTCACGCTGTTACCCGTCGCCCTGCATGCCGAGGTTACGCCGGGAACGCTCAACGTTGAGAACGGTCGCTATGTTGTTGAAACGCTCGCCCGCGCCTGCGATGGCTGCCTGAACGGTGAGTTTTCCGCACTGGTCACCGGCCCGGTCCACAAAGGCATCATTAACGATGCCGGCATCGCCTTTACCGGGCACACCGAGTTCTTTGAAGAGCGCGCTGGCGCACCGAAAGTGGTGATGATGCTGGCAACCGAGGAGCTGCGCGTCGCGCTGGCAACGACCCACCTGCCGCTGAAAGCGGTGAGCGATGCCATCACGCCGGACCTGCTGCGGGAGGTTATCACCATCCTGCACGACGACTTGCAGAACAAGTTTGGTCTTGCCGAACCGCACGTGCTGGTCTGCGGCCTGAACCCACATGCGGGGGAAGGTGGGCATATGGGTACGGAAGAGATAGACACCATTATTCCGGTGCTGGAAGAGCTGCGTGCCAAAGGGATGAATCTGAGCGGGCCGCTGCCTGCCGATACCCTTTTCCAGCCTAAGTATCTTGACCATGCCGATGCCGTGCTCGCAATGTACCACGATCAGGGCCTACCCGTGCTAAAATACCAAGGCTTTGGCCGTGGCGTGAACATTACGCTCGGTTTACCCTTTATTCGCACCTCCGTTGACCATGGTACCGCCCTTGAACTGGCAGGCCAGGGGAAAGCGGATGTCGGCAGTTTTATTACGGCGCTTAACCTCGCCATCAAAATGATTGTTAACTCTAATGAATAATCGAGTCCATCAGGGCCACTTAGCCCGTAAACGCTTCGGGCAAAACTTTCTCAACGATCAATTCGTGATCGACAGTATTGTTGCGGCTATTAACCCGCAAAAAGGCCAGGCCATGGTTGAAATCGGCCCGGGTCTTGCCGCGCTGACCGAGCCGGTTGGCGAACGTCTTGACGAAATGACCGTTATTGAACTGGACCGCGACCTCGCCGCGCGTCTGCAAACGCACCCGTTCCTGGGGCCGAAGCTGACCATTTATCAGCAGGATGCCATGACCATGAACTTTGGCGAGCTGTCTGAGAAGCTGGGTCAGCCGCTGCGCGTGTTCGGTAACCTGCCGTACAACATCTCCACGCCGCTGATGTTCCACCTGTTTAGCTATACTAATGCTATTGCGGACATGCACTTCATGCTGCAAAAAGAGGTGGTTAACCGTCTGGTTGCCGGTCCAAACAGTAAAGCCTATGGTCGTCTGACCGTAATGGCGCAATACTACTGCAACGTGATCCCGGTACTTGAAGTGCCGCCAACCGCGTTCACTCCACCGCCAAAAGTGGATTCCGCCGTCGTACGTCTGGTGCCGCATAGCACTAAACCGTACCCGGTAAAAGATGTCCGCGTCCTGAGCCGTATTACGACCGAAGCCTTTAACCAGCGTCGTAAAACTATCCGCAACAGTCTGGGCAACCTATTTAGCGTTGAGCTGTTGACGGAGCTGGGTGTAGACCCGGCCATGCGCGCGGAAAATATCTCTGTTGCGCAGTACTGCCGGATGGCCAACTATCTGTCAGAGAATGCGCCCTCGAAGGAGAGCTAAACCATGATCGATTCGCCACGAGTTTGCGTCCAGGTACAGAGCGTCTACATTGAGACGCACTCCCAGCCGGAAGAAGAGCGTTACGTTTTTGCTTATACGGTGACCATTCGCAATCTCGGGCGAAGCGCGGTTCAGCTTCTCGGCCGTTACTGGCTGATTACCAACGGCCACGGCCGTGAAACCGAAGTTCAGGGTGAAGGTGTGGTCGGCGTGCAGCCGCACATCGAGCCCGGTGAAGAATATCAATATACCAGCGGTGCCGTGCTGGAAACTCCGCTCGGCACCATGCAGGGTCACTACGATATGGTCGATGTGGACGGTGTGCCGTTCTCCATCGACATACCCGTTTTCCGTCTCTTTGTTCCCACGCTGATTCATTAAAACATGGCTACATACCTTATTGGCGACGTTCACGGTTGCTTTGACGAGTTAATTGCCCTGCTCGAGCAGGTGGCGTTCACCCCGGACGTCGATACCCTGTGGCTGACGGGCGATCTGGTTGCCCGTGGCCCCGGTTCGCTGGAAGTGCTGCGCTACGTTAAATCGCTGGGCGACTGCGTGAAAGTGGTGCTCGGTAACCACGATCTGCATCTGCTGGCGGTATTTGCTGGCATTAGCCGCAATAAGCCGAAGGATCGCCTGAACCCGCTGCTGGAAGCACCGGATGCCGACGAGCTGCTCAACTGGCTGCGTCGCCAGCCGCTGATGCAGGTCGATGAAGATAAAAAGCTAGTAATGGCGCATGCAGGCATCACGCCGCAGTGGGATATGGAAACCGCGAAACAGTGCGCACGCGACGTTGAAGCGGTGCTCTCAAGCGATTCCTATCCGTTCTTCCTCGATGCCATGTACGGCGATATGCCCAACAACTGGTCACTGGATCTCTCAGGGCTGGCGCGCCTGCGCTTTATCACCAACGCCTTTACCCGCATGCGCTACTGCTTCCCGAACGGCCAGCTGGATATGTACAGCAAAGAGTCGCCGGAGAACGTGCCTGCGCCACTGAAGCCCTGGTTTATGCTGCCGGGACCAATCACCAGCGAGTACAGCGTGGCCTTTGGTCACTGGGCGTCGTTGGAAGGTAAAGGTACGCCGGAAGGGATTTACGCGCTGGACACCGGCTGCTGCTGGGGCGGTGATTTAACCTGTCTGCGCTGGGAAGATAAAAAGTATTTTGTGCAGCCGTCAAACCGTAAGCTGTCGCCGGGCGAGAGCGAGGCGGTGGCTTCGTAGTGGGGTGCATCCCCATTGATAAATAAAAAACGCCGGGCTTCAACCCGGCGTTTTTTATTTTAGTAGCCCGGCCAGGCGAAGCGCCGCCGGGAAGGCTCGGTCTTAACGACGCTCAAGCACCTCAAAGCAGTAGCTATGAGAGTTCTGCTCATCAGCATCATGGAACTCGCTGAACACCGACTCCCACTGGTCTGGGTCGTAATCAGGGAAATGGGTGTCGCCTTCGACTTCCGCATCAATGTGCGTCAGATACAGCTTCTGCGCTTTTGGCAGGAACTGCTCGTACACACGACCACCGCCAATCACCATAATCTCTTCCACGTCGCCACAGGCAGCGATCGCTTCATCCACCGATTTCACCCACTGTACGCGATCGTCAGTGTCCGGTTGGCTGCTGATGACGATGTTCTTACGGCCCGGCAACGGGCGTCCGATGGACTCCCAGGTCAGGCGGCCCATCACCACAGGTTTGTTTAAGGTGTTACGTTTAAACCAGGCCAGATCGGCTGGCAGGTCCCAGGGCATGGCGTTTTCCATACCGATAACGCGATCTACCGCTAGCGCAGCAATCAGACTGATCATTGAGTGTGTCCCAGATACGAAAAAAAATTGTCGCCACTATACGGAAAGCTTAATCTTTCGTCGACTGGCAGCCAGGTAAAGAATAAGAAAATTTTTCGTTTTGCTGGCAAGTCCACGGTGGATAAGTGGACAGCCAGCATTACACCTAATACAACATTACAGCTTTGGTTTTACTTCCGGCTCATCTTCCGGGTTGCCGCTGTGCTTTCCTTCTTCCGTTCCTTGCCAACCGTGACGCTGAATCACCGACAAATGGTTGCGATCTTCGTTGATAATCTCGGTCAGCATGGCGCTGGTACGTTTAAACGCCGCCGCCCGTGACGTATCATCGTTTTCCGCCATCTCGACCATTTCATCCATCAACTGCATGTTAAAACGGCGGAACAGGTCGGCACGCTCGCGCGCTTCATAGGCGCCAAGCCCTAGCGATTCCAACGCCTGACGGCCCGATTTCAACGCCCCTTCGAAAGTTTCACGCTCCGGTGCCTCTACCCCAGCCTGACGCAGCTTGATGTAGTGCTCAACGTCGCGGGCACGAGCAATAATCGTCAGATTCGGGAAGTGCTCTTTCGCCACTTCGGTCAGCTCAAGGCTTGCCTGCGGATCATCAATCGCGTTAATCAATACTTCCGCTTTCGCCGCCCCTGCCGATTCCAGCAGATCGGCCCGCGTCGCATCGCCGTAAAACACCTTCATATCGAACTTACGCAGCGTATCGACATGATCCGGATCGTGGTCGAGGACCACCATTTTCACGCCGCTCGACAGCAGTAAACGGCCGGTAATCTGACCAAAACGCCCGAAGCCCGCGATGATCACCCGTGGCTGTTCTTCATCGATTTCATCCGCTTCGCGCGCATCGCCCGCGCTGTTGCGTTTCTCAAGGCGGGTCAGCAGCACCAGCAGAATCGGCGTAGCGGCCATCGACAGCGCCACCGCCAGCGTCAGCGCTTTTGCCCATTCAGGGTCCAGCACGTTAGCCATTTGTGCAGCGCCAAAGACCACGAAGGCGAACTCACTCCCCTGCCCCAGCAGCGCCGCGAACCACAGGCGCTGCGAGCGCGGCACCTGGAGCGGTTTGGCAATCAGCCACAGCAGAATTGACTTAATGACCAGGAAACCAACCAGCAGCGTAATAATGCGCAGTGGGTTGTGGATAAGCGTACCAAAGTCGATGGACATCCCTACGCCGATAAAGAACAGCCCCAGCAGCAGCCCTTTAAACGGCTCGATATCGCTCTCCAGCGCGTGACGGTACTCCGAGCTCGCCAGCAGCACCCCAGCGAGGAACGCCCCCATCGCCATCGACAGCCCGACCTCTTCCAGCAGCAAACCGAAGCCAAAGACCAGGAACAGGGCCACGGCGCTGAACACTTCTCGCAGGCCAGAGCGTGCCACGAAGCGTAACAGCGGTCGCGTAACATAACGTCCGAGTACCACCACCAGCGCCAGCGCACCGGCCACTTTCAGCGCCGAGAACGCAAACGCGCCGAGCGTCGTGGAACCGCCGCTGGTTGCCAGCAGCGGAATCATCGCCACCAGCGGAATGGCGGCAATGTCCTGGAACAGCAGCACGGCGAAGGCGCTGCGCCCCACCTGCGTCACCGTCAGGTTACGTTCGTTCATCGCCTGCATGGCAATCGCGGTGGACGATAACGCCAGCGTCATGCCAATAAGCTCCGCCACCTGCCAGCGCAGGCCGAGGAAAATACAGAAGACGCCAATTAACGCGCCGCACAGCACCATCTGCAACAGCCCGCCGCCAAACACCGAGGCACGCAGTTTCCACAGGCGCTGCGGGTCAAGCTCAAGGCCAATCACGAACAGCATCAGCACCACGCCAATTTCGGCAAAGTGCAGAATAGACTCCGCATCGGTCACCAGACGCAGCCCCCAAGGGCCGATAATGCAACCGGCGATCAGGTAACCGAGCACGGAACCGAGGCCCAGACGCACGGCAATCGGCACAATCAGCGCCGCGGAACCGAGATAAATCAGCGCCTGTATTAGCGTATGGCTATCCATTGTTGTGCTCCTCCTGCCAGGCCAGTAACCGTTGTTTGTAGTGTCGTGCCTTTGCCTGCAGCGTCTCTTCATCGCAAATAAACGTACAGTGCACGGCAAACGGCGGCAGCCATTTCATGCCGCAGTACACCGCGGTGGCCTCCAGCGGCTGCCCAAGAACATCAAACCCCGGATGCGAGCCGATTTCGAAGTGGCTCTCGCCACCGCCGGTGGTGACCGCCCACATGATGCTCTTACCGTGCAGCGCCGTGCCGCCGTGACCGTAGGCCCAGCCGTGCGCCAGCACTTTATCCAGCCACAGCTTCAGCAGCGGCGGCGTGCTGTACCACTGCATTGGGTGTTGCAGAATGACCAGATCGGCACGAGACAACGCCTCCTGCTCGGCGGCAACGTCGATATTAAAATCGGGATAGAGGTGATAGAGAGAACGGATTTCAACGCCGTCGAGCGTCCTTACCTGCTCAAGCATCCGTTTATTCGCATGCGAGTGATGCGGATAAGGATGCGCATAAATAATAAGAATCATGTTTCGCCTGTCTTACTTCATTATTTTATTCCTGAGTTTAGACAGTTAATGATGACACTTACAGGATCAGTTCACACAACCGCAGGAATTGGGGGGCGTGAGGGCCACGCCCCGGCAGGGTCAGGAGGGTTGATTGGCCGGTTTATCCGCCACCGGCGGTTTGTCAGATGACGCGGTCAGGTCACAGTGTTTCGGCAGGAAGAAGGTGATGGTCCCGGCAATAATCAGCGAGCCCGCCAGCGCACATACCGCCACGTTCTGGCCATAGAAGTAGATCATCACGCCGACCAGATACGGGCCGCAGAAGCCGCCCAGGTTGCCCAGGCCGTTGATCACCCCGCGTGCGCTGCCCGCCACTTCCGGCATGGCGATACGCCCCGGAATCGACCAGAACGGGCTGGTCGCCGCTTTCAGGAAGAAGCCGCACACGACCAGCGCGATATAGGCCGCCACCACATGATCACGCAGTACCACTGAAGCCAGCAGCGCGGCGGCAAAGCCGTAGAGCGAGAAGCGAACCCATAGGCGCCGTTTCCCGCTACGGTCGCTGAACAGGGAGATAATATAGATACCCGCCAGCGTAGCGATAAACGGCAGGATAGCCAGCACGCCCACGCTTGCCATATTGGCGCCGGTCAGGTTTTTGAGGATAGTCGGCAGCCACAGCGTGTAGCCGTAATCCCCGGTCTGGTAGAAGAAGTTGAGCAGCACCAGCTTCATCAATCCGGAATTGCGGAACACTTCCCGCACCGGCGCATTGCTGACCGGCGCTTCCGAACGTCGCGCCTCTCGCTCGGCGGTTAACGCGGTAATCAGATACTCACGCTCACGCTCCGGCAGCCAGCGCGCCTCTTCCGGGCGGTCGCTGATCATCAGCCACCATACCGTCAGTACGACAAACGACAGCAGCCCTTCGATGATAAACAGCCACCGCCAGTCGAGCGCGGAGATAATCGCCCCGGAGACCGGCGCGGTGAGCATGCCGCCCAGCGGGGCGAACATCATCACAAAGGCGTTAGCGCGACCAATCTCTTTTTCCGGGAACCAGTTGCTGACCATGGTCAGCACCACCGGCAGCATGCCGCCCTCGGACACGCCGAGGATAAAGCGCAGCGCCAGCAGCTGATATTCGTGCGTCACGAAGCCGGTCGCAATCGAGACAATCGCCCAGGCCAGCAGCGACCAGGCGATAAAGCGCTTACCGCTGCCGTGTACCGCAATGCGCCCGCCCGGTATTTGCAAAAAGAGATAGCCAATAAAGAATATCCCGCTCGCCACCCCCGCCATCTGGCTGGTAATCCCCAGGTCGGATTCCATGCCGCCGGGCAAGGCGAAGCTGATATTAACCCGGTCCATAAACGAAATAATGCACGCGATGAGAACAGGCGCAATGATGCGCAGCCAGCGAGTGCCAGGTATTTTCTCAGTCATTATTTATACTCTCTCTCGAGGGGAGCCATGCTCAGCATGGCGAAAAGCGCCGATGATTAATCAATGGCATTCGGTAGCGGCGTATCGCTGAAGAAGGCGGCGACGTTATTGAACACCACCTCGCTCATCCGCTGACGCGTTTCGTGAGTAGCGCTCGCCACATGCGGCAGCAGCACAACGTTATCCATCGCCATCAGCGCCTCAGGCACGTGCGGTTCGTCTTCATACACATCCAGTCCCGCACCGGCAATAACGCCGTTTTGCAGGGCGTGAATAAGGGCTTTCTCATCTACCAGGGTGCCGCGCGCGATGTTAATCAGCCACGCGTGTTTTGGCATCACGTTAAACACGCTGGCATCGATAAGCCCACGGTTTGCCGCGCCGCCGGAAGCCGCAATCACCAGGAAATCACTTTCGTGGGCCAGGGTGTGCAGGTCGGCGCACCACTGATAATCCACGTGGTTGAGCTTTTTGCGGTCGGTGTAGAGGATCTCCATATCAAATCCACTCGCGCGACGAGCAATGGCCTGGCCGATATTGCCCATGCCGAAGATGCCGATACGTTTGCCGCTCACCTGCGTCGCCAGCCCCGGCCCTTGTTTCAGCCATTTGCCTTCGCGAACAAATTTGTCGCCCTGGCAAAGTTGACGTGCGCCCGCCAGCAGCAGCCCCATCGCCAGGTCGGCAACGTCGTTGGTCAGCACGCCAGAAGTGATGGTGACGGCAATGTCATGAGCGCGGGTATAGTCGAGATCCACCGCATCGGTACCGACACCAAACACCGCCACCAGCCCAGCGTTCGGCAATTGCTCCAGTACGGCGCGGGTGACGCCGATATCACCACGGGTGACCACCGCCTGCACCTGATGGCCCACTTCGCGCAAGAAAGCCTGCGGGTCAGCCTGTTCATACAGGCGATAGACCTGGAAAGCGGTGGAGAGTTTATCCAGCAGGCCGTCTACGACCGGGGCAATTAACAGTACCGTGTTTGGGTTTGCAGTATTCATCGTGTTCCCTGTTTAAGCGTTTAGAAATTTGTTACGCCTATCAAACGGGTTTTCACGATGTCATTTTGCGATCTGCATCACGCCAGATCGTGTTAGAACTCCGTGTTACGGATGACGTGATCGTGGAAGCAAAAGCCCGCTGGAATGCGGGCTGGATGGCAACAATTGAATAACATTGCCGACGTGGCGTGTAAAGGTCAGATGGTTTCGCCCATCGATAAACGATAGTGCAGGTCAACCTTCTCGATAGTCGGTAACCCTTTTATTTTCTTGATTAAAATCTCGGTGGCGACCTTGCCCATCTCAAAGCGTGGGGTCAATACGCTCGCCAGACGCGGGCTCACCACCTGGCCAATCTCCAGCCCGTGGAAGCCGGCAATCGCCATCTCCTGCGGCACCGTGATACCCGAAGCGATGCACTCCTGTAACACCCCAACCGCAAGATCATCATTAGTGCAGAGAATGGCATCCATCTCTTTATACATCTGGCGGGCAAGGGTCATCATGCCGGTGCCAATCGACACCGAAGAGACCTTGTTTGGCGCAATGCGCCCGACCGCCAGACCCGCCTCCTCCATCGCCCGGCAGTAGCCCGCATAGCGCTGCTCATCGCGAATATCCGACATCGAGCCAAAATAGATAATCTGCTTTTTGCCGCTCGCCAGCAGCATGTTGGTCATATCCAGCCCGGCACGGTAATTATCAAAGCCCACGTTGATGCGGTCGGCGTTATCCGATAAGCCCATCACCTCAGCAACCGGAATTTTTGCGGCTTTCAGGTATTTTTCTGCCCGCAGCGTATGGACGGATTCGGTTAGCAGCAGCGCTTTAACGTTCAACGCCAGCACGGTGGCAATCTGCTCTTCTTCACGCTGGCTGTCGTAATCGTAATTCACCACCAGCGTCTGGTAGCCGTGGGCGGTGGTGACCGATTCGATGCCCGCTAATACGTCGGAGAAAATCTGGTTATTAAAGGAGGGAACAAGCACCCCAATGCGCGGTGCGGCATTGCTGCTGATGGCGGGGTTATCGGCATCTGGCTGGTAGCCAACCTCTTCAATTACGCTGGCAATGCGCTCGGCGGTTTCCGGCCTCACCTTCTCAGGCGTGCGTAAATAGCGGCTGACGGTCATTTTGGTTACCCCCGCCAGCGCGGCGATATCCTCTAACGTGATGCGTTGTACTTTCATTAGCCCTGCCCGTCATTGCCGAAATCCTGTGGCCTATTATGCCAGCAGGTTACAAAAAAGAGAAAGCGATAACCCACCGTCAAAGCCCCGCATGGCGCGGTTTTCGCCCTGTTTTCCTCTTCAGGATCACACATGCTGTAACCCCTTTTTGTAACATAACTGAGAGTGATCTACGTCACAGTTTCACCGAGGCAAAAACCGTGAGATAGAGAACATCTTCTTAGCGCATCGGCTCGCAATACAGGACACTGTGATGAACAACTTATTCAGCCTGCAAGGCAAACGCATTTTAATTACCGGCTCCGGACAGGGCATCGGCTACGTGATGGCCCAGGGGCTGGCCCAGTACGGCGCGGAAATCATCATCAACGATATCTCCGCAGAACGCGCCGAGCAGGCAGCGATGAAACTCCGCGACGAGGGCGCCGTCGCCCATACCGCGGTCTTTAACGTCACTGACCCAGAGTCGGTGGAAAACGCCGTTGCTGATATTGAAGCGCGCATCGGCGCTATCGACGTGCTGTTTAATAACGCCGGTATCCAGCGTCGCCACCCGTTCACCGAGTTCCCGGTGAAAGAATGGAACGACGTGATTGCCGTGAACCAGACCGCCGTTTTCCTGGTTTCTCAGGCCGTGGCCAAACGCATGATGACGCGTGGCGCGGGGAAAATCGTCAATATCTGTTCGATGCAGAGCGAACTGGGGCGCGACACTATCACCCCGTACGCCGCCGCCAAAGGCGCAGTCAAAATGCTGACCCGCGGGATGTGCGTAGAACTGGCACGCCACAACATTCAGGTTAACGGTATTGCGCCGGGCTACTTTAAAACCGCCATGACCCAGGCATTGGTTGATGATAAAGCTTTTACCGACTGGTTGTGCAAACGTACGCCAGCCGCCCGCTGGGGCGACCCGCAGGAGCTGGTTGGCGCGGCGGTGTTCCTGTCGTCGAAAGCCTCTGATTTTGTGAATGGGCATCTGCTGTTTGTTGACGGCGGCATGCTGGTTGCCGTCTGAGTCGGGAGCAAAACCATGGCAGGACAGTGCATTATTTTAATGGGTGTCTCCGGCACCGGCAAAACCACCGTCGGGCAGGCGCTTTCTCAGGCATTGGGCGCGAAATTTATCGACGGTGATGACCTTCACCCGCGGGCAAATATTGTCAAAATGGCCGCCAGCCAGCCGCTGGAGGATAGCGACCGCCAGCCTTGGCTGGAGCGTATTGGCGATGTGATCTTTAGCCTCGGGCAGAAAAACGAGTCCGGCGTACTGGTCTGCTCGGCGCTGAAAAAGCGCTATCGCGACCAGCTACGCGCGGGTAATCCGCATCTGCGCTTTCTGTGGCTGACCGGTGACTACGACTGCATTTTGCGGCGTATGCAGGCGCGTAAGGGCCACTTTATGCCGGAAGCGCTTCTGCAAAGCCAGTTTGCCGCGCTGGAAGCTCCGGACGACCACGAGCCGGACATTCTGCCGGTCGATATTTCCGGCGACGTTCCGAGCATTGTCGCCCGCTCGCTCACCCTTTTAGCCCATCAACCGACATCGGGAGTTACGGCATGATTATCGACACGCTCCATAACGCGGAGAAAACCGCCTTTTATCCGCAGGCTATCCGCAAGGCGCTGCGCGCCGTGATTAATCAAGAGCCGCATACGCTACCGCCGGGAAAATATACCATCGATGGCGATAACCTGTTCTTCAACGTGGTGGAAGGGGAAAGCAAACCGCTTGCCGAACAGCGCCCGGAGTACCACCGCCAGTATATTGATATTCACATCGTGCTGAAGGGCGAAGAGATTATTGGTGCGGGGAATAAGGGGCTGGAGATTGTCGAAGACGGCGCGTTTAACGACGCGCATGATATCGGTTTCTGCACACAAATCAGCAGCGAAACGCTGATTCACCTGCACCCGGAAGAGATTGCTATCGTCTTCCCCGGCGAGCTACACCGCCCGATGAGCAGCCTTGGCGCGGGCGCGCCGCTGCGTAAAATCATCGTCAAAATCAATAGCGACCTGCTTTAAGCGGTATACGCTGGCCCCGCACGGCATTCGCGGGGCCACGAATAACGTTTAGTTATCGAGCTCACCCATCGACCGAACCTGATCGCGGTTGATCTGTTCGGTTTTCCCGGTTTCGGCATTTTTATACGACACCAGACCGGTATCCTCATCGACCTGTGGTTTTCCGTCGGTCACGATAGTTTTCCCATCGGTGGTTTTCAACGCCTGGTTGGATGAACACCCAGCAACGGTAAAGAGTGCGCCAGCCGTCAGAATCGCTACGGTAAGTCGCTTATATTGCATCATGTTTCCCTCCTGCTTCTCAGCTAAAATCGTTATCACTCTAACCATTTTAGGTTAGCTGGCTGAAAGCGAGAGGGAAACCAGAACACTCCGAAGCGGCATTTACACCACTATCGCGCGTTTCCCCGGCACATGACTTCTGTGATACAAAGTACCAGCTATTTATTTTCAGGGGCTTACCATGTCCGTTTCCATCGACATCATTTCCTGCATTACCGACCGCTTTGTCGAGCTGACCGCCACCGAAAAGCGGATTGCCCAGTTTATTCTTGATGACGTGCAGGCGGCGACCACCTTACCAATTGCCGAAATGGCTAAGCTGACCAACACCAGCCAGGCGTCGGTCACTCGTTTTGCACGCGCCATTGGCTGCAAAGACGTCCGCGAGCTAAAAGTGAAGCTCGCTCAGTCGCTGGCGGTAGGGCAACGCTTTATTCTCGATGTGCCGGATCTGGAAGGGGTACAGGGGATCTACGAGACGATTATCAACGTGCTGGAGATGAACCGCCGGGCGCTCGATCCTGACGCACTCCGCCGCGCGGTCGAATGGTTAAGCAGCGCACGTCAGATCCTCACCATCGGCATGGGCGGCGGCTCCACCATCTGCGCGCAGGAGGTTCAGTTCCGCCTGTTCCGTCTGGGTCTACCGGTGGTAAGCCAGAGCGACGGGCTGCTGGTGAGGATGATGTGTTCGGCGGTGTCGCCAAACGATGTGGTGCTGGCGTTGTCGCTCGGCGGCTATACGCAGGAAGTAGTGGAGAGCGCGGCGATTGCGCGTCAGTACGGTGCGAAGGTGATTGCCATTACCCCGGAAGCCACACCGCTTGCCGAGAACGCCGATTTGGTACTGCCGCTGATCGTGCGGGAGAACGACTATATCTTTAAGCCCAGCACCTCGCGCTACGCGATGCTGGCGATGGTTGATGTGCTGGCGACGGAATTGGCGGTGGTGAATAAGGCAGAGACGAAAAACCGTCTGCGGCGGATTAAGCTGGCGCTGGATAGCCATCGGGGCGGGGCTGACCGGCAGCCGTTGGGGGATTAGCGCGGGGGTTCCCCCTCACCCTAACCCTCTCCCCGTAGGGGCGAGGGGACCGTATGTGCGGTCTTTCCCCCTCTCCCTTCCAGGGAGAGGGCCGGGGTGAGGGTACAGCCCGCACCACCCCACAAGTTACTTCACCCGTTCCGCGTTGTAACAGGTCAAATCCACCTCAACCTTACAATCCACCACCAAATCCGCCACGCAGCACACGCGCGCCGGTGGGTGATCGGCAAAGAACTCACGGAATACCTTGTTAAAGGACTGGAAGTAACGCGCGTCGGTCAGATACACCTTCACATGCACCACGTCTGCCAGGCTGTATCCCGCGTCCTGCATAATATCCACGCAGTTCTGAATCGCCAGCCGCGACTGCTCGACAATGCCGCCCTCCACCACTTCACCATCCTTCATCGGCGTTTGCCCGGACACATACAGCCAGCCTCCGGCCTCAACGGCCTTGGCAAACGGCAGAGACTGCCCGCCGGTGCCGGTGCTGCCACCGACGCCATAACGTTTAATGCTCATTATTGCTGCTCCTTAATTTTTCCGGCTGACCGGCGTAAGAATCGCCCGGCGCGCCCGATAACATGGTAATTCTGTCCATAGCTCATCACCCCGTTGACCATCACCGCATCGATACCGGCGGCGGGCTGCTGTGGGTCGCTGAAGCTTGCGACATCGCGGATAGTTTCTGGGTCAAACAGCACCAGATCGGCAAAATAGCCGCGCTTGATGAGCCCGCGGTCGGTGAGCTGAAAACGCGCCGCCGACAGACCGGTCATCTTGTGCACCGCGACGGTAAGCGGGAACAGTTTTTCATCGCGGCTGTAGTGCCCCAGCACGCGTGGGAACGCGCCCCACAGGCGAGGATGCGGCATCGGGTCATTCGGTAAACCGTCCGAGCCCACCATGGTCAACGGATAGCGCAGCACCCGCTGCACGTCCTGCTCGTCCATGTTGTAGTAAATCGCGCCAGCAGGCATCAACCGCTTGCCCGCCTCTTCCAGCGTAAGCGACCAGCTTTGCGCAATCTGCTTTAAGGTCCGCCCGGCCATCTCCGGGTGCGGCGTCGACCAGGTGATAACGATGTCAAAATCGGCGGTAATCTGCTTCATATCCAGCGTCGATGAACTGGCGGAATACGGATAGCAGTCGCAGGAAACGTCCTGCTGCTGGCGGACGTTATCGAACAGCGCCAGGGTTTCCACGGTGCGCCCCCAGTTATTCGCCCCCGCGCATTTGTGGTGCGAGACCACCACCGGCACCTTGCCGTGGCGGCCAATCCGGAACGCTTCATCAAGCGCGTCGAGAATGGGTTCAAACTCTGAGCGAAGATGGGTGGTATAAATCCCATTTTCCGCCGCCAGCTCTTCCGCCAGCGCCATCACCTCTTCGGTCGTCGACTGGAAGGCGGAGGCATAGGCTAGCCCGGTGCTGAGTCCTAAAGCGCCCTCCTGCAATGCCAACCGTAGCTGCCTGCGCATAGCTTGAATTTCTTGATAGTTGGCCGGACGAAACAGCGAGTCCATCTGGTTATTACGCAGCGCGGTATGACCGACCAGCGTGCCAACGTTCACCGCCGGACGCGCCTGCATGACCGCGTCGGCGTAGGCGTTAACCGTCGGGTAGATAAACTGTTCAGCATTGCCCAGTAGGTTCATCGGATCCGGTACGTCGCCTGCGATCGTCGCACTTGCGGCGCTGATCCCGCAGTTACCGACGATAACCGTAGTCACACCCTGGCTGATTTTGGGCAGGTACTCCGGCATGCGGATAACGTTAATATCGTCGTGGGTGTGAACATCAATAAACCCCGGTGCCAACACGCGCCCCGTGCCGTCAATCTCATGCTGCGCCTGCCCGTCGATAGCGGGTGCTATCTCCACAATGCGATCGCCCTTGATGGCAACATCGCCGCGATACTGCGGGCCGCCGCTACCGTCGATAACCGTGACGTTCCTGAACAGATAATCGAACTGCATCTCTTCTCTACCCCTGTCGTTTCCTGCCTTGAATTTGACCATTTACAAGCGCTGAAAACAGTGAAAGACTACGCAAAACATGCATTAATTAATGATACTTTTATTCATAAAAATCAACGAAAACAATAAAAACACTTTATTTACAATAAAATAAACAATCAAAGATTCATGATATAAACTAAAAACCAGAAGGATTTATGTTATGAAATACCATGAAAGCCTCATCGTACCCCACAAATCCGCAACGCTTTTTACCCCAACAAACATCCTCAATGAAGACGTTTGCCTACCCGCCGCGGTCATTAAAAAAACGGCGCTAACCAACAATATTCAGTGGATGCAGCACTACGCCGATGCGCGCGGTGTCTCACTCGCCCCGCACGGTAAAACCACCATGACACCGTGGATCTTTTCACAGCAGCAACAAGCGGGAGCCTGGGCCATTGGCGTGGGTAGCGCCTGGCAGGCAAACATTGCTGCGGCAAGCGGGATCCAACGCGTGCTGATGGTGAACCAGCTCGTCGGCAAGGCCAATATGGTGCTGATCGCCAGAATCAAGACGGAATACCCGGCGGTAGATTACCTGTGCTGCGTCGATAGTATCGATAACGCCCGTGCGCTCTCGGCGTTCTTCGCCGCACAAAACCAGACGCTGGATATTCTGCTGGAACTGGGCGTGCCGGGCGGCCGCTGCGGGTGCCGAACCGCAGAACAGGCGCTCACACTTGCCGAGCAGGTTGCCACCTTACCGGCGCTGCGTCTGCGCGGCCTTGAGCTGTATGAAGGCGTGCTGCACGGCGATAACCCGCAGCCGAAAGTGGAAGCGCTACTGCGCGATGCCGCCGCGCTGGCCTGCAAGCTTGAACGCTATGTAACGGGCGAGTTTATCCTTACCGGCGCGGGCTCCGTCTGGTATGACGTGGTGTGTAACGTCTGGCTTGCCGAGCCGAAACCGGCCAACTGCCGGGTGGTGATCCGCCCTGGCTGCTATATCACCCACGATGCGGGGATCTATCTGGAAGCGCAGAACGCAATCGTCGCGCGCGACCAGACGGCCTGCGACCTCGGCGGCGATCTGGTTTCTGCGCTGGAACTGGTGGCAATGGTGCAGTCGGTGCCGGAAAGCGGCCGGGCAATCGTCAATTTCGGCAAGCGCGACAGCGCGTTCGATGCCGGGTTACCGCAGCCGGTTGCCCATTATCGTGCGGGGAAATCAGTCACATTGGCGGCAAACAGCATTGAAACCACCGGCATTATGGACCAGCACGCCATGCTGAAGCTGGCACCAGACGTTGACGTGAAGGTGGGAGATATTCTGGTGTTCAGCACTTCGCACCCTTGCCTGACGTTCGACAAATGGAAGGCGCTGCTACTGGTTGATGATGCGTATAACGTGCTGGATACGTTAGAAACGGCGTTCTAAGCCGCCCCGGTGTCGCTGCGCTCGGCCGGGCTACAGGCCGGGCGCAACGATGCCGAAGTTACATCGAATCACATATCAAATCGACAATCAGCAGCGACCCGTAACGCGCGTCGTTAAGCGGTAGCGTGACGTTTTGCTGATGGCTGAGCGCGCTCTCCTGCTGGCCAATCACGATGATATCCGCCCCTGCCCAGCGCGCCTGATGTACGGCAGCAATCAACGCGCTGCCCGGCGGCGTACCGGCAAAGACCACCAGCACCTGCCCAGCGCCAAGCATCGAGGCGGTAATCCCCATTAACGCCGGATCCTGGCAGACGTTGGCCGGATACCCCTGCGTCAGCAGGCGATACTGCAACACGCTGGCGAACGGGTTATCGGCGGTGCTGGCGCTGAAAATATGCACCGCTTTCGCCTGTTTAAGCAGGCTTGCCGCCCGCTCAACCGCCGCTGGCGATAGTTCGTGAAGCTGCGCGTTCAACGAATACTGGATCTGGTTTAGCCGCTCGCGCCATGGCCCCGGCATATCGCCGCTGGCAACCGGTGCGCTGGCCTGCGCCAGCTTCATGCGCAAATCGCGAATATCGTCGCAGCCCGCGGCGCGGGCAAAGCGGGTGATGGTCGCCGGGCTGACTCCTGCCGCCGTCGCCAGTTGGTCAATGGTCGCCGAAGCCGCAAACGCCACGTCGCTGAGGATAGTCTGCGCCACGCGAGACTCCTGCTGGCTGAAGTCCTGTAGCCGTTGGCGGATCAGGCTCAGAATGTCATCGCTGCCGTCGCGACCGATGGAGTGCGAGAAGCGATCGAGGATCTCGCTGCCAATGCCGGCATTTTTCGCCAGCTTTTGCAGCGTACCGGTGTCCACCCATGCCGCGTCGCCGAGCATCGGCGCCGCCGTCGTTTTCAAACGATTCTCCTGCTGCTGATGGCGCACCTGGCCAATAAAGTCATTGAGGTCGGCACAGCCAATGCTGCGCGAGAAATGCTGTAACGTCGCGGGACTCACGCCCGCCTTTGCCGCCAGCTCTTCAATACTTGCCTCAGGTATCTGGGCAAAATTATCGAGGAAAAAGCGCGCCAGCCGGGATTCCTGCGCAGGAAGACCCGATAGCCCATTCACCAGCTGATAAACAATATCCATAACCAGAGAGTCCTAATGTCGGCAAATTCTGCTCGTTAAAAACATCATAATTTATTGAAATTATTTTTCAATTCATTCGATCAACTGACGCTGACACCTTCGGTATTTGGGCGACGGCTATTCGTTTTTCTTACTTTGATCACACTTTCACGCGGATAACATACCGTAAAGCAATATTTTAACGCCGATCACACTCATGAAAATAATTTTCATACATGCTACGTAAAACGGCTAATGTGTGAAATATGTTTTCAAGTGAGGGAAAAGTTGTCATGAAAAAGATCATGTTGTGCTGCGCCGCCGGGATGTCCACCAGCATGCTGGTGCAAAAGATGCGCACCGAAGCCGAAAAACGCGCACTGGCGGTCGAGATTAACGCTTATCCGGTTGCCGAAATCGAAAGCATGCTGTCGCAGGCCGACGTGGTGCTGCTCGGCCCGCAGGTGCAGTTCGAACTCTCTCGTCTGCGTGAATTGTCTGCGCCATTGGGCAAACCGGTCGAGGTGATCGACATGATGGATTACGGCACCATGCGCGGCGATCGCGTGCTCGATAAAGCGATCCAACTGATGGCCTAAGGCCTCGGAGAGAACAATGAAAATTACCGTGATTGGCGGGGGCAGCAGCTACACCCCGGAACTGGTTGAAGGATTAATTGCGCGTCATGCTTCCCTGCCAATGGCGGAGCTGGCGCTGGTTGATGTCGAAGCGGGTCGAGAAAAGGTCGAGATTATCGCCGCCCTCTCCCGCCGCATGCTCGACCGCAACGGTCTGGAGTCGGTGAAGGTATCGGTTCACTTCGATGCCGATGAAGCGATTACCGGCTCAAGCTTCGTGCTCACCCAACTGCGCGTAGGCCAGCTACCGGCTCGCGCCGCTGATGAGCGTCTGGGCTTAAGTCACAGGCTGCTGGGCCAGGAAACCACCGGCGTTGGCGGCTTCGCCAAAGCGCTGCGCACGATTCCCGTGATGCTGGATATCGCCAGACGCGTTGAACGTCTGGCGCCGAAAGCATGGATCATCAACTTTACCAATCCGGCGGGCATTGTGACGGAAGCGGTGTCACGCCACAGCAAAGCGAAGATTATCGGCCTGTGCAACGTGCCGGTCACTATGCACCACATGATTGCCGACATGCTGAAGCTGCCTTACGGCGACGTCTCGCTGCGCTTTGCTGGCCTGAATCATATGGTTTGGGTGCATCAGGTGCTGGCCGCGGGTCGCGATGCGACCGACGAGGTTATCGAAATGCTATGCGACGGCGAGCAGCTGTCGATGAACAACATCAAGGCCATTCCGTGGCCACCGGAGCTACTGCGTGCGCTGCGCGCTATTCCCTGCCCGTATCACCGCTATTTCTGGCAGACCCGCACCATGCTGGAAGACGAGCTGGCGGATGCCGATAGCAAAGGCACCCGCGCCGAGCAGGTGATGAAGGTCGAAGCGTCGCTGTTCGAACTGTACGCCGACCCGCATTTGGACAAGAAACCAGAGGAGCTGAGTCAGCGCGGCGGTTCGTTCTACTCCGAAGTGGCGGTACAGCTGATAAACGCGCTGCACAACAATCTTGGCATTGAGATGGTGGTGAACACCACCAACAACGGTGCCATTCAAGGACTGCCGGACGACGCGGTGATAGAAACCAACTGCCTGATTGATGCGCTGGGCGCGCATCCGCTGGCCTTTGGCAAACTGCCGCCGCTGATGAACGGCCTGACCCAGCAGGTGAAGGATTTTGAGCGTCTGACCATTGATGCCGCCGTATATGGCGATAAGCAAAAAGCGCTGCTGGCGCTGGTCGCCAACCCGCTAGTCGCCGATGTGAATCTGGCGTCGGCGCTGGTCGATGAAGTACTCACCATCAATAAAGCGTGGCTGCCGCAGTTTAGCCAACAATAAATACAACAATAGCCCGGTCGGCAACGTCTGCGCCGGGCAGGGGGTGTCTGTGAATAAGTCGATAATAGATAAATACGTTTTACCGACCGCGCTCAAAATCGCCGGACAAAAACATGTGCTTTCGGTGCGTGACGGGATCATCCTGAACATGCCGTTTATGCTGATAGGCTCGTTTTTCCTGATCTTCGCCTATCTGCCAGTGCCGGGTTACGGCACGCTGATGACCGAGCTTTTCGGCCCAACGTGGCAGGAAAAAGTGCTCTATCCGGTGAAAGCGACCTACGACATCATGGCGCTGATCTCCAGCTTCGGTATCGCCTACCGCCTGGCAGAGAAGTACCGCACCCTCGACCCGCTGACCGCCGGGGCCGTCTCTCTGGTGGCTTTCGTGATGACCATTCCGCAGCACATCATGTTTACCCCTGCGGGCAGCGATGTGGCGCAACTGGTGAAAGGCGTGATGCCGATGGGCCAGATTGGCAGCCAGGGATTATTCGTGGCTATCCTGATTGCCCTGCTCTCAACTGAAATTTACCGCTTCGTTAACGACCGCAATCTGGTTATTCGCATGCCGGAAGGGGTTCCACCGGCGGTGGCAAAATCCTTCCTCGCGCTGATTCCGGGCTTCTGCGTGCTGGCGGTGGTGCTGGCGCTGCGTCTGCTGGTAGAAGCAACGCCGTTTGGCGATATCAACACCATGATTACCGAGCTGGTCGGTATTCCGATGAGCCACGTCGGCGGCTCGCTGCCGGGGATGATTATTTCGGTGCTGCTGATTGGCATTCTGTGGATGCTCGGCCTGCACGGCGACACCATCGTGCTGGTGTTTATCCGCCCGGTCTGGCTCAGCAACATGTCCGAAAACCTGGAAGCGTTCCAGAACGGTTTGCCAATTCCCCACATTATCACCCAGCAGTTCTACGACCTGTGGATTGCGCCGGGCGGTACCGGGGCGCTGTTAGGGCTGGTTATCTTTATGATCCTGCGCAGCCGCAGCGTGCAGATGAAACAGCTCGGTAAAATTGCCGCACCGGGCAGCCTGTTTAACATCAGCGAGCCGATGGTATTTGGTATTCCGATTGTGATGAACCCGTACCTGGTGGTGCCGTTTATCCTGACGCCGGTGGTGCTGGTGATTGTCTCCTACGTGGCGATGACCACCGGTTTAGTGGCCAAGCCGGCCGGAATTGCGCTGCCGTTCACGACGCCGATTGTGGTCAGTGGATACCTGGCGACCGGCGGACATATCTCCGGTTCGGTGCTGCAAATCGTCAACCTCGGGATTTCGCTGGTGATGTATTACCCATTCTTCCGCATCTGGGATAACCTGAAATTCCGCGAAGAGCAGGCCAGTAAGTCGCAGCAGACCACCGCGGCAATGCCAGCAACGGAGCAGTAACCAGGATATAAAAACAAAAACGCCGGGCATCTGCCCGGCGTTTTATTTTATCGCTCGCACTTATTTTTTAATCTGCGCGTGCATTTCCTGTACGGAAGTGACTTTGTCTTTCGCGTCCGCATTCAGCGCCATTGCCGTCGCGAAGCCGCCGTTCAGGGTGGTGTCGTAATGCACCTTGTACTGCAGCGCGCTGCGGCGAATCAGCTTGGAGTCTTCAATCGCCTGACGACCTGCGGTGGTGTTGATGATGTAGGTGTATTCGCCATTCTTGATACGGTCCTGAATGTGCGGACGACCTTCATGCACCTTGTTCACCAGGCGAGGGTTGATACCCGCTTCACCCAGTACAATCGCGGTACCGTGGGTTGCATCCAGCTCGAAGCCCTGTTTCAGCAGCTTAGCGGCCAGGTCAACCACGCGCTCTTTGTCGCCTTCGCGAACGGAGAGCAGCGCACGGCCCTGTTTCTTCATGGTGGAGTTACTGCCAAGCTGTGCCTTAGCGAACGCTTCCGCGAAGGTACGGCCCACGCCCATCACTTCCCCGGTAGAGCGCATTTCTGGCCCTAACAGTGGGTCAACGCCTGGGAATTTGTTGAACGGCAGCACCACTTCTTTCACCGAGTAGTACGGTGGGATGATTTCTTCGGTCACGCCCTGCTGCTTCAGGGTTTTCCCTGCCATCACGCGCGCCGCCACTTTCGCCAGCGGTACGCCGGTCGCTTTGGAGACGAACGGTACGGTACGCGCCGCACGCGGGTTGACTTCAATCAGGTAGACTTCGTTGTCTTTCACCGCGAACTGCACGTTCATCAGGCCGCGAACCTGCAGCTCGAAGGCCAGCTTCTGCACCTGCTCACGCATCACGTCCTGAATTTCCTGGCTCAGCGTGTAGGCTGGCAGGGAACACGCGGAGTCACCGGAGTGAACGCCAGCCTGCTCGATGTGCTCCATGATGCCGCCAATCAGCACCATTTCGCCGTCGCAGATAGCGTCGACGTCGACTTCAATCGCATCGTCGAGGAAGCGGTCCAGCAGCACCGGCGCGTCGTTGGAAACGCTGACGGCGGTCTGGAAGTAGCGCTTAAGGTCAGCTTCGTCGTAGACGATTTCCATCGCACGGCCGCCGAGAACGTAGGACGGACGCACCACCAGCGGGTAGCCAATCTCTTTTGCCTTCTCAACCGCTTGTTCAATCGCGGTCACGGTGGCGTTGGCTGGCTGTTTCAGCTTCAGACGGTCAACCGCATGCTGGAAGCGCTCACGGTCTTCTGCACGGTCGATAGCATCCGGGCTGGTACCAATAACCGGTACGCCTGCGGCTTCCAGTTCACGCGCCAGCTTCAGCGGGGTCTGGCCGCCGTACTGTACGATAACGCCCTTCGGCTTCTCGATGCGCACGATTTCCAGCACGTCTTCCAGGGTTACCGGCTCGAAGTACAGGCGGTCGGAAGTGTCATAGTCGGTAGAGACGGTTTCCGGGTTACAGTTGACCATGATGGTCTCGTAACCGTCTTCGCGCAGCGCCAGCGAGGCGTGTACGCAGCAGTAGTCAAATTCGATACCCTGACCGATACGGTTCGGGCCGCCGCCGAGGACCATGATTTTATCGCGGTCAACGGAAGGATTGGACTCGCACTCTTCTTCATAGGTGGAGTACATGTAAGCGGTGTCGGTAGCAAATTCCGCCGCACAGGTGTCTACACGCTTGTAGACCGGGTGCAGGTTGTACTGGTCACGCAGCTTGCGGATTTCCGCTTCGCGTACGCCCGCCAGTTTTGCCAGACGCGCATCGGCAAAGCCTTTGCGTTTCAGGTGGAACAGGAAGTCAGCGTCAAGGCCGTTGATGCCCACTTCCGCCACTTTTTCTTCCAGACGCACCAGCTCTTCAATCTGTACCAGGAACCAGCGGTCGATGTTGGTCAGGTTGAACACGCCGTCGACGGAGAGGCCCGCGCGGAAGGCATCGGCGATGTACCAGATACGCTCAGCGCCTGCGTCTTTCAGCTCACGGCGGATTTTGGTCAGCGCTTCAGGGTCGTCGAGGCTCACTTTCGGGTCGAAGCCGGTCGCGCCCACTTCCAGACCGCGCAGCGCTTTCTGCAGGGATTCCTGCTGCGTGCGACCAATCGCCATCACTTCACCGACAGATTTCATCTGCGTGGTCAGACGGTCGTTAGCGCCAACGAATTTCTCGAAGTTGAAGCGTGGAATCTTAGTCACAACGTAGTCGATGGACGGCTCGAAGGAAGCCGGGGTACGGCCGCCGGTGATGTCGTTCATCAGTTCATCGAGGGTGTAACCCACTGCCAGCTTGGCAGCCACTTTAGCAATCGGGAAACCGGTCGCTTTCGAGGCCAGCGCCGAGGAGCGGGATACGCGCGGGTTCATTTCGATAACAATCAGGCGACCATCTTTCGGGTTCACCGAGAACTGCACGTTAGAACCACCGGTTTCTACGCCGATTTCACGCAGTACCGCCATCGAGGCGTTACGCATGATTTGGTATTCTTTGTCGGTCAGGGTCTGCGCTGGCGCGACGGTGATGGAGTCACCGGTGTGGATGCCCATCGCATCGAAGTTTTCGATAGAGCAGACGATGATGCAGTTGTCGTTTTTGTCACGCACCACTTCCATCTCGTACTCTTTCCAGCCGATCAGCGATTCATCAATCAGCAGCTCGTTGGTTGGCGAGAGATCCAGACCGCGTTCGCAGATTTCTTCAAACTCTTCGCGGTTGTAGGCGATACCGCCACCGGTGCCGCCCATGGTGAAGCTTGGGCGGATGATGCATGGGAAGCCAACGTCAGCGGCAACCGCCAGCGCTTCTTCCATGGTGTGCGCGATACCGGAACGCGCGGTGTCGAGGCCGATTTTCTTCATCGCGACGTCGAAACGGCGACGGTCTTCTGCTTTATCAATCGCGTCGGCGGTAGCACCAATCATGGTCACGCCGAACTCTTCCAGCACGCCCTGACGCTCCAGCTCCAGCGCGCAGTTCAGCGCGGTCTGGCCGCCCATCGTTGGCAGAACCGCATCCGGACGCTCTTTTTCGATGATTTTACGCACCACTTCCCAGTGAATCGGCTCGATGTAGGTGGCATCGGCCATTTCCGGGTCGGTCATGATGGTAGCTGGGTTGGAGTTCACCAGGATGACGCGGTAGCCCTCTTCGCGCAGCGCTTTACACGCCTGGGCACCAGAGTAGTCAAACTCACACGCCTGACCGATAACAATCGGGCCCGCGCCCAGAATCAGGATACTTTTTATGTCTGTACGTTTTGGCATGGCTCTTATTACTCCTGATTATTTCGCGGACTGACGGTATTGCTCAATAAGCTCGATAAAGTGGTCGAACAGCGGTGCCGCATCGTGCGGGCCTGGGCTCGCCTCTGGGTGGCCCTGGAAGCTGAACGCCGGTTTATCGGTACGGTGAATCCCCTGCAGGGTACCGTCGAACAGAGATTTGTGGGTTACGCGCAGGTTGGCCGGCAGCGAGTCTTCATCAACCGCAAAGCCGTGGTTCTGCGCGGTGATCATCACCACGTTCTTGTCCATGTCTTTCACCGGGTGGTTACCACCGTGGTGACCAAATTTCATCTTGATGGTCTTCGCACCGCTCGCCAGCGCCAGCAGCTGATGGCCGAGGCAGATGCCAAACACCGGAACGTTGGTCTGGAGGAATTTTTCAATCGCGTCGATGGCGTAGTCGCACGGCGCCGGGTCGCCAGGGCCGTTAGACAGGAACACGCCGTCTGGATTCATCGCCAGCACTTCTTCGGCGGAGGTCTTCGCCGGTACCACCGTCAGGCGGCAGCCGCGGTCAACCAGCATGCGCAGGATGTTGCGCTTCGCGCCAAAATCGTAGGCAACGACGTGGAACGGCAGCTCTTCTTCGGACTTGGCTTCCGGCAGGTCACCCGCCAGTGTCCAGCTACCCTGCGTCCAGCTGTAGGATTCAGCCGTGGTCACTTCTTTTGCCAGGTCCATCCCATTTAAGCCTGGAAACGCTTTGGCTTTTTCTAAGGCCAGCTTAGCATCCAGATTATCGCCTGCGATGATGCAGCCGTTCTGAGCGCCCTTCTCGCGCAGCAGTCGCGTCAGCTTACGCGTATCGATATCGGCAATCGCCACGATGTTATGCCGTTTGAGGTAAGAAGAGAGGTCTTCGGTGTTGCGGTAGTTGCTGGCAATCAGCGGCAGGTCGCGAATAACCAGACCCTGAGCGTGAACCTGAGAGGACTCTTCATCGGCGGCGTTGGTGCCGACATTACCAATATGGGGATAAGTAAGGGTGACGATTTGGCGAGAATAGGAAGGATCAGTGAGGATTTCTTGATAACCGGTCATTGAAGTATTGAAAACGACTTCCCCAACCGCCGAACCCGTTGCCCCTATGGCCCGACCGTAAAACTGGGTTCCGTCTTCCAGAACCAATAGCGCTGACTTAATCAAAACACCCTCCAGAGAATATTTACTCGCTTTATTTGCATATTAATTCATAACAATGGCACAAATCAATGCAAATCTGCTTACCGATGAATTTCTGGCAAACGGCGGCATTCTAGTGACAGCCTCGGCAAATGTCTACCTTAAAGGACAATTTTTATTATTATTTTGCGCCACTGATGTGACAGCAAGGCGATAGCCATCAAAAAGATCAACTAACTCATTGTAGAAAACGCTTGCGGAGCAGGAAGAGTGTTAAATTTCAGCGGGGAGCGTAAAAAAGTAGACCGGATGGTCAAAATTTACATTTAACCAACACATTTTCGATAGATAACTTATAAAAACACCAAACTCAAAACAGAATCATAAAACAAAAGGCAAAATAAAGGGCAATAAAATATTGCCCTGTGTAATCAAGTAATTATGACTACAATAACCACATCACGATGGGTAATAAATACTTATAATTCATTCAAATTCAGCACATCACGCATATCAAAAAGACCATTTTTCTTAGACTTGAGCCACTGAGCCGATCTTACCGCGCCGTTAGCAAACGTCATGCGGCTGGAAGCCTTATGCGTAATCTCTACACGCTCGCCAATATCGGCAAACATCGCGGTGTGTTCACCAACAATGTCCCCGGCGCGAACGGTGGCAAAACCAATGGTGCCCGGTACGCGTTCACCGGTATAACCTTCGCGCGAGTAGACCGCGCAGTCCTTCAGATCTTTATCCAGCGCCCCGGCGATCGCTTCACCCATCGCCAGTGCCGTACCCGATGGTGCATCCACTTTATGGCGGTGGTGCGCTTCAATAATTTCGATATCGGTATAGTCGCCCATCACTTTCGCCGCTTTCTCCAGCAGCTTAAGCATGACGTTAACGCCGACGCTAAAGTTGGCCGCGAAAACGATCGCAATCTCTTGTGAAGCGTCGCGAATGGCCTGCTTACCGGCATCGTCGAAGCCGGTGGTGCCAATGACCATGCCTTTACCATGCTGGCGGCAAAACGCCAGATGTGCCAGCGTGCCTTCCGGACGGGTAAAATCGATGAACACGTCAAAATCATCTTTTACCGCTTCCAGGCTGCTCTGAACGGTGACGCCAGATTGACCAGCACCCGCCATTTCACCAGCATCGCTGCCCAGTAAAGAAGAGCCTTCACGCTCCAGCGCAGCCCCTAATTGAACTCCTTCCATCGCCAGCGTTGCCTGGATTAACTGCCGTCCCATGCGCCCGCCAGCGCCTGCAATGGCGACGCGGATTTGTGCTTCATGCATAGCTATTCTCTTTTGTTAAAATTGCGTAAATCGTTTTCAGAGTAACCAGCCCACAACAGGGTCGCCAGCCGAAAACGCCGATAATTAGAATTTAATGATAAACAGAGAGGAATATCAGTAAAAGACATGATTCATCCCGCAGGATGAATCAATAGCATAGGAAGATAATGAAGTGAAACTTACTCAGAATAGAAAGGACCAGCCGGGAAATGACTTAAAAACCAGGTCACTGCCAGTAAATCTGCACTGCCTCCTGGGCTAAGATTGCGCGCTATCAGCTCATCATCAAACTGCTGCATCGCTTCAATCCCACCGTCAACCAGCACCCCGCCCTGCCACAATAATTTTTGCGCCTGTTGTTGTACATAATTGAGCCCTTCCAGCCCACCACGGGAAACCAGATTGGTGTCATCATTCCAGGCCATCAGATGCAATAACGTTTGTAGCAGCGCCAGATTGGCGTCGTCATGCTCCTTGAGTACGCGATGGTAAACGGGCAGTGCCTGCGTTCTGACAGTACGAAAACCGCTTTCCGCCTCGCCGCGCGCGCCCGCCAACCCATAACGCAGAAAGTGCCGTTCGCCCTTGCTGAGATTGCCACCTTTATCCAGAGACAGTTCACGCGCGACCATATCCCGACACAAACTCGCCACGGTGTCGCAAATATGGTGCTGCGATAGCGACTCCCCCTGCCCGACGAGACGACCCATCGCCGTAGTGAGTAACCCAAAAGCAAAAATTGCGCCGCGATGCGTGTTTACACCGTTGGTCGACTGCAGCATGTCATTTTCACACGCCAGCCCCAGCGGACGAATCATCACCAGCACCATCTGCGGATCCAGCTTCGCGGTGCTGTTTCCCATCATGAAAAACTTTTCCATCCACGGTGCAATCGCCGCCGTGCTGCGCTCAAAGGTGGCCAGATCCATGTCCCGATGGGCACCAGCATTGCGAATATCCACCAGCCCCGGTTTCGGGGTTAACCGCACTTCGGTCAGCAGCGCACGCGCCACCAGCCCAATAACATCCTCGGCTTTCAGCGTTACGCTAACTGGCGTATGCCGTTCCGTCACTACGTTCACGCTCATAGCTATCAATCCTTCGTGCAATTTCATCCAACAAGAGGTCGAGAGAATGCGCTCGACCTCGCGCACAGACGTGGGCTTCCGACTGACAAATCAGGCATTTCCTGGCAGGTAGCCCCAGTTCACGACGCGAAAGCGAGCGACCATCGCTATCCATCACGTCAATATCCCAGAGCCTTCCCAGCGGATGCTGTTGTTCCAGCATCATCAGTTGTCGTTTCAACGCTTTAGCAGGCGCGCAGACCGCCGCCATCCATTCCGGGCCGCTCAACGCATCCGTACGCGCTTCCCAGACGCTTACCCATTCCATCTGCTGGCAGACAGCCGCAATCTCGCGCTGCGCATACTCTGCAACACGCAGCCACACAGGGGAGTTTTTGACGGCTCCCGGTGCCACCAGTGAAAAGGTGATCAGCGGTAGTCGGTAACAGTCCAACGCCTGGCGCTGACGCGCCGCGCGGCTATCGCGCGCATAAAGCATCGCTTCCAGCGTTACCGGCTGACCGCTGGAGAGGAGATCTGCACCATTCATCAGCGTTTTACCTGACGGATCACGTCGATCACCGAACCATCGCGATAGCGCACCACCGCCACCACCCGGTCGGTAAAGGCGATAGGCTCCGGTTTACCCGTCAGTTGCTCCGCACGTTGCTGGAGCTGTTCGATGGTCATCAGCGCAACGCCAGCCTGCTTCAGGTTATCAATCAGATCCTGACGAGCCGGGTTCACCGCAATGCCGTGATCGGTGACAAGCACATCGACGCTCGCCCCCGGCGTAACGGTGGTGAGCACCTTTTCCACCACGCAGGGAATGCGCCCACGCACCAGCGGCGCGGTAATAATAGTCAGATCGGCCCCTGCCGCCGTGTCGCTATGCCCACCGGAAGCACCGCGCAGCACGCCGTTCGACCCGGTCATCACGTTCACGTTGTACTTCACATCAATTTCCAGCGCGCTGAGCATCACTACGTTCAGACGTTCGCATGCTGCCCCTTTAGAGCCTGGGTTGGCGTACTGGTTGGTGGAAATCTCAATGTGGTTAGGGTTTTGCGCCAGAGAACGCGCGGCGTCGCCGTCAAAGGATTGGGTATCAAGCAGCGCTTTGATAAGCCCCTTCTCATGCAGATCCACCATCGTGCCGGTGATCCCGCCGAGCCCGAAGCTCGCGGTAATATTGTGGCGACGCATTTTATCTTCGAGGAACCTCGTGACCGCCAGCGATGCGCCGCCGGTGCCGGTTTGCAGCGAGAAGCCGTCGTTGAAATAACCCGAATGTTCAATCACCTCCGCAGCCTGGCGTGCAATCAGCAGCTCGCGTGGGTTGCTGGACAAGCGAATCGCCCCTGCGGTGATCTTCGCCGGATCGCCCACCTCATCGACCTGGACAATATAATCCACCTGATCCTGCGCAATGCTCGCCGGATAGTTCGGATATGCCACCCACTCTTCCGTCAGCAGTACCACGCAGTTAGCATGTTCGGCATCAACCTGCGCATAACCCAGTGAGCCGCAGCGCGATTTACCACTGAAGCCGTTGGCATTGCCGAACTCGTCGCAGCACGGTACGCCGAGGAACGCAACATCGATATTCAGCTCACCGCTCTGAATTAGCTTCACGCGTCCGCCGTGAGAGTGGATCTGCACCGGATTCTCCATCAAACCGGCGGAAATCTCCTCGCCCAGTTGACCGCGCAGACCAGAGGTGTAGATCTGGCGGATCACGCCGTTTTTAATATGTTCGATAAGCGGCCAGTGCGCGTCAATCAGCGAACTGGAGGCCAGCGTTAAGTCGCGAAAGCCCATTTCTGCCAACTTCGCCATCACCATATTGACGACTTTATCGCCACCGCGAAATGCATGGTGGAAGGACACGGTCATGCCATTTTTAAGCCCAGTGCGACGGATAGCCTCTTCCAGCGAGTCGCACACCTTACGCTGGCGTTTTTCGGTTTCGCAGGCCAGCCACGTGCTGTTGTGGGCCACGCCCTGGTAAGGCTGTAATCTCTCCGGCACAACATATTGCTGTTCCAGCATGTTGATTGTCTCTTTCATGGTTCCCTCCTTAATCACGAATGCCGGAAGCCGACAACGCCACCACTTTGCGCGCGTGGTCGATAATCGGACCGTCGATCATTTTGCCGTTCAACGACACTACGCCCAGACCGCGTGTTTCCGCCTCTTCCGCTGCGGCAATCACTTCCCGCGCGTGCTCCACTTCTTTTCGCGTCGGCGAATACGCCTGATGCAGCAGCTCAATTTGACGCGGGTTCACCAGCGATTTACCGTTAAACCCGAGTCCCTTAGCCAGCTGAACCTCTTTGAGGAACCCTTCTTCATTGTTGATATCGGACCACACCACGTCGTAGGCCGCGATACCGCCTACGCGGGCGGCGTGCAGCACGGCGCAGCGGGCGTAAAACAGCTCGGTACCGTCGCCGCGACAGGTGCCCATATCCATCACATAATCGAAGGCCGCCAGGGCAATCGCCACCATGCGCGGGCTGGAGGTCGCAATCTCTACCGCGTTCACCACGCCCAGAGCCGATTCAATCGCCGCCATCAGTTTGGTGCTGCCCACTTCACGCCCGCATTCGCGCTCAATGCGCTCAACGTGGGCTTCCAGTTCGTGAACGTCTTCTTTACGGTCGGTTTTTGGCAGGCGAACAATATCCACGCCAGCGCGGACGACGGCTTCCAGATCGGCCAGGCCAAACGGCGTATTCAGCGGGTTAATACGCACCACTTTTTCAACGTCCCGATAGAAAGGATGCTGTAGCGCGTGATGCACCAGCAGACGAGCGGTGTCTTTTTCGCGTAATGCCACGGCATCTTCTAAGTCGAACATCACCGCGTCCGCGCCGTACACAAAAGAGGTGCTCAACATGGCGGCATTCGCGCCGGGGATAAACAGCATACTGCGACGAGGTTTCATAGCGCGCTCCATTGAATTTCAGTTTGCTCAGCCGCGCGCAGCGCTGCCGCCTGAACCCTGGCCCGCAAAATACACTCCAGCGCCCCTTTGTCATCAACGCTAACCTGCGCGCGTTCAACCCCCAGCTTTGCCAGCGTTTCGCGAACCACGCTTTCAATCGCCGTACCAAACTGCTGCTTCACGAGGCTCTCCAGCTCCAGCCGTATGCCCGGCTCGGAGGAAGGGCCAATCCTGACCATGACATCGCTGGACTCCAGCGTGCCGGCTAGGGCATCCTTAATGATTTCCATAGGTTATGTTCCTTGTTAACGGTATTACGTCATGCGGTTTCAGTCTGTTTAGCGGCAAGGTGCTGTAAGAAAGCCAGCGTCCCCGCAGGCACCAACGCGCTTACCGCCCGCCAGTCGCGTTCGGCGTAGAGCTTTCGGACCCGCGAGGCGGAAATGGGAGCCCCTCCTTTTTCCATACGCGCCAGCTCCACCACTTCTACTGCCGGGGCGCGGCCGTGTGGGGAGCCGAGAATGTCGTGCATCCGCTGGTTATAGGCACGCGTCAGAGGGCAGAACGGTTCATTGCCGACAAAGCGGTGGGTGATACCCAGCGCAGGTGCCAGATGTTCACGAAACAGCTGTAGATCGATCTGGCTGTGGCAATCGTCCACCGCTCCCTTTTCTTTGAGGAAGTAGCCCGGAAAGGTCGCTCGCGAAATCAGGTAAGCGGACCCTGGATGCAGCGTGAGGTTCTCAATACCGACAACCCCTTGCTCGATCAACGCCCAGCGGTCGGCGTAGCGAAACTGCGAGGCGTCTTCTTTCACCACAAACAGATGCAGCCAGTCGCAGCGCGCCGCCGCCTGTTCAATCAGATAGCGGTGGCCGAGCGTAAAGGGATTGGCGTTCATCACGATGGCGCCAATGGTCTTTCCCGGTTGGCGATAGAGCGCCAGCTGGCGACAAAAGCGAGTCAGCCGCTCGCTACTGTTTTCCATCAATACCGCTTGCGTCCCGGCCTGCGCGATGGGCCAGAAGCCTGCGCCAGAAAACAACACGCTATTTTCCGGTTTGGTAAACAAAAACAGCTCGCTGCGGTTCTGTTCATAGGCCAGCGTGAGCAGTTCGGTCAGCAGCTTCAGGCTTAACCCTTCACCGCGTATGAGGGGAGAGACGGCAATGCATTTGAGTACGTTGCCGGCAATCGCACCGCAGCCCACGATGTCGTTTTGCCACTCGGCGCAAATCACCACTTCACAATCGGCCTCCAGAGAAAGCCCGGCCTGTTTCAGAAAGCTCGCTACCGCCTGACGGCGCGCTTCGTCTTTCTGCGGATAAATACGCTTAAACGTTAGATTCATTATTCTGCGTCCGTAAGCAAATAACGCCGCATATTTCGCCAGCGTTTACGCTATTCGTCTGGAATATAAATCACATTTTCCACGCTAGTTTTATTGCCTTTATAGTTTTTATGTTCTTAATTAAACAAGAAAATAAAAATAATTAAATTAATAAAAAACACCTCCATTCAGTGAAGACAATCACATCTCATCGGGAATTGAATTTATTAATATGCGCGGCGTTACCTCTCACGATAAACAGGATAATGTTTATGACTAACATGACCCAAGCTCCCGCTGCGGAGAAAAAGGGCGCGCGTGATTTGCTGGGATTTAAAATCTTCGGTATGTCGCTACCGCTTTACGCATTTGCTTTAATTACACTATTGCTTTCACATTTTTATAATGCGCTACCCGATGACCTGGTCGGTGGCCTCGCTATTATGTTTATTATTGGCGCCATTTTTGGTGAAATAGGAAAACGCCTGCCAATATTTAATAAATATATTGGTGGTGCGCCGGTAATGATATTCCTGGTTGCAGCCTACTTTGTCTATGCGGGCATTTTTACGCAGAAAGAAATTGATGCGATTAGCAACGTAATGGATAAGAGTAACTTCCTTAACCTTTTTATTGCGGTGCTGATTACCGGTGCCATTCTTTCGGTCAACCGTAAGCTGCTGTTAAAATCACTGCTTGGCTATATTCCAACCATTCTGACCGGAATCGCGGGAGCTGCCATTTTCGGCATCGCCATTGGCCTGTGCTTCGGTATCCCGATTGACCGCATTATGATGCTGTACGTACTGCCAATCATGGGCGGCGGTAACGGCGCAGGCGCGGTACCGCTGTCTGAAATCTACCATTCCGTCACCGGTCGCTCCCGCGAAGAGTATTACTCTACCGCCATCGCTATTCTGACCATCGCCAATATCTTTGCCATTATATTTGCCGCATTCCTTGATATCGTCGGCAAAAAGTATACCTGGCTTAGCGGTGAAGGTGAGCTGGTACGTAAAGCCTCGTTCAAAACCGAAGACGATGAAAAAGCGGGCCAGATTACCCACCGTGAAACGGCCATTGGCCTGGTGCTGTCTACAACCTGTTTCCTGCTGGCCTACGTTGTCGCCAAAAAGATCCTGCCAAGTATTGGCGGCGTCTCTATCCACTATTTCGCCTGGATGGTGCTGATCGTCGCGGCGTTGAACGCCTCCGGCCTGTGTTCACCAGAGATCAAAGCCGGTGCTAAACGTCTTTCTGACTTCTTCTCCAAGCAACTGCTGTGGGTGCTGATGGTTGGCGTCGGCGTTTGCTATACCGACCTACAGGAAATTATCGATGCACTGACCTTTGCGAACGTCGTCATTGCGGCGGTTATTGTCGTGGGTGCCGTTGTCGGTGCCGCAATTGGCGGCTGGCTGATTGGTTTCTACCCAATTGAGTCGTCTATCACCGCGGGCCTGTGTATGGCGAACCGCGGTGGTTCCGGCGACCTGGAAGTCCTTTCCGCCTGTAACCGTATGAATCTTATCTCCTATGCACAAATCTCCTCCCGTCTGGGCGGCGGTATTGTGCTGGTCATCGCCAGCATCGTGTTCAGCATGATGGTGTAAGCAATACGCACGGCGGTGTCCGTGTTGCCAATGCTTAAAGTGAATGTAGAGGCCAGAGCCGGGGGCGGCCGAGGGAAATCCACTCTACAACTCCTTAGCCGGATTCACTGAGACATTGGTCAACACCAGCACCGCCGTGCTCCTGTTCTGGATAATCATTTATGACTGATGCCGTACTGCTGGGTGAAGGTTTCACCCTGATGTTTCTGGGGATGGGGTTCGTCCTGATGTTTCTGTTCCTGCTGATATTCGCGATTCGCGTGATGTCCGCCGCGATTAATCGCTTTTTCCCGGAGCCGGCTGCCGCGCCGCGCGCCGTTCCCGTCGTGGACGATTTCACCCGCTTAAAGCCGGTGATTGCCGCAGCCATTCACCACCACCGCCTTAACGCCTGATTCCCGGAGGGATCCATGACTATTGCTATTACCGATGTCGTCCTGCGCGACGCCCACCAGTCTCTGTTTGCCACCCGCCTGCGCCTTGATGACATGCTACCCATTGCCGCCGCGCTCGACGACGTTGGCTACGGCTCGCTGGAATGCTGGGGCGGTGCCACCTTTGACGCCTGTATCCGCTTTCTGGGTGAAGACCCGTGGGTTCGCCTGCGCGAGTTGAAAAAAGCGATGCCGAAAACCCCGCTACAGATGCTGCTGCGCGGGCAGAACCTGCTCGGCTACCGCCACTATGCCGACGATGTGGTGGAACGCTTTGTCGAGCGGGCGGTGAAAAACGGTATGGACGTGTTCCGCGTCTTTGATGCCATGAACGACCCGCGCAATATGCAAGCCGCCCTGCAGGCGGTGCGCAGCCACGGCGCCCATGCTCAAGGCACGCTCTCCTACACCACCAGCCCGGTGCACACCCTGCAAACCTGGCTGGATTTAACCGAACAGCTGCTGGAAACCGGCGTCGACTCCATCGCCATTAAAGATATGTCCGGCATCCTGACCCCGATGGCGGCGTATGAGCTGGTCAGCGAAATCAAAAAACGCTATGACGTGCGGCTGCACCTGCACTGCCACGCCACCACCGGGATGGCGGAGATGGCGCTGCTTAAAGCCATTGAAGCGGGCGTTGACGGCGTGGATACCGCCATCTCCTCAATGAGTGCTACCTACGGTCACCCGGCCACCGAGGCACTGGTGGCGACGCTCGCCGGTACCGCCCACGACACCGGCCTCGACATCAACAAGCTGGAAAATATCGCCGCCGATTTCCGTGAGGTGCGCAAAAAATACCACGCCTTTGAAGGCCAGTTGAAAGGCTATGACAGCCGCATACTGGTGGCACAAGTGCCAGGCGGCATGCTGACCAACCTGGAAAGCCAGCTGAAACAGCAGAACGCCGCCCATCGTCTCGACGAAGTGCTGGCAGAAATCCCCCGCGTGCGTGAAGACCTCGGTTTTATCCCGCTGGTGACGCCGACCTCGCAGATTGTCGGCACCCAGGCGGTGCTGAACGTACTGACCGGCGAGCGCTACAAAACCATCGCCAGAGAGACGTCAGGCATTCTGAAAGGCGAATACGGCCGCTCCCCGGCTCCGGTGAACGCCGCGCTGCAGGCGAAGGTGCTTGAGGGTGCACAGGCTATCACCTGCCGCCCGGCTGACCTGCTGAAGCCGGAGCTGGCGGCGCTGGAAGCCGACATCACGCGTCAGGCGCAGGAGAAAGGCATCCGGCTGGCGGATAACGCCATCGACGACGTACTGACCGTGGCGCTGTTCCCGCAGCCAGGCATGAAGTTCCTTGAGAACCGCCACAACCCTGCGGCGTTCGAACCGCTGCCGCAGATGAAAAGCGTGCAGCCTGCCCCGACGGCGGCAAAACCCGCCACCTCTGGCATCTACACCGTGGAAGTGGAAGGCAAAGCGTTTGTGGTGAAGGTCAGCGACGGCGGCGATATCAGCCAGGTGGCGACAACCACCTCTGCGCCGGTTGCGGCGGCTCCGGCTGGCGCGGGTACCCCGGTTGCTGCGCCGCTGGCGGGCAATATCTGGAAAGTTATCGCGACCGAAGGCCAGACCGTGGCGGAAGGTGACGTGCTGCTGATTCTGGAAGCGATGAAGATGGAAACCGAAATCCGTGCTGCGCAGGCCGGGACGGTACGCGGCATCGCGGTGAAAGCCGGAGATGCCGTCGCGGTGGGCGATACCCTGATGACGCTGGCGTAACGGAGAGGACGAATGGAAAGTCTGAACGCCCTGTTCCAGGGCATGGGGCTGATGCACCTTGGCGCGGGCCAGGCCATCATGCTGCTGGTCAGCCTGCTGCTGCTGTGGCTGGCGATTGCGAAAAAGTTTGAGCCGTTACTGCTGCTGCCGATTGGCTTCGGCGGCCTGCTCTCCAATATCCCGGAAGCAGGCATGGCGCTGACCGCGCTGGAAAGCCTGCTGGCGCATCACGATGCCGGGCAGCTGGCGGTGATTGCCGAGAAGCTCAACTGCGCGGCGGACGTGCACGCGATTAAAGAGGCGTTAGCGCTGGCGCTGCCGTCGGTGCAGAGCCAGATGGAGAATCTGGCGGTAGACATGGGCTACACGCCGGGCGTGCTGGCACTGTTCTACAAAGTGGCGATTGGCTCCGGCGTGGCGCCGCTGGTCATCTTTATGGGCGTCGGCGCGATGACCGACTTCGGCCCGCTGCTGGCGAACCCGCGCACCCTACTGCTCGGCGCGGCGGCGCAGTTCGGCATCTTTGCCACCGTGCTGGGGGCGCTGACGCTGAATTACTTTGGCGTCATCCCCTTCACCCTGCCGCAGGCGGCGGCGATTGGCATCATCGGCGGCGCGGATGGCCCGACAGCAATTTACCTCTCCAGCAAGCTGGCCCCGGAACTGCTAGGAGCGATTGCGGTGGCGGCCTATTCGTATATGGCGCTGGTGCCGCTGATTCAGCCGCCGATTATGAAGCTGCTCACCAGCGAGAAGGAGCGGAAAATCCGCATGGTGCAGCTACGTACGGTCAGTAAGCGGGAGAAAATCCTCTTCCCGGTGGTGCTGTTGCTGCTGGTAGCATTGCTGCTGCCAGACGCCGCGCCGCTGTTGGGGATGTTCTGCTTCGGTAACCTGATGCGCGAAAGCGGCGTGGTAGAGCGTCTGTCCGACACGGTGCAGAACGGGCTGATTAATATCGTGACGATATTCCTCGGGCTGTCGGTGGGTGCGAAGCTGGTGGCGGATAAGTTCCTGCAGCCGCAGACGCTGGGCATTCTGCTGCTGGGGGTAATTGCGTTTGGCATCGGGACGGCGGCTGGCGTGTTGATGGCGAAGCTAATGAACTTGTTTAGCGCGAACAAAATCAATCCGCTTATCGGTTCGGCGGGTGTCTCGGCGGTGCCGATGGCGGCGCGCGTATCGAACAAGGTAGGCCTGGAGTCGGACGCGCAGAACTTCCTGCTGATGCACGCCATGGGGCCGAACGTGGCAGGGGTGATTGGTTCAGCGATAGCCGCAGGCGTGATGTTGAAGTACGTGATGGCGATGTAATTTGCGATGGGATACGCGCGGCGTATCCCATTTTCATCCCAATGTAATCTGAAAAAAAAGCAAATATGAACTGGCTCAGGAACCACATTTCCCGAATGTCGGAATATCTCTTTTTTAAATATATTCGCTGCCCTATGTTTATCCGAAAAATGGTCCTGTGGTTTTCCCGATGCTCCTTTCAAAACCGCATCTTTCTATTGATCTTATTTACCTCCACGGTAGTGATGTTGGCGATGTCCTGGTACCTCACCAACATCACCAAGGACCGACTGCACTATCAGGTCGGTCAGCGTGCACTCATTCAGGCAATGCAGATCTCGGCAATGCCTGAACTGGTTGAAGCCGTGCAGCACCACGATCTTGCACGCATCAAGGCATTAATCGACCCGATGAGATCGTTTTCCGACGCCACCTACATCACGGTTGGAGACGAAAAAGGCCAGCGCCTGTACCACGTGAATCCAGATGAAATAGGTAAATATATGGAGGGAGGAGACAGCAGTGAAGCGCTGTTTAACGCAAGAAGCTACGTCTCTGTACGTGAAGGATCTTTAGGGTCATCGCTGCGCGGGAAATCGCCTATTCAGGATCATACCGGCAAGGTCATTGGCATCGTTTCTGTCGGCTATACCATCGATCAGCTGGAAAATTGGCTCAATCTGCAGATTGGATCGTTTCTGTTTCCCATGGCTGTCCTACTCGTCCTCCTCCTCTACTGCGCGCGGCGGTTTTCTCTGCACATTAAAAAGCAGATGCTGAATATGGAGCCACAGCAGCTTTCACAGCTGCTCATCCAGCAAAGCGTATTGTTTGAGTCGGTTTTTGAGGGACTTATAGCCATCGACTCGTTTCATCGCATTACCGCCATTAACCAAACGGCCCGGCGGATGCTTAACCTTAGCCATCCGGAGGCTGAGCTGATTGGGCAAGCAATAGATAGCGTGGTGACACCTGAATCCTTTTTCTATGATGTTCAACAAAAGAACAAAAAAGATGAGATAGTGACGTTTAATGATGTCAAAGTGATTGCCAGCCGTATGGCCGTTATCTTAGACAGCCAGCCGCAAGGATGGGTAATTAGCTTTCGCAGCAAGGATGATATCAACACCCTCAGCCTGCAGTTAAGCCAGATTCAGCAATACGCCGACAACCTGCGCGCCGTTCAGCACGAGCACCGCAACCTGATTTCCACCATCGCCGGGCTGCTTTTCCTGAAACGCTACGATAACGCTCTGTCGCTCATTCAACAGCAGTCTGAAAGCCACCAGAAGGTGCTCGATTTTATTGCCCACAACTTTAAAGATCATCACCTTGCCGGTTTGCTGATTGGTAAATATTACCGTGCGAAAGAGTTGGGTCTGGAGCTGGTTTTCGATCCTGCCTGTTATGTCGAGCACCTGCCGCTATCGCTTTCACATAACGAATGGATCTCCATTGTCGGCAACTTGTTGGATAACGCCTACAACGCCACCCTGCTCAACCACGCGGGATCGCGACAGATCGAATGTTTGATCAACAGTGAAGGCAGTGAGGTGATCATCGAAGTTGCCGATCAGGGCATCGGCATTGATGAAGATATCCGCCAGCATATTTTTGAACGCGGCGTGACCAGCCGCGACAGCGGCGATCATGGCATCGGTTTATGGCTCGTTCGCAGCTACGTCGAGCAAGCTAACGGCAACATTATTATTGATAACAATAGCCCTTACGGCACCATTTTTACCCTCTACCTACCCTTTACCAGAGATGAACATCATGGATAGCATTACGACGCTGATTATTGAAGATGAGCCGATGCTGGCGGAAATACTGGTGGATACCATCAAGCAGTCACCGCAATTTCAGGTCATCGGCGTGGCCGATAAAGTGGAGAGCGCCAAAAAGCAAATTCGCCTGTACCAACCTGAGCTTATCCTTCTGGATAATTTTCTTCCCGATGGGAAAGGCATTGATTTAATTCGCCATACGATCAACACACAGTACGCCGGACGGATTATATTTCTCACCGCCGATAACCATATGGACACCATCAGCGAAGCACTGCGAATGGGCGTGTTTGATTATCTGATTAAGCCGGTGCATTACCAGCGATTACAGCATACGCTGGAGCGCTTTGCCCGCTATCGCGGCTCGTTGCGTTCCAGCGAGCAAGCCAATCAAAACCACGTTGATGCGCTTTTTAATATCCAGGCCAAAGAGCAGATACCGGAGCCTACCTCAGGTCTACGCGGTATTGATGAAAACACTTTCAACCGCGTATTGCAGATATTTTCCGACCCGCAAATGGTGCACACCGCCGACTCGTTAGCGCGGATCCTCGGCAGCAGTAAGACCACAGCCAGGCGCTATCTGGAGCAAGGTGTGAAGAACGATCAGCTGGAAGCAGAAATCAGCTACGGCAAAGTTGGCAGACCCGAGCGCATCTATCGCGGCAAGATTCCGGAACTATGAGCCCAGCGTATAGTTGACAATCATCTGCCCCTTTTTCAACTTCACCTGGGTAATCGTCACCGGCCCGATGTCCGAAAGATGAGCAACGTGCGTTCCTCCGCATGGGTAAGCCGGGAGATGACCAAACCCAACCTGCCGCAATCCGTCGGCGAAGGTCACCTGTCGGGCAAGATTTTCCGCCTGCCAGGCGCTGATTTTCGCCAGCAGCGACGGCGCATCCGGCAGCGTGCCGTTTCCACCGGCAGCGAAAGTAATACGCCCCTCATTGGGCCAATGGTGTGCTTTCACCGGATGCCAGCCGTATTCCGTTCCCGCCAGACCAATCAGATGCCCCGCAGAATGCAGCCGGGCATGCAGTTGCCGCAGCGCAGCGTCCACACGAAGATTCACGGCACCGACGGATAGCGGTTTTGCCACAATATGCAGCACTTCGTCACCACGTGACTGCACCGTTTCAACCGGTTCATCATCAATCCAGCCCGCGTCCGCAGGCTGCCCACCGCCCTGCGGGTGAAAAAGGGTGCTATCCAGCGCCACCGCGTAGCGCCCGTCCGGCTCTGGCGTACAGCTCAGCACGTTAGCTCTGCCTTCAGTGTTATCGCTGGTGTAATAAAGACGTTCAGTCATAAGTGTTCTCCTCTTGGTGAGAAGAGTATATTCACTTTATCTGCGTCGATAATCCTGCGCTCACTCAATGCATCTTTGCCTGGTACGCACAAATGAATCCTAATCTTCTACCTGACCTTGCCACCTTCGTGTTGATTATCGACCAGGGCAGCTTTACCGCTGCGGCCAAAGCAACCGGGGCAACGCCTTCAGCGATAAGCCGTAGCGTGTCCCGTCTTGAGCGGGTGCTTGGCAGCAAGTTGCTGCACCGCACCACCCGTAAGCTGGCGCTGAGTGATACCGGCAAGATGGTGTACGAACATGCTCAGGAGATGCTGAATGCGGCCCAAATGGCGATGGATTCCGGCAGTAGCCGCCAGCAAGTGGCACAGGGTAAATTGACCGTTAGCGTACCGAAAGCGGTGGGACGTTTTGTGATTCACCCGCTGATGGCCGAATTTTTTGAGCGCTATCCGGACGTAGACGTGTGCCTGCGTCTTGAGGACCGCTATATGGATTTGATTGACGACGGCGTCGACCTGGCGCTACGCATCAGCCAGTCCCCCTCCCCCGGTCTGTATGGCAAAGCGTTGATGCCGGTAAGCCACGTGATTTGCGCAACCCCGGCCTATTTGCGCCGATACGGCACGCCCGATTCCCCTCAGGCGCTGCGCGAACATTGCTGTATCAGCCTTGGTGAAACGCCCGCCGATTCACGCTGGAAATTCCGCCTCGGTGAGAAAAGCGAGACGATTCAAACCCACGGACGCTACGCCGCCAACCATACCGGCGTGCGGCTGGATGCGGTGAAAAACCATCTCGGTATCGGCAGCCTGCCGCTGTTTACCGCACGGGAATCGCTGTCTAACGGCGAGATAGTGCAAGTGCTACCAGAGTGGGAGTTTATCAGCGACTACAGCGGCGATCTCTGGCTCTTATGGACGCGTAACCAACATATGCCCGCCAGAATGCGGGCGATGATTGATTATTTGAGCGAGAAGCTACCGCAGCATCATCGCTAAACACCATTACGGCGCTAGTGCAAAGACCTCAGCAACCCACTGGCGGAAGCCTTCGACATCCAGCCCCAATGCCACCTGCGCATTCGCGGGCTGCCCAAGCTTCCCTTCAATGTCTACCACCGTTGTCCCGGCGGTATATTGCCCCTGCGTTTCTACGGCGACGTAGCAGCTTTGCAGGGTAAACAACGCCGGGCGCGCCAGCCAGGCAATCGCGCACAGGTCGTGCATGCGCAGGCCGCTCTGCATACTGCCGCTGCGGTAGTGGCTGAACAGCGCGTGGAGCATGCCGCCGGTTTTATTCAGCGCGGGCAGCGAGGCCAGATATTCTGGTGAGAGCGTCGCCTGGTTGGTGACGTCCAGCCCGCACATCACAATCTCCAGGCCGCTGCGGAACACCAGCGCCGCCGCTTCCGGGTCGATAGCGATATTAAACTCGGCATTCGGCGTGAAGTTACCGCGCCCGGCAGAACCGCCCATAATCACCAGTCGACGAATATTGAAGCGGCATTCAGGGTACTGCGTCAGCAGTAGCGCGATATTGGTCAGCGGGCCAATGGCGACCAGCGTGACCGGTTCCGGTGCCAGCATCAGCGCATCGCGAATGGCCTGAAACGCCGGTTTTGCCAGCGGCTGGCGGTTATGCTCGACAAAATCATACCCCTCCATGCCGGATTCGCCGTGCACCGACGCCGCGTCGCGCAGCGGGCGAACCAGCGGCGCGGCCGCCCCCTGCGCCAGCGGCACATCTGCATTCCAGAAATGCAGCAGCTGCAGGCCGTTACGGGTCGTTTTCTCGACGGAGACGTTGCCGGCGACGGTGGTCATCAGCTGGAGATCCAGCTCGGGGGCAAAGAGCGCGGCGGCAATCGCCGCGGCATCGTCGATACCGGGATCGGTATCCAGGAAGATAGGCAGACGCATGATTTCTCCATAAAAAATGCCAGACGTTAAGCCTGGCATTTTTTCACATCTGCGGGAGAATTAATTTACTCGACTTCACGAACATCCACACGCAGCTCGCGCGGCACCTCAAAGACGATATTCTCTTCGCGGCCTTCAAGGGTGATCGCTTCGCCGCCACCCAATGATTGCAGGCGGGCAATAACGTTCTGCACCAGAATATCCGGCGCGGATGCCCCGGCGGTGACGCCAACGCAGGTGGCTTCTTTTACCCAGGCTTCCTGGATGTCGGACGCATCGTCAATCAGATAGGCCGCTTTGCCCATCCGCTGCGCCAGTTCGGCCAGACGGTTGGAGTTGGAAGAGTTCTTCGAACCGACAACCAGCACTACGTCCGCCTGCTGGGCGAGCGATCGCACGGCTTCCTGACGGTTGGTGGTGGCGTAGCAGATATCATCTTTTCGCGGGCCGACGATCTTCGGGAAACGGTCACGCAGCGCGTCAATAACGTCGGAGGTGTCATCCACCGAGAGCGTGGTCTGGGTCATAAACGACAGCTTGCTCTCGTCTTTCACCGCCAGCTTCAGTACGTCTTCCGGCGATTCAACGAGGTACATGCCCCCTTTCGGGTTGCTGTACTGGCCCATAGTGCCTTCGACTTCCGGGTGACCGGCGTGACCGATAAGAATCGACTCTTCGCCGCGACGGCTGGCGCGCGCCACTTCCATATGTACTTTGGTGACCAGCGGACAGGTCGCGTCAAAGACCGTCAGGTCGCGACTTTTCGCTTCGTTACGCACGGCCTGAGAAACGCCGTGGGCGGAGAAGATCAGGATAGCGCCGTCCGGCACTTCGCTAATCTGCTCGATAAAGATGGCGCCGCGTGCGCGCAGGCTTTCCACCACGTAGCGGTTATGCACCACTTCGTGACGAACGTAGATTGGCGCACCATAAATGGCGAGCGCATTTTCAACAATGCTGATAGCGCGGTCAACGCCTGCACAAAAGCCGCGTGGGTTGGCCAACAGGATCTGCATGTTACGCCTCCAGTACCGGATCGACTTCCAGTACTTCAATATCAAAATGAACGGTATGGCCCGCCAGCGGGTGGTTGAAATCAACCGTGATGGAGTCACCGTTAATCTCGCGGATCACGCCCGGCATCTCACTGCCGTCCATTGCGGTGAACAGCATGATAGCGCCGATTTCCGGTTCGCCCGCATCCATAAATTCGCGGCGGGAGAAATACTGGATAAGATCTGGCGTCGAAATACCAAACGCCGCGTCAGGCTCCAGGGAGAAGGATTTTTTGTCCCCGGCCTTCAGGCCGAGAAGATGCTGCTCCAGCCCTTCAGACAGGGAGGCATCGCCCAGACGAAACAGCGCCGGTTTGCCGTTGTTACGGGTCGACTCAGCGGTAGAGCCATCGTCCAGTTTCAGCGTGAAGTGCACCAGCACTGCGCTATTGCTTTGAATCGAATCAGACATGCAGGGACAGCCTTTTATCTTACGACATTGGAATGACGATTATTGTTATTAGATAGCGTAGCCTGTAATTCCCCGGCGTCGCTACGCTCGGCCGGGCTACAGACTGCGCTTATTTGATTACGCCTGCTTTTTCGGCAGGAAACCTTCCAGCACGATCAGCGCAGCACCAATACAGATTGCGGTATCGGCCAGGTTGAAGGTGGCAAAGTGCCAGTCGCCGACGTAGAAATCGATCATGTCGACAACGAAGCCGTGCCACAGACGGTCGAACAGGTTACCCAGCGCGCCGCCAATAATCAGCGCGTAGGCAATGTTGTTCAGCTTTTGCGTGGCCTTAGAGCGATACATCAGCACCGCCAGCGCAATACAGATACCGATAGCGATACCCGCAAAGAACCAGCGCTGCCAACCGCCGCTGTCGGCCAGGAAGCTAAACGCCGCGCCATAGTTACGCGCATAATGCAGATTAAGCGACGGGAACAGCGAAACCGTCTCCCCCAGAGCAAAGTTCTGGAGGATCAGGTATTTGCTGCCCAGATCGATAATCAGCACGGCTACAACCAGCCACAGCCAGCGTAGCCCTGTTGAACAAATCGATTTACTCATCAGGCAAACTTACGTTTTTCGCCGTCACCGGCCACGTTGCTCACACAGCGTCCGCAGATTTCTGCGTGTTCCGCCACCTTACCGACGTCCTGAGTGTAGTGCCAGCAACGCGGGCACTTCTCGCCTTCGGCTTTATTCAGCGCCACTTTCAGCCCTTTCAGCAGTTCGCTCTGCTGGGCATCAGCGGTTGCCGCTTCATAATCCGCAACGGTCGCCCCGGAGGTCAACAGGACAAATCGTAATTCGTCGCCGAGCGCGTTCAGCTTAGCCGCCAGTTCCGGCTGGGCGTACAGGGTCACTGCCGCTTCCAGAGAACCACCGACTTTCTTATCAGCACGCGCCTGCTCGATGACCTTGTTCACTTCGCCACGAACCTGCAGCAGTTCTTCCCAGAACGCATCGTTCATCGCTTCGCTGTCGGCCAGGCCAAACAGACCTTCGTACCACTCGCCGGTGAAGACATACTTCTCGCGGTTACCTGGCAGGTAGCCCCAGATTTCGTCAGCGGTGAAGGACATGATTGGCGCCATCCAGCGAACCAGCGCTTCTGCGATATGGTACAGCGCAGTCTGGCAGCTACGACGCGCCACGCTGTCCGCTTTCGCGGTGTACTGGCGGTCTTTGATGATGTCGAGGTAGAACGAGCCCATTTCGACGGAGCAGAAGCGCATCAGGCGCTGTACCACTTCGTGGAAGTCATAGGATTCGTAGGCTTTCATGATGTCAGCCTGCGCTTCCTGAGCGCAACCTACGGCCCAACGATCCAGCACCACCATATCTTCCGGTTTCACCATGTCTTTCAGCGGATCGAAACCGTTAAGGTTCGCCAGCAGGAAGCGCGCGGTGTTACGGATACGACGATAGCTGTCGGCAGCACGTTTCAGGATTTCATCCGATACCGCCATTTCACCGGTGTAGTCGGTTGATGCCACCCACAGACGCAGGATATCCGCGCCCAGTTTGTTCATCACGTCCTGCGGAGAAACGGTGTTACCGATAGATTTAGACATCTTACGGCCCTGACCATCGACGGTGAAGCCGTGGGTCAGTACCTGGCGATACGGCGCTTTGCCTTTCATGGCAACGCTAATCATCAGGGAGGACATGAACCAGCCACGGTGCTGGTCAGAACCTTCCAGATACATGTCCGCAGAATGACCGCCGAACTCAGGGCGCGCATCCACAACGGAGTAGCTGGTTGAACCGGAATCGAACCACACGTCCAGGGTATCTGGCACTTTTACGTAGTTGTCTGCGTCGTCGCCGAGGATTTCACGCGGGTCGAGATCCCACCACGCCTGAATACCGTCTTTCTCAACGTACTTGGCTACCGCTTCCATCAGCTCGGTGGTGCGCGGGTGCAGCTCTTCGGTGTCTTTATGCACGAACAGCGCCATTGGTACGCCCCAGGTACGCTGACGGGAGATACACCAGTCAGGACGGTTTGCGACCATGGATTCGATACGTGCTTTACCCCAGGCCGGGATCCAGCCACTCAGATCTTCTTTCGCCAGGCCTTCCTGCTCAATGCGGTCGATCTCTTTGAGAGACTGAATACGCAGGCCTTTTTTATCCATGCTGACGAACCACTGCGGGGTCGCACGGAAGATGATCGGTGACTTGTGACGCCAGCAGCATGGGTAGCTGTGCTGCATTTTTTCAACGTGCAGCAGCGCGCCTTTTTCAGCCAGCAGCGCAACGATTTTATCGTTAGCTTTGAAGACGTTCACACCGTCCAGCTCTGGGTAGGTACCCGCCAGGTAAGCGCCATCAGGGCCAACCGGGTTAGCAATTTCCAGACCGTATTTCTGGCTGATCACATAGTCGTCAGGGCCGTGGCCACCGGCGGTATGTACCGCACCGGTACCGGCATCCAGCGTCACGTGGTCGCCCAGAATAGCTGGAACGTCGAAGCCCATGAACGGATGGGTGAAGCGCAGCAGTTCCAGCTCGGCACCTTTGACGGTGCCCAGAATGGTGTAGTCGCTCACGCCGATGCGCTTCATTACGCTCTCAACGAGGTCGCTTGCCAGAATCAGCGCCTGGCCGTCTACCTGCACCAGCGCATAGTCGAAATCAGGCGCCAGAGAGATAGCGCGGTTCGCTGGCAGGGTCCACGGAGTGGTGGTCCAAATAACCAGCGAGATTGGGCCGGTCACGTTGGCGGCACCAAATTTCGCTTTTACCGCATCCTGATCGACAGCGTGGAACGCCACGTCGATAGACGGGGAGGTTTTGTCGTAATACTCAACTTCCGCTTCCGCCAGCGCAGAACGGCAGTCAACGCACCAGTGCACTGGCTTCGCGCCTTTGTGCAAGTGGCCGTTAGCAACGATTTTGCCCAGCGCACGAATGATGTTGGCTTCGGTTTTGAAGTCCATAGTCAGGTATGGCTTCTGCCAATCGCCCAGCACGCCCAGACGGATGAAGTCGGTACGTTGACCATCAACCTGCGTTGCGGCGTATTCACGGCACTTCGCGCGGAATTCGGCAGCGGTAAATTTCTCGCCCGGCTTGCCAAATTCCTGCTCAACTTTCAGCTCGATAGGCAGGCCGTGACAGTCCCAACCCGGCACGTACGGAGAGTCATAACCGGAAAGTCCTTTGGACTTCACGATAATGTCTTTCAGAATCTTGTTAACCGAGTGACCAATATGAATGTTGCCATTCGCATATGGAGGGCCATCATGCAGAATGAACGTCTTTTTGCCTTTTTTGGCTGCACGAATGATGCCGTACAGGTCATCATCAGTCCAACGCGCCAGCATTCCCGGTTCACGCTTGGCGAGATCGCCGCGCATCGGGAACCCTGTTTCCGGCAAATTCAGGGTTGATTTATAGTCACTCATCAGATTCTCGGTTCCGTATATTTACGTAGGCATTTAAGCCGGGTTTGAAAGCCCAAAAAACTCGCGGGCCGTTAATTCATCACGCGCAATCTGCGCTTTTAGTTCATCCAGCGAGGCGAATCGCTGTTCGTTGCGTATTTTTTTACGCAGCACTACATCTATATGGCGACCGTAAAGGTCCATTACAACGTCGAGCAAATGCACTTCTAGCTGCTGGCGAACGCCAGCAACGGTCGGGCGCGTACCAATGTTTGCCACGCCCGGCAGGGGCTTATCACCCAGCCCCATCACTTCCACCGCATAGACCCCTTTTACCGGGGACACCTGACGACGCAGCGGTAAATTCGCCGTCGGGAAACCGATGGTTCGGCCCAGTTCATCGCCGTGCACCACGCGCCCGGAGATGATAAACGGATGGCCCAGAAGGCTTTCGGCCTGTTCGAGGTTATCCTCAGCCAGCGCCTGACGCACCGCGGTGCTGCTGATGCGCACGCCACCGTGGCAGAAGGTTTCGGTACTGGTGATATCGAAACCAAACTCTGCGCCAGCCTTCTGTAATAACAAGAAATCGCCCTGACGACCAGCGCCGAAGCGGAAATCATCGCCGACGGCGAGGAACTGCACCCCCAGGCGCTTAACCAGCAGTTCGCTGATAAAGTCCTGCGCGGTCAGCGCCGCAAAGCGACGGTCAAAGCGCACGCAGAGGACGTAGTCCACTCCACTCTCGGCCAGATAACGCAGTTTTTCACGCAGCCGCGTCAAGCGGGCCGGGGCCTTGTCAGCCGCGAAAAGCTCCAGCGGCTGCGGTTCGAAAATCATCACCACCACAGGCAAACCGCGCGCTCTGCCCTCGGCACGTAAGCCTTGCAGCAACGCCTGATGCCCGCGATGCACACCGTCGAAATTACCAATGGTCAGTACGCACCCATGTGGTGCCTGACTGAGATTATGTATGCCGCGTATCAGCTTCATGTCTGGCTCAAAAGAGTGAAAATCGTCAGAGTATACCTTGTACAACCCGCCACGTTAACCCGCGATTACGCCTGACGGCGGAAAGAAGGAATGTTTTCATCAGCATCCGCTGGAAAGGTAAGAAAATATGGCCGACATGCGTGATTTTTGTGCCAGAAAGACTGTATTCGTTGCCCACAAGCTGGTAGAATCCTGCGCCATCAATACGTAATGCAGCGTTGTCAAATTAACGGCGCTTATTTGCACAAATCCATTGACAAAAGAAGGCTAAACGGGCATATTCCTCGGCCTTTGAATTGTCCATATAGAACACATTTGGGAGTTGGCCTTGGCTAATATCAAATCAGCTAAGAAGCGCGCCGTTCAGTCTGAAAAGGCTCGCAAACACAACGCTAGCCGTCGCTCTATGATGCGTACTTTCATCAAGAAAGTATACGCAGCTATCGAAGCTGGCGACAAAGCTACTGCACTGAAAGCATTTAACGAAATGCAACCAATCGTGGACCGTCAGGCTGCTAAAGGTCTGATCCACAAAAACAAAGCTGCACGTCATAAAGCAAACCTGACTGCACAGATCAACAAACTGGCTTAATCGCCTGCTTGTTATCAGCTTTGTGAAAAAACCCGCATAAAGCGGGTTTTTTTATGCCTGTATAAAAACAGCGGACAAAGAAATCGATCGGTAGCTGCTAGATCCACCAGTGAAGCGACTCTGACTCGCCTTGCCTCATGGCGAAACCACTCCAGCTGTCCGACATACGATGTAACGTAAAAAAGCACACCATACCAGGCGTGCTTTACTTAGGGGATTAACGAAAAGAAAAAATATTGTGCAGGCAGCTAATATCAAAAGGCTCTTTTGATATGCCCGTCAATGTCAGACATCTTTAATAACAATTTTCATGACTTCAGCTGAGGGACTGTTAACATCGACATTAAAATGCCCTTTGTTTCCATATTGGTCATAAACAGTAATATCGACTGGGTTATGAGTCACAGGAACCTCACTTTGATGTTCTAAATCAACCAAGCTGAAGCACAAATATCCTTTACGCTCATTTCTAGAATATGTATGTTTCGTACCATCTGCAGTAAAGATATAAAGATTATTGCCACTCCGATACCCATCAAGATAGGCATATCTCAATGTCGCATTCCATAGGGAAAAACTAGAACAAATAAGTGTCTCGTAGTATGGATCCACATCCTCAGTCATGCCCTCAACTTTTTTAATAAGTAACTTAGGATTTTTAAAAGAGAAAAAGTTACTGCGTTTCTGAACCGTACCATCAGAATTATATTCAATATATGCATCCGGTGATAAAAACATATCGTCCATCACATATGATTTTTCGGCAATAGGTTCAAGGAGAATAAACGATTCAAAGTTGCCATTAATCGCAGTATCATAGGTGGTTCCAGCATTATCACTCATGGCCACTGCAAAAGATTTTGCAGTGGTAACGTTGTTTTCTGCAGAAACCCAGAAACAATAGCTTTGTGGTAAAAGATAACCGTCAAGGCCCGATTTTAATGCAGATAAAGGTTCCTTCTTTTGCTCTTTAGCAATAGCGGTATAGCTTGATGCGTGATCTAATAAAATACCATCCGAAAGAAAATCACCGTAGTTCTCAGTGGCAACCCAGCCATTGGCAATAGGAGCCCGAGAGTAATAGTCACATAACGACAAACTAGTCATCATTTGATCATAATCCAGAAAAACCTGTTCCCCTTTATCATCCAGGGCAATAAAATTAACCATCACCTGAACCTGGTTACGGCCATTAGCATAAATCAGGCCTACGTCAGAGTTGGAACGAAGTGACACATTCAAATAGGAAAGATATGAAAAATAAGCAGCCATGATAAATCCCTTAATTAAGCATTAGACATAGAAATAGTGTTGTTATTATCTTTTGGTGAAAACGCTAAATACGCCACATTCTGATATGGGTCATAAGCCGTCACTTTAATTTCATCTGAGAATGGACTGCTGACTGTACAATTCTCAATAGATACTCGAGTAAGGCATAGTTGACCATAACGTTGATTGTAAGGAAGAGGGATAATATCTCCATTATCCAGTTTTAAATTATATGTCCCTTCCGCTCCCACTTTAAAAACAATTTGATAGATTGGTGGGTTTACATCCGCTTTAGCTTTAACAAATATATCCGCATTCCCGGATGATGAAGAGCTGTCAGAAATCGTACCATTAGGAATCGAAACATAATAATTATCTTGATCGACCACATAATTCCCAACGGTCTTATTCTGTGTATCAACGCGGGTATAATCAAGATCAGAATAGTCATACCATATAGCTGGCAGCGGCGTTACCGTGACGCCACTATCAAACTGGGTGCCTTTACAGCTTGTCACGATAGACTCACCACCATCTGGTGTAAGCACGGCAGCGCAGGTATGTGAAATTGTATGATAGCCTCTAGAACGAAGATTATAGGTAATAGATTGATAAACTACACCAGCGTTTACAGCCGCCTGAGTATTAACAACCACCGAATCAACATCTACTGCCCACCGATCCCAATACACGGCAGTAGTCGGTTGGAAAATTTCCCCCGTGTGATAATCGCCAAGAAAAACACACTCTTTAATTTCTTTTTCAGTTAAAATAACTTGCTCATAGTTTCTATTTGTTACCACGAAAATAATAGTAACCTGCGCTGCATCACCGACACGCTCATCATCCCAGCTATTTGCATATACTGTTGACTGGCCTTTTCCAGTAGGCAGGTTAACATCAACATAACTAACATATTCAAATTTTTTCATTGCTATGGTTCCTTAATATTTAGTTTGCGAAATCATTTATAAGAATGTGGAAAATGCTAACCTCCACTAACTAAAGAATAATTTAATATCAATAATATAAACCTCCATTAATATTAAAGGCTAATGACTAATATCATTAGCCTTAGTATTATGATTTAAATCTTAGTGGATACTGTTGAAGCCCACGGCATCAGGCTATTTTCATTAACCAGTCTGACCCCAGTATTTTTTAACTGAGTGTTCAGCGGTGTCAGTGAATCCGTCAGGGTATTTTTTTGGGCGGAATACAACGCCCCCAAACCAGAATCTTCACCCGCCTGCATCCCATTACTGGATGCGTAAAAGTTTTCAACGGTAGATGATTTCAGATCGCTGGTACTGGTCAGCGTATTATTGGTGATATCCGTGGTCGGCGTATCAGTACCGGCCTGCCCTGATGTCGTATCCTCTTTCTTCTGACTGACGTAATCATAAATTTTGATACCGGTTTTGGTGCCGCCAGTTAACGCATGATAGCCAATACTGAAGGCGGTTGAATCCGTCACTTTCATATAGCGATCGGCGGTTCTGACCATCAGACTCCGGGCATCATGAATCTTTGTTACCGAATAGGACCCGGTTCTCCCGCGAACCTTAGACCATGTATCAAGAACCGTTTCAGGTGCTTGTTTAATATAGCCAAGCACTTTTGGCACGACGCTACCAAAACTAATAACAGAACAGGTTTTGGACACCCATGAAAACGCGTTCGCCACATCAGGATTCGTTTCTTCAAGCGCTTTAGAGGTAATGGACGCTACATCTCCCACTACGCTTACAGCGCCGAATATTAGACTTGCCGCTCGGGCTGAAGCGATTGCCGCCATAATCCCGCCCTCAACAATAATTGACGCCCCTGCGGTAAATATGGTGAGAAGCAGGCTTAAGATACTAAAGCCAATGCTAACGCCCGCCTGCCAGCTGATATGACCCGTTGGGTCGATAAAGTTAATCGGATCGTTACGGCAATAGGCATAAGGGTTGATCCCACCTTCGCCAAACGGTGACCAACTGTCCGGCGTATTAAAGCGCATTAATTCCGGGTTGTAGGCACGATAGCCGCTGCCTAAATGATAGTATCCGGTGACAGGGTCCCTGACCTGGCCATTAAATGCCGGGCTCCACGCTGGTAACGTATTATTAGCGCTCGCGCCAAAGGCGGTAAAACCGGTATCCGCAATCGACTTGCTTTGCGAATCAACCTGACTTAGTGGCGTACCTTTAAAATCGCTCAGATAAAGCTGAGAATTTGTATTGTCTTTTCTGGCAAGCATCGTATTGGCCACTTTGACAAATTCGGTGCTAACGGCATTATCCTCGTTATACTGAGAAACAACGCTACCTTCACGATAATACAGTTGGGTATTGCCACCATCCTGTGCGAGCTGGCGTACCATACGATCCATGGCATCATAATGGTACGTGGCAATAATTTTCACACCGCTCAAAATCTGCTGCAGACGTCCTAAAGCATCATACGTTAACGTGTTGCCCACTTCATTGGTGGTCAGGCGACCGGCTAAATCATATTCCAGCAACGTTTCTTTCGGATACGCATCATGGCTATTAGCAACACGTTTAAGCTGGCACGGGTCATTAAGGTCATAATGATATTCGGTAAAGTTTTCGCCATCAGCAAAGGTGGTGGTAATATCTTTAATATTCCCTAAACCGTCATAGGTATAGACCTGGTTGGTAATCTTATTGCCAAATTTATCGACCGGTAATTGCTCACCCGTTGCCGAATAGGTATAAAGCTGATTACGGCTGGTATAGGCATACTCTTCCCGGAGCAGCACCGTTTCGCCCTTAAGGGTGATACGCGTTTTCAGGCTGTCGTCAGGGTAATAAAGCTGTTCAACGCTGCGATTTTGTCCGCCGCAGCTAAAGCTTCGCATCCATTCACGAGAGAATTCATCGTAATGAATTTCCATCGTAGAAACAGAGGAGAACTGGCTGTCGGTGGTGGTAATTTTTTTGATGCGGCCTAGCGTATCAAACTCATTATCGAGCTTAATATTACCTTCGGTAATACTCAGACACTGTCCAAGTGCGTTAAACGCTGAATGACGGTTATTGTTATCAACGCCAACATAATCCAGCAGAATACCATTCCCTGAGAATGTATAGTTGGTGGAAACTGTTCGACCATTATCGGTAAAGGTTTCCGTCGCCAGCGTTGAGTCATTATTATAGGTGTTAACGAATTTAATGCCTTCCGCATTCACCCCGGTAAGCAGGTCGCCGCTGACCGGATCATAGGTCATTTCCTGAAGAATCAGCGAGTCTTTATCTTTCACGCTTCTGACCACATTACCCAGCTCGGTAATGTATTCATACTGGAGTTCCTGGCCATCCTGTGTCAGCGTCCAGTATGGGCAGGATTTATCGAGTTCGTATGCAAACTGCTGGGTACGGTTTGCCACCGTCGATGTTTTCAGACGGCCAAGACCATCAAATGTTTGTTCTCCTAACAGGCGATCGTCGGCATAAATATGCGTAATCAATTTTTCATTAGTATGCCCAGCATAAACTTTACGAACGGTGGTACCGTCGGCAAGGGTAGTGTGGGTAACGCGGCCATAGCTGTCATAGTCATAGGTAAGAAATACGCCGGCATCATCGACAATGCTTCTCAGCTGCGCTAAACCATCATAGTGATAGTTTTTAACGCCGATATTTTGACCCAGCGAATTAATTTTCCACTGCGAAGTGACAACACCGTTAACGTCATACTGCGTGACGGTACTGGCCGTTGCCTCGGTGTCAGATTCCTGCCAAAGCGTTGACTGCATGGTGATCGGGTCATAGTCATTATATTCAAAGTGACCGTCATTATATTGAATAGATTTGACCATACCCCAGTCGTTGAACACCATATTTTGTGAAACCAGTGCATCAACATCATTCAATCGATCACGACGTTCATTATAATATTCACGGCCAAAAGAATCATATTTCCGCTCAAGAATAACGGTCCAGACATCATTAAGCAGCTTGTCCTGACGGATAATATTACCCAAACCATCATAGATATTTTTAGAGATATTTCCCTTTTCATCCTGAATAGTCATTACCGGAACAAAAACACCTGATTCAGGCTCAACCTCTTCCATCTGATAAGTATAATCAAGATTTGTCTCGTAGATCGAAAGTCTATTTTTGATACTTTTCGTCAGGCGATCCTGTACGTCATAATAATATTCAGTGGTATTTCCTTCCGTATCGGTGACAATATACTCTTTAAGCGACAGAGGATAATATTTGACGGTCATTGAAGTATGATTTGTACCATCATAGTCATAATCAAAAGGCTTGTAGGTTACCTTCCGGGTAGCGTAGATACCGTCAGTTCCCCATGTTGTTTCTTCCGCTGACACATAATCCAGCTCGCCACCTTCAACACCGGCCTTACTGATGATGCTGCGGATCACCTGTCCATAATAAGGAGAGCCGCTGTCAGCTAAATACTCCTGAGACACCTGTAACAGTACTTTTTTATCAGCAGTAGAGAGCACAGTATTTTGTACTACGGCGTGTGCCAACACTTCCTGGGCACCTGCTGCGGTCGGGATACTGATATAGGTGTAATGCTTCGCTTTGACCGGCGTATCGAACTCGGTCTCTGCCGGCGTTACCGTTTCGGATTTGATATAACGACAAAAGCCGTGTGGATCCGCAGGACATTCGGCTCCGCCAATGGCAGGAAAATATTCCCACGTGGTGGTTTTTCCATCAGGTTCTATTTGGCTTAACAGGTTGCCATCAAGGCTGTACTCATAGGTAGTCGTTTCTGAGCGTGCTTCATTCGTTACGGCATTGCTATAGGTAACAACCTTACTTTTCTGGCACAAAAAGTTATCTGGCTGATTATCATAAGTGGCGCCAGAAATCGCGTAGTAGTCTGCGGTAGTCAGCTTTTGACTGTCATTCTGAGTCGTTTTTTCTTCGCGCAGCAGGTGGAAATTATCAAACGTCCTGCGGGTAACGATCAACTCTTCACCGTCGGTCAGACGCTCTTCGCCCCAGTAAAGGTAATTTGTCGTATTATTGTAGAGGTAATCTGAACTATTGGACCACGGCGCGGATAACCCATAGCCTAAGTAGTTATTTGTAGAATACTGATAGGTACGGCGAATAGCGGGCTGTTGAGCACCGGGGAATCGCGTATGTATGGTTACGCGCGGAAGCGAGGTTTGTCCTGCGGCGCTGGGGAATTTAATCTGATTAGCAACGTAGGTGACAGATTCCGACATGCCAGAAGGCGTGGTGATGCCATGAAGCAGATTGTTGCCACCAACGGTATGATACTCAAGACTCCAGACCGGGCTATCGCTATCCTGGATAATACTGAATGAGGTCAGCTGCTGGTTGCTTTGCATAACATGAATGACCTTTTCTTCAATAGAAGAAGGCCATACGGTGATAGTAGTAAAACCGCTGTAGCTAATGTTGAGCAGCGTATTTTCTTCGTCCTGAATGCTCAGCACCCGTGGGAATTCGCCGCTTAAATCCCACTGAAGCTGCAATGCTCGCCCCAGTGGAGAGTAAATCGTCACCGGAACCTTAACGTTATTCACGCTAGTCGGTGAGCTTAGGATTTCCACTACCCCACTTTTATAAATTAATTTGTAGTGATCGGTGAATTTCTCAAATTTAATGTTTTCAAGCTTGTTTTGCTGAATCATTACCGACGTCGTATTTTCAACAACCTTATACTGGTCGCCATTCGCGGTAACTAGCAAACTGTTACTTTTATCGTAATAACTAAGCCCTAACCCCCACCCCTGGCCAAATCCGCGATTGAGCGTATCTAAAGGAGAATAGCTTAGCGTAATATTCTGAACCGGACCAATACCGTGATTTCCGGTAACATTCAGAATGGGGAAATTACATTTATACAACCCTGTACGAACGTCAACTTCTGCTTGCAGGCTGCTGGTAAAGTTACCCGCCTGTGAATAATAGCTCTGTGCCATAATGTTCCCTTACAATGAGTTAGTGATTAGAACCATTTCACGTTAACCACTGCAAAGGAAAATCAGAAATCACATTACGCTAAATTGACATCATTAATTCTCACTGAGAAATAATGATGTCAATTTTAGCTTTTTATCTTACCGGATAGGATTTGAAAATAACTCTGTATAATCTTTCTTGCAAATACGCTGCACCGCCGGATGCTGGATCATTCTTTCCGCGAATATGGCGTGATATTCGGTAATGACTCCAACTTACTGATAGTGTTTTATGTTCAGATAATGCCCGATGACCTTGTCATGCAGCTCCAGCGATTTTGAGAACGACAGTGACTTCCGTCCCAGCCTTGCCAGATGTTGTCTCAGATTCAGGTTATGTCGCTCAATGCGCTGAGTGTAACGCTTGCTGATAACGTGCAGCTTTCCCTTCAGGCGTGATTCATAAAGCGGCCAGCCATCCGTCATCCATACCACCACATCAAAGACCGACAGCAGCTCCAGAAGACGCTCCAGTGTGGCCAGAGTACGCTCACCAAAGACGTGTGCCACCACCGTCCTGCGCATCCTGTCATAGGCGTAAAATAACCAGCGCTGACATGATTTAGCCCCGACGTAGCCCCACTGTTCGTCCATTTCCGCGCAGACAATGACGTCACTGCCCGGTTGTATGCGCGATGTTACCGGCTCCGGCCTGAGTTTTTTAAGTGCCGTAAAATCGTGTTGAGGCCAACGCCCATAATGCGGGCACTGGCACGGCACCCAACCCCATTCATAGCCATATCAATGATTTTCTGATGTGTACCGGGTTGAGAGGCGGTGTAAGTGAAGCTGATTTGCCATGTTTTACGGCAGTGAGAGCAGAGATAGCGCTGATGTCCGGCAGTGCTTTTACCGTTACGCACGACGCCTTCGGTAGCTGAACAAGTGGGACATCTGATGGAAATGGAAGCCACGCAAGCACCTTAAAATCACCATCATACACTAAATCAGTAAGTTGGCAGCATTACCTGATATTCCTCCATCACATTCTCTACACGTCCAATTTCAACGATAGAATCATCGGCATAGAAATGATGTGAATACAGAGTAGGGGCAACAAAAATAGCGTTATGTGTTGCCCCAAACGCTTTCATCAATGCGGCATCATCAAACTCACCAAGGATTTCAACGTTCAATCCTTGTGAGTTGATCCAGTTCAGCAGCTTACGCCCGAGCATCGAGCGACGCCCTGGGATTAGTAATCGACGTTCTTCCAGGCAGGCAGGAAAGGGTTTCTCCGGCAATGGCTGAGTACACCAAAAACTCACGCAGCATTCGCCAATTCGCACCGAAAACAACCCCTCCTGCTGGGTAGAATCGATCGGGCAGTCGGAGATAATCATATCCAACTTATGCTGGCTGAGCTGCTCAAGCAGCATTTCGTGCGTTGACTCAAAACAGCGCAGATGGATTGGCTCATCTTCCACCACGGCGGCATCCAGCACGCTGCTAACCAGCTGTTTGGATAGCGCATCTGCCACGCCAACATCAAACAGCAGGTTCGACTCTTTGCGGTAGTTCACGATATCCAGCATCTCCTGGCTTAGGGTGAACATTTTGTCGGCATAGCGGAAGACCAGCTCACCCAACTCGCTCGGTTCAATACCGCGCCCTTTACGTTTAAACAGTTTGCCCTGTAACCGTTCTTCCAGCGCCTTGATTTGCCCCGTGATGGTTTGCGGTGTCAGGAACAGCGCCTCTGCCGCCCCCACGACCGAGCCTTCCTTATAGACATGCCAGAAGTAGTAAAGGTGATTGTAATTAATATGCGACATGCCCTGTGCACTCCTCTCCTTTAATTCTCATCTTGCGCTTAGGCCATCTGCGGCTTCAAATGCGCACGTAATAAACTGTATCCCACCACCGCCGACATCACTGAGCCAATCAGGATGCCGAGCTTCGCCCAGTTAATCAGCGACGGGTCGACGCTGCCGAAGGCAAGGCTAGCGATAAAAATAGACATGGTGAAGCCAATCCCGCACAGCAGGCCGACGGCCATAATCTGCGAGAAGTTTGCCCCTTCCGGCAGTTTTGCCAACTTGAGCTTCAGCGCCAGCCAGCAGAACAAGCTGATGCCGAGCGGCTTACCGAGAAACAGACCCGCGATGATACCCAGCGGCAGCAGCGAGGTCAGCCCGTCGAGCGTGACGCCCTGAAGGGAAACGCCGGCATTGGCAAAGGCAAACAGCGGCAGGATCATAAAGGCCACCCACGGATGCAGCACATGCTCAAGTTGTTTCGCTGGCGACTTACCGTTCTGCTCGCGCAGCGGGATAAAGAAGCCGACAATCACCCCAGCCAGGGTGGCATGAACGCCGGACTTCAGCACCGCCGTCCACAGGATCACACCCACCAGAATATAGATACCGGTCCGACGTACGCCGCTGACGTTCAGCAACGCCAACACCGCAATGGCGGCCGCAGCGATGGCCAGCGACAGCAGTGACAAATCATGAGTGTAGAACAGCGCGATAATCACAATGGCACCCAGATCGTCGATGATGGCCAACGCCATCAGGAAGATCTTGAGTGAGGCCGGTACGCGGCTGCCCAGCAGTGCCAGCACGCCAAGTGCAAAGGCGATGTCGGTCGCCGCAGGAATCGCCCAGCCGCTGCTCGCAATCGGATCCTGAGCGTTAAACGCCAGGTAAACCAGCGCTGGCACGACCATGCCGCCCAGTGCTGCAATTACCGGGAAAATAGCCTGACGACGCGTAGCCAGCGAGCCTTGCATCATCTCGCGTTTAACCTCAAGGCCAATCAGCAGGAAAAACACCGCCATCAGGGCATCGTTAATCCACAGCAGCATGTTCTTGTTAATTTCTAATGCGCCCACGCGCAGCTGCACCGGCGTTTCCAGGAAGGCATGATACAGGCCGCTGGTTGCGCCCATATTGGCCATCAGCATGGCCAGAACGGCAGCAATAATCAGAATGATGCCACCAGAGGCATCATTGCTGAAAAAACGATGCAGATGTTTCATCTATTTATTCTCTCATTCAGTTAACTACTTGATAGAGACAATCATACCCTTCACAAATGCTCGTTAAAATTAGATTATTTAGTAAATATAATTCGTATTTTCCGATCTAACTAGATTATTGCCAGGGTCGGTAAGCGCCCTCCCCAGAAAGACATTCCGCGTCACAATGGAAATGCCCCGGATTTTCCGGGGCTTCTTTTAAGAACAACCTATCACTCAGTATGCGCCGAGGTCAGTCCATGCCTGGCCCTGGCTGCAGTTCAGGTCTGGCTGCATACCTTCACACCACCAGTTGACCTGGTAGTTGTGACCTTTCCAGCTTACGATCTCGAACTCGCCCCAGTTGACGCCGTATACCGTAGCCGCATCCCATTGTGGGTAAACAGAAGCGGAATCATCCGGAGTAGATTCAGAGTCATCAGAAGGTACTGGAGTCGGAGTGACCTCTTCTTCATCATCAGCCGGAGTCGGTTCAACTGCGCTTGCCGCTGGCACCACAATCAGAACAAAACGCTGCTGGGTTGAAGGTTCGCCTTGAGCATCACGGACAAACAGTGTGAACTGAAGTTCGGTAGCGGCTTCAACAACCGGTACCACGAACTCGATAACCGAAGCAGTTTTATCAGCAACGTCGATAGCGGTTGGTACGCCCCAGCTAAAGCTCAGAGCATCGTCATCTTCATCACTAGAGCCTTCGCCAGAAAGCTGAACGCGGGAACCGCCGACAACGCGCAGTTCAATAGTCGCTTTAGGCGCATGGTTGGCCTTTTCACCGTCATCCTTGTCTTCATCAACAGGTTCAATATTGATGCCTTCGAAGTAGAACGGTTCCATATCAACCACTTCCTTGCTCATTTCATAACCTAGGCCTTCACGCGCCGCGTTGACCAGCACGCCGTTATCCTGGTCGATAGTCCAGGTGAACATCCCACCCAGGCCGAGCTTAGCCGCGTACTCCGCTTTCACTTTTACGCTTCGTGGTGTATCAAGCGACATGAACAGTTTAGATTGCGGGTTGTAGAGGTAGTCTGCATTTGCAACCTGGTCGGTATACACATTGAAGCCATTACGACCTTTCTGGTTTTCCAGATCCAGGTAGTTATAAATGGTGTCATACCATTCGGTGCAGCCAGATTCGAAGGTACCGGTAGTGGTCCCCTCACCTGCGCTGTAAGAACCTTTCAGCGGGGAGAAGCTTTCAATTTCGGCGTTACGACCATTACGGGTGTAACCTGCATAACCGATGTTGATGCGATCGGCAGGGAAACCTTCAGCAATCAGATAATCAACAATAACTTCAATACTCCAGCCACCCGCAGACAGTGGGGACAGGTTAGTATGATGCGTCAGAGTTTCCGCCCATGGTGTACCGAAGAAGTCATAGGTCATGACGTTGATGCCGTAGAGACCCGCATCCATCAGCGCGTTAACGTTAGAGTAACCCAGAGTTTCTACGACAGCAGAGCTAGCGATAGAGATTTTAACATCGCTACGACCAGCAGCATCCAGCTGAGTTTTCAGCTCTTTGATGACCAGAGCATAGTTCGCGCCGTCTTCTGGGCCGTAAGGGTTATTGTTACCGACAGCATTCGGGTATTCCCAGTCAATGTCCACTTCGCTAAACATTGGGAACTGTTTGAATAATTTCACCACACCTGCCGCGAATACTTTGCGTGCTGCTTCAGTTTTTGCCATTTCATGGAAGCCGTTACTCATTGTCCAGCCGCCGATACTCATTGAAAGCGCCAGAGTATGACCCAGCTGCTTCGCTTTTGCCTGCAGGTCACGTAGACCGCCCAGCATGCCGTGAGTAGTCTGTTGCGTCACCGTCATTGGATCGAGGTCCCAGGCACTGGTCTCCTGGTTACAGTTAACATAAGACTGGAAGTCACCCCATGGGTCGAGGAAGGTGGGTTCGTTAGTCGTTTTGCCTGTGAGAGCTGCCGCTTTTTCAATGGTGGATTGCTTCTCGCCCTTGTCACCCACAATACCAATGAAACCAAAGATAATTTTGTCATAAGCCAGTGGATCGACATTAGCCAGATCGTAGCCACGTCCACGGTCATCAGCAATATCACCACCTTGCAGGCGGTCATCATATTGAGACCAGTCGGTGTAGTAGCCGAATACTTTTGGCTTATTCGCGTTTGCTTTATAAACGTTATATACCGAATTAGCGACGCGAGCAGAAGTGTAGCTGTATTTACTCACTTCAGTTGCAGGAATAAAACCGTCAGCTGCATTACTGGTTTCAGTCAGGGTGTCACCCTTAATTAATTTACTAGTCGTCATAATATGTTCCTATAATTTAGATGATTGTGTTTTCGTAGGCCATCCTACCGGGTGAATAATTCATTAGCTGATTGAATAAGGCTAATCACGAAACATCATCTATGACGATGACTTTTAATTTATGCATAGCAACGATAACAATTAATTAAATTAATATTATACCGCAACACCCCGTTCACTTTATCAGCAATACAAATGCAACCCTAAAGTGTTTAATGGTATTTAATAGGTTTTTAAATCTCACTTAAAAACAAATCAAAGCTGTGATGCACATTTGAAAATCAAACATAAAATGGAGTTATTGATTTTTACAATATGGATTCAGCTAGTTCTCGTAACTAGTATTCGGATAAACAAGGAATCAAGAACAACATCATTCAAAGAGGGAACAATGAAAACATATATCATAAACCATGACTGCATATTTAATGAGCGTAAATATGAACTACGGAATATCACTAATTCGATGGTAGTCCGTATGACGGCGATGAGAGCAAGATGCCTCAGTTTCATCATCGAGCATGCAGAAAATGAAGTCATCGAACGCCAGGAACTCACTACCGCACTCTGGGGAAGTAGAGGGAACTATGTGAATGATGCAAATTTAACGCAAATACTTTATTTGATTCGCAAGGATTTAAAATCACTCGGGATCCATGACCTCCTCATTACTATCCCTCGCCAGGGAATTCAGGTAAATGATTTGATTCCCATTGAGTCAACAGATACCAACCAACCAGTTCCCCATTCTCTTTTTAATCCATCCAAACTCAAACAACGTTTTATCTCATTATTTAAACGCCAATAGTTTTAATAAATCATTATCAAGGAGGGTATAATGAATCCAGTTATCGATGGTATTCTTTCAATAGAAGGTGGTTATTCCAACAACCCCGCCGATCGTGGTGGTGAAACCAACTGGGGAATAACCAAAGCCACAGCAAGAGCAAATGGTTATCAGGGAGAAATGAAAGCATTAACCCGCGAAGAGGCATATGCGATACTGGAGAATATTTACTGGGTTAAACCTGGGTTCGAAGACATCTCACAGCTGTCCTGGCCTTTATCATTTGAACTCTGTGATGCCGCGGTCAATGTCGGCCCAAAATACCCCGGTATCTGGCTACAGCGCTGGCTAAACGTCTTCAACAAAGAACAAAATCTGTATCATGATTTAAGCACCGACGGCCTTATCGGTTCAAGAACGCTAACCGCACTGGAACGTTTTCTGACAACGCGAGGAAGCGAAGGTGAGGAGGTCTTACTCAGAGCGTTAAATTGCAGCCAAGGGGCTTATTATTTGACTATCACCGAAGAAAGACAACAGAACGAGCAGTTTATCTACGGCTGGCTAAAAAACCGTGTCGTATAAGCTGAATAATGGGACAATGTAATCTTTACAATGTCCCATCTGTTTATCACTCCATTGTTGATTATCGGTAATTAGCCCCCGATAAGATCTATGTTGTAATTTTTCTATGCATGCTTACTCTTTGCCAGATACAATGCGCTTAACTCGCGCACCTAATATTTTAATAATGGGAATAGAAAATACACCTCCCACTCCTGCAAAAAGCAATATCATGTTAAAACTTAGCCCCTTTTCAACCGCTACCACACTTAAAATAAAACTAGTGAAGCATGAGATAATAATCTGGTTAATACATCTCATTAAGCGACCATGAAAGCTACCGGCTTTGAACCCCTCTGACTTTAATAAAAAACTCACAACCCCCCCCCATGCTCCGACCGCGATGACCATTGCAATAACTTCTACTTCGAGGAGAATCGCCCTTGGCGTTTCTAATTGAGCAGGTAATAACATTTATGATTCCTTTTGGATATAATGGAACTACAAATCTAAACCTTTCAGAGCGAAGAAAAGAGTCACAAAGAATCACTAAATATAGGTAATAAAAAAATATCTTATTAATGAAGTTAATGACGAAATGAAGATAAAGTATGAAGCATGTCAACAATGTCTTCAATATGCTGGCTCTTAGCATTCCTTTTATACCAGGAAGCGTATACATTCATTTGTCTTATTTTAATTTCACGTGGCAACTGCAGGATATTGATATTATATTTACGTTGATTTTTAAAGAAAATAGCAAGTTTCAAGGGAACCAATGCAATTAATTGTGTGCGTTCTACAATACTCATGATCCCTGTAATTGAATCACTTTTATAGCCAATATCTCTTCGTTCTTTAACATCGATATTACTATCATAGAGGTTTTCATCTTGTATGGTCACAATCGGACAATCATTAGCTTTAAAAATGGCATGTTGTGATGATAAAAAATGATGGAGTGATAGCTGTGATAGTTCGCTTAACATATTATCCTTACCACAAATCATGCAAAAGTGTTTGAAGCTATCAATGGGTCTGCATTCAAAATCATTATCATTGTTATAATTACGGCTGATGGCTATATCGCACTCCTCCGTGATTAACAATTTTCTCATCTCATCTTTATCCCGGTTACGCATAGAGAAATGATGAAAAGAATAACGCTCGAAAAATTTATCGTCGTAAACCTGTGATAAATAGTAGTTTTCAGTAATATCACCGCCCAACAGGGTGATTTTACTTTTCTCCGAATCTTTTCCTTCCGGTTTTAATGCGACTTTAATGAGATCAATCGCTTGGCAGAAGTAGCTATGAACTTCGAGCGCTTTTACTGTTGGAATGAGACCACTTCGGCCTCTGACAAAAAGAGCTTCGTGGTAAAAACCCTGTAATCGGTTCAATGCAATCGAGACAGCCGCAGGCGTTACAGCCAATCGCTGAGATGCTTTCGTGACATTTCCGGCGGAAATAACTGCATCCAGCACCTTAATTAAATTATAATCGAACTCACTCTTCAAAGAAATAACTCCAGATCCATTAAAACTTCTACAGTATCACAAATGGAATTATTACTTCATAAGCGAAACAATCAAAATAAATTAATATAAATTAATATCAATAATTTATAATCATGATGTTTTAAAGAAATTTTAATGCAGAAAAACTCTGATTCACCCACAAGAAGTCTTTCTTTATTCGTTGATATTTAAGAGAAGTTTTTAAATAGATAAGATAAAAAAAAGCCCGGAATAAATTCCGGGCTTTTTTTGTGTTTCAAATCAGCGGGTCAAATCATCAAAGAATTTCTTCACGCCGTCGAAAAAGCTTTTCGAACGCGGGCTGTTGTTCTCGCCGGTTGGACCGCCGAAGCTTTCCTGCAGATCTTTCAGCAGCTGTTTCTGCTTCTCATTCAGGCCGACCGGGGTTTCAACCACCACGCGGCAAAGCAGATCACCCTGCACGCCGCCGCGAACGGATTTCACGCCCTTACCACGCATGCGGAACAGTTTACCGGTTTGCGTTTCGCCTGGAATTTTCAGCTTCACGCGACCGTCAAGCGTCGGTACTTCAATCTCGCCGCCCAGAGCAGCCATAGAGAAGTTGATCGGCACTTCGCAGTACAGGTTATTGCCTTCACGCTCAAAGATGGCGTGCTGCTTCACCTGGACCTGTACGTACAGGTCGCCTGCCGGTGCACCGTGCTCGCCCGCTTCGCCTTCGCCGGTCAGACGAATGCGATCGCCGGTATCCACGCCTGCCGGAATTTTAACGGACAGGGTTTTGGTCTTCTCGACGCGGCCGTGGCCGTGACATTTATTGCACGGATCTTTAATCAGCGTACCGCGGCCCTGACAGTGTGGACAGGTCTGCTGTACGGCGAAGAAGCCCTGACGCATCTGCACCTGACCGGAGCCGTGACAGGTTGGACAGGTTTGTGGCTGTGAGCCCGCTTTGGCGCCGCTGCCGTGGCAGATGTCGCACTCTTCCAGCGTCGGGATGCGGATCTCTTTGGTCACACCACGAACCGCTTCTTCCAGCGTCAGATCCATGTTGTAGCGCAGGTCTGCGCCACGGGACGCGCGCTGACGACCGCGACCGCCGCCAAAAATATCGCCGAATACGTCACCAAAGATATCGCTGAAGTCCGCGCCGCCGCCGAAACCACCGGCACCGCCGCCCATGCCGCCCTGTTCAAAGGCTGCATGACCGTACTGATCGTAGGCCGCACGTTTCTGCGCGTCGGTCAGGACTTCGTACGCTTCTTTGATCTCTTTAAACTTGGCTTCGGCCTCTTTATCACCCTGGTTGCGGTCCGGGTGGAATTTCATGGCCAGGCGCTTGTACGCCTTTTTGATTTCACGCTCTTCCGCTGTTTTGGAAACGCCCAAAATCTCGTAATAGTCTTGCTTTGCCATTGGTTTTTTTCAGCCCCTTAACATGCGAGCACGGGCGGAGAGGAAACCCTCTTCGCCCGTGCTGATTAATTACCCTGCATCAGGGCGATTATTTTTTGTCTTTCACTTCTTCGAACTCAGCGTCAACAACGTCGTCGTCTTTCGCATTGTTCGCGGAAGCGTCAGCGCCTGCGGCACCCGCCTGCTGCTGTGCGTGCTGCTGCTGAGCGATTTCCATCAGTTTCTGGGAAACCTGTGCCAGCGCCTGCATTTTCGCTTCGATGTCCGCTTTGTCTTCGCCTTTCAGAGACGCTTCCAGTGCGGTCAGCGCAGACTCGATGGCAGTTTTGTCGTCAGCTGGCAGCTGTTCGCCTGCTTCTTCAACCTGCTTACGGGTGCTGTGCAGCAGATGGTCGCCCTGGTTACGGGTCTGAACCAGCTCTTCAAACTTACGGTCAGCTTCGGCGTTAGCTTCGGCTTCACGAACCATTTTCTGAATTTCTTCTTCATTCAGACCGGAAGAAGCCTTAATGGTGATCTTCTGCTCTTTACCGCTGTTTTTGTCTTTCGCGGAAACGTGCAGGATACCATCAGCATCGATATCGAAGGTGACTTCGATCTGCGGCATGCCGCGCGGTGCTGGGCTGATACCGTCCAGGTTGAACTGACCCAGTGATTTGTTATCGGATGCACGTTTACGCTCACCCTGAATCACGTGGATGGTTACCGCAGACTGGTTGTCTTCAGCGGTAGAGAACACCTGGCTGTGCTTAGTTGGGATGGTGGTGTTTTTGTTGATGAGCGCAGTCATCACACCGCCCATGGTTTCGATACCCAGAGACAGCGGGGTAACGTCCAGCAGCAGCACGTCTTTTACTTCACCGGTCAGAACGCCGCCCTGAACCGCTGCACCGATAGCAACAGCTTCGTCCGGGTTAACGTCTTTACGCGGTTCTTTACCGAAGAACTCAGCAACTTTCTTCTGCACCATTGGCATACGAGTCTGACCACCGACCAGGATAACGTCCTGGATATCGGATACGGACAGGCCAGCATCCTGCAGCGCAACTTTCAGCGGCTCGATGGAACGGTTAACCAGGTCTTCTACCAGGCTTTCCAGTTTCGCACGGGTCACTTTGATGTTCATGTGTTTAGGACCGGTCGCGTCTGCGGTGATGTACGGCAGGTTCACGTCGGTCTGCTGAGCGGAAGACAGTTCAATCTTCGCTTTCTCAGCGGCTTCTTTCAGGCGCTGCATCGCCAGCGGGTCGTTACGCAGGTCGATGCCCTGATCTTTCTTAAACTCGTCAACGAGGTAGTTGATCAGACGAGTATCGAAGTCTTCACCACCCAGGTGGGTATCACCGTTGGTTGCCAGAACTTCAAAGGTTTTTTCGCCATCAACTTCGTCGATTTCGATAACGGAAATATCGAAGGTACCACCACCGAGGTCGTATACCGCGATAGTACGGTTGCCGACTTCTTTATCCAGACCGTAAGCCAGTGCAGCTGCGGTTGGTTCGTTGATGATACGTTTGACTTCCAGACCTGCGATACGGCCAGCATCTTTAGTTGCCTGACGCTGAGCATCGTTGAAGTATGCAGGTACGGTGATAACAGCTTCAGTTACCGGCTCACCCAGGTAATCTTCAGCAGTTTTCTTCATTTTCTTCAGCACTTCAGCAGAGATCTGCGGTGGTGCAGTTTTGGTGCCTTTCACATCAAGCCATGCGTCGCCATTGTCTGCGGCAACAATTTTGTAAGGCATGATAGAAACGTCACGCTGAACTTCTTCGTCCTGGAAGCGGCGGCCGATCAGGCGTTTAATCGCAAACAGGGTGTTTTGCGGGTTTGTCACTGCCTGACGTTTAGCCGGCTGACCAACCAGAGTTTCACCATCCTGGGTATAAGCAATGATAGAAGGCGTGGTGCGGTCGCCTTCGGCGTTCTCCAGAACGCGAGCGGTAGTGCCATCCATAATCGCTACACAAGAGTTGGTAGTACCCAGGTCGATACCAATAATTTTACCCATCTAAACGTCTCCACTAAAAATTCAGTCAACATGTGGTTGTGAATCTGTAATAAGGGCGAAACCTTCGGTTTCAACTGCCCTGAATCGTTTTTTTTCAGACTCACTCACTGCGGTTGACTACAAGATGGGGTCGCAACGTCATCCATCAAGGGGCAGAAGTAAAATTTTTTCATTCAGTGCGGTTTTCGCCCGAGCGCATTTCCCGTTTTCGCATTCAAATCATTCAAGTTAAATATATAAAAACATCAATATATTCAGCGAATTATTGTCATAAGTTGAAATTATTAAGCGCAGAAAGCCATATCGGAGATGGATAAAATCCGTCTTTGCCTTTGATGTTGTCAAAGGGTCAATCCGGTAAGGAATAAAATGAAAACATTATTAAACGTCTCTGCGAGCCTGGCTTTCGGCCTGATGCTGGCCTCTTCCGCCTACGCGAACGATCATAAAACGCTGGGCGTCATTGCTTTACCCCGTAATGAAACCAACGATCTGACGCTCAAGCTGCCGGTTTGCCGTGTCGTCAAGCGCATCAAGCTGACCGTGGATCGCGGTGATGCCGAACTTAGCGGCGCATCCGTCTACTTCAAAGCCGCACGCAGCAGCAGCCAGAGCCTGAATGTGCCTTCCTCCCTGAAAGAAGGAAGCACGACCGATTGGATCAATATCAACAGCGATAACGACAATAAACGCTGCGTCGCCAAAATCACCTTTTCTGGGCATACCGTGAACTCTTCCGATATGGCCTCTTTAAAAATCATCGGCGACGACTAACCCCCCCCTGCGAAGCGATAACCTCAATGAAAGTTTCATACCTGAATGACGAAGACCTCGTTTTTCTTCAGCACTGCAGTGAAGAGCAGTTGGCTAATCTTGCACAGCTGCTGACGCACAATGAAAAAGGTAAACGTCGCCTGTCCAGCACCCTGCTGCATAACGAACTCTATATGTCGATGGACGGCCACCCGGAACAGCATCGTCGCAACTGGCAGCTGATTGCCGGTGAATTCCAGCATTTCGGCGGCGACAGCATCGCCAACCAGATTCGCGGTCACGGCAAGCTGTACCGCGAAATTCTGCGCGATGTGGCCAAACGCCTGGGCCTTAAAACCGACAAAGCCATGCCGACGCCAGCCATCGAAAAACTACTGCTGGAACAGTTTGTTCGCAACGCCTGGAAGCGCATGAACGATGAGCAGAAAGCACGTTTTCATGCTGCCGTTGAGCTAAAGGTCATGGAGCTCGAAGCTCTGCTTTCGCACCTTATCGACCATCATCGTCTGGATCACGGTATTGAACATCTGCTGGGTGAACAGCTGAGTCATATCCTGCACAAACATGCGGCCGTCAGCGTGATTGGCCACGGCCTGATGCGCGGCGCAGGTCTTGGCGGCCCGGTGGGTGCTGCGGTAAACGGCGTGAAGGCCGTCAGCGGAAGCGCTTATCGTGTCACGATTCCAGCGGTATTGCGTATCGCCTGCCTGCGTCGAGTTATTGCTAAAGCTGCTCTGCAACGCGCCGGTTAATCGACCTCTGCGGGAGAAAATATTTCATTTTCCCCCGTTCAGATCATAGACAGCCGGTTTGCCCATGATTATCATGCCGCGCCCCCGAATATGGGGAAAGAACTTCACCATTCAATGATGATTTGAGGAATTATGGGCAACACTAAGTTGGCTAACCCGGCACCGCTGGGCCTGATGGGCTTCGGCATGACCACCATTCTGTTAAACCTGCATAATGCGGGTTTCTTTGCTTTCGACGGTATTATTCTCGCAATGGGTATTTTTTACGGTGGTATCGCGCAGATTTTCGCGGGCCTGCTGGAATACAAAAAAGGGAATACTTTCGGTCTGACCGCATTCACCTCTTACGGCTCTTTCTGGCTGACGCTGGTTGCCATTCTGCTGCTGCCGAAGATGGGTCTGGCCGACGCGCCTAACGCGCAGTTCCTCGGCGCCTACCTGGGCCTGTGGGGCGTGTTCACGCTGTTCATGTTCTTCGGTACGCTGAAAGCCGCACGCATGCTGCAGTTCGTGTTCCTGAGCCTGACAGTTCTGTTCGCCCTGCTGGCAATTGGCAACATCAACGGCAACGAAGCGATTATCCACGTTGCTGGCTGGGTTGGCCTGATCTGTGGCGCAAGCGCCATTTACCTGGCAATGGGTGAAGTACTGAACGAGCAGTTCGGTCGCACCGTACTGCCGATTGGTGAAAAGCACTAATCCTCGCGTCATCCTGAAAAGCGCCGGTCTGTCCGGCGTTTTTTTTATCTGCAAACTACCGATCCTGGGGTTATCGTTTCCTCACTATTTGCGCTATTTTCAATAACTTCTAATGATAAAAAGGATTATTGATGATGCGCCTCGCCTCTGTTTCCCCCCTGATTCTGGCCAGTGGAGTCCTGCTGTCTGCTAGCGCCCATGCGCTGTCGACGCCTGAAGTCAGAAGCGTTGATTGGGACAAGGCAAACACCGTACGCGTCGGTGACAGCATCAATACCGTTTATCGCATTACGATGTCAGAGGGATCGCAAAATAATCTTTGGCTGAACGTTGATTGCCAGACCCAGACAAAAACGCTGCTGTATATGAATTTGCACACCCTGACCGGAAGTCATCTCCGCGCCTACGGCGGTAACTCGTTCGCCCGCTATATTCCCGGCGTGCCTTTCGAGCCCGACGCCGATAGCCTGATGAGTACCGATCCGGCTCTGAACGTCTGCAAGCAGAACGTCGCCAAGCCTCGCTGGGTAGGGCTCGCCGCGGCGGATAAGAACGGCGATCAGATGTTTATCGATCTCAGTAACAGTCATCGTCAGGGCAATATGCTTAACCTGCGCGTCGGCACGGATTACGCGCAGATCCATCGCGAAAAGCAATACGATGCCCCCTATGACTTTAAAATCAGCCAGATGCAGGTTAATTGCGATAACCAACAGGCACGCGTTGAGCGCACATTCTCGCTGAATTCCGCCGTCGTTACCGACAACGCCATCCCGGCAGAGGCGCCCTTCTCGTCGCTCCCCTCTTCGCTTATCGCGCCGATGACAAAACTGTGCGCCTTACAGGATCTCAACCAGTTTACCGGCAGCGGCGCATTGGTTGCCCGGCAGAAAACCGAGGCCGATGCCCCGCGGGCAATTCCCGATTTCGAGCACAACGATCCGAGCGTCTTAGCCCGCTACCCGCTGCCGGAAACGGTGAGCAAGACCGTGAAGGGGATATTGAATAACGGCAGTAATGCACCGGCGTTTTCCCGCCTCACCTTTACGCCAGTATGGCCGGGCGATGCCGATATCAACGGTAAGACTCGCATCGACAGGCTGCCAGACGGCAGCACCTTAATGCTCGACACGCTGGTGCTCAAAGGGGTGACCTTCTACAGCCAGTACCATCGGTTATTCAATATCGTCGACCTGAAGCAGTGGGATTCGATGAAAAACAGCCCGCTTATCGCCCAGAAGCTGGAAACCAACTTTAGCGCGATGCCGAAGGTAGGCCAGCCGTACCGCTGGCATGCCGTGCTGCGCGATGACGCCAACCCGGAGAACAGCAAATCCAAAAGCCAGGATTGTCGCGTAGAGGGCCCGTGGCGCGATGCCTCAACGCTGAACGAGGCTTTCAAGGGACGTTATATTGAGCTTATCTGCACCGATGATCGGGGCGATGGCAGAGCCATGAGCAGCGATTACGCCTGGCTGGAAGATTTGCGTGTCTTTATTCGTATCGGCTATCAGGAGGCGGGGCAGAAAAAACGGTTTACGTTTAAAGACGTGACGATTATTCGCTAGCGCACGCGACGCCGGGGTTGGCGTCGCGTGACCCCGGCGTTGGTTTACGCCTCGGCCGGGCTACGGCTTGCAGCAGGAATCTCTTTACGCAGCCAGATGCCAAGCCCAAGACCCATCAACGACAACGCCAGTACGTACCAGGCCGGAGCCATCGGCGATACGCCCATCAGCATGGTGACGGCAATCGGCGTCAGGCCACCGAAGATGGCGTAGGAGACGTTGTAGGAGAAGGAAATCCCGGTAAAACGCACTTCCGCCGGGAAGGCACGCACCATCACGTACGGTACCGCCCCGACCACGCCCACGCAAAGCCCAACCAGCCCGTAGAGCAGGAACAGCTGTTCAGGATGCGTTCCCGCAAGATGATAGAAGAACCAGCTTGAGCAGGCGAGCAGGATGCTGCCAACGATAAAGGTTTTGCTGGCTCCGACGCGGTCAACAATCAACCCTGCCAGCAGGCAGCCAACGCAGAGCATAATCGTCGCCACGCTATTGGCCTGTAAGGTCAGCGCGGGGGCAAAACCATACTGCTTTTGCAGCCAGACCGGCGACATCAGAATAACCACCACGATGCCCGCCGACAGCAGCCAGGTCAGCAGCATCGAGACCACCACCGCCTGCTTGTGCTTGAGGACAACGGATTTAATCGGCAGCTCTTGCGCCAGCGCTTTACGCTGCTGCATCTCAAGGAAGATAGGCGTTTCCTGCAACCAGCGGCGCAGGTACATCGCCACCAGGCCGAAAATACCGCCCAGCAGGAACGGAATACGCCAGCCGCCGTCATGAATGGCCTGCGCGGAGAGCTGGGTGTTAATCAGCGTTGCCACCACCGAGCCCAGCAGGATCCCGACCGTCAGCCCGGCCGTCAGCGTGCCACAGGCAATACCGATGCGACGTGCGGGCACATGTTCTGCGACAAATACCCACGCCCCCGGCACTTCCCCACCGATTGCCGCGCCCTGCAAAATACGCATCAACAACAGCAGCAGCGGTGCGGCCAGCCCTGCGGTGGCAAAGGTTGGCAGCAGGCCAATCGCCAGCGTCGGCACCGCCATCAGCAAAATGCTAAGGGTAAACATCTTTTTGCGCCCGACCAGATCGCCGAAATGCGCCATGATGATGCCACCCAGCGGGCGAGCCAGGTAGCCTGCGGCAAAGATGCCAAAAGTCTGCACCTGGCGCAGCCACTCAGGGATGTCGGCTGGGAAGAAAAGCTCTCCAACGACGGCGGCGAAGAAGACGAAAATGATGAAATCATAAAACTCCAGCGCGCCACCTAAGGCCGCCAGCGTCAGCGTTTTATAATCTTGTCGATTCAGAGGTCGCGTGTAATGTGACATAACAAACCATTCGCAAAGTGAAGCTGTTGATATAAGTTTACGATTTGTGTAAAGCAAAAATGACTATACCGTAAACCCTATCGCACTCCAGAGGAATGATAGGTTATGTCAGAAAAGCATCACATTCAGGATAAAGTCTCGCGTCGTGCGCTCTTAGGGCGAAATGCTGCTACGACATCGCTGTTCGTCTCAATATAAGGCCCTTCCAGCAACTGTACACAATACGGTACACTTGCAAAGATACCGTTCACCAGCACCTTACCGTCAGCGTCTTTCACCCCTTCCAGCGTCTCCTGAATCGCTTTTGGCTGGCCCGGCAGGTTGAGGATCAGCGCCTGCTTGCGAATCACGCCTACCTGACGGGAAAGAATCGCGGTTGGAACAAAGTGCAGGCTCACCTGGCGCATCTGCTCACCAAAGCCCGGCATCACGCGGTCGGCAATCGCCAGCGTCGCGTCAGGGGTAACATCGCGCCGCGCCGGGCCAGTACCGCCGGTGGTCAGCACCAGATGGCAGCTCATCTCATCCACCAGCTCACACAGGGTTTGCTCAATGATGGTTTGCTCATCAGGGATCAGGCGAGTTTCCACTTTAAAAGGGGTCGTCAGCGCGGACGCCAGCCACTCTTCCAGTGCTGGAATGCCTTTGTCCTGATAAACGCCGCTGGAAGCGCGGTCAGAGATAGAAACTAAGCCAATGCGTAAAGTGTTCATGATTATTCCGTTAAAACCGTAGCGTTAAGCAGAATAATACACGCGAATGGGTGGCAATACTAAGACCCCAAACGGGTTATCCGTCAGCGCGACCTCACACTATTTCTCGACAAACTTGCCGGGTTATTAACCCGAAACCACATCAGCGGACAACAGGTCATTGCGCTGGTAAATTACATGCTTCAGGCGGGAGAAGCACAGGATGCCCGCACATTGCTGTACGAAATGGCGCAACACGCACCACAGTATGGAGACGAACTCATGACATTAGCAGAGCAGCTAAAGCAGGAAGGACGCATCGAAGGGATACAACAGGGTCTACAGCAAAGTATCCAGACCGGAGAGCGCGAAACGTCGCGTAAAATTGCGCGGGCAATGCTCGAAAAAGGGATTCCAGCGGCCGATATTACCGACATGACCGGCGTAAGCGCAGAAGAACTCACCGCCCTTCAACATTAATAAAAAAACAGCCCGCTCTCTTTAGAGAAGCGGGCTGTTGTCAAGCAGACAGGCTGAATTACAGCAGGTCGCCGATCATTTTTTCCAGTTTTTCCTGGTCGATTGCAAACTTACGGATACCTTCCGCCAGTTTATCTACCGCCATTGGATCCTGGTTATGCTGCCACAGGAACTCGGACTCAGTGATGCGGCTTGGGCGCGCTTTCACTTCGCCGGTGTAGGAGAGTTTACGCTCCAGAGCACCTTCGCTTTCTGCCAGTTCTTTGAGCAGCGCAGGAGCGATGGTCAGGCGGTCACAGCCAGCCAGTTCCAGGATCTCGCCGATGTTACGGAAGCTTGCGCCCATAACGACAGTCTCGTAACCGTGCTGTTTGTAGTACTGGTAGATTTCGCTAACGGAAACCACGCCTGGATCTTCCGCTGGTGCGTACTCTTTCTTATCGGTATTGGCTTTGTACCAATCCAGAATACGGCCCACGAACGGGGAGATCAGGAACACGCCAGCTTCAGCACAAGCACGAGCCTGGGCGAAGGAGAAGAGCAGCGTCAGGTTACAGTTGATGCCTTCTTTTTCCAGCTGCTCCGCCGCGCGGATACCCTGCCAGGTAGAAGCCAGTTTGATCAGGATACGATCGTTGCTGATACCAGCATCGTTATACATCTTGATCAGACGTTTCGCTTTCGCGATGGACGCATCGGTGTCGTAAGAAAGACGCGCATCAACTTCAGTAGAGATACGGCCCGGGACCAGTTTCAGAATTTCCAGACCGATATTTACGGCCAGTTTGTCCGTTGCATCTACAACCTGCTGAGCACGGTCGCTGCTCTGGCTACGCGCCCACTCAACCGCATCGTCAATCAGTTTGCGGTATTCAGGGATCTGTGCGGCGCCCAGAATCAGGGAAGGGTTGGTTGTCGCATCCTGAGGCTGATACAGCTTCATTGCTGCGATGTCTCCGGTGTCAGCCACTACGGTTGTGTACTGACGCAGAGATGTCAATTTATCCGTCATGATAGTGTTTCTCTTTAAACAGCTGTTAGGGGGATGTAACCGGTCTGCCTCGATAATATCACGCCCCGACCTCAGCGCAACCGCCGACATCACCAGACCGCAGAGTATGATAAACTGAAGCATCAAACTTTACGGGTTGAGATTCTTCGCCCAAAAATTGGTAACGCTTACATTGGCTGAATCGAATCGTGCGAAGGAACGTGTTCTTCCCGTAAACAGCCACCAATTTCGGCATAGACAAGAGGACGTTTAATGCCTGATTTCCTGTCTTTTATTAGCGAGATACTGTGGGGTTCGGTAATGATTTACCTACTCCTCGGGTGCGGCATATGGTTCACCTGGAGAACCGGCTACATCCAGTTTCGCTACATCCGTCAGTTTAGCAAAAGTCTGAAAAGAAGCCTGACACCGCGCGCAGGTGGACTCACCTCTTTCCAGGTACTCTGTATCAGTCTCGCGGCTCGTGTCGGCAGCGGCAACCTGGCAGGCGTCGCGTTGGCGATAACCGTCGGCGGCCCCGGCGCAGTGTTCTGGATGTGGATTGCGGCTATTATCGGTATGGCCAGCAGCTTTGCGGAGTGCTCGCTTGCCCAGCTCTACAAAGAGCGCGATGCCAAAGGTCAGTTCCGCGGCGGTCCAGCGTGGTATATGTCTCGAGGGCTGGGAATGCGCTGGATGGGCGTGCTCTTCTCGCTCTTTCTACTGGCGGCCTACGGATTAATCTTTAATACCGTCCAGGCTAACTCCACGGCGCACGCGTTGCAGTATGCCTTCAACGTGTCCGGCGGTGTGACCGGTGTGGTCATGGCGCTCCTCGCGTTGCTGGTGATTACGCGCGGGCTGAAAGGGGCCGCACGTTTAAGCCAGTGGCTGGTGCCCTTTATGGCAATGCTGTGGGTGCTGACGTGCCTGCTGATTACCCTCTGGCACATTGTCGAACTACCTTCCATTATCAATCTGATTATCCGCAGCGCTTTTGGCTGGCAGGAAGCGGCGGCTGGCGCGGCTGGCTACACCGTGAGCCAGGCCATCACCAGCGGCTTTCAGCGCAGCATGTTCTCTAACGAAGCCGGTATGGGCTCAACGCCGAATGCCGCCGCAGCCGCCGCATCATTTCCACCTCATCCGGCGGCACAAGGGATTGTGCAGATGATTGGCGTGCTGATTGATACCATCGTTATCTGTAGCGCCAGCGCCATGGTGGTCCTGCTGGCCGGCCATGGCACCAAAACCACCAGCTATGGCGGCATACAACTCATCCAGCACGCCATGAGTGTGCTGGTTGGGGACTGGGGTGCCAGCTTTGTCGCCGTTGTGATAATGTTGTTCGCTTTTACCTCCATCGTGGCAAACTACATTTACGCCGAGAACAACCTAATCTTTTTACGCTGGGATAAACCGTGGGCAATCTGGCTACTGCGCATCGCGACGCTATCGATGGTGGTGTTGGGCAGCCTGCTGAAGCTACCAGTGGTCTGGCAAATGGCAGACGTGATTATGGCTCTAATGGCCATCACCAATCTGACGGCGATTCTGTTGCTCTCACCGGTGGTGCGCATTATCGCGCTGGACTATCTACGCCAGCGTAAGCTCGGCGTCACGCCGGTATTTGACCCCGATTATTACCCGGAAATCGCTCAGCAGCTGGCACCAGATAGCTGGGATCACCCCCCGCGCCAATGACAGCAATCGATCGCTTTGCGCCGTTTTTTTGTTAAAGTTGAGTGAAATTTTCTGCAAGGACTGGATATGCTGATTCTGATTTCCCCGGCCAAAACGCTCGATTACCAAAGCGAGCTGACCACCAAACGCTTTACCCAGCCCGCGCTGCTGGAGCACTCCCAGCAGCTTATCCGCGAAGCGCGTAAGCTCTCCGCACCGCAGATAAAGGCGCTGATGGGCATTAGCGACAAACTCGCTGACCTCAACGCGACGCGCTTCCACGATTGGCATCCGGACTTCACGCCCGATAACGCGCGTCAGGCCATTCTGGCGTTTAAGGGCGATGTCTATACCGGGCTGCAAGCGGAAACCTTCAGCGAAGCGGACTTCGATTTTGCGCAGCAACACCTGCGGATGCTCTCAGGCCTGTACGGCGTACTGCGCCCGCTGGATCTGATGCAGCCTTATCGTCTGGAAATGGGCATTCGCCTCGAAAACCCACGCGGCAAAGATCTCTACCAGTTCTGGGGGGATGAAATCACCAACACGCTGAACGCGGCGCTGGAAGCACAGGGCGACGACGTGGTGATTAATCTGGCCTCGGATGAATACTTCCGCTCGGTGAAACCGAAGGCGCTTGCAGGCCGCATTATTAAGCCAGTATTCCTCGACGAGAAGAATGGCAAATTCAAGGTCATCAGCTTCTACGCCAAAAAAGCGCGCGGGCTGATGAGCCGATACATCATTGAAAACCGTCTGAGCAAGCCGGAGCAGCTGACCGGGTTCAATAGCGAAGGGTATTTCTTCGATGCGGAAAACTCGAGCGCCGAAGAACTGGTCTTCAAACGCCACGAACAGTAATCAAGTAGCCCGGCCAAGCGTAGCGACACCGGGACTGCTGCGATATAAAAAACCCGGCGTCGCTTCGCTCGGCCGGGCTACAGGTTAGTGATGGTTATTCTGCGGTGGCGGGCGATGATCGTCCCCGTGACCGCGATCGTCGCCATGCCCACGATCGTTGTGATCCCAACCGTCATGGCGATCGCCGTGATGATCGTCGTGGCCGCGGTTATCATAGTGTGGCGGCGGTGGCGTGTGAGCATGCCAGCGGTTGTCGCGCCATTCATAGTGATCCTTCCACCAGCTATGGTCACGCCAGTGTCCGCCATCCCAATAGTTGCCGTGATTATCCTGGTCGCCAATTTGCAGCGTCACAGCAGGCAGCAGCGTAATCTCTGCGGCCTGTGTCATAACCGGAGCTGCCAATAGCATTGCCAGTGCTAACATCGCAGGTTTTAACATAGGTAACTCCTTTATTCATCATTCGCCAATATGGCTGATGAATAAAGATTACTGTGGTAAATACCAGCTTGTTATTCTCCGCAATCCTATATTCTGAACGCCCGCATTTATTGGGAATTTCTCCTTTTTCCCTACCACATCTCTGCATAATTTCTCCCTATTTCCCCCTTCGCTTAGAAAGGGGAAACGGAGACATTACGCCTTGCTCATCATCAGCTTACGCAATTCTGCATAGTCAGCCGGCAGATTATGCGATAACAGCGGCAGGTCGGCGCGGTCCGCCAGCGCTTTTGGCAGCGGCAGCGTTTCACCCAGAATCTCTTCAACGCTCTCTTTAAACTTCGCCGGATGCGCGGTGCCAAGGAACAGGCCGTACTCGCCAGGCTGTAGCTGGTCACGCAGTGCGCGATAGGCAATGGCCGCATGCGGCTCAGAGGTATAGCCCAGCCCCTGCAATTCGCGCATGGTCGCTTTGGTGGTTTCATCATCCACCGCCGCATAGCCCAGCTCGTTCAGACGCCAGATTTTGCGACGGAAGAGCTCTTCTACGCGCGGCCAGTTGTTCGGTTGGCTCACGTCCATGGCGTTCGACAGCGTGGCCTGAGTGGCCTTCGGCGCCCATTTGCCGTCCTGCAGGAAGCGTGGCACGGTGTCGTTGGCATTGGTCGCCGCAATAAAGCGCTTCACCGGCAGGCCCAGCGACTTCGCCAGCAGACCTGCAGTCAGGTCGCCAAAGTTGCCGCTTGGAACGGAAATCACCAGCTGGTTGCGCGCTTCCTGCGGCAGCTGCGCTACCGCTTCGAAGTAGTAACAAATCTGCGCCAGCAGACGACTGATGTTGATGGAGTTGGCGGAGTTCAGACCCAGCGCAGCTTTCAGTTCTTCGTCATCGAAGGCCTGTTTAACCAGCGCCTGACAGGCATCGAAGTCACCGTCAATGGCGACGGTTTCAATGTTGCCACCCAGGGTACAGAACAGTTTTTCCTGCAATGGGCTGATTTTGCCGCGCGGATACAGGATAACCACTTTAACGTTCGGCAAGCCGTAGAAAGCGTGTGCCACGGCTGCGCCGGTATCACCTGAGGTGGCGGTCAGGATGGTCACCGGCTTTTCGCCCGCGATAAGGGTCAACATCTGCGCCATAAAGCGGCCGCCGAAGTCTTTAAACGCCAGAGTCGGGCCGTGGAACAGCTCCAGACAACCTACGTCTTCCTGTACCTGGTTTACCGGTGCCGGGAAGGTGAACGCTTTCCCGATACGCGCAGCCAGCTCGGCCTGTGGGATTTCATCGCCGATGAACGCGGAGAGGATCTTCGCGCTACGGGTGACGAAGTCCTGGGTCAGCAGGTCATCAATGTCGGTCAGGTTGAATTCCGGCAGATCATGCGGGAAAAACAGCCCCTGGTGTTTGCCAAGCCCTTGAGTCACAGCCTGCGCAAAGCTGACCTGCTCATTGTGATCTTTTAAGTTATAGAGTTTCATCGGTTATCCCACTACTCGTGCGCCCGCTGTGTCCAGCCGGCAAATATGAACGAAGCCTTCTTGATTCTGCAGATAATGCTGTCCAAGCCAGTCCGCCACGCGCTGCGCCGTCTCGGTTTTATCGCACAGGGCAAACAGCGTTGGCCCGGAACCGGAGATACCGCAGGAAATAGCGCCAATACCGGCAACCGCCTGACGCGCTTCGTTAAAGCCCGGCAGCAGTTTGGTACGGTACGGCTCAGCAATCACGTCTTTCATCAGTTTCGCCGCCAGTTGAGGCTGACGGGAGTAGCAGGCGTGAATAAAGCCTGCCAGATGGCGGCCATGCGCAATACAGTCCTGACGACGATACTGAGCAGGCAAAATGGCCCGCGCTTCCGCCGTCGAGACTTTAATACCCGGATAGGCCAACACCCAAAGCCAATCATCGAAGCACGGTACCTGCTGGCTGATGATGTCGTTCTCTTCAATCATCAGTTGCATACCGCCCAGATAGCACGGTGCAACGTTATCGTAGTGCACGCTGCCGGAGATACGCCCTTCCAGCTCGCCCATCAGCGCCAGCATGCGGGTTTCATCCAGCGGCTTACCGCAGAATTCGTTCATCGCCACCAGCGCGGCGACCACGGAACAGGCGCTGGAACCCAGACCCGAGCCGATCGGCATATTTTTTTCCAGCGTCATCGCCACCGGCACGCTCTTGCCAATTTCCTGGCAGTAGCGTTCCCAGCATTGATAGACGATGTTTTCATGCGGGTCGCTCGGCAGTTTATCCGCAAAGCGCCCCAGATTTTGCAGGCTGAAGCGGTCTGCCGCCTCAACCGATACGTTATCGCCCAGCAGACTGCCGTCAATCGGCGTCACAGCGGCACCCAGTACATCAAACCCGACGCTCATATTGGCACTGGAAGCCGGGGCATAAACCTTAACCATGTTAAACTCCTAACTTCCATGACAGCGTACGCAGAAGGTCAGCAAATACCCCTGCTGCCGTCACATCGTTGCCTGCGCCATAGCCGCGCAGCACCAGCGGAAGCGGTTGATAGTAGCGGCTGTAGAACGCCAGCGCGTTCTCGCCATTTTTGATTTTATACAGCGGGTCGTTGCCGTCTACGGCGGCCACTTTCACCCGGCAAACGCCGTCTTCTTCGATGTTGCCAACATAGCGCAGCACTTTGCCTTCATCACGCGCTTTCGCCACGCGAGCGGAATATTCATCGTCCAGCTGCGGCAGACGTGCCATAAAGCTTTCGGCATCGCCGGAAGCATCAAAGCTCTCTGGCAGTACGGATTCAACCACAATATCACTGAGTTCCAGATGACGCCCAGTTTCACGCGCCAGAATGAGCAGCTTGCGCGCCACGTCCATCCCGGACAGATCGTCACGTGGGTCCGGTTCGGTATAACCCATTCCTCGCGCCATCGCCGTGGCTTCGGACAGGCTCATGCCTTCATCCAGCTTGCCGAAAATAAACGACAGTGAACCAGAAAGGATCCCGGAGAAGTGCTGCAGTTCGTCACCCGCGTTCAGCAGGTTTTGCAGGTTTTCAATAACCGGCAGGCCTGCACCGACGTTGGTGTCGTAGAGGAATTTACGGCGTGAAAGCCCGGCAGCATGACGCAGCTGATGGTAGTAATCCATCGACGAGGTGTTGGCCTTTTTATTCGGCGTCACCACGTGGAACCCTTCGCGCAGGAAGTCAGCGTATTGATCCGCCACCGCCTGGCTTGAGGTACAGTCGACAATAACCGGGTTCAGCAGGTGATACTCTTTCACCAGGCGAATCAGACGGCCAAGGTTGAACGGCTCTTTGGCTTCCGCCAGTTCGGCTTCCCAGTTTTCAAGATTCAGGCCATGCACGCTGGTGAGCAGCGCACGGGAGTTCGCCACGCCGCACACGCGCAGGTCGATATGTTTTTTCTTCAACCACGCCTGCTGGCGTTTGATCTGCTCCAGCAGCGCGCCACCGACGCCACCCACGCCCACCAGGAACACTTCAATCACCTGGTCGGTGTTAAACAGCATCTGATGAGTGACTCGCACGCCGGTAGTCGCGTCGTCGTTATTCACCACAACCGAGATAGAACGCTCGGACGAGCCCTGAGCAATCGCTACGATATTGATATTAGCGCGAGCCAGTGCGGCAAAGAATTTTGCCGAGATGCCGCGCAGCGTACGCATACCGTCGCCGACGACGGAGATGATCGCCAAACGCTCCATGATGGCCAGCGGTTCCAGCAGCTCTTCTTTCAGCTCCAGATAGAACTCATCTTCCATCGCCTTCTTCGCCCGCGCGCAGTCGCTCTGCGGCACGCAGAAGCTGATGCTGTATTCGGAAGAAGATTGGGTAATCAGCACCACCGAGATCCCGGCGCGAGACATAGTCGCAAACACACGCGCCGCCATGCCAACCATGCCCTTCATGCCAGGACCAGAGACGTTAAACATCGCCATGTTATTGAGGTTAGAGATCCCCTTCACTGGCAATGAATCATCGTCGCTGCTGGCGCCGATAAGCGTACCGGGTGCTTGAGGATTACCGGTATTTTTAATCAGGCAAGGGATCTGGAACTGGGCGATAGGGGCAATGGTGCGAGGGTGAAGAACTTTGGCACCGAAGTAGGAAAGCTCCATCGCTTCCTGATAAGACATGCTCTTCAGTAAACGCGCGTCCGGTACCTGGCGCGGGTCACAGGTGTAGACACCGTCGACGTCGGTCCAGATTTCGCAACAGTCGGCACGCAAACAGGCGGCCAGCACGGCAGCGGAGTAGTCGGAGCCGTTACGCCCCAGCACCACCAGTTCGCCCTTCTCGTTGCCGGCGGTAAAGCCTGCCATCAGCACCATGTGATCGGATGGGATCTGGCTTGCCACGATACGACGGGTAGATTCAGTAATATCGACAGTAGATTCAAGGTAGTGGCCAACGGCCAGCAGTTTTTCGACCGGATTAATCACGGTCACCTTATGGCCGCGGGCACTCAGCAGGCCAGCCATGATAGCAATCGACAGCTTTTCACCGCGGCAGATAAGCCCCGCGTTGACGCTGTCCGGGCACTGACCCAGCAGGCTGATGCCGTGCAGGATGTGCTTAATCTGGGAGAACTCCAGCTCAACGGCAGCTTTCAGGTCGGCGAGCGGAAAACCGGGCTGGGCATTAGCGAGTCCCTGAAGCAGTTCAGCAAAGATTCGTTCGGCATCGGCGATATTGGTCAGCGCATCCTGGCCACCAATGGTTTTTTCAATCATCGCCACGAGGTGGTTGGTGATTTTTGCCGGGGCAGAGAGCACGGTTGCTACCTGCCCCTGCCTGGCGTTGCTTTCCAGGATATCGGCAACGCGCAGGAATCGCTCCGCATTTGCCACTGATGTACCGCCGAACTTCAAGACTCGCATGGTTTTACCCCTTGATCACTAGTCGAAAAAAAAGCCCGCACTGTTTAGGTGCGGGCTTTTTTTTGTGTTTCCTGTACGCGTCAGCCCGCACCGTTACCTGTGGTAATAGTGGTGGTGGTAATGGTCATAATGCTGCTGATGCGAATCATGGATGTTGTGTGCTCTGTTATTTCTCTGTCTGTATACCTATATTGGTTAAAGTATCTGTCCATCTAAGTCAATGAATTTTTAACTTCGTCACGTTCCGCAACCACTTCACATCAGCCCAGACAACTACCGATAAACCACCACAACAGCCATAAGTTAAGCAAAATGTTGGGGTATAACACCATACGTAAACACGATAACAGAATTTTACTCTGGCATATTTTTTTCAATATCATGCAGCAAACGATGCAACATTGCCGTATCGCGATGCGTTAGTAAGCCAATACGCTGTTGCAGCCAGTCAGCCATTTTTACATCTCCGGCGACATCCAGGCGTGCAAGCAAAGCGGTGACACGGGCCCTTAACGCAATCAGCTGATTCTCATCACCTTCCGTTGCCGTCGGGTTCGTGGTTTGTAACAGCGAGGAGAGCTGATAACAATAAACCATCACCGCCTGCCCCAGATTTAACGAAGGGTAATCTGCCACCATCGGTACGCCGGTCAGCACATCGGCCAGCGCCAGCTCTTCGTTGGTTAGCCCGGAATCTTCGCGGCCAAACACCAGCGCGGCGTGCCCCATCCACTGTGCTTTTTCTTCAAGCATCGGCAGCAGTTCCTGCGGCGTCGCGTAGTAGTGAAAGCGTGCGCGGCTGCGGGCGGTGGTGGCGACGGTGAAGTCCACGTCGTGCAGCGCTTCCGCCAGCGTCGGGTAACACGTGATGCCATCAATGATATCGGTCGAACCGTGAGCCACCCATCGGGTTGCGGGCTCAAGATGTGCCACGCTGTCTACGATGCGTAACTCATGGAATCCCATCGTCTTCATTGCTCGGGCGGCAGCACCGATGTTTTCGGCTCTTGCTGGAGAAACCAGCACAATAGATAAGCGCATTTAAAGTTCTCTTAATTTCCTGTTATCGGGCAATAATGTGATGTACTTCAACATATTGCGCAGCGCGAATTTACAAAATTGCAACAAAAATCACTGAAATGATGTTTCATAACACATAAAAGAAGCTAAACTATTCAGGGTGAAATTATCAATTTAGAATGTTAACAGAAGCAGCATATCTCTATGTTTATACGAACTATTTAGATTATCGTAAAACAATAACAATTGGATTCACCAAATTTATCAGTTAACCTGTGCAACTACTTGAGTTGTGGAAAAAATGTGATAGCCGTTATCATTCCGGAGCGATGATTTCACCAAACTGTTAACGTGCTACAATTGAACTTGATATATGTCAACGAAGCGTAGGTTTATTGGCGGTCTGGTGCCTCTTTACCTGTTATGTTGCTGTTAAAATGGTTAGGATGACAACCGTTTTTGACACTGTCGGGTCCAGAGGGAAGAGTACCCACGACCAAGCTAATGATGTTGTTGACGTTGATGGAAAGTGCATCAAGAACGCAATTACGTACTTTAGTCATGTTACGCCGATCATGTTAATTTTCGACATGCATCAGGCAGGTCAGGGACTATTGGTACTTCCTGTTTCGATTTAGTTGGCAATTTAGGTAGCAAACATGCAGACCCCGCACATTCTTATCGTTGAAGACGAGTTGGTAACACGCAACACGTTAAAAAGTATTTTCGAAGCAGAAGGCTACGATGTGTTCGAAGCGACCGATGGCGCGGAAATGCATCAGATCCTGTCTGAAAATGATATCAACCTGGTGATCATGGATATCAACCTGCCAGGTAAAAACGGCCTTCTGCTGGCGCGCGAACTGCGTGAACAAGCGAACGTCGCCCTGATGTTCCTGACCGGTCGCGACAATGAAGTCGACAAGATCCTCGGTCTGGAAATTGGTGCAGATGATTACATCACCAAACCGTTCAACCCACGCGAACTGACCATCCGTGCGCGTAACCTGCTGTCCCGTACCATGAACCTGGGTACCGTCAGCGAAGAACGTCGTAGCGTTGAAAGCTACAAGTTCAACGGTTGGGAACTGGACATCAACAGTCGCTCTCTGGTGAGCCCGAACGGTGAGCAGTACAAGCTGCCGCGTAGCGAATTCCGCGCGATGCTGCACTTCTGCGAAAATCCAGGCAAAATTCAGTCTCGTGCTGAACTGCTGAAGAAAATGACCGGCCGTGAGCTTAAGCCACACGACCGTACGGTTGACGTCACCATTCGTCGCATCCGTAAGCATTTCGAGTCTACGCCGGACACCCCGGAAATCATCGCCACTATCCACGGCGAAGGTTACCGCTTCTGCGGCGAGCTGCAGGAATAAGACAACAAAACGGCGCATTCAGCGCCGTTTTTTTTACCCTTATTTTGCCGCCGCCGGCACTTCAGCCCACGGCATGATAGGTACGGCACTAATCGCATTTTTCGGCGACCCATCAACCACCTTGTCGGAATAGGCAAGGTAGGCCAGCGTGTTACGTTTTGCATCGTAAAAACGAACGACCTGCAGTGATTTAAACACCAGCGACGTGCGCTTCTTAAAGACCACCTCACCTTCCGCTTTGCCGTTCTTAATTTTATCGCTCAGCTCCACCGGCCCAACCTGCTGGCAGGAGATGGCGGCATCGGAAGTATCTTCCGCCAGACCTAACCCGCCTTTGATGCCACCGGTCTTGGCACGGCTGACATAGCAGGTCACGTTTTTGACATCCGGATCGTCAAAAGCTTCCACCACGATTTTATGATCGGGGCCAAACATTTTGAAAACCGTATCAACAGAACCAATCTGCTCAGCGTGAGCGCCCAGGCTGGAGACGCCCAGCAACAGGCCAGCCATTAATTTCTTGTATTTCATATTGTTACCATTTTCGTTAATTGCGTTGATGAATTATTCAACATCCACCAGGAAAGTGTTTTAAGATCACAGCATTACAAAAATAAGCGCTATTTCTAATGTAAAAACGCACTTATGCACAAAAAAAAACACTCAATGCTAAAACAGCAAAAGATGCTATTATCCGCTACTTTGGTAACAGGCACCTAAGAAATTAAGGATGAGGGCATTTTATGGATCAAGCTGGGATTATTCGCGACCTCCTCGTTTGGCTGGAAGGACATTTAGATCAGCCTTTATCGCTTGATAATGTGGCAGCAAAAGCGGGTTATTCCAAATGGCACCTGCAACGTATGTTCAAAGACGTTACCGGCCATGCCATTGGTGCATATATTCGCGCTCGCCGCCTCTCTAAATCAGCCGTTGCGCTGCGCCTGACTGCGCGCCCTATCCTTGATATCGCTTTGCAGTATCGCTTCGATTCACAGCAAACTTTCACCCGTGCGTTCAAAAAGCAGTTCTCGTTGACGCCAGCGCTGTATCGCCGTTCTCCAGACTGGAGTTCGTTCGGCATGCGTCCGCCGCTGCGCCTGGGTGAGTTTACGATGCCGAAGTACGAGTTTGTGACGTTGCCGACCACGCATCTGATGGGTGTCACCCAGAGCTATACCTGCAAGCTGGAAGAGATTTCCGATTTCCGCCAGCAAATGCGCATACAGTTCTGGACCGATTTCCTCGGCAACTCCCCGTCTCTGCCGCCGATTTTATACGGCATGCATGAGCCGCGCCCAAGCCTGGAAAAAGATGATGAACAAGAGGTGTTCTACACCACGGCGTTGACGCCAGAGTTGGCGAATGGCCATATCCACAACGCGCATCCGGTGACCCTTGAAGGCGGCGAATACGTGATGTTCACCTATGAAGGGCTAGGAACGGGTCTGCAGGAGTTTATTCTGACCCTGTACGGCACCTGTATGCCGATGCTGAATCTGACGCGTCGCAAAGGCCAGGATATTGAGCGCTTCTTCCCGCAGGATGAAGCCCGGAACCAGGAACCGCCGATTATGCTACGCTGCGAGTACCTGATTCCGATCCGTCGCTAACGCTGTAACTCATCCAACGCAGGGGCGTCCAGATGTGAGATGTCCCCTGCCGTTTCAACTATCCAGCCCGGCGCCAGCCACAAACTTTCCTGATAATCCACTCGTGAGATAGAGCAGTTACGCAGACGTAAGCGGCGTTCCGCATGGGCAGGCAGACCCAGGATAGTGCTGACCAGGCAACCCAGCGCAATACCATGGCTCACCAGCAGCGGTCGACTACCTGCCGGCAAGTCGAGGCAGGCATTTAACCCAGCACGCATGCGCTCGCTCAGCTCCTGCATTGACTCACCTTCAGGAATACGTCCGTCCGGCGTACCGTTGACCACCAACCGACGCCACGCTTCTTCTTCCGCGCTGAGCGAGTCGAGATGACGCTGCTCCAGTACGCCCATATCAAGCTCGCGCAGACGCGCATCGAACGTCACGCCGCAGCCGCAGGCATCCGCAATGATCTCGGCGGTACGACGCGTACGGCCCAGATCGCTGGCAATGACATGAGTGATACCGTAGGTGCGTACACGCTCACCGACCTGGACGGCCTGCTGTTCTCCTTTAGCCGTCAGGGGGCTATCGGACTGGCCTTGAATACGCCTTTCGGCGTTCCACTGCGTTTCGCCATGGCGAACAAGATATACCTGTAACATGTTTTTTATCCGTTATACTGCGATGACATTTTATTAGCTGAGTTGTGTAGATTATGCATCAAGTTGTCGCTGCTACCACCAATCCTGCCAAAATTCAGGCTATTCTTGCCGCATTTGACCAGATTTTTGGTGAAGGATCCTGCCAAATAACGCCGATTTCCGTCGATACCGGCGTACCCGAGCAGCCGTTCGGTAGCCCTGAGACGCGCGCAGGCGCACGCAACCGCGTGGCTAACGCACGTGAAGCCCATCCTAACGCAGATTTTTGGGTCGCCATTGAGGCGGGAATCGACGAAGGCGCGACCTTCAGCTGGGTGGTGATTGAGAGTGGTGAACAGCGTGGGGAAGCCCGCTCCGCCACCCTGCCGCTGCCGGAGGCTATCCTTGAGCAGGTACGCGCTGGAGAAGCGTTAGGACCGGTCATGTCGAAGTACACCGGCATTGATAAGATTGGCAACAAAGAAGGCGCGATTGGCGTGTTCACCGCGGGCGTGCTCACCCGCTGCAGCGTGTATCATCAGGCGGTGGTGCTGGCGCTCAGCCCCTTCCATAACGACCTGTATCGTCGGTAATTGCCGCACTATTACCGGATGCGGCTTAGGTTTTTGGCAGGGTTTGTTCCAGCCACTGACGCAGCTCTACCGGCGCTGATTTCAGGCTGTTGGATCCACGCGTGATCGTCGCGATCCCCGCACCGAGCTCGTTTTTCAACTCGCGCTGGCTCATCTCTCCGCGCAGCAGCTCTTCAATAATACGCACGCGAGTTCCCAGCGCTTCACGTTCGTCTGGGGTCATTATCAGATTGAGTAGCGGCAGCGCGAGTTCATCGGTATACGCCAGACGCAGAAGCTCCACAAAGCGAAGCCACTCCTGGTTGCGCTGCTCAGCCACCGTGGCTGAATAAGGGGATTGTTGGGTCATCTCGGGCCACCATGTTATGCATGTACTCTTAAACGAGTACAAGCATAACACAGGTCTTACGCATCAGTAACGTCGTTGCCACTCATTGCTGCTAAGCACATCCTCTTTCTGCCCCATAAAGTGACGATAATAAGCGTCATAGGCCAGCACGTTCTTCACGTAGCCACGGGTTTCGGAGAACGGGATGCTTTCGATAAACGCCACCGCATCAATACGCCCCGCGCTGTTGCCAAGCCAGGTGCGTACGCGTCCAGGCCCGGCGTTATAGGCTGCCGAAGCAAAGATACGGTTGTTCTCGAACTGCTGATAAACGTACTGCAGGTAGCTGGTACCAATATTAATATTGGTTTCCGGGTCCAGCAGCTGTGCAGGGTTGCTGTAGCCCGACAGATTAAACATCTTCACCGTGTGGGTCGCGGTGCCCGGCATAATCTGCATCAGACCGCTTGCCCCGACCGGCGATTTCACCTTCGGATTCCACGCGCTCTCCTGGCGAGCAATCGCCATCGCATAGCTTTGAGGGACATCTTTACCCGACGTGTAGCGCACAAACAGGTCGTTATAGGCTAACGGGAAACGCTCCTGCAGGTTATCCCACAGCTTACCGGCAATGGTCGCCTGCACGCTGAGATCCCACCAATGCTGGTCAAAGGCGTAGCGCGCCAGTTGAGCCTGCTCGGTCTGGCTGCGACTGCTCACCAGGTTCGCCCATTCGCTGCGTGCAGTGTTGTCCTGGTTCCAGTACATCAGCTCGCGCACGCGCGCCATTTCCGCGCCGCCGGTTAGCGTGGAGGAGATAGCCCCCGGAGCTTTATCGATACGCAACGCATACGGCTCACCAAGACGCTGCGCGGCGACCATCGGATAAAAACCGCGTTGCTGCATTAAAGAGAGCAGAATGGTACGAGCTTCATCATCACGGCCCCGCTCCATCAGCAGGTCGGCCTGCCAGTAGCGCCACTCGTCTTTCTCTTTGGCTTCCATCGGTAAACGCGCCAGCCAGGTGTTAAGTCCGCTGCGATCGCCCGTGCCTAACGCCATGCGTACGCGGCGTTCAACCAGCGACGTTGACTGCGAACGCATGATGGCGTCATCACGCCAGCGCGCCTGCTCATCGGTCACGTCATTGCCCATCAAGCGCCAGGCGACGATATCGCGCAGCGCCTGCGTTTGTTCCTCGTTAAGCTGCTGCGCCTGTACCAGCGTCGGGATCATCAGGCGCGCATTTTCGACGTCCTGACGCGCCACGCTGCTGAAAGCGACCGCTGCCAGTTGGCGAGTAAATTCCGTCGCACCCGTTGAGCGAGCGAAGGTCAGTACGTTGTTAGGGTTGTTCGCGAGATCGGTAATGGCCGAGGCGATGGTCTGGTATTCCGGCGGCATCTGCGAGGCAAGCGCCTTCACCAGCCCGGTATTACCTGCCTGCATCGCCAGACGAATACGTTCAAGATAGGCCAGCGGGTCCTGAGTGCCAGAAGCCCGCCAGGCGCCAAACAGCTTATCGCAGGCGTTCGGACGGTTCTGCCCCGTCAGCCACAGCGTTTTCGCGCCATCCCAGGCGCCCTGAGTATCCCCCACGGAATACCTGGCGTAGTAGTAGTTACACTGCGCTTCCACCGTTCCCGGCTTCTCCGGACTGAAGGCCAGCAGTCCGCGCCAGTCTTCCCGGCGGGCCAGCTCGTTCACGAAGCGGTTTCTTAAAGTGCGCGCAGGCGGAAGCGTAGGGTTCGCCTGCACGAAGTTGGTCACCGACAGCGCCGGTGTATTCATCAAATCGCCCGACAGCTGGCGATACTCCAGATAGGGGTACAGCGGGTAATCACGCAGAGTCGGCATCAGTTGGTCGACGACATCCATCTGGCCATTATCCCAGGCCTGTTTAATTTGCGCATAGCGATTGCGCTGTTCATCCAGCGAATCGGCGCGGGCAACGCTGCTGATAGTCAGCAGACAGAAACCGGCGGCCAGCAGACGCCACGTCAATTGTTGGGCTTTTTGCACAAGCTCTTCCTCGTTGTCACGTTACGTCAGTACAGCATCATGCCGCGTAATCAATTGATGCTAACCATTGAATAAGAAATGTTCCACGCAATGCACACTTTTTTACGTTTTATTGGGACATCGACACAGCAGAATTTGCCTGCTGGGATTGGACGGGGAAAACAGCTACACTTCGCCTTTGAAAAACTCTATTCATCACTATAAAAGAGGCGAAGTCCACGTGGCTCAATTCGTTTATACCATGCATCGTGTCGGCAAAGTGGTTCCGCCGAAACGTCATATTCTTAAAAACATCTCGCTGAGCTTCTTCCCTGGCGCAAAAATCGGTGTTCTGGGCCTGAACGGCGCGGGTAAATCTACCCTGCTGAAAATTATGGCCGGTATCGATACCGATATCGAAGGTGAAGCTCGCCCACAGCCGGGCCTCAAAATTGGTTACCTGCCGCAGGAACCAAAGCTGAACCCTGAACATACCGTACGTGAATCCGTTGAAGAAGCCGTTGCCGAAGTGGTTAACGCGCTGAAAGGCCTGGACGAAGTGTACGCCAAGTACGCTGAACCAGACGCCGACTTCGACAAGCTGGCTGCCCAGCAGGGTAAGTTCGAAGAAATTATCCAGGCGCACGACGGTCATAACCTGAACGTGCAGCTTGAGCGCGCCGCTGATGCGCTGCGTCTGCCGGACTGGGACGCTAAAATCGAAAAACTCTCCGGTGGTGAACGCCGCCGCGTCGCGCTGTGCCGTCTGCTGCTTGAAAAGCCAGACATGCTGCTGCTCGACGAACCTACTAACCACCTGGATGCGGAATCCGTCGCCTGGCTGGAACGCTTCCTGCACGACTTCGAAGGCACCGTTGTGGCGATTACCCACGACCGTTACTTCCTCGATAACGTTGCCGGTTGGATCCTCGAACTCGACCGCGGTGAAGGTATTCCGTGGGAAGGTAACTACTCCTCCTGGCTGGAGCAGAAAGATCAGCGTCTGGCTCAGGAAGCTTCTCAGGAAGCGGCTCGCCGTAAGTCCATTGAGAAAGAGCTGGAGTGGGTTCGTCAGGGCGCGAAAGGCCGTCAGTCTAAGGGTAAAGCCCGTCTGGCACGCTTTGAAGAGCTGAACAATACCGAATACCAGAAGCGTAACGAAACCAACGAACTGTTTATCCCACCTGGCGCACGTCTGGGCGATAAAGTCGTTGAAGTAAGCAACCTGCGTAAATCCTACGGCGATCGCGTACTGATTGACGACCTTAGCTTCTCCGTACCGAAAGGCGCTATCGTTGGTATCATCGGCCCGAACGGCGCGGGTAAATCCACCCTGTTCCGTATGATGTCCGGCCAAGAACAGCCTGACAGCGGCACCATCACGCTGGGCGAAACCGTGAAGCTGGCCTCCGTTGACCAGTTCCGTGATGCGATGGATAACAGCAAAACCGTATGGGAAGAAGTTTCCGGCGGGCTGGATATCATGAAGATTGGCAACACCGAGATGCCAAGCCGTGCGTACGTAGGCCGCTTTAACTTCAAAGGCGTCGACCAGGGCAAACGCGTAGGCGAGCTGTCCGGCGGTGAGCGCGGTCGTCTGCATCTGGCGAAGCTGCTGCAGGTTGGCGGCAACATGCTGCTGCTCGATGAACCAACAAACGACCTGGATATCGAAACCCTGCGCGCGCTGGAAAACGCCCTGCTGGAGTTCCCGGGCTGCGCGATGGTTATCTCGCACGACCGTTGGTTCCTTGACCGTATCGCTACCCACATTCTGGACTACCAGGATGAAGGTAAGGTTGAGTTCTTCGAAGGTAACTTTACCGAATACGAAGAGTATAAGAAACGCACGCTGGGCGCAGATGCGCTGGAGCCGAAGCGTATCAAGTACAAGCGTATTTCGAAGTAATACCCTTAAGGCGAATGATGAAAATCATTCGCCTTACTTCTTTCCGCCTCGCTTAATCCCCCATCAGCTCTTTCACCAACTCCACGCAGCGCAGGAACCGGGAGTCGTAGTCTGATTCTTCGACATGCACAAATTCGATGTTGTTCTTTTCAAGCAGAGAGACCAGCAAAGCCTGGAACTCCTTGCGGTCAACCGAGCTACCAAGGCTGCGCAACCCATCCGCCACCCACGGAGTATTGTTTTCCAGCAGGATAACCAGGTCGAAGCGGTACTCGTCAATCAGCGCCTGAACAAACGGGTGTTCACGCCCCTCATACTTCTTACAGAACGCCTGAGTGCTGACAAAATCGGTATCGATAAACGCCACTTTGTTAGCGTACTTCACTGCAAAATCGATGTACTGTGCATGTCCCAGCGCGATTTTGTCGTAGTCGGAATACTGTAACGCCATCTCGTCGCCGCCCAGGTGCGAGAAAACGTAGTCTCGCCCATATTCCCAGGCACTGGTGGTATTAAAGATATTCGCCAGCTTGTTCACCAGCGTCGATTTCCCGCTGGACTCACCGCCAAGAATCGCCACCGTACGCACGAAGAACGGTTTCACTTCGGTTGGAATGTAATCCCAGTAGCGGAATGGGTTCTCACGAATCTGCGACCCGCTGATGTTCATGAACGTACGTTTCGGGTCAATCAGCACCGTTTCAATACCGAGATGCTCAAGGTACTGCGGCGCATCGGCTTCTTCTGAGGAGTAAATCCAGTTGGGCGCGATACCCTTCTCTTCCATAAACGTTTTTATACCCGCGCTCCACACATCCCAACCGTGCGGATAGGGCTCCATGCCCTCTTCATTGAAGGCGTGAATACGGATGTTCTTCTGGTACTTGAAGGTTTGCAGCAGCCAGCGCAGGCGGTCTGACACCGTCGGCTGCTGCGACATGGCGCTATCTTCAAACAGCGCTCGGTCGCGCGTGTCGTCATAGCCCATGATGATATGCAGCTCATCAACCTGGCTACAGGCGCGCTGGATCAGGTAGATATGCCCCGTATGCAGTGGGTAAAACTTACCGAATACCACGCCAATATTTTTCTGCTGACGCGGGAACTCCAGTCCAAGAAAGCGGTGCAGCGCTTCAAGCTTTTGCGCGCTCGGGCTTTTAATTTTGGCGTTGAGAAGCTGGCTTAAATAGCCCTTGGTCATGCCGCTGGCGTCAGCGACCTGCTGTAACGTACAGCCTTTCTGACGGATTGCGGTTTTGAGATAGTCGAACGACGACACAAGAGCCTCCTGCTAAATTGGGGTAAACCATCTACCCATTATACAAAAAACCCGGATGTACTCACGGTACTCTCCGGGGAAAAAGACCGGCGACACAGTACGTCGCCGGTGGTCAAACATTAAAGTTCGTCAAAAACGTCCAGCGCGTCGGCGAGTTTTTTCACGCCAAAGACCTTCATGCCTTCCGGAATCTTCTTCGGTACGTTAGCCGCAGGAACAATCGCGCGGCGGAAACCATGCTTAGCGGCTTCTGAAATGCGTTCCTGTCCGCTAGGGACGGGACGAATCTCACCGGCCAGCCCGACTTCGCCGAAGACCACCAGATCCTGCGGTAACGGTCTGTCCCGTAGGCTGGAAACCATCGCCATCAGCAGAGCTAAGTCTGCGCTGGTTTCGGTCACCTTCACGCCGCCCACCACGTTAACAAACACATCCTGGTCTGCCATCTGTAGCCCGCCGTGACGGTGCAATACCGCCAGCAGAATCGCCAGTCGGTTCTGTTCAAGACCCACAGCAACGCGGCGAGGGTTGCCCATCATGGAGTGATCCACCAGCGCCTGAATCTCGACCAGCAGCGGGCGCGTACCTTCCCATACCACCATCACCGAACTGCCAGAGGTCACTTCATCACCGCGGCTCAGGAAGATGGCGGAAGGGTTACTCACCTCGCGCAGACCTTGTTCGGTCATGGCGAATACGCCCAGTTCGTTCACCGCACCAAAACGGTTCTTATGGCTGCGCAACGTACGGAAGCGCGAGTCCGCATCGCCGTCGAGCAATACCGAGCAGTCGATACAGTGTTCGAGTACTTTTGGCCCCGCCAGCGAGCCATCTTTCGTCACGTGGCCGACCATAACAATCGCCACACCGCGCGTTTTCGCAAAGCGCGTGAGATAGGCTGCGGTTTCGCGCACCTGCGCCACGCTGCCCGGCGAGGACTGAATATCCGCCATGTGCATCACCTGGATGGAATCGATAACCATCAGCTTCGGCTGCTCTTCTTCCGCAATCTGGCAAATCTGCTCGATGCTGGTTTCGGAAAGCATATTCAGGTTCGCAGTTGGCAGCCCAAGACGGTGCGCGCGCATGGCGACCTGCTGCAACGACTCTTCGCCGGTGACGTACAGGGTTTTCATCTGCTCGGCGAGCTTGCACAGCGTTTGCAACAGCAGGGTCGATTTACCGGCCCCGGGATTACCACCAATCAAAATAGCGCTACCCGGCACAACACCGCCGCCCAGCACGCGGTCAAACTCTTTAAAGCCGGTGGAAAAGCGCGGCAGCTCTTCCAGACTGATGTCCGACAGTTTTTGCACCTTTGCGACGCCGGCATTACCCGCGTAGCCGCTCAGGCGCTCGTTACGTGCGACCGTAGGGGAAGCCGCAACACGCACCTCGGTGATGGTATTCCAGGCATGGCAGGCGCTACATTGCCCCTGCCAGCGCGGATAATCCGCACCGCACTCATTACAAACAAATGCGCGTTTAGGAGCTTTCGCCACGTTAACCTCTTTATTTCTGATTCATGCTGCCGGAGAGAATGCAGAACACCCCCATCAAATCGGCATGACGAATAGTGACTTCCGTCTGTTCGTTCACTTTTGGTTTGGCATGATACGCAATCCCCAGCCCGGCTTTTTTGATCATCGGCAGGTCGTTGGCACCATCGCCAATCGCCACCGTCTGAGCATGGGGAATTTCATGTTTCTCAGCCAGTTGCAGCAAAGTTTTCGCCTTATACTGCGCGTCGACGATATCACCCACCACTTCGCCCGTCAGCTTACCGTCGCGAATGCCCAACTCATTGGCCACCGCCGCGGTTAAACGTAGTTTATCGCGCAGGTGATCGGCAAAGAAGGTGAAGCCGCCGGAGGCAATCGCCACCTTCCAGCCCAGCGTTTCAAGCTTCAGTACCAGTTGAGTCAGCCCCGGCATCAGCGGCAGGGTTTCACGCACCTGACGCAGAATGTCAGCATCTGCATCTTTGAGCGTGGCAACGCGTTGGCGCAGGCTGGCGCTGAAATCCAACTCACCGCGCATCGCGCGCTCGGTCACTTCCGACACCAGCTCACCGGTACCCGCCAGCTTGGCGATTTCATCGATGCACTCAATCTGAATCGCCGTGGAGTCCATATCCATCACCAGCAGACCCGGCGTACGCAGATGTGGGATTTTGCCCAGCGGGGCAACGTCCAGCCCGGCATCGTGTGCCAGGCGCGTTGCGCGCGGCGTTAACGACCCCGCCAGGCGAATAACCTGATAGTCTTCAACACACCAGGCCGCGACAATCACCATCGCCGCCCCCAGCTTGCGCTGATAGGTGGTGAGGCTCGCTTTATCCAACCCGCGGCCATAGAGCAGCCAACCGCTGCGACCGGCGTGGTAATCCAGCGGCATCACCTCATCACCGCTCAGGGAAAGCGGCAATCCAGGCCACAGGGAGACATCTTCAGGCAAGTCGCACCAGGTCAAACTGTTTGGCATTACAGCTCCAATCTTCTCTATATTAAGCCCAGGAAAATAACGCATGAGGCTACCTTGTAACCAGCGCTTCTGGCAACATTAAGCTGTAAATTTTCAAAGGTGGAATATGGTTCGCGCAAAACTGAAATTTCGACTGCATCGCACCGCGATTGTCCTGATCTGTCTCGCTCTGCTGGTGGCATTGATGCAGGGCGCCTCCTGGTTCAGTCAACAAAGCCAGAAACAACGAAATCCGCAGCTTGAAGAACTGGCCAGAACGCTGGCGTTTCAGGTGTCGCTCAATCTTGCGCCGCTGATGAAAAGCGAAACGCCGGATGAAAAAAAGATAGGCCAGTTGCTTAATCAACTCACGACCAAAAGCCGAATCCTGGACGCTGGCGTGTATGATGAACAGGGTGATTTGATTGTCCGCACCGGTGAACAGGTCGATCTGCGTGACCGCCTGGCGCTGGACGGTAAAAAAGCGGGCAGCTACTTCAACCAGCAAATCGTCGAACCTATTCAGGGGAAAAATGGCCCTCTGGGCTATCTGCGCCTGACGCTGGATACTCACACCATTGCCACTGAATCCCGTCAGGTGGATAACACCACCAACATTCTCCGCCTGATGCTGCTGCTGTCGCTCGCTATCGGCGTGGTACTTGCCCGCACGCTGCTGCGCGGCAAGCGCACCCGCTGGCAGCAGTCGCCGTTCCTGCTCACCGCCAACAAGCCGGTGCAGGACGAAGATAAAGATTAATCAGAAAAGGAAATCGCTATGTCAACGCTACGCCTGCTGCTTTCAGACTCTCACGACCCGTGGTTTAACCTCGCCGTGGAGGAGTGTATTTTTCGCCAGATGCCCGCCACCCAGCGGGTTTTGTTCCTGTGGCGTAACGCAGACACGGTGGTGATTGGCCGGGCGCAAAACCCGTGGAAAGAGTGCAACACTCGCCGCATGGAAGAAGACAACGTCCGCCTGGCGCGCCGCAGCAGCGGCGGCGGCGCGGTATTCCATGACCTCGGTAATACCTGTTTCACCTTTATGGCCGGTAAGCCGGAGTACGATAAAACCATCTCGACTTCCATTGTGCTCGAGGCGCTGAATTCGCTGGGCATTACGGCGGAAGCTTCCGGTCGTAACGACCTGATCGTGAAAACCGAAGAAGGCGACCGTAAAGTCTCCGGCTCTGCCTACCGGGAAACTAAAGACCGCGGCTTCCACCACGGCACGTTACTGCTTAACGCCGATCTTAGCCGTCTGGCTAACTACCTGAACCCGGACAAGAAAAAACTTCAGGCTAAAGGCATTACGTCGGTGCGCGGGCGCGTGGCGAATCTGGTTGAGCTGCTCCCAGACATTACCCACGAGCAGATTTGCGAAGCCGTCACTGAAGCTTTTTTCCGTCACTACGGCGAGCGCGTAGACGCCGAAATTATCTCTCCGGATAAAACGCCAGACCTGCCGAACTTTGCCGAGACGTTTGCGCGTCAAAGCAGCTGGGAGTGGAATTTTGGTCAGGCTCCGGCCTTCTCTCATCTGCTGGACGAACGTTTTACCTGGGGCGGCGTAGAGCTACACTTCGACGTCGAGAAAGGCGTTATCACCCGCACACAGGTGTTTACCGATAGCCTCAATCCCGCGCCATTAGAAGCGCTCGCCAAGCGTTTACAGGGCTGTCAGTATCGTGCAGACGTGCTGCAGCAAACCTGCGAGGCGCTGGTTGCGGAGTTTCCGGAACAAGAGAGTGAGCTGCGGGAGCTCGCAAATTGGGTGGCAGGAGCAGTACGCTAAAAAAATTGCCGGATGGCGGCTACGCCTTATCCGGCCTGCAACCGTTGTAGGCCCGGTAAGCGTAGCGCCACCGGGCACAACACGGTCTTATGCTTTATCGCCCAGCAGAACAGATTCCAGCGCGATTTTAATCATGTCGTTGAAGGTCGTCTGACGTTCAGCGGCAGTGGTCTGCTCGTGAGTACGGATATGGTCGGACACGGTGCAGATGGTCAGCGCTTTCGCACCGAATTCTGCGGCTACGCCGTAGATGCCCGCCGCTTCCATTTCCACGCCCAGGATGCCGTATTTTTCCATCACGTCGAACATGGTTGGATCTGGGGTGTAGAACAGGTCAGCGGAGAAGATGTTACCCACACGAGCGTCAACGCCCAGCGCTTTGGCCGCATCAACCGCGTCACGCACCATGCCGAAGTCAGCGATAGCCGCAAAGTCGTGGTCTTTGAAGCGCAGACGGTTCACTTTAGAGTCGGTGCACGCACCCATGCCGATAACCACGTCACGCAGTTTCACATCAGCACGAACCGCGCCGCAGGAGCCCACGCGAATGATTTTCTTCACGCCGAAGTCGGTGATCAGCTCTTTGGTGTAGATGGAGCAGGATGGGATGCCCATACCGTGACCCATAACGGAGATCTTACGGCCTTTGTAAGTCCCGGTGAAACCTAACATGCCGCGAACATTGTTCACTTCACGGACATCTTCGAGGAAAGTCTCAGCAATGTGCTTCGCACGCAGCGGGTCGCCCGGCATCAGCACAACATCAGCGAAATCGCCCATTTCAGCGTTAATATGTGGGGTAGCCATCGTAATTTCCTTTATTTTTCAAATAGACGAAGGGCGGGAATCCTCCCGCCCAAATAATCACAGCATATTTTTGCCGTATTCCATTGGGGACGTACCGAAGTAGGTCGCCAGCGTCTGGCCGATATCCGCGAAGGTTTCACGGTGACCCAGCGAACCCGGTTTGACTTTCGGGCCGTAGATCAGCACCGGAATGTGCTCACGGGTATGGTCAGTACCGGTCCAGCTTGGATCGCAGCCGTGGTCAGCGGTGAGGATCAGAATGTCATCTTCACCCACCAGCTCCATCAGCTCCGGCAGACGGCGGTCGAACAGTTCCAGACCAGCAGCGTAGCCAGCGATATCGCGACGGTGACCCCATGAAGAGTCGAAGTCAACGAAGTTGGTGAAGACGATAGTCTCATCACCCGCTTCCTTCATCTCTTTGATGGTGGCGTCGAACAGTGCATCCAGACCGGTCGCTTTCACTTTTTTAGTGATACCGCAGTTGGCATAGATGTCCGCAATCTTACCGACGGAAACCACGTGACCGTGTTTTTCATCAACCAGTTTCTGCAAAACGGTCGCGGCCGGTGGCTCAACGGCCAGGTCGTGGCGGTTACCGGTACGCTGGAAGTTACCCGCTTTGTCGCCTACAAACGGACGCGCGATAACGCGGCCAATGTTATAGCCGCCTTCGGTCAGCTCTTCGCGCGCGATTTCGCACAGCTCGTAGAGTTTATCCAGGCCATAGGTCTCTTCGTGACAGGCAATCTGGAACACTGAGTCAGCAGAGGTATAGAAAATCGGCTTACCGGTTTTCATATGCTCTTCGCCCAGTTGATCGAGGATCACGGTACCGGAAGAGTGGCAGTTACCGAGGTAGCCCGGCAGGTTGGCACGCTTAACCAGTTTATCCAGCAGTTCCTGCGGGAAGCTGTTTTCGTGGTCGCTGAAGTAGCCCCAGTCGAACAGTACCGGCACACCCGCGATTTCCCAGTGACCGGACGGCGTATCTTTACCGGAAGAGAGCTCATGCGCCCAGGCGTATGCGCCTACCACTTCCGCGTTACCGTCCATGCCAGCAGCGATTTTGCCGGTGGAACCTTCATGCGCTTTCACCAGACCCAGGCGGGTCAGGTTAGGCAAATTCAGCGGGCCCTTACGGCCATTGTCAGCTTCGCCTTTGGCACAGGCTTCTGCAATGTGACCCATGGTATCTGCGCCAACATCGCCAAAGCGGTCAGCATCTTCCGTTGCACCAATCCCAAAGGAGTCCAGCACCATAATAAATGCACGTTTCATCTTGTTCTCCATACATCTTGCGCTGCAAAAAAGCGATCAGATCAGTATATAACTATTCGGTGATGCGACGATAGACGGTTGGCGTAATTTCAGGCGCTTTATCGTCCAGTTTAATTGCCGCTTTCACGGCCTTCGCCGCGTCCTGCCAGCTTGTTTCATCTTTCGCGTGGATCACCGCCAGCGGACGTTGTCCGTCAACGCTGTCGCCCAGACGAGCCATGTCGGTGAAGCCAACGCTGTAATCGATGGTGTCAGAAGCCTGGCGACGACCGCCGCCCATAGAAACCACCGCCATGCCCAGCGCGCGGGTGTCCATCGCGCTGACAAAACCTTCGGTATCAGCATAGACGGCTTTGCTCAGCATCGCTGTTGGCAGATATTTCGCGTAGTTTTCAACGAAATCGGTTGGACCTTTCTGTGCTGCCACCATGCGACCAAAGATCTCCGCGGCTTTGCCGTTGTCGAGCACGGCCTGCAGTTTGGCGCGCGCTTCGGCGTCGTCTTTGGCGAGCCTGCCGGAGATCAGCATCTCAACGCACAGCGCCATGGTAACGTCGAACAGACGCGGGTTGCGGTATTCACCGGTCAGGAACTGCACGGCTTCGCGCACTTCTACAGCGTTACCTGCGCTGGAGGCCAGCACCTGGTTCATGTCGGTGAGCAGCGCCGTCGTTTTCACGCCGGCACCGTTGGATACGCCCACGATCGCTTCCGCCAGTGCAGCAGAGAGTTCGTAGGTTGGCATAAACGCGCCGCTGCCGACTTTCACGTCCATCACCAGCGCATCGAGACCTTCTGCCAGCTTTTTGGCGAGAATGGAGGCGGTGATAAGCGGGATGGAGTCCACCGTCGCGGTAATGTCGCGGGTGGCGTAAAAACGTTTGTCCGCCGGTGCGAGCGAGCTGGTCTGCCCAATAATCGCCACACCCACGTCTTTAATAATTTCACGGAAACGGTTGTCGTCCGGGAAGATGTCGAAGCCTGGAATGGCTTCAAGCTTGTCGAGCGTACCGCCGGTATGGCCGAGACCGCGACCGGAGATCATCGGAATATAGCCACCGCAGGCTGCGACCATTGGGCCAAGCATCAGCGAAGTGACGTCACCTACGCCGCCGGTAGAGTGCTTGTCGACAATCGGGCCGTTGAGGTTGAGGCTCTTCCAGTCCAGGACGGTGCCTGAATCTCGCATCGCCATGGTCAGCGAGACACGCTCCGGCATGCTCATATCATGGAAGAAAATGGTCATCGCCAGCGCGGCAATCTGCCCTTCAGAGATGGTGTTGTCACGAATCCCGTTGATAAAGAAACGAATTTCTTCATCACTCAGCGCGTGGCCATCACGTTTTTTGCGAATAATTTCTTGAGCGAGAAACAAGGTACCCTCCTGATTAATCAGGTTAAATGCAGCGAGCTTGCGCCCGCGCTACGTTCCTGTAGCCCGGCCAAGCGTAGCGCCGCCAGGGAGATCCCGGAGTCGGCGCGCATGCGCCTCGTCCGGGCTACGATAATGCATTAATAGCTGCTAGCGCTCTTACCGTCGCCGTGGCCCAGCGCCTTCAGCAGGCTAGCCAGCAGAGAGGAAGCGCCGAAGCGGTAGTGACGGGAGTCAGCCCAGTCCGCACCGAACAGTTCGTCAGCGATAGACAGGAACAGTTGTGCGTCTTCTGCAGTACGAACGCCGCCCGCTGGCTTGAAGCCCACGGTTTTCTGTACGCCCATATCACGGATAACTTCCATCATGATGCGCGCGCTTTCTGGGGTCGCGTTCACCGGCACTTTACCGGTAGAGGTTTTGATGAAATCAGCGCCGGCTTTGATGGAGATTTCAGAGGCCTTACGAATCAGGGCTTCTTCTTTCAGTTCACCGGTTTCGATGATCACTTTCAGCAGCACGTTTGCCGCGGCACAAGCGTCTTTACAGGCTTTCACCAGATCAAAACCAACCTGCTCGTTACCGGCGATCAGCGCGCGGTATGGGAAGACCACGTCAACTTCGTCAGCGCCGTAAGCGATGGCTGCGCGGGTTTCCGCCAGCGCAATCTCAATGTCGTCGTTACCGTGCGGGAAGTTGGTGACGGTGGCGATGCGGATGTCCGGGGTTCCCTGCTCTTTCAGCGTTTTACGCGCAATCGGAATGAAACGCGGATAGATGCAGACAGCGGCGGTGTTGCCCACCGGCGTTTTCGCCTGATGACACAGCGCGATCACTTTCGCGTCAGTATCGTCTTCATTCAGGGTAGTTAAGTCCATCAACTGCAGCGCACGCAGGCTGCTTGCCTTTAAATCAGTCATTTTTCTCTCCGACGGCGTATTGCCGTGTAAATCGTTACCTTGCGGGTCTGTGACTATTGTAACACCGCCCCGCGTTCACACTTCGACTTTCATCACACTTAGTGAAAACTTCGTACAAAATTGCATAACAATAACGAGACACGCATCAAATTTTTACACCAGAAATGGAAGCTAAAACGCCACTTCAACCGCTGGGATCAAAAGACGGTCTCATCATTTTTCATACACTCCGCCTATCACTCGTCTGAGGAACCGAACATGCCAACATCGAATGATTCATCGCTGCTGCAACACTGCCAGCAAATTGTGACAAGCTCCGTGTTAACCCCGGAACAGAAACGTCATTTTCTGGCCCTGGAGGCCGAAAACGCCCTGCCGTACCCAGAGCTCTCTGAGGAAGCGCGGGCGGCGATGGCCGACGGCGTTATTTGCGATATGTATGAAGGGCATGCGCCGTATAAACCGCGTTACGTGCTACCGGACTACGCGCGTTTTCTGGCTAACGGTTCCGAATGGCTGGAGCTTGAGGGCGCCGAAGATCTGGACGATGCCCTTTCACTGCTGACCATTCTCTACCATCACGTCCCTTCGGTGACGGCGATGCCGGTTTACCTCGGTCATCTTGATACGCTGCTATCACCTTATGTTAGAATTCTAACACAAGATGAAATTGATATTCGAATAAAACGTTTCTGGCGCTATCTCGACCGCACGCTGCCAGATGCCTTCACCCACGTGAACATCGGCCCGCACGATACGCCTATCACGCGCGCCATTTTACGCGCAGATGCAGAGCTAAAGCAGGTTGCGCCAAATCTGACTTTTATCTACGACCCGGAAATTACGCCGGATGATTTACTGTTACAGGTGGCACAAAATATCTGTGAGTGCAGTAAGCCACACATCGCCAACGGGCCGGTAAATGATAAAATATTCACAAATGGTCAATATGGCATCGTAAGCTGTTACAACTCGCTGCCGCTTGCCGGCGGCGGCAGCACGCTGGTACGCCTGAACCTCCAGCAGGTGGCTCAGCGCAGCGAATCAGTCGATGACTTCTTCACGAACGTGCTGCCACGCTACTGCCAGCTGCAAATCGATATCATCGATGCCCGCTGTCGCTTCCTCTACGAGCAGTCGCACTTCTTTGAGAATAGCTTCCTGGTGAGCGAAGGGTTGATCGACCCGGATCGTTTTGTACCCATGTTTGGTATCTACTCGCTCGCCGAGGCGGTTAACCTGCTGTGCGAACGCGAGGGGATTGCCGGACGCTACGGCAAGGATGAGCAGGCCAATCAGTTGGCCTACCGCATTAGCGCCGAGCTTGCCAACTTCGTCGCCCGTACGCCAGTACAGTACGGCTGGCAGCAGCGCGCACTGCTGCACGCTCAGTCAGGTATCAGCTCAGATATTGGCACCACGCCGGGCGCTCGTCTGCCTTATGGCGATGAGCCGGATCCTATTAGTCATTTATTGGCCGTCGCGCCGCATCACGCCCACTACACCGCGGGGATCAGCGATATTCTGACCCTGGATGAAACCGTGAAACGTAACCCGCAGGCGGTAATGCAACTCTGCCTCGGCGCGTTCAAAGTGGGAATGCGAGAATTCAGCGCCAACGTCAGCGGCAACGATCTGGTGCGCGTCACCGGCTACATGGTGCGCCTGTCCGACCTGCAAAAATACCGTGATGAAGGCTCCCGCACCAACACCACGTGGCTGGGCGAAGAAGCGGCCCGCAACACGCGTATCCTGGAACGTCAACCTCGTGTCGTGAGTCATGAACAGCAGATGCGCTTTAGTCAGTAAAATCATCCCGTTCTCCTGCGTCGATGGGCCCGGCAGCCGCCTGGCCCTGTTCCTGCAAGGGTGCAATCTGCGCTGCAAGAACTGCCATAACCCGTGGACGATGGGGCGCTGCAACGACTGCGGTGAGTGCGTGCCGCAGTGCCCGCACCAGGCATTAAGTGTGAATGGCGGGAAAATCATCTGGCGCGCGGACATATGCCAGCAGTGCGATACCTGTCTGCATATCTGCCCGCAGCAGGCCACGCCGATGGCGCAGACCATGAGCGTTGAGCAGGTGCTTCGGCAGGTCACGCAGGTCGCACCGTTTATTGAGGGCATAACCGTCAGCGGTGGCGAAGCGACCACGCAGTTACCGTTCGTCATCGCCCTCTTCCAGGCGCTGAAATCCACGCCTGCCCTTTCGCACCTGACCTGTCTGGTCGACAGCAACGGTGAGCTACCGATAAGCGGTTGGGAGAAGCTACAGCCCGTGTGCGACGGGGTGATGGTCGATTTAAAATCCTGGGATAGCGACCGCCACCAGGCACTGACCGGGCGCGGCAACGCGCGAATTAAACAGAGCATTCAGTGGCTGGCTCAGCACGGCATGCTGTCGGAGCTACGGCTGCTGGTCATCCCTGAGCACAGTGATTATCTGGAGGAGGCGGAGTCGCTGAGTGCCTTTATTACCGAACTCGGAGATGTGCCCATTCGTCTGAACGCCTTTCACGCGCATGGCGTTTACGGTGAGGCAAAATTGTGGGGTAGCGCCGGGCCAACGGACGTTGAGGCCGTCAGCCAGGCGCTACAGGCCAGAGGAATAACGAGGCTTATCCCTCCGGCGCTGTACTTATAGGGCGAGGAACAGGCCCGCGATGGTGGCGCTCATCAGGTTGGAGAGCGTCCCGGCGGCAACCGCTTTCAGGCCAAGCTGCGCGATTTCTTGTCGACGATTTGGCGCCATGCTGCCCAGGCCACCAATCAGAATCGCAATTGAGGAGAGGTTCGCAAAGCCGCACAAGGCGAAGGAGATAATCGCTTTGGTGTGGTTGGAGATAACCTGCAGACCAGCCGCTGCCACTTCAGCGTCCGCCTTCAGGTATTCGCCGAAGTTCATATAGGCCACGAATTCGTTGATAACCAGCTTCTGGCCGATAAAGGAACCCGCCACCGTCGCTTCGCTCCACGGCACGCCTATCACCCATGCCAGCGGTGAGAAGATCCAGCCGAGAATCAACTGCAGCGACAGTTCCGGATAATCAAACCAGCCGCCGATACCAGAAAGCATACCGTTCAGCAGCGCAATCAGCGCAATAAACGCCAGCAGCATGGCCCCCACGTTCAGCGCGAGCTGCATACCGGATGCTGCACCTGATGCCGCGGCATCCAGCACGTTCGCAGGCGCATCCGGGTTTTTCGCATCTTTCTCAAGCGTTGGTGAGTCATGGGGAGTTTCCGTTTCCGGAATGATGATTTTGGCAAACAGCAGGCCGCCCGGCGCCGCCATAAACGAGGCCGCAATCAGGTACTCCAGCGGCACGCCCATCTGCGCGTAGCCCGCCAGTACGGAGCCCGCCACCGAAGCCAGGCCACCACACATCACCGCAAACAGTTCAGAACGGGTCATAGTGGCGATATATGGACGCACTACCAGCGGCGCTTCGGTCTGGCCGACAAAGATATTCGCCGTGGCAGAAAGTGATTCGGTACGTGAGGTTTTCAGCACCTTACGCAGCGCACCGCCCAGAATACGAATCACAAACTGCATGATGCCGATGTAGTACAGCACTGCAATCAGCGAGGAGAAGAAGACGATAACCGGCAGCACCCGCAGCGCAAACACGAAGCCGCCACCGCCGAAGACTTCAAACATCTTGTCAGAGACCAGCCCGCCAAACAGGAAGCCGATACCTTCGTTACCGTAGGCAATCACGTTGGCCACGCCTTCGGACATCGCCAGCAGGACTTTGCGCCCGGCAGGAACATAGAGGATTAATGCACCGATGCCCACCTGTAACAACCAGGCACCCAGTACGGTTCGGAGGTTAATCGCTTTACGATTACTGGAGAGAAGTAAGGCAATGGCGAGCAACACCACCATGCCGATGAGTCCCATGAGGATTTGCATACAGATTCCCTGTGTATTGAAAAATATAATAATTACGGCAAACCAATCGCGGCGATTATAACGTTCCGTAATTATCTTTTTTGCTAAATGTCACAGGTTTTACGCAACAGTAACGACTGAATGATGATTAATGAGATCTACGTCACTTCATGACAATCCAAAGAGTGCATGGGTATTTTCCAGCAGCGCTGTGACAATTTCCTCAGGAGATTCATGTCGTAGCGAGCAGAGATGAGTAAATACCTCAGCAACCCGCTCCGGGCGGTTGGGCTGCCCCTGATAGCCATTGAGCGGCATATCCGGCGCATCGGTTTCAAGAACCAGCGAGGACAGCGGCAGTTGCGCCATCACATCGCGGGTTTTACTGGCGCGAGGATAGGAGATAGTTCCCCCCACACCGATTTTATAGCCTAACTGGACGAAGCGTTCCGCCTGCTGGAAACTACCGGCAAAGCCGTGTACCACGCCGGTTCGCGGCAGATTATGTCGCTTCAGGTGCAGCGCCAGCTTGTCATGGGTGCGCCGCGAATGCAGGATAACCGGCAAATCGTAACGCTTCGCCAAGCGCAGCTGCTCGTCCAGCAGGGACTGCTGACGTTCAAACTGTGGGTTCTCCCGGTAGAGATCGAGACCAATTTCCCCCACCGCCACCAATTTTGCTGGCTTCAGGGCGATAGCGGCTTCCAGCTGCGCCAGACTCTCATCGCTGTGCCGTTCTACCACAATCGGATGCAGCCCAACGGCGGCATACAGCGGAGGAAACCGTTCGGCCAGCGCCAGCACGCGAGGGAAGTTGTCGGCTTCGGTAGCGGGAATAATTATCTTGTTCACGCCAACGGCAGCCGCACGCTGAATACTCGCCTCTTCGTCACCGGTAAAGGGAGGGAAATCGAAGTGGCAATGGGTATCAATAAAACGGCCGTTCACGCCAGATCCTTATCATCAAAGAGTGTATCGTTTACTGGCGGCACGTCGTTCATCGCAACGTCGGGCATATCCTCCACCACGGGAACCGGAGGAATAGCACGGCCTTGTTTGAGGTGGCGCACTAGCGGTGGTTTCTCCGCTAACAGTTTACCAATGGTCGCCAGAAAGTAACGTCCGCATAAACGCCCTGTTTTGTAGTCCTGACGCAGTGCCGGGATGCGGCTGCCTAGCGCCATACTCAGCAACGGTTTCGGCGGGTAGATTTCAATAATACGCAGCTTACCCGGCGGGTTCTCAATAAACTGTTGGGTTTCACTGTAGGTCGTTTCATGGTGCTGCACCAGGTTCACCAGCGGCTGTAGGCTACTTTCACCCAGCCAGCGCTCCATACGTTTAAACCACTGCGGTGTGTAATACATTTGCGATGGAACAGTACGAATCACTACCAGCGTTTTGGCCCCCTGTTTTGCCGCCTCGCGCACCGGAATTGCATCGCTCACGCCGCCATCAAGGTAGCTGACGCCATCCAGCGCAACGCCGGGGCGATAGAAACCAGGAATCGCGCTGGACGCCCGAATAATATCGAGCCAGTTCTGCCTGGTGGGCGAAAAGTAGCTGGGGGTATAGTCATCGCTTCGACAGGCGCAGATATAAAAGGATTTTCCCGACTCAAACAGGCGTTCGGCGGTTTCCATGGCGAGCGGCATCTGCCCAGCGGTCGACCCGACCAGCCAGTCAAGATCGATAAGGTTGCCGCCGCGGACAAAACGTACCGGGTCGAAAAACTCCCGCCGAGTGGTGTAGCGCATGATGACTTTGCGCCCGTACCCCGGTTGGTTACACAGATAGGCGGAAAGATTTTGTGCGCCCGCAGAGGTGCCATAATAGAGATCGAAGGGATTGAACTGTGCCCGCATAAACTCATCAAGCACTCCAGCGGTGAAAATTCCCCGCTGTCCTCCCCCTTCACAAACCAGTGCCGTACGGCCGGGTTTGAAACGACTCAGCGATAATGGTGCAATATTGCCAAGCGTGACGGGTATACGCTGCCCCACCTCTGCCTACCTGTTTTTTATTCACCAGACTTACAAAGTAGCCTAATTTCAGGTCGGCTAAAACTAATAAAGCCAGTCCGCTGGACTGGCTTTGATGTCATGCTAGTTGACGCGTAACGTTCTAGGGGCGTTTACGCCCGGTAAACAGACTCACCAGGAAGATGATAATCCCCACAACGAACACGATTTTTGCTGCCCACGCAGCCGTACCTGCCAGTCCACCAAATCCTAATGCGGCGGCAATTAACGCGATAACCAGAAATATAATGCCCCAACGAAACATAAGCTTCTCCTTTACCATAGTTAATGTCGACCGCTTGCTATGAGGGCTCGTGCCACTCATATGCACTATTTTTAGTGTGGTGCACATTTTGTCTGCTGCCAAATGTCAGCAGACAAAATCACCACTTATTACTGCGTTTTCAGATCATTTTTGACGCTTTTCACGCCTTCAACGGCTTTGGCAATGCTTTCAGCACGATCGCTCTGCGCCTGAGATTTCACGGTACCTGAAAGCTGTACCACGCCATCTGTCGTCTCAACTTTCACGTTACGTGAAGGGACGATGTTATCGGCCAGCAGTTTGGCTTTCACTTCGCTGGTCGTTGCGGTATCACCGGCATACCCTTTCAACGAACTTTCTTTACTGTCGCGAACGTGGAGCTTATCGCTGACAGAGGCGACGCCCTCAACCGCTTTCGCCGCCGCAACGGCCGCTTCGGCCTGAGCCTGGCTCTGGACAAAGCCGCTCAAGGTCACGACTTTTTTGTCTGTTTTCACCGAGATATCGGTACTCTTGATGCTCTCGTTATCCACCAGCGCGGCTTTTACCTTCGCGGTGATGGTGCTGTCATCCATAAAGCTACCCACTTTATTCCCTGCGCTTTCCGCACTCGCCTGAGCCTTATCCATGGTCGAGGTTTCGGCATAGGCAGCACCGGTGGCAACAGCGGAGGTCAGCATCACGGCAAGCAGCGTTTTAGCGATTGTCAGTTTTTTCATCGTCATCAATATATTCCTGTATGTATTGCTCATCATCCGAGCACTAGCAACACGCAGGTTGCATTGCTGAATAGGGTAAAAACTCCCTGCTCGCATACTTCTCACGGCTTCCCTGAATCCACCAGGGTCATCAAACACCGCGAGATTGCGCTCTGAGCCAGTTATTAATATTGCGATAGAAATAAACGTTAGCTTTAAGCGCTTAACCAAGGCGAATTATCAGCATTTAAAGCCAACGTAGATGTCATCGCTTTGTTAAATATAGATCACAATTTTGAAACCGCCCGCTTCGCTGAGCAAAAAACAGACAGTTAGCGCAAAAAGAGAAGGAATTAAGAACTTTCCGTAAGCGGCTAATTAGGAAGGAAAAGTGTCAGGGTGCAGCGGATGCCGCACCCTGCAGGGGATTTTAGTGCTCGCGAGTTTTGCGGAACTCAACTTCAGGATAACGTTCCTGAGTCAGGTTCAGGTTCACCATGGTTGGGGCGATATAGGTCAGGTTATCGCCGCCATCCAGCGCCAGCTGAACTTCGTTTTTACGTTTGAATTCTTCGAATTTCTTCACGTCTTTGCTCTCAACCCAGCGGGCCGTCGCGACGTTAACCGATTCGTAGATAGCTTCCACGTTGTATTCGCTTTTCAGACGCGCAACCACCACGTCAAACTGCAGCACGCCCACCGCACCAACGATCAGATCGTTGTTAGAGATAGGACGGAATACCTGCACCGCACCCTCTTCGGAAAGCTGAACCAGGCCTTTCAGCAGCTGTTTCTGCTTGAGCGGATCTTTCAGGCGAATACGACGGAACAGTTCTGGTGCGAAGTTCGGGATACCGGTGAACTTCATCATTTCACCCTGGGTGAAGGTGTCACCAATCTGGATGGTGCCGTGGTTGTGCAAGCCGATGATGTCGCCCGGGTAGGCTTCTTCAACGTGCGAACGGTCACCTGCCATAAAGGTCAGCGCGTCGGAAATCACCACGTCTTTACCGATACGTACCTGACGCAGTTTCATGCCCTTTTCATATTTTCCGGACACAACGCGCATGAACGCTACGCGGTCACGGTGTTTCGGGTCCATGTTGGCCTGAATTTTAAAGACAAAACCGGTGAACTTCTCGTCCTGCGCTTCCACCAGACGGGTGTCGGTTTTACGCGGCATCGGCGCAGGCGCCCACTCCACCAGACCGTCGAGCATATGGTCAACGCCGAAGTTACCCAGCGCGGTACCGAAGAAGACCGGGGTGATTTCACCGGCCAGGAACAGCTCTTTATCAAACTCGTTAGAAGCGCCCTGCACCAGCTCCAGCTCGTCGCGCAGCTGCTGCGCCAGCTCTTCACCAACGGCGGCATCCAGTTCCGGGCTGTTCAGACCTTTCACAATACGCACTTCCTGAATGGTGTGGCCTTTACCGGTTTGATACAGGTAGGTTTCGTCTTTATAGAGGTGATAAACGCCCTTGAACAGCTTGCCGCAGCCAATTGGCCAGGTGATCGGCGCACAGCCGATTTTCAGCTCGCGCTCAACTTCATCCAGCACTTCCATCGGATCGCGGATATCACGGTCGAGTTTGTTCATGAAGGTCAGGATCGGCGTATCGCGCAGACGGGTAACTTCCATCAGCTTACGAGTCCTGTCCTCGACGCCTTTTGCGGCATCGATAACCATCAGACAGCAGTCCACCGCCGTCAGGGTACGGTAGGTATCTTCGGAGAAGTCTTCGTGCCCCGGGGTGTCCAGCAGGTTCACCAGGCAGTCGTGATACGGGAACTGCATCACGGAGGTGGTAATGGAGATACCACGCTGCTTTTCCATTTCCATCCAGTCAGATTTTGCATGCTGGCTGGAGCCACGGCCTTTTACCGTACCGGCAGTCTGAATAGCCTGTCCGAATAACAGCACCTTTTCGGTGATTGTCGTTTTACCGGCATCCGGGTGGGAAATAATGGCAAAAGTGCGGCGCTTGGCCACCTCTTGCAAATAAGGAGACAACGTCATAATTCAATCTTCTTGAGTAAGCACGGTTTCGCACCGCGCATGTTGAATACGAAAAAATTGCGGCTATTTTACCCATCAAAGGGGGGCTGGCAATCACTGTTTACACAGGAGTAACTCCAGTTCATGCAATGAGGTCACCGTCCAGTCAGGCGTAATGCCTTCCGGCAGCGGACGCTGGTGCGCGTTCAGCCAGCAGGTTGCCCACTCGGCGTTCATACCACCGCTAATATCGGACTCGGCGGTATCGCCGACCATCAGCACGCGGGAACGGTCCGGATTACCGGCTTGTTCCAGGGCATAGTCAAAGATCCGGCGATCCGGTTTTGCCACGCCCACTTCTTCAGAAATAATCAGCAGATCAAAGTGTTCGCGAAGCCCGGTACGCTCCAGACGAATTTGCTGAAGTGACGTAAAGCCGTTGGTGATGATGCCCATCTTCACCTTGCCTTTCAGGGCGTTCAGCAGCGAAACCGCACCCGGCAGCGGGGCGCAGATTTCAGCCATCGCGTTCATAAAGGCATCGTTCAGGTCGCCGGGATGAACGTTCAGACGCTCCGCCCAGCTGGTAAAACGCTGATGCTGAAGCTGAAGCGAGGTAATCGCGCCATTCTGATAGTCAACCCACAGCGGCTTGTTGACCGCCTGGTAGTCCTGGAAATCTTCCGCGGTAAAGGTCACGCTGTAGTCGAGAAACATCCGCTGTAAGCCGCTAAACGAGTCAAACGTAAACAGCGTTTCGTCGGCATCGAAGAAAATCCAGTCCCACTTCTTCATCTTTTCACCTTGTCTTACATACTAATGGGCAGCGCCATAATGATGGCGTCCTCACGGCCTTCCGCCGTGGGGTAATAGTTGCGACGAATGGTCGCTTCATTGAAGCCTAAGCTTTCATACAGCGCGATGGCCGCGTGATTCGAAGCGCGAACTTCCAGCCACAGCGTCACCACGCCAGCCGCTTCCAGGGCATCAATAAGATGTTCCAGCAGCTCACGCCCCAGACCGCGACGCTGATACGCGGGATCTACGGCAATATTGAACAACGTCGCTTCATCCAGCACCACCTGAGTAATGGCGAACGCGGCCATCTCACCGTCGACTGACATCTGGAGGTTCAGATAGCGCTCACCCTGATTGCTGGCGAAGGTTTTTTCACTCCAGGGAAAGGCATGCGCGCGCGTTTCAATTTGAAAGGCGCGGGGTAAATCAGTCGTGCTGAGGGTAGAAATCGTGTTCATGGGTGCAAATTTGTTGCCAAAGTGCAGCACGCGCTGGCGCGCTGGCTTGCAGTTCATTAAATGGCGGTGTCGAAATCACCGCGCCTTCTAGCGTGACAGGCGTGTCGTTCCCAAGGCGCCAACAGTGACAGCGACTGTCCTGAGGCAGCATCGCGACACGGTCCGGCGTCAGCGGTAAAACCTGATCCGGCGTCAGACACAGCGCGCGGAGAATATCGCTAATCAGCGGCTCGGTGAGCGAAGGTAACGTCTCGGCCACCATCACCAGTTTTACATGCGGCGGAAGCGTAATCGCAATTTCACCCTGCAGTGCCTCAGGGCGACGTAATGCCCATTGGGTGATACCCAACTGTTGTAATTGCCAGTCTCGCCGGGATGTCATGTGAAACGCTCCTGTCTATCAAGGGCGCAAATATAGCAAATTCATCGAAACTGCGCCAATTACACACTATAATCCCCGCCTAAGTTTATTGAGGATTAATTCATGTCTGCTTTTACCCCGGCAAGTGAAGTCTTGCTGCGCCACAGTGATGATTTCGAACAGAGCCGTATTTTCTTTGCCGGCGATCTGCAGGATGACCTGCCCGCACGTCTGGATACCGCGGCAAGCCGTGCACATACCCAACAGTTTCACCACTGGCAGGTACTGAGCCGCCAGATGGGCAACAACGTACGTTTTAGCCTGGTCGCTCAAGCTGAGGACGTTGCGGATTGCGACACCCTGATTTACTACTGGCCGAAAAATAAGCCGGAAGCGCAGTTCCAGCTGATGAACATTCTGTCTCTGATGCCGGTCGGTACCGATATTTTCGTTGTCGGCGAAAACCGCAGCGGCGTGCGTAGCGCCGAGCAGATACTGGCCGAATACGCACCACTGAATAAAGTCGACAGCGCGCGTCGCTGCGGCCTGTATCACGGTCGCCTGGAAAAACAGCCATCCTTCGATGCCGAAAGCTTCTGGGGCGAATACCAGCTGGATAACCTGACCATCAAAACCCTGCCTGGCGTATTCAGCCGCGACGGTCTTGATGTGGGGAGCCAGTTGCTGCTTTCTACCCTCACCCCACATACCAAAGGCAAAGTGCTGGACGTTGGCTGTGGCGCTGGTGTACTGGCGGCAACCCTTGCCAGCCATTCACCAAAAGTACGCCTGACGCTGTGTGACGTGGGCGCTTCAGCCGTTGAAGCCAGCCGTGCAACGCTCGCGGCAAACGGCTTTGAAGGCGAAGTCATCGCCAGTAACGTCTTCTCTGAGATTAACGGTCGCTTCGACATGATTATCTCCAACCCGCCGTTCCATGATGGGATGCAAACCAGCCTGGATGCCGCGCAAACGCTGATCCGCGGCGCCGTTCGTCACCTGAACAGCGGCGGTGAGCTGCGTATTGTTGCGAACGCCTTCCTGCCGTATCCGGCTGTGCTGGACGAAATGTTTGGTTTCCACGAAGTGATTGCCCAGACTGGCCGTTTTAAAGTGTACCGTACCGTTTTGACTCGTCAGGCTAAAAAAGCCTAACTCATGTAGGCCGGATAAGGCGTTTACGCCGCCATCCGGCGTGACACCGAGCAGCGCCGGGTGGCGCTATCGCTTATCCGGCCTACATAAACTCCCCATAACCGAAGAAACGCCTTTTTTTTCGGCAATCGCGCCGAGTTCGATAATTAACTGTTGACGCCCAGCGTAAAATCTCTAGAATTCGGCCCCGTGGTAATGATTCTTTCATAAAGAGTCAATGGTATGCGAAGGTGGCGGAATTGGTAGACGCGCTAGCTTCAGGTGTTAGTGTCCTTTGGATGTGGGGGTTCGAGTCCCCCCCCTCGCACCATAAACCACGTTATATCGTTCGCAGTGTGCGAAGGTGGCGGAATTGGTAGACGCGCTAGCTTCAGGTGTTAGTGTCCTTAGGATGTGGGGGTTCGAGTCCCCCCCCTCGCACCAACGAAGCGATATAACAAAAGAAACGAGATAATCTGTGCGAAGGTGGCGGAATTGGTAGACGCGCTAGCTTCAGGTGTTAGTGTCCTTAGGATGTGGGGGTTCGAGTCCCCCCCCTCGCACCAGACTCCTCGTTCCCTCTCTGATTTTCCCTTTCCTGCATTCATCCCATTAGCTTTAAATTCATCGTAATCAATACAAGACCGCTAACAAATGCAATGCATGATGGCAGTAGTACAAAATGTCGCAAACGACGATGCCAGATCATCGCTCCGCTCAGCAGCAGCCCACACACGATCATCCCACGCCATACATCGACGGATAGCCCCATCGTACTGAGAATGGCGATAGCTCCCCCAGAAATCAGTCCTCCCCAGCCACTGCCTAGCGTTCTTTGCCACATGATTGCGCCCATCTAAATGATAATGATTACCAATATCATATGACATTTTTTGTTATTTGTCTGCTTATAAGCTAAGGTTTCATAATCATTAATGACATGTATATTGTATGGTGATAACGTGTACAAAAATATCATGTCTAATATAAAGAATTTGCGCGCTTTTACTCATGCTTTATTCTTGTTTTTGATGCACTTACTTATATATTAAAGGCTGACTACAACATTCAACAATGACTGTACAATCCTGGCGCACCCTGCGTGCGCAAAAATATCAGCTAACGTTCCGGCTATTTTTGTTTTTGAATCTGGTCTCGTCGACGCTCTCTGTCTTCAGCCCGATTTATGACGTTAATATTTTTCCTCTACCCGCAATGCTGATAGCGGTGGGCAGCTGCGTGCTGCTAGTGTGGAACTGGCGATATGCCAGTATCCGGCCGAATCTACCAATAATTTCGGCTGTATTCGGCTGCCTGTGGGGCTGGCATATTTTAAGTAAAACTTTGGTACTCGCTTTACCAAATGACAATTTTCAAATGATTGCGCTATTTAGCGTGATATTTGTCGGAACAATTGCGTTTTCAAATAATATCGTTGCCTTCTCTCTACATTCGTTGCCAACATTTATTGTTTGCCTGATAACAAGTCCAACAAATGAGTGGTGGAGGATGGCTTACTGTATGGCGCTACCATTAATAGGTATTGCTATTCAGCACGTCATTCAGCGACGAAACGATAAGTTTGCTCAAGGATTGATGTATAAACTGCTGGAAGAGCGGGAGACCCTGAATGGTCTGAGCATGCTCGACCCGCTTACTGGGCTCTATAACCGTCGTGGGTTTCAGTTCCGCCTGGACTCGCTGATGTCTATAGGGGAGGCACGGCACTCCGTCCTGCTGCTAGATATCGACCATTTCAAGGCCTATAACGATCACTACGGCCATATGATGGGTGACCAGGCTCTGATGCGCGTTTCAGCGGCTATTCGTAACGCCGTTCGCTCACGCGATATTGTGACGCGCTTTGGTGGCGAAGAGTTTATGGTGGTTCTACCGCATTGTGATGTTGATACCGCCATGCAAACCGCTGAGCGCATTCGCCAGCAGGTGTACGACCTCCGTATTCCACATATGTTTAACGCAAGCGTCGCCACACACGTCACCATCAGCATAGGGGTCGCGCCACTGGAAGATAGCAATATCGAACTGGCCATGCAGAGAGCGGATAAAGCGCTGTATGAGGCGAAGAACATGGGCCGCAACAACATCCTGACCTACGAGCAGGCTCCTGCCGTTTAAGTTCACAAAAAGCCAGCGCAAGAGACAAACTTCTTGCGCTAACTTTTATCTATAGCTAGGATTGCTAATCATTATCATTTAGATTTATAACTAGCTTATCTATGGCCTATCGCTCCGCACCGATTGCTGATGACCTTATCTGGCGCACACCGCTTCCTGCAAAGGAAAGCACGTTCGCTGAGTCGGTGCGTGCCAAGATAACTGAACTGCGCCCGCATTTGCTGGAACTGTTCCGCCTGGATGAAACGGCGCCTGATTGCGCCAAAACGCTCAATGAATGGGCTAAGCCAACGGAGTTAAGTTCGTTGCTGGCGGTGTATTCCGACCATATTTATCGCAATCAGCCCACTCAGCCACGAGAAAATAAACCGCTGATTTCCCTCTGGGCGCAGTGGTATATCGGCCTGCTGGTCCCCCCTTTAATGCTCGCGCTGCTGACGGAAAAATCAGCCCTGTCGCTTAGCTCTGATAACTTCCACGTTGAGTTTCACGAAACGGGCCGTGCAGCCTGCTTCTGGATTGACGTTGAACCCGACCTGCGCATCAGCCAGAAGCCCGCCATCGACCGCATGGATGACCTGGTCATTCAGGCATTAATGCCGGTGGTCCAGGCGCTGGAAGCCACGGGGGACATCAACGGCAAGCTCATCTGGAGCAATACCGGGTATCTGATTAACTGGTATCTCGGTGAAATGAAAACGTTGTTGGGTGAAGAGCAGGTTAACGAGCTACGCCAACGCTGCTTCTTCGCCAAAACGTTGGGTGATGGTCAGGACAACCCTTTATGGCGCACCGTCGTATTACGTGACGGGCTTCTGGTACGTCGTACCTGCTGTCAGCGTTACCGCCTCCCGGACGTTCAACAGTGCGGTGACTGCACGCTGAAATAAATAACGGGGCTTTCGCCCCGTTATTTATTTACTGTCTTAAGCAGCCTGCTCGCTCTCTTCAGCCGCACGCTGTGCTTCTTCATTCTCCTGTTCTAACAACTGTTTTTCATACACTTTGAAGAACGGATAGTAGATAACCGCGGAAACGCAGGCCAACAGCACAACCAGAATCGCTGCACGGAAGTCCCAGCCTAATGCCCATGCACCACCAATCGGTGCAGGAGCAGTCCACGGTACAACGGAAATCACACGACCAATCAGATCCAGCTTCATCGCCGCCCAGGCCAGAATGGCGTTGACCATCGGCGCCAGCAGGAACGGAATAAAGAACACCGGGTTCATCACGATTGGGGTACCAAAAATAACCGGTTCGTTAATGTTAAACAGGCTTGGCACCACGCTCAGACGGCCAATTGAACGCAGGTGTGCTGAACGGCTACGCAGATAGCAGAACACCAGCCCCATCGTTGCACCGGAGCCCCCGACCACGATAAAGAAGGTCCAGAATGCTTCCATGAAGATGTGCGGCAGCGGAGCTCCCTGTGCCAGCGCAGTCTGGTTCAGACCAAGGTTGGTCAGCCAGAACATTTGCAGCATACCAGAGACAATTGCCGCCCCGTGGATCCCTGCAAACCACAGCAGGTGACCAATCAGTACAGCCAGCAGAATGGCCGGTAAGGAGTCCGCAGCAGAAACCAGTGGTTTGAATACGGACATGATGGCCTGTGGAATCAGCATATCGAACTGGCTCTGGATAAACAGGCTCAGCGGATACAGCGTCAGTACCACGACCAGTACCGGAATCAAGAGATCGAAAGAGTTTTTGATCATCGGCGGCACCTGATCCGGCAGACGGATCCCGATGTTGCGAACTTTCAGAAAACGCATCATCTCCACGCAGTAGACAGCAACCAGGATCGCAGTAAAGATCCCCGTTCCGCCCAGGCTGTCGACCGGCAGATGGCCGCTAGTTTTTGGTGCCGCAACCAACAGGAATGCCATGATAGACAGCATTGAACACATGAACGGATCGAGCTGGTTGCTCTTTTCGTAGTGTTTGCCGAGGTTATAGGAGATAGCCGCACAGATATAGATAGACATAATGCCCATCGTCATGTCGAACGGCGTCAAAATACGGCCTTCAAACTCTTTAGCAAGATCTAACCACGCCCGGGCAAAGCCCCAGGTGGTGTCGGGAGAAAACGGCGGATAGGCGAAAACCAGCAAAAATGATCCTACAATCATGAATGGCATCGCAGAAATAAAGCCATCACGAATCGCCATAACGTGGCGCTGAGAGGAAATGCGTCCCGCAACCGGACTAACGTAATTTTCTACAAAGCGAAATATCAGATTAAATGCAGCGTGATTAGCAGACATAGCAGCCCTCCTGACAGGCTTTAGACGTAAGCACAGCAACAACGATTTTGCCGAAATACAACTGGGCATACTGTGAAGCATCAGGAGTTACGGGTCTGCGACCAGCAATGATGATGTTCGTATAGATACAGTTCATACACGGCTCTTATTATAGATACAAAGGAAGTTACCTCTGCAGTATCAATCGCCTGATGAAGAACAGCAACCGGTTACAGTAACCGGTTGCATTGATTGTGAAGGAGATCCAAAAAACAAACAATTTTTGCACAACTTCGTCCGTTTATTTACAACCAAGGTAGCTTTATGACAGAGTGACTCGCCGAATTTTGAGGAGAGCACCATGAGCCTGCAGTCTGTCAGAGATTTCTTTGCCGAGCATGCGCCCGACATCAACATCATCGAGCTTGAGCAAAGTACAGCGACCGTTGCGCTTGCCGCTGCTGCTCATCGCGTTGAGCCAGGACAAATTGCCAAAACGCTTTCTCTGAAGGTGAAAGATCGTGTGATTCTGGTCGTTGCTAAAGGTGATGCCCGCCTGGACAACAAGAAACTCAAAGAGACCTTTGGCGCAAAAGCACGCATGTTGAGCAGTGATGAGGTGGTTATCCTGACGGGTCACCCCGTCGGTGGCGTGTGCCCATTTGGTCTCGAAAACCCGCTGGATGTTTACTGCGATGTTTCCCTGCAACAATACGACGAGGTCCTCCCTGCCGCAGGTGCCATTCATAGCGCGGTACGTATCTCACCGGAAAGAATGGCCAGCCTTACCGCAGCAACATGGGTTGATGTGTGTCTTTAGCAAGCCGATGGCGTAACGGCAGTGTTGATATCGTGAAGAGAGACCAACAGATCGGCGGCGCTCAGTAGCTCAATATCAGAATTCACCCCCAGCTTACTCATCGCATTAAATTTATGCGCGCGGATAGTTTTGATATTCCGACCCAGCTGCTGAGAAATGTCCATCAACGAGTATCCATAGGTCATGTAACGCAGAATCAAATTCTCGGTTGGGCTAAGAACATGATTTCTGCGTATGGAAAAGTGCAGCTCGATGTCGTCAGAGGACTCTTCTTTTTCCATCAGTACTGCCAATATGCGTTGTTGCAGTTCACTCAACGTATCAGACTTGCTCAAAATACCGTGCATATAGGTTGGCGACAGGAGCTGAATAAGCGAGGCCTCCTCATTATCATCAGCCAGAATCAAGCGCTTCATTGCCGGATAATTCTGAGCAATATCCCCCATGGCCTGCAAACCTTCAATACGAAGCTCACGGGTTCCAGAAAGACAGCACATCACGGCATCAAACCTGTTTTGCTCTGCCGCCTGCTTAAATTCGGTAATAGTGCGAAAAAAATGGAAAATAATATGCTGTCTATGAGAAGACATTAATAGATGACGTAATCCGACTGCTGTCATAATGCACGGTTCTATGATAGCAATGCACTGCTTCCCGGCGCGCTTTTCCATTCGATTTGTTCCCCATACGCTGAATAGAGGTTGAGTTCCTTCATACCCTGATTGCTGTTGAGCCAGGCATACATTTCTGCGTTACTCCGTAAAGAAAGGCGGCGCATCGCACTATTCTTTTGCGCACTCACTGTCTTATTACTCTTTTTCAGCAAAGTGGCGATCTGATTAATACCCCATCCCTTTGCGAGTAGACGCAGAACCTTTCGCTCAGAAAGCGTTAGCATGGCTAATCGGTTGCTATCGTCTTCGATATCGGCATCGTCCTGGCTTAGGATCAGCAGGGACTCACTCACGCCACCGGCATACACACTGCCCTGCTGAATAGCTTTAATCACGCGCTCAACGGACTCTGAATCAGAAAGCAGCGTACTTTCCGGTCGCATTAAGAACTCAACGGCCAACGCGTAGTGTTGCCGGCTGATCATAAATATCCAATGAATATCACGGTATTGTGAGAGCAGCGTATAATATTGCTCATAGAGACTACGCGGATTGCCGATGTCTCCGGAGAAATCAACAATAACAACATCGGTACGACGAAGCTGAAGCAGCGTTAACTGCTCTAGTGAGAGGCAAAAATTGAGTTCGTAATCAGGAAAATTCATTTGCATGATGCTTTTCAGCCCGGATTGCATAACCGGTATTTTGCTGATAATCACCGCAAACTTGCAGTACTCTGGCAACATATAACCTCCGTATCCTTTCGAAGATTCATTTCCTGAATATATTTTAATTTAAAACAAAAGATGTATTCATAGGAAATGAACGAATCCATTTCGATTTCCTGTAAATAGCGGCATACTGCTGATGGTAACGATCCGATGAATCATACCGCTGCATGATATTACTGATGTGAGATGTTTTGCTAACTAACATGATTAGCTATATGAGTATAATCCTGCAATTCTAAACAAGTAACTTAGAAAATATTAACGTGCCTATAAGAAAAATTAAATAATCACGAGTATATGCCTATTTCGGTTGTACCATTCTCGTCTTAAATTCTTTAGGCGTCATCCCACCTCGTTTGCGGAAGAAACGAGAAAAATAAGTAACATCAGTAAAGCCTAAATAATCAGATACTTGAGTGATTGTCATGCTGGTGTACTGCAGGCTTCGTTTTGCTTCAAGCAGTAGGCGTTGGTGTAAAACACTCAATGCGCTGGCTCCATGAAACTCGCGACATAAGCAGTTCAAATGCGTCGTGGAAATACGCAGCTTTTGCGCATATTCAGCTAACGATAAGTGCTCCCGATAGTGGCTCTCAATCAATCGACTGAACTGACGTAACACCTGTCGCTTTCGCTCGCTTTTATCCTCTGCCATTACGCCCAGCGTTCCCTGCCGATTAAGCCAGACCAGCAGAGCGCTTAAAAGCGAGTAGAGCATCATCTCACGTGCATCATGGTCCTGAATGTATTCATCTAAAAGCGTGGAGAACACGGAGCGAATATGATGGCTGGAGCGCTTAACGGGAACGCAGTCAGGTCGGCTCAGAATGTCCAGTTGTCGACCAAACTGTGCCTCCAGGCGGTTTAACAGCGGCAGTGCCAGAGAAAGTACGTAGCCTTGTGTTCCCGGCGAAAAACGAAAACCGTGCACACAAAGTGCGGGGATAACCTGGATAGAAGACTCATTAACCACTCGGCGAACACCCTCTATCTCAATTTCAGCCTGTCCTTTATGTAGATAAAGCAGTTGCACCAGCTCAGCATGCTGATGCACGCGGATATGCCATTCATAAAGACTGCTACGTTTAAGAATTGACTCACAATGCAACAAATCAGGTGTCGGCCAGCCAATATGCTCACCATAAAGCTTAAAAACCGGCACTGCATCCGGCAGCTTTGCATCGACACCCGTTCGTTTCATTCTTTACTCCACCCGCTCATAAGGTAGACCGACATAATTTTCGGCAATGGTCGTCAGGCCGGCTCGCGAACCCAGGTAGTACTGACGATCGGCTTCCTGCATTTTTCTATCAAACGCACTCTTATCCTGAAAATCGTGCAGCAAATGCGTCATAAACCAGCTAAAACGCTCGCCTTTCCATACCCGGTTCAACGCCAGTTGAGAGTAGCAGCTGAGCAGATCGGTACGCCCATGTTGATAGTACTGGCGCAAAATTCGCCACAGGTAATTGACATCTGAAACGGCAAGATTCAGCCCTTTTGCCCCGGTTGGCGGTACGATATGCGCCGCGTCGCCCACGAGGAACATTCGCCCATACTGCATAGGCTCCACAACATAGCTGCGCAGCGGGGCAATGCTTTTCTCAAGTGAGTGACCAGTCACTAACTTTTTCCCCAGATCCTCCGGCAGGCGCCGCTTTAACTCCTCCCAGAAACGTTCATCAGACCATTGGTCAACGCTCTCGGTTAGCGGCACCTGCAGATAATAACGGCTTCTAGTTAGTGAGCGCTGACTACACAATACAAACCCGCGTTCGTGGTGCGCATAAATCAGCTCAGAATTAACCGGTGGGGTATCGGATAACAACCCCAACCAGCCAAACGGCCAGATGCTTTCGTATTCACGCAGGATGTCTCGCGGAATGCTTTGACGAGAAACACCGTGGAAACCATCGCAACCCGCCACAAAATCACAATCCAGACGGCAAAGCTCACCGTTTTTCACAAAGGTGACAAATGGCTTATCACTTTTAAGGTCATGTAATTCCACCTGCTCAACGCCATAAATCGTCTGCGCTCCGCTGGCCTGTCGCGCTTCCATCAAATCGCGCGTGACCTCCGTCTGCCCATAAACCATCACGCTCTTGCCGCCGGTCAGCTCACTCAGCGGTACCGGAATACGCTGTCCCGCAAACAGGAACTCGACGCCATGATGGACCAACCCTTCGGTATCCATACGGCGGGAAACGCCCGCTTCACGCAGTAGCTCAACAGTACCGTTCTCCAGAATCCCGGCACGAATGCGACCCAATACGTATTCAGGCGTCTGACGTTCCAGGATAACGGTTTTTATACCGGCGTTATGTAACAGTTGACCTAACAGCAGCCCTGAAGGCCCAGCACCGATAATGGCAACTTGCGTGTTCATGGGAGACCTCACATTCTGGTTAATTATTTGTTTATTTTGTGTATCAATAAAGTTTCAGAATGCATTTTTGATAAGTCAGTGCGGAAAAAGAAGGCCATAATCCGTTCAAAAATTGCACTTTTGAACAGTTTTACGAAAGTGTGGGCAATATCAACTCTCAGACAAAAGCGGTGTGCCGCTGAATTTTTGCACATTACTTGATCCTGACCGGATAGCCCTCCCGCACTCTTCGGGTAAAAGTAGGTCATGACACAGGCGTACTCGATACCAGGGCCATTATGGAAGTAGATCAGTCAGAACAACGCATCGTTACGCGGCTATGCATTCAATGCGGTCTTTTTTTATTGCAGCATGGGGCGGAAAGCGCCCTGGTCGAAGAGCTATCAACGCGCCTGGGACGCGCACTTGGTATGGACAGCGTCGAAAGCGCAATCTCGTCGAACGCCATCGTGCTGACGACGATTAAAGACGGGCTATGTCTGACCTCTACGCGCAAAAATAGCGACCGCGGCATCAACATGCACGTGGTAACCGAAGTGCAGCACATCGTTATCATGGCCGAGCACAAATTGCTGGACCATAAAGATGTCGGCAAGCGCTTTGCGCAGATTAAGCCGCTGCGCTACCCGCGCTGGCTGGTTGTACTGATGGTTGGCCTCTCCTGCGCCTGCTTCTGCAAGCTCAACAACGGCGGCTGGGACGGCGCGTTCATCACCTTCTGCGCCAGCACCATCGCCATGTATATTCGCCAGCTACTCACGCACCGTTCGATGCATCCCCAGATTAACTTTGGCCTGACCGCCTTTGTGGCCACCACGGTATCGGGGCTTATGCTGCAACTCCCCGCATTCCACCAGACCTCAACGGTTGCCATGGCGGCGAGCGTGCTGCTGCTGGTGCCGGGTTTTCCGTTGATTAACGCCGTCGCCGACATGTTCAAAGGCCACATCAACACCGGTCTGGCCCGCTGGGCGATTGCGAGCTTACTCACGCTCGCCACCTGCGTTGGCGTGGTGATGGCCATGACCTTATGGGGGCTTCGCGGATGGGTGTGATTCATTTTATTTACTTGCTGGCGCAGGATGCGTTGCTGTCAGCCATTCCTGCCGTCGGGTTTGCGATGGTCTTTAACGTCCCGCAGCGCGCTCTGCGCTGGTGTGCGCTACTTGGGGCTATCGGCCATACCTCGAGATTTGCCATGATGACCGCCGGGTTTAATATCGAATGGGCCACCTTCCTGGCGGCGATGCTGGTAGGCAGCATCGGCATTCAGTGGTCACGCTGGTATCTGGCGCATCCGAAAATCTTTACCGTCGCTGCCGTCATCCCCATGTTCCCGGGGATATCGGCCTATACCGCGATGATTTCTGCTGTAAAAATCAGCCACTTTGGCTATTCCGAAGATCTGATGATCATGCTGCTGAGCAACTTCCTTAAGGCATCATCCATCGTCGGCGCGCTCTCCATCGGGCTATCCATTCCAGGGCTGTGGCTCTACCGCAAGCGTCCGCGGGTGTAAGGAAAACGGCGGTACGGGAAGTGCCGCCCATCGCGTACCTTGTGCTACTATGTGCAGTATTACGGCGGTTATCCCGCCCCCTTCCCGTTGTTTTTTCAGTATTGAGATTGTGTTATGTCTTCTCGTATTTTAACGCCTAACGTGATCGGAATTGACGCTTTCGTCGCCGATCCTGCAGCGATTCTTGCGCAAACACAGGGCGGCGCGCTCGCCGTGTTTGCCAATAATCAGCCTGCGTTCTATGCCATTACGCAGGAACGTCTGGCGCAACTCCTGGCGCTGGAAGAAAAGCTATCCCGACCGGGTAGCGACGTGACGCTGGACGCACAATTTTTTGAAGAGCCGACGCCAACCCCGATTGCGGTTCCAATGGGGAAATTTGCGATGTACGCAGGCTGGCAGCCCGATGCCGAGTTCCTGCGCCTTTCCGCGCTGTGGGGTATCGCTTTAAGCGAACCCGTTACGCCGGAAGAGCTGGCCGCTTTCGTCGCCTACTGGCAGGCTGAAGGGAAAGTGTTCCATCATGTACAATGGCAGCAAAAGCTGGCGCGCAGCGTACAGATGGGCCGAGCCAATAATAACGGTCAGACGCGCCGTGATATCAACACCGTCAGCGAGCCTGACAGTCATATTCCACCGGGTTTCAGAGGTTGAGCATGAAAGACGTTGGTGAATTAATGAAGCGCCTGCAGAAAATGATGCCGGCGCATATCGAACCGGCATTTAAAACCGGCGAAGAACTATTGGCCTGGCAAAAAGAGCAGGGCGAAATCCGCGCCGCAGCGCTGGCGCGTGAGAACCGCGCCATGAAAATGCAGCGCACTTTTAACCGCTCTGGTATTCGTCCGCTGCATCAGAACTGTTCATTTGATAACTACCGTGTTGAAAATGAAGGCCAGATGAACGCGCTGGCAAAAGCGCGACAGTACGTGGAGGAGTTCGACGGTAATATCGCGAGCTTTATCTTCTCTGGCAAACCGGGAACCGGAAAAAACCATCTTGCCGCAGCCATCTGTAATGAGCTGCTGCTGCGCGGAAAATCGGTACTGATCATCACCGTTGCCGACATTATGTCGGCGATGAAAGAAACCTTCGGCAATCGGGAAACCAGCGAAGAGCAGCTGCTAAGCGATCTCAGCAATGTCGATCTGTTGGTGATCGATGAGATCGGCATGCAAACCGAATCGCGGTATGAAAAAGTGATCATCAATCAGATTGTCGATCGACGCTCTTCGTCTAAACGCCCGACCGGCATGCTGACGAACAGCAACCTTGATGAAATGAATAAGATGCTGGGCGAGCGTGTGATGGACCGCATGCGTCTTGGTAACAGCCTGTGGGTCATTTTCAACTGGGACAGTTATCGCAGCCGCGTCACTGGCAAAGAGTATTAAGATAAATCCGGCGAATGATAGGCGTATACTCATCACGCCAACTTTTAATAGCACACACGAGTACACCCATGAAATCAGTAAAATCGATGCTTTGCCGAGTTATTATTGCCAGCGCGTTTGTTTCTACCGCTGCGGGCGCCGTATCGTTAAATGATCTGAGCAGCGCGGCTACCCAGCTTACCGGCGGTAGCAGCACGTCGCAGACTGGCGGCACGTCTCTCTCTTCGCTCACCAGCCTGCTTAACGGCGGTAGCCAGTCTCTGAGCTCCAGCAGCATGAACAATGCCGCCGGGATCATGGGCTACTGCGCGAAAGAAAAACTGGCTTCCGTGACCAACGTGGACAACGTGAAAAACCAGGTACTGGATAAACTGGGCCTCAACACGCAGGCAGAACAGAAACAGGATACCGGCTATATGGACGGTATTCAGGGTCTGCTCAACGCGAAAGATGGCCAGAAACTGGACCTTGATAGCCTGGGCAACACCGAACTGGGCAAAAAAGTGAAAGCAAAAGCCTGTGATTTTGTACTGAAACAAGGCGTTAGCTTCATTTCTTAATATTATCTCTGCGGCGAGCGCCCGCTCGCCGCAAAATTACCCGCACAAAAAACGCTCATTTCTAAACCAATTCCGAATAACAGCACACTTTCGCTACGATAGAATTGCAGACAGATGACGGCACAATTACATTGTGAAGTTAATTTCTGTTCAGCCAGCACATCTGGCGCAGTTGAGGACGTGTAGTGTCAGAGTTGTTATCCCTCGTACTTTTTCTTGCTTCCATTGCAATCTATGCGTGGAAAGCGGGACGAAATAAATGGTGGTTTGCCGCTACCTTAACGGTACTGGGCCTGTTTGTGGTCCTGAATATCACCCTGTACGCCAGTGACTACTTCACAGGTGACGGGATTAATGACGCCGTTCTCTACACATTAACAAACAGCCTGACGGGCGCTGGCGTTGGGAAATATATCCTGCCGGGTGTTGGCCTTGTGGTTGGGCTTGTCGCCGTCTTCAGCGCGCTCGGTTGGGTGCTTCGCCGCCGTCGACATCATCCTCACCATTTTGGCTACAGCCTGATAGCGCTGGTTCTGGCCGTCGGCTCGGTGGATGCCAGCCCGGCGTTTCGTCAGATTAGCGAACTGGTGAAATCCCAGTCCCGCGACGGTGACCCTGACTTCTCGGCCTACTACAAAGAGCCATCGAAAACGATTCCTAAGCCGAAGCTGAATCTGGTTTATATCTACGGCGAAAGCCTGGAGCGAACCTACTTCGACGATGAAGCCTTCCCCAACCTGACGCCTGAGCTGGGTGCGCTAAAAAATGCGAGCCTCGATTTTAGCCACACCATGCAGCTGCCCGGAACCGACTACACCATCGCCGGTATGGTCGCTTCACAGTGTGGCATTCCGCTGTTTGCACCGTTCGAAGGCAACGCCTCCGCCTCGCTGTCGAGCTTCTTTCCGCAGAATATCTGCCTTGGCGATATCCTGAAAAACTCCGGCTACGAAAACTACTTCGTGCAAGGTGCCAACCTGCGCTTTGCCGGGAAAGATGTGTTCCTGAAGTCGCACGGCTTTGACTATCTGTATGGCGCAGAAGAGCTGAAAACGACCGTCGACGACCCGAACTATAAGAACGACTGGGGCTATTACGATGACACCGTGCTGGATGAAGCATGGAAGAAATTCGAATCGCTCTCCCGTGAAGGCAAGCGCTTCTCGCTGTTTACCCTGACCGTGGATACCCACCACCCGGACGGCTTTATCTCGCACACCTGCAACCGTAAAAAATATGAGATTGGCGGCAAAACTAACCAGTCGTTCAGCGCAGTGACCTGTAGCCAGGAAAACATCGCGGAATTCATCAATAAGATCAAAGCGTCGCCGTATTTTAAGAACACCATTATCGTCGTCTCTTCTGACCATCTGGCGATGAAAAATACCGCCTGGGATTACCTCAACAAGCAGGACCGTAGCAACCTGTTCTTTGTAATTCGCGGCGACCAGCCGGACGAGCAGGACGTGCTGGCAATGAAGCGCAATACCATGGATAACGGCGCGACGGTGCTGGATCTGCTCGGCGGCGATAACTTTATCGGCCTTGGCCGCAGCAGCCTTTCTGGGCAGTCGCTCTCGGAAGTATTCCTCAATATGAAAGAAAAGGTACTGGCCTGGAAGCCGGACGTTATTCGCCTGTGGAACTTCCCGAAAGAGATCAAAAATTTCTCTATCGATTCCCAGAAAAACATGATTGCTTTCTCCGGCAGCCATTTCCGTCTGCCGCTGCTGCTACGCGTTTCGGATAACCGCGTTGAGCCGTTGCCGGAAAGTGAGTATTCCGCACCGCTGCGCTATCAGTTGGCAGATTTCGCCCCGCGCGATAACTTCGTCTGGGTCGACCGTTGCTACAAAATGGGCCAACTGTGGTCGCAAAACCTGTCGCTCTCTACCGACTGGTGCGTATCTCAGGGTCAGCTTGGCGGCGAGCAGAAAGTGCAGCACGTTGATAAAGCGCAGTGGAAAGGCAAAACCGAGTTTAAAGACACGGTGATCGACATGGTGCGCTACAAAGGTAACGTCGACTCGCTCAAAACCGTCGATAACGATATTCGCTATAAAGCGGACAGCTTTATCTTCAACGTCGCGGGCGCACCGGAAGAGGTGAAAACCTTCAGCGGGATTTCTCGCCCTGAATCATGGGGGCGCTGGTCTAACGCCCAGCTTGGCCAGGAAGTGAAGATTGAATACCAGCACCCGCTGCCGAAGCGTTTCGACCTGGTTATTACCGCCAAAGCTTTCGGGCCAAATGCCGATAAGCCTATCCCGGTCCGCGTCGGTAACAGCGAGCAAACGCTGACGCTGGGCCACGACGTCACCACCACCACCCTGCACTTTGATAACCCTGCTGACGCCAACACGCTGGTGATTGTGCCGCCTGACCCGCAGTCAACCAATGAGGGGAATATCCTCGGCCATTCGCCACGTCAGTTGGGGATTGGCATGGTCGAGATTAAGGTGATTAACGCCGAAGGGTAAAATCAGTGCACTTTCATAGGGGGCACACCGCCCCTTATGAAAGCATATAAAGCTTTATATCATTTATAAACCAGTTAAAATAACCATATAAATTCAATTTATATTTATAAATATACCAACAAAATAAGATTATCTAGCATTTACCAACACACAAATTATTGGTAAACATTGCTGCGTAATCATGCTCACAGGGTATAAATTCGAATCCATTCGCTTCTTAGATGATGAAAATATCGTCGCCTGGGAAGTCCTTTCCACCGCACCGTCGCAAATTAACCTTGAGCATTTTTTCAGCACAATGGCACTGGAAGCCAGGATCACGCTTTTCTTTGCCCAACTGAAGTACGTGCTCAGCACTCCTGCTTCTGGCAAGTACTACCTGAACGCCAACGCCGATGTTCTACTTACACCCGATTTTTTACAGCGCCTCAGCGAACAGCGCGGCACGCTCGAGAAGATTGCAATTGAGCTGACTGACCTGGAGCAACTGCCCCAGCTTTCACCGGCTGAAAGCCAGCAGCTCCGCATGCGTATTGCCGCACTGCGGGAGATGGGTATCGCGGTCTGGGCTGATGATGTTCATGACGACATTCTGCCCTGCCTGGTCGAACAGGATTATCGCTTCTCTGGGGCCAAAATCGATAAACATGCGTTCTGGACAAGCCGCGAATGCAAAGAGCCGTTTCTCAAACTTGCCCGGTTATGCAAAAACATAGCCGATGAAGTCCTTGTCGAGGGAATTGAAACCCTTGCCGACTATCAATTAGCTCGAGATTCACACGCTAATTATGGCCAGGGATTTTTATGGAATAAATCGTCATGATGTACCCACCGTATCAACTGGTTATCTTGAGCAACAACTATTTCCTCTGGCTTGGTTTAAAGCATGCCCTGCCTTTTATGATTAACCCAGCTCCAACGCCCCAATGGTTTAATCTGGAGAACGATGACAGCGTATTTAAATTACGCGAGAAGATCCTCAACGATAATAGCGAATCAAAATGGCTGATCGTGACCGAGCACAATCGGGTAGAGGAAGTTCAACAATGTCTACCGCCGGAACGGGCCTGTGTCTTCAGCGACAAGCTCTCGCTAAAAATGATGAGCCAGCAGCTTAAAAAACCGGAGTTTCGCCGAACGCTACGCAGAGAAGCACCGCTAACGCACGCTGAAATCCACGTTTGCTTGTTGATAATCATGGGATATTCACCCTCAGACATTGCCAATATGCTGCATAAATCACCGAAGACAATTTATACCCATCGCCGCAATGCAATGACGAAATTTCACTGTAATTCGCTGGCTGAATTACATCGAAAAATTCGCATAATGAATAACAGTTCACTGCATCAGTAATGACTTAAAGAAATCATAAGCAATGAGAAGTAAAGATTACCACGGCGTTTCTCGACGGAAATAAACCGGAAACGCGCAATGAACATTTTAATTACATTATTCGGAATAGGCTGAGATTTGACGGATAAAAGTATCCTTCTGTAGGGGCTGATTTTAGTATCTGCGCGAATACCACTCAGAAATATGCTTATTCCATGACTGCATCAATTTATCTATTGGAGCTTATCTATGAAAAAGATGCCTATCGTCATTTTCAGCTTGTTTTGCATTATTCCGCACGCCGCTCTGGCAGACAGCCCTGCTACCGCAACCATGCATGTTTCGCTGGAAGTATTGAAGTCCTGTACGCTGCAGACCAACGATCTGAATTTCGCCAGTCACGGTTCTGACGAATCCAGTGAAATCAATACCTCCACCCAGCTTAGCGTGCTGTGCACCAACGGCACGCCGTTTACCCTTTCAGCGGCAAGCAGCGATAGCGAAAGCGACGGTACCTTCTGGCTGAAACCTGAAGACAGCAGCGTTGGGGCACAAAACATCGCCTATAAACTGTATGCTGACGAAGGTAAAAAAACGCCGGTGAACGCCAGCGGAGGAATTGAAGGCACCGGCACTGGGCAAACACAATCCGAAACCATTGTCGGCGTTATTGAGGCGGGCGCACTGACCAACGCCAAAGCCGGGTTGTACAGCGATGATGTCACCCTGAATCTGGTGTATTAAACATGCGCCGTTTCTCTCTTTTTGCCCTATTCTGGCTAGCCATTCTTTCCTTGTTCACCCACTACGCGCACTGCGCCACCCTACAGGTAGCGCCGGTGATGCTGAATCTTACTGCCTCCCAACGCGCCGGCGCGCTGTATCTCACCAATACCGGGGACCAGGCTATTCATGCGCAAATTCGTGTCTACGACTGGACGCAGTCCTCAGGAAAAGATGTCCTGACGCTGACCAATGAAATCGTCAGTAGCCCAGCGGTGACGTCGTTAGCGCCTGGGCAGCGCCAGTTGGTACGCATTGTGGTTCTCAATCCCGTTGCCCATCCTCAAGAGCAGAGCTTTCGCCTGCTGGTTGATGAGCTTCCCCGCGACCACCTCAACGCCCTCAGTCAAAACGGCGTCCATTTCCTTTTGCGTTACTCCATACCGCTCTTTATCGCTCCACAGGAACCCACCAAAGTAGACGAAACGGCGCAACTCTCCTGCCAACAGGAAAACCAGGACGTGTGGTGTCAGAACACGGGCAATAGCCATATCCGTATGAGCAACGTCCAGGCCATTGCCGATAACGGGCAGGTCGTCGATACGCTCTCAGGTCTGGCAGGGTATGTGCTTCCAGGAAAACAGTTTGCGCTGCCGTTCAAACGCAGCCACCGCGATTCGCTCTCCTCTCTGCGCGCTTATCTGAATGAACATACTCAAGCCAGTCAGCTCAGCGTGCATCCTGCTGCTGTGGTTAATCGCAATGCCGCTCCACGCTGAGCCGCCCGCTGAATCCACGCAGTATCTCTCCATTACCGTTAACCGCTATCTTTACGACGGGCTATGGCCCATACGCGTAGACAACGGCGCGTTGTGGATGAGCGCTGAGGATGCCGTCAGGCTGGGAATATCAGCGCCGAAAGCGAACGCGTCGTGGATTAATCTTTCGACGGCAAAGCACATTCAGGTCAACTACGATAGCCTACAACAACAGCTAGCCCTGACGCTTCCCGAAAGCGAACTCACCCATGTCCAGCATCTGGACGCACAGCCAAATCATGCCCGCGATGCGCTCCCTCAGGCCGAGGAGATGGGCAATCTCACGTTGGATTACTCGCTCTATTCCAGTGAAACCGCCACGCTCAAGCAAACCAGCTTACAAAGCCAGCTCCAGACCTCCGGTTGGCTTCCGGGTCAGCTCAGCAACAGCACAAACAGCCGTTTTCAACGCGGAGACAATGCAGAAGCGGCCACGCATACCCGGCTCATGACAACCTGGCAGTATGATTTCCCTACCTGGCTCGCCAGCATAGCCATTGGCGATAGCGTGACGACAGGGGTGAGCTGGAGTCGTCAGGTGCGATTTGGCGGGCTGCATCTGGCACGAAATTTTCAACTCGATCCGCAGCTGAATACCGCGCCACGCACGGCGTTCAGCGATAGCGTCGCGCTACCGTCTACGGTCGATTTGTATATTGATGGGCTGCAACAAAGCCATCAACAGGTGACGCCTGGGAATTACATACTCAATACGCTCCCTACCTTCTCAGGTAGCAGTCAGGCTCAGGTGGTGATCACCGATATAAACGGTCAGCGCCGGGAAGTTACGCTCGATTTATATGGTGCGCCAAATATGCTGGCACAGGGTATCAGCAGCAGTTCGCTGGATATCGGTTGGCTGCGTCAACGCTATGCCGAGCGTTCAAACGACTATGCCGCCTCACCCATGCTGGATGCGGGCTGGCGCTACGGCTTCAACAACAGTCTGACCCTCAGCGCCCACACCGAACAACACCACGACGTACATAATCTGGGCGCGTCGGGAGACTGGCTGCTCTCTCCACTCGCGGGCATTGTCAGCAGTCATCTTGCGGGCAGCCAAAGCCCGCAGGGAGAAGGCGTAAAGTGGGGGTTCGGCTACCAGTGGAACGGACAAGGGCTAGGGCTTGCCGCCAGCACCAGCCGCAGCAGCGAGCAATGGACGGATATTGCGCGTCTTTCCGGTAGCCTCCCGGTGAGGCGCACTGACAACATTTGGCTCAGCCAGACGCTGTCAGGTTGGGGAACGCTAGGAGCAGGATGGGTGCGACAGGATAGCGCACGTTACCTGAATGCCAGTTGGTCAAAATCCTTTAACAACCGCGTCTCCACTACGTTCGCTTTTACGCATGCGCTGAGCTCTGGCGACAAAACGATTCAACTGATGCTGTCGGTTCCGCTTGGCCGTAAAGACACGGTTTCACTGCAGATGAGCAATCAATCAACGCGCGCGGACTATCGCCATCAGCCGGATTATCAGTCAGGTGGCTGGTCATGGCAGGTCAGCCAGAATAACGCCAGTACCCGACAGCAGCACGCTGACCTTGGCTATCTGAGCCAATACGGCGAGTGGCATATGGGTATGGACCGTGATAATCAAAGCAATAATCGCTACCTCAGCGGAGAAGGTTCCTTCATATTGCTGGACTCACACCCCTACGCCTTACGCTACAACCGCCAGGGAATTGCGCTCATCACCACCGATGGCATCAGCGGTGTCCCCATTGCGGTCGAAAACCGTCCAGCAGGCAAAACGGATGACAACGGCTTCTTACTGCTGACGGATTTGCCCCGTTATCAAAAGAGTAAAATTTCGCTCGACCCGCTGGATTTGCCGCCTGAAGTCGTCACGCCGCTGACGGAAATGCGGGCAACGCCCGGGCAGAGTGAAGCCGTAAAAGTCGATTTTCAGGTTCATCGCTCATCTCTGGTCAGTGCCCAGGTTGTGGATCAACAGCACAGGCCACTGCCCGTCGGCAGCCTCGTAACCTTTGGCGATAACCAATCCATCGTCGGGCGCGACGGCTTTATCTGGCTGGAAAGCCCACCGATGCCCGGCGCACTGCAAATCCAAACCCCGTCAGGGCGCTGTGAAGTCGCCCTCCCCGCGGCAGAGGGCAGAACAACAATCAATCTGGGAACCTTGCTGTGTCATTAAAAATCCCCCTCGCCTTAGTCCTTCTCCTTTGCGCGGGTTTTCTGTGCCGCCCCGCTCACGCCTCAAATTGCTGGATAACCCAGGGGGAAACCTCCGCATTTGGCACGCTGGTCACCGGCAGCGGCAGCACGACGCACGCGAACGTTAAATTCAGCTGTTATGCCGATTATGGCGAAACGCGTTACTTTAAGGTCTGCCTGAGCAGCCTGGATACCTCGCCGTTTAAAATGACCTCAAACGGCGATGAAGAAGGTAAGCAATACACGATGCTGTTTCGCCTCTACAGCGCGCTTGATACCAGCCAGGAACTGACCTCACAGGCATCGGGACGCGCGCTACAAACCTCGCTGACGGCGGAGGGAAACCAGGTCGTCAGCGGGACGTTCCCACTTCAGGCATCCATACCGGCCGGGCAGAGCAACCTGCCGGTACGCAGCTATTTTAACTATACGATGGGCTTGAGACTGACCTGGAACAGCGCAACGAGCACAGCTTCGCTGCCCGGCTGTCAGGATGGCGAGAATGAAGGGGAAGCCATCGACAACTCGTCCAGCGCCAGTGCTACGCTGTCTGACAGCTGTTTTATCCAGAGCGTGACGCCGCTCGATTTCGGTACAGTCAACAGCACCTCACTGATGTCACGCATCTCCTCAACGGCCACCATTCGCTCCCGCTGCCCGGTCGGCACGCATTACTCATTGGGGATAAGCGCAGGTGAACACGCTTCAGGGAGCCAGCGGCAGCTCTGTAACGATAGTCATCAGTGCCTACAGTACGCGCTGTGGCAGGATGCTGGCACAACCATACCGTGGGGAGAGCAGACGGGCAGCAACACGCTGGAGGTCACGCACGAGGACGGAAACGTGCAGAACTTCACCGTCTACGGCACCGTGCCTCCACAAACGCTGAGTGGCACTGGCCTGTTCAGTGACGACGTCGTGATTACGCTTACTTATTAATCAAAAATGGGGCGAGCCGGATCAATGTTACCGATAACAAATCAAGCTAAAATGTCTATACCTACGTTAACGTCGTTTTTTTACCCGATCCGGATCGCCTGAAAACCATGAAATATCTGCTCGCGAACGTCCTCGTTTATGACAACGAGGATGGTTCACTGACATTACAAAACGATCCCGACCCGGAAAGCCAGGTGTTAACCTGTACGGCGCAAACTATCCTCAATCTGCTGATTGCCCACCACGGCATGGTGGTCGAACGCGAAACGTTCCTTGAACAAGTCTGGGACGAGCGCGGGCTGCGTGGTTCCAGCAACTCGCTCAATCAGTACATCAGTATTTTGCGTAAGATTTTCGCCACGCTGGTGCCCGACAGCCTGTTTATTGTCACCGTGCCAAAAGTCGGATTTATGCTCAGCGCGGATGTTACTCTCACGCCGCTCACTCCCCTTCCGCCGCCACCGGTGTTAACGAGTGAAAAAGCCTCCCGTCCGAGAAAATGCACCGCCGTATACGCGATAGTCACCCTCATCGTACTGGCGCTTTGCAGCACCGCGATCGTCTGGAAAAACCGGCAACAGCAGGCCGATCTCTATTTGTTAGAGCATATCGGCAACTGCCCAGTCTATACCCTCGCGCCGCTGGCGGATGTCTTCAGGGAGCAGGCTAAAAAGCTTATCGCGCAGATTCAAAAAGACGGGGCCTTTTCATGTCTGAATCACTCCATTTTTTATGCCCATATTCAGGCTCCTTTACTGTATGGCGATGAAGGTCGCCTGGTGCTCTCCCAATGCTCCCAGTTTCTCGGCAAAGCCAGCGCCTGCCAGACGCTCTATTACTACGAGTGGCAAAAGTGAAAAAGCACAAACGACTCATCGGCTTTATCTTACTTAACCTGCTGATTATCCTTGCGGCTTCACTGTGGGTAGGTAGCACCACGCGCCTCTCTATGACCTGTCAGGGCAGCCTGACCTATAAAGACAGCCATCAGGACAACCATTTTTCATTTGAAGGAATGGTGGTCATGCACTTCGCGCCGGATGGCACCGGCTATATCAACATGAACGGCGAAGTATTTAACGATGGGCAACATGCTAAAGTTTCGCGCCAGGAGAGCTTTGACTGGCACTACGTACATGAAACGTTTTACGAACTGCACATCAAGCAGCTTGAAAAGCTTGGTCACGACAACGTGCCAGCGGGAGTCTTTGAAAAATACGCGCTGGGTATTACCCCGGGCCAGAAACGGCTGTTGAGCATCCGCAAAACACCGGATAATGCGATGATTATCAGTAATTTTTATTCGCCGATTCTCGTTTGTGCAGGTTAACGGCGGGCTATACTTCCTTCCATGATAAATACCGTTCGCCCGACAACCTCTGCGGATATTCCCGCACTACCTGTAATTGAACGCGCCGCCGGGCAGCGCTTTCAGCAGGCGCCCGGACTACAATGGATTGCACAAGGTCCCGTCATTTCTGTGGATTGCCATCAGCATTACGCGCAGCAAAAGATGAGCTGGGTGGTAGAGCACAACGATCAACCCTGTGGTTTTCTGCTAGCACAAGCGCAGAGTTCAACGCTCTTTATTGTCGAAATATCCGTGCATCAGGCCTGTCAGGGATTGGGGTTAGGCCGCCAGCTTATAAGCTATGTCGCCGCACAGGCCAAGGCACAAGGTTTCACGTCGCTGACGCTGACGACCTTCCGGGATGTGCCCTGGAACGCGCCGTGGTATGCCCGAATGGGGTTTGAGATACTGCCGGAAGACTCGCTGAGTACCGCGCTTCGGCAGAAACTGATGCAGGAAGTGGCGCACGGCATGGCGTATGAATCACGCTGCGCCATGCGCCTGATGCTGAACTAATGCGCCCGGACAGAGGCGCATGTTATATCAGAAGGTTTCCCAGTTTTCCCCGGTATCGGTCGCTGCGGCTTTACGCAGGCTGCCAGCTACCGGCGCATTCACCGCGCTGACGGGTTCGCGTGCGGCGCTTGCCTGGCTTTGCTGGATACGGAATACGGCAACCGCCTGAGTCAGTCGGCTGGCCTGTTCTTCCAGCGCGGCGGCGGCGGCGGCAGACTCTTCCACCAGCGAGGCGTTCTGCTGAGTCACACGATCCATTTCCGATACGGCCAGACCCACCTGGTCGATACCGCGGCTCTGTTCATCCGATGCGGAAGCAATTTCGCCCATAATATCGGTCACGCGGGTCACCGCGTTAACGATTTCATCCATGGTTTCGCCCGCGCTTTCTACCAGCGTAGAACCGAGGTCGACGCGGTTTACCGAGTCTTCAATCAGACTCTTAATTTCCCGCGCTGCCTGGGCGCTGCGCTGCGCCAGGTTACGGACTTCACCTGCGACCACCGCAAAACCGCGACCCTGCTCACCGGCGCGTGCGGCTTCCACCGCGGCGTTCAGCGCCAGAATGTTAGTCTGGAAGGCAATGCCGTCAATCACGCTGATAATATCGGCAATTTTCTGCGAACTGGCGGTGATATCACGCATGGTTTGCACCACGTTATCCACTACTTTTCCGCCCTTCTGCGCGGTTTCCGACGCGCTAAGCGCCAGATGACTCGCCTGACGGGCGTTTTCGGCGTTCTGCTTCACGGTAGCGGTCAGCTCTTCCATACTCGCTGCCGTTTCCTCCAGAGAAGCCGCCTGCTGCTCGGTACGTGAAGAAAGGTCGTTGTTACCCATGGCGATCTCGCTCGCGCCGCTGTAAATCGCGTCGGCCCCCTGACGAACTTCGCCCACGGTACGTGCCAGCTCGCCCTGCATATGGCGCAGAGAATGTGCCAGCTCGCCCATTTCGTTGTCGCTTTCCACGTCGATGCGTTTGACCAGGTCACCGCCCGCAATGTGGCGAATGCTGTCGATTAAACGATTCAGTGGTGCGATAAGCGTTTTACGTACGCCAAGCCAGACGGAGATAATCACCGCCAGCACGGCGATCATCACGCTGAACAGGATCCACATGGCCTGAGTGTAAGAGGCGTTGCTGTCGTTGACCGCCAGATCGTACAGGCTGTCGTTCTGCTGCAGGTAGTTGACGTAAGCCTTCTCAAAACCGTCCTGATACCCCTGGGTCGGCTGGTCGAAGAAGTCGTTGATTTTACCGGCGCCCAGCAGTTTGATGAGCTCGGCCAGCGCGCCGTGGTAAATATCGTAGTTACGCTGAATTTCCAGCGCCGCCGCTTCGCTTTGACGCGGGTCACGCGGCATCGCTTCGTACTCAGCCCAGCGTTTTTCCGCTTCTGACAGCGATTTCGTGGCAATCTGCATCAGTTCAGCAACGGTGGAACCGCTGCCGATATTGTTCTGATCCATCATGTATCGGATCCCGGCGCGGTTCAGGGTGTTACGGGTTTGCAGCAAAGCCACCCAGCTCCCATTCAGCCCTGACTGCTGCTGACGCACGGTTTGCAAAATGGTGAAGTTCTCTTTGTCGTGCTTTAAAGAGTTAAAGAACAGGCCCCCTGATGCCAGCTGTAACAGGCCAAACAACACCAAAACCAGCACAAGGCTAGTGACGATTTTTATACGTTTTAACATGTTTCTCTTTCCTCCGGACGAATAACGAGTTTTCGGCGTGGAAAAGAAAAACTTTATAGAAATTGTGACTATTAATACGGGTAGTGGCACGATTTTGCATCAGTGGTCGGTATTCCCCGGGGTCGGCGTAAACGCCTCGCCCGGGCTACAGAAACATGGTAGCCCGGCCAAGCGGAGCGCCGCCGGGGAAACTCGTTATCTGCGCAGCGCGCAAATCTCATCGTACAGGCCGCGGGACACTTCCAGCCCCTGCTTCTCACTTTGCTCACGCGCCAGATAGCGTCGCTCGCCCGGCAATCGTGCGCCCTGTGATTGCATGCCGCTAAACAGCGTCTCGGCGCGCGCCAGATGCGCCTGGGCCTCACCGCCCAGAAAACGCTGCGGGTCCAGCGCCAGAATCAGCTCACCGCCATACGGCAGGCCGCCCGCGCCGTTATCCCACGCCAGCGATTCGGCGCTGGTCATATCGCCAATCAGCGGACCGGCAAACAGCTCCACCATCGCCGCCAGCGCCGAGCCCTTATGGCCGCCGAAGGTCAACATCGCCCCATCCAGCACCGCCTGTGGATCGGTGGTCGGCTGACCGTCGCTATCAATTCCCCACCCTTGCGGAATCGCTTTTCCCGCCCGCTGATGCAGCTGAATCTCACCGCGCGCCGCCGCGCTGGTCGCCATATCAAAAATAAACGGCGGCTTCTCGCCGCGCGGCCAGCCGAACGCAATCGGGTTGGTGCCAAACAGCGGCTGGGTGCCGCCCGCCGGGGCCACCCACGCGTGGCTTGGCGTGCAGGCATAACCCACCAGCCCTACGTCGGTCAGCGGTTCCACGTCGGCAAACAGCGCGGAGAAGTGCACGCAGCGGTTAATCGCCAGCGCCGCAATCCCGCACTGGCGGGCTTTTTCAATCAGGAGAGGCAGCGCCTTTTCATAGGCACAAAGCGAATACGCCCCGTTGGCATCCGCCTTCACGATTGCAGGTGCCTGGTCAACGACCGTTGGCTCCGCATCCGGCGACACCTTACCTTTACGCAGGGTTTCCACAATGCCCAGCAGGCGCCACAGGCCGTGCGAAGCGCAGCCGTCGCGCTCGCCCGCGGTCACGTTGCGCGCAATGGCATCGGCATGAGGGGCTGAAAACCCGTTTGAAATGAGGACGTCGAAAGCCAGTTGGTAGGCATCCTTGAGCGCGATGTTGATAGTTGTCATTGTTGTTCTCCATATTGTAGGGCTGGCGTATAGGGTAGACGGATGCGAGAAATTTAATCAGCTTAACATAGTGATATACATCACATTTTCACCGTTATCCCGTCATGATAGAAACCACTCACCGTCATTTCTGACCGCTTAGCCATCGCTTTCAACCGCTCACCCATTTACCCAACTTTACGCGCGCGTATCTCTGGCAAGCTTGTCATCAGCATAACGGTCAATACCTCCTCAAACCAAACTCAAAACAACGGCAGCTTCGGCTGATTATTCATCCTATTAGAACCAGGTTTTACTATGGATACGAAAAAGCTATTCAAGCACATACCCTGGGTGATTCTCGGAATCATCGGTGCATTTTGCCTCTCGGTCGTCGCCCTGCGCCGCGGTGAGCACGTCAGTGCCCTGTGGATCGTCGTCGCGTCGGTTTCTGTTTATCTGGTGGCGTACCGCTACTACAGTCTGTACATCGCCCAAAAGGTGATGAAGCTCGACCCCACGCGCGCGACGCCAGCGGTCATTAACAACGATGGCCTGAACTACGTGCCGACCAACCGCTACGTGCTGTTCGGCCACCACTTCGCCGCTATCGCCGGTGCAGGCCCGCTGGTTGGGCCGGTACTCGCCGCGCAGATGGGCTACCTGCCGGGTACCCTCTGGCTGCTGGCAGGCGTGGTGCTCGCGGGTGCCGTACAGGACTTTATGGTGCTGTTTATCTCCACGCGCCGTAACGGTTCGTCACTGGGCGAAATGGTCAAAGAAGAGATGGGCCGCGTGCCGGGCTCCATTGCCCTGTTCGGCTGCTTCCTGATTATGATAATCATCCTGGCGGTGCTGGCGCTGATCGTGGTGAAAGCCCTGGCAGAAAGCCCGTGGGGCGTGTTTACCGTCTGCTCCACCGTGCCGATTGCGCTGTTTATGGGTATCTACATGCGCTTTATCCGCCCGGGCCGCGTCGGCGAAGTGTCGGTGATGGGTATCGTGCTGCTGGTCGCCTCTATCTACTTCGGCGGCGTGATTGCCCACGACCCGTACTGGGGCCCGGCGCTGACCTTTAAAGACACCACCATCACCTTCGCGCTGATTGGCTACGCCTTTATCTCTGCTCTGCTGCCGGTATGGCTGATTCTGGCACCACGCGACTACCTCGCGACCTTCCTGAAAATCGGCGTTATCGTTGGCCTGGCGCTCGGCATCGTGATCCTCAACCCGGATCTGAAAATGCCAGCCGTGACCCAGTACATCGACGGTACCGGTCCACTGTGGAAAGGCGCGCTGTTCCCGTTCCTGTTTATCACCATCGCCTGTGGCGCCGTTTCTGGCTTCCACGCGCTGATCTCCTCCGGCACCACGCCGAAGCTGCTGGCGAACGAAAACGATGCGCGCCTGATTGGTTATGGCGCGATGCTGATGGAGTCCTTCGTGGCGATTATGGCGCTGGTTGCGGCGTCCATCATCGAACCGGGCCTCTACTTCGCGATGAACACGCCTCCGGCGGGCCTCGGCATCACCATGCCAAACCTGCATGAGATGGGCGGCGAGAACGCGGCGCTGATTGCCGCACAGCTAAAAGATGTGACCATTCACGCTGCCGCCACCGTCAGCTCCTGGGGCTTCGTGATTTCGCCAGAGCAGATCCTGCAAACCGCAAAAGACATCGGCGAGCCTTCCGTATTGAACCGCGCAGGCGGCGCGCCAACCCTGGCGGTCGGTATTGCGCACGTGTTCCACAAAGTGCTGCCGTGGGCGGATATGGGCTTCTGGTACCACTTCGGTATTCTGTTCGAAGCGCTGTTCATCCTCACCGCGCTGGACGCCGGTACCCGTGCGGGTCGCTTTATGCTGCAAGATTTGCTCGGTAACTTCGTTCCGTTCCTGAAGAAAACCGACTCGCTGGTCGCTGGCGTGGTTGCGACGGCGGGCTGTGTCGGTCTGTGGGGTTATCTGCTGTATCAAGGCGTAGTCGACCCACTGGGCGGCGTGAAGAGCCTGTGGCCGCTGTTCGGTATCTCTAACCAGATGCTGGCCGCCGTGGCGCTGGTGCTCGGCACCGTCATCCTCGTGAAGATGAAACGCAGCAAGTACGTGTGGGTGACCATCATTCCGGCAGTATGGCTGCTGATCTGCACCACCTGGGCGCTGGGCCTGAAACTGTTCAGCACCAACCCGCAGATGGAAGGCTTCTTCTTCATGGCTAGCCAGTACAAAGAGAAGATTGCTGCTGGTGGTGAACTGACTGCACAGCAGATTGCCAACATGAACCACATCGTTATCAACAACTACACCAACGCAGGCCTGAGTATTCTGTTCCTGGTGGTGGTGTACAGCATCATCTTCTACGGTTTCAAAACCTGGATGCAGGTGCGCAATAGCGATAAACGTACCGACAAAGAAACGCCGTATGTGCCGGTACCGGAAGGCGGCGTGAAGACCTCTTCACACCACTAATCCACCAAACCCTCCCTCTCCCTCCGGGAGAGGGCCAGGGTGAGGGAAAACGAGTTCCCCAGCCCGATAGAGAGAACCTCGTCGGGCTTTGTCTTATCAGGATGGTCTATGTTTGGTAACTTAGGGCAAGCTAAAAAATATCTCGGTCAGGCGGCAAAAATGCTGATTGGCATTCCGGATTACGACAACTACGTCGAACATATGCAGACCAACCATCCGGATAAACCGTACATGACCTACGAAGAGTTCTTCCGCGAGCGCCAGCAGGCGCGCTACGGCGGCGATGGAAAAGGCGGCATGCGCTGCTGTTAAAGGAGACATCATGGCACCGATTGCAGTTACCCTACTTACCGGTTTCCTCGGCGCGGGCAAAACCACCCTGCTGCGCCACATCCTCAATGAACAGCACGGCTTTAAAATTGCCGTGATTGAAAACGAATTCGGCGAAGTCTCCGTCGACGATCAGCTAATTGGCGACCGCGCCACGCAGATTAAAACCCTGACCAACGGCTGCATCTGCTGCACCCGCTCTAACGAGCTGGAAGACGCGCTGTTAGACCTGCTCGATAACCTCGACCAGGGCAACATCAGTTTCGACCGCCTGGTGATTGAATGCACCGGTATGGCCGACCCCGGCCCCATCATCCAGACCTTTTTCTCCCACGAGGTGCTGTGTGAACGCTATCTGCTGGATGGCGTAATTGCGCTGGTCGACGCGGTGCACGCCGACGAGCAGATGAACCAGTTCACCATTGCCCAGTCGCAGGTTGGCTACGCCGACCGTATTCTGCTGACCAAAACCGACGTCGCCGGTGAGGCCGAAAAGCTGCGCGAGCGTCTGGCCCGCATCAACGCCCGCGCGCCGATTTACACCGTCACCCACGGCGATATCGACCTGAATCTGCTGTTCAACACCAACGGCTTTATGCTGGAAGAGAACGTCACCTCGAAGCCGCGTTTCCACTTTATGGCCGACCAGCAAAACGACGTGTCGTCGATTGTGGTCGAACTGGATTACCCGGTGGATATCAGCGACGTCTCCCGGGTGATGGAAAACCTGCTGCTGGACTTCGCCGACAAGCTGCTGCGCTACAAAGGGATGCTGTGGATTGACGGCGAACCGAACCGCCTGCTGTTCCAGGGCGTACAGCGTCTGTACAGCGCCGACTGGGACAGGCCGTGGGGCGATGAAGTGCCGCACAGCACGCTGGTGTTTATTGGCATTCAACTGCCGGAAGCAGAAATTCGCGCGGCATTCGCCAGCCTGAAAAAATAGCCCGTAGCCCTGCCTGAATCACGCCCCCTCCGCCCGGAAGGGGGTAATTAAATGCGTAGAAATGTAAATATCCATTTTTATTCATGACAATCGGAATGCTTTCGGAAACTATTAGAAAGACAATTAATTCACTGCCAACCAATATCCCCCGCTCCGTTCAAGGTACGTTTAGCCAAAAACTAAACGGGCGCTAAACATCAAAACGCTAATCATTGACGCTGGTAAAAACAAACATACAGGCAACAAAAAAACACCATGCCCACTACAATTCCAGTATTAAAAATCGACATGAGTCACATTTGCAGAAGTAAAATCCACTTGTTAAGGTGTCATCAGATTAATTTTATGACGAGGAATAAACCATGAAAAAGCTTAATATCCTGCTCCTATCCGCTCTGACCGCCGTATCCGGTTCCGCACTGGCGATGGGCGGTAGCCTTGAGCAGGGTAAAAACTTTACCAACCTGAATCTGGAAATGGGTAAATCCTCATCCGGCCTGTACGCAGAAAGCAACTGGCTGAAAAACACCGACGACGGCACCCAGACCGGCGGCGTGGGCGCAGGCTATAACCTGGAAGTCGGCCCAGTGATGCTGAACGCAGGCGCGAAAGCTATCTACATCGGCCCGAAAAAAGGCGATAACGGCGTGGCGTTCCCTATCGGCGGCGGCGTTAGCGTAGCCCTGACCGACAACATCCACGTCTTTGGCGAAGGCTATGCCGCGCCGGAAGGCCTGAACAACAGCGTGAAAAACTACGTTGAAGCCAACGGTGGCGTAAGCTGGTCGCCAATTTCACTGGTCACTCTGAAAGTGGGCTATCGCCACGTCAGCGTTGACGGCAAAGACGGCCGTCCAAACCACACGCTGATTGACGGCGCTTACATTGGCGGCGGCGTAAACTTCTAACGTTACCCACTTCCCAAAAAAACCTGCCAGATGGCAGGTTTTTTTATGGCTGCCGCTATTGGCGCACTACCACCAGCTTCTGGTTCACAAACTCTTTGATCCCCAGATCCGACAGCTCGCGCCCGTAGCCGGAACGCTTCACTCCGCCAAACGGCAGTTCAGCCGCGGTATCGGTGAGCCAGTTGATGTACACCATCCCGGTCTCAATGCGCGAGGCCATTTTCTTCGCCCGTTCAATATCCTGGCTAAAGACCGCGCCGCCCAGCCCGTAGTGGGAATCATTGGCCAGAGCTACCGCTTCATCATCGCTCTTCACCACGTAAATCTGCGCGACAGGGCCGAAGAACTCTTCGAAATACGCCGGGTTATCGCGGGAAATGTGGGTCAGGATGGTGGGCTCGAAGAAGCTGCCGTCACGCTGCACCGGCTTACCGCCGAGATGTAGCTTCGCGCCGTTTTTCACTGCTTCGTTGACCTGTTTGGTCAGCGTCTCCAGCGCGTCTTTTGACGACAGCGGGCCAAGCGTGGTGCTTTCATCCAGCGGGTCGCCAATTTTTGCCTGCTTAAACGCTTCGGTAAACTTGCTCAGGAAAGCATCGGCAATTTTCTCATGCAGCACAAAACGTTTTGCCGCGGTACAGACCTGCCCGGCGTTGTTAAGGCGGGCATTGACGCCGATTTTCACCGCTTTATCGAGGTTGGCATCGTCCAGCACCACGAAGACATCGTTACCGCCCAGCTCAAGGGTCGATTTCTTAATGTGCTTCGCCGCCTGTGCCGCCACCACGCTGCCCGCTTTTTCGGAGCCGGTCAGCGCTGCACCCTGCACGCGGTCGTCGGCAATAATGTTGGCCACCTGATCCTGCGAGATGTACAGATTCGCCCACGCCCCTTCCGGTGCACCCGCTTCACGCACCAGGTGCGCAAAGACCTCTGCGCAGTGCGGCACAATGCTGGCGTGCTTCGCCAGCACCGGGTTACCTGCTGCCAGGTTCGGGGCCAGCACGCGCATCAGCTGGTAATAAGGGAAATTCCACGGCTCAACGGCCATCAGCACGCCGATAGGATGATGTTCGACCCAGGCCTCGCCGAGCTCGGATTTGTACTTCACCGGCGCGAGAAACTGCTTCGCGTTGTCGGCATAGTAGCGGGCAATTTGCGCGCACAGTTTCACCTCGCCGCGACTTTGGGCGATCAGTTTGCCCATCTCCTGGCTGGCAATCTTCGCCAGCTCCTCAACGCGGGCATCTATCAAATCGGCTAATTTGTGGAGTACCGGCAGGCGCTGGTCGATATCCCCTTTTGCCCAGTCGGAATGGTAGAGCGCATCGGCCGCTTTCAGCGCCGCTTCAACGTCCGCGTCGGTATGAGAAGGGTATGCTTTGATAAGCTGGTTAGTGGCAGGATTAACTGTCTGGTAAGCCATCGTGAATCTCCTTGTTTTTACCGCTTAGGGTATTAAGGGTAGTCAATCTGGCTGGCTGCGGACGTAAAGTTGGGTATAAACGGAGGTTTCCGAATAGTCATCCCCCGCCGGACAAAACGGGGGATGACAGGAAGAAATTACCGTTTCACCTGTAACACTTCCTGCGATTCCTTATGCGACTCCACCTCTTGCGGGGTTAACCACAGCGATTTACGCCCGAAGGTTTCATACATTTTTAGCTGATCGTCATAGTGCTTATCCGCCTTGCCGTCCGGGGCAATAAACCCGCTTTGACCCGGCGCGACCACGTCCCAGGCAAGCACCGGGCTTTTGCTGGCCGACGGCGAGAACACGATCATGTCATTTTCCGTGCCGCGGTTCTGGTATTCCGCCTGATGACGCGCTTCATCCGCTGCCGCCTGCGGCACGCCGAAGAAGTTATTGGCCCGGAAGGTCAGCGCCATCGCCGGCGTTTTCCAGCCGTTCAGGTCGTTGCCGTAGCGCTTTGACAGCGTCTGCCAGGCATCGTCCAGCGCCGCCAGCACCACCTCGTGCTGCGGTTTTCCGCCAAACAGATCGACCGCCTGCGGAATCGGCGACTTCTCGCCCTGCAGCGCTTCGTAAAGGATCTTCGCCCCTACGCTGATGTTCAGCGAGCCGGTTGGCCCGTCCTGCGTCGTCTCATAGCCGCTGGCGCTGTACCAGTCACCGAACGGCTTCGGTACCGCCGTCACAACCGTGCGTTTCAGCATACTGGTCAGCCAGGCGTTGAGAATCGCCGAGCCTGGCTGCTGATAGGTTTTACCGCCTTCGTTGAGCAGGTTGCTGCCATCCCAGCCGGTTAGTTTATCCACCAGCTGGCGACGCGGGTCGCTCACCGGCAGGCCCGCCGTCGCGTCCTTGAGCGTCGGCAGGAAGAGCCGCAGGTTCAGATCCTGTCGGCTGGTTTTGCGGATCACATCCCAGGCCTGATCGGCGGTAAAGCGCGGCTGCTTATCAAGAATGCGGTCAATCTCGGTCACGCGATCCGCGCCACCCCACAGGAAGGCAAACAGATCGGATGCCGGATAATCTTTTTGCGGTGAGTTGTTCCAGTTGGCGATATAGCCCGACTGCGGGTTATACACTTTCGGGTTCAATTCAAAAGAGAGCAGCCCCTTCCAGTCCCACTTTCCGGTGCCGGGCACCGGCAGGCGCGGGTCGTGGCCCGGCTGGCGGTCAGGATACGCGCCGGTATGCACGTAGCCGATATTGCCGTTCACGTCGGCGTAGTACCAGTTGATGGTCAGCGCCTGTTTTGCCGCCTGCTGCGTCCACTCCTGCCAGTTTTTGGCTTTCATCTGGTGAGTCCACGCCAGCAGCGATGCCACCTCTTTGCCTTCCCACGCGCGCGCCTTAGCGTAGGCCGTTTGTGTGGCAGGGTCGGTTTTCATCACATTTCCGTGCAGGGTGCGCCAGACGGTAAAGGTCTCCGACTGGCCGTCTTTGACCTTAATGGTCTCTTCGCGGCTGAGCATTTTCACCCACTGGCCGTTATGCTGATAATAGTCCGGCTTATCTTTCGACAACTTTTCGGCAAAGATGTCGACATCATCGCCGAAACCAGCGGTAGAACCCCAGGAAATCGTGCCGTTGTGACCAAACACCAGGCCAGGATAAGCAAACGGCGTATTGCCAGTGACGTCGTAGCCCGCGCCGTGCAGGCCAATGCCGTAGGTATAAGCAGGCGCATACCAGCCGAACTGCGGGCCGTTAACCATAATGGCTTTTGCATCCTGCGCTTTGTTTTTACCGATCACCCACATGTTGCTGGTTGTTGGGTAGCCCGCCAGCCCGTTGGCCCCGCTCTGCGCAAACTGCGCGGCGATGGTTTCGCGGTTTTGTCCCGCCGTCAGCGCCAGCAGTGCGCCGTCTGCGCCTTTTGCCGGCCGGTCGAGCATCGGTGCCGGCAGGTCGTAGCGCGGGAGCAAGGCCGCCGTTTGCGTATTGTTAAGGTCGAACTTGAGCGGATAGTGGCTCTCCTTAGGGGAAATGGTCGTTGGCGCGGAAGGGTTCACCAGCCATTTTAACTGGTCAAAGACCGCCATCCCCTGCTGCTTACCGTATTTGTCTTTTAGCGCCGTCAGCAGCGCCAGGTTATCAATTTCGCTGGTACTGTCAGAGAATCGGTTCGCCATCGTGCCGACAAAAACCATCGCTACATCAAAAGGCTGCCAGTGCTGTGGTGCAAAACCAAAGGTGGAAAACGGTTTTGGCAGCAGCGTGCCGGGGTTGGCGTTCACTTTATCAATCCAGGCGTTCATGCCGTCGGCATAGCCTTGAAGGATGGACTTATCCTCCGGTGCTAGCGCCGCAATTTGCGCCCGGATAGAATCCGGCCAGTAGTTCTGGCGAATCCCCTTATCAAAACTGACGAACGACTTGCCGAGGACTTCAGAGACCGTGCCCTGCGTGCTGCGCCGCGCCATCTCCATCTGGAACAGGCGATCCTGCGCCACCACGTAGCCATAGCCGTAAAACAGCCGATAGGTATCATCGGCGTAAATATGCGGCATGCCGTATTCATCGCGAACAATCTTGACCTCGGTCTGGGCACCTGCCGCCAACGCGGAAAGGCTCCAGGAACACATCAGGGAAGCAGCAACACAGTTCACGATCATACGATTTGTATTTTTCATTGTATCCTCTTGCAGGTGTATGATTAGCGAGTTGATACTAGCTGTGAAGCAACACTTATCTATATGAGGCGAATGATTTCAGCGTGAACTGTGAGTCTGATACCAGTTATTTGATACATTAAATTCGTTAATGTGATCTAAAGCGAATCGTTTATTTTTCACACATCTCCACCCACCTTCCCCTAATGTGGTATAAAAATAAAAAACCGCCGGGGGAAGCGAATGACCACACCACGCGATATTCATCAGACCTTCGCCCGACTGCCGGGGCTTGAACGACGCAGCACCTGGCAGAGCACGCAGGCCTATAAGCGCCACAGTCACCCGCAGCTCTCGATAGGGGCGATTCTCGAAGGTGGAACGCGCTGCGTCTGTGACGGGCTGGAGTACCTTTTGTCACCCGGCGACCTTATCGTTATCCCCGCCAACGCGCCGCACAGCTGCAACCCGATACAAGGAAAGCCGCGCAGCTACCATATGCTCTATCTCGACACGCCGCTGCCATTAGCCCGGCAGGTCATTCGCAACGATGCGCTGTTCAGCCTGTATCTCACCGTCGTTGAGCAGATGTCCGCCGACGCGCTGACAACGCTGTTATCCGCTCTTTCCCTGCGAACTGGCGTTGATGAAAAACTGCGTTCCACCAGCCAACATCTGCAGCAGGCGCTACTGGCAAACCCCGTCTCTCCCCCCTCCCTTGATGCGTTCGCCGCACGTTTCTCGCTGCGTAAAGAGACCTTAATCCGGACGTTCAAGCAGGATACCGGCCTGACGCCCGGCAGTTTTCTTAACAACTCGCGCGTGGAGTACGCCAAAGTGCGGCTACGCGCCGGGGACGAGATTGCCGATGTGGCCTACCAGAGCGGCTTCGCCGACCAGAGCCATTTCCACAAAACCTTCGTCAGCTACACGGCCGCCACGCCGCGTCAGTACGCGCTGGGTAGATCAATATCAGACAATAATTAACGCCTCTTCAGGCCTACGCTGACCTCACGCTTTTTATTGAGGTCGCTATGGAACAGGTCACCACACTCTTCCCTCCCGCGTTTCCCGCACTGGCACTCGCGCACTTTATGGCGCTGCTCAGCCCGGGGCCGGACTTCTTTCTGTTGGTAGGCTACGCGCTACGCTTTCGACTGCGCGGCAGCGTGGGCGTTTGCCTTGGCATTGCGGCGGGAAACGGGTTCTACATTCTGCTGGTCGTCATTGGCTCCGGGCTGCTGCGCCAGGCGCCGCTGCTTTTCACCGGTATCGAACTAATGGGCGCCGCGTACCTGCTTTGGGTGGGCCGCCAGCTGCTGAATAGCCGCGCCGGAACACGGGAGTGGCAACATACCGCATCGGCGCTGCCCTCGCTCACCCGACAGCTGCTGCTGGGGCTGGGCTCTTCACTGCTGAATCCGAAAAATGCGCTGTTCTATCTGGCGCTGATGACGGCGCTGCTCGGCCCGGATGTCACACTGGTACAGCAGGCCGTATGCGGAGTCTGGATGACCGGCGTCGTGCTGCTTTGGGATCTGCTGTTGATCGTACTGATCGCGCTGCCGCAGGTTCAGCGACGGCTCGGTAATCTGGTCTGGAAAATTGAACGGGCGGCTGGCGGCATATTGATCGGCTTCGGCGGCTGGATCTTATGGCAATTTATGTTGAGCTAAAACGCGGGCGGGCGACGTGTCAGGCACGTCGCCCGTATTTTTAACCCACTTCATCACGGCGCAGCCCAACGTCTTTCAACTGCTCATCGCTCATTCGCCGCAATACACGACGTGTTTGCTGCAAATGCCACCATTTTTTCATAAAGCGCCACAGTTGCACAAAGCCGATAAACGGCTGTTTTGCCCGGTTCTCGTGAAATTCCATACTTTACCTCCTCACCTTGCCAGAGGCTTTATCTTCGCGGATTTCCGGTCCTGCAATACAGATTCAAAAAATACTTTTCTTTAACATACAGATTCGCTAAAACGATATCTGCGTGCGGTTTTTATCGCCTGACTGTACTGGTTTTCTCATCTGTATGGCGATCACTGGGGATACAGCAATGACGCGTTACCAACATCTGGCCAACCTGCTGGCCGAGCGAATTGAACAAGGGCTGTATCGCCACGGCGAAAAGCTGCCCTCCGTGCGCAGCCTGAGTCAGGAGCACGGCGTCAGCATCAGCACCGTACAGCAGGCTTATCAGACGCTGGAACAGCGCCAGCTGATCACCCCACAGCCGCGCTCCGGCTACTTCGTCGCGCCGCAAAAAGCCCAGCCGCCGGTGCCACCAATGTCACGCCCGGTACAGCGCCCGGTGGAGATCACCCAGTGGGATCAGGTGCTGAACATGTTGGATGCCCGCAGCGACAAGTCGATCATTCCTTTCGGCGGCGGCTCACCGGACGTCACCCAACCCACCCTAAAACCGCTGTGGCGCGAGATGAGCCGCGTGGTGCAGCACAATCTCAGTGAGGTGCTGAACTACGATGAGCTGGCCGGCCGCCGCGAGCTGCGCGAACAGATCGCCCGCCTGATGCTCGACGGCGGATCGGTAGTCACCGCCAACGACCTGATCATCACCAGCGGCTGCCACAGCGCGCTGTCGCTGGCGCTGCTGTCGGTATGCCAGCCGGGCGATATTATCGCCGTGGAATCCCCAACCTATTACGGCACCATGCAGCTGCTGCGCGGCTTAGGGCTGAAGGCCATTGAGATCCCCACCGATCCCAACACCGGGATCAGCATCGAAGCGCTGGAACTGGCGCTGGATCAGTGGCCGATCAAAGGGGTGATCCTCGTCCCCAACTGCAACAACCCGCAGGGCTTTATCATGCCCGACGCCCGTAAGCGCGCGGTGTTGAGCCTCGCCCAACGCTACGATATCGTGATTTTTGAAGACGATATTTACGGCGAACTGGCCACCGACTACCCGCGCCCACGTACCATCCACTCGTGGGATATCGACGGCCGGGTGATGCTGTGCAGCTCGTTTACCAAAACCATCGCCCCCGGCCTGCGCATTGGCTGGATAGCACCCGGCCGCTACTACGACAAGCTGTTGCAAATGAAATACGCCGCCAGCGGCACCAACGTGCCGTCGACTCAGCTTGCCGCCTCGAACTTTATCCGTGAAGGCCATTACCACCGCCACGTCCGGCGGATGCGGCAGATCTACCAGCGCAATATGGAGATCTACACCTGCTGGCTGCGCGAGTTTTTCCCCTGCGGGATCTGTGTGACCCGCCCAACCGGCGGTTTTATGCTGTGGGTGGAACTGCCTGAGCAGGTAGATATGGTGTGCGTGGCGAAGCAGCTGTGCCGGATGAAGATCCAGGTGGCACCGGGATCGCTGTTTTCGGCGTCGGGGAAATACCGGAACTGCTTGCGGATCAACTGCGCGCTGCCGCCGATCGACAAGCACCGCGAGGTGATGGTGCAGCTGGGGACGGCGGTGAAGGTGGCGATGGAGCCAGAGTTATAGGGTGTAGCAGTCGGCCAGAAATTCCATCATCTCGGTGGCATCTTTACTGTGGTAGAAACGCACCATTTTACCGTTGAACTCCAGCGCGCGAGCAGCGGGAATGCTGATAGGATTATAGCCATGCATCATCAGCCAGCCATTCATCATATGGCGACTAGTGCGTTTGTTGCCGTCGAAGAAGAACTGGAAGTACGCACCGAACAGGAACATCGCCAGCCCGCCTTCGAACGGCGGCAGCGCTTTAATCTGGCTAACGCCCTCGGCAAAAATGCGGTTCAGCTCTGGTGCACCCGCTTCGGTTGCTGGCGGGAAATGCGTCCCCAGCTCCCCGAGATGGACGCGAGCGTTATAGTGCAGTTCCTCACCTTCCCCACGAAAGACGCCCCATTCCAGCGCTTCGTTACGCGCGATAATGCTATGCAGCAAGGTGAAGGTTTTTTTATCCAGCGCAAAACGCCCGGTTTGCACCAGCTCAATGAGTTTTTTACTGCTGTCGGCCAGATTCAATACCTGTTCGGTATCGCTGACCTTATGCCCACCCACGGTCACGCCGTCGAGAAGGGTTTTCACCTCGACAAAGGTGTACGGGTTGTTTTCCAGCTGCGCGGCATCCCAGACAAAGCTGGCGATATGGGTTTTGAAAGTGAACAGCGCTACGCGGGTGCCTGGATTCTGGACGGCAGGAACTACAGTGCTATCCCAAGTGAGTCCCAGCAGTTCGGTCGTCATGCGTTGAGTCCTTGTAACGGTTTTATGTGACAGTATTCCACAGTTTTGCCACAACGATAAAATAATCGTCAATACGGTGCTGATGGAGAGAGGGGGTTTTATCTGAGGGTTTGAAGCGGATCTTAATACAAGGTGCGTTTTTTTTAACTGGATTAGGCGGGTGTTACTGGTTATATTTACAGGTGTTTTTTTTTATCGCAAGACGCCCGTGGTGGAACACGAGCGCCTCGCTAATCACAATCACTATTCCAGGAGAATAGCAGTCATGACTGATACCCATTCTATTGCAGATCCATGCGTTCCAGAAGTCTCCCCAACAAATAACCGTCACTTAACCGTGAGTTATGCGAGCCGTTATCCGGATTATACCCGCATCCCCGCACTCACCATGAAGGGCCAGTGGCTGGAAGCCGCCGGTTTTGCCACCGGCACAGAAGTCGATGTGAAGGTGATGAACGGCTGTATTGTGCTGACGGCAAAACAGCCGGAGCCGGAACTGATGCAGTCGCTGCAGCAGGTCTGCAAGCTGTCGGCGCGTAAACAGCGTCAGGTGCAGGAGTTTATTGGGGTGATTTCAGGCAAACCGCAAAGACGGGAAGCGTAAATACCGCAGGTGAAAATCGCCGGGTGGCGTTGCGCTTACCCGGCCTACCGTTCGAGCGCTATGAAGCCGCGCTAACCGCCCCGTCCCCATTCGCCGCATCCTGCGGTTTTGACACCGTGCGGCTTTTGCTGCCATCCACCCCAACCGCAATCTCCCCTTCCACCGTTACCCGGCGCACCACGCGTGGCTGGGTGCCGTAGTCGTTGACCGCGTAGTGTTGGGTGCTGCGGTTATCCCAAATCACCACGTCGCCCTGCTGCCACTGCCAGCGCACGGTGTTATCGAGGCGGGTGATGCGGTTTTGCAGCAGCTCGAATAATTGTGCGGACTCCCGCGAGCTGAAGCCCACCAGCCGTTTGACAAAGTGCCCGAGCAGCAGCGCGCGTTCGCCGCTGACCGGATGGACGTGTACCACCGGGTGTTCGGCTTCCCATACCGAAGAGACAAATACCTTCTGGTGATGCGCCAGGCGGTGGCTTTCGACGACAACGCGTTCGGCGCCGTAGTCATAGTCGTTGCTGTGCACCGCGCGCAGGGTGTCGACGAAGCGCTTAAGCGTCTCCGGCAACTGTTCGTAGGCGCGGGCGGTGTTGGCCCACACGGTGTCGCCGCCGTATTCCGGGATAGTGACGCCGCGCAGGATAGAAATTTTCGGGAAGGCGTCAACGAAGGTGACGTCGGTGTGCCAGGAGTCGGCGCGGCCGCCGCCTTTGGAGGCGTCGAGTTCGAACAGTTTGGTGCCTTCCGGCGCAGGGACGGTGGGATGGGCGACAATCTTGCCAAAGCGTGCGCCGAAGGCCTGATGCTCGGCATCGGTCAGGTGACTTTGCTGGCGGAAGAACAGCACTTTGTATTTGACCAGCGCCGCGTCGAGCTGGGCGAAGGTGTCGGCATCCAGGTCGGCGGAAAGGCGAATGTCGCGGATCTCCGCGCCGATATTGCCCGCCACGCGGCGAAGATTTAATAAAGGAAAATCAGTATCAGCAGTGTTCACAGCAGTCATGATGGCGCCCCTTTAACATCGTCAGAAGCCCGAATATAGAAATATTCCAGCGGGTCACAAAGTCGAGTTTGTGATATTGATAGGTCGCAGATGGGATTGCATTATTCGGCATTGAGCCGCCCCGGGGAAAATACAGGAGCCACAATGACCACGGAAATCACCCTTACCCCCGCCGAGCGCGAGAAGCTGCGCGATCGGCTGACCGACTACTGCGCCAAACAGTTCGACCTCGATCTGGAACAGTTCGACGCGGAGTTCTTTATCGATTTTATTATCGAAAATCTGGGGCCGGCCTTTTATAACGCCGGGATTGATGAAGCGATTCGTACCCACTTTGCGTGGAGCGAGCGCATTCAGGAAGAGATGGATCTGAAGAAAATTCTATGAATTCACAGCACGTTATTCGTTCTTTACGCGACCATCCCGAGCAGATGGAGGCGGTTATCGCCTATTTCCAGCAGCAGTGGGCGTCGGAAGAATCAATGATGGTTTACGACGACGCGCTGCGCCGCTCACCGGGAGCGAAAAACCCGCTGCCGCAGTGGTACTGGTTGCAGGACGGCGAGCACATCATCGGCTGCGCGGGGTTGATTACCAACGATTTTATCAGCCGCGGCGAGCTGTATCCGTGGCTGTGCGCGCTGTACATCGAGCCGGAATACCGTCAGCTGGGGTTGGCCCGCCGGCTGATTGAGCATATCGCCCGGCACGCCCGCATGCTGGGGTTTAGCCAGCTGCATCTGTGCACCGACATCGACGGATTTTACGAGAAATCAGGGTTCATATTTAACGGGTTAGGCTACCATCCGTGGGGAGAATCTTCCCGGGTTTACAGCCGAGAGCTGGGGGTATGATCAACAAAACCCTATTTTAGATATGGGTATAATGGCGACTTATTTTATCGTCTCCCGTGTTACGGGGAAGGAAAATCATGTCGCTTATCACCGATCTACCCGCCATTTTCGATCAGTTCTCCGAAGCCCGCCAGAAAGGCTTTCTTACCGTCATGGATCTCAAAGAGCAGGGCACGCCGCTGGTCGGCACCTACTGCACCTTTATGCCGCAGGAGATCCCGATGGCGGCGGGCGCGGTCGTCGTGTCGCTGTGCTCTACGTCAGATGAAACCATTGAAGAAGCGGAGAAAGACCTGCCGCGCAACCTTTGCCCGCTTATCAAAAGTAGCTACGGCTTTGGCAAAACCGACAAATGCCCCTACTTCTACTTCTCCGATCTGGTGGTCGGTGAAACCACCTGCGACGGCAAAAAGAAGATGTACGAGTACATGGCCGAGTTTAAGCCAGTGCACGTAATGCAGCTGCCGAACAGCGCCGCCGACGCGGCTTCCCGCGCGCTGTGGAAGGCGGAAATCCTGCGTCTTCAGCAGGCGGTTGAAGCACGTTTTGGCACGCAAATTACCGAAGCATCGCTGCGCGAGGCGATCGCCCTCAAGAACCGCGAGCGCCGGGCGCTGGCCAACTTCTACCGCGTCGGGCAGCTCAATCCACCGGCGTTAAGCGGCAGCGACATTCTGAAAGTGGTGTATGGCGCAACCTTCCGCTTCGATAAAGAGGCGCTGATTGATGAGCTGAACGGCATGGCCGAGCGCGTGCGTCAGGAGTGGGAAAACGGCAAACGGCTGGATGCCCGCCCGCGCATTCTGATCACCGGCTGCCCAATTGGCGGAGCGGCGGAGAAAGTGGTGAAAGCCATCGAGGACAACGGCGGCTGGGTGGTGGGCTATGAAAACTGTACCGGCGCGAAGGCCACCGAACGCTGCGTGGACGAAGACGGCGACGTCTACGACGCGCTGACCGATAAATACCTCGCCATTGGCTGCTCGTGCATCTCACCCAACGACCAGCGCCTGACCCTGCTCAGCCAGATGGTGGAAGAGTATCAGGCCGATGGCGTGGCCGACGTGATTTTGCAGGCCTGCCATACCTATGCCGTTGAATCAATGGCCATTAAACGCCACGTACGCCAGCAGCACAACATTCCCTATATCGCCATCGAGACCGACTACTCGACCGCCGACATCGGCCAGTTGAGTACCCGTGTCGCGGCGTTTATTGAAATGCTGTAGGAGCGCTTGTGACGTTTTCGATAGGTATTGATTCAGGCTCCACTGCGACCAAAGGCATTCTGCTGGAAGACGGCGTGATTCGCCGCCGCTTCCTCGCACCCACGCCGTTTCGCCCCGCCGATGCGATTGTTGAGGCATGGGAAACGCTGCGCGCCGGGCTGGAAGTGCGGCCATTTTTGACGCTGACCGGTTACGGCCGCCAGCTGGTTAATTTTGCCGACAAGCAGGTGACGGAAATCTCCTGTCACGGGCGCGGCGCACGGCTGCTGCTGCCGGAAACCCGTACGGTGATTGATATCGGTGGTCAGGACAGCAAGGTGATCCAGTTAGATGACGACGGCAACCTCACCGATTTCCTGATGAACGACAAGTGCGCGGCGGGTACCGGGCGTTTTCTGGAAGTAATATCGCGCACGCTGGGGGCCAGCGTCGAGCAGCTTGATGCGCTGACCGCAGGCGTGGAGCCACACATGATTACCAGCATGTGCACGGTGTTTGCCGAATCCGAAGTGATTAGCCTGCGCTCCGCGGGCGTCCCGCCGGAGGCGATTCTGGCTGGGGTGGTTAACGCGATGGCGCGACGCAGCGCCAACTTTACCGGCCGACTGTCGGCACAGGGGCCGCTGCTGTTTACCGGTGGCGTTAGCCACTGCGCGGCGTTTGGGCGGATGCTGTCAGCGCACGTGAACATGCCGGTGCACACGCATCCCGACGCGCAGTTTGCCGGGGCGATTGGCGCGGCGATGATTGGGCAACGGGCGAGAAAATGACGGAGTATCTGTTTTTGTTCCACTCGACGCTGGGCGTGGTGCAAACCCGCAAGGCGCTCCAGGCCACAGAGATATCCTTCCGGGTGGCGGATATTCCGCGCCAGCTTCGCGGCGGCTGCGGGCTGTGTATTTATCTGCATTGCGAGGAAGGCAGCGAGTTACGCTGGGTGATGCCCGGCGCAACGGAGAGTATTTATCGCTGCGGCGAGGGGTTTGTATTGTTGCATACGTTCCCGGGGTAGTGCGGTGTTTTGCCGGGTGGCGGCTGCGCCTTACCCGGCCTACAAACTGCGGCGTAGGCCTGATAAGCGCAGCGCCATCAGGCAATTAACGGCACCACTTCTCCTGCTGAAGCTCCAGCAATAGCAGCATCATCAGCGCCTGGGCGTAGGGCACCGGAGCCATGGCGATATCGCAGTAATATTGCAGGTCCGGCCCGACCATCGTCCCTTTTGATGCTTCCAGTAAGATCCCATCGTCGATCCTGTCGCGCAGTGCATGCCAGGCGCGCATCGCGTGATCGGCCACCTTCTCGTCGAGGATCCCCATTCTTACACCGCGCAGCATGCCGTAGGCGATCCCGGCGGTGGCGGAAGATTCTTGCGGCGATAAAGGATCGTCGAGCAGCGTGTGCCACATGCCGTTGTCGGCCTGAAGCTCGCACAGGGTATTCACCTGGCGCGCGACCACCACCGAGAGGTAGCGCTTCACGCTGGCGTCGAGGCTGTCGCCGAGCAGGGCGATAAATTCCGGGATCGCCACGGTGATCCACGCGTTGCCGCGCCCCCAGAACGCGGCCGAGAAATGATGTTTACCGACAAACGTCCAGCCGTGATACCACAGGCCGCTCGCCGGTTCGCATAGGTAGCGGGTGTGCAGCAGGAACTGGTACGAGGCTTCGTCGATCAGGTCTTTGCGCTTCAGCACCACGCCCGCGGTACCAAGGAACAGACAGGTCATAAACAGCGTGTCGTCCCACAGATGACCGGTGTTCGGCTGCTCTTTCACCACATGCTGGAAGCCGCCCTCTTCGGTTTTTGGCAAGGTGCGTAACAGCGCGTCGGCCCAGTCGTTCACCACCTTCAGCAGATCGTCCCGCCCGGTGTGCCCGGCCACCAGCGCGAGGGTGATCATCGGCGCGGTGGTGTTGATCTGGATTTCAGGCAGCCCTTTCGCCAGTTGATCTTCATACCAGGTGAGGATCGACTGCTGGAGGCGAGCATCATTCTGCTGGCGCGCATACTGCCAGAAGCCGTACAGGCCGACGCCCACTTCCCATTCCCACTCTTCGAAGTGGATCGCAAAACCTTCACCGCCGCGGGTGCCGACTTCACCCATATTTTTCAGGCGGCAGAAGCCCTGAACCACCTGCTCCAGCAGGCCATTTAATGCTGCGTTGTTCATTGCGCGTCTCCTGACACCGTGACCTGAATTTCATTGCCCACCAGCGTCGGGAACGCGGCGGCCTTGCCGTTGTGCTGGCAGTTACCCTGCCCGTCGAGCTGCATAAGCGTGTGCTGGCTATCCATCACCCGCGCGACGTCGCCTTGATGTTCAATGCGCAGCGCCTGAACGCGCTGGCAGAAGGCGCTAAAATCACCCTCGCCCACTTCCAGCCACCACGCCACGCGGCGGCCTTCGGCGCGCACTTCATCGCCGTTGACGGTGAGCGGCTGCGAGCACAGCACGGCGGCAAACGCGTTGCCCGCCCGTACCACCACACCCTGTGCCAGCGAGCGCACCTCATCAAAGGCTTCAGCGTGAAGATGCAGATGTGTCCAGCCGAGCGCATCGCGCTCGTCCAGTTGCCACAGCAGCATCGCCTGATTTTCTACCTGCATCACACGCGGCAGCACGCCGTTGCCCGCCCAGAAGGAGGGACGCGCTTCGCTGCCCGGCGCCACATCACCCGGATGGTTCACCCACAGCCGCGCCTCGGGACGCGCGGCAAACTGCACATCCACCAGATGCTGCTGATGCCCGCGCTCGCCGCTGTGGTGATCCACGCAGCTCGAGAGACAGACCGTTGGCTGCTTCCACGCCACAATGCTGCCGCCACCGCACTGATAGTGGGCGCTGAGCGTACCGTGGGTTAAGCGCGCGTAGCGTGCCGATTCTAACGGCGGCACATAGTCGCTCAGGCAGAAGAACGGCAGCGAGGCGCACTTACGATTGACGTGCCCGCCGCCCCAGGCGACGTGGCCGAAGGCGGAAAGCTCGGTCATCTGGCCTGCCAGCAGCTCTTTTTCATACACCCGGCCCATGGTGCCCGCGGCAATGCCGGACTGATAATGCAGCGAACTGGTCTGCATCAGGCGGTCAATCAAGCGCTGGGCGCGCTGGCGCAGCGTGGCATCGTCGGCTAGCTGGTAGAGCGCGAACAGGCCGATGTAGTCCACCGGGTAGTAAGGCGCGGAGTTCCACTCAACAAAGCCCTGCTGCTCGACCGCATCGAACCAGGCGTTCAGGCGTTGAGCAGCCACCGCCTGTTGTTCGCGGCCCGTGCGGCCAGAAGCAATAAAGCGTTCCTCCGGGAACATCTGACCGGCGAGATACTGGGCGGTGTGGAAGCACAGCGCGTGGTTTTCGCTCCAGTACCACATCACGTCGTTGCCCAATTCGTCGTACCAGTAGCGATAGCCAACGATGGCGGAGCGCACGCGCTTCCACAGCACCGCCGGGAAGTGTTCGCCGTGGAAGTCATGCCAGATCCACAGCAGCGGTACCATCGAAAAATCCGAGCAGTCCTGGCGGGCGCTGATACGTTGCAGGGTGCGAATCAGTAATTCCTGCGCCTGCGGGCCGGTATCGCCCACGTGCAGCATGGCCAGCAAACGCCCGGTGCGCGGTACGCCGTGCTCGGCGATGTAGCTCAGGGCCACGCGTTTACGGGTCTCCAGCACGCCTTCGCCGCCGGGCAGCGCCTCATGGGGCAGCACGGTGACGCTAAGATGGCGACTCATGGTGACATCACCCAGCGAGGCGGTCAGCGTCAGGCGGTAGTGGCCCATGCCGATTGAGGCCGGAAGCGGGAGCGTTAGCTCGCCGCTGCCGGTGGCGAGCAGGCCGAAATCCAGCGGCGTCGTCGGGATGCCATCGTTGCCGAGGCTGTGGACCGCGCCGCGCAGCGTCAGGGTCATATTGGCCTGGCAGCCCAGCATCAGACGCTGGTCGCGGGCGGTGAGGGTCGCGGGCAGCCAGTCCATAAACTGCGCCAGCGCTTCCACATACGCCGTATCCATCGTCGGCAGCCCTGCCTCAAGCGGATGCTCACCAAGATAGATCATGCGAAAAGCAAAAATCGTGTCGCGTTCAAATAGCTCGTCAAGGTGGATCAGCAGCGCGTTCTCCCCCTGCTGAAGCGGAATCTCAACGGCCTGCGTTTGCAGCGTATTGCGCGTGAACGGCGTGAAGCAGGCGACCTGCTCGCTGCCGTTCCAGATACGCACGCCGCCGCAGGTGGCAATCTCGAAAGGATAGCGGCCGGTTTGCGGCGCACGCAGCGTCACGCGCAGCCAGCGCTGGCTGTGGGTGGCAACGGGCTGCACGCCCGAAAAGGTGACGGTATCGCTGTGTCCGGTCCAGGTGACCTCGCTTGCCGGTAACGCCTTCTCTGGTGACACGGCGCGCCTGGCGAAATCGCGACGGAAGATGCGCCGACAGAATGCGTCCTCCGCCGGGCCTTTACCGTTGCCGAACCGATAGTCCATCGGTTCATCGACCGCTTCGCCCGTGAAAAACTCTGCAAACCGCTCATTGTGCGGCAGTGACACCGTAAAACGCGTCAGCGCTTCGCCCGCAACCAGCCTCATCATGCTTTCCTCAATAACCGCTAAGTAATGGCTCGTTATTTTCTGGAAACGGTACGCCACAGGCTATGCGGATAAGCGCGGGGTTTTGCGGAACTGCCCGGTCATTCACAATCCTGACCGGGCGCGGGGATAAAACGTGATGAATATCACATGAGGATAGCTACCAGCCCATGGTGAAACGGGGAAATTCACGTTTTCCGGCAGTAGAGCGCGAAGGTGAAGCGATCGTCATCACACTTTACCCCTTCAACTGCGTCAGTTCGTGGCTCAGGCTGTCGGCCAGCATGCGCACACGGGTTGGATCGAACATCACGTGCAGCCCCGGTGAGGCGTCAGAGTGCTGGGCGCAGAAGCTGTCCATCTCCGCCGCGCAGCGGTACAGCTCCTGAATATTGACCTGGCAAATCTCGCGCATGCTCCAGCTGTTTTCCACCAGCCGCGCAAAGTGGAGAGTGAAGAAGGCTTTCTGGGCGTGGCGGAACAGCAGGCAGTAGAGGTCAAAGCCCTGCCACTCCTCCTGCCAGCGTTTTTGCAGCGAATACGGGAACGCCGCGCGTTCGGCAAAGGCGAGCGCCTGCTCGCGTAGCGTCACCGCCGCCTGCCAGGCACCGTCTTTCTCTTCGGCAATCAGCGACAGGTTGCGCCCGGAGGTCTCAACGTCGCTGGCGCTGAAGAAGATGTCGCGCTCAGAGCCCGGTAGCCAGTGGTTGCGGTTGAGCTGGCCGTACAGGCTCCACACCGCCTGACCGTAGCTTGCGGGTACCTGGCTGTGGCGATGGAAGACGTGGTCGCGTACGTAGATGGCCTGATACAGCACCTGCCCGGCCTGCGCCATCAGCGACTGAAACTCTTCGAACGTTGCCTCATCGGGCCGCCAGCCGTAGCATTCATCCAGCCAGTGGGTCAGCAGCGCCGCGCGGGTCAGATGTTCATCTTCGCGGGCGAGGATCTGACTACAGGCTACCAGGTTGCACTCGCTCAGCGTGCCGATGATCCAGTGGTTATCGACTCCTTCCCAGCTGGTTTTGCACACCGCGCCGTTGATGCTGGTGTTGCCACGGCACCACAGCAGACGCCCCTGTAGCTCGTCGATGCGCGGGAACGGAAACACGCCCCAACCCACCTCTTCGCCCACTAGATCCAGCTCCACCCAGACGTCGCGATTTTCCACGTCGAGCAGCGCCGGGTTATTGGGAAACGTTGGCCAGAAGCGTTCCGGCGTGAGTTTTATCGACACCGACACGCATTCCGGTAGGGTGCGAACCGCCTCCATCACGTTAGCGATATCGTGGTTGCCCGCCGGGAAGGCGCGCAGCACCAGATGTTTATTCTCCCGCATCATCGCCCGCGCCATGGCGCTAAAACACTGGGTGTAACGCGACAGGCTGCGTGGGTCAATATGCGGCGAGGGGTCGTCCTGACCGGTCAATTCCCAGTTGGGACGAGAGACCGGCAGCAGGCCGTCGGTATTAGAGAGCGCCACCAGCAGCCCGCTCATGGCGGGGATTTGCTGGCACAGTAGCGTGAGCTTATCCGCCAGATACTGACACCAGAATTCCACGTCAAAGCGGATGCTGCCGTCTTTATCAATCAGCTGCGGGTGCGCCGCCAGCAGGTCGGCGGGGAAGCTAAGCTCTTTAGCCTGAAGATAGAAACGCAGCCCCTGCTTGTGGCAGTAGCCCGCCAGGCGGTTGAGGTAGACGCAGCGGGCACGCTGCTGGCTGGAGAGGCGATCGTTGTACTGATGCGGCGTGTAGCCCTTTGGCGAGACCAGCTTGTCGAACAGGTCAACCTGCCCGACAATCACGGTATTAAAATCATGGCGGGCCGCCCACTCCACCAGCTCGCAGGCTTTCTCCCAGTTCCAGAACTCTTGATTATTCAGTTCCAGCGCACGCGTTTTCCACATCGTCTTCTCCCTCACGCCACCTCGGCGAGCGGCTATTGTTAGCACAAATAGGGGAGAACATTCAGCGTCCTGAAGTGCGCTACTTCACAATAAAGCGCGTTGGGGCGAAACAGTTGAGCAGGCGATGCAGGATAAACACCATCGTCAGGGTCGCCAGCAGCGAGATAGTCACCGAGGTGGCGCGATACACATCGCTGAAGACCAGGTCACCGTCCGGCTGTAGGTTCTGACCAAACATAATGCCGATGGTGGTGATACTGGCGAATCCGACGCCCGCCCCGACCTTCTCCATCACGTGCAGCCGTGCGCTGAACGCTAGCCCTAAGCCGATAAGCGGCATCATCAACAGCATATGGCTACTGTGATCGTAGAGGATCAGCTGTATCACCAGAATGTACAGACAGGCCAGCACGACGCCCGCTACGCGCCAGATTGAGCTGATCACCGCGCCACGATAGTGCATCGGGAAGAGGATCAGGATCCCCGCCATCAGCGCCGAGAGCGAGTCGCTCAGGTCGCTCACCTGGAAGACGATAAAGATAATCGTCGCCACCGTGCCCGACAGCAGCGATTCATGGCGCACTCGCGCCGCGTCCTTTTCAATCAGCGGCGGCGGCTTACGCGGTTCGGCATCCGGGATCAGGTAATGCATCAGCGCGCTCAATGCCACCGCCATCACGCTGGCCTCAATATTCGAAAACAGCAGCGTGTGCCAGTTCGCGGAAGGGTAGCTCATAAAGTTGAGCATCACGCTCTGGCAGACCACGCCCATCGAGCCAAACAGGAACAGCGGCCCCTGGCTCATAAAACGAAAACGCACCACGTACAGCGCAAACACTACCGCCGTCATGATGACCGGCCATTGGCTGAGATAGCCGATGATCAGTACCATTTCGAGGCAGTTCAACGACGCACTGAAGATAAATTGCTTGGCGACGTGGCGGTTAAATACCGGTACTAAAGACATTAACAGCAGCGGGTAAACGACGAAAAACACGCCGTAGTGAGTATCGTAAAACGTCGAGATACTCAGCGCCACCATACCGGCAAAGGCGATGCGCAAGGTCTGACGGAAATCATTCGCCGTGTAGACGATGTTGCCGTGAGGGGTAAAGACCTGCGCGAGGGTTTTAATAGACATAGTGCAGCCAGCTAATCAGGTGGATTTGCAGCCCTGAGAAGAAGCGGGCGAAGCCGCCCTCGCTGTTATACAGCTGTACCGTGGCGCGCGCGCCGGTCGGCAGGGTTTTATCCAGCGGTTCGTCGAGCGCCACGTGAATGCGCATACGCTGCGCGTCACGCACCCAGCGGGTGGATTGCTCCGGCTGCGACAGCTCACCGTTTACCGCTTCCTGGCCTGCGAGGATCCCCGCATCGCTGCTGGTCACCTTCGCGGCAAACACCTGGCCCGGCAGTGCATCAAACACTACCGCTGCGTCGGTACCCTGTTTGGTATGACGCAGGCTCTTCTCACGGAAGTCGGCCACGATATCGGTTTTCTGATTCACCACCGCCATCACCGCGCTGCCCGCTGAGGCATAAAGGCCAGGGCTGAGCTGGAGGTTACTGACGGTGCCGTCCGCTTCGGCGCGGATTTTCGTCCAATCGAGATTGAGCTGCGCTTCCCGCAGCGCCGTTTGGTACTGCTGAAGGGTAACGTTGCGATTATCGTCACGCTCGCCGCGCTGAATTTGCAGGTTGTGGATAGACGCACGAAGCGCGCTGACCGACTGCTCGCTGGTCTGCCAGGTGGTGCGGACTTTATCGAGGTCCGACTGCGAGACGTTCTGCATGCGGCTCAGGCTCTGGTAGCGATCGTAGGTCACGCGGTCGTTGCGGGCCGTGAGCTGCGCGGTCTTGAGATTCGCTTCAGCTGCGGCAATCTGGGCATCAAGCTGCTGATTGCTCAGCCTGGCCTGTGCCAGCGCCAGCGCGGCGGAATCGACCTTGTTCTGGAACGGCGTCGGGTCCAGCTCATACAGCAGGTCGCCCTTTTTCACCGTGCTGTTGTTATGCACGTAGACCTGCGAAACGTAGCCGGAGACGCGCGAAGAGATAGGCGTCACGACACGCATCACCGTAGAGTCCGGCGTCAGCGGGATCCAGATATCGGCAACGATAAAATAGAGAAACATCAGCAGGAAAGAGGCAATACTGACCCTTACCCAGCGGGCAAACTTCTGTTCTGGCGTCATCATGGTGTTTAGTCGGTTTTATTATTTTCTTCGCGGATATTCCGCAGATTGCAGGCAATTTGATTCAGGGTGTCGCTAAACTTCGCGATGTCGTCGGCGGGAATGCCGTTAGCGACGCGAGTCTGGAAGGCTTCAATCACCTGGTTTAGCCTTTTGAGTACGGCCCGACCTTCGTCGGTGAGCGTCAACAGACGTATGCGTTTGTCGTACGGTGAGACGGTGCGCTGCAGGTAGCCCTGCTGTTCCAGTAACGTGAGCGTACGCATCAGCGGCGGCAGTTCAATGCCCTGCATCTCCGCAAGCTCACTGACCGAAACGTTGTCACCCAACTGATGAAGCTGCATCAGCACCGTCCAGCTAGACTGGGTCAAGCCGGTATCGGTAATCGCGTGATCGATGATTGAACGCCACTGGCGTACCACCATCGCCATACGCATACCCATTGGGCGGCGGGCAAACAGTTCATCTTCGGTCATGACACTCTCCGATCGTTTCGTATCACTACGATAATACTTACCATGATAAGTATCAAGGAACGAAGAGGCTAAACCGCATGGATTGTAAAACGGGGCTATCTGGCCGCCATGTATTCCACGTCCATAGAAACGCAGTTAACAAAGCCAATACGCGCCAGCGACGTAATGGGGCCTCGTGCGGTGAAAGGAACCCGGTACTCTTCATCTTCGATAGTTACCTCACCGAAGCGAAGTTCGGGGGTCATCGTACCGAGCTGGCTTTTTTCCTGATACCAGCGCGGGAAGCGGCCGCGTAAATAGTCCTCTTTCACCCGCAGCAGCGCTTTTCGGGAAAAATCCGGACGACAGGCCGACGTCGTATCGGGGAAGGCTTCATGGACAACGCATATCGTCGAAATGCCCGCAGTCAGCAGGCCACAAAATAGTGCAATCACTAATAATGTCTTTTTCATGCTGAAGGTAGGTTATGTTGAGTTAATGTATTATCACGTCGGAGTATTCTAGAAACATAAGGGGGTATGTAAACCCGCTCGTTGGTATTGTTGCGTAAATATCGAATAAATAACTCAGTAAAAAAGATGAGTTACCGTAATATATTCATACTGATTGTCGATAATCTCCTTTAATTGTTTTATGTCGCCTCCATTCATAATAATTCCATTTATTTTTACACCATCAAAATAACGAAGTCTAATAACTCAGAAAGACAATTTTTATCTATTTCTGGGCACCTGCATTCAGAAATAACGTCGTTTCACGGTGAAGGGGTAGACAGCGCAGGCGGTTTGGTGGCAGGATAAAAAGATGAACACAAACGTGACCGTTATCCGCTCCAACCGTTGGTGGCTGCCTTCATAACAGGCGGCTCGGGTTACGTTATCTTTTTTCAAAGCCGCCGAAAGGCGGCTTTGTTGTTTCTCAGTCTCGTCTTTCGGCTTTATATCTCATAAGGAACGACTGATGAACACCACCCATACTATCCTGACCGGCGACCGTCCTACCGGCCAACTGCATCTCGGCCACTATGTCGGCTCTCTGCGCCAGCGTGTGCAATTACAGCATGAGCATCAGCAGTTTATTCTGATTGCCGACCTGCAGGGGCTGACCGACAACGGCAGCAATCCGCAAAAAATCAGCCACAATATTCTCGAGGTCATGGCCGACTATCTGGCGGTAGGTATTGACCCGAGTCGCACCACTCTCTGCCTGCAATCTGCTCTGCCTGCGCTGGCGGAACTGACCGCGCTGTATATGAATATCGTTACCGTTGCCCGTGTGGAGCGTAACCCGACGGTGAAAAACGAGATTGCGCAGAAAGGTTTCTCCCGCTCGCTACCGGTCGGCTTTATGGCCTATCCGATTAGCCAGGCCGCCGACATTACCGCTTTTAACGCCGATCTCGTGCCGGTGGGTGACGATCAGCTACCGATGATCGAACAAACCAACGAGATCGTGCACAAGATGAATAGCCTGACCGCCAAGCCGGTGCTGCGCCACTGCAAAGCGCTGCTGAGCGACGTGAGCCGCCTGCCATGCATTGATGGCAGCGCGAAGATGTCGAAATCGCTCGGCAATACGCTGACCCTTAGCGCCAGCGAGTCTGAAATCCATCAGGCGGTGAGCGCCATGTACACCGACCCCAACCACCTACGCGTAGCCGACCCAGGGCAAATCGACGGCAACGTGGTCTTCACCTACCTCGACGCATTCCATCCCGATAAAGCGCTGGTCGCGGACATGAAGGCGCACTACCAGCAGGGCGGACTGGGCGACCGACAGTGCAAAAACGTGCTGGAAGCGTGCTTACAGGAACTGCTGGCCCCTATTCGTGAACGCCGTGCGACCGTGATTCAGGATAAAGGCATGCTGCTGGAGCTGCTGCGTCAGGGCAGTGAACGGGCGCACGAGGTCACCCAGCAGACGCTGCACGCGGTCAAACGCGGGCTTGGGCTGCCGGTACTGTTCTGAGCGCCATGAGGGCACGGGAGCTGCCGCGCCCTCTTCTACTTTGATTAATTGTGTTAACGCTTCCGCAAACCCATGTTAACGGCATGGACATAATGAATGTCGGTGTTAGTATGACATTGACAGTAGCTATATTTATGCGTGTTTCATTTACGGCCAGGATTGCTGACGATGACCACATGAGTAGCACTCTTCACAGCATCCTTTCCTTTCTTTCAAGACGAAACGCGCGCACTCAGCAACAGGGAACAAAGCGGGTAGCGTATGGACAAATTCAAGCAGCATTGGGCCTGGTATATCGTCGGTATCGCGGTGGTGATTGCCGCCGTAGCGTGGTGGATGCTTCGCCCGCCGGGGCTGCCGGCAGGGTTCGCTAGCAGTAACGGCAGAATTGAAGCCACGGAAGTGGATATCGCCACCAAGACCGCCGGACGTATCGAGTCGATCGTCGTCAAAGAGGGGCAGTTTGTCCGCCAGGGTGACGTGCTGGCCCGCATGGACACGCGGGTGCTGAACGAGCAGCGCCTGGAAGCCGCCGCGCAAATTAAAGAAGCGCAAAGTGCCGTCGCCGCAGCCAAAGCCTTGCTGGATCAGCGTCAGAGTGAAATGCGCGCCAGCGAAGCCATCGTCAAACAGCGCCAGGCGGAGCTGGACTCCACCGCCAAACGTCACGCTCGTTCCAGCACGCTATCGCAGCGCGGCGCCGTTTCTGCCCAACAGCTCGACGATGACCGCGCCGCCGCCGAAAGCGGCAGGGCTGCACTCGAGTCCGCCCGCGCACAGGTCTCTGCCGCCCGTGCGGCAATAGAAGCCGCCCGCACCAGCATCATCCAGGCGCAAACCCGCGTCGAAGCCGCCCAGGCAACCGAACGCCGCATCATGGCCGATATCGACGATAGCGAACTGAAAGCCCCGCGCGATGGGCGCATTCAGTACCGCGTGGCCGAGCCGGGCGAAGTACTGGCCGCCGGTGGGCGTGTGCTGAATATGGTCGACCTCGCCGACGTCTACATGACCTTCTTCCTGCCCACCGAGCAGGCCGGGCTGCTAGCCATAGGCAGCGAGGTGCGCCTCATCCTCGATGCCGCGCCGGATCTGGTGATCCCCGCCAATATCAGCTTTGTGGCAAGCGTTGCCCAGTTCACGCCGAAAACCGTCGAAACCAGCGATGAGCGGCTCAAGCTGATGTTCCGCGTCAAAGCACGCATTCCGCCGGAACTGCTGGCCGAGCACCTTGAGTATGTGAAAACCGGCCTGCCAGGGATGGCCTACGTGCGTCTGGATAACCAACAGCCGTGGCCTGCCGCGCTGATGGTGAGGTTGCCGCAATGAAACAGGATATCCACCCCGCCGTCGCCAGACTGGAGCACGTCGGCCAGCATTTTGGCGCCACCGTCGCGCTGCGCGATATTTCGCTGACCATCCCCTCCCGCCGCATGGTGGGGCTGATTGGCCCGGACGGCGTGGGAAAATCGAGCCTGCTGTCGCTGATTGCCGGCGCGCGGGTAATTGAGCAAGGCAACGTGATGGTGCTGGGCGGCGATATGCGCGATGCCCGGCACCGCCGCGATGTCTGCCCAAAAATCGCCTGGATGCCGCAGGGGCTGGGTAAAAACCTCTATCACACGCTGTCGGTCTACGAGAACGTCGACTTCTTCGCGCGGTTGTTTGGTCATGATAAAAGCGAGCGTGAAGCGCGCATCGACGAGCTGCTGCAAAGCACCGGGCTAGCACCGTTCCGCGACCGCCCGGCGGGGAAACTCTCCGGCGGAATGAAGCAAAAGCTCGGCCTGTGCTGTGCGCTGATCCACGACCCGCAGCTACTGATCCTCGATGAACCGACCACCGGCGTTGACCCGCTCTCGCGCGCGCAGTTCTGGGAACTTATCGACAGCATCCGCGAGCGCCAGCCGGAGATGAGCGTGCTGGTCGCTACCGCTTATATGGAAGAGGCCGAACGCTTCGACTGGCTGGTGGCCATGAACGCCGGGGAAGTGCTGGCCACCGGCAGCGCGGAACAACTGCGCACCCACACCAATAGCCAGACGCTGGAACAGGCGTTTATCGCCCTGCTGCCGGAGGCGCAACGTAATGCACACCAGCAGGTTGTCATCCCACCGCGCGATACCCGCGAGGAGGAAATCGCCATTGAAGCGCGTGGGCTGACCATGTGCTTTGGCAACTTTGTCGCGGTGGATCACGTGAACTTCCGTATCGCCCGCGGCGAGATTTTCGGCTTTCTCGGCTCAAACGGCTGCGGTAAGTCCACCACCATGAAGATGCTGACCGGGCTGCTGCCCGCCAGTGAAGGGGAAGCCTGGCTGTTTGGTCAGCCGGTCGATCCAAAAGATATCGAGACTCGTCGTCGGGTCGGTTATATGTCACAGGCCTTTTCGCTCTACAGCGAGCTGAGCGTGCGTCAGAACCTGGAGCTGCACGCGAAGCTGTTCCACATTCCGGATGACGAGATCCCCGCACGAGTTGCCGAGATGAGCCAGCGCTTTATGCTCACCGAGGTGGAAAACGCCCTGCCCGCCGCGCTGCCGCTCGGTATTCGCCAGCGCCTGTCTCTGGCGGTAGCGGTTATCCATCGACCTGAAATGTTGATCCTCGACGAACCGACCTCCGGCGTGGATCCGGTGGCCCGCGATATGTTCTGGCAGCTGATGGTCGATCTGGCGCGGCAGGATAAAGTGACCATCTTTATCTCGACCCACTTTATGAACGAGGCGGAGCGCTGTGACCGCATTTCGTTAATGCACGCGGGCAAGGTGTTAGCCAGCGATACGCCGCAGGCGCTGGTTGAAAAGCGTGGTGCGGCCACGCTGGAAGAGGCGTTTATCGCCTACCTGCAGGAGGCTTCCGACCCTGTTCCGATTGCGGAGATGGTGGAAGCCCCCGCTAAACCCGAGAGCGATCCACCGCGTCAGGCCTTTAGCCTTCGCCGTCTGTTCAGCTACAGCCGGCGTGAAGCGCTGGAGCTGCGGCGCGATCCGGTGCGATCGACGCTGGCGCTGCTGGGAACGGTGATCCTGATGTTTATCATGGGCTATGGGATCAGCATGGACGTGGAGGATCTGCGCTTTGCGGTGCTCGACCGCGATCAAACGGTCAGCAGCCAGGGCTGGTCGCAGAACATTGCCGGTTCGCGCTATTTTATCGAGCAACCGCCGCTGCATAGCTACGATGAACTGGATCGCCGAATGCGCGACGGGGAGCTGGCGGTCGCCATCGAAATACCGCCAAACTTTGGCCGCGATATCGCCCGCGGCACGCCGGTGCAGATAGGCGTGTGGGTCGACGGCGCGATGCCAAACCGCGCGGAAACGGTACGCGGCTACGTGCAGGCGATGCACCTTTCGTGGTTACAGGAGATGGCCGGGCGACAGCCTTCTGCCAGCCGGGACACGTCGTTGATTTCTATTGAGACGCGCTATCGCTATAACCCGGATGTGAAGAGCCTGCCGGCGATCGTTCCGGCGGTGATCCCATTGTTGCTGATGATGATCCCAGCGATGCTTAGCGCGCTGAGCGTGGTGCGGGAAAAAGAGCTGGGTTCGATCATCAACCTGTACGTGACGCCCACTACTCGCACCGAGTTTTTACTCGGTAAGCAGATGCCTTACATCGTGCTCGGGATGTTCAACTTCCTGCTGCTCTGCGCGCTGTCGGTATTCGTTTTCGGCGTGCAGCATAAGGGAAGTTTCCTGACGCTGACGCTGGCGGCGCTGCTGTACGTGACTATCGCCACCGGGCTGGGGCTGTTGATTTCCACCTTTATGAAGAGCCAGATCGCCGCCATCTTTGGGACGGCAATTATTACGCTGATCCCGGCCACTCAGTTCTCCGGAATGATCGATCCGGTCGCGTCGCTTGAAGGGCCGGGGCGCTGGATTGGCCAGATTTACCCGACCAGCCACTTCCTGACCATCGCCCGCGGCACTTTCTCAAAAGCACTGGGGTTAGGTGACCTGTGGGCATCGTTTATTCCGCTGCTGATTGCCGTACCGCTGGTGCTGGGATTAAGCGTGTGGCTGCTGAAAAAACAGGAGGGATGATGCGCGGATTACGCAATATTTATAACCTCGGCGTGAAGGAACTGCGCAGCCTGTTGGGCGATAAGGCAATGCTGACGCTGATTGTGTTTGCCTTCACCGTTTCGGTCTACTCTTCGGCAACGGTGATGCCGGGCTCCCTGCATCTGGCACCGATTGCTATCGCCGATATGGATAAATCGCAGCTCTCATCACGGATTATCAACGGCTTCTATCGGCCGTGGTTCCTTGAGCCGGAGCTGATTACCGCCGACGAGATGGACGCGGGGCTGGATGCTGGGCGTTACACTTTCGCCATCAACATTCCCCCGAATTTTCAACGAGATGTGCTGGCAGGAAGGCAGCCGGATTTACAGGTTAACGTCGATGCCACCCGCATGAGTCAGGCGTTTACCGGCAATAGCTATATCCAGAATATTGTGACCGGCGAGGTGAACAGCTTTGTGGCACGGTATCGGGATAACAGCGCGTTGCCGGTGGAACTGGCGGTGAGGATGCGCTTTAACCCGAACCTTGAGCAGGCGCGTTTTGGCGCGGTGATGGCGATTATCAACAACATTACGATGCTGGCGATCGTGCTCACCGGGTCGGCGTTGATCCGCGAACGCGAACACGGCACGGTCGAACACCTGCTGGTGATGCCGGTGACGCCGTTTGAGATTATGCTCGCCAAAGTCTGGTCGATGGGGCTGGTTGTACTGGTGGTGTCGGGGCTGTCGCTGATGCTAATGGTGCAGGGGATCCTGCAGGTGCCGATAGAGGGATCAGTCCCGCTGTTTATGCTGGGGGTTGCGCTGAGTCTGTTTGCGACAACGTCGATCGGCATTTTTATGGGGACGATCGCGCGATCGATGCCGCAGCTTGGGCTGTTGATGATCTTGGTGCTTCTGCCGCTGCAGATGTTGTCCGGTGGTTCGACGCCGAGAGAGAGCATGCCGCAGCTGGTGCAGGACATTATGCTCACCATGCCCACGACGCATTTCGTGAGCCTGGCGCAGGCTATTCTCTATCGCGGTGCCGATTTTGCTATTGTCTGGCCGCAGTTTTTGACGCTGCTGGCAATTGGCGGGGCATTCTTCGGGATTGCGCTGGTGCGTTTTCGTAAGACGATTGGGGAGATGGCGTAAGGTTTGTAGGCCGGATAAGGCGTTTTCGCCGCCATCCGGCAGCGTGCTTTCCTTTTCTACACACGCAAAAAAGCCCATCCGTCAGGATGGGCTTCTTCACTAATTGATGCCTGGCAGTTCCCTACTCTCGCATGGGGAGACCCCACACTACCATCGGCGCTACGGCGTTTCACTTCTGAGTTCGGCATGGGGTCAGGTGGGACCACCGCGCTACAGCCGCCAGGCAAATTCTGTTATCAGACCGCTTTGTGCGTTCTGATGTCATCTGTAATCAAGCTGAAATCGATGTCTCTTCGCCAAAACATCTTCGGCGTTGTAAGGTTAAGCCTCACGGTTCATTAGTACTGGTTAGCTCAATGTATCGCTACACTTACACACCCAGCCTATCAACGTCGTCGTCTTCAACGTTCCTTCAGGACTCTCAAGGAGTCAGGGAGAACTCATCTTGGGGCAAGTTTCGTGCTTAGATGCTTTCAGCACTTATCTTTTCCGCATTTAGCTACCGGGCAATGCCATTGGCATGACAACCCGAACACCAGTGATGCGTCCACTCCGGTCCTCTCGTACTAGGAGCAGCCCCCCTCAATTCTCCAGCGCCCACGGCAGATAGGGACCGAACTGTCTCACGACGTTCTAAACCCAGCTCGCGTACCACTTTAAATGGCGAACAGCCATACCCTTGGGACCTACTTCAGCCCCAGGATGTGATGAGCCGACATCGAGGTGCCAAACACCGCCGTCGATATGAACTCTTGGGCGGTATCAGCCTGTTATCCCCGGAGTACCTTTTATCCGTTGAGCGATGGCCCTTCCATACAGAACCACCGGATCACTAAGACCTGCTTTCGCACCTGCTCGAGCCGTCACTCTCGCAGTCAAGCTAGCTTATGCCTTTGCACTAACCTCCTGATGTCCGACCAGGATTAGCTAACCTTCGTGCTCCTCCGTTACTCTTTAGGAGGAGACCGCCCCAGTCAAACTACCCACCAGACACTGTCCGCAACCCGGATTACGGGTCTACGTTAGAACACCAGCCATTAAAGGGTGGTATTTCAAGGTTGGCTCCACACGAACTGGCGTCCGCGCTTCAAAGCCTCCCACCTATCCTACACATCAAGGACCAGTGTTCAGTGTCAAGCTATAGTAAAGGTTCACGGGGTCTTTCCGTCTTGCCGCGGGTACACTGCATCTTCACAGCGAGTTCAATTTCACTGAGTCTCGGGTGGAGACAGCCTGGCCATCATTACGCCATTCGTGCAGGTCGGAACTTACCCGACAAGGAATTTCGCTACCTTAGGACCGTTATAGTTACGGCCGCCGTTTACCGGGGCTTCGATCAAGAGCTTCGCGTTGCCGCTAACCCCATCAATTAACCTTCCGGCACCGGGCAGGCGTCACACCGTATACGTCCACTTTCGTGTTTGCACAGTGCTGTGTTTTTAATAAACAGTTGCAGCCAGCTGGTATCTTCGACTGATTTCAGCTCCATGAGTAAATCACTTCACCTACATATCAGCGTGCCTTCTCCCGAAGTTACGGCACCATTTTGCCTAGTTCCTTCACCCGAGTTCTCTCAAGCGCCTTGGTATTCTCTACCTGACCACCTGTGTCGGTTTGGGGTACGATTTGATGTTACCTGATGCTTAGAGGCTTTTCCTGGAAGCAGGGCATTTGTTACTTCAGCACCGTAGTGCCTCGTCATCACACCTCAGCGTTAAAAGAAGTCCGGATTTACCTAAACTTCCCGCCTACATGCTTAAACCGGGACAACCGTCGCCCGGCTAACATAGCCTTCTCCGTCCCCCCTTCGCAGTAACACCAAGTACAGGAATATTAACCTGTTTCCCATCGACTACGCCTTTCGGCCTCGCCTTAGGGGTCGACTCACCCTGCCCCGATTAACGTTGGACAGGAACCCTTGGTCTTCCGGCGTGCGGGTTTTTCACCCGCATTATCGTTACTTATGTCAGCATTCGCACTTCTGATACCTCCAGCATCCCTCACAGGACACCTTCGCAGGCTTACAGAACGCTCCCCTACCCAACAACACATAGTGTCGCTGCCGCAGCTTCGGTGCACAGTTTAGCCCCGTTACATCTTCCGCGCAGGCCGACTCGACCAGTGAGCTATTACGCTTTCTTTAAATGATGGCTGCTTCTAAGCCAACATCCTGGCTGTCTGAGCCTTCCCACATCGTTTCCCACTTAACTGTGACTTTGGGACCTTAGCTGGCGGTCTGGGTTGTTTCCCTCTTCACGACGGACGTTAGCACCCGCCGTGTGTCTCCCGTGATAACATTCTTCGGTATTCGTAGTTTGCATCGGGTTGGTAAGTCGGGATGACCCCCTAGCCGAAACAGTGCTCTACCCCCGAAGATGAGTTCACGAGGCGCTACCTAAATAGCTTTCGGGGAGAACCAGCTATCTCCCGGTTTGATTGGCCTTTCACCCCCAGCCACAAGTCATCCGCTAATTTTTCAACATTAGTCGGTTCGGTCCTCCAGTTAGTGTTACCCAACCTTCAACCTGCCCATGGCTAGATCACCGGGTTTCGGGTCTATACCCTGCAACTTAACGCCCAGTTAAGACTCGGTTTCCCTGCGGCTCCCCTATTCGGTTAACCTTGCTACAGAATATAAGTCGCTGACCCATTATACAAAAGGTACGCAGTCACACCCCGAAGGATGCTCCCACTGCTTGTACGTACACGGTTTCAGGTTCTTTTTCACTCCCCTCGCCGGGGTTCTTTTCGCCTTTCCCTCACGGTACTGGTTCACTATCGGTCAGTCAGGAGTATTTAGCCTTGGAGGATGGTCCCCCCATATTCAGACAGGATACCACGTGTCCCGCCCTACTCATCGAGCTCACAACACATGCAATTTTGTGTACGGGGCTATCACCCTGTATCGCCGGCCTTTCCATACCGTTCCACTATCACACATGCTGATTCAGGCTCTGGGCTGCTCCCCGTTCGCTCGCCGCTACTGGGGGAATCTCGGTTGATTTCTTTTCCTCGGGGTACTTAGATGTTTCAGTTCCCCCGGTTCGCTTCATTACGCTATGTATTCACGTAATGATAGTGTGTCGAAACACACTGGGTTTCCCCATTCGGAAATCGTCGGTTATAACGGTTCATATCACCTTACCGACGCTTATCGCAGATTAGCACGTCCTTCATCGCCTCTGACTGCCAGGGCATCCACCGTGTACGCTTAGTCGCTTAACCTCACAACCCGAAGATGTTTCTTTCGATTCATCATCGTGCTGCAAAAATTTGAGAGACTCAAACACACCTCAGTCTGTTCTTATTACGGAGAACAGAGTTCAGTGTGCTGTTTCAATTTTCAGCTTGATCCAGATTTTTAAAGAGCAAAACTTCGCAGTGAACCTTTTCAGGTACACTCTGAAGTTTTCTTGGGTTTGTTGCAGTAAAGGATGGTGGAGCTATGCGGGATCGAACCGCAGACCTCCTGCGTGCAAGGCAGGCGCTCTCCCAGCTGAGCTATAACCCCATCGCAAAATGCTAATCTCTGTACCGACAATTCTTGCGAATTTGGTAGGCCTGAGTGGACTTGAACCACCGACCTCACCCTTATCAGGGGTGCGCTCTAACCACCTGAGCTACAAGCCTGCAGAGATTTTTACTGCTAATTTTCATCAGACAATCTGTGTGAGCACTTCAAAGAACGCTTCTTTAAGGTAAGGAGGTGATCCAACCGCAGGTTCCCCTACGGTTACCTTGTTACGACTTCACCCCAGTCATGAATCACAAAGTGGTAAGCGCCCTCCCGAAGGTTAAGCTACCTACTTCTTTTGCAACCCACTCCCATGGTGTGACGGGCGGTGTGTACAAGGCCCGGGAACGTATTCACCGTAGCATTCTGATCTACGATTACTAGCGATTCCGACTTCATGGAGTCGAGTTGCAGACTCCAATCCGGACTACGACATACTTTATGAGGTCCGCTTGCTCTCGCGAGGTCGCTTCTCTTTGTATATGCCATTGTAGCACGTGTGTAGCCCTACTCGTAAGGGCCATGATGACTTGACGTCATCCCCACCTTCCTCCAGTTTATCACTGGCAGTCTCCTTTGAGTTCCCGGCCGAACCGCTGGCAACAAAGGATAAGGGTTGCGCTCGTTGCGGGACTTAACCCAACATTTCACAACACGAGCTGACGACAGCCATGCAGCACCTGTCTCAGAGTTCCCGAAGGCACCAAAGCATCTCTGCTAAGTTCTCTGGATGTCAAGAGTAGGTAAGGTTCTTCGCGTTGCATCGAATTAAACCACATGCTCCACCGCTTGTGCGGGCCCCCGTCAATTCATTTGAGTTTTAACCTTGCGGCCGTACTCCCCAGGCGGTCTATTTAACGCGTTAGCTCCGGAAGCCACTCCTCAAGGGAACAACCTCCAAATAGACATCGTTTACGGCGTGGACTACCAGGGTATCTAATCCTGTTTGCTCCCCACGCTTTCGCACCTGAGCGTCAGTCTTTGTCCAGGGGGCCGCCTTCGCCACCGGTATTCCTCCAGATCTCTACGCATTTCACCGCTACACCTGGAATTCTACCCCCCTCTACAAGACTCTAGCCTGCCAGTTTCGAATGCAGTTCCCAGGTTGAGCCCGGGGATTTCACATCCGACTTGACAGACCGCCTGCGTGCGCTTTACGCCCAGTAATTCCGATTAACGCTTGCACCCTCCGTATTACCGCGGCTGCTGGCACGGAGTTAGCCGGTGCTTCTTCTGCGAGTAACGTCAATCACTAAGGTTATTAACCTTAATGCCTTCCTCCTCGCTGAAAGTACTTTACAACCCGAAGGCCTTCTTCATACACGCGGCATGGCTGCATCAGGCTTGCGCCCATTGTGCAATATTCCCCACTGCTGCCTCCCGTAGGAGTCTGGACCGTGTCTCAGTTCCAGTGTGGCTGGTCATCCTCTCAGACCAGCTAGGGATCGTCGCCTTGGTGAGCCATTACCTCACCAACCAGCTAATCCCATCTGGGCACATCCGATGGTGTGAGGCCCGAAGGTCCCCCACTTTGGTCTTGCGACGTTATGCGGTATTAGCTACCGTTTCCAGTAGTTATCCCCCTCCATCGGGCAGTTTCCCAGACATTACTCACCCGTCCGCCACTCGTCACCCAAGAGCAAGCTCTCTGTGCTACCGTTCGACTTGCATGTGTTAGGCCTGCCGCCAGCGTTCAATCTGAGCCATGATCAAACTCTTCAATTTAAGTTTGATGCTCGTGAATTAAACTTCGTAATGAATTACGTGTTCACTCAGAGACTTGGTATTCATTTTTCGTCTTGCGACGTTAAGAATCCGTATCTTCGAGTGCCCACACAGATTGTCTGATAAATTGTTAAAGAGCAGTGCAACACGGCTTTCGCTCACTGTTGCGAGGTGGCGTATATTACGCTTTCCTCTTTCAGAGTCAAGCGTTTAATTTCGCTTTTCTCTGTTGAGATTCTCAGGAGAATCTCGCTGACCCGGCGGCTTGCTTGCCGTTGTTCCGTCTCAGTGGGGCCGCATTATAGGGAGTTTCTTCAGCGCCGCAACCCTTAAATTGCAGAAAAATGACTGACTGCTGCAATCCCCAGCAGAACCCCGCCTTATACCCATTTACACACAGAGTTATCCACAAATCTCATCTATTCTTATCGTCTCTGCGTATCTCCCCCCTTCTTTATAGAGAGGGAAACGGCTTATCGCCCCACCCACTATTCAACAATACGCCCCGATTCGAGCTTGATAATCCGGTCCGCAAGGTGGAAATAGCGATCGTCATGGGTGACCGCGATAATGGTTTTCCCTTCAGCCTTCAGCGCCGGGAGGATTTCCTGGTAAAACACCGCTTTGAATTCCGGGTCCTGGTCAGCAGCCCACTCATCGAACAGGTAGATCGGCCGCGCTTCCAGCCAGGCCTGCAACAAAGCCAGCCGTTTGCGCTGCCCCTGAGAGAGCGCCGTCGTGGAGAAACGTCCGTCCGCAAACCGGACCTTATGGCCGAGCTTCAGCCGCTCGAGTAACTCCCCTACCTGTTCCGCCGTGCGTTCATGCACAAACGCCACGTTATCGAAAAGGAAGAAATCATTGAACACCACCGAGAAGCATTGCCGATATGCCTCCTGTTGATCATCGGCAATCAGCTGGCCGTTTAGGCGCAGCGCTCCGCTGTCGGGCGGATAGATCCCCACCAGCAGATTCGCCAGCGTCGTTTTCCCACTGCCGTTACCGCCGACGATAAAGACCAGCTCGCCCGGCGTAAACGTCAGGTCGAGCGGGCCAAGGGTAAAGCGTTCACCATCTTCCCCTTGATATTGATAACTCACCCGCTCCAGCGCCAGCGAGGTGAACGGCCCTTCTGGCAACGGACGCTGCGCCTGCTCCGGCGGCAGCGCCGCCTGAAGCTGCTGCACCCGCTGCATCGCCACCCGCGCGCTGGCGATAGTCGGTAGCGACGACAGCACGCCCTCAACGGGCACAATCATATAAAGGAAGATCATCACGTAGCCGGTAATCGCCGCCGGTTGCAGCGTTAACGCTTCGCGCAGGCCAAACAGCACCAGGCCGATAAACACAAAGAACAGAATGCTGCCCCAGCTCGTCGCCAGCCCATACAGGATATAGCCCCGCGTCCGCTCCCGGCGCACAGCTTCAATATTCTCCGCCAGTTCGCCGTCCACAAAATGCCGCCGACGCGCGGCGTTAAGCCGATATTCACGCCCGCCGTCGAACAACGTTTTGCACTGCTGAATGAGCGTGTCTTCTCGTCGCCGGGATTGTCGCAGTAGCCCAAGCGCACGCCCGTGTGCCGCCTGATACCCCAACGTGCCGAGCGCAATCGCCAGCAGCGCCAACCCAAGCACACTCAGAGACAGCGTCGCCAGGTAAATCAGGCACCCGAGGATCACCGCGCTATAGATGAAGAGATTCGGCAGGTTGACGAAAAAGACCACTAGCGTATCGAGATCCTGCGTCAGCACCGAAATAGTCCGCGCCATTCCGGAACGTTCCAGCTGTAGCCAGCGGGTTTCACTCACCCGATGCGTCAGCTCACTACGCAGCCGCGCTTTTACCTTCTGCCCAAGGTACATAAAGGTGGTTTGCGAGATAACGCGGGTTGCCAGCATCAGGCAGGCCAGCAGCGCAAACTGTATTCCCGGCGCCAGCCAGCCGTGTACAGGCGGCAGATTCAGGCTGTGGTTAATCATCGCCAGCAGCGACGCATTGCTCAGCCCGCTAATCAGCCCGGCAACCACGGCCAGCAGCAGCCAGCCGCCGACCATCCGAAACAACATCAACAACAACGACATGCCCGTTCCTTTTTTATAGTTTGCTTCTTTATTACATCTGATGAGATGACGGTCTGTTTCTGCCACGAATCAGCGGCCAGACCAGCAGCGGTACGCCGATGAGCGATGCCACCAGCCCCACCGGTAGCTGGCGCGGATAGAGCGCATTGCGCCCCAGCCAATCAGCAACGGTCATAATGCAGGCAGAAAGCAGCACCGCGGTGTAGAGCTGCGCCAGTACGCCTTTCACGCCAACCCGGCGCGCCAGATGCGGACCCAGCAGTCCGATAAACGACACCGGCCCCACCAATAAAGTGGCAAGCCCGGTCATCAGCGCCGCCAGCGCCAGCACACCGAAACGGGCACGCGGCAGCGAGATGCCAAGCGAACCGGCCACGCTGCCCATTGGCAGCAGCACCAACCAACGACGAAACAGCGGGGTTATCGCCAGTAGCACCAGCGTGGCGATAAACAGCACCTGCGCCAGAGAGGCGCTGATGTAGTAGGTACTGCCGGTCATCAGCGGCAGCAGCACCGCGCTGGCCGAAAGGTTATTGAGCATCACAATGCTAACGGCGGCCTGACATAGCGCATTCAGCGCCAGCCCGTTAAGCAACACGCGTTGAGGGTTAAACGCGCTGCGTCGGCTATTCCACATCGTCAGTAGCAAACTAATAAGCGCACCTACCAGGCTGCTTAATAGAAGAAAGGCGGTGCCCTGAGTGGGAAACAACAGGATATAGACGGTGACGCCCATCGCCGCGCCGCCGCCGATGCCCAGCACCTCCGGGCTCGCCAGCGGGTTGCCGCTCACGCGTTGCATCAGTACTCCCGCGCCCGCTAACAGCGCCCCGGCGCTGATGGCGGCCAGCAGGCGCGGAACCCTGAGCGGCAGCAACTGCGTCAGCTCCTCATAGCTTGCCCAATGCCAGTGGCCGAGTCCGAGCCCAAGACAGAGTGAAACCACAATGGTGATAAGCAGTACGGCAACGGCAAACCACGGTACCCAGAGGTGGGTTGAGGCATCCGCCGTCAGCGGCGACGGGGAAGTATCCGGAACATGCTGCCGGGCATGGCGCGCCAGCAGGATTAGCAGCGGCCCGCCGGTAAGCGCGGTCAGCATGCCTACGGGCAGCAACTGGCCATTCAATAGCGAAACTCGGGACACGCAGAGGTCGGTAAACCACAGCAACCCCGCCCCGGTGAGCGCACTGTGCAGCATCAGCTGGCGCGACGTGCGTGCGCCGCCAAAGCGGGCAAGATGCGGCGCGGCCAGGCCGATAAAACCGATCACCCCGACGGCATTAACCACCAGCGCGCTCATCACCAGCGCCAGCAACACCGCAGCGCTGCGAATTTTCAGCGGCGACGCGCCCAGGCTACTGACCATGGTTTCCGGCAGTTGCAACAGCTCCAGCGGTCGCCACAAAAAAGCCATCGCCAGCAGGCAAAGCGCTAGCCAGGGCAGCAGCGACATCAGCAGATGGCTGTCCTCCTGCGCCAGCGAGCCGCCGCCCCACATCAGCACGGTCAGCAGAAAACGATCGTTGATGATGGCGATAAGCATCGTCAGCGCGCCGCACCACAGGTTGATCATCATCCCGGCCTGGATCATCACTAAAGGCGAGAGCCGCTGCCGCCAGCTCAGCGCAAGCACCAGCAGCAGTGCGGCCAGCTCGCCCACCACCACCACCGCCATTTTGGCGTCGGTCAGTAATAGCGGAAACCAGAGCGATGTCAGCCCCAGCGCCAGCGTCGCGCCGGAAGTCATCCCGAGCGTAATCGGCTCCGCCAGCGGGTTGCGCAGCGCCCGCTGCATCAGCCAGCCGCAGAGGCCAAGCGTCGCCCCGCCGACAATCGCCATACCCTGCCGCGGCAGCCACATGCTGTGCAGAATAATCGCCGAGGGCTGGAGGTTATTGGCATACAGCAGCGCGCGCAGGCCGCCTTCGCGCAGCACGTCGCTACCGGCGAGCAATAGCGCCGCCAGCCACAGCAGCGTGATGAGCCCCCATGAGAGGCGGCGGGAATAGGGTTCATGCATCGCGCCACCCCGCGACAAAGGGATAGAGGATATCGGCGAAGCGTCCGGCGGTGATGAGCGCGCCGGTATCGCTAATCGGCTGTTCAATCACCGCCATCGGATGCTGCGACGTTACCGGCAGGCGCTGCCACAGCGCGCTTTGCCGCCAGCGGACAACGGCGTCACGCTTGTCGTCATCGACCAGTAAGATAAGCCGGGCATCCACCGTGGCGATACTCGTTAACTCTATCAGCACCGTCCCTTCCGCCCCACGGCTCCCCTGCCAGGCATGACGCAGGCCGCAAGCGGCCAGCACATCGCCGGGCAAACTTCCCGGGACATAGAGCCGCAGATGCAGCGCATCGACGGGCGTGGCGCAGAACGCCGGTTGCCGCACCGTCTGGGCAACCTTGCGCACTCGGGCTATCTGCGATTGCAGATTATTGAGCAACACCTGCGCCTGCGTTTCCCGTCCGAAGACATCACCAAGCTGGCGCGTCGCTTGTATAAAGGAGGTAAGCCCGTGCGTTGGCAGCGTTAGCGTCGGCGCAATTTTTTCCAGCGCGGGCTTCAGCAACGTATGCTGGGGAGTTATCACAATGCGGTCAGGCTTTAAGGCGTACAGCGTTTCGAGGTTCGGCTGAAACAGCAGCCCTAAATCCTGCACCGTGGAAGGCAGCGCAGGCTGCGGGATCAGTTTGCGATACCAGTCGGGCGCCGAGACGCCGGCAGGCGTGATACCGAGAGCCAGGATCATCTCCGTCAGCCCCCAGTCCAGCACCGCCAGCTTCTGCGGGGCCGCAGCGCTCCCGGCCCACGACATCGCGGGAGCCAGCAGCGCTGCGGTTAATAACGTGCGTCGTGAGAGCATCGTTACCACTTGTAGCTAACGGTTGCCGTCAGCTGACGTTTCATCGCGTATTCACAGCCGTTGTTCTGGCAGGTGGCGAGGTAGGTTTTGTTGGTCAGGTTCGCGGCGTTCAGCGCAACGCCCCATTCATGCCAGTCGTAGCCCAGGCGCGCATCGTAGACCGTGGCCGCCGGTACCTTCAGACTGTTGTCGGTATTGGCGTAGCTGCTGCCGACATAGCGCACGCCGCCGCCGATGGAGAAGCCGTCCAGCGGGCCGCTCAGCGCATACTGCGTCCACAGCTTGGCGCTGTTGCGCGCAATGCCAACTGGATGTTTGCCTTCGGTGCCGTCGTTCGCGCTGATCACTTCCGGATCGGTTAACGCGTAGGAGGCCAGAACCGACCAGGCCGGGGTGATGTTGATCTTGCCGTCCAGTTCGATCCCGCGAGATCGGATCTCACCGGTCTGCACGCTGTAGTTGGCGTGATCCGGGTCCGGCGTCGCGACGTTGGTTTCTCGCAGGTTAAACAGCGCCAGCGTAAACAGCGCATCCAGCCCAACCGGATCGTACTTCAGGCCCATTTCCGTCTGCTTGCCTTCCGTCGGCTTAAAGCCGTGACCGTAAAAATCGGTCGTGCTGCTTGGCACGAACGAGGTCGAGTAGCTGACGTACGGCGCTAAACCGTTATCGAAGTGGTACAGCAGCCCGGCGCGCCCGGTGGTCGCATAGTCGTTGCTTTCGGTACGCGCGTCGGTCAGCAGGTTGGTGCTCTTGGTTTTTGCCGCATCATAACGCCCGGCGAGGTTCATTATCCAGTTTGCCCATTCAAGCTGATCCTGCAGGTAGAACCCGGTTTGATCGAGCGTGGAGTGGGTGCTGCTGGTGAAGGCAGGCACTTCAACCGGGGTGCTGTAATCCGGATTGAGGTAGTTGATCGGGCTCGCATCACCGTAGCCTGCGCGGCTGCGCACCGAGCTGTGCATCCGGTCAATCCCGGCCAGAAGCGTATGCTGCACCGGGCCGGTTTGCAGATGGAACTCCGCCTGGTTATCCACGGCGAAGTTGACCATGGTCTCCTGCAGGTTCATCGAGTAACGGTCGATCAACGGCGCATCGGCATGGACGCCCCATGGGTAGACCATCAGGTAATCGCCGGTGCTGCTGATATAGCGCAGGTTCTGGCGGAAGGTCACCGTGTCGTTAAAGTCGTGGCGGAACTGATAGCCGATGCTGCCCTGCTTGCGCTCATAGCTGTCAAAGCCCGGCTGACCGCCGTAGAACTTGCTGGAGATCTGCCCGTTCGGGTTATAGGTCAGCGTGCCGGAGGTGGGCATCTGGTTGTAGAAGCCGCTGTCCGGGTCTTTACGCAGCTGCGCCAGCACCGTCAGGCTGGTGCGATCGCTCGGCTGCCAGGTGAAGGATGGCGCAATGTCATAATGCTGATAGCGAGTGTGGTCGACCTGCGTTTCGGTATCGAAGAAGGTTCCCGCCACGCGGCCAAGCAGCGTGTTGTCATCGGTCAGCGGGCCGGTGACATCAAAGCCGGTGCCAAACAGGCTGTTGTTGCCGGTGGACATATACACTTCCCCGCCAGGCTGGGCCTGCGGGGTTTTGCTCACCATATTGATCACCCCGCCCGGGTTGGCCTGGCCGTACAGTACCGACGATGGGCCTTTCACCACCTCAATGCGCGACAGCAGGAACGGGTCCCACGCCGGGCGGCTCCACCAGGCTTCACGCGGCAGACGCAGGCCATCGAGATATTCGTCGGCTTCAAAACCACGCACCACGATGGTGTCAAAACGGGTATCCGGCCCGGCGTTTTCCGATGCCACGCCGGAGACATAGCGCAGCGCCTCCGGAATGGTTTTCGCCGCCTGCGCCGCGATTTGCGCTTGGGTAACCACGGCGATACTTTGCGATGTGCGGCTTATCGGCTGGCTGGATTTCGTTCCGGCAGTCGCGTTATGCGCCACCAGTGAACTCTCATCATCCTGCCCCTGCGACGGTGCCGCGGCGGTGACCACTATTGTCTGTTCTTTTGTGCTATCGTGACCGTTATCCGCAGTGAACGCTTGCCCGCTGTACCCTGCGATGATCGTACATGCCAGTACTTTCAACGGTTTATCCCTGAAAAGCTTGCCAACCTGATTCATAGCATTTCCGACTGTTATTAGAATTGGATGGAAATGATAATTATTCAAGTTTAAAAGAGAAGCCCGTCCGTGGCAGAATGGCGTTACTGGCCACCAGGATGTCGCCATACGGACAAAAGTTGTCTCTAAACGCAGCAGTAAGCATAAATGGTGAGAATCAGACAGAGGGCAGGTGAAGATGACCATTCCGAACGCGATTGAAGGGCTGCGCCAGCTCAAATACGCACCGGGCAGCGAAGAGCCGGTTCACCAGCACGAACAGGGGCAGCTGATTTATCCGCTGAGCGGCGTGGCGAAAATCGTCACTCCGCAGCATATCTGGCTGCTGTCGCCCGGCCGCGCAATCTGGCTACCCGGCGGGCTGCCGCACGGGCTCCAGGCCGTGGATCGCGTGGTGACGCAGAACTTGTACCTTAGCCCGCAGGCGTCACGCCTGTTTGGCAATCAGTGTCGCGGCCTGGCCGCCACTCCCCTACTCCACACCCTGATTGATGCCGGGCTTGAAGATGCCATTCCCCCTGAGCGGATGGTCCTGCTTCAGGCGCTACTGGCCGACGAGCTACAGCGACTCCCCGCCGCCGCGCTGTGCCACGTGACCCTCCCGAGCGACCGCCGGGTGCGTCAGGTCTGCGATACGCTGTGCCGCGAGTTGGATCATACCGCGACTCTCGCCTGGTGGGGACAAAAGGTCGGAGCCAGCGAACGCACGCTGGCACGCCTGTTCCGCGAAGAGACGCACCTGAGTTTTTCCGAATGGCGACAACAGATTCGGCTGCTAGAGGCGGTGTGTAATCTGGCGCGCGGCGTGGCGGTGAATACGCTGGCGCAGGAGCTGGGCTATGCCAGCGCGAGCGCGTTTATTGCGATGTTCAGAAAGAAGCTGGGGGTGTCGCCGCAGCGGTATATTCAGGCGGCGATGGTGATGTCGTGATTTTTCGGTTATCTATTTTCATTATTAATACGGAGACTGTTTTTAATAGATAATATTAATAATGGTTTCCGGTTTTATATTTAATAGCGTTTATTACGTTTTATTTTCGGCTGGCTTTTATTTTCTATACTGGTTATATTTACAGGTGTTATTTTGCGCGATGCGGGTATGCGCCAACACGCCCGCATCGCTAATCACAATTACTATTTAAAAGGAATAGTAACCATGACTGACGTCGATTGTATTGTAGATTCGTTTGAACCAGAAGTAGTGGATGGAAATAAGCGGAATTTAACCGTGAGTTATGCGAGCCGCGCGCCAGATTATCATCGCGTTCCGGCGGTGATGATGAAGGGGCAATGGCTGGAAGCAGCAGGGTTTGCCACCGGCACGAAGGTTGAGGTGCGGGTGATGAAGGGATGTATGGTGCTGACGGCGGTGGAAGCCGAGGCTGACGAGGTGCTGGAGACGGCGCGGGTGGTGGGGAAATTGTCGGTGAGGAAGCGGAGGCAGGTTAGGGAGTTTATTGGGGTGATTGGGGGATATGCATGTATGCTTGATACCAAGAGTAATAGATAAGTTTTAAACTACGCTCAAAAATGTAAAGGCATCCCCCAAAGAGATGCCTTTACATATGTCATGCTAATATACAGCTATAACCATATTTCTCATTCATATATCTTTTATAATCGGATACATCATAGCCACAATACTTAAGCATTTCCATCATTTGATTTGCATATTTTTCCAACTCATCTGGCTGTCCGTCCAAATAATCATCAACATCCAGGCTATTACTTAAACGATTTATTGCAGACATTGCTACACTATCGAACACAATGGGTTCAGCTTTATTTTTTGCATTAACAATGTTAATCAAATCTGGAAGAATGCTTTCTTCTTTTTCGAAAGAAAAAACAAAGGAATGCATATCACACTCTCTGTTAAATAAATCGACTGAGTACTTAAAACTACTTTTAAGCTCAATTTTATTTTCTCTAGCAATAGCTGACTTCAGTATCCATAGAACTAAACAAATTTGTAATATTTGATTTAATAAAGATTTATTTTCAGCACTTTCTATATTATCGATAGATTTCATGCAATCATATGCTTCAGAGAAGCATTCTTTGATTTTTTCGCAAATAGCTCCACCTTCCATCACTTCTGAAATAACAGCATGGAATTTTTCAATAACATTACGGTTAGAGCTATCTCTATTTAATCTTGTTGTGATACACAATAACCATGGAACGCCAATAACACGCTGCATTTGATATTCTAGAATTAAGTGAATTGGCGGTAAAGTTTTCTCAGTTAGAACATTATTGCAGAAATCAAGATTAATAAAATGGTACGTCCCGAAGCGTTTTATTCTTGACCATGCTTCAGAGTTAGGTTTATTAAGATCCTCAAAATTAAAATAATCTAATCGAGATTGTTTAGAAATATCATCCTTATCTAATAATTTAGATAATTCACCTTGAGCCTTTTTATAGTCATCAGAATTATTAATAAAACCATGAAAACCAAGTTTTTTCCCCGAATAACTCGAGGTTTCTTGCAAGCCTTTATATATATAATTTATGTCAAGTAAATCCCCACCAGGCAAACCAAAATAATTTATAACCTCAACACTTTTATATTTATTAAGCCTAACTAAACGAATTAAGTGCTCAACCCATTGCTTATCCCTTATGTATTGTTTTCGTGGCTTGTGCCAAGGCATAAACTCGTTTTTAGGTTGTTGAGATACTTTACCTAAAACATCATCTGGATTAAAAAGTGAATTATCATCTTCAAAATTATAAAGGCTCATTTTATACCTCAACACTTAATACTTCAATTAAGTCTAAAACTAAGCTTTCTTGTTTTTCAACTGTTAGATTTTCTAAAAGATTATATGAATCTAGTATTTGCAGGATAGCTTCAGAACGAGATATTAAATTTTTCTGTTTTACTTTTTGTTTTTTGTTTGGAACAAAAACCTCATCTAATTTAGACTGGGATATTATAAAACTATCGAAGACTTCCTCTAAATTTCTCGGTATCAACCCATCATTTTTAAATTCACCAGTGTTCTTCCCACTCGCCCCATCAGAAAAACCGCTTCCATCATTTAAAAGAACAAGACTGGCTCTTTCATCTGGGTCTTTAAAGTTACTAATATAAGACCTTTCGACAATCTTACTTAGTGATTCGGTAAACGCATCCTCAATATCAGTATTTGCTGTAGTTCTTACTTCTCTTTTGATTTGCTTATATCTATTTACAACTTGTCTTATTGCACTATGCAGCCAACGCATAACAATTTTATAATGAGGATGCGCAATATTGAACGATTCGCGATCAATATTTAAAGCAGAATCTAGGCCCTTGCTAACAAATATTTCCGCAGTAAGTTGACTTTTTATTGTATGTTCTGCAACTTGATGCTTCATAAATGTTTCATCAAATAGAATTCCTGATGCATCGTGAATTCTTATTAATGAACCATTGTGATCCTTAGGACTAACTTTTGGGGACCATAATATATATGCTTCAAATTCTAAGGCACCACCGGACTCTGTAACATCAAAAGATGATAAATTAGGCTTATACTTCCCAATGAACATGATCGGCTTCTTGACCATTGCTTTTGATTCTGGAAGGTCTGTGTATTTAATAGGCCTAAATAACTTAACTCCATCAACATACACATTAAAATCATATTTTCTGTTATGCGAAGAAAAGCCTACAATATCACCTATTTGAGTCTTTTTACTTTCATCATCAACGATGATGCGATCAGCTTGCCCCTTACTTTTATTACTTAAAACATATACATCTGGCATTTCATTTAGGTTTATTCCGAAAGGGTGTTTTTCAATATATTCCAACGGAATTGATAACCCTAACGTCCAGATCATATTTAAATAGTTATCCAAAATTAAATTCAATTTAGGACTTACTGCATTTTTCGTTTTATTTAATATAGCTTCGTAGAGATTTAAGAATTTTTTTTCTGAAGCAGTACTTTCGTCCCAAGGAAGTGATGGTTTTCGATCTTTATCATCGGTATATGTATCGGTACCATCTTTATCACTGCAAAGATATCCAACATGAAAATCAGGTAATATTGCTTTAGAAGAGTCTGATTTATCATCATTCTCATGTTCATCATCATCAGGAACAGTTTCATTCTCGGTCTGCCCCCATATATCAACACTTCGTAACTGATCTTTTGTGCTTTTCTTTATGTTATGTAATAAAATGTCAGTTCCATGTGCATCAATATTTTTTGTTTTTTCTATCCATATATCAACATTTCCTGTCTGGAAACTTTTCCCTCTATCATCATCTAATTTCTTATTATTTGGAATATCATCAGAATAATTGAACAGCCTAACTTTCGCCCTCAGGTAATAATCATTCCCTTTCTGCTTTGTAATTATCTCAAAATCTCTTGTCAGCTGAGCCGGTAATGACTCCAACTTATTGATAGTGTTTTATGTTCAGATAATGCCCGATGACTTTGTCATGCAGCTCCACCGATTTTGAGAACGACAGCGACTTCCGTCCCAGCCGTGCCAGGTGCTGCCTCAGATTCAGGTTATGCCGCTCAATTCGCTGCGTATATCGCTTGCTGATTACGTGCAGCTTTCCCTTCAGGCGGGATTCATACAGCGGCCAGCCATCCGTCATCCATATCACCACGTCAAAGGGTGACAGCAGGCTCATAAGACGCCCCAGCGTCGCCATAGTGCGTTCACCGAATACGTGCGCAACAACCGTCTTCCGGAGCCTGTCATACGCGTAAAACAGCCAGCGCTGGCGCGATTTAGCCCCGACGTATCCCCACTGTTCGTCCATTTCCGCGCAGACGATGACGTCACTGCCCGGCTGTATGCGCGAGGTTACCGACTGCGGCCTGAGTTTTTTAAATGGCGGAAAATCGTGTTGAGGCCAACGCCCATAATGCGGGCGGTTGCCCGGCATCCAACGCCATTCATGGCCATATCAATGATTTTCTGGTGCGTACCGGGTTGAGAAGCGGTGTAAGTGAACTGCAGTTGCCATGTTTTACGGCAGTGAGAGCAGAGATAGCGCTGATGTCCGGCAGTGCTTTTGCCGTTACGCACCACCCCGTCAGTAGCTGAACAGGAGGGACAGCTGATAGAAACAGAAGCCACTGGAGCACCTCAAAAACACCATCATACACTAAATCAGTAAGTTGGCAGCATCACCAGCTGAGCCACACTAAATAAACCAATTCCTATTTTTCCTATTAATTTACGTTTTTTTATAGCACTTAATGAAGTATCATCCTCATCAGTAACCTTTAATGAAATACCTTTTTCTGTTCTCTTTGCACTTCCACCAATGTGGCGAAGCATATTAACTAACGTGTTTACTGACATTCCACTTCCGTCATCACGTATCGTCATTGAGTTAAAACGCGGAACATCCGTATCAACATACACATTTTCTGCATCAGCATCATAAGCATTCGAAATTAATTCACGAATTGCAGAACCCGGCAATCGATAAATACCATCAGTGACCCTGGCTAAAACTTTATCATCAGTTTCTAACTTGGTAGATTGAAGAATCCCTTTACTTATATTTGTTATAAGTTTTTGTTCAATTTCAATATCTGAAGTTGTCATAGTCCGACCTTAATAAGAGGAGTCTATCTTTTTTAACATATACCCTAAAGCTTCACCAAGCAGTGGTGGTACTGCATTACCAACCTGTGTATACCTAGGACATTCTTTAGTTCGTCGCTCACCACCTGTTGTATATTTTCCCAATATATCAAAATTATCCGGGAACGATTGAATTCTCGCCATTTCTCTAACTGTCAATATTCTAGGCTCAGAGTAATGCAGAAGATCATCAGGTAATGTAGTTAATGTTTTTGATGGTTTGTTAGGATTTAACACTGTTATTGCTTGTTTTTTAGTGCCTACCTGAAGCCGCATATTATCATTAAGACTAACTCCCGGCTCACATATTTCTTGAATCAACTTGAATTTATTGATAGTTTCAGGTTTATGCCTTGCTAATCTCAAACTATTTGGTTTTTTATTTAAAGAATTTTTTCTTATATATTTCAAGTATGCTGATTGTTTTTCAGGGGAAATATAATCGATTTTTTTGAACCCATTTGATGCACTACCTGAATGATGAACCAGGTTATTATTACTGATGAGAAGATCATCGATAGCATCGCTAACACTTATAGGATGCAGAGGTAATTGTTTACTTATAAGAAAATCATTACGTAAATCCAACAACGTATTAAAAGGATTTAGAGCTAAGACATCATTATTAATAATATCTTTTCTTATGCCAACCATAATAAATCTAGTTCTACTTTGTGGAACACCAAAACTAGAGCTACAGACAAAGTCAGTGAATATTTTATATCCTATTCTTTCTAACTTTTCCTTTACTATTATGGAATATGGTTTTCTTACTTCCTCCCCAGCAATCGCCTTAAAAGAAGAATTAAAACCTCTCACATTCTCAAGTAAAATATATTTAGGTCTGATAATATCAACCATCCTAACATATTCATTTGACAGTTTATTTCTTGGGTCTTTTATGTCTCTTCGACCCGCAAGTGAAAATCCTTGGCAAGGAGGCCCTCCAGCAATTAGATCAACATGCCCCTGTAAGAGTAGTAAGTTTTCTTTATGATTTACGAGCAGATCCTGAATTGTTGTTTCTTTCTTCGGTAACCATGTAGGCCAATTAAAATGAGAGTGTTTACTATCAACTAGATTGTGCCTAAACGTTGAAAATGCCATTGGATCTTTTTCAACCGCAAATAGCCCTTTCCATCCCGCTTGCCCTAGACCCAATGATAGCCCACCACATCCAGAAAAGAGATCAATATAGATATTTTCTTTTTTCATTCCAAAATCATTTAACATTTATAATGATTCTCATCCTACTCATTTTAATAATATTAAAGTTACAATCAAAAGAAATAAAATAATAAATTCTATAATTTCATAATAAATACTTGCATCATTTCAACCTGAATATACACAAAATACTTTCTAGTTCAGTTGGCAGTAAATGTCAAGAGATAAATTTATTTTTTCCGTACCGCAAGTTTCCATAAATGCTAAAACCAATCATGTTCATAAAAATTTAGCCAAATCAACGTAATGCTATAATGAATTAAACAAAAATGGGTCAATTTAACCCTACATGGAGGTTACAAAATAAGATTAAAGACACAATCGGAAATGGAAGTTGATTTGGGTGTAACCATCTCAGTTGAGAGAAAAATAAAAAAAGCCACCTGAAGGTAGCTTTGAGTTACATATCAATGGTGCCGAAGGCCGGACTCGAACCGGCACGTATTTCTACGGTTGATTTTGAATCAACTGCGTCTACCGATTTCGCCACTCCGGCACGGAAAGGTATGCGGAAAACGTTGTGGATTATACCTGTCACGCGCCACCATGCAAGCGTCAGTAACCTACTCTCCCACTAAGTGTCTAAAAAAACATCGCCTCCCCCTCAAAACCCTTAACTACCGCTAACTCCGCCCCCAGTCAGCGCTTTTTCCCGGAATCCACCTCGCAAAAAAATGCAACGTGACCGGGTCGGTTTACATTTGCCCTCGTTTGATATGAGATCGCGTTACTGAATCTCGTAACAACGGCCATTGTGCTCAGGGCATCGCTATGCGCTTCTATCAGGTTGAACCTACGCTGGAGAACTACTGGCGCGGGATTATTCTCTTCGGCAAAAACGTCGCGTCCTATAAGTTCGCGCTGGCGCATGCGCTGTACGATCTCAAACCTGAAGGCAGCGATCTGATCTTGCTGGACGATCTGGCGGTGCCGTTCAGCGCTCATCTCTGTCGCCATCTGCAACATGCACCGAAGCAGATAACCTCGCGTAGCAGCCAGTTTATTGCCGCCTGTTCGCAGTTCAATGCGGGGGAAATCACCCGCGATGCGTTAACCGCCATTACGGTGCGTCAGGGGTTCAACAACGTGATTGATGCCTTCCACAATGTGAATCAGGGCGAGATTGAGAAACGCTTTTTTATCGATGAACGCAAAACCCATAAAGGCATCCGCCTGACGGAGAATTTTTACCGTCTGGGTGAGCGGCTGCAGTATCAAAACCTCAGCTTTGAAACCAACGCGCGCTGGAGTCTGGTCGAGCAGGCGTGGGCGATGAATATCTCCAGCCAGCTTATCAACATGGAGTACGACGGTAACGATCAGATGCTGTTTAGCCGCAGCAGCGATCGCCGCGTGGCCATCTCGAGCTGTCGCGATAGCCTCAACGGCTACCAGAAGGGGCGCTGCTTCTACTGCTATGCGCCCATCAGCCTGAAGCCGGACGATGAACAGTTTGCTGACGTTGACCACTTTATCCCATGGAAGGCGCGTGAGCAGGTGCGTAACGTGAATGGCGTCTGGAATCTGGTGCTGGCATGTAAGGAGTGCAACCGGGGCGAGAAAGGCAAGTTCGCGCGTCTGCCGTCCCGCAAGCTGCTTCAGCGCCTGCACGATAGAAACGAGTACTTTATCAATAGCCACCTGCCGCTGCGCGAAACGTTGATTCGGCAAACCGGAACAGCTACGGCACTGCGCGAGAAATTCCTGGCCACCAGCTGGAATGATGCGCTACAAGTCCTTTTTCACCAATGGGAACCTGCCGCACAGGGAACGGATACTTTCTGATGACGCTTGAATATTACCAACACCACGCCGACGATTTTTTTAACTCGACGGTAAACGTTGATATGTGTTCGCTCTATACGCCTTTTCTGGAGCACGTTCCAAAAGGTGGCTGGATACTGGATGCCGGATGCGGCTCCGGGCGCGATAGCAAAGCGTTTTTACAGCAGGGCTATCAGGTTGAAGCCTTTGACGCGACGGCTGAAATGGCAAAGCTTGCCAGCCAGCATACCGGGCTCTCGGTTAAGCAAATGACCTTTAGCGACGTCAATGCCGTTAATCGTTACGACGGCATCTGGTGCTGTGCTTCGCTGCTGCACGTCAGCGCTACCGAGTTGCCGGATGCCATGGCAAAACTGGCGCGGGCGCTTAAGCCTGGCGGTATCTGGTACGTATCCTTTAAATATGGCGACGGCGAGCGGGTCAAAGATGGCCGCCATTTTACCGATCTTAACGAGCAAGGGTTGAATGCTCTGCTGACAGAGCTTGCAGGCATCACGCTTGTCGGTCACTGGATAACGGAAGACAAGCGTCCCGATCGCTGCGAGATGTGGTTAAACGCACTGTTACATAAGCGCTCTTAATCCCCCCTTCCGCCAAGCGCCCCGTCCCCACATGCTCTACACTCTCAGTTCAACACCACACTGAGAGATACACGATGTCCATAATAAAAAGCTACGCCGCGAAAAATGCCGGGGCAGAACTGGAAGTCTGGGAATACGATGCCGGGGAGCTGCTGCCGGAAGACGTTGAGGTGAAGGTAGATTACTGCGGGATCTGCCACTCGGACCTATCGATGATCGACAACGAATGGGGGTTCTCTCAATATCCGCTGATTGCTGGCCACGAGGTGATTGGTCACGTGGTGGCGCTGGGCAGTGCAGCGCAGAGTAAAGGGCTGAAGATTGGTCAGCGCGTGGGCATTGGCTGGACGGCACGAAGCTGCGGCCACTGCGATGCCTGTATCAATGGCAACCAGATTAACTGTACCGAAGGCTCGGTGCCGACTATCCTCAACCACGGCGGCTTTGCCGATAAGCTGCGTGCCGACTGGCAATGGGTTATTCCGCTGCCGGACAACATTGATATCGAAACCGCAGGCCCGATGCTGTGCGGCGGGATCACCGTCTTTAAACCACTGCTGATGCATCACGTTACCGCAACCAGCCGCGTGGGGGTGATTGGGATTGGTGGTCTGGGGCATATCGCTATTAAGCTGCTGCGCGCGATGGGCGCTGAGGTGACAGCGTTCAGTTCCAATCCGTCGAAAGAGCAGGAAGTGCGGGCGATGGGTGCGGACCACGTGGTTAATAGCCGTTCGCCGGAAGCGCTCAAAGAGCTGGCGGGCCAGTTTGATCTGATCATCAACACCGTCAACGTCGACCTGAACTGGCAGCCGTACTTCGAAGCGCTGGCCTCGGGCGGCAACTTCCACACCGTCGGTGCGGTGCTGACGCCGCTGCCGGTACCGGCATTTACCCTGATTGGCGGCGACCGCAGCGTCTCCGGTTCGGCGACGGGTAACCCATTCGAACTGCGTAAGCTGATGAAGTTTGCTGGCCGCAGCAAAGTCGCGCCAATCACCGAGCTGTTCCCGATGTCTAAAATCAACGACGCCATCCAGCACGTGCGTGACGGTAAAGCCCGTTACCGCGTGGTGCTGAAAGCTGATTTCTGATGTCACTCCGGCGGCGTTCTGCCGCCGGTTTTTCTCTTCGTTGTTAAGCTTTTGCGAAGGCTTCGAAGACTTCCGCGACGGCAACGGCACCTGGGTCCGGCACGCCGTTCAGGTTGTCACTGTTCACGTACGACGCGCGCCCCGCTTTCGCTTTCTGCATCGTCGCCGTGCTGTCAGCGCCCTGCTGCGCCGCCGTAATCGCTTCTGGCAGTCCCTTATCTCGCAGTGCTTCCAGCGCTGGTTGCAAGGCGTCGATTAACGTACGGTCGCCGGGTGCGGCACCGCCGTAGAACTTCATCTGCTTTAACCCCGCCAGTAGCGCATTTGCCAGCGGTTCGCCCTGTGTCAGCGCCTGCCCGGCGGCGGTAAAGAACAGCGACATCAGCACGCCGCTGGAACCACCCATCACGGTTGCCAGACGCTCGCCAATCAGCTGTAGAAGCTGCGCCGGGTTGTTCAGCGGCAGCGCGTTCTGCTTAAGCAGCGTGGCGATATCCTGCGCGCCTAGCGCAAAGGTGGAGCCGGTATCGCCGTCGCCCACTTTGGCATCCAGCGCGTTCAGGCGGCTCTCTAACCCCAGCAACGTCTGGGTAGCCTGTGCCACCAGCGCATACACCTGTGGGTTCTCCGACGGCTGCGCTTCCAGCGCGTCGTGCACTTTGGCATGCGTCAGGGTTCTCAGCGGCGCAAAGGCCACCGCTTTTACCCAACCGCTGGTCTCTACGTCTGCCAACAGCGCCTCTTCAATGGCCTGATTCAGGATGATTAACGATAGCGAGAAGCCCTTCATATCGAGCGAGCTGACCAGCGTCGCCGGGCCAATCAGATAGGCTATCTGCTCGCGCAGCACGGAATGCGCCAACTCTTTGGCGAGCAGCGCCATCTCAAGCTCCGACACGCCGCCCAGGTTGTTGATCAACACCGCCACGCGGTTATCACCCACAGAGACTTTCAAGGCCTCAACCAGCGTGCCGATCAGCTGTTTGCTGTTATGGCTGCTGACCGTCGAAGCACCGGGCTCACCGTGAATGCCAAGTCCCAGCTCTACCTGGTCGGGCTTGATGCGATCTTCGGTCTCACCGCCGGGCAGATTGCAGGTCTCCATCGCCAGTCCAAGGCTGAACACGCCGCGACTAGCCTGTTGAGCTATCTCGTGCACTTCGCTGAGCGATTTCCCCTGTTCAGCCGCGTAACCCGCCACTTTATGCACCAGCGCCGTGCCCGCAATACCGCGCGGCTGTTTGTTATCCGGCAGCGCAACGTCGTCGGCGACAATCACCATCTCCACCTTCAGGCCGTAGCGCTTGGCCTTCTCGGCGGCGAGGCCGAAGTTGAGGCGGTCGCCAGTGTAGTTTTTGACGATCAGCAGGCAGCCGCGATCGCCCGTTACCGCCACGATGGCGTTCAGCACCGCATCGACGCTCGGTGAGGCAAAGAGATCGCCGCATACCGCGGCGGTGAGCATGCCCCTGCCAACAAAGCCCGCGTGCGCCGGTTCATGGCCAGAGCCGCCGCCGGAGATAATCGCCACCCGGCTTTTATCCCAGTCGCTGCGGGCGACGATACGAATCGCCGGGTCGATATCCAATCGCACCAGGTTCGCGTGAGGTGCGGACAACACTAAGCCTTCAAGCGCATCATCCACAAGGTATTTGCGCTCGTTAAAGAAGAATCTGGACATAACATTCCAAAAAAAAGAAAACCGTATGCAAAGCATAGTCCGCACTGGATAAAGCGCCGCAAAACAGACAATTTACTGCCGCGAGATGTCGTTGTTTTGCCTATACTCGACGCAGAATAAATGGAGGATTACCCATGAGCGCACCCTTGCTTATTGCACGCACCCAGGACAAGCAGTTTGAACTGCTGCCCAATATGGCCAACCGTCACGGGCTGATTACCGGCGCCACCGGCACCGGGAAAACCGTTACCCTGCAAAAGATGGCCGAGTCGTTCTCGGAGATTGGCGTGCCGGTCTTTATGGCAGATGTCAAAGGCGACCTGACCGGCGTGGCAGAGGAAGGTCAGGCCTCTGAAAAGCTGATGACGCGCCTGAATAATATCGGTGTGACCGACTGGGAGCCGCATGCTAACCCAGTGGTGGTGTGGGATATCTTCGGTGAGAAAGGTCACCCGGTTCGCGCTACGGTCTCAGACCTCGGTCCGCTGCTGCTGGCCCGCCTGCTGAACCTTAACGAGGTGCAGTCCGGGGTGCTGAACATTATCTTTCGCATCGCCGACGATCAGGGCCTGCTGCTGCTGGACTTCAAAGACCTGCGGGCCATCACCCAGTACATCGGCGATAACGCCAAATCCTTCCAGAACCAGTACGGCAATATCAGCACCGCTTCCGTCGGTGCCATCCAGCGCGGGCTGCTGACGCTGGAACAGCAAGGTGCCGAGCATTTCTTCGGTGAGCCGATGCTCGATATCAAAGACTGGATGCGTACCGACAGCAACGGTAAAGGCATCATCAATATCCTCAGCGCTGAGAAGCTCTATCAGATGCCAAAGCTCTACGCAGCCAGCCTGCTGTGGATGCTCTCCGAACTTTACGAGCAGTTGCCGGAAGCGGGCGACCTCGAAAAGCCAAAGCTGGTGTTCTTCTTCGACGAAGCGCACCTGCTGTTTAGCGATGCACCGCAGGTGCTGCTGGATAAAATCGAGCAGGTGATCCGCCTGATCCGCTCCAAAGGTGTGGGCGTCTACTTCGTGTCGCAGAACCCGTCGGATATTCCCGATGCGGTGCTGGGTCAGTTGGGTAACCGCGTGCAGCACGCGCTGCGTGCCTTTACGCCGAAAGATCAGAAAGCGGTGAAGACGGCGGCGCAGACCATGCGGGCCAACCCGGCGTTTAATACCGAGCAGGCGATTCAGGAGTTGGGCACCGGTGAGGCGCTGATTTCGTTCCTCGATGCCAAAGGCAGCCCGTCCATCGTTGAGCGAGCGATGGTTATCGCACCGTGTTCACGCATGGGGCCGGTGACCGACGACGAGCGTAACGGTCTTATTAATAACTCACCGCTCTACGGCAAGTATGAAGATGAAATCGACCGTGAGTCGGCGTTCGAGATGCTGCAAAAAGGAGTGCAGAACAGCGCGGGCCAGGCGGATGCGCCGCCAGCCAAAGGACAGCAAAGCGCTGATGACGGCATCCTTGGCGGGCTGAAAGATATTATCTTCGGTACCACCGGGCCGCGCGGCGGCAAGCACGATGGTCTGGTGCAAACAGCGGCGAAAAGCGCCGTGCGTCAGGTGACGAACCAGATTGTGCGTGGGATGTTGGGTAGTCTGCTGGGTGGGCGGCGACGTTAGTTCGTCATCGCCGGTTTGCCGGATGGCGGCGTAAACGCCTTATCCTGCCTACAACTCATAGCCCGTGCGAGCGCAGCGACCACGGGATAGCGCCGATATTCAAAGGGAAGACAGCAAATTTCAGGCATAAAAAACCCGGCGTCGCATTCGCTCGGCCGGGCTACAAGAAAGGTTAGGCTTTTCGCATCATTAGCCAGAGGCTTATCAGGAAGAAGCTGGCGCTTGGCAGCAGCGCCCCGATAATCGGCGGGATACCGTATACCAGCGTCAGCGGGCCGAAGATCTGGTCGAGGACGTAGAATACGAAGCCGAAGCTAATCCCCGTCACCACACGCATACCCATCGGTACGCTGCGCAGCGGGCCAAAGATAAACGACAACGCCATCAGCATCATCACCGCCACGGACAGCGGCTGGAAGATTTTGCTCCACATGTTGAGCTGGTAGCGGCCTGGGTCCTGGCCGCTGGCCTTCAGATACTTCACGTAGTTATACAGACCGCTGATAGACAGCGCATCCGGGTCCAGTGCCACCACGCCAAGCTTATCCGGCGTCAGCGTGGTTTTCCAGGTCCCGCTCACGGTCTGCGAACCGGTAATTTGTTTTGGGTCAGTCAGATTGGATTCATCAACCTGTGACAAACGCCATTCCTTCAGCTCCGGATCAAATTTCGCGCTCGCGGCGTAGCGTACAGACTGCAAACGACGTTCATTATTGAAGGAATAAATACTCACACCGCCGAGTTCATCGGTGCCCTTCAGACGTTCGATATAGACGAAGCTGTGGCCGTCTTTCGCCCACATGCCCTGCTGTGTAGAAAGCAAAGAGCCACCGTACATCTGCTGAGCACGGTAGTTACGCGCCATCTGCTCACCCTGCGGAGCTACCCACTCGCCCATCGCCATGGTCAGCAGCACCAGCGGGATGGCAGTTTTCATCACCGACAGCGCCACCTGCATACGGGTGAAGCCGGAAGCCTGCATCACTACCAGTTCGCTACGCTGAGCCAACATCCCCAGCCCCAGCAGCGCGCCGAGCAACGCCGCCATCGGGAAGAAGATCTGTACATCTTTTGGCGCACTCAGCAGAGTATAGAGACCTGCGCCCAGCGCGTCATAGCTCCCCTGCCCGGCCTTTTTCAACTGGTCAACGAACTTGATAATGCCAGACAGAGATACCAGCATGAACAGCGTCATCATGATGGTGGTGAAAATGGTTTTGCCGATATAGCGGTCAAGTACACCAAATGGCTGCATTATACCGCTCCTTTATGCATGAAACGGGCGCGGAAACGGCGCATCGGCACGGTATCCCAGAGGTTTAGCACCACGGCCAGCGCGATATACGCCAGGTTGACCGTCCACATCCATATCGCCGGGTCGATTTTGCCTTTGCCCGCATTCGACTTCAGCGAGGTTTGCAGCAAGAAGAACACCAGATACAGCAGCATGGCTGGCAGCATAGAGAGTACGCGGCCCTGACGTGGGTTTACTACGCTGAGCGGCACGACCATCAGCGCCATGATAAAGACCGTCAGTATCAGCGTTAAGCGCCAGTGCAACTCCGCGCGGGCACGGTCGGTATCCGTCTTCCACAGCGTACTCATATTCATCTGCTCGGTATCAGTCGGGTCCGATGCCACCGCTTGATGGCCAACGATCGCCTGATAATTTTTGAAATCGGTAATGCGGAAGTCACGCAGCATGGCGGTCCCTTCAAAGCGCGTTCCCTGATTTAAGGTCACCACCTGAGAGCCGTCTTTACGCTGAGAGAGCTGGCCGGTATCGGCCACCACCACGGAAGGACGCGCAGAACCTTTCGGGCGAAGCTGCGCCAGGAAGACGTCATGGAAGTTTGCACCATTCACGCCTTCAATGAATAACACGGCGTTACCGTCGGTAGACTGCTGAAACTGGCCCTGCGCCAGCGCCGCCATGCCGGGGTTCGCTTTAGCCTCGGCCAGAACTTCATCCTGATGGCGAGACGACCACGGCCCAGCCCACATGACGTTAACGGCCGCGACAATACCGGTGAACAAGGCGAGTACCATCGCCGCTTTCACCAGCACCGCTTTACTCAGGCCGCAGGCGTGCATCACCGTGATTTCACTTTCGGTATACAGTTTACCCAGCGTCATCAGGAGACCGAGGAACAGGCTCAGCGGCAGGATAAGCTGCGCCATTTCAGGCACGCCGAGCCCGAGCAATGAGAGCACGAGGTTTGTCGGGATATCACCATCGACCGCCGCGCCGAGGATCCTCACCAGTTTCTGACAGAAAAAGATCAAAAGCAGGATGAAGAGGATGGCAAGCTGGCTTTTTAGCGTCTCCCGCACCAGATATCGTATGATTATCACTATAAATACGCCCGTAAAAACCCGTCTTATTGCAGGAAAATAGCTTGTTTCATGGCTTAAACGTCATTTATTCTCTTGAGTCGTCGAAAACATCGCTAAGATTAAATGACTCAGCGGTTTCACGTTTCAGGACATCGTCTGACGTGCCAGGACCGTAATAACGTTAAGATTAACACGAAGTCACCGCAACAGCGGAAATGAGTTACGTAAGCTTGCAATTCTATCCGTAGCCACCGCCGTTGTCTTTAAGATTCAGGAGCGTAGTGCATGGAGTTCAGTGTAAAAAGTGGTAGCCCGGAGAAGCAGCGGAGTGCCTGTATCGTCGTGGGCGTATTCGAACCACGCCGGCTTTCTCCCATCGCCGAACAGCTCGATAAAATCAGCGACGGCTATATCAGTGCGCTGCTGCGTCGCGGCGAACTGGAAGGCAAACCGGGGCAGACCTTATTGCTGCACCACGTACCGAACGTGCTGTCAGAACGCATTCTGCTGATTGGCTGCGGCAAAGAGCGCGAGCTCGACGAACGCCAGTACAAGCAGGTCATTCAGAAAACCATCAACACCCTGAATGACACCGGTTCAATGGAAGCCGTCTGCTTCCTGACCGAACTGCACGTTAAAGGCCGCAATAACTACTGGAAAGTACGCCAGGCGGTTGAGACGGCAAAAGAGACGCTGTACAGCTTCGACCAGCTCAAAACCAACAAAAGCGAGCCGCGTCGCCCGCTGCGTAAAATGGTCTTCAACGTGCCAACCCGCCGTGAACTGACCAGCGGCGAACGTGCTATCCAGCACGGTCTGGCGATTGCTGCCGGTATCAAAGCGGCGAAAGATCTCGGCAACATGCCGCCAAACATCTGTAATGCGGCTTATCTGGCCTCTCAGGCGCGTCAGCTTGCGGACAGCTACAGCAAAAACGTCATTACCCGCGTCATCGGCGAACAGCAGATGAAAGAGCTGGGTATGCACTCCTACCTCGCGGTCGGCAACGGTTCGCAGAACGAATCCCTGATGTCGGTCATCGAGTATAAAGGCGTGGCTTCCGAAGACGTTCGTCCTATTGTGCTTGTCGGTAAAGGCCTGACCTTCGACTCCGGCGGTATCTCCATCAAGCCTGCCGAAGGCATGGACGAGATGAAGTACGACATGTGCGGCGCAGCGGCGGTGTACGGCGTGATGCGGATGGTCGCGGAACTGCAATTGCCAATCAACGTTATCGGCGTGCTGGCGGGCTGTGAAAACATGCCTGGCGGACGCGCGTATCGTCCGGGCGACGTGCTGACCACCATGTCCGGCCAGACCGTTGAAGTGCTGAACACCGACGCCGAAGGCCGTCTGGTGCTGTGCGACGTGCTGACCTACGTTGAACGCTTCGAGCCGGAAGCGGTTATCGACGTGGCAACGCTGACCGGTGCCTGCGTGATTGCGCTGGGCCATCACATCACCGGGCTGATGTCGAACCATAACCCGCTGGCGCACGAGCTGATTGGCGCGTCCGAGCAGGCAGGTGACCGCGCGTGGCGTCTGCCGCTGGGCGATGAGTATCAGGAACAGCTGGAGTCTAACTTCGCGGATATGGCGAATATCGGCGGCCGTCCTGGCGGTGCGATCACCGCGGGTTGCTTCCTGGCGCGCTTTACCCGTAAGTACAACTGGGCGCACCTGGACATCGCCGGCACCGCATGGCGTTCCGGCAAGGCCAAAGGCGCAACCGGTCGTCCGGTGGCGCTGCTGTCGCAGTTCCTGCTGAACCGTGCGGGTTTTAACGGCGAAGAGTAAGGCACAACCCCCTCACCCTAACCCTCTCCCCACTGGGAGAGGGGAATGACCTTCCCCGCTTTCGGGAAGGGGGTCAGGGGGCGATTTAAATCCATCACAAGAAGCCCCATATATGAAGAATGCGACGTTCTATCTTCTGGACAATGACACCACCGTCGACGACCTCAGCGCCGTCGAGCAACTGGTGTGTGAAATTGCCGCAGAACGTTGGCGCGCGGGCAAGCGCGTGCTGATCGCCTGCGAAGACGAGCAGCAGGCCATTCGCCTGGATGAAGCCCTGTGGAGCCGTCCTCCGGACAGTTTTGTGCCGCATAATCTGGCGGGCGAAGGCCCAAGAGGCGGTGCGCCGGTGGAGATAGCCTGGCCTGCCAAGCGCAACAGCAGCCCACGGGATATATTGATAAGTCTGCGGGTAAACTTTGCAGATTTTGCCACCGCTTTCACAGAAGTGGTAGACTTCGTCCCTTACGAAGAAACTTTGAAACAACTCGCCCGCGACCGCTACAAAGCCTACCGCGTGGCTGGTTTTAACCTGAATACGGCAACCTGGAAATAATGGAAAAGACATATAACCCGCAAGATATCGAACAGCCGCTTTACGAGCACTGGGAACAGCAGGGCTATTTCAAGCCTAACGGCGACGAAAGCAAAGAGTCCTTCTGCATCATGATCCCGCCGCCGAACGTCACCGGCAGTTTGCATATGGGTCATGCTTTCCAGCAAACCATCATGGACACCATGATTCGCTACCAGCGCATGCAGGGTAAAAACACCCTGTGGCAGGCCGGTACCGACCACGCGGGTATCGCAACCCAGATGGTGGTTGAGCGTAAGATTGCCGCTGAAGAAGGTAAAACCCGTCACGACTACGGTCGCGATGCCTTCATCGACAAAATCTGGCAGTGGAAAGCGGAATCCGGCGGCACCATTACCCGTCAGATGCGCCGTCTCGGCAACTCTGTTGACTGGGAGCGCGAGCGCTTCACCATGGACGAAGGCCTTTCCAATGCCGTGAAAGAAGTCTTTGTTCGCCTGTACAAAGAAGACCTGATTTACCGTGGCAAGCGCCTGGTAAACTGGGATCCGAAACTGCGCACCGCCATCTCTGACCTGGAAGTGGAAAACCGCGAGTCTAAAGGCTCGATGTGGCACATCCGTTATCCGCTGGCCGACGGCGCGAAAACCGCAGACGGTAAAGATTACCTGGTCGTGGCGACCACCCGTCCGGAAACCATTCTGGGCGATACCGGCGTAGCCGTGAACCCGGAAGATCCGCGTTATAAAGATCTGATCGGCAAATTCGTCATGCTGCCGCTGGTTGACCGCCGTATTCCTATTGTCGGCGACGAACACGCCGATATGGAAAAAGGCACCGGCTGCGTGAAGATCACCCCTGCGCACGACTTTAACGACTATGAAGTCGGTCGTCGTCACGCCCTGCCAATGATTAACATTCTGACCTTTGATGGCGACATCCGCGAAACCGCGGAAGTGTATGACACCAAAGGCGAAGAGTCTGACGTTTACTCCAACGCTATCCCGGCTGAATTCCAGAAGCTGGAACGCTTTGCCGCGCGTAAAGCGATCGTCGCTGCCATCGATGCTATGGGCCTGCTGGAAGAGATCAAACCTCACGATCTGACCGTTCCTTACGGCGACCGTGGCGGCGTGGTTATTGAGCCAATGCTGACCGACCAGTGGTACGTCCGTGCTGACGTACTGGCGAAACCGGCGGTAGAAGCAGTTGAGAACGGCGACATTCAGTTCGTACCGAAGCAGTACGAAAACATGTACTTCTCCTGGATGCGCGATATCCAGGACTGGTGTATCTCCCGTCAGCTGTGGTGGGGTCACCGTATCCCAGCATGGTACGACGAAGCAGGTAACGTCTACGTTGGCCGCACCGAAGACGAAGTGCGTCAGGAAAACAACCTCGGCGCCGATGTTGCGCTTCGTCAGGACGAAGACGTTCTGGATACCTGGTTCTCCTCCGCGCTGTGGACCTTCTCTACCCTCGGCTGGCCGGAAAACACCGACGCGCTGCGTCAGTTCCACCCAACCAGCGTGATGGTTTCCGGCTTCGACATCATCTTCTTCTGGATTGCCCGCATGATCATGATGACCATGCACTTCATCAAAGATGAAAACGGCAAGCCGCAGGTTCCGTTCAAGACCGTCTACATGACCGGTCTGATCCGTGACGACGAAGGCCAGAAGATGTCCAAGTCCAAAGGTAACGTTATCGACCCACTGGATATGGTCGACGGTATCTCCCTGGCAGACCTGCTGGAGAAACGTACCGGCAACATGATGCAGCCACAGTTAGCTGAGAAAATTGCCAAACGTACCGAGAAACAGTTCCCGGACGGCATCGAGCCACACGGCACCGACGCCCTGCGTTTCACCCTGGCGGCGCTAGCCTCTACCGGTCGCGACATCAACTGGGATATGAAGCGTCTGGAAGGTTACCGTAACTTCTGTAACAAGCTGTGGAACGCCAGCCGCTTCGTGCTGATGAACACCGAAGATCAGGATTGCGGCTTCAACGGCGGCGAAATGACCCTGTCTCTGGCGGACCGCTGGATCCTGGCTGAATTCAACCAGACCGTTAAAGCGTACCGTGAAGCACTGGATAACTTCCGCTTCGACATCGCTGCAGGCATCCTGTACGAGTTCACCTGGAACCAGTTCTGCGACTGGTATCTGGAGCTGACCAAGCCTGTTATGACCGGTGGTTCCGAGTCTGAACTGCGCGGCACCCGTAATACGCTGGTGACCGTGCTGGAAGGTCTGCTGCGCCTGGCGCATCCGATCATTCCATTCATTACCGAAACCATCTGGCAGCGCGTGAAAGTGATTTGTGGCAACACCGCAGATACCATCATGCTGCAGCCGTTCCCGGAATATAACGCGGCTCAGGTAGACGAAGCGGCGCTGGCCGATACCGAATGGCTGAAGCAGGCGATTGTTGCCGTACGTAACATCCGCGCGGAAATGAACATCGCCCCGGGCAAACCGCTGGAGCTGCTGCTGCGTGGTTGCAGCGCTGACGCAATGCGTCGCGTGAACGACAACAAGAGCTTCCTGCTGAACCTGGCGCGTCTGGAAAGCATCACCGTGCTGCCAGCCGATGACAAAGGTCCGGTCTCCGTGACCAAAATCATCGACGGCGCCGAGCTGCTGATCCCGATGGCTGGCCTCATCAACAAAGAAGATGAGCTTGCGCGTCTGGCAAAAGAAGTCGCGAAAATCGAAGGTGAGATTGCCCGTATCGAAGGCAAGCTCTCCAACGAAGGTTTCGTTGCTCGCGCACCGGAAGCGGTAATCGCCAAAGAGCGTGAGAAGCTGGACGGTTACGCGGAAGCCAAAGCGAAGCTGATTGAGCAGCAGGCGGTCATCGCCGCGCTGTAAAAATCGTACCCGTACGTTTGCCGGATGGCGCTACGCTTATCCGGCCTACGGTTTCGAGTAGCCCGGACGAGGCGCGTCAGCGCCGACTCCGGGTTATCCACGGTACGGTTCCAACCTCCTGAATTATCCTCGCTTGCACTCCCCCTCCCCGCAGTGTTATTAACTGCATATGTTCCACGTTTATGTCATGAGTTCGCTATGAGTGTCATTACCCCTGTCTCTGCGACGCTGCGTCGCCTTACGGCCGACGACAACGCCGCGATTGCCAACGTTATCCGCCAGGTCTCCGCCGAGCACGGCCTGACCGCCGATAAAGGCTACACGGTGGCCGACCCCAATCTGGATGAGCTGTTCCAGGTTTACAGCCAGCCGGGCGCGGCCTACTGGGTGGTTGAGCAGAATGGTCAGGTGGTAGGTGGCGGCGGCGTTGCGCCATTGGGCTGTAGCGAACCGGATATCTGCGAGCTGCAAAAGATGTACTTCCTGCCGAGCGTACGCGGTCAGGGGCTGGCGAAAAAGCTGGCACTGATGGCGCTTGAGTACGCCCGTGAGCAGGGGTTTAAGCAGTGTTATCTTGAAACGACGGCGTTTCTGACCGAAGCCATTCGCCTCTATGAACATCTGGGATTCGAACATATCGCCGAACCGCTGGGCTGCACCGGGCATGTCGACTGTGAAGTGCGGATGTTAAAACCCCTTTAAGCGCACTCAAAGGGGCATTTGATTTACTGCATCTCGGGTGAGACGGCAAGACGAATCACGCCAGCCGCGTTGGCTGGCGGCAATGCCACAACCTGATTCCAGAAACTCTGTACCAGATCGCAGGCGATCTTCTCTTTTCCCACCCCTTTACTTGGGTCAGACATAATCTCAACATCCTGGCCGAAGTTCTGCATCAGCGCCGGACCCAGTTTTTGCATATCGAGCAGCGCCTGGTGCTTTTCCTGCGCGGTGACAGTGTGCTTATCAGGGCCATAGGCCGCACGCATCATGCGGGCGTCACTCTCCATCCGGCGTTCGAGGATATCCCGTGATATCAGGTGTACGGGGTTAATTCCCCCTTTAACCGCCGGGAAGAGAAAGCGGAAGCACTCGTCAGCACCGGCCTTTTCCACCGCGGCCATCTGCTCCAGGTTGATCTTCATATACTCCACTACGTTGGCATCAGGTGCCTGCTGTAGTCTCGCCATCTGCAGTTGCAGCACCTGCGGCTGGATGGCATCGATCACCTGTTGTTCGCTGCTGCCTGCTTCTTTCATCTGTACGGCCTGGCCACGAATACGCTCCCAGAATGCGGGATCTTGTTCTTTGATAACCTGGAAGGTTGGCATTTTCAGCATCGCATTTTCAAACTTCTGCGATTCGGTCATGCCGTATTCCGGGCTCTCACGCGGAATAAGGTAGTGCACATCAAACAGGTTCCAGGCGACGACGGCAACGACAAAAATCACCCCGCCCGCGACCTTACCAATCCAGCCTTTTTTACGAAAAACGCCAATGATAATGGCGATAACGACCCCGATATACCCTGCCAGTAATACGTGTGCCCAGTTCATTGATTATCCTTAGCCAAATCGATAAATATGTCGGGAATTATTCTTTCCCGTACTGTATGTCGATTATTGCGGCAAAGGTGAGGTATTTCCAGCCACCAGATTTTTCTGCCGAACTATGCGGGCACGCCGCTATGAAAGCGGAACTCGTCATCCGGTGAAGTGATAAGCGACGCTTCCACTTCACCAAAGAAACGCACCCGCTCGCTGATATCGTCGTCAGCGATTTGCTGCGCTAGCGTCAGATAGTCCTGATAGTGCCGGGCTTCAGAACGCAGCAGCGACAGGTAAAATGTCTGCAGATCGTCATCCAGATACGGTGCCAGCGCGGCAAAGCGTTCGCAGGAGCGGGCTTCGATGTACGCGCCGCAAATCAGCTTATCAATCAGGGTCAGCGGCTCGTGCGTGCGCACCTCTTTGAGCATCCCTTTGGCGTAGCGACTGGCGGTGATTTTCACGTACGGAATATTGCGCTTTAACATCGCCTCACGTACCTGCGAGAAGTGGTGCAGCTCCTCTTTAATCAGCAACACCATGCTGTCGATAAGCTGCCGTCCCCACGGGTCGTCGGTCTGCGGCATCACGCTTTTGTTAATCTGCTTATTCAGCGCGGCGAAATCAGGCTCCTCGCCCTCGCGAAAGGTAAAGGCCTCATACGGTTTCAGCCAGTCGAGCAGCGCCTGCGCGCCGTCTTTATCCGCCACATATTTACGCACCAGCAGCATCGCGGTTTGCGCTGCTTTTAGCTCACAGACTAGATGGTCGGTCAGCAGCAGAGGAAGATTGGTCGGATCGCGGGCTTTATCGAGCCACGTCTGGGGCGTTTTGCAGTGCAGGAAGTTGAGAACCGGAGAGAGTATTTGCGGGTAATCCATACCAAAATCCTTGCCCGACGGCAGCGGGCGCTGCCGTCGGGTATGAGATGACTTAGTGGCGAACGCCGTCGTCTTCTTCGTCGACAAAATCTTCGTCGTCGTCATCGCCTTCTTCACCGTTCGGGTCTTCGTAGTAGGTTCCCCAACCGTCGTATTCCACTTCGAACTTCTCAGCCAGGTTCATCAACTGCTCAACCTGCGCGTCAATCAGCTCCGCATTCAGCGCGCTTTCGCTCAGAATATCGCAGCAGATCACGGTGTCGCCTTCTTCCACTTCCAGCTCTTCCGGTTCCGTTACTTCGTAGCCCAGCTTGAACGCTTCTACCGCCGCTTTCTCCAGACTTTCGAAATCGTCTGCGGAGAGGTGATGTTCGATGGTGTACAGCGCGTCAGGATCGCTGCCGTCTTCCAGCAGCTCTTCAATGATCAGGCGGGTCTCTTCGCGCTGTTCTTCCAGATGTTCAGGGTTTGCCATGGCTCGTTCCTCATAATGTGGCTGATACTCTTATTGTCACATACCGTTGCCATTGCCTCCACCTTTCCGATAAAGATTTGTTATTGGGGTTGCAAATGAATATTCATACATATAAAGTGAATTTTAATTCAATAAGTGGCTTAAGCCAGGTGAGGGAATTATGTCTACTCTGTATAAAAAGAACTTCTTAAAATTACTCGATTTTACCCCAGCAGAAATCACCACCATGCTGCAGCTCGCGGCAAAACTAAAAGCGGATAAAAAAAGCGGCACGGAGTCGCCGAACCTGACCGGTAAAAACATCGCGCTCATCTTCGAAAAAGACTCAACCCGTACACGATGCTCTTTCGAAGTTGCCGCATACGATCAGGGCGCTCGCGTCACTTATCTTGGTTCCAGCGGCAGCCAGATTGGCCACAAAGAATCCATTAAAGACACCGCTCGCGTACTGGGCCGCATGTACGACGGCATCCAGTACCGTGGCTACGGCCAGGAAGTGGTAGAAACGTTAGCAGAGTATTCCGGCGTGCCGGTGTGGAACGGCCTGACTGATGAATTCCACCCAACCCAGCTGCTGGCGGATCTGCTGACCATGCAGGAACACCTGCCGGGCAAAGCGTTCAACGAAATGACGCTGGTTTATGCAGGCGATGCGCGTAACAACATGGGCAACTCGATGCTGGAAGCCGCGGCGCTAACTGGTCTGGATCTGCGTCTGGTGGCACCACAGGAGTGCTGGCCAGAAGCGAGCCTGGTGGCGGAATGCAAAGCGCTGGCGCAGAAGAACGGCGGTAACGTTACCCTGACGGAAGATATCGCCGCTGGCGTCAAAGGCGCAGACTTTATCTACACCGACGTGTGGGTATCGATGGGCGAAGCCAAAGAGAAGTGGGCAGAGCGTATTGCGCTGCTGCGTGGCTATCAGGTGAATAGCGCGATGATGAAGCTGACCGGCAATCCGCAGGTGAAATTCCTGCACTGTCTGCCTGCGTTCCATGATGACCAGACCACGCTGGGCAAGAAAATGGCCGCTGAATACGGCATGCACGGCGGGATGGAAGTGACCGATGAGGTGTTTGAATCTCCAGCCAGCATCGTGTTCGATCAGGCAGAAAACCGGATGCACACCATCAAAGCGGTAATGGTCGCAACGCTGAGCAAGTAAATTCAACACGTAGCCCGGCCGAGCGCAGCGACGCCGGGAAAACCCCGGAGTCGGAGCTATCGCTCCTCGTCCGGGCTACCGATTGGTGTAGGCCGAATACTATCCGCCAATCCGTTCGTTACTCAACCAGCAGCTTAACAACCGCTTTACGCACTTTCGCAGGCTGTCCCACAGCGCACAGCGGCTTGTGGACTTCACCCGGGTAGAACACCACGAAGTCACCTTCGCTCATCACCACCATCTTTTCCTGTACGCCTTCCGGCAAGAACGCGATGTCTTTATCCGCCAGCCAGTCGGTGTCCGGCGCGCCCGCAGGCTGGGTGCTGAACGCCATCCCTTCCTGACCTTTCAACACCACCTGGATATCCAGATAACGCGCATGATACTCCGCACGACGGTCGGCAAACGGCTCGGTCATGTTTTCAGAGATCATATAAAACAGGCGGTTGCCGTCGATGTCATATTTCCCTTCCGGGGTAGCATCGGTAACGTTCGCCATAAGATGGATGATGGCCTGACGCAGCTCTTCCGGCAGCCAGGACTGAAGGTGATGGATGTTGCCAATAATCATGATGACTCCACGAATAAAACAATGTTTCAATTTTCAGTTGTTATACGTAAATTCGCGTTACCATACCAGTACTTTTTATCATGACTCTCCCGCCTTGCCGGTTTAGCGCACACTTTGCATAGCATGCGTAAAAGGCGAATTTAAATTCACAAAAAGCGAATACTCATTCTATGAGAATCGTTTTCGTTGATTAAAATGTGAATCAGGCGCTTGATTGCCGGATAAAGCTGCGTATAATGCCACCCGTTTTGCCGGGAGGAATTATGGTTCAGTGTGTACGACATCGCGTCTTACCGCGTCTGAAAACAGACGCTGGCCTGCCGTTTTTCCTTTCCGTAGCATCCGTATTCGTAAAGCCCCTTATTTAAGGGGCTTTTTTTTTGCGCCGTCGTCAGGAGATAAACATGGCTAATCCGCTGTATCAAAAACACATCATTTCCATAAACGATCTCAGCCGCGAAGACCTTGAACTGGTTCTGGCGACCGCCGCCAGCCTGAAAGCGAACCCACAGCCGGAGCTGCTTAAGCACAAAGTTATCGCCAGCTGTTTCTTCGAGGCCTCGACGCGCACCCGTCTCTCTTTTGAAACCTCGATGCACCGCCTGGGGGCCAGCGTGGTTGGCTTCTCCGACAGCGCCAACACCTCACTTGGTAAGAAAGGTGAAACCCTCGCCGACACCATCTCGGTCATCAGCACCTACGTTGATGCCATCGTAATGCGCCACCCGCAGGAAGGCGCAGCGCGTCTGGCAACCGAGTTCTCCGGCAATATTCCGGTGCTGAACGCCGGTGACGGCGCGAACCAGCACCCTACCCAGACGCTGCTGGATCTGTTCACCATTCAGGAAACTCAGGGCCGCCTGGAGAACCTGAACATCGCCATGGTTGGCGACCTGAAATATGGCCGCACCGTCCACTCGCTGACCCAAGCACTGGCGAAGTTTAATGGCAACCGTTTCTACTTTATCGCTCCGGACGCGCTGGCGATGCCACAGTACATCCTCGATATGCTCGATGAGAAAGGCATCGTCTGGAGCCTGCATAGCGCCATCGACGAAGTGATGGCAGAAGTCGACATTCTCTACATGACTCGCGTACAGAAAGAGCGCCTCGACCCATCCGAATACGCCAACGTCAAAGCGCAGTTTGTTCTGCGCGCGGCGGATCTGGTCGGCGCACGCGACAATATGAAAGTGCTGCACCCGCTGCCACGCATTGATGAGATCACCACCGATGTCGATAAAACGCCGCATGCCTGGTACTTCCAGCAGGCCGGTAACGGCATCTTCGCCCGCCAGGCGTTACTGGCACTGGTACTGAATAGCGAACTGGCTCTGTAAGGGGGAAATGACGATGACACACGATAACAAATTACAAGTAGAAGCCATCAAACGCGGCACCGTAATCGACCATATCCCGGCGCAGGTGGGCTTTAAGCTGCTGACCCTGTTTAAGCTGACCGAAACCGACCAGCGCATCACCATTGGCCTGAACCTGCCATCCGGTGAAATGGGTCGTAAAGACCTGATCAAAATCGAAAACACGTTCCTGACCGACGAGCAGGTCAACCAGCTGTCGCTGTATGCGCCAGAGGCGACCGTTAACCGCATCGATAACTATGAAGTGGTGGGCAAATCTCGCCCGAGCCTGCCGGAGCGCATTGAGAGCGTGCTGGTATGCCCGAACAGCAACTGTATCAGCCATGCGGAACCCGTTTCCTCTAGCTTCGCAGTGAAAAAACGCGCTGATGACGTTGCACTCAAATGCAAATACTGCGAAAAAGAGTTTTCTCATTATGTGGTGCTGGCCAACTAATTGCGGTTGGTATTGAAATGTTGCCTCTCTATAATGGCTAACACCTTAATACTGCAGTTCATCTGGAGATATCATGAGCAAAACTATTGCGACGGAAAATGCACCAGCAGCTATCGGTCCATATGTTCAGGGCGTTGACCTGGGCAGCATGGTAATCACTTCCGGTCAGATCCCGGTAGACCCGAAAACCGGCAGCGTGCCGGAAGACGTATCCGCTCAGGCGCGTCAGTCGCTGGAAAACGTGAAAGCTATCGTTGAGGCCGCTGGCCTGAAAGTTGGCGATATCGTGAAAACCACCGTATTCGTAAAAGATCTCAACGATTTCGCGACCGTTAACGCCACTTACGAAGCGTTCTTTAACGAGCACAATGCCACCTTCCCAGCGCGTTCTTGCGTTGAAGTGGCGCGCCTGCCGAAAGACGTGAAGATTGAAATCGAAGCGATTGCCGTTCGTCGCTGATTGCATGCAGTATGAAGAAAAGGCAGCCGATGGCTGCCTTTTTTGTTTTAGTGTCGTGGGTTTCCCGGCGGCGCTTCGCTTGGCCGGGCTACGCTAGACAGAGCACCTCACCGCTTACTGCCAACCGTAACGGCGAGTGAAGAACCCTTTCACCATCTGCGTGAAGGTCATGTAGCCCACCAGAATCGCCACCAGCCACGGGAAGTAGCTCAGCGGCAGCGCTTCTAATTGCAGATAGCTTGCCAGCGGTGAGAACGGCAGCGCAATACCAATCGCCATCACCAGCAGCGTCATAGCGAACAGTGGCCATGCGGCGCGGCTCTGCACGAACGGGATGCGGCGGGTACGAATCATATGCACAATCAGCGTCTGCGACAGCAGCCCTTCAATAAACCAACCGGACTGGAACAGCGTCTGCATTTCTGGCGTATTGGCCTTAAATACCCACCACATCAGGCAGAAGGTCAGAATGTCAAAGATGGAGCTAATTGGCCCGAAGAACACCATAAAACGGCCCAGATCGGCCGGATTCCAGCGCTGCGGTTTACGAATCTGTTCGTCATCCACGTTATCGAACGGCAGCGCCACCTGGGATACATCGTACAGCAGGTTCTGAATCAGTAAGTGTAACGGCAGCATCGGCAGGAACGGCAGGAAGGCGCTGGCCACCAGCACGCTGAAGACGTTACCGAAGTTAGAACTAGCGGTCATCTTGATGTACTTGAGCATGTTCGAGAAGGTACGACGACCTTCGATCACGCCTTCTTCCAGAACCATCAGGCTCTTTTCCAGCAGGATGATATCGGCCGCTTCACGGGCGATGTCCACCGCGCCGTCCACGGAAATACCAATATCCGCCGCGCGTAGCGCTGGCGCATCGTTGATGCCATCGCCCATAAAGCCCACCACGTGCCCTTCGCGTTTCAGCAGGGTTACGATGCGCTCTTTATGCATCGGCGTCAGGCGAGCAAACAGCGTGGTACGTTGGGCAAGCTTCGCGAGCTCGTCATCGCTCAGGTGCTCAATTTCGCTGCCGACAATCACGTCACCCGCATCCAATCCCACTTCGAGGCACACTTTCGCCGCCACCAGTTCGCTGTCGCCGGTGAGAATTTTCACGGTGATGCCGCTCGCCTTGAGCGCTTTAAGCGCAGGCGCCGTGGTCTCTTTCGGCGGATCGAGGAAGGCGATGTAGCCTTCGAGGATCAGGTCAGACTCATCGATACGCTGATAGTCCCCTTCACGCGCTGGCAGGAATTTGCTTGCCACCGCGACCACGCGCAGCCCCTGACGGTTCAGGGTATCGGTCACGCGTTTGATGCGGCGCAGCATGCTCTCGTCGAGCGGCACAATCTCGCCGTTGTGGTAGACCTGAGTACAGACGTTCAGGATTTCCTGCAGCGCCCCTTTGCAAATCAGCTTATGTACGTCCGGCTTTTCACTCACCACCACCGACATACGGCGGCGTTCGAAATCAAACGGGATCTCATCCACTTTCTGCCAGGCAGTAGACAGCTCGCGGGCCGCCACTTCATCTACCCCTTCCAGTACCGCGGTATCCAGCAGGTTTTTCAGCCCGGTCTGATAGTGGCTGTTGAGCCACGCCGTTTGCAGCACGCGCTCGCTCACCTTGCCGGAGATATCGGTGTGGTTCTCCAGCACGATTTTATCCTGGGTCAGCGTACCGGTTTTGTCGGTGCAGAGGATGTCCATCGCGCCAAAGTTCTGAATCGCGTCGAGGTGCTTAACGATAACTTTCTGTTTTGACAGCTTCACCGCCCCGCGCGCCAGCGTCGAGGTGACGATCATCGGCAGCATTTCCGGCGTCAGGCCAACGGCGACGGAAAGGGCAAACAGCGCCGCTTCCCACCAGTCGCCTTTGGTATAGCCGTTGATAACTAATACAATCGGCGCCATCACCAGCATAAAGCGGATCAGCAGCATGCTGACGCGGCTGATGCCTTTCTGGAAGGCGTTCGGCTCGCTCTCCTGCTCGCTCACGCGACCGGCCAGTTGCCCGAACCAGGTGTTGGCCCCGGTGGCAATGACCATCGCCTGCGCGGTGCCGCTCACCACGTTGGTGCCCATAAAGCACAGGGTGTCGCACTCGAGCGGATTGGTTTGATCCGGCTCGCGGGTCTGCGCCACTTTCTCAACCGGTAAGGATTCGCCGGTCAGCGATGCCTGAGCCACAAACAGATCGCGCGCCTGAATCACGCGCAGGTCAGCCGGGATCATGTCCCCCGCCGCCAGTTTGATAATGTCGCCCGGCACCAGCTGGTCGATAGGCAGTTCCACCCAGCTGCTCTCGCCCTTATCATTGATAACGCGCAGCACCGTCGCGGTGTTGCTCACCATCGCTTTCAAGGTGTCCGCCGCTTTGGTCGAGCGGGCTTCCTGGACAAAGTTCAGCAGTGTGGAAATGCCCACCATCAGCACAATAACGACCGCCGCGAACAGATCTTCAGTGGCGTAAGAGACGGCTGCCAGCACGGTCAACAGGATGTTGAACGGGTTACGGTAACAGAGCCACAGATGCACCCACCACGGCTGCGGCTGCTGCGCGGGCAGTTTGTTTTCGCCGTGCGTAGCGCGCGCCTGCTCAACTTCCGCGGCGTTCAACCCTTCTGGATGGGTGTTAAAGGTTTCCCACAATTCCTGCTCGCTGAGATGCGCCATTTTCAGGCACTGTTCGCTGAGGGATGGCGGAATAGGCGTGTGAGCAACGCTTTGCTGAGAAGGCATTGGATCGCGCTGTACCAGACGGCGCGGCAGATGGCGGCCAAGCTGCGCGAACAGCTGCCGGGTGAAATTTTTCAGCATACAAAAGTCCTCCGCAGTCGCCAGAGACAACCGCAGACAGGCCTGCGGGCACAGTTAATCTGTACCGTATAGGCACTTCATTTTTATTGCAGGGACATTAAGACGTGTCACTGCCTCACATCATCGGCAAGGCAGCGAAAGCTGGCTTACCGGAAAGTTACTCTCCAGTTGGAGAGACGGGTGGGATCGGGATCCATACAGCCTCCGGTAAGATTGATAGTAGAAAACGCCGCGGATTATACGCAGAAATTCATAAGGTTTGTGACAATTAGAGCGATATAATAACGTCAGGCAATTCAACGGTACATCAACCATCAGGTTGGTGGCATAAAATATTCACGCGGGGCAACTATTATGGAAAATCGGCTGACTATTAAAGATATCGCTCGCCTGAGCGGTGTCGGGAAATCAACCGTCTCCCGCGTGCTGAATAATGAAAACGGCGTTAGCGACCGCACCCGCGAACGCGTCGAAGCGGTGATGGCGCAGCACGGCTTCTCCCCTTCTCGTTCAGCGCGCGCCATGCGTGGGCAAAGCGATAAAGTGGTGGCGATTATCGTCACGCGCCTGGACTCACTGTCGGAAAATCTAGCGGTACAAACCATGCTGCCCGCCTTCTACGAGCAGGGCTACGACCCTATCATGATGGAAAGTCAGTTCTCGCCAGAGAAGGTGGTCGAGCATCTGGCAATGCTCAAACGCCGCAATATCGACGGCGTGATCCTGTTCGGCTTTACCGGCGTGACCGAAGCTATTCTGGGCGACTGGCACTCGACGCTGGTGCTGATGGCTCGCGATGCCAAAGGCTTTGCCTCCGTCTGCTACGACGATACCGGCGCGATTACGCAGCTGATGCAGCGCCTGTTCGAACTGGGCCACCGCCACATCAGCTTCCTCGGGGTTCCTCCTGCCGACGTCACCACCGGGCAGCGTCGTCACGATGCCTACCAGGCGTTCTGCAAGCGCCACAAGCTCACACCGGTCGCCGCGCTGCCGGGCCTGGCCATGAAGCAGGGTTACGACTTCGCCAGTCAGGTTATCACGCCGGATACCACCGCGCTTATCTGCGCGACCGACACCCTCGCCCTCGGCGTGAGCAAGTACCTTCAGGAGCAGCGTATTGATAACGTCCAGTTGGCAAGCGTCGGTAACACACCGTTGACCAAGTTCCTGCATCCGGAAATTATCACCGCCGATCCCGGCTATGCCGAGGCCGGACGCCGCGCCGCAGAGCAGCTTATCGCCCAAATCAGTGGTCGAAGCGAACCGCATCAGATCGTGATCCCCGCCATTCTGTCCTAAGCTTAACATCAGCTTTAATGTGATCGCCGCAGCGTTTCGGGAACGTTCCCATTTTCCCGAAACCGCAAACCCGTTACGCTAATATTCAGCATATTAATAACGGTTCGATCCTGTGTCCGTCAGATAGCTCGTTAAAAAGAGCGTCTGAAGTGGCGGTATCGGGGAGATCTCACCTCTGTTTTAAGGCCCTATCATGAGCAAAAAAATAGACCAAAAGAACATCGATAAACTTATCGAACTGGTTGGCGGGCGCGAGAACATCGCCACCGTCAGCCACTGCATCACGCGCCTGCGCTTCGTGCTTAACGATCCGGCCAAGGCCTCCCCGAAAGCCATTGAAGAGCTGCCGATGGTTAAAGGCTGCTTCACCAATGCCGGTCAGTTCCAGGTAGTTATCGGCACGGAAGTGGGCGACTACTATCAGGCGTTGCTCGCCACCACCGGACAGAGCGGTGCGGACAAAGAGCAGGCGAAACTGGCGGCCCGTCAGAACATGAAGTGGCACGAGCAGATGATTTCCCACTTTGCGGAGATCTTCTTCCCGTTGCTGCCTGCGCTTATCAGCGGGGGTTTGATCTTAGGCTTCCGCAACGTGATCGGCGACTTGCCGATGAGCAACGGCCAGACGTTGGCGCAGATGCACCCGTCGCTGCAAACCATCTATGACTTCCTGTGGTTGATTGGCGAGGCTATCTTCTTCTACCTGCCGGTGGGCATCTGCTGGTCTGCGGTGAAGAAAATGGGCGGCACACCGATTCTCGGCATCGTGCTTGGCGTAACGCTGGTTTCCCCACAGCTGATGAACGCCTATCTGTTAGGTCAGCAGGTGCCGGAAGTGTGGAACTTCGGCCTGTTTACCATCGCCAAAGTCGGCTATCAGGCGCAGGTTATCCCGGCGCTGTTGGCGGGTCTGACGCTCGGCTTTATTGAGACGCGCCTCAAGCGCATCGTGCCGGATTACCTGTATCTGGTTATCGTACCGGTATGCTCGCTGATCCTCGCCGTTTTCCTCGCTCACGCGATTATTGGGCCATTCGGTCGCTTGATTGGCGACGGCGTTGCTTTCGCCGTGCGTCACCTGTTGACCGGTAGCTTCGCGCCAATTGGCGCCGCATTGTTCGGCTTCCTGTATGCGCCGCTGGTGATTACCGGTGTGCACCAGACCACGCTGGCTATCGATATGCAGATGATTCAAAGCATGGGCGGCACCCCGGTGTGGCCAATGATTGCCCTGTCGAACATCGCGCAGGCCTCTGCCGTCGTCGGCATCATCATTTGCAGCCGTAAAGCTAACGAGCGTGAAATCTCCGTTCCCGCGGCTATCTCCGCCTACCTCGGCGTAACCGAACCGGCGATGTACGGGATCAACCTGAAGTACCGCTTCCCAATGCTCTGCGCGATGATCGGTTCCGGTATCGCTGGCCTGCTGTGCGGCCTGTACGGCGTGCTGGCGAACGGTATCGGCGTCGGCGGCCTGCCGGGCATTCTGTCGATTAAACCAACTTTCTGGGGCGTCTACAGCATCGCAATGATTATCGCCGTCGTTGTACCGATTATTTTGACCATGATGGTCTACAAGCGCAAAGAGAGTCAGGGCACGCTGCCCGTCATGTAAAGCACACCTTCTTCGGGGCGCAATTGCGCCCCTGATTCTTATTAGAGGACAACCCAATGAATACACTGCCTCACTGGTGGCAAAACGGCGTGATTTACCAGATTTATCCGAAGAGCTTCCAGGACACCACCAGCAGCGGAACGGGAGATCTGCGCGGGGTGACATCACGTCTCGACTATCTGCAAAAGCTCGGCGTTGATGCCATCTGGATAACACCATTCTACGTCTCGCCGCAGGTCGATAACGGCTACGACATTGCCAACTACACCGAGATTGACCCCTCTTACGGCACGCTCGACGATTTCGACAAGCTGGTTGCCGAGGCGCATCAGCGCGGAATTCGTATCGTGCTGGACATGGTGCTCAACCACACCTCCACTCACCACGCGTGGTTTAAGGAGTCGCTGAAGAAAGAGAGCCCATATCGCCAGTTCTATATCTGGCGCGACGGTACGCCGGACGCGCCGCCGAACAACTGGCGCTCTAAGTTTGGCGGCAACGCCTGGCAGCGGGACGCGGCCAGCGGCCAGTACTATCTGCACCTGTTCGCCACCGAGCAGGCGGATCTCAACTGGGAAAACGAGACGGTACGCGCCGAGCTGAAAAAGGTCTGCGAGTTCTGGGCCGATCGCGGTGTAGACGGCCTGCGCCTCGACGTTATCAACCTTATCTCCAAAGATCAGAACTTCCCGGACGACTATCAGGGCGACGGTCGCCGCTTCTATACCGATGGCCCGCGCGCCCACGAGTTCTTGCAGGAGTTCAGCCGCGATGTCTTTACGCCGCGCAACCTGATGACCGTTGGTGAGATGTCTTCCACCTCCCTCGAAAACTGCCAGCAATATGCGTCTCTCGACGGCAAAGAGCTGTCGATGACTTTTAACTTCCATCACCTGAAGGTGGACTATCCCGGCGGCGAGAAGTGGACGCTGGCGCGCCCGGACTTCGTGGCGCTGAAATCACTGTTTAGCCATTGGCAGCAGGGCATGCACAACCGCGCCTGGAACGCATTGTTCTGGTGTAACCACGACCAGCCGCGCATCGTCTCGCGCTTTGGCGACGAAGGTGAACATCGTGTCACGGCGGCGAAGATGCTGGCGATGGTGCTGCACGGTATGCAGGGCACGCCGTATATCTATCAGGGCGAAGAGATTGGCATGACCAACCCGCACTTCTCCACGATAGAGCAGTACCGCGACGTTGAGAGCCACAACATGTACAACGAGCTGCTGGCGCAGGGGCGTGATGCCGACGAGCTGCTGGCGATTCTCGCCAGTAAATCCCGCGACAACAGCCGTACGCCGATGCAGTGGGACGCCAGCCCTAACGCCGGGTTTACCACAGGCAAGCCGTGGATTGGCGTCAGCAATAACTATGCGGAGATTAACGTCGAACGCGCGCTGGCAGAGCCTGATTCGGTGTTCTACACCTACCAGCAGCTGATTGCGCTGCGTAAATCCGAGCCGGTGCTGACCTGGGGCGATTATGAGGATCTGCTGCCCAACCATCCGTCGCTGTGGTGCTACCGCCGTCAGTGGCAGGGTCAAACACTGCTTGTGGCCGCAAACCTCAGCGATGAGCCGCAGGCCTGGGAGCCACCGTCAGGCTCCACCGATGGCGAAGTATTGATGAGTAACTACGACACCCCTGCGGGCATGACGCTACGACCGTTTGAAGCCATCTGGTGGCTTCAGCGTTAACCCTCCGGCCCGGCAGCGCCCTGCTGCTGGGCTTCTTCGCATCACGCTGTTTTTTGGTCCTTTTTCGTACATTTATTGCGCAACAAAATTTACATAATCTATAACGCCTGCCATATGTACTCTCGCATTTTTACTTTGTCCTGAATCAATAAAAGCGCAAACATCTTTGATGCAAATCACTACATATAGAACTTAAAATGCGTCCCGGCCCAACATATGGTATTTATCGTCTATCATTGCAACAACGACAATCACGAAAAAGATAGCCGGTATGTGGATAACCTGGGCCACACACGAGGGAAAGTATTGGTTAATGGAGTGATTACGCCAATCGTCGTTTTCCCGCCTCTGTGGATAACCTGTTCTTATAACGTAATGATAAAAATTGGAGTGATCATGACACCGCATGTGATGAAACGAGATGGCTGTAAAGTGCCGTTCAAGTCAGAGCGCATCAAAGAAGCAATTCTACGTGCAGCTAAAGCAGCGGGAGTCGATGACGCAGACTATTGCGCCACCGTCGCAGCAATCGTTAGCCAACAAATGCAGGGTCAGGCGCAGGTTGATATCAACGTAATTCAGACCGCCGTTGAGAACCAGCTGATGTCCGGGCCGTACAAGCAACTCGCTCGTGCCTATATCGAATATCGCCACGACCGCGACAGCCAGCGCGAAAAACGCGGCCGCCTGAACCAGGAAATTCGCGGCCTGGTTGAGCAGACCAACTCAGCGCTGCTGAACGAGAACGCCAACAAAGACAGTAAAGTGATCCCGACCCAGCGCGACCTGCTGGCCGGTATCGTCGCTAAGCACTACGCTCGCCAGCACCTGCTGCCGCACGACGTGGTGATGGCGCACGAGCGCGGTGTTATCCACTACCACGACCTCGACTACTCGCCGTTCTTCCCGATGTTCAACTGTATGCTGATCGACCTGAAAGGCATGTTGACTCAGGGCTTTAAGATGGGCAACGCGGAAATCGAGCCGCCAAAATCCATCTCTACCGCGACAGCGGTTACCGCACAGATTATCGCGCAGGTTGCCAGCCACATTTACGGCGGCACCACCATCAACCGTATAGATGAAGTACTGGCTCCGTTTGTCGCGGCTAGCTTCAACAAGCATCGTCAGACCGCCGACGAGTGGCAAATTCCGAATGCGGAAGAGTATGCCCGCTCTCGTACCGAGAAAGAGTGCTACGACGCGTTCCAGTCGCTGGAATATGAAGTGAACACGCTGCATACCGCCAACGGCCAGACCCCGTTCGTGACCTTTGGTTTCGGCCTCGGCACCAGCTGGGAATCCCGCCTGATTCAGCAGTCCATTCTACGCAATCGTATCGCGGGCCTTGGCAAAAACCGCAAAACCGCGGTGTTCCCGAAACTGGTCTTCGCCATTCGCGATGGTCTGAACCACAAGCCGGGCGATGCCAACTACGACATCAAACAGCTGGCGCTGGAGTGCGCGAGCAAACGCATGTATCCGGACATCCTCAACTACGATCAGGTAGTGAAAGTCACCGGTTCGTTTAAAACCCCGATGGGCTGCCGCAGCTTCCTCGGCGTGTGGGAAAACGAAGACGGCGAGCAGGTTCACGATGGCCGTAACAACCTCGGCGTTATCAGCCTCAACCTGCCGCGCATCGCGCTGGAAGCGAAGGGGGATGAAGCGGCGTTCTGGTCACTGCTGGACGAACGTCTGGTACTGGCGCGTAAAGCGCTGATGACCCGTATCGCCCGCCTGGAAGGGGTGAAAGCCCGCGTGGCGCCAATCCTCTATATGGAAGGGGCCTGCGGCGTGCGTCTGAAAGCGGACGACGACGTCTCCGAGATCTTCAAAAATGGTCGTGCGTCGATTTCTCTGGGCTATATCGGTATCCACGAGACCATCAACGCGCTGTTCGGCAATAAACATATGTACGATAGCGAAATGCTGCGTGAGAAAGGCGTGGCGATTGTTCAGCGTCTGCGCGATGCCGTTGACCAGTGGAAAGACGAAACCGGCTACGGCTTCAGCCTGTACAGCACGCCAAGTGAAAACCTGTGCGACCGCTTCTGCCGTCTGGATACCGCCGAATTTGGCCTCGTTGAAGGCGTGACCGATAAAGGTTACTACACCAACAGCTTCCACCTCGACGTAGAGAAGAAGGTGAACCCGTACGACAAGATTGATTTTGAAGCGGCCTACCCACCAATCGCCAACGGTGGCTTCATCTGCTACGGCGAGTACCCGAACATTCAGCATAACCTGAAGGCGCTGGAAGACGTGTGGGATTACAGCTATCAGCACGTACCGTATTACGGTACCAACACGCCAATCGACGAATGCTACGAGTGCGGCTTTACCGGTGAGTTCGAGTGCACCAGCAAAGGCTTCACCTGCCCGAAATGTGGCAACCACGATGCGGCCCGCGTGTCGGTCACCCGTCGCGTGTGCGGCTACCTCGGCAGCCCGGACGCTCGTCCGTTCAACGCCGGTAAGCAGGAAGAAGTGAAGCGCCGCGTTAAGCACCTGGGTAACGGGCAGCTCGGTTAAGTTCTTTTCACAGCAAGCAAATCAGGAGATCGCAGTATGAATACTTACGAGTTAATCAAAGATGCAATTCTGAATAAAAAGCAAGTAACTGCTATATATGATGGTTACTATCGTGAAATGTGCCCACATGCCTTAGGGACTAAAAATGGTAAGCAACAAGCACTATTTTTCCAATTTGGTGGCGAAAGTAGTAAAGGGAAAATAGATCCATCATCACCTTATAACTGGCGCTGCTTAAGACTGGTTGATCTTGAAGATGTCCAAATCCGCGACGGAGAATGGTATACCGCGGACAATCACAGCAAGGCTCAAACCTGTGTCGATCATATTGAATATGAAGTGCAATTATAAGTGAATTATCATCAATACTATCCTGTCGACATCGTTAATGGCCCAGGAACCCGATGCACCCTGTTTGTCTCAGGGTGCGTTCACGAATGCCCCGGCTGCTACAACAAAAGCACCTGGCGGGTGAACTCCGGCCAGCCGTTTACCGCCGAGATGGCCGACCGCATCATCGCCGACCTGAACGACACCCGCGTAAAGCGCCAGGGGATTTCACTCTCCGGCGGCGACCCGCTGCACCCACAAAACGTACCGGAAATTCTCAAGCTGGTTCAGCGTATTCACGCCGAATGCCCCGGTAAAGATATCTGGGTCTGGACCGGCTATAAGATTGACGAGCTTAACGCCACGCAGATGGAGGTCGTCGACCTTATCAACGTGCTGGTTGACGGTAAGTTTGTGCAGGACTTAAAAGACCCGGCGCTTATCTGGCGCGGCAGCAGTAATCAGGTGGTGCACCACCTGCGTTAAGCGCTACAGCCGTTTATGCGCGTCCCGATAAACGGCTGACCTTTCTCGTTTTCCCACCGCGATAACAAAGACGACCACGACGTCGTCGCGAACCTGATATACCAGGCGATACCCGGATGATTTGAGCTTTATTTTGTAGCAGTCAGGAAATTCATGCAGCCTGGCTGAGGGTATTCGTGGATTCTCTAACACCTTTGCCAAACGGCTTTTAAACTGTGCTTTTACCGTTTCACCGAGCTTATGCCACTCCCGAAGCGCACGAGGATCAAATTCCAGCTCATAGGTCATCCAGGCTAACCTTAATGCCCTTCTCCGGATTAGCCAGACGCTCGCGAACGCTTTGCAGCAGCGCCTCTTCGCTATCGCTAATGGTCACCGTTTTTACCGGCATGCGCCCATTTTCGGCAACGTACTGAAAGAGAAGACGAACGGCTTCGGTTGGCGTGATATCGAGTTTTTCCAGCACGGCATAAGCCTCTTTTTTGAGATTATCGTCCAGTCGGACGTTGAGCGTGGCCATTATGCCTCCAGAAAACGTAAAGATGTAATGCATTATAGCATTACATCTGAATTACATTACTTTCTGGATAACGCCTCTCAAAACCGGCTGACGCACTCCATCGCCACCGCTTTAAACTCATCAAAGCTGCGGGTTGCCGACAGGCGCGTCATGGCGCGTTCGCGCAGGAAAGTGACGAAGATATCGTAGATAGCCATCGCCTCTTCATACTCGCTTTTACTGATCGCCAGCAGGAAGATGATGTGGGCAGTTTCATCACCCCAGGCGATACCCTGTGGGGCAATGACGGTGTAGACCACGGTTTTTTGCGCCAGCAGCCCCAGGGCGTGCGGCAGCGCGATGCCATCGCCGAGCATGGTACTGACAATGGCTTCACGCTCCACCACCGAGGCGTGAAACGCTTCATCGACAAACCCTTCCTGCTCAAGCTGCTGGCAGAGTTCGGCGAACAGCGTCTGCTGGTCCATCGGCCCGTCAATCACCCGAAAATGCGCGGCGTCGAAGAACTTATTCAGCATCCATGGGCGCGTACGGTCGACCAGCACCAGCTTGCCAATCTGGTCCAGCTGATAATCCGTGGGGAACGGTGAAATGGTGACGACCGGCTTCTCTTTTTCACTGATGCGCACCGTTGAAATGACAAAATCTTCGCTCACGCTCGCCAGCTGTTCGTACTCGCGCTGAGAAAGCGTAGCGGCAATCTCCACCTGCGGATATTTGCGCTGCAAAATGGCTTCAATCACCCGCACCATGGCGTTACCGGCATCGCACACCAGCAGCACTTTTGGCTGGCGCTGGTAGCCGATATTGTAGTGTCGCTCTAGCCCCACGCCGATGTGCAGCACCAGAAAACCGATTTCGTTTTCACTGATGGTATACGGCGTATATTTCCCCCAGCTTGAAACCGCCGCCAGCGTCATATCCCACGCCATCGGGTAATGCTGCTTGATGTTATCGAGCAGCGGGTTGGGGATCATAATCTGGTAGCGCACGCGGGTGATCATGGTTTTGATGTGGGTCAGCAGGTCCGCGTGCAGCTGCGCGTCTTCCAGCAGGTTGTAGTTATACTGCTGATTGATATAGCGCAGGATGTAGTTTACCAGCGCTTCGTCATCGTCAGCGCTGATGGTTTCCGGGTCGACGTCCTGTACCTGGCGAGCGGCAAGATGCACGCACAGCCAGGCTTCCTCGGCCTGAGAGAACGGTTTTCCAGTCAGTTTTTGCAGCGCGTTCGCCACGTCATGAGCCACATCACGCACGTTCTGCGCGACCTCTTCGGCGCTGAAATCCGCCAGCGGATAACCTCCGCTTACGCGACGAGCGGCGACCGCGCCGTACAGGCAGATAAAGCGCTCACCCACGTCGGTAAGGCGCACGCGATGGCGCACCAGCGTCTCTTCCAGTACCGCTTCCAGCGCGGCGGGCACGCTATCATCAAACGCTTCCTGGCGGATCATCGGATTCAGCGGCCCCTGCTGGCTGAGCTCCCACAGCAGGTCGGTAAGACAGGCGCGAATCGACACCTCGCTGCCGAACAGCTTCATGCCGTGACGCGGGCGCGTCTCCAGCGTTAGCTGGTAACGCTGAAAGCGTTCGCGAACGTCGACCATATCGCCCTGTAGCGTCGCCCGGCTGACAAACCATTCGTCGGCGAGATCTTCGAGCTTGATGGAGAATGCCGAAGTCAGAAAACGCACCAGCAGAAAGTGAATGCGATCCTGGGCGGTACGGGGAATGTGCTGCGGCTTGGGCGCGGTTGCTTCAAGCTGCTGATAGCGAGAAGGATCGTCAATCTTCAGTTGATAACCGCTGCCGCGGGCCAGGACAAACTGCGCGCCGTGATGCATCAGCAGCTCGTTTAAAGCGGTGATATCGGCGCGTACGGTGCGGGTCGAAACCGACAATCGCTGCGCCAGTTCGTCCTGCGGCAGCGTTTCGTTTTGCAGCAGAGTAAAGAGTTGCGCTAAACGTTGATTGGGAAATCTCATGTCGGTTCCTTCCTGTTACGGCTTAAGGTTGGGCAGAAATCACCATCTGAGATGGGCTGCCAACCGGGGTGTAGTCCGGGGAGAACGTCAGTTTTCCGTCCTTCGGCGCTACGCTAAATCGGGTGATATTGTCGCTACGCTGATTCATCACATAGAGCCAGTGCCCTTGCTTATCCAGCGTTAACGTTCGCGGATAGTCGCCACGCGTCCAGATGTCATCCTGGTGTTTCAGGCTGCCATCGGCCATCACGGTAAAGTGGGCGATGCTGTTGTGTAAGCGGTTAGCGACGTACAGCTGCTTGCCGTCCTGGCTTAATACCAGACCGGCGGCAAAACTGGTGCCTTTGTACTCTTTCGGCAAGGCAGAGACCGTTTTCCCTTCGCGCAGCAGTCCGCTCTGTTTATCGAGGTGATAAAACGTCAGCGTGGAAGCTTCTTCATTAATCAACCATAGTCCATCCCCGGCAGGGGTGAAGACAAAATGTCGCGGCCCCGCTCCGGCGGACGACGCGGCGATAAACGGCGGGTCGTTCGGCGTCAGTTTGCCGCTGGCGCTGTCCATCCGGTACTGGTAGATCCTGTCGAGCCCCAGATCGGTGGAGAAGACAAACTTCCCGCTCGGATCGGCCGAGATCATATGCGCATGCGGGCCGTTATGATCGCTGACGGCAAAGCTGCCTTCAGCCGCCGCAGCCGGTCGCGCGGCACCTGCGGGCCCTTGATCCTGATGTACATCGACCGCGTCACCCAGGCTGCCGTCCTCTTTCACCGGCAATACGGCAATCGAGCCGCTCACGTAGTTGGCGACCAGTAGATGGCGGCCATCTGGGGTCAGCGAGAGATAGACCGGGCCCGCGCCGCCGGAAGCCACCTGATTCAGCTCGCTAAGCTCGCCGCTGGCGGCAATGCGCCACGCCTGCACCACGCCTTTTTCAACTTCACTGGCGGCATACAGGGTTTTGCCATCCTGGCTGACGGTCAGCTGCGCGACGTTCGGCAGCGAACTGACGAGCGCTTTATCGCGCAGCTCACCGGTTTTTCCATCGACGGTAAAACGGTACAGGCCTTCACCGTTAGGGTTGTAGGTACCCACACAGGCGTACTGGGTTTGCGCGGCGGCGCTGGCGGCAAGCAGAGAGAGTGAAGCAACAAGCAGGTGACGAGCGGTTGGCATGGTGACTCCTTGATGGTTCGGTGGGGGTTTTCCCCCTAACCCCGGCCCTCTCCCCACAGGGCCGGGGTTAGGGGGAAAACCGGGTGGTCCCCTCTCCCCTGTGGGGAGAGGGTTAGGGTGAGGGGGTTAATCGCGCTACTTAACAAGCTGTTTCGTCATATCCAGCAGTTGACGCACATCCGCCGGACGCGTATTCCCGCTCGCCTTATCAATAATCGAGCTATAGATATGGGGGATAATTTTGCTAACTCCAGCATCCAGCGCAATTTTCAGGATTTCGCCGTAGTTGTCGAGGTCAATACCGCCGGTTGGCTCCAGCCAGAAATCATGGCGTGCGCAGGCTTCAGCTACCGCAACAAACTCATCGCGATGCTTCAGGCCGCCCATCGGGAAGTATTTAATCGAGCTGCCGCCCATATCTTTCAGCAGAGCAATCGCCGTTTCCAGCGGCACAATGCCGTCTGGCGCATTGCTGGAGAGCGGGCCGGTGGAGATTTTGACCATGCCGACGGTGCCGGTTGGCGACACCAGGCCGTTGACCACGGTTTCGTTCTGACCCAACAGCGCGCGGCTGGTTGCCACGCCGGTGAAGACCTGGTTAACGTGCTGCGGCTGCACCTGGCGGGAGATTTCGCTAACCATCGCCGACTGGTTCGGGTCGCCCGCGCCCAGGCCTACAGACAGTGCGTTATCAATCAGTTTCGCGTATTCACGCATATCGGCCACCGCGCTGGCGATGTCCGGATAGTTTTTGGAGAGCACACCCACCAGCACATGACCTTCCGCCGCTTCGTAAATCTCGCTGGCGTTCTGCTTGCTGCCTGCCAGAACGTTCAGGCAAACGCGGTCACGGTAAAAGTTTGGGGTCAGTTTCATGCTTTTTTCTCCTGGTTTAAGACTTCAGCAATACGGCGGGAGACAATCTCCAGCTGCTGTGCATCCACGCTGCGGACATCGGCTTCAATAATGCCTTCGTTGGCCTTGTAACCGCGGAAGTAAATGGCGTATTCGCCCTGCTTCAGCGCCGCCACCAGGTCACCGGTGTGCACGCCGGTCACGGCTTCATCAAATTTAATCTCGGCGCGTGCAATGTCACGGCCTGCGCTGTCCCAAACCACGCGAGCGGTCACGCCGTTGAGCGTATTCAGCGCTTCGATGAACGGCGTCATCTTCGCCACCATCTCTTCGCCACTCTCTTTGGTCGCCGTCAGGTAATGTTCAATGGCGCAGGTCAGGCCAAGAATGCCCTCTTTGCCCACCTTCATGGCGCGGCCAATACCGTTCGACTGACGCTTAACCCACTCCACGTACTGGGTTTTACCGATAACCAGCCCGCTGGTTGGCCCTTCAATGGCCTTCGCGCCGCTGTAGATAACCAGATCCGCGCCCGCACGGTAGTAGGCCTGTAGATCTTCTTCCGCCGCCGCATCGACGATCAGCGGCAGATTATGGCTGCGCGCCACCGCCGCGGCCTGCGCCACGTTGAGCATGCTTTTCTGCACACAGTGGTGAGATTTGATGTAAAGAATCGCAGCGGTACGCGGAGTAATCGCCGCCGCTAGCTGATCGGCAGAACATTCGTTGGCGTAGCCCGCTTCCACCAGCTTACCGCCGCCCAACGCTACCATGGTACCGACCGGCGCGCCGAAGTTGACGTTGTGGCCTTTCGGCAGCACGATTTCGTTGTTTTCAATTGGGGTAACGTGCAGGTTTTCCAGCAGCCAGTCGCTGTCTTTCACCAGCACCGCCGCCACCGACTGCGCAATCCCGGCGGAGGCGCAGGAGACGACGGTCGCCCCTTCTACGTCCAGCAGCTTCGCAATGTAGGCGCCGGTTTTATTCACCAGATCTTTCATCTCGAAGTACTGGTTCATGCCGGCCATGGCGGCTTCCACCACTTCCGGACGCGGCGTAGAGACGCCAAGAATCGTCATACGGCCTGAGGTGTTAATCACCTGTTTTAAATCATATTTCTCAAAAATCGAAGGCATTTTCCGCACTCCCTTGTTCGGTCAGATAGCCCTTGCCCGCGCGAATCGCGGCAAGCGGCAGCAAAATTTTGTCAGCCTGAAGGCTCTCTTTTTCGGCATCGACCAGTACCGTTGGGGTCTGGGCCACGGTAAACAGCGTCAGGTCCGCGTCATAGCCCACCGCCAGACGACCTTTGTGCGTCAGGCGTAAGCCCTCGGCGGCGTTCGCCGTGACGCAGTCAATGACCTGCGGCAGCGACATACCAATGGCGAGGAATTTCGACATCACCAGCGCCAGCGAGCGCACCGGGCCGTCGATGCGGTTACGACAGTAGATATCGGAGCTGATGGTGTGCGGCAGAATGCCCATCGCAATCGCCCGGCGGGCCACTTCAAAGCTGAAGCTCGCGGTGCCGTGGCCGACGTCGAGACGTACGCCGCGCTTTAAGGCGCGCACAATGGAGCCGCGCAGTTCGCCTTCCGGCGTCAGAATACGGTTCGGTTTACCGTTGTAACAGTGGGTGATGATGTCGCCAGAGCTCAACAGCTCGGCAATCTCATCGAGGTTTGGCGGGTTGTTGCCAATGTGCACCATCAACGGCAGGTCGCCGTTTTCTTTCTGAATGGCTTTGCCCCGCTCCAGCGGCGTAATGCCGTTTTCGCCGACCACGCTGCTGCTCATGCGCGCTTTCAGGCCCACGATAAAGTCCGGATGGCGCGCCACCGCCTGCTTCACCGCTTCCGCATCGATATTGGCCATATTGGCCAGTTCGTTCTGGGCAATCAGCCCGACGCGGGAAATGTTGAGCAGCGCATAGACGTCGGTCGCGGCTTTGCGGGTCAACTGGTAGAAATCATCCACGTCATCGGCTCCGGTGCTGCCGGCATCAATCACGGTGGTGACACCGGTGGCGATACCGACGCTATCCGGTTCGTCGTGGTAAATCGGGGAATTCGGGTAGCAGTGGACGTGGGAGTCAATCCAGCCCGCGCTGGCGTAGTATTTGCCATCAAGGTCGATGGTTTTAAGGGCAGGCGCGCTAATCTCGCCCAGCGCCGCGATTGAACCGTCCTTCATGGCGATATCAGTCAGGGTATCGTCGACGAGGCGCGCACGGCGCAGGAGTAAATCAAACATGTCTCTCTCCTGTTAAGGCGGGCGCTAAAGCGCCCGCAAGGTTTAGCTAATCGCGACCGGGAAGATAGAGCCCAGCAGCATCGCGCCCAGAATGGCACCGCCGGTAATCGGCTTCTGCCAGACATAGAAAATCAGCGCGCCAATCAGCGAGCCCACGCCGATAGGAATCGAAGCGGTCATGGCGCTGAGGATAATCAACGGGCCAAGGAAGCGGCCGGAGGCGTTACCCGCGCCCATCATCACATCGGCCCCGTAGGTGGAGTCACTCTGGTTGATGGTGAACTTACGCGCCAGGATGATGATGTAGCCAATCGCCAGACCAATCACCAGCCCGGTAATCAGGGAGGCGATAAAGTTGGTCACCGGGAACATGATGCCCGCGCCCAACAGCAGCGCCGGAACGCCGAGGCCTACGCCCGTTTGAATCGCGCCGCCGATGTCGAGAATCCCCACCAGCGAACCTTCGATGATACGGGCGAAAAGGAAGCTCGCGCCGAACGCCGCCACCGCGCCGTAAGCCCCGGTATCAATCCCGGCTTTCAGCATCGCCACGAAGGCCACTTCGTTGAAGGCGCCAATGCCGTAGAGGTAGTACATATGCGTCCCGGCGAACACGCCGGAAGAGAGCAGGCCAACGAAGATCGGGAACGACCAGTCGGCATACCAAAAACCTTTATTTTGTTCCATGTCAGGCTCCCGTTATTTGCCGCTGATTGAGCTGTGGATCAGATCCAGCCAGTTCGGTACGGTCAGGTGGAAGGATTCAATCATCTTCATGTCAAAGCCGCGGAAGAAGGCGCTCAGGACAAACAGCGCAACGATGGCGCCCATCATCACTTTAGTGACGCGATGCCAGCCGCTCTCTTCAACGCCTTTACCAATCAGAATACCCAGCACCAGGCCCGGTACGGCGTTACCCATAATCAGCTGCGCCGCGCCGCCGAAGATGGTGGCCCAGAAGCCTGATTTCTTACCGGCATCAATCGCCGCCAGCCAGAAAATAACCGGCATCACGGTGTTCACCAGCAGGTTGGCTGCCGGAACCAGCACCTTAACGGCAGTCACCTGCAGCGCCTGCGGTACGGAAGAGGCCGTCAGGTTAAGGAAGGCCACCACAATCATGCCGATGATGCCGCAGGCAATCGCCATTTTGCGTGGATCATGCAGCGTCTCACCGACGTTGCGATTTTTCACCATCAGTGCCGCCGCGCCCCAGTTCGGGATAATGCGGTGGTCAACGTCCTGGGTGAAGGAACCTGCTGCGACGGAAGAAGCCCAGGCGTTAAAGAAGAAGCCGAGGCCAAAGGAGAAGTGGGAAGCCGGATCGCCTTCACAGGAGTTCAGCTCGCCCAACGTACGAAACGCCCCCATCCCCTGCGTGGTGGGCGCGTGAAACATGCGTGCCGCTCCGGCGCCCACGCCGACGCCAACCAGGCCGCCGATGATGAGCGATTTTATTAAAATTATCAGGAACATAGTCTGACCCTTTGGTGAAAATCAGGTTTGCGTGACGAAATCCACTTTATCGATATCGATGGCAGTCACGTTGACGGTCACGTCCAGCTCCACGCTGTACGCTCGTCGTTCACGGCGTAAAAAGAAGAATAAGAACGCCTCTTTTCGTACCGCTTCGCGCGCATGAACAACCTGCACATCCTGTGGCTCAATACGCAGTAAGATGCGCGATGATGTTTTCATCACCGCTGCCTGCACGTGGTTCAGAGCATCGGCGAACGCCCGTGTTTTGCTTTCGCCTTTGCCCGTGACCCTCACCGTGGTGGTGAATTGCTCTTTCATATCAAGCGCCGTACTTCTTCTTCCAGGCCTCTACCAGGCGTTCGCCCAGCTCTTCTTTGTCCATAAAGCCGAAGCCCAGCACATTGCAGCCCTCGTTGATGGCGGTGACGCCCTCTTCCACTGAACGCATGCCGTATTTCGCTTTGTAGCCATATTTGGTCTGCGCGGTGATAGCACCCGCGCCGCCGCTACCGCAGAAGGAGATACCGAAGGTCGCGTTCTCGGCCTTCATCATGTCGCCCAGCTTCATGTCGGCGGCGACGCCCGGTACCACAACTGCACGAGCACCGGCTTTTTCCGCGCCAGCGGCAACTTTTTGTCCTTTACCCAGGCGGTCGCCAATTACTACGGTGATCTGTTCCATTTGTTGCTCCTTACAGGTTGTCTTTTGCTACTTCGAAGTGAACGGAGAGCAGCCAGGCCTCTTCATCAGGCAGGTTGCCGAACTCCGCGACCACTTCGCGGGCAAGCATCATTGAATCGTCAGAAATTTCTTCAAACAGGCTTTCATCCACTTCCGGCAGCGGCTCGCCGCTGATAGACCGGTGGGCCATGGCCCGCACGTGGGAGGTCAGCATTTGCTCCTGCACGTCGTTAGGGGTGATACCGCGGCGGCGTAACAGTGCGAACACCTGCTGCAACATCTTGTCGGCCAGCCGTTCGGTCTGTAGCGCCTGCTCCCCTGCGTCGTGTATTACCGCTCCGTTATTCACTCGTGTTACCCCGCTAATGTCTCTGGGGATAAACCTAACGCCGGGGGGTGGGAGTTTGTAGCGAGTTGTTTTCCACTTCGAAGTGGAAAGGTAGACGGCTTGAGTGATCGGATTCACACATTCACCACGAAAATAACGATTTCGATATATTCGCGTGATGAATGTCACGTCTGTGGGACAAGGTCATTGGAAATGCGAATGGCAAGACGGAGGTGAAAAATGTGATATCGGTGAAGTTTTTCGGGGGAGAAAGACGGAAGGTGTCAGGCGACACCTTCCGGAGACAGGATTAGCGGAACTTCTTGTGGTTCTCGTTGCGGGTGGTTTTGAAATCTTCTGCAGCGGCCTGGGCTTCTTTCACTTTGCCCTCGTTCGCCAGCTTCATCGCACCGTCAATCTGACCAATCAGCGTATCCAGACCATGGCGATAGTCTTTCATTTCTGCGCTGTCTGCCGCTTTGCCTTCCAGCTTCGGCGGGGTCTCTTTTTTAGCGTCTTCAGCAGCGGTACGCATTTTCGTCAGTGCTGCTTTCAGTTCACCCGCGTCGGTGGTCTTCTGCACCACCTGCAGATTTTCCGCCAGGGTGTCCATATCTTCGCCCAGGTCAGCAAAGGCAGAAGCCGAACCCAGCGCCAGCGCGGAGACCGCCAGCATAGCTACCAGTTTTTTACGCATTGCTCACTTCCTTTTTATTATTTAAGCGAACGGGCGCAGCAGGATGCGCCCAATACGTGATTACTGTCCGGCGATTTTCATCTCCGGAAGCAGTACGGAACCACATTGAATATTACTGCGTGTCTCAATATCGTCGGCGATGGTGACCATATTGCGCCACATGTCTTTCAGATTGCCAGCGATGGTGATTTCACTCACCGGATACTGAATTTCACCGTTCTCAACCCAGAAGCCGGATGCGCCGCGAGAGTAGTCGCCGGTGATGCCGCTAACACCCTGCCCCATCAGTTCAGTCACGACAAGACCCGTGCCCATCTCTTTAAGCAACTTTTCAAAACTCAGGCCGCGACCGGCAATACGCCAGTTGTGGATGCCGCCCGCGTGGCCGGTGCTCTTCAGGCCCAGTTTACGCGCGGAGTAGTTGGTCAGCAGCCACTGGGTGAGGATGCCGTCTTTAATAATATCGCGACGCTCGGTGCGCACGCCTTCGCTGTCGAACGGCGTGGAGGCCAGCCCTTTCAGCAGATGCGGGTGCTCTTCAATGGTCAGCCATTCAGGCAGAATTTGCTTGCCGAGAGAGTCCAGCAGGAAGGTCGATTTACGATAAACCGAACCACCAGCAATCGCGCCGACCAGATGGCCGAACAGCCCGGTCGCCACTTCATTAGCGAAAATTACCGGCGCTTTCATGGTGGAGAGCTTGCGCGGCTCCAGGCGAGACAGGGTACGACGCGCACACTCTTCACCAACCCATTCCGGTGACTTCAGGTCACCCAGCGCACGGCCGATGGTATAGGCGTAGTCACGCTCCATGTCGCCGTTCACTTCGGCAATCACGCAGCTTGAAAGGGAGTGACGGGTTGAGCAGTAGCTTTGCAACATACCGTGGCTGTTGCCGAAGACTTTAATACCGTAGTGGCTGTTGAAGCTGCCGCCTTCGGTGTTGGTAATACGTTTGTCAGCCTTCAGGGAAGCCTGCTCAGCGCGGGCCGCCATTTCGATGGCTTCATCCGGGGAGACTTCCGCCGGGTGGAACAGGTCAAGATCCGGGGCGTCAAAGGCCAGCAGCTCTTTGTCTGCTACGCCAGCACAGGGGTCCGGCGAGGTGTAGCGCGCGATGTCCAGCGCCGCCTGTACGGTACGGGCGATAGCATCCGGGCTCAGGTCGGTGGACGATGCGCTGCCTTTACGGTTTTGGTGATAAACGGTGATCCCCAGCGCCCCGTCGCTATTGAATTCGACGTTTTCGACTTCACCATAACGGGTGCTTACGCCGATACCGGTGGTCTTGCTGACCGCCACTTCCGCGCCGTCTGATTGACTGGCTGCCAGCTCCAGCGCCGTAGAGACCGCTTTTTCCAGCGCAATACGTTGTTGTGCAACTTGTGTGATCACTTTCATCGTCTAAGCCATAATCTGAGGTAAAGTTAAATGAAGTCTAACAGAGAACCCTTTCTCAGTATGCGCTCAAGCTGTTAGTATTAGCCTCTTTTTTAAGGAGCCTGAAATGACAAAGCAGCCCGAAGACTGGCTCGACGACGTCCCCGGTGATGATATCGAGGACGAAGATGATGAAATTATCTGGGTCAGCAAGAGTGAAATTAAGCGTGATGCCGAAGAGCTGAAAAAGCTTGGGGCAGAGCTGGTTGACCTGGGTAAAAACGCCCTGGATAAAATCCCGCTGGACGCCGACCTGCGCGCCGCCATTGAGCTGGCGCAGCGTATCAAGATGGAAGGCCGCCGCCGCCAGCTGCAGCTGATTGGTAAAATGCTGCGTCAGCGCGACGTAGAACCTTTCCGTCAGGCGCTGGATAAGCTGAAAAACCGTCACAACCAGCAGGTTGTTGTTTTCCATAAACTGGAACAACTGCGTGACCGCATGGTTGACGGTAGCGATGAAGCCATCGAAGAAGTGATGAACCTGTGGCCTGACGCCGACCGTCAGCAGCTGCGTTCGCTGGTGCGTAACGCCAGGAAAGAAAAAGCGGGCAACAAGCCGCCAAAATCTTCCCGCCAGATTTTCCAGTATCTGCGCGAACTGACCGAAAATCAGGATTAAGCCTCTGTAAAATGCCCCGCTTGCGGGGTATTTTTATCCTCTGCAATAACATCTGCTATATATTACCTTCATGGTTCGATAGATATTTTATATTGTATCCTGAACATTCTTTTAAACAACAGCGTAATTGACCTCGTCATTGCCCCAGTGTTAACCTTCCCACCTTCCTCCCAGCATTGAATAAAGGATTAATCATGTCGAGTGATACTATTAGTGAGAAATGGAGTGACCGTTTCAAATTTTTTAATAGATATGGCTTACCGGGCACCGTATCTTACCGAGCAGCACTTAAAGAACTCGGACTTTCGAAAAAAATTCGCATTAACTGTAATTTATATGGTTTTTTCTTTGGCTTTCTTTATTTCTGCATTCTTGGGTTATGGAAGAAAGGGTTGGTATTATTACTTGCAGTTATGATTATCAATATTATCATTGCCATCGTTGAAATTATGGCAGACATAAATTTAGAACTTCTCTCCAGGATTATTAACCTCGGATATAGTTGTCTATGTAGCATGTCAGTTAACTCAGCATACTATCTCCAGCTTGTTAAAGGGATTGATAGCTGGAACCCTCTTCAGGGAATGACACGAGAAAGCGCAGACAGGTTGTCCAGACAGTAACAACCCGCTTCAGACATGACAGAATGAAAACCTTCTCATCCTGTCATGTTTTCAGTAAGAGCCAGAAGAAATAACGCAAAATCTACAGTTATTATCAGCGTTGACATAATAAGCACAAAAAATGATTTTACTCGGAAATACGGTGTAATTACGCCCGCCAAACTCATTGCAAAGCTGACAGTCAGGCATAAAGACACTAACAAAATAAAAATAAAAATAAAAATAAAAAAAATAACCAAAACAGAATCATCACTTAAATCATACTTGGCAGAAATAGAAAAAAATAAAATCATTAGTAGTGATAATAGAATACCTACAATGCCCGCCCAGAGAGCAACATTGACCATCGCAGATTTATTTCTCTCCAGAGACATTCGTCCTGATGATATATTCATTCAACACATCCTTTATATTGAAAAATGAAGTAATGCAATGTGGCATGATATTTACTATTTTGTAAAGACAAAATCAATATGACAAACCTATACAAGTTTTATTTTTTAATAATGCACCAGTGCTGTCGCGAAACCATCCCGTATAGAGTCCCGGTACCGCTACACGCTACCGGGCGACAAACCATCACGCCATCACAACCCGGCACAAATCATGATTGAAACGCTGGTACTGCGCCTCGTCAATCGGCTGCGGGTAGCTCAGCACGATCAGCTCGTGATCGGCGATACCTGCATGATAAGTCGGGTGGGCATGCGGCCACGGGTTGGCGAAGAATCCCATGCTTTCATAGAAGCGCAGACGCTTGTGGGCAATGTCGGTGGTCAGCGGGTCGATTTCCAGAATGGTTTTCGGCGCACGTTCGAGGATCTGCCCCAGCAGACGTTTACCGTAGCCCTGGGAGCGTAGGCTACTGTCGACCGCCAGATGTTCAATGTAGACGTAGCCGTCAAACGCCCAGCATCCGCTCATGCCAATAAACTGCTCACCGTCGAACCACGCTTCCAGCGCGTAGTGCGGGGAGTTGAGTGCTCGCTGTTTAGCGGGGAGTTCGCGCTGTTCGTGCCAGGGGAAGGCTTGAGTGTATAGGGTGTCCAGCGGGGGGAACAGAACGGAGTCGGTTGAGGTGATTTTTTTGGCGGTGAGCATTTTGGGGTTCCGGGAAAAGGACTAGATCGAGCGGGTACCCCCTCACCCCGGCCCTCTCCCCAAAGGGGCGAGGGAGAAAACCAACCGTGCTAGCTGCTCGATCGGTCCCCTCTCCCCCGCGGGGAGAGGGTTAGGGTGAGGGGGGAAAACCCGCTCAGCGCAACATCAGCGAATTACTCCTGCTGCGCTTTCTTCGCCAGCCCATCGAGCAGCTTCTGATGAATGCCGCCGAAGCCGCCATTACTCATCACCAGAATATGGTCGCCAGGTTCGGCGCTCTTCACAATCATATCGGCCAGCGCGTCAACGTCAGCGCTCCAGTGCGCAGGCTGCACGCAGGCTTCCGCCACTTCCGCGACCTGCCACGGAATGTGCTGCGGCTGCAACAGGAACACTTCATCCGCGCGGCCCAGAGACGGCGCCAGGTCGTCTTTGCAGACGCCCATTTTCATGGTGTTCGAGCGTGGTTCCAGCACGGCTATAATTTTCGCCGTACCGCCGACTTTGCCGCGCAGCGCCTGCAGCGTCGCGAGGATAGCCGTTGGGTGATGCGCGAAGTCGTCGTAAACGCAAACGCCGTTAGCTTCGCCACGAAGCTCCAGGCGGCGACGGGCGTTGATAAAGCTGCCCAGCGCGTTGGCGGCATCGGCTGGGGTGACACCGACATGGCGCGCGGCGGCAATCGCCATCAGCCCGTTATGCATATTGTGTTCGCCGACCAGGCCCCACTTCACTTCGCCGACTTTTTCACCGTCGAGCAGCACTTCCCACTCGGAGGCATCGGTATTGAGTTTCTTCGCCTGCCAGTGGCCCTGTTCGCCCACCAGCTCCTGCTCGCTCCAGCAGCCCATCGCCATCACCTGTTTCAGGTTCGCGTCGTTTTCCGGCAGGATAATGCGACCCTGACCCGGAACGATGCGTACCAGGTGGTGGAACTGCTTCTGAATAGCTTTCAGGTCGTCGAAGATGTCCGCGTGATCGAACTCAAGGTTATTGAGGATCAGCGTACGCGGGCAATAATGTACGAATTTAGAACGCTTATCGAAGAACGCGCAGTCGTATTCATCGGCTTCAATCACGAAGAACGGGCTGTCGCCCAGACGCGCGGAAACCTCGAAGTTACCCGGCACGCCGCCGATGACGAAGCCCGGCTTGTAGCCGCACTCTTCGAGGATCCAGGTCGCCATACCGGCGGTGGTGGTTTTGCCGTGGGTACCGGCAACCGCCACAACCCAGCGGTCGCGCAGCACGAAGTCGTGCAGCCACTGCGGGCCGGACATGTACGGAATGTTCTTCTCCAGCACCGCTTCTACGCACGGATTACCGCGCGTCATGGCGTTGCCGATGATCACCAGATCCGGCTGCGGGTCGAGCTGACTTGCGTCATATCCCTGAATTAAATCAATGCCTTGCTTTTCAAGCAGCGTGCTCATCGGGGGATACACATTGGCATCCGAACCCGTGACTTCATGACCCAGCGAACGAGCCAGCATCGCCAGACCGCCCATGAAGGTGCCACAAATACCCAAAATATGAATGCGCATACGTCACTATCCTTTTTTTATCTACCTCACATTTTACCCATATGTTTGCCGTCATAGAAATGCATTTAAGGATATTCCGTAGTTTGCTGGCGCGATTCACCTGTGCGAATTTTTTTTATTCTTTGTTAAGATTGTTGCAGTCGTTTTACTCAACATCCACTGTCAGGGAAAGTGTTATGAAAACGTTAGGTGAATTTATTGTCGAAAAGCAGCACGAGTTCTCTCATGCTACCGGTGAGCTCACTGCTTTGTTGTCGGCAATAAAGTTAGGTGCCAAGATCATCCACCGCGATATCAACAAGGCCGGCCTGGTCGATATCCTGGGTGCCAGCGGCGCAGAAAACGTACAGGGAGAAGTACAACAAAAGCTCGATTTGTTCGCAAACGAGAAGCTGAAAGCCGCGCTGCGCGCCCGTGACATCGTCGCTGGTATCGCCTCCGAAGAAGAAGACGAAATTGTCGTATTCGACGGCTGCGAACATGCGAAGTATGTAGTCCTGATGGACCCGCTGGATGGCTCATCTAATATCGACGTTAACGTCTCTGTCGGTACTATCTTCTCTATCTACCGCCGCGTTACCCCAGTGGGCACGCCTGTCACCGAAGAAGATTTCCTACAGCCGGGTAACCGTCAGGTGGCTGCGGGTTACGTGGTTTACGGTTCCTCCACCATGCTGGTGTACACCACCGGCTGCGGTGTGCATGCCTTTACCTACGACCCGTCGCTGGGCGTGTTCTGTCTGTGCCAGGAGCGTATGCGCTTCCCTCAGCGCGGTAGCACCTATTCCATCAACGAAGGTAACTACATCAAGTTCCCGAACGGGGTGAAGAAGTACATCAAGTTCTGCCAGGAAGAAGATAAGTCCACGCAGCGCCCGTACACCTCACGCTACATCGGTTCTCTGGTGGCCGATTTCCACCGCAACCTGCTGAAAGGCGGGATCTACCTGTACCCAAGCACCGCCAGCCACCCGGAAGGGAAGCTGCGTCTGCTGTATGAGTGCAACCCGATGGCGTTCCTCGCGGAACAGGCAGGCGGTAAAGCCAGCGATGGGAAAGAGCGTATTCTGGATATCGTGCCGGAAACGCTGCACCAGCGTCGTTCGTTCTTCGTCGGTAACGACCATATGGTAGAAGACGTTGAGCGTTTGATTCGCGAGTTCCCGGACGCGTAATTCGTCAGAAGTTGGGTGGCCCCTCACCCCGGCCCTCTCCCCAAAGGGGCGAGGGAGAAAACCGGACGGTCCCCTCTCTCCTATGGGGAGAGGGTTAGGGTGAGGGGAAACCTCGTTACGACACCTGCAACCGGAACGACGACATCGCGGCCACCAGAGCCTGCGACTGTTCTTCCAGCGAGCGGGTTGCCGCCGACGATTGCTGCACCAGCGCGGCGTTCTGCTGCGCCGTCTCATCCATCTGGCTCACCGCAATATTCACCTGCTCAATGCCGCGACTCTGCTCCTGCGACGCGCTGGCAATCTCGCGCATCAGCTTGGTCATGCGCATCACTTCGCTGGCAATCTCATCCATGGTTTCCCCCGCCTGCTGCGCAAGGTCACTGCCTTCGCTGACGTGGGTTTGTGAAGCAGAAATCAGCTGACGAATCTCTTTGGCGGCATCCGCACTGCGGCTTGCCAGATTACGCACTTCGCCAGCCACCACCGCGAATCCGCGCCCCTGCTCGCCCGCACGCGCCGCTTCCACCGAGGCGTTCAGTGCCAGAATGTTAGTCTGGAAGGCAATTCCGTCAATCACGCTGAGGATATCGGCGATGCGGTTGGCGCTGCCGGCAATATCCTGCATTTTTTCAATCACGTAGCAGACCATTTCGCTGCCGCGATCGGCGGTATCGGACACCTCCTGCGCCAGCTTGTGCGCCTGATCGGCGTTATCGGCGTTCTGCTTCACGGTGGCGGTGATCTCTTCCATGCTGGCGGCAGTTTGTTCAAGCGACGTCGCCGTCGACTCGGTGCGCTGCGCCAGATGGTTGTTGCCCGCCGTCAGTTCACGGCTGCCAACGTCAATCTGCGAGCTGGCATCGCGCACGCGCATCACCGAGTTCATCATCGATTCGCGCATGCCGGTAATCGCCACGTTCAGGCGCTTAATCTCCGCGCTGCTCGCCTTCAGCGGTGAATGGGTTAAGTCCCCCGCCGCTACTTGCTCCAATTGACCAATCGCCGCCGCCAGCGGTTTAAGCAGCAGGTGGCGCAGTTGCAGCCAGCCCAGCGCCATCACGCCTGCGGTCAGGAGAATCGCGATAACCATCAGCACCAGCACGCGGTTTTTGGTGCTGTGCACCGCTGCGACTTCAATCTGGCCGCGAGATTCACCCCAGTCCTGGAACGCGTGGATCGCATCGTCAAACTGGCGAGAGACCGGGATCATGGTCTTTTCCAGCAGATCGTAATAGCCGTCGACGTTTTGCTGATTCAGCGCCGCCAGCATTGGCACAATCCCTTGAGTATTGTAGGTCTCAAAGCTTTTCATTACGTTCGCCAACAGCTGCGCGCCGTCGGCGTCATCCATCGAGGAGTGACCCACGTCGGTAATAATCTTCTGCCCCTGGACAACTTCACCGTTGAGGACTTTTACCGCCCTGGTGGCATCATCGAGCATCCCGATTTCCATCAGGCGGACCGCCTGGCTAGCTTCATTACGCGCACGTAATAGCAGCGTGTAACCTTCGTTTAGCTGGGTTATCTGGTCGCTTTGCAGATGGTCAATGCGTTGCAGAGAAGTGGAGCTTTTGGTGAGGGCATAAATGCCGATGCCGCTGACTAAAACCAGCAGCAGGGTCATCACGGCGAGCAGGGACAGCAAGCCGGTACGGATAGAGAGCGTTTTTAGCATCATAGTGTTGTCCGGTAGCAGGGGTACTGTTTGGCGTAAAAATTTAGTATCGGCTGCTACCGGAAAAACATTAGTGTTTCAGGGTGTTAGTCCTTTGTTACTGCCGCGCTTACGCGGGTCACCGCCGCATTCTGGCGGTTCTCCCACAGCACCGTCAGCGCGCGCTGGAGCGCAATGAAAATAAACAGCAGAATGCCGATGGCGATTTTCGTCCACCAGGAGCTCAGCGTGCCGTCGAAATTGATGTAGGTCTGAATCAGCCCCTGAATGCCAACGCCGAACAACGTGCCAAGCACCGTTCCGACGCCGCCGCTCAGCAGCGTGCCGCCAATCACCACCGAGGCAATGGCATCCAGTTCTACCCCAACGCCTGCCAGCGCGTAGCCCGCTTGGGTATAGATGGAGAAGACGATACCGGCGAGCGTCGCCAGCCCGGTCGACAGCATATAGATGCGCACGATGGTGCTGCGGGTCGGAATCCCCATCAGGTTCGCCGAGGTGGCGTTACCGCCGATGGCATACACCTGATTGCCAAAGCGCGTGCGGTGAGCCAGAAAGATCCCCAGAATCACCACCAGCAGCATCAACAGCCCCATCGCGCTCAGGCGACCGCCGCCGGGAATGGTCCACGCCAGCCCGGAGAGGGTGTCGTAGAGCGGATGATCGATAGGAATCGACTCCTCGGAAACCAGATAGCTGACGCCGCGCAGGAAGAACATCCCGGCCAGGGTGATGATAAACGCCGGGATCTTCAGGGCATCAATCAGCCAGCCCATAAAGGCGCCGAAAGCGCAGCCCATCACCAGCACCAGCGGGAATGCCACCAACGGCGACAGCCCCCAGAAGCCAATAGCTTTCGCTAAGAAAACGCCGGTAAAGGCGATCACCGAACCGACGGAGAGATCGATACCGCCGGAGAGGATCACAAAGGTCATCCCCACCGCCACAATGCCCAAAAAGGCGTTGTCGGTCAGAATGTTGCAAATCACCCGCGTTGAAGCGAAGCCGGGAAATTGGGTCAGGCAATAGAGATAGCCGAGGATGAACACGCCCAGGGTGATCATCAACGGTAAATTACGTTTTATCATCGCGACGTACCCTTTTCAGCATCTGAATAAAGCGCGGCGACTGGACGATCAGCACGCACATCACCACCACCGCTTTCACTACCTGATTCAGTTCAGGCGGGAAGCCGGAGAGCAAAATACCGGTGTTCATACCTTGAATAATCAGCGCACCGACCACCGACAGCAGCAGGTTAAAGCGTCCGCCCATCAGCGAGCCGCCGCCGATCACCACCGCCAGAATGGCGTCAAGCTCCAGCCACAGCCCGGCGTTGTTGGCATCGGCACCACGAATGTCTGCCGCTACAATGGTTCCGGCAATGGCCGCGCAGACACCGCTCAGCACGTAGGCCAGCATCACGACGATGCGGGTATTTACCCCGGCGTTTTTCGCCGCGCGGATGTTAATCCCTACCGCTTCGATAAACATGCCGAGAGCGGTTTTACGCGCCAGCAGCCAGAAAATCACCAGCGTTACCAGCGCAATCATCACCGGCGTCGGGAACAGCAGAAACTTGCCGCTGCCAATCCACGCCAGCGACGGCGAGTCGAAGGTGACTATCTGCCCGGAGGTGATGAGCTGCGCCACGCCGCGTCCGGCCACCATCAAAATTAGCGTCGCCACAAAGGGCTGAATTTTGAGGATGGCGACCAGAATGCCGTTCCACAGCCCGGCCAGCACGCCGGAACCTAGCGCCGCCAGCAGTACCACCGGCAGGCTATGCCCGGCCACGGTCATTGAAGCCGCGGTCGCCCCGGCAATCGCCATTACCGCACCCACAGAAAGATCTATCCCGCCGGTGGCAATCACCAGCGTCATGCCAATCGCCAGCAGCGCCACGGGCGCCGCGCGGTTGAGGATATCAATCGGGCTGCCGAACAGGCGGCCATCCTGTAGCGTTATCTGGAAAAAGTGCGGTGCGACAAGACTGTCGACCAGCAGCACCAGAATCAGCGCCGCAATTTGCGGCATGCCCGGCGGCCAGCGAAAACGTCGCGCGGGCTGGCCGGGTTGAGGAACGGATCGAGGCATCACGGTGTACTCCTTAGGCCGCAATAGCGTTCATGATGGCAGGGACGGAGAGCTTATCGAGCGGGATCTCCGCCACCTGTTGGCGATCGCGCATGATGATCACCCGGTCGGCGTAGCCCACCAGCTCTTCCAGTTCAGATGAGATAACCAGCAGCGCCAGACCATCCGCGCAGAGCGTTTCGATCAGGCGAATGATCTCAGCATGGGCGCCCACGTCGATCCCACGGGTCGGTTCGTCGAGGATCAGGAACTGCGGGCGCGTCAGCAGCCAGCGGGAGAGCAGCACTTTCTGCTGGTTGCCGCCGGAGAGAAACTCCACCGGCTGCTCGGCGCTAGGGGTGCGGATCGCCAGCTGGCGGATAAAACGTTCGGCAATGTCGTTCTGCTCTTTGCGCGGAATCGGCCGCAGCCAGCCGCGCTGCGCCTGCAGCGCGAGGATAATATTTTCCCGCACCGACGCGGCGGCAATAATGCCGTCGGTTTTCCTGTCCTCCGGGCAGAATCCGATCCCAAGACAAGAGGCCTGATGCGGCGAGCGCAGAGTTTGCGGTTTGCCTTTGATCGTCGCCTGCCCGCTGTCGGCAGGATGGATACCGAAGATCACTTCGGCGGTTTCGGTACGACCCGATCCCAGGAGTCCTGCCAGGCCGACGATCTCGCCAGGGCGAATGTGCAGATCGAACGGGGCGATGGTGCCTTTTTTGCCGTAACCCTCAAACGAGGCGACCGGTTTATCGCTGAGTAACGTACGCCCGGCGCGCTGAAGCGCCTGATGCTCCAGCTCACGGCCGAGCATCATTTTGACCAGTTCAATCTGCGGCAGCTCGCGGGTTTCCCGGCAGCCAACGAACGATCCGTTGCGCAGTACGGTGATCCTGTCGCTGACCGCATAGACCTGATCGAGGAAGTGGGTGACGAAGATCAGGCTGACGCCCTGATCGCGCAGCTGGCGCATCAGGGTGAAGAGCATCTCCACTTCTTTGGTGTCGAGGCTGGCGGTAGGTTCGTCGAGGATCAGCACTTTTGCCGAGAGATCGATAGCCCGGCAGATAGCGACGATTTGCTGCATCGCGACAGAGAAGCGGTTTAACGGCTCGCGCACGTCGAGAGAGAAGCCATAAGAGGCCATCAGCGCGGTGGCGCGCTTTTCCATCTCTTTGCGCTGGATAAAACCAAAGCGTTTGGGTTCACGGCCAATAAACAGGTTATCCGCCACCGACATGTTCGGCAGCAGGTTCACTTCCTGGTAGACGGTACCAATACCCAACTGCTGGGCATGGGCGGTATTTTTGGGATTGATTTGCTGGCCTTCCAGCCAGATGCTGCCGCTGTTGGCATGGTAGACGCCGGTCAGCGCTTTGATGAGCGTGGATTTTCCCGCGCCGTTTTCGCCGAGCAGCGCCATGATTTCACCGCGCCGCAGGCTGAAGTTGACGTTATCCAGCGCTTTCACGCCGGGAAAGTACTGGCAGAGCCCCTCGGTGCGGAGGATTTCCGGGTTGGTTTCAGTGGTCATGGTGCGCTCCCCCTCACCCAATACATTGTGCCTGACTTGCAACCCGCACCGCTCAGCTCCCTCTCCCTTTCAGGGAGAGGGTTGGGGTGAGGGTACCCGCCGCTTAATAGCCCATATTTTTCTTCTTCTCTAACTCTTCTTTCGCCGTATCCGGCAGATACAGCGTCGATTTGGTCAGCGTCACTTTTTCCGGCATGGTGCCGTCTTTCTTGAATTTCTCCAGCGCATCAAACGCCGGGCCGGCCATATTCGGGGTCAGTTCGACGCTGGCGTTCGCTTCACCGGCGATCATCGCTTTATAAATATCCGGTACGCCGTCAATCGAACCGGTCAGAATGTCTTTGCCCGGCTTCAGCCCGGCCTCTTTAATGGCCTGGATAGCACCGATCACCATGTCATCGTTATGGGCGTAAACCATGCAGATGTTCTTGCCGTTGTTTTCCGCCTTGATAAAGCTTTCCATGACCTCTTTGCCCTTACTACGCGTAAAGTCGCCGGACTGGGAGCGGATAATTTTGATGTTGGACGCTTTAGAAATCGCGTCGGCGAAGCCTTTCTTACGGTCAATCGCCACGCTCGCCCCCACCGTCCCTTGCAGCTCAACGACGTTACACGGTTTGCCGTCGACAGTTTTAATCAGCCATTCGCCAATCAGTTGGCCTTCCAGCACGTTGTTAGCGGTGACCGTGGTCATGTAGAGAGATTTGTCTTTGACATCAATGGAGCGGTCGAGCAGGAAGACCGGGATCTTGGCCTCTTTGGCTTCCTTCAGCACCGGTTCCCAGCCTGTCGCCACAACCGGTGCGATAAAGATGGCATCCACACCCTGAGCGATAAACGAACGCACCGCTTTAATCTGGTTTTCCTGCTTTTGCTGGCCGTCGGCAATCTTCAGGGTGATACCGCGTTTTTCCGCTTCCTGCTTCGCAACGTTGGTTTCCGCCGCGCGCCAGCCGGATTCAGATCCGACCTGCGAAAATCCCACCGTTAATGGAGCAGCCATGACCATAGACGACATGGCTGCGGAAACTGCTGTGACAAGAAGTAAGCGCTTCCACATAGAGATATCCTCGTAGGGTTATTGTTGGTCAAATATTCATCTGCGGAAAAACTATAGACAATAGGGTATGTAACGGAATGCGTTACATCACACTTCAAAAAAGTAAATTATTTGTTAATTAGTAGCGGGCGTCAGAGCACAGGAAGGAGTAGGTGTCGCGCACCCATTGATGGCAATCGATTTTGTGTTTTTTTTGACCGCATCACCGTCATTTTTTATCGTGATGTAAACGCTTTCATGATTTTATTCATGATGCGGCTGTGTTTATGGATTTTTCTGCTTTAAGAAGGCGCTGAAAAGGCTAGGTTCCAGGGAGAGAGACGTAAAACAGGTCAAGACTTTCCCGACGAGTTGGCTATAATACCGGGCACTAGTTTGCCATACATTCTAAAGGAAACAGACATGAGCTTACTCAACGTCCCTGCGGGTAAAGATCTGCCGGAAGATATCTACGTTGTCATCGAAATCCCAGCTAACGCAGATCCTATCAAATACGAAGTCGACAAAGAGAGCGGCGCGCTGTTCGTTGACCGTTTCATGTCCACCGCGATGTTCTATCCGTGCAACTACGGTTACATCAACCACACCCTGTCTCTGGACGGTGACCCGGTAGACGTTCTGGTCCCAACCCCGTACCCACTGGAGCCAGGTTCCGTCATTCGCTGCCGTCCAGTTGGCGTGCTGAAAATGACCGACGAATCCGGTGAAGATGCGAAACTGGTTGCGGTACCGCACACCAAGCTGAGCAAAGAATACGATCACATCAAAGATGTGAACGACCTGCCAGACCTGCTGAAAGCGCAGATCACCCACTTCTTCGAGCACTACAAAGACCTCGAAGCGGGCAAATGGGTTAAAGTTGACGGTTGGGACAATGCTGAAGCGGCTAAAGCTGAAATCATTGCTTCCTTCGAACGTGCGAAAAAATAATATTTTTCGAGCGTGACAAAACACCGCCTTCGGGCGGTGTTTTTGTTTGTGCGAGTCCCGGCGGCGCTTTGCTTGGCCGGGCTACCTGGTTCACGCAGCTCCGGAATAAAAAAACAACGCCACCCCCAGGGTGGCGTTGCCGTATTCAATACTGGTCTTTATCCAACCAGTTACCGCTTTCTATCAGCTTCAGCCCGTCGACCGGGCGCTGATAGACATACATCCAGGCACTACCGTAAGGCGTCTGGATGAGATGACGTGCATATTCACCCGCTTTGGTGCGCAGCGCATCCAGTTCGGCCAGCGTCGATGCGTCAATTCGATAAACTTCACCGTGTACCGTGCCTTCACCTGGCACCGCGCCTGGATAGTGGCCCAGGCTGTACAGTTGATAATCGAAAACGCTGTGATCGCCCAGCCACTGGGCGTTCGTCATCCAGTGGCTGTTGCCTTGTTTGCGCCGTAAACTGCCGTACACAAATATTCGCATTGCTAAAACTCAAACTGATAGAGCAAATCGAGCGCCTGGTCTACGCCAGACACCGCTTCCAGATACAGCTTAGGCATCAGGCGATAGCGTAACGTGAGCGTCGCTAACGAGTCAAAGATCCCAACGCCATATTTCACCTGCAGACCCGGCAATACGTAACCACTGACCACCACCTGGGAGGAATCACCCACCCCTTGTGTATCGAGAGCCAGATTACTTACGCCAAACGTCTCGCCGATTTTACCCACAAGCTGACCACTTTGTGCAACCCCCATACCAATAAGCATAGATGTCATTGCCGCACTGTCACTCTGACCGCTATCCAGCCCCTGTCCACGAACCAGGTAAGAGAGCGCTTCCTGCTGTGACATCGCCGGGTCGGAGAAGACTTCCGCCTTAGGCTGATCGGCGGTACCGGTGACGCGAACGCCAGCGATAACATCGTTTTCCGTCGATTCCGGGTTACGAATCGCTTCGATGTTGAGCAGCGGCTGATCCGGCGGACCGGAGAACAGCAGTTCGCCTTTACGCACGATCAAGTCCTGGCCATAGGCGTGGAAACGCCCTTCCGGAATATTAATCTGGCCGTTCAGGCCCAGCCCCTGTTTATCCTGCGCTACCTTCAGGTCGCCGGTCAGGCGCGCTTTCAGCCCGAAGGCATCAAGACGGACGTTGTTGCCAACGTGGATATTCAGGTTGCTGTTGATAGGAATCGACGCAGACTGCGTTTTCTCCGGCTTGAGGTCGCTGTTGAGCATCACCTCGTCGCTGGAAACGCCCACAGCGCTTTCCGGCACCTCTTTCACCACAATACGCGCCCATGGGATATCGACGTTGCCATCCAACGTAAACAAGCTTGGCGTGGCGTTAAAGACGATATCCGGCGACACATCAAGGCGCACCATCGGCGGCACGGTAATACGCACCCGGCTGCCTTTTGCGGCGATGCGCGCCCGCCAGTTGTCGATTTGCCGCCAGTCCGCATCGCCGTTCAGGCTGATTTGCCCCTGCTGGGTGCGAATATCGCCCTGCAACGTCGAGCTGGCACCGTTGAAGTTCATGGTTATCTGGCTTGGCTGCATATCAAACGGCATAAAGTTGCCGTCGACGTCGATACCGTTCAACTGCATCTGCCCGAAGAGCAGCGGGCTCATCGCATTACCGCCGAGACGCAGGTTCGCGTTGAGCTTACCTTCCGCCTTTTCACCGCGGGAGAAGATAGGGTTAATCATCGCCAGCGAGAAGTTACGGATATTGACGTTACCGCCAAGGTTGCGACGCCCCTGCGGGTCGGTCACCTGCACCTGACCGTCAAGTTGGCCGTTATTGGTCAGACGGATAAGCCAGCCTAGCTCCGCGCGGTTGTTATGCAAGTCTGCGTTCAGGTTCAGCGTGTCAAAGGCCACCGGCAGCGGCGCATTGTTGACGATTTGCGTCACCTTCACGTTGCGCCCGGAGAGCGTCACTTTACCCTGCGGCAGCCCCTCTTTGGTGGTGTCCCAGGTGACGTCCGCATTACCGCTGAACACGCCGCTCGCCTGCGTCTCTTCCGGCATAAACGGTTTGAGCATCGCGAGATCGAAGCGGTTGAGGTTCACTATCGCATGGCCTGCGGCACCGGCATCAATCGTCTGCGGTACGCACAGTTCGGCGTTCGGGTTCACCCAGCAATGCGGCCCGATGCTGATTTTCTGCTCGAGGTTGCGGTAGTCCAGCGCGATATCGCGGTTAACCGACCACGGGCCAACCGGGGTCTGGAAGCGCGTATTGCTAAGCGCCCCCTTCCAGCGTTCTTCTTTGCGGTCAAAACTGCCCGACAGCGCCAGCTGGCCGGAGACCGGCTCGCCCTGAATCTGCAACTGCAAGGTGTGCTGCTTCTCGTTACCTTTGGCCGCCAGATGCACCAGGCCGATATTCACGCCCGGCTGCGCAATGCGTTCCACGCGCACATCGAGGTTCCCGGCAATCTGATCGGTCGACTTGACCTCGCCGTCCACGCGCACCTGAGCAATCGACAGCTCCTGCCAGCGTAGGCCGCGCGCGGTGATATCCGCCAGTAACTGCGGCGCGTCGACGGTGCCACGAATTTTCACCAGCCCTTTCGCTGTGCCGCCAAGACCCGGCAGCATGTTGTCGAGCTTCGGCGCATCAATGTTGGCGTCCAGGTTGAGGTCTTTTACCCCCAGTTCGCCTTTCACGTCGGCGGTGTTATTGCCCAGCGCCACGTGCAGGCCGGGAATGGTCCACTGCATGTAGCTGTTACCGCGTACGGAACCCTCGACGTTCACCTTGTTCTGCTTCACGTTGCCGGTGATTTTCACCTCCGGCACGTTCATCTGCCAGGTGCCGCCGTACAGGCTGCCGTTGGTTTTAATCAGGCCGTCCAGCTTCGACGGCCAGTCCGGTGCCACCTTAGCGGTGTTGATGCCGCGAAGCGCCAGTTCGCCGCGCCAGCTTATCGCCTGCTGCCAGTCAAGCAGCGCGGTCAGTTCGGTTTTGCCTTCCAGCGCCGCTACGGTGAGCTTGTCGAGGCTCACCTGCCGCTCGTTGCCTTTCGCGTCGATGGTGATATCCGCTGGCGGCACGCCCTGCCCTTTCACCGCGGTGCGGAATGACAGCGTATAGTCAGTCATCTTGCCGCCGAGCTTCATTTTCAGGTCATCGGCCTGGAACTGCTTCTCACCGGTAAACGGCCAGTAGAGCTGTTTACTGTTCACTTCAATATTAAACGGCAACCCGGCTTCCGCCAGCTGCGCCTGGGCGCGGAGAGAAACGTCTACCGGGCCGGAGAGATTAACCCCGACCTCAAGCTGTTTACGCACCTCACCGCCCACTTTCAGCTTCACTTTCTCGCCCTTCAGCGGGTCCATGTTCAGCGTACTGTTGAGCGTGATGTCTACCGGCCAGTCATTGATCAACTGCGCGGTACCGCTGGCGTTCACCGTGCCCTGACTGGAATCAACGTCCAGCGCATCGAGCTTCATGTTGCCGTCGATGCTGCTTACCTTCAGCAGCATTTTGTAGACCGTCAGGTCGGTGTCGCCGGTAATACGCAGCTGTTCGCCGCTAAAGGACTCAACGTTCAGGTTCAGCGGCAGATGCACATCGGCCATTTCCGGCAGCACCGGCTTGGAGAACAGCTCGGTCATGGTTTCGCCGAGCGGTTTTTCCTGCGGCTGCGGATTGTCGATTTTCGGCTCAACCACCTCTTTTTGCGCCACGTCGGCTACTTTCGGTAGGGCAATCAGCAGCCCTTGCAGCGTGGTCGGCGTGAGGGTCAGGTTTTTCTCCTGCCACTGAAGGCCGCTGGTGAAATCCATCACCGACACCGTGGTGTCATCAATTTTGATATTGACGTTGTTAAGCGCGAAGCGCTTGAGGCTAATCGGGTACGGCGTGGAGAGGTTCAGCGGGCCGCTGTCCTCCTCTTTGACCGGCGCGGCGGGCGGCATTTTGCTACTGTCGATAGCCACGTTGATGTTGCTGAGCGCGATATCATTCACGCACATGCTGCTGTGCCACAGGCATTTCAGATCCACCGCAAGATGAAACTCCCCCGCGTCCACCGCCACGCCCGGCTGGGTGTAGCGGACGTTTTTCAGCGTCAGATCGCGCCAGCCGCCGGTGACTTTGCCAATTTCCAGCCCCGGCACCCAGCGGTTTGCCGCGTTAAACAGCAGATGTAACCCTGTCGTCGTGCCAACCAGGAATCCGACGATCCCCACCAGCAATACGAGAAAAATCAGCACACCGAGGCTTATTTTCTTCCATAACGTCATAGTTCAGGCCCCAGTCCAATGTAAAACTGCAATCCATGTTCATCTTTATCGCCCACCGGAACGGCGAAATCGAGCTTGATTGGCCCAACCGGCGACTGCCAGCGTACGCCGACGCCCGCGCCTTTTTTCCAGTCGCTCTGGCGAATATCGCTAACCGCTTCACCACCGTCGACAAACACCGCGCCCCACCACTTCCCGGTCACGTTGTACTGATACTCAAGCGAGCCGGTGGCCAGTTTTGATGCACCGATCAGCTTGCCTTTATCGTCGCGCGGGGCGATCGATTTGTATTTATAGCCGCGAATACTGCGGTCGCCACCGGCGAAGAAGCGCAGATCCGGCGGTACGCGGTCGAAGTCACCGGTTTCAATCCAGCCGAGGTTGCCGCGCATCACGAAGCGATGGCGGTCGTAGAGCGTACGGATCCAGACGTTTTGCGCCTGAATAACGGAGAAGTCGACGTCCGAACCCCAGGCGGTGTTGGAGTAGTCGATCGAGTAGCGCTGGGAATCGCCCCAGGTCGGCATCAAACCGCCGCGCGAGCGGGTTCGGCTGATTGAGACGCCTGGATAGAACAGCATGGTGGTGTTGGTGACATCCGCCTGGGTAAAGTGGTCGAGGCTCCAGCGCAGGTTAATGGCGCGCTGCCAGCCGCTCGACAGGTCCCAGAAACGCGAGACCGCAAGCGTGGTGGAGTCGGCTTTGGTGTCGTTGAGGTCGGTGCTTTTGAAACCGCCCTGCACCAGATAATACTGTTCCAGCGGGTTCTTCAGCAGCGGAATTTTATAGCTGAAATCCAGCTGCTGTTCCGGCGCCGACACGCTGACGCTGGTCGTCAGGCTGTGGCCGTAGGAGTTCACCCACGGTTTTCGCCACGAGGCTTTCACTCGTGGCCCGACGTCGGTGGAGTAGCCGCCACCCAGTTCAACGGTGTTTTCGCTGCGCGGCGAGACGACGCCATGCAGCGGTAGCACCTTCGTTTTCCGGGATTTAGCGAACTCCGGCGCGACCACCACCGAGTTAAACCAGCCGGTGGCGGAAAGACGGCGGTTAAGTTCGGCCAGGTCGCTGGACTGGTAGTAATCGCCCTTTTTGAACGGCACCAGACGCTGCAGGTACTCTTCGCGGATCTGCGAGCCTTCAAAGGTGACATCACCAAAGCGGTAGCGCTCGCCGCTATCGTAGTCGATATCCCAGAATGCCTGATGACGGTCGAGCGACACGCCGAGCTGGCTCTTGTTAAACTCGCTATCAAAGTAGCCTTTGCGCAGCGCCACGCTGGTTAACGAACTTTTAAAATGGTCATAGTCGCTGTGATTCAGGACGGTGCCAATTTTAGGCCGGTTTTGCAGCAGCGCCAGATAGTCGCTGTCGGTTCGCGCACCGCCGCGCAAAATCACATCGGTGCCGCCGATAAGTACCGGCTCGCCTGGCGTCACTTTTGCCAGCAGCACCTGACGGCCTTTGGCCGGCGGTGGCTTAAGTTCGAAATCGATGGTCGGCTCATAGTAGCCGAGGGCCTTCAGCCCTTCACGAATAGCATCATCTACGCGCGCGCGAAAGCGACGATCGGGCGTCACCTCATCGCTGTCGATCGTGGAAAGCTGCGCACGTACGTTTTTTTGTAACTCGCCTGAGAGCCCTTCAACCTGCAGACGGATGTTTGCTGCACTGGCAACACCGCTGGTCAGCAGCAAGCTCACCAAACATAACTGGCGGATTTGTCGCACATTTTCTCCTGAATATCCTTGTTCCCACCCCAACGGGAAACGAAAGTCCGCTCCGCGGCCACAACTGCGTTTTCGCCAAAACTACGCTCTGAGGGCGCACGGCATTCAACGTCAGCTTAAAAAACCCACTCTTTGTCGGGTTGAAATAAATACAGAGCCCCAAATTATTCTTATGTTTAAACTTAGACGTATTCGGCGCGTTTATTGTGTTAAAAGACACGCCCGGTTACAACCTTAACGGAAATTACCGTTCACCGGAGGCCTATCTCATGAGTCTAGCTGATAAAAAACACCTTGTATCTCAATCGGATGCATTGCCAGGAAGAAATACGCCGATGCCGGTCGCCACGCTCAATGTCGTGACAGAACACTCAATGACCAACGTTCCGGAGGGGATGGAGGTCGCATTATTCGCCATGGGCTGCTTCTGGGGCGTCGAACGTCTGTACTGGCAGACACCCGGTGTGTACAGCACCGCAGCAGGCTATACCGGCGGCTTTACGCCTAATCCCACCTACCGCGAAGTGTGCAGTGGCCAGACCGGGCATGCCGAAGCCGTGCGCGTGGTTTATGACCCGACGATGGTCAGCTATAGCGACCTGCTGAAAATTTTCTGGGAGAACCACGACCCGGCGCAGGGGATGAGACAAGGAAACGATCAGGGTACGCAGTATCGTTCGGCGATTTACCCCCTCACGCCGGAGCAAGAGCAGGAGGCGCATGCCAGCCTGAAACAGTTCCAGGACGCGATGAAGAGCTCAGGAGATGCGCGAACCATCACCACCGAAATCGCCAACGCCAAGCCGTTCTACTATGCCGAGGATGAGCACCAGCAGTACCTGTACAAAAATCCGCACGGCTACTGCGGCATCGGCGGGATTGGCGTATGCCTGCCTCCACAGTTGCAGGGTTAATCGTCCAACGCCACGCGCGCCGCATGTCGCGTGGCATTCGCCACTGTTCCGTAGTCCATGACTTTTCCCTGTAGTAACAGGTTATAGACCGGCGACTGAGGTCGGTTAAGCCGCGTTTGCAGCAGATGCACGGCCTCAATGCCCAGGTCACGGCAAGGGACGCGAATACCGGTCACCGGCGCGGTCAGGCTATTTTCCAGATTCCACGTAAAATCGGTGGTGATAAGAGAGATATCCTCCGGTACGCGCAGCCCGTGGTGCTGCAACGCCTTCATCACCCCCTCGGTCATGCTCGTGCTGTTGGGGAAAATAACATCCGGCCACTGCGCACGATCGTGCGTCTCCAGCCACGTATTCAGCGCCCGCTCCGCTTCCTCCGCCGTGAACCACTCGGTGACCAGCAGGTCGTGCTGAGGGTTGAAAGGAACGTGGTGATAGCGATAGGCCTCTTTAATCCCATCCAGCCGGGCATAGAGCGTCTCCCTGCGCAGGCAGGTCATCGTCAGCACACGCCGATGCCCTTGTTCAAAGAGATAACGCATCGCGGTAAAGCCGATAGCACGGTGGTCAGGCGAGACGCAATCCAATGCCATTTCCCGGTCAATTGAGTTAATCAACACGCAGGGCTTATTCAGCGTACTGGCCAGCTTGAGGATCGTGGGGTCATCCGTGCCGATGATCACCACGGCATTGATGCTCTTCTGACCGGCTTTTTCGAGGAATAATTTTACGTCTGCGTGTTGCTCTTCCAGCGCGCAGTGGGTGATCCAGACATCATGCGGCGCACTGGCTTCGGCAATCCCTTTGGTGACTTCCAGATAAAAGGTATCGCCTCGCCCCTGGAACGTGCGCTCTGGGGCAAACACGGCGATGCCGTTAATCAGCAGCCGCCCGTTGGCCAGCGAGTCCAGCACTCCTAGCTGGCGAGCGCATTGCACAATCGCCTCTCGCGCCTTTTCGCTGGTATAGGATTTGCCGCTCAGCACCCGGGAAACGGTGCTAATGGAGTAGCCGGTTCGTGCGGCAATTTCATCCATTTTTAGCTTGCCTGGCATTGTGTGACCTCGCTCGCAATCATATTTTGCAAATTTTTGCAGATGCAGTTCGCTGATTTTAAAACCCATTTTCACTTTCCCGCCCATATTCCTGTTCGGCCTGCGAGCATTCTCACAAATTCCGTTTGTCCGCTTTATCCGCCTTCCCTATTTTCAGACTTCAGTCATTCCTATCACGGTTAAGGTGCAACATGGATAAGGTGCGTTTCGGCATTATTGGCGTGGGTAACATTGGTACCCTTCACGCCCGTTACCTGATGGCAGGTACGGTGAAAGAGGCCTGCCTGACGGCAGTGTGCGATAACGATCTCAGCAAGCATCCGGCTATTCGCCAGCTTGTTGGCGGCGGCATAACCCTATTTGACGATGCCGAAACCATGCTGAAAAGCGGGCTGATAGACGCGGTTATCGTCTCCACCCCGCATTACGATCATCCGGGCCTGTCGATGATGGCGATGCGCCACGGCATCCATACCCTTTGCGAAAAACCGGCCGGGGTTTACACCGCCCAGGTGCGTGAAATGAACGAATACGCCCGCGGCTGCAACGTGGTGTTCGGCATGATGTTCAACCAGCGCCCTAACCCGCTGTATCAGAAAGTGAAAGATCTGATCGACAGCGGCGAGCTGGGCGAACTGCGCCGCTCTAACTGGATTATCACCAACTGGTATCGCTCACAGAGCTACTACAACTCCGGCGGCTGGCGCGCCACCTGGAAGGGTGAAGGCGGCGGCGTGCTGCTCAATCAGGACCCGCATCAGCTCGACCTCTGGCAATGGCTGGTCGGCATGCCGGTGCGCATGCGCGCGTTCTGCCAGTTCGGTAAGCATCGCGATATTGAAGTGGAAAACGACGTCACCGCCTACGCCGAGTACGCCAACGGCGCCACCGGGGTCTTTATTACCACCACGGCGGAAGCGCCGGGTACCAACCGCCTGGAAATCACCGGCGATCGCGGCAAGGTGGTAGTAGAAGAAGGTCGCCTGCGCTTCTGGCGTCTGCGCGAGTCCGAACCAGAATTCAACGCCCGCTGGCAGAACGGCTTTGGCGAGCCGGAATGCTGGGAGGTGGTAATCCCCAACCCGCCGGAAAGCAGCGAACACCACGTGGTTACCGCCAACTTCTGCGACGCCGTGCTGCACGGTAAACCGCTGATTGCCCCGGGTACCGACGGCATTCGCGGCCTGACGCTCTCCAACGCCATGCACCTCTCCACCTGGACCGACGACTGGGTCAACCTGCCGTTTGACGAGGCGCTGTTTAAAAAGCTGCTGGACGAGCGCATCGCCACCTCCGTTGAAAAACAGGTCGAAAGTAAAACGCTGGATGCCTCCGGCACCTGGTAATCCGCATCAGGAGAGACACATGTTACGCATTGCTATCGTGGGAACCGGGAACATCTCCCACAACCATATTCAGGGCTATCAGGAATTTGCCGACCGCTGCCAGATAGTCGCGCTGGTCGATATCTACCCGGAAAAGGCGCAGGAGAAGAAAGAGCGCTACGGGCTGACCAACGCCACGGTGTTCAGCAGCCACCAGGCGCTGCTGGAGTCTGGTCTTGAGGTGGATATTGTCGATGTCTGCACGCCGCCGTACGTCCATGCGGAAATCAGCATCGATGCTTTAAACGCCGGTAAGCACGTGCTGTGCGAGAAGCCGATGGCCGCCTCGCTGGAAGAGTGCGACGCGATGATCGCGGCCCAGAAGGCCAGCGGTAAAATCCTCTCTATCATCGCCCAGAACCGCTTTACCGACGCCTTCTGGCGTTTAAAGCAGGTGGTCGATTCCGGAGAACTCGGGAAAATCTGCCACGCGCAGGTGGACTCATTCTGGTGGCGCGGCCACTGCTACTACGACTTGTGGTGGCGCGGCACCTGGGAAAAAGAGGGCGGCGGCTGCACCCTGAACCATGCGGTGCACCATATCGATGCCATCCAGTGGATGCTCGGCTTCCCAACCGAGGTGGTGGCGATGATGACCAACGTCGCCCACGATAACGCCGAAGTTGAAGACCTTTCCGCCGCCATTTTCCGCTACAGCAGCGGCGCGCTGACGCAGTTAACCGCCTCGGTGGTGCATCACGGCGAAGACCAGAAGATCGTGATTCAGGGCGACAAAGCGCGTATTTCCGCGCCGTGGGACGTGTGGGCCAGCGTGTCCGCCGATAACGGCTTCCCACAGGAGCAGCATAACGGCGAGCTGGAAGCGCGGCTCGACGCCCTCTTCCGCAATACGCCGAAGCTCAAATACACGCTGCATACCGGGCAGATTAACGACCTGCTGAATGCGGTGGAGCAGCGCGGCGAACCGCTGATTGACGGCGTGCAGGGTAAACGCTCGCTCGAGCTGATTACCGCTATCTATCAATCTTCCATTACCGGGCGCGTGGTGACGCTGCCCGTCAGCCCGGATGAGCCCTGGTATAAAACCGGTGGTCTGGTCTCCCTCGCCCCGCACTTCTACGAGAAGGCGGCATCGGTCGAGAACTTCAGCGAAGTGGGCGCAATTCCGTTGGGTAAAGATTTGGACAAAGGAGCATAAACATGAGCATCAAAGACGGTATGAACTACGCCCCGGTGGGCAAACCACAGCCAGTTGTTGGCCAGGGTGAGTTTATTATTGCGGCGGCGGCGTTAGACCACGGTCATATCTACGGGATGTGTAATGGCCTGATAGAAGCCGGTGCGACGCTGAAATGGGTTTATGACCCAGACCCAGCGAAGGTCGACAAGTTTGTGCAGCAGTACCCGCAGGCGCAGGTTGCGCCAACGCTGGAAACGATTTTAAACGACGGCAGCGTCCAGCTTGTTGCCGGGGCGGCGATTCCATCCGAGCGCTGCGCGCTGGGGCTGAAAGTGATGGATGCCGGGAAAGACTACTTCACCGATAAAGCCCCGCTGACCACGCTGGCGCAGCTTGAAGCCGCGAAGCGCAAAGTGGCGGAAACCGGCCGCAAATACGCGGTGTACTACAGCGAGCGCCTGCACGTGGAAAGCGCGGTCTTTGCCGGGCAGTTAGTTGCCGAGGGCGCAATTGGCCGCGTCATGCAGACGCTGGGCGTTGGTCCGCACCGCGAAGGTACCGGTCGCCCTGACTGGTTCTACGAGAAAGAATTCTTCGGCGGCATTCTGTGCGACATCGGCAGCCACCAGATTGAGCAGTTCCTGTTTTATACCGGCAACAGCGATGCGCGCATCGTGGCAAGCCAGGTTCGCAACGTAAACCATCCACAGTATCCGCAGTTTGAAGATTTCGGCGATGCCATGCTGGCGGGCGACAACGGCGCCACTGGCTATTTCCGCTGCGACTGGTTTACGCCAGATGGCCTCTCCAGTTGGGGCGACGGCCGCTTAACCCTGCTCGGCACCGACGGCTATATCGAAATCCGTAAATACGTCGACATCACCCACGGCGAGCAGGACGTGGTGTATCTGGTCAACAAAGAGGGCGAATTCCGCTATCCGGTGGCGGGCAAAGTGGGCTTCCCTTATTTCGGTGAGCTTATCCGGGACTGCCTGAACCGCACCGAAAACGCCATGACCCAGGCGCACACCTTTAAAGCGGCCGAGCTATGCGTCAAAGCGCAGATGCTGGCGAACGCGGTGGAATAACGGGAGGCACCAATGAACACACGTCATGTCGCCATTATCGGCTGCGGTGCTATCCATACCTGCCACGTAGACGCGCTGCGCCATGTGCCGGGCGTTGTCCTGCGGGCGATTGTGGATAGTGATAGTGCCAAAGGAAGCCAGCTTGCGGCCAACTACGGCTGTCATTTTTATCAGGACTACCGCGAGATGCTGCTGGATGACGCCATTGACGTGGTGCATATCTGCACGCCGCACTACCTGCATAAACCAATGATCCTTGCCGCGCTGGCGGCCGGAAAACAGGTTTTCTGCGAAAAACCGGTGGTGATGAACCCGCAGGAGGTGATTGAAATACAGGTTGCGGCTGAACGCCACCAGAGCCGCGTCGGCGTCTGCTACCAGAATCGCCTGAACCCCACTAGCCTGGCCATTGAGCGCTGCATTGCCGACGGTACGCTGGGCCGCCTGCGTGCCATCAAGGCGGTGCTCACCTGGTCACGATCCGGGGATTACTATGCCGCCAGCCCGTGGCGCGGGAGCTTTGCCACCGAAGGCGGCAGTTTGTTGATTAATCAGGCGATTCATACGCTGGATCTGATGCAGTGGTTTGGCGAAGGGGTCAAGAGTCTGAAAGGGGTCGTCGACAGCACACTGTTGGCCGACGAGATTGAAACCGAAGACAGCGCCATGGTCACTCTGCGTTTCAATAACGGCGCGCGCGGGCTGTTTTACGCCAGCAACTGCCATATCAGCGACTCGCCGCTGCTGCTGGAGCTGGAGTTTGAACAGGGAATGCTGCGCTTGACGGACAACGTGCTGTGGCAGGTCTGCGGCGATGAACGCACGCAGCTTGCCAGCGACGCTGCGCCCGACGGCATCGGCAAAAGCTACTGGGGAATCGGCCATCGGCTGGCCATTCTCCACTTTTACCAGGCATTAAACGATCCCGCTAGTGCAGACTACTGCGATATTGCTGAGGCGGCCAAATCATTACAGATGGTTAATGCCATTTACCAATCGTCACTATTGAGGAAATGGGTGAATATAGAGTAGCGATCGTCATCCGATTTTTCCTGCTGTCAATAATATACAGTGCGGAGGCAACTCTGCACTGAAACCCTACCAGTACAGGAATAATAATATTATGGTTAAACCAACTGAACGTCGCGTTGGCTATGGCACTGCCATTGGCTACGGCGTCACTGATTTATTTGGCGGCGGCGCATTTGCCGTTATAGGAACCTGGCTTTTATTTTTTTACACCACCTATTGTGGCCTGAGCGTTTTAGAAGCGGGGTCAATCTTTGCTATCGCTCGTATTATTGACGCTATTCTGAGTCCGGTGATGGGCTATATCACGGATAACTTTGGTAATACCTGGCTTGGCCGCAAGTTTGGCCGTCGTCGCTTTTTCCTGTTGATAAGCTCCCCGCTGATGTTTCTCTACGCGCTGGTGTGGATTACCGACATGAACTATTGGTACTACCTGGGCACCTATCTTTCTATCGAACTGCTCTCTGCAATGGTGCTGGTGCCGTGGGAAACCTTGTCCGCCGAAATGACCAACCGCTTTAGCGAGCGTACGCGCCTTTCAGGCGTGCGTATGATGTGCTCCGCGCTCGGCGGTTTTCTGGCGGTTTCCGTGCCGGGTATTATTATGCAGTACACCGGTAAAGATAATTCGTTCACCTACACCTTAACCGGGATTGTTTTTGCGACCATTTATTGCGTCGCGGTATTTACCACCTGGGCTTGTACCTGGGAAGCAAAAGACGTTCGTGAAGAATATGAATTCCAGCCAGATAATCAACGCGGCGGCGGCCTTTTTAACCATTTAAAATATCTGGTTATTGACCTTATATCTTCATTCAAAATCAGAATATTTCGTCAGCACATTCTGATTTATATTTGTTCATTTACCGCCATGGATGTTTTTGGTTCGGTATTTACCTATTACGTGGTTTACGCATTACACCACGATACCGAAATGGTTTCCGGGCTATTAAGTATTGCCGCTTTTGTTTCGATTCCCGGCACCTTCGGCTTTATGATGCTGATGAATAAATTTAACCTCACCCCTTCCGCGGCGCTGAGGCTTTCGTACGGCAGCATTATGGTGGTGCTGGCGTTCCTGTTTATCATCTATATCGGTAATTTACAGGTACCGACGCTGCTGTTCTCCGCCGTGTTTGTGCTGCTGGGGCTGGCGAAGGCCGGGCTGTACTACATTCCCTGGAATATCTACAGCTTTATCCCTGATGTGGATGAGATTGTTACCCGCCAGCGCCGTGAGGGGATTTTCGCGGGCGTAATGGTGCTGACGCGCAAAAGCACCGTCGCGCTGGCGATTATGCTGATTGGTATCGTGCTGGAGGAGAGCGGTTTCGTAAAAGGCGGCAGCGCACAGCCTGCCAGCGCCCTGCATGCAATCATCGGCCTGATGGTGTTTGCCACCGCCGGGATGCTGGCCGTGAGCTTCTACATGACCTATCGCTTTAAGCTGACGCAAAAAACGCACAGCCTGCTGATTAAAGAGGTGGCACGGCGGAAGCTCGGGGGAAACGCGGAGGACTGTGACCCAGAGACGCGTCAGGTGATTATGGCATTGACGGGATATGCGTATAACGAGGTCTGGGGTGCGAAGCCGCAGGGGCACGAGAAAGGCAAATCGCTCGCCACCAGCGGATAACCTCAGGTAACAAACGTCACACCGTAGGCCGGATAAGCGAAGCGCCATCCGGCCTACCGCTCCCACCATCTAAACAAAATGTGACCTCTGGCGGCTTTACAGTGCTTTACGCTATACTAACCGCTGAAATTGTCGCCCCATCACCTACGGGGCGGTTTTCAATGTGTATTCCACACGGATTTATAAACTTCCCCTTCCGAGGATCTGGCCCGACGGGCTGGATAAGATATGTTAAACAGTATATTAATCATACTCTGTCTGATCGCTGTAAGTGCGTTCTTCTCTATCTCTGAGATCTCACTTGCGGCATCACGCAAGATCAAACTGAAACTGCTTTCTGATGAAGGCAATATCAACGCCCTACGTGTTCTAAAAATGCAAGAAAACCCCGGTATGTTCTTTACCGTGGTGCAAATCGGCCTTAACGCCGTTGCCATTCTCGGCGGTATCGTCGGCGACGCAGCTTTCTCTCCCGCGTTCAACTCCTTGTTCTCTCAATATATGTCAGCGGAACTCTCCGAGCAGTTGAGCTTTATTCTCTCCTTCTCGCTGGTGACCGGGATGTTTATCCTGTTCGCGGATTTAACCCCGAAACGCATCGGTATGATTGCGCCTGAAGCCGTGGCTCTGCGTATCATCAACCCGATGCGCTTCTGCCTGGCGGTCTTCCGGCCGCTGGTGTGGTTCTTCAACGGCATGGCTAACATTATCTTCCGCATCTTCAAACTGCCGATGGTGCGTAAAGACGACATTACCTCCGACGATATCTACGCGGTAGTGGAAGCCGGTGCGCTGGCTGGCGTGCTGCGTAAGCAGGAACATGAGCTGATTGAAAACGTCTTCGAGCTGGAATCCCGTACCGTGCCGTCATCCATGACCCCGCGCGAGAACGTTATCTGGTTCGATCTGCACGAAGACGAACAGAGCCTGAAAAACAAAGTCGCCGAACACCCGCACTCCAAGTTCCTGGTGTGTAACGAAGACATTGACCACATCATTGGCTACGTCGACTCCAAAGACCTGCTGAACCGCGTACTGGCTAACCAGAGCATGGCGCTGAACAGCGGCGTGCAGATCCGCAACACGCTGATTGTGCCGGACACCCTCACCCTTTCAGAGGCGCTGGAAAGCTTCAAAACCGCCGGAGAAGACTTCGCGGTTATCATGAACGAATACGCGCTGGTCGTGGGGATCATCACCCTCAACGACGTGATGACCACGCTGATGGGCGACCTGGTTGGTCAGGGGCTGGAAGAGCAAATCGTTGCACGCGACGAGAACTCCTGGCTGATTGACGGCGGTACACCAATCGATGACGTCATGCGCGTGCTGGATATCGACGATTTCCCGCAGTCGGACAACTACGAAACCATCGGCGGCTTCATGATGTTTATGCTGCGCAAAATCCCGAAACGTACCGATGCGGTGAAGTTCTCCGGTTACAAGTTTGAAGTGGTAGATATCGATAACTACCGTATCGACCAACTGCTGGTAACGCGCATTGATAACAAGCCAACGGTACTGGTACCGAAGCAGTCTGATATCGCAGAAAGCGAACAGCACGGCGCGTAAAACGCCAGTGCCAGAAACATCAACGGCTCCCATTGGGAGCCGTTTTTAATTCTGCCGCATCGTGTTCTGATTACGCCATATCAGTCTGTAGGCGTAACACGTGGCGGTTAACTTCAGACATCACAGAAAGGTGCTGAATGTCTCTGACTTTTGGGATAAGAATTTTGCCCTTATCAAATTCAAAAGCGCCAACGTCCTTGATGTACAACCGTCCACGGAACAGGGTTTTAACGTATTTTGCTACCTGAAACGGGTTGTAGCGTTGGAAAATTTTCATTCTAATCTCCTGCAAGTACTACGCCCTTGTTGTCCACATTTGGCTCAACGCTCCGGGGCGCAAAGTGAAGTACTTGTTAACTATAGTCCATAACAACAGAGGTCCTCTATCATAGAGGACCTTATTTACCTTTTTATTACAATAATTCAGAACTTTCTTTTCAGCCATACGATGAACACAGTATAAGGCTTCGATTTCTTGAGATTGTGTGCGTTCCTCCACAAACTGGCACCGCCTTTGCGGGAAAAAAACATAGATCGCACATATGATTAAAGCTATCGGCCAAGTGGTCGGATCACCTGCATATAAAAAGGAAAAACCATGACCCTACGTACCCTTCTGGCGGTTTCATGCCTGTTAATGCCGTTAATGGCAGCCGCACATAACTTTACAAACGGACAGCGCGTTTCCCCGGTTGGCGTGGCGGATCGCGGCGAACTCATTCTCGATAATGATAAGTTTAGCTATAAAAACTGGAACAGCGCGCAGCTGCCTGGAAAAGTGAGAGTGGTGCAACATATTGCCGGTCGTACGTCGGCAAAAGAGAAAAATGCCACGCTGGTCGAGGCGATAAAAGCCGCTCAGTTGCCGCATGACCGCTACCAGACCACCACGATTGTTAACACCGATGATGCGATTCCAGGTTCCTCTATTTTCGTGCGTAGCAGCATTGAGAGTAATAAGAAGCTCTACCCGTGGTCACAGTTTATTGTCGACAGCGATGGTCTGGTGCGCAAAGCCTGGCAGTTGGATGAAGGCAGCTCGGCCATTGTGGTTCTGGATAAAGAGGGACGGGTTCAGTGGGCCAAAGACGGCGCACTGACGCAGGCAGAAGTGCAGCAGGTGGTTGCCCTGCTGCATAAGCTACTGAATTAAAAAATAGACACCCGGAAGCCAGGGTTCAGGAACGATTCACGCGGGGTGTAATCCAGCGTTTTGCCCTGCCAGTCGTTGACGTGTGCACCGGCAGCCGCAGCCACCGCGTGCCCTGCGGCGGTATCCCAGATATTGGTTGGCCCGAAGCGCGGGTAAAGCTGCGCTTCGCCTTCCGCTACCAGGCAGAACTTCAGCGATGAGCCGATAGACGCGGTATCGTGCTCGCCCAACTGCTGCAGATACTCTTTCAACTCATCATCGTTAGCATAGTGGGAGCGGCTCACCACCACCTTCGGCGGGTTCGCGTCACGCACCTGAATCGGCTTACGCACACCACACTCTTCTTTCCACGCTTTGCCGTTTTCCGCGCTGTACATCACCTTGAGTACCGGCGCGAACACCACGCCCAGCACTGCTTTACCGTTTTCAATCAGCGCGATATTAACCGTGAACTCACCGTTGCGTTTGATGAACTCTTTGGTCCCGTCGAGCGGGTCCACCAGCCAGTAGCGCTGCCAGTGCTGGCGTACATCCCAGCCCGGCGGGTCCTCTTCTGAAAGAATCGGCACGTCCGGCGTCAGCGCCTTCAGCCCTTTGATGATGACATGATGTGCCGCGATATCGGCCGCCGTCACCGGGGAATCATCTTTCTTGCTGGTGACGTCCAGCGGCAGCTTTCCATCGTATACCTGCATAATGGCATCGCCTGCGTCGCGCGCAAGCTGACAGACTTGTTCTAACATTCTCCACCTCGTTAAGATTACAGTGGCGTTAACTTATTGTTTTATTTATATCGCATCGCCGTTAATTCTGCTATTCCCATCATCGTCCCGGATATCTGTGAACCGCTGCCGATTTCCTGTCACGCTTTTCTGGCATGATTCACATCCTCGTAAGTAACAGAATACAAATACATTTAAATCTGTGTGTCAGTTCTAAAAAAAGGATGCCTCTGATGATCAAGTTTAGCGCAACGCTTCTGGCGACGCTGATTGCCGCCAGCGTGAATGCCGCCACGGTGGATCTCCGCATTATGGAAACCACTGATTTACATAGCAACATGATGGATTTTGATTACTACAAAGATACCGCCACCGAGAAGTTCGGCCTGGTGCGCACCGCAAGCCTGATTAATGCCGCTCGCGACGAAGTGAAAAACAGCGTACTGGTCGATAACGGTGACGTTATCCAGGGCAGCCCAATGGGCGATTACATGGCGGCCAAAGGGCTGAAACAGGGCGATGTACACCCGGTTTATAAGGCCATGAATCTGCTCGATTACAGCGTCGGCAACCTCGGTAACCACGAATTCAACTACGGGCTGGATTATCTGCACAAAGCGCTGGCTGGTGCCAAATTCCCGTACGTTAACGCCAATATCATCGATGTTAAGACCAAAAAGCCGCTGTTTACGCCCTATCTGATTAAAGAAACTGAGGTTGTCGATAAAGACGGTCATAAGCAAACGCTGAAAATTGGCTATATCGGCTTTGTGCCTCCGCAGATCATGACCTGGGATAAGGCCAATCTGAGCGGTAAAGTGACGGTGAACGACATCACCGAAACCGCGCGTCACTACGTGCCGGAGATGCGTGCCAATGGTGCCGACGTGGTGGTGGTGATTGCCCACTCCGGCCTCTCCGCTGACCCGTATCAGGCCATGGCGGAGAACTCCGTTTATTACTTAAGCCAGGTGCCGGGCGTCGATGCCATTATGTTTGGTCATGCGCACGCGGTTTTCCCGAGCAAAGACTTCGCCAGCATCAAAGGCGCGGATATCGAAAAAGGGACGCTTAACGGTATTCCAGCGGTGATGCCGGGGATGTGGGGCGACCATCTTGGCGTGGTTGACCTGGTGCTGAACAACGACAGCGGCAAATGGCAGGTGACCTCCGCGCAGGCCCAGGCTCGCCCAATCTACGACGCCGTCGCCAAAAAATCACTGGCGGCAGAAGACCACAAGCTGGTTGATGCGCTGAAGACCGACCACGACGCCACCCGCGAATTCGTCAGCAAGCCGATTGGCAAGTCCTCCGACAATATGTACAGCTACCTTGCGCTGGTGCAGGACGACCCAACAGTGCAGGTGGTCAACATGGCGCAGAAAGCCTACGTTGAGCACTTTATTCAGGGCGACCCGGATCTGGCGAAACTGCCGGTGCTCTCCGCTGCCGCGCCGTTTAAAGTTGGCGGACGTAAGAACGATCCAGCAAGCTACGTTGAGGTGGAAAAAGGTCAACTGACCTTCCGCAACGCCGCCGACCTCTATCTCTATCCGAACACCCTGGTGGTGGTGAAAGCCAGCGGTAAAGAGGTGAAAGAATGGCTGGAGTGCTCTGCCGGGCAGTTCAATCAAATTGACCCGCACAGCAGCAAGCCGCAGTCGCTGATTAACTGGGACGGTTTCCGCACCTATAACTTCGACATTATCGACGGCGTGGATTATCAGGTCGACGTGACCCAACCGGCGCGCTACGACGGCGAATGCCAGAGCATTAACCCGAAATCTGAGCGCATCAAGAATCTGACCTTTAACGGCAAGCCTATCGACCCGAATGCCACGTTCCTCGTTGCCACCAACAACTATCGTGCTTACGGCGGTAAGTTCGCGGGCACCGGCGATACGCACATTGCCTTTGCTTCACCGGATGAAAACCGTTCGGTACTGGCTGCGTGGATTGGCGAGCAGTCGAAGAAAGCCGGAGAAATTCACCCGGCGGCGGACAACAACTGGCGTCTGGCGCCGATTCACAGCGATACCAAACTGGATATCCGCTTTGAAACCTCGCCGTCAGAAAAAGCCGCGGCGTTTATCAAAGAGAAAGCGCAGTATCCGATGAAGCAGGTGGCGACGGATGATATTGGGTTTGCGATTTATCAGCTGGATTTGAGTAAGTAAGTTCTGGGCGCTTCCCGGCGTCGCTTTGCTCGGCCGGGCTACGATAGCATGTAGCCCGGCCGAGGCGTTTATGCCGACGCCGGGAGCTGCTGCGCCATCACTACCGGCAAATTCACCTCAATCCAGTCTGCCAGCGCAGCTACCTTTTCGCTCACCTCTTCCCCCAGCGGCGTCAGGCTATACTCAACGTGCGGCGGGACCACCGGGTAGGAAATACGGTTGATAAAACCGTCCTGCTCCAGCGCCTGTAGCGACTGGGCGAGCATTTTTTCGCTGACCCCGCCCATCTTGCGGCGCAGGTCGCTAAAGCGATGCGTCCCTTCACGCAGCGCCACCAGAATCAGTACGCCCCAACGGCTGGTCACGTGTTTGAGCACGTCCCGCGAAGGGCAACTTTCGGCAAACAGGTTGCCGTTGCGCAGCTTTTGCGTCAGCGTCGGATTTATTTCTTTCATACTTACCTTTTTGTACGTACTTACTAAAAGTTAGTTATGGTGATAGCTTACCACAACACCATACGAACACGAAGGAGAAGACCCATGATCGCGATTACCGGAGCCACCGGCCAGCTTGGCCAGCACGTCATTGCTAACCTGCTCAACACGACTGCCGCCAACCAACTGGTTGCCGTTGTCCGCAACCCGGCGAAAGCCGAAGCGCTGAGCCAGAAGGGCGTCGTTGTTCGTCAGGCCGATTACGGCGACGAAGCGGCGCTGACCAAAGCGCTGCAGGGCGTGGACAAGCTGCTGATTATCTCCTCTAGCGAAGTCGGCCAGCGCGCGCCGCAGCACCGTAATATCATCAATGCCGCCAAAGCCGCGGGCGTGAAATTTATCGCTTACACCAGCCTGCTGCACGCCGATAAATCCCCACTGGGCCTGCACGTTGAACACGTTGAAACCGAGAAGATGCTGGCCGACTCTGGCATTCCTTACGCGCTGCTGCGTAACGGCTGGTACACCGAAAACTATCTGGCGAGCGTACCGCCTGCGCTGGAGCATGGCGTGTTTATTGGCGCAGCCGGTGAAGGCAAAATCGCCTCGGCAACCCGCGCAGACTACGCCGCTGCCGCCGCGCGCGTCATCGCTGAAGAGGGTCACGCTGGGAAAGTTTACGAACTGGCGGGCGACCACGGCTGGACGCTCGGTGAACTGGCCGCTGAACTGGCAAAACAGAGCGGTAAAAAGGTGGTTTATCAGAACCTGAGCCAGGCCGATTTTGCCGCCGCGCTCAAAAGCGTCGGCCTGCCTGCCGGGCTGGCTGACATGCTGGCGGACTCTGACGTTGGTGCCTGAAAAGGCGGCCTGTTCGACGACAGTCACACGCTGAGCAAACTGATTGGCCGTCCAACTACGCCGCTGGCTGAGAGCGTCAAAGGCATTCTGTAATCGTTAAAAATCGGTTAAATGTGGTAGCGCCCCCGCGGGCCATCTCTGATAATAAAAGAATGGTCCAGGGGGAAATATCACGTGCAAGGCGTACCAGAACAGTTCAGCGATGAGAAAGATAGCGCCCGCTTTCGCCATCTGGCGCAGGTGCCGGGCGTTGAGCTTTATCATGCCCATATCTCCCGCTACGCCTTTGAACCCCACACCCACGAAGCGTTTGGCATCGGCGTCATTGAAGCCGGAGCCGAGCGTTTCCGCTATCGCGGAACCCAGCACGTTGCACCGGTCCACTCGGTTGTCACCATGAACCCCGACGAACTGCACACCGGCGAGGCGGAAACCGCCGACGGCTGGCGCTACCGGATGATTTACCTTCAGCCCGACCTGCTCGAAGACGTGACCGGCATTCGCCACTGGTGGTTTGACGACGTCACCCGCCACGACCCGCAGCGTTCGTTGTTGATTGGCCGTCAGATCCACGCCCTGTGGCATACCGACGACCCTCTCGCCCAGAAAGGGCTGCTGCTGGATATGATAGACACCTTCCAGCCGCTGGCCTGTCATGCGCCGGTGCTGGCGGAAGGCGCGCACCGCTTTGCCCACGTGCGCGACTATCTCTACGACAACTACATGCACCCCATTACCCTCGACGAGCTGGCGAACGTCGCGGCGCTGAGCCCGTGGCACTTCCAGCGCCAGTTCAAGGCCCATTTCCACGTCACGCCGCATCAGATGCTGATGGCCGTACGCCTTTGGCGTGCCAAAGAATTCCTCACCCACGGTATGCCAGCCGCCGAAGTCGCCGCCGCGACCGGGCTGACCGACCAGTCACACCTCACCCGCGCCTTTACCCAGCGCTACGGCATTACCCCAGCGCGCTACCAAAAACAGGTTGTCCGTCGCTAATCAGCAATCTCATACAATACTGCACGCCTTTCCCCTCCTACACTTTTCAGCATGTTTAACAGAAGTGGAAATCATAATGATTAGCGGTGTGCTGTATGCCCTGTTAGCGGGTTTGATGTGGGGGCTGATTTTTGTCGGGCCGTTAATCGTGCCGGATTACCCGGCGGTGCTGCAGTCGATGGGGCGCTATCTGGCGCTGGGGCTGATTGCCCTGCCGTTGGCGTGGCTGGGCCGCGCGCGTCTGCGTCAGCTTACGCGTCAGGACTGGTGGACGGCGCTGGGGCTGACCATAGTCGGCAACCTTATCTATTACGTCTGCCTTGCCAGCGCTATTCAGCGCACCGGCGCGCCGGTTTCAACGATGATTATCGCCACGCTGCCGGTGGTGATCCCGATTTTCGCTAACCTGCTCTATAGCCAGCGCGACGGCAAACTGTCGTGGATGCGGCTGATGCCGCCACTGGTGCTGATTGGCATTGGCCTGCTGTGCGTGAATATCGCCGAGCTGCGCCAGGGTTTACCGGACTTCAGCGGCTGGCGCTACGGTTCCGGGATTGCGCTGGCGAGCGTTTCGGTCGTGTGCTGGGCATGGTATGCCCTGCGTAACGCCCGCTGGCTGCGAGAAAACCCGCACCAGCCGCCGCTGATGTGGGCCACCGCGCAGGCGTTGGTGACGCTGCCGGTTTCCGTCATCGGCTACGTCGCAGCCTGCCTGTGGCTGCACGCCCAGACGCCGGATTTCTCGCTGCCATTCGGCCCGCGACCGACGGTGTTTATTGAGTTGATGATCGCCATCGCCGTGCTCTGTTCGTGGGTCGGCGCGCTATGCTGGAACGTGGCGAGCCAGCGGCTGCCGACGGTGATCCTTGGACCATTGATTGTCTTTGAAACGCTGGCGGGGCTGCTGTACACCTTCCTGCTGCGCCAGGAAATGCCGCCGATGTTGACGCTGAGCGGGATTACGCTGCTGGTGATGGGCGTGGTGATTGCGGTGCGGTCAAAACCGCAGAAACCGGCGGTGGTGCCGGTTTCTGAGGCCTGAGGCTTAGAACGTTTCCCAGTTCGCTTCGTTAAGCGGCGCGGCTTTCGCCGTTGGCACGAAGGCTTTCTTCATTGGTGCTTTCTGCATGGACTGCTGGCGGGAGATTTTAAAGACCGCCACCGTCTCGTTCAGACGTGCAGCCTGTTCTTCCAGCGCTGACGCGGCGCTGGCGGACTCTTCCACCAGCGAGGCGTTCTGCTGGGTGACGCGGTCCATCTCGGCAACCGCCTGGCCCACCTGGTCAATGCCGCGGCTTTGCTCATCGGAAGCGGAAGCGATTTCGCCCATGATGTCGCTGACGCGAGTAACGGCGTTAACGATCTCAGCCATTGTCTCTCCGGCTTCGTGCACTAGCGCGGAACCGGCGCTGACGCGGTTGCCCGAATCATCAATCAGCCCTTTAATCTCTTTCGCAGCCTGCGCGCTGCGCTGCGCCAGCGTGCGAACTTCACCGGCAACCACGGCAAAGCCGCGTCCCTGTTCACCGGCTCGCGCCGCTTCTACCGCCGCGTTCAGCGCCAGAATATTGGTCTGGAAGGCAATGCCGTCAATGACGTTGGTGATCTGGGCAATTTTGCTGGAGCTCGCGGCAATCTCGTCCATAGTACGCACCACGCCGTCGACGACGTTTCCGCCCTTCTGCGCGGTTTCAGACGCGTTCTGCGCCAGTTGAGTGGCCTGACGCGCGTTATCGGCGTTCTGTTTCACCGTCGCGGTTAACTGCTCCATGCTGGCGGCGGTCTGTTCCAGCGAGGCCGCCTGCTGCTCGGTGCGCGAAGAGAGATCGTTACTGCCAGCAGAAATTTCGCCCGCACCGGTGTAGATGGTGTCTGCGCCTTCGCGAACCACGCCGACCGTCTTCGCCAGCGACTGCTGCATGTCGTTGACGTTACGTGCCAGCAGCGCCATTTCGTTGCTGCCTTCGGTATTGATATTGTTGGTCAGGTCGCCTTCGGCAATATGACGAATGTGGTCCATCACTTGATGCAGCGGCTTGAGCAGTACGCGCTGCATCGCCACCCAGCTCACCACAATAACCGCCAGCGCCAGCGCCAGCATCACCCCAAGGCTCCACAAAATTCGAATGTAGTCGCTCTCATTTTGTTTAACCCCCGCGCTGGTCAGCGATGCCTGCGCCGCACGCCAGTCCTGGTAAACCGCCTGCATCGCCTGCTGTTTCTGCTCGGCGTTTTGCTTGAACATGTCTTCCAGCTTGCCTTCCGCCAGTAGCTCATTCATGCGCGCAAGCGTCGCGGAATAGATGCCATACTGTTTCTCGAGGCTGTCTGAGAGATGGCCGTCCAGCCCAGGCGTTTCCGGCAGCGCGTAATAGGTGTCGTAGTGACGTTTCGCCTCAGCCAACAGATTATTGGCCGTATCCACCAGCGTTTTCAGCTCGCCGCCGTTGACGCTGCTTGCCATGGTCCCCTGCAAACGCAGCATGCCGCGGTTGAGGGTGACACGCGCCTGATTGAGGCTAATCCACGCGTCGGTAAACTCCGCCACGTTCTGGCTGGAGAGTTGAGAGACGGTAAAATTCTGCTTGTCGTGATTCAGCGCACGAACGAATACGCCCGCCGAAATCAGCTGCATCGCGCCCAGCGCGACCAGTACGACAATCAGTACGGTAATCACTTTTATTCTTTTAAACATCTTTTGCCTTTAAGTGCAGGTGGTCTGAAGTCTCACTATCGGCAGCGCCACGCGCTTGTTTAATCGATTCAGGTCTTACCAGAGGCATTCTTAATAAGATTCAGCACGTTAAAGCGTAATAATTTTTTGTGACAAACATCACTGAATTCCCCTGCCTATAAAGGGGTATATCTTCGACTTAAAGATGTATTTAAAATGCATCTTATATTATTGATGACGAGGTAACTGCTATGGCCTTTCGCGACCAACCATTAGGCGAGCTGGCGCTCTCTATCCCACGCGCATCCGCGCTGTTCCGTAAATATGATATGGATTACTGCTGCGGCGGTAAGCAGACGCTGGCCCGTGCGGCGGACCGCAAAGAGCTCGACGTTGCCGTGATTGAAGCTGAACTGGCAAAACTGGCCGAGCAGCCGGTGGAAAAAGACTGGCGCGTAGCGCCGCTGGCCGAAATCATCGACCACATCATCGTGCGTTACCACGACCGTCACCGCGAACAGCTGCCAGAGCTGATTCTGCAGGCCACCAAAGTCGAACGTGTACACGCCGACAAACCGAACGTGCCAAGAGGCCTGGCGAAATATCTGACCATGCTGCATCAGGAGCTTTCCAGCCACATGATGAAAGAGGAGCAGATTCTGTTCCCGATGATCAAACAAGGTATGGGCAGCCAGGCGATGGGGCCAATCAGCGTGATGGAAAGCGAGCATGACGAGGCAGGGGAACTGCTGGAAGTGATCAAGCACACCACTCAAAACGTCACCATTCCGCCAGAAGCCTGCACCACCTGGAAGGCAATGTATAACGGCATCAACGAAATGATCGACGACCTGATGGAGCACATCAGTCTCGAGAATAACGTGCTGTTCCCACGTGCGCTCAAAGGCGAATAAGATGACTAAGCGCCTCCTCTTGCGGGAGGCGTTTTTTTACAGCAGACCTTTCTGGCGGAAGGTTTCTCGCGTCGCGACGTTGAGGTCCATGTCGGCCAGCGCTTCGGGTTTCACCCAGGCGACCTCCTGAAACTCCTCGTTGAAAGTAATATCCCGGTTGGCGCTCACGCAGTCAAAGATGAGATAAATCATGTAGATCTGCTCGGTCGTCCCGTCGGCGTAGGTTTTCACCCGTACGTCATCGCGAAAGGTCCACGGCTTCACTTCGGTAATCTCCAGCGCATCACCCAGCTCTTCACCTATCTCGCGTCTCAGCGCTTCTTCCATGGTTTCCCCCGGCTCCATACCGCCGCCGGAAATCGCCCATTGCCTAGGGAAAACGCCGCGGTCATCGGCCATTTTACACAGCAGGTATTCGCCCTCGTTTTGAATCACCGGGCAGACAATCGTTCTCTGACGCATTTCATCTCCATACGCTTTTCGTTTGTGGCGGGGAAAGTAGCACGTTAAGAATGGGGGGACTACGAGGTGAGGCTCAAAAACGAAGAAAGCGCCACGATGGGCGCTTTGTGTCGTTTCCTCCTCACCCTCTCCTCCAGGGGAGAGGGTGAGGAGCGAAATTCTCTTACTTAGCCAGCTTGTTCTTACGCAGGAACATCCAACCCAGCCCCAGCACGATGAACCAGATTGGCGTCACCATCAGCGCTTCACGGGTATCCGCTTCCAGAGTCAGCAGCACCAGAACGAAGGCGAAGAACGCCATGCAGACCCAGCACATCACTTTGCCCAGCGGCATTTTGTAGATGGATTTTTCATGCAGGTGTGGACGCTTCTTACGGTATACCAGGTAAGAGCACAGGATAATCGTCCAGACGAACATAAACAGAATCGCCGATACGGTGGTGATCATGGTGAAGGCTGCGATCACGCTTGGGTTCACCATCAGCATCACCACGCCGCCCAGCAGGCAGATACAGGAGAAGGTCAGCCCTTTCGCCGGTACCGCACGCTTGGAGAGCTTGGCGAACAGGCTTGGCGCTACGCCGTCCTGCGCCAGACCGAACAGCATGCGGCTGGTTGAGAACACGCCGCTGTTGGCGGAAGAGGTTGCCGAGGTCAGCACCACGAAGTTAATGATGCTCGCCGCCGCCGGCAGACCGACCAGCATGAACAGTTCAACGAACGGGCTCTTGTTCGGTACCACCGAGCTCCACGGGGTCACGGACATAATCACAATCAGTGCGAACACGTAGAACATGATGATACGGATTGGAATCGAGTTAATCGCACGCGGCAGTGATTTCTCAGGATCTTTGGTTTCCGCCGCGGTGGTGCCCACCAGCTCAATCCCCACGAAGGCGAAGACCGCTATCTGGAAGCCCGCAAAGAAGCCGCTGATGCCTTTCGGGAACCAGCCGCCGTCGTTCCACAGATGAGCAAATGAGGCTTCTACGCCGGTTGGTGATTTGAAGTGCATCAGCACCATCACCAGGCCGACAACGATCAGCGCGACGATAGCGACGATTTTGATCATCGCAAACCAGAACTCCATCTCACCGAACATCTTCACGGTGGCAAGGTTGAGGCTCAGCAGCAGGACCACGACCGCCAGCGAAGCCACCCAGTCAGAGAGTCCGGGGAACCAGAACTGCGCGTAGGCGGTAATAGCGACGACGTCCGCCATCCCGGTCACCACCCAACAGAACCAGTAGGTCCAGCCGGTAAAATACCCGGCCCATGGGCCAAGCAGGTCGGCCGCAAAGTCACTAAACGATTTGTACTCGAGGTTGGAGAGCAGCAGCTCGCCCATCGCACGCATCACGAAGAAAAGCATAAAACCGATGATCATATAAACGAAGATGATCGAAGGCCCAGCGAGACTGATAGTTTTGCCCGATCCCATAAACAGCCCGGTGCCGATGGCGCCGCCGATGGCAATAAGCTGAATATGTCGGTTTGTGAGGTTTCGCCGTAGCGATTGTTCAGCCGGCTCCTGCTCTTCGGCAGCAGCGACTTTAATCTGATCAACCATGTGATTTTCTTCCTGTTGTTTCTGTCTGTGTTGTGCGGGCTCTACTGGCCCTTTATGTCGTCATGCAAGACGATCCTATCTATAGGATGTCTCGATATTAGGTAAGAATCGGAGGGATGAATACTATGATTTAAATATAATGTTAATTTTATGTTTAAAGTGAGTGTTATATCACCTCACCTATGGGAAACAGCTCACAAAAATACACGCAATTGCTGTATTTGCAAGATTGAATCCCAACATATATCTAACTTCAGGAGTTTGTATCCTCTCCCCGGACGGAGAGAGGATAAGTGCGAGGATTACAGGATTTCCAGTAACTCGACTTCGAAGACCAGAGTGCTGAACGGAGGGATGGAAGCACCCGCACCGCGCTCGCCGTAGGCCAGGCTATGAGGGATAGTCAGTTCCCACTTAGAGCCAACCGGCATCAGGGTCAGTGCTTCAATCCAGCCAGCGATAACGCCGTTAACCGGGAATTCAGCAGGTTCGCCGCGTGCGACGGAGCTATCGAACACGGTGCCGTCAATCAGTTTGCCGGTGTAGTGTACGCGAACGTGATCGGTACGCGCTGGGATTGCGCCTTCACCCTGGGTCAGAACGCGGAACTGCAGACCGGATTCGGTGCTGTTTACGCCTTCTTTCTCACGGTTTTCTTCCAGATATTTCACGCCGTCTTCGGCCATCGCCGCAAAACGCTCACGACGTACTGCATCAGCACGTTCGTGGATTTCACGCAGCGCGCGATGAACAACGTCTACCGGCACAGCAGGCTGCTTGCCTTCCAGCGCATCGGCGATACCGGCAACCAGTGCTTCCGGCAGTAAACCCTGCAAACCGGACTCGCTCAGTTGCTGCCCTACCTGCAGGCCGATACCGTAGCTTGCCTGTGCTTCAATAGTGTCAAAAGTCGGGGTGGCCATCGTCTTTCCTTTCTTCGGGTATAAAGTAGCGGGCAGCATAGCAGCCACGCCGCACAGGGTAAAACTTTGTGTCAGGAAAGATGACAAATTACCGGGAAAAAGAAACAATACCTTTTGCCTATAGGATATGATGAAAGTGCGCTTTGCCACGTTCATCAGGCAGTTAGCCATCTATACTGGATAGCATCGACACGGAGCAGGAGGAGAGCCATGCCCGGGAGATTTGAAATAAAACCTTTGCTGGTGAAAATCTGGCATGCGCCGGACGATCTTCGCATCCTGGACCCGCTGCCGCCTGCCCACCGTCGCGGCGTGATTGTTGCTGCGCTGGCCATTATCGTCGGCTTCCTGCTGCCTTCCGCTGACGACAGCCCGCCGCCGCAGGTGACCCGCTCCGCGCAGCTGGACTTCCAGTCACAGTCGCAAACGCCGCAGCCAGACGCTCAGCCGTTGCACGCTCAGCTGGTCACACCGTCTAACGATTTAGATCAGGTCGCCCCTGTTGCGCCGGAACCGGTGCAGGAAGAGCAGCCGAGCGAGCAGCAGGCCGCGCCGTCGCGAACGCAGCCCTATCAGGAGAGCCGCAGCAGCAGCGACTGGCATACCTATCAGGTCGAAGCCGGTAAAACGTTGGCGCAGCTTTTCCGCGACAATAACCTGCCGCCAACCGATGTCTATGCTATGGCGCAGGTTGAGGGGGCGGGTAAGCCGCTGAGTAACCTGAAAAACGGCCAGAAAGTGCAGATTCGTAAGAACGCCAACGGTGTGGTTACCGGGTTAACCATCGAATCGGATAACGGTCAGGTGCTGTTCACCCGCCAGCAGGACGGTAGTTTTATTCGCGCGCGTTAAACTTGCAGACTGCCGGATGGCGGCTTTGCCTTATCCGGCCTACAAAACCGTGAACGTAGGCCTGATAAGCGCAGCGCCATCAGGCATTACCGCTTCACCTTGTTCACCCACCAAATCCCCGAACAGACCAGCGCCAGCGCCAGCGCGTATTTCCACTCGAGAATATTTTCCCCGAGAAAAATCGCCGACAGCACCGAACCGGATACCGGGATCAGGAAGTTAAACGGCGCAATCATCCCCACCCGGTTGTACTTGAGCAAAATACTCCACAGCGCAAAAGCCACTGATGACAGTAGCGTCAGATAACCGAGAATCGCCACCGATGAGAAGCCGTGGAAGGTCAGCGTGCCGCCGCTCAGATAGCCGCCGACCACCAGCGCCAGGCCACCGAAAGCCAGCTGGTAACCCGTCATCACCGTAGGATCGACCGTTTGAGAGATACGCTTACCGTAGAGTGACGCCGCTGACAGAATAAACGCCGCCAGCACCACCGAACCATCACCCAGGCTAAAGCTAAAATCCAGCAGCCCGCTGTTGAAGTTCACCACCATCACCCCGACAAAGCCGAGAATACAGCCCAGCGTCTTGTTATAGCTCAGCCGATCGTTCTGGTAGATAAAGTGCGCCAGCAGCACGCTAAAGAAGGTACCCGTGGCGTTCATAATTGACCCCTTCACCCCGGTGGTGAAAGCCAGGCCGATGTAGAAGAAGATGTACTGTAGCGAGGTCTGCGTGAGCCCCAGCAGGGTTAGCTGGCCAAACTGACGCGCGCTCAGGCGAGCAATTGGCTTACGCTGTGCCATCGCCAGCAGGAGCAGCAGCCCTCCGGCAAACAGGAAGCGGTAGCCCGCAAAGACGATTTTGCTCGGAATATCATCAGTGGCAATCTGAAACAGTTCATACCCGCTCTTAATCGCCGGGTAAGCACTTCCCCACAGCAGACAGCAGAACGCGGCACAGAGATAAACGATATTTTTGCGGGAAAACAGAGGATGCTGGCGCAGAGTTTCCATTCTTTTACCAAAAATTAAAATATTGTTTTAATTTTTTGATTATCGCGAAAAGGATGAAAGATAGCCAGTCGAAAAGTGGTGGGCCTAAAAAGCAAAACGCCGGCACAAGGCCGGCGGTTTGTTGTTATCAAAACGTGGGTTGCTGATTAAGCAGCAACAACGTTGATGATAACTTTAGCGAATACTTCGCTGTGAACCTGGAAGTCCACTTCGTGCTCGCCAACAGTACGCAGAACGCCGTTCGGCAGACGAACTTCGCTCTTAGCAACTTTAACGCCAGCTGCAGTAACTGCATCAGCGATGTCGCGAGTACCGATGGAACCGAACAGTTTACCTTCGTCGCCTGCTTTAGACGCGATGGTTACTGATTCCAGTGCTACGATCTGTGCAGCACGAGCTTCTGCAGCGCCCAGAACGTCAGCCAGTTTGGCTTCCAGTTCTGCACGACGTGCTTCGAAGAATTCAACGTTTTTCTTGGTAGCAGGAACAGCTTTGCCCTGTGGTACCAGGAAGTTACGAGCGTAGCCCGCTTTAACGTTAACTTGATCACCCAGGGTGCCCAGGTTTGCTACTTTATCAAGCAGAATAACTTGCATTACCTTATCCTCTTAAAGTCGTTAATAGACGGCGGCCGATTACTGATGACGATCGGTATACGGCAGCAGGGACAGGTAGCGAGCGCGCTTGATGCAGCGAGCCAGCTGACGCTGGTATTTTGCACGAGTACCGGTGATACGGCTCGGGACAATTTTACCGCTTTCGGTAATGTAGTTTTTCAACGTTGCGATGTCTTTGTAATCGATCTCAACAACGCCTTCCGCGGTGAAACGGCAGAACTTGCGACGACGGAAATAACGTGCCATATGGCTAGTCTCCAGAATCTATCAATTCAATCTGCTCGGCATGCAGAACCATTTTGCTCAGGCCATTCTTTGCTTTGTGGCAACAGATAAAACCCTGAACGGTGACTGCACTACCGACCGTTATACTGTGAGTAATGGCTTGGTTCTCTTGTCCGCTAATAATAACGGGCATTTGACACCACGCCTGCCGGTGAAAGCCGGCTTCCTCCTGCACAGAACGATGCTCAAGCACGAACTGGCAATGAGGAATTCCTGATGGGCTGACCTTGCGAAGCGGTGTTCTGCACACTGTGCCGGATAACACCAGACGATTGGTCATCAGAAATTACTCTTCAGAATCCCCAGCTTCAGCATCATCTGAGGTTTCGTTTGCGAAATCATCGCGACGTTCACGACGCTCGTCTTTCGCTTTAACCATCGGAGACGCTTCGGTAACAGCGTGCTTAGTACGCATAACCATGCTGCGGATAACGGCATCGTTGAAGCGGAAGTTAGTTTCCAGCTCATCGATCACTTCCTGCGGTGCTTCAACGTTCAGCAGAACGTAGTGAGCTTTGTGCAGTTTGTTGATCGGGTAAGCCAGCTGACGGCGGCCCCAGTCTTCCAGACGGTGGATCGTGCCTTCTGCTGCAGTGATTGCACCAGTGTAGCGCTCGATCATACCCGGAACCTGTTCGCTCTGGTCAGGATGGACCATAAAAACGATTTCGTAATGACGCATCGAATTGCTCCTTACGGATTATTCAGCCTCCTGTCTGGGTCAGCCGAGGCCCATGGAGGCAAGGAACGTGTTAAAGGTCGGCTGAAAAATGACGCGTAATAATACTTGCCGCCCCCTGGAAACTCAAGTGAATTGCACAAAAAATTCACACAAAAGGCAAAGTCGGTCTAAGTCAGTGATTTAAAATTAAACAGCCACGAATGCGGCAATTTTTTGAACAACAGCATCAGAAAAGGTCGCCATACCGCAGCCAAAAACCGATTACAATTACATCAGTAGTCAACCACAACAAGAGGAGAGCCCCCGCGTTAGCGTCAGGACTGTCAGTAAGGAGTCGAGTATGAAAACTATCGTCATTGCCGTAATGGCTGCGCTACTGGTTAGCGTCAGCGCACAGGCCGCCATTAAGATCGATGGCCATCAGGCACGTAACATGGACGATGTACAGAGCCTGGGGGTTATCTATATCAACCATAATATCGCCACTGAGCAAGAGGCCGATAAGGCGCTCAGTCAGGAGAGCGATGCTCAGGGGGCTAAATACTTCCAGCCTATCCTGATACATGAACCCGGAAGCAACGGTTTGATCCACGCGAGCGCTGCGCTGTATCGCTAACCCCGTGCTTCGTTCTTCGCCTCCTCCACGAGGGCGAAGAACGCCTGCCGTAAAAAGGCTCCGGAATCAGACCAGTAACATCCCGAAGGCGTACAAATCCCGGAGCATATTTTTTGGATAAAACGATCACTGACCGTAATAGGCGTTCGGCCCATGCTTACGCATAAAGTGTTTGTTCATCAGGTAGCTGTCGATCGGGCTTAGCGCCGGGTTGATACCGCGCGCAATCCACGCCATTTTCGCCACTTCTTCCATCACCACCGCGTTACGCACCGCATCGTGCGCATCTTTCCCCCAGGCGAACGGGCCATGCTGGTACACCACAATTCCCGGCGTATGCAGCGGCTCGACGTCACCCAGCGTCTCGATGATCACCTTACCGGTGTTCAGCTCATATTCGCCCTGCACTTCAGCTTCCGTTAACGCACGGGTACAGGGAATATCGCCAAAGAAGTAGTCCGCATGCGTGGTGCCAAGCGCGGGAATCGCCAGACCTGCCTGTGCCCACGATGTGGCATGGGTCGAGTGGGTATGAACCACGCCGCCGAGAGACGGGTAACGGCGGTACATCGCCAGGTGTGTCGCCGTGTCGGAAGAAGGACGATAGCGCCCTTCCACCACATTGCCGTCCATATCCACGACGACCATGTCATCCACGGTCATGGTCTCATAGGCTACGCCGCTCGGCTTAATCACCACCCGACCCCGTTCACGGTCGATAGCGCTGACGTTGCCCCAGGTAAAAGTCACCAGACCGTAGCGCGGTAAATCCATATTGGCGTCAAACACCTGCTGTTTTAGCTGTTGCATTATGCCGCCTCCACCAATCCAGCGCGGGCCATTCTGGCCTTCACCCAGTCGCGTGCTTTTGCCACTTCCCGCGCCGGGTCATCCGAAGTTTCACTCCACATCTCAATCAGATATGGTCCGCAGTAGCCGCTCTCACGCAGCGTTTCAAAGCAGCGTTCGAAATCGACAACGCCTTCACCAAATGGGACGTTTTTAAAGACGCCAGGTTTAGTATCTTTCACGTGCACGGCGACGATATGTCCTATCCCGGCCTGCAATTCCATCTGTACGTCGTTATCCCACGCCGACAGATTGCCGATGTCCGGATAAAGCTGGAACCACGGGTTATTCAGGTAGTGCGCGTAGCCGAGCGCCTTGCTGATGGAGTTCATCAGCGGGTAATCCATTATCTCCATCGCCAGCGTAACCTGCGCGCGGCTGGCCATTTCAACGCTCTCCCTCAGGCCGTCGCGAAAGCGCCGACGCGTTTCGTCATTTGCCTGCTGGTAATAGACGTCGTATCCCGCGAGTTGAATCACCCGGATGCCGATATCCTGCGCGAAGCGGATAGCTTTACGCATGATCTCCAGCCCCTGGTTGCGAACGTCGTCATCTTCGCAGCCTAAAGGAAAGCGGCGATGCGCGCTCAGGCACATCGACGGCACGCGTACGCCGGTCTCCGCAATGGCGCTCACCAGCGCTAAACGCTGCTCGCGACTCCAGTCGAGGCGCGACAGTCGCTCGTCGGTCTCATCCACCGACATCTCAACAAAATCAAAACCCAGCTCTTTTGCCAGACGCAGGCGTTCCAGCCAGCACTCCCCTGCGGGGAGCGCTTTTTCATAGATGCCAAGCGGTGTCTGTTTCGACAACATAACCGCTCCTTAGCCCCAAAGCTGAGCAATAGAGCGCTTGAACTGACGCGCGGCTTCCACCGGAGATGCCGCATCACGAATGCTACGGCCCGCGATAAAGACATGGATTGGGATGCCCGCGAACAGCGGCAGGTCTTCCAGCGCCAGCCCACCGGTAACTGTCACTTTGAAGCCCATATCAGACAAGCGCTTGATCGCGGTAATATCCGCTTCCCCCCACGCCACACCCGCGGCCTGCGCATCGCGGCTACGGTGATAGACCACCTGCCCAATGCCTGCATCGCGCCACTCTTTGGCCTGTTCCCAGGTCCAGTAGCCGGTCAGCTCAATCTGCACGTCACCGTTAAACTCTTTTGCCACGTCCAGCGCGCCTTTGGCGGTGTTGATATCCGCACAGCAGATTACGGTGACCCAGTCAGCGTTGGCTTCAAAGCACATGCGGGAAAGGATTTTACCCGCGTCGGCAATCTTGGCATCTGCCAGCACGATTTTATGCGGATACAGCGCCTTGAGGTCGCGCACCGCGCGCACGCCTTCACCGACACAAAGGATGGTGCCGACTTCAATGATATCAACCTCTTCCGCAATCAAGCGGGTGGTTTCATAGGCGCTGTCCATGGTCTGGTTATCCAGCGCAACCTGCAACATTGGTAATGACATGTTCAATTCCTTCTTAAGCTGTCGCCGCCTGGGTGGCGCTATCGATTAAATCCAGCACTTCCTGCTCGGTACGGCAGGCACGTAAACGGTCGAAATTGGCTTCATCTTCAAACAGGTTGACGATCTGCATGATGCCGTCTTCCTGATGAGTGCGTGCATCCACCGCCGCCAGGGTGATGAGGATATCGACCGGGTCGTTGTCTTCGTGGTTAAACACCATTGGCGTTTTCAGGGTGACTAACGCAAAGCCGTTTTTCTTCACCCCTTCTTCAGGGCGTCCGTGCGGCATCGCCAAGCCAGGGGCAATGACGAAGTAAGGGCCGAAACGTTCAACGCCATCCAGGATTGCCTGGAAGTAGCGCGGCTCGACAACCTCTGCCTCCACCAGCAGGTCAACGCCAAGCTTGACCGCTTCCTGCCAGGTATTGGCTTCCGCCTGCAGGCGGATGGATTTATTTTCCGCCAATGAATCACGTAGCTTCATGGGTTGTCCTTACTTCATGTCTTTCGGGAAATGCGCGCTGATGACTTCCATCAGCTTCGGACCAAAGTCGGCCGCCGAGAGCATATTGCGTACGCCCACCACATATTTGTTGCCGGAGACGGTGATTTCGCTTGCCACATGGGTAGAGGCGATAATGATGTCGGCCCCGCTCAGCTCGCTTTTGTATTCACCCACCGCGCAGCTATTCACCGTGTGATCAACGCCCTGCTCTTTGAGGAACTGGTCGACTTTCATCTTCATAATCATGGAGCTGCCTTGCCCACAACCACATACAGCCAGAATACGTACGGTCATAATCAAACTCTCCTTAATGAGCAGATACTTCTGCCATTTGTTTTTCCGCGTCTTCTTCAGCGCGCAGGGTGCGGCCAGCGAAGAACATATAAGCCAGGGCAATCACGATGATGACGGCCATGAAAATCAGCCCGATGGAGGCAAAGCCCTGCATCATCGGTGGTGCCAGAATTGACCAGTCGGCCATCCCCATCCAGGCGCTCATGCCAGTCAGTTTCACCGCCCATACGCAGCCGAATATTTCGATCATCCCCATCACCAGACAAATCTTGAGCGCCGCACGCCAGCCGCCGAAGTGGTTAGCAAAGACGCCGATGGTGGCGTTAGAGAAGAACATCGGGATAAAGCCCGGGATAATCAGGATGGAAGAGCCGCAGCCGACCAGAATGCCCACAGCAATGAGCTGGCCGATGGTGCCCCACATAAAGCCCCATACCACGGCGTTTGGCGCGAAGCTATAAATCGCAGCGCAGTCAATCGCCAGCACGGCACCGGGAATCAAGCGCTGAGAGATACCGTTAAAAGCTTCTGACAGCTCGGCGACGAACATACGTACGCCCTGAGTGATGATGAAAATCGCCACCGCAAACGAGAAGCCGGTTTGCAGGATGTAGATAGTCCAGTGCGTCTTACCGGCCATTGCCTGTACCACGTCCAGACCGAACGACAGCAGAATCGCACCGAAGAAGACCGTCATGACGATAGCGGTAGAGACGATGTTGTCGTGGAAAATATTGAGCCAACCCGGCAGCTTCAGGTCCTCTACGCTCTCCTCTTTCTTACCGAGGAACGGTGCAACCTTGTAGGCAATCCACGAAGCAAACTGCTGCTGGTGACCGATGGAGAAACCACAGTTGTCCGTCACTTCCTGCGTCGGTTTGTACATCATGTTGGAGGTTATGCCCCAGTAGAGCGACACCAGCACCGCGGTGCAGATAATGGTGGTCCACATGGAGTAGCCGCAGATATAGAAGAACACCGCAATCAGCCCGGCCTGCTGGAACATGATGTGCCCGGTGAGCATGATGGTGCGGATCCCCGTAATGCGCCGTAGCACCACGTAGCAAATGTTCAATGCCAGCGCGAGCAGCACCGCATATCCCACCCAGCTATAGGCATCACCCATGCGTTCGATGGTCGCCATCATAGAGGCGTAGGTGTCGGAGATAGCGCCATTGATGCCGTAAACCTCAGACATCTTCGCCACTACCGGTTTAAAGGTGCTGGTCAGGATGCCCGACCCCGCCTGCAAAAGCATAAAGCCGATAATCGTCTTGATGGTGCCTTTGATAATCACGCTAACGCTTTTGCGCAGCAGGATATAACCGAGACAGGTCACGATACCCAGCAACAGCGGGGCGTTGGTCATCACCTGATTAAAAAAGACGGTAAAGATGTTGTAGAGGATCTCCATAACGCTCTCCGATAAATGAAGTGGCTGAACCAGCAACCCTGCTCAGCGGTGGTGTGACACACTCTAATAATCAAAAGTAATCACAACAAGATTCAATTTGATTAAATGTGACGCGCACCGCAATAATAAGTCCATTTTAAGCATGGATTAAATACCCTTTTAAAGCACACTTAAATAAATCAATAAAATCAACCAATTAAAACAAAAATATAGATTAACAATTATTAATTTATCGTTACCTTGCATTGAGAACGTCCTCTCACATACCAAAATAGATCATTGCAATAATGAAAAAACGGTGACAATATCAATCACAACAAATCACTGCGTGATTACTTATGACTATTTAAGAGGAAAACACGATGAGTAAAGTTGAGACCATTTCGCGAGAATCCTGGATCCTGAGCACCTTTCCAGAGTGGGGCAGCTGGCTGAATGAAGAGATCGAGCAGGAGCAGGTCGCACCGGGTACTTTTGCGATGTGGTGGCTGGGCTGCACCGGTATCTGGCTGAAATCACAAGGCGGCACTAACGTCTGTGTCGATTTCTGGTGCGGCACCGGCAAACAAAGCCACGGCAATCCGCTGATGAAACAAGGTCATCAGATGCAGCGTATGGCGGGGGTGAAAAAGTTACAGCCAAACCTGCGCACCACGCCGTTTGTGCTGGATCCGTTCGCCATCCGTCAGATCGACGCCGTGCTGGCCACTCACGATCATAACGATCATATCGACGTGAACGTCGCGGCGGCCGTCATGCAGAACTGCGCGGACGATGTGCCGTTTATCGGGCCACAAACCTGCGTCGACCTGTGGGTAGGCTGGGGCGTGCCGAAAGAACGCTGCATCGTAGTAAAACCGGGCGACGTGATTAAGGTAAAAGATATTGAAATTCATGCTCTTGATGCTTTCGACCGCACAGCGTTAATTACGCTGCCAGCCGATCAAAAAGCCGCTGGGGTACTGCCGGACGGTATGGACGCGCGCGCGGTAAACTACCTGTTCAAGACGCCGGGCGGCACCCTGTATCACAGCGGTGACTCCCACTACTCTAACTACTACGCCAAACACGGCAACGAGCATCACATCGACGTGGCGCTGGGCTCCTACGGCGAGAACCCGCGCGGGATCACCGACAAAATGACCAGCGCCGATATGCTGCGTATGGCCGAGGCGCTGAACACCAAAGTGGTGATCCCTTTCCATCACGATATCTGGTCAAACTTCCAGGCCGATCCGCAGGAAATTCGCGTTCTGTGGGAGATGAAAAAAGACCGCCTGAAATACGGATTTAAGCCGTTTATCTGGCAGGTTGGCGGCAAGTTTACCTGGCCGCTGGATAAAGATAACTTCGAGTATCACTATCCGCGTGGCTTCGACGATTGCTTTACGATTGAGCCGGATCTGCCGTTTAAATCGTTCTTGTAATTGAGTATTCCCGGCCGAGCGCAGCGACGCCGGGAAACCCACCTTGACCCCTATATAGTTTTAGTATTTTGGCTATTTTTCAAATATCATCTTTAATCATCATTTTTTTTCGGATTAGCTCATGACGGAAGCGCAAAGACATCAGATTCTACTGGACCTGCTGGCGCAAGCGGGTTTTATAACAGTAGAGCAGGTGATTTCCCGTCTGGGGATCTCACCCGCCACGGCCCGCAGGGATATCAACAAGCTTGATGAAAGCGGCAAGCTGAAAAAAGTGCGCAACGGCGCCGAGGCCGTTAACCAGCAGCGCCCGCGCTGGTCCCCGATGAACATTCATCAGGCACAAAATCACGACGAGAAAGTACGCATCGCGAAGGCGGCGTCGCAGCTGGTGATGCCCGGTGAAAGCGTGGTGATCAACTGTGGTTCGACGGCTTTTCTGGTCGGCCAGGAGATCTGCGGCAAACCGGTGCAGATAATCACCAACTACCTGCCACTGGCTAACTACCTTATCGATCAAGAGCACGACAGCGTGATCATTATGGGCGGGCAGTACAACCGCAGCCACGCCATCACGCTCAGCCCACAGGGCAGCGAAAACAGCCTGTACGCCGGGCACTGGATGTTTACCAGCGGCAAAGGGCTGACGGCGGAAGGGTTATATAAAACCGACATGCTCACCGCGATGGCAGAACAAAAAATGCTGAACGTGGTGGGTAAACTTGTCGTACTGGTCGATAGCAGCAAGGTTGGCGAACGGGCAGGAATGCTGTTTAGCCGCGCCGATGAGATCGATCTGCTGATTACCGGCAAACAGGCTGACCCGGAGATCCTCAAGAAGCTTGAGGATCAGGGCGTGAAGGTTATCCGCGTTTAAAGATGCTGGCGGAAAAAGGCCACCGTGCTGTCCAACGCTTCAGGCGTAATACGGTGGCGGACGCCCGACTGCCAGACGCAGGTGAGATGCTCATCCAGTTCAGCCTCCCGCAACGCTTGCTGAAGCCGGAACGTCTCACCCGCCGGTACCACGTCGTCCTCTTCCCCATGCCATAGCAGCAGCGGTCTGTCCGCCAGACGCACCAGTTGATGTCCAACATCCCACTTCGCTAGCGGTGCCAGCAAGCGCGCCTTCTCGATGCCGTTTGCTGCAGACGGTGGGAAGAGTGTCTCAGAAAGTGAAGTGAAATAGCCCGACCCCATCAGGCTCGCCACACATTTCAGCTCCGGATGCTGCGCCATCAGCCCCAGCGCGGTCATGCCGCCCATTGAGGCACCGGCCACCGCTAAGCGCCCTTCGCTCACCAGCCCACTTGCCAGCAGCGCATCGCGCAGCGCCGGGAATTCGGTAAAGTTCTGCACCAGAATCTGCCAGAAGTGCTGAAGACGTTCGGCCCCATCGCCGTTGAAGCGTTCCCCGTGCTCGGCGGCGTTAGGCATCACCACCCGAAAACCTGCCTGCGCCAGCGCCACGGCAAAATAGCTATAAACAACGTTCGACGAGGTAAAACCGTGATAAAACACTATGCTGGGAAGCGCCTTTTCACTACATCCCCTTGGGTAAGCGTGCAAAACTTGCTGTCCTGCCAGGGTGCGCATTTCCAGTTCAATCATGAGTTATCTCCTTTAGCTATGCTGAGATGGCATACGAAAATTGATGCAGTATGATGACGACAATACCCCTGATTTATAACATTGAGAACCTCGTTACGAAATCGTGATATTTTCATTCGAAAATAGCGCTATGGTTAACAAATCAGGAACATTCGCCTAAAGCGAAATGCTTTCCCCACTACACTATGACTATCAGGAAACGGGAAATGGCTAAACGACGGTTTATCCCACTGTTGCTGGCGCTCTTGTTGAGCGGTTGTACCATTCTGGAAGGCACTCCTGAAGCGCCTCCACCGGTCACCGACCATCCACAGGAAATACGCCGCAACCAGACGGCAGGCTTGCAGCGCATAGGCACGGTTAGCTCGCTGGTGTACGGTTCGCCGATGGATGTTGAAGCATCTATCAGAGAGAAAGTTACCGCGCGGAAAGCGGATTACTACGTGATAGTCATGATTGATGACACTGTCGTGCCGGGCCAGTGGTACTCGCAGGCGATTCTCTACCGTAAGTAGTTTTACTAGCTTTACGCAGCTTTGCACCGTTTCACGTTTCCCTGATGCACAATGGCGCCTCTGTCTGGATACAGGATATGCGTCTGCTATGGATTGCCCCCACTGGGTTATGTGAAATGGAGCTGACGATGAAACAAACACTTACCTTATCTACCCTGCTTTTGTCAGGCGGCGGCCATACGGCGGCGGCACAATCTGCAGAGTTCGCCAGCGCAGACTGCGTAACCGGGCTGAATGAGATCGGGCTGATTTCGGTGAATAACATCACCGGAAGCCTGGAAGATGTCGAACAGGTCATCGCACGCAAAGCGGATGAACAAGGCGCATCCTGGTATCGCATCGTTCAGATGTATGAAGAACCTCAGCAGGACAACTGGCGAGCACAGGCGATTCTCTATGCTTGATACTCACCTCTAGTGGAAGAAGCGTTACGCTTGTCGCGCCTCTTCCACCCGTTTCTATTGCTTATCTTCCCCCGCCCGTCGCTCGACACAGCAGGTCATTAATCACCGGTTCACTCAGCAACGCACCGCCTCGCGAGTCCAGCATCATTCGACACCAGGCCTGAGCCATCGGCGGCGACGCATGACGCAGCATCTGCGCACCGACGCCCAGCAGGTAAAGCTGATGCGTTATCTCGCGTCCCTGTGATTCAGAAGGCTTGCGCAGCAGCTGCTGTAACTGCCGCCAATGCCGATCAAAGTGACGATCCTGTCCCTTAACCTCGTTACATTCCGCCAGCAGTAGCGCCACGGCGTCCGGTTGCTTCACCAGCACGCGCAGCACGTCGAGGCACATGATATTGCCTGAGCCCTCCCAGATACTGTTCACCGGCATCTCCCGGTACAGGCGCGGTAGCTCGCTCTCTTCGCAGTAGCCAATCCCGCCCAGCACTTCCATTGCCTCCGCCACGAACGGAATGCCCACCTTACAGATGGCAAACTTGGCCGCAGGGGTGAATAGACGCGCCCACAGTGCTTCCTGCGGCTGGTGATTATGCCCCCAGGCGCTGGCAAGACGAAACATAAACGCGGTCTGCCCTTCCAGCTGCAGCGCCATTTTCCCCAGCACTTGACGCATCAGCGGCAGGTCGACCAGATTATGGCCGAAGGCCTGGCGCTGGAAAGCGTGGTACAGCGCCACCGACAGCGCACGACGCATCAGGCTGTGGCTGCCCAGCGCACAGTCAAAGCGCGTCAGTCCGCCCATTTTGAGGATTTGTCGGATACCGTCTCCCTCCTCACCCAGCGGCCAGCCGAGCGCCTGCTGGAACTCCACTTCGCCGCTGGCGTTGGCGCGGTTGCCGAGTTTGTCTTTCAACCGCTCAAGGCGAATGCCATTACGGGTGCCGTCGGGCAGTAGGCGCGGTACAAAGAAGCAGGTTAACCCGCCGCTGGCCTGCGCCAGCACCAGATGCGCGTCGCTCTGTGGCACCGAATAGAACCATTTATGCCCGGTAAGCTGATAGCTACCGTCTTCCAGCCGTTCAGCTCGCGTGCTGTTGCTCAGCACGTCGGAGCCGCCCTGTTTTTCGGTCATCCCCATGCCAATCAGCAGTCCGCGCTTCTGCGCGCCGGATAGCTGGTGCGGGTCATAACGATCGCTAAGCAACGCCGAGCGCCAGTCGGTAAAAAGCGGCGGCAGCGTTTTTAGCAGCAGCGGCGTGGCGGCAAAAGTCATGGTGATGGGGCACAGCGTGCCGGCTTCTACCTGCGCATGCAGCATGAAGCGCGCGGCACGGGCAACGAATGCGCCGCTACGCGCCTCTTCCCCCCAGGGAAGGTTATGCACCCGGTTGGCGCAAAGCCCCTGCATCAGCAGATGCCAGGCGGGGTGAAAGCGAACGTCGTCGAGCCGCTGCCCCTGCGGGTCGTAGCGTAATAGTTCAGGGGGATGAGCGTTGGCGAGCCTGCCGAGCTCCAGCGATTCGGCGGTGCCGAGCTGTTGGCCGATACTCGCCAGCAGTTCGCTGTCCCAACCGGCGTCATAGCGGGTCACCGCATCACGCAGCGCAACGTCAGATAAAAACAGGTTACTGTTATTTAAGGGAATAGGTTGATTAAAAACGGTGTGTGTTTGCCAGTTCATTGTGTCTCCCTCCGTCAATGGGCAACCTTTTAAGTATGGACGGTCGAGGGAGATGCACAATAAAAAAGCCACCCGAAAGGGTGGCTTAGGTGCAAAACCCGGCGGCGGTTAGCTGCGCTGACGTACCGCTTCAAACAGGCAGATGCCGGTTGCTACGGAGACGTTCAACGACGACACGGTACCCGCCATCGGAATGCTGATCAGTTCATCGCAGTGTTCACGGGTCAGACGGCGCATACCTTCGCCTTCCGCGCCCATCACCAGCGCCATCGCGCCGGTCATTTTGCTCTGATACAGCGTGTGGGTCGCTTCACCAGCGGTACCCACAATCCATACGCTCTCTTCCTGCAGCATACGCATGGTGCGCGCCAGGTTGGTCACGCGGATCAGCGGTACGCTCTCGGCAGCGCCACAGGCCACTTTTTTCGCCGTCGCATTCAGCTGCGCCGAGCGGTCTTTCGGAACGATAACCGCGTGCACGCCAGCAGCATCGGCGCTACGCAGGCAGGCACCGAGGTTGTGCGGGTCGGTCACGCCGTCGAGGATCAGCAAGAACGGGCTGTCGAGTGAAGCGATCAGATCCGGCAGATCGTTTTCCTGATACTGACGGCCCGGCTTCACGCGCGCAATAATGCCCTGGTGCACGGCACCTTCGCTTTTCTCATCCAGGAACTGACGGTTCGCTAACTGAATCACCACGCCCTGCGCTTCAAGCGCATGGATCAGCGGCATCAGGCGCTTATCGTCGCGACCTTTCAGAATAAAAACTTCCTGAAAACGTTCAGGCGCGCGCTCCAGCAGTGCCTGCACTGCGTGGATGCCGTAAATCATTTCACTCATGAATATACTCGTTGTTAATTCTACGTTGTGATTACCCTCACCCTAGCCCTCTCCCTGGAAGGGAGAGGGAACCGTCCTCCCTCGCCCCTAAGCGGAGAGGGTCGGAGTGAAGGGAATGAGGTTATTCCGCCGCTTTCTTCTTCGCGGCGCGCTTAGCTTTGGTCGCTGCGGCGATTTTCTGCGTTTTGGTTGAAGGCTTTTTGGCTTTCTTCGCCGCCCCTTTCTCGGCAGAAGCCGGTTTAGCTTTCGCCTTACCTTTCTTCTCGCCGCGGAAGGCGCTGTCCGGTTCGAAGTTCACGCGCTTGCCAACCTGGCGGCGTTTACCACCCGGTTTAGCGCCCGCTTCTTTTTTCGTTCTTTCGCGCTCGGTTTTACCGACGTTGCGCGGGGCACGTTCGCTGGAAATCAGGGAGAAGTCGATTTTACGCTCGTCCATGTTGACCGCTTCCACGCGAACTTCCACGCGGTCGCCAAGACGGTAGGTCTGGCCGCCGGATTCACCAATCAGACGCTGACCGACCTGGTCAAAGCGATAGTAGTCGTTATCCAGCGAGGAGACGTGGACCAGGCCATCGATGAACAGCTCGTCCAGACGTACGAAGAAGCCAAAGCCGGTCACGCTCGCAATCACGCCTTTAAAGACGTTACCCACCTGATCCTGCATGAAGTCGCACTTCAGCCAGTCAGCAACATCGCGAGTCGCTTCATCAGCGCGGCGTTCGGTCATCGAACAGTGCTGGCCCAGCTGCAGCATCTCTTCCATCGAATAATGGTAGCCGCCGGTGTCGGTGCTGTTACCTTTATGGCCCTGCTCTTTCGCCAACAGATACTTAATGGCGCGGTGCAGCGACAGGTCAGGATAACGACGAATCGGCGAGGTGAAGTGCGCATAGGACTGCAGCGCCAGGCCAAAGTGGCCGCGGTTTTCCGGATCATAGATAGCCTGCTTCATTGAACGCAGCAGCATGGTTTGCAACATTTCGGCGTCAGGACGGTCAGCCACGGATTCCAGAAGCTCAGCGTAGTCGCGCGGCTCCGGTTTGTTGCCGCCTGGCAGTTCAAGACCGAGTTCAGACAGCACCGAACGGAATGCGGTAATCGCTTCGGTCGTTGGCTTGTCGTGAATACGGAACAGCGCAGGCTCCTGAGCTTTCTCGACGAAACGCGCCGCCGAAATGTTCGCCATGATCATGCACTCTTCGATCAGTTTGTGCGCGTCGTTACGCTGGGTCTGTTCGATACGCTCAATACGGCGTTCGGCGTTGAAGATGAACTTCGCTTCTTCGCTCTCAAACGAGATCCCGCCGCGCTCAGCGCGAGCCTGATCCAGCACTTTGTAGAGGTTATGCAGCTCTTCAATGTGTTTAACCAGCGGCGCGTACTGCTCGCGCAGCTCCTGATCGCCCTGCAGCATATGCCAGACCTTAGTGTAGGTCAGACGCGCGTGGGAGCTCATCACCGCTTCGTAGAATTTGAAGCCGGTTAAGCGGCCCTTCGACGAAATGGTCATTTCGCAGACCATACACAGGCGGTCAACCTGCGGGTTCAACGAGCACAGGCCATTGGAGAGCACTTCCGGCAGCATCGGAACAACCTGCGTTGGGAAGTAGACCGAGGTGCCGCGGTTGCGCGCTTCGCCGTCCAGCGGAGTTGGCGGACGCACGTAGTAGCTCACGTCGGCAATGGCAACCCACAGGCGCCAGCCGCCGCCGCGTTTTTTCTCGCAGTAGACCGCATCATCGAAGTCACGGGCGTCTTCGCCATCAATGGTGACGAGCGGCAGATCGCGCAGGTCGACGCGACCCACTTTCGCCTCTTCAGGCACCTGCTCTTTCAGCCCGGCAACCTGCGCTTCAACCGCTGGCGGCCAGACGTATGGAATTTCATGGGTACGCAGCGCCATCTCAACGGCCATGCCGGTACCCATGTTGTCGCCCAGCACTTCAACGATTTTACCAATCGCTTTGGTGCGGCGGGTTGGGCGCTGGGTCAGTTCGACCACCACCACAAAGCCCATGCGCGCGCCCATCACCGACTCAGGCGGGATGAGGATATCAAAGCTCAGGCGGCTGTCGTCCGGAACCACAAAGCCCACGCCAGCATCGGTAAAGTAGCGACCAACGATCTGCGCATTGCGCGGCACCAGTACGCGGACGATACGCGCTTCGCGGCGGCCTTTACGGTCCGCGCCCAGCGGCTGTGCTAGCACTTCATCGCCGTGCATGCACATTTTCATCTGTTCGCTCGACAGATACAGGTCGTCTTTACGACCTTCAACACGCAGGAAGCCGAAGCCATCGCGGTGACCGATAACCATGCCTTTCAGCAGGTCGAGACGTTCCGGCAGCGCATAGCACTGGCGGCGGGTAAAGACTAATTGCCCATCGCGCTCCATGGCGCGCAGGCGACGGCGCAGCGCTTCAATCTGTTCTTCGCCTTCAATATTGAGTTCAACGGCCAGTTCTTCACGGTTAGCCGGTTTTTCGCGTTTTGTTAAGTGTTCGAGGATAAATTCCCGGCTTGGGATAGGATTCGAATATTTCTCTGCTTCGCGTTCCTGGAAAGGATCTTTTGACATGTCGGTTCCTCCGTCATCATCGCTGCTGGCGGGAGTCGTTACTCCACCAGCAATAATTTATATAGCGGTTGATTCTTTTCAACCAAATCAGCCAGTGTGTAGTTATCCAACTCCTTGAGAAAACATTGCACGGCTTGAGCAAGCGCCTGTTTCAAACGACAGGCAGGCGTAATATGGCAAAATTCGCTGCTGCAGTTCACCAGCGATAACGGTTCGAGTTCACGCACCACGTCTCCGACGCGGATATCCTTAGCTGGTTTCCCCAGACGGATCCCGCCGTTTTTTCCCCGCACGGCCATCACGTATCCGGCGCGGCTGAGCTGGTTGATAATTTTAACCATATGGTTACGCGACACGCCGTAGACCTCGGTTACCTCCGAGATACTGGTCATGTTGCCTTCCGGCAGCGACGCCATATAGATCAGCGCACGTAGTCCATAATCGGTAAAACTTGTTAACTGCACATCAACCTCAGGAAAAAGGGGAAAAACAGGGTGAGCCTGTTGATATTAATTATATTGATGATAAACCAGCCAGCGACTGCGCCGCTAATTTATTTCAGTTCGGGAAGGAAAAAGCGAGGATTTAACGCACGATTAAGCCGGATGGTGACGCTTTGCGTCTTATCCGGCCTACAGAGTGAGTAGGCCTGATAAGCGCAGCGCCTGATGGCGCTGCACGACGAACCAGAATTATGCGTCGAACGGGTCGCGCAGGATCATGGTTTCGGTACGGTCTGGGCCAGTCGAGATAATATCGATCGGCACGCCGGTCAGTTCTTCAATACGCTTGATGTAGTCCAGCGCTGCCTGTGGCAGGCCGCTACGTTCCTTCACGCCAAAGGTGGTTTCAGACCAGCCCGGCATGGTTTCATAGATTGGCTCGATACCTTCCCAATCATCAGCTGCCAGCGGAGTGGTCGTCACTTCGCGGCCATCCGGCATGCGGTAGCCCACGCAGATTTTCACTTCTTTCAAGCCGTCCAGAACGTCCAGCTTGGTCAGGCAGAAGCCAGACAGGGAGTTGATCTGTACAGCACGACGCACGGCAACGGAGTCCAGCCAGCCGGTACGACGACGACGGCCGGTAGTGGCGCCGTACTCGTTACCCTGCTTGCACAGGAACTCACCGGTTTCATCAAACAGTTCGGTCGGGAATGGACCGGCACCCACGCGAGTGGAGTACGCTTTGATGATGCCCAGTACGTAGTCAACATAGCGCGGGCCAAGGCCAGAACCGGTTGCTACGCCACCTGCGGTGGTGTTGGAAGAGGTCACGTACGGATAGGTACCGTGGTCGATATCCAGCAGTGTACCCTGCGCGCCTTCGAACATCACGAAGTCACCGCGCTGACGAGCCTGATCCAGCAGGTCAGAAACGTCAACAACCATGCTGGTCAGGATGTCGGCAACCGCCATCACATCGTCCAGCACTTTCTGGTAGTCAACTGCGTCAACCTTGTAGAAGTTCACCAGCTGGAAGTTGTGATATTCCATCACTTCTTTCAGTTTGTCGGCGAAGGTTGCTTTGTCGAAAAGGTCACCTACGCGCAGGCCGCGACGAGCAACTTTATCTTCGTAAGCAGGACCGATACCACGACCGGTAGTACCGATAGCTTTCGCACCGCGCGCTTTCTCGCGAGCGTTATCCAGCGCGACGTGATAGTCGAGGATTAACGGGCATGCTTCGGAAAGCAGCAGACGTTCGCGAACCGGGATACCACGGTCTTCCAGGCCTTTCATCTCTTTCATCAGCGCAGCCGGAGACAGCACAACACCGTTACCGATGATGCTGGTTACATTCTCACGGAGAATACCTGATGGAATAAGATGGAGGACGGTTTTTTCACCGTTGATTACGAGAGTATGGCCTGCGTTGTGACCACCCTGATAGCGAACAACATATTTTGCACGCTCAGTAAGAAGATCGACGATCTTCCCTTTACCTTCGTCACCCCATTGGGTGCCCAGTACGACGACGTTGTTACCCATTTTTCAAAATCACCGATTGCTTAAAAATGGATTCTACCATCGCTTTTTCAGATATACAGCACTTTTTACCCACAAAATCGTGCTTCTGAGTCTGTTTTTTAATCAGCCAATCGTTTTCGTCAACATGTAGTAGATTACGACTCCTGCGACCACAAGACCGCCACCAAATCGACGTAACATCGTATCGGGTAATTGAGTCATCGTAGCAATCATCTTGCGCCAGGCTTTCGGATAAAGCATCGGCCCCAGGCCTTCAAACACTAAAACCAGCGCAAGCGCCAGCCAGATGGTGGAATTCATTCATCGTCCTTATAAAAAGAAAACCACCGGCTCCCTGAGGAGGCGGTGGTTTTATTCAGGCTTTCCCGCGATTAACGTGTCGTGGTACCCGGGTTTTTCATATAGCGGAAGAAGTCGCTATCCGGGCTCAGTACCATCACGTCCTGGTTGCTATCGAAGCTTGCTTCGTACGCACGCAGGCTACGGATGAAGGCATAGAAGTCTGGATCCTGGCTGAAAGCGTCGGCAAACAGCTTAGCGGCTTCAGCATCACCTTCACCGCGCATGATACGACCCTGACGTTCGGCTTCTGCCAGCGTCTTCGTCACTTCATAGTCAGCGGTAGCGCGCAGTTTTTCTGCCTCTTCCTGACCCTGTGAACGGTGACGACGAGCAACGGCTTCACGCTCGGCACGCATACGGTTGTAGATAGCTTCGGAAACCTCAGCAGGCAGGTTGATCTGCTTAATACGCACATCGACCACTTCAATCCCTAACGCCGCCATACTGTTCGGGTTAATGGTTGGCCCTTTGATGTTTGCCTGCTGCTCTACGCGCTCTGCGGCTTCGGCAATCGCGTTATCCGCGGCTGGCGTAGCGACTTCGTCTTCAGCACCGGAAGAACCGGAGTTCAGGGCGTCGCGAACTTCCAGCGTCAGACGACCACGGGAGTCGGTAACGATGTCTTTCACGTCCAGACGACCAATCTCAGAACGCAGACGGTCAGAGAACTTACGTTTCAGCAGTACTTCGGCCTGGGAGACGTCACCGCCGCCGGTCGCCAGGAAGTAACGGCTAAAGTCGCTGATGCGCCACTTGATGTAAGAGTCGACGATCAGGTCTTTTTTCTCTTTGGTCACGAAACGGTCGGCCTGGTTATCCATGGTCTGGATACGGGCATCGAGCATTTTCACCGACTGAATGAACGGCACCTTGAAGTGCAGGCCCGGCTCATAAATCAGCGGCTTCTTATCAGCGTCACGTACGACGCTGCTGAACTGGAACTTGATCCCACGCTCGCCTTCTTTAACCACGAAGATAGAGGTGTAAAGCACTACCAGCACGATGATGATAATCGCAATAACTGACTTACGCATCGTTATTCCCCCTGACGCTGGTAGTCGTTACGCTGCGCGTTAGCGCGGCGTTGGTCCATGATATTGCCCTGACTGGCAGACGACGTGTTGCTTGCGCTGCTGCTGGAAGAGGACGCAGGCGGCAGGCGCAACAGGTTGTTCGCACCACTGCTATCGCTCTTTGCTGCCGGGGCGTTACCGCCTTTCAGCATTTGATCCAGCGGCAGTACCATCAGGTTGCCATTCTTGTTGTCGCTAACCAGCACTTTGCGGGTATGGCTCAGTACTTTTTCCATGGTCTCGATATAGAGACGCTCGCGGGTAATCTGCGGTGCGGCTTTATATTCCGGCAGGATTTTCGCAAAGCGAGCCACTTCACCCTGTGCTTCCAGGACGGTCTGAGTCTTATACGCACGCGCTTCTTCCAGAATACGCTGCGCCTGACCGTTCGCACGTGGCTGAACTTCGTTGGTGTACGCTTCCGCTTCACGGATGTACTGCTGCTCGTTCTCACGTGCGGCAATCGCATCATCGAACGCGGCTTTCACCTCTTCCGGCGGACGAGCGGCCTGGAAGTTGACGTCCAGCAGGGTGATACCCATGTTGTATGGACGAATGGTCTCTTCCAGCTCGCGCTGGGTATCGCTACGAATAACGGTACGACCTTCGGTCAGAATACGGTCCATGGTGTATTTACCGATAACCCCACGCAGGGCGCTGTCGGTGGCCTGACGCAGGCTGTCGTCAGCGCTGGTGACGCTGAACAGGTATTTCTGCGGGTCAGTCACGCGGTACTGCACGTTCATTTCTACGCGCACCACGTTCTCGTCGGAGGTCAGCATCACGCCAGACGCGGCTAGTTCGCGCACGGCTTCAACGTTCACCGGAGTGACTTCGTCAACGAAGGTCGGCTTCCAGTTCAGACCCGGCTCAACCAGGTGGCTGAACTTACCAAAGCGCGTGACTACGCCGCGCTCGGCTTCTTTAATGGTATAGAACCCGCTAGCCGCCCAGATAACCACAACGGCTGCGGCAGCGATACCGACAATGCGTCCGCCCATAGGGCTACGCGGCCCTTGGGTTGAACTACCGTTGCCGGAGCCCCCTTTACCGCCCCCAAATCCACCGAGCTTTTTGCTCAGCTTACGGAAGATATCATCCAAATCCGGCGGCCCCTGATCGCGACCGCCTTTATTTCCATTCCCCCCGGAGTTGCCGCCTTGATTATTGCTGCTTCCCCACGGGTCGCGGTCTTGTCCGTTATTACCGGGCTGATTCCACGCCATGTTTATGCTCCATATTTGTTATGCGGTGATATACCTTTTCCCAGTCCAGATTTTTTCGCGGTTAACCGTCCTACCCTTCCTGGTGGCGACGGTCGCGTTGAGGCAATCTGAACCGCTGGGTGCCCAAAGGGCTAATGTTCAGGCAAGCTGCACGGTCAGACGACGTAGTCTGCCAGTGTCGGTTCTTGTTTACAGAGGCGACGCCAGTCGACAATCGGCATACGAACCTGCAAATTGACGCAGCCGTCCTCCTCCATCCACTCTTTTTCAATTGCCTGAAGCTGATAAAAGCGGCTACGCAAACGCCCTGCCTGCGGAGGTAAACGCAGCGTGTGCTGCGCGACTTCGCCGGCTAAGCGTTCGGTTAACGCCTGAAAAAGGAGTGGTATGCCTACCCCGGTTTGCGCAGACAGCCACACCCGGATAGGTTTGTTCTCTTCATCACGGTCGATACGCGGTTCGAAATCATCCAGCATATCGATTTTGTTCATCACCAGCAGGGTTGGGATCTCGTGCGCGTCGATCTCTTCGAGAACCGTGTTCACCGCGTCGATGTTTTCCTGTACCCGAACGTCCGCTGCATCAATCACGTGAAGCAACAGCGTCGCTTCGCGGGTTTCCTGCAAGGTGGCTTTAAAGGCTGCCACCAGATCGTGCGGCAGGTGACGAATAAAGCCTACGGTATCCGCCAGCACCGTTTCGCCCACGTCAGCCACGTCAATACGGCGCAGCGTCGGGTCAAGGGTCGCAAACAGCTGGTCGGCGGCGTAAACCTCCGCCTGCGTAATATGGTTAAACAGCGTCGATTTGCCGGCGTTGGTGTAACCCACCAGCGAAACCGTTGGCACATCGGCCTTCACGCGGGCACGACGCCCCTGCTCACGCTGTTTCTCCACGCGCTCAATGCGCGAGAGGATCTGCATAATACGGTTACGCAGTAAACGACGGTCGGTTTCGAGCTGGGTTTCACCCGGGCCGCGTAAACCAATACCGCCTTTTTGTCTTTCAAGGTGCGTCCAGCCGCGCACCAGTCGCGTGGCCAGATGGCGCAGCTGCGCCAGCTCAACCTGCAGCTTACCTTCATGGGTACGCGCACGTTGGGCGAAAATATCTAAGATCAGACCGGTACGGTCGATAACCCGGCATTGACACAGGGCTTCAAGGTTTCGCTCCTGCGCTGGGCTAAGTGCATGATCGAACAGCACAACGGAAGCACCTGTCGCTTTGACGGCTTCCGCAATCTCGACAGCCTTACCTTCACCAACAAAATATTTTGGGTGCGGCGCTTTACGGCTACCGGTAATCACCTGCATTGCTTCGACACCGGCGGAAGAGACCAGAGATTCAAACTCCTGGAGGTCTTCCATATCTTTGTCTTGCGTAAAATAGATGTGTACCAGCACCGCCTGCTCACCGGCGTCATAACGGTCAAACAAGCGTTATATCTCCTGAAATACCAGCGGGGAACCTGGATAATCCGGCTCCCCGACATGGATAAACAGCCATCAACCTTATTCGGTTTCTTCGCTGTCTTGCGGCGCAGAACCCTGCGCGTTGCTACCGTGGTGGTAGTTGCTGCCAGTACCGCCGCCAGCGTTATTGCTGTGATGGGAAACTGGACGAGACGGAACTACGGTAGAAATTGCGTGCTTATAGACCATCTGGCTGACCGTGTTTTTCAACAGGATCACGAACTGATCGAAAGACTCAATTTGCCCTTGCAGCTTAATACCATTCACCAAATAAATAGAAACTGGAACACGTTCCCGACGCAATGCGTTCAGGAACGGATCTTGTAAAGATTGCCCCTTAGCCATTCTCTCTTTTCCTTATATGCTTATTTGTACTTATACACTTCGTCTTTCAAGCCGCGTTGCGGCAACTTGAGCGATGTTGCGTATGAACCTTACGATTCTGAAAATTGCGCACGATACGACTCAATTTTACACATTCAGTCTACACTAGCACCCACTACCTGTAATAATTGGCTAAACGCCTGCTCCGGCTGCTCACTATCTAACCAGTGAACTCCTTCCCAACCGCGTAACCACGTCACCTGGCGCTTCGCTAGCTGTCTCGTGGCACAAACTCCTCTATAAACCATTTCATCATATGAAATCTCACCTTCAAGGTATGACCACATCTGGCGGTATCCCACACAACGAATGGAAGGCATATCCGTATGCAAATCTCCACGGGCAAATAGCGCCCGCACTTCTGCTTCAAAACCTGAAGCTAACATCTGATGAAAACGCTGCTCAATGCGCTGATGGAGCAGTTCACGGCTCGCCGGGGCGATGGCGAACTGATGCACCTTGTAGGGCAGAGCGTCTCCTGACGTTTGTGTCAGCTCCGTTAAAGTTTTACCCGAAATGAAAAAAACTTCCAGTGCTCGGGAAAGTCTTTGCGGATCATTCGGATGAATACGCTCGGCCGCGACGGGGTCAATTTCCCGCAGCTGCTGATGCAGCGCCATCCATCCTTGCTCTGCCGCCTGCTGCTCAATCCGCGCCCGAACGTCCGGGTCGGCTGAGGGCAACGGTGATAAACCTTCAAGCAACGCCTTGAAATACAACATCGTCCCACCGACCAGCAGCGGAATTTTCCCTGCGGCGGTGATCTCCGCCATCTGCGCAAGCGCATCGCGGCGGAAGTCCGCCGCAGAGTATGCCTGCGACGGATCGAGAATATCTAACAGTCGATGCGGCGCGGCTTCTAACTCTTCCGCACTCGGCTTAGCGGTGCCGATATCCATTCCTCGATAAATGAGGGCTGAATCAACACTAATCAACTCTACTGGCAAAACTTTACGTAATTCAATCGCCAGCGCCGTCTTGCCCGAAGCGGTTGGCCCCATCAAAAAAATTGCCTTAGGCAGGCTCGCCTCGGTTACTTCACTCATGTCTCAGGGCGTTCATCGCAGAATCTAAATCAACGGGTTGTAACAGACCACCCGGCGGAGCTTTGACCAGCTGTGGGCAAAGACGTTCAACGTCTGCCAGCATGGAAATTGCCTGCGCCATGTTCCACTGCGCGTGATCGCTTGCCAGATTTCGGGCCAGCCACTGCGCAACGTTCCCGGCGTCAACGATACTTTGCTCCACCAGGTAGCCTATCAGTTCAGGAATCAAGATTTGTAAATTTTGTTGTCGTAAGGGTAAAGGCACGGCGCGAATCGTGGCGTGCTGCCCTTCGAGCAGTATTTCAATGCCGAGCAGATTCAGCGCTTCCTGCGCGCGTTCCAGCGTCTGACGCTCGCCGTCGGTCACTTTAAGACGCAGCGGAATCAACAGCGGCTGCGCGCAGATGGTCGCTTCGCCCGGCGTCAGCTGCGCCTGGCGTAACCAGCGTTCCGCCACCGGCAGCGCCAGCAGGCTTAATTTGCCGCCGCGCTCCAGCAACGCGCAGGTATCAGCGACAATCGCCAGCACGCGACCAAAGCTCTGGTTATGCCCGGCAAGATTATCGGCCACTGGCGCTTTCACCGGTTCCGGCGTTTTTTCCGGCGTATTCAGCAATTGGCGATAAAGCGCCCCCTGCTGCTTCTGATATCCCGGCTGGGCGTTCGGCCAGCTGCCGTTGGCACCACCACTGCTCCGACTGGCGCTACCGCCACCGGTTGGCGTTTGATAGCGCGGCATATCAGGTTCGCGCGCCACCGCCGGTTCAGCAAACTGGTTGCGCCCGGCGGCAATACGGTTTTCCGGCAAGGATCGCGGCGCGGGCTCGTCATCTTCCGCCAGCGGCAGAGGCGTATCGAGCTGCTGTTGCAGCACGCTAAGCACTCCTTGATAGATAAAATCATGCACCAGGCGCGACTGATGGAAACGCACCTCGTGCTTCGCCGGATGCACGTTCACATCTACCTGATGCGGGTCTATCTCAAGATAAAGAACAAACGCGGGCTGTTGATCGGCACCGAGTTTATCTTCACACGCCTGACGAATCGCATGGTTGATGAGCCTATCGCGCATCATGCGGCCGTTCACGTAGCAGTACTGAATTTCAGCCAGCGCAGGCGTGGTGTGTTTCGGGTCTGCCACCCAGCCGTGCAGCGCCAGGTCGCCGTGCTGCCACTCAATGGCCAACGCGTGTTCAAGGAAAGGCACACCGCAAATCGCACCCAGCCGACGCTCTTTCGGTGCGCCTTCGGCCACCGCACGATACTGGCGAACCGCTTTGCCGTTATGGGTCAGGTTAATGCTCACATCGAAGCGCGCCAGCGCAATGCGGCGGATAATCTCATCGATATGGTTGAATTCGGTTTTCTCGGTGCGCATAAATTTGCGACGCGCCGGGGTGTTGTAGAACAGGTCCAGCACTTCCAGCGTCGTCCCTACCGGGTGCGCCGCAGGTTTCACCGTGACGTCCTGATTACGGCCTTCCGCGTAGGCCTGCCACGCTTCTTGCTGCTCTGCGGTACGAGAGGTGATAGTCAGACGCGAGACCGAGCTGATGCTCGCCAGCGCTTCGCCGCGAAAACCTAAGCTGATAATCGCCTCAAGGTCGTCAAGCGTGGCGATTTTACTGGTGGCATGACGCGCCAGCGATAGCGCTAGTTCGTCTTTTTTGATGCCGCAGCCGTTATCACGAATGCGGATAAGCTTGGCGCCGCCGCGTTCAATATCAATATCGATGCGGGTTGCCCCCGCATCGAGACTGTTCTCCACCAGCTCTTTCACTACCGATGCAGGCCGCTCAACCACTTCACCCGCGGCAATCTGGTTCGCAAGCTGCGGCGGTAAAACCTGTATCGGCATGATAACTCCTTAGTTAACGAGCGTCCTGGATGATGACGCGGCGCTGGCGGTCTGCGACTGTTCGTCACGAGGGCCGGATTGTATCGGATGCGCCGTGAAATAGTTACGTAAACCGTTATAAATGGCTTCCGCGATCTTCTGTTGATAATCGTCGCTACCCAGCAGGCGCTCTTCGCTGCTGTTACTGATAAAGCCGGTCTCGACCAGAATGGACGGAATATCCGGCGAACGCAGCACGCCAAGGCTGGCATGTTCAGGGCGGCGTTTATGCAGATTCCCTACCTGCTGAAGCTGGCTTATCACGCTGGTTGCAACATCATACCCTACACGCTGGGAATGACCGAACTGCAGATCCAGCACCGCCTGGCTCAGGTACGGGTCGGCCTGGCTGTTGGCCAGTACGTCGCCCGCGCCGCCGAGCAGCTCAGACTGTTTCTCGTGCTGTTCGAGCCAGCCCGCCATTTCGCTATTCGCGCGACGGTTAGAGAGCACCCACACGGATGCACCGGTCGCATCGCGGTTCGGCGCGGCATCCGCGTGAATCGACACCAGGAAAGAAGCGTTCTGCTTACGCGCCACGTCGGAACGGCCCATCACCGAAATAAAGTAGTCTCCGTCACGGGTCAGCACGCCTTTGAACATCGGATCATCATTCAGCAGCGCACGCAGTTTGCGCGCAATGGCAATGGTGACGTTTTTCTCACGCGTGCCGCCAGGGCCAATCGCCCCAGGGTCCTGACCGCCGTGACCGGCATCAATGGCGATAATCACTTTATCACCCGAGACGCTGCGCGCGCGGGAAGACGGACGTGGCGTTGGCGTCACCGTGCTGGCAATCGCTGGCTGGCGCTCGCCGCTGAAGCTGCCGCTGTCGTTTCCGCTAGTCGTGCTGCTGCCGTTACGGCTGCCGCTGAACGGATTGCGTCCAGGCTGCACAGGTACAGGCGTCACCATTGGCGTTTCCACTCGCTTAGCTACAACCGGAGGCGGTGGAGGCGGTGGAACGTCAGCGTTAATGGTGAACACCACGGTGTAGTTGGCACCGTTCTGCTGCTTCACCGCCCGGGTTTTGCCGTTTTCGGTCAGATCGACCACCAGACGTAAGGTCTGATCGTCCTTCGCTGTACCCGAACGAATCGCTTTCACCAGGTTATTACCGCTAAAGCGCAGCGGTAGTCCCTGTAGCACCCCGGTTTGTTTGATATCCAGCACGACGCTACGTTTGTCGTCCTGGCTAAAGCTATACTCCGGATCGCCCATAAAGCTGAACGTGATCCGCGCCTGCGTTTCACCGTTCGCCACCTGAATATCGGACAAACTTGCCGCCATTGCCGGTACGCCGACCAGCATCAGTGCGGCCATTAACCACCCTTTTGCGCGAAAAATCATCCTGGGATCCCTTAAATTAACCGGCAAACCGCGCCAGCAGAGACTCACCTAATGAGGAGACCGCGCTAATGCGCGCCTCACGCCCTTGCGCCTGGTAATCTAAGTGTATTTCGATATCCGGCTCGGGCAGAACACCTGCGCCCTGTTGCGGCCATTCCACCAGGCAAATGGCATCGTTAGCAAAGTAATCGCGGATCCCCATAAATTCGAGCTCCTCGGGATCGGCAAGGCGGTACAGATCAAAGTGATAAACCATCAGGTCGGCGAGCTGATAAGGCTCGACCAGGGTATAAGTTGGGCTTTTGACGTTGCCGTTATGACCTAACGCCTGCAGAAATCCACGGCTAAAGGTGGTTTTCCCGGCACCCAAATCGCCGTACAGATAGATGACGGTTGCGCCGACGCAGGCCTTCGCCACTCGGTTGCCAAGGTCCAGGGTTGCCTGCTCGTCAGATAAAGGAATCACTCGATTAGTCATGGTTTACGTCAATCACATCCGGGTTAACAACACGCCGTAGCGTGGAAAAGAGGTCTGTCGCGAGCATACCGCGGGTGCCATAGCGCGCCGCCAGTTCATCGGCGGCGGCACCGTGGGCGATACACCCTGCGCACGCTGCATCATACGGCGATAATGCCTGCCCCAGCAATGCGCCGATGATGCCCGAAAGCACATCACCCATTCCGCCGCTGGCCATGCCGGCATTTCCCGCATCAATAATTCCGATCGCGCCCTGCTCATCTGCCACGACCGTACCGGCGCCTTTCAGCACCACCGCGCCGCCGTACCGTTTTACCAGACGTTGCGCAGAAAGTAAGCGATCGTGCTCGATATCTGCCACCCGACAATTGAGCAGCCGTGCGGCTTCACCGGGGTGTGGCGTGATCACGCGATTGTGACGTTTATCCGGATTGATTGCCAGCAGGTTCAGCGCATCGGCATCCCAGAGAGTTGGTTTACGGAAATTGTCGATTTTCCGCAGCGCCTGTTTGCCCCATTCGGCCTGCCCCAGACCGGGGCCAATCACCACGACATCCGCCCATTCAAGCGCTTCCTCGAGCGTCTGCGGCGTTAGTTCATGCACCATCAGCTCAGGACGAGCGGTAATAATCGGCGCAACGTTTTCAGCGCGGGTTAATACGCGAACCAGCCCCGCACCGGCTCGCAGCGCCGCTTCACCGGTCATACGAATCGCCCCGGCGGTACCGTGATCGCCACCGATCACCACCAGACGACCGTGATCGCCTTTGTGCGAGGTGGGACGACGCGGCGTGAACCACTGTCCTAGCTGCGAAGCATCAAACCGATGAATATTTGTGTGCTGGGTTGCCAGCCAGGGCTCAAGCCCCAGCGCATCATGATGTAGATGCCCGACAACGTCACGCGCCTTGCCGGTCAGCAAACCGGGCTTGAGGGCGATAAAAGTGATGGTGTGAGCAGCCTGAATAACCGCGCCGGGCGTCGTGCCCGTCTGGGCGTTCAGCCCGGAGGGAATATCCAGCGCGACAACCGGTGCCGGGAAGGCGTTAGCTCGCACAATCAGGTTCGCGACGTTCTCGCGCGGCGCGCTTTGTAGTCCAGTGCCGAGCAGGCCATCGATAATCAGGTCTGCATCCTGTGGCCAATCCGCATCTTCCGGATAAATCTCGCCGCCCGCCACGTGCCACGCCTCACGAGCAGCCTGCGCTTCTTCCGGCAGCAGCTTATCGCTGGCGATTGCCAGCAGCGTCACCTGAATACCGGCAGCCTGCGCCAGACGCGCGACCTCGTAGCCATCGCCGCCGTTATTGCCGTGACCGCACAGAACAATCCAGTGACGGGTGGAAGGATATGCGGCACGCACGAGCTTAAACGCCGCTTCGCCCGCGCGCTGCATTAGCGTGTAAAGGGAAAGCCCAAGGCTCTGCGCCGCCGCTTTTTCAGCGCGACGCAGGTCATCCGCAGGCCAAATGGAGTGTGGTATACTTTGGGGGTTACTCGTCAATGTATGGTCCGTCATGTCACAGCCCCTCGATCTCAATCAATTAGCGCAACAAATCAAACAATGGGGCACCGAACTGGGTTTTCAGCAGGTCGGCATTACCGATACCGATCTCAGCGCCTCCGAGCCCAAACTGCAGGCATGGCTGGATAAACAATACCACGGCGAGATGGAATGGATGGCGCGTCACGGTATGATGCGCGCGCGTCCACACGAACTGCAGCCCGGTACGCTCCGGGTCATCAGCGTTCGCATGAACTATCTTCCCGCCAATGCGGCCTTTGCCAGCACGCTGAAAAATCCCGAGCTAGGTTACGTCAGCCGTTATGCCCTGGGGCGTGATTATCATAAGCTGTTGCGTAACCGCCTTAAAAAGCTCGGCGAAATGATTCAGGAACAGTGTGTCTCGCTGAATTTTAGACCGTTTGTCGACTCTGCGCCTATTCTTGAGCGTCCGCTAGCGGAAAAAGCCGGGATTGGCTGGACGGGGAAGCACTCGCTTATCCTCAACCGCGACGCCGGATCGTTCTTTTTCCTCGGTGAGCTGCTGGTTGATATCCCTCTGCCCATCGATCAACCGGTAGCCGAAGAGTGCGGGCGCTGCGTGGCCTGCATGACCATCTGCCCTACCGGCGCGATTGTCGAACCTTATACTGTCGACGCCCGCCGCTGTATTTCTTATCTGACTATCGAGCTCGAAGGCGCCATTCCGGAAGAATTTCGTCCACTATTGGGCAATCGTATTTATGGCTGCGACGACTGCCAGCTAATCTGCCCGTGGAATCGCTTCTCACAGTTGACCGATGAAGCCGACTTTAGTCCGCGCAAAGCGCTGCATGCGCCTGAACTTATCGAGCTGTTCGCCTGGAATGAAGCGCATTTTCTGAAGGTGACAGAAGGTTCGGCCATTCGCCGTATCGGCCACCGGCGCTGGCTGCGAAATATTGCCGTTGCGCTGGGTAACGCACCGTGGAGCGACGCTACGCTAAACGCGCTGGAGAGTCGCCGGGGTGAGCACCCACTTCTCGATGAACACATTGAATGGGCGATTGCGCAGCAAATTACACGTCGAAATGAGCATGTGGTTGAAGTGCAGTTGCCGAAGAAACAGCGTCTGGTGAGAGTGGTGGAAAAAGGGCTACCGCGCGATGCGTGATATATTCACAGCCTGTGAGTAAAAATAAAAAGACATTGCGTTTCAACACGCCAAAGTTCGTCAAGCGATCTTGCTAACATTTTGAAATGATATATCTCGTTATATTTCAGCAAGTTGACAAAAAGTGTAAAAATCCAGAAAACATTAGCACGCGAAGAACGGGATAACAGCCTGTGGATAACTCTGTTTACAAGAGTATTTCAGAAACGAAAAAAACAACCTCAATGGCTTGATGCATTGTGGAAGTATTTTTGTTTTGGAAGAAAATTTGGAGCGGGAAACGAGACTCGAACTCGCGACCCCGACCTTGGCAAGGTCGTGCTCTACCAACTGAGCTATTCCCGCTTGGGTGTGTCTACTGCGACTACTTTCAAATTTTGGAGCGGGAAACGAGACTCGAACTCGCGACCCCGACCTTGGCAAGGTCGTGCTCTACCAACTGAGCTATTCCCGCTTGGGTGTGTCTACTGCGACTGCTTTCAAATTTTTGGAGCGGGAAACGAGACTCGAACTCGCGACCCCGACCTTGGCAAGGTCGTGCTCTACCAACTGAGCTATTCCCGCAAAATCTGGCAATTTTTGTTGCTGTCGTAATTCGCATTTCTGCTTCGTTACGGGAGGCGCATTATACGAGAATTCTTTCCCCCTGCAACCCCCCCTGAAGCGATTTTTTAAAAAAACCGTTCAAGTGCTGGATAAATCGGCAAGTTGACTATTTTAGCGCCAATTCATCCCTTTAGCACGTTAAAGCTGAATAAAATGTTCGCGGTAGTAGGCCAGTTCCGCCACCGACTCACGAATGTCATCCATCGCCTGGTGAGTGCCCTGCTTTTTAAAGCCCGGCAGAATTTCAGGTTTCCAGCGACGCGCCAGCTCTTTGAGCGTGCTGACATCCAGATAGCGATAGTGGAAGTAGGATTCCAGCTCCGGCATGTATTTAAACAGGAAGCGACGATCCTGACCGATACTGTTGCCGCAAATCGGTGATTTACCTTCGGGCACCCACTGCTTTAAGAATTCCAGCGTCGCCAGCTCCGCTTCGCGATCACCCATGGTACTCGCCTTCACGCGTTCCACCAGCCCGCTGCCGGTGTGGGTGCGCACGTTCCAGTCATCCATCAGCGCCAGCTGCGCGTCAGATTGGTGAACGGCAATGGTCGGCCCTTCCGCCAGAATATTCAGCTGTGCGTCAGTCACCAGCGTGGCGATTTCAATAATGCGATCGTGCTCGGGATTCAGGCCGGTCATCTCCAGATCGATCCAAATCAGGTTGTTTTCATCTGCACTCATGTTATTTTCCACCCTTCTGTCTTACCTGCCGCGGTAGGTTAACTAGTATTAATTAGCGTGTATCATAGAGGTTTTGCCCGATATGGGCGACCAGGAGTCAGCACGATTGAGTAAAAATAAACTCTCCAAGGGGCAGCAGCGCCGCGTAAAAGCAAACCATCAGCGCCGCCTGACAACCACCACGGAGAAGCCAGATTACGACGATAACCTGTTTGGCGAAGCCGCCGAAGGGATCGTCATCAGCCGCTTCGGTATGCATGCCGACGTGGAGTCCGCCGATGGCGACATCCACCGCTGCAATATCCGTCGCACCATTCGTTCACTGGTCACCGGTGACCGCGTTGTCTGGCGTCCAGGCAAGGCCGCTGCGGAAGGCGTGAGAGTCAAAGGTATCGTTGAAGCCGTTCACGAGCGGACCTCCGTTCTGACACGCCCGGACTTTTATGACGGCGTGAAGCCCATTGCCGCCAACATTGACCAGATTGTTATCGTCTCCGCCATTTTGCCCGAGCTGTCGCTGAATATTATCGACCGCTATCTTGTCGCCTGCGAAACGCTCAACGTTGAACCACTGCTGGTGCTCAATAAAATAGACCTGCTGGACGAAGACGGCATGGCGTTCGTCAATGAGCAGATGGATATCTATCGCAATATTGGCTATCGCGTTCTGATGGCATCAAGCCATACTCAGGACGGCTTAAAACCGCTGGAAGAGGCGCTGACCAACCGTATCAGCATCTTTGCCGGGCAGTCTGGCGTCGGAAAATCGAGCCTGCTTAACGCCCTGCTGGGGCTGAACGACGACCGCATTCTGACTAACGACGTTTCCGACGTCTCGGGCCTTGGCCAACACACCACCACCGCCGCGCGCCTGTATCATTTCCCGCACGGCGGCGACGTGATTGACTCCCCTGGGGTCCGTGAATTTGGTCTGTGGCACCTTGAGCCGGAACAAGTCACCAATGGATTTGTCGAATTCCATGACTATCTCGGCCTGTGCAAATACCGCGACTGTAAGCACGATGCCGATCCCGGTTGTGCCATCCGTGAAGCCGTCGATAACGGTAAAATTGCCGAATCACGTTTTGAAAATTATCACCACATTCTGGACAGTATGGCGCAGGTAAAAACGCGTAAAAACTTTTCAGAGACCGATAAATGAGAACTATGATTTTGCCGACTGACATTTTCACTGACAATCGCTAGAATCGGCCGCTTTTCTCATTTAGATCCGACGCGATCGTCGGATCAGGAACGACACATAATGGCCTGGAGGCTACCTTGTTAAACTCGTTTAAACTTTCACTGCAATACATTCTGCCTAAACTGTGGCTTACGCGTCTCGCAGGCTGGGGTGCGAGCAAACGAGCGGGATGGCTGACGAAACTGGTTATCGATCTGTTCGTGAAGTTCTACAAGGTCGATATGAAAGAAGCGCAGAAGCCGGACACCGCCAGCTACCGCACTTTCAACGACTTCTTCGTCCGTCCGCTGCGTGAAGATGCCCGCCCGGTCAACACCGACCCAAGCGTGCTGGTGATGCCGGCCGACGGCGTAATTAGCCAGCTTGGCGCGATTGAAGACGACAAAATTCTGCAGGCCAAAGGCCATAACTACTCGCTCGAAGCGCTGCTCGCGGGTAACTACATCATGGCTGATCTGTTCCGTAACGGCAGCTTCGCCACCACCTATCTGTCGCCGCGCGACTACCACCGCGTGCATATGCCGTGCAACGGTATCCTGCGTGAAATGATTTACGTGCCGGGTGACCTGTTCTCCGTGAACCACCTGACCGCGCAGAACGTACCCAATCTGTTTGCCCGTAACGAACGCGTCATCTGTCTGTTTGATACTGAATTCGGCCCAATGGCGCAAATTCTGGTGGGTGCGACTATCGTGGGTAGCATCGAAACCGTCTGGGCGGGTACCGTCACGCCGCCGCGTGAAGGTGTGATTAAGCGCTGGACCTACCCGGCGGGCGATCAAGAAGGCTCCGTCGCGCTGCTGAAAGGCCAGGAAATGGGCCGCTTCAAGCTGGGCTCAACGGTAATCAACCTATTTGCTGCGGGTAAAGTGACGCTGATGGAGCAGCTGAAAAATCTGTCCGTGACTAAGCTTGGCGAGCCGCTGGCCGTTTCCACCGAGGCCGTTGTCGAACCTGAGGCTGCGCCGGTAGTTGAACCTGCAGTTGAACCTGTAGTAGTTGAGCCGGTTGTTGAACCCGTTGCTGAACCACAGGCCGAAACGGTTGTTGAACCGGTTGTAGAGCAGGATGTCGCCCCAAAGGCTGACAACACGCAAGAAAAAAGTTAACAACGAATAAGGGTCTGACGTGCGCCTGATTATCACTTTACTGATGGCCTGGTGCCTCAGCCAGGGGGCGTACGCAGCGACGGCCCCCAACGCTCGACAAATTACCCAGGAACTGGAACAGGCAAAGGCGGCAAAGCCCGCCCAGCCTGAAACCGTCGAAGCGTTACAAAATGCCCTGACCGCGCTCGAAGAGCAGAAAGGCTCTCTTGAGCGCGCCGCGCAGTACCAGCAGGTCATCGACAACTTCCCCAAACTCTCCCAGACGTTGCGTAATCAGCTCAACAACCTGCGCGATGAACCGCGTCAGGTGCCTGAAAGCATGAGCAGCGATGCGTTGAATCAGGAGATTTTGCAGGTTAGCAGCCAACTGCTGGAAAAAACCCGCCTTGCTCAACAGGAACAAGAGCGCGCCCGCGATATCGCGGACTCCCTGAACCAGCTTCCCCAGCAGCAGACCGACGCACGCCGACAGTTAAACGACGTGGAGCGTCGGATTGGCACACAAGCAGGCAATACGCCGCTGGCACAGGCGCAAAACCTCAATTTGCAGGCTGATTCCAGCAAACTCAAAGCGCTGGTTGATGAACTGGAGCTCGCGCAGCTCTCTGCCAATAACCGCCAGGAACTGGCGCGTATGCGCTCAGAGCTCGCACAAAAGCAAAGTGAGCAGTTGGATGCATATCTGCAAGCCCTGCGAAACCAGCTCAATAGCCAGCGTCAGCGTGAAGCGGAACGCGCGCTGGAAAGCACCGAACTGCTAGCCGAAAACAGCGAAAACCTGCCAGCAGGTATCGTTGACCAGTTTAAGATTAACCGAGAGCTTTCTCAGGCGCTGAACCAGCAGGCTCAGCGTATGGATTTGGTTGCCTCGCAGCAGCGTCAGGCGGCCAATCAGACGCTGCAGGTGCGCCAAGCCCTGAATACGCTGCGCGAGCAGTCACAGTGGCTGGGCTCCTCGAATCTGCTCGGTGAAGCGCTGCGCGCGCAGGTCGCTCGTCTGCCGGAGATGCCAAAACCACAGCAGCTTGATACCGAAATGGCCCAGCTGCGCGTGCATCGTCTGCGCTATGAAGACCTGCTGAACAAGCAGCCGCAGCTACGCCAGATTCGCCAGGCCGACGGCCAGCCGCTCACCAGCGAAGAGAACCGTATTCTTGAAGCCCAGCTGCGCACCCAGCGCGAACTGCTGAATTCACTGCTGCAGGGCGGAGATACGCTCATCCTCGAGCTGACCAAGCTGAAAGTTTCCAACAGCCAGTTGGAAGATGCGCTGAAAGAGGTCAACGAAGCCACCCACCGCTACCTGTTCTGGACCTCCGACGTACGGCCTATCGACTTCAGTTGGCCGCTAGAAATTGTGCAGGACCTGCGCCGCCTGATTTCGCTCGACACGTTCAGCCAGCTCGGCAAAGCCAGCATGATGATGCTTACCAGCCGTCAGACGCTGTTCCCGCTGTTTGGTGCCCTGCTGCTGGTTGGCTTCAGCATCAGCTCACGTAAGCACTTCACGCGCTTCCTGGAGCGTTCCAGCGCCCGTGTGGGCAAGGTCACCCAGGATCACTTCTGGCTGACGCTACGCACGGTCTTCTGGTCAATCCTGGTCGCCTCACCGCTGCCGGTACTGTGGGCAACGCTTGGCTACGGTTTACAGGAAGCCTGGCCCTTCCCGCTCGCCGTCGCCGTCGGTGATGGCGTCACCGCCACCGTACCACTGCTGTGGGTGGTGATGATTTGCGCGGCGTTCGCCCGCACCAACGGTCTGTTTATCGTTCACTTTGGCTGGCCGCAGCACCGCGTGGCGCGCGCAATGCGCTACTACCTGATGAGCATCGGGCTTATCGTGCCGCTGATTATGGCGCTGATCATGTTCGATAATCTTAACGACCGCGAGTTCTCCGCTTCGCTCGGCAGGCTGTGCTTTATCCTGATCTGCGGCGCGCTGGCGATGGTAACGGTGAGCCTGAAACGCGCGGGGATCCCGCTCTATCTCGATAAAAGCGGCAGCGGTGAAAACCGCGTTAACCTGCTGCTGTGGAACCTGATGATTGGTGCGCCGCTGCTGGCGATTTTCACCGCGGCGGTGGGCTATCTTGCCACCTCGCAGGCGCTGCTGGCGCGTCTGGAAACTTCGGTCGCTATCTGGTTCCTGCTGTTAGTGATTTACCACGTCATCCGCCGCTGGATGCTGATTCAGCGCCGCCGTCTGGCCTTTGACCGCGCCAAGCATAAACGTGCCGAAATGCTGGCGCATCGCGCCCGTGGCGAGGAAGAAGCGCACGCCAGCAGTCTGGAAGGGTCTGTCGAGCAGGAGGTGAGCGAAGTCAACCTCGATACCATCAGCGAGCAGTCGCTACGCCTGGTGCGCTCGATTCTGATGCTGATTGCGCTGGTGTCGGTGATTATCCTGTGGTCGGAAATTCACTCGGCGTTTGGCTTCCTTGAGAACATTTCACTGTGGGATGTCACCTCAACGGTACAAGGCGTTGAAAGCATTGAGCCAATTACCCTCGGCGCGGTGCTGATCGCGATTCTGGTGCTGATCATCACCACCCAGTTAGTGCGCAACCTGCCCGCGCTGCTGGAACTGGCCATTCTGCAACACCTGGATTTAACGCCGGGTACCGGCTATGCCATCACCACCATCACCAAATATCTGCTGCTGCTGATAGGCGGGCTGGTTGGATTCTCGATGATTGGTATTGAATGGTCGAAGCTGCAATGGCTGGTCGCCGCACTCGGTGTCGGTCTCGGCTTTGGTTTGCAGGAGATTTTCGCCAACTTCATCTCCGGCCTGATTATTCTGTTTGAGAAGCCGATTCGTATCGGCGATACGGTCACCATCCGCGACCTGACCGGTAGCGTGACCAAAATCAACACCCGCGCCACCACCATCAGTGACTGGGACCGCAAAGAGATTATCGTGCCGAACAAGGCGTTTATCACCGAGCAGTTCATCAACTGGTCGCTGTCGGATTCGGTTACGCGCGTGGTGTTAAGCATTCCTGCGCCGTCAGACGCCAACAGCGAAGAGGTGGCGCAGATCCTGTTAACCGCCGCACACCGTTGCTCGCTGGTGATTGATAACCCGGCACCGGAAGCGTTCCTTGTCGATTTACAGCAGGGGATTCAGATTTTCGAGCTGCGTATCTACGCCGCCGAGATGGGCCACCGTATGCCGCTGCGTCACGAGCTACACCAGTTGATTCTGGCGGGCTTCCGCCAGCACGGTATCGATATGCCGTTCCCACCGTTCCAGATGCGTCTGGAGACCCTGGATGGGCGGAAAACGGGAAGAACGCTGACCTCCGCAGGTAAACGCCAGCCGGGAAGTCTTTAATATCTGAGTAGCCCGGACGAGGTGCGCTAGCACCGACTCCGGGGAAATCCCGGCGTCACTACGTTCGGCCGGGCTACCGCAGGTTTACTCTGCCACCAGTACCGGCTGACGGTTAACGCGGCGATGATAGTTTTCATAAATCGCCATCGCCAGCAGCGAGAAGAAGATCGGCCCGCCAATCATCCACATTGCACTGCTCCAGTCCCCTGCTTCAATCACCGGCTGAATAATGGTGAAAATATTGGCGAAGGTCACCACCAGCACAACCACGCTGGTTGCCAGCAGCGTTGAGACTTTGGTTTTGAAAATCACAAACGGACGTTCGAGATCCATTTTGGCCTTAAAGAACGGGAAGGCCAGCGCCAGGAACAGGTATGGCAGGGTCATCGACACATTCGCCATCAGCGTCAGTTTGTTGTAGAACGCCGACGCGGTATCACCACCAAATGACACCAGCAGGATGAACGCACTCACCAGCAGGCACTGCATCCACATGGCGGTGGACGGCATACCGTTGGCATTCAGGCGGGTCATCGACGCAGGCCACAGCGCTTTTGGCGTACCCTGAATAATCGCTTTCAGCGGCGAGTAGCTCAGAGTGAAGAATGCCCCGGTGTAGGCAAGGAACATCGACAGGCCGGTGATGCGCGCAAACCACACGCCTACGGTCGCCGACGCTTCTGGCGACAGGTGTATGGCATTGCCGAGCGTTGAGCCCAGGCTGGTCATCAGCACATAGGTAATATTGCCGAGGTTCACCGAACGGTCGCTCAGGATCTGCTGCCAGTTGGTACTCACACCCCACAGGAAGATCGCCAGCGAATAACCGATAGAGATAACAATCGCCGCAAAAACAATTCCTTTAGCGAAGTTCTTTTCTGGTTTATCGGTTTTATCCACCAGGCCACCGACGGCTTCAATTCCGCCATAGGCGAAAATAGCAAATACCACAAACGATAATACCGCCAGACCGGATTGATAACCTGGGTTTGGCGAAGTAGTGAAATTAAGTGGTTGTGCAAAGTGGCCGCCATTTAATAACAAAATGGCAATACTCACTAACAATAAAACCAAATTCAGACACATTACCGAAATACCGCCAACCGCGGTAATGCGGGCGATTTTATTAATCCCCTTAGAGGCCACCGTGGTAACCAGCACCATCCAGACAACGGCCAGCAGACCCACAACCTGCGTCGATTGCAGCCCCGCCACGCCCCAGTGCTGCGTCATGTCAGAGCCAAACAGGAAGGTAGAGAACGGTACCCACACCTTGGCGGAGGTACTCACCATCCAGACCACATAAGAGGAGAACCACATAAAGGTGCCGATAAACGCATAACGTGGGCCCACGCTATTATTCATCCAGGAATAGATCCCGCCTTCTTCTTTACGATACGCCGAACCCATTTCAGCCATCATTAAGGCGAATGGGATAAAGAATAAAAGCGCGGAAAATATATACCAGGTTATCGCACTATAGCCCATCAGATAAAAAGCAGAAGGGCTATTAGCAAAGCCAAATACTGACGTAAATATCATAAGGATGAGTCCTATCAGGCTCATCTTTTTAATTGATTGGGTCATATGACCATCCCTTATTTTAGAACATTTTTTTTACACATCGACAGGGCACCGCGCGGCATACTTGCGAGAGCAAGGCAACGGAAAATCGACGCGAGAAATTGCTGGCTGGATGATAGCAAATAACCAGACGAATCTTGTGACCTTAAGAGGGAATTTGAAAATATATGACTAAAAATGGCGCAGAAAGCGCCATTTTATCTTAACGAAGAGAGGGTTACGCGCGATCTACGCTAAAGGCCAGCACCTCGGACAAGGTTTCCACCCCCAGCGCCAGCATGATCAGACGGTCAACGCCCAACGCCACGCCGGAACAGTCCGGCAGGCCAGCGGCCAGCGCGTCCAGCAGGTTTTGATCGATAGGCTGCTGCGGCAGGCCGCGCGCCGCACGTTTACGGTTATCCTGTTCGAAACGCTGCTGCTGTTCGCGAGCATCGGTCAGTTCGTGGAAACCGTTCGCCAGTTCAATTCCCTTAAAGTAAACCTCAAAGCGTTCAGCCACGCGGTGGTCTTCAGCGCTAATCTGCGCCAGCGACGCCTGGCTTGCCGGGAAGTGATAAACAAACGTCGGGCGATCCTTACCGATGTGCGGCTCTACGCCAAAGGCAAACAACAGCTGCAGCAGCGTATCCCTATCTTCTTCGGTATCAGCCACGTTGCTCAAATCGAGCTTCGCCGCCGCTTCACGCAGCTGCGTTTTGTCCGCCGACAGCGGGTCAATTTCCAGATGGCGCTGGAAAGCCTGCTGGTAGGAGAGGCTTTCTGCCGGCTGGGTTTCCAGTACCTGCTGTAGCAGATCGTCCACCTCGTTAATGAGGCGATACATATCGAAGTGAGGGCGATACCACTCCAGCATGGTGAATTCCGGGTTATGGTGGCGGCCCATCTCTTCGTTGCGGAAGCTACGGCAAAGCTGGAACACCGGGCCACAACCAGCCGCCAGCAGGCGCTTCATGTGGTATTCCGGGCTGGTCATCAGATACAGGTTCATTCCGTCGGAATGTCCTGGGCCAACAAAGCGAGTCTCAAACGGAACCAAATGTACGTCAGTCACCGTTGCCTGGCTCATACAAGGCGTCTCCACCTCCAGTACTCCACGGTCAGCAAAGAAACGACGAATTTCCGCCATCAGTGCCGCGCGCTTTAACAGGTTAGGGATGGATGCGCTCGGCTGCCAGGTTGCCGTCTCGCTCATGTTTTTTTCTCCGATTTCAGACAAGGGCACGAAGTCTACCCGCAAGTGATACACGACACAAATATTGCTCAGTAATTTCCAGAATAGCCGGAGAGAAGATTTCTCTAATTAATTCCACAACGTAATTCATCAGCTACAGTGATAAATAAACCGCACATAACAACAAAAAAATCGAACACATCAAATTTCCCCCACAACCCTACGGGTATACTGCTTTACCCATAAAGGAGCAGTGGAAACGTTTTTGCGCAGGCCACGTGATATCCCCCGACGCAGCCTGTTGTGAAATAACAAAAATCTGGAGGAATGTCGTGCAAACCTTTCAAGCCGATCTAGCCATCATTGGCGCAGGCGGAGCCGGATTACGTGCTGCTATCGCAGCCGCCCAGGCCAACCCAAAAGCCAAAATCGCATTGATCTCAAAAGTTTATCCTATGCGCAGCCACACGGTGGCCGCAGAAGGTGGCTCCGCCGCCGTCGCACAGGACCATGATAGCTTCGAATACCATTTTCACGACACCGTCGCCGGCGGCGACTGGCTTTGCGAGCAGGATGTCGTCGATTACTTCGTCCATCATTGCCCAACCGAAATGACCCAGCTCGAACAGTGGGGCTGTCCGTGGAGCCGTCGGCCAGACGGTAGCGTCAACGTTCGCCGCTTCGGCGGTATGAAGATTGAACGCACCTGGTTTGCCGCCGATAAAACCGGCTTCCACATGCTGCATACCCTGTTCCAGACCTCCCTTCAGTTCCCACAAATTCAACGCTTTGACGAGCACTTCGTCCTCGACATTCTGGTCGATGACGGTCAGGCCCGCGGCCTGGTGGCGATGAACATGATGGAAGGCTCGCTGGTGCAAATTCGCGCCAACGCGGTAGTGATGGCTACCGGCGGCGCAGGCCGCGTCTATCGCTACAACACCAACGGCGGCATCGTCACCGGCGACGGCATGGGCATGGCGCTGAGCCACGGCGTTCCATTACGCGACATGGAATTTGTTCAGTATCACCCAACCGGTCTGCCGGGTTCGGGTATCCTGATGACCGAAGGCTGCCGCGGTGAAGGCGGCATTCTGGTCAACAAAAACGGCTATCGCTATCTGCAGGATTACGGCATGGGCCCGGAAACCCCGCTCGGCGAACCGAAAAACAAATACATGGAGCTGGGTCCACGCGACAAAGTCTCCCAGGCCTTCTGGCACGAATGGCGCAAAGGCAATACCGTGCCAACGCCGCGCGGCGACGTGGTCTACCTCGACCTGCGCCACCTCGGCGAGAAAAAACTGCTGGAACGTCTGCCGTTTATCTGCGAACTGGCGAAAGCCTACGTGGGCGTCGACCCGGTGAAAGAGCCGATTCCGGTCCGTCCAACCGCACACTACACCATGGGCGGTATTGAAACCGATCAGCAGTGTGAAACCCGTATTAAAGGTCTGTTTGCCGTCGGTGAATGTTCTTCCGTCGGTCTGCACGGCGCCAACCGTCTGGGCTCCAACTCGCTGGCAGAACTGGTGGTGTTTGGCCGCATGGCCGGTGAACAGGCGATGGCTCGCGCGGCAACCGCCGGTGAAGCCAACGGCAGCGCGCTGGACGCGCAGGTCAGCGATATCGAAAACCGCCTGAAAGCGCTGGTCAATCAGGAAGGTAACGAAAACTGGTCGAAGATTCGTGATGAAATGGGTCTGTCGATGGAAGAAGGCTGCGGCATTTACCGTACGCCAGAGCTAATGCAGAAAACCATCGATAAGCTGGCTGAACTCCAGGAGCGCTTCAAACGCGTACGCGTGACCGATACCTCCAGCGTCTTCAACACCGACCTGCTGTATACCATCGAGCTGGGCCATGGCCTGAACGTTGCCGAATGTATGGCGCATTCCGCCATGGCGCGTAAAGAGTCCCGCGGCGCGCACCAGCGTCTGGACGAAGGCTGCACCGAACGTGACGACATCAATTTCCTCAAGCATACCCTCGCCTTCCGCGACGCCGACGGCACAACTCGCCTCGACTACAGCGATGTGAAGATAACGACCCTGCCACCGGCAAAACGCGTCTACGGCGCGGAAGCCGAAGCGGCCGAGAAGAAGGAGACGGCGAATGGCTGAGATGCAGAATTTAAAAATTGAGATTGTGCGCTACAACCCGGAAGTGGACAGCGCACCGCACAGCGCCTTCTATGAAGTGCCTTACGATGAGCAGACCTCGCTGCTCGATGCCCTGGGCTACATCAAAGATAACCTCGCGCCGGACCTGAGCTATCGCTGGTCCTGCCGTATGGCTATCTGCGGCTCCTGCGGCATGATGGTCAACAAGGTGCCGAAGCTCGCCTGTAAAACCTTCCTGCGTGAATACACCAAAGGAATCAAGGTCGAGGCGCTGGCAAACTTCCCTATCGAGCGCGATCTGGTGGTCGACATGACCCACTTTATCGAAAGTCTGGAAGCGATTAAGCCGTACATCATCGGCAACCCACGCACGCCGGATCAGGGGCCAAATACCCAGACCCCGGCGCAGATGGCGAAGTACCACCAGTTCTCGGGCTGCATCAACTGCGGTCTGTGCTATGCCGCCTGCCCGCAGTTTGGCCTGAACCCAGAGTTCATTGGCCCGGCGGCGATTACCCTGGCGCATCGCTACAATGAAGACAGCCGCGACCACGGTAAGAAAGAACGCATGGCGCAGCTAAACGGCCAGAACGGCGTCTGGACCTGTACGTTTGTTGGCTATTGTTCCGAAGTGTGTCCGAAACACGTCGACCCGGCAGCCGCTATTCAGCAGGGCAAGGTGGAAAGCTCGAAAGACTTTCTTATTGCCACCCTGAAACCACGCTAAGGAGTGCATGATGACGACTAAACGCAAACCCTATGTACGGCCAATGCCGTCCACCTGGTGGAAAAATCTGCCGTTTTATCGCTTCTATATGCTGCGTGAAGGGACGGCGGTACCTACGGTGTGGTTCAGCATCGTGCTGATTTACGGTCTGTTTGCGCTGAAGCACGGCGCGGAAAGCTGGGCGGGCTACGTCGGTTTCCTGCAAAACCCGGTGGTGGTGGTGCTGAACCTGATTACCCTGGTCGCCGCACTGCTGCATACCAAAACCTGGTTTGAGCTGGCGCCGAAGGCTGCCAACATCATCGTTAAAAGCGAAAAAATGGGGCCAGAGCCGATTATCAAAGGGCTTTGGGTGGTTACTGCGCTCGTCAGCGTGGTGATTCTGCTTGTCGCGTTGTTCTGGTAAGGAGACTGGTATGATTAACCCGAACCCAAAACGTTCCGATGAACCGGTATTCTGGGGTCTGTTTGGCGCAGGCGGCATGTGGGGCGCGATTATTGCGCCGGTCATCGTGCTGCTGGTTGGCGTGCTGCTGCCATTAGGCCTGGCACCGGCCGATGCTTTCAGCTACGAACGCGTACTGGGCTTTGCCCACAGCCTGATTGGCCGAGCGTTTATCTTCCTGATGATCGTACTGCCGCTGTGGTGCGGTTTACACCGTATTCACCACGCAATGCATGACCTGAAAATCCACGTTCCGAACGGAAAGTGGGTATTCTACGGGCTGGCAGCGATTCTGACGGTGGTGACGCTGGTCGGCGTGCTGTTTATTTAACGCCGTGCCGCTTCCCGGCGGCGCTAAGCTTGGCCGAGCTACGACATTATACGTAGCCCGGCCAAATCGTTTAGGCCAGCGCCATTAATGCGCGCTCATCTTTAAGCCAATAATCCCCATCACAATCAGCACCAGACTGGCGATGCGCATCGGGCTTGCCGACTCGCCCAGCAACAGAATACCGGTAATCGCCGCGCCTACCGCGCCAATCCCCGTCCATACCGCATAGGCCGTTCCCACCGGCAGGCTTTTCATCGCCCACGACAGCAGCGCCATGCTGGCAATCATCGCCACAATGGTAATCACGCTCGGCACCAGGCGGCTAAAACCGTGAGTGTATTTCAGACCAACGGCCCAGACGACTTCCAGCAGACCAGCAACAAAGAGAATTAACCAGGACATAGCAGGCTCCATAATGATGGGGCCGTCCCCGGGTGAGATACGCCTACGGGTCGTCCCGCAAGGTGTTGGAAGGTGTAACAGAGGGAAGTATAAGCGTTGAAAAACGACGGTACAACCGTGCGTCGTACCGTCAGACTCGATTTATTGCTGCGCTTTGGTTGCTGCCCCAGAAATTGCGCTACCACCGTCGGAAATATCCTCACCGATACCCCGCGTCGTGTTACAGGCCGTCAGTGCAGAGGAGAGAACCAGAACCGTAAAAAATGCTGCGATCGCTTTTTTCACCATAATGTCATCCTTAAGAGCCAGTTATCGTTATCTTGCTTCATAAGCATAGACAACTTCACTCAGGATGTTGGATATCAGCGTTTTTTTTCGGAAGAAGACGAAGCGGGAAAAACAGAAGATTGGGACGGACGGGGTAAAGGCTGGCGCAGCATCGCTGCTGCGCCGGGCGATCAAAGCATGAATTACTTCACGCGAGATACGTATTCGCCGGAGCGGGTATCGACTTTGATCACTTCGCCAATCTGGACGAACAGTGGAACTTTAACCACTGCGCCAGTGGACAGGGTAGCTGGTTTGCCGCCAGTACCTGCGGTATCACCTTTCAGGCCTGGATCGGTTTCAATGATTTCCAGTTCAACGAAGTTCGGTGGGGTCACGGCGATAGGCTGACCGTTCCACAGGGTCACGATGCATTCAGCCTGATCCAGCAGCCATTTAGCGTTGTCGCCAACCGCTTTCTCATCGGCAGCCAGCTGCTCGAAGGTTTCGTTGTTCATGAAGTGCCAGAATTCACCGTCGGTGTACAGGAAGGTGAGGTTCATGTCGGCAACGTCTGCGCCTTCAGCGGAGTCGGTAGACTTGAAGGTTTTCTCTACGCGAGTACCGGTCAGCAGGCGGCGCAGCTTAACGCGTGCGAATGCCTGACCTTTACCCGGTTTAACGAATTCACTGGCTTCAACCGCGTACGGTTCGCCGTCCATCATGATTTTAAGACCAGCACGAAAATCGTTGCTATAGTAAGTCGCCATAAGGCCCTCTGAAATTGTTAAATGGTAGCTAAGCCACAAAATGGCGCATATTGTAACCCTAAATACCCCATCCAGAGAAGATTGGTTGATGCAACTTGCCGATGTTCTCACCGATCCGGATGAACTATTACGTCTTCTGAATATAGACGCTGATGATAATTTGCTCGCTGGCCGTGAGGCTAAGCGCCTGTTTGCTCTACGCGTTCCGCGAGCGTTTGTGGCGCGAATGGAGAAAGGCAATCCGAACGATCCGCTTTTGCGTCAGGTACTTACCTCGCAAGAAGAGTTTATTGCCGCGCCCGGTTTTTCCACCGATCCTCTGGAAGAGCAGCACAGCGTGGTGCCCGGACTGCTGCATAAGTACCGTAATCGTGCGCTATTGCTGGTAAAAGGCGGTTGTGCGGTGAATTGTCGTTATTGCTTCCGCCGTCACTTCCCGTATGCCGACAATCAGGGCAATAAGCGGAACTGGCAGGCTGCGCTGGACTATGTAAGTGCGCATCCGGAACTGGACGAAATCATTTTCTCAGGCGGCGATCCGCTGATGGCAAAAGATCACGAACTCGATTGGCTGCTCACCCAGCTTGAGGCCATTCCGCATATCAAGCGCCTGCGCATTCATAGCCGCTTGCCGATCGTCATTCCAGCGCGCATCACCGACACGCTGACGGCACGCTTTGAACGTTCATCGTTGCAGATCCTGCTGGTGAACCATATCAACCACGCCAATGAGATTGACGATGAGTTCCGTCACGCCATGGCACGCTTACGCCGGGCAGGCGTAACGCTACTCAACCAGAGCGTATTGCTGCGCGGCGTGAACGATAACGCGCAGACCCTGGCGAACCTCAGCAATGCGCTGTTTGATGCCGGCGTGATGCCTTATTACCTGCACGTGCTGGATAAAGTACAGGGCGCAGCACACTTCCTCGTCAGCGATGACGAAGCGCGAGAAATTATGCGCGAACTGCTCACGCTTATCTCCGGTTATATGGTACCGAGACTGGCGCGAGAAATTGGCGGCGAGCCCAGTAAAACACCGCTGGATCTCCAGCTACGTCAGCAATAAACGAAATGAAAAGGCAGACTTCGGTCTGCCTCTTTTTTTGGACATCATAATGGTCTGTGTTATTTTAACCCTTCAGCTTTGTCTAAAAATAATTTAAATCAATAAGTTAAGTAAACACATTTAACCTAAAAATGGTTAAGGAGAACCGTTTGTCTATTTCCATCAAAGGCATTAACGCAGGCGTTATTCGTCAGGAAAATAACTTCATTGCGCTGGCCTTAAAAGTTAAAGAGCCGCGTAACAAAGAGTCGCTCTTTTTCCTGCCCGCTATCGTGCTGAAAGATTTGCTGATTGCCCTCGAATACCGTCTTGCTCAGATCCCGCAGCTCAGCGCCGACGAGCATAGCCGCTACGAAAAGGCGCGCGATAAAGCCACTGCGAAAATGCACCAGAATATCCCAGCTTTGCAGCGCGAAGAGCTGGAGCAAGCCGACGTGAATCTGCGCGTCAACGCCATCGCACTCACGCATGATGACAATGAAACCCAGACGTTCACCCTGACGCTGCATTCCGGCAAAAAGGTCGAACTGGTCGTTGACCTGCTGCAAATCGAGCTGCTGGTGACCGTGATGGTCCATGCCATCAATAACGCGGGGATGAACGAGCTGTCGCTGCGTATCTCTTCCATGCTGGATTTCCTGCCACTGTACGATGTGGACTGCCAGGCAGGCGGTAATCTGGAATACGACACATACGACCATCCGGCCTGGAAACGAAACCTGTTCGTTCACCATCTGGCGGTTATCTATCGTTATACCGATACCGAAGGGAAAACACAGTTTAGCGGGACGGTGATTAAAACGCGCAGCAAACCGGGCACCAAAGACGTCGAAGCCGTCACCCGTCGGCTGTTAGATTGCAGTCCAAGGCTGAAGAAACTCGCGGGCTTACCGTGCCAGGTTTTTGTCAGAGCACTCTCTTCTGACAAACGTAAAACCTTCACGGCTGATGCCTGCATGCAGGCGCTGTATCAACTACAGCAAAGCGTAGAAAAAAACGCAGAAAAAGCCTGACGCACTACGCCCCCGAAATACTAGCGGGGGCGCTACGCGTGAATCAGTTCGGGCACTTATAAACCTGACCGTTCATTTCGCTGTCGGTCGGCACGAAGCTGGACAGTACGCCTTGGGTCGGGCTGCTTACGCCATAAATAACGTTGCCGCCCATCTCTGCGGCGTGGTTACGCAGCGCATTGGCCGCACCGCGCAGAGAGCCACCTTCAGCACCCTGCTGCCCAGAAAGCCAGTTACCCTGAGTCCCGGTAGCGGTACCCAGCAGCTGACACTCCGCACCCGGTTTATCTTCTACAAAGCGTACGTTCTGGCCGCCAGAGGTCAGTTCCGTGGTTGAGCTACAGCCGGCCAGCAGCAGCGCTGCGCCAACGATCCCTGCCAAATATTTTACCTGCATGTTATTCCCCATAATCAATGAGCTGGACGCAAGCCGCCCGTGTGTAAACCTTATACCTAAAAGATGACCAAAAGAAAAACCCCCGAGCATTTCTGCTCGGGGGTTTCTTGATGCTATGGGGTATAGCGCACGATTACATCATGCCGCCCATACCACCCATGCCGCCCATGCCGCCAGCTGCGCCTAAATCAGGAGCGTCGCCTTTTGGCAGGTCGGTAACCATGCACTCGGTGGTGATCATCAGACCAGCAACGGATGCAGCGTACTGCAGAGCAGAACGGGTCACTTTAGTTGGGTCCAGGATACCGAAGTCGATCATGTTGCCGTATTCTTCAGTTGCTGCGTTGTAACCGTAGTTACCTTCGCCCGCTTTCACGTTGTTCGCAACAACAGATGGCTCTTCACCGGCGTTGGAAACGATCTGACGCAGTGGAGCTTCCATTGCGCGCAGCGCAACTTTGATACCGACGTTCTGATCTTCGTTCTGAGCGGTCAGGCCAGCCAGTTTAGCGGCAACGCGAACCAGCGCTACACCACCACCAGCAACCACGCCTTCTTCTACCGCAGCACGGGTCGCGTGCAGGGCATCGTCAACGCGTGCTTTTTTCTCTTTCATTTCAACTTCGGTAGCTGCACCGACTTTGATTACCGCAACGCCGCCAGCCAGTTTCGCTACGCGTTCCTGCAGTTTTTCACGGTCGTAGTCAGAAGTTGCTTCTTCAATCTGTTTGCGGATCTGAGCAACGCGGCCCTGGATCGCAGCTTCTTCACCCACGCCATCGATGATGGTGGTGGTGTCTTTGTTGATCACAACGCGTTTAGCCTGACCCAGGTCTTCCAGGGTTGCTTTTTCCAGCTCCATACCTATCTCTTCAGAGATAACGGTACCGCCGGTCAGGGTTGCGATATCTTGCAGCATAGCTTTACGACGGTCGCCGAAGCCAGGTGCTTTAACAGCAGCGACTTTCACGATACCGCGCATGGTGTTAACCACCAGAGTAGCCAGCGCTTCGCCTTCAACGTCTTCAGCGATGATAACCAGTGGTTTGCCTGCTTTAGCAACGGCTTCCAGAACTGGCAGCATTTCGCGGATGTTGGAAACTTTTTTGTCAGCCAGCAGGATGAACGGGCTTTCCAGCTCAACAGCACCAGTTTCTGGTTTGTTGATGAAGTATGGGGACAGGTAGCCACGGTCGAACTGCATACCTTCAACCACGTCCAGTTCGTCTTCCAGACCGGTACCGTCTTCAACGGTGATCACACCTTCTTTACCGACTTTATCCATCGCTTCAGCGATCAGTTTACCTACGGTTTCGTCGGAGTTAGCGGAGATGGTACCAACCTGAGCAATCGCTTTAGAGTCGGAGCAAGGTACGGACAGCGCTTTCAGTTCTTCGACTGCAGCCAGAACGGCTTTGTCGATACCGCGCTTCAGGTCCATTGGGTTCATGCCCGCAGCAACGGCTTTCAGGCCTTCTGCGATAATAGCCTGAGCCAGTACGGTCGCGGTGGTGGTACCGTCACCTGCAGCGTCGTTCGCTTTAGAGGCAACTTCTTTCACCATCTGTGCACCCATGTTTTCGAACTTGTCTTCCAGTTCGATTTCACGTGCTACAGATACGCCATCTTTGGTGATGGTTGGTGCGCCGAAGGATTTGTCCAGAACAACGTTACGGCCTTTAGGGCCCAGGGTAACTTTAACTGCGTCTGCCAGTACGTTAACGCCGCGCAGCATTTTTACACGAGCGTCGTTACCAAATTTTACGTCTTTAGCTGCCATTTCTTCTATTCCTCAAATTCGTTCGCGCGTTGCTTACGCTTCAACAATTGCCAGGATGTCGCTTTCAGACATGATCAACACTTCTTCATTGTCGATCTTCTCAGATTTCACGCCGTAGCCATCGTTGAAAATCACGATGTCACCAACTTTAACGTCCAGCGGCTGCACGGTCCCGTTTTCCAGGATGCGGCCCTTACCGACAGCGATGATTTCGCCACGAGTTGATTTTGCTGCCGCAGAACCGGTCAGAACGATGCCGCCTGCGGATTTGGTTTCAACTTCTTTGCGTTTGACGATCACACGATCATGTAACGGACGAATACTCATTGATAGCTCTCCTTTGAGAAAGTCATTATCAGTTATGGGTGATGCCGGGCCGTAAACGGTTTTCCGGCTAGTGCCAGAGAGATGGGGATGGTTATTTTGCCCTTCAAGGGGGCACCCTAAAAAAAATTTTGCCCGGCAGCGCAATCACGATAAATCGCTGAATTACCGGCTTAGAACAGCACAATGCCGCGGGGCCGTCGGGAGGGGGGATGTGGTAACATTTTGCTCTTTTTGCAAGGGTGTGGACGAGGGACATGGCGGGACTTAAACAGGAGCTCGGGTTAGCTCAGGGAGTAGGATTACTATCAACGTCACTGCTCGGCACCGGCGTCTTTGCCGTTCCGGCGCTGGGTGCGCTGGTCGCCGGTGATAATAGCCTGTGGGCATGGCCCGCGCTGATTGTACTGGTCTTTCCCGTGGCGATTGTTTTTGCCCTTCTGGGTCGACACTTTCCCAGCGCCGGCGGCGTAGCGCACTTCGTCGAAATGGCCTTTGGCCCTCGCCTCGCCCGCGTGACCGGCTGGCTGTTCCTTTCCGTTATCCCGGTTGGCCTGCCCGCCGCGCTGCATATCGCCTCTGGCTTTACCCAGGCGCTGTTCGGCTGGCATGGCTGGCAGCTGCTGATGGCGGAGATGGCGACGCTGGCGATTGTCTGGTGGCTGGGCTCACGCGGCGCCAGCTCCAGCGCTAATTTGCAGACGCTGGTCGCCATTTTGATTGTTGCCCTGCTGGCCGCCATTTGGGTCTACGGCGATATTTCTGTAAAAGCGATCCCTTTCCCGGCGCTACCGGATGTCGACAGTTCACAGCTTTTCGCCGCGCTATCGGTGATGTTCTGGTGCTTCGTCGGCTTAGAAGCATTCGCCCATATGGCCTCAGAATTCCGCAACCCGGAGCGCGACTTCCCGCGCGCGCTGATTATCGGCCTGCTGTTGGCGGGCGTGGTCTACTGGGCCTGTACAGTACTGGTGCTGCACTTCCACGCCTACGGTGCCGCCAATACCGCGGCGGCCTCGCTGCCGACCATCGTGGTGCAACTGTTTGGCGTGAAAGCGCTGTGGCTGGCGAGCGTGGTCGGCTTCCTCGCCTGCTTCGCCAGCCTCAATATCTATATTCAAAGCTTCGCCCGGCTGGTGTGGTCGCAGGCGCAGTCTAAGCCGGATAGCTATCTGGCGCGCCTCTCGCCGGGGCTGGTGCCGCGCAATGCGCTGAGCGTGGTGATTGGCAGTTGCATGGTGAGCACGCTTGCCAGCTACTGGCTAAACATCAACCTCGATGCGCTGATCGTCTATGCCAACGGCATCTTTATTATGATTTATCTGCTGTGCATGTTGGCGGGCTGCCGGTTGTTAGGCGGGCGCTACCGCGCATTATCCGTCGTGGGCGTGGCGCTGTGCGTGCTGTTGCTGTCAATGGTGGGATGGAAGAGCCTGTACGCGATCGTGATGCTGGCCGCGCTGTGGGTGCTGCTGCCGAAAAGGAAAGCCTAGCACCATCAGGCATAAAAAAGCCGGAGACTCAACGCGCTCCGGCTTTTTATTATCACCCTAACTTACGGGCGATTATCGTCTTTGTTGTCCAACTGGTCCGGACGCTCGTCCTTACGCTGATACTCACCGTCAAACGTCTGCCCACTCGTAGTACCGCCCGCAAACCCGCCGCCCGGCATCCGATTAAAGTGCAGATACGGCATCAGCTTCACGGTGAGATGTTTCTGCACCGGCGGCAGCAACAGCACCAGACCTAAGAAGTCGGTGAAAAACCCTGGCAACAGCAGCAGCAAACCGGCGAGGATCAGCGAAACGCTTTTGACCATCTCGGCCGCCGGGCTTTCGCCCGCCTGCATTTTTTCCTGCATCAGCATCAGGTTTTTGAAGCCCTGATTGCGCACCAGCGACATGCCGATGACGGAGGTAAAAATAACCAGCACTAACGTCAGCAGGACGCCAAACACATGGGCGACCTGGATAAAAATCGATATCTCAATGTAAACATAGAGAAAAATGGCAATTAACGGTATCCAGCGCACTGGCATCTCCTGTTCGAAAAATAACGCGATTCGCGCGTTTGCAGCGATTCACAGCCCGCTACACTACCTTTAGATGGTGGTGATTCATCGTATTTCAATCAGCACCTGTCCATAATTTTGTCAACAATGGTCAAGCGGTGACTCATTTCACAAATCAATAATTCTTATCTGTTCCGTCTGATAATAAGTGATCCAGATTACTGCAATCCGCTATTATCAGCATATGATCATGGACACCGGGCCGATTAAGGAAATAATCTGCGGTCAGAAAACGCATAACCATTCAGATTATGCGTATTTGGTGAAATCATTGGCAGCTCGCAAATAGAAGGTTCACATGCTAAACAACATTCGTATCGAAGAAGATCTGTTGGGTACCAGGGAAGTTCCGGCTGACGCTTATTACGGCGTTCATACTCTGAGAGCGATTGAAAACTTTTACATCAGCAACAGCAAAATCAGCGACATCCCGGAATTTGTTCGTGGGATGGTGATGGTGAAAAAAGCAGCGGCCCTGGCGAACAAAGAACTGCAAACGATCCCTAAAGGCGTGGCGAATGCCATTATTGCTGCCTGTGATGAAGTCCTGAATAACGGCAAATGCATGGACCAGTTCCCGGTAGACGTTTACCAGGGCGGTGCAGGCACCTCCGTTAACATGAACACCAACGAGGTACTGGCAAACATCGGCCTGGAGCTGATGGGCCACCAGAAAGGGGAATACCAGTACCTGAACCCGAACGACCACGTCAACAAATGCCAGTCCACCAACGACGCCTACCCAACCGGTTTCCGCATCGCGGTGTACACCTCTATTCTGAAGCTGATTGATGCGATTAATCAGCTGGGCGAAGGCTTCCAGCGCAAAGCGGCGGAATTCCAGGACATCCTGAAAATGGGCCGTACCCAGCTGCAGGATGCGGTACCGATGACCCTGGGCCAGGAGTTCCACGCGTTCAACGTGCTACTGACCGAAGAGACCAAAAACCTGCTGCGCACCGCAGAACTGCTGCTGGAAGTGAACCTCGGCGCGACCGCTATCGGTACTCGCCTGAACACCCCGGACGGCTATCAACAGCTGGCGGTACAGAAGCTGGCGGAAGTCAGTAATCTGGCGGTTGTCCCGGCAGAAGACCTGATCGAAGCAACCTCCGACTGCGGCGCGTACGTGATGGTACACAGCTCGCTGAAACGCCTGGCGGTGAAAATGTCGAAGATCTGTAACGACCTTCGCCTGCTCTCCTCCGGCCCGCGCGCTGGCCTGAACGAAATCAACCTGCCGGAACTGCAGGCGGGCTCGTCCATCATGCCAGCCAAAGTTAACCCGGTGGTGCCAGAAGTGGTGAACCAGGTGTGCTTCAAGGTTATCGGCAACGACACCACCGTCACCATGGCATCTGAAGCCGGTCAGCTGCAGCTGAACGTGATGGAGCCAGTGATTGGCCAGGCGCTGTTTGAGTCTATCCACATCCTGACCAACGCCTGCTACAACCTGCTGGAAAAATGCATCGACGGGATTACCGCGAACAAAGAAGTGTGCGAAAGCTACGTCTATAACTCGATTGGTATCGTCACCTACCTCAACCCGTTCATCGGCCACCACAACGGCGACATTGTCGGTAAAATTTGTGCCGAAACCGGTAAGAGCGTACGTGAAGTGGTGCTGGAGCGCGGACTGCTGACGGAGGCGGAGCTGGACGATATCTTCTCCCCGCAAAACCTGATGCATCCGGCCTATAAAGCGAAGCGATATACCGATGAAAGCGAACAGTAGTCTTTCTGACTAATAAACTGAGGCATGTCATGATGACATGCCTTTTTTGTTTCTATAATTCACGAAAACACAACAATTACATATCAACTTGTTAAACAAGGAAGGCTATTATGTTTGGAGCAGAACTGGTCATTGTGCTTCTTGCCATTTATCTGGGGGCAAGACTTGGCGGTATCGGCATTGGTTTCGCTGGCGGTTTCGGCGTGCTGGTACTGACGCTCATCTTTCAAATTAAACCCGGTGCGATACCCTTTGACGTTATTGAAATCATCATGGCGGTTATCGCTGCCATTGCCGCGATGCAGATTGCGGGAGGGATGGATTATCTCGTCAGTCTGGCCGAGCGACTGCTCCGCCGTCACCCCAAATACATCACCTTCTTAGCGCCGCTGGTCACCTGGTTTATGACCATTCTGGCGGGCACTGGGCACACCGCGTTCTCCACGCTGCCGGTCATCACTGAAGTCGCCAAAGAGCAGGGGATCCGCCCTTCTCGCCCGCTCTCTATTGCCGTGGTCGCCTCGCAGATTGCGATTACCGCCTCGCCGATTTCCGCGGCGGTGGTGTTCTTCGCCGGCATTCTGGAACCGATGGGCGTGAGCTACCTGACGCTGCTCTCCATCTGTATTCCGGTAACGCTGATTGCCGTTATGCTCACCGCCGTTGTCTGTAACTTCCTCGGCTGCGAGCTGAAAGACGACCCGGTGTATCAGGAACGTCTGGCAAAAGGTGAAGTGCGCCTGCGCGGTAGCAAAGTGTTTGAGCTGAAGCCGCACGCGAAGCGCTCCGTCCTGCTGTTCCTGATTGGTATTGTGGCGGTGATGTTCTACGCCACCGCCATCAGCGACACCGTCGGGCTGATTCAGAACCCAGTACTGCCGCGTAACGAAGCGATTGTGGTGTTTATGCTAACCATCGCCACGCTGATTTGCGTGACCTGTAAAGTGGACACCGGTGAAATTCTCAACGCCAGCACCTTTAAATCCGGTATGAGCGCCTGCGTATGCGTGCTGGGCGTTGCATGGCTGGGCGATACCTTCGTGAAAGCGCATATCACCGACATTCAGGCAGTAGCGGGCGACCTGCTGCACAATTACCCGTGGCTGCTGGCGGTGGTGCTGTTCTTTGCCGCAACCCTGCTTTACTCCCAGGCGGCAACCACCAAAGCGCTGATGCCTGCGGCGCTGATGCTCGGCGTAACCCCGCTGACGGCGATTGCTTCCTTCGCGGCGGTTTCCGCGCTGTTCGTGCTGCCAACCTACCCGACGCTGCTGGCCGCGGTAGAGATGGATGACACCGGCTCTACGCGCATCGGCAAATACGTGTTTAACCACGCCTTCCTGATCCCGGGCGTGATCGCCATTACCCTGTGCGTGATCCTCGGTTTTATCTTCGGCGGCCTGATGCTCTAATCCGCTGTAAAAATCGTTAAAGTCGGGCCGCGCTGCGGCCCGATTCATTCAATCCCCATTACCCGCCGTGCTATAGTGCCTCTTTTCATCGATACGAGGTTTGCAATGAGTACTCCCGACGCTGTTGTGGTTCTCTGTACTGCTCCTGATGAAGCCACCGCCCAGGACCTGGCGGCGAAAGTGCTGGCAGAAAAGCTGGCGGCCTGCGCCACGCTGCTGCCCGGCGCAACATCGCTCTACTACTGGGAGGGGAAACTCGAACAGGAGTATGAAGTGCAGATGCTGCTGAAAACCGACCACGCGCACCAGCAGGCGCTGCTCGACTGTCTGAAGGCTCACCACCCGTATCAAACGCCCGAACTTCTGGTTTTACCCGTTACTCACGCAGATACCGATTACCTCTCATGGCTCAACGCTTCCTTACGCTGATTCTGCTGCTGTGCAGCACCTCGGCCTTTGCCGGGCTGTTCGACGCGCCCGGCCGCTCGCAATTCGTTCCTGCCGACCAGGCTTTCGCCTTTGATTTTCAGCAAAACCAGCACGATGTAAAACTTACCTGGCAGGTGAAAGACGGCTACTACCTGTATCGCAAACAGGTGCAGGTTACCCCCGCTAACGCCAGCATCGCTCCGCTCCAGTTGCCCAACGGCGAATGGCATAGCGACGAGTTCTACGGCAAAAGCGAGATCTATCGCCACAGCCTGACCGTACCGGTGACGCTGACCCAGGCCAACGCAGGTGCGATGCTTACCGTCACCTACCAGGGCTGCGCCGATGCGGGCTTCTGCTACCCGCCGGAAACCAAAACCGTACCATTGAGCGCGGTCGCGCAAGCCGAGCAGACACCTCCCTCTCTCCCCTCCGGGGAGAGGGCCGGGGTGAGGGGCGACACCAGCACCGAACTCCCGTTTAGCGCCCTCTGGGCCTTACTCATCGGCATCGGCATCGCCTTCACCCCCTGCGTGCTGCCAATGTATCCGCTGATCTCCGGCATCGTCCTCGGCGGCAAACAGCGCCTCTCCACCGCCCGCGCGCTGCTGCTGGCCTTTATCTACGTGCAGGGCATGGCGCTGACCTACACCGCGCTCGGCCTGGTGGTAGCCGCCGCCGGAATGCAGTTCCAGGCAGCGCTTCAGCACCCTTACGTGCTCATCGGCCTGTCGGCGGTGTTTATCCTGCTGGCGCTGTCGATGTTTGGTGCCTTCTCGCTGCAATTGCCATCGTCGCTGCAAACTCGCCTTACCCTGATGAGCAACCGCCAACAGGGCGGCTCAATGGGCGGCGTATTTGCAATGGGCGCGATTGCCGGGCTTATCTGTTCGCCGTGTACCACCGCGCCGCTGAGCGCCATCCTGCTGTACATAGCCCAAAGCGGTAATCTATGGCTCGGTGGCGGTACGCTGTACCTCTACGCGTTGGGCATGGGTCTGCCGCTGATTCTGGTGACGGTATTCGGCAACCGACTGCTGCCCAAAAGCGGGCCGTGGATGGCGCACGTCAAAACCGCGTTTGGCTTTGTGATCCTCGCCCTGCCAGTGTTCCTGCTGGAACGTATTATTGGTGACACCTGGGGGCTGCGACTGTGGTCGATGCTCGGCGTGGCATTCTTCGGCTGGGCGTTTATCACCAGTCTTGGTTTGAAAAAGCCGTGGCAGCGCATCGGCCAAATACTCCTGCTCGCCGCCGCGCTGATTAGCGTACGCCCGCTTCAGGATTGGGCCTTTGGTACTACCGTGGCGCAGAGCCAGTCGCACCTCAACTTTACCCGCATCAACAGCGTTGAGACGCTGAACGCCGCGCTGGCCAACGCTCAGGGCAAGCCGGTCATGCTCGACCTTTACGCCGACTGGTGCGTGGCCTGCAAAGAGTTTGAGAAGTACACCTTTAGCGACCCGCAGGTGCAGCAGGCGCTGCAAAATACCGTACTGCTACAGGCGGACGTCACCGCCAACAGTGCGCAGGACGTGGCGCTGCTAAAACATTTACAGGTTCTGGGCCTGCCAACCATTCTCTTCTTTGATGAGAACGGCAACGAGCAGCCCGCACTACGGGTGACCGGCTTTAAGGATGCCGCCGCGTTCCGCGCACATTTGCGCGATCGCCAACCGTAGACAACACTTTTAGACGGATAGCCGTCAACGGAGGAGAGACACGTGCAACGCGAAGACGTACTAGGAGAAGCCCTACAGCTCCTCGAGCAAGAAGGGATTGCGAGCACCACGCTGGAGATGGTTGCCGAACGCGTAGACCGTCCACTGGACGAACTGCGCCGTTTCTGGCCGGACAGCGAAGCGCTGCTGTATGACGCGCTGCGCTACCTGAGCCAGCAGGTTGAGACCTGGCGTCGCCAGTTGATGCTCAACGAAGAACTGACTCCCGAGCAAAAACTGCTGGCCCGCTACAGCGCGCTAACCGACTGCGTGACTAAAAACCGCTACCCCGGCTGCCTGTTTATCGCCGCCTGCACCTTCTACCCAGAAGCAGACCACCCGATTCATCAGCTCGCCGCGCAGCAAAAGCAGGCCGCCTATGACTACAGCCACGAACTGCTGACCCAACTGGAAGTGGACGACCCGGCGATGGTCGCCAAACAGATGCAGTTGGTGCTGGAAGGTTGCCTCAGCCGCATGCTGGTCAGCCGCAGCCAGGCCGACGTGGACACCGCGCACCGTCTCGCTGAAGACATCCTGCGCTTTGCCCAGTGCCGCCAGAACGGTGCGCTGACCTAAGCTCCAGCCGCACAATAGGCGGAAAAAGGAAGAGAAACGCGTAGATTGCCGCAATAGTAAGCAGTTGAACGGCTTTTCGGTGATTTTGGTTGACGCGCGGAGGCGACTACGGTTTAATGCGCCTCGTTGCCCGGATAGCTCAGTCGGTAGAGCAGGGGATTGAAAATCCCCGTGTCCTTGGTTCGATTCCGAGTCCGGGCACCAAATTCATATCAACGGACCTCCACGGAGGTCCGTTTTTGCATTCTGAACCCGCGAAAATCAACACATCCACAATACGTTAACTCCACCCAACTCAATCAAATTCAACCCGCTTCAAGTCCCTTGCGAGGGTACAACTGAGGGTATAGTCTGATTCGATAAAATTTATACCCCTTTTACTATCAGGAGACCCCACCAATGGCGCTCACTGACGCTAAAATCCGGGCAGCTAAACCGGATGAAAAACCTTATAAACTTGCTGACAGCGGCAACATGTTTTTGCTCGTTCACCCTAACGGCTCGCGTTACTGGCGACTCCGCTATCGGTTTCTGGGCAAAGAGAAAACGCTCGCTCTGGGCGTCTATCCTGAAGTCTCATTATCAGAAGCAAGGGAAAAGCGCGATGCGGCAAGGAAACAGATAACGGAGGGAATTGATCCGTGCGAACAGAAACGAGTAAAGAAAGCAGTACAGGAGGCCAGCAATACGTTCGAGCTTGTTGCACGTCAGTGGCACAAGAGCAACAAAAAATGGTCCGAAGCTCACAGCGAGAAGGTGCTCAAAAGTCTTGAGAGTCACGTATTTCCTCTTATCGGCTCACGTGATATTACCACCCTCAGAACTCCCGATTAGACTGGCCCCATGAATCTCCAGACAGTTGGTATCACTTAAGTTAGTGATAGTCTTAATACTAGTTTTTAGACTAGTCGTTGGAGTCCGAATGATTGATGTTTTAGGTCCAGAGAAGCGCAGACGGCGAAGTGTTCAGGAAAAAATCGCCATTGTTCAGCAGAGTTTTGAGCCCGGAATGACCGTGTCGCTGGTCGCCCGTCAGCATGGCGTTGCTGCCAGTCAGCTGTTCCTGTGGCGTAAGCAGTATCAGGAAGGCAGCCTTACAGCCGTTGCCGCAGGAGAACAGGTTGTGCCCGCGTCGGAGCTGGCATCTGCGATGAAGCAAATTAAAGAGCTGCAGCGCCTGTTGGGCAAGAAAACCATGGAAAACGAGCTGCTAAAAGAAGCCGTTGAATATGGCCGACAAAAAAAGTGGATAGCGCACGTGCCCTTGTTACCGGAGGATGGCGAATAAGCCTTGTCAGTCGTTGCCTCCGGGTCTCACGTGCGCAACTGCATGCCATAGCCCGTCGGTCGAAGGACTGGCAGGATCGTCGGTGCAAGCGCAAGCCTGATGATACTGACGCGCTGGCCCGTATCCATACCGTTATCGGCGATCTGCCCACCTATGGTTATCGTCGGGTATGGGCACTGTTGCGCAGACAATCAGAAACTGACGACATGGCGGTGATCAATGCCAAACGCGTATACCGCATCATGCGTCAGAATGCGCTGCTGCTTGAGCGTAAACCGGAAATACCGCCATCGAAGCGGGCGCATACAGGGAAAGTGGCCGTTGGAGAAAGTAACCAGCGGTGGTGCTCTGACGGCTTCGAGTTCAGCTGTGATAACGGTGAAAAACTGCGGGTCACGTTCGCTCTGGACTGTTGCGATCGCGAGGCACTTTACTGGGCGGCCAGTAACGGTGGATATGACAGTGAAACCGTGCAGGACGTCATGCTGGGTGCCGTGGAGCGTCGCTTCGGTAACAGCCTGCCGACATCCCCAGTTGAGTGGCTGACAGACAACGGTTCAGCCTACCGTTCTTATCAGACGCGTCAGTTCGCCAGAATGGTAGGACTGGAGCCTAAACATACGGCGGTACGTAGCCCGGAAAGCAACGGGATGGCAGAGAGCTTCGTGAAAACGATGAAGCGCGATTACATCAGCATCATGCCGAAACCCGACGGGTTAACAGCGGTAAAGAACCTTGCGGAGGCCTTCGAACATTACAACGAATGGCATCCGCATAGTGCACTGGGGTATCGTTCGCCACGGGAATATCTGCGGCGGCGAACCAGTAATGGGTTAAGTGATAAAAAGTGTATGGAAATATAGGGGCCAATCCACCGATTTACTTGTCCCCGTTAAAACAGCCGAATCCAAAGAGATATATGAGATTGCAGCCCGCCTTCAGCAGCGTATCACTGCCATCATGCGCTATGCTGCCCAGTCCGGCATTATCAGCTATAACCCTGCCGTGGATATGGCTGGTGCTTTAACGACGGTGAAGCGCCAGCATCGCCCTGCCCTCGCCTTAAATCGCATTTCAGAGCTGCTTGAACGACTGGACAACTACAGAGGACAACCTCTCACCCGGCTGGCAACCAAACTTACCCTGCTTATCTTCATACGTTCCAGTGAACTACGCTTTGCTAGGTGGTCTGAGATCGACTTCAAGAAAGCCATGTGGACCATTCCTCCCGAGCGGAAACCTATTGAAGGGGTCAAGTACTCGCATCGAGGCTCTAAAATGCGTACAGAGCATCTGGTCCCGCTATCAACTCAGGCACTGGATATTCTCAAACAAATCCAAGCCATCAGCGGGGAATATGAACTGATTTTCACTGGCGATCACAATCCATGGAAACCCATGAGTGAAAATACAGTGAATAACGCACTACGTCTTATGGGCTACGATACAAAGGTCGATGTCTGTGGTCACGGCTTCCGGGCAATGGCCTGTAGTTCGTTGATTGAGTCAGGATTATGGTCGAGAGATGCTGTGGAGCGCCAGATGAGCCATCAGGAACGTAATGGCGTACGTGCGGCCTACATTCATAAAGCTGAGTTCTTAGATGAACGCAAATTGATGCTGCAATGGTGGGCAGATTTTCTCGATGCGAATAGTGAAAATCCGGTCTCACCTTTCGATTACGCCAGACAACAATTATAATCTATTCTCCCGGCAGAAATGCCGGGAGAATGTTTACTTATTCTTTCCCTGTATACATTTATTCACAGAGGGGTTGATGGCAAGCTGCCGCCTGTCCTTGTGATGAACTATTTTACGTAGGTACAGGTGATTACCTATACTACCCGCTTTAAAGCATGTCACAGCAATTAACGATAAAATAAGACACGAAATAACGGGGTGTCACTATGAGTTTTTTAACGGATGAAGAAATTAATGCACTGACAATAAAACGAATGATTTTTCATGTCGTTGGTGGGGAACTGGAGATCCCAGTGCTGCTCAGCGAAATATCACCACCTGAACACGTCGATTTTTTTCTGGAACGGATTAAGTCTGCATTAAGCGGTAACATGTTCCGGTTTACGGAATTGTCCAATACCGAGCGTATTCTGCGGCTCATAAGGAACAATGCCGATACCGACGCTAGTTGCTTCACCGAACAGTCCACCTTTCTGGCAAACGATTTTCAGTCTCATCACCACACAAAAAATGCCAGCATGGGGGTATTTTTTCTTTTTGAGCTTCACACCCTCAATGATGAAAAACTGTTTGCCCTCATTAAATATGATAACGAGGACGTGGTACGTTACGTGCTGGATGCGGAGGGAGACGAGTTTCAGGTTCCCAGACTCGAACGTTTCCGCGAAAGCTTCGTCAAGAAAGCTGAAGCCATGCAGAAAATTGCTCTGGTCCGCCTGACGGCAGATGCTCAGGGTGGGCGGGTTGTCGTTCGGGATCGCAGCAAACGAACCAATATCTCCGTTTATTTTGAGCGTTTTTTACAGGTACAGCGCGTCAACAGTACAACCGATCTCAGCGACAAACTGGTTGCCGCACTCAAGGATGTCTTCAAAAAGCATCGAGACCTGTTACCGGACGACATCAGACGCAGCGGTGTTAACAAGATTTATGAAACGTTACATCACGGGGCGCAGGATTTTAACACCGATGAACCCCTTTCCCTGCTTAACCAGATTTTTGGACCAATGGAAGAAGATCATCCGCTGGTCAAATCCTTTACCCGTAAAATAAAAGACCTGGGAATTTCAGGTGAATCTTTCCGGCTCACCCCTGAGAACATTCCTAAGCCACGGAAAAGAAAACTGGTAACTCTGGAAGATGTTATTGTTATCTACGATGAGGATAATGCACCGGATATCCAAACGATGGAAGACGGGCGAAAACGTATAGTGATAGTGACTGCAGGGCTGGTGACAGATGACATCGATACTGGAAAAAATCGGTAAGGCAATTGACTGCTCACGCCGCACATCTGATCTGGTGATCACTGAAGATCAGCAAACCACCACCCGGAAATTGTTCATTTCTGGAACCATGGATAATGACACCCTTCAGTTATGGGGGGAAGTAATGGATACCGATGCCGAAAATCTCAGGATCACCTTTGTTGATGATAGTCGAGATGATATCCACCCCGCACAAGGTATCCCCGGTCAGAAGCACTTTATCACCATCATCAGCGATGAACTCCCCGGAATTTTGCGCCTCTTCACCTTGGAAGGTTGGCGTTCGTTTTTACTCCAGGATCCCAGGCTCTGTCAGTATCACCGCATCTACGCCCTGTTTATCAACGAAGCATTTGAAACACAACAATGGAAGGTCGCGCCGTGGAAAAAAATGCTCCCGGATGAGAGTGAAAGCGACGTCCCAACTCAGACGGCCTCCGTCACAAAAAGCATTATCCGTTGTTTTTCAACTGACTTTCTTCCCCCAGATACCATTGCACCTTGGATCCTGATATCCGGCGATACAGTGATCGACGAATCAATGAGACTCTGGGAGTCACTCGCTTGTCGGGAGTTGTTGAAATGTTTCGTCAATGAGCTTTTTGCTGCCGAAATAAAAAAGGTCGGACTGTCAGGAAAACCGCCGCGGAAAATCCCTTTCGGGGAAGAACATGCGGCTCTGCCCGCCTTTGACGTCATTCAGGAAACAGCAAAATGGATTTTTCTGGAAGGAAACGAAACCGAGCTTAAACATACCTTTTTGTCCAGTGAACTGGCCAGAGAATGGCCTGAGGGCGTTACGTTTTGTGAAGGCATTGTGTATCGACTCTCCCCGGCACTGGAGTCAGCCCGACTTCTCTACAAGGCCCATATCCGGACAGGGGGAAAAGACACCCTGAAATCGCTGGGCGATTTGCGAAAAAGTCTGACAGAGGACACACAAAAAATTCTGCAGCAGTCGCGTGACCTGTCTTCCACGTTGTGGAAAGATATGGCCCTGGTTATCAGCACTCTGATCCTTCGCTACAGTCTGGAGGCCCTAAAGGCAAGTGGTCCGCAAAAAGTGTATGCTCTGGCATTTTGTGCACTGGCCCTGTATATCGCCATCTCATACGGGATGTCGGTCTATATCAACCGGAATGCCCTTTCACTGCTGGAACAAAACAGAATAACCTGGAGAAGTAAGTTATATGGTTTTCTGGATGAACAAGATTATCAGGAGCTTGCGGGTCTTCCCATTAATACCGCAATGTGGTCATATCGCCGGGTTGAGCGAATAACGTCGGCCATTATGCTCGTACTGGTTACGCTATTACTCACGGCAGCAGCAAGTGAATTCTGGTCGCTAAGTATGATCATGCATTCTGGATACACTTGGGTTATGAGTGCGCTGCAGTTTCTGACATCCACGGCCCTGCGAGGCCCGAACGATTTCCAGTGTGTCCTTCAAGGCTGAAATGAAACAATCAGAGATCATAGCAGGCTCTGGTAATGAGCAACTCTCATGGTTATCTGCTTTCAGGTAACTAAACAGAAATTCATTTTGCCCTGTCGGTCATCTCGCAACTGCTTTCCCCATCGCGTCATGGTAGAAAGAACCACCCCCATAGCACTGTCCGCAGTTGCAATGGTGTAGTTCTACTCAAGGACCATTTGTGCGGATTCGTATTTAAATTCAGCACTGAAATTTCTTTTTTTTCATTGGGATGCCTGTATTGTTCTGAGATGAGCGTATCACCTTTGTTCAGGTGGTAAAATTCTGTAAACCACTACAGTTATCGCTGAAGCTAATCCTGAGTAAAACGGTGGATCAATATTAGAATGTAGGTGGAGATGTAAGTGGATCACTTTTCACCCGTAGTTGACATCCTAACCCTGTACTAAAAAGTCTTCCAATTTAATCGTGCGCGGAATCGATTCATAAAATGATTTTAACAAACATTGATGGATGAACAAAACCACATTGTATATTCCGTTAGAAAAAATTCACTACACCCTTTTTTAGATTCATAGATACTTGCATCAGATCACGGACATATAATCAAGAAGGTGATAGTAAATGAAAATTTCATGCATATTAAATTAAAAACCCCCCTATCTCCCAAAAGTATATTTCAAGGTTTCCATTAACATTCCCGCCTGCCACTTTACGTACACTCATCCTTCCACGCATACACAAAACACTGCAACTAATAAACAACTACATTAAGGTATCAAATACAGATTACATCGGCGAAAACAAGAACTGTAACCCTACCTACATCACAAGCAAAGACGGCAGCATACTTGTGATTTATCGGCATTTCTGGCATGATCTTTAGTGTGTTTAATACAGATTAATCAGTTGAATCAACATCCTAATTGTACACACTGGAAAAATGTCAGACGTTGAGATACATTCACGGAATGTATGTTTTATGTGGAGATATCCTCCCATGTTTCATGGTAAGGCCTACGAATTCGAAAATGTCGATTATTTTTAAAAAAGATGTGTTTCAGCAGCAAGGCCAACATAAAGTGATACGAAAACACAAAATTGCATAAGCTGTCAGTGCGGGATACCTACGAACACATAATAACGCATTGCAATTAATTTATTGCTTATTATTTAAATACTCTTTGAATAGCTCTTTTGACATCTTATAACTAATACAATAATCAGTAATGTCGGACAAAATCATTACTAATTCTAAATTTTTAGTTGATACAGCTTGCTTGTCGTTACTTAATTATTTTTAAGGAAAAAGATTGTGAATACATTTAACCGAACTACCACATGCATCGTGATTTCCGCAGCATTGTTACTTGGAGGCTGTGCCAATACAGGAAGCTCTCTCCTGTCTGGGACAAAGCCGGATCCTCGCCTTACCACCACAGAACAATCACAGTTCTTTAGCGCTTCTGGTGCACAAGGTTGTGGCGTAGGCGCCGTATCCGGCGCAGCTCTCGGCGCGTTAGTAGGGGCGTTAGCAGGTGACTCGAAGAAAGCGCTTGCCGGCGCTGCAATTGGTGGCGCAGCTGGCTGTGCTGCAGGTATGACCGCTAACTACTATCTTGATGGCCTGAAAAAAGATTATGCCTCTACAGCCGATCGTCTGCAGGCTATGGATAATGACATCAGCAAAGATACCGCAGCGGTTGAAAAATCGACGCTGGCGATGAAACAAGTTATTAGCGAAAACCAGGCCACCTTAACCAAAATCAGCATCCAAAAAGATAAAGCTGGATTTGATAAAGTCGGTGCGAAAACCCAGCTGGCGCAAATTGATGCCAACATCAGCAAGATGAAAGAGACCATGAAAGGCATGAAGGATAAAGAATCTGCCTATAAGGTCGCTTTACAAGGTCAAACGACCACCACAAGTGCAGAGAAAAGCAAGCTGGCAAATTTGAACAAAGAATATGCCAATCTCAATAGCAAGATTGCTGCTCTGGAACAAGAAACCAACGAGCTGTATGAACAGCGCCAGGCGATCTCCCTTGGTTAACCCTTTCGGCCGATAGCATTATCGGCCGGTTTAAGACTGCTTAAAGCAGCGTTATTCGACGCTAATGATGGATTATTTGATGAGAAAATACGCACTTCTTGCCGCCCTTGTCCTTACGGGTTGTACTACGTCCCCCCAGGACTGTGATTTACACGCACAAGATCCAAGCTTTATTACCAAACTGAGCTGCGCCACGTCGGGTGGTTATCGTCAGCAGGTTGATCAAAAAGAACAGCAGGTTCGTCTGAGCCAATATCAAAATGAATCGGCCAGGCAACAGCAGGATTATACCCAAAACAGACAGCAGACCTTAAATCAAAAGCTGGCAGATGAACAAGCAAGGCTAAATGCCGTGCGTTCGGATCTGTCGCAGACTCTCGCAAAACTGAAATCAAGCAAGATTCAAAGCCGCGAACGCCAGCAGGAAATTGCCAAATTGCAGGAGCTGCAGCGCCAGTCACAAACGGCAACGAGCGCCAGCGAAATTTCAGCGATTGAGAAAAAGGTCGCCGAAGCCAAGCACAAAATTAAAGTTCTCGAAGAAGCAAATACGCTCCGCTAAAAGCGCAGAAAACGTTCCGGCTGTCTGAGATGCGATGATACACATCTCATGCATATCACCCACAACAATAATGATTTGCTTATGCAACGATTAACAACTGCCGCGCCGATTGATGAAGCAACGCTGACAACCTATGAAGAGACGGTCGGTATCATACATCGTCATCTTCCTCCTTCACTGGCGCTGCTGTATGCCACCGCGCGTCGCAATGCTGAAGGACGCCTGGAGTGGTGGACAGCACGTCAGGGGCTGGCTAAACCTTTTTCCGCACTGAATGACGCCGAACGGCTGACTGTTGAGAATAAACGTCAGCAATATCAGGACATTCTGGCGGGGTTAATCAGCCAGCTGGCCGCGCGCGGCGAAGATAAGTCAGCACATGCGTTGCAAACGCTGCTCACCCAATCACACCACCTCGACGGCTATAGCGTCGGCGGCGAACCGGTGTTGGTCAATTGGGCCACAGCCAGCACAGCGGCCCCCCTCCATACAGTAGTGGTTATCCCCTGGTGGCGCGGTTTTCTTCCTTGGCTGGCATTATTGCTACTGCTGCTCCTGCTCGTCGGTGTCTGGTGGTGGTTTACACATCGCCCGGCCGTGAAGCTCCCCGTTGTTACACCAACCCATACCGAATTAACTGACACCAATCCCAGCGTGAAACTTGAGAAACGTCAGGATTTTGGCCGGATAAAAATCAATCTGCAGTGGAAGCAGGGGGACCACAAAGAGCCTGTCGATCTCGATATTGCCGCCTTTGTGCGCTTAAAAAACGGTGAAATCAGCGGCGCTGAGGCGCTGAGTCATTTGCCCGGCAACTATGACCAGCCACCGTATCTGCTGCTGCAGGAAGATCTGCGTGAAGGCAATGACGTGGATGGCGAATGGCTTTTCGTCAACGGCAGCCACTGGCAGGACATTGATGAGGTGTTGATTTATAGCTTCATTTACGCTGGCACCGATAACTGGCAAGGGACAAACGCCTCCGTCACCCTCTATGTCCCCGAACAGCAGCCGATTACATCCATGCTCACGGATAGCGACCAGCGTAATAATGTCGCCGCCATCGCCAGGCTCAAAAATGTCGATGGCAATATTCAGGTTGAACGCCTTGACCGTTTCTTCCCCGACCGCGAGTCGATGGATAAGCACTATGGCTGGGGTTTCAAATGGACGCCCGGCGCGACCAAAAATTAGCCTGTACCACTGTGGCTTTAGTCAAATTACAGCCTTTAAGGGTTAGATAATGCGAAATTCGATTCAGGGACCACTACTTCGTACCGGAAATAACTCTTCATTCAAGGCGCTGGGTGAAACGGGCTATCCTGTTTTCAAGATGGCCTTCCAGCTACGCGAAGCCATCTATCGTCTTGATGCAGGGCGCGATCTGGCCCGTCATCTGGCTATCCCGCAAAACGATCAGGGCGGTGACAGAACCGACTGGTACAGCAGTTTTCCCGGCGATGTTATCCCGTGGAGCGGCGCAAGCGAAGCGGAGCGAGAATCGGCGCGCCAGCAATTTAATGCGTTTCAAATGGCAGTGCAGTCACTAAGCGAACAGCTGCTCAACGCGGAGCAAAGCGGAACCGGCGGCGATCGTCGGGTCTTTGCCCAGTTGCTTAAATCTGTGACCCATTTCCCCGATTATGAGTTTGTCTATCTCGTTAATGGAACGCTGGTGATCACCTTTTGGGGGTTTGTCCACCCGGAAGGGGAACAACGTCACCCGATGCATTGGCTGAGTTCATCGTCCGTTCCCGCCGCCGCCCTCGCGGCCGTTCCGCCTCAGGCCAGCGCCACGGAAAAAACCGTCGAACCCGCTCCCGCGCCCTTTGTTGATATTCGAACGCGCCGCTGGCGCTGGCGTTGGTTGCTATGGCTACTTTTGGCGTTACTGCTGCTGGCGCTGCTGTTAGGGCTGCTCCGCGGCTGCGCTCCTTCTCTTTCCCTGCCGGGCCTCCCTGGTCTTTCTGCGGATAAAACCACGGTCACCGCTGAACCTGTGGCTACGCACCCGGCCGCCAGCACCCATGACGTGGCGATCAGGGGGTCAGAAACCGCCGTTGGCGCTCGCGCCGTACCCGGCATTGTGGAAGGGTCAACCGCGGACGCGCATCCTGCGCTGGATTCAACGGTGCCCGCGATGCCTGCCGACACATCTGACAGAGCGGTAGACGGCGATGCGCCGCCGCCGGCTAACGCAAATGAAGCCAGCGTAGAACCGCCACTGCCGCCCGGCGTACAGGATACCCACGACGAGCAGACGCCTCCGGGCGTGACTCCGGTAACCGCCCCGCCGCTCGTTGCGCCGCAGGGCGAACCGTTAACCCTCCCGGCCACGCTGCCGGACGGCCCGGCGAAGTTTCTTAACGGCGAATGGCGCGTGAATGGCGGTATTCAGGACAAGCACACCGGACGCCCGCTCCAGCTGCAATATAATTTTGACCAGGGCAACGGCACCGTCAGCGTCCGCCAGTCCAGCGGCGTAACGTGCCGTGGCCCAGCCAACGGTAACGTGCAGCAGGGGGCGCTCAACATTACCAACCCTGAGCAAATGACCTGCAGCGATGGCTCAAACTTTATTGTGCCGACCATCGAGTGCAAATCACCTTCCGCGGGTCATGCCGATTGTATTGGCAGCAACGATGGGGAAAAAACCTTCCCGATTCGTATGCTTCAACCTAATTCCTGAACAGGGACGAGATAACTATGTTGCCCGAGATTGTATCTTTTGATCGTCAAGTAACCCTGGTAGGCGACTCCGGGATCCAGTTTATGGATTTTGGTTTGTCTCCAGGACGTTTGCCCGCCGGTGAATTTGTTAAATTAGCCAATGGCGTATTGACCCGTTTAATCTACAACGAACAGCGTGATTACTATTTTTATCAGCCCAGCCCGGCAAATATCGAGAAGGCTAAAAGCCAGTACGATATTCCCGTTGAGCAGAGTCTTAAGCTGTTTGACGGGACATGGTTGCCGCTTCCCCTACTCCGTTTTAGCCCGCCTGACGTCTATCAGGAAGGGCCGCTAAACTGGGCGCGTTTTCGTATCGTCAAGCTGGACAAGCCTGATATGGATGGGCATAGCCATCGAATGACGTTGGCTATCGATACTCGCGTAATGGCCAAACAGCAGGCCGCCGCCGACCTCAGCCCGAACCAGGAAGATGTCAATGCCGGGGCAACCTTTGCGGTGGCGACAGCCACCTATGCCCTTAACTGGTATCTCACGCAAGAGTGGATTGTCGACTGGCTGAAAGAGGTATTTAAAGAGGCGAGCAAAGGCCGGGATATCGACGAACGCGAGCAGGAGCTTAACCAGCAGTATCCGCTGGCGCACTACCTTAACCTTCTTTCACTGATGGCGATTCCCGTCGAAGGTTTGCAAAGTCAGACCGCCCCCATCATTGAATTGCCGCATTTCAGGGTCATCGCCAATCGGGAAACTAACGCTATCAAGCCTATTCCCGTTGATTTGATCCTCGATGTCGGTAACTCACGCACCTGCGGTATTCTCATTGAAGATCATGGGCAATCAGGTTCAGGTATGCAGCACAACTATGTGCTCAAATTGCGCGATCTTAGCGCGCCGGAACATGTTTATACCGAACCCTTTGAAAGCCGGGTCGAATTTTCACAGGCCTTCTTCGGCAAAGATCACTGCTCGGTGCGTAGCGGCCGCCACGATGCCTTCCAGTGGCCGACGATCGCTCGTATCGGCGGAGAAGCGGGTCGTTTAGCGGCGCGCCGAAAAGGCAGCGAAGGTTCAACCGGCCTCTCCAGCCCTAAACGTTATCTTTGGGATGAAAAATATTACGGTCAGGGCTGGCGATTTAACGGTAGCTACGTGCAGGACAGTAATCCACTCGCCACCGCTGCGCCGTTCGCGAATCTGATCGATGAACGGGGCGAGGCGTTACACACCATCGAAGATGAGATGGATCGCATCCCGGTCTTTACGCCACGCTATTCTCGCAGTTCTCTGATGACCTTTATGCTCGCGGAAGTATTAACCCAGGCGATTAGTCAGATTAATAGCCCGGAACAGCGCATACGTCAGGGACACGCAGGTATTCCGCGTCAGCTACGCCATATTATTCTGACCGTGCCGCCCGGTATGCCGATGGCTGAACGTTGCGTACTGGATGACCGTATGCGTCAGGCGGTCGGTTTAGTCTGGAAAGCGCTACGCTGGCACAACGGCGAAAACGATCCTTATGAGGATGAGCAAGAAGATCATAGTCAGACAAACATTAAAATTCCGCTGCCAAAAATCAGGGTCGAGTGGGATGAAGCGTCCTGCGCGCAGTTGGTTTATCTCTACACCGAGATAAACCAAAACTTTGCCGGTCACCCGGAGTCGTTTTTCGACGCCCTTAGCCGACCCGACAGCACGCAACGTGAAAGAATATCCATCGCATCTATCGATATCGGCGGCGGCACCACCGATCTGGTCATCACCGATTATCATCTCGATCGCAATGGTCATAGTGGGGGCGGCGCTAACGTCCATATCATCCCGCAGCAGCGTTTTCGCGACAGTTTTAAAATTGCCGGCGACGATATTCTGCTAGATGTCATCCAGTCCTATGTGCTTCCAGCCTTTGAGCAGGCGCTGCGTGAAACGGGGGTCATATCCGTTGAGACGCTGATGTCTCAACTGTGCGGCTCGCAAAATATTAGCGCGGCGGAATCCGTGCTGCGCCAGCAGCTCACCCTGCAACTCTTCGTTCCCCTCGCGTTGCACATTCTGGGTAAATACGAGCAATTCGATCCGCTGGACGAGCAAACGCATATCGTGATTAACCAACGTGTCGGCGATCTACTGCCGGTAGGTTCTCTGCGTGATGAAGTCGAGGGCTTTGTTCGCCGCGAAGTACAAAAAGCTGGTGGCCCGACCGATTTCAAACTGGCTGAGGTAATGCTCACTCTGCCGCTCGCCAGAGTGCATAACGATTTGTGCTCGGGTAAGTTCAACATTGATAAAGTGCTAACCGCGCTGTGCGAAGTGCTGAGCTATTATCATTGCGACCTGCTACTGCTGACGGGCCGCCCTTCGCAGCTGCCGGGCATTCAGGCAATTATCCGTCGCAACCTGCCATTGCCGCCGGGGCGTATTTTACCGCTGCACGGTTATCAGACCGGCACCTGGTATCCGTTCCATAAAAATGGCCATATCGACGATCCGAAGAGCACCGCCTCCGTTGGCGCGATGCTCACACAGCTGTGCGCAAATCACAGCATTCCTAACTTCCATTTCCGTACCTCGGCGCTGAAGCCTTACTCAACGATTCGCCATATTGGCACCATTGATATGGATAACCTGATTCGCAGTGCCGATATCGTTTATCGCCATATCGAATCGGAGAACGGGCAGATAAAACTGCCGACATTCACCGACGAAAATGGCGAGAACACCACGCAAAGTATCATCATGCGTGGCGATTTGCGGCTGGGTTATCGTCAACTGGATGCCGAACGTTGGGCCGCCGCACCGCTTTATACCTTACGTTTTAGCGAAGAAGGCCGTAAGAAGTTTTCCGCCGCCTTCTCCGTGGATAACGGTTCACCGTACCTGAAAGTGAGACTGGCTATCGACAAAGGCAAACGGGCGCGCCAACTGGGCTTAATCAGCGATCGGCTGATGATTGCGGATATCACCAGCAACACCGATAAGTCATTCAGCAAGCGTGATGTAGATCTGGAACTCAATACTATGCCCGATACGGGGCTCATTGATAGCCGACACTGGCTCGATAGCGGGAGTGTTAAAAAATAATGAATAGCGATCAAAAATCTCTCACTCAGGGTTGGGCAGCTATCGCTCAGGGCTGTCAGGACGCACTTGGCTGGGTTGATGCAGTGCGTTCCGGTTCACGTCGCCTCGACAACGAGGCGGATAAACTCAACCTTAGCTTGCTCCGCACGCGTAACCAGGCCAATAGCCTGACGTTGGTCGCCAGAACGCCAATGACCGTCGGTTTTTTTGGCATTTCTCAGGCCGGGAAATCCTATCTCATCTCCGCGCTGGCAGCGGGCAGCAATGGTTCACTGGAAGCCCTTTATGGCGAACGGCGCGTCGACTTTATCAAAGAAGTGAATCCCGTCGGCGGCGGTAAAGAGGCCACCGGCCTGGTCACCCGCTTCACCCGCCAGGCCCCCGCTGCGCCTGCGGGCTATCCTGTGCCTCTGCGCCTGTTCAGTGAAATCGATCTGGCCAAAATTCTTGCAAACGCCTGGTTTAATGATTTCAACCACGAGCAGCTGAGCTTTCAACTTGATGAAGCCAGGGTTGAAGAGCGACTGCGCCCCTTCCTACAACTCGCCACACAAGCAAAAAGCTATAACGGCGTGAGCCAGGAAGATGTGGTTGCCTTATGGGATTACCTGAACGCCTCGTTCAGAAAATCGGTTGAAAAACTTGAACACGCCTATTGGCCGCAGGTGTTGAAAATTGCCCCTGCGCTGAGTCCTGGTGAACGCGCAGAGCTATTTTCTTTATTGTGGGGAGAACTGCCGGCCCTCACCGAGACCTATCGTTCATTAGCCAATGTGCTGACCAAACTCAATCATGCCCGGACGGTGTTCGCCCCGCTGGAGACGCTGATCGATCACAGTAATGGCAGCATTATGAACGTCGACAGCCTTAACCGGCTAGGCTCCAGCCAGGATCGCCACGTGGAGATCCGCTACTGGAAAGAGGAACAGCAAATCGGCAGCGCCAGCTTAACCCAGGCGGAACTGGCAGCGTTAACCACCGAGCTTATCTTCCCGTTAGCGGAAGTCGAGGCCGACAGCGTCGTGGAGCAGGTCGATCTGCTTGACTTCCCTGGGTATCGCGGGCGTCTTAAAATTACCGCACTGGAAGAGGCCGGTAGAGAGGGGCTTAATCCCATTTGCCAGCTTCTGCTGCGCGGTAAAGTCGCCTATCTGTTTGAACGTTACACCGATAATCAAGAGATGAACGCGCTGGTCGTGTGCGCCAGCTCCGCCAAACAGAGCGATGTTGCTGACGTCGGTCCGGTATTAAACCGCTGGGTAGAAAAAACGCAGGGTAAAAGCGCCGAAGAACGTCAGGGCCGTAACCCTGGGCTGTTCTGGGCCATCACCATGTGCGATATGCGCATCAACAGCAGTCTGCAACTCACCACCGAACAGTTAAAAGAAGGCTGGGAAGGTATGCTGCACATGACCTTGCTGGAGCGTTTCGCCCAATATGATTGGCTGCAGCAATGGGCGCCCGGCCAGGCGTTTAATAACTGTTTCCTGGTGCGAAAACCGGGGCTGGATAATCCGTTCATCGACCTAAAAGACGGTACAGAACAGGAGCGAAACAAGGAAGCGTGCATCACCGAGCGCTATCGCCAGAAGCTCGACGAAATGGGCAGCACCTTCATTAGCGCTAAAAACGTGCTGCAACACGTCACCGAGCCGAGCAAAGCCTGGCACGCGATGCTCGAGCTCAACGATGGCGGCATGGGACGCTTAACCAAAGCGCTGCGCGGCGTCGCGCATCTGGAATTCAAGCTGGCACGTTTGCAGCAACAACTTGAGCAGTGTCGCGAGGAGACCGGCAATCGCCGCCTGGGCCGCTGGTACGAAAAAGACGGCGACGGGCAGCTCGTGAAAAAACAGGCCATCGCGAAAGAGCTATGGCAGGGGCTGTCCGCCTGCTCCCACAGTATGGGAGAGCTAATTAATCGTCTGGATCTGCCGACGCAGGAGCTTAATAACATCTATTTAAGCATTCGCGACCGCAACCCGGAACCGTCAAGCGATGGCGACAGCCTGGCGGCAAACGCGTTTACCGCCAGCCCATTTGGCAACAACCCCTTCGGTGATAACCCGTTTGGCAGCGATCCATTCGCCGCCGCACCGGCTGAAATCGCCGTGGTTGACGCGCCAGCGTCAACTGCCCAGGAAAGAGTCGGCCAGGACGATGATTTCGCCCATCAGGCGTTTAAAGCCTGGGTCGCGCATCTGCGTGAACTGCCGCAGCAAGCGCCGCAGTGGCATCAGTTGGGGATGAACAGCGAACTGATTAATCATCTCAGCGAAGAATTGATCACCGCAGCCACGCGCCTCGATCTGGAAGGCACGCTGAAACGCGCGCTGGCGGGTCAGGAGCAAGCGGGTACGCGGCGTGAACATCTTATGGCACGCCAGGTTCTGCGAGCCCAACTGACTATGCGTGATTTTATCGCCTGGTTTGGTTATCTCACTCTACCGCCTGAAAAGGTGCCCAACAGCTACGTTGGCGATAAAAATAAAGTCTTCCTGCGCCAGAAACCGCTGATGAACGACGAGCTGCCGCAGCTCGCCGCCGTTGCGCCGCAGCCGGGTGTCTCTTATCTGGGAGACTGGCTATCCGCCCTGATGAGCGTCGTACTTGATAACGCTGGTCATAGCGCCACGCGCGATATTTCCGTCGAACATAATCGCCAACTTGGTCAGATTATCAGCCAATTAAAACAAGAGAACATGCCATGCTAGCTAAAATCATCGCCTGCCAACCGGCAGAGCCGGGTACCGCACAATTGATGGTTCGCCTGCGCGGCGAAACTGCGGTGCTGCCCGATCTGACCTTTACGCTTTGTAATAACGAGCAGAACTATCTGCAGCCCGATGGCAGCTGGAGCCCTGCACAGCACTGGTTTACTGTCAACGGCGGTTACTCCCTGGCCAACGGCAGCGGCTTTCGTATCGGCCCTACTCTACTTGACCCTTTGCTGGCAAACGCAAGCCAGGTCCAGATTCAGATCAAGCTGGCTTCAGGAGAAGTGCGCAATACCACCCTCCAATTGGTGCGTGATGAGTTGCTCTCTTCTGAAGCCAGGGGCGCGACGGGTAATTACAGCAGCAGCAGTATGCTGGCAACCCCAGAAACCGACTCCGCACCAGTGGCCATCGTAGAAGCGCCCGTCGCAGAATCTGAAACCATTGCGCCGACCATTCATGCCGAGCCGCAGCCGCAACAAAAACCTGCGGCTTCCCGCCTCCCGCTCATCATCGCCGCCATCCTGCTTTTAGTGGTGATTGCTGGCGCGCTTTGGTGGTTCATGGGCCGGGACAAAGGTCAGGAGGTGGTCCCGGCGGTACAAGCTCAGCAAGCCCCCGCCGCCGCCGCCCCTGAAGCGACGAACACCGAGCCTAAAGCCCCGGCTGGCTGTTCCGCACAGAGTTTAGACACGCTGAGCGAGCTTGAATTCGTGCAGACGTGCGTTCAGGAAAAACTCGATAGCGATAAACTGCTGGCCATTATCCAGTCAGCGAAAGAGGCGAAGAAATGCGGCGTCGCCCAGCGCCTGTACGCAAATCGCGCGCAGGGCGGCGATACCAAAATCGCCCTGATTTACGCCGGTGAGTATGATCCGAAATACCATCAGGCAAGCGAATGTTTCAAAGAGGCGGATAAAGATACCGCGGCCTATTGGTACGAAACGGTACTACAATCAGAACCCGAGAACCAAACGGCTAAGCAGCACCTTGAGGAGCTAGCAAAATGACCCGGACTTTTTTTTGCCGTCTGGCGCTGCCATTATGCGGCCTGTTGTTCAGCGGGCACCTCTTTGCCGCCGAGGGCGATAAACCGCTGCTTCAGGAAGGGAAGAAAACGCTATACCAGCGCATCCTGACGACGCCAGGCTGTAAGCTTAGCGACAACGCCGGGGATGAAAATGGGCAGCTTCAGCCTGCCTTTAGCAGCCTTTATGTTTATCAAAAGGAAGAGGCTAAGGGGCAAAGCTGGCTTAAAGTCGGGCCGGATAGCTATGGCAAAACCCTTGGCTGGTTGCCGAAATCCTGTACCGTAGACTGGAAAATGCAGCTGACGCTGGCGTTTACCAACCCGGCCAACCGCGATCGGTTACTCTTTTTCAAAGAGAAAGAAAGTCTGGATAACATTCTTTCTGCCCCCGATCCTGTCTCTCTGGTGGCGCCGCTGCGCGCCAAATTGAAGCGTGACGGCCACGCTGAAGGTATTCAGGCCCAGGAGCCGGAATATTTTGTCGATCTGCAAAAGCAATTTTATCTGCTGCCAATCCTGAGCGGCGAAGAGGTCATGACCGAAGATGGCTTCTATACGCGCCTGCTCAACGTGGCCTCCGTCAGCAAGGCGGATGATAACGCAGCGGCAAAACAAGATAACGACGTAAACCAGTTGAAAGGCTTTAACGCTTCGGTGGTGTTCGTTATCGATTCAACCATTTCAATGGGGCCGTATATTGAGCGCACTAAAGAGGCGGTCAATAAGATCTACGACAAAATTAAACAAGAGCATCTGGATGGGCAGGTCAAGTTTGGTTTGGTCTCTTATCGTTCAAATACCAAAGCCGTACCGGGACTTGAATATAACACCCGCATTTTCGCCGACCCTAACCAGGTCAAGGACGGCGCGGATTTTCTGCAGAAAGTCGCCGATCTTAAAGAAGCGAAGGTCTCAAGCTCTTTATACGACGAGGATGCCTATTCCGGCGTGTTATCAGCTATTGATGACATTGACTGGAGTCCATTCGGCGCCCGCTATATGGTGCTGATTACCGATGCTGGCGCGATTGAGGGCAGCAATAAACTTTCAGGAACCGGCCTTGATGCCAGCCAGCTCCGTCTGGAAGCCGGTAACCGCGGCATTGCTATTTATACGTTGCACCTGAAAACCGCCAGCGGCAAAGCAAACCATACCAAAGCCGAGGGCCAGTACCGCGATCTCTCCAATTTTGATAGCACGCAATCTAACCTTTATCAGGCGGTGAATGCAGGCGATATCAAAATGTTCGGTCAGCAGGTTGATGCCCTGGCGTCAGCCATTACGGAACAGGTGAAAGCCGCCTATATGGGGGATGCCGCCATTGGCAGCGCGCTGTATGCCAAAGATGAGGGGCAAAAGCTCACGGCGGAGCAGAAATTGCTCCAGGATACGGCGTTAATCGGGCATGCGATGCAGTTAGCCTATTTGGGCAAACGCAACAGCACCCAAGCCCCGTTGGTGTTCCAGGCCTGGATTAGCGATCGCGATCTGATTAAGCAGAACATCCCCACAACAGATGTTCGCGTGCTCTTAACCAAGGGACAGCTGAGCGATTTAAGCGATGCCGTCAGCCAGATTCTGAAAGCCGCTAATGAAGGGATGATCTCGCCCACTAAGATGTTTGAACAACTGCGCACCGTTGCGGCAACAATGGGGACCGATCCTAACCAGTTGAAACAGCAAGACAGCGCGAGCATCGGCGATCTTGGCGTGCTGGGCGAGTATCTGGCCGATCTTCCCTACAAAAGCGATGTGCTGAATCTCGATGAAGAAACGTGGAAAAGCTGGGATGGGCTGTCACAGGAGAAATTTATCCGCACACTGTCATCCAAGCTGCGTCACTATCAAAAATATAATGCAGATGTCGACCGTTGGGTCGAGCTGGCGCAAGGTAGCGATCCGCGCGATCGCGTGTATCCCATCCCACTGGAAATGATGCCCTGATGCTGCACATTGAAGACTTGTGCGTGGTTCGTGGTCAGGATCATCAGGCTCACCGTGTTTACCTGCCGCAGCTTTCGCTGCGGCCAGGCGAGGTGGTGGCGGTAACGGGTGAAAGCGGCTGCGGTAAAAGCACGCTTCTGGAAGCCATTGGTTTAGTGTTGCATCCCAGCAAAATTGGGCGTTTCACGCTCAGCAAAGGGGCACAGCAGCAGGATATTGCCGCGTTGCTTCTGGGCGAGCGACATAATACACTCGCTGCGATTCGGGCACGCGAACTTGGCTTTGTATTACAAAACGGTGGCCTCCTTCCCTACCTGAACGTCAAAGATAATATTCTCTTGCCGTGCCAGCTGCTGGGAGCCCGCCCTGACAGCACCATGCTGGATAGGGTCATCGACACGCTAAAACTGTCGCCACTACTGGCAAAATATCCTACCCAGCTCTCCTTTGGCGAACGGCAGCGCACCGCTTTTGCGCGCGCGATATTACATCGCCCGGCGCTGGTACTGGCAGATGAACCGACGGCGGCGCTCGATCCCTACAATGCCCAGAAATTATTTAGCCTGTTTATCGAACTAGTCCGTCAGGAAGACATGATGGCGCTGGTCGTTTGCCATGACTGGCCTCTGGTCAAACACTTCAATTTACCCTGTTTAGCTGCGCAGCCAGAATCGCTGACGGCGTCATCACAGAGCGAACGGGGAGGTACTTACTTTGTCCTTTAATCGTGCAAGACTGCTCGGTCGCCTTGCAATGCAAGACCTGTGGCACGATCGCATCATCTCTTTTTGCATCGTCTCCTCTCTTGTTGCGGTCATCGCCCCTTTACTGCTCCTTTTTGGCCTGCGCTTTGGCATTGTGAACCAGTTACAAAACGATCTGGCCAACGATCCCCGCAATCTGGAGATCCGCATGTTGAGCAGCGGAAGCTACGATCAGCACTGGATCACGCAGCTACGGCAGCGGCCTGATGTCGGCTTCGCCATCGGGCAAACGCGCTCGCTCAATACGCTGACTGACTTGCAGACGGACAGCACACATTTTATTGAAAATGCGGAAGTCATTCCGACAGAGGCTGGCGATCCTTTGCTCGGCACGCAGGTGCTCCATCATGACCATGAAGTTGTTATTACTCAGGAAGCGGCACGCAAGCTGGCGGTGAAAACCGGTGATACGCTCACGCTACGCGTGAGTCGTATGCTCGATGAACGCCGCGAATGGGGACGTAAGCGCGTGACCGTGGTGGGGATTTTGCCAGCCACCTATTTTAATCGCCCCGCTATCTTTACCCGCCCCGCGTTATTAATGGCTCTTGAACATTTTCGCGATGGCTATGCGGTAACAGCGTTAGGGGTCGCCAGCGGCGCTCAGCTTAACGGTAACGCGCCGCGCTACGCCCGCGCAAGGTTGTACGCACGCGATATTGACCATGTCGCCAGCCTTGAACGCGATTTGCGCGCCCAACGCATCGAAACTACCAGTCGGCTGGCGGATATTGAGAATGTAAAAAGCATTAACCGTGTGTTGGGCATCATCTTTAACACGATCGCCATCACCGCGCTCATTGGCTGTATCGCCTCGTTAATCGGCTCGTTTATCGCCAATGTCGATCGTAAACGTAAGCATATTGCTGTACTTCGTCTGCTGGGCTTCACGCGACCAGCCGTAGGCGTTTACGTCATTAGTCAGGGCACTTTGCTCAGCCTGATGGCCTATATAGGCGGTTTTGGCATCTATTTTTTAGCCAGCCAGATATTTAACCGGGCGCTGTCCACAAGCCAGGCCACCGGTCAGATGATTTGCAAGATAACGCCCTTACACGGCCTTATCGCCCTCTTACTGACGCTGGTTGTGGCGACGCTGGTTGCCGGTATCGGTGCCTGGCGCGCGATCCATATTGAACCTGCGCAGAGCCTGCGCGAGGCATAACCCTTATTTTTTTAATTTGCCCTAAGCATCTATTTTAGCGGAGATCGTTCATGGCCTTTACTCCTTCCACATTATCGCGCTGCCTGGCGCTAGCCCTGCTGGTGAAGATCTCCCCCGCGCTGGCAGAACCGTGGGCAGAGAAAACCTATAATCCGAAGCCGGATAGCGATGACGTGATTTTGCCTATGCCCTGCGAAGGTTCGATGGTATTTCGTCGGGTAGAAATTCCAGTAGCCGGTCCTCTGGATGATATTCCCATCACCTTAGGGGAAGATGGCAGTGAATGGGGCTTTGTGGAACACAGTTATCCCACGTTTATCGCCGGTAGCTTTACTGAAACGCCCCAAAATAAAGGCCGTTATTATTTAATGGCGAAATATGAGCTGACGGCATTGCAATATCAGGCATTAACTTCCGATACTTGCCCGACACCATCGCGTAAACTTAGCCTCCCTCAAACCAGCATCAGTTGGTTTGAGGCCGTTAATTTCTCCGATAAATATAACCAGTGGTTACGCGCAAACGCGCTCGACAAGCTGCCGAAAGAAGATAACAAGCCAGGTTTTTTACGACTGCCCACCGAAGTAGAGTGGGAGTTTGCCGCGCGCGGCGGTCTGAAAGTGGATACCGCACAGTTTCGTGATTCCCGTTATCCGATGGACGACATCAAAAATTATGAGTGGTATTCCGGTTCGCAGTCCTCAAACGGGAAACTTCAGCTCATCGGTCTGTTAAATCCTAACCCGCTCGGCCTGTACGATATGTTAGGCAACGTCTCTGAGATGATGTTTACCCCCTTCTACCTCAATAAAATTAATCGATTGCATGGCCAGGCTGGCGGTTTTGTGGTGCGTGGCGGCAGCGTGATGTCCAGTGAGTCGGATATCCGCAGCGCTAGCCGTAAAGAAATTAACTATTACGATAATGCCCAGCCTTTTACCAGTAAAACAATGGGCCTGCGGTTGGTGCTGGTTTCCCAGGCAATTACCTCAACGGACCGGGTCAAACTTCTTGAGAAAAACTGGTCGACTCTCGGTGATGATAAAACGGGCGCAGAGAGCAGCAAATCCGGGTCCAATGATACGGCGAAAGCGTTAGGTAGCCTGGCTTCTGGCGTTGAAGACGGCGAGCTGAAGAAAAAGCTGAAAGATCTGGAAAACCAACTTCGTGCCAGCAACCAGCAGCAGCAAGAAGAAAGAGCACAGTCTATCCGCGCCAGCCTGAATCTGGGCTCTTTTCTCTGTACCAAATTACAGGACGATGGTCGTTTCCTTGACTTCCTCAATCACAATTATGAGCTGCTGTGCAAAGATAAAGACAGCAGCGATGCCAACTGTGCCATCCGCAAAAATAAGCTGGCGGAACAAACCGATCGTCTACAGCAGCTAACGAGCTACTACGCCAGCAGTCTGGTGGATTCCGGCACCCTGTATGGGCAAGCAGGGCTAAAAGGCGAAGTGAACGTGTTCAATCAGATGCTGACGCTGAATAAACGTCTTTCCGGTCTTAAGCCGTTCCTCGCTGCTCATTGGCAGAATCAGCAAAAATACCTAGCGAACGGCAAAATTGATACAGCTGGCTGGCTGGATACCTGCAAACAAGTAAAGAACGGCCACTAATCTTAAACATGTCAGTTTATAAAGGAGTAAGGAACGTGAAATTAACTCTACGAATTGCAGCGTTGACCATTGTCTGTATGTCACTCAGCCAGACAGCTTTAGCTGCGTCTTACAGTGCGGAGGATCAGGAACAATTAACGCTGGAATGCCTGCTCACCAATAATAAATACGCCAGCGCCTTTATTGCGCAGGATAGCGCGGGATATGCCCTGGGAACCCAGTCTGCTCCGACTGCTGAGCTGAATCTTGTCACTAATCAACCGGGGGTTAACGCCTACTATAATTCTCAGATGATCGCCGGTGGCTCGCTTTACTGGATACGTGTCGTCAAAGGCCCCTATGAATATATTGTTTACGATAAAGAGCAGCACGGCGATATGTCAGGTGTGGTTGTCACAAAAAAAGGGAAAAGAATCTTCCACAAAGATTGCAAGGAACCTATCAAGGTGGGTACACAAAACGATGGCAGCATCTTTAGCCGAGTTGCGCAAGAAGATACAGAAGGCGATCGTATTATCGATTTAATCAACAAAGCATAAACGCTTATTTCGTCGTAATGGGGATGTATATCTATCATCCCCATAGAAGGCAGCTAAAGCTATCCGCTTTTTTGTACGCTCATTTTTAATGGTTGATAATATTGCGGATCAAACATCGACAGTGGCAGAGCATGGACTGAACCATCCGAAGACGTTTCCTCAACGTGGGTAATCACGATGTTGGCTGTATTTTCAACCGCATCACAGCTGAATTCAGTTGCCGAAAGGGTTGAGCGAGTTGCACTGCTATCGCCAAACGGCTGAACATCAAGAGTTCCTTTTTCCAGAACGGCTCCCGATTTATCAGTTAATTGTAAGCTGACTGTCAGGTTATTGAATGTCCCATCACCGCCGTTACCCAGCCGGAATACCAAAGAACACACGCCCTGCACCCAACTGCTATCCGTATTACGAATACTAATATACCGATGGTCATTCTCCGCACTCACTGCGGGGCCAACCATGCCGCCACAAAGTACGGCCAGCAATAAGCTGCATAATGTTTTCTTAATCATAATCTTCTACGCCCTCATTCCTCACGCCGCCTCACAAAATTCTGTTCTCTTCCCCGATACGTATGTCGGTTTTAGCCTATTTCAGTGCCAACTCAATCTGTTCTATTGCTTTCTAAGCATATTGTAATGAGCTATATGGTTAAAAAATAGTAATACACTAAACAAACTAGCACTTCAATTTAAAAGCGTTACTCACGAAAAAAAATTAGAGCGATAATTAGTTCGTTAAAAATAATAACATTACAAAATTAGTAATATCTATTCTTTCTTGTTGCTTGTAGAAAAAACAGCCTAATCAATAGACCCTATGCAAAATTCATTGAGATGGACCATTTTAGTATATGAACGGTTTTGCTAACGTCATTAATCGTTATTATATAAAACGTTGTTTTGTTTTCCTACGTATACCTAATGCGGAATATAAGGAAATAGCATTCTATAAAGATATTGGTGAAGAATAATTAATGAGTTGAATCGCCACGGGTTTAACAGACACCTCAGAGTCATTTAAGATGGCTTAAAGAGAGGTGCCCATGAGCGGTAAGCGTTATCCCGAAGAGTTTAAAACTGAAGCAGTCAAACAGGTTGTCGATCGCGGTTATTCTGTTGCCAGCGTTGCAACACGTCTCGATATCACCACTCACAGCCTTTACGCCTGGATAAAGAAGTACGGTCCGGATTCTTCCGCTAATAAAGAACAGTCAGTTGCTCAGACCGAGATCCGCCGTCTCCAGAAAGAGCTGAAGCGGGTTACCGACGAACGGGACATATTAAAAAAAGCCGTTGTAGATTCAATCTGTCAACGCAACACTCCTTTCAATTATCTCTTTCGGTGTTTTGAACTTCAGTGTCTTTCTTGGCCTGTTGTTTAGCTGAGTTGCGACTTTATCCAGCTCATGTTGAGTATATTGGGCAAGGCAGGTTTTTTTGGGAAAGTACTGTCGGATTAATCCATTAGTGTTTTCGTTTGTTCCTCGCTGCCAGGGACTCTGAGGATCGCAGAAGTAAACTTTAACGCCCGTGCTACCAGTAAATTCCAGATGCCTAGCCAGCTCCATTCCTCTGTCCCATGTCAGTGATTGCCGGAGTTCAGGTGGCAAGCTCAGGAATTTTTCTGTAAGAGCCTGATTCACTGAGAAAGCGTCTTTTCCTCTGAGTTTCAGGATGATCGTATAACGTGATTTTCGGTCTACAAGTGTGGCGATATGCGAGTTTTTTGTACCTGACACCAAATCGCCTTCCCAGTGCCCCAGAGAGCGTCTGTTATCGATATGCCGCGAACGTTCGTGGATTGGCGTTCCGTTTACTATGTTGATGGTGCCTCTTTCACCTTTACGAGTATGGCGTCTGCCATGACGTAGGCTGTGCGATCGGCGCAGATGCTGTACATTCAGGTGGTGTAGCGCTTCACGACTACGAAAATACAGCGTTTTATAAATTGTCTCTGGCGATATTCTCAGTGTTTTTTGACGCGGCTTCGTTCGTCTTAACCATCCTGATATTTGCTCTGGCGACCACTTCATCTCCAGCTTTTCCAGAACAAGCTCTCGCAACGGTAAATTCTGATCCAGTAAGCACGGTTTTGGTCTTCTCGCCATCCTGTTGGCCCGGTTATTAGCATCTACAGCTTTGTAATAGCGCCTGCCTCGATTGCGCTGAACTTCACGTGAGATCGTCGAAGGACTACGATTTAGTGCAGTAGCTATCGCACGAATGCTCATTTTGGCTGACAAACCGGCTCGTATTTCTTCGCGCTCAGATAGCGTCAGGTGAGCCACAGCCCGCTTGCGCTCATTGGGTTTTATACCGCCAGTATCCCTTAACATAGTGAAGATGGTTCCTGGTTTCGAACCCAGGATATTAGCTATCTCGCTGAAGCCTGTTCCGTTCTTCCACAGTTCAAAAACAGATGCTTTTTCCTTTGCTGTAAATGTCCGTCTCATCCAAAGATCCTCCGCAACCTCATGTTTTCACATAACTGTTGCGCTGACCAATTGAATCTACAACCGCGCTCTTGATGTCAGACTCCCTGAACAGTTCTCATTAATCAGGAAACTCAGAGCGCAGTATCCTGTGATCACACTTTGCCACGTGTTCGGGGTTCATCGCAGCAGCTACAAATACTGGGGAAAAAGCCCCGAAAAGCCAGACGGCATGCGAGCTGTGTTACGCAGTCAGGTTCTGGAACTGCATAACATCAGCCATGGCTCTGCTGGCGCAAGAAGTATCGCGATTATGGCAACCCTGAAAGGCTTCAGAATGGGACGCTGGCTTGCCGGAAGGCTCATGAAAGAACCGGGTCTGGTGAGTTGTCAGCAGCCTACCCACCGGTATAAACGTGGTGGTCATGAACACACCGCTATCCCGAATCGCCTTGAGCGACAGTTTGCAGTGACAGAACCGAATCAGGTGTGGTGCGGCGATGTGACGTATATCTGGACAGGCAAGCGTTGGGCTTACCTTGCTGTTGTTCTCGATCTGTTCGCAAGGAAACCTGAGGGTTGGGCAATGTCATTCTCACCGGACAGCAAGCTGACATCAAAGCGCTGGAAATTGCGTGGGAAGCTCGCGGTAAACCCGCCGGAGTGATGTTCCACAGTGACAGTAATAATGCCGGTGTCAGTCTTTACCACCACTCAGTTTGCCGTTTAAACCGATTGGTGTGATTACTGATGCAGTGAAGACCTATCCGCATCACATCACTACAAATATTGATTTTTGATTGTTGGATTCGCACCAGATTTCACCTCTGTAGGGTATTCAAAAATGCTCAGTTATTACTGATGCCTAAACTGCAGCGTTGCGGGCAGGTAGCGTTGTAGCGTTTCGGGCGTATCGCCCTCGATCAATTGGCTTATCAGATCATAGCAGTGCCAGGCCAACTGGCGGTTATCCTGCTGTACGGTATCGATACGCAGCGACAGCGAATCATAAAGATAGTGATCGTCAAAGCTCGTCAGATGGATATCTGAGTCGAGTAAATGGTGCTGGCTCATATAGCGCAGTACCCCTTCGAGCAGTCCACAGGCGGCAGTGAACAGCGCCTTAGGCGGCCGCCCAAGTCGCGCGCAGAGTGCGGCGAACATCTCATAGCCTGAGCTCGGGTGGTAGTTACCGTTAATCACCCATTCCGGGCGCAGTGCAATACCCGCCTGAGCCAAACCCTGCGTGAAGCCGGTCAGACGATCGCGTGAAGGCGACAGACGCGACTGACCGCCTAAAAACCAGAACTCATCGCTATGCTTAGGTGCAATGCGGGAAATCAGTTCCGCCGTTGGGGTAATCGAATCAGTCATCACCAGCGGCAGCAGGCTTTCATTAGGACAACGGTCAAACAGCACTACTGGCAGTTGTTGGCTGAGCTTAAGATAGTCGGCATCGTTGTGCATACATGAAGCGACGATCAGACCGTCAACCTGGCGGGAAATCATGTTATTGACCACCACGCTCTCCTGACCGGGGTTTTCATCAGTACAAGAGATCAATAGCTGGACGCCTGCTTCGCGGCACAGCATTTCCAGCTCATGTGAAAAGACCGCAAAGCCGTGGTTGGTGATCTCCGGCACCACCAGTCCGATGGTGTGGCTGCGGTTGTCGCGCAGCGAGCGGGCGTGAATGCTTGGCTGATAGTGCTGCTCACGGGCAATCGCCAGTACTCGCTCACGCGTTTCCTGCGCCACACGCAGCTCCTTACCACGACCGTTCAGTACTAGGCTGGCGGTCGCTTTTGAGACGCCAGCCTGTTCGGCGATATCTTTAATGGTTACGCGTTTAGTTTTCATTACGACGCCATGAGCTTGAGGCAAAACGCTTATTCTACCATGCAAGTTCGCAGCGGCCAGTAGCAGAATGCGTCCGGTGTGATGCCGGAGAACATTAGCTGCCCTGAACAGGCCGGGAAGTAGCGGCAGCTCATCACTCCTTCGCCGCCGTTGATGAAAATCTCCACGCTAGACTGGTCGATGAAAATATGCAGCGAGCGGACGTCTCCGCGCCAGTAACGATAATGCTTCTCGTCGCTGGCCAGACTGGGTCGGGCCAGGCGGATCCCGCTGGCATCGCGTTCAAGGGTTAATGCGCCGTCAAAATCGAGGCTCAAAATATCGTCCCCAGTGGTTTGTAGAACGATTTCCATCGGTGCCAGCGGCAGGGAGTTCCCTGCCCAGCCGTGCGCTTCGCCGCGCAGGGCGCTCAGCTCTCGTAGAGGACGTTGGTATAGCTGACCATCGATAAACTCCAGCTCACGCAGGCAGGTCATCTGATGGATCCAGCCGTTGGTGAGGGTCGGTTGAAGCATCTCTTCGCCCTCCGGCACGCCCATCCAGCCGACCAGCAGACGGCGGCCATCACTGGTAAGCATGGTTTGCGGGGCGTAGAACTCAAACCCTGCGTCCAATTCGTGCAGTTCGCCATGCTCGAAGGCCGCGCGGTGGTAGTCGAAATCGCCGCTCATCCACACTGCCGGGTAGGTGTTGAGATAGCGCTCTTTCTCACGAGGCACGCCCTGCGGGCAGCAAATCAGGACATGCTGGTCGCCGAGGGCAAACAGGTCCGGGCATTCCCACATATAGCCCGCGTCGTCCAGGCCATTGATGCCATAACCGGCGATTTCGCCCTGACTCGTCCACTCATGAAGGTCCGCTGAGCTGAATAACAACACCTTGCCACGCTTTTGCAAATCCTGTGCGCCCAGCACCATGTACCAGCGACCTTCGTGCTGCCAGACTTTCGGGTCACGCACGTGGCCGGTATAGCCCTCCGGCAGCGGTAATACCGGGCCGAGTTTGGTAAACGTGCCGTCGGCATTTTCCGTCGCCAGGCACTGCCACGCGGTTCGGCTGCCGTCGTCAAATTTTACGTTGCCGGTATAGCACAGGGTGAGCGTGCCCTGACTATCCACGGCGCTGCCGGAGTAGCAGCCGTTGCGGTCATACTCTTCATCCGGCATGAGCGCGATCGGCTCATGTTGCCAGTGCAGCAGGTCGGCAGAGCTCCAGTGCCCCCAGCACTTGAACTTATGATCGCAGGCGAGCGGGTTCCACTGATAAAACAGGTGATAACGTCCGGCAAATTCAATAAAGCCGTTGGGATCGTTCATCAGCCCGGTCACCGGCGCATGGTGCCAGCGGGGATAGTGGCTGTCGGTCAGCGCGCGCGGCTGGCCCTGCATAACAGCCTGCAAAATCGCAGGCAGGCGTGATGGATGTGACATTATTCAGCGTCCGTTTTGTATTTCAGTACCAGGGAGACGACAAAGGCGACGCCAAAGGCGATAACCATCCCGATAATGTAGTTCAGCAGCGAGCTGGCCTGCACGATAGCCATGCCAGGGATAGCCGTCAGGCCCACCGCGGTCATGTAAACATGCATGGATACCACCCACGCGCCGCCCACCGCGCCGCCAATCAGGGCTGCGATAAACGGTTTTACAAAGCGTAAGTTAATACCAAAAATCGCCGCTTCGGTGATGCCGAGCATGGCAGAAAACGCCGAGGGCAGGGTAATGGCTTTGATTTTGGCATCTTTCGTTTTGAACCACACCGCCAGACAAGCACCGCCCTGAGCGACGTTGGCCATCGCCCAAATCGGCAGCAGGAAGTTGACGCCGATGGATGGGGTGCCCAGCAGTCCCGCTTCGATGGCGTGGAAGCTGTGGTGAATACCGGTAATGACGATAACCGAATAGAGACCGCCAAACAGCAGTCCGGCCAGCCAACCGGCGTGGGTAATCAGGGTGCTGAGGACAAACGAAATACCGTCGCCAAGCGCGCGACCAGCCGGGCCGATAATCAGCAGGGCGATAAAACCGGAAATGATCACCGTCAGGAACGGCGTCAGGATCAGATCCAGTGCATCGGGGATCACGCGACGTAGCTGTTTCTCAACGATGCTCATAAACCACACCGCCAGCAGCACCGGGAACACCGTGCCCTGATAGCCGATCATGGCAATCTCAAGGCCGAAGAAGTTCATGGTGTGGAAACCGGCGGCCACACCCCAGGCGTTGGTGAGCGCCGGGTGAGTCAGGATGCCGCCAAGCGTCGCGCCAAGATAAGGATTACCACCGAACTCGCGGGCGGCGGTGAAGCCAATCAGAATCGGCAGAATAATAAACGCCGCTGAGCTGCACATATCCAGCATGATGTAGATGGCGTTACCCGGGTCGACCCAGCCGTACGTTTTAACCATCCCCAGAAGGCCCATCAACAGGCCGGAGGCGACGATAGCCGGGATGATCGGCACAAAGATGTTCGACAACAGGCGGGCAATGCGCTGGAAAGGATTCAGTTTTTTCGCCGCAATGTCGGCAGCTTCCGATTTGCTGGATTCGCCAATCCCTGCCGCCTGGATAAAGGCGGCGTAGACTTTGTTCACCACCCCGGTGCCGAAGATAATCTGCATCTGTCCGGCGTTACGGAAACAGCCCTTCACCCCATCAATTTTGCCGATGGCCTGCTGATCGGCCAGTGAGTCATCGACCAGCACCAGGCGCAGGCGTGTGGCACAGTGCGCGGCGCTGGCGATATTTTCCTTGCCTCCCAGAAGCGGAAGTAGCGAGCGGGAAATCTGTTCAAAATCCATAGTACCCTCTGAATGCGTATTGATTTTCGAGTTGTCGTCCCGTGGTAGCCGGGGCGCATTCTCTTCGTTGTTATTGTGTCCGGGGCGACGAAACGTATTTTGTCGCCCCGGCGGTTACTGTCGCCAGGTGTTAACCATCAAAACCAGGTTTCCATCTGCATCCCGAACGACCATTCGCCGCCCGATTTAAAACCACTGCTGCCCAGCGCGTCATCGCTGGCGTAATTATTGAGTTTTTTGCTCCAGTCCATCCACGAGGTGTAAAGACGGATTTCAGGACGGCTGAAGAAATCGCCGATGTCGCCAACCTTAAAGGTCGGGGCGAAGGTGAGCTTGTAGAAGCTGCCGTTTACCGCATGGCGATCGTTATAACCTTCAGGTTTGAGATCCATATACTGGTAACTGCCTTCATAAGCGAGGGAGAAGTTTTGATTGATCTCCTGGATCAGACGCATGTTGAGGGTTGCCCACTGGTAGCTGTCGCCATCGACATAACGGTCTTTACTGGTTTGTGCCAGTATCGCCGGGGCGATAAACCAGTTCTTGCTCAGTGGCGTGGTGCCGTAGCTGGCGAAGCGCCAGGTGTTAGCCCCCGAGCGTAACGCGCCGTCAGAGCCGACACCTTTAACTTCGGCACCCAGTCCGTGACCGTAGAGCAGGGCGGTTTTGCTGGCACCTTCACGCAGGCCGTAAAAACTGTCGTTGTGCAACCCGAGCAGCGCATGTACACCGGTATTTGCCGCATCGCCTTTGACCGGATTACCGTTGGTATCCTGGCGTTCGTCGTTGTCTTTTGCCCGCATCCCGCTGACCATCATCTGCACCGGCCCGATGAAATTGTTCATGCTGACGATGTAGTTCTGCACACTGTTGCTGGTATCAGCAATATCGCCGAAGTTACGCCCGTAAAGAGAGAAGTTGCTGCGAACGCTGTCGTTCCACCTGACATCATAAATACCGCCGCCGGTACCGGCGAGGAACACGACATCCGAGTCGATCCAGTGAATGTCAAAGTTATCCCGGTCAAAGCGTTTCCCGGCCCACAGGGTGGAGCCTTTAAACGGCCCGTCGAAGGTGGGCAAGTTGCCCAGTTCAACAAAGGCCTGACGCACGTTCAAATCACTGGTGCTCGCCGTCCAGTCGTTATAAGTGGTTTGACCGTCGGCGACCATGACTTTGAAGCGGGTCGTTGCCCCGTTATCCAGGGTCTGCTTATGTTCAAGATTCATTTCAACATAGGTATCGGCCTGGTTTCCCAGGCGGCCAATAGCCCCACCGGTTTCCCCTGCTGGCGTCATGTAGGCTCCGGATTTGGTGCTGGCGCCGGAGTCATTCATTATCACGCCGGAGCGGGCGTAGCCGTGGAACTCAAACCCGCTTTTCTCATCGGCTTTTTTCTCCAGTTTGGCGGTACGCTGAGCCACTTCCTGAGTGCTGTCCTGGGTTTTTTGTTGCTGTGTCGTGAGCTGCTGTACTTTCTTCTCTGCCGACTCTGCGCGGGTTTCTGCCGTTTGCGCTCTGTTTTCGGCATCCTGTAAGCGTTTTTCCAGCGCAATTAAACGGGCTTCGATACTGCTGAGATCCGTTTGTGCATGGGCTGAGGCGGCGCCGGTTAGCAAAGCGATAAGAACCGCGAGTGTGCTTTTTCTGAACATATTGATTGCATCCCAAAAGGAAAATAAAACATTGTGTGTTTTTGCTAAACCGGTTTAGTTGCTATGTTAAGCACGACATTTAACATTTTGAAATTGATTTTGCTAAACCGGTTTAATAAGTGTGATGGATGCAACAAAGTGGACCGCGTACGACGGTATTTAGGATCAAATCTGGCGGTGTAGATCGCGCTGGTATGGCAGGGCAGTCATCGCGCCTTTCGCCAGGGTTGCCAGGGCACCGCAGGTTTGCGCCAGAGCGAGCGTTGGCTCCAGGGCATTGATATCCGCCGGCATCCCGTTGGCAGCAAGGCTGGCAAGCAGTCCGGCGACAAACGCATCGCCCGCACCGGTGGTATCCACGCTGACAACCGGTTTAGCGCTGAAATGGGTACACTTCTGCTGAAAAGCGGCAAGCACCCCCGCTTTGCCCCGCGTCACCAGTAGCAATTCCGGCTGATAGCGCTCTGTTACGCTGGCGATTCCGTATGCTAAATCTTTACTGCCGCTGATGAAGACCAGCTCCTCTTCCGATAGCTTTACCACGTTTGCCATGGACAAAGCGCGATCGAGGCAGGCTTGCAGCAAAGCCTGATCCTGCCAGAGATCAGGACGAATATTAGGGTCAAAGCTGATCCGACCGCCGACAGACTTGATGTTCTCCATAGCCGCGAAGGTAGCACTGCGGCTGGGCTCGGCGCTGAGCGCGATGGAGCAGACGTGCAACCACTGTCCGGCGGCAAACTGTGGCAGGTCTTCTTCAGCCAGGAACAGGTCAGCGCTGGGGCGTACCATAAAGGTAAAGGTGCGTTCACCTTGGTCATCAAGGTCGACCACCACAGTGGACGTGCGGTGATGATCGTCAAGATACATATGGCTGACGTCGACCTGCTCCTGTTGCAGGGTATGACGCATGTAGCGGCCAAACGGGTCACCGCCGACGCGGCCGATAAATCCGCTGTTGCCGCCAAGGCGGGCAACCCCTACCGCCACGTTAGCCGGCGCGCCTCCAGGGCACTGTAGCAAGCGCCCTTCACTCTCCGGTAGCAGGTCCACCACTGCGTCGCCCAGAACCCAAACTTTTGCTTTCATGCTAAAACCCTCCAAGGCTAAACTTAATTAAACCGGTTTAGCATATTAAATCACAATGAATGAGTGGGTGGAAAGTTCCAGCCGGAAAAGCGCTGCTCAGGGCATAAAAACGTGAGCCGCCTTACGAAATAGAATTGATTCGACAGCTGTGAAGACTTACGTCCTGGACACAAATGGATCCTGGATAAATTACCATGCAACTTGATGAAATTATTATGTTTTATCTTATTTTGAATAGACCTCAGTTTCCTAGACGGTTCCGTGCCTCATGAACCAGGCACTTTCATAAATTGCAGGGGGTTGATCCTCACAGGCACTGTGGCGGCGTTTAGCATTATAAAACATCTCTACATAATCGAAGATATCTGCCTTCGCTTCTTCCCTGTTTTTATAGATCCGTCTCTTTATGCGTTCCCGTTTTAGCAACTGGAAAAAGCTTTCTGCCACTGCGTTGTCATGGCAATTACCCCGACGACTCATGCTGCTTTTCAAATTGTGAGATGCCATAAAATGCTGGCACCTTTCGCTGGTATATTGAGAACCCTGATCTGAATGGATTAATACTTCTGCTGTCGGTTTACGTCGCCATTCCGCCATCAATAATGCATCCATCACTAATTCAGCGGTCATTCGTCCTCCCATGCTCCAGCCTATAACCCGACGTGAGAAGAGATCGAGAACAACAGCCAGATATAACTGTAAGTATCCCGCATAATCGTGCCATTCACATTTAGAGACCCTCCGGCATAATCACTCTGCCAACAAAGGAGATCGCTATGCGTAAAGCCCGTTTTACTGAGCATCAGATCATTGCTGTAATTAAATCGGTTGAAGCCGGACGAACCGTTAAAGATGTCTGCCGGGAGGCCGGTATCTCTGAAGCCACCTACTACAACTGGAAGTCCAGATACGGCGGCATGGAGGCTTCTGATATTAAAAAGATCAAGGATCTTGAGGACGAGAATCGACGTCTCAAACAGATGTTTGCCGACCTGAGCCTTGAGAACCGGGCGCTGAAAGACGTTATCGAAAAAAAGCTTTAAAACCAGCCTTTAAGCGTGAGCTGGTCACTCATCTGATAACGACATTTGGACTCAGTATCCGTCAGGCCTGCCGGAGTCTGAACCTGAGCAGAACGGTTTACCATTACCGTCCGGATACCACGCGTGACGAACCCGTTATTGTCGCGTTACAGGCAGTGGCAGAGCGATACCCACGGTACGGTTTTCCAAAACTTTTCCAGGTTCTGCGGCGGCAGGGATACCCGTGGAATCACAAAAGGATCCATCGTATTTATTGTCTGCTGAAGCTGAATTTTCGCCGTAAAGGCAAACAACGGTTGCCGGTGCGTAATCCCTCGCCACTGGCCACACCGGAAGCGCTGAACCAGAGCTGGTCTGTCGATTTTATGCATGATGCTCTGGTCTGTGGCCGTCGTTTTCGCACGTTCAATGTCGTTGATGACTTTAACCGTGAGGCATTGTCGATTGAAATCGATCTGAATCTGCCAGCTTTGCGCGTGGTCCGTGTACTCGACAGGATCGCGGCAAATCGCGGCTATACGGTCATGCTACGCATGGATAATGGTCCGGAATTTATCTCACTTGCACTGGCTGAATGGGCAGAGCAACATGCAGTAAAACTGGAATTTATTCAGCCGGGTAAGCCGACGCAGAACGCTTTTATTGAGCGCTTTAACCGAACATATCGTACAGAAATACTCGATTTTTATCTGTTCAGAACGCTGAATGAAGTGCGGGAAATCACGGAAAGATGGGTGTCAGAATATAACTGTGAACGCCCGCATGAATCACTGAACAATATGACGCCGGAGGAATATCGGCAACACAATCATTTGGCCGGGATCTCAAAAAATGCCTGGAACTAAAACGGGTCTATTTACACCAGCTAAACCAATAATGAAGTGTGTATTCTAGGAACTGTATAACACTTTAATTCACTAGATTTTAGTGTGTTAGTCGTAATTATTGATCGTTAGTAAAAAAATCCTTCTAAATAACACATATGTTTTTTCGAATGTAAATATTGATTTTGGTCCTTATGGGAGTATCCTAGCTTCAATAGGACAGGAGGCCAGATGTCACTAACATCCTTACAACTCTTCAAAAACCTTTCCGATGAAACCCGTCTGGGCATCGTGCTGCTGCTCAGGGAGATGGGAGAGCTGTGCGTGTGCGATCTCTGTACGGCGCTGGAACAGTCGCAGCCAAAGATCTCCCGTCATCTGGCAATGCTCCGGGAAAGTGGTCTATTGCTGGATCGCAAGCAGGGCAAGTGGGTTCACTATCGCTTATCTCCGCATATTCCTTCCTGGGCTGCTCAGGTGATTGAACAGGCTTGGTTAAGCCAACAGGACGACGTACAGGCCATCGCCCGTAAGCTGGCATCGGCAAACTGCTCTGGTAGCGGTAAGGCTGTTTGCATCTAAAAAATTTGCCTGAACATATATGATTTTTCGAATGTGATGTATTTGGAGTGAAAACGTTAACGGTGTTTGACCCGGCAATGTGCTGCAGTACCGGCGTATGTGGTTCAGATATCGATCAGGTTCTGGTTCATTTCTCTGCTGATGTGCAGTGGCTGAAAGGACGTGGCGTACAGGTTGAACGTTACAAACTGGCGCAGCAGCCCATGAGCTTTGTTCAGAATGAGAAAGCGAAAGTATTCGTCGAAGCATCTGGAACAGAAGGGCATCCGCTGACCGTATAGCGCTTGTTCCTGTGCTGGCGTCAGAGCCCGCCGGTATTGAAAAGCTCAGAGAGTTGATGAGTTAATTTTTTGGCATATACAGGGCGACAAAGTCGCCCTGTCAGGAGGTTTTATGTTACTGGCAAGCGCTATTTTTGTCCTGACCATCGTGTTGGTTATCTGGCAACCGAAGGGATTAGGGATCGGCTGGAGTGCGACATTGGGCGCAGTACTGGCGTTGATCTCTGGCGTAGTCCATTTTGGTGATATCTCTGTTGTATGGAATATCGTCTGGAATGCGACGGCGACCTTTATTGCCGTGATTATTATCAGCCTGCTGCTCGATGAATCCGGCTTTTTCGAATGGGCGGCGCTGCACGTTTCACGTTGGGGTAACGGTCGGGGGCGTTTGCTGTTTACCTATATCGTCTTGCTAGGCGCAGCGGTGGCGGCATTGTTTGCCAACGATGGTGCGGCATTGATTCTTACTCCAATTGTCATCGCCATGCTGCTTACATTAGGTTTCAGTAAAGGTACTACGCTGGCATTTGTCATGGCCGCCGGGTTTATTGCCGATACGGCCAGCCTGCCGCTTATCGTGTCCAACCTGGTTAATATCGTTTCTGCAGACTTCTTTGGGCTGGGTTTCACTGAGTATGCGTCGGTAATGGTGCCGGTGGATATCGCCGCCATTATCGCCACGCTGGTGATGCTGCATCTGTTCTTCCGCAAAGATATTCCATCAACTTACGACCTGGATCTCCTTAAAGCACCGGCAAAAGCGATTAAAGATCTGGCAACCTTCAGAACCGGATGGATAGTGTTGATCCTTCTTCTGGTTGGCTTTTTCGTCCTTGAGCCGTTGGGTATCCCGGTCAGCGCGATTGCTGCTGTTGGGGCTGTCATTCTGTTTGCGGTGGCGAAACGAGGCCATGCCATTAACACTGGCAAAGTGCTTCGCGGTGCGCCATGGCAGATCGTCATCTTCTCTCTGGGGATGTATCTGGTGGTCTATGGCCTGCGTAACGCCGGTCTAACAGAATATCTCTCTGGCGTACTGAACGTGCTGGCAGATAAAGGGCTTTGGGCTGCGTCGTTTGGTACCGGCTTCCTGACGGCTCTCCTGTCTTCCATTATGAACAACATGCCTACCGTGCTGGTTGGCGCTCTATCTATTGATGGCAGCACCGCAACAGGTGTTATCAAAGAGGCGATGCTTTATGCCAATGTGATTGGCTGCGATCTGGGACCGAAAATTACACCTATTGGTAGCCTGGCAACGCTGCTCTGGCTGCATGTCCTTTCACAGAAGAACATGACCATCACTTGGGGATACTATTTCCGCACCGGGATCGTCATGACTCTGCCTGTGCTGTTTGTAACGCTGGCCGCGCTGGCGTTACGTCTCTCTTTCACTTTGTAATGAGATACTGATATGAGCAACATCACCATTTATCACAACCCAGCCTGCGGCACGTCGCGTAATACGCTGGAGATGATCCGCAACAGCGGTACTGAACCGACCGTTATTCTTTACCTCGAAAACCCACCTTCACGCGATGAGCTGGTCAAACTCATTGTGGATATGGGCATTTCCGTCCGTGCTTTGCTACGTAAGAACGTCGAGTCGTATGAGGAACTGGGTCTTGCAGAAGATAAATTTACTGACGACCAGCTAATCGACTTTATGCTGCAACATCCGATTCTGATTAATCGCCCGATTGTGGTTACATCTTTGGGAACGCGTCTGTGCCGCCCTTCCGAAGAGGTACTGGATATTCTTCCGGAACGTCAGAAAGGAGCGTTTACCAAAGAGGATGGCGAGAAGGTCATTGGCGAAACGGGGAAGTGGGTTAAGTAATCTGCCAGTTCAAAATATCGGACGCCTGTTAACGCTATGAGGGTGCCCGCCTTTCGCTCATAGCAGGCCTCGCAACACTTCAGGCGGTCCGCTTTGTGCCAAAAGCGGAAGTTCACGTCCGTTCTTGAAATATTGGCCCGATAATTCAGGGTTAAATTTTCCGGTTAATACGCAACGCATCCACAACGAGTGAAAACGCTGGGGAAGGCTGTTTACGGCTGGGATAATAAAGATAGTAGCCGGGAAAAGGACGGCACCATTCTTCAAGCACGCGGATCAGTTTTCCTTCCTGCAGATGTGTGCCGAACTCCTCTTCAGGTAAAAAGGCAATGCCCAGTCCGGCAAGAGCTGCGTCAACGACGTGTTCCGATGTGTTAAACGTCAGTTGCCCTTCAACCCGAACGTGAAATTTACCGTTTTCCTGCTCAAACTCCCAGGCGTAAATTTTCCCCGATTGAACCATGCGCTCATTAATACAGCAGTGTTGCATCAGATCGCGTGGCGTCTGAGGGGCGGCGCACCGGGCGAAATACTCAGGGGAAGCTACAGCCGCCATGCGCAGTTTCGGGCCAATGGGTACGGCTATCATATCTTTGTCGATAGTGTCTCCGAGCCGCACGCCGGCATCAAAACGATCCGCAACGATATCCCGGAAGCCGTGGTTGGCATCAAACTCAATATGAATATCAGGATATTCGCGTAACAGTGGTGTCAGCTTTGGCAGCAGTGTGGTCTTCAGAACATTAGGTCCACATGTAATACGGACGGTCCCGGCAGGTTTATCACGCAGTGCTGTCAGCATGTCCAGCTCGGCTTCAATCTCATCAATACGATGTCCCACAGACTGCAGCAGGCGCTCCCCGGCAGCCGTCACTGACACACTGCGCGTGGTCCTTGTCAGCAGGCGGATTTGCATCCGTTCTTCCAGCCCGGAAATCGCCTGGCTCAGTGCGGGCTGGGTCACGCCGAGCTGGGCGGCAGCGCGCGTAAAGCTGCCCTCACGCGCCACGGTGACGAAAGAGAGTAAGTCGTTAAGATTGCGTCTGGCCATGCTCGTTTCCGGTCCATTTATAAATTTTACTTATAAGGGTATTAAGTATTCATTAGCTAGTTAACCCGCTGCATATTGGTAACAATAATGCGATGAAAAAGTCAACGCTAACCCTTATGCAAAACGCTTACCGCAGAACATCACTGCTGCTCCTTGCCGGCCTGCTTTTCGTCACGCAGTCCGCTATGGCGGGTGACAACGACCGGGGAGTGGCGCAGGAGACGCTTATGAAAATTGAGATCATTGTGGAGGGAGAAACCGCCACCGCCACCCTCTTTGATACGCCGACAGGCCGGGACTTTGCGTCTTTGCTTCCCCTCAGCCTGACGCTGGAAGACTATGACGATATTGAGCGTATTAGCGACCTGCCGCGCAGGCTTTCCACGGTGCAGGCACCGGACGGCATAACGCCGGAAGCCGGAGATATCACTTACTACGCGCCCTGGGGCAACCTGGCGATTTTTGCCCGGGGCAGGGCTTACGCCCGTTCACTGATCCCGTTAGGGAAAGTGGATTCCGGACTGCCGGTCCTGCAGCGCCACGGACCTCTTGCGGTGCAGATCAGGGTCGCCAACTGACCCGCAGCACCTTCCGTACCGCGATTATCCCTCTTATCCCGTCCCCGTATGCCGTTTCAGCTCTTCCTGCAGCGCTGAAGGCTCCGGGGCACAGACTTCATGTTATCTACTGAAAAGAAATCCCTGAATGAGTAATAAGACAGACAAAAACAGAAAAAAAAACACCGGAAGCGGGAAACAGCCTGCGCACTGGAGTGGTGTCTTTGCCATGACGCTGTGCGTCTTCGCCCTGATCGCCTCCGAATTCATGCCGGTCAGCCTGCTGACACCGATGGCGCAGACCCTTCGTGTCACCGAAGGCATGGCCGGACAGGGCATCGCCATTTCCGGGGCATTTGCAGTGGTAACCAGCCTGTTTATTTCCGTGCTGGCAGGCACGCTTAACCGGAAAACGCTGCTTCTCGGCCTGACCTGCATTATGGCAATTTCCGGTGCTTTTATTGCGATGGCACCCAATTACCTGACCTATATGGCGGGCAGGGCCCTGATTGGCATTGTGGTCGGCGGGTTCTGGTCGATGTCGGCCGCGACGGCAATGCGTCTGGTCCCGGTGCATCGCGTTCCGCTGGCGCTGGCTATTTTCAACAGCGGCAATGCCCTGGCTACCGTCGTGGCTGCCCCTCTGGGCAGCTGGCTCGGATCGGTTGTTGGCTGGCGGGGCGCCTTCTTCTGCCTGGTGCCGGTCGCCATCATCGCGTTTGTCTGGCAATTACTCAGTCTGCCTTCCATGTCGGTCACCCGTCAGGCGGCGGCTTCCCGCAACGTTTTCATGCTGTTTCGTCGCCGGGTGGTCACGCTGGGCATGCTGGGTGTGGGGATCTTCTTTATGGGGCAATTCACGCTCTTTACCTACATCAGGCCTTTCCTTGAGACGGTGACGCGGGTGGATGACGCAACAGTGACCCTGGTCCTGCTGGTTATTGGTGTCGCGGGTTTCATCGGCACTACGCTGATTGGCCGGGTGTTAAAACGCGGGTTCTACCCGACCCTGATGGCCATCCCGGTACTGATGGCCATCACCGCGCTGGCACTGATTGCCTTCGGCAGTCAGGTAGCCATCGTGACGGCGCTGCTTGGGCTGTGGGGGCTGATTTCCACAGCCGCACCGGTGGGATGGTGGGCATGGGTTCCGCGTACCTTCCCTCAGAATGCCGAAGCGGGCGGCGGACTGATGGTGGCGATGGTGCAGCTGTCCATTGCTCTCGGTTCGACGGTGGGCGGCCTGCTTTTCGACCATCACGGCTACCAGAGCACCTTCCTGGCCAGCGCCGCGATGCTGATTATCGCAACCGTACTGATCTTCCTGACCTCGCGGGCAGACACTTCTGCCGCAGACCATTCATAAACCCAGGAGTAATGCCATGACAGTTAAAGCTTACGGTGCCCATGCGGGCACACTGCCGCTGGAGCCGATGGATATCACCCGTCGCGCCCCCGGTGCCCATGATGTGCAGATTAATATCGCGTACTGCGGAGTCTGCCATTCGGATATCCACCAGGTACGCGCTGAATGGGCTGGAACGCTCTATCCCTGCGTACCGGGACATGAAATTGTCGGTCGTGTCGTGGCCGTTGGCGATCACGTCTCCGGTTTTTGTGCAGGGGACCTGGTGGGGGTCGGCTGCATTGTCGACAGCTGCCGGCACTGCAGTGACTGTGACGACGGACTGGAGAACTACTGCGACCATATGACAGGGACATACAATTTCCCGACGCCGGATGCGCCGGGCCACACGCTGGGCGGATATTCGCAGCAGATTGTGGTGCATGAGCGCTATGTCCTGCGCGTCACTCACCCAGAAGCGCAACTGGCCGCCGTGGCTCCGCTGCTGTGCGCAGGGATCACAACGTACTCACCGCTGCGTCACTGGCAGGCGGGCCCCGGCAAAAAGGTCGGCGTGGTCGGTATCGGTGGACTGGGGCATATGGGGATCAAGCTTGCGCACGCCATGGGCGCGCATGTCGTGGCCTTTACCACGTCTGAGTCCAAACGTGACGCCGCCAGAGCGCTTGGTGCAGATGAGGTGGTGGTCTCCCGTCATGCCAGCGAAATGGAAGCCCATGCAAAGAGCTTCGATTTTATCCTCAACACCGTTGCTGCGCCGCATAACCTCGACGTGTTCACTGCGCTGCTGAAACGCGATGGCACGATGACCCTGGTGGGTGCGCCAGCCACGCCGCATGGCTCGCCAGAAGTGTTCAGCCTCATCATGAAGCGCAGATCGATTGCCGGGTCGATGATTGGCGGCATTCCTGAAACGCAGGAGATGCTCGATTTCTGCGCCCAACACGGCATTGTCGCCGACATTGAGCTTATCCGCGCCGACCAGATTAACGATGCCTATGAGCGCATGCTCAGGGGCGATGTGCATTACCGGTTTGTCATTGATAACGCCACCCTGGCTTAATGATAAGGAGACCATCATGAAAAAATTTACGTTAGCGCTGGGGCTGTTGATCAGTGCATTTGCTTCCTCTGCGGCGGATATGTCCCGTGGGGCCGATAATTTTTATAAAAGCGATAAGGTGACGCAGCAAAAAGTCACCTTTAAAAACCAGTATCAGATGGCCGTGGTCGGCAACCTGTTTATCCCGAAAACGATGAGCCAGAACACCCGACACCCGGCGATCGTCGTTGGTCACCCGATGGGAGCCGTTAAGGAACAGAGTTCAAATCTCTATGCGCAGAAGCTGGCGGAGCAGGGTTTTGTCACGCTGGCTATCGATCTCTCTTTCTGGGGAGAAAGCGAGGGCAAACCGGGGCACCTGATTTCACCGGAAATCTACACAGATGATTTCAGCGCGGCGGTTGATTATCTGAGCACACAGCCGTTTGTCAATCCAGAAAACATTGGCGTGCTGGGTATCTGCGGCAGCGGAAGTTTTGTTATCAGTGCCGCCAAGATTGACCCGCGTATGAAAGCCATTGCCACGGTCAGCATGTATGACATGGGGAGCGCGTTCCGTAATGGCCTTAATCATTCCCAGACGGGAGAACAACGTAAGGCCTTTATCCAGTCAGCCATTGAGCAACGGTTAGCCGAGTTTAAGGGCGGCGAGACGGCTTATATCCCTGGCACCGTGAACAAACTGGATGACTCCACACCGGATATTCAGCGCGAGTTCTTTGATTTCTACCGCACCGAACGCGGCGGCTATACCCCACAGGGTCAGAAAGAGGAACTGACGACGAAACCGATGCTGAGCAGTATTGGCAAGTTTATGAACTTCTATCCGTTCAACGATATTGAAACCATCTCGCCGCGCCCGATGCTGTTTATTACCGGTGATCGGGCTCACTCAAAAGAGTTCAGCGAGGACGCTTTCAAACGCGCCGGTCAGCCTAAAGAACTGTACATCGTACCGGGCGCAGGGCATGTCGATCTGTATGACCGTACCGACGTCATCCCTTTTGACAAGCTGAAAGACTTTTTCCGTAAAAATCTGCAATAACACGTTCAGTTAAGGAGCATTTGACATGAACTACAAACATCTGGGGCGTACCGGTCTGCGGGTGAGCCGCATCGGTCTCGGTACCATGAATTTCGGTGAGCTGACGGATGAGTCTGCCAGCTTCAGGATCATGGATGAAGCCGTGGATGCAGGTATCAACTTTTTCGATACCGCTGACGTCTATGGCGGGCCGCAGTCACCGGATATGGCAAAGGGTTACGGAACATCCGAAGAAATCATCGGTAACTGGCTGGCGCGTAGTGGTCAGCGTGACCGGATAGTGCTGGCCACGAAAGTTTACCAGCCGATGGACACGGGGCCGAACGACAAATACCTGTCTGCCTACCATATCCGCCGGGCCTGTGAGGCCAGCCTGAAAAGGCTGAAAACGGACCATATCGATCTCTATCAGATGCACCATATCGACCGGAACACGCCCTGGGAGGAGATCTGGCAGGCCATGGAACAGCTGATCCGTGAGGGTAAAATCAGCTACGTTGGCAGCAGTAACTTTGCTGGCTGGGATATTGCCACTGCACAGTGCAAGGCTGACGCGCGCAACCTGCTGGGGCTGGTATCGGAACAGAGCCTGTACAATCTGACCCAACGCACGATTGAGCTAGAAATCATTCCGGCGCTGCGTCATTACGGCATTGGCCTGATCCCCTGGAGTCCGGTCGGGATGGGGATGCTGGGCGGTGTTCTGAAGAAAATTGCCGGTGGCCGCCGGGCATCACCGCAGTTGCAGGCACAAATCAACCGCCTGCGGCCACAACTGGAGGCCTGGGAAACACTGTGTGATGAGCTGGGGGAAACACCATCAGACGTCGCGCTGGCCTGGCTACTGCAGAACCCGGTGGTTAGCGCCGTGCTCAGTGGTCCGCGTACAGTTGAACAGCTCCGTCAGAATCTCAATGCCCTGACGCTGTCTCTTTCAGATGATACGCTCAAAAGGCTGGATACCATCTGGCCGGGGCCAGGCGGAGAGGCACCTGAAGCTTACGCGTGGTAAAAGGTTATCAGCGTTAACAATTACCGGCCTTCGGGTCGGTAATTACATTATTTCGGCGAAATTTATTTATTACCTGAAGATGTTGTACTTTTCATCAATTCTTGGATGTCCGCTTTTCGCTGTGAGTTCAACCGATGGATGCAACACATTGATTGAACCGCTCTGCGGGTGATTCATAGTCTAGCGTTTTTCTCGGCCTCTCGTTGAGCTGTCTGGCAACACTGTTTAGTCTTTGCTGGCTGTGAACCGATAAGTCAGTTCCTTTTGGAAAATACTGTCTGAGTAATCTGTTTGTATTTTCATTTGAGCCGCGTTGCCAGGGGGATTGAGGATCGCAGAAGTAAACCTGAATATCTGTAGCTACGGTAAACCGGGTATGGCTGGTCATTTCAGCACCCCGGTCCCATGTTAATGTTTTATAAAGCTCAGCAGGTAATTCACGGGCTTGTTTGATGAGTGCAGATATAACCGTTATGGTCTTGTTGTCCCTGACTTTGGCCAACATAACAAAACGGGAATGACGCTCTACGAGGGTGACGATATAGGAGTTTTTAGAGCCCTGGATCAGATCACCTTCCCAGTGACCTGGTATGGCTCTGTCAGCTGCTTCAGGTGGCCTTTCGCTGATAGAGATCGTATCCGGGATTGACCCTAATCCTTTCCCTTTAAGCGATGATGTTCTGGATCTACGCACGACTCTTCCGCTTCTGAGGCATTGCTGCAGTTCTTTTTTTAATGCACCCCGGGTTTGTATAAAAAGCGTTTTATATATCGTTTCGTGTGACACATGCATTTCCTGACTATCCGGATAACAGCGTTTCAGCCAGCCGGCGATCTGTTCCGGCGACCAGTCCTGATGCATCTTCTCTGCAATGATTTTACACAATGCGGGGCTTTGAATTAGCTTGCAAGGTTTTGGTCTCAGAGCATTTTCCCACGCAGCAGTATCGGCTTTTGCTGCACGGTATTGTTTTGCACCACCGTGTCTCCTAATCTCGCGGCTAATCGTTGAAGGAGCTCTTGATAATTTGGCAGCGATGTCCCTGATGCTGCGTTTTGCTACCAATCCTCTGGATATTTCCTCTCTTTCATCAAGCGAGAGCGCTAACCGGTGCCGCCTTCGCACGGGAGGACGGTAGCCACCTGTCTGGTGGATTGTAGGCATAATAGAAGAGTGAAATCTGTCGAACATTCTGGCGATATCGTGCAGGGAATCACCTTGCTTATATCGGTCCCAGATAATCGCTTTCTGTTCTGGCGTGTAGTAAATGCGCGTTCTTCGTTTCATGGCAACGTCCCCCCTTGATTAAGGATAGCGTTGCATCGACCCGTTGAACTCACAGCTCTTAGCAGACCGTCACGTTCCCATTTTTTAATAAAACTGATGTTTGTATTGAGCCTTCTTTATTGAAGGCTCAATACTACCGCTTCCTATTGCAGATCTTTTTCCTTCAGGAATTTACTCACCAGGTCAGCAATCTGCACATTATTTAAATCAGAGAACGGGAAGTGGGTATTCCCTTTGATTCCCACTTCAGGCAGATGCGTTAGCGGTGAACCAGGCGTCTGTTGACCATGCTCACCGCCATCAGTCCAATAATGTTTACTGCAAACAGCCAACCGTAATGCTGCGGGTCGACGCCGAAGTACGTGATGTACACAAACGGAGAACCGGTGATAAAGGCGTAGGCTGCAACATAGTAGAAGATCAGGCACAGAGTAAACCGCATGTATCTGGCGTTGGTGAGCAAGGCATAGTAGTTGTGAAATGCTCTGGTTACGGAGGCTTGCAAGCGTTTATCAGCAGGTAATGTCTCCGGTAACCAGAATAAAGACATCAGCATTAATGTCCCGATAATCGCCAGCAGCCGGAAAATGGCATGCCATGAGGTAACTTTAATCATCTGCCCGCCGATCAGGGGCCCGGCAATCGGCGCGATGGCCATGATGATCATCAGAGTCGAAAGCATTTGTGCTGCACGAGTACGGCTAAACAGGTCACGGATCATTGCTCGTGCCAACATCGGCCCGGTACAGGCACCTAACGCCTGAAAAACACGCCAGAAGACTATTTGCACGATATCTGTTGATAACGCGCCGCCCACTGAGCCGATGATGAATAGACCTAAACCAATAAACAGCGACAGTCGACGTCCATAACGATCGCTAATGGGTCCCCAAATCAGTTGTGCAATGCAAAAGCAGATAAGGAACCCCGTGATTGTCAGCTCCGCATCACCCTGTAAATCCTTTGCCATGACGGGCATAGCTGGAAGATAGATGTCGGTTGATAAAGAGGTAACAGCCATCAGAGCGCTGAGAATGAGCAGAAACGAGTGGCCGTTTTTTTAGCTGTAGCCGACTGTGTACGTGCCTGTTGATTAAGCATGGTGATCCGTTGGACATGAAAAGATAAACGCATATTAACAGGTATTTAGAATACTGATAATCCTAGGCAAGAGGATAGAGACTATGAGTGGAATTCATTAATGCTGAGTGTAAGCAGATTCATGCATCTCTGATCCTCAGGGAATACTCTTAGGAGATATTAATTTGTGGATAATCAAAGTGAGCTTACTTTTTGGTAAAGATGATTTTATGTGCAGTTTAGCCGGTGGAATTATTTCCTGGATTCGCAAATACGATAATGCAACCACTCTTCCACATCGCTTTTTAACCATCGGGAAGCTCTGCCCAACTTAATTGGCTTCGGGAATAAGCCATCCTGTATTAGCTTATAGAACCATTTATCGCTAAGGCCAGTAAGTTGAGTGATGAATTTCATGTCAATAAACTGATCGTCCAGTAAAGCAGGTTTAGTTAGCATGTCGATGTTTCCCGGTAATATCTGTTAACCGGAGCGGGTGTTAGTAATTATTACTACTCGCTCCTCCACATCAACTGTTGGCTCTGTAAAAAATAAACCACGCTAAAGACTATCGCTATTTCTGGGTCTGCCTAACCCACTTGGCGGAGGAACCTCATTACTTCCCCAGATATACATCCCATTTTTTTGTTCCTCTTTAGCAAGATAGCTGATGATGTATCTTAATTCATTAATGCTCTTGATATCCGAATGGTTAATTTTTCGGTTAATATCAGCCTGATAATTTTTCTTGTAATTGCTCCAGTTATAATAACCCTCTGCATTTGTTATCTCTCTCCAGAACTCACTAACTCTCTGTACCAGCGGAAATGGTTTTTGTGTATGATGACCATCGAGATAGAATATAACATGTGCATGAAAACCATGATCTGGTGTACGTTCAATGACCCAGAAGTAACCAGTTACGAACGAACAGGATTCTGTTTTTTTCATTAATTTCCGCACGTCTGACTCAATTGTTCTGTAAGTGCTCTGACGAAATCTGGAAGTCGACTTTATATAGAATAAATCAATCCTTACACCCAGTACCCTTGAGTATCGGTGTAGCATATCATTCAGATGACTGTTAATGAGAGAGTATAAAAACCAGTTAATATCATAACGGGTGTTACTGGGATAGGGGAAATGCATGGCTCAATCCTCGCTGTTTATGCTCAGAGGATTTGCGTTGTATGTAAATTATCACCCTTTTACAAGTTTGAATATATGCAGTGGTGAGAGTGAGGCAGAAGATTATGGAACAGAGTAAAGATGTAGTATATTTCAGGTGACGTCATTATTAATTATACTAATTAACCCAAATTAATAGCCAACATTAATCAACACCTGTTTACCTCTCATTTTTATTCACCTGTCTGAGTGAAGTCGCTGTGCGACACGCAGCTGCCCCCGGCAAGTCTCTGCCCGTTTCATCACCTTCCGGATACATCATCACTTGCGATACGACAGTGTCACTTATCAGGGCAAATGAAAGGTTTTTCCTGTAAAAAATCGCCATTTCTGTAATCAGGATAGTTTACTGACATTGTGTAAATTTGTCATACTCTTCAGATAACCTAATTAACCCCATTAAAACGCACTTATGCTGTAAAAAACAGCCTGATTATCATTACTAAATAATTATGCTTTTAAAGCATTTTTATTACTGTTAAATTATGTTTTTCATGGTTGATTGACGGGTGATTTTGATACATCAGGATGCACGATAAACGTGACAGGGGAACGGTATGGCATTGATGGACTACAGGCGTTTGAGGAGATACAACCAGTACTTGGGGTACCTGGCTGTTAGGTATGGGATATGGATTGACACCAATACAACAAAAAGTTACCACTCTGCTGCTCAGTATGCTGATGAAATTAACACAGCTTTAAACTCTCTCTGTAAAAATCTTAAAGAGCGAAAAAAAATAATCAGAGAGATGAAAAAGCATGCTGCTATCAATATTGTTCCTGATAAGTATTTTGACTGGATGAAATCAAGCAGACGTGCTGCATGTTATTCATACTTTTGGCTTGTCAGTAACGATATATTACTTACCTCCAGGTTAAATAATTCAGACATCAATTTCGCAGAGGGTTTATTGATATCAACTCCGATCATCAAAGATGATGTACTTATAACTCAGTCAACGAGTCAATGGGAAATTGATGTTGATTCAAAAAATGATAAGGCAGGCGTGGAAGATGTTAAAGGCGTTAAAAAGTTGATTGCAGACTTAAACAGAGAAAAAGCAATAAATACAATTAACGCTCAGGATTTTACTCTTGATAATGGCCCTTCAGCCATAAAAAATGTAGTTTCTCACGTAGCTAACGGTGTTAATTTCCAATCGCTAAGTCCATTATACGACTCTGAAGAAAGCTATATTTCTTCAAGCATGACTTTCGTTGATAATCTGGCTATGAGCGTTAATGACAAAATAGAAGTCATCGATCGCCTTTATAAATCATGGCGTACTGAGTTTGGCAATTACCCTCAACCTTTTTCATGGATTGATCTTGATGATGAGGATAATCTCCTCTGGCTGTGGGATTATATGCAAAAGAGCTTTATTGGTTGCGATGTATCTCCTGCCACCAGAAAACAAATGAATGATTTTCTTCTGGCGACATTTGATAACTGGGCTGGCTGGAGCAAAGAACAGCACGCTTTCATCAAAAATGAATCATATAGTTTCGAACTGGATGCAGACAAAAATAAGCAACACTTTCTGGCTCGAGCCCGAAACGCCTGGATCCAAAAACGCCACAGGGATAAAAAAGCCAAAGACAGCTCAGGTATTAAACTGACAGCACAGTCTAAAAAGAAATTACTTGCGTTGCAGGATGCGACAGGCATTGAACCAAATGCCTTACTTAAAGCATATATTGATGATGCTTATAAGAAAATGAGATCTGTAAAAAACGATTAATCAAAAAAATATTCAGATATATATCATCCTCGTGAACAGCCCTGATGTGACGGCAGAACTTTCGGGTACTGCCGTTTTCATTTTAATTCTTCAGAGGAATGACGATGCACGAAAAAGAAGGTCTGCAGACCTTTATACAATCACTTTCTGGCCTGCCGCAGTGGACATCAGAGCGGATTCTGCAGCAGATAAACCAGCTTACTCACTATGAGCCAGTGATCGGAATTATGGGCAAAACCGGTGCAGGTAAATCCAGTCTGTGCAATGCCCTGTTTGCCGGTGAGGTATCGCCGGTCAGCGATGTTGCTGCCTGTACCCGTGAGCCACTGCGCTTTCGTCTGCAGGTGGGAGAACGTGTGATGACCCTCGTGGATTTACCCGGTGTCGGGGAAAGTAGTTCACGCGATGCGGAATATGCTGCGCTGTACCGCGAACAACTACACCAGCTCGACCTGGTGCTGTGGCTGATTAAGGCTGATGACCGCGCGCTGGCGGTGGATGAGCATTTTTACCGACAGGTTATTGGTGAAGCATATCGGCATAAAGTGCTGTTTGTTATCAGCCAGTCGGACAAGGTCGAGCCCACCAGCAGTAACAGTCAATTATCCACAGCACAGAAGCTGAATATCAGTCGCAAAATCTGCCTGCTGCATGAACTGTTCCAGCCGGTGCATCCGGTATGTGCCGTATCGGTCCGGGCCAGGTGGGGATTACGGATAATGGCCGAACGGATGATCCGCTGCCTGCCTCGTGAAGCTAGCAGCCCGGTAGTGGCGCAACTGCAGTCTCCCTTTCGCACAGCGACAGTCCAGGAAAAAGCGCGTAACGATTTTGGTGAAACCGTCGGCGCGACGCTGGATGCGGTGAGCGCTCTACCGCTGATACCGGCCCCGGTGCGGGCAGTTATCAGGGCGGTACGCGATACAGTGGTGTCGGTTGCCCGTAGCGTCTGGAATTTCTTCTTCTGAGTATTTAATCCTGCCAGTTGTTTTCCGAGCCCCGTCGCCTGTGCGACGGGGCTTTCTTTTATTAGTTTTCCCCATTATGAGGAATCTGCTTATGACCCGTCTGGCTTCGCGCTTTGGCGCTGCAAATCTTATTCGTCGTGACCGTCCGTTAACCCGTGAAGAACTGTTCCGCGTGGTACCCAGTGTATTCAGCGAAGACAAACACGAATCCCGTAGTGAACGTTACACATATATTCCCACCATCTCTCTGCTGGACAGTCTGCAGCGGGAGGGCTTTCAGCCGTTCTTTGCCTGTCAGACCCGTGTACGTGATCCTGGTCGTCGCGAACACACAAAGCACATGCTGCGTCTGCGCCGGGAGGGGCAGATTACCGGTAAGCAGGTACCGGAAATTATTCTTCTTAATTCACATGACGGCACCAGCTCGTACCAGATGCTGCCGGGGTTATTCAGAGCTGTGTGTCAGAACGGTCTTGTCTGTGGCGAATCCTTTGGCGAGGTACGGGTGCCACACAAGGGGGACGTGGTGAGTCAGGTTATTGACGGGGCCTATGAGGTGTTGGGGATTTTTGACCGTGTGGAAGAAAAGCGGGATGCCATGCAGTCGTTGCTGTTGCCGCCACCTGCGCAGCAGGCACTGGCAAAAGCCGCGCTGACGTATCGTTTTGGTGAGGACCATCAGCCGGTTACTGAATCGCAGATACTCTCCCCGCGCCGCTGGCAGGATGAGAGCAATGACCTGTGGACTACTTATCAACGTGTGCAGGAAAACCTGATTAAGGGCGGACTCAGTGGGCGTAATGCTAAAGGTGGACGGACACATACCCGTGCCGTGCGCGGCATTGACGGGGACGTGAAGCTTAACCGTGCGCTGTGGGTGATGGCAGAAACACTGCTCACACAACTGCAGTAGACGTTTCATGTTGCCACGTTGTTAATATCGGACACCACCTGTCCGCATTGCGACGTGCTGGCGGTCCTCACTCCCCGGAGATTGTCTGTAACCCCCGCCACAACTGACATTTGCAGAAATGAAAAATAGTTACTGTGGTGTCCATACCCTGACCGCGCCCCTCTTTAAAGTAATCACATCATTTTCAGTCAGTTAACTTTCCCGGAGAACCTCTCATGACACAGGCAGAACGCCGCCATGACCGGCTGGCTGTCAGGCTGTCACTGATAATCAGCCGCCTGGTGGCGGGTGAAACGTTGAGTGTGCGCAAACTGGCCGCTGAGTTTGGCGTATCGGTTCGCACGCTGCGGCGGGATTTTCGTGAACGTCTGATGTACCTGGACCTTGAGTATCAGTCCGGCTACTGCCGTCTGCGCACCGCTGGCAGTGAGATGCAGATGGTACCTGATGTGCTTATCTTTGCCCACCGCAGCGGGCTGGCCGGGCTTTTTCCGGGCCTTGACCGCCGACTGGTGAATACGTTGTTGATGTGTGATGAAGCCCCCTGCGTTATACCACCTGCCAGTCCGGCATCCTCACCGTCAGTGCCTCTGTCATTCTGGCGACTGGTTCAGGCAATTACTGACCGCAGAAAAGTCACACTGCTTGCTGACGGGCAGCGCTGCGAGCGACTGGCTCCGTGCCGGTTACTCATCCACCAGCAGACCTGGTATCTGATTGCCGAGCATAACGGACATATTGCCGTTTTCACGCTGGATGAAATTCATCTGGTTCAACCCCTGCAGGAGTCTTTCCGGCGTAACGACAGTTTATGTCGTCTGGCTGAAGACCCGGTGTTCATTCAGGCCTTACCCCATTTTCGATTTATTCAGCAGTCACTGCTTGCGTTTGTTCCGGCTGATAACAGGCCGGAATAGTGCAGTTTTTTATCCACCTGGCAGCAAAGAGGAGCCCGATGCTGTTATCACCAGTATCGTCAAAAATCGGGGTATTCAGCCGACTCCTTGCCCTGACACTACCCACTGATGTACCGGTGGGTATTATCCGGGGCATTTATGTATTCACAAAAACTATTCATCTGATTTCAGTAAGGAAAAAAATGAAACTGATTAAATTATTACCTCTGCTGGCAATGATTGCTGGCTCCAGCTTTGCTGCATCACCAGAGAGTACGGTCAAAGCATCAGGCTGTCTGGCAGTAAACGATATGCTTGAGAACCTCAATTCGCGGGAGTCCTGTGTTTCAGTCGATATCACCAGAACCTTATCTGAAGGCCGTTATCTGGCGGTTGCTAACCTGAGTAATGGCAATATCTACCCGGTCCGCATGACCCTCAGTGACGGTGTCATTACGGCACGTCCGGACACGGATGAGATTGATAAGCTCAATCAGCAGCAGGCGCAAAAGCGCCGGGAAGAGCAGTTACAGAAAAAGCGCGATTATTATAAAGCCCACCCGCAAAAAGAGAGCGAGTTCGATAAAGCGAAAAAGGCACATCTGAACCTTACTCAATATCACTCAGCCGCCTGCGGGGCCATTGGTCAAAAAGTATGGGATTCCATTCAGGAAAATGTTTCATGCCTGATGATTGAGAATGCGCAGCAGGTCGGTGATAACACTCAAACAGGAACGGCTATTCTGCGAGGACCGGGTGCCAGTACATTTAAAATTCCGGTCAGGTTCAGCGTGATTCAGGAGGATTTTATCCGTGTTGACGCCGATATCGCTTCGGCTGCGCTGGCACAGCTAAAGGCACAGATAGACGCGTATAAAGAAAAACTGAATCAGCGCTAATGAACTGAAAAGGATAACAGTATGAAAATTAAACCCTGTTTACCTGTCCTGCTGTCTCTTCTGGCCCCGGCCTTCACTCATGCAACAGTGACCGAACAACAGTGGGGTGAATGGTACGGCAATACGGGCGGTATGGAGTTTGCACTCAGCAGCGACAATCAGGCCGGAGAGAAGCTGACCATCAGTTGCAGCAATAAAAAGATGGTTGTGGCCTGGCAGCTCCCGAAGGAGGATTACCGCGCCACCTCTGATGAAGGAATGAGCGAGGTGTATCTTCTGATAAACAATGAAAAATACTCGCTTGAGAATGAAATACTGCTTCCGGGCGAGGCTGTTCCGGCTAAGGTGGCTTTTGAAGCACTGAAGCACACAGGAGCAAAAGACAAAGTGGCTTTCACCGCCTTTCAGTCAGGGGAATCGAAACCGTTCAGTGCCCGTGGCTTGCACGATGCGCTGAAAGATATCACCTGGCAGGATTGTCTCGATCAACCCTGACGGATTTTCACATAAGTGATTCGACCAGCCCTGTTGCCCATGTGCAACAGGGCTTTTTACTTTTTAAGGCCATCATCATGCCTGAATCCCTGTTACTACCACCTGGCTCTTTTACCCGGCAGCAGGCCGAAGCCATTATCAGTCGTTACCACAACGTCACCATCGAAGATGACCAGACCACGCATTTTCGTCTGGTTGTGCGCGACGATGATGGCAGCATGGTCTGGCGTGCCTGGAATTTTGAGCCCGATGCCGGTGCAGGACTTACCCCATATATCCGGCGCTATGGCATCCGCAGGTCGTTACTCACCGACTGACAACCCCCATTCCCGACAACCATCTCCCGGACCATCCTTTATTACCCCATACGCCAGCCATCGCCGCTGGCGTTTTTTATTGACGGAGACATACCCATGACAACCGCGACACAAAGCAACCTCGCATCTGCTGCTAACGAACCTGATTTTGAACTGACCGTAACGCAGGTACCTGACGAACAGCGTATCTGCTTCTGGCCGCAGCACTTCGGCAGCATACCACAGTGGATTACCCTGGAGCCGCAGATCTTCGCCTGGATGGACCGTCTGTGTGCTGATTACTGCGGGGGTATCTGGAATTTTTATTCACTCAGCAACGGCGGCGCATTTATGGCACCGGAACCGGACACCGATGAGCCGTGGACGCTGTACAACCCGATGAACGGTAACGGCGGTGAACTCAGTGCCGAAGCTGCAGGGATTGCGGTCTGTCTGATGACTTACAGCCACCACGCCATGCGTACCGAATGCGATGCCATGACAGAGCACTATTACCGCCTGCGGGATTACGCGCTCAACCACGCGGAATGTAACACCATCATGCACATCATCGACTGAGGTCAGCAGCTATGGAACAACAGTTACCACTGTTTGCCCGTGAATTAGCCCCTGCCGACCAGCAGACGGTCAGGGAAGCCTTAACCCTGCTGGCGTGCCAGCTACGCGAGCCCGGCGCGTCATTTACCTCCAGCCATGCCGTCCGCGACTGGCTGCGTCTGCAGCTTGCTTCACTGGAGCGTGAAGAATTTACCGCCCTCTTCCTCGATAACCAGCATCGCCTGATAGCCCATGAAACGCTCTTTACCGGCACCATCAACCATACGCAGGTCCATGCCCGCGAAGTGGTGAAATCCGGTCTGAAGCATAACTGCGCCGCTGTCATTGTCGCGCATTGCCACCCGTCAACACATGCCGAACCCAGTGATTCCGACAAACGAATCACAGAACGCCTGAAACAGGCCCTGGACCTGGTAGATATCCGCCTGCTGGACCACCTGGTGGTCGGCGGTATGGAAATCGCCTCGTTTGCAGAACGTGGCTGGCTGTAGCACAACAGGAAAATAACCCTATGAAGATTATTAGCAAACGCCAGGCAATGGCGATATACCGCCAGCATCCGCAGTCCCGCCTGTTTCGCTTCTGTACCGGGCGGTATCAGTGGTCCGGCAGCATCTGCCACTATGCCGGGCGGGAAGTCCAGGATATCAGCGGTGTGCTCGCGGTCTTCGCAGAACGTCGTCAGGACCGCAACGGCCCCTATGTTGTATTACGCAGCGTCACGTTGAATTAATTCACGTTTAAGGAAGGCTAAAATTGTCGAATAAAATACCGGCAGAAAACCACGATATCACTGAACCCTGGTGGGGGCTTAAACGCAGTATCACGCCCTGTTTTGGTGCCCGTCTGGTGCAGGAGGGCAACCGGCTGCACTATCTCGCCGACCGCGCGAGTATCGCCGGCACGTTCAGCGACGCGGATTTACGCCATCTTGACCAGGCGTTTCCGGTACAGCTCAAACAGCTTGAGCTGATGCTGGTTTCCGGTGAACTCAATCCCCGCCATCAGCACTGCGTCACATTATACTCAAAAGGGCTGACCTGCGAGGCCGACAGCCTCGGCTCGCATGGATACGTGTACATCGCGATTTACCCGACACCTGCAGCAACCGCGTAAACCTTCTCACAGCTTTTCCTCATTTTAACCCATCATCAAAGAGATCCAGTTGTGCAAACCCAACCACTATCCTCCACGCATGAGACCTCACCACGTCCGTCCCCCGTGGATATCTGGCAGCACCTCCTGAACCATCTGCTGGATCGTCACTACGGTCTGACGCTAAACGACACGCCATTTGGCAACGATGGCGTGATCCAGGAGCATATCGACGCCGGTATCTCACTGTGCGACGCGGTGAACTTTATCGTGGAAAAGTACGACCTGGTCCGTACTGACAGACGCGGCTTTAGCGCAGACACACAGTCACCGCTTATCGGCAGTATTGATATCCTCCGAGCCCGGAAGGCGACCGGGCTGATGACCCGTCATGGCTACAGACCTGTGACAGATCTCATTACCGGCAAATACAAAAAGGAACAACAATGAAGCTGTCCCTCACAGTGGAAGCCGATGCCATCAACATTCTGGCCCTCAATATGGGCCGGATCGCCATAGATATTGATGGGATTGAGCTGGCCGACCTGATTAACGTGGTCTGTGACAACGGTTATTCCCTTCGCGTTGCTGACTCCCCCGGAAAGCTGGTCGTTGAAGATCCGCTTCCGCCCATCGCCCGCGTTAACAGCATTCAGTGCAGCACCGCACATATCACCGAGGAAGACAATTCGCTGCTGTATGCCCTGTCGCACCAGCATGAAGACTTTGGCGAGTCGGAATGGATTAGCTATACCGGCTCAGGTTATCTGCTCTACCTGAATGCGTGGTCATTTCCAGTGCTGCGGCTAAAACGCCTTGGTTTGTCGAAAGCCTGTCGCCGCCTGGTGGTGACTATTATGCGTCGTTACTCCGCTGGCATTGTTCATCTTGATGCCTGTGGCGAAGTGCTGCCCGGCTCTGCCACCTTTGACTGGTAGCCCACTTCAATCACCACAAGGTTTTCACATGCCAGAATTAACCACCGAAGCCGCTCTCACCATTCTGATTGACTGGCTTCAGGGCAACATCGATTGCGACACCGACATTATTTTCGACAACGACGAAGACAACACCGATTCAGCAACACTGTTACCCCATATCACCCAGGCATTGCAGGACGTTCGCGATTTCCATCATCTGCAGCTTCTGCAACAGGCCGGAACTGTTTAGCCGCCTGACAAGACCCATCACTCATGTATAAGCGCCAGCCTTACCGGCTGGCGCTTTGCTTTATATAAAGGAAAAATGATGTCAGAACTTACTCTCACCGAACCCGAAGTGTTAACCGACCACACCGGCATGATTTGCTCCACCAGCATTGAGCGTATTGTCAGCGGACGGAATGCCGCGCTGGCGCAGATTGAAGTGCTCATGCAACAACTTGACGATGTTTCGACGCTGACCCGCAGCATCGGCGGAAAAACCGCCGTGGACTGGGCTATGAAGCAGAATTTTCGCTGCGGCTGCTGGTTGATGGAAAAAAGAGAAACGGCAATAAAAGCCATTACCCGTAATCTCGATCGCGATATATGGCGGGATTTGATGCAACGCTCCGGAATGCTCAGCCTGATGGACGCAAAGGCCCGCGACGAGTGGTACCACAGCCTGGAGAAAGACGATATTCCCGCTGTCTGTGAAGAAAACATCCTTAGCACATTTAAACAATTGCACCAGAGCAAAGGCGAGGTGTTTGAGCGTGGTGTGATTAACGTGTTTAAGGGCCTGAGCTGGAATTACAAGAGTAATTGCCCGTATAAGTTTGGAAAGAAGATCATCGTGAACGGGCTGGTTAAATATGATCGGTGGGGGTATGGGCTTAACTGGGGCTGGCAGCGCGATCGGTTAGCTGACCTTGAGCGGATGCTGATGATACTTGACGGAAAACCTGTTCCTGACAACCGCGCTGATGTCACCCGTCGTCTCAGCGACCATATTCATGAAAACAGGCACAGCACCAGTTATGAGGATGAGATGTTTACTGTTAAGTACTTTCAGAAGGGAACAGCGCATATCACATTTAAGCGACCAGAATTGGTTGATAAGCTGAATGACATTATCGCCCGTCATTACCCTGGCACGCTGGCATCCAGACAGTAGTCAGGATGATTTACCTGTCTGGACGTAAGTGGAATTGCTTTATCAGCACAGGGTCTAAACAAACTCCTTGCCAGGCTTTTCTACTTAAGGTCAAAATAATACTGACGTACCTGGTGCTTTTCTTCTGGTGGTTTGTTACTGGATCCTTGTGACGCACCAGGTGCGTCGCCAGACAAAACACCACCATGAAGTGTCAACACACTATCCTCAGATGACCATTCCATTGTCGTCCCCGATTTGGGTTTTAAATTCGTATCTGACGGGAGCGAGGGTATAAATGAGGGTACAAAAATAACCACATTAAAAATAAATCAAATATATCAGCAAGTTAAAAAGAAACATCGATTCCGAGTCCGGCACCACTATTTTTGTTTTGGGACGTCACTATACGTCCGGGAACATAGAAAAATCAGTAGGTTGATGAAAATCTGGAACACCGAAAGGTGCTGCCAGATTTTTTTATATCCGTAGTTTCTGGTGGCTTAATTGAGGGCCTGCCGGTTCGATAAACTACGGAGCCCCCCACCATGTCTCTGACTGATGCCGCCATCCGCAACGCCAAATCGCTCGATAAACCTTACAAACTCATTTACCCTTTCGGCCTTTTTACTTTGGCTGCATCAGAGACAAGAATAACCCCCTTCGTTTCAACGCCCACAGCGGTTCGTATCCAGCGCGAAGCTTTCAATTCAGCGGCAAATTAATCAACCAGTTCCGCCGATGTGCTGGATATCCTCAACGGTATTGATAAGCGCTAAACCTAAGGCCCGGTCTTCGCAGCGCCACCGGGGAAGATCAATGCCGTTATGCCAGCGCCTGTTGCCAGTCGGCAATCAAATCGTCCGAGGCTTCAATTCCCACCGACAGCCTAATTAGCTGCGGCGTAATGCCGTTCGCCAGCCGTTGCTCCAGCGGGATTGAGGCGTGCGTCATGCTATAGGGTTGGCTCACCAGACTTTCCACACCGCCCAGACTCTCAGCCAGCGTAAATAGTTTCAGCTTGCTAATAACCTGCGCCGCGTAGTGGTCGTCGCCTTTCACTACCACTGAAATCATCCCGCCGGGCAGCGCCATCTGCTTACGCGCCAGCGCATGATGCGGGTGCGACGGCAGCCATGGGTACCACACTTTTTCCACCCGCGGCTGCTGCTCCAGCCACTGGGCCAGCGCCAGTGCGTTACTGCTGTGGCGCTCAAGGCGCAATGACAGCGTGCGGATCCCGCGCAGCGTCAGGAAACTGCTGAACGGATCGAGCACGCCGCCCACGGCGTTATGCAAATAGGCCAGTTTTTCCGCCAGCGCGGGGTTATCGCCCACCACCGCCAGCCCGGCCACTACGTCAGAGTGGCCGTTCAGATATTTGGTGGCGGAGTGCACTACGATATCGAAACCGAGCTCAATCGGGCGATGGATAACCGGCGAGGCAAAGGTGTTATCCGCCACGCTCAGGACCTTGTGCCGCTGCGCGATCGCCGCGATCGCCTCCAGATCCGCCAGCTTAAGCAGCGGGTTGGTCGGCGTCTCAACCCAGATCATACGCGTATCTGGATGAATGGCCGCTTCCAGCCCCGCCAGGTCGTCGGGCTTCACCCAGCTCACCCGTAGGCCAGTACTGCGCTTGCGAACATTTTCAATCAGGCGATACGTGCCGCCGTAAACATCATCCACCGCAACGATATGGCTGTCTTTATCAAGCAGCTCCAGCACCGTAGAGATGGCCGCCAGTCCGGAGGCAAAGGCGTAGCCGCGTGTGCCTCCTTCGAGTTCCGCAATCGCCGTTTCCAGCGCATGGCGGGTCGGATTTCCGCTGCGGGAATATTCATAGCCGGAATGCTGACCAGGGGCAGGCTGCGCAAAGGTGGATGTGGCGTAAATCGGTGGCATCACCGCGCCGTGCTGGTCGGTGAAGGTGCCGCTGTGCACGCTCAAAGTATTCAACGTTTTCATAAGTACTCCTTTATTGTTCCAGTCGGTTACGCCAGGTGGTCAGCACATCGCTGCGTGTAATCAGGCCAAGAAAGCGGTTGTTGTCCGTAATCACTGCCACCAGGCCCCGGTCAAAAATGGCTCTCAGGTCGCTTTCCGACGCGTGCTTGTCAAGGGTTTCCACGTTGCGGGTCATCGCCTCTTTCACCGGTGATGAAAAACGCGCGCTATCGCCCTGCACGTGGCTTATCAGGTCCCACTCATCGACGATGCCGACTACGTGGCCGTTTTCCAGCACCGGCAACTGCGAGAAGTCGTACAGCCGCATACGCGCCAGCACGGCGGCGAGGGTGTCATCCGGGGCTGCGGTGACGGTGGCCCCTTCGTCGTGGCGTAGGGCAATGAAATCGGTCAGATCGCCGCGCGTCGGGCGGCTTAATAATCCCTGCTGACGCATCCAGTCATCGTTGAACATTTTGGAGAGGTATTTGTTGCCGCTATCGCAGGCGAGCGTCACCACGCGTTTAGCGGTGGTCTGCGTCTGGCAGTAACGCAATGCGGCACTGAGCAGTGTCCCGGTGGACGAACCGGCCAGCACCCCTTCGGTTTGTAGCAAGGCGCGGGCGGTGGCAAACGCCTCGGCATCGCTCACGCGATAGGCCGTATGAACGCCGTCGATATGGGCCAGCGGCGGGATAAAATCCTCACCGATCCCTTCGACTAGCCAGGAGCCCGGCTCGCCGTACTGTCCGGTTTCAACCTGATCGGCAAGAATCGAACCGGCCGGGTCGGCAAGGATAAATTCGGTTTTCGGCGAGTGTTCGGCAAACCACGCCTGCAATCCCCCCAGCGTCCCGCCGGAACCGACACCGACCACAATCGCGTCGATATCGCCGTCAAGCTGGGCGTAAATTTCCGGCGCGGTGGTACTAAAGTGCGCCAGCGGATTGGCCTCGTTATTAAACTGGTCGATGTAAAACGCCCCCGGCGTCTCCTGCGCCAGGCGATGAGCATAATCCTGATAATAGGCCGGGTGACCTTTGTTGACGTCTGAGCGCGTTAGCACCACTTTTGCCCCCAGCGCCCGCAGGTGGAAAATCTTCTCCCGGCTCATTTTGTCCGGCACCACCAGAATCAAAGCGTAGCCTTTTTGCGCGGCAATCAGCGCCAGCCCAAGGCCGGTATTGCCCGCGGTCGCCTCTATGATGGTCCCGCCTGGCTGTAAATGGCCCAGCCGTTCGGCTTCGGTAATCATCGACAGCGCAACGCGGTCTTTGATGGAACCACCCGGGTTCTGGTTTTCCAGTTTTAAGAACAGGCTGCAGGGGCCGGTCTCCAGTTTATGCAGTTGGAGAAGCGGCGTCTGGCCGATAAGTTCACTAATCGAATGCAACACTGACATGGTTAATCACCCACAGATAAACGTGATGAGCGGATGATAGGTCTGTCAATTTGCCTGTTTAAAGAACGTTTATCCGGCAATTAGAACGAAAAGAAATATGAACTGCTATTTAGACATCAGGAGGGAAAGGCGCTTAGCCGTCCGGAAGTGTTGATTGCCGTAATTTGGCATTTTTGCTGTGTTTTTAGCCATTTTACCGGAAGTCTGTCTGTGGTTTATGCATCTCGCAGATAACCATTGCTGAATTAAGTCATTAGGCAAAACAGTGTGACGGGGCGCTACTTAGTGCCAGAAGTTATATCTAATGTCTATTTAGTTATTTGAATTATATTCATGACTGATTATTATCTTTTGGACTTCCATACTGCTAAACCGCCAAACGGATAAGTAATGCAATGATCATTCTCAGGAATATTTCTAAGATTTTCGACCAGGGAAAGGCGTCGATTACCGCCGTGGACAGCGTCAATCTGTCGGTTGAGCAGGGGCAAATTTACGGGATTATTGGCTACAGCGGCGCCGGGAAAAGTACGCTGATTCGTCTGCTGAACGGTCTGGAAAAACCGACCTCCGGCAGCGTTGTGATAAACGGTCAGGACATCTCGGCGGCAAAGGGCGAGCAACTGCGCCAGGCCCGGCTGAAAATCAGCATGGTCTTCCAGCACTTCAACCTGTTGTGGTCGCGTACGGTGGCAGAAAACATCGCCTTTTCCATGCAGATCGCCGGTGCGCCAAAAGCGAAAATCAAAACTCGCGTGGCGGAACTGATCGATCTGGTCGGGCTGAAAGGCCGCGAAGGGGCTTATCCGTCGCAGCTGAGCGGCGGGCAGAAACAGCGCGTGGGGATTGCCCGTGCGCTGGCGAATAACCCGGATGTGCTGCTGTGCGATGAAGCGACGTCTGCGTTGGATCCGCAAACAACCGATCAGATCCTCGATCTGCTGTTGGATATTAACCGTCGTTTCAAACTGACGATCGTGCTGATCACCCATGAAATGCATGTGGTACGCAAAATCTGTGACCGCGTGGCGGTAATGGAAAACGGCAGCGTGGTGGAAGAAGGCGATGTTATCAGCGTCTTCACGCACCCACAGCAGCCGATCACGCGCCAGTTTGTTCGCCAGATTGGTCAGTATCAGGAAGAGGAATTTAACCCTGATCTGAACGCAGATCTCGACGGCACCGTGATCAAACTGACCTTCACCAGGCATAACACGCATCAGCCGGTGGTGGGTGAAATGACGCTGCGCTACGGACTGCCGTTCAATATTTTGCATGGAAAAATGACGCAAACCGCCCACGGCGTGTTTGGTCAACTGTGGGTGCACGTCGTGGCCACAGAGGAACAAGTGAACAATATCCTCGCGGATTTACGCCATAGCGATATTGAAGGCGAGGTGATTAAACATGCTTGAGACATTATTTCCGCATCTGAAACTGGCCCAGTTATGGGCGGCAACGCAGGAGACGCTGTACATGACGGCGCTCTCCGGCGCGGCAACTTTTGTATTAGGGATCATTCTGGGGCTGGCGCTGTTTTTGACTGCCCGTGGCGGGTTATTTCAAAACCGCGCGCTCTATAGCGTGATTTCGATTGTGGTGAACGTGTTCCGCTCGATCCCGTTCATCATCCTGATTGTTCTGCTGATTCCGTTCACCAAAACAATTGTCGGCACCATCCTCGGGGCGAATGCCGCACTGCCGGCGCTGATTGTTGGGGCTGCGCCGTTTTATGCCCGCCTGGTGGAGATTGCTCTGCGTGAGGTGGACAAAGGGGTAATCGAGGCGACCCGCTCAATGGGCGCGCGTCTTAGTACACTGATTTTTCGGGTACTACTGCCTGAATCATCACCTGCACTGGTTTCCGGAATCACGGTGACGCTGATTGCTCTGGTGAGTTACAGCGCCATGGCCGGAGTTATCGGTGCGGGCGGCTTAGGAAATCTGGCTTATCTGGAAGGATTCCAGCGCAACCACGGCGACGTCACGCTGGTGGCGACAGCGACCATTTTGATCATTGTCTTCATCATCCAGTTCTTTGGCGACGCAATTACTTCTCTGTTAGATAAACGCTAATAAAATTAGGGAACCATATCATGAAAAAAACACTGACACTGATTGCCGCCATGACTTTAGGTGCGATGAGCTTTTCCTCCTGGGCTGACAAGCTGACCGTGGGCGCGTCCAACGTACCGCATGCTGAAATTCTGGAGCAGGCGAAACCGATTCTGGCAAAACAGGGGATCGATCTGGAGATCAAACCGTTTCAGGACTACATCCTGCCGAACACCGCACTGGCTGGCCGTGAAATCGACGCCAACTATTTCCAGCACATCCCGTACCTTAACAGCGTACTGAAAGACCACGCGGGCGACAAAACCTATGATTTCGTCAGCGCTGGCGCAATCCACATTGAGCCGATTGGTATTTACTCCAAAAAATACAAGTCGCTGAAAGACCTGCCGCAGGGTGGCAAAATCATTATGCGTGACGCGGTATCCGAAGAAGGCCGTATTCTCTCTATCTTTGAAAAAGAGGGAGTGATCAAGCTGAAACCGGGCGTGGATAAAGTTTCTGCACGTATCAGCGATATCGTTGAGAACCCGAAAAAGTTGCAGTTCCAGCCAAACGTAGAAGCAGCGCTGCTGCCGCAGATGTATAACAACGACGAAGGTGATGCGGTGGTGATCAATGCCAACTACGCCATCGACGCGGGTCTTGACCCAGTACACGATCCGATCGCAGTTGAGAGCGGTGAGAACAACCCGTACGCCAACATCATTACCGTACATCGTGGCGATGAGAAGAAAAAAGATATCGTCGCGCTGGTGAACGTACTGCACTCTAAAGAGATTCAGGACTGGATCCGCACTAAATATAAAGGTGCTGTTATTCCGGTAAACAACTGATTTTCTGCTGTCCTGGTGCGACGGGTTAGCCTGTCGCACTGCCCCACAGCAGCATGATATTCATCCCCGCAATAGGCCACCACAGAGGCGTAATTATCGGGCAGACCCGGCGTCGGCGCGTTGCGTCTCGGACGAGCTACGTCCAGATGAAGGACAGATAAGCGCAGCGCCATCCGGCAATGCCACAGCGCGAATCACCCAATCCTCACCCACCGCCACCCTACCGCCATCATCACCAGCACAATCGTCACTCCCACCGCCATATGCAGCAGAAAATCCAGCGGATGCACCTCCACCGGGTGGCAAAACGACAGCATCGTCAGCGCCATACAGGCGATTCCCACCCCTGACGTCGCCAGCGTGCGCAGCGGGTACAGCGCCCGGGTCCGGCGCAGGTAGCCCATCATAATGGCCATCATCGGCGTGCTCACCGCCATCATAAACGCGTAGCAGTTCACTTCGTCGGGATGGCTTTCCGGGGCGTGTGTCGTCCCGAGGCTGAAGATAACGCCGCCGAGCCAGAGCGCAATTAGCGGCACAAACCAGCGCCAGCCCAGCGGTTTACGCCCGGCGATGCTCAGCAGGAAGGCGTTGCGTATCGCTAGTATGCCCATCACAAAGGCCACGGTCAGTTGCAGTACTGCCAGCAACGCGCCGGCTTGCGTCCAGTCCGTCGCTACCCGGTGAAACACCAGGCTACTAAGCCAGCCGCACGGCAGCGCCATCAGCAGCCAGGCGGCGACCCGTCGGTTGCTGGCCCAGGGGCGGCGTATCGGCCCGGCGTCGCGGCTGAGCTTCGCAATAAAAAGATCATGATCGGTCATGGTTCGCTCCCATCCGGCGAAGGTTGGTTAGTGCTCTGTGTAATAGTGATTTCACCGCCGAAACGCTTAAATTATGGCGGGCGGCGGCCTCGGCGAGGCTCATCTCCTGCAGGTGGATATGCTCCACAATCTGCCGCTGGCGCGAGGGGAGCTGGTCGAGGATTAGCGCCAGCGTTGCTTCTCGTTCATCCTCTTCCGGGATGTGTTCAGCGGCGGGCTCAACGACCTCTTCCTCATCGGCTTCACGTAGCCAGTGGCGACCGCGTTTACGCAGCGCGTCAACGGTGCGGGCCTGAGTGATGGCCATCAGCCACGGTAAAAACGGACAGGCGGGATCGTAGGTGTGGCGCACCCGATGGACAGCCAGCAGCACGTCCTGGATAACATCGTCAACCAGCACGCTGTCGGCAATCTGCTTGCGGACCATCGCCCGAATCACCGGCACGATGGCCCGCAGCAGTTGGGTATAGGCATCGCGATCCCCCACCTGCGCGCTTGCCATCAGCGCAGGCCATGCTTCACGCGGCGCTAAACCGTTATCCATATTCCGCCATGCCCGTTACCTCATGCTTTTTTACCGGATGCCTGATTCAGGGCGTCGACCACAATCATCGGGGTCAGCACCTGCGGCAGCACTTTCGGCGCGCTGCCGTCCGCCGGGTAGACCACGTAGAGCGGCAAACCACCCTGCCCGAACGCGGTCATCGCGTCATCGATATCGGCGTTAAATTTAGTGGAATCCGCCACCATGTAGATCGTATTTGTGCTCGCCAGAGCCTGTTTCACCGCCGCCGTTGAGAGCGATGTGCGCTCGTTCACCTGGCAGGTAATGCACCAGGACGCGGTGAAGTCGACAAAGATAGCTTTGCCATGCCCGCGCATCTCCTCCACCGTCTGCGGCGACCACTTCACCTGCGTGATGTTCTCCACGCGCGCGAGTTCCGGCTGCGACGGCTGGACGTGCATCACGCCAGGCAGCGGGCTGACCGCGGCGATAAACAGCACCACCGTCACCGCCAGCAGCGCTTTGTAGGATTGGCCGATATAGCGTCGGCGCTGGGCCATACCGTACAGCCACGCGGCAAAGCTCACCACCACCGCACAAATCAGCATCGCTAACAGCGCGGTGGTCCCCGCCTGCTGGGTCAGCACCCACACCAGCCAGGCAAACGCTCCGAGCATCGGGAACGCCAGGCCGCGTTTGAGGATATCCATCCATGCGCCTGGTCGCGGCAGACGTTTGGCGATGGCCGGGAATAGCGAGACCAGCGTAAACGGTGCGGCAAAGCCTATCGCCAGCGACAGGAAAATCGATAGCGAGGCCACCGGAGGTTGAACCAGCGCGTAGCCCACCGCGCCCGCCATAAAGGGTGCCGAGCAGGGTGTTGCCACCACAATCGCCAGCGCGCCGGTTAACGCCGAGCGCACAAAAGCCCCGCTTCCTACCGAAATCTCCCCGGCGCGTTGCAGCGATAAACCCACTTCAAACACGCCGAGCAGATTCAGCGCCGCGCCCAGAATGATTAACGCCAGCACGGCAATGACCATCGGCGACTGAAGCTGGAACCCCCAGCCGACGGCGGTGCCGCCAGCACGCAGCGCCAGCAGTATGCCAGCCAGCACCAGCATGGTAAAAATCACGCCGAGCAAAAAGCCCAACCCTTCGGTGCGCGCACTTTTGGCATCGCCCTCATGGCGCAGAATGCCCAGCGCCTTCAGCGAGATGACCGGGAACACGCAGGGCATCAGGTTGAGGATAATGCCGCCCACAAAGGCGGCCAGAATGGCAGTTAACATAGCGAACCCCGGCGGCTAAATTACGAGTGCGATTGCGCGTATTGCTTCACGGCATCCATCGCTTTCTGGATGTGCTCATCAGGGTTACGGTCGGTGTAGCTCATCAGAATTTTGCCGTCCGGTGCAATCACAAACGAGGTGCGGTCCGACAGCGTTTTGCCATTCATCTGCATCAGCGTCTGGTACTGCGCCGCCACTTTCGCGCCCGGGTCTGCCGCCACGGCAAATTTATCCCGGCACTCCAGTTTTGAGAACTCATCCACCTGGTCAACGTTACCGGCAGTCACGCCCACCACGGTTGCGCCGAGCTTTTTGAAATCATCGGTGGCTTCGGCAAAAGCGTGCGCCTCAAGGGTGCAGCCTTTGGTGAACGCGGCTGGGAAGAAATAGAGCACCACTGGCCCTTTCTGCAATGCCTGTTGCAGGGAGAAGGTCAGCGGTTTGCCGCCGAGCGCGCCTTGCAGGCTGAAGTCTGGTGCTTTTGCGCCGGGTTCAAGGGCAGCGTTCGCATTCACGGCGAACAGAGAAAGGCTGAGTACGGCGGCGGCTGACAAGGTTTTCAAACGATTCATGGTCGACTCCATCAGGGGGATAAAGGTGCTCTGTACATAATAGTTCGCACGCTAAGGCCTGAAGGTTTCGGTCAATAGAAAAAAATATCAGTGCCAATTGAAAAAATCAGTTTACAGCCAATAAAGGCGGAGGTTGTTATATGAAGCGAAGATGCTGAGAGAAGGCGTTGCAGAATGAGTAAAAATGTTTAATGAACCGCTTACCTACGAGGATTCTTGTACACTATCCGCTGACAATGTTTAGAGAATAAAATGGCCCATATAATAACTGAGCCATATTCTTATTTGTAAGAACACATCTATAGATGTTTAATAAATAACATCATGGATATGTAATTATAGCATTCACATTACCATCAAATAGTTTACATTGATCCTTAAACGTCCAGTACTTAACGTTCTCTACCTCGTTTGAGAGTACTGGCTTGCATCCGTTACTATCAATAGGCATATTTCCTATTTGTTTAACCACATTACCGTCATTAATCAATAGAACACTATTACCACTTTTAAAAAACGAAAGAGTATCACCTTCTCTATGCAATGTTCTTTCCAGTATTATCTCTGGGTGTGGGTTATAAAGATTCGGGTAATTCTCAAGCACAAATGTACTTACAGGTGACAAATATGTATAGTCTTTCGCATACCACAAATTATTAGCCTGCATATATGCAACAATTGTCTGAGAAGCCAATACAAATACAGAAATTGAATTTACTAACCATTTCCTATCAAACGAATAAATTAATTCAGATATTGCGAAAATAATAAAAACAGAGTTCCAGTATGTATATCTAAGTATTCCAAACGTTCCTGGATTCCAGTTTGTCGTCTGTGTGCTGGGTATTGCAGAAACAATACTTAAAAAAATCAAAAACAAAGATAAAACAATTCTACCAACATTCTTTTCTTTTTTAAACAAAGAAAAACAAAATAAAGGAAGACATATAAAGAAAGCAGGAATGAGTAAAACCATACCTTGATTAAGATCAAGGTAAAACCCAATAACCCTCTCTATTGAAATTAAATTATAATCTGCACTCCCCTTTGACAATATAAGGTTTGGAGCATTGAAATTATATAGATAAAATATAGATGGAGCTAATATCAGTAAAGCACAAACTATTGCAAATGGTATATCTCGATATATCGAACGAGCAAGCACTTTAATTTTACTATCATTATCATCCTTAGCCATTGTTAACAAGCCAAAGATATATACAGCCAATGAAGAAAAAGCTATCGGTGGATTTTGCATTGAGCAAACAGCGAGAATAAGAGCAGATTTTTTATACTTCCTATTCTTTAAGAGCACCAGTGATATAACAATTAAACTTAGAGTAACTGATTCTGGATGATTCCATTTTAAGTATTGAATCGTTGCTATTGTTATTAGCCCAGAAAGAACTACTGCTTTATATATTAACCCCTCACTTAATTTAAATATTAAAAAATACATAGCCAATAAGAAAAATATCATATTTGTAAATACAAATGATACTGTTGGACTAGATTTTATAAAACTAAAAACTACATATGAAGGTAAATTAAGTAAAGAATAGCCAAAAAAATGCCAAGGAAAATACTCATTCTTCGTCGATTTAAAAAAAGGCACAGACTCTTCGCTAAGACAGCCAGGGTCTTTTAGGCAATTAAGCGTCTGGTCATTAAAATCATCGGACTTAGCTTTAAATTTTGATATCACATCGTTAACATCTTCAACTCTCAATGCTGGTGAACCGTGATTCATCAGACTTTGTGACATCAGTATATACTCATGGCCATCGCCTGTTATGGGAAAATCTCTCCCCTTCAAATAGAAAAATAGCGCCACAATAATCACAGTTAATACTATCGCCAATTTTTTTCTTAATTTCATTTTTAATTTAAACATTTATGATGATAATCCCACACAATATAACAACGATTCCAACTATTAGCTTTGCACTAATTTGCTCACCAAATAAAAATCCGAAAAACAATAACTGAAGTACAGCAAACGCTACCATTAAAGGATATGCTTTTGAAACAAGAGAATGTTTTAATGCCATAGAATAAAAGACAAACCCAATACCATAAAAAAACAATGCAGGTGTTTTAGAAATAATACTGTCACCTAAATTATTTAGTATATAGATCCTATCCTGGTATTTTATGACCACACTTGCCAACGCACTAAATGTCGCGCTAATGAAAAGAAATATGACGCTTAAAAACTCCACATGGAACTCCAATTGATGTATTTAAAGCCTAGGATAATCATCACCATTGCAATGGTTATGGAAGTATAGATTGAAGTTCTTCGTATGTGTCGATTATTATCACACCGCCACCAATAGAGAACAATGATAAAATTTTGGTCACCGGGGTTTTCCGCGCTTGTAATTAGTGTGAAAATCGTAGGATTGATTACCATTTGAGATGAGACAAAATTTTAATGAGATCACAAAGAAAAAATAATAACGAAGCCCTTGCAAAATTTCTATCACAAAGTTGGGGGTTGTGCAAGCTGATGCGGCCAAAGCAGTGGGTTAAGAACGGATTTGTTCTAGCTCCACTGATGTTCTCCGGGGAGTTTATGGACCTCGAAGCAGTGAGTCGCGCTATGTTTGCTATGTTTTTGTTCTGTGTCGCTTCATCAGCCGTCTACATAATCAACGATATACACGATATTGAGAATGACCGCCGGCATCCAAGAAAATCAAAGACTCGCCCTCTGGCAGCAGGCATCATTTCTATACCAGCGGCCCTTACACTACTTGCGGTTCTTTATACTGTACTTGTACTAAGTTGGTTTATCGCACCAAAAGTTATGCTGGTCATCATAGCCTATTCGGTTTTGAACCTAGCCTATACTTTTAAACTTAAATATCTGCCCGTGATAGACATATTCGTTATTGCCATTGGTTTCGTTTTACGCGTCTATGCTGGGGCCATGGCAGTAGGGGCACCGTGACCTGCCCCCACGATTAGATACAACACTCAGTTAGTAACGTCGGAATCTTCATTCCCAGAATGACCCTTTCTCCAGCCCGCTGCAAATTCAGACGGTGTCTGATAATTCAGCGTGGAGTGCGGGCGGCATTCGTTATAATCCTGCCGCCAGTCATTAATAATTTTCCTGGCATGAACGATATCGCTGAACCAGTGCTCATTCAAACATTCATCGCGAAATCGTCCGTTAAAGCTCTCAATAAATCCGTTCTGCGTTGGCTTGCCCGGCTGGATTAAGCGCAACTCAACACCATGCTCAAAGGCCCATTGATCCAGTGCACGGCAAGTGAACTCCGGCCCCTGGTCAGTTCTTATCGTCGCCGGATAGCCTCGAAACAGTGCAATGCTGTCCAGAATACGCGTGACCTGAACGCCTGAAATCCCAAAGGCAACAGTGACCGTCAGGCATTCCTTTGTGAAATCATCGACGCAGGTAAGACACTTGATCCTGCGACCGGTGGAAAGTGCGTCCATGACGAAATCCATCGACCAGGTCAGATTGGGCGCCGCCGGACGGAGCAGCGGCAGACGTTCTGTTGCCAGCCCTTTACGACGTCTTCTGCGTTTTACGCCCAGGCCACTGAGGTGATAAAGCCGGTACACGCGCTTATGATTAACATGAAGCCCTTCACGGCGCAGCAACTGCCAAATACGACGGTAGCCAAAACGCCTGCGCTCCAGTGCCAGCTCAGTGATGCGCCCTGATAAATGCGCATCAGCAGCCGGACGGTGAGCCTCATAGCGGCAGGTCGACAGGGATAAACCTGTAAGCCTGCAGGCACGACGTTGCGACAGACCGGTCGCATCACACATCAACATCACGGCTTCCCGCTTCTGGTCTGTCGTCAGTACTTTCGCCCAAGAGCCACCTGAAGCGCCTCTTTATCCAGCATGGCTTCGGCAAGCAGCTTCTTGAGTCTGGTGTTCTCTTCCTCAAGCGACTTCAGGCGCTTAACTTCAGGCACCTCCATACCGCCATACTTCTTACGCCAGGTGTAAAACGTGGCATCGGAAATGGCATGCTTGCGGCAGAGTTCACGGGCGGGTACCCCAGCTTCGGCTTCGCGGAGAATACTGATGATCTGTTCGTCGGAAAAACGCTTCTTCATGGGGATGTCCTCATGTGGCTTATGAAGACATTACTAACATCGGGGTGTACTAATCAACGGGGAGCAGGTCAACCGGTTTCATCATGGATGTTTATCACAACCCTATGTTTAGCTTTATATTTAGCATCTGTTAAACGCCAGCAAGAACTAAAACAAAGCGGTAGTGAGGGGCGAAAGACGCTTGAAAAGTATACAGTTGCGTTGGTGGATCGCTATGCTGAAATGTCCGCAACAGGGGCATTGTTGTTCTACAGCATGTTTGTTATGTCTGCCAGACCTGAGCTAGTCATCACCATTCCATTGGTGCTTTTTGGATTATTTCGTTATTGGTTTGTTGTAGAGGCTCTTGAGGGTGGTGAATCGCCCACTGATGCGCTATTCGCGGACTGGCCATTGTTACTTACAGTGATATTGTGGGTTAGTGCTTGTATTTGGTCATTGTGGCCGGGGCAGGGGTAATTATGGACTTCTCTTATTTATTGACTCCGTTTCTGGCTTGGCTTGTTGCGGGTATCTCCAAGTTTATTATCAACAGCGTAAAAGCCGGTAAACCTGCTTTTTCTCTTATCGGTTACGGTGGACTGCCTAGTAACCACAGTGCGATTGTTAGCAGCATGACCATGCTTATTGCCTTGAAGGAAGGTATCGGAAATCCCGCTTTTGGTGTTGCGCTCACACTCGCTTTTATCGTTATGCTTGACGCTAGCAGTCTCCGTCGGCAGGTAGGAAAACATGCTGAAGCGATCAATAAGTTGTTTGCTGATCAATCCGAGAACAAAATACTACGCGAACGTATGGGTCACACCCGAATTGAAATTTTAGCCGGTATCATCGTTGGCATTGTGGTTGCTGCCATAGTAAATGCGGCTTTTCTAGCATTTTAGTCACGTAGGCCGAATAAGCTTGCCTTATCCGACCTATAGAATTATGCCACGCTGCCGAATACCAGCCGCCCCTTATGGAACGTCGCAGCGCGCGGAGAAATTCGCGCCACGGCTTCTGCCGAGCACGAGGCGTCCACCAGCACAAAGCTGGCGTCATCCTGCGCCTTCGGCCACACGCGCTCGCCCTGGTCGTTCAGCGGCAGCACGTCGCCGGTGGCGAGGAACAGCGAGCGGGAAAGATTCTGCTCGTTCGGGCGGATATAGAGCTGGGCGTAGAGGTTGGCTTTTTCGAACATATCGCCAAGGCCGTACGGCGACCAGTGGTCAATCACGCTGTCGGTGCCGGTCATCAGCGTCACGCCTTTGTCACGCAGCTGTTTCAGCGGCATATGCAGCGTGCCGATGGGGACCGTTGAAGCGATGGAAATCTGCTGCGCGGCCATACGGGTGGCAATCTCATCCACCTGCCCTTCGTTCATTGTTGCCAGCGCGAAGGCGTGGCTGATGGTCAGTTTGCCCTTCAGCGCCGGCGTTTTCTCCACGGTTTCCACCATATATTTCACCGCCGCCACGCCCGCCGGGCTGGTTTCATGCAGGTGAATATCCACCCCTTTGTGGTAGTCGATGGCAATCTGGAACATGGTGTCGAGGGACTTCTCCATCGCACCGTCGACGTTGGTCGGGTCCAGCCCGCCGACGTAGTGCGCCCCGGCCTGCATCGCTTCGCGCATCAGCGGTTCAGATTTCGATAACAGCAGCCCATGCTGCGGGAAGGCGACGATTTCACAGTCGAAACCGGCTTTGCGCCGCGCCAGCACCGCCTGTAAATTTTCGAGGTTTTTCAGCCCGGAGACCGGCTCGATATTGCAGTGGCTGCGGGCGATGGTGGTGCCTTTTGATTGCAGCAGGTCAATCAGCTTTTCGGCGCGCTCCTGCGTGTAGGGTTGGAGTTCAGGCAGCAGCTTTTGCTCAAGCTTGATCATATCCTGAATCGTGGTGCCTGCCGGGCGGTTGAGCGAGCGCCACGGGCCGCCGTAGAAGGTTTTGTCGAGGTGGATATGCATGTCGCGGGTGGTCGGCAACATCAGCTTGCCGCCCGCGTCATAGTGCGGCAGCGCGGCGTCCGGGTGGCTGTTGTTATCGCGCAGGGCCACGATTTTGCCGTCCTGAATTTCCACGGTCTGTTGCGCAGTGCGGGTGTGCACGACGACGGCCCCCTCGTACTCAAAACCCGTTTCAAGCAACACGTTATCAAGATAGTAGTGGCTGTCGGTAATGTTCATGGTTCCCTTCGTCTCGCAGACGGCAGCGCCGGAAGTCGCCGCATAGGCCATCGGCGCGGTCGCGCCAAACAGCGCGGCGGCGGTGACCATTTTGCCGCTGTTGCTTAAAAACTCACGGCGACTGTTATTCTCTTTCATCGTCGTTCCTTATCAATGGACAATATGAGTGCCCGTTTCGCCGCGCAGGGCGGCAGGCAGACATTCCGGCGTGGTGATAATCACTCGTTTACCGCCGTGTTGTAAAAATTGCAGGCTAGCGACAATCTTCGGCAGCATGCTGCCCGCCGGGAAGTGGCCTTCGTGCATGTAGCGGGTCATGGTGGCGATATCCACCTGCCCCAGCGTCTGCTGTTCCGGTTTGCCAAAGTGAATGCAGACCTTCTCCACCCCGGTGGTGATCACCAGAATATCAGCGGCGATCTCGCGCGCCAGCAACGCGGTGGAGAGATCTTTGTCGATCACCGCATCGACGCTGTGATAATCGCCCTCTTCCCCCAGCACCACCGGAATGCCGCCGCCGCCCGCGCCGATCACCAGGAAGCCTTTCTGCGCCAGCGCCTGAATGGCTTCAGACTCGACGATGCGTTTCGGCTCCGGCGAGGCCACCACGCGGCGATAGCCGCGCCCGGAATCTTCGACGAAGCGCCAGGTCGGGTTGGCTTTTAGCAGTTCGTCGCGCTGCTCGGCGCTGAAGAACGCGCCGATGGGTTTGGTCGGGTTGACGAAGCCGGGGTCGTTTTTATCGACCTCCACCTGAGTCACCACCGTCACCGCTTTTTGTTCGCCACGTTTTGCCAGCCGGTTATTCAGCGCCTGCTGAATAAGGTAGCCGATACCGCCCTGGGTGTCGGCGACGCAGTTGGCGAGCGGAGTGAGCGGCAGCCCTTCGCGCTCATGGGCAATCTCCGCACGACGCAGATCCAGCCCCACCTGCGGGCCATTGCCGTGGGTCAGTACGATGTTGTAATCCGATGCCAGCATCTCCAGCACCGTGTCCGCGACCGCTTTCACCGCCTCTGCCTGATGTTCAATCGACTGGCTGGCGTTGTCTTTGATTATGCTGTTGCCGCCAATGGCAACGACCACAAGTTCTTTCATCGTGTAGGTTCCAGTGCAGAAGGTGATGTGATTATTGTTGTTGGGGTAGCCGTTGTAGCCCGGCCAAGCGAAGCGCCGCCGGGAGAAACCCGGGGTCGGCGTAAACGCCTCGCCCGGGCTACAACGTTATGCGCAGTAACGTTCGCACCAGCGTAAAATGGCTTTTTCGAAGCAGGCGAACGGCGGGTGCACAATCCCGGCGCCAATCATGCCGATGCCGGCATCTTTATGGGCAATGGCGGTATTGATCACCGGCAGAATGCCACTGCTGCCGACGCGGGTGATGTCGATAGCCGTTGGCACGCCCATAAAGCCGAGCAGCGGGATGGTGACGTTCGGGTTCTCGCCGAGCGTGATTTCGCGCATCTGGCGGGAGAAGTCGATAGCCTCTTCCACCGTGCCGCCCACCAGCGCCACAATCGCCGGGGCCGTTGCCATCGCAAAGCCGCCGATACCGTAGGTTTCGGTAATCGCGCTATCGCCGATATCAAGCCCGGAGTCTTCCGGTTTATAGCCAGCAAACATCGGGCCGATAACCTGCTGCGCCGGGCCGGTGAACCACTGCCCCGGCAGGCCGCTGACCCGCAGGCCGAACTCGACGCCGTTACGCGCCATGGTGGTGACCACGGTGCTGTATTCGATGCCGTGCGCCGCGTCCATCGCCGCTTTACACATCGCCATCCACGTCGGGCCAGAGAAGTAGTCGCTGCTGGCGACAAACTCGAACACTTCGCGCTGCTGCTCAACGGAATAACCCGCCTGAATAATCCCCGGCGTCAGCGCCTGAATCAGCAGCGTAGTGCCCGCGTTGTTACGGTTGTGGCACTCATCGCCCATGTGCAGCGCCTGGGCCAGCATTAAGCGCAGATCAATCTCGCCGATGATCTTCATTGCCTCGCGCAGCATCGGGCCCTGCACGTCGCGCATCCAGTTCAGACGGTCGATCACGCTCTGATCGTTGGCTCCCATGCGCAGGATCTTCGCCATCTGCTCGCTCATGTTGGTATAAGCGATGTTGCCGTAGGTTTTGTTCTCAACGATGTGCATAAACATCGAGGCTGAAGTCACGCCCGCCATCGACCCTACGCAGTCGTGCTCATGGCACGGCGAGAAGGTGATTTCACCGGAAGCCGCGAGCACCGCCGCGTCATCGATATCCTTCGCCAGCCCTTCAAACACCAGCGCCCCGGTCACCGCGCCTTTCATCGCGCCGCACATTTTCTCCCAGGTAACCGGCGGGCCCGCGTGGAGGATGGTTTTCGGCGTCATGCCCGGCACCACGTTGATAGCCTGGTCAAAGCCAATCAGCACCGGGTGAGACTGGATAATGCGCTCCAGCGCCTGCTGGTTAGCGGCGGCAATTTTCTCCGCCAGCGGGGAATCGGCGATGCTGTCCAGCGCATTCACCACCTGCATATTGCCCTGCCCCGGCGGCGTCCAGTCGAGCTGGGTGACGGCGACGTGCTGCTTTTTCAGGTCATCGCTAAACATGGCGATGCCGACGTTAATGACGTTCAGCGGTTGGGTAAATAGTGACTGGCTCATCAGACTTCCTCCCCTTTGCAGATAAATTCACGCGCCAGCAAACCGGTATTGGTGCTGCTGCTGGCGAGGACAACGCCCGCGTCGGTCAGCATCTGGCGCTGTTTTTCCAGCGACGGCGCGTCGAGATCGGTCCCCAGAACGTAGGCGAGGATCACCAGCTCACGGCCATCGGCGGCGGCGATCGCTTTCGCCTCTTTGATGGCTTCGATCGTTGAACCCACCGGATCTTCATGCGATCCAAAGCCCAGCACGAAATCCATCACGATCACGCCCACTTGCGGATCGCGCGCTTCCTGAATCAGGCGGCTGATGCGGTTGGTCGGGTCGATCATCGGGTGCGGCTTGCCGTTGGTGAAGTCGTCATCGCCGAAGTCGAGGAAGGTGTGTTTCACGCTGCGGTTGATGTCCGCCAGGCGGAAGGCCGGGTCAGGCTGAATGTTGCTATAGACGTCACCGTGTTTTTCCATCACCGCGAACATGGTTTCGTCGCACAGCGTGCCGCCGCAGAACAGGCCGCGAATGTACTTCTGCTGCGGGGTCAGGCGTGAACGCACGTCAGCGATTAACGTCTCGTTCAGCGGATGCAGGTCTAACGATGCTTTCTTCACGCCGCTCAGTAACACCGCTTTCAGCGCTGCGTCTTTGGTGCCGCGAGCGAACTGTAAGCCCTGCTCGTCAGCCGGTGGCTCAGCGCGACCGAGGAAGCAGACCACGACCGGTTTACGGCACGCGCGAGCACGCTCCAGCACTTTGCGCGCCACGGCTGGAGCCGGTGGCTTAGAGACCAGCGCGATAATTTCGGTTTCCGGGTCGTTTTCCAGCATGCCGATCGCGTCGAGCATCATCAGCCCGCCAATCTTCTCGCTGAGATCGCGCCCGCCGGTGCCGATAAGCTGCGAAATGCCGCCGCCAAAATCATGGATACGCACGCTCAGCTCCTGGCTGCCGGTGCCTGACGCGCCAATAATGCCGATGTTGCCGCGGCGTACCGCGTTGCCAAAGCACAGCGCCGCGCCGTTGATAATCGCGGTGCCGCAGTCCGGCCCCATCATCAGCAGCCCTTTTTCGTGCGCCAGCTGTTTCAGCGCCAGTTCGTCTTCAATGGTGACGTTGTCGGAGAACAGCATCACGTTGAGGTCGTTTTGCAGCGCCTGACGCGCTTCGCGGGCGGCAAACAGGCCGTTGACCGAAATCACCGCCAGGTTGCTGTCCGCTACGTGTTTTTTCGCGCTGGCAAGCGTGGCGTAGCGTGCTTCGTGCGAACCGCTTTCCGCTTTTTTGGAGAACAATTCTTCAATGGCCGCCAGCGTCTGCTCGTTGTCCGCACCGTCTTTGCCGTTAATGACGATCATCAGGTCGCCATTTTTCGCTTCATCCAGCTCGGCGGTTAACAAACCGAGATTTTTCAGCACGCCCTTGTTCATCTCGGTGGCCATGGCCACGAACGCCTGCTCAACGCCGTCTATCTTATTCGCGCGAGTGGAAATCGACATCAGCGAGACCGAATCAAAATACGTATTCTGCTTAATCACTATTTTGACTGACATAACTCCCTCCATAGGCTTGGCTCAGCGCGCAGGCATCCGCCATGCCATAAAGCATGTCGCAGCCGGAACTGGAGCCAATATTTTTAATACTGGCGATAGTCTGGGTAGAAATATGTTGCGGTTCATTAACCATGCCGTTAATAAACCCGAAAATCGTTTCGCGATAGCGCTGGGAAAAAGCGGCTTCCAGCGTAATAGCGCTTAATAAAGTGGTATTGTTACGCGCCACGCTTAGCGCGGAATCAAATGCATCGCGATATTTTTTCGCCGGGTGTCCGTCGATAAATAAAACGGTGCTTAATCCCACTAAATAATCATCTGCCGACGGCGTCAGGCCAATGCCTAATCCCACCATATTAGCCACCGCCGAGGTTATTTCCCGTCCCTGTAATAACGCGTTAAATAATGTTTTTCGCCGCTGCTGTAATGCCTGAGAGATAGCCTGATAAAACGGGTTATCGCCGCGCCAGAGAAACAGCGTCTGGTTATCCTGTAATTGTTGATGAATCTCGTCGTGCCACCGCAGCCAGGGAATCTGCCGGAACCGTTCGGCGTTAAGCTGCGGTATTGTTGGCTGCCAACGCTGGCAGGAGGCGGTATTCAGCCATTTATCCTCGCCAACCGTTATTCCTGTTGGGTGAAACTGAGCCGTCTCACCGGGCCGGAACAGCCCGTCGAAGTGAGTGAGTGCTAACCTACAGCTATTCGGGGCGTTGTCGTACTCTTCGCACAATAGCGTCAACAACCGCCGCTGCGCCGGGAGATAAAGGTTTACCGCCCGGGAAAAGACCTGTTCGACACGTCCAGCACCACGTTCCGAAAGAAAGTGCTCATCCGCAGTTAGCGCTTGCACACACCGCCGTATTGGGGTGTCGATAGCGCGTCTCCTCTGTTACGCTCCGGCGGCAATCAGCAGCTGGGCTATCTCTTCGTAACCCTTCTCCCGCGCCAGTTCCAGCGGGGTTTTGCCGTATTTGTCGGTCATGTGCGGGCTGGCACCATGCTCCAGCAGCAGGCCGACAATGGTCTGCTGGGTTTCACCGCCGTCGTTGAGCACGATGGCCTCCAGCAGCGGCGTCCAGCCGACAAAGTTAGTGTGGTTGACGTTAATGTGAGTGCGGTGCAATAGCTCTTTGACGATTTCAAGGTGCCCTTTTTCGCAGGCGGGCGTTAGCCCCACGCCGCCAAAACGGGTTAAACGATTTAAATCCGGACGAGCCGGTAACAGTAAACGCAGCAGCGTTAAATCATTATTCAGACAGCTAATTAAAAATGGGTTTAAACAGGTCTGGTCTTGTTTATTAATATCCGCACCGGCGTCCAGTAAGGCCACTACGCAATCATATTTTTTATTCAGGCTCGCCAGCGTAATGGCCGTTTGCCCCTGACGATTACAGGCATTAATATCAACGCCCTGATGCAGGCAAGATTTTAATTTCGTTAGTTCGCCTTGTTGCGCAGCCAATAGATAGTCAGCAATCAGATTGTTGTTGGTCATGTCAAATTCCCTGATTTTTGTGGCTGTTTTCGATGAAATGAGAATAGCAACGAAATAATCAGAAAAGAACCCGCTTAAATTTTATTCGCCATAAGCTGCTTGATTAGTGAATTTTATTTAATAATCGATACAGACTGTGCGGTAGTGCACCGTTTATTTCTTTGCCGCTATGCCCCTTAACTCAATCGGGTTTTCTTTCTATATAGTTTCAGTGCGTAACCACTACATGAGAGGAAACAACGATGAACGGACTCACCGCTACGGGCATTACCGTTGGAGTGTGTGCAGGTCTCTGGCAGATGGTGTCCTCGCAGGTTGGGCTGGCCCCAGGCTGGGAATTATTAGGTACGATTGGCTTTGTGGCGTTCTGCAGTTTCTATGCGGCAGGCGGCGGCAAGGCGGGATTTGTGAAGAGCCTTTTTGTCAATTACTCCGGCGCCGTCTGGGCGTTTCTCGCGGCGGCGGCCTCCGGCTGGCTGGCGGCGGTTAGCGGGCTATCGCCCTTCTGGGCGGGCGTGGTGATGACGGTACCGTTCTCCGCCGTGGTGGTCTGGCAGGGCCGATTCTGGCTCACCTCATTTATCCCCGGCGGCTTTCTTGGCATGACGCTGTTTTTCGCCACCGGGATGAACTGGTGGGTCACGTTGCTGGGCTTTTTTGCCGGAAACTGCGTCGGGATTATCTCGGAATATACCGGGCGCAAGCTGAGCGAAGCCACCTCGAAAGAGGTCGCGTAGGCGGTTTTTAAAAGTTATTCAAAAATGGTTGCCCAACAATCACTTCAACCAATACATTCATCTTATTAAAGAGGCCCAGTAAATAGCTGAACCGAGGAGCAGGTGAATGAACTCAATTTTTACCGAAGAGAACCTGCTGGCATTCACTACCGCCGCGCGGTTTGGCAGCTTCAGTAAGGCCGCGGAGGAGCTGGGCCTCACCACCTCCGCCATCAGCTATACCATCAAACGCATGGAGACGGGCCTCGATGTGGTGCTGTTTACCCGCAGCACCCGCAGCATTGAGCTGACCGAATCCGGGCGCTACTTCTTTCGCAAAGCCAGCGACCTGCTCAATGACTTCCACGCGATTAAGCGCAGCATCGACACCATTTCCCAGGGCATTGAAGCGCGGGTGCGCATCTGTATTAATCAGCTGCTCTATACGCCGAAGCACACCGCCCGGCTGCTGCAGGTGCTGAAAAAGCAGTTTCCTACCTGCCAGATAACCGTCACCACCGAGGTCTACAACGGCGTCTGGGATTCGATTATCAATAATCAGGCCAGTATCGCCATCGGCGCGCCGGATACCCTGCTCGACGGCGGCGGCATTGATTACACCGAGATTGGCGCCATCCGCTGGGCCTTTGCCATCGCGCCGTCCCACCCGCTGGCGTTTATGCCAGAGCCCATTGCCGAAAGCCAGCTGCGCCTCTACCCCAACATCATGGTTGAAGACACCGCGCACACCATTAATAAAAAGGTCGGTTGGCTACTGCACGGACAAGAATCAATTCTGGTGCCGGATTTCAACACCAAGCGCGAATGCCAGATCCTCGGCGAAGGGATTGGTTTTCTGCCGGACTACATGGTGCGCGATGCCGAAGCGCAATCTCAGCTGGTCACCCGGCAGATCAACAACCCGCGCCAGGACTCCCGCATGCTGCTCGCGACTCAGCACTCGGCCAATGGACAGGTGACGCAGTGGATCAAACGGCAGTTTAGCCCGCAAGGGGTATTAACGGATATTTACGCAGACCTACTACATCGAGACGTAGAAAACGCCAATAAATAAAAAAGCACTACGCAATTTATGAAAATTGCCGATAACTCAGATATTACGCTTAGTATTTTTTATCCGTTTAAAAAATACTAAAAAATAATTAATGAATAATAAATACCTGTACATTCACTATGATAGCTGGAACCTCGCTTAATCCGTTTCGGTGATATCACCAAATCCACAAACATAATGTTATTCTGGCTAAAGCGACGTTTTACAGGGATCTCATCGCGCAGCAAGGAGAATAAATGTCACTGCATCATTTAATTGCGCACATTCAACAGGCCTTCCAGCAGCCTGCAGGCATGACGTAATGACATGGCGTCCAGCCGGCGTTAATCCTTTCAGTCTCCAGAAACGATGGCTTTCATCGCTACTGGCGCTGTTGCTTTTGGTCGCGCCAAATCTGGGCGCAGGCTGGGATTTTAATACTATTAATTCACGTACCCAGCGGCTTTATGGCCCGACTACGCCCACCGCACAGCGCAACATTGATGCCTGGGAAGCTCTGCTTAAGCAGCCGCCGTCGAGCGATATTCATGCCACGCTGAACCGCGTGAACCAGTTTTTTAATTCCCGTATTAGGTTTACCGATGATATTTCGGTATGGGGTCAGCAGGATTATTGGGCGACACCGGTTGAGGCATTACGCAAAGGGGCTGGTGATTGCGAAGACTACGCCATCGCCAAATATTTTACGCTGCGGCAACTGGGCGTTCCCGCCAGCCAGTTAAGAATCACCTATGTTAAAGCACTACAGCTTAACCAGGCCCATATGGTCTTAACCTGGTATTCCGCGCCCGATGCCGTTCCGCTCGTGCTCGATAATCTTAAACCCAACATATTACCCGCCTCCGCACGCAGCGACCTGCTTCCCGTCTATTCCTTTAACGGTGAAGGTCTCTGGATCCCGCAGGCGAGCGGCAGCAAACGTGTCGGCGACAGTAAAAAACTCTCTCGCTGGCAGGATCTTCTCACCAGGATGCGTGCAGAAGGATTTGTCATTAATGAATAGGATTCAGCCATGTCCCTTTATAAACAGCTACTAATTGGCATCTGTCTGTTTACCTTCACCATATTCTGCGGCAATTTTTTTGCCACGCTGGAGAGCTCACGCGAGCAGTATTACAACCAGCTCAGCGCCCATGCCCAGGATGCCGCCACCGCCCTTGGGCTGTCGCTGACGGCGCATATCGACGATCCGGTGATGACGGAGCTGATGGTTAACTCCATTTTTGATAGCGGCTATTTCTACCGCATCCAGGTCGTTGATATTAAAAGCGGCCAACCGATTATCGAGCGTCAGAACGTGCCGCCAAGCGCCAACGTTCCGGCCTGGTTTGTCCGCCTGGTGCATCTGGACCCGGGACAAGGTGAAGCCATTGTGATGCGTGGCTGGAGCCAGGCCGCGCGCGTGGAAGTGGTCAGCCATCCGATGTTTGCGCTGTCACGTTTGTGGAGCAGCCTGGTTGCCAGCCTGCTATGGCTCAGCGGCTGTAGCGTGCTGTGCATTCTGGGCGCGATGTTCTTGTTGCGAAATCGCCTGCGTCCGCTGAATTACATCGTCGAACAGGCGACGGCCATCAGCCGTCGTGAATTTTTAAGTATCCCCGCCCTGCCGAAAACGCCGGAACTCCGCCGGGTGGTTGAAGCCACCAACATGATGGTTACGCAGCTCAAAGCGCTGTTCAGCGAGCAAGCCAAACGTACCGAAACGCTGCGTCAGGAAGCCTATAACGACAGCCTGACCGGGCTGAATAACCGCCGGGCTTTTGATATTAAATTCCAGACCCGCTTGAGCGACGAAGAAAACGCGGACGGGAATCTTATCTTACTGCGCGTGCAGGACCTGATGGGCCTCAACCAACGCCTCGGCGGCGTCAATACCGATAAGCTATTGAAGAATATCAGTGAGATTCTTATCACGCTGCAGCAACGCTTTTTCCTTAATGAAGGCTTTGTCGCTCGCGTGCGCGGCGGCGAATTTGCCATTCTCACCGACCCGGTGTTGCCAACCGAGATGGAACATTTCGCCAGCTCACTCAACACTCAACTCAAAGCGCTGTATGAAACAGGCCTGAGCGACGTTGATCCCGTCGCCCACTTTGTCGATGTTGCCTTCCACTATGGCGATTCACCGCAAACCCTGCTGCGCCAGGCAGATAGGATACTGGTCGCAACCGAAACGGATATGCACGCCTTCGCCGATCCAGAGGCCGCCGCGAAGCAGGCAGATGAGGACCACCATCAGTGGCATCATCGTTTGACCACCGTTCTGGATAAAGAAGCCTTTGAGCTTTACGCGCAGCCGGTATACCAGTGCAACAACCAGCACATTGTTTTGCATAACAAAATTCTGGCTCGTATCCAGACAGATGAAGGCGAAATTATCCCGGCGGGGCGCTTTATTCCCTGGGTTCGCCGCCTGTCTCTCAGCCGCAAAATGGATATCGTCATGCTTAAGCAGACGTTGCGCGCCATGGAAAACAGCCGACATGAGTTTGCCCTCAGCATTAGCGGTGAAAGCGTGGCCGATGATGAAAGCCTGAATGCACTGCTTAAGCCGCTGAAAGGTCTACGCCATCTGACGCCACGGTTAACGCTGGAGCTGGATGAAAACGAACTGCCGGATCCCGATCGCGTCAGCATCCTGGTGAAAAAATTGCAGGATCTGGGCTGCGGCCTGGGGATCCAGCACTTTGGCGGCCGCTTCCATCTGATTGGCAACCTGCCGCAGTGGGGGCTCGCCTGGATCAAAGTTGACGGTGGATACATTCACCGCATCAACGAAGAAGAAGATAAGAAGCTGTTTATCGAAGCCATTTACTGGGCTACGCGGCAAATTGACCTGCCGCTCATCGCCGAGCGCGTCGAAACCGAAGGCGAACTGGCGGTACTGGAAAACATCGGCCTGTATGGCGCAATGGGGCGTTATTTTAGCGACGCCAGCACACTACAAAAAACTCAGGAGAGCAGCCATGCATTTTATAGAACGTGATAGCGAAGGGCGGATAGTTCGGGTCGAGACCGCGGAATTCAGCGGCATGACCGAAATAAGCGAAGTGACCACGGGAGAAATCAGCGACTGGATTAAGGTGAGCGAGCTTCGCGCCTCGACGATCCAACAGTTGCAGCAGAGCGACCTGAACATGGTGCGCGTACTGGAAGATCTTATCGAAGTGTTGATGAGCAAAGGCGTTATCAGCATTACCGACCTCCCGGCCGCCGCGCAAAGCAAGCTGCTCAATCGCGCGGCAGCTCGCCAAACGCTAGGCGGCCTGGAAGGGCTTATCAGCGATGATGACGAGCGATTAATATAAGCAACAATTATCCTTATTTGTTCAGGCACATCATGTATGTGCCTGACATCTCTCCCGCCACGCAAAAATATTCACCAATACATCCATGACGTTGACCTGTATAAAGTGATGCACCTTATCTGTTGTGTCTTCCACATTGCAGGTTTAAATAACAAACACAGTTACCACGCCGATAAAACAAATTTACGACGAATACGAAATGTTCATGCTATTAATATATTCACATACTAACCCAGTAAAAACAATTAACTTATCTAATACATTGACGCACTACCAGACTATTAACAGGAAAATTAAACCATAAAACAAAAATAAGTAATACAAAACTATCAGCATTAATACCACACGGGTGAACGCGTCAAAACTACGTATAACAATCAATTAATTACAGATGAATGGCATAGTCCACATAGCAGAAAAAATAAAATCACAGGGCTATCAATCACTATAAATCGATATCAAACATTGATATTACTCTACAGATATACTTCTGACTGGCCATTTCATTTACCTTTTAAAAACAACACAATATAGAAAGCCAAGAAACTATCTTTATAGTTTTCATCTTTAGCCAATAATTTCTTTACAGAAAATTCTCACAAAATCGACATTAAAATCAAAGAAAGCGTTTATTTTGCGTATTACCTTATAAACATAGCCAAAGTCTTTATTTACCAGACCTCATCTTCATGAGATGCCTGGAATACTATCAGCACACACACAAATGTATGAGATATCCGTTTTGCTGTGTTTTGTATGGAAGGCGTTCGCTATTTCTCCTGATGGAAACAGGAGATTGCTGATGTAAGACAGCAACAATTTTGTTTTTTGTCTCAACCTCGCCTCTGGTGGTCCCCCACCGGCCAGGGAAATGAACACAAGAAAAGGATGACATGATGAAAAAACACATTCGGGTATTAACCAGCCTCTCTCTGCCGCTGCTGTTCGTCAATAACGTCAGCGCGGCAACGTTAGAACAGGCGGTCAAAGACAGTTTGCTGTGGCACCCACAGGTCAGCGCCTCCGTTAACAGCCGTTACTCCGCCGACGAAGATCTCCGTGCGGCAAAAGGGGGATACTTACCTACGTTAAACCTGTCCGCCGGTACCGGTTGGGAGCAGACCGATAACTCCAGCACCCGAGCGGCAAACGACCACCACCGTAACCTGAATCGCAGTGAATCCAGCCTCAATCTGCGCCAGAACGTGTTTAACGGCTTTGCCACCACCAGCGAAGTCGCCCGGCAAAAAGCGACCGTCAACTCCCGTGCGTTCTCGGTGATGAACACCAGTGAAGTCACCGCGCTGAACGCCATTCAAAGCTACCTCGACGTGCTGATGCGTCAAAAAATGGTACAGCTGGCGCAAAATAACCTCACCAGCCACGAGCGCGTCTTCGATCAGATTCGCCTACGCACCGAGCAGGGCGTTGGCCGTAAGGCCGACTATGAGCAGGCACAGGCGCGTCTGGCACAAGCCCGCAACAACCTGCTGACCGAGCAGACCAATCTTGAAGATGCTCAGGCCAACTACTACAGCGTGGTGGGCAAAGAGGCCTCCGGTCTGTCGATGCCGATGACCACCAAAGTCCCGGCTTCACAGGCCGACGCGCGCAAGCAGATGCTGGAAAACAGCCCGTTGCTGAAACAGGCCGATGCCGATGTTGAAGCCACCCGCCAACAGTACGAAGCGGCGAAATCTCGCTTCTATCCAAGCGTGGATATCGACCTCGGTCGCCGTATGGACAACAACGTCGATGGCACTCGCGGCCACGATCAGGAATGGCAGGCCATGGTTCGGATGAACTACAACCTGTTCAACGGCGGCAGCGATAAGGCCCAGCTCTCATCCTATGCCTACAAAATGCAGGAAGCACAGGACGTGAAGCGTAATGCGCTGCGCCAGCTCGATGAAGAACTTCGCCTGTCCTGGAACGCCTGGCAGAACGCCAAACAGCAGGTGCCGATCGCCAAAGATTACGCTGACCGCAGTGCCGTCGTGCGCACCGCCTATCAGGAGCAGTTCAGCATCGGCGAGCGTAGCCTGCTCGATATGCTGGACAGCGAAAACGAAGTGTTCAACGCCCAGCGCCGCTACGTCGAAATGCAGTTTGTGGAAATGTTCACCACCTACCGCATCAACGCCCGCATTGGCGACCTGTTAAAACAGCTCAATATTCAGGCACCAACGGCAGCACAGCCCGTTGAGGAGCAGCAAAGCGCACACGCCAATTTACCCGAACTGAAGTAACGATTTAGACCTACGGGCTACCCCACTCTCCGGCGGGGTAGCCCCTTATAGGCTTTGAGCAATACGAACATTTTGATGGCTTATGAGGTCTGATTATGGCGTCTTATACTGATTCACTTGAACATGTGACCTCCTCGCCTGATGACACCATCAGGCTCGACCCATGCCAGAATCACGATGATCCCCTGCTCGATGCGCTGATGATCATCTGCAAACTGCATAACATTATTTTCAGCCGTAACGTCTTAACCGCCGGACTCCCCCTCCAGGAAAGCCTGCTCACTCAGGGCACTTTCCCACGCGCCGCCACACGTGCTGGCCCGAAAACATGTGGCGGTGCTGATTAGCTGGGATGGATTGAATCGCGCCCGGCCCAAAAGAGAGCGTCATGAACGCACTGAAAAAAGGACAAATTCATGCGCAACGCTAACCGAATCAACCGCCTGAAAGCCTGGCTTTTGGGTGATAAAAATACCTCAACCCTGGCCGCCAACGAAGTAAACAAAGCGCTGATCGACGACTCCCCGCGAGTGGTGCGTATCACGCTGTGGGCCATCCTCGGCTTCTTTATCATCATGATTGCCTGGGCCGCGCTTGCCGAAATTGACGAAGTGACGCGCGGTGATGGTAAAGCGATTCCCTCCTCACGGCTGCAAAAAATCCAGAACCTGGAAGGGGGGATTGTCGCAGAAGTCTGCGTTCATGAAGGGGAAGTGGTCAACGCAGGCGCGCCGCTGCTGCGCCTGGATGATACCCGATTCCGTTCTAACGCCGGGGAATCGGAAGCCGACCGGCTGGCGCTGGAGGCGCGTATTCAGCGTCTGACCGCCCAGGTCGAGGGCAAAGACACCCTAACGCTATCGCCCACTATTATGGCGAAATCCCCGGATATCGCGAACGGCGAACTGGCGCTTTTTGCCAGCGTAAACAAACGCATTCAGAGCGAACTATCCGGCCTCAATGAACAGCTGGTGCAGAAAAAACAGGAGCTGCTGGACTACCAGGCTAAAGCCGAACAGTACCGTCGTAGCCTGAGTTTGCTACAACAGGAAATCAGCATGTCTGAGCCGCTGGTTGCCAAGGGGGCCATCTCAAAGGTTGAGTTGCTGCGTCTGCGTCGCTCTGAAGTCGACACCCGCGGGCAGCTGGAATCGGTGACGCTGGCGGTGCCACGAGCGCAGGCGGCGCTTAAAGAGATTGAGAGTAAAATGGGTGAAGCGCGTGGCCGCTACCGCAGCGAGGCGCTGTCGCAGCTCAATGAAGCACGTACCGATCTCAGTAAAACTGAGGCTTCCGGAAAAGCGATTGAGGACCGGGTTAACCGTACGTTAGTCACCTCGCCGGTTCGCGGTATCGTTCAGCAACTGATGGTCAACACTATCGGCGGCGTTATCCAGCCGGGTAACGATATTGTGGAAATTGTGCCTCTGGATGACACCCTGCTGGTCGAAGCTAAGATCCGTCCGCAGGACATCGCCTTTCTGCGCCCCGGCCAGGAAGCCATCGTGAAGTTCACCGCGTACGACTACACCATCTACGGCGGGCTGAAGGCCAAACTCGAGCAGATAAGCCCGGATACGGTGACGGATAAAGAGGGGAAAAGTTTTTACGTGATTCGTCTGCGTACCGAGAAAAACCATCTCGGCAGCGATAAAAATCCGCTGATTATTATTCCTGGCATGGTGGCCTCGGTGGATATTATTACCGGCAAGAAAACCATTCTTACCTATCTGTTAAAGCCGATTCTGCGCGCCCGCGCGGAGGCGTTCCGCGAACGATAAGCATAAAAAAACCCCGGCATTACAATAATGTCGGGGTTTTTATTTGTAGGCCTGATAAGCGCAGCGCCATCAGGCAGTTCGATATACATTGCCGGATGGCGGCTTTGCCTTATCCGGCCTACTCGTTAATTTTCGGATGCTGCATCACCAGCTGCGAACGTTTTTCCTGCAGCGCGGCAATCTCGGCATCGATATCTTCAATCTTATGCTCGATATGGTCGTGATGCTCCTGGAGGATCTCCTTCGCTTCAGCCATATCCGACGCCGCAGGGGTTGCACCTTTCAGCGGTCGGTTGGCGGTCTCTTTCATCATCACGCCGGTCATCAGACCGATCACCGCGACCACCATCAGATAGTAAGCTGGCATCATCAGGTTCTGCGTCGACTCCACCAGCCAGGCGGCCAGCGTCGGCGTTACACCGGCAACCAGCACCGAGATGTTAAAGGCACTCGCCAGCGCGCTGTAGCGAATATGGGTTGGGAACATCGCCGGTAACGACGACGCCATCACCCCGGTGAAGCAGTTCAGAATCACCGCCAACAGCAGCAGACCGGAGAAAATCAGGCCAATCGAGTTGCTGTTAATCAGCACGAAGGCTGGAATCGAGAACACCAGCAGCGCGATACTCCCCACAACCACAAACGGACGACGGCCAAATCGGTCGCTCAGCAGACCCATCACCGGCTGCACGAACAGCATACCGATCATAATGGCGATGATAATCAGCACGCCGTGGTCTTCCGAATAGTGCAGGTTATGCGACAGGTAGCTCGGCATGTAGGTCAGCAGCATGTAGTAGGTCACGTTGGTCGAGATAACCAGACCGATACACGCCAGCAGGCTGCGCCAGTGCTTGGTAGCAATCTCTTTAAACGATACCTTTGGACCATCCTGCAGACCCTGACGATCGCCCTGCTCCAGCTTATCCACGTGCTGCTGGAACGCAGGGGTCTCTTCCAACGCGTGACGCAGATAGAGACCGATAATCCCTAACGGCAGCGCGACGAAGAACGGAATACGCCAGCCCCACTCAAGGAAGTTCGCCTCACCCACCGCAGTGGAGAGTAGAACTACCAGACCCGCCCCCATCACGAACCCGGCAATAGAACCAAAGTCCAGCCAGCTGCCCATGAAACCGCGCTTACGGTCAGGGGAATATTCGGCCACAAAGATAGACGCCCCGGTATATTCACCGCCGACCGAGAAGCCCTGCGCCATTTTACACAGCAGCAGCAGGATTGGTGCCCAAATACCGATGGTCTCGTACGACGGAATAAGACCAATACAGAATGTACTGAGCGACATAATAATAATGGTGATGGAAAGAATCTTCTGGCGACCATATTTATCCCCGAGCATCCCGAAGAACAAACCGCCCAGCGGACGAATCAGGAAGGGAACGGAGAAGGTACCCAGTGCGGCAATCATCTGCACGCTCGGGTCGGCATCCGGGAAGAAGACTTTACCTAGCGCATAGGCAACAAACCCATAAACCCCGAAGTCAAACCACTCCATCGCGTTACCCAGTGAAGCAGCGGTAATCGCTTTGCGCAGCTTGGTATCGTCGATGATAGTGACGTCACGAATCGTGATCGGTTTTACTTTTTTCCTTTTAAGCATGGTTTTCCTCGTTCAATTTCGCCTTGAACGCACACCCAGTGGCGACAAACACACGATGTGTTTGCGAGGGCGCGTAAAGGGAGCCGTGGAGATGCTGGTCCCTTTTATCCAAGCGTAGCAGGTTTGCATGTCTGCGTGAGTCGATGTTTGCGGACAATCAAACCTGTTGGGCCTGCTGGCGAGTCAGTTAAAAAGCCGCCCCTCTGAAAATGACCGTGTGAGGGACAATCCTATTTACCCTAACAGCGATTAATATTGTGATCAACTTAACAAAAGCTTGAATCATGCTACTAACGCGAAATATTCCGCTCACATTTGCCTGCTTATTTCCCGCTCAACGCTAGTGATGCCGCACCGTTCACGCCGTTTTTTCACCTCAATTTTGAAATGAGTTTTTTCAGAATTTGTCACATTAGCTTCACACCGTTTTTATCTTTCCAATCCCCTCGGTATCAATATTTGAAATATGTGTTCCATATATAAAATGCTGCTTTATTTTTATTGAGTCGCTATTTCCATAAAACCAGAGCGCGCTCAACAGCCCGCGCATCACTAATCAGACCCCTCTCCCTACAAGGGAGAGGGGAAAACCACCCTTCGTTTTCTGACCATTCGTCAACCAATTCCTCGATACCACCGACAAATGCAGGGTTTTATTGTATAATCAGGGCCATTTTCGGCGATTTGCCGTTTTACAGGCCTTTGCCTTTCGCACTGCACATTTGAGGATATATCCATGTCATTACCCCACTGCCCACAATGCAACTCCGAATACACCTACGAAGACAACGGCATGTTCATCTGCCCGGAGTGCGCGCATGAGTGGAACGATGCTGAACCGGCACACGACAGCGACGAGCTGATCGTAAAAGATGCCAACGGCAACCTGCTGGTCGACGGCGACAGCGTGACCGTAGTGAAAGACCTGAAGGTCAAAGGCAGCTCTTCGATGCTGAAAATCGGCACCAAAGTGAAGAACATCCGTCTTGTTGAAGGCGACCACAACATCGATTGCAAAATCGACGGTTTCGGCCAGATGAAGCTGAAATCTGAGTTTGTGAAAAAGAACTGATTTAACTCGCAGCATTGCCGGATGGCGATGCTACGCATCTTATCCGGCCTACAAATTGCACTGTCCCGTAGGCCGGATAAGCGAAGCGCCATCCGGCAATACGCTCCCCGCCCCGCTTCGCCCCCAGAACCGACACGCACTACACTTAATGAGCACTTCTTACCTGAGGTAACGATCATGCCGTTAAGTCCCTATCTCGCCTTTTCCGGAAACTGCGCCGATGCCATTGCCTATTATCAGCAGGCGCTGGGTGCGGAACTGCGCTACAAAATCACCTTCGGCGAAATGCCGCCCTCCGCCATGGACGACGAAGGCGGCTGCCCGTCCGGCCTGAAGTTTCCCGATAGCGCCATCGCCCACGCCAACGTCCACATCGCGGGTAGCGATATCATGATGAGTGACGGCACCTCGCCGGATGCCGCAGGCTACTCTGGCTTTACGCTGGTGCTCGACACCCAGGATGTGAAAGAGGGTAAACGCTGGTTCGACAATCTCGCCGCCAACGGCAAGGTTGAAATGGCCTGGCAGGAGACCTTCTGGGCACACGGTTTTGGCCGCGTCGTCGACCGCTACGGCGTGCCGTGGATGATTAACGTGGTCAAACAACAAGAGCCCACGCTCTAACAACGCGGGAGGCCACGGCCTCCCGTCCTGTCATCAAATCCCTGCCAATTATTCATCGCCGAGTCATCCCGCCTTAACCCAAATGTCACACTACTTCGCCACGATGAGGCCACCTTAATTGAGGGTCTCAACATGCAAACGATTATTCGCGTTGAAAAGCTCAACAAGACGTTCAATCAGAATCAGGTACTCCACGCCATTGACCTGAACGTCCACGCCGGTGAGATGGTGGCTCTGCTTGGCCCGTCCGGTTCTGGCAAATCCACCCTTTTACGTCATCTGAGCGGCCTTATCGTCGGCGATAAAACGCCGGGCAGCCGCATCGAACTGTTGGGCAACACCGTACAGCAGTCGGGCCGTCTGGCGCGCGACATCCGCAAGAGCCGCGCCCACACCGGCTACATCTTCCAGCAGTTCAACCTCGTAAACCGCCTGAGCGTGATGGAGAACGTGCTGATTGGCGCGCTCGGCAGCACGCCGTTCTGGCGCACCTGCTTTAGCTGGTTCACCCGCGAGCAAAAACAGCGTGCATTACAGGCGCTCACTCGCGTGGGCATGGCGCATATGGCCCACCAGCGCGTCTCGACGCTCTCCGGCGGCCAGCAGCAGCGCGTGGCGATTGCCCGTGCGCTGATGCAGCAGGCGAAGGTGATCCTCGCCGACGAACCTATCGCCTCGCTGGACCCAGAATCCGCGCGCATCGTGATGGACACGCTGCGCGACATTAACCAGACCGACGGCATCACCGTGGTGGTGACGCTGCATCAGGTCGACTATGCGCTGCGCTACTGCGAACGCATCGTCGCGCTGCGTCAGGGACACGTGTTCTACGACGGCAGCAGCCAGCAGTTTGATAACGAACGATTTGACCATCTCTACCGCAGCATTAATCGCGTCGAAGAGAACGCGCAGGCTGCTTAACGTCCCCACAATGAGGAATGGAAATGAGTTATAAAGCCGTTGCCGCGCTGGCTTTTACCAGCATGTTTAGCCTCAGCACCCTGTTAACCCCAGCCCACGCGGAAGAGCAGGAAAAGGCGCTGAACTTCGGCATTATTTCGACGGAATCACAGCAGAACTTAAAGCCGCAATGGGAACCGTTCCTGAAGGACATGGAAAAGTCGCTGGGCGTAAAGGTTAACGCCTTCTTCGCACCGGACTACGCGGGGATTATCCAGGGGATGCGCTTTAACAAGGTCGATATCGCCTGGTACGGCAACCTCTCCGCCATGGAAGCGGTGGACCGCGCTAACGGTCAGGTATTCGCTCAAACCGTGGCCGCCGACGGCTCCCCAGGTTACTGGAGCGTGCTAATCGTCAACAAAGACAGCCCAATCAACAACCTCAACGACCTGCTCGCCAAGCGTAAAGAGCTGACCTTCGGCAACGGTGACCCGAACTCCACCTCCGGCTTCCTGGTCCCAGGCTACTACGTCTTCGCCAAGAACAACGCTTCCGCCAGCGACTTCAAGCGCACGGTCAACGCCAGCCATGAAACCAACGCTCTGGCCGTTGCCAACAAGCAGGTAGATGTCGCCACTAACAACACCGAAAACCTCGACAAGCTGAAGGTCTCCGCGCCGGACAAGCTGAAAGAGCTGAAGGTTATCTGGAAGTCACCGCTGATCCCAGGCGACCCAATTGTGTGGCGTAAAAACCTGTCTGAGTCCACCAAGGACAAGGTGTACAGCTTCTTTATGAACTACGGCAAAACGCCGGAAGAGAAAGCGGTGCTGGAACGTCTGGGCTGGGCGCCGTTCCGCGCGTCTAGCGACCTGCAACTGCTGCCGATTCGCCAGCTGACGCTGTTTAAAGAGATGCAGACCGTGAAGGGCAACGGCACGCTGAACGACGCCGAGAAGGCCACGAAGACCGCCGATATCCAGGCGCGTCTGAACGACCTTGACCGTACCACGGCGGCGATTGGCGCGATGACATCAGTGACCAAAGCGGTGCAGTAATGCTTTTCACCCTCTCCCCTATGGGGAGAGGGAACCAGATGGTAGGCCGGATAAGGCGCTTGCGCTGCCATCCGGCAATAACACACGCACGGAGACCAACCATGCAACACACCATCACCGTTCCCCCGCCCAAGCGCAGTTGGTTTTCGCTTATCAGCTGGGCCATTCTGCTGGCGGTGCTTGTCGTCTCCTGGAAAGGGGCGGAAATGAACCCGGTCACGCTGTTCAAAGACGCGGGCAACATGGCAACCTTCGCCGCCGACTTCTTCCCGCCGGACTTTAGCCTGTGGCAGGACTACCTCAAAGAGATGGCCGTTACCCTGCAAATCGCCGTCTGGGGCACCGCGCTGGCGGTCGTACTCTCCATTCCCTGCGGCCTGATGAGCGCCGAAAACCTGGTACCGTGGTGGGTTTACCAACCGATGCGTCGCCTGATGGACGCCTGCCGTGCCATCAACGAAATGGTTTTCGCCATGCTGTTCGTTGTCGCCGTCGGCTTAGGTCCGTTTGCCGGGGTGCTGGCGCTATTTATTCATACCACCGGCGTGCTCTCCAAGCTGCTTTCTGAAGCGGTGGAAGCCATTGAACCCGGCCCGGTTGAAGGCATTCGCGCCACCGGCGCTAACAAAATCGAAGAGATCCTCTACGGCGTCCTGCCGCAGGTCATGCCGCTCTTAATCTCCTACTCGCTCTACCGCTTCGAGTCCAACGTCCGCTCCGCCACGGTGGTCGGGATGGTTGGCGCAGGCGGCATCGGCGTGACGCTGTGGGAGGCGATTCGCGGTTTCCAGTTCCAGCAAACCTGCGCACTGATGGTGCTTATCATCATCACCGTCAGCCTGCTGGATTTCCTCTCTCAGCGTTTGCGTAAGCACTTCATCTGATTAGCGAGGTTTTGTTGACTATGCACCTGTCTACACATCCGACCAGTTATCCGACGCGTTATCAAGAGATTGCCGCTCGCCTGGAGCAAGAGCTGCGTCAGAACTACCGCTGCGGCGACTATTTGCCCGCCGAGCACCAGCTCGCGGCGCGCTTTGAAGTGAACCGTCACACTCTGCGTCGCGCCATCGACCAACTGGTGGAAAAAGGCTGGGTTCAGCGCCGCCAGGGAATTGGCGTGCTGGTGCTGATGCGCCCGTTCGACTACCCGCTGAACGCTCAGGCGCGCTTTAGCCAGAACCTGCTCGACCAGGGCAGCCACCCCACCAGCGAAAAGCTGCTGTCGGTGCTGCGCCCGGCCTCTGGTCATATCGCCGAAGCGCTGGGGATAGCCGAAGGCGACAACGTCATTCACCTGCGCACGCTGAGCCGGGTTAACGGCGTGGCGCTGTGCCTTATCGACCACTACTTTGCCGACCTGCAGCTCTGGCCTACGTTGCAAAGCTTCAGCAGCGGTTCGCTGCATGACTTCCTGCGTGAGCAAACCGGCATTGCGCTCAAACGCAGCCAGACCCGCATCAGCGCGCGCCGGGCGCAGGCCAAAGAGAGCCAGCGCTTAGAAATCCCCAACATGGCCCCCCTGCTGTGCGTGCGCACTCTGAACCATCGTGAAGGCGATGACCAGGCAATGGAGTACTCCGTCAGCCTGACCCGCGCCGACATGATCGAATTTATTATGGAGCACTGAATGCATCTTGATACCGCGACCCGTCAGCACTGGATGTCGGTGCTGTCCCACAGCGACCCCGCCAATCTTGCGGAAAAAATGATCGCGCTGAACATTACCGCCGACTACGAGACGATTCGCGCCCCGGAAACCGGCCTGGTCCAACTTCAGGGCCGCATGGGCGGCACCGGAGAACGTTTTTTTGCCGGCGATGCCACGCTGACCCGCGCCGCCGTGCGCTTGAGCAACGGCACCGTGGGCTACAGCTGGGTGCTGGGGCGCGATAAACCGCACGCCGAGCGCTGCGCGGTGATTGACGCGCTAATGCAGCAACCCACCCATTTTCAAACCTTATTAGAAACCCTGATTACCCCGCTGGAAGCCGACCGTACCGCACGCATTGCCGCACGTCAGGCTGAAATCAACGCCAGCCGGGTCGACTTCTTTACTCTGGTTCGCGGAGATAACGCATGACCCTGGAAACCGCTTTTACCCTTCCCGTGCAGGATGCCCAGCACAGCTTTCGTCGCCTGTTAAAAGCCATGAGTGAGCCGGGCGTGATCGTCGCGCTGCATCAGCTCAAACACGGCTGGCAGCCGCTGAACGTCGCCACCACCAGCGTGCTGCTGACCCTTGCCGACAACGACACGCCGGTGTGGCTATCCAACGCACTGCATAACGATATCGTCAGCCAGAGCCTGCGGTTTCACACCAACGCACCGCTGGTTGAGCAGCCGCAGCAGGCAACCTTCGCGGTGTCGAGCGACACCATCAGCAGCGAGCAGCTAAACGCCCTGTGTGAAGGCAGCGCCGTGGCACCGGAAACCAGCGCCACGCTGATTGTGCAGGTCTCAAGCCTCAGCGGCGGTCGCATGCTGCGCCTGACCGGCGCAGGTATTGCCGAAGAACGCATGATCGCCCCGCAGTTACCGAGCTGCATTCTGCATGAACTGACCGAACGCCCGCACCCGTTCCCGCTTGGCGTGGATTTAATCCTCACCTGCGGCGAGCGTCTGCTGGCTATTCCGCGCACCACTCACGTCGAGGTTTGCTGATATGTACGTTGCCGTCAAAGGGGGCGAGAAGGCGATAGCCGCCGCCCATGCGCTACAGGAACATCGACGTCGGGGCGATACCGCGCTGCCGGAACTCAGCGTCGCCCAGATTGAACAGCAGCTTAACCTGGCGGTGGACCGGGTGATGACCGAAGGCGGCATCGCCGACCGCGAACTGGCCGCGCTAGCGCTGAAGCAGGCGAGCGGCGATAACGTTGAAGCGATTTTCCTGCTGCGCGCCTACCGCACTACGCTTGCCAGGCTGGCGGTGAGCGAGCCGCTGGCAACCAGCAACATGCGCCTTGAGCGCCGTATCTCCGCCGTCTACAAAGACGTGCCCGGCGGCCAACTGCTCGGCCCTACCTACGATTACACCCACCGCCTGCTGGACTTTACGCTGCTGGCAAACGGCGAAGCGCCAACCCTGAAAACCGATGACGGCGAGCCGTCTGCCGCACCGCACGTCTTTAGTCTGCTGGCTAAGCAAGGGCTGGCGAAAGCGGAAGAGGATAACGGCGCGACGCCGGATGACATCACCCGCACGCCGCCGGTTTACCCCTGCTCACGCTCCTCACGCCTCCAGCAGTTGATGCGCGGCGACGAAGGCTATCTGCTGGCGCTGGCCTACTCCACCCAGCGCGGCTACGGGCGCAACCATCCCTTCGCAGGGGAAATTCGCAGCGGCCATATTGATGTCGAAATTGTGCCCGAAGAGCTGGGTTTTGCGGTGAACGTCGGCGAACTGCTGATGACCGAATGCGAAATGGTTAACGGCTTCGTGGACCCGGCGGACGAACCGCCGCACTTCACCCGCGGCTATGGCCTGGTGTTCGGCATGAGCGAGCGCAAGGCGATGGCAATGGCGCTGGTCGACCGCGCGTTGCAGGCACCGGAGTATGACGAACACGCCGTCGGCCCGGCACAGGACGAAGAGTTTGTCCTCGCCCACGCCGATAACGTTGAAGCCGCCGGTTTCGTCTCGCACCTGAAACTCCCCCACTACGTCGATTTCCAGGCCGAACTGGAACTGTTGAAACGCCTGCAACGGGAGCAGAAAAATGGCTAATCTCAGCGGCTATAACTTCGCTTATCTCGATGAACAGACCAAGCGCATGATCCGCCGCGCCATCCTCAAAGCGGTGGCCATTCCCGGCTATCAGGTGCCGTTCGGCGGCCGCGAAATGCCGATGCCGTACGGCTGGGGCACCGGCGGCATTCAGCTCACCGCCAGCGTGATTGGCGAAGCGGACGTGCTGAAGGTGATTGACCAGGGCGCGGATGACACCACCAACGCCGTATCTATTCGCCAGTTCTTTCAGCGCGTGACCGGGGTGAACACCACCGAGCGCACCGAGGACGCCACCTTGATCCAAACGCGTCACCGGATCCCGGAAACGCCGCTGCTTGAGGATCAGATCCTGATCTTCCAGGTGCCGATCCCCGAGCCGCTACGCTTTATCGAACCCCGCGAAACCGAAACCCGCACCATGCACGCGCTGGAAGAGTACGGCGTGATGCAGGTGAAACTGTATGAAGATATCGCCCGTTTCGGCCATATCGCCACCACCTATGCCTACCCGGTGAAGGTGAATGGCCGCTACGTGATGGACCCGTCGCCGATCCCGAAATTCGATAACCCGAAGATGGACATGATGCCCGCGCTGCAGCTGTTCGGTGCCGGGCGCGAGAAGCGCATCTACGCCGTGCCGCCGTTTACCCGCGTTGAGAGCCTCGATTTTGACGACCATCCGTTCACCATCCAGAGCTGGGACGAGCCGTGCGCCATCTGCGGTTCACAGCACAGCTATCTCGATGAAGTGGTGCTCGATGACAGCGGCAAACGAATGTTTGTCTGCTCCGACACCGATTTCTGCCGCCAACAGCGCGAGGCGAAAAACGCATGACGCAACCATTACTCTCCGTTGATCGCTTGACCCATCTCTACGCGCCGGGCAAGGGCTTCAGCAATGTTTCTTTTGACCTGTGGCCGGGCGAAGTGCTGGGCATCGTCGGTGAATCCGGCTCCGGTAAAACCACGCTGCTGAAATCCATTTCGGCGCGTCTGACGCCGCAGGAAGGGGATATTCGCTACGAGGACCGTTCGCTATACGCCATGACCGAAGCCGACCGTCGCCGTCTGCTGCGCACCGAATGGGGCGTGGTACATCAGCACCCGATGGACGGCCTGCGTCGCCAGGTGTCGGCGGGCGGCAATATCGGCGAACGGCTGATGGCGATCGGCGCGCGCCATTACGGCGATATCCGCGCCACCGCCAAGCGCTGGCTGATCGATGTGGAGATCCCGGCCTCGCGCATCGACGACCTGCCGACCACCTTCTCTGGCGGGATGCAGCAGCGCTTACAGATTGCCCGCAACCTCGTCACCCACCCGAAGCTGGTGTTTATGGATGAGCCCACCGGCGGCCTGGACGTGTCGGTGCAGGCGCGCCTGCTCGACCTGCTTCGCGGCCTGGTGGTGGAGCTGAACCTGGCGGTGGTGATTGTCACCCATGATTTGGGCGTCGCGCGTCTGCTCGCCGACCGTCTGCTGGTGATGAAGCAGGGTCAGGTGGTGGAAAGTGGGCTTACCGACCGGGTGCTCGACGATCCGCACCATCCGTATACCCAGCTGTTGGTGTCGTCGGTGTTGCAGAACTAATTCCCGGCGCCGGGAAGGCTCAAATGCTTAAAGAGGCTAAAAATGAACGCGATCCGCGTCGAAAACGTCAGTAAAACCTTTGTTCTGCACCAACAAAACGGTGTCCAGCTTCCGGTGCTGCGCGATGCCTCGCTCACCGTCAACGCCGGAGAATGCGTGGTGCTGCACGGCCATTCCGGCAGCGGTAAATCCACCCTGCTGCGCTCGCTGTACGCCAACTATCTGCCAGATGAAGGCCATATTCATATTAAACACGGCGGCGAATGGGTCGACCTGGTGAGTGCCCCGGCGCGCAAAGTGGTGGAAGTGCGTAAGACCACCGTTGGCTGGGTCAGCCAGTTTCTGCGCGTGATCCCACGTATCTCCACGCTGGAAGTGGTGATGCAGCCGCTGCTCAACATTGGCGTACCGCGTGAAGTCTGCGCCGCGAAAGCCGCTCAGTTGCTGACACGCCTCAACGTGCCAGAGCGCCTGTGGCACCTCGCGCCGTCGACCTTCTCCGGTGGCGAACAGCAGCGCGTCAACATCGCCCGTGGCTTTATCGTCGACTACCCGATTTTGCTGCTCGACGAACCCACCGCCTCGCTGGACGCCAAAAACAGCGCTGCCGTGGTCAGCCTGATTACCGAAGCCAAAGCCCGCGGCGCGGCCATCGTCGGCATTTTTCATGACGAAGCCGTCCGTAACCAGGTCGCCGACCGCCTCCACCCAATGGGTACACCTGCATGATTATCAATAACGTAAAGCTGGTTCTTGAGAACGACGTGGTTCATGGTTCCCTTGAGGTTCAGGATGGCGAAATTCGCGCCTTTGCCGAAAGCCAGAGCCGCCTGCCGGAAGCGATGGACGGCGAAGGCGGCTGGCTGCTGCCGGGGCTGATTGAGCTGCATACCGATAATCTGGATAAATTTTTCACCCCGCGCCCGAAGGTTGACTGGCCCGCCCACTCGGCGATGAGCAGCCACGATGCGCTGATGGTCGCCAGCGGCATCACCACCGTGCTGGACGCGGTAGCGATTGGCGATGTGCGCGACGGCGGCGACCGTCTGGAAAACCTTGAGAAGATGATCAATGCCGTTGAGGAGACGCAAAAACGCGGCCTCAACCGCGCCGAGCACCGCCTGCATCTGCGCTGCGAACTGCCGCATCACACGACCCTGCCGCTCTTTGAAAAGCTGGTTCGCCGCGAGCCGGTCTCGCTGGTCTCCCTGATGGACCACTCGCCGGGGCAGCGCCAGTTCGCCAACCGCGAAAAGTACCGCGAATACTACCAGGGCAAATACTCGCTGACCGATGCGCAGATGCGTCAGTATGAAGAAGAGCAGCTTCAGCTTGCCGCACGCTGGTCGCAGCCGAACCGCGCCGCCATCGCCGGGATGTGCCGCGATCGCCATATCGCGCTGGCAAGCCACGACGATGCCACCCATGAACACGTGGTCGAATCGCACCAGTTGGGCAGCGTCATCGCCGAATTCCCTACCACCTTTGAAGCCGCGGAATCCTCACGCCGCCACGGCATGAACGTGTTGATGGGCGCGCCGAACATCGTGCGCGGCGGCTCACACTCCGGCAACGTCGCCGCGCGTGAATTAGCTCAGCTCGGCCTGCTGGATATTCTCTCCTCTGATTACTACCCAGCCAGTCTGCTGGACGCCGCCTTCCGCGTGGCGGATGACGACAGCAATACCTTTAGCCTCCCTCAGGCCATCACGCTGGTGACGAAAAATCCGGCACGAGCGCTGAATCTGCACGACCGCGGGGTGATTGGTGAAGGGAAACGGGCCGACCTGGTGCTGGCGCACCGTAAAGGCGAGCACATTCATATCGACCACGTCTGGCGTCAGGGGAAAAGGGTGTTCTGATGAAAGGAAAACTGGTCTGGTTAATGGGGCCCTCCGGCTCCGGTAAAGACAGCCTGCTGGAAGTGCTTCGCCAGCAGGAGCTTTCGCAACTGTTAGTGGCTCACCGCTATATCACTCGCCCGGCCAACGCCGGGTGTGAAAACCATATCTCGCTGAGCGAACAGGAATTTTTCACCCGCGCCGGGCACAATCTGCTGGCATTAAGCTGGCACGCTAACGGCCTGTATTACGGTGTGGGCGTAGAGATTGACCTCTGGCTGCACGCCGGGTTTGACGTGGTGGTGAACGGTTCCCGCGCGCACATGGCGCAGGCCAAAGCCCGCTACGCCGATGCGCTGCTGCCGGTCTGTTTGCAGGTTTCACCAGAGATCCTTCGACAGCGGCTGCACGCCCGCGGGCGGGAGAATGGCGTCGAAATTGCCGCCCGGCTGGAACGCGCCGCGCGCTATACGCCCTCGGAATGCCATACGCTCAATAATGACGGCAGTCTGCTACAGTCGGTAGAGAAGCTCCTCACGCTGATGGGGAGAAAGGAGCCACGCTATGCTTGTCTGTGAACTACGCCATGCCACCTTCGAGGACATCGAGGACGTTTACGCGCTCATGTGCGAGCTGAAGCAGGCCGAATACGACAGAGACGCCTTTTATACCGGCTTCGCCGCCAATCTTCAGGATAGGAACCTGCACTATCAGCTGGCCGTGCTCGACGACGAGGTGGTGGGTATGGTGAGTTTGCATTTGCAGTTTCATCTGCATCACGCCAACTGGATTGGCGAGATTCAGGAACTGGTGGTGATGCCACAGGTGCGCAGCACCGGGATTGGCAGCCAGCTGCTGGCATGGGCGGAAGAGACCGCACGCGAAGCAGGCGCAGAGATGACCGAGCTTTCCACCAGCACGAAGCGCCTTCATGCCCATCGTTTTTACCAGCGTGAGGGCTATGCCCCAAGCCACGTTCGTTTCACCAAAGCGTTATGAAGATGCTGTATGAGTTTGAGCCTCACCCTCAGCGGTACCGGCGGCGCACAGGGCGTGCCCGCCTGGGGCTGCGACTGTCTGGCCTGTACGCGGGCCCGTCGCGCCCCGAAGTATCGGCGTAAACCCTGTAGCGGCGTGGTCCGCTTTAACGACGCCATCACCCTGATCGACGCCGGGCTGCACGATCTCACCGATCGCTGGCCCGCCGGATCTTTCCAGCAGTTTTTGCTCACCCACTACCATATGGATCACGTGCAGGGGCTGTTTCCGCTGCGTTGGGGCGTGGGCGACACCGTTCCGGTTTACGGCCCGCCGGATGAACAGGGCTGCGACGATCTGTTCAAACATCCCGGCCTGCTGGATTTCAGCCACACCGTGGAACCGTTCGTGGTCTTTGATTTGCAGGGATTACAAGTGACGCCCGTGCCGCTCGAACACTCGAAGCTCACCTTTGGCTACCTGCTGGAAACGCCGCACAGCCGCGTCGCCTGGCTCTCGGATACCGCCGGGCTGCCGGAGAAAACGCTGACCTTTTTAAGCAATAATCGCCCGCAGGTGATGGTGATTGATTGCAGCCACGCTCCGCGGGATCAAACGCCGCGCAACCATAGCGACCTGGCGACGATTCAGGTCCTTAACGACGAGATCCGCTGCCCGCGCGTTATCCTGACCCATATCAGCCACCAGTTTGATGAATGGATGATGACCCACCTGCTGCCACCCGGCATTGAGGCAGGCTACGACGGCATGGAAATCCGTCTGGATTAACGGTCGTAATCGTCGTCGAGACGCTGTTCGTCGTCCGATAGCTGACGGCGCTCCTGGTCTAACTGACGCTGGCGATCGTCAAGCTGGCGGCGGCGGTCATCAAGCTGCCGACGACGATCGTTATATTGCTGACTGCTCTGCGTGCTGCGGCGATCGTTATAGGATCGATCGTCGTCATCACGATCGCGGCTGGAACGATCGCTGCTGCCTGGGTTATAGGCATCGTTGATCGCCTGCTGAATGTTGCCGATGGCGTCATCAATAATGTCGGCGTGGGCGAGCTGGCTGGTCAGCGACAGCGCGCAGAAGAACACGGCGGTGAGGTAGCGTTTCATAGGGCCAGTCTCGTCAGGGGGCTGGCTGTAGGTTATGCAAGTATCTCCTACCGATGTAGCGGAGGAATCCCAATCCTGCCCGATAAAAATCGCGTGATAAATGTCACCCCGTTTTTCCCATCGACACGTCAAATATGACGACAGCCTGTTTTTCGTCAGCGTTTTGTCCAAAAATCAGCCGTATTATCAGGGAATGTCCACAATAAAAAAGTGGCATAAAAGATGCATACTGAGGGCGACAGCGCGTATGCGCGATTTGATTAACTGGAGCGAGACCGATGAAAAAAGTCGTCACGGTTTGCCCGTATTGCGCATCAGGTTGCAAAATCAACCTGGTGGTCGATAACGGAAAAATCGTCCGGGCAGAGGCGGCTCAGGGGAAAACCAACCAGGGTACCCTGTGTCTGAAAGGCTATTACGGCTGGGATTTCATTAACGATACCCAGATCCTGACGCCACGCCTGAAAACCCCAATGATCCGTCGCCAACGTGGCGGCAAGCTGGAATCCGTCTCCTGGGACGAAGCGCTGAATTACGTGGCTGACCGCCTGAGCGCTATCAAAGCGAAATACGGCCCGGATGCCATTCAGACTACCGGTTCCTCACGCGGAACGGGTAACGAAACAAACTACGTCATGCAGAAATTTGCGCGTGCGGCGATTGGTACTAACAACGTCGACTGCTGCGCACGCGTCTGACACGGCCCTTCGGTTGCAGGTCTGCACCAATCGGTCGGTAACGGCGCCATGAGCAATGCCATCAACGAAATTGATGACACTGACTTAGTGTTTATTTTCGGGTACAACCCGGCAGACTCCCACCCTATCGTGGCGAATCACGTGATTAACGCCAAACGTAAAGGGGCGAAAATCATCGTCTGCGATCCGCGTAAAATTGAAACCGCGCGTATTGCTGATATGCATATTGCATTGAGAAACGGCTCGAACATCGCGCTGCTCAACGCCATAGGTCATGTCATTATTGAAGAAGATCTGTACGACAAAGCGTTCGTCGCTACCCGTACCGACGGTTTTGAAGAGTATCGTAAGATTGTCGAAGGCTACACGCCGGAGTCCGTCGAAGATATTACCGGCGTCAGCGCACAGGAAATTCGTCAGTGTGCGCGTATGTATGCCGGTGCGAAAAGCGCGGCCATCCTGTGGGGCATGGGTGTCACCCAGTTCTATCAGGGCGTGGAAACCGTACGTTCACTGACCAGCCTCGCAATGCTGACCGGTAACCTCGGTAAGCCACACGTGGGCGTGAACCCGGTTCGCGGTCAGAACAACGTTCAGGGCGCCTGCGATATGGGCGCATTGCCGGATACCTATCCGGGCTATCAGTACGTGAGCAACCCGGCTAACCGCGAGAAATTCGCCAAAGCCTGGGGCGTGGAAAGCCTGCCAGCACATACCGGCTATCGCATCAGCGAGCTGCCGCACCGTGCCGCGCATGGCGAAGTTCGCGCCGCGTACATTATGGGTGAAGATCCATTACAGACCGATGCAGAGCTCTCTGCGGTCCGTAAAGGCTTTGAAGATCTGGAGCTGGTCATCGTCCAGGATATCTTCATGACCAAAACCGCTGCTGCCGCAGACGTCATTCTGCCGTCTACGTCATGGGGCGAGCATGAAGGGGTGTTCACGGCCGCAGACCGTGGTTTCCAGCGCTTCTTTAAAGCCGTTGAACCGAAGTGGGATCTGAAAACGGACTGGCAGATCATCAGCGAAATCGCCACCCGTATGGGCTACAAAATGCACTACAACAACACCCAGGAAATCTGGGATGAGTTGCGCGGCCTGTGCCCTGATTTCTACGGTGCCACCTATGAGAAAATGGGTGAGCTTGGCTACGTCATGTGGCCATGCCGCGATGAGTCCGACGCTGACCAGGGGACGTCTTACCTCTTCAAAGAGAAGTTCGATACCCCGAATGGTATGGCGCAGTTCTTCACCTGCGACTGGGTAGCGCCAATCGACAAGCTCACCGACGAGTTCCCAATGGTACTGTCGACGGTGCGTGAAGTTGGCCACTACTCTTGCCGTTCGATGACCGGTAACTGTGCGGCGCTGGCAGCACTGGCGGATGAACCGGGCTATGCCCAGATCAACACCGCAGATGCCGCGCGTTTAGGCATTGAAGATGAAGCGCTGGTGTGGGTGAACTCCCGCAAAGGCCGCGTCATCACCCGTGCCGCGGTGAGCGATCGTCCAAACAAAGGCGCGATTTACATGACCTACCAGTGGTGGATTGGGGCATGTAATGAACTGGTAACCGAGAACTTAAGCCCGATTACCAAAACGCCTGAGTATAAATACTGCGCCGTAAACGTTGAGCCGATTGCCGACCAGCGTGCCGCAGAGCAGTATGTTATTGATGAGTATACGAAGCTGAAGGCCGGACTGCGCGAAAGCGCAATGGGCTAAGCGGACTCGTTTCAACGCCTCCATTCGGGGGCGTTTTTTTATCCTGCCGATCTCTTTATACTGCCCCCTTCCTCGACAACCTACATAATAAGATGAAACGAATTTTTGCATTGTTATGGTTATGCCTGACGGCGCTATTCGCACATGCCGATGAGCCGGGCAGTCAATACCTGGAAGCCGCCGAAGCGGGAGACGCACGGGCGCAATACTATCTGGCCGATACCTGGTTTAGCTCCGGCGACCTGAGTAAAGCCGAATTCTGGGCGCAAAAATCTGCCGATAGCGGCGATGCCGATGCCTGCGCGCTGCTGGCACAGATTAAAATCACTAACCCGGTAAGCCTCGACTATACCGAAGCCAAAGCGCTGGCTGAGAAAGCTGCGAAAGCGGGAAGCCGGGCCGGTGAAGTTATCCTGGCGCGCATTCTTATCAACAGCCAGGCGGGCCAGACCGACTACCCGCGGGCGATTACGCTGCTCCAGCAAGCGTCGATGAACGCCGAGAGCGATTTCGCGGTAGACGCGCAAATGCTGCTGGGGTTGATTTATGCCAACGGCGTAGGCGTGAAGGAAGATGACGAGAAGGCGACGGACTACTTCAAAAACAGTTCCGCGCTCTCCCGCACCGGCTACGCCGAGTACTGGGCCGGGATGATGTTCCTGAGCGGCGAGAAAGGGTTTATCCCGCAGAACAAGCAGAAAGCATTGCAGTGGTTGAACCTGAGCTGTACGGAAGGGTTTGATACCGGGTGTGAAGAGTTTGATAAGGTGAGCGCGGAGTAGCTTTTTCCCATGGTCGCCCGGCCAAGCGAAGCGCCGCCGGGATCTGCACCTAAACCAAAAAAATAATGCCGGGCAAGCCCGGCATTATTGTTCTATTTATTGATCGGCAGTTTTATCAAACCTGCCCAGCACCTCGCGCTCATACGCCAGCGCTTTCTTGCGGTCAAACTTGTGTTCCCACTTAGCAATAACCAGCACCGCCAGCGCGTTACCCACCACGTTCAGCGCGGTACGCGCCATATCGAGGATACGGTCAACGCCGGCAATAAATGCCAGGCCTTCCAGCGGAATACCAACGCTGCCGAGCGTCGCCAGCAGTACTACGAACGATACGCCCGGCACGCCCGCGATCCCTTTTGAGGTCACCATTAGCGTCAGCACCAGCACGATTTCCTGCCAGATAGAGAGGTCGATACCGTAAAGCTGCGCGATAAAGATAGCCGCGATGCTCTGGTACAGCGTTGAACCGTCGAGGTTAAATGAATAACCGGTCGGCACCACGAAGCTGGTGATAGACGCCGGTGCGCCATAGGCTTCCATCTTCTCAATAATACGCGGCAGCACGCTCTCGGAGCTGGCGGTGGAGTACGCCAGAATCAGCTCGTCTTTCAGGATACGAATCAGGATCCAGATGCTCAGCCCGCAGATGCGCGCCACGATGCCCAGCACCACCAGCGCGAAGAACAGAATCGCGAAGTGCACCAGCAGCACCAGCTTCGCCAGCGGCCACAGCGAAGCGAAGCCGAAGTTAGCGACCGTCACCGCGATCAGCGCAAACACACCCACCGGCGCGTAACGCATCACCATATGGGTGACTTTAAACATGGTTTCAGAGATAGAACGGAACACCGTAACCAGCGGTTCGCGGTGAGCAGCAGGCAGCGAGGAGAGCCCCAGACCAAACAGCACCGAGAAGAAGATAATCGGCAGCATGTCGCCTTTCGCCATCGACGCAATGATATTGGTTGGTACCAACGACAGAATAGTACCCATCAAGCCATGCGCGTGGCTTTGTACTTCCGCGGTGGTGCTCTGATATTTCGAAATGTCCACCGTCGCCAGCTGCGACATGTCGATCCCGGACCCTGGCTGGAAGACATTCGCCATGGTAATACCGATGATAATCGCTATCGTGGTGATCACTTCAAAATAAATGATGGTTTTTGCGCCAATACGCCCTAACTGTTTTGCATCGCCCACACCGGCTATTCCAACGACCAGCGTGGAAATAACGATCGGCACAACAATCATTTTAATCAGGTGGATGAATATATCGCCAGCGGGAGATAACAGATTCATAACCAGCCAGTCGCGGCTATCGCTATGATAATGCAGGTAACTACCGAGAATAATACCTAGCACGAGGGCAATGAGAATTTGCCACGCCAGGCTGATTCGTGTTTTCTTCATAACTGCAGACTTCCTCAATGAAAAATACCATGCCAAACAGGAATGGTATCCATTTGAAAGGGGGTGATTTGTGTTGCGTTTACTTTTAGAGGTTTTTAACGCGCATTATCAGTACCATCTGCACGGTGTCTCGCGCAAGCCTTTCAGAACAGGGCTTTTCACTAAGAAATTCCATATTACTACTGATTTCTACCAGTAATTATTTATAAGTTTTTGTTATAAAAAAAGAAAAAACCCGTCTTTTTCTATAAATCCCTCTCCGTAATTATTTTTGTTCAAAGATTCAAATGAACGTTATTTGAACAATTCCAATATTGCGTGATCTGCCGCGCAAATAGTAAACAAAGCGTCTTCTCCCTCTGTTATTAACTTTTATGAGACATATTATTAACATCTTACAAGGAGAAAAAAAGCATGAGCCAAATTCACAAACACCCTATTCCTGCAAATATTGCAGAACGCTGCCTGATAAACCCGGAGCAATACCAGACCAAATATCACCAGTCAGTCACTAACCCGGATGCATTCTGGGGTGAAGAGGGAAAAATCCTCGACTGGATGCAGCCTTACACCAAAGTGAAAAACACCTCCTTTGCGCCTGGCAATGTCTCCATCAAATGGTATGAAGACGGCACCCTGAACCTGGCAGCAAACTGCCTGGACCGTCATTTAGACACCCGCGGCGACCAGACCGCAATCATCTGGGAAGGCGACGATGCGTCCCAAAGCAAACATATTACCTACCGCGAACTGCACCGCGACGTTTGTCGCTTCGCCAATACCCTGCTGTCACTGGGCGTGAAAAAAGGCGACGTGGTGGCTATCTATATGCCGATGGTGCCGGAAGCGGCGGTAGCGATGCTGGCCTGTGCCCGTATCGGCGCCATTCATTCCGTTATCTTTGGCGGCTTCTCACCGGAAGCGGTCGCGGGTCGTATCATCGACTCAAATTCCCGTCTGGTGATCACCTCTGACGAAGGCGTTCGCGCCGGGCGCAGCATTCCGCTGAAGAAAAACGTCGACGATGCGCTGAAAAACCCGAACGTTAAAACCATCGAAAACGTGGTCGTATTGAAGCGCACCGGCGGTAACGTCGAATGGCACGAAGGCCGCGACCTGTGGTGGCACGACCTGATGGAAAAAGCCAGCGACCAGCACCAGCCAGCCGAGATGAACGCGGAAGACCCGCTGTTTATCCTTTATACCTCCGGTTCCACCGGTAAGCCTAAGGGCGTGCTGCACACCACCGGCGGTTATCTGGTGTATGCCGCGACCACCTTTAAATACGTCTTCGACTACCATCAGGGCGACATCTACTGGTGTACCGCCGACGTGGGCTGGGTCACCGGTCATAGCTATCTGCTGTACGGCCCGCTGGCCTGCGGCGCGACGACGCTGATGTTCGAAGGCGTACCAAACTGGCCAACCCCGGCGCGTATGTGCCAGGTGGTGGACAAGCACAAGGTCAACATTCTCTATACTGCACCGACGGCGATTCGTGCGTTGATGGCGGAAGGCGATAAAGCCACCGCGGGCACTGACCGCTCTTCCCTGCGCATTCTGGGCTCCGTCGGCGAGCCGATTAACCCGGAAGCCTGGGAGTGGTACTGGAAGCAGATCGGCAACGAGAAGTGCCCGGTGATGGACACCTGGTGGCAGACCGAAACCGGCGGCTTTATGATCACCCCGCTGCCGGGCGCTATTGAGCTGAAAGCGGGCTCCGCCAGCCGTCCGTTCTTCGGCGTACAGCCCGCGCTGGTGGATAACGAAGGCCATCCACAGGAAGGGGCGACCGAAGGCAACCTGGTTATCACCGACTCCTGGCCGGGTCAGGCGCGTACGCTGTTCGGCGACCACGAGCGCTTTGAGCAAACCTACTTCTCCACCTTCAAAAACATGTACTTCAGCGGCGATGGCGCGCGTCGTGATGAAGATGGCTACTACTGGATCACCGGCCGCGTCGATGACGTGCTGAACGTCTCCGGCCACCGCTTGGGTACCGCAGAAATCGAGTCGGCGCTGGTATCACACCCGAAAATTGCCGAAGCGGCCGTAGTTGGTATTCCGCACAACATTAAAGGCCAGGCGATTTACGCCTACGTCACGCTGAACCACGGCGAAGAGCCGACGCCAGCGCTGTATACCGAGGTGCGCAACTGGGTCCGTAAAGAGATTGGCCCACTGGCAACCCCGGATGTGCTGCACTGGACCGACTCGCTGCCGAAAACCCGCTCAGGCAAGATCATGCGCCGCATTCTGCGCAAGATTGCCGCTGGTGACACCAGCAACCTGGGCGATACCTCTACGCTCGCCGATCCGGGCGTGGTGGACAAACTGCTGGAAGAGAAGCAGGCCATCACGATGCCGTCATAAGAGCAGGCTTTCCCCTCTCCTGTTCACCGGGAGAGGGCCGGGGTGAGGGTGCACCGCCGTACACCGCCCCTCGCCCGATCCTTTTTCCGCTCGGAGAAAGGAACAGTACGGTGTTCTGGTTCTGATTTGCACAACAAAAAACACTACGTAAGAAAACCTCTGGAGACTCTGTGATGAATGATCAAATTTGTCAGCAGATAGAAGATAGTGCGCATTTCAGGGAGCTCGTCCAAAAACGGCAACGGTTTGCCACCTTCTTATCGCTGATTATGTTAGTGGTGTACGTCGGTTTTATTTTACTCATCGCTTTTGCCCCTGGCTGGCTCGGCACGCCGCTGCATCCGGGCACCAGCGTCACGCGCGGTATCCCGATTGGGATCGGCATTATCGTCATTTCCTTTTTGTTGACCGGCATCTACGTCTGGCGGGCCAACAGTGAATTCGATCGCCTGAACAAGGCCGTACTGCGTGAGGTAAAAGCATCATGAAGAAAGTCCTGACGGCGCTTGCCGCCACACTTCCTTTCGCAGCCAACGCGGCCGACGCGATCAGCGGGCACGTGGAACGTCAGCCAACCAACTGGCAGGCGATTATCATGTTCCTGATTTTCGTCATGCTGACGCTGTATATCACCTACTGGGCCTCGAAGCGCGTGCGTTCGCGCAGCGATTACTACACCGCTGGCGGCAACATCACCGGTTTCCAGAACGGGCTGGCGATTGCCGGTGACTTTATGTCAGCGGCCTCGTTCCTCGGTATCTCCGCGCTGGTGTACACCTCCGGCTACGACGGCCTTATCTACTCACTCGGCTTCCTCGTCGGCTGGCCAATCATTCTGTTCCTGATTGCCGAACGCCTGCGTAACCTCGGCCGCTACACCTTTGCTGACGTCGCGTCATACCGACTAAAGCAGGGGCCAATCCGCATGCTTTCCGCCTGCGGCTCACTGGTGGTGGTAGCGCTGTACCTGATAGCCCAGATGGTCGGTGCCGGTAAGCTTATCGAACTGCTGTTCGGCCTCAACTACCACGTCGCCGTGGTGCTGGTTGGCGTGCTGATGGTGATGTACGTGCTGTTCGGCGGCATGCTCGCCACCACGTGGGTACAAATCATCAAAGCGGTACTGCTGCTGTTCGGCGCCAGCTTCATGGCCTTTATGGTGATGAAACACGTCGGCTTTAGCTTCAATAACCTGTTCACCGAAGCGATGGCGGTACACCCGAAAGGCGCAGCCATCATGAGCCCTGGCGGGCTGGTGAAAGACCCGATATCGGCGCTGTCGTTGGGTCTCGGCCTGATGTTTGGTACCGCTGGTCTGCCGCACATCCTGATGCGTTTCTTCACCGTAAGCGACGCCAGCGAAGCGCGTAAGAGCGTGTTCTACGCCACCGGCTTTATGGGTTACTTCTACATTCTGACCTTTATCATCGGCTTTGGCGCGATCATGCTGGTGGGGGCGAACCCGGCGTTTAAAGACGCAGCGGGCGCGCTGATTGGTGGCAACAACATGGCGGCGGTTCACCTGGCCGATGCCGTGGGCGGTAACCTGTTCCTGGGCTTTATCTCTGCGGTTGCTTTCGCCACCATTCTGGCGGTGGTCGCCGGTCTGACGCTGGCCGGGGCTTCAGCGGTCTCTCACGACCTGTACGCCAACGTCTTTAAGAAGGGCGCAACCGAACGTGAAGAGCTGAAGGTCTCGAAAATCACCGTACTGGTACTGGGCGTGGTGGCGATCCTGCTGGGCATTCTGTTCGAGAATCAGAACATCGCGTTCATGGTGGGCCTGGCGTTCTCCATCGCGGCAAGCTGCAACTTCCCTATCATCCTGCTCTCCATGTACTGGTCGAAGCTGACCACCCGTGGCGCGATGATTGGCGGCTGGTTGGGCCTGCTGACGGCGGTCGTGCTGATGATCCTCGGCCCAACCATTTGGGTGACGATCCTCGGTCACGAGAAAGCTATCTTCCCGTATGAATACCCGGCGCTGTTCTCTATTGCCATCGCCTTTATCGGTATCTGGTTCTTCTCTGCCACCGATAACTCTGCCGAAGGTAATCTCGAACGCGAGCAGTTCCGCGCGCAGTTCATCCGTTCGCAGACCGGTCTCGGCATCGACCAGGGCCGCGCGCACTAAAATCCCCTCCCCGGCCTCTGGTCGGGGATCACATTTTTTCCCCCTTCAGGTGACGTTTATCACGTCGCCAAAACGAAAAAAGCCGATGCGCATCACAAGCTTTATCTACGATTCGCAAAGGCCATCACACTTTTCCCGTTTTCACGCCTATCCCCGGTTTTACCTCTACGACGTTTACAGACAACCCGCGCCGCGCTTTTTATTCTTTACTCAAGGCTTCTGGCAAAACGAGTTAAGCGCTCCGGGCTTAACAGCAGCGGCAGAAACAGCGGGCCGCTGACGGGCGGATTCACAAGCCAGCGTTCCAGCGTATCGGCATAGCGAAGCAACTGCTGTTGATGCTTTTGCAACGAGCCAGCAGGCAGGCTTTGCGGGCCGTAGTGATCAAGCCACAGGGCATCGGTCACCGCCGCCGCCACGCGAGAGAACATCTGGCTGTAGATTTCCGCGCTGCGCCAGGCGGCCAGCAGCACCTCCAGCGTGTCATCCGGGCAGGTAATCCGCGGCATCAACTCCCGCAGGTTTTGTACCGTGCGAGTGGCAAGGAAGCAGGCGGCCTCTTTTTCCAGCGTGACCCGCTCGCGCTGCTCTTTGCCAAGCACCGGGTCGTCGGTCGGCATTAAGGGCTGCCAGGCGTGCATCCAGTTGGCACTGCGGGTGTCCATGTGCAGCAGCTGCTGCGCCTGGGAGAGGCTCTCTGGGATCTGGCTTTGGTAGTGCAGCCGTCGCCCGAGAAAGTTTGGCGTTTTACACAGCCAGTCGTAGCTGGCGTGAACGATAGTAGAAAGCCGGTGTTTATCCTGCGTCGAGCGAAAGCCAAGCTGCTGATGCTCGGCCCAGCGTTCAAAGGCCGACGGCGCGGAATCGTCGACCTGATTAGCGGCGGAAAGGCCAAAGAGATTAATGGCGTTGGCGGAGTCCATGACCCGGCTATCGGGCAACCACTGCCAGCTAACGCGAGAGGTAATGGCCTCAATTTCGTTTTCGGCGGCGCTCAGCGCCCAGCTCAGACGGCCGCTGATTTCATCGGCCAGATAGCACGGCAGCGCGGTCCAGCCGTAGCCGGTGCCGAAGAGGTCGTACTCGATCCATTTTTTATGCCCCGGCAGCGTTGCGATGTGCGGGTGGTTGGCAAAACCGGGGTGATAGTCCAGCTCGGTGGCTTTGATAGAGGCGCGAACGTCGTCCGAGAGCCGAGCAAGGATGTTGGAAAGCTGCTGGCGCGGCCAGCTGTCATCAATAAAGTCGCGCGGCACCAGCTTTTTCCCCTGGGCGCGCAGCAGGCTCCAGACATCGTGCAGGCTCTGCTGCCAGCGAACAGTCTGAAAGTCCGGCGTGGTCAGGCTCAGAATCATGCCGCTGAGGTGCGGCAACGACGGCAATAACGAGTGCAGTATTGCGGCATAAAACTGCTGCCAGAAATCCGGCGCGCTTTTTTCGTCGAAGGTCAGCTCGGGAAATTTACGCTTAATAATATCGTCATTAGGCGCCGCTTCCCCCTGAAGCCAGAACGAAAGGTTATTTTCCGCCAGATAACGGTCAACGCGTTTTAAATACTGCAACGCGTAGTTTTGCTGATGAATTAAGTTCTCGACGTGGAGTTTCTGACTTAACGGCGAGGGCGTCGCAAGAATAGAAAGCAGTTCCTGCTGGTGCAGGATGATGCCGGTGAAACCGTGCTGTTTCGCGCTTTTAACACCCTGAATAAACCAGGGCCAGTGCCAGATAAAAGTGCTGTTCAGCTCCATCAATTGATGCGGAATACGTTTCATTGCGTCGCCTTGCGGATTTTGGTGTTGATATATTAATCGAGGATGTCATGAAAAAATATGCGTTGGTCGGAACTGGGGGTCGTGCAGGTTTATATATTTCCGCTATTGGTGGCACCTGGCGTAATAACGCCAGAATGGTCGCCTTTTGCGATACCAACCAGACGCGAATGAACTACGCCAATACGCTGCTGCAAAAAGAGGGAGCCGAGCCGGTCTCCACCTGGAAAGCGGCGCAGTTTGAAGAGATGATCCGCGAAACGCGTCCGGATATCGTCATCGTTACCACCATGGACCGCACCCACGACGACTATATCGTGCGGGCACTGCACGCGGGCTGCGATGTGATCACCGAAAAGCCGATGACCATCGACGAAAAGCGCGCGCTGCGTATTCTGGACGCCATCGAAGAGACCGGGCACACCGTGCGCGTGGCCTTCAATTACCGTTATGCGCCGCACCACAGCAAGGTGCGTGAACTGCTGATGCAGGGCGTGATAGGCAACGTCACCTCCGTTCACTTCGAGTGGCTGCTCAACACCGAACACGGCGCAGATTATTTCCGTCGCTGGCACCGCGAAAAACGTAACAGCGGCGGCCTGCTGGTGCATAAATCCACCCACCATTTCGACCTGATGAACTTCTGGCTGGCGAGCTATCCGGAGCGCGTGTACGCCGAAGGCAGCCTGCAATTCTACGGCAAAGAGAACGCCGAGAAGCGCGGCGTCAGCCAGTTCTACCCGCGTACCCATGGTTATGCCGAAGCCAAAGACGATCCGTTCGCGTTGAATATGGCGGACAACGAACAGCTGAAAGCGCTGTATCTGGACGCCGAGCATGAAGATAACTACTTCCGCGACCAGAGCGTGTTCAGCGATGGCATCACCATCGAAGACACCATGTCAGTGCTGGTGAAATATCAGAACCAGGTGCAACTCACCTACTCGCTTAACGCCTATCTGCCGTGGGAAGGGCTGAACGTGGTGTTTAACGGCACCGAAGGCCGCCTGGAGATGAAAATCGTTGAGAAATCCTACGTTAACGCCGGTGGCAAGCGCGAAAACGAAGGCAGCCTGGAGCAGTGCGATATCACCGTCTTCCCGATGTTTGCCGAACCGTGGAAAGCCGAATTTAATCTCGGCGAAGGCGGCCACGGCGGCGGCGATAACGCCATGCTGGCGGATCTGTTTGGCGAACCGGGCAACGACCCGCTGCAGCGCGCCGCCGACCACCGCGCGGGGGCAATGTCTATCCTCACCGGCATTGCGGGCAACATTTCGATGCAGCAGCAGCGCCCGGTGAACTTTAAGGAGTTTGAACTGGTTTCCCGTCTGACAAAACGTTAAGCCGCACGCCTTCCGGTGCGGCAGGAGGCTGCGCCGGAGCGAATGGTCAGTATTTTGCTGTTACTCACCTGTTTAATAACGCTATTTATGCCTCTATCCTGGAGACAAATAATGAATAAACTCGTTTCAGGTGTCATCGCATCGCTGTTATTTTCCTGTGCCTCTGCCTGGGCGCAGCAGCCCGTTGAATTACGCATGTCGTGGTGGGGCGGCAATAGCCGTCACCAGGCCACGCTCAAGGCGCTGGAAGCCTTCGAGAAAAAGTATCCCGATATCAAAGTGAAAGCCGAATACACCGGCTGGGACGGGCACCTTTCGCGCCTGACAACCCAGATGGCAAGCGGCACCGAGCCGGATGTGATGCAGACCAACTGGCCGTGGCTTATCATTTTCTCCAAAAACGGCGAAGGCTATTACGATCTCAATAAGCTCAAGAGCGAGCTCGATTTCAGCCAGTATCAGGCCAAAGATTTGCAGTCCACCACCGTCAAAGGCAAGCTCAACGGCCTGCCTATCTCGGTTAACGCGCCGGTCTTTTACTACAACGATGTCACCTGGCAGAAAGCCGGGCTGGCCTATCCTAAAACCTGGGACGAATTCTTTGCCGCCGGGAAGGTGTTCCAGCAGAAGCTCGGCAACAACTACTACCCGTACACCATGGTCGATCAGGATGTGATTCTGCTGCTTAACGCCTACATGATGCAGAAACACCAGAAGCCAATGTTCAACAGCGACGGCAAGTTTGCCTGGAACGACGCGCAGTGGATTGAAGCCTTCAACTTTGTGAAGCGGCTGAGCGATGACCACGTGCTGCCGTCACCGAAAACGCTCTCCGCCTACGGCAAGGGCAATCTGTATGAGATGAAACCGTGGATTAACGGCGAATGGGGTGGCCTGTTCACCTGGAACATTACCATCCGGATGTTTGCCAACAACATGACGCCACCGGCGAAGCTGGTGCTCGGCGACTACGTAATGCAGCCGGGAACGGACGAGTCCGGCGTTTACTTTAAAACGTCACAGATGTTCTCGATAGCGAAGTCCACCAGGCATCCGAAAGAGGCGGCGATACTGCTGAACTTCCTGGTCAGCGACCCGCAGTCGGTCGAGGCATTAGGGCTGGAGCGCGGTATTCCGCTGAACAAGGCGGCAGAAACGCTGCTGACCGAAAAAGGGGTGATTGATCCGAATGACCCGGTCGTCGCCGGATTGCGTCAGGCGCAGTCGCTGCACACTACCGCTATCGCCACGCCGTATATTGAGGATTTGCAGGTTATCGATCAGTTTACCTCGGCCCGCGAGAAGCTGGACCTCGGTAAGCAGACGACCGCTGAAGTGGTCGCCGATTTCCGCCAGCAGGTGGAACGCATTGTGCGGCGGTTGAATCGCTAATGTTGCCTGACGGCGCTTTGCTTATCCGGCCTACGGGATTGCACCCTTGTAGGCCGGGTAAACGCTGCGCCACCCGGCAACGGCGTCAAAACATAATCCAGCCCACTAACGGTGCCACCAGCACCATCACCACACCGGACAGCATCATCACCAGGCTTGCCACCACACCTTCCTGCGGCCCTAGCTCATAGGAGCGCGCCGTCCCGGCACCGTGCGAGGCCGCACCAAAGCCCGCGCCCTTCGCCATCCCTTCACGGATCGCTAAGCGCAGGAACAGCACGTCGCCAATCGCCATACCGAATACGCCGGTCACCACCACAAACAGCGCCACCAGCTCAGGCTGGCCGCCGAGGGATTTCGCCGCCGCGAGGGCAAACGGCGTGGTGATGGAACGTACCGCCAGGCTACGCTGAATTTCATCCGACAGCGTAAACAGACGCGCCAGCCATACTGAACTGGTTACCGCCACCACCGTCGCCGTGATCACGCCCGCGGAGAGCGACATCCAGTGGCGCTTGATGATCGCCAGGTTGTCGTACACCGGCACCGCAAACGCGATAGTCGCCGGGCCAAGCAGCCACAGCAGCCAGTGCGCTTCGCCCATGTAGTTCTGATAGGAGATATGGCCGAACACCAGCATCAGCACCAGCAGCACCGGGGTCAACACCAGCGGCATCAGCGGCAGCTTGCGAAAGCGGCGATACAGGCGTTTGTTGGCAAAGTAGAGCACCAGCGTAATCGCCAGGCACAGCACGCTCAGCTGAAAGTTACTCATGACGCATCCGCTTTAGCTCGTAACGATAGACCTTATCGACCACCCACGCGGTCGCCGCCAGCACCATCATCGTGCTCAACGCAATTACCACAAAAATCCGCCAGCCGTCGACCATCAGCAGTTGGGCATAGTTCACCACCGCCACCACCGCAGGCACAAAGAACAGCAGCATTTCCGCAAGCAGCCAGCGAGACCCGGCGCGTACCCACTTCAGCGGCACAATATGGCAGACGATCAGCGCCAACAGCAGCACCATGCCAACCAGGTTAGCGGGAAGCGGCAAATGCCACCAGCTCACCAGATATTCAGCAAAAACAAACAGTCCCGCGTACAGCACGACCTGTACTGGAACCTGGAGACGGTTTAAAACGGAGGGCACAACGCGCCCTAAGGCCTCAGCCATGGAGGGATGTCCAGAAAAAATGAGAGAGGCACAGTATAGTGAGACAACGATGATGACAAAAATGAATTAAACTCATCGGTAGCATAGTTTAGAGGCATAATCATGGACATCAGAACGCTGCGCTACTTCGTCGAAGTTGTTCGTCAGCAGAGCTTTACCCGCGCGGCGGAGAAGCTCTTCGTGACGCAACCCACCATCAGTAAAATGCTCAAAAACCTGGAAGATGAGCTGAACTGCACCCTGCTTATTCGCGACGGCCGCAAGCTGTTAATGACCGATACCGGGCAGGTCGTGTTCGACCGCGGGCTGGCTATCCTCGACGAATTCCGCCAGCTAGAAGCGGAGCTCAGCGATATTAACCATCTCAATAAAGGCGTACTGCGACTCGGCATTCCCCCGATGGTCGGCATGCTGATGGCCGGGCCCATTAGTCTGTTTCGCCAGCGCTACCCCGGCGTAGAGCTGAAAATCTCCGAGGGCGGCGGGCTAACCGTGCAGCAGGCGGTCATGAACGGCGAGTTGGATCTGGCGATGACGGCGCTGCCGGTGGAAGAAGAAAGCGCGCTGACCACCCGGCTCTTGTTCAGCCACCCACTTTGCGTGCTGGTGCCGCGTTCCGGCGACTGGCTGGAGCAAACGTCGGTATCTCCACAGCAGCTTGCCGCGCATCCTTTGCTTATCTACAACGAAGATTTCGCCCTTAGCCGCCAGCTGATGCAGCTGTTTACGCGCCATCACGTGAAGCCGCGTATTGCGGTGCGCAGCGGGCAATGGGATTTTCTCGCCGCAATGGTCCAGGCGGGCGTCGGCGTGGCGATTCTGCCGGAGCCGATTTGCCGCAGGCTCGATGAGAAAACCCTGCGCTGGCTGCCGCTGGAGAGCGATTTGCGCTGGCAGTTGGGGATGATTTGGCGGGAAGGGGTTTATTTGTCTCACAGCGCTCAAGCGTGGCTGAAGTGCTGTGAGGGGTTTACGCTGCCAGAGTAGATATGGTGCCATTCCCGGGGTCGGCGTAAACGCCTCGCCCGGGCTACGATACACGACCGTAGCCCGGCCAAGCGCAGCGCCGCCGGGGCAGCACCGGACTTAACTACGCATCCTCAATCAACAGCGCTTCCAACAGGTCGAGGTCATGCAGCAGCTTCTGCAAGGTCTCGTTGCTTATCTGACGCGTCGCGCGCAGGTGATACAACTCCCCACGCTCAGAGCGCAGCGCCGCGAGGCGGAAGCGGCGTTCAAGCTGCTCTTCCAGCATCGAGGTCTCTACGTCGTTACGCCCATCGACGCGGCGACGCAGGTTACCAATCACGCGCGAACTGACCTCGGTCAGCAGCTGATTATCGATGTTCTCGGTGGTATCCGCGGCAAGACGCTCCTCCATTTTCTGAATAGCGACAATCGCCACGTCCGCCGTCGCAGCCCGCGCCAGGCGCTCTTCTTTACGCTGCTGCACGTTATCGGTTGATTCGATATGACGCAGCAAAATCGGCAGCGCAATCACCCCGACAAACAGCGAGAACAGAATCACGCCCGCGGCCAGGAAGATAAGCTCATAACGCGCCGGGAAGGCATCACCAGAAGGCAGCAGCAGCGGAATGGAGAGCACACCGGCCAGGGTAATCGCCCCGCGCACGCCGGCAACGGAGGAGATCAGCAGCTCACGAGTGGTCCATGAGCCAAACTCCATCGGTTTCTTTTTCAGGAAGCGCTGGCTCAGCTTACGCATCGTCCACAGCCAGCCAAAACGCACCAGCATCAGCGCCGCGTAAATCAGGATGATATCGGTAAACAGCATCCAGGTTTCGACGTTCGGGTCAGCCTCTGCCGCCACCAGCGAGCTTTCGAGAATATCCGGCAGCTGTAGACCTAACAGCAGGAACACCATGCCGTTAAACACAAACTCCAGCATCGCCCAGGTGCTGTTGGCACGCAGACGCATCGCCAGCGGCGCGGTGCGCATCACGCCGGAACGGGTGATGGTCATCCCGGCCGCTACCGCCGCGAGGATACCGGACACCCCGATATGTTCGGCAATGAGATAAGAAGCGAACGGCAGCAGGAACAGCAGCACAATCTGCGTGGCCGGTTCATCACCACCCCAGCGGCTCAGGAAACGCATCGAGCGACCGTACGACCAGCTGACCACAAAACCTGCCAGAATGCCGCCGATTGCCACTTTGAGGAATTCCATCGTCGCACCGCCGACGGTAAAGACCATCGTGCCCATCGCCACCGCGACGGCAAACTTCAGCGACACCAGGCCAGAGGCGTCGTTCATCAGCGCCTCGCCTTGCAGAATCCCCATGATTTTTTTCGGAATGCGCCCCTCACCGACAATCCCGGATAGCGCCACGGCATCGGTCGGCGAGAGTACAGCCGCCAGCGCAAAGGCTGGAATCAGCGGTATACCTGGCACAATCCAGTAGATCAGGAAGCCAATCCCTACGACCGTCACCAGCACTAATGCCAGCGCCAGCCCGAGGATCTCTCGCCCGTGCTCAATAAACTCGCGCGTCGGCGTTTTCCAGCCGTCGGCAAACAGCAGCGGCGGAATGAACAGAACGAGGAACAGTTCCGGGTCAAATTCAACGTGCAAACCAAACGTTGGCCACGCCAGCAGCGCGCCGATGGCGATTTGCATTAAAGGTAGTGGGATCTGGAAGGGCATTACGCGCGTAACCACCCCGGAGAGCGAAACCACGAGGGTCATGATGAGTATAGTGAAGAATATTTCCATGCGTTCCCTGTTTACAGCGTTGTCTTATTATTCAAAACATGAAGCGTCGTGCTTCCGAGTTTACGTTACCCAGATTAACGCAAAAGGAAACGAGAGGTGGCTGAAAATAGAAAAAAAGTCCAGACCTGTAGCCCGGCCAAGCGACAAACAAAAAACCCGCCATCAGGCGGGTTTTTTCTGCGAGGGTAGGAGATTAAATCGCCCAGCCGCCCGCATAGAAGATAACCAACGCCGCCGCAATCACTACGGTGCCGATGTTCAGCTTGCGCCATTCGCCTGAAACCACGCGGCCAACCACCAGCGTCGCGAAGCCAATCATGATGCCGGTAACGATGTTACAGGTCAGCACGATCATCACCGCGGTGATAAGACCAGACATCGCGTCAACGAAGTCGTTGAAGTCGATACGCGCCACGTTGCTCAGCATCAGCAGGCCGACGTACATCAGCGCAGGTGCGGTCGCATAGCCTGGAACCAGGTAAGAGAGCGGAGAGAGGAACAGAATCAGCAGGAACAGGATGCCAACGGTGATTGCCGTTAAGCCGGTTTTACCACCTGCCGCCGTACCCGCTGCGGACTCGATGTACACCGCCGCCGGGGATGCACCCACAACCGCAGAGAACACGCTGCTCAGGGAGTCAGTGGTCAGCGCTTTGCCGCCGTTAATGATCTGGCCGTCTTTATCCAGCAGGTTTGCCTGACCGGCTACCGCGCGGATAGTACCGGTGGCGTCAAACACGGCGGTCATCACCAGCGCCAGTACGCTTGGCAGTACAACCGGGTTCAGCGCGCCCATAATATCGAGGCTACCAATCAGCGAGTTGCCCTGGTCATCGCTCAGCGATGGCATGGCGAACACGCCGGAGAAGTGCACGTTTGGATCGAAAATCAGACCCACGATGGAGACACCAATGATGGTCAGCAGAATGCCGCCCGGTACCTTCAGTTTCTCCAGACCGATAATCATCGCCAGACCGACCAGCGTCATGATAACCGGGAAGCTATCGAACTGACCCAGCGCAACCGGCAGGCCGTCCAGTGGGTTTTTCACCACCATGCCAACGCCGTTCGCGGCGATCAGCAGCAGGAACAGGCCGATACCAATGCCCGTACCGTGCGCAATGCCCTGCGGCAGATTGCGCAAAATCCAGCTACGAATACCGGAAGCAGAGATGATGGTAAACAGTACACCCATCAGGAATACCGCGCCCAGCGCAACCGGAATGCTGATGTGCTGGCCCAGCACCAGGCTAAAGGCGGTAAAGGCGGTCAGTGAAATCGCACAGCCGATAGCCAGCGGCAGGTTTGCCCACAGGCCCATCACGATAGAACCGACACCGGCCACCAGACAGGTTGCCACGAAGACCGCAGCCGGTGGGAAACCGGCTTTACCCAGCATGCCCGGCACCACGATCACCGAGTAAACCATCGCCAGGAAGGTAGTAAGACCGGCGACAATCTCCTGACGAACGGAGCTACCACGTGCAGAAATTTTAAACCAGGCGTCTAACGAACCGCCGGTACGCGCTGAAGGCGTAGACATAGAAAACATCCCCTGAGAGTTTTTATCATTCGTTCGTCTGCGTGGTGGAACATCCACTGCCAGCTAAGCGTCATCTCCATGTGCTACTTGCGGCAATAGGGGAGCCACAAAAAAGCAAACGATTAACTCCGCGCAGACAAAACGATATTCGGAATTCCTTATCCTCGGCGTGTGCGAGATAAGGTTGACCCGCTCATTTCCGGCGTAAGATGCGTCCGAAATTTGAAGGCAAACGATTATCTGGCTTTTATGCCCCTTTTTTCAACAGAAGTTTGCCCTGGTTTATGAAAATTAACGAATGCCGATGGAGAATTGGTCAACCCATGCGCAAACGTTATCGTTCATGCGCAATCCAGCAACATTTCTATGGCAAAAATGTCGCAATTATCAGAGGAAGAATGAATAAGGATTACTCATCTTCCAGCAAACGAGCGCCGGTCCCCTCTTCCCCCAGTTTATCGCCGGGATTACGCAGCGGGCAGTCGCGCAACGACATGCAGCCGCAGCCGATGCAGCCGTTCAGTTGGTCGCGTAAGGCTTCCATCGCGTGGATGCGTTTATCCAGTTCTTCGCGCCATTGGGTGGTGAAATGCTTCCAGTCTTTCGGCCCCAGCGTGTGGTTTTCCGGCAGAACGCTCAGCGATTCACCGATAGTGCCGAGCGGGATCCCTAACCGCTGGGCAATTTTGATAATCGCCACGTAACGCAAAACATCACGCTTATAGCGTCGCTGATTACCACTATTTCTCGTGCTACGAATTAGCCCTTTGCTTTCATAAAAATGCAGCGCTGAGACCGCAACGCCAGTTCGTTTCGCTACTTCACCCGGTGAAAGCAGCGTTTTTATTCTCGTCGATTTTTTTTCCATAATCCGCTTTACCTCAAGTTAACTTGAGGAATTATACTCGCCGACAGAACAGAAATCGACGCGAAAATAGACAACGGGGAGAGCCTTATGTCCCATCGGGAAATTATTCAGACGCTAATTGAATGGATAGATGAACATATCGATCAACCGCTTAATATCGATATCGTGGCCCGCAAGTCCGGCTACTCTAAGTGGTATCTGCAAAGAATGTTCCGCACCGTGATGCATCAGACGCTAGGCGACTATATCCGCCAGCGACGCCTGCTGCTTGCCGCAGAAGCGTTGCGCACCACCCAGCGTCCCATCTTTGATATCGCCATGGATCTCGGCTACGTCTCGCAGCAGACCTTCTCGCGCGTATTCCGCCGCGAGTTCGATCGCACGCCGACGGACTACCGTCACCATATCTCCGCCTAATACGCATTCAGGCTGCCACACCGGCTGTGGCGGCCTTATCCATGCTTTGATCGGGGTTATTGAATTGACAAAAATCCTGCGTTTACCTCTGGTGAATAAAACAGCAAACGTGATATAGTTCACACTATGATATGAAACAGAAACGCTGTTTCACTCAATTTGTGAATGCCTTCAGATAGCCAGAGCGCCCAGTGCCTCATACACAAGTGCTGTCCGGGCAGCTTGTTGTTTATCTCTGAGGAAAAGGTCCCATGCTTTCACTTACCGCAGGCGTTACGCTGTTACGTTGGCCATTAACCAGCGCGGTGCTGATGTTCGTTGCTAGTACCCTGAAAATCAAACTTCGTAAAGCCGATTACATCGGTCTGGGCGCTATTTGCAGCATGCTGGGTCTTGCGGCCGCCTGCTGGTTCGCAACCAGTTTGCTCGGTATCACCCTGGTAGAAATCTCCACTATCTTTAACAATATCAAAGATGTGATGGTTGAAGTGATGAGCCAGACGCCGCCAGAATGGCCGGTTGCGCTCTACTAAATACAAAAAACCCCGCCGCGGCGGGGTTTTTTATTATCAGGGCGCGGCTATTCCCCGCCTAAGGCCAACGCAATACGCCGGGCCGCTTTTTTGAGTTTGTCCTGCCACTCCCCCACGTTGCTTTGCGCAAAATGTTGGGTCGATGACACCAGTGCCAGCGCGGCGCAGTGTTCTTTCGGCGCAAAACGCACAGGCACCGACAGCGACGATACCCCGACCGCCAGCTCCTCATCGGCGCGGTAGCAGCCCGCTTTGCGAATCTGCTGCATCCGCTTAAGAAACGCCTCTTCCGTTTCACCCAGACCTGCGGCCAGAACCTCTTCACGACAACGTTCGAACAACCCACGCTGCTGCTTCGAGGTTTGGTTGGCTATCACCACTTTTGGCGCGCTGCCGGAAAACATCGGGCGCGGGCGACCGCGGCCATAAATCAGCGCAATCTCCTGATTCGAACATTCGTGGTGCAGGTCGAGAAACACATCGCCATCAAGTCTGGAGAGTGTGCAGTGGCAGCCTGTCAGCGTCACCAGTTCACGCATCTGCGGGATACTCGCCGCCAGCAGCGGGTCAGTGCTGCGAATAACATAATCCAGCAGCGTGATACGCGGGCCAAGGGCGTAGAAACCGCCGTTAAAACGCTGCAACAGACCAGCCAACATCAGCTCTTTCAGGTAGCGGTAGCCAGTGGGAGTTGAACATCCCAGCGCTTCGACGATGCGGTCGGCTTCCCATACGGGGCGTGCGGCAGTGAACAAATCCAGTACCGACAGCATTCGATTCAGGCTGGTCATGATGTCTCTCCATGGCAAAACGCGCATTGTAGCGGTTGCCATCGACGCGAGCCAGATGGCGGCTTCCACCGGCTTGAAAAAGCCCTACCGAAGCCAGGTTTTTTAGCAGTATTTGATTAAATGAGGATGTCGTGCTGCGCTACCTCAAGAGTGCGAAATATGTGCAGAACGTAGCGGCGGACTCTCGACGAAATGAATTGGAAGCGGGCGGCGACGGGAAAACCGCCGATTATGCCCACCTCCGATAAAAATGACGGATAGCCTCGGTTACAAAATTTGCTTAACCCGCACATCCTGCAAGCGTCGCAGAGTGATAGTGCTGGCACCTTTGTAGGCGTCCTGAATATGCGCGACGATCAGCGCTACTGCTCGCACTTCGTCACGCTGTTCAATGGCCTCCAGCAGCTCAGCATGCTCTTTGTAAGTCTGGGTTATTCGGGTTTCATATTCAAAATCGAGCCGCCGCATAATGCGAATGCGGTTGGTGATATTGGTCAGAATCGCCGTCAATTCCCGATTGCCTGCTGCCTCGGTTAGCGCCAGGTGAAACTGCTCATCCAGCGAAGCGATATCATCACACGCCAGCTCGATTTCCGGCGCAACCTGCCAGATAGCCTTCAGTCTGGTGAGCACCTGCCGGTTCACTTTTGCTGACGTCGAGCTGCACAAACTGCGCACCGAATTGGCTTCAATCAGCGCGCGCGTTTCGTACAGGTCTTCGTAGACATCGAAATCAATGGGGAACACTTCCCAGCCGTTACGCAGGCAGCGTCTGACCAGCCCCTCGTTTTGCAGCAACAGCAGCGCCTCGCGAACCGGCGTGCGGGAACATCCCAGCCGCCGGGCGATCTCCACCTCCGTAAAGCGATCGCCGGGTAGCAGGATAAACTGATAAATCTCCTGCCTCAGTTGCTGAAATACTCGTTCCGAATGCGCAAGAAGCGGCGTGGGTTCCGATGTCGTGACCGTCATAGAGTGCTCCGCAATTAACTGTGCTGGCGAATAAAGCGCGCACGCCAGGGTTTCAGCACCCACAGTGCCAGCCCAGCCGTGATGAAATCAAGAGCAATCGCACAGCCAAAGACGACATGCCACCCTTGAGTGTGCTGATACAGCAACGCGGCCAGCGGCCCACCGAAAATGGAGCCAATCCCCTGCGAGATATACAGCCAGCCGTAGTTCGAAGCGGCATTTTCGCTGCCAAACGTGTCAGTCAACGTAGAAGGGAACAGCGAAAAGATCTCGCCCCAGCCGAAGAATACGACCCCGGAAAGCAGCACAAACAGCATCGGATCGTCTCGACAGGCCAGCCACAGCATCATCGCTCCCCCTTCAAGGGCAAAGGCGATAAACATGGTTTTTTCACGGCCATAGCGGTCGGAAATAAAACCAAACAACGGGCGAGTCAAGCCGTTGGTAAAGCGGTCGATGGTCAGTGCCAGCGGCAGCGCGGCCATGCCGAATACCACCGCTTTACTGATGCCAAAATCTTCAGCAAAGATAGCCATTTGCGAGGTCACCATAAGCCCGGAGGTCGACATCATCGCCATCATGGCAAACATCAGCCAGAACAGAGGCTGGCGCAGCATTTCACGAGAGGTAAACTGACGCGTCCCCTGCACGATTTTCCGGCTAACCGGCAGCGCAGTCGAGTTGGGTGGCAGGCTCAGCCCTTGGCTGGCCAATAGCCCTACGATAGCGAAGACGATACCAAACACGGTCATGGTCTGCTCCAACCCATAACTGCCCAGCGAAATCGAGATCGGGAAGGTAGTCAAAATCGCCCCCATACCGTAGCCCGCCGCCACAGCCCCTGCGGCAAAGCCTCGGTTTTGCGGGAACCACTTAACCATCAGCCCAACGACGCCAATGTACACAATCCCGGTGCCCAATCCGCCGATACAGCCATAGACCAGGTATAGCGCCATCAGACCATTGATGTGCGCGGAGAGCACCCAGCTTAGCCCGGCCATCACCGTGCCGATTGAAATCAACAGCCGGGGGCCAAATCGTTCAACCAGCCGCCCCTGAAAAGGAGAAAAGAAGGTCTGCAGAATAATCAGCAGCGAAAAGGTTACCTGCAGCTCCGGTAGGCCGACACCCAACTTCTCGGTCAGCGGTTTGGTCAGCAGCGTCCATACATACTGCGGGCTGGAGATTGAGGCCATACAGATAAGCCCCAACACCAGCTGCGCCCATTTGCCAAATTTTGGTGCTACCAAAGGTTCTCTGAGAACGGTCATTTTACGCTCCAATAGACGAAAAAATGTCGTCAGAACGCGGGCGCGCCCAGCGCGCCTCATCATTCCGCGAATGTTTCATTTGGAAAATGCTGGGTTACCAGCGGGCAACGCCACCATCGCTACGAGGGTCGCTGCCGCCTTCCAGCATGCCGTTGCAGTGCCGGAGAATAGCCCCGGCATGCCCCATGAGGTCGTCATAAGGGGGATAAATATCGACGTCATGGCCGTACTGTTTGAGGGTGTCGGTAGTCGCCGCTCTGAGGCGGCTTTCAATCTTAAGCGTGTCGCTGCTTTCTCCCCAGGTGCGCCCTAATAGCCAGCGCGGAGCGGCCACGGCCGCCTGCGGGGTCATTTTCTGGTGGAGGATGCGGTCAAAGACCGCCGCCAGCGTTTGTGGCTGGCCGTCTCCGCCCATGCTGCCGTACACCAGCACATCGCCGTTGGCCAGATGCGCCAGCCCGGGGTTGAGAGTATGGAACGGTAGGCGGCCCGGCTGTAATGGGTTGGTGGCATTTGGGTCAAGCGAAAAGCTGCTGCCACGGTTTTGCCAGATGATGCCGCTGTCGGCGAGGATCACCGCACTACCAAACTCATGATAAATGCTCTGAATAAAGCTGACGGCGGTGCCAGAACCGTCGATAACGCCCATCCAGATAGTATCCGCAGGCCCACGCCCTTTGCCCCAGGCCTGTGCCCGGTCGGGCACAATCTGCGCGCTGAGCTGAGCGATACTCTCTGCCGTCAGCAGCGACTGCGGGTCAAGGGTCATATGGGCCGGGTCGGTGATATGGCGATCGCGCAAGGTGAACGCCAGCTTAGTCGCTTCAACACAAAGGTGGACAAAATCGGCTTCGTCAGCAATAGCGCCCTTTTTACGCTGCTGTTCGATAATGCCGGTCATCAGCAGCGAGACCAGGCCCTGAGACGGTGGCGGCAGGTTATATACCGTCCCACTCTCCGTTTCCAGCGCCAGCGGCTTCACCCGTGCCGCGCGATAAACATCAAAGTCGCTAAAGCGCAGCAGGCTTCCGGCCGTCTCAAGTTCGCTAGCGATCAGTCGGGCCGTTTCACCGTGGTAAAAATCACTCAGCCCGTGAGTTGCCAACCGCTCCAGAGTGTTGGCGAGCGCAGGTTGAAGCAGCAGATCGTCGGGATCGAGCGCCTGACCTGTTGGCGCAAACAGGCCGCCAAAGCCAGGGTACTGGCCGAGCTGCGGCAAGCGTGCGGTGATTTGTTGATGCAGCCCTGCGCTCACCGGTACGCCATGACGCGCATAGTAGATGGCATCGTTCAGCAGACGCGTTAACGGCAGCGGCGCGTTGGCCATCTGCTCTCCTGCCCACTCCAGCGCACGTTCCCAACCGCCCACCGTGCCGGCGACAGTATTGGCTGCCAGCGGGCCGCGCACCGGAACCTGCTCATATCCTGCCTGGCGATAAAAATCGATATTTGCTTTCTCCGCTGCAAAGCCACAGGCCTGAATCGCCACCGGCGCTTCACCCGGTTTTGAGATTAACCAGAATCCATCGCCGCCGATGCCATTCATATGCGGGTAAATCACCGCGATGGTCGCCGCCGCCGCCACCATCGCCTCAACCGCATTACCGCCATCGCGCAAAACGGCCACCGCACTTTCTGCGGCCAGCGAGTGCGGCGCAACGGCCATGCCCTGCATACATTTAGCTGATTGGATTTGAGTCATCGTCTGCACCTTGCCTACATGAGTGTATACACAGATGTAGGCACAAAGCGTGCCAACTGTTATTTTTGTTAATTATCTTGTGGTTATGTGAATAAAACAGAAAAGGCGGAGATTAACGCGGAGCAATGTTCGCACCGAAGCGGTGCCGATGTGGCCTGATGGTGCGCACTAAAAAAGCAAAAACCCTGCCGAAGCAGGGTTTTTGTCGTCTTGATAAATGCGCCGGGACGGCGATGAATCAGAACGGGATATCGTCATCGAAGTCCATCGGCGGTTCGTTAGACGGTGCCGGAGCGGACTGCTGCTGCGGGCGAGACTGCGCGCCGCCGCTGAACTGATTGCCGCCCTGTGGCTGCTGAGGCTGACCCCAACCGCCCTGCTGCTGCTGGCCGCCACCTGCCGGTGCGCCGCCGCCCTGACGGCCACCCAGCATCTGCATGGTGCCACCTACGTTAACCACGACTTCAGTAGTGTATTTTTCAGCGCCGGACTGATCGGTCCATTTGCGGGTACGCAGCTGGCCTTCGATATAAACCTGAGAGCCTTTACGCAGGTATTCGCCTGCTACTTCCGCCAGCTTGCCGAACAGCACAACGCGGTGCCATTCAGTCTGCTCTTTCATTTCACCGGTCGCTTTGTCACGCCAGGATTCGGAAGTAGCCAGCGTAATGTTGGCAACTGCGCCACCATTCGGCATGTAGCGTACTTCCGGGTCCTGGCCCAGGTTACCGACGAGAATCACCTTGTTTACGCCTCTGCTGGCCATGTTTGTCTCTCCTGAAAAATGAATCTTGATTAAGTGTAAACGCGCCAGTGTATCATTTCCAGACGGTATTTTGGTAGCTGCGAGACAGATTCCACTAAACATCTTATCCCGCTGCAATTTTCATCGGCATCCGGAATCGGCATTCCAATACTGTATATTCATTCAGGTTAAGTTGTGTCATAATTAGCCGTTTCTGCCGTTTGTCCTTCTAACAAACCAGGCAATCCGTGTATCTCCTCTACCGGGAAAGGTGAATGGATAAGATCGAAGTTCGGGGCGCCCGCACCCATAATCTCAAAAACATCAACCTCGTCATCCCTCGCGACAAACTGATTGTCGTGACCGGGCTGTCCGGGTCTGGCAAATCCTCACTGGCTTTTGACACCCTCTACGCCGAAGGGCAGCGTCGCTATGTAGAATCGCTTTCTGCCTATGCGCGCCAGTTCCTGTCGCTGATGGAAAAGCCGGATGTCGATCATATTGAAGGGCTGTCGCCTGCGATCTCTATCGAGCAGAAGTCGACGTCACACAACCCGCGTTCGACGGTCGGTACCATTACCGAAATTCACGACTACCTGCGTCTGCTATATGCCCGCGTAGGCGAGCCGCGCTGCCCGGATCACGACGTGCCGCTGGCGGCGCAAACCGTCAGCCAGATGGTCGATAACGTACTGTCGCAGCCAGAAGGCAAGCGCCTGATGCTGCTGGCCCCGATCATTAAAGAACGTAAGGGCGAGCACACCAAAACGCTGGAGAACCTGGCAAGCCAGGGCTATATCCGCGCGCGTATAGACGGCGAGGTCTGCGATCTGTCCGATCCACCAAAGCTGGAACTGCAGAAGAAACACACCATCGAAGTGGTGATTGACCGCTTTAAAGTACGCGATGACCTGACGCAGCGTCTGGCGGAATCGTTTGAAACCGCACTGGAGCTCTCCGGCGGCACGGCGGTGGTCGCCGATATGGACGACCCGAAAGCGGAAGAGCTGCTGTTCTCCGCCAACTTCGCCTGCCCGATTTGCGGCTACAGCATGCGCGAGCTTGAGCCACGCCTGTTCTCGTTCAACAACCCAGCGGGCGCATGCCCAACCTGTGACGGCCTGGGCGTGCAGCAGTATTTCGATCCTGACCGAGTTATCCAGAACCCTGAGCTGTCGCTGGCCGGTGGCGCGATTCGCGGCTGGGATCGTCGTAACTTCTATTACTTCCAGATGCTGAAGTCGCTGGCAGAACACTACGAATTCGACGTTGAAGCCCCGTGGGAAAGCCTTGATGCCGCCGCGCAGAAAGCCATTCTTTACGGCTCCGGCAAAGAGTCGATTGAATTCAAATACATCAACGACCGTGGCGATACCTCCGTGCGTCGCCATCCGTTTGAAGGCGTATTGCACAACATGGAGCGCCGCTATAAAGAGACGGAATCCAGCGCGGTGCGCGAGGAGCTGGCGAAGTTCATCAGCAACCGTCCGTGCGCCAGCTGCGACGGCACCCGTCTGCGTCGCGAAGCACGTCACGTCTACGTTGAAAATACGCCGCTGCCGACCATCTCCGACATGAGCATCGGTCACGCGATGGACTTCTTCAACAACCTGAAGCTCTCCGGCCAGCGCGCGCAGATTGCGGAAAAAGTACTGAAAGAGATCGGTGACCGCCTGAAGTTCCTGGTCAACGTTGGCCTGAACTACCTGACCCTCTCCCGCTCCGCAGAGACCCTCTCCGGCGGCGAGGCGCAGCGTATCCGTCTGGCAAGCCAGATTGGCGCGGGGTTGGTTGGCGTGATGTACGTGCTGGATGAGCCGTCTATCGGCCTGCACCAGCGCGACAACGAACGTCTGCTCGGCACGCTGATTCACCTGCGTAACCTCGGTAACACGGTAATTGTGGTCGAGCACGACGAAGACGCCATTCGCGCCGCCGACCACGTTATCGACATTGGCCCTGGCGCGGGTGTCCACGGTGGCCAGGTAGTCGCTGAAGGGACGCTGGACGACATTATGGCGGTGCCAGAGTCGTTAACCGGGCAGTTCATGAGCGGGAAGCGCAAAATTGAAGTGCCGAAAAACCGCGTTCCGGCGAACCCGGAAAAAGTGCTTAAGCTAACGGGTGCTTCGGGTAACAACCTGAAAGACGTGACCCTGACGCTGCCGGTCGGCCTGTTTACCTGCATCACCGGCGTGTCCGGCTCCGGTAAATCAACGCTGATTAACGATACCCTGTTCCCGATTGCGCAGACGCAATTAAACGGCGCAACTATCGCGGAACCGGCGCCGTACCGCGACGTTCAAGGGCTGGAGCATTTCGATAAAGTTATCGATATTGACCAGAGCCCGATTGGCCGTACTCCGCGTTCCAACCCGGCCACCTACACCGGCGTCTTTACGCCAGTGCGTGAGCTGTTTGCCGGCGTGCCAGAATCACGTTCACGCGGCTATACGCCGGGCCGCTTCAGCTTTAACGTCCGCGGCGGGCGCTGCGAGGCCTGTCAGGGTGATGGCGTTATCAAAGTCGAAATGCACTTCCTGCCGGATATCTACGTGCCGTGCGATCAGTGCAAAGGCAAACGCTATAACCGCGAAACGCTGGAGATTAAGTACAAGGGCAAGACCATCCACGAAGTGCTGGATATGACCATTGAAGAGGCGCGTGAGTTCTTCGATGCCGTTCCGGCGCTGGCGCGTAAGCTGCAAACGCTGATGGACGTTGGCCTGACCTACATCCGTCTTGGCCAGTCGGCAACGACGCTTTCCGGCGGCGAAGCCCAGCGCGTGAAGCTGGCGCGCGAGCTGTCAAAACGCGGCACCGGTCAGACGCTCTATATTCTGGACGAACCGACCACCGGCCTGCACTTTGCCGATATCCAGCAGCTGCTGGAAGTGCTGCATCAGCTCAGAGATCAGGGCAACACCATTGTGGTTATCGAGCACAACCTGGACGTGATTAAGACCGCGGACTGGATTGTCGATCTCGGTCCGGAAGGCGGTAGCGGCGGCGGTGAAATTCTCGTCTCCGGGACGCCAGAAACGGTGGCTAACTGCGAAGCCTCGCACACCGCCCGTTTCCTGAAGCCTCTGCTGGGCTAATCACGAGTACATCTGCTGTCGGAGCGTTTCCGGCAGCAGATCCACCGCCAGCTGATAGGACGCATCCACCAGATAGTAAATTTGCGAACTTGGCAGCGAACCATCCAGGTAGACGGTGCTCCAGTGTGCTTTGTTGAGGTGTCGGCTTGGACGAACGTCTTTGTGCTGCTGACGCAGCAGCTCTGCCAGTTCGGGGCTGGTTTTCAGCGACACCGCCGGGCGGTCTTCGACATCCTTCACCATCGCAAACAGCACGTCGGCCACTTTAATCTGTGTTGCCTTCCAATCGCTGTGCACGCTCTGTTCCGCGCCACGCTTCGCCATGCAGTACAGCAGAAGATCCGAACTGGTCATCATTTTATACTCCTCAGTCTCGCAAACCACGTTGTGCAAAAAAGCATCATTTCAGTGTGCAACAAGACGCCGAAAGGATAAACCTTTCAGCGCCTGATTTTGACTAAAAAAGCATCATTTATTGATAGGGCGTTAGTACTCGGAGTTAACGATCACTTCTTCATTAAACGCACCGGCCTGCGGCAACGGGCGATAGGTCGAGTTAGAGGCGCGCAGGACGCGGATACCGCGGGCTCCCACTTCACGCGCGGCGGTGATGTCGTTATCGGAATCACCGTAGAACACCCTGATGTTCTTCTCTTTCAGCCACTGAGTCTTCGTGTTCTGGCCCGGCTCATCACCGGCAAAAATCACCGGATTCATGTTCGCCCCGGGGATCAGGAAATCATCCTGCAGCGTTTTAGAGACGGTTTCGGTTTTGGTCTGGCTACGACCGGTCACGAAGTAGATGCTGTCGCCGCGCTTCACGTGCATTGCAATCAGCGAACGGGCCACTTCTTTCGGGATACTGAACGCGTCCCAGCCGTTATTCATTTTTTCCCAGAACTCGGGGTTCTTCAGGTAGTCCTGGCTATCCGGCGAGTAGGTTCTTTGCCCGCGCCAGAAGCCTGGGCTTGAGAACAGGACGGTATCGTCGATATCAAAACCGACCGCCATTGGCGGATGGCCCATCAGGCTGTTTTCAATTTGCGCCACGGAAACCCAGTGGATAGGAGCCTGTTCGGCCAGCTTCGCAACGTCGGTACCAGGGTAGAGTGGAGAAGGTGATGAGGCGTGAGCCGTCACCGAAGCATTCAGTGCAAATAACAAGCAGACGGCACTGAGAGCTTGCGTGATCTTGCGCATGTTTTCCCTTAATTCGTCGAGTCGTTATTGTAATAAAGTGAGTGTTGCTTCAAATAAAAGCACTGCGACCTTACCGTCTGAGGGATACGATTGAAAGGTTTATCTCAGAATAATCCTGAAAAAAGTAAGGGGATCACAGTTTAGTGCTTTGAAAGCACGCTGGCTCAGCATATACCTCCGAGCCAGCGTGAGCACTTACTTACATGACTGCAGCAAAGGCTTTTGCCACACGCTGTACGTTGCGGCTATTGAGGCCCGCTGCGCACATACGACCGCTGGCAATCAGGTAGACGCCAAATTCATCGCGCAGACGATCGACCTGCGCGGCGCTCAGGCCGGTATAGCTGAACATTCCACGCTGTTTGAGCAGGTAGTCGAAGTTACCGTTCGGCATCTCTTCTTTCAGCACGTTCACCAGCGCCTGACGCATGTCCAGAATGCGAGTGCGCATCCCTTCCACTTCCGCCAGCCACATGGCTTTCAGCTCAGCATCACCGAGAACGGCAGCCACAATCTGCGCGCCGAAGTTTGGCGGGCTGGAGTAGTTGCGACGGACAGTCGCTTTCAGCTGACCCAGCACGCGCAGCGCGGTCTCGTTATCTTCACAGATAATCGACAGGCCGCCGACGCGTTCGCCGTACAGGGAGAAGATTTTGGAGAATGAGTTGCTGACCAGCGCCGGCAGGCCAGCATCGGCGATGGCGCGAATGGCATATGCATCTTCTTCCATACCTGCGCCAAAGCCCTGGTAGGCGATATCGAGGAACGGAATAAGATCGCGTGCTTTCAGTACCTCAACCACGCCATCCCACTGTTCATTTGTGAGATCGGCACCAGTTGGGTTATGGCAGCACGGGTGCAGCAGCACGATGCTGCGCGCTGGCAGTGTGTTCAGCGTTTCCAGCAGCGCATCATAGCGTACGCCGTTGGTTTCGCTATCAAACCAAGGATAGGTGCCAACCTTGAAACCAGCGCCTTCAAAAATCGCGATATGGTTTTCCCAGGTAGGGTCGCTGACCCATACGCCGGAATCCGGGAAGTAGCGCTTGAGGAAATCTGCGCCCACTTTCAGCGCGCCGGAGCCACCCAGTGTCTGGATAGTCGCCACGCGCTGTTGCTGGAGAACCGGGTGATCGGCGCCAAACAGCAGCGGTGCTACTGTGTGACGATAACTGTTCAGCCCTTCCATCGGCAGGTACAGCGACGCGCCGTGCGGCTGCGCGTTGAGTCGCGCTTCGGCCTCCGCCACCGATTTCAGCTGCGGAACAATGCCGTTTTCGTCATAAAACAGGCCGATGCTGAGGTTAACTTTGTCGCTGCGCGGATCTTCTTTAAAGCGTTCCATTAAGGAAAGAATCGGGTCGCCCGCATAGGCGTCAACTTTTTGAAACACGCGATGGTTCTCCAGGTTTACAGAAGGCAGGAAATAACACAATAAACTGGATGGGGAGGAAGGTCGAGCGGTAGTTGGTGAGTTTTTCCCGGCGTCGCAAAGCTCTGCCGGGCTACGTTTACATTGTAGCCCGGCCGAACGCAGTGACGCCGGGAATAGCGGCGTAAAACTAATCGATATACTTCATCGCCACCCGCGACGTCAGGCGCGTAATAAGTTCGTAAGCACTCACTTTTGTGATTTCAGCAATGCGTTCAACCGGCAGGCCATCGCCCCACATGATCACTTCATCACCGGTTTTATCCTGGGCATTCGGGCCCAGATCGACGCAGACCATGTCCATCGCCACGCGGCCCACAATTGGCACTTCGCGGCCGTTAACCAGCACTGGCGTGCCGGACGGTGCCGCGCGCGGGTAGCCGTCGCCGTAGCCCATCGCGACCACGCCGAGGCGGGTATCGCGTTCGCTGACCCAGGTGCCGCCGTAGCCAACCGGCTCACCGGCTTTGTGCTCGCGTACGGCAATCAGGCTGGAGGTCAATGACATCACCGGCTGCATGCCGAAGTCTGGGCCCCACGGTTTCTGTTCCAGCGGGGATACGCCGTAAAGAATGATACCTGGGCGCGCCCAGTCGAAGTGCGATTGTGGCCACAGCAGAATGCCGCCGGATGCCGCGATAGAACGTAGACCCGGTTTGCCCTCGGTGAAGGCGGTGAAAATCGCGAGCTGTTTTTCAGTCGCGCCGCATTCCGGTTCGTCGGCACGGGCAAAGTGGCTGACCACGTTAACCGGCTGGCGCACGTTTTTGCACTGGCTCAGACGCTGATAGAACGCATCGGCATCTTCCGGGAGTACGCCCAGACGGTGCATACCGGTGTCGAGCTTCATCCAGACGGTGACCGGCTCGCTGATGTCAGCGGTTTCCAGCGCTTCAAGCTGTTCGATGTTATGCACGGCGGTATGCAGATGCTGGGCAGCTATCGTCGGCAGATCGGTCGCGTTGAAGAAGCCTTCCAGCAGCAGAATTGGCTGAGTGATCCCACCCTCGCGCAGGCGCAGCGCCTCTTCAAGACGTGCAACGCCAAAAGCATCGGCGTCGGGGAGCGTTCGCGCGGTCTCGAGGAGGCCGTGTCCGTAAGCGTTCGCTTTCACCACCGCAACCAGCTTGCTGGCAGGTGCCAGCTCACGCAGACGTTGCAGGTTGTGTCGCAGAGCGCGGCGGTTAATGACTACAGTTGCCGCTTGCATTTGTGTTCCTTGATATGAATTTGCTGATTCAGCGTTGTTATTCGTCGTCGTACTGCGGACCGGCGTAGTTATCGAAGCGCGACCATTGACCGTTAAACGTCAGGCGCACCGTGCCGATTGGGCCGTTACGCTGTTTACCGATAATAATCTCGGCGATGCCTTTTAAGTCACTGTTTTCGTGATAAACCTCATCACGATAGATGAACATGATTAAGTCGGCATCCTGCTCGATGGAGCCGGATTCACGCAGGTCGGAGTTGACCGGGCGTTTGTCCGCGCGCTGTTCCAGGGAGCGGTTAAGCTGCGACAGCGCCACCACCGGCACGTGCAGCTCTTTGGCTAACGCTTTGAGCGAGCGGGAAATTTCGGCGATCTCCAGCGTACGGTTGTCGGAAAGCGACGGCACGCGCATCAGTTGGAGGTAGTCGATCATGATAAGGCCGATGCCGCCGTGTTCACGGGCGATACGGCGCGCGCGGGAGCGCACTTCCGTCGGCGTCAGGCCGGAGGAGTCATCGATATATATGTTTCGTTTTTCCAGCAGAATGCCCATGGTGCCAGAGATACGCGCCCAGTCCTCATCATCGAGCTGGCCGGTACGAATACGGGTCTGGTCAACGCGCGACAGCGATGCCAGAGAACGCATCATAATCTGTTCGGATGGCATCTCGAGACTGAAGATCAGTACCGGTTTATCCTGCAACATCGCCGCGTTTTCGACGAGGTTCATCGCAAAGGTGGTTTTACCCATCGACGGACGCGCCGCCACGATGATCAGGTCCGACGGCTGTAGACCGGCGGTTTTCTTGTTGAGGTCGTCATAACCGGTGTTCACCCCGGTGACGCCGTCATGCGGCTGCTGGAAAAGCTGTTCGATGCGCGCGACGGTAGCGTCGAGCACTTCGGTAATATTTTTCGGGCCTTCGTCTTTGTTAGCGCGGCTTTCAGCGATTTTAAAGACGCGGGACTCGGCGAGATCCAGCAGGTCTTCACTGGTGCGCCCCTGCGGGTCGAAACCGGCTTCGGCAATCTCGTTAGCCACCGCAATCATTTCACGAACAACGGCACGTTCACGGACGATATCGGCATAAGCGCTAATGTTCGCCGCACTTGGCGTATTTTTGGAGAGTTCTGCCAGATAGGCAAACCCGCCGACGCTGTCCAGTTGCCCCTGTCGCTCCAGCGATTCCGCGAGCGTAATCAGGTCAATCGGGCTGCCGCCTTCCTGCAAACGACCCATCTCCGTAAAGATGTGACGGTGCGGACGGGTATAAAAATCTTCCGCCACCACGCGCTCGGCAACGTCGTCCCAGCGCTCGTTGTCCAGCATTAGCCCGCCCAACACCGATTGTTCCGCTTCAATCGAGTGCGGCGGTACTTTCAGCCCGTCTACCTGAAAATCGCGGACGCGAGGTTCGGTTTGCGGTTTGTTGAAGGGTTTATTTGCTGCCATAGTGAATGGTATTACCGAGATAAAGAGTGGGTCGAAAGATTACCACATAATCGTTCTGGAGGAAGCATGGCAACCCGTATTGAATTTAGCAAACATGGCGGCCCGGAAGTGCTTAACGCGGTCGAGTTCACTCCATCAGCCCCTGGCGAAAACGAAGTGCAGGTGGAAAACAAAGCTATCGGTATCAACTATATCGACACCTATATTCGCAGCGGGCTGTATCCGCCACCGTCAATGCCCAGTGGTTTAGGCACAGAAGCGGCTGGCGTGGTGAGCCAGGTGGGCAGCAACGTGAAGCACATCAAGGCGGGCGATCGCGTAGTCTACGCGCAGTCCGGGCTCGGTGCGTATAGTTCGGTGCATAACGTCCCGGCGGATAAGGTCGCCCTGCTTCCGGCGGCTATCTCCTACGAGCAGGCCGCCGCCTCTTTCCTCAAAGGCTTAACCGTCTTCTATCTGCTGCGCAAAACCTACGAAATCAAACCCGGAGAACTGTTCCTGTTTCATGCTGCCGCAGGGGGCGTAGGACTGATTGCCTGCCAGTGGGCAAAGGCGCTGGGGGCGAAGCTTATCGGTACCGTCGGCAGCGCGGAGAAAGCACAGCGTGCACTTCAGGCCGGTGCCTGGCAGGTGATTAACTATCGCGATGAGAATATTGCCGAGCGCGTCAAAGAACTAACCGGCGGGAAAAAGCTGTCGGTGGTGTACGACTCGGTGGGGAAAGACACCTGGGAAGCGTCGCTGGACTGCTTAAAGCGCCGTGGGCTGATGGTCAGCTTCGGTAACTCTTCCGGCCCGGTCACCGGGGTTAACCTCGGCATTCTCAATCAAAAAGGCTCACTGTTCGCCACCCGCCCTTCCCTTAACGGCTACATCACCAACTATGATGAGCTGAAAGAAGCTAGCCACGAACTGTTCTCGCTGATTGCGAGCGGGATTATCAAAGTGGACGTGGCGGAGAGCCAGAAGTATCCGTTGAAGGACGCGCGGCGCGCGCATGAGATTCTGGAGAGTCGGGCTACGCAGGGGTCAAGCCTGCTGATTCCGTAACGTTCCTGCCGCACAAAAGACTAGGGCTTCCCGTAGGAAGCCCTTTCTTTTTTTAGTTCGGCTGTATGTAGGGTACAGCTCGATGAATTCTTTAACGGCGGCAATAGTGACAGATTTATTACGCGAATCCTATGAGGTTTTATGCAAAATGATTGAGGTTGTGACGAGTACCTCAATACCTCCGATAATTGCCGCGATATGGCCGTTCTTTCGGTGAATTAATCGCCCGGATAATCCACACCGCCGCGACCGCCAGGATAAGCCATGGCAGTAACTTAATCATAATAGCAAACAGCCCGCCAACGAACATTAATACGGTGGCCACCACCAGCGCGGCAATAATGCCGAGCAGCGAAATCCCGGTGACCAGCAGCATCACAAAAAATCCAATCACAAATAACAGTTCCAGCATTGTGGTTCTCCCAGAAATCATACGTAGCTGTCTGAACTATTACAAAAAACGTGCCAAAAATAACTTATTGATTATCAATAAAAAAGCCCTGCAACGTTGTGCAAGGCTTGGTGAATTTGACCAGGATTTAGCGAAAAAATTAACGCTTATCCGCGACCAGCTTTAACGCGTGTTCCAGTACGTTGATATCGGCGCCCGCTTTGTGAGCGTTCTCACTCAGGTAGCGACGCCACTGGCGCGCGCCCGGGATGCCCTGGAACAGACCCAACATATGACGGGTGACGTGGCCCAGATAGGTGCCGTTGCTCAGCTCGCTCTCAATGTACGGATACATGGCACGCACTACGGCGACAGGGTCGGCATCAACATCGGCGGCACCGAAGATTTCGCGGTCGACCGAGGCCAGAATGCCAGGGTTCTGATAGGCTTCGCGGCCCACCATCACACCGTCCATATGTTCCAGATGCGCTTTGGCCTCTTCCAGCGACTTAATGCCGCCGTTGATGGACATGGTCAGGTGCGGGAAATCACGTTTGAGCTGGTAGACACGCGGGTAATCCAGCGGCGGAATTTCGCGGTTCTCTTTCGGGCTTAAGCCGGAGAGCCAGGCTTTGCGGGCGTGAATAATAAACATCTCGCACTCGCCGCGACCGGAGACTGTGTCGATAAAATCGCAGAGAAATTCGTAGCTGTCCTGGTCGTCGATACCGATACGGGTTTTCACCGTCACTGGAATAGACACCACGTCGCGCATCGCCTTCACACAATCCGCCACCAGCTGCGCGTTGCCCATCAGGCAGGCACCAAACATGCCGTTCTGCACGCGGTCGGACGGGCAGCCGACGTTGAGGTTAATTTCATCGTAACCGCGTTCTTGCGCCAACTTCGCGCAGTGCGCCAGCGCCGCCGGGTCGCTGCCACCCAGCTGTAATGCGACCGGATGCTCTTCTTCGCTATAGGCCAGATAGTCGCCCTTGCCGTGAATAATCGCCCCGGTGGTCACCATTTCGGTATACAGCAGCGTGTGCTGCGAAAGAAGACGCAGGAAGTAGCGGCAGTGTCTGTCGGTCCAGTCGAGCATGGGCGCGATGGAGAAACGGTGAGCGGGGAAATTGAGTTGTGATTCTGAAGGCATGGCGAAGTTTTGAGCATCTGGTGAATTGGGGGCGCTACTATAGCACAGGCCGCAATTGGATACGATTCGCCTTGATGTGATATCATAAAATGATATCATTAATGCACTTTGGCGGATGCAATACACAACGGAATGGAAGCATAAATGAAGTCATTAAACGCCAGGCACCAGAAAACACTGCATCTGATATTTTCGTTACCCACTCCTGCCACCCTGGAATGGCGAAAAATTGAGTCTCTGCTTGTAGCGTTAGGTGCAAAAGTATCGGAAGGAAACGGTTCCCGGGTACGGTTCGAAATCAATCAGATTGTGGCTTCTTTCCACCGACCTCACCCCGATAAAGAGGCAAAGGTTTACCAGGTTCGTGATGCAATGGCATTTCTTATCGCAGTAGGAGTAACTCCATGATGAATACCATGACGTATAAAGGCTATGCCGCAAAGATTGATTACAGCGACGAAGACTTATGCTTTGTTGGGCGAGTTGCAGGCATCAGGGACGTGATTGGCTTTCACGCCGATAACGTTACAGACCTTCGTACAGCCTTCGAAGAAGCCGTTGACGATTATATTGCCTACTGTGCAGAACAAGGGCGTGAACCACTGCGGCCAGCCAGTGGCAAAATCAGCCTGCGCATCTCTCCAGAGGTTCACTCTGCCATCAACGTTGCGGCAGAGGTCTCGGGGAAAAGCGTCAATCAGTGGATTAACGATACGCTTTCCAGAGCGGCTCACGGCTAACAAGAGTTGGGAGATCCCCGGCGGCGCTTCGGTACAAACCGGAAACATAGGTAACACTTTAGACCGGATACATGGGTAACAGTTATAACTGGCATAGAAGAGGAGACTCGCTATGCCCTGGACTGAGACCCGACCTATGCAACGCCTTGATTTTATCCGTGCCAGCCAGACTGGCACGATGTCTTTCTCTGCACTCTGCCGTCTCTTCGGCATCAGTCGTAAAACGGGCTATAAATGGCTCGGGCGTTTTGAACCCTCAGAGCCTGCGACGCTTTTTGACCGCTCACGCGCACCACACTCACATTCCCGCACCATCCCGCCAGATATTGCTGCCCATCTGATGGCGTTACGACAAAAACACCCTGACTGGGGGCCGAAAAAGCTGCGGATGTGGCTCCTTAATCATCAGGTCGACTTCCCGGTCCCGGCTGCCAGCACCATCGGTGACATCCTCAAACGCCAGGGGCTGGTTCCGGACAGAAAACGCAAACACAGAACCCCCGGTAATCGTCAGCCGCTGACCACTGTCCAGAATATTAATCAGGTCTGGAGCGCTGATTTTAAAGGGAAGTTCAGACTGCTGAGCCGGGAATACTGCCATCCGTTTACGCTGACAGATAACCACAGCCGATACCTTCTGAGCTGCCGGGGTAACCATCACGAGAACACCGCGTTCGCCCGGCAGTGCCTCACTGATGCCTTCCTTGAATATGGTCTGCCGGATGTACTGCGAACCGATAACGGGCAGCCCTTTGCAGGTGTCGGGGTAGCGGGTCTCAGCCGTCTGTCAGTCTGGCTTATCAAGCTGGGCGTCAGACCCGAGCGCATCAGGAAGGGACATCCGGAAGAAAATGGTCGTCATGAACGCATGCACCGCTCGCTGAAAAGTGCGCTGAAGCACGGGAATATCTTCAGAACGCAGGAGGAGCAACAGGCCTGGTTCAGTCATTACAGAGAGGAGTTCAACCAGGAGCGTCCGCATGAGGCGCTGGGAGGAAGTACGCCGGGCCAGGTATGGCGGCCTTCATCGCGTCGCTGGGATGGAAAGGTCCCTGAATATGAGTGGCCTGAGGGGGCACGGCTGTACAGGGTGATGTCGAAAGGAGTAATACACATCGGTAAGGAAGTGTTCCTGAGCGAGGCGCTGCTGGGAGAATACATCATGCTGGAAGAAAAAGATGATGGCGTTGAGGCCATCATCTTTAACGGGATAACGCTGGCTTACTATGACCGGAAAAGCCGTAGTATTATCCGGATAGACTAGGAAAGTGTTACCTATGTTCCCGGTCTGAAGTGTTACCTATGTATCCGGTCGTACATTCGCTTTGCCGGGCTACAGGATAGTATGGCCCTGTAGCCCGGACGAGGTGCGCAGCACCGCCCCCGGGAAGGGAGCTACGTTAGAACGTAACGCTCAGCTGCGCCCCCGCACCCCAGGTTTGGTTTTCGCCGTACAGCCCCATCAGGTCGACGTGGACCCGGTTGAACGGCGCAAAGCCAACCCCGCCGGTGAAGACGTTGCTGTCGTTGTTTTTCACATCAGCACGATAGCCCGCACGCACCGCCAGCCAGTCGAGAGGACGCACTTCGGCACCTACGCCAACGTACTGCGAGGTGTATTCGCTTTTAAACCCTTTCGTTTCGGTGAGGTCGCCATCGGCGCTGAGGGTCAGCATATCGGTGTGCCAGGCGACCCCGGCGGTGACCAATGGGCGAATCTGGTAGGTATCGCGCACGCCGTCGACCTCTTTGGTGTCGATGTCGCGAGAGAACAGGTTTTGTCCGCTCAAGCCCACCGTCCAGTTATCGCCAAAATCAGCGGCCAGACCGGCATCAATGTTGAAACCGGTGTCGTCATTGCGATAACGGCTGCTGTTGATGTCGTCGCTGCTGAAGTTGTAGATGGAGACGGTGTAATTATAGAGCCAGGTTTGCTGAAGCTTTGGCGTAATGCCCAGCGACACCGGCACACCGCCGAAGTCAAACTGGCGCGCGATAGCCACGCCGTAGTCACTGACGATTGCCGCGCGGCCATAGCCCTTCGATTTCAGATCCTGTGGATTCACGCCAAGCGCGCTTATCGGCGCCGCTTCAACGCCGCGCAGCAGGTTGATATCGCCCTGATCGATATACGAGCTGACCCGCGCCCTGGCGCTGGCTTTCGTGACAAACGCCACGTCCAGCACATCGTTAGGTATACTGATGGCCAGCCCTGCGCCCGCTTTGGCGTTAGCCGTCTTTCCTTTCAGCGAGGAGAGTTGATCCGCCAGATCGCCTGCCGCCGCAGAAACCTGACGAGAAGAAGCGCTGTTTGGATTGGCAAGATCGGCAAGGTTAATCGTGCTCAGTACCCGCCGGTAGTTGTTCACATCGTCGCTGATGTCATCAATTTTGCTGCGCAGATCGTCCTTATCGGAAATCTGCGCACCAATGGTCGGCACAATAAGCGTGATATCGTCGTCCGGCTTCGCCTTCGCCAGCAGCGCCGGGTTGATGAGTACGCCGCTGCCATAATTCGCAGAAGCCACCCCCGTGCCCCCCATCGCGTCGTTACGCGCTTCCGTCCAGCCATTTGCCGCCCCTGCCTGTCCCGCCACGAAAAAGGAGACAGCGACCCCCATTAGCGAAAATTTGTCTTTTTTATTCACAGTTTGCTCGTCTTATTGTCGGTAATGAAACAACCCTCCATCCGTTATCGCCTGGATGGAGACGAACTGTTGCTGTGAATAGCGAGGAAAAAAGCGGTTTGTTCCCCTAACTGAAATTTTCTACGGTTATCGTTATTTTTAATAAGCACCCTAATCTTTATAGAAGAAGATGCTAATTTCGCCCAGGTTTTCCGTCGTGAGGGCCAAAAAACTGCGGCGGGTGATCGACCCAGCGATCCTCACGCGTCACGGCATACGAGGCGTTCAGCGGGTAATAGATGCGGTTGTGTTTTTTATTCGCCTCGCCCACCACCAGCAGCCGCACCTCTTCGGAGGTGTTGTTGATGAAGGTATGGCACACGCCGGTTCCGGCGGGAAAACCGACGCTATCTCCCGGCTGGAGCTTCCACAGATAGCCGTTGATCCACGCCTGCGGGTAGCCCTCCAGCACGTAGATAAATTCCTCTTCGTCACTCTCCGCATGCGGGTAAGAGGTGCGACGGCCCGGCGGCAGTCGTTCGTGGTGAATACCGAGATGCCGTAGCCCCAGCGCGCGGGCCAGCGGCGCGCCGATGGCAAAAAGCTCGTTACTATCGGGGTAAGTCGAGTCATCCGGTCCTTCAACATCATGCCAATGGCGAATGCAATCGGGTCTTTTCATCATTTTTCATCCTGAGTGTGAAGTACGCCTGCTATAACACACCTATAGCACACCGGTGGAAACTCGGTGTTTCCGGCATAACATGGTAAAGTAGGAGTTTGTTTCACCCGTAACCCGAGGACGCCAATGGATAAGACCACTACGCAAGAACTGTTAGCGCAGGCTGAAAAGCTGTGCGCGCAACGCGGCGTGCGCCTGACTCCGCAACGTCTGGAAGTGTTGCGCCTGATGAGCCTGCAAGAAGGGGCGATTAGCGCCTACGACCTGCTCGACCTTCTGCGCGTCAAAGAGCCACAGGCTAAACCGCCAACCGTCTATCGCGCGCTGGAGTTTTTGCTCGAACAAGGCTTCGTGCATAAGGTGGAATCGGCGAACAGCTACGTGCTTTGTCACCTGTTCGATCAGCCAACTCATACCTCCGCGATGTTTATCTGCGATCGCTGCGGGGTGGTAAAAGAAGAGTGTGCGGAAGGGGTGGAAGACATCATGCACGCGCTGGCGGCCAAAATGGGCTTCGCTCTGCGTCATAACGTGATTGAAGCGCACGGCCTGTGCTCGGCCTGCGTAGAAGTAGAAGCGTGCAGCGCACACGAGCACTGCCATCACGACCATACCATTCAGATTAAAAAGAAATCCCGCTAGCGGGCGCTAAGCAGGGGGAGCGTACGTCCTTGTACGCACGGGCAGGAGGACGTTACTACCAGCGGTGGTTGTGGCGTTTATCCCAGCTATCCACCTCTTTTTCGGCCTGATCTTTCGCGTAGCCGTAGCGTTCCTGAATTTTACCGACCAGCTGATCGCGTTTGCCTTCGATCACCGTCATATCATCATCGGTCAGTTTGCCCCATTGCTCTTTCACTTTACCTTTAACCTGTTTCCAGTTACCGCCGACTTCATCTTTATTCATCATTGAATCCTCGATCGTCAGTGAGTGAATAGCGAAAACGATGCTTCAGGAAAGACATCTTTTTTGCTAAGCGTGAGGTTAATTGTAGTCAGTCATTCTGGCGCCATTTCATTATTCGGAATCTTTAACCATTTCGTCAGGCAAACCAGCTGTTGTTTTTCCAGTGACGACGCCAGATAACGGCCAGCGACAGCCCGCGCAGCGCAAGGAATACGGCAAGCGCCAGCCACAGCCCATGGTTGCCCAGCAGCGGTAACGCCAGCATGGTAAGCGCAAACCCGGCGGCAGCCACCGCCATGCTGTTACGCATCTCCGCGCCGCGGGTGGCGCCGATAAACATGCCGTCGAGCAGGTAGCACCATACGCCGATAACCGGCAGCACCGCCTGCCACAGCACGTAGCGGTCGGCAAGCTGACGCAGTTCAGGTAGCGAGGTCAGTAGCGCCACAATATGTTCTCCCAGGAGCGCGTAAATCAGCGCAAAAGCCAGCGCCACAACCCCCGCCTGACGGCATGCGGCACGCCATACTTCCAGCAGCTTGCTGCCGTCGCGCGCGCCATAGGCCTGTCCGGAATGCGCTTCTACCGCGTAGGCAAAGCCGTCCAGCGCATAGGCAGTGAAGGTCAGCATCGTCATCAGCACCGCGTTCACCGCCACCACTTCGCTACCCAGCCGCGCGCCGAAGACGGTTATCGCGCCAAAGCAGAGCTGGAGCAGCAGCGAGCGCAGCATGATGTCGCGGTTGAGCGCCAGCAGGCGGCGAAAATCGCCCTGCCAGGCCGTTTTCAGCATCGCCCACGAGATCCCGCGCATCACCAGCACCTTACGCGCCATTCCCAGCCCGACCAGTAACGTAGCGTATTCCGCAATCGCCGTTGCCAGCGCCGCGCCCTGCACGTTCATGTGCAGCCCCATCACCAGCCATAGATCAAGAACGATATTCAGCACGTTGCCGACGATGAGCAGTACCACCGGAGCCCGCGCGTACTGTACGCCCAGCAGCCAACCCAGCAACACCAGGTTCGCCAGTGCGGCTGGCGCGCTAAGCCAACGAATAGCGAGGAAGCGCCGGACCTGTTCCAGCACCTCGCCGCTGCCGCCAACGATAGAGAGCGCCAGATTTATCAACGGTGTTTTAAACAATACGATAAGCAGCCCTGCGCCCAACGCCAGAAGCAGTGGCTGCACCAGCGCGCGAGCCAGCGCCTGCGGATTTTTCGCACCGAACGCCTGCGCCGTGAGCCCGGTAGTGCTCATTCGCAGGAACAGCAGCAGCATAAACAGGAAGCTGGTTGCCGTAGCACCAATGGCGACGCCGCCCAGATAGACGGGGCTATCGAGGTGGCCAATAACGGCGGTATCGACCAGGCCCAGCAGCGGCACGGTGATGTTGGAGAAGATCATCGGTAGCGCAAGGCGCCACAGCGCCTTATCGGCGTGAGTAAGTAGCGGCATGAGTATCGACCAGAACGAAAAAAGGCTGCGATAGCGGAAGTATCGCAGCCATTAGAATCAGGGGAGAGTTACAGCCATTCGCCGTTGCGGATAACGCCAACGGCCAGCCCTTCGATGGAGAAATTCTGCTGGCGCAGATCGACCACGATAGGTTTAAATTCGCTGTTTTCTGGCAGCAATTCGACGACGTTGCCCTGTTTTTTCAGGCGTTTTACCGTCACTTCTTCATCAATACGCGCCACGACAACCTGGCCGTTACGTACATCCTGGGTTTTATGTACGGCAAGCAGGTCGCCATCCATAATACCGATGTCTTTCATCGACATGCCGCTGACGCGTAGCAGGAAATCCGCGCTTGGCTTAAACAGAGACGGGTCAACCTGATAGTGACCTTCGATGTGCTGCTGCGCCAGCAGCGGTTCACCCGCCGCCACGCGGCCCACCAGCGGCAGGCCCTCTTCTTCTTCCACCAGCAGGCGGATACCGCGAGAAGCGCCTGAGACAATCTCAAGCACGCCTTTACGTGCCAGCGCTTTCAGGTGCTCTTCAGCCGCGTTTGGGGAACGGAACCCCAAGCGTTGAGCAATTTCCGCACGCGTTGGCGGCATGCCCGTCTGGCTGATGTGATCCCGGATGAGATCAAACACCTCTTGCTGCCTGGTCGTTAACGCTTTCATTCCGCCCCCTGGGTGTATATACAGTTATGCTGTGAGTATATACAGCTACTGGCTATTTTGGAACCGTAAAACTCACGAAATCAGGCAGTTTTCGCAGGTTTAGTGAAAATGAGCCCACAGTAAGATGACCCAGGTGATTACCGCCACGAAAATGGACAGCAGCACCGCCGCCGAACCCATGTCTTTTGCCCGGCCAGACAGCTCGTGATACTCGGAGCCGATGCGGTCAACCACCGCTTCCAGTGCACTATTGAGAATTTCCACTATCATCACCAAAAGGACCGATCCGATGAGCAGGACACGGGTGATGGCATCGACATCCAGCCAGCAGGCGATAATAATCGCGATAACAGAGGCTACCCCTTCCTGGCGGAATGCCGCTTCATTGATCCACGCCGCGCGGAATCCTTTCCAGGAATAACCCGCAGCTTTGATGATTCGGGTAATCCCAGTGGTATTATTGGCCATCTCAAGAACCTTTTTCGTTTTTACGTCAATGACAATGCGTGATATGAGGCGGTAGAACAGAAATTTCACCGACTTTCTGATATTCTTGCCGCGCATTTGCATGATTAACCAGAGGCTTTACATCGTTTATGTCCGGCTGGCCACGAATTTACTACAAATTACTGAATTTACCATTAAGTGTTCTGGTAAAAAGCAAGTCTATTCCGGCACAACCTGCCCAGGAATTGGGGCTTGATACGTCGCGCCCTATTATGTACGTCCTGCCTTATAACTCTAAGGCTGACTTGCTGACGCTGCGCGCTCAGTGCCTGGCGCACGATTTACCCGATCCGCTTGAACCCCTGGAAATCGACGGTACGCTACTGCCGCGCTACGTCTTTATCCACGGCGGCCCGCGCGTGTTCACCTACTACACGCCGAAAGAAGAGTCGATCAAACTGTTCCACGACTACCTCGATCTGCACCGCAGCAATCCAGAACTGGATGTGCAAATGGTGCCAGTGTCGGTGATGTTTGGTCGTTCGCCGGGTCGTGAGAAAGGCGAAGTGAACCCACCGCTGCGCATGCTGAACGGCTTCCAGAAGTTCTTTGCCGTTTCCTGGCTCGGTCGCGACAGCTTTGTGCGTTTCTCGCCGTCCGTCTCCCTGCGCCGCATGGCTGACGAACACGGTACCGATAAAACTATCGCTCAGAAACTGGCGCGCGTCGCGCGTATGCACTTTGCTCGTCAGCGTCTGGCCGCGGTCGGCCCACGTTTACCGGCGCGCCATGACCTGTTCAAGAAGCTGCTGGCGTCAAAAGCCATCGCCAAAGCGGTAGAAGACGAAGCGCGCAGCAAGAAAATTTCCCACGAGAAAGCCCAGCAGAACGCTATTGCGCTGATGGAAGAGATCGCGGCGAACTTCTCCTACGAGATGATTCGTTTGACCGACCGCATCCTCAGCTTTACCTGGAACCGTCTGTACCAGGGCATTAACGTGAACAACGCCGAGCGCGTACGCCAGCTGGCGCACGACGGGCATGAAATTGTCTATGTGCCGTGTCACCGCAGCCACATGGACTACCTGCTGCTCTCTTACGTGCTTTATCACCAGGGGCTGGTGCCGCCGCATATCGCTGCCGGTATCAACCTGAACTTCTGGCCAGCGGGCCCGATTTTCCGTCGCCTGGGCGCCTTCTTTATTCGCCGTACCTTTAAGGGCAACAAGCTCTACTCCACCGTGTTCCGCGAATACCTCGGCGAGCTGTTCAGCCGTGGTTACTCCGTTGAGTACTTTGTGGAAGGCGGGCGTTCCCGTACCGGCCGTCTGCTGGACCCGAAAACCGGCACCCTGTCGATGACCATCCAGGCGATGCTGCGCGGCGGTTCACGTCCGATCACCCTGGTGCCGATTTACATCGGCTACGAGCACGTGATGGAAGTGGGGACCTACGCCAAAGAGCTGCGCGGTGCGACCAAAGAGAAAGAGAGCCTGCCACAGATGCTGCGCGGCTTGAGCAAGCTGCGTAATCTGGGCCAGGGCTACGTCAACTTCGGCGAACCCATGCCGCTGATGACCTACCTGAACCACCATGTGCCGGAGTGGCGCGAGTCTATCGACCCGATCGAAGCCGTACGCCCAGCCTGGCTGACGCCGACCGTCAACAAGATGGCGGCCGAGCTGATGGTGCGTATCAACAACGCAGGCGCGGCGAATGCCATGAACCTGTGCTGTACCGCGCTGCTGGCTTCGCGTCAGCGTTCGCTGACCCGCGAGCAGCTGACTCAGCAGTTGGATTGCTATCTGGCACTGCTGCGTAACGCGCCGTACGCGCCGGATGCAACGGCACCGACCTCCTCTGCCAGCGAGCTTATCGATCACGCGCTGCAGATGAACAAGTTCGAAGTCGAGAAGGATACCATCGGCGATATCATCATTCTGCCGCGCGAGCAGGCGGTGCTGATGACCTACTACCGCAATAACATCGCGCATATGTTGATCATGCCGTCGCTGCTGGCGTCAATTATGACTCAGCATCGCGAGATTTCCCGCGAGCAGGTGCTGAGCATTATCGATACGCTGTATCCAATGCTGAAAGCGGAGCTGTTCCTGCGCTGGGATCGCACAGAGCTGCCAGCGGTTATCGATACGCTGATTGCGGAGATGGTTCGTCAGGAGATGATTAGCGAGCAGGACGGTGAGCTGCGTATCAACGCCTCTCACTCCCGCACCCTGCAGCTGCTAGCTGCCGGTGCGCGCGAGACGTTGCAGCGCTATGCGATCACCTTCTGGCTGCTGAGCGGCAACCCGTCGATGAACCGCAGCACGCTGGAGAAAGAGAGCCGCACGCTGGCTCAGCGTCTCTCGGTACTGCACGGTATCAACTCGCCGGAGTTCTTCGATAAGGCGGTGTTCTCTTCCCTGGTGTTAACCCTGCGCGATGAAGGCTATATCAGCGACAGCGGCGACGCCGAGCCGGAAGAGACGATGAAGGTATACCAGATGATGGCAAGCCTGATTACCTCGGACGTGCGCTTGACGATTGAGAGCGTGACGCAGGAAGAGGCGGCGCAGTAAAAAAACAAAAATCCCCGGCTGAAACCGGGGATTTTTTTATGTATTGATATTGTAGCCCAGACGAGGCGGCACGCCGCCGTCCAGCAATGAATGCGCGTATCAAAACTGCCAGTAGCTCATCGCCAGCCCAATAAACAGCACCAGTCCCACGTAGTTATTGTTCATAAACGCCTGGAAGCACGGCCCGCGTTCGCGCTGGCGAATCAACTTTTGCTGGTAAACAAACAGCGCACCGGCAATCAGAATTGACCAGTAAAATTCCCAGTGCAGGCCATTGAGCCAGCCGATAATCGCCATCAGCCCCAGCACGCAAGCTTGCAGGATACCGATAATCAGGCGGTCATTATCACCGAACAGAATCGCCGTCGATTTAATACCGATTTTCACATCGTCGTCGCGGTCAACCATCGCATATTGCGTATCGTAAGCCACCGCCCACAGAATATTGGCCAACAGCATCAGCCAGCAGCTCAACGGCAGCGTTTCGCTGACGGCGGCAAAGGCCATAGGGATAGACCAGCCGAACGCCGCACCAAGCACCACCTGCGGCAGATGGGTGTAGCGCTTCATGAACGGATAAATCCAGGCAAGCGCCAGCGCGGCAATCGATAGCAGGATGGTCATGGTGTTGAGGGTCAGCACCAGCACGAAGGAGAGCAGCACAAGTACGATAAACAGCGTCCGCGCTTCTTTCTCCGTCACCGCGCCGCTTGGCAGCGGCCGGTTGGCGGTGCGCTTTACGTGGCCGTCGAATTTACGATCCGCGTAATCATTGACTACACAACCTGCGGCACGCATCAACCAGACGCCAGCGACAAATACCGCCAGGATCCACAGCGGCGGTACGCCAGGGGAAGCAACCCACAGTGCCCACAGCGTCGGCCACAGCAGCAATAGCGCGCCAATCGGTTTGTCCGTTCGCATGAGCCGATGGTAAGCGAGCAGCTTATTCGACCTAAGACTCCACTCCATTTTTCTTCTTCCTCTTAGTACAGCGGCGATGCGGGCAAAAAAAGCTCCGTCAGCAGCAGCGGTTTGCCGCTCAGACGCAGGCGGGAACGTCGCCCCCACAGCGCATCATGACACCCTATTTCAATAAAATCCCGGGTCAACGTCGATGACGTAAACAGATAGCGCCCGAGTGGCGTTTGCCCCAGCTGCTGTAGCGCCAGTTCCGGGCCGCAAAGCGTCGACTCCGGCACCACGGTACGCCCAGCAAGCCAGGGTTCGTCGCCCACGCACAATAATATTTCTCTCAGCCAATAGCGAGGTTCGTCCGGCAGCAAATGCTGCTCGCCTTCCAACGCATCACGGGTGACAAAGGCTTCGTTCAGCAGCGTGACGCTAACGGGCTTCCCGAACTGCTCAAACCGTTTGGTCATCGAATCTTCCAGCATCAGCCAGTCGCGCTGTGCCGATTCAAGCGGGGGGATAACGTCAAAATAGCGCAGCGCGCGAAGCTGCGTCAGTGCAGAGTGCGACATGCCTGTCTCTCCAATACATAACTTCTGGCTATTGTATCGCAGAACACAGCGGGAGGGGGTGCAGGAATGGTCAAATACGATCATTAGCGCAACAGCAGTGCAACAGTTTGTTGTCGCGCAATGACGTGTAGAAAAAAGGTGTGCCCATAAGGGCACACCGAAAGGCTTCGCCTAAACATCGGCGCTGCGGGGTAAAACTTACCCCTTGCCTTTTACAGCGCCGATAAAGGTGGAACGAGCAGATTTCGAGCCCAGGCGTTCGGCTTCATTCATCAGCTTCAGGGCTTTGTCGATATCCCCTTTGGCCACCGCCTGTTTAATACCGTTGTTGAAGTAGGTTTCCGTGTCATCCAGCATCGGCTCTGCTTTCGCGGCTGGAGCGGCAGCTGGTGCAACGACTGGAGCAGCGGCAGGCGCACTATAGGCTGGCGCAGCAGTGTTACCCACGGTGACCGGAGCCGGGCCGGAGGAGCCAAACAGTGGGCCGACCAGGACGCTAGAGCTGCTGTTGGTTTTGACTTTCAGCTTCACGAGACCGTCGGTGGTGTGTTTAGCCACCGGGTCTGGGATATCCGGAACCGCGTTGCCGGTGCCCTTGGCATAGGCTTTTGCTGGGTCCAGCAATGTTGTGGTCTGCTGGAGATCTTTTTCAGTGGTAAAGACCAGTACATAGAGTTTTTGCTGACCTAAGGCCGGGGTCAGGCGCATGACGCCTTCAAGACGGTCGGCGCTCATTACGCCAGGTGCCTGATAGGTAAAGTAGCTGCTTGGGAAGTAAGCAGATGGCGTCATGTTCTGATCGAGGATCAGCACGTTCGGCGCAAAAACATTAGTTTGTTTATTCACTTCGCTGGCTAGCGTCAGCGTCAATTCACCGATGTTAGCCGGTACGCTGTAGGCCGCGACGTTACCGGTGATGCCCGGTACGTTCAGGCTCTGACCACCGGTAGAAAGCTGGGTGGACTGCACTTTAGATTGATCGACCGGTGTCCAGGTCAGTTGCTGGAGGGCCGAGGTTGGGATAGTTGGCGCGGCGCTGGTGTTTTGCGGCACATAGTTGACGTCCGCAAGGCTGATACCCGGAACGCTCGCCAGTAATCCAGCGGATAAGCACAGAGCAACGAGACTTTTTTTCATTTTCATTATGATGACCTCAGAAATCGTCAGTCTAGCGGTAGCCAGGCAATAGCGCGCTAAACCTTACGGAACAGAGGGGCTCTCGCCCCTCGTCAGTTTATTGCTTCAGGTTAGTGCTGAATTACCACCAGATTTCCATCTGAGCACCGAAGGACCACTCATCGCTGTCGCCACGGCTATTTGTAGAGATTCCAGAATTATTAGACGCGGCATAACGCAGTGTTTTGTCGCCGTCTTTGATGTAACCCCAGTTTTCATCCCACTTCGCATAGGTAGCGAAGACACGGATTGCCGGACGAGACCAGATGCTGTCACCAGCCTGCCACTGTTGTGCCAGGGTGATTTTGTACTGGCTGTTGCGATCGCCAGTCTGCTGAGATTTCACGTTGTCATAGCCAACTTCCAGCAGGGTGCTCATGATAGGCGTCCATTTGTACATAGGACGAATACCTACAGTCCACCAATCGGTACCCAGATTGTTGTCCATATCAGTTTTCTGGAACATACCGACGTACATCAGATCAATGTTGTCAGTGACAGAGATTGCACCGTGGTCGAGCAGTCGCCACATTTTCCCGTTGTTGTTGATGTTGCTGTCAACATAATGGGTCGTTGTGTCAGTCGCATCATCTGTAACGGAGTAGGTTGCGCCGTAGGATCCTTGTGGGATGCCTTTACCTTGAGTGGTCATCGCATCGGTGGCGTACTGAACAACAAACTTGTTGTAGCCCTTCAGCATGCTCTGAGTGTGTTCAGCAGTGAACATCCAGCCGTCTTTCGAAGCGCCGTCAGCTAAACGATAGTCGTCTGTTGTATTAGCACGACCATAGTCAACACCCAGTTCCAGGACACCATCTGGGTTGGTCTGCAGGCCAGCTAAACGGACATCAAATACGTCGTTCGCGGTATCTTTAGAGGTATCGTAAATATTCTGGCTGCTGAACGTGTAAGAACCACCCGCTTCCTGAGAACGGGTTGCTGCCAGAGACAGTTTACCGAAGCCCAAGTCGATGTTCTCGATACCGGCACCAGGACCAGAGATATCCCAGTAGTAGAAGTCAATCATGTGAACGTCATGACGCTGGTAGAAGCGCTTACCAGCCCAGATGGTGGAGCCTGGCAGCCATTCAATCAGGTTTTTACCCTGGACGTTCGCTTCGCGGAAGGCTGGGTCGGTTGCTTCCCAGTCGTTCTGCTGCGCTACGGAGTAAGCCACGTTAGTGTCGAAGTAGAAGCTCTTATCGCCTTCTTTCCACACTTCCTGACCTAATTTAAGTTCGGCATAGGTTTCACATTCGTTACCGAGACGGTATTTACTTCCGGCACCGGTTGCCTGGAAGCACTGTTGTTCACCGCCGCTGCCCGTCCAGCCAATGCCGGAACGTGCGTAACCATGGAAATCTACGGCCATTGCCTGAACAGACATAATGCCTGCTGCTACGGCAACCGCCACGGGGAGTTTGCGCAGAGTAATCATCATTCTATCTCCTGAGATCATTGCTTTTCTTGAACATTCCACCCTTCTTGCCTTATCGCTGGCGACGTAAGAGCTTCATGCTTGTTTTGTTTTATGGGACTTCTTTAAACGCCTGGCTCTTTGTGCTGCCGACGACATGCGGTGCCATCTTCACGGAACAGATGGCAGCGCTCTGGCGGCAAGCCGATAGCGAATGTGGCTCCCTCTTCGACCAACACCACGTCGTTCTGGCGATAGACCTGGTTCTGACGGATGGCAGGGATCTGGATATGAATTTGCGTTTCGTGACCAAGCTGCTCGACAACATTGACCACCCCTTCCAGCGTCACATCGGCGATGTGGCTCGGCAGCAGGTGTTCCGGGCGAATGCCCAGCGACATGTTGGCACCAACCTGAACGTTGTTACTCTCGACCGGGAGCCAGATCTGCTGACGGTTCGGCAGCTCGACCTGCACCTGATCGATGGCGGTGGCGGTGACTTTGACCGGCAGGAAGTTCATCTTCGGCGAGCCAATAAAGCCCGCAACGAAGCGGTCTGCCGGATAGTGATACAGTTCCAGAGGCTTCCCGACCTGCGCCACGCGACCGGCGTCCAGCACCACGATTTTGTCGGCCAGCGTCATCGCTTCGACCTGATCGTGGGTGACGTAAATCATCGTGCGGCCCAGACGTTTGTGCAGACGGGAGATTTCAATACGCATCTGAACGCGCAGCGCGGCGTCCAGGTTAGACAGGGGTTCATCCAGCAGGAACACGCGCGGTTCGGCCACCAGCGTACGGCCAATCGCCACGCGCTGACGCTGACCACCGGACAACGCTTTAGGTTTACGTTCCAGAAGATGGGCTAACTGCAGAACTTCGGCGACCTGGGTAACGCGCTGGTTGATAAGCTCTTTTTTGGCACCCGCCAGCTTCAGGCCAAAAGACATGTTCTCGGCAACGGACAAATGGGGATACAGCGCGTAGGACTGGAACACCATGCCCACGCCACGTTCGGCGGGCGGGATATCGTTCATGCGGGTTTCACCGATGAACAGATCGCCGCTGGTAATCGTTTCGAGACCCGCGATCATACGCAGCAACGTCGATTTGCCGCAGCCGGATGGCCCGACAAACACCACGAACTCCCCTTCCTGGATATCGAGGTTGATATCTTTTGATACCACCACGTCGCCCCAGGCTTTCGTTACATTGCGTAGCTGTACGTTCGCCATGCCCTTCTCCCTCGTTACAACTTGTCACCGACAGAAACATTCAAGATGGGCTGACTATGCCGTACACATCAATTTGGTGAATCCTCCACCCCCCCGGTTTTTTATGGGGGAGGAGACGGGAGGATGAGAAGGCGCGCTCTGCCCCCGATGACATCTCATCAAAACGAAAATCGTGATGGGGCCGACAAAAAACGGCGCTTTTTTTTGTGCGCTAAGACGCATAACGGGGATTTATGTTACGGAGATCACACTACTGGCCCCGAGGGCGTAGACCTCAGGAGGATGGAAAGGGGTTGCTAAAAAAGGAAACTCATCGACGTTAAACCACCTCTGTGTATCCATAAGTACATAATCTGGAAAGGACGGGATATATGAAAATCAAAACTGGCGCTCGCATCCTCGCGCTGTCCGCATTGACCACGATGATGTTTTCCGCCTCTGCTCTGGCAAAAATTGAAGAGGGAAAGCTGGTTATCTGGATCAACGGCGACAAAGGCTATAACGGTCTGGCCGAGGTAGGTAAGAAATTTGAGAAAGATACGGGGATTAAAGTCACCGTAGAACACCCGGATAAACTGGAAGAAAAATTCCCGCAGGTTGCAGCGACCGGCGACGGCCCGGACATCATCTTCTGGGCACATGACCGCTTTGGCGGCTACGCGCAGTCTGGTCTGCTGGCTGAAATCACTCCGGATAAAGCGTTCCAGGACAAACTCTACCCGTTCACCTGGGATGCCGTACGCTACAACGGCAAACTGATTGCTTACCCAATCGCGGTTGAAGCGCTGTCGCTGATTTACAACAAAGACCTCGTGCCAAATCCACCAAAAACCTGGGAAGAGATCCCAGCGCTGGATAAGACGCTGAAGGCGAAGGGTAAATCTGCGCTGATGTTCAACCTGCAAGAACCGTACTTCACCTGGCCGCTGATTGCTGCCGACGGCGGTTACGCGTTCAAGTTTGAAAACGGCAAATATGACGTGAAAGACGTGGGCGTGGACAACGCTGGCGCGAAAGCGGGTCTGACCTTCCTGGTTGACCTTATCAAGAACAAACACATGAACGCGGATACCGACTACTCCATCGCAGAAGCGGCCTTCAACAAGGGCGAAACGGCGATGACCATCAACGGCCCGTGGGCGTGGTCCAACATCGACAAGAGCAAGGTGAACTACGGCGTAACGCTGCTGCCAACCTTCAAAGGCAAGCCGTCTAAACCGTTCGTTGGTGTACTGAGCGCCGGTATCAATGCCGCAAGCCCGAACAAAGAGCTGGCGAAAGAATTCCTCGAAAACTACCTGCTGACCGATCAGGGTCTGGATGAAGTGAACAAGGACAAACCGCTGGGCGCCGTGGCGCTGAAATCCTTCCAGGATCAGTTAGCGAAAGACCCACGCATTGCGGCCACCATGGATAACGCCCAGAAAGGCGAAATCATGCCGAACATCCCACAGATGTCTGCATTCTGGTACGCCGTTCGTACCGCGGTCATCAACGCCGCTAGCGGTCGTCAGACCGTCGATGCCGCGCTGAAGGACGCGCAGGGTCGTATCACCAAGTAATGCCGCTGAGCCTGTGCCGGATGGCGGCATAAATGCCTTATCCGGCCTACAACACACCGTAGGCCTGATAAGCGCAGCGCCATCAGGCACATCTCCGGCCAGGAAGTTTCAACGCTGTAGAGGAAGATCCCCATGGATGTCATTAAAAAGAAACATTGGTGGCAAAGCGACACGCTGAAGTGGTCAGTGGTTGGTCTGCTGGGCTTGCTGGTGGGTTACCTTGTAGTTTTAATGTACGCACAAGGGGAGTACCTGTTCGCCATCATGACGCTGATTTTAAGTTCAGCGGGCCTGTATATTTTCGCCAACCGTAAAACCTACGCCTGGCGCTACGTTTACCCTGGCATGGCCGGGATGGGGCTGTTCGTCCTGTTCCCACTGATTTGTACCATCGCCATCGCTTTTACCAACTACAGCAGCACTAACCAGCTTACTTTTGAGCGCGCTCAACAGGTGCTGATGGACCGCTCTTACCAGGCGGGCAAAAGCTACAACTTCAGCCTATTCCCGGCGGGTGATGAGTGGCAGCTTGCCCTCACCGACGGCGAGACCGGCAAAAATTATCTTTCCGACAACTTTAAGATTGGCGGCGAGCAGAAGCTGCAGTTGAAAGAGACTGAAGCGCTGCCGAGCGGCGAACACGCACAGCTTCGCGTGATCACCCAGAACCGTCAGGCGCTGAACCAGCTAACCGCCGTGTTGCCGGATGAAAGCAAAGTCACCATGAGCTCACTGCGCCAGTTCTCTGGCACTCAGCCGCTCTACACGCTGGCCGATGACGGCCTGCTGACCAACAACCAGAGCGGCGTGAAATACCGTCCTAACAACGACGTCGGTTTCTACCAGACGGTCAACGCCGACGGTTCCTGGGGCGACGAGAAGCTGAGCCCGGGCTACACAGTGAGCATCGGCTGGGACAACTTTACCCGCGTCTTTACCGATGAAGGTATCCAGAAGCCGTTCTTCGCTATCTTCGTCTGGACGGTGGTCTTCTCGGTGCTGACCGTTATCCTCACCGTCGCCGTCGGCATGGTGCTGGCCTGCCTCGTACAGTGGGAATCGCTGAAGGGCAAAGCCATTTACCGCGTGCTGTTAATTCTGCCGTACGCCGTACCGTCGTTTATCTCGATTCTGATTTTCAAAGGGCTGTTCAACCAGAGCTTTGGTGAAATCAACATGATGCTGAGCGCGCTGTTCGGTATTAAACCGGCCTGGTTCAGCGACCCGACCACCGCTCGTTCGATGATTGTTATCGTCAACACCTGGCTTGGCTACCCGTACATGATGATCCTGTGCATGGGCCTGCTGAAAGCGATTCCGGACGACCTGTATGAAGCCTCGGCAATGGATGGCGCAGGCCCGTTCCAGAACTTCTTTAAGATTACGTTCCCGCTGCTGATTAAGCCACTCACGCCGCTGATGATCGCCAGCTTCGCCTTTAACTTTAACAACTTCGTGCTGATTCAACTGTTGACCAACGGCGGCCCGGACAGGCTCGGCACCACCACGCCAGCTGGTTATACCGACCTGCTCGTAAGCTATACCTACCGTATCGCCTTCGAAGGCGGCGGCGGACAGGACTTCGGTCTGGCGGCAGCGATTGCGACGCTTATCTTCCTGCTGGTCGGTGCGCTTGCGATAGTAAACCTGAAAGCCACGCGCATGAAGTTTGATTAAGGGAGACTCGAACATGGCTATGGTACAACCCAAATCTCAGAAACTGCGTCTCTTTACCACGCACCTTCTGCTACTGATCTTCATTGCGGCGATTATGTTCCCGCTGCTGATGGTTATCGCGATTTCACTGCGCGAAGGTAACTTCGCCACCGGCAGCCTGATCCCAGACACTATCTCCTGGGAACACTGGAAGCTGGCGCTCGGCTTCAGCGTTGAACACGCCGATGGCCGCGTGACGCCACCACCGTTCCCGGTACTGCTGTGGCTGTGGAACTCGGTGAAAATCGCCGGCATCACCGCCATTGGTATCGTCGCGCTTTCCACCACCTGCGCCTACGCTTTCGCCCGTATGCGCTTCCCGGGCAAAGCCACGCTGCTCAAAGGGATGCTGATTTTCCAGATGTTCCCGGCGGTGCTGTCACTGGTTGCCCTGTACGCATTGTTTGACCGTCTGGGCCAGTACGTTCCGTTTATCGGTCTGAACACCCACGGCGGCGTTATCTTCGCCTACCTCGGCGGTATCGCGCTGCACGTCTGGACGATTAAAGGCTACTTCGAAACGATTGATGGTTCTCTGGAAGAAGCGGCGGCGCTGGATGGCGCTACCCCGTGGCAGGCATTCCGTCTGGTTCTGCTGCCACTGTCGGTGCCGATTCTGGCGGTGGTGTTTATCCTGTCGTTTATCGCCGCTATCACCGAAGTTCCGGTTGCATCACTGCTGCTGCGTGATGTGAACAGCTACACCCTGGCCGTTGGGATGCAGCAATACCTCAACCCGCAAAACTACCTGTGGGGCGACTTTGCCGCCGCGGCCGTACTTTCCGCCATTCCGATTACCGTGGTCTTCCTGCTGGCACAGCGCTGGCTGGTAAACGGCCTGACGGCCGGGGGCGTGAAGGGCTAATTTTCATCAGCAATGCCACTGCTATTATCCTCAACTTGAACGTACCCTAACTTGTGACTGTTTGGCGCTCCTCTGGAGCGCCCTTTTTTTTGCCACAGGTCGCCATCGGGCTACTTACTCCCGCTTCAGCCGCTTCGAGTTGCACAGCCACAGCGTAATCACCAACAGCAAAATAGCGGCGGAGTAAATCAGCACGTCCAGCGGTGATTTATGGTCAACGATAATCAGCCGCACAATCGCCGTGATGCCGATATAGACAAAGTAACGCAGCGGGAAGTGAAAGCCCGACTGGAAGTACTTCACAATCAAGGCAATAAACTCAAAATAGAGGAAGTAGACAACCAGCCCTTCCACCAGCTCGTACTTGCTGGTGCTCTCAGGGGCGAACAGCACGTCCGCCAGATGCAGCGTCTCTTTACCGAGGAAAACCACCAGGATCAGGCCAAGACTGAGCAGACCCAGGTTCAGCACGGTCTGCAAAATGGTGGAGATAAACTCAACGCGGGGACGAGATAATGACGTCATGGCTAGCACCTCTTTCTCTGGGCCGAGCTCTTTGTATAACGCAAAAATGTGATCCAGATCTACTTTTTTTACCCATCCTGAAGCGCCATAACTCGCCTGCTGACTCATATCCAGCGCTTAGAGAAGAACGCTGCATCCTCTTAAACTCGGGATCACTGCACACTTTCCTCTTATTTTCTTACCTCTCAGCGTGGCCTGCTGGCACAATCAACGTCTGTTTATCATCAGGAGTAGACGGCACATGCTCAACATTCGCCAGGTTGCCACGCGCAACGTTATCTGCGGGGAAAATGTGGTTATCTACGAACCCGCTAACCTCTATGACTGCACGCTCGGCGATAACGTGTTTATTGGCCCGTTCGTGGAGATTCAGGGCAATACGCAGATTGGCGACAACAGCAAAATCCAGTCGCACACCTTTATCTGCGAATACGTCACCGTCGGGCGCGACTGCTTTATCGGCCACGGGGTCATGTTTGCCAACGATATGTTCCGCGAGGGTAAGCCCAACGCCGACCGCGAAAGCTGGGGGCGTATTACGATTGGCAATCACGTTTCTATTGGCAGCGGCGCGACCATCCTGGCCGTGTCAATTTGCGATGGCGTGGTGATTGGCGCGGGCAGCGTGGTGACCCGCTCCATTGAGGAAAAAGGGGTGTACGCCGGGAATCCGGCACGGTTGTTGCGGCGGCTATAACGACTGTGGCACCTAACGGCTCCCTCTCCCCTTTGGGGAGAGGGTTGGGGTGAGGGGGCTACGGGCACAGAGCCAAAAAATCCCCGGCGTCGCTTCGCTTGGCCGGGCTACGGGATGAACGTTATCTGAAGTTCTGGCTCTTATCGCCGGTCATGTTATACAGCTCGAACTTGCGTCCCAGCATTTGACCGCCGTCGCGCGTCAGCGGCGTCCAGCCAACAACCGCGCGGCTGCGGGTTGGGCCGGAGGTGAAGAGATCCATCGGGATATTCACATAGACCCCTTTGGTGAACTCACCTTCACCATACTCGTCCGCAGAGACGTTGGTAATGGTGGCGTATGCGCCGACCACAATGCCGCTATCGAAGTGTTTCGAGATATCCAGCGTACCGCCTTTATCTCCCGCCAGATACTGCCCGACGCTCGCTTTCACCAGCACATCCTGGGCAAACGACGGCGTCCAGTAGGCGGTGAGGTGCCCGGTCTTCACGCTGTAGTCGGTAAACTTCATCATGTCCTGCGCGCTACGCCAGTCACGCTGCTTCACGTAGTTGGCGTTCAGACCGAAGGCCCAGTTACTGTCCACCGGCCGATAGAGCACTTCCGCCCCTGCGCCGCCGTACATGGTTTCCAGATAGCCGCCGTAGACCTGGCCGTAGAAATCATTACCCAGATACTGGAAGTAATTGGCCTGCAGGTTATTCACGTAAACATCGTTCTGCACATATTCACGGATATGCGTACGAACGCGCGGCAAGGTTGAGTCCTTCGGTGGGTTGGTGTAGTTAAATTTATCGTAGTTGTTTGCAACGTTGGCAAACAGGCTGCCGCTGGTCAGCAGGTGATCGGTCACCCACCAGTCCGCCGAGCCCATTACCCCCACCTGGTACATATAGAAGCTTTCCGCCCCACCGATAGACTGGCTAAGCACCGGGTCGATATGGAAATCAAAGCGCGATTTGTCGATATACCAGCCTTGCTCGGTTTTATCCGGCACGATCGGCGCGACGCGTTTTTGCACCAGCGGCGTCTCCTGCCCCAGCGGCTCCCCGGCGAGATGCCGTTGCAGGCTCGCCACATCGGTTTCCGTGGTCACTTCCGGCAGATTCAGCCGCGTCTCGGTAATGCGGATCGTGCGGATCCCTTCCGGAAGATCGTTGGCGATGATCCGATTGGCGCGTTCGATCCCTTCACGCGAATCACGATACTTCACCTGCTCGCCGGTGACGTACAGCGTGTCGCCCTGCACCTGAATATTCGGCGCCGCAAAGCCCGCATTGTACTTAAGCTGGGTCAGTTGGTTTGCCACTACCGAATGCTGGAGGATAGGATCCTGCGGCTGAGGTCGATAGGTCGGGCGCGCGTTGTCGTTATAGGACGGACGCAGATCGTTAAAGTTGGTGCGCAGGGTAAAGCCGAACATCACCGTATTACCGCGCTCGTAGCTGAGGTTCACATCGGCCCAGTCGGTAACGCGATAAATAGCGCCGACGTTAATTTTGCTCTTCTGATCGAGCTTGCCAGCAAAGTCCTGCTGGTAGTTGTTACCTTCATACTCCAGCTTCAGGCGCAGCGGCTGCCACGGCGTCTGGTACTCAATACCGCCAAAGTAAGCCGCCGGGCCATGGAACATCTGGCTGCCATCAACCGAGCCCGCTTTACGATAGCTATTATCGCGGTAGCAGTATTTGTCGCTGTAGGAGCAGAACGGGTTGGTGGCGTTACCGCTGGTGCCGAGATAGCCCCAGCCTAAGCCGAGAGTAAAGTCGAACGGCCCCCAGGCTTTGCTGGCAACAATATATTCCGAGTCAAACAGGCCGGTACCGCCGATGTCGCGCGCGCCCACCGCCACCTGCGGCATCCAGTAACTCTCTTCCCACAGGCGCAGCTTCACGTCGAAGGCTTTATCTTTGTAGGTTTGCGAGCCGGAGAAGGCATCCACGCTGCTGTATTGTTTGGTACGCACGTCGGTATAGCGCAGCGTGGTTTCGAGCCACGGGAAAAGCTGGGCGGAGGCGGAGTAATAGCGGTACTGATCGTTATCGCGATAGTTCAGGCTGAACTCGCCGTCGCGCGCCATGCGCGCCGTTGGGGTTTGCAGCAGGCCTACGCCGCCAAAGTCTGACTGCGAGGGGCCGATAGGGGCGGGAAACGTTTCCGCATGGCACGCCGCGCTAACCGACAGGGCCAACAGGCTGTAAAGACAAGCTTTTTTCATTATTCAGGTCTCCGCTGCGACAGGGAGCGAAGGATTTCAGCGTTCAGCGCTTCGTATTTTTTCGTCCACAGTGAGTCGGCAAAGCCGACAAACAGAATGCTGCCGGGCATCGGTTCAACGTGCCGCTTATTCCAGTACGCCACCGGCGCTTTTTGCGTGCGCCCGTCCGGGTAAATCACCCAGGCGTAGCTGCGATCCGCGCCGCTGAGCAGGCTGATATCATCGAGGTAGCTGGCCGCGTCGCGTCCCGGCGTGAAAGGGATTTTTCCCGGTTTATCCACCAGACCAACCAACGTGATGGTGGAAGGTTCACGCCCCAGCCACAGGGTGTAATGGCCTTCGAGCGGCGGGTTATTTTTGCTGCGGACCCGCACGGTGTCAGGGTCCAGCGGCACCAATAAGCGCCCGGTCACCGGGATAGCCTGCAGTTGGTTGCGCAGGGCATTAATCGCCCCCGCCTCGCTACCGCCCTCATCCGCCGCAAGCGCGGCCAGTTCTGCCAGCAGCGCCTGATGTTCACGCTCGGCTTGAGCGGCGGCCAGCGGAGAGGTGATCGCCGCGCCGGGCCACCAGCTTCCCGCCAGCCTCGGTTGCCCGACCAGGTCGGCCAATCGTTCGGCGTGGGTTAAAGTCAGCGGCTTTTCAACGCCCGCCATATGAACCTCGACGGTACCTGCCGCCTGGGCGGCAAAGGAGATAGCGCTTAGCATGGCGGCGATAATTAACAGTTTTTTCATGATTTCGCCGCCTTGATAAGCATGGTTTTTACCGGGAAGGTTCCTGCGCCGAGATATTGTTCTGACTGGCGAATTTGCCCTTCGCTGTCGACCCAGTAGCGGTTGCGCCAGCTCGCTTCAGAGGTAGTCACCTCCTCTTCCAGCACGCGTACGGCGGTGTCCTGGCCCGACATGGTCAGCGTATCGTTGCCGTCCCAGTGGAAGGTGGACGTGGCGGTGGCATAGCGCACCTGCTGGTGCTCGGTCCAGCCCATGGTCCGCGTCCAGCGCGCGCCGTCAGTTATCTGGTTCGGGCGGGCCAGCGGGTCGTTGTCGAGGTTATTCACCGTGAGCAGGTTGTCGCCCGCCAGCTTGGTTTTTACCAGGCGTCCATGCTGTGTCACCAGCATTGCCCGGTCCTGCGTCAGCCATTTCTGCTGACCTTCTTCGGAATACGCCAGCACCACGAAGATCTGCGGTCCGCCGTTAAGCTGCATATATTGGCTGGCGTATGGCATGGTCTGGATTTCGTCGTCGGTAAGCTGTACGCCCGACTCACCAGATACGCTTTGCCAAAGCGATTTACCCAGTCCCTTGGTGCTGGGTGAACACGCCTGAAGCAACAGGCAAATAAGGGGAATAACAAGTCGCTTCACGACGCTTCTCCAGGGGCAAAATAACCACACCGAAGTGTGGTTAGGATTAACGTACCGTTTTTATTGAGTACGGGTGGTCGTTGTCGTACTGGTCGTGGTGGTGGTCCCGGTGTTGGAACCATCACCGCCAGCCGCTGCCAGCGCCATACCGACCGCAGAACCTACGGTGCTGGCGCTGGTGGCGGTTGAACTCCCGGCCGACACTGACGTTGCTGCTGCACCAGCCGCTTCACCTGTTTCAATAGGTGCCGCGCTGGCGCTTGCCGCAGCAAACGCCGATATGGCAAAAATGCCATAGAGGATTTTCTTCATACGTATTCCCTTCATTAGATGAATGGATATGTACCTGAGAATATTCAGGCGTCATCGAGTATACACAACCAAATGAACGGAATTCGGTGATGGGAAATAGGGGAAGGTTTTTTCGGAAAATATGAAAATGAAAGATAAGAAAATAAAATATCAATAAATAACAGCGTGTTAATTATTGATTTAAGAATGACAATATACGGTTAATCCGAAACATACATCTGGGATAGGTGATATTTAGGATTATGCTCAATATCAATATAATTCAGAAAATGAAGATATACGGAATTATCTGACAAAAAAATGCCGGCATTACGCCGGCATTGAGAATATATAACCTTACGCGCGCCAGGATTTATAACGGTTGATCAGACCGTTGGTGGAGCTATCGTGGCTGTCGATGGCTTTATCATCGTTCAACTCAGGCAGGATGCGGTTAGCCAGCTGTTTACCCAGCTCTACGCCCCATTGGTCGAAGGTGAAGATGTTCAGGATAGCGCCCTGAGTGAAGATTTTGTGCTCGTACAGGGCAATCAGCGCACCCAGGCTGTACGGGGTAATTTCGCGCAGCAGGATGGAGTTGGTTGGGCGGTTGCCTTCGAACACTTTGAACGGCACCACGTAGTCCAGGGTTGCTGGGTCTTTACCCTGGTCACGGTATTCCTGCTCAACCACTTCGCGAGATTTACCAAACGCCAGCGCTTCGGTCTGGGCGAAGAAGTTAGACAGCAGCTTAGGATGATGGTCAGTCAGCGGGTTGTGGGTGATGGCCGGGGCGATGAAATCGCACGGAACGATTTTGGTACCCTGGTGAATCAGCTGATAGAACGCGTGCTGGCCGTTGGTGCCCGGCTCGCCCCAGATGATTGGGCCAGTCTGGTGTTCAACCTTGTTGCCGTTACGATCAACGTACTTACCGTTGGACTCCATGTTACCCTGCTGGAAGTACGCGGCAAAGCGGTGCATGTACTGGTCGTACGGCAGAATCGCTTCAGTTTCGGTACCGTAAAAATTGTTGTACCAGATGCCGATCAGCGCCAGCAGTACCGGCAGGTTTTTCTCCGCAGGCGTGGTGGAGAAGTGCTTGTCCATCGCGTGCGCGCCAGAGAGCAGCTCAACGAAGTTGTCGTAACCCACGGACAGAATGATAGACAGACCAATCGCGGACCACAGAGAGTAGCGGCCGCCAACCCAGTCCCAGAACTCGAACATGTTGGCCGTATCGATACCAAATTCAGACACCGCTTTACCGTTGGTAGACAGCGCCGCGAAGTGTTTTGCCACGTGCTTCTGGTCGCCCGCGCTTGCCAGGAACCAGTCGCGCGCGCTGTGGGCGTTGGTCATGGTTTCCTGAGTGGTGAAGGTTTTAGACGCCACCAGGAACAGCGTGGTTTCCGGATTCAGGTTTTTCAGCGCTTCGGCGATGTGGGTGCCATCGACGTTAGAGACGAAGTGCATGTTCAGGTGATTTTTGTACGGGCGCAGCGCTTCCGTCACCATGAATGGGCCGAGGTCGGAGCCACCGATACCGATGTTCACCACGTCAGTGATGGATTTGCCGGTATAGCCTTTCCACTGACCGGAGATGATCGCTTCAGAGAAGGCTTTCATCTTCTCCAGCACCGCGTTCACTTCCGGCATCACGTCTTTGCCATCAACGATAATTGGGGTATTGCTACGGTTACGCAGCGCCACGTGCAGCACGGCACGGTCTTCGGTGCGGTTGATTTTCTCGCCGGAGAACATGGACTTAATCGCACCGCTCAGATCGGTCTCTTTGGCCAGATCGAGCAGTTTTGCCAGGGTCTCTTCGGTAATACGGTTTTTGGAGAAATCGACCAGCATCTGATCGTCGAAGGTCGCGGAAAACTTGCTGAAACGGTCGCTATCTTTAGCGAACAGTTCCGCAATGGTCACGTCCTTCATGACATCGAAGTGTTTCTGTAGTGCCTGCCACGCAGCGGTCTGCGTTGGGTTGATGTTTTTCATTAGCAATACCCTTCTGATTTAAGAATCAAACTGCCTCGATTGTAGCGCCTGTCACAAAAAATTGTGATGGTTTTAATGTTATCCCCCCTAAGGCTGACAAAATCGCGCAGAAAACAGACAAAAGTATAGCCTTTATAAGCCCCGTTTCTGTGGGGCTCGCCTGCATGAAAAATCCGCATAACCCCAGCGTTGACAAGGTACCCGCTAACCCTTTATTTATAAACGTACTACCTGCGCATGCGCAGGCCAGAAGAGGCGCGTTGCCCAGGTAAAGGGTGTGGGAGGAACCAATCCTGTGAAAACACCTGAGGGGGAGCAACGCCGAGATGCGTGAACAACAGGTTGCGTTCACCATCGGCTGCAGGGGCTGAATCCCCTGGGTTGTCACCAGAAACGTTCGCAGTCGGGCGTTTCGCAAGTGGTGGAGCACTTCTGGGTGAAATCGTAGTTGTTTATCGCTCTGCGCCCACCCGTCTTTCGCTCTTCCCTTGTGCCAAGGCTGAATAATTTGGTCCGGTTTATCTGAACCTGACCTCCCCTGACACGAGGTTATTATGACAGCATTAGTCGTCGCCAAATTTGGTGGCACCAGCGTGGCCGATTTTGACGCCATGAACCGTAGCGCCGATGTGGTGCTCTCCGACGCCAACGTACGCGTGGTTGTGCTGTCTGCTTCGGCGGGCGTCACCAACCTGCTGGTTGCCCTGGCCGAAGGGCTGGAGCCAGCTGAGCGCCAGGCCAAACTGGAAGCCATCCGCGCCATTCAGTACGCCGTACTTGAACGTCTGGCAAACCCTGCCGTTATCCGCGATGAAATTGAACGCCTGCTGGAAAACCTCGGCACGCTGGCGGAAGCCGCTTCCCTGGCAACGTCAACCGCCCTGACCGACGAACTGGTCAGCCACGGCGAACTGATGTCTACCCTGCTATTTGTTGAAATCCTGCGTGAACGTCACGTGCAGGCGCAGTGGTTTGACGTGCGCAAAGTGATGCGCACCAGCGACCGCTTTGGCCGCGCCGAGCCGGACGTTACCGCACTGGCCGAACTGGCAACCCAGCAACTGGCTCCGCGCCTCGACGAAGGCCTGGTGATCACCCAGGGCTTCATTGGCAGCGAAAGCAAAGGCCGCACCACGACGCTTGGTCGTGGCGGCAGCGACTACACCGCCGCGCTGCTGGGCGAAGCGCTGCATGCAACGCGTGTCGATATCTGGACTGACGTTCCGGGCATCTACACCACCGACCCGCGCGTGGTTCCAGCGGCAAAACGTATTGATGAAATCGCCTTTGAAGAGGCCGCCGAGCTGGCGACCTTCGGCGCGAAAGTCCTGCACCCGGCGACCCTGTTGCCCGCCGTTCGCAGCGATATTCCGGTGTTCGTCGGCTCCAGCAAAGATCCAAAGGCCGGCGGCACGATGGTGTGCAATAAAACCGCCAACCCACCTTTATTCCGCGCGCTGGCACTGCGTCGTAAGCAGACTCTGCTGACCCTGCACAGCCTGAACATGCTGCACTCCCGCGGCTTCCTGGCGGAAGTGTTCGGCATTCTGGCTCGCCACAGTATCTCTGTGGACCTGATCACCACCTCTGAAGTTAGCGTCGCGTTAACGCTGGATACCACCGGTTCAACCTCTACCGGCGACACCCTGCTAACGCAGTCGCTGCTGATGGAGCTGTCAGCGCTGTGCCGCGTAGAAGTAGAAGAGAACCTGGCGCTGGTGGCGTTGATTGGTAATAACCTGTCGAAAGCCTGCGGCGTGGGCAAAGAGGTGTTTGGCGTGCTTGAGCCGTTCAACATCCGCATGATTTGCTACGGTGCGTCCAGCTATAACCTGTGCTTCCTGGTGCCGGGAGCGGAAGCCGAGCAGGTGGTGCAGAAACTTCATCATAATTTGTTTGAATAATATTCCACCACGCGATAAACAATAACTATAGCCGGGCTCGAACCCGGCTTTTTTTATAAAAACACAACACCAATATATTGCAAGGAATACAACATGCTCGCCGTTATCACCCGGCTGTTCCCGTTATGGGCGCTGCTGCTTTCTGTTATTGCCTACTTCACTCCCACCACCTTCACGCCTATCGGGCCGCTGGTTCCCTCGCTGCTGATGCTGATTATGTTCGGCATGGGCGTGCATCTTAAGGTGGACGATTTTAAGCGCGTACTGTCGCGCCCTGCGCCGGTGGCGGCGGGGATTTTCCTGCACTACCTCGTGATGCCGCTTGCCGCCTGGCTGCTGGCGCTGGCTTTCCATATGCCGCCGGAGCTGTCCGCCGGCATGGTATTGGTTGGCAGCGTGGCTAGTGGTACAGCCTCGAACGTGATGATCTTTCTGGCAAAGGGCGACGTGGCGCTGTCGGTCACTATCTCGTCCGTCTCCACGCTGGTTGGCGTGGTCGCCACGCCGCTGCTGACACGCCTGTACGTTGACGCACATATTCAGGTCGACGTGATGGGCATGCTGCTCAGCATCCTGCAAATTGTGGTTATCCCGATTGCCATGGGCCTGGTTATCCACCACCTGTTTCCACGCGTGGTGAAAGCGGTGGAGCCTTATCTGCCGGCGTTTTCGATGATCTGTATTCTGGCGATTATCAGCGCGGTGGTTGCTGGTTCAGCGTCGCATATCGCTTCCGTGGGCTTTATGGTGATTATCGCCGTCATTCTGCACAATACCATCGGCCTGCTCGGTGGTTACTGGGGCGGTCGTCTGTTTGGCTTTGATGAGTCGACCTGCCGCACGCTGGCGATTGAGGTCGGCATGCAGAACTCCGGGCTTGCCGCGGCGCTGGGGAAAATCTACTTCGGGCCGCTGGCCGCGCTGCCGGGCGCGCTGTTCTCCGTATGGCATAACCTGTCTGGGTCGCTGCTGGCGGGGTACTGGTCAGGGAAGCCTATCGAGCAGAAAAAGCAAAAATAACCCCGTAGCCCGGCCAAGCAAAGCGCCGCCGGGATAGCTCAAAGCCGCCCCGGCGGCGCTTTGCTTGGCCGGGCTACAAAGATATCTCCCTTTGCCGTACACTGGGTTAACTATCCGATTGAGGGCAACCCTTATGGCACTCCCCCGCATTACGCAAAAAGAGATGACCGAGCGCGAGCAGCGTGAACTGAAAACCCTGCTCGACCGCGCGCGCATTGCGCATGGCCGTCCGCTGACCAACGCGGAAACCAATAGCGTGAAAAAGGAGTACATCGATAAGCTGATGGTTCAGCGCGAAGCCGAAGCGAAGAAAGCCCGCCAGGTAAAAAAACAGCAGGCTTATAAACCGGATACCGAGAGTTCGTTTTCATGGTCGGCGAGTACGCCGACGCGCGGCAGGCGTTAACGGCCTTTCTTTTTACGTCCCGGCGCGGTGAAGCGTTTACCGTTACCCGCCGGGCGTGCTGGTTTCTCGCTGGTTTTTTCCATCTTCACGACCGGGCGCTTGATACCGGTGGTTTTCGGCTTGGCCTTCACCTTCGGTTTCGCTTCGGAGGAAGAGTTTTCAATCAGCTTGAACAAATCCACCAGCTCGTCGTCGGTCAGGTCGCGCCACTCACCCAGCGGAATACCCGTCAGGCTGACGTTCATAATGCGCGTACGCTCAAGCTTGGTGACTTCGAAACCAAAGTGCTCGCACATGCGGCGAATCTGACGGTTTAAGCCCTGCACCAGGGTAATACGGAAGACGAACGGCGCCTCTTTCTTCACCTTACACTTCTTCGTCACCGTACCCAGAATCGGTACGCCCGCACCCATTCCACGAATAAATTCATCGGTGACCGGCTTATCGACGGTGACCAGATACTCTTTCTCGTGGTCGTTGCCGGCACGCAGGATCTTGTTCACCAGGTCGCCGTGGTTGGTGAGGAAAATCAGCCCCTGGGAGTCTTTATCCAGACGGCCAATCGGGAAGATACGCTTGCTGTGGTTAACGAAATCCACAATGTTGTCGCGCTCGCCGTCTTCGGTGGTACTGACGATACCGACGGGTTTGTTCAGCGCAATCAGCACCAGATCATCCGCTTCCCGCGGCTCAATCAATCGACCATTGACCTTCACAACGTCGCCCGGCACAACCTGATCGCCAATCGTCGCGCGCTTGCCGTTGATAAAGACGTTGCCTTGTTCGATAAAGCGATCCGCTTCGCGACGCGAGCAGATGCCGCTTTCGCTGATGTATTTATTTAATCGGGTGGATGAGTCTGGCAGCATAAATTCTCCTGTAAAAGCGAAATATACCCTACCTTCCGGGTGAGAAAAAATAGTCCGCGACAAATCATTGTTTTCATCACATCGATTTTGCACATAAGTGCGCCCCCTCGGCTGACAGCTTTTCCGCAAATACGCTTGAACTCCCGACGTGACGGCGCTATACCAGATCGAGAACCCGTTTTTACGTTTTGCACATATGTGCAGGAGCCAGCCACTTCGATGGAAAATAGCGACGATATCCGCCTGATCGTGAAAATTGCCCAGCTTTACTACGAGCAGGAGATGACGCAGGCGCAAATCGCCCACGAACTGGGGATTTACCGCACCACCATTAGCCGCCTGCTCAAACGCGGGCGTGAGCTTGGCGTGGTGACCATCGCTATCAACTATGACTACAACGATAGTCTGTGGCTGGAAGAACGACTGAAACAGAAATTTGGCCTGAAAGAGGCCGTTGTCGCACCGCAGGAGAGCGAGGCGGGAGCCTATGGCGCGCAGCTGTTTGAACGTCTGCTGTCGCCGAACGCCGTCATTGGGTTCGGCTGGGGGCGTGCGGTCAGCGCGCTGGTCGAAGCATTGCCGCAGTCCAGCCAGCCTCGCCCGCTGGTGTGCGTGCCTATCGTTGGCGGGCCGTCGGGTAAGCTTCCGAGCCGCTATCACGTCAATACCCTGACCTACAGCGCCGCCACGCGGCTCAAAGGCGAGTCGTATCTCGCTGATTTTCCGGCCCTGCTGGATAACCCGCTGATTCGCCAGGGCATCATGCAATCTCCTCATTTTCAGACGCTGGCCGAATACTGGCAGCGGCTGGACATCGCCGTGGTGGGCATTGGTTCACCCGCCATTCGCCATGCCGCCAACTGGCAGGCGTTTTACGGCAATGCGCAGAGCGATGAGCTGGAGGCGCTTCAGGTGGCTGGAGATATCTGCTCGCGCTTTTTTGCCGATAACGGCATGCCCGTTGCCACCGCAATGCAGGACAAAACGCTTTCCATTGAGCTCAAGACCTTAAAGCAGGCCCGCTATGTCATCGGTCTGGCGAGCGGTGAAGAGAAGTACGCCGCCCTCCTTGGCGCGCTGCGCGGGCAGCATATCAACGCGCTGGTCACCGACCGTGCCACCGCAGAATATTTAGTGCAGTAAGACTTTGACGAGGACATGACCATGATTAACCGTGATACCCAGCTGTGCATGTCGCTTGCCGGCCGCCCCGGCAACTTTGGCACGCGCTTTCATAACTATCTGTATGAAAAACTGGGGCTGAATTTTATCTATAAAGCCTTTACTACGCAGGATATTGAGGCGGCGGTGAAAGGCGTTCGCGCGCTAGGCATCCGCGGCTGTGCAGTATCGATGCCGTTTAAAGAGAGCTGCATGACGTTTCTGGATGCTATCGATCCGTCAGCCAGGGTCATCGACTCCGTCAACACCATCGTTAATGACAACGGTCACCTGACCGGGTTTAACACCGACTACATCGCGGTAAAAAGCCTGATTGCCAGCCACCAGCTCGATACCTCTGCCCGCGTGATGATTCAGGGCAGCGGCGGGATGGGGAAAGCCGTCATTGCCGCCTTCCGCGACGCGGGCTTTAGCGACGTCATTATCGCCGCTCGCAATGAAGCCAACGGCACCGCGCTGGCAAAACAGTACGGATTCCAGTGGCAGGCGCAGCCGGAAGCTGACGATATTGATATTCTGGTCAACGTCACGCCTATCGGCATGGCGGGCGGCAAAGAGAGCGAGCAACTCGCCTTTAACGAAACGATGGTGGCACGCGCCAGCGTGGTCTTCGACGTCGTGGCCCTACCGCCGGAAACACCGGTGATTCAGCTCGCTCAACGTTTGGGGAAAAAGACTATCAGCGGCGCCGAAGTGATTGCCCTGCAGGCGGTGGAGCAGTTTGTTATGTACACCGGCGTGCGGCCGGACGACGCGCTGGTTGCTGAGGCAGCGGCGTTTGCCAGAGCGGGGTAAGCGCTCCCTTTTTCGCGCGTCTTAACGGCGCGCTAATAACCGCTGAGGATAAAATCTACCGCATTTCGTAGCGCAACGCGTTCGCGACGGGGTGCTGCAGATTGATTAAAAAGGGATAGGCCTGTTTCCCTTTTCCCTGATTTTCATAGGCGCAGTACTGATCCATCAGAATGGCCTTTGAAAGTCGCTGAACGAGCCATGTTCATCCACCCATTGGTTAACGGACTCAATCGCTTTTTTATTCTCCCGTAGCCATGCTTCTCGATGACTTTCGCGAAACTTTTCCTGCAAGGCTTCCGTTAATACTGCGGACAAATTGATTTTCAGCTTACGCGCCTCCTCCAGAATTTCAGGTGCCAGAGAGACGTTGACGGATTTTTTCACACCAGATGACGTGCGCATAATAACCCCCATAGCAATGCGCATAATTTGTCTAAGATTAGCGTAATAAGCGAGCATTTTCTATTCCTTACACGGTTAGCATCCTGGGTAGAAAATAAACACCGCAACACCATCTGTCATGCCACACTTATCGTTCCTGCGAGCCTTCTTCCAGACTATCGACTGCAACATCGTGAACTACATCAGTAAGCAACCCGACGCAGGGTGGTAACATGCCGCCCTGCTCGATAATTTTCTGATTAATAGGAGAAATGATGGACTTACTTCTGCTGAGTAACTCGACGCTGCCGGGTAAAGCCTGGCTGGAACACGCGCTGCCGCTGATTGCCGGCCAACTGAACGGCCGCCGTCGCGCGGTGTTTCTGCCGTTTGCGGGCGTCACGCAGACCTGGGACGAGTACACGGCAAAAACTGCCGCCGTTCTGGCACCGCTGGGCGTCACTGTCACCGGTATCCATAGCGTGGCAGACCCTATCTCCGCGATTGAAAACGCCGAGCTGATTATCGTCGGCGGTGGCAACACCTTCCAACTGCTGAAAGAGAGTCGCGAGCGCGGGTTGCTGGCACCGATTGTCGACGTGGTGAAGCGCGGCGCGCTGTACGTAGGCTGGAGCGCGGGCGCAAACCTCGCCTGCCAGACCATTCGCACCACCAACGATATGCCGATTGTCGACCCGAAAGGCTTTGATGCGCTGGGGCTGTTCCCGCTGCAGATTAACCCACACTTCACTAACGCGCTGCCGGAAGGCCATAAAGGCGAAACCCGTGAGCAGCGTATTCGCGAACTGCTGGTCGTAGCACCGGAATTAACGGTGATTGGTCTGCCGGAAGGTAACTGGATTCAGGTGGCTAATGGTGAGGCAACCCTTGGCGGGCCGCGTACCACCTATGTGTTCAGAGCAGGCGAAGAAGCGGTGGCGCTGGAGGAAGGGCATCGCTTCTAAGCCATAAACCCGGGGTCGGCGTAAACGCCTCGCCCGGGCTACAAACCGTTGGCCTGATAAGCGCAGCGACGCCGGGTTTACGCTAGTAATCGTCGCGATCGTCGTCTTCATCCGGCTGCTCCAGCACGCTATAGGCAACGGAGCAGAACAGCGAGTTCAGACGCAGCATATCGCCGAGCAGCGCCAGGTGCAGAGTACTGGTTTCGATACTCTGCACGTTCTGCTGGTGCAGACGGTCGACGTGCGCGTGCGCATAGCGGCGGTTCAGAATACGGAAACGGTGCTTGCTGCGACGCAGGCGGCGGGCGCTGGTGACGTCACCGGCGAAGAAGACCGACATCGCCAGTTGCAGGTTACTTAGCAGCAGCTCATACAGTGCCTCCAGCTCTTTTAACCCCTCAACCGAGAAGGCACGGCGTGCGGCCAGCGATTTGTCGGCAATCTCGCTGCCCATGCGCTCGATGATGTCCGAAGCCTGCTCGAGGTTGAGCGACATTTCGATAATCTCCGCCCAGCGGCGGGACTCCTCTTCCGCCAGCTCATCTTTCGGCATTCGCGCCAGATAGAGTTTGATAGCGGTGTAGAGCACGTTAATGTCATCCGCCTGCTTGCGCAGGTTTTTCTCTTCACGCGGCTCGCCGTGCATCACCTTCTTTAGCCCGTCCAGCATCTGCTCGGTGGCATCACCGATGCGCAAGGTTTCGCGGGCGGCATTGGCCAACGCCAGCGTTGGGGTATCCAGCGCGGTCACGTCCAGGTGCTTCGGCTTGAGGTTAGCGTCCAGCTCCGGCTCGTCGCGAATCAGGCGCTTACAGAGACGCGCCATCGGCTCGGCGAACGGCACCATCGCCAGGCAACGAATCAGGTTGTAGAAGACGTGGAAGTAGATAACCAGCTCGGACTCCGGCAGCGGCAGCTTGTGCATCACCTCAGCCAGAATATGGACGAACGGTAGGATAATCAGGCTGCCCACCAGCTTAAACAGCAGGCTACCCAGCGCCACGCGGCGGGCAGCGGCATTCGCGGCGCTGTTGTTGAGCATCGCCAGCAGGCCAGAGCCCAGGTTAGCGCCAATCACCAGGCACAGCGCTACCGGGAAAGAGATAATCCCTGCGGTGGTCAGCGTGGCAGTCAGCAGCACCGCCGCCAGGCTGGAGTAACTGATGATAGCGAATACCGCACCAATAAGAGCATCCAGCAGGATATCGCCGGTCAGCGAGGCAAATATCACCTGTACGCCGTTGGCTTCGGTAATCGGCCTGACCGCCTGAACAATCAGCTCCAGCGCCAGCAGGATAAGCCCAAGACCAATCCCGACGCGTCCAAGCTGCCCTTCGCGGGTCTGCTTGCGGCCAAGGAAAAAGGCCACGCCGATAAATATCAGCAGCGGCGACAGCCATGACAGGTCGAAGGTCAGAATACGCGCCATCAGCGCGGTCCCGACATCAGCCCCCAGCACAATCACCAGCGCAGGCGTCAGGGCAACCAGATCCTGCGCGACAAAGGAAGTCACCAGCATGGTGGTGGCGTTGCTGCTCTGGACCAGCGCGGTAACGCCGATACCTGCGCAGAAGGCGAGCGGTTTTTTCTCGACGCTGCGGCTGAGCACGGTACGCAGGCGTGCGCCGAAGACGCGCATTACGCCCGTACGCACGATATGGGTGCCCCACACCAACAGCGAGACGGCGGAAAGCAGGTGCAGCAGAGTTAACACGGAATCATTTTCTCCTTATTGTTATGGGTTCCTGAGGCTCATATGCCTGATGGCGCTGCGCTTATCAGGCCTACAAATCATCCCTATGCTGGCCGAATAAGGTGTGCAGCGCGCGTGAGCCTTCTTTCAGTATAAGGGTTTACGCACAATAAAGAGACAGGGCGCTCATTGAGCGCCCTGTTAGTTGTAAGGAAAGATGACGGTTTTGTGAATTAGTCGGCATCGTAGCCGAGGTTCGGCGCCAGCCAACGCTCCACTTCAGCCACGCTCATCCCTTTACGGAAGGCGTAATCCTCAACCTGGTCGCGCTGAATCTGCGCCACCGCGTAGTACTTGCTGTCCGGGTGGCTGAAGTACCAGCCGGAAACCGACGCGCCTGGCCACATGGCGAAGGATTCGGTCAGCTTCATACCGGTGTGGGTTTCCACGTCCAGCAGTTCCCAGATGGTGCCCTTCTCGGTGTGTTCCGGGCAGGCCGGGTAGCCAGGAGCCGGGCGAATCCCCTGGTAGTTTTCGCGGATAAGCTCTTCGTTGCTCAGGTTTTCATTCGGTGCGTAGCCCCAGTAAACCTTACGCACGCGCTCGTGCAGATACTCGGCAAAGGCTTCCGCCAGACGGTCGGCAATCGCCTTCACCATGATCTTGTTGTAATCGTCGTGCTGCGCTTCATACGCATCGGCCAATGCGTCTTCTTCCAGACCACCGGTTACCGCGAAGGCCCCAATGTAGTCCGCTTTGCCGGAGGTTTTCGGCGCCACAAAGTCAGACAGGCAGTAGTTCGCAAAGCCGACTTTCTCGGTCTGCTGGCGCAGATGGCGGCTGACGGTCAGCACGTGGGTGCGCGTTTCGTCGCGATAAATTTCCACATCGTCGCCCACGCGGTTGGCCGGGAACAGCCCGACGACGCCGCGAGGATTGAGGGATTTTTCCGCGCTCAGTTGATCCAGCATGTCGTTGGCATCTTTGAACAGGCGCTTCGCCTCTTCGCCCACCACCTCATCTTCGAGAATGCGCGGGTACTTCCCGGCCAACGACCAGGTCATAAAAAACGGTGTCCAGTCGATGTAGTTACGCAGCGTTTCGATACTGGCTTCCACTTCCTGTACCCCCAGACGATGCGCCACCGGCGGGGTGTAGTTTTCCCAGTCGAACGCCAGATCGTTTTCGCGCGCGGCGGCCAGCGTTACCGGCGGGGTGCGTGGTTTTTTACGCCCGTGCTGAATACGCACGGTTTCGTACTCTTTACGCGTACGAGCGACAAAGTCATCGTGCTGCGTATCGGAGAGCAGCGAAGCCACCACGCCCACGGTGCGCGAGGCGTTCTGCACATAGACCGTTGGGCCGCTGTAGTTCTGCTCAATTTTCACCGCGGTGTGCGCTTTGGAGGTGGTCGCGCCGCCAATCAGCAGCGGAATGGTAAAGCCCTGACGCTCCATCTCTTTTGCCACGTTAACCATTTCATCCAGCGACGGGGTAATCAGGCCAGAGAGGCCAATCAGGTCCGCATTCACCTCTTTGGCGGTTTTGAGGATTTTGTCCGCCGGGACCATCACGCCGAGGTCGATGATTTCGTAGTTATTACACTGCAGCACCACGCCGACGATGTTTTTGCCGATGTCGTGCACGTCGCCCTTCACGGTCGCGATAACCATCTTGCCGTTGCTGGAGCCTTTCTCTTTGCTGGCTTCGATGTACGGTTCAAGGTAGGCCACCGCCTGTTTCATCACGCGGGCGGATTTCACCACCTGCGGCAGGAACATTTTGCCCTCACCGAACAGGTCACCGACCACGTTCATGCCGTCCATCAGCGGCCCTTCAATCACCTCAATCGGGCGCGCAGCCTGCTGGCGGGCTTCTTCAGTGTCGAGCTCGATAAATTCGGTAATGCCTTTTACCAGCGAGTATTCGAGACGCTTTCTCACGTCCCAACTGCGCCATTCCGCCTGTTGAGCGTTGGCGGTCTCGTCGGTTTTGCTGCCGCGATATTTTTCGGCCAGCTCCAGCAAACGCTCGGTGCCGTCGTCGCGACGGTTGAGGATCACATCTTCAACAGCGTCGCGCAGCTCGGCCGGCAGGTCGTCGTAAATCGCCAACTGACCGGCGTTGACGATCCCCATGTCCATGCCGTTACGGATGGCGTAGTAGAGGAACACCGCGTGAATGGCTTCACGCACCGGGTCGTTACCGCGGAATGAGAACGATACGTTGGACACACCGCCGGAGATCAGCGCATGCGGGAGCTCGCGTTTGATGTCTTCGCAGGCGCCGATAAAGTCCTGCGCGTAGTTGTTGTGTTCTTCAATACCGGTAGCTACGGCGAAGATGTTCGGGTCAAAGATGATGTCTTCCGGCGGGAAGCCCACCTCTTTGGTCAGAATGTTGTAGGCGCGGCGGCAAATCTCAATTTTGCGCTCGCGGGTGTCGGCCTGGCCCACTTCATCAAAGGCCATAACCACCATTGCCGCACCGTAACGACGCACTTTTTTCGCGTGTTCGATAAACGGTTCAACGCCCTCTTTCATCGAGATGGAGTTGACGATGCCTTTGCCCTGAATGCACTTCAGCCCTTTTTCGATGACGTCCCATTTGGAGGAGTCGATCATAATCGGCACGCGGGCGATATCCGGCTCACCGGCAATCAGGTTGAGGAAACGCACCATCGCCGCTTCGGCGTCGAGCATCCCCTCATCCATGTTGATGTCGATGATCTGTGCGCCGCTTTCCACCTGCTGGCGGGCCACGTCCAGCGCTTCGTTGTATTTTTCTTCTTTGATCAGGCGCTTAAACTTCGCCGAGCCGGTGACGTTGGTACGTTCACCGACGTTCACAAACAGGCTGTCGTCGCCGATGTTCAGCGGCTCAAGACCGGACAAACGGCACGCCACTGGCAGATCCGGCAGCTTGCGCGGCGGCAAGCCTTCAACCGCGCGGCTCATCGCCGCAATGTGTTCCGGCGTGGTGCCGCAGCAGCCGCCGACCACGTTGAGGAAGCCCGCCTGCGCCCATTCCTGAATCTGGGCCGCCATGGTGTCGGCATCAAGGTCGTACTCGCCGAAAGCGTTCGGCAGACCGGCGTTCGGGTGCGCAGTCACGTAGCATTCGGCAATGCGCGACAGTTCCTGGACGTACTGGCGCAGTTCGTCCGGGCCGAGGGCGCAGTTCAGGCCGAAGGTCAGAGCGTCGGCGTGGCGCAGGGAGTTGTAGAACGCTTCGGTCGTCTGGCCGGAGAGCGTACGCCCGGAGGCGTCGGTGATGGTGCCGGAAATCATGATCGGCAGGTCAACGCCCAGCGCTTCAAACTCTTCTTTCACCGCAAAGATTGCCGCTTTGGCGTTCAGGGTATCGAAGACCGTTTCAATCAGAATCAGGTCGCTACCGCCCTCCACCAGCGCTTTGGTGGATTCACGATAGGCCGCCACCAGCTGATCGAAAGTCACGTTACGGTAAGCCGGGTCGTTGACATCCGGTGAGATAGAGGCGGTGCGGTTGGTTGGGCCAAGCACGCCCGCGACATAGCGCGGTTTATTCGGCGTGCGCGCCGTCCATTCGTCGGCGCAGGCGCGTGCCAGTTTCGCCGCAGCAAAGTTAATCTCCGCCGACAGGGATTCCATCTGGTAATCCGCCATAGCGATAGTCGTGGAGTTAAAGGTATTGGTTTCAATGATATCCGCGCCCGCTTCAAAGTAGGCGTTATGGATAGCGCTGATGACCTCCGGCTTGCTGAGCACCAGCAGGTCGTTGTTGCCCTTCAAGTCGCACGGCCAGTCGGCGAAGCGTTCGCCGCGGAAGTCCTGCTCGCTCAGACGATAGCCCTGGATCATGGTGCCCATGCCACCGTCCAGAACCAGAATACGTTCATTTAACTGCGCACGCAGTTGCTCCACTTTGCTGCTCACAAGCACTCCCGACACCGCTCAACGAAACCCAGAGATAAAAAAGCAATAAAGCATACTGGCATAAACTGTGGGGGTGGAAAAGGAAACAACTTGCTACTTGAGACATGTTCAACATGACTCATCGGAGCAGTAATACGAACGGTTGTATTATAATCAATAAAAACGAAAACAATTTCCACGATACAGAAAGGAGTTGCGATGGTTGCCAACGTTCCTGCGAAACGCGGTAGAAAACCCGCCCCTGCCGCTGCCCCGGCAACCGGCCAGGTGCAATCACTGACCCGCGGCCTGAAGCTGCTGGAGTGGATTGCCGAATCCCATAGCAGCGTCGCGCTGACCGAACTCGCACAGCAGGCTGGGCTACCGAACTCCACCACCCACCGCTTGCTGACCACCATGCAGCAGTTGGGATTTGTGCGTCAGGTAGGTGAGCTGGGGCATTGGTCCGTGGGCGCACACGCCTTTATCGTCGGCAGCAGTTTCCTGCAAAGCCGTAATTTGCTGGCGATCGTCCACCCGATTCTGCGCAAGCTGATGGAAGACTCCGGCGAGACGGTGAATCTGGCGGTACTCGATAAGAGCGATCACCAGGCGATTATTATCGATCAGGTACAGTGTACGCAGCTGATGCGCATGTCCGCTCCGATTGGCGGCAAGCTGCCAATGCACGCCTCCGGCGCGGGCAAAGCGTTCTTATCCCAACTGAGCGAAGAGGAAGTCACCAGCCTGCTGCACCGCAAGGGGCTGCACGCTTACACTCACGCGACGCTGGTGTCGCCGGTACATCTGAAAGATGACCTCGCCCAGACGCGCAAGCGCGGCTATTCGTTTGATGATGAAGAACATGCGCTCGGCCTGCGCTGCGTGGCATCGTGTATTTACGACGAACACCGCGAGCCGTTTGCGGCCATCTCCATTTCCGGGCCGATTTCGCGCATTACCGACGACCGGGTCACCGAGTTTGGCGCAATGGTGATTAAAGCGGCGAAAGAAGTCACACTGGCGTACGGCGGCATTAAATAAACAAAATGCCCCAATAGGGGCATTTTCGGTAGGCCTGATAAGCGTAGCGCCATCAGGCAGATCGGCGCGCATTGCCGGATGGCGGCGCAAGCGCCTTATCCGGCCTACGGTCGGGTTCATAACGCACGCTGAAACGCTGGCGGCGGCGGTAGGCGTAAACGTCTTCTACATGCCCATTCTTAATACGCGTTTGCAGGCCGCGCCAGTAGTCGGCGCTGAGCAGGTCGGCGTGCATCTCTTCAAACAGCGGCCCGATACGTGGGTCGGCGCATAGCCAGTGGCGGAACTCTTCCGGGAAGACATCCCCCGGCGACACGCTGTACCAGGGCTCGCTGGCGAGTTCATCCTCCGGATAGCGCGGCGGTGGAATATCGCGAAAGTTTACCTCCGTCATATAGCAAATCTCATCGTAGTCGTAGAACACCACGCGGCCATGGCGGGTGACGCCGAAATTCTTAAACAGCATATCGCCGGGGAAAATATTGGCGGCGGCAAGCTGGCGAATGGCGTTACCGTACTCCTCCACCGCATCGCGCAGCGGCTGGCCGTCCACTCGCTCCAGCCAGATATTCAACGGCACCATTCGGCGTTCGATGTAGAGATGGCTGATAGCAATTTTATCGCCCATATCGACGATTTTCTCCGGTACTTCTCGCAATAAGAGCGCCATTAGCGCGGGGGAAATCTGCTGCTTATCCAGAACGAAGTTTTCGAATTCCTGGGTATCCGCCATACGGCCAACGCGGTCGTGCTCTTTTACCAGTTGGTAGCAGGCGCGCACGTGGGCGGCAGACATCTCTTTTTGCGGCGCGAATTGGTCTTTGATGACTTTAAATACCCGGTCGAATCCCGGAAGCGTGAACACCAGCATCACCATCCCGCGAATGCCCGGCGCTTCGATAAACTGCTCGTCGGTGCTGGCGATGTAGTTCAGGTACTCACGGTAGCTTTCCGTTTTCGCATGCTTCTGGCAGCCAATCGCCATATACAGTTCAGCGGTGGTTTTGCCCGGCAGGATCTCCCGCAGCCACTCGACCAGAGCAGCGGGCAGCGGGGCGTAAACCATAAAGTAGGAACGCGCGAAGCCAAAGACGATGCTCGCCTCTTCGGTGGTGGTCAGGCAGGTATCGACGAAAAGCTCCCCTTCATCGGTGCGATGAATCGGGATTAAAAACGGCAGCGTGCCGTCTGGCGTGATGAGCTTACCAATAAGCCAGGCGGCTTTATTACGATAAAACAGTTCGTTAGCGATTTGCAGATGCGCGCGATGCAGCGTCTCAGCGCCCAGCGTTTCGCTCAGGTGCGCCATGATATAGCCAACGTCACGGAATTTGTTTTGCCACGGCAGACGCAGCGGTAGGTCGCTGAGCATTTTGAAAATCACCGCTTCCCAGCCAGAATCCGGGAAGAAGTCTTTTGCCTGCGGGCGTGGAATCGCGCGAAAGCGACGCTCCGGCTGCGAGCTGAAAATAAATAACCGCTCGGGGCTTAGCGAGCGGTGATCGAAGAGTCGACAATAGACCGAATTAAAAAAACTCTCGGCAATTTCGAAGCGCGGGTAATCCGGCAGCAGGCGGGTGTACTGCGCTTTGACGCGCAGCAGAAAATCCGCATCGGTACTTTTACCATCGGTAATGCAGCGCAGCTGTTCAACCACCAACCCCACGTGGTGGTCGTACAGATGGATACGGCTTTTCATTGCCTGCTGAACCGCATGCCAGTCGGCCTGTTCAAACCGTTGCTGTGCACCAGACGTCACTTCCAGAAAGCGCCCGTACTGGGCGTCAAAGCCTTGCAGAATCGTTTGGGCAATCAGGAGTTCCAGGCCACGCGTCATCTTTCGCCCTCATTGCCGGATGGCGGCTCACGCCTTATCCGGCCTACATTTTCGGGTAGGCCGGATAAGCGCAAGCGCCATCCGGCATTCATCAGAACTGCGATTCTTCCGTCGATCCCGTCAGCGCGGTCACCGACGATACGCCGCCCTGGATAATGGTGGTGACGTTATCGAAGTAGCCGGTGCCGACCTCCTGCTGGTGGGAAACGAAGGTATAGCCATCTTTCGCCGCCGCGAACTCAGCCTGTTGAACCTTCTCAACGTAGTGCTTCATCCCTTCGCCCTGCGCGTAGGAGTGCGCCAGGTCAAACATGTTGAACCACATGCTGTGGATGCCCGCCAGGGTAATGAACTGGTATTTGTAGCCCATGTCCGACAGCTGCTGCTGGAAGCTGGCAATGGTTTTATCATCCAGCTTTTTCTGCCAGTTAAACGACGGCGAGCAATTGTAGGCCAGCAGCTTGCCAGGGTATTTCGCGTGAATAGCGTCGGCAAAGCGCTTCGCCAGCGCCAGATCCGGGGTGGAGGTTTCACACCACACCAGGTCGGCGTACGGCGCGTACGCCAGGCCACGGCTGATCGCTTGTTCGATGCCCGCATGAGTACGATAGAAACCTTCACTGGTGCGCTCGCCGGTGATGAAGTCGCTGTCATACGGGTCGCAGTCGGAAGTGATGAGATCCGCCGCATCCGCATCGGTACGGGCGATCAGCAGGGTTGGTACGCCCATCACATCGGCCGCCAGACGCGCGGCAACCAGCTTCTGAATCGCTTCCTGAGTCGGTACCAACACCTTGCCACCCATGTGGCCACATTTCTTCACTGAGGCCAGCTGATCTTCGAAGTGTACCGCCGCTGCACCGGCTGCAATCATCGACTTCATCAGCTCGAAGGCGTTCAGTACACCGCCGAAGCCGGCTTCGGCGTCGGCAACGATCGGCAGGAAATAGTCCACATAGCGTGGGTCGTTTGGCTCAATGCCGTTCGCCCACTGAATTTGATCGGCGCGGCGGAAGGTGTTGTTGATTCTGTCGACCACCGCCGGGACGGAGTTCGCCGGGTAGAGCGACTGATCCGGGTACATGCTGGAGGCCAGGTTCGCGTCCGCCGCCACCTGCCAGCCGGAGAGGTACACCGCTTCAATACCCGCTTTCGCCTGTTGCAGCGCCTGCCCGCCGGTCAGCGCGCCAAGGCTGTTCACATAGCCCTTTTTCGATTCGCCATGCAGCAGACGCCACATTCTGGCGGCACCGAGCTGAGCCAGCGTACATTCCGGGTTGACCGACCCGCGCAGTTTCACCACTTCTTCCGCGCTGTACGGGCGACGAATGCCCTCCCAGCGAGGCTGCGTCCACTCTTTTTGTAAATCTTCAATTTGTTGGGTACGAGTTTTCATGTGCAGATGCTCCATATTGTTATGTGGTGAATTACGCCAGCAGGCGGTAGCCAGGCAGGGTCAAGAAGTCGATAAGTTCGTCGGAGGTGGTGATCTGCTCCATCAGGCGTGCGGCATCATCGAAACGGCCGCCGCTGAAGCGCGCATCGCCCAGCTCATCTTTGATAACCAGCAGCTCTTCGGCCAGCATCTGGCGGAACAGTGGTTTGGTCACCGGTTTGCCGTTGCTGAGCGTTTTCTGATGGTGGATCCACTGCCAAATGGAGGTGCGGGAGATCTCGGCGGTCGCCGCATCTTCCATCAGGCCATAAATCGGTACGCAGCCGTTGCCGGAGATCCAGGCTTCGATGTACTGAACCGCCACGCGAATGTTGGCGCGCATCCCCTCTTCCGTGCGATCACCGTCGCATGGTGTCAGCAGCTCTTCCGCGGTAATCGGCGCATCGTCAGCGCGGGAAACGGCTAACTGGTTAGGACGCTCACCCAACACCTCGTTAAATACCGCCATCGCGGTATCCGCCAGACCCGGGTGCGCCACCCAGGTGCCGTCGTGGCCGTTATTGGCTTCCAGCGATTTGTCCGCTTTCACCTTGTTCAGTACCTGCGCGTTACGCTCGGCATCTTTGCTTGGGATAAACGCCGCCATACCGCCCATCGCGAAGGCACCTCGTTTGTGGCAGGTTTTAATCAGCAGGCGCGAGTAGGCGCTGAGGAACGGTTTATCCATCGTCACTACCTGACGGTCCGGCAGTACGCGGTCTGGGTGATTCTTCAGGGTTTTGATATAGCTGAAGATGTAATCCCAGCGGCCGCAGTTCAGGCCAACAATGTGGTCACGCAGCGCGTGCAAAATTTCGTCCATCTGGAAAACCGCCGGCAGCGTTTCAATCAACAGCGTGGCTTTGATGGTGCCGCGCGGTAGGTTGAAGCGGTCTTCCGCAAAGCAGAATACCTCGTTCCACCAGGCCGCTTCCTGCCAGGCCTGCGTTTTCGGCAGATAGAAATAGGGGCCGCTGCCTTTGGCCAGCAACGCTTTGTAGTTGTGGAAAAAGTAGAGCGCGAAATCAAACAGGCTGCCCGGGATGGCTTCACCGCGCCATGTCACGTGCTTTTCCGGCAGGTGCAGACCGCGTACGCGGCAGATAAGCACCGCAGGGTCGGGCTTGAGCTGATAGATTTTTCCCGCGTCGTTGGTGTAGCTGATGGTGCCGTTAACGGCATCGCGCAGGTTGATCTGGCCTTCAATGACCTTGTTCCAGTCCGGTGCGAGGGAATCCTCAAAGTCAGCCATGAACACTTTGACGTTCGCGTTCATCGCGTTAATGACCATTTTGCGCTCAACCGGCCCGGTAATTTCTACGCGGCGATCCTGTAAATCAGCCGGAATACCACGAATCTTCCAGGTTTCATTACGAATGGAAGCAGTTTCCGAAATAAAACCAGGGAGTTTGCCATCGTCGATATCCTGCTGCTGTTGAATACGTGCGGCCAGCAGCTTATTGCGTTCAGGCGTAAATCGGGTCACCAGTTCGGTCAGAAATTCCACCGCATCCTCAGTCAGAACCTGCTGTTCCTGCGCGCCAGAAGGCTTAAGAAAAGCCAGTTCATCGGTTGTTGTGGCCTGTTGTGTCATGGTGCAGCTCCTCGTAAGTGATCCGAATAGTTTCCCCGCCAGCTGAGCAGAAGATCGTTGTGTAGTTTTCGCTCAACGTTTTTAAGCCTAATCAATAAAATTAAAAAAACAAAAACAATTTCCATTTTTAATTAAAAATAAATGCAACTTATTGATTAGTAATAAGATAAAAATATAATTTTTACTGGAGGTGTTTTCGGAAACAAAAAAGGCACCCGAAGGTGCCTGATTGAGAATGCTGAAACGCTTTAGGATCGTGGAGAGTAGAGGATCAATCCAGAGTAGGGTTCATATTCCGCAGATCGTACGGTGTGATCTGGTAGACGTAGTAGTTGAGCCAGTTGGCAAACAGCAGGTTTCCGTGGCTGCGCCAGGTGGCGTGCGGTTTGTTATTAGGGTCGTCTTTCGGGAAGTAGTTATAGGGTACTTCCGGGGTTAAACCGGCATCCACGTCGCGGAAAAATTCACTCGCCAGGGTATGGGCATCATATTCCGGGTGACCGGTAACAAAAGCGATGCGTTTATCTTTGCTGGCGAACAGATAGGCGTCACCATCTTCCGTTTCAGCGAGAATTTCCAGGTCGGTATAGTCACGGATCAGCTGCGCCGGGAAGTCGGCATAGCGAGAGTGTGGTGCCAGGAAGCTATCATCAAAACCACGAGTCAGCAGGGCATGCGGGTGAAGAATGTGATGTTGGTAAACGCCGGAGAGTTTGTCGCTGCGGGTCTGTTTTGGAATACCGTAGAGAATATTGAGTGCGGCCTGTACCGCCCAACAGACAAACAGCGTCGACGTAACGTGATCTTTTGCCCATTCCAGCACCTGCTGGATCTGTGGCCAATAGGCAACGTCGTTGAATTCCACCAGGCCTAACGGCGCACCGGTGACGATCAACCCATCGAAGTTTTGGTCGCGAATGTCGTCGAAATTGCAGTAAAAATTATTTAAATGTTCGGTTGGCGTGTTGCGAGATTCGCGCGCATCGATACGCAGGAGCTGAATATCCAGCTGTAGCGGTGAGTTTGACAGAAGGCGTAGGAACTGGTTTTCTGTCTCAATCTTCTTCGGCATCAGGTTGAGGATCAGTACCTTCAAAGGACGAATTTCCTGACCTGTAGCACGCGACGTGGTCATCACAAAGACGTTCTCATCACGCAAGAAATTGACGGCTGGTAGCTCGTCCTGCACCCGAATCGGCATAACCTTATTACCTCACAGCATACGTATAAACGTTTAGACATCCAGACAGCTAACAATACCGAGAAATACGCGAAATGTCGAGTCTGCATGTTCAAGGTGAGAAAGTTTCAATCACGCTTGCGGTAGAATGCGGAAACAATTCTGATAGGAGTATTACCGTGATAATTCGACGTTCACAGCGCCATGAGGGCGAGCGGTTAGTGGCTATCTGGTGCCGTTCGGTTGATGCAACGCATGATTTTCTGTCCGCTAAGGACAGAGTAGCAATAGAGACCCAGGTGCGCGCCTTTCTGCCCGACGCACCGCTGTGGGTCGCGGTAAATACGGATGATGTACCGGTGGCGTTTATGCTGCTTTCTGAACACCATCTTGAGGCGCTGTTTGTCGACCCCGATGTTCGCGGTAGCGGCGTGGGACGCCTGCTAGTTGAGCATGCATTAGCGCTAATTGCCGATTTAACGACGGATGTGAACGAGCAGAACGCGCAGGCGGTAGGGTTCTATCAGAAGATGGGATTTGAGGTTACTGGGCGGTCGGAGATGGATGATCATGGCCGACCGTATCCGCTACTGCATTTACGTCACAAATAGTAGGCCGGATAAGGCGAAGCCGCCATCCGGCAGTGTGCGCCGGGCGTGCCTGATGGCGCTGCGCTTATCAGGCCTACAGGCCTTTAAATCGCAGACGCAAAAAAGCCCATCCGTCAGGATGGGCTTCTTCACTTAATTGATGCCTGGCAGTTCCCTACTCTCGCATGGGGAGACCCCACACTACCATCGGCGCTACGGCGTTTCACTTCTGAGTTCGGCATGGGGTCAGGTGGGACCACCGCGCTACAGCCGCCAGGCAAATTCTGTTATCAGACCGCTTTTTGCGTTCTGATGTAATCTGTAATCAAGCTGAAATCAATGTCTCTTTCGCCAAAACATCTTCGGCGTTGTAAGGTTAAGCCTCACGGTTCATTAGTACTGGTTAGCTCAATGTATCGCTACACTTACACACCCAGCCTATCAACGTCGTCGTCTTCAACGTTCCTTCAGGACTCTTAAAGAGTCAGGGAGAACTCATCTTGGGGCAAGTTTCGTGCTTAGATGCTTTCAGCACTTATCTTTTCCGCATTTAGCTACCGGGCAATGCCATTGGCATGACAACCCGAACACCAGTGATGCGTCCACTCCGGTCCTCTCGTACTAGGAGCAGCCCCCCTCAATTCTCCAGCGCCCACGGCAGATAGGGACCGAACTGTCTCACGACGTTCTAAACCCAGCTCGCGTACCACTTTAAATGGCGAACAGCCATACCCTTGGGACCTACTTCAGCCCCAGGATGTGATGAGCCGACATCGAGGTGCCAAACACCGCCGTCGATATGAACTCTTGGGCGGTATCAGCCTGTTATCCCCGGAGTACCTTTTATCCGTTGAGCGATGGCCCTTCCATACAGAACCACCGGATCACTAAGACCTGCTTTCGCACCTGCTCGAGCCGTCACTCTCGCAGTCAAGCTAGCTTATGCCTTTGCACTAACCTCCTGATGTCCGACCAGGATTAGCTAACCTTCGTGCTCCTCCGTTACTCTTTAGGAGGAGACCGCCCCAGTCAAACTACCCACCAGACACTGTCCGCAACCCGGATTACGGGTCTACGTTAGAACACCAGCCATTAAAGGGTGGTATTTCAAGGTTGGCTCCACACGAACTGGCGTCCGCGCTTCAAAGCCTCCCACCTATCCTACACATCAAGGACCAGTGTTCAGTGTCAAGCTATAGTAAAGGTTCACGGGGTCTTTCCGTCTTGCCGCGGGTACACTGCATCTTCACAGCGAGTTCAATTTCACTGAGTCTCGGGTGGAGACAGCCTGGCCATCATTACGCCATTCGTGCAGGTCGGAACTTACCCGACAAGGAATTTCGCTACCTTAGGACCGTTATAGTTACGGCCGCCGTTTACCGGGGCTTCGATCAAGAGCTTCGCGTTGCCGCTAACCCCATCAATTAACCTTCCGGCACCGGGCAGGCGTCACACCGTATACGTCCACTTTCGTGTTTGCACAGTGCTGTGTTTTTAATAAACAGTTGCAGCCAGCTGGTATCTTCGACTGATTTCAGCTCCATGAGTAAATCACTTCACCTACATATCAGCGTGCCTTCTCCCGAAGTTACGGCACCATTTTGCCTAGTTCCTTCACCCGAGTTCTCTCAAGCGCCTTGGTATTCTCTACCTGACCACCTGTGTCGGTTTGGGGTACGATTTGATGTTACCTGATGCTTAGAGGCTTTTCCTGGAAGCAGGGCATTTGTTACTTCAGCACCGTAGTGCCTCGTCATCACACCTCAGCGTTAAAAGAAGTCCGGATTTACCTAAACTTCCCGCCTACATGCTTAAACCGGGACAACCGTCGCCCGGCTAACATAGCCTTCTCCGTCCCCCCTTCGCAGTAACACCAAGTACAGGAATATTAACCTGTTTCCCATCGACTACGCCTTTCGGCCTCGCCTTAGGGGTCGACTCACCCTGCCCCGATTAACGTTGGACAGGAACCCTTGGTCTTCCGGCGTGCGGGTTTTTCACCCGCATTATCGTTACTTATGTCAGCATTCGCACTTCTGATACCTCCAGCATCCCTCACAGGACACCTTCGCAGGCTTACAGAACGCTCCCCTACCCAACAACACATAGTGTCGCTGCCGCAGCTTCGGTGCACAGTTTAGCCCCGTTACATCTTCCGCGCAGGCCGACTCGACCAGTGAGCTATTACGCTTTCTTTAAATGATGGCTGCTTCTAAGCCAACATCCTGGCTGTCTGAGCCTTCCCACATCGTTTCCCACTTAACTGTGACTTTGGGACCTTAGCTGGCGGTCTGGGTTGTTTCCCTCTTCACGACGGACGTTAGCACCCGCCGTGTGTCTCCCGTGATAACATTCTTCGGTATTCGTAGTTTGCATCGGGTTGGTAAGTCGGGATGACCCCCTAGCCGAAACAGTGCTCTACCCCCGAAGATGAGTTCACGAGGCGCTACCTAAATAGCTTTCGGGGAGAACCAGCTATCTCCCGGTTTGATTGGCCTTTCACCCCCAGCCACAAGTCATCCGCTAATTTTTCAACATTAGTCGGTTCGGTCCTCCAGTTAGTGTTACCCAACCTTCAACCTGCCCATGGCTAGATCACCGGGTTTCGGGTCTATACCCTGCAACTTAACGCCCAGTTAAGACTCGGTTTCCCTGCGGCTCCCCTATTCGGTTAACCTTGCTACAGAATATAAGTCGCTGACCCATTATACAAAAGGTACGCAGTCACACCCCGAAGGATGCTCCCACTGCTTGTACGTACACGGTTTCAGGTTCTTTTTCACTCCCCTCGCCGGGGTTCTTTTCGCCTTTCCCTCACGGTACTGGTTCACTATCGGTCAGTCAGGAGTATTTAGCCTTGGAGGATGGTCCCCCCATATTCAGACAGGATACCACGTGTCCCGCCCTACTCATCGAGCTCACAACACATGCAATTTTGTGTACGGGGCTATCACCCTGTATCGCCGGCCTTTCCATACCGTTCCACTATCACACATGCTGATTCAGGCTCTGGGCTGCTCCCCGTTCGCTCGCCGCTACTGGGGGAATCTCGGTTGATTTCTTTTCCTCGGGGTACTTAGATGTTTCAGTTCCCCCGGTTCGCTTCATTACGCTATGTATTCACGTAATGATAGTGTGTCGAAACACACTGGGTTTCCCCATTCGGAAATCGTCGGTTATAACGGTTCATATCACCTTACCGACGCTTATCGCAGATTAGCACGTCCTTCATCGCCTCTGACTGCCAGGGCATCCACCGTGTACGCTTAGTCGCTTAACCTCACAACCCGAAGATGTTTCTTTCGATTCATCATCGTGCTGCAAAAATTTGAGAGACTCAAACACACCTCAGTCTGTTCTTATTACGGAGAACAGAATTCAGTGTGCTGTTTCAATTTTCAGCTTGATCCAGATTTTTAAAGAGCAAATATCTCAAACGTCACCCGAAGGTAAGTTTTGAGATATTGGGGTCGGCGACTTTCACTCACAAACCAGCAAGTGGCGTCCCCTAGGGGATTCGAACCCCTGTTACCGCCGTGAAAGGGCGGTGTCCTGGGCCTCTAGACGAAGGGGACACTGAAGTCTCAATCGCAAGACGCCTTGCTATTTACTTTTCATCAGACAATCTGTGTGAGCACTTCAAAGAACGCTTCTTTAAGGTAAGGAGGTGATCCAACCGCAGGTTCCCCTACGGTTACCTTGTTACGACTTCACCCCAGTCATGAATCACAAAGTGGTAAGCGCCCTCCCGAAGGTTAAGCTACCTACTTCTTTTGCAACCCACTCCCATGGTGTGACGGGCGGTGTGTACAAGGCCCGGGAACGTATTCACCGTAGCATTCTGATCTACGATTACTAGCGATTCCGACTTCATGGAGTCGAGTTGCAGACTCCAATCCGGACTACGACATACTTTATGAGGTCCGCTTGCTCTCGCGAGGTCGCTTCTCTTTGTATATGCCATTGTAGCACGTGTGTAGCCCTACTCGTAAGGGCCATGATGACTTGACGTCATCCCCACCTTCCTCCAGTTTATCACTGGCAGTCTCCTTTGAGTTCCCGGCCGAACCGCTGGCAACAAAGGATAAGGGTTGCGCTCGTTGCGGGACTTAACCCAACATTTCACAACACGAGCTGACGACAGCCATGCAGCACCTGTCTCAGAGTTCCCGAAGGCACCAAAGCATCTCTGCTAAGTTCTCTGGATGTCAAGAGTAGGTAAGGTTCTTCGCGTTGCATCGAATTAAACCACATGCTCCACCGCTTGTGCGGGCCCCCGTCAATTCATTTGAGTTTTAACCTTGCGGCCGTACTCCCCAGGCGGTCTATTTAACGCGTTAGCTCCGGAAGCCACTCCTCAAGGGAACAACCTCCAAATAGACATCGTTTACGGCGTGGACTACCAGGGTATCTAATCCTGTTTGCTCCCCACGCTTTCGCACCTGAGCGTCAGTCTTTGTCCAGGGGGCCGCCTTCGCCACCGGTATTCCTCCAGATCTCTACGCATTTCACCGCTACACCTGGAATTCTACCCCCCTCTACAAGACTCTAGCCTGCCAGTTTCGAATGCAGTTCCCAGGTTGAGCCCGGGGATTTCACATCCGACTTGACAGACCGCCTGCGTGCGCTTTACGCCCAGTAATTCCGATTAACGCTTGCACCCTCCGTATTACCGCGGCTGCTGGCACGGAGTTAGCCGGTGCTTCTTCTGCGAGTAACGTCAATCACTAAGGTTATTAACCTTAATGCCTTCCTCCTCGCTGAAAGTACTTTACAACCCGAAGGCCTTCTTCATACACGCGGCATGGCTGCATCAGGCTTGCGCCCATTGTGCAATATTCCCCACTGCTGCCTCCCGTAGGAGTCTGGACCGTGTCTCAGTTCCAGTGTGGCTGGTCATCCTCTCAGACCAGCTAGGGATCGTCGCCTTGGTGAGCCATTACCTCACCAACCAGCTAATCCCATCTGGGCACATCCGATGGTGTGAGGCCCGAAGGTCCCCCACTTTGGTCTTGCGACGTTATGCGGTATTAGCTACCGTTTCCAGTAGTTATCCCCCTCCATCGGGCAGTTTCCCAGACATTACTCACCCGTCCGCCACTCGTCACCCAAGAGCAAGCTCTCTGTGCTACCGTTCGACTTGCATGTGTTAGGCCTGCCGCCAGCGTTCAATCTGAGCCATGATCAAACTCTTCAATTTAAGTTTGATGCTCGTGAATTAAACTTCGTAATGAATTACGTGTTCACTCAGAGACTTGGTATTCATTTATCGTCTTGCGACGTTAAGAATCCGTATCTTCGAGTGCCCACACAGATTGTCTGATAAATTGTTAAAGAGCAGTGCAACACGGCTTTCGCTCACTGTTGCGAGGTGGCGTATATTACGCTTTCCTCTTTCAGAGTCAACCCTCATTTTCAGGTTTTTCTCTTCAATCAACCCGGCTAGTTAATGTGAAGTGATTCACATCCGCCGTGTCGATGGAGGCGCATTATAGGGAGTTTCCTTGGGGCCGCAACCCTTAAATGACAGAAAAATGACTGACTGCTGCAATCCCCAGCAGAACCCCGCCTTATACCCATTTACACACAGAGTTATCCACAAAATAAGGATCTCTTTCGAGAGTCACCTGGTTTTATCCCTCATCTATAGAGATGAAATAATGGAATTGAGGTAAAGAGAAAAATTCGCGAGCGTTGCGCAAACGTTTTCGTTACAATGCCCCCGCAAAACAAGGATGCCCCGTAAGGGGCGTTAGCTGAGTTTTTACGCAAGAATTCACCTAACGCTCTCTGTAATAGTCAAATCCAGGGGATTTACCATGCAACAACGTCGTCCAGTCCGCCGCGCTCTGCTCAGTGTTTCTGACAAGGCCGGTATCATCGAATTCGCCCAGGCACTTTCCGCACGCGGTGTGGAGCTGCTGTCTACAGGTGGCACTGCGCGCCTGTTAGCAGAGAAAGGTCTGCCGGTGACCGAAGTTTCCGATTACACCGGCTTCCCGGAAATGATGGATGGACGCGTAAAGACCCTGCATCCAAAAGTACACGGTGGCATCCTCGGTCGTCGCGGCCAGGACGATGCCATTATGGAACAGCACCACATTGCTCCTATCGATATGGTTGTCGTTAACCTGTATCCGTTCGCCGAGACCGTCGCCCGCGAAGGCTGCTCGCTGGAAGATGCAGTAGAGAACATTGATATCGGCGGCCCGACCATGGTGCGCTCCGCCGCCAAGAACCATAAAGATGTGGCTATCGTTGTGAAGAGCAGCGACTACGACGCCATTATTAAAGAGATGGATGCTAACGAAGGTTCTCTGACCCTCAACACCCGTTTCGATCTCGCGATTAAAGCTTTCGAACACACCGCCGCCTACGACAGCATGATTGCCAACTACTTCGGCAGCATGGTTCCGGCTTACCACGGCGAAAGCAAAGAAGCCGCCGGTCGCTTCCCTCGTACGCTGAACCTGAACTTCATTAAGAAACAGGATATGCGCTACGGCGAGAACAGCCACCAGCAGGCTGCCTTCTATATAGAAGAGAACGTCAAAGAAGCGTCCGTTGCCACCGCGCAGCAGGTTCAGGGTAAAGCGCTTTCTTATAACAACATCGCCGATACCGATGCGGCGCTGGAGTGTGTGAAAGAGTTCAACGAACCGGCCTGCGTTATCGTCAAGCACGCTAACCCATGCGGCGTGGCGGTAAGCACCTCTATTCTTGACGCTTACGACCGCGCTTATAAAACTGACCCAACCTCCGCGTTCGGCGGCATCATCGCCTTTAACCGTGAGCTGGATGCTGAAACCGCGCAGGCGATCATCTCCCGCCAGTTCGTGGAAGTCATTATCGCCCCATCCGCGACCGAAGAAGCGCTTAAGATCACCGCCGCTAAACAGAACGTTCGCGTGCTGACCTGCGGCCAGTGGGCACAGCGCGTACCGGGCCTCGACTTTAAACGCGTTAACGGCGGCCTGCTGGTTCAGGACCGTGACCTGGGTATGGTGACCGAAGGTGAACTGCGCGTGGTTTCCAAACGTCAGCCAACCGAGCAGGAGCTGCGCGATGCGCTGTTCTGCTGGAAGGTGGCGAAGTTCGTCAAATCCAACGCCATTGTGTATGCCAAAGAGAACATGACCATCGGTATAGGCGCAGGCCAGATGAGCCGCGTTTACTCCGCCAAAATCGCGGGCATTAAAGCGTCTGATGAAGGTCTGGAAGTGAAAGGCTCCGCCATGGCTTCCGATGCGTTCTTCCCGTTCCGTGATGGCATTGATGCTGCTGCCGCCGTTGGCGTGAGCTGCGTTATCCAGCCTGGCGGTTCTATCCGCGACGAAGAAGTGATTGCCGCCGCCGACGAACACGGAATCGCGATGATCTTCACCGATATGCGCCACTTCCGCCATTAATTCAGGGAACAGACGATGAAAGTTTTAGTCATTGGTAACGGCGGGCGCGAACACGCGCTGGCCTGGAAAGCCGCGCAGTCCCCGCTGGTTGATACCGTTTTTGTCGCACCGGGTAACGCCGGTACCGCACTGGAGCCCGCGTTGCAGAACGTGGCTATCGGCGTCACCGATATTCCGGCACTGCTAAGCTTTGCCCAAAACGAGCAGATTGACCTGACCATCGTCGGCCCGGAAGCGCCGCTGGTGATTGGCGTGGTCGATGCGTTCCGCGCCGCTGGCCTGAAAATCTTCGGGCCAACCGAAGGTGCCGCGCAGCTGGAAGGCTCCAAAGCCTTCACCAAAGATTTCCTTGCCCGTCACCAGATTCCGACGGCGGAATATCAGAACTTCACCGAAGTTAAGCCTGCTCTGGCATACCTGCGCGAAAAAGGCGCGCCGATCGTTATCAAAGCCGACGGCCTGGCCGCCGGTAAAGGCGTTATCGTCGCGATGACTCTCGAAGAAGCCGAAGCCGCCATTCACGACATGCTGGCCGGTAACGCCTTTGGCGACGCGGGTCACCGTATCGTTATCGAAGAGTTCCTCGACGGTGAAGAAGCGAGTTTTATCGTGATGGTCGACGGCGAGCACGTACTGCCGATGGCGACCAGCCAGGACCACAAACGCGTAGGCAACGGCGACACCGGCCCGAACACCGGCGGCATGGGGGCATACTCTCCGGCACCGGTGGTGACCGATGAAGTCCACCAGCGCACCATGGAACGGATCATCTGGCCAACCGTAAAAGGTATGGCGGCGGAAGGGAATACCTACACCGGTTTCCTGTATGCCGGTCTGATGATCGATAAACAGGGCAACCCGAAGGTTATCGAGTTCAACTGCCGCTTTGGCGATCCGGAAACTCAGCCGATCATGCTGCGCATGAAGTCGGATCTGGTGGATCTTTGCCTGGCCGCCTGCGACGGCAAGCTGGATGAGAAAACCTCCGAGTGGGACGAACGCGCTTCGCTGGGCGTGGTGATTGCCGCGGGTGGTTACCCTGGCCACTACAACACCGGTGATGAGATCCACGGTCTGCCGCTGGAATCCTCAACCGACGGTAAGGTCTTCCATGCGGGCACCAAACTCGCCGACGACGACCGCGTGCTGACCAGCGGCGGCCGCGTGCTGTGCGCTACCGCACTGGGCCACACCGTAGCAGAAGCGCAGCAACGCGCTTATGCCTTAATGACCGACATCCACTGGGACGGCAGCTTCAGCCGCCGCGACATCGGCTGGCGCGCCATCGAGCGTGAGCAGAACTAACGGCTAAGCTTTGCCAGCAGCGTTTTGCGCGTAATGCCCAACTGACGGGCGGCTTCAGTTTTGTTGCCGCCCGTTTTTTCGAGCGCCGCCAGGATGACCTCTTTTTCCACCTCCACCAGCGGCAGTATCTCATCATAGGCCGACGACAAAATCGGTACCGGCGTACCCACAATCGCCAGCGGCAGCTCGCGCTCAGAGACATATTCTCCCGTCAGCAGTACCACCGCCCGCTCCACCGCATTTTCCAGCTCGCGAATATTGCCCGGCCAGTCGTAGTGAATCAGCAAATCCATCGCCTGCGGGGTAAATCCTTGCACCGCTTTACGGTTTCGCTCGGCGTAGCGTTTCAGGAAGTGGTGCGCGAGGGAGGGAATATCTTCGCGGCGCCGACGCAGCGGCGGCATGTCGATGGTCACCACGTTCAGCCGGTAATAGAGATCCTGGCGAAAGCGCCCGGCGCTGACCTCTTCAGCTAGATCGCGATGGGTCGCGGCAATCAGGCGGACATCCACCGAAATAGTCTGGTTACTGCCCACGCGCTGCACTTCACGTTCCTGAATCGCACGCAGCAGGCGTACCTGCATCAGCGGTGAGATATCACCAATTTCATCGAGGAATAAGGTTCCGCCACTCGCTTGTACAAAGCGCCCTTCCCGCCGTTTATCCGCGCCGGTAAACGCACCTTTCTCGTGGCCGAACAGTTCAGACTCCAGCAAAGATTCATTGAGCGCCGCGCAGTTCAGCGTCACCAGCGGCCCATCGCCGCGCGCGCTGCTGGCATGCAGGGCTCGCGCCACCAGCTCTTTACCGGTGCCCGATTCGCCGTGAATCAACACGGTGGCATCAGAAGGGGCAACCAGGATGATATTGTGCAGCAGCGCCTGCATTGCCGGGCTATCGCCAACCATCCCGAATTGAGCCGCGGGAGAAGCCTCAACCACGCCGTCAGGCTGCAAGGTATGCACCAATGCCCGCGCGAGCGTTTGCTGTAGGTTATCGAAGTCTAACGGCTTGATGAGGTAATCCAGCGCACCAGATTTTAGCGCCTCAACCGCCGTCCCCACGCTGGAGTAGGCGGTCATGATCAGCACCGGGATCGACGGATTCCAGGTTTTTATCTCTTTGAGCGTTTCAATGCCGTCCATCTCCGCCATGCGGATATCGCAGAGCACTAAATCAAATACCCGCTGGCGCACCTGCTCCAGCGCCTCCCGGCCATTATGTGCCAGCGAGACCTGATATCCCCAGCCGCGCAGCAGCGCCTCAAGAATAGTGCAGTGGCTGATATCATCGTCCACCACCAGAATATCGACCTTTTCTACGCTCATCCTTGCTGTTCCTTTTGTTGCTCATTAACCGGCAGGTAGAGGGTAAATATGGCTCCCTCGCCGGGATGGCTGTCGGCATGAATCGTGCCGCCGTGCTGCTCGATAATGTTCTGTACCACCGCGAGCCCAAGACCGGTGCCGTCGGCTTTGGTGGTGAAGTACGGGGTAAAAATTGCGTCCAGCTGCTCGGCCGTCATTCCCTTACCGTTATCGGCGACGCTCACCTTCACGCGCCCGTCGCTACACTCGCTCGCCGTTACCGTAATCACGCCGCCGTGCCCTATCGCCTGAATCGCGTTGAGATAGAGATTCAGCAGCACCTGATTCAGCCGGTCCGGGTCGGCCTGAATGCAGCGTAGCGCAGGATGTGGGGTGAACCGCAGCGTAATCTCCCTATCGCGCGCATCCTGGCTGACCAGCTGTAGCGAGTGGGTAATCACCAGGTTGAGATCCACCAACTGCCATTTTAAATGTGCCGGACGCACCAGCTCCAGCAGGTCACTGACCACGCGATTCAGACGGTCCGCCTCTTTCGCCATCACCTGCGCCAGCGCGTAGGCCTCTCCTCCCGGCGGCGTGCGTTCAGCAAAGTACTTAGCCAGCCCTTTAATCGAGGAGAGCGGGTTACGGATTTCATGCGCCACACCGGCTGCCAGATGACCTAAGGCCACCAGCTTTTCTCTGCGATGGGTCGCTTCCTGTAATAGCTTGCGTGAACGCTGGTAGCGACGAAACCAGAACTGCGCGAGGAGAGTCGCCACCATCACCAGCCCGGCGGCGCACAGCATCACTATCACATTACGTAGCCCGCGCGCCTGCTCGGCATCGAGCTCACGCACATCAAACGCGATAAAAATCACCTGCGGGACATCGACTACGTTACGTCGCATCATCATGCGCATGTGGTGGCCGTTGCCGCTGTCCAGCGGGCGAAATGTCCGGTAGAGCTCCAGCGCCGGTTCTGGCGATTCAACGCGGCGCTCGCGCACCGTGTCGCCAACCTGAAGTTGGCGCATCTGCTGCGCATCATAGAGCGCCTTGCCCACCTGCTGCGGGTCACTATGGGCCATCACCGTCCCTTGTTCATCGGTGACGGCAAACCACAGCACGCCAGGCTGCCAGGCCATCTCTTCCAGCATTGCCTGAAGCTGGGCATGATGCATGCGCATCCCCATGCCTACGCGTGCGCCGGACTCCAGCGCGCGGATAAGCACGCTGCCTTTTTCCTGAATGGCCTGCCGCGCCGATGCGTTTTCCCGTCCGTAGTCACGCACGATAAGCGCAGAGAACAGGCAGACCAGCAGCAAAATCACGCTGGTCAGCAGCCAGCTAATGCCGGTGGTTATCGAATCCTTCTGTAAACGTATGAGGCTCATGGGGCTTCCTTCTCTTTTCCCGTCACTATCCCTCAGCAGAAATCATGCCATTTTTCGCGCTCGCTAAACCGGCACGCGAACACAAACGCCTTGCTTCAACGAGTAAAAATAACCCGCTGGTTAGGCTTACGCGGGTCATTTTTACTCGCCCGTCGCCGCGAACGGCCTGAAAACCCCGTCATTATCTCGGTTTGTCGGTCTGGCACGGAAGATGCAATAGCTAAGATAACCACACCACAGGAGAATCAACCATGAAACGGAACAACAATCTGACGCTTACTCTCTTAGCCGTTGCCGCGTTCACCTTCACCAGCGGGGCGGCGTTAGCGGGGCCACATCACTGGGGAAACAACGGCGATAGCGGTGGCTACAGCCAGCTTACCGATGCACAGCAGGCTACGGCCCAGAAGCTGCATAATGATTTTTACAATCAGACCAGCGCGCTGCGACAGCAGCTCACCTCTAAGCGCTATGAGTACAATGCGCTGTTGACGGCCGATAAGCCGGATAGCGCCAAAATAGAAAGCGTGGCGCAGGAGATGGAGACACTACGACAGAAGCTGGATAATCAGCGGGTGAAGTTTGATGTGGCCATGGCGCAGGCCGGCATTCCCCGTCACGGTGGGATGGGTTGTCAGGGGGGATACAACGGTGGCGGCCATATGGGCGGCATGAACCGCTGGTAGGCCTAGAAACTCTTTTCGGTCGGCTGCCAGGTGCAGTAGTCTTCGTTCGCCACCAGCAGGAGCTGCGTGCCTTCCGGGGCTTCCAGCCAGGCAATGCTCACTTCAGCGGACGAACGGCTCTGGCGGCTCGCAATATGCCCCAGGGCGCGGGAGTCGAAATCAGGCTTCACCGTTTCGCCTTCACAGGTGGTGACGGAGCCATCGGCATGCCAGCGCCCCTGACGTAGCACCACTTTCCCCAGCCGCAGCGCGTCGCTGGTCTGGCGGATCTGCTCGGCACGGTAGCGATAGAGCGCCACCTGGTCGCTGGAGAGCTGCTGTTTCTGCCCGTCAATTTCCCGCTGCATGAAGCTCAGCTCGCCGTTGCTATCGAAACGGGCGCGAATATGTTCGGACGGTTTGCCGTAGATATTGAGTTCAATCAGCTGCAGTTTGTCATCCTGCCAGCGGTATTCACTGGTCGAGGTATTGCCGCTGTGCCACGGGCTTAGCGTAGCCAGAAGATGGGTCTCGCCGCCGCTATCTTTACGCCAGATGCGCACCGCACCCTGCGTATCAGCGTAGCCGCTGGCGGTGAAAGGAGGCAGCGTGCTGTTATGGCTGCAGGCAGTGAGCAACAGTACACCAGCCAGCGCCGGTAAACGGCGCCAGATGAACGAAAGGGGCGAAGCCGCCCCTTCTTTAAAACTGTTCACTGCCACGCGGTCTTACTTAACTGCGTCTTTCAGTGCTTTGCCAGAAACAAATGCCGGCACGTTAGCTGCGGCGATTTTGATTTCTTTACCGGTCTGCGGGTTGCGGCCAGTACGCTCAGCGCGGTGGTTCACTTTGAAGGTACCGAAACCAACCAGTTGTACAGCATCACCTTCTTTCAGAGACTCAGTAATAGCAGCCAGGGTGGATTCCAGTGCAGCTTTAGCCTGGGTTTTAGACAGTTCAGCCTTGTCCGCAATTACATCAATCAGTTGAGTCTTGTTCATAAGTTATCCTTACAATGTGTTTATCGCTTGCTAAGCATCGAGTGCGACGAAAATGCCATAAAAGCACTCTCCTGCATACACGCACCGATAGCCACTTTTTTTCGCCCTCCAAATGTAGACCAGACGGGGGGCAGATGTGAAGCCTTCAGGCATTACAATTCAGGCGGTAAATCACGTTTTGTTGTCTCATTGCTGAAAAATTATACCAATATTGCTCTCGCCGGCCTCGCGGAGGTCTGCGCGTAGCCCTTTAATCAGTTCAATATCGCGTTCTTCACACTCGGCTAAAAGGCGGAAAATCTCCCACTGAATGTCCCATTCTTGCTCTACAGCAGGGTTCAAACGCAGCTCTTCATCGGTCATTTCGCGACCAGCCTGGGTCATTTCCAGCATCGCGACGGAAGTAATAGAACTCTTACTGACTTCGATCGCGTGTTCGAGCGTTTCGCCGCTCAGGCGAGAGTGAATTAATTCACTTAATGCCACGCAAGCATCGATCGCCGGGTAAACGCCGTACATGTCGTAATCGTCGGCTGCCGGAATTGCCTCTTCCAGTTTTTCCAGCTGGCTGTCGAAGTTCACCTTCGCGTCTTTGACCGTCAGGGTTTCCCAGATGAGGTCGAGAATACGGCGGTACACCTGCGGCTCACCAAATTCCGACTCTTTGCAGAACATGGCGTAGTTCGGGTACATGCGTTCACACAGGCAGGCCATGAAAGTGACGTGCTGCCAGCTTTCCAGCTTCTCCAGACGCAGATGAATCGGGTTTTGTAACATGATGAGTTCTCAAATACGGAAATTAGACGCAGTTTACCCGATATGGGGCATTTTTGCTGCAAGCCGCGTAAAAGCCGAACGGCATCTGCCCAGCGCGTGGGTTCCGGCAGGCGGTAGCCCTGGGTGCAGCGCTGTACCCAGGCCAGAGCGCTCCCGAGGCTTACGCGGTGCCCCGTGGAGATAAACAGCGGGTTGCAGCGCACTTTGCTACGCCAGACCCATGCCAGCTGTTCGCCTTTGTCGATTAGCGGCGCGAGCGCGCCTGCTTCTGGCGGGAGCGGCTCAAACTTACCGCACAGCCGCTTTTTCGCCACGCCAATGGTGGGAACATCCGCCAGCAAACCAAAATGGCTAGCAACGCCCAAACGGCGAGGATGCGAAATGCCATGACCGTCGACAAACAGCAAGTCTGGCTTTTGCGAAAGCTGCTGCCATGCCGCCATTAAGGCCGGGGTTTCGCGAAAAGAGAGAAAACCGGGGATATACGGCATGGTGGTGGCAATACGCGCCACCTGATATTCCACGAGCTCAAGCGATGGATACTTCAGCAATACCATCGCCGCTCGCGTCACTTCGCCGCCCAGCTCAAAGCCTACGTCGGCACCGCCGATCAGATCCGGAGGATCGCCGTCAAAACGATCGTCCCGGATCACCGATGACGCCAGATCCAGTTGCTGCGCGCGCAGCGACGCGAGATCCACGTGACGGCCTTAGCGGTGGTACTGCGCCGACAGGCGGTGCACCGCTTCAACGAAGACGCCCGCGTGTTCTGGCGGCACGTCCTGATGAATACCGTGGCCCAGGTTGAAGACGTGGCCTTCGCCCTGACCAAAACCGGCCAGAATCGTCGCCACTTCTTCTTCAATGCGCGCCGCAGGCGCGTAGAGCATGGACGGGTCCATATTGCCCTGTAGCGCCACTTTATGGCCCACACGACGGCGCGCATCGGCGATATCGGTAGTCCAGTCGAGCCCCAGCGCATCGCAGCCGGTTTCCGCCATGGCTTCCAGCCACTGACCGCCACCTTTGGTGAACAGCGTCACCGGCACGCGGCGACCGTCATTTTCACGCAGCAGGCCATCAACGATTTTGTGCATGTAGTACAGCGAGAACTGCTGATAGTCGCGCCCGGTCAGCACGCCACCCCAGGTATCGAAAATCATCACCGACTGCGCGCCGGCTTTAATCTGCGCGTTGAGGTACAGCGTGACGCTCTGCGCCAGCTTGTCGAGCAGCAGATGCAGCGCTTTAGGGTCGGCGTACATCATCTTTTTAATCACGGTAAAGGCTTTGCTGCTGCCGCCTTCCACCATATAGGTCGCCAGCGTCCACGGGCTACCGGAGAAACCAATCAGCGGCACTTCGCCCTTCAGCTCACGGCGAATGGTGCGCACTGCGTTCATCACGTAGCCCAGCTCACCTTCTGGGTCTGGAATCGGCAGCTTTTCTACATCCGCTTTACTGGTGATTGGCGAGGTAAAGCGCGGGCCTTCCCCAGCTTCAAAATAGAGTCCCAGCCCCATCGCATCCGGAATGGTCAGGATATCCGAGAAGAGGATCGCCGCATCAAGCGGGTAGCGACGCAGCGGCTGCAGCGTCACTTCGCAGGCCAGCTCGGCGTTTTTGCACAGCGACATAAAATCGCCCGCCTGCGCGCGCGTGGCTTTATATTCCGGTAAATAACGGCCTGCCTGGCGCATCATCCATACCGGCGTCACATCAACGGGCTGGCGCAGCAGCGCACGCAGATAACGATCGTTCTTCAGTTCGGTCATTTTTACATTCCTTTAGCGTTGATGCGCCTATTGTAACATGTCAGTCGTATTCGGCCCGACACATTGCCACCGTATCTTCGATCAGACGACGCGCCACCGTACCCGGTGGTGGCAGAAGCGGCAGATCGTCATAGCGATACCAGTTGGCGTTAAGCAACTCTTTGGGATCGATAACAATGTCGCCGCTGTCATACTCCGCCATAAACGCGGTCATCAGCGACTGCGGGAACGGCCAGGGCTGGGAGGTGATGTAGCGCAGGTTCTTCACCTTAATGCCGCTCTCTTCCATCACTTCACGCGCCACCGCCTGCTCTAAGGTTTCGCCCACTTCGACAAAACCGGCCAGCACGGTATGCACGCCGTTGCGATGGCGAACGTGTTGGGCAAGCAGAATGGAGTCGTCGCGGCGAATGGCGACGATAATGCACGGTGCAATCTGCGGGTAGTAGCGTTCACGGCAGTGGCTGCACAGCATGGCCCATTCGGTTTTGCTTGGGTGCATAGTGTGGCCGCAGTAGCCGCAGAATTTGTGCGAACGGTAAAACTCCGCCAGCTGCACGCCGCGCCCAGCAAGCTGGAACAGGCCGACGTCCTGGTCAAGAACCTGGCGCACGGTGCCCATATCATGACGCTTCTGCTGCTGTACCAGCCACACCGGAGAGCCTTCCCACTCGCCAATCTGGAGTGCGTGCTGACCCACAAGATCGAAATTTACCGCTTCGCCATATGGTAATTCCCCGCCGGGCAACCATAATTTTTGTTCGTGGCTGACTATCCACCAGCCGCGATCCAATTTTTCAATTATACGATCCATATCTCTTGCGCTACCTTTGCTTCACAGGCATGTTGTTAACATTATTATTACATAATGACGTGAGCAGATTTTAATCTTATCGATGCGGGGTCAACCTATGTTAAACCAGTTAGAAAGTCTAAAAGAGAGAATTCATGGACACCACAAACTGGTCGACCGTTGGCTGAATATTCGTAAGCACCTGCTCGTAGCTTACTACAATCTGGTTGGCCTTAAGCCTGGCAAAGAATCGTTCATGCGTCTTAACGAGAAAGCGCTTGATGACTTTTGTCAGCGCCTGGTCGACTATTTGTCTGCCGGTCATTTCAGTATTTATGAACGCATTATCCATAAAATGGAAGGCGACAGTCCGCTTTTAAACGCCAGTAAAATCTGGCCGCTGCTGGATGCCAATACTCAACAAATTATGGACTACTACGACTCTACGCTGGAGAACGCTATCGACCAGGATAACGTGTATGAATTCCAGCAGGCGCTGTCCGATATCGGTGAAGCGCTGGAGGCCCGCTTTTTGTTAGAAGACCAGCTCATCATGCTGACCTTCGAGGCGCTCGGCCCGGATGAAATCAAACGCCCGGCTTGAGATTTGCCGCATTAACGAGTAGTTTACATTCATTACCTCTCATCATTTGAGGTTACTTCTTGTCGGAGTGCCCAGTGCGCAAGCACGGGCTGAGACCGTTAATTCGGGATCCGCGGAACCTGATCAGGTTAAGACCTGCGAAGGGAACAAGAGTCAATCTATAGTCGCATCGCCCTAGGGCGATCTTCTCTCTTGCTTCATCCGTCGTCTGACAAGCCATATCCTTACTTTTATCTGGAATGAGCTATGTCTGTCACTACTAAACCATCACGCCGCGAGCAGCGCGCCCAGGCCCAACGCTTTATTGATACCCTGGAAGGCACCGCGTTCCCGAATTCCCAACGTATCTACATCACCGGTTCGCAGCCCGATATCCGCATTCCGATGCGCGAAATTCAGCTGAGCCCCACGCTGATTGGCGGCAATAAAGAGAACCCACAGTTCGAAGACAATGAAGCGGTGCCGGTGTACGACACATCCGGCCCTTATGGTGACCCGGACGTGGCGATTAACGTTCAGCAGGGTCTCGCCAAGCTGCGCCAGCCATGGATTGCCGCCCGCGATGACAGCGAAGAGCTGGACGACCGTAGCTCCGCCTACACCAAAGAACGTCTGGCCGATGACGGTCTGGACGATCTCCGCTTCAGCGGCCTGTTGACGCCAAAGCGCGCCAAAGCGGGTAAATGCGTTACCCAACTTCACTATGCCCGTCAGGGGATTGTGACGCCGGAAATGGAGTTCATCGCCATCCGCGAAAACATGGGACGCGAGCGCATTCGCAGCGAAGTATTACGTCACCAGCATCCGGGCATGGCCTTTGGTGCGCGCCTGCCGGAAAACATCACGCCAGAATTCGTGCGCGATGAAGTGGCCGCCGGACGCGCCATCATTCCTGCCAATATCAACCACCCGGAATCTGAGCCCATGATCATCGGCCGTAACTTCCTCGTGAAGGTCAACGCCAATATCGGTAACTCAGCGGTGACGTCCTCCATTGAAGAGGAAGTGGAAAAACTGGTGTGGTCTACCCGCTGGGGCGCGGATACGGTGATGGACCTGTCGACCGGCCGCTATATCCACGAAACCCGCGAATGGATCCTGCGTAACAGCCCAGTTCCGATCGGCACCGTGCCGATCTACCAGGCGCTGGAGAAGGTTAACGGGATCGCCGAAGATCTGACCTGGGAAGCCTTCCGCGATACGCTGCTGGAGCAGGCCGAACAGGGCGTGGATTACTTCACCATTCACGCGGGCGTGCTGCTGCGCTATGTGCCAATGACTGCGAAACGCCTGACCGGCATTGTGTCACGCGGCGGCTCCATCATGGCGAAATGGTGCCTTTCCCATCATCAGGAAAACTTCCTCTACCAACACTTCCGCGAAATCTGTGAAATCTGCGCGGCCTACGACGTGTCGCTGTCGCTGGGCGATGGTCTACGCCCTGGCTCAATTCAGGATGCTAACGACGAAGCGCAGTTCTCCGAGCTCCATACGCTGGGCGAGCTGACCAAAATCGCCTGGGAGTATGACGTGCAGGTGATGATTGAAGGCCCGGGCCACGTGCCGATGCAGATGATTCAGCGCAACATGACCGAAGAGCTGGAGCACTGCCACGAAGCGCCGTTCTACACCTTAGGGCCGTTGACCACCGACATCGCGCCGGGCTACGACCACTTCACCTCCGGTATTGGCGCCGCAATGATTGGCTGGTTTGGCTGCGCCATGCTCTGCTACGTCACGCCGAAAGAGCACCTCGGCTTGCCGAACAAAGAAGACGTAAAGCAGGGGCTGATTACCTACAAGATTGCCGCTCACGCCGCCGACCTGGCGAAAGGACACCCGGGCGCGCAGATCCGCGATAACGCGATGTCGAAAGCGCGCTTTGAATTCCGCTGGGAAGATCAGTTTAACCTCGCGCTCGACCCATTCACCGCTCGCGCCTACCACGATGAAACGCTGCCGCAGGAGTCCGGTAAAGTCGCTCACTTCTGTTCCATGTGCGGGCCGAAATTCTGCTCGATGAAAATCAGCCAGGAAGTGCGCGACTACGCCGCCGCTCAGACCATTGAAGTGGGCATGGCGGATATGTCGGAGAACTTCCGCGCCAAAGGCGGTGAAATCTACCTGAAACGCGAGGAGGCCTGATGTATCAGCCCGATTTCCCAACGGTACCGTTCCGCCTCGGGCTCTATCCGGTGGTGGACAGCGTGCAGTGGATTGAGCGCCTGCTGGAGGCTGGCGTGCGCACTATCCAACTGCGTATCAAAGACAAACGCGATGATGAGGTCGAAGCGGATGTGATTGCCGCCATCGCGTTGGGGCGCCGTTATGACGCCCGGCTGTTTATCAACGACTACTGGAGATTGGCTATCAAGCATCGCGCCTACGGGGTGCATCTGGGTCAGGAAGATCTGGAAACCACCGACCTGAAAGCCATCCAGGCCGCGGGCCTCCGCCTTGGCGTATCAACCCACGATGATATGGAGATTGATATAGCGATCGCCGCTCGCCCGTCGTATATCGCGCTGGGCCACGTCTTCCCAACCCAAACCAAGCAAATGCCTTCCGCACCGCAGGGGCTGACGCAGCTGGCGGGTCATATTGCGCGTCTGGCCGACTATCCAACCGTCGCCATCGGCGGCATCAGCCTTGCGCGGGCGCCTGACGTGCTGGCGACCGGCGTGGGCAGTATTGCCGTGGTCAGCGCCATTACCCAGGCGGCGGACTGGCGTGAAGCCACGGCGCAACTGCTGGCAATAGCGGGAGTCGGCGATGAATGACCGCGACTTTATGCGTTATAGCCGGCAGATCCTGCTCGGTGATATCGCCATTGAAGGGCAGCAAAAGCTGCTCGGCAGCCATGTGCTGATTGTCGGATTAGGCGGTCTGGGCTCGCCCGCCGCGCTGTATCTGGCCGGTGCGGGCGTCGGCACGCTGACGCTGGCGGACGACGATGAGGTGCACCTCAGCAACCTGCAGCGGCAAATCCTGTTCACCACCGACGATATTGCCCGCGCAAAATCGCAGGTCACTCAGCAGCGGCTGGCGCGGCTGAACCCGGATATCGACCTGGTGGCGCTAGAGCAGCGGCTGAGCGGCGACGCGCTGCGTCACGCAGTAGCGCGCGCCGACGTGGTGCTCGACTGCACCGACAACATGGCGACACGTCAGGCGATCAACGCCGCCTGCGTGGCGCTCAATACGCCGCTCGTCACCGCCAGCGCCGTCGGCTTTGGCGGCCAGATAATGGTGCTGACACCTCCGTGGGAGCAAGGCTGCTACCGCTGCCTGTGGCCGGATGATGCCGAGCCGGAGCGTAACTGTCGCACGGCGGGCATCGTCGGCCCCGTGGTAGGTGTGATGGGCACGTTACAGGCGCTGGAGGCCATTAAGCTGCTGAGCGGTATCGACACGCCGAGCGGCGAGCTGCGCCTGTTTGACGGCAAAACCAGCCAGTGGCGGAGCCTCGCGCTGCGTCGCGCCGTAGGCTGCCCGGTATGCGGGGGGCGACATGCAGATTCAGTTCAATGATGAAGCAATGCAGTGCGCCGAGGGACAAACCGTCAGCGAGCTGCTCGCCACGCTTAATCAGCTCAAGCCGGGTACCGCGCTGGCGCTGAACCAACAGATTCTGCCACGCGACCAGTGGCAGCAGCACATCGTGCAGGAAGGCGACCAGATCCTGCTCTTTCAGGTTATTGCAGGGGGTTGATATGTTACGCATTGCGGACAAAACGTTTGATTCACATCTGTTCACCGGCACCGGCAAATTTGCCTCGTCCTCGCTGATGGTCGAAGCCATTCGCGCCTCCGGCAGCCAACTGGTGACGCTGGCGATGAAGCGGGTCGATTTACGTCAGCACAACGACGCCATCCTTGCCCCGCTGGTTGACGCGGGCGTAACGCTGCTGCCCAACACCTCGGGAGCCAAAACCGCCGAAGAAGCCATCTTCGCCGCCCAACTGGCGCGTGAGGCGCTGGGAACAAGCTGGCTGAAGCTCGAAATTCACCCCGATGCCCGCTGGCTGCTGCCAGACCCGATTGAAACGCTGAAGGCCGCCGAAGCGCTGGTGAAGCAAGGCTTTGTGGTACTGCCCTACTGCGGCGCGGACCCGGTGCTGTGCAAGCGTCTGGAAGAAGTTGGCTGTGCGGCAGTGATGCCGCTGGGTGCGCCTATCGGATCTAATCAGGGGCTGGAAACCAAAGCCATGCTGGAGATTATCATCCAACAGGCCACCGTACCGGTGGTGGTGGATGCCGGGATCGGCGTGCCTAGCCACGCGGCGCAGGCGCTGGAGATGGGTGCTGATGCGGTGCTGGTCAACACGGCCATTGCCGTGGCGGACGATCCGGTGACCATGGCGACCGCCTTCCGTCTGGCAGTAGAAGCCGGGCTGCTGGCGCGTCAGGCGGTGCCGGGAAATCGAAGCACACAGGCAAGCGCCACCAGCCCATTAACCGGCTTTCTGGAGGCGCTGGCATGAAAACGTTCAGCGACCGCTGGCGACAGCTGGAATGGGACGACATCCGTTTACGCATCAACGGCAAAACGGCCGCCGACGTGGAACGGGCGCTCGGCGCTTCACAGCTTAGCCGCGACGATCTGATGGCCCTGCTCTCCCCCGCTGCTGCCGACTATCTGGAACCCATGGCGCAGCGGGCGCAAAAGCTCACCCGCCAACGCTTTGGCAATACCGTCAGCTTCTACGTGCCGCTTTATCTCTCGAACCTCTGCGCCAACGACTGTACCTACTGCGGCTTCTCCATGAGCAACCGTATTAAACGCAAGACGCTGGATGAAGCGGAAATCGCCCGCGAGTGCGCGGCGATACGCGAGATGGGGTTTGAGCATCTCCTGCTGGTTACCGGCGAACACCAAAGTAAGGTGGGCATGGACTACTTCCGTCGCCACCTGCCGGATATTCGCCAGCAGTTTGCCTCGTTGCATATGGAAGTGCAGCCGCTGGCTACCGAAGAGTATGCCGAGCTTAAAACGCTGGGGCTGGATGGGGTGATGGTCTATCAGGAGACCTACCATGAAGCGATGTACGCGCAGCACCATCTGAAAGGCAAAAAGCAGGATTTCTTCTGGCGGCTCGATACGCCGGACCGTCTGGGGCAAGCGGGGATCGATAAAATCGGCCTCGGCGCGCTGATTGGCCTTTCCGATAGCTGGCGGGTGGACTGTTTTATGGTTGCCGAGCACCTGATGTGGCTACAGCAGCGTTACTGGCAAAGCCGTTATTCCATCTCTTTCCCACGGCTACGTCCGTGCGCAGGCGGCATTGAGCCTGCATCGTTGATGGATGAACGTCAACTAGTACAAACTATTTGCGCGTTCCGCCTGTTCTCCCCGGAAACGGAGCTGTCGCTCTCCACACGCGAATCACCGTGGTTCCGTGACCGCGTGATTCCACTCGCCATCAACAATGTCAGCGCGTTTTCGAAAACACAGCCTGGTGGCTACGCCGACAATCGCCCGGAGCTCGAACAATTCTCACCGCACGATGCCAGAACACCTGCCGAAGTCGCGGATGCACTTACCGCTCGTGGACTACAGCCGGTCTGGAAAGACTGGGATAATTGGTTGGGGCGCAGCACAGCGCGCTGAAAATTGGCTACACTTCTTCAGGGCAGTATTTGTTTTTTTACTGCCCTTCCTTCGATTTTAACGAAAGAATATTTCATAAAAACCGATTATAAGCAGTGATTTAATCTATATATTTAGAACAAATATTCATCTTCACACCAATAAAGTATAATTATCAAGTTATAAATATAGGTGTCATATTGCAGTACCAACTCGCTCTGGTCTTCTGCAATCCCCCCGAGGAATGGAAACCATGATGAGTTCTCACAGTAGACGACTGTCGTTTACTACCCCGATTTTTATCAGTTTTGCTGGTATTCTACTGAGTTTTATTATTATTGCGGCTCTGGTGACTGTCATCCAGCGCAACGATATTATTCGCGATTATCATGGCATTAACCGCAACTTCACCCATAATCTCGCGGTCAATTACACCGAATCCATTCTCCATGAAAATGATTATATCCTGGGCCGCGCCGCAACCTATTTAGCCCGTGATGACGAGCTGAATCGACTGGTGAATCTCGACCCGGTTCAAGGGCAGCAATCGATGATGCAGCTGCTGTCAATGATGCCAACCGTATCCTCATTATCTATCGCCGATACTGAAGGCCACTACATGCGAGCCCCGCAGGTGGTTCAACGCCAGAATGCGCCTGTCTTTGATGCCACAACCCGCCCCTGGTTTGTTCATCAAGGAGACGCGGGGATTTTCAGCCGGTATACCCAGCCCTATGTCGATTTCTTTACTCAACATCAGACCGTTACGCTAGCAAAACCGGTGATTTCGACCGACGGCAAGCTGAAAGGAACGCTGGCATTCCATTTTGACCTGGCCGCCATGAGCCATACGCTACGGCAAATGAGACCCCCTGTTCAGGGAGAATTCTTTGTCGTCAATCGTCAAGGTCAGGCGCTACTGCACTCTGACAACGGCAAGCTCTTCCAGAAGGTTATTTCCCCCCAGATCCTGGGCGGCATGACGGCCGGTGAGGGCGAAGTTTTCGATAAAGGCAGCCGCACCTGGTATTACTACTACTCGTTCACCAACCCCGACTGGTTTGTGATTTATAAAGTCTCCGGCCATACGCTCAGCATGCTGGCACAGCATGAAAGTATCATCATCTCCTGGGGCTTTGCGCTGGCCGGGCTTATCATCATCACCTTCGGTCTGTATCTGCGTCATGCTTCCCGCGGCATCCTGATGAATATCATCAATGCTATCAAGACCGGCGACACTAACCGTGCGCCCGGCCTTGAAGTGATGCTGCATAAAGCGATTGAAACCAACAAAGAACGAGAAAGGGCCTACGTCCGTCAGGCTACCGTCGATTCACTCACCGGCTGTAAAAACCGTTGGGCCTTTGATACCGACATGACCGCGTTGATGGCGGAGCGGCAGCCCTTTTCGCTGGCGCTGGTCGATATCGATAACTTCAAATCCATTAATGATACCTGGGGCCACCTCAGTGGCGATATCGTGCTGCGAAACGTGGCGCGCGAAGGGATCACCATTCTCCAGGCGCACGGGCTGTCGCTCTACCGCTACGGCGGTGAGGAGTTCGCGGTTATCTTCACCGCTGAACATATTGCCGAGGCTTCTGCGCTGCTTGAGCTGTGGCGGATAAACGTCGCCAATAGAAACTGGCGTGAAGAAGGGCTCCATGTGACCTTCAGCGCCGGGCTAGGTGAATGGCATATGGAGACGCTGGATCATCTGGTTTCAAGCGTCGACGAGGCGCTTTATAAAGCCAAACGCCAAGGGAAAAACCGCATCCTGCGTACGACCCACGACGCGTAGCCCGAACGAAGTGCACCGACGCCGGGGCGGCTCGGTGCCAAATCCCGGCGTCGCATTGCCCGGCCAGGCTACCCATCTTTCCGGATTTTGCACGTTAAACACCAAAAAATGTAACCGGTTTCAGTTTTTTGAGATGATCTTTGTGATGGCTTACACACAATCGTTGTAAAGCGGTTGTTGATCGTTTCAGCTCGCGATAAACATGATTCATCACGGGTCATGAGGGAGCATTATGAAGAATATCGTTTTATGCTGCGCTGCAGGTATGTCCACCAGCATGTTGGTTCAACGCATGAAGGATGCTGCACAGAAAAAAGGCATTGAAGTCTCAATTAAAGCCGTACCGGTGGCCGAATTTAAAGCGAACATCAATGACGCGGACATCGTGTTGTTGGGTCCGCAGGTGAAGTATGAACAAGCTAAGCTTCAGGCGCTGGCTGACCCGTTGGGTAAAAAGGTCGCGGTCATCGACATGATGGACTACGGCATGATGAAAGGCGATGTCGTGCTTGAGAAAGCCCTTAAGTTAATGGAGTGAGAAAGACGTGGAAGATTTAGAATCAATCATCATGGAACTGCTGGTGAACGCCGGTGCCGCACGTAGTTCAGCATTAACTGCGCTGCAACTGGCTCGCAAAGGTGACTTTGAGGGCGCGGAAAAAGCGATGGAAGAGTCTCGCGAGTTCGTCAAACTGGCCCATGGTATCCAGACCCAGCTTATCGGCATCGACGAAGGTACAGGTAAACTGCCGGTTAACCTGATCACCGTTCACTCCCAGGACCACCTGATGAACGCTATGGTTATTCAGGATCTGGCAACCGACATGATTGAACTGTATCGTCGTATTCCACTGGTTAGCTAACCACGTCATCGCATAGATACAGAAGGCACCCCTACGGGGGTGCCTTTGTTTTTTTATTTATCCTTTTTTCTGCCGGTGGCTTCGGTAGGTATCGAGTACAACGGCAACCACGATGACGGCACCGGTGATGACGCGTTTGGTTGGCTCACTCGCACCTATCTGCGCCAGACCTGCCGCCAGTACGGAGATAATCAGCGCGCCGAGGAACGTGCAAACCACCGAGCCTCGCCCGCCCATCAGGCTGGTACCGCCAATCACCACTGCCGCAATCACCTGTAGCTCCATCCCAACGCCGCCGTTGGGGTCCGCCGCTTCCAGACGTGCCACCTGGAAGAGTGACGCGAGGCCAGACAGCGCCCCCATCAGTGCAAACACGATGACTTTGTACGGCGCAGGATTAATACCCGAGAGCCTTACCGCTTCTTCGTTAGTGCCAATACCAATCAGGTGACGGCCAAAAATCGTGCGGGTAAGCACCCCTTGCCCTATCAGAATCACCAGTACTGCAATCACAAACGACGGCGAGATACCGAACGCAATCGGGTCGGCCAGGAAGTCGAAGCTGGAGCCGATATAGGCCGTGCGAGAATCCGTCAGCTGATAGGCGCTGCCGCGCGCCATCTCCAGCATACCGAGCGAGACAATAAACGTCGGGATGCGCCAGATAACGGAAATCAGCCCCGTCAGCGCACCAACAACCGTCGCCACCGCAATCCCAGCCAGCGCTGCCAGCCAGGGCGACCAGTGCAGGTTAAGATAGGTGACGCTTACAACCGCCGCCGATAGTGCCAGCACGGACCCTACCGACAGATCGATACCGGCAATAATCAGCACGAACGTCATACCCACCGACATCACCATCAGGTCGGGGATCTGGTTGGCGATGGTGCTAAACGTGTTGAGGCTCAGGAAGTGATCGCTTAAAAAGGAGAACAGGATAATCATCGCCAGCAGCGCGCCGATTAATCCCAGGTAACGGCTCAGTCCCCGCCATGTTGCGGCGCGACGGTTAATAGACAGCGTTGAATTACTCATCCTGCAAACTCCCTGTGGCGTGCTGATAGCCAGAAAAAGCGGCGGCCAGAATCGCATCCTGGGTCCAGTCGTCGCGGGTAAACGTCTCCACCAGCTTGCCAGCGGAGAGCACGGCAATACGATCGCATATCAGCATGAGCTCGCGCAGATCGCTGGAGACGACCATCAACCCTTTCCCGCTTTGCGTCAGCTCATTGAGCAGCAGATAAATATCGCGCTTGGCCCCTACGTCAATGCCGCGGGTGGGTTCATCGAAAAGGATGACGTCGCAGTTACGTTCCAGCCATCGGGCGATCAGTACCTTTTGCTGGTTGCCGCCTGACAGACTGTCGACCGCCAACTCCGTTCCCGACGTACGGATGCCCAGCCGGGTGATGTATTTCTGCGCCAACTGCCGCTCTTTGTCCGCATGGAGCCACGACAGGCTGCTGACTTTATCGCTGTTCCCGAGCGCCGTATTTGCCGACACCGAATGCGGTAACAGCAGACCTTCACCTTTTCGGTCTTCCGTCACCAGCGCAATGCGGTGAGCAATAGCCTCCGAAGGCGAACGAATCGTCACGGATTTGAGCGGGTCGCCAACCTTCAACTGCCCGCTATCGATAGGGTCCGCGCCAAAAATCGCCCGCATCAGCTCAGTACGCCCCGCGCCGACCAGGCCACTCACGCCCAGTACTTCGCCGCGATGCAGCGTCAGTGAGATATCCTGTAGCACTTTCCCGCGCGTGAAATGCTCCACCTGTAGAATGGGGGTGCCCTGCCTGCGGGCGCTAACGTCCAGCGTACTCTCGAGGTCGCGCCCCACCATCAGGGAAACCAGCTGATCGCTGTTATAACGCTTGATATCGTCAGTACAGACCACGTTGCCGTCGCGCAGTACCATGATGTCATCGGCGATTTGTGCCAGTTCATCAAGGCGGTGAGAGATATAGATAAGGGAAACGCCGCGCTGCTTAAAGCACGTAATCTGCTCGAACAACAGCTCAACTTCACGGCTGGTGAGCATGGCCGTAGGTTCATCGAGGATAAGAATGCGGCTATCGCCAATCAGGTTACGGGCGATTTCGATCATCTGCTGGTGCCCCATTCCCAGCTCACCCACCAGCATATCCGGGTCAAGTCCCTGCAGGCCGACCATCGCCATTACCGGCGTGGACATCTCCCGCAGGCGCTTACGGTTGATCCACCCTGCCCGGTTCGGCAATTGATCGAGAAAGAGATTTTCGGCGATGGTTAATGTCGGCAGTAAGTTGAGTTCCTGCATCACCATGCGGACGCCGAGCTTTTCCGCTTCCTTACGACTGGCAGGAGCATAGGGCTGCCCGAGGTAGGTCATGGTGCCGGTGGTGGACGAAATCAGCCCGCCGATAATTTTCGACAACGTACTTTTCCCGGCACCGTTCTCTCCGGTCAGCGCCAGCACCTTGCCGCTGTATAAACTGAGATTAACATTGGTCAGCACCGGTTCGTTGTAGGTTTTACCCACGCCGGACATTGACAGAATTTCTTGATATTCAGCCATTTCGCGCACGCAACCCGATCTATCGGATCCCTGTAAAAACCGGGGCCAGCAACCTGCGCCCCGGGGAATAAGCGCCGGGTTACTGTTTCACAATCAGTTTGACCGGGGTTTCTACGCTGCCGGAAAGTTCGCTCTGTTTTTTACCGGCTTTCAGCGCATCCAGTGCAGTGTTGATACCAAAGACCGCCTGTTGAGAAGCAAACTGATCGGCGGTCGCCAGCACGCGGCCATCCTGCAGCATCGGCTTAATGGCTTCGATATTGTCATAGCCAACTACCTGAACCTGTCCACGTTTACCCGCGGCGCGAATGGCAGAGACCGCACCTAATGCCATGTTATCGTTGTCCGCCAGCAGCGCTTTGATATTTGGATATTCACTCAGCATGGCAGCGGCAATAGTGTTGGCGTTGTTCATCTCCCACTGACCGGACTGGACGGAAACCACCTTCATGCCACCAGCAGACATCGCGTCCTGGAAGCCTAGCGTACGCTGCTGGGAGTTGGTCGAGGTAGGGATCCCTTCGATAATACCCACCTCATCGCCCACCTTCAGGTGTTTTGCCAGATAGTCGCCGATATCTTTCGCACCTTTACGGTTGTTCGGCCCAACGAACGGCACGTTCAGCCCTTTATCTTTCAGCACCGTGGGGTCAAATTGGTTGTCGATATTAATCACCAGAATCCCGGCATCTACCGCCTTTTTCACCACCGGTACCAGTGCTTTAGAGTCAGAAGGCGCGATGATAATGGCGTCGGCTTTGGAGACAATCATCTGCTCTACAATCTGAATCTGATTCGCAGTATCCGTCTCATTTTTAATACCGTTGGACACGAGATCGAACTTGTCCGCGTTTTTCTTTTGGTAATCCTTGGCCCCGTTTTCCATGGTCAGGAAAAACTCATTCGCCAGTGACTTCATCACCAGCGCGACTTTCGGCTTATGCGCTGGCACATCAGCGGCAAAAGCAGGGGTAACGATCGCTGCCGACAGCGCTATGGCGATAGCGGTACCAACGAAGCGTGAAAACACTTTTTATTCATAATGTTATCCATTTTTATAGGTAGGGTTAGACGCACTACCCGATGGAGTATAGTCAAGCAAAATGCGGGTCAGAGTGAGGCACTGCACAATATTCCGGAGAGGTTTCCGGACGCAGTAAAGGTGGGGCAGTCGTAAAAACAGCAATAAAAAAGGCCAGTCCGAAGACTGGCCTTTCAACTTATCGCACTAGCGTGAACGATTAGTCGTTATCAGAACCACCCAGACCTGCGTTCAGCAGTTCTGCCAGGCTCGCGGTCGCTTCTTCTGCACTCACCTGAGGTGCTGCAGAAACTTCGCCCGCCGCACGGCGACGGATGCGATCCTGATGGTACGCATAACCGGTACCAGCCGGGATCAGACGACCCACGATAACGTTCTCTTTCAGGCCGCGCAGTTCGTCGCGTTTGCCTGCAACGGCTGCTTCGGTCAGGACACGCGTGGTCTCCTGGAACGATGCTGCAGAGATGAACGACTCGGTTGCCAGAGACGCTTTGGTGATACCCAGCAGATCGCGAGCGAAGGTTGCGCCCACTTTGCCGTTCGCTTCCAGATCGCGGTTAGCAATCTTAACGCGGGAGTATTCAACCTGTTCGCCTTCCAGGAAGTCGGAGCTACCAGCGCTTTCGATGGTGGCTTTACGCAGCATCTGACGAACGATAACTTCGATGTGTTTATCGTTAATCTTAACGCCCTGCAGACGGTATACGTCCTGAACTTCGTTAACAATGTAACGAGTTACAGCATGCACACCACGCAGACGCAGGATGTCGTGCGGCGCTTCTGGACCATCGGAAACCACATCACCACGTTCTACACGTTCACCTTCGAACACGTTGAGCTGACGCCATTTTGGAATCATCTCTTCGTACGGATCGCTACCGTCTACCGGGGTGATAACCAGACGACGTTTCCCTTTGGTTTCTTTACCGAAGGAAATGATGCCGCTGATTTCAGCCAGGATTGCTGGCTCTTTCGGACGACGAGCTTCGAACAGATCCGCAACGCGTGGCAGACCACCGGTGATGTCCTTGGTACCGCCGGATTCCTGAGGAACACGGGCCAGGGTGTCACCAGAACTGATCTGAACGCCATCTTCCAGCTGAACAATCGCTTTACCCGGCAGGAAGTACTGAGCAGGCATATCGGTGCCAGGGATCAGAACGTCGTTGCCCTGAGCATCAACAATTTTCAGTGCTGGACGCAGGTCTTTACCACCCGCGGTACGTTCAGCAGAATCCAGAACGACCAGAGAAGACAGACCGGTCAGTTCGTCAGTTTGACGAGTAATGGTCTGGCCGTCGATCATGTCAGTGAAGCGGATGAAACCACTTACTTCGGTGATAACCGGCATGGTGTGTGGATCCCAGTTTGCTACGGTTTCACCGCCGGCAACCTGCTCGCCATCACCTTTAGCCATAACGGAGCCGTAAGGCACTTTATAGCTTTCTTTGGTACGACCGAATTCGTCGATCAGTTTCAGCTCGGTGTTACGGGAAGTGATAACCAGTTTACCGCTGGAGTTCACAACCGACTTCGCGTTGCTGAGCTTGATGCTACCTTTGTTCTTAACCTGGATGCTGGATTCAGCAGCCGCACGAGATGCCGCACCACCGATGTGGAACGTACGCATCGTCAGCTGTGTACCAGGTTCACCGATGGACTGTGCAGCGATAACGCCGATAGCCTCACCTTTGTTGATGATGTGGCCACGCGCCAGGTCACGACCGTAGCAGTGCGCACATACACCAAAGTCGGTGTCACAGGATACAACGGAACGCACTTTGACGGAGTCAACGGAGTTCTCTTCCAACAGATCACACCACTGCTCGTTCAGCAGCGTGTTACGTGGAACCAGAATGTCCGCGGTGCCCGGCTTCAGAACGTCTTCAGCAGTCACACGACCCAGTACGCGATCGCGCAGTGGCTCTTTAACGTCACCACCCTCGATAACCGGGGTCATGGTGATGCCTTCCAGGGTGCCACAGTCGTCTTCAGTAACGACCAGGTCCTGTGCCACGTCAACCAGACGACGAGTCAGGTAACCGGAGTTCGCTGTTTTCAGTGCGGTATCCGCCAGACCTTTACGAGCACCGTGAGTGGAGATGAAGTACTGGAGTACGTTCAGACCTTCACGGAAGTTCGCGGTGATTGGCGTTTCGATGATGGAGCCATCTGGCTTAGCCATCAGACCACGCATACCAGCCAGCTGACGAATCTGTGCTGCAGAACCACGCGCACCGGAGTCGGCCATCATGTAGATGCTGTTGAAGGAAACCTGCTGCTCTTCTTTACCTTCACGGTTAATGACGGTTTCAGTTTGCAGGTTATCCATCATCGCTTTGGATACACGATCGTTCGCCGCAGCCCAGATATCGATAACTTTGTTGTAGCGTTCGCCAGCGGTTACCAGACCAGACTGGAACTGCTCCTGGATCTCAGCAACTTCAGCTTCCGCTTCGCTGATGATTTCGTATTTCTTCTCTGGGATAACCATGTCGTCGATACCAACAGAGGCGCCTGAGCGCGCTGCATAGGCAAAGCCGGTGTACATGGTCTGGTCAGCGAAGATTACGGTCGGCTTCAGGCCCAGAATGCGGTAACAGGTGTTCAGCATTTTGGAGATAGCTTTCTTGCCCAGCGCCTGGTTGACGATGGAGAAAGGCAGACCTTTCGGTACGATCATCCACAGAATAGCACGGCCAACGGTCGTGTCTTTCAGGCTGGTGTGCGCAACGAATTCGCCGTTTTCATCTTTTTCGTATTCGGTGATACGCACTTTAACGCGCGCATGCAGAGAGGCCAGACCTGCGCGATAGATACGCTCAGCTTCTTTAGGGCCAGTCAGCACCATGCCTTCGCCTTTGGCGTTAACACAGTCACGGGTCATGTAGTACAGACCCAATACAACGTCCTGAGAAGGAACGATGATTGGCTCGCCGTTCGCTGGTGACAGGATGTTGTTGGTAGACATCATCAGCGCACGCGCTTCCAGCTGGGCTTCCAGCGTCAGCGGTACGTGAACAGCCATCTGGTCACCATCGAAGTCGGCGTTATATGCCGCACAAACCAGCGGGTGCAGCTGAATAGCTTTACCTTCGATCAGTACTGGCTCAAACGCCTGGATGCCCAGACGGTGCAGTGTTGGTGCACGGTTCAGCATGACCGGGTGTTCGCGGATAACTTCGTCCAGGATATCCCAAACGACAGCTTCTTCGCGCTCAACCATTTTCTTAGCGGCTTTGATGGTGGTGGCCAGGCCACGCAGTTCCAGTTTGCCGTAGATGAATGGTTTGAACAGCTCCAATGCCATTTTCTTAGGCAGACCGCACTGATGCAGACGCAGGTATGGACCTACGGTGATTACAGAACGACCGGAGTAGTCAACACGCTTACCGAGCAGGTTCTGACGGAAACGACCCTGTTTACCTTTGATCATATCAGCCAAAGATTTCAGAGGACGTTTGTTAGAACCGGTGATTGCACGACCGCGACGACCGTTATCCAGCAGGGCGTCAACCGCTTCCTGCAGCATACGTTTTTCGTTGCGTACGATGATATCTGGCGCAGCCAGATCCAGCAGGCGCTTCAGACGGTTGTTACGGTTAATGACGCGACGATACAGATCGTTCAGGTCAGAAGTCGCGAAACGACCACCATCCAGCGGAACCAGCGGACGCAGATCTGGCGGCAGAACCGGCAGAACGGTCAGGATCATCCACTCTGGCTTGTTGCCAGACTGTACGAACGCTTCCAGCAGCTTGATACGCTTGGTCAGCTTTTTACGCTTGGTTTCGGAGTTGGTTTCGTTCAGCTCTTCGCGCAGAGTTTCACACTCTTGCTCCAGATCCATGCTCTTCAGCAGGGCCTGGATAGCTTCCGCACCCATCTTCGCGTCGAATTCGTCACCGAACTCTTCCAGCGCGTCCAGATACTGCTCTTCAGTCAGGATCTGTTGACGTTCCAGGTTGGTCATACCGCCTTCGATAACAACATAAGATTCGAAGTACAGTACGCGTTCGATATCGCGCAGTGGCATATCGAGCAGCAGACCGATACGGGACGGCAGCGATTTCAGGAACCAGATGTGGGCAGTTGGACATGCCAGCTCGATGTGGCCCATGCGCTCACGACGCACTTTGGTCTGGGTCACTTCAACGCCGCACTTCTCACAGATCACACCGCGGTGTTTCAGGCGCTTGTACTTACCGCACAGGCACTCGTAGTCTTTTACTGGCCCAAAGATACGGGCGCAGAAAAGGCCGTCACGCTCAGGTTTGAACGTACGGTAGTTAATGGTTTCCGGCTTTTTAACTTCACCGAAAGACCATGAACGGATCATGTCTGGCGAAGCCAGAGCAATTTTGATCGCATCAAACTCTTCGGTTTTAGTCTGCGCTTTCAGAAACTTTAATAAATCTTTCACGGATTTGCTCCCGTCGGAGTTAGCACAATCCACTGCCGGGAATGACCCCGGCAGCAGTGACCTGTTTGAGCGAGGATTACTCGTCTTCCAGTTCGATGTTGATGCCCAGCGAGCGGATTTCTTTCAACAGTACGTTGAAGGATTCCGGCATGCCCGGTTCCATCTGATGGTTGCCATCTACGATGTTCTTATACATCTTAGTACGGCCGTTCACGTCATCAGACTTAACGGTGAGCATTTCCTGCAGGGTGTAGGCGGCGCCGTATGCTTCCAGCGCCCACACTTCCATCTCCCCGAAGCGCTGACCACCGAACTGAGCCTTACCACCCAGCGGCTGCTGAGTAACCAGGCTGTAAGAACCGGTAGAACGCGCGTGCATCTTGTCGTCGACCAGGTGGTTCAGTTTCAGCATGTACATGTAACCTACGGTTACCTGACGCTCGAACTGTTCACCCGTACGGCCGTCGAACAGGGTAATCTGACCAGAAGATGGCAGACCGCCCAGTTGCAGCAGTTCTTTAATTTCCGCTTCTTTTGCACCGTCGAATACTGGCGTTGCGATTGGCATACCTTTCTTCAGGTTTTCAGCCAGACGCAGCACTTCATCATCGGTGAAGGTGTTCAGGTCAACTTTCTGACGAACATCAGAGCCCAGATCGTAAGCACGCTGGATGAACTCGCGCAGTTTCGCGACTTCTTGCTGCTGTTTCAGCATGGCGTTGATCTTATCGCCGATACCTTTCGCAGCCATACCCAGGTGAGTTTCAAGGATCTGACCGATGTTCATACGCGATGGTACGCCCAGCGGGTTCAGTACGATATCTACCGGCGTACCGTTAGCATCGTGTGGCATATCTTCGATCGGGTTGATCTTAGAAATTACACCCTTGTTACCGTGACGACCTGCCATTTTGTCACCAGGCTGGATACGGCGTTTAACGGCCAGGTATACCTTAACAATCTTCAGCACACCCGGTGCCAGATCGTCGCCTTGGGTGATTTTGCGGCGTTTCGCTTCGAGTTTTTTCTCGAACTCGTGTTTCAGCTCGTCGTACTGTTCAGCAAGCTGTTCCAGCTGATTCTGTTTCTCTTCGTCGGTCAGACCGAGTTCCAGCCAGCGATCGCGAGGCAGTTTGTCCAGCTTCTCAGCTTCGACACCACCGGCAACCAGCACAGCGTAGATACGGCTGAACAGGCCAGCTTCGAGGATCTGCAGTTCTTCAGACAGGTCTTTCTTAGCCTGCTTCAGCTGCATCTCTTCGATTTCCAGCGCACGTTTGTCTTTTTCTACGCCATCGCGAGTAAAGACCTGAACGTCGATAACAGTACCGGAAACGCTGTTTGGTACGCGCAGGGAAGAGTCTTTAACGTCAGACGCTTTCTCACCGAAGATAGCACGCAGCAGCTTCTCTTCTGGCGTCAGCTGGGTTTCACCTTTCGGCGTTACCTTACCAACCAGAATGTCGCCACCGGTGACTTCTGCACCAATGTAAACGATACCGGATTCATCCAGTTTGGAGAGCGCAGCTTCACCCACGTTAGGGATGTCAGCGGTGATCTCTTCAGGCCCCAGCTTGGTGTCACGGGACACACATGCCAGTTCCTGAATGTGGATGGTGGTGAAACGGTCTTCCTGAACAACACGCTCGGATACGAGGATGGAGTCTTCGAAGTTGTAACCGTTCCATGGCATGAATGCCACGCGCATGTTCTGACCCAGCGCCAGTTCACCCAGGTCGGTAGACGGGCCATCTGCCAGCACGTCGCCGCGCTCGATTGGCTCACCCAGAGACACGCAAGGCATCTGGTTAATACAGGTGTTCTGGTTAGAACGGGTGTATTTGGTCAGGTTGTAGATGTCGATACCCGCTTCGCCCGGATACATCTCGTCTTCGTTAACTTTGATAACGATACGGGATGCGTCGACGTACTGAACGGTACCGCCACGCTTAGCAACTGCAGTAACACCGGAGTCAACGGCAACAGCACGTTCCATACCGGTACCAACCAGCGGCTTATCAGCACGCAGAGTTGGAACGGCCTGACGTTGCATGTTCGCACCCATCAATGCACGGTTGGCGTCATCGTGTTCCAGGAACGGGATCAGGGACGCACCGACGGATACCACCTGCTGGGTGGATACGTCCATGTAGTCAACCTGGTCGCGGCTGAACAAGCTGGATTCGCCTTTGCTACGGCAAGTTACCAGGTCTTCTACAAAGTGGCCTTCGTCATCCAGGTTGGAGTTCGCCTGAGCGATAACGTAGTTGCCTTCTTCGATAGCAGACAGGTAATGAATTTCGTCGGTTACAACACCGTCGGTCACTTTACGGTACGGAGTCTCAAGGAAGCCGTATTCGTTAGTCTGTGCGTACACGGACAGGGAGTTGATCAGACCGATGTTTGGACCTTCAGGCGTTTCGATTGGACATACGCGACCGTAGTGAGTCGGGTGTACGTCTCGAACTTCGAAGCCTGCACGTTCACGGGTCAGACCGCCCGGGCCGAGTGCGGAGATACGACGTTTGTGCGTAATCTCAGACAGCGGGTTGTTCTGGTCCATAAACTGAGACAGCTGGCTGGAACCAAAGAACTCTTTCACTGCTGCAGAAATCGGCTTGGCGTTGATCATGTCCTGAGGCATCAGGGTATCCAGATCGCCCAGAGACAGACGCTCTTTCACCGCACGCTCAACACGAACCAGGCCAACGCGGAATTGGTTTTCCGCCATTTCGCCTACGGAACGGATACGACGGTTGCCGAGGTGGTCGATATCATCGACTTCGCCTTTACCGTTACGGATATCGATGAGCTTCTTCATCACTTCGATGATGTCGTCTTTGCTCAGGATACCGGAACCTTCGATCTCGTCACGCAGCAGAGAACGGTTGAACTTCATACGACCAACCGCAGACAGGTCATAGCGGTCTTCGGAGAAGAACAGGTTCTCGAACAGGCTTTCAGCAGCTTCACGAGTTGGCGGCTCACCAGGGCGCATCATGCGGTAGATTTCTACCAGCGCACTCAGACGATCGTTAGTTGGGTCGACGCGTACAGTTTCAGAAATGTATGCACCGTGGTCCAGATCGTTAGTGAACAGCGTTTCGATACGCTTGTGGCCAGACTGGCTCAGCTTAGCCAGCAGATCCAGGCTCAGCTCCATGTTGGCTGGGCAGATCAGCTCGCCAGTAGATTCGTCAACGTAGTCTTTAGAAGCGACTTTGCCAGCGATGTACTCAACCGGAACTTCGATATGTTTGATATCGTCTTTTTCCAGCTGGCGAATGTGGCGCGCAGTAATACGGCGGCCTTTTTCAACGTACACTTTACCGTTCGCTTCGATGTCGAAGGACGCGGTTTCGCCACGCAGACGTTCTGGAATCAGTTCCATCTGCAGCTTGTTGTCACGAATTTCGAAGACAACTTTCTCAAAGAACAGGTCAAGGATCTGCTCAGTGGTGTAGTTCAGCGCACGCAGAATAATGGTCGCAGGCAGTTTACGGCGACGGTCGATACGTACGAACAGGTTGTCCTTCGGATCGAATTCGAAGTCCAGCCAGGAACCACGGTAAGGAATGATGCGCGCGTTATACAGCACTTTACCCGAAGAGTGGGTTTTGCCTTTATCGGAGTCAAAGAAGACGCCTGGGCTACGGTGCAGCTGAGAAACGATAACACGCTCAGTACCGTTGATGACAAAGGTACCGTTGTCGGTCATGAGCGGAATTTCGCCCATGTAGACTTCTTGTTCTTTAATGTCTTTTACGGTGCCTTCCGGCGCTTCGCGCTCGTAGATCACCAGACGCAGTTTTACGCGCAGCGGTGCGGAATAGGTCACGCCACGGATCTGACATTCCTGAACGTCAAAGACAGGCTCGCCCAGACGGTAGCTGACGTATTGCAGCTCGGAGTTACCGCTGTAGCTTTTGATAGGGAATACGGAACGGAAAGCAGCTTCCAGACCATACTGACCTTCAGGATCTTGCTCGATAAACTTCTGGAACGAGTCAAGCTGGATAGAAAGGAGATATGGGACATCCAGAACTTGTGGACGTTTACCAAAATCCTTACGAATACGTTTTTTCTCGGTATAGGAGTAAACCATAGGGTTCCTCAGCTCGCTGACAAGTCGACGCATCTGTCCATTGGCAGACAGTTTGTGCAACACTATTTTGTTGACCGGAAAATGGAACACTTTCCGCAATACCTGTTGCTATCACGCTTAAACCATTTCATTGCGATTTACACAGAGCGAGCACCCTGTCGCAATATATTAAGTCGTCGATAGAAACGTGCATTGTCAGGACAACCAGTAGTCAAACAGTGTGAAATGCTACTGGCGCCATACAGCGCAAAATGGCTGGTGACTAAAAAGTCACCAGCCATCGGCCTGATTTCTCAGGCTTCAACTAGAAAAGTTGGCTTATTTAACTTCAACTTCAGCGCCAGCTTCTTCCAGAGATTTTTTCAGTGCTTCAGCGTCATCTTTGCTCACGCCTTCTTTCAGAGCGGCTGGAGCAGATTCTACTAGGTCTTTAGCTTCTTTCAGACCCAGGCCAGTTGCGCCACGTACTGCTTTGATTACAGCAACTTTGTTAGCGCCAGCAGCTTTCAGAATTACGTCGAATTCAGTTTTTTCTTCAGCAGCTTCAGCCGGGCCAGCAGCTACAGCTACAGCAGCAGCAGCGGAAACACCGAATTTTTCTTCCATTGCAGAAATCAGTTCTACAACGTCCATTACGGACATAGCTGCAACTGCTTCAATGATTTGATCTTTAGTGATAGACATTTAAATTGTTCCTGAAAATCAGAATAAGTTTATACGTAAGCAGATACTTTACAAAGAGGACTGCGATTAAGCAGCTTCTTTCGCATCGCGTACAGCAGCCAGAGTGCGAACCAGTTTGCCAGCCGAAGCTTCTTTCATGGTTGCCATCAGGCGTGCAATTGCTTCTTCGTAGGTCGGCAGAGTTGCCAGGCGATCGATCTGCGATGCCGGGATTAACTCACCTTCAAAGGCTGCGGCTTTGACCTCAAATTTTGCATTCGCTTTCGCGAACTCTTTGAACAGACGAGCAGCAGCGCCCGGGTGTTCCATAGAGTATGCAATCAGGGTCGGACCAACAAACGTGTCTTTCAGGCATTCAAACTGAGTACCTTCAACGACGCGGCGCAGCAGGGTGTTACGAACAACACGCATGTATACGCCAGCTTCACGACCTGCTTTACGCAGTTCAGTCATTTTATCTACAGTAACGCCACGGGAATCCGCAACTACTGCAGACAGCGCGCCTTTGGCTACTTCGCTGACTTCAGCAACAATCGCTTGTTTGTCTTGAAGATTTAAAGCCATTAGCTTTGCTCCTGGATGTTTGCCGGAACTCATGTCCCGGAACTCACTTCACTCTCCCCAATAGAGAGAGCGTCTTAATACGGTGAGCAGAAACAAGCCAGAGTATTAAAAATAATCTTAGCGTTCTGTCACCGTCTACGCAGGGCATTAAGTTTCTTACGAAACACCTGCGGTCTTCGACGGAGGCCTGGATAGGCCAGGCTCCAACGAACAAATCTTTTAGCCGCTAACTATTGTTAGCAAACGTGGGGGTAAGATTGTAGACAAAATCACCGCCCACGTAAAGGCATTAGTTTGCAGCAGCGCTCAGGCCAGCCTGGTCAACTGCAACACCTGCACCCATGGTGGTGGAGATGCTAACTTTCTTGATGTACACGCCTTTAGCCTGAGTTGGTTTTGCTTTTTTCAGCGCAACCAGCAGAGATTCCAGGTTTTCTTTCAGTTTGTCAGCGTCAAAGTCCACTTTACCGATGGTGGTGTGGATGATGCCGTTTTTGTCGTTACGGTAACGAACCTGACCAGCTTTAGCGTTCTTAACCGCTTCAGCAACGTTAGGAGTTACAGTACCAACTTTCGGGTTTGGCATCAGACCACGTGGGCCCAGAACCTGACCCAGCTGGCCAACAACGCGCATTGCATCTGGAGATGCGATAACAACGTCGAAGTTCATTTCGCCTTTTTTGATCAGGTCAGCCAGATCTTCCATACCTACCAGCTCTGCGCCAGCAGCTTTAGCTGCTTCAGCGTTAGGGCCCTGGGTAAATACGGCAACGCGAACGGAACGGCCAGTACCGTGCGGCAGTACAGTTGCACCACGTACGTTCTGGTCAGATTTACGAGCGTCGATACCGAGGTTAACGGCAACGTCAACGCTTTCGTTGAACTTAGCAGTGGCCAGCTCTTTCAGCAGAGCAATAGCTTCGTTGATGTCGTACTGCTTAGTAGCATCAACTTTGTCACGGATCACGCGCATACGCTTGGTCAGTTTAGCCATTTCTTAATCCTCCACTACCAGGCCCATGGAACGTGCAGTACCTTCGATTGAGCGAGTCATCGCTTCAATGTCGGCGCCAGTCATGTCGGCAGCTTTGGTCTGCGCGATTTCCTGCAGCTGAGCGCGGGAAATTTTACCAACTTTGTCTTTGTTCGGCTTACCGGAACCAGACTTAATACCAGCTGCTTTTTTCAGCAGAACTGCTGCTGGAGGCGTTTTGGTAATGAAGGTGAAAGAACGGTCAGCGTAAACGGTGATAACAACCGGAATTGGCAGACCTTTTTCGATGGAATCAGTTTTTGCGTTGAACGCTTTGCAGAATTCCATGATGTTCACACCCTGCTGACCCAGAGCTGGACCAACTGGTGGACTTGGGTTTGCCATACCAGCTGCAACCTGCAGCTTAACGTAGGCTTGGACTTTCTTAGCCATTCTAAAATCCTCTATGTGGGTGATAGCGCCTCTAAGAGGCTCCCCGTGATATAAAAATTCGTTTTACAGGCATGTGCCCATAAAAACAAAAGGCGCGAAATTGTATGTCAATTTCGCGCCCTATGCAACGATTAGATCGATGCTTTTTTGATCGCAGCCTTACGCTTTCTCTACCTGAGCAAAGTCCAGTTCTACCGGGGTCGCACGACCGAAGATAGAGACGGATACTTTCAGACGAGACTTCTCGTAATCCACTTCTTCAACTACACCGTTGAAGTCAGCGAATGGACCGTCGCTAACGCGAACCATTTCACCCGGTTCAAACAGCGTTTTAGGACGCGGCTTATCACCAACCTGCTGCAGGCGGTTCATAATCGCATCAACTTCTTTGTCGCTGATTGGTGCCGGACGGTCAGAGGTACCGCCGATAAAGCCCATTACGCGCGGAACGCTACGCACCAGGTGCCAGCTGGCGTCGTTCATCACCATCTGAACTAACACGTAGCCTGGGAAGAATTTGCGCTCGCTCTTGCGACGCTGGCCGCCACGAATTTCGACCACTTCTTCGGTCGGAACCATGACTTCGCCAAACAGCTCTTCCATATTGTGTAATTTGATATGCTCGCGCAGCGAAGTCGCTACACGGCCTTCAAAACCGGAAAACGCCTGAACGACGTACCAACGCTTTTTAGGTGCTTCAGACATCTTAGAACCTCAGGCCAGTGATAAAGGATACCAGGCGAACCAGAATACCATCCAGTCCCCACAGGATCAGTGACATTACCGCAGTGACCGCAGCAACGATCAGCGTAGTGTGCAGTGTTTCCTGGCGAGTCGGCCAAATCACCTTACGAACTTCCGTTCTCGCTTCACGCGCAAACGCAACGGTCGCTTTGCCTTTCGTCGTCAACAGCGCGACACCACCCGCTGCAGCAATAATAATTACTACGGCCAGCGCACGCAGCGGCAGCATCATGTCGCGATAGAGGTAGTTGCCCACGATTGCCACGATAAGCAATACGGCAACAGCTACCCACTTCATCGCTTCCAGGCCGCGCCCGCTCCCTTGAGCTTCGGTATTCGCACTCATAAACCAACCTGTCAGAAGTATTCTACAAACATTTCCACCCCGCGAGAGCGAGGCGATCCAAACCGAAAGTAAGTTTCGGACTAAACGCCCTCTACAGAGCCTGTCTCAGCAATGATTATGGCAAAAATAATCACTGATGAGCCAGGTTCTGGTTCGACAGCGTACAAAAAGGGCATCAAATGATGCCCTTTTATTGCGCATTGCGTCAAATGTTATCAGCAATTAGCTCATTACTTTGGCAACAACGCCCGCGCCAACGGTACGACCGCCTTCACGGATTGCGAAACGCAGACCGTCGTCCATCGCGATTGGGTGGATCAGAGTCACAACCATCTTGATGTTGTCGCCTGGCATTACCATCTCAACGCCTTCTGGCAGTTCGATGGTACCGGTCACGTCAGTAGTACGGAAGTAGAACTGTGGACGGTAGCCTTTGAAGAACGGAGTATGACGGCCGCCTTCGTCTTTGGACAGAATGTACACTTCAGATTCGAACTTGGTGTGCGGCTTGATAGAGCCTGGCTTAGCCAGAACCTGACCACGTTCGATTTCTTCACGTTTGATACCACGCAGCAGAACACCAACGTTCTCACCAGCACGGCCTTCGTCCAGCAGTTTGCGGAACATTTCAACGCCGGTACAGGTAGACTTAGCAGTCTCTTTGATACCAACGATTTCAACTTCTTCACCAACTTTGATGATACCGCGCTCTACACGACCGGTAACAACGGTACCACGACCGGAGATGGAGAATACGTCTTCGATTGGCAGCAGGAACGGCTTATCGATAGCACGTTCTGGTTCTGGGATGTAAGAATCCAGGAAGCCAGCCAGTTCGATGATTTTCGCTTCCCACTCTGCTTCGCCTTCCAGCGCTTTCAGAGCAGAACCACGGATGATTGGGGTATCATCACCTGGGAAGTCGTACTGGGACAGAAGTTCACGAACTTCCATTTCAACCAGTTCCAGCAGCTCTTCGTCATCAACCATGTCACATTTGTTCAGGAACACGATGATGTAAGGAACGCCTACCTGACGACCCAGCAGGATGTGCTCACGAGTCTGTGGCATAGGGCCATCAGTCGCAGCAACAACCAGGATCGCGCCGTCCATCTGCGCAGCACCGGTGATCATGTTTTTAACATAGTCGGCGTGGCCTGGGCAGTCTACGTGTGCGTAGTGGCGAGTCGGGGTGTCATATTCAACGTGGGAAGTGTTGATGGTGATACCACGAGCTTTTTCTTCTGGTGCGTTATCGATCTGGTCGAAAGCACGAGCAGCACCGCCGTAGGTTTTAGCCAGTACGGTAGTGATTGCAGCAGTCAGGGTAGTTTTACCATGGTCAACGTGGCCGATAGTACCGACGTTGACGTGCGGTTTGGTACGTTCAAATTTTTCTTTAGACATCGATAGTCCCTCTAATACACGGATAAATCGGTGATATCACCACATCAACCAGACTAAAAGCCTGACATGTTGAATGCATTAATTTAAACAGAGAGAAACGGGAGGGAGAAGAGAAGTGGTGCTGATACCCAGAGTCGAACTGGGGACCTCACCCTTACCAAGGGTGCGCTCTACCAACTGAGCCATATCAGCACGTCTGGAGCGGGCAGCGGGAATCGAACCCGCATCATCAGCTTGGAAGGCTGAGGTAATAGCCATTATACGATGCCCGCATCCTAAAACTCGGCTACCCAGTTCTTTCTGTGCCAAAAAAAAGAGATTGCTCTCTTTTCTTTGTTTGAGTTCGTCATTTTACCGACCAACTCTGGCTTCGCAATGCTTAGCCGGAAAGTGGTGGTGGGGGAAGGATTCGAACCTTCGAAGTCTGTGACGGCAGATTTACAGTCTGCTCCCTTTGGCCGCTCGGGAACCCCACCAGGTACTTGATGGTGCCGACTACCGGAATCGAACTGGTGACCTACTGATTACAAGTCAGTTGCTCTACCTACTGAGCTAAGTCGGCATCAAGTAGCGCGCATTCTATGGAGACCTGCGGCGACATGCAACTAAAAATTTGCATAAAATGTTCTATTGCTCATGTTTTGTGCGTTCACGCGTAAAAACTCAGCAAAATGGTATTTTCGTGAACAAAAATAGCGCAATTCTCTCTATTCTCTGCGGCTTGCTGTTGCCATTTCAGGTCTAGTAGCTCCCGACTAGCTGTCGTCATTAGCGGCTTCGCTTCTTTACTATTCCCTATCACTTACGCTCGCTGGTTGCATTGGCAACAAACTCTGGGGTTTTCTCACGAAAGCACCACTCATTTGGATTTTTTCTTCTTTTTATAATCCATCTGGTGTTAACCTCCTGCCCATTGTCCTGATTAACTGAATGTGAAGCGTCGCGTGTTATCAGCGCGGCAGCCAGAACATGCTTATGAGAAAACAAGAGCAAACGTTAATGACACCTTATCTACAGTTCGATCGTAGCCAGTGGGCGGCGCTTCGCGATTCCGTGCCAATGACCCTGACTGAAGGCGAAATTACACGCTTAAAAGGTATCAACGAAGATCTGTCGCTAGAGGAAGTGGCGGAGATCTATTTGCCTTTGTCCCGTTTACTGAACTTCTATATTAGTTCTAACCTGCGTCGCCAGGCGGTACTGGAACAGTTCCTTGGCACCAACGGCCAGCGTATTCCTTATATCATCAGCATCGCCGGCAGCGTGGCGGTAGGTAAAAGTACAACCGCTCGTGTTCTCCAGGCGCTTCTCAGCCGCTGGCCAGAGCATCGCCGCGTTGAGCTCATTACCACCGATGGCTTCCTGCACCCTAATGAGGTGTTGAAAGAGCGCGGGTTGATGAAGAAGAAAGGCTTCCCACAGTCTTATGATATGCATCGACTGGTGAAGTTTGTCTCTGACCTGAAGTCAGGAGTACCGGACGTGACGGCACCGGTTTATTCCCATCTTATTTATGATGTTATTCCTGATGGCGATAAAACGGTCACCCACCCAGATATACTCATTCTGGAGGGGCTCAATGTACTACAAAGCGGAATGGATTATCCTCACGACCCACACCATGTATTTGTATCCGATTTCGTTGATTTCTCTATTTATGTCGATGCTCCGGAGCAGTTATTACAATCCTGGTATATCAATCGTTTCCTGAAATTCCGCGAAGGTGCCTTCACCGATCCAGATTCTTATTTCCATAACTATGCACAGCTTTCTAAAGAAGAGGCAATTAACGTTGCGACTTCATTGTGGAATGAGATTAACCTCAGGAATTTAAACGAAAATATCCTACCAACGCGTGAGCGCGCAAGTCTGATCCTGACAAAAAGCGCCAACCACTCTGTTGAGCAAGTTCGTCTTCGGAAATAATCGAGATAAAAGAAAAGGGAGCCGCGGCTCCCTTTTTTTATTCTGCGCTACGTAGCGAAATTTCGCCGCCCATCCAGGGTTTAATCACCCCTTCCTGCTCCAGTAATAAAGCACCTTGAGTATCGATCCCACGGGAAATACCAAATATCTCTTTATCACCGATAATTAATTTCACTGGACGGTTAATAAAGTTATCTAATTTATCCCAACGGGACAGATATGGGGCTAATCCCTCCTGTTCAAAGAGGTGCAGCGCGTCATGTAATTCATTGATCAACCTCGCCGCCAGGACATTGCGATCGATAACGATCCCCGCCTCCTGTAGGTTAATCCACCCCTGATTAATGACATCGTTTTCGACGCGACGCATCACAAGGTTAATCCCAGCACCAATGACAATTTGCGCAGCATCACCGGTTTTACCGGTCAGTTCCACCAGAATGCCGGCCAGTTTGCGGTCGTTGAGATAGAGGTCATTTGGCCACTTCACCCGAACCTTCTCGGCGCCCAAACTTTGTAATACTTCGGCCATGACAATACCGATAACCAAACTTAGGCCAATCGCTGCGGCAGGCCCCTGCTCTAAGCGCCAGTACATGGACAAATAGAGGTTAGCGCCGAACGGTGAGAACCACTTACGACCGCGGCGGCCTCGGCCAGCCTGCTGATATTCAGCCACACAGGCATCACCGGATTTCAATTCACCAATGCGATCGAGCAAATATTGGTTGGTAGAGTCAATCACCGGCAGTACGGCCACATCCCCATAATCCACAGCACGTTGAATCCGCTCCGCTTCCAATAGCTGGATTGGCTCCGGCAGGCAGTAGCCCTTACCGGGAACGGTAAAGACATCAACACCCCAGTCGCGTAACGTCTGGATATGTTTGTTGATCGCCGCGCGGCTCATGCCAAGCTTCTCCCCCAGCTGCTCTCCGGAGTGGAAATCACCATCGGCTAGCAAGGAAATGAGCGTTAATGGCACCGTATTATCTTTCATTTGATTACCTCAACCGCATTTACTTCACCTGTTTGTCCAATAAAGCGGACTTCAGGCTCAAGCCAGACGTTAAATTTGTCGCCCACCTGCTGGCGGACATGGTGTGCTAGCTTGACCACATCGCAGCTCTGCGCGCTGCCGACGTTGACCAGTACCAGCGCTTGCTGTTGATGCACCGCAGCACCTCCCTCAATATGGCCTTTCAACTGGCACTGATCGATAAGCCAGCCAGCTGCTAGCTTAACGCTGCCATCGGCCTGAGGATAATGTGGCGCTTTCGGAAAGTTTACCAGCAGCGCTTGCGCATACTCAGCACTAACGACTGGATTCTTAAAGAAGCTGCCTGCGTTGCCGTTGACCTTGGGGTCGGGCAATTTAGTCATACGCATATGGCAAACAGAGTCGAATACTTCACGCGGGGTCACCGTTTCAGGGTCAAGACGCGTAAGATCTCCGTACGTTAACACGGGTTTCCACACTTTCGTGAGCCGGAATCCAACGGCAACAATAGCAAAGCGGTCCTGATAGGCGTGTTTGAAGATGCTGTCGCGGTAGCCGAATTGACAGTCCTTCGCACTAAGTCGTTTACGTTCACCGGTAGCAAGTTCGATGCAATCGACATATTCGCAGACTTGCTGCAGCTCAACACCATAGGCACCGATATTCTGAATCGGGGATGACCCGGCACAGCCAGGAATAAGCGCCAGATTTTCGAGGCCAGGCATGTTGTTATCCAGTGCATAGCGAACCAGATTATGCCAGTTCTCTCCCGCACCAACGTGCAGATGCCATGCATCAGCCGTTTCACTAACCTCAATACCCTTCAAGCGGTTAAGGATCACTGTCCCGGAATAATCTTCCAGAAACAGGACGTTACTTCCTTCACCCAGGATCATAACTGGCAGCCCTTCACGGGTAGATTGCTGCCAGGCGCTCAGTAATTGTTGTTCGTTTTCAGCGCATACGATGTGCTTTGCACAGTGGTCAATGCCGAAGGTATTCAAGGGTTTTAGGGAATGGGTCATAGCTGCTTTCCTGATGCTAAATCGCCGATAGTTTACCGTATCTGCTCGGGGAAGGCTTGCTGTTATATAGAGGGAGAAAATATCAACGTAGGTACAAACAATAGGTAGGATAAGGTGTTTTTCGCCGCCATCCGGCAGCGTGCATCCCCGGAGTCGGCGTGAACGCCTCGTCCGGGCTACCAGACGTGTTGCAGACCGGGCGAGCGCAGCGATCCCGGAAGCCTCACCGCGCTTTCCTTTTCCACACACGCAAAAAAGCCCATCCGTCAGGATGGGCTTCTTCACTTAATTGATGCCTGGCAGTTCCCTACTCTCGCATGGGGAGACCCCACACTACCATCGGCGCTACGGCGTTTCACTTCTGAGTTCGGCATGGGGTCAGGTGGGACCACCGCGCTACAGCCGCCAGGCAAATTCTGTTATCAGACCGCTTTTTGCGTTCTGATGTAATCTGTAATCAAGCTGAAATCAATGTCTCTTTCGCCAAAACATCTTCGGCGTTGTAAGGTTAAGCCTCACGGTTCATTAGTACTGGTTAGCTCAATGTATCGCTACACTTACACACCCAGCCTATCAACGTCGTCGTCTTCAACGTTCCTTCAGGACTCTTAAAGAGTCAGGGAGAACTCATCTTGGGGCAAGTTTCGTGCTTAGATGCTTTCAGCACTTATCTTTTCCGCATTTAGCTACCGGGCAATGCCATTGGCATGACAACCCGAACACCAGTGATGCGTCCACTCCGGTCCTCTCGTACTAGGAGCAGCCCCCCTCAATTCTCCAGCGCCCACGGCAGATAGGGACCGAACTGTCTCACGACGTTCTAAACCCAGCTCGCGTACCACTTTAAATGGCGAACAGCCATACCCTTGGGACCTACTTCAGCCCCAGGATGTGATGAGCCGACATCGAGGTGCCAAACACCGCCGTCGATATGAACTCTTGGGCGGTATCAGCCTGTTATCCCCGGAGTACCTTTTATCCGTTGAGCGATGGCCCTTCCATACAGAACCACCGGATCACTAAGACCTGCTTTCGCACCTGCTCGAGCCGTCACTCTCGCAGTCAAGCTAGCTTATGCCTTTGCACTAACCTCCTGATGTCCGACCAGGATTAGCTAACCTTCGTGCTCCTCCGTTACTCTTTAGGAGGAGACCGCCCCAGTCAAACTACCCACCAGACACTGTCCGCAACCCGGATTACGGGTCTACGTTAGAACACCAGCCATTAAAGGGTGGTATTTCAAGGTTGGCTCCACACGAACTGGCGTCCGCGCTTCAAAGCCTCCCACCTATCCTACACATCAAGGACCAGTGTTCAGTGTCAAGCTATAGTAAAGGTTCACGGGGTCTTTCCGTCTTGCCGCGGGTACACTGCATCTTCACAGCGAGTTCAATTTCACTGAGTCTCGGGTGGAGACAGCCTGGCCATCATTACGCCATTCGTGCAGGTCGGAACTTACCCGACAAGGAATTTCGCTACCTTAGGACCGTTATAGTTACGGCCGCCGTTTACCGGGGCTTCGATCAAGAGCTTCGCGTTGCCGCTAACCCCATCAATTAACCTTCCGGCACCGGGCAGGCGTCACACCGTATACGTCCACTTTCGTGTTTGCACAGTGCTGTGTTTTTAATAAACAGTTGCAGCCAGCTGGTATCTTCGACTGATTTCAGCTCCATGAGTAAATCACTTCACCTACATATCAGCGTGCCTTCTCCCGAAGTTACGGCACCATTTTGCCTAGTTCCTTCACCCGAGTTCTCTCAAGCGCCTTGGTATTCTCTACCTGACCACCTGTGTCGGTTTGGGGTACGATTTGATGTTACCTGATGCTTAGAGGCTTTTCCTGGAAGCAGGGCATTTGTTACTTCAGCACCGTAGTGCCTCGTCATCACACCTCAGCGTTAAAAGAAGTCCGGATTTACCTAAACTTCCCGCCTACATGCTTAAACCGGGACAACCGTCGCCCGGCTAACATAGCCTTCTCCGTCCCCCCTTCGCAGTAACACCAAGTACAGGAATATTAACCTGTTTCCCATCGACTACGCCTTTCGGCCTCGCCTTAGGGGTCGACTCACCCTGCCCCGATTAACGTTGGACAGGAACCCTTGGTCTTCCGGCGTGCGGGTTTTTCACCCGCATTATCGTTACTTATGTCAGCATTCGCACTTCTGATACCTCCAGCATCCCTCACAGGACACCTTCGCAGGCTTACAGAACGCTCCCCTACCCAACAACACATAGTGTCGCTGCCGCAGCTTCGGTGCACAGTTTAGCCCCGTTACATCTTCCGCGCAGGCCGACTCGACCAGTGAGCTATTACGCTTTCTTTAAATGATGGCTGCTTCTAAGCCAACATCCTGGCTGTCTGAGCCTTCCCACATCGTTTCCCACTTAACTGTGACTTTGGGACCTTAGCTGGCGGTCTGGGTTGTTTCCCTCTTCACGACGGACGTTAGCACCCGCCGTGTGTCTCCCGTGATAACATTCTTCGGTATTCGTAGTTTGCATCGGGTTGGTAAGTCGGGATGACCCCCTAGCCGAAACAGTGCTCTACCCCCGAAGATGAGTTCACGAGGCGCTACCTAAATAGCTTTCGGGGAGAACCAGCTATCTCCCGGTTTGATTGGCCTTTCACCCCCAGCCACAAGTCATCCGCTAATTTTTCAACATTAGTCGGTTCGGTCCTCCAGTTAGTGTTACCCAACCTTCAACCTGCCCATGGCTAGATCACCGGGTTTCGGGTCTATACCCTGCAACTTAACGCCCAGTTAAGACTCGGTTTCCCTGCGGCTCCCCTATTCGGTTAACCTTGCTACAGAATATAAGTCGCTGACCCATTATACAAAAGGTACGCAGTCACACCCCGAAGGATGCTCCCACTGCTTGTACGTACACGGTTTCAGGTTCTTTTTCACTCCCCTCGCCGGGGTTCTTTTCGCCTTTCCCTCACGGTACTGGTTCACTATCGGTCAGTCAGGAGTATTTAGCCTTGGAGGATGGTCCCCCCATATTCAGACAGGATACCACGTGTCCCGCCCTACTCATCGAGCTCACAACACATGCAATTTTGTGTACGGGGCTATCACCCTGTATCGCCGGCCTTTCCATACCGTTCCACTATCACACATGCTGATTCAGGCTCTGGGCTGCTCCCCGTTCGCTCGCCGCTACTGGGGGAATCTCGGTTGATTTCTTTTCCTCGGGGTACTTAGATGTTTCAGTTCCCCCGGTTCGCTTCATTACGCTATGTATTCACGTAATGATAGTGTGTCGAAACACACTGGGTTTCCCCATTCGGAAATCGTCGGTTATAACGGTTCATATCACCTTACCGACGCTTATCGCAGATTAGCACGTCCTTCATCGCCTCTGACTGCCAGGGCATCCACCGTGTACGCTTAGTCGCTTAACCTCACAACCCGAAGATGTTTCTTTCGATTCATCATCGTGCTGCAAAAATTTGAGAGACTCAAACACACCTCAGTCTGTTCTTATTACGGAGAACAGAATTCAGTGTGCTGTTTCAATTTTCAGCTTGATCCAGATTTTTAAAGAGCAAATATCTCAAACGTCACCCGAAGGTAAGTTTTGAGATATTGGGGTCGGCGACTTTCACTCACAAACCAGCAAGTGGCGTCCCCTAGGGGATTCGAACCCCTGTTACCGCCGTGAAAGGGCGGTGTCCTGGGCCTCTAGACGAAGGGGACACTGAAGTCTCAATCGCAAGACGCCTTGCTATTTACTTTTCATCAGACAATCTGTGTGAGCACTTCAAAGAACGCTTCTTTAAGGTAAGGAGGTGATCCAACCGCAGGTTCCCCTACGGTTACCTTGTTACGACTTCACCCCAGTCATGAATCACAAAGTGGTAAGCGCCCTCCCGAAGGTTAAGCTACCTACTTCTTTTGCAACCCACTCCCATGGTGTGACGGGCGGTGTGTACAAGGCCCGGGAACGTATTCACCGTAGCATTCTGATCTACGATTACTAGCGATTCCGACTTCATGGAGTCGAGTTGCAGACTCCAATCCGGACTACGACATACTTTATGAGGTCCGCTTGCTCTCGCGAGGTCGCTTCTCTTTGTATATGCCATTGTAGCACGTGTGTAGCCCTACTCGTAAGGGCCATGATGACTTGACGTCATCCCCACCTTCCTCCAGTTTATCACTGGCAGTCTCCTTTGAGTTCCCGGCCGAACCGCTGGCAACAAAGGATAAGGGTTGCGCTCGTTGCGGGACTTAACCCAACATTTCACAACACGAGCTGACGACAGCCATGCAGCACCTGTCTCAGAGTTCCCGAAGGCACCAAAGCATCTCTGCTAAGTTCTCTGGATGTCAAGAGTAGGTAAGGTTCTTCGCGTTGCATCGAATTAAACCACATGCTCCACCGCTTGTGCGGGCCCCCGTCAATTCATTTGAGTTTTAACCTTGCGGCCGTACTCCCCAGGCGGTCTATTTAACGCGTTAGCTCCGGAAGCCACTCCTCAAGGGAACAACCTCCAAATAGACATCGTTTACGGCGTGGACTACCAGGGTATCTAATCCTGTTTGCTCCCCACGCTTTCGCACCTGAGCGTCAGTCTTTGTCCAGGGGGCCGCCTTCGCCACCGGTATTCCTCCAGATCTCTACGCATTTCACCGCTACACCTGGAATTCTACCCCCCTCTACAAGACTCTAGCCTGCCAGTTTCGAATGCAGTTCCCAGGTTGAGCCCGGGGATTTCACATCCGACTTGACAGACCGCCTGCGTGCGCTTTACGCCCAGTAATTCCGATTAACGCTTGCACCCTCCGTATTACCGCGGCTGCTGGCACGGAGTTAGCCGGTGCTTCTTCTGCGAGTAACGTCAATCACTAAGGTTATTAACCTTAATGCCTTCCTCCTCGCTGAAAGTACTTTACAACCCGAAGGCCTTCTTCATACACGCGGCATGGCTGCATCAGGCTTGCGCCCATTGTGCAATATTCCCCACTGCTGCCTCCCGTAGGAGTCTGGACCGTGTCTCAGTTCCAGTGTGGCTGGTCATCCTCTCAGACCAGCTAGGGATCGTCGCCTTGGTGAGCCATTACCTCACCAACCAGCTAATCCCATCTGGGCACATCCGATGGTGTGAGGCCCGAAGGTCCCCCACTTTGGTCTTGCGACGTTATGCGGTATTAGCTACCGTTTCCAGTAGTTATCCCCCTCCATCGGGCAGTTTCCCAGACATTACTCACCCGTCCGCCACTCGTCACCCAAGAGCAAGCTCTCTGTGCTACCGTTCGACTTGCATGTGTTAGGCCTGCCGCCAGCGTTCAATCTGAGCCATGATCAAACTCTTCAATTTAAGTTTGATGCTCGTGAATTAAACTTCGTAATGAATTACGTGTTCACTCAGAGACTTGGTATTCATTTATCGTCTTGCGACGTTAAGAATCCGTATCTTCGAGTGCCCACACAGATTGTCTGATAAATTGTTAAAGAGCAGTGCAACACGGCTTTCGCTCACTGTCGCGAGGTGGCGTATATTACGCTTTCCTCTTTCAGAGTCAAGCGTTTAATTTCGCTTTTCTCTGTCGAAGTTCTCAGGAGAACCTCGCTGACCCGGCGGCTTGTTTGCCGTTGTTCCGTCTCAGTGGGGCCGCATTATAGGGAGTAATTGAGATCCCGCAAGCATAAATCTTAAAAAACTTTTCGTTCGCTCACTTTCCAGGCAATGCGTCGATTTAGCGCCCTATTTGGGCGAAAGTTGCGCTAATTCTTTGGCAAATCCGGCCACCTGCTCCCAGTCGGTATACACCACTTCTTTACTGGTATCCGTTTCCCCACCGGTCATCTTCATAATGAGGCGAATCATGAAGCGGTCAAACCAACGATAGCGAGGGTAACGTAGCGCGCCAGCGAACACGGCGCAGGCGTCTGGCTGCCATGGTGAACGCAGCAGGAACTTACGTGTATAGCTGTTGGTCTGCGGAGAACGCTTCTCTGGTTTGCGTGCTACCAGATTCACCGCAAAGAACGCGCTCGGAATCGCCTGCAGCGCCGTCGTGTTCTTCTTAACAAAACGATCGAGCGCAGAATGGAAATGGCCGTAACGAATAGAAGCGCCAATCACCACCCGGTCATACAGCTGCCAATCAATACTTTCCGTACGATTCAAGTCCACCATAGCGGTATCCACGCCCAGCTCACTGAGCTGCGAGCAAAGATAGGCCGCAATTTCGCGCGTCTGCCCATCACGGGTAGAAAAGAGCATTAATGTTTTCAACGCTGACTCCTGTTATTCGCGCCAGAATGTTGGGGTAAACAGCACCAGCAGCGTAAAGACCTCAAGACGACCAAACAGCATATTCGCAATCAGGATCCACTTCGCCACCGGATTCATGCTGGCAAAGTTATCCGCCACCACGCCGAGCCCAGGGCCGAGGTTGTTCAACGTCGCCACCACAGAGGCAAACGCAGAGAAGTCATCCACACCGGTCGCGATGATTGCCAGCATGCTAATAATAAAGACCAGCGCGTAGGCGGAGAAGAATCCCCATACCGCCTCAAGGATACGTTCCGGAAGCGCACGGTTACCCAGTTTAATGCTGTAGACCGCATTCGGGTGAACCAGGCGTTTCAGCTCGCGGTTCCCCTGTTTGAACAGCAGCAGGATACGAATGACCTTCAAACCACCACCCGTTGAACCTGCACAGCCACCGATAAAGGCGGAACATAAAAGAAGAACCGGCAGGAACAGCGGCCAGCGCGCGATGCTGTCGGTAGTAAAGCCCGCGGTCGTCGCCATCGAGACCACCTGGAAGAACGCCTGGTTAAGCGTCGTCACCGCCGAGCTATAGATGTCATGGAACCACAGCACCAGGGTGCAGATAATCACCAGCGTCAGTTGTACCCCGATAAACATGCGGAATTCCGGGTCACGCCAGTACACCTTCAGGCTGCGTCCACTTAATAAAGAGAAGTGCAGGCCGTAGTTACAGCCGGAGATCAGCAGGAAGATAGCAATAATGGTATTGATGGTGGGACTATTAAAGAAGCCAACGCTGGCGTCATGCGTGGAGAAGCCGCCGATGGCAATAGTCGCAAAGCTGTGGCCAATCGCATCAAACGCGGGCATCCCGGCAAACCACAGCGCCAGCGCACAGGCCACAGTTAATAGTACGTAAATGAGCCACAGCGTTTTCGCCGTTTCGGCAATTCGCGGGCGCATCTTGTTGTCCTTCAGCGGCCCCGGCATTTCCGCTCTATATAGCTGCATCCCACCTACGCCAAGAATAGGCAGGATTGCCACCGCCAGCACAATGATCCCCATCCCGCCAAACCACTGCAGCATTTGTCGATAGAAAAGGATGGCGTGGGGCAGCGAGTCCAGCCCCACCAGCGTGGTCGCCCCGGTGGTTGTTAAACCGGAGAACGATTCAAAGAACGCATCGGTGACCGTCAGGTTCGGCTGTTCAGAGAAGATAAACGGTAGCGCACCCACGCTGCCCAGCACCGTCCAGAACAGAACAACAATCAGGAAGCCTTCGCGCGATTTCAGTTCGCCCTTCTCCCGACGGTTCGGCCACCACAGCAGCGAACCAATCACCAGCGCGACAAAAAAGGTTTGAGTAAATGCGCGCCCGGCGCCATCGCGGTAAATCAGAGCCACCAATCCCGGGAGGATCATTGTCCCCGAGAATAAGATGACCAGAAGTCCAACAATTCGAGTAATGGCACGAAAATGCATTTCCGGCGCGTCCTTTGATAATCAAAAAAGTCAGGAGGGGGATTATTCGTCAATCGCCAACAATTGCAATGAACCACGACTAAAATCCGCCAGTCTTGCGGAAAAATCATGCACTTTTGCCTGCGGCAGCGCGATACGGAGCTGTACCGACGCCTGATAATCACTGGCAACAATCTGCCCGGCATACTGCCCAACCAGCGACTCAATGCCCGCAAGCTGTCCGTATTCACATAGCAGAGTATATTCGGTTAACGGCGTTTTGATCTGCGTTGTCAGCAGATTGAGCGCCTGCTGCACGCCACCGCCGTAGGCTTTTACCAGCCCACCGGTACCTAACAAGATACCACCGTAGTAGCGAACCACTACGGCGGTGATTTCACCGACACCGCTGCCCATCAGCTGAGCGAGCATCGGTTTACCGGCCGTACCCGCCGGTTCACCATCATCAGAGAAGCCAAGCTGCTGTGAATCATCCGGTCGACCCGCCACCCACGCCACGCAGTGGTGGCGGGCATCCGGGTGTTCAGCACGTACTGACTCAACGAACGCTTTCGCCGCCACCACCCCGTCGGTGTGCGCCAACAGGGTGATGAAACGACTCTTCTTTATCTCTTCAACGAAGGTGACCGGCTCGGCCGGTATTCGCCAGCTTTCCATTACGCCAGTTTCAGGTCACGCGTCATGTTTTCGATATTGTTCTCGTGAATAACCACGTTATCTTCAATACGAATGCCGCCAAACGGCTTCAGCACTTCAATTTTCTGCCAGTTGAAGTGCTTGCTGAACTGACCTTCACGCCACGGCGCGAGCAGAGACTCAATAAAGTAGATGCCCGGTTCGATGGTCAGCACCATGCCGGGTTGCAGCACGCGGGTGCAGCGCAGGTATGGATACTTAGACGGTGCTGCCAGATGCGTGCCGGTGTCATCCTGCATAAAGCCAGCGACGTCATGCACCTGCAGGCCAAGCGGGTGGCCAATACCGTGCGGCATAAACGGTCCAGTCAGGTCATTTTCGACCATCGCTTCTTCGCTCATATCGGTGACTATCTGATGCTTACGCAGCAGTTTGGCGATACGCTGATGGAACTGGATGTGGTAATCCACGTAGCTGGTGCCCGCCTTCATGGTGGCAATCAGCGCCAGCTGTTCAGTGTTCACATCTTTAATCAACTGAGCAAATTCATTGTCGCTGTGTGCCGCCCAGGTACGGGTAAGGTCAGCGGCATAGCCGTTATATTCCGCCCCAGCATCCAGCAGGAAGCTGCGGATTTCAGCTGGTGCGCGGTGATCCAGCTTGGTGTAGTGCAGCACCGACGCATGCTCGTTCAGCGCCACGATGTTGCCGTAAGGCACATCGGTGTCGCGATGACCGGTAGCCGTCAGATAGGCCTGGTTGATATCAAACTCGCTCATGCCGGAACGGAAGGCTTCCTCTGCCGCACGGTGGCCGTTGACCGCCATCTTCTGCGCTTCACGCATACACGCCAGCTCATAGTCAGTCTTATAGGCGCGATAATAGTGCAGGTAGTCAATCACCCCTTTCGGGTTGATGTTGCTCGCAGCAATGCCCAAGCCCAGCGCACGCTCCGGAACCGGACCAATATAGCCGATGTTGCCACGTGCAGCGGGCAGCTGGCTGCCAATGCCGTCCGCTTTTGGCAGCGCAATAACTTCAACCTCTTCTGTCCAGAACGAAGTCGGCAGCGGTTCGACGTTGTGCCAGTAATCAACCGGCAGGTAGAACCACAGCTTTGGTTTATTAACGCCATCCACCAGCAGCCAGCAGTTTGGCACCTGAGTCACCGGCACCCATGCTTTGAACTGCGGGTTGACCTTGAACGGGTACGCGTGGTCATCCAGAAAAACATTCATCAGCTCGCCAGAGTGGATAAGCAGCGCATCGAGTTTGAAACGGTCGAGTGCGTTACGTGCCCGCTCTTGTAAGGTAACGATATGATTTTTATAGAGTGCGGCCAGAGATTCCATGATTTACCCTTCTGATTTTTTTACCCTTTAGTCACCGCATATTAGCACACCTCTCCCACCCTGCGTGATTTCCGCCGGACGTGATCCGACCAGCAAATATTTAAAGTCTTATTTGCATTTATTTAACACAAAATACACACTCCTGATTATCTGGTATGACCAGATCACTTTGCTGGATTCAGGAGACTGACATGCTCTACAAAGGCGACACCCTGTACCTCAACTGGCTAGAAGATGGCATTGCCGAACTGGTGTTCGATGCCCCAGGCTCAGTTAACAAATTAGATACCGCAACCGTAGCCAGCCTCGGGCAGGCGCTCGACGTCCTCGAAAAACAAAAAGAGCTGAAGGGGCTGCTGCTTCGCTCTGAAAAGGCGGCCTTTATTGTCGGCGCGGATATCACCGAATTCCTTTCGCTGTTCCTGGTGCCAGAAGAACAGTTCAGCCAGTGGCTGCACTTCGCCAACAGCGTCTTCAACCGTCTGGAAGATTTGCCGGTCCCAACTATCTCTGCCGTCAACGGCTATGCGCTAGGCGGCGGCTGCGAATGCGTGCTGGCCACCGACTACCGTCTGGCAACGCCAGATCTGCGTATCGGTCTGCCGGAAACCAAGCTGGGCATCATGCCGGGCTTTGGCGGCTCTGTACGTATGCCGCGTCTGCTGGGTGCCGATAGTGCGCTGGAAATCATCGCCGCCGGTAAAGATGTCGGAGCCGATCAAGCGCTGAAGATTGGCCTGGTCGACGGCGTCGTGAAGCAGGAAAAACTAATCGATGGCGCGCTGGCGGTACTGCGTCAGGCGATTAACGGCGACCTCGACTGGAAGGCCAAGCGCCAGCCGAAACTTGAGCCGCTGAAGCTCAGCAAGATTGAAGCCACCATGAGTTTCTCTATTGCTAAAGCGATGGTGATGCAGACGGCGGGTAAACACTACCCCGCGCCAATCACGGCGGTAAAAACGATTGAAGCCGCCGCGCGCTTTGGCCGCGAAGAAGCGCTCAATCTGGAAAACAAAAGTTTTGTTCCACTGGCCCACTCTAATGAAGCCCGTGCGCTGGTCGGTATTTTCCTCAACGACCAATACGTAAAAGGTCAGGCGAAGAAACTGACCAAACACATCGAACCGCCAAAACATGCCGCCGTACTGGGTGCAGGCATCATGGGCGGTGGGATCGCTTACCAGTCTGCCTGGAAAGGCGTGCCGGTTATCATGAAGGATATAAATGAAAAATCGCTGACCCTCGGCATGACCGAAGCCAGCAAACTGCTCAACAAGCAGCTTGAACGCGGCAAAATCAACGGTCTGAAGCTGGCAAGCGTGATTTCAACTATTCAGCCGACGCTGGAGTATGCCGGTTTCGACCGCGTTGATGTGGTCGTTGAAGCCGTCGTGGAAAACCCGAAGGTGAAAAAAGCGGTACTGGCAGAAACCGAGCAGAAAGTGCGCCCGGATACCGTCCTGGCTTCTAACACCTCAACCATTCCTATCGGTGAACTGGCCGATGCGCTGGAGCGCCCGGAAAACTTCTGCGGCATGCACTTCTTCAACCCGGTGCACCGTATGCCGCTGGTTGAAATCATCCGCGGTAAGAAAACTTCAGAAAGCACCATTGCGAAAGTGGTCGCCTGGGCGAGCCAGATGGGCAAAACACCTATCGTGGTCAACGACTGCCCTGGCTTTTTCGTTAACCGCGTACTGTTCCCGTACTTTGCTGGTTTCAGCCAGTTGCTGCGCGACGGCGCGGACTTCCGCAAGGTGGATAAGGTCATGGAGAAACAGTTCGGTTGGCCGATGGGCCCAGCCTACCTGCTCGACGTGGTCGGGATTGATACCGCGCACCATGCGCAGGCGGTGATGGCGGCCGGTTTCCCTCAGCGTATGCAGAAAGATTATCGCGACGCTATCGATGCGTTGTTCGACGCCAGCCGCTACGGCCAGAAAAACGGCCTGGGCTTCTGGCGCTATAAAGAAGACAGCAAAGGCAAACCGAAGAAAGAAGAAGACGCGGCGGTCGATAGCCTGCTGGCAGACGTTAGCCAGCCGAAGCGCGACTTCAGCGACGACGAGATCATTGCCCGCATGATGATCCCAATGGTCAACGAAGTGGTGCGTTGCTTGGAAGAAGGCATTATCGCCAGCCCGGCAGAAGCCGACATGGCGCTGGTCTACGGCCTGGGCTTCCCTCCATTCCACGGCGGCGCGTTCCGCTGGCTGGATACGCTCGGCAGCGCGAAGTACCTTGATATGGCGCAGCAATATCAGCACCTCGGTCCGTTGTATGAAGTCCCGGCCGGCCTGCGCGACAAAGCGCGCCATAACGAAGCGTATTATCCTCCAGTTGAGCCAGCCAGTCCGGCTGGTGAGCTGAAAACGGCTTAAGGAGTCACGATGGAACAGGTTGTTATTGTTGATGCAATTCGTACCCCGATGGGCCGTTCCAAAGGCGGTGCGTTCCGTAACGTGCGCGCCGAGGATCTCTCCGCGCACCTGATGCGCAGCCTGCTGGCGCGTAACCCCGCGCTGGAAGCGGCCGCCATCGACGACATCTACTGGGGCTGCGTGCAGCAGACGCTGGAGCAAGGCTTTAACATCGCCCGTAACGCGTCGCTGCTGGCGGAAATCCCGCATTCAGTACCGGCAGTGACCGTGAACCGTCTGTGTGGTTCTTCCATGCAGGCGCTGCACGATGCGGCCCGCATGATCATGACCGGCGACGCACAGGTCTGTCTGGTTGGCGGCGTAGAGCATATGGGCCACGTGCCAATGAGCCACGGCGTCGATTTCCACCCGGGCATGAGCCGTAACGTGGCGAAAGCCGCAGGCATGATGGGACTCACGGCTGAAATGCTCTCCCGTATGCACGGTATCAGCCGTGAAATGCAGGACGCGTTTGCCGCTCGTTCCCACGCTCGCGCCTGGGCTGCAACACAATCTGGTGCCTTTAAGAATGAAATCATTCCGACCGGCGGCCATGATGCAGACGGCGTACTGAAGCAGTTTAACTATGATGAGGTCATTCGTCCGGAGACCACCGTTGAAGCGCTTTCAACGCTGAAACCGGCCTTCGACCCGGTGACGGGAACGGTAACGGCAGGCACCTCTTCTGCACTTTCCGACGGCGCTTCCGCCATGCTGGTGATGAGCGAAAGCCGCGCTCGCGAGCTGGGCTTAACGCCGCGCGCGCGTATCCGTTCGATGGCGGTGGTCGGCTGCGACCCATCCATTATGGGTTACGGCCCGGTTCCGGCCTCGAAGCTGGCGCTGAAGAAAGCCGGCCTGAGCGTGAACGATATCGATCTGTTTGAGATGAACGAAGCGTTTGCCGCGCAGATCCTGCCATGCATTAAGGATCTGGGGCTGATGGAGCAGATTGACCAGAAGATAAACCTTAACGGCGGCGCGATCGCGCTGGGCCACCCGCTCGGATGTTCCGGTACGCGTATTAGCACCACCCTGCTGAACCTGATGGAGCGCAAGGATGTCCAGTTTGGTCTGGCAACCATGTGCATCGGCTTAGGTCAGGGCATCGCGACGGTTATCGAGCGCGTATAAAAAAACGCGCCCCGTTAGTCGGGGCGCGCAGTATACCGTTATGGTTTGCCGGGCAAGCATAGCGCCCCGACAAACACGCCGGATGGCGACGCAAGCGTCGCACCTGTCGACAACACAACAAAGTTTAGTTGCCGTTCTTCCCGCCTGTCAGGGGCGGGTTTTTTATTGCTTATCAGATAAAGGCAAACGCATCGCCGAACAGGCGATCTTCGCGCGCCTGACGTTCGTTGCAGAACAGGTCACGGGCAATCTTCGCCATTTCAAAACGACCAGCGATATAAATATCGTGATCCGCCAGCGTGCCGTAATCTTGCAGCACCGCCGTCAGTACGGTACCAGAACGTCCGCGCCACTCTTCTTCCGGCTGCTCAACTACCGGCACCACGCGCAGGTTCGGATGATTTACCGACAGTGCTTCCAGCTCAGAGAGATCGTACAGATGCTTCTCTTCACGGCCACCCCAGTAAATCGCCACTTCGCGGTTCGGGTTTTGCGTCAACGCGGTCAGCAGAATTGAACGCACATAAGAGAAGCCGGTGCCGCCAGCAATCAGCACTAACGGACGATCGTCTTCTTCACGCAGCCAGGCTTCCCCGTGTGGGATATCGACAACCACTTCACGTTCTTTGAGGATGCGGTCCATTACCGCCATGGCGTACAGGTTCAGCTCTGACGCGCCGATATGCAGCTCAATAAACGCCTTTTCATCCGGCGTAGAAGCCATAGAGAACGGGCGCTTGTCACGTTCATCCATTACGACCATCAGGTACTGCCCGGCACGAAATGAGAAGTCAGCTTCGGGTACTAAACGAACGCGATATACCGTATCGGTAATGGCGTCCACCGAGGTCACTTTACAGCTTAAGGTTGTCATGCGCTCCCTCTGTCGGGTCTTTTCCTCATCACACTTCACGCTGCGGATGCGTTGTCTGCGGCGTGAAGGTCTCAAAGGAGATCATTATCATTTATCGTCGGAGAAAATGGCCAGCTCGTCCCAGATTTCATCGATACGCGCCGTAACGGCGGGATCTTTCTTAATAGGACGGCCCCATTCGCGCTGGGTTTCCCCAGGCCATTTATTGGTGGCATCCAGGCCCATTTTCGACCCCAGGCCGGAAACCGGCGAGGCGAAATCCAGATAATCAATCGGCGTGTTCTCGACCAGAACCGTATCCCGAGCGGGATCCATTCGGGTGGTAATCGCCCATATCACATCGTTCCAGTCACGTGCGTTGACGTCATCATCGCAGACAATCACGAATTTTGTGTACATAAATTGGCGTAAAAACGACCATACGCCCATCATTACGCGTTTTGCATGCCCCGCATACTGTTTTTTCATCGTCACCACGGCAAGGCGATAGGAACACCCTTCCGGCGGCAGGTAGAAATCAACAATCTCCGGGAACTGTTTTTGCAGGATTGGCACGAAGACTTCATTCAGCGCCACGCCCAGCACCGCGGGTTCATCCGGCGGACGACCGGTATACGTGGAGTGGTAGATAGCATCTTCACGCTGGGTAATATGCGTGACGGTGAAGACCGGGAAGCTATCCACTTCGTTGTAATAACCGGTATGGTCGCCATACGGGCCTTCCGGTGCCATCTCGCCAATCTCGATATACCCTTCCAGCACGATTTCCGCGCTGGCGGGCACTTCCAGATCGTTAGAAATACACTTCACCACTTCCGTTTTAGTACCGCGCAGCAGGCCCGCAAAAGCATACTCAGAGAGCGTATCCGGCACCGGCGTTACCGCGCCCAGAATGGTCGCCGGGTCAGCGCCAAGCGCAACGGATACCGGGAAGCGTTCGCCCGGATGCGCCGCACACCACTCCTGGAAGTCCAGCGCGCCGCCGCGATGCGACAGCCAGCGCATAATCAGTTTGTTTTTGCCAATCACCTGCTGGCGATAGATACCCAGGTTCTGCCGCTCTTTATGCGGGCCACGGGTCACCGTCAGACCCCAGGTAATCAGCGGCGCGGCATCTTCTGGCCAGCAGGTCATCACCGGAATGCGGGACAAATCAACGTCATCACCGGCGATAATCTTTTGCTGGCAAGGGGCGCCGCGCAGGCGTTTGGTTGGCATGTTCAACACCTGCTTAAACTGCGGCAGCTTGTCGAACAGGTCGCGGAAGCCTTTCGGCGGCTCCGGTTCTTTCAGAAAGGCTAAGAGCTTACCCACTTCGCGCAATGCGCTAACATCTTCCTGCCCCATCCCCATCGCGACTCGCCTAGGCGTGCCGAACAGGTTGCACAGCACTGGCATGTCGTAACCCTTTGGATTTTCAAACAGCAGCGCTGGACCACCGGCACGCAGCGTGCGATCGGCAATTTCGGTAATTTCCAGATGGGGATCAACCGGGAGGCTAATACGTTTTAGCTCGCCCTGCTGTTCGAGCAATGTCAGAAAGTCGCGTAGGTCATGGTATTTCATGGGGTAATTCTTGGCCTCCTGGTAAGCGCCTTAGTATACGGCGAATGGTCCTGTGATGCTGTATTTTTGTTAAATTAAAGTAAATCAAGGCAGTAATAATCAACATCGCGATTTAGCCGTACTTTTGTTATGCTTTCGCGCTAAACAGCGGAAATGAGTCATTATGCAAGCCTGGTACTTACTATACTGCAAACGCGGGCAACTTCAGCGTGCCCAGGAACATCTGGAACGACAGGCGGTCAACTGCCTGACGCCAATGATCACCCTGGAGAAAATGGTGCGAGGGAAACGCACGTCAGTCAGTGAGCCGCTGTTCCCGAACTATCTGTTTGTGGAATTTGACCCTGAGGTTATTCACACCACCACCATCAACGCCACCCGCGGCGTCAGCCATTTTGTTCGTTTTGGGATGAGCCCGGCAACGGTGCCGTCTTCGGTTATCCATCAGCTTTCCATTTATAAACCTGACGATATTACCGACCCGGAAACGCCGTACCCTGGCGACAGCGTGGTGATCACCGAAGGTGCGTTCGAAGGGCTGCAGGCAATCTTTGCCGAGCCGGACGGTGAAGCACGTTCAATGCTGCTGCTCAACCTGCTGAATAAACAGATTAAGCAGAGCGTTAAAAACACCGATTTCCGCAAAGCCTGACTTAAAAGTGGATATTAAACAGCCGTCTGGCGTTATTGTCCGTGACGGCTTCCAGCCATTGCGCCTCTTCACCGCGCCAATTCGCAACTCGCTCCAGAATATGCGTCACGTAGGCAGGTTCATTACGCCGTGAGGCTGGCTTTGGCATCATATCGCGCGGCAGCAGGTACGGTGCATCCGTTTCCAGCAGTAACCTGTCCGCCGGAATCATCGGCAGCAGTTCGCGAAGTTCGAGTCCACGACGCTCATCGCATACCCAGCCGGTAATGCCAATCGACAGCCCGCGATCCAGGCACGCCTGCGCTTCATGCCGCGTTCCGGTAAAGCAGTGCAGCACCGCGCCAGGTAGATGGTCGAGCCACGGTTCCAGCAGGGTGAGAAAACGGTCGTGCGCGTCGCGGCAGTGTAGAAACACCGGCATGCCGAGTTCAGCGGCCATTGCCAGCTGCGCGGTAAACGCCACTTCCTGTTCGGCTGGCGTAGAGAAGTTGCGATTAAAATCGAGACCACACTCGCCCACCGCCACCACCTCCGGCTTATTGACCAGCGTGTAGATGGCTTCAGCGACTTCCGCAGACCAGCTGCTGGCATCATGCGGATGCACGCCAGCGGTAGACCAGCAGCATTCAAAGCGTTCAGCCAGCCGCTGCGCTTCTTCGCTTTCGTGAAGGTTTGTGCCCGTTAGCAGCATGCCGTGTACACCGGCGGTGCGTGCTCGTGCGACCACTTCATCGCGATCGCGAGCAAACTGTGAACTGGTCAGATTGACCCCAATGTCAAACATCATCACTCCCATATGACAACCGCCCTGGCGGGCGGTTGGTGATTATTCTTCAGCTTGTTCTTCTTCCGCGTCTTCATCACGCGTTAGCCGCTTCCCAGCGTAGAAGCGAGAGAAGAAAACCCCCACTTCAAACAAACAGTACATCGGAATCGCCAGCAGCGTTTGCGAGAACACATCCGGCGGCGTTAGCAGCATGCCAACAACGAAGGCGCCAACCAGCACGTACGGGCGTTTTTTCCGTAGATCGTCCGGCGTGGTAACACCCACCCAGCAGAGCAGCACAATCGCCACCGGCACCTCGAACGACACGCCGAACGCAATGAACAGCGACATGACAAAATCGAGGTAGCTCTTAATATCGGTCGAGACCAGCACCCCTTCCGGCGCGGTATGCGTCAGGAAGCCAAATGCCAGCGGGAACACCACAAAGTAGGCGAACGCCATGCCGATGTAGAACAGTAGAGTACTGGAAACCAGCAGCGGCACGACCAATCGACGTTCATGCTTGTACAGCGCAGGTGCCACAAATGCCCAAACCTGATACAGGATGACCGGGGCGGACAGAATCAGCGAGACCATAAAGGTCAGCTTGATAGGCGTAAAGAACGGCGACGCCACGTCGGTGGCAATCATCGTCGCGCCAGCCGGCATCTGCTTAATCAGCGGGGCGGAGACCATCTGATAGATGTCATTGGCGAAGTAGACCAACGCCAGGAAAATCACGATGACCGCAATGATGCAGTTGAGCAGGCGCTTGCGTAGCTCAATCAAATGAGCGATCAGCGGTTGAGTATCTTCTACGCTCATGTTTACGGTTTATCACTCGATGCGGGGGATGAATCAGGAACAGCGGCCGCAGGGACTTTTTCTTTCTCTACAGGCTTTACTGCCTCGGCGTCAGGCGCAGGTGCCTCCGCTGACGACGCTTTAGGCTCGTCAACGTGCGGCTCAGCAACTTCCGGCTTCACAGCGTCCTTATCCTTCACCACCGGGTTATGGATGGTATTGGCCTCGTCGCTCGCCTTTTCAGGGTCGTTCGCCGTATAAGAACGCTTCATCGACTCTGCAGCTTCACGCAGCTCGTCCATGGAGGCCTTCAGTTCTGGCGTCAGGTTATCCAGACTCGCTTTCTCCACTTTTTTCAGGCTGTCCTGAAATTCCTGGAGTTTAAGCTCCTGCGTCAGCTCGTTTTGTACGGTTGTTGCCAGAGAGCGCAGCGCGCGGATCCAGCCAACAACCGTCTTCACTGCTACCGGTAAGCGTTTTGGCCCCAGCACAACAAGGCCTATAATAAACACCAGCAGCAGTTCACTGAAACCAATATCAAACACGAATTACACCTGCTCGTTGTCGTGGCGTTTCGCTTCGTCTTTCTTTGCACTTTCCTGCTTATCAGTGATTGATTTTGCAGTGAAATCTGCATCCTGGTCCGCTTTGTTTTTGGTGTCGTCTTCATCACTCATGGCTTTTTTAAAGCCTTTGATAGACGAACCTAAATCGGATCCCAGTGAGCTCAGCTTTTTAGTCCCGAAAAGCAGAACTACGATAACGACGATAATCAGCAACTGCCAAATACTAATACCACCCATACATGTCCCTCTGATATACACTTCATCCTTCAAGCTGCCTCTGCGTTGGCTGCGTTCGTTCACCCCAGTCACTTACTACAGTAAGCTCCTGAGGATTCACTCACTTGCCGCCTTGATGCAGCTTGAATGATTTTGTGCATAGATGATGAAATAATCAGCGCGCATTATACGTTATGCAGCGCTCTCTTAGCGACGCATAATTCAGCGCGTCTTCCGCCACCCGGCGAACCATACCACCAGCCCTCCGGCCATAAGCCATGCGGGTGTCAGGCCCCATTCCGGGCGATTAACGAGCAATATTGTACCGCTCAGGAGTAAAACCGCGCCTATACCAAAGAGATAACGCGATTGCCCCTGACGGGTATGATGCGTCGTCAGATTCTGCGAGAGTTTCTCAAGGCTCGCCTGAACCTGCTTACTCTGACGAAGGCTGTCATATACCAGCTCCGGCAGTTCCGGCATCTTTTCAATCCAGAACGGCGCTTTGTCCTTCAGGGCGCGAACCAGTGCCGGAATACCAACCTGGTCTTTCAGCCATGACTCAAGGAAAGGCTTCGCCGTCTTCCATAAATCTAACTGAGGATAGAGCTGACGTCCTACCCCTTCTACGTAAAGTAATGTCTTTTGTAGCAACACCAGCTGCGGCTGAACTTCCATATTGAAGCGTCGGGCGGTGTTAAACAGGTTCAGCAGCACGTGGCCGAAGGAGATCTCAGCCAGCGGTTTTTCAAAAATAGGCTCACAGACGGTGCGGATAGCAAACTCAAATTCTTCCACGTTGGTGTCCGCTGGAACCCAGCCTGAATCGACGTGCAGTTCTGCCACCTTACGGTAATCGCGGTTAAAGAAGGCAATAAAGTTTTCCGCCAGATAGCGCTTGTCGTCTTTGTTGAGCGAGCCAACGATACCGCAGTCGATGCCGATGTACTGCGGGTCTTCCGGGTGCTCATAGCTGACGAAAATATTCCCCGGGTGCATGTCCGCGTGGAAGAAGCTGTCGCGGAACACCTGGGTGAAGAAGACCTGCACGCCGCGTTCGGCCAGCAGTTTCATATTGGTATTCTGTTTTTCCAGTGTTTCTACGTCAGAGACCGGAATACCGTAGATGCGCTCCATCACCAGCATGTCAACGCGGCAGTAGTCGGAATAGACTTCCGGCACGTATAGCATCGGGCTGTTTTCGAAGTTACGGCGCAGCTGAATGGCGTTTGCCGCTTCGCGCAGCAGGTTCAGTTCGTCAATAAGCGTTTTTTCATAGTCACGCACCACTTCAAGCGGGCGCAGACGACGACCGTCCGGCAGCAGGCGAGGTACCCAGCGCGCCAGGCGATAGATAAGCTTCATGTCCGCTTTGATAATCGGCAAAATATCCGGGCGGATAACCTTAATGACCACCTCTTTGCCGTTCTCTTTCAGGCGAGCAGTGTGCACCTGGGCAATGGAGGCCGAAGCCAGCGGCTCGATGCTAAAATCATCAAACCAGCTTTCAACGGGAATATCGCCCATCGATTTTTCAATCTGCTGTTTCGCCAGCTTACCGTCGAACGGTGCCACGCGGTCTTGCAGCATGATGAGCTGGTCGGCAATTTGCGGAGGGAAAAGGTCGCGGCGGGTAGAGAGCATCTGCCCAAACTTGATCCATACCGGGCCAAGCTCCTGTAATGCCAGACGCAGACGTTCGCCTAACGATTTATCCTTATGGCGATTCGGCATCCAGAACAGCAGCCGCCGCCCAATGCGCAGCGGCAGTGTGATACGCATTTTGGGAATGAGCTCATCAAGCCCGTAACTCAAAAAGGTGCGGATGATAAAATACAGGCGCCGTAATTCTCCAGGCGTCATTTCCCCTCCAGTTTTTCCAACCGTTTCGTCAGCGCGGCAACATCACGTTCAACGGCCGTTGTTTCTTCCGCAAACCAGGCCACTTCCAGCGCGCCGGGAGCCAGTCGCCACTCTTCAGTCAGGGTTTCCGCCACATAGCGCTGCTGGCGTGCCAGCCCGTGCTGAATGAACTTCGCCCCACCGCGCAGCGCTTTGCTGATCCCCTCTGCCGCCACATCACCGGTATAGGGCGCCAGCACTTCTGCAGGAGAGAACTCCGCCAGATCCGCCAGCGAAACCAGGTTTTGCACTACCTGAAGATCGCCCTGCACTTCCAGGTCGTTATTGCGGATGAGCGCCGTGAGCTGCTGACGGTTGCGCAGTTGAGGCAATACGCTAACACGGGTAATAACGGTGCAATCCGCCTCGCCGTCCCACGCGCCGACGACGTCAACCTGACGCTCACTAAAAATCAGCACCAGCGGAGAAGAAAACTCTTTCAGCTCAATGCGTAATACTTTTCCGATAAGACGCTGACGGGCAGGTTTCAACGCCTTTTCACGCCATAGCAGCGCATTAATGGCGGTTTCAATACTGCCGGTCACTAAGGGTTTTAAAGGCATATGGCCCCCGCTTATCAGAATTTATAGCCGCGATGCAGCGCGACAATCCCGGCAGTCAGGTTGAAGTACTCAACGTTTTCCAACCCGGCATCCTGCATCATCCCTTTCAGGGTGTCCTGATCGGGGTGCATACGAATAGATTCCGCCAGATAGCGATAGCTTTCTGCATCGTTCGCCACCATTTCGCCAATACGCGGCAGAATGTGGAACGAGTAAGCATCGTAAGCTTTGCTCAGTGGGTCGATAACCGGCTTGGAGAACTCCAGCACCAGCAGGCGCCCACCAGGCTTCAGTACGCGATACATTGAACGCAGCGCTTTGTCTTTGTCGGTGACGTTACGCAGACCAAAAGAGATGGTGATGCAGTCAAAGGTATTATCCGGGAACGGCAGCGCTTCGGCGTTAGCCTGTACGTATTCCACATTACCCACTACGCCGATATTACGCAGCTTCTCACGCCCCATTTTGAGCATGGAGTCGTTGATATCTGCCAGCACCACGCGGCCGGTTTCACCGACCATACGCGAGAATTTTGCCGTCAGGTCACCGGTGCCGCCCGCCAGATCGAGGACCGTCTGTCCACGGCGCACGCCGCTGCAATCAATGGTAAAACGCTTCCAGAGACGATGAATACCGAATGACATCAGATCATTCATCACATCGTATTTTGCGGCGACAGAATGGAAGACATGCGCCACCATGTTTTCTTTCTGTGATTTGGCGATTGTTTGAAAGCCAAAGTGCGTCGTTTCTTGTGAATCCTCAACCATCTCTATGCCTGCTTATCAAGAAAATGTTCATGGAGTGTAACAGATTGGACGCAATTGCCCTACGATTCCACCCCGTTACCAAACCCGTGCGGCGAGCGTCTTAGCGACGTTCTGCGGCTAACGGATTGTCATCATTCGTATCTGTGTCGTCACGCAGACGAAAATCATCGTCCTGTGCCGTCGCCTGTTCAACCAGTTCCGGATTAATCTCGCGTTTTACCTCCACCCCGAGGTGGCGGAACGCTTCGGCCTGCGTTAGCAGGTTGCCGCGCCCGGTAGTGAGCTTTTTCATCGCCTGCCGGTAGTTTTCCTGCGCTTTATCGATACTCTGACCAATGGCCGACATGTCATCCACGAAAAGGCGCATTTTGTCATATAAGCGGCTCGCACGTTCAGCAATATGCTGCGCATTTCGGCTTTGATGCTCATAGCGCCAGAGATTGGCGATTGTCCGCAGCGCCACCAGCAGCGTGGTCGGGCTCACCAGCATGATATTGTTTTTGAGCGCTTCGCTGATAAGCTCGGGCTGGCGGTCCAGCGCCAGCAGGAATGCCGGTTCGACGGGAATAAACATCAGGACATAGTCCAGTGAACGCAGCCCCGGGAGCTGCTGGTAATCTTTGCGCCCCAGCATCCGAATGTGGTTACGCACTGCGGCAATATGCTCCTGCAGCGCGGCTTCGCGGGTGTAATCATCTTCGGCGTTAAAGTAGCGCTCGTAGGCCACCAGCGTCATTTTGGCATCCACCACCACGTCTTTGCGGTGCGGCAGGCGCACGATAACGTCAGGCTGCATACGGGAATTGGCATCGGTGTTGATACTCACCTGAGTTTCATATTCGTGCCCTTCACGCAGACCAGATGCCTCCAGCACACGCGTGAGCACCACTTCACCCCAGTTCCCCTGGGTTTTGTTGTCGCCTTTTAGCGCGCGGGTCAGGTTAACCGCTTCCTGCGCCATCTGGGCATTGAGCTGCTGGAGGTTGCGAATTTCATGCGCCAAGGTGTGACGCTCGCGCGCCTCCTGACCAAAACTTTCCTGAACCTGACGGCGAAAACCATCAAGCTGTTCACGAAGCGGCGTAAGGAGACCATGTAAGCTCTGGCGGTTTTGCTCCTCCACCCGACGGTTGCTCTGCTCAAAAATACGGTTCGCGAGATTTTCAAACTGCTCGCTCAGACGCTGTTCGCTGTTGAGCATCAAACGGTATTTTTCATCACCGTGCTGCCGCGTGGTCTCCAGCAGCGTAGTGACCTCTCGTAGATCAACTTCCAGCGACGAGTTGATTTCTCGCAGGCTGCGCAGTTCGTTGTTGAGCAGTTCGCACTCTTCACGCCAATGGGCGTTCTGGGCAATTTGCTGTTTTGCCGCGCTAAGCTCAGCGTACACATCACGCTCTTCAGCTAGTTGTTCGGCCCGCTGCTGCGCAACACGATAGCTTGCGGCCAGCCAGCCAATCGCTATGCCCGCCAGCGCGACCAACGCATAAATCACTACGGCAATATCCACAACGCCTCCTGCTTGAACCCGTTATCTGCACAAAATAGAATTGTGCTGTATAAACGTCCAGTTTTAAAGCGGTTTCCTGCGAGGCTCAGCGCAAAAATCATTATTAAATATTCATAAGGTAAATTAAAAAATAAGTAACTTTATTTTAAACAAATAAAATAGAGTAGAGAAATATATTTAATACGTTAAAACAAAAGCGTGTCACAAATTACCACTGCGTTTTTATTGCCTGATAAAAACATTCAAGATAATCTATCGAAAATTAGTTCTCACTCAGACACTGGCGCCACTAATATACAAAAAATCAATAAACATCTGATTCTTGTTTTTTTTCATTTTTACAGCTCTAATTTAAATAAACGCTGAATCACTGCTTTATTTTATCACCTCAATGAACACAATAACTAACGGAGAATATTATGGAATTTGGGACATGGATAAAAAAAAGAATTGCCGGGGAAGATGCCGTTCTTGGAGTCCCCAGGGAGAGGCAAAACTTAAATGGTCTGATACTCGAAGAGGCAATTGCCTATCATATTGCCTGGCGAGAACGTTGGTTAACTGCATTGCGTGAGAATAGAGGACACGATTTTGATATTACGCAGGTTTCCAGCGATGCAGTCTGCCAGGTAGGGAAATGGATATACAACGAAGGTGCATCATTCGCCAACTATCCTGAATACGAACACTTCCGCATTCTGCATGCAAAATTTCATCAATGCGCTGGGAATATCGTTGCGTTACATCAGAAAGGCCATTTTCTGGATGCCTTCGCCGCCGTCAGTAATGATCTAATGCCATTGTCTGAAGAAGTAGGACTGTCGCTTGGCGCATTGCTGGAAGCCTCACAGCGCTAAATACAAAAAAGGCCTCATAATGAGGCCTTCAATCATCTCAGACCTGATTACAGCAGGCGGCGTGCCGCTTCCACCACGATTTTCACCGCGTGGCTTTCAGTCTGCTTCATGGTCTCAGCATTTGGGATTTCCTGCTGGGTACGGTTAACGATAACCCCAGCAACCATCCCTGCGCGCAGACCCTGGCTTGAGCACATGGTCAGCAGCGTCGCGGACTCCATCTCGTAGTTCATCACGCCCATTGACTGCCACTCTTCCATGGAGCCTTTGAAGTTTCTTACTACGCGACCGGAGAAGGTGTCATAGCGTTCCTGACCCGGGTAGAAGGTGTCAGAAGAGGCGGTAACGCCCACATGAGTGGTCGCGCCTACTGATTTCGCCGCTTCTACCAGTGCAGTCGTACACGCGAAGTCAGCAACAGCTGGATATTCCATCGGTGCAAAATGTAGGCTCGCCCCGTCCAGACGAACGGAAGCCGTCGTGACCAGTACGTCACCGACGTTAATATTCGGCTGAATAGCGCCAGTGGTACCCACGCGCAGGAAAGTACGAATACCCAGTTGCGCCAGCTCTTCCACGGCGATAGAAGTGGATGGTCCACCGATGCCGGTAGAGCAAACGATCACTGACTTGCCGTCGAGCTCGGCACGCCAGGAAGTGAATTCACGGTGAGATGCCAGTTTTACCGGCTTTTCCATCAGCGCGGCGATCTTTTCCACACGTTCCGGGTCACCAGGGACGATGGCCAGCGTAGCCCCTTGAAGGTCACTTTTGGTGAGGCCGAGATGAAAAACATCAGACTTGGACATAAAGAACTCCTCTGTGGTTCAGTTTTGTCAGAAGAAGCAAAAATGTACTTTATAGAAGACCACAACATCTTTTCGTGACTACCATCACTAAGAATTAAAAATATTACATTAAATTCCACGCAATTAGTGATTCACATCACATTAACAAGTTATTGTTATCACCTGCTGCACAAAAATACGCCGCATTCAGGCACTGTGATTCAGCTATGAGTTCATTAAAAGGGTACGGAGAATGCCATGACAATCAACAAACAACCTGGATTTGCCCCTGCTGCTTCGCCTCATGCCTCAACCGCTGTTCATACCTCCGACGAGAGCATCTCAGCGGGAGAAACGTCTATTCCTTCACAAGGTGAGATGTTGCCGGCGTACCACGCGCGCCCCAAGCACAGCGACGCGCCGCTGCCGATAATCATCGTAGTGCAGGAGATTTTTGGTGTCCACGAACACATCCGTGATATTTGCCGCCGTCTGGCGCTGGAGGGTTATCTGGCGATCGCACCAGAGCTCTACTTCCGTCAGGGCGATCCTAATGATTACGCTGACATCCCTACACTGTTTGCTGGCCTGGTCTCAAAAGTTCCCGATGCGCAGGTTCTGGCCGACCTCGATCACGTTGCCAGTTGGGCTGCGCGTAACGGTGGTGACGCCAGCCGCTTGGGCATCACCGGCTTTTGCTGGGGTGGGCGCATTACGTGGCTCTATGCCGCGCACAACCCGCAGCTGAAAGCCGCCGTTGCCTGGTATGGCCGTCTGGTCGGTGATAAAACGCTGAACAACCCAAAAAACCCAATAGATGTCGCCGTCGATCTGAGCGCGCCGGTGCTGGGGCTGTACGGTGGAGAGGATACCGGGATCTCGCTGGAGTCCGTCGAAACCATGCGTCATGCCCTGCGCGCGGCCAATGCGAAAGCAGACATCGTGGTTTATCCAGAAGCCGGGCATGCGTTTAACGCTGATTATCGCCCAAGCTATCATGAAGAGTCGGCCAAAGACGGCTGGCAGCGCATGCTGGCATGGTTTGCGCAGTACAATGGGAAAAAAGGCTAAGCCTTATATAGAGCGAAACGGAGGCCAATGCCTCCGTTTCATTTTTTACGCCTGACGCAGGTTTTGCGCCGCTTTTACCATGTTCGCCAGCGCCGCGCGGGTTTCTGGCCAGCCGCGAGTTTTCAGACCACAGTCCGGGTTCACCCACAAACGTTCTGCCGGAATACGCTGCTCCGCTTTTTTCAGCAGGGCTTCAATCCATTCCACGCTCGGTACGTTTGGTGAGTGAATATCATAAACGCCCGGCCCGATTTCGTTCGGGTAGTCGAACTCTTCAAACGATTCCAGAAGCTCCATGTCTGAACGGGAGGTTTCAATGGTAATCACATCCGCATCCAGCGCCGCGATAGAATCCATGATGTCGTTGAATTCGCAGTAACACATGTGAGTGTGGATTTGAGTATCGTCTTTCGCCACCGCGGCGTTGATACGGAAGGCTTCCACGCCCCACTCAAGATAGGCCGCCCAGTCGCTACGACGTAACGGCAGACCTTCACGCAGCGCCGGTTCGTCAATCTGAATAATACCAATGCCGGCCGCTTCCAGATCCGCCACCTCATCACGCAGCGCCAAGGCAATCTGCTTAGCAATAGTTTCGCGGGTCACGTCTTCACGCGGGAAGGACCAGCAAAGAATCGTGACCGGGCCGGTCAGCATGCCTTTCACCGGCTTGTCGGTCAGAGACTGGGCGTACTTCGCCCACTCCACGGTGATCGCTTCCGGGCGGCTAACATCGCCGATGACAATCGGTGGCTTCACACAGCGGGAACCGTAGCTCTGTACCCAGCCGTTCTGGGTGAAGACGAAGCCATCGAGGTGTTCACCGAAATATTCCACCATGTCGTTACGCTCGGCTTCACCGTGCACCAGCACATCAAGGCCCAGACGCTCCTGCTCAATAATCGCCTGCTTGATATGTTCGGCGATCCCGGTGCGGTAGTGGTTGGCATCCAGGTTACCCTTTTTGAAGTCCAGACGCAGACTGCGGATTTCCGTGGTTTGCGGGAATGAGCCAATGGTTGTGGTTGGCCACGCGGGCAGGTTAAAGCGCGCACGCTGCGCTTCAGCGCGCTCCGGATAGGCGCTCGTGCGCTGGCTATCTTTGGCAGTAATCGCCGCCAAACGCTGTTCCACCGCCGCATTGTGTACGCGGGTTGAGTGACGACGAGCCTGAATCGGCGCGCTCCACTCGACCAGCGCCGCCGCGTTGCCGGTATTCAACGCATCGCGAAGCAGCGCCAGCTCACCGCATTTTTGCAGGGCGAAGGCGAACCAGCTCTTCACTTCCGCATCCAGACGGGTTTCAACGCTCAGGTCGATAGGGCTGTGCAGCAGGGAGCAGGAAGAGGCGACCCAGAGTTCACGTTTTCCAACCAGCGCTTTAATCTGCGCATACTTTTCGGTGAGATCGGCGCGCCAGACGTTACGACCATTAATCAGACCAGCGGAGAGCAGCCAATCCCCCGGCAGGCGCTGATGTAGCGCGTCAACGTCATCTTTACCGTGTACCAAATCAACATGCAGTCCCTGCACCGGCAGCGCGGCGATGGTGTCCAGATTCGGCGTCACGCCTTCGAAATAGGTGGTGAGCAGCAGCTTCACATGCCCCTGCAGCGCATCATAGGCTGGTTTAAAAGCGTTCAGCCACGCCTGCGGCAGTTCGAGAACCAGCGCTGGTTCATCAATCTGCACCCACTCAATACCGCGTTTAGCCAGCTCAGCCAGTACCTGCTGGTACACCGGCAGGATGTCGTTTAGCAGGGTCAGACGGTCAAACTGCTCACCTTTCACTTTCCCCAGCCACAGATAGGTTACCGGCCCGAGCAGGACAGGCTTCACGTTGTGGCCGAGCGCTAGCGCTTCGTCGACTTCATCCAGCAGTTGGGTCCAGGTCAGCTTGAACTGCTGGCCTTTGGTGAACTCGGGAACCATGTAGTGATAGTTGGTGTTAAACCATTTGGTCATTTCTGCCGCCGCCGCAGGTTCACCGGTCGGTGCGCGGCCACGGCCAATACGGAATAGGGTGTCGATATCGACAGAACCATCGTTGTTCTGATGGCGAGCCGGGACGTTGCCTAACAGCAGACTGGTGGTCAGTACATGATCGTACCAGGCGAAATCGCCCACCGGCAGCAGGTCGATACCCGCTTGCTTCTGCTGCTCCCAATGACGGGCACGCAGCTCGCGGCCAACGGCCAGCAGTTCTTCACGCGACGCGTTACCCGCCCAATAGCTCTCTTGCGCTTTTTTCAGCTCGCGACGCAGTCCAACGCGAGGGAAACCGAGGGTGTGGTTTTGAATAGTCATCATATGCCTCTCTTAATTGTTGAAATCCTTTGGATTTTCAATTTAGGGAAGGCGGCAAGTTTATGAATCACCGGGAGCTTACTTAAGTAAGTGACTGGGGTGAATAAACGCAGCCAACGCACCATAAATTTAAAAGACGAAGGATTTTAGCCGTCCAGATGTTTACACATCCATAATGTGAATGTACTGTATAATCCTCAAGCGCAAATTGTTCATGCCGAAGTGAAGGACTTTCATGATCGAAATTAAACATCTGAAAACGCTCCAGGCGTTGCGGAACAGTGGTTCTCTGGCAGCCGCCGCGGCGACGCTGCATCAGACCCAATCCGCCCTGTCTCACCAGTTCAGCGATCTGGAACAGCGCCTTGGCTTCCGGCTATTCGTACGTAAAAGCCAGCCGCTGCGCTTTACCCCGCAGGGTGAAATCCTGCTGCAGCTGGCGAACCAGGTGCTGCCGCAGATAGCCCAAGCGCTGCAGGCGTGCCATGAGCCGCAGCAGACTACCCTTCGCATCGCCATCGAATGTCATAGCTGTATTCAGTGGCTGACCCCTGCGCTGGAGAATTTCCGTAAACAGTGGCCGCAGGTTGAAATGGACTTTAAGTCCGGCGTGACCTTCGACCCGCAGCCTGCCCTCCAACAGGGCGAGCTGGATGTGGTGCTCACCTCTGACATCCTGCCGCGCAGCGGCCTGCACTATTCGCCGATGTTTGATTTTGAAGTGCGACTGGTCCTGTCGCCGGATCACCCGCTGGCAACCAAAGCGCGCATTACGCCGGAAGATTTGGCATCAGAAACGCTGCTGATTTACCCAGTACAGCGCCAGCGTCTGGATATCTGGCGTCATTTTCTGCAGCCTGCTGGCATAAGCCCACAGCTGAAAAGCGTTGATAACACGTTGCTGTTGGTGCAGATGGTTGCTGCACGGATGGGCATTGCCGCCCTGCCGCACTGGGTGGTGGAGAGTTTCGAGCGCCAGGGTCTGATTGTGACCAAAACCCTGGGCGAAGGGCTGTGGAGCCGACTGTACGCCGCCGTGCGCGATGGCGAGCAGCGTCAGCCGGTGACGGATGCGTTTATTCGCTCAGCGCGGAACCACGCTTGCGATCATCTGCCGTTCGTGAAGAACGCGGAGCGACCCAATGGCGATGCACCCACAGTGAGGCCAGTATCACCGCAGCCCCTGTAAGGAAGCTCGGCCAGTGAGGCTGTTGATGCCAGATAGCCAGGTTCACCAGCAGTCCTGCCGGGACATGCATATTGTTCATAATCCCTAAGGTGCCCGCATCCACCTGCGTGGCACCGTAGTTCCACATAAAGTAACCAATCCCCGAAGCCACCACGCCGAGGAACACCAGAATCCCCCACTGCGGGAGAGTCTGCGGCATTTTCTGCGCGTTGCCGAGCAGCATCCAGGCTACCGTCGCCACCAGAAACGCCCCAAGGTAAAACCAGGCAAAGGCGTTATGCTGCGGCATCGGTCGGGTTTCCATCAGTCGCTTATAGCCCACCATGCCAATCGCAAAGACGATATTGGAAAGCTGCACCAGGATAAGCCCCGTCCAGAAATGGTTGGTGATATGGTCATAGCGAATAATCCCCGCGCCAATCACTGCCAGCAGCGCGCTAAACGCGTAGCTCCAGCGCAGGCGGCGGCCGCTCATCAGGTCATAAATCAGCGTGATGTAGAGCGGCGTGAGGACGGTAAACAGCAGCAATTCAGACACGGTGAGGTAGAGATAAGCATGGAAGCTCAGCATGTACATGATGCCTAGCTGCATTGCGCCCACCAGCATGTACAAGCCAACGGTTTTCAGGCTGTGCCCGCGGGTGCGCAGAAACGGCAGGAAGACCAGCGTCGCCAGGCCTACGCGCACCAGCACCGCAAAGTAGCTGTCGACGTGCCCGGCAAGGTACTCGCCGTAGAAGCTAAAAGAGAAAGCCCACAGAATCGTGGTAATAATCAGGAGCGCCACAATGAATGTCTCATAGGAAGATGAGCATTCATTGTAGCGGAGTTGTTGGTTGACAACTGACCACTAAATAGTCAGTTGTTGATAATTAACGCAGATACATGTCTCGCAGGAAGTGCGGGACTGCGTCATCGGCGTTTGAGCCGATCACTTCAAGCTCCGGATGCAGGTCTTTCAGACGCTGGTGCGCGCCTTCCATAATGCAGCCTTTCCCCGCCATCGACAGCATTTCAGCGTCGTTCATCCCATCGCCAAAGGCGATGCAGTCTTTCAGGGTATAGCCCATCGCTTTCGCCACCGCTTCCAGCGCATGACCTTTCGACACGCCGCCCGCCATCACTTCCAGACAGGTGAGCGTGGAGAAGCTGACGTTGACGCGATCGCCCCAGCGCGCGTTAATTGCCTGTTCCAAAGGCAGCAGCGTTTCGTGGTCGTTGCAGGTGAAGAACACCTTGCTGACCCCTTCCGGCTCCAGCATACCTGGTTCATACAGGGTGTAGTTGAAGACCGCTTCTTTGAAGAAACGCATCTCTTCCGGGCGGTGGCGGTTCATAAACCATTCGTCTTCACGATAAACGTTGGTGACGATGTCCGGATTCGCATTCACGATGCCGAAAAGATCGGCGGCGATATCGCGGTCGAGGTTATGGGCAAAGACCTGTTTTCCGTCAGCATCGTGTACGCGCGCGCCGTTGGAGGTGATCATGTAGGATTTGATCCCCAGATTATCGCGAATCTGGCCCACATCGATGTAGTGGCGGCCAGTGGCGAAAACAAAATTCAGGCCGCGCTCGGTGAGCAGCTTCAGCGTTTCTTTCGCATACGGCGTTAAGTGGTGGTCAGGGGAGAGTAAGGTGCCATCTAAATCAGACGCAACAACCTGGTACATATTCGAATTTAACCTCTAAACAGTGCGGCGCTGGCGCCGAATTAACGATGTCGATGGAAAAAATCGACGATGGCAGTGAGTGCGACTGAGCGCATAGCGTCCTTTTCAAAAAGGATCTCATGATAGGCGCCCTGTATGACAAGCGGCTTACCGCCATCACAAGGATGGCCCGCTTCGGCGCGAAGCTCGCAATAACGATCGTGCATGCGATTATCAACGACGCGTTCTTCCTCTGCCTGAATCAGCAGAACAGGAAACGTCTCTTTTGCAGCACCGGCGAGGATTTGCTCCCCTGCCAGGATACCTTCTCTGACCCAGTGATACGTGGGGCCGCCCACGCGCAACCGGGGTTCATCGGCATAAAAACGAACGTTACGCCGATAGCGTTCGCGGCTATGGGTCAGGACATTAATACCAAACGGCAAGGCATGCCATCGGCCTGTTCCCATTGCATAACCTTCCCGAAGACGCTGATGGCCCTCAGCCCAATCGAGAAGTGGCCTGACTACCCATTCCGGCAGGCGCATAATAATACCGAACATTGGCGCACAAAGCGCGATGGCGTCACAGCCTTGCGGATTACGCTGCAAAAACTGCGTCGCGATAGCCCCGCCCATAGAGTGGGCGAGGATAAACCGACGCCGCCAGTGTCCCGGCAGCACCTGTTGCTGCCAGAATGCAGCCAGATCGTCGACATAGTCGCTGAATTTCGCCACGTGGCCGCGATGGGTATCGGACAACATACGTCCGGAACGTCCTTGACCACGGTGGTCAATAATCAGTACATCAAAGCCGCTATGGAAAAGATCGTACGCCAGTTCGGCATACTTTACGTAGCTTTCAATTCGCCCGGGGCAGACCACAATCACGCTGTCATGCGCAGGCGAACTGAACCGCACGAACCGTACCGGAACGCTATCAACGCCGATAAACTCTGCTTCCTCTCGCCCCCGCCAGAAATCCATCAGCGGGCCGGTCGTAAAGGCAGCAAACGCGTTTTCTCTTGTATTCCAATCCTTTTGCTGTCGAAACATCGGGCTTCCACCCCTGCTAACCGCTGAAAATCATTTTTTTGTGACGCATAACACAACGCCTGGACAATAGCGTATTGTGGCATAAAAACAGACAATCAGGGAGTTTCTCATGACCTTCGAATGGTGGTTCGCCTACCTGCTCACATCCATAATTCTTAGCCTTTCTCCGGGCTCAGGGGCGATCAACACGATGACCACCTCGATTAACCACGGCTATCGCGGAGCAGCAGCATCGATTGCCGGTCTTCAAACCGGCCTGGCGATACACATCGTGCTGGTTGGCGTAGGCCTCGGGACACTCTTCTCGCGCTCCCTGCTAGCCTTTGAGGTGCTGAAATGGGCGGGTGCCGCATACCTTATCTGGCTTGGTATTCAGCAATGGCGCGCCGCAGGCTCCATCGACCTGAAAACGCTGGCGAAGACGCAAAGCCGCGGCAAGCTGTTTCAGCGCGCGGTATTCGTCAACCTCACCAATCCAAAAAGCATTGTGTTTCTGGCCGCGCTATTCCCACAGTTTATCGTGCCCCATCAGCCGCAGATTATGCAGTACCTGATTCTTGGGGTGACGACTATCGTTGTCGATATCATCGTGATGATTGGCTATGCCACGCTCGCGCAGCGGATCTCGGCGTGGATTAAAGGGCCGAAGCAGATGAAAGCACTGAATAAGGTGTTTGGTTCGCTGTTTATGCTGGTAGGGGCGCTGCTGGCATCGGCTCGCCATGCATGAATCCGGCGCACAAAATTTTGTCGCGGGGATAACTCGCTGACAAAATCGCGCGAGCGGTTACGCATCCCGGAAAGAGAGCTCGAATTATCGCTAAGCGACAAATAGGCTCAGTGACAGAATGCCGCCAGACTTTTCATTCACGGATGATAAACGATGACGGAGACAGCCACACCGCATGATGCGGTCTTTAAAACCTTCCTTTCCTGCGCTGATACGGCGCGGGATTTTATTAGCCTTCATCTCCCCACTCAGCTTCTCCGACTCTGCAAGCTAGAGACGCTACGGCTGGAATCGGGGAGTTTTATCGAAGACGACCTGCGCCCCTACTACAGCGATATCATCTACTCTCTGAAAACCACCACCGGTCGCGGCTATGTTCACGTGCTTATCGAGCATCAAAGTACCCCGGATAAGCATATGGCCTTCAGGCTACTACGTTACGCCGTTGCCGCCATGCAGCGTCAACTCTACACCTCGCCTTTCCCGCTAGTGGATATTACAGTCATCCCCGATGATGAAATTATGCAACACCGCAGCATGGCGGCGCTGACCCTGGTGCAGAAGCATATTCGCCAGAGGGATATGGCGCTGCTACAGGACAAGCTAGCCAGTTTGTTTATTCTGGGACACACCAGCGGACAACAAATAACCGTACTGATAAACTACCTGATGCAGGCCGGACAAGCCCAGGATGTTCAAAAACTATTGTATGGATTGGCACAGCGCGTGCCGCAGCATGGAGAAAAGCTTATGACCATGGCAGAACAGTTAAAATTGATTGGCCGTCAGGAAGGGATTCAACAAGGTATTCAGGAAGGTAAACTTGCCACATTGCAGAATGTCGCACAAGCAATGCTGGCGAGGGGTCTTGATAGCAACATCATCACTGAGATCACCGGACTTTCCCATGATGAACTCCAGCAACTCCGCCACTAAACATCGCATAGCCCACTCGATGACAACACCGAGTGGGCCAATCACTTAGCGCGAAATAATCAGGTGAATGCCGAACCCTGCGAATAACGTGCCCGCCACGCCATCAATCCACTTCGCCGCACGCTGGTAGCCGCGACGCATAGCGGGCAGCGCAAACAGGCTCGCCACTACGGTAAACCAGGCCAGCGTTTCAAGGATAATCAACAGGAAGATCCCCCAGCGCTCGCCCGCGCCGACGTTATCGCCAACAAACAGCGAGAACACCGAACCAAAGTAGATAATCGCTTTTGGGTTAGCGAGGTTAGTCAGCAGGCCTTTCATAAAGCTGCGCCCGCCCTGAGCCAGTTCAACCTGCGGTTCTTCGGCTGAATCGACTTTCTCTTTCTTCAGCGCCCCGCGCAGCATCTGGTAGCCCATCCAACACAGGTACAGACCGCCGCCGACCATAATGATGGTGTGCAGCCACGCCATTTTTTCGATAATCAGGTGCAGACCGAGCAGCGCAACGCCAGCCCAGACCATCACGCCACAGGTGATCCCCAGTACGCCCATCATCGCCTCTTTGCGAGAGCGGCTAACGGCAGTCTGTGAGACAAAAAAGAAGTCCGGCCCCGGGCTCATCAAAGCAATGATGTGCACCAGCGCGACGGTCAGAAACAGCGTAATCATGATAGACCTACCAAACGGGGCGATAAATTCGCGGAAAATAGTACAGTGGGTAACTATCTTTGCACTTTTTCCACGAACTGACTACTCCTCATCGTCGCCGTCGACGTGAGCGCGGATAAGCGCCAGAAACTCACGGCCAAAACGCTCGAGCTTACGCGTGCCGACGCCGTTGACGCTGAGCATATCGCTCGGAGAGATAGGCATCTGTTCTGCCATTTCAATCAGCGTCGCGTCGTTGAAGACCACATAAGGCGGGATATTTTCTTCATCGGCAATGGCTTTACGCAACTTGCGCAGCTTGGCAAACAGCTGCTTGTCGTAATTGCCTACCGCCGCTTTCTGCATCACGCGCGGCTTCAGCGCCACGATACGCGGTACGGCAAGCTGCAACGGCGCTTCGCCGCGCAGCACCGGGCGGGATGCGTCGGTAAGCTGTAGCGCCGAATGTTGGGCGATATTCTGGGTGACAAAACCTAAGTGGATAAGCTGGCGAATGACGCTCACCCAATGTTCATGACTTTTGTCGCGCCCCATGCCATAGACTTTCAGTTTATCGTGTCCGAACTCGCGAATACGCTGGCTGTTCGCACCGCGAATCACCTCAACGACATAGCCCATGCCAAAGCGCTGGTTAACCCGGCCAATGGTTGAGAGCGCAATCTGCGCATCCTGAACGCCGTCGTACTGTTTAGGCGGGTCGAGGCAGATATCGCAGTTACCGCACGGCTCCTGACGACCTTCGCCAAAGTAGTTGAGCAGCACCAGGCGACGGCAGGTCTGCGCTTCAGCAAACGCCCCCATCGCATTGAGCTTATGCCGTTCAATATCCTGCAACATGCCCTCTGGCTTTTCTTCCAGACAGCGGCGCAGCCACGCCATATCTGCCGGGTCGTAAAACAGCATCGCTTCCGCCGGCAGGCCGTCCCGGCCAGCACGACCGGTCTCCTGATAGTAGGATTCGATATTGCGCGGAATGTCGAAGTGCACCACGAAACGGACGTTGGGCTTATTGATACCCATCCCGAAAGCCACGGTAGCGACGACAATTTGCAGGTCGTCGCGCTGGAATTTCTCCTGCACGTCGGCGCGCACGTTGTTTTCAAGCCCGGCGTGATAAGCCCCCGCGCTGATGCCACGGCTCTGCAAACGGGCTGTGGTGTCTTCCACCTTCGCACGGCTATTACAGTAAATAATGCCGGATTTACCGCGCTGCTCCTGCACGTAGCGCATCAATTGGTCGATGGGCTTAAACTTCTCCATCAGCATGTAGCGAATATTCGGGCGGTCGAAACTGCTGATTTGGATAAACGGATCGTTCAGCCCCAGCAAACGGACAATATCGCTACGCGTGGTGTCGTCGGCGGTAGCCGTCAGCGCCATAAACGGCAGCGCAGGGAAGCGCTGACGCAGTTGACCCAGGGCGGCATATTCCGGGCGGAAATCATGTCCCCACTGCGAGATGCAGTGTGCTTCATCGACCGCCAGCATCGCCGGATTCCAGTGCGCCAGATGCTCAAGGAAGTTATCCAGCATCAGGCGTTCCGGGGCGATATAGAGCAGGCGAATCTGCCCGGTACGGCAGCCGGCCATCACCTCTTGCTGCTGTTCACGGGTTTGAGTGGAGTTGATACAAGCCGCCGCCACGCCGTTCGCCAGCAGCTGATCGACCTGGTCCTTCATCAGCGAGATCAGCGGTGAAACCACCACCGTCAGGCCGTTAAGCACCAGCGCAGGAATTTGATAGCACAGCGATTTGCCGCCGCCGGTTGGCATCACGACCAGGCAGTCGCGCCCTTCCAGCACGGTATCGATAATGGTTTCCTGGCCAGGACGGAACTGCTGGTAGCCAAAGGTCTCTTGCAAAACCTGTTTAGCCAGCGATTCCTGATTTAAAACTTCCGCCTGTGCCACATTGACCCCATTACCGTTAAATAAAAACAGGCGCTATTTTCAGCGCCCGCGTGCCAAACTGCAACGTTTTAGACGAATTCCTTCGGCCATGCTCGCAACAAACCGCAGGAATTGCTCTTAAAACAGATCGTTAAGCATCACCCCGACCCCAACGCGAGTCTGGTTAAAGTTATAGTCGATAAGCGATTCGCCGTATCCACTATACACCTGAGTATAGAGGCGAACGTGCTTACTGATAGGATAGCTAACGCCAAGCTCAGCGCCGCCGTAGCCCGTGTTCCAGTTATATTGCCCCTGCGCGCTGAGCACGGCATCGCCCAGCTGATAGCCGATTTTAAGCCGGTAGTAGCCCATATATTTGGTGATATCCGGGTTATCGTCGGTATCACCAATCACGTACCAGGGCTTCACTTCAACCAGCCAATTGCCGTTCTGCGCCATTAAGCGCGTGTACAGACGGTTCCAGCTACGGGAAGTTGGGTCCGAGCGGCCGTTAGAATCGTGGTTGTAGCCCACTTCCACATCACGAAGCGTCCAGCCGGCGAAGCGGTAGTCGGTGGCAAAGCCGAGAAAGAGCTGCGGCTCATAGTTGGTCTCACGAAATGGCGCCGACTCGTCGCTGTTGGACATCTGCCACCAGGAGCGCTGAGTATATGAGGCTGCCAGCACCGAGTTATCACCCAAAATGCCGCGCCACAGCGGGAACGCCAGGCTAAGCTGGAATTTCACCTCGTCTTTCCGCGCATTCTCAGCCCAATCATAGGTTCGAATCGCCTCTTTATTAAGGTCGCTGGTCCAGGTGTAGAGCAGATAGTTGCTTTCGTAGGGATAAAGCGTGAACGGATTATCATGCTCTTGTAGGAGGTTGGCGATAATACTGCCGCGCACCGCGGGTACATCATGTACTTCTTTAATTGTCGCTTCCTGCGCCAGCGCCGCGACAGGCAGTAGCAGCGCCAGCAGCCCACTTAGTGAGATCCGCATCAATCAACTTCCCCTGAGATATATATAAATAATGGATAACAAATTGATACGTATTCTACCCGTTTACGTGGTTCTTGCTCATCAAACCTTTCCGAAAGTAGAAATCAACATCCAATAGGCATAAAATCAACATTTTATTAACAATGAAATGTAAGGTTACTATGTCTGCAGAACTCACCGCGGAAGCCGCACTCAAGCTGGTTGGCGAAATTTTTGTCTACCACATGCCGTTCAACCGGGCGTTGAATCTGGAGCTAGAGGTCTATGAGAAAGCGTTCGCACAGCTGAGTTTCAACAACCAGCCAATGATGGTCGGCAACTGGGCGCAAAGTATCCTACACGGCGGGGTGATCGCCTCGGCGCTGGACGTCGCGGCAGGCCTGGTATGTGTGGGCAGCACGCTGGCACGCCATGACACCATCAATGAAGATGAGCTGAGACAGCGGCTATCAAAAATGGGCACCATCGACCTGCGCGTCGACTATCTTCGCCCAGGGCGCGGCACGCGCTTTACCGCTTCCAGCACGCTGCTGCGCGCAGGCAATAAGGTTGCCGTTGCCCGCGTTGAATTGCACAACGAAGAGAAAACGCATATCGCCAGCGCCACGGCGACTTATATGGTGGGATAACCGCCAGAATCGCGTAAAATTGCGTTACTTTTTCGAAATGGATGTTTCACATGGATCCCAAACAAACGCGACAAGGCGTGCTTCTGGCCCTTGCCGCCTATTTCATCTGGGGCATCGCTCCAGCCTACTTCAAGCTGATTTACTACGTTCCAGCCGATGAAATCCTGACCCACCGTGTTATCTGGTCATTTTTCTTTATGGTGGCGCTCATCAGCATTAGCCGTCAGTGGTCGCAGGTCAAAACGCTGCTGAAGACCCCAAAGAAGATCTTCCTGCTCGCGCTATCGGCAGTATTAATCGGCGGCAACTGGCTGCTGTTTATCTGGTCGGTCAATAACCACCATATGCTGGAGGCGAGCCTCGGCTACTTCATCAACCCGTTGGTGAATATTCTGTTGGGGATGATTTTCCTCGGCGAGCGTTTTCGTCGGATGCAGTGGTTAGCCGTTGCGCTGGCGATTTGCGGCGTTCTGGTACAGCTCTGGACCTTTGGCTCGCTGCCAATCATTGCGCTGGGGCTGGCGTTTAGCTTTGCCTTCTACGGGCTGGTGCGTAAGAAAATTGCCGTCGATGCGCAGACTGGCATGCTGTTTGAGACGCTCTGGCTGCTTCCCGTGGCCGCAATTTATCTGTTCGGCATCGCCGATAGCGCCACCAGCCACATGGGCAGCAACTCATGGTCGCTGAATCTGCTGCTGATTGCCGCAGGCGTCGTGACGACTATCCCATTGCTGTGCTTTACCGGTGCGGCAACGCGCCTGCGTCTGTCAACGCTGGGCTTCTTCCAGTACATCGGCCCTACGCTGATGTTCCTGCTGGCGGTAGCGTTCTACGGTGAAGTGCCTGGTGCGGATAAGATGGTGACCTTTGCGTTTATTTGGGTCGCGCTGGCGATATTCGTGATGGATGCGCTGTATACGCAAAGACGGGGACGTCGGAGCTAAAGCAATGCCGGATGGCGGCTGCGCCTTATCCGGCCTACATTGATGTGCTGCTGTAAGCCGGATAAGCGAAGCGCCATCCGGCACAGCCATTACAGCCAGTTCTTGCGCTTAAAGTACAGATACGGCGCAAGCCCCGCCAGAATCATAAAGATAATCGCCCCAGGATAACCAAAACTCCATCTCAGCTCCGGCATAAACTCAAAGTTCATACCATAGCTGGAAGCCACCAGCGTCGGCGGCAGGAAGACCACGGAAACCACCGAGAAGATCTTGATGATGCGGTTCTGCTCAATGTTGATAAAGCCCATCGCCGCCTGCATCAGGAAGTTAACCTTCTGGAACAGCGATTCGTTGTGCGGCAGCAGAGATTCGATATCTCGCAGGATTTCTCGCGCCTGCTCAAGCTGATTCGCTGGCAGACGCGCCTTACGCACGAGGAAGTTCAACGCGCGCTGGGTATCCATCAGACACAGGCGTACCTTCCAGCCGATATCTTCCAGTTCAGCCAGCGTCGAGAGCGCTTCGTCGTACTCGTCGCCCTGATGCCCTTCCATAATGACGCGGCTCAGCTTTTCGAGATCGCTGTAGATGTTTTCGATTTCATCCGCCAGCTGTTCGATTTTGGTTTCAAACAGGTCGAGCAGCAGCTCGTAGGCGTTACCGTCCGCCATCTCCTGATTACGCGCACGCATGCGGTAAAGGCGGAATGCCGGCAGCTCACGTTCACGCAGGGTAAACAGACGCCCTTCGCGGATGGTGAATGCCACGGTGGAGTTACCCGCGTGATCGTCCGCATCTTCATAAAAGAAGAAGGAGTGAATATGCAGGCCGTCTTCGTCTTCAAAAAAACGTGCGGATGCTTCGATGTCTTCCAGTTCAGGGCGCGTGGCCAGGTTCTGGCCCAAATCCTTTTGCACACGGTTTCGTTCGTCGTCGTCAGGCTCGACTAAATCAACCCAGACCGAGCTGGCAAGATGATCAATCTCATCCGCCTCAAGACGCGTTAAACGATTGTTTTCCAGTTGAAATGCGCTCAGCATGACCGGGACTCCCAATGCAAAAAATTATCGGACAGCCGGTGGGCACACAGAAACTACAGGGGTTTCAGACCATTAAACAGCCTGACTCAATGCGACGGGAAATACGAGTCGCTGACAACCGCTAAGGCTATCAGCATAAGAGGATAGCCTTAGGAGTTGTTCCTGAATGACAGGAAGGTGAGCCAGCATCTACTGGGTGTGTCCAAGGCTTTGTCCTCTTAGCGTAATCGTGCGCGCATGTTACGCCAGCAAAAAAACGCCGTCAACACGCAACGAAACGCTAACCGGGATTAATTACCTTCTGTTCAGTAAGGCTAGCATATGGTTACAAAATAATGATATTTTTCTGAAAGTTATACCATTTCCAGTCTGGCGTAGGCTGCCACCAGCCATTTAATTCCTTGCCCCTGGAACGCCACCTGCAAACGGCTATGTTCACCGCTGCCTTCCAGGTTGACGATAGTCCCTTCACCAAACTTCGCGTGACGTACGCGCTGGCCGAGTTTATAGCCAGTATCGTTCTCCGCCATTGGCGTGCCCATCCGCTGATGGCTCACCGGTCGGCTGACCGTGGCGCGCAGACGAACCTCTTCCACGCAGGCTTCCGGTAGCTCGCCGATAAAGCGCGACGGACGGTGATACACCTCTTTGCCGTACAGGCGGCGCGTTTCGGCATAGGTCAGCGTCAGTTTTTGCATGGCGCGGGTGACGCCAACGTAGGCCAGACGGCGCTCTTCTTCCAGGCGACCGCCTTCATCCAGCGACATCTGGCTCGGGAACATGCCTTCTTCCATGCCGACGATAAACACCTGCGGGAACTCCAGGCCTTTCGCCGAGTGCAGGGTCATCAGCTGTACCGCGTCCTGCCAGGTGTCGGCCTGACCATCACCGGCTTCTAGCGCCGCGTGGGAGAGGAACGCCTGCAGCGGCATTAAATCTTCATCTTCTTCGTTGTAGCTGAACTGGCGCGTTGCCGTCACCAGTTCGTCTAAGTTCTCGATTCGCGTCTGGCCCTTCTCGCCTTTTTCCTGTTCGTACATCATGCGCAGACCGGAGTCCTTCACCACGCGGTCGGTCTGCACGTGCAGCGGCATATCGGCCGTTTCCTGCGCCAGCGCGTCAATCAACTCCATAAAGCGCTGTAAGGCGCTCGCTGCGCGACCGGCAAGGGCTTTCTCTTGCAGCAGTTCGCGGCAGGCCTGCCACAGCGTCAGCTGGCGGTCACGCGAGGTCTGACGCACCACGTCGAGCGTGCGATCGCCGATGCCGCGAGTTGGCGTATTCACCACGCGTTCAAACGCCGCGTCATCGTTACGGTTGGCGATAAGACGCAGATACGAGAGCGCGTCTTTGATTTCCTGGCGTTCGAAGAAGCGCATACCGCCGTAGATACGGTACGGCATGCTGGCCTGCAGCAGCGCCTCTTCCAGCACGCGTGATTGGGCGTTGCTGCGATAGAGGATGGCGCATTGCGTCAGCGCGCCGCCGTTGTCCTGCCAGGTCTTGATGCGGTTCACCACAAAGCGCGCTTCATCGAGTTCGTTAAACGCGCAGTAGAGTGAAATCGGTTCGCCGTCGGCGCCGTCGGTCCACAGCTTTTTGCCCAGACGCCCGTTGTTGTTTTCAATCAGGGCGTTCGCCGCGCTGAGGATGTTGCTGGTTGAACGGTAGTTCTGTTCCAGACGGATAGTTTCTGCACCCGGGAAATCGTTGAGGAAGCGCTGGATGTTCTCCACCTGCGCCCCGCGCCAGCCGTAAATCGACTGGTCGTCATCGCCAACGATCATCACCTTACCGGTGTCACCCGCCAGCAGGCGGATCCACGCGTACTGGATGTTGTTGGTATCCTGGAATTCATCCACCAGGATATTGGTAAAGCGTTCGCGATAGTGCTGGAGGATATGCGGCTTGTTAAGCCACAGCTCATGGGCGCGCAACAGCAGCTCGGCAAAGTCCACCAGTCCCGCACGGTCGCACGCTTCCTGATAGGCTTGATAAACCTTCTGCCAGGTCTGTTCAACCGGGTTACCGTAGCTTTGCAGGTGATGCGGACGCAGCCCTTCGTCTTTCTGGCTGTTGATAAACCACATCGCCTGGCGCGGCGGCCACTGCTTCTCGTCAAGGTTCATCGCTTTGATCAGGCGCTTGAGCAGGCGAAGCTGGTCTTCGCTATCGAGAATCTGGAAATCCTGCGGCAGATTAGCATCCAGGTGGTGCGCACGCAGCAGACGGTGCGCCAGCCCGTGGAAGGTACCGACCCACATACCTCCCTGCGAGGTGCCCATCAGTTCAGCGATACGGTGGCGCATCTCTGCCGCCGCTTTGTTGGTAAAGGTGACGGCCATGATGGAATACGGCGAGCAGTTCTCGACGCTTTGCAGCCAGGCAATGCGATGCACCAGCACGCGCGTCTTGCCGCTACCTGCCCCGGCGAGCACCAGCATATTGGTCCGCTCCGCCGCGACGGCTTCGCGCTGTTTATCGTTGAGGCTGTCGAGCAGGTAAGAAACGTCCATTGGCACCGCCGGAAAAAAAAGAGTCCCAGAAATACACTGGGAATTTATACAGAGTTGCTGATGATTATATCAGCGAGGTCAGAGATGCCAACCGGGAAATCTCGACATGCGGCAACAAACGGCTGTCCGCGGTTTGCATCAGGTCGGCATTTTCCGGTTTGATCCAGCAGGCTTGCATGCCACAGCGAATGGCACCCGCCACGTCGGTGGTCAGGTCATCGCCCACGTGCAGGATCTCGCCGAGCGGCACATTGAGCTTGTCTGCTGCCAGATGGTACATATCGGCGAATGGCTTCGAACGTCCGTCTGGACCAGCACGCAGCACAAACTGGAAGTAGTCGCTCAGGCCGAACAGCTCCGGCTGGGCATTACCGTTGGTGATCGCCACCAGCGGCCATTTTTGGCCTAGTTTCGCCAACGTGTCGTGGGTTTCCTGCGGTACGTCAATCCGGCTGCGCCACTGAGCGAAGTTCGCCATCGCCTCGTCGGCTCCGGCTTTGGCTTCCTGAGCTGTCAGTCCAAGCTGACGCATACCGGACTCCAGCGCACGCCAGCGCCACTCGGTGACGTCATGGTAGATTTCAGGCTCTGTCTTTAACAGCTCGTCGCGCCACTGCTGTAACGTACGGGCGTCGAAGTTTGCCAGCGCCGGATGGTAGCCGCGCACAAAGGCCACCGACTCCTGCATCGTCCGGTCAATCACCGGGCGGTTATCATAAAGAGTGTCATCAAGGTCAAACGTCAGCGCGGCAATAGCGCCCAACGGCCGATAAAAACGCATTATTTCTCCCGTTTGGCGCGCGGATGCGCCGCATCGTACACCGAGGCAAGGTGTTGAAAATCAAGATGGGTATAGATTTGGGTGGTCGATAGATTGGCGTGGCCCAGCAGTTCCTGCACCCCGCGCAGGTCACCGCTCGACTCAAGCATGTGGGTGGCAAACGAGTGGCGCAGCTTGTGGGGATTCACGTGGCTGTTCAGCCCCTGCTTAATGCCCCATTCAGCAAAGCGCTTTTGCACATTACGCGCCGAAATACGCTTGCCGAGCTTCGAGAGAAACAGCGCGTCCTCGTCACTGCCAAACAGCCCGCGCAGGTCGAGCCAGTGCTCAATCCACGTCACGGCGTTGCGGCCAATCGGCAGGCGGCGCTCTTTGCTGCCTTTCCCCATCACCCACACTTCGCCGGTATCGAGATCCAGATGTTTAATATCCAGATTTACCAGTTCAGAAAGACGTAGCCCCGCGCCGTACATCACCTCCAGCATGGCGCGGTCGCGCACCGCCAGCGGGTCATTGAGATCGATATCCAGCAGGCGATTAACGTCATCGACGTCGATATTTTTTGGCAGATGGCGCGGTGCTTTCGGCGCGGCGATGCCTTTTGCCGGGTTCGCTGGAAGCTCGCCCTGACCCACCATCCAGTCAAAGAAGCTGCGCAACGCCGACAGGCGTAGCGCCAGGCTTGCGGCGCCTAGCCCTTTGCGGCGGCTGCGGGTCGCAAAGCTGCGCACCATCGCAGCATCACATTGTTGCCAATTCTGCAGGCCCATTCCTTCGGCCAGTTCAATAATGGCATCAAGCTGACGCTGGTAGTTGAGGAGTGTGATTGGGCTAAGCTGGCGTTCTACGCCCAGATAGCGCAGAAAGCGGGTAACGGCTTGCCCTAGCCCGGTGCCGGTCATACGCGCTCGATCCAGCGTTCCAGCAGACCCGGCAGCATCAGGGCAATTTCCTGCAGCAGCTGTGTGCCCTGTCCCGGCTGATAGTGGTGCGGGTCGCGGCTGCTAAAGAGAATCACGCCTAAATCGCCGTCGCTGCCCATCATCGACATCGCCACTGAACCGACGGCTTTCGCTTCAGGAAGCACCACCAGCAACTCGGGGCCGTTAAGGGTGCCGAGATAGTGGTTGCCCTGGCCTAAGCGTTGAATGCGCAGCGGCTCAAAGGCCTGACGGGAAAGCACCAGATCGGTATGTCTGGAAGGGGCGCCAAGACGCCAGCGGTCAGAGAACAGGCGCAGCGATGCGCCCGCCAGCCCCAACTCGCGCGCCCAGCGATGGAAGCGCAGCAGGAGATCGTCCAGGCTTTCCGCGCAGGCCAGTCGGTTTTGCAGATGCAGCAGGCGATAAAACAGGCTTTCGTTCGCCGTCGCCTGTTCCATCAGCTGGCTCATGTTCTCTTCCAGCATGGCAATGTAGTTGCGCGAACGCGCCATGTGCCACTCAACCAGAGACACCATGCCCCGCACCGGATGCGGGACGCGCATTTGCTCAACGACAGCGGCATTACGTATAAAGAATTCAGGATGTTGCAACAGATAATCCACAACCGCGCCATCATTCAGCGTGGTGATAGCGTCCTGCTGTTCTTCCCCGACGTGTTTCATAAGTGAATAAATCCGTCATAGACATGTGCCGCCGGGCCAGTCATAAACAACGGTTGGCCCGGGCCTTTCCAGGCGATATCAAGTCGCCCGCCCGGCAGTTCCACGCGCACCTCTTCCGCCAACAAGCCCTGCTGGATGCCAACGGCAACCGCCGCACATGCGCCGCTGCCGCAGGCCTGAGTTTCACCGGCACCGCGTTCGTAAACGCGCAGACGGATGTGCTCCCGCTTCACTACCTGCATAAAACCAATGTTAGCGCGTTCTGGAAAACGTTCATGACTTTCCATCACCGGACCTAGCGTTTCCACCGGGGCAGTGTCGACATCATCAACCTGAATCACACAGTGTGGATTCCCCATCGAGACCACGCCGCACAATACTGTCTGCTCAGCAGCACGCATGATATAGGTCTTTTCCGCTTTGTTCGCGCGGAACGGCACCTGAGACGGCTCGAAGTTCGGTTCACCCATGTTCACGCGAACCAGTTCATCATCAGTCACGCTTAAGACCATACGGCCGTTGGCGGTGCTCACGCGGATATCACGCTTGTTGGTCAACCCTTTCAGGCGCACAAAGCGGGCGAAGCAGCGAGCGCCGTTACCGCACTGGGAGACTTCGCTGCCGTCGGCGTTGAAGATGCGGTAGTGAAAATCCAGGTCGGGGTCATAAGGCGGCTCCACGACCAACAGCTGATCGAAACCCACGCCAAGATGCCTGTCCGCCAGTCGGCGGATAAGCTCGGGCGAGAAAAAGACATTCTGCGTTACCGCGTCGACGACCATGAAATCGTTGCCGAGGCCATGCATTTTAGAGAACTGCATCATCTACTCCAGTTGCGCGGAACAGAACGGTAATATTAGTAATTAACCTGCGTCGGGCCGCCGTTATCACCACGGTCGTTACGATCCGGAGAGCTGCTCTGAATCGGTTGAGTGACGGGTTGCGTCGGCGGGGCCGCCGTTTTATCAGCCGGAGGAAAATAGAGCGGGCCCTTCAGGCCGCAGCCTGCAAGGCTAAATAATGCAAGTAACACTGCCAGCGGTCGAAAAATCTTATTCATTCTTAAGATGCCTGTAGTTCAATGCTTTCTATTTTCTATCATCGCAGGAGGAGGCGCAAAAGCAAGCGTTAAGCACCTGACTGCAACGTGATTTGTTTCACGCTATACTGCCGCCATCACTAAATAACGGGAAACAACAATGAACGACAGTGAATTTCATCGCCTTGCCGATACCCTGTGGCTGACCATCGAAGAGCGTCTGGACGACTGGGACGGCGACAGCGATATCGACTGTGAGATCAATGGCGGCGTGCTGACCATCAGTTTTGAAAACGGCAGCAAAATTATTATTAACCGTCAGGAGCCATTGCACCAGGTATGGCTGGCGACCAAGCAAGGTGGCTACCATTTCGACCTGAAGGGCGATGAGTGGATTTGCGACCGCAGCGGCGAAACCTTCTGGGACTTGCTGGAACAAGCGGCGACGCAGCAGGCGGGTGAAGAGGTGAGCTTCCGCTAAACACAACGTAGCCCGGCCGAGCAAAGCGACGCCGGGACAGCTCAGCGCCAAACCCCGGCGTCGCTTTGCTCGGCCGGGCTACAACTTAGCGTGATTTCAGGAAAAGTACTGCTGCAACAACGGGGCGTTGTTATTGTCCTGATTGGACGGCGGCGGCACGATAGCCTGGCTGCGGAACGGAATGACCTGTGCACGCCCGTCTACCTTCACAATCTGGTAGAACTGCGGCAGGTTGAAGTTGATAAAGCTTGAGCCGTAGGTGAAGCGATCGTGTGACGACGAGTAGAAGCGGCTAACGTCACGCACCAGCTCTTCTTTACTGCCCTCACAGTGGTGATACACCTCTGCGCGGTTGCTCTCGTCCAGAATATAGATATTGAAGCCCTGATCTTCGCCAGACTCCTCGAAGAAGAACTGAATAATCCCTTCGCTCGCGAAACCGTCGACCACCTGCGGCAGCTCAACGTGGTTGGTCTCAACCTGAACGGAAAGCCCGTGCAGCTTGTTGTGCGAAATGGCGCCGTAGAACTCGATGGCGTTTTCCAGCTTCTGCACCGACACGTTCAGACGTTCAAAGAACAGGCCCCAGGTCTGCCCGGAGACGCGCAGCGCTTTAAAGCGACCGGTTTCCTGACGGGTGCTGGAAAGGCGCAGTTCGATGCACTCAGACACCAGTTGCTGTACGCGAGTACGGATTAAACCACGCAGGTGCTGGCTATAGCAGAATACTTCTACGCTATCCGGCGGCGCGGCATCCTGGTGCATTTTACCGAGGATGGTTTTCAACGCTTCAATCATTGCCTGCTCGCCGTTGAAGTGCAGCGTACGCACTTCGTTCCACGAGTTGCGGTACAGCAGGTCGACGCTGCCGACCAGGCATTTCTGATCCTCACCAAAGCTGAAGGTATCGAGCTTACGGAAATCGAAATGCACCACCTGATTGCGGAAGGCCGCCGTCGGGTCATATTCGAGGTTAACGATAATCGCCAGATGGCGAATTTCGCAAGGGCTGTAGAGCGCTTTCGGCGTTGGCGCAGGCAGACGCAGCGGGAAGTGGTGCGATACGTCAGCAACCATCTCCTGCAGTTTTGCCAGGTCGACAATACCGTTGCCCTTAATAAACAGGCGCGTACGCGAGGTCAGCAGGCCGTTAAACCAGGCCCAGGCCACCAGCTTATTCAGGTAGCGGTTATATTCCAGCGGCTGATGGCTGACGATGGACTCCATGTTCGGCGCGCGGTTGTAGAGGTACCAACCCGTACGGTTGGCGCGTCCCGGCGGAACATAGATAAAGGTCAGATTTGGTTCGGACAGGTCCGGGGAGATCTGCGGGTTCACCAGCGTTACTTTACCCGGCAGCGCTTCAAACGCGGCGTACAGCTTACGCGTCAGCACGCCAATGTCCTGCGGGCTGGCGGAAACGCTCAGGTTGTTACGACGAGCGAAGCGGATAAGGTTACGGTAGCTCTGCATCATGGCATCGAGCAGTTCGTTGTGCGCTTCGCGGACCTGGTCGATTTTCCAGTTGGCGCGGTTATCGAGCATCGCCAGACGCTCTTCGCTCCAGCCCCACTCTTTCACCAGCTGGCCAACCACTTCACGACGCCAGCCAACGCAGGCGCGCTCACGGCTGAGCTTTTCGCACACTTTCAGATAGAAGCAGCGACGCACGAGGTCGAGGCGGGTTTCATCTTCAATCGCCTTCAGATACTCGGTCACGCGCTCCAGCATCATGCAGTAGGCATCGAGGCCAAAGGAGACGATCTCCCCGTCGTGCAGGCGCTGTTTAATGTCTTTTGCCAGCAGGTGCGTATTTGGGTATTCCCAGGAATAGGCTTCCAGCAGCAGGGTTTTCAGCACCGCTTTATACGGTGAGTCGATGCTCTTATAGAGCTGCCACAGGCTAGCACCGAAGTACTCTTCGGCGGAGAGCGAGCTCAATCCACCGAGGTCGAGCCATTCGTTCGGCGTCAGTACGCCCTGGGCATAAAGGGTCATCACGTAATCGTCGTAATGATCTTCTTCTTCGCCCGGTACCATATTCCACAGAATACGTTTGCCCGCGAGGCGGACCGCCGTGCGGTAAAATTCGTCGAGCAGTAAAATGTGCTGCGTTGAACCGCAGTCTTCGCCGCCGAGGCTGCCGCTTTCGTTATGACGGAAGCGGTTTTCGTCGATCAAGAAGAAGCTGACTTCAACGCCGAGCGATGCCGCCCAGCTTTCCAGCAGGCTGCATTTACGCTGTAACAATTGGCGTTCATCATTATCGAGCCACGACTGGTGGCAGACCCAGATATCCAGGTCGGAAGAGCAGCTTTGGCCTACCGATGAGGTACTCCCCATAGAGTAGACGCCGGTAATCGGCAGTTCACCTTTTGCGGAGGTCTGCGGCGGCATGCCGCGATTCAGCTCGAGCTCATCAAGATAATGGCGTTGGGTTTCATCAGGCGTGTAGAGGCAGATGCCCTTGGGAACGTTACCGTCGAGGTAACCCGGCATCAGCGGATGATGATAATGTAATAATGTCGGCAGTAGACTGTAAACCTGTTGGAAAGCAGGTCCCATGGCAGCAAGCGCGCGATCCACACGCAGTTGATTGATGGCATCCAGTCTCTGTTTCAGTGTCTCAATATAGAGGTACAAGACATATCGCCTGATGTTCAAAACCTCGACGTATCCTGTCAGAGCGGTACGGAGGTTTTAATATTTCAACAAGAAGAACCGTTACCGTTTTTTGTCCGCCGTTGTGATTATCGAATTTTGGACAAAAAATGGTTTAAAACGTGATCAATTTAACACCTTGCCGGTTGACCGTAAAGAATGTTGCACTACAACAAGTGTAGCATTGAATGCAGCTGTAAACCCCGGCATACGATCAAGACAGTGCCAGTAATGAACGGTAAACACAACCCCGTTTATGCTTACCTTCACAGGCTCTCAAGGCACGCTTCGTGCATACCCCTTAATTCCCAGCAAGAATTTTTACGAAGACCGTGAAAACTAACATCATTAGGGCAACAATGTTAGGATGGTCAATGGATGATAACGACGGTAACAAGCATGTTAGACAAAGTTTTGAGAATTGCCACACGCCAAAGTCCGCTCGCTCTCTGGCAAGCGCACTATGTACAAGAACGCCTGATGGCCTGCCATCCAGGGCTTACGGTGACGCTCGTGCCGATGGTCACGCGAGGGGACATCATCCTCGATACGCCGCTGGCCAAAGTGGGCGGTAAAGGGCTGTTCGTCAAAGAGCTTGAGCTTGCGCTGCTTGAAAACCGTGCGGACATCGCCGTGCACTCAATGAAAGATGTCCCGGTTGAGTTCCCGGAAGGGCTTGGGCTGGTGACCATCTGCGAACGAGACGACCCGCGCGATGCCTTCGTCTCCAATCATTACGCCTGCATGGATGACCTCCCGGCAGGCAGTATCGTCGGTACCTCCAGCCTGCGCCGCCAGTGCCAGTTGGCCAAGCGTCGTCCGGATCTGGTGATCCGCTCGCTGCGCGGCAACGTTGGCACGCGCCTCAGCAAGCTGGATAACGGTGAGTACGATGCCATTATTCTGGCGGTCGCGGGGCTAAAACGCCTTGAGCTCAACGATCGTATTCGTCAACCGATGTCGCCGGAAGAGTCGCTTCCGGCCGTCGGTCAGGGTGCCGTCGGCATTGAATGCCGTCTGAACGATGAACAGACCCGCGCCCTGCTCGCGCCGTTAAACCACGATGACACCGCCATTCGCGTTCGCGCCGAGCGCGCTATGAATACGCGCCTGGAAGGCGGTTGTCAGGTCCCTATCGGCAGCTACGCCGAGCTTAACGACGGTGAGCTGTGGCTGCGCGCGTTGGTTGGCGCCCCGGACGGTAGCGAAATGGTGTGCGGCGAGCGACGCGGCAAGCCGGAAGATGCCGAGCGTATGGGCATTGAGCTCGCGGATGAACTGCTGGATAACGGGGCTCGCGCGATTCTTACCGCCGTTTACGACGGAGACGCCGCCGTATGACCATCCTGGTTACCCGCCCCTCCCCGCAAGGTGAAGAGTTAGTCAGCCGTTTGCGCGCGCAGGGCCGAGTAGCCTGGAGTTTTCCACTGATTGATTTCACGCCCGGGCGCGAGCTGAACAGGCTGGCACCCGCGCTGAGCGAGCTGCGGGAAGGTGATTTAGTCTTCGCCCTTTCGCAGCATGCGGTGAGCTTTGCACACGCACAGCTCCAGCAACAGCACCTGAACTGGCCCACGACGCCTCGTTATTTTGCTATCGGCCGTACCACGGCGCTGGCGCTCCATCAGGTGAACAGCCTCGATATTCGCTACCCATTAGATCGGGAAATTAGCGAAGTGTTGCTACAATTACCTGAATTGCAAACTATTGCGGGCAAGAAGGCGCTGATTCTGCGCGGCAACGGCGGACGCGAACTACTGGCCGAGACGCTGACCGCACGCGGTGCCGATGTCTCCCTTTGCGAATGCTATCAACGCTGCGCTATTCACTACGACGGTGCCGAAGAAGCCATGCGCTGGCAGTCGAGAGAGGTCAACACCCTCGTGGTGACCAGCGGTGAGATGCTGCAACAACTCTGGACGCTGATTCCCCTCTGGTACCGCGAGCGCTGGCTGCTCACCTGTCGGCTACTGGTGGTGAGTGAGCGTATTGCAAAACTGGCCCAGGAGTTGGGCTGGCAGGATATTCAGGTTGCCGATGGCGCAGACAACGATGCGCTGCTGCGCGCACTACAATAACTCTCACAATTGGAAGCCATAATGACGGAACAAAAAGAAAACTCCGCCGTGGTTGAAGAGTCCGAAGATGCGGTGAAAACCTCGCCGCAGCCCGAAGCTCGTAAGCCGGAAAATGCTGAGAAGAAAAATAACGGCGGGAAAACCAGTCTGGCGCTTAGCGCCGTCGCTATCGCCATCGCGCTGGCGGCAGGTATAGGCCTGTACGGCTGGGGCAAACAGCAGGCCGTCACCCAGACTCAGACCAGCGATACCCTCGCCAATCAGCTGATTGCTCTGCAAAAAACGCAGGATGCGCAAAAAGAGGCGCTGGAAACCACGCTTAAACAGCAGGCTGAACAGCTGCAGGAAGCCAAAACCCAGCAGGCCGACATGGCAAAACAGCTGGATGAAATGCAGCAGAAAGTGGCGGCTATTTCCGGCACTGACTCAAAAACCTGGCTGCTGGCCCAGTCTGACTTCCTCGTGAAGCTGGCCGGACGCAAGCTGTGGAGCGATCAGGATGTCACCACCGCCGCGGCGCTGCTAAAAAGCGCGGACGCCAGCCTGGCGGATATGAACGATCCAAGCTTAATCGCCGCTCGCCGCGCGATCACCGAGGATATTGCCAGCCTCTCTGCCGTTTCACAGGTGGATTACGACGGTATCATCCTCAAGGTGAATCAGCTCGCCAACCAGGTCGATAACCTGCGCCTGGCAGACAACAATACCGATGATTCTCCAATGGATAACGACGACAGCGAGCTGTCGGCGTCGCTCAGCGAATGGCGCGTGAATCTGCAAAAAAGCTGGCAGAACTTTATGGACAGCTTTATTACCATTCGCCGCCGCGATGAGACCGCCGTTCCGCTGCTGGCGCCGAATCAGGATATCTACCTGCGGGAAAACATCCGCGCCCAGCTACTTTCCGCGTCGCAAGCGGTGCCGCGTCACCAGGATGAAACCTTCAAACAGGCATTGGATAACGTCTCGACCTGGGTACGCGCTTACTACGACACCGACGATGCCGCCACGAAGACGTTCCTCGATGAGATAGACAAGCTCAGCCAGCAGAGTATCTCCATGGACATCCCGGAAACGCTGCAAAGCCAGCCGATTCTGGAAAAGCTGATGCAAACCCGCGTGCGTAACCTGATGGCGCAGCCTGCCGTCACGACAGCGGAACCTGCTGCTGCTCCCGTGCAGCCAGCGCCAGCTCCCGCCCCAGCACAAGGAGAGTAATCGATGCTAAAAGTTCTTTTACTCTTCGCACTGTTAATTGCTGGCGTGGTGGTCGGCCCGATGATCGCAGGCCATCAGGGCTATGTGCTTATCCAGACGGACAACTACAACATTGAAACCAGCGTGACCGGCTTAGTCATTATCATGATCCTGATAATGGTGGTGCTGTTCGCCCTGGAGTGGATTCTGCGCCGTATCTTCCGCACCAGCGCCCACACGCGCGGCTGGTTCGTTGGACGCAAGCGTCGTCGTGCGCGCAAGCAGACCGAACAGGCGCTGCTGAAGCTGGCAGAAGGCGACTATCAGCAGGTTGAGAAGCTGATGTCGAAAAATGCCGATCACGCCGAGCAACCGGTGGTGAATTATCTGCTAGCCGCCGAAGCTGCCCAGCAGCGTGGTGACGAAGCGCGCGCCAATCAGCACCTTCAGCGTGCGGCTGAGAACGCGGGCAACGATCTGATCCCGGTTGAAATCACTCGCGTTCGTCTGCAGCTTGCCCGCAACGAAAACCACGCGGCGCGTCATGGCATTGATAAGCTTCTGGAAGTGGCGCCGCGTCACCCGGAAGTGCTGCGTCTGGCAGAACAAGCCTATATTCAGACCGGAGCCTGGAGCTCGCTGCTGGATATCATCCCATCCATGGCGAAAGCCCACGTTGGCGACGACGCACACCGCGCCGCGCTGGAACAGCAGGCGTGGATTGGCCTGATGGACCAGGCACGTGCCGATCAGGGTAGCGAAGGGCTGCGTAACTGGTGGAAAAACCAGAGCCGCAAAACCCGCCATCAGGTCGCGTTGCAGGTCGCCATGGCCGATCACCTGATTGAATGTGACGATCATGACACCGCGCAGCAGATCATTATCGATGGGCTGAAGCGCCAGTATGACGATCGTCTGGTGATGCTCATCCCGCGTCTGCATACCAACAATCCGGAGCAGATGGAAAAACTGCTGCGCCAGCAGATCAAAACGGTGGGCAATCGTCCACTGCTGTGGAGTACGCTGGGGCAGTCGCTAATGAAGCACGGCGAGTGGCAGGAAGCGAGCCTGGCGTTCCGCGCCGCGCTCAAGCAGCGCCCGGACGCGTTCGACTATGCGTGGCTTGCCGATACGCTTGACCGTCTGAAGCAGCCGGAAGAAGCCGCAGCAATGCGCCGTGATGGCTTGATGCTGACGTTGCAGAATAACCCGCCTGCCTAAGGTGGAGCACTAATTAAGGGGCCGAATGGCCCCTTTTTTTTGGCCGCTGTGCGGCCCCGGCGGCGCTACGCTTGGCCGGGCTACAAGCTGGACATAAAAAAACGCCTGCTCCTTTTGGGAGCAGGCGTTAAACAGGTTTAATTCGACAACATAATGGGTGCTTCACTCAACGTAATGTCCATGGTGTCTGATGAGGCAAAAGCGACATCTGTCAGTGGACGATAAGCACCGTAAACGGCTCTGCGTCATTCCTGAGTTTATGAGGCCTGAGGCGAACATAAGAGGTGGAATGAGCATCTACGCGGCGCATTATGTCACAGTCAGTTACTGATAACATCCCCTTTGTTTCACAACAGGATTAATCTGTAGAGGTAATAAAAATAGATGAGATGGGGCGAGGAGAGAAAACAAAAAACCCCGCCGAAGCGGGGTTCAAAATTGGTCGGCGAGAGAGGATTCGAACCTCCGACCCACTGGTCCCAAACCAGTTGCGCTACCAAGCTGCGCTACTCGCCGAAATACTGCTTTTTGAATTATCGTTCAATTCGGTTTTTATTCAGACATCAAGTCTTGAATAAAAAACCCTGCGCTGCAGGGTCTAAAATTGGTCGGCGAGAGAGGATTCGAACCTCCGACCCACTGGTCCCAAACCAGTTGCGCTACCAAGCTGCGCTACTCGCCGATGTACTGCTTTTTGAATTATTAATTCAATTCATTATAAAGTCGTGGTGCGAGGGGGGGGACTCGAACCCCCACATCCTAAGGACACTAACACCTGAAGCTAGCGCGTCTACCAATTCCGCCACCTTCGCAATTTCACAACTCTATCAAATAATGGGGTGGCTAATGGGATTCGAACCCACGACAACTGGAATCACAATCCAGGGCTCTACCAACTGAGCTATAGCCACCACTGTAAATCTCTTACGCGGTCTTTTAGAACCACCGCAGCTCCAGCACCGGGTAAATGGTGCGCCCGACAGGATTCGAACCTGAGACCTCTGCCTCCGGAGGGCAGCGCTCTATCCAGCTGAGCTACGGGCGCTTAGCGCCGTTGCGGGGTCGGATAATACGGACTTCCTCCCCCGCTGTCTAGTGCCTTTTTAAAGAAAATTATCGTTTGCTCATGCTTTGCGCATTTTGTCTCTTATTTCCGCAAATCTTGCACTTCCGCGCCCTGGCTCATGCCAAAAACCTTATAAACCAGCGTCACAAGAGCCAGGAAAAGCGCACCGACAAACAGCGACATCCGGGTGTCATCGTTGAACCCCATACCGATTAGCACGCAAACCAGGAACGCCATGGTCAGATAGTTGGCCCACGGGAACATAATTGAGCGGAACGGATGGCTGGCAATCGCTTCTTTGTGCGCGCGACGGAAACGCAGCTGGCTAATCAGAATCACAAACCACGGCACCATGCCCGGCAGTACGCTCGCACTATACACATAGACAAACACGCGCTGCGGGTTAGGAATGATGTAGTTCAGGCAGGAGCCAATCAACAGGATAACAATGGATACGCTCACACCCGCTGCCGGAACGCCGCTCTTGGTTACTTTCGCCATCGCCGACGGCAACTGGCGGTTTTTCGCCAGCGCGTAAAGCATACGGCCACAGCTGTACATCCCGCTGTTACAGCCGGAGAGCGCTGCCGTCAGTACCACAAAGTTGATGATCCCTGCTGCCGCGGTGATACCGATTTTCGCGAAGGTCAACACAAACGGGCTGCCGTTGGTGCCAATTTCATTCCACGGGAAGATGGTCACGATAACGAAAATCGCGCCCACGTAGAAAATCAGGATACGCCACAGCACTTTGCCTACCGCGCTGCGCAGCGTTACCTGCGGGTTTTTCGCTTCACCGGCGGTCATGCCGATAAGCTCCACGCCCTGATAGGACGCCACCACAATACACAGCGCCGTCAGGAAGCCTTTCCAGCCACCCGCAAAGAAACCGCCGTGCTCGGTCAAATTGCTAAATCCGATGGACGTCCCACCGTTGCCAAAGCCGAAGAAAATCACGCCGAGGCCAATGACTATCATCACGATAATGGTCGTGACTTTAATCATCGCAAACCAGAATTCAATTTCACCGTACAGGCGAACCGCCGCCAGGTTTGCCAGCGCAACGAGCCCCACGGCAATCAGCGCCGGTATCCACTGCACCATATCCGGGAACCAGAACTGGACGTAAACACCTATCGCGGTGATTTCCGAAATACCCACCGCCATCCACATAAACCAGTATGACCAGGCGGTGAGATAGCCGAAGAATGGGCTCATATAACGGTGCGCGTAAACGGCGAATGAACCGGTCACCGGTTCGATAAACAGCATCTCGCCCATCGAGCGCATAATGAAGAAGACGAATACCCCAGCCAGAATATAGGCCAGCAGCACCGACGGCCCGGCCCACTTCAGGGTGCTTGCCGCTCCCATAAATAGGCCCACGCCGATGGTGCCCCCAAGGGCAATTAATTCGATATGACGGGCTTCCAGACCGCGCTGGAGCTCCGGTTTATTCTCTGCCATAGATCCTCTGTGTTTGCATATGTCCGGTCGATGCCGGTTTTATTTTTTATCGAAAAATAGATGTCTGTCGGATACGGATACCGCCGTAGAAAATACGTAGATATCGTCAGGGCAGGCGAATGGTTTAACAATTTGGCTTAAATGGCAAATATAAATGAGGAATAAAGTATCGGAGTTGTGAATGCATCACGCAGATTATGTGTGATGCATCACCGGTAATACGTAGGAAATTCAGAGATTATTGGTGTAGTGCCAACGTAAATAGCGCAGCAGGCGAAGCTGGCGTTTAATCCGGCTTGGCTGGGACAGCAGGCGATAAAGCCATTCAAGTCCGAGGTTCTGCCACACCTTCGGCGCACGCTTCACATGGCCGGTAAAGACATCATAAGTACCACCGACGCCCATATACAGCGCGTCGGGGTGAACCTGCCGGCAGTCGCGCATCAGGATTTCCTGTTTTGGCGAGCCCATCGCTACGGTGACAATTTTCGCCCCGCTAGCGTGAATACGTTCAAACAGCGCCTGTCGTTGGTCCGGCGTAAAGTAGCCATCCTGGGTACCGACCAGATTCACGTTCCACTGCTTGCGCAGCTTCTCCACGGTCTCCGCCATCACTTCAGGCTTGCCGCCGACGAGAAACACCGGCGTGCCTTCGGCTCCCGCGCGGGCCATCAGCGCTTCCCAGAGATCCGCTCCCGCGACGCGTGAGACGTTAGCTTCGGGATATTTCTTGCGAACGGAGCGCACCACGGAAATACCGTCGGCGTATTTAAACTCCGCCGCGTTAATCAGCTCCCGCACCTCTGCGTTATCTTCCAGCGTCAGCATTTTTTCGGCGTTAATCGCTACCAGCGTGCCCTGTTTCAGATTGCCGTCCGCGTACAGGTAGTCCAGCGCATGCTGCATGTTGCGCCAGCCGATAAGCTTCAGGCCGCGCAGGGTGTAAGTCGGCGCGGTTAATGAGTCAGCCATTTTGTCCTTCTCCAACGTGCGGGGGACGTTTTAGCCGCTGATGAATCAGCCCCGCGCTTTCAAACAACCAGTACAGCAGTTTTGCCACCAGCAAACAGACCCCAAAGATAACCATGAAAAAGACGACGCGAGAGCCGAAAGAGTCCAGCCCTTCACGCGCCAGCACGATCATATTGAAGATCGCGCCAAAGCAGAAACTGTGCAGAATCGCCGATTTATAGCGGTTGGTTTCCCGATTGCCCAACATATACAGCCAGTCGAACCATTTAATAATCAGCCCCACCGCTACCGCGCCCAGCGGCACAAACCACATACCGCCCATCACCACCAGCGAACCGATGAGCGTTGGAGAGATAGCCAGCCCGGAGTGGTTGTTCAGCACTTCCCAGGTAAAGTAGTTAGCGGTGTTCAGCACGATGCTCGGCCGTGATGGCCACAGCCAGCCTGGAATAAAGACATAGAAGTCACGTACCATGGGCGCGAGCCCCTGGAAGTCAATTTTGTCGTAGTTCTGCAGCAGCAGCGCCAGGTTTTCCCACGGCGAGAAGGTATCGCGCGTCAGGTAGAGGAAGGTATAAAACGCTTCGTCGCCGCTGACGTTCATGCCGTAGCGCTTTAGCGCCAGCCAGAACATGCCGATAATCCCCATAACCCCAGCAGCCACCAGCATCCACAGCGAAATCCAGCCGCGAATAATGCCGATGAACAGGAAGATGGCGAAGGCGATGATAATGTTGGCGCGGGTACCACCGACAATCGCGTAGGTCAGCAGGCCAAAGGCCGTGGTCGCAATCAGAAAACCGATCCATCGTTTCCAGGTCGGATTGAGGAAATAGACCACCAGCATTGCCGGAATAAAGAAGTAGAAGAATCGCTTAAGCGCCACGCCCGAGACTTCACTGGAGAAAATCTGGCTATAGGAGTGCAGCTTAAACAGCAGGAAGCCGTTATGCATGAAGAACGTGCCGACCGTAAACAGCGCAATCACCATCAGCAAAACCCAGGTGATGTTCGTTTCAACCCGGTTCATGGTGAACAGCGGCCGACGCGCAGCGCTGGTCTGTGCTGGCCGCAGACGCGTTTTGTAGGTCACGTAGTAGACCGCATAGAAGCAGACCGAAATCAGCAACGTTTGCAGCAGCACGTCCGGCGGCGACACGCCGACGCCGAAACGGAACACCAGCGTACAGGTCAGCGGGAAGCCGAAGAAGAAGGTCAGTAGAAACAGCAACGAGAAGAAGACGTTGAAGTTAAAACGGACGCGGCGGAACTCAAACCAGGTTAAGGTGCCGATAAACAGCGTCGACAACAGCCAGACGGCGAACAGCCCGGTAAACTGCATTTCGCTCATACCGCTTCCCCCGCCGCCAGTTGCAGCGCTCGATGCCACGGCGCCAGATAGTTAGGTTTGAAAAAGGCGATGGCGCTTTTGTCCACCAGCGCCAGCTGGCGCTGCGCTTCACGTACCACCGGCACGGTCAGCGCATCGTCGGTGAATAGCACTGGAATATGCTGCTCGGCCATATCCTGCCAGAACGGGTTCTGACGGTTGAGCACGCAGGGGATCCCCGCCTGAATCAGCAAACAGAGCGTGCCGATACCTTGCTGGCGCGCAAAAATAAAATAGCCCAAATCGCAGCGACGCAACAGCGCAAGATAGGCGTCAAACTCTAGTTTTTCGCGTAAAATCTGCACATTTTCGTTGCTGAACAGCGCCTTTGCGGCGTCGCTTACTTCTGCAATATATAGCTCGTTATTGGCCGGGTAGCCCATCGGGACTATCACATTTACCGTATCGCCAAACTGCTGATGTACCGCTTTCAGTGCCGCAACGTGCTCGTTGCTGCGATCGCCGGAATTGCCCACCAGAATCGTCAGCTTGCCGTCACGCGGCGCGACGTCCGCCAGCGCGTTTAGCGAAGGGTCCATGCGCGTTGGGAAATAAAGCAGCTCACCGGGCACCTGCGGGTGTCGGGTAGCAAAATAGCTGAGATCGCCACGCGTAGCGAAAACGCGCCCTACTCGTCCCTGCGCCATGCGACGCAGCGGGTAGAAGAGACGGAACTTCAGGCCACGGGAGACTTCATACAGATCCGCCCCCCAAATATGCCAGCTCACCTGCGAGGGCTTCAAGCCACCGCTGAGCAGCGCCAGCCAGATACCGGTATTAAACTGACCGTGGAAGAAAAAGCGCTGCTGCCGATTGGCCTTCGCTTTTGCCACCACCGCCTTTGCCAGCGCGGACTTATCGTTAAAACGGTCGATCGCCAGCGAAGGAAACGCCTTCGCCAGGCTTTCGTCACCGCTCACCACCATAAACTGACGGGCGTGCGCGGGCTCTGCGGCCAGCTCATCGGCAAAAAACCGTAGCACCGTCTGGTTGTGGTGAGGGATATCCGATCCCAGAATATGTATCAGTTCGGTCATTGCCGTTTACGCCAAATTAAAAATACGCCGCTACACAGCGTGAAATAGACAATATAGGTCGCCATATAGGCCTGTGCCGCGCCCAGTGCGCCGTGCGCCGGGATAAGCCAGTGGGAGAACGCCGTCAGCAGCGTAAACTGGCTCAGTTCGGCCAGGATATAAAAACGCAGCGAGGCTTTGGCTATCACTAAATAGCCATAAACGTAAGCGCCTACTTTCAACACGTCGCCGACCAGCTGCCATGCAAACAGGTCACGCATCGCGACGAACTTCGATGAAAACAGCAGCCAGATAGCAAAATCGCGCAGCAGCCAGACGGTCAAGCTTGCCGCCGCCACCGCAGGCACCACAAACTTCAGCGAGCGGCCAATTTCACGGCCAATATCCTGCTTTGCGGTCAACCGCGATAACGTCGGTAACAGATAGACGCTGAACGAGGCGGTAATAAATTGTAGGTAAGCATCGGAGATACTGCTCACACCCTGCCAAATCCCGACTTCGTCCCAGCTGTAGTGCTCCGCCATCAGGTTTCGCATCATCACGTAGGCTACCGGCATCGTGACGGAAGTAATCACCGCCATCAGGGTAAATTTACCCAGTTGACCGGCCAGCAAACGGTCCCACTGTGGCTTGAGATAGCCCCAGGGAATGACGCCGCGTTTGGTGAGCATCACCGCCGCAGGAATCACTATCAGCGCCGGCACCAGCGCCAGCCCCAGCAGCGCGCCCTGATAGCCACCAAAACGATAGCAGGCGTAATAGGCCACCACGCCAATCAGACTCCCGGCAATCAACGACAGCGCGTTACCCGCCGCATCGCGGAAGCCTTTCATCAGCGCCAGCAATAGGTTCGCCCAGGCAATACCTAACTGCACCAGCGCGACCAGCCGTACCAGGCCTTGATAATAAGTATGACCAAACAGCCCCTGACTTATCGGCGCTGCCGCGAGCAAAAAGATCACCGCCAACAGCGTGGAGAAGCCAAGCACCATCGCCGATGAGGTGCCCACCACCTGGCGCAGCCGCACCGGGTCATCGTGATGCTGGGCGACAAGTTTCGTCACCCCGTTAAAAATACCCGCTCCAGCAAGCACACCGAGCACGGTGACCAACTGGCGGAAGTTACCTGCCTGTCCGACGCCTGACGGACCAAACGATACCGCCAGCAGCTTGACCACCAGCAGCCCCACGCCAATTTTGACTAGCGTGGACGCGGCGGTCCACACCGAAGCTTTTGCCAGTGACATATCAGGCGAAATAGCTCAGCAGAGTATTAATAACCGTACGCTGGTCGACCGGCGACAGGTTGTAGAACAGCGGCAACCGAAGTAAACGCTCACTTTCTTGCGTGGTGAAACGATCTTCACCGTGGAACTCGCCAAACTTCTCTCCAGCCGGGCAGGAGTGCAGCGGAATGTAGTGGAACACGGCGAGGATTTCAGCCTCTTTCAACCAGCTAATCAGCGCGCTGCGGTCTTCTACATCGCGCAGTTTGATGTAGAACATGTGCGCGTTATGGCTGCAGTTTTCCGGGATAACCGGCAGGTCGATGCGCCCGGCATTTGCCAGCGGCAGCAGCGCGTCATAGTAGGTTTGCCATAGGGACAAACGCTGTTTATTGATACGCTCAGCGGCCTCCAGCTGTGCCCAGAGATAAGCGGCCTGCAGGTCAGACATCAGGTAGCTGGAGCCGATATCGCGCCAGGTGTATTTATCCACCAGGCCACGGAAGAACTGACTGCGGTTAGTGCCTTTCTCGCGGATAATTTCCGCGCGTTCTACCAGCGCGCGATCGTTAATCAGCGTCGCGCCGCCTTCACCACCGGCGGTGTAGTTCTTGGTTTCGTGGAAGCTAAAGCAGCCGATATGGCCAATAGAGCCCAGCGCACGACCTTTGTAGGTCGACATCACGCCCTGCGCGGCGTCTTCCACCACGAACAGATTGTATTTTTTCGCCAGCGCCATGATGGTGTCCATCTCGCAGGCCACGCCCGCATAGTGCACCGGCACGATAGCGCGGGTTTTATCGGTGATAGCCGCTTCAATCAGCGTCTCATCGATATTCATGGTCTCTTTATGCACGTCGACAAACACAATTTTCGCGCCGCGCAGCACAAAGGCGTTGGCGGTGGAGACAAAGGTGTAGCTCGGCATAATCACTTCATCACCCGGCTGGATATCCAGCAGGATCGCCGCCATTTCCAGCGACGCGGTACACGACGGGGTCAGCAGCACCTTGGCGCTGCCGAAGCGCTGCTCCATCCACTGCTGGCAGCGACGGGTAAAGCCGCCGTCACCGCACAGTTTCCCGCTGCCCATCGCGGATTGCATGTAATCGAGTTCAGTACCCACTACCGGTGGGGCGTTAAATGGAATCATGGAGTCACCTGTATAGCCAGTACGCGGTGCTAACCACGTTAGCGCCGCTATGAATATAGCGTTGAAGTGCTGCGGTATTGCCGGCTTGCGTCGCCACCCGTAGCGTCGAAAGGCCGCGGGTATGCGCCCAGCATACCGCCGCCTGCATCAGTTCTGCACCTGCACCGCGACCAGCCAGTAGGCCGATTCTCGCGTCACAGGCGTTTAATTCTCGTAGGGAAACAAAGGCGCGGATAGCCCCGCGTTCATCGCGAAATACCAGGCACTGGTTATCAAAGGTGCCTTTCACCGCGTTTTCAATCCACTGCGCATAGAAACGGCCGCTCGCCTCTGGCGCATACCACGGCGCACGGAAACGGCTTTGGGCAAAAGCTTGGGCGGCAAGGCTGCGCAGCGCGGGAATATCATCGTCAGTGGCAACCTGCGCCAGAGTGGTTCCCCCGGTGGTTACCGGCAGCGCCAGATCAACTTCACCCTCAACCAGCCGAAACCCCAGATGCTGAAGCGCATCAAGGTAATCCACCTGATGCGCGGCTATTTTCGCCTGTACCCGAGACCATTGTGCTAATCGTTCAGCGGTCAGCGGCGGCGCGTCGTCGGCCACGCGAACCATTGCACTGTTCACGCCGAAGAATTGGTTTTCCCACGTCAGGGAGTCAATATTGGCGCGGACGAGCACGAAGCAGCTCCAGCAGATACTGGCCGTAACCAGTTTTCGACAGCCCGGCGGCGGCGCGCTTTACGCCTTCATCGTCGAGCCAGCCGTTGCGCCAGGCGATCTCTTCCAGGCAGGCAATTTTAAAGCCCTGACGTTTTTCTACCGTCTGCACGAACATGCTCGCTTCAATCAGGCTGTCGTGCGTGCCGGTATCAAGCCAGGCAAAACCACGGCCGAGCAGCTCAACGGTCAGCTTGCCGTCGTCCAGATACATCTGGTTGATTGAGGTGATTTCCAGCTCGCCGCGCTCGGAAGGCTTCACGCGCTTGGCGTACTCCACCACCTTACTGTCGTAGAAGTAGAGGCCGGTGACCGCCCAGTTAGATTTTGGCTGCTTTGGTTTTTCTTCCAGCGAGAGCGCGTGGAAATTATCGTCAAATTCCACCACGCCAAAGCGTTCCGGGTCCATCACCTGATAGCCAAACACCGTCGCCCCTTCGGTACGCGCCGCTACATGGCGTAGTTTCGGGCTAAAGCCCTGACCGAAGAAGATATTGTCGCCAAGTACCAGGCACGACGGCTCGCCGTTCAGGAAGGTTTCACCGATGATAAACGCCTGCGCCAGGCCGTCCGGACTTGGCTGTTCGGCATACTGCAATGAAATACCAAATTCGCTACCGTCACCCAGTAGACGCTGGAAATAACTCTTGTCTTCCGGCGTGGTGATGATCAGAACTTCACGTATACCCGCCAGCATCAGCACCGACAGCGGGTAGTAGATCATCGGTTTGTCGTAAATCGGTAGCAGCTGTTTTGATACGCCGCGGGTGATCGGATGCAGGCGCGTGCCCGACCCGCCAGCAAGAATAATGCCTTTCATTGCGTTCCTCCTCCGGGGTGATTAACCCTTCAGACCCAGACGTTCACCCTGATAGCTGCCGTCCTGTACCTGTTTCCACCAGCTTTCGTTGGCGAGGTACCACTGCACGGTTTTACGCATGCCGCTTTCAAAAGTCTCTTCCGGGGTCCAACCCAGTTCGCGGGCAATTTTCGCCGCATCGATGGCGTAACGTAAATCGTGACCAGGGCGATCGGCAACAAACGTAATCAGATCATGATAGTGCGCTATGCCCTGCGGTTTTTCCGGCACCAGCTCTTCGAGCAGGGCACAGATAGTCTCAACCACATCGAGATTTTTTCGCTCGTTATGACCGCCAATATTGTAGGTCTCCCCGATAGCGCCTTCGGTGGCGACGAGGTAGAGCGCACGGGCGTGATCGTCAACATAGAGCCAATCGCGGATCTGCTGGCCATTGCCGTACACCGGCAGCGGTTTCCCGGCCAGCGCGTTGAGGATCGTCAGAGGGATCAGCTTTTCAGGGAAATGGTAGGGGCCATAGTTGTTTGAGCAGTTGGTAATGAGCGTCGGCAGGCCGTAGGTACGCAGCCAGGCACGAACCAGATGGTCGCTGCTGGCCTTTGAGGCCGAGTAAGGGCTGCTTGGCGCATAAGGGGTCGTTTCCGTGAAGAAATCGTCCACTGAATGCAGGTCGCCGTACACTTCATCGGTTGAAATATGATGGAAGCGAAATGCCGCTTTACCGTCGGTATCCAGCGCAGACCACCAGGCACGCGCGGCCTCGAGCAGCGTGTAGGTACCGACGATATTGGTTTCGATAAACGCCGCCGGGCCGTCGATAGAACGGTCAACGTGGCTTTCCGCCGCCAGATGCATCACCACATCCGGGCGGTACTGCTCAAATACGCGGTTCAGCGCGGCGCGATCGCAGATATCAACCTGTTCAAAGGCAAAGCGAGAGTCCTGCGCCACTGGCGCCAACGATGCCAGATTGCCGGCGTAGGTCAGTTTGTCCACCACCACCACGCTGTCCGACGTGTGGTTGATAATATGGCGCACAACCGCCGAGCCGATAAAGCCTGCGCCACCGGTTACCAGAATTCGTTTCAACGCCAGACTCCTTTTGTATCAACCACGTACTGCTGGGTAATCGCGTCACCGCTAACAGTTTTAAATTGGGCGTGATCCACCAGCATCACAATCACGTCAGCGCTGGCAAGCGCGGTCTCAAGCGACACCAGCGTGCACAGGCCGTCGAGTTTTTTCGGCAGCTGATGAATGTTTGGTTCCACCACCAAGGTTTCGCCGCTGTGCCATTGGGCAATCAGCTGCGCAATTTCCATCGCCGGGCTTTCGCGCAGGTCGTCAATGTTTGGCTTAAACGCCAGACCGAAGCAGGCAATTTTCAGCTCGCTGGCGCGTTTATCGCTGGCTGCCAGGCAGTCAGCAACGTTGGCCTTCACGTTGTCGATAACCCAGAACGGTTTATGGTCGTTCACCTCACGAGCGGTGCGAATCAAACGCGCCTGCTCCGGGTTTTGCGCCACGATAAACCACGGGTCGACGGCGATACAGTGCCCGCCGACGCCAGGGCCTGGCTGAAGGATATTCACGCGCGGGTGGCGGTTCGCGAGGCGAATCAGTTCCCAGACGTTAATTCCCTGATCGGCGCAGATAAGCGACAGCTCGTTAGCAAAAGCAATATTCACATCGCGGAAGCTGTTTTCCGTCAACTTGCACATCTCGGCGGTACGGGCGTTAGTCACCACGCACTCGCCCTCAAGGAAGATGTTATAGAGCTCGCTAGCACGCGCGGAGCAGACCGGCGTCATTCCGCCAATTACGCGGTCGTTTTTAATCAGTTCCACCATCACCTGCCCCGGCAGCACGCGCTCCGGGCAGTAGGCAATGTTGATATCCGCTTGCTCGCCCGCCTGCTGCGGGAAGGTCAGGTCCGGGCGCATCTCGGCCAGCCAACCGGCCATCAGCTCGGTCGCGCCCACCGGAGAGGTGGATTCGAGGATCACCAGCGACCCTTTTTTCAGTACCGGAGCAATCGAGCGCGCCGCGGCCTCAACGTAAACCATATCCGGCTCGTGATCGCCTTTAAAAGGCGTTGGCACAGCAATCAGATAGGCGTCTGCGGCTTCCGGCGTGGTCGTTGCGCGTAAGTAACCAGCGGCCACCGCCGTTTTCACTACCCTGTCGAGATCGGGCTCAACAATATGAATCTCGCCGCGGTTGATGGTATCGACCGCGTGCTGATTAATGTCTACACCCACCACCTGCTTTTGCCGTGAAGCAAATGCTGCTGCAGTTGGAAGGCCGATATAGCCCAGACCGATCACCGAGAGGGTTGAGAAACTCATAGCGTTACCTGATTATTTTTTAATGCTGACAAGATACGTTCGCATGCCCGGCCATCCCCATACGGGTTATGGGCCCGGCTCATCCTTTGATATTCTTCTTCGTCACGCAGTAGCCGCGTAACTTCATTCACAATGCGCTGGCTATCCGTCCCCACTAAACGGACCGTACCGGCATCGATGGCCTCTGGGCGTTCAGTGGTTTCGCGCATAACCAACACCGGTTTGCCAAGCGATGGCGCTTCCTCTTGAATGCCACCGGAATCGGTCAAGATAAGCCAGGCATGGTTCATCAACCAGACGAACGGCAAATACTCCTGCGGTTCAATCAGCATGACGTTATCAACATGGCCCAGAATTCGGTTGACCGGTTCACTGACGTTCGGATTCAGATGCACCGGATAGACAATCTGTACATCTGGGTTAGACGCGGCGATTTCCGCCAACGCGTGGCAAATCTTTTCAAAGCCCTGCCCAAAGCTCTCCCGACGATGCCCTGTCACCAGGATCATCTTCTTCCCGGTATTCAGGAAAGGGAAACGTAGGGAGAGGTCTGTATTCAGCGCCTCATCGTTCATCACCCGATCGCGCACCCAGAAGAGGGCATCAATGACCGTATTGCCAGTGACAAAAATGCGTTTATCGGAGAGATTTTCCCGCAGCAGGTTCTGGCGCGAGTTTTCGGTTGGCGCAAAATGATACATTGCCAGATGTCCGGTCAGCGTGCGGTTGGCCTCTTCCGGCCACGGCGAGTAAAGATCTCCCGTGCGCAGGCCCGCTTCCACGTGGCCGACCGGAATACGCTGATAGAACGCCGCCAGGCTTGCGGCGGCCGTCGTAGTCGTATCGCCATGCACCAATACAACATCGGGTTTGAAAGATTCAAGAACAGGTTTTAAACCCTGCAGAATCCGGCAGGTTATTTCCGTTAACCCCTGCCCTGGACTCATGATATTGAGGTCATAATCCGGAACGATGGAGAAGAGGTTTAGCACCTGATCAAGCATTTCCCTATGCTGTGCGGTAACGCATACTTTTGCCTCAAAGTGAGGATCCTTTGCGAGCGCATGAACCAGAGGCGCCATTTTGATCGCCTCCGGACGCGTGCCAAATACAGTCAGTACTTTCACATCGATTCTCTTCTATAGATGAAACAGGCCCATCGCCCTTCATCAAATGATGGGTATTTACTGCGTGCGACGACGCGCCAGTGCTACCCCAGCACCAACCAATGCGCCGACAATGCCCCACATGACCATCAGGAATACACGACGTGGGCTAGTGCGTTTTACCGGTTCCTCTGGCGTACGCAAATACCGGTATGTCTGAAAACTTGGCGCCAGCGTTGGCCCGACATTAAGGGTCGTTAGCATAGCCCTCCCCTGATCGTAATCAAGGTCAAACGTTGGCCCCACCGCCTGCAGGTTTTCCAGACGCGCTTGCAGCATCGGGCGACCAAGCAGTGAGAGCTCAGAATCCGGCAATTCATCAGCCGGAATATCGGTTACGCTGCGGTTGATGTTGTGCTGCTGCGCGATTTTCAGCGCGGCTTCAATGCTGTGCAAACGGCGGTTAAAAATCGCCTGAGCGACCTCTTCCTGGCGTTTCACCTGAGCTTTTACCTGAATAGTGCGGGCAGCCCAGGCGCCTTTGAGTTCATCATTCAGGTGCCCTGCGGCGCGCTGGCTGGCGAAGGCAACATACTGACGCAGCAGGTTATTCGCATCCGGTGCCGTTTCCGCTGTGAGCTTCACGCTATCGCTGATGCTTTTCAGGGCATCGCCGGGAATAAACTGAATGTCGTTAATCAGATCGTCGAGCTGTGCGGCATCGGCACGAGAATTCCCCACCATCCGCTGCTTGTAATAATCCGTCTGCAGCCAGAAGTCACGGCGGGTATCCCAGGACGCCAGCTGCATGACAAACTCTTTGTAGACTTCATCCATAACCGAAGGCGGCGTGGCGGTAGTCGGATTAACCTTTACGTCCAGGTTGCGCAGGAACTGCTGCTGCGAATAGTAGCCGCCAAGCATATTCACAGTCGGACGGTCGGTGATTGCCGTGGTGCTCCACTCCTGTCGGGCGAAAAAGGTATAAATCAGCACCACGGCAGCAAACAGCACCGCGCAGCCGATAATCCAATGTTTTCCCGACCACAACGCGCGAAACAGGCCACGAATATCCAGTTCATTCTCAGCACTTGCCAACGGTGCTTCCGGTAATGGTTGTGTCATTACTACCCCAGTTTTACTTGGTTAATTTTGGATTATTTTCACTGTTTCGGCGCATTCTGCGCTTCATGCGTTTAATAAAACGCGCCACTTTCCAGGCCCGTTTGATGCAGTAACCATAGAGGCCAAACGCCAGCAGGAACAGTATCAGCATGGCCCATTCAGGTACAACACGGGTGTATTCAGCGGCGACGCCAATCGCCGCAAGCAATGCGGCGGCGAGCGTAATCAGTACCAGCGCCTGACGAGAAGTGAAGCCCGCACGCATAATCAGATGATGAATATGTTGACGGTCAGGAGAGAACGGGCTCATCCCTTTGCGTAAACGGCGATACATGATCGCGACCATATCCATTAGCGGAATGGCGACAATCCACAGCGCCGTCACAGGGCTTATCGGGTGGTGTTTACCCTGAGTCGTTTCAAGCAGAATCCAGATAACCGTGAAGCCAATCAGCGTACTGCCGGCATCACCCATAAAGACTTTATAGCGACGCCCCAGGACACCCAGGTTCAGCATGATGTAAGGAAGGATAGTGGCGATCATCGCGAAGCACCACATGGCGAGGCTGGTCTGGCCATCAAACCACAGAATCAGGCCAATTGCGCCGAAGCTGACGCACGACAGACCGCCAAGCAGGCCATCGATGCCATCGACCATATTGAAAGCGTTAATCATCCCCCAGACGGCAAACAGGGTCAGGAAGAAACCAAACGGCCCCAGCACCAGCTCCCACGAACCGAACAGATAGCCCAGACTTTGCAGATACAAATGACCTGCCGTCATCATGACGATGCCTATCACCGCCTGAACGGTGGCACGGATTTTGACGCTGATGTCGTAACGGTCGTCCAGAGCGCCCACCAGCACCAGTACACCGGCACAAGCAAGGTAGAGGAAAGCGTACGGGATATAATAATTAGCAATCGCGAAGGTCAGGCAGATCCCAGCATACACAGAGATACCGCCCACAAGCGGGATAAGCCCCTGGTGACGTTTACGAAAGTTAGGTTTATCCACCAAACCGATCTTTTTAGCCGCTTTACGGGCAAAAAAGAGAAATACGGTGGTGAACAAGAAAATACTGATCAAGTCAGTACCGACGGTCAGTAAACTCACAATTTATACTCGCTGAGAATATTAATAGCGAAAGTATACCCACGATAGCAGCGCTTCAGAAGAGGAAGCCTGATGAATATTGGGAAAACTTGCCTGATTTATAACCGATTTTGCAAACTAACTATCATTGTAGCTGTAAACCACAATTATTCGTGAAAAAAATGTTAACCCCCATTGCCTAAACTCCTAAAAACAAAAACGCCACACAATTGTGTGGCGTTCGTCGGCAAAAATCCGATTTTACGAGCGTTTCATCATATCGAAGAAATCGTCGTTAGTTTTGGTCATTGCCAGCTTATTGATGAGGAATTCCATCGCGTCAATTTCACCCATTGGATGGATGATTTTGCGCAGGATCCACATCTTCTGCAGCTCTTCAGGCGTAGTGAGCAGCTCTTCTTTACGGGTACCAGAACGGTTGTAGTCGATAGCCGGGAAGACGCGTTTTTCCGCAATCTTACGAGAGAGGTGCAGTTCCATGTTGCCGGTACCTTTGAACTCTTCATAGATAACTTCATCCATTTTAGAGCCGGTATCGATAAGCGCGGTCGCGATGATAGTCAGGCTACCACCCTCTTCCACGTTACGCGCAGCACCGAAGAAACGCTTCGGACGATGCAGGGCGTTGGCGTCCACACCACCGGTCAGGACTTTACCTGAAGCAGGAACCACGGTGTTGTACGCACGCGCCAGACGAGTGATGGAGTCGAGCAGAATGATAACGTCTTTCTTGTGTTCAACCAGACGTTTCGCTTTCTCGATAACCATTTCGGCAACCTGAACGTGGCGAGATGCGGGTTCGTCGAAGGTAGAAGCAACCACTTCACCTTTAACCAGACGCTGCATCTCGGTCACTTCTTCCGGACGTTCGTCGATCAGCAGAACCATCAGTACGCAGTCTGGGTGGTTGTAGGCGATGCTCTGCGCGATGTTCTGCAGCAGCATGGTTTTACCGGCTTTCGGCGGCGCCACAATCAGACCACGCTGACCGCGACCGATTGGCGATGCCAGATCCAGGACGCGAGCGGTTAAGTCTTCGGTAGAACCGTTACCACGTTCCATACGCAGACGAGAGTTTGCGTGCAGCGGGGTTAAGTTCTCGAACAGGATCTTGTTGCGCGAGTTTTCCGGCTTATCGTAGTTAACCTCGTTAACTTTCAACAGCGCAAAGTAACGCTCACCCTCTTTCGGAGGACGAATCTTACCTGAAATGGTGTCACCAGTGCGGAGGTTGAAACGACGGATTTGGCTAGGGGAAACGTAGATATCATCAGGGCCGGCGAGGTAGGAGCTGTCTGCGGAGCGGAGGAAACCAAATCCATCCTGCAGTATCTCCAGCACACCGTCGCCAAAGATATCCTCGCCACTCTTCGCGTGCTGCTTCAGGATGGCGAAAATGATGTCCTGCTTGCGCATACGTGCCTGGTTTTCCAGACCCATATTTTCGCCGAGAGTGATCAGCTCAGAAACCGGCGTGTTCTTTAATTCGGTAAGATTCATAATGGTGTGGGTTCTTAAACTCGGGGTAAATCTCGAACTTAATTTGTGAATGGTATGGCAGGGTCATCCGTGCCTGTTTACGGCCATCAACTCATGTCTGTTCGCTGCCTGGTCACAGGAGAGTACGCAGAACTGAAACGACAAGACGGAAAAGAGTGACGAGCCTGGAATTTTTCAACCTCTGACGCTGTTAACGACAACGGGAGGTTTGGGTCAAACAGATTCAAACAAGGTATGTTTAAAACGAAGTCAAAGTTAACTTAGCACGACTGATGGCAAGCGTCCAGAGTTCCGCTCAAATTAAGAACACAGGAACCCTGAACGCTTACGTTGAATCTCTTACGCCAGATTAGCGTCGAGGAACTCTTTCAGTTGGCCTTTAGACAGTGCGCCAACTTTAGTTGCTGCAACTTCACCGTTTTTGAACAGCAGCAGCGTAGGGATACCGCGGATACCGTACTTCGGTGCAGTACCTGGGTTCTGATCGATGTTCAGTTTAGCAACGGTCAGTTTACCCTGATACTCCTCGGCGATTTCATCCAGAATCGGGGCGATCATTTTGCACGGACCGCACCACTCTGCCCAGAAATCGACGAGTGTCAGCCCGTCAGCTTTAAGTACGTCCGTGTCAAAACTGTCGTCAGTCAGGTGAATAATTTTATCGCTCATATATAACTCCACAGGAATAAGCCTGGTGTGTTGGTGTAGCATTAACCAACGAGGTGTTGATGTTGACTTCGCCAACAAAGGTTGACGTTATTTCACCGGATACGCTTTCTTAATGCAATAGTAAGCTGATATTCTACCACACTATGAGCAAAACACATTTAACTGAACAGAAGTTTTCCGACTTCGCCCTGCACCCTAAAGTGGTTGAAGCCCTTGAAACCAAAGGGTTTTATAATTGCACGCCCATTCAGGCGCTGGCTTTGCCGCTGACGCTTGCTGGACGTGATGTAGCGGGACAGGCGCAAACCGGTACCGGGAAAACGATGGCGTTCCTGACGTCGACGTTTCATTATCTTCTTTCTCACCCGGCAATTGCTGACCGCCAGGTGAATCAACCGCGCGCCTTAATTATGGCGCCAACCCGTGAGCTGGCAGTACAGATTCACGCTGACGCAGAGCCGCTGGCTCAGGCGACCGGCCTGAAGCTGGGCCTGGCCTACGGCGGTGACGGCTATGATAAACAGCTGAAAGTGCTGGAAAGCGGCGTCGATATTCTGATCGGCACCACTGGCCGTCTCATTGACTATGCAAAACAGAACCATATCAACCTGGGCGCGATCCAGGTCGTGGTGCTGGACGAAGCGGATCGTATGTACGATCTGGGCTTTATTAAAGATATCCGTTGGCTGTTCCGCCGTATGCCTGCGGCCAACCAGCGTCTGAACATGCTGTTCTCCGCTACCCTTTCTTACCGCGTACGTGAACTGGCGTTCGAGCAAATGAACAACGCCGAATACGTGGAAGTTGAGCCAGAGCAGAAAACGGGCCACCGTATTAAAGAAGAACTCTTCTACCCTTCCAACGAAGAAAAGATGCGTTTGCTGCAAACGCTGCTGGAAGAAGAGTGGCCGGACCGCGCAATTATCTTCGCCAACACCAAGCACCGCTGTGAAGACATTTGGGGCCATCTGGCTGCCGATGGTCATCGCGTCGGCCTGCTGACCGGTGACGTGGCGCAGAAAAAACGTCTGCGTATTCTGGAAGATTTCACCCGCGGTGATATCGATATCCTGGTCGCGACCGACGTTGCGGCACGCGGCTTGCACATCCCTGCCGTCACGCACGTCTTTAACTATGACCTGCCGGACGACTGTGAAGACTACGTACACCGTATCGGTCGTACCGGTCGCGCGGGCGCAAGCGGTCACTCAATCAGCCTGGCTTGCGAAGAGTATGCGCTCAACCTGCCGGCTATCGAGACCTACACCGGTCACTCTATTCCGGTGAGTAAGTACAACCCGGATGCGCTCTTAACCGAGCTGCCGAAGCCGCTGCGTCTGACGCGCGTTCGTCAGGGTAACGGTCCGCGTCGTTCGGGCGCTCCGCGTAATCGTCGTCGTTCAGGTTAAATAAGTTATGCTCACTTCCACCTCGCTATACGCAGCTATCGATCTCGGTTCCAATAGTTTTCATATGCTGATTGTTCGCGAGGTGGCGGGCAGCATCCAGACGCTGACGCGCATTAAGCGCAAAGTGCGTCTGGCCGCCGGACTTAACCGCGACAACACTCTTTCGACGGAAGCAATGGAGCGAGGCTGGCAATGCCTGCGCCTGTTTGCCGAACGTCTTCAGGATATTCCCCCAACGCAAATTCGTATCGTGGCTACCGCGACGCTGCGTCTTGCCGTTAATGCCGATGTGTTCATCGCCAAAGCCCAGGAAATCCTCGGTTGCCCGGTGCAGGTTATCCGCGGGGAAGAAGAAGCGCGCCTGATTTATCAGGGCGTGGCGCACACCACCGGCGGCGACGATCGTCGTTTAGTGGTCGATATCGGTGGTGCCAGTACCGAACTGGTCACCGGCACCGGTGCGCAAACCACCTCGCTGTTTAGCCTCTCGATGGGCTGTGTGACCTGGCTTGAGCGCTACTTTACCGACCGTAACCTGGCCCAGGAACACTTCGACGAAGCGGAACGTGCCGCACGTGAAGTGCTTAAGCCCGTTGCCGATGAACTGCGTCACCACGGCTGGAAAGTCTGCGTCGGTGCCTCTGGTACGGTGCAGGCGTTGCAAGAAATCATGATGGCGCAGGGGATGGATGAACGCATTACCCTCGCCAAGCTTCAGCAGCTAAAACAGCGCGCCATTCAGTGCGGCCGTCTGGAAGAACTGGAAATTGAAGGGCTGACGCTTGAACGCGCGCTGGTCTTCCCTAGCGGGCTCGCCATTCTTATCGCCATTTTCACCGAGCTGGATATCCAGTGCATGACCCTGGCCGGCGGCGCTCTGCGCGAAGGGCTGGTCTACGGCATGCTGCATCTGGCGGTCGACGAGGACATTCGCAGCCGCACGCTGCGTAATATTCAGCGTCGCTTTATGGTTGATATCGAGCAGGCAAATCGCGTGTCTCAACTGGCGGCGAATTTTGTCGAACAGGTGAAAGATAGCTGGGATCTGGAGCCATTAAGCAGCGAACTGCTGTTAAGTGCCTGCGCATTACATGAGATTGGCCTCAGCGTCGATTTCAAACAGGCTCCGCAGCACGCAGCCTATCTGGTGCGCAATCTCGACCTGCCGGGCTTCACGCCTGCGCAGAAAAAGCTGCTCGCCACCCTGCTGCTGAACCAAACCAACACCGTCAATCTGCCAACGCTCCACCAGCAGAACGCCGTGCCGCCGCGCGTCGCGGAGCATCTCTGCCGTCTGCTGCGTCTGGCGATTCTCTTTGCCAGCCGTCGTCGTGACGATCTTCTGCCAGCGATTACGCTGACCGTCGACGGGGAAAATCTGACCCTGACGCTGCCGGACAGTTGGCTGGAACAGCATCCGCTGGGGCGTGAAATGGTCGATCAAGAATGCCAGTGGCAAAGCTATATCCACTGGCCGTTACAGGTTGCTGGCGTCGGGCTACCGGATAGCTTGTAACACCGACTTCGGAAAGGTGCTGTGCATATTCCCGGCGTCGCTTCGCTCGGCCGGGCTACTGGTTAACCCTTTTTCGCTTTCGCCAGCATTTCACGAATATTGGCGACGTTCGCCTGCCCTTTATGCATGCGCTCTTCGGGCGTAATCACTTTTCGCTCCTGCTCCCACATCACATCGTCCTGCGGTAGCTCCAGCAGGAAGCGGCTCGGTTCAGGGCGTACCAACTCGCCATACTGGCGGCGTTCTTTGCAAAGAGTGAAAATCAGCTCTTTCTGCGCGCGGGTGATGCCCACGTAGGCCAGACGACGCTCCTCATCGACGTTATCCTCATCAATGCTGCTCTGGTGCGGAAGCAGCCCTTCTTCCATGCCCACGAGGAAGACGTACGGGAACTCCAGCCCTTTCGAGGCATGCAGCGTCATCAGCTGAACCTGATCCAGTTCCTCTTCACTTTCACCGCGCTCCATCATGTCGCGCAGGGTAAAGCGAGTCACCACCTGAGTCAGCGTCATCGGCTCTTCCAGCTCGCTACCTTCCAGCATTTCCGTCATCCAGCTAAACAGCGTATTGACGTTTTTCATACGCATTTCGGCGGCTTTCGGGCTCGGCGAGGTTTCAAACAGCCAGGACTCATAGTCGATGCCGTGAATCAGATCGCGTACGGCGGCAATCGGCTCGCGCTCCGCCAGACGCTGGATTTCGCCCAGCCACTGGGTAAAGCGAGTGAGAGATTCATAGCCACGCCCGGTTAGCGTCTGGCTCAACCCCATATCAAAGCTGGCGGTAAACAGGCTTTTGTTGCGGGTCATCGCCCACTCACCGAGCTTTTGCAGCGTTGCCGAACCAATCTCACGCTTCGGCGTGTTGACGATACGCAGGAATGCGCTGTCGTCGTCCGGGTTGCTCAGCACGCGCAGATAGGCCAGCAGGTCTTTAATCTCCGGGCGGGAGAAGAACGACGTGCCGCCAGAAATTTTGTACGGGATGCGGTTCTGCATCAGGAATTTTTCAAACACCCGCGACTGGTGGTTGCCGCGATAGAGAATGGCGTAGTCCTTGTACTGCGTCTTATTGACGAAGTGATGGGCGATAAGCTCGCCGGTGACGCGCTCCGCCTCGTGCTCTTCGTGGTTGGCGCTCAGCACTTTAAGCTCCGGGCCGTAGCCCAGTTCGGAGAACAGACGTTTTTCAAACACATGCGGGTTATTGGCGATCAGAATGTTTGCCGCTTTAAGAATGCGCCCGGAGGAACGGTAGTTCTGCTCCAGCTTAATCACCTGCAGCGCCGGGAAGTCCTGGCTCAGTAAGACCAGGTTTTGCGGACGCGCACCGCGCCAGGAGTAGATTGACTGATCGTCGTCGCCCACCACGGTAAACCGCGCACGCTGCCCCACCAGCAGCTTCACCAACTCGTACTGGCTGGTGTTGGTGTCCTGATATTCATCCACCAGCAGATAGCGAATCTTGTTCTGCCAGCGCTCACGCACCTCTTCATTACGTTGCAGCAGCAGCGTCGGCAGCAGGATCAGGTCGTCAAAGTCCAGCACGTTACACGCTTTCATGTGCGCGTCGTACAGGCTGTAGCAGTGGGCAAAAATACGATCGCGCTCACCCTTCGCACTGGCCGCTGCCTGCGCCGGGGTTTTTAGATCGTTTTTCCAGTTGGAGATCGTCGAGATCAGCTGCTGGAAGAGCACCTTATCGTCTTCGATAAGCCCTTCGGTCAGATCTTTAAGCAGCGCAGTTTGATCGGTATCGTCGAACAAGGAAAAGTTCGACTTCATCCCCAACGCCGCATACTCGCGCTTAATGATATCCAGCCCAAGCGTGTGGAACGTGGAGATCATCAGCCCACGCGCTTCTTTGCGCCCCAGCGTTTGCGCCACGCGCTCTTTCATCTCGCGTGCGGCCTTGTTGGTAAAGGTCACCGCTGCAATATGTCGTGCCTGATAACCACACTGGTGGATCAGGTGCGCAATTTTATTGGTGATAACGCGGGTTTTGCCGGAGCCAGCACCCGCCAACACCAGGCAAGGGCCAGTGACAAATTCGACGGCTTGTTGTTGTCCGGGGTTTAAACGCATAGGGGCATTGCTCAATCTGTAAACACGGGGGTGTGGATTGTAGCAGAAAGTCAGGCTGAGATTTACCCGCCGAATGGTAAAGTGTTGGGTAGCAAACCAACGATAAGAGTGACCTTATGGCAAAGAGCGCGGCAGCCCTGCACATCCTGGTAAAAGAAGAAAAACTGGCGCTGGAGATCCTCAGCAAACTGGAGCGAGGAATCAGCTTCGATCATCTGGCAAAACGCTATTCCCGCTGCCCTTCCGGGCGCAACGGTGGCGATCTTGGCGAGTTTAAGCAGGGGATGATGGTGGGGCCATTCGACGCCGCCGTTTTTAGCTGTCCGCTACTTAAGCCTTTCGGGCCGGTTAAAACCAAATTTGGCTATCACATCATCAAGGTGCTGTATCGGCGATAAGCCATGCTAAAATCGCCAGCCTTACAGACTCGCTTATAGAAAGGCTCGATCATGGCAAAAACAGCAGCAGCAGTGCATATCCTGGTGAAAGAAGAGAAACTGGCTCTGGATCTTCTGGAACAGATTAAAAACGGCGCCGATTTCGGCAAGCTGGCGAAGAAGCACTCCATCTGCCCATCGGGCAAACGCGGCGGTGACTTAGGTGAATTCCGTCAGGGCCAGATGGTTCCGGCGTTCGATAAGGTGGTCTTCTCCTGTCCAGTGCTGGAGCCAACCGGCCCGCTGCACACTCAGTTCGGTTACCACATTATTAAAGTGCTGTACCGTAACTAAGGTGCATCCCGGCGTCGCTTCGCTCGACCTGGCTACCGGTCGTTTGTAGCCGAGCAAAGCGACGCCGGTTTTTTTATTTCTGCGATTGCAGCGTCTGCTGGGCGTTATGTTTCATCACATGGGTGCTAACCGCCGCCTGGAATACCTTAAACATCAAGCCGTTAATCAGCGTGGTGATCGTAATCACGATAAATGCCGTCATCACCCAGTCAATCAGCGCAAAGCCACTGTTCAACAGCGTCGGGCGATATACCGCCATCCCGCCAAATACCACCCAGTGACTTAGGCAGTAGAAGCAGTGGAACAAGTGCCCCATCAGCGCGTTCTTTTTGGTCGTCCATTCACGAAACGCGGCAAACAGCTCCGTCTGCGTCACCGTCATCGAAATACTGCTCGCCGCCATCGCAATCATCAGGCAGGTGGTTAAATTTTCAATCATGGTCGTGGCCTTTGTCGTTGAAGTAGCTAATAAATTCGCTGCCGATATCCTGTAGTGTCAGGCGCTTAAAGCGATCGAGGATCAACGTCTGCGCATCGGCGAGCGTCTCTGACATCACCCGGTTTACCCCCTGTTCCACCAGGCACTGCGGGTTTTCGCTGCGGTTGCCCAGCGCAAACAGCGCCGGTTCGCCGAGCGCCATGTAGATATCGTAAAGCGTGATTTCACTGACCGGTCGGCACAGCCGCCAGCCGCCGTGGTGCCCCTTCGTGGCACAGACAATGTTGTTTTCCCTGAGCCCAGCAAGCAGCTTGCGGATGAATGCCGGATTGCCGTCGATAAAGGCGGCCATCTGTTCGGATGTCAGAGGTTTGTCCATCTGCTCCAGATGAAGCAGGATGTGAAGCGTCGCTGAGAATGAGTTGTTTGTTTTCATGTAACTTACAATATTACATAAGATGAGTGTGAGCAATCCCAGAAAAAATAATCTGTACGAATAAAAGCTATCAATATGATAACTAGATGAATTTAGATGATGAGAGAGTGGACTGAGCGATCCCGTCAAGCGCAGATAAAAAAACGGCCCGGTCGCGAGGCGCTGACCGGGCCGGATGATAACGAGGTTTTATTAGCCTGCTACTGCGATACGCTTCATATCGGTCATGTAGCCGCGCAGTTTCTTACCAACCTGCTCGATAGCGTGGCCACGAACCGCTTCGTTCACGTCGCGCAGTTGGGCGTTATCTACCGCACCTTCGGCAATCGCTTTGCCCAGGTCACCGGTCTGCAGAGTGGTCATGAACTCTTTCAGCAGCGGTACGCAAGCGTAAGAGAACAGGTAGTTACCGTATTCTGCGGTATCGGAGATAACCACGTTCATTTCGTACAGACGCTTACGCGCGATGGTGTTCGCGATCAGCGGCAGTTCATGCAGTGATTCGTAGTAAGCAGACTCTTCGATGATGCCAGAATCAACCATGGTTTCGAACGCCAGCTCAACGCCCGCTTTCACCATCGCAATCATCAGAACGCCTTTATCGAAGTACTCTTGCTCGCCGATTTTGCCTTCAAACTGCGGTGCGGTTTCGAACGCGGTTTTACCGGTCTCTTCACGCCAGGTCAGCAGTTTCTTATCGTCGTTAGCCCAGTCAGCCATCATGCCGGAGGAGAATTCACCGGAGATGATGTCGTCCATGTGTTTCTGGAACAGCGGCGCCATGATCTCTTTCAGCTGTTCGGACAGCGCATAAGCGCGCAGTTTCGCCGGGTTAGACAGACGGTCCATCATCAGCGTGATGCCGCCCTGCTTCAGCGCTTCGGTGATGGTTTCCCAGCCGAACTGAATCAGTTTTTCTGCGTAAGCGGCGTCGGTGCCTTCAGCCACCAGCTTGTCAAAGCACAGCAGAGAACCAGCCTGCAACATACCGCACAGGATAGTCTGCTCGCCCATCAGGTCAGATTTCACTTCTGCAACGAAGGAGGATTCCAGTACGCCAGCACGGTGGCCACCGGTTGCTGCAGCCCAGGCTTTAGCGATCGCCATGCCTTCGCCTTTTGGATCGTTTTCCGGGTGAACTGCGATAAGGGTTGGAACACCGAAACCGCGTTTGTATTCTTCACGCACTTCGGTACCCGGGCACTTCGGTGCCACCATCACAACGGTGATGTCTTTACGGATCTGCTCGCCCACTTCGACGATGTTGAAACCGTGGGAGTAACCCAGCGCTGCGCCGTCTTTCATCAGCGGCTGTACGGAACGCACAACGTCGGAGTGCTGTTTGTCTGGCGTCAGGTTAACCACAAGGTCAGCCTGCGGGATCAGCTCTTCGTAGGTACCGACTTTGAAGCCGTTTTCGGTCGCTTTACGCCAGGAAGCACGTTTCTCAGCGATCGCTTCTTTACGCAGGGCATAGGAGATATCCAGACCGGAGTCACGCATGTTCAGGCCCTGGTTCAGACCCTGAGCGCCACAGCCGACGATGACCACTTTTTTACCCTGAAGGTAGCTTGCGCCGTCGGCGAATTCTTCGCGGCCCATGAAGCGACATTTGCCCAGCTGAGCCAGCTGCTGACGCAGATTCAGTGTATTAAAGTAGTTAGCCATGATGGTGTACTCCGTGATGTTGTGTGTCTTATTGTTCGGTTCGCGTTTCAGCGAGAATGAACCCACATTACAACAGGAAATTTATTGCGGAAATTGATATATTCACAACGTCATATTGCAATTTATGCAACGTCAAAAACCGGAGACTCGTCTGTGGATTTACGCGATCTGAAAATGTTCCTGCATCTGGCGGAAAGCCGCCATTTTGGCCGCAGCGCGCGGGCGATGCACGTCAGCCCATCCACGCTTTCACGCCAGATTCAGCGCCTTGAGGAAGACCTCGGCCAGCCGCTGTTTGTCCGCGATAACCGCACGGTGACGCTGACCGAAGCCGGTGATGAACTGCGCGTTTTCGCCCAGCAGACGCTGTTACAGTATCAGCAGCTGCGCCATACCCTCGATCAGCAGGGGCCGTCTCTTTCCGGTGAGCTGCATATCTTCTGCTCGGTCACCGCCGCCTACAGCCACCTACCGCCAATCCTCGACCGTTTTCGCGCCGAGCATCCGTCGGTTGAAATCAAGCTAACCACCGGCGACGCGGCCGATGCAATGGAAAAAGTCGTCACCGGCGAGGCCGATCTGGCGATTGCCGGTAAGCCCGAAACGCTGCCCGGCGCGGTGGCATTTTCCATGCTGGAAAATTTGGCCGTGGTGCTGATTGCCCCAGCGCTGCCCTGCCCGGTACGCAACCAGATTTCGGTGGATGAGCCTGACTGGTCAACGGTGCCGTTTATCATGGCCGACCAGGGGCCCGTGCGCCGCCGCATTGAGCTGTGGTTCCGTCGCCATAAAATCAGCAACCCGTCGATTTACGCCACCGTGGGCGGCCACGAGGCGATGGTGTCGATGGTGGCGCTGGGCTGTGGCGTGGCGCTGATTCCCGAAATCGTGCTGGAAAATAGCCCGGAGCCGGTGCGTAACCGCGTGATGATTTTAGAGCGCAGTGATGAGAAGACCCCGTTCGAGCTAGGCGTCTGCGTGCAGAAAAAGCGGCTACATGAACCATTGGTGGATGCATTCTGGAAGATTGTGTTAGAACGCAAAATCACAGAATAGCATTGATACATCCAGCCCCCAGTCATGCCCCTGGTTCGGGAGATTAATTGGTATCAAAGGTGCCAGGTGTAAACAAGCTCCGCAGGTAAAATCGTCACTAAAGAAACCGGACCTTACAAGAGGGAGTGACGATGCTGAAACCCAAAAAGATCTTCAACAACACCGATAATATTCGTAGCGAAATCATGGAAGGGCTGGTGTACGCCGGGCGCGGAAAGATCCACGCCCTGCCAGACTACTGCGCGGTTTACCGTACGATGGCACAGAATGGCCAGACCGTTATCGTCAGCGGCGGCGGCAGCGGCCATGAGCCGACGTTTGCCGGGTTCGTCGGCGAAGGCGGCATCGATGCCTGCGCGCTGGGCGAAGTCTTCACCTCCCCCTCTCCCGACCAAATCATTGAAGCCAGTCGGGCTGTTCATCAGGGCAACGGCGTGCTGTTCCTCTACGGCAACTACTCCGGCGACGGCATGAACTTTGATATCGCGGCTGAAATCCTTGCGGAAGAAGGCATTGAGTGTCGCACCGTGCGCGCCACGGATGATATTGCCTCCGCGCCACCGGAAAGAATGTCCGACCGCCGCGGGGTGGGCGGGCTGGCATTTTTATATAAGCTTGCCGGTGCCGCGGCTCAGTTCGAGCACTACGGCTTGTCTGAGCTGGAAGCGCTGGCGAAAAAAGCCAACCGTAACACCCGCACCATTGGTGTCGCATTGAGCGGGTGCGCGCTGCCGCAGGCCGACGCCTTTAACTTCACGCTGGCCGATAACGAAATCGAACTGGGTATTGGCATTCACGGTGAGCCAGGGCTGTGCCGTATTCCAATGCCGCAGTCTGATGAGCTGGTCGAGATGATGATTGAACGTCTGTGCAACGACCTACCTTTCGCACAGGGCGACAGCGTATGCGTGAGCGTCAACAACCTCGGCGCACTAAGCAACACCGAGCTAATGGTAGTCACCCGCAAAGTCGGCATAGCGCTAACGGCGCGCGGCATCAAGACCTATGACGTACAAGTCGGTCACTTCTGTACCTCGCTGGAAATGTCCGGTTTTTCCCTGAGCATGCTGCGGTTGGACGACGAGATGCAGCGCCTATATGACCATCCAATCCGCACCCTCGGCTGGAGAAACTAAGATGAACACCACACAATTTATCGCCTGCCTGCAGTACGTTTCTGAGGGGATGATCGCCAGCGAACCGAGGCTGACCGCGCTTGACCAGGTTATTGGCGATGGCGATCACGGTATCGGTATTAAACGCGGCTTTACCGCGCTTAACACGCTGCTCGCCGCACCAGAATTTACCGCCACCGATATTGGCGATGCCCTGTTGCAAAGCGGTACCCGCCTGATGACCAGCATGGGCGGCGCATCCGGGGCCATTTTCGGTACCCTTTTCCGCGCCGGGGGTAAAGGTCTGGCAGGCCCCGCTGAGCTGGATGCCGCCACCCTCGCCGAGTGGTTGGCGATCGGTATGCAGGCCATCCACCAACGCGGCGGTGCCGAGCCGGGAGATAAAACAATGGTAGATGCACTGGCCGCCGCCGCCGAACAGGCCAAAGCAGATATCGCACTACCACTGCCGGATGCGCTCACCCACTGCGCACAGGCAGCCATGGCAGGCGCAGAAGGCACCAGCGCCATGGTTGCCCGCTTTGGGCGGGCGAAAAATCTGGGTGAGCGGGCCATTGGTCACTGCGACCCTGGTGCAGTGTCGATGGCGCTGATCCTGCAGTTTATGGCGGAGTTTGCTCACCAGAAGCACTGATCGGTAGAGCCGGATGAGGGGTGTCTGTACCGACTCCGGCCTACTCAATGACTGCTTTTATGAGCACGATGGGCGTCGTGGCCGTCAATATAAAGAACGCGCTGGATTAACCAGAGAGAGACGATTTTATCAGCCGCTTTTTTTGCATCTGTAGTAGAGAAATTTTTCTCTGTTTGTAGCCAATACTCCATATCCTTGCGAGCACGAGGGATCTCTTTCAATAGCGCTTTACGTTCCTCCAGCGGCCACAACTTTTCATCCCAATCCCCGGTTCGGATATCATTTTCAAGGTCAGCATAGCTGGCAATAAGCTCAGCTCTTTCTGGATGAGTGTTTTCTGGGTCAGACTGCAGGTATTTTTTTGGCAGTACACTCACACGCAGATCCAACAAATCCCAAGAAACATAAAATGAGTATTTAATTGACCCCTTACTATATTGAGATCGTTCGACTGCAGGCTTAATAGCTTTGCGCAATTGGTCCCACGCAGATGATTTGAAAAACGAACCCTGAGGTAAACATATTGGGGAAAAGGCATCCCTGTATGAGGCATGTTGAGGGCCAAAAGCCTTAAGGGCTGCCTCTCCATGCCGTTCAAAGACAAAACAGTGCACATACTTTCTCTGCGTGCCACCAGTGGATTCTTTCTCGTAGCTAGCCGCTTCAATGCCTCTCCGCAACAAATCAAGAGTAGACGTCGTATCTATGGCGGGTACATCGGTTATGTGACGACCTATCACCTCATCAAGAGCATGCTTTTGGTACTGAATGGCCTCGTCAGAAGTCACCCCGCTGTCTGGTTCGAATTGATAGAGATAAACCAGCCAGGCCGATGCTAGCGATGAATGATATTTTCGTAGCGTTTGCGCCGCACTCGCAGGAGTAAAGGGAATAGAACGGATGACATTGTCTAAAGAAGTGGCTCCCGCAATATGAATAAGCGCGAGTTCACGACTTCGCTCCTCAATGCTTTTCATTAGACAGCGGAATAACTCCGCTGGCTCTTCTGCGCAGGCATTTCGTGTTTTTAACCACATCAGTTGCTCTTTACGTAACTCATCCCCCTCGATAACAGGCAAATTAGCGATTGCCCGCTGAAAGTTGCGGTCTAAAGAGTTGTTTGAAACGCCGAGGGCAGATGAACTGCAGATGGCATGCTCAATGTCAGTGCTGGCTTTTGTACAATCAAGAGAAACAGCAAGGGTTGGCGGGGAGAAAAAGTAAAAAAATAATAAGGCTAAAAGAGCAGAACGTTGAGTCATTATTGAAAATCCTTTTCCATAGCATTCGCATCATAATCAGTAAGCAAAATTCGTCGTTCGACGAATACCAAACCACGACAGCCTCTCCATGACCAGCGTAAAAAAGGTTCGTATCCAGACATGAATCCTTTTGCTTTGCGGCCAACACAGAGTCTGACGGCTAAAATCAGTGGTAGATTCAGTATTGGCGCTCCTTTTCTGTATAATGTCGCGATCCATTGTAGTGGGGGGCTTGTTAACCATCGCGTTAAGCAAGCCAGAACAGACGGTGTCATTGCGCACTTGACAGCGAAAATACAAACTTAATTAGCCATCATTATGATAATCAAACCAAAAATTCGTGGATTCATCTGTACAACGACCCATCCGACTGGCTGTAAAGTCAACGTGGAAAAACAGATCGAGTACGTTAAGCAAAACGGGAAAATCGAGAACGGTCCTTCCCGCGTGCTGGTGATCGGTGCTTCCACCGGTTACGGCCTTGCATCCAGAATTTCCGCAGCGTTTGGCAGCGGTGCCGCCACTATCGGCGTATTTTTCGAAAAACCAGGCACGGACACCAAACCGGGTTCCGCGGGCTGGTATAACTCTGCCGCTTTCGATGAAGCAGCAAAGCGTGAAGGTCTGTACGCCAAAAGCATCAACGGTGACGCGTTCTCTGACGAATGCCGCGATGAAGTTATCAAGCTGATCAAAGAAGATCTGGGTCAGATCGACCTGGTCGTTTATTCACTGGCTTCTCCAGTGCGTAAAATGCCAAAAACCGGTGAAATCGTTCGTTCTGCGCTGAAGCCAATCGGCGAGGTTTACACCTCTAAAGCGATTGATACCAACAAAGATCAGATCATCACCGCCAGCATTGAGCCGGCAACCGAAGAAGAAGTGCAGAACACCGTTACCGTAATGGGCGGCGAAGACTGGGAACTGTGGATGGGTGCGCTGAGCGAAGCTGGCGTGCTGGCTGAAGGCGTAAAAACCGTAGCCTACTCCTACATCGGTACCGACCTGACCTGGCCAATCTACTGGCACGGCGCGCTGGGCAAAGCGAAAGAAGACCTCGATCGCGCTGCAGGCGAACTGCGTAACCAGCTGGCTCCGCTGAACGGTTCCGCGAACGTTGCGGTACTGAAGTCCGTTATCACTCAGGCGTCTTCCGCCATTCCAGTGATGCCGCTGTACATCTCCATGGTCTTCAAGCTGATGAAAGCACAGGGGATTCATGAAGGTTGTATCGAGCAGATCAACCGTCTGATGACCACCAGCCTGTACGGCGATAAAGTGGCGCTTGATGACAACCAGCGTATCCGTATGGATGACTGGGAACTGCGTGAAGACATTCAGCAGGCATGCCGCGACCTGTGGCCGCTGATCACCACTGAAAACCTGGCGCAAGAAACCGATTATGCAGGCTACAAGCAGGAATTCCTGAACCTGTTCGGTTTTGGCCTCGACGGCGTGGATTACGACGCTGACGTGAACACCGAAGTTGAATTCGACGTGATCACGCTGTAATTTTCTGCCGCAGTAACAAAAGCAGACGACTGATAAAACCCTGGCCGAAAGCCAGGGTTTTTAACTAATAAAATCTGGACTTAATAACGGCCACTCCTGTACGATTCAATCCAGTTTCAAATATATAATATCAGTTAAGAATTGAATGAAATTAATAAATACCATTCAATTAAATAATATATCAGTGGATAGATTATATTTCCGCATATTGATTTACAGTATGAATTAAAAGAAATACTTCCATTAAATAGTTAGAGCCTATCCTAATAGACATTATTATTGCAGCCAGTTTAAACATGGGCGCATACGTACTTCGCAGGGCTTTAAAGCCCCACCGGCTTTGTGCGAGTGCCTTTTGGTTAAAGTTGCGAATAGAGTGGCTCATTAGGATGGGCTCTGAATCATGCTCATGGATTGGAGCTTAATATTATGCACACAGCAAATCTACATCGGCCGGACCATTCGAGTATTTTATCAGAGCCATTTAAATATATTCCGGAACTGACCATTTCAGCCTCCAAAGACATAGCTTCATCTGTTCCACGCCCATTTATATCAGCAATCATTCCATGTCTGAATGAAGAAATGACGCTTGCCATCTGCATTAATAAAATAATGGCAGCCTTTAACCGTCGAGGTATTCAGGGTGAAGTTATCGTGGGGGATAATGGTTCAACGGACAAATCCGTTGAAATTGCAAAATCACTGGGCGCCCGGGTCATCCACCAGCCCGTCAAAGGCTATGGTGCAGCAATAAGCGCGGCGGCCAGAGCGGCAAAGGGTAAGTATCTCATCATGGCCGATGCCGATGACTCCTACGACTGGAGCCAGATTGATATTTTTGTCGATGCACTGGAAAGCGGCGCAGACTTCGTGATGGGCAATCGATTTGCCGGAGGAATAGAACCAGGAGCCATGCCTCCTCTGCATCGCTATCTGGGTAACCCGCTGCTCTCAGGCATCGCCCGGCTGCTTTACCACTCTCCCATTCGTGATTTTCACTGCGGGATGCGGGCCTTTACCCGCGAGGCATTCCAGAAGATATCTGCCCACGCGACCGGAATGGAATTTGCCTCCGAAATGATCATCAACGCGCATCGTGCGGGCCTCACCATCCGTGAAGTGCCGATCAAGCTCTATCCGGACAAACGCAACCGCCCGCCTCATTTACGCTCGTTTCGCGATGGCTGGCGGCACTTGCGCCTTCTCATTGCCCATGCTCCGGATAGGCTATATTTGGCCCCAGGGATGACGCTGCTGCTGCTCGGAATTATCGGCCTTGCGCTGCTTGCCACAGGCCCCATCGAAATCAACGGCTACTATTTTGGTATTCATTTCGTGGCCCTGGCGACCATGTCAACCTTGATTGGTCTTATCTCAATTCTGCTAGGCGTGCTAGCGAAGGTCGCTATCGCCATTTACCACCCGGTTGCACAAAGTCCGATGATTGGCTGGTTGAGGCGATCGCACCCTCTGGAATGGCTGGTTTTCGGCGGATCGGCTCTTGCCATATCGGGTTTTTGCGCCGACCTCCTTTTGGCTTTTCAATGGCTTTTTACCCGCGGTTCAATGGAGCAGTCGGTACATGCTGTTTTTATCATCAGCACCGTTTGTATCGCTGGTGTGTTAATGGTGCTGGCCGGATTCGTACTGCAGCTGCTGCTGGATATCCTGAACCGACAGGTTTCAGAGATATCAACAAAAGGGTCAGCGGTATGAAAGGGGGAAAGGTCATCGCCTCTCCCTTATCAGCAGCCTTCTTGTCTCAACAAAGGCGGCTACGATGAATATTCGAACCTCTTTTGCCTATCTCTGCGTCTCTGGCACTTGCTTCCTCGGACATAACGGCATCATGATTGCGGCGGAGCGTTTCTACGCGGCGCTCTGGTTAGCCGTCCTGTTATCTTTCGTTATCACCGTTATTATCGGCTATATATTGCACAGCACATTCACCTTCAAACAGCCGCTCTCACTACACGCTTTTGGGCGTTATGCCCTCGGCATGCTGCTGAATATCCCACTGGCTTATGCCACCACCTGGTTTTGGTATCACTGGCTGGAATTTCCAATGCTTGTAGCCGCGCCGCTAGCTTCGTGCTGCATGATCGCGCTGAATTTTTTCCTTAGTCGCTGGGCGATTAGCGCATCAGGCCGTAAGACGCATGTGCCCTTATCCTCCCCAATCGTCTGGAAATAACAATGCGGCAGGAGAAGATTTTACCTTGAATATCCTGACGATAAGCCATTTCTACGAAGCGCACGGCGGTGGAATTGAACGCGTTGCCGGGCACTTGTGTCGTCGGTTCGCCCGCCTGGGCGCAATGCCACAATGGGCGGCCAGCGCTGGCGATGCTTTACCTGACGGCGATATCAAAATCATCGCGTTACGCTGCGTCGACCCGCTGGAAAAACTCACCGGTTTGCCCATGCCATTCCCCGGCCCCGCGGCCATTTATGCGCTGAGAGATGCCGTACGCCGAAGCGACGTGGTGGTGATCCACGATGCGCTTTATGTGACGTCAATCCTTGGCATGATAATGGCCAAGCTCCACGGGAAACCCGTTGTTTTGATTCAGCATATTGCTGCGATTCCTTTCAAATCCCTCTCGCTGCGTCTGCTGATGCAACTGGCAAACCTGATCGTTACGCGCCCCATGCTATGGGCTGCTGATGTCCGAATCTTTATTAGCGATACGGTACGTTACGACCTGCTCGGAACACCTGCACGCTATCCCTATAGGTTGCTGTTTAACGGCGTTGATAGCGCCATTTTTTATCCCCCTACCTCCATAGAAGCCGGACGAAATCCACGAGCAAACTACCATTTCCCTCCCTGTGCCCAGCGCATACTTTTCGTTGGTCGCTACGTTGAAAAGAAAGGATTGGCGGTATTACGCGTCCTTGCAGCAGCCAGGCCGGAGTGCCAGTTCTTACTGGTCGGAAGCGGCCCACTTAGACCCGCAGAATGGGGGTTGGACAACGTTTACGATCTTGGCGTTCAGGCCCCCGACGCGCTGGCGGAACTTTATCGCGGCGCAGATTTGCTGCTATTGCCTACCGTCGGTGAAGGCTATCCCCTCGTTATTCAGGAAGCGATGGCCTGCGGGCTACCGGTTGTCTGCGGCGCTCCGGCACATAGAGCGGACCCCGAGGCGGCAAGCTGGCTACGTGGCGTGAACATCGACCTTAGCGATCCAAAGGGTTCGGCGCAGCGTTGTTCTGCCGCAATAGATAGCTGTCGGCTGACCCACCGCGAACGTGAAGCGATGATCCGTTACGCCAGGGAGCGCTATAGCTGGCAAACCATGGCACAGGAAATACTCAGGCTGGCGCAAAATGCCGTCAGGGCGAAGGACCAAACCGGAAGAGAATAAAATGGATACATCCAGTCTTCACCTTCTTCGCGGCAACCCGCGAAACGCCACACTGCTTCTCGGCGTGAGTATCGCCTTTAAAGTGGCGCTTATTTTCATTTTTGCCTGGCATATTCGTCTGGTCATGGATGAGTTCGCCCAGCTTGGTTACGCCAAATATTTTGCCAATGGGCTATTCGATACCATTCAACCGCCAAAGGCCGTAGGCTTTGCCGTGTTTTATAAACTGGCTCACCTGATTGGTTGGAACGCAACCTCGATTATTCTTGTCGGGAGAATGCAAACGGCTCTGCTCGCCTGCGGAACCCTACTGCTGGTTTACGCCTGCGCGCGGGCCTTGGGTGAACAGCGTTTACGTTCACTACTGATTGTTCTGGTGTTACTGTGCTTTACGAATTTTATGGAGCGCATCTTCCGCACCCGCTCAGAGCCCCTGGCGCTGTTTTTCGCTCTGGCTGCCGTTCTGGTGATACTGCGTAGCACTACCCTCAACGCAAGAAGCATTATCATCGCCGGGATCCTCAGCGGGATGGCGTTTTTGATTACCCAAAAATCAGCGTTCTTCAATCTGGCTCTAGGGCTTGGCTTAGTGATGGACGCTACATTACGCAAAGATTTCATCATGGCTATCGTTCGCGGTTTTTACCTGACCGTTGGATGGATGCTTCCCGCACTAGCCTATTGTTTGATATTCGGCGGCAGCGACCCGCTGCGTATCGCTGAAGGTTTGATTTTTGGCCCGGTAGAAGTAGCAGTAAACGGCAGCGAAGCCTATGACGGACTGCGCGCGTATGTCTTACAAACCCTGGTAGACAATACGGTTCTCTATCTACTCTGTTTTAGCGGCATGATAATCGCGGTGAAACGCTTTCGAGTCTCACCTGAAAAAAAACGTATCGTGCTGATATTTTCGCTCGTCATAACCACGCTGGTGTTCGCTCATAGCCAGCCATGGCCCTATGTATTTATTATGGCACTACCCTTTATATCGCTTTGGTCTCTCACCCCGCTAGATTACATCCTCACCCATAGCGGTAGGCCGATTTTGAGGTTATTTTTCCTGACGATAACCGCATTAGCCCTACTTTCAAGCTACTTTACCAATCTCAGCTACCTGAAAATTGACAATGTACAGCAGCTTGAAATAGTTAGCCGAGCAGAAGCATTGCTCAAGCCTGATGAAAAATACTTTGATGGTATAGGGATGTTACCCAACAGGCTGGAACCGACAACCCTATGGCTCGATAACTGGTATGTATTAAAGACGCTACGGGAAGGGAAAGGCTCCGAAGCCTGGCAGGTGCTAACCCAATCCCCACCGAAAGTTATTTTATGGTCCAACCGATTAACTAAGATCTATTCTGTTATCGCCGAAGCCATCGACAACAGCTATGTCCAGGTGGCACCGAATATCCGGATGGCAGGGCAACGGCTGCACGTAAACCGCCAGACGGTATTCAAGGTGCCGCTAACCGGAAGATATCAGCTTTACAGCGAAACCGGCGCGCCAGTATCTGCACAAATTAACGTGGATGGGATCGCACTCACTCCGCCCATAATCCTGTCGGCAGGCCGCAAAACCATCACCTTGCTCAATGGCCCGGAGACAGCGCTGCTGTTACCCGAAGGTTCCTACATAGGCCTTTTCAAAGAAGGGGATGATAACCGCGACCTGTTTGCTAATGTCTATTATCGGTAAGCACGATTAACCGCCGCGCTAACGGCGGTTTTGGTGAGGCTAATCGAAACCAAAGCCTTCGGCGAACAGCACCTTCAGCTTCGCCATCGCCTCCTGCTCGTCGCTGCCGCTGCAGATGATCTCAAGCGATCCACGCCCTTTGATCCCGGCACCCAAAATGCTCATGATGCTTTTTCCTTTGATGGTTTTGCCATCATAGATCATCTCGATCCGCGACTGATACTGTGCGCATGCCTTTGCCAGTACGCCCGCCGGGCGCGCATGAATACCGTGCAGATTGCTGATTTTCACCACTTCTTTCAACATAATTGCGGTTCCTTACTTACTGTCCGTTTGCCGGGTACATAGCCTGAACGACGTTAAAATAACCCTGAATCAGAAGCTGGGCGACCATCGCGCCCGGGTCGACGAACGCACGGGACCGATCGCCGTGAATGGCCGCACGCCCGTGCTTCGCCACCATCGTGGTGGTCTGCTGCACGCCCTGCTGCGCCGCTAGCAGCGCTTCTCGCGCCACGCAAAGCGGGTCGCCATGGTCACGCAGCGCCACCAGTGCCGGGGCCATGCCATCAAGAAAGGTCTTTTCGCCCGGCTGTGCTTTGCCGCGCTGTTGTACACCTTCATACCAGGCCTGGAAAAAATCACCCGCTTCCCGCAGCGTCATCGCCTCCCGCCCCTTAAAGACTTTTCCCGCCTGCATCAGACCGGAGGCCATCAGCGTACCCATCGTTGAGGGTACCGCCGAGGCCATGGCTTTACCCGCCAGATAGAAAAATCGCCCCAGGTCTGGTTCATCGCTGTGTTGTGCATAGTCCGAGGCCGCAGCAAAACCATCGCTCATGGTAAGGCCCAGATCGCCGTCGCCTACCACGCTGTCCAGTTCAGTCAGCACTGTCTTGTTGCCCTGCATCACCCGTGCCCACTCGGCAAAGAGCGGCCGTAAGCTCTCGCTGCTTAATGTCATAGCGACTCCTTAGGCAGGAAACTGCCGGAACATCGGCGTGTCGGCCTGCGCGTTCAGCAGAGCCTTAAGCTCATCGTCTACCGGCATCAGGCTAATGGACATGCCGGTCATCTCCATCGCCGTGGCGAATTCCCCCACCCACACGCGGAAGACACGGATGCTGCTCTGCGCCAGAATCTGATGCACATGGCGATACATCAGGTACAGCTCTTCCAACGGCGTTGCACCGAGCCCGTTTATCAGCACCGCCACTTCATCGCCCTGCTGGCAGGGGGAATCGGCAATCAGCCAGGACATCATCTCTTCGGCAATATTTTCAGCACTCAGCTGCGGCCCGCGGCGGATGCCGCTTTCACCATGAATGCCCATGCCAATTTCCATCTCATTGTCGCCAATATGAAAGCCTGGCTTGCCGATACGCGGCACGATGCACGGCGACAGCGCCACGCCTAGCGTCCGCACGCGATCCCCGGCCTTCTGCGCAATACGCTGAACGGTGTCGAGATCATCCATTCTGGCCGCCGATGCGCCAGCACATTTGTAGACGAAGAAAATACCCGCCACGCCGCGCCGCGTGGTGGCATTACCGCTCGGCAAGGCACCTGCGGAATCATCGGCGGCAACGACCGTGCTGGTGCGGATATCGCTTTTCAGGTCGGCCATTTCCGCTGCCATGTCAAAATTGAAAATATCGCCGTTGTAGTTGCCGTACAGGTAGAGCACGCCCGCGCCGCTGTCTACCGCCTGCGTAACGGCCAGGATTTGCTCCGGCGACGGTGACTGGAACACATCGCCAATGGCGCAACCGTCCAGCATCCCTTTCCCAACGTAGCCAAGGAACAGCGGCAGATGCCCGGAACCGCCGCCGGTGACAATCCCCACCTTGCCGGGCACCGGACGCGCCGTGGCAAGGCAGTGTAGATCCCCCTTCACAAAGCGGAATTTATCGGGATGCGCCAGATAGATTCCTTCCAGCATCTCCGGGATAAAGTCCTCCGCCTGATTCAGAAATTTTTTCATGCGTTCTCTCCATGAATATCCCGCCCAAACAGGCGGGCACGTCAATTAGCGGGCAAATTTGATCTGTGACGGGTAGGCCCAGCGTTGTAGCTCCTCCGGGGAGAAAGATTCTGGCTCCTTACCACCGTTAATCACCAGCGCGTGGTAGTAAATCTGTGCCATCTCCTCCAGATAAGCGGATTTCAGCACTGCTTCATACGGGTCTTTATCCACGCCGATTGCGCCGTGTTTTTCCATCAGGATGGCATCAGCACGCTTGATAGGTTCGATCACGCTGTCGGAAAGCGCCGGTGTGCCGGGGCGGCCGTACGGTGCGACTGGGATCACCCCGTCTTTCAGGTTGAGAATCGCGCACTCGTACACTACCGCCGGGATAGGCTTATTCAGCACAGCAAAAGAGGTCGCGTAGAGGGAGTGCGTGTGGGAAATCGCGAACACATCCGGGCGCGCTTTATAAATCTCGATATGCATCAAGCATTCGCTGGTTGGGCGCAATCCCGCTTCGCTTTCAATCACATTGGCTTCAACGTCCATCACCACGATATCGCGCGGCGTTAAATGCATTTTGTCGATTGTAGTGGGGGTCACCAAAATAAGCCCTGTTTCTTTATCCCGTACGCTAGAATTACCTGCTTTATGTTTACACAGTCCCCATTGCTGAGCAGTTCTGGCCATTTCAACGACGTGTTTTTTCTGAATGTCTAACATAATATTTGTCCTGTATACGGTTATAGGGGCGAGCGATGTCACGACAATAGTTGCCGGGAAATAACGTTGCAGCTTTTAAGCTGCAACGGCGTTTAATTAATGATTACGAATGTCGGGCGAAGTCTTTTATCAGTACATATTCATCCTGTGCACGGCGAATAATATTGCCGCCATCATAGAATTCGAGAAATTCATTTAATTGCGCGAGCGCCTTAAGATGTTTTTGTGGATTATTCGTCGCCAGGACTATAATAATATCGGCCTGCATATAACTGGCGAAATCAATCTTAGAAGGCAGGCGCAATAGCGCCATCCCCGTCTCCAGCGCGCCATCATCGACGCCCGCGTGGGCAATAATCACACCCTCGGCCAGCATGATATAGGGCTGCTCATCGGCAATTTTATCCAGCATAATTTGCAGATAGCGCGGTTCAATCACCCCACTTTTCAGCAATGATGCTGAAGCCTGAGTAATGGCCTGCTGCCAGCTGCCGGGCAGCGACGTGATAAATTGAACGTGTTCGCGATGCAGTAGGTCCGTTAGTGACGGCGTTGGTGGTTCAATATTACCTACCACGTTCGCGGCGCTGCTCTCATCATAGATGTAGTTGGCAAGCGCGTGCTGTAGCCCTTTATGGTCAGTGATATTACCGAAGCGTTCGAAGATAAGCAGCAGTTGCTCTATCTGGATGATGTTCGGGTCTACGCCCTGTAGCGCGCCGATCACATGATTGCGGAACGCACTTTTGTGAATGCTGCTGATGGACGGATTCACCACGAACACCATCTTATTGGTGTTCAGGTGCGTGGTTGAGAAGACCACGTCGTAGTGTCCGGTATAACGCTCAAACTCACGCCGTGACATCACTTCGGTAAAGTGCAGCTCCGGAAAAAGGACCTGCAGCGTCAGAAACAAATAGGTGGAAATCGTCGCACTGTTTTCACACACCACCACCGCCGTTTTCTGTAGCTTAATCTGATGGATAACCCCTTCTCGGGTCAGCCAGCCGCCAAAGAGTACCGTTAAAAACGCCATCTCTTCGTCCGGAATTTCGCAGTGCAGCACCGTCTCGAACGGCACCGCCGCCCGGCGAACCATCTCGTGCAGGTGGCTGAACTCTTTCACCACCAGATCGTAAACGCTGCTGGTATTGGCCAGATGATAGCGAATACGGTAATAGGCTGGTTTCCAGTGCTGATAGATTTTTTCAATCAGCTCATTTTTCTCTTTGATGGTAACGCAGCTTATTTTCTCAAAATTGTCGACCACCGCCACCACGCTTTCAAGCAGCAGCGTATCAAGATGGAAATATTTATCGGCGACACTTTGAATATTCGAACTTTGGATCAGTGCCGTCAGGAAAACCAATTCATTCTCGCTATTGATATTGATTTTACTGATAACGCTCTGCATCAGCGTAAATTCTCTGCTGCCAATAATATCGGTATAGCTGCTCGGAATATTGACCAGGATTTTCTCCGAATCAATACGATGCAGGACAAAACAGATAAAATAAATAAGCTCCTGAAGCTGGCGGTCGGTAAACTGAATTTTGAATCGCTTTTCAATTTCACTGAAAACGTTGCCAACCTTTTCCAGATAGTCACTCATCACATTGTTGTAGTGAGCGATAATATTTTTTGCGACCGGTATTTCCAGCACCCGACGCAGGCAATGTAGCAACAGGTAGCGTTTTTCCAGCTCCTCACCCAGAATGTGGTAGCCGTTGCCCCGGTCGTAGCTTATCTCCAGCCCGTGCTCAATAACCTCGGTACGGACTTTTTTCAGGTCATTGATAATCGTGTTCTGGCTAACGCCCAATGAAGAAGAGAGATGTAACAATGACAGCCGTTCATTGCGGGTCAGCAGCATAAAGATAATCATCTGCCCACGTTCTTCTTCTGAGTAGAGATAGCGATGCTCGGTTTCCGAGGTCTGATTCTGACGAAAATGCTCGATTACATGGCGTGGGATATTCAGCTTCCCGGTTTTCAGGCGGTTGATCCGGTCGAAGTGGTTCGACTCCAGGTAGTCATTCACCTTTTTCAACGTATAGCTCAACTGTTTGCGCGTCAGGCAAAACTGCGCTTCAAGCTTCGTCCCCGTGATACCGGGATCGTTCACAATGGCATCCAACACTGCAACCACGCGTTTATCCATAGCCATGCTAACTCTCCTGCAATGAAAAGCCTGGCGGCGGCACCTGCCGCCAGACGTGAACATGAAACCCAGCGTTACGCCTGCTGAACCTTCGCCTGCTGTTCGGCTTCCTGCTGCGCAAGATTGCTTTCACGACGCAGTTCGCGGGAGTAGAAGAAGTAGCCGCAGCCCCACCACAGCGCAAACACCAGCGGGATGAAGTTGCCTTCCAGGAATTTGAACAGGAAGGAGAAGGCATAGGTGAAGACTGGGGCATCAATCGAGCTGTTCGAAATCAGCTGTCCTGTCGGGATGGTGATAGCTTTAGTGGCCAACCCAAGGTCGGTAATCATTGGCGCGAACTGTGTGCCGACAAACAGGAAGAACGGCACGCCAATAATGCTCAGGATAACCATACGCAGCGTATTACCGCGCGTCACCAGATAGGCCGGAACAATCAGCGCAATATTGATGATGCCAGCAAACGGCAGGATCTTATTTCCTGGGAGAATCAGCGCCCACAGCAGAGTGAACGGGATGGCGACGATAATAGCAAACCAGATTTCGCTCGCGCCGCCCATAAACGGCCAGTCAATACCTACGAACAGCCTACGCCCGGAGAATTTCTTGTTCATATAGTCGCTGATCGCTTCAGAGATTGGCGATAGCGCTTGCATAAAGAGCTTGGAAATCATCGGGAACAGCACCAGCGCCGTCGAGGCCTGCACGCCCAGCATCAACGTTTTCGCAACGCTGTAGCCCGCGATGACCCCAAACAGGATCCCCAGGATAAAGCCAATAATGTGGTTTTCAGCAAAAACCCCGACTTTGGCACGCAGCGCGCTCGCATCCATCGGTTTATTACAGACCGGGATTTTGCGCAGCAGTAGATCGAACGGGTAATAGATGGCACCAAAGAAGACCATACGGTGCGTACAGGTCACTCCCGGGATCCCCGTAAGCTTCTCGATACGATGCTGGTGAATATCTCCCGCGTTCAGTTCCATAATGATCTGGAAAGCAGCAACGATGAACGCCAGTACCAGACTCCAGACCGGGCCAAACAATGGGGTGGTGACGCTCACCACGATAAACGCGGTAAAGATTTTCCCCCACACGTTCCAGAGGTCGGCGTTGAACGTATTGGTCTTGTTCAGCATCAACATCACAATGTTGACGCCAACCTGAAGCGGGAACATGGCGAACGCGTAGGGCCAGGCCCACGAGATATTGGCCATCGTCGTCCAGCCGCCATCGACGATGCTTAACTCAAGGCCGGTACGGTTCATCATGGTCTGTGCGGCAACACCGATGGCATCGACCATAAAGCCAATCAGCATGCTCATCCCAACGAAGGCCACGCCAAGCGTGATGGCTGCCGAAGCTGCATCGCGGAATTTCATCCGCACCACCAGCCCGGCTAATAACATAATAAAGGGCACAAAAACCGGTGCGCCTAAATTCAGAATATAATTTATAACTACACCAAGAAAGTCCATAGCACTTCTCCACTAAAATAATTAGATACTCTATGGCTTTCGAGTTGCGGGAAGGCGGCAAGTGAGAGAATCCCGATGAGCTTACTTTAGTAAGTGATTCGGGTGAAAGAACGCAGCCAACGCACCTGCAGCTTGAAAGACGACGAGTATACGGATTAAAGAGCTACATCTTATTTACAGGCATCAATGACCTTTTGTAATTCTTGTTCCATTCCCATGCCGGTCAGAAAGGCAATCCCGTTAATTACCGGGATAGGATATTGCTTATCAACTTTGGTAATGGCGATATAAGCCGCACTATCTTTTATATGACTATCAAGCGATTTCAGATCGATGACTTCAACTTTGATATGCGACTGCTGGCGTTCATTCAATAAGCGGGTCACTTTACTGGCAACCGTTTGTGAGGTAGCAACGCCGCTTCCACATGCAACAATGACTTTTTTCATCTTATAAATCCTTATCTAATTGCAGTCTTGATGTGAGGGTACAGAGAAAGGTTTCTACATCGTCTATTTCGCGTAAGGTCTGAACAACCTCTTCATCCGCAAGGCAGTCCATGAGCTTTTGCAGCGCCGTCAAGTGGCTACTGTGGTCAACAAAGCCAAGTAAAACAATAAAATGAACGTAAAGCGTGTTGTCATCATTGCCCATTTCTTGCCAGGCAATGGGCGTAGACAGCCGCGTTACGGAGATAAAGGGGCGAATAATGTGCTGAGGGTCGGTATGAGGAAGCGCGATAGCCACCGGCAGCGTCGGCAGCGCGGTAGGATATGCCTTTTCACGGGCGATGATGGCGTCAAGAAAAGAGTCCTGGACGTAGCCTTGCTTTTTCAGCAGCAAAAATATCGAAGAAAAAAAATCAGTGGAATTATTATAATGTTTATCCAGAAATGTGAGCTGAGGCGTAAAATATTCACATCCTTGCGCACTTTTATGCGGGGCATCAATTATATCCGTTCTCATCCGAATATCCTCTCTAACCGCTAAGAATTAACTAGAGACAATGTTAATTCAGGAGCAGCAAGTGGGCGACAAATATCGCCCCCAAAAGATGTGCGCAGGCTGGCGCAACGCGGTGAGCGTTTTATTATGAATTACGTCACATTTTTATCGTTGAAATTCGTTGGCAACGAAATAATTCGGTGGGTTATGGCAAATAAAAGGAGATTGGGAGATAACCCGGATAGGTTATCTCCCGCTAAGCGGCGCTTAACCCGCCAGGAAGAAGCGGAACGCCGGGTTATTTGTCTCGTCGTGGCAATCGTAGCCCAGCTCATTGAGCCGCGTTTCAAAATCGGGCTCATGTTCGCCCAGCTCAAACGCCGCCAGTACGCGACCATAGTCCGTGCCGTGGCTGCGATAGTGGAACAGAGAGATATTCCAGTGCGTACCTAAGGTATGCAGGAATTTCAGCAACGCGCCCGGGGATTCCGGGAACTCGAAGCTGTACAGACGTTCCTGTAACGGCTTAGACGGACGACCGCCGACCATATAGCGCACATGCAGCTTCGCCATTTCATCGTCGGAGAGATCGACCACGCTGTAGCCGCCCTCGTTGAGCAGCTGCAAAATCTCTTTGCGCTCTTCCAGACCCCGGCTCAGACGGACACCGACAAAAATGCAGGCATTTTTCGCGTCGGCAAAACGGTAGTTGAACTCAGTGACCGAGCGCCCGCCCAGCAGCTGGCAGAACTTCAGGAAGCTGCCCTTCTCTTCTGGAATGGTGACCGCCAGCAGCGCTTCACGCTGCTCCCCCAGTTCGCAGCGTTCGGAAACGTAGCGCAGGCCGTGGAAGTTAACGTTCGCACCGGACAGCACGTGCGCCAGACGCTCACCGCGAATGTTGTGCTGGGCGATGTATTTTTTCATGCCCGCCAGCGCCAGCGCCCCGGAAGGCTCCGCCACCGCGCGCACATCTTCGAACAGGTCTTTCATCGCCGCGCAGATAGCGTCGCTATCCACGGTGACGATATCGTCGAGATACTCCTGGCACAGACGGAAAGTTTCATCACCGATGCGCTTCACCGCCACGCCTTCAGCAAAGAGGCCCACGCGCGGCAGGTCGACCGGATGACCGGCATCCAGCGCCGCTTTCAGGCAGGCTGAATCTTCTGCTTCCACCGCAATCACTTTGATTTGCGGCATTAGCTGTTTAATCAGCACCGCCACGCCCGCCGCCAGACCGCCGCCGCCAACCGGCACAAAAACACGGTCGAGGTGAGCATCTTGCTGTAGTAATTCGAGCGCCAGCGTGCCCTGCCCGGCAATCACCATCGGGTGATCGAACGGCGGAACCCAGGTAAATCCCTGCTGCTGTGCCAGTTCAATGGCTTTAGCTTTGGCTTCATCAAAGTTCGCGCCGTGCAGCAGCACTTCGCCGCCAAAACCGCGTACCGCATCCACTTTGATGTCAGCAGTCGCTACCGGCATGACGATAAGCGATTTCAGACCAAGACGAGCGGAGGAGAACGCCACGCCCTGCGCATGGTTGCCTGCGGAAGCGGTGATCACGCCGTGCGATTTCTGCTCGGGCGTCAGGCCAGCCATCATCGCGTAAGCCCCGCGCAGCTTGAAGCTGTGCACCGGCTGGCGGTCTTCGCGTTTAACCAGAATCACGTTATCAAGGCGCGAAGAGATCTTTTCCATTTTCTGCAGCGGCGTCACCTGTACCGCTTCGTAGACCGGTGCGCGAAGCACCGCTCTGAGGTACTCGGCCCCCTCAGGGGAGCCGGATAGGGGTTGTGAATCTGCCATGATTAGCCACCCAGTTTCGATTTATCGCGCACGGCGCCTTTGTCGGCGCTGGTTGCCAGGCTGGCATAGGCGCGAAGGGCAAAGGAGACCTGACGTTCACGGTTTTTCGGGGTCCACGCCTGTTCGCCGCGGGCTTCCTGCGCTTCACGACGCGCGGCAATTTCTGCATCGCTCAGTTGCAGCTGAATACCACGGTTCGGAATGTCGATGGCAATCATGTCGCCATCTTCAATGATTGCGATATTACCGCCGCTTGCTGCTTCCGGAGAAACGTGGCCGATAGAGAGGCCAGACGTACCACCAGAGAAGCGGCCGTCGGTAATCAAGGCGCAGGCTTTACCAAGACCCATTGATTTCAGGAAAGTGGTTGGATAGAGCATTTCCTGCATGCCCGGACCGCCTTTCGGCCCTTCGTAGCGAATCACCACCACGTCACCTGCCACCACTTTGCCGCCGAGAATCGCTTCTACCGCGTCGTCCTGGCTTTCGTACACTTTGGCCGGGCCGGTGAATTTGAGGATGCTGTCATCAACGCCTGCCGTTTTCACGATGCAGCCGTTTTCCGCGAAGTTACCGTACAGCACGGCCAGACCACCGTCTTTGCTGTAGGCGTGCTCCAGAGAACGGATACAGCCTTCGGCACGGTCGTCATCCAGCGTGTCCCAGCGGCAATCCTGCGAGAACGCTTGAGTGGTACGGATACCGGCTGGGCCTGCGCGGAACATTTTTTTGACCGCGTCGTCCTGGGTAACGGTGATGTCGTACTGCTCCAGCGTCTGTGGCAGTGAAAGACCGAGAACGTTTTTCACATTGCGGTTCAGCAGGCCTGCGCGGTCCAGCTCACCGAGGATCCCCAGCACGCCGCCGGCGCGGTGTACATCTTCCATATGGTATTTCTGGGTACTTGGCGCCACTTTACACAGCTGCGGCACCTTGCGGGACAGCTTGTCGATGTCGCTCATGGTGAAGTCGATTTCGGCTTCCTGCGCCGCCGCCAGCAGGTGCAGAACGGTGTTGGTGGAACCGCCCATGGCGATATCCAGCGTCATGGCGTTCTCGAACGCCTCTTTACACGCGATGTTGCGCGGCAGCGCGGAGGCATCATCCTGTTCGTAGTAGCGTTTGGTCAGCTCAACGATGCGCTGGCCTGCGGTGAGGAACAGTTCTTTACGGTCTGCGTGGGTGGCCAGCAGCGAGCCGTTGCCCGGCTGCGACAGACCCAGCGCTTCGGTCAGACAGTTCATTGAGTTGGCGGTGAACATACCGGAACAAGAGCCGCAGGTTGGACAAGCGGAGCGTTCTACCTGCTCGCTCTGCGAGTCAGAAACTTTCGGGTCTGCGCCCTGAATCATCGCATCGACCAGGTCGAGCTTGATGATTTTGTCAGAGAGCTTGGTTTTCCCGGCTTCCATCGGGCCGCCGGAAACGAAGATAACCGGAATGTTCAGGCGCAAAGAAGCCATCAACATCCCCGGGGTGATTTTGTCGCAGTTGGAGATACAAACCATCGCATCGGCGCAGTGCGCGTTAACCATGTACTCCACGGAGTCGGCAATCAGCTCGCGGGACGGCAGTGAATAAAGCATGCCCCCGTGCCCCATGGCGATACCATCATCCACCGCAATGGTGTTGAATTCTTTGGCAACGCCGCCGGAGGCTTCGATCTGCTCTGCAACCAGTTTACCGAGGTCGCGCAAGTGTACGTGGCCCGGCACGAACTGGGTAAACGAGTTTACGACGGCGATAATCGGTTTACCGAAGTCATCATCGGTCATCCCGGTGGCGCGCCACAGTGCGCGGGCGCCCGCCATGTTGCGGCCGTGGGTGGTAGTGGCGGAACGATATTTAGGCATGCTTTAGTACTCCCAGTCTCTGTCTCGTGAATGGGGCGGTGCGTGCCACCCCATTTTTATTCTTAGTTATTAACCTGATCCAACCAGCCCCATTTATCTTCGGTTTCACCGGTGAAGAGGCCAAAGAATGCTTGCTGAATGCGCTTAGTCACTGGGCCACAGCGGCCTTCACCTACCTGGATACCATCGACGCTACGTACCGGCGTGATTTCAGCGGCGGTACCGGACATGAACACTTCGTCAGCCAGGTAGAGGGATTCACGAGACAGTACCTGCTCGCGGACTTCAATACCGATATCTTTCGCCAGCTTGATGATCGCATCGCGGGTAATACCAGGCAGCGCAGAAGAGGTAAATGGAGGGGTAAACAGAATGCCGTCTTTCACTTCGAACAGGTTTTCGCCCGCACCTTCGGACAGGAAGCCGTTCACGTCCAGCGCGATACCTTCCTGATAACCGTGGCGGCGCGCTTCGCTGCCAACCAACAGTGAAGAGAGGTAGTTACCGCCCGCTTTTGCCGCGGTTGGGATGGTGTTCGGTGCCGCACGGTTCCAGGAAGAGACCATGGCATCGATCCCCTGATCCAGCGCTTCCGCGCCCAGATAAGCCCCCCACGGGAACGCCGCGATGATCACGTCGGTTGTGTAACCGTCCGGCGGGTTAACGCCCATACCCACATCACCCACGAAGACCAGCGGACGGATATAGGCGCTGGTCAGATTGTTTTTACGCAGCACTTCACGGCAGGCTTCCATCAGTTCGTCAACGCTCTGAGAAACCGGGAAGCGATAGATTTTGGCGGAGTCACGCAGGCGCTGCATGTGCTCACGGTGGCGGAAGACAACCGGGCCTTTGTGAGAATCGTAGCATCGGATACCTTCAAACACGGAGGTGCCGTAGTGCAGCGCGTGGGACATAACGTGTACTTTCGCGTCTTCCCAACGTACCATCTCACCGTTGAACCAGATGTAATCCGCTTTTTTCGTCGTCATTTCTCTTCCTATTGCGCTCAAGCGCGAATCTGTTGTTGTGATGTGCTTGTACACTGCTGAACGGCAACCGAGGCCACGTCCACCAGTTTATTTAATTGACTAAACAGTAAGTCGACCGACCGTGGGCTGGCAACGGTCAATTCGATATTTATGTTCTGTGCATCGCTTGCCGTTTCCATATTCATCGCGCAAATCTGAAAGCCGCGATGGCGAACCACACGTAAGACGCGTTCTAAGGTTTCCGGGTTGAAGCGGGCCTGCACGTTGACCTGATGTTGCATCATGATAATTTCTCCAGCATTTGTGAGTTGCTGGCGCCAGGCGGCACCAGAGGCCAGACATTCTCAAGTTCGTCGATTGAGACATGAAGCAGGTACGGGCCTTCGCTTGCGAGCATGGTGTCGAGCGCCGCTTCTACCTGGTCTTTACGGGTGATGTGTTGGCCAGGGATGCCGAAGGCGCTGGCCAGCGTGAGGAAATCGGGGTTATCGGTCAGGGTGGTTTCGCTATAACGTTCATGGAAGAACAGCTGCTGCCATTGTCGAACCATCCCTAACCGCTGGTTGTCGAGCAATACGATCTTCAGCGGTAACTGCTTGCGTTTTACGGTGCCCAGCTCCTGTACGTTCATCATGAAAGAGCCGTCACCGGAGATACAGATAACCGTATCGTTCGGGCGCGCTACCTGTGCACCCACGGCAGCTGGCAGACCGAAGCCCATGGTGCCTAAACCGCTTGAGGTGATGAAGTTTTCCGGACGGGTGTAGGTCATGTGCTGAGCGGACCACATCTGGTGCTGGCCAACGTCAGTCGTCACCACGCTTTCCGCCGGTTTACGATCGGAGAGCTGTTTCAGCAGCAGCGGCGCGTAGATAGCCTCGCCCGGATGATCGTAACGCCATTCATGCTCGGCGCGCATCGCCGCATTATGTTCGCACCAGGCACCGATCGTCAGCGGCTGCTGCAGCGCGGGCAGCAGTGCATTCAGGTCACCCTGCAGGGCAACGTGCACCTGGCGCAATTTGTTCATTTCTGCCGGGTCGATATCCATATGAATAACTTTGGCGTGCGGCGCGAAGGTGTTCAGCTTGCCGGTCACGCGGTCATCAAAGCGCGCGCCAACGGCGATCAGCAGGTCACACTCTTGTACCGCCAGGTTGGCCGCTTTGGTACCGTGCATACCCAGCATGCCGAGGTAGTACGGATAATCCGCAGGCACGGCACCCAGACCTTTCAGCGTGCAGGTTGCCGGCATTTGCGTGACCGCCATAAATTCGCGCAGCGCCGGAACCGCCTGCGCCATTCCCACGCCGCCACCGACGTACAGCATTGGCTTCTGGGATTCGGCCAGCATCTGCTGCGCCAGTGCCATTTCGCTGTGCGGGAAGGTGTCGTCGCTTTCTACGGTGGAGAAGTACGGGTCCAAATCGCCTTGTGCAATCTGAATATCTTTAGGGATATCAACCAGAACCGGGCCAGGACGGCCTGAGTTTGCCACCTCAAAGGCTTCCGCAATCACACGCGGGAGCTCTTCCAGAGATTGCACCAGGAAGCTGTGTTTGGTGCAGGCCAGCGACAAACCGAGGACGTCCACTTCCTGGAAGGCATCGGTACCGATAAACGGTGCAGCAACCTGACCAGTGATAGCAACAACGGGAACAGAGTCGAGCAGCGCGTCCGCCAGGCCGGTGATCAGGTTAGTCGCCCCTGGGCCAGAGGTGGCGATACAGACACCGGTTTTACCGGTAGAGCGGGCATAACCAATGGCTGCCATCGCCGCTCCCTGCTCGTGTCGACACAGCAGGTGCTCTACGCCGCCGTCATACAGCGCGTCGTAAACTGGCATAATGGCACCACCTGGATACCCAAATACCGTTTCGACTCCCTGCGCTCGCAACGCATGTACCACCCACTGTGCGCCATTCATAGTTAGTTCCCCGCCATAGATCGTAAGAAACAGAATTTTGTGCTACTCGTCATTCTCTGCTCCTCGTTATTGTTTTTTAGTCATAAAAAAACCCCCGGACCTTTCGGTGCGGGGGTCTTAGTTCGTTAAGGCTTGATTTCTAAGCCTTTCCTCGTCCAAGTGCAGCCCCGCACGGTGGGATAATAATCACCACCACGCTAATCACGACCAGGCTAATCACTCGTAGAAGGGCTGTCATTTTTGTCTATTCTTGCATCTTGTTCGAAGGAATACCTACAGAGTTACCACAGACATCACAAAATGCACAAGTTTTTTTTATGACGACATTGATTACCACGCTAAGAATCTTTAGAAAAAGATTTGTTTTATATAGAAAAATTATGAAATGAAAATATTTCACCATTTGGCGTTCACCGGGCACAAAAACGGGCGTGGCTGGGCTGCAGCATAAAAAAATGCGGGCATGCTTCCGTGAAAAATGAAAATGCATGAAAAGTAGCGAAAAAACCGGAATAAGCCGCGTAAATTCAAGAAGTGACAGATTAATACGACAGCATGCCGATGCATAATGCTCTTCATCAGGGAGGAGTTATGTCACTATCCGTCGTCTATACGCGTGCAGCGCTCGGCGTGAATGCGCCACTCATTACCATTGAAGTGCATATCAGCCAGGGGCTGCCGGGGCTGGTGATGGTGGGTCTGCCGGAAACGACCGTCAAAGAGTCCCGGGATCGGGTTCGCAGCGCAATCATCAACAGCGGTTATACCTTCCCGGCGAAAAAAATCACCATCAACCTGGCTCCCGCCGACCTGCCGAAAGAAGGCGGTCGATATGATTTACCTATCGCTATTGCGCTCCTGGCGGCTTCTGAGCAGCTTAGCACCCAGAAACTGGGTCAATATGAGTTCGTGGGGGAATTAGCGCTTACAGGCGCATTACGCGGCATTCCTGGAGCCATCTCTGCGGCAATGGAGGCCATCAACGCCGGGCGGCAGATAGTACTTGCTGAAGACGATGCCCCGTTGGTTGGGCTGCTAGGCGGCAACGATTGTCTTATCGCAAGCCATCTTCTGGAAGTGTGTGCGTTTCTGGAAGGGAAGCAGGAATTGCGCCTCCCACCTGCGGAGACACCTGTAATTACCGAGGCGGCTGACGACCTGAGTGAAGTCATCGGGCAGCAGCAGGGGAAGCGCGCGTTAGAGGTGACGGCGGCGGGCGGGCATAATTTATTGCTGATAGGCCCACCGGGCACCGGCAAAACCATGCTCGCTTCCAGGCTCAGAGGTCTACTACCACCGCTTAACGATCGCGAGGCGCTGGAAAGCGCCGCTATCATCAGTCTGGAAAATAGTCGCCGCGTGCAGGCCGAGTGGCGCTGCCGCCCTTTTCGCGCACCGCACCATAGCGCCTCGTTAACGGCAATGGTGGGCGGAGGGTCAATACCTGCCCCTGGAGAGGTCTCTCTGGCCCATAACGGCATTCTATTTCTGGATGAACTGCCGGAGTTTGAACGTCGGGTGCTGGATGCGTTAAGAGAGCCTATCGAGTCGGGTAAGATCCATATTTCACGGACGCGCGCCAAAATCACCTACCCTGCTCGCTTCCAGCTGATTGCTGCCATGAATCCCAGCCCAACCGGACACTATGAGGGAAAGCACAATCGCTGCACGCCAGAACAGACGCTGCGCTATCTCAACCGTCTGTCAGGGCCTTTCCTCGACCGTTTCGATTTATCGCTCGAGATACCCATGCCTCCGCCAGGATTGCTAAGCCAACCCGTTCGTCTCGAAGAGAGTAGTCGGGAGGTACAGCGTCGCGTGATTGCTGCCCATCAGCGTCAGTTTACTCGGCAGGGGAAGCTTAATGCCCATCTCGGTAGCGGTGAGGCAAGGCTGCATTGCGCCCTTTGCGATGAGGATTCACGGTGGTTGGAACAGACGCTCACACAACTGGGGCTTTCGATACGTGCCTGGCAGCGGCTACTTAAGGTTGCACGCACGTTGGCCGATATGGAGGGCGTTGACGCCATCGAGCGTCGACATTTGCAGGAAGCGTTAAGCTACCGTGGGATTGATCGCATGCTTAGCCACCTGCAAACCTTACTGCAATAAAAAAGGGGCCGAAGCCCCTTTTTCTTAATCGTCGCTTTCAGTGTAGTCGTCAGCGCCTTCCATCTGCGGTTTACCACCGGACAGCGTATGGAAACGCTTAGGGCGCTTAATGCGAGTCACATACTTGTGCCATACACGTTCAGCTTCTGAAGCCGGTTCACGCTCACCGCGGCATACCGCGACGAACTGGTGTTCCTCATCGGTTGCAGGCTCACGCTTGCCAAGATCGAGTTCGTTAAAGGCAAAGCCATAACGTTCCAGCAGCTGCGCCTCTTTGATGGTGAAGTCACCATGACGAGAGAACCCGCGCGGATAATTTTTATTATCGAAAAAACGATTAGTCGTCGTAAAGCTTTCCGCCATCCTACACGCTCCTAATTCTTTGGCCGAGCTATTTATGGCGCGGAGTATTAGATACGCTTGACAGAGTGTAAAACAAAAGATTTAAATCATTACGACAAAAAATTTTGCGGAGAAAGCTGTGGATACCGAATTGCTGAAAACTTTCCTCGAAGTGAGCAGAACTCGCCACTTCGGGCGAGCCGCAGAAGCGCTCTATCTGACACAATCTGCGGTGAGCTTTCGTATTCGTCAGTTAGAAAATCAGCTTGGTGTTAATTTATTTACCCGTCACCGCAATAACATACGGCTGACGGCAGCGGGAGAAAAGCTGCTCCCTTACGCAGAGACGTTGATGAGTACATGGCAGGCAGCTCGTAAGGAGGTTGCCAGCACCTCACGGCACAACGAATTTTCGATTGGGGCCAGCGCTTCACTGTGGGAGTGTATGCTCAATGAGTGGCTAGGAAGGCTCTACCAGGCGGATGATGCCCTGCAGTTTGAAGCACGAATTGCGCAACGACAGTCTCTGGTGAAACAGTTGCATGAGCGCCAGCTCGATCTACTGATCACCACAGAAACACCAAAGATGGATGAATTCAGCAGCCAGCTGCTGGGACATTTTACTCTGGAGCTGTTTTGCGCGTCACCGGCCACCATCAAAGCCGATCTCAACTATCTCCGTCTCGAGTGGGGCGCGGATTTTCAGCAGCATGAAACCGGGCTTATTGCCAGCGATGATATTCCGTTGTTAACCACCAGTTCGGCGAGTCTGGCCTATCGACAGCTGCTGCCGTTAAAGGGTTGTACCTGGTTGCCAACGTCGTGGGCACAGGAACAAAACGGCCTATATCCAGTTGCTGATGGTTCATCAATTTCACGGCCTTTATACGCGATCTGGCTGCAAAATAGCGACAAACAGGCGCAAATTCGCGACATATTGAAAAACAACGTTTTTTGATAACCAAGGGAAATGAGTGGCCCGGAGTGAACAGCGATGGGCCTTTAAGAAAGGCAAATTTTGGGCAAAAAAAATCCTTTGCCTAAGCAAAGGATTATATATGGCAGGGGCGGAGAGACTCGAACTCGCGACACCCGGTTTTGGAGACCGGTGCTCTACCAACTGAGCTACGCCCCTAAAGACTTCTTAATTTTTTTTATCATTAAGCCTGCTAATGTAGCAGGCTTAATTTCAAATAAGTGGCGGAACGGACGGGACTCGAACCCGCGACCCCCTGCGTGACAGGCAGGTATTCTAACCGACTGAACTACCGCTCCACCGAATTTCTTTGTCACTACCCGGATTATTCATCCCGGTTTACTGCAATTTGATGCCTGGCAGTTCCCTACTCTCGCATGGGGAGACCCCACACTACCATCGGCGCTACGGCGTTTCACTTCTGAGTTCGGCATGGGGTCAGGTGGGACCACCGCGCTACAGCCGCCAGGCAAATTCTGTTATCAGACCGCTTCTGCGTTCTGATGTAATCTGTAATCAAGCTGAATATCGATGTCTTTTTCGCCAAAACATCTTCGGCGTTGTAAGGTTAAGCCTCACGGTTCATTAGTACTGGTTAGCTCAATGTATCGCTACACTTACACACCCAGCCTATCAACGTCGTCGTCTTCAACGTTCCTTCAGGACTCTCAAGGAGTCAGGGAGAACTCATCTTGGGGCAAGTTTCGTGCTTAGATGCTTTCAGCACTTATCTTTTCCGCATTTAGCTACCGGGCAATGCCATTGGCATGACAACCCGAACACCAGTGATGCGTCCACTCCGGTCCTCTCGTACTAGGAGCAGCCCCCCTCAATTCTCCAGCGCCCACGGCAGATAGGGACCGAACTGTCTCACGACGTTCTAAACCCAGCTCGCGTACCACTTTAAATGGCGAACAGCCATACCCTTGGGACCTACTTCAGCCCCAGGATGTGATGAGCCGACATCGAGGTGCCAAACACCGCCGTCGATATGAACTCTTGGGCGGTATCAGCCTGTTATCCCCGGAGTACCTTTTATCCGTTGAGCGATGGCCCTTCCATACAGAACCACCGGATCACTAAGACCTGCTTTCGCACCTGCTCGAGCCGTCACTCTCGCAGTCAAGCTAGCTTATGCCTTTGCACTAACCTCCTGATGTCCGACCAGGATTAGCTAACCTTCGTGCTCCTCCGTTACTCTTTAGGAGGAGACCGCCCCAGTCAAACTACCCACCAGACACTGTCCGCAACCCGGATTACGGGTCTACGTTAGAACACCAGCCATTAAAGGGTGGTATTTCAAGGTTGGCTCCACACGAACTGGCGTCCGCGCTTCAAAGCCTCCCACCTATCCTACACATCAAGGACCAGTGTTCAGTGTCAAGCTATAGTAAAGGTTCACGGGGTCTTTCCGTCTTGCCGCGGGTACACTGCATCTTCACAGCGAGTTCAATTTCACTGAGTCTCGGGTGGAGACAGCCTGGCCATCATTACGCCATTCGTGCAGGTCGGAACTTACCCGACAAGGAATTTCGCTACCTTAGGACCGTTATAGTTACGGCCGCCGTTTACCGGGGCTTCGATCAAGAGCTTCGCGTTGCCGCTAACCCCATCAATTAACCTTCCGGCACCGGGCAGGCGTCACACCGTATACGTCCACTTTCGTGTTTGCACAGTGCTGTGTTTTTAATAAACAGTTGCAGCCAGCTGGTATCTTCGACTGATTTCAGCTCCATGAGTAAATCACTTCACCTACATATCAGCGTGCCTTCTCCCGAAGTTACGGCACCATTTTGCCTAGTTCCTTCACCCGAGTTCTCTCAAGCGCCTTGGTATTCTCTACCTGACCACCTGTGTCGGTTTGGGGTACGATTTGATGTTACCTGATGCTTAGAGGCTTTTCCTGGAAGCAGGGCATTTGTTACTTCAGCACCGTAGTGCCTCGTCATCACACCTCAGCGTTAAAAGAAGTCCGGATTTACCTAAACTTCCCGCCTACATGCTTAAACCGGGACAACCGTCGCCCGGCTAACATAGCCTTCTCCGTCCCCCCTTCGCAGTAACACCAAGTACAGGAATATTAACCTGTTTCCCATCGACTACGCCTTTCGGCCTCGCCTTAGGGGTCGACTCACCCTGCCCCGATTAACGTTGGACAGGAACCCTTGGTCTTCCGGCGTGCGGGTTTTTCACCCGCATTATCGTTACTTATGTCAGCATTCGCACTTCTGATACCTCCAGCATCCCTCACAGGACACCTTCGCAGGCTTACAGAACGCTCCCCTACCCAACAACACATAGTGTCGCTGCCGCAGCTTCGGTGCACAGTTTAGCCCCGTTACATCTTCCGCGCAGGCCGACTCGACCAGTGAGCTATTACGCTTTCTTTAAATGATGGCTGCTTCTAAGCCAACATCCTGGCTGTCTGAGCCTTCCCACATCGTTTCCCACTTAACTGTGACTTTGGGACCTTAGCTGGCGGTCTGGGTTGTTTCCCTCTTCACGACGGACGTTAGCACCCGCCGTGTGTCTCCCGTGATAACATTCTTCGGTATTCGTAGTTTGCATCGGGTTGGTAAGTCGGGATGACCCCCTAGCCGAAACAGTGCTCTACCCCCGAAGATGAGTTCACGAGGCGCTACCTAAATAGCTTTCGGGGAGAACCAGCTATCTCCCGGTTTGATTGGCCTTTCACCCCCAGCCACAAGTCATCCGCTAATTTTTCAACATTAGTCGGTTCGGTCCTCCAGTTAGTGTTACCCAACCTTCAACCTGCCCATGGCTAGATCACCGGGTTTCGGGTCTATACCCTGCAACTTAACGCCCAGTTAAGACTCGGTTTCCCTGCGGCTCCCCTATTCGGTTAACCTTGCTACAGAATATAAGTCGCTGACCCATTATACAAAAGGTACGCAGTCACACCCCGAAGGATGCTCCCACTGCTTGTACGTACACGGTTTCAGGTTCTTTTTCACTCCCCTCGCCGGGGTTCTTTTCGCCTTTCCCTCACGGTACTGGTTCACTATCGGTCAGTCAGGAGTATTTAGCCTTGGAGGATGGTCCCCCCATATTCAGACAGGATACCACGTGTCCCGCCCTACTCATCGAGCTCACAACACATGCAATTTTGTGTACGGGGCTATCACCCTGTATCGCCGGCCTTTCCATACCGTTCCACTATCACACATGCTGATTCAGGCTCTGGGCTGCTCCCCGTTCGCTCGCCGCTACTGGGGGAATCTCGGTTGATTTCTTTTCCTCGGGGTACTTAGATGTTTCAGTTCCCCCGGTTCGCTTCATTACGCTATGTATTCACGTAATGATAGTGTGTCGAAACACACTGGGTTTCCCCATTCGGAAATCGTCGGTTATAACGGTTCATATCACCTTACCGACGCTTATCGCAGATTAGCACGTCCTTCATCGCCTCTGACTGCCAGGGCATCCACCGTGTACGCTTAGTCGCTTAACCTCACAACCCGAAGATGTTTCTTTCGATTCATCATCGTGCTGCAAAAATTTGAGAGACTCAAACACACCTCAGTCTGTTCTTATTACGGAGAACAGAGTTCAGTGTGCTGTTTCAATTTTCAGCTTGATCCAGATTTTTAAAGAGCAAAACTTCGCAGTGAACCTTTTCAGGTACACTCTGAAGTTTTCTTGGGTTTGTTGCAGTAAAGGATGGTGGAGCTATGCGGGATCGAACCGCAGACCTCCTGCGTGCAAGGCAGGCGCTCTCCCAGCTGAGCTATAACCCCATCGCAAAATGCTAATCTCTGTACCGACAATTCTTGCGAATTTGGTAGGCCTGAGTGGACTTGAACCACCGACCTCACCCTTATCAGGGGTGCGCTCTAACCACCTGAGCTACAAGCCTGCAGAGATTTTTACTGCTAATTTTCATCAGACAATCTGTGTGAGCACTTCAAAGAACGCTTCTTTAAGGTAAGGAGGTGATCCAACCGCAGGTTCCCCTACGGTTACCTTGTTACGACTTCACCCCAGTCATGAATCACAAAGTGGTAAGCGCCCTCCCGAAGGTTAAGCTACCTACTTCTTTTGCAACCCACTCCCATGGTGTGACGGGCGGTGTGTACAAGGCCCGGGAACGTATTCACCGTAGCATTCTGATCTACGATTACTAGCGATTCCGACTTCATGGAGTCGAGTTGCAGACTCCAATCCGGACTACGACATACTTTATGAGGTCCGCTTGCTCTCGCGAGGTCGCTTCTCTTTGTATATGCCATTGTAGCACGTGTGTAGCCCTACTCGTAAGGGCCATGATGACTTGACGTCATCCCCACCTTCCTCCAGTTTATCACTGGCAGTCTCCTTTGAGTTCCCGGCCGAACCGCTGGCAACAAAGGATAAGGGTTGCGCTCGTTGCGGGACTTAACCCAACATTTCACAACACGAGCTGACGACAGCCATGCAGCACCTGTCTCAGAGTTCCCGAAGGCACCAAAGCATCTCTGCTAAGTTCTCTGGATGTCAAGAGTAGGTAAGGTTCTTCGCGTTGCATCGAATTAAACCACATGCTCCACCGCTTGTGCGGGCCCCCGTCAATTCATTTGAGTTTTAACCTTGCGGCCGTACTCCCCAGGCGGTCTATTTAACGCGTTAGCTCCGGAAGCCACTCCTCAAGGGAACAACCTCCAAATAGACATCGTTTACGGCGTGGACTACCAGGGTATCTAATCCTGTTTGCTCCCCACGCTTTCGCACCTGAGCGTCAGTCTTTGTCCAGGGGGCCGCCTTCGCCACCGGTATTCCTCCAGATCTCTACGCATTTCACCGCTACACCTGGAATTCTACCCCCCTCTACAAGACTCTAGCCTGCCAGTTTCGAATGCAGTTCCCAGGTTGAGCCCGGGGATTTCACATCCGACTTGACAGACCGCCTGCGTGCGCTTTACGCCCAGTAATTCCGATTAACGCTTGCACCCTCCGTATTACCGCGGCTGCTGGCACGGAGTTAGCCGGTGCTTCTTCTGCGAGTAACGTCAATCACTAAGGTTATTAACCTTAATGCCTTCCTCCTCGCTGAAAGTACTTTACAACCCGAAGGCCTTCTTCATACACGCGGCATGGCTGCATCAGGCTTGCGCCCATTGTGCAATATTCCCCACTGCTGCCTCCCGTAGGAGTCTGGACCGTGTCTCAGTTCCAGTGTGGCTGGTCATCCTCTCAGACCAGCTAGGGATCGTCGCCTTGGTGAGCCATTACCTCACCAACCAGCTAATCCCATCTGGGCACATCCGATGGTGTGAGGCCCGAAGGTCCCCCACTTTGGTCTTGCGACGTTATGCGGTATTAGCTACCGTTTCCAGTAGTTATCCCCCTCCATCGGGCAGTTTCCCAGACATTACTCACCCGTCCGCCACTCGTCACCCAAGAGCAAGCTCTCTGTGCTACCGTTCGACTTGCATGTGTTAGGCCTGCCGCCAGCGTTCAATCTGAGCCATGATCAAACTCTTCAATTTAAGTTTGATGCTCGTGAATTAAACTTCGTAATGAATTACGTGTTCACTCAGAGACTTGGTATTCATTTATCGTCTTGCGACGTTAAGAATCCGTATCTTCGAGTGCCCACACAGATTGTCTGATAAATTGTTAAAGAGCAGTGCCGCTTCGCTTTTTGTCAGCGGCGCGGGATGTGCATATTACGCTTTCCCGCTTCAGAGTCAAGCATTTAATTTCGCTTTTCTCTGTCGAAGTTCTCAGGAGAACCTCGCTGACCCGGCGGCTTGCTTGCCGTTGTTCCGTGTCAGTGGAGGCGCATTATAGGGAGTTCTGAGACGTTGACAAGCCCTGTTTAAAAAAAACTTTTCAACCGTCTCTTTTTTGCTCAAATCAGGCTGAAACAGGCAGTTTTTCGAGCGTTTCAAAGCCGTAGCGCTGTAAAACGGGTAAAAGTTGCTCAGTTTCTGTCGTCAACGCCATGCAGTAAGCCAGATTCGCCTCGCTGGATTTCGCATCCGGTGCTTCATGTTCTAACAACCAAGCCGTTCGACGTGCAATGGCTGCGCCGGAATCCACCAGGCGGGTACCTTCGGGAAGCACCTGCAGCAACTCATCCTGTAATAGAGGGAAATGGGTGCAGCCGAGCACGACGGTATCCGGTGGTTCCTGCATGCGCAGCCACGGACGCAGAATACGGCGCAGCTCTTCCAAAGGAACCGGCTCCCCGTGCAGCTTCGCTTCCGCCAGCTCCACCAGCTCGGCAGACCCCAGCATCTCGATACGGCATTCATTAGCAAAGCGTGAAATCAGCTCGTGGGTATAAGGACGTTTTACCGTGCCCCGCGTCGCCAGCAATCCTACGATACGATTAGCCGACAGACGTGCCGCCGGTTTAATGGCAGGCACGACGCCCACAACCGGGAAGGCAAACTTGTCGCGTAGCGCTGGTAAAGAGACCGTGCTGGCCGTGTTACAGGCGATCACCGCCAAAGCCAGCGGGTAGCGGGCCTGTACCGCGGTGACGATTTCAATAACGCGCTCAACGATAAACTCCTCGCTCTTCTCCCCATAAGGGAAAGCGACGTTATCGAATGCGTAGATGTAATGGAGATCCGGCAAGAGATGCCGGATCTCATCGTAGACCGACAACCCACCGACACCGGAGTCAAACACCAGTACGGTAGGACGTGGTTCAGAAGGTGTAGCTGCCAGACAAGGTGTATTCCCGTCCTGCAGTTTGGTAGCCATATGCTGTCTCGTAGTCTTTATCGAACAGGTTGGCTATTTTACCACGAACGGTCAGGTGTGAGGTGACAGGATATGACAATCCGATATCCCACAGGCTCACGCCACCCATTTTAACCCGACTAGAGGTGCTTGTTGTCTCGTCGTAGTTGTTGTCATAACGCTGCCCCAAATATTGGTAAGCGATATTCCAGCCGAGATCGTAAACCTGCCCGGTGACTTCATACTTCACCTGCTGTTTCGCGCGACGAGCAAGTACCTGATTGGTTTCGTCATCACGCGGATCAACATACTGCAGCGTAAGGTGATGTTCGACCGGGCCAGTTGTGATGTTCCCCGTCCACTCCACGCCTTTAATGGTGGCCGACTTCACGTTGATGTACTGGCTGTATTGGCTCGAGCTTTTATAATCAATCAGATTTTGAATTTCATAGTGGTATGTAGAGAGCCTCCAATCCAGCGGCCCCGTAATACCGTCAATTCCTGCTTCCCACTGTTTAGATTCTTCAGGCTTCAGATTCGGATTGGCAATGATGCCTCGGTTACTTCCATATGCATAACGCGTTGCACCATACTGCTGCCCCAAAGAAGGTGCCAGGAAGCCGGTACCATAAGAAAGCGTTGCGCGATAACCATCAACAAATTCCCAACCCGCTGCGGTTTGCCACGTTCCGTGCCAACCAAACTGCTCATCGTGGTCCTCACGGCCCGATGCCTCCAACGTAACGGAATCAATCTGCTGCTGCCCGGTCAGGTAAAGACCCGTCGTATCACGTTTATAGGCATCGGTTTTTGTCGTGCTGCCGGAAACCAGTTTTTCCTGCTTCCAGTCAACGCCACCGCTAATCGCCCCGTGCCCAACCTCAAGGTTGTTCCCCCACTGGATATAGCGCTGTTCCATATCATCCAGCGTGGCTTGGCCCGCATAGCGGCCGAGGTTATTCGTGTAGTTATAGTCTTTAAGATGCTGATAGTTAGCGATCAGTTGGGAGGAGTAGATGCCGGAGTTATAGCGCAGCCCCGTATCCCAGGATTGATTGTAGTTCTGAGCTTCGTCATTACCTTCGGGAGAACCATACATCGTATTCTGATCGTAATCGCTGTTAGCCGTGTACCCATAACCACGGAAGAAGCCCGAGAAGTTTTCATCAAACTTATGCTGCACGGCTCCCCAGAACAGTTTATTGCGATAGCCATCTCGGTCACTGTCGCCGCTGTAAGCCGAATCAGGGACAATATTAAACCCCTTGGTCGTCTGATAAGCGCCCGCCGCCGTTATCATCGTGTCGCCAAAGCGCTTATTCACCGCGCCGTCATAGGTCTGGTAACCATTTGAACCCACCCCGGCATTGATTTGTGCGCGTTCATCGTCACTCATGGTAATGATGTTAACTACACCGCCGATAGCACCCGATCCATAAACCGCAGAACGCGGGCCACGGATATACTCAATACGCTGCACCAGTGAGACCGGAATCTGTCCAATATCGACGCCGTTGGAAACACCTGGCCGCGCCATTGGGATCCCATCAATCAGCACCAGCACATGACGCGCTTCGGTGCCACGCACATATAGAGAAGAGCTATTTCCCATCCCGCCTGTCTGCGAAATATCGACTCCCGGCAGGCGACGCATCACATCATTCAGATCTTTGGACTGCCAGCGCTGAATATCATCACGAGTAACCACATCAGTAGGGGCCAGCACCGTATTTACCGGCTGTTGAAAACGGGTTCCCGTCACCACCATCGAGTCAGAATTGCTGTCTTGCGCCCAGCCGGAAAATGCCGTGACGGATAATGCCGTCATCAGCGAAGCTTTTTTAATCATTTTTAAAAGCATCCAAATAGAAAAGGGATGCCGCAGGTTTTATCAGTTGCTCGCGACGATAAAACCCCATGCGACGTTATCCGGCAGGTCTTCGGGCTTGGAGGCTATATAAAGAGGCGATGACTTCCCACGGCACGCCGCAGTGTCTGCATTAAATGCGCTCATCTCTTACCTTCCTAACCGCTGCGCGTCAGCCCCAGATTTACACTGGGTTCCCTTTTAACTCACAGGACCGGTACGGGGATGCTACATTTAGTTACATATAGATGTCCAGACTGCTATTTATGATTTTCACCTTCATCGGCGCTGGACATCCCCTGAACAAGCCCTACAATCCCCGCGTACTTTTATTATTCAGGATGCATCATGACCCCCGAACATCTCCCAACCGAACAGTACGACGCTCAGCTCGCCGAGAAAGTCACTCGCCTGCAAACGATGATGACGCCGTTTAGCGCTCCCGCGCCGGAGGTGTTTCGCTCGCCGGTCAGCCACTACCGTATGCGTGCGGAATTCCGCATCTGGCACGACGGCGATGACCTGTACCACATCATGTTCGACCAGCAGACCAAGAACCGCATCCGCGTAGACGCTTTCCCTGCGGCAAGCCAGCTCATCAACACCCTGATGACCGCCGTGCTCGACGGCGTTCGCGATAACCGCGCGCTGCGCCACAAGCTATTCCAGATTGACTACCTCACCACCCTGAGCAATCAGGCGGTGGTCTCGCTGCTGTACCATAAAAAGCTCGACGACGAGTGGCGCGAACAGGCCGAAGCGCTGCGTGACGCGCTGCGCACACAGGGGCTGAACGTGCACCTGATTGGCCGCGCAACCAAAACTAAAATCGCGCTGGATCAAGACTATATCGATGAGCGCCTGCCGGTTGCGGGCAAAGAGATGATCTATCGTCAGGTAGAGAACAGCTTCACCCAGCCGAACGCCGCGATGAACATTCAGATGCTGGAGTGGGCGCTGGATGCTACGCAGAATTCCAACGGCGACTTGCTGGAGCTGTACTGTGGCAACGGTAATTTTTCGCTGGCGCTGGCGCGCAACTTTAACCGCGTACTGGCGACCGAAATTGCCAAACCGTCCGTGGCGGCAGCGCAGTACAACATTGCGGCCAACCAGATAGATAACGTGCAGATTATCCGCATGGCGGCAGAAGAGTTTACTCAGGCGATGAACGGCGTGCGGGAATTTAACCGTCTGCAGGGCATTGATCTGAAAAGCTACCAATGCGAGACGATTTTCGTCGACCCACCGCGCAGCGGCCTGGACAGCGAAACCGAGAAGATGGTGCAGGCGTATCCGAACATTCTGTACATCTCCTGTAACCCAGAGACGCTGTGCCAGAACCTGGAAACGTTGAGCCAGACGCACAATATTTCACGCCTGGCGCTATTCGATCAGTTCCCGTATACCCATCATATGGAATGCGGTGTGCTGTTAACGAAGAAGTAAAACTGAACGTAGGCCGGATAAGCATCGCGCCATCCGGCAGTTTCTGAGCAGATTGCCGGATGGCGGCATACATGCCTTATCCGGCCTACAACTTACTGCTGTTCCTGCTTGCGGCTACGCATCTTCACGCCAATCCAGAAGACCATCGCCACCGACAGTACCGCCGGGAAGAAGTTAGAGCCGATGTCCGGGTACTCTGCGCGCACCACGGTGCTGTACAACAGCACGCCAAGAATAAAGCAGGCGGCCGCCAGGCCCGGTAACCCGACCGGCATTGTACGGTTCCGATAACGTTGATGCAGGCAGTACACCGTCAGCACCAGCGCAATAATTGGAAATATAGAGAAAGGTACGATGGAGCTGAACAGCGCCGCAAACGTCCCGTTGATCGATAAGCCAGCCAACAGCGCCAGCAGCAGCGTACCTTTATCTTGACCTGACTGTTTCATTGCTCGTCTACCACCTTATTCGGACTGATGTGTCATCTTCTCTTGTTCACGGCGATACCAGTAGTATGCGCCCTTGGAGATCATCCGTAACTGCAGCACCAGCCGCTCTTCCAGCTGTCGACGCTGCTCAAGGCCTACATCCAGAGCCTCCGCTCCCGCGCTAAATACGATAGTCACCATCGCCTCAGCCTGCGCTTCCGTAAAGGCTCGAGGCATATGGTTTTCGATTTCCAGATAGTCGGCAAGTTCCGCGATAAAATGCTGAATCTCGCGGGCGACCGCCGCGCGAAATGCCGCAGAGGTGCCTGAACGCTCGCGCAGCAGCAGGCGGAAAGCGTTCGGGTTATTGCCAATAAATTCCATAAAGGTCGAGACGGAAGTGCGGATAACGCTGCCGCCTTTGGCGATACGCTGGCGTGCCTGGCGCATCAACTGACGCAGCATCAGACCGCTCTCATCGACCATGGTCAGCCCAAGCTCATCCACATCGCGGAAATGACGATAAAAGGAGGTTGGCGCAATCCCAGCCTCGCGCGCCACTTCGCGCAGGCTCAAGCTGGCAAAACTACGCTCGGCACTGAGTTGACTAAATGCCGCTTCCACCAGCGAACGCCGGGTTTTTTCTTTTTGTTGCGCTCTAACACCCATCACGATGACTGAATCCTTCCACAAGCCGTGTTGGCACTATACCAGAGATTAAAACGAATCGACTTACGCAGCTTTGTTAATGATTGTTTACATGCTATTTATGCTATTTCGTATGAAAAAAGCCCAACGATAATTGGGTTATTACTTCGATGATGTTATGATTCTGTTGCTTTTATGTATAAGAACAGGTAAGCCTTACCATGCCACATTCCTACGATTATGATGCAATAGTAATTGGTTCCGGCCCCGGCGGCGAAGGCGCTGCTATGGGTCTGGTGAAGCAAGGAGCCCGTGTCGCCGTTATTGAGCGTTATCATAATGTCGGCGGCGGCTGTACCCACTGGGGTACCATCCCGTCCAAAGCCCTTCGCCACGCCGTTAGCCGTATTATCGAATTCAACCAGAACCCTCTCTACAGCGACCACAGCCGACTTCTCCGCTCCTCATTTGCCGACATCCTGAATCATGCCGATAGCGTTATCAATCAGCAAACTCACATGCGTCAGGGCTTTTATGAGCGTAATCACTGTGAAATGTTGCAGGGTGACGCTCGCTTCGTCGATGAGCACACCATCGCGCTGGAGTGTCCGGACGGTTCCGTCGAAACATTCACCGCCGATAAGTTCGTGATTGCCTGCGGCTCACGCCCGTATCGCCCGGCCGACGTCGACTTTACCCACCCGCGCGTTTACGACAGCGACTCGATTCTCAGCCTGCACCACGAACCGCGCCACGTGATTATCTACGGCGCAGGGGTTATCGGCTGCGAATATGCGTCTATCTTCCGTGGGATGGAGGTTAAGGTTGATCTCATCAACACCCGCGACCGCCTGCTGGCCTTCCTCGATCAGGAAATGTCAGACTCCCTCTCTTACCACTTCTGGAACAGCGGCGTCGTTATTCGCCACAACGAAGAGTACGAGAAGATTGAAGGCGTGGACGATGGCGTGATCATGCACCTGAAGTCTGGCAAGAAGCTCAAAGCCGACTGCCTGCTGTTCGCCAACGGCCGTACCGGTAACACCGATTCGCTGTCGCTGGAAAACATCGGGCTACAGGCCGATGGCCGTGGCCAGTTGAAAGTGAACAGCATGTACCAGACCGCGCTGCCGCACGTCTATGCCGTTGGTGACGTTATCGGCTATCCGAGCCTGGCTTCGGCTGCTTACGATCAAGGCCGCATTGCCGCGCAGGCGTTAATGAAAGGTGAAGCAAGCGCGCACCTGATTGAAGATATCCCAACGGGTATCTACACCATTCCAGAAATCAGCTCTGTCGGCAAAACCGAACAGCAGCTCACAGCAATGAAAGTGCCGTACGAAGTCGGTCGTGCCCAGTTTAAACACCTGGCGCGAGCGCAAATCGTCGGGATGAGCGTGGGTAGCCTGAAGATCCTGTTCCATCGGGAGACCAAGGAGATCCTCGGCATTCACTGCTTTGGCGAGCGCGCGGCCGAAATTATTCATATCGGCCAGGCGATTATGGAGCAGAAAGGTGGCGGTAACACCATTGAGTACTTCGTTAACACCACCTTTAACTACCCGACCATGGCGGAAGCCTATCGGGTAGCAGCGCTAAACGGCTTAAACCGCCTGTTTTAACGCTTTGTCAAAATGGCCGTCCATCGTTTCACGGACGGCCTCTGCCAGCTGCTCATAGCGACCGCGCAGAGGCGATCCCGGACGATAGACCAGGCCAACGGTACGGCGTGGTTCCGGCTTAATGCACGGCAGGTACACCACACCGTCGCGTTGGCGCTCCTGCGGCACGGCTAGCGCTGGCAGCAGCGTAATACCGCTACCCGCCGCCACCATATTGCGCAGCGTTTCCAGACTGGTTGCGCGGAAGTGGGTATCTTCATCCGCACCCGCTTCAAAACAGAAGCCCATGGCCTGGTCACGCAGGCAGTGTCCGTCTTCCAGCATCAGCAGCTTCTCACCGGCCAGATCCGACATCGGCACGCGATCGCGCTCCGCCCACGGGTGATCGGCATAGATCGCCAGCATCATCGGCTCGTCGAACAGCGGCACCTCAATAAAGGCTTCGCTCTCTTTCACCAGCGCCAGAATCGCACAGTCCAGTTTGCCGCTGTCGAGCTGCGCCAGCAGTTGATGGGTCTGCGCTTCATGCAGATACATTTCGAGCTTCGGGAAGGTCTGGTGCAACATTGGGATAATATGAGGCAGCAGGTACGGGCCAACGGTTGGGATCAGGCCGATATGCAACGGGCCGGACATGGTCTCCCCCTGCTGGCTTGCCATCTCCTTCAGCACTTTGACCTCGCGTAACACGGTACGCGCCTGATCCACCAGCAGCAGCCCCGCCTGGGTGAACAGCACTTTGCGGCTGGTACGCTCCAGCAGCATGACGCCCAGTTCATCTTCCAGCTTACGAATCTGCCCACTCAGGGTCGGCTGGCTGACATGGCAGGAATCTGCCGCCCGGCGGAAGTGCCGGTGTTCAGCTAACGCCACCAGGTATTCAAGATCACGAATATTCATTATTCATCCTCCATCGCCACGATAGTTCATGGCGATAGATAGAATAGCAATGAATGATTATCCCTATCAAGGGTTCTGTTCAATAATACACCACAGAAACAGGTGGCCCTTGTTTAACCCTTGAAGTCGTCACACTGATTCGGAGTTTCTCTCAAACTCGACAAATAAAGCCAACATGAACGTTTGCGGGCCCCGTGGCCCGCGTTTTTTGGCCGTAAAAAACCCGGCGTCGCTGCGCTCGGCCGGGCTACAAAGACAAAGATTACGCGAGGCGTGCTTTCGCGTCGCTAATCGCCTGCGCCACCTGCTTCGGTGATACGCCGCCTTTCGCTGCACGCTTATCGAGGCAGGATTGCAGCGACAGAATCGGGTAGACATCTTCGCCAATCACCGCGCTGAATTTTTGCAGGTCGGCCAGCGCCAGATCTTCCAGCGGTTTGCCCTGAGCAATAGCTTCAACCACCGCTTCACCGACAATATGGTGCGCTTCACGGAATGGAACGCCTTTCGCCACCAGATAATCTGCCAGTTCGGTGGCGTTCGCATAACCCTGCTGCGCCGCTTCCTGGCACCGTGGACGTTTCACCTGAATACCGTCCAGCACCAGCGCCGCCATATGCAGGCAGTCCATCCAGGTATCGAGCGCATCAAATACGCCCTCTTTGTCTTCCTGCATGTCTTTGTTGTAGGCCAGCGGCAAGCCTTTTAGGGTCATCATCATGCCGGTCAGCGCACCCTGTACGCGGCCACACTTGCCGCGGATAAGCTCGAGCGCATCCGGGTTTTTCTTCTGCGGCATCAGGGAAGAACCTGAAGTCACGCGGTCAGACAGCTCAACAAAGCCTGCTTCACCGGTATTAAAGAAGATCAGATCTTCAGCAAAGCGCGACAGGTGCACCATGCCAATAGACGCATCAGACAGCAGTTCCAGCACGTGGTCACGGTCAGAAACGCTGTCCAGGCTGTTACGGGTCGCGGACGCAAAGCCCAGCCAGCCTGCCAGCTGCTCACGGTCGATTTCATAGGCGGTACCCGCCAGCGCGCCGCAGCCCAGCGGGCTTACGTCGAGACGCTTAAGGGTATCCTGCAGGCGGCTTTCGTCACGCGCCAGCATCTCAACGTAGGCCAGGCACCAATGCGCGAAGGTTACCGGCTGCGCGCGTTGCAGGTGCGTATAGCCCGGCATCACCGCATCCTGGTTTGCCTGTGCGGTGTCGACCAGCGCGCTTTGCAGCTGGCGGATTGCCGTCAGCAGCTCAGCAACGGTATCTTTGCACCACAGTTTGAGGTCGGTCGCGACCTGGTCGTTACGGCTACGGCCGGTGTGCAGCTTTTTACCCAGTTGACCCACTTTGTCGATAAGCTTGCCTTCAACCCAGCTATGGATATCTTCAGCATCGCTTTCCAGAATCTGCTGCGGGTTTGCCCGCACTTCTTCCAGCAGCACGCCCAGCGCGGCTTCCAGTTGAGATTGCTCATCCGCCGTCAGAACGCCAACCGTCACCAGCGCTTTGGACCAGGCAACAGAGCCAACGATATCCTGCTCCGCCAGGCGATAGTCAAAGCGTAAAGAGTCATTGAACTGTTTGAACCGCTGATCCGCTGCCTGAGTAAAACGCCCACCCCAAAGTGCCATAACATGCTTCCTTAATTTCTTCGATTTCACTGCCGGATGGCGCTACGCTTATCCGGCCTACAGGTTCTGTTCACGTAGGCCCGATAAGGCGTAGCCGCCATCGGGCGCATAAATAGTTAAGCCAGAATACGCGTACCGATCGGCGTGCCGTTAAACAGCGCCGGCAGCTGCTCCGCGTGACGCCATGAAGCGATATCTACCGGACGACCCAGCGTACGTGCCGCATCAAGCGCCGCGTTCACCTTCACAATCATCCCATCGGTAATAATGCCCTGCTCGATCAGCTGTTCAGCCTTCGCCGCCGTCATTTCGGCAATACGCTGGCCTTTACCGTCGAGAATACCGCTCACATCGGAGAGCAGAATCAGGTCTGCGCCAAGCGTTGCCGCCAGCGCGGTTGCCGCCTGGTCAGCGTTAACGTTCATCAGTTGCCCTTCGGCGGTCACGCCAATCGAGCTCACCACCGGCAGGAAACCGCCTTCCAGCAGCAGATTAATCAGTTTAGGTGAACCCGGCTGCGCCAGGCCCACGTGGCCTAGTTCTTCATCCAGCTTCGTCACCTGCACGCTGTCGCCATCGCCGAGGAACAGGCCAACAGAGGCGATATCATGCTTCTTCGCCCACGCCAGCAGCGTTTTGTTGGCGGTACCCGCCAGCGCGCCGGTAATGATGTCGATTTGATCGGCAGGAGTGACGCGCAGACCATTTTTCTTTTTCACCGGCAGGTTGAGCTGCTTCATCAGCTCATCCACCACGCAGCCGCCGCCGTGGACAATCACCAGCAGGCGCTGATGCGACTCGCGGTAGTTGACCAGCGCGGTAAACAGGCGCTCCAGCGCTTCTTCGCTATCCAGTAACACGCCGCCCAGTTTGATAATTAATGGATTCATCGTCGTCACACCTTAAATAAGAGACTGCGTCTCAGCAAAGCCGAAACGGATATTGGCGCACTGCACGGCCTGTGCGGCAGCGCCTTTCAATAGGTTGTCTTCGGTCGCCACGACGATCAGGTGCTCGCCCTGCACCGCAAAACCGATATCGCAGAACGGCAGGCCGACCACGTTTTTCAGTGCCGGAACGCCCTTCTCGTATAAACGTACCATCGGCTTGTCACCGTAGGCCTGTTGTAAGGTTTCCGCCACCTGCGCATGGGTCACGCCCGGCTTCAGACGGCAGGTAATGGTTTCCAGAATGCCGCGCGGGAAGTTGCCCAGATGCGGGGTGAAAATCACCTCTGCGCCCAGGTGGCTAGCGATTTCCGGCTGATGGCGATGGGTGAACACGCCGTACGGTTGCAGGCTCACTTCACAGAAGCTGTTGGAGATTGCCGCTTTACGCCCTGCGCCGCTCACTCCGCTGGTTGCGTTAATCACCGGCCATTGCGTGAGATCCAGCAAATTCCCATCAATCAACGGTTTTAAGGAAAGCTGCGCCGCCGTCGGGTAACAGCCCGGCACCGCAATCAGGTTCGCCTCTTTCAGCGCCTCGGCGCTCCACTCGGCCAGGCCATACACCGCCTGCGCCAGCAGCTCAGGATGCTGATGGGTAAACCCGTAGTATTTTTCATAGAAGGCGCCGTCGTTCACACGGAACGCACCGGAAAGGTCGAACACCACGCAGCCTGCCGCGAGGAACTGCGGGGCCAGATCGTGACTCACTTCGTGGGCGGTCGCCAGGAACACCACATCAACACCGGCGCTGAACTCACTGATATCGGACATCGGCTGCAGCGGCAGATCGACAATCCCTTTCAGCTGTGGATGCAAATCGGAGATTAACTTTCCTGCATCATTGCTTTGCGCTGAGACCGTCAAAGCGGTTATGTTCATATGAGGATGGCGATTTACATAGGTCACAAGCTCTGCGCCAGCGTAACCGCTCGCGCCCACAATCAGCGTATTCAACATCGGGGCCGTTTACCTTCTTATGTCTGTTTGCCTGATTAAGCGTTTTCTATTCACCCTACCGTTGGTGGGTTTTCTTACGCCTAATGATAATGTATTTTTATTCACAAATACTGCATGAATATTGATACTATCATGACCCGAGGTGTGTCAACAATGAAAAACAATTTACCCCCATTTATCGAGATTTACCGTGCGTTGATCGGCACTCCTTCCATCAGCGCAACCGAAGAAGCGCTCGATCAGAGCAATGCGTCTTTAATCACTCTGCTTGCTGACTGGTTCTCCTCGTTAGGCTTCAATGTCGAGGTACAGCCGGTTCCCGGCACGCGCAATAAATTCAACCTGCTGGCCAGCACCGGACACGGCGCAGGCGGGCTGCTGCTCGCCGGCCATACCGATACCGTGCCGTTTGACGACGGACGCTGGACCCGCGATCCGTTCACCCTCACCGAGCACGACAACAAGCTCTACGGTCTGGGTACCGCCGACATGAAAGGCTTCTTCGCCTTTATTCTGGATGCGCTGCGTGATGTTGACGTGACGACGCTTAAAAAACCGCTCTATATCCTGGCAACCGCCGATGAAGAGACCAGCATGGCGGGCGCCCGCTACTTCTCTGAATCCACAGCGCTTCGCCCGGACTGCGCCATCATCGGTGAACCTACCTCACTGCAACCGGTACGCGCGCATAAAGGCCATATGTCGAACGCCATTCGCGTGATGGGCCAGTCCGGCCACTCCAGCGACCCAGCGCGCGGCGTCAACGCCATTGAGATCATGCACGACGCCATTGGCCGCGTGATGCGGCTGCGCGACTCGCTGAAAGAGCGCTATCACTACGAAGCATTTACCGTACCGTATCCAACGCTCAACCTCGGCGCGATCCACGGCGGCGACGCCTCCAACCGCATCTGTGCCTGCTGCGAGCTGCATATGGATATTCGCCCATTGCCTGGCATGACCCTGAACGATCTCAACGGTCTGCTGGATGAAGCGCTGGAGCCGGTAAGCGCACAATGGCCGGGACGCTTGACGGTGAGCGAGCTGCATCCGCCAATTCCAGGCTACGAATGCCCGCCAGACCACCAACTGGTCGAGGTGCTGGAAAAACTGCTCGGTACGAAGACCGAAGTGGTGAACTACTGCACCGAAGCACCGTTTATCCAGACCCTGTGTCCGACCATCGTCTTAGGCCCAGGCTCAATTAATCAGGCGCACCAGCCGGATGAATACCTGGAAACGCGCTTTATTAAGCCGACGCGCGAGTTAATTACCCAGGTCGTGCATCACTTCTGCTGGCATTAATGTGTTCTGCCCGGTGGCGCTACGCTTACCGGGCCTACCCCCACCCGTAGGCCGGATAAGCGCAGCGCCATCCGGCATCTCTAAGCCGCGATCTCCTTCACATTTTCATAAGCATTTCTTATCTGGCACGATACGAATTAACTTTCATAAATTGTCGCGATTTATTCGTTTGCTGAAGCGATTTCGCAGCAATTGACGTACGGGTTTTTACGTGGCTTTATAAAAGAGGTGTCTTTATCTCGCCCTTACGTTCCAGGGGTTGGGATATAACAAAATAAAATGAGATGGGGTGTCTGGGTTAATGAACGAACAATATTCCGCGTTGCGTAGTAATGTCAGTATGCTCGGTAAAGTGCTAGGCGATACCATCAAGGATGCGCTTGGTGAGAACATTCTTGACCGTGTAGAAACGATCCGTAAGTTGTCCAAATCTTCTCGTGCGGGCAACGAAGCCAATCGCCAGGAGCTGCTCACCACGCTGCAGAACCTGTCCAACGATGAGCTGCTGCCGGTCGCCCGCGCGTTCAGTCAGTTCCTGAACCTGGCCAACACCGCCGAGCAGTACCACAGCATTTCGCCAAAAGGCGAAGCGGCAAGCAACCCGGAAGTGATTGCTCGTACCCTGCGTAAACTCAAAGACCAACCTAATCTCAACGAAACTATCATCAAAAAAGCCGTTGAATCCCTGTCGCTGGAGCTGGTACTCACCGCGCACCCAACCGAAATCACGCGTCGTACCCTGATTCACAAAATGGGTGAGATCAACAACTGCTTAAAGCAGCTCGATAACACCGATATCGCCGACTACGAACGCAACCAGGTGATGCGCCGACTGCGCCAGCTGATTGCCCAGTCCTGGCACACCGATGAAATTCGTAAGCATCGTCCAAGCCCGGTTGATGAGGCCAAATGGGGCTTTGCGGTGGTGGAAAACAGCCTGTGGGAAGGCGTACCCAACTACCTGCGCGAACTGAATGAACAGCTGGAAGAGAACCTCGGTTACCAGCTACCGGTCGATTTCGTGCCGGTACGCTTTACCTCCTGGATGGGCGGCGACCGCGACGGCAACCCGAACGTCACCGCAGAAATCACCCGCCACGTGCTGCTGCTCAGCCGCTGGAAAGCGACCGACCTGTTCCTGAAAGATATTCAGATCCTGATTTCTGAGCTGTCGATGGTCGAGTGTACCGACGAACTGCGCGAGCTGGTTGGTGAAGCCGGTGCAACCGAGCCGTACCGCTTCCTGATGAAAAACCTGCGTACCCGCCTGCTGTCAACCCAAGCCTGGCTGGAAGCGCGCCTGAAAGGCGAGCGTCTACCGAAACCGGCGGGCCTTATCAGCCAGAACGAACAGCTGTGGGAACCGCTGTACGCCTGCTATAAATCGCTGCAGGCCTGCGGGATGGGCATTATCGCCAACGGCGAACTGCTCGATACCCTGCGTCGCGTGAAGTGTTTTGGCGTGCCGCTGGTGCGTATCGACGTGCGTCAGGAAAGCACCCGCCACACCGAAGCTCTGGGCGAGCTGACTCGCTATCTGGGCATCGGCGACTACGAAAGCTGGTCAGAAGCCGACAAGCAGGCCTTCCTGATCCGCGAACTGAATTCCAAACGTCCGCTTCTCCCGCGTAGCTGGGAGCCAAGCAACGAAACCCGCGAAGTTCTTAATACCTGTAAAGCGATTGTCGATGCCCCTGTCGGCTCAGTCGCCGCCTACGTTATCTCAATGGCAAAAACGCCGTCTGACGTGCTGGCGGTTCATCTGCTGCTGAAAGAAGCGGGCATTACCTTCGCACTGCCGGTTGCTCCGCTGTTCGAAACCCTCGACGACCTGAACAACGCCGACGACGTCATGACCCAGCTTCTGGGCATCGACTGGTACCGCGGATTTATTCAGGGCAAACAGATGGTGATGATTGGCTATTCCGACTCCGCAAAAGATGCGGGCGTCATGGCGGCATCCTGGGCGCAGTACCAGGCGCAAGATGCTCTGATCAAAACCTGTGAGAAAGCGGGCATCGAGCTGACGCTGTTCCACGGTCGTGGTGGCTCCATTGGCCGCGGTGGCGCACCGGCTCACGCTGCGCTGCTCTCTCAGCCTCCGGGAAGCCTGAAAGGTGGCCTGCGCGTGACCGAACAGGGCGAGATGATCCGCTTCAAATACGGTCTGCCGGAAATCACCGTCAGCAGCCTGTCGCTGTACACCAGCGCCATTCTGGAAGCGAACCTGCTGCCACCGCCGGAACCAAAAGAAGAGTGGCGCGGCATCATGGACGAACTGTCGGATATCTCCTGCGAGATGTACCGCGGCTACGTGCGTGAAAACAAAGATTTCGTGCCGTACTTCCGTTCCGCTACGCCGGAGCAGGAACTGGGCAAACTGCCATTGGGTTCACGTCCGGCAAAACGTCGCGCAACCGGCGGCGTTGAATCCCTGCGTGCAATTCCATGGATCTTTGCCTGGACGCAGAACCGTCTGATGCTGCCAGCCTGGCTGGGTGCCGGTGCCGCGCTGCAAAAAGTGGTTGAAGATGGCAAACAGAGCAAGCTGGAGGCCATGTGTCGCGACTGGCCGTTCTTCTCAACCCGCCTGGGCATGCTGGAGATGGTCTACTCGAAAGCTGACCTGTGGCTGGCGGAATACTACGATCAGCGTCTGGTGAAAAAAGAGCTGTGGGGTCTGGGTACCGAACTGCGCGACCAGCTGGAAGCCGACATCAAAGTGGTGCTGGATATCGCAAACGATGCGCACCTGATGGCCGACCTGCCGTGGATTGCCGAGTCTATCCAGCTACGTAACGTCTACACCGACCCGCTGAACGTTCTGCAGGCCGAACTGCTGCACCGTTCGCGTAAAGCGGAAGAAGAAGGCCAGGAACCAAACCATAACGTTGAGCAAGCGCTGATGGTCACCATCGCGGGCGTTGCTGCGGGTATGCGTAACACAGGTTAATCTCTCCCCCATGTAGCCCGGCCGAGCGAAGCGACGCCGGGAATATGTACAGTGCGGCTCCGGCGTCGGCCGGTCGACCTGCACGCCAAAAGGCCATATTCTTTGTGGCCTTTTTTTATCCTCTCGGTTAAGGTTTCTTCGTTGTTCACTACGACAGGGATCCCCATGCATTCCGACATCAACCCACTGCTTTCCCACATCGCCTCAGGTATCACGCCGCTGCAAAAAATCTGGTTTGCCGGGAATCACTCGCCGGTGCCGGAGATGGCTTTTCAGGTCGATTTTCCCCGGCTGGAGATCCTGCTTGAAGGGCAGCTCACCGACGCTGCGCTGGGTGAGTCCATGCAGGCACTGGATGCACTCTACGTTCCAGCTGGCGGCTGGAATTTCCCACAGTGGCAGAGCCCGGTCACCACGTTAAGCATTCTGTTTGGCAAACAGCAGTTGGGGTTTAGCGTGCAGCAATGGGATGGGCAGCAGTTGAAAAACATGGCTAAGCAGCACGTCGCCCGACGAGGCCCGCGCGTCGGCTCTTTCCTGCTGCAAACCATGAGTGAAATTCAGATGCAGCCGCAGGAACAGCAAACCGCCCGCCTGATAGCCACCAGTCTGATTAGCCACTGTGCCGATCTGCTCAGCAGCCAAATCCAGACCGCATCGCGCAGCCAGGCGCTGTTCGACGCCATTCGCGAATATATCGATAGCCACTTTGCCGAACCGCTGACCCGTGAATCAGTCGCCCAGGCGTTCTACATCTCCCCCAACTATCTGTCGCACCTGTTCCAGAAAAGCGGGGTGATGGGGTTTAACGAATACCTCAACCACACGCGACTGGAACACGCCAGACGGTTGTTGAAGGGCTACGACCTGAAGGTCAAAGAGATTGCCCACGCCTGTGGGTTTGTCGACAGCAACTACTTCTGCCGTCTATTTCGTAAAAATACCGACCGCTCACCGTCAGAGTACCGTCGCCAGTACCACAGCCAGCTGACTACGACAGAATAATATGCGTGTGCTGCGGCGCGGAAAGCAGCTTGCGCACCGCGGTCATGACCTTCTGCGGCTCGCGTAAAAAGGCGCTAATCCCAGACTGCACGTAGCGGCTCTGGGTAAAACGGTCTGCACCGTTCAGCTCAATATCGGTAATCAGGAGCACCGCGTCTGCACGGCGGATATCCTCTTCCGTCAGCGCATTTTCAATGCCGAGCGCACCTTGCGTTTCTATCTTTATCGTCCACTTTTCCTGCTGACAGAGTTTTTCCAGACGTTCCGCCGCCATATACGTGTGGGCAACCCCACTGACGCAGGCCGTTACTGCCACTAGCATTCTTCCGCTCGTTACCGTCATCGTCTCCTCCTTGCAGAAAACAAACGCTGGCGGGCGCAAAAAATCCTTTCGCGCCCGCCAGTTGCTGAGTTTCTATTGTATCGGGGTCAAACTTACGCGCTTTGCGCTAAGTGTGCCTCGATCTTATTCATAATAGCGTCGGCGCGTTTAACCGCATCGCTAATATTAACCCGCACGATGGTTTTCCCTGTAAAACGCTCTTCGGCCTTAATGCCGATGTCTTTGGTCAGAATCACCATGTCGGCTGCGGCTACATCGCTCGCCGTCAGCTCATTTTCCTGACCAATTGACCCCTGCGTTTCTACCTTCACGTTCCAGCCTTTCGATTTTGCCGCACTCTCCAGCGCTTCCGCTGCCATATAAGTGTGTGCTACACCGGAAGGACAAGCTGTTACCGCAATAATATTGGTCATAATCTTCTACCTTCTCAATTAGTTAATTTCAAAATCTAAATCTAAGTCGTCTTCTTTTTCGACAACCGCTTTTTTGTTCTTACGCGCCAGGCTTTTCAGGACGTTGACGCTAACCGCCGTCACTACCGCACCAACCACAATCGCTAGCAGGTAGCCCAGCTTGCCTTCAACCACCGGCAGGACAATCAAGCCGCCCCACCCGGCGTAGCACTGTGCCCCCATCAGCGCGGCGGTGACGGTGCCGCAGACGGAACCCAGCATAATGGAAGGGATGACGCGCAGCGGGTCGGCCGCCGCGAACGGAATCGCCCCTTCAGTTACCCCTACACAGCCCATGACCAGCGCGGCTTTCCCCGCTTCACGCTCTTCATTGTTAAAGTTTTTACGGTTAATCAGCGTTGCCAGCCCCAGCCCCAGCGGCGGAACGCAGATGCCGACGGCGGCAATCGCCACCACGGTATAGACGCCCTGAGAAACGCAGATCAGCATGAAAGCGTAGGCCACTTTATTCACCGGGCCGCCCATATCGAACGCCAGCATCAGGCCCATAATCACCGCCAGCACCACGATGCTGCCAGCCTGCATGCCTTGCAGCCACTGCGTCAGGCTGGAGGTCAGCAGACCCACCGGCTCGCCCAGCCCCCACATCATGACGCCCGCGGTAATAAAGGTGCCGACGATAGGAATCACGAAGATAGGCATCACCGAGCGCAGCACTTTGTGCACCGGAATTTTCTTCAGGTAGTAGACCACGATGCCGCCAATAATCCCGGCAATCAGCGCGCCGAAGAAGCCCGCACCAAAGCTATTACCCACCCATGCGCCGATGGCGCAAGGCGCCAGCGCAGAACGTTCAGCAATGGAGTAACCAATGTAGGCGGCCAGGAACGGTACCATCAGCGTCAGGCCCGCGACGCCAATATCAAATAGCTTTTTCAGGTTAGGGTCGGTTGCTACATCAGGTACGGCCCCTTTGCCGTACAGCATGACGGAGACGGCCAGTAAAATGCCGCCTGCAACAACAAACGGGATCATGTGCGACACGCCAGTCATTAAATGCTGACGGGTGTTTTTGAGTATTTGCACCAATTCTTTCATCAGTCGCTCCTGGGCTTCTTTGGCCCATGTCTATTAGGGTGTTGTGGCAAACAATAGGCAATTGGCGGCGGGACAGACAGTGGATAAAAAGTGCATTTACTGGATTTTTGTAATATCAGAAGAAAAATGCGAGCGACCTCAAAGTTAGCGCAACAACGTGGAAAATACACCAGGCGAGCAACCTGTGAGGTTGCTCGCATTTTCCAGCAGACCATACATTTGTCCAGTTTTTGACATAAATGTCAGATAGCATGGCCCTTCACAAGCCCCCTATTCTGTTACCCATATCGAATGATTTGGGAGAGAAGGTTATGGCATTGGTTGTTGAATTTGTCTGTGAATTACCGAACGGCGTCCACGCCCGCCCGGCCAGTCACGTAGAGACGCTGTGCAACACATTTAGCTGCGATATTGAGTGGCATAACCTGCGCACGGACCGTAAGGGCAATGCTAAAAGCGCGCTGGCGATTATCGGCACCGATACGCTGTCGGGCGATAGCTGCCGCCTGCTGCTGAACGGTGCGGATGAACAGAGCGCGCATCAACGCCTCTCCGCCTGGCTGAAAGAGGAGTTTCCCCTGTGCGATGCGCCGCTGGCGCAGGTTGCCAACGTAGAGCAGGAGGCACTGCCGGAGTCCTTAACTCGCCTCAACCCGACGCTATTTCGCGCGCTGCCGGTCTGCAACGGCAGCGCGGGTGGCGTGCTCACTCGCCTTGCGGCGCTGGATCTCAACAACCTCGGTGAACTGCCGCCCGCCAAAAGCGCAGAGCAAGAACAAGCAGCGCTGGATAGTGGCCTGACGCGGCTGGTCAGAACGCTGGAACTGCGGCTGTTAGACAACGACAGTACCGCCAGCGCCATCCTGGAAGCGCACCGTTCGCTCGCCACCGATACCTCGCTGCGCCAGCATTTACTGGCAGGCGTGAATAACGGTCTGAGCTGCGCGCAGGCCATCGTTGAGAGCGCCAACCACTTCTGCGCCGAATTTGCCCGCTCCAGCAGCAGCTATTTACAAGAGCGCGCGCTGGACGTGCGCGACGTCGGCTTCCAGCTGCTGCAGCATATTTATGGTGAAGACCGCTTCCCGGCACCGGGCCAGCTTACCCAGCCGTCCATCTGCGTTGCGGAAGAATTGACCCCAAGCCAGTTCCTCGAACTGGACAAAACCCTGCTCAAAGGCCTGCTGCTGCAAAGCGGCGGCACCACCTCGCACACGGTCATTCTCGCTCGCTCCTTTAATATTCCAACTCTCGTTGGCGTGGAGATCGAAGCGCTGACGCCGTGGCAGAACCAGCCGGTTTATCTCGATGGCAACGCGGGCGCGGTGATTGTTGCCCCAACGGAGGCCATCTCCCGTTACTACCAGCAGGAAGCACGCGTACAGGCCGCCATTCGCGAACAGCAAAGCGTGTGGCTACGTAAAGAAGCGCGCACCGCCGACGGCATTCGTCTGGAAGTTGCCGCCAACATTGCCCACTCCGTTGAAGCACTGGCGGCCTTTGGCAACGGCGCGGAAGCCGTCGGCCTGTTCCGCACCGAAATGCTCTATATGGACAGAGCCAGTGAACCGAGCGAAAGCGAGCTGTATAACATTTTCTGCCAGGCGCTGGAGTCCGCCGAAGGGCGTAGCATTATTATCCGTACCATGGACATCGGCGGCGATAAGCCGGTGGATTACCTCAACATTCCGGCAGAGAACAACCCGTTCCTTGGCTACCGTGCGGTACGCATTTATGAAGAGTACTCCACACTGTTCACCACCCAGCTGCGCGCGATTCTCCGCGCCTCCGCCCACGGCAGCCTGAAAATCATGATTCCGATGATCTCCTCCATGGAAGAGATTTTATGGGTCAAAGAGAAGGTGGCCGAAGCTAAACAGCAGTTGCGCAGCGAACACGTGCCGTTTGATGAGCGCATTCCGCTGGGCATCATGCTGGAAGTACCGTCGGTGATGTTCATCATCGATCAGTGCTGTGAAGAAATTGATTTCTTCAGTATCGGCAGCAACGACCTGACCCAGTATCTACTGGCGGTTGACCGCGATAACGCCAAAGTGACTCGCCACTACAACAGTCTGAATCCGGCCTTCCTGCGCGCCCTCGATTTCGCCGTGCAGGCGGTGCATCGCCAGGGGAAATGGATTGGCCTGTGCGGCGAGCTGGGCGCTAAAGGCTCGGTACTGCCGCTGCTGGTTGGGCTCGGAATGGACGAAATCAGCATGAGCGCGCCGTCGATTCCGGCGACCAAAGCGCGTCTGGCGCAGCTCGACAGCCGCGCCTGCCGTCAGTTGCTCAACCAGGCAATGGCCTGCCGTACGTCGTTGGAAGTGGAGCATCTGCTCGCCCAGTTCCGCATGAGTCAGCAGGACGCCCCGCTGATTACCCCGCGCTGCATTTCGCTCGACAACGACTGGCGCAGCAAAGAAGAGGTCATCAAAGGGATGACCGACAACCTGCTGCTCGCCGGACGCTGCCGTTACCCGCGCAAGCTGGAAGCCGACCTGTGGGCGCGAGAAGCGGTCTTCTCCACCGGACTGGGTTTCAGCTTCGCCATTCCGCACAGCAAGTCTGAACATATTGAGCAGTCGACCATCAGCGTCGCCCGCCTGCCCGCACCGGTGGCCTGGGGCGATGACGAGGCGCAGTTCATCATTATGCTGACGCTGAACAAACATGCCGCCGGAGACCAGCATATGCGCATCTTCTCGCGCCTGGCCCGCCGCATCATGCATGAAGAATTCCGCAGCGCTCTGGTTAACGCCGCCTCTGCCGACGCTATCGCCAGCCTGCTGCAACACGAACTGGAACTTTAAGAGGAAATAGCATGGAACTGTATCTGGATACCGCCAACGTGCAGGAAGTGGAACGTCTGGCCCGAATTTTCCCGATTGTCGGTGTCACCACCAACCCGAGCATTGTGGCCGCCAGCCGCGAATCCATCTGGGACGTGCTGCCGCGACTGAAAAAAGCCGTGGGCGAAAACGGCACCCTGTTTGCCCAGACCATGAGCCGCACCGCCGAAGGCATGGTCGCCGACGCGCGTAAGCTGAATGACGCGGTGCCGGGAATTGTGGTGAAGGTTCCGGTCACCGCCGAAGGTCTTGCGGCCATTAAGCTCCTGAAAACAGAAGGTATCCCAACGCTTGGCACCGCCGTCTACAGTGCCTCTCAGGGGCTACTGGCGGCGCTGGCAGGTGCAAAATACGTTGCGCCATACGTCAACCGCGTTGATGCACAGGGCGGGGACGGTATTCGTATGGTTCAGGAGCTGCAATCATTGCTGGAACTGCACGCCCCGGAGAGCAAAGTGCTGGCCGCCAGTTTCAAAACCCCGCGCCAGGCGTTGGACTGTTTATTGGCTGGATGTGAAGCCATCACACTTCCTTTAGATGTAGCGCAACAAATGCTCGGCACTCCCGCAGTAGAGTCAGCTATAGAGAAGTTTGAGCAAGACTGGAAAAACGCATTTGGTAATCTGAACCTGTAGGAGAAATGTATGGATCGCATTATTCAATCACCAGGTAAGTATATTCAGGGTGCAGACGTGATCACACGTCTTGGTGACTACCTGAAACCAATGGCCAATAGCTGGCTGGTCGTCGGTGATAAGTTCGTGCTGGGATTTGCCGAAGAGACGCTGCGTAAAAGCCTGACCGGCGCAGGCTTGTCCGTTGAAATCGCGCCGTTCGGCGGCGAGTGCTCGCAGAACGAAGTTAACCGTCTGCAAGACGTGGCAAACAGCGCAAAATGCAGCGCCATTTTAGGCATCGGCGGTGGGAAAACGCTGGATACCGCTAAAGCGCTGGCCCACTTTATGAATCTGCCGGTCGCGATTGTTCCCACCATCGCCTCTACCGATGCACCGTGCAGCGCGCTCTCCGTTCTGTATACCGATGACGGTGAATTCGACCGCTATCTGATGCTGCCGCATAACCCGAACATGGTTATCGTCGACACCAAAATTGTCGCCGGAGCCCCAGCGCGTCTGCTGGCAGCCGGTATTGGCGATGCGCTGGCCACCTGGTTTGAAGCACGCGCCTGCTCACGCAGCGGCGCCACCACCATGGCCGGCGGCAAATGCACCCAAGCCGCGCTGGCGCTGGCCGAGCTGTGCTACAACACGCTAATTGAAGAAGGCGAAAAAGCAATGCTGGCCGCCGAGCAGCACGTGGTGACTCCAGCGTTGGAGCGCGTGATTGAGGCCAACACCTATCTGAGCGGCGTCGGCTTTGAGAGCGGTGGTCTGGCCGCTGCACACGCCATCCACAACGGCATGACGGCGATTCCGGACGCGCATCATTATTACCATGGTGAGAAAGTCGCGTTTGGTACGCTGACTCAGCTGGTTCTGGAAAACGCCTCGGTGGAAGAAATTGAAACCGTTGCCGCCCTGTGCCACAGCGTCGGCCTGCCGATCACCCTGGCGCAGCTGGATATCAAAGAAGATATTCCGGCGAAAATGCGCCTGGTCGCGGAAGCGGCCTGCGCCGAAGGGGAAACCATCCACAACATGCCTGGCGGCGCGGACCCTGACCGCGTTTACGCGGCGCTGTTGGTGGCCGATCAGTATGGGCAGCGTTTTCTGCACGAGTGGGAGTAATGAAATAAAGTAGCCCGGCCGAACGAAGTGACGCCGGGATCTCCCCGGAGTCGCCGCTAACGCGTCTCGTCCGGGCTACCTTAAGCCCACAAACAAAAATCCCCGCTTTCGCGGGGATTTTTTTATTCCATCACGCCCACCTTACAGCAGGTCGAAACGGTCCAGGTTCATCACTTTCACCCATGCCGCCACGAAGTCTTTCACAAACTTCTCTTTCGCATCGCTGGAAGCATAAACCTCAGCCAGCGCGCGCAGTACGGCGTTAGAGCCAAAGACCAGGTCAGCGCGCGTTGCGGTGTATTTCACCTCACCGCTCTCACGGTCACGGCCTTCAAACAGCTCAGACGTTTCGTCAGTCGCTTTCCACTCGGTGCGCATATCCAGCAGGTTGACGAAGAAGTCAGTGCTGAGCGCGCCCACGTTGTCGGTAAAGACACCGTGGTTGCTACCGTCAAAGTTCGCACCCAGTACACGCATACCACCAACCAGCACGGTCAGTTCCGGCGCAGTCAGGGTCAGCAGCTGTGCTTTGTCGATCAGCAGAGATTCGGTGGTCGCTTCGCCCGGTGCCGCACGATAGTTACGGAAACCATCAGCGATCGGTTTAAGCAGCTCAAACATCTCGATGTCCGTCTGATCCTGACGCGCATCTACGCGACCCGGAGTGAACGGCACTTTGATGTTAACGCCGGCCGCTTTCGCTGCCTGCTCAACGCCCACCACACCTGCCAGCACGATGATATCGGCCAGAGAAGCTTTGTGCGCTGACTTATAGATACCTTCCAGCACCGGCAGAACGCGAGCCGCCGTGGCGTTCACTTCCCAATCACGCTGTGGCGCAAGCGCCAGACGAGCACCGTTCGCACCACCGCGTTTATCACCGCCGCGGAAGGTGGAAGCCGAAGCCCACGCAACCGACACCAGTTCGCTCACGGAGAGGCCGGACGCTGCAATATCCGCCTTCAAGCTTTCGATATCTTCGGCGGTCGGGTTGAAGAACGCATGTGGCAGCGGATCCTGCCAAATCAGATCTTCACGTGGCACTTCTGGCCCGATGTAACGCGCTTTTGGCCCCATATCACGGTGGGTCAGTTTGAACCACGCGCGGGCAAAGGCTTCGTTAAAGGCCTGCGGGTCGTTCAGGAAGCGGCGAGAAATTTTCTCGAAGTCCGGGTCGAAGCGCAGCGTCAGGTCGGTCACCAGCATGGTTGGTTTACGTTTTTTCGACGGGTCGAACGGATCTGGGATCAGGTCCGGTGCGTCAACCGCTTCAAACTGGATTGCGCCAGCCGGGCTGCGGGTCTGCACCCATTCGTATTTGAACAGGTTCTCGAAGAAGTAGTTGCTCCACTGGGTAGGGGTCTGCGTCCAGACCACTTCCAGACCGGAAGTGATGGCATCTTTACCCGCCCCGCTGCCGAAGCTGTTTGCCCAGCCCAGGCCCTGAGATTCAATAGGTGCCGCTTCCGGATCCGGACCGACATGCGTAGCCGAAGCCGCGCCGTGGGTTTTGCCCAACGTGTGACCACCGGCAATCAGCGCCACGGTCTCTTCGTCGTCCATCCCCATGTTACCGAAGGTGGCGCGAATCGCCGCTGCCGCAGACAGCGGTTCACCGCTGGCGTTTGGCCCTTCCGGGTTCACGTAGATGAGGCCCATTTCGGTAGCTGCGAGCGGGCGTTTTGCCAGCTCTTCCGGGTCACGGTGTGCCAGCCAGGCTTTTTCATCACCCCAGTTTACGTCCTGATCTGGTTCCCACACGTCTTCACGCCCGGCACCAAAACCAAAGGTACGGAAGCCAGAGTTTTCCAGCGCCACGTTACCCGCAAGGATATACAGGTCGGCCCAGGAAATTTTCTGCCCATATTTCTGTTTGATTGGCCACAGCAGACGACGCGCCTTATCCAGACTCACGTTATCTGGCCAGGAGTTCAGCGGTGCAAAACGCTGTTGACCGCGACCTGCGCCACCGCGACCATCGGTAGAACGGTAGGTACCCGCGCCGTGCCATGCCATGCGGATAAACAGCCCCACATAGCTCCCCCAGTCTGCTGGCCACCAGGACTGCGAATCAGTTAACAGCGCACGAATATCACCTTTCAGTGCGGAGTAATCTAATTTGCTGAATTCTTTGCGATAATCGAAGTCTTCACCCAGCGGGTTAGAGCGATTGGAATGCTGATTAAGTAAATCAACGCGAAGCTGCTTCGGCCACCAGTCCTTGCTACTGGTGCCAGCGCCGGCGCTTAAATCGTGATCACCACCGTGGTGGAAAGGACATTTACCTGCGTTCTGGATATCGTCTGGCGTGCTCATCACTATGCTCCCTTACAGTATTTATCGTTAAGATATACACCCCTGCTGATAAGTTATAGCTGAAATGACCCACGGATTTGATAGTTAATTCCTCTTATTTTTCCCTTGTCAGAGAGGAATTTCTGCGCAGGTCAGCCTTATCCTTACATAATTTGGGGTAAGTTGACTGTGATCGATCGAGAGAAACGACAAGAAACCCCTCAAAATATAAGGAGTTTCTTATTTCTAAGCAGGGAATTTGAACGCGAGCCGCTGCCCGGTGGCGCTTCGCTTACCGGGCCTACAAAATACCAATGTCGTAGGCCGGATACCGGATAAGCGTAGCGCTATCCGGCAAAATATTACGCCGGACGCACGCCCAGCGTGTGGCAAATGGCGTAGCTCATTTCCGCGCGGTTCAGCGTGTAGAAGTGGAAATCTTTCACCCCTTCGCGGCTCAGAATTTTCACCATGTCCATGGCGATGTTCGCGCCCACCAGCTTGCGGGTTTCGGCGTCATCGTCGAGGCCGTCGAACATTGCCGACATCCAGGCAGGAATACGCACGTTGGTCATGTCGGCAAATTTCTTCGCCTGCTTGAAGTTCGACACCGGCAAAATGCCCGGGATAATTTCCACATCGATGCCCGCCGAGACGCAGCGGTCACGGAAGCGCAGATAGCTTTCGACATCAAAGAAGAACTGGGTGATGGCGCGGTTTGCACCGGCTTCCACTTTACGTCGCAGGTTAAGCAGGTCCGCCTGTGCGCTTTTCGCTTCCGGGTGTACTTCCGGGTACGCTGCCACGGAGATATCAAAGTCGGCCACGTCTTTCAGCAAAGTGACCAGATCGGAGGCATACATTTCCGGCTTGCCGCTGCCTGGCGGCAGGTCACCACGCAGGGCGACGATATGACGGATGCCGTTGTTCCAGTAATCCTGGGCGATAGCACGCAGTTCGTCGCGCGTCGCATCGATACATGTCAGGTGCGGTACCGCTTCCAGACCAGTGCGATCTTTAATACCTTTGATGATGCTGTGCGTACGGTCGCGCTCGCCGGAGTTCGCCCCGTAGGTGACCGACACAAATTTCGGCTTCAGGCTGCTTAGGCGATCGATAGAGTTCCACAGGGTTTGCTCCATTTCACTGGTGCGCGGCGGGAAAAATTCGAAAGAAACGTTAATCTGCCCTGCAACTTCGGCTAGACTCTGGTTCAGCGCTTCCCGCTGGTTGGCGTGAAAAAAGCTCATACCTTACCCCTATCAATCACGTGTCATTATTGTTGTGTTGTAAACATCTATCCGTTTAGACGTCTGGATGTAAAAGTGCCCCAAAAGAGGTCAGGCGTCAATAGAAAAATCCGCGTAAAAAGTGAGTTCTCTGCAATCAAGATGAAAAATTTTCACCTCTCCAGTAAATGGAGCAGGCTGTGCTGTCAGAGAACGATTTCCCGCACATAAATAGTTTGGCAACCCTCTCACACGCTCCCCGTCTGGTCACATTAACCACACTTTCACTATGGCATAGAATTTGAGAACTAGATCTCATATTTTTCACGCATTCGCCTACTAAACAAAAATTCAATTGCAGACGTTAATGACTTGTTTCACGATAAGTAGAACGTTCTACTATAACGTTATACCTAATATAAACAGGGTTACTAAAAGCACGCACGAAGAGGCGTCTATCGGGGGAAATCAGTATGAGTCTGATTCAAAGTGTTGTTAAATCGCTTTCCAAACTGTCGATGATTGGCCGCGCGCTGATGCTGCCGATCTCGCTTCTGCCCGCGGCGGGTTTGCTGCTGGCATTCGGGGATAAATTCCATCTGCCGCTGATGATGAACGCCGGTGGGATTATCTTCGACAACCTGCCAATGCTGTTTGCCATCGGCTCTGCCGTCGGCCTGGCCTCCGAATCCGGCATCGCGGCGCTGTCCGCCGCCGTCTCCGTGTTTGTCACCAACATCACTATCAGTACCGTGCTGGGCATTACGCCGGAAATGGCGGGACAAGGCGGGAAATACGCAATGGTGGTGGGGATTCCAACCCTGCAGATGGGCGTGTTTGGCGGCCTGATTTGCGGCATCCTGGCGGCGTGGTGCTTTAACCGCTTCCACAAAATGCAGCTGCCTGAATTCCTCGGCTTCTTCTCCGGCAAACGCTTCGTGGCGATTGCCACCGCGCTGCTGTCGTTCGTGCTCGGTCTGATACTGCCATACATCTGGCAGCACATTCAGGCGGGTATCGATGCGCTGTCTGTGGTTATCAACGGAGATAATCAGGCAGCCTCGACCTTTATCTTCGGGCTGGTTGAACGTGCGCTGATTCCGCTCGGCCTGCACCACATCTGGTATCCGTCGTTCTGGTACTCCTTCGGCGACTACACCACCCACGCCGGTCAGGTTATCCACGGCGACCAGACTATCTGGTTCAAAATGCTGGAAGAAGGGGTGAAATCCTTCAGCAGCGATACCTACCAGAACGCCGGTAAATTCATGCAGGGCGAGTTCCCGCTGATGCTGTTCGCGCTGCCAGCGGCCTGTCTGGCGATGTACCACGAAGCGCACACTAAGAATAAAAAAATCGCCGCCGGTATTCTGTTCTCCGCCGCGCTGACCTGCTTCCTGACCGGGATCACCGAGCCGGTTGAGTTCACCTTTATCTTCGTGGCGCCAATTCTCTACGTCTTCAACGCCATCATGGCCGGTCTCTCCTACATGGTGATGTACCTGCTGCATGCGCATATCGCCAAGTCGTTCTCGGCCGGGCTTATCGACTACATCTCCTTCGGGATCCTGCCGTCGTTTAACGGCTACCAGACCAACTTCCTGAACGCGATTATCGTCGGTATCCCGATGGGGCTGATTTACTACTTCACCTTCCGCTTTGTGATTCGACGTTTCGACGTCAAAACGCCGGGCCGTACGGAAACCACGGTCAGCGCCAACGACAAAACCGACGAAGATCTGGCAACGGAGATTATCGACCTGCTGGGCGGCGAGCATAACATCGCTTCCGTGGGCTCCTGCATTACCCGCCTGCGTCTTGAAGTGGCGGATAAAGGGCCGGTGGACAAAGATGGGCTGAACAATATCGGCGCTCGCGGGGTCGTTTTCGTCGGCGATCACGGAATTCAGGTAATATTTGGCGCACGAGCGCAATTTATCGCAGAAACCATGTCGACGATGATTGGCAAATAATCATAAGATTATGATCGGTTGGAGGTTCCCGTTCTGATGGGAGCCTCCTTGTTTTGTGTGGATTGGCGTGACGGCTCAGGGAGCGATTTTTGAAGAAGGTCAGCATAATTGATGTCGCGAAACGAGCGGGCGTATCGGTTTCTACCGTGTCGCTGGTACTTCGCCAGAAAGGCAAAATCTCCGATGCCACCATCGAAAAAGTGCAGGCCGCCATTCTTGAGCTGGGCTACGTCCACAACGTCGCCGCCGCCAACCTTCGCGCAAACACCTCCAACCTGATTGGTCTTATTCTTCGCGACTTCAGCGACAGCTTTTCCATCAAAGTGATGGCGAGCATCGTGCAGGAACTGGAAGCGCAGGGCTATATGGTTTTTCTCGGTCAGCCGCTGAACGAGCATGAACACCTGGAACGCTGCCTGCTGTCTTTCAAGCAACAAGGGGTTGCCGGGGTTATCTATCTGGCCTCCGATTCCCGCCGCGATACGTTACCCGCACAAATTCGTCAGTGCCCGCTGCCGCTGGTTGTTGTCTCGCAGTCGCCCATTCAGGATGAGTGCAATCGCGTGCTGCGCGATAACCAACAGGCAGCAAGTCTGGCAACGCGCTATCTGCTTGAGCGCGGTCATCGCTATATCGCCTATCTCGGCGGCCTGGAAAACGACCTGATTCGCCAGCAGCGCCTCGTAGGATTTCGCAACACCCTCACCCGTCTTGGGATTACTCACCGCGAAGAGTTTAGCCCTGCCTGCGGCGACGATACCTACGCCGCCAGCGTGGCCACGCGCCAACTGCTGGAAAACAACAACGCGATTACCGCACTGCTTTGCCACTCACCGGATGCCATGATCGGCTGTATTGATGGGATTCATAAGGTGGGACGCACGGTAGGTAAAGATGTCTTCCTGACGCAGCAGGTCGCTCTGATTGGCTTTGAGGATATGCTGCACATCAACCTCACGTCACCGGCCTTTACCTATGTTTCTTCCGCCAGTGAAGAGAGCGGACGGCAGGCAGCCACGTTGATGATCCGCAAGCTCAAAGAGCCTGCACTAGAGAATCAGTCGATTACGCTTTCCGGTCAGTTAGTGACCCGTGAGTCGGCCTGAGCCATCTCCAGAAGCCAGGCAAGACGCGCGGCATTTTCCGGTAACATCACCAGGCCACATTCCACGCAGAGCGCCGTTTCATCAATCGCCCGGAAAACCACGCCCTGGCGCTGAATAGCGGCAAAAGAGGCGGGAAACAGGCTCAGCCCTTCGCCGCGAGCAATACGCGCCAGCAGCACATCATGTTCCAGAGGTTCTTCCAGGCAGGCAGGGACATAGCCAACACGACGGAAAATATCGCGGGTAGAATCGAAGAACGCTGGATTACGTTCGCGTTTAAACCAGAATAGCGGCCTGCCGTTCAGCGCGCTCAGCGTCAGTCGCTCTTGTTCCGCCTCCGCCCATTGTGCGGGCAGCGCCGCAATCAGTGGCTCCTGCCGATTTAGCCGCGTAAGACTGAGCGCCGAGGTCTCCAGCGGTAGCGCGACCAGCGCGGCATCCAGTTTCCCCCGACGTACCTGACGCACCAGCTCCGGCGAGCCATGCCGTACCACGTGCAGCGCCTCCACCTGCGCCGCCAGCACGGCTTCCAGCGAAGCAAAAACGCCCTGCTCAAACGCGGTGGTCAGCCCTATGCGTAGCGACGGTGCTTCTGCCTGTGCGAGTTGGCTTAAGGCCATATAGGTCTCATCCTGCTGCGCCAGCAGCGGGCGAATAATCTCCAGCACCCGCAGTCCATCAGCCGTTAACGTCAGCCCCTTGGTATGCCGGACAAAAAGAGTCACCCCCAGCCGTTCTTCAAGCTGGCGAATATGGCGGCTTAACGGCGGCTGCGACATATATAACCTGTCAGCCGCGCGGCGCATGTTGTTCTCTTCCGCTACCACGGCAAAGTAGCGCAGCAGGCGGATATCCAGACCATGCAAGGGAGATGTAGTCATACCGAAAAGGTATCACGGAATCGGTATTATCCAAATGGAACCACGCGCCCTATCCTCTCGCCATACGCTAACTAACGAGGGGCTTATCATGAATTCAGAACGCTATATTACCGGCCAGAAAATGCTGCAACAGGTTGATGGGAAAGGGGGGGATGCCGTTGTCGATAGCCTGAAGGATATCGCGCCGGACTTCGCCCGCTATCTGCTTGAATTTCCGTTTGGCGATATTTATGCGCGTCCGGGTCTGGACCTTCGCAGTCGGGAAATTGCCACCGTCGCCGCGCTCACCGCCATGGGTAACGCCGCACCTCAGCTTAAGGTACACATCGCCGCTGCGCTGCACGTTGGCTTAACGCAGAACGAGATTATTGAGGTGATTATGCAGATGGCGGTTTATGCGGGATTTCCGGCGGCGCTAAACGGCCTGTTCGCCGCAAAAGAGGTGTTTGCGGCGAACAATGAACGCTAATTACAACAGCTGCGCCAGACGGTTGATATCCGACTGAATCGCCCCGGCGGTCACATCGCGACCGGCGCCCGGCCCACGAATCACCAGCGGGTTATCGCGGTACCAGCGGCTTTCAATCGCAAAGACGTTATCGCACGGCAGCAGCGATGCCAGCGGGTGCTCCTGACGCACGGCTTCTACGCCAACGCGGGCTTTACCGTTCGCATCGAATCGCGCCACGTAACGCAGCACCAGTCCCATCTCCTGCGCCGCTTCCAGGCGCTGGAGCATCTGCTCGTTGAGCTCATCGCCATTTTCAAAGAAGTGGTCGATTGAGCCCTCTTCACAGTGCGCGGGCACCAGAGACTCAACGCGTACCTGGTCCGGCTCGATATCGTAGCCCGCTTCACGCGCCAGAATCACCAGCTTACGCATCACGTCTTTACCGGAAAGGTCGACGCGTGGATCGGGTTCAGTCAGCCCCTGCTGCCAGGCCTGATCCACCAGTTCGGTAAACGGCACGCTGCCGTCGAACTGTAAGAACAGCCAGGAGAGCGTCCCGGAGAAGATACCGCTAATCGCCAGAATACTGTCGCCGCTGTCGATCAAGTCGCGCACGGTGTGGTTCACCGGCAGACCCGCGCCGACGGTCGCGTTATACAGCCAGTGGCGGCCGGTTTTATCGAACGCGTCGTGGATCTGGCGATATTTATCGCTGCTGCTGGCCCCGGCCAGCTTGTTGGCGCTGATCACGTGGAAACCGTGGCTGGCGAAATCAAGATACTGATCGGCCAACTGCGGGCTGGCGGTCACGTCCAGTACCACGAGATCGTCGTACGGGTGGGCGCGCATCCACAGGAACAGCGACTCTTCATCCTGTTCAATAGCTTCATCGTCGAAGAAGGCCAGCGCGCGGCTGGCGTCGAGCCCTTCATAGTTCAGCAGGCTACGGCGGCTATCGACCACCCCGGCCAGCACAAACTCAAAACCAGTGCGGGCAGAAAGCGTGCTTTGCTCACGAGCAAACAGCTCTAGCCAGCGGGAACCAATATTGCCTTTGCCAAACAGCATCAGGCCGATACGTTTTTCCGCACGGAACAGCGACTGGTGCAAACCCTGAATCAGGCTTTCGGTTGGCCCTGCGCGCAGCACGGCGACCAGGCTGATGCCCTCTTCGGACTGCCAGGTAAACTCAACCGGCTGGCCTTTCAGCTGCTGCCAGAAACGGTGGCAGTGCAGTGGGTTACGGGTGACGCCCGCGCCTACCATTGCCACCAGCGCCAGACCCTGACGCAGGCGAAGCTCGCCCGGCAGGCCCGCTTCATCAAGAATTTTCAGCGCGCTGTCGGCCACTTCTGAGGTGTAGCAAAACTGCAGCAGCTTATGGTCAGCGTGCACGCCTACCGCCAGCGGGCGGATTTGGGCGCGCTTGAGTAATTGGTCTATCTCTTTATACGCCAGCTTGAAGTCCTGGCTTGCAGGAACGCGGAACTCAATCAGGCAGACGTCATCATGGCTGGTGACGATACGCGCGCCGGTACCGGAGGCGAGCACGCGCTCAATGCGCGTAGAGCCCTGATCCGGCGTATAGCTACAGCGTAATTGCAGGTCGATATCGCTGCCGGAAACCGGCTGCAAGGTACGAGCGTGGAGCACCGGTGCGGCAAGACGCGCCAGCTCGCTGGCTTCATCCAGACGCAGCAGCGGAAGCAGGCACGCATCTTTCACTTTACGCGGGTCGGCGCTGTACACCCCAGCCACGTCGCTCCAGATGGTGACGCGGGAAACCCCCGCCAGCGCACCGATTTGCGTCGCGGAGTAGTCAGAGCCGTTACGCCCCAGCAGCACGGTTTCACCCGCGTTGTTGCGGCTGATAAAACCGGTCACGACCAGACGTTTTCCCGGATGCTGCGCCAGAAGCTGTTGCAGCAGCGGATAAGAGAGACCTTCATCAACCTGCGGCTGCGCGGAGCGCTCAGCGCGTAAAAACGCGCGTGCATCCAGCCAGGCGGCGTCCAGACCTTGCAGCTTCAGGACTTCCGCCATCAAACGAGCCGACCACAGTTCACCATGACCGACCACTTCCGCATAGACCGCATCGCTGACGCCGTTATCCAGGAGCCCGGCCAGGCGTTCCAGGTCGTGAATGAAGTCAGCAATCATGCCGTCGGCAATCTCGGCAGGCAGCAGGCCGCTAATCAGATCGGACTGATAGCGGCGCAGCGTCTGCTGAACCTGATGCGCAGAGAGGCGGTCGGTCTGGCTGAGTTTCAGCCAGCTAATCAGCTGGTTGGTGGTGCTCCCTGCGGCGGAAACGACCATCATATCGCCGGGCTGAGAGTACTCCGTCATAATACCGGCAACGCGCAGGTAACACTTCACATCCGCCAGACTACTCCCACCAAATTTATGCAGCTGACGCTCTTTCGCCCCTGCCTGCGCAATCACACTCATGTTTACCCCTCTGCTGCGACCCGGAATCCATTTTCCAGATCGGCAATTAAGTCCTGGCTATCTTCAATACCGGTTGAGATACGCAGTAGCGTCTCAGAAATACCTGCGGCCGCGCGCGCTTCCGGGGCCATGCCCGCGTGGGTCATGGTGGCCGCGTGAGAAATCAGGCTCTCTACCCCACCCAGCGATTCCGCCAGCGTGAAGAGCGACAGCCCACTCAGGAAGCGACGCAGCGTCTGTTCGTCACCGTTCAGTTCAAAGCTCAGCATCGCACCAAACCCTTTCTGCTGGCGAGCGGCAATTTCATGCCCCTGGTTATCCGGCAAAGAAGGATGATACAGCTTTTTCACCAGCGGCTGGGTTTTCAGGAAATCGACAATCGCCTGGGCGTTGCGCTGCGCCACGTCCATACGTGGTACGAGCGTACGCAGGCCGCGCAGCAGCAGATAGCTGTCGAACGCGCCGCCGGTGACGCCGATATTATTCGCCCACCATGCCAGTTCTGTGACCGTTTCTGGATCTTTTGCAATCACCACGCCGGCGACCACATCGGAGTGGCCGTTCAGATATTTGGTGCAGGAGTGCAGGACCAGATCCGCTCCGAGCGACAGCGGGTTTTGCAGCGCTGGGCTCAGGAAGGTGTTATCCACCACGCTGACCGCACCGGCGTCACGCGCCAGTTGGCAGATTTTCGCAATATCCACCACGCGCAGCAGCGGGTTGCTTGGGCTTTCGACCAGCACTAGCTTTGGTTTTTCCGCCAGCGCCGCTTTTAACGCTTCATCATTGCCCTGATCGACAAACAGCACGCGATAGCAGCCACGTTTTGCCAGGCTGTCGAACAGACGGTAGCTGCCGCCGTAGCAGTCGTGTGGGGCAACCAGTAGGTCGCCAGGCTTGAGGAATACGGTGGTCACCAGATGAATCGCCGACATGCCCGTATTGGTCAGAACCGCGCCTGCGCCTCCTTCCAGTTCGGCCAGCGCCCGCTGAACCACATCACGCGTCGGGTTACCGCGACGTGAATAGTCATGCGCACGCGGCTCGTTAAAGCCGGTAAAGTTATAGGTACTGGAAAGATGAATAGGCGGGACAACACAACCATACTGCTCGTCGTCATTTAATCCGCTACGCACTGCGATGGTGGCCTGTTTACGGGTCATGAGGATTCGTTCCTGGCAAGGTCGGTGAAAAGTCGGACTCCAGAGTAAACATTGTTACCATAGCCGTCAATACATCTAGACTTCTAAACTTCTTTGCGTATAGATTGAGCTATTGGCAAATAGCCGTTAAAATTATATGCATTAGCGCACATCTGCGAAGCCGAAGCTCGTGTCACAGCAGGGCTCTGTACGGTAAACTACGCGCGATCACGGCCGTGACCCGGCCTGTTAACTTATGACTAGAGGATTAAAGGTATCTCATGGCTGAATGGAGCGGCGAATATATCAGCCCATACGCTGAGCACGGTAAGAAGAGTGAGCAAGTAAAAAAAATTACGGTTTCCATTCCTCTGAAGGTGTTGAAGATCCTCACCGATGAACGCACGCGTCGTCAGGTGAACAACCTGCGTCACGCCACCAACAGCGAACTGCTGTGTGAAGCGTTCCTGCATGCATTTACCGGTCAACCGTTACCTAACGATGAAGACCTGCGTAAAGAGCGCAGCGATGAAATTCCGGAAGCGGCGAAAGATATTATGCGTGAACTGGGGATTGACCCGGATACGTGGGAGTACTGATTTGCTGACAAAGCCGGGAAACGTCAACGTTTTCCGGCTTTTTTATTGGTGGCCCTGAAGCGGAACCCCAGACATAAAAAAACCGCCTCATGAGGCGGTTTTCTATAATTTGTTCAGTGTCTTAGAAGCGAGTCACTTCAGGATGCAGCTCAGACATAGAGATCAGGTAGGAAACAAAAACGTTTTTGATTGCAGTCAGCATAGTCACACCTTTACCCGTATTAATCTTGAGGTCATTTGATGTGCAGATAATAACCGCATCCGGTGTGCCCTGCAACTTTTTTGTGACCAATATCACAAAAAATAGCGTATGCAGCTGCCGTTTGGAAAAATAAAAGGCGGTAAGAGTGCCCCACCGCCTTTTCTACTCTGTATTACTTGCTGATCCCGTTGAATTTATTCAACGTTTCTTCCATTTTGAGCGTCTCTTTACGGTTCAGCGGATAGAAATAAATCAAGATAACGGCCGCCAGGAACAGACATAAGGCTGGTAGCAGGTTCGCCATGGTGTAAATATTTTCCTGCACAATACGGGTTTGTACGGCACCACCTGTTGATGAAGACTGGTAGCCAATGATCGCCAGCATAAAGCCACCAATAGCCCCAGCGCACGCCTGGCCTATCTTACGAGCAAAGAAGTTCACACCATACACGGTGCCATCCTCACGGTCGCCGGTCACATACTGGTGATAATCGCAAACATCGGTCATAAACGCCCAGATCATCAGGTTGAATAAGCCCGCCCCGAGCGTCGCCAGGAACAGGAAAACCAGATAAATTTTTGCATCGGTAATATGGCTGAAATACATCAATACGTACATCACCACCGCAAAGAGCAGCGCACCCACGCTGGCTTCTTTTTTGCCAAACCGCCTGGTGAGCCATGATGCCGATGGCGCCAACAATACCAGAGAACCAAAGGTAAACAGTAAAGCGACGGACATGGCCTCTTTATTGTGGAAGTAGTCGTTGAACAGGTACGTCATATTTGTACCTGAAAGGCCCTGGTTAATCACAATCAGCAGGTCCACAACAACTAATACGATCAGCGCTTTATTACGCAACAGCCCTTTGAGCAAAACAGAAACAGGCATGCTCTCTTTTCTCTCCACCCGCACGCGTTCTGTCGTTAAGTGGCAGGTCAGGCTTAAAAAGATAAAACCCAGCACCGCGCAGCCAATGGCAATCCAGAAAAAGTGCTGTCCGGAAATGACCTGACTGCCGTCAACCAGGGTGGTGTACATCAGGATAGGGATAAAGAAGCCGGTAGCCCCACCACCGATTGCCGACCCAACGCTACGATAGGTTGAGAGCGACACACGATCTTCCGGGTTAGAGCTAATTGCCGCTGACATTGCACCGTAAGGGATGCTGACGGTCGATAGCAGTGAACCGTAAATAAAATAGGAGCAGCAAATATAGATAATTTTCGCCGTATAAGAAAAATCATGTACAAACGGCAAAAACAGGACGACCGCAATAATACAGAACGGATACTTCATGCGACGCACCCAAGGGTTAAAACGTCCATGAGCGGTCAGTTTGGACGTATCACATAGGCGCCCAACGCCAACGTCGACAAACGCATCAAAGAGCTTGGTCACAAAATAGAGCGACCCAACAATCACACCGGAAACCCCGAGTACGTTCGTGTAATAAATCATTAAGAAACTGTTGACCAACCCGAGAATAAAACAGGTTCCCAGGTCACCACATAAATAACCAATTTTGTCTCTGAATCCGAAAGGTCTGACCGCTATATTTTTATTGCAGTCAGCGATATCTCCATCACTCGACATGATGTCAACTCCTTAGACACATTATTCACGCAAATTATGCGCACATCCTGATGCACCGTTAAATAAACGGAATACAGGAACTCATTATTAGAAGTTGTAACCGAGGCCTATACGATAACGCGTCTGGCGATCGTCGGTGGTTGTCGTGTTATAACCGGAAGAAACGTTACCGATTTCAACAAAAGGAATCCACGAATCAATGTTATAAGCGACGCGGAAGTTATATTCGTAATCATCTTTGCCGTTATTGTAGAGATCTTCGCTATCCGCAACTTTATAAATGCCGTTCAGCTCAAACATCCAATTTTCGATGTTATAACCCAACCAGGCCTCTGGACGATAAACGGTGCGGTCATCGCGTCCATCTCCGTTACGACGGGCATACTCCGTACGGTAGCGGAAAGCCGTCCACCAGTTATCATTAATATTATACTGGACGCGGATATAGGGCTTGTAGATTGCCATATCATCACCCATCTCAACGGCTATCCCTGGCTGCCAGATAAAACCCTTCCATTCAAATTGATAGCTAGCCGTATACTCTGCACTATTAGACTCCATATTGTTTAGCGCATGGTTTGACTCTTTCTCATCGGAGCGAGATACCGCTTCAACGGCGACGCCAAAACCAGTCGCAAAACGATTCGACATATACACACGATCGTAGTTACGACCATCATCATAGTACTCATGACGATAGTCTACGTAACCCGCATGCGCAGCGCCGGATAATAGTGGAAGAAGTAATAAGGCATATTTCATTTTCATGGTAATTACTCTTTAAAATAATCAGCAACCAGTCCAATCCTCGCTGAGCTATCCGCGCAATGAGTCAAGGCTATTTATTTGTATTTATTTACGCTGATATTTTATTTTGTAATTTACGGTTACACCTTTTTATTACTGCCAACCAACAATGAAAAATGGCAAAAAACTCAAGATGAATAAGATGCAGATCACCAACAACAATGATTAGTTGCTATAAATAGGTTATCAGACAAATATAATTAAAATGAATCCAATAATAAAATTTACTCAGAAATAAAAATAGCGCTGCTATAAATATATATTTTTCTTATTTATTAAAAAAAGCATTCAGCAATAAAATGGAATGAATTATAAAGATAGGCGGAAAGCCGCGCCGTTTTTCGGGCACAAAAAAAGCGCCCTGAGGCGCTTTTTTCGCTTGGCAACTTACTTGCTGCCTGGGATGCTGAAACGCTTGTTGAAGCGGTCAACACGGCCACCGGTAGCAACATCACGCTGCTTGCCAGTATAGAACGGGTGGCATTTACCGCACACGTCCAGGTTCAGGTCGTGACCAACGGTAGAGCGGATCTGCATGACGTTACCGCAAGAACAAGTTGCAGTAATTTCTTCGTATTTCGGGTGAATATCTTTTTTCATGGGGAAAACCTCGGTTAAGGCCGCGTCGCTCTTCCAGCCCTAACGCCAGACACCACGCGATGTTAATAGTATAGGTCGATGATACAAAGATGCATCAAAGGCCGCGAATCATACAGAATTTGACCAACAGATGCAAACTGATCCGCGTTCCCTTACCACAATGTGTATACTGTCTCGCCAGATTTCAAGTCAGGAAGAAAACATGCCCGTTGCTCACGTTGCCCTGCCTGTTCCGCTGCCCCGCACCTTCGACTACCTGCTGCCTGATGACCTCAGCGCGAAAGCAGGCTGCCGCGTGCGCGTGCCGTTTGGTAAACAGGAGCGCGTGGGGATTGTCGTCTCGGTCAACGAGAGCAGCGAGCTGCCGCGCGATGAGCTAAAAGCGGTCATTGAGGTGTTGGACGGCGAACCGGTCTTCTCCACTTCCGTCTGGCGGCTGCTGCTGTGGGCAGCAGACTATTACCATCACCCTATTGGCGACGTGTTGTTCCATGCGCTGCCCATTTTGCTGCGCCAGGGGAAACCTGCCAGCGCCACGCCGCAGTGGTTCTGGTTTGCCACTGAGCAGGGTCAGGCGGTGGACATTAACAGCCTGAAGCGCTCGCCAAAACAACAGCAGGCGCTGGCCGCACTGCGTCAGGGGAAGATCTGGCGCCATCAGGTCGCGGAGCTGGAGTTTAATGAAAGCGCAATGCAGTCGCTGCGCGCCAAAGGGTTTTGCGAGCTGGGCAGTATTGCGCCGGAAACTATCGACTGGCGCACCACCTATTCCGTACCTGGCGAACGTCTGCGCCTGAATACCGAACAGGCAACCGCCGTAGGAGCGATTCACAGCGCGTCCGACGAATTTTCCGCCTGGCTGCTGGAAGGCATCACGGGTTCGGGAAAAACGGAAGTCTACCTCAGCGTGCTGGAAAACGTGCTGGCGCAGGGTAAGCAAGCGCTAGTAATGGTGCCGGAAATCGGCCTGACGCCGCAAACTATCGCCCGCTTCCGCGAGCGCTTTAATGCACCGGTAGAAGTGCTGCACTCGGCGCTGAACGACAGCGAGCGCATGGCCGCCTGGCTCAAGGCCAAAAGCGGTGAAGCGGCGATCGTCATCGGTACCCGTTCATCGCTGTTTACGCCGTTTAAAAATCTTGGCGTCATTGTCATCGATGAAGAGCACGACAGCTCCTACAAGCAGCAGGAAGGCTGGCGCTACCACGCCCGCGACCTTGCGGTATGGCGTGCGCACAGCGAGCAGATCCCCATTATCCTCGGATCGGCAACACCGGCGTTGGAAACCCTGCTCAACGTACGCCAGCACAAGTATCGCCTGCTGCGCTTAACTCGTCGCGCGGGTAACGCCCGTCCGGCGACCCAGCACGTGCTGGATTTAAAAGGGCAGCAGCTTCAGGCCGGGCTCTCACCGGCGCTGATCAACCGTATGCGCCAGCATTTGCAGGCCGACAACCAGGTCATTTTATTCCTTAACCGCCGCGGGTTCGCCCCTACGCTGCTGTGCCACGACTGCGGCTGGATTGCCGAATGTCCGCGCTGCGACAGCTACTACACGCTGCACCAGGCACAGCATCATCTGCGCTGCCACCACTGTGACAGCCAGCGCCCTATCCCACGCCAGTGCCCATCCTGCGGCTCAACGCACATGGTGCCGGTGGGCTTGGGTACCGAGCAGTTGGAGCAAGTATTAGGCCCGATGTTCCCCGGCGTGCCGCTCTCGCGTATCGACCGCGATACCACCAGCCGCAAAGGCGCGCTGGAACAGCATCTGGCGGAAGTACATCGCGGTGGCGCGCGTATTCTGATTGGTACCCAGATGCTGGCGAAAGGCCACCACTTCCCTGACGTCACGCTGGTTGCCCTGCTGGACGTAGACGGCGCGTTGTTCTCCGCTGATTTCCGCTCGGCAGAACGTTTTGCCCAGCTTTATACCCAAGTTTCCGGCCGCGCCGGACGCGCGGGTAAACAGGGCGAAGTGGTTTTGCAAACGCACCATCCCGACCACCCGCTGCTGCAAACGTTGCTTTATAAAGGCTACAACGCCTTCGCCGAGCAGGCGCTGGCGGAACGCCAGACCATGCAGTTGCCGCCATACACCAGCCACGTGCTGATTCGCGCCGAAGATCACAACAATCAGCAGGCGCCAGTGTTCCTGCAACAGCTGCGTAACCTGATACAGGCCAGCCCGCTGGCGGATGACAAACTGTGGGTGATTGGCCCGGTTCCGGCGCTGGCAGCGAAACGTGGCGGCCGCTACCGCTGGCAGATACTGCTACAGCACCCTTCACGCATTCGCCTGCAGCATATTGTCACGGCGAGCCTCGCGCTCATCAATACGCTGCCGGAATCCCGCAAGGTGAAGTGGGTTCTCGACGTTGACCCAATCGAAGGTTAATGCAGAGTTGCGAGCGGGATCTAGAAATCAAACAAACATCACATTTCTGATGAAAATTCTGTAACGGATCCCCCTAACTATCTGATAAAAGTGTGTCAGATGTCAGGTCACATAGGACGTGCCTGCGCCAGTTAGCGAGGAGAAATCAGGTGAAGGCTAAAAAACCGGTTGTTGCCGCAACCATGAAGGATGTTGCCCTACAAGCGAATGTCTCTACGGCAACCGTATCTCGTGCATTGATGAACCCAGAGAAAGTCTCGCAGGCCACGCGTAACCGCGTAGAGCAAGCGGCGCTGGAAGTGGGCTACCTGCCGCAGATGCAGGGGCGTAACATGAAGCGCAATGAGTCGCGCACTATTCTGGTTATCGTTCCGGATATCTGCGATCCCTTCTTTAGCGAAGTGATCCGCGGGATCGAGGTGACGGCTGCAGCACAGGGCTATCTGGTGCTGATTGGCGACTGTGCTCACCAGAATCAGCAGGAAAAAACCTTCATCGATTTAATCATCACCAAGCAAATTGACGGCATGCTGCTGCTGGGTTCGCGTCTGCCGTTCGACGCCAGCATTGAAGAACAGCGCAATCTGCCGCCAATGGTGATGGCTAACGAATTTGCTCCCGAGCTGGGGCTGCCGACGGTACACATCGACAACCTCACCGCCTCGTTTGATGCCGTTAACTATCTTCACGAACTCGGCCACCAGCGCATCGCCTGTATCGCCGGGCCGGAAGAGATGCCGCTGTGCCATTATCGTCTACAAGGCTACGTGCAGGCGCTGCGTCGCTGTGGTATTACCGTCGACCCTCACTATATCGCCCGCGGCAACTTCACCTATGAAGCCGGCGCTAACGCACTGGAACAGCTGCTGGCGCTGCCTCAGCCACCAACCGCCATTTTCTGCCACAGCGATATTATGGCGCTGGGCGCACTCTCTTACGCTAAACGTCAGGGGCTGAAAGTCCCGGATGACCTGTCCATTATTGGCTTCGATAACATCTCGCTGGCTGAATTTTGCGACCCACCGCTAACCACGGTTTCTCAACCACGTTTCGATATTGGTCGGGAAGCCATGCTGCTGTTGCTGAATCAACTGAGCGGGCAGTTTGTTGATAGTGGTTCGCGTCTGCTGGATTGCGAACTGATCATTCGTGGCAGCACAAGCAAAATTTGATGTAAAGCAGGGTGCTTTAGGACTTGCTTGTCTGGTCAAAGCCCCGTCGCTTAAGTAACATGTCGGGCTAACTAACGGAAAAAGACAGCGAAACGATAGTGGCACAACGAGACTATGTACGCCGCAGCCAACAGGCACCTTCGCGGCGCAAGAACAGCGCTTCACGGAATACACGGAAAAAGCAAAGTAACTTTCCGGCAGTCTCTCCTGCCATGGTGGCGATTGCTGCCGCAGTTGTCGTCGCCTTTATCGGCGGTTTGTACTTCATTACGCACCATAAGAAAGAAGAGTCTGAAGCACTCCAGAGCCGCCAGGTGACCGGGAATGGCCTTCCGCCGGAGCCGGAAGAACGCTGGCGCTATATCAAAGAGCTGGAAAGTCGCCAGCCAGGCGTTCGTGCGCCAACCGAACCGTCTGCGGGCGGGGAAGTGATTAACCCGAATCAGCTAACCGACGAGCAGCGCCAGCTGTTGGCCCAGATGCAGGCGGATATGCGCCAGCAGCCAACGCAGCTGACGGAAGTGCCGTGGAACGAGCAAACGCCAGCGCAGCGCCAGCAAACCTTGCAGCGCCAGCGCCTTGCGCAGCAGGCTCAGCAACAGCAGTGGTCGCAGCAGCAGGTCGTACAGCAGCCACAAACGCGCGCGCCGCAGCCGGTTCAGCAGACGCATCAAACCCAGCAGGCGCCAAAGGCAACGGTCTCCAACAAGGCGCCGTATCAGGATCTGCTGCAAACACCAGCGCACACCGCCGCCTCGCAGCCAAAAGCGCAGAGCAATAACGGTATCCCGGAAGTGCGTGAAGTGACGCCGCCGCCGAAGCCAGAGAAAAAAGACGATCGTCGCTGGATGGTACAGTGCGGTTCGTTCAAAGGTGCTGAGCAGGCGGAAACCGTCCGTGCGCAACTGGCGTTTGAAGGCTTTGATTCCAGAATCACCACCAACAACGGCTGGAATCGCGTGGTCATCGGCCCGGTCAAAGGCAAAGAAAACGTCGATAACACCATCGCCCGTCTGAAGCTGGCAGGTCACGGAAACTGCATTAGGCTCGCCTCCGGGGGTTGAAACCCCCAAAAACTCCCCCATCTATACTTACATTCTGCCCCGTACGCGTGACTGCGATACGGGGCCTGTCTATACACGAAATCATTCGAGCTGCATCACAACATGCTTTAGCATGTTGAACAGCGCTTGCGCTGGCCCCGAAGGGGCGAGGCTGTAAGCCGAGTAACGCGGCAAGAGAACGAATCCCCAGGAGCGTACATAAGTACGTGACTGGGGTGAGTGAACGCAGCCAACGCAGAGGCAGCTTGAAGGATGATGTGTATATCTCGTATTTGCAACAAAGGGGTCTGCTCGTGACAACAATAGTAAGTGTTCGCCGTAACGGCCACGTCGTAATCGCCGGTGATGGTCAGGCCACGTTGGGCAATACCGTCATGAAAGGCAACGTGAAAAAAGTCCGCCGTCTGTATAACGACAAAGTGATCGCTGGTTTTGCTGGCGGTACCGCGGACGCCTTCACGCTGTTCGAACTGTTTGAACGTAAGCTGGAAATGCACCAGGGCCATCTGGTCAAAGCCGCCGTTGAGCTGGCGAAAGACTGGCGTACCGACCGTATGCTGCGCAAGCTGGAAGCCCTGCTGGCGGTCGCGGACGAAACCGCATCGCTTATCATCACCGGGAACGGTGACGTCGTGCAGCCAGAAAACGACCTGATTGCTATCGGCTCTGGCGGCCCGTACGCCCAGGCCGCGGCCCGCGCCATGCTGGAAAACACCGAGCTTAGCGCGCGTGAGATTGCTGAAAAAGCGTTGGATATCGCAGGCGACATCTGCATCTATACCAACCATTTCCACACCATTGAAGAATTACCGTCTAAGGCGTAAGGATCTCCCATGTCTGAAATGACCCCACGCGAAATTGTCAGCGAGCTGAACAAACACATTATCGGTCAGGACGCGGCTAAGCGTTCTGTTGCTATCGCCTTACGTAACCGCTGGCGCCGTATGCAGCTCGACGAAGAGCTGCGCCACGAAGTGACGCCGAAAAACATTCTGATGATCGGCCCAACCGGCGTCGGTAAAACCGAAATCGCCCGTCGTCTGGCGAAGCTCGCCAACGCACCGTTCATCAAAGTCGAAGCCACTAAGTTCACCGAAGTGGGCTATGTGGGTAAAGAAGTGGATTCTATCATCCGCGATCTGACTGATTCTGCTATCAAAATGGTACGCGTTCAGTCTATCGAGAAGAACCGCTACCGCGCAGAGGAGATGGCCGAAGAGCGCATTCTTGACGTGCTGATCCCGCCGGCTAAAAACAACTGGGGCCAGGCAGAGCAGCAGGCCGAGCCTTCCGCCGCACGCCAGGCATTCCGTAAGAAACTGCGTGAAGGCCAGCTGGACGACAAAGAGATTGAAATTGATCTCGCCGCTGCGCCAATGGGCGTCGAAATCATGTCCCCTCCGGGCATGGAAGAGATGACCAGCCAGCTGCAATCCATGTTCCAGAACCTGGGCGGCCAGAAGCAGAAACCGCGCAAGCTGAAAATCAAAGATGCGATGAAGCTGCTGATTGAAGAAGAAGCAGCGAAGCTGGTGAACCCAGAAGAGCTGAAGCAGGACGCAATCGACGCTGTTGAGCAGCACGGTATCGTGTTCATCGACGAAATCGACAAAATCTGTAAGCGCGGCGAATCCTCCGGCCCGGACGTTTCCCGTGAAGGCGTACAGCGCGACCTGCTGCCGCTGGTTGAAGGCTGCACCGTCTCCACTAAACACGGTATGGTCAAAACCGACCACATCCTGTTTATCGCCTCCGGCGCATTCCAGGTGGCGAAGCCGTCTGATCTGATCCCTGAATTACAGGGCCGTCTGCCGATTCGCGTAGAGCTGCAGGCGCTGACCACCAGCGACTTCGAGCGTATCCTGACCGAGCCAAATGCCTCTGTTACCGTACAGTACAAAGCGCTGATGGCCACCGAAGGCGTGAACATCGAGTTCACCGAATCCGGTATCAAGCGTATCGCCGAAGCGGCATGGCAGGTCAACGAAACCACCGAGAACATCGGTGCCCGTCGTCTGCACACCGTTCTGGAACGTCTGATGGAAGATATCTCCTATGACGCCAGCGACCTCAACGGTCAAAGCATCACAATTGATGCGGAATATGTGAGCAAACATCTGGATGCATTAGTCGCAGATGAAGATCTGAGCCGTTTTATCCTATAATCGCGGTCACTGCATTTTCATCTTTAATTGATGGGGCTGAAAAGCCCCATTTTTATTGGCTAATTATTATGACAAATACACCTGTAAGCCGCTCTCAGGCCTGGCTGGAAAGTCTGCGTCCGAAAACGTTACCTCTGGCCTGTGCGGCAATCGTCGTTGGCACCGCGCTGGCGTGGTGGCAAGGGCACTTTAACGCGGGCGTTGCCGTGCTGGCGCTAATCACCGCAAGCCTGCTGCAAATTCTCTCTAACCTCGCCAACGACTATGGCGATGCGGTGAAAGGCAGCGATAAGCCGGACCGCATCGGGCCGCTGCGCGGTATGCAAAAGGGGGTTATCACCAAAGAGCAGATGAAGCGCGCGCTGATCATCACCGTCGGGCTTATCTGCGTCTCTGGTCTTGCTCTGCTGTTTACCGCTTCACAGACTACCGGTGATTTTATCGGCTTCCTGGTGCTGGGGCTGCTGGCGATTATTGCCGCCATCACCTACACCGTCGGCACGCGTCCGTATGGCTACATTGGCCTTGGCGATGTCTCGGTGCTGATCTTCTTCGGCTGGCTGAGCGTTATTGGTAGCTGGTATTTACAAACGCACACCTTGAGCAGCGCCATTATTCTGCCTGCGACCGCCTGCGGTTTGCTGGCAACGGCAGTGCTGAATATCAATAACCTGCGCGATATCGACAGCGACCGGGAGAACGGTAAGAATACGCTGGCCGTGCGTTTAGGGCCGGTTAACGCCCGCCGTTACCACGTCTGCCTACTGATGGGGACGCTGGTCTGCCTGGCACTATTCAACCTGCTCTCGCTGCATAGTCCGTGGGGCTGGCTGTTTATTCTCAGCGCGCCGTTGCTGGTGAAACAAGCGCGTTTTGTGATGCACGAGCGCTCCCCACAGGCGATGCCGCCAATGCTGGAAAGAACGGTAAAAGGGGCATTGTTAACTAACCTGCTGTTCGTCATCGGAATTGTGCTGAGCAAGACGCTGGCTTAACTGACAAATATCAATTAACAATTGATGATTTTGCCAACAATGCGTAGAGCGCGATATACTAAAATCACTCGCAGCGACTGAGCGTTAATCCTATGAAATACGATACTTCCGAGCTTTGCGACATCTACCAGGAAGATGTCAACGTAGTAGAACCCCTGTTCTCTAACTTTGGCGGACGGCTGTCGTTTGGTGGACAAATCATCACCGTAAAATGTTTCGAGGATAACGGGTTGCTGTACGATCTGCTCGAACAGAACGGCCGTGGCCGCATTCTGCTGGTCGACGGCGGCGGTTCTGTCCGTCGCGCGCTGATCGACGCCGACCTCGCCCGCCTGGCCACTCAGAACGAGTGGGAAGGCATCGTGGTATACGGTGCGGTGCGTCAGGTCGATGATTTAGAAGAGTTGGATATCGGCATTCAGGCGATTGCCGCCATTCCGGTTGGTGCCGCGGGCGAAGGCATCGGCGAAAGCGACGTTCGCGTCAACTTCGGCGGCGTAACCTTCTTCTCCGGCGACCATCTCTATGCCGACAATACCGGCATTATCCTGTCGGAAGACGCACTGGATATCGAATAAGCGCCTTACGCGTACAAAAAAGCCTTCTCATTGAGAAGGCTTTTTTTTCACTCGAATCTGCCCGTTTCCGGGTAAACGCGACTTAGTACAGCTGTTTAGCGCATTCCAGCCAGTCACCTTTGAACGGACGCTTCATGTTTTCGATAGCGTCGATGATGTCATGGTGAACCAGTTTTTCGTTCTGAATACCGACACAGCGGCCGCCGAAGCCCTGCTGCAGCAGTTCAATCGCGTACGCGCCCATGCGGGATGCCAGGATACGGTCGTAAGGAACCGGGGAGCCGCCGCGCTGGATGTGGCCCAGAACGGTTGCACGGGTTTCACGGCCAGTTTCTTTCTCGATAAAGTGCGCCAGCTCGTCAACGTCACACATATGTTCGGTAATCGCCACGATCGCGTGTTTCTTACCTTTGGCGATGCCCGCTTTGATTTCGGCAACCAGGTCGTCGCGTTTGAATTCGATTTCCGGAACGACGATAAACTCACAGCCGCCCGCGATAGCCGCAGCCAGAGTCAGGTCGCCGCAGTAACGGCCCATGACTTCCACAACGGAGATACGCTGGTGAGAAGAAGAGGTGTCACGCAGACGGTCAATTGCTTCCACCACGGTGCTCAGGGCAGTGAAGAAACCAATGGTGTAGTCGGTGCCTTTGATGTCGTTATCAATGGTGCCCGGCAGGCCGATGCATGGGAAGCCCATTTCGGTCAGACGCACGGCACCCATGTAGGAGCCGTCACCGCCGATAACAACCAGCGCATCGATACCGCGTTTTTTCAGGTTTTCGATAGCCACGGCACGGATGTTTTCATCACGGAATTCTGGGAAACGCGCGGAGCCCAGGAAGGTGCCGCCACGGTTAATCATGTCAGACACGCTGTAACGGTCGAGCTGTACCATACGGTCTTCGTACAGGCCCAGATAACCGTCATAGATGCCCATGACTTCAATGCCTTCCGTCAATGCTGCGCGCACAACACCGCGAATGGCGGCGTTCATACCCGGCGCATCACCGCCACTTGTCAACACACCGATTTTCTTAATCATGACTACCTCTGAACTTAGGAATGCTAAAAATTAATTCTTCTGCCCGAAGCGCTCCCACAGTTGTAGGGGGGAGAGAACGACTCTATGTAGAGATAGTATATCAAGCGCTTCTTGCTGAATTGATTCAGGTCAGGCTAACCGGCGGTTATTTATACAAATAATGCCGACTTAGCTCACATTTAATACAACCACTGCGAAAGTTCAAACGTCTCTGTTTGCCTGCAGCATAACAGAGCACGGATCCTGATGAATAATCACGTCGGACCCAGGAAAACGATGCAAAATCGCCTGCTCCACCTGATCGGCAACGTGATGCGCCTGAACCAGCGGCAGGTTGTCTTCCATTTCAATATGAATCTGAATAAAGCGGGTCGGCCCTGACTGCCGCGTTCGGAGATCGTGAGCACCGCTTACACCAGGCCAGGTGGTCACGATGTCGAAAATTTCCTGACGTTCTTCATCGGGCAGCGCGCGATCCAATAACGATTGCACCGCTTCGTACCCCATGCGTAACGCGCTATATAGAATATAGATGCCAATTCCTAATGCAAACAGCGCATCGGCACGATGCCAGCCGTACCAGGAGAGGCCGAGCGCAACAAGAATCGCGCCGTTCATCATAACATCAGACTGATAATGAAGCATATCCGCGCGTACGGCCTGGCTCTGGGTTTTTCTGACCACCCATCGCTGAAACGTCACGAGGACTAATGTACTGATAAGCGCAATCACCGTCACTACCACGCCGATGCCCGGCTGGCTCATTGGCGTCGGCCGGGCCAGATGCTGGATCCCGGTCAAAAACAGGAACAGCGCCGAACCCGAAATAAACATACTTTGTGCCAGCGCCGCCAACGATTCGGCCTTACCGTGACCAAAAGTATGCTCCTCATCCGCCGGTTGCAGCGAATAGCGCACCACCAGCAAGTTGGTCAGCGAGGCGGCGATATCCACTAGCGAATCCACCAGCGCCGCCAGAATACTGACCGACCCGGTATACCACCACGCAAAGATTTTAATCACCAGCAGCACGGAAGCCATGACCGTTGCGGCGATTGCTGCACGACTTACCAGTCGTCCATAAGATTGATTCATAAACACTCCTGCTTTCGATCTGCGTAGTATAGCGGAATGTATGAGGGGTGCGCGGTGACGAATTTAAGACAAAAAAACCCCCTCATCATGAGGGGGAAGACAGGGATGGTGTCTATGGCAAGGAAAAACAGGGTTTGTTACTGGTTGCTACGGGTATTGCTACTAAACAGGTTCTGACTCGGTACTGAACCTTGCTGCATCCGTGCAACGTCACGCAGCTGCTCCATACGCTGCTGGTGATTCTCATTTAAAGCCGCTTGCTGCTCCGGCGTTAACAGGCGGTACATCTGGTTGCGTACCCGCGCCATTTCTACCTGGCGGTTAACCTGCTCCTCGGCCATTTTCTCGGCCTGGGCTCGCACGGCGGCTTCATCAAATTTTTCTGCGGTGACAAGGCGATGCATTGTCTCCACTTCGCTAACATTAACAGGTGGACGATCGTGTCGTGCCCGTTGCATCAGATCGCGCATCTGTTGGCGCTGATGTTCGGTTAAACTAATACCGTCGAACATATGGCCCTGGCCGCTTCGCAGCGTATTGCTTTCCGCTGGGTGCCAATTAACGCTGGTGACGACTTCATCGGCCTGGCTATATGCACTGAATGCCAGCGTTGAGGCCATGACGGCAGCGATAACATTGCGCATCACATGCTCCCAAAAACTTTTGTGTCGCGATTCAACGAGAGACAGTTTACGATTCAGGCTGCAAACATGCGTCAGGGGGTGTAAAACAACGTAAAGTCATGGATTCGCTGGCTCTGATGACGTAATTTCTGCCTCGGAGGGATGAAAATATGAATAAAATTTTATTAGTTGATGATGACCGCGAGCTGACTTCCTTGCTCAAGGAACTTCTTGATATGGAAGGTTTTAATGTCCTTGTTGCCCACGATGGCGAACAGGCGTTAACGCTGATTGACGACAGCATCGACCTACTTTTACTCGACGTAATGATGCCGAAGAAAAACGGTATCGACACGCTGAAAGAATTGCGACAGACACACCAGACTCCCGTCATTATGTTAACCGCTCGCGGTAGCGAGTTGGATCGCGTACTGGGCCTTGAGCTTGGCGCGGATGACTATTTGCCAAAACCGTTTAACGATCGCGAACTGGTCGCCCGTATTCGCGCTATTTTGCGCCGTTCACATTGGAGCGAACAGCAGCAAAGTAGCGATACGAGCTCACCAACCGTAGAAGTTGATTCCCTAAGCCTGAACCCAGGGCGTCAGGAAGCTAGCTTCGATGGTCAAACGCTCGAGCTGACCGGCACTGAATTTACCCTGCTCTATCTGCTGGCACAGCATTTGGGCCAGGTGGTTTCCCGTGAACACCTGAGTCAGGAAGTCCTGGGTAAACGCTTAACGCCGTTCGACCGCGCGATTGATATGCACATTTCCAACCTGCGCCGGAAGCTGCCAGAGCGTAAAGACGGTCACCCATGGTTTAAAACCCTGCGTGGTCGCGGATACCTGATGGTCTCTGCTTCATGATAGGAAGTTTAACCGCCCGCATCTTCGCCATTTTCTGGTTAACGCTAGCGCTGGTGCTGATGCTGGTTTTGATGCTACCAAAGCTCGACTCCCGTCAAATGACCGAGCTGCTCGATAGCGAGCAGCGCCAAGGCCTGATGATTGAGCAGCATGTTGAAGAAGAGCTTGCCAACGATCCCCCCAACGATTTGATGTGGTGGCGTCGGCTGTTCCGCGCGATTGATAAGTGGGCTCCGCCGGGCCAGCGTTTGTTGCTGGTCACTAGCGAAGGCCGCGTGATCGGCGCAGAACGCAACGAAATGCAGATCATTCGTAACTTTATCGGCCAGTCTGATAATTCCGATCATCCGCAGAAGAAGAAGTACGGGCGCGTTGAGTTGGTCGGGCCTTTCTCCATTCGCGACGGGGAAGATAACTACCAGTTATACCTGATCCGCCCAGCAAGCAGCTCGCAGTCCGACTTTATCAATCTGCTGTTCGACCGGCCTTTACTGCTGCTTATCGTCACTATGTTGGTTAGCGCCCCGCTGTTGCTATGGCTCGCATGGAGTCTGGCAAAACCGGCGCGTAAGCTGAAAAACGCCGCGGATGAAGTGGCTCAGGGCAACCTGCGTCAGCATCCAGAGCTGGAGGCAGGGCCACAGGAATTCCTCGCCGCCGGTGCCAGCTTTAACCAGATGGTGATGGCACTTGAGCGAATGATGACGTCGCAGCAGCGACTGCTCTCTGACATCTCTCACGAGCTGCGTACGCCGCTGACGCGTCTGCAGCTTGGCACGGCGCTTCTGCGTCGTCGCAGCGGTGAGAGCAAAGAGCTGGAACGTATTGAAACCGAAGCGCAGCGTCTGGATAGCATGATTAACGACATGCTGGTGATGTCGCGCAATCAGCAGAAAAGCGCGCTGGTCAGTGAAACCCTCAAGGCTAATCAGCTGTGGGGCGAAGTGCTGGATAACGCCGCGTTTGAAGCTGAGCAGATGGGCAAATCGTTTAGCGTCGATTATCCGCCGGGGCCGTGGCCGCTTTACGGTAACCCGAACGCGCTGGAAAGCGCGCTGGAGAACATCGTACGTAACGCCCTGCGCTACTCGCATACCAAAATTGCCGTCAGTTTCTCGGTGGATAAAGACGGCGTTACCGTCCACGTGGACGATGACGGCCCAGGCGTAAGCCCGGAAGACCGCGAGCAGATATTCCGTCCGTTCTATCGTACCGATGAGGCGCGAGACCGTGAATCTGGCGGAACGGGGCTGGGGCTGGCGATTGTTGAAAGCGCCATGCAGCAGCACCGCGGCTGGGTGAAGGCTGATGACAGCCCGCTCGGCGGGTTACGGCTCACGCTGTGGCTACCGCTTTATAAGCGAACCTAAAAACCATCGGCCTGCGAATGCAGGCCGATTTTTTTGTATCGTCTAGCCCCACAACCTTCTGCTGTTATCTTCAATCTTGCCGCTCAAACGGCGCTTCTGCATAGTTCTGCTCCAGCTGACCGACAACCCGGCTGCGCTCAGCAGACGGTGATACTGGTCGTCATCGAACGGCATATGCCAGGCAATAGCGGCGGCGTCATACACCGACACATCGCTCAGGCGCGACACCAACTCCAGCGGAGCGTCGGTGGAGACCTTACCCGGCGCAATCACCCGATACAGCCAGCCGACCTTACCGCTGCTCTGCATCAAAGATGCCATATCACTGATAGCAAAGTGGAAATTGAGTTTAAAGCACGGCGAACGCGGCTGGGTGACCTGGATCAGCGTCTCACCCCAGCGGTAAATATCACCGATAAAAACGTTGTGCTCGGTCATCCCTTCCGTTGACAGGTTTTCACCAAACGCCGGGGCGCAAAACAGGGCAGCCTGTTCGGGGAAGTCACGAATCAGGTCTTCATAATGTTCGCGGGGGAACTGGCACAGCGCGCGGTCGGGGCCGCCGTGGATTTTTTTCTCGGCCTGTTCATCACCCAACAGTCCCAGCTCGGTGAGTTCCAGTTCGCCATCCATCTGGACCTTCGCGATGGCGCTTGGGCGACTGCCGTCATAGTCACGGATTTTGCCAATAAACACGTCAACCGGATAATGCATCTGCTGCTCCTTAGGCGGATACAAAAAAAGCGAGTCATCAGACTCGCTTCTACAGACCGGCAATGCAAATTATTTTTTAGCGGCGAAACGCGCTGCTGCTTCGTCCCAGTTCACCACGTTCCAGAACTCTTTGATGTAGTCCGGACGACGGTTCTGGAATTTCAGGTAGTAAGCGTGTTCCCAAACGTCCAGGCCCACGATTGGGAAACCGGAAGCACCGGAAACGGCTTCACCCATCAGCGGGGAATCCTGGTTTGCGGTAGAAACCACAGCCAGTTTGTCGCCTTTCAGCACCAGCCACGCCCAGCCAGAGCCGAAGCGAGTTGCTGCTGCTTTTTCAAATTCAGCTTTGAAGTTATCTACGGAACCGAAATCACGCTCGATAGCCGCTTTCAGGTCACCCTGCAGGGTGGTGCCTTTTTTCAGGCCTTTCCAGAAGAAGCTGTGGTTAGCGTGGCCGCCAGCGTTGTTACGCAGAACGGTTTTCTTGTCAGCCGGCAGCTGGTCCAGTTTCGCGATCAGCTCTTCAGCAGACAGCGCAGCGAATTCCGGCAGGCTTTCCAGCGCTGCGTTAGCGTTGTTAACGTAAGCCTGGTGGTGTTTGCTGTGATGGATTTCCATCGTCTGTTTGTCGAAGTGCGGTTCCAGGGCATCGTACGCATAAGGCAGTGATGGCAGGGTATAGCTCATAATCATCTCCATTATTGTCGGGCGGCAAACCTGTAAACGCCGCGTAATCAGTTGGTTCATTATAGTTAATTAAATGATATTGAAAATGATTATCAATGCCGTAGTTTTTATAAGGTTATAACTTTAGGGCATAGATGTTTTTTTGTGAGCCTGAACAGCTAATTACACCACTTACTGCCAATGTATCTCCCTGGATGGCAACAGCCTGAAGGTTAAAAAAACGCCAAATTTTTATCCTCATCCTGTCGGAAGACGATTACTACGACAAAAAATGGATGAGGATAAAATCAATGAACCATGCAATTACGATGGGTATTTTTTGGCATTTGATAGGCGCGGCCAGTGCAGCCTGTTTCTATGCCCCGTTCAAAAAAGTTCAGCAGTGGTCATGGGAAACCATGTGGTCTATTGGCGGGATTGTTTCGTGGATTATCCTGCCCTGGGCGGTCAGCGCCCTGCTCTTGCCCGACTTTTGGGCCTACTATCGTTCCTTCAGCGCTTCAACGCTCCTGCCGGTGTTTCTATTTGGCGCCATGTGGGGGGTCGGCAACATCAACTACGGCCTCACCATGCGCTATCTCGGCATGTCGATGGGGATCGGTATTGCCATTGGCATCACGCTGATTGTTGGTACGTTAATGACACCAATTATTAACGGCCAGTTTGACGTACTCATTCACACCCAGGGCGGCCAGATGACGCTGCTGGGTGTGCTGATAGCCGTTATCGGTGTCGGGATTGTCACCCGTGCTGGGCAGTTGAAAGAGCGCAAAATGGGCATCAAAGCGGAAGATTTCAACCTGAAGAAAGGGTTGATGCTGGCCATCATGTGCGGCGTCTTCTCCGCCGGGATGTCCTTTGCCATGAACGCCGCCAAGCCGATGCACGAAGCCGCCGCCGCACTAGGGGTCGACCCGCTCTATACTGCGCTGCCAAGCTACGTGGTCATTATGGGCGGCGGCGCGTTGGTTAACCTCGGCTTCTGCTTTATTCGTCTGCTAAAAATCAAAAACCTGTCGATAAAAGCCGACTTCTCGCTGGCAAAACCGCTGATAATCAGCAACATTCTGCTTTCTGCCTTAGGCGGGCTGATGTGGTATTTCCAGTTCTTCTTCTACGCGTGGGGCCACGCCAGCATTCCGTCGCAGTATGACTATATGAGCTGGATGCTGCACATGAGCTTCTATGTGCTGTGTGGCGGTCTGGTGGGGCTGATTTTGAAAGAGTGGAAAAATGCCGGACGCCAACCCGTTAGCGTGCTGAGTCTGGGCTGCGTCGTCATCATTATTGCCGCCAACGTCGTTGGGCTAGGTATGGCAAGCTAAACCGCGAACCTCAGGCGGCAACGCGACTCCGTTGCCGCCACTGCCCTGGCGTCATCCCTATCTCACGGTTAAATACCACCGAGAAGTAGTTACTATCCTCAAACCCGCAGCTCATTGCGACTTCGCCAATCAGCATTTCCGTGTGCTGGAGCAGGTACTGCGCGTGGCAAATTCGCAGTTGGCGCAGGTAGTGGTTAACGGTCATGCCGGTCTGGCTGCGGAACTGCTGACGCAGAGCGCGTTCACTACAGCCCTGCTGCTCGCAGAAGGTATCAAGTACGAAAGGACGATTCAGGCTGCCCGCCAGCACCGTCAGCAGCTTGTCGAGCAAGGCTTCACTCTGCGTCGCCGCCTGGTTATCGGTGGCATAACGGTACCGCTTCAGGCATACCACCAGTTGGGCAAACAGCAGCTCGGACATCTCGTTGGCTAACGCGTCGTCTTTGCGGCTCTCTTGCTCCAACTGAGTCATTATCTGCCGCGCCTGCGTCATGCCGGTACTGCCTATCCGCCAGTGCGGTGCCCAATGCGAGCCGTGCAGCCCGGGAATATGAGCTACCCAATCGAGGTTGAGCTTTAAGCGCTCAGGACAGTAAATAATATTCTGTAAAACCAGATCGTTAACAGAGGCGTAAGAGTGTTTATCCTCGGCGCGAATGTAAAACAGGTCGCCGCGGGTAATACGATAGGGACGGTCGTTGAGAATGTGCAAACCGTTGCCGCGCCAGACCATCACCAGCTCGGAGAATTCATGGGTATGCTCAGCAAAGACATTTTGTGGATAGCGGTCAGCCACCGCCACGGCCTGCGCCGGGCTGGCAAAAAAATCGGCTTTTCGAAGAATTAACTGACCTGACACGCGGGCACCTCACGACTAACAACTCCTTATTATTCGCCGTTTCGAGGCAAAAAACGGTGATTGTCTTCTCGTTACTGAAGCAGGGTATCTCGCCCCTGGCGAATATCGCGTGGCGACCAGTCAAATTCGCGACGAAAAAGGGTAGAAAAGTGGTTACTGTCGCCAAAACCACAGTGATAAGCAATCTCGGTCACACTCTCATCGCTGTGGCGCAGCATATGGCGCGCTTTAATCAGGCGCAGACGGTTAAGGTAGCGCTGTGGCGTCAGGCCGGTGCAATGTTTGAGCTGGCGGTGCAGGGTACGCAAAGAGAGCGAGAAACGTTCCGCCAGCCCCTCCCAGCACACCTCTTCCGCGAAATGCTCTTCCAACCACGCCATCAGCTGATTCAGGCGCGCATCGTTATCCATCGCCCCCTGTTCCTGACTGCCTTTACGCAGCAGCACCAGCAGCTGCATAAACAGAATTTCGCGATTGGCCAGCGACATCATATCGGTGCTGTCGTTCGCCTCTTCCATCTGGCCGACGATCGCCCTCACCTGCTGTAGCGTGCTTTGGTTTACGCGCCAATGGGAAGGATAGTGACCGTCCTGCTCCTGCGGCAGCAGTTTATTCAGACCTGACAAGAACTGGAAAGCATCCGGCGCGCGATATAACACATTCGTCAGACAGAGGTTTTCCGTGTGCTCATATAAGTGCCGGTCAAAGTCGCGAACGAAGCAAACAGTGCCGCCACAAATGGTATGCGGCTGACCATTGAACACATGAATACCCGTACCGTGCTCAACAATAACAATCTCATTAAAATCATGATGATGCTCAGGAAATGCAGCCTGAGGAAGTCGAGGTTCGATAGCCACGGGAAGCTTGCCAGAAGAGAAGAAATCCACGCTGTGTAGTACGGTCATCGCGAGCCTCAACAAATGAGAAAGATTATCAGGATAGTAATATCCGATGAGCGATCTGACCTTGACGTTTTGACAGCAAACCGCGCAAAGCCGGTCGTTTTTTCAAGAAACAGCCGGAAAGATCGGGAAATGCGGTCATCATCACACCCCCTGAAAACCCTGCCATCGGCGGAATTTGTGAACTCTCTCACGTTCATCTTTGCTTTCTTGCCAGCGCCTAATTTCGCCTGTCAGTAACGAGAAGGTTGTGGCATTGCGCTTTTTCTAGACTGTCTGGCAATGACTCATAGAAGGACTCTTGCCATGACTTTTCGCCATTGTGTGGCCGTCGATTTAGGCGCCTCCAGCGGACGCGTAATGCTGGCGCGCTTTGATGCCGAACAGCGTTCGCTTTCACTGCGCGAAATTCACCGTTTCGTGAACAATCTGCATAAGCAGGAAGGTTTCGATACCTGGGATATCGACGCGCTGGAAGCGGAAATCCGCATCGGCCTCAACAAAGTGTGCGATGAAGGCATTTTGATAGACAGCATCGGTATCGACACCTGGGGCGTGGACTACGTCCTTCTGGACAAGCACGGGCAGCGCGTTGGCCTGCCGGTGGCCTACCGCGATAGCCGCACCGATGGCGTCATGGCCCTGGCGATGGAACAACTGGGTAAAGGTGAGATCTATCGTCGCAGCGGCATTCAGTTTCTACCGTTCAATACGCTCTACCAGCTACGGGCGCTGGTTGAACAGCAACCGGAGCTGGTCAGTAAAGCGGCTCATGCGTTGCTGATCCCGGACTACCTTAGCTTCCGCCTGACCGGAAAAATGAACTGGGAATACACCAACGCCACCACCACGCAGTTGGTCAATATTAACAGCGATAACTGGGATGAAGACCTGCTGAACTGGACCGGTGCGCCGCGCGAGTGGTTCGGTACGCCGACCCACCCCGGCAATGTGATCGGTCACTGGATCTGCCCGTTGGGTAATAAAATCCCGGTGGTTGCCGTCGCCAGCCACGATACCGCGAGCGCCGTGATTGCCTCACCGCTGGCAGACCACGATGCCGCCTATCTCTCCTCCGGCACCTGGTCGCTGATGGGTTTTGAAAGTAAAACCCCGTACACCAGCGAGATGGCGCAGCGCGCCAACATCACCAATGAAGGTGGCGCGGAAGGGCGCTACCGGGTGCTGAAAAACATCATGGGTCTTTGGCTGCTACAGCGCGTCCTGAAAGAACAACATGTTGGCGACCTGCCTGAGCTGATTGCAAAAACGCAGGCACTGCCAGCCTGCCGCTACCTGATTAACCCGAACGAAGACCGCTTCATCAACCCGGAAAATATGAGCGCGGAGATTCAGGCCGCCTGCCGCGAAACGGCGCAGCCCATTCCGACCACGCCTGCCGAACTGGCGCGCTGCATCTTCGACAGCCTGGCACTGCTGTATGCCGACGTGCTCAACGAACTGGCGCAGCTTCGCGGCAAACCGTTCAGCCAGCTGCACATCGTGGGCGGCGGCTGCCAGAACCAGATGCTGAATCAGCTTTGCGCTGATGCCTGCGGTATTACCGTGGTCGCGGGACCGATTGAAGCATCAACCCTCGGCAATATCGGCATTCAGCTAATGACGCTGGACGAACTCACTAACGTTGACGATTTCCGCAAAGTGGTGACCGGTAACTACGGCCTCACCACATTCACCCCCAATCCAGACCATGAAATTGCCCGCTACGTTGCGCAGTTTCAGCAAAAACGACAGACAAAGGAGCTTTGCGCATGACCACTCAACTTGACCAAGCCTGGGAACTCGCGAAACAGCGCTATTCCGCTGTAGGTATCGATGTCGAAGAGGCGTTACGCCAGTTGGACCGCTTACCGGTTTCGATGCACTGCTGGCAGGGCGACGACGTCGCGGGTTTTGAAAATCCAGAAGGCAGTTTAACGGGTGGCATTCAGGCGACCGGTAACTACCCGGGCAAAGCGCGCAACGCTACCGAGCTGCGTGCCGACCTGGAGCAGGCGCTGAGCCTGATCCCTGGGCCAAAACGTCTCAACCTGCACGCTATCTATCTGGAGTCTGACACCCCGGTAGCACGAGACCAAATCAAACCGGAGCACTTCAAAAACTGGGTTGAGTGGGCGAAAGAACACAAGCTGGGCCTCGATTTTAACCCGTCTTGCTTCTCGCACCCGCTGAGCGCAGACGGCTTTACGCTGTCCCACGCCGACCCGAAAATTCGCCAGTTCTGGATTGACCACTGCAAGGCCAGCCGCCGCGTTTCCGCCTACTTTGGCGAGCAGCTGGGGACGCCTTCGGTGATGAATATCTGGATCCCAGACGGCATGAAAGACGTGACCGTTGACCGTTTAGCACCGCGCCAGCGTCTGGCCGCCGCGCTGGATGAAGTCATCAGCGAAAAACTGGACCCGGCGCATCACATCGATGCCGTTGAGAGCAAGCTGTTCGGCATTGGCGCAGAAAGCTACACCGTGGGCTCCAACGAGTTCTACATGGGTTACGCCACCAGCCGCCAGACCGCGCTGTGCCTGGATGCTGGTCACTTCCACCCAACCGAAGTTATCTCGGACAAAATCTCCGCCGCCATGCTGTACGTGCCGCGCCTGCTGCTGCACGTGAGCCGCCCGGTACGTTGGGACAGCGACCACGTGGTGCTGCTGGACGACGAAACTCAGGCCATCGCGAGCGAAATCATCCGCCACGACCTGTTTGACCGTGTGCACATCGGCCTCGATTTCTTCGACGCCTCCATCAACCGCATCGCCGCGTGGGTTATCGGTACCCGCAACATGAAGAAAGCCCTGCTGCGCGCGCTGCTGGAGCCAACCGAACAGCTGCGTCAGCTGGAAGTTGACGGTGACTACACCGCGCGTCTGGCGCTGCTGGAAGAGCAGAAGTGCCTGCCGTGGCAAGCGGTGTGGGAAATGTACTGCCAGCGTAACGATACGCCTGCGGGCAGCCAGTGGCTGGAGAGCGTGCGCAGCTACGAGAAAGAGATTCTGAATAAGCGTAAATAATCGAGTGCGATTGCCGGATGGCGGCTTTGCCTTATCCGGCCTACGAAACAACAGCCGTTGTAGGCCCGATAAGCGCAGCGCCATCGGGCATTAAAGCAAACAGGACACAAAGACTATGCAGACCATTACCGATTCCTGGTTCGTCCAGGGCATGATTAAAGCCACCTCTGACGCCTGGTTAAAAGGCTGGGACGAACGCAACGGCGGCAACCTGACGCTGCGCCTGGACGACGCGGATATCGCGCCGTTCACCGCCGATTTCCACGCTAAACCGCGCTATATCGCCCTGAGCCAGCCAATGCCAATGCTGGCAAATACGCCGTTTATCGTCACCGGTTCCGGCAAGTTCTTCCGCAACGTACAGCTCGACCCGGCCGCCAACCTCGGCGTAGTGAAGGTCGATAGCGACGGCGCGGGCTACCATATTTTGTGGGGGCTGACTCACGAAGCTGTACCAACCTCCGAACTGCCGGCGCATTTCCTGTCACACTGCGAACGTATCAAACTGACCGGCGGTAAAGACCGCGTCATCATGCACTGCCACGCAACCAACCTGATCGCGCTGACCTACGTACTGGAAAACGACTCCGCGTTGATTACCCGCAAACTGTGGGAAGGCAGCACCGAGTGTCTGGTGGTCTTCCCGGACGGTGTCGGCATTCTGCCGTGGATGGTGCCGGGAACGGATGAAATCGGTCAGGCGACCGCCGTTTCTATGCAGCAACACTCTCTGGTGCTGTGGCCGTTCCACGGCGTTTTCGGCAGTGGCCCAACGCTTGACGAGACTTTTGGTCTGATTGATACCGCCGAAAAATCCGCAGAAGTGCTGGTTAAGGTGTACTCGATGGGCGGCATGAAGCAGACCATCACGCAGCAAGAACTGATTGCCCTCGGCCAGCGCTTTGGCGTGACTCCGATGGCCAGCGCATTAAATCTGTACAAGTAAGAACATCGCATAACCCCTGCGGGCAACGATCCGCAGGGGAAAAAATTCTGTTACCTGCAAACCAACTAACTCAAAACCGTGGAGTACAAGCAATGAAAATAAAAGCAAGCTTCATCCTCACCGTTGCCGCCCTGGCGTTGTCCGGTTCCGCTTTAGCTGAAGTGAAAATTGCCCTCGTGGCGAAGTCATTAGGCAATGGCTTCTTCGAAGCCGCGAACGTTGGCGCACAGGAGGCGGCCAAAGAGTTAGGCGATGTTAAAGTCATTTACACCGGCCCGACCACCACCACGGCCGAGGCGCAGATCGAAGTGCTCAATGGGCTGATCGCTCAGGGCGTCGATGCGATCGCAATTTCCGCTAACGATCCCGATGCCGTCGTGCCGGTACTGAAAAAAGCCATGCAGCGTGGCATTAAAGTCGTGTCATGGGATTCCGGCGTTGCCGCCGGTGGCCGCCAGATTCACCTGAATCCGTCGAACAATCAGCTGATTGGTGAAACCAACGTTAAGCTTGCCGCCGATGCGCTGAAAGCGCTGAACGTGGAGAAAGGCGATGTCGCCATTCTGAGCGCAACCCCAACCTCCACCAACCAGAATATCTGGATTGGCGAGATGAAAAAGGTGCTGCCGAATTATCCGTCCATCAACCTGGTGACCGTGGCCTACGGCGACGACCTATCGGATAAAAGCTACCGTGAAGCGGTCGGGCTGCTGAAGTCCTATCCGGACCTGAAAGTGATTGTCTCACCGTCTTCCGTCGGCATCGTCGCGGCGGCGCAGGCGGTGAAGGATCAGGGAAAAATCGGCAAAGTTTACGTTACCGGGCTGGGGCTGCCGTCTGAAATGGCCGGGGCGATTAAGTCCGGCGCGAGCAAAAGCTTCGCCATCTGGAATCCGATCGATCTGGGCTATGCCGCGACCTATCTCGCTGATGACCTGGTAAAAGGCACGGCAACCAAAACCGAAGCCAGCATGGGCAAGCTGGGCAAAGTGAAGCTCGATGCTGACGGCAACGGCGCGATGTCCGAGCCGTTCGTCTACGATGCCAGCAATATTGATAAGTTCTCAAAAATCTTCTGATGCGTTTTGTAGGCCGGATAAGCGCTAGCGCCATCCGGCAAAACGGCAGGTGCGCTATGGCTTACCTGCCCTACAAATCCCCAATGATGGAGAACGATTATGGCTACACCTTTGCTGCAGCTTAAGGGGATAACCAAAGTCTTCCCCGGCGTGCGCGCGCTTGAAAACGTACAGCTCGATCTCTGGCCCGGCAAGGTCACCGCGTTAATCGGTGAAAACGGCGCGGGCAAGTCCACGCTGGTCAAAGTGATGACCGGCATTTATCAGGCCGAAGAGGGCGAGATTCTCTACAAGGCCATTCCGATTACCCTGCCCACGCCGGACTCCGCGCACCGGGTAGGGATCACCGCCATTCATCAGGAAACCGTGCTGTTCGATGAACTCTCGGTCACCGAAAATATTTTTGTCGGCCAGTATCTGTATAAGGGCTGGCTGAAAAAGCTCGACTGGCCTGCGATGCACCAGAAAGCGCGGGAAATCCTCACCCGCCTCGACGTGCAGATTGACCCGCGCGCCATCTTAAAAACCCTCAGCATCGCCCAGCGCCACATGGTGGCGATCGCGCGCGCGTTGTCATTTGAGGCGCAGGTGGTGATCCTCGACGAGCCCACCGCTGCCCTCTCCCAGCACGAGATTCTGGATTTTTATCAAATCGTTGAACGTCTGAAGCTGGAAGGCAAAGCCATCCTGTTTATCTCGCACAAGTTTGATGAAATTTTTGAGCTCGCGGATCACTACACCATCTTGCGCGACGGCGTATACGTGGGCTCCGGCGCAATCAATGAGATAACCGAAGAGCGAATGGTCGCCATGATGGTGGGCCGTGCAATCACGCAAACCTATCCGAAAGTGGCGTGCGAAAAAGGCAGCGTGGTGCTGGAGGTCAAAGACCTTTGCCACCCGACCGAATTTGCCCATATCGACTTCACCCTGCGTAAAGGGGAGATTCTCGGCTTTTACGGCCTGGTCGGTGCCGGGCGCACCGAGCTGATGCAGGCGCTTTCCGGCGTGTCGCATCCGTCGTCCGGCGAGATCGTGCTGAACGGCAAACCGGTACGTTTTCGCCAGCCTGCTGATGCCATCAATGCCGGAATCGTCTGCGTGCCGGAAGAGCGACAAAAGCAGGGGGCGATTATCGAACTGCCGATTGCCCAGAACATTAGCCTGCCGCAGCTGAGCAAACTCAACCCGCGCGGCGTGCTCAACGACGCACGCGAATGGCAGCTTGCCGACGAATACGCCCGACGATTGCAGGTAAAAGCCTTTAGCTGGCGACAGCCGGTGGAGACTCTCTCCGGCGGTAATCAACAGAAAGTGGTGATCGGCAAATGGCTGGCAACTCATCCTGACGTGATCATTCTGGATGAACCGACCAAAGGCATCGATATCGGCTCGAAGGCCGCGGTGCATCAGTTTATGTCCGAGCTTGTTGCTCAGGGGCTGGCGGTGATTATGGTGTCATCGGAACTGCCGGAAGTGATGGGCATGGCCGACCGCATTATCGTGATGCATGAAGGGCTGATGGTCGCGGAATATCAGGCCGGTGAAGCCACCGCGGAAACCATCGTCAGTGCCGCCAGCGGCGCGGGGAAGGAGGCAGCATAAATGTGGCAATCCTTATTTAAACACCGCGAAGCGCTCCTCGCCGCGGTCATCATTTTGATGATCGGTGCCATCGGCAGCCGCGTGCCGTCGTTCGTCTCACCGGGTAACCTGGTGGAAATGTTCAACGATACCGCCATCCTAATCATCCTCGCGCTGGGACAGATGATGGTGCTGCTAACCAAAGGCATCGACCTGTCGATGGCCGCCAATCTGGCGCTCACCGGGATGATCGTTGCGCTGCTTAACTTCCATTATCCGACCGTTCCTGTATGGGCGTTACTGCTGCTAGCGACGGCGCTGGGGCTGGTGATGGGCATGATTAACGGCCTGCTGGTCTGGAAGCTCGGTATTCCGGCGATTGTGGTGACGCTTGGCACCATGAGCATCTACCGCGGGATTATCTTCCTGCTCTCCGACGGCGGCTGGGTCAACTCGCATCAGATGAGCGCCGATTTCCTCGGCCTGCCGCGAGCCTCACTGTTGGGCCTGCCGGTACTAAGCTGGTGTGCCGTGGCTGCGCTGCTGCTGGTCGGCTACTTCCTGCGCTTTAGCCGCACCGGGCGGGCGCTCTACACCGCCGGAGGCAACGCCACCGCCGCCTACTACACCGGGATCAACGCCGGGAAAATGCAGTTCGTCAGCTTCTGCCTTTCTGGCGCACTGGCCGGGTTCTGCGGCTATTTGTGGATCTCGCGCTTTGCCGTGGCCTACGTCGACGTCGCTAACGGCTTCGAACTTCAGGTAGTAGCTGCCTGCGTGATTGGCGGGATCAGCACCATGGGCGGCACCGGGCGCGTGGTGGGCTGCCTGTGCGGCGCGCTGTTCCTCGGCATCATCAACAACGCCCTGCCGGTGATCGGTATTTCGCCGTTCTGGCAGATGGCCATTTCCGGCGCGGTCATTGTGATTGCCGTCCTGCTGAACGAACGCGGCAATAAACGTAAAGGACGACTGATCCTGCGCGATGCCGCGCTGGCCCGACAAAAACAGGCGGTGCGCTCATGAGCAAAATAATGATGCCGGACGAGATTAAAACGGAAATCGCTGCGCCGTCGTTCTTCCAGCGTCTGCTGTGCTGGGAAGGCTTTTTACTGGCGGTGACGCTGCTGGTGTTTGTCGGCAACGCGCTGGCTTCGCCCTACTTCCTCAACATCTGGAACCTGTCGGACGCCACCTTCAACTTCACCGAGAAAGCGATCATCGTGCTGCCGATGGCGATGCTGATTATCGCCCGCGAGATTGACCTTTCGGTTGCTTCGACTATCGCCCTGAGCTCCACGCTGATGGGCTTCTGCGCCGCCGCTGGAATGGACACGCCATTGCTGGTTTGCGTTGGGCTAGGGGTCGGCCTGCTGTGCGGGCTGTTTAACGGGCTGCTGGTCACCCGCTTTAACCTCTCTTCCATCGTTATCACCATCGGCACGATGAGCCTGTATCGCGGTATTACCTACATTCTGCTCGGTGACAAGGCGCTGAACAAATACCCGGAGAGCTTCGCCTGGTTCGGCCAGGGCTACGTATGGGGCGCGCTGTCGTTTGAGTTTGCGCTGTTTATCGTGCTCGCCGCAGCATTTGCCTTCCTGCTGCACAAAACCAACTTTGGTCGCCGCACCTACGCCATCGGCAATAACCCCACCGGTGCATGGTTTTCGGGGATTAACGTTAAGCGCCACAACCTGCTGCTGTTCGCGCTGGTCGGGCTGATGTCTGGCCTGGCGGCGGTGCTGCTAACTTCGCGCCTCGGCAGTACTCGCCCCACCATTGCGATGGGCTGGGAGCTGGCGGTGGTGACCATGGCGGTACTCGGCGGCATCAACATTCTTGGCGGCTCCGGCAGCATGGTCGGCGTCATTATCGCCGCCTTTCTGATGGGGCTCGTCACCTTCGGGCTGAGCCTGCTTAACGTCCCCGGCATCGTCATGTCCATCATCATCGGCGCGATGCTGATCGTGGTGATTTCACTGCCGATTATTGCTCGCCGGGTGATGCAACGAAGACGAATTTAAAGATGCTCCTCACCCCACAGGATGAGGGGAAAACAGGATTTCATAAGTTAGGTATTTAAGGAGAAACACCATGAGTTTTATGTTAGCACTGCCAAAAATCAGCCTGCACGGCGCGGGCGCCATTGGTGATATGGTCAACCTGGTTGCCGGTAAGCAATGGGGAAAAGCGCTGATCGTCACCGACGGCCAACTGGTGAAAATGGGCCTGCTGGAGAGCCTGTTCACCGCGCTGGACGAGCATAAAATGTCTTATCACCTGTTCGATGAGGTTTTCCCGAACCCAACCGAAGAGCTGGTGCAAAAAGGCTTTGCCGCCTATCAGGCCGAAAACTGTGACTACATCATCGCCTTCGGCGGCGGCAGTCCAATCGACACGGCGAAAGCGATTAAGATCCTGACCGCCAACCCTGGTCCGTCAACCGCGTACTCTGGCGTCGGCAAAGTGCTGAATGCGGGCGTCCATCTGGTGGCGATCAATACCACCGCCGGTACTGCCGCAGAAATGACCAGCAACGCGGTGATCATCGATTCCGCGCGCCAGGTGAAAGAGGTGATTATCGATTCCAACATCATTCCTGACATCGCCGTTGACGATGCCAGCGTGATGCTCGATATTCCGGCTTCCGTCACAGCCGCCACCGGCATGGACGCGCTGACTCACGCGGTTGAAGCGTATGTCTCCGTCGGCGCACACCCGCTGACCGATGCCAACGCGCTCGAAGCCATTCGCCTTATTACTCTGTGGCTGCCGAAAGCCGTCGACGAGGGTCACAACCTGGAAGCTCGCGAGCAGATGGCATTTGGCCAGTATCTGGCGGGCATGGCGTTTAACAGCGCCGGTCTGGGATTAGTACACGCGCTGGCCCATCAGCCGGGTGCCACGCACAACCTGCCGCACGGCGTGTGTAATGCTATTCTGCTGCCAATCATCGAGAACTTTAACCGCCCGAACGCCGTAGCGCGCTTTGCTCGCGTGGCGCAGGCGATGGGCGTTGATACCCGCAACATGAGCGATGAAGTTGCGAGCATGGAGGCGATCGCCGCCATCCGTAAACTCAGCGCTCGCGTGGGCATTCCTGAAGGGTTCAGCAAACTCGGCGTGACCAAAGCTGATATCGAAGGCTGGCTGGATAAAGCGCTGGCCGACCCATGTGCGCCTTGCAACCCGCGTACCGCCAGCCGCGATGAAGTTCGCGAGCTGTACCTGGAGGCCTTATGATCCGTAAAGCCTTTGTGATGCAGGTGAACGCCAACGCACACGAAGAGTACCAACGCCGCCACAGCCCAATCTGGCCGGAGCTGGAAGCCGTGCTAAAAGCACACGGCGCTCACCATTACGCGATTTATCTCGATAAAGAACGTAACCTGCTGTTTGCAACCGTAGAGATTGAGTCCGAAGATCGCTGGAACGCGGTGGCGAACACCGAGGTGTGCCAGCGTTGGTGGAAGCACATGACCGACGTGATGCCGTCTAACCCGGATAACAGCCCGGTAAGCGCAGAATTGAAAGAAGTGTTTTATCTGGAATAAATAAACGGTTTGTATACCGTGCCATATAAAAAGGCCTCTGTATCCAGAGGCCTTTTTCATTTTTAGAAATAGTATTTGAAGCGGACGCGTGCGCCGTAGCGATCGTCATCAGAGGAGACTTTTTCATCACTCTGGATTTTAGAATAATAAGTCCCCAGATAAATATTAAAGTTCTCCATATTCATTACGTTTTTAATCCAATATGACGCATGGACTGTATGAATATCGTAAGTGCCTTCTTCCTGAATAATGCAGTTGTTATCACAGACTACACCCGCAAAATCGCTAATTTTATTGTGTGCGTAGATATAACCCACTTCAACATTTTTCCACCAGATATTAGTGGCCGCAGTAAAGTCATCTTCGTTAGTGGCGTCCAGATAGGCAGTGTTCAGGTTAAAGATAACGCCATTATCCGGGTCACCTTTAGTGGTATCCCAGGTCATGGTTAAACCATAGCCGGTACGGTCAGACTGATCGACAAACTCGCCTTTGCTGTTGGTATAACCGTAAGCGTTGTTCACCACGTTCGATTCCATTGCCGCGGAGAAAGAAAGCTCAGATGTTGGCTTCCAGTTCACAACCGGACGCAGATAGACGACGTTTTTATCCTGTTCCATCTTACGACCGTGATAGGTACGACCGTCTACATTCACGTTATCGCCGTCAGAAAAAAGAGTAGTACCGTCTTCAATCAGCGAGTTAAGTTCGAAGTACCAGTCATCTACCTGCTTACTCATCAGGAAGTTACCACCCGCATCGGAACGACCGCGGCCTTCTTTCATCATATAGATGTAACCCTGACCATCGGTATACAGATCATTCGCAGTATTCCCCGAATGCTCGACAAAGGTATCCTGATTCAGTGGGAACATGTCGAAAGCTTCGAAACGACCGACTTCCACTTTCCAGTCATTTTCCTGGCCGAAATTGAAGCGCGCATCATCAAGATTCATGGTGCCGTACATATCGGCCAACGGTTGTATAGAGAAGCCCGCGAACTGACCGTTACTCATCTTACGCATCCCATCAAAACCAATCAGGATACGACCGTCCATATCCCATGTTCCAATGGAGTGATCTTCATTAAGTTTGCTCAGCGTACCGCGGCGGCTTTCGCCATCCATATTGAATTCAACGTCACCGTAGATTTTGAGATCGCCATAGCCGCTCAAAACAAGGTTAGGTGTGGCCGCATTTTTCCTGGTTTCTTCAGCTCGCGTTTCACCGTTCACCGGCGTATTGCCCTGAGCAGCTTTAATTTCTTTAATTTCAGCGGCCTGCTGTACCTGCAAATCCTGGACTTTTTGCTCAGCCCGATCGGCCCGATTTTCTGCTGCTTCCAGACGGGATTCTAACTGTTCCAGTCGCTGCTCCAACGTCATTTTCGTTGTTTTAGCAAAACTAGTATTAGCCACTAATAATAATCCAATAGCGACAGCTAATGTCGTTTTCTTCATTATTCACTTTCCTTGAAATAAAGAATAACCTGGAAACCCCAAAAGAGATTTCATGCGCACTTATATAATAGTGATGAATGTTTTTATAATTCCCTTACCAGAATGAATACATTCTAAAGAGAAATTACATTTCTTAGCAGGCACACGAACACTAGCTAATAATTTTTAGCGCGTAAATAAGGGGAATGAAAAGATCGTGAGCGAGATAACATTGAGGGAAGATAAAATAATAATAGTAGGATGAACTATAAATCCAAAATATAAGATATATAAACAAATAAAAATTAAATATTATTTTGATGTTATGATTTTGAAAAATAGATGCAGAATTATATATATCTGCATCTATCCACTTTCAGTTCTGCTCCGCGACCAGAATCGCCAGCGTATCCGGCTCCAGCGCTTTAAAAAGATGTGGCTCATCAGCGGGATAGCAGATGTAATCGCCCGCATTCAGCTCTTCCGGCGCTGCGGTCAGGCCAACCAGTGCTCGGCCCTGCGTGACAATAATATGCTCAATTGAACCCGGCGGGTGCGGCTGCGAGATACGGTCTGCACCAGGCTGCGTCGTCAGCAGATAGATATCGCGGCGCGCGCCCGGTGGGCAGGTCGCGAGTAATGTGGCCTGATAGTTGGCCTGCTCGGCAATCACCTTCGTCCCCTCACCCCGGCGAATCACCTGGGTTTTGTTGGGCTGCGGCTCAAGCAGACGGGCAAAAGGAATATCCAGCGCGACACAAAGTGCCCATAAAGTTTCCAGGCTAGGGTTACCGTTCCCGGCCTCAAGCTGCGAAAGCGTTGATTTGGCAATACCGGCGCGACGGGCGATTTCGGCCAGAGATAATCCGGTTCTTGCGCGCTCACGCACCAGGCTTTGAGCAATCACGCTGATTGGCTGTGTCATACACAACTCCATCGTTTTATTTATCGAACGAAACGTTCATCTTGAACTACCACACTGATTCGTTCATTATAATGGATATATCGTTCGATATGGTAAAATTCGATGTCATTAAAAATGTTCTCCTGTCTGAAAGGCAGCACAATTAAGGCCGTCTTTCTTGTTTGTCTCGCTGTCGGCGTAGTCGGCGTCTCTTATGGTTCGCTAGCAATGGCGTACGGCTTCCCGCTGTGGGTACCGCTGCTGCTCTCGGTCTCCGTCCTCGCGGGGGCGTCAGAATTTATGTTTATCGGCATTGTTGCCAGCGGCGGAAACCCGTTGGCCGCGGCGGCGGCGGGTCTGTTAGTCAACGCTCGTCATATTCCTTTTGGCGTGACGGTGCGTGACCTGGTGGGCAAACGCGCCGCCAGTTTTATTGGCTGCCATATCATGAACGACGAAAGCGTGGTCTTTGGCTTATCGCAACCCACCCCTGAACAGCGCAAAGCCGCTTTCTGGCTCTGTGGTCTTGGCGTCGCACTCTTCTGGCCGCTCGGAGCACTTTTTGGCGCAGCAGTCGGGAGATTATTGCCCGCACCAGAAACCATCGGGCTGGATGCCGTATTCCCGGCCATTCTGCTGGCGCTGGTGATCCCGGCCTTTAAAAATCGCACCACGCTTATCCGCGCCTGCAGCGGCGCGGCGCTATCGCTTGCCGCCGTACCGTTCGCGCCGGTTGGGCTGCCGGTTCTGCTCTCACTGTTTGGTCTGCTGGCGAGGAAAAAATAATGGGTAACATGACGCTGTTTATCGCCGGAATCGCCATTCTTTCCGTGGGGACCTATCTGATGCGTCTTGGCGGCGCGAAGCTGGGTAATCGCCTGGCCTTTTCCGAGCGCTCGCAGGCGCTACTTTCCGATGCCGCCACGGTGCTGCTCTTTTCCGTTGCGCTGGCGACTACGTTTTATGAGGGGGAGCATTTCTCCGGTGCGGCGCGCGTGCTGGGGGTAGGTTTTGCGGTATTTCTGGCCTGGCGCAAAGCGCCGCTTATCGTCGTGATTATTGCTGCTGCGGTAGTTACCGCACTGCTGCGTCTGGCAGGTATCAACTAATCCGGCCTACTGCTAAAACGAAAAAAGCGCCCCTGGGGCGCTCTTTCTACAGTTGCTTAAGCTTATTTGTTCAGTTCAGCGGTCATGTGCACGCGGTTACCGGAATAAGCCTGGGTAATTTTGTAGGAGCTTGCACCAGCCTGTTCAGCCTGAGCTGCAATTTTCGCTTCTGCACCGTCAATGGTAGAGGCGGTTGCGGTCACGGTCTGAGCTGCGAAAGTACCGAAAGAAGCGGCAAGAGCGATAACTGCGACAAAAGTTTTGATGCTTTTCATGATATAAACCCTTTAAGTTGATTGTTTGTGTAAGGCGTGTTGCCTTGATGTGATAAATAATAGTCCTCACATCGTTCAACTAAAAGCGGAAGGATTTGTTGTCATCATTCAAATAAATTGATTAATATTACGGCGCTATCGCACCTGTGCATCAATCCAGTCGCAGACCTCTCCAATATCGGGCTGCACCTGTTGATCGACACAGTACACGGCCCCCAGACGCATGGGCTCGGCTCGCTCGGCCAGCAGCGCCAGTTCAGGTAGATACTCTTCTCCTGGATGACCCGGCAAGCGCTGCGCTAACCGCTGCGCGTAGCGTGCTACCGCGACCTCAGGAGGGATCTGGTTCCAGACTTCGATAACCCGCCCAACCCCGGCGTCCTGGGCTAATCGCTGCAGCATCTCTTTAGGCTGGAAACCAAACCAGGCATCAATTACCCAGACACAGCCCGCCGGAGACTGTCCCACAATCGACCAGATAGCCTCGTAGGCAGCGCAGCCGAGCTGGCGGTTGAAGGGGCGGTCGATATCGGTAAAGCGCGCCATAAAGGGCTCTTTGATTCCGTCGATTGTCAGCAGCGGCAGGCCAAAAGTCTGAGAAAGCTGCCGGGCAATGGTGCTCTTGCCAGAGGCGGGTATGCCGTTCACCAGAATGACAGTTTTACAGTTTGCCGTAAGATCTCTTTTCATAGCAGCGCCACGACCTCCTCTTTCGAGTTCGCCGCACGCAGTTTGGCCATGCGCTCATCGTTATCAAGCAGCGAGATAATGGCGCGGATCCCCTCTTCAATATGCGCATTACTGTCCTGCGCGCCGAACATAATGACAATATCAGCGGCTTCACTTTCGGCAAACCGGATCGGTTTTTCTAACAGTACCAGGCTAAAACAGTTCCGCTTCACGCCGCACTCAGGGCGCGCATGTGGAATGGCAACCCCTTCGTCAAACACGTAATACGCGCCGTGGTTCAGGGTGTTCTCAATAACGGCCTGGCCGTAATTAGCCGAGATATAGCCGTTTTCAATCAGCGGCGTGGCCGCTAGCTGGATCACCTTCTGCCAGTCTGACTCAGTGACACCAACCTGAATCGCATCGGCTTCGATGAGTAGCTCTTTTATCGTCATACCTACTCCCTAAATATTACGGCGAATAATGTTGCGTAATTCATCGATACGAATAAACAGTGCGTCAATTTCCTGTCGATGCGTCTTACTTTTGGCGTATACCGACAACGCTCGGTTATAAATCAACATTAATGCTTTCTGTATTTCACCATCACTCGGGTTACCCTGTAATTCACCTTCTAATCGGGATATTTCAGCCGACAGCAGAAGCGACTGCTCATCATAATCTTCCGATGAAGTATTTTGTTTTTTCCACAACGTTTTCAATGAGTCAAACATAGCGAATCCCCTCCCTGATGAATAACAGGGTAACGAAATATCGAGTAATAAAGAGATGTTTATTTAAATAAAGCGATCTTTTCCATTAATACATGAGTGACAGCATTATTTGCTGGAATTAAAAACTTCCGCACGCTGTCATTTACTTTGCCTTTTTCAAAGGCGGTTTTGCATTGATCAACCCACTGCACATTCATTTCTGTGCCGACGTTGACTTTGTTAATTCCCTCAGTCACCGCCAGGCGCATATCCTCGTCACTCACGCCAGTGCCACCATGCAACACCAAAGGTACGCCGGTAGCCGCGCTAATCTCCTTAAGCCGCTGGTGCTGTATTTTCGCCTTGCCAGTATACAGCCCATGCACCGTCCCGACGGAAACCGCCAGCATATCGACCCGAGTTTCATCGACGAAGCGTTTGGCATCCTCTACCGTGGTGAAACAGATATCCTCTACCGCAACGGCTTTGCCGTCTTCGGAACCACCAATGGCACCCAGTTCACCTTCCACGGTAATATTGCGTGGGCGCGCCATTTCAACCACTATGCGCGTGTTACCGATATTTTCCTCCAGGTTGAGATGGGAACCGTCATACATAACCGACGAGAACCCGGCGTTCATTGCCGTTTCAATAGCGCTGATGTCTGAGCAGTGATCCAGATGCAGGCAGGTTGGCACATTTTCACTTTCTGCCAGCGAGCTAACCGCATCGACTAATAAACGATAACCTAGATATTCCGCCGTTCCAGTGGAGATTTGGATCATTAGCGGGCTATTACTCTGCTGTGCGGCTTTGAAAAAAGCGGGCAGCATTTCAATACAGTGCAAATTAAACGATCCGATAGCTTTAAAATTTCTCTGCTGGGCAATTTTAAGAATATCGTTGAAGTTATACAGACTCATGAATGTTTTCCCCTTTCGGCTTAGCTGATTTACCGTTTACAAACCATGCCAGTGCGGCGACAAAGACAATAAACAACGCGACAAATAACCAGTTATTCTGGAAGGCATGTCCTAATACCAGCCCTGAACTAATCACATCCGAATCGCTGAACGTCACGCCGGTAAAGCCGTAACTTTCAAGCATCGGCACCAGGATGGCGGGCAGGAAGGTGATAAACAGTCCGTGCACCACTCCGCCGATCATCGCCCCGCGACGACCTCCCAGCGCATTGCCGAATACGCCCGCCGTGCCGCCCGCAAAAAAGTTAGTGAGCAGGCCGGGCAGAATCATCGCCAGACCGAACATCGGGAAGACCAGCATGCCGATGATCGAACCGACAGTGGTCGCCATGAAGCCGACAATCACTGCGTTAGGCGCATAAGGGAACAGCACCGGGCAATCCAGCGCCGGCTTGGCGTCGGGGACGATGCGCATCGCAATACCGCGAAACGCTGGCACCAGTTCATTGAGCAGCAGGCGCACACCGCTATAGAGAACAAAGACCCCAGCCACAAATTGAATGGACTGCATAAAGGCGTACATCAGGTAGTTAATCCCGTTAGAAAACTGGCCGATATACGCCGGGCCTGCCGCCAATGCCGGGATGAGGTACATCGGTACCATCACCACCGCCATGGCGAGATAGGTGTCCTGCAGAAACTTGAAGTTATCCGGTAATTCAAGATCTTCCGTAGAGCGAGAGCCTTTGCCGACCACTTTTGCGACCGCCGCCTGCACCAGGTAACCAATGGTGCAGAAGTGCCCCAACGCGACATCATCCGAGCCGGTGATACGCCGAACCACCGGTTGTGCCAGCGCGGGCATCAGTACCGCCATTACGCCACCGAAGATCCCACCGGTTAAAATCAGCGGCAGCCCCGTCAGCCCGGCTTTATAGCCGATAACTGCGCCAATAGTCGCCATCCACAGCAGCGCCTGGCCGGTCAGGAAGATATATTTCAGCGGCGTCAGACGAGCGATGATGATGTTGACGGCAAAAATCACCAGCAGGGTCAGCGCCACTTCAGATCCCAACTCACGGTTGGCCAAACCGGCAATCGCCGCGACATCGGTAATGTAGCCCTTCATACCAAAGCCCTGAGTGAAGATGTCATTCAGAAACGTCAGCGTAGCCACAATGATGTTGATACCCGCCATCATGATTAAAAAACCGAGCAGGGTTTTAAACGTGCCCTCAGCCGTCTTGCCCGGTGATTTTTTCTGTAGGATAAGCCCCAGCATCGCAATAAAGGCAATGAGTATTGAAGCCTGCCCGAGCAAATCTTTGACGATAAACTCAACGACGCTATTCATAGTCGGCTACCTGTAAATTACGTTCATTTAAAAACGCGACAATCTTTTGTTCGATCTCATCTTTGTCCGTCAGTTTATTTAATATCACCACGCGTTTTATCTCTTCTTCGCTGGCATCGGCTGTCAGAATATCGGCAAAGGTTTTTTGCGTCAGAATCATGTCAGATTTAAATGCCCCGGCCTCAGAAACCGTGGTGTGTTCAATATGTGCCGGAATTTCCAGCTTCTTTAAAACGGCCTTGGCGGTCATTTCAATAGCAAAGCTTGAGCCGAGGCCGCAGCCACATACGCAGAGAATTTTCAGCATGTAGGGTCTCCTCAAATTATATTGAGTTGTTTGGCAAGTTTATAATAATGTCCGTCGGTATCAACCAGACGTTTTTTCATACTGGCTAAATCAATCGGAATAGGTTTATTGCTTGAATTAATAATAACAGCTTTATTTTTCATACCAGATTGAATACAGCGAACCACTTCATTCGCCATAATTGTACCCTGATAAATTTCCTCACATGTTGGGTCGCCACTGCGTAAACCGTACCCAATAATAGTTTTACGAATACGGACGCCAATACGCGGTTCAAGTTGTTTTATCATGGTATCTATTGCGCCCTGAAAGCCTGGAGAGTACTCTCGTGTGTAACCTTCCGAACACAGAATGACGACACTATTTTGGCTAGCCAGTTTTTGCTTAACGCGCTTAGCAAGAGCGTCCAGAGGGATCTGCGCTTCTGGGATCAGCGCTATATCGGCGTTTGATTTTATCGCCGATTGCAGCGTTAGCTCACCGCAATATCCCCCCAGAATCTCTGCCATAAAAACACGACCAGGAAGTGCCCTACCGGTATTTCTTAGGCGCGATACTTCTTTGATAATTTGCTCACAGGCGGTAGAAAAACCAATTGTGTAGTCGCTGCCATAAACATCATTGTCGATCGTCATACCCACGCCAAAGCAGTTAATATCAAATTCGCTGAGCGTATTCAGGAATTGCAGGCTACCATCACCTCCAGCCATAATCAGCACATCAATACGTAGCGACTTTATTTTTCTCGCGATGGTTTCGTACTCACTTCTCTGTAAATTTCGTGCCGTACGTCCGGATGTAATAATAGGAATAGAGGAAATGGAAAAATCTACTAAATCTGACCATGAGACCTCTCGGTGATCTTTATCTAATAAACCCGGTATGCCGCCGTTAAATAGTGTGATCTGTGCACAGGCGAGTCTCGCGACCTGGAAAATAAAATTATTTATTCCGGAGACATCTCCGCCGCTAATGACAATACCGATTTTCATCTTCTGCCCTCACCTGTTTCCGTGAAAGCATTTTTCCCTGACTTCAAGACCTCTATTTGCAACGAAGATCACATAATTGCGATAATTAAAGCCAGACCTAATATTGACACATAATAAAAACCGGTGTTTTTTGTGATTTAAATCTCATTTTTAAAATGAGATCAAAGCGACATTTATTAGTTAAAAACTTTAATTATCAGGAAGTTATTTTATGGATTAATACCCATAAATAAAAAAATGGTTTTTAGAGTTGATGGCGCTTTTATGAGAGCGCAAAAATGTGAACATCGACACATATTTTTATCTTAAGAAGGGAGCGATGCGTGGGGATCTATGGCAGAAACAAAAAAAGCGCCTCAAGGGCGCTCTTTCGACAGGTGCTTATCGCTTATTTGTTCAGTTCAGCGGTCATGTGCACGCGGTTACCGGAATAAGCCTGGGTAATTTTGTAGGAGCTTGCACCAGCCTGTTCAGCCTGAGCTGCAATTTTCGCTTCTGCACCGTCAATGGTAGAGGCAGTTGCGGTCACGGTCTGAGCAGCGAAGGTACCGAAAGAAGCGGCAAGAGCGATAACTGCGACAAAAGTTTTGATGCTTTTCATGATGTAAACCCTTTCACTTGGTTGTTTGGGTAAGGCGTGTTGCCTTGATGTGATAAATAATAGTCCTCACATCGTTCAACGAAAAGCGGAAGGATTTGTTGTCATCATTCAAATTAATTGAATATTAATTACTCACCGATAAGACGCTGTGGATGCGTGTAGATTGTCGCTCTGCCCGGCTTACAAAAACCCACCAGCGTCAGGTTGCAGCGTTCGGCAACTTCTACCGCCAGCGTGGTGGCTGCGGAAACCGCAAACAAAATCTCGACGCCGCACATGGCTGATTTCTGCACCATCTCGTAGCTGGCACGGCTGGAAACCAGCGCTGCGCCCAACTGCCAGCGCGACCCTTCCTGCGCACGATGGCCCAGCAGTTTATCCAGCGCCACATGGCGACCCACGTCTTCATGCCCGCCCACCAGCTCACCCGATGGCATAACCCAGGCTGCCGCGTGGGTACAACCCGTCTCACGGCCAACGGGCTGAACATCGTTTAAATGCCTTAACGCATGATCGAGGTAAGCCAGATCAAAGGTCTGGCTGAAAGGCAGAGGCTGGATAGGTTTGCCAATATCGTTGAGCTGCTCGACGCCGCAAACGCCACACCCGGTTCGCCCGGCAAGCGCACGACGGCGCTCTTTCAGCCCCATAAAGCGACGGCTGGAGAGCTCAATTCTGACTTCCATGCCGTTGCAGGCCGGCACAACGTCCATCCCGAATATTTCACGCGGATGTTCAATGATGCCTTCAGACAGGGAAAAACCTATGGCAAAGGCTTCGAGGTCTTTCGGCGTCGCCATCATGACGACGTGAGAAATGCCGTTGTAGACCAGCGCAACGGGAACTTCTTCAGCGAGAATATCCTGTGTGGGTTGCATAATCTTTGGCCTTCTGAAGACAGCACGCTCGGCTGCACCAATCAGCTGCAACGAGGGTTCGACTTCATCTTTAAAATTAAACACGGCAAATACTCTGAACGACATCGAAATAAGGGGCATCTATTCCATCACAACTGGAGGGAATTGAGGCTTATTATGGATCAAGTTGTGGTGCAATAACGCACAATACGCATTTTTCGCGGCATTCTGCTACAAAACGACTGATTAAACCAGAGGTACTACCTTATGGTTATCTTCGCTAATCACGCGCGAAATCAGCGCGATATGCAGGGTTAAATGTGATAAATATCACGATTCAATGTTAACCCCGGCAAAATCCATTCACCTGTTGTTAACCGCGTTAGAACAAGCCTACCGATATTGTGGTATTCTGAACCAAAGCCCTCCAGGAACTGAGGGCATCGCAGTATTCAGAATCTTCGTCTGACTACGACGAAGAACAATTACAAGCAATGACAATGTCGAAACAAGGAGCTAACCATGCAGGTCAGCAGAAGGCAGTTCTTTAAGATCTGCGCTGGCGGTATGGCAGGAACCACGGCAGCCGCACTGGGCTTTGCCCCAGGCATCGCACTCGCGGAAACACGGCAGTATAAATTGCTGCGCACCCGTGAGACCCGTAACACCTGCACTTACTGCTCTGTCGGTTGTGGGCTTTTAATGTATAGCCTCGGCGACGGCGCAAAAAACGCGAAAGCCTCAATTTTCCACATCGAAGGGGACCCGGATCACCCGGTCAACCGCGGCGCGCTGTGCCCGAAAGGCGCAGGTCTGGTGGACTTTATCCACTCTGAAAGCCGTCTGAAATACCCTGAATACCGCGCACCTGGCTCCAATAAATGGCAGCAAATCAGCTGGGACGAAGCGTTTGACCGCATCGCTAAACTGATGAAGGCCGACCGTGACGCCAACTTTATTGAGAAAAACGAAGCAGGTACCACCGTTAACCGTTGGTTGACCACCGGGATGCTGTGCGCCTCTGCTTCCAGTAACGAAACCGGCTTCTTAACCCAGAAATTCACCCGCGCGCTCGGTATGCTCGCGGTCGACAACCAAGCGCGTGTCTGACACGGACCAACGGTAGCAAGTCTTGCTCCAACATTTGGTCGCGGTGCGATGACCAACCACTGGGTTGACATTAAGAACGCCAATCTCATCGTTGTGATGGGTGGGAACGCGGCAGAAGCGCATCCGGTGGGGTTCCGCTGGGCGATGGAAGCCAAGATCCATAATGGCGCGAAGCTGATTGTTATCGATCCCCGCTTTACGCGTACCGCGTCAGTGGCGGATTTCTACGCCCCTATTCGCTCCGGCACCGACATTACCTTCCTGTCGGGCGTGATGCTGTACCTGTTGAATAACGAAAAATTCAACCGCGAGTACACCGAGGCCTACACCAACGCTAGCCTGATCGTGCGCGAAGACTTTAGCTTCGACGACGGCCTGTTCAGCGGCTATGACCCGGAAGCCCGTAAGTACGATAAAACCTCGTGGAACTACGAGCTGGACGAGAACGGTCACGCCAAACGCGATACCACCCTCAGCCATCCTCGCTGCGTCTGGAATCTGCTGAAACAGCACATTTCCCGCTACACGCCGGACGTGGTTGAGCAGATTTGCGGTACGCCAAAAGCCGACTTCCTGAAAGTCTGTGAGTACATTGCAGAAACCAGCGCCCACGATAAAACCGCCTCGTTCCTGTATGCACTGGGCTGGACGCAGCACTCCATCGGTTCGCAGAACATCCGTACCATGGCGATGATTCAGCTGCTGCTCGGCAACATGGGCATGGCAGGCGGCGGCGTGAACGCCCTGCGCGGTCACTCTAACATCCAGGGTCTGACCGACCTCGGCCTGCTGTCGACGAGCCTGCCTGGCTATATGACGCTGCCAAGCGAGAAACAGGCTGACCTGCAAACCTATCTAACCGCCAACACGCCTAAACCGCTGCTGGATGGTCAGGTGAACTACTGGGGCAACTACCCGAAATTCTTCGTCTCGATGATGAAGACCTTCTACGGCGATAAAGCGACGGCGGAAAATAGCTGGGGCTTTGATTGGCTGCCGAAGTGGGACAAAGGGTATGACGTCCTGCAGTATTTCGAGATGATGAACGAGGGCAAGGTCAACGGCTATCTGTGCCAGGGCTTTAACCCGGTTGCGTCATTCCCGAACAAAAACAAAACGGTCGCGGCGCTTTCTAAACTGAAGTTCCTCGTCACCATTGACCCACTCAACACTGAAACGGCGACCTTCTGGCAAAACCACGGCGAGTCAAACGATGTTGACCCGTCGAAAATCCAGACTGAAGTCTTCCGCCTGCCATCCACCTGCTTCGCCGAAGAGAACGGTTCTATCGTTAACTCCGGTCGCTGGCTGCAGTGGCACTGGAAAGGCGCGGACGCCCCAGGGGATGCCGTCACCGACGGTGAGATCCTGGCCGGTATCTTCTTACGCCTGCGTAAGATGTACGCCGAAGAGGGCGGCCCGGTACCTGAAGCGGTGCTGAACATGAGCTGGAACTACTCAACGCCGGATGAACCAGCGTCTGAGGAAGTGGCGATGGAGAACAACGGTAAGGCGCTGGCCGATATTATCGACCCGGCAACCGGCGCGGTTATCGTGAAAAAAGGCCAACAGCTGAGCTCGTTCGCCCAACTGCGCGATGACGGTACCACCGCCAGCGGCTGCTGGATCTTCGCCGGTAGCTGGACGCCGGACGGCAACCAGATGGCGCGTCGTGATAACGCCGATCCATCCGGCCTTGGCAACACGCTGGGCTGGGCCTGGGCATGGCCGCTGAACCGTCGCATCCTGTATAACCGTGCTTCCGCAGACCCGCAGGGGAACCCGTGGGATCCAAAACGCCAGCTCATCAAGTGGGACGGCGCGAAATGGGGCGGCGTGGATATTCCGGACTACAGCACCGCGGCACCGGGCAGCAACGTCGGGCCGTTTATCATGCAGCCGGAAGGGATGGGTCGCCTGTTCGCCCTCGATAAGATGGCAGAAGGTCCGTTCCCGGAACACTACGAGCCGTTTGAAACGCCGCTGGGCACTAACCCACTGCACCCGAACGTCATCTCGAACCCTGCCGCCCGTATCTTTAAAGGCGATAGGGAAGCGTTGGGTAAAGCGGACAAGTTCCCGTACGTCGGTACCACCTACCGTCTGACCGAGCACTTCCACTACTGGACCAAACATGCGCTGCTTAACGCCATCGCACAGCCGGAACAGTTCGTGGAGATTGGTGAGAAGCTGGCCGATAAGCTCGGCATCGGCCACGGCGATACCGTGAAGGTCTCCTCCAACCGCGGCTATATCAAAGCCAAGGCGGTGGTGACCAAACGTATCCGCACGCTGAAAGTTGACGGTAAGGATATCGATACCATCGGTATTCCAATCCACTGGGGCTATGAAGGCGTGGCGAAGAAAGGGTTTATTGCGAACACCTTAACTCCGTCCGTTGGCGATGCGAACTCGCAGACGCCGGAATTCAAGTCCTTCCTGGTGAACGTGGAAAAGGTGTAACGGAGACGACCTATGGCTTATCAATCGCAGGACATTATCCGTCGTTCCGCCACTAACGGTTTCACTCCCGCGCCTCGCGCGCGGGATCACCAGGAAGAGGTGGCGAAGCTTATCGACGTGACCACCTGTATCGGCTGTAAAGCCTGTCAGGTGGCCTGTTCAGAGTGGAACGATATCCGTGACGAGATTGGCAGCAACGTCGGGGTGTATGACAACCCGGCAGATTTGACCGCCAAATCCTGGACGGTGATGCGTTTCTCGGAAGTGGAACAGAACGACAAACTGGAGTGGCTCATCCGTAAGGATGGCTGTATGCACTGCGCCGACCCGGGCTGCCTGAAAGCATGCCCGTCAGAAGGGGCTATCATTCAGTATGCCAACGGCATCGTCGACTTCCAGTCCGAGCAGTGTATTGGCTGTGGCTACTGTATCGCTGGCTGCCCGTTCAACGTGCCGCGACTTAACCCGGAAGACAACCGCGTGTACAAATGTACGCTGTGCGTTGACCGCGTGAACGTTGGGCAAGAACCGGCATGCGTGAAAACGTGCCCAACCGGCGCTATCCACTTTGGTTCCAAAGAGGATATGAAAGTGCTGGCGGGCGAGCGCGTGGCCGAACTGAAAACCCGTGGTTACGACAATGCGGGCCTGTACGATCCGGCAGGCGTTGGCGGTACGCACGTGATGTACGTGCTGCACCATGCCGACAAACCGAATCTGTACCACGGTCTGCCGGAGAACCCGGAAATCAGCGCTACCGTGAAGTTCTGGAAAGGCGTCTGGAAACCGCTAGCCGCTATCGGCTTTGCTGCTACGTTCGCCGCGAGCATCTTCCACTACGTTGGGGTCGGTCCGAACCGTGCGGAAGAGGAAGAAGACAATCTGGATGAGAAAGACGATGAGGTGCGCAAATGAAAAAACGTGACACCATCGTGCGCTACACGGCGCCGGAACGCATCAACCACTGGGTCACCGCCTTCTGCTTCATGCTGGCGGCGATAAGCGGGCTGGGATTTTTCTTCCCATCCTTCAACTGGCTGATGCAAATCATGGGGACTCCGCAGCTGGCGCGTATTCTGCACCCGTTTGTCGGCGTCATCATGTTTGCCTCGTTTATCATCATGTTTTTCCGCTACTGGCACCACAATCTAATCAATCGGGATGATATCTTTTGGGCGAAGAATATTCGTAAGATCGTCGTCAACGAGGAAGTAGGTGACACCGGGCGTTATAACTTCGGCCAGAAATGCGTATTCTGGGCGGCGATTATCTTCCTGGTGCTGCTGCTGGTGAGCGGTGTGGTTATCTGGCGTCCGTACTTTGCGCCTGCTTTCTCAATCCCGGTGATCCGATTTGCGCTAATGCTGCATTCATTTGCCGCAGTAGCGTTAATTGTGGTTATCATGGTGCATATCTACGCCGCCCTTTGGGTGAAAGGCACCATTACCGCGATGGTGGAGGGATGGGTTACCAAAACGTGGGCGAAGAAACATCACCCGCGCTGGTACCGTGAAGTCCGCCAGAAACAGGAAAAGTCATCTGAATGAGTATTCGCATAATCCCGCAAGATGAGCTGGGTTCGAGCGAGAAACGTACGGCGGAAGTCATTCCGCCGTTGTTGTTCCCCAGACTCAAGAACCTCTATAACCGCCGCGCCGAACGTCTGCGCGAGCTGGCAGAGAATAATCCGCTGGGCGATTACCTGCGCTTTGCTGCGCTGATTGCCCATGCTCAGGAAGTGGTGCTCTACGACCACCCGCTGAAAATGGATCTTACCGCACGCATCAAAGAAGCGAATGACCAGGGCAAACCGCCGCTGGATATTCACGTTTTGCCGCGCGACAAGCACTGGCACACGCTACTGCACTCGATGATTGCCGAGCTGAAGCCAGAGATGAGCGGCCCGGCGCTGGCGGTTATCGAGAACCTGGAGAAAGCCTCCGAGCAAGAGCTGGAGCTGATGGCGAGCGCGCTGTTTGCCTCTGACTTTGCTTCCGTGAGCAGCGATAAAGCGCCGTTTATCTGGGCTGCACTGTCGCTCTACTGGGCACAAATGGCCAGCCTGATTCCAGGCAAGGCCCGTGCGGAATACGGTGAGCAACGCCAGTTCTGCCCGGTATGCGGCTCAATGCCAGTTTCAAGCATGGTGCAAATCGGCACCACTCAGGGTCTGCGTTACCTGCACTGCAACCTGTGTGAAACCGAATGGCACGTGGTGCGCGTGAAATGCAGCAACTGCGAGCAAAGCCGCGACCTGCACTATTGGTCACTGGATAACGAGCAGGCAGCCATCAAAGCCGAAAGCTGCGGCGACTGCGGCACTTACCTGAAGATTCTGTATCAGGAAAAAGACCCAAAAGTCGAAGCGGTTGCCGACGACCTGGCCTCACTGGTACTGGACGCGCGAATGGAGCAAGAAGGGTTCGCCCGCAGCTCTATTAACCCGTTCCTGTTCCCGGGAGAAGGGGAGTAATTTCCGCGTTAAACCGGGCTATTTTTGGCCCGGTTTACAGCGCGTAGGGTAAAATCACGCCCGGAAGCCCCGCAAAATCCTTTGTGTTACGCGTCACCAGTTCCCGGCGATGAACATGCGCCGTGGCCAGAATAATGGCATCGGGCAACTTCATGCCGTACTCCTGCCGCAGATTCACACTCTGCTCAGCAATTTCTTCTGTTACACCAATAATTTCGAATGCGCTCAAGGCAATTCGCGTTCGCTGCTCCTGATGAAAGCGCTTTGCGCCTATCATGACCTCCATCCAGGTGATCAGGCTTATCGCATGTTGCGGAGGGTAGGAATCCATCGCCCGCTTCGCCTCCATCCGCCCGCTGAAGAGATCGATTAAAATATTGGTATCAAAAAGAACGGGTCTTTTCATCGCGGCCACTCTTCCCGAAGTTTTCTTTCATACTCAACGCTATCTTCTTCACACCCTTGCCAGATGCCAAGCGCGCCAGAAATAGTGAGCTCAGCCTGACTCTGCTTTTCAAGATATTGCTCAACGGCTTCACGCAGCAGTTCCGCACGAGGCAGATTTCGCTGCTGTTTAAGTATGTCGAGGCGCTTAATCACCTCGTCCGACAAATCGAGAAGTATTCTGCCCATGTCCCTTTCCACCATCATGCTCATATATGCCTCAAGTATATCATCCATGCTCAATAAGCGAACAAGATACACGCATTTTAAATGTGGTTATAGGCTGAAATGAAGAAATCGTTCGTTTTTGCGAGCCGCTATCCACAATCACTATCCCACCCAATTTCCCGTTTCCATTCGCGATAAACCAGGCTATAAGCTGTATGTTTATACAGCGAAAAGGACATCATCATGGCATTGGAAAACGGTATTGCGCGGCTAGTTGCTGAGTTTATTGCGGCCGGTCGCCCTTCTTCACGTGAGCAGAATATTGATGACCGGAGAAAGGGGTATATTGCCAGCACGGCGCTGGCAGGCGAGAAAGAGATTCGCGTCAAATCAGAAGATATCGTGCTGGAAGGGATGACATTTCGCGTCATTTCGCCGCTAAATTCAGCATCATCACTCCCCTGCATTCTCTACTTTCATGGCGGCTGTTTTGTCAGCGGTGGGTTTATCACGCACGACAACCAGCTACGGCAGCTAGCCTGGCACAGTGGATGCCGGGTGATTGCGGTGCAGTATCGTCTGGCACCAGAACACACTTTCCCCGCCGCTCACGATGACGCCGAGCGTGGCGCGAACCTGGTTTATAAATATGCTCAGCAGCTTGGTATCGACCGCAAGCATATCACGCTCGCTGGCGATAGCGCTGGCGGCCATCTGGCACTGGTCACCGCGCTACGCCTGAAAGCCAACGCGGCATGGACACCGTCAAAACTTATGCTGATTTACCCGATGCTCGACGCTACCGCCAGCTTTGCCAGCTACATCAGCAATGGGCAGGACTACATTATTACTCGCGATACGCTACTTTCAGGTTTTGAGATGTATCTGCAGGGAAACGATCCACTGCACCAGGAAGCTAGCCCACTCTGGCGCGACGATTTTAACGGCCTTCCGCCGGTGCATATCATTACCGCCGAATACGATCCGCTCCGCGATGAAGGTGAGGCGCTCTATGAACGGCTAACCCGACAGGGCGTAACCTGCACCTGCCAGCGCTATCATGGCGTTATTCACGGATTTTTCCAGCTTGGCGGCGTGAGCCAGGCGGCGCGGGATGCAATGGAGGATGTGGCCCGCAGGGTGGCAGGCCACTGAAGATAGCGAGGCTGGGAGATACCCTACTCCTCTTCGTTACCGCCCTCTTCGTACGAACCGAATGGCTTCGCAGGCAGCACGATATAGGTCCCCTCGAACACCACACCGGGGGTGTCATCGCCGAACAGCTCAACTTGCATCTGCACGCGAGCTTTGCGTCCTCGGGCCAGTCGGTCCAGGTCGCCGCTAAGCGAGCCGAGGTCTGCAATGGCGGTCGGTTTACCGGCGATAGGTTTTCGGTAGCGGATATGGGCATCGGCCAGAATAATGGTGCCGCCCAGGTGGCGCTCACGCAGCATCAGCCAGATAAGCCCCCAGCCGGTGAGCGTTGCCAGCGAAAAGAGGCTGCCGGCAAACAGCGTATGGTGCGGGTTCTGGTTGCCAGTTTCTGGCATGGTGGTAATGAATTTCTGCCCGGTGTACTGCTGGATGCGCACGCCCATCTTCTCGCTGAGCGGAATATGATCGTACCAGGCCTGCTGTAGCTGTGCACACCAGTCGCCGCGGTGCAGAATATCGTCCAGCGAGGCAACGGGTTTAATCATCAGGAAATGGCGAACGGGGGTGGTCTGCGGGGTAGTAATCTCCCCTTCGTTCTTGAATCCTAGCTTGGAAAAGAACGGCACGGCATCTTCACGTGCGCTACAGGTGACGCGTTTAACCCCTTCCTGACGCGCAACGGACTCCAGGGTCATCGCAATAAGCGTTCCCAGGCCTTTATCCTGAACGTCAGGGTGTACCGCCATAAAACGGATAGACGCTTCATTATCCGCGTTGATGTATAGCCGCCCTACGGCGACCAGCTTTCCCAGCTCATCAACCACCATCTGATGGTGCGCCATGGCATCCCAGGCATCACGCTCGGAACCTTTTGGCTGATGCAGGGGTTTACGCAGCATTTCCCAGCGGAACTGGTAATACTGCTCTAACTCTTCTTCAGTCTGCGGTACTCGGAGATGGTACATAATGGCACTCTCTTTTGTCGCCCACGTCCTAACGGGAAGCGTGGTCATACTTGTAACCAGAACGTCACGGGGCCGTCATTGACCAGCGACACCTGCATATCCGCTGCGAATCGTCCTGTTTGCGTGTTCATGTCCTGTTGGCGACAGCGTTGTACAAAATAGTCATAGAGCGCTTCGGCGCGATCTGGCGCGGCACCTTTTGAGAAGCTCGGGCGCATACCGCGTTCGGTGTCAGCCGCTAGCGTAAACTGCGACACCACCAGCACGCTGCCGCCAGCCTGCTGCACGTTCAGGTTCATCTTACCGTCTTCATCGCTGAAGATGCGGTAGCCCAGCACGCGCTCACACAGACGGTTTGCCTTCTGCTCATCGTCGTCTTTCTCTACGCCCAGTAACACCAGCAGCCCCAGGCCAATTTCTCCCGTCACTTCGTCCGCGACGCTAACGCTCGCACGGGTGACTCGCTGAATTAATGCAATCATGATTCTTCGGCTTCTTGTTGTTCTGTTTTCAATTTTCGGTATTCACCGAGAGTGACAGTTATTTCAGCACCTAGCAAGACGATACACCAGGTCCAGTAGACCCAGACAAACAAAATGGGGATCACCGCCAGTACGCCGTAAATCAACTGATAGGACGGGAATGCAGTGATGTAGAGGGAGAACGCTTTCTTACCCAATTCATGCAGCAGCGCAGCAACCAGCGCGCCAATCACCGCATCACGGTTCGGTACCTGAGTCGTGGGCACAATGCTGTAGAGCAGCCAGAACGACAGCCACGAAAGCAGCAGCGGGAAGACGCGCAGCACGTTATCAATCACGCCGTGCAGCTCGCTGGCCCAGCGTAATGAAAGTAAATAGGAGCTGATTGCGAGGCTAACACCGGCTAACAGCGGCCCCAGAGTCAGGATCATCCAGTAGACGGCAAACGAGTACACCTTTGGGCGTACACGTTTACTCCGCCAGATGGTATTCAAGGCGCTGTCGATAGAGTACATCAGCAGCAGCGCGGTAATAATCAGGCCACAGGCGCCAAAGGCAGTCATCCTGTTGGAGTTGGCAACAAACTGCTCGATATAACGCTGAATAATATCGCCGGTTGCGGGCAGGAAGTTAGCGAACACAAAGTGGCGAATCTGCAGGCTGACTTCCGAAAACATGGGAAATGCCGCGAACAGGGCAAAAATCACCGCCACCAGCGGCACAAGGGAAAGCAACGACACGTAGGCCAGGTTACCCGCCAGTGTCGTCATGTTGTCTTCTTCGATACGCCGCCAGAGGAATTTGCTCCACACCACCAGCGGCCGGGTATGATGAATCACTTTTTGATGAACGGTTTTTAACATAACGACTTCATAAAGTAGTCGGGTAGGGTTTCTCTCCCGGTCACCAGTACGCTGGTGATCCCCAACTGGTTAGCGCCCTCTATATTATCGGCGTTATCGTCAAAAAAGACCGCATCGGCGGCAGAAAAACCTTCAGATTCCAGTACGCGCTGGTAAATCCGCGCCTCCGGTTTACGCATTCCCATCTCCTGGGAAAGATAAACGTGGTCGGCGGCGGCGTAGATTTCCGGGTATTCGCCCGGCCAGAAAGTGGTGTGAAGCGCGTTAGTATTAGACAGCACCACCACACGATGCCCCTGCTCGCGCAGCGTTTTCATGATGTCGATGACTTCGGGGCGAAGGGCCACAAAAACCGCCTGCCAGCCGTGGGCAAACTGCTCGTAGCTGAGCGGTAGCTCCATGTCATGGCACATGGCTTTCGCAAACTCTTCATCCGATATTTCACCGCGTTCGTGCTGATGAAATACCTCTCCCATGGTGAAACTTTGCTTTAGCCGGGCCAGCGGCACGCGGGCGAGATCGCTCCACGTTCCCAGAACACGGTTGAAATCAATGTCGACAATCACATTACCTAAATCAAAGATATAGAGCATTTTTGCCTCCGTTCACGCCGTGGAAATTTCACTCTAGCGGGAAAGGCGAACTTTGACCATGAACAAACGCTCTCTATTTCAAAAAGAAAAACCCCGCCATATAGGCGGGGTTTCAGGTCACGACAAAAGAGAGAAATTAATCTTCTTTCGGACCACGCATAGCGCGTTTACGGTCGTTTTCAGTCAGGTGACGTTTACGGATACGGATAGAGGTTGGGGTAACTTCTACCAGTTCGTCGTCATCGATGAACTCCAGAGCTTGTTCCAGAGTCATTTTCTGAGCTGGGACAAGAGTCGTAGCTTCATCAGTACCGGAAGCACGCATGTTGGTCAGTTTCTTACCGGTCAGGCAGTTTACAGTCAGGTCGTTAGAACGGCTGTGAATACCGATGATCTGGCCTTCGTAAACTTCTGCGCCGTGGCCCAGGAACAGCTTACCGCGGTCCTGCAGGCTGAACAGTGCGAACGCAACCGCTTTACCCTGACCGTTGGAGATCAGTACGCCGTTCTGACGCTGGCCAACTTCACCCGGACGAACGTCGTCGTAGTGGCTGAAGGTGGAGTACAGCAGACCGGTACCGGAGGTCATGGTCATGAATTCTGAACGGAAGCCGATCAGACCACGGCTTGGGATCACGTAGTCGAGACGTACGCGGCCTTTTCCGTCTGGATTCATGTTTTTCAGGTCGCCTTTACGCTCACCCAGTGCCTGCATGACAGAACCCTGGTGCTGCTCTTCGACGTCCAGCGTTACGTTTTCGAATGGCTCTTGTTTACGACCATCGATTTCGCGGAAGATTACTTTCGGACGGGAAACCGCCATTTCGAAACCTTCACGACGCATGTTTTCAATCAGAACGGACAAGTGCAGCTCACCACGGCCAGAAACGCGGAATGCGTCTGCATCCGGAGTTTCTTCAACGCGCAGCGCAACGTTGTGAACCAGCTCTTTCTTCAGGCGATCCAGGATCTGACGAGAAGTAACGTATTTACCTTCTTTACCGCAGAACGGAGAGGTGTTGACGTTAAAGAACATGGTTACGGTTGGTTCATCTACGGACAGCGCTGGCAGCGCTTCAACATTCTGCGGGTCGCAGATGGTGTCGGAGATGTTCAGCTCGCCCAGACCGGTGATCGCGATGATGTCGCCAGCTTCAGCCAGGTCGCTATCGATACGCTCCAGACCCAGGTGAGTCAGCACTTTACCGACTTTACCGTTACGGGTTTTGCCTTCGCTATCAATGATAGTGATCTGCTGGTTTGGCTTCACTTTACCGCGTTTGATACGGCCGATACCGATAACACCAACGTAGTTGTTGTAGTCCAGCTGGGAGATTTGCATCTGCAGCGGGCCATCCAGGTCTACGTCTGGAGCCGGTACACGATCAACGATGGTCTGATACAGCGGGGTCATGTCTTCCGCCATATTTTCGTGATCCAGACCTGCGATACCGTTCAGCGCGGAAGCGTAAACGATAGGGAAGTCCAGCTGTTCGTCGGTCGCGTCGAGGTTAACGAACAGGTCGAATACCTGGTCAACAACCCAATCAGGACGCGCGCCTGGACGGTCAACTTTGTTGATAACAACAATTGGCTTCAGACCATGAGCAAATGCTTTTTTGGTCACGAAGCGCGTCTGCGGCATCGGGCCATCCATTGCATCAACTACCAGCAGCACAGAGTCAACCATGGACATGACGCGCTCAACTTCACCACCGAAGTCGGCGTGCCCTGGGGTATCAACGATGTTGATACGGTAATCATTCCATTTGATTGCGGTGTTTTTCGCGAGGATGGTAATCCCACGCTCTTTCTCCAAATCGTTGGAGTCCATCACACGTTCTTGAGTTTCAGCACGTGCATCAAACGTACCGGATTGCTGCAGCAGCTTATCAACCAGGGTAGTTTTACCATGGTCAACGTGCGCGATGATGGCGATGTTACGCAAATTTTCGATCACAACTTTGCCTCGGGCATTAGAAATAGCGCGTTATTGTACACGGATTAATCGCACTACAAAACAGGATCACAGAGATCCTCCGCAAACAAGTATTGCAGAGTTTCTTTGTGATCGCTTTCACGGAGCATAAAAAGGGCACCTGGACACAATTTGCACCAATATGGTGCTCATCGCTTCATGATAAGCACTATAATGGTGCAAAGACGCTATCGTGGTGCAGCCCTTTTGCACTATGGTGCGCATGATAACGCCTTTTGGGGGTGATTTAAAAGTTGGCACAGATTTCGCTTTGTATATTTCAAGGCAACAACGCCACTTTAAGCAGTGATTGAAGACCTCGTTACCACGACGACAATGATAAATCCGGGAGATGTTAAGTATGTCCGCTGAACACGTTTTGACGATGCTGAATGAGCACGAAGTGAAGTTTGTCGATCTGCGCTTCACCGATACCAAAGGTAAAGAACAGCACGTCACTATTCCTGCGCACCAGGTAAATGCCGAATTCTTCGAAGAAGGCAAAATGTTTGACGGCTCCTCTATCGGTGGCTGGAAAGGCATTAACGAATCCGACATGGTTCTGATGCCAGACGCATCTACCGCTCTCATCGACCCGTTCTTTGAAGAGTCTACCCTGATTATCCGTTGTGACATCCTGGAACCAGGTACCCTGCAGGGCTACGACCGTGACCCGCGCTCCATCGCTAAACGCGCTGAAGAGTACCTGCGCGCTACCGGCATCGCAGACACCGTTCTGTTCGGGCCAGAGCCAGAATTCTTCCTGTTTGATGACATCCGCTTCGGCGCATCCATCTCCGGTTCTCACGTGGCTATCGATGACATCGAAGGCGCATGGAACTCCTCCACCAAATACGAAGGTGGTAACAAAGGTCACCGTCCAGGCGTTAAAGGCGGTTACTTCCCAGTTCCTCCGGTTGATTCCTCACAGGACATCCGTTCTACCATGTGTCTGATCATGGAAGAGATGGGCCTGGTTGTTGAAGCGCATCACCACGAAGTTGCGACTGCTGGCCAGAACGAAATCGCAACCCGCTTCAACACCATGACCAAGAAAGCGGACGAAATTCAGATCTACAAATATGTTGTGCACAACGTCGCTCACCGCTTCGGTAAAACCGCGACCTTTATGCCAAAACCAATGTTTGGCGATAACGGTTCCGGCATGCACTGCCACATGTCCCTGTCCAAGAACGGCGTAAACCTGTTCTCCGGCGACAAATATGCTGGCCTGTCCGAGCAAGCACTGCACTACATCGGCGGTGTTATCAAACACGCTAAAGCTATCAACGCCCTGGCTAACCCGACCACCAACTCCTACAAGCGTCTGGTCCCAGGTTATGAAGCACCGGTAATGCTGGCTTACTCTGCCCGTAACCGTTCTGCATCCATCCGTATCCCGGTTGTTGCTTCTCCGAAAGCGCGTCGTATCGAAGTGCGCTTCCCGGACCCAGCAGCTAACCCATACCTGTGCTTCGCAGCACTGCTGATGGCTGGCCTGGACGGCATCAAGAACAAAATCCACCCTGGCGAAGCCATGGACAAAAACCTGTATGACCTGCCGCCAGAAGAAGCGAAAGAGATCCCACAGGTTGCTGGCTCTCTGGAAGAAGCGCTGCAGGCTCTCGATGCTGACCGCGAGTTCCTGACTGCAGGTGGCGTGTTCACTGATGAAGCTATCGACGCTTACATCACGCTGCGCACCGAAGAAAATGACCGCGTACGTATGACTCCGCACCCGGTTGAGTTCGAACTGTACTACAGCGTCTAATCGTATTTTGAGTTGTACTTTCCAGCTGTAGCGGCGCCATTGCCCTTGGGTTCTGGCGCACTCCCTGGAATTAAGTTGCCGTGGAAACTTTCAGCCCATCTCAGGATGGGCTTTTTTCTCCACCAACAACCTGATATCTCGCGCTTTTTACTCGTAAAAAGCTATACTGCACTAAAATAGTGCAAGCCTTTTCAGGAGACTGCTAAATGGCAACAGGCGCACTGCCCGATGCTGGGCAGATCCTTAATTCGTTAATCAACAGTATTTTACTGGTCGATGATGACCTCGCCGTTCACTATGCGAACCCTGCTGCACAGCAGCTGCTGGCGCAGAGCGCGCGCAAACTCTTTGGTACGCCTTTACCCGAGCTTCTAAGCTATTTCTCGCTGAACATTGGCTTGATGCAGGAGAGCCTGCAAACGGGTCAGGGGTTTACCGATAACGAAGTGACGCTGGTGATTGACGGACGCTCGCATATTCTTTCGCTGACCGCACAGCGTTTGCCAGACGGTTTTATTCTGCTGGAAATGGCGCCAATGGATAACCAACGCCGCCTCAGCCAGGAGCAGCTCCAGCACGCTCAGCAAATCGCGGCGCGCGATCTGGTACGAGGGCTCGCCCATGAGATTAAAAACCCACTGGGTGGCTTACGCGGCGCTGCACAGCTACTCAGTAAGGCACTGCCTGACCCGGCGTTGACCGAGTACACCAACGTCATCATTGAGCAGGCCGACCGCCTGCGTAATCTGGTCGACCGCCTGCTTGGCCCACAGCATCCCGGTACGCATATCACCGAGAGCATTCATAAAGTGGCAGAGCGCGTCGTCAAGCTGGTCTCTATGGAACTGCCGGAGAACGTCACGCTGGTGCGTGATTACGACCCAAGTTTGCCGGAACTTCCGCACGATCCAGACCAAATCGAGCAAGTTCTGCTGAATATCGTGCGAAATGCACTGCAGGCGCTTGGCCCGGAAGGGGGCGAAATTGTCCTGCGCACCCGCACCGCATTCCAGTTAACGCTGCACGGCGTGCGTTATCGGCTGGCCGCCAGAATTGATGTCGAAGATAACGGCCCCGGTATTCCATCACATTTGCAGGATACGCTGTTTTACCCAATGGTCAGCGGCCGCGAAGGCGGCACCGGGCTGGGTCTGTCGATAGCGCGCAGCCTTATCGATCAGCACTCCGGCAAAATTGAATTTACCAGTTGGCCAGGCCATACCGAGTTCTCGGTTTTCCTGCCAATCAAAAAATAAGGTGTGTTTATGCAACGAGGGATAGTCTGGGTCGTTGATGACGATAGCTCCATCCGTTGGGTGCTTGAACGCGCGCTCACCGGCGCAGGATTAACCTGCACCACGTTTGAAGGCGGAAAAGAGGTGCTGGATGCGCTGGCCACCAAAACGCCTGACGTGCTGATGTCCGATATCCGCATGCCCGGTATGGACGGTCTGGCGCTGTTAACACAAATCAAGCAGCGCCATCCGATGCTTCCGGTCATCATAATGACGGCGCACTCAGACCTGGATGCCGCCGTTAGTGCCTATCAACAAGGCGCTTTTGATTATTTGCCAAAACCGTTTGATATCGATGAAGCCGTAGCACTGGTAGAGCGGGCGATTAGCCACTACCAGGAGCAGCAGCAGCCGCGCAACGTGCAGGTCAATGACCCGACCACCGATATCATTGGTGAAGCACCAGCGATGCAGGATGTGTTCCGTATTATCGGTCGTCTCTCACGTTCGTCTATCAGCGTGCTGATTAACGGCGAGTCCGGTACCGGTAAAGAGCTGGTTGCTCATGCGCTGCATCGCCATAGTCCTCGCGTCAAAGCGCCGTTTATCGCGCTCAACATGGCGGCCATTCCAAAAGACCTGATTGAGTCCGAGCTGTTTGGTCATGAGAAAGGGGCGTTTACCGGTGCCAATACCGTTCGTCAGGGCCGATTTGAGCAGGCCGACGGCGGCACGCTGTTCCTTGATGAAATCGGCGATATGCCGATGGACGTCCAGACCCGTCTGCTTCGCGTACTGGCCGACGGCCAGTTCTACCGCGTGGGCGGCTATGCGCCGGTGAAGGTCGACGTGCGCATCATCGCGGCAACGCACCAGAACCTCGAACAACGCGTTCAGGAAGGCAAATTCCGCGAAGACTTATTCCACCGTCTGAACGTCATTCGCGTCCATCTGCCGCCGCTGCGCGAGCGTCGGGAAGATATTCCGCGCCTGGCGCACCACTTCTTGCAGGTTGCCGCGCGCGAGCTGGGCGTTGAAGCCAAGCTGCTGCACCCGGAAACCGAAGCGGCGTTAACGCGTCTGGCCTGGCCGGGCAACGTGCGCCAACTGGAAAACACCTGCCGCTGGCTTACGGTGATGGCCGCCGGGCAAGAGGTGCTGATTCAGGACCTTCCGAGCGAGCTGTTTGAAGCCAGCATGCCGGACAGCACCACGGCAACCTCGCTGCCGGATAGCTGGGCAACGCTGCTGGCGCAATGGGCCGACCGCGCGCTGCGATCCGGTCATCAAAACCTGCTTTCCGAAGCACAGCCGGAGATGGAGCGTACGCTGCTGACCACCGCGCTGCGATACACGCAGGGACACAAACAGGAAGCGGCTCGCCTGCTGGGCTGGGGTCGCAATACCCTGACGCGTAAGCTGAAAGAGTTAGGAATGGAGTAAGGCCAACGTGAAGTGTAAATATTGCTCGATTCGCGCAAGTTGCTGCAATTTTATACTTTACTGTTTCGATGAGTCAGTATTATTCAGCCCGCAAATTCGAGGGGACGATAATGTTTGAATCATTGATTAATTTGGCTTCAAGCGGCGCCGCCGGTCATTCACCACAGACGGCCGTTGCTGCCGTGCTGTGTGCCGCGCTGGTTGGGCTGTTTAGCTAAGCCGGATGGCGCTTGCGCTTATCCGGCCTGTAGGCCCGGTAAGCGTAGCGCCGCCGGGCAATATCAACGCTAAATCACCCGCGAGAACTGCTGCATCCGCGCTTTCTGCCGCAGATAGGCATCAAAGCACATACAGATATTACGAATTAACAGGCGACCCTTCGCCGTCACCTTAATCCCTTTATCATCTACATCCACCAGCCCATCCTGCGCCAGCGGTGCCAGAAGCTTCAGGTCTTCGGCAAAGTAGTCGCTGAAATTCAGCGTCCACTGCGTTTCTATCGCCGCGAAATCGAGGCTGAAGTTACAGATAAGCGCTTTGATCACATCGCGACGAATACAGTCATCGCGGGTTAACGCGATGCCGCGCCACAGCGCATTACCCTGCTCGGCAACCTGCTGATAATAGAGTTTCAGCTCTTTTTGGTTCTGCGCATAGCAGTCGCCAATCATGCTGATCGCCGATACGCCCATACCCAGCAGGTCGGTATCACCCTGAGTGGTATACCCCTGGAAATTGCGATGCAACACGCCTTCACGCTGGGCCACGGCCAGTTCGTTATCCGGACGAGCAAAGTGGTCCATACCGATAAACTGGTAGCCTGCCTGCGTCAGAGAGCCGATGGTTTCCTGCAAAATATCCAGCTTTTGCTGTGCCGACGGCAGGTCGGCATCTTTGATTTTGCGCTGTGCGGCGAACAGCGTCGGCAGGTGCGCGTAGTTAAACACGCTTAAACGGTCGGGGTTCAGCTCAGCGACGCGCTGGAGCGTGAAGGCAAAGCTCTCCGGCGTTTGCTTCGGCAGGCCGTAGATAAGGTCGATATTGGTCGAGGTGAAGCCAATTTCGCGCGCGTGGTTGAGCAGCGCAAAGATAAAGTCTTCATCCTGCTCACGGTTCACCAGCCGCTGCACTTCTTTGTTGAAGTCCTGTACGCCCATGCTCAGGCGGTTAAAGCCCTCGGCGCGCAGGTGGTCGATAACGTCCAGCTCAATTTCGCGCGGGTCAACTTCAATAGAGATTTCAGCATCGGCATCAAAGTGAAAATGCTCGCGCAGCAGCGTCATCAGGCGGCTAATTTGCGCCTTGTTCAGATAGGTTGGCGTACCGCCGCCCCAGTGAAGCTGGCTGACGTGACGGCCGGTAAACAGCGGCGCGCGCTGGCGGATTTCCTGCTCCAGCACATCAAGATATTGGTCAGCTTTATGCTGCTGGCGGGTGACGATTTTATTGCAGCCGCAGAAATAGCAGAGCTTGTGGCAGAACGGAATATGCACGTACAGCGACAGCGGACGCTCAGGGTAACGCGCGACGGCGTGGTGAAACTCAGGCTCGCCAAAGGCGTCAGAGAATTCCAGTGCGGTGGGATACGAGGTATAGCGCGGCCCGGAATAGTTATATTTCTGGATCAGGGCCAGATCCCAGTCGATTAACTGCTCAGACATGCTCACTCCTTCCGATGGTGTCGAGAACGACGACGGCGTGCCGGTCTGGCTCCATTTCGGAGCAACAGCCGGTTGCGCAGCCACTTTTGACGCCGCGACAACCGTCGTAGTTTAACGAATAACCACACCAGATAACATACAACCAAAAGGGTTATAAGCAGGACTGGCAAGCCAATCGGGTGCAAACGTTAGTTTCCGCCTCTCAGCAGACGCATCATGTCTGCCTTGCCCTCTTCTTCCTCTTCTTCTTCGTCATCATCGTAAGAGAGGCCGAGTTGCTGCATCAGTTCATCGATGCGATCCAGTTTAGCGTCGACCCATTTCTGCTCTTCAGCAGTCAGGGTTTCGTCATTTTCCAGACGTTCCAGCAGCGCATCCAGGCGCTCATCACTCTCCAGCATATCCAGCTCGGCCTGCGGTGAAAGCATAGGTTTCTCGCTCTTCGGTTTGGGCTGTTTAATGACCGGTGCGTCAGTAACGCCCAGCGCAATTGGTTTTTTACTGCCAATACGAGGATCTTTTTGCTGCTTTTGCTTATTGGAGCCGGATGCACCGTTAGAGCCAGTCGCACGGCTACCTGCCGCGTTACCACGGTGCTTTTTATCGTTTTTACGTTCGCGAGCTTCCAGGTCCAGTTCTTCGCGCGTTTTACGGCGCTGTTTGCCCGGAGCTTTACTGCGCGGTGCAGAGGTTGGTTTTTTCATGATGTCTGTCTTTAAGCCGTTTTATTCAGTATAGAATTGAGCCGGAATCTAGCAGAAAGCAAACAAAGAAAAAAGGCGACAGAGTAATCTGTCGCCTTTTTTCCTGACTCACAACCCTCTACGGGTTATACATTCCATGTTGGCTCTCAACGCGCCCTGTCTATCCGTTAGCTCTATAACAGTCCCTGTTATGGTCCTTATCCGTGTTCAACGTCTCCAGACGTTCGCCTTCCTGGCTAATTCCTTCGGTCTTCGCCTCCTGGCGTTCCTGACCGCTCATCCTGAGTCTGAATTCCTTCCGGCTCCCTTGCCGATGCGTGCTACTTTACCTTGTTGGATTAAACTAACAAGCAACGAAACGGTGGAAGATGAACAATTCAGAATATTGCCCAACATTAACTATATGATTCCAAATAGTTTGAATATTATGTCGCCTCCGTTTTCTCCTAAATTTCGCATAGTAGCAATGGCAAATGTCTTACAAACGAAGGGGCATCGTCTTACAGTCGATGCTCAACGAGGAAAACCAGTCTTTTTTTGCCGATCGGGTATAATCGCCCACATTGCCTTATTTAACGGAGATGACCGTTTTGACTAACTGGAATTATCAACAGACGCACTTTGTGACCAGTGCGCCTGATATCCGCCACTTACCTTCCGATACCGGAATCGAAGTGGCATTTGCTGGCCGTTCTAACGCGGGGAAATCCAGCGCCCTGAATACGCTGACCAACCAGAAAAGCCTGGCACGTACTTCAAAAACGCCCGGCCGTACTCAGCTGATTAACCTGTTTGAAGTCGCCGATGGCAAACGTCTGGTCGACCTGCCGGGCTATGGCTACGCGCAGGTTCCGGAAGAGATGAAAATCAAATGGCAGCGTGCGCTGGGTGAATACCTGGAGAAGCGTCTGTGTTTGAAAGGATTAGTGGTGCTGATGGATATCCGCCATCCGCTGAAGGATCTCGACCAGCAGATGATCGAATGGGCTGTCGCGAGTGAGATTCCGGTACTGGTACTGCTGACGAAGGCGGATAAGCTGGCAAGCGGTGCGCGCAAAGCGCAGCTAAACCAGGTTCGTGAAGCGGCGCTGGCCTTTAACGGCGACGTGCAGGTTGAAGCCTTTTCTTCACTGAAAAAACAGGGAGTCGATAAGCTGCGCCAGAAGCTGGACAGCTGGTTTAACGACATTCCGCCACAGGAAGAAGTCGAGGCAGCAGAAGAGTAACCCCCGCATTTATCCCGGATAGCGGCGCGCTGCGCCCTGTTCCGGGCTCGCCACATCCCGCTGATTTAACTCAATATCTTTTAAATTTATCGTGACGAAAACTTTTCTTTCGCCCAATAAAAAACGCCCCAGTCATTACTGACTGGGGCGGCTAAAATATTCAGCCAAATCCGATTACGTGAAGTAAAAGGTCTGAAAGATAGAACATCTTACCTCTGTACCCTACGAGATTAACTCTACTCTTTTTTACCCCGTACAGAAAGCACTTTTTGTAGTTTTTTTTCATTTGTTACATAACGAATTCTAATGTTCATCACAAAACTAGATAAGTTATGTTGCTTACTTACAAAAAAGAGCGTTATTCATCGGATACTTAATGAGCTTGATCCCAGTTTTCACCGCTGCCGACTTCCACCAGCAATGGCACGTCCAGAGTCGTACTGTTTTCCATTAATTCATGCACCTTCTTCGATACCGCATCCAGATCGTCTTTATGCACTTCAAAGACCAATTCATCGTGTACCTGCATGATCATACGGACGCGCGGTTTCTCGCTTTCTAACCATTTATCCACCGCAATCATCGCGCGTTTAATGATGTCGGCAGCGGTTCCCTGCATCGGGGCGTTAATCGCCGCACGTTCAGCACCTGCACGGCGAGCGCCGTTGCTGGATTTGATGTCCGGCAGATAGAGGCGACGACCATCGAGCGTGGCAACATAGCCCTGCTCTTTAGCCTGCTGGCGAGTACGTTCCATATAGTCCAGCACGCCAGGATAACGCTCGAAGTAGAGGTCCATATATTTCTGGGCTTCTTTACGCGGGATATTAAGCTGGCGAGCCAGGCCGAAGGCGCTCATGCCGTAAATCAGGCCGAAGTTAATCGCCTTAGCGCTGCGACGCTGTTCATTACTCACGCTTTCCAGCGGTAAGCCAAATACCTCAGCCGCGGTGGCGCGGTGGATATCCTTACCTTCGGCAAATGCTTTCAGCAGGCCTTCATCGCGAGACAGGTGCGCCATAATACGCAGTTCGATTTGCGAGTAGTCGGCAGAGACGATGAGGTAATCTTCAGGGGCAATAAACGCCTGGCGAATACGGCGCCCCTCTTCATTACGCACCGGTATGTTCTGCAAGTTTGGATCGGTTGAGGACAAACGCCCGGTTGCGGTGACCGCCTGGTGATAGGAGGTATGAACACGGCCAGTTTTCGGGTTGATCATCAGCGGCAGCTTATCGGTATAAGTCGATTTCAGTTTCGCCAGACCACGATACTCCAGAATCACTTTCGGCAGCGGGTAGTCGAGCGCCAGCTCTTCCAGCACTTCTTCCGATGTCGACGGCGCGCCGCCCGGCGTTTTCTTCAGCGGCTTGATGCCCTGCTTTTCAAACAGAATGGTCTGCAGCTGCTTCGGCGAGGAGAGGTTAAACTCTTCACCGGCAATTTCGTAAGCCTTTTGCTCCAGCTCTACCAGGCGCTTAGCAATCTCCTGCGAGTGCGCATGTAATACAGCAGGATCAATCTTCACGCCGTTGCGCTCAACGCGTGACAGCACCGGCACCAGCGGCATTTCAATCTCGTTAAAGATGCGCAGAGGTCCTTCATGCTTCTGCAGCTTCGGCCACATCTTCAGGTGCAGTTGGAGCGTCACATCGGCGTCTTCTGCCGCATAGCGACCGGCTTCTTCCAATGCAATCTGGTTGAAGGTCAGCTGGTTTTTACCTTTGCCAGCAATCTCTTCAAAAGTGATCGTTTTGTGTTTCAACCAGCGGTCAGAGAGGCTGTCCATATCATGGCGGCCGACAACGCTATCCAGCGTATAGGACTCCAGCATGGTGTCATAGGCGATACCGCGCAGCTCGATGCCGTAGTTAGCAAGGATACCGCGGTCGTATTTCAGGTTCTGGCCAACCTTCAGCAGCTTTTCGTCTTCCAGCAGCGGCTTGAGAAGTTCCAGTGCGCGTTCCCGGGAGATCTGGTCTGGAGCATCGAGGTAGTCATGCGCAACTGGCACATAGGCAGCGATGCCCGGCTCGGTCGCAAACGACAAGCCCACCATATTGGCAGAGATATTGTCCAGGCTATCGGTTTCGGTATCGAAAGCGAACAGCGGTGCTTTTTTCAGCTTCTCAATCCAGCTTACCAACGTGGCTTCATCGAGAATGGTGACATAGTTTTCGGATGACAATGTGGCTGCCGTTTCTTCAACTTCAACCTCAATTTCAACGTCGGCGGCTTTACCAGCAGGCTTAACGGCTGGTTTCGAGCCCTTGGCCTGCATCCAGGTGCCGGACTCTACATCGGTGATCCAGCGCTTAAATTCGTATTTTTTGAACAGCGTTAACAGCTCATCGGCCGCAGGCTCCGCAACAATCAGCTGCTCACAGCCCAGCTCCAGCTCAACGTCCGTTTTGATGGTTGCCAGCTTATAGGAGAGGTAGGCCAGATCTTTGTTCTGCTCAAGCTTCGCCGCCATGGTCTTCGCACCACGGAAGGTTAACCCGGCGATTTTTTCCGGTTCACCGTAGAGCGTATCCAGGCCACCCAGCCCTTGCAGCAGCGCCTGCGCGGTTTTTTCACCCACGCCCGGCACACCCGGAATATTATCCGAGGAGTCGCCCATCAGCGCGAGGAAATCAATAATCAGCTCCGGAGGCACGCCGTACTTGGTCACGACTTCATCCGGGCCGAGAATGGTATTGGTCATGGTATTGATAAGCGTAATGCCCGGTGTGACGAGCTGCGCCATATCTTTATCCCCGGTGCTGATGAGCACCGGACGGCCCGCTTTTTCGGCTTCACGCGCCAGCGTGCCGATCACGTCATCCGCTTCAACGCCAGAGACGGCCAACAGCGGAAGTCCCATGGCTTTCACCATCGTGTGCAGCGGTTCAATCTGCGCACGCAGATCGTCCGGCATTGGCGGGCGATGGGATTTGTAGTCTTCAAACAATTCGTCACGGAAGGTTTTTCCCTTCGCATCAAATACCACGGCGGCGTGGGTTGGCTGATACTGGAGGATCAGGCTGCGCAGCATGTTTAACACGCCGTACATCGCACCTGTCGGCTCTCCCGCACGGTTCGTCAGCGGTGGGAATGCGTGATATGCCCGATAGAGATAAGAAGATCCATCAACGAGGATGAGAGGGTTTTCAGGGATCTGAACCATAATTTCCGTGCCTGTTTATCAGATTATGGGTAAAGGATGCCACATACGGCATGAAAACATGAGTTTTTCGCCAAAATAACGCGAAAAGATTTGCAGATCCTCGCGATCGCACGCAAAACAAATTGTGGATAAGTTTGTGAATAGTTTTATTTTACTGATAACAAATGATATGTAACCAGCGATAAAGTAAAAATTACCTAAATAATTTCAATTAGTTAACTCAAGATCAAGGTTAGTGAGAGCGATCTGGTGGTAATTCACACAGTGTGGATAGACACTATGACCATTTTTCTATTCCGGTAAGACCCGTCATTTGGCGCGTTTTCTGTTAAAATCAGCCCCTTGTGCTCTTTTATATACGCACGTTATATAACTAACTATCTGAATAAACAAACTATGTCGAGATTGCTCGCTGCGATAACGTTGCCCATCAGTATCGCACTCACCATTTTATTGACCATATTGTGCTCAATACCGATTATTCTCGCCGGCATTATTAAATTGATTTTACCGGTACCGGTGATCTGGCGTTCCGTCTCGGTATTCTGCAACTTTATGATGTACTGCTGGTGTGAAGGGCTGGCAGCGCTGCTGCATCTCAACCCCTGGCTCAAGTGGGATATTGAAGGGCTCGAGACGCTCAATAAAAAGAACTGGTACCTGCTTATCTGCAACCACCACAGCTGGGCAGACATCGTGGTGCTATGCGTGATCTTCCGCAAGCATATCCCAATGAACAAATACTTCCTCAAGCAGCAGCTGGCTTGGGTGCCCTTCATGGGGCTGGCATGCTGGGCGCTGGATATGCCATTTATGCGCCGTTATTCACGCAGCTATCTGATTCGCCACCCGGAACGCCGCGGTAAAGATGTAGAAACGACTCGCCGTTCCTGCGAGAAATTCCGCGCGCACCCAACAACCATCGTCAACTTTGTCGAAGGCTCACGCTTTACGCCTGAAAAGCGCCTGCAAACCCGTTCGCCCTATCAAAACCTGCTGCCGCCAAAAGCTGCCGGTATTGCGATGGCGCTGAACGTGTTAGGCACCCAGTTTGATAAGCTGCTCGACGTGACGCTCTGCTACCCGGAAAACGATAAGACACCGTTCTACGATATGCTCAGCGGTAAACTGACGCGCATTGTGGTTCGTGTGAATCTGCGTCCGATTGACCCGGAGATGCATGGTGACTACGTGGGAGATAAGAACTTTAAGCGACGCTTCCAGCTATGGCTGAATGCGCTGTGGGAAGAGAAAGATCATCAGATTACAGACATCAAAGCAGAATACAAAAACGCCGGTCATTGACCGGCGTTTTCTTTTTTTATTTCTTCTCAACAAGCTGTTTTACGGTATCAGCATACTGAGCGACAAAGACGTCCATATTGCTGGTGTCCATGCCCTGCGGGTTCAGCTGGTATTTGCCGTTAACAAACATTGCTGGCACGCCCTGCAGCTGCAGATCGGCTGCCGCTTTTTCCTGCTGCGCGACCAGAGATTTCACCACGAAGCTGTTCCAGGCGGCGTCATAATCTTCGCCCTTCACGCCAGCGTCGGTGAAGACTTTACGGATATCCGCAACGGTCTGCACGGTCTGGGTTTTCTGTACCGCTTCAAACATCGGTGCAGTAATCTGATCTTCAACGCCCAGCGCCATCGCTACCGCCCACGCCTGAGTCAGGTCTTTGCCCAATGGGCCCAGGAACTCAACGTGGTATTTGATCATTTTAGTGCCTTCCGGCAGCTTTTTCTTCACGTTGTCAGAAACGTGCAGAACTTCTTCAAACTGATAGCAATGCGGGCAGTAGAAGGAGAAGAACTCCAGCACCTGCGGCTCACCTGCAACCGGCTTATCAATCGTAACGTATTGTTTGCCGTCGGTAATCTGAGCAGCGGATGCGCTGAATGCCAGAATCATACCTGCCAGCGCAAGCCAAACCTTTTTCATAACTCACTCTCTCCTGACTGTGTCGAATTAATACATTGGCGTTAACTGAAGAGGGGGTTCCTGTAGAACCTTCACCTGCTCTATAAAAGTTGCGATCTGCCGATGCCAGAAATCTTCCCCGGTTAACCAGGGAAAATTTTTCGGAAATGCAGGGTCATCCCAACGCCTGATAATCCAGGCAAGATAATAAACCAACCGCATTGCACGTAAAGGCTCAATCAGCGCCAATTCGTCTGAATTAAAGCTGCTGAATTCTTCGTAAGCCTCAACGATGGTTTCAAGCTGCATACGTCTCTCTGCCTGAGAGCCGTTAAGCAACATCCAGAGATCTTGAACCGCGGGGCCGTTGCGCGCATCATCGAGATCGACAAACAGTGGACCATCGCGCCAGAGAATATTTCCAGCGTGGCAGTCACCGTGTAAGCGCAAGGCATCGAAACGCCCGTGCCATAGCCCCATAACCGCATCGATCAAATCGTCGGTCGCTTTCAGGAAACGGTCTTTTAAACCAGCAGGAATGAGCGCCGAATGCTCAAAGAGAGCTCGCGGTTCAATGAGATACTCTTTAACACCAATAGAAGGACGCGCGGTAAAGCGGGATTTGCGGCCCGTCTGGTGCATACGCCCAAGATAGCGCCCAACCCACTCCATCTGATCCAGGTTATCTGATTCAAATTGGCGGCCACCCATGCTCGGGAAGACGGCAAAATAGAACCCCTCATGCATGAGCAGAGTCTGACCATTAAATAGGATAGGTGCAGCAACCGGAACCTCATCCTCGACTAGCTCCAGCGCAAACTGGTGCTCTTCAAGAATCTGCGCAGCCGACCAGCGTTCCGGACGATAGAACTTCACCACCATGCGGCGGCGATCTTCATCCTGAAACTGATAAACCCGGTTCTCATAGCTGTTAAGAGGGGTAAGTCCAGAATCAACCCGGATACCCTGCTCGAATAGGGCATCGATGATAGTATCCGGGTGGAGAGTCTGGAATGTGAAAGCCTTGTCGTTCATCCTGACATCCGATAACGATACGAATGATTCAGGATATCATTTCACAGTGATTTGAGTGGCTCTGCTTACAACCTTTTACTCTTTTATTACACCGCGAGCGCGTAGCAGCGCGGTTTTAAAGTCTTCTTCATAATCTTTCTGAATACCCGGAATGACCGCATCTTTGGCCGAGTCACGCATTTTCAGATGATAGATCAGAATATCATCCGTTAAATCGGCCAATTCGCCGTCATAGCCTGACTCCTTCGCCAGTTTCTGCAAAAATTGCAGTAAATTCAGCTCAGGCTCTTTCTGCCAGGCTGGCTGGAGGAGTTCGATAACTTCATTCAGACGTTTACATTTCATGGTCGTGCTCCTTACGCTTGATGGAGACACGTTAGCAGGGTAAACCACACAATAAAAGAGGCGATAGCGGTGAATGCACAGAGCCAGATAACCGGCGTGGTATTAGCAGGCGGTAAAGCCTCAAGAATGGGCGGTCAGGATAAAGGATTAATGCTGCTTAACGGTAAACCATTGTGGCAGCACGTTGCAGATTGTCTGTGTTCGCAGGTAAATGATGTCGTCATTAGTGCTAATCGCAATCTGGATATCTATCGGCAGAGTGGATTAACGGTCATTGCTGATACGCTGTCGGGTTATCCAGGGCCGCTTGCCGGGCTGTTATCGGTTATGCAGCAGAGAACCGCCGAGTGGTTTCTGTTTTGCCCCTGTGATACGCCGTTTATTCCCAATAATCTCGTTGAACGCCTGGTGGCAGGACGTCATGACGCGCCCGTCGTTTGGGTGCATGATGGCGATCGCGATCACCCTGCAGTGGCGCTTGCCCACCGCAGTCTCGCCCCGCAGATCGTAGATTATCTTGCTAGCGGTGAACGCCGCGTGATGGTATTTATGCGCCAGGTTGGCGGCCATTCTGTCGATTTTAGCGACATGAAAGCGGCATTTCGCAACATGAATACGCCGGAAGATTTGCAGCTCAATCAGGAAAAATCATGATTCCATTGTTGGCCATTGCCGCCTGGAGCGGGACGGGAAAAACGACGCTATTGAAAAAGCTCATACCAGAGCTTTGCCAGCTCGGGATTCGCCCTGGCCTCATCAAGCATACTCATCACAATATGGATGTCGATAAGCCGGGTAAGGACAGCTATGAACTCCGTAAGGCAGGGGCAGCACAGACTCTGGTGGCGAGTAAACAACGTTGGGCACTGATGACGGAAACTCCGGAAGAAGAGGAGCTCGATCTGGCTTTTCTGGTGAGTAGGATGGACGCATCGAAGCTGGATCTTGTGCTGGTTGAAGGCTTCAAGCATGAATCCGTCGCCAAAATTCTGCTATTTCGCCAGGATGCCGGACATGCAGTGAGCGAGTTGACTATCGATGAACATACGATTGCTGTCGCCAGCGATATTCGGCTAAACGTTGATGTGCCGGTGCTGGATTTGAATAATTTGCAGGAAATAGTGGCGTTTATTGTGGCGTGGTTAGGGACAGAATAGTAGGTAGGATAAGGCGTTTTCGCCGCCATCCGGCAGCGTGCGCCACCGCACTTTCCTTTTCCACACACGCAAAAAAGCCCATCCGTCAGGATGGGCTTCTTCACTTAATTGATGCCTGGCAGTTCCCTACTCTCGCATGGGGAGACCCCACACTACCATCGGCGCTACGGCGTTTCACTTCTGAGTTCGGCATGGGGTCAGGTGGGACCACCGCGCTACAGCCGCCAGGCAAATTCTGTTATCAGACCGCTTCTGCGTTCTGATGTAATCTGTAATCAAGCTGAATATCGATGTCTTTTTCGCCAAAACATCTTCGGCGTTGTAAGGTTAAGCCTCACGGTTCATTAGTACTGGTTAGCTCAATGTATCGCTACACTTACACACCCAGCCTATCAACGTCGTCGTCTTCAACGTTCCTTCAGGACTCTTAAAGAGTCAGGGAGAACTCATCTTGGGGCAAGTTTCGTGCTTAGATGCTTTCAGCACTTATCTTTTCCGCATTTAGCTACCGGGCAATGCCATTGGCATGACAACCCGAACACCAGTGATGCGTCCACTCCGGTCCTCTCGTACTAGGAGCAGCCCCCCTCAATTCTCCAGCGCCCACGGCAGATAGGGACCGAACTGTCTCACGACGTTCTAAACCCAGCTCGCGTACCACTTTAAATGGCGAACAGCCATACCCTTGGGACCTACTTCAGCCCCAGGATGTGATGAGCCGACATCGAGGTGCCAAACACCGCCGTCGATATGAACTCTTGGGCGGTATCAGCCTGTTATCCCCGGAGTACCTTTTATCCGTTGAGCGATGGCCCTTCCATACAGAACCACCGGATCACTAAGACCTGCTTTCGCACCTGCTCGAGCCGTCACTCTCGCAGTCAAGCTAGCTTATGCCTTTGCACTAACCTCCTGATGTCCGACCAGGATTAGCTAACCTTCGTGCTCCTCCGTTACTCTTTAGGAGGAGACCGCCCCAGTCAAACTACCCACCAGACACTGTCCGCAACCCGGATTACGGGTCTACGTTAGAACACCAGCCATTAAAGGGTGGTATTTCAAGGTTGGCTCCACACGAACTGGCGTCCGCGCTTCAAAGCCTCCCACCTATCCTACACATCAAGGACCAGTGTTCAGTGTCAAGCTATAGTAAAGGTTCACGGGGTCTTTCCGTCTTGCCGCGGGTACACTGCATCTTCACAGCGAGTTCAATTTCACTGAGTCTCGGGTGGAGACAGCCTGGCCATCATTACGCCATTCGTGCAGGTCGGAACTTACCCGACAAGGAATTTCGCTACCTTAGGACCGTTATAGTTACGGCCGCCGTTTACCGGGGCTTCGATCAAGAGCTTCGCGTTGCCGCTAACCCCATCAATTAACCTTCCGGCACCGGGCAGGCGTCACACCGTATACGTCCACTTTCGTGTTTGCACAGTGCTGTGTTTTTAATAAACAGTTGCAGCCAGCTGGTATCTTCGACTGATTTCAGCTCCATGAGTAAATCACTTCACCTACATATCAGCGTGCCTTCTCCCGAAGTTACGGCACCATTTTGCCTAGTTCCTTCACCCGAGTTCTCTCAAGCGCCTTGGTATTCTCTACCTGACCACCTGTGTCGGTTTGGGGTACGATTTGATGTTACCTGATGCTTAGAGGCTTTTCCTGGAAGCAGGGCATTTGTTACTTCAGCACCGTAGTGCCTCGTCATCACACCTCAGCGTTAAAAGAAGTCCGGATTTACCTAAACTTCCCGCCTACATGCTTAAACCGGGACAACCGTCGCCCGGCTAACATAGCCTTCTCCGTCCCCCCTTCGCAGTAACACCAAGTACAGGAATATTAACCTGTTTCCCATCGACTACGCCTTTCGGCCTCGCCTTAGGGGTCGACTCACCCTGCCCCGATTAACGTTGGACAGGAACCCTTGGTCTTCCGGCGTGCGGGTTTTTCACCCGCATTATCGTTACTTATGTCAGCATTCGCACTTCTGATACCTCCAGCATCCCTCACAGGACACCTTCGCAGGCTTACAGAACGCTCCCCTACCCAACAACACATAGTGTCGCTGCCGCAGCTTCGGTGCACAGTTTAGCCCCGTTACATCTTCCGCGCAGGCCGACTCGACCAGTGAGCTATTACGCTTTCTTTAAATGATGGCTGCTTCTAAGCCAACATCCTGGCTGTCTGAGCCTTCCCACATCGTTTCCCACTTAACTGTGACTTTGGGACCTTAGCTGGCGGTCTGGGTTGTTTCCCTCTTCACGACGGACGTTAGCACCCGCCGTGTGTCTCCCGTGATAACATTCTTCGGTATTCGTAGTTTGCATCGGGTTGGTAAGTCGGGATGACCCCCTAGCCGAAACAGTGCTCTACCCCCGAAGATGAGTTCACGAGGCGCTACCTAAATAGCTTTCGGGGAGAACCAGCTATCTCCCGGTTTGATTGGCCTTTCACCCCCAGCCACAAGTCATCCGCTAATTTTTCAACATTAGTCGGTTCGGTCCTCCAGTTAGTGTTACCCAACCTTCAACCTGCCCATGGCTAGATCACCGGGTTTCGGGTCTATACCCTGCAACTTAACGCCCAGTTAAGACTCGGTTTCCCTGCGGCTCCCCTATTCGGTTAACCTTGCTACAGAATATAAGTCGCTGACCCATTATACAAAAGGTACGCAGTCACACCCCGAAGGATGCTCCCACTGCTTGTACGTACACGGTTTCAGGTTCTTTTTCACTCCCCTCGCCGGGGTTCTTTTCGCCTTTCCCTCACGGTACTGGTTCACTATCGGTCAGTCAGGAGTATTTAGCCTTGGAGGATGGTCCCCCCATATTCAGACAGGATACCACGTGTCCCGCCCTACTCATCGAGCTCACAACACATGCAATTTTGTGTACGGGGCTATCACCCTGTATCGCCGGCCTTTCCATACCGTTCCACTATCACACATGCTGATTCAGGCTCTGGGCTGCTCCCCGTTCGCTCGCCGCTACTGGGGGAATCTCGGTTGATTTCTTTTCCTCGGGGTACTTAGATGTTTCAGTTCCCCCGGTTCGCTTCATTACGCTATGTATTCACGTAATGATAGTGTGTCGAAACACACTGGGTTTCCCCATTCGGAAATCGTCGGTTATAACGGTTCATATCACCTTACCGACGCTTATCGCAGATTAGCACGTCCTTCATCGCCTCTGACTGCCAGGGCATCCACCGTGTACGCTTAGTCGCTTAACCTCACAACCCGAAGATGTTTCTTTCGATTCATCATCGTGCTGCAAAAATTTGAGAGACTCAAACACACCTCAGTCTGTTCTTATTACGGAGAACAGAGTTCAGTGTGCTGTTTCAATTTTCAGCTTGATCCAGATTTTTAAAGAGCAAAACTTCGCAGTGAACCTTTTCAGGTACACTCTGAAGTTTTCTTGGGTTTGTTGCAGTAAAGGATGGTGGAGCTATGCGGGATCGAACCGCAGACCTCCTGCGTGCAAGGCAGGCGCTCTCCCAGCTGAGCTATAACCCCATCGCAAAATGCTAATCTCTGTACCGACAATTCTTGCGAATTTGGTAGGCCTGAGTGGACTTGAACCACCGACCTCACCCTTATCAGGGGTGCGCTCTAACCACCTGAGCTACAAGCCTGCAGAGATTTTTACTGCTAATTTTCATCAGACAATCTGTGTGAGCACTTCAAAGAACGCTTCTTTAAGGTAAGGAGGTGATCCAACCGCAGGTTCCCCTACGGTTACCTTGTTACGACTTCACCCCAGTCATGAATCACAAAGTGGTAAGCGCCCTCCCGAAGGTTAAGCTACCTACTTCTTTTGCAACCCACTCCCATGGTGTGACGGGCGGTGTGTACAAGGCCCGGGAACGTATTCACCGTAGCATTCTGATCTACGATTACTAGCGATTCCGACTTCATGGAGTCGAGTTGCAGACTCCAATCCGGACTACGACATACTTTATGAGGTCCGCTTGCTCTCGCGAGGTCGCTTCTCTTTGTATATGCCATTGTAGCACGTGTGTAGCCCTACTCGTAAGGGCCATGATGACTTGACGTCATCCCCACCTTCCTCCAGTTTATCACTGGCAGTCTCCTTTGAGTTCCCGGCCGAACCGCTGGCAACAAAGGATAAGGGTTGCGCTCGTTGCGGGACTTAACCCAACATTTCACAACACGAGCTGACGACAGCCATGCAGCACCTGTCTCAGAGTTCCCGAAGGCACCAAAGCATCTCTGCTAAGTTCTCTGGATGTCAAGAGTAGGTAAGGTTCTTCGCGTTGCATCGAATTAAACCACATGCTCCACCGCTTGTGCGGGCCCCCGTCAATTCATTTGAGTTTTAACCTTGCGGCCGTACTCCCCAGGCGGTCTATTTAACGCGTTAGCTCCGGAAGCCACTCCTCAAGGGAACAACCTCCAAATAGACATCGTTTACGGCGTGGACTACCAGGGTATCTAATCCTGTTTGCTCCCCACGCTTTCGCACCTGAGCGTCAGTCTTTGTCCAGGGGGCCGCCTTCGCCACCGGTATTCCTCCAGATCTCTACGCATTTCACCGCTACACCTGGAATTCTACCCCCCTCTACAAGACTCTAGCCTGCCAGTTTCGAATGCAGTTCCCAGGTTGAGCCCGGGGATTTCACATCCGACTTGACAGACCGCCTGCGTGCGCTTTACGCCCAGTAATTCCGATTAACGCTTGCACCCTCCGTATTACCGCGGCTGCTGGCACGGAGTTAGCCGGTGCTTCTTCTGCGAGTAACGTCAATCACTAAGGTTATTAACCTTAATGCCTTCCTCCTCGCTGAAAGTACTTTACAACCCGAAGGCCTTCTTCATACACGCGGCATGGCTGCATCAGGCTTGCGCCCATTGTGCAATATTCCCCACTGCTGCCTCCCGTAGGAGTCTGGACCGTGTCTCAGTTCCAGTGTGGCTGGTCATCCTCTCAGACCAGCTAGGGATCGTCGCCTTGGTGAGCCATTACCTCACCAACCAGCTAATCCCATCTGGGCACATCCGATGGTGTGAGGCCCGAAGGTCCCCCACTTTGGTCTTGCGACGTTATGCGGTATTAGCTACCGTTTCCAGTAGTTATCCCCCTCCATCGGGCAGTTTCCCAGACATTACTCACCCGTCCGCCACTCGTCACCCGAGAGCAAGCTCTCTGTGCTACCGTTCGACTTGCATGTGTTAGGCCTGCCGCCAGCGTTCAATCTGAGCCATGATCAAACTCTTCAATTTAAGTTTGATGCTCATGAATTAAACTTCGTAATGAATTACGTGTTCACTCAGAGACTTGGTATTCATTTTTCGTCTTGCGACGTTAAGAATCCGTATCTTCGAGTGCCCACACAGATTGTCTGATAAATTGTTAAAGAGCAGTGCAACACGGCTTTCGCTCACTGTTGCGAGGTGGCGTATATTACGCTTTCCTCTTTCAGAGTCAAGCGTTTAATTTCGCTTTTCTCTGCCGAGATTCTCAGGAGAATCTCGCTGACCCGGCGGCTTGTTTGCCGTTGTTCCGTCTCAGTGGGGCCGCATTATAGGGAGTAATTGAGATCCCGCAAGCATAAATTTAAAATAATTTACCGCTCGCTTTCTTTTTCAACAAATCGTGCAGCAATGCGTCGTAAAAAGCCTGAACTGCTGTTTTTAACACCGATTCAGCACGTCAAATGGCATACTAAAGAAAGATAAATAATAGGAATGGCATTTATGTCTCTAAGTGCACAGCAATTGGCAGCTCAAAAGAACATCTCCTGGGTCCTGGCTGAGAAAATAGCCCAGAAGATACTCACCGGCGAATATCCACCAGAAAGCATTCTCCCCGGCGAGATGGAGCTAGGTGAAATCTTCGGCGTAAGCCGAACCGCCGTTCGTGAAGCGGTTAAAACACTTTCAGCAAAAGGCATGTTGCTTCCTCGCCCACGCATCGGCACGCGCGTCATGCCACAGGCACACTGGAACTTCCTCGACACCGAGCTCATCTCCTGGTGGCTCACTACCGATAACTTCCAGGCGGTGATGAAACACTTTCTGGTGCTGCGTCGTAGCCTTGAGCCGCAGGCGTGCATGCTGGCCGCCACATTAGGTACCGCCGAACAAAAGGCCCATCTCAATACATTAATGGAAGAAATGGCCACCCTCGAGAAGGCATTTGACCGTACTCGCTGGATTGATATCGATACCTCCTGGCACGAGCACATCTATGAAATGAGCGCCAACCCGTTCCTGACCTCTTTCGCCAAACTCTTCCACTCCGTTTACCACATCTATTTCACCTCTATTACCGAGGATGAAGTGATTGAGCTTGCCAGCCACCAGGCAATTGTCGATGCAATACAGGACGGCGATGGTCAGCAAGCGTTTCTGGCATGCCAGGCTTTATTAAACGCACCGCATATCCGGGAAGCGGTATAAAGGACATCGAATGACAGAAAAGAAAGCGCGGAGTATGGCTGGCCTGCCATGGATAGCGGCAATGGCCTTCTTTATGCAGGCGTTGGATGCCACTATCCTTAATACTGCACTTCCCGCCATCGCCCATAGCCTTAACCGTTCACCGCTGGCCATGCAGTCGGCCATTATCAGCTATACGCTTACCGTCGCGATGCTTATCCCGGTTAGCGGCTGGCTGGCCGACCGTTTCGGGACCCGCCGCGTCTTTATGTTAGCGGTGAGCCTGTTCACCCTGGGCTCTTTGGCCTGCGCACTCTCTTCCTCGCTGACTGAGCTGGTGATCTTCCGCGTGATTCAAGGGATTGGCGGCGCCATGATGATGCCCGTCGCACGACTGGCGTTGCTACGCGCTTATCCGCGAAGCGAACTGCTGCCGGTACTGAACTTTGTCACCATGCCAGGGCTGATTGGCCCGATTCTCGGCCCGGTACTCGGCGGCGTATTCGTTACCTGGGCAACGTGGCATTGGATTTTCCTCATTAACATACCGATTGGCGTTGTTGGGATGCTGTATGCCCGAAAATATATGCCGAACTTCACCACGCCACGCAGACGCTTCGATTTCTCCGGCTTTCTGCTCTTCGGGCTAAGCCTGGTGCTGTTCTCCATCGGTATGGAGCTGCTAGGGGAGCAAATCGTATCGGGCTGGGTGGCCTTAATGATAGTCCTGCTCAGCATCATTCTATTGCTGGCCTATATCCGCCATGCGCGCAAACACCCTACGCCGCTGATTTCGCTGTCGCTATTCAAAACGCGCACCTTTTCTGTCGGCATTGCGGGTAACCTGGCCACGCGTCTGGGCACCGGCTGCGTACCGTTCCTGATGCCATTGATGCTACAGGTGGGCTTCGGTTATCCGGCGCTGATCGCGGGCTGCATGATGGCGCCGACGGCAATCGGTTCGATTATTGCTAAGTCGACCGTCACTGCCGTACTACGTCGTTTGGGCTATCGGAAAACACTGGTGGGGGTCACGCTGTTTATCGGACTGATGATCGCGCAGTTCTCGCTGCAATCGCCGTCGATGCCGATATGGATGCTGATTCTGCCGCTGCTCGTTCTGGGGATGGCGATGTCGACGCAGTTCACGTCGATGAATACGATTACGCTTGCTGACCTGACGGACGATAACGCCAGCGGCGGCAACAGTCTGCTCGCGGTAACACAACAGCTGTCGATTAGCCTCGGCGTTGCCATCAGCGCCGCGGTGCTGCGTTCGTATCAGAGTATCGTGGGCTCAACCATCGATCAGTTCCACTATACCTTTATTACCATGGGCGTGATTACGGCGATATCCGCGCTGATGTTCCTGCTACTGCGGCCGAAAGATGGCCGCAACTTAATAAAAGAAAAGCACTAGCCTCACACGGAGCCGCGAACCACCAGCTCGGGCGTCAGCTGCATACGCTGCTGTTTCTGCCCGGGCTGCGCGATGCGATGAATCAACACATCAATCGCCAGCTCGCCAAGTTCATCTTTCGGTTGATGAATAGTGGTCAGCGGTGGCGTCATGTAGCGCGCCAGCTCGATATCATCATAGCCAATCACCGCCATGTCCTGCGGAATACGCAAACCGGCCTGATACAGTGCCTGATAAGCACCGACCGCCATGGCGTCATTGCCGACAAAGACCGCATCCGGACGCTCAGGATGCTTCAGCAACTGTTGCATCGCCTCCAGACCGCCGCCGAATTCGAAGTTGCTGGTAATTTCATAGCCGTCCGGAATGGGCAGCTTCGCGTTATGCATTGCTTCCCGGTACCCCTCCAGCCGCAAACGCGCTGGCGTTTTATCTAATGGGCCAGCAATGCAGGCAATTCGCGTATGGCCGCGTTCAATCAGGTAGCGGGTCGCCATATCGCCGCCGAGCAGCGAGTTATCCTGAATCAGGTCGCTGTCACCGTCGAAGGGTGCCCAGTCCATCATCACGGAAGGAATAGAAGGGTAGCGCTGCATGATCTCCAGCGACGGCTGGTGCGTTTCGGTGCACAGCAACAGTAGCCCATCGACGCGCTTTTGCATCAGCGTCTCAAGATTACGATTCATTCGCTGCTCGTCGCCTTCGGTGTTGCACAGCACCAGGCTGTAGCCGCGCTCAAAACAGCTGCGTTCTACGCCGCGCACCAGCTCAGAGTAGAACGGGTTGGTACTGGCGGTGATCAGCATGCCGATGGTATGGGTTTGATTCAACTTGAGGCTACGCGCCAGTGCAGACGGCGCGTAGTTCAGCGTTTTGATGGCCGCATCAACTTTCTCGGTGACCGCCTCGCTGACGAACCTGTCTTTATTGATGACGTGCGATACGGTTGAGGTGGAAACGCCCGCCAGGCGAGCAACATCCTTCATCGTGGCCAAGCATTACCCCTGTTGACGTAAGAATTCGTCGATCTCTTCACGCCACGGAACCGATGGCTGAGCGCCTTTACGCGTAACCGCAATAGCTGCGGCTGCATGAGCAAAGCGCAGCGCCTCCGCCAGCGGCGTATTTTCCAGCAGCGCAGTCATCAGCGCACCGTTAAAGGTGTCACCCGCCGCAATGGTATCGATGGCCTGGACTTTAAAGCCCGGTACGCGGCGCCCTTCGCCCTTCACGCTGGCCCATACGCCACGGCTGCCGAGGGTGATAATCACCGTATCGATACCTTTGGCATGCAGCACCTGCGCGGCTTTCGCAGCGTCTTCATCGTTTTCTACCCGTACGCCCGTCAGCTTCTCAGCTTCGGTTTCATTCGGGGTAATGATATCCACCAGCGACAGCAACTCATCCGACAGCGCGCGCGCCGGGGCCGGGTTTAATACCACGGTGGTCTGGTGCTGGTGGGCAATCTGAGCGGCCAGCAGTACGCTGTCCAGCGGGGATTCAAGCTGCATTAGCAGCGCGTCAGCCTGGGCGATACGCTCGCGCTGCGCGTCGACTAATGAAGTTGATAATGCGGCGTTGGCTCCGGCATGGATACCAATGACGTTTTCGCCTTCACCGTTCACGAAGATCAGCGCTACACCTGTCGACTCGCCCGCCACGGCGCTCACCGGCGCGGTATCGATGCGGTCAACCTGTAACTGTTTACGGATACGCTCGCCGATATCGTCGTCGCCCGTACAGGCAATAAACGCAATATCCGCGCCGCTGCGCCCGGCAGCAACCGCCTGATTAGCACCTTTACCGCCAAAAGCGACCTGATAATGGCTACCGGTGACAGTTTCGCCAGGCGTCGGGAATGATTCAAGATTGAGAATGTGATCGGCATTGATGCTGCCAAGGACGACGAGTTTGCCTGCGGTTTTCATTTTCGGTATGTCCGGTAAGATGCGCCACCGGCTGACTAACCGGTGGCGCGTGCCCTGCTTTTATTTTTGATGTTGTCCCTCAGGCTGCGAGAGCCTGAATCGCATTCGCGTTATTACTGCTTAATTACCAGCTTCAGGTCAACAGGATATTTCGCCTGAACCTTTTCGCCTTTCAGTACTTTGTCAGCGGTTTCCACGCCGGTCGCACCGATCTGGTCAGGTAACTGCGCGATAGTCGCCGCCAGTTTGCCATCTTTTACCGCTTTCTCGCCATCTGGCGTACCGTCAAACCCAACCACCATCACATCGGATTTACCGGCGGTCTGCAGCGCACGCAGCGCGCCCAGCGCCATTTCGTCGTTCTGCGCGAAGACAGCTTTCACGTCCGGATGCGCGGTCAGCAGGTTCTGCATGACGTTCAGACCTTTAGTACGGTCGAAGTCGGCAGGCTGGCTCGCCAGAACGTTAAATTTGTGAGCAGCAACGGCCTGCTGGAAGCCTTCGCCACGCTCACGCGCTGCGGAAGTCCCGGCAATCCCCTGCAGTTCGATAACCTTTGCGCCTTCACCGGCTTTCTTCGCGATGTAATCACCAGCGATTTTGCCGCCCAGCACGTTATCGGAAGCGATGTGGCTTACGACTTCACCTTTAGAGGCAACACGGTCAAGGGTGATAACCGGGATTTTCGCCTGGTTAGCCATCTTAATAGCGTTACCTACAGCATCGGAATCCGTTGGGTTGATCAGCAGAATTTTGGTGCCACGAACCGTTAAATCCTGAACGTTTGCCAGCTCTTTCGCCGGGTTATTCTGTGAATCCAGAACCACCAGGTTGTAACCCAGTTTATCGGCTTCTTTCTGCGCGCCATCCTTCAGGGAGACGAAGAACGGGTTATTCAGGGTAGAGATAACCAGCGCAATGGTGTCTTTCGCCATCGCGTTCGCACTCACGGTGGCGCTCAGCGCAACCGCAGAAACCAGGGTAGCCAGTTTTTTCATGTTCATATCTAAGATGTCCTGTAGTGTCGTGAATTACTGCTTTTTGTTGTCCACCAGCACCGCCAGCAAAATGACGACTGCTTTAACGATCATCTGGTAATAAGAAGAAACGCCTAACAAGTTCAAACCGTTGTTCAAGAACCCAAGAATCAGCGCACCGATAAGCGTGCCGACGATACGACCTTTACCGCCTGCCAGGCTGGTACCGCCCAGCACCACCGCTGCGATAGCATCCAGCTCATAGCCGGTACCCGCCGTCGGTTGCGCAGAGGAGAGACGCGCCACTTCGATAATCCCCGCCAGCGCCGACAGCAGCCCGCACAGAGAGTAGACGATAATTTTGACTTTATTAACGCTGATACCGGAAAGACGCGTTGCCGCTTCGTTCCCGCCCAGCGCATAGATATAACGACCCAGACGGGTGTGATGCAGCATGTACCACGCGGCGAGGAAGACAATCCCCATGATCCATACCGGGGTCGGAATGCCCAGCGGACGACCAATCCCGAACCAGCCGAAGACGTCGGCGTTATCGGTAAACCCGGTATTCACCGGGCTTCCGTTGGTGTACACCATGGTCACACCACGCAGCAGCAGCATCATCACCAGAGTGGCGATAAACGCCTGAACGCGCCCTTTGGCAACGATAACGCCAGTAACGGCCCCGATTGCGGCACCTAATGCGAGTGCGGCAGCAACCGCCACCAGCGCATTAACTTCGATGCCGACAATCGACGCGGCGACCGCGCCGGTCAACGCCAGCAGAGAACCGACGGACAGGTCGATCCCCGACGTTAAAATGACCAGCGTCATCCCGACCGCCATGATCGCATTCACGGAGGTTTGCTGCAGGATGTTGAACAGGTTATTGACGGTAAAAAAGTTCGGGCTCATGGTCGATACAATCGCTATCAGCACCAGCAGGGCTATCAGCGATTTTTGCTCCAGCAGCCACGCTTTAGTGAAATAGCGGCGACCCGCCACAGACTGGGTTGTCATCTTTTTTACTCCTGGTTCACGCGGTTAAGCTTGCCCACAGCGGCAGCCATTAATACTTCCTGGGTGGCCTGCTCGCGTGAGAACTCACCGCCGAGATGCCCTTCATGCATCACAATAATGCGATCGCTCATCCCCAATACTTCCGGCATCTCCGAGGAGACCAGAATGATGCTCAGGCCGTCGGCCTTGAACTGGTTGATAAGCTGATAAATCTCTTTCTTCGCCCCCACGTCGACGCCGCGCGTCGGTTCATCGAGGATCAGCACCTTCGGACGGGTCATCAGGCCACGGGCAATCGCCACTTTCTGCTGATTACCGCCGGAAAGCAGGCCGATAGCCTGTTCCATGGAAGGCGTTTTAACGTTAAACAGGCGGATAAAGTCGCCGACCGCCTGCTGTTCATCTTTATGTTTCAGGCCGCCGCCGGCACGGCTGAAGTAGCGCAGCGCGGTTAGCGACATGTTCTCTTTCACCGACATGCCCAGCACCAGACCATCGCGCTTACGGTCTTCGGAGATATAAACGATGCCGTTTGCCAGACCGTCCTGCGGTGAACGGGTCACCACTTCATGACCGTCGAGAGTCACGTAGCCGCTGGTGCGCGGCAGTGCGCCGTACAGCACCTTCATCAGTTCGGTACGTCCAGCGCCCATCAGCCCGGCAACGCCAAGGATTTCGCCTTTGCGCAGGGTGAAGGTGACGTTTTCCACGCCCGGCCCACACAGTGCATCTACCTTCAGGCGGATCTCACCCGGCGTTTTATCAAGATGCGGGTACTGATCTTCAAGTTTGCGCCCTACCATCATTTCAATCAGACGGTCTTCGTCGAGGCTCGCCACTTCACGCTCGGCAATAAACTGCCCGTCGCGGAACACGGTGACGTCGTCGCAGATCTCGAAAATCTCTTTCATGCGGTGGGAGATATAGACAATGCCGCGCCCCTGCGATTTTAGCTCGCGGATGACGCGGAAGAGGGACTCGGTTTCCGTATCGGTCAGCGCATCGGTCGGTTCATCCATTACGATGACCTTCGACTCAAAGCTCAGCACCTTGGCAATTTCCACCATCTGCTGATCGCCAATAGAGAGGTCGCCCACCAGGCGGTCGCTCTTAAAACGCAGATTGAGTTTTGCCAGCAGGATATCGGCTTCGGCATACATCTTCTTCCAGTCGATTTTGCCAAAGCGATTCACGAACTCACGGCCGAGGAAAATGTTCTCGGCAATCGTCAGCTGCGGGATCAGGTTCAGCTCCTGGTGGATGATGCCAATACCGGCTTCCTGGGAAGATTTTGGACCGTTAAAGGTGGTCTCTTTACCCAGCCATAATAGTGAACCCGCGTCGCGGGCGTAGATCCCGGTCAGCACTTTCATCATGGTGGATTTGCCCGCGCCGTTTTCGCCCACCAGCGCCATCACGCGGCCGGAGTATACGTTCAGCGCGGCGCCAGAGAGCGCCTTTACGCCCGGGAACGATTTATCGATCCCTTTAAGTTGTAAGAGTGCGTCCATGATGGCCTCAGAAGGTGACGCCAGCACAGAGAATGATATTCGCATACGGGGAACACTCCCCGCTGCGAATCACCGCCTGACTGTCTGCGGTTTGTTGTTTGAACTGTTCATGTGAGACGTAACGAACATCAATGGTGTTTCCCTGGTGTTGCTGCAGCTGCTCAATGTGTTTGAGCAACGCTTCGTGAAGCTGCGGATTATTTTGTTGAATTTCCGCGGCGAGAATGGCGGCCTCGACCTGCATCTCCTGCGTCACCACGCCCAGCACCTGCATAAAGGTGGGAACGCCCTGGGTCAGCGCCATATCAATGCGCGCCGTGCTGCGGGGAATAGGTAAGCCCGCATCGCACACCACCAGCGTATCGGTATGCCCCAGACGGGAGATAACCGACGAGATTTCAGAGTTGAGTACCGTGCCTTTCTTCATTTTGTTTTCTTGCTCCACTAGCGAAACGTTTCGCTAGCATCAGTTTAGTCTGAAGAGCGAACATAAAACCACCATCAGGTTATAGAAATGTGATCGCCATCGAAACGTTTCGCGAATGAAGGAGAGGGGATAAAAAAACGCCCTCCGTCAAAATGAGGGAGGGCGTTGATAGCGTTAGATTTCGACCTGGGTGCCCAGTTCGATAACGCGGTTCGGTGGGATCTCGAACTGATCCGGCGCGCGAAGCGCGTTGCGCTGGAGCAGCAGATAGAGCTTGCCGCGCAGGCGCAGGTACCACGGACGCTTGCCGACAATCAGCGACTCGTGCGACATAAAGAACGACGTTTCCATCATTCGGCAGCTTAGGCCTTCCAGACCACAGCGGTGGAACACCTCTTCCACGTTTGGCGTTTCACGCCAGCCGTAGCTGGCCACCACGCGCCAGAAGGTCGGCGAAAGCTGCTCAATCTGCACGCGGCGGACGTTATGCACGTACGGCGCATCTTCGGTGCGCAGCGTCAGCAGGATAACCCGCTCGTGCAGCACCTTGTTGTGCTTGAGGTTATGCAGCATGGCAAACGGAATCACGTTCAGCGCACGAGACATATACACCGCGGTGCCCGGTACGCGTACCGGCGGTGATTTCTCCAGTGAGGCGATCATGGCCTCCAGAGAGTTACCATGTTCATGCATACGACGCAGCAGGCGGAAACGCTCGCTTTTCCAGGTGGTCATGATGGTGAACATGATCAGCGCCAGCGTCAGCGGCAGCCAACCACCGGAGACGATTTTATCGAGGTTCGCCGAGAACAGCGGGATGTCGATGCACATAAATGCCACGAACAGCAGCGCCACAAAGAACTTATTCCAGCGCCAGTTCTTCCTTGCCACCGTAGTGAACAGAATTGTCGTCAGCACCATGGTCCCGGTCACGGCAATACCGTACGCTGCCGCCAGGTTTGAGGAGTGCTCAAAGCTAACGATAACCACTACCACCGAGATATAAAGCAGCCAGTTGATAAACGGGATGTAGATCTGGCCGGACTCCATTTCTGAGGTGTGAATAATGCGCATCGGTGACAGATACCCCAGGCGCACAGCCTGGCGAGTCAACGAGAAGACCCCGGAGATAACCGCCTGAGAGGCGATAACCGTCGCCAATGCCGCAATCACCAGCATTGGAATCAGCGCCCAATCAGGAGCCAGCAGGAAGAACGGGTTCTTAATGGCTTCCGGGTGCTTTAACAGCAGCGCGCCTTGACCAAAGTAGTTCAGCACCAGCGAAGGCAGCACCACCGAGAACCAGGCCAGACGAATCGGCAATTTCCCGAAGTGACCCATATCGGCATACAGCGCTTCCACCCCGGTAATCGACAGCACCACCGCGCCCAACGCGACGAAGGAGACCGTTTTATATTGCAGGAAGAAGTTCACCGCCCAGTAAGGGTTCAGCGCGTGCAGGACATCCGGGTTCGCAATAATGCTCCGCGCACCCAATACCGCCAGCAGCAGGAACCAGATAAGCATAATTGGCGCGAACAGTTTGCCAACCATGCTGGTACCGTGCTTCTGGATAGCAAAAAGCAGCGTCAGGACAATAATCGAAATGGGGACAATCCAGGTATCGAGCGTAGGCGCGATGATCTCAAGACCTTCGATCGCCGACATCACCGAGATGGCCGGGGTAATCACCACTTCACCATAGAAGAAGCTTCCCCCAATCAGTCCGAGGATCACCAACACCGAGGTCGTTCTTGCAGAGGTATTACGCCCGGCAAGCGACATCAGCGTGAGGATCCCACCTTCACCGGCGTTATCCGCCCGCATCACGAAGGTAATGTATTTGAGTGATACTGTAAAAATCAGCAGCCAGAAAATTAATGACAGAAAGCCAAAAACCGCGTCACGTTCGACGCCAAAACCAAACTGCCCAGATAAACATTCACGAAGCGTATAAAGAGGGCTGGTACCAATATCGCCGTATACCACGCCAATTGCAGCGAGTGTAATCGCTGATAAAGATTGTTTCTTATCAGTGCTCATAGACTAGTCTTTCGTTTACGAAACAAATGTGTGCCTAGTCCCTTGGCCCACCAAAAGCGCACAGTATGCACGATTAACGTCAAAATCGTACCCCTTAATTGCGTCATCTTAACCTGCCTCAAGAAATAGCGAGGTACTATTCAGGCTATTCACCTAAAGAGTTATACGTCTATACTCAGCCAGTTAGCAGAATAAACGATGAAAGGACGCAACTTAATTATGGCGCAACCACATTTATTAGCAGAAAGAATTTCGCGCCTGAGCAGCGCGCTGGAGAAAGGCCTTTTTGAGCGTAGCCACGCCATGCGGCTGTGCCTGCTGGCGGCCCTGAGCGGTGAGAGCGTGTTTTTACTCGGCCCTCCCGGCATCGCCAAAAGCCTGATAGCCCGCCGCCTGAAGTTTGCCTTCCAGCACGCCCGCGCCTTTGAATACCTGATGACCCGTTTCTCTACGCCGGAAGAGGTATTCGGCCCGCTCTCTATTCAGGCCTTAAAAGATGAAGGGCGCTATGAGCGTCTGACCGCGGGTTATTTGCCCGAAGCGGAAATCGTCTTTCTTGATGAGATCTGGAAAGCTGGCCCGGCGATTCTGAACACCCTATTGACCGCCATCAACGAGCGTCACTTTCGTAACGGCGCCAGCGTCGAAAAAATTCCAATGCGCCTGCTGGTGACCGCCTCCAATGAACTGCCGGAAGCGGAAAGCAGCCTTGAAGCGCTGTACGACCGTATGCTGATTCGCCTGTGGCTCGATAAAGTGCAGGATAAAGGCAATTTCCGCTCGATGTTGATTAGCCAGCAGGACGAGAACGACAACCCGATTCCAGCCAACCTTCAGGTCACTGATGAAGAGTACTTCCAGTGGCAGAAGGATATCGGCAATGTGAAGCTGCCGGATGCGGTGTTTGAACTGATCTTCACCCTGCGCCAGCAGCTCGATAACCTGCCGAATGCGCCTTACGTTTCCGACCGTCGCTGGAAAAAGGCGATCCGCCTGCTTCAGGCCTGCGCCTTCTTTAGCGGCCGCGATACGATCGCGCCAATCGATCTGATCCTCTTAAAAGAGTGTCTCTGGCATGATGCAGAGAGCCGAAATCTGCTGCAACAACAAATAGATATTTTGATGACCGGGCACGCATGGCAGCAACAGGCCATGCTCAACAAGCTGGGCGCTATCACCCAGCAGCGTCTGCAAATTCAGCAGCAGCAAAGCGATAAAACGGCGCTCAAGGTGACGCGCCTGGGCGGTATGTTCAGCCGCAAACCGCACTACGAGCTGCCACCTGAGGTGCAGTCGCCTACGGTCACGCTGCTGCTGCAAAAACCGCTCAAGCTGCACGATATCGAGGTTATTCACATCACCTTTGAACGTCAGGCGCTGGCCAACTGGCTGGAGAAAAGCGGTGAAATCCGCGGCAAGCTCAACGGCATCGGCTTTGCGCTGGCGCTGAATATGGAAGTCGATGCCAGTCAGCACCTGGTGGTGCGCGATGTCAGCCTTCAGGGAACACGTTTATCACTGCCTGGAACGGGAACGACGGAGAATATGCCGGCGGAAATCCGCCAGCAGCTGCTCGCGCTGGATGAAGAGTGGCACCAGCAGCACAACCGCTTTAGCGAACAACAAAAATGCCTCTTTATTAATGAAGAGTGGCTCGGCCGTATTGAAGCCAGCCTACAGGATGTGGCCGCGCAAATTAAGCAGGCGCAGCTTTAATGCTGACTATCGATACGCTCAACGTCATGCTGGCGGTCAGCGAAGAGGGGATGATCGAAGAGATGATCATCGCCCTGCTGGCTTCTCCGCAGTTGGCTATCTTTTTTGAAAAGTTTCCTCGTTTAAAAACGGCCATCACCGACGATCTTCCCCGCTGGCGCGAGACCTTTAAAGGCCGCCTGAAAGGGGCGCCGGTTCCGCCAGAGCTGGAAGAAGAGGTTATCTGTTATCAGCAGAGCCAGCTTCTCTCTACCGCACAGTTCATCGTCCAACTACCGCAGATTCTGGCGCTGCTGACACGTTTGCGGTCACCGTTCGCCGCCCAGGCTCAGCAGCTGGTTGCCAACAACGCCACCTTTACCCCCGCGCTGCACACCCTGTTCCTGCAGCGCTGGCGCCTGAGCCTGGTCGTTCAGGTGACGTCACTTAATCAACAAATGCTGGAAGAAGAGCGCGAACAGCTGCTGAGCGAAGTACAGGAGCGCATGACCTTGAGCGGCCAGCTGGAACCTGTGCTGGTAGAAAACGACAGCGCGGGCGGGCGGCTATGGGATATGAGTGCCGGACAGCTCAAGCGTGCCGACTATCAGCTGATCGTCAAATACGGCGAGTTTCTCAGCCAGCAGCCGGAACTGATGCGCCTGGCGGAGCAGCTTGGGCGTTCCCGCGAGGCGAAATCGGTGCCAAAGAAAGACGCGCCGATGGAGACTTTCCGCACCATGGTGCGCGAACCCTCAACCGTACCAGAGCAGGTCGATGGCATTCAGCAAAGCGACGATATCCTGCGCCTGCTACCGCCAGAGCTGGCAACGCTGGGAATGACCGAGCTGGAGTATGAATTTTACCGTCGGCTGGTGGAGAAGCAGCTGCTGACCTATCGGCTGCATGGCGATGCCTGGCGTGAAAAGGTCACCGAACGCCCGGTGGTTCATCAGGATGAGGATGAACAGCCTCGCGGCCCGTTTGTGGTCTGCGTGGATACCTCTGGCTCAATGGGCGGTTTCAACGAGCAGTGCGCCAAAGCGTTTTGCCTTGCGCTGATGCGCGTGGCGCTGGCGGATAACCGACGCTGCTACATCATGCTGTTCTCAACGGAAGTCGTGCGCTACGAACTGACGGACCGTCAGGGGCTGGAGCAGGCGATCCGCTTTTTAAATCAGCGCTTTCGCGGCGGTACCGATATGGCGAGCTGCCTACGTGCGGTTATCGAGCAGCTGCAAAACCCGCAGTGGCAGGATGCCGACGCGGTAGTCATTTCCGATTTTATCGCCCAGCGGCTGCCGGATGAGGTGGTGAAGAAGGTAGGGGATCTGCAGCACAAATATCAGCACCGTTTTCATGCGGTGGCGATGTCTGCACATGGAAAACCCGGGATCATGCGCATCTTCGATCATATCTGGCGCTTTGATACCGGGTTGAGAAGCCGCCTGCTAAGACGCTGGCAGCGTTGATTTAAGCATTACAGCAGAGCAGAGACGCTCTCACGAACCTGTGCTGGCCATACGCCGCACTGCACCTGCCCGATATGGGAGAGCTGCAGCAGCAGCATCGTCAAACGAGACTGACCAATGCCGCCGCCGATAGTCTGCGGCATTTCACCGCGCAGCAGCGCCTGATGCCATTCCAGCTTCAAACGATCTTCGTCACCGGTTAACGCCAGCTGATGCTTCAGCGCTTTGGCATCGACGCGGATCCCCATAGAGGAAAGCTCGAAGGCGTCTTCCAGTACCGGGTTCCACACCAGAATATCGCCGTTCAGACCAGAGAGGCCGGACGCCGTTGGCGTGCTCCAGTCGTCATAGTCCGGCGCACGAACGTCGTGGCGCTCGCCATCAGAAAGTTTACCGCCGATACCCATCAGGAAGACCGCGCCCAGCTCTTTAGCAATCGCGCGCTCACGGCCTTTCGCATCGAGGCCCGGGTAGCGGCTCAGCAGCGTTTCGCTATGAACAAAGTGGATCTGTTCTGGCAGGAACGGTGTCAGACCAAATTCTTTGCTCACGGCAATTTCAGTTTCTTTAATACCCGCCCAGATTGCCTTCACGGTGCTTTCCAGCGTACCCGCATGGCGCTCTTCATCACCCATTACGCGTTCCCAGTCCCACTGGTCAACGTAGACAGAGTGAATGGCGGTGAGTCGGTCTTCATCGGGGCGAAGGGCCTTCATGTGCGTGTATAGCCCTTCGCCCGCGCTGAAGTCGTGTTGTCCCAGGGTTTGACGTTTCCACTTCGCAAGGGAATGAACCACTTCGAACTGGGCTTCTGGCAGTGTTTTCACTTTCACCTGAACCGCTTTCTCGCAACCAGACAGGTTGTCCTGTGTCCCATCTCCCACGCGGCTTAAGATCGGCGCCTGAACTTCTACGAGCCCTAGCTTCTCTTCCAGCTGACGGGAAAAATAGGATTTAACGAAACTAATCTGGCGTTGTTTTGCGATGTATGCGGTTTTCATTATTTTTACTCCTGCGTCCTGTTGGTATTGATTAAGCAACAAAACCGGGCACCAATTCAATAATCAAACAATAAAAAGCCTAACACACTTTTGATTCAATAAAATAACAGGCTAAAATAGAGTGAATCATCAATCTTCATAAGAAAAAGCTATGGAAAATTATCAAATCGACAATCTGGATCGCGGCATCCTTGAGGCGCTGATGGCCAATGCCCGTACCGCCTATGCCGAACTGGCCAAACAGTTCGCCGTAAGCCCCGGCACTATTCATGTTCGCGTAGAGAAGATGAAGCAGGCGGGCATTATTACCGGCGCGCACGTCGACGTGAGCCCTAAGCAGCTGGGTTATGACGTGGGCTGCTTTATCGGCATCATTCTGAAGAGTGCGAAGGATTACCCTTCGGCACTAGCAAGACTGGAAAGCCTGGATGAAGTGACCGAGGCGTATTACACCACCGGGCACTACAGCATCTTTATTAAAGTCATGTGTAAATCCATCGATGCCCTCCAGCAGGTACTTATCAACAAGATCCAAACAATTGATGAAATTCAGTCCACGGAAACCTTGATCGTCCTGCAAAACCCGATAATGCGTACCATCAAGCCCTGATCGTTTTTTTTAATCCCACATTTTTCCACAGGTAGATCCCAGCTCGTTCACAGCGTACAATGCGCCTTCTATATAAAGGTGGGCGAGCATGGCAGACATTACTCTTATCAGCGGCAGCACGCTTGGCAGTGCGGAATATGTAGCAGAGCATCTGGCTGAAAAACTGGAAGATGCCGGTTTTACCAGCAAAATGCTGCACGGACCGATGCTTGATGAAGTGCCAACTGAAGGGATCTGGCTGGTTATCAGTTCTACGCACGGTGCCGGAGACATTCCTGACAACCTGCTGCCTTTATATGAAGCGTTACGTGAGCAAAAACCGGATCTCTCCCAGGTTCGCTTCGGCGCAATCGGGATTGGCAGCCGCGAATACGACACGTTTTGCGGCGCGATCGACAAGCTGGATGCCGAACTGAAGGCCTGCGGGGCCAAACAGATTGGCGAAACGCTGAAGATCAACGTACTCGAACATGAGATTCCTGAAGATCCGGCCGAAATTTGGCTGGGATCGTGGCATCTTTTGCTCAGAGATTTGTAAAGATCGGAATTTATTGTGTGGATAACTCTGGTTAAAAGCTTGGATCAACCGGTAGTTATCCAAAGAATAACTTCTGTCTGGTTTTTGACCTGTGTATAACCCTTCGTTTTGATCCCAGCTTATACTGACCAGGATCACCGATCATTCACAGCTAACGATCCTTCTTAAACGGTTGATCTTAAAATCCGGATCGGACTTATCCACAAAGGTTGGCGATCCTAATAAGAGATCACAATAGAACAGATCTCTAAATAAAAAGATCTTCTTTTTAATACCCAAGATCCGAACCCTTTCTCCATCGACTAAAGTTGAGTAGAATCCACGGCCCGGGCTTCAATCCATTTTCAAACCGCTTTACGCGAGGCAAACCACCATGTTTTATCAGGATCCTTTTGACGTCATCATCATTGGCGGGGGTCATGCAGGCACTGAGGCCGCGATGGCCGCAGCGCGAATGGGTCAACAGACTCTGCTTTTGACACACAATATCGACACGTTGGGGCAGATGAGCTGCAACCCGGCGATTGGCGGCATTGGGAAAGGACACCTGGTAAAAGAAGTGGATGCCCTTGGCGGCCTGATGGCTACAGCGATCGACCAGGCTGGCATTCAGTTTAGGATACTAAACGCCAGCAAAGGCCCGGCCGTTCGCGCTACTCGTGCACAGGCGGATCGCGTGCTCTATCGTCAGGCGGTACGCACCGCGCTGGAGAACCAGCCGAACCTGATGATCTTCCAGCAGGCGGTTGAAGATCTGATTGTTGAGAACGATCGCGTCGTTGGCGCCGTGACCCAGATGGGCCTCAAATTCCGCGCTAAAGCGGTGGTGCTCACCGTAGGGACATTCCTGGACGGTAAAATTCATATTGGTCTGGATAACTACAGCGGTGGCCGTGCTGGCGATCCGCCATCTATCCCGCTGTCTCGCCGTTTGCGTGAACTGCCGCTGCGCGTCAGTCGCCTGAAAACCGGTACGCCGCCGCGTATCGACGCGCGCACCATCGACTTTAGCGTCCTTGGTCAGCAAAACAGTGATAATCCACTGCCGGTCTTCTCCTTCCTGGGGAACGCCTCTCAGCACCCTCGTCAGATGCCGTGCTACGTCACGCATACCAACGAGAAAACACACGAGGTGATCCGCAATAACCTCGATCGCAGCCCAATGTACGCTGGCGTGATCGAAGGGATCGGCCCACGTTACTGTCCATCGATCGAAGATAAAGTGATGCGCTTTGCCGATCGTAACCAGCATCAGGTCTTCCTGGAGCCGGAAGGACTGACGTCCAACGAAATTTATCCAAACGGCATCTCCACCAGCCTGCCGTTTGACGTGCAGATGCAAATTGTCCGTTCCATGCAAGGGATGGAAAACGCGCGGATCGTTCGCCCTGGCTACGCCATTGAGTACGATTTCTTCGACCCGCGCGATCTGAAACTCACGCTGGAAAGCAAATTCATCCACGGTCTGTTCTTTGCTGGTCAAATCAACGGCACCACGGGCTACGAAGAAGCGGCCGCTCAGGGCATGCTGGCCGGACTTAACGCCGCTCGTCTGGCTGCCGACAAAGAAGGCTGGGCGCCGCGTCGCGATCAGGCTTACCTCGGCGTGCTGGTGGACGACCTCTGCACGCTCGGTACCAAAGAACCGTACCGCATGTTTACTTCCCGCGCGGAATATCGCCTGATGCTGCGTGAAGATAACGCCGATCTGCGTCTGACCGAAATCGGCCGTGAGCTGGGAATGGTGGATGACGTTCGTTGGGCTCGCTTCAACGAGAAGCTGGAGAACATCGAGCGTGAACGTCAGCGCCTGAAATCCACCTGGATTACACCGTCATCTGAGTCTGCAGCCGAAGTGAATGCTCACCTGAGTGCCCCACTGACCCGCGAAGCCAGCGGCGAAGATCTGCTGCGTCGTCCGGAAATGACCTACGAACAGCTGACCGCTCTGACTCCGTTTACGCCAATGCTGGAAGACGCGCAGGCGGCTGAACAGGTAGAAATTCAGGTCAAATACGAAGGTTATATCGCTCGTCAGCAGGATGAAATCGAGAAACAGCAGCGCAACGAAAACACCTTGCTGCCTGCTACGCTGGACTATCGCCAGGTTAATGGCCTGTCCAACGAAGTGATCGCCAAACTCAACGATCACAAACCGGTCTCGATAGGCCAGGCATCTCGTATCTCCGGGATCACGCCAGCGGCAATCTCCATTCTGCTGGTATGGCTCAAAAAACAAGGGCTGCTGCGCCGCAGCGCTTAATGCACCGAACATTGCCCGGCGGCGCTACGCTGACCGGGCCTACAACCTAAGCCGGATAAGGCGAAGCCGTCATCCGGCAGATTATCGCTAACAGGTATTCGCCGTGCTCAACAAACTCTCTCGACTGCTGAATGAAGCAGGAATTTCCCTCTCCGATCACCAGAAAAACCAGCTTGTGGCCTACGTGGATATGCTGCACAAGTGGAATAAAGCCTACAACCTGACCTCCGTACGTGACCCTAACGAGATGCTGGTTCGCCATATTCTCGACAGTATTGTGGTCGCGCCTTCGCTTGAGGGTGAACGCTTTATCGATGTGGGTACGGGTCCAGGTCTGCCGGGGATTCCGCTGTCGATTGTGCGCCCTGATGCCCACTTCACTTTGCTGGATAGCCTGGGCAAACGCGTCCGCTTTCTACGCCAGGTGCAGCACGAGTTAGCGCTGACTAACATCACACCGGTGCAGAGCCGCGTTGAAGATTTTCCGGCTGAACCGCCGTTTGACGGTGTGATTAGCCGTGCTTTTGCCTCACTGACCGACATGGTGACCTGGTGTCATCATCTTCCTGGTGAAGCTGGGCGCTTTTACGCATTGAAGGGACAGCTGCCGGAAGAGGAAATAGCCCAACTTCCAGCGCCGTTTAGCGTTGAGAGCGTGGTGCCGTTAAAAGTTCCTCAGCTGGAAGGGGAGCGTCATTTGGTTATTATTACAGCAAATAAAATTTAATTTTTATCAAAAAAAGTAGAGAAAAAGTGGGGTCTCTGGTGTTAACAAATGCGCGACAATTAGCGCCAGCGACCTGCTATATTTAACCAGCAATTAACTTTACTTTATCTTCATCTTAACGCGGCTTTTTTTGTTAAGACTTAAAATAGTCAACATGGAAAATATCAGTCTGCTAAAAGTCAGCCCGTTCGTCTTTTTGTCATGTTAATAAATTATTATAAATGTCAATGAATGGTTTTTGTTCTGTATCGCGGTGTTTTTAAAAGAGTGGGCGAATTAAGTCTTAGATATCAGAATGATGGGCGTATCCGTTTTGCTACAATGATTTATGCGTTTTGCTCGAAAATGTTTAATATGTGATCTCGTGCACGCTTTGTAGCCACTATTTTCGGTGTATTTGCAGTTTTGTACGATCGTTCACACTTTGGCGAAAAGTAGAAAAATAGCGCGAATGAAAAATAATTAAATATTTATTCACGTTTTGGCTACTTATTGTTTGAAATCACGGGGTGTCACCGTATAATTTGACCGCTTTTTGATGCTTGACTCAGAGCATTAAAGAACGTTTTATACGACACGCGGCATACCTCAAAGGGAGCAGGAGTACAAACGTGATGTCTATGTCGTTCGTGAGTCGCAATGTTGCTCGAAAGCTTCTGTTCATTCAGCTTCTGGCAGTGATAGCAAGTGGATTGCTGTTCAGCCTTAAAGACCCCTTCTGGGGCATCTCCGCCGCGTGTGGAGGCCTGGCAGTGTTACTGCCTAATATGTTGTTTATGATTTTTGCCTGGCGTCACCAGGTACATACACCCGCTAAAGGCCGAGTGGCCTGGACGTTCGCCTTCGGGGAAGCGTTCAAAGTGCTTGCGATGCTGGTGTTACTGGTCGTGGCGTTGGCGGTTTTTAAGGCGGTATTCTTACCGCTGATCGTTACATGGATTTTGGTGCTAGTGGTTCAAATACTGGCGCCCGCTGTAATTAACAACAAAGGGTAAAAGGCATCATGGCTTCTGAAAATATGACGCCGCAGGAATACATAGGACACCATCTGAATAACCTTCAGCTGGACCTGCGTACTTTCTCGCTGGTAGATCCGCATAACCCCCCAGCCACCTTCTGGACGCTCAATATTGACTCCATGTTCTTCTCGGTGGTGCTGGGTCTGTTGTTCCTGCTTACGTTCCGTAGCGTTGCCAAAAAAGCAACCAGCGGCGTACCGGGTAAATTTCAGACCGCGATTGAGCTGGTAATCGGCTTCGTTCATGGCAGTGTCAAAGACATGTACCATGGCAAAAGCAAGGTTATTGCTCCGCTTGCCCTGACGATCTTCGTCTGGGTCTTCCTGATGAACCTGATGGACTTACTGCCTATCGACCTGCTGCCGTATATTGCTGAGCATATACTGGGCCTGCCGGCGCTGCGCGTGGTTCCGTCTGCGGACGTAAACATTACCCTGTCTATGGCACTGGGCGTGTTTATCCTGATTCTGTTCTACAGCATCAAAATGAAAGGCATCGGTGGCTTCACTAAAGAGCTGACACTGCAGCCGTTCAATCACTGGGCATTTATTCCTGTCAACTTAATCCTTGAAGGGGTAAGCCTGCTGTCCAAACCGGTATCTCTCGGTCTGCGACTTTTCGGCAACATGTATGCCGGTGAGCTGATTTTCATTCTGATTGCTGGTCTGTTGCCGTGGTGGTCACAGTGGATTCTGAATGTGCCGTGGGCCATTTTCCACATCCTGATCATTACGCTGCAAGCCTTCATCTTCATGGTTCTGACGATCGTCTATCTGTCGATGGCGTCTGAAGAGCATTAATTTACCAACACTACTACGTTTTAACTGAAACAAACTGGAGACTGTCATGGAAAACCTGAATATGGATCTGCTGTACATGGCTGCCGCTGTGATGATGGGTCTGGCGGCAATCGGTGCTGCGATCGGTATCGGCATCCTCGGGGGCAAATTCCTGGAAGGCGCAGCGCGTCAACCGGATCTGATTCCTCTGCTGCGTACTCAGTTCTTTATCGTTATGGGTCTGGTGGATGCTATCCCTATGATCGCTGTAGGTCTGGGTCTGTACGTGATGTTCGCTGTCGCGTAGTAAGCGTTGCTTTGAATTAAGTAAGAGCAATATCAGAACGTTAACTAGATAAAGAGGCATTGTGCTGTGAATCTTAACGCAACAATCCTCGGCCAGGCCATCGCGTTTGTCCTCTTCGTTCTGTTCTGCATGAAGTACGTATGGCCGCCTTTAATGGCAGCCATCGAAAAGCGTCAAAAAGAAATTGCTGACGGCCTTTCTTCTGCAGAACGAGCTAAAAAGGATTTGGACCTTGCACAGGCCAATGCGACCGACCAGCTGAAAAAAGCGAAAGCGGAAGCCCAGGTAATCATCGAGCAAGCGAACAAACGTCGCTCTCAGATCCTGGACGAAGCCAAAACTGAAGCAGAGCAGGAACGTAACAAAATCGTGGCACAGGCTCAGGCAGAAATTGATGCTGAGCGTAAACGTGCCCGCGAAGAGCTGCGTAAGCAAGTTGCTATCCTGGCTGTTGCTGGCGCCGAGAAGATCATCGAACGTTCCGTGGATGAAGCTGCTAACAGCGACATCGTGGACAAACTTGTCGCTGAACTGTAAGGAGGGAGGGGCTGATGTCTGAATTTGTTACGGTAGCTCGCCCCTACGCCAAAGCAGCTTTTGACTTTGCCGTCGAACACAAAAGCGTAGATCGCTGGCAGGACATGCTGGCGTTTGCCGCCGAAGTGACGAAGAACGAACAAATGGCAGAGCTTCTGTCTGGTGCGCTGGCACCGGAAACGCTCTCTAAGTCGTTTATCGCAGTATGCGGTGAGCAACTGGACGAAAACGGCCAGAACCTGATTAAGGTTATGGCTGAAAATGGTCGTCTTAAAGTGCTCCCGGATGTTCTCGAGCAGTTCATTCATCTGCGCGCCGCGAGTGAAGCTACCTCTGAGGTAGAAGTCATCTCCGCTAATGCGCTGAATGAAGAACAGCTTGCGAAAATCAGCGCCGCGATGGAAAAGCGTCTGTCACGCAAAGTTAAGCTGAATTGCAAAATCGATAAGTCTGTAATGGCGGGCGTTATCATCCGTGCGGGTGATATGGTCATTGATGGCAGCGTACGCGGCCGTCTTGAGCGCCTTGCAGACGTCTTGCAGTCTTAAGGGGACTGGAGCATGCAACTGAATTCCACCGAAATCAGCGAACTGATCAAGCAGCGCATTGCTCAGTTCAGTGTTGTGAGTGAAGCTCACAACGAAGGTACTATTGTTTCTGTAAGTGACGGTGTTATCCGCATCCACGGCCTGGCCGATTGTATGCAGGGTGAAATGATTTCCCTGCCGGGTAACCGTTACGCTATCGCACTGAACCTGGAGCGCGACTCCGTAGGTGCTGTAGTAATGGGTCCGTACGCTGACCTTGCCGAAGGCATGACCGTCAAGTGTACTGGTCGTATCCTGGAAGTTCCGGTTGGCCGTGGCCTGCTGGGCCGTGTGGTTAACACCCTGGGTGCACCAATCGATGGTAAAGGCGCGCTGGACAACGACGGCTTCTCCGCCGTTGAAGCTATCGCACCAGGCGTAATCGAACGTCAGTCCGTTGATCAGCCAGTTCAGACTGGTTATAAATCCGTTGATGCCATGATCCCAATCGGTCGTGGTCAGCGTGAACTGATCATCGGCGACCGTCAGACCGGTAAAACCGCGCTGGCAATCGACGCCATCATCAACCAACGTGATTCCGGCATCAAGTGCGTATACGTTGCTATCGGCCAGAAAGCGTCCACCATTTCTAACGTGGTACGTAAACTGGAAGAACACGGCGCGCTGGCTAACACCATCGTTGTTGTGGCAACCGCGTCTGAATCCGCTGCACTGCAATACCTGGCACCATATGCCGGTTGCGCAATGGGCGAATACTTCCGCGACCGCGGCGAAGATGCGCTGATCATTTACGATGACCTGTCTAAACAGGCTGTCGCATACCGTCAGATCTCCCTGCTGCTTCGTCGTCCACCAGGACGTGAAGCATTCCCGGGCGACGTATTCTACCTCCACTCCCGTCTGCTGGAGCGTGCTGCGCGTGTTAACGCCGAATACGTTGAAGCCTTCACCAAAGGTGAAGTGAAAGGGAAAACCGGTTCACTGACCGCTCTGCCGATTATCGAAACCCAAGCGGGTGACGTTTCTGCGTTCGTTCCGACCAACGTAATTTCCATTACCGATGGTCAGATCTTCCTGGAAACCAACCTGTTCAACGCCGGTATTCGTCCTGCGGTTAACCCGGGTATCTCCGTATCCCGTGTTGGTGGTGCAGCTCAGACCAAGATCATGAAAAAACTGTCCGGTGGTATCCGTACCGCTCTGGCACAGTATCGTGAACTGGCAGCGTTCTCCCAGTTCGCATCTGACCTTGACGATGCAACCCGTAAGCAGCTGGACCATGGTCAGAAAGTAACTGAACTGCTGAAACAGAAACAGTATGCGCCGATGTCAGTCGCGCAGCAGTCTCTGGTTCTGTTCGCAGCAGAACGTGGTTATCTGGCGGATGTAGAACTGGCGAAAATCGGTAGCTTCGAAGCCGCTCTGCTGGCTTACGTTGACCGTGATCACGCTCCGTTGATGCAAGAGATCAACCAGTCCGGTGGCTATAACGACGAAATCGAAGGCAAGCTGAAAGGCATCCTCGATTCCTTCAAAGCAACCCAATCCTGGTAAAGTCTGACGGCCTGTCTTAGGGCAGGCCGTAGGCATTGAGGAGAAGCTCATGGCCGGCGCAAAAGAGATACGTAGTAAGATCGCAAGCGTCCAGAACACGCAAAAGATCACTAAAGCGATGGAGATGGTCGCCGCTTCCAAAATGCGTAAATCGCAGGATCGCATGGCGGCCAGCCGTCCTTATGCAGATACCATGCGCAAAGTGATTGGTCACCTTGCGAACGGTAATCTGGAATATAAGCACCCATACCTGGAAGAACGCGACGTTAAGCGCGTGGGCTACCTGGTGGTGTCTACCGACCGTGGTCTGTGCGGTGGCTTGAACATTAACCTGTTCAAGAAACTGCTGGCGGATATGAAGGCATGGACCGAAAAAGGCGTTCAGTGCGACCTCGCAATGATCGGCTCTAAAGGTGTGTCCTTCTTTAATTCCGTAGGTGGCAACATTGTCGCTCAGGTAACCGGTATGGGCGATAAACCTGCCCTGTCCGAACTTATCGGTCCGGTAAAAGTGATGTTGCAAGCCTACGACGAAGGTCGTCTGGACAAGCTTTATATTGTCAGCAACAAATTTATTAACACCATGTCTCAGGTGCCGACGATCACCCAACTGCTGCCGTTACCGGCTTCAGAAGATGATGATCTGAAACGTAAAACCTGGGATTACCTGTACGAACCCGATCCGAAAGCGCTGCTGGATACCCTCCTGCGTCGCTATGTCGAATCTCAGGTCTATCAGGGCGTGGTAGAAAACCTGGCCAGCGAGCAGGCCGCACGTATGGTGGCGATGAAAGCCGCGACCGACAATGGCGGCAGCCTGATTAAAGAGCTGCAGTTGGTATACAACAAAGCTCGACAGGCCAGCATTACTCAGGAACTCACCGAGATCGTCGGTGGTGCATCCGCGGTATAACCAGGTTAATTCGTAGAGGATTCAAGATGGCTACTGGAAAAATTGTCCAGGTAATCGGCGCCGTAGTTGACGTCGAATTCCCTCAGGATGCCGTACCGCGCGTGTACGAAGCTCTTGAGGTGCAGAATGGTAATGAAGTTCTGGTGCTGGAAGTTCAGCAGCAGCTCGGCGGCGGTATCGTACGTACCATCGCTATGGGTTCTTCCGACGGTCTGCGTCGCGGTCTGGATGTTAAAGACCTCGAGCACCCAATCGAAGTTCCGGTAGGTAAAGCAACACTGGGTCGTATCATGAACGTACTGGGTCAGCCAGTAGACATGAAAGGCGACATCGGTGAAGAAGAGCGTTGGGCTATCCACCGCGCTGCACCTTCCTACGAAGAGCTGTCTAGCTCTCAGGAACTGCTGGAAACCGGTATCAAAGTTATCGACCTGATGTGTCCGTTCGCTAAGGGCGGTAAAGTCGGTCTGTTCGGTGGTGCGGGTGTTGGTAAAACCGTAAACATGATGGAGCTGATCCGTAACATCGCGATCGAGCACTCCGGTTACTCCGTGTTTGCGGGTGTAGGTGAACGTACTCGTGAGGGTAACGACTTCTACCACGAAATGACCGACTCCAACGTTATCGATAAAGTATCCCTGGTATATGGCCAGATGAACGAGCCACCGGGAAACCGTCTGCGCGTTGCTCTGACCGGTCTGACCATGGCTGAGAAATTCCGTGACGAAGGTCGTGACGTACTGCTGTTCGTCGATAACATCTATCGTTACACCCTGGCCGGTACTGAAGTATCTGCACTGCTGGGTCGTATGCCTTCAGCGGTAGGTTACCAGCCGACTCTGGCGGAAGAGATGGGCGTTCTGCAGGAACGTATCACTTCCACCAAGACCGGTTCTATCACCTCCGTACAGGCGGTATACGTACCTGCGGATGACTTAACTGACCCATCCCCAGCAACTACCTTTGCTCACTTAGATGCAACCGTAGTACTGAGCCGTCAGATCGCTTCCCTGGGTATCTACCCTGCGGTTGACCCGCTGGACTCCACCAGCCGTCAGCTGGATCCGCTGGTTGTTGGTCAGGAACACTACGATACCGCTCGTGGCGTTCAGTCCATCCTGCAGCGTTATCAGGAACTGAAAGACATCATCGCCATCCTGGGTATGGATGAACTGTCTGAAGAAGACAAACTGGTGGTAGCACGCGCACGTAAAATTCAGCGCTTCCTGTCCCAGCCGTTCTTCGTAGCAGAAGTATTCACCGGTTCTCCGGGTAAATACGTTTCGCTGAAAGACACCATCCGTGGCTTTAAAGGCATCATGGACGGCGAATACGATCACCTGCCGGAGCAGGCGTTCTACATGGTCGGTTCCATTGACGAAGCAGTGGAAAAAGCCAAAAAACTTTAACGCCTTAATCGGAGGGTGATATGGCAATGACTTACCACCTGGACGTCGTCAGCGCAGAGCAACAAATGTTCTCTGGTCTGGTCGAGAAAATCCAGGTAACGGGTAGCGAAGGTGAGCTGGGTATTTACCCGGGCCACGCCCCGCTGCTCACCGCCATTAAGCCTGGTATGATTCGCATCGTTAAACAGCACGGTCACGAAGAGTTTATCTATCTGTCCGGCGGCATTCTTGAAGTGCAGTCTGGCAGCGTGACCGTTCTGGCTGATACCGCAATTCGCGGTCAGGACCTCGACGAAGCGCGCGCGATTGAAGCGAAGCGTAAGGCTGAAGAGCACATTAAGAGCTCTCATGGTGACGTGGATTACGCTCAGGCGTCTGCGGAACTGGCCAAAGCTATCGCTAAACTGCGCGTTATCGAGTTGACCAAAAAAGCGATGTAACACCGGCTTGAAAGTCCAAAAGCCAGCCTGGTTTCCAGGCTGGCTTTTTTTATGTCTTGTTTTAATTTAAATGAAACTGAAAAGGTATTTTAAATATTTTGTGATTTGAGTCACAAAAATGTTGATCGATAAAAATGGGAGGAGTAGACTTCTTTTTGTGACATGAGTCACAGAAAACACCACTACTATCGCAGGATTAAAATCATGAAACTGATCAACAAAATCATCGCCCTTTTCAGCGCTATGAACATCTCTTTCGGTACTTTCAACCAGTAAGGTTGATGACCGCACTGGCCGCCTCACCTGTAGGTCAGATGCCGTTCTGTTAAGCGCTGTACCGCTAACGAAAACCACAACACATGCGGTGTAAACAGAACCAAAAATGAAGAAGGTCGCCTCACGGCGACCTTTGTATTTTGTAGGCCGGAGAGTTTCCCGGAGTCGGTGCTAGCGTACCTCGTCCGGGCTACCCAATCATGTAGCCCGGCCAAGCGAAGCGCCGCCGGGAAAGTGGTTTCTCAATCCTTAGTCAGGAAATTCCCGGTATCAAAACTCCCGTCCGCATTGCGCTTCAGCGGCTGCGGTAATGACAGCGACTGGAAATCTTCCGCGCGCAGTTCCTTCCCTTCCGTATTCATGCTTTTTCCCTTCTCGATGAAGTAGTTGGTGGCATCAACGTTCCCCACTACCGCATCGTCATATTTCCCCGGCTGGCTGCGCAGAGAAATATTGTCGCTGAACACGCCCTGAGTTGCGGCATCCCCGTACGGGCTTGGGCGGAAGATAAAGTTGAAGCGCTGGTTATCTACGGCAACGTTATTCACCACCACCAGCTTGCCCGGGTTGAAGTTATCGGTGAAACCATCGAGATGGTTGCCAATAGCAATGCTATTGCGGATTTCGTGGGCCACCGGCTGGCCTTCGCCACCGAGCTTAAAGCCGTTGCTGGTGTTATTGCGGGCAATCGAGTTCTCAATCACCACCACGCCGTTGGCGCCATCTTCAATCTTGTTGAACAGATCGAAACCGTCGTCGATGTTATCGTGGGAATAGCACCCTTCCAGGCGGTTACCTTCGCCCACGCGCATCTTCACCGCAAAACCGTCGGCGTTGATCTTACCCGGATCTTCATTACTGTAAGACTCTGAGTTCACCACGCGGTTATGGCTTGCCCAGAGCGGGCGACCGATCTTATCGGCGGAAGAGATCTGAATTCCGGTATCGTCGTTGTGATAGGCCGTGACGTTTTCGATAAGGTTATGGCTTCCCTGAATACGCAGGCTCTTGTCGGTAATATCGATACCACGAATCGTCCAGTAGTGACCGTCCAGCAACATACCGTGGATAACCGCTTTACCGTTGGCTTCCAGCGTTTTACGTCCATTCTCAAGGCCGCTTGCGGAGAGTGGGATATCCGTTTTTGCATAGTCGCCTGCTGCCAGCACCACTTTACCGCCCGGTGGCACAAGCGCGATGGCGGTGGTTAAATCCAGAGGCGCTTCTGCCGTGCCTTTGGCATCGGCTTTACCATTTGCAGCGGCGTACAGCGTGCTGTTTGCCGCTGCTTTGTGCTGGCTGACGGTAAGCTCCTGCTCAACCGGCGAACGATCGCTGCCGCTGGTGGGGGTAAATGTAATCTGGAAGCTGTTATTGTCTTTAAGCGTGGTTGGCAGGGTAAACATCTCGCCGGCTTTCACCGGTTTATTCTCCCCGATCACCACTTCGTTCTGGCGCACTGAGAACAGACCATCGTAGTTAGCTCGCGCCTGTAAGGTATAGTTTAGCCCGGCGCTCTGACTGCCGGATGCGACCTGCATCACCACCGGCCAGGATTTTGCTATAAACGGCTTCGAGGCGACGGTCTGGGCTGCCGACGTGGTCAGCGAAGCATCACTCACGGTGATTTTCGCGTTACGGGAGGCAAAGAAACCTACGTAGTACTGCTTTTTATCCTGAACCGAAATCAGATCGGCATTCGGTACCTGTTGAGTTATCCACTCTTCGCTGCCAACCGGCGCCCAGGCGGTAATAAAGCCCTCGTTGGTTCGCTCGAGCTTAAGGCGGAAGGCCGGAGACTCTCGCAGGTCAACGCCTTCCTTGTAGCTTACCTTTTTAATCTCAGAGCCCGCATTACCCCACGGTTGGGTGATGCCGTTGCGCGAGATAGCCTGTAGCTTCACGCGATAATCGTCTTTTTTATCCTGGGTCATAATGGCGTTCATCACCATATTCGATGCCGCAGGAAACTCTTCATAACCCTCTTTCAACGGCTCCTGGCGGGGAATGCCAATAATGTCGCGCACGAGTAGCCCAGCACCTTCCTGGGCCGCAGGTTTTGCCCCATTCTCCGGGCCAAACTGATCGACGGTTACCGTGGCGGAGAGAACAAAATTCTCATCGCTCGGCAGCGCGGTGTAGAAAAAGGTCAGACCGTCATGTGAGTTGGCAATCTTACCGCCACGGCTTTCAATGGTGATAGGTTTGCTGAGTGAGGCAATCTGCTCTGATGTCAGTGTCTTACCGTCAATCGTCACGTTGTTAACTCCCACTTTCTCCGGCAACACGTTAGAGGAGAAATTGAGATCAGTGGATTGTCCAAAAGCGATCGCCTTCCATTGCTGGGGCGCCTGGGCGTGTGCCGAAAGAGAGAGTGCTGCGCTACAAAGCGTCAGAGCCAGAGGTATTTTCTTTTTCATATCATCTTCCTGAATGGTTGAGCGCCGTAATTATCAACAAATCAAAACGCTGTTTCTTTTTTGTTCGTCACAATAATGAGTAAATAAAACGGCGTTTTAAATTACGGATTTCTTTATTCAGGTATCAAAAAAACAATATAAGCAGAGAGATAGCGCGCTATCTGGCGATTGAGCCGAATTCTTACAAGACAAACGCGTTTGATATGGACGAAAATAAGGGAAGAAAATCAGTTCGAAAGGGGATGTTGAACGTTTTATCATCAAGCCATTTCATGGCGAAAAATATGTAGAATTTTCAACGTTAACCCGGTTTACTTCATACTTAATCTACAGACAGGATACCTATGTCTAACCGTACCATGAGCGTTGTGATCCTTGCCGCAGGCAAAGGCACGCGTATGTATTCCGATCTCCCAAAAGTGCTGCACACCCTGGCAGGCAAGCCGATGGTGCAGCATGTTATTGATGCCGCGAATCATGTTGGCGCGAACCGGGTTCACCTGGTGTACGGTCACGGCGGTGATTTACTTAAGCAAACCTTATCCGACGATAACCTGAACTGGGTGCTACAGGCTGAACAACTGGGTACCGGTCATGCGATGCAGCAGGCTGCGCCGTTCTTCGCGGATGACGAAGATATTCTGATGCTCTACGGCGACGTGCCGCTGATCTCCGTTGAGACGCTGCAACGCCTGCGCGAAGCCAAGCCGCAGGGCGGAATTGGCCTGCTGACGGTGGTGCTGGACGATCCGAGCGGCTATGGCCGCATTACTCGTGAAAACGGCAAAGTGACCGGCATCGTCGAACACAAAGATGCCACCGACGCACAGCGTCAGATTCAGGAGATCAACACCGGTATCCTGATTGCTAACGGCGCGGACCTGAAGCGCTGGCTGGCGAAACTGAACAACAACAATGCACAGGGCGAGTTTTATATCACCGATATTATCGCCATGGCATACCACGAAGGCCGTGAAATTGCCGCGGTTCACCCGGCACGTATCAGCGAAACTGACGGCGTGAATAACCGCCTGCAGCTTTCCCGTCTTGAGCGTATTTATCAGTCCGAGCAGGCAGAAAAACTGCTGCTGGCTGGCGTGATGCTGCGTGACCCGGCGCGCTTTGACCTGCGTGGCACTCTGTCTCACGGGCGTGATGTCGAAATTGATACTAACGTTATCCTTGAAGGCAACGTGGTGCTGGGCCATCGCGTCAAAATTGGTGCAGGCTGCGTGATTAAAAACGCCACCATCGGCGACGACTGCGAAATCAGCCCGTACAGCGTGGTGGAAGATGCTCATCTGGAAGCCGCTTGCACCATCGGCCCGTTTGCCCGTCTGCGTCCAGGCGCTGAGCTGCTGGAAGGTGCGCACGTGGGTAACTTCGTCGAAATGAAAAAAGCGCGTCTGGGTAAAGGCTCGAAAGCTGGCCACCTGACCTACCTTGGCGACGCGGAAATTGGCGACAACGTGAACATCGGTGCGGGTACCATTACCTGCAACTATGATGGCGCCAATAAGTTTAAAACGATTATTGGCGACGATGTCTTTGTCGGTTCCGACAGCCAGCTGGTGGCGCCGGTCACCATTGGTAAAGGCGTGACCATCGCGGCTGGCACTACCGTAACCCGCGACGTTGCTGATAACGAACTGGTGCTGAGCCGCGTACCGCAGGTACACAAGCAAGGCTGGCAGCGTCCGGTGAAGAAAAAGTAGTTTTTTGTAGGCCTGATAAGGCGTAGCCGCCATCAGGCAGACAGGGGTGAGGAGATAACATAATCTCCCGCCCAAAAGCAGTACCTATAAAAATAACCCCACTCTCTACAAGGCTCGGGGCGCCCGGAATACGGGCAACAGGTTGACCGACAACGCATGGCATAATGCCAAAATCGGAATAGAAAACTATGTGTGGAATTGTTGGCGCAGTCGCGCAACGTGATGTAGCTGAAATCCTTCTCGAAGGTCTCCGTCGTCTGGAATACCGTGGTTATGACTCTGCGGGTCTGGCCGTGGTGGACGCCGAAGGTCATATGACCCGTCTGCGTCGTCTGGGGAAAGTCCAGATGCTGTCACAAGCCGCGGAAGAACATCCGCTGGTGGGCGGCACCGGTATTGCTCATACCCGTTGGGCAACCCACGGCGAACCGTCGGAAGGCAACGCGCATCCGCATGTTTCTGACCACATTGCGGTGGTGCATAACGGCATCATCGAAAACCACGAACCGCTGCGCGAAATGCTGCAAGCGCGTGGCTATGTTTTTGTTTCAGCGACCGATACCGAGGTGATCGCTCACCTGGTGCACTGGGAGATGGAACAGGGCGGTACGCTGCGTGAAGCGGTACTGCGTGCTATCCCGCAACTTCGCGGTGCCTACGGCACGGTAATCATGGACTCCCGCGACCCAAGCACGCTGCTGGCTGCGCGCTCCGGTAGCCCGCTGGTTATCGGCCTCGGCATGGGCGAGAACTTTATCGCTTCTGATCAACTGGCGCTGCTGCCGGTCACCCGCCGCTTTATCTTCCTGGAAGAGGGCGATATCGCCGAAGTGACGCGCCGTTCGGTCGCGGTCTTCGACAAATCCGGTGCCAGCGTGAAGCGTCAGGAAATCGAATCTAACCTGCAATACGATGCGGGCGATAAAGGTATCTATCGCCACTACATGCAGAAAGAGATCTACGAACAGCCTAACGCCATCAAAAACACCTTAACCGGGCGAATTAACCACGGCGAAGTGGATCTCAGCGAGCTGGGCCCACAGGCCGACGCGCTGCTTTCTCGCGTTGAGCATATCCAGATTATCGCCTGCGGCACTTCCTATAACTCCGGGATGGTCGCACGCTACTGGTTTGAATCACTGGTCGGCATGCCGTGCGACGTCGAAATCGCCTCGGAATTCCGCTATCGCAAATCGGCCGTTCGCCCGAACAGCCTGGTCATCACCCTGTCGCAGTCTGGCGAAACAGCCGACACGCTGGCAGGCCTGCGCCTCACCAAAGAGCTGGGTTATTTGGGCTCATTGGCGATTTGTAACGTTGCTGGCTCATCGCTGGTGCGTGAGTCCGATCTGGCGATTATGACCAATGCCGGGGCGGAAATTGGCGTGGCGTCCACCAAAGCGTTTACCACTCAGCTGACGGTACTGTTGATGCTGGTGGCGAAGATGGCGCGCCTGAAAGGGGCGGATGCCTCCGTCGAGCATGAGATTGTTCATGCGCTGCAGGCGCTGCCAAGCCGCATTGAGCAGATGCTGTCGCAGGACAAACGCATTGAGCTGCTTGCAGAAGATTTCTCCGACAAGCATCACGCGCTGTTCCTGGGACGTGGCGATCAGTATCCGATCGCGCTAGAAGGTGCGCTGAAGCTCAAAGAGATCTCCTACATTCACGCGGAAGCGTATGCCGCAGGCGAGCTGAAACACGGCCCGCTGGCGCTTATCGACGCGGACATGCCGGTTATCGTGGTTGCGCCAAATAACGAACTGCTGGAAAAACTGAAATCCAACATTGAAGAGGTGCGCGCGCGCGGCGGTGAGCTGTACGTGTTTGCCGACAAAGATGCGGCGTTCAGCAACAGCGACAATATGCACATCATCGAGATGCCGCATGTGGAAGAGGTGATTGCACCTATTTTCTACACCGTGCCGCTACAGCTGCTGGCTTACCACGTGGCGCTGATTAAAGGCACCGATGTGGATCAGCCGCGTAACCTGGCGAAGTCGGTTACCGTCGAATAAGTTCGTTTAGTTAAAACGATCCGGCTCTGCTTTAGGCACAGCCGGATTTTTTTTATCGCCAGAAGCTGTCATAAACCATGACTTTTGGGCTGTCATAAAAAGAAAATTTTGCCGTAATTTCATTGTAAATTATTTTTGTAACCAACTGATTTATAATTATTTAATAATATTATTTTTCGCATGGTTTTCGTTGTCATTAAACTGTAATAAACCTTACATATAACTGTCACCTGATTGTCCTATTTTGCTCCTCGTAGCCACTAAACAATCATTTACGGATTCTTGCAGGAGACATTATGAAAGTTATGCGTACCACTGTCGCAACTGTTGTCGCCGCGACCTTATCGATGAGCGCTTTCGCAGCTGGAGCTGCAGCAAGCCTGACGGGTGCTGGTGCAACCTTCCCGGCGCCAGTGTATGCCAAATGGGCAGATACCTATCAGAAAGAGACCGGTAGCAAAGTAAACTACCAGGGTATCGGCTCCTCCGGTGGCGTAAAACAAATTACCGCTAACACCGTTGATTTCGGCGCATCCGATGCTCCGCTGTCTGACGAGAAACTGGCTCAGGAAGGCCTGTTCCAGTTCCCGACCGTTATCGGCGGTGTCGTTCTGGCTGTTAACATCCCTGGCCTGAAATCCGGCGAGCTGGTGCTTGACGGTAAAACCCTGGGTGACATCTACCTGGGTAAAATCAAGAAGTGGGATGACGAAGCCATCACCAAACTGAACCCAGGCGTTAAGCTGCCTTCTCAGAACATCGCCGTTGTGCGTCGTGCTGATGGTTCCGGTACCTCCTTCGTGTTCACCAGCTACCTGTCTAAAGTGAACGAAGAGTGGAAATCCAAAATTGGCGCGGGCTCTACTGTAAACTGGCCGACCGGTCTGGGCGGTAAAGGTAACGACGGTATCGCGGCATTCGTACAGCGTCTGCCAGGTTCCATCGGCTATGTTGAATATGCTTACGCTAAGCAGAACAACCTGGCTTACACCAAACTGGTTTCTGCCGATGGCAAGCCGGTTAGCCCGACTGAAGACAACTTTGCTAACGCCGCTAAAGGCGTTGACTGGAGCAAATCCTTCGCGCAGGACCTGACTAACCAGAAAGGTGACAACGCGTGGCCGATTACCTCTACCACCTTCATCCTGGTTCATAAACAGCAGCAGAAACCTGAGCAGGGTGCTGAAGTGCTGAAGTTCTTTGACTGGGCGTATAAAAACGGCGGCAAACAAGCGAACGAGCTTGATTACGCCACTCTGCCTCAGAGCGTGGTTGAGCAGGTTCGTGCTGCATGGAAAACCAACGTAAAAGACAGCAGCGGTAAAGCGCTGTACTGATTACGGTAGCCCGGCGGAAACGCCGGGCAACTAGTAAACGTCGTGGCGGATTTTAAACTGGAAAGAGTGATTTATGGCTGCAACTAAGCCTGCTTTTAACCCACCGGGTAAAAAGGGTGACATGATATTCAGCGCGCTGGTAAGACTGGCTGCGCTGATTGTGCTATTGATGTTGGGCGGGATTATCGTCTCTCTTATCATCTCTTCATGGCCAAGTATGGAGAAGTTCGGCTTCGCCTTCCTGTGGACCAAAGAGTGGGATGCGCCTAACGATGTCTTTGGTGCGCTGGTACCGATTTACGGTACGCTAGTGACCTCCTTTATCGCGCTGCTGATCGCCGTTCCGGTGAGCTTCGGTATCGCACTCTTCCTGACTGAACTGGCACCCAACTGGCTGAAACGCCCGTTAGGTATCGCGATTGAACTGCTGGCGGCCATTCCCAGCATTGTTTACGGTATGTGGGGCCTGTTTATCTTTGCTCCGCTGTTCGCGACCTACTTCCAGGAGCCAGTCGGCAATATTCTTTCTAACATCCCGTTTGTCGGTGCGTTGTTCTCCGGCCCGGCGTTTGGTATCGGTATCCTGGCGGCAGGGGTTATCCTCGCCATCATGATAATCCCGTATATCTCCGCCGTTATGCGTGATGTGTTCGAACAAACCCCGGTGATGATGAAAGAGTCGGCCTACGGCATCGGCTGCACCACCTGGGAAGTTATCTGGCGTATCGTGCTGCCGTTTACCAAAAACGGGGTGATAGGCGGCGTCATGCTCGGCCTGGGCCGTGCGCTGGGTGAAACCATGGCGGTGACCTTTATCATCGGTAACACCTACCAGCTCGACAGCGTTTCGCTGTATATGCCGGGCAACAGCATTACCTCCGCGTTGGCGAATGAATTCGCTGAAGCGGAATCTGGTCTGCATGTCTCCGCGTTGATGGAACTGGGGCTTATCCTGTTTGCGATTACCTTTATTGTGCTGGCGGCATCGAAGTTCATGATTATGCGCCTGGCGAAGAATGAGGGGGCACGCTAATGACGACGCTGGAAATGCAAAGCACCGCCGCGCTGGCTGAGTCTCGCCGCAAGATGCAGGCGCGTCGACGCATGAAAAACCGCATTGCGCTGACGCTCTCAATGGCCACCATGATCTTCGGCCTGTTCTGGCTGGTATGGATCCTGATGTCCACCGTGACTCGCGGCATCGACGGTATGTCGCTGGCGCTGTTTACCGAAATGACCCCGCCGCCAAACACCGCGGGCGGTGGTCTGGCTAACGCCCTGGCGGGCAGCGGCCTGCTGATCCTGTGGTCGACCGTTATTGGTACTCCACTGGGCATTATGGCGGGCATCTATCTGGCGGAGTATGGCCGCAAGTCCTGGCTTGCTGAAGTTATCCGTTTTATTAACGATATTTTGCTTTCCGCGCCATCCATCGTGGTCGGTCTGTTCGTTTACACCATCGTGGTGGCGCAGATGCAGCACTTCTCCGGCTGGGCGGGCGTGATTGCGCTGGCGCTGCTGCAGGTGCCTATCGTTATTCGTACTACCGAGAATATGCTCAAACTGGTGCCGGATAGCCTGCGTGAAGCGGCCTACGCGCTGGGCACGCCAAAATGGCGAATGATCTCCGCGATTACGCTGAAAGCGTCTATCTCCGGGATTATGACCGGTATCCTGCTGGCTATTGCGCGTATTGCTGGTGAAACGGCTCCTCTGCTGTTTACCGCGCTCTCCAACCAGTTCTGGAGCACCGACATGATGCAGCCCATCGCCAACCTGCCGGTGACCATCTTTAAATTTGCGATGAGCCCGTTTGCTGAGTGGCAGCAACTGGCCTGGGCCGGGGTGTTGATTATCACTCTGTGCGTACTGCTGCTGAACATTCTGGCGCGCGTTATTTTCGCGAAGAAGAAACACGGTTAATTTTTTACGGCGCGGCCAACGACGGCGGCGCTGGATGAGGAAGAGATTGAGATGAGTATGGTGAACACAACTCCGGGTAAAATTTCAGTACGTGACCTGAACTTCTACTACGGCAAATTCCATGCCCTGAAGAACATCAACCTGGATATCGCCAAAAACCAGGTGACAGCGTTTATCGGCCCGTCAGGCTGCGGGAAGTCAACGCTGCTGCGTACCTTCAACAAAATGTTTGAACTGTACCCAGAGCAGCGCGCGGAAGGTGAAATTCTGCTGGATGGCGACAATATTCTCACTAATACCCAGGATATCGCCCTGCTGCGTGCCAAAGTGGGTATGGTGTTCCAGAAGCCAACGCCGTTCCCGATGTCTATCTACGACAACATCGCCTTCGGCGTGCGCCTGTTTGAAAAGCTGTCGCGTACCGACATGGACGAACGCGTGCAGTGGGCTTTGACCAAGGCCGCATTATGGAACGAAACCAAGGATAAACTGCACCAGAGCGGGTACTCTCTCTCCGGTGGTCAGCAGCAGCGTCTGTGCATCGCGCGCGGTATCGCGATTCGCCCGGAAGTTCTGCTGCTGGATGAGCCGTGTTCAGCCCTTGACCCGATCTCTACCGGGCGTATCGAGGAGCTTATCACCGAGCTGAAAGAGGACTACACCGTAGTTATCGTGACCCACAACATGCAGCAGGCTGCACGTTGCTCCGATCACACGGCATTTATGTACCTGGGCGAGTTGATTGAGTTCAGTAACACGGACGATCTGTTCACCAAGCCTGCGAAGAAACAAACTGAAGATTACATTACTGGCCGCTACGGTTGATCGGGAGAGAACTGTGGATAATTTAAACCTTAATAAACATATTTCCGGCCAGTTCAATGCAGAACTGGAAAGCATCCGCACCCAGGTGATGACCATGGGCGGCATGGTAGAGCAGCAGCTTTCTGATGCGATTACCGCCATGCACAACCAGGATAGCGAACTGGCGAAGCGCGTCATCGACGGCGATAAGCACGTCAACATGATGGAAGTGGCGATTGATGAAGCCTGCGTGCGCATCATCGCCAAGCGCCAGCCAACGGCGAGCGACCTGCGTCTGGTGATGGCGATTATCAAAACCATCGCCGAGCTGGAACGTATTGGTGACGTCGCGGATAAAATCTGCCGTACTGCGCTGGAGAAATTCTCCCAACAGCACCAACCGCTGCTGGTCAGCCTGGAGTCATTGGGCCGCCACACCGTGCAGATGCTGCATGACGTGCTGGATGCGTTCGCGCGTATGGATCTCGACGAAGCGGTGCGTATTTATCGTGAAGATAAGAAAGTTGACCAGGAATATGAAGGCATCGTGCGTCAGCTGATGACCTACATGATGGAAGACTCGCGCACCATTCCAAGCGTGCTGACCGCGCTGTTCTGTGCACGCTCTATCGAGCGTATCGGCGACCGCTGCCAGAATATCTGCGAATACATCTTCTACTTCGTGAAGGGGCAAGACTTCCGTCATGTGGGCGGCGATGAGCTGGACAAGCTGCTGGCGGGGAAAGATCCTAAAGAATAAGCGGTCCGCCGGGAACGCCCGGCGCCGCTGTTGTAGGCCGGATAAGGCGTTACGCCGCCATCCGGCATTCTGCGTAATGCTGCCTGATGGCGCTTCGCTTATCAGGCCTACGGTTTAACCGACGATGTTCCACCCGCGCGCTTTCCACAGCGCAGGCAGTTCCGCGAGATCGGTAAACGTCGTCACCTTTGGATGGTTAATCGGTTTGTTGTGCGGGTCGGCGCAGAAATAGAACACTTCCATACCCGCATCAATCCCCGACTGTGCACCAGCGGTAGAGTCGTCCACCAGAATGCATTTCTCCACATCCACGTTCATCGCTTTTGCCGCATGGTGCATCAGCGCCGGGTCAGGCTTCCAGCGTTGGATGTCGTAGCCGCTGAATAGCTTCTCCGGGAAATGATGCAACATCCCCAGCTTGCCCAGCGAATGCTGCATTTTGCTGACCGGGCCGTTTGATACGACGCACATCGGCACGCTAACTGCGTCGAGCAGCGCATTCGCCCCGGCGATCGCTTCCAGCTCGGTGTCGAACAGGCGTGCGACCTCGGCGCGGTAAACCGGTTCTAGCTCAGCTTTTTCTAACTGAGTACCGTGCTCATCGTTGATGATGTCGATAATCTCGTAGAGCTTTACGCCCTTGAAACGTTTAAAAATCTCTTCCAGATCGAGCGTGATGCCAAATGTTTTAAACATATGGACGTAGGCCCGTGAACAGATCACTTCGCTGTCTACCAGCGTACCGTCACAGTCGAAAAAAACCGCTTCAACTCCGGACATGTCATTTCCTTTTTAACAAGTTTAACGTTTACGTAATGCCGAATTGGGAGACGCAATCGTTGCCGTATAAGCAAAATCAATGAAAAAAAGTATCTCACAACCGCGCCTATTGTCGCATTTTGGTATAGGATAGCGACGAATTTTCCTTCCATGTCTGCGGAAATTAATAATGAGTCAACAACACACCACCCCGGCTTCCGGTCAGGGGATACTGGAGCGCGTGTTTAAGCTGCGCGAGCACGGCACGACAGCACGTACCGAAGTGATCGCCGGTTTCACGACCTTCCTGACGATGGTCTACATCGTTTTCGTTAACCCGCAAATTCTTGGCGTTGCTGGCATGGACACCAGCGCGGTGTTCGTCACCACCTGCCTGATTGCGGCGCTGGGCAGTATCCTGATGGGCGTATTCGCCAACCTGCCGGTAGCACTGGCACCGGCAATGGGCCTGAACGCATTCTTCGCGTTCGTGGTGGTGCAGGCGATGGGCTTGCCGTGGCAGGTAGGTATGGGTGCCATCTTCTGGGGCGCTATCGGTCTGCTGCTGTTGACGATTTTCCGCGTGCGTTACTGGATGATTGCCAATATCCCGGTGAGCCTGCGAGTGGGTATCACCAGCGGTATCGGGCTGTTCATCGGCATGATGGGCCTGAAAAACGCGGGCGTTATCGTCGCGAACCAGGACACGCTGGTTTCTATCGGTAATCTGACCTCTCACAGCGTACTGCTGGGCGTGCTGGGCTTCTTTATCATTGCGATTCTGGCCTCCCGCAATATTCACGCGGCGGTGCTGGTCTCTATCGTGGTGACTACGCTGCTGGGTTGGATGCTGGGTGATGTGCACTATAGCGGCATCGTTTCGGCGCCACCGAGCATTACCACCGTGGTCGGCCACGTTGACCTTGCAGGCTCCTTCAACCTGGGTCTGGCTGGGGTTATCTTCTCCTTCATGCTGGTTAACCTGTTTGACTCCTCCGGTACGCTGATTGGCGTGACCGATAAAGCCGGCCTGGCCGATGCGAAAGGCAAGTTCCCACGCATGAAGCAGGCGCTGTTCGTGGATAGCGTCTCCTCGGTTGCGGGCTCTTTTATCGGTACCTCTTCCGTTACCGCGTATATCGAATCCTCCTCCGGTGTGTCCGTAGGCGGTCGTACCGGTCTGACGGCGGTCGTCGTCGGTCTGCTGTTCCTGCTGGTTATCTTCCTGTCGCCGCTGGCGGGGATGGTGCCGGGCTACGCGGCTGCGGGTGCGCTGATTTACGTGGGTGTCCTGATGACATCCAGCCTGTCTCGCGTGAAGTGGGATGATCTGACCGAAGCCGTTCCAGCGTTTATTACCGCCGTGATGATGCCGTTCAGCTTCTCAATCACTGAAGGTATCGCGCTGGGCTTTATCTCTTACCTGGTGATGAAGATTGGTACCGGCCGCTTCCGCGACCTCAGCCCGTGCGTGATTGTTGTCGCACTGCTGTTTATCCTGAAGATTGTGTTTATTGACGCACATTGATGGAAATGACCCTCACCCCGCCGGGGTGAGGGTATCAAGGATTATGCTTTAACGCGCTGAATATACTCGCCAAATGCGGTCAACTGACCGGTCAAATGATCCAACGTCCCTTGTTCAATCACTTCACCCAATTGCGGGTCGACTTTATTCTGAATCACACCGCCCATAAATTCCGGCTTGTTCATCACCATCGCATCCAGGAACACCAGAATCTGACGCAGATGGTACTGGCAGCGTGCGCCGCCAATCGCGCCCATGGAGCTGGTCTGAATCAGGACTGGTTTGCCGGAAAGAGGCTGATCCGGTAAGCGAGAAAGCCAGTCGATGGCGTTCTTCAGGCCACCCGGCACAGAATAGTTGTACTCCGGTGTTACGATGACCACGCCATCAGCCTGACGAATTTGTTCTGCCAGCGCTTCGACGCTCTGCGGGAAACCGTCTTCCTGCTGGAGGTCAGCGTCATACAGCGGGATATCGCCGATGGACGGCAGGGCGGAAACGTTCATACCCGCCGGGGCAATTTTAGGCAGGGTACGAGCGACCATACCGTTGAATGAGCCTTTGCGCAGGCTTCCCAGTAACGTAACAACGTTCAACGTTTCAGACATGACTACTCCTTTCCATCTTGGCGGCTGAAATCCAGCCGAATCAGTTGAGTATAAGCGCTTTCTCCGCCGGTAGGCTGGTGAATCTCATCAGGCGTGCCGAAGGTTCATTGGCCCGGGTCTGGGCATCAGGCAGGCTACGCCAGCCGTACTTACCATCAAACTCCCAAACCTTTAGTTTGTCGATAGACGGTGAAGCCGCCAGCGACCAGACCAGTACATCCTCCGCATCGCAGATAACCTCGAGCTGGTCGGTTAATGCCGAGCGCAGACGGCCTGAGCCTGGCAGGAGCTGGAGTGTTTGCGGGGAGTCGTGGTGAACGTCGCCTGACAGCTTGAGGACGCTCTGTCGCAGCGTGATGAGCTGCGCGCGCGCTTCATGTGGATCGTTCTGGTTGTTGATCCACAGATTCTCATTACTGGTAAAGCGGTAGCTTTCCATCATCGTGGCCTGCGGCGTATTGCGCAGCGTGCGCAGCAGTTCCATATCGAGGCCGCACTGGCCTTCGGTAGTCAGAGCAACGCCGACGATGTTGCCCGCATAAGCGATAGAAAAATCAGGCAGATGGCTATCCTTAAAGTACGGTTTACCTTCTTCCTGAGTCTCGATTTCAGGCAGTTCGCTGATGCCGTACAGCATAAACAGCAATTCCGCCAGCAGCGCGCGGGAAGCCAGGTAGCGGGTCCGTCGATGGGCCGGCAATTGGCGTGCGATATTATGGCTGGTGGATGAGAGCCTGACCGATAGTAGATGTCCGTCCTTAAGGATCCCTCTTGCAAAATGCGTCGCCATTTTTCGCTCCGTGATTAATGGACTGTGGATATGACGAGATTAACATTTACGTCAGTTATGATCAGGTTTTACTGCCTAAAAATGCGATTGAAAAGGGGTATTACGAGACTTTTACACTTCGCCTTAACTGAAACGAATTATTTTTACGAATAATGAATCAGGAAACAGTGAGGTATAAGGCTTTGAGGGTATCACGGAGCCAAATAATTTTCGGGTTGTGACTATTTCGTTTATGCCAGAGAAGGGTAAACGGCACCTGCAGTTTTTCCCGTTGAACGGCATCGAACGGCAGAGGGCGAGCGACTAATGGCAGATTATGCAGCTGGTTGTAGTGCTGGCAATAACGTGGCGCAGTCGCAATCATCTGGTGGTCTGGCTGGGCGGCCATAAATAGCGACTGTTCAAAACCCGGTAGGCTTAAGGCGATATGGCGCTCGCGTCCCATCTCCTGTAACACGTCGTCCAGCGCCCAGGTATCGCTCTGCTCCCAACAGATGCTGATATGCGGGTAGCGCAAGAACGTTTCCAGATTCCACTCTTCCTGAAGCGCTGGATGGTCTTCACGCAGCCAAACCCAGGGCAGGTCGGTAAAGAGTACCTCGTAGTCTATCGACAGCGGCAGCAGGCTCAGCAGCTCGCGTGAGCGAGGGTGGCTTTCGCGTCCGGTGAAGCCAATGTCGACCTCGCCGCGAATAATCGCATCCAGCGAATCATAATCCCAATTACGCACTTTGATGGTCGCTTGGGGATAGCGTTGGTAGATCTGGCTGGAGAGTTCGTTGAACATGATCATGACTAGCGGTGTCTCGGCAACCAGATCGAACTTCAGCCCGCGCGGCGTTTCGTGATGCGGCTTATCCAGCAGTTGATTCCCCATCTGCATCCACTCGGCCAGACTTTGCTCCATGCTAACCATCAGCGGCGTTGGCGTTAGCCCTAGCGGGGTGTTCACAAACAAGGGATCGTCAAACCAGGCGCGCAGCTTCGACAGCGACTTACTGACCGCCGACGGCGTGACGTTCATCCGTTTGGCGGTTTTGGTGACGCTACGCTCCTGCATCAAAAGCTGCAGGCAGAGCAGTAAGTTAAGATCGAGACTGGTGAGGGACTTCTTCATGTGTTGGCGCAGACCGGTTAGGAGCAACTGAGATAATCAGCATGATGCTCACTATGCTACAGCCAATCAGAATCCCGATCAGCATATTCAACGCATCGAGACCGAGGATAGCCGACAGCCATATCCATAGCGACGACCCGCAAACCTGAGCAATACCCAGCGCTGAACTGGCAACGCCGGCCCGTAGCGTAAACGGCCCCAGCGCCTGACTCATGGCAACGCCAAAGCCAACCGAGAAGCCTGCGCATATTAAGGTGAGCCCGAAGAGCGTCACGGTATGCGTGCCTGCAAGCGTCAGTACAATGCCTGCCGCCAGGAACAGTACCTGTGACGTCAGCATCAGGGTTCGTGGCTTAAACAGGCTCAGGGCAAATGGTGTCGAGAACGACACTGCCATGCTGACGCCTGCGGTCATCGCCATGGTCGTGGCGTATTCGCCACGGTCGAAGCCCATCACTTCCATCAGCAGCACCGGTGAGGTGTTCACAAAAGTGAGGATCACCGACACGCTCAGCGTGGTGATGGCCAGGCGGCTGAGGAAAAAGCGGTTAACCAGCGACTCTGCTCCCGACGTATAGCCTGCCGAGGCAGGAATCGTCGCCGGGCGCGATTCTCGCAGCACAAATACCGACAGCAGGCAGACCACGATGCCCATGCCGATCATCGTGTAGAACAGGCTCTGCCACGGGTATTTGAGCATAATCAGATGCCCCATCACCGGTGCGAGCACCGGCACGATACAGGTGATGCCATTAAGCAGCGACAGTACCTTGGCTCGGAGACGATCGTCGAGCGTATCACGCAGGATTGCGAAGGCCACCACATAACAGCAGCCAGCCCCCACGCCTTGAATAAATCGGCCGACCAGGAAGGGCGTGCCGCTCTCCGCCAGCGAACAGATAGCAGAAGCGACGATGTAGATCAGCGCCCCGACAATGGCCACCGGCTTGCGACCTGATTGGTCTGCCACTTTTCCGGCGAATAGCATGGCGGTTGCCATCCCGGCCAGATAGACCGAAAACGCGATGTGCAGCTGTGCTTCGCTGGCCTGTAAATCAGCGGCGATGCGGGGCAATCCCACCAGATACATATCAATACCGGCGGGATAGAGTAAAACCAGGGCAAAACAGCAGACGAGAAAGCGTGTCATGGCGACCTCACGAGAAATGTGGCGCTCAGCATACTGGGGTGTATGAGATGACACGAGTTGCCATTTGGACAACAGTGATTTCCTGCAAGGAAACTTACTTCCAGACCCTCGCCATGCCTTCGCTTTCCGGGCGTACGGATTCGAAGCCGAATTTGGCGTACAGCTCCGGAACGTCGGCGACGAGTGAGACATAGCTGCCTTTAAACGCATGGGCATTCAACCAGGACACGAGCGCTTCCATAATTTTACGCCCCAGGCCTTTTCCCTGATGCTCAGGATCGACGGCGATATCGACGATTTCAAAATTCAGCGCACCGTCGCCGACGATCCTCCCCATGCCTACCGGTGTGCCCTGCCAAAGGATATGAACGCCGTAGCAGCTACGTGGCAGGCCGATTTCGGCCGCCGCAAGCGGGCGAGCAGACAAGCCAGCTATTTTGCGCAGGCGGCAGAAGTCTTCAGCAGATGGAGTGGTTTCAATCAGCGTGTATTCAGTTGTCATGGCGGTGGCCTGTTTAACAAGAAAAGAGGACTGTTAACCAGTTTAGCCGAAGGTGAGGGATTAGTGCGGCACGAGAGAAAAGAAAACCAGAATTAACAACATGTTAATTCTGGTTTGATAGCTTACTTACCAATACAGAAGCTGGAGAAAATCCTACCGAGTAGATCGTCGGAGGTAAACTCACCGGTTATCTCACTCAGGCTCTGCTGTGCCAGGCGCAGCTCTTCTGCCAGCAGCTCCCCGGCCCAGGCACCAAGCAGCTGGGCTTTACCCTGCTGGAGATGCTCGGCGGCATCGGAAAGCGCCTGAAGGTGACGACGGCGCGCCAGGAAGCCACCTTCCATGTTGTTTTCAAAACCCATGCTCTGTTTGAGATGGTTACGCAGCACGTCGACACCTTCGCCGGTGCGCGCGGAAAGGCGCACAAGTGAGTGGCCATTTACTTCGCTCAGCCCTAACGTCTCGCCGGTAATATCGGCTTTGTTACGCACCACGGTGATCGGCAGGTTTGCCGGCAGACGGGCGATAAAGTCCGGCCAGATATCGGCGGGATCGGTCGCATCGGTGGTGGTGCCGTCAACCATAAACAGTACGCGGTCGGCCTGCTCAATTTCCTGCCAGGCTCGCTCGATGCCGATACGTTCAACTTCATCGTTGGCGTCGCGCAGACCGGCGGTATCGATGATATGCAGCGGCATACCGTCGATGTGAATATGCTCGCGCAGCACGTCGCGGGTAGTGCCCGCGATGTCGGTGACGATAGCCGCTTCACGGCCCGCCAGGGCGTTCAGCAGGCTCGATTTCCCGGCGTTCGGGCGACCGGCGATCACCACCTTCATCCCTTCACGCAGCAGGCTGCCCTGACGCGCTTCGGCGCGAACGGCATCGAGATCGCCAATGACGTTGTTGAGCTGCGCTTCGATTTTACCGTCAGAGAGAAAGTCGATTTCTTCGTCCGGGAAGTCGATGGCCGCTTCCACGTAGATGCGCAGGTGAGTAAGTGCTTCCACAAGGTGGTTAACGCGCGCCGAGAAGGCACCCTGCAGCGAGTTCAGCGCCGAACGTGCCGCCTGCTCGGAGCTGGCATCAATCAGGTCGGCAATGGCTTCTGCCTGTGCCAGATCGAGCTTATCGTTTAAAAACGCGCGCTCGGAAAACTCACCGGGGTTGGCAATACGTACGCCCGGCAACGTCAGAATACGTTTCAGCAGCAGATCGAGGATAACCGGGCCGCCGTGGCCCTGAAGCTCCAGCACATCTTCGCCGGTGAACGAGTTCGGGCCCGGGAACCACAGCGCAATGCCCTGATCCAGCGCGCTGCCGTCGCTGTCTTTGAACGGCAGATAATCGGCGTAGCGTGGCTTAGGCAGCTTGCCCAGCACCGCCTGCGCGACATCTCTCGCCTTCAGGCCGGAGATGCGCAGAATGCCCACACCACCGCGTCCCGGTGGGGTTGCCTGGGCGACGATAGTGTCGTTTTGGCTCATGGTTTGTCTCTACTGTGTCGCAATAAAAAAGGCGGTCATTCGACCGCCTTCCATTTTAGCTCGTGCTCAACCGAATCAGGATTTTTTCTTCTCGCGGCTATGCAGGCCACGTTTTTCCAGACCACGGTAAATCAGCTGCTGCTGAATGATGGTTACCAGGTTGCTGACGATGTAGTACACCACCAGACCAGACGGGAACCACAGGAAGAACACCGTGAAGATGACCGGCATAAAGGTCATGATCTTCTGCTGCATCGGGTCGGTCACGGTGGTCGGAGACATCTTCTGAATGAAGAACATCGTCGCGCCCATGATGATCGGCAGGATGTAGTACGGGTCTTGTGCAGACAGGTCGTGGATCCACAGGATAAACGGCGCATGACGCAGTTCAACCGAGGCGCTCAGCATGTAGTACAGCGCAAGGAAGATTGGCATCTGAATAATCAGCGGGAAGCAGCCACCCAGTGGGTTAACTTTTTCCGCTTTATACAGGGCCATCATTTCCTGGCTTTGACGCTGTTTGTCATCGCCCAGACGCTCACGCATCGCCTGAATCTTAGGCTGCAGCATACGCATCTTCGCCATGGAGGTGTACTGCGCTTTGGTCAGCGGGTACATGATGCCACGAACGATGAAGGTGATAACGATGATGGAGAAGCCCCAGTTACCCAGGAAGCTATGAATCCATTTCAGCAGTTTGAACAGCGGCTGAGAGATGAACCACAGCCAGCCGTAGTCAACGGTCAGATCCAGGTGCGGCGCAACGGCAGCCATTTTGTCCTGAATTGCGGGGCCGACCCACAGGGTGCTCTGCAGTTTATCTGCCTGGCCTGGCTGTACCAGAACCGGCTGAGATTTGTAGCCGATAGCCACTACGCCGTTACCGAGGTTAGCGGTGTAGAAGTTATTGGTACCGTTGTTCTGTGGAACCCATGCAGTAGTGAAGTACTGCTGCAGCATGGCAACCCAACCGTTTTTAGTGTTGGTGTTCAGGTTCTCGTTATCAACGATGGTATCGAATTTATATTTTTCGTATTTCGAGTCAGACGTTGAGTACGCTGCACCACGGAAGGTGTGCATGGTAGACAGGCCGCCAGACTGCGTATTACGGTCAGACGGCAGGTTAGCCGTCTGCTTCAGCTGACCGAAGGTAGACACTTCCAGCGGTTTCTCGCCGGCATTCTTCACGTCATAGCTCACGTTCACCGCATAATCACCGCGTTTCAGGGTGAAGGTTTTGGTGAAGACGTTGCCTGCTTTATCGGTATAGGTCAGTGGAATGACGATTTCATTCTGGCCATCGGCCATCACAAACGCATCTTTATCGACGTTATACAGCGGACGCGGGCCGTTAGCCGGGTTATCCGGGCCATCACGACCGGTTAAGCCGCTTTGTGCCTGATAGACAAACTGTGGGGTGGTTTCCAGTAACTGGAACGGTTCGTCAGATTTCAGCGCTTTCGGGTAAGCCGGAAGCAGCGCTTGCTCAATATCACCACCGCGAGTGTTGATAGTCAGCTCAAGCACATCAGTTTTAACCGTAATCAGTTTCCCTTGGCCACTGGCCGGTACGCCCTGGTCTGCGGCGCTACCCGCTGCTGTGGTCGTAGTCTGCGTGGTCTGCTGCTGGGTCTGAGGATTGTGGTCCTGTTCCCAAGCTTGCCAGATCATGAAAGACACGAACAACAAAGCGATGATAAGAAGATTGCGTTGCGAATCCATCGTTAGTGTTCTCTGGTATCAAATGGTCCAGGCGGGACGGGGTCGTCACCACCAGGGTGTAAAGGGTGGCATTTTAATACGCGTTTCACTGTCAACCAACTGCCTTTTATCACTCCAAACCTGCGCAATGCCTCAATTCCGTATTGAGAACAGGTTGGCGTGAAACGGCAATGCGGCCCGAGTAGCGGACTAATCAGGCGCTGATAGACCCGAATAAGGCCTATCAGGACCCGCGAGCCAGGCGACAATGGCGGCGCCATAATTTTTCCAACGCTTCCGAGAGAGCACGGTTATCGAGGTCGGCAACCCCCCTCTTTGCCACCACCACGAAATCCATAGGCGGGAGTTCATGCTGACGTAAACGGAAACTTTCACGCGTCAGACGTTTAATCCGATTGCGTTCATGTGCGCGTTTGACGTTTTTCTTGGCGACGGTGAGACCGATACGGGGATGCCCCAGCGAATTCAGGCGGCCGAGGATGGTGATTTGCGGCGTGCCAGCCCGTTGTGGCTGCTGGAAGACGAATGTGAAATGAGTGGGAGTTAACAAACGTAACTCCCTGGGAAATGCTAGCTTAACCACTCGAGGGGTTAGCTTTATTACTTAGAAACGGTCAGACGAGAACGGCCTTTAGCACGACGACGTGCCAGAACCTGACGACCATTTTTAGTAGCCATACGAGCACGGAAGCCGTGAGAACGGTTGCGCTTCAGTACAGACGGTTGAAAAGTGCGTTTCATGGCGATTTCTACCTAAACTTGAATAAATTCAATGGCTTTATTGGATATCCGAACGAAAATCGAACGATGGACACCGAAGCCATGGGTGATTAAAGAGGCCGGATTGTAATAATTGTACACTCCGGAGTCAATTCTCTTTCCTTATTTACCGCGTAAAAAACCACGTATCACCGCAGTTTTTCGCCCGGTAAATGAGCAGCGTCCTTCACCAAAATTCGCGTAGAACACGCCGGGTGGGGAATTATACGGGCTGCCCATTAAAGCGCAAGGATCATCCTGGATCTTTGTTAGATCATTTAAGCAGAAATTTGTCGCTAGTCATTAATTTTTCCAATATGCGAAGGAAATCGTGCCTTCTCTTTGTCGGGATCGTTTACACTTAGCGCTTGCCGGATCCACCTGTGGATAAATCGGGAAGAATCTGTGAGAAACAGAAGATCTCTGGCGCAGTTTACGCTATGATCCTCGGCCCGATCGCGATCGGTGGATCGTAAAAGGGGAAAATAACCGCGTCATTTCAGCACCGTGTCTGAAAGAGGTGGTTGAAAACCGCAGATAGCGGTTCGCGCGTCACCCGCTTGCATCGGGTCTTTTCGACGTGTGCCAAAAATCACGAATTTTTAATCTTATACACAGCATTGTTCGGGCTGCACATATGCAGCAACTGAATGAATCCCCGACAGTATTCAGTTTTGCTGGCGGCAGGATCGTCAGAGGTAGCCTGCAGGTTTGCCTGGAGGATGATGTGTATCGACTTTTTTCGAGTGGAGTCCGCCGTGTCACTTTCGCTTTGGCAGCAATGTCTTGCCCGATTGCAGGATGAGTTACCAGCCACAGAATTCAGC